>CBDCJV010000002.1:0-5206099 GCA_965217895.1 Waterburya sp.
GAAGAAAAAGTAAAACAAACTTAGGTTGGTCTTAATTGTCTTTGGCTTGTTAGCGGCAACTAGCAAGCCATTCATTTTTGTTATTCTACGATAACTCGTTTAAAAAGCAAATTAAGGGGATACAAATGTACATTCACTAATTATTTGTCGTCTTAACAAAATAATGTCATCTAACCTGACAGTCTTAAATCCTTTTCAACAAAAGACTTTATGTCGAGTGGGGGTAGGGAGACTTGAACTCCCAGTAGACCGACTAACCAGCGCAATAGCGTTCTCTCAAACGCTTACTCGTTAACCATTGCAAGCAAAGTGAGTAAGAAATGAGTAAGGATTACACAGACGAGATAGGATACGAGACTTTATTATCTGACTTCAGTAGATACCAGAAGCAAACGCCTAGAGGTGTAGGTATGACTCGCAAAGGTCAAAACATCTACTTGCAGTTTAAGACTCCTAATACAGCTAGAAAGCCTTATGCCTGTGGCTGTACATTTACCACGGGATGGTAGAGGCTCTTAAAAAATCTAACAAAGTAGCGGAGGCGTTAAAAAACTTAGCTTCCGAAGCAGAATTCTGGCAGTGGTACGACAAAGAAATTAAACAGGAGTCTCAGTTAGCTGATGACAGGCTGACTTTTGGTGAAGCGATCAAAAAGGTAGAGGATGACTTTTGGGATAGACCTAGTAGAACAAAAAGGAAAAGGGATAAAGATAATCCTAGTGACCAGTCAAGCTGGCATGATACCTACGGCAGATTTTACAAATATCTTCCAACCCATAAAACGCTTAACCTAGCTGACATTCAAAAAGTCATCGATAGACAGAAGAAAGGTACAAAAACTTTTAAAGGTGTCGTTTCTTCTATGAAGCGTTTATGTAGGCTTGCCCATAACCGAGCGTTAATCGACCAATTAGACGAAATAGATGTAATGCAAGTTGAGTACAAAAAGCTTCAGAATATAACATTACAAAGCTTTTTGGAATGGAAAGACAGAGTGCTTGGAGTTAGCAGCAAGCTTCGTTCAAATGCTCGAATAGACGTAAGAAAAGCTTGGCTGTGGGTTTTTTCTACACAGATAATCTATGGACTAAGAATTCATGAAGTATTCGCAATATCTAACTTGTATACTCCTTTTGAAACAGAAGACGGCGTGATAATTCCGTCCTTATCAGATGCTACTAACACAAACAACCTAATAGTTGTATCTGGTTTCACCGCGACTAAAACTACAACTAAAACAGGCTACAGAATAGCGCGTCCTAATATTCCGCCTGCCTATCCTAACCTAATAGACTTGCTAGATATTAAAAATCCTTTGCTACCAGAAATTGGCGTACAGAATGGTAGCGATAGAGCTAAGGCAAATTATTACAACAAAAGTGCTTATAAAAAACTACTTAAGTGGAATGCTCCTTTTACCCAGACACACGCTTTACGGCACTTGGCTAATATCAACGGGATACAGGCGGGGATACCTCAAGAAGTTAGAGCGCAATCGATGGGACATACAGTACAGATGAATGAATCCGTCTACAAGAAAAGACAATCAACGCAGACAACTATCGATTTGTTACTTAACTCCAACCAGAATGCTATTGACTTCGTTACTGCACTAGCTTCTGTTAAGAGGCTCTGCGCTGCCTCTCCTGAAGACAAAGAGATATCAGCTAAAATACTGTCAATCGTCTACCAGAAGGACAAGGAAGGGATTCTTGCGCTACTATAGGTGCATTACTGGACTAGGTATATATTAAACCAATATGCTTATCAAAAAGAGGCTCTCTAACAGGAGTCTTTTTTATTGTTTGTCTGCACCTTTGGGTGCAAAGAGGTGCTTACAAATCAAGGTTAGCTTTAATTTAATAAAGTACAAGATTATTCTCTTTGCAAGAATAGCATCTCAGATTAAGCGTATTGAGTCAAACCCAATCAGCAAGCGATGGCATTATACCTCTTCACCTGCGAACGTAAAGTGTTTCTCGTACCTCAAAAACCTGCGGTCAAGCACTTGACTTTCTTCGGCTTCGAGCCATTTTGTAACCATCGCTGATTAGGGTGTTTCGTGACTGTTTTTAAGAGCAATAGAAGCAGAAGGTGAAACAGTAAACTTAGTACATAATTGCTTAACAGTAGAAGCTGAGAGACAAAGCTATGGAAGAGAATAAGACGGCGATCGCGGGATACTTCGATATTACAGAAGAGGAACTGATAAGCGAGTATGCGGACAAACATAGGATGACTAGATCTGAAGCTTTAGAGGCTCTGGTTAAGAAAGGTGCTGGGATTATTGACGAGACACCAAAGAGTCTGATGGAGGATCGAGACTTCGATGCGTGGAGGCTTGTAGCAGAAGACGGCATTATGGCTGCTAATAAGCTAGCAGTACAGGTACTGGAGAGGACAAAGGAGTTAGAAGAGCAAGTAGCGTATTTAGAGTCTGAACTAGACAAGATTAAGGCTTTACAGCAAGACGAAAATGCGAAGTATTTGAATGATGAACGTATCGCAGCCATAACGGGACAAAGTGAATGGAAGGTCAAGCTGTGGCGACACGGTATTCAAAAACCCAGGGGGAAAATAATCAAACGGAAGTTAGAAGCTTATGCGGTAAAAGATGGTGTTTGGGTGAAGAGGTAGGTAGGCATATCTAAAAAACGTACAACGAAGTGTACAACGCTTTCTGGAAATGCCTATAAACTCGTTGGTGTTTTTAGGTTATTTTAGTTGTCTTCAGCTAGAGCGGGGTCAAAGTCAATGTCGTTAACATCTGTTTTAGTCTGAACATCTTCCTTAGCCAAGTCTTTCTCTTCTTTCTTGAGATCTAAGGCGGTGTTAACCTCATTCTTTAGCACCTCTCTTTCTGACTGTAGCTCTGCAAAGCTCTCTCTGATTTCAACTACCTCACTACTTACCTCGCCTATTCTGTCTGCCTTTTCTGTGAACTCCTCTACATTCTCAGTCAGACCCGACAGCTTACGCATTGCTCTGTTCTGAGGACTGTATTTTTCGGACATCTCTTCATAGGCATCTTCGTAAACCGCTCCAGCTTCCCTGAGAGCGTTACCTATCTTACCTGTATTAGTAGCCGAAGCCTCTGCGATGTTTCTAGCTGAATCAAACAGACTGAAGGTTAAATCAGCTAAGTTAGCAGCTGATTGGTAGACACGACTATAAGATGCCAGTTTAGCAGTGAGTGCTTCGTAGTTTCCAGCACCTAATATTCTTTGCATCATCTGAGTTAGTTTTTCACTGACTATCTGTTGGACGTCAAACGGTTTACCTTCCGAGTCTTTAAGCCCCATGGCTTGAAGCGTGACGGTAGCAACGTCAGCAAGACTGTTCCCCAATCCTCTAGACAGCATTACCCCGTTATGAATAACTACCGCTGTTGTAAGCGCATTGAGGATCTTGTCTCCGTGGGTAGCCTTCCAAGCGGTACTAGCGAATTTTTGTATTTTAGACAGACCATAATCGGCATGAGAAACTATGTCTCTTGTTGTCGTAGTAGTTGTATCTATTCTTCTAAGTAGAGGATCTTGTAGTAGCAAACCATTTAATAAGCCTGTAATATTTAGCAACCCTGGTGAACCTGGTGCTAAAGCTCTATTTGCACACGAACCAGCACAGTCATCTGTCGCGGTTTGATTGGGTGGCTTGACAGGGGGGATAATTGGCGGAGGGAATGGTTTAGGGTCGTTATCTGTAATTTTTTCTTGCTTAATCGAAGGGGGTGGAACAGGATTAGGAGTAAAAATAATAATATTGTTTTTAGGCTCGGGGTCGGGAGTCTTGGTAATTTTTACTGGTTTGGGGTCGGGAACTGGTGTAGGCGTTGGGTTTAATATTTCAGAAGGATTTACAGTAATCTTAATAATTTTTCCATCTGAATCCTTGGTCGTAATTCTCTTGATGTATTTTTTGCCAGGAACGAGATCGGGGTATTCATTCTTTTGTCCTTGTTTTTGTTCGATTATCTCTTTAGTGCCACCATTAATTTCTGGCTTTATTTCTGGCTTTGGCTCGGGGTCGGGTATAGGAACAGGTGTAGGAGTAGGTAATATGCCTGGCTTATTACTTATTGTCGGTAGAGGAATAAAATCAATCTGAGGATACTGGTTATTACCAAAGCTAGGCAGCTTACTAAATCCTGCAAATTGCCATTCTTTAGCTCCAAGCAGATCGATTAAGGCTAATCCTGCTGCAAACTGATTATTAGCTTTGGTTTTAATATCTTCTTGTATTTCGGGCTGAGGGATATTGTCAACTGTAATAAACCTTTGTCCCCATAGACCGCTAGTACCACCCAGGTAGATAGTTGTTATTACACCTAAAAAATCAACGACCTCAACATAATAATCAGCATTACGTTCACCTGCTGGTCTTGAATCGTATTTACCTGTGCTGGGATAGTAAACGTAGGTAAAAAATTTATTATCGGCTGGATAAGAGGCAATCCCTTTGTAGAATGCCTTTAATCGCCAAGACTGGATGCCGTTAAACCGATCTGAGTTGACCCTTACGTAGTCATTACCCCATGTCACCACGCCGTTATTAAGATTAGCTTCTCGATAAACAAAGCGATAATAGGTGTCACGCGACTGGGGATAGCTTTTTGTGCCTATTTTTTGCTGCTCGTCAATCTGCGTAATCCATTGAGGGATCGTTCCGTCGCTCAAGGGCTTGTTATTAAAGAAAAAATCAAGAAGAACTAAAGCAGGGATTCCTAGAAGCTTACCTACCCCCTTGAGCAACACAGGTGGTTTTGGTGGTTTGGGGATAGGACTTCTAAAGCTTTCGTAAATACTAGGGGGTTCAGTCGTGACGACAAATCTAGTTTGCCCCCCAGGTGTTTTGACAAATTTTGAATAAATGCCCATTAGTTTGCTTTGTAGGCTGCGGGTAGCTGAGTATTGCTAAACTCCAGTGCTTTCGTCCAAAGCTTTGCCGTATTGTCTTCTGCATAATCGGCTGCTACTTCCAGGCTCAATCTGCCAATAAACCTAATTTTTCCATCATCAGCCTGTACCAAAGCGGTTTGCGCTACCTTCTCGGCTGTCTGGTCGGCGATTTCAATGACTGCTAAAGTTGGATTTACTCTTCTCAATGCCATACACGACCACATAGCTAGGCGTTCTAAAGTATTGATTTGACTTGGAATATCGGTAGCAATGTTAATTTGAGTCATTATTTAGATATCTTTTGGGTGTAACTAAGGTTAGTATTCAAACAAGTACTAATGTATCATAGACAAAAGGTATTTTGTTTTCAAAGCAAGGTACAGGTAAGACTAGGTTAGCTAGTAAGTTTCCAAAAGACCTTTTACTTAATTTACTACTACTAATTCTTAAATAATCAATAGTATTTTTTAATATATTATTTTTATTCTGGGAGTCTAAGGAAGAAAGTAAAAGTGACTTAAAGCTATGAGTAGAAAAGGGTGGAGTATAACGGATATCTAGCGGGGTATTACTAGGGCTATTTTGGGCAGGTGAAAACTACTGGTTGCTATTTTGATTGTTTGGATTTATCATTGTCTTTGTGTAAAGAAAGTTGGTCTTGTTTAACAGGGCTTCTTTTTTTTTGCCTATTTATCGGAAACCGACTTTTCTTATTTTGTTTTCTACCTGATAGCAGTTATAAGCACCTTTTAAGCTGATAGCAGAGTGAATAGTGTTTTGATAGCTTCTAGCTCTTTCACCACTAGACCAGGATTTGTTTTTTTCTAACGTGGTTAATCCTCTACCAGTAAGTTGAATTAATTGGTTAAATTCCTCTTTACTTAGCTTCTCAAAAGTAAAACTTAACCAGTCTAAATGGTTATGAAATACGCAAAGAGATTTGTCTATAAAGTTATTATTTTGTAACTCATTACTAGCAGTAGGTACAGATGATTTGTTGGTTGTAGTAGGTGTAGTGTTTGGGATATCTAATCGGGTGTTACTAGCTAATTCTCCCAAGGGTGCTTTTAAATTGTTGCTATTTTGACTGGTATTTAAATGATGAAAGAGTCTGGTTTGTAACCATCCTCTTGGTAGCACTAGAAAGCTTTTGTTATCGAACTACAGTATCTTAAGAAACAATTAGATAGACAGATAAAAAAACAAAAGACAGATAAAAAGTTTAAAAACAAGAATCAGTAGTTATCCCTACGCGTTTTTAGAGCGTGCCTGTTTCTTATCACGTTTTTAGAGTGCGCATCTATTGGAACAACAGAAACTAAACAAAATATTAACACCTGAAATTAAAAGTTAGTATGAATATACCAATTAGAACAGGTGAGGAACGAACTTGTGAGTAAACCAGATGTTGAAATGTTTCAAAGTTACTGTAGAACTTACTTTAACAAGGCTATAAACAAGCACTTTAGAGACGTTGACGGTAGTGATGACGCTAGCCTTAGCACGGCTGCGCCAAGACAGCTAATTAAACGTATTTGTCTACATAAGGACACCGATACAATGACTCTTACGTTAGCCAGGATGTTAACCTGGTGGGTAGAAGCGGGAAACTTATTAGATGAATACGTTTACGGTATTCCTAGCACTGACTTTGAGATTTCTAATACCTACTATCCACAGGTAAAGCTTCACTTTAGAGAGGACAAATATGAGGCTTCCGATAATGAAAGAAGACCAGCTAGGAGCGAGGTAAGTTTTAGGTGGAGAGAAGAAGATTATACGACAACAAATATTAATCGACTGGCTTTAAAAATACTAAATGATTTTGCTAGACCTGTTTTTTTCTACAGAAAAGGCAGACAGTTGTGGAGTTATGCAGACAAACAGAAAGGTTACTTTTTTAGCGTCACTACAGATGACGAAACGGACGCCAAGAAAATAATCGAGCAGGCAATTAGGATACAAGATGACAGCGAACCAGACTGGGATAATTTTCTCAGATACCACGAAGACAAAAAAAATTACAATGTACCTGGAACAGTACGAGTCATGGGCGATGTAGTCAGGAAGCCAAAACGAAGACCCGTAGCCACAGTTAAATTTGCTTATGCAGAATTATTTATTCCAGGATTGACTCAACCGCTTATTTTAGTAGACAGAACGGGGACAAAAGCAAGAACGATCGAGGTTGCTTAAAAAAGTGTGCGCCCTTAAAGGTCGATTCTCTAATCAGTTGCCAGTCAAATCATTTTCATTCAAAGACAGATAGGTTAGAAACAAAGTGTAAATATATAAAAATAGCAATAATTAGATATGGCTAGAAGATTTAGTAGATTAAAATATGCCTTGACCACTTTGCGTACTCCCAACTCAAACGCCCCCACTCCCGATGCCCCTGCTAATACAATTGCCAGAAACTTTCAAGACTTTGCTTCTGGGAAAACTAAGTTAGTTTATTCCAGAGACGATAATAGCAATCCTGGTGAAATTTTAAAAACAGGCATTTTACCTTTTTTCTTCGGTGGAAACCCTGCGAATGGTGCAATCGTAGCACTTTCAAAACGAGCAGATGAGAAAGCGACTCTGGACTCTGTACAAAGTGCTTGTAATCATGTTACTTACGACCCAGAAAGTCAAACCAAGATACAGGGCTTTAAACCTGCGCAGGTAACTGTATTTGATTACGGAACAGGTTCGGCATCACCAACTAGTCAAATTACGGGCATTAAATACAGCAAGAGAATCGGCAATTCTTTTACCTTCCCGTATGGTGCATCGGCAACAGAAAAAGCAGAAAACAAAGTTAGAGGGGATATACTTATTGCTGTCGAAGCACTTACGACTGCTTCAGCTAGTTTTCATTCTGAGAAGTATTAAAAATGCTTGATAGGGCAATAGAGCTAATTATCCCTGGTGGTAGTACTAGGGATATGAACGACAGTGATCTAGACAGATTAATGGACACCTATGCCATAGTCGAAGTAGCCAAGGACGATTTTTTGGCTCAGAAAATTAGCTTTCAGGAGTACATCGATTTACTTGAAACCGCTCAAGTGAACATCGACGGCTATCTAGAAACTATTGAAGGCAATCTAGAAGAAATGAAATTGGTATAGCCAGTTATGCCAGCAGGACAAGACTTAATATTTTTTGATAACTCTGAAGATTGGAGGATTGTAGCCGATGCTAGTAGAACAGCTACTATTATCAATGAAAATTCTCATACCCCTATACCTCCTATCGACCTTGGCGTTAGCCTTTTTTCTGACTATATTGCTGTCGTAGCTACAACAGGCTCGGGCAAACCTAGCTGGCAGTTTGCAGGAGATATCAGGCAAGTTTACAATTTTGTACCTGGTGGTAATAGCCCCGTAACGAGTGTTCTTCAAAGTCTTCCGACCCGCTTGTTTATTAACAAGCTACAGATAGTCGAAACAAACCGCATTAGTACCGATAGGTTTAGGCTTAGGTATACACCGCCGTTTTGGTTTAAAGATGTGGCTATCAGGGTTTACGAATATACAGGTGACACGCTTAACTTCGTCGAGGATGCTTTGTTCGGCATTGGTAATGTGCTAGGCATCGATCCAAATCAACCCAGTGGTTTGATTGAGGCACAACTAACGGTAATTGAGGAATTGATAACGGATAAATTTAGGGAACTAAGCGAGAGGGAAACTTCCCAGATACAGCTTGATGACTTTAGAGAAACGCAGCTTAATACTCGGATTAGTCAAACAGACGCAGGATTATATACCTTGGCTGAGGGATTAGCTGCGCTATTGCCACCAGACCAAGGACAGGCTTTAAGACAAGTGATTGGCAGCAGACTACAAATAGATTTAGGGTTTTTATAATGGAAAGTTCGATTAAAAAAGATATTATTCTCAATGGCACTGACTCGATTGCTGTATTTAAAGAAGATGGGTTGGTTTACAGAGCTAAGGAGTTGGAAAGCTATACGCCGATAGTGTTTTATGACTTGAAAGCAAACAAACAACACCAGTTTGACTTAAAAGATATTTTGGGCAAGGAGTACTTGGTAGTAGCAGCAGGTAGCGACGTTGAATCTGATGATGACTTTATTAGTGTTTCTGATATAGACGCCAATAACGCAGGTTATGCAAGTTGTTATTTTTCAATTGTGAGGCTAGAAAAGAGAGTATTTTGTCGCTCTCTACTGCCTACTAAAGAATTTATCGACCAAAACTTTATTACTTTAACTCCAGGGGATACGGTACTAATTTCTCCATTAGCTAACTTGAATTCGTTAACACTTTACTGTGTACCTATCTATCTAGAAAAAACAATAACAGTATCAGGAGTAATAATAAATGAACCTGTCGATCAAGGAGATGCGGGAACGGGCGATGGCAGCGATAACAAGTAGAACATCTGATGACGAATGCCTGAGTGTTGATTACCTAATCGATACCGAAGCAAGAAAAGTTTTAAACCTCCCCCCTAGACCTAAAGGAGCTTTGCCTTATGTTGGCTGGATGACACAGCCTGATGAAAAAACGATTAAACCTAATAAGACTTCGCAGATTGGCGTAAGCCTGATCAAGAAGTGGGAAGGCTTAAGAACCAATGCTTATCTTTGTCCCGCTGGTGTCTGGACTATTGGTTATGGACACACTAAGGGAGTAAAGCAAGGACAGATGATTAGTCACCTTGAAGCTGAAAACCTTCTTATAGAGGACTTGAGAATTTACGAACAAGCTGTACTCAGGCTTGTAGACGTGCCTTTAAATCAGAATCAGTTTGATGCCTTAGTTAGCTTTACCTTTAACGTAGGTATTGATGCGTTTAGTGAATCTACTTTGCTTAAACTACTCAATCAAAAAGACTATCAAAGAGCGTTTAATGAGTTTAGCCGTTGGACTAGAGCAGGAGGAAAACTTTTGCCTGGTTTGGTTAACCGCAGAAAAGACGAATGCAATTTATTTATAAAGCAATGATTACTAAAGGTTTTACTCGACTACCTCCATTAAGCTTGAATTTGCTTTCTGGAGGTGTTTTTGTGTTTATCGTTTGTTTAGGTATACGGGTTGCTCGTGCGCCTGAAGTCGGCTTAAAGGTAGCGAATACTCAGCTAATCATTGGCAGCAGTGCGAACAAACTTACAGAAGTAGCAGCTAAGCTAGATAGTCAGGCTGAGATTATTAGGCAAAAAGACGAGGCTTACGAGAAGCTAAGAAAGGTTTACGAGGAGTCTTTAAAAGGACAGGAAGGGTACGGAAGATTACAGGGAGCGATAGAAGAGATTCAGGAATTGCCAGAGGTAGAAAATACAGAAGAGATAAAAACAGAAATATCAGCTACTAAGAAAATTATTAAGCAGGTAACTAGTGAGTAGATGTATATCTGAAAAACGTTGAACGATGTGTTGAACGCTTTTAGAAGATGTTCTTAGAAGAGAGAACAAGTAAAGTTTTTATATAAGTGATTATTTCCCTGTGGCTACGCCCACCCACCCCTAGTATATTTCCCTTGCCTAGTATATTTCCCTTGGAGCGAAGCGGAATAGGGTTATTAATATAATTGCTTTTAAAAACACTAACGTCAATAGTTGTGTAATTATTATTTACAATAAAAATAATAATTTTAATTATTTAAAAAATAAGCCAATTTTTAGCTAAAATTTCCGTATTTTTCCTGATGCGAGTCAAAAAAAAAACGATAGTAGATTAAGTTTAAAAAGTCAAATCTACTTACCTTTGAATCAAAGCTCTGAGAGATTGCCTTTAAAGCTTTAGCTAACAATTCAATAGGAAAACTATGCCTGAAATAGAGACTATTACCTGGCGAGAAATGACGGGTAATAAGTTTATCAAAGCTTTGCACCCCGCTATGGTTAGCGAGGCTGGATACGAGTGTAATAAAAGTATTCGACGTATTGGCGATCCAGTACCGACCATGTTTAAAGTTATTTACGACCGTCAATATGTAATCAATTACATAGGAAAAGGAGTCTGCAAAACACTTTTTGTTTTAGGTAAAGAAGGAGTGTTAGATCTTGTTGACGAAGCTTGGGATAATTACTACGGGGTTCTAGACAACAAGAAGCGCTCTTACGAGGAATCTGCTTGATGCCAGCGAGACCAAAATATAAAGCCGTGCCTGTTTTTTGGAATACAGAACTCTGTTCTGTCCTTGACTCTAGGAATTTAGAAATATATCGAGTAAAAGGCAGGCTAAATCTCCCCGAGCATATCTGGAGGTTTGACTCCCAGCACGAGTTTAAAACATATCTAGAGCTATGCAGAATGTACGGTGAAAACAGGATAATTAGACAGCTACCAGTATCAATACTAAAGCCTAGTTATTGTTATCCAAGAGGGAAAACATGGAAAGTCGATTTTGCCATTTCTAATAATTCTCAACCTAACAAACCTTTGTTTTTTGTAGAGGCAAAAGGTGCATTCTTAACAGAATTTGCTCTTATCTTAGGAATCTTAGAAGAACTTCGGTTTAATATTTTCCGCAGGCTTAGAATTGTCTTTCCTGAAAAGCTACCAGTTGAAAACAAGATGGTTAAAACACTGCTTCAGTCCGACTTCAAAAAAAATCTGTTGACCTTAAAAGAACTAGAAAAATTAAAAATATTACGATGACACCAATAGAATCACCTTACGATGTTCGACTCGTTACTTTAATCGGCTTGGCTATAAACGCGGTTGAAACACTAGCACTAGAACAGAACAAAAATCCAGAACAGCTTGTAGCCGAGCTGCTGTATGTGACAAATAAAAGGCTGCACGAAATAGGGGAAGAAGATTATTTCAAGAAGTTGTCTTCTTTCTACCCTATTCTCTCTGAGACAATCTACTAATTATTTCAACGCAAACATATATCGAGAACAGTAATGACAGTAAAGTATTTAGACCCCTACAAAGACGACCTCTATGGCAAACTCAAAGGAGACAAAGCAGAAACATATTTCAAAGTTACCTTTGATGAAGCTAAAGTATACCCTACGAATGATGCTTACATTATCGCTGCTTTTGTCACTAGTTATTCTGGCATCGTCAGAAGCTTCAAAGCAAGTGAAGTACTCGTGCCTGGATTATGCGCCATACCTATCTACGGACAAGAATACGAAATAAGAGAAAAAGATGCTAACGGCAATTGGCAGGGTATCAAGTATCAACCGTCGGTTTTTGAAAAGGCTTTATACGAATATATCAAAACAAACGAAGCCTTTTTTATCCCTCCTTCTGGTGGCATCAAAGGAGAACTTGCTTTTATTCCTAACGGGATATGTGCATCGATGGACCAGGCTAGCCTGGAGGCACTGGTAGCAACCAACGCCAAAACTGAGGTCATCGATCTTAGCGGTAAGTTACCGCAATATACTCCACCGTCGAACGGTGGTTTTAAGAAGAATGGTGGGGATAGCAAAGGAGCTTCGATAGAAGAGAAACTAGCTTTTCTTAAAAAGCAGATGACTGCGGATATCAAAGACACTAGCTATACCGAGGAAGATTCCTTGGCTACTCTGACAAGACGAGTTCACACAGAGAACGAAGACTGCGAAGGCTTTTCCGATATCTACTTTGAGATGTTAATGGCAATTATCAGATAACTATGGCTTACGATTACTCAACCTTGTTTGTGTCTGAGGACGGCATAAGCGACACCTGGAGGGAAATTTATAGTGACAATTTGACTCTTCCTGGAAACTTGCTAAACATCCTCAAGCAAACAATATTTCTGCCTCATGACTTTTACGATATTATCGCTACTTACTTTATGCTCCCTTCTGCTTTGTGTAAGATTGTTCCTTATTTGTTCCTCAACGGACAATCGGGAAGTGGCAAATCAACGCTTGCTAAACTGGCTAGTTGTCTACACGGTGTTCCTATTAACTCTAGTAGTGATACTTTTGCTGGCATAAGAAACAGCTTAGAAGAAAGAAGGACCGCCTGGGCAGAAGTGCCAGTAGCAGAAGGAGAAAATCAATCTCCTTACAAGACAGTCGAAAGAAATACCTGTATGGTTTGGGACGACGTTAGTGCTAACACCTTTACCAGTAGTCCAGAGCTGTACAATATGTTTAAGTTTGGGTATGACAAAAGTACAGATAAGATTGTTGTCTCGTCTAAAGAAACAGGAGTCAATATAGAGTTTAGGTGCTTTTGTCCTAAAGTGTTTTCTAGCATCTCACCTCTGCATCTAGACGATCGCTTTAAAGAACTAAGGAGGCGACTGATAGTAATCCCTTGTAGTCGCGTAGAGGAACTTTCAGACAATCGTAAGATCGAGTTAGGGATAACCGATGATAACTGGCAAAGTGCGTTACTGGATATATCTGCTTATAGCTGGAAAGGGTTCTCTAAGCTATATGATGAGTTTTGGGACATCGACGTAGCTAGTACTTTTGTTACTGCTAGGCGTATTTTAAGCAAGTCAGTAAAAGGACTAGGTTCTCAACAAAGAACTATTAGCCTTGACATGATGGCTTGTGGGATTGCCACTGGTATCTGGTCAGACGACACGGAAGCAGTTAACAGGATGAGAGATTATTGGTTTTGGTTTAAAAGGGAAACCGAAAAGAGCGCGGGGTTAAGTAGTCTGCTTAGAGATTTTGTAGCTACTGAAACCAAGAATGCCTTGAACGCCAACATGGAACTGATACTCTATACAGCTCAAATACGCGGTCAAGTAGATATGTGGGTACAGCAAGGTTGGTTGTTTGAAGCTCCTAAGCCAAGAGACACTAAAGAGTGTTTGCTTGATTTGGGATTGAGATTGCAAAAAGGCAAATGGACTAAAGGATAAGAAGATTATGAAATTTACACAAGAAGAAAAATTTTTTCTATTGCTTGCTTTATCGGAAAAATCGGAAAGGAACGCCAACGCTTTGAAGAAGCTTGAAAACAATAAAGGTCGCCTGTCTTTTCGTAGTCTTCAAGAGCTAGAAGAAGGGTTAATTAGTGCTCGTGCAGCCGAATTAGGCTTTATGCTAATGCGCAAGATAATTAAAAGTCAGAAGCCAATACCCGAAAGCTTTGAAGCTCTAAGAGAAATCGATGGAAATATTCTTACCTCTAGAGCAATAATAGCGGTTTTAGAAGCCTGTGAAGAATTTGATTGGACAAAAGCAGCAGGGTGCAATTAAGTTCTGGTCGCTGAAGCACGCGATAGATGACGAGGTAGCTATTTTAGGCTGGTCTACTACAGCCTGCATATCTGTCATCAAGAAACGCTATGAGAAGCGTTCTAGGTTGCTTTTAAGCGATGAACAGCTTGAAGACCTGTTAACGTACCTACGTCTTTTAAACGCTGGTGGTGATACTCAAAAATTACTCACTAAGAAGGAAAAGCGTAAGAAGCGTAGGCGTAAGTAAAAAACGTACAACGCAGTGTACAACGCTCTAGAAATATACAAACACTAAAGGAGGCTCATGAGAAAAAGAAATAGGCTACACAAAGGGTTTTCGCTGGATATCGAAACAATAGAAGCAATAAAAATAAAGTCCATTGAAGAAAAGGACAACGATAGTAGAGCTTTAGATGTAATCGTACGTGAGTGGAGGGAGTTTGAACAGAGACAAAAATACGCCGAGCAAAACCGCACTTTCAATGACGAGGAATTGCTCAAAAAAGTATCATCTCTTTGTAGGCGCTCTTTTGAGCTTTATGACGAGATCTCAGATCTAAGGTCAGAAATCAACACTAATGTCTGGGAGACTAAGAGGGAAGAGGCTATATAGCCTCTATTGTACATTGTTTGTCCTCAATTCAGCCGAACAGTTTTCTTGGTACTGGGAAGCAGAGAAAACAGATGCTTACATAGTCACTCAAATTAAGCGGTTTGGGACGGTTTTGAAGATTTGGTTTTTTTTACAAATACGAAAGGAATATTATGAACAAAAAAGAAATACTAGAGCTTATTACTGACTCAAGCGAAAGAGACTTGCTAAAAGTTGAAGAATTAGCAACCGAATATAATGTAAATTTTGATATTGCTACGAGGCTAGTCATAAAAAACTGGTTTGACTACCAAGAAGAAAAGCAGTTAGAAGACGGATCGAAGTTACTTCGTTTAGGAGGTTTAAAAGAAAAACTGATTTCTACAGATGGGATAGTAGATAAGATGATAGAAAAGCTAGAAAGCGATCGAAAATAGACTAATAGAGGTAAGGGAAAATAGAAATAATCCACTACTTCCCTAACAGGATGTGCATTAAGCTTAAATCTCATTCTCGTGCGAGTAGAGGTTAGGATAAATTTCAGATACTAGATTTGACATAATGACGGAGTTGTGATATTTTGCAACCCGTCATTTTTTTGTGCTTATCTAACCGCTCGATAAATTGGGGTACATAAGTACCCTATTGCTTTTTGTTTAGGAGCTTTGTATATTTAGTTTTGAGTAAGTTTTGAGTAAATCAACGTTGACCGTAAAAGGTCGTTGCGATGAAAGTCGGTTGAGATGAGGCTTTGAGCCGAATGGGGGTAGGGAGACTTGAACTCCCACGACCTTTTACGGTCAACGGATTTTAAATCCGCAGCGTCTACCAATTCCGCCATACCCCCTGGCATAGATTCTGTTAAAAAATAGCTTTTTTTAACAAAGACTAATATATCATACAGTGTTGAGATATTGAGCGCAATTTAGGGTTTTAAATAATTAGCTCGGCATAAAAGCCAAAGTATACTAGCGTTTTCGAGTAAATTTCAAGAATTAGCGGGTTCGGAATTTGCAAAAAAAAACAACAAGCTAGAAATATAATGTGACTAATCTAACTTATTGCTTGGTTGGTGTGAGTAAACTTATAAATCTAACTTAAATAAAAATTAGTAATTAGCTCTTTGAGGCTGAGGTAATACGCCGACTTTTACCTCAATTTTTCTCTGTTTGCCGTTGCTCTGTATACTTAGAGGTAGTCGATCGCCTACTTGGGTTTTGGCAACTATCTGCTGTACTTCATCAGCTTTACTGACCTGTCGATCGCCAATCTTTTGAATTATGTCTCCCGAGCGCAATCCTGCATTGTCCGCGGGAGAGTTAGGGACGACACCTACAATTAAAATGCCTTTGTTTGCGCTTAATTCTATGTTTTTTTGGCTTTTTAGCTGTTTTTTAAGGTCAGGGGTAATTTCTGCCATTTGAATGCCTAAAAATGGATGATCTGCTTTGCCTTTGGCAATCAATTCTTCGGCTATATCTCTGGCGGTATTAACAGGAATCGCAAAACCAATTCCCTGGGCGTTTTGAATAATAGCGGTATTGACTCCAATCACTTCACCTTGGGCATTGAGCAATGGTCCTCCAGAGTTACCAGGGTTAATGGCAGCATCAGTTTGGATAAAGCTAACCTGCTTGTCAGCAACTCCTATCTGCGCGCTGGTTCTACCTGTAGCACTAACGATACCAGTAGTAACGGTATTATCTAAGCCTAAAGGATTACCGATCGCGATCGCCCATTCTCCAGGCTGTAACTGATCGGAATCTGCAAAAGTAACGGCGGGTAAACCTTCTGCCTCTATTTTGATTACCGCTACATCAGTCAAGGAGTCTGTCCCCATGACTCTTCCTTTGTATGTGCGACCATTTTTAAGAGTTACTTCTACTTTGTCACTACCGTCTACCACATGAGCATTGGTAACAATCAAACCATCAGAGCTAACTACAAATCCAGAGCCAACGCCTCTTTGAACCTGTTGACTGGGTATATTGGGGATCTGCGAGCCAAAAAATTGACGGAAGACAGGATCGTTGAGCAGAGGAGAAGCATTAGTCGAAACAGTGCGAGATGCGTCGATACGGACTACCGAGTCGCCTACCTGCTGCACTACATTACTGACATAATTTTGGGGTAGAGCGATCGCTGCTTGACCAGATTCATCTTCTGTAGTGGCCGTAGAAGATTCTGCTGATTCGTTAGCAACAGTGTGGGGGGAATTGATTAAATAATTGCCACCCAGGGCTATTCCACCTCCTAACAGAAGTAGAGAAGCAGAGGCTGTTGCTTTTTGCAAAGGTGATAGTTTTGTCATTAATTAATTTAGTTTTATTTTTAATATTTAATTTAGTTGATAATTAGATATAAATAAAATTAACTATTGATTTCTGATTTAAGCCAGAATGTCTATCTTTCTAATTTAGATAGATGATGTGTCTTTGGTGTGACAATATTTTGAATTTTGAATGATATTTTACGCTTAATGTGAATTAATAATCGTTTAGATTTGTTGGTTTTTAGCTCTTAGCTTTTAGCTTTTAGCTCTTAGCCACTAAGAACAAATATAAAGTCAGACTTTTTTTCCGTCTACTTTTAAAATCTTGAAGCTACCAAGCCTAAACATATGCTCAACCGAACTAGCGTTAATTAAGATATAAAAGGAGCGTAAGTTGATTGTGCTAGTTTTATGTCCCACAACGATGACTACATTGACGCAGTGAATCCTCAAGCTAATTCTTGGTTGAGCTTAGAAATATACGTTCAAGCTAATCAGCCCAATTTATTGCAGGGTTTAGATCAATGGTTGCAGTTGGATTTGATTAGCGAAGCACAAGTTAAAAAGATATGTCGCCATCATTTAAGCTGTCCTTTACCTGAGATAGAAGTTGCCAGTAATTTAGCAGCAACTCAATCAGATTCTTTAGTAGCTGCCAAAACTTTAGTTAAAGCTGCACCTCAACCTAATATGGTTACGCAAGTATGGCTAAGGTTTTTAGATGAATTGAGTATTCGCTGGCTATTATTTTTGGGTATATTTTTAGTGGTTATCTCCTCTAGTGTGCTAGCAGCGAGCCAATGGAATAATTTTCCTAAGTTTGGACAATATTTAATTCTTCTAGCCTATACTCTTTGCTTTTGGGGCTTTAGTTTTTGGTCAAGTAAACAAGATGATTTGAAGTTAACTTCCCAAACCCTAAGCGCGATCGCAACTTTATTAATTCCGATTAACTTCTGGGCTATTAATCACTTTGGTTTGGGTAGTAATATCTGGGAATGGATAACTATTGCTATTGCTTTTGTTACCTTGACAGCTACGATTTATTTTAAGTTTCAACTAAGAAAAACAGACACAAACAAGTTTTTTGCACCGTTCTTTTTAATACTTAGCTATCTACATTTAGGCTGGAAGTTGCCTATTTTGCCACTGATTGCGGTATATAGCGGTATTATTGCCATTAGTTTAATTCACTACAAATTCTTCTTACCACGACCAAAATATCCTAGAAATAATTTATTATTTTTATTTGCTGCATGGTCATTACTATTAGCTAGAGGATTAATAGATAGCACCTATACAAACTATAACTTAGCGATCGCTTTATTCGCTTGGCTACTAGGGACAATTTATTTAACTCAAGATCGAACTAAGTTAGAAATAATAAATACTACAGCAATATTTCTAAGCCGTATCTGGCAGTTTATTAGTCTGCTTATCTTAAGCTTGGCCTGGATAATGTCGATTGTCTCAGGAGTTGCGTGGTCAAATTCCCTTTACTGGCAAACTGTTTGTATAAGTGTCTTAGCTATTCATTTATTTAGTCAAAGGCTAACTCTTTATTGGCGCAAGCGAGATTTAACCGCCATCTTTTTGATTGGCTTGCAAACTCTATATGTCTCCAAAGAATTAATCCCTAGTAGTTTACGCAGCCAAGCTTTAGATCTGTCTGTAGCGGTTAGCAAAACTGAATATTTTCCTGAGTCAGTATTTGGGATAACTCTTTTTCCCTACGTCATCCTGTTTGTTTTTATTGCCAGTTGGTTGTATCGTCAGCAAAAGCTTCAGTTGGCTTTATATGCTGAATGGCTTACCTTGATTTTGGGTATAGCCCTAACCTGTCTTAGTTTATCAAATCCTACTTGGCGATCGCTAAATTTACTTTTGTCTACTGCTACTCTAGGCTATGTTGCCTATATTCGTCAGCCTTTGAGAAACACCCTGGTTTACCTAACTCACTTGTTGGGTTTAGTTACCGTAATTAACGCAATTGCCGTTAGCTTTCCTAATTTGAGTAAGTCAGCGTGGGGCGGTATTTTGGTTTTACTCATGGTTGGAGAATGGGGAATATATCTAAATCAAATAAAGCAGCCAAGAATTATTACTTTTACTTCTAGATCTCGACTACGGCAAAGCTTTTGGTATTTTGGTTTATTATTAGCTGCTGTTAGCTATACCTGTTTTTTGTCTCAAGTAGAAGGGTTAGCGACTCCTGTAACTTTTCGCTGGGGTTTAGTTTGGTTAATTATCCCTGGGATGTTGACTCTAATTACCAAATATACCCGCAATATTCAACAGCGTCGATTAGCAACTTCTCTTAGCTGCATAGCTTTAATCTTGGCTCAATTATTGGTTTTTGGGCAAGGTGAAACTAGATTTATTGCCTTGGTGATCGCGATTGGCTTGATGTACATTAATGCCTTTAACCTGCGTCGCACTACAGTTACGGCAATTCATTTAGGTTTTGGGTTAAGTCTAGCTGCCAGCTTACTAAGTAGCTTTATTAATAATTGGCATTGGTTGCCAATAGGTGCGTTAACTATCCTGGGTTTATATCAGTTTCGACTTTATCTAAAAAAAGCGATCGCCATACCCAAGTTCGACTATATCTCTCAACGCACTGCCCACGGAATCTTGGGAGTCGGGATAGAAGCCAAAAACTATAAGCTGATGGGTAAATATATCCAGGCAGCAGACTATTGGGCGATCGCTTTAATTGCTGTTGAATTAGCTATAGTCAGCATTATCTATCTTAATTTGCAGAATTTTGGGCAATATTCCCAGTATTTGCTCACCAATATTTTACTTGTAGTGGCTATTTTTTGGCGTTATCGTCAGCAACCTAATAATCTAGTTTTATATACTCTGGTTTGGCTAGGGGAATTATTGGCGATAGGTGTAGCTGTACTTCTGGGAGGTAATGGTTTAGTCTGGGCGATCGCTAATGTTATTCTGGGATTATTATGTTTAATTATTATCGCTTGGTTAGCTCAAACCGATTCACCCTGGGCAAGATTGAATTTAGCTTACGTGCCTTTGGTTTACGCTGCTTTAGGCATAATCTGGCGACTTACCCACTTTGACTCTTATACAGGATTATTAACTCTAGGGGCAGCCTTAACTCTAGTTAATACTCGCCAAAATAATAATCAAATTAATAAACTAATTAACTATCTTGGTTTGGCAGGGATTTCTGTTGGGATCTATGAATTAGTTATTTATCGGCTGTTGCAGGCATCAGCTAGAAGTACGGCAGACGGCTTAACTATCTTAGCTTTAGTAGCTGCTGCGATCGCCTTTACATATCGTTTAAGCGCTTGGTGGTATCGTCAACGCCGTCAAACAACAATGTTTAATCTTAGCTTATCTAAAGTTATTCTCATTGCTCATCTGCACTGGGCAATGAGCAGCATCTTAAAAATCCTAGCTGCGGGTATTGCCATAGAAAGTGCTGCACCTAATTTGACTTTTATTAGTATTGCCACTAGCTTTTGTCTTGGTGCTTATGCCCTTATTCAGGGTAGACGCGATCGTGAAACGTCAGCAAATACGACAAACGACTGGTGGGTATATGTAGGGTTGGTAGAAATAGCCGCTACTTTAGTTTACAGTCGTCTAATTATTAGTCGCTTGAGCTTATTCGATCCTTGGCGAGTTATATTTACCTGCGCCGTTGCCCTCTTGATTTATCAAATACCCTGGCAAAACTTGGGCTGGCGCAAGACACCTTGGCAACGCATTGCTTTGATTATTCCTGCACTAATGACTCTGATTACAGCAGAGGATGTTTCCTATCTCAGCTTAGGAATTGTGGCAGCTTTTTATCTACGCATCGCCTACCATCAAAAGAACTTGCGCTGGAGCTACATCAGTTTAGGGTTTATTAACTGTGGCATTATTAGACTGATTTGGCAATACAACGCGGAATTGATTTGGATTGCAGGAATTATTAGTCTGTCTATTCTTTACGTTGCTCAGTTCGATCCTTATTTTAAGTCTCATCGCCGACAACGCCATTATTTACGTATAGGAGGCAGTAGCATTGTTTGTGCAACTGCCTTATTTTACCCAGATTGGGGTCTTATTCCTGGGATAATCAGCTTTATTTTAGTTTTTGTGGGTTTAGGTTTTAAAATTAGAGCCTTTTTATTTGTAGGTACAGTTACTTTAATAATGACGACTATTTATCAGTTGATTATTTTGGTTTTAACTTATTCTTTTTTAAAGTGGATTGTGGGCTTAGTAGCAGGAATCTGCTCAATTATAATCGCTGCTGGATTTGAGCAAAAACGCGATCGCCTAAACAATCAATTAAAAAGCTATGAGGATAAATTAAAAACTTGGCAATAATCAATATTTGTCCTTACCACAATTATTAGCTGGCAGAAGTGATCCGTGTCTACTAATTTCTGTGATTTGACTCAATAGGAACTTACAGAATGCAGATTAACTTGGAATTGCAAAAACAATTTTGAGCAGAAATCACTATGGCTACTTATAGCAATAATATTATATTTGGAAGTTCTGGTAACGATATCTTATGGATTGGTTATGGAGATGACCTTATCTATGGTTATGCAGGAAACGATAAATTGGCTGGTTCTCGAGGCAATGATACCCTACTTGGAGGTGAAGGCAACGATAGTATCTATGGCGATGAAGGCAACGATAGTCTTGATGGAGGCGAGGGAAATGACTCTATCTGGGGTGGCGTAGGAGATGATTTCTCAGATGGTGGTAACGGTAATGATTGGTTGGCTGGTTATCTGGGCAACGATACCCTCAAGGGAGGTGAAGGCAACGATAGCATCTATGGCGACGAAGGCAACGATAGTCTTGATGGAGGCGGGGGCAACGACTCTATCTGGGGTGGCGTAGGAGATGATTTCTCAGATGGTGGTAACGGTAATGACAGTTTGACTGGTTATCTAGGCAACGATACCCTCAAGGGAGGTGAAGGCAACGATAGTATTTCTGGCGATGAAGGCAACGATAGTCTGGTTGGAGGCGGGGGCAACGACTCTATCTGGGATGGTATTGGAGATGATGTCTTGGATGGTGGTGACGGTAATGATACGTTAGATGCCTACATAGGAAACGATACACTAATTGGTGGTAATGGCGACGACTTACTAATGGGTGGTGAAGATGTCGCTTGGGAAGCTGGCGATTGGGGTCCAGATAGAGATGTGTTGGATGGTGGAGCTGGCAATGACAGCTTATATGGTGGAGCCGATGATGACCTGCTTTATGGTGGCTCTGGTAACGATATATTAGAGGGAACTTCAGGAAATGATACGCTATTTGGCGATACAGGTATGGACAGTCTTTACGGTAGTGTAGGAGACGATGTTCTGTTTGGAGGCGCTGATAACGATCAGTTGTGGGGTAGCGAAGGCAACGATAGAATGTCAGGAGATGACGGTAATGACAAGCTGCTTGGTGCAGACGGTAACGACATCCTCATTGGTGGAAATGGTCAAGACACTTTACATGGAGGTTCAGGCTCTGATATTTTTGTATTAGAGCGTAATAGCGGTAAAGATTTTATATTGGATTTTCAAGATGGCGTAGATCTTCTGGGTTTATCCCCAGGATTAAGCTTTACTGACTTAACTTTTGCCTCTATGGGAATGGGAAGCATTAACGGAACAGAAATACTAAAAGACGGAGAGCTTTTAGCCACCTTGTATGGTGCTAAGCCTAACTTGATCGATCAAAGTGATTTCGTCACAGGAGGGTTTGACAAAAATTCATGGAGCTAGTATTGATTCTCGAAAGCGGCTAAAGAGATAAAGCGTTAGTAAAACATTCTTAACCTGCTAAAGAAACAATAATATCTTAGGACTTACGCACTAGCCCCCTAAATCTCCCAAGGCGAGTGGGGAACTTTTAATTCTTGTTCCCCCAGATTTGGGGGGCTAGGGGGGCAAAACTCTTTAAACTGCGTAAGTCCTAATATCTGTAGATAAAAAATCTAAAATTTCCCATACTCTTTTAATTGGACTTACTAGATGCGGACAAGTCTTTTCTGGGCAAGGACTTGCCCGCACGTACGCGCATCAAGCAACTCCTCCCAATAATAGGCTTCATTAATCCATATACAATAGTAATTATGTATAACTTGCAGTTGATGAGCCAATACAATCAGTGGATGAATCAAAAGATCTATCAGGCTGCTCAACAACTAGGGAATGAGTCAAGTCAGCAAGATCAAAGAGCATTTTTTGGCTCAATTTTTGGCACGCTCAATCATATCTGGGTGGCAGATATTATTTGGCTGAGAAGATTTTCTCAACATCCTCGACAATATCCCAGTTTAGGCAGTTTACCAAAATTATCTAGCTATACAGCGTTAGATCAGTTGGTAGCTAATGATATTGAGACGCTAAACAAATTAAGACAAGAATTGGATCGGATTATTATTCAATGGTGTGCGGAAATTGCACCAGCAGATTTGGAACATAGTCTCGAATACTTTGATACTAAAGGAAATCTATATAATAAAAACTTTGGTCTGTTGATCCAGCATTTTTTCAACCATCAAACTCATCATAGAGGACAGGTTTCTACTTTGATCGTTCAGCAGGGAGTTGATGTGGGAGTTACGGATTTACTGAAGCTTATTCCCTGACAGCATTAGGTTTCTGGCTATTGAACTAACCATTGATAACCTGCTAATTTTTAAGCCAATTACCAAAAGGTTAAGAACTTTGGTAGCTGTTGATAACCTCTGAGTTGCTGTTGCCCTGTAAAATTAACTTGATATTTCCCTAATATTTGCTGCATTTTGGTAAAGCAGCAGACTATGCCTTACTCAATCGCGGTAATACAGTTAGGAAGATGCAGTTTAAATCAATCCTTATCAAAGCCCTACTTCTGAGATATCTTTATGAACATTAATACTGTCTCCACAACTCCTTTTGCAGATCAAAAGCCAGGTACATCAGGATTACGTAAGTCTGTTCAAGCTTTTCAACAGCCTCACTATTTAGAAAATTTTGTGCAATCAATTTTTAATTCTTTGGATGATTGTGAAGGTCAAACAATAGTTTTGGGTGGCGATGGTCGTTATTACAACCGTGAAGCGATCCAAATCATTATGAAAATGGCTGCTGCCAACGGAATTGGGCGCATCTTAGTAGGGAAAGCAGGAATCATGTCTACTCCTGCTGCTTCGGCAATTATTCGTCAATATAAGGCTTATGGCGGTATTATTCTTTCTGCTAGCCATAATCCAGGCGGTCCGAAGGGAGATTTTGGCATTAAGTACAATATTACCAGCGGAGGCCCTGCACCTGAAAAAGTTACGGAGGCGATCTTTGAGCATTCTAAAAAGATTGACAGCTACAAGATCTTAGAAGCAGATGATATTAATATAGATAAACTCACGGTAACGCGCTTAGGAGAAATGAGCGTCGAAGTTATCGACCCAGTTGAGCCTTATGCGCGTCTGATGGAATCTCTATTTGATTTTGATCGCATTCGTCAGCTAATCAAAAATGACTTTAGAATGTGTATTGATTCGATGCACGCCGTTACAGGGACTTATGCCAAAGATATCTTTGAAAAGCGTTTGGGTGCAGAGGCAGGAACAGTACAAAATGGCGTTCCCTTAGAAGACTTTGGTGGTGGACATCCTGACCCCAACTTAGTTTATGCCCATGATTTAGTAGAGATCATGTTTAGTCCAGATGCGCCCGATTTTGGGGCTGCCTCCGATGGAGATGGCGATCGCAATATGATCTTGGGTAATAACTTTTTTGTGACTCCTAGCGACAGTCTGGCGGTATTAACAGCTAATGCCACTTTAGTTCCAGGATACAAAGACGGTTTGTCTGGGGTTGCTCGCAGTATGCCTACTAGTGAAGCGGTAGACAGGGTAGCAGATAAGCTCAATATCAGTTGCTATGAGACTCCTACTGGCTGGAAGTTCTTTGGCAACTTACTAGACGCAAACAAGGCTACTCTTTGCGGAGAAGAAAGCTTTGGTACTGGTTCTAATCATGTGCGGGAAAAAGACGGACTATGGGCAGTATTGTTCTGGTTAAATATTTTAGCCGTAAAAGGAGAATCTGTAGAGGCGATCATTAAAGATCACTGGAAAACCTATGGACGTAATTTTTATTCTCGTCATGACTACGAAGAGGTAGCCAAAGAACCTGCTACCGAATTAATGGAACGTTTACAAGATATGGTTGGCACAATGGCTGGGAAGAAGTTTGGCAGCTACGAAGTCAAATATGCCGATGACTTTAGCTATACTGACCCCGTAGATCACAGCGTCAGCAAAAATCAAGGTATTCGCATCGGCTTTACCGATGGTTCGCGTATTGTTTTTCGTCTGTCTGGGACAGGAACAAAAGGAGCAACTTTAAGGCTGTATGTCGAAAGTTATGAACCTGATGCCAGTAAACATAATCTAGATACTCAAGAAGCTTTGAAACCGTTGATCGATCTAGCTCAAGAAATTGCTCAAATTAAGGAATATACGCAACGTGACGAACCTACTGTAATTACATAAAGATAAGTAGGGGCGAACGGCTCTTCGGGTTCAACACTTCTTACAAAAGTTGCTCATGGGGGAAACCT
This sequence comes from Waterburya sp., assembly GCA_965217895.1. GTDB lineage: Bacteria > Cyanobacteriota > Cyanobacteriia > Cyanobacteriales > Xenococcaceae > Waterburya. Next base: position 25,461 of record CBDCJV010000002.1, read on the forward strand.
CCACTCTCGCAAAGAACGCACTTTTGCGCTTTTCTCAAGTCGAGAAAGGCTTTAGCCACATCTGACCCGCCCAACGAAAGTGTCTCACCGTTTGCCCCTACTTCATTTCTACAAGCTCAGCCAAATCTTCTATCTGTTTAATCTCGCTATTGCCAGCTAGATAACCAATACCACGATGAAGATGTAAAACAAACTGCTGCTTCAAAGTATCGGCATCTGTTTTCAAGCCATCTTGATGACATCTTTGTTTCAAGGCAATTAAAAGAATATCTGCTATTTCTCCGCCAAAAACATTCCAGGCTATTTCTACCTTACTGTCAGTTTTAATTGGCACAGGAGAAGGAACGCTCGGTTCAGCCAAAGAACGGCAAAAAGCCCAACGACAAAGGATATTCCATTGTTTTATTTTAGTATTGCGCTTAAGTTTAATTAGCTGATCTTCGGCACTAGTAGAAATGCGAACTCTCTCGATAGGATTATCCATTTTTGATTAATGTACGGGCAAACGGCCGTTTGCCCCTAACTGATTATTTGTTTTGATACAGGCTGCGAGGATCTAAAGCATCCCGTAAACCGTCTCCCAATAAATTAAAGGCTAAAACGGTCAAGATAATTAATAGCGCAGGAGGAATAATCAACCAGGGTTGCAATACCAAAATAGAAGCATTAGTAGCAGAAGACAATAGATTACCCCAGCTAGGATCTTTTGATTGAATACCTAAACCAATCAAGCTGAGAGTTGCTTCGGCAATGATAAAACCAGGTACAGCTAAGGTTGCAGAGATAATAATGTAGGTGGCTGTCTGGGGTAGAATATGACGCACAATAATATAAATAGGATTAGCACCCATAGCATTTGCTGCTTGCACAAACTCTTGTTCTTTTATGGATAAAACTTGCCCTCTAATTACCCGCGCTAAACCAGACCAACTGATAAAAGAAGTAATCAGGACAATAAGTAAAAAAGTTTGCGCGCTGCTTAAACCAGGAGGCAAGACAGATGCTAAGGCAATTAACAGGTAAATTCCTGGAATAGTCATTAAAACTTCTACCACTCGCATAGCAACTGCATCAATCCAGCCTCCGAAATAGCCTGAGATTCCACCGATTAGCATTCCTAAAGGATAAGAAATAGCAATCCCTGCAAGTCCAATAAATAAGCTAATTCTGCCCCCAAACAAAAGACGACTAAATAAATCTCTCCCCTGTTCGTCAGTGCCGAGTAGATTAATTCGAGCTTTATTAAATGTACCAAAAAGATGTCGATTCAGAGGAATGCCAGGAAATATAGTGACTGGCTCAAATTTGGGGGGTAGTGGTAAAGAAATTTCTAAGAAATTATAGGAATTACCTTTGACCAAAAAACCTATAGGGGAAGGCTTTTTTTTGTTGATGATTAATAAGCGATCGCCTGTGTTAATATCAGTTATCCCTTGAGTTGTCGGATAAACAAAAGGAGCAGTCAGTTTTCCTGCCTGGTTGCGCCAATGTATTGCCGTAGGCGGCAAAAGTGAACCTTCAACCTGAGAATCATAAGGCGAGTAAGGTGCAATAAAATCAGCAAAGATAGCCGAAAGATAAAAGATAATTAAAATAGTTGCTCCCAAACGTGCCAAGGTATTTTTCTGAAGCTTTTGCCACCAGTTCATAAGCAATACAAGTTAGTTTGTAGTTCGTCGTTTGTAGTTTGTAGTCAAAGAAATTTACCGACTAAAAGCTAAATGATAAATAAAATGAACCATCTATCTATAAATATTTGTAAAAATTGTTTTTGTCCTCATCCTTTATCCCTTATTCCTCATCGCTTATTTCCACTGGACTCACTTTTGCTTTGTATAATAATTTATCTTCTTGTTTATAGCCCACGTAACGAACTTTTACTAATTCTCCTGGTTCTGCCGTTCCTTTTAATAACTGGTGATATTGAGGATCGTAAGATAACTCTTCTCCTACACTAGCAATAGTTTCTACATCCCACTGCTTTAATAATTGTTCTAGAGGTTTCACCAAAGTGAGCAATCTCTCTGCTGGTAGCTGGGGGTTTCTATGAACAGCAGCTACAGCCGTCGGCCACTGTAGTAACCAAGATTCTATCGTTTCTAAGCTAGCTTTTTGAAATTCTGCTGCTAAAAATTCTTGTTGCTGAAGCATTTCCTGCTGAAGTTTTTGATACTCTTGTTGACAAGCTGTTAAGGCATCACGATTTTCAGTTTTTTGTGGCTTGATGTTTTCAGTCGATTGCTCGGCAAAAGTTTCTACTAGACTGTCTATAGATACATTTAGTGCTTTGGCAATATGCGCGATCGCACCTACAGATAGATTACGAATTAGTCCTCTCTGAATTCTAATCAACTGTAATCGAGCAACATTTGCCTCTTTACTTAGCTCTTCGAGATCTGATATATTTACCTGCTGCATCAAATCCTGTAGCAGTTGCTTATTGGTTTCGTATGAATATTGATTCATTCTGTAATTTTAGTGAATAAAATAGTTAATTTAGTTTATTTTTCTAGTTTATCAAGCCTTTTTTTCAAATCTCATCAACTTAACAGTTAAATTCCCTTGTCCAAAACGAGCCAAACCACCCTCAATTTATCTCCTTTTCCTTCTTGACATCAGCCATTTAAGCTTAACTTGTCACCAATGGGTAATAAACGATAGGTGGTAGGTAAATTTGGATTTATACTTCATAAGGAATGAGAATCGCTATATAATTTTTAGAATATTCGTATATTCCTAGCATTTAGCAAAACTAATTAAATTGCAGAGTGAATAATTTACCAAGTGAAGTCTATCTAAATCATCCTACTTTCGGGCTTCTTTACAGAATATGTCTTCTTAAGGATAATCAAGAATTATTTACCACCCTCTACGCTCAACGCTTATTTTTTAAAGTGACGTTCAACAGTGATTCTTCATCATTCGATCCTATTAGTAGGACAGACGCTCGAATGTTGGTAGAAAGTATGCTGCGACGACTATTATTAGATCGCGAAACGGAAAAACATCAGCAACTTAAAGCGATTTACGAACGCACTTTCTTTTAATTGCCAATTCTTGGCTTTACTTAATAGATTTCTTGCACAAATAACTATTGACTACTTTGCCAAGAGGTAATAGGTAAGCGGAAATGCTCTGAGCCAAAGAGCATATTCTGAGGGCGTAATCCTGAGGGCGAGATTCGGCAATGCGGGCGGTCAACAATGTGAGGTTTCCTCACATTTACGCCCTTAGAATTTAGTTCGCCTTGAATAATCGCCCTCGTGGGGTTTTCCCAGGATGTTGACCGCCCGAATCCACGCTCGCCCGAAGGGTAATAAAGCTTCATATTTTATTTATGCAAGAGGTTTAATGACAAGATCTATTTCAGCAAAAATTAATTTAATTAAACAGGAAATTCCTCAAGACGTTAAGCTGATTGCCATCACGAAACAGGTAAGCATTGAGGCAATAAAAGAGGCTTATGAGACAGGAGTTAGGGATTTTGGAGAAAATCGTCTCCAAGAGGCACTAACTAAACAGCAACAGTTAAAAGATCTAAACGATGTTAATTGGCACTTTATTGGACATATTCAAAAAAATAAAGCCAAGAAAGTTATTGAAAATTTTGCCTGGATTCATTCAGTGGATAGTTTGGCTTTGGCACAGCGATTAAATAGATTAGCCGAAGAATTGAATTGTGTGCCTAAAGTTTTTCTGCAAGTTAAAGTTTTAGCAGATCCTAATAAGTATGGCTGGCAGGTTACAGAACTTTGGGAAGATTTGGAGAAACTGAATCAATTTGATCGGCTTGACATACAGGGATTAATGACAATTTTGCCATTAGGACTCTCGCCCGCGCAAACACTAAATGCTTTTCAAGCAACTAAAAAATTAGCAACAGCAATTCAAGAGAAGAATTACCCTAACTTAACGATGAAGCATTTGTCTATGGGAATGTCTGAAGATTATCCTAAGGCGATCGCAGCGGGAGCAACTATGATCCGTTTGGGCAGAACCATTTTTAGCGACGCTACTAGCTGAGTTTTCTAGATTTTGATGGGATTAGACGCATTTTATAGTTTTGAGTGCGATCGCGATCGCAGTAAACGCTCGCAACATAAAAAACTGTATAAATAACATCAAAATTTCTTTTTGATTATTAAGATTAGAGCTTAATTGCCAAAATTATCAAGAATTGTAAAGAAAAACCAAGATAAACCAATTTAAATCAATAAATAGACTTCACTACACCTAACATTTGTGATGATGTGGAGTAGAATTGAGTCGCCAAACAAAATATTTCTGCAAATACAGCCACTTTCTCCTAAAAACCGAGAATGAAATTGCTAGTTAGCCTAAATGTTCAAAATTGAAACTATCACAAGATAACTTACAAAAATAAGATGTCCACTAAAGATGTTCAATTTTTCATTAACTATATAACTCAGCAATAATTTAGAGAAATATTTTAATCAGCCAATTTAAAGTCGTAAATCAATTAGGAATCTAAGCAATATGTTAAATACCTTAAAAGAATTTTTTGGATTTGAAGGTGAATACGAAGAAGAAGGTTATGAAGAATACGATCCCAACCAAGCAGTAGATGGTCAAACCTTTATCGCTTCGACACCTAATAATCAACCAGAATTAACTACAATTGCATCTCCCAGCAACAATACAACTAACCGCAAACAAGAAATGAAGCTAAATAATGTGATCGGTATGCCTGGATTAGCTAACGGTAATTCAGAAGTAGTAGTAATTGAACCTCATTCCTTTGAAGAAATGCCTCAGGTGATTTTGGCATTACGCGAACGTAAGTCTGTGGTTTTAAACTTAAATGTGATGAACCCCGAAGAAGCTCAAAGAGCAGTTGATTTTATCGCGGGCGGTACTTATGCCATGGATGGTCATCAAGAGCGTGTAGGCGAAAGCATCTTTTTGTTCACTCCAAGCTCAGTCAAAGTCAGCAGTCTATCAGGAATTCTTAAGGATGTACACACTCCAGAGACTCATGTAAGACGTAGTGTGCCTGCACCTGATGCTTGGGGACAACAGCCTAACGCAGCTGCTCAGTAAGCTGAATAAATAGTATTATTAGATCATGAAATCTAATAGTATTGGTCTTGGTATCATTGGAGGCGGGGTAATGGCAGAAGCTATCTTATCTCGCCTTCTAAAACAACAAGTTTTCGTAGCTAATAACGTATTAATTAGCGAAATTAAAGCTGAAAGACGTGAATTTCTGGTTCAAAAATATCAGGTTCAGGTTACGGAAGATAATCAAACGGCGATCGCCACAGCAGAAATATTATTACTGGCGATTAAGCCCCAGGTATTCGATCTAGTAGTCAAAAACATTACTCCTAACACCAGCAGCACTGTAGTTTCAATTTTGGCAGGAGTAACTTTAGATAAGCTAGAGCAAGCCTTTCCAGACCAGCCAGTGATTCGCGTCATGCCCAATACACCCGCTACAGTAGGGGCAGGAATGACGGCGATCGCACCAGGAACAAAAGCAACAAAAGAGCATATTGAACAGGCAAAAAAAATATTTGCTGCCGTGGGCGAAGTAGTAGAAGTTCCAGAATCTTCTATGGATGCGGTAACGGGGCTATCAGGTTCGGGGCCAGCCTTTGTGGCACTAGTAATTGAAGCATTAGCTGATGGTGGAGTTGCTTCAGGATTGCCCAGGGCGATCGCACTTCAGTTAGCAACCCAAACAGTATTAGGTACTGCAACCTTAGTTAAAGAGACAGGAATACATCCAGGTGTATTAAAAGATCGGGTAACAAGTCCTGGGGGAACAACTATTGCAGGGGTGGCAAAGCTGGAAAGTTTAGGATTTCGTTCAGCTTTAATCGAAGCGGTCAAAACTGCTACTGAAAGATCCAAAGAACTGGGGAAGTAGATAAAGTATTATCAGGTAGTTAAATTAATTACCTGCGAAAATATTGGCAACTATTTAGATTAAACATGACTACAAGCCAAAGCAAGTTCAATTCTTTACCTGAACCGCCTGGTGAGAATGGATTGCCTTTTCTGGGCGAGACGATCGCCTTTTTAAGAGATCCAGAATTTAACCAAAAACGAATTAAAAAATATGGCAAGGTATATAAAACCAATGTCTTTGGTAGCCCGACGGTGATGATGATTGGTTCTGAGGCTAATACTTTTTTGTTTCGCAACGAGAATAAATATGTGGTTTCTGCTTGGCCAAAAAGTACTAGAGTTTTGTTAGGCAAAGAGTCCTTATCTGTTAGTAGCGGTGACGTTCATACCTCCCGTCGTAAACTGTTGTATCAAGCATTTCAGCCTAGAGCTTTGGCTAGTTATATTTCCATGATGGAACAAATTACCCAAAAATATCTCCAGCGATGGGAAAAAATGACAACCCTAACTTGGTATCCAGAGTTGCGAGACTACACTTTTGATATTGCCAGTAATCTATTTTTAAGCACTGATGGGGGTTCGCAAAGTAGAGTAGGAGAACTGTTTGAGCAATTTAGCGGTGGCTTGTTTAGCATTCCTTTGTCTCTTCCCTGGACAAAGTTTGGCAAAGCTTTACGCGCCCGTAAAGAGTTACTAGAGCATTTAGAAAAAATTGTAATTCAACGCCAGCAAGCAGATAATCCTGGAGAAGATGCTTTAGGGTTGTTGATCCAAGCTAAAGATGATGAAGGAAATAGCTTAAGCCTAGAAGAATTAAAGGATCAGGTGTTGCTACTATTATTTGCAGGACATGAAACCTTGACTAGTGCGATCGCCTCTTTTTGTCTTTTGACAGCACAGCATCCAAATGTGATGCAGCTTTTAAGAGAAGAACAAGATCGCTTAAATATATCTGATACTCCTACTTTGGAAAATATTAAGCAGATGACCTATCTCGAACAGGTATTAAAAGAGGTTATGCGTCTAATTCCTCCTGTAGGTGGTGGTTTTAGAGAAGCAGTAGCAACTTTTGAATTTGGCGGTTATCGTATACCCAAAGGCTGGAATCTTCAATATCAAATTGCCCAAACCCATAAAGACGATGAGATGTATCCTAAAAGCGATCGCTTTGACCCAGATCGGTTTGCACCCGAACACTCGGCAGATAAGCAAGCAAGCTTTGGTTATATACCCTTTGGCGGTGGTTTAAGAGAATGTATTGGTAAAGAGTTTGCTCGTTTAGAAATGCGCTTATTTGCCTCAAAACTTTTGCAGAGTTATGAGTGGGAACTATTGCCCAATCAAAATCTTGAATTAGTTAATGTACCTACTCCTCATCCCCGTGATGGTTTAAAAATTAACTTCCTACGCCGATAAATCAGACTAAATCAAAGATATTGGTATTAATTTTAAAGGTAGCGAAGGACTTGTTCGTTTATCCTCATGGAGAAAGAACGCGACCTCCGCATCTAAGTCAAGTTGGGAATTTTATTTTTAGAGTTCCTTTACCTAGGACTAGCAATAGAAGAAGGGTTTTGGCTTTTGCTAATAAACTCATTTTGTAAAATTGCTACTGCTCTTGAATATTGAGGATCGGCATCTGTACCAATCAAGCTGGGATTAATACTTAAATCAGTTTGCTGTTGACGATTTAAGTCCACTGTAATATCTGGAGCAATACCTTTCTTATTAATGTCTACACCATTAGGAGGATAGTAGTGAGCAATAGTTACTGCTAAACCAGAACCATCGGAAAGGGAATGAACTGACTGTACTGTACCCTTGCCATAGGTGCGACTACCTACAAGCTTGGCTCGATGATTTTGTTTTAAAGCTCCTGCTAAAATTTCGCTAGCACTGGCAGAGTAGCCATCAACTAGTACTACTAAAGGCAAATCGGTTAATGCTTTACCATTGGCTGCAAATTTATCGTTACCACCCTTGCGATCTATGGTAGAAACAATTGCTCCTTTTTCCATCCACAAACGGGCAATTTCCACACCAGAAAACAGTAAACCTCCTGGATTTCCTCGCAGATCTAAAACAAAGCCAGAGGCTTGCTTAGAACTCAAATCTTTGATTGCTTTCTGCATTTGTTCTACTGCGTGGGAGCTAAATTCATCTAGCTTGATATACCCTACCTTTGAGCCTTGTTCTTGATTGAGAGCGTAGCTAACCGAAGGAAGTTCAATTTGCGCTCTGGCAATGGCTACATCAAAAGCTGGCTTTTCTGGACGAGCTATGGTTAATTTTACTTGAGTACCGACTTTACCCTTGATTTCTGCCGAAGCCTGTTCTAACGACATTGACTTTGTTGACTTGCCATTAATGCTTTGTATATAGTCTCCTGCTTTTAATCCCGCTTTGCTTGCTGGTGAATTTGGAATAGGTTCAACCACAATTAGCTGATTAGTTTTTTTGTCCATTCCCAAACGAATACCAATACCTGATAACTCTCCTGAAGTTTGGCTAGTTAGCTCTGCGTATTCCTCTGGATCTAAAAATCTGGTGTAGGGATCTCCGAGATCTTTGAGTGACTTACGAATAGCCTGATAGGCAGAGGCGCGATCGCTATATTTGTTTTTTAATAATTGTTGACGCTGAATTTTCCAGTTAACATGGTTAAAGTCAGGATCTACATATTCGCTATTAATAATCTGCCATACTTCATCTACAACGGTTTTAGGGCTATCTTCTAAAGCGGCGGCTACAGGTGCAGTATTTTGGGGTATTAACAAAGAAGCTGTTGTCAGAGCAACGCCTAGTTTAATAGTTCTTGAACAATTTTTTTTCAATCTTAGTGAGCTTAAAATAAAACCAAAACGCTTAGAGAAATAGTTCATGAGCTAGCTAAAGTAAAAAGGATGATTTTGATAAGTTACTCTGGGGTATGAGTTTCTCAACTTTCGATAAAAGATTATCTTAGTTAGTTGGCAGAAATAATAAAAGTAGTATTGGTAGATGACTAAGATTTTAAAATCAGAGTAACCTATTTTATATCAGTATAGCTAAAGTCTTTTTGCACAATTTCAAAATTACTTCTTTTGATATGACAGGTATAGCATCTGGCTATTGTTACCCGCTGAAAATAATAGATTAGATCTGCTTAATTTAAGCTTGGGCGGCAATAAAATCAAGTATGATTTGGCGATGGAGATCTCCTAAAGCTCTAAATTCTTGATTTTTTGGGGAGTACCCAAAACCATTTTTTATCTCTGCCAAAGTCAATAAACTAAAATCATCTCCTTCATTAAGTTCTAAATTATTTATTGTGAAAGATAGGTGACAAGAAAAAACATGACGCGCGTATCTATTGTCATTATAAGAATTAAACTTGATTAATTGCTTAACGGGGTAGTTAATCTCTTCGATTAATTCTCTTTTTAGTCCTGCTTCTGGATTTTCTCCTGGTTCTATATGACCTCCAAATAGTCCCCATACCCCAGGGTAAATAATATTAGGGATATTATCTCGTAACTGCATCAAATACTTTCCATCTTGATGAATTATGGCGATCGCTATTGGTATTAGGTGCTGAAAAGAGCGATCGCTCATAAAACTAAGTTTATTGATAATTAAATTAAAAGTTTATCCAGCAATTTTACTTCATATTATGGTTATACTGTATCTACTGGCGATCGCTGTTTGTCGGCTCTAACTGTTCTGACTCAACCACATAAAAGTCTCCTAATTCTTGCTTGGCGAATGGTAGACTTTGGTAATTAATTTTTCCCTTAATGCTGATTAGCTGATTTATTTTTGGTGGTGTCTGAGAAGTAACAACCCAGATTTTACCAGTGGCATCTTCTAACTGATAAGCAGTTTGATCGATTAAAGGAGCTAAATGCACCACTTGTCCCGTCAAAAGTACGGTTTTGCCTATTTTCTTCGCTGAAATTTTTTGAATAGAAATTAATGATGCTTGACAACCAATTAAGCTACCTAGCAATATAATTCCAAGGCTAATTTGCTTGAACCTATCGGCAATTAATTTAGGTCTTAAATTGTGAACTAACATTTTTGTTCATCCATACAGATAATCAACATGGCGATTGGGTGTGCGATTCGTTCCTGACGAAAGTGAGATAAAACCCATATAAATCAGGGCTTCTAGTTTTCATTAGCTAGATGATAACTGTTCGATTAATGGAGGTGCAAGCCCTCCCCCCGAAACTCACGGGTGACTCCTTATCTGCCCACGCCGAGTAGACTCGGAATTCTACAGAGCGAAGCTGGGAACAGGGCGTAATCAGACTTCAATTGCAGAAGACACTGACGCTAATAGGGAATTCCCACGGTAAAACAGAACCTAGAAAAGAAACCTACGCCTACACGGACGCAATTCCTAGTCCGAGGTTGCCTAAGCTATGTATCCCGCCAAGTTTTATCCAAGACATTGGCAAGAGTATGGGATTTAGGCGGTTTAATTGATTCTACCTAAAGGAAATAAACATCAATCGAATGGAACGAATAAAAACGAATCTAAGGTCTGTGGATAGGTCGCATCCACGGTAGACCAGACGAGAGGATTAATCCCTTAGATTCGGGTAGGACAGACCGTAATTGGTCTGAGGAACTTAGAACATACAAACTAGAGTAAAGCATGATTAGACACATTGACACAGTTAATAGTGAATCCTGGGAATTCTTACCTTGGAAGAAATTCCAAAAAGAGACTTTCCGCTTACAAAAGCGCGTATGGAAAGCAGTTCGAGCAGCAGATATGCAAAAAGCAAGGTCACTGCAAAAACTGATACTCCGCTCTCAAGGAGCAAGATTCTTAGCCATTAGGCAAGTAACACAGCTAAACGAGGGAAAGAAAACCGCTGGTATCGACGGAAAAGGTAACTTGAATTTTCAAGAACGCTTTGAACTCGAAAAACAAATAAAGTTGAAAGTTAATAATTGGAAACACCAAGGATTACGGGAAATACCTATCCCAAAAAAGGATGGTACTAAACGAATTTTAAAAGTTCCAACTATTAGCGACAGAGCTTGGCAATGCCTGGCAAAATACGCTTTAGAACCAGCACACGAAGCCACTTTCCACGCCCGTAGTTACGGTTTCAGAACAGGAAGAAGCACGCATTGCGCGCAAAAGCACCTGTTCGACAACTTAAATGCGAGAGTGAAAGGTATCAATAAACGAGTACTCGAAATTGATATTAAAAAATGCTTTGATAGAATCAACCATTCCACAATTATGGAGAACCTAATTGCCCCATCAGGGTTAAAGCTTGGCATCTTCAGATGCCTCAAAGCAGGAACAAATGTAGGATTTCCAGAACAAGGAACGCCACAGGGCGGGGTTGCTTCGCCTTTATTAGCTAACATAGCACTCAACGCAATTGAGAACATTGGTGAATATAAAAGCACCAGGGGATTAAGCACATCAAAATGTATTAGATATGCAGACGATATGATTTACATCCTAAAACCTCAAGACGATGCTAAAAAAATACTTGATGAGGTTAAAGAATTCCTTGCCAAACGAGGAATGGAAATCAGCGAAACAAAGACAAAGCTGACAGCAACGACAGATGGATTCAACTTCCTGGGCTGGAATTTTCGAGTCCAAAAGAATGGAAAGTTCAGAAGCCGACCTTCGGTGGAAAACTTCAGAGCTTTCTATAGGAAAACAAAATCTATCATCAATAACTCCAACTATGGTGCGACGGTCAAGGCTAGTAAACTAGCCGCCGTTGTTAGAGGATGGAGAAACTACCATTGCTACTGCAAAATGGATGGGGCTAGAAATAGCCTCTACTATATGCAGAAAAGAGCGTTTAAGGTATTTAATCGGCAAACAAAACAAGACCGTTATTCTAGCAAAAAACTTCTGGATATAGCGTTCCCAAAAGTCCCATACTCCGAAAATAAATTCATCAACGTCAAAGGAGATAAATCCCCATTTGACGGAGATATAGTTTACTGGAGTAAACGCAACAGCAAACTATACGATGGAGAAACCTCTAAAGCCCTTAGAAGGCAAAACCATTCATCTGTAGCCTGTAGATTAAAACTCATAGGCAATGAGAAAGTAAATCTACACCATGTAGATGGAAATCACAACAACTGGAGTCATAACAATTTAGTGGCAATACACGAATCCTGTCATGACTATATACACAACCGTAAAAGCGACAGCTAAAAGTTTCGGGAGCTTGTATGCGTCGAAAGACGCACGTACAGATCTAACAGAGAGGGGCCAGAGGTAATACTCTCCCTCAACTCTACCATGCTTCCTAAACACGAAGGACTTGTCCGCACGTAGCACTCCTCGCCATCAAATCCCAGCTTAACTTTTTTGATTTTTATTTGATTTTAAAAATTAGCCTATGCCTACTTCAAAACCTCGTCTACTAGATGGTAAAGCCTTAGCCAAAAAAATTCAGTCAGAATTAAAAATTAAAGTTGATCAGCTCAAGCCAAAAATTGGTCGCCCTCCAGGTTTAGCAGTATTGATGGTAGGAGACAATCCTGCCAGTGCTGTTTATGTTCGCAACAAAGAAAAAGCCTGTCAAAAAGTGGGAATTGCGACCATGGGTCAACATTTTCCTGGCGATGCTACTCAAGCAGAATTAGAGCAGGTAATTGCTCAGTTAAACCAAGATGAGCGAGTAGACGGTATTTTAGTACAGCTTCCCCTACCAAAGCATTTAGACTCTATTGCTTTACTGCGCTGTATAGATCCTGATAAAGATGCTGATGGTTTACATGAGGTAAATTTGGGTAAGCTGGTGCGTTCTGAGTCTGGTTTGCGTAGCTGCACTCCTGCGGGAGTGATGAAGATTTTAAAAGAATACGATCTTAATCCTGCGGGTAAGAAAGCTGTAGTAATAGGCAGAAGTATTTTAGTCGGTAAGCCAGTGGCTTTAATGCTCTTAGAAGCAAATACCACCGTTACTATTGCTCACTCCCATACCTCTGACTTAGGTGCAGTATGTCGTGAGGCAGATATTTTGGTTGCAGCAGCAGGCAGACCAGAAATGATTACTCGCGACATGATTAAACCTGGGGCGATAGTTATTGATGTAGGTATTAACAGGGTAGAAACCACCGAAGGAAAATCAAAGTTGGTAGGTGATGTAGCTTTTGCTGAGGTTGCAGAACTAGCTAGCTATATAACTCCTGTTCCTGGAGGAATTGGTCCAATGACGGTAGCAATGCTGCTTAGTAATACAGTGCAAAGTTATGCTAACAAGGCTAGAGATTCAGGTTGAGCAGATTGTGCCAAATCTTTCTCTAAATCAAAAGGTTTTTTTGGTTGATAACAGTATGCAGTTAAACCACAAAAAATATTGACACCGAAATAATTTATAATTTCGCTCAAAACTAAACATAGGACGGGAGTGCTGAATCAGATATATTTTCAGCTTAGTGATCCCTTCTTTTTTTACCCCAAACTCAGGTTAAATAGTGATTAAAGCTGTAATTTTCGATATGGATGGCTTGCTGATTGATTCCGAGCCTTTATGGCAAGAAGCAGAAATACTTATTTTTAAACAGGTTAACATTCTTCTCACTTCTGAGCTATGTCTGCAAACAAAAGGCTTAAGAATCGATGAAGTTGTGAATTATTGGTATCAAAGACATCCCTGGACAAATCTGACTAGACAGAAAGTTGAGGAGTTGATTATCGCTAAAGTAATTGAGTTGATTTATCTTCAAGGCAAACCTCTAGCAGGAGTAAATCGCGCCATATCTTTTGTTCAGCAAAAACAAGTCAAAATTGCTCTGGCTTCTTCTTCTGCATCTAAGATTATTCAGGCTGTATTACAAAAGCTGGAATTGACAAATGTATTTGCTGAAGTTTATTCAGCAGAATCGGAAGTTTTGGGCAAACCCCATCCAGGAGTATATTTGACTACTGCTAACAAACTAAACGTCTCACCTTCAGAATGTTTGGCTTTAGAAGATTCTCTCAATGGAGTATTGGCTGCAAAAGCTGCACAAATGAAATGTATTGCTATTCCTGAACCATTAGAATATATTAACCCCAAATTTGCGATCGCCGATATCAGCTTGAAATCTCTCGCAGAATTTAACGACGATATTTGGTATAGCCTTAGTTAACCCATCTGTTTCAACTCCTGCAATACTTTCTCTACATGAGCTTTAACTCGGACTTTATCCCAGACCTGAGCGATCTTCCCATCGGGAGCAATTAGAAAGGTTGAGCGCACCACGCCCATATATTCTTTGCCCATAAATTTTTTTAACCGCCACGCACCGTATGCTTCAATTACCTTATGCTCAGAATCGCTAAGTAGCTGAAGTGAGAGGCTGTGTTTATTGATAAACTTACAGTGAGATTTTGCTGAATCTGGACTAACGCCAATAATATCTGCGCCCAATTCCTGAAATTGAGTCTGATATTTAGTAAAGTCTTGGGCTTCGGTAGTGCAGCCTGGGGTATTGTCTTTGGGGTAGAAGTACAATATTACCCAGCGATCTTTGCGATAATTCAAACTTACGGTGTTGCCATTTTGATCTTGGGCAATAAAATCAGGTGCTGCTTGTCCAACTTGGAGAATATCGCTCATGGGATGAAATTACAAATAGTTTAAGACTGCTGTGTAAATATTAATCAAAACTCGTCGCTTAATTGAGACTGTTATTGGACAACTAGCAGAGCGTTTTCATTTCGAGACTGTTCGAGCGAGGGATTACATGCGGCTTAAGCCTTTGTGGCATTTTACTAGTCGTATTAGTTTAGTCGTAAACTTTTAGCTCATATTCAACAGCTTATTTTTAATTAAAAGTTGCACACGGCATATAAAATATATCTTAGATTTTATTTAAGTACATATGTTTATATGTTGGATAATTTACGCTCTAAAAATAATCAAAAAGTTATCCCCAAAAATTATTCATTTAATTGTTATTTAATCGGTGAAGGAAGTTTATTAATCAAGTGTGCTGAACTACTGCTCCAACAAAACTATCGAATCAAAGGTATTGTATCTCCAGATTTAATTGTTAAACGCTGGGCAGATACCAACAAAATTATTAACCTAAAAGATCAGCAACAGTTACTTAAACTGTTAAAAGAAGATAAGTGTGACTATCTTTTTAGCATTGTCAATCACGCTATTTTGCTTCCTGAAACTATTTCTCAAGTTGGTCAAGCAATTAATTATCACGACGCTTTGCTACCAAGCTATGCTGGAGTAAATGCAACAGCTTGGGCAATTATCAATGGCGAGGTGCAGCACGGTATCACCTGGCATGAGATTACAGCAGAAATTGATACAGGTAATATACTCAAGCAAGTCAAAATAGATTTAGAAGCTTCAGAAACTAGTTTAAGCCTTAATACTAAATGCTATCAAGCAGCGATCGCAGCTTTTAGCGAATTAATCAAAGAACTCGTTAGCGATCGAGTAACTTACACTCCTCAAGATTTACAGCAGCGAAGCTACTACCCTCGTCATCAAAAACCTCAGGCATTAGGCATTATTAATTTTAAACAGCCAGCAGCAGCGATCGATAATTTAGTGCGGGGATTGAGCTTTGGGAATTATCCGAATTCTTTAACCACCGCCAAACTATTATTAAACTCCAGTGATAATTTAGACTACGTAATTATTAGTCGGGTAGCCAAACTTACAGCTAAATCTCAATACACACCAGGCACAATTGTCAGAATTGAAAGCGATAAATTAATTGTGACCACGGCAAGCCAAGACATTGCGCTTCAGGATGTTATGACTAAGCAGGGGGAAGCAAGCTCAATTGAGAAATTGGTTGCAGATTATCAGCTTCTGCTTGGGCAACAGTTACCTCAGATTGACTCAGAATTAAGCTCTAGAATAACCACCTTAGCAACGAAACTATCACCAGCAGAAGGCTATTGGCGCAAGCAGTTAATTAAGTGGAAACCTTTAACCCTACCTGGAATCAAAAAATCAGCAATCCTTGTCGCTGCCAATAGTTATCGACGAGTTAAGCTGCCTTTAGGCAATACAGTTATTGATTTCATTCAGCAGGCTTATGGGGCAAAAAACGCCTCAGATGTTGCTATAGCTATCTTTGCCATTTACATTGCTCGTTTAAGCGTCAATCAACAGATTACTTTAGGATTTGAAGGATTTACTGACAAGGCGATCGCTCCTTGGTTTGCTACTTGTGTACCTGCTAACTTAAAAATTTCCTCTAAAGATAATTTAGCTACAGTAATCGCTACAGTTACCAAAAGGCGAAAACTCAATCAAAAACATCAAAGCTATGCCACGGATTTAATCGCTAGATCTCCGCAGTTATCCAATAAACCAGATGATTTTACAGTAAGTGTAGGACAAAACGTAAAGCATCCTTCTAGCCATTTAACTTTAAGCATCGAACCAGCAGAATGCTATTGGTTATATAACGTCAATGCTTTCTCTGAGGAATTGATTACCACTATGTTAGAGCAATGGCAGACTCTAACAGCAGGAATTGTCAGCCAAAACAATCCTAACTGCTCCATAGCCCACCTGCCTTTGATTTCTCTCTCAGAAAGAAAACGGCTGTTGGCTTGGAATCAAACTATCGTAGACTATCCAGCGGATTTATGTCTGCATCAATTATTTGAAGCTAGAGTAGCTGAAGACAGTGAAGCGATCGCCGTTGTCTATCAAGGACAGTCTTTGACTAGAGGCGAATTAAATCGGCAAGCTAACAGGCTAGCACACCGTTTGCAGCAGCTAGGAGTGCAGCCAGAAAGTTTGGTTGGTATTTGCTTAGAGCGATCTTTAGAAATGGCGATCGCTTTATTTGCTATTCTCAAAGCGGGAGGGGCATATTTACCGATAGACCCCAATTATCCTCCCGCCAGACTTAGCTATATCCTTGAAGATGCTCGCTTAAGCGTTTTGCTAACTCAAGCCAAACAGCTAGAGCGATTACCCAAAACGGCTGCTCAAATTATCTGTCTAGATCGAGATTGGGAAACGTCTAACCTGCATGAGACAAAACCCCTAAGCCAAGTCAACAGCCATAATCTAGCTTATGTAATCTATACTTCTGGCTCAACGGGAAATCCGAAAGGGGTAGCCATAGAACACCATAGTGCGGTTAACACCTTATGGGATATCGAGCAGCGTTTTGCAGTGCAGCCTCAAGACCGTGTATTGGCTGTCTCTTCCTTAAGCTTCGATCTGTCAGTTTATGATATCTTCGGCAGTTTGGGTTCTGGGGGAACGGCGATTTTGCCCCTTAGTACCACTCGCCCTAATCCCGAACAATGGTTGGAATTGATAGCTCAAGAACAGGTTACAATCTGGAACTCAGCCCCCGCTCTTTTAGAGTTGCTGGTCAACTATATCGTTGGCTTTGAGCGACAATTACCGTCATCACTACGTTTGGTTATGCTCAGTGGCGATCGCATTAATCCTAATTTAGTGATTCAACTGCAAAATCTAAACCCGCAGCTACAGATTGCAAGTTTAGGAGGAGCAACCGAAGCCTCAATCTGGTCTATTTGTTATCCTATCGCCTCAAAATGGTTTGCCAACAAAGCCATTCCTTATGGTCGTCCTCTCCACAATCAAACGTTTTATATCTTAGACTCTCAACAACAGTTAGCACCTATTGGCGTTACGGGAGAACTCTATATCGGCGGAATTGGGTTGGCTAGAGGCTATCTTAATCGTCCAGAATTAACCACGGCTAGATTTATTGCCGATCCTTTTAGTACCAAGCCTATTGCTCGTCTTTATAAAACAGGAGATTTAGGACGTTATCTTGAAGACGGTAATATTGAATTTCTGGGTCGTATTGATAATCAGGTCAAAATTCGTGGTATCAGAATTGAACTAGGAGAAATTGAAGCTGCCCTGTTACAATGTCCAGAAATTCAAGAAACATTAGTTACCGTCAACGCTTCCAATTTAGAGCAAAAGAGTCTGCTTGCCTACTCGATTTTAAAACCTAACTCGACCCTGACTAGCCAACAATTGCGAAACTTTTTGGCAACCCAATTACCTGAATATGCAGTTCCTGCTGATTTTATTTTTACAGATGCTTTTCCTTTAACTCCTAACGGTAAGGTGGATCTCAAGGCATTACTAACTACGCCAACCAAAAGAGCATCGATGATGAACAATTCTTTGCCGCTGCAAAGTCCTTTGGAACTCAAATTAAGCCAGATTTGGTCAGATGTTTTAAATGTTAAACCAATTGCCAGAGACGATGATTTTTTCGCTCTTGGAGGTAATTCTCTGTTAGCGTTACGTTTATTTGAACAAATCCATAAATCTTTTGGGGCTAATTTACCTTTAGCGACTTTATTTGAAGCACCAACTATCTCTCAACTAGCCAGCATTATTCTCAACCAAAAACAAAAAGTTTTATCATCACATTCTTCCTTGGTTAATATTCAACCTTATGGCTCAAAGCCACCTTTATTCTGTATTCATGCTGTTGGCGGTAATGTGCTGAATTATCATCCTTTAGCCAAAGCTTTAGGAAACGATCAGCCATTTTATGGTTTACAATCACGAGGCTGGGACGGCAGAGAACTATCGTTAACCTCTATAGAAGAAATGGCTGACGAGTATCTTCAAGCGATTAAATCGGTTCAACCACAAGGACCATATTATTTAGGCGGACATTCCTTTGGCGGTTTTGTAGCTTACGAAATAGCTTGTCAACTTGAGCAGCAAGGAGAAGCTGTGGCATTTGTAGCTTTATTTGATTGTATAGGTCCTAAAACTACCGATAAAAACGCATTACAGAAAATGTACATTCATTTTACTAATTTTACCCAGCTATCGACATTTCAAGCATTAGATTATGTTAAATCAAAAATCAAATATCGACTAAAAGCAAAAGTCCTTCGATCGGCTCAAAAAAGATACTTTAAATTTGTTGAATTATTTTTATCTCCTCAACAAAAACTTGTGTTTAAAATTAACAACCTAAATTATCAAATATTTAGAAAACACACTCCTCAAACTTATGGCGGTAAATTGACCTTGTTTCGTGCCAAAATCAGAGATGCAAAAGCCTATCATGATGCCGATGGTGGCTGGAAAGGTGTGGCTTTAGGGGGTGTTGATACCTATGAAATTCCAGGCGATCATAATAGCATCCTGTTACAACCAGACACAGCTCAAATAATTGCCGAGCGAATTGACAACAGCATATCTACAGCTAAAAGAACTAGAGTTGAAAATTAATCTTGGCGATCGCCAATAAACAGCATCAAAAATAATGCCGCCGATTTCTAAAACTACGCTGGAAACAGCACAACTATAGAAGCCAGACGACAAGATTTCTAGTCTAGATAAATATCGGTAAATACCGTTATTTATGATTAGATTTTATTTTAGTAAGCAAGACCCATACTGCGAGTAGTTTCTGCGCCCAAGTAAACGCGAATACTCAAGAAATCTGTAGGGCAAGCCGTTTCACAACGTTTACAGCCTACGCAGTCTTCTGTACGGGGAGATGCGGCAATTTGACCAGCTTTACAGCCATCCCAAGGAACCATCTCTAATACATCAGTTGGACAAGCTCTTACACACTGGGTACACCCAATGCAAGTATCATAAATTTTGACGCTATGGGACATTAGAATATAAGCTCCAAATGCGAATGTTCATTAAATCGTATTCTAAATAGAATCAAGGGTTAGTTTACCCTATGCTCCTATTCTCACTTGGCAAAAGACTCGATAACTTTAAATTCTGTAACAACTAGGTTGAATTATCGATTAATTCGTTAAACAAGCTTAATATTTCTTAAGCTAACATTTTGATTTGCTGACCAAAGTTAGGTAAATAATTAAGAAAGAATCAGTTTTTGTTAGTATGGTCAATCCTAATTCTCAGCACAGCCAGCCAAAATCAGCAACGCTACCGTCTCAAGCTAAGCTGATTAAAACTTACTACGATCTCATGAATTTACATCCTTCTGCTTCTACCATTGTGATTCGTCGTACCTATCGCCAACTAAGCAAAGAATATCACCCCGATACTACCAAGCTGCCCGCCAATATTGCCACCACCAAATTTCAAAAACTTAATGAGGCTTACGCAACCTTAAGTAGCCCTGAAAAGCGATCGCTTTACGACCTCAAAATAGGCTATTCTCGCCTTAATGTAATTCAAGCACCCAGTTGGTCTGAACCCGATCGAGAAAAATGGTCCAGGACTGCCTATCTCGATCCCACCGATCGCCCTTTGTCTTCGGGAGAAATATTTGTTTTAGTTTTGTTGGGATTAACTTTTATTGGCTGTATAATTTTAGTAATGGCGATCGCCTATTTTCGTAGGTGATCGCCATTACAGCGTAAATATGCTGCTTTGCGAGATAGTCCGCTGCACGGGTTTCCAAGGGGCTATCCATTAAAAGGGGTTCTTTGCTATTATAAGTTAGCTACGTTGGGAGAGGTGGCAGAGTGGTCGAACGCGCTCGACTTGAAATCGGGAAAAGTGAAAGCTTTCGTGGGTTCGAATCCCACCCTCTCCGTACTTTCGGGGCTATTGTACTCAGAATGTACTCAGAGTACATTGACAATTTAAGCTTCCCTCTGTGATTATTTTGACTGTAGGTATTGACTTGAGTACTTGAGTGTGCATTAAAGCAACAGTTCTTTTGTGCTGCAAAACTAAGCCTAGACTTGACAAAATACCCACATTAGTATCCATTTTGAGTCCTTAGTTTTTCCTTAGAAGATAATACAAATGAACCAGTCTAATTTGAGCTTAAGTAGTAGCTAGCAGAGGGAAATCAGATTTAGCTCAAATCAAGTGATTTTGAGTTACTATTTAAGCGTCTGATTTTTCTACTCTCAAACCAATTTGGGTGATTTGGGTGAAAACAATTTTTGAGTAAGAGCATCTTCTGAAAACGTAATACGTTTTGTTATACACTTTCTAGATATACACTCACTCACTAGAAACTTGCTTAATAATTTTCTAATTGCACCTATAAAAGTTTGTAATTATCCTAGTAACCTTTCGTAGTTCTATTTAACTTTTACTCAAGCCTAAAAACAGGGTAGGTAAGTACATCTGAAAAACGTACAACGAAGTGTATAACACTTTTCAAAGATGCCTACAGTAGCTAGGTTTTGCTTAATCTAAATCTAGGTAATCTAGGTTATTTCGTAGGTACTCAATTCGCTTTTTATCCTGTTGAGTAAACTTAGACTAATAGTGTTTAAAAGGCTCGTTTAAGCAGCAAGGAACTTGATAGGTATCAAAGGCAATTAATAGCCTATCAAGTCTCTAACTAGTGCCTTTATGTGTCGCTAAAGCTATTGTTTTGTTTAATTAGCTTTTTGAAAGTTACTGATAGCTTAGTTTTCAATTAGTGAGTAGATAGTGGTTTTGCAGTTCCTCCAAAAAGGCAACTGAATAGTTCTTTCTGTAGCGCAGTTTATTGGTGATTTACTGCTACTTTTGTCTCTGAAGTCTATTTGGTCTAAAGCAGCGTCAACTAAGGCTTTGTTAATGTCTTTTGTTGGTAGAGTACCGCTATCATTTTCTTTACCTAAACTAGCTAATTCTGTGAATAACCTTTGTGCTTTATTCTGCTTTAATTCTGCTTCCCATCTAATAAAATCTTTGTGTTGTGAGTAGATTCTAATGAACAGTTCAGAACGTCTTGAAGCTACTCCTAGCGTACCTGACCAACCTTCATTAGTTAGGCGAAAATATTCTTTATCATTCTTTGTGAAACCGCAACAATCGCCTCTCTCAATAGCTAGTATCATTTGACGTACTGGGAACAACTCTTCTGAGTAATCATCGATAGCTACGTCTATACGGTGACATTTAAGCTTCCAATAGCTGTTTAGGTAGTTTATTAGCTTTATCTGTTCTACTAGGCTTAAATTGGCAAAATAAGAGCCAGAAAAATCAATCATGATGTCGTAGGCATATCTGGTATTTCTACCTCTGTATTTGGCTCTTTTTGTGTAGCCTCCTATTATTCCTTTGTCAGATTCAATGCTGTTTTGATACTTCTTGCTTTTAGGCATCTTTGGATGAGTATGCCAAAGTATTTTGTTTTCAAAGCAAGGTACAGGTAAGACTAGGTTAGCTAGTAAGTTTTCAAAAGACCTTTTACTTAATTTACTACTACTAATTCTTAAATAATCAATAGTAATTTTTAATATATTATTTTTATTTTGGGAGTCTAAGGAAGAAAGTAAAAGTGACTTAAAGCTATGAGTAGAAAGGGGTGGAGTATAACGGATATCTAGCGGGGTATTACTAGGGCTATTTTGGCTAGCTGAAAACTGCTGGTTGCTATTTTGATTGTTTGGTTTTATCATTGCCTTTGTGTAAAGAAAGTTAGTCTTGTTTAACAGGGCTTCTTTTTTTTTGCTTGTCAATACCTGTTAAGTATCTTTGTACTGTTGTACTCGAAGTTTCAAAGATGGTGCAAACAGAACATAGGCAGTTACAGGAAACTTACTCAGGCAGCAAAATAGGCTGACTAAGCAAGGTGTACCTGAAAAGTACCTTATAGAGTGCTTAAGTCACTTCAAAAGCTTGTAGATAGGCTTTTTTGAAGTGCTAATCAAACGGAAGCTAGAAGCTTATGCGGTAAAAGATGGTGTTTGGGTGAAGAGGTAGGTAGGCATATCTAAAAAACGTACAACACTTTGTTATACACTTTCTGGAAATGCCTATAAAATCGTTGGTTTAGCCGAGTAATTTTACCGTGAAGACTGTAGAAAAGCAGTAGTAATTGCAGATATATCCTAGAGGCGGTTAACCGAGATTTTACGCCTTTGCTTCTGAATGTCAACCGTTTTTCTGCTGGAAAAATCCTTCGGACAAGCGGTTTGACATTCTTCAGCTTCGGCTATTTTTAGTGTCTGTTCCGCCTCGAAGGGATATTCAAACTGAGTTGGGAATCGACCTATGGGGCGCGCACTGAGTAAGTAGGCTGTTAATACCCCTATAACCAGTATCCAAGCAGTTGCATCTAGGAGCTAATTCTAGGGGGGTGTTATTGGAAGTATGGGTAAGTTTCCTAATTTGCTATTAAGTGGCTAAAATAGGCAAAATACGGTTAGGGTTAGTTTGAACCAATAAAAAACGCCTCGTGGGATACGAGACGCTTGTGAAACATGGCTAAAAGATTATGTTAGAAATCTAACTCAAATATTGACTACTAGCTAACTATTTTTGACCTTCACTTTCTTTGTGTGTTTTGTTTAGTTGAAGCTTAGTTTCGATTGAACAATAATCATAAAGTTGTTGAAAATTACATTATTACTAGCTTTGTTAATAAATACCATTTAAGGAATAAGTGATTAAGCTAAAGCTAGTAATAATAAAACATTTTATATTTCAGGCAAAACTTGAATGTCTATAGCTTTTCCTAGATAGTGATTTGTAATTACCGTAGGTGAAGTTCCACAAATTATTGCTATCTCGTGTATTTTTAGATTCGACTTATTCGCCATAATTGTAATAAAGGTATGTCTTGTCTGATAAGGTGCGCGGTAATCGATATTGAGATGATTAAGAATTTTCTTGTAAATCCCACCTCGGAAAGAAGAGTGATTGATATCTGGAAAAACTAAATCTGCTGGACTGGCTGGATTTATTAGTGCTTTGCGAGTAATAAGCATATTGCTGATACGGGAGTTCATTGGGAAAACTCGTCTGCGTTGTGTCTTTAAACCTTCCTTTTGAACGCCTTTACCATAACCGCCGTTGGTTGCCATAACCCGTCCTTCTTGGAAAACAATTCTATTATTCTTGAAATCAATATGCTCCCATCTCAAGCCTAAAGTCTCACTGGTTCTAGCTCCTGTATAAAAATTGAACTCTACATAATCTGCATACTTGGTGTGGCTACCTTTGTATCTTTCGTATTTGCCTGAACGACAAGCATCAATAATCAAGTCTCTTTCTTCAATAGTAAAAGGATTGATATCAGTATCCTCTTCGTTCTTCTTCTTAGTTTTTATTGTTTTGATTAAGTCTGGATAGGGATTGTCTTTAACTATTTTCCTTCTTCTTGCCCATTCAAAGCAAGCTGAAAACTGCTTCAAGTAACGCTTGGTTTGCTTGATGGTAGTTGTATCCATCAAATGATTAAATAGCTCGTTCATCCCTTCAACATCCAAGGTAATTTTAGGACATTTATTTATTATTCTTGAAGCTTGCTTAATGTCATTCTCTAGATAAGAAATCTCGCAGCTATCTTGTTTAGATTTTACGTACTCAGCCCATAGGTCTTTTAACGACTGCTTACTAAAATTTCCTTGAACAACCTTTGGCTTCAAAGATTCCTCGTAGTTAAACGAAAGTTTTCGTGGGTTCAAATCCCACCCTCTCCGTACTTTTAACTTTAATATACTCAGAGTACAAAAGAATAAAGTAGAGCCTTAACTCGTTATCTATATTTTGATGACTGGGAACATCTACTTAAATTTATGGCTACAGGACTCGAACTCGATTTTTTCACCGACTCTAGCTAACTTATTCTAAATGAGAATTGCTGAGAGAATGAACCGAAACTTTGACAGGAATGGCGAACCATGTATAATGGTAAATTGTGCATCCCTTGGAGAGGTGGCCGAGTGGTCGAAGGCGCAGCACTGGAAATGCTGTAACGGGGTGACTTGTTCGAGGGTTCGAATCCCTCCCTCTCCGCTCTAAGCTAACGGGTTGGCTTTTAACGATTCTTACATTTAAAAGTCAACCTGTTAACGGCCCTTTACTCAAAAGTAAATATACACACAAGATGAGTACAATGAGTGCTTGTATATCCCAATCATTTAATATTTGGATTTAAGCAGTTAAAAAATAAAATAGGCAATAAAAAATTTACATCACCATTTTTTAGTCATCTCAAAAGACACCTTTACTTTGACAGGGCAAACGCTACATACTCATCCACCTCGATCTATCACAAGACCAAATTGTTCTGGCTCGCCCAAACACTTAGCGTGTGAACGGAATTCCATTGGGTAGTTCTAAAAATCGGCGTTACTAATTTTAATATAATGTCAGTATCCCTTAATTATTGAGTATGCGTCTGCCTTGTAAGGTAAACGAGATTACTTAATAACGCTGTTAAATTATGAGCTTTTTTAGTAGCAAAAGTATTTACTAAATAAAGTAGTAGTTCAAATTTAGTCTGGCTTTGCTAATTTTTTCAGAAAGACGGTTAACGGTAGCTATTTTTTGCTCAATTTGCTCAGATAGCTGAGAATTTTGGCTGTATTTTTTTTGATGGCTTTGTAGTTTAGCTAAAGTTGCTTTTACGGTAGCCAATTCTTTTTCAATTTTGATTAATAAAATAATTAGTCTGGCTATTTTTACGGTTTTTTCCTCAGCCACAACTTCTTGTTGGATCGAGGTGATGTACTTACTAATATCTTCCATGGATTTACTGATATATATTATTGATATGACAGAATAACTGGCGTTTTTTGTTCCTTAAATTCAGTATATCCGTGAATATGTGGGCATGGTATAAAGTTTCCGTAATTGTTGGAGTATTTTTGTAAATAATGTATGAATTTACTTGAATATCCCTCAAAAGCAATCAATTGCAAGTGGTTTGGGTTTATGGCATTTGCACTTTTTAACGCCTTAATTAATATTTTACAGGTTTGGATACAACATTTTCATGATTATTTCGTAGACAAATATACTTAAGGAAATATTTCAAGCTACAAACAGTAGTAATCATCAACTGATTGCACGTTTAGCTAAAAATTTCGTTATTAACCGCCAAGAATGTTAAAACATATGTCTATATGTTTATAAAGATAGATAAGGTATGACTGAGATTCTTGATACTATTGTCAAAGCTCTGCTGAAATTACTAGATCAGGCGATCGCAACTTTGCCAGGTATAATGTCGGCTTTGATCGTTTTGTTTTTAACTAAATATGCAGTACAGCTAGCCCTAAAACTTGCCGACGAAACGGGTAGACGCGCGATTAAAAGTACTTCATTACAGTTGTTACTCAGAAAAATTTGTCGTATTGGCGTGTGGACAATTGGTATTTTGGTCGCCTGCGTCTTGGCTGTCCCTGGATTTAGCTTGGGAGATATTGTTGCTACTTTGGGTATAGGTTCAGTAGCTGTTGGTTTTGCCTTTCAAGATATATTTAAAAACTTTTTAGCCGGGATTATTTTATTGGTCGAAGAGCCATTTCGGATTGGAGATGAAGTGGAGATTAATGAATACCAAGGAAAAGTGGAAAACATTAGTATTCGCACCACCAAAATTCGCACTTATACTGGAGAGAAAGTTTTGCTACCCAACTCCACCGTCTTTACTGATGCAGTGAAGGTAGTTACAGCCTATCCTTCTCGAAGAACAGATTTAGCCGTGGGAGTAGACTATAATTCTTCTTTGCCAGAGGCTGCTAGAATTTTGGAACAAACTATCAAAAGTGTGGCTGGAGTAATTGAAGACCCTGCACCTGAGATTGATGTAGTTAATTTTAATGACAGTTCTATTGATTTTGTAGTGCGTTACTGGACAGGCTCTCCCAAAAAGCAGCTACGCAACGTGCAAACCGTAGCAATGATCGCGATTAAAAAAGCTTTAGATGATGCTGAAATTGGTATTCCCTACCCTATTCGCACCGTCTATCATTACAATCAGGAAAAATATAATGATTATTCTCCCGATCGCAATGTCCAACAAAATAATTAGATTGAGAAAAGTTAACTTTGTCCTGGTTGAGCAATAGTAACATCTACCAGATTTACCTCTTGTTCTAGGCTGCTTAAAACTGGCTTCATTGCCTGGCGATTGCCTACTACTAAAGTAACTATTTGATTTGGTTGAAGATATTTTTGAGCCACCTTTAAAATATCTTCTTCATCTGTATTTTTCACCTTGTCCTGATATTTAAAGATAAAATCTTCTGGATAATCAAAGTATTCGTAACGAATCAAACGAGAAAGGGTCTGATTGGGATTTTCAAAGTTAAACACAAAAGAGTTGAGAATTGATTCTTTGGCATTGGCTAATTCTTTTTCTGTAACTAGACCATTACGTAGCTTTTTAATCTGACTAACAACAGCTTTAATAAAAGGAACAGTATTATTGGTTTGGGTTTGTCCTCCTGCAATAAATAAACCGTCGTAATCATAATTAGGACTCCAGGCTCCGTATACGCTGTATGCCAAACCCTGGCGCGATCGCACTTCGTTAAATAAGCGTCCGCCAAAACCATTTAAAACGCCATTTAAAACGCTTAATGCTGGATAATCTGGACTGTTAAGCTGCCCTCCAATGTGACCCATTAAAACGTTGCTCTGAGTTGCCTGGGGGCGATCGACCACAAAAATACCCCGATCTACTTCTTGGGTTGCTGCGGGTGCTTCTAAATCTGGTAGAGAAGTATCAACCTGCCAATCACCAAAAGCAGCCTGCACTTTTTTGAGCATCCGATCGGAATCAAAGTCCCCGACTATACCTAAAATTATGCTCTGGGGACGAACATAGTTTTGATAAAAGCCAATTACATCTGGGCGAGAAATATTTGCCAAAGTAGCATATTCTTCAGTTCGCGCATAGGGGCTAGTTGCACCATAAATTAGCTTATCAAATTCACGACTAGCAATATCTTGAGGATCGTCGTTACGGCGAGCAATTCCTCCTGCTTCTTGTTTTTTGGCGATCGCAAATTGGTCGGCAGCGAAAGCTGGCTGACGCAATACTTCGGTAAATAGAGAGAAAACTGTGTCTAAATCTTCGGTGAGAGTATCAAAGCTGGCACTACCTGACGTATCGCCAATACTAGTTTCGACGCTAGCTGCTTTTTGTTCCAAGATTAAATTCAACTCGGCTGCGGGATGATTTTCTGTACCGCCACTACGCATTACAGTGCCTGTTAGACTGGCTAAGCCGACTTTGTTAGCAGGTTCAAAACGAGATCCAGTGCGAATCAAAGCCGTACCGCTGATTAAAGGTAAATCTCGATCTTCCATAAGATAAACCACCATGCCATTATCTAATTCATAACGTTCATAATCGGGAATCTGAATTTCTGGCGGGGTTGAAAATTTTAATTCTGTGTAGTGTTTAGGAGTATCAGCGATCGCAGGAAGCCGAATCGCAAATGATAAGAAAATTGTCAGTAACCCCAAACTCAACCAAGAAACTAGTCTTCTACTCATACATACATAATTTAATTTAA
Organism: Waterburya sp.; assembly: GCA_965217895.1. Lineage (GTDB taxonomy): Bacteria > Cyanobacteriota > Cyanobacteriia > Cyanobacteriales > Xenococcaceae > Waterburya. The sequence continues at coordinate 53,500 of CBDCJV010000002.1, forward strand.
AAAGCCTTTCTATTGTATCGAGCCGGGATCGAACGCGGGGGAAGTTGCGCCGCCAAGCAGCTTGTCCAACCACCATTTATTTCTCTGTCTGCGAAATGCCCGTTAAGATTTTTTAATTTATAGATTAGGACTTACGCAGTTTAACAAGTTTTGCCCCCCTAGCCCCCCAAATTTGGGGGAACAAGAATTAAAAGTCCCCCAAGCTTGGGGGATTTAGGGGGCGAGTGCGTAAGCCCTAATAAATATTAAATTTCTAGTTATCTTTCTATTTTACTGTCCTCAATAAGCTGTTTCAATTCAACAAGCTTTAATGGTTTTCCTCAGTGTTTTGAGTGCTTGTAGGTCTATCTGTTAGTTTTCACTATCTATTTGGGAACTCTTAAAAATAAGACTAAGGAAGTTCTCGTATTTCAGAATCAATCAACCCTTGGTTGCTCAGTTTGCCAAAGTACAGTAGTTATATCAAGCTACTAGCCTGAAAACACAACTTCTTAAATAAGTTAACTTATATTGAACTTACATAAAATGGAATCAGCTAAAGTTGTTAATAAAATTCTGCTAGCTTCCCTTGCTTTTGGTGTAACCTTTGGTGTCGGAATGTTAGTAGCAAAAAATGAAAATTTTAAAAATGCCTTGATGGGTACAGGTGCAGCAGGATCTATGGCTTGCGTAGCGATCGCTTTAGCAGCTAACGGTAAAAAAGATTCTCAAGAAATTCAAAATGATAACGTATCAAATATTCAGCTATCCGAACTTAATAGTCAAAAATCTCAACTAGAGCAATCTTTAAACGAATCTACTGCAAAAATGGAAGCGGTAGAAATTGAAATCAACTCTCTACAAACCGAACACGATCAGCTATTAAGTGTAATTTCCAATTTAAATAATCAAAAGGAACAACTAGAAGCAGAATCAAACAATTGGAATGAGAAAATTAATTCGGAAAAACAGGAATTAGAGGCAATAAGTAATCAGCTTATAACCAGTCAAAGACTGAAAGAAGAGTTAGACAAAAATATAGCTGACCTAGAAAGTCACAAGCAAAATTTAGACTTAGAGAAAGATAGTCTGCAAGCAGAAGCAGAAAAACTTTCATCTATGCAAGGACAACTGGATAATGTAATATCCCCCATTGAAGAAACTTCTACTAGTGTAGAAATTGAACAAGAATCAGAAGCACTATTTGATTCTGATGAATTTCTCGAAGAGGAAGATGAATCAGGAGAAAGTTTGGAAACAGAGATAAATCCATTTGCTAGCTTTTCTGAGGAATCGACAACAAACATAACTGAAAATACTTCAGATCTAGAATTAGCAGATCGACTACTTGGCTCATTTGATGAATCAGAGCTTCAATCATCTGATGACGTATCATCAACAATAGAAAATGTAATTGAAGAGTCTAATTTTGAATTAGAAGAAGAAACTTCTAATTCAGATGTATATGAAAATTTTTATCAATCTGATAAAGAGGAATCTTTGGCTGAAGTTGAATCTGACGATTTGATCGGAGAATTTGAAGACGACAACTCCACGCAAAAACTAAGCTTTGATGAATCTCCCGAAGCCGAGTCTGATGAATTGATCATGGGGTTTGAGGATGATGACAACTCTTCAGAAGCATTTAGTCTAGAGTCCGAGTCTGAAGAATTAAGCTTTGATGAATCTCCTGAAGCCGAAGCTGATGAATTGATGATGGGGTTTGATGATGGTAGTGAATCAGAGTCACAAGCATTTAGCCTAGAGTCCGAGTCTGAAGAATTGAGCTTTGATGAATCTCCTGAAGCCGAAGCTGATGAATTGATGATGGGGTTTGATGATGGTAGTGAATCAGAGTCACAAGTATTTAGCCTAGAGTCCGAGTCTAAAGAATTAAGCTTTGATGAATCTCCCGAAGCCGAAGCTGATGAATTAATGATGGGATTTGAAGATGATGACAACTCTTCAGAGGAAATGAGCTTTGATGAATCTCCCGAAGCTGAATCTGATGAATTAATCATGGGATTTGAAGATGATGACTTGATACAAACAGATGAAGAATTAGATGATTTAAGTTCTTTAGAGTCAGTTGAAGAACAAATTGATATGTTGACTCAAATGTCTGATGAATCATTAGGAGAATTAAACGATTTATTAGATTCTGTCAAAGTAGACGATACTGAAGAAGAAAATCAAAAACTACATGAAATATATCGAGAAGATTAAACCTAATTTCTAATCATGCTTTTGTTCATCAAACATTTTGTACAAAGACTCAGAAAAACCTGGGTCTTTTTTTATCGCTTTGCAATTCAAACATGAAGAATTGATAAACTGAATATTACACAGAGCAATCAATGAGCATAGTAGAGACAAATATGGGAAGCGAACAAATTACTTTACTCTCTAGTCGAGAAATTGAAAAGATGCGTCGAGCAGGAGCTTTAGCCGCAGAACTACTAGATTTCTTAGCACCAATGGTTAAACCTGGAGTAACTACCATAGAAATTAATGATGCCGCCGAGAAATGGACACAGGAAAGAGGTGCAATTAGCGCACCTTTGGGATATGGTCCTACAGATAATCCTTTTACTGCTTCAGTTTGCACCAGCGTTAATGAGGTGATTTGTCATGGAATTCCTAACGCTAAACAAATACTAAAAAATGGCGACATTATTAATATTGATGTAACCCCGATTGTAGATGGCTATCATGGCGACACTTCTAGAACTTTTTTTGTTGGTACTCCTTCGGATACAGCTAAAAAACTGGTTGAAGTCACAGAAGAATGTTTAAAAAGAGGAATCGCAGCCGTAAAACCAGGTGCCAGAATTTATGATATTGGCATAGCAATTCAACAGTATGCTGAGTCACAAGGTTTTTCTGTAGTCAGAGATTTTGTAGGGCATGGAGTTAGCCATATTTTTCATACCGCACCTCAAATTCCCCACTATCACGATCCAAGACAGAAACGGAAATTCAAACCAGGAATGGTATTTACTATTGAACCAATGATTAACGAAGGGACTTGGGAAGCTGTGATGCTTGATGATGGTTGGACAGCAGTTACCAAAGATGGCAGGCTTTCTGCTCAATTTGAACATACCATTGCAGTTACCAAAGACGGGGTGGACATCTTAACTTTACCGAATTAATATTCTGAACGACGAATATTAAAACAGCACCAGTCTTTTCTTTTCCACAGTGCTGCAACAGTCCATCCCTGCTGTTCTACAACATCAGCGACCCGATCGGCTTGAGTTAATAAAATTCCACTTAAAATTGCCCAGCTTTTTTCGTGGGTAATGTTATTGAAATGAATAACCAAATCGACGATGGTATCAGCAAGAATATTACAAATAATGCCATCAAATTTTTTATCTACTTCAATTAATTGTTCAATGCTACCATCGCGGACAATCAAATTATCCCGATTGACTTGGTTTAATTGACAATTACCTCGGCAAGTTTTGGTAGCTAATGCGTCAGTATCAACTGCATAAACTTGCTTTGCACCAAGCATAATTGAACCTATAGACAAAATTCCCGATCCACAACCTATATCTGCTATGGTCTGGCTTTGGGGGTTTTCATACAGTCGCATCTCTAGAGATTCAAGACACAATTGTGTAGTAGGATGAGTTCCTGTTCCAAAAGCTGCGCCAGGATCGAGACGCAAAACCAATTTATCAGATTTCTCTGGAGGAGTTTCCCAAGCTGGATAAATCAAAAAGAGATCGCCAATTTCCATGGGTTGCCAGTGCTGCTTCCAGCTACTTGCCCAGTCTTCTTCATTTATTAAATGCCATTGAGCTTCTGGAACTGATACTTCTAATAATTTGGCATCTTGCTCTAACCAAGAGGATAAAGCTGCCAAATCTAGTAGCTGAGTTGTTATTTCAGGAATATACGTCCGAATTAAGATTTGTCGATCTGTTATTAGTTCCGACTCTGAATTATTTTCGTTGTTTAAAATTTTGACTTCAGTAGCTGTTCCAGAACAACCAAACTTTTCAAGTCTCCAAAAGACTGATTCTTCCAGTATTGGTTCGCATTTTATGACGATCTCCCACCAGCGATTAGACATGAATTTTCTTAGGTTATGAGTTTTATACGGATTATCTAACGTTGAACCTGAATGGTATTTTTTAACCAACGATCTGTAGTCATTTTCGCTATCTAAATACCGATTTAAATTTTAAATATGACAGATGATTTGTGTAGAGGCTATTCGCAAATAACCTCTACAAGGTATATGTAAGAAATACTGTTTAATTTGGTATAAGTTTGATCTTGCTCAACAGGACAGCAAAGTAATCTATGACTATTGAGGCTTATAATGTAATTAGGCATTTTTTGACTTAGTTATTTTAGTGATCTCAGAGCCAAATAAGCAAAAGATAGTCTTTTCCTCACTACTGTATGCCAAGATTTCAGCTTTACCCACTTTTTATGGTTCTGTTGATAGTTTTCCCAATATTGTTAAACAATTCATCAATACTAAAGAATTTAAGTCAGTAAGTTGTTTAAATCTTATTCGCCTAACAATAAAATTGGCGAAATCTACGATAACTTAAAAGTCAATAGTAGATTTCACCAATAAATATTACCTAGACATTATCTTGACGCGATGATTAATTATGCAGATAACTTCACAGTATAAGCATCTCTAATCCCGTCTACCTTAGTGATTTCTTGCAAAATGCCTTCAGGTAATGGATCGTCTAAGCTTAGAACCATTACTGCTTCTCCTCTAACAATCTTACGACCAACCTGCATACTGGCAATATTGACGTTATAACTACCCAATAAAGAGCCAATTTTGCCGATAATTCCTGGCATATCTCTATGAAGAGTAAACAACATATAATCGTTAGGTGGAACGTTGATGGGAAACTCATCTAAGCTGGTAATTCGTATTTCCCCTTCACTTAACAACGCTCCTGTAACTGAATGCTTACCGTTGGCTCCTTGAGCTTCTATACGCAGAGAACCTCCAGAATAGTCACGGGTCGAGCTATCTTTAGTTTCAATAACTCTAATGCCTCTTTCTTGGGCTTCTATTGCTGCGTTGACATAATTAACCCTCTCTCTCAAAGCCTCGGATAGCAATCCTTTTAAAGCAGCAACAATTAGTGGTTGACTATCGTTGTTAGCCAATTCTCCCTGTAGACGAATATTTAACTGGTCAATTCTTCCTCCAGCTAACTGACCAGCCATTGTGCCTAAAGTCTCTGCTAATCTTAAGTATGGTCGTAGTTTTTCCATTACATCTGGGTTCAAACCAGGAATGTTAACTGCCGAACGAGCAGGAAGACCTAACAAAACATCTCTTATCTGCTCTGCAACATCGATCGCCACATTTACCTGAGCTTCTGCTGTGGAAGCTCCTAAATGAGGGGTCAGAACTAAATTTGAACCAACTACCGTCAACGCTGATTCTCCTAAAGGTTCATTGGCATAAACATCTAAAGCAGCACCACCAATTTTTCCTGCTTGAAGTGCTTCTGCCAAGGCAACTTCATCAATAATGCCACCACGAGCGCAGTTAATAATACGAGCATGAGGCTTCATTTTAGCTAGTGCTTCGGCATTAATCAAATTGGCAGTTTCTGGAGTTTTGGGAATGTGCAGAGTAATATAATCTGCTTCTTTAAAAAGCAAATCTAAATCTACCAGGCTACAGCCTAGTCTTTCTGCTCTTTCTGCTGAAACAAATGGATCGTAAGCCAGTAATTTCATGTCCATTGCCCGTGCCACCTTAGCAACGTGCGCGCCAATTTTTCCTAAACCAACTACACCAAGAGTTTTCTTGTAAACTTCATTACCAACGAATTTCTTACGCTCCCATTTGCCACTTTTGACAGATTGGTTGGCATCAGGAATTTGGCGAGATAAAGCTAGCATCATTGCTAAAGCGTGTTCGGCAGCAGCAATAGTATTCCCTTCTGGAGAGTTGACCACGACAATACCATGACGCGTAGCAGCTTTAACATCAATGTTGTCTACTCCTACTCCTGCACGCCCAATAATTTTGAGGTTTGTACCAGCTTCAATAACCTCTGCTGTAACTTTAGTACCCGATCGCAACATTAAAGCATCATATTCGGGAATTATTTTGATTAGTTCTTCTAAAGGTAACTTGGTTTTTACGTCTACTTCGGCGACTTGAGAGATAATATCGATACCAGCTTGATCGATAGGATCGGAGACGAGAACTTTTGCCATAGTCATGAATTGTAGTCTAATTCCCTTGCGTCTTGTTTTTTCACCTATAAACTCAATTCTTTATGCTTGAGAGTAGCAAAACATTCGCCACTCTCACCAATATTTTCAAACCTCTTGCTCTAGGTTTTTGTTATTGCTTGAGTCAGTGCAATAGACCATTGTAAAGGTAAAAGTAGCTTGGAGTTTATTTTTGTTAAGAATATTTTGGATTTGCTGTTGCTCTCTTATATTGATTGATCTCAAAAAACTTAGACCTTTTCAGCTCAAAAATAGCTGATAGCTACACGGCTTGAGGCAAAAGCTTTGCTAGGGCTTCAATTTTTTGACGTAGACTCACTAATATTTTTTTGAGCCATAAGGGTGTTGACGATTTTGGCTCTGATTTTAATGTATCGGCTGATTCAGTTTCTGGAATTCTAATGGTAATCTGCTGTTGGGTTATTTCTACGGATTCAGGTTGAGGTATTTCAATTTTTGCTAATGGCTCTGATCGATCTGAATTGGTTTCATTTTTTTTTGTTTTATCTGTGTTGACCTTCTCTATTTTTGGTTCAAGGTCTTTGTTGCCAGAAGAATAGTTAAAGTTATCTGCTTGTTTTTCTTGAGTAATTACTTGATTGTTAATGTTAGTTGTTGGCTCAATAGTTGTTTGTACCTCATCGCTGTTTTCGGGCGTTAATTTTGAATCTTCACTGTTTGGATTAGGAGTAATCATGCCGATTGAATTAGACTGGTCGCTTAATTGCTCTTCGTTTTTTATTTCTGGCTCAGGTTTAACAATGTTTGCTGAATTCTCAGCAGCATTTTCCAACTCAATTAATTCTTCTGGTGTTTGGATAGTTTCTAGTATTTTTACAGGCTGAATACTATCTTTTTCTATTATGGATTGAGCTTCGGCTAAAGATACTTGATTAGTTACTAACAGGTCTAAAGTATTTTGTTGCTGGGGATCGTAATTAATTACCCTCACCGTATTATTGAAACTATTTTCAATGTCATTGCCAGCTTCATCAATTAATTCTAGCTGAATCCAATTTTCACCTAATTTTAATCCTGTTAAATAAACAGGCTGCCAATTTTCGAGCATAAAACTTTCTCCGTTTACTGTTGCTCTGATACGCCAATCTTTTAGATTAGGATTACTTTTGGCGATCGCGTGTAAAGGGGCATTTGTTAAATAAAAATCAATTAAGAATGGTTCTGCACCATAAGTTCCTGTGGGATTGCTATAGGTCAGCAAAGGCAAATTAGGATCGGTACGATTGTTGTTGGTTTCTGTGATTACACTAAAGGTTACTTGAGCATAAGCACCATCATTTTTGAAGCTTTCTCCCCAGGGACGAGAGGCAAATACTCTCAAACTATGAGTTCCAGGGCTTAAATCCTTGAGAATAATCGGTTTTTCTAAATCGTATATTGATTGAGAGGGCTGATTATCTAAAATCAAAGCTAAATGATTTCCTAGTTTTAATTTTTTGTCTTGAAAGATTGGTAAATCCTTTACCTGTAGCTGAACACTGATATCTGTTTGCTTAAACACTTTGTCGGCTTGAGGAGCAATAATCCTTACTTGAGGAGTAAATTTTTCTAGGTCTTGGTTTAACTCCTTGATGATTTTAGGCGTGGCTGTTTCAGCTAGATTACTGTTGGTAGCATTTACAAATATGGTGTTTCCCAGGCGATCGCTAAAAGAATTATCCACATTTACTTGTCCGCAACTTATTAAACAACTCAAACAGGCTAACAATAAACAAAATCTAATAGTATTCATCGATCCTTATCTATAACTTATTCATAAAAAGCTTGGGAAATCTTTTAACTGAATCCATACCAGCTTTCCCCCTATTACTAAATTACATCAGGATAGTAGCGATTTTGAGTCAGAGGGTTATATTGTCGTTTGTAAAGATTTTTTGTTTTTTGTATACTTTTGCCTGAAAATGTCTGAGGTGCAAACCTAGTCAGATCAATAGTCGCGTCCATTTAAAATTTTGTTAAGCTTTACCTATGTTGCTGAATTCTAAGTCTTATGATCAGATACAGTAATGCCTGTAGCTCGAAACCTAAAAACTATTAGGAGAAAGCAAGCTAAGGTTATATAAAAAGCAGTGATTTTCGCTCTTTTTACATAATAAAAAACTTGTTCTTCGGAGCAAGAAAATCTAAATCTAAAATCTATTGCCCTGAGAGGAGAATCCTCATGACAATCAGTCCTCAAAAAGAAGAGGCGAAAGTCAAGGTAACAGTTGATGTAGATCCAGTTCCTACTTCTTTCGAGAAGTGGGGCAAGCCAGGTCACTTTGACCGAACTTTAGCCAGAGGTCCTAAGACTACAACCTGGATCTGGAATCTTCACGCTGATGCTCACGATTTTGACAGTCATACCAGTGACTTAGAAGATATTTCGCGAAAAATATTTAGCGCACACTTTGGTCACCTCGCGGTGGTTTTTGTCTGGTTGAGCGGAATGTATTTCCACGGAGCCCGCTTTTCTAACTATGAAGCATGGCTTCTCGATCCAACCGCTATTAAGCCTAGTGCGCAGGTAGTCTGGCCCATTGTTGGTCAGGATATTCTTAATGCCGACGTTGGCGGTGGATTCCACGGAATTCAAATCACGTCTGGCTTCTTTTACCTTTGGAGAGCTTCTGGATTCACTAATAGCTTCCAGTTATACTGCACTGCTATTGGTGGTTTAGTGATGGCAGGTCTAATGATCTTTGCTGGCTGGTTTCACTACCACAAGAGAGCTCCTAAGCTGGAATGGTTCCAAAACGTGGAATCAATGATGAATCACCACTTGGCTGGTTTGTTAGGCTTGGGTTCTCTAGGTTGGGCTGGACACCAAATCCACGTATCTCTACCAATCAACAAACTGTTAGATGCGGGAGTTGCCCCAGCAGACATTCCTCTGCCTCATGAGTTCATCTTAAATAAAGATTTGATGACGGAATTATACCCAAGTTTTGCAGAGGGTCTAAGACCTTTCTTCACGCTTAACTGGGGCGTATATTCTGACTTTTTGACTTTTAAAGGTGGACTGAATCCTGTGACAGGCGGTTTGTGGCTATCAGATACAGCACACCATCACTTGGCGATCGCTGTCCTGTTTATTATCGCTGGTCATATGTACCGTACCAACTTTGGTATTGGTCACAGCATGAAAGAAATTTTAGATGGACATAAAGGCGATCCCCTATTGTTTGGTGGAGAAGGTCATAGAGGTCTATATGAAATCTTGACTACTTCATGGCACGCTCAGTTGGCAGTTAACCTTGCTATGCTAGGTTCTCTAACGATTATCGTGGCGCAGCATATGTACGCGATGCCTCCCTATCCGTATATGGCGACTGACTATGCTACTCAAATATCGCTGTTTACTCACCATATGTGGATTGGTGCCTTCTTGATTGTTGGTGCGGGAGCGCACGCAGCTATTTATATGGTGCGTGACTACGACCCAGCCAAGAATGTAAATAACGTAGTTGACCGCGTACTTCGCGTTCGCGATGCAATTATTTCTCACCTTAATTGGGTCTGTATTTTCCTTGGCTTCCACAGCTTTGGTTTATATATTCATAATGACACCATGAGAGCTTTGGGTCGTCCCCAAGATATGTTCTCAGATACGGCGATTCAGCTACAGCCAATTTTTGCCCAGTGGGTACAGAATATTCATACTCTTGCTCCTGGTAATACTGCTCCTACAGCTTTAGAGCCAGTTAGCTATGCTTTTGGCGGTGGTGTAGTTGCAGTTGGTGGCAAAGTGGCAATGATGCCGATTGCTTTGGGTACTGCTGACTTTATGGTTCACCACATCCACGCATTTACTATCCACGTAACTGTTTTAATTCTGTTAAAAGGCGTTCTCTACGCTCGTAGTTCTCGCTTGATTCCAGATAAAGGCAACCTTGGTTTCCGCTTCCCTTGTGACGGACCTGGTCGTGGTGGTACTTGTCAAGTATCAGCTTGGGATCATGTATTCCTAGGCTTGTTCTGGATGTACAACTCTATCTCTGTAGTAATTTTTCACTTCAGTTGGAAGATGCAGTCGGATGTATGGGGAACGGTAGCACCAGATGGTACGGTGTCTCATATTACGGCAGGCAACTTTGCTCAAAGTGCAATTTGTATTAACGGCTGGTTACGTGATTTCTTGTGGGCGCAGGCTTCTCAAGTTATCAATAGCTATGGTTCGGCTTTATCTGCTTATGGAATTATGTTCTTAGCAGGTCACTTTGTCTTTGCTTTTAGTCTCATGTTCCTCTTTAGTGGACGTGGCTACTGGCAAGAGTTGATTGAGTCGATTGTTTGGGCTCACAACAAGCTAAAAGTAGCTCCAGCTATTCAACCTCGCGCTTTGAGTATTACTCAAGGTCGTGCTGTGGGTGTAGCTCACTATCTTTTAGGAGGAATTGTTACTACTTGGGCATTCTTCTTAGCAAGGACGCTCTCGTTGTAAACGAGTCTTGATTGTGCCAATCAGACAAGATAGCTAAAGCTTTTGGTTGAGGTTGTCTTGAATGATTGGTCACAGATTACTCCGCCACGTCCCGCATGAAGCTGTTCCTAAACGGAACAGCACGGGGACTTCTAAACGGACGGAGCCTGCTGTGACCGTTGGTCAGTCTAATCATAACTTTGAACTATTGGTTCAAAATTATTAATAGTAAAGAGAACTTAACGGTGAAAAATTTAAGTTAAATAACTTGTATTAGCAACCGTGTTTTAACAAAATTACTGCCTGATAATATTTAATATTGAAGGTGGTAACTAAAAGCCAAAAATGAGTGGCAAAAAATAGCAATATTAAACTCATTTTTCACCCTACAGGAGAATTCTACCCATAACCTATGGCAACTAAATTCCCGAAATTTAGCCAGGATCTCGCCCAAGATCCGACTACTCGTCGGCTCTGGTACGGAATTGCCACTGCTCATGATTTTGAGCTTCATGATGGTATGACCGAGGAAAATCTTTACCAGAAGATTTTTGCCTCCCATTTTGGTCATATCGCCATCATCTTTCTGTGGACTTCCGGTACTCTGTTCCATGTGGCTTGGCAAGGTAACTTTGAACAGTGGATAAAAGATCCTTTAAACACAAGCCCGATCGCCCATGCGATTTGGGATCCTCACTTTGGTAAAGGCGCAATTGATGCTTTTACTCAAGGTGGTGCTTCTAACCCAGTAAACATTGCCTATTCTGGTGTATACCACTGGTTTTATACCATTGGTATGACTACTAACCAAGAGTTATATCAAGGATCGATTTTCTTATTGATTCTTTCTTCTATCTTCTTGTTTGCTGGTTGGTTGCATTTACAGCCCAAGTTCCGTCCTAGCCTAGCTTGGTTTAAAAATGCTGAGTCTCGCCTCAACCATCATCTAGCTGGTTTGTTTGGGGTAAGCTCCTTGGCTTGGACTGGACACCTAGTTCACGTTGCTATCCCCGAATCTCGCGGACAGCACGTAGGTTGGGATAACTTTCTATCTACTCCTCCTCATCCCGCAGGTTTAGGGCCTTTCTTTAGCCTGAACTGGGGTGTGTATGCTCAGAATCCTGATACTGCTAATCATGTATTTGGTACTTCTGAGGGAGCGGGAACAGCTATCCTAACTTTCTTAGGTGGTTTCCATCCTCAAACTGAGTCTCTCTGGTTAACAGATATTGCTCATCATCATCTGGCGATCGCAGTTATCTTTATCATTGCTGGACATATGTACCGTACCAACTTTGGTATTGGTCACAGCATCAAAGAGATCCTAGAAACTCACAAGCCACCTAAAGGCGGTTTGGGTGAAGGACATAAAGGAATGTACGACACTTTAAATAATTCGTTACATTTCCAGTTAGCTCTAGCTTTGGCTAGTTTGGGTACTGTTACCTCTTTGGTAGCGCAGCATATGTACTCGCTACCTTCTTATGCCTTCATTGCCAGGGACTACACAACTCAAGCAGCTTTATATACTCACCATCAGTATATTGCTGGTTTCTTGATGGTTGGTGCATTTGCTCACGGTGCAATATTCCTAGTTAGGGACTATGACCCCGAAGCGAACAAAAACAACGTACTGTCAAGAGTCTTGGATCACAAAGAAGCGATTATTTCCCACTTAAGCTGGGTATCTCTCTTCCTTGGTTTCCATACCTTGAGCTTGTATGTACACAATGATGTAGTAGTAGCTTTTGGTACGCCTGAAAAGCAAATCTTGATCGAACCTGTATTCGCTCAGTTTGTTCAAGCTGCTTCTGGTAAAGCTCTCTATGGATTTGACACCTTACTGTCTAACCCCGATAGTATCGCTCAAACTGGTGCAGCCTGGCTGCCTGGTTGGTTGGATGCTATCAACAGTGGCACAAACTCTTTGTTTTTAACAATTGGACCTGGAGATTTCTTAGTTCACCATGCGATCGCGCTAGGTCTACACACCACTACTTTGATTTTAGTCAAAGGTGCTTTAGACGCTCGCGGTTCCAAACTAATGCCCGACAAAAAAGACTTCGGTTTTGCTTTCCCTTGTGATGGCCCTGGTCGTGGCGGTACTTGTGATATCTCAGCTTGGGATTCGTTCTACCTAGCTATGTTCTGGATGCTCAACACCCTGGGCTGGCTGACCTTCTACTGGCATTGGAAACATTTGGGGATCTGGCAGGGTAACGTTGCTCAGTTCAACGAAAACTCTACCTACCTCATGGGTTGGTTCCGTGATTATCTCTGGGCAAACTCGGCTCAATTGATCAATGGTTATAACCCTTACGGTGTAAATAACCTTTCTGTTTGGGCTTGGATGTTCCTCTTTGGACACCTAGTTTGGGCGACTGGTTTCATGTTCCTCATCTCTTGGCGTGGTTATTGGCAAGAGCTGATCGAAACTATTGTATGGGCGCACGAGCGTACTCCTCTGGCTAACTTAGTTCGCTGGAAAGACAAGCCCGTTGCTATGTCCATTGTTCAAGGTCGTGTAATTGGTTTAGCTCACTTCACGGTGGGTTATGTCCTGACCTATGCAGCATTCCTAATTGCTTCTACGGCTGGTAAATTTGGTTAGCGATATCCGTAATTTAGTTTGTAACTAAGTAATTAGTTCCCCTGCCTTCGGGTAGGGGATTTTTTATGCTTAAATTTTTATTTAGATATAGCCAGCAGCTATTAGCGAAACGCTTTTCCCAACTTAATTAGCTATTTAAGATCAGTATTAATAATCTCTGATATGCAACTTTAGTTAGAAGCTATCTATAAAAAATATAGATAGGTTGTAATTATTGAGACGTTTGATGTTGTGTTTATGCAAAAATTACACTTCAAAAAAATCATCTCACCACAAAAATTAGCCAAGAACCAAATTCATGAATATTGTCAAAAAACTACGGATTAAGCGAATTGCAAGTGCTTTCATGCTAGTAACTTTTTTATTTTTTACCACAGCCTGTAACAGTGGCGACAAACAAGGCGCGCGTCCGAATAATTCCCCTGTTCAAGTCGGCGGAGAAAACAATCCTCATAAAGCAGGTGGAGATGGTATGAGCCAATATAAATCTCCTGTTAATGACTCTAAATTAAATAAAGCTCAGAGTAGAGCAAACTTATCAGCAGAATTGCTTTTGGCAGCAGCAAATAAAAGCGAAACTAGTTATCCTACCAATGACAGTCAAGTGGACGGGTTGCTCTATTCGGACTCAGATGAAGTCAAATCTTTGAACAGTGTCGATGAATTCGTTAGTCCTCAGAGACAAGAGGCACTAAAAGATCCTAGTCAAATTCCTGCGGTTCAACAAACAGCTATCGATCGCACCGATCCTAACAACAAGCTTTTAGAAAAAACCAAACAGATGTTTGATGATGCTGGCAATTTTTCAGCCAATTAATCATAACTTTAATGCTTGTAATTAAATTTACCGAAACACAAGGAGAACAATAACTATGTCACAAGAATTAGAAGGAATAAACATCGCTATTTTAGTCGCTGATGGTTTTGAACAAGTAGAAATGACTCAGCCTCGTCAAGCCTTTAATGATGAAGGTGCAAGCACCTATATTATTTCTCCTATGGGGGAACAAGTGCGCGGTTGGAATCACTTTGATAAAGCAGATGAATTTATAGTTGATTTGCCTTTAGACAAAGCTAATCCTGAAGATTATGATGCACTCTTGCTTCCAGGCGGTGTGGCAAATCCAGATCAGTTAAGGACAAATGAAACAGCCGTCAAGTTTATCAAAACTTTTTTTGAAGCAGACAAACCAGTGGCAGCTATTTGTCATGGTTCTTGGACGTTGATTGAAGCAGATGTGGTTAAAGGATGCAAGATTACATCCTGGCCTTCGCTTAAAACCGATCTCAAAAATGCAGGTGCAAACTGGGTAGACGAAGAAGTGGTAGTAGACGGCAATTTAGTTACCAGTCGCAACCCCGATGATATACCAGCATTTATCGATGCAACGATCGCCTTATTTTCCAGCCTAAAAGCTAAGTCTAAATCAGCTTAAAGACAAATTTCAACTATTTTCCCAACACCAAGTAAGAAGTATTTTATGAGTTCTCAATCAGCAGCCGAACAAAAAGTCTATCATCTTCATTCTCTAGATATGGACGAACAGCTAGCAGTTCTCTGGTATGTCTACCGAGATTTTGTTAAAGAGAATATAACTCCTGAAGCAGAACGCCCTGATGAAAATCTAGAAAAGTCGTCAGACTTAATCGAGCAAGTCAAGCAAATGTCTCCTGAAGACCAGCTACAGGTGCAGCGCGATCTGATCGTTGGCAAAGATAGGGCAGAATTTCAAACTTACAAAGAGTATTCTTCCAATCAAAAACTCTTTTTTTGGTATTGCCTAGCATCAGAAATGGAACGAGGTAATGCAGTGCAAATACCCGATGACTATCGCTTGTCCCCCGATGCACAGCAACTGTTAGATTCTGTTAAAGAATTAGACTTTACCAATAAGCTGGTCTTTATTAAAGATGTAGTTGGTCTTGGTGCAGCACAAAGTACTGAGGAAAAGGTCTAAATTATTCTATTTTCAAGGCGATCGCTTTATAAAGCGATCGCCTCATATCTTATTTAATTTAAAATCATGATCAAAGCAATAATTTTCGATCTCGATGGTACTTTAGTTGATTCAGTTGATTATCATGCTCAAGCTTGGGTCAAAGCTTTTCAAGAATATGGTTATGACTTTGCTTATGATAAATTACGCGAGCAGATCGGCAAAGGTAGTGAATATATTATTGGTGAATTGCTTGACCCAGATGAAGCAAAAAAATTAGAGTCAGATATTGCCGAATACCGCAAACAATATTATCAAGAGCATCTTTTAGAAAAAGTCCAGCCTTTTCCTCAAGTAAAAGAACTGTTTAAAGCTATCAAGGCAGACGGAATCAAGATTGTTTTGGCATCCTCAGCGAGAACAGAAACTATTGCTCACTATAAGAAAATATTAGAAATTGAAGATTTAATCGACGGTTCGGTTTCTACCGATGATGTTGAAAAGTCCAAACCCGAACCAGATATATTTCTCTCCGCATTAGAAAAATTGGCTGGTATTCCTGTCGAGTCAGTTATTTTGGTTGGAGATAGTCCCTATGATGCGATCGCTGCTGGCAAAATATCTTTACGCACTATCGCTGTCCTCGGTGGTGGCTTTGAGCGTGAAACCTTGACTCTGGCGGGTTGTGTTGCTATTTATCAAGACCCTGCTGATTTATTGGCTAATTACCCCCAATTTCTAAAAATAGACGAGATTGGCTAGTATCGCTCCGCTTGAGTAACGAGTAACAAGTTAAATTTCGCTACTAGTTTCAAGCTAAATAAAAGACTACTTTATTTAAGCTCATGTCTACTAGATTAATTAGACAAATACTTATTATGATGACATTTATCGAAGAAAAAAGAGGAACAATTCAAAAGCTTGTCAAATTTATTAGTGAGCTATTAAATAAACTGTCTAGCTGGTTGCAACCTCGTCGTCGATAATGTGGGGCGATCAATCATTGCTTATTGGTCATCGATCATTGATTCAAAGCGGTTGCTTTTCTGGAACACCGACTTCGCGAGGAAATTTCTTGGATGTTGGAGAATGTTTACGGATATATATACAATGGCGTACTCCTTGACTAATAGGAGTTTCCCAAGGATAAATTAATTCAATTTTGCAGCCCAACTTAGCTACAGCCGACTTTAAACTGGCAGTATCTGACTTGCTCCAGTGTCCACGGTAAAGAACAGCCAGTCCGCCTACCTTCACTAGCGGTAAGCTATATTCAGCACAGACAGAGGCTTTACTTACGGCTCGTACTAAAGCCAAATCGTAAGCTTGGCGATCGCCTGGAATTCTACCTAAGTCTTCGGCGCGGGCAACTATACCAGTGGCATTATTTAACTTAAGTTTAGTGATTAGATCATTAACAAAAGTGATTTTCTTACGGGTAGAGTCTAGCAGGGTAATTTTCCAGAGAGGAAAAGCGATCGCTAAAGGAATACCAGGAAAACCCGCTCCTGTACCAATATCAATCACCTGGAGTTTTTGAGCTAAAAAATCTTGCTCCAAACCAACTATTCCTGAGAGAGAATCCCAAAGGTGTTTTTCCCAAAAGTCTTCTGGTATAGTAATGCGAGTTAGATTCTGTTGACGATTTCCTTCGATAACTTCTTGATAAACCCATTGAAATAATTGCTCTTGGGCTGAGTCGGGCTGCCAATTGAGGCTTTGCTGCCAAACTGTTGTCATTTGGGGCAATCTATTAGTTTCGATCTGACTCATAAGCTTTTAGGTTATCGATTCAATGCCACTGGCTCAACGGGCTGGAGATCTCCATGGCTAATTGTCCAACAGCGATCGGCTATGTCGATCAACTCTCCAGGATCGTGAGTAACTATTAACAATGTCCAATGTTCTTTTAAATTTTTCAGCAGTTTAGCTAGTTGAAGCCTCATCGACCAATCTAATCCTGCTGTTGGCTCATCTAACATCAGTACATTAGGCTGACGAATTAGCTGTACTGCCAAAGCCAACCGACGCTGTTGCCCACCACTAAGATCGTGGGGAGATATTTTTAAAGATACATGATCTAATCCTACCTCGCTCAAAGCATCTTTGACTCTTTTTAGATCTAGTTCTGGATGACCTAAGCGCAATTCTTCTAAAATAGTACCACCACAAAAATGCCGTTCAGGAAACTGAAACACTAATCCTGCTAGCTGCTGTAGTTCAACATCTGTAAGTTGTTTTGTCCGCCAAAGAATTTCCCCTTTAGTAGGTTGTGCCAATCCCGCTAAAATCTCTAAAATAGTAGTCTTACCTGAACCACTTGCTCCGACTATTAATCCTAGTTTCTGTGCTGGAAGTTCTAGGTTAATATTTTTCAGGATGGGTTGAACAGTAGCAGGAGGATGATAAGTTAAATTTTGCAGACGGAGCATTATTTAATCACCTAGATTTTTATAACTTAATTATAGGCTCTTTAATTGAGCCAGGTTCAATTTAGCTTTTGTGCTGGTTAATAATAATATTGCTTCTATTTTCAGGAACTAGATTTTTGTTGCTCACGTCAATGTTTATCAAACTTACTAATAATTATAATTAAGCATAATGAAAAAAGAAACTAAATTTGCTAGTTTTAAAACTCAGTTGCAACAAACAATTTGGACTTTACCATTAAGCATTACTATGATTATTGGTCTTAGTAGTACAGCTTGTGCAGCAGATCCTTTCCGTCAAAAAAACCCTCGTGATATTGATAAATATACCGAACAAGCATTTGAAACCATTTTTTTCAAAGGAGACTACAAAACAGTTAGCGATCAATTATTAAAGGCTGAAGCAGAAACACCAGATGAACCTCTGACTTATGCCCTGCTTGCTTCTTTAGCTTATACCGAAAAAGAAAAAGACTGGGAAGGCATCAAAAAATACGCTGATAAGACTTTAGAGTCAGCCCAATTGTTAAGCCAAAGCGATCCTCTACGGGGCAATCTTTATTTGGCAGTAGGTCATTTTTTAGATGGTGCTTATGTTTATCAAAAAGACGGGGCTTTAGATGCTATTAATAAGCTACAGTTGGTCTTCAAATATCTCGATCAAGCAGAAGATAGCGATCCTAATGATCCTGAATTGAACTTGATTAAAGGCTATATGGATTTGTTATTAGCCGTTAACCTGCCTTTTTCTAAACCAGAACAGGCAATCGCCCGTTTTGAATCCAATGCTGCACCTAATTATTTGGTGGATAGAGGTTTGGCAGTGGCATATCGCGATTTGAAACAATATGATAAGGCCTTAGAATATGCCAATAAAGCTATAAAAGCTGCTCCCGATAATCCAGAACATTATTATCTCAAAGGGCAGATTCTCAGACAAATTGGCAAAAAGAAAGATGATATTCAGGTTTTAGAAGAAGCTACACAAAACTTTACCTTAGCCCTAAATAAATCAGCACAATTACCAGACTTTGTTTTGGAAACCCTGGAAAAAGAAAATCGTTTGACTCAAGAGAAAATTGCTGAACTTAAATCAGGACAAGCTAATCTTCAAAATTGAAGTATTGGCTTCTTGAGTCCAATTCCCATTGTTGGGCAATCTCAATCTATAGATAAAATAAACTGATACCAAATCCGATTGACAGAGGTTATTTATGTAGGCTGACGCTTGAGACGAGGGGACGCTTGAGACTGGGGGATGAATTAATCTTCGGGACTTCTTTTTTAAGTAACCTATACCAACACCGATTTAGTATAATAAGCTGTAAAACATTTAATTTACTGCTAGATTTGCTCTACTAGGATATTTCATGTTATTCATACATGCGATTCGTTAATAGTGATATCGGCAAGAAATGATTTTGATGTAGTCTTCCCCTACTCGATAAACCAATCTGTTTGTTTCATCAATCCTTCTCGACCAGTAGCCAGAAAGATTCTCTTTTAAAGGTTCGGGTTTGCCAATCCCATCAAACGGAGTAACCAAAATATCTCGGATTAGTCGATTAATTCTCTTAAAAGTCTTTTTATCTTGACCCTGCCAGTAGATATAATCCTGCCAAGCTTCGATGTCCCAGATTAAATCACGCATCAATCAAGTCATGGTGTTGCCCTTTCCCAGCTTCATCTCTGGCGATCGCCTCTATCAAATGTTTGGCATTAGCAGGAGACCTCATCAAATATAATGTCTCCATGATCGAATCGTAATGGCTTTTTGATAGCAGCACTACATCCTCGTGATTTCTCCTTTTTATTAAGGTAGCGTCGCGATTATCACTCACCCGATCCAAGACCTGTTTAAAGTTTTCTCTCGCTTCTGAGTAATTAACTATTTCCATCTTGCTTTAAATTGCCCTTAAATAAGTACAAGTATAGCCTAAAAATTCGCCGCTCCAATTTCAATCCTTGATCGCCCCGAAGGACGAGCGCAACAGCGTAATTCAGCTAAAGCTCGATTCTGCCAGCAAGCGAGTTTCAATCCTCGATCGCCCCAAAGGACGACCGCAATAACGTGAGTTATATTAGATGTATAAACAACTACAAAGGAAAAAGAAGATGCAAACTAAAAAACAAGCCCGCGAACAACAATTAAAGTTAAATGACAAAAAAACAAAGCAAAATAAACCCCAAGTAATAATAGGCGGACGAGGTATTAAATCCACCATATACCCAAAAGGACACGACTATAATGCAATGTACATTCAAGAAGCTAAAGAAAGAAAACAGCAGGAAGATTTACTTTGGGCTATATTACCAAAAGTCTTTGTTGGTTTTATCATCTTAGTCACATGGCTTAACGTCACAGCACCTAAGCAAGAAGTAGAAGAAACACAACCAGTAAACTTTGAGCCTAGTTTATTGGAAAAATTTTGGTGGAATCTAAATGAAAACTAAAGAGATAATTAGCTATTTTCCTCAAGAGGTTAGTTTAGACTTATTTAAGTTAGACCTTACCGAACAATATAGGCAGCAGCAAGTTTCAATACTACTGTAATGGAGAATTAAAGAAGCTTTTCTTGGCATTAGATTTTTGTCTTACTACTTCTTTAGTATAAATGGGTCTTGAGAACAGGATTTAGTATAAGGTACAGCTACAATTACTCATTCTAAATTATGCTCAACTGCATGGGATAGAGTAAAAGCCAATCCACTCAAAGTTTTACCACCCCCTGTAAATACAGCTAAACGAAAAACACCTGGTTTTAATTTTGCTGCATCAAGACAAGCATTATAAACTTGCGATTGCACTAGATTAACTTGAGAATTTTCAGCACTACCCAACAATTCTTCTTGCGATCGCTCTAATGATTGCCAGAGACAATCGATTTTTAAGTCATCTCTGCGTTTATTTTCTGTTCTAATAGTTGCTTGTTCGGGAGCAAAATGTGTTTCTGTATAAAGATAATCTGCATCAACTAAACAGGAAAATAAGAGCCGAATAAGTAGTTCGTTTGAGTAAACATCTGATAACAGATTTTTATACTGTCGTTCCGTTTCGGAATCAATATCTGTATTTAATGATTCTTTAATAGCATTTTTTAGAATGTGCTGGTGTGTATCACAATCAATTTCAGCAATACGAGCCATCATATCTGCACCTTGAGGTAAGCCAGCATGATGTCCGTAAATTATCGATGTTAAGAAGGGAAATTTTTCTGCTGCTAATTTTGCTCCATATTTAGCATGAAGAACTTTTTGACGAGGTGCTTTCTCTCCAGATTTTGAAGCGCGATCGCATTGTTCTAAATACTGTTGAAACTCAGGATTGTATTTACCCAGATCGTGCCAAAGTCCAGCGTAATAAGTTAATTTTCCCGCATGAAATTTATTACCAAAAATCTCGGCTAATTTAGCTACTTTGGATAAATGATATTCAAGTAGATGCCATTTTTCGCTATTCTTTGATGGAGTATGTGCATAAAAAGGCATGATTTTATTTATCGAAGATAATTAATAATTGAAAATCTTAATTGTAAGTGCTAAAGATATTGGTGGAGGGGCAGCCCGTGCTGCTTATCGACTACATCAGGGCTTGTTGGCACAAAAAGCCGACTCCCAAATGTTGGTGCAGAATAAACAGGGTGATGATCGTACCGTTATCGCCCCCATCAGCAAAGTCAAAAGAGGAGTTGCTGCGCTTAAGCCTGCACTAGATCGGCTACCCTTGGCTTTATATCCTCAGCGAGACACCACAATTAATATTTATTCTTCTCAATGGTTGCCCAATAGAATTATTAGCAAAATCAGGCAAATTAATCCCGATATTATTAATCTCCACTGGGTATGTGGCGGATTTATGCCTATTGAAGCTTTAGGTCAATTAAAAAAGCCTTTGGTGTGGACTTTACATGATATGTGGGCATTTACGGGCGGATGTCACTATAGCGGAGAATGCGATCGCTATTTACAATCTTGTGGTGCTTGTCCTCAACTAGGAAGTAATCATAGCTGGGATTTATCTCGCTGGAATTGGCAGCGTAAAGCTAGAGCCTGGAAAGATTTAAATTTAACTATTGTAACCCCTAGCAGGTGGCTAGCTAGCTGCGCTGAAGCTAGTTCATTATTACAAAGTTTTCCAATTAGAGTGATTGGTAACGGCATCGATCCTCAGATTTATCAACCCCATCCTATTGAATTAGCCAGAAAGATTTTAAATTTACCTAGGGATAAAAAGATCATTTTATTTGGGGCATTTGATAGCACTCAAGATAAACGAAAGGGCTTTTCTTTATTACACTTAGCATTAAAAACCTTTCAGCAGCTAGAATCTACTGAAGAAACTGAGATAGTTATTTTTGGTGCTTCTGCTCCTGTAGAGCCTCTAGATTTTGGGTTTAAAGCTCATTACACGGGCAAACTAAACGATGATGTTTCTTTGTCTTTGATTTATAGTGCAGCAGATGTATTTGTTGCTCCCTCGGTACAGGATAACTTACCGAACACTGTTTTAGAGTCAATGTTCTGTGGCACTCCCTGCGTTGCTTTCAAGATCGGTGGGATGCCAGATTTGATCGATCATCAACAAAATGGTTATTTAGCCCAACCCTTTTTAGCAGATGATTTGGCTCAAGGAATTTATTGGATCTTAGCTGATGCTGCTAGATATTATCAGTTAGCAATTCAAAGTAGACATAAAGCGATCGCTCAGTTTAGTCTAGAACAGCAGGCACAAAAATACTTGCGAGTTTTTGATGATTTATGTAGTAAGCTAGCCCTATGAATTATTGGTAACCAAATTTACAGTATACCTAGGGATAATGCTCAATAAAATTTGGCTAGATATAGTAACAATTACTAACAAAATTGATGAATCGCTATTTGCTACTCTAAATAACGTTAGCCAACAGTCTTATCAAACTATCAACCATATTATTATTTACCCTGAATCTAATAATTTAGAACTCAATAAACTCAAGCCTTTTATCGAGCGAGCCAACCTGTTTTTTTATCCCCAAAAAGGTAAAGGTATCTCTTCTGCTTTTAATCAGGGAATTAACCATAGTCAAGGAGAAATTGTTTTATTTCTTAATTCTGGCGATACATTAGTTGCAGAAAACATTTTAGAACAGGTAGTTGCTGATTATAGTCAAAAAAAATGGTTGTGGGCAACAGGGGAGACTATTTCCGTAAGTAAGAATAAATATTTAAAAAAGCATCGCCAACAGCATAAAATTTGGCGTAATAGCCTTTTTTTTTATGGTAATCCTGTTTGCCATCAATCGACTTTTTACTCCCGCAAACTAATTAAACAGCTAGGTTTATATAACGAGTCTTTATCAATAGGAATGGATTACGAATACAACATTAGAGCAAATCAACTATCTAATCCTCAACTATTGTATTTTCCCATTGCCTATTACGACACTACTGGTGTATCTTCAGTCAGAGTGTTTAAACAGTTTTTCAATAACCGTCGTATCCGCGATCGCTATTTTGAATTATCTTGGTTTAATCGGTTTAAAGTCGATTTTTACTGTTTACTTAAATCTTTTTATCGGTTAGCAATGGTGCCAGCCAAACTTTGGCTCTAGCTTTCAGACTAATTAAATCGATCTACTCTCTAATTTTTAAAAATATACTAAGGCTGACTGCTAATGACCACCAGTAATGAGAGAATTGAACGGGAAAAGCAATTTCACGATCGCCGTTATACTAACGATAATCAACGGCAACAAAAAGTAAATAAATTTTATAGCATAACAGGCTCAATTACTAGAGCCTATCAGCAAAAAATACTCTCTAACAGTAAGAATTCAAAAGTAATTGAATACGGCTGTGGCAAAGGAAGCTATGCCTTTGAAATAGCGAAAAATGAGGCGCAATTAGTTACAGGAATTGATATTTCACCAATTGCTATCGAAACTGCAATTCAGCAAGCAGTAAAAGAAAATATTCAAGGCAACATTAGTTTTGAAATTATGAATGCTGAACATTTGGAATTTGCTGAAGGCTCTTATAATTTAATTTGTGGCTCAGGAATATTACACCATCTCAACTTAGCTTCAGCTATAGATTCCATCACCAGAATTCTCCAACCTGAAGGAAAAGCAATTTTTCTTGAGCCTTTAGGACATAATTTTTTAATTAACTTGTATCGTCGCCTGACTCCCGATATTCGCTCCGAAGACGAACATCCTTTATCTGAAACTGACTTAAAAGCAATTAAACGTAATTTCGGGCAAGCTCAGATTGATTATTTTTATCTGACTAGTCTATTTGCTTGCCTTTTCGTAGGCAAGCCTGGATTTAAAAGCTTACTTGGTTGTTGTGAGTTTATTGATTCAATTCTGTTGAAGTTGCCAGTCATTAGAAGCCAAGCCTGGATGGTTTTAATTGAGCTAAAACAACCCATTAAACAAAACAATCTCTCAATTTAATTTTTTATAGCCGTATTTGACGCTAGATTTACTAACTAGCGACTAAAAAATAAGTACTTTGGATCAAAATCAAGATGAGCGTGAGCAAAAATCCTTCTGTTTCAATAGTAATTCCTACATATAACGAAGTAGACAATATTGAAGCGGTTGTACGTAAGTTTTTGGCTTCTAAATATTCTAATTTATTAGAAATACTGATTGTCGATGGGCTAAGTACTGATGGAACACAGGCTAAAATTCAAGAGATATCACGCATTTATCCCCAAATAAGATTGCTAAACAATCCCCGTCGTATACAGTCTGCTGCTCTTAACATTGGTTTAAAGGCTTGTGAAGGTGATATCTTTTTAAGAGCCGATGCTCACTGCAACTACGCTTACAATTATATAGAAGAATGTGTGGCAGCTTTACAAAAGTCTCAGGCAGTAAATGTAGGAGGAGCGCAACGTTTTATAGCAGCTAATACCTTTCAAGCTGGAGTTGCTTTAGCTTCTCGTAGTCTTTTAGGCAGTGGGGGAGCAAAATATCGCAATCCTAACTATAACGGCTATGCTGAAACGGTTTTCTTAGGCTGTTTTTGGCGTTCAGATTTAGAAGCTGTGGGAGGATATGAAGTCACTCGTAAAGAAGATTCTGAACTAAATTTTCGCTTAGTTAAAGCAAAAGGCGATCGCGTAATTTACATAAGTTCAGGCATAAAGGTTTGGTATTTTCCTCGCAGCAACTGGCTAAGTTTATGGCGACAGTACGTAAAATACGGCAGAGGTAGCTGTATTGTGTCATCTAAATATGCTCAAGAACTACCTTTAAGAAACAAAATTCCTTTTTTTGGCATTCTGGGATTAATGATCGCTGTACTAGCTGACTTAACTATACTCGATGGTTTACTACACACAATACCTTTAATTTTATTGGGCTTTTGCCTAATTGCCTTAGAAGCAGCGCGAATAACCCTAAAATATAAGAGTAAATTTCGTGAGGAATTTTGGTATTACTCTGAAAAACCGATGCCTAGCTTAGTCAGCCGTTGGTTATGTTGTACTATAGCGATCGCAACTATGCCCGTAGCTCACTTTACAGGTTTTGGTTATCAGCTTTATCTAAGAAAGATTAGGAAAAACCAAGATAATTGCTTTTTTGAATCAAGATCTAGCATACCCAAATGTAATTTGGTGAAAGAGAAAATAAAGGCATAAACTTTGGTTAAATAAAGTCTGGGCTGATATTTTTGCGATTTAGCCTAGCCAGAAATTGCTAACGTGTGAATTTTATAGTTGGGAGTAAAATATGAAAGTTATCATCCTTGGAGGAGACGGCTTCTGTGGCTGGCCTACCTCTTTACATCTATCGAATCTCGACTTTGAAGTTGTTATTGTCGATAACCTATCTAGACGCAACATTGATAACGAGTTAGAAGTTAGTTCTTTGACTCCTATCTCACCTATTGGACAAAGATTAAATACCTGGAAAGAAATTACAGGCAAAAATATTAAATTTTACAATATTGATATTGCCCAAGAGTACGATCGCCTACTAAATCTGATTTTGGATCAAAAGCCTGATGCGATCGTCCATTTTGCCGAACAAAGGGCTGCTCCCTATTCCATGAAATCTTCTAAACACAAGCGTTATACGGTTAATAACAATCTTAACGCTACTAATAATTTACTCTGTGCCATTGTCGAATCTGGTTTAGATATTCACTTAGTCCATTTAGGCACAATGGGAGTCTATGGCTATGGTACTGCGGGGATGAAAATACCCGAAGGATATTTAGACGTAGAAGTGGTTGCCGATAATGGCGATCGCATTCAACAAGAAATTCTCTATCCCGCTAATCCTGGCAGTGTCTATCATATGACTAAAACTCAGGATCAGCTATTTTTCTACTATTACAATAAAAACGATGGTATTCGCGTCACCGATTTACACCAAGGAATTGTTTGGGGAACAAACACTCCTGAAACCTTAATAGATGAAAAGTTAGTTAATCGTTTTGATTATGATGGTGATTATGGTACAGTTCTCAATCGCTTCTTAATGCAGGCAGCTATAGGTTATCCTCTTACTGTCCATGGAACTGGGGGACAAACTAGAGCTTTTATTCACATCAAAGATACTGTGCGCTGTGTGCAATTAGCGATCGAAAATCCACCCAGTCAAGGTGAACGAGTGAGAATTCTTAATCAGATGACAGAAACCCATCGAGTTAAAGATCTCGCTAAAATGATTGCAGATATGACTCAAGGGGAAATCGCTTATTTAGAGAATCCCCGTAATGAAGCACCTGAAAACGAGTTATTCGTCAAAAACCAACGCTTTTTAGATTTAGGTTTGAAGCCAACAACCTTAAGTCAGGGATTACTAAAAGAAGTAACTGAAGTAGCCCAGAAGTATGCTCATCGTTGTGATAAAAGTAAAATCCCTTGTACTTCTTTATGGATTCAAAAATCTAAGCCAACATCAAAAAGCAACAGTATAAAATCAAAATCTGTAGAAACCAGCAAAGTATAAGCATAAATATAGCCATACAAAATTAGATTAGCGGTGCGACCCCCGCGCATGGTTCGACAGAAAGGACTTGTCCGCATCTAGGTGCAAGGCGCAAGCGTCCGACACGAGGGCATCCTACGCCCCGCATAAAGCTGTTCCATTTGGGAACAGCACGGGGACACCTAAACGGGAAGCGAGAACAGGAAGTAGGGTAGGGAGTAGTAATTTGACCAAGTATTCTGACGTTTGTACGTAATGCTATAACTACCCTTACCTTTATTAAGCTGAACAAACGAACTACTCATGCTGTTGGATAAAACAAGCAGTAGAGAATTTACGATCATATCAAGCTTTCTCTGGTCAAATTCCCGTCTTTTCTTGACCTATCTAGGTAGCTATTATTATTCTACTAATTCCACAAGCCTAGAAATTTCTTGTTGAACGGCTTTATTCCACTGTTGACGATATTCGCTTAGATCCATTTTCTGAAGAGATAATTCCCTGATAGCTTTGACAATAGACTCGGAAGAATTTTCTACTAATACAGCCCATTCCCCAAATAATTTTTCAGTTAATGATGTCTTGCTAATAACTAATTGAGTATCTGAAGATAATGCTTCACAAGCACCGCTGGGTTGAGTTGCATTACTAGTTGTTAATACTAAAGATGCCAAACTTGAACACAAGACCTGATGATACTCTTCCGTAGCCAAAAAACCAGTAAGGGTGACGTTATCTAATTTTTGCAAACTAGCTGCTGTTTCTGTATCTAGCTTGTTAATATCAGCGGTAATTACAAAGTTATATTCAATCAGCTTCGCCATAGTTTCGATCAATAAACCGACTGGTTCATCCCACGGATCGAATGAGGCAATAACTAAAATCTTTTTAGCCTGGCGTTTTTGGGGTCTAATTGGCACAATTGCCTCAATAGGATCGCAAATTGTAAACAGTTTGACTTGAGGATAAATTTTGGAGACCAACTGAAACATTTCGGTATTGTGAACAATAATTGCCAAGGCATTTTTTAGCAAAGTTTTGCTTAGGGGCAAACTCTGCCACATTTCCACTTGAAACAAAGGATTATGAGCATCAATTATGTAAGGAGTTTTGGTGAGTAAGGCTGGCAAAGCACTAAAGGTAGGAGGACATTGAGCCACTACAAAATCAGGCTTTTTGGTCAAAATATCTCGAACGCTCACTACCAGTTTTATTAAATAGTCTAAAGGTCGCAAATACTTACTTTTAAATAAATGAGGAATAAACCTTAGCTCACAACTAATTAGAGAGGCGAGAACTTCGGGTCTTCTTTGATACTGCTTCCAAACCAGAAACAAACCAGAAAATTTATTTGCTGAATTACTATTCGACATTATTTACAACATAATTGACTTTGATTAGCAGCTATTTTAAACTTTTAAATTAGAATTAGTCTTTAAAAACTTAAGAGGTGTAAAAGCTAATAGGTTTAATCTCATACTAACAGTACAGTCTAGTAGAGAAAAGCTAAAAACTGTTGTAAGGATATTTTTTACAGTTTGAGAAGTAAAAGAAATGGCGATCGCATTTTTGAAAACCAAACACTACAACTTATCTTTTAGCTGATTCTACTGAAGTCTTCGTATACGTTTCAAGACTAGGATTGTAGGGATTCAATATAACTGTTGTAATTCCTACAAAACTATGGATTATGAAATCGTACATAAACTTTCGCCAGAACAGGAAGAACTAGAAAAAAAGAAAGCTGAATTAGCAGCATTAGAAACCGAATTAGCTGAAAACGAATTAAATCTGGCTACTTTTCAAGGAGAATTAAATGCTTTTGAAAAAGAATATATGCGGATCATTGGGATTCGCTATACGGAACTAGATCGCATAGAAGCTCAAATTGAAGAATATATAGCACTTTTAGAATCTGATCGAGATTTCCAACCATCCGCAGAATTAAAGAAACTGTATCGTCAAGTAGCCAAGAAAATTCATCCAGACTTAGCAACTGATGACGAAGAACGCCAACGCAGACAAGAATTAATGGCTGAGGCTAACATCGCCTATGAAAACGGTAATTTAGAAAAACTCAAATCGATTTTACGAGATTGGGAAAATAGTCCTGAATCAATTAAAGGCGAAGGAATTAGCTTTGAGTTAATTCGCATTATCCGACAAATAGCTCAAAGTCGCGATCGTTTAAAAGCTATCCAATTAGAAATTACAGATTTAGAACAAACCGAACTGTTTCAGTTA
The DNA here is from genome assembly GCA_965217895.1 of Waterburya sp. Classification (GTDB taxonomy): domain Bacteria; phylum Cyanobacteriota; class Cyanobacteriia; order Cyanobacteriales; family Xenococcaceae; genus Waterburya. The sequence continues at coordinate 82,299 of CBDCJV010000002.1, forward strand.
AAAACCAAAGTGATTGAGGCAAAAGAAGTTGGACAAGATTTATTAGCAGATATGGCTGATGAATTAGATAAACAAATTAATAGTGCAATGGAAAAACTAGAAGAATTGAAAATAAAGTTGAGCTTATAAATACTTAATGAATAACAAAGATATTGTAAAAACAACGAGTACCAATCAAGTAAGTAAATATTCCTCTAGTTTAATTATTAGAGGATTGAGTTTAGCAGTCTCAGTTGAAAAAAATGATAACAAATATCACTTCAAAAGCTTGCTAGAGAAAGGAATCAATTTATACGAACTTCAAGAATATCAAAAAGCATTAGATACACTGGATAAAATTACAAATCTCGATCCCAATTTTAATAATGCAGACTATTGGGAAACCAAAGCAAAAAGCTTATCTAAACTCAAAAGATATAAAGAAGCAGTAGAATCTTTTTATAAAATATTGGAAATAGAGGAAGATATAGATTATTTGTATGAACTTTTATTAGAAGAAGTAGATGAACTATGTTGTCAAGAGCAACATAGAGAAGCACTAATTTTTCACGAGGCAGTAGTTGAAGTTAAGCCTTATGATTCTTGGGGATATTACTCTAAAGGGATGACTCAGTTTATTTTAGGTCTTTACGAAGAAGCAGTTGAGTCTTTCAATAAATCCATTGCAATAGAAGTTGACGATCCTGATATATGGCAATGGAAAGCAGACGCTTTGCATCAACTTGGTAGATATGAAGAGGAACTGTTTACATATAATCTATTGATACAGTTAGATCCAAATAAATCTTGTTCATGGGTGGGTAAAGCCAAGACTTTATACAACTTAAATAAATATTCAGATGCTTTAGAGGCTTATAATAAGGCAATAGAACTTGGTTCAAACTATGCTTGGGTATGGCTAGAAAGAGGAGATACATTAGATGAATTACAAAGACATGAAGAAGCTAGTTCGTCTTACAGTCAAGCATCTAGTTTAGAACTCTTGTCTACAGTTGATTGGCTTTTCAATAAAGCTAAAGAATTGAGCGATTTGAATAATTTTCAAAAAGCAGTTAGGTTATTTGATAAAGTTACTGAAATTAAATCTGAATATTTTGAAGCTTGGTACAATAAAGGATATTGCTTATTTAATTTACAGCAATACGAACAAGCTATTATTGCTTTTGATAAGGCTATTACTATTCAATCGCAATATTATCAAGAACAAGCATGGTATTTGAAAGGTGTTGCATTATACAATCTTCAGAAATATCAAAATGCCATTAAATGTTTTCGCCAGGCTATAGAAATTGAGCCTAACTATTTTATGGCTTTTTATTTCTGTGGTGCTGCATTAAATGAACTACATCATTATAACGAAGCAATAATTAACTTTGATCGAGCAATCTCAATTGAACCTAAACTAGCTATAGCTTGGAATGATAGAAGTCTAGCGTTATTAAATATGCAAAGATACGAAGAGGCAATATCTAGTTGTGATATGGCAATTGAAATAGATCCAAACCTTTATATTAGTTGGTCAAATAAAGGTACTACCTTTTTATCTTTAAAAAATTATTTTGAAGCGGTTGAATCATATGATCGCGCCATTGAAATAAAACCTGATTATTATGAAGCTTGGCATAACAAAGGTATTGCAATGCAAAACTCACAGAGATACTACGAGGCTATTTTTTGTTATCAGAAAGTTCTAGAAATTAATCCTGATTATCAACTAGCCAAATTTAATTTAATGTTACTTAAATCAGAAGTAACTAACTATTAAATAAATACTTTTCAGCTTTTAATTTAAGCTTATCCCCTTCCAAAATTAACTTATCAATCGCTTCTTTCAATTCCATATATGGCTGACGGAGAGCTTTTTTATCTCTTTCAATTGCTTGTCTAGTTTCAGCCCTCATTCTTCCAGCCCATTTATGTTTGCCAAAAACATCTAAACCAACAGATACCAGACTATCGGCACCAGATTGAGTTGCTTGTTGGTTAATATTACGGATCGCCACATTAATTTCTTTTTTAATTACTCTTAGTTGCTTTTGAGCTAATCCGATTTGCTTGACTTGAAGTTTTACTGATTGAGGATTATCTAAAACCAATCTGATTTGAGAGGATATTTGTTGAATTTCTTCTAGCTTAATCATTAACACTACAAAAATTTACTACATCCCAAATCCTGACATAGCTAAATAAAATTATAAATGTTTGATATCACAGTTGAAAAATTGAAGACAAAAAGCGATCGCAACTTGTACTACCTTATTTCTAATTATTGCTTGACTCTTATTAGAGGAAAATTTATCAATCTGTTGTTTGCTGAGAAAAATCAACTTCTTGATAAACTTCTTCAATCTTTCCCGAAAAATCTACGCTAGTTAATTCAAAGTTTATCTTATCTAGCTCATAAAACTGCAATAACCATAAACCGTCATCTGTACGACGAAAGCATTCAATCCTGGCTTTTTTGGTATTAATTAAAACGTATTCTTGTAGACTGGGTAAAGATTGATAGTCAGCAAATTTGTCACCGCGATCAAAAGCTTCTGTAGAATCTGACAATACTTCAACAATTAGACAAGGAAACTCTTTATAAGTAGTATTTTCTTTATCTTTTGATTCACAAGTCACCATTACGTCAGGGTAGAAAAAACGGTTTTTTGTCTCGATCCTTACTTTTATATCCGATATATATACCCGACATCCCTGTCCTCTAAGGTGATTGCGTAATAATATAGCCATATTCAGGGCAATGGTCACATGAGTGTCAGTTGCACCAGCCATAGCAAATATTTCACCGTCGAAATACTCGTGCTTGATATCGCTAGCTGTTTCTAGTCGCAGATATTCTTCGGTTGTTAAATAAGAATTTTGGGGAGAAGCTATCATGAGATTTTCTGGTGTTTATTTGCCATGTTTTAATTCTAGAATATTGACTGATATAAAAGCGATCGCAATTCCTATGATAAATGTATTTATTCAGACCTCTTCTCGTCTGTCAGATTGATCGCTAATTTTTTGGTAATCAAACATTAAACTTCTTGCTTTAATCAGTATTTTCTAAAAATCGCCTTTACTAAATAGCTTATATTTAAGAAGTATCCAGCTAAGATCTTGCGATATGAATATATGAATAGTTACATCCTGAACCTAAAGCCGTTAGCTAATCCCATTACAGTTGAACATTTTGAACAACTATGTCAACTAAATCCAGATCTGAGATTAGAAACTAACCCTCAAGGAGAATTAATTATTATGCCTCCCACTGGCTACGAAACAGGAAAAAATAATGCAGATTTAATTACTGATTTTGTAATTTGGAATCGCCAATATAAACTAGGTGTAGTTTGTGATTCTTCTACAGGTTTTATTCTTCCAAATGGCGCAATACGTTCTCCTGATGTTAGCTGGATAGCCAAAGAGAGACTAGACCGCTTTACTAAAGCAGAAACAGCTAAATTTCTGCCTCTTGCACCAGATTTTGTGCTGGAGTTAATGTCTCCAAGTGATAGCTTAGAAGCCATTCAAGCTAAAATGCAGGAGTATCGGGACAATGGGGTTAAATTGGGGTGGTTAATTAATCCGACACAGCAACAAGTAGAAATTTATCGTTCAAGTAAGGCTACTGAAATATTAAATAAGCCTGCTAGTTTGTTAGATGAAGAAATACTACCTAAATTAATTGTTGAACTAAATTTTATTGGGAATTAAAAACTATTTTATATTCTTAAGCTTATTGAAAATATTAGCAACAAATTAATCTTTAATTTAAACGTTTATTTAAGTATGTAGGCGTAAATAACTGCAAAACCCAAAAAACCAAAATTCAACTATATTACTTATTAATTATTGCTTGCTTAAAACAGCTTGAACTATGGATCTAGAAGCAGTAATAGCCCTAGTAGATAAAGAAGTTTATCGTCGTACCCAAAAGCATCTAAATGATCTACAGCAGGCTATTGTTACTCAAGTTTGGCAACGCCAGAAATATCTGGAAATTGCGGACGAATATGGCTGTACAGAGGGACACGTAAAGGATACGGGGTCGTTACTCTGGAAATTGTTATCAGTAGCCTGGGATAAAAAGGTAACTAAAAATAATTTTCGCAGCTTAACTAAAAGCCAACTTCAGTCTTTAAATGATGCAGACGAGAAGATTATAGAAAACTTGGCTGTGGCTATTGACCAGACTAATGGCGATCCTAGCTTTATTGGTAGACAAAAAGCGATCGCAACTCTGCAAAATTTAGTCAAGCAAAATCACAAAATTATTGTACTACAAGGGGAAGGAGGAATAGGCAAAACTACCTTGGCGCAACAGTTTTTAGCCAATCAAGGTTTTGAATTAAGCTTAGAAGTCTTGATGGCAAAGGAGACAGCCAATATTATTTCGGTAGATAGCGTGGTGGAAGAATGGTTACAGCGAGATTTGCATCAAGAATCAGGCAAAGAATTTGGCGTTACCCTAGCTAGATTTAAAAGATATTTAGAACAGCATTCGGTAGGAATTTTAATTGATAATCTAGAACCTGCTTTAGATAGGCACGGCAAACTTATTGACGCTCATCGCGACTATATTGAGCTACTGAGAATTTTAGCCGACAGCAAAGTACGTTCAGTGACTATTATAACCAGTCGCGATCGCCTGTGCGAAGCAGAAATTAACCTAGAACACTATCGTTTATCAGGATTAGATTTAGCCACTTGGCAAGAGTATTTTACGGCACATCACCTTGAAACGGACAATCTAGCAATTGCTCAGATTCATCAAACCTATGGTGGTAATGCCAAGGTAATGGGCATCCTGTGTGGCATTGTGCGAGAAGATTATGATGGATATCTAGAACAATACTGGCAGGAAAATAGCCACGATCCTTTGGTTGAGACAGATTTAAAAAATTTAGTTGTCAGCCAATTCAATCGTCTGCAAAATTTAGATGCTCAGGCTTATTTGTTGCTTTGCCGTTTGGGTTGTTATCGCTATCAAGATTTAGCTAAAATCACTTTACCAAGATTACTTTGTGTCTTGTGGGATGTAGATACTAAGCAGCAAAGAGTCATAAAATCTCTGCGCAATCGTTCTCTATTAGAATTTGCTCAGGGTGAATACTGGCTACATCCAATGGTGCAGGCTGAAGCAAAATCGAGGTTGCAGTTATCTCAGCCAGAATGGCAACAAACCCATCGTCAAATTGCGATTTTTCTGACGGAGAGTATTAAGCGAATCAATAATATTCAAGATGGCTTAACTGCTTTAGAAGCCTACTATCACTACACGGCCATTGAAGATTATGCCAGTGCCGCTAAAGTTATTCTTTATAGTCGAGAAAACCAATGGGGACAATTTCTAACTTTAGGCACAACTCTTAATCGCCTGGGCATTATTCAACCTCTCTTAAATGCTATCAACCAGATTATAGATAGGGTGAAAAACGATCGCCATCGTAGCGAACTTAATAATATTTTAGGAGATTTATACTGGACTACGGGAAAAGTGCATCAGGCAATTTCTTATCAGCAAGAGACTATCGCCACTAGTCAAAACTGTCTGCAATCAATTCCTGTGACTTTAGCCAATAAACACGACCTATATTACTGGCGGATGCTGGAGGTCGATTCTCTCCTAAGCCTAGGACTATATCATATCGACCTTTGGGAACTAACTACCGCAGCAGGTTTATTTCAACAGGCGATCGCTCTAGCTAACAATACCCAGCATCATTCTTGGTCAGAAAAGGCAGCTTTAGGATTAGCTTTGGTCAATTCTTATTTAAAAACTACCGATGAACCCAATCATCTTGTGCGTAAGCTTTATCGATTAATTGTAGATTTAGAAGATCGAACTTACAATACAGGACGCTTTGCTTATTTTATGCAAATTCTTGGGCAAATACTTTTTAATCATCAAGAACTAAACCCAGCTAAGATAATCTGGCAAAAAGCGATCGCCTTTTCTCAATCAAGCCACTATACTCAAATTAAAGCCAAATCCCTAAGCGGTTTAGGCTGTATCGAACGCCAAGCGGGTAACTTCAGCCTCGCTTATAACTACCATCAACAGTCCGTGGAATTACTCGATAAAATTACCGCCAAATGCGACCTCGCAGCAGCCTATGTTCAATGGGGTATTACCTTAAAAAAGGATAACCAATTCAATCAAAGTCAGAAATGTTTTGAAAAGGCGATCGCCCTTTATCAGCAAATTCAAGCTTCCAAACAGCTTAAAAGAGTAAATTTAGTTATAAAACACGCCTAATGTGAATTGACTTTTTGACTATCAGCTTATAAAAAGTCCAATATTTCAAGAGAAATAAAGATCTTTTTGAGAACCCAACTTAAGTGAATTCAATTCTTCACCTAAATAATTAGAAATTAACTGTGATGAGTGAAATCATGATTAATGTTTACGGAAGGGGTTTGGGGAGGGTCGTCACGTCCCCAACAGGCGAGCGACCCCCTAAAGGGTTCAGCAGTTTGCTTATGCCAGGAAACCTGTCCACCGCAACTGCTTCACCGCGTCGCCGTCAGGCGCAAGGGAACGCGCGAGATTGGGGTCTGGGGCAAAGTTCCCCCAGTATTATATTTTGGTTTTTACAGACGAATTTTGAATAAAAATAGAAAAATCAGCTTTTTTTTCTTGGTCAGCATTCCCTTGCGCCTTGCGTCGACGCGGGGTCTGACCGCTAATTCACATTAGACGTAAAACTATAAAAAACTGTTAATAGCACGATTATTTTTCTTCAAAAACTTACCCATAGACTTACGATTATTTTTGAAAGATTTATGAGCTTTCTTACTGATGGTATTACGCTCAGTATCTGTAGCTCTCAAGATCTGACTATAACAGCCAAATGCAGTCCCACACAACGACAATGAAATAAATAGAATCACGGTCTTACGTAGCATAATAAAAATTCTGATTTGAGTTCTTATTTTGTCTACTGTGATTGTAAAACTTTCTTGACTAAAATGATCTTTCAATTATTTCGCTAATATTCCCAATAATAGGTGACTTTAAGTTATCTTAGATGCACGATTAACAGACAAGCTGCACTTAGGAAATCGCCTTTATGCTAGATGCGCCGAGCGCGTTTTTTCTTCAGGAAGATAAGCGAGGGTGCAAAATCATAATCTGTAATCAGCAACGCCAGTTTTATCTACAGCCGATAGCCATGTCTGAACACCAAGAAACTGAATCTAAGTTTAAGCCCTCAGACTCTACAAAAGCAGACGAACCTAAGTTGAAAATTGACAATGAAGCTCAACGCCGAATTTCGGAGTTGGAACACGAACTACAGCAGACTCGCGAAAACCTCCAGGCATTAGTGGAAGAGTTAAAATTCATTAACGAAGAACAAGAAGTTTTTAATGAGATATTGACTATCTCTAATGAAGAACTGCACACCATCAATCTAGAATATCAGTCCAAGATTTTAGAACTAACTGAACTAAATAACGATATTGATAACCTGCTCAAAAGTACGAATATTGGGGTAATTTTTTTAGATAGAGAGCTGAAGATTCGCAAGTATACTCCTGCGGCTACCGAAGCGATAGCTCTACGTAATACAGATATAGAACGTCCTTTAAAAGATCTAGTTTACAAGATTGAATGTCCCGATCTGACTGAGTTACTAGAAGAGGTAATTAAAACTAAACAATCTATAGAATTAGAGGTTAGGCTGAAACACAGCGATAGTTATCTCTTAATGCGAATTAACCTCTATCAAACAGAGGAACGCCAAGATGATGGCATTGTGATTAGCTTTGTACAAATTGACGATCTTAAGCAAGTTCAGCTACAGTTAAGCCAGACTTTAAAAGAGAAAAATCGTCAGTTAACAGCATTAGAAACCGCCAGCGATGGCATTGCAGTACTCAATGACGATAAATTTATTTATCTCAATCAGGCTCACGCAGAGATTTTTGGCTATGGCAAACCCGAAGAATTAATTGGCAAATCTTGGCGCATTCTCTACGAAGCTGAAGAAATAGCTCGATTTGAACAAGAAATATTTCCTTTGCTGAGGAAACAAGGCAAATGGCGCGGGGAAACCTTAGCTAAACATCACTACGGTCATATTTTCTGTGCAGAAGTAACTCTTACCTTTACTCTCCAAGGAGATTTGATTTGTATCTGTCGGGATATTAGCGAAATCAAACAAGCCCGACAACAGTTAATCCAAGCAAATGCTAATTTAGAACAGCGAGTAAATGAACGTACTCAAACTCTGGCAGATTTTAGCGACAAACTCCGCCAGATTCATCTAATAGCGACAAATCATTATGAACACTTAGAAGATATATTTGCCGAATATATATCTATAGGCTGCGATATATTTGAGCTTTCCACTGGCATTGTTAGTCAAGTTGAAGGTCAAATCTACAAACTTTTAGCAGTACAGTCCCCAATAGAAGAAGTGTACGTTGGATTTGAAACTCCTTGCCAATATACTTACTGCGCTGAAGTAATAGAAAAGCAGCAAACAGTTACTTATTTTAATGTGGACGAGATACCCCAGATGCAAAATCATCCTTTGTATCTCAATTTTCAGTTAAAATCTTTTATCGGCACACCAGTCTTCGTGAACGGAACGTTATACGGAACGTTAAATTTCGTTTCTGTCAATCCTCCTAGTAAAGATTTCGAGCCTTATAAACGAGAAATAATTGAGTTGATGGCTAGGGATATTGGACAGTCTATTGCCACCATGCAAACCAAGAAAGCCCTTGAAAAAAGCGAAAATCGCTTTCGCAAGACATTTGAGCAAGCAACCGTTGGTATTAGTCACATTTCTTTAGAGGGAAGATTTCTCAGGGTTAATCAAAAACTATGCGATATTTTAGGCTATACCAGTCAAGAACTAATGAAACTCAGGTTTCAAGATATTACTTATCCAGAAGATTTAGCCTTAGATGAAAAATATGTTCGGCAAATTATAGCTGGGGTACTCGATAGCTGCACTTATGAAAAACGCTATATTCACGCTGATGGTTCAATTATTTGGGCTAATCTAACTTTTGGTCTTGCTATCTTAGCCCAAGGAGAGTCAGCCCATTTTATCTCTATAATTGAAGATATCGGCGATCGCAAGCAAACGGAACTGGCACTGGCACAAAGTCGCGAACAGCTAGAGCAAGCAAGCCAAGCTAAAGATGATTTTATCGCCCGCATCAGCCATGAATTACGCACTCCTTTAAATAGCATTCTTGGCTTTAGCGGTGTTTTACAAGATGAACTTAGGCTCGATCCCCAAAAGCTCCATTCGGTAAATATTATTCATCAGTCAGGTCAACATTTACTGACCTTAATTAACAATATTCTGGATTTCTCTAAATTAAATGCCAAAAAACTAGCATTAGAACCGCAAGTATTTAATTTAATTCAATTTTTAGAGGAAATTGCCAGTATTTTTCAGCTTCGCGCCCAGCAAAAGGGTTTGAACTTTAAGACGCAAATTTCTCCTTCCTTACCTCAAGCCGTCTCTAGTGATGAAACCAAATTACGACAGGTTTTATTTAACTTACTGAGTAATGCGGTAAAATTCACCGAAACAGGCAGCGTAATCCTAAAAGTCGGCTATGTAGAAGAATTTGAACCTGAACATTCACTAGCCCCTAATAACTCTCGTCCACGCTTAAAAAAAATTCGCTTTCAGGTTGAAGATACAGGCAATGGCATTCCCACCGATGAATTAACCAAGATTTTTGCACCCTTCAGACAAATCACAAGTAGTGTGGAACATAAAGAAGGAACTGGTTTGGGATTAACTATTAGCCAAGATATTATTCAACTGATGGGCGGAAAAATTGAACTAACAAGTACCATCTCTAAAGGAACTACTTTTTGGTTTGATTTAGAACTTCCCCTAGCAGAAACAAGTTTGTTACCCGTTTTGTCTGGATCTACTTTTCCAAGGGGAGGGCGATTGAGCTTTCCAGTCAAAATATTGGTAGTAGATGACAGTGACGATAATCGCTTCTTACTAGTAAGTTACCTAGAGCCTTTCGGCTTTACTTTAGCTGAAGCAAGTAACGGCAAAGAAGGTTTAGAGATTGCCAAAACTTTTCGACCAGATGCCATTTTAGCAGATTTGGCTATGCCTGTAATGGATGGCAAAGATATGATTGCTAAAGTAAAACAAGAGCCTGAACTAGAAAAGACGGTGATTATTACTATTTCGGCTAACGGTCAATCTATACTTGAATCTTCTAACATTAACTGTCATGCTTTTTTAGCCAAACCTATCGATCTTGCACAATTATTAGAATTATTAGACCACCATTTAGAGCTAGATTGGCAAACAGAAGATTTAGCTCTAGAAGCAGATTTGCCTACATTAGTTACTCCTTCTCAACAGGAGTTGAACGAATTACTAAAATTAGCCGATATCGGCGATCTTGAGGCTTTAGAATCACAAATAAATTCTTTAGAATTATTAAACTCTCAGTACCAAGCTTTTGCTCAAGAGGTGCGACAATTTACTAATAAATTTCAACAGCAGAAGCTAGAAAGTTTCATCCGCAATTTTATCGATCGCTAAAGTTAGTTCAGATTTTAAAAGTTATTATCTATAACACAGTAATTAGTAATTGTTTAGTATTTATGTTTTAAGTTCAGTATCATTACTGAGTCAAATAAGCATTATAAATATAATTATTGGTTTTATAACTTATGAATATAATACTATTATTAGATCGCGTTGAGTATTTAGACTTAGATTTAACTCTTTAATAAAACTTATAGAAACAACAACCTTAGTGTTTTGACCCATTACTATTAAGTACAAAATCAGCTACAAATAATATATGTGATCCAAATTACATATTGATATTATTAGATGACTAAATCAATAAACAGTAAATCATCCAAGACTATCTTGATTGTTGATGACACTCCCAATAATTTGCAACTTTTATTTAAATACTTAAAAGATATTGGTTATAGATTATTAGTAGCCCAAAATGGAGAAAAAGCTATTAAAACTGCTTTAAATGCTCATCCTGACTTGATTTTATTGGACGTTATGATGCCTGAGATTGATGGTTTTACTACCTGTTGTCATTTAAAAACTCATCCCGAAACTAAAGAGATTCCGATTATCTTTATGACTGCCTTAGCAGAAACCAAGTATAAAGTACAGGGGTTTAAATCAGGCGCAGTAGATTACATAACTAAACCAATTGAGAAAGAAGAATTATTAGCAAGAATAGAAACTCACCTTTCTCTTCGGAGTTTGAATCAACGTTTAGCTAGAGACGTTGCTCAACAAAAACTGTTATTTGAAATTAGCGATCGCATTCGTCAATCTTTAGATTTAAAATCTATCTTAGAAACCGCAACTAAAGAGATAAGATCTTTCTTAGATTGTGACTTTGTTTGGCTGGCTCGTTTAGACAACAAAAATATTTCTTTAGAAGCTTATTCTTCGGCTACGGATCTTGATATCGATCCTAATGCAACTATTCCCTGGGATTATCTGTGTCCCAATCAAGAAAAATATCAGCATTATCTTCAGGGAAAGATTCAAGCTATCGAAAATTGTAATTATCTTGATGCCAACAAAACATCATTTCTCTTTGAATCTCAAGCCAAATTAATCTCACCTATTCTAATCAGTTCTCCTAAGATTGTAGATTATTGTACTGTTAATGAGCCTAATATTTTATGGGGCTGGTTAATTGCCGACCAGCTTAAATGTCGCCAATGGCAAGTAGAAGAAATTGAACTGCTTAAAAGATTGACAACTCAGTTAGCTATTGGCATTAGACAAGGACTATTGCACCAGCAACTATCATTACAAGCCGTTATCGATCCTTTGACCCGTATCTACAATCGTCGCTATTTCAATCAACAAATGAATATCGAGTGGCGTAGACTACGGCGTAGTTCCGCGTCTATGTCTTTGATTATGTGCGATGTAGACTGTTTCAAAATCTATAACGACACTTATGGTCATCAGCAGGGAGATAAATGTCTGCAAAAAGTCGCCCAAGCACTAACTACCGTCTTAAAGAGATCCGCTGATATTTTAGCTCGTTATGGAGGAGAAGAATTTACGGTGATTCTGCCCCAAACACCTAAACATGGTGCAATTCAAGTTGCCGAAGCTATGAGGGTTGCCGTCAAACAATTAAAAATTCCTCATCTTAATTCCACCGTCACCTCTATTGTTACTATTAGCGTTGGCGTAGCTAGTACAGTACCCAACTCCAAAGATGATCCTCATTTGCTATTAGAAGCTGCCGATTTAGCCCTATATAAAGCGAAAGGGCGAGGTCGAGACTGCGTTGCTGTTTATCCAGAGGCTATATCTCATTCTAAAGATCGCCAAGAGCTTGAGCTTCGCTGGGTTCAGCGTTTGCGGTCAGCCCTCAAGCACAATTTATTTAGTCTCTATGCCCAACCTATTACTGCCTTGGAAACAAACGACCAAAAACGATATTTTGAAATTCTTTTGCGTCTTACAGATGAAGATGGACAAGTCATTAGCCCCAATGTCTTTTTAGATATTGCCAACCGCAATTTTTTAATGCCCGATATTGATACCTGGGTAATTAATACTTTATTAGAGACTCTGGCAGCTAATAAAGATCCGACTCATTGGCAAAATCATCGCTTTGCCGTCAATCTTTCTGGTGCATCTCTTAATCAAGAATCATTTTTAGAATTTCTTTCGCAAAAACTCGTTGATTATCATCTTCCCCCTGATATATTTTGCTTTGAAATTACCGAAACTGTAGCTATTGCTGAACTTGCTAAAGTTGCCAAGTTTATTGCTTCTCTCAAAAAACTTGGCTGTAGTTTTGCCTTAGATGACTTTGGTACAGGAATGTCTTCTTTGACTTATTTGAAAAATTTGCCTGTAGATTATTTAAAAATAGATGGTTCTTTTATTAGAGAATTAAATAATGACAATTCATCAAAAGTAATGGTAGAAGCGATTAATCATATAGCCGAAGGAATTGGCTTAAAAACTGTGGCTGAATTTGTGGAAAATCAGCATATTTTAGATACTGTCAAGGACTTGAAAATTGACTATGCACAAGGATTTCATTTAGGTCGTCCAGGAATGTTGATGAGCGTTATTGATTGAGATTAATTTTGCCTTGTAAGCTGGTGTGCATTTAAACTGCATCTTTTTGAATTAGAAAACAAACCGTTAAACCCTCTCCCAGTCTCCTCGTCTCCTCGTCAATTTCAACAAGCAAATTAAACGCTCAACAGCTTATCTAGGCGTTTTGCCCTGCATTAACTATGTTATTGTCTGAAGCCAGTTTGGGCATTACCCAGTTAGTAACGCTTTATAGAGTAAACTCAATAAAGTCGTCTTCAGGACAGACTAAAAATTATCTTATAGACTAAGCTCTACAAAACGTTACTTCAGGACAAACTAAAAAATAATGCAATCTATCGCCTGTTTTATATTTGCTTTCATTTTTGGTAGTTTTCTTGAATACTGGGTTCACCGTTTAATGCACATCTGGCCTATATTTGGCAACAGAATTACCGCTCACTATGGTCATCATCGCAGCAATACAACCAAAGGATTTTTGGGAGATTTTCTAGATTTTAGTCTGGTAGCCTTATTGGTATTACCAGCTTTTTTTATTTCTTTTTCGTTCGGAACTATTATGGTTTTAGGGACGATCGCTTTTGCAGCATTTGCTTCTTATGCTCATCAGATACAGCACTATAACCCTACTCAATGTTTTTGGATGAAAATGCCTATTCACTACGTTCATCATCAGAACAATCAATGGGACAGTAACTTCGGATTAGCTGTAGACTGGTGGGATCATATTTTTGGAACTTATCAGCCTGTAGAATGGCTTGCTAAGTATGAATTAAAATTAGCAAATTCAAAACATTCGAGAGTGCGATGATGGTCATGCCGAGCCAGACTTCAAGCCGCAGTACGACGATGATCGATTAAAAAGTCAGGTTTAATTACTCCTTTTTCGGTAATAATCCCTGTAATTAAACTGGCAGGGGTGACATCAAAAGCAGGGTTGTAAAACTCTGCACCTTTAGCACAGATATCGATATCATTAATCTGATATATTTCTTGAGGATCTCTCTCTTCAATCGGGATTTGACTACCGCTAACTAAGTCAAAATCAATCGTCGAAAAGGGTGCAGCGACGTAAAAAGGCACTTGATGAGCCTGGGCAGCGATCGCCAGTGAATAGGTGCCAATCTTATTTGCAGCATCTCCATTGGCAGCAATTCGATCCGCTCCCACCACCACTAAGTCAATCATCTTTTGCTGCATACAGTGAGCAGCCATACTATCAGCGATCACCGTTACAGGAATATGCTCTTGGACACATTCCCAGGCTGTTAATTTTGCTCCCTGTAAACGAGGGCGAGTTTCGTCGGCATAAACTCTTTCCAGACGTTGTTCTCGCCAAGCAGAGCGAACAACCCCCAAAGCAGTACCATAGCCAGCAGTAGCCAGAGAACCAGCATTACAATGGGTCAAAATTTTTAGCTTCTCTGGCATTTGGGGCAAAATCGTCAAGCCATGATCGCCGATCGCCTGACAGGTTGCCAAGTCTTCAGCTTGAATTGCCTGGGCAGTTGCTAACAAGGTGATTTTTACCTCATCAACAGTGCCGATCTCTTCATAGGCGGTTCTTAACATTCGTGCGATCGCCCAAAACAAATTAACTGCTGTCGGACGAGTCTGGCGTAATGAATCGGCTACCGCTTCTAGATGTTGCAAAAATTTAGCGCGATCGCTCGTCTTAATTTCTCTTGCTCCCAAATACATTCCATAGGCTGCTGCAACCCCAATAGCTGGCGCACCTCGTACAATCATAGTTTTAATTGCCTGCGCCATATCAGAGCTACGGCTAATTTCCACCATAGTATATTCCCCGGGCAAACGAGTTTGATCGATTAATAATACTTTGTCTTCTGACCACAAGACAGGATAAATATGATTTGCTGCTAGGTTCATAGAAACGTCAACTTATTGAATTACATTACACTTACACTGTAAATCTTAGCTGCTTATTATTTTATATTGAACCTCTAGAAGATTTTTTGTAAAAGGATAAAATTCTTCTATTGGTTAGATATTGTTGCAGCATTCCTCGCCAGCAATTTCCACCATTTTCTTGAGTGATTAAATTAATTGGGGTATTTAAAGTAATTGAACTACCCCTCTACCTCACCATCTTTTCCATCTCCAGCATCTTTAATATTTATTTTACAAACAGTTTCTAAGTTTTTTATTTAGATGCAAATTACTAAAATTACCTTGGTGGGATAGGTTCATGACACTTTATAACTTGCTGATAAATTTAGGCTACATAGTGTGAGATTTTTAAGATAGGCGTAAATGTGATCGATAGATTTTTAAGAAAATGGTAGAAAAGCAATCAACCGTTATAGTTACAGGGGCATCTTCTGGAGTAGGCTTGTATGCCGCTAAAGCTTTAGCCCAAAGAGGCTGGCACGTAGTCATGGCTTGCCGTAATTTGCCTAAAACCGAACGGGTGGCAAAAGAAGTTGGTATACCCGAAGATAAATATAGTATTATTCACCTTGATTTAGCCTCTTTAGATAGCGTGCGTCAGTTTGTAGCCGATTTTCGCGCTACTGGTAAATCTCTTGATGCTTTAGTATGTAATGCTGCCGTTTATCTTCCCTTAGAAAAAGAACCTCAGCGCAGTAAAGAAGGTTATGAGCTAAGCGTTGCTACTAATCATTTAGGACACTTTCTCTTGTGTAACTTAATGCTGGAAGATTTACAAAAGTCCTCCGCACCAGAAAAAAGACTGGTAATTTTGGGTACTGTTACCGCCAACCCGAAAGAATTAGGAGGTAAAATTCCTATTCCTGCACCTCCTAACTTGGGGGACTTAAAAGGTATGGAAGAGGGATTTAAAGAACCTATCACCATGATTGATGGTAAGAAGTTTAAGCCTGGAAAAGCCTATAAAGATAGCAAACTTTGTAATATGCTGACAATGCGAGAATTACACGATCGCTATCATCAGTCTACAGGAATTATTTTTAATGCCCTTTATCCTGGTTGTGTGGCGGAAACTGGCTTATTCCGCAATCATTATTCCCTATTTCGGACTATTTTTCCTTGGTTTCAGAAAAATGTAACCAAAGGCTATGTCACAGAAGAATTAGCTGGGGAAAGAGTCGCTAAAGTTGCCGCCGATTCTGGATTTAATGAGTCTGGAGTTTACTATAGTTGGGGAAATCGTCAGCAAGAAGATCGCGCAGCCTTTAAGCAAGAAATTTCCAATGAAGCAATGGATGACAATAAAGGCAAACGTCTTTGGGAATTAAGCGAAAAACTGGTGGGATTAAACTGATTAGACGGCTAGTTTTTAGCGATCGCGCCAGCATAATTATGCTAAATCCTGTTGGATAGTAGGTAGTTTTCTTTGACTACAAACGGCTAACTACTTAGATGTCCTCTAAGCAAGCCTTTTATTTACATCCTTATTTCTGGTTTTAGAAAAAATTTAGTTAATGAGCTTTACAATTACACAGTTTTTCTTACAGTAAACTAAAGAAGAGATAATAAATAAAAAATAGCTTAAACCTGCCAAAGCGAATTAAAAGCTCGTAATATATATATTTTGGGGAACGATTCTAGGAGACCATTGCACACATGGGAAAAGTAGTCGGCATAGATTTGGGAACAACCAATTCCGTAGTAGCGGTAATGGAGGGTGGTAAACCCACAGTAATTGCCAATTCAGAAGGAATGAGAACTACCCCCTCTGTAGTTGGCTTTAATAAAGATGGAGAATTGGTAGTTGGGCAACTTGCCAGACGGCAAAGTGTTCTCAATCCAGAGAACACTTTTTATGGTGTTAAAAGATTTGTTGGTCGTCAGTATACTGAACTGCAACCAGAGTCTAAACGAGTGCCGTACACCATCAAGCGAGACGAGTTGGGCAACATCAAAATTCGCTGTCCTAAACTAAAAAAAGAATTTGCCCCCGAAGAAGTTTCGGCGATGATTCTACGGAAGCTAGCAGAAGAAGCAGAACGTTATCTAGGAGAAGAAATTACTGGTGCAGTAATTACCGTACCTGCTTATTTTAATGACTCCCAACGCCAAGCAACTAGAGATGCAGGGCAGATTGCAGGGTTAGAAGTACTACGCATTATCAATGAACCGACTGCTGCTGCCTTAGCTTATGGCTTAGATGAACGTCGTCCCCAAACTATTATGGTATTTGACCTGGGGGGAGGAACATTTGATGTTTCGATTCTTGATATTGGTGAAGGCGTATTTGAAGTTAGAGCTACCAGCGGGGATACTCAACTAGGGGGAAATGACTTTGATCGCCGCATTGTAGACTGGCTAGCTGAAGAATTTCTCAAGCAGGAAGGAGTCGATCTCAGAAAAAGCGATCGCCAAGCTCTCCAAAGGCTTACAGAAGCAGCAGAAAAAGCCAAGATTGAACTATCTGGCGTATCGGTCACCGAAATCAATTTACCCTTTATCACCGCCACCGAAGATGGACCTAAGCACATTGAAATTAAGCTAAGTCGGGCAAAGTTTGAAGAACTTTGTGGAGATTTGGTTAGTCGTCTGCGTCGTCCTCTTAAGCGGGCAATTTCTGATGCGGGCATTGGTCCATTAGAAATTGATGAAGTAGTTCTAGTCGGTGGTTCAACCCGCATTCCCATGGTGCAGGAATTGGTTCGTAGCTACATCGATTTAGAACCCAATCAAAACGTTAACCCTGATGAAGTAGTGGCTATTGGTGCTGCCATCCAGTCGGGTATTATGACTAACGAAATCAAAGATATTCTCCTGCTAGACGTTACGCCCCTCTCTCTTGGCTTAGAAACTATTGGGGGCGTAATGAAAAAGCTGCTGCCCCGCAATACTACTATTCCTGTCCGCCGTTCAGATATTTTTTCCACAGGTGAAAACAATCAAACAGTAGTCGAAATTCATGCCCTCCAAGGAGAACGGGAAATGGCAACTGGTAACAAATCCCTGGGCAGATTTAAGCTAACGGGTATTCCTCCCGCCCCCAGGGGTGTACCTCAAGTTCAGGTGTCTTTTGATATTGATGCCAACGGTATTTTGCAAGTTACCGCACGGGATAAAACTACTGGTAGAGAACAGGGAATTACGGTTTCTGGTGCTTCAACCTTGAGTAGTTCTGAGATCAAACGGATGATTGACGAGGCAGACAAATTTGCCGAGGAAGATCGCGCTCGAAGAGAGAGAGTTGAAAAACGCAATCGCGCCAAAGCATTGACAGATCAGGCACAGAGAAAACTAAAAGAAGTAACCCTTGATTTTGGTAGTCAATTTGCTGGCTACTATCGCCGTCGCATTGATGTTTTGTGTGAAGACATCTTGAAAAGCTTAGAACAAGATGATGAACGCAATCTAGATAGGGCAGAAGCAGATTTGCAAGACACTTTGTATGAGCTAAATCGTGAGGTTAGGCTGCAATACGAAGACGAGGAGGACGATGACTTTTTAGGCGCAATTAAGAAGACATTCTTGGGAGATGACGATAAATTTGATGAGGATTATGCCTACGATCCTCGCGCCTCTGATTACTACGGTGGCAACGATAGTTATGGCTATCCCCCAGAACGTGGTGCTGCTCGTCCCAATACAGGATACGATAATTATGGTGGAGATTATGGCACGCAGCCCCGTCGTCCTGCTGCCAGATACGACGATCCTTATGAAAATAAAGGTTATGGCACGCAGCCTCGTCGCCCTGGCTATGACGATCCCTACGGCAGTTCAGACCCGTATGCACCTAAAAGAGAACCACGTAGAACTAGTCGTAGTAGTCGTGACAACCTACCGCCCCAAGACCGTTACAATGGTCGCAATGCTACCCGCAGCAATATGCCCTATGAAAATGACTGGGATGATGAGGACGATGAATGGTTTTAAAAACGTTGCCGATTGAAAGTATTGGCTCAAAAGTGTTACTGTTCATAGCTATGAGCTTCAGAGCTATTAGCTATTAGCTAAAGACTAAGAACTAACAACTAAGAACTAAGAACTAACAACTGAAGATATGCCAACAGTGCGTAACTATTATGAAATGCTGGGCGTTGATAAAAATGCCCCTAGTAATGAGATTAAGAAAGCTTATCGCACATTAGCCATTAGATATCATCCCGATCGCAATTTGGGAAATAAAGCTGCTGAAGAAAAATTTAAGGACATAAATGAGGCGTACGAAGTACTATCAGACCAAACTAGGCGCGTACAGTACGATCAGTCTATTAGCCGTAAAAAAGGGTCTGCCTTTGGCAATTTTGGGCGGAATAATCGCGACAATTCCAGAGGAGGCACGAGGGTAGATAGTCAAGACTATCGCCCTGAAAGAACTAAAAGAGAAAGGGTAGTACCGACCCGTCCTCAGAGTCGAGATATTGAGGCAAAATTAACCTTGGGCTTAGATGAAGCATATCGGGGAGGCAAAAGAAAGATTCGCCTCGAAGACGGTAGATCTTTAGAAGTAGAAATGCCGACTGGCATGATTGATGGGCAGCGCATTCGCCTTAAGGGGCAGGGTATTGAAGGGGGAAATCTTTATCTCAAAATTACCGTAGCACGCCATCCCTTCTTTGAGATTCAAGGAGGAAATATATATTGCCAAATTCCGATTACGCCTACAGAAGCAATTTTAGGTAGTGCGATCGAAGTTCCCACTATTGATGGCTTAGTTAAGGTTAGCGTACCTAACGGAGTGCGATCGGGTCAACGTCTGCGCTTGGCAAATAAAGGCTATTTTGATAAATCGGGTAATAGAGGCGATCAGCTAGTAGAGATTCAGATCTTTACCCCTAAAGAAATTAGCCCTGAAGAAAAAGAGCTATATGAAAAACTACGGGAATTAGAACAGTTTAATCCTCGCCAAAACATTATTAAAAATTTATAAGCTGGTTAAATTGAAAAGTTTTATTTATCATCAGTATTTTTAACTATCTGTTTATCAGGCAAAAAAAGCGGGATGCAATCGCGCTATGATTAATAATCTTGAGTTAATAAATGATAATTGTTAAACACTACAGCTAAAATGCTTGAGCGGCTACTAGTCAATAAGTTGAGCAGTCTGGGCAAAATTTTGGATAAACTCTAGATTCCAATTAGCGATGCCATATTGCTGTAAATTGACTTGTCTTCCTTGAGATGTTGAAGTAAACAACTCTATTTGTAGATAACTCTCTGGTTTAATTATAAGTCTTTCTGACCATTCGATCGCCGTAATACCAGGCGCAACTTCAATGCCTGACCAATATATCTCAGGATAAATACTATCAACCTGACTTGATTCTAAACGATATAGATCCAAATGATATAGAGGCAAACGACCATCTAAATACTCATTGATCAAAGTAAATGTCGGACTAAGTATAGGTTCAACGATATTTAAACCTCGACCGATTCCCTGAACTAAAGTGGTCTTACCTGCGCCCAAATTACCTGAAAGTAAAATGTTGCTCCCCGCTGGCAGATGTTTACCAAGGAGATAGCCAAGATTTTGAGTATCTTGATGGCTTGATAAAAATATGGTTAACATGGCTTACAAATAGGAGTCTAAAGACAAAATGACTAAAATATCCACTATGAATTGTGATTGTTTTAGTCAAATTAAAAAGTTCATCAAAATTTTACAGTAATTAGCAGAACACAACACATTTCCTTTATATTCAGTTGATATATTTATCAATAAGCCAAGTAACTTTAAGTCGGGATAGCAGCAAACCAAGATAGATTAATTAGACTGTTTTGTATTGTTGCTCCCCTTACCTCTTTTGACCATTATCAATATTTCTTGAGTTAGCCAGAAGTAACCTCTACAATCATAGCTTCTTAAGCGTTAAATTTTGGGTTGCCACTTGCCACTGTACCATCGTAATAAAACTCTAGCTAACTGACTAGAATTGTGGCGCACGTGACCGCGAATGGGATCTTCATCCATGACGTTTGCCATAACTATACGGCGGTTGAGTTCAGCAATTTCCTGACGGTCTAGATAAACTGGATGAGAATTTTCTAGGGCATAGCGTTGTAAAGATACTGTGGTGGGGGGTTTGCGATGCACCAAAACAGCATCAAATAGTTTAACCTTGCTGACGCGATCGATTTCCTTAATGTGATCGGCAACGCTGTAACCTTCGGTTTCCCCTGGTTGAGTCATAATATTGCATACATATATACGCGGAACATTAGCTTTGGCGATCGCATTTCTAATTTCAGGAACGAGAAGATTAGGAATAATGCTGGTATAAAGGCTACCTGGTCCGATAATAATATATTCTGCTTGTTGAATTGCCCTAATCGCTGCGGGAAGAGCGGGAGGATTGGCTGGCATACAGCCAATAGTTTTAATTTTGCCCTTTGCTTCAGGGATGTTAGATTCCCCTTCAATTATCCTGCCATCTTCCATTTCTGCCCACAAACTAACGTCACTCAGGGTAGAAGGTAAAACTTTACCGCTAATTGCCAACACTTTAGAGCTAGCAATTACAGCCTGTTCTAAGTCACCCGTAATTTTACTCATGGCGGTCAAAAACAAATTACCAAAACTATGACCAATAAGACCATCTCCCGCTTCAAAACGATACTGGAATAGCTCGGTGAGTAATTCTTCCTCGTCTGCTAATGCGGCTATGCAGTTGCGAATGTCTCCTGGTGGCAGCACGCCGATTTCTCTTCTCAATCTGCCTGAAGAGCCTCCATCATCGGCTACTGTGACGATCGCCGTAATGTTGCTACTATACTCTTTTAAACCTCGTAACAAGGTTGACAAACCAGTCCCGCCACCTACTACCACAATTTTGGGTCCACGGTTGAGACGACGGCGAGCGTGCAACATATCTACTAGCTTTTTATCTTTACCAACTCCTAAAACGTCTGTAATTGATTCAACGGTGCGAGATTGCCCCAAATATAGGAGAAAGACCCCCGCAATTAAAACTATGGGTCCTGAAATATAGTTGGGAATAACGGTAGTTAAAAATTCTAAAATTCGGGAAACAAAAGATAAAATGCGATAAATTGGCGTTAGCTTACTCCAAATAGCAGTACCAACCACAGCTAAACAAAAACCGCCAGCACTCAACAACAGCCAGCGTTTGATAAATAATCCAGGTGCCAGCCACTTAAAGACTTGATTTCTGCTGCGAATATTCTTCTTGATTGGAGAAGATGAGTTTTTCATCTCAGTTTGGGGATATTATTTATTTACCAAGCCAGAGTAGTTATCATAAACAAACATAAACGATTTAGCTTGAAACGACCTAAGAGATTGAAATAACTATTAACACCTCAATGATTGCCAAGCTAAGAATTGCCAGATTTATCTACCCCAGCCAGTGACAGAAATCAAAATATTAGGATTAGATCCAGGCATAGCTACATTGGGATTTGGCACAATTATTTGTCAACAATCGAGCAAAATTGATTCTACCTCAGTCAAGTTAGATGATTTTGGGATCATTAAAACTCAGGCAAAAACTCCTTTGGGCGATCGCCTTTGTATTATATATGATGATCTTCATACTTTAGTCAATGAGATCGAACCCGATTTAGTGGCGATCGAAAAATTGTTTTTTTATCGGATGAGTCATACGATTACCGTGGCTCAAGCAAGAGGAGTATTAATGCTCGTCTTGGGTCAGGCTGGTCTTCCCTATGTAGAGTTTGCCCCACCAGAAATTAAGCAGGCTCTAACAGGATACGGTAACGCTGCCAAAATAGAGGTTCAAGAAGCTGTTGCCAGAGAATTATCCCTTGACTTTATTCCTCGTCCTGACGATGCTGCTGATGCCTTAGCGATCGCTATAACCGCTTGGTTTCATCAAAATACTAATCATTAATTTTGAGAACTTTACTTTAGTGAATGCCACATCCTGCCTGAGCAATTTTTTGAGACTGAGGATCTGAGGTAAATTTTAAAACCGCTGCAAAAGCCTCCTTAGCAGTAGCCGGCTGTTTAAGTTGACAGTAAATAACTCCTTGATATAGCCAACTCATTATTTTTTGCTCTGGGGCTAAGTTACTAAGCTGTACAATCTGTTCAAAGATTTCAATTGCCTGATTATATTTACCCAAATTATAGAGAGAAATGCCTTTTCCCTCTTGAGCCGATATATAGTCAGGAGAGTTTTTTAGAGCTTGATTAAAAGCGGTTAGTGCTGGTGAATATTGATTGAGTTTGAGCAGGCTGTGACCTTTTTGATTAAAGGCGATCGCTAAATTATGCTTTGCGGTTGAATTTTGAGACTGATATTCTGTAGCTAAGGCGATCGCCTTTTCACTCGCCCCGATTGCTTTTTCATACTCTTGAAGTTGGGATAAAACTCGACTTTTATTGAGCCAAAAAGTTGTTTCTTTGCCATTAAGAGCAGTAGCTTGTTCAAAAGCTACTAATGCTTTTTTGTACTGTTTTAAATAATACAAAGCCTCCCCCTGACAGTTCCATCCCAAATCAGCTTTTGGCTCGATTAAAATAGCTGTAGAGCAGGAATTTAACATTTTTTGATACTGATTTAGACCCATAAAAGCATAGCCACGATTGACCCATATAGAATGTCTTTGCCCTACCATCGTTGGCAATAACTTGTCATAAGCATCGATCGCCAAAGAATATTGCTTTAGGTTTAGTAAATTGTTAGCCTGTCGAAATTGTTGAATATAAGCATACTTATCAATTAATTTAAAACTCAGCCAGCCAAGACTGCCAAAACAAAGCACTAGCAAAATAACTTTAAGAAAATTAGCTTGATTATTAGACTTCACATTTTTAGTAACTTTTTAAACGTCCTATCTATATATAACTCTAACAGACCAACTTGGCTGCCAAAAATGGGATTTACAGTAAATTTTAAAGGTCACGTTTAAGCCAGAATTAGCTTAATTTACATCAGGGGTTATCAATAATTGTAAAATTGTCATAGCACCTAATATTGAACTGACAAAATACTTTTATGACTGCTACTCCTATTAAAGCTTCAGCAAATGTACCAGATGAGCTAGGGCGTTTTGGTCCTTATGGGGGAAAATATGTGCCAGAAACATTAATGCCCGCTTTAGCTGAACTTGAAACTGCTTACAACCAATACAAAAACGATCCTGAATTTACCGAAGAGCTACAGGGGTTATTAAAAGATTATGTTGGTAGAGCTAATCCTCTTTATTTTGCTGAGCGTCTCAGTCAACATTATGCTCGTCCTGATTTTCAACCTGAAATTTACCTTAAAAGAGAAGACCTAAACCATACGGGGGCGCACAAAATTAATAATGCGATCGCTCAGGCTTTATTAGCAATTCGCATGGGCAAAAAGCGCATTATTGCCGAAACAGGGGCAGGACAACACGGAGTAGCCACAGCCACCGTCTGCGCTCGCTTTGGCTTGGAATGTATTATTTACATGGGCGTAGAAGATATGGAAAGACAAAAGCTAAATGTCTTTCGGATGCGTCTTTTAGGAGCAAGGGTTGAACCTGTTTCAGCGGGGACGGGTACACTCAAGGATGCTACTAGTGAAGCAATTCGAGATTGGGTAACTAACGTTGAAAGCACTCACTATATACTAGGTTCGGTAGCAGGCCCTCATCCATACCCGATGATGGTGAGAGACTTTCATGCTGTAATTGGCAAAGAAACCCGTGAGCAATGTAGGGAAAAGTGGAACGGACTGCCCGATATTGCGATCGCCTGTGTCGGCGGTGGTTCAAATGCGATCGGACTTTTTTATGAATTTATCCCCGAAAAGAACGTGCGTTTAATTGGTGTCGAAGCAGCAGGAGAAAGCGTGGCTTCGGGCAAACACGCTGCTACTTTAACCGAAGGAAAACCAGGAGTGTTACACGGTGCCATGAGCTATCTATTACAAGATACTCAAGGACAAATAATTGAGGCACATTCAATCAGTGCTGGCTTAGATTATCCTGGGGTTGGACCAGAGCATAGTTATTTAAAAGATACCAAAAGGGCAGAATATTATGCCGTTACCGATACCGAAGCGATCGCCGCCTTGCGTCTTTTGTCAGAATTAGAGGGCATTATTCCCGCCTTAGAAACTGCCCATGCTTTTGCCTATTTAGAAAAACTCTGTCCTCAGTTAACAGGAAAACAAAGAATTGTCTTTAACTGTTCGGGCAGAGGTGACAAAGACGTACAAACCGTAGCCAAGTATTTAGGACAGGAATTCTCTTAATCCAGATAGATGTGGCGGTCGAATTGGGAAGTATAGGGGTAATTGTAATCTTTATTTTTATTACTCCTATCATGTCTTCCAAGCTCAGACAGCGTTGTTTATTATTGTTTGTTTTTGCCATAGTAGGATTATCAACTAATCTATTTTCTATCCTCTATCAGATGCCTGCTGTTTCGGCTAGAACAACTTCCAATCAAACAGTTGTTACTTCTAAAAGTGCTCAGAAGCTTGAGGCGCAAGGCAAATATTTTTATTCTCTTAGCCAGTTTACACAAGCTCTGGAGCTATGGCATCAGGCTGAGTTGATTTATGCTGATTCTGAAGACTCTTTGAGCCAAGCAAGGATTTTGAGCAATCTAGCTTTAGCCTATAGCCAATTAAATAATTGGGAGCAAAGCACGGCAAAGATAACCGCTAGTTTGCAATTGCTAAACCAAGAGCCTGAGATTAATTCTCCAGAACACATTCGCGCTTTGGCACAGGTGTTTAATAACCAAGGAATAATCCAGCTAAGTCAGGGAAAAGTAGAACAGGCGATCGCAACTTGGTCACAGGCAAAAGTTAATTATGAAGAGTCTGGCAATGATTTGGGGGTAATTCGCGCATCTATCAATCAAGCCAGTGCTTTTAAGCAATTAGGGCTTTACCATCGTGCTGTAACCACCTTGGCTGAGGTGGAGAAGCATTTGGCACAACAGCCAGATTCTCTCCTTAAAGCTACAGGATTAAGAAGCTATGGTGATATTTTGCGTCTTGGAGGTCAAAATAAGCAGTCAAAACAAATTTTGTCGCAAAGTTTGGCAATTGCAGCCAGAATAAATGCTCCAGAAGAACAGGTTAAAACGTTATTAGCATTGGGTAATAGCTACAAACCAGAATCGCAAAAAGCTTTTAAAAAGTATCAACAGGGGTTAGATATATGTCGGCAGCAGCCTAACTGCTTGAGAACTGATTTACCTCTGCAAATTCATTTAGCTCAGATTAACCTTTTAACAGAAACTCACTCTTGGCAGCGCAGCCAGGAATTGATTCCTACTATTCAAGCTGAACTTAATCAATCACTAAATAGTAGAACAAACATCAATCAGAAAATTAATTTTGCCTATAATCTGGTTAAATTAAGGCATATATCGCCAGCAAAAGCTTTAAAAGCACAGAAAATTCTTACTTCCTCGGCAATAGAGCAATTTCTTGTTAATACGCTCCAGCAGGCAAAAGCTCTAGACTATATCAAAGCCCAATCCTACATCTTGGGGTTACAAGGACAGATCGAAGAAGAAGCTCAAGATTGGCAGAATGCCCAAAAATACACGCAACAGGCTTTAGTTTTAGCTCAAAACCTGGATGCACCAGAAATTATCTATCTTTGGCAATGGCAATTAGGTAGAATTGATCGGGCTTTAGGAGATCGCGCAACTGCGATCGCTGATTATTCTCAAGCGGTAGAAATATTGCAATCCCTTAGCCAAGATCTGGTAGCTATTGATCCCAATCTTCAATATTCATTCAGCAATAGTGTCGAGCCTGTTTATCGAGAATTGGTTAGTTTGTTATTAGAAGCCGAACCAGGAGAAGAAGTTAGTCAAGTTAATCTAATCAGGGCAAGAAAGGTTATTGAGTCTCTCCAGTTAGCTGAATTAAATAACTTTTTTAGGGAGGCGTGTTTAGATGCTCAGGCAGTAAACATAGAAAACATCGATGCTCAAGCAGCCGTAATCTATCCAATTATTTTAAGCGATCGCCTAGAAGTAATACTCAGTTTGCCCCATAAACCACTCAAGCATTATCAAGCAGACATCTCGCAAGTTGAATTAGAAAAAATTATTGCCCAATTACGTCATGATGTTGTAGTACGAAGTCGTCGTAATTTCTATAGTCCAGCCATCAAGCTGTATGATTTGCTAATTCGTCCTGCCTTAGAAGATTTAGCTAACAGTCAAATTAAAACTTTAGTTTTTGTGCCTGATGGAGCTTTTCGTAACATTCCTTTGGGAACTTTATACGATGGTCAAAAATTTCTGATTGAAGACTATAGCATTGCCTTGACTCCTGGGTTGCAGTTACTCGCTCCCCATCCTTTAGAACAGGTTAAATTAAAAACAATCATCGCCGGATTAACTAAAAGCAGACAAGGTTTTTCGCCGCTAAACTATGTTGAATCTGAGCTAAAAGAAATAGGGAAGATGGTTGATGGTGTTACTCTGCTGAATCAAAATTTCACAGCTAAAGCCCTAGAGCAAGAAATTAAATTCAATGACTATCCAATTGTCCACATTGCTACTCATGGTCAGTTTAGTTCAACCCTAGAAGATACTTTTCTTCTAACCTGGAATGAGCGCGTCAATATTAACGAGCTAGACAGTATTTTACAGACTAGAAATCCCAGTCAAGATAATGCCATTGAACTTTTGGTTTTAAGTGCCTGTGAAACAGCATCAGGAGACAAACGGGCAGCCCTAGGATTAGCAGGAATGGCGGTAAGAGCAGGAGCAAGAAGCACTTTAGCCACTCTTTGGTCAGTCAATGACCGTGCAGCTTCCAAACTTATGAGCGACTTTTATTATGAATTAGCTGCTAAAAAACTGACTAAAGCAGAAGCTGTAAGACAAGCACAAATATCTTTACTGCATAACTCCTGGTACAAACACCCTTTTTATTGGGCTCCTTATGTACTATTGGGAAATTGGCTCTGAGAGTAGATTCCTTTATATTTCTATTTCTCTGGTTTTTCGTCTTGCCAAGTTTTGGTACAGACAACAAATAATTCAACTCCCAATTCGCTACTTTGAATTTCTACGGGCAAAGAACGGAATTTAGAACGAGAAAACAGTTTTTCTAAATCTTCGGCAGAGCGATAAATAGAGTGCCATTCAAGGATATGTTCTAACAAAACGCGATCGGGGTTAGCAGCATGAAAGTTACCTAAAATTACAGTACCGTTAGGTAAAAGACGCTCATAAATCCAGTCTAAGATGCGAATTAACTCGCGATCGCGCAGATAATTTGCCATACTGATGCTATAAATTAGCTGCTGAGGTGGAATGTCTATATGGCTATAGCCTTCTGCTAATAAAAAGAGATTATCTTGAATAAAAGTTAAATTGTCCCGAAAGCCCCATTTATGAGCCACAGCAGCAGCAGCAGCTAAATCTTGGTGATTAAAATCTATACAGGTAACATGAGCATTTGGTGGTGAACTTTGAAAATAAAGATCTAATATTTCTGGTGCAGAACCACTGGCTAAACTAGTGACAGGCATAGGATCGTCCGCTGACCAATCTTCTGCTAGCTGCTTAACAGTGTCGGTAATTATGCCCCCACGATTTTTCAGAGCTAAAAAAGTGGGTAATGAACGAATCCAACGGTCTAAATAAATTCCTAAATGTCCATCTCCTTCTGGCTCATTTTGAGATAAAAGTCTAGTGATATAGCAATCGCTGACACAATCTCCAGGCTTACGAAAGGCGCGATCGAAAAAGCTACTGAGCATATAAAAAGGAAAAGTTTCGCGAAACAAGTAAGTTCCAATCGCTTTTTGCATAGCTGGCTCTTGAATAATCTGCTCTCGCAAAGAATTAATCAGCATATTGCAAATTTTATTAATTTGTTCTTGAGCCTCCGTTTCGCTTAGTTTCTTCTCGCGAATAGACTGTTCAATATGATAAAGAGCTTCTTTAAATAATTCTGTTTCGCCAATTAATTCAGGAGGTATGCTGTCTTGCCCAACCTGTCCCGTTCGCTGCATCTCATATTCAGGAGCGATGCGCACTCGTCGCATCAAATGAGCCACCAAAGAAGAGGTTTGACGCAAACGGCCTGCAAGATTGTGCGCCAAAGACTGATAAAAACGGTCTGATAAACCTGGCACAGAGGTCAGCAAAGAATAAAGATTTTGCTTATCTAAAATACAAACTTCTACTTTGCCTTGAGCAATCACCGCAGCACTAGCGGGAACTTCTTCTAAAAAAGACATTTCGCCAAAAACTTCGCCTGGCTCTAAAAATGAAATTGCTACTCCCCTACCAGAAGCTGACCTTTCAACTCTAACTATGCCTTTTCTAACTAAATAAATCTGCTGAGACAAACGACCCTCTTTAAGAATCACCTCGTTTTGCTCGTAGGTGGCAACTTGGGCTTTTTCCAGTAGAACATTATAATCTTCGGTGGTTAGATATTTTAGTTTGCTGTCCATTTACTCTGATTTCTCCTTGCTCCACCCAGTCATAGTTCCCAAATTAATCATTCTGCACATCATTTTGGGTCAAAGAATTAGCAAATTGGCAATTAGATAAATTAGGTCGCCAGGCTCGATCGTGAAATAAGTTTTTTAGGGCTGTCTTTCTTCTTTGAGGTGATTCGGCTGAGAGATTCCAGAGACTTTCGTAAAAGAAAAAGGATATTCCCGCAAACTTCTGACGACGGGCGATATTAACCTGCTGATAAATTTTGTGCCAAAATATGGGACGACCTTTCAAGCCTGATAAGATGCCAATTCCTACAGGAATATGTTCCTTGGCTTCGAGAATTGCAGGCTGTTCTAATTCTCGCAGAAAACTAGCAGTGCGATCGCGATATATTTGGACAATTAGTTCTTCAATTAAGCCTTCTCTTTCCCATTTGTGCCAGTCCAACAAAAAGGAATTGAGTGAAAATTCTTGGGGGTTGGGAGATACAGACACAATCGCTTGGGAGTTGTGGCTTTTGATCTCCTGAAATAGCTTGGCTACATAAGTCGTAATTTTATCCGCCCGCCACTGAACCCAATCTGGATTTAAAGGATCTTTTGGGGGTAATTTGCCCTCATGCTCCTGTTGATATAGCTTGACGGTATATTCGTCATAGCCCAACTCAGACGGATAGCCAAAGTGATCGTCTAGCTGAATGCCGTCAATGTCGTAGTTACTAACTATCTCGACGATTAAATCAGTCATAAACTCCTGAACATCGGGGCGTAAAGGATTAAGCCAGACTCGTTGATGTACATTTCCTTCCCACCAAATAGTGCTACCGTCTTGTCTTTTGGTTAGCCATTGAGGGTGACGCTGGGCTAACTCAGAATCAGCAGGAGCCATAAAGCCAAACTCAAACCAGGGAATGACGCTCATGCCCTTTTTATGTCCCTCTTTGACAATTTCCTTTAAAATATCTCGACCCTGTAGTCCTTGATTGGGGTCGAGTGCTAAACCTGTAGCTGCTTCTGAAACCTGGGAAGGATAAAGAGTATAGCCCCAGTTCCAGACTGTCGGATAAAGAGTATTAAAATTAGATTCTGCCAAAAGTGCGATCGCTTTTTTGGTCTTTTCACTCTCAAACAAAACATCACTATCTATATTTGTCAGCCACACTCCCCTTAACTCTTTTGTTTTGTCTATTTGGCATACTTGGTTTTCAGTCGGATTTATTTTTCCATTTCCTAAATCCTGAGAATGACCAGGAAAAGGAGTGATAGATACCAAAGTTAAAGCCAAAATAAACAGAAAAATCAGCCAGTATTGACGACCTCGATCTTGACTAAATTGAACTAATTTATTGGCGCAGATATCAAATGATTTAGCAATGCGTTCTTTCATTAAATGTCTTAATAATCCAATAATTATGGCGATTATAACCCTTTAGTTTAATCTCAAACTATATTTTGTTTTACACAAAAATTTGATATTCAATATTTAAGCTTAAATTTAAGGATCAGCAGCTTTAGAATTAGCTTGAATAAACCTTTGTAAAGTCTGAAAATACTGTTGACCTCCTAGCTGATGCACGTTCATGTGTCCTGCTTGAGGAATAATCACTAGCTCTTTAGGTTCGGGTGAAGCATTAAAGAGCTTCTGCGCCATATAAGCTGGAATAGTTCGATCGTCCTCACCATGAAATATTAATAAAGGAGTTTGCAGAGACTTTATTTTAGTAATTGAATCAAAGCGTTGAGTAACAATCCAATCTAAAGGAAAAAGTCGGAAAGCTTGATTAAACCCAGCAATCTCTTTCATAGAAGTAAAAGTTCCTTCGGTAATTAATCCAGCCATCTGCGGGTGTTTTATTGCTAGATTTATGGCGATCGCACCACCTAATGAATGACCATAGACAAAGATATTCTGAGGCTTGATTTGGCGTTTTTTAGTTAAGTATTCCCAGGCTGCATCAGCATCTTCGTATACCCTTGTTTCATTCGGAAATCCAGGACTGCTTTTACCATAGCCTCGATAGTCTATCAGTAAAACTGATAACCCCAACTTATGAAACATAGCAGCAATCCCAGGTAAATCCCCATTATTGCTGCCATTACCGTGAAAATACAGCAAAACTGGAGCAGTTTTTTTGGTCTGAGGAATCCACCATCCATGAATTTTTTCTTGGTCTATAGCAATCCAAACATCTTGATAGTCTAAACTGTATTTTTCGGGAGTTGATTTAATTAAGTCATCAGGCTGAAATATTAATTTAGTTTGTCCAAAACGTAATATTAAACAGATAAAAATGTATAGAGTTACACAAACTCCAGGAATAATAAAACCAAGTTTTTTTAGCATTAATAAATCTTTAAAATCTAGTAATATATCTTTGGGCTGACTGCGATCCCCGTTATCTGTGATAATTTAGAAATTCCAATTGTTTATTACCCATAAAGTAAAGCAAATTTAACATTATTTTATAAACTAAGAATTTTCTTGACCTATAATAAAAGAAAGCGCAACTTTACACTATCTTTAAGTTATTTATCTAGCTTGAGATCAACATTGGTCAACGATCGTCAAAGGATTCGTCCGTCTAAGGCAGAGTAATCTCTAGCTTTAATTTAAAACCCCTTAAGAAAATCCAGGATTCAAGATCCTATCTGAATCTGCTTTTTAGAACAACTTTTAATATATAAAATTCTTGCCCACTGTTTTGAAGCAGTTTACAAGAGTTGCCTTGATTTGAGGTTATTTAATTCAAATCATTTTTTTACTGCTACAGCTAAATTCAATCATAATATTTTCTCAAATTTTGCCGACAACAAGATTCAGTTTACCGTGACTATTGCTATATATTAGAGGTATCTAAAACCATGAAAACTTATGCTTTGTGTCCTTGCTGTTCCAATAAATTAATGCACCACATAAGTCGTCATCGAGATTACTGGTTTTGTCGTGGGTGCTGGCAAGAAATGCCTTTAATTAATATTGAGATAATAGAAGAAGAAACTTACGATTTTAACAGTGAACGAAAAATAAACGTCAAATCCATAGCTAATTTAGTAAAACCTACAAAAGTAAGCTTGACCATCGGTTAATCAAGCAAACTCAATTAAAGACTCAATAAATTTAGACGTAGTTTATGAAAATAGACCCACTTAATCATGTTGTCCAATTAGATAAAAGTGAAGCTAAAATAAAGTTTTGATTTCTGCACAAAGTATAATGTGTAGAAAGTATAGTTTATCTGTAGGACAATGCTTTTAGCTGATGAATAATTTATCTCAACTTCGAGACAAGATAAAAAAGAAAAGCAAAAAAGCTGCCCTAAAAGCCACAAACTTAATTCAAAATAGCTTTGGTCTTTCAGGAGGAAACATGACTCAGCACGATCGCGTAGTGTTCGATCTAAAGGGTTATATTGTCATACCCGCTGTCTTAAACGAAAATGAGGTCAAGGTAATCAAAGATTTGGTACTGCGCCAAAAGAACGATCCAGAGTCGTTACCATCCCACGAGCGTTATTTACCAGGAGGAGCTTTTGCTAAACTAATTGACCATCCTGCGGTGATGAATGTGCTGTTAGATGTAATCGATCCAGATGTCAATAAGATCCGTTTGGAAAACGCTTTTTTGAGCTACCGAGAAAAAGGCGAGGGAGAGTGGAATCCCCATGCAGGTGGACCAACTACCAACCCTAACTATGCCTATAATTTTCAGGATGGCAGAATTTATGCGGGCATGACGCGAGTAGTTTGGGAATTGAATGAAGTTTTAGAAGATAAAGGCGGAACCTGTTTTATCCCAGGAAGCCACAAAGCGAACTACAATATTCGCACCAATCCTGTTACCACTATCGATGCTAGAGATTCAGGACTGTGGGAAAGCTATAGTTGTCCTCCTGGCTCACTAATAATTTTCTCCGAAGCAGTCAGACACTCAGGTGATATTTGGCAAAATCCTCATAACCCTCGTGCAGCAATTTTCTGTGCTTATAATCACATCAATGTACGCCATCATAAGCCAAATATTCCCCCAGAAGTTATTACCAATTTAGCTCCCAAACATCAGCGTTTTTTCAGGGAAGTCTATCATCCTTTGTTCGATTAATTGTTGTTTTGATTTAGTTTTTTTTAGAGTCAAAAATATCTACAATTAAAATAGCATTAGCTGTTAATCATAAAATTACTTTCTCACGTTATGCGCGATCGCTACATAGTAAATAGCAAGCCGACTATAATCAGGCAAATAATAACCCTGGTGTTTATCCTGGCAGCTTTTGGCACGAATATTTTAGCCAACGTCAATCCTCCTAAGGGCTTAACTATTGGTCAAATTTCCAACAAGTTTTTTGGCGATATTTTGATTATTCCTGCTAATTATGCTTTTGCTATTTGGGGCATAATTTATTTTGGTTTAATTAGTTTTGCTATATACCAAGCTCTCCCTAGACAAAGAAGTAATTTGTTGCTACAGCAAATTGGCTACAAGCTAGCAATTTCCTCCTTAGCTCAGGTTGCCTGGGTATTTTGCTTTATATATCGGCAATATGCTGCTTCTTTCTTGGCAATGTTAGGCATATTACTGCCTCTGATTGCTGCTTATTGGTGTTTACCTTTTAAATCTACTACTAATCGTCACCACCGTATAAACAAACAGGATAAATGGTTAATTCGTATTCCAATCAGTATTTATCTATCTTGGATTAGCGTGGCGACAATAGTTAATGGAGCAATCGTTTTAAAATCTTGGCAGTGGGGTGGCTGGGGTATAAGCGCGGAGATTTGGACAATCATTATGCTGCTGCTAGCTGCTTTTATTACTCATTTGATTAGTATTCCCAGACTCGATTTCTTTTATGCGGGAGTGTTTGTTTGGGCATTAATGGCGATCGCCATTAAAAACACCGATAAACTTATCATTTCAGGTACAGCGATCGGTTTAAGTTTGGCTTTGACTATTTTGATCTTGTCTTTTAGTTTTTATGCTCCAAGCTATCGAAATATAGAGAATAGTTAATTTTTAAGTAATAAAGTTATTGCATAAACTGTTATTGATTACTTTAGTAAAGGATAAGAGGTGATATGTATTTATATGTAAATGAATAATTTAAGCAAACCAATGCTCAAAGGTAAGATTGTTGGTTTAGTGATTATCATTTTAACTTTAGGAATACTATTTAAATTTTTGCTGCTAAAAGGTACGACCAAAAAATTATTGGCAAAATGTGATTCTCAGCAAGCGTGTAAAAATCAGTCTGTCGTAGTTTTGCATGGTTTGGTTCGTTCTTCTGCTTCAATGAATAAGGTTAGTCAGGCTTTGAATAAGTCAGGTTATACTGTCTGCAATATTCAATATCCTTCTAGAAAACACGGTATACCTGAATTAGCTACTGATTTTGTCTATCCAAAAATCAAACAGTGCTTAGGTAATTTGAAGCAACCAATTAATTTTGTGACCCATTCTTTAGGAGGAATAATTGTTAGGCAATTAGCTCAATCAACGGACATTAAAATAAATCGTGTCGTCATGCTTAGTCCGCCTAATCACGGTAGCGAATTAGTCGATAAACTCAAAATACTGCCGTTGTTTGGATTAATTAATGATCAGGCTGGTTTATCTTTAGGTACTGAAGCTAATTCTGTTCCTAATACTTTAGGAGAGGTGACTTTTGAAACGGGTATTATTGTAGGTAATAAAAGCTACAATCCAGTTTATTCCTATTTAATACCTGGGGCTGATGACGGTAAAGTGTCGCTATCTAGTGCGAAAGTTGCCAAGATGAAAGACTTTTTAGTTGTCTCCCATAGTCATAGCTTTATGATGAATAGTGATGCTGTTATTAAGCAAACAATTAACTTTCTGGAAAATGGTGAATTTGCTCGATGAGTAACTGTAATTTTAGTTTGAATTTTAATAGACTTCTTGCATGAATATATTTTTTAGTAATAGTTTTAAAATCTCTGACTTCTGACTTCATTCTCAACCGATATTTCTTATTTGTGCAAGAGGTAAAATCAGTAATTAGTAATTAGGGTTTGCTAGCCAATTTTGCCCTTAAACTAAAGCTTATTTCGCCATTTCTTTCCAGACAAGCTTTTTCAACACGTTCAAGTTTATCTACCTGACATTGAACACGTAAAGTTGATTCCAAATCTTTTTTAGTTATGTGACTATTTCGCATAGCTTTAGGGCATAGTTGACCATCTTTAATCAATATTCGCGATCGCCCTTTTATCTTGCTTTCCAGTCTACTAGAATGAAAGGCTACCGCCGCGAAAAACCAGTGCATCACCACTAAAATAAAGGCAGCAAAAATAGACTCAAAAAAAGCAGAAGTTCCGTTAATTGCGCGACTAAGAGTAGAGCCAAAGATAATACTAAGAATTACATCAAGAGCAGCATATTTACCAATAAAACGGCGATCGCCAACCATTCTCACCATGACCAATGCAGCTATATAGATAACTGCTGCTCTTAGTCCCATTTGGCATATATTTAGCTGTTCTAACTGTTGGGCATCTAACCCTAAAGCTAAGCTGATTGTCTCTCTTATTGAAGCAATCATGAAGTAATCTATTATTTGAATTTATAATTATTTATTGCCAGCTTCAGCTTGAGTATCTAGATCGCGATTGTTTTATTCTTAAGTAAGTAAGCAGAATTAAATATAAAATTGAATAAGCAAGATTTTATTCCCTACTTCCTACTTCCTACTTCCTAAATTTTTACCAAAACTATCTTATAATTAATTTCCCCCACCCGCTTATATCGTCAGATAGACAAATATTTCCCTGAGCGTATTTTCATTTTGTCTTGTTAGTTTTTTGATATAGCAATCCTAAATGAATTGTAAAATTTTTGTTCCCTACTCCCGATACCGAGATTTAACTGTTCACAAATGAAAGAAGATTGCTAAACCCCGTCTACATAGAAAACCGTAGTTTTTGAATCGGAGATTGAGCTAGTCACAGATTACTCCGCCCTAAACGGACGAAGCCTGCTGTGACCGTTGGTCAAACAGCAGGATATAATTTCTACTTGATACTTGATACTTGATACTTGATACTTGATACTTGATACTTGATACTTGCTACTTACGAACAGTCAACTTAAAAACTCCTGGTTTTAAACTGGATGCGGTTTATATGTTGGGTAATGAAGTATTTGTAGTGCTGGGGTTACTCAAAATCTTTAAGCAATGATTGTCAGAAATACGGACGATTTTTGCCAAAATAGACTTTAATATTAATAGTAAGAAGTCTCACTGACTTTATCTTTAATATTTTTATTTCTAATCCAATCGTCTTCTAATGACTTTTGATCGTTTTACGCCCAATTCACGCTTCGATTTAAGTAGTTTCTCGCCAACCAAGAAAAAAGCTCTGGGAACAATCCTTCAAGAAGCGGATCTCGTATCTCCCAACCAAATTCAAGCTGCATTGCAAGATCAAGTCGCTCATCCCAATTTAAGAATTGGCGAAATACTGGTACAACGAGATTTGATTAAACCTGAAACTGCCGATTTCTTTGTCCAAGATTGGTCAAACGCGGTAATGCAACCAAATAAAAACGCTTTGGGTTATTATTTGCGACAAGCAGCAATTCTTAATAGTGGGCAAATTGAAGTAATTCTGGCAGTGCAAAGAGATTCAGGAATTCGTTTTGGAACAATTGCTGTGTTTCAAGGATTTTTAAAATCAACTACCTTAGACTTCTTCTTAACTAATTTATTTCCTGAAGAGCTGCACGTATCTCCCTTTGTCAATATGAATTCTCGCAGCAAGCCATTTTTAGATTAAATCTGCTATTAAATTCGGCGTTGCTGAATCAGGCTGTATAATACAATACGTATTATTTTAATATACATTTAAACAAAGCTAAAAGCTGAAAGTTGATACTTTATGCAAGAGATATCATAAGTGTATCGCTCACAACCAATTATGAAAATGTGGTAGCCTTCAACTGAGACTAAAAAGAGGTCGATATAGATAGTAGTGCAATAATGAAAATCGCAATTACCGGAGCAACAGGTTTAGTCGGCAGTCGTCTGGTAGCTAAGCTAAACCAAGAAGGGCATCAAATACTAGTTTTAACCCGTAATCCTGATAAAGCTCAAAAAGTTTTTCCCGCTTCAGCCTACTCCCAGCTAGAAATAGTTCAATATACTCCTCAAGAGTCGGGAGAATGGCAAAAAAGCATTTCAGGCTGTGATGGAGTAGTCAACTTAGCAGGAGAGCCTATTGCCGAACGCTGGAGTCCTCAACAAAAACAGGCAATTATGTCAAGTCGCCAAATTGGCACGAGAAAACTAGTAGAAGCGATCGCCACCGCGGAGCAAAAGCCCCAGGTGCTAGTGAGTGGTTCGGCGATCGGTTACTATGGCACAAGTGAAACTGCTGCTTTTGTAGAAAACAGTTCTGCTGGTAGTGACTTCTTAGCTCAAGTCTGTCAAAATTGGGAAGCTGAAGCACAGAAGGTAACTGAGTTAGGAGTGCGATTAGTTATTTTACGTTTAGGTATTGTTTTAGCCGACGGAGGTGCATTGGGCAAAATGATTGGACCTTTCAAAATGTTTGCTGGTGGCCCTATTGGCAGTGGAAAACAGTGGTTTTCTTGGATTCATCGCGACGATTTAGTTAACCTAATTGTCCAGGCAATCAACAGAATAGATATGTCTGGAGTATATAATGCCACCTCTCCTCATCCCGTTCGGATGAACAAACTATGTCAAACTCTAGGTGAGGTGATGAATCGACCTTCTTGGCTGCCTGTGCCTAATTTTGTTTTAGAAGTTTTGTTGGGAGATGGAGCAATAGTTGTACTTGAAGGACAGCAGGTGCTACCGCAAAAAACTCAGTCTACAGGCTTTAATTACCAGTATGCAGATCTAAAACCAGCACTGGTAGAAATTATCAAATAGCGTTAAGGCAACAACAATTTGCTGCGAAAAGACTTCAAGGCGATACTTTTAGTTAGCATCAGCGTATCAAAGTTGCTTAAAAAATAGCAAGTAATAAGAGGAATACAGCAATTTTAAATTATTAGTTGAAGAATCGAAAAAGCATTTTAGGCGTTCCTAATTATTTATCACCATTAAAGCCTCTTGTTACTAACAATAAATGGTATTAAACAGCATTTGCAACAAATATCTTGTAGCGATTAGCAGTTTTTTTATTTAATTTAAATTAGCATTATTTCTTTTCGTATTTCATACTTTGTTAAGCATAAATTGAAATTTTTATTGTCATAAAAGTTATCCAAAAGATCGCCTTAGTAATTTACTTCTCATACAGGCAATTTTACTAATTAATCAAAAATATTAGCGCAAATATTGTTTTGTCGTTTCAAATATAAGCACGGACTATATTTTCTTGTTTTTTGTCAAGATAAATTTGATATAAGTATAATTTATGTTAATGAACTTAATACAATCTTAACATAAATTTACAAATAATGGTAATTTCAGTCACAAAAACTTGCTTTAATAAAAATGTAAGTAAGTGAAATTTAAACAAATCGGCAATTGCATAGCTTGACTATAACTTTTAACCTGCTAAACAATTTTTTCTGAAATATGACTATGTGCAGATACTCAAGAAGAAGAATTGTGTTAAACATAAATATGTAGGTTAAATAAATTGATTAAAAGCTATCCACCAGTACTTTTTCTACCGAGGTTTTTGTTTTAAATTTAAATTGTCTACTTTATTTGTTTAAAAGATAGTAGCTTGTGATAAATCACTGGGCGTGGAATATGCTGCTTGCAAAGCAGCATTTCCGCCCACCAAAATTTAGATTGCAAATAACCAAAAAACTGACATCTTATAAAAAAGCCAAGTCATTGCCTTCAATGAATGGAAAAGATTTATAGGAGTTAATCAATAAATTGAGGTAATTTTTACTTCAGTTATATTTCTTTCGCCCATAAACAAAAAGGTGATTTGTAAACTATTTACAAAGTAATCTTGTAGATATTTCAGTTGTATTTAGGCAAAAAATAATGAGTCAAATTGAAGCAAAATTTGTAGCTACCGACACAGCATTTAGAGTTGAAGGCTACGAAAAAATCGAGTACGATCTTCTGTTTGTAGAGGGCGTATTTGATACCAAAAATAGAGAACTTGCAGACAGCTATGAAAAATTTGGACGTTGTTTGATGGTTGTGGACGCTAATGTGCATCGGCTTTATAAAGACCAAATAAAAGCGTACTTTGAGCATTACGATATCGATCTAACAGTATTCCCGATTATTATTAGTGAGTTAGATAAGAGTTTACAAACCTTAGAAAAAATTGTTGACGCTTTTGCTGATTTTGGTTTGGTACGCAAAGAGCCTGTCTTAGTAGTAGGTGGTGGTTTGATTACCGACGTGGCTGGTTTTGCTTGTGCTAGTTATCGTCGCAGCAGTAACTATATTCGCATTCCTACAACCATGATTGGTTTAGTTGATGCTAGTGTAGCGATCAAGGTTGCAGTCAATCACAAGAAACTAAAGAATCGTCTTGGTGCTTATCACGCCTCGACAAAGGTAATTCTCGACTTTTCTTTCCTACGGACTTTACCAGAAGCACAGGTGCGTAATGGCATGGCGGAATTAGTCAAAATTGCCGTAGTCTCTCATAAAAAAGTCTTTGAACTATTAGAAAAATATGGCAAAGAACTATTAGAGACTCGTTTTGGCTATCTTAACGGTAGTGAATCAATCCGTGAAATTGGACGTAAGCTAACTTATAAAGCAATCAAAAAAATGCTGGAGTTGGAAGCACCCAACCTTCACGAACTAGATTTAGATCGAGTAATTGCTTATGGACATACTTGGAGTCCTACCTTTGAGCTTACACCTGAAATCCCCCTATATCATGGTCATGCAGTCAATATTGACATGGCACTGTCGGCTACAATAGCAGCGATGCGAGGCTATATTACTCCCGAGGATCGCGATCGCATTTTAACCACCATGAATAATATCGGACTGGCGTTAGATAATCCAGTTTTAGATATAGACTTGCTGTGGAAAGCTGGCGAATCAATCACTCAAACTAGAGATGGTTTACTTAGAGCAGCCGTGCCTAAACCTATTGGAACTTGTTTCTTTATCAACGACTTAGAAAAAGATGAGCTGGAAGAAGCTTTAGCCGAACACAGACGTATTTGCGCTGACTATCCCGATTCAGGCTTAGGAACGCAAGTATACATGAATGAAGGTAAAGAATCAACCGAAGAAGCGTTAGCGGGGAGTAGATAGTCGTGGTGGGAACAGCAGAAGCTCAGAAGAAAACCGCTAGACCAGTAACTCCTTTAGGGATTCTCGTCCAGCAGCTAGAACACATTCTAAACGCAGCTAAAACTGAATCGATTTCAACTGAATTTAAAATATCCTTAAGCAAAGCATATCATTTAGCTGCGGGAATCGACCCCTATTTAGAAGCCTGCACTACTTCTGAATCAGAGGCTCTAGCCAATTTGACAGATAGAACCCAAAAAGAAGACTGGAGTAAACGGTTTGACGATGGCGAAACTATACGTGCATTAGAGCAGGAAATGCTTTCTGGACATATAGAAGGACAACTGCTTAAGATGTTAGTGTCTATCAGTAAGTCCAAGCGCGTCTTAGAAATTGGAATGTTTACTGGTTATTCTGCTTTAGCGATCGCCGAAGCTTTACCCGATGACGGTTATCTACTTGCTTGCGAAGTAGATGAATACGTTTCTCAATTTGCGATCGACTGTTTTGCTGCTTCTATCCACGGTAAAAAAATTGAGGTTAAGGTTGCCCCCGCAATCGAAACTATGAATCAGCTAATAAATGCGGGGGAGTCTTTTGATTTAGTGTTTATCGATGCTGATAAAGGCGGATATATTGATTACGTCAACCTGCTGTTGGAAAGTAACTTATTAATACCTGATGGCTTTATCTGCGTAGACAATACCCTGATGCAAGGACAACCTTATTTGCCCGAAGAACAACAGACAGAAAATGGTAAAGCGATCGCCCGTTTTAACCGTTTTGTCGCCGAAGATCCTCGCGTCGAACAGGTTATGATTCCCCTGCGAGATGGCGTAACTCTCATTAAACGTAAATAACCCCCGTAGGGGCGAACGGTGAGGTAGCGCGGTCTTTGCGAGAGGAAATGCCCTGAGTTAAAGGGCATATTCCACTCTCGCGGTGTTGGTTTCCAAAGGCGGCTGGCGGCTTTTGAGACAGAGTATTCTTTCTCAACCTCGACAGTTTGCTCAACGGGGGAAACCCCCGCAACGCAACTGTCTCGCAAAACGCGCCGTACAAAGAGCGACTACCGAACCCGAAGGGCGGTTCGCCCCTACCAAAAACCACAATTTAAAATGCAAATCTCATTCATTGGGTTAAATGTTTTCAATATTATTTATTTCCCGTGGTTCAGCGATTGTGAAGCTAGCCGTAGGCATCGCCAAAAATCTCGGTACACTGGCATTACTATTGCTGTTGCTTCCTTTTAATTTGGCACTGGTATTTTTATCTTGGACTAAAAACATTATCCCTGGTAGGGGCGATCGCGCGATCGCCCCTATCATTAATCCAACAGAAAAAAAACGCATCCTAATTACAGGGGCAAAAATGACCAAAGCTTTGCAGCTAGCAAGGTCATTTCATAGAGACGGACACGAAGTATATCTGGTAGAAACCCATAAATATTGGCTATCGGGTCATCGTTTTTCCCGCGCTGTTAAAGGCTTTTTTACAGTACCTGTTCCCGAAAAAGAACCAGAAGCCTACTGTCAGGCTTTGATTGATATAGCTAAAAAGCAAGACATCGATCTTTTTGTTCCCGTATCCAGTCCCATTGCTAGCTACTATGATTCTCTAGCCAAAAAAGCTTTAGAGCCTTACTGTGAATCGATTCATCTCGATCCAGAAGAAACGAAAATTCTTGACGATAAACACGCCTTTTGCTCAAAAGCTAGAGAATTAGGCTTATCTGCACCTAAAGTATTTAGAATCACCGATCCGCAGCAGATATTAGATTTTGATTTTGTCACTGACGGTAGTAAATATATTGTTAAAAGTATTCCTTACGATTCCGTATTACGACTAGATTTAACTAGACTGCCCTTTCCAGAGATGGAAGACTATGTTCGTAGTTTACCTATTAGCCCTGAGAAACCTTGGGTAATGCAAGAATTTATTCGTGGACAAGAATATTGCTTTCATGCAACTGCCCGTAAAGGCAAAATTAGACTGCACTGCTGCTCTTTATCTTCTCCTTTCCAGGTTAATTACGAACAGGTAGACAACCCTGCTATCTATCAATGGGCAGAAACTTTCGTGCAGAAAATGAATCTAACAGGACAAATTTGTTTTGACATGATTCAAACCGATGATGGAACAGTTTATCCCATTGAATGTAATCCCCGTCTGCATTCTGCCATTACTATGTTTCACGATCATCCAGGAGTAGCAGAGGCTTATTTAGCAGATAGTGCAGGAGAAGCACCCATAACTCCCTTACCTGATAGTAAACCTACTTACTGGACGTATCACGAACTTTGGAGATTATTAAGCATTCGTTCTTTAACAGAACTTAAAGCTTGGTGGCAAAAGATAACCAAAGGAACTGACGCTATATTAAGCCCAGATGACCCTTTACCCTTTTTAATGCTCCATAATTGGCAAATTCCCTTACTTTTACTCGATAATTTACGTCGTCTTCAAGGCTGGGTCAAAATCGATTTCAATATCGGTAAACTGGTCGAAATCGGCGGCGACTAAACATTTGTCATTTATCATTGAACATT
Source organism: Waterburya sp. (assembly GCA_965217895.1). GTDB lineage: Bacteria > Cyanobacteriota > Cyanobacteriia > Cyanobacteriales > Xenococcaceae > Waterburya. Next base: position 125,442 of record CBDCJV010000002.1, read on the forward strand.
TATCAATTTATACCACCAGCATTAGTATCAGCAGACCGTAGGGTGGGCAAATATTTTATCTAGATCTTCTTGAAACTTGTTACAAACAAATGTTTGCCCACCACTATTTTAATAACCCATAATCAATAATCGAAAAATTAAACAATGGTATCAACCCGCGCAAATCCCAATACCGAAGCTAAGAAAAGAGCTTTCGATCTAATGTTGACCTTTGTAAAAAGTCAATGTCTTTATACAGCAACTCGTTTAGGAATTTTTAATTTACTTGATGACACTGGAGAACAAACCGTAGAGAGTTTGGCAGATAAAACTAATACCGATACCGAACGACTATACTTTATTCTTCGAGCCTTAGCTCATGTTGAGGTATTATCAGAAAAACCAGGGCGAGTATTTGCACCCACAGAAACATCTACCTTATTGGTAACCAACAAAGAACCCTCAGTCGGACATTTAGCCATGCACCTAATCGAACCTGCACAATGGGATGCTTGGAAGGTTTTACCAGAGGCATTAGCCAAGGGTGTAGTTCCCTTTGAATTAGCCAATGATAAAGGAGTTTATCAATACTGTTACGACAATGACTGGAGTAAAGATATTTTTATCAAAGCCATGAGTTTCCTAACTAACTCTCAGGTAGATGGGTTGTTAGATGCCTATGATTTTGGTCAGTATGAGACGGTAATGGATGTCGGTGGTGGACAAGGTGGCTTGATAGCCAACATTGTTAAACGTTATGGCTGCAAGGGTGTTTTGTTTGATGTCCCTGATGTGGCAGAAACCGCTAGAGAATATATTGCCAGTCAAGGTGTCAATCCAGACGACATTGAGATTAAAACTGGAGATGTTTTTAAAGAGATTCCTCAAGGGGCAAATGCGATCGTCATGAAGCATTTTATCTCGGCATGGAGTGACGAAGATGCAATGAAGATTTTAGCAAACTGCAAAGCAGCATTACCCGATGATGGCAAATTAATCCTTCTACAGTCTTTTGTTCCCGATCTTGACGAACCCAAAACCGAAGCCGATGGCATCATGCCTGGTATCTTTGCGGTACAAATAAATGTTGCTACTCCTGGTGGTGGCTGGCGCACTAAAAAGCAGTTTCAAGAATTGTTTGAAAAAAGTGGTTTTAAATTAGAGCGAGTGATTAAAACCAATAATAGCCTGTCAGGAATGGAATTTAGTATAGCAAACCTGTAGGGGCGAAACGGCGTTTCGCCCCTACAATCATCAATTTTTACCGTTACCTTTTTCCAAAACACAATAAAAATGTAAATCATCAACATAAAAAACCTAAATGTCGATCGCTTTATCTTTTATTTTCTTCTTAATTTTATTTACCGTAGTCGGACTTTATGCTGCAACCCAAAAACAAGATACTACTGCGGACTATCTATTAGCAGGAAGAAACGTTAATCCTTGGGCGATCGCTTTGTCTGCTTTGTCTACTGGACAAAGTGGTTTTCTATTTACAGGGCAAGTAGGATACGCCTACACCCAGGGTTTATCAGCAATTTGGCTAGCGATCGGCTGGGCGATCGGCGATTATCTAGCTTGGACGTTTGTTTTTAAGCAGTTACGTCAAGTTTCAGAAGCATCTAACTCAGAAACTGTTCCTGCATTTCTGGCACAAAAGCAACCTGGTTATCGCTGGATATCTGTTATTTCAGCGTTAATTACAATTTTCTTTTTAGGTACTTATGCAGCAGCGCAACTATTGGCAGGGAGTAAAGCACTAAATAGTCTTTTTGATTGGGATTATGCCTGGGGTATTATCATTGGCGCAATTATTGTAGTTGTCTACTGCTTCTCTGGAGGCATTAGGGCATCAATTTGGACAGACTCCGTACAAACTATCGTCATGATTGGTGCTTTGCTATTGTTGTTTACCGTCACTATTTTTGCCGGTGATGGAGTAGGTAACATATTCACCAAATTAGGACAGATAGATGCAAACCTATTAGCTTTGTTTCCCTCGAATTTAGCCTGGGGATTTTTACCATTTTTCATCGGCTGGCTAGTGGCGGGATTTGGTGCTGTTGGACAGCCCCACATAGTAGTCAGGGCAATGGCACTGGATTCGGCTGATAATATGAACAAAGCACGAAATATCAGAACTATTTGCGGTTTTATTACTGCTTTTACCGCTATTTTTATTGGCTTTGCAGCCAGAACAATATTACCAAACTTAAACGATCCAGAATTAGCTTTACTTAATTTATCTCAGGAATTGTTACCAGGAATATTAGTTGGAGTAATGCTAGCTGGCTTATTTGCTGCCACAATTTCTACTGCCGATTCCCAAATACTATCTTGTTCGGCTGCTTTGACTCAAGACTTGTTTCCAGGGTTAGCCAAGTCTTATAAATACGCCAAGATAGGTACTTTAGTAGTCACCGCAATTGTCTTAGTAATTGCGCTTGCCAACAACGATAGCGTGTTTGGTTTAATCACCTTTGCTTGGTCGATCTTAGCCTCTGGGTTAGGAGTCTTACTAATAGTAAGATGCTATGAAAAACCTGTCTCAACTCCTGCTGCGATCGCCATTATGATTTCAGGTATTGCGGTTTCTCTGATTTGGAAATTAGGCTTAGGATTATCAGATGCAGTCTATGAAGTCTTTCCTGGTATGGCTGCGGGATTTGTTGTTTATTTGATATTTACTATGTTTAATCAACAAAAGAAAATATAATTGTACTATTGAACTTAAATATAGTCAGAACCTATTAAAAACTGCGTAGAATGAAAGTCAAAAAAGTCATTAAGTCTTTAGAACAGAATGGCTGGTATTTACACAAAACTAAAGGTTCACACAGACAATTCAAACACGCAACAAAAAAAGGAAAAGTTACTGTACCTGGAAAAATGTCTGATGAATTGCCCCCTGGTACTCTTAATAATATTTGGAAACAAGCTCAAATAGAAAACAACTAAACCATGCGTTATCCTATCATCATTGAAAAAGCGAAAAATAACTATGCAGCTTACTCTCCTGATGTTCCAGGCTGCGTTGCTACTGGTAAGACTATAGAAGAAGTTAAACAACAATATGCTGAAGCTTTAGAATTTCATTTTGAAGGTTTAAGAGAAGATAACGAACCTATTCCTCAACCAAGTACGGTGTTAGATTACATTGAGCTTCCGACTTCTGCTTAATCTTTAAATTTTATTGCGATCGCCATCATGATTTCAGGTATTGCAGTTTCTCTGGTTTGGAAATTGGGCTTAGGATTATCAGATGCAGTCTATGAAGTCTTTCCAGGTATGGCTGCGGGATTTATTGTTTATTTGATATTTACTATGTTTAATCAACCAAAAAAAGTCTAATTGTCACCAAATGAATACAAAAGTTAGATCTGCCGAGCAAAACATATTTTTTTCCTCAGTTCATACTTACAATTAAAAGTACCTGAATGATAATTGCCAAATGTAGATTAATCTGGGACTTCTGATGAATGCCTACTAATTGCTTTAGTCAAATAGTGAGCCAAAGTAGCTGCATCTACACCCAATTCCGAATATTCTTGCGCTGCCATAATTCCTGCCTGGGCGTGCCACCAAGCAGCACCAGCCACAATATTAAATAAATTATTGCTTTTAATTTTTGTTCCTTGAGCGACTAAACCGCCAATCAAACCTGTTAAGACATCGCCACTGCCACCTCTAGCTAAAGCTGGAGTACTTGCGGGAATTAACCAAGTCAAACCATCAGGATTAGCGATCGCCGTTCTTGCTCCTTTTAAGAGTACTGTAGCCTGGCTTTGTTTGGCTGCTGTCGTTACTGCATTGAGGCGATCGCTTTCTGAATCATTAATCTCAGGAAACAAGCGTTTAAATTCTCCCGAATGGGGAGTTAAGACGGTGGGTGCATCTCTTTGAGTTAAAATTTCTATTGCTCCTTGTTCTGCTACAAAATTTAAACCGTCAGCATCTAAAACAAGAGGACATTCTGATTGCAATGCTTTTTCCACTACAGACTTAGCATCGCTGCTTAAACCAGGACCACAGGCGATCGCTGTAAACTGACTTAAATTAGCTGTAGAAAAAGGTAGAGAGGCGATCGCACCCTCTTTGTTTTCAGGACAGCTAACTACTAACGCTTCTGGTAAATGACTAATCAGTAAGTTTTTTAACGATTCTGGCACGGCTATAGACAGCATTCCCACTCCACTAGCTCTTGCTCCTAGGGAGGTTAAAATAGCTGCTCCTGTGTATTTGCGTGAGCCACAGATTAAGAGCAAATGTCCTTGACGATATTTGTAGGTAACTAGAGGACGAGGAAGAGGTAAAAACTTGAGGGCGATCGCTTTGGTAATTTGCTTTACTGGTGCTGGTTGAGGCAAAACAGACCAGATATGGTGCGGTAAAATCCCTAAATCAATTCTTTCACTATTGCCAAAATACTCCAAAGCTAAATCCTGAAAAAAAGCTCGTTTCCACAAACCCAGACAAAATGTGTGGCTGGCTTTAATAGCCGAGCCTAATACTGCTCCTGTATCGGTATGTATTCCCGAAGGCAGATCGATACTGACTATTGGTTTAGACCAACCATTGACTGAGTTTAACGCTTCAATAATATTATCAGGCAGATCTCGTGTTAAACCAGAGCCAAACAAACCATCAACAATCAACTGGCATTTTTTTAAAGGTTGAATCTCCTCATGAAAATTAATGCCCAAACTGTTTGCATAGCTACAGTGTTGGGATGTCAATGTCTTTAACTTAAAAAATGGACGATAAATTTCGATTTGATATCCTGCCAAATATAGTTCGCGGGCAATTACCAAAGCATCTGCGCCGTTGTGTCCAGGTCCTACCAAAATTCCCACGATGCCAAACTTAGATTGAGGATATAAACTATGGATTCTTTCAGCACAAAGTCTTGCCGCTTTTTCCATTAATGCAGCCACGGGCATACCAGCGTTAAAAACCTGTTCTTCTATTTGCTGCATCTGGGAAGCAGAGACGACAATGGTTTCGACAACATTTTTCATAGCTATCTAATCGGCACTATAGAACTTGCAAGGTATATCATCAGGTTATACCAATATCAGCTTATGACAATTATTAAAATAAGGCGTTGCTTATTTTAAACATGAATTTGCTTATAATACTTCTCGTAGCTATCAGCTATGAGCTATTAGCTTTTAGTAGTAGGGTGGGCAAATTCTTACAAATTGGATAGTAGTATTTAATAAAATAATTTTTGCCCACCGATTTAAGACGCTTGGACAGTCAAGACTAAAAATTTGCGACAATTATTTATATAACTGGTCTGTTTATCAACAAAAATTATGTCTGCAAAGGATTTCAACATCGATATCGCTACCTACATCGATCATACGCTGCTCAAGCCTAGTGCTATTCCTGATGAGGTCAAGCAGGTTTGTCAAGAAGCCTGGCAATATAATTTTCCCTCGGTGTGTATTTATCCCATAGCGGTAAGACAGGCAAAAGAACTATTACACGATAAAAAACCTCAAGTATGTACGGTAATTGGTTTTCCAACTGGTGCTACTTCGACCGCAACCAAGCTCTATGAAGCACAAGAAGCGGTAGAAAGTGGTGCAACCGAACTAGATGTAGTAATTAACCTTGGCTGGCTAAAATCAGGAGAATCAAGCAGGGTGTACGATGAAATAGCCGAAATATGTTCCGAAACTGGTCAAGTCGTCAAAGCAATCTTAGAAACTACCGTTTTGTCTAACGCAGAAAAAAGACTAGCAGGAAAAATATGTATGGATGCGGGGGCAGCATACCTCAAGACTAGTACAGGCTGGTTTGGTGGCGCAACGGTTGAAGATGTAGAAATACTCAAGCAAATTACCAGAGGAGAAGTGGGTATCAAAGCATCAGGAGGAATTCGTACCTACGAACAGGCGATCGCTTTAATCCACGCTGGAGCAACTCGCCTGGGTACATCTCGCGGTATAGATTTAATCCGCCAACAAAATGAATCTGCTAAATAATTACTGATCACTAATTACTTGTACTGTCACTAAATAAATTAAACTGATGACACCAAATGAAATTGTTTGTTCCAGTAAGATTGTCATAATTTTTTCAATAGACCTGTCTTGAAAATAGACAATTAAGCTAAAGTTCAAAAACTTAGTTCATGGGAGTCCTCTTTTGTCACTTAAGATAGAGATTCGTCTTTAGATTTTGCAGCACTACTGCAGATTGTGAGTTGTCATTAACTGAGTGCCAATATAAGTGGCTGTTACGATTAAGGTTCCTCCTATAATTGCCTGGAGTGACAACTGTTCACCCAGCAACAAAATTGCAAAAATTGCTCCAAAGACTGGCTCTGTTCCCATAAGCAAGCTGACACGGGTCGGCGTGGTCTTACGAACCATGTGAGTCTGGATGTAAAATGGAAACAACGTACACATCACACATAAGTAAAGCGTTGCTATCCAGAATGCTGACTCAGTTGGAAAATTAAAAGAGCTTGGTTCAAATAGCAGTAAAACTAAGCCCGTCAGAACCGCAACAGTAGCAAGCTGTACAACTGTTAAAGCTCCTGAGTTCAAAGGTTTACCTTGTGTGATCTTTTTAGTAGCAGTCACCATGCAAGCACGAAGCACAGCGGCTGATAGCATCAACCAGTCGCCAACGTTAAACTGATAACCACCTTGTAATGCAAGCATTCCAGCACCAATGCAGGATAGTCCCGTAGCAGCTAGTATTCCCCATCCAGGAAATCGACGGAAGGTTAGTCCCTCGACTATAGGAGTAAAAACGACGCATAGACTAATAAGAAAAGCCGCATTGCTTGCACTAGTATTTGCTATATCAGCTGTCTCACAGATAAAAATAAGAAACAAAATAACGCCAAGAGGCATACCTGTTTTAATAACAGCCATAGGCTGAACTGTTATCTGACTCCAAGAGCTAGGAATCATAATGAGAGTAGTCACACAAAAGCGGACAAATAGAAATGCCAGAACAGGCATATAAAGTAACGCCGTCTTGGCAACGCTATAGCTGGAACCCCAGACGATTGCAACGAACAACAAGCTCAGATCCGCAAACTCACTTCTTCCTAAAAGCTTTTTCTGTGCTTGCCGAAAGATTTTTATATTAAACATAAAGATTTCTAAGGTTTGGTGTTCTAATTAACCTCGTTCCTCATACCCCAATCCCGCTACAAAGCTACCGAAAATTAAATGCTGGGAATTCAACAACAATCAATACTTGAGTTAGGTCATCATAGAATGGAATAGGAGTATCAAACGTACTGACTCATCTAAAGACGAGCAAACGCAATGACGAGTACGTCACGATGTCCCGCGACATTAGGCTTTGACCTCTCAATTGGGGTAACAATATGCCTAGTTCTTACATCGTCTTCTATGACGATATCAAGTGGTTCTAACAGCTGCCTTTGCCACAGTACCTTGCCTGATTCATCTGTAATAGTAGTTTCACCACCAACAACATTGTGTCTATTAATCATCAGTGTCAAAATATAGTCCACGCCGTCTCGATGCAAGCCCTCTGGAGTTGGGCAACCCACCTCTCCTTCCATAGCAAGGATACGATAGGGATGTAGTTTTATATCCCAGTCTTCTCCTAAATCTATCAGGAGATTGAATGTACTAGCACACCAAGTTAGTAGACCTCTCAAGAACTCATGGTTGATGAAGGTTGATTCAAGTGGCTCATAATTTCGTTTAATGCCCCCATTGAGCTTATTGACAGTACTCGGCTGGGAGTAGGACTGATGCGGTTGGAGTTCCAGTCTTTTCTCTTCTGATATGTATCGAAAACTACCATATCGACGATAGCGATATACACCATTATCGCCCATGTAATTATCAAGCTCAAGGCGGTTCCAGCAATCCGAAAACGCTTGCCAGTCTTCACTTCTATAGAAAGGTAGCCTGCTCAGTTTCCCCCCTGAACAAAACCAGTAATTGAACTGGGAGAGTGATTCTTCTAGTTCGTGGCTCAAAGCATTTTTTTGTTGTGGATAATTAACCGTTGTTTTCATCGACTTACCCCACTCAGTTCACTAGTAGTTGTTACTTCCGTTTCTTGAGCGGAAGCAATACTACGTCTGCTACGAACGAATGCGATATCTTTCTCCCAACTATCTCTATCTCTTATATATAGGGGACTATCTGCTTTGATCGAGCAAACATATGCTCCTCGAAGGTTAAGCTGATATGTAATCGTGCCACTAATCCTTTCCGATGTACTCGCAACAAACGACTCAGATGCCTTCTTAAGCTCGCCAAACCATCTTCCTTCAATAGCTTCCATCGTCCATGTCTGCTCAATTATCATCTTTTGCTTGATGACATCTGCATCCAATATGGCTGTTTCTAAATAACGATATGCCTCAATGACGATATGCCTCTAATAGCAGAAAAGCAGCAGGCATCTCTCGGACTTCAAGCACCTTTTCACCTTGATCTAGATGCTCCAGCCCAGAATAGCGGCCTATGCCATATCGACCAGCTACGGTATTGAGTTGCTCAATAATATTAATGACGGGCAGTGCCTGTTTATTTATATGTGTCGGAACACCCTTGTCGAAACGAATTGATAGCTCGATTGAAGGAGCTGATGAATCTGGAACACTCCACCTATATAGCGAAGCTGGAGCATAAAATGTCTCGGGGTCGTCAAAAGAACCAGATTCAAACTCACGACACCAAAGATTTGAGTCTCCGCTGTGGGATCTTTCTTCAAACTCTTTTAAACCGACTGCTCGAAGAACTTCTGCTTTCTCTTTACGAGTGAGTGCAGTGAACTCATAAGGAGAGCCGTAATAGCCATCAAACCCCAACTGTTCAATAGCTCCATTTAGTCGTCTCAAACTATTCTGAGACTGATTTGCTGTGTGCAGGATGGCTCTGCAATCTATCGTTTTAGCTAGACGCACTGCCTCTCTTGCTATAATAGGACGACTCAGAGATGCACTAATCGGATGAACTCCCAGATATTTAGATTGTGCAGCGATTGCAGGAAGAATAGCCTCTTTCGCAAATAATTCTTTTCGATCCAAAGAAACTAAGCGAACTTGAAACTGATCAGCAACCCTTTTTATGTGTTCGTGGTCAACATCATCTCCAAGATCTACCGTAAGAGCAATGACATTCGTATTCTTTTGTTTGTGAAGCAAATAAAGCAAATAGGTACTATCTAGCCCTCCGCTGAACAGCGTGATAATAGCTCCCTCTTGTTCTTCTGACAAAATAGTCAGGTCTTCTACACTCCGAATTCTTTTCAACGTTTGCATACTTTTCTTTAAATGACTGGGATACGAGTTATAAATATTAAAAAAGCCAGCGAAGGATTCTTGACTATTATTGAATCTTTCTAATTGCTGAAAGCCGAGAAATGTCGCGTTCATCTAACTTAAGCTTTTTGCATTTATTACTAAATGTCACTATATAACAAAATATACAGAATATGTTTATCCTCTATCTTTAATTAAATCCAGACATGAATTGGTAATTTATAACACATAAATAGGGTATACATAGTAAAATTGTAATAATCACAATTATGTTTTGAATGCTTACTCTATATATATTAATCGACAGTAATTAAAAAATTACTAATCGTATTAAATCTTGCTCTTTTTAACTATTTTATGCAAAATTGCCAATCTGAATTAGGTAAAATATGTATACTAAATTACTTTAATTTTAAAAGTTGATAATATGAACTTATACTCTTTCTAATTGATTTTCTAATAAGTATTATATGAGTAATGAATCAAGCTATTTGCTTCTGTGCCAGAGTTGTTGTTGAGTATAATGACTATATTTTTCTGTATGACATATTGTCGTAATTTAAAAATGTAATCATAATTACATTTAAAATAATAATGAGTATTGGGTTGTTTTGTTGTTTTATTTCTTGGAAAATATTTTATTTATAGCGAACCGTGAGATGTAAATTTTCGTTGACAAACAGAGTATAAATATTCATAAATGCGATCGCAGCTCAGAGCTATTTCATTCTAAAAACTGTTACTAAATAAACTAAACCGATGACACCAAATGAAATTGTTTGTTGTAGCAAAATTGTCGAGTTGTCTTTGATTGTGTTCACGATTCAATCAAAGACAACTCGATAATTAGATGTAAGCTAGCTCGATTGTGCTGAGTGCTACAGCAATAATATCCGAACCATTAGCAATTACCGTATCGGAAATGCCGTCATTGTTAAAATCAGATACAGAGAGACTATAGTCGATTTCTGAAATTTGAATAGCATCTCCCTCAATTATAGAAAAGTCTTGAATCGTAGCATAATCGGTTCCCAAATAATTACTGTCTAATAAGAAAACGTCACTGCCATCTTCACCCCAGAGAATGTCGTTGCCACCTTCACCCCAGAGAATGTCGTTGCCAGTACCGCCGACTAAATAATCGTCTCCAAGAGAGTCGTAGCCGTTACCATCACCACCGATTAAAATGTCGTTGCCACCTTCACCCCACAAAGTGTCGTCGCCGATACCGCCGGTTAAATAATCGTCCCCAAGAGAATTATCCTCCGTGCCATTACCTCCGAGCAAAATGTCATTACCACCTTCGCCACTAAGAGTATCATTACCATCCCCACCCCATAAGGAGTCGTTTCCAAGATAGTCGTAGCCGTCACCATCACCACCAAAAATAAGGTCGTTACCGGTTTGCCCCATCAGGGAATCGCTGTCATAACCACCGACCAAAGAATCATTACCCCCTTCACCCCACAAACTGTCGTTGCCAGTATCGCCGATTAAATAATCGTCCCCAAGAGAATTATCTTCCGTGCCATTGTCCCCGACTAAAATGTCATTACCACCTTCACCACTAAGAGTATCATTACCATCCCCACCCCATAAGGAGTCGTTTCCAAGATCGTAGCCGTAACCATCACCACCAAAAAGAAAGTCGTTGCCTGCTTGACCTAATAAGATATCGTTGTCGCTGTAACCATAAACAGTATCATTTTCAGTTCCGCCTACTAAATAATCAGCGTTTTGAGTACCATTTAGTAACATTTCAACTTCTCCATTTTATTTGTTAATATCCTGGAATATAAATATACTTCAAAAAGCCAATGGTTTAATATTAATTTTTTATAAATAATTAAGAGAGTTGTGTTTTTATTAAATTTTTTCTTTTGCAAATAAATTATCGATTGAAACCTAATAAGAAAAGTATCAATTTTTGAAAAACTCTTGTTTTTCTGCTTGATTGTTTACCTTTTATCTAGCGTCAGTTGAAGAAATAATATTTGTCGAAATGGAATTTTTTCTTGTACCGCTATCTATCTTTTCCTGTTTTATTTTCTAAAATTGAGTTTGAGAAGATTTAGGAAATCAACCTGTTTTTTTAATTACTAATTAATATAATTTAGTTAAAAGCTAAGAGCTAAAACAGTTGAACTTCAGCGAAGCCAATTCACTTTAGGCATAAAATGAATCAAAAATATAAAGCCACGGGAATTATCTTGAAAGGTTCGTCCATCAAAGAAAACGATCGCCTGGTGACAGTGTTAACGCCAGAGTATGGTTTAATTCGGGCTGTTGCTCCTGGGGCAAAAAAGCTAAAATCTAGCTTAAGAGGCAGAACAGAGCTATTTGTAGTTAATGAACTATTGATTATTAAAGGGCGATCGCTTGATAAAATTATTCAGGCTGATACTCAGTATACTTATCCTGGTTTGAGTCGAGATATTGGCAAGCTGGCTGCTGCTCAATATTTGGCAGAGCTAACTATATTTTTGGCAGTGGATGAACAACCTCAACCAGAACTATACGAATTATTAAATGAACATTTACGACGACTAGAGAAGTTCCCAATCGGTGAATCAGTTTATCCTTATTTAGCTCAAGGAGTATTTCATTTAATTGCGATCGCTGGTTTAAGTCCCCAAGTATTTGACTGCTGTTTGACACAACGACTTATTACTCCCGATTTAGATTCTGCTCAATGGCGGATAGGCTTTAGTTTTGAAGCTGGGGGAATTGTCGATTTAAGGGCATTGAAATTAGGACAAAATAAAAAAACAAATGAACATGATGATGAGTCAGAAAATTACACTAGTCGTCTGCCCAAAATAGACCACCGAGTAAATAGTTTAGAGTTATCTTTGTTACAGCAGCTTAATCATCACCAACTACCTCCCGCAGCAAAATTTACTGCCGAGCAATTAAATAATTTTGATTTGCATACAGCATGGATCAGAGTTGAAAAAATTCTGCGAGAATATATTCAATACCATATTGGTAGAACTATTCGTTCGGCTAATCTAGTAGATAACTTATACGTAGAGTTCTAAAACAAACTTAGCACTACTCACAATGCCACTGTCGGAATTAGAAACTTCAGAAAATACAATAAATAATAAAGTTACCGTAGAGTCGAAGCAAAGAGAAAAATCTCAAGGGTTTGCCCCTGTATTGAAAAATAATCGCTTCCTGATTCTTTGGAGTGGTCAAATATTTTCTCAGCTAGCAGACAAAGTTTACTTAGTATTAATGATCGCTATTATTGCTAATCAATTTCAATTGCCCGATCAGCCAATTAGCCAGTGGGTATCCCCTGTAATGATTGCTTTTACCATCCCTGCGGTTTTGTTTGGCTCTTTTGCGGGGGTATATGTAGATCGCTGGCAGAAAAAGTCAATTTTAGTTATTTCTAATCTATTAAGAGGAGTATTAGTACTAGCTCTACCGCCTCTATTAGTCTTATCTCAAGGAAAAACTCTATTTGAAGGCGTTTCTTTAGGATTTGGCTTCATGTTAGCTGTTACTTTTGTTGTCTCTACCTTTACGCAATTTTTTGCTCCCGCAGAACAAGCTGTAATTCCTTTAATCGTTAAAAAAAGAAATTTATTGGCAGCTAACTCCCTCTATACGACGACGATGATGGCGTTGCTAATTATTGGTTTTGCTATTGGAGAGCCATTGTTAAGTATTGCTGATAGTCTAGCTGTTGAGATCGGTTTGCCCAGTCGTATAGGTAAAGCACTTTTAGTTGGTGGAGCTTATGCGATTGCTGGTATTATTTTATTGGCACTACAAACGGATGAAAAACCTAAGTCAGCCGACGAAAAGCAGCCCCGCGTCTGGCAAGATATCAAGGATGGGCTTATATATTTAGAACAAAATAGCACTGTACGCAATGCCCTGATTCAGCTAGTTATTTTGTTTTCTATTTTTGCTGCTTTGGCAGTTTTAGCGGTTAGCATGGCAGATCAAATTCCTCAGATCAAAGCCGAGGAATTTGGCATCTTGCTGGCAGCAGCAGGAGTGGGTATGGCTATTAGTTCAGCTATTCTAGGCAGTAAGGGAGAGAATCTCGATCCTACTCTATTAAGTTTAATCGGCTCAATTGGTGTAGCAGCATCTTTGGTAGGATTGTCTTTTGCTACCCAAAATCTCTGGTTTGCTTTAACGATGATTGCTTTGCTGGGTGCTTTTGCTGCTTTGGTTGGTGTGCCAATGCAAACTACTATCCAGTCTGAAACCCCAGTATCAATGAGAGGCAAAGTCTTCGGTTTACAAAACAACGCAGTTAATATTGCCCTTTCTTTACCTTTGGTGTTAGCTACCGAAGCAGAGGCTCGTTTTGGATTACCAGCGGTGATGCTGGGCTTAGGAGCGATCGCCGCCGTGGGCGGGATTTTAACCTGGTACATTCTTCAAGAAAGTAAACAATCTTCTTCTCAGCAATCATCAAACAAGGCATAAATTGGCTATTAATCATTATTAAAAATTAGAAAAGATTAAAATTTAACACTGGAAAGGCTGATTTTTGCAGAATCAGCCAAACCGCACCCCTAATCTGGTAAATTAACTAAAGTTGATCAACAGTAATTAAAAATCAATTATTGATTGTCGTTGCTTAAAGGAAAAGATCGTTTGAATGCACATCGCTTGGCTGGGAAAAAAATCGCCCTTTTGTGGCAATGTAACCTATGGTCGGGAAATAACTAACTCACTGTTAGACAGAGACTATAAGGTTAGCTTTCTGCATTTCTCTCAACCTCAGAGTGATTATAAACTTCACTGGGAGCAGCAAACAAATCTTCATGACTCCTCTAACTGCCATGAAATTCCGCTGCCATTTATTTATAAGTCTCAGGTTTACACTATTCCTACCCTCAAGTCTAGTAAAATCTTGTTGCGATCGCTGCGTAAACTAAAACCAGATTTAGTCCATGCTTCTTTGACTCTATCTCCTTTGGATTTTTTGCTGCCAGAGATCTGCGAGGAATTAAACATTCCCCTAGTTGCTACTTTTCATCCTCCTTTTGACAGCAAAATTCGTAATCTGAAGTCTAGCACCCAATACTTGACTTATCAGCTATACGCCCCCTTTTTGGCTCGCTACGATCGCGTCATTGTCTTCAGCGAAATTCAGCGAGATCTATTGATTAAACTAGGAGTACCAAGCGATGGCGTGGTTATTATTCCTAATGGCGTTGATGAACGTAAGTTTTCTCCTGGCTATTCCAGTCTTAAGTATCAGCTAAATGCTAAGAAATTATTTGTTTATCAAGGACGTATTTCTACCGAAAAAAATATTGAATCTCTGCTCAAAGCTTGGAAATCAGCCGACATGGGAGATGATTGTCAACTACTAATGGTTGGCGATGGTCCAATTAGAGCCTCTCTTCAGCCTCATTATGGCAAAGAATACAATATTATCTGGCTCGGCTTTATTGCTGATGAACAACAGCGCATTAATATTTTAAGAGCTGCTGATGTGTTTATTTTACCCTCCTTGGTAGAAGGTTTATCTATATCTCTCTTAGAAGCTATGTCTTGTGGGGTAGCTTGTCTGGCAACAGATGCAGGGGCAGACGGTGAAGTTTTAGAAGACGGCGCGGGAGTAGTACTAGATACCCAAGGAGTCGCAGCACAGCTAAAAATTTTGTTACCTTTGTTTCGTAATCATCCCGAAATGACCAGCTTATTAGGCAACAAAGCTCGACAAAGAGTATTAGAAAAATATACTCTCTATCAAAATATCAACAAGCTAGAACAAATGTATTTAGAAATAGCCAATAAAGAATTTGTTTCAGCGTAAACATATAAGTTTATCGTTTGTAGTAGGTAGTTTGTAGTAAGGAAAAAACTATCTACTATCTGCTTTTCTAATTCGATAATTATTGGCTATCATTAAGATCAGATCGTTCATCTTTCTCCGCTCGTATGGAAAAAGACGGAAGTAAGGAATAACTCAAGCATCCTGAAGGAACGCACCTCACAAAAATACAGCAACAGAGGTGACATCCATGAAGCTAACTTATCGGGGAGTGCCATACAACGAAGAGCATCATACCCTTTCCGCACCAGCAGTGATTGAAAACAGAGAGATTATCTATCGAGGAAATTCTCTTGGCGCGAGAATCAATCCTAAATTTCCCTGGCTGAACTATATCAAACAGCTATTTCAGAAGTCTGAATTAAGAGTTTTCGATCCAATTACATTTTGGTATAACCATAAAAGAGAATTTATTCAAGATTGCTGGAGTTTGGATCAGATAGAAAAACTCGATCGCGCTTGGAATTTGACTTTACAAATCGAAAGAAGCAAAGCGTTGAAGCAGCAAAAAACTAAATTAAAATATCGCGGTGTAACTTATTATAAATAAGTTATCGCGATCGCTGTAACAATTAGTCATTCAAAATGCTTGACGAGCGATCGTGACTCACCAACAGTTGCATCATAGATGCTATTTTACAACTCAGAGGTAGGAAAATTATTTCACAAGTAGCAGATAGCAAGTAGCGCAGCCTGGAGGCTGCCGACGTTGCTCCGCAACGGCGAGACGCGCTTCGCGTCTGCAAGTTCAACCTCTGCCTAAAGTCAGACAAAGGGCTTGCCCGCATGTATTCAATTCTTGAATTATTCTTTTATCTTTTCCTCATGAATAAGGAGGCTTTAGACCAACTTCGGAGTTTTCTTAATTGCTATCTGCGCGAACTGGAGTTCGCCGACTGCACTTTGTGCAGGCGAGCCGCTCCACGCGGCTTCTACTTGCTACTTTAACTCCGAAGGAGTTGGTAAGCAGATGGACGAATGGTAACTTTCTTAAGCTTAAGTAATGGTCAAAATCATCAAACAAACAGCATCAATGCAAACTAGGGACAGAGTAAGACTAGATGCAGATATCTATCGTCCTGATACTGATGAAGAATTGCCGATACTGTTAATGCGTCAGCCCTATGGGAAAGAAATTGCCTCGACGGTAGTTTATGCCCATCCCCGTTGGTATGCAGCCCAAGGTTATATAGTGGTTATCCAAGATGTGCGGGGTAGAGGAACATCTGAGGGTGAGTTCGATCTGTTTTCCTATGAAGTTGCTGATGGCTTAGATACGATTAAGTGGGTGTCGCAGTTACCAAACAGTACAGCTAAAGTAGGAATGTATGGTTTTTCCTATCAGGGGATGACGCAACTATATACGGCGGTGCATCAGCCAGAGTGTTTAAAAGCGATCGCACCTGCTATGGTAGCTTACGATCTTTATACTGATTGGGCTTATGAAAACGGAGCATTTTGTTTGTATGCTAATTTAGCCTGGGCAATTCAGCTAGCGGGAGAAACTGCACGTTTAAAAGGAGATGAAGCAGCATATTTAGAATTACGCGCTGCTGCGGATAACTTGCCGTTAAATGGCTCGATTCCCGTCAATCCTGAACTGATGCAGAGGCTAGCCCCCGATTCTTTTTATCATCAGTGGTTAAATAACTCCGATTCCACGGCAGAATATTGGCAAAGGCGATCGCCTAAATACCTTCTAGAAAATGTTAACATTCCGATGCTGCACGTTGGCGGTTGGTTCGATCCTTACCTACGGGGTACATTAAATCTGTATCAAGCCATGGCAGCTAAGGGTAAACAACCACAGCATCTTTTAATTGGACCTTGGGCGCATCTTCCCTGGGGAAGAAAACTAGGGGCGATAGATTACGGCATCCAAGCTCAAAATCCGATTGATGAAATTCAGATACGCTGGTTTGACCATTGGCTTAAAGGCAAAGACACAGGGCTATTAGAAGAGTCACCTATTTCTTTATTTGAAATGGGTAGTAATCAATGGCGCGAATTCGATCATTTTCCTAATAGCTTGAAAATTTATTACTTAGCTAGCGATGGTTTAGCAAGTATGCGAGAAGACAGCGGAATGCTTTGGGAATATGAAGAAGCGGTCACAGAATCTACTTCTCTCAGTGGATTATTAGAAACTAACTTAAGCGAACAAGTGACAGAATTTACTAATAATACCGATATTTTGGTTCACGATCCTTGGCGACCAGTACCCGCATTGGGAGGACACGCTAGTTTTCCTAGTGGCTCTTTTGAGCGTTCTGGTCTGGACTGTCGTTCAGATATTCTTACCTATACTTCTGCACCCTTAGAGGCAGATCTACATATTGCAGGAGCAATAACTGTAGAAATTTACTGTACCATAGAACATCCCAGTTTCGATCTGTGTGCAGTACTATCAACAGTTCATGCTGATGGTAGGGTATTTAATTTTACCCAGGGTTATCTTCGAGTAACTTCTTGCGCTCGAGATACAAATATAGTTTCTATTCCTCTTCAGGCTACCTGTATGTTCATTAACCAAGCTCAAAGCATACGCTTAAGCCTCAGTGCTGCCTGTTTTCCTGCCTATCCTGTTAATCCTGGCACGGGTAAGCTTCCCCATGAATCTCGCTTGATAGATATGCAGATAATTACCCTATCAATTCATTCTGGTGTTGATTATCCATCCCAAATTAAATTATCGGTTGCTAATCCTTAAAGCCAAATTAAGCTTTTTCTTGACTATGATAGGCAGGAAAAATTACACTTTAACTATTAGGAAACTCTTGAACTGTAGTGCGAGCAGCCATAGTCATTTTTCCTTGACGTATATCAAGTCGATCTATGTGTAAAGTCATTTTACCAAGTTCAAAATTGCGTAGATCTAATAGTTCTTCGGTGCTACGCAACAAAGCATCTGTTAATTGAGAATCTGTGTTTTCACCATCAGGATACTCCACGTCTTCGATAACAATCTTATTACCCTGCTCATCTATAGTTGGTTTGGCTAAAAGAGCAATCTGTTTTGTTTGCTGCGACTCGACTATTTCAAGTTCTGCCTTGAGGCTAATTTTTCCTTCTCCTGGTAAAGCAAACCTCACGTTGCTAGCGTTGACGGTAACTGTTTCACCGTCTAATTTTACTTTTTGATTCTTAAGCTTACCTTTAATATATTCAGAATTAAACGCCTGCTGTAAATCGGATTCTAACAAAACTATTTTAGTTTCAGCATTGGTGGAAGTCTCTAACTTAATCTTGCCGAGGGCAGCTTTAAGAGGATCGATATCTATACTGTCGGTTTGTAAAATTACTCTCTCTGCTCTTAGCTCTTTTTTCATCACCATACCTTTGCCGTCGATGATGACAGATTCTAGCTTTCCTTGAGGTAAATCTAGGGCATCTGCTCTTATATCTACATCCAATTTGTCTACTTTGTCTAGCTGACTTTCTAAGCCAATTTCTACTGCCTTACTAAGTGCTTGTTCGCCAAGGTCTGGTGCGCTCACTAACTTTTTTTTCCCTTTAAATATTGCGGTTGTCTATATTATTTAAAATCAATTATATAAATTAAATATCTTCCCAAAGTAATAACTTGAATTAATTAATAAATTTATCTTAATTATGCCAAAAATTAAAGACTACTAGCAATTAGCTAATAGCCTTAAAATTATAAAATAATCTAGTAATTAAACGGTCGTCAATTTAGACTCCTGCACCAGATTTTGGTTCTGCACCAGCATTAATCACTGCATCTCTTAAGAAAGTAATTTGCTGTTCAAATTCCATTTGTTCTGTTTGAGACAGTAATTGTGTCACGCTACCAGCAGGTTTGTAATCGTCAGGTACAGGAATAATAGTTCCAGCCTCCATTCCTTGAGCCAAACGATACCAGAAATATAGCTTAGTATTTTCGCTCAAAGAGCCATATTCACGAGAAACTAAGCTGTCTTGTCCTTCAATAATCTTACGCTGTTCTTCTAACTGTTCTTCTTGAGATAATTCTTTTACCTGATTGAATAATCCTTCAGCAATCTCGTCTGCTGCTGCTCCTGGTGCTGCGGGAGTTACAGATTCGCCCATTTTAGTATAAACATACCAAAGTAAAGCTAATTTTTCGTCCGTGGATAAGCTATTGTAGCTGTTTAATGCTTGGGTGACGTTTTGATCTGAAGCTGCTGTAGCCATATTATTTATTTGTCTCCAAAACTATATTGGTTAAGCTTTTATTGCTTTAAAATACTCAAAGCCATTAGTTACAGGCTATAAATTTTCTAACCAAAAGATAACTGTACAAAGACAGATAAATATTTAAAATAAGTTTTAACCACAGATAGATGTGGTAACACTCAATGGCTATCAACTTTCTAAACTACAGCGAAAAAGATAGTAAATTAAAATTTTAGATTATTATGGAGCAATGTTAATGTTACTCGTCTTGCTTTTTTGACTGCAAACCTAATAATTCTTGTGGTGAGGCTAGTAACTTGATCTGCACTTGAGTAATTTGCTGCTGAGTGTTTAAGCTAAAGTGCCAGGCTACATTGACGCTAAACAAGGGCGTTTTAACTTTTCCTCTTACCTTTATTTGTTCTAGCTCGTCTTTAGTTATTTTTTCTGCTTGTTTTGGAAGTAGCTGCATTCCTTTAGCTTCTTTGGTTAGATAAGATGCGATCGCGCTTTTACCAGTAATAGGCTTTTCAAAGGGTGCTAGTAGTTTTCCTGCTTCTGCAAATAGTTCAGCAGTTAATTCAAACTCTTCTCTATTGATAGTTGAAAAATAATCAACAATAGCTGATTCTTCTATTCCCTCAATGGTTAAAGGTTGCTCTTTTGTATCTGTATAACTCATGTAAGTGGGTAGGTGTAATTAAATATAAAATGGATTTGATAGAGGTCAGAGGTCAGAAGTCAGGGCAAAAAGTTAATATTGGTATCTTATAAATGATTTCGCCCACCTACTTAGTTGATAAATATAGTTTCTCTAGTTAGAGACGGCATTGTTGCACGAGTATTGTTACCAAGCAGCGTCAGATGCGGAAGTGTGCCTTGGTCGCCATCAGTACCAAATTCGGCGACTGGTCTGAGTATAACGCAGGATTAAAACAGAGGGGAAGCCTGAAATTTTGGTTGAATGAAGATGCTTTGGAAAAATGGTTGCCTAAAATCAAAACGGGTAGAGAAGCTTTATCTTAAACCTATAGCGACATCGCGATCGCAATTTTAACAAAAGTCATGGCGATTGATGGCAGACGAAAAAGGATATAGTTGCCATCACCAGAGTTACGTTATCTTAGTAAGTAATAAAATTATAATCATTAGGAAGTGGCAATGAAAAGATTAATGCTGCTGTGCCTATTTGTTTTTGGAATTGGATTTGCCCTATTCAATTTTAAAGGACTGGCACAATCAGGAGAATTTGACTCCATTATTTTAGATTTTAAAGAAGACGTGCCGATCGCCAAAGTTAGTGAAGAGATTCAAGGACTTTCTCAGAAATACAATCAACAGGTTCATTTAAATAGTGTCTTTTCAATTAGCGATCGCATTTATATAGTCAAGGGAGATAAACAAACTCTTAAAGAATTAAAGCGATCGCCCATTAGCAAAGATACTGAATATATTGAAGCTAATTATCAATATAAAGCTTTTGAAGCTCCTAACGACCCTGAATATAGTAAACAGTGGAATTTCCGCAACATTAATATTGAAAAAGCTTGGGATGAAAGCAAAGGAGAAGGTATCACCGTCGCTGTCATCGATACAGGAGTAAGTAAAGTACCTGATTTAAAACTGACTAAGTTTGTCAAAGGCTACGATTTTGTTAACGACAAAGAAAATGCTGATGATGATAATGGACATGGTACTCATGTAGCAGGAACTATTGCCCAATCGACCAACAATGGTTATGGAGTGGCGGGAATTGCCTATCAGTCAAGCATCATGCCTTTGAAGGTTCTCTCTGGTAGTGGCGGAGGAACAATTGCCGATATCGCCGAATCGATTAAATTTGCTGCGGACAATAGTGCAGATGTAATTAATATGAGTCTGGGCGGTGGCGGAGCTAGTACCATGATGGAAGAAGCGATTAAGTACGCCCACGGTAAAGGGGTTGTTATTGTCGCTGCTGCGGGTAATGAAGGTCGTAATACTGCTGCTTATCCTGCCCGCTATCCTGATGTAATTAGCGTCTCTGCCATCGATGCTGCGGGAGATAAAGCATCTTACTCTAACTTTGGTGCTGGGGTTGATATTTCTGCTCCTGGAGGCAGTGAGACGGGTAAAATTATTCAAAATACGGTCGATCCTAGCAGTGGGGAATCAGTATTTGTTGGTTTTCAGGGAACTAGTATGGCTGCTCCTCATGTAGCTGGGGTAGCTGCCTTGATTAAAGCCACTGGCGTAGAAGATCCTACAGAAGTGTCAGATATTCTTAAGCAGTCTTCTCGTAAGATCCAAGAAGACCATCTTAATCATTTTGGTGCGGGAAATCTTGATGCAGGTGCAGCAGTTCAATTGGCTCTTAAAGGCAAGATTACCTTTAATGATTTCTTCCGTTGGCTACGTAAGAGCGGTTATCTTAACATTGGTTTCTGGATCGATGGTGGAGCAGTGGCTCTGTTGCCTAAAATAGGCATGGTGATTGGTTCATATTTATTAGCTTGGTTTTTACGTAACTATTTACCTGCTACCTTGGCTCTCAACAGTGGTTTGATTTTTGGTAGCTCTGGGCTATTTTTCCTCCAGGGATTATACATCTTCGATCTTCCTCAATGGCCAATGCGCTTGTTTGGGAGTTCTTTACCCGAACTTGGTAATGTAGTATTAGGTAATTCTAACCTCAATCCCCTGTTTGCCAGTGCTTTGATTCCCTTCGTTTTAATTATCTTTTTGCTGGGCAATTCTAGCTGGAAATGGTTTGCGGTCGGTTCGAGTATTGGTGTTGCTGCCTGCTTGGGTGTCAGTGCTGTGGTCGATCCTGGTATCTGGCTTTTGGGCAGTGGCGCGATCGCCCGTACTTATCTAATAGTCAATGCTTTTCTCTGTCTTGGTTTGGCATATTTAGCTTGTCAAAAAGAACGTCGAACGGCAAGGGTTTAAAGAGATAAGAAATGAGAAAAGTTGATTTCTTCTCTCCTTAATCTATTAAATATTACAGGTACTGAGTTCTAAGTTGCTAAGATAATTTGGAACTCAGTTTTTTATTGATGAGATAGCCACCATGAAAGTGATAGGAACAATCGAGAAAAAGGGCTTTGGCTTTGGTGTTTGGGCGTTAGTGACCGATGATGGCACAACCTATCAACTAAAAGACCCCGTAGCAGAATTACAAAAAGAAGGGATAAAGGTAGAAATACAAGGGAAAATCCGCAAAGACATTATGACTACCGCTATGATCGGTGCTGTCTTAGAGGTTGAATCTTATATGGTGCTTTAGATTAACGCTACTTTCAGATTAAGATAATTAGATGGTTAAGATAGGTATTAGCTTCTTACTGCTGCTTCACTTTCAACTTTTTTAGGCTGAGAAGAATTAGCTCGCGTAGCCCGAAACATTCCAAAGCGACAAAGACCATTACCAAAAGCTAAACGCATAAGCAACAAGGTAGGTACCTCTCTTAAAGACTTAATCAAGCCAGACAAACCAAACAATATTAGTCCTTTGGGTTTTACTATTCCTTGCCAAATAGAATCAATCCAAGAAGGAAGAGTTGCTTGTGTCCAGTCATCGGTAACAACTTCCCCTTCAACCAAACCCGTCTCGGCTAAAAGCTCGCAAAAGCCTTCAATACTGGAGAATGCAGGATGTGACCATTGATCTAATAGCTGCTGCATGACGGGTTTTTCCCAAAAGTTAAGGGGTATTTTGCGATCGTCGCGCTGATTCCAGTCTGCTACAGCTAAAATACCTCCAGGCTTTAGTACTCGTAATAATTCCTGGGCAAAAACTGCCTTGTCAGGCATATGTGGGCCAGCCTCAACTGACCAAACCACATCAAAACTAGCATCAGGGAAAGAAAGAGCCATGGCATCATCTACCTGAAACTTAGCATCAACTCCTTGCGGGGTTAGTTCTTGGGCGCGTTTGACCTGTTGTGGGCTAATAGTGACACCTGTAACCTTAAAACCATAATCTTTTGCCAAGATACGACTGCTGCCACCAATGCCACAGCCAACGTCCAACAAAGTAGTCCCCGTAGATAATTTAGCTAAACCACCCCACCGCACCATTTCATGCACAAAGTCATGTTTGGCAGCTATAAAGTCTTTTGATTTTGGCGGTGAACCATAATGTCCTAAATGAATATGTTCTCCCCAATAAAACTCCAAAATTCCGTCTTCAGTCCACTCATCGTAAGAGTTAGCGACAGAATCAGCAGATTGATAATTTCGTGCGGTTAATAAGTAAACGGCGATACTAACTGCTAGCAGCAACAGCAGCAACCCAATGATGTAAAGTAAATTCATTTGAAATAGACTCAATATTTTTTAAGCAATTTTCTATGTGGACGCGGTTCAGTTTAGTTTTTAACTGCATTATTTTGAACCTAGCAAATTGCGAAGTTGAGGTCAATTACAAAATAGCAAAGATCGCGATCGCGCTTTTAGTATCGCATCTTTAGAGAAGATATTAAAGCCAACATAGACAAAATTAAATAGTCATCTTGCTCAAAGAATGTTAATTGCCTGAAAGTTATAGCAATACGAGGCTGTGTCAGGACACTCCCTGCGAAGGATACCCCTTGGCTACTTACGAGCAATTAAAATTTCTGTCCTGGTCGATTAACGTACTGCGATATATCTTGTTTTAACGTCCTTAAGTATTTATAATTATTGCTATATATTTCTATTTGATATGTAATGACTTTATCGGAATTAGAATCGGGAACAATAGCGATAGTAGAGCAAGTACTATTAAAATGCCAGGGACATGGCTTGGACAAAAGGTTGAAAGCAATAGGAATAATTCCTGATAAGCAAATTCAAGTTATACGCAAGGCAAGCTTTGGCGGACCATTACACGTTCGCGTCGGTACCACGACTGAAATTGCGATTCGTCACCAAGAAGCCAAGATGGTTCGAGTTCGCTTAAATAATTAAATAATAAATAAAATAAAGATAGATCATCAAAAATTTATGAGTTGTCATAGCGGCAGAACGACGATTTTAAAAGGCGATCGCCTTAAACGAATTGTGTTGGTGGGAATGCCCAACACGGGAAAATCAACTTTTTTTAATCGCCTGACGGGTGCTGCTGCTGCAGTTGGTAATTGGCCAGGGATGACGGTAGATTTTCTTCAGGCTCAAATTAAAATTGACGGCAAACTCACAGAATTAGTAGATTTACCAGGAATTTATGATTTTAACGGCTTCTCTGACGATGAAAAAGTTGCGCGACATTTTCTAGAAAAGTTTCCTTTCGATCTAGTGATTGTTATACTTAATGCCTCTCAGATAGATCGTCAAATTAGCCTACCTCTGCAAATAAAAGCCTTGGGTTTTCCCGCCGTAGTTGTTCTCAATATGGCAGATGAAGCAGAGCAATACGGAGTGAAAATTGATACGCATGAGTTATCACAACGCCTGGGTATGCCCTGCGTACTCGTCAGTGCCAAGTACGGTAAAGGATATGCTAACGCCTACCGAGAGATCTCTTATGCTCTCAAAGAACAAGGCGATCGCCTCAAAAATATTCAACCCTGTTTAGGCAACTGCGCCGATATTACCCCCAAGAAAATCGAATCGGTCTTAGCTGGGGCAGTAACCATGCCTCAAAGTGTAGGGATTAATTTAACTACTAGGCTCGATCGCATTCTGTTACACCCAGTTTGGGGATTGCCTCTATTTTTTCTGGGGATGTATTTAGTTTTCTCACTTATTTGGAACTTGGGCTTACCTGCTCAAGGTTTGGTAGGAGATCTAACCGACTGGCTGCAAACAAGCCTGATTGAGCCAATTCTCCAGCCTTTTCCTGAAGTTGTGCAGAGTTTTTTCATTGATGGCATTTGGAATGGATTGGCTACGGTAACTGGTTTTGTGCCTTTAATTATTCTATTTTTTATCTTGATGGCGGTTTTAGAAGATAGTGGCTATCTTTCTCGTTCGGCTTATTTAATGGATGCCTTAATGGTAAGGATTGGTTTAGATGGTCGCAGTTTTGTGATGCAGATGATGGGATTTGGCTGTAATGTTCCAGCCTTGATGGGAACTAGAGTGATGCGTTCTCAATCATTAAGATTCCTGACCATGCTGACAATCCCTTTTGCCTTGTGTTCGGCTCGGCTTCAGGTCTTTGTCTTTATTATTGCTGCGGTCTTTCCTAATGGGAATGGGGCAATTGTCTTATTTTCTCTCTATTTACTCAGTTTTGTAGCAGCGATCGCGACTGCTGCTGTGTTTCAAGGAATGTTTAAAAATGATGAGCCGTTTGTTTTAGAACTACCTCCCTATCGTTTCCCCACTTGGAAACAGGTAATTGTTAGAGGTTGGGGCGAAGTCAAGCATTTTTTAACCAGAGCATCAGGCTTTATTACCTTCGGCTGCATTGCAGCGTGGGCTGTCACTAACTTGCCTCCTGGGGCAACAGGATTAGATACTATTGGCGGTCAAATGGGTCAATTTTTTGCTCCTATTATGGCTCCTGTGGGCATCGATCCTTACCTAACTTTGGCACTAATTTTTGGTTTTGTGGCAAAGGAAATTGTAGTGGGTTCATTGGCGGTAATCTATGGCTTAAATGCGATCGCCGTTACTGGTCATATTACCGAAACCGTAAGCTTTGCCCAAGGGTATAGCTTCTGTATCTTTTGCTTACTTTATACTCCCTGCTTGACTACAGTAGCAACACTTTTGAATGAGTCAAAATCGTGGAAATTTACGTTGTTTTCTTTGGCTTTTTCTTTAGGATTAGCATGGGTGGCAAGCTTTTGTTTTTACCAAACAGCTTTATTGTTAGGATTTTAATAGTTGAAATAGGAATTTCTGAACTGGCATTACTTACTTTTGTTTCTTTGACGACTAAACCAGGTTTGTAATTGCTGACGACAAGCAGTCTCTTTAATTCCCGCCAACACCTGTAGTCGGTGATGAGAACATTCACTATCTGGTAAATTAACTACGGTACGAATTGCGCCTGACTTTGGCTCATCTGCACCATAAACAAGTAAACTCAGGCGTGATTGAATAATTGCTCCAGCACACATAGCACAAGGCTCTAGAGTGACATAAAGAGTACAATTTTGCAGACACCAATTTTGCTTGACTCGGCTCGCAGCACGAATCGCTTCAATTTCGGCGTGGGCGGTAGGGTCTTGATTTTTTTCTTTTTGATTAGCAGCCTCAGACAGTAAATTTCCCTGAGAATCAACTATCACAGCCCCCACAGGCACTTCTCCGTTTTCTCCTGCCTTTTGTGCCAGTTCAAGAGCATAGGTCATCCAATGACAGTGAACCAAATAAGCACTGTAATCTAGCTGATCAAAAGTTTTTTCAACTTGACGATAACGTGATGACAAATGTTTTGCCATTGAGTAAAACCCTTAAAAATATACACAATTACAGATTTACCTAATCTTAAAAACTATTAAACTATCGTTAAACCTCGCAGTACAAATATTTATTTTTAAGCCTGAAAATGAAAGCAGCAGAAATATCAACTGTTTTAGAGCAGTTATTTGACCAAAACGATATCAAGCATGATGTAAACGAAGCTTGGCAAATTAAAAATTTCCAGATTCATTTGCTGGTAATTCTCTCAGAAGATAGTTCTTGGTTGAGACTATTAACTCCTATTGCAACAGCTTCCGAAGCCCAGTCATTATTACCTCAGCTATTAGAAGATAATTTCGATCTCACCCAAGAAGTTCGCTATGCAATTAATCAGGATGTTTTATGGGGTGTATATCATCACCGCTTAGAAAGCCTAACAGCAGAAGATTTGAAAAGCGCGATCGCATCTTTACAAAATCTTATAGCCAAAGGACTTTCAGGCTCTTTTAATCAGATGATTGAAAAGCAAATCATTCAAATTGTCAAAGCTGCCAAAGCTCAAGGACAAACCTTAGAAGCTACCTATCAAACTATAGATAGATTCTACCAAGAAGGAGTAATGGGGGGAATCGATCAAGATCCAAATCAAAGAGAGCAATTTTTAGCAGCTTGGAAGTCTCAGTTAGAGCGTTTGTGGTCTGAGGTTGAGGTTTAATTTTTTGTTCCGTCATTTTAATTAGCAATACTACAATTGGCTGGAAAATAATCTAGCTTCGAGCTTTTAGTTTCCAGCTATTAGCCATCAAATATTTATCAATTTATCAATAGTTGCCAAACAAAATCTATTTTTGCTTTTAAATCAATATATTTAGCATTAAACATTAACAATAAAACACAAGCCTTAAATTTTTGTTAATTGGATGGGAACTATATAAATAACCATCTAAAAATTCTTGAAAAATGGAATTATTTAATCCATCTATAGAACAGCTAGTTTTAGAAATAATAGCTGTCAATCATGCCTGGAAAGAAGCTAAAGATTTATTTGACCATGCAGATAACTCTTTAGCTAATTCTCTCAGAGATTTAAAAGCACGTTTGCAGGTAAGACTTTTGCGTAACTATGCGCCAAGTCGAGTTTATCTGACAGTAGATACAAATCCCAATTCAGATTATGACGAACCTCTTTATGGTTTGCAACTGGTGACATCAGTAAATGGTAGGCAAGATGCTGCACATATGCCTACAAGAGTTGCAGAACAAAATTTGTCAGCACAAGAGTTAGAGCAATTTGTTAAAAGCTAGTTTTGAAGGAGTAGACAAAAATGACTAATTTTTTGATTAATCTTGCATTTTGTTTGATTATTGTCGGGATAGCAATTTGGATTGGTATCAAGGAGCAAAAATTCTCAAGTGATTATCAAAACAAAGATTTTCTTATAGTTAACAACTCTATCAAAGAGTTAACAGAATACAAACGAGAGCAAAGAAATAATTTTATACAAGTTCAAGAAGAATCAACTGAAATTATCAGATGGCTTGCTCAACATCTTAAAGGAGAATCCAGGTCATTAGCTTTCAAGCCAGAACAAGATAAAAATCTTGATTTTATTTTGCTTTCCTACCCATCTATTCTAGGAAAACCCGTACCTCGAAGTCCTGTTAGCTTTGCTCCTGCTTTATTAACCGCAATTGGTATTCTAGGAACTTTTACTGGTATCTTCTTGGGTTTACAAGGAGTGAATTTAGGAAATCTAAATGATGTTCAGGCACTTATAGAGGCTAGTCAAAAGTTATTAGCAGGAATGAAAACAGCTTTTGCGACTTCTCTGTTTGGGATGGGTGCTGCTATTTTTTTTATTTTATATTTGTCTTGGGAAGAGAGAAAACGCACTAAAGTTCGCAACAATTGGCGTAAAGAACTAAGTGAGATTGCTTTTGTAGAAAGTCCTAATCATCTTTTATCTCGTTTGGATAACGAAGGAAATATAGAAGTAGTTAAAACTCTGCAAAATGTAGCTAATAATTTATCTGGTTTGAATGCTGACGTAATTGCTAATGCGGTTAAAAGTGCGATCGCATCACCAGATAGTCCTTTAGTTTTAGAATTAAAAAAAATTATCAGCAATACATCGAGTTTATCTAATCTAACTCCAAATGCGATCGCGTCTGCCACAACTGATAAATTTATACTCTTACTTAATCCTATTTCTCAAGAAATAAGACAACTGCGAGAGCTTCAAGAAAGCCAAGGACAAACTGTCGAAAGTTTAGTTAAACAATTACGTAATGAATTAATCGAACCTGTTGTTACTAGATTAGACCAAAGTGCAGCACTAACGAAAGAAGCCTCTGTAGCAGTAACCGAATTGAAAAATGAATTAGGCGGTATTAGCCAGAGTTTAGCAGGTGCTGTAACAACTATTCAAAGTTTTCAGCAGGATACTCTAAGTCGTCTGCAAGAATTTGCTGCAAATTTACAATCTATTCTCGGTCAATTCCGTACCGATACTCAAGGAGTAATGGAACAAGTTGCTGTAGAAATTCAGCAAGCAGTAAGCCAAAGTATTACAGGAATGGAAGCACAAAGAACTGCTTTTGAAGCTAGCGCAAGTCAAGCATCTCAAACTTTTAAGGGAATTAGGGAAGATTTACAAGCAGCACTTAGTACCCAAGCCGAACAACAAAAGCAAATGTTACAGGATGTTCAAACCTCAACAGAGAGTGTATTGGCTGAAGCTAACGAAGCTTTCTCGAATCAGTCTAATACTTTGGTAACAGTAGGAAAAGAAGCTTCGGGATTAATGAGCGAAGCTAAAGAGAATTTCCTTGGTACATTGAGCAACATCGACGGAATGCTCCAAAATACTCGTCTTACAGTGCAAGAGGAGTTAGAACAATTCCGCCTCGACTATCAAGCAGCGTTGCAAGATTTCTTTACTCAGCAGAATAATTTACTCAACGACACATTAGGAAAACAAAGAGAAGGATTAGCAGGAGTGGTGGTCAACCTACAGCAAACCTTTAATGAAGAAGCGACACAACGAAAAGAAATGACCGAACAAGTAGACCAAAGTTTAGACAGAATCGGAGCAACAGTCAAAACTGTAAATACTTTAGCCAGTGCAATGGGTATGACTTCCAGTGAACGTTTGGGTCAACTACAAGAACTAGCTCGCACTATTGGTAGCGAAGCGCATCGCGTAGAACATAGTTATCAGAACATGACCGAACAGTTTAATAAAGCTCTACAGGATGGCAACGAGAAGCTAAATGATTACCTTAAACAAGCTGATGAAACTTATACTAGAAGTATACAAGACGCGGATAAAGCTGCTGCTGAAGTTTGTATCCAATTAAACGAAACTTCTCACGGTTTGATGAGTGTAGCTGAGTTTTTAGTATCTGCTGCTAAAGAAATAAAAAACAGCAATGGAGGTAACTAACTATGAACTCTTTTGAACACTTTGAACCAGATACAGAAGCAGAAGAAGATAATTCTGGCATTTGGCTATCTATTAGCGATTTAATGTCTGGGTTATTGATGTTTTTTGCTTTATTGTTTATTGTGGTGCAGGTTCAACTTCAACAGAAAATAATTGAAGCGGAAAGATTAGAAAAACAATTAGAAACCTATAAAAGAATAATCGATCAATTACCTTTAAGAATTATCAGTGCTATTGAAGGAAAGTTTGGTCAGGGAATCGTTGAAATCGATCCCAAAACAGGAGATGTAAAAATAGGCGATCGCATTCTTTTTGATGATGGAAGTGCAGAATTAAAGCCAGTAGGAAAACAATTTCTCAAACGGTTTATTCCTATCTATAGTGATGTTATTTTTTCTGACACGCTTTTTGAAAGTCAGATTACTCGTGTAGTTATTGAAGGTCATACCAGTTCTAAAGGCTCAGATGAAGGCAATATGGAGTTAAGTCTCAGACGCGCTTTATCAGTATCAGATTATATTTTTTCTCAACAGTTAAATTTTAAGACTAAACAACAGTTTAAGCAAAAAATTATGGCATCTGGGAGAGGTGAAATAGATGCAGATAAAAGTAAGGATAATCCAAGCGATCGCAAGGTAGTATTCCGTTTCCAATTCCGACAAATTAACTTTGATAATTTAGAGCAAGACATTGTTAATCCATAACTATAAAAATGAATATTCAATTTCGCAAAATACATTTGCCTGCACTACCAGAAATCAATGCACGCGCTTTAATTAAGTTAGCAGGGAACTATGGGAATAGTGATTTAAAATCACCCTTTTTACCTGCTGGTGTGACTAAAAGCCAAATTGTTTCTCGTTCTAATCTAGATGAAATTATTCAAGATCTTGAAAATGGTAAAGCTAAAAATATTACTGTTTTAGAATGGGTTCACTGTCTTTACAACAAAGATAAATGGGATGCCAAAAATCCAGATCAAAGTATATCGACTTCCCAAAAAATTTGGAAAGCAGCAGAACAAAATCCTTGGCTAAAACAGAGATTATTTTGGAGTTTAATTTTCAACTACGATGACAAGGAAATATTGCCTTCATCTTTAAAGAAGACTTACTCATCTTTCTGCCCTCAAAATCAAATAGATAGAGAAAAGTTAGAAATAGTTCAAATTATTACAGTATCCGAACCAGCAAACAAGTTAGTAATATTGTGTCGTCAAAAACTTTTTACTCCTAATCAACTTTTCCAAAAATATCAGCTTCCAGGCAAAGCCTCAATCTTAGAGAAAACTTTAGATAATATTATTACTGAATTTTCTTCAATTGCTACTTTTAATCGCCAACAAGTTAAATGGCTGTTGCAATGTTTAGAGGAAATGAAGACAACACAGCAAACAAAAGCTGTAGAACAATTGTTAACCAAAGTCGATCCCAAACTTGGCGCAGAACATCCAGAATTAATTAATTGGTTACGTCAACATTATGGTTTTTCTGTAATTAATTCTCGTTGGGATGAACTATCTTCAGAAGCTAAAGCAGCAATGCGAAAATGGCTTGGTGCAGTTAGTTATCAAGATTTCCAAAGATTAGTTAGTTTAATTTTAGATCGACTAAGTTTAGCAGATCACGAACATAGACGATTAAAAAACCGTAGTGGATTTTGGTCAAACTACAGCGATCGCTTTGAACGTATTCGGATATTATTACCTGAAAGTTCAGTCAATATTTTAGGTAATTATCTTAATAATCAAGATGTTAGTATTTTACTAAATGATGGCAGCGATGCTACAGAAGTATGTATTTTTGATTTTGGTGATTGGTTTGTAGTTGAGTTTTTTCGCGGTAATGGTAGTGAAACTCGGATTTTCAAAAAAGACGCTGAAAGCGAACAAAATCTATTTCACTCTCAACTATCGATTAAAAAACTTCGTTGCTTAGATTCAAATAATGGAATTCACGACCATGTAATTTGTTGGCAATATTTTTGCGAACAGTGGCTTAGACAAAGAAGCATTATACCAAATAAAGGAACTGAACGCTTTAAAGGTTTACCTTATAAATACAATGAATACAATACTAAAACAGGACTGCCTAAACCTTCATCCGAAAACATGAGAAAACGCGATCATAGTTTAGACTATTGGAAAAGAGATATATCTAACATAGAACAAGAAGCAAAAAAATACTGTAGTAACAATTAAATAATAAGATCTAAATT
This sequence comes from Waterburya sp., assembly GCA_965217895.1. Taxonomy (GTDB): domain Bacteria; phylum Cyanobacteriota; class Cyanobacteriia; order Cyanobacteriales; family Xenococcaceae; genus Waterburya. Next base: position 157,654 of record CBDCJV010000002.1, read on the forward strand.
AACAATCGCACTTTATATATTGTTTCAAAACAATGAAAAACCTACAAAGAGAACTTGTAGAGATTTTAAAAGAAGATTATCAACATTTTCCTGAGAATCAAACTTTTGATATCTACGCAGACGATGTTTACTTTAAAGATCCTTTAAATGAATTTCGGGGACTTAAAAAGTATCAGGCAATGATCGGCTTTTTAAATAACTTCTTTAGCAATGTTGAAATGGAAGTATATAACGTAACTCAAGAAGGTGCAAAAATAAAAACCGAATGGACGTTAAATATGACTCCTCCCTTACCTTGGAAACCCCGCTTATCAATTCCTGGCTGGAGTGAATTAGGAATTAACGATGATAATTTAATTTCATCGCATATTGACTACTGGCATATTTCACCCTGGAATGTTTTGCGCCAAAATTTCTTTTCGGGTAAAAAAGCGTCACAATAAAGTTAAGTAATGTAAATATATTTAATTTAGGATCTAAATTTTTTATGCGAGTAATTTTAATGACTGGTAAGGGCGGAGTAGGTAAAACCTCTGTTGCTGCTGCCACTGGTTTGCGTTGTGCAGAGTTAGGATATAGAACCTTAGTACTTAGTACCGACCCTGCTCACTCTTTGGCGGACAGCTTCGATCTCGAATTAGGACATGATCCAATACAAGTCCGTCCTAATCTTTGGGGTGCAGAACTTGATGCCTTGAGAGAATTGGAAGGCAATTGGGGTGCGGTGAAGCGTTATATTACTCAAGTTTTGCAAGCCAGAGGCTTAGATGGTGTTCAAGCTGAAGAATTAGCAATCTTACCAGGGATGGATGAAATCTTTGGTTTAGTCAGAATGAAGCGTCATTACGATGATGGTGACTACGATATTTTAATTATCGATTCAGCACCGACAGGTACGGCTTTGAGACTTTTAAGCTTACCTGAAGTTGGTGGTTGGTACATGAGACGCTTTTATAAGCCCTTACAGGGAATGTCCGCAGCTTTGCGTCCTTTAGTCGAGCCATTCTTCAAACCTATTGCCGGTTTTTCTCTACCTGATAAAGAAGTAATGGATGCTCCCTATGAATTTTACGAGCAGATAGAAGCTTTAGAAAAGGTTTTGACCGATAATACCAAAACTTCGGTACGGTTGGTAATGAACCCCGAAAAGATGGTGATTAAAGAGTCTTTGCGCGCTCATGCTTATCTAAGTTTATACAACGTGGCTACAGACTTAGTAATAGCAAATCGGGTAATTCCTGATGAGGTGAGCGATCCTTTTTTCCAACGCTGGAAAGAAAACCAGAACGTCTATAAGCAAGAGATTTACGATAACTTTCATCCTTTGCCTGTCAAGGAAGCTCCTTTGTTTCCTACCGAAATGTGTGGTATGGAAGCATTAGAAAAGCTTAAAGAAATCTTGTATAAAGACGAAGATCCTACTCAGGTTTATTACAAAGAAAACACGATTAAAATAATTCAAGAAGAAGGTAACTATAGTCTTCATCTATATCTGCCAGGGATTCCTAAAGAAAAAATTCAGTTAAATAAAACTGGTGATGAATTAAACGTCAGAATTGGTAATCATCGTCGTAACTTGGTCTTACCTCAAGCTTTGGCAGCACTTGAACCATCGGGAGCAAAAATGGATGATGATTATTTAAAAATTAGTTTCAAATCCCTGTAAAATTTTAATTTTTCTGGGTCTTTAGTTAGTAGGTTTTTTGCAGCTTTGATTGGTTACTTCTGCTTCTGCCTGCATTTTAGCGACTAATTTGGAATTTGCTGGCGACATAGATTTGCGAGTAATTTTTGAGCTAGGTAGTGGTTCAAGAGACTCTAAATGTGGTGTTAACCCAATACTTTTTTCAATGGGAATCGCTAAGCTTAAGCGCGTGATTAATTTCTGCAACCCAGGACAGGGCTGAGAACCATCTTGATATATTTCAGGAGAATCCCAAAGAGGGTAGGCGTGTTTACCATTTATCCCAACTACTTCTCCCTGACTATTTAATAAAGGGCCTCCGCTCATACCTCTTTGAACATTGTTGGTATAGCCTATTTGATATCCTTCCTCAAGAGCTTGGTTTAAAACCATAGCAACTCGACCCGACTTAAGCACAAAACCATTAGGCTCATCATTTTGCGGCTGTTTTGAGATAAAGGGAGAAGATATTTTTTCTAATTCAGAACGGGGAAATCCAGCAGCATATATTGGTTCTCCAACCTCAAGGGATAAAGAGCTACCAATTTTTGCTGTGGGATAGGTATTATTGGAGTTAAATTCTAATACAGCCAAATCATAATCTTGTTTGGAAGTTGAACTGGTAACAACTTTTGCTGAATAGGTCTTTCCATCAGCAGTTTGAATACTATAGGGAGCTTTTCCTGCTCGCAAAACGTGCTGATTGGTGATGACAGTATATTTTTGATCTTCTTGCAGCACAATAAAGCCAGAACCCAAAAAATCACCGCTCAAGATTTTGACGCTGATGCTTGCTGCATGGTGGCTAATTTCTTTTACTAACTCTTGATTCGTAGTGCTACCAACAATTTTGGTTTTTGACTTAGAAACATCTCCAGATAAAAACATCCCAGTGCCAATTAAACAGATCGTTAATTTTATTAGCTGGGATGTGGATTGTAAGAAGTTAATGTTTGCAAGGATTGTTCTCCTAAAGCCTTTGTTTTCTGACCCTTGATTAGGTAGCCATTTCATTAACTAGTCTTGATAAGTTTACGCTTATCTATATTTTTAATTGTTTACGGGTACAGCGTCGAGAAATTTTGCCATATCTACATAAAACTCGCCGCCAGAGTAGAAACCAGGATCGTCTCCACTTAAAGTTAAAGTCTGTCCACTAACGCTACGGCGGAAATCTACCAGTTGGACTAATACTCCTTCTGGATCTGTGCCTTGCTTTAAAGTTACTAAGACGTTTTCTTCAGGACAAGTACCGCCTCGAGTATTGGCTACGCAAAGTACAGGCATTTCGTTTACATCACCTGTACGAATAAACTTGAGATTGCCTTGATCTAAAAATCTTTGGAAACGCTGTGAAACAGCACCGCATCGGTTTTTAGGGGTCCATTCACCAGAAAAGCTATTTTGCCAGTTAATTAAGGATATTCTGCCTCTGGGGGTATTAACAAAGGTGGTCCAATCTCCATTGAGTTGAGCGCAATAATAGGTATTGGTGTCTTTAGTTTGTGCTTTGGCTGGAGAGGCGATCGCGCCGCCAATAACAACGCCTAATCCAGCAAGTATGACCGCTAACGATTTAATTTTCATGGTAATTTTTGAGATAGATAGTATGAGCTATAGAAAGTAAGGATACGTTCAGTATTTATATCTAATATTAATGTAGCAGAGTTTGTTTCGTAAGAGTTTTTCACCTTGACAAATTATAAACTGCACACTATCTAAAACTGAATTAAGTACAATGTCAATAATCGAAACTAGATTAATGCCTTGTCGCCTAAAATAGCTTGTTCTATTAAATCCCGCTTTAAGTTATGTCCAATCAGCACTAAGCGAGTTTGTCTGGGTTCATCGGCTGCCCATGGGCGATCGTAAAATGTATCAAAACGATTGCCTACTCCCTGCAACACCAAGCGCATTGACTTATTTGGCACATTGATAAATCCCTTAACGCGATAGATCTCTTGTTCTTGCAGCAATTGCTTGAGTTGTTTAGTTAAAGTTTCAGGCTCAAAGGCTTGTTCTGATATTAGTTCGATGGAGTTAATATCATCGTCGTGTTCATGTTCTGCTTCATGATCGTGATGGGAATGACGGCTATCTAAGTGATCTTCCACCGCAGCATTAAACCCTAATAAAAGATCGGGATCGATTTCTCCTTTGCTTACAGTGACTATTTTTACCCCAGGCTGTAATTCTTGTTTTAGCCAAGCTTTGATTTTGCTCAATTTATCTTCATCAACCAAATCAGTTTTAGTCAGCAACACCATGTCGGCACAGGCTAGCTGATCTTCAAAAAGCTCTTCAATTGGCGTTTCGTGTTCTAAATTAGGATCTGCCTGTCTTTGAGATTCTAAAGCGTCAATATCTCCTACTAAGTTACCTGTTGCCAAAGCATTGCAGTCTACCACGGTGACTACTCCGTCTACGGTAGCACTGTTGCGAATCGCGGGCCAACGAAATGCTTGAATTAAAGGCTTGGGCAAAGCCAATCCCGAAGTTTCAATCAAAAGACAGTCAATTTGATCGCGACGCTTCAGCAATTCCTGCATAACTGGATAAAATTCTTCCTGCACGGTGCAGCATAAACAACCATTGGTAAGTTCAACAATGTTGCGATCGCCATCTTCTTCATCACAAACTTGACACGATCGCAATAAATCACCATCAATACCTACTTCGCCAAATTCATTAACTAGAACGGCAATGCGCCTTCCTTGGTTGTTTTGCAGTAGATGACGCACCAAAGTAGTTTTACCTGCGCCTAAAAAGCCTGAAATTACGGTAACGGGAATTTTGTGCATGATTATTAAAATCTGATAAATAGTTAACTAGATAGAAAAAGCGATCGCTTTTTCTATTTATGTTATAAAAATGGCTTCCAGCTTTTACCCCGATGACCGAAATCAAATAATTGGGGATGGAAAATTTCTGCTAGAATTTCTGCCGAATCGATTAGCCGAGGCCCAGGACGATTGAAGTAGGCATTGCCGTCAACAACAAAAACTTTGCCATTTTTAACTGCCTTCAAACTCTTCCAGCCTGGGTGTTGGGTTAAAACTTGAGATTCTTTTTCGGTACGTTCTAAATCGAAACCACAAGGCATTATAACAATAATCTCTGGCTCGATCTCGATTAAACTTTCCCAGAATAGGTAAGGGGAATGTTCGCCTTTGACACTCAAAAGCGGTCTGCCTCCAGCAATTTCAATTAGTTCGGGAATCCAGTTTCCCCCGACCATCAGCGGTTCAGTCCACTCTAGAGCAATAACAGTGGGTTTTTCGTTGTCTTTAATTTTATTGGCGATCGCATCGAGACGAGACTGTAACTTATTTAAAACTAGTTGAGCTTCAACTCCCAGAGTTTGTGCTACTCGTTCGATATCTGTCCAGACTTGGTGTAATAAATTTGGCTGTAAAGAAATAACTTGAGGATGGGAATTAATTAGTTGAGCGATCGCACGCTCGACTTCAGGTAAATTAACCGCACAGACATCACATTGGTCTTGAGTCACGATCTGAGTTGGTTGAAGCTGTTCTAAGACTTCTGTTTTAATTTTGTAAATACTTAGAGCTTGTTGCATCAGACTCTGAACGTCCGCATCAATTTCACCGCTTTTTTTACTACTATCGAGTCTGGCTTCGGTACAAACGGGCAAATCTTTAACTTGGGGAGGGTAATCGCATTCGTGAGAGCGTCCTACTAAAGCCTCGGTCAAACCCAGACAGTCAATAATCTCCGTAGCCGAAGGAAGTAAAGAAACAATTTTAAGATTAGCTGTGTCGCTCATAAGAAATTGTCATTATGGGGTTAAATAGCTTATACCATTATTCTAAGAGCCATAACCATTATGGGAATTTATCAAAAGTGCGATCTGAATAATATTAGTCGTGTAATTGCGATCGCCATTTTATTATGTTTCCCATTTGAAATAAATATATAAAGGCGAACTATTACTCTATTGTTCACCTTTGCCTGACAATTATTTATTGCCCATATTATTTTTTTAGCTTAACTGTATAATCCAACAAACTTTGAGCGAAATCATCAAATCTTTCTGCTAGTTTGGCATCTTTTAATTTGCCTTGGGGGTCAAAAGCTTGCCATGCTTGTCCCACTGCAATCTGTTCGGGGATAACAAAGCCATGTACCCAGCGAACAATAATTCTTAGGTCATTTAGAGCGTTACTGTTAGATTGTCCTCCCAAGACGCTGATTGCTCCCGTTACTTTGCCTGATAAATGCTCAAAGCTCATTAAATCTAGGGCGTTTTTCAAAACTCCACTAACGCTACCATGATATTCAGGAGTTGCCAAAATCAATCCATCCGCAGCTTTTACTTTGTCTTGCAGCACATCTACATCTGGATAGTCTGGATATTCGTTACCACCATCACAAAAAGGTAATTTCATTTCTCTAAGATCGAGTATGTCTACTTCTGCGCCTAAAGCCTCAACTCGATCTGCTGCTTGCTGCAATGCCAATGCACTATAAGAATCAGTGCGAAGACTACCTATGATACCAACAATCTTTACCATATTTCGCTAACTCGTACTCATTATGATTATGTATAAGCTAACAAAAAATTTCTCTATATGGCAAATAACGTAAATTTCATGGTTTAATAGCTCTAGGCTATAAGCTTTTAAGATAAGCTCGCGCCATATAAAAACAGGCAATGGTTTTTCCATCTATAGGTTTTCCCGCTAAGATAGCTTGTTCCAATTCTTCTTCCGTCATTAACACTACCTCTATATCTTCATCTTCGTCTTGCTGAGGTGGTGTTTCTAGCTTTTCTAAATCCTGCGCTAAAAAAGCATAAATGTATTCATCAGAATATCCAGGGGCAAGAATAAATTTGCCCATATCTTGCCACTTGCTAGCTCGATATCCAGTCTCTTCTTCTATTTCTCGTTTGATTGTCTCAAATGGAGACTCGTTAGCTTCTACTGTCCCCGCGGGAAATTCTAATAGTCTGCCATTAACGGTAAAGCGATATTGTTTGACCAGAACAAACTTACCATCTGAAGTCACAGGCACGGCTAAAGCTCCTCCAGGATGACGGATACATTCCCATTCTCCCTCAACGCCATTAGGTAAACGCAATTTGATTACCTCGTAGTCAAATTTACGACCTTTATAAAAAAGTTTTTGTTCTAGAATTTCTGGTGGTTCGTTACCTACAGACATAATTACGTCTTGTGCCAATTTTTTTTGTTCATATTAACTGTATCAAGCTTTTAGTTTTTAGCTTTTAGCTTTTAGCCTAAGAATTAACTAATTTACTATTATCTAGTCTTAGACTAATCAGGTTCATGAAGTAAAAAATCAGCTAGTCCTAAATATCTAATTCCTTGCGGGATAATTTCAAAACGGCAGGGCAAAACTTCAACTCCTTGGATTACAGCTTCACGGAGTAATTCACCATATAGAGGATCGCAGCGATCGCTGGGAGCAAAAACATCACAGTCACTACGATTAATAAAATATAGCATTACTGGTTTTGCTTGGCTTACTAAAGCAGTCAATTCTTTTAGGTGCTTTTGTCCGCGAAGGGTAACTGTATCGGGAAATAAGGCTACATTATCGGTACTTAGGGTAACGCTTTTAACTTCGAGATATATTGGTAGTTGCGTATCTTCTCCCGTCAGTAAAAAATCAACTCGACTTTTTTTATCCTTACCATAGGGAACTTCTGAACGCACGTAACTATATCTAGATGCTAATTCGGGAAACAGTTTTTGCTCTAAAGCAAGTTTAATCACCCGATTGGGCATTGCTGTGTTGACTCCTACCCAAGCAGAGTTTACCGCAATCATTTCCCAGGTATAGGCTAGCTTGCGTTTAGGGTTATTATTTTTAGAGACCTGGACTAAACTTCCTGGGGTACAGTTACCCGTCATCGGACCGGTATTGGGACAATGAGCCGTAATTATTTCCCCTGTGGCCAACTCAATATCGGCAAGGAATCTTTTGTAGCGTTTGATTAGTTTGCCTGGAAGAAGAGGAGAATATTGATATATTAGGCTCATGCTTAATTATTAAACAAATATGAAGCTAATTTTATCAGTATTTATATAATCTATTTAATATCTCGATCAAAAAGAAGATCTTTTGTTCGAGTAGGATAAAGTCATAGTAATAAAGATAGTATCAGCACTGATTCATGCCCTCTGACAAGCATAATAAAACAGACAGAAACATCATTACCGACTGCCGTAACATTGATAAATCAAAGCTTTCACCGATGTATCAACACTATGTTGAAGTGAAAGAAAAGTATCCCAATGCTCTATTACTGTATCGAGTTGGAGATTTTTTTGAATGCTTTTTTCAGGATGCTGTCACCATTGCCAGAGAATTAGAGCTAGTTCAAACCAGCAAGGAAGGGGGAAAAGAATTAGGAAGAGTGGCAATGACAGGAGTACCCCATCATGCCTTGGAACGTTATAGTACGATGCTGGTGGAAAAAGGTTATGCGGTGGCAATTTGCGATCAGGTAGAGGATGCTGCTACTGCTACTGCGGAAAAACGCAACTTGGTAAAAAGAGAAATTCAAAAGCTGCTTACTCCTGGTACTTTAACCGATGATGGAATGTTGCAGGCGCGTCAAAATAATTTTCTGGCTGCCATCGTCGTTGCAGGAGAACATTGGGGTTTGGCTTATGCAGATATCTCTACGGGAGAGTTTTCTACTAGCCAATCTAACGAATTGAGTTCTTTAACCTTAGAATTACTGCGTTTACAGCCATCAGAAGTATTATTACCCACTAATGCCCCAGATGTTAGTGGTTTACTGCGTCCAGGAGAGAAATCTGAGTATTTAGCTGATTATTTGCCCGATAGCTTTTGTTATTCATTGCGACCGCAACAGCCGTTTACTTTAGTTGAAGCTAGCCAAAGACTCAAAAATACATTTGGAGTAAGCTCGTTAGAAGGTATGGGTTGCGCCAATATGCCTTTGGGAGTTAGGGCAGCAGGAGGTTTATTGGAATATGTTGAGGATACCCAACAAGCCTATCAAGTGACCTTGCAACCTCTTCGCACCTATAGTTTGGCAGATTATTTAATCTTAGATCATCAAACTCGCCGTAATTTAGAGATTACCCAAACAATTAGAGACGGAACGTTTCACGGTTCTTTATTATGGGCATTAGATCGTACCAATACAGCAATGGGTGGTAGGGCGTTACGCCGTTGGATACTGCAACCCTTGATTGATATTAAAGGCATTGGCGCAAGACAGGATACGATTAAAGAACTGGTGGAAAATACTTCTATGCGCCAGGATTTACGCTCGATGCTGCGTAAAATATACGATATTGAAAGATTATCGGGTAGAGTAGGTTCTGGTACGGCAAATGCACGGGATTTGCTGGCTTTATCTGAATCACTGATTAAATTAAGCGATTTATCGGCGATCGCCTCTTTTGGTTTTTCTCCTTATCTCAAAGCCTTACATAAAATTCCTCCAGAGTTGGAACAGCTAGGGGCATATGTAGTCGAGCGTTTAGTTGAGTCTCCACCTCAACATCTTAAGGAGGGAGGAATTATCAAAGACGGTATCGATTCCCGACTAGATGAAATTCGCCAAAGACTAGAAGATGATAAACAATGGTTAACAAACCTGGAAGTAACCGAAAGAGAACGGGTAGGTGTAGCTAATATCAAGGTGGGCTACAACAAAACCTTCGGCTATTACATTAGTATGCCGCGTTCTAAAGCTAGCCAAGCCCCAGATAACTATCAGCGCAAACAAACATTAACTAATGAAGAAAGATATATTACTTCAGAGCTAAAAGAGCGGGAAACAAGAATATTAACGGCAAAAGATGACTTAAATAATCTCGAATACGATATATTTACTGAATTAAGAGCTACCGTTGCCGAAAAAGCGCAAGAAATCCGCAGTATCTCCAAAGCCGTAGCAGCGATCGATGTTTTGGCAGGTTTAGCCGAAGTTGCTGTTTATCAAAACTACTGTTGTCCAGAAATGGTTGATGGACGAGAAATTAATATTATAGAAGGTAGACATCCTGTGGTTGAGCAATCTTTAGGAGAAGGCTTTTTTGTACCTAATTCGGCTCAAATGGGGGCAGAGTATCCAGATTTAATTATCTTAACTGGCCCAAATGCTAGTGGTAAAAGTTGTTATATACGACAAATAGGCTTGATTCAGCTAATTGCCCAAATTGGTAGTTATATTCCCGCTACAGAGGCTAAATTAGCAATATGCGATCGCATTTTTACTCGTGTCGGTGCAGTAGACGATCTCGCTACAGGACAATCTACCTTTATGGTAGAGATGAACGAAACTGCTAATATTCTTAATCACGCTACACCCAAATCTTTAATTTTGCTCGATGAGATCGGCAGAGGGACAGCCACTTTTGACGGGCTTTCCATTGCTTGGGCGGTAGCTGAATACTTAGCCACAGAAATCCAGGGAAGAACGATATTTGCTACTCACTACCACGAGTTAAATGAATTAGCTTCTATTTTGACTAATGTAGCTAACTACCAGGTAACGGTCAAAGAAATGGCTGATAAGATTATCTTTCTCCATCAAGTATGTGCGGGTGGTGCTAGCAAATCCTACGGTATTGAAGCAGGAAGATTAGCAGGTTTACCTTCTTCCGTAATTAATAGAGCCAGACAGGTTATGGGTCAAATCGAGAAGCATAGTAAAATTGCTCTAGGTTTACGTAAAGGCATTGAACAGATACAACCTAAAAAAGATGCTGAAGGCAATACAATGGAACAGCTAGATATTTTTGAGGGTGAGTAATTTATTCCCTTAAGATCGTATTTACACAATGGTAGAGACTGCAATTAATCTTGAACCTCTTTTACTCCCTGAATGAACCAAATTTCGATAATTCAACAAAAATGGCGATCGCATTATTTCGATTTTCTCAAACCGCCCAATCTTTACAAATTCGCTTTCCATCTAGAATGAAATAAAACCATATATGTACAAATATGGAGTTTGAGTTTGACGAAAATAAAAGTCAGTCTAACAAGATGAAGCACGGAATCGACTTTGTAGAGGCGCAAGTCCTTTGGAAAGATCTGTATCGCCTTGAGTTTCCAGTATTTACGTCATATGAATCGCGTGTGGTGCTTATCGGCAGAATTGGAGTAAAAATATGGGCAGCAGTCATAACCTATCGAGGGCAAAATATCAGAATAATTTCAGTACGAAGGGCGCGAAAAAAAGAGGTAGAAATTTATGAAGAACTTTATTGAGGCAGAAGATTTCGATAAAAAATTCGATGACGGTAAAGAAGATATCATTGAGTATCTGGATTTTGCACAGATGAAACAACCTGGCAACGATCGCAAACAAGTTAATGTTAGTTTTCCACTCTGGATGGTTGAAGCTCTCCAAGTTGAGGCGCATCGCCTGGGAATATCTTATCAGTCGCTGATTAACGTGTGGATCGCTGAACGGTTAGATCGCGTTGCCAAGAAATAGTAGGATTTTGCTGACCATAACTAGTACTGAGCGATTAAATGCCATGTGTGCCATAAATTATCCGCAAAATAGATGAACTATTGTTGTCCTGCGATCGCAAATAATAAAATAAAAACATTTCCTACGGTATTGAAGCAGGAAGACTCGCTAGTTTACCTTTTTCGGTAATTATCTCGGACAAAACAGGTAATGGGTCAAATCGAGAAGCATAGCAAAATTGCTTTAGGTTTACGTAAAGGCATTGAACAAATGCAGCCTCAAAAAAATGACGATGGCAATACAATAGAACAGCTAGATATCTTTGAAGATTAAAAACTTAGTTATTACAGCAGTTAAAAAAGTTTAATGTAATCACATCGATCTAAATAACCTGAGTTCGGGTTAGGCAGATTGAGGTAAAAGCCAATCAAGACGCAGACTAGGTTTTTTTGGTTGATGACAATAAGCGATTAATCCACAGAGAACATTGACGCAAAAATTGACTGGCGATGCCTTCGGCTAGCTTCGCAATCGATGACGAGAATGTTCGATCTGAGAAATATTTTTCAGTTGGTCATTAATAGTTTCAATAATAGAGCGTTGACGGGAAAGAAGTTTGTCATGAAGACGCATCAGCTTGTTCTTCGTGTTACGCCGAGGTTTAGCAAAAAACTGAATCCCAAATTCTTCTAGTAATTGATTAGCGAGCTTTTGGGAGACATAGCCACGAGCTGCGAAAAATTTACCAAAAAGACCTTTGAGTAATAGATGCGGACAAGTCCTTTCTGGAATAGGGCGACGATCATCTACATTGCCAGGAGTTAATTGAGCATTTAATAATTGACCAACTTCATTAACAATTAGATGAAGTTTGAAACCAAAAAACCAATCGACTGATGTTTTGCCACGAGCAGCTAAACCGTCAAAGACTTTATGCCGTTTGATTCGGCGATTGTGACGGTGGGGAAACCCCAGCATACCCCACCGTCACAATCGCCGTGTTGACAAACTTTGAGGCTAGTCGCATCAACAAAGCCAATACCTGTCGGGCTTCCAAAACAATGTTTGAGATAGACACATAAGGGAACGAGAGTTGAAGGAGTCCATTCGACAAACCTTTGATAGCTAGGAAGTCCTGGAAAAGCCGTATTCCAATGCTGTTTTACATAGTCGAGATAGAAATGCTTGAAATTGCGAGTCAGCGCGTTGCGGGTCTGTGACCCGTTGTAGCGACTGATGAGGGTACGATAATGATTCTGATGAAAGGCAATTAAAATTGTCATAATCTCGCTCAGACAGAGACTTTTTGCCCTAACTCTTTTAATTCCTCCATGATGTAACAATCTTGCTTTCCATTGAGGCTCAAAATGATGACAAAAATCATCTACATCACAAAACAAAGCGTCTAGACTAAACATAGGGCAGGTTACTGAATTTGTTGCTATTTTCAGCTTACTACCTGTCCCTTTCCTTATCCCGAACTCAGGTTAAATACTTTAAAACTCGCTCTAATACTTACGTTGATGCTACTTTAATTCGATGTCTACCCCAGGTAAATCATCTAATCGTTCCTCAGCTTGAACTTCTTCTTCCAGAGGAACAAAAACGCTCAAACTCCCAGGAATACATCTCACTTCAATTGGTGGTTTTGCCAATAATTTCCCCATCTAAAACCACTCTTTGAGGAGGATCTGTAGTCACTTTTACCCATTCAGAACGCAGATAGCCTACACCTTCTCTTTCTGCTGCCTCTTCATTAGCAGCACTTTGCAATAAATGAAGGGAAGTGGCGATCGCTCCTGCTTTTGTTTGAGGAGCAAGAATTGTAATGTCTAATAGTCCATCATCAAAAATGACTTTTGCTGTACCCTGAGCCAATACTGAAGAAGGAGGCGCAGCATTAGCAATGGTAACGGCACTAGCATCAACCGTAATCACCTTATCTTCCGTTTCAATTTCGGCGGTAAATGTCTTGAAATCCTGTAATTGTTTTAAGCCAGATAAGATATATGCCAGCATACCAAAGCGATCCTTAGCCTCGCGATCGGCATCCTTTACTGTTTCGGCTTCAAAGCCAATTCCTGCTAGCAAAATCATCGGTTTATCGTTACACATTGCTGCATCAATAGTAGTGGGAATGCCGATCGCATTGGCAAAAGCATTAGCTGTTCCTCTAGATATGATACCTAAGGTAATATCTGTTTCAATTAAAGCTTCAGTGACCGCAGAAACCGTACCATCACCACCAGAGGCAATAATTACTTGAGCATTGTTTTTAACCGCTTGACGGGCTAGTTTTCCTGCATCAACTTCTTTGCTAGTAAATTGGATGTCTAAAGTCATCTCTGGCTCTAAACAGGCTTTAATTGTGGCTAAGTCTTGTTCTGAATCTCTTTGACCAGAAACAGGATTAAAAATTTAGACAGGCTGTACGACTCATATTGTTGATTTTGGATGTTGCCAAAGTATGTAACTATCGATCATAAATTAATCTGAAGAAACTTAATTCTCTCTTTTTAGGTAAGTGCAATGAGAGTTGTGTAGCAAAAAACAGAAAAGAAAAGGCGTTTAAATACCCATCCTACTAGCTTACTAGTTTTGTATCTTTATAATCTTAAGCTGTTCAACACTATCTTAAGGATGATGAATTTAAACTAAGTTTGTGTTGTTATTGAGGCAATGGTGGTCTAAGTCTAAAATTTCGTCGTTCAATTTAGTAAAAAAATGAATATGAAAGATATATCACAAGGAAGTAAGAAGCTAATGAATCAAGTTACTAACGCCGTAGAAAAAACAGGAAAAAAAGTCGCCAACCAAGTTTCTAATATTGCCGATGGCAAGGCAGAAGAGATAACTGAAGAGGCAATTCAAGCTGCGGTCGATCAGGCTTTAGACGTGCTGCAAGTTGCTGGTCAAAGAGTAAGAGAAAAGAATATAAACGGCGAAAGAGTAACTTTGGAAGTTGGTGTTGGTGTCGTTAATGTAGTTCATCTAAAAATAACTACTGATGTACCAGGAAAGGATGGCGTTGAAGAAGTTAGTACCGAACTAAATTAATAAACAGAAGCCTTAAGGCATTTATCGCTATGATAAATGCTATATTATTACCGCAAATGACTTTGTAAAAATAGAAGCTTAATAACTCAATGTCAAAATGTTTTATTGTTAGGCGGTTCAAGTACGTTAACGTTGACTAGAGGTGTAACATTAAAATTTTTTCGTATTAAGTAATTTTAAATTTTGTTCAAAAAGCGATCGCTTTTTGAACGGCGCATTCGCAAGGGGCTGTGGGCAGAAAGGCGTAAGTTTGCGAGACAAAACCGTTGCGGGGTTTCACCCCGTTGAGGTTATTGTCGAGGTTGCCGCATCTACCTGCGTCTGCCCTTTATAAGCCCTGCGCCAGCGATGCGGAGCAAGTCCTTAATCCTTATCTCTCATTCCTCATGCTTTAAAATTAGAGTATATTCAAAAAACACAATATATCAATCTAGTTATGTACGAGCATCTATTCTAGATTTCTGAACAATTGCTCATGAAAAGCAACTGCTATAAAAGACCGAATTCATTTGCTGAAGCAGTTCAGCTAGTGGAAAATTATGTTAAAGAAGAAATTGTCAAAGAGACAGAAAACAAGCAGCTTTTTTATCATACTCTTGACCATGCCTTAGCTGTTAAACGTCGAGCTAACCGTATTTTTGAGGCAATTGAGCCGACTCTAAAACAGAGTAAAACTGCTGATGAATTGGCAAGGTTAAAAAGCTTAATGGATCTAAGCGCGATCGCTCATGATATGGTACAAGTTTTTGTGACTAACCAAGAAAAGCTTGAGCCTCGCAGACATCTAGTAGGAGTTAGCGAAACTGCTACTGCTGACAAGCTGATTGAATATATCCAAAATTTAAATCGCCAATTAAGCAGCTATGAACTTGATGCCTCATTTCTTTTTAAGGATACAGATATAGATATTGTTCGAGATGCAATTCTAGCCACAATTTGCGATCTCGATCCTCAAGCGGGGAAAGCTAACTATAGTTTTTCTCCTTATTCAATCTATCAGCCTTATCTTTACGATTCTAAGCCAAAAATTTCTATTATTAGTAGCATAATTGCCTTGGCAGATCTTGGAACATTGGCTATGGATGGAATTAAGCCATATATCCAGGATGGAATTTTGATTTTTATAGAAGAGAATCTTGAGCTCAAAGATCTGATCTTAAATGGTGAGATTACAGCTTATTTGCCAAGTCATCATCCTCAAGGCAATAATAAAATCGATCTCAAAGTTCATGGTCTAAATAATCCGACAAAACTTGAACTTAATTGCCTCGAGCTAGACTGCGATTTGATTAAGAACAGGTTAATCACTATGACTCAATTTATGGTTAATTTAGCCAGGGAAAGATTCGCTAGACTAGAGTTAGAAATTGCTGGATTTACGCCTCAAGCTCGCCAGATTTTAACCCAGACAATTTTCACTTATCTGAATCCAGAAAATATTAAGAAAATTGAAATGATAGTGCCGACTGATGAAGAAACTAGTTTGTCTGAATTGATCGATTTTTTCCATTTATATTTGAATGAAAATATTTAAACCTTGGCGATCGCCAGTAACAATAAACATTAAAGACTTGAGTAAAGATCGGTGTTAAAAATTTCCGAGCAAATTGCTATTCCCGACAACGAAATAGAGATCAAGGCGGTTCGCTCTCAAGGTGCGGGTGGTCAGAATGTTAACAAAGTTTCAACTGCTATACATCTGCGTTTCGACATCAAAGCATCTTCACTTTCTTATTTGCACAAGGATAAGCTTTTAAGACTAAAAGAGTCTAGAATCTCGAAAGATGGGGTAATTGTAATTAAAGCACAACAATTTCGTACCCAGCAGCAAAACAAAGAAGATGCTCTTCAGCGACTCAAACAAATTATCAAAAGTGCATCAATTCGTAATAAAAAAAGAATATCAACTAAACCAACTAAAGGAGCTAAAAGAAAGCGATTAGAGCGCAAAACCAAACGAAGTCAATTAAAAGCACTAAGAAAAAAGGTTGACTATGATTAGCTTTGGAAAACAGTGAGATGGTCACGAATAATCTCTTGATGCGAGTACAGGCGGAAGTGCGCCTTTTTGTTGCTAGGGCAGCGTAGTTACGGCTAAAGCCTTACTTTAATTGTAGAAAAAGTAAGACTAAACAATTTAACTATTTTCGCCGTCTCTAGTTAGAAGCTGCAATATTATCAAGCTATGATTATATTAATTTCGCTATCTTCATGTTCGATCGCCCTTACCATAACTCCTGTATATTACCTAATCTGCGAATGCCTTCTATTAGCTGTATCTCTGTTAGATTTGAGTAGCCAAAAATAAACTCTTTGTTCGTAGTAGTTTGAAGATAATAGGGTTTGAGACTAATTATTCCCACACCTATTTTACTAGCAGCTTGAATAATCTCTTCTTCACTGGATTTAGTATGTAGTCGCACTATCAAATGAATTCCTGCATTTTCGCCTAAAATTGTGGCTCGTTCTCCCAAATATTTATTGATCGCTTCTACTAAAACTTGACGACGGCAGTTATAAAAGCGACGTATGCGCCGAATATGCCGTTCAAAATGTCCCTCGGTAATAAAATCAGTCAGAGCATACTGTTCTAATAAAGGAGTAAAGCGATCGCACAACCATCTAGCCTGACAAACAATCGGTACTAATGCAGGTGGGACTACTAAATAACCTGAGTTCGGGATAAGAAAAAGGACAGGTAGTAAGCTGAAAATAACAACTTTCTTCAGTAAACCTGCCCTATGTTTAGTTTAGATGCTTTATTTTGTGATGTAGACGATTTTTGTCTTGTTTTTGAACCTGAATGGCAAAAGAAGTTGCTAAGTCATGGCGGAATAAAAAGACGCAGAGCGAAAAACCTCTGTTTGAGTGAAATAATGACGATTTTAATTGCGTTTCATCAAAATCACTATCGCAATTTTAAACACTTTTATCTTGACTATGTAAAACAGCATTGGCATTTGGCTTTTCCAGGACTTCCTAGCTATCAAAGATTTGTGGAATGGACTCCTTCAACTTTAATTCCGTTGTGTGTCTACCTCAAACGTTGTTTTGGAAACTGTACAGGGATTGGTTTTGTTGATGCTACTAGTCTCAAAGTTTGTCAACACGGTGGTTGTATAAGCTGGGGAAACCCCAGCATACCCCACCGTCACAATCGCCGAATTAAACGCCACAAAGTTTTTGATGGTTTAGCTCAAAGAGGTAAAACTTCGGTTGATTGGTTTTGCGGTGCGACCCCGCTGGGGTTTCCCCAGCATGGGAACGCGCACCAAGATGGTTTTAAGCTCCACTTAGTAGTCAACGAGATCGGTCAACTGTTAAATGCTCAACTTACTCCTGGAAACTTTGATGATCGTCGTCCTATTCCTGACTTGCTTCAAGGTCTTTTTGGTAAATTTTTTGCAGACAGAGGCTATGTCTCCCAAAAGCTTGCTAATCAATTGCTCGAAGAGTTTGGGATTCAGTTTTTTGCTAAACCCAGACGTAATATGAAGAATAAATTAATGCGACTTCATGACAAACTTCTATCCCGCCACCGATCAATTATTGAGACAATTAATGACCAACTCAAAAATATTTCTCAAATCGAACATTCTCGCCATCGATTGCGAAGCTAGCCGAAGGCATCGCCAGTAAATTTTTGCGTTAATGTTCTTTGTGGATTAATCGCTTATTGTCATCAACCTAAAAAGCCTAGTCTCCGCCTTGATTGGCTTTTGCCTCAATCTGCTTAACCCGAACTCAGGTTACTTACTACTTACGAGCAATTAGCTTTTCTGCCCCAACCGATTAACTTAGTGCGATACAGGTTCGGTACTGCCAAAGCTGATGTCGTCTTCTTCGTAATCTGGTGGTTCAACGTGGATCACCACTCGTACTTGACCAAAACGTTTTTCTAAGTGTTCTTCTATTGTTTCTGTAATTTGGTGAGCAGCGATAATATCGTTAGTATCAACGACTAAGTGCATTTCAATAAATACCTGTCTACCTAGCATTCCTCGCGAAGCAATCTCATGACAGTTAAGTACTCCTGAAACTTGCATTACAGTATCATGGATGGCTTCAGGAGCGATCGCCATTTCATCAACCAGCCAGGGTAAATTTTCTTTAATTACTTCCCAACCGCTATAAAATACCAATAAAGCTACAGGAAAAGCGAGAATTACATCGAGCCATTCTAGTTTAGGGATATTGAGATTTTTTGCTTGCCATACTCCCACTAATCCAGCAATCACAATTATTGTGACCCAAATATCGCTCATGGTATGCTTGGCATCAGCAATTAAAATGGGGCTATTAACTTTTCTGCCTATATTGCGCTCGTAAAAGGCGACAAAGATATTAACCCCTAAAACAAGCAACAAGAGCCATAGCTCAGTCGAAGTTACTTTGATTGCTGCATTTTCAGTATTTAAGAAGATTTTCTCTACAGCCCCACGTAAAATTTCAAAACAGGCAATTCCTAAAAAAGCGGCAATTCCCAATGCGCCTACCGCCTCAAACTTTTGATGCCCGTAGGGATGTTCTCGATCTGGTTTGGGAGAAGAAAAACGATTGGCGATCAAACCCAAAATGTTGTTGACACTATCGGTGATACTGTGCAACGCATCTGCCTGTAGACTCAATGAACCAGAGGCAATACCTAAAGTCAACTTGAGAGCCATGACAAACAAGTTTAAAAGTAATGTTAACCAAAGGACTTTGCGAACTTGAGAACGATTGTCTTGCATTATTTAAGAACAGAAAAGCAACCAGATACTTGCTTTATAATCATAATCCGAAACATATCTATAGTCGCGATATGTTAATGCTTGTAGACAAAGTTCATTGTTTATCAACAAAGAGTTAGTAGTTCTTAGTCTGTCGTTTGTAGTCGGATATAAACTACCAACTACTTACCACTAACGACGAACTTTGTCTGTTGTCGAACTATCCCTTAATCTTTGGGCAATAGTCTTTCTTGTCCGTATTCCCAAACAAAGTAGGCAACAAGAATAGCAATTACCAATAGCAGCGCAGCAACTCCAGCTTGAGCAGCCCAGGTAATGATCTGCTCTAAAGAAACAACTCGTCCCAGGAAAAAAGCCAGGGTGACAATGGTAGTTGACCACAACGCAGCACCACCCAAATTACAGAGCAAAAATTGTTTATAGGGCATTTTGGTAATTCCTGCCAAAGGTCCTGCAAAAATTCTCAACAAAGTAACAAAACGTCCAAAAAAGACAGCCTGAGCAGCATTTTTACTGTAGCGATCTTTTACCAGTTCTAGCTGCTGTTCTTGGATTCTGAAAATGCTGCCAATTTTAACTATAAGCTGCCAGCCGCCAATTCTGCCAACCCAATAACCAAAATTATCGCCTAAAACTGCTCCAGCGATCGCACTACCCAAAACCATTCCATAATTCAATTCATTGCTGCCAGCTAAAAAACCGCCAACTATGACGACGGTTTCTCCAGGTAGGGGAATACCCATATTCTCTAGAGCAATGCCAATAAACACTGCCCAATAACCGTAGAGGTGAGCAATTTCTTGTATAGTTTCTAATGTAAATAGCTCGATTGACATTCCACGGCTTAACAAAGATTAACGCTATTACCCATACTGACGTAAATTAACCAATAGTGTCAACGTCAGAATGGGAGAACTAGTCAGGAATTAAGTGGGAACAGCTTCTCCTGGACGTAGTTTTGACCATTTACCAGATTCTTCTACAAAGCTTTGACAGCCAACTACATCCCACTCCATTTCAATAATTTCGTCTTGGGTACGAATGTTGACGTTAATCGTCGGTTCAACAGGTTCAAAGGTTGGATTTTCGGTTAAATGGGCTTGTTGGTGTTGAGTTTCTACTGCATTGTAGGTTTGGCAGTTATCAACATATTGGCAGTTGATACAGATACACATAATTTTTTAATTGAACTTCATGCTTTAATTGTTAATCTAGCTCAGATAACAGTACATAGTCACGATAAATTTAAATAAATTTAAATGGTTGTAGAACAACTCAAGTCATATTTAAATAGGGTAAATTTCCCCTGTGACTTGAATCAACTACCAGCAAACGCCTATTTAGTTGGGGGTTCGGTAAGGGATGCTTTACTAGAGCGTTATAAAACCCCGATAGATTTAGATTTTGTTTTACCCGCCAAGACAATTGAAACTGCTCAAGAAATTGCCAACTCCTATCATGGTGGCTTTGTGGTTTTAGATGCAGCTAGGGAAATAGCCAGAGTTGTTTTCCCTCAAGGAACTTTAGATTTTGCTCGTCAAGAGGGAAGCTTAGAAACAGATCTTAAAAGACGGGATTTTACGATTAATGCGATCGCTTTCAACCTGAAATCTCAACAGTTAGTCGATCCCTTGGGAGGCATAGCAGATCTCCAACAGGGAATCATCAGAATGGTTTCAGCTAGTAATCTAGAAGACGATCCCTTAAGACTATTACGGGCATATCGACAGGCAGCACAGCTAGACTTTAGCATTGAGGGTGATACGAGGCGAGCAATTGGCGATCGCACTTCTCTATTAAAGACTATTGCAGCCGAAAGAGTTCAAGCTGAATTAAATTATCTTTTTACTGCACCCCAAGGAAACAAATGGTTAGCAGCAGCAGATGATTTATTACAGTTTTGGCTACCTAGCATTAAGCTAGGAAAAATCGAGCAGCTAGAGACAGTAGAAGCTGCGCTTGAGGTTTGCCTTGATTCTGGTTTAAATCTGCCTGAATTGAACATTTTAGCCAAGCTGGCAACCTTAGTGTCTACAAATGCAACTAACGCTGAAGCTGAATTAATCCAGCTAAAATATTCCCGCAACCAGATCAAAGCCGTAACAAAAACCGTGCAGCATTTACCCCAACTGCAAACTATGACAAGCTTAATGAGCTTGAGGGAACAGTATTTTTGGTTTTTAGCAGTCAAAGACTTTTTTCCTTTATTGGCAGTTAGAGCGATCACCACAGGAGTATCTTCAGTAATTATAGACCCCTTAATCGAGCGTTATTTAAACCCTAATGATCCTGTCGCCCATCCCCAACCCTTAATTACAGGCAACGATCTAATTCGTGAGTTTGAGCTTAAACCTTCTCCCCTAATTGGGACAATACTGACAGAAGTTCAAGTTGCCCAAATTGAATCAAAAATATCTACACCTCAGCAGGCTTTAAACTTTGCCAACTCGTTATTAAAATCAAATAAGCAAAAAACGTAAGCAAAATTATCAGCCAGCAAATCTGTTGCTTTTGCCTTTATTACAGTCGCTACAAAGTGTTTGTAAATTACTCATAGCGTTGCTACCACCTTTAGAGAAAGGAATAATGTGATCTACTTCTAGTTCCGCTTTCTTAACTGATATGCCACAAAATAGGCAACGATAATTGTCTCTTCTCAATACATCAACGCGAGTTATAGCGGAAATATAACGCGATCGCTTTTGGGTATTTTGTATTTTCTTCTTCGTTATTTTTTTTTGGCGTTTAGATTGAGGAGATGAAGCGATTAATATTTGAGACAGCTATTAAGAAATGGCGTTTTGATAATGCTAAAATAAAGTACATACAAAGTAATTACTTAAACTGGCTAACAATGAAGATTGACATTATCAAAATTGGCAATTCTCAGGGAATCCGTATTCCCAAAACAATTATTGAACAATGTAAATTTCGAGATTCAGTAGAAATGGAAATAAAAGACGGGAATTTGGTTTTAAGTTCTCATCGAGTCAGAGAAGGATGGTCTAATTCTTTTCAGACTATGGCAGCCAATAAAGATGATGAACTATTAATTGACGAGACTATTTCCACAGAATACGACCAAGAATGGGAATGGTAAGTCGAGGAGAAATCTATTTAGTAAATTTAGATCCCACAGTTGGTTCAGAAGTACAAAAAACTCGTCCTTGTCTAATAGTTTCTCCCGATGAGATGAATCAATATATCCGCACAGTAGTTATTGCACCAATGACTACCAGACAAAGAAATTACAAAAGTCGTGTAGCAATTAAGTTTGATGGTAAACAGGGAGAAGTAATGCTCGACCAAATTAGAACTATTGATAAAACACGTTTAATCAAAAAATCAGGAATCTTATCAGTTAAAAAACTAAAAGCAGTATTATCAGTTTTACAAGAGATGTTTGCTTATTAGTTTGGCTACACAATTTGGCAATTTAGCGATCGCGTTCGAGTCTTTCTAAATCTAATTTGACTGGATTGTATGGTTGTTGAATCGCTTTGCCGTTAGTATTTTGAGCAATCACCGACTGTACTCCTTCGATAGTAGAAATCATGCTGCGAGGATCCATAAACATTACTTTGCTGCTTTCGCTACTGCCAATTTCTTTACCCATTTCTAAATAGTTTTGCGCCAGAAGAAACTGTAAAGCTTCATGAGCATTGGGATCGGACTTCAGTTTTTCCATGACAATTTTCATGGCTTCGGCTGTGGCTTGAGCTTTAAGAATTTGCTCTTGGCGTTCGGCTTCGGCTTTCAAGACGATTGACTGTTGTTCTGCCTCTGCATTTAAAATGGCTGCTTTTTTAGCTGATTCTGCCTCTAGTAATCTTGCCTGAGCATTTCCTTGAGCCGAGTTAATAGCAGAATCTCGATGTCCTTCTGAAGTTAAAATATTAGCTCGTTTTTGTCTCTCCGCTGCCATCTGCAATTCCATCGAATCTTGGACAGCTTTTGAAGGCATAATGTCTCGCAATTCTACCCTGGTTACTTTTACTCCCCAAGGATCGGTAGCAATATCTAGCTCTCTTAAGAGAATCTCGTTGATTTCAGTACGAGCCGTAAAGGTTTGATCTAGCTCCAATTGACCCATTTCTGAGCGAATTTGCGTTAAAACCATGTTTACCATGGCATCTCGTAGATTTTCTACTTTATAAAAAGCCTTGTACATATCCATGATGCGCCAGTAAACTACTGCATCGACAGTGATGCTCACATTGTCGCGGGTAATACAAGATTGTGGAGGTATATCTAAAACTTTTTCTTTAATGGTGTCGTGGTAGACAACTTTATCAATAAAAGGAGTAACAAAATTTAAGCCTGGTTCAAGCTTTTTTTTATAGTTACCTAAGCTTTCAACTAGATATTCCTCTTTCTCTTTAACAATTTTGACCGATCCTGCTAGGGTAGTTGAACCTAACAACAATAAAGCTAAAGTTAAAAACTGTCCCATAATAAACTCCTATTAAAATATTTAATAATTGCCTTATTTATAACTCTTCTCTCAAAAAACAAACTTGTGCGAGCGATCTAACACTTAACCATGATCCAGCATCCTCGATGGTAAGACAATTAAAGTATTGCCTTGTTTGCGAACTACGTGAACAGGTTCGTTAGGGGCAATATCTCTAGTCTCATCAGCACATTTTGCTCGCCAAGAATTTCCTTCATACAAAACTCTGCCTATAGACCCTGCGGGAATACCGCTAATTGCAGTAGCCTCTAAATCATCTCCTGTAATTGATATTCTGCGCTTAGGTGTGAATAAACGACGCGAAAAGATAGTTAAGACAGTGGAAAAGATTAACCACAAGCCTGTTAGTAAAGTATACTGTGGCAAAAATAGAGATGCGATCGCTACTAGAAAAGCAGCAATACCCATCATTAAGCTTACAAAAGCAGTAGGAAAAAGGAACTCCATTAAACAGAGTATCGCCCCCGCAACTATCCAAAAAAGAGTAGGATCAACCATAAGCAATAGTTTTTACTATTAAAAAACCTGAAATTTTAGATTGATGTTAAATATTTAGCAATTTCCTTTAATTCTAACCACAGCCAAGCTTAAGATGCTCGTAAGTTATATATAAGTAATAAATAGACCAACACCATAACGTTTGCATATTAAAATTTAATAGTTGTCTACAATATATTGATAAAATGCCTAAAGCAATTTGGAATGGTCAAGTCTTAGCCGAAAGCGATCGCACTGAAGTAGTCGAAAACAATCAATATTTTCCGCCTGATTCTATTAATCAAGAATATTTTCGCGCCAGTTCTACCCACACTTCATGTCCCTGGAAAGGACAGGCTAGCTACTACAACATCGTTGTTGACGACCAAGAAAACAAGGACGCTGCTTGGTATTACCCAGAAACTAAAGAAAAGGCAAACAATATCAAAGGTTACGTTGCTTTTTGGAAAGGTGTAAAAGTAGAAGTATAAATTAAGACCTCTTGCACGAATCATAAATCTTGGTTAGGTCAGAGGTCAGAAGTCAGCAGGAATTTACTGTAATTATTTATATCTATGTACTTAACCTACTTGGAACTCAAAACCAGCTTGACTTTTGTATCGTCTGATATGGGCGAAATTTCTTGATAAGTCAAATTAAGAAACAAATTAGGCTTAAGAGCAATAGAACTACTGGCGATTATACCTTTACCATGAGAACCTTGACCATAGCCAAGCTCAAACGTCCATAGACGCTTATTTTGGCTAACTATTTTGCCCGAGTGTAGACTACCTCCCAAAATAGTAAACTGTTCCTGATTTTGGTTGACTAAGTGAGCCTCGTATTTAAAAAATGTAGAACATTGAAAACCATAGACATCAGAGTCAAGTAGCCTGAGATTAAGTTCGGCTATACTTTTTTGTTGATTATTGCCATAGGCAATTTTTAAACGACCTATTTGCGAACTTAAATTCCAATGCAAGTTGTTTTTATTATCTACCACTGCATTAGCAGAAAGAGAAAGAAAATCATTATGTACTGCTACTTTAAGACCTGTGCTAAAGGATCTATCTTTACTGTTGCTTTTCGCCATCAAAGTTAAACCAGGAACAACACCCCAGTTTGCATCAAACCTATGCTTTTTCTCGTCGCTATAGTAGTTTAAGACTAAATTTTTACCAGGCTGTAGACGAACATGGGAATGTAAATCGATACCAGATTCTTTTGCCAATAATGAAACGGTGGTTTTTACAGGCAAAAGATTGCTTTCGTAGGTTAGCTGAGTAAAACCGACTAACAAATCTTCGTAAACAAATCCTACTCCCACAGTTACCTGATCTGCTATGCCGTGGTGATAGGTTACTCCTCCCCGAAATTTGCCAAATTCGCGGGAAATATCGGCTTTTTTGGCAAAATTTTGATTTCCGCCTCCAGATACTGTTAAAGCTGAACTCCCTGAAGGCAATTTTGGTGCAGCATCTAAATAATTGAGTTTAGCAATGTTTAATTTTTGGTTTGGATTTCCCCCCCATTGTTCAATTGTAGTCAAACCCCAATATTTATGATTATTACCACCAGACCAAAAAGTATTCTGAAAACCTAAAGCTAGATTAGCCTGGTCTTCTTTATAGGTATAAGAAAGCTTGTCTAAGGATATGTCTTGATTATTTTGCAGATCGATCTTAGAACTGAAGTTAGAGATGATCTTTGAGCGTTGGTCATCAGACAAACTGATTTTTAGATTTTGATCGACAGCAAAACCAATATTATCCCCTTTATTAACGGTTAAAATACGATCAACAAAGTTAATAAGCCGAGGTACAACAGGCAATTGATCGTATGATAAAAGTTTTGCTGAGATAATTGCAGGTGTCGGTTTTTGAGGTCGGTTCTCAGCAGCTTTTGGGTTGGCAAGGACTATACTAGGACAACCAAGGCAACCGAAAATGCTACCAAAAAGTAGGTTTGCTACAATGGCTTTCATTCATCTATAGGGGGTAAAGGAAAAAAGCTGCTTGGCTAAAAAAACTAGTATTTAAACTAAGAATGTTGATAATACGTATTACTCGATCGGCGTAAATACTGAAATCAAATATTCGAGTTTTAAGATTGGCTTTTAGCTGGTTAACTATTAAGAAACATTAAAGTTATTAATGTCTTATCGAGTTTTTTACTTTCTTCACCATTCTATTGTGAGTCTTTTGCTATTGCCAATGGTGAAGATCACGTAAAGATTGCTGGTAAATATGATAAAGATAAGATGAACTATAGATTGAGCCATTTAATCTAACCAGAAACGCCAGCAAAGTTTATCTGGGTATGTAAATTAACCTTAATTAAATTAAATAAATGAAAAGATTTGCGATTGTTTTGTTATTAAGCGCAGGAATTATTAGTAGTGTTGCCAATGTAGCCCAAGCTGAAAGCGCAGCTAGCGCACCAGAAGAATTGACTAAGGCGATCGCTGAAATTGAGAAGGCTGCCAACGACCAAGATCTTGATGGCGTAATGGAGTATTACAGTAATAATTTTACTAATACAGATGGTTTAACTACGGATTCTTTAGCCAAAGGTCTAAAGCAGATGTGGCAAAGTTATCCTCAACTAGAATACACAACTAAGATTGATTCCTGGTCAAAACAAGGCAATCAATTAGTAGCAGAAACTACCACTACTATTGCGGGAATGCAGGAAACTCAGAGCAGAGCAATGCGTTTGAACTCCACAATTAAATCTCGTCAGTATTTTCAAAACCAAAAATTAGTTCGGCAAGAAATTTTAGCAGAACAGTCTCGACTAACCTCTGGAAGCAACCCTCCTCAAGTTCAAGTTTCCGCTCCTGAAAATGTTATGACTGGCGAAAAATATAACTTCGATCTGATTGTCAATCAACCTTTAAATGAGACGGTGTTGTTAGGAGCAGTTCAAGAAGAGAAAACCGCCAGTAATCTATATTTTAACCCCACGGCTTTAGAATTAGAACCATTACCAGCGGGAGGAATATATAAAACTGCCACTGCACCTTTGCTACCAGAAAGTGACTGGCTTTCAGCTATTCTAGTTCGTGGCGATGGAATTACAATGCTAACTCACCGAGTTAATGTTTTAGAAAAGCAAGCTAACCAAAAAAAATAAAGCTTATTTTGCCAAACTTTTAAAAGGCTGTTTGTAAAAAGAAAATTAAATTCTCCTGCTGTCGGGTAGGGTCGTATTTGGAGTGATGAGAGTGATAGGAGTGATTGGGGTGTTTGAAGTAGTGAAGTTTCCACTCTGTTTTCTCTAACTCCACTACTTCCCTACCTCTCCATCTTCAACACTTCTCCATCCTTAACATTTACTTTACAAACAGTTTCTTACTTCAGTGACAATGTATTTAACAAAAGAAAAACAAATTAGCAAGCTTACTCAAGATAGAAAACAAGTTTGGCACTGTCTACCTAGCCTCTTTCTGGGCTTTGATTTAAATTAAAAAAAGGTGCAATTATCAGGAAAAACAATTTAATTATCGGCGTTGCTGAACGTGTAATGCTAAAACAAAATTTTACTTATCTATTCATCAACATGGCGATTAGAGATGCTCTCTGACCGAGAGCCTCTCTCGCCATCAAGACAGATTGCTCAAAAGCTAATAGTAAGGGCGACCCCCGCGCATGGTTCAACAGTTTGACGGGCGGCGGTATAAACGTCGCAGCAAAGCTACGACGACACGCCCTCCTTATGCCAGGAAACCCTTTCGACACTTTGCTCAACGGAGGATACCTCCGCAACGCAAGTGTCTCACCACCGCAACTGCTTCACCGCAACGCAACTGTCTCACCGCGTCGTCCGAAGGCGCAAACAAAGGCTTTAGCCGCATGTACGCGCCCGCACCCGAAGGGCTAACGGCTAAGAGCTAAGAGCTACGAACAAAATTATTATGTATGTCATTACTTAAATCAGCAACGCCTAATTATCTAGTAATATATTTAAGTATGCATTAATATCCCTGGTGTTGTTCTGAAGAGTAAAACCTATGACATGAATCAGAAGCATCACCTCCATAATTCGCGAGCGTCCCGTGTTTTGACTCCGCCAGAATATCCACCCAAATACATTAAGTCCCGTAGATCTAGAAAATTTTTGTGGCTAAGAAAGCCCCTGCGTTTTACCTACCTTAAACTATGGAGATTGCGCGGTAGACCTAAGTTTGTTGCTAAGGGATTAGCAGTAGGAGTCTTCGCTGGCTGTTTTCCTTTTTTGGGAATGCAGAGTTTGATTGGCATTTTTTTGGCTACTATTTTTAAAGGCAGCAAAGTCGCAGCCGTCGCAGCAACTTGGATTAGCAATCCTCTAACTTACGTACCAATTTTTGTTTTTAACTATAAAATTGGCAAGCTGTTATTAAGAACCGAAGATACTGTCTCTTTACCGTTAGATATTAAATCTTTTACTGCTTTTAAAGAACAAGGTGCAACTTTTGCCATTACATTGCTGACGGGAAGTTTTGTAGTGGGTATGATTTTGGCGGTTATCACTTATTTTTATGGTTTGGCTATTTTAGAGCGATGGCAAAATAATCGTCGCTTAAATAAAAAAAAATCGAGAAGACTCTAATTTGATGATGACCTACTCCATTTTTGTCCTTGAATAACTGTATGTCCTGACCATTCTGGCAGGGTATGAGGATAATCGAGACGATAGTGTCCCCCTCTACTTTCAGTCCGAAAAGCAGCACTTTTGAGGATTAGATAGCCAGTATCAACTAGATTTAGCGTCTCGGCATATAATTTTAGCTGTGACTCGGCTGTACTGGAGTTTAGCTCGATTTGTTGTTGAGGAGATAAATTAAGAATATACTTATTTAAAGAAAGATTGGCTAACTGCGATCGCCAGTCTGTCACAGTGGCGATCGCTGTCTCCATGGTTTTCTCTGTACGGCAGATTCCCGCACTCTGCCAAACTAGATCTGGTAATTGATTTCTAATTAAGTTGACTAGCTCCATTTCTGTATCCCAGCTAAGGTCAATTTCTAGAGTTTGCGGGGGCTTAACTTGAGGCAAACTATTGGGCTGTAGCTGGGCAAGTTGAGAAGCATAAACAACACATTCTAGTAAAGAATTACTGGCTAAACGATTTGCACCATGAACTCCCGTACTTGCTGTTTCCCCTACAGCATATAAACCAGAGATTGAAGTCTGATTCATCGTGTCTACCGCAATTCCCCCCATCCAATAGTGTGCTGCGGGAGTAACAGGAATAGGCTTAGTAAATAAATCTACGTCCCAATGTTGACATACACGAATAATATTGGGGAATCGATAGCGAATGCGATCTTCGGGTATAGGTCGAAGATCGAGATAAACATTGCTGGCTGACGTTGTTTGGAGATGGGTAAAAATGGCTCGGCTGACTACATCTCTGGGGGCTAATTCTCCGTCTGGATGATAGTCAAAGGCAAAACGTCGTCCGTCTTCGTCTACTAAATGCGCTCCTTCGCCTCTTACAGCTTCACTGATTAGAAAGCGTGGTGCGCCAGGTACAGTTAAGGCTGTGGGGTGAAACTGCACAAATTCTGTGTCTCTAATGACTGCACCACTACGCCAAGCGAGCGCCACACCGTCTCCAGTACTAACTTCGGGGTTGGTAGTCTGAGAAAATACTTGACCTCCTCCTCCTGTTGCTAGAATCACCGCAGGGGAATGAATCCAGGTTATTTTGTTTTCTTTTAAGACGCTAATGCCCTGACAGGTATCCGTTTGTGGATTTAACCATAATTGCAGGGCAAAAGCTTGAGACATTACCTCAATATTGCCTCGCTGTAATACTTGTTGGGCAAGAGTAGCTACAATGGCTCTGCCTGTAGTGTCGGCGGCATGAAGTACGCGGGGGCGAGAATGGGCAGCTTCTAAAGTCATGGCAAGCTGACTTTGATGACGATCAAACGCCACCCCCATTTCTACTAAAGATGCAATTGCCTCTGCTGCATTCTCAACCAAAAATTGAACGGAGTTGCGATCGCATAATCCTGCTCCCGCTTTTAAAGTATCCTCTAGATGCAGCACAGGAGAATCATTTTGGCTGATGGCTGCGGCAATTCCTCCTTGCGCCCAGTCGCTTGCCCCCGTATTTAGCTGATCTTTGGTAACTAGAGCAACTTTTAAGCTCTGGGGTAAACATAAAGCCCCGTATAGCCCAGCAGCCCCCGAACCCACCACTACTACATCGAACTTAGAATAATTCAATTTTAATTATTTAGACACGTCTTAATTGGGATTTATGATGACATATAGTGATAAAAAAACCACGTTTTTAGATTGAACGTGGTTAAAAAGTAACAGATTGCCCGATCTTTTCTGATTAGAAAAAATCTGCAACCGTTGATAGGTATGGTAATTATCGTTGTTTAATATAGACCAGGATTAATGCGATCGCCTCCTGCATTCATAGAAGCTTCTACGTCTGTAACAAAAAACTCGTCTATGTTTGCCTGTAAACGTTCAA
This sequence comes from Waterburya sp., assembly GCA_965217895.1. GTDB lineage: Bacteria > Cyanobacteriota > Cyanobacteriia > Cyanobacteriales > Xenococcaceae > Waterburya. The sequence goes on from CBDCJV010000002.1 coordinate 188,013, forward strand.
TTTGACTATCGCTTAAGCCAGGTATATCTAGCACGTCGTCAACTTTTTCGTAGGGTGCATTTTGAATTATTTTGCTGGCAAGATTAGGATAAAATCCGCGTAATTTACGGAATTCTCTAACATCACTATTATTTAAATCAAGTTTTCCTCTAATTAACTCTTGGCGTTTGGCATCAGATGTATTGACGCGAGCTAATAGATTAGAGGAATGTACCGTAAATACTCCCATATCGCTTGCCTGCGCCACACCTGCAAAGCCCCACGAACCTACAATTAATAACAAGGCAGCCATAATGCCGATCAATCTCTTCATCAATTTTAATTCCTCCTAATTTAAAGATGTTTTATTTACAGAAGAAGATAAGTTGCTTTTCTATAAATATTAATTTTTGTTTTCTATTTCTTCTCTAGTAAGGTTCTTATGCTTGTTGGCAAATTGAACTTTTAACAGATGGTATTGATATATATCATAATTCTTTCACTACATTTTTCAAATACTAAGTTTCATTTAAAGCTGTTCCCCTCGACAAAATGGGTCGATCATAGACATAATTAAACAGTTTGTCTGTTTGGTTTATTTAATTGAATTTCTATTGTCTCTAGTTTTAGGTTGTGACCAGATCTTAATCATTATTGGTAAATTGATTGACAGTTACAACAAAACCCGATCGGCAGTATCACGGATACATAATTTATAATTGTAATGAGTAGCTATTATCGAAAGTCGGCAAGCAAAAAACCTATTTTGAAAGAATTTAAGATTTTAATCATTTCAGTCACTATATTTTGGGCGATTGAAATTCTTGATTTTTTTGTATTCAAAGGCAGTTTAGATAGTTATGGAATCCAGCCTCACAAAATCATTGGTTTACGAGGAATATTATTTGCTCCTTTTCTCCATGGAGGCTTTGGACATCTAATGGCTAATACTATCCCGTTTATTGTCTTGGGATGGTTAACTATGCTCCAAGAAATTAAAGATTTTTTTATTGTTTCTTTTTTTAGTGCTTTGGTTGGCGGTATGGGTGTATGGGTATTTGGCGCACCTGGTTCAGTTCATATTGGTGCCAGCATTTTGATTTATGGATACCTGGGGTTTTTACTATTACGGGGTTACTTCCAGAGAAATTTTCCTTCTATCGCCCTTTCTATATTTGTCGCCGTAGCTTATGGTGGAATGATTTGGGGAGTATTTCCTGCTGATATGAGAGTTTCCTGGCAAGGGCATTTATTTGGCTTTATTGGCGGTGCGATCGCTGCCAAAATAATTGCTCAAGAAAAAAGATTTAATAAATAATCTAAATGTTATTGTTCTTGACTTCAAATTTTAAGGTTGAATTTGGTATTGTCCAACTATTTATATGTACTTAAGATGTAGACGCAACAAAGATTTTATGAAGTTTGTTAGATTACAAAATGCTCATGAAATAATTGAATTGGTAGTGACAGACTAATCTCGTCATTATCATCAACTCGGTAATATAGTTGAAGAAGCACATCCTAATCAGATTGCTTCTTTTTCTTGTCTGATATTTAGATTGAGGCTTTGTTTGGCTATCTCTTCAGATAAATTAGTCTAAACTGGCGATCGCTATATTTAAGAGAAACTGCCTATTCAGCCTCATGGCGATCGCTAATGAAGATAGTCTAAGCGATGAATATTACAGACTTCTTTTTCTTGCGCTTACCAGCTCCTTCGGAGCTAAAGTAGCAAGTAACAGACGCGCTTCGCGTCTCGCCGTTCCTTTGGAACGTCGGCGAACTCCAGTTCGCGCAAGTAGCAATTAAGTAATAAGCTCCGAAGTTGGTATAAAGCCTCGCATCGCAGCGCATTTCCAAACGGCTTACAAAGCCGTGGGGTCGCTGCTCCTTTAAAGACGAAAAGAAACAAATCACAACTCAATATTGGAATCCTTTTTCTGAAGAAAAAGGTAAAACTTGCTACTTGCTACTTGAGCGCAAAGCGCGATACTTGCTACTTGTGAATTTTTGTATTCTCGGTCACAACTAATTTTTATATTGTCATCTATCTTAAGATATAAATAAATAGGTATTTTCCAGTGTGCATACTAAAAAAATATATCTTATAGTAGATTTAAAAATTTATTAGTTATATAAATACTTATTAGTTATCAAATTATGGAAAAAAAGCTTAAGGAACTCATTGGTCAATCGGATATTTGGCTTTTTATTAAAAGTAGTAATGGCTGGGTCAAGAACGTAGAGATTCTCGATGTAGAATCAGATACATTATCTTTCCGATATCAGCACGAATCTTCGGCAGAGGTAAAAGTTTGGGAAAAAACAACTAGATTAGATAATATTTTAGAAATTGATATTCGTGTCACGGCTGTTCCCAGATGTGAGCTAAAACTAAACGATATGCGCCATAAACTTAGTCGGCTATTAGAACAAGAATAAATGCAGTTGTCATAACTCAAATTAAGAATGGTACGCGCATTGAATTCATGCTCTAAATATAAATGGTAGATATTTTATACTATAGTCATTCCAATTAATTTCCTCATGATTGACTGGTTTTAAGTCAGAGGTCAGAGGTCAGAGGTCAGGAGAGTTTGAGACACTTATCACAGTTTTCCTTTTTCGTATGGTTTCTATTTGAAATGACTATAAATGCCAGAGCTATTTCATTCTCGATGGTAATGTAATGATGCTAGTTTGAAATATACTTCTTAAGAAATAGAGATTGTCAATATTTGCTGACTACACTGACAAAAAATATATACTCAGCAAGAGGTTAAGAAGTCTCAGTTTTGCCAAGATGTTTAAGAAAACAAAAAACAAAGCTTTACAATAACTTATGTCTGCCAATGGATTAGCGGTATTTGACCGCACCACAGAAAAAACACATCAATTTATCAATGATGTCGCTCAACAAATTAATATAGAAGACAAACACCTTGTATTTATCGGTATTAAAGCAGTTTTACATGGTTTACGCGATCGCATTCCCCTTGAAGAAGCTGCTCAACTAGGCGCACAGTTTCCTGTACTATTAGCAGGTTTCTATTACCAGGGTTGGAAACCAGCAGCTACACCTACCAAAGAAAGATCTGTAGATGCTTTTGTAGATAAAGTCAGAGGTAATTTACCCCAGGGAGACTATCCCGTGGAAATAAAAGCTTTAATTCAAGGGGTTTTTGCCGTGCTGTCTGAGTGGGTAACTCAAGGAGAAATCCAAGACGTAGCTAATATGTTGCCTAAAGACGTGCAAGAATTTTGGCCACAAGCTATTGTTGCTCAATTGAATCAATAAAAACAACAGATATGACTGTACGTAAATGCGTTTGAGAAAACGCCCGTACAAGAGTTGGAAGTTTATTTTAGCTGTGTTTAAATATTGTTGATGCGATCGCTTTTATAAATACATTTAGCGATCGCTTTTTACAAGCGCAATAATTTGAGCATAATTTTGTTATGTTTAAAAATTATAGAATTAAACGTTTTATAAGTACTTAAACGATAAATGTTGATTATGTTCTTAGTAAATCAGAAATTTCAGTTAATTAAGCAACTGATGCCGATATAGATAGGTAAGTACGTAACACTAGTTAAAACCTACGCACTCGCCCCCTAAATCCCCCAAGACGAGCGACCCCCCCTAAAGGGTTCAACAGTTTGACGGGCGGTATAAACGTCGCAGCAAAGCTACGACGACACGCCCTCCTTATGCCGGTGAAACCTTTCGACACTTTGCTCAACGGGTCTATGACCCGCAACGCAAGTGTCTCACCACCGCAACTGTCTCACCGCGTCGCCGTCAGAGGTCAGACCCCGCGTCGCCGTTAGGCGCAAGGGAATGCTGACCTAGCAAGGGAATGCGCGAGTGGGGGACTTTTAATTCTTGTTCCCCCAAGTTTGGTAGGGCTGTTTCATTCTCAAAATAGAAGATGCGATCGCGAATAAATCTATTCACTACACCTATCAGTGACACAAAGAAAGTAATAATGGCAAATTATGGCTTAAATAACTGATTGCCTCAGTCATAGAATCAAAACCATGAACTCTCAGTAGGTTAATAACCCAACTTTTAATCAAAGAGATGTTTGTGGATGCTTTGCCGTGAAGTTGAGGGCTGTTATCTTCTTTCGTTACGACATCCTTAAACGGCACTCAATACGGCGACGCAGGTTCGCCGTCCGTGCCTCCCCAATGCCAACGATTCTCGATACCCCAATGTCGGCCAATACCTTGGGGAATAAGCCAAGAAGTTGCTGTTCACAAGTAGCAGATAACAAGTAGCGCAGCCTGGAGGCTGCCGACGTTGCTCCGCAACGGCCAGACGCGAAGCGCGTCTGCAAGTTCAACCTCTGCCACAGCAAGCAAAGCTTGCAAAGTCGTCGAAGACGACGACATGGAGCGATAGCTCCTGTGTCAGACAAAGGGCTTGCCCGCATGTATTCAAGAGTTGAATTATTTTTTCATCTTTTCCTCATCAATGAAGAGGCTGCATATCCAACTTCGGAGTTTTTCTTAATTGCTATCTGCTATTTGCACACGCTGGAGCGTGTCGCCATCGCGAAGCGATGTCGGCGTTCTCCAGAACGCGCTACTTGCTACTTAACTCCGAAGGAGTTGGGTAAAGAACTAATATAATAAGTCGCCGAATCCGATTCGTAATCGTGATTACCTCTTGTTCGCGAACGGAAAATTTTGATGATACTATGAACTCCAACCCATTGAGAATCAATGTTTGATGGAGGAGCCAATACTTCTACAGTTCGATGAGTTAGTCGATTTCTTGTCTTCTCGATCTGCTCAAAGCAACTAATCGCCTTTGTACTTGTTGCTTGAAATTCAACAGCGGAGTGGAATAAGCGCGGGAAACCCACGCATTTCCTCCGCTCAATTTGTCGATGTAATGTTTTTTGATTTCTTTTGACCACAATTAGGTAGTTATTACCACTGTCGATAATTGCTGAGACTGTTTTTTTTGACAATGTAGAGCATCTATCGTGAACACCACTCCTTTTAAATGCAGCAATTCTAATAAGTCTTGCACGGCGACAATCTCACTTTGTTTCTTATTTTCCCTAACTTTTATGCCTAAAATTTCCCCGCCTTCATGAGTCAAAGCCGAAACCATCATGACGAAGTTTTGCTGTTGTCCATAACAGTCGTTGACAGTATTTTTCAAACTTTTGCCATCAATTGCAATCCATTCACCTGCTTTTCGCTCATCAGGTATTTGTTTCAAATAGTCAATTAAGCTTTTATCCCAGTCTTTTAAAGTCATTGAGCGGTTAAATTAGGTTTTATATCAATTTACCGCACTTTAGCTCTAGAATGAAACAGCCCTACCAGATTTGGGGGGCTAGGGGGCGAGTGCGTAAGTCCTATTTAAGATTCTTACCTTGCCCGAAACTTTAACCTAGTTGTAGTTCAAAGATTTAAAATTGGCTAAATACACTTCTCTATTCTCAGAAAAAAAATTCAGCAGATCTCCTCTAAAATTTCTGGTTAGATTTTCCTCTATCTTCTCAATTGCGATCGCAACTTTGGTGACAGTAGCTGTATTTGAGCGTCCAACCATACCCGCAGAAAGAATTGATTTTAACTATAGTTTGCTCGGTTTTAAGATCCAGGTCGAAGACCTAGAAGCCTTTGCCAAACATGGAGAAATCAGCAGTAGTCTCAATTTTTATCTTAAGCGTATCTCACCGAAGCAAACTGAGAGATTACAAAAGCTTCTGCGCCAAAGCTACAATGTTAATCGAGTTTTGGTCTATCGCTATTCCCGTACTACCTCTGGGATTAAAATATTGCAGCGCATCGGCGAGATTATTCAATTACCTGGAGGCATCAATGGTTTTTATGGTTTGCGGGCTGCGGTGGTACAGAGTGCAGGATCTCCTGACGGGGTTAACTTAGTTGATTTTTTAAAACGTTTCCCTACAGACGTTAACCTCAATCTTTCAGAATTACTCAAGCTGGTTAAGCAAGTCTCTAATGCCGAAGATGATACTCAAGAGTTTATTACCAGCTTAGACGAAGGGAAAACCTCAAAAGCAACTTCAGCAGATTTTAAAAAAGCTCCTAATTTTTCCAAGAAGGGTCAATTTCAAGTAACTAAACAGACATTAGACTTTTATGACCCTAAACGCGATCGCAATTTAGTTACCGATCTTTATCTACCTAAAAACAGCAAATCTACTCCTGTAATAGTAGTTTCTAATGGTTTAGGTGCAAAACGCGATCGCTTTCAAGATTTAGCAAATCATTTGGCTTCCTATGGCTTTGCGGTGGTTATTCCCGATCATCCTGGGAGCGATCGTCAACGACAATTAGACTTTGTTAGAGGTTTATACAAAGAGAATTTTGATGCCACAGAATATACAGATCGTCCCTTGGATATTAGCTATATTTTAGATGAATTAGAAAAAATCAATCAAAAACAGTTAAATAATAATCTTAATCTGGAACAGGTTGGTATTTTTGGTTATTCTATCGGCGGGACGACGGCTCTTTCTTTGGCAGGGGCAGAGATTGATTTTCCCCAACTAGAACATGATTGCGCTCAACAACTCGATCTGCTCAATATTTCCGTATTATATCAGTGTCGTGCTTTGGATATGCCGAGAAAAAAGCAGTCTCTAAAAGATAATCGTATCAAGGCTGCATATATGTTTGTGCCTTTTGGCAATAGTCTTTTTAATAAACAGAAGCTTAAAGAAATATCAATTCCTGTGATGTGGCAGGTTGTAGATCGAGATTTTTTAACTTCGCTGCTAAATGAACAGGTGCCTTTATTTAAATCTTTGGAAAATAGCGATCGGCATTTGGTAATTTCCGAAAGATTACCCCATTCTAATGTCACTTTAGCAAACGAGCAGCGATCTTCGCAAGCAAAGGCTTTTAATGTGGCAAAAACTTATCAAAACATCCTCTCGTTGGTTTTCTTTGAAAACTACCTTACCCAAGATCGAAAATTTCGCCCTTACTTAAGCGCAGAATATATAAGGGCGATCGCTCAAAAACCCTATAGTCTGCATATTTTAGCCAAATCATCAGACAAAAGCTAAAAGTAATTTTTTTATAACATAATCCAAACATCTGCTTAATTTGAGGTAACTTTGATGAGTTAAGACTACTTTAGAAGTTGTTTATGAATCACGGTAGCTATGATGTAGTGGTAATCGGAGGTGGTCCTGCTGGATCGACTTTATCTACCCTGTTGGTCAAGCAAGGGTACGCGGTTTTGCTGCTAGAAAAAGGAAAATTCCCTCGTTTTCATGTAGGAGAGTCTTTATTACCCGCAACTCAAGCGATTTGGCACAAGCTAGGTATTGCTGAATCATTAGAAAATTTAGCACAGAAGAGATATAAAGACAGTGCCGAATTTAGGATTGGACTTTCTCCTCATAGTCCAGATTATGAGTCTGCAAACATTGACTTTACCAAACCCGAAAACTGGTCGGCAAAAGATTTTCCGAATCATCCTTACGCCTATCAGGTTGAACGTAGTCAATTCGATCTCTTGCTGTTAAATCATGCTCGCCAACAAGGAGTGAAGGTGTGCGAATCAGCAACGGTGCGAGAGATTATTTGGTCAGGGGATAAAGCGACTGGCGTGCGGTGGCGTGACGATGACGGACTTGAGCATCTTACCTCAGCTAAATGTATTGCCGATTGTTCTGGAAGACAAGCATTAATTGCCAAAAGTAAGAATCTGCTAGTAGAAGATAAAACTATCAAAACCTCGGCGGTGTTTGGTCACTTTAGCGATGTTACTCCTAACCCTGGAAAAGAACAGGGTGCAATTAGCATTTACTTTATTGCTAACGGCTGGATTTGGTTTATTCCCCTGCAGGCAAACAAAATGAGCGTGGGAGTAGTAGTCAACAAACCTGAAAGTGACTGGTGGCACAAAAAAAATCCCCAGGATATTCTACTTACCTACATAAACCGCTATAAATTTTTGCAAACTAGATTTGAGTCAGCACAGCAAACCTCAAAAACTCGGCTGTTAAGCAACCTATCCTATGCTGCCAAGCAAACTGCGGGAGATGGCTGGCTATTGGTAGGGGATGCTAATTTCTTTGTCGATCCTTTTCTTTCTTCGGGGGTGCAGGTAGCCTTTAAAACTGCCGAAAAAGCGGCGATCGCCATTAACGAATATCTCCAGAATAACAGTAATTTAAAATCTTTCCAAAATTATGCAAAATGGTGTCAAAGCTATAAATTCCATGTTGTTGTGACCATGCGCTTGATGTATGGCTTGATGAAATATCAGTTTGCAATCCGCACATTTGTTACAGCAGTAAGGAACAGTTTAAAGATCAAACCCAATCGATTAGAACGGGGGTTTATTGCCTGGACACTTGGTAACTTTGATCGCCATCATTGGTCACTATACTTTATGTGGCTTGTCTTTTACACACTTATTGTGGTTGCTAAAATACGCCAGTTTATACTGCGTCAAAATCCTTGGTCAGATTATTCAAAGTTTTGTCCCCTGATTAACAAGCCCATACCCAAACCTCATTGTTGAATAATCGTGTTGTGAAGTTATGCTGTTAAAATTATCGCTACTAGCAAAAAAACCTAACTCTATATTGCGATCGCTTGTTGTTTTGAAGATCGACTTCAAGAAGTGGCGCATTTATCTGCATCTGTAAATTATTGACCAAATGGATAAATAAAACAAAGCTAATTCACATCAAGTATGAGGTATCCTAGCATAGAGAATAAGCCAACCAAACTATGAAGAAAAGCGGTGTTAGATCTCAAACTAATTAGAGCCAACCCTCAGCACATTCAAGAATTAATTAATCGTCGTAATGGTAGTTATGACATCCAGCCAATTATAAAATTAGATAGTGCTTCAAGGGAGCTAGAAACTAACCGCAGCCAGCTTAGCGCGCGGGGTAACGAAATTGGCAAACTGATTGGCAAAAAGATTGGTAGCGGTAGCGATCCTCAAGGAAATGAGATAAATCAGCTTAAGGCTGAAGGTAACAACCTAAAAACCCAGTTAAGTGAATTAGAACCCCAAGAAAGAGAATTAAAAGCCAAGATTGAAGCTCTTTTATTAGAATTACCTAATTTACCTGATGAATCTGTCCCCGTTGGTAAAAGCGAGGACGATAACGTAGAGATTAAACGCTGGGGCGATGAATATATAGCTAATAGCGAGAATGTATTGCCTCATTGGGAAATAGGCGAAAAATTAGGCATTTTAGATTTTAAACGGGCAGTGAAAGTAGCCCAGAGTCGCTTTGTTAATTTAGTTGGCGCAGGGGCAGCATTAGAAAGGGCTTTAATTAGCTTTATGCTGGATATGCAAATTGAAGCCGGTTATATTGAAGTAATGCCTCCTGTATTAATAAATAGTGCTTCTTTACAGGGTACAAGTCAGTTACCAAAGTTTGCCGAAGATAGCTTTAAATGCACCAACGATGATTTGTGGTTGACTCCTACATCCGAAGTACCTCTTGTTAACCTATATCGAGATGAGGTTTTAGAAGATACCGAGTTACCGATCCGCCATTGTGCTTACACTCCTTGTTTTAGAAGAGAAGCAGGCAGTGCAGGTAGAGATAGCAGAGGTTTAATCAGGCTGCATCAATTTAATAAAGTAGAGTTGGTTAAAATAGTTGCCCCTGAAACTTCTGATGCCGAACATCAAACTTTAGTAAAGAATGCCGAAGCTATCCTCCAAGCTTTAAAACTACCTTACCGTATCTTAGAACTCTGCACAGGGGATATTGGTTTTGGGGCTGCAAAATGCTTTGACCTAGAGGTGTGGTTGCCCTCGGCAAAAATGTATCGTGAAATCTCTAGCTGTTCTAACTGTAAAGATTTTCAAGCCCGTCGCGCTAATATTCGCTTTAAACAAGCAGGTAAAAAAGGAACACAGTATGTTCATACCCTTAATGGTTCGGGCTTAGCAATTGGACGCACTATGGCAGCAGTACTAGAAAATTATCAGCAGCCTGATGGCACAGTTAGAATACCTGATGTGCTGCAACCATATTTAAAGAGAGAAATTTTGTAGATATTTATTTGTGGGCGAAAGAAAAGTGGGCGAAAAGCCCTTCGGGTTCGACATCGGAAAGCATTCCCTTGCGCCTTCGGACGACGCGGGGTCTCGACCCACCGCAACTGTCTCACCTTTCGCCCCTACAGTTATTAACTAACGTTATTTCTGTGCGTGAATTGTCCAGGCTGCCATTGAGACTGGGACAATTGGTTCAATTAACTCAATGATCGCACTGGCATAAGCTCCAATTTCGCTTTGCGCCCCTTTTCCTAAGCGTAAGCCAATAAAATTCAAAAGAGCCTGTAAACTGACTGTCCAGACCCAAGACGTATAAACAGAAGGAACTAAAACCCCTCTAGCCTGCTCTCTACCTACGCCCAACTCTAAAAGCTCAGAATACGCCTGATAGCTATTTTCGCATTGTTCTTGGTATAGGTTGATCGCTTTTTGATTAACTTGGGGCTCTAAACTCCCAAGAGTCGCCTGTTTATTATTTTTTGACTGCTGCCTAAAGGTAAGAGGAATATAAAATTCGTTACTGTCATCAATTGATACATAGCGAAAACTTTTCTCATTCCAGCCAAGTTGCTCCTCATTGTGATTACTAGCTATGACGTGCTTCCCAGTTGTGTTACAAGTAACCCGATGCCGATTACTTTCTTACAGTTTCCTGCAAGCTCAGACTATATCATAATCCTTCTATTACAGTTAGGATTCTCCGCGCTTCGAGTTCTCTTAAACCCTACTCCCCAATGGGATAGTCGTTGCGCCTTCCGATGGACTATCGGCTTGGCTCAGGATTGCCATATTTTCTGCTTTGTCAACAGACAAACTGTAGGTGTCCCCTGAATTCACGGAGTACGCATCTAGAATTTCTTCTAAATGGGGCATTGTGTATTTTTCAGTAAGTATGTCAAATTGGATAATTCCCGCTTGTACTAACTGCATAGATATTGACTCTAGCCGATCATGAATTTCTCTATGATGACCATTGCTTTGACAAATATAAAGATTGTTAGGCTGATTATTTAGTTTGTCTCCGTCAATGTGGTGAACTCTCTCATGTTTAGTAAGAGGACTACCTTTTTGAAGTTCTGCGACTAAACGGTGAATTAGACAATACTTGTCTTTTCTACTTGTGTAGTTATGCCCGCGACCCAAATAAACTTCTTTATATCTACTGCTATTTATGTATGCTTTACCTATCTCAATCCTGTGCCTAGGTTTTACATTTCCTTTATTCCAAGCAGGTCTACCTTTATTTGCTTTGCCTATAGATCTATTCTTACAAGTTTTACAGGGGTGTATGTCTGATTCTCGAATCTTTTTAGAATAATTAACAACACGCTCATTCAGACAAATTTCACATCGGAGTTTTACTCGTCTAGTGTATCTGTATTTACGCTTTGCACCCAAACCCCTTAGAGTTCTTGCATTCTCCAAGATTTCGATGAGCATATTTACACCGTCATACGACACTTACCAATCTTACACAGTTTACCATTGACGACATACATACAAAGGAGCTTTTACTTTAAATTTAAATACAACTCCACGAAAAGGGCTAGTATGTTCATGTTTGATTAAATAGTTGATTAGTTTAATATCTTTTTCACCAAGCTTATTAGAAGTCTTTTCAAAAGATGCTCTGGCATCATTCACTATACTTAAATCATTTCCCATAGAATCAATTAATTCAATTCTACTTTTGCCGTCATTTAAAGGATCTCTTGATATTAGAGTATTGTCCATAATTAAACTATTTGTATATATTTGCTTTTTTCAATCTAGATTACTTTAGTTCGTAATCAAACCTTCGGTAAGGTAACGCCAGAACCTTGATTTTGATATTTACCGCCTCGATCTGCGTAGGTGGTTTCGCAAGACTCCCCCTCGAAAAATAATAACTGCACCACGCCCTCATTAGCGTAAATTTTTACATCCGCACTAGAAGCATTACTAAATTCTAAAGTTATACTTTCTCCCTGCCAAGAAGCCTCTAAGGGAGTCGTATTCGCTATCACACCAACACGAGCATAAGTAGATTTGCCAAGACAGATAGCGGTCACGTTGGCAGGCATTTTAATACTTTCTAAGGATGCTCCTAAACCGTAACTATTTGCAGGGATAATAAAGTAGGATGAGCCATCATCATCATTGTGTAACTCTGCCTGTTCCAAGTTTTTGGGATTAAACTTTTTGGGATCGATAACAGTTCCTGGAATATGGCGAAATATCCGAAAATCGTGAGGAGACAGACGGATATCGTAGCCATAAGAACTTAAACCCCAACTGATAGTAGATACTGCTTTTTCTGCACCCAAAACTGCTTTTCTGATTGATTTTTTCTCAAAAGGAGAAATCATACCTTGACAGGCTTGCTCGATAATCCACTTATCATTTTTAATCATCTTTGAGATACTGTTGCCAACCCTGACTATTTGTAAGCAGAGAGTATCTTAACAAGCAAAACGTTAATCTTAATCTTTATTTTTTCTGAGGGATAAGGCGATCGCATAGCTAGATTAGGCATCGCCTTTGATGATTAGCTTGTAAATACTTCGTCTAACCCGACAACATCAAATCTTCCCCTGACAACCTTTGAGGCGAACTAAGTGCTTCTACATCTTTGCCTAAACGGTAAATTTCTACTCTTTTCTCATCAGGGTGAATCAGCCAACCTAGTTTGACACCACATTCTTGATATTCTTTAATAGAGAAATTAATATAGCGATTCTCAAATCAATAAGATACATTAGCTAAGTTCTGAAAAAAAGTGCAAAACCTTTCCCCCTTTTACCTTTTCCCTTTAACTAGACACAACTAAGGTGTATCTCGTAAATAAGAGAAACGCTATATTATTCGAGTGTTAATAATTTTGTTAGCTAAAAATTGTTCTAAAAAGAAAAAACCGTTCGTAGAGTCCCAGAGACAATTGTGCCATTACTATCCTGGTTGGCAGCATTAGTAATTACTTGAACTAAAGGTGTGATGCGAATATTGTCATTGACGGGAAAATTGTAGAATGCCTCAATGTTAGTTTGAGTAGCGTTACCAATCTTATCAGCAATAAAAGGTTGACCGACAGCAACACCACTAATCGCACCAGACATAAACAAATCAGGAAAAGCGATTCCCACTATCCAGTAACTTGGATTAATATCCCCAAAGTCTGTATTGTTATAGCTGCCATAGCCGTAACGTCCAAAAACAGCAATTCGCTCTGAAATTGCCCACTCAAAGTTAGCTCCCACAACATCAAAGCGATCGCCCAATATTTCTCCGCCAGTGTACTGAAAACGCATGGTAAAATTATTAACAGGAGTGAATTCTACTTCAACTGCACCCTGATAGGGGTCGCCAAATAGCCCACCCTCGCTTTCACCGTCGGGATAAAGAATATACCCGATGGGAAAAATACCAGGAACAAAAGACGAATTATCTGAGTTCGGTTCATTTGCCAATGCAGCTACATAAGCAGCTTTTACTCTAATACTTTCAACTGGATTCCAATCAATTACAGCACCCGCACCTAAACCTTGAATGGGAAAAAGAATGTAATTCTGTGATAATGACAGGGTGGAAAAGTTCAAAAAGCTAGGATTAATATAACTATTAGTATCTACATAATCAGTCAAACTAAGAGTAGAACCAAAGGTTAAATTAAGCTTATCAGACGGAGAAAAAGTATAGTAAAGACGAGAGATACCAAACTCTTCTACAGGTGGTTTTGCCGAGTAGTCTAGAACACTACCGAAAGTGGGTTCTAGAAAACCACCTGTATTATCATCAATTCCATCGCTACCAATTTCTAGCCAGGTTACTAAAGAATCAGTACCATTAAAACTCGTATTGAGTTCCAAAGTAGTTCGATAAATTAGGGTGGCATTAGGATCGTCTGTGGTAATTTCTTCACCCGTTACATCAATAATGCGATCGCCCTCAAAGCCCCCTGCTGTTGCCCCTAAAACAACTAATGTTGTCAGTTTAGTAGTAGTAGAAAATTGATGGCGAGGCACGCTGCTTCGCAAGCAGCTTGTGCAATCGCCATGTTGATTTTCTTCTAAAAAAGCAGTTCGTTTTTCTAATTTGTCAACACGACTTTCTAAAGTAACTAGCTCGGCTTCAAATTCTTGTCTCAATCTTTGTAAGGTAGCTAAATCGTTACTAGATATTGATGTTTTCTCTTGAGCTATTAATTGCTCAACTTGTTTAAGCACCTTGTTTAAAGCTACTGCAAATTCATAGCGAGTTAGAGAGCGATCGCCTTTGAATGTATTATCTGGGTAGCCCGTGATTATACCGTAACGCTTAATTAAAAGCTGAAGTGCTTCATAAGCCCAGTCTGTTGGCTGAACATCTGAAAGTTTGCTCACAGGTGTAACTTGCCCGACTAAAGCAGATACAGGCTCTTGAGAAATAACCTCTGGAACAGCTTGAGCAGGATAACTCTGAGTAATTAAAACTAGAAAGCTTAAACTATTAACAAAATACAAATTGCAGAAAGAACACTGTAATTTCATTTGACTTAGACAGAGTTCGCTAATAAATGTTTTCAATTATTTCTGTAATGAATTAATGCCTTGATTTGATGAGAAAGGCAGAAAAAGCGATGAGCGATAGTAAAAGTCCGACAGTACAAACCCCACTCCATTGCCAGACTTTCCAGCCATAAGCACCGAGAAAAGAGCCGACTGCACCGCCGACAAAATAAAATGTGATAAATAGTGCATTCAAACGGCTGTGTTTCTCTTCGGGTAACTTGTAGAGCAATGCTTGATTAGACACCGTTGTTACCTGAACTCCCAAATCCAATAAGATTACCCCAACAATTAGTCCCCATAAGTGATATCCAAACAACCAAAACACCAAAAAAGATACAGTTGTTGTAATCAAGCCCAATGCTATAGCGAGTCTGGGATTTCTGCGGTCGGCAAGTTTGCCAGCTAGCGGTGCTGCTGCTGCTCCTACTACTCCAATTAAACCGAATAGCCCCGCTACCTCACTGCCATATTGGTAAGGTGGCTGCTCTAAGAGAAATATCAAAGTACTCCAAAAGACGCTAAATGCTCCAAAAGCCATCGCTCCTGCAATCGAGGCTTCTTGTAATACGGGTTCTCGCAGCAATTTCAACATGGAGCGAATTAATTGCTGGTAATTCAAGATGACCGCTGGCTGACTTTTGGGCAGAATTTTCAACACGGCGATCGCCAAGACTAGCATAACTCCACTAGCAATCCAATATATTGCCCGCCAGCCCAACTCTACACCTACAAAACCACTTACGGTACGAGATAGAAGAATGCCAATAAGCAGTCCACTCATTACAGTACCTACTACCTTACCTCGGACGGATGGAGGAGCTAGCACAGCAGCAAAAGGAACGGCGATTTGAGGTACGATTGTGGTTATTCCAATAATAAAGCTGGCAATTACTAACCAGGAGATCGTTGGAGAAACGGCTGCGGTAGCTAACGCTAGCGAAGTTCCAATTAACATGGTGACAATCAACCGCCTTCGCTCTAGAAGATCGCCAAGAGGGACGATTAAAAAGTTTCCTAGCGCATAACCAATTTGACCTAATGTTGGAATTAATCCTGTGTCTTGGGCGGAGGCATTAAGGCTTTTAGCGATCGCTGCGAGTAGAGGCTGATTGTAATATAAATTGGCAGCAGTAGCCCCGCTAGTAATTGCCATCAACCAGACAATTTTGCGATCTATAACAATGTTGCGATTCATAATAATTGGATTGGAAGCATAAAGGTTGAATCATTACAGGTAATGTAAAACTCAGCCGAAGCCTGCAAAGTTGAGGTGCAAAAGTATTAACCTTTTCTATCAGTCTTGCTGTAGCTAGGCTGCCAAGTTTCTATAACTTGCAGTATCGCTTTACGAGCTTGGGCTAGAGACTTTTGACGGGCTGACTCTCCCATCGCTAGATTCTCTGCATGGATAAAAGTAATATTTGTAACGCCAATAAGTTCAAAAATAGCCCTCAAGTATGGTTCTTGAAAATCAAGGGGGCTACCTTCGTAGCTACCGCCTCTAGTTGTAATTACTAAGATTTTTTTAGAGTCTTTAACTAAACCTTGATAGCTATTGGATGTTACGGCAAAGGTGCGTCCTACCCTAATAATCTGATCGATGTAAGCTTTGAAGTTAGCAGGAATACTGTAGTTATACATGGGAATACCAAACACGCAGACTCGTGCAGCTAAAAACTCATCAATTAATTTGTCAGAAATTTCTATTGCCGACTTCAATTCTGGTGTTAGTTGTTCGGCAGAATTAAATGCTGCTGCAATCCATAATTCATCGACAAAAGGAACGGGATTATGTCCCAAATCACGATAAGTAATTTTGTCTTCAGGATAGGTTTCCTGCCAAATACGATTGAACTCATTAGTCAAGGCACGAGATAGAGAGCGATCGCCTCTTGGACTAGAATCAAGATGAAGTATGCAAGTCATTGATTAATGTGTCTTATCGACTTTATAAAAATTTGTCTTTATAAAATCAATTATTATGAGTTTGAATCAATGCTGTCTTGCACAATCTCTCAATTTTCAGCACATTCTTATAGAACTTATTGAAGTAGGCGAAACTGTTTGGGAGTTACACCAACTAACCGTTTAAAATGACGGCTGAGATGGCTTTGATGAGAAAACCCAAGTCTCAAGGCAATGTCTGCGATCGTCAGATCGTTTTCTAGTAGTAATTGCTTGGCACGCTCTATGCGACACTGAATCACATACTGATGGGGTGGAATTCCAACTGCTTGTTTAAATAAAATAGAAAAATAGCTTGGACTTATCTGTACCAGTGTTGCTAATTCAGCTAAAGCTAAGTCTCGATCAAGATGCTGATAAATGTAGTCAATTACTTGTTGTAACTTCCGCTTTGACAAAGGATTTAAATCGTTTTGAGAACGGTGCTTTTGGTTTGAATAGTGCCGTACCAAGTGAGTCATTAAAACAGCAATTAGTGAATCGATGTAAAGACGGCTACCAAAGCCACTAGATTGCAGTTCCGATTTAAGTGCTAACCCGACACTGTGAATCAATGGGTCAGACTTACTAAAACAGGGGATAAATTCAATATCAGCTACATCAACCAGATCAAAACTTTGACGAGCCAATATACTAGGCTCAAAACTTAGAGTAATAAATTGATACTTTCTGTCCCAATACGCAGAGTTAAGTACATCATTTGGTACGAAAGTGATACTTGCATTGCCAAGCTGACTATTGTGCAAACGATGCTCGATCATTTCCTCAATTATTAAAGACGAAGGACTATGATCGTGAATAATAAGGCGATGCTGCTTGGAATAATTGCTAGAAAGTTTATGAGGAGGATGACAATGATAATGTAGCTGAATTCCATTCCATCCTATTGGCTGGCTAGAGAGCAGAGGTAACTGCGGATAAAGCTGAAGAACATCATCCTCTTCAGCAAAATCGACTATTAAAGTTTTCTTTTCTAGCATCGCCACAATTTCTCTGAGAATATTTTTAGATAGTATAGTATGCAGCTATTTTAGATTTTATAAGTATTATCAATCGAGTCAATGCTTATCGGCATGAATTCCGATATTAATAAGTAAAATATTGCTAATGGTCAAAATTGCCCAAAACCCAAACAGGGTATTAATCGTACCCAGATTTTCAGATAAAAAGCCGATCGCCACTACGGGTAAACCATAGCCAAGATAAGCACAGACAAAATAACCCGATGTCACTCTCGCCGACTGCGAACCGCCTACTTTTACTACTTGAGCCAATCCACCCAAATAAGTAAATCCATAACAAGCCGTTCCTGCGATCGCCACTCCTGCTATTACTAAAGCCAAAACATTAAGCCACGCCCCACAGGTAAAGCTAAGATAGCCAATAACCAGTAAAACAGAGCCTAGTTTTAGCGATCGCCTCTCCTCTAACTTACGAGCAAAGGATTGAAGCAAAACCCCAGAAATCACAAAGATAAACAACATCACACCCGACCAATTGGGCAAACCGTATTGTTGTAACTGTTGTGGCAGAATGATGCCGACAATTCTCGCTAAAGACCAAGCTAAGGCGATCGCTAATTCCACCTAGTAGAATCAAAGTTGGTAATAAACCTGCGATATAGGTAACCTGAGTTCGGGTTAAGCAGATTGAGGCAAAAGCCAATCAAGGCGGAGACTAGGCTTTTTAGGTTGATGACAATAAGCGATTAATCCACAAAGAACATTAACGCAAAAATTTACTGGCGATGCCTTCGGCTAGCTTCGCAATCGATGGCGAGAATGTTTGATTTGAGAAATATTTTTGAGTTGGTCATTAATTGTCTCAATAATTGATCGGTGGCGGGATAGAAGTTTGTCATGAAGTCGCATTAATTTATTCTTCATATTACGTCTGGGTTTAGCAAAAAACTGAATCCCAAACTCTTCGAGCAATTGATTAGCAAGCTTTTGGGAGACATAGCCTCTGTCTGCAAAAAATTTACCAAAAAGACCTTGAAGCAAGTCAGGAATAGGACGACGATCATCAAAGTTTCCAGGAGTAAGTTGAGCATTTAACAGTTGACCGATCTCGTTGACTACTAAGTGGAGCTTAAAACCATCTTGGTGCGCGTTCCCATGCTGGGGAAACCCCAGCGGGGTCGCACCGCAAAACCAATCAACCGAAGTTTTACCTCTTTGAGCTAAACCATCAAAAACTTTGTGGCGTTTAATTCGGCGATTGTGACGGTGGGGTATGCTGGGGTTTCCCCAGCTTATACAACCACCGTGTTGACAAACTTTGAGACTAGTAGCATCAACAAAACCAATCCCTGTACAGTTTCCAAAACAACGTTTGAGGTAGACACACAACGGAATTAAAGTTGAAGGAGTCCATTCCACAAATCTTTGATAGCTAGGAAGTCCTGGAAAAGCCAAATGCCAATGCTGTTTTACATAGTCAAGATAAAAGTGTTTAAAATTGCGATAGTGATTTTGATGAAACGCAATTAAAATCGTCATTATTTCACTCAAACAGAGGTTTTTCGCTCTGCGTCTTTTTATTCCGCCATGACTTAGCAACTTCTTTTGCCATTCAGGTTCAAAAACAAGACAAAAATCGTCTACATCACAAAATAAAGCATCTAAACTAAACATAGGGCAGGTTTACTGAAGAAAGTTGTTATTTTCAGCTTACTACCTGTCCTTTTTCTTATCCCGAACTCAGGTTAAGTAATAAAATAAGATGAGGTCTAAAAGGTTGGGTTTTTTCTACCGTCAGAAAGGTGCAAAGATCCAAAGCTTAATTCTAAGATGAGATTATCCACAGCTTGAATTTTAATTCAAGTCAACAAAGAATGAGGGATAATTAATTATGTCTGAATCAAATGAATCTAAAAAAGAAAGAATTATTGCCG
Source organism: Waterburya sp. (assembly GCA_965217895.1). Classification (GTDB taxonomy): domain Bacteria; phylum Cyanobacteriota; class Cyanobacteriia; order Cyanobacteriales; family Xenococcaceae; genus Waterburya. The sequence continues at coordinate 207,421 of CBDCJV010000002.1, forward strand.
ATCTGCAACAGGCAAAACAAACAGGAGAATTAAAAACCGATAAAATTCGCGAGATTGTTAAAAATGCGATCGCTCAAACTATTACCGAATATAAAGAAGGTAAAAGCGAAGTTGCTAACCTAATTGAAGATGCGATCGCTGCGGTTACAGAGACTTTTAAAGAAAAAAGCGGCGAGATAAAAGAAGAGGTAACTGCTTCTATTCAGGGAGCAATAGACGGTATTAGTGAAGCCAGAAAACAAAAAATTACCCAAACCCAATCAGAAATTACTACCCTAGAAGCAAAAGTAGTAGCCGAAGAACAAGAGCTACAGAATGATATTGATAACGCTCTGGCAAAAGTAAAAACCAAAAGCGAAACCGAACCAGATAAGCTTAAAGTTGCGATCTCCGAAGCTATTACTGGAATTAGTAATAGTGAAGAATTTGCCATTTTACAAAAACACTATGCTCGCTTGAAGGCACAAACTTCTGTATTGCAGGCAAACTTAGCTAACCGTTATGGAGAACAGTACGAAGAGGTAAACAAGCATTTAGAAGAAGCTAAAACTTGGTACGAAAAAGCCAAAGAAGATCCAGAGGTATTTACTGAGCCAGCTAAACGTAAAAGAGCCGAATTTGAGCAAAAATTAGGTGCAACTGGCGGTGCAGTAGCACGGAAGGAAAAAGAAGTTAAAGGGTTACTCAAAGAACTCTGGAAAGAAGTCAGAGAAATATTTCAAGAAAAAACAGCAAAATAAGTTTGCCCAGCCAAACCGTTAAATAGAATCCCAATATTGTAAAGTCAGTCTCTTGGTATAATCTCAAACTCCTGTAGTGCGGGAACAAAGTTTTGATTTTCGTGGCTAGGGCGACTAAGCTTAATCAAAGCAAAACGTTGTTCGGGTGATAAGTTTGACCATTGTTTTAGGGAAATATCAGCCTGACATTCTTGAGCTTTGATTTGGACACTATTGGGAACAGATTGAGCATCTAACCAAGGAGGTTCAGGATCTATAGTTAATTCCTTGGCTGGTTGTCCAGTTTTAACGGTGACCAAGTTTTGCAAATATTGTCTGTAAGCTTCAGTTTCTAATACGCTAAGGCAGGGCATATTTACCAATGTCTCGCGTTCTGAATGACTAAAATGATTCCAATCTACCAGTTTTAGCTTTATACCACAGTTATCTAGCTTCATTCTGACCTGCATCGGAATACATTGCAGTGAACCAACAAAATCTGCTTCAAATTGAAAATAGTTTGAATTTGTGCTTTCTCCATTTGAGAAGTGTGGTGTAATTTTTGAATTGTCCATTGGTTTATATTGATTGCTATTGAATAGTTGGAAATTGACTATCTCACAAAGTAGAAAGTAATTAAGCGTATATCTAATCTAATATTTATTGCTTTAAGATTATTATGTTTACAGTCAGAGATTACTCCGCCATAAAACGACAGAGCAATCTCTGAGCGTCGATCAATATTGAATTTATACTTTTAATCATATTAATTTAAAGAACTGAGATTGTATCAACGTAACTCGTAGTTTAGAAAAAGACGTGGTTAAGTATGATTTTAATAATGATGACTGTAAAATAACGATAGAAAAAAAGCCTTTAGCAAATGTCTAAGCCTACTCAAGCTCATCTTGAACGTACCGTAAATAAAAACGATCCTTTAGAAGTTAGGCAAAAAACCTTAAGCCAGATGCAGTACTATATGGGAGCAAAACTGGTTGAGGTTAGAGTAAATCCTCAAGCCGTTATGTATCGTTGGTCAATTGAAAATCGAGATGATCGACAAATTTGCACTCTCAGTGCCTTTTGGGGTGACTCTAAACAAAAAATACTTTCTGGAGAAGAGCCTCTTCAAGGACAAGAGCTAACCAATTGTGCTAGGGCTAATGCTTCTAGTGGCGCAGAAATGGCAGCTATGGTTTGCGGTTTTGGTTCAGATATTGAACACTTTAAGTCTACATTAGAGGAAACGGTTCAAAAGCTAGAATTGTCTCCTGAATCCTTTAACAAGCTTTTAAGTTAACAACCTAGCTGCCTGACACAAGTATCTCAAAAGTTTTCAGTGTATAGGTTTTATTTCTTGTACCCCGAAGGTTGTTTTTATATTTGGAGGAAATCAACTTCATATTCATTTAAATTCAATTTTTTCTATTTGGGATGAGTTTATTTTGGCAACCGCAGCTTCTGCTGCTTTTTTTTCAGCTTCTTGTTTGCGATGACCAACTCCTATACCAAAAACCCGATCTAAAACTAATACTTGCGCTGTAAATTGTTTAGCATGATCTGGACCTGATTCTGCAATAATTTTATAGATTGGTTTTGCCTGATAATGAGCTAATGTCCACTGTTGAAAACGATTTTTGCTATCGATAAATGTCTCTTGGGGTTGTGTCACATTGCCTGGTGTGTTTAAGTCTGAGGTTGATGAATCATTGACTAGCTTTTCTACCAGCGGTTTAAAAATATTGATAATATATAGGCGGACTGGTTCAATTCCTGCATCCAGAAAATAGGCACCCAAAGTAGCCTCGAAGGTGTTGTTGAGTAAGGAAGGATTGTTTCTCCCACCGCCTTTTGCTGCACCTTTGCCCAAGCGCATTAGCTCTCCAAGACCAAATTCTGCACCTAGCTTACCTAGCTGTTTTTCGTCTACCAAGCGCGATCGCAGGTGAGTTAATTGAGCTTCATTGATGCTAGGATACATCTCATACAACATTTGGGCGATAACAAAACCCAGAATAGCATCTCCCAAAAATTCTAAACGTTCATTATCTGCTTGTAATGAATGTTCATTTGCATAAGAGCGGTGGGTCAATGCTAAATTGAGCAGTGCAGGATTTTTAAATTGCGGTAGTTTTCCCTTCATTTTTTACCCAGTTTTACTTTTATCGCCGTCAAAGCAAAGGTTAAGATTCTAAACAATTATTTCGCACAGAGACGCAAAGAAATTTAAGAAATGTCCTAATCTAGAATGCGATTGCTATAACTATAATTAAATTACGATCCTGGCAACTTAGAGCGATCGCATCTGCTTTAGTTTTAGCAGTAACAATTAAATCAGTCAGCAATTATTAATCAATTTTATGTTACTCGCGGTTATTCTCGGTGTGCTTTTAATCGCCAACTGGTTTATAACTAACGCTTTAGTGTTGTTCCCTATTAATCTAATGTTTCGCTTTGCTTCTTTTGGCTGCTGGGGACTAGTTTTATTAACTGTATTATTCTTTGTTTGGTGTATCGGTGAAGATTAACTTATTAGTAGTTAAATTGAAAATTTACTCTCAGTTTTGACAGCGATAAAGCTCGTATTTATCTTGATAGATCGATAAACCGATTTAAAGGAACATTATACGTCTGATGTGAATTAAAAGACCGAGAAATGCCTTCAAAACAAGTAACCAAAACTGAAATAGATTAACATTCTGAGGAAAAGAAAAGGCTAATCTTGCTGAATCTGCGTCTAGAGCGATCGCCTAGCTTAAACTATTAGATAGGATTCAAACATAACAAATAGGAACAACATCTAGGAATTTCTCACCATTCATAGCTAACCTTAAAGGGCAATCTTTAGTAGGCCAGTGACTACGATCTTCATAGACATATAGCTGATGCTTGGCGGGTAAGCTATCTGAGTTAATTTGCTCAACTCGACTAAAGTGAGCTTTATAACGTTCAAAGTATTCTAAGCCAGGGGCGCGGACGTGATATTCTTCTTGAGGATTGGGTTCGGGATATTCAATGGTTTGCTCTGCCACTAAAGGTACAGGTAAGATGGCAATTCCTTTGGGTTTTAAAATACGATGAATTTCGGCGATCGCTTTTAAATCATCAGGAATATGTTCTAAAACGTGAGAAGCAAACACAAAATTGTAGCTTTGATCGGCAAAAGGCAGATTTTGGATATCTACCTGATGATCTACCTCTGGCATATAAAGATCGGCTGTTTCGTATCTGCCAAATTTATTAGCAAAGTAACCTCGGAAAAAATTCTCAGGCGCAAAATGAAGCATACTCAAAGTTGAAGTATCGAACTTTGATAATAAGCGATCAATTACTAAATATTGAATACGATGTCTTTCTAAAGCTCTACATTTAGGACATTGTGCGTGCTTGCGGTAGGCAACAGTAGCTTTCAAATCTTTAAAAGCACCAGTATAGTTACAGACTGGACAATTAAATTGTTCTTTGTTGAGATTTTGTAATTTAAAGATCCAAGATTTAACTTCTTTTTTTAATTCTCTTGCTTGGTTTTTTGGATTCATGATCTTGGCAAGTCGCAAATTTGAGTTAAAAGTAATTTACGCTATTTTGACTTGATTTATAGGCGTTGCTGATTTGAATTATGAAACCGAGAAGTAATCTGTTCGTAGCTATCAGCTATCAGCTATCAGCCATTGGTGACAAGTTAAGAAAAAGCAATATTAGTCAACTTCTTGGTGCATTCGCTCTTTGCTGGAAACCAACAAGAGCGCGATGTACAGCTACTACATATAGCGTCTTTTGTTTCGGACAACGCCAAATATGGATTAGGAAGAGTTAGTATGGCAATCGCCATCAGATATTTAAAGTTCATGAACAACAGTTCAAAAGCTAAGAGCCAATAGCTGAGAGCTAATAGCTAAAAACCAGTTGACAAAAAGCGTAGTCCTTTAACTTGTCACAGATGGCTAATGGTTCATGGCTAATTGAAGTGTATTTTATAAGTATGAGAATTGCTGTATGTGAGTTGATTCTCATTTTCGTCTTAAATTAGGGTCAATTTGTGTCACAGAATCAGAAATCTTCACAGACCAAATATCAAAATTACTTTGATACCGATAATTTAACTGCGGATTTGAAAAAGCGATCTATCCGTGGCGGGGCAATTGTTTTTGTTACCCAGTTTAGTAAGTTTTGGATTCAGATGGGGTCAACAGTAGTTTTAGCGAGGCTACTTACTCCCGATGATTATGGCTTGATTGGCATGGCGACGGTAATAATTCGCTTTGTGCAGCTATTTAGAGATCTGGGTTTATCTGATGCTACTATTCAGCAGTCAAAGGTCAATCATCAGCAAATTAGCACGCTTTTTTGGATCAACATTGCCTTTAGTTGTTTGATAGCTTCGATCATAGCTGCGATCGCACCACTGGTAGCTAATTTTTATCATCAGCCAAACCTAGAGGGAATTGTTTTAGCATTGGCGAGCATCTTTATTTTTAGTGGCTTAAGTGTTCAGCACCAAGCATTACTCAAGCGCAAAATGCAGTTTGCCATTTTAGCTAAAATCGAAATTATTTCTCTGATTTCAGGGGTGAGTGCTGCTATTGTTTCCGCAGCTATGGGGGCTGGTTACTGGGCATTAGTCATTTTACAGTTAGCAACGGTTATAGCCAATACCTTCTGTGTCTGGATTTACTGTGACTGGCGACCTAGTTTGCCTAGTCCCAGGGCTGATATTGGTTCGATGTTGGCGTTTGGTGGCAATTTATCAGGCTTTAATGCGGTTAATTATTTTGCTCGCAATTTAGATAATATTTTAATTGGTCGAATTTGGGGCGTGCAGCCTCTAGGTATCTATGAAAGAGCTTATCAGCTAATTTTGCTGCCAATTCAGCAGATCAACAATCCTATAGGCAATGTGGCAGTTACCACCCTTAGTCGCTTACAAAATCAACCAGATCAATATCGCCGTTATTATTTTAAAGCTATTTTACTTATTACTACTATAGGTATGCCAATGGTGGCTTTTATGTTTGCCTGTACTAAACCATTAATTTTGGCAGTTTTGGGAGAACAATGGCTGGAGGCGGTGGTAGTCTTTCGCTGTTTAGCTCCTGCTGCCTTTATTGGTACAATCAACGTAGCCGAAGGCTGGGTCTATCAATCATTGGCGTTTACTGACCGTATGTTTCGGTGGGGAATAGTTTTTGCTATCTGTAACGCACTGGTGTTTGTGTTCAGCGTGCGCGGAGGAATAGTTAGCGTCGCGATCGCCTACAGTATTTTTATAATTGCGATCAAAATTCCCTCTATTGTCTATTGCTATCACAAAACGCCTTTAAAGCTTGCTGATTTGGTTCGTACAATCTATCGACCTGCTATAGCGGCGATCGGCGCAGCAGGAATAATTATGCTTTTTGAACATTGGTCAGTGGTTGATATTCAAGCTGTCGTTAATTTATTAATTTACGCAGTTCTCTATAGTTTTTGTTATATTGTCCTCTGGCTGCTTTTGCCTAATGGTCGCTCTACTTTATTAAACATGATCCATATAGCTAAAAACTTAAAATCAGACAAGCAAATAACCTAAAACAATACATATTTTTTTGTATTATTAACTTTAATCATCAATTTAAATACTTTCAGATTAACCATAACAAACTGATATGACTAGCTCTATTGAAGTTAAAGAATTTTATGATAATTTTACTAATACCAGAATGCTGCAATACAAGCTGTATGGTAATTTGCGTCTAGAAAAAGCAATTAGATTGATTACCAATTATTCAACTCCTAATAGTAATGTTCTCGATCTTGGCTGTGGCATTGGTATTGTCCCCCAACAAGTAGCTAATAAGTTAGATCGGGGTAAAATTTTGGCTTGTGATTTGGGAGAAAATAATATTAAATACGCTCAACAGACTGTTAAGTCAAATAAAATTGAGTTTTTGAACGTTAATATTATTGAAAACTTTACAGAAATTCGTAATAAATTGTCTTTTCCAGTGGACTTAGTAACTATGGTTGATGTAATTGAACATTTGCCGCCTGAAAGCTATGGTCAACTATTTAGTAATCTAAGTCAAGTAACAAGCGATCGCGCTAAACTAATTTTGACTTATCCCAGTCCTGAATATCAGCTTTATTTACAACAGCACGATCCTCAAGAATTGCAAATTATCGATGAAGTCATCGAAATTAAAACTTTGATGCAGTTTGCTTTGCAATCTGGATTTGGTTTAGAGTACTTTTCTTATATTGATGTTTGGAAACAAAATCAATACATTCACTGTGTATTTAGCAAAGAACGAGCCTGTAATCCCATTACCGAAGTTAGTTTGTTTGCAAAAGCAAAATGTAAAATAAAAGCCTATAAATCAAAATTATTGCTGCCTTTTATAAAACGAAAATATAGCGATCAATCTAATAAGTGATTTAATTATTATACTTATTCCTTTAAGTACCTAAAATTGCTAATTGCTATTAATTATTTGTTCGTTAGTGACTTGTAGTATTTAATTTAATTGTCTAAAAATAAGAGATGAGAATTGCGTTTGTAGTAGATCAATTTCCAACTTTATCTGAAACCTTTATATTAGGACAAATTACAGGATTAATTGATCGCAATCATGAAGTAGATATATATTGTGATCGCTCTGGAAATATTAGCCAAATGCATCCCGAAATAGAAGAATATAAACTTTTAGAGCGCACTTATCAAACATTTATTCCTACAAACTTATTTGTACGCCTTTTTAAGGCAATTTTCTTATTTTGCTTAAATTTTTTTAAAGCTCCCAGAATTTTGCTGCGAGCGATTAATTTTATTAAATATAATCGTTCTAATTATGGAGATCCAGCAGGTTTTTTAAAGCCTTTTTATCTGGCTCTTCCTTGGCTGAATAAATCACCCTATGATGTTATTCTTTGCCATTATGGACGCAACGGTTTAAAAGCTTGTTTATTTAAAGATTTGGGTATAACTCAGGGAAAAATTGCGGTCGCTTTTCATGGCTATGATATTTCTCGCTATCTAAACATACATGGACAAAATATTTACCAACATCTTTTTAATCAGGTAGATTTACTTCAGTCAATTAGTCAACACTGGCAAAAAAAGCTAATCGAACTTGGATGTAATCCTGCAAAAGTAAAGATACATCATATGGGGATTGACTGTCATAAATTTAAGTATATTGACAATCAAAATAATTCTTCGATTTGTTTAGTTAGTATTGCTCGCCTAGTAGAAAAAAAAGGGTTGCAATACAGTATTCAAGCGGTGGCTCAATTAATTCCTCGCTATCCTAATTTGCAATATCAAATTGTAGGTGATGGGGTTTTAAGAGCAGAATTGCAGCATTTAATTGAGAGTTTGCAGGTTGCTGACAACATCAAATTATTAGGCTGGAAAAAACAACAAGAGGTTGCAGCTATTATTAATCATGCCGATCTAGTTTTAGCTCCAAGTATCACTAGCCGTGATGGTGATTGCGAAGGTATTCCTGTATCTTTGATGGAATCTATGGCAAAGGGTTTACCCGTAATTAGCACCTATCACAGTGGCATTCCTGAATTAATTGAAGACGGTATGTCAGGATATTTGCTACCAGAACGAGATATTGACCAATTAGCTAATAAAATAGAGCATTTAATTACTAATCCTACGCTTAGAGTTGAGATGGGTCAAAGAGGTCGTCAAAAAGTCGTCCAAGATTATAATATCGACTTACTTAACGATCGCCTGATAGAAATTTTACAACAGCTTATTTTAGTAAAGACTTAATTATAGTTTGGGTTGTCGTCTGCATGGCGAAAATAATTACAACGATTAACCAACCCAGTTATCCAATTTCAAATTTGGGACGCGACTAAACTCTTTCATATTATTAGTAATCAAAGTTACCTTTAGGCTGAGCGCATGAGCAGCAATTAGAGTGTCTAATGAGCCTATAGAAATTCCTCCTTTTTCTAATGTAACTCTAACATCGCCGTAGATTGTGGCAGCAGTATGATCAAAATCTGCTATTTCTAAAGGCAATAAAAATTGTGCTAATGCCTGTTGATTTTTTGCGGGAAATTGGCTTTTTTGAACACCAAATTTCAGTTCAGCAACAGTAATGGAAGAGACTCCAACCTCACCTACTTGATATGCGTTAAATTTCTGCAATACTTCTGGAGGTTTGCGCTTAATTATATAAATGCAGATATTTGTATCAAGTAAAAATTTCATTCGCCAAGCTAGTTAGATATGCTGGAGGATGCTAATGTTCCGCTAGCTTAAAAGGCATTTTCTCGCTCTTGAGATTCTGGCTGCTGGCGTGGTTCACTCAAAAAATCATCGGAAAATTGTTCTAGGCTATCAAAAAGTGTTTCCCAAGAATCTTCATAAGGTAAAAGTACTATTGCATTACCCACCCGTTTAATTAAGACTCTATCTCCAGCAAAACGATACTTTTTGGGTAGCCGAACCGCTTGGCTTCGACCATTTTGGAATAATTTAGCTGTTTCCATAATTGATTTGATTTAAATATATATTTTTAGTATATATCTTTGGCAAAATTAGAGGAGGCGAAGCAGATTGTATTGAGATTTATGGTTTGGAATATCGACTGCGTAGCGAAAATAACTAAAATTTTGACGAACTATAATTTAGATATCAATTATCCATCAACTCTTCTCCAAGGGTACTGCGACCATAGCACCAAGGATGTAGTGCTTGGTCGCAGGGGAATTGGAGACTAGGTTTTTCTTTTGAACGGTTAATTTAATATTCATCAAATCTTTATATACAAAGGGATCTAGCTGTTATACAATCAATCTTGTACCGACGAATAGGTATCTAACGGTGGTCAGCCGTAAAGTTACGACCAAACCTGAATTAACAGGTTCTCAAATGAGGAAGGTATCACCTACTTTGGTAAGTGAGTCTGGTAATCCGATTAAACGGAATGCAGATGCAGTAATGTGTCTGAGAATCTGAAACCATAATTTTTAATTTGGTTTTAGAGCTTCAATGTCCATTGCTAAGTAAGTAGGCAGAATTAAATAGGACTTACGCACTCGCCCCCTAAATCCCCCAAGGCGAGCGACCCCCTAAAGGGTTCAACAGTTTGCTCAACGGGGGGAACCCCCGCACAACGCAACTGTCTCACCGCGTCGCCGTCAGAGGTCAGACCCCGCGTCGCCGTTAGGCGCAAGGGAATGCTGACCTAGCAAGGGAATGCGCGAGAGGGGGACTTTTAATTCTTGTTCCCCCAAACTTGGGGGGCTAGGGGGGGGCAAAACTCGTTAAACTGCGTAAGTCCTATTAAATATAAAACCAAATAAGCAAGATTTTACTTCCTACTTTTTACTTTTTACGAAGACTATCTTCTAATTAATTTCACCCACCTACTTAAATATCCTTCAATTAAAATATCTGAATCAATTACCTGAGTAGTTATTTGTTTTAATTGCAGTGCTTCTGTCATTTTGCTCAAGCCCAAATCGCCGACGGGGGATGGTGCAGATGTTCCACCGATGATTTTGGGAGCGATAAATGCCATTACTTTTTGAATTGTACCATCGGCGATCGCCTTAGCTGCTAATGTTCCTCCACATTCCCATAATATTTTAGATAGTTCTTTTTGATATAGATGTTTCATGACTATTTTGGGAGTGAGTTGAGCAACCTCGATAATTTTTACTCCTTTGCTAGTTAGTTTTCTCTGAAGTACGGGGTTGCTGTTTATTTCCGTAAACACCAGAGTTGGGGCAATATCTGTCTGCCAAAGATTGCACTCAGCAGGCAGATCTAGGCTGCGACTCATGACGACTCGTAGGGGATTATGTTCTGTCACACCATGAGTAGTTAAGTTGGGGTTATCTTGGCGTACCGTATTTCCGCCGATAATTACCGCATCGCAGATGCTTCTTAGCTGATGCACTAGATGACGCGATGCTTTTCCCGTTACCCAAGCACTATGTCCTGTGGTGGCTGCGATTTTGCCATCTAAGGTCATGGCATATTTAAGTATGCCAAAAGGCTGTTGGTAATTAATACGGTGAATAAAGGCTTCATTTAGCTGACGACAGGCAGTTTCTTCCACACCGACAATGACTTCTATTCCCGCATTCTGTAGCTTTTTGATTCCGCCTCCAGCCACGCGCGGATCGGGATCTACCATTCCCGCAACTACCTTTGCTATCTGTGCCTTAATTAAAGCTTCCGTACAAGGTGGTGTTCTGCCATAGTGATTGCAGGGTTCAAGATTTACATATACTGTTGCGCCCTGGGCTTTTTCTCCCGCAGCCTGTAGAGCAAATACTTCGGCGTGGGGTTGTCCTACACCTGGATGAAAGCCTTCCCCCAGAATTTTGCCATCTTTAACTACAATTGAACCTACTAAAGGGTTAGGTGACGTTTTCCCTGCTGCGCGCTGTGCTAATTGTATGCACTTGTGCATCATTTCGGCATCAAAAGCAGATATTTTCTGTTCATCTTTCATAGTTAATTAGGGAGCGTTGCCGAATATGTAATGCTAAAACATTATTTATTCTAGCCGTTTGCAAACAAGAACTTCTTAAACGCTAATAGCTTAAAGCTACGGACAGTGTTCTTTTATGTGTCATTACTGTCTTGAACGAGTTGCTCATTGAGGGAAAGCCAAGGCGCGTTTTGAGTGAGAAGTTTCCCACTCAAAAGCCGCCGTCCCAAGACCGCACTCGTTCGCTAAATCAGCAACGCCAATTAGAGCTTACTGAAAAACTTAGATTTGATAAGATATCTGCTTGAAAGCTAAAAGCTAAAAAGTCATAAATGACGGTGCTTGAAAGCTTATGATAATTGTTTAGGAAACCAAAAAGAAAAAGTAGTACCTTTACCGACTTCGGATGCCACCGTAATTTGTCCTTGATGGGCATTAATGATTTGCCGACACAGATAGAGTCCTAAGCCTTTGCCAGATCGCCTATGGTTGCCTTGATGGTAGCGTTGGAAAACAGCCTCTCGATCCTGTGGAGATATACCAATGCCTGTATCTTCAACCGTAACTAATACCTGAGAGTCATTTTGACCTAAAGATACTTTTACTGTACCCTTATCGGTAAACTTGATAGCATTGCCAATCAAATTAGTAAAAACTCGACGCAGTTCAAGGCGATCGCCCTTAATTTCTGGCACTTGCGAAGCTATATCCTGCTTTAGCTCTATTCCTTTTTCAATTGCTAATGGCTGAAGTTCAGTCACTACTTCGACTATTAGCTGCTGAAGATCTACGGGGATAAAGCTCAGGGTTTTTTGCCCCAATTCATATTGATGAGTTTCTAATAAAGTATTGAGCATTTGTAGCATATTTTGATTGCTGCTGAGGATATTGGCGATCGCTTCTTGCTGCTCATCGTTAATATCACCAAATGCTTGCTGCCCAATTAAATCTAACATTCGGTTGGCAGCTACCAATGGTGTCCGAAGATCGTGAGTCAGACAAGATACAAAGTTTTCTCTTTGGTCTATTGTTTCTTTCAGCCTCAACATAGAGCGCACCCTCGCCTGTAGCTCATCTATCTGAAAAGGCTTGCGCACAAATTCATCTGCACCTGCATCCAATCCTTCAACTAGGCTAGATTCCTCTCTAGCTGTAACTAACAGTATGGGAATAAAAGGAATATTGCGGTCTTCGCGAATGCGTCGTGTAACTTCATAACCATCCATCCCAGGCATCATCACGTCTAATAAAATTAAACTGGGAGGAGCTTTTTTGATCTGTTTTAAAGCCGTTTTGCCGTCATGAGCTACAACAACTTGATGACCTTCTTGTTCTAGGGAAAGCTGAATTAGTAAAAGATTATCAGGAATATCATCGACCGCTAAAATGTAGTTGCTTTTCGTGGGTTGTGTAACAGACATTGATTAGTAAAAAATTTTCATAAATACGAATCAATCTAACTAACAATCTCAGATTTAAGCATCATACCTGCGAGGTATTTCTATAGTAAAGGTCGAACCTTCATTCAGCTTGCTTTCTAGGTTAATTTTGCCACCCATCATCGTCACTAAAGACTGGCTAATAGCCAAACCTAAGCCTGTCCCTGCGTGTTGACGGGTGAAACCTTGATCTGCCTGGCGAAAAGCCTGAAATACCTTCTCTCGATCTGCTGGAGCGATGCCAATTCCTGTATCCGTAATGGCGATCGCAATTTTGTCTGGGTCTAGTTCCCAAACCTTAATTTTTACTGTTCCTATGTCGGTAAATTTTATGGCGTTAGAAACTAGATTAACGATAATTCTTCTAATAAAATTGGCATCCTGAACAACATAGGAATCTTTCAACTTTACTTCTGCTGTTAACGCAAGCTGTTTTTGAGCAGCCAAAGAGCATATCTCTTTAATAGATAAATTAACTAGATTGGCTAGATTGAATCTTTGGGGTTTAATTTCTAGTCTGCCTGCCTCTAGCTTAGAAAAGTCCAGCATTTCATTGATCATATCTAACAAATTTTTACTGTTGTTAAAAATGCGCTGAATAAGATTTTGCTGTTGCTCAGACAGTGAATTGTCATATTGACGTAATAAAAGCTGAGAAAAGCCCATAATAGAGTTCATGGGAGTCCGCAATTCGTGGGACATGGTTGCCAAAAACTCGGACTTAAGCTTAGAGGTTTCTTGTAGCTGGATATTCTGAAGCTTAATTTGTTCTTGCTGCCTTTCTAATTCTTGATTTTTGAACACTAATAATTCATTACTAATCCGCAGACGTTTATTTGCCAATTCAACTGCCAGTTCTGCTTTATGAATCCGAACAGCACTATTTATTGCCTTAGCCAAACTTCCTGGTTCAATTTTGGCTTTTGATAAGTAATCTGCTGCTCCTGCCTTCATGATCTCGACGGCAATTTCTTCATCTCCTTGTCCCGTCAAAACTATGACAGGCAAATATAGACTAAGAGCTTTAATTTGAGACAGTAAATGTAAGCCATCAATATCTGGCAAACGATAATCGAGTAATACTAAATCAAAACTATGTTCGATATGATTTGAAGCTGAGTTGGAACAATTAGTTGGGACAACATCGTCAGAATTTTGCTTGACCTCTAGCTGAGATATGGCATCTGCGCCATTTTTAGCCTCAGTCAAACTGGCTGTCAAACCAGCTTTGCTTAAAGCTCGTCTAACCGCTAGGCGATCAACTTCGTCATCGTCAACCAACAATATAGAAAATCGTTCTTCACTCATCACTTATCATTCACTATTATGGCATCTCGCATAAAGTCCAATACTTATTGAGGGCAACCATCACCTCAGCAAAATTTGAAAAAGTGACTGGCTTGAGAATATAACCAGCAACATTTAGGTTGTAGGCTTCGATTCTATCTCTATCCTCATCAGAAGTAGTTAAAACAATTACAGGGGTGCGCTTTAACTTTTCATCATTTCTCAGTTCTTGCAAAAATTCTAGACCATTCATCTTCGGCATATTTAGGTCTAGTAAAATTAATCTTCTGGTATCTGGTACGGTCGGCTGCCCATTTTGCGATCGCAACATTTCTAAACCCTCTAAGCCATTTCCTGCAACGTATAAGGGGTTAGATATTTTAGATTTTTTGAATGCCCGCTTAACATTCATTACATCAACCTCGTCGTCCTCCACCAATAAGATATTAATTACTTTACTTTCCATACCTGTCTTTGCTTTTGGTTAATCATTGAATTTATAGTCACTTTGAGTTTTTGACTTAATTAAAATTAGGTTTATACTCTTTTAAAAGTCAAATTTGCTATACTATGAAAATTTCTTATATTAATATTATTTATCATTATCTATAGTAATTCTTCCGCTCGTAGTTAATGTCTATTGAAAGTTATAGATCGTTAGGTGTAGTCAAAAGTTCTGTAGGGGCGAATAGCAGTTCGCCCCTACAGAAGTCAAAAGTTTTTAATTTTTAGGGTTTTTTAAAAATGGTTAGTTTGCTAAAGGCTAAAAGCTAAGAGCTAAAAGCTAAGAGCTAAGAGCTACGAACAATATTACTAACGGTTTCCTAACTTAAGTCAGCAACGTTAACTAAAAGATATACTTCTAAAGAAAGATGTTATCAATATTCAAATATTGCATAGTCTAAAAGGCATAGGTAAAAAATATTTTTTATTAAATTTAGAATGAGCAAGATTAGTGTCGTCTTAATTGAAGATCATGACTTAAGCCGAATCGGTCTGTGTGCAGCCCTCAAGCAATACTCAGATATAGAAATTATTAATAATGCTGCAAATGGCGAAGACGGCTTCAAAAAGGTGACGACTCATCAACCTGATGTTGCTTTAGTGGATATAGGTTTACCCGACATTGACGGCATTGAGGTAGCTCAAAAACTCAAGCAGTACCAAGCAGAAAATTCTGACTTCAATACTAAAATATTGATGTTGACCATGCACGATAGCGAAGATTCAGTGATGGCTGCTTTCGCTGCTGGGGCTGATTCCTATAGCCTCAAAGATGTGAGCATGGACAATCTGGTGGAGGCAATTCGCACCACTCACGAAGGAAACGCCTGGATCGATCCAGCGATCGCTCGTATTGTGCTTAAGCAGGCTCAATCTACCAAAGATACTAGCGCAACCGTGGCTGAAAATATTCCTCAAGCTGAAGATGATACTCAAGCTATTACTGCTATAGCTGAAGAATATCAGCAGCTAATTGAAACTTATCCGCTCACCGACAGAGAATTAGAAGTGTTGGAATTAATTGTAGCTGGCTGTAGCAACGCAGAGATATCAGCCAAGCTATATATTACCGTAGGCACAGTTAAAACTCATGTATGTCATATCCTTAACAAGCTGTGTGCTGATGACCGAACCCAAGCAGCGGTTAGAGCTTTACGGGCAGGGTTGGTTAAGTAACTGGTATTACGCATTAATTGATCTCTAAAGATTAGGTAGAGGGTAGTGGGTAATAACTTATAATAACTTATCTGTGGCGTTGCCGAATCGAGGGATGAATTATAAAAGTTTTAATTTAATACACGTCTGAAAAAGCTAAGAGCTAAAAGCTACGAACAGATTACTTATCAGTTTCATACTTTAAATCAGCAACGCCGAAAAATCTATCATCAGAAGGATTTGCTTTATCTTCCTAAATCTATAAAAAGAAAGATGCAGTAGATAAGATTGGTGATATAAAATTAGTAGTCAATTGAAATAAAAAATAACAAGGAAAATTAATTTTATGAATCTTTTACTACAGATTGCCAACGCCGAGCCTCACTTTCCTTACCTAGCAGCAGGAGCATTGGTTGTAGGCTTTGTTGCTGCGGTGAGCATTGGTTCTATTGCTTGGTATAATTCTAAACGTCCTGCTGGCTGGGAAGATAAAGAGCGTCCTGATATTGTTCCCAAGGTTGACAAGTAATCGTCGCCAAACCTTTGGTACTCTTAATGTACTATTATAACAAAATTTAAGAGGAAAATGACATGGAAAACAAAACGCCCAACGACGCTAACTATGACCGCGGTATTACCTCCGCAGAAACAGCAGCCAGAATGGAAAGAGAGGGAAAAGACTTTAAAGATACTTCTCAAGGTGAAGGCGATTTAGATGCAACTGATGGTCAAACAGTAGACAGAGAAGGTTTAGCTAATAATTATGCTGTTGAGCCTGAGATGTATATTGATGAACCAGGCGACTTGCGAGAAAAGCAAGAAGCAGAGAAACAAGAACGTGCCGAAGAATTAGAAGATATTAATACACCTGGCGGTAAAGGCACGGGTATCATCTAGGGAATCTAAATGATGGTAGGTACATTTTGTTTACCGACATTGGCATCAAGTTGTCTGTAATGTAGGAATATCAAAGGTAAAACTATCTTTGAGACATTTATTAAAATTTGGTTTTTGATCGCAGCCTCGGAAATTTTGGTTTCTGAGGTTTTTTAATTATCGGCATGACAGATATATCTGTAAACTAATAACTTAATACTAAATCCTGTTGAAGTAGGTTACTTGACTGTTAGATAGTAGGTAGTTTTCTTTGACCACAAACGACAAACTACTAACTACGAACTTATTGTTGAAGATACTTTTACCAATTCGATTTAGTATGAGTTTGATTATGTATTTTTAAAATAATTAATTGTTATTGGTGAGTATGAGCAATACAGTTTGGGAATTAGATTTTTATTCACGTCCAATTTTAGATGAGGAGGGAAAAAAGCTCTGGGAATTACTAATCTGTGAAAGTTCTGACGATATTGAGCGATCGCCTGATACTCTGTTTAAATATGCTCAATATTGTTCGAGTAAAACGGTTAACTCCTTGTGGTTGAAAGAAGCCATTGAAAAAGCGATCGCTCTTGCCGAAACCACTCCTAAAAAAATTCGCTTTTTTCGCCGTCAGATGAATAATATGATCGTTAAAGCCTGCAACGAGGTGGGCATAAATCCCGTCCCTAGCCGTCGCACCTATGCTCTTAACAAATGGCTGGAAGAACGAATCAAAGATGTCTATCCCCAAGAATCAGGATTCGATCTCAATACTGCCAATACCCCTTCCGTGCAGTATCCGCCCCTAAATGCTATTTCTTTACCCGATGCTGTCAAGGGAGATCAAGGAGATAAATGGCTTTTTGTGAGCCTCAGCGCAACGGATTTTAATGACATGAAAGAATGGGATATTGATTTTCAAGAATCCTTTGCTCTTTCTCTGCTTAATATTGCCTCAGATACTATTATTCCTGGCTTAATTATCTATTCTCCCCGCGCTACACCTTTAGCTGCTTGGATGTCTGGTTTAGAAATGGGTTATTTAAACTTAGAAAAAGATATGCGCCCCCAGTTGCGTTTAGAGACTGGATTGAGCGATAGCTGGACGCTAGTTAATTTGACCAACAAAGAAACTGTCAAACAAGCAGAAGATTTTGAAAAAGCCAAACAAAAAGCGGCTGGGGTTCACTTTTTAGCTGTTCAATCATCTCCTAATTCTGAATCCTTTGCAGGATTCTGGCTGCTTAAAGAGTAGTATTC
The DNA here is from genome assembly GCA_965217895.1 of Waterburya sp. Classification (GTDB taxonomy): domain Bacteria; phylum Cyanobacteriota; class Cyanobacteriia; order Cyanobacteriales; family Xenococcaceae; genus Waterburya. The sequence goes on from CBDCJV010000002.1 coordinate 225,112, forward strand.
TACCTTTGGTGAACAAGAGTATCGCAGCACGTTGACTGGTTAGGACAAAAAAATGAACTGCTCGTAAATAAAAGTAACGAGTAACGAGTAGCAGATGTCCTAATACAAGTACATATTGCTGTATGTATTATTTCCAAAAATTCAAATTATGAACTAAGTTTTGCTCGCCTAATACTTCTCGGTTAATAATTGCGCTTGGTAGATCTCAGTTTGGGTAATGAATAATGATTACCTACTAAGTGGGTGGGTGAAATTAAATGTAAAACAAGCATAAGCAAAATATTACTTTTTACTTCTTACTTTTTACGAAGACTATCTTCTAATTAATTTCACCCACCTACTTATCTGAGGATAAATCTTAAATGTTAATTGCTAAATGATACTAGGTTACTTTGATTTGGAAGGAACTAGGCGTTTTTCAAGAGATTTGAGGCGTTGTTTAGCAGTATCGTTTTCAGGATTGTATTTGATAGCTTCTCTATAGGTTTCTACCGCTTTAACGATCATCTGCTTTTTCTCATAGACATTGCCCAAATTGTTTAGAGCAATCACATATTCTGGATATAGCTTTAGTGCCTCTTTATATTCTCTGATAGCAATGTCGTATTGTTCTTGAGCAAAATAAGCATAGCCCATGGCGTTGTGAATCAAAGCTTGGTTTTCTGCTGGTAGTTCCTTGTCTGCTTTCAACGCTTTTTTGAGCAAGTTAAGAGATTGAATAAACAGTTTTTTATCTAAATAAAGACTACCTAGTTCGTAATATTCTTCAGCAGTGCCTTTTTCGTTTTTAAGTTTACTTTGTAGACGAGAGAAAGTGGTTTCTTGCTTACGAGTTCTAATTACTTCGCGCAAAATATAAATAGCAGCGAAAACAAGTACGGCAAGTAAAGCGGAGATATATATTACAGGTAGATTCTCATTCATGAGCGATCGCAGTATGGTTTATTTTGTCAACTTAATATTTATGATTACTGTAATTTTCACACATCTATTGATTTAAAATACCCAACAGTTAACAAAATTTTGGATGTTTTTGATTTATTTGCTATTTTTGCTCTTAATCGCTGATCAATAATCAGTAGTTACTCTAGCAGTTTCCAATCAGAAAAAGTGGCTGCCTGCCCACACTTTTTACCAAATTCGTCAGTTAAATTCCAGATTATCGCCTGTTCGATGAGGAATCTTTGACCAGTAAGAGAAATACGTATTCCCTGATAATTATCAATATATCCCTGCTTTGCTGCTTGCTCTAGCATTTGCGCTCTGACAGATCGATTTAAAGCTTCGGCAGTAAGACGAGAAGGGGTTTTAATAAGTTCATCCCAACTTATCGACCACAGTTGCAGAGCCATTTGATTGCCGTAATTTAAAATAGGATCTGCTTGAGTTCCATGCGAAACCACTACAAAAGGTGCATGAAATAACTTTTGAGCTAATTGTTCTGGTGTATTTGCAGACGCAACCAAGTCTTTTTCTAGCAATTGCCTAAAATTTCTAGTCAAAATTTGACTCCAGTGAATAATTTCTGGCTGTTGCCAAATTGAGTGAGACATCTTTAAACTTTCAATACTTCTTGGTTAACAATTGCGCTCGGTAAATCTTAGTTTGGGTAATGATCATTGGTGGCAAGTCAAAAAGTATTGCTCAAACTCCAGTTTCAAGATCACATAGGAAGTTTATCGCCATAAAAATAGAGACGTTAAATTTAACGTCTCTAAAACAATAACTATAAAGGAATATGTCAAACTACTCAAAAACTGTTTGTCAAATCTGGAAATTACTCCGCCCGCCAGTAAATGTTGAGCATGGGGAGGTAAAGACGATGAAATAGAAACTTTACTACCCCAGTACCCCAAATACTTCAATGCTCAAAGTAAGAGGATTTTATTTTTTTTCTACAAACAATCTCCCAATTGGTCGGTGCGCTTAATATTAAGCAGCTCGACGGGTAATTAGACCCCAGATAAAGATAAGTAGCATTGCGCCTAATACAGCAAAGATAACGCCAGGAATTGTCAAGGCACCTACAGAAGCTGCTCCCGCCCCTGAGCCACTACCCAGCAACATTGAACCAAGGTATCCTCCAACTAAGGCACCTAAGATTCCTAAGCCCAGTGTGGCAAAAATACCGCCACCTTGATGTCCAGGATAGATTAGTTTTGCTAATGCACCTGCAATTAATCCTAAAACTAACCAAGCTATAATACCCATGTTTTGCTCCTAAAAAATTTATTTATTTATTTTACTTGTTGAAATTAGAATATCCGTTATTTCGATCTTATTCGTCTATCTAATGACGTATTTAATTTATACATCTAATTAAATACAACAATGTGCCAGCTTAAGATAAGTTAAAGAAAGCCAGCCTATTTTTTACTGGGCTGGCTATTATTTTTTAAATGGAATTGTTTAACTTGCTAATCTCTGCCTGACAATTAACTAACTATTGGCTTAATCCAATAAATTAACTTTAACTACCTTGTTTTTCTCTTCTTCAGCTTTAGGTAGTGTTAGGTGAAGAATACCATCTTTATATTCAGCTTTAACCTCAGTATTTTGAATTCGCACAGGTAGAGAAATTACTCTTTCAAAACTACCATAGCCGAACTCAGAACGGGTTTTGTCTGCTAATTCTGCTTGAACTTCAGACTTGCGATCGCCTTTGATGGAGATACTTTTGGCTGTGGCTTCAATATCAATGTCTCCAGGCTGCATTCCTGGAACTTCTAACCTGAGAACTAATGCTTCTTCTGTCTCTATAAGTTCAGCAGCAGGGGGTTTATAAAAGTTAGCAAACTCGGCAAAAGTAGCAGGAGTTAAAGTATCATGGACGGCTGAAATGTTTGAGGCAACCTCAAACATCGCGTCCTCATCAAATATATGATTTAATTGACGTCGAAAAGAGTTTATTTCTGTCCAAGGGTTACAACGAACAATTGCCATGTTTAATTTCTCCAATGAATTCGTTTTTATTTTTTTCTAGCTTTAATATGATCTTAGAAGAAACATTTAATGACTGTAAGTGTGGTTTGTTGCCTTTATTGGTAGCGTTTTCTGCCCGAACAAATATTCCTGGAAAACCGAATCTTTTTCATTATTAATTATTAGTTAAGGGCAATTCGCGAATTGCCCGTACAGTAATCGTTTTTAATCGCTGATAAATTCTCTGCTATCTATTTCTACAATAGTCTCAGATTCAGATTCGGATTCAGATGCAGCTTCTCTATTTTCTATTTGTATTCCTGCTAAATGTTCCAATCTTTCTTCGGCTTGAATAACTTCTTCCAAGGGAGTAAATACCGTCAAGCCTTCTGGTATACATTTAATCTCGATAGGAGTTGAACCAACTATTTCCCCATCTAAAACAACTTTTTGAGGTGGATTTGTAGTAACCTTGATCCATTTAGTTCGTAGATAGCCAACATCATCTCTTTCAGCAGCTTCGCCACTACTGGCACTCTGCAAAAGATGATAGGAAATTGCGATCGCTCCTGCTCTGCTTTCGGGAGCAATAATAGTGACATCTAGTAGCCCATCATCATAAACTACTCCTGCCGTGCCGTGCGCCAATACAGAGGTAGGGGGAGCAGCATTAGCAATAGTGATGGCATTAGCAGCTACCTTAATTACTTTGTCATCAGTTTCAATGGTAGCCTCAAACTTTTCAAATTCTCTTAGTTGCTTTAATCCTGATAGTACGTAGGCTAACATTCCTAAGCGATCTTTTGCCTCGCGATCGGCATCTTCTACGGTTTCAGCTTCAAAACCAATTCCCGCCAGCAAAATCATTGGTTTATCGTTGCACATTGCTGCATCTACTTTTTTGGTAGCACCATCGACAATTACCTGACAGGCTGCTTCTATAGTGTCTGGGATACCTAAAGCGTTTGCAAAAGCATTTGCCGTGCCTCTGGCGATCGCACCCAAAGGAATATCTGTATCGATTAAAGCTTCAGCTACCATCGAAACCGTACCGTCTCCACCAGAGGCAATAATTATCTCTGCATTGTTTGCCACTGCTTTACGAGCTAGTTCACCACCGCTTATTTCTTTAGTGGTAAATTGTATATCAAGGTCGAATTCTGGCTCTAAAATGCGTTTAATCGTGGCTAAGTCCTGCTCTGAGTTGCCTTGTCCAGCAACAGGATTAAAAATCAAACAAGCTGAACGAGTCATAATATTAAATAAAACATATAGATTTTTTCTACCCTAAATAATCTCCCCCAAAATTAGTTCTGTCTTAAGAGAGATAAACTAGTTGAGTCATTCTGATTTTTATGACTATAGTTAATTTTATTACTTTTAAACTAAATGATTGGAAGATTTGTTATATTCTTTTTCATCATTTTTGAGATTTTCATACCAAGCCATTAAAGGATAAGCACTAATACCGTGGACGATTATAGACAAGACAATTACGGTATAGGTAATCCAGGCAATTTCTTCGGCAACCTCTCCTTTAACTCCGTCGCCCAAAGCATAGGTCAGATAATAAAGTGAACCCAAACCCTTAATGCCAAACCAACCCATAAGACTACGAGTTGTTTTTGGTAAACTTCCTCCTAACATACTTAGCCATACTCCAAAAGGACGAATAATCAAAAATAGCAACCCTGCAATTAATAAAGATTCTCCTGCATATTTCAACATCGGCTCAACTACTAAAATTGTGCCTAAAATGACGATCGCCGTTACTTCTAGGAGCTTTTCTATTTGTTCGGTAAATTCTAGCTGTGCCATGCGTTTATCTTGCTCGGCAAAGTAGGTGCGCTGCACCACTAAACCCGCCACAAATACCGCCAAAAAGCCATAGCCATTAACTAATTCAGTTAGGGAGTAGGTTAATAAAATAATACTTATTGCCACAAAGTCTTCTAATAGTTCATCTGCTTGGCGACGTTTTTGGAGAGTGCGATCGACCCAGACTACTGCTTTTGCCACCACTATACCCATAATAATTCCTGCTGCGATCGCCCAAAGTAAATCAATTGCTACCCAGCTTTTAAACCAGTTATCCCAATTAGGATCTTTGAACGCATAAATGCCAAAGTAAACAAAGGGAAACGCCAAAGAGTCATTTAAACCCCCTTCAGAAGTCAAGGCAAAGCGCAACTCATCTTTATCTTCTACGTGAGCAAGTTGTACCTCTGAAGCCAATACAGGGTCGGTAGGTGCTAGTATTGCCCCTAACAACACCGCAGCCCCCCAACCCATACCTAAAATATAATGAGCAGCCAGCGTTAGGGCTAAAATAGAGATCGGCATTAGCAACCCAATTAATTTGATTGTCGATTGCCATGCCCAAAACTTTAAAGGGCGATTAATTTTAAGTCCACAGCCAAATACAGAGACAATGACGACAAATTCGGTTAATCTTTCTAAAAACTGGGTATCTGGTTTAATTTTGATTAATCCAAACCCATAAGAACCAAGTAAAATACCTACTACAAGGTAGATTAAAGCATAAGAAAGAGGTAGTCTTTTAATCCAGCCAGAACCTAGAGTTACTGCTAATAACAGCAAGCCGATAACTAACAGGCTGAGAATATAGGTGTGCATTATTATTGTTTTATTAAAGCAGCCTCAACTTAACTTAATGTTAAAAACGATTAAATCAATCGATCGCTAGATATTCAACTTAAGCGTTGGTAATTTGAAAATATGATTTTATAAAAGTCAATCTTGCGAAGGATACCAATTAGCATAAGATACTGGGTTAATAGATAGTTGAAGTCGAGAGATGCTTTCGGTCAGAAACCATCTCTGCCCTCGACAATAGCTCTTTGCAAGGGCGGCTTTGTCTCGCAATCTACTTGTTGAAATATTATTAAATCCCCTTAAACAAAAAATGTTTATCTTCGCAAAAATTGATTTTCGCCATCTTTTCGCTGTGTGTCTAATTTCAGTTGTTTTATTTATCGGTTCAGCGATCGCAGTTGATCGTCAAAATACCGCTTTTGCCGAAGTTTTGGAAAGAGATACGGTAGGTATAACAGGAGATAAACCCCTGAGCGATACTGAGTATGAATCAGCAAAAGCAAACCGCAATCGATTACAGGCAGAGTTATCACAACAGGCTGAATCTAAAGCTGAAGCTAAAACCAACTCAGAAAGCGTTGCTGAAAAGCTTAATTTAGATGAAATTAAGACTCCATCGATTGATGATTAATTAGAACTTACTAAAAAACCAATATTTAGGGATGGAATACTTTAAAAGCTTTTAGCTCTTAACTTTCTTTGCTGTTCCTTTGTTTTATTAAACAGAAAACGATGCCCACTTCTTGAATGCTTTAGTCAAAAAGATGGGCGATCGCTTTTTTAGATATTATTTTAGGTATTGTTAGAGAGACTTAAGCATCGAGTAGATCGGATGATTTAGGAATCCAAACAGAAACAGAACCTGCTAGACAACGGAAATTTGCCCAACCCTCTTCATTGGTAGTAACTGGTTCTTCTATATGTTCTGTCAGGTCAACATAAGTGTGATTTGGGTGACCTACTTCCATCCATTTAGTACCTTCCTCACCATTGCTCAAAACTACTGCTATTCCTCCTGGATGTTCCTCGTCACCCAGTCTTGTCCAGCCAATACAGTTAGCATGGTCGAAGTAATCGTACTGATCGCCATAGGCATATTCTTGGCGTGTTTCCAGGAATTTATCAATTAGCCATTGGTGGGAATCCATAAATATTTCATATTCTTGTCCATCTTTGCCAGTGTCTTTGTAATGTGCGCCATAGTAGTCAGCATAGAAAACGCAGGGATAGCCATCTCTTCTTAACAAAATTAAAGCATAAGCTAAGGGTTTAAACCAAGCTTCGACAACAGATTCTAAAGATTGCAAAGGTTGAGAATCATGATTTTCTACCAGGGTTACTGCCAAAGTAGGCTGATCTTTAACCAATGTGCCGTCAAAGATCTGACGCATATCGAAATTGTTGCCTGTTTTACCAGCTTCAGTAAAGTTATAGTGTAAAGGTGCATCAAACAAAGCCACATCACCACCTGTAGCATCAATAAAGTGGTGCAAAGCTTCAATATTGTCTGACCAATATTCACCGACAGCAAACAAAGGCTTGCCTGAATATTTTCTAACGTGATTTAACCAATTAGGAAAAAATCCTGCCTTGACGTGCTTAACTGCATCAAAACGAAAACCATCAACATCAGTCGTATCTATATACCATTCACCCCAGTAGTTAAGTTCGCCCCGTACTTCTTCATGTTCCATATCAAGGTCACAACCCATTAGATAGGCAAACGTACCTTTTTCTAAATCTACCTGCTCGTCAAATTGCTTGTCTCTAAATAAATAAATAGCATTAGCATCGCCATCATAAGCATTATAATCAACCGCGTCAAAATGCCACCAGTGCCACTCTAAGCTAGAGTATTTGCCTTTACGCCCAGGAAAAGTGAAATGTGTCCAGGTTTTAACTTTTTGCAAGTCCCCCATCGCTTCATGACGGTTATCGGGATTCATCGGCGTTGCTTCTGTCTCTTCTTCTTTGTCCGCCCCAAGCATATGATTTAACACCACGTCTGCATAGGTGCGTATACCAGCTTCTTTGGCTACTTTAATTGCGTTAACGTATTCTTCTTTAGTACCGTATTTAGTTCTAACCGAGCCTTTTTGGTCAAACTCCCCTAGGTCAAATATATCGTAAACGCCGTAGCCTACATCGTAACCACCACCAGTACCTTTATATGCAGGAGGCAACCAAACCGAGGTAATACCAACTTTTGCAAGATGCTCGGCATTTTCTGCCAACTGATTCCACAGGCTACCATTAGGTTCGTTGTACCAGTGGAAATACTGCATCATCACACCATTAAACTCGGACATATTAGAACTCCCTCCAAAGGCAGCTAAATAGTTATATATTAGTTAATTAAATTTTGTTCTCAACAATTAGATTGCAAATATTCTATTAGTATCGTTTAGTTTCTTGTTGATTGTTAAGTAATGTTACGCTGCTAGTTAAAAATGCAAATCATTCTTAAGATAGATTTTATTTTGAACGTCTGGTGTAAATAAAAAGGCTATTTGATAATTTGGTTGATAACATGAATCACTGAATCAACAAAATCAGTCTCCAGAATTACTGACGTTGTTTTCCACCATCGTGTTTTTAAGTCTAAAGTTCGCACCTGTTCGGCTGCTACAGAACCCTTAATTTTGAGTCCATTAGGTAGCTGAATTAGTGTCTTAATTTCGGGCTTAATGGTATTTGTTATTGGTGAAACTATAACTATTCATGATAAATAGGCGATCGCATTTAAATCTCAACTTGGTGTTCAAGTTAAGCTCCCGATTAATCTGTGCCAAAAGTTTCTGCTACTATTAAAGGGTTAAAATATTCTCGTAACAAGACAAGGCGATCGCCTTGAGTTTGAATAACTGCTATATATATATATATTTATTCTCTGTGCCGTATCCGTATTGCGATCGCCTCCTAAAAAACTTATAGCTTGTAGCTATCCTGATTGTTTAATTGTCTTAACCCGAAAGTAGCGTTAACTAATTAGGAACTGTTATGCGTTCTAAAGGAATCATTTCCACATCAAGATAAATTTCTTGACCGATCTTTTGAGCGAGAGCAGATTTTACCCGCTCGATTTGCGCTTTAGAAATTGAATTAAGTGGTGCTGCTATATCTAAATCTACCCTCAAATAGCCTTTTTTCGGCGTAACTACAATTGAGTTGATATCGGCATTAGCAAAAGTTTCTGTTTCATTGAAAATAAAGTATTCAATTTGTTGGCGAACATTCTTGGTCACAATCAACTCACGCATTGAAAGAGTTAAAGGAATACCCAACAAGAACATGACTGCCGTAGACATTGCTAGTCCTTTTTTCGCTCGTTCAAGGTTGCCATAGGACTGAAACAAAAATACCAAACTGCCAAAAAAGATAATGCAAATTAGGTTGGTTAAAAATAACAGCAGCGCACCAAGGGCAATATCAGCTTCTCCCTGCGCCATACCAATACCCACCACACTAAGAGGTGGAACTAAAGCTACGGCGATCGCCACCCCAGGCATAGCACTAGAAATACTCCGACGAGTATTAGCAAAAGCCCCTGCTGCCCCTGCTGCCATGGCAATACCAAAGTCAATTAAAGTCGGCTTGACGCGAGACATGATTTCTGAATCTACGGTATCTAGACCAATGATTGAAGTAGCAAGCCAAGAAACACCAATTGTTAGCAAGATTCCTTTGAGTAGCGTAAAACTAGAGCGACGCAGCAGTCTACGATTGCCCATTGCCGTAGAATAAGCCATGCCAACGATAGGTCCCATCAAAGGTGCAACAATCATCGCCCCAATAATTACCGCAGCACTATTAGCCAGCAGCCCTAAAGTAGCAATAATTGCTGATAAACCCAGCATAAAGTGAAAGCTAAATGAGGGGACAGATAACCGCCAGATACTTCGGTTTAAGCTAGCAATAGGAGTCGCCTTTTCTTTTAACCAACGCCAATCGCCGTTATCCTGTTCCCAGAGTCGTTTGAGGTGAAGTTTACGATTTATTTGACGCAGAAAATATCTAATGCGAATAAGATATCGAGGATTGTAGGTCAGAATAACTGTCATCTCAATTATTTATAAGGCGATTTTAATAATTACTGATAATTAGTAGTTGATAAAGCTCACTTCATCATTGGCTAAGTAACCAATAATATAAATCATTCTTCAGATATATTCAGTTATCTTAATGTACTTCAAGCTAAGGCGATTCTGATGCGCTAGACTCTAGATTTTCCTGCAAAATATCCAAAACAACCTGGGGATCGGTTGCCTGCTGCATAATTTGCGCTTCTTGGTCGTAGCGATCGCGTATAGTAGGAATATCTTCGCGTAATTCTTCGACTAATTCGATCAGTTTGGCAATTTTCTGTTCTGTTAGTAAATTGATTTGTAAGATCAAGTGCGATCGCTGTTCGGCTAACTTATCTTGGCGATTTTGCTGGACTAATACCCCTGTAGTGATAAGTAAAGCAGAAACATCAATTCCCATTTCCTGGACATCAAACAGAGGTAGACCAAAGGGTAATATCTGTGGTGCTAGATGAGAACAGATTGCCCAACTGGCAAAAAATAATAATTGCAGATATAAAAATTCCGATTTGCCAAAAAAAGCGGCTATCTTTTCAATAATGCGATCGCGCCAGGGCAACTTTTGTTCTTGTTCTGCTTGGAAGCCAATAATTGCCTTGATGTTTTTGACTACCTGTTCAGATAAAGGATACCTTTTTCCGTCGATATAAACTGATTTGGCTGACGGGGGAACAATGGGAGGCAATTTATTAGAAGAGAAAACCATGGAATAGACATCCTAAGTTTAAAGTTTAAAGTTTAAAATAATAAGCAACTATACCTGCACTGTAAGCTAATTAAAATTAAACTGCTTCTATCTATAGAAAGAAAAAGGCGATCATTATACTGAATATGTGACCACGCAAAGAGGTGTACGGTTGACTGTCGCCGTTTCGTGAATGGGAAATTAATTACAGAACTATAGCTAAAATGCGATCGCACAAAAGTAGACAAAGCTGCGATAACTTCCAGGTAAAGTAATTCTAGTTAATGTTAGTTCGGGTTAAGATAATTAAACGGTTGAGGTAACTCTAGTTACATAATAGTTTTTTTGCAGAGTTTTCGATCTTGTAGATTGCTATGTTGTAGATAATCTTTTACCCAGTTACAGGCGTATTTTAGAGTGTCTAGTTGCAGGATATTATTTAGATTCCAGAGGATGACCTTAGAGTCTTCTCCCGCCGTAGCTAGAGTTTGACTATCGGGACTAAAAGCGATTGACCAAACGGAATTATCATGTCCCTGAAATGTTTGCAGTTGTTGCCACGTTTGATTTTTATTTTGCCACAAAATTATTTTGCCATCATCGTCAACGCTAGCCAAATATTGACTGTTAGGACTGATAGTAACTCCTTTTACCGCAGCATCATGTTTTTCCAAGGTTGCTATTGTTTGTCCCTCAAGATTCCAAATTCTCACAGTACGATCTTCGCTACCAGAGATAATTGAATTGCCGTTGGGACTATAAGCAACCGTTCTTACAGCGTCTTGGTGTCCCTTGAGGGTATGTAACAGGTTGCCATTCATATCCCAGATTTTGACTGTATTGTCTTCGCTAGCGGAAACTAATTGATTCCCTTGAGGGCTAATTGCAACGTCCCAGACTTTCTGAGTATGTCCTTTGAGGGTATGCAGGAGATTGCCATTAATATCCCAAATTTTAATTAGGTTATCGTCGCCAGCCGTGACAATTTTTTGACCATCAGGACTAATATCTACTGCCCAAATAGCAGCGTTATGCGCTTGAATAGTATTGATTACTTTGCCATTTGTTTGCCAAATTCTTAGGGTTTTATCTGCACCTACTGAGGCAATGGTTTTGTGATAAATTGCGACATCATAGACTTCGGCTGTATGACTGCGAAAAGTCTTAAGTAAAGTCCCTGCTTGATTCCACAGCTTAACAGTTTGATCGTCGCTAGCAGAGGCAATCAGATCGTTACTATAGTCTACAGCGATCGCCACATCTTGATGACCAGATAAAATTTTAACTAGATTGTTATTTGGCTGCCATAGTCTCACGGTTTTATCCCAGCTAGCCGAAGCAATATCACCATCAGGAGTATATGCCACATCCCAAACTCTACTAGTGTGTCCTCTGAGGGTAGTTATTTCAGTACCGTTGCTGTCCCAAATTTTAAGCCTTTTATCGGCACTAGCGGAGACAATTTGATTATTAAGGGGATTTACTGCCACACCATATACGGATGCAGAATGTCCTCTAAGAGTAGCAATTTCAGTACCGTTGCCATTCCAGATTTTGAGCGTTTTATCTCGACTACCAGAGATTATTTTTTTACCGTCAGGAGTAACTGCCAACGCGCGGACACCTGAACTATGTCCTGTTAAAGTTTTAATCGCTTTACCCTGCTGCCAAATTTTAATTGTGCCGTCTTCACTTCCTGAGATGATCTTGCCATCGAGACTTATAGTAATAGCTTCAACTGCTGCGGTATGTCCTCGTAGAGTGCTAACAATATTACCCTGTTGCCAAACCTTGATCGTGCCATCTTCGCTACCTGTAACTATTTGATCATTTGGCTTAATCGCAACACTGGTAACTGGCTGGGGATGTTGCAAGGTATCTAGCAACTTACCGTCTTGATTCCACAATTTTACAGTGCGATCGCGACTGGCAGAAGCAATAATGCCATTAGAACTAATTGCTACATCTACCACCCAACCATCGTGTTTTAATATTTTGCTAGGTTGCCAGCCTGTTGAGTTTTTGTGCCACAGTCTAACGGTATTATCTGTAGCTGCGGTAGCCATCAGCTTGCCGTTGGTAGAAACTGCAATACTGTAAATGCGATCGCTATGTCCCAAAAGGCGATCGTATTCTTTGATTTCGTATACCGACTGTTGCAAAGCGGTATTAACTTTCTGCGTTAGATCTTGATTAACTCGCCAGGATTTTTTTAGCTGCTGCTTGGCTTTAATGGCTGTAATTAAAGCATCAAGTTTTTGATTGGAGGCAAAGAGTGCTTCGCTAGACTGTACGAGAGTATTGATGTTGCTGAAGTTAGTTTGGCGAGATTTAAGATAAAACCCCGCAAGCATTGCCAAGGAGAAAAGAATAAATAGTCTTTGCCATCTAACCAACTTCTTTTCTTGCGCCAATTGTCTGGCTACAATTTCGGCTTTTTGAGCCAATTGTGCTTGTCTTTGCTCTTTAATATCTAGAAATTCGCTTTTTCTTAAAAACTCGTTTTCTTTTGCCGTAATACTGTGCTTACTTGCCCAAGTTTGTGCTTCGTCTAAGGCTGTCCCTCGTAATAGATGAGATCGATCCTGTTCGGATTTTAACCAAGCTGCGATCGCATTTTGATAGGGACTTATGGCTGTTAACTGTTTAACAATCCATGCTTTATTAAAAACTTGTTCATAAATAGGATTACTAACTCTTAATTTTCCCTGTCGTGCGCTGACTAACCCACTGAGGCGTAATTCTACTTGCTCATCACTACCGTCGATAGCTATGCCTTGCTGTTTAAGTATTTGTTGATAAAGAGTCAGAAATCTCGCTCTATTTTGGTGATTATGTAAAAGGCGATCGCGTATAGTTTTAAGATGTTCTGGTTCGTCTTGAATTTCCCAGTTATCTACCAAGCGATGTTGAATTAATCGAGGTATGTTTACTTGTGATTCACTACATCGAACGGTTAAAGAACAAAGTTTTTGAGTTAAAAAAGGCTGTCCTTTTGTCCAATATAAAATCTCTTGTAAGATTGCTGATGATTCGGTGAATTTATTTGATAAACCTGCTATCAATGGTTGCGCTTCGGTAAAATCAAACCCTGTAAGCCCAATAGCTTTACCAATATTAAAAGGACTAAGTTGTTTATCTATTCTTAAACTTGAGGGCGTTGCTACACCTAATAAGCAAAAAGTTAAGCGATGATATTGTTTAGATTCAACTCTTTTTTCATAACAATTGCGAATTAAAATTAGAAACTCATCGCGAAAATCGAGATTAATAATATTATCAACTTCATCTAGAAAGATAATAATATCTGCAAGACAATTAGCTAACAAAACATCTTCAATAAAGCGATTAAACCTTTGAATAGGGGAAAGTTGCAAATGCGATCGCCACCAGTTTAGATCGTCATCAATTCCCGTAGTCAAACGCAGCTTGCGCCATAATTCAGCAGCTAATCCGCCATACCACTGTTCGGCTGTAGCAAATCTACCTAAGATTCCCAAATCAATTGCTACACATTTAAAACCTTCTTTTGCTAGAGTTTTCATTGTTCTAACTCTTAGGCTTGATTTGCCCATTTGCCGAGAATTAAGTACGTAGCAAAACTCTTTTTGCTTTAAGGAATTATATATATCGCGATCGGCTTTCCTAGCAATGTAAGTTGGATGTCCATAACGTAAACTTCCTCCAACTTTGAAATAGTTATTATCAAACATCTATATTATTAAATAATTACTAATCAATTATCCTTGGTAAAAAATAAAGTTTATATAGTTCACAACTAGGCATAACCGTATTATTTTCTTTCGACCATTGAATTAATCCCATACGATAAAGTTGATAAGCTAAAAGCGTTTCTACTTGTACAGAGCCAGAGCTTTTTAACACTTTTAAAAATATCTTGTTGAGCTTGCTATTAGACTTCAAATTAATTAAATGTTGCCGCAGATAACTATTATAAATTCCCGTCTCGGTTGCAGCCTTTTCTAATAATTCATCCAGACTTTGCTCAGAGTTACTTGATAAGTTAGACATAATCAAATCAACTAAGTAAGGATGTCCTCCGAGCATAAATATTAGCTGCTCAATTTCTGTGACAGAAAAATTTAAGCTGTAAGACTTTGCCAATTCTTTTATTTGCTGCCGATCAAATGGTTTTAATTCAACAGGTAAACCGACATTAAAAGGCGACTGATTAATGTCTAAACTACCAAAGTCTTCAGTAGAATAGACTACCACAAGTCGCAACTTTTCCCAAAGTTCATCATTATTAGCTTCTTCATACCAACTGCGTAATAAATAAAAAAAATCTTGACTAATATTTGGATAATTTAACAGGCGATCAACTTCATCTAAACCTAATACCAAAGGTTGCTCAGATTGTTCTAAAACTTTTTCTAGATATCTAGTACAACTAAGCATACTGCCTCGGTCTTGATTCCAATAGTCATCGAGATTTAGATTTAGTTTTAAAGCATCGCTAAGATAAATGCAAAACCAGCGTAAAAACTGATCTAGGCTATTAAATTTGCTTGTTTCTATTTGTAATAAATTAATATGAACCGTGGGGTATTTTTGTTCGCTAGCATAGTTCAATATATTATTTAGCAATTTTGTCTTGCCCATTTTACTGGGAGCTTTAATTCTAATTATTGCTCCTGGCTGCAAGATAGTTTGATAACATTCGGCTTCAATTGATGAGGTTTGTAAACTAGCATGATTTTGCTTGTTTAAAAAACCTTCTGATGCTTGAAAATCTTCTAACAGCCAATCTCTTAATATTTGAAAGCTTCCCGCACCTTGTCTTTTTTGTAATTCTACACAACCGTCATCTCTAGTTTTAAAAACCTTATAAATATTGGTCAGATGCTTGACAAAAGATTCAAAGCTACTCACTTCTGCTAGTTGCCAAATATCTTCTATTTTCTTGAGCCAATTTTGATGAGCAAAGCGAGTCAAAAATACGCTTGTCTGAGTAGTAGTTAAATTAAACTTTAGTGCTTGATGCTCTAAAAAATCATTCCATTGGTTATCAAACATATATCATTTGCTATTTATAGCTAGCTTTTTTATTGGCAATATAGTTTAAATATATGTTCAATAGTGAATTTTTTTCAAGATTGAGTGAATTTTCTACTTTTTTTCCAGTTATGTGTTTTTAAACAATAAAGTTTCTATATTTTTTAGATTGGATAGTTTAATTCTTTTAATTATATTTAGTTTTAAAGCATAAGTTCTTGGTTTTAATAAATCAGGAGAAAAACAATATGACTATTATCAGTGGTACTATTTACGACGATAATTTAGAGGGAACTTCTCTAGATGATTCTCTTTTTGGCGATGCAGGAAATGATAATTTAATTGGTAGTGAAGGAGATGATTATTTAGATGGTTGGAGTGGTAACGACGAACTCAATGGTGATACCGGCGATGATGTCTTATTAGGATATACGGGTAACGATAGTTTGTTAGGAAGTACAGGTAGCGATATCCTTGCAGGTGAAGCAGGAGACGATCTTCTCAATGGCTACGGTGATACTGAGTCTGAATATGACATCTTGAGTGGTGGTGAAGGTGCAGACACCTTTGCACTCGGCGATATATCTAAAGTTTTTTATCAAGGATTTGGCTTTGCTACAATTACCGATTTTGAATCAACTGAAGGAGATAAACTTCAAGTTTTTGGCAGCATCGAAGATTACTCTCTCTCAGAGTTTTATGGTGGTACAGATATTTACTATCAGAATGACTTAATTGGTAACGTCGCCAACACCCCTGATATATCACTAGAAAACGATTTCATTTTTGTTTAATTAACTGTTGAAACTTTATCGCTTTACCAATCAACCTGTTCCAACAGTCGTTGTTATCAGCAATCTTAAAAATCATGAAAATCTTAACTATACTAAAGCACATAAAATCAACTGATTGTCAAATATACGCATCTTAAGGGTGGTTAGGTAAGCAGCAGTTACATAAAGACCAAGAACAAACTAAACAAAAATCTAATGGATCTAAATTAGAACAGCTTTTTTTAGCAGAAAATCTTAAATCGAAGGGGAAGTCAAAAAAATGTCAGACCAAAAATCTTTAGACAAAGAATTGCATAAGAATTTGCCAGTTAGAAAAGCATATCAGTTTCTTCAAATTAGAGTTCAGCTTTTAGGCAGAGGCATAACCAACGAAATTATGAATCTTTACGTGAATGGAAAAAAATTAAAGTATAAAGTAAAAACAATGCATGAATTTTTAAACTTTTTAGGTGTTCAGGGTTTTCGCATTGTTACAGCAGAATTAGAAACAGAAGGCGTTGATAATAATTTTTCTAAAGTTCATTTTTATACAATGCAGCGTGAAATTTTTACGCAAGATGATCTCACTGAGGATATTTTCGCTACTTTAGATAGAACTAAACAAGGGGCAGATTTTGGAGAATCTGTTAGGAACTTTTTAGAGTTTACAACAACGCTTGATAATTTACCTATATAAAATTAGCGAATATTTGCGCGATCGCATTTTATCAGACTTCAAGCGATCGCGCACCGTATCTAAAGGAAAATCGCAATCAAGCTGTTGATTTAGTCAAGGTTGAAGTCGATTCTAATTCAGAGTTTGGTTATTCTTTTGCGCCTGTTGATTAAGTATTTAGCTACCTATATAGCAATTCTATTTCAGTTATGAATTAATCGACTGAGACAGGGAACAAGGAATAAAAATTGTTTATGGATCATTTAGGATTGCTATAGTTGGGCGAAACAATGGCAAAAAGAAAAGTAAAAAAATTAAGCGATGAAAAGCCTCAAATTAATTTCAGCTTTGATGTTTACACTAATTCTAATTTGCTTTCTTTTCCCATTTATTACTTATGAGTTTATAGATATTTATACAGTAACAGGTTTTGAGATTGTAACTAGTATAACTGATAATCCTAACTCTGGTGATAGCAAAGTTATCTATACTTATGTCTTGGCACTTATAGGACTAGGAACAGGCTTCTTTAAGTCACGAAAAAGTACAATTATCGCTTCTGGATCAGGAATATTTGGGGGAATATTACTACTATGGCTATGGGTAGAGACAAAAAGCTTTACATATCAATTTTTAACTTACGAAATCGGCTTTTGGAGTATTTTACTATTATTTTTTGGAGTCGCGTTTGTTAATCATTATTTGTCAAAATAAGCCTCAAATGCGATTGATCGCTTTCTTGCAACTGGCGCATCAGGAACAATTAAGTTTTTACCTTCAGGCGATCGCAATCAAGCGGTTGATTTAGTTAAGGTTAAAGTCGATCCTAATTCTGAATTTGGTTATTCTTTTGTGCCTGCCAATTCAAACAAATGAAAAATTTACCTCCATTGATTGTCTGTTTTTCGGGAGTCGCGATCGCTGTTGGTAATTTCTTAATTGAAAAGCCATATCCACAAGCTATCTCTGTAACCTGTCAGACACTTAAGAATACCATTATTGTCAACAGTAGTCAATTTGTCGGCTCTTTACAAGCCAAACAACAGGCAGTTATTAAAGCAGAAAACGAGGGAAAAATAAGTCAGATTTTGGTTCAACCAGGAGAAAGCGTTAATGCTAATACTAGTGTTTTTTTACTAGATAATGGCAGTCAAATTAAAGCACCTATATCAGGAATAATTGCTGAGATTTCGGTCAATTCAGGAGAATTTATCACTAAAGGTCAAATATTAACTAGTATTGTTAACAATCAAACTCTAAACCTTATAATTAGTGTTCCGATTGAGAACTCATCTCAACTAAAAATTGGTCTTCCTGTAGAAATTATTGACTCTTCAAGAAATGTTATTTTAAAAAGTAAAATTAACTTTATTTCTCCTGAAGTCAATCAAGAAGGTATCATAGCTAAGTCTATCTTCCACAATAACGGAAATTTCAGGACTAATCAGTTGGTCGCAGCTAAAATTATTTGGTCGCAAAAACCTGCAATTTTAATTCCAACTGAATCAGTATTTCGTATAGGTGGAAAAAGTCTTGTCTTTATAGTAGAAGAAAAAAAAATAGTGGCTCTATTTCGGTTGCCGAACCAAGACCTGTTGAATTAGGTAATATTCAAGGAAAACAGTACCAAGTCGCATCTGGTTTGAAAGCAGGAGAACAAATAATACTATCAAATATTATCAATCTTTCTGACGGCATTTCCATACAATGTCTCAATAACTTTTGAAGCTTCCATGCCAATTTATTATTAATGATAAATTTTAGCTTGTGTATGGTTGCCTTATTTCTATAAATAATCTAGGAATTTAATTCCAGTTTTTTTCCAGTTAAATCTCTGTCAGAACAATTAAATTTCCATATTTTTTAGATTGGATAATTTAATTCTTTTAAGTATATTGAGTCTTAAGGTTCAAATTATTAGCTTTAATTCGCGTGCAAATTGCAACCATGCTGTTTAGTTACTAAAGGTCGGAGTTGATTCTAATTCAGAATTTGGCTATTCTTTTGTCCCTGCGAATTAAATGAACTTGAACGGAACAGATTATGAAAAGTTTAACCATATTAAGACAAACAATCACCTTAAGTTTTATAAGTTTTATTAGTTCAAGCGTTTTATTTACTCCTCTTGCTAGTCAGGCTTTAACTGTTGAGGAAGTAACCAATCCTCGTCACAATAATGGTGGTTGGGTTACAGATTCAGCCGACATTCTTAGCGAGTATACTGAACAGCAACTAAATCAGATGATTTCTCAATTGGAAGCTGGTAATGGTACAGAAATAGCCGTTGTTACTGTACCAGAAACTTTTCCTGCTGACTCTCCTAAAACTTTTGCAACGCAACTATTTAATTACTGGGGAATTGGTAAAGCAGACAAAGATAATGGCATCTTGTTTTTAATTTCTAAGGAAGATAGGCGTGTGGAAATTGAAACTGGTTATGGTATTGAAGGGATCTTACCCAATACCCAAGTAGGCGACATTATTGATACTAAAATTACCCCCCAATACAAACAGGGTAATTACGATCGCGGTACACTTGATGGTACAAATGCTTTAATTGAGGCGATAAATTCTCCTGCTGTCAAAAGTCTGCAAACATCTTTACCAAATAGAAACTTGAATATACTTTTTATCTTAGCTGGAATAGCAGTGACTTCAACAGCGGGAGGACTTTTATGGTTGTGGAAAAAATCGAATAAGATTTTTGTCGATCCTCACAAAACTACGATCTCTCTTAATCGCACTAATAGCCGAAACATTCACTGTGCTAAATGTAGTCAGCCAATGGAAAAGGTTGAAAATATAATAAAGTTAACCAAAACCCAGCAGGTAGCTAAAAAAATTGGCGCAGTTAGCTACAGAGGCTATAAATGTTTAAACTGTAGTAATGCAATACAGCCATACTCAATTATTGCTTATGCTTCTCATTCTTCTCGCTATCAATATTGTCCTGAATGTGAAGAGTTAACGGTTACTTGTACTGGAGAAACTTTAAAACCCCCAAGCTACCACCGTAAAGGAAAACTTCTTGTTAGTGATATATGTCATTGCTGCGATTATCTTCAGGAAAAAATCGAAGATATCCCCTGTTTAATTCGTACTTACAAAAATAGTGGCAATAGAAGTAGTAACAGCAGTATTTATTATGGTAGTTCTTGTGGAGGCTCTAGCGATAGCGGTGGAAGCTCAGGTAGTGATTTTGGTGGAGGCTCTAGCGGTGGCGGTGGTGCAGGAGGAGATTGGTAACTTCTTTTAGCTACGAAAAGACACACTTTGTACGTCATATACTAAATTACCAACGCCATAATATTTTCCTGTACAAATACACCATAAAGTTCTCATAACTTTTAATTTATAATAGAGATATTTTTATTATGACCGCTAAAAATAGTTTTCCCTATAAACTAATTACATACTCTGGTCTAGGATTTTTGTTACTCTTAGCTTTAATTGTATTTAAGCCATTTGCTATCATAAAAGCTGGCGATCGCGGTGTGGTAATGCGCTTTGGAAAAGTTCAAGCAGCAATTCTTGATGAAGGTATTCATCCAATTATTCCTGTGGTTAATTCAGTTCAACCTTTAACCGTGCGCGTACAAAAAAATGACGTTGATGCTGCTGCTTCTTCTAAAGATTTACAGGATATAAAAATACAAGTTGCCCTTAATTGGCATATTAATCCTGAAAAAGTCAATACTGTTTTTCAACGTATTGGAGATGAAGAACAAATTATCAATCGAATTATCGATCCTGCGGTTTCAGAGATCGTAAAAGCTGCTTCTGCCCAAAAAAATGCCGAAGAAATTATTACTAAACGCAATGAAATTAAGCAACAAATTGACGTAGAACTCAAACAAAGACTTGATGATTATGGAATATTAGTTGATGATGTGTCCTTAGTTAATATTGCTTTCTCCCCAGAATTTACTAAAGCGATTGAAGCCAAACAAATTGCTGAACAACAGGCAAAGCAAGCTGACTATGAAGCCTTAAAAGCTGAGAAAACTGCCCAAGCAGAAATTAATCGGGCAAAAGGTCAGGCAGAGGCTCAAAGATTACAAAAGCTGACCTTAACTCCTGCACTGTTGCAAAAAGAGGCAATTACTAAATGGGATGGCAAATTCCCGATGGTGATGGGAGGTGATGGGGCATTGCCTTTTATTAATATCGATCCACAAAAGATTAGTCAGTAGAAAATAGAAAAAGACGCAGCCTTACAACCACGCCTTTAAAACTAAATTATTGTTAATCAATTAACCAGCAACAGCTAATGCACCTGCAACAGCAGCAGCGATCGCGGAAATCAAAGCGGTAAAAAACAACCACCACGAAGCAGTTGCAGCAGCTTTACGAGTATCTTCTACCTGTTTGGCAGCCTGTTTTTTGGCTGACTCTATACGCATTGCTGCCGCGGTTTGGATACGTTCTGCACGTTGTAAAGCGCGATCGCGGGTTCTTTCGATCTGGCTAATAATGCGCTCGGCATCGGCTTGAGAGATATCATCGCGAGAACTCATGACTGCAACTAAAGTATCGCGATCGACGCTAGAAAAGCGATCTCTGAGGGCAGTAAAACCAGCTTGAGGATCGTCAAACATCACGTTTACATCTTGTCTGATGCCATCATAAGCTAGTTCAGGACGATCTAAGCTATCAAGATAAGATTTAATTTTTGCCAGAATACGGTCAAGTACAGACTTGATTTGATCTTGCACCTTCTGTAGCTGCGCCATGGCGTTATCTCTCACGGCTAACACCTGATCGACTACTTGGTTGACATCTTCTTCAGAGATATCTTCTCTTTGAGTTAATAAGGCAACTAAAGTCGAGCGGTCAAACTGTGACAATCTGTCTTTGAGGCTTTCTGCACCGGCACGAGGATCGTTAAGCAGTAGTTCTACATCGCGCTTAATACCTGTAGGGCTTAATTCTGCTTTATCAGTAGAGCGTAGATAATCAGCGATCGCACTTTGAAAATCTTGAACTTTCTCCTGAGTACGAATAGCTGCACGACGGGGTGCTTTAGCAATGCTGCGGATGGTAGATTGAATATCATCGATCACCTGATTGACATCAGCTTCGCTTAAGTCTCGACGCTGTGCCAATAGCTGTACCAAAGTATCGCGATCCATAGCTGCTAAACGTTGACGAATAGCTCTAGATCCGAGTTTGGGATCGTTGAATAATAAACTGAGATCCCGTTCAATACCTTTGGGGTTAAGTTCAGGCTTGCCAGTTTGACGCAGATAATCAGCGATCGCCGTGGTGGCCTGATCGTATTGTTCCTGGGCTTTGCCTACTAATTGCCCTGGTGCGTTAACAACTCGCATCCATGTACCTTCAACACTATCGAGTACATCTTCTATTTGCTCTTCGCTTAAGTCTTGACGTTGAGCTAGTAGCTGAGTCAGGGTATCGCGATCAAAGTTGGATAATCTGGCTTTTAATGCCGAACTTCCTGCTTGAGGATTATTAAGCATTAGCTGTAAATCTTGCTTGATGCCATCTGGATTTAATTCGCCTCTGCCCGTATCCCTTAAATAAGACTGAACCTGAAGCCACTGTCTATCGGCAACGGTTTGAGCCTGACCAAGATTTTTCTGAGAATCTGCCAAAACGCGATCGCGCGCTAGTTCTAATTCTCCTGTAATAGCTGATGCTTCAATTGCCTCTGTATCACTCCGTAACTCAAGCATTCGTTCTAAAGTCGGGCGATCTAACACGGCTAAACGAGTACTCAACTCTTCATAGCTAGCGTCAAAGTCTTCAAGTATTGGCTTAAACTCCATTTGGATTTTCTCAGGAGTGAGATTTTCTTTGGGGGTGGTAGTTAAATATTGTTCTACTTCCACCATTAGTTCAATACTTTTTTGTCGTGCATGGGCTGCCTCAGCCGTAGCAATTACCTCTAGACGAATTGCATCCAGTAGGTTTGCCGTGCTGCGAATTTGAGTTTGAGACAATAATCCTTTTTGCTTGAGAATCTCGACAAAATCGGGACGACTAATTTGTCTTAAGTCTGAAGCTACTGCCAGAGGATCGGCAGCAGGATCGTAAATCAAATCGCGAAATTCTCGATCTAAGTTAGCTTGCTTTAGCTGCCAAGGATAGGCATTGAGCAAGTAGTTTTTGATATCTTTTTTGACAGTAGTTTCGGGGGTACTGGCAAGTCCTAACTGAGATGCAGCCTTGTTGGTTTGTTCGCCTAAGTGTCCTCCTAAACCTTGTAACTGCTCGGTAATTTTATCAACATCTATATCGCTAAGATCGCTACGTCCCATGACTATATTAGCCAAGCTACTAGCACCAAAGGATGTTGCCGCTTTCATTAAGGGGCTATTAGATTGAGAGCGACGATTTTTACCTATTTCGCCGATTAAAGAATCTAATTTGTCTCCAAAATCTGTACCTGTAAGCTGTTCTCTGGTTGCCGACTTGAGATAGCTGGCAAAACTGCTAACAGGATCGCCAGAGGGAGCAACCTTGCTATGAGTTTTGTTCCAAACCGACTCTAGCTTACCAGCAATACGATCTGCATCTTTTTTCGAGATGTCACTGCGATCGCTAATTAACTGGACAAAAGTGTTGCGATCGACGCTGCGAATACTATCGCTATCTAAAATGGTATGCAGATTTTCATCATCTAACAACTGTTCAAAATCTTTGGCTATCTTATCTACATCTAATCCCGCTGGTTTGAGAGAATGCAAAAAGTCCTCAACGTTTTCCCGCATCGAAACAGGATCGATCGCCATTCCCAATTCTTTTCTTACCGCAGCGGCAGCAGCTTCTGCTGTATTAACTACCTGTTTACTAGCTGCACCTGCACCTATGGCAGCGGTGGCAGTACCTAAAATTGACTGCATTCCCGATGTGGCAGTACCAACAACTGAACCTAGTAGCGAACCAATTGCCCTAGAGCTAAAAGTTACCATGAGAGCAAAAAACGCCGCCCAAATAACCAAGCCAACAATTGCCCCTGAAAGTGGAGCTATAAATAAGCCTAGCTTAACAGCTAGAAAACTAGCAATAAATAAAGCCAGACTAACGCTGATTAGAGTACCTAAGCCAACAGCAAAACCTATTTTTTTGATGGTGCTGCCTAAGCCACTAGAACTGTGAGAACTATCGTCTGCTACGTCATATACGGTTTTCCCTTCTAGATCCTGTAGATTTTCTGTATCAGGTGTAGAAGAGCTACTAGAACTTCCGCCAGCCATAGAAATACCAGCAGCAACTCCCAAATTGGTAAATAATAGTTGGAAAGCAAAAGCTAAAACTACCCCTGCAATTAAAGCTGCAAAAAATTGAGGACCGTTGAATACAAAGGAGGCATCTTGAACTGCTTGTAAATTTGGCTCAGGTTGTACTATGACAGGAGCCTGGAGCAATATTTTCGTATAAAACACGACTTTTTTCCTTTAATAATTAATCTTTTTGAAAAAACCTATTAATAAATAGGTAGAGTAAATTCTTGAATAATTTTCCAAAAAAAACTATGCCTTTAGTTTCTAGTTAGATTACCAAATATTTACCCGATCATCATCTTTCTTTGGATAGGAATGCTTAATTTATAAATATAGACATCTTCAAGTCATACACCTAAGGTTATATATTGAACCTATCATTTGTATATCAAAGTGCTAAGTAGATTTCAATTATCTTTTAAAAATCTTAGTAAATATACCAGATTACATTAGAAAAAGAGGAAAAGCAAAACTATTCCTTTTGGTAGATTGATTGTTATGAAATTTAAATTAATCTAAGTAGTAACAATAAATACAGAAATCTCAAAGGAGATAATATTATGAGTGCTGAAGATAGAGCTAAGGCTACAGCTAAGAATGTAGAAGGTAAAGCCCAAGAAGCAATGGGTAAAGTTACTGGAGACAAAGGCGATCAGGCAGCAGGTAAAGCCAAGCAAGGCGAAGCATCTGCTCGACACGCTGCAGAAGACGGCAAAGATGCAGTCAAAGATGCAGTTGACTAATCAAATAATTAATTTGATAGTAATTTAATTTATTAAAAATTGAGAAGGAAGCAAAATTTTCCTTCTCTCTTTTGTTTAAATATCGCCTTGTTAAACAACATTTGGAGTTTCATTTATAAAAATGAAGTTAAACAAAATCCGCCGTATTTTAACGGCTACCCTACTAGCATTGATGATAACAGTTACGGCTACCGCCTGTTCTTCTAGTAGTACTGCTACACTGCCTAATCCAACTTTAGACAGTAGATCTACTGCCTATACTCAACTAGAAAGAGGAGACAGTGTTGCAGGACAAAAATTTGGTGATTGGGTAGTTAGCACTAGCCAAGGATTAGTTAAAGATTCTTTTGTACGTGATAACAATAAGCTCGGTGTAGTTATTTCGGATAAAGTTAAGCCCACAGAAGTAAAAACATTAGCTAAAGCTTTGGCAATGGGTTTTCATCAAAATTTTCCCGATCAAGATCTAACAATTTTGATGTATGCACCAGACAAAGAAAGAATTTTGACTGCTAAATATGACGTGCAGTCTAACAACATTGAATACCAAGGGTAAAACATTAAACATTGACGAGCGACCCCGCGTCGCCGAAAGGCACAAGGGAATGCGCGAGTTAAACATTTATTAATGGGTCAATGTTTTCTATTTCCCTCACACTTTTTTAGGAGCAAGAATTATGTCCAGTAGTGACAAGTATAAAAAACAAGTAATGAACGACCTAGCAGGTGGGAACGTCGAATCTCTCGACGGCTCTCCTGTGAGCGAGAATTACGACAACTTTGATGATTTTGCTCAACGTAGCACCAAAGAGGAAAGACACGGTTTGTTCCAAAAAGCTTTTCATCATGATAATGTTTCTCCGCAACAAATGGAGCCTGAGCTGCAAAAGGCGATCGCTCAAATTAAGCCTAATGAAAGAGATGATGTAGCCAAAGACTTTATTAAGCATCTAGAAAAAAGAGGTTTAAAGGAAAGAGATTTAGAAAAACAGCTTGGTTTGTCTACCCATCACGCCAGTCGCATGAATGCTGACGATGTTAGCAAGCTGGCAAGTTTTACCTATCATTCTCATCCTGATATCTTTCAAGAAGTAATGGCGGATCAACCCGCACTGTTAAAATTCTTTAGCAATCCCTTAGTCGGTGCAGCTTTAGGTGCAGTGGCAGCTAAGTGGTTACACCGTTAACTCAAATAAATAATTTGTTAAATCTTAGCAATATTATAAGGACGTTTTGTTTTACCTAACGTCCTTGTTTTTGTGGTCATTTGATGTTTACTATCTATAGCAGTACACACCTCAACAATTGGCAAGTTTAAAAGCCGTAGGTTTGCAAGCCAGCCATTCAACACTAATGATAAATATTTAATGCTCAATGTTCAATGCAGACATATCTAAATCAAATTTGATGGCAATTTGGCTGAGTACTTCCTGTTCTTTCAAAGTGATTTCACCTTTAGACTTAGCAATCCTGTAGCATCTTTCTAAGGTTAAAGGTGCAAATTCTGGCAACAGTTTGTTTAATAAGCTAGATAAATCTTGAGGCTGTTCTAAACTTTTAGCGATGTTTTTCACCGAAGAAGAAGAAATGTCTTCAATTACTTTCAAAGTTTCTGACCAATCTTGGTTTGGATAACTAACTCTGATCATCTGCGCCAAAATGCAGTCCATGATTTTAGACTGTTCTAAAGCAATTCGCCAATCTGCATCGGTTTTTTGCTGCATAGATGCAACCTCTTTGTGATCGATCTTTCCCTGGTAGAAACGACAGGCTGTTTGACCCAGTACATAAAGCATTGCTGCATTAGTAGACGCACCTACCGCTGCACCAATACCTGGAATGATTTCTACAATGGTCAAACCTGTTTTCATTACGTCTGCACCTAATGATAAGCCAAAGATAGCTAAAGCTTCTCCTCGTCTTGCAGACTCTTCTAAATCTAAACCATAGGCTGCTGCAATTTCATACACCATTTCGGTTTGCAGCTTAGTGGTGGCGATTAATTCTATCCCCAAAAATAATGCTGCAATAGGCGGAATGATATTGGTAAGTAGTCCTAAACGTCCACCTTCCCAAGTTTTTTCCACAATTAAGCGATGAGCAATTTCATTAGGAGTATCATTAGGATATTGCGATCGCATTTTATCCACGGTAGTTTGTATCTTAGTAATGTCAACCTTGCCTAAAAAAGTCATCAACCAATCTAAACCGATGATCTTATCTGCTGACTTTAAAATAGGATTAGAGGCAATCCACTCTAAAGTCTCGCCTGTAGAGTGAGTGGTATGCTCTAGTAGCTTTTGAGCTTCGGTGGTAATGGTTGCAGTTAAATCACCCAAATTGTTAATTGCTTCGCTGATAAAGTTTTCAGGTGGAGTTGGTTTTGACATGGTAATGATTGTAATGCGTCTAATATAAATACTAATCTAAATACTAAAAATTCCTGACTGAACCTTTGATAGAGTTTAGGAAAGTCAGGAAATAATTTATTAGTCTAATACACGTTTTAATGCGAATTAAAAAATGATCGACCTTTGCTTGCAGTTTCTAAAAGCTAATAGTTAAGCAGTTGCGTTGCAGAGGTTTCCTCCGTTGAGCAAGCTGCTGAACTCAAAGGGTTAACAGCTAAAAAATATTAGTTTTTCAAGTTATCAAAGAAGTTGGCTGCTTTTTCTTTTACTGTCTCTGCATCAGGATTACTAGGATTGCTCATTTTATCAGCATCTGCTGCACCCTGGACGGCATTTGTTCCCTGTTGCGCTTTTTCGGTTATTTCGTTAATTCCTCTAGGATTAGAACGAGCTACATCATCAGTTTCTTTCTGGATTTCGTTTAAGTTAGCTTCTCCATCGGTAGTCTTGCTAGTTGCTGCATTAGCAGAATAAGCACTAGAAATAAACAGCATTCCACAGACTACAACTGTCAATATCAAACGAATAGAAGTCTTTAACCAGTTGTTCAACTTATTAAATAACATAAGTTTTCCTCAATAATTTTTTATTACCTAACATTAATAGCAATTACCATCAGATAATCACATCCGACTTTAGACATATATATTTGCTCATATAGGGAAAAAAGCTATGGATATACATGAATAATTAATGATTGTTAATTATTTAATTAATCTATAAGCGTTATTTATAACAGGTTAAAAGTCTATCTAAATAGACTTTTATTTTATTTATATTTTAGAAGCATAATATCACCCATGTATCAAAGGTGTTGTAAAGAAACTTAAATATTACATCCTTTGATAGAAGAAACATAAATTTTGAGGAGCTAACTTTAATCGCATATAGATAGAGCAATCAAAATTTCGAGATATTTCTTCAGCCAACTACAACTAAATAGACTGTTATTCTGTTTGGAGACTTTTGATCGTGGATGCAAACATACCGAACTTTCAACTCAATTTAGAGCTAAGCATTGAACAAAAATTTAAGATGCGGATTTTTCAAGAGTCAGTTAAAACTATGAATCCTGAAGATGCTCGCTCTTTGTTACTGGAAGCTTCTCAACTGCTGATGGTTAAGGATAATATTATTAGAGGATTAATGAAACAAACTATTATTGAATAATATTATTTTATGCTAGATAGAGCCTTCAAATTTAAATACCTTAAAGTATGGCGTAAGCGAAGCTCAACGAAGTTATCGCTCTGGGTAGATATATTTTCATCAGTCTTTTTTGCTTTAGGTATAGTTAATATTGCCCAATCACCTGCTTTTGCTTCCCCTGACTATAAGCTTGAAAAGCAACCAATCACCGTCGCGATCGATTTTCTTGACGTTTTTAAGGGTGCGGTTGATTATATTCAAGTAGCCAATATTTCAGATGAACAAGAAGTCGAAATTGGCAAACAGACTAATGCTCAAGTGTTAAACCAATACCAGCTATATGACAATCCTCAAGTTCAGCAGTATGTTAGTGATTTAGGGCATGAGTTAGTAGACAACAGTAATAGTAGAAATATTCCCTTCAATTTTCAAGTAGTCGCTAGTGATGAGGTAAACGCTTTTGCTATACCTGGAGGATATGTATATGTCACTACTGGCTTACTGAAAACAGCCGAAGATAGAGCGCAGCTAGCATCGGTAATGTCTCACGAAATTGCTCATGTTAATGAAAGACACGGCATTAAAGGCTTAAAACAAGCAGTTGCTGCTAAAGGTATCGCCACAGCAGCAGGAGTAGATACTCAAACCTTGGCTCAAATTGCTTATAAAGTAGCGATAGATTTGCCACAGGGACGTTCTTTTGAATACGAAGCAGACAGCAAGGGTCTAACTATATTAGAACAGGCTGGCTATCCAGCAGAAGCCTTTGCTGAGTTTTTGGCTAAGTTAAAAGGAGGTGGTGGCACACCTCAATTTTTAAGTACTCACCCTAGTAGCAAAAATCGTATTGAGGCTATTAGACAAAAAACCCAAGCCGACCAAGCCGCTAGTAATGCCACCAGTAATAAAGGTCAGGATAAAACCGAATATCAAAACAACGTTTTATCTTTGATGTAGCTTGGGCAAAAATCTATCAATAGCTAGAGCGTATTTTTCTCTATATGGTTTTTAATGTTGGTAAGAATTTAATTTTAAGAAACTATGAGTAATCAAGAACACGAAGAAGTATATCGTGAAAGCAATAGCGATGAGGGTCGCCGTACCGCCAATAAAGGTGATGTGGTTGATGAATCAAAATCCTTAGAAGAAAAAAAGGATCAGGTTGCTGTAGATACTTGGGATCCTGCTGGTCATGTTAAAGTTCCTACCTATTTTCCTGTAGAAAATGAGGAAGGAGAAGAAGAAGCACTACATCACGTTAAAGATGCCGAAGAAATTTCTGATGTAATTCGCCAAGCTAGAGTTGATGAAGATGGCGATCGCAAATGGTAATAAATTTCAACCTTTTGACTTAGATTGAGCTTAACGGATAGTGAACTTTGAGTAGAAATTTTTAATTACATCTGCTGTGCTTTTTCTGTGAGGTGCAGCTTTTTTAATTTAAAACTAAGCTCGAAAAACGATGGTGTAATGCTCACTAAAAATGTATATCCAAAGAAAGATGTCGCCTTCTCATAGCAATTATAAGCTTAAGATCATACCATTGAACATCAAACATTAGTGGTATAAAAAAATACAGAATTAAATTAATTCTTCAAAAACTAAATTACCGATAAATCTCTAATAAATATTAACTAGGAGTTCTTATGAATTTAACAAAATTAGCCACTGCTACTATTATTAGTCTTAGTCTTGCTTTGCCTACTGGAGCAGCATTAGCTCAAGATAAAAATGGAACTGTTGACCAAAACCTAAACCAAGCTGGACAAAACGCCGATAATGCTGGAGAAAATCTTAAAGATGCAGGCGGTGCTTTGGGCAAAGGTGTTAAAAATACTGGTCAAGCAGCAGGACAAGGTTTAGAAAATGCTGGAAATGCCATTGAAGAAAAATCTAACTGGGGCTGGTTAGGCTTACTTGGTCTGATTGGTTTATTTGGTCTAGCTGGCGGCAAGAAAAATACTGTAGTCGAGCGTCGCGATGATTTAGGATTAAACGATCCCACTACTACTACTAGATATCGTTAAACAGAAGTTAGTTATATTGCTGTAAATTAACAGCAAATTAAATATAGCTTGAACAAATAGTATTGAGGAAGAGCAAACTCTTCCTCTTTTTTTATGTAGCACTATCAACTATCTTTAGATAGATACCGACAATACCAAAAAAAACTAGTCTAAGAGTTGAGAAGTAAATTTTAGGAAAGCAATGGAAACATTTGCGCGTTTTGGTTATGCAGCAAAAGGATTTGTCTATGGAGCAATTGGTATTCTAGCCTTGATGGCAGCTTTTGATATTGGTGGAGGTGATGCTACTGATACTACGGGAGCTTTACAGGCGATCGCCCAACAGCCTTTTGGTAAAATTTTGTTAGGGTTAATCGCCATTGGTTTAGTAGGATATGTTATTTGGCGATTTATCCAGGCTATTAAAGATCCTCGAAATAAAGGCTCTGATCTAAAAGGCATATTTACTCGACTCGGCTACATTTTGAGCGGGATTGCTTATGCAGGTGTTGCAGCAAATGCAGCCTCATTAGCTATAGGCTCAAGCAGTGGTGGCGGTGGCAAATCTAAACAAGACTGGACAGCAATAGTAATGCAGCAACCACTGGGGAGATGGTTAGTTGGCATAGCTGGGGCGATAACTATCGGCATTGGTTTTTGGCGACTTTACCAAGCATACAAAATTAAGTTTCGCAAAAAACTAAACCTTAGTGAATTGAATTCTCAACAGCAAAATTGGTTAGTAAACGTTAGTCGTTTTGGCATTGCTGCTAGAGGAGTAGTGTTTGTCGCTTTAGGCTTTTTCATCTTACAGGCTGCTTATCAGTACGATCCTCAAAAAGTAAGAGGACTAGACGGCATTTTACTTACCTTTGCTCAACAGCCTTTTGGTAAAGTTATTCTGGCTTTGGTTGCAGCAGGTTTAATTGCCTATGCAGCTTATCTTTTTATACAGGCTCGTTATAGTCGAATCAAAACCAGCTAATAGAAGAGGTCATACTAAATCCTATTCAAGTAGGTTACTTAACTGTTGGGTAGTAGGTAGTTTTCTTTAACTACCTACTACGAACGATCAACTTAACAAATTAATGTTTAAGATATTTTTCCCCAATCGGATTTAGTGTCAGAGGTCAAAGGTCAGTGAACATTAAGGTGATTTGTAGCTGGCTACCCGAATTATTAATTTTCCTTGCTGTGGATCGTGAGTAAAAATAAATTCGCCAGATCTTTTTTCTTGGCGGGATAAAAAATCAATTTCTTGTCTACCAGTCTCGGCTAGTTTATTATCCAACAATAGGCTAGCCGTAACTTCTACAGACTCTGCTGTTTCTCCTCCAGAATTACTGACCGTAAAAGGTACGTAGTACTGTTGATTAATCTCTCTAATTTTAGAGTCTGTAGCGATCGCCAGAATTGGTGGGTTAGTGTCTCCCGTAATCCAAGCAAAACATATTAAGGCGACAAGAATACCTACAATTGAAAGAGAAACACCAAAGCTAACTCTTTCAGCCATTGATTTACTTTGCCAACCTCTACGCGATCGCCTTCTCGATTTTTCTTGCATTGCTTAACGTTATAAAAATACTATTTCAGACTGCCAAACGTCCTGCTGCACCGCCAACTGCTGCTGGTAAACCTAGAATAATGCTGTAGCGTAGCCAGACAAACCAAGGATCGCTAAAGGCTATTTTTTGAAAAAACCATAGCATTAACATTCCTGTTAGCAAAGATATTAAGTATGATACAACAGTTTCACTTTGGGGAGATTGAAAGAGTCCCTGCTGCTGACGACGCTGCTTAGAATTGGTAATATTAGAAGCAAAAACAATACCGTAAGAAATTAGTAAAGAAGCTGCCACAATAAGTAATAGCCAAAAGGGAGAAGCGGAAGCTGCTAGTACAGTCACTTCATCTGTAGGTGCAATACTAAAGGCAATAAATAAAGCTCCAATCAAGGTGGCACTAAAGTCGGCTATAGTATCTTGCCAAACTAATCGATCTACAGTATCAGTCTGAGATTTGTTTGGCTTGCGTCGATCTGAATCAACTTCAGATTCATCGCCCAAAAGCGATCGCGAAAAAGTGACTCCCAAAGAAAAAGGTACGCCTTCAAATACTATTTTGCCTAATGCTTCGCTTAAAGATGTGTGTAAATCGATGCGCTGTAAAATAATTAACATCATGGTAGCGCAGGTAATACCGATTGCTAAGGTTTCTATAGTTTCGGCGATCGCACCTAGTAAAGTATCACTTTCTTGAGGACGAAATCCTTCGATGCGATTAAACAAGAAAACAATGATCAGGGTAAGTGCTAATATGCCCAGTAATATTGCTGGTTGAACATAAGAGCCAATAAACCAGACTTCCATTGTATACAGAAGAGGAATTCCAAAAAGAAAGCCTCCAGATGCTCCGCTAACAATTTCTTTTATTTCGTCCCGCCAATTATCTCCTCGAGGAGCGTTATGGCGATTTTTGCTTTGTTTTTTCACATACTATGTATTTTTTTGTCAGCAAAAAGGTCGGTAAACGACCGTATTTTATGATAAATTACCGACCTTATATGTTAACGTCAACCAAGCTTATTGATTAACGAGCTTCTGTACCTTGATTAGGAGAACCTGGAGTTTCGGATCTAGCACCAGGTGCTTCAGGTGCTGCATTTTTGGTTTCTTGCTTTACACCTTGTCCTGTTAAACGTTGTTCTGGATCTACAGGAGTTTGATATCCACCATCCGCAGCAGGAGTTGCTGTTTCTTTATCTGTTTCTTTTTCTTTTGAATCTGCCATGATTTTTACCTATTGACATTGTTGTTAGCTATTAATAGTATTTAAGTTTTTTTCAATCATCAAAACTATCTTGAGATAGAGATGAACTGTGCCTTTAATACAAAGGTTCTATAGTACAAACAACTATATCTATAGTCATATACTATAGAAAAAATAGATATCTCATTGGTTAGATGTAAGTATATTCAACCAACAATAATATGAGAGTTGAAATTATTTAATAATTTGAGAAAGAAATAATTATGGCATTAGCAAAAATTGCAGATTTATATCCTAATTACAAAGAAGATATTTTTGGTGGCGAAGATATCAAAGATTTTTCAGTATATGACCTTAATAATGATAAAATTGGTTCAGTCTACGACATTATTGTTGATGAAACTGGTAGTTTTCGCTACCTAGTTTTGGACACTGGATTTTGGATTTTTGGTAAAAAGGTTTTGTTACCAGTAGGTAAAGCAAACGTTGATTATAGCCAACGCCGAGTCTATGCCAAGGGCTTAACCAAAGACCAAGCGGAAAGCTTGCCCGAATATAGCGATGATATGACCGTCGATCATGATTACGAAGAAAGAGTCAGAAGAGTATATCGCGGTGTGGGATATGATGACACAAATACAGTTCGCGATGGAGTAGCACAAGAATACGATAGCGGTGCTTATAACACTACCACAGCCAATGACTACACTTACGATCGTGAGCCAGATTTATACTCTCATCAAGAAGCAGACGGTCTTCAAAGCCTAAAACTTTATGAAGAGCGTTTAGTAGCCAACAAAGAACGTTTCCGTGCAGGTTCGGTAACAGTAGGAAAAAGAGTTGAAACTGAGACAGCAAATGTCTCCGTCCCTGTAGAAAAAGAAAGAGTTGTGATTGAGCGTACCACACCTACTACTAATGATGTGGTTACACCTGGAGAAGCTGCCTTTGGCGGAGGCGAAGTTGCTCGTGTAGAACTATATGAAGAGACTGCTGATATTCAAAAGCAAGCATTTGTTAGAGAAGAAGTAAGCGTTCGCAAAGAAGTAGAGAAAGATATTGTATCTGCTAACGAAACCATACGTCGTGAAGAACTTGATGTGGAAACAGACGGTGATGCCGTTGTCAACAGAAACATTGACGGAGACGAAGATATTAACAGAAATAGAGATATTGACAGAAATAGAGATATTGACAGAAATAGAGATATTGACAGAAACAGAAGAGACAACATCTAAGTTACGGATTATTTAATCTTTTCATAGTAAATGCAGGTAGGTATTAAACCCTACCTGCATTTATTTTTTGTCTGTAGTTTTATATTAGCGATCTCATACTAAATCTTGTTGGTATAGGTTACTTAACTGTTGGATTAAGAAGTAGGTAGTAGGTAGTTAGTCGCTTGTAGTTTTTTGGAATTACGAACTACAAACTACGAACAACTAACTTAATACTTAAGATGCTTTTTCCAATCGGATTTAGTATCATCCCTACACCCCAATACCGTTCGGTTAAGCCCCCCAGCCCCCAAATTTGGGGGAGTAAGATTCGTTAAAGTCCTCCAAGATTGGGGGATTTAGGGGGCGAACGAAATAACTTGAAAGACTAACCGAACAGTATTGCCCTACACCCTATCCTACCTACTCACGAGCCAACAGTTTTGCGAATAATCATTAACAATAGTATTTATGATCTTGACAACAAAAAGTAAATAAATAATAATCATCTAAATAATAAAAATGAAAATCTTGATAAGATAATTTAAGGCGATCGCCAAGCTAGTCAAAGGCATCATCTATCTTTAAATTTAATTAAAAATAACTTAATAAAAACTAACTCAATAAATTACGACTTATTATCTAAATTAGGGCAATAAGAATTTTATTGTTTCATTCTAGTTAAGCGTCGGTCGTTTCTTAATTAAGAAAAATCAAAAATGGACTATGAAAAAACTATCAAATACAGAATTAGAGGTTGAGCCGATTCCTCTGATCCTATCAGTGGAAGACGATCTAGATAATCAGCTACTAATCAAATATATAACTGCCATGTATGGTTGGAGATCCATATTTGCAGCTAATGCTTTAGAGGCGATTAGCATGGCTAAAAAACATCAACCAGATTTAATTTTGCTAGACATTGTTTTACCTGACATTAGCGGATTACAGATAGCAATGATGCTTAAAACACACCATGAAACTCGCAGCATACCTTTAATTGCGGTTACAGGATTGTCTAGAAAACAAGAAAAAGACCTGATCTTTGCAGCAGGTTTTGACGATTATGTTTGCAAACCTTATGCTTTTAGTGAACTACAAACGGCGATCGCATCGCATCTGAGAAATAAGCTGGCTGCAATTTAGAATTACTAATTACTATATATTTGTAGAGGCGATCGCAATTCTAAAGTTACCCTGCCATACTTGATAAATTGATCGCTCTTTTTTGCAGCAGTTTCATGGCTTTATTTTTAATCTGTCTGACTCTTTCTCTGCTAATACCACACACCTCGCCAATTTGTTCATAGGTCATAATTTTGCCGTCTTTCAAACCATAACGTAAGATAATTACGTCTCGCTGCTTGGGAGATAGGGTGTGTAGCAAATTTTCAATCTTGTCAATAATTTCTTTTTCGGATACAAAATCTGCTGGAGAATCAGAATCGTCTGACAAAATTTGTCCTAATTCTGTTTTATTCTCATCAATAGTAGCGTTTAAGCTTTTCGGTTTGGTAATTCGTGCAGTTTGAGCTAAAGTTCTCAATTTATCAATGTCCATATCCAATTCCGCTGCTATTTCGCTATCGGTTGGTTTGCGTCCTAGGGTTTGTGAAAGCTGGCGAGTAGTTTTCTTTACTTTATTTAGATCTTGGGTAATATGAATTGGTAAACGAATAGTACGAGCCGAATTAGCGATCGCTCTGGTCATTGCTTGCCTAATCCACCAGTAGCTATAGGTAGAAAATTTATAACCTTTGCTAGGATCGAACTTTTCAGCCGCTCTCATTAGACCAATACTACCTTCTTGGATCAAATCCAGTATAGATAAACCACGATTCTGATATTTTTTAGCTACTGAAACTACCAAACGTAAATTTGCCTGAGTCATTCTCTTTTTAGCCAACTGACCCTGTTGCACTATTCTTGCTTCTTCTGGGGTTAGGTCTTCTTTCTCGTTTAAAGACAGCATCGCTTGAATTTGATTAGCAAGCGTGACTTCTTCTTCTGAACTTAATAAAGGAGTACGACCAATTTCTTTTAAGTAGCTAGCTATGCTGTTGTTAGAAATAGTTACCATGATTAGCTTAATTTACTTAGTATATTTGTTTGACGGTTTATTGTGGGTATGGAGATAGTGACAAAAGATAATACCTGTAACTTTTAAATTTCTGAACAAGAAATAACGTCTGTAATTACCCCAGCACTTGTTTGCTGAGAAATTTCTAGTTCGCAGTCATCGTTTGCTTCAAAGATAAAATTTTCGCCAGGGAAAATAACTCGCTCACAATGTCGTTCAACTAGTCCGCAAATACGGGTAATAGCGATGCTACCCGTGTTATTTTTGTAACAATACATCTTTTGAGAATCAAGACTAGAATCGTTTGGCAGAAATACTTTAGTCATCATTAGAAGGTTGTCGATCTGGCGTAACCTCACCAGAAAAAAACACTAAAGGTTTTTTAAACTACACCTAATTATTCCAATAATGATCGTTATTCGTAATCATCCGCTAGTTATAAAGCTTGTTTTCTTAGTAGGCTATGAGAAAATGTTTGTAAAGCAAATATTAAGGATGGAGAAGATGGAGGAGAAACTCCAAACACTCCAAATACGACCCTACCCAACAGCAGTAGAATTTTTTTTTCTTTTTGCAAACAGTCTTTGAGATATATGACCTTGTTCAAATTAACTAAATTTAGGCTATTTCAATTTATTCTCCCGCAGACCAGGGTTGGAGAAAATCAGGATATAAAGTCAAACCGCCGTCTACAAATAGAGTTTGACCAGTAATATAGGCTGCGTCATCAGAAGTCAAAAAAGCTGTAATAGCTGCCATTTCTTCAGAAGTTCCAACTCTACCCATAGGAATATGACTTTCTACTTCTTTTAGTTTTTGAGGATCTTCAGTCCAGCTATTGATTGGTGTGGCGGTAGCACCAGGCGCGATCGCATTGACGCGAATACCGTAAGGTGCATATTCTAAAGCCAGAGTTTTGGTCATATTTTCCATGCCACCTTTGCTAATTGAGTAGCTGACGTAGGTAGGACGAGGAATAATTTCATGGACGCTAGAAACATTAATGATAATTCCCTGGCTGCCACGGTTTAAAAAGTGCTTGATAGCTTCTCTGGCACAAAGATAAGCACCTCGCAGATTAACCTGAATTACTTTGTCAAAGTCTTCAGTTTTTAGTTCATGGGAAGGTGCAGCAGTTTGAATACCCGCATTATTAATCAGAATATCTAGGCTACCTAGTTGATTGACTGTCTCACTGCACATCCGCACGATATCTGCTTCCTCAGACACATCACCTTCTACGGCAATTGTTTTACCAGTACAGCCTTCAGATGGCGAACACATCTGGGCGATCAATTCTTTGGTGGAGTCAAGCTTTTCAGGGTCGTTACGATAATTGAGTGCCACATTAGCACCTTCTGTAATATAGTAAGCTGCGATCGCCTGTCCAATACCCGAAGTTGCCCCTGTGACTAGAACGTTTTTACCTTTAATACCCTTCATTTATTAATCAACTTGATTACTAATCTGCTTGTCAACAATCATGTAGCAAATTAATTTGCCGTTGCATCCCTCTTTGGTAGCAAATGTATTATCTCTATATCCTGAGATAGAAATATAAACTTTAACTTAGTAATTTTCTGCTTGCGGATAGAATTGTTTATTAAAAGTATTGCTATAGTCTGTGACAGGACAGGATAACCAGAATATATATTTTATGAATTCACTTAGCCCTTTACAAACCGTCACGCAGCAATTGACCTCAATGGTCAAAAGTACGATTCAATTGTTGCCGAATATATTAATCGCGGTTGTTGTCTTTATTATCTTCTGGTTTATTGCCAGATTTTCCCGCAGGTTAATTAAAAATTTTACTAAGCGTAAAAAGTCCCGTAATTTAGGTCTGGTTTTAGCTAGGCTTTCCCAAGGATTGATTATCTTAGTCGGTGCTTTTATTGCCTTAGCAATTATTATTCCTTCTTTTAAGCCAGGAGATTTGGTACAGCTATTAGGAGTTAGTGGGGTTGCCGTCGGTTTTGCTTTCCGCGATATTTTGCAGAATTTTTTGGCAGGTATTTTAATTTTAATTACTGAACCTTTTGTCATCGATGACCAGATAGTATTTAATGACTTTGAAGGTACGGTAGAAGAGATTCAAACCCGCGCTACTATGATTAGAACCTACGATGGGACTAGAATTGTAATTCCTAATGCCGAGCTATTTACCAACTCAGTGAAGGTGAATACAGCTTTTGAAAAACGTCGTTTGCAGTATGATATCGGCATTGGCTATGGTGACGATATTGCCCAAGCCAAGAAAATCATCTTAGATGTACTCCACGACGATCCTCAAGCTATATCAGATCCACCTCCTGAAGCATTGGTAGTAGAGTTAGCCGATAGCACCGTCAATATTCGCGCTCGCTGGTGGATTAATCCTCCTCGTCGTGCCGAAGCCATAGACTCTCAAGATATGGTATTAACCGAGTTGTGTAACAGACTAGTAGCTGCTGGTATCGATCTACCTTTCCCCACTCAGCAAATCTTGTTCCACGATCAAACAGAAGAGACAGATGGCGATCGCGCTCGTCAAAGAGAAGGCTGGCCCTCGGTTAAAGGTAACAATCCCAAAGCTAGGGGTATTAGCGATTCTCTGCGACAATTAGCTAAAATACCTAGTAGTAAAGAAGATGACAAGAATAATAACAATGACAATGTACGTCACGGCTAATTATGTTCAAGGGATTTAAAAGCTGGCTGGCTGATAGTCGTAATTTTATCTTTTCTCGGTATACCAAAGACTCCGAAGAAACCCAAGAGCCTGAAAAATCGCTAATTGAATTGCCACCAGAAGTGCAAAAAAAGCTGGTTGAAGATACTGAAAACCTGCCTAGCAACCCTGCCGATCAAAAAGCGATCGTCGATGCTTTGGATGAAGCTTTTGAACGTTGGCAGGCTAATCCAAATAACAGCAACAATTCGATAGTTATTCTTAGTAGTCCCGTGGCTGCGGTGTCCCGTATACTATCAGAGACACTAGAAGACTGGACAAAGCAAAAGCAAATACCGATGAAGCTTTTACCTATGAAAGCTAGACCAATTGCTGCGGAGAAGATTAAATCTAAATTAGAGCATTATCTCAAGCAACAACAGCCTGAAAATGATGATCCCCAAGAGCAACAGCCAGAGGTAATAGTAATTCCTAACCTTAGCTGGTGTTTTTTGCGATCGCTTGAAGGTTTAGAAGGAATTGAATATTTACAGTCATTATTGTGTGATGGCTCTGAAAATCGCTTCTGGATTATTGGCGGAGGTCAAGTAGGATGGGAATATTTAAACTCAGTCTGCAATCTAGAGGCATATTGCGGAAAAACAATGACGCTACCTAAAATTGAGTCTGAAGAATTTCAAGAATGGCTTGAGCCAATCATTGAGGATTTAGATATTACTTTTGATAAGCCAGGCATTGATAAACAGCTTTTAGAAGGTGACAAGTCAAATAAAACCAATTATTTCAATCGTCTAGCCGATATTTCAGAAGGAATTAGCACTGTCGCCGTACAGGCTTTTTTAAAATCAATTCACTATCAAGAAATAGATGAAGTTGAGGATTTTTTAAAAGATATTGAAACAGATGTAGAACATAAGCTATCTGAAAAAATTGTAGTGGCTCAAATTCCGCACTTACCCGATCTACCCGATCTAGAGCTAGCAGACCAATATCTTTTGTACTCTCTTTTACTTCATGGAGACATAACCATATCGGCCTTAGCTGAAAGTCTGGGAGACGAGAGATCGCAAGTACAAAACAGAGTTTTAGTGCTGCGTCATCAGGGTGTAGTGGAACAACAAGAAAAAGTTATTAAAATAAATCCCATCTACTATCCCAAGATTAAACGCGAATTAGCACAAAATAACTTTGTCATAAATAGGGATTAGATAACAGTGAACAATTATCAATTCTATTGGTTGGCTCAATCTGCGGGAGATGCTGCCAATGAAACAGCCGAACAAACCAAAAGTATTGTTTCTAAAATTACTACAGGCAAAGTTGCCCAAGCGATTTTTATCTTAATAGCCACTTATCTAATTGTAAAGCTATTAGATTGGTTAGTTAATTGGCTTTCAGAAAGAATTGCCAGGGGATGGCGACTACGAGTCAAACAGGTTTTACCTTTTTTGCGACTGCTGTTGTTTACCTTTGTCACCGTATTTTTGATGAACTTATTTCTCAATTTGTCCAAACAAAACATATTGGCGGTAACTGGCACGGTAGCCGTTGCCTTAGGGTTTGCGTTCAAGGATTTTGCCAGTTCAATTATCGCGGGAATAGTCGGCTTATTTGAATCTCCCTATCGAGTGGGCGATCGCATTGAAATTGGGGACTATTATGGAGAGGTAATTAGTTACGGTGTACGCTCTATCAAGATTCAAACTCCAGATGATAATACGGTTACCATTCCCCATAATAAAATCTGGACAGAAGCAGTATCTAACGCTAATGCAGGAGAGTTAGAAGCTCAGGTGGTGACTAAGTTTTATTTTGCTCACGAAATTGACATTAATACAGTTAAAAAAATTCTTTATCGAGTGGCTCAGACAAGTAAGTATACCCATCTTAAGCTGCCTATCGTTGTAATTATGGAGGAAAAAGCCTGGGGGACTTCGTTTAAGCTTAAGGCTTATCCCCTTGATGCAAGGGATGAATTCATTTATAAAACCGATCTAATTGCCAGAGCCAAAAGAGCTTTCGCTAAATACCAGCTTGCTTATCCCCATCTTCTAGACCTTGAAGAACTTAAAACGAAGGAATAAACTTGTTACTTGTTCTATAAATTAGCTAGTTCACCGAGATAAATTTTTAGTTAAGAACTGGCTGACTAGCATCTGTAAACTCGTCAACTTTTGAAATTAAGTAATTTAGGTCAAATGGCTTATAAATTATGCCATCAGCTTTGCTATCGTCAAACTGCTTTTCTTCGAGGCGATCGACCGCAGAGACGAGTAAAATTGGTAAAGATTGGTAGTCTGGCTTTGTTTTGATTTCACGAGTAACCTGCAAACCACTAATTTCTGGCATCATAATGTCCATCAAAACCAACTGTGGTTGAATTTGAGCGACAGTCTCCAAAGCATTTTTACCATTAGCTATTGTCTTCACCTGATACCCTGCTGATTCTAAAACCAAACTCAACAACAACGAAATATCGTCGTTATCCTCCACCACTAAAATAGGTTTACGAGACTTACTCATCACGACTTGCTACTGGTCAACTACAATATATTAAATCTAACCAATCATCTGGTTATGAACATCTTAATAAAGATATATATCTTTCGAGTTATAGCTAAAATTATGTCCTGGTACTCTTGGCAGTAACTACTAACTACTAACTACTAACTACTAACTAATCTATTTCTCTTTTAACTGAACTTGCCCAGGTAGCTCACGCAAAATTAAGGTGTAAATATCTGTAGGCATATCAATATCTGCTGCTTCTAAAGCTTCTTTAACCTTCTGAGCAACTTTAGAAGTGGTTGCCAAAAACCCAGATCTGCGAGAGTCTACCCAAAAGCGAATTTCCAAATTAACCGTACTAGCAGCAAGTTCACTAACTAATACATCTGGTGCAGGATTAGTTTCTACTTCTTTGAAGTTTTCTAATGCCTGGCTAATTACGGCGATCGCTTCACTAAGATCTTCTCCATAGTCAATTCCTACCATCACCGAACTACGACGACGAGGAGAAGCAGTATTATTAATTATGCTTGCCTGAAATACTTCTTGGTTAGGAATATAAACTAGCCGACCATCATAAGTTTTCATAGTTGTGGCTCTTAGTTGAACTTGAGCGATCGTGCCTTCATATTCGCCAATCACCACCTGATCGTTAATCCGAAACGGACGAGCAGCTAGTAAAATAACTCCAGAAATATAGTTACTTAATACATCCTTGAGGCTAAAACCAATTGCTACACTAGTCAGTCCTAATGCACCCAATAACGCCCCAAAGTCTAGTCCCATTACACCTAGAGCAACGATAAAACCAATTACCCAAACTGCACCATAACTAAGTCTGCCAATCAAAAGTTCAGTATTAGAATCTCCTTCTGTTTGCTTTGCCCAAGTGTAAGCCAAATAGCGCAATATTTTGGCAGCACCCCAGGTAATGCCTATTACAACAATTGCACCTACCAATGAAGGTAAATTACCAACAATATTTTGCAGTAATTCTCTGGTAGTTGTGTACAAACGCTGAGTAACGTCGATCGCCAGGGGTGGTTTGTCAAAAGCCGTATCTAGCTGTTGCGACCATCTTTTAGCTAAGGCTTCGGTACTTAGGCCAAAATCCTCTGCATCTTGCTGGGTAACGGTCATCAAAATGCGATTTTTAATTCTCAGGGTGGCAATTTTACGAGGGTTATCAGGGGTAATTTCTATTTTGTCTGGGCTTTCGTTTTGTGCCAATAAACTAGCTATACGGCGATTAATAATTTCTGCTCTAGCACTAGCATCAATTTGCGGTAAGCTACCAATTTGAAACACAGGGCGGTTTCTGACCAAAATATCGGCAAAATAAAGCCCGTCGCTAGGAATAGCTATTGGGGCAGGCTCAGTTGTCGTGGGAATGCTTTCTTCTTCTTGAGTTAGAGCGATAGGTGCAAAAAAAACTAAAAAAGCGATCGCCATTACTATTGAAGTAAAAAGCGATCGCCTGGCACGAACTAAGTTTAATCGTTTAAAGATAGAAAATGAATATGACATTAGATACTGAATCTTGAGCCAGACTGAAATAATTTAACTTAAGCTCTTATTTGATTGAGAGTTTACAGGTCTAGACTCTTTAATAGTCTCTATCTAAAGGCATAACCAGCTTGATGCTGATATTTTCTTTTAAGTCTTGGCTGATTGTTTAACAAAGCTATTAGCTTTTAGCTTTTAGCTAAACGGGTCTAATACTAAATCCGATTTATAAAGTATGTAAACAACAAGCGTTTTTTAGCCAATGATAGTTAGTCAATTTACGAACTTCATCTTTCATTTCACTGACTACACAACAACGCTCAACTAAAATGT
Source organism: Waterburya sp. (assembly GCA_965217895.1). Taxonomy (GTDB): domain Bacteria; phylum Cyanobacteriota; class Cyanobacteriia; order Cyanobacteriales; family Xenococcaceae; genus Waterburya. The sequence continues at coordinate 268,525 of CBDCJV010000002.1, forward strand.
CCTCTATCTCATTGATAGTTTCAAAATATTGATTTACCAGAGGTTCATCTACTAACTGCCATAACCTTTCGGCTGGCTGTAACTCTGGAGAATAAGGAGGTAAAAAATCAATCTTTATTCCCTCTGGAATAATCGCTTTTTTGCTGTGATGCCATCCTGCATTATCTTCTATCAAAAGAATTTTTTTTGATTATTAATTCCAGCATCAATAGCAAACTGTTGATAAACCAGATTCAGCCAATTTGTATTAACTCTGGGAATTAGATACCATAAAGTTTCTCCAGTTTTTGGCTTAACGAACCCATAAACATACAACCATTCGTATCGATGTTGTACTATTGCTTCTGGTCGATGACCAACTTTTGACCAAACCTTTTTTAGTATTGGTTTTAATCCTACTCTATGCTCGTCGAAAAACCACAGTTCTACCTCCACATCTGGATTTTCTTGTTCAAGTTGCTTAAGTTTCAATGGCAAGTTACTTTTGAACATCTCTTGCTCTAATTTATTGGCTTTTTTATGTGTTGGTCTTGGACTTTGCCAAGAGTAACCGCACTTTTTTAAGTAGTCCCATCCTCTCTGATTCCCGACTTTTTCTCTGCCCGTTTCTTTTTCAATCCAGCGAGCTACCTTAGTTCCTGTCCAGATTCCTCCGTCTGGTAACTCTTTGGCGATCGCTTTTGTTAGTTTTTCTAATTGTGGTTGTGATAGTAACCTTTTTTTTCCTCTAACATGATTGCTGGTTTTATTTTGGCAATTTTTGACCCCTTCCTCTCCATAGAGGTTGTACCGACCGAGAATCTTTTGAGCATAAGAATAAGAACATCCCACAGCGAGCGCACTATTTTTAATCGTCCATCCCAAAGATATTTTCGCGATTCAGATGCCATCTTCTCACTTCCACTGAGTTTTGACTCTTCAGATACTTTTCTTTTAGTTCAGAAGAACTAAAATGTTTTGCTAAATAAGCTGTTTTTGGCATTTAACATTTTTAAGTTATTCCTCACTATTTTATACACACTTTGGTAATCGGATTTAGTATCAATAGCTGGGGCAGCTTATATATCCAGAAAGAATTGTTCACTAGAACACAACGCATTCGTGCAATATGCGACCAGCTTGGTCTTGAAACGCTTCCTTCAGAGCGTAGTGCTAAACATATTGTCGGCATAAAATTAAAAGCGGAGCAACAACACATAAAGCTGGCAGCCGTTCTCAAATCAGCCAACATTTATGTTAGCGTTCGCAGTGAAACGATAAGGATTGCACCACATCTTCACACCGATGAGCAAGACATCGAACGATTCTGCTCCGCGCTAGAGGAATATCTTGTTTAAAAAGGCGTAAAATAGAATGTGTTCAATTTAAGATTGAAATTAAAGTCCGGTATTCAGTTTAATAAACTAAGTGTGGCAAAAACTCATTTTTTTTAGTTAGGCTGGAGTTATTCTTAAAATCTTATATATGTATCTAGTAAATAAATAGCTATATATAACTATGAACAAAAGCTGTCAGACAAAAGTAGAAACGCAATTAGCAAATTCTACTGTTTCAAAACTCAGCAATCGAAAGAAAAACAGCAAAATAAGCACTTCAGTAAAAAAGTTAGCTGCGGGATGGATAATTTTTCAGACCCTTTTTCTGGCAACTCCTATTTTGGCACAGCAGAAATCTAACAATGATCTAGATTACGGTGAGTTTTTAAAAAAATTAGCAGAGAACCAAGTTACAAAAGTAGAAATTGATGAAACTACTAATCTTGCTAGCGTGACCTTAAAAGGACAGAAAAAAGACTCTCCTCCCCATGAAGTAGCCTTATTTGAGCAAAATCAGGATCTGATTCCGAAGATACGGGCTAAAAACGTCGATTTTACGATTAAAACTTCCGTAGATCGCTCAACAACTGTAGGAATTTTGTTAAACCTACTGATCTTTTTTGTTTTGATACTAGGGCTGATTATGATTGTGCGTCGCTCTGCTAATGCTTCTGGTCAAGCTATGAGTTTTGGGAAATCCAAAGCCAAGTTTCAGATGGAAGCAAAAACGGGGATTCAGTTTAATGATGTAGCAGGAATCGAAGAAGCCAAAGAAGAGTTACAAGAAGTCGTAACCTTTCTCAAAGAACCAGAAAGATTTACGGCAATTGGGGCAAAAATTCCTAGAGGAGTATTGTTAGTTGGTCCTCCTGGGACAGGTAAAACCCTCTTAGCAAAAGCGATCGCTGGAGAAGCTGGAGTACCATTTTTTAGCATCTCTGGTTCTGAGTTTGTCGAGATGTTTGTTGGGGTAGGTGCATCCCGCGTTCGCGATTTATTTAAAAAAGCCAAAGAAAACGCCCCCTGCATTATTTTTATTGATGAAATAGATGCAGTTGGTCGCCAAAGGGGTGCAGGGATTGGCGGAGGCAACGATGAGCGAGAACAAACTCTTAATCAATTGCTGACGGAGATGGACGGGTTTGAAGGCAATAGTGGCATTATCGTTATTGCTGCTACCAATCGTCCTGATGTTTTAGATCAGGCTTTACTGCGTCCTGGTCGTTTTGATCGTCAGGTAATGGTAGACTATCCTGACTTACAGGGGAGACTAGGTATCTTAGAAGTTCATGCCCGTGGCAAGAAAATTGCCCCTGAAGTATCTTTAGAGGCGATCGCTCGCCGTACCCCTGGATTTAGCGGTGCAGATTTAGCGAATCTCTTGAATGAAGCTGCAATTTTGACTGCTAGAAGACATAAAGACGCGGTGACAATGTTAGAGGTAAATGATGCCGTAGATCGCATTGTAGCGGGAATGGAAGGCATTCCTTTAGTAGATAGTAAGTTCAAAAGACTAATTGCCTATCATGAAGTTGGTCATGCGATCGTTGCTAGTATGATTCCTGGTCACGATCCCGTAGAAAAAGTTACTATCATTCCTAGAGGAGGCGCAGGAGGTCTGACCTGGTTCACTCCAGAAGAAGAAATGGGGCTAGAAACCAAATCAAAAATTCTAGCAAAAATTACTTCGCTTTTAGGCGGTAGAGCAGCCGAAGAAATAGTATTTGGTACAGATGAGATAACTCAAGGTGCAGGTCAAGATATTCAAATGCTGACTTCTCTAGCACGCAAAATGGTAACTAAATTTGGAATGTCAGATTTAGGCGCGTTGGCATTAGAGGGTCAAGAACAACCTGTATTCTTGGGAGGTGATTCTGGGACGAGAAACGAATATTCAGAACAGGTTGCTGCCCAAATTGATGTGCGTATCCGCAATATATCTTTAGAATGCTATGGCAAAGCTAAGAAGATAATCGGTGAGAATCGTTTAGCTATCGATCGGATTGTAGATATTTTGATTGAAAAAGAAACAATTGAGGGTAAAGAGTTTCGCAAGTACCTCGCTCAATTTTCTCCCCATTATCAATCTGAGGAAACAACAGATAAAACTCTTAGTTTGAGTAAGAAGTAGCAACTAGTTAAAGCATTTTAAAGCGATCGCCTGTACTTAAATCCAAGCACAGGCGATCGCTTTTTATTTTTTAATATACGTCTGTTGTCCGAGATAACTCTTAAAAGCCAACGCCGTTAGCATCAATACCAACTAACTGATCCAATTGACTTTCTGATAGAGCATCGCCACCAAGATTATCATACTGCTGAATCAAAGCAGAAGCAAAAGGCGCATTGTAGCTTGTTCCAACTTCATTGGTGATCGCATCATCACGGCGGTCATTGTGAGAATAATCATCCGCATAACGAGGACCACCAACTATTGCACCATAAAGAATATGTTCGGCTGGTGTTGTAGGTTGAGCGCCTATGTTAGGAGAAGAACCTCGATGGTGAGGACGCTGAGGATAATTATCCCCAAAGCCAATCATATAGCTATAGTTAAGAGGATTATCACCTAAAATATAGTCCACTTGATTATGAGCAAAGTTGCTGTAGCGAGAATCTTGTTTAACAGTATCATTATAAAGCTGTGCAAAAAACGCAGCCGAACTAGTTACAGGAATCGAACCCCATTCAGCACGATGAGCAAAACCACCCGCCGTATATTGAATATTAGCGTTGCCATTGACCCAGTTATTTAACCAGCCTTCTACCTGACCTTTAAAGAAAGGATCTTTACTTTCTTGAGCCAAAATAACCGCAGCATCATAAGAATGCTCATCTGCTGCTGAAGACCAGTCTCCTAAACCACCAACTTTAGTTTTGAAGTAGTCTTCAGCTTTATTTAGGTAAGACTGTTCTTTTGTAGCTTTGTATAACCAAGCAGCACCAGAAGCTAACTCATCTCCAAAACCACCCCAGCTAGTATAGAAAGGATTAGCAGCAGCTACTGAATCAGAATATTTGCCCTGATAAGTTTCGGCAAACTCATATAGCTGTTTAGCGTTGGTGAGTAATTTATCGGCATAGGCATTATCTACTCCACGAAACAGCATCGAAGCTGATGCTAAAGCACTAGAAGTCAAGGCAGCCACATCAGTTCCAGGATGGGTAGGATCGATAGCAAAGGCATTACGGGTAGTGTGTTGTTCTACCGTCTCTGGCGCACCCCAATAGCCATGATCGTTAGCAACACCGCCTTCTCCAACTTGAACCCAGAGTTTGGCAGTTTTACCACCACTAGTTTCATGAGCCTTGAGGAAATAATCTGTTCCCCATTTAACAGCGTCTAAGAGTTCGTCAAACTGTCCTGACTGCTTGTAAGCATCGGTATACTCCACACCACCCCAAGCCAGCATATTAATCGAGGCTGCCATGGGTTGACCAAATTTGACGTGATCTCCTGCATCAAAGTAACCGCCTTCTAGGTCGCGACCAACGGTACTACCGTCATGAACTGTAGCATCACCACGCCATTCGATGCGGTTGTCAGGTCCCAAGTCTCCAGAGCGATTGGCTTCTAAGAAGAGGAAGTTTTTTTGTAGGGCTTCACCGTAGGCGAATTTACCTTTTTGTCCTACAGATTTACCTGGCTCATTGGGAATATTAACCGGAGTACTAGGAGTTGTTGGTTTTGGAGTAGAGATTGGGTCTGGAGTAGATATTGGATCGACTAGATTGCTATCAAATTGAGGAGTTAATGCTTGTTGCCCATTGTCGTCAACGATGAAGATTGGTTTGATAGATTGTCCTGTTTTGAGGCTTACTTGGTCGTTTTGACCGCTAATAGTATACGTGCCGTTGCCATTATCTACTAGATCTACGCCATAAGTTTCTTTGATAGTGTAAGGAAGATTAAATTCTAGTTTCCATTGGTTAGCATCTGATTTTGGGGTTAAGTCTAGTTCTAATTTGTAGCCATTTTGCCAGTCTTCAGTTATCGAAGCGTTGGTGTTGAAAATTGAGTTGGATGTTGTGTTAGTAGCCATAATGAGTAACTTTTTTTTTGTTGAACTTGTTACCTTTATAAAAGCTTTACAAACTCTTTACCGTGACTTCATAACTCCTGCCGTGTGGATATAGATCACAATTTTTATTGAGGTGAGTTTTTGATGGCGAGGGGTGCTACGTGCAGACAAGTCCTTCGTGTTTAGGAAGCAAGGAGTTGAGGGAGAGTATTACCTCTGGCCCCTCTCTGTTAGATCTGTACGTGCGTCTTTCGACGCATACAGCTCCCGAAACTTTTAGCTGTCGCTTTTACGGTTGTGTATATAGTCATGACAGGATTCGTGTATTGCCACTAAATTGTTATGACTCCAGTTGTTGTGATTTCCATCTACATGGTGTAGATTTACTTTCTCATTGCCTATGAGTTTTAATCTACAGGCTACAGATGAATGGTTTTGCCTTCTAAGGGCTTTAGAGGTTTCTCCATCGTATAGTTTGCTGTTGCGTTTACTCCAGTAAACTATATCTCCGTCAAATGGGGATTTATCTCCTTTGACGTTGATGAATTTATTTTCGGAGTATGGGACTTTTGGGAACGCTATATCCAGAAGTTTTTTGCTAGAATAACGGTCTTGTTTTGTTTGCCGATTAAATACCTTAAACGCTCTTTTCTGCATATAGTAGAGGCTATTTCTAGCCCCATCCATTTTGCAGTAGCAATGGTAGTTTCTCCATCCTCTAACAACGGCGGCTAGTTTACTAGCCTTGACCGTCGCACCATAGTTGGAGTTATTGATGATAGATTTTGTTTTCCTATAGAAAGCTCTGAAGTTTTCCACCGAAGGTCGGCTTCTGAACTTTCCATTCTTTTGGACTCGAAAATTCCAGCCCAGGAAGTTGAATCCATCTGTCGTTGCTGTCAGCTTTGTCTTTGTTTCGCTGATTTCCATTCCTCGTTTGGCAAGGAATTCTTTAACCTCATCAAGTATTTTTTTAGCATCGTCTTGAGGTTTTAGGATGTAAATCATATCGTCTGCATATCTAATACATTTTGATGTGCTTAATCCCCTGGTGCTTTTATATTCACCAATGTTCTCAATTGCGTTGAGTGCTATGTTAGCTAATAAAGGCGAAGCAACCCCGCCCTGTGGCGTTCCTTGTTCTGGAAATCCTACATTTGTTCCTGCTTTGAGGCATCTGAAGATGCCAAGCTTTAACCCTGATGGGGCAATTAGGTTCTCCATAATTGTGGAATGGTTGATTCTATCAAAGCATTTTTTAATATCAATTTCGAGTACTCGTTTATTGATACCTTTCACTCTCGCATTTAAGTTGTCGAACAGGTGCTTTTGCGCGCAATGCGTGCTTCTTCCTGTTCTGAAACCGTAACTACGGGCGTGGAAAGTGGCTTCGTGTGCTGGTTCTAAAGCGTATTTTGCCAGGCATTGCCAAGCTCTGTCGCTAATAGTTGGAACTTTTAAAATTCGTTTAGTACCATCCTTTTTTGGGATAGGTATTTCCCGTAATCCTTGGTGTTTCCAATTATTAACTTTCAACTTTATTTGTTTTTCGAGTTCAAAGCGTTCTTGAAAATTCAAGTTACCTTTTCCGTCGATACCAGCGGTTTTCTTTCCCTCGTTTAGCTGTGTTACTTGCCTAATGGCTAAGAATCTTGCTCCTTGAGAGCGGAGTATCAGTTTTTGCAGTGACCTTGCTTTTTGCATATCTGCTGCTCGAACTGCTTTCCATACGCGCTTTTGTAAGCGGAAAGTCTCTTTTTGGAATTTCTTCCAAGGTAAGAATTCCCAGGATTCACTATTAACTGTGTCAATGTGTCTAATCATGCTTTACTCTAGTTTGTATGTTCTAAGTTCCTCAGACCAATTACGGTCTGTCCTACCCGAATCTAAGGGATTAATCCTCTCGTCTGGTCTACCGTGGATGCGACCTATCCACAGACCTTAGATTCGTTTTTATTCGTTCCATTCGATTGATGTTTATTTCCTTTAGGTAGAATCAATTAAACCGCCTAAATCCCATACTCTTGCCAATGTCTTGGATAAAACTTGGCGGGATACATAGCTTAGGCAACCTCGGACTAGGAATTGCGTCCGTGTAGGCGTAGGTTTCTTTTCTAGGTTCTGTTTTACCGTGGGAATTCCCTATTAGCGTCAGTGTCTTCTGCAATTGAAGTCTGATTACGCCCTGTTCCCAGCTTCGCTCTGTAGAATTCCGAGTCTACTCGGCGTGGGCAGATAAGGAGTCACCCGTGAGTTTCGGGGGGAGGGCTTGCACCTCCATTAATCGAACAGTTATCATCTAGCTAATGAAAACTAGAAGCCCTGATTTATATGGGTTTTATCTCACTTTCGTCAGGAACGAATCGCACACCCAATCGCCATGTTGATACTCTCTAATGCTTGTTTTATATGAATCTTATCAGGCTGGTCGTTTAAGAAATTTTGGAAAAAATGTTTATTCGTAGAATTTAACCAGCGTTCTACGAGCGATCGCTCTAGTCTCTAACTTATGATATTGCTCGGCTTGAGACATTTTAAAATGTAATAATTCGCTTTGAGAAAGATAATTTATCTGCTGGGGCTTAACTGGAATAAATTCCATTGCCTTAATAATCTCTTGGGCGACTGCTTTGGCTAGCAGAGGCGGAACAGAATTACCAATCTGCCGAAAGCCATGCCACTTAGTAGCATGAAGCATAAACCAATCAGGATAGGAATGCAGCCGTGCAGCCTCTCTAACGGTAATACAACGGGGAGTAAGGGGATGAATGGGGCGAGGAGAAGTAAACGCTCCATGATTACTAGCCGTACCTGCCCTGAGGGTTGTACACAGACCGTTTAAATCTAGACGATGAAAATGACTAATGCGATCGCTTTTTCCAGGAATAGTTGCCGCAAATCTGGCAATAGTTTGGTCGGTGTGTTTGGTACGGCGACTACAGGTTAAAAGTTCGAGTTTATATTCGCGCTGATAAGCGTAATCATCGTTTACCAAGGTTAGATTACGCAATTTACTAGCATATTCACTGGGTTGACCATAATTGGCTACTACCCAATCTCTAAGCTCTAATTCAGGATAATTATTAGCTTCTGGAAGATCGCCAATAGCATCTTGTACGGTTGGGGTAGGAGGCAAACCCCAATACTTTTTTGCTGAAGAATCTAGGGCTTTTTGAATTGAAGGCTGGGTTAAAGGTTGAGGATAATTTAGTAAGGTGAAACCCTGCCGACAGCCAAGGAGAAATAATCTGCGACGATTTTGCGGGACTCCATAATGGGCAGCATTTAAAACCTGATAGTTTTCCGCAACTTGATAGCCATAACTTTTAAACTCTTCAATTATGGTCTGGAGAATTTTTTGATGTTTGCCGATGGTAATTCCCCGCACATTTTCCATCACAAAAAATTTAGGATTTAAATCCAAAACCAGGCGCAGGAAATGAGACACTAAGGAATTGCGATCGTCGTCAAAATTCCGTTTTCCCATCAGGGAAAAGCCTTGACAGGGAGGTCCTCCAAAGACTACATCAATATCGCGATCGCCGATTGTTGATAATTCCCTAATTTCTCTGCCAGTGATTTCAGTAACGCTTTTGCAAATGGTCGTCCAAAAAGGAAAATTATATTCGTGGACGCTGGCATGAATTGGATCTAATTCTACTGCTGCTAAAACATCAAATCCAGCTTGTTCAAAACCGAGGGTCATTCCTCCCGCGCCAGCGAATAAATCTACAGCTATTGGTCGTCGATCGTTAGTAGCCATTGCTTACCTCTAGAGGGATCTTTAGAGCCTGGTTTGATTAGCCGAGAAATTTGCTCTATTTTCTCCGCTCAATCTAAGATTTTAGTCTGATTGACCTAAAATTGCGTAGATATAGCAATATTGACTGTGCTTAAGACAATATAAATTGTAGGGGCGAACGACCGTTCGCCCCTACTGGATTTATCTCGCTCTTAATTTATGAGATGATTAAAGGTTATTAACAGATTGTAAAGACAAAGGAGCTAGAGTGTGGCAGATATCCAATTTGCTAAAGGCGTAACTGAGGAGGTAGTCCCTAATATTAAAGTTACTCGTTCTAAGACAGGAAATACCGGTACGGCTACCTTTTATTTTGAAGATCCGCAAATTTTGAGTAAGGATAGCACGGAAGAAATTACAGGTATGTATCTGGTTGATGATGAAGGAGAAATTGTCAGTCGCGAGGTAAAAGGCAAATTTATTAATGGTGAAGCTAGAGCAATAGAAGCCGTTTTGATTATGAAATCAGAAGAGGAGTTTGAGCGTTTTGTTCGCTTTATGAATAAGTATGCTGAAGAACACGGACTAGGATTGGATAAACAGTAATTTATTCAGAATTCTAGCTGAAAACTGGGAAACTTTCGTTAGCAGTGCGAAATTTCCCTTAATTATTTTTAAGCTTATTGCACTTATATACGCCATGATTCCTCATCCCGATCCTGAGAATATTATTTTAAATTGCGCCGTCATTACGGTAAGCGATACTCGCAATAGAGAAACTGACAAAAGTGGTCAGCTAATCCAGCAATTGTTAACAGATGCTGGTCATAAAATAGCAACCTACGCCATTGTTAAAGATGAGCCTAAAGATATAGATGATTGGCTTAATAAGTTAGATACCAATTCAGAGTTGAAGGTAATTATCTTTAGTGGCGGTACGGGAATTGCACCTAGAGATACAACTTATGATGTAGTCAACAACTGGTTAGATAAGTTAATTCCTGGTTTTGGTGAGATATTTCGCTATCTAAGCTATCAAGAAATTGGCTCTAGAGCGATCGCATCCCGTGCCGTGGCTGGGGTTAAAAATAAAAAGCTAGTCTTTTCGTTGCCTGGATCTGCAAACGCTGTAAAACTGGCAGTTAGCCAACTTATTTTGCCCGAAATAAATCATTTGGTTAGGCAAATTCAGGGCAAAAAGTAGTTTAATTTTGAGTTTTGATGCAGTCTAACAATATAATCTGCGGATTTAAACCAAATTGCGATCGCTCAATATCTCATAACCATCTTTGGTAACTAACACGGTATGCTCAAACTGAGCCGATAAATTGTTATCTACAGTAACTACTGTCCAGCGATCGCGCAATGTCCGAGTATGTCTAGAACCAGCGTTGAGTATGGGTTCTATTGCTAATGTCATTCCTGCTTTTAATTTAACGTTGGGCATCCGCTTAGTACGATGATTAAATACAGACGGTGCTTCGTGCAGATTTTTGCCTACACCATGTCCTGTATATTCTTCTACTACAGTAAAGCCATTGGCTTTTACATGGTCTTCTACCGCCCCTGCAATATCTAATAGATGATTACCTGCTTTTACCTGTTCGATTCCTTTGTATAAAGCTTCCTCAGCAACTTTGATTAGCTTTATAGCGTCTTTAGAAACTTTGCCGACGGCAATAGTAATGCAGGAGTCGCCATGAAAGCCATCGCAATAAGCACCCGTATCTACTTTTAAGACATCTCCGCGACGAATTACTTTTTTATGGTTAGGAATACCGTGTACCACTTCGTTGTTAACGCTGGCGCAAATCGAAGCAGGGAAGCCATAATAACCTTTAAAGCTTGGGGATGCGCCCATTTCGCGGATACGTTTTTCGGCATATTCGTCTAAATCAGCCGTTGTCATCCCAGGCTTAGTCATTGCTTCGATTTCTTTGAGAACCGTTGCTACAATCCTTGCTGAACGTTGCATTTTCTCTATTTCAGGTTCAGATTTAATCTGAATACCACGAGGGTTACGATTCAGCACAGGAAGTCCATTGGCTGTTTTTGAATCAGAACTTTTTTTAGACTTAGGAAAGAGAAGATTAGTAATAATATTCATCAAATAGCTTTTTTTATATATCTTTAAAAAGTATATCGTTCTGGGTAAGGGGCGAACGGTGAGGTAGCACGGACTAAGAAGGTAATCAGTTATGTTCTTTATATGCAGCATGAACTCCTTGGACATTGTACCAGTTGAGAAAAATGCGTGCTACTTGTTCGGCAAGTTGAGGTTGTCCACGGCTAATTAGCCATTGCAATAAAGGTTTAAGAGTACGTTCATTTAACTTGCCCCCTAATGATAATACTGCCCAAAGAAGACGATGTAAAAACGTCATTTGGATCATCATTTTGACATCCAAGGTTGGATGTTTTTGATAGAAAATAACGCCCATTTTTCCTCTTTGAATTTCTTGTTCGATCATCTGCGGAATTTGTTCTAAACTAAAGGCAGGATGCCAATGATAACCAACAGCTTCAGGACACTTTATTAATTTTAAATTTAGTTTTTTTAAGCGCACTCCAAGCTCTAGATCTTCCCAGCCATAAAGTTGAAAACCAGTATCAAATAAGCCTGCTTCTGACAACCATTTACGAGCGATCGCAACATTACCTGTAGCGAAATAGGCTGCGGAAAAATCGGTTATTTTATAAGGTTCAGAAGTAGGATCTTCAAAGTTATTAGTATTAATTACTGCACCATAGGTAAACAGGCGATCGCTTTTAAGTTCTTGTTTTCCTTTGACTAAAGCATCTGCATGGGACTGGAGAAAACTATCAGTAACTACTAAATCACTGTCAATAAAAACTATAGTATCTCCCTGTGCCTTTTTGACCCCTAAGTTTCTTGCTGCTGCTGCTCCTTGATGATTTTGCTCAAATATTTTAACATGAGGAAATTGAGCTTTATTTTCTGTCAACCAACTCAATGTTCGATCCGTTGAACCATCATCAACTAAAGCTATTTCATAACCATCAATCTTATTATCAGTAAGCTCCTGTTTTTCTAAAGCTAGAAGGCTTTTTCGCAAAATTGGTAAACGATTATAGGTGGGAATTACTACACTGATATACATTAATAAATAGGTTAGGCGAAATGAAGTTAACTGTGACTATAAAAGGTCAGAGGTCAAGGAAAGTATATTTAATATTTATTTTACAAAAAGTTTTTAAGACCAAACTAAGTTTATCTAAAATAACTTAAATCATTTTCTCTAATAACATTTTAATTGTGGGTGCATCTTTACTATCTGGGGAAATTTTCAGGAAATACTCTAAATCCACAACTGCCTCATGCCAACGATTCATCTGGTAATATAGCAAACCGCGATCGCGTATTTCCAGAGCATTTTCAGGAAACAAATTTAAGATGCCACTGATGATGGTCAAAGCTTTATCTAACTTCTGCTGACGCAAGTAAATAAATTTTAAATTATTGAGCATTCGCGCAAGTATTTGTTTATTGCTCACGGGAACAAGTAAACTAGAGTCTAATTTAACTTGTGGATAAATTTGGTTTAGCTTTGCCTGAGCGTCTTGTTCAAATAAAATTTCTCCTTGATTAAAAGCATCTACAAAAATTCCTGCGTTTTCAAATTGAGGACGAATCAAAAAATGTCCAGGCATTCCAATTCCTACCATCGGGAAATATAGCCGTTTAGCAATTGCTAAATAAACTACTGATAGGGTTATGGGAATGCCTGTTTTTAGCTCTATTACTCGATTTAAAAAGCTATTGTCTGAATTATAATAATCTTGACTGTTTCCTTGGAATTTAAAACAATCAAAAAGATGATAGTTGATTGTTTGAATAACTTTAAGCGGATAAAGTTTTGCTGGTAACTGAGGCTTTATCTCTGAAGCGATCGCATCTAAAACACTTAGATATTTTTGAACATCTAAATCTGGATATTCTGTTTGAGCATAATACAGTGAAGCTTTAGCCAAGTCTATCTGCTCGTCTGGCTGGTTAATCTCCTGATAAAAATTATGCCACGATAGTTGATTTTCCATGAAGCCGATTTTGGTTTTTTTGTTTATTTAAAATATCTTAGTATTTTTCGGTATTTACGGATAGATGTCGGCGATTTCGAGTAAAAATGCACAGGGAGCATCCCACTTTTAAGTTAAGCAGAAATACCCAAGAAGTTTTATAATCAAACTCTAAAAAGTAATATGGCAAAACTTACCGCAAAGCAAATTAAAGCTGGTCAATCCGTATATACAAAAAGAACTCTTTTAGCTTATGACATTCTTGTTCTAGGAATATCCAATACTCATATTTGGCAGTGTCAGTCTACAAGACTAAAAAAACATTACAATAAGTATGTTTCCGCTAATCATTTAGATATCGGTGTGGGAACTGGATATTTTCTGGAGCAGTGCAAGTTCCCCTCTCAGACACCTCGTGTTGCCCTAATGGATCTAAACCCCAACACGCTGGCATATGCCTCGAAGCGAATTTCTCATTATCAGCCAGAAATTTATAGGCAAAACATTCTTGAGCCAATCTCAATAAATATTCAGCAATTTGATTCAGTTGGCATAAATTATCTACTTCACTGTTTGCCTGGCTCAATCTCGGAAAAGGCTGTAGTTTTTGACCATGCAAAATCTCTGATGAATCAAGACGCGCTTGTATTTGGTTCAACCATTCTTCAAGGTGGCGTACCCAAGAGTTGGGCAGCCCAACGGCTAATGAACTTCTATAATAAGAAAGGCATTTTCTCAAATACGGCAGATGACCTTGTAGGATTAGAAAAAGCTCTGCAAGAAAGGTTTAAAAAAGTGCAGATAGATATTGTCGGCTGTGTTGCACTATTTTCTGGGCGTTGCTCTTGGTAGCAACCTTTCTAAGTCAGAGACAGTCATGCCAATCTGGAAAACAGTTAGTTTAAAATGATTTAATTTTAGATTAAAGCATTACATTAAATGATTAACTCCCCAACATAAACTGAACTATGAGCGAATTAAATAGCTGGATTGATATTTCTTTAACCATTCATCCAGGAATGCCTTACTGGCCCGATAATCCCGCTGTAAATATTGAACCTAGTCAATGTTTAGCTCATGGGGATGTGTGCAATGTTTCTAAGCTGACGATTGGGACACATACAGGAACGCACGTAGACGGTATCAATCACTTCATCAAAGGCGGTATGGGTATCGATCAAATGCCTCTAGAGGCTACCATTGGTAAAGCTAGAGTGATTGAGATTAAAGATCCTCAACAGATTAAGGTAGCAGAAATTGAGCCTTACAATATTCAAGCGGGAGAAAGAATATTATTTAAAACTCAAAATAGTAACAAGGCTTTAAAATCTGACAAATTCATCGAAGACTTTGTACATATCTCTACGGACGCAGCAAAATATTTAGCTAAGAAAAAAGTTCGCACTGTTGGAGTAGACTATCTCTCTGTTGGCGGTTATGAAGGGAATGTAGTTGAAGTGCATCAGGCTTTATTAGGTTCTGGTATCTGGGCAATTGAAGGCTTGGATTTATCTCAGGTAGAGCCTGGAGAATATGAGCTTATCTGTTTACCTATTAAACTCAAAGATGGAGACGGTGGTTTAGCTAGGGCAATCTTGCGACCCATGTAAACATTTTAAAATTTTTAATGTTTAAAGAAGAGCGATCGCTAATTATTTAAGGCGATCGCTTTTTCTATACAATCATTCTTACCTAAAAAACAAGCAGATCGCTATTAGAAGCAACTTCAGCGATGCTAGCTTGAGCGTCAAAGTTATTTGAGGAAAACAGATCGTAACCGTAACTTTCTAGAAAAGAATCAATTTCTTGTCCGTTAATTAGCATCCCATTGTTGAGATCGTCAATAATGATATCTTCTCCTGCACTATCAACAATTACGTTGTTACCGCCTCCTGCGAAAATGATATCTTGACCTGCGCCACCGTCGATAGTGTCGTTTCCTCCACCACCAAAGAGCAAATTATTGCCGTTGCCACCACAAATTAAGTCGTCTCCTGCGTCACCAAAAATAATATCTTTACCATCATTACCATTAAGAGAATCATGACCATCCTTGCCGAGAATTAAATCTGGCGATCGCTTTATAATATATTGGTCAAGCAAACATAACGGCTAGGTTGAGCGGAGGCTAATATCCTTTGCCTCCCCACCAAGATCTCTCGGACATCCGCTCCAACGTTTTGTTAGACCGCGTTTTCGTGACAAGCTTACAATCTCTCTTCCACTTTCAGCTTGTTGCTTTTGCAAGCCAGCAAAGATGGCTCTTAAATCATGATTGAATGACCGAGAGTATTCTTCACGGGTTCTATGTATCTTTTCTATAAGATCATCCTGATACAGGATTAACCTCCAAGCAGTTCGTTAAAGGTTATTGCCAGTTCCTATTCCGCACCAAGGGCGACAAAATGATCGTGAAAGGTCGTGCGCGCCATAGCTAAAAACCAGTTGACCAAAAGCGTAGTCTTTCAACTTGTCACAGATGCTTAAAGATAGATCTCCTGCGCTAAAATCACCATCATTTTCATCTTCTAGGGTTGAACTATAAAATCTTGATTCATTGCTAAGTAAAGGTAATTAGTTTTGCCAAGCACAAAGGAAAAGTAATCGAACTCACCAAGTAACAAATACTATCAAATTGAGCGTAATTGTGATTGTAGCGCAAATTAATCTCAAAGCCATGAAGTTTGAATGAAGTATATTTTAGTTCATAAGTTTTGATGAAGCACTAGAGAAGGAAAAGTTATATGCTGAAAGTTGTCGAGACAATAATTATTTGCCGATTTGTAACTATTTATGATGCCAAGTATCGAAGCTATTTCTGCCATGCCCAATGGCGAAAGACCAATCTATTTATTAGTTGTGCTGCATGGTTGGGGAGCTAATTATCAAGATTTTGTTCCCTTTGCCAAGGTGCTTAATTTTCCTGATTTTGGCTATATGTTTCCCAACGCTCCTTTCGATCATTTTCAAGTGCCTGGAGGAAAAGCTTGGTATGCCTTAGAAAATAAAGAATTTACTGGTTTAGCTGAAAGTAGAGAGCTACTGCGTGAATGGCTGCTGTCTTTAGAAGTTTCTACGGGAGTACCTTTAAACAGAACAATTATGGCGGGGTTTTCTCAAGGAGGAGCAATGACTCTAGATGTGGGTTTAACTCTTCCTTTTGCTGCCTTGTGTAGCTTTAGCGGTTATCTACACTATCAGCCTCAACCTCAAGAAAACAAGATATTTCCGCCAACTTTGATAATTCATGGTAGACAAGATTCTGTTGTCCCAATTGAAGCTGCCATTAAAGCCAAGGATGAGTTGACTAATATCGGTGTTTCGGTGCAGTATCAGGAGTTTGACATGGCTCACGAAGTTAAAGATGAGGCGATCGCTTTATTTAAACAGTTTATTACCAACAAGGTTTTGAAATAAACTACTGTTGCTCATATAAAATCTTTTCAAAACAAACTTGTCCAACCTCAACCAAAGCAGTCTCCGCCTTTTTATCCGTTGCTGAAGCGGTAGTTAGCTGTTTAAACTCTGCTTGGCTGTATTGTCTCTGAAACTCCTCGATGGTGCAGTTACAAAGCTGTTTGGCTTCTGGCTCTTCTAACCCTTCTCCCATAGAAGTTTGCATACATTCACGGTTATAACTCTGGATAAATTCAGGAGAATATTTATTTTCTGGTTGAGGAGATATCTTGCCATAGGCAACTGCCACATTGCCTATGGCAAGTAAGGATAAAGTCAATAAAGAGGAGTAAAAATACTGCATAGCGATCGCGATATGATTAGATAAGACTGCAAGAGAAATAATAGATGTTTCTTGTCTTAAATATGTTCCTCTTTGAGCAAGTTTAAATATTTAGTTTGTAGTTCGTAGTTAGTCGTTTGTAGTCAAAAAAAAATACTTTAACTGCCCATACTTAATACTTGTTAAATGCTAAATGTTAAATGTTAAATGCCATTAGATAGCTCTCAAATTAAAACTGCCGCCATGGAAATCGGCTTTCATTTGGTGGGTATTGCCACGATAGACAACCATCAAGATAATGCGGTGGCACATCTTAAAAGCTGGTTAGATTTAGGCTATCAAGCTGATATGGCATGGATGGCAAGCCCAAAAAGAGAAGATATTCGTCGCTGTCTACCCCAGGTAAGATCGCTTATTGCCGTGGCTCTTAATTACTATACTCCTCATCAGCACTCTAACGATCCACAGGTAGGTAAGATTTCTCGTTATGGCTGGGGTAGAGATTATCATAAGGTTATGGGCAAGAAGCTCAAGGTTCTAAACAACTGGTTGCGATCGCAAGACGAGTCTATTATTACTCGCTACTATGTAGATACTGCCCCCGTACAGGATAAGGTTTGGGCGCAACGAGCGGGATTAGGTTGGATTGCTAAAAATGGTAATCTAATCAGTCCAAAGTACGGTAGCTGGATCTTTTTGGGTGAAGTGTTAACTAATTTAGAATTAATTCCAGATACAGCCCATACCAATCATTGTGGTACTTGTACTCGCTGCTTGGAAGCTTGTCCCACTCAGGCAATTGTTACGCCTTATGTAGTAGACGCTAATCGCTGTATTGCTTATCATACAATTGAAAACCGTGAGCCAAAATTACCTCAGGCGATCGCTAATAATTTATCAGGTTGGATAGCTGGTTGTGATATCTGTCAAGATGTTTGTCCCTGGAATCAGCGTTTTGCTCAAGAAACAAACATAAATGATTTTCAGCCTTATCCTGATAATATTCAACCTCAACTAAAGGAATTAGCATCTATTTCTGAAGTAGAATGGGACGGAAGATTTCGTGCTTCTGCCTTAAGGAGAATTAAGCCTAATATGTGGCGACGGAATGCCCGTGCTAATCTAGATAAAGAAAAATAATTATTTCTTGAAAATCACCTAATATAATATACTTTTAATAATTTTAATTTAATGTCTGCTCAGGTAATTCTATTTGATTTT
Organism: Waterburya sp.; assembly: GCA_965217895.1. Classification (GTDB taxonomy): domain Bacteria; phylum Cyanobacteriota; class Cyanobacteriia; order Cyanobacteriales; family Xenococcaceae; genus Waterburya. Next base: position 286,603 of record CBDCJV010000002.1, read on the forward strand.
GACGGCACGATTGCTGATACATATCAGGCGATCGTTGATATTACTAATAACTTGTCTACGGAATTTGGTTATAAAGCTTTAGCTCAAGAAGAGTTGTTATTAATCAAAAACTTAAGCTCTCGCGAAATAGTTAAACGTTCAGAAATATCTATATTTAAACTACCTTTTTTAGTCAGAAGAATTAGAGCCGAATTAAGCAAAGAGATTGCCGAACTATCGCCAATTCCAGATATGAGTCAGGCATTGTTTGAACTACAAAATAGAGGATATATTTTAGGTATTGTAACTTCAAATATCAAAGAAAATGTCGAGACGTTTTTAAACAAAAACCAATTAAATTCTCTTTTTAGCTATGTTTATTCCAGCACCTCTATCTTTGGTAAACATCGAATAATTAATCAAGCAATCAAAGCCAATAATTTAAATAGATCTCAGGTGATTTATGTAGGCGATGAAACCAGAGATATTAGATCTGCTCGCAAAAGTCAGATTGGCATAATATCTGTTGGTTGGGGCTTTAATTCCAGAGCAATATTAGCAGAGTATCAACCTGACTATTTAGTCGATCGCCCTCAAGAATTGCTTAAGGCGATCAAGCTATATTATTTTCAGCGTACAAAAATTATTGCTAAATAGCTGTCGTCGGCAAGAATAATTAAACTGATGTTACGCACTCATCGATCTGTAAGGCTTGGGGACTTGGGGACTGTAGAAAGTAAAAAGTAAAAAGTAAGAAGTAAAAAGTAAGAAGTAACACTGCTCCCCGTCACCTCGTCACCCGCGCTCCTCGTCACCTCGTCACAGCAGTTAGATTAAATACGTAACGTCAGTAACTAAAGGTTAGTGGAAATGGCAGCTACGGGACAAGTAGGAATGCACTGTTCACAAACGATACAGCGCGATCGCTTGAATTCCAGTCTAAATGTCTCTGGATTTAATACCAAAGCCTGGGTAGGACATACCCCCGTACATAAACCACAGTCTACACAGCTTTTTTCATCTATTACAATCTCGCCAGTGGCAGAAAATACATTGATGTCTCGCATTCTCATCCACTCGATCGCAGCATCAATTTGGTCGATGTCTCCCTGCAATTCAACGACTAGTTTACCCATTTGGTTAGGGGCAACCTGAGCGCGGATAATATTGGCAGCTACATTAAAGTCTTTGGCTAAACGATAAGTAAGGGGAATTTGCACCGCCGTTTTAGGAAAAGTTATCGTTACCCGTTTTTTCATAGAGAGTTATAGATAGAATAAGAAACGCGAATAGATAATATCTCTAAGTTTAATAATGAGCGAAACACAACTAAAACCCAATACTAACAATTCTGTCAGAAATATAGTTATAGCGATCGCAGCAGTGGTCTTAAGCGTTGCTTTGTTTTTAGGTTTGCAAACTGAAACTAGTTCTTTATCTTTAGAGTCTCAGGTGAAAAAATCTACTTCTTTAGACGTGGCTCTAAACAATAATAAACCGACCCTGACGGAGTTTTATGCAGATTGGTGTACTAGTTGTCAGGCGATGGCGACCGATTTGGGACAAATAAAACAGGCTTATGGCGATCGCGCTAATTTTGTGATGCTCAACGTAGATAATACCAAATGGCTGCCAGAAATGCTCCGTTACCGAGTTGATGGTATTCCTCACTTTGTATTTATGGATAATGAGGGAAAAGCGATCGCCGAATCTATAGGAGAACAACCTCGCGGAATTTTAGAGGCGGATTTGGATGCTCTAATTGCTAACAATCCTATTCCTTACGCTAATAACCGAGGTCAAGTTTCGCAGGTAGAATCAAAAGTTACGGTTACCGACAACAGCGATCCTCGCAGTCATGGTGCAGATGTTAAATAACTAATAGGTAATGACCTCGTGTGCGATTTTTAATCAGAAATAAGTTTTGAAAACGAATTGGATAAACAAAGTGGTAATTAAGTCAAAAAGCAACAGTATGTGCCAGAAGTGGGCGATTGATACGACTAGTAGATATGGGCGTAAATAGAGTAACTATTCAGATGGGATTTTCATTTTCAAATTAAAAGTTGCACACGGCACATATACTACGATAAATATAACTTCTACCTCAATCTCTCTAGATAAATACTAATAAAATTGCCAGTTAAATATCTGTCCTACGATGTAGATAGTTTTAGCGATATCGAATAATATTAATTACCTAAGCTTGTATAAGCTTGGCTAAAGAATTTGTATTTAATTGTGTGGTGTGAAAAACATGAATATTAAAACTAGTATTTTGGCAGCATTGGCTGTAGCGATAGTTCCCGCAGCAGTTCAAGCGCAAGAAACTAACGGCTATGAAAACTATAAGGTAGCCTGTGAATCTGGTGCTAATTGCAGCGATTTTAAGGTGGATTATCAGCAGCCTAACAGCAATGACGAAATTGCTCAGTATGGATCTGAATACGGAAGAACCAGAAGAACTCGTCGCACTCGCAGTACTTTTGATAGTCAGTTGAGCAAGATCTACGTGAGAGGAAATCTTGGGGTATTTCTTCCTGGTGGTAATGCAAATACAGGTTTTGGTGGAGGCGGTTTGGTTGGCTACAACCTCACCAAGAACATTGCAGCAGAATTAGAAATTTTTGACTATTTTGGCGGCACGGATGTAGATAATCTCGATTATAACTATCTGGGCATTGTTGCCAACGGTGTGTATAAATATCCTTTTGGTACCGATTCAAAAAGTCCCTACGCTTTTGGTGGTGCGGGCATAGGTGTTGGTGTCAGCAATCTTAGTGGCAGCGTTGCCGATGCGGTTGATGCTGTAGGTGGTGACACTAGTGGAACAGGCTTTTTGTTTCAAGGTAAAGTTGGTGCAGGCTATCCCATTACAGATAAGATCGATGCTGTTGGTCAAGTGCGGTACGTCAATACGTCTACTGATTATGCTGTAAGCGGTGTAAGCGGTGTTGATGATTCTTTCGCTATCGATCTAGGTGCAACATATAAGTTTTAGTTTGAATCACAGCTAGGTTACTAAATCTATAAATCGATCTGGATGGAAGCTTGAAATCAAGCTTCCATTTTTGATGTTTATTTATTGGCAATTGAATTATAGATATTTCTGCACTACATCCCAACCTGTCCAGGATACATAAGCTAACCCAACAAACAGAATAGCATTAGTAGTAATGTGAAGCGATCGCGCCCAGCTATTACGGGAATCGATCTGGTTAGCACTCCAGGCAGACAGACAAATTAGCCCAACGACAAATAATCCTGCCCATAAATGGGAAGAATGCCCAAGACTGCCATAGTAGCCTACTGTACCAACTATACCGATCGCCAGCAGCAAAAGAACAAGAAAGACAATTATAATTCCGCTAACAAAATGTGCGTTTCTCAGCCAAGCAGGACGACCAATTTTCGTAGCACGTCCATAAAACATCCAAGTTCCTGAAAAGAGAAGCAGAAAGTAAAAAGCGATCGCGCCTCCCATTGCCCAAGCAGCAATTTTCCACAGCCAAATAAAAGATGGTAAATCCAAACCAATTTATTACACAAAATTTTGCATCTATCTCTTAGTATAAACATAGGGGCCGCTAAATATAGCAACCCCACAAAATATGCTCTTTAATTTGAATCAATTTTCTAGCTTGTTAATAACTTTATACGGAAATGTTGAATGACGTAGAAACTTTCTGACTATTTTGGGAATTATTTTCTATTTGCTTATCTTCTTGATTCTTTTTTTCCTTTTCATCTATTGCCTGTAAAGCAAGTCTAAGACAAGGAATAGTATCAGAAAGTATTGAGCTTGCCATCATTCCTGAATGTATTTCTAAAATAGCCTTGATATTTGCTTCAAACACTAATCTTTGACCAGGAAAGACGACTCGTTCAAAATACCAGTTCGGTATATTAGTAATTCTAGCGATCTGAATTTGGCTAGTTGCGTTTACATAACAACATAAAATGCTGTCATTTTCATCATTTGGCAGAGGATCTAAAATTTGTGACATAGCTGTTGAAGAGAGTTGTTTAAAAACGTTTTTTATTGGCTTATATAAGCTAACATTCTCCGATCCCAATTAGTTGTAAAACTAGCTACCGATGGATATTTATCTGTTCTTTGATTGGTATCTATAAAGACAGGATTGAAGATTTCTCTTTAAAAATTTTTTCTGATTTTCAAAAAATAAATAAATCTAAACATATTTTTGCAAAATTGGGCAACTAAAAATTTTGTATTTATATTTACAAAAAGCCTTTACAGCTTCAATAGAAAAATAGGGCTGATTTATAAACATTTTGCAGATTTGGTTGATCGTAGTAAATAATATCGCTAAAGTTAAGTTATATGAATAAATTATTCTCACTGAAAGCTAAAAATAGATATTTGCCGCCCATAAGCTCATAAAGTTTGTAAAAATTAATAATATAATTAAGCTATGACTCAACGGATTCTCTATGTTCGTCTTCCCTGTAACCCAATTTTTCCAATTGGGGTAGTATATTTAGCCGATCACGTTCATAAGCTGTTTCCTCAAGTTCAGCAGAAGATATTTGATTTAGGTACAGTTCCTCCCTTAGATTTTAATAATGCCTTAGATAAATGTATTGATGAATTTAAACCATCATTATTGGTCTTTTCTTGGCGAGATATCCAGATTTACGCACCAGTAGGAGGAAGAGGCGGAAATCCTTTACAAAACGCTTTTGAACTTTACTATGCCAAAAATCCTCTGATCAAACTTAGAGGAGCGTTAGGTGGTTTAAAAGTAGCTACTGCTTATTATGGAGAATTATGGCGAAACGTAGGTTTGGTTAAACGAGGACTAAAAAGAGCCAGAAAACATACCCCAAAAGCCCGTACTATTGTTGGAGGTGGTGCAGTCAGCGTATTTTATGAGCAGTTAAAACAAGATTTGCCCAAGGGAACAATTGTTTCTGTTGGGGAAGGAGAACAGTTGCTAGAGAAAATTTTAAATAATCAGGAATTCCGCGACGAACGCTGTTATGTAGTAGGAGAGAATAACATTAGGGACAGGCTAATTCATGAATGGCCTACTCCTATTGAAAAAAGTGCCTGCAACTACGACTATATTGCCACTATTTGGTCTGAATTTGCCTATTATCTCCAAGAAAACGATTTTTACATTGGAGTGCAAACTAAAAGAGGTTGTCCTCATAATTGCTGCTATTGTGTCTACACAGTGGTAGAAGGTAAACAAGTAAGAATCAATCCTGCTGATGAAGTAGTCAAAGAAATGCGTCAGCTTTATGAACGAGGGATTCGCAATTTTTGGTTTACTGATGCTCAATTTATTCCCGCCAAAAAATATATTCCTGATGCCATCGAATTACTCCAGAAAATAGTTGATTCTGGAATAAAAGATATTCATTGGGCAGCATATATCAGGGCAGATAATGTAACTCCTGAACTAGCTGATTTAATGGTTAAAACAGGAATGAATTACTTTGAGATTGGTATTACCAGCGGTTCACAAGAACTTGTTCGTAAGATGCGGATGGGCTATAATCTGCGGACTGTTTTACAAAACTGTCGAGATCTCAAAACAGCAGGCTTTAACGATCTGGTTTCGGTTAACTATTCTTTCAACGTTATCGACGAAACCCAGGAAACAATTAAGCAAACTGTTGCCTATCATCGAGAGTTAGAAACAATCTTTGGTGCAGATAAAGTAGAGCCGGCAATTTTCTTTATCGGTTTACAACCCCATACTCATTTAGAAGAATATGCCTTTGAGAAAAATATTCTTAAGCCTGGATATAATCCGATGAGCTTAATGCCTTGGACAGCCAAAAAACTGCTTTGGAATCCTGAACCATTGGGTTCTTTCTTTGGTGAAGTATGTCTTCAAGCCTGGAAGCAAAACCCCAATGACTTTGGTAGAGAAGTGATGCAAATCTTAGAAAATAAGTTAGGTAAAGCTCCTCTAGAAGAAGCGTTAACTGCTCCTGTAAAATTAGATCGGCAAAAGATCACTGCTGCTGTTTAAGGAACATAATATATTTACTTAAAGGTGTATTGTATTCAATCGCGCTTTAATTTAATTAATTATTTATTTACTATGCTGGAAGGTTCAATATTACAGAGATTAGACGAAGCTCATCGTCACGGCAAACGACCTTTAAACTTTGGAGTTTATTACAAAAACACTTTAGTTGCTCTATGTCATGCGCTAGAGGACTTCATTTTAGATTCAAATAGCCCACCTCTGATGGTAACAGCTTTTCAGCGTGGTAAATGGTATTTAGAAGAAGCCGATCGCTATAATGATCTGGCAGATAAATCAAATCATGTAGTCATAATGGCAACCCCCGAAGCTGGGTTTGATAGCCATCCTACTAGCCAGAAAGAAAACGTATCCCTAATCGATCTCAAGCCAGAAGATCCCGTTGCCGAAGAGTGGCATTTGATGATTCTTTCACCTACCTATACAGCCATGGTGCTATGCCAGGAACTGTCTGATGCTGATTATGGTAATAACAAACCCCAAAAAGATTTAGAGCGAAAATTTTATGGCTTTTGGACGTTTGAACCAAAGTTAGTGCGCGAAACAGTCGAACTGGCGATCGATCATATAAGAGGCTACAATTCAGAGCTAGCTGAAATAATGACAACAAAAGTAGCTAAAATGACTGCTGAGTCGGGTACAAGACAAAGAGATGACTTAGATGCAGTGGTGTCTCAGGTAGTCAAGTATCTGCAAGACTCCAAAAAAACTCTCCATCAACCAGGGCAAGGTTCTAGCTTCAAAGGTTTTGAAGATTTGGATGAAAATATCGTGTCCAATGAGATGCAAGCCTTCTTACGCATGGCGCAGCTACTAGATACTACTGACGTTAGCAATCCGATGGCTGCATCTGAGGTGGCAGCAATGGCTGAAGCAATGGCACAATTATTGGATCTTCCTGCTTGGCAGGCAAAACGACTTTATTTATCGGGATTGTTGCATCGCGTTGGGTTACCTGAAGTAACAAGAAGCCATAATAAGCAGTCTCAAACACAAGCAAAAACTTCAGATCATAGTAAATTTTTGCCTAAAGCCTCAGTATTACGAGCTATGTCCCAATTAGAAGCCGTATCAGAAATACTCATCCATCAAAGGGAAGCTTGGGATGGTTCGGGGATTCCTGCGGGGCTAGCTTACGATGCTATTCCTTTAGAGTCGAGAATCTTGTGTTTATTGGCAGACTTTCAGCAAAAAATGAAGGCATACAAGCAGTATTCTGGGGATAAAAATCCTGCTGCTAAAGCTTTAGAAGATTGTCAGGCCTTAGCAGGTAAGAGATACGATCCTAAACTGTTAGATGCTTTGTCGCTTTTGGTTATGGGTATACAGCAGGGTATGACTCTTGAGACTTATCGACCTAAAATTGCTGCTGGAATGTGGTTAGTAGATTCGGAAAATGCTCGTAAAAATAAGACAACATCTTCTTGAACAATTTAAGACTTATAGCTAAAAGCCTAAAGCTTTTAAATAAAATCCATCTTTAATCTTTAATAAATACCGAAGCAACATTTACAATGACCGTAGAACAAATTCGCACAGGACAACAAAAGCACTTTCCTGGTATAGATTTAGAAGATGAAGAATTAGATAATTGTCAACTGGAAAAAATTAATTTGGCTGGGGCAAATTTAGTCGGAGTCGATTTTTCTCACTCTAATCTCAAAGGAGCAAGATTGGATGGAGCAAATCTTTTAGGAGCAAATTTTAAGTTAACAGATCTTCGAGCAAATCTTTTGGGTGCTAATTTAATGCAGGCTGATCTTAGTAATGCGGATTTGCGCGGTAGTAATTTACGGGGAGCAAACTTAATGGGGGCAAAATTGTCTCAAGCCTCCCTTTCTGGAGCATTCTTAAGTGGAGCAAATTTAACTGGAGTTAATTTGAAAGGAGTGGATTTGCGAGGTGCGGACTTGCGAGGGGTAAACCTTAATAGTGCTAATCTCAAAGGCGCAAACTTATCTCAAGCTGATTTACAGGGGGCGAACCTTAGTGATACCAACCTGGAAGAAGCTGATTTAAGAGGTGCAAACTTAGCTGGGGCTGACTTATCGGGGGCTAATCTACTTTGTGCTGAATTAGAAGGTAGTAATTTAAATGGTGCTAACTTAGAGCGAGCCTGTATGTTGGGTACTGAAATATCAAGTAATTTGAAAGAAAAACGCTAGAGGTAATTGACAATTTGGAAAAGGAAATAGAATCAACTGATATTTCCAAACCTAGTAAATCTTTGGTTCAGTTGTGTTGAGTTGTTTTTCAAGTGGGCATAACGCTTATTTATTAATCAGACCTTTAATGTCCACTTGATTTTAATCAATCGACTATTACCTAATTTCTTCTACTTTTCTTAGTTCCTCAACATATTGACCGTTGGTTAGAAAGTTAACCCTAGCTTTTAGGAATTCGCTATATCTATAAATATCGTCTAAACAATTAATTCCTTCTTTAACTCCTTGGTCATTAACGCCCATAACGAATATACTTTGATTTTTTGAATTAAGATAAAGTCTGCAAATAGTTTGATTTACCCTTCCATCTAAATTTATGCCAAAGTAGTTCACTGTATCTTTATATTGCAATCTGTTGATATCAAAAACTTCTCGAAGAATTGCTTTAACAATATAAAATCCTTCTAATTCCTGTTCTGTGGTCACAATTTTCTTGTCTTCGGGATCATCAATCTTAGGCTCTGCTTTTGATTTTTCTTTGGTTGAGGTGTCGTTATCATCATCCATTGCAGACTTAATTTTTTCTGCAATTATTTCATTGATAAACTCTTTTAGCGATGTTTTAGTAATTTCAGTAAACTTTTCTACTGCGAGTGCGGTCATACTTTTAGAATAAACTTGCCTACCAAAAAATTTGACAAAATCAGGAGAGGGATTTCCTAATTGCTCTGCCATAATTCGTTTAATTTCTTTAGTAAACAAGAGGGTTTCAGCAGCATTACTCAACACTTTGGGGTCAAAACTTGTTTTGGAAAATCCTTTTAGTTCATTTATATCTGAATCACCAAACTTGAGCATATTAAACTCAAAAAATGGTTTGGTGTCCATAACATGGTTTTTATCAATATCTGTGTAGAAACGATAAACAATACCATTGGTCAAGATGCCAAATCTTGCTTCTGTATTTTGAAAATATTTGTGTAACTGTGCAGTATGTCTTACGTTATCTAGTTTATCGTGACAACATTTACATTCAATCAACATTATTGGTTTGCTATCTGCCAAAATTGCGTAATCTACTTTGTCATTTCTTAATACTGGAATATCAGCGGTAAACTCTGGAAACACTTCAAAAGGATCACGAGTATCGTATCCCAAAGCTTCTATAAAAGGCATAATAAAAGAGTTTTTTGTAGCTTGCTCATTTAAAGCTCCGCCTTTTATCTTTTCAATATTTTGAGCTATTGTTTTTATTTGATCTACAAAGTCCATAAAATTGACCTACACAAAATATTTTAATTCATAAGCCAATTTTCTCAAAAAATAAAACTTGAGGCAGGATCTCGATCACTTTATCGACAGATTTTATTTTTCTTAGTACATATTTGAGCGATCGCCATATTCCACGTTTTAGAAGGGTACGCTATACGGTACATGATAAAATCCATTTCCATGAAACCATTTACTGTCAGAGAAGCAGAAAATATAGTTCGAGTCTTAAAAATGGGTCGTCATTACGAGTATTTGTCAGCTAGGATGTCTATATCTAACTAGCAATCGCTGTGTTTGCTCCCCCAACATTTTCTTAAATTACTTCAAAAAAGTAGGATATTTGTTCTATAGTGATGCTGTAAGAATCCAAAGTGATTAATGGCAGAAATAAATAACTTACCTCCAGCTAGTATCGAGGCAGAAGAAGCAATCTTGGGCGGCATCCTGTTCGATCCAGAGGCAATTACTAGAGTTGCAGAACTAGTGGTTAAAAATGCTTTTTATGTTAAAGCTCATCAAGAGATATATCAGGCTGCATTGACGCTTAACAGCAAAGGGAAACCCACCGATTTTATTTCTCTTAGTACATACTTGAGCGATCGCGATTTACTAGAGCAGGTTGGCGGTATAACTAAGTTAGCACAGCTACTTAACCGTACTGTGTCGGCGGTTAATATCGATCGCTATGCCAACCTGATCATGGAAAAATATATCCGTCGTCAGTTAATCACTTCGGGACACGAAATTGTCGATCTTGGCTACGATAACGCCACCGAATTAGAAGTAGTCTTAGATTCTGCCGAACAAAAGATATTTCGCCTAACTCAAGAACGTCCTCAAGAGGGTTTAGTTCCTATTGCCGAAACTTTGGTAAATACCTTTAATACCATTGAGGAACTACATCAGAATACAGCTTTACCTGGTGTTCCTTCTGGTTACTATGATTTAGATGCCATGACTAGCGGTTTTAGTCGTTCTGACCTAGTTATTATCGCTGGCAGACCATCAATGGGAAAATGTTTGGCTGCTGATGCGGAATTAGTCTGTCAAGACGGCAGCGTTAAAACTATCGAAGAGATTTATAATCGTCAACAAGATTCGCTATTGACTCTACAATCTGACTGGCGATTTACCTGGACAAAACCATCAGCTTTTGTTGACGATGGCATTAAACCTGTCTATCAGGTGACTACTCGTTTAGGCAGGAAAATTACAACTACTCTAACTCATCCTTTTTTGACTATTCACGGCTGGCGTAGTTTAGGAACATTGCAAGTGGGAAATAAAATTGCTGTCCCGCGACAGATTAAGGTGTTTGGAGATCAAAGAATTTCTCAAGCCAAAGTCAAGTTGCTAGCTTATTTAATTGGTGATGGATGTTTAACGAAAACCTGTCCAGAGTTTACTAACAATAGTCCAATCTTACGAGAGGATTTTGTCAATGCCGTTGCTAGTTTATCTGGACTTACCTCAAAAGAATATGACTCTAACGGCACAAGAACAATATCTATCAGAGTTAGTAAGAATCGAGCTTTTCTCGATCATCAACGTCAAATTTTTGCTCGAAATTTAAAAGAGGCAATTAATGATCAGCATCGTTCTCTTGCTCAAATTGCTTCATTATTAAAAGTCAGTTCTTCACTAATTAGATTTTGGATTAAGGGAGTTTGCGTCCCCAATCAAGAAACATTTATACAACTATGTAAACTGCTAGAACTTAATCCTCAAAATCTTACCTCAGAAATATTAGCAATTAGTAAAAATAGTCCAAATACCCTAACTCTTTGGCTGCAAGAACTTGGTTTGTGGGGTAAGAATGCTCATGCTAAAACTATTCCTCAGCTTGTATTTGGGCTGCAACCTAATTTAATTGCTTTGTTCCTCAACCGTTTGTTTGCCACTGATGGTTGGGCTACTGTATTAACTAGCGGTCAATCTCAATTAGGTTATGCAACCGTCAGCGAAAAACTGGCTAGACAAATACAGCATTTATTATTGAGATTTGGGGTTATTGCTGCCTTGAAAAATCGTTCTATTAAATATCAAAATGAGCGTAGACAAGTTTGGCAGCTAGATATTACTGATGCCAAATCGATTAAGAATTTTATTGATGAGATTGGAATTTTTAGTAAAGAAAAAGCTATCAGTGCTGTTCGAGAAGCGATATTGAAAAGAAGATATCAGACAAATAAAGATTTAATTCCTGTAGAAATTTGGCAAGAGTTAAGGCAGGTAAAAAGTGAAGAACCTTGGGTGTCTGTCGCCAAACGTTCAGGAATTCAAGGACATAGCAATATTCATGTAGATAAACGAGCTTTATCCAGAGAAAGATTATTTAAGCTAGCTTATGCCTTAGACGATATTCCCTTGCAAAACTTGGCAACTAGTGAAGTCTACTGGGATGAGATTGTCAGTATTGAATATGTAGGAAAACAACAGGTTTACGACTTGACTATTCCTGAAACCCATAATTTTGTAGCTAACGATATTTGTGTTCACAATACGGCATTTGCTTTATGTGTGGCATCTAACATTGCTAGAGATTCTAAGTTACCTATCGCTGTATTTAGTTTAGAAATGTCGCGGGAACAGCTAACCCAAAGACTGCTATCAAGTGAGGCGAGGATTCCTAGCAACCGCCTGCGTTCGGGTAGAATTGCTCAAAATGAGTTTGGACAATTGATTGACGGTGTAGAAAAACTATCAGAGTTGCCAATTTATATAGACGATACGGCTAACTTAACTGTAATGCAAATGCGATCGCAAGTACGCAGACTTCAAGCGCAGCAAAAAGATCCTTTAGGCTTAGTAATGATCGACTATCTTCAGCTAATGGAAGGGGGCGATAACGACAACCGTGTACAGCAGCTATCGAAGATGACGCGGAGTTTGAAAGGTTTAGCTAGGGAGTTGAATGTGCCAATTGTAGCTTTATCTCAGCTAAGTCGCGGGGTAGAACAAAGAACCAATAAACGCCCGATGCTATCTGATTTGAGAGAAAGTGGCAGTATTGAGCAAGACGCGGATTTAGTGATGATGATTTATCGCGATGAATACTATAATCCTGATACGCCCGATAGAGGCATTACTGAAGTTAGCATTGTTAAGCATCGTAATGGTCCAGTTGGAACAGTTAAATTATTATTTAACGCTGAACTTACTAAATTTGAAAGTTTAGCCAAACCAAGCGGATATTAAAGTTGTAAAAATTTTTCTATAGGACGAACATCCCATATCTGGGCTTCGATGAAACGATCATAACGCCATGCTTCTTCAACTTTCCATTTATTCCCTGGTAGCCCATAGGTTTTAACAACCTCAATTATCTCATCTTTGGTAAAAACTTTACCGTGAAATGGTTTTAAATAAAATTCACCTCTTTCTGTTCGAGGAATATTAAAACTAGGCATACTGTCAGGATATGTAAATGAAATCATATCACTGTCAAAAAGCGATAGAGGAATACTTAATTTAGCAGGGTTAGCTGAAGAAAAGAAACCACCTTTTTGAAATAAATCATCATGTTCTCCGAAAACAAAATAAAGAGGATGTTGAAGATATGGTTTTTTCCCTTTATTGGTAAAATCATTGTAAAGCCATGCTTCAATTTCGCGCCGTTCTTCGAGATATCCAGGATGTAACCAGGTTCTTTGTCCAGATTTAGATAAACTAGTTAATATTGCTTGTGCTTCAACATCATCGTAGTTGCAAATATTCTTGAGCTGAATATTTCCTTCTTCGTAGTAATAAGTAAGATAGTCAGGAATACTATGTATTTTATTCAATTTAACCTTTAATTATTATCTTGTGGTAAATAAAATCATGAGAGATTCTTTAATGATTTTCCTGAAAAGTATTATATTGCTTCTCTGTAATGCGTCCAGCTTCGTATAAAGTATTGGTAATTTCAGAAATACTAAGAACTGAATGAGCGCGATAACCATTATCTGCTAGGCGATCTTTTACTCCACCTTCGTGATCGATAAAGACGACAATATCGTTAATTATTAAACCAGCAGACTTAAGCTTTTCTGCCCCTTCCATCACGCTTTTGCCACTAATTAAAATGTCGTCAATTACAACCACTTTTTCCCCTGGATTAAAACCACCTTCAATCAAACGTCGAGTACCATGAGCTTTTACTTCTTTGCGGGGAAAAATCATCGGACGCTGAAGATTTAACGCTAGTCCTGTTGCCGTAGGTAATGCACCATAGGGAATGCCTGCAATCCGATCAAATTCCAAGTTCTGCACTATATCGCCGTAGGCACTCAATACCTGATTAAAAATTTGCGGATTAGAAATTATTTTACGCAGATCTATATAGTAAGAAAAAGTTGCTCCCGAAGCCTGGACATATTCTCCAAATAGTAAACAGCCAATATCAAATAGCTGGAGAATTAAAGACTGATAGGGATGCTGGGTAAACAAACATACATTAGATGTCCAAAGCTCACAGCTTGACCCCTGCTTGATTCTTAACTCTCGATACTTGTTAACATTTTGATTAAGTTGTGCAACCTCGGCAGCAAGATTATTTGTAGCCAAAAAGTCCTGGGGAATGGGAATTAGTAATCCTTCACCATTGTCATCTAACCCTGTATTAATTAGGAATTCAAAATTATTACTACTCCAAAGACTACGGAGTAAAATTGTCCTTTCTGGTGCGATCGCTCTAATTCTACTCAATATTTCAGGATTAGTTGTCCCTACTTCTAGATATAGCTGTTTTGGAGTTGCCCAAGTTTGAGCTTCTTTAACTACCTGTAGATAAAAGGGTTGCTCTTGACTAGGATATCTTTGTAGCTTTTCTGCTTGAGGATTGGAGGTATGGCTAAGAATAAATACGGCTTTATCTGAATAAACTAAAAAAGGTGCAGCGTGATCTTGTCCTGCAAAGGGAGTCAGGGTTACAGCATCTACCTGCCAGCGAGCAAAAATAGTTTCAGCAAAGACAGTACTGGTATTAAGATCGCTGTGTTTGGCATCCAAGATGACGGGAATTGCTGCGGGAATAGCCAACAAAATACGCTCTAATAACTGTAACCCCTCTACCCCTAGTGCTTGATAAAAACCTAAAGTGGGTTTGTAGGCGCAAACGCGATCGCTAGTTGATTTAATTACCCACAATAACCAAGCTTCTATAGAGCTAATTAGATTATCGTCATCTTTTTTTAGATAATCAGCAGGCATCATTTCAGGATTAGGATCGAGTCCCACAACCAAGAGACTGTTATTCGTGGCGATCGCCTGATTGAGTTTTTCTGTAAAGTGCATTTTGAATCAAAAAAGAGAAACAGCCGAATACAGGAAGATTCTTTATTGGTATACTTTACATTGTCTTGAAATACAATGAAGATATAAACTAATCTCCTAATCTTAAACGAGTAAACATCTAAATAATTTAAGGTTGGCTCGTAAAATTTTAGGTTTAAATTGACACCAAGACTAACTACTAGTGTTTACAGATATACTAAACATTTCCATCGATCGCGATCGCGCCAGTCGTGCCGACCAAATTTTAAGTTTGGCAGAAATGACCTGGGATGATTACGAAAAACTAACTCAAGAATATTTAGAATATCGCATATCGTATTTAGATGGAGTAATAACCATCGTGTCTCCAAGCAAAAACCACGAGAGGATTGCCGAGGTTATTAATGGTTTGATTAAAACTTTTTGTCGTAAGTATGATTTGGCTTATTTTCCCATGGGTTCGACTACATTAAAAAATCCTCCCTTGGCTGGTAAAGAACCAGACCATAGTTTTGCTTTCGAGACGGATAAATCTCTGCCAGATTTGGCTATAGAAGTTACTTATACTAGCGGTAGTCTGAGCGATCTAGAAAAGTACAAATATTTGGGCATTCGAGAAATTTGGTTTTGGCAAAACGGAAAAATCAGCTTCTACTATTTAACTGGTGGTGAATATAAAGCAGTAGATGAAAGCGTTTGTTTGCCCCAACTGAACGCAGATTTTTTAATTATTTTCATTAATAGAGGATTGACTGAAACCCCCCTGACTATTGAAGCAGATTTTTATCGACAACTAGACTCGTAACTTTTTTGGTAGATATAATTTAGTCAAAAAATATTGCAGGAGAAACATGAAATCGTTCCGCTAACATTTGAATCTGTCTTACATTTAACTTTCTTTTGTCGTTGAGGATTTCGGAAACAACTCCCTGAGAACCTATTTCTGGCAAATCAGATTGTGATAAAGAATGTTCTTCCATTAGATAAATTAAAGCGTCTATTCCCCTGCAATTTGGTAGTGGGAAATGTTCGTTATCATAAGATTCAATTAATATCCCTAAAGTATCTAGTAAGCTATAAAGAGGATGAGATTCATCATCTCCCACTTGCTCAAGCAGAAAGTTAAGTCTTTCTACCGCTTCATCGTATTCTTGCTCGTTGGTAATCGTTAAATAAGGCGCGATTGCCTTCCATTGTCGTTTTAATTCTGGTGCAATAACTGTCATAATTTCCAATTACCTTTATCGTATTCAGCGTGAGTTAATATATGACGAATGTAGACTTTGTGGCGATTAAAGTGGATAGCAGCAATTAACCTGTATTTGTTTCCTCTGATCTAATTTTTCATAACCTAACTTTCTAGCCAATGATATGGAAGCAGATCGCTTAGCTTTATAGTTCGAGTGTGAGAAATTATGATGTCAGTATTTCGGTTTTCAAAATTAGTCAGCATGATTAATTCTCGGCAACGTCCACAAGGAACACGAACTTTTTCTATATCTACAGCTACAATTTTGATAATTCGAGTTTCGCGATGTTTAAGCATTTCTGCCACGGCTGCGTGTTCGGCACAAAAACCTAAACTACAGGCATAGTCCAGACAAATACCACTATATATATTTCCTTTAGCTGTAAGTAATGCTGCACCTACTCTTCCTGCGGAACTTCCATTACTATTGCTAACAAAAACTTCCCCTACGAAAGATCTAGCAAAATCGATCAATTCATTGTTTTTCATCGCAAATTTTTTAATTGCTTTGATCAATAAAAGACTGACGGAAACCCTCATGACTATTGGAGTAAATTGCGATCGGTAACTGAACTCGTAACTTTTACTTTCATTGATTGAACAAACCAGTTTACAGCTTCGGTTAAAGCGAGATTAATATCAGACTGGGGTAATTTTAATTCTCGAACAGCTTTACTCGGATCATAAAACATCTTTTGTCTTGACATTCGCACCCCATCTATAGCAATCGTCGGCTGCTTACCCAGTCTTGCGACAACGTTTTCTTCTAGCCAAGCAACACTATAAGGTATCCAATAGGGAATAGTAGATTTTGGTGCGGGTAAACCTGTAATTTTGGCTAGCTTATCAAGTAATTGGGCAAAAGTTAAATTTTGATTGCCTAAAATATAGCGATCGCCTGTTACACCTTTTTCTAGTGCCAAAATATGTCCCCAAGCTACATCCTTGACATCAATTAAATTTAATCCCGTGTCCACGTAAAAAGGCATTTTTTGCTGCAAAAACCTGACAATAATCTCCCCTGTGGGAGTTGGTTTAAGATCGTACGCACCTATAGGCGTACTAGGGTTAACGATTACTATATCTTGTCCCTGCTGGGCTGCTTTGACTGCTTCTTGTTCGGCGTAATACTTAGACTTTTTATAATATCCCACCAGCTTATCTACGGGGCTTTGATAGGTTTCGTTGACTGCCACGCCATCATTGACTCCAATCGCTGCTACTGAGCTAGTATATACAGTTCTCTCAATACCTGCTTGACGGGCGCAGCTTAAAATATTGCGCGTACCCAAAACATTGCTACGGTAAAGTAATTCGCGATCGCTTTGCCACAGAGAATATTGAGCAGCAACATGAAACAATACCTGACAGTCAGACATTTGTTGATCTAAATGGCGATCGTTTAGATCTCCTTGCACAATTTCTACATCCAAAGATGCCAGGTTATCTAAACAGCTATTTTCTCTTACTAAAGCTTTAACTACATACCCTTGCTGTAACAACAGCCTAACTAAATTTGCGCCGATAAAACCTGTTCCACCCGTAACAAATGCCCGCATTTATTTAATCTACGATCCTAAAATATAAAATTCCTTGATTCTTGGTCTGAATCAATTACGCTATCTTTAAAGAATATAAGCAAACTTTAATAAATAACTTGATTAACAAATGAATAGTCAAGAATTGGCTCAATATATTGAAGCTACTGACGGTATATCCAAACCTTGGTTGTTAGTGCAGTTAAGATTAAAAAAATTACAAGAACGCAAAGACGAAATTCCACCCCAAGAATATATGAAAGAATTAGAAGATATTCAAGCTGACTTGCTTAAGTTAGGGGAATGGTGGAAAGGCAGAGAAAGCGAAGTTTTTGGTTCATAATCAGCAAGTAGGGTGGGCAAACTAAAAGTGAAGTTTAACAGCCTACTTGAACAACAATCTTGCCCACCTTATAAGATTGTGTTTCAATAACAGCATTAGTAAGATATACAAACATTTCAGCACCTCTACGGGCTAAATACTGCCATTGTGCAGGAAAGCGAATTTCACGACAAAGTTGAATTCATAGCCTGATACTACGATCATCAAAGTCAAGTTCGACTAGAGAAAGTTGAGAACCTGCGGTAAATACAGAGTACGTTCACTCGTTGCTAGATTAACTTTACGCTAGACAAATCGCTCTTGTCGTGAACCGTAATATATCCCAGCATTGTACCACTTCCAATTTTCCAATAAACAAGACCCAAAGATTAAATGGATGGATCTCAGACTGTACAACTACTTCTTGTAGTTTCCGCAATGAAAGTTCCAGAAGTTGTTGATTTATTTTATGAAGAAATTCTATGTCTTCTGCATAACCAGAGAGTGCGCCTTCAGGCAATATGACGAGCGTATTAGGTTCGGCTTGTGAAAGAATAGACAAAATAGTATCCAAATTGTGTTGGATATCAAGCATCACTGGAAATTGTGCTACAAGTGTAAAAATAAAGTTACTCATCTTTTTTTGTCTAAGAATCTCGCCTTCATTGTGACAGATAGGGGACAAGGCTTTATTTTTCAAGAATAAGTTTAGAACTAACGCAATCAAACCTATAAGTTTAGCTAAATTTCTTTAAACTGACTATTTAGAAATTTTTAACAATTGGTTACAGTACCGTGATATGATCGCTGGGGACTGCGACGTAGAAGCATTGCTACCAGGTTCGTAGTAATGCCAAGTAACACTTTGGTAAACAACTGTTTGGCTGAGGTGAACTGCATAATCCGTCTGGATAAGTAGTTGCTTGAATTGATACATTAAATATAGATGTAGAAAAATCAGGTTGCAGTAACCAAAATACAGAATGAGTCAGCATTCGAGAAAGGTAACTTTGTCTAATCAATCTCACGAACCATTACCAGTTCAAGAGCAAATTACTCCTGATGATTCTAAGTCTTTAGAAGATCGTGACTCAATGGCAGATTTTTATCAGCTACAGCGATCGCTGTTGTTGACTACTCTGGCATTGACAGGAATACTTGTTTTTCCTGTGTGGTATTTTTTCTCGCTCAATATTGCTTTCAACTATTTAGTTGGTGCAGTTGTCGGACTGGCGTATTTGAGAATGTTAGCCAAAGATGTTGAACGCCTAGGTCAACAACGCCTCGGTGCTAAAGGATTAGGACTTTTTGTCATCCTGATACTGGTCGCTAGTAAATGGCAGCAGTTGCACATTCTTCCTGTCTTTCTTGGATTTCTAACTTATAAGCCAGCAATCATTATCTATACTGTAAAGTCAATTCTTTGGCCCGCAGAAAAATCAGAAAATGACGCTTAAAATAAGGGATTTTTAAAGAAACCACCAGAAAGATTTTAATTTAATGTTTTGCTTAATCTAGGTATATGGAAATTCTAGGTGCTTTGACTTTTCTAAATATTTATACCCTGGCTGAATTAGAAGTTGGCGAACATTTTCTTTGGAAAATCGGCAATTTTTCAGTTCACGGACAGGTTTTTCTCAATTCTTGGATAGTAATAGCTCTTTTAGTAATAGCTTCTTTAGCTGCGACTCGGAATATTCAAAAAATTCCGAGCGGCATCCAAAATTTCATGGAGTATGTCCTCGAATTTGTTCGAGATTTGGTGAGAAATCAGATCGGCGAAAAAGAATATCGGGACTGGGTGCCTTTTGTCGGCACTTTGTTTTTGTTCATTTTTGTGTCAAATTGGTCAGGTGCGCTGGTGCCTTGGAAACTCATTGAGTTACCATCTGGTGAATTGGCTGCCCCCACAAACGACATCAATACAACGGTGGCTCTAGCATTGCTCACTTCCTTGGCGTATTTCTACGCTGGGTTGAAAAAGAAGGGACTAGGGTATTTCAAGCACTATATTGAACCAACTCCTATTCTTCTTCCCATCGCAATCTTAGAAGATTTCACCAAGCCTCTTTCTCTAAGTTTTCGTCTCTTTGGTAATATTTTGGCTGACGAACTAGTAGTTGCTGTATTAGTACTTTTGGTTCCGTTATTTATACCATTACCAGTGATGGCACTAGGTTTATTTACCAGTGCAATTCAGGCTTTAGTATTTGCTACCCTCGCAGGAGCATATATACACGAGGCTTTAGCAGATCACGATTAAGAGGTTTATTTTGGAAGTAACTTAGCTTCTAAATTTTGTTTAAGTGTTGAAGCATATTATTTTTATAGCTTCACTTCATTTTCGAGTTCTCTCAGTAAATTTAAAGTAGGAAAAATTTCATGGATATTCAAGCTGCTTCCGTTATCGCTGCTGCATTAGCTATTGGTTTGGCTGCAATTGGTCCTGGTATTGGACAAGGTAACGCTTCTGGTCAAGCAGTGGCAGGTATTGCCCGTCAGCCTGAAGCTGAAGGTAAAATTCGCGGTACTCTTCTGTTGACTTTGGCGTTTATGGAATCTTTGACCATCTATGGTCTGGTGGTTGCCCTAGTACTATTGTTCGCCAACCCCTTTGTCTAAGCTTTTTTAAGGTCTGTGGAAATGCCAACGTTTCCACAGACTTTGATTGTTCAATCCAATTTGTCATATAAAAAATGTTTGATTTTGATGCAACTTTACCTTTAATGGCAGTGCAGTTTTTGCTTTTAACAGCACTGTTAAACGTAGTATTTTACAAGCCATTAATGAAGGTGCTGGATGAACGAGAAGAATATCTTCGTGGTGGCGATACTGGTTCTAAAGAAAAGTTAGCTAAAGCTGAAAGCATAGTCAAAGAATATGAGAAACAGATAGCCGATGCGCGCCGAGAATCTCAAAATCTAGTACAAAAAGCCCAAGCTGAAGCGAAAGAAATTACTGCTAGCAAAATAGCAGCGGCACAGCAAGAAGTTCAGTCCCAAAGAGAAGCAGCAACTCAAGAAATAGAGCAACAAAAAGCGACAGCTTTTGAAACTCTAGAGCAGCAGGTAGATTCTTTGTCTCGTCAAATCTTAGAAAAAATACTCGACCCAGAATTAATTAAATAAAAATGATTAATAGCTGGCATAAATGAAAAAAATAACAAAACTCAAGATCTGGGTATGATAGAGACTTTATTATTTCTAGCAGAAGCGCACTCAGAGGTTGAAGGCGGTTTTGGTTTAAATTTAAACATTTTTGAAACAAACCTAATCAACCTCCTACTTTTAGTAGGAATACTAATTTATTTTGGTAAACCCTTACTAACCAAAATTTTGAGCGAAAGACGTTCAAAAATTGCCGAGCAAATCAAGGCAGTTGAGCAGAAACAAAAGCAAGCTGAAGTAACTTTAGCTCAAGAACAGAAGAAGCTAGAATCAGCTAAAGAAACAGCAGCTACAATTCGCTCCCAAGCCCAAGCTAATGCTCAAAAAGCCAGAGAAACTATCTTGGCTCAAGGAGAAAAAGAGGTCGAACGCCTCAAAGAAGCGGCAGGTAAAGATCTAAGCTCCGAACAGGAAAGAGCGATCGCTCAATTAAGAGAGCGTGTTGTCGCTTTAGCTCTAGAAAGTGCCAAATCCCGTGCGGGGGATGCGCTAAGAAATGAAGCCGAAGCACAACGCAAGCTAATCGATAGCAGCATCGCTAAATTAGGAGGTTAATAATCATGAGTGGAACTTTAATTAATAGCGAAGTTGGCGAACCCTATGCTCAGGCATTGATGTCTTTAGCACAGCAAAACGACTTAACCAACCAGTTTGGCGACACCTTTCGTTCTCTAAGTTCTCTTCTATCAGAGTCGAGAGAATTTAAAGACTTTGTTCTTAATCCAGTAGTAAAAGGAGAAGACAAAAAAGCAGTACTAAAGCAAGTATTGGGTAACGACGCAAATCCTTACTTGGTAAATTTTATGATGCTGCTGGTTGACAAAAGACGAATTGTCTTTCTAGAACCGATTGTGGAGCAATACCTCAGCTTATTACGTAAGTTAAATCAGACCGTTTTAGCCGAAGTTGCTTCTGCCACCGAACTGAATGAAGAACAAAAGCAAAACGTAATTGGGAAAGTAAAGTCGCTCACTGAAGCTCATGATGTAGAGCTAAAAACTAGCGTTGACCCCGATTTAATTGGGGGAGTCATCATTAAAGTTGGCTCAAAAGTAATTGATGCCAGCATTAGTGGTCAACTCCGTCGTATTAGCATCAGCTTAAATCAATAAACCACAAACTAGGCGCAGGATCTTAGAGTGATTGCGTCTTTAGACTGAGATAAACTAAAACTAACTCTTACATACAAAAAAAGCTATGGTTAGCATTAGACCAGACGAAATTAGCAGCATTATTCGCCAGCAGATCGAATCCTATGAGCAGGATGTTCAGGTATCCAACGTGGGTACAGTTCTTCAGGTAGGAGACGGCATCGCGCGGATCTACGGTTTAGAACAGGCAATGGCAGGAGAACTGCTAGAGTTTGAAGACGGTACGGTAGGTATTGCTCTTAACTTAGAAGAAGATAATGTCGGTGCCGTACTTATGGGCGACGGTTTTGGTATTCAAGAAGGTAGTACAGTTAAAGCAACTAGTAAAATTGCCTCCGTTCCTGTAGGTGAGGCAATTATTGGTAGAGTAGTTGATTCTCTGGCTCGTCCTCTTGATGGCAAAGGCGATATCAACACCAGTGAAACTCGTTTGATTGAATCAATGGCACCGGGGATTATTGCCCGTAAATCAGTTTGTGAACCAATGCAAACAGGTATTACGGCGATTGATGCGATGATTCCCGTCGGTCGTGGTCAGCGAGAATTAATTATCGGTGACAGACAGACTGGCAAAACTGCCGTAGCGGTGGATACAATCATTAACCAACAGGGTGAAGATGTAATCTGTGTATACGTAGCGGTGGGACAAAAAGCTTCTACAGTGGCACAGGTAGTTAATACTTTAGAGTCAAAAGGCGCAATGGACTACACAGTAGTAGTTGCAGCTAACGCCAATGACCCTGCCACACTTCAGTATCTTGCTCCTTATACGGGTGCTGCGATCGCCGAATACTTCATGTATCAAGGCAAGGCAACCTTGATTATCTATGATGACTTGACCAAACAGGCTCAAGCATATCGTCAGATGTCCTTGCTACTGCGTCGTCCACCAGGTCGCGAGGCATACCCTGGAGATGTATTCTATCTCCACTCCCGCCTTCTAGAGCGTGCAGCAAAACTGAGCGATGCTTTAGGCGGTGGCAGCATGACCGCACTACCTATCATTGAAACTCAAGCGGGTGATGTATCGGCTTATATTCCTACCAACGTAATTTCTATTACCGACGGTCAAATCTTCCTTTCTTCTGACCTATTTAACTCTGGTTTCCGTCCTGCAATCAACGCGGGTATTTCCGTATCCCGTGTAGGTTCTGCTGCTCAGACCAAAGCTATGAAGCAAGTGGCAGGTAAGCTGAAGCTGGAATTAGCCCAGTTTGCCGAATTAGAAGCATTTGCTCAATTTGCTTCCGATCTCGACGCAGCAACTCAAAATCAGCTAGCGCGGGGACAACGTTTACGCCAGATTCTCAAGCAGCCTCAAAACTCACCTCTTTCTGTAGCAGAGCAGGTAGCAGGGGTATATGCTGGTCTAAATGGCTATCTAGATGACGTTCCTGTGGATAGAGCCAGCGAATTTGCTCAAGGATTGCGCGAGTATATAGACACCAGCAAACCTAAATACAATGAAATCATTGCTTCTGAGAAAAAATTAACTGATGAAGCAGAAAACCTCTTGAAAGAAGGAATCAACGAATTTAAACAATCCTTCATGGCTGCTTAATTAGCGATCTGGGACAGGGAATCAGCGATAGGGGGTTGTAGCAAAGGTAAGAGTAAGTAACAAATAATATTTACCTATTACCTATTACAAAAAGTTGGTAGTTCGTAGTGAGTAGTAAGTAGTTTGAAAAGACTACAAACGACAAACTAACAACTACTAACTAGTTATTACCTATTACTTTTTCCTCATCCCTCATCCTCCATCCTTCATCCTTTAAAATCATGGCTAATTTAAAAGCGATTCGCGATCGCATCGCGTCGGTAAAAAATACGAAAAAAATCACAGAGGCAATGCGTCTGGTTGCTGCTGCTAAGGTTCGTCGCGCCCAGGAACAGGTAAACTCTACTCGTCCTTTCGCCGATAGTTTGGCACAGGTTCTTTACAATATTCAGAATAAACTTCAGTTTGAAGATGTCGATCTACCTCTCTTGGAGCAAAGAGAAATCAAAAAAGTTGCTCTTTTGGTAGTCAGTGGCGATCGCGGTTTGTGCGGTGGCTATAACACAAACGTAATTCGTAGAGCCGAGATCAGAGCTAAAGAACTTGAAGCACAGGGCGTTGAATATACCTATGTTTTGATTGGACGCAAAGCCAAGCAACATTTTCAAAGACGTAATGCTCCGACTGAAAAAACCTTTATTGGTTTAGAGCAGATTCCTACCGCTCCTGAAGCAGCAGAAATTGGAGATGAATTGCTGTCTCTTTTCTTAGCTGAAGAAGTAGACAAAGTAGAGCTTATTTATACCAAGTTTGTATCTCTAATTGCTTCTAAGCCTGTGATTCAAACTTTACTCCCTTTGACAACTAAAGGATTAGCAGTAAAAGATGATGAAGTTTTCCGTTTAACAACCAAAGGTGGAGCATTTGGCGTAGAAAGAGAAAGCGTAACTTCAAAAGTTGATGAATATCCTCAAGATACAATTTTTGAGCAAGATCCAGTGCAAATATTGGATGCTTTGCTTCCTTTGTATCTCAATAACCAAATTTTGCGTTCTTTACAAGAAGCAGCAGCTAGCGAACTTGCAGCCAGAATGACTGCCATGAACAACGCTAGCGAAAATGCCAGCGAATTAATGGATAATTTAACCTTGTCCTACAACAAAGCAAGACAGGCAGCAATTACCCAAGAACTTTCTGAAGTGGTTGCAGGTGCAAATGCTTAGTAATTCTCTAGCTATTAGCTCTTAGCTTAATTGTGATTCGTCTTTTATTATATTTATTCAACGTCTAGGTTAACCTGGGCGTTTTTTAATTGTTTTTGGATAAAGGAAAATTTGCTAAAAAATGGAATATCTTTTACTTCTGAGTCTTATCTAGATAGTGGGGATATCAAGGAAGCTTATCAGAGGCGATCGCCAGAGCCTGATGTAGATATTAAAGTCTTGAATTATTGCTACAAATTTCTTTCCAAAAGCGATCCAAATCACATACCAGCATAAAAACACAAGATATATCAGATATATAAACAAACAAATGAGAAAAAACAATGTATAGTAAACTTCAGCAATTCAGACACTTTGCAAGACATTCTAAAATTAACAAAAGCTGGAAAGCTAATTTAATCGTCGGAGTTTCTTTTTACTTGTTTGCTGCCATTTGTATGACAAATTGGCACTTGAGCGAGATAGGGATAAGAAACGGAGGGGTTGAAGTTAAGCTAGGCGATCGCTTTGACCAAATAGATAGAAAACTAGAGAATCAAATCAATGAGATCAAAATAGAGATAGTCAAAGTAGAATCTAAATTAGGTTAAGAGATAGCCAGAATTAAAGTTGATGTTAATTGGGTCAAATGGCTGTTTGGGGGACTACTCAGTGTAGTTTTAATTTTGTTGAGCATAATTACTTTACTATTTCCTGAATGTGCGATCGCCTAGATTTAAAACCAAAACCGCTACAATATTTTTATGGCTATTGAAAAAGAGACAGAAATTGAGAGATTGATAGTTGCTCGCTTTGACCAAATAGATAGAAAAATAGAGAATCAAATCAATGAGATTAAAATAGAGATAGTCAAAGTAGAATCTAAATTGGGTCAAGAGATAAACAAAGTAGAATCTAAATTAGGTCAAGAGATAACTAAAGTAGAATCCAAACTAGGTCAAGAAATAGCAGGAATTAAAGTTGATGTCAATTGGATTAAATGGTTGTTTGGGGGATTACTCAGTGCAATTTTAATTTTGTTGAGCATTATCATTACTATTCTTTTTAAGCTAGTCAATCCTTAATTTTGAGCATAATTGCTTTACTATTTCCTGAGTAGGCGATCGCCTGGTATGAGTGATCCGATCTCTAAACGCTACTTGGTGAAGACCTCACTACAAGATATTGCAAATAGGATTCAAGGTCAGACAGTGCGGGAAAATCATGCTTTAACTGAGCAAAATCTGCTGTATAGCCTACTTTCTCAAACCAGCGAAACATAATTGTCACTTCTTCGCCTGCTTGCTCCTCGAAGGCTTCAAATGGAATTTGTTGATACTCGACTTTTTTGCCTAAAACGTGGCTAAATGCTGTCGCAACCTCTGGCATAGTCATCTCGACGCTGGCAACTTCGATCGCACGATTGGCAAAATCTACGGGACGCTCGAACACCTCGGCAACCATCATGCCATAATCTTCTTCGGACAGTTGCTGCAACTTAGTATCAGGGCTGAGGGGCTGGGGTAATGTGCCATTTTCAACCATTGGCAGCATCCCTTTATAGTTGTAAAAGAAAAACACTGGACGCAAGATAATGTGAGGCAAACCGAGTGAGCGGATATATTCTTCGACTTGAAACTTGCTATCGAAATGGGGAATCTCCGTGTTACGTTCTGCACTTCCTACCGAACTGTAGACAAAATGCTCTATGCCAGCTTCTGAGGCTGCATCGGCAACCGCCTTGCCCTGACGGATTTCGACTTCCGCGCCATCGCGAAAATCCTGCATCGAAAAGATGCCGTAAACGCCCTGCATAGCCCGATCTAGTGACGCGCGATCGTTGAAGTCGGCTTTAATAAGTTCTGCACCTAGTTCTTTGAGCGCGATCGCAGCAGGTTTACTTTCATTACGAACCATTGCTCGCACCTTGAATTTACCACGTTGTAAAAGATGACGGGCGATCGATCCACCCTGGTTGCCAGTTGCACCAGTTACTAAAATTGTTCGATTTAAATTTTCCATGATAATTTTTGCTAACTATTTACTTACAATGAATTTAAATCAAACAGATAGAGCGTCGCTTCCGTATTCTTGCTTCAAGTTGCCAAATCTTGCACTGTGCGAGCGAAAGATATGTCTGCAAAGAGATAGTCAATTAAAGAGTCTTGATTAAATTCTTGAGGCTGCTCTATCTGGGCAATTATTGGTTGTTGCGATCGCCCTTACTCATATTAGTTCTATTGACCACAAAATCTGTAAAATCTAGAGCAGTAAATTTAGTAGCGCGTTCTAAATACTGTTTAACTAATTTACCATTTTACGTCTAAATTCAACGTCATCATATTTTAGGTCTTCTAAGTCAATCTCTTGGTTTCCAACTAAGTACTTTTCAAAAAAACAAGAGTGATAATTAGTAATAATTTCGCGAAATTCATATTTTTCTCTTTTTCCTATTTGATTAATTATATTTACTTGTCTTGATATAAACAGTCCATCGGAATAACCTAAATGTTGCGTATCATCTAGAGTCACTATATATGCGTCTTTAGTGTTATATATGTAGGTCGTTCGGGAAATATTTTTGATTAAATGAGTCCCCATAAGCATGAAGGGTTTATTAATATCTTTATATAAAAAGTCTCCACAACTTCCTCCATCAATATTTATTCTGGCCACGAATCTATCACTATTTAGACAAGCTTGAGCAGCAGTTGCACCTCCATAGGAATGACCTGTTATTCCAATACCTAGATCGAGCTTTAACCTATTTTCAAAAATAGATTCTATTTCACCTTTATTTAAAGCGGATAACTGTTCGGCAACAAAGACAGAATCTTCTACCCATATTTTGACATTCTTATTCAAATCTTCAGCAATTTCTCTATAAATATAATCTGCTATTTTCATCGCTTTAATATCTGAATAATATTCTTTAGTAGACGCTTTCAACATTTTTACAAAATATTGAAAAGAAATGCCAGATTTTACACTTTGTTGAGCAGTTTTATTCATTATAATAACGCTGCCGTCCAAGTATTTTATCCCTAAAGACTCGTAGGGATGACCAACAGAAACAACTATGTATCCTAAACTAGCTAAATCGGAGCATAGTACCGTACTCTGCATCATATAACCACCATATCCGTGATTAAAAATAATAACTGGATAGTTATTTTTACTGCCTGAAATTGGTGTATTTTGATAACAATTAGTCTTGACTTTAGCGACACTTTTTGAGATGAGTCCGAATGTCATTTTACTCAAAGCCTCTAATAATTCTGGAGAGGAATAAGGTGCGCTATCTTTACCGCGATCGCTCTCTGCTGGATAAAAGATAGTTACAGGAATCTTTCTAAATGCGTTATCTTCTTCAAATTGAAACACCTTGGTTCGACTTTTATCAGTAAAATCCAACTGTGTGATTCCAACAACATATTTACCGACTGGTTTTGGTAGTTCTGTTAAATTTACCCACAAATTCCCCAACATAATGGTTTCCTCTTTTCTAATTACATTAAAAAGTATTCGTACCCAAAGTATGTCAAGTTAAATTTAGGACTGTTCATCACCAGCCTTAATTACTTCTGCTTCTATATCTCGATTATGAGCTTGAAGAATTTTCGCCACCTTAGCTAAAATAATAAGTCAGGCATTTCCTCCTTCTCAAAGCGTTGCAGAAATATAAAATATTGTAATCGGTGGATTGCAGAAAATGGATGTTCTAACTACTGCAAAGATCCAATCGAGCAACCATTAAAGTTTCCTATAATAGAATATTAAGTCGCTTTCAAATAGGGTTTAGCTTAAAAAGATCCTAAATTAATTGAGAAACTTAGGTCTAGCTTCGTTATTTTTCTGGAGTATCTGTTCTAAATCGCCCCAATTTTCGGACTCAATCAAAGTAGTAATCTGCTCTAAATTATCTCGGTAATTATAAAGCGATCGCAATAACTCAGTTCGATTGTATTTTGCCATCATTACCCCTAATTCTGGATTTCCAGCACCAACACGACTAGTATCTCGAAAGCCTGAACTAGCTAGAGTTTGTGACAATTCTAAAGTGTCTGGTGGTTCTTGTAGACAAGCCTGTATTAAACTTGCACTAATCATCACGGGTAAGTGAGAAATATAGCTAACGGCGCGATCGTGTACTTGAGCATCGCAAATATAGGGAACAGCATTTAAATCTAGGGCGATCGCTTTTAATTTGGCTATATTTTCACGCTTAGTCTGTTCCGTAGGCGTAAATACATAGGCTGCACCTGTGAACAAATTTGCCTGTGCTGCCTCAATACCGCTTTCGGCTGTTCCTGCCATGGGGTGTCCACCAATAAAGTTTGACCACAGCTGGCTACAGGTTTCGACTACAGGATATTTGACAGAGCCTACGTCAGTAATGATAGTATCAGGATAAAGATGGGGGATTATTTGCTTAATGGTAGATGCGATCGCCGAAATGGGAGTACAGACAATTACTAGCTCTAAATCTTGCAGCAAATCAAATTTGGTACTAGCTCGATCCACAACGCCTTTAGTGATGGCAGTCTTACAGGTAGTTTCTTGACGGGAAATGCCTGTGATCTGGTGTCCTTGCGATCGCAAATCGATGCCTAAAGAACCACCGATTAAACCCAAGCCCACAATACCAATTTTCATTATCAATTTTATTGCTCAAAGGAATAGGATACAAAACTGGGGATCGTTTTAGGATAGCAGCTAGAATTGGCTTTTGAAGAAAATTTATAGCCTGTAGCCTGTAGCCTGTAGGGTGGGCAAAGTAATGATACCAGCAAATTAGCGTTTCAAAAACAGCTTATTGCCCACCAAATTAGACCATCATCTATCTTGGTGCAGTTGCAGTGGTAGGCATTACAATGTTAATCTTTTTGTTCTACATATCTTTCCAATGCCTACCCTACGTTTTGCTGGAAGCGCGAGAGCGATCTGTTTAATCGATCGCACTATAGACAAACCTAATTTCTGATAGAAATAAATACTTAACAAAAGTTTTTGTTATCGAGACGTTATTAACCATCAATTCAATTGTCAGAACATATATCCTGCAATTGTTTGGTAGATTTTATATCTTGAGAAAAAGCTAGAAATATATCTAATAATTACTAAGACAAGTTAAAGATTGCTAGACAAAAATGGGGATCGTTTTAGGATCGTAACCAGAAACAAATAATAAGGAGTAGTTTTATTGTCAAGATACTTTAAGCAAAGTAAAGACATATCTATATAAAAATGTTTCCTTAACATAATCGTTAAAGCCTTAAGTTTTAGTGAAATAAAATCTATAAAGTTTTCTTTTCCCTTCAAAATATATAGCTACAAATTGTTGAAATTAGCATCTAATCATTGCTAATCTTAATTTTCTAGTTCTTATATTTACCATCAACATTATTTAGGAGAATCTATGACCGCAACTGTCGATAGGCAAACACAGGATAGCAATCAGCCACAAGGTAAGCAAGCTCCTCGTAAAATTGGCATACCAAAAGAAATATATAACAATGAATGCCGTGTCGCAGCTACACCTAATACAGTTAAAAAGCTACAAAAACTAGGCTTTGAAATTTTAGTAGAAAGTAATGCAGGGGCAGCAGCTAATTTTACAGATCGAGCCTATCAAGAATCAGACTGTACCATTGTCAGTGATGCAGCCTCTCTTTGGTCAGAAGCGGATATTATCCTCAAGGTTCGCGCCCCTGAAGATTCCGAAATTGAGGTGATGCCTGAAGGTAAAACTATTATCAGCTTTATTTGGCCCGCACAAAATGAAGAATTATTAAACAAGCTAGCAAATCGCCAAGCAACAGTTTTGGCGATGGATGCAGTGCCTAGAATTAGTCGCGCCCAAAAGATGGATGCTCTATCTTCGATGGCGAATATTGCTGGCTATCGGGCAGTTATTGAGGCTGCTAATAACTTTGGTCGTTTCTTTACAGGTCAAATTACTGCTGCGGGTAAAGTTCCTCCTGCAAAAGTGATGGTAATTGGTGCTGGAGTAGCAGGTCTAGCAGCCATCGGCGCAGCTAGAAGCCTTGGTGCAATTGTGCGGGCTTTTGATACTCGTCCTGCGGTGAAAGAACAGGTAGAAAGCCTGGGTGCAGAATTTTTGGAACTTGAGTTTGAAGAAGACGGTAGTGGTGCTGGTGGCTACGCCAAAACCATGAGTAAAGAGTTTATCGATGCCGAGATGGCTTTATTTAGAGAGCAGGCTAAAGAGATCGATATTATTATTACTACGGCTTTAATTCCAGGCAGACCAGCACCTAAACTGATTCTTACTGATATGGTAGAGATGATGAAGGAGGGTTCTGTAGTTGTAGATTTGGCTGCCGAACAAGGCGGTAACTGCGAAGTTACCAAACCCAACGAAATCTATAAATATAACGGCGTAACTATTATTGGTTTAACAGACTTACCTAGTCGTATGGCGGCACAGTCTAGTCAGCTATATGGGACAAACCTTTGGCACTTACTTAAAGATATGGGTGGGGCAGAAGACTATAAAGTTGACTACGAAGATCAGGTTGTACGGGGTGCATTAATCGTCCACGAAGGCAAAGTAACTTGGCCCCCTCCAAAAATCGACAACCCTTCGCCTACGCCTCCTGCCAAGGCAAAATCTGTAATTACCCCCGTTGCTCCAAAAGAGAAAAAATCTAGCGGGCTTTTATGGGTAATCATCGCTGGTTTAGCTTTACTGGGAATCGGTATTGGTGCGCCTACCTCTTTCTTATCTCACTTTACCGTTTTTGTCTTAGCTTGCTTTATCGGCTATCAGGTAATTTGGAATGTTTCTCCTGCTTTACATACACCTTTGATGAGTGTAACTAACGCCATTAGCGGAATTATCATTCTTGGCGGTATGTTACAGATTTCGGGTGAAATAACTTCACCTTCGGTAATTCTAGGCGCGATCGCAATTCTAGTAGGAACAATCAACATCTCTGGTGGCTTCCTCGTTACTCAACGGATGCTCAAAATGTTCCAGAAATAACCGATACATATTATATACACCCTGTAAGGGCGTTTCGCGAAACGCCCCTACAATTCATCTTCACAAAATAAATTCATGACAAATAATCTTGTGGCGGTTGCCTATATTGCAGCCAGTGCCTTATTTATCCTCAGCCTGGGAGGATTATCCAACCAGGAAACAGCCCGTCGGGGTAACCTGTTCGGAATTATTGGTATGGCGATCGCTTTTGTCGCTACTGCCCTTAGCGCGCAGGTAAACGGTTACGGAGTTTTGGTTGGTGCGATCGTTCCTGGGGCTATTATTGGCTCAGTTCTCGCTGCTAGAGTAGCTATGACTTCTATGCCCGAACTTGTAGCTATTCTCCATAGTTTTGTTGGTTTAGCTGCGGTATTGGTTGGTTTAGCTACTTATCTTCAGCCTGAAAACACTCTAGTTGGTGTAGAAGCTACTATTCACGAACTAGAAATCTATATCGGTATCTTTATTGGTGCTGTTACCTTTGCTGGTTCAGTTGTGGCTTTTGGTAAGCTAAACGGTTCTTTTGGTAGCAAGCCTCTTATGTTACCCGCCCGTCACTTAATTAACATTGCTTTATTGGTTGGTTCTGTTGTTCTCGGCGTACAGTTTATGCAAACCGCCGATGGCTTACAGCCACTATTAATCATGACTGGATTAGCCTGTGTACTGGGCTTCCTTCTCGTCATGGGTATCGGTGGTGCAGATATGCCCGTGGTAATCTCCATGCTCAACAGCTATTCAGGCTGGGCTGCTGCTGCTGCTGGCTTTATGCTTTCCAACGACGTACTGATCGTAACTGGCGCATTAGTAGGTAGTAGTGGGGCAATTCTGAGCTACATTATGTGTGAAGCCATGAATCGTTCCTTTATCAGCGTTATTCTTGGCGGTTTTGGGGAAGGTTCTGCGGCAGCACCTACAGGTGAAGCTAAACCCATGGGTGAGGCTACTGTTACTAATGTGGAAGAAGTAGCAGAAATGCTTAACGATGCGAAAAGTGTGGTTATTGTACCTGGTTATGGTATGGCGGTTGCTCAAGCACAACATTCTGTTTCCGACATTACTAAAATCCTGCGTAAGCAGGGCAAAGAAGTCCGTTTTGGTATCCACCCCGTAGCAGGAAGAATGCCTGGACACATGAATGTACTCTTAGCAGAAGCTAATGTACCCTATGACATCGTATTAGAGATGGACGAGATTAACGATGATTTATCCGATACTGATGTTGTCTTGGTAATTGGCGCAAACGACACCGTTAACCCCAGCGCATTAGACGATCCTACCAGCCCCATTGCAGGTATGCCAGTAATGGAAGTATGGAAAGCTCAAAACGTAATAGTTATGAAGCGTAGTCTCGGTATTGGTTATGCAGGAGTAGATAATCCTTTGTTCTACATGGATAATAATCAAATGTTATTCGGTGACGCGAAGGCTAATGTTAGCGCGTTGTTAAATGAGTTATCTAAGACTGAGAAAGAATTGGTTGCTGCTTAATTTGGTTTAAGTTATTTTTGATTCCTCCTAGTTTTTAGGGGGATTTTTTTGGTCTCGCGCAAAGTCGCAAAGACGCTAAGGGATTATTTGTTTGGTGTTGGTAGTTGGAGGAGAAGGAAAAAAAGGATTGTTCTGTGTTTGATATGGTTTTACTAGAAAAGGGAATTCTTTTTGTATAGATAATTCTCTTTGGATTTTTTTATGGCTGTTAAAGACAAAAATTACAAACTTGAAATTTTGGAGTACGCTATTAATCAATCTATTGATCGCCTTCTACCTCAAAATAATGAAGATGCTTTGAATGTCATTGTACATAAAAGTAATGAAGTTGTCTGGAGAGTTGCGACAGACATATATTCTAAAAGTGGGCATCAAATAGATTTTTTGTTTATTAGAGACGTTTTAAATTTACGAATTGAACCATTACGAAATAAGATTGCGGAAAAAGAAAGAATTAGGAAAGAGAAAGAAGCTGAAGAAGCAAGAATTAGAGCTAGGTTAGAAGCTCAAAGGTTAGCTAAAGAAGCTGAAAATAAAATAATTAGGAAACAACAACAGGAAGCAAGACAAAGAAAACTTCAAGAATTGTGTGAAACGTATTCAAATGTCTCTATCGAAATCTTTTCAAAAATTGAATCAATAATTGTTGACCAGCTAGAGATAGACGCTGGAAGAGTAACACTTGATGCCAATTTAACTTTAGATTTAGGTGCAGACGATCTGGATATTACAGAACTCATGATGGCATTAGAAGAAGAATTTGATATAGAAATACCAGATGATTTTACAGGGGTTTATTTATCTTTTGCTGGTTCTTGCGTTCCTCCAAAATTGAAGCCTATTAGTGTTGGGAAAATTGTAGATTTAGTATTTGAAAAAATACAGTAAAAATCATTTTTAGTAAATTTCACGCAAAGACGCAGAGACGCAAAAGATTTATTTGTTTTGTGTTGGGAATTATAGGAGGAGCAAGCAAAGGGGTTATCTGCTATGAGAGAGAATGAGATTAGTAGGGAGATTGTAGATGCTGCGTTTAAGATCCATTCTTTCTGATTCGTAATTGCCAAGGTTTTTTTAAACGCTTCTCTTTGATATAGTTTCTGCTTGCTATTCTCAGGACGAGCTACTTTTAACTTGGCTTTAAGCCGATAGCGAGTCATTTGATACACCGCATGATATTCTGCTTCAATTCCTAACGTTTCAGACAACCACTGTTGCACTGCACCATAACTGGCGAAACCATGATTATGTTCTTGTAATCGCTTTTGCAAAGCCTTTTCTGCCCATTGAGGAATTATTCGTACTCCTCCAGGAGATGATTTTATTTCTAGCATCGAATCTATTCCTTCTTCTCTATATATTGATAACCAGCTTTGTACCGTACCTCGATGTTTTCCCAAAGAATTGGCGATCGCTTTAATCTTCGGTGCCGGTTCATGCTTGAGCCAATAAAGTACCTGCAATCTTTCTTTTTCCCTCAGAGTTTTGGCTTGACGTAATCTTTTTTCCAGTTCTTCCCAACTTTCTTTTATTTGTACCGAAGTTACACCTACCATCGCTTAAAAAGAGCTAAACTGCTTTCTTTAGTCTAGTTTATCTGTCATGTATTTAATTTAAATTGGTATAATTAGAGTTCAAAGTTTTAACTTATTCCTACAATATTTCTTGAAAGTTTTGTCAGTCAATCAGTGCTAAGGCATAGCCGAAAGAATAACTATTACTTGGAAGTGAATCAGTACATTGTTTAATAGGAGGTTTAATAGAGGAAGAAGGACTAGCATGGAACGTCACACAGCAGATTGCTGCAAAAAACAAGTTAACTATATTCATCAAATTAAGATTATTAATTCCAACTGAGTTGAGGCTAACAATACTAGAAGCATAGAAATAGTTAGTAACTTTGGAATTTTCCTTTGTTGTCAGAAGAAATTAAGGTGATTTAAATCGCTGGCAAAAAAGCAATTTAAACTATCAATCTGTATCTTTTATAACATTTAAGAATAGTAAAATGTCAATAGTTATATTTAGCTAGCCTTTATTATCTAACCATGTAATCTATATTACTTATTTCTAATATTTTAGGTATTTTCAATTAATTAATAATTTCATGTTTAAGTAATTACTAGCAGGCGAAATATTTATCAGTTAAAATTACTGTGAGATAAATTACATTAATCTAATTCAAATTAATTCATGGTAGTTTTTCTTTCTAGAATTAGAACTTAAAAAAAGATGATTAGATTTTTATAGCGATCGCAACTAGAGAAAATTAATCAATAAATTATAATTTTAAAAAGCGATCTCAATTGCAGAAAATTTGTTTTATTTGGTGGACAAATTAAAGTCATTATAAATCATGCTAATTATTGATTTTTTGCCTACCTACAGGGCGATCGTATCTATCGACCATCTTCATACCAAGGCAATTTCAATTGGAAAATATAAAAGATGATTAGCGACTCTAGCCAAGCGATAAGTCAATAAGATAGTTAACAAACAAAAGCGATCGCTCTTTTATTGGTCAGGCGATCGCTATCTTTGCGATTCATAAACCCTAAAATCATTGATTTTTGGTTAAAGGCGGAAAATTAGATAGCCAGTATCGATATACATCTTTCCAAACTTTTTCGAGGTTTTGGTAAGCAGCCTGTGTATTTGGTGTGTCAACTGGTGTAGAGAATAATATCCAAAGACAACGGCGATCGCGTATGCTAGCCTTGCCTCTTAACCAATCCCATCCTACTTTCCACCGTAAATCATTCTGATAACGATATTGAGAAAACTGCTTTTGAGTTACATTACTAAAGCTGCGGGGACTAATACAGCTACTCAAATAAGCTTTATTTTGACCAGAAAATAAAGCATGATAACCCACTCTATCTAGTTGTTTAACTTTCTTAGCTTTAACAACCTCTGGGGCAATGTCAGTATAGTTACTTAAGTATGCCTCTACATCTCCTCTAGTACCAACCAAATAGCTGATGTCCAGGTGCATTTTTGTCTCACTGCCGATATACTGATATCCTTGCTGAGATTTAATTACTTTTTGGTCTTTTGATTTTATTACGTCCTGACCTAAAGCTGATTGCTCCAATGCTATGCCATGATTAAGTCTCAAACGTTCAGGAAACTCATAATCAGCCACAGTGCGATTACCTACTTTAGGGATAATCACTGCATATATAACAGCAGCATTAATTCCAACACTGGCAACAGCCAAAAAATAACTACGCCATTGAGCTTGATTAATCATATCTTCAAGTTAGCCATAAATATTTATTACTTATTACTTATTACTTATTACCTGCCTTTGTCCTTGCTTCGTTTCTAAAAACAAATAACAAAAACCTGCAAAAATCGCAATTGCCAAGGTAGAAAATATTTGCGAACCCTGCGCCCCATGCCAATAATTGAAATGTGTTGGGTTTGGTATTGATAATGTCAAAATACAAACTCTAATTACTCCCAGAAAAAAACCTAAGCCAACTGAAAACATGGGAATAAGTATTTTTTGCTTGATTGATAAAGTTATCAAACTTACTAGCAACAGTGACAACTTCAGCATCAGCAAAATCATTGGTATTCCCGCACAAGAATAATTGACGATCGCCTCAACATTTCCTGATTCAGGTAACGATAATAATACTTGATTGCCTTGACTAGCTGCATTAAACCCAATGTAGTATAAAAAATAGCTAGCTAACTGAGCATTGAGAACGGTAATATGAACTATACCATCAATAAAAAAGCCGATTACTGCTGAGGGGAAAAACAAAAACCAGACAAAAAACAACTCTTGCAGATATTGACCCAAACCTTTTAATCCAGAAGCGATTAGACCTAATGCGATCGCAGCACTTAGAGGTAATATGGGTAATAGTATTGATTCAAACCAAAAAAGCGAAAAAGCTTTAGATAAAATTAAACCTAGCAACAGTAAGCCAATAAAACTAGATAAAGGATCGCTACGATAATCTAAATCATCCTTTTTGCGCCATAGCAGCCAAAAAATTGCTCCCCAAAACAAACTTTCTGTAGTCAATTGGTCAAGATCACCTGTGGTTTTCCAAGTCAGGTTGAGATAGAGAATAGCTATGCCAACTAAACTAGAAAACAACCAAAATTTATGATGATTGCTGATATTTTTGGTGTACATTAATATTTTTATTTATTGCCAAAAAACCTATTACATCTCTTGCATAGATAAACGACTAACCGTTTTAACTTCTGTACGGGCGAACGGCCGTTCGCCCGTAACCTATAAAAGTGACTCTAAAACATAAAATGTCACTCCTCCATTTCCTTCAATTTGGAACTGAGGCTGAGTTTGACTCAAAACGTTAAATTCATTAGTGTCAGTAGTAAACAAATGCGATCCTGTCTGCGTATTCAACATTCTATACAAAGGAATTGTCTCTATATTTTCTGGTTGAGCATCAAAAGCATAGTAAGCGACATCTTCAAAGCTGTAATAACCTAAATTCTGGCGAATATAATTTTTCTCATTTTTGTCCATAGTATAAAGATGCGCTCCAGTAACTTGATTAAAGAAGCGATAAACTGGAGCTGAATTCTGAATTTTTTCTCCAGTCAAGGTGTCTGTATCCTGAGCTAAAACGTCATAGGCAACACCTTCATAGGTATAAGGTAATTTTCTTGCTTCACTCAACTCTGTGACTACCTTTTGTTCATTTGGATCGGCAGTATAAAAATGAAATCCCTTATCGTATCGAAAGAATCGATATACCTCAGTCCTGGGGAGGATATCGTAGCCAATATCAGATAAGATTGCTAAATCTAAATTCGTTGGCAGATTTCTTTCGCCAAAGGTAAAAGATTTGTCTAATAAAGCATCCCTTCGAGGATCTAAAGAAAAGCCATCCTGAATATGGATTCGATCCTTGTCTAAAGGTATTGGTTGAACATTATTTAAGAGAACGCTATGTGGACCAACAAATTTTCCCTCTTGAATCTGGTTGGCAAAAGCATCAGAAGTACCAATTCCCAAAACATGACCAATTTCATGCAGACATAAACTCAGAAAATCTTGTTTATCTGGGGGAATATCATTATCAGTTTTGGGAGTTTTATCGAAGTATAAATTATCTACCGCATTGGTATTAAACTCAATCGTACCTAGCCAAGGTTCAAAATCGCTTCCTTTAATTCTTGACTCGCGATCGCTTCCATTAATAAAAGTAGCATGAAAAGATCCTTCTCCAAAAGTCAATGAATCAGAATTTAAGTTAACTGAAGAGACAAAAATAATTATGTCGTCAATTGATTTATTTAAAATGACCTCTCGTTCTGAGTTATTGATTGGAAATCTTAAAACTTCCTCTGCGGGAATTGGAGTAAAGTCATCTTGAATATAAGAACTCCAAATATTACCTGCTTGTTCTAATATTGCTTTTCTTTTTGCTGTAAAAAAATTAGCATCATCAAAACGATAGTCAAACTTGATATTAAAACTCATAAAAATTTTCTAAGTATATTTTCATATTTTTTTGGTGACTTCGGAAAATTTAGCTACAAATACTTAGTTTTTTAGTCATCTATTTTAAAAGATATAAACCTCAAAATAGTAAACGACAAAAGTACGCTTTTATGAAATACCTTAATAACCTATTTAAAATCTAATTTAACCTCAAATAATAGTATTGTCTTGTGTGTAAATAATTAAAATCGATCAAGGCTTTTAGCGAAGCTAGTTGATTTCATATCAGTATTTACAAGCATTTTTGGCTGTCATAGCATTTTTAAACACCGTAAAAAGACTTAGTTTGTCAGTGATAATATCTATTTTCCTTATATTTTTGATTTATACATTGAGGATTTACAAAATATGAAGTATAACAGCAAAAGTACGACTTAATCTTGCTAATTATCAACTAAATAAAAATAGAAGCCTGTAATACAATAACCTAATTAATTAACGTTATTGCTTTATTTGATTAACAAAAAATAGGCTTTCTGCCAGTTGATATTTTTATTGTAAGTACGATTATATCTGTTCCTATGAATTTATGCGTATATTAATTTTTGCTAGCTCTATAGCTGTATTTTTGCCTCTTTTAAGTTTAAATGCTTGGGCAAATCC
The DNA here is from genome assembly GCA_965217895.1 of Waterburya sp. Classification (GTDB taxonomy): domain Bacteria; phylum Cyanobacteriota; class Cyanobacteriia; order Cyanobacteriales; family Xenococcaceae; genus Waterburya. The sequence goes on from CBDCJV010000002.1 coordinate 326,031, forward strand.
AGCTAATCAATCTCAACCACCAACTTCAAATTTTTCGCCTACTAAAAACCAACAAATATCTCAAGAAAAATCAACGGTAACTGCTGATAATTCTTGGAGTAATTCTAATCAAAAAGAATTAGAAAACGTCAAATTTCGACTGCAAGATATTAGTCAGCGTAATTTCACCCCTAGTCGCGGTGTCCCAAGTTTAACTATTGCCAATCCTTATGGATTTGGTGCAGATAGAGGATTTTTTAGCGGTTTAAGCTATCAGACAGATACTCGTGGCGGACTCGATGGAGTCAACAATCAGGATGGAACTTGGGGATTTGGGGTAGGTCTGGGAAATGCCCAAAAGTCTGTTGGTGCCGAACTTAGCTACAACGTAGCCAGTTTTGGTCAGAATGGTCGTGACTTTGGTTCTGGCGGTTTTAACCTAAAGCTGCATCGCAAGATTGCTGATGGCTGGGGAGTTGCTGCTGGATGGAATAGTTTTCTTTCAATTGGTGATGGCAATGACCTTAATGACTCTTTGTATCTGGCTACCACCAAAATTTTTAGAACCAGAGAAAATGTCAATTCTGCCTTTAGCCGAGTTGGAGCAACTATTGGCGTTGGCAACGGACAATTTCGCACCGAAGACTCAATCGTTAATGGTGACAATAATTTTAACGTTTTTGGTAGTCTAGCTTTTCGTGTAGCACGACCAGTTAGCTTTATTACGGAATGGACGGGGCAAGACTTGGGGATGGGTTTATCTGTTTCTCCTTTTCGTACTGTCCCACTGACTATTAATCTTGGTGCCAGAGATATTGTTGGTGCTGGAGATGGAGCGCGTTTTGTTTTCGGAATTGGCGCAGGAATTTAAGTTTATTTGTAGATCAATTTTATCAGGACAATTATGTTATGCGCTATAAGCAATTATTACGGCTAAGTTCTTTAGTTGCCTTGGAAATACTTACCGCAACTACGTCTGTTACAGCAAAGCCAGTCCCCAATCTTTCTGATACTTCTGCATATCAGACCTATAGCTCTCCTGCAGTCAGTATAGATAGTAATAACGGTAATGGCATACCGTCAACTACTCAATATAATCCAGCCACAGGAGAATTTGTAGGCGGTGGAATAAAAAATCCGATCACATTTGGTTCAGCCAGAGGTTCTGGAAGTTCCATCGGTAGCGCTCGCAGAAATGTTTCTGGGGATGGTTCTGGGAATGGTTCTGGGAATAGTTCTGGGGATGGTTCTGGGGATGGTTCTGGGGATGGTTCTGGGAATGGTTCTGGGAATGGTTCTGGAAATGGTTCTGGAAATGGTTTTAGAGAAATAACCCTTAATGATGCTGCCACTTTATTAGAGGGTAGTCTCAATAACTCCTTAGATAATTTGGCAGCAGCAGAACAAGCAAGCCAGGCAGGACAGACAGCAAGTGCAACTCCTAATAATCCTAGACGAATTACCAGAAGAAATTCTGATAGCGATAATCGAGCCTGTGGCTGCGCCGATCCAGCATCTTCTAAGCCCAGACATATTGTTAGAAGTAGTTCTACAGCTTGTGGTTGTGCTAATCCTGGTTCAACTGCTGAAGCTCGTCAAATCGAAGACCGTGAAATTCAAGCTCGTCAAATTGTTGAAAAACAATTAGCTGAATCAAAAAAATTCATTCGACAAGTTAACCAGATCGATCCTGATAAAAATATTTGGTAACAAAAGCAAATTTATCAGGCGATCGCTCTGCACTTTTGCACTCGAATAGATAAGGATTAGCCCCAGGTATCCCGCCAACGAATCCCGCAATTACAACTAAAATTATTCTCCAAATTAAACACTATGATTAAACTTAATTGGACTTATATTGGTATATCTTTTGGTACATTAGGATTACTAAATGCTATGAGCCTTGGAGCAGTAGCAGAAGATGTTATAAGCAATAAGGGTATTACGTTTCAAGAAGACACAATTATTGAAATGGAATTTATTGAATCCCATGGCGCATATCAATCTACTTTTGGCGTTGTGGATTTAGATACTTGTCAAACAAGTGCTTCACAAACAATTAATTATGATACTTGCTCTAAAACTCCTTTACTTTCTGAGGTAAAAGCGTCTGATAGCTTTGATAATGTTTATCGTCGCTCTACTTACGAAACTAATTTAAAAGAAAGCCGTAACAATGATTTTTTAGGTACTCCTGGCAATACTGTTCCTAATTTCAAAACGGAGTTTTTATTTAAAGCCAATAAAAGATATGCTTTTTATTTAGAGTCTGAGTTTAATGGCAAACCCGCTGGAACAGTTTACACTACAGACTTGTTGAATTCTCAGGGTAATCGTCAGGCTTTATTTAATGAAGCAGGTTTAGATACTGAAGCTGTAGCTAAACGGCGCAATAATCCTCAATTTGATGCTAATAAGTTTGACGCTCTAATCAAAGGCGGCTTATTGCTTAATATGGATGATACTGGCTCAAATTTGGTCAAAAATGCCGACGAAGATGCCGATTTTGATGATTTTATTGTTGGTATTGGCGGAGAATATGGCTGTAATTAAGTTGATAAATCTGAGCGGATATTAATAGCAATCTTAGTTTGCGATCTAAATACACCTATAAATAATTTATACAAGGGATGGTAGCTGCTTTTTAGCTGATAGCCACCCTTTTTTTTTAAAAGTTTTGAATTCTCAGTAATTTCTCGGAATATTATTTCTTAAATGCTATGTTATCGTGATGCAGTCAGATAGTTATCCGTTAAATTACGGCAGAATTATCGCTGATACCTGAACGAGAAGTTATGGAAAGGCTTCATGAATGTTATTCAAACGACAATTCCCGATGTTTTAATCATTGAATCAAAAGTATTTGGTGATGACCGTGGTTTTTTTCTGGAAAGCTTTAACGCCAAGACTTTTGCTGAAAAGACTGGAGTTACGAGTCAGTTTGTTCAAGATAATCACTCGCGCTCGGCTCAAAATGTTTTGCGGGGTTTACATTATCAAATCAAACAAGCCCAGGGAAAATTAGTTAGAGTGGTCTTAGGCGAAGTATTGGATGTAGCGGTAGACATCCGCAAAAGTTCGCCAACTTTTGGACAGTGGACTAGCTGTATTCTCAGCGAAACTAACAAAAGACAATTTTGGGTTCCTGCTGGCTTTGCTCACGGTTTTGTAGTGCTATCTCAAACAGCAGATTTTTTATATAAAACAACAGATTATTATGCGCCAGAGTACGAACGTTCAATTTTGTGGAACGACCCTGCTCTTGATATAGACTGGAAAATAACGGGCGAACCGATCTTATCGAACAAAGATAAAGAAGCTGTACCTTTAGAGCAAGCGGAGGTGTTTGCGTGACCAAGATCTTGCTAACGGGAATTACAGGACAAGTCGGACAAGAACTGGAGCAAACTCTGACTTCTGTGGGAGAAGTTATCGGCGTTGGTCGTCAAGAATTTGATTTGAGCCAGCCAGCCCAAATAAAGCAAAAGATTGCCGAGATAAAACCGAATGTGATTGTCAATGCTGCTGCTTATACGGCTGTAGACAAGTCAGAAAGTGAAGTTGAACTAGCTATGGCAATCAACGGCAACGCACCAAAAGCGATCGCTAAAGCGGCACAAGATATCGGCGCAACCCTTTTGCATATATCTACTGACTATGTGTTTAATGGTCAAAATCACACTCCCTACTTGGAAACAGATAAAACCGATCCCCTGGGAGTATATGGTAAATCTAAACTCCTAGGAGAAATAGGAGTTAGGGATTGCGATCAACCTATTATTTTGCGGACTGCTTGGGTATATGGCTCAAAAGGACATGGTAACTTTGTCAAAACTATGCTCCGACTTGGTAAAGATCGAGAAGAGTTAAAGGTAGTTGCCGATCAGGTGGGTAGTCCATCATGGTCTTATGATATTGCCCTGACAATTACTCAGCTAGTAGATAAATCTCTAAATGATTCAAATATCAGGGGAACTTATCACTACACCAATAGTGGTGTTTGCAGTTGGTATGATTTTGCAGTGGCTATTTTCGCAGAAGCCAAACAGCTCGGATTTCCGCTAGCAATTGAAAGAGTTTTGCCTATTACCACAGCAGACTATCCCACCCCAACCCAACGTCCAGCGTATTCAGTCTTGTCTAAAGTCAAAATTACAGAAACACTAGGAGTTTATCCTCCTCACTGGCGTGAATCTTTGAAAAAAATGCTGACTGAATTAAGGGATGAAGGATGAGGAATAACTTAAAAGCTGATAGCTAAAAGCTAAAAGCCAAAAGCTGATAGCTACCAAAATAGTCTAATTATCAACGAAGCTAATAAAACAATGAAAGCAATTATTCTCTCTGGTGGTAAAGGTACAAGATTGCGTCCCCTGACTTATACAGGAGCGAAACAACTTGTTCCCGTAGCTAACAAACCGATTCTTTGGTACGGTATTGAGTCCATTGTGGCAGCAGGAATTACAGAAATTGGGATTATTATTAGTCCCGAAACAGGAGGCGAAGTAGAGTTCAAAACAGGTAATGGCGATCGCTTTGGAGCAAATATCACTTATCTTAGACAAGATCAGCCTTTAGGACTGGCACACGCGGTAAAAGTAGCTCAACCGTTTTTAGGAGATTCTCCCTTTGTAATGTACCTGGGAGATAACCTAGTTCAAAGTGAATTGGATCAGTTCATCGACAAATTCAAGTCTCAACACCTTGATGCTTTAACTTTACTCTGCGAAGTCGAAAACCCCTCTGCTTTTGGGGTAGCGAAAGTAGATGATCGGGGTAACGTTTTGCAGCTAATCGAAAAACCCAAAAATCCGCCTTCAAACTTGGCACTAGTAGGAGTGTATTTATTCTCTTCTGAAATTCATCAGGCGATCGCCAATATTCAACCATCTCCTAGAGGTGAATTGGAAATTACCGATGCCATCCAATATCTAATCGATCAAAAGCAAAAGGTAGCATCTTTTCAATTATCAGGCTGGTGGCTGGATACAGGGAAAAAAGATGATTTGCTCGCAGCCAACCAAATTATCTTAGATACTTGCTTAGAATCAACTCACGAAGGAACGATAGACAAAGAAAGTAAGGTTAGTGGTCGAGTTCACGTAGGGAAAGGCTCTCAGGTCAATAACTCCATGATTCGTGGCCCTGTAACCATCGGTGAGAACTGTAAAATTGAAAACTGTTTTATTGGTCCTTATAGTAGTATCGCTGACGACACGACCCTAATTGATATCGACATTGAGCATAGCGTAGTGCTTAAAGGTGCAACAATTGAAGGCATCAATAGCCGTATTGTCGATAGTTTGATTGGCGAAAGAGCGCATTTAAAAGCTGCTCCCAAACGTCCCAAAGCATTACGCTTTATGATTGGTGATGATTCTCAAATTGAATTATCGTAGAAGTAAAAGAAATAGGTGGGCATAAAAAACAATTATGTATTGAGATACAGAGTTTAATTTATACCCACCGAAAAGCTAAGACAATATAATCTACAAAGCTTTAGTCCGTAGTCCCAGTTTGCAAAGATTCCTTGGCAACTCTTGTCCACTCTGTATGAGAAAATTCACCTCTTGGTGTATCTACTCTTTCATAAGTATGTGCGCCAAAGTAATCCCTTTGAGCCTGAGTTAGATTCTGAGGTAGACTAGCACGGCGATAACTATCAAAATAGTCCAAAGAAGAACTAAAAGCAGGAACAGCAATACCTAACTTGTTGGCAGTTGCCAAAACTTCACGCCATGCAGCCTGGCGATCAACAATTGACTGTTTAAATTCTGGCGCAAGGAGTAGATTAGGCAGATCGGGATTTTCGTTAAACGCATTTTTGATTTTGTCTAAAAAAGCTGCCTTAATAATACAGCCTCCTTTCCAGATTCGGGCTATTTCTGCCAAGTCGAGGTTAAAGTTAAACTCAGCCGATGCCTTGCTCAACAATGCCATACCTTGAGCATAGGAACACATTTTGGAGCAGTATAAAGCATCTCGGACTCGATCGATAAAGTCTTGCTTATCTCCCTCGTATTTAGCGGTTGGACCGCTAATCTCTTTAGAAGCAGCTACTCGTTCTTCTTTATATGCAGACATGACGCGAGCGTTAACCGCAGCATAAATAGTGGGAATTGGCACGCCCAACTCCAGAGAACTTACTACTGTCCATCGTCCTGTACCTTTTTGTCCCGCAGCATCTAAGATTGAATCTACTAAAGGTTGGTGCGTTTTGGGATCGATGTTGCTAAAAATGTCGGCAGTAATTTCAATCAAAAAAGAATCTAGTTCATCAGTATGATTCCACTGGCTAAAGACTTCTTCTAACTCTTTGCCATTTAAGTCTAAAGTGGTTTTCATTAGGTCATAGGCTTCGGCGATTAGCTGCATATCCCCATACTCAATGCCGTTGTGTACCATTTTGACATAGTGACCAGCACCACCAGGACCAATAAAAGTGACACAAGGGCCATCATCAACCTGAGCGGCAATTTTAGTTAAAATTGGCTCTAGGTCACGATAACCAGCCTCTGTGCCTCCAGGCATCAAACTAGGTCCTTTAAGTGCGCCTTCTTCGCCACCGCTGACTCCCATACCCACAAAACCTAGTCCTGTTGACTCTAGATCTTTAGTCCGTCTTTCAGTATCGTTATATAAAGAGTTTCCGCCATCGATAATAGTGTCTCCTTTGTCTAGTAGTGGTTTTAACTGATCGATAACCGCATCTACTGGTTTACCTGCTTTGACCATTACCAAAATATTACGGGGACGTTCTAAAGTCTGCACAAATTCTTCTAAGGAATAAGCAGCTTTAATGTCCTTGCCTTTAGCCCTGACTGCCATAAATGTCTCGGTTTTAGCAGCAGTACGGTTATATACAGCGATCGGAAAACCGCGACTTTCTACGTTGAGGGCGAGATTTTCCCCCATAACGGCTAAACCAATTACACCAAAAGTTCTCTTTGCCATAGTATTAAAATTGTCTAAAATTGCCTAAAAATTTCTTTGTTTGTCTGGAAAATAACAACCTAGGAAAAGGCTAACGCAGTTTCATGGATGAGAATCGTTTTTTAATTAACTCTTTTATTTTCTAGAGGCACAAAAATAATTTGCCTGCTTGCTTGAGCAAAAATCGGTGTTGAATTACACAGTTATCTCTTGGGTCTAATAAATTTGCTATACATTTTGTAACCTGATATCTCGACAATTTACAAATTAATTAATAATTGGTGAAGGATTATGCGTTATCGCTAATTGCCCCAATATTTGAAAAGCTGTTTTTGCCAAACTTTTACTAGCTTTTGCCCCCCAGCCCCCAAGCTTGGCGAGCGACCCCGCGTCGCCGTTAGGCGCAAACGCCAGTTCCTTCGCCCTCAGCAGTCGCTCTTTGTTGGAAACCAACAAGATCGCGCTGCTTCGTAAGTCGGGAAACCCGCCCAACGGACTGGCTTGGGAATGCGCGAGTTGGGATTTAGAGGGCTTTTGTGTAGCAAATTTGACTTCTCAGACGACCTCTAAGTAGACTTAATGGATTCTTTCGAGGTAACTGAGAAAAACTAATAAGTTACGTTTTCAAGACCTAGATACGAGGCGATTTTGTGAAACTATGAAACCATAACCTAAACTCATTCCACGGTTAAAAACATATTTAAAATTGAGGCAAAATTTACGATGACATGGACTAAAACTTTGGCTGCTGATGCCCTCGCACCTGGCACAAGACAAGTAGTAAAATTACAACAGCGATCGCTTTTATTGCTCAATGAAGCAAATAATATCTACGCGATTGATAGCATTTGCCCCCATATGAAGTTACCCTTGAAAAAAGGCAAAGTCACCGCAGATGGCTCGATTGTCTGTCCTTGGCATCGGAGTGAATTTGACCTTAAGACTGGCAATGTCAAAAATTGGTGTACTTTTCCTCCTGTTGTGGGTAATATTTTAGGCAAAATTTCGGCAGAGCAATCCTTGGGAGTTTTTCCAGCAAAAGTAGAAGATGGACAAATTCTGGTGGATTTACCCGTTTAAAAATTAGAACGTTAAAGATAATTAGTTAAAAAACCCCCAAACTCTCGCGTATAGGCGACTTGAGCCTTTGTTTTGGCAGGTCGCTCGCCAGATTTTTTGGGGGATAAGCACGATTGTCTGGAATCTTAAGTCCATTTTTGACAATCAGGCGATCGCTGATATGATGATCATCTTTGAGACTATAATCATTCTAATTTAGTTGGCGTATGGTAGTTTTGTATTGATAACCAGATTAAATGCTAATCATTACTCATTACTTTTTCCCAAAACCAACTGGTTGCTATTTAAAATGACTACAATTTACATCAGGCGTGATGTAATAATTCAGTTAATTTATTCAACAACTCTTTTTCGTCATATGGTTTAGAAAAATAAGCTGAAGCTCCTAAATTCATGGCTAGTTTTTTGTGTTTTTCATTACTGCGAGAAGTCAGCATTGCTATTGGAAGATCGGCAAATTCAGGTCGCTCTTTTATTTCTTCGAGAACTCCATAGCCATTTAGTCTTGGCATTTCTAGATCGCAGATAATAGCCTGTACAGCCAGCCCGCTAATGAGCTTATCTACAGCTTCTTGACCATCTTTGGCTTGTTCAACTTGATAACCTGCTCTTTCTAAAGTTAGACTCAGGTAACGACGTACATTAATCGAGTCATCGACTACCAAAATAGTTGGTGCGGTCTTTATGTTACTAATTTCTGGCAAATCTAAGCTAGATCGATCCTCAGCCAAGAAATTAATTGCACTTTTATCAGCTAACGCCATCGGGTCGATCAGAGGAATAACTTTACCATCACCAAAAACCACAGAACTAATTATACCAGGAGGTAAAGGAATCGGACTTTCTATGGTTCTGATAGTGGATTCTTGCTCATTCCAAAAACGTGCAATTTTTAAGGCAGCATAAGATTGTTTATCCCCAACCACTAAAGTCATCGGGCGATTAATTGTAGGTTCTCCTGTCAAATAGAGAGCATTATGTGAACGACCATAGACAAGTATTTTTTCTACTTCTATCAGGGGAATTTCTGACTGATTCCAATCTACTGTTTTGGTGTTTTCTGAAGTTAAGATTGGCTCTAACTCCAGAGGTATTAACTCTCGAATACTATTAGCGGGAATAGCAAAAATCATGTCTCCCTGTTCAATAATTGCTACCCGTAAAATAGATAATGAAAAAGGAATTCTGAGGGTGAAAGTTGTTCCTTTTCCTGGTTCAGTAGACACCTGAACATTACCGCGAACTTCTTGCAGATTGGTTTTTACAACGTCCATACCCACACCTCTACCTGAAAGTTCTGTAACCTGTTGTGCCGTACTAAATCCAGGCTCAAAAATGAAGTTTAGTAGTTCTGCTTCTGGTATTTGGGCTATTTCAGATTGGGAAACGCCCATCTGACGGACGCGATCGCGAATTTTATCAAGACTAATTCCCCCGCCGTCGTCGCTTAGGGTAATGACGCTCTAAGTACAGGACAAAAGTTTTAAAGAATCAAAAAATTCAGACTGTTTTAAATCCAGATCTAAAAAAATAGATCGTAAGTAGTCCAAACCATAGCGAAAAATGCTTTTGGCTAATCTTCCATGCTTCTTAATTTTAATGGGATTAGATTGATGTAACCATTCACCCATTTTGATTGCCCAGCATAGAGCCAGAGACATGAGAGCGACAAGCTTACTTAACCGTTCTGGGTCAATAAAATGAGTAGACTCAAGACAAAATCCCCTAGTTTTGAACATTCCGAACAATGTTTCAATTGCCCATCGTTTTCCATAGTCGGAAATAGCTGTTTGAGAAGGGTCAGGGGCAACAACAATCAGCAATTCTCCGTTATCTAAACGCAGAGCAGAAACGTAAACAGAACGTCCCCAAACCCAGCGACGACCTGATAAAACCTGAGTCTGACCTGGTTTTAAGTTAGCGAAGATAATCGAAGCTCTTAAATCTTGTTTACCATTATTGATGCGATCGCTATGACGTATTCTCAATCGAAAGGGAATAGTCGGCTCAATCAGAAGGTAAGTTAACCATTGTTTACCGACGAACTCTCGATCGCCTGTCAGAAAAGCTATTTCAGCCTCAGGAAACCTCTCATAGAAACTATCGAGTAAATCCATTCTTTCATCACTATTGGAATTACCCTTCTTCTTCAGCATTTTCCAGACGACAGGGTAGGCTACACCTACACCATCATGAACTATTCCCAGCATCAAAATATTAAAGCGAGTTTGCCCAAATGACCATTCAGTTCTATCTGTACTTAGAACCCATGGTTGTGGAATCTCCATTATCTTCACTATTGCTTTAGCAATGACGGAGTAATCTAAGTCAAAATTACGAAAAAATCGCTGTAGACGCTTGTAACTAGAATCAGTTTTAACCTGAGTTCGGGATAAGGAAAGGGACAGGTAGTAAGCTGAAAATAACTACTTTATTCAACCAACCTGTCCTATGTTTAGTCTAGACGCTTTGTTTTGTGATGTAGATGATGTCTTGATTCAGTCGCTTCAAGTCGAGAAAGGGGTACTCCCCGCATCTGACCCGCCCAACGCGCTGAATCGCTTTTTGTCATCATTTTGAGCCTCAATGGAAAGCAAGATTGTTACATCATGGAGGAATTAAAAGAGTTAGGGCAAAAAGTCTCTGTCTGAGCGAGATTATGACAATTTTAATTGCCTTTCATCAGAATCATTATCGTACCCTCGTCAGTCGCTACAACGTGTCACAGACCCGCAACGCGCTGACTCGCAATTTCAAGCATTTCTATCTCGACTATGTAAAACAGCATTGGAATACGGCTTTTCCAGGACTTCCTAGCTATCAAAGGTTTGTCGAATGGACTCCTTCAACTCTCGTTCCCTTATGTGTCTATCTCAAACATTGTTTTGGAAGCCCGACAGGTATTGGCTTTGTTGATGCGACTAGCCTCAAAGTTTGTCAACACGGTGGTTGTATAAGCTGGGGAAACCCCAGCATACCCCACCGTCACAATCGCCGAATCAAACGGCATAAAGTCTTTGACGGTTTAGCTGCTCGTGGCAAAACATCAGTCGATTGGTTTTTTGGTTTCAAACTTCATCTAATTGTTAATGAAGTTGGTCAATTATTAAATGCTCAATTAACTCCTGGCAATGTAGATGATCGTCGCCCTATTCCAGAAAGGACTTGTCCGCATCTATTACTCAAAGGTCTTTTTGGTAAATTTTTCGCAGCTCGTGGCTATGTCTCCCAAAAGCTCGCTAATCAATTACTAGAAGAATTTGGGATTCAGTTTTTTGCTAAACCTCGGCTTCACAAGTAGCAGATAACAAGTAGCGCAGCCTGGAGGCTGCCGACGTTGCTCCGCAACGGCCAGACGCGAAGCGCGTCTGCAAGTTCAACCTCTGCCACAGCAAGCAAAGCTTGCAAAGTCGTCGAAGACGACGACATGGAGCGATAGCTCCTGTGTCAGACAAAGGGCTTGCCCGCATGTATTCAAGAGTTGAATTATTTTTTCACCTTTTCCTCATCAATGAAGAGGCTGCATATCCAACTTCGGAGTTTTTCTTAATTGCTATCTGCGCGAACGGTCGTTCGCCGCCTTTGCGAAGGAAAGTCGAGCCGCTCCACGCGGCTGCTACTTGCTACTTAACTCCGAAGGAGTTTGGTAACATGAAGAACAAGCTGATGCGTCTTCATGACAAACTTCTTTCCCGTCAACGCTCTATTATTGAAACTATTAATGACCAACTGAAAAATATTTCTCAGATCGAACATTCTCGTCATCGATTGCGAAGCTAGCCGAAGGCATCGCCAGTCAATTTTTGCGTCAATGTTCTCTGTGGATTAATCGCTTATTGTCATCAACCAAAAAAACCTAGTCTGCGTCTTGATTGGCTTTTACCTCAATCTGCCTAACCCGAACTCAGGTTAACTAGCTTATAGTTCCCAAAGTAAGCTAATAATCGATCGATTTACTGATAATTTTTTTTCAAGATTTGTGCAAAGGAATTTTGTCAAAGATTCTAAGGATTTATGTTGTTTAAAACACAGTCTATATTTCAATGAAAATTATTTCAGTTCTTTGAATTTGTCCAATCCTCCCAGGAATTGCTCTGTCATAAGACTCCATACGGTACGATTTTCATTGATGCGAATATTAGCCTGAACTTCCATCCCAGGCTGAAGATATTTTTTTTGTCCTTTGATCTTGAGATAGTCTTTGTCTAGCTCAATATTGGCTACATAACGGAAAAAATCATAGGGAGCTTCGGGTTTTAAGGCACTAGCACTAATAAACTTGACTTTGCCCTTAATATCCCCATACTCACTATAGTCAAAAGCACTAATTCGCACGTCTGTAGACATTCCTTTTTCAACAAATCCAATATCTTTGGGAGTAATAAAGATTTCGGCGATTAAATTTTCTGTCGGCACAATTTGCAATACAGGACTAGCTGCCTGACCAGAAGGAGGAACGTATCCAGGATATGCCTTCAGGTCAAAAACATCTCCTGTTACAGGAGCTTTTATCGTCTGATATTTGAGGTTTTGTTCGGCACTGCTGACTTGACTATTAATTTCGGCTATTTGTTTATCGTTTTCAACGATTGTTTTATTGAGTTGACTGTCAATGTCTGCTAGTCGTTTGCTATTTTCGGCTCGTCGATCGTATAAATCTTTGGTCGAGAGAGTACCCGTATTATCTAGCTGCTCTTTAGCTTGAGAAATATCTAGGCTCAATCGCTGTTCTTCTTGCAAGAGGCGATTAATTTCTGATTGTAAGGTTGTTACCTGCTGTTGCTGGCGATCGCGTTCTAGATTACCTTGCTTGAGATCATCAACCATTGTTTGCTGGCGATCGTTAATTCTTTGTCTTTGCTGATCTACCTGAAGTTTAGCAATTCCTCCTTGTTTATAGACAGGAACAATAGCTTTTAAAGTTCCCTCTTCAATTTTCAAGCTGTCTTCAGCCTGTTGTCTTGCTTCAGTGTTACGCTCTATAATTTCTTTTAAGTTTTGTTTACCTGTAGCTAACTGCGCTCGATTGTCCCCTAGCTGAATTTTAGTTTGTTCTAGCTGTTTTTCTAGTTGTTCAACCTCTAGTCTGGCCGAGGCGGTTCTTTGTTGCAAATCTGCTCTTGATGCTTCTAATCTAGCCTGTTGTTCTGGAGCTAGTTTTTGATTGGAATTGCCTAAAAGAGAATTAAACATTTCGTTTTCCTCTTTTAATGCTGCTCTATTGCGAGTGAGTTCTGATACTTCTCTAGGGATTTTTAAAGAGGCAATCACTTCATCAATACTTTCGGTATCAATTTTTTCTGACATCAAGGCGCGATAAAATTTGTTTTCTTGTTGCAAAGACTGTCGCACTTTACCCAGGGAATTAACCTGAGCTTTAGAGGTTGTAGAATCTAAGACTAGTAAAACATCACCTTTTTTTACTCGTTGCCCTTCTTCTACCTTTACTTCTGCGACTACACCATTGGTAGGCACCTGTATTTCCTGTAGCTTATTAGTAGGCTGAATTATACCTTGGGCAGGAATTACTCGTTCAATCTTGGCAACCAAAGACCAAACAATGGTAAAGATAGTGACGCCCATAATTCCTGCCATAGTGGCTCTAGACCATCTAGGAGAAGGACGCAAAATTACTGTTTGCTCAAACTTGCGAGATTTAATTGAGGCAGGATCTCGTTTAATTAAAGAACCATTATCCCCAGAGGCTGTAGTAACAAGCTGTCCAGGGGGATAAGAGCGTTCTTTGAGAGTTTGAGTTTCTGTCTGACTTTTGATTACCAACGGAGATATTGCAGGGAGCTTGTTAGCTTCTTGCGTTTGAGGCAAGGCTAGGTTGCGATAAATTCCTGGCCCAATTTGAGCATAACCACGATGTACCGATCTAATCGCATCGGTAAGTTCTTTGGCGGGAGTGCCTTTGAGTAAATAACCCATTGCTCCAGAGCTAAGAGAGCGAGCAACATATTCCTCAGTATCAAAGGTACTAAGCACCAATACTTTAACGTCAGAAAATTTCTGGCAAATGATTTTAGTTGCTTCCATGCCGTTCATTCCCGGCATCTCCATATCCATCAAAACAACATCAGGCTCAAGTGACTGTACCTGTTTTACAGCGTGTTCGCCATTTTCAGCAACGCCAACTATTTCAATATCTGTTTCTGTTTTGATTAGGGCTTTTAATCCTTCCCTAATCATTTTTTGATCGTCAACGATTAAAATACGAATTGAACTATTAGAAGAATCGACAGCACGATCATTTCCATAATTAGATTGCCCTTGATTAAGCAATTTATCCCGTTTAGGTTGAGGCAAACTATTGCCTGAAAGGTAGTCGGTGCTACCATTGCTAGATGAGTTCATAGTTTAAATAATTAGTAACTTCGTGTCAGTTTTTAGTTTCGAGCCAGTTGCTAAAAAAAACAACAATTGTAGTTAGCTAGGTCACACAGAATATCTTTAAGCACTTTTGCTTGAGTCTCGATCTTATAAATTGATACTATTTTGAAAGAAATATACTAATACACATCACCCGTTACCAAATTTTGGTATAAATTACAAATTAAATACATCAGAATAACTTTTAATATTTAACATAACTAGTCCTTTATAACTAATATTTTAGATATTCGACATAAAAAAATTCCAATTGGCAGAGGGTTAATTGTTTTCTAATGTCTTGATAGTGTTCTATAGCCACAACATAAAGTAAAAAGCTGAAATAATTTTCTTTAATCATTACAAACCGACAGCGATCGCTTTTTCTAATTGATGACACACCCTAGTTACGAGTTCAGAATCAATTGCCGACGATGTACATTAAGTAACTGAAATTCAAGATTAGCAATCTTTTCCAGCATATAAACCAGATTATCTGGCGATAGGTTTGTACCATCATTGCGACAGCTACCAGTAAAGTGAATTATTGCTTTGTTACCCTCTTCAGATTCTAAAGAGAGAGAAAACAGGCGATCGCATAAATTAACGACTTTTTTATTCCCTGACTTGGTAAATTTTTCCCATAATATTTCTTGACTGTTGTTAATAGCATCTATCCACTTTTCCCAGGTTGCATCTATATTTTCTTCTGTCTGTACCGTAATCAAATACTCTGCTTTATCCATCAAACGACTAGCATTCAAAGACTTGGGATCGACATCTTCGACTTGATAAATCGGAATATTCTCTGGTAGCTGGGCAGCTAATTTAGTGCGAAATTCTTCTACATCCATGTCTTCTGTCAATTCAAAATCAACAATTTCACCATTACTAGTAATTCCCAAAGACAAGGCATTGGCAATAGAAATCTTAGGTCCTGGATGATATCCGCCAGTAAAAGAAATAGGCAAGGCTGAACGACGAATTGCGCGATCAAATAGACGAACTAAATCTAGGTGGCTGATTAAGCTCATTTCAGCTATTTTTCCGAACCACATTCTGATTTTTTGTTCTTTGTGCTGATTAGGTTTAAAATGTCCTGCAAAGTTAGGAATTTCAGGCGGTTTAACAACAATATTGTGTCCGAAATCTGTACCGCAAACACCACAATGAGAACAACCTTCATAGGCGCAGTCAGGCACAGTAGCAGCGTCTAAAGCTCTCTGCAAGTCTTCTTTTAGCCATTGTTTATCTATCCCTGTATTGATATGATCCCAGGGTAAAGGCGCATCAGTGGCATCGGCAATAGAGGTCGCTGTATCGGCATCTAAAAATATATTCCATTCACCATCTTCTACCTGACGATATTTCCAGGTTAAATCCGCTTCAGCGATCGCCTGTGACCAAGCACCATAGGCTTTATCTAAATTTTCCCACCAGGAATCCATGCCTGCGCCTAATTCCCAAGCCCGTTTGACTACAGAGGCTAAACGGCGATCGCCTCTACCGACAAAATCTTCCATGGCTGAGATACGCACATCTGTGTAGTTGATTTTTACACCTTTGATACGGCGAAATTCTTCTTTGAGTAATTCTTGTTTGCGTCGAAACTCACTGGTAGATACGGAGTGCCACTGAAAAGGCGTATGGGGCTTAGGAGTAAAGTTAGAAATAGTAATATTAAAGTTAAGGCGTTTACTACTAAGCTGACTACACTCACGGCGTAACCAGCGCACCGTTTCAGCAATACCAGCTACATCTACATCAGTTTCTCCAGGTAAACCGATCATGAAATACAGTTTGACCTTATTCCAGCCACGGGCAACGGCAGTTTGGATACCTCTGAGTAGTTCTTCGTTAGTTAATCCTTTATTCACTACATCTCGCATTCGCTGTGTACCAGCTTCGGGGGCAAAGGTTAGCCCAGACTTTCTCAAGCCACCAATGATATCGGCAATGTTGTCATCAAAGCGATCGACTCGCTGGCTAGGCAGAGACAGAGATATATTCTCTTCTTGCAAGCGATTTTTGATCTCCATACCCACAGCAGGTAGTGCTAGATAATCAGAGCAACTCAAAGAAAGTAAAGAGAATTCATTATAGCCAGTGGCACGCATTCCTTTTTCAATTGCATCTACCACTTTGTCTGGTTCAACATCCGTCGCTGGGCGAGTTAACATTCCTGGCTGACAAAAACGACAACCACGGGTGCAGCCTCTTCTTATTTCTACCGTAAGGCGATCGTGTACGGTTTCAATAAAGGGAACTAAGCCAATAGAATAGGCAGGAATAGGCGTAGCAACCCGACGCAATATACGTTTAGGTACTTTAGGAGTAGTAGGATGAACTGAGCCATCTTGCGCCATTTCATAGAATCTGGGGACGTATACTCCAGGAACTTGCGCTAGATCTAGCAATAAATCTGCTTTACTTAGTCCTGCTGCCTTAGCCTCTTTGATAACCAAACCAATTTCGGGTAAAAGTTCTTCTCCATCACCCAAAGCAATAAAGTCAAAGAAATCTGCATAGGGTTCGGGGTTAGAGGTAGCAGTTTGTCCTCCTGCAAAGATCAACGGATAATCCCCTGTCTCTCTTTCCTTCCAGGTAAGGGGAATATTCGCCAAACTCAGCATTTCTAAAATATTGGTCGCTCCTAACTCATAGCTAAGGCTAAAGCCTAGAATATCAAAGTCTAAAAGCGATCGCTTTGATTCTAAAGCAAACAAAGGAGTATTAGTCTCTCTTAACTTAGCTGATAAATCGGGTGCAGGAAGATAAGTGCGATCGCATAACTGCTGAGGTTGAGCATTAATTATATTGTAGAGAATAATATGACCCAGATTTGATGCCCCTACCTCATAGACTTCAGGATAAGTCAGCACCCAACGCACCTCAGCTTCTGTCCAAGGCTTATGGACTGCGCCAAGTTCGTTGCCCAAGTATCTGGCTGGCTTAGCTATATTGGCATCAACAAGGTTGTCAAAGGTAAGGGTCAAAACTTAAATCTCCTAATGGATCGAGTAATCATCTTAAATATCTACTATATCGAATATCTAGATGCTCTTATCCAAGCAGAAACATAATTAATTACTCATAAAACCAAAAAATTTGGCTGCACCGCCAAGAATTACTAAAATTAGTCCCACTAGTACGCCACGATTTGTAAACTCTTGGTTACTGACTCTTTTGTCTAACCCGCTTACCGTAGCTTCTAAAGCATCAATTTTTCCAGAAAGTCTGTCATCAACTGATTTAATCTGACCAGATAACTTTTCATCGACTGACTTAATTTGACCAGACAATTTTTCATCAACTGACTTAATCTGACCAGATAACTTTTCATCAACAGCGTTGATTTTTCCTTCTAGCCTGGCTTGACCAACTTTCAATTCTGTAACGTCGTCCGTTAGTTTATCTAGCTTGCCATCTAGCTTATCTAGTTTTTGGTCAAACTTAGCAAAGATTTCTTTTAAGTCTGACTCTATTTGAATGCTCATTTATGTAATTTTGATAATGATAAAAATGAAGAAAACAAAAATCTCTTCGCTGTTTAGTTAAGAATGAATTGCGCTACCTAAACTCCAGTACCATCAACAGCAGAAAACTCAAGATGAACTTGTTTTTAATTAATATAATATCCTGACACCCTCCATTTGCCGTCTAAGTCTTTCATAGGTGTAACAGTTTCCACAGCAGATGACTTATGCTGAAAAGAGGTATTAAATTGAATTACTACATATTCTCCATCAGGTACTCCTGGCAGAGAGGTTTGATATTGCTTTGATTGAACATTTCGAGAAAGCTTTTGACCGAGGGGATTTTTGACTGAGTTTAAAGATGAACACCATTGTTCTTTAGATACTGCATCTTGAAAATATTTAGCTGCTCGATCCCAACTTTCAGCATATTTTTCGCGATCTACAAGTTCCAGCCATAATTTCGCTGCTTCTACGGCCGTATTTTCTGCTAACATCGATCTTTTTTACCTCGCTATGTTTTAAATATATTGATTATAATTTATTGCCAATTTAAATTAAGAGACAGGACCTCGATTATCAATTATCGATTAACTAATGAAGACACTTTACCTATTATGCGGAATGCCATTTTCGGGAAAAACAACTTTAGGCAAGTCTGTTTCAGAATATTTAAACTCTCTGTATATTAGCCTGGATGAAATCAACGAAGCACGAGGTATTTGCGGTGGAGAAGGTATTCCAGTCGAGGAATGGGAAAAAACACATTCCCTTGCAATGCAACAATTATAAAGCTTAATGCCGTCGCAGCAAGATATAGTATTAGATGATACTAGTTGTTTCCGTTGGTTACGAGACCAATGGCGCAATTTTGTCGAGCAGTATGGCTATCAAACAACAATAGTTTTCTTAGATATTCCACTTGCTGAAATTAGAAAAAGAATGGAGAAAAATGAGAAGACTCAAGCCAGACACAGCGTAAGACAAGATATTGTTGAAGAGATGGCAAAAACATTTGAACCACCACAAGAAGATGAAAGCATTATTAGATATTATGCTAAACAGTCAATTGATGAGTGGATCGCTGAACATTTTGTCAGCAATTTAGATTAACTGCAATACTCATCGAATAACTTTGTTCTCAACCTGGTTTATCATTTAGACTATAATTAGCTAAGTTTACTAAACTAAGTTATGAAGCAAATTAATATTCACGAAGCAAAAACGAACTTATCTAAGTTGTTAGAAAAAGTAGAGTCTGGAGAGCAAATTATCATTGCCAACCGAGGAGTACCTAAAGCCATACTTAGCAAATATATTGCTGAAGACAATTTAGTTCATCATAGTCCTCTAGGTAGATATGCTGGTCAAATTAAAATTAGTGATGATTTTAATGAAGAAGATGAAGACATCAACAATCTCTTTGGTGTTTAGTCAGGAATGAAATGCTTACTAGATACTTGTGCTTGGATTTTTTTACTGACTAATGGCGAGGAATTAAGCGACAGACAAAAAGAGGTGATTTTAGATTCAAACAACACAATTTACCTGTCTGTTGTTTCCGCTTGGGAAATGGCGATCAAGATCTCAAAAGGAAAACTTAAATTACCCAAATCACTAGATGATTTAATTTTTGAGTCTTGCATTAAAGATGGATATATAATTCTCGATCTAGATATTTTCAGTGTTTTAAATACCAAAAATTTACCCAATCATCATCGAGATCCATTTGATAGAATGCTTATTTCCCAAGCAATCAATCATAATTTAACTATCATTACTACCGACTCAGTATTTCCTCAATATGATGTCAAGTTAATTAAATAACAATACTGCTATTAAGAAAGTCCCAAGATTTGGCTACGTTGCCAAGAATTACTAAAATTAAGCTTACCGATCACCTGCAATTTTAAAAAAGGCAATTTTTTGGTAGAGGAAAATAACAAAACGCGAATCCTAATATTCATGAGTCAATGGCAAGAGGCTTTTCAAAATGCAGTTAAAAATTCCGTAGAGAGTATATTTCAAATTTTAGAGCTGCCAATAACATTTAATATCTTTATTATCGGTGTTCCTATTGCTACTCAAAATGTTGAGCAAATTTTCTTACAGCCAGAAGATTGTGGATTTACTCCCGATAAATTTAAGCAAGTTTTCGACCTGGCAAAAGATACATTTAACAACGATCCCGAACAATTATTTTTTATAGACACTGCACATTTAAATCAAGTCCATAAAGATTCTCTTTATCCCAAAGCACTACGCAAAGCTGTTCAATCTATTTTAGAAAAACGCGATCGTCATTCGGAACAAATTTCTTTTTGTAGTTTTCCCCTTCAGAAAAACGAACATTGGATTATGACAGTTATTCAACTTGAGAGACAAGACTTCGATCATCAATATAGATTAACCAAAAAAGAGCATGAGCTATATTCTATGCGCAAGTACAGAATAGATCGTTGTTTTCTAGAATCAGTAATTTATCGGATTTTAGCAGAAAGTGAATTAGAGCTTCAAAAACCATCGGCGGAAGAAACTTTTTTATTAGCTAATCCTAAACGAGTTATCGAAGATGCTGCATCCAGTTTACTCAAATCGGTAGAGGTTCACGTCAACCAGTGGAATAGTGTAGACTTATTATCTTTTGCCAATGCTGTAGCTGCTGAACGTTATGAAGGCGCATTTAGTAAAGGCAGATTAATAATTTGTCCAACTAATCATCCAGATATTTTTACCAAGATTAAATTAAAAGTGCCAATTATGATTGATGACTATAGAGGCATCAGAAAACTGCTCGAAGTCTCTAGCGCTGAGATGGCTTTATTGTGTGATGTTGAGACTGTCTGGGGGTTTGGAGTTCCACTAGATACGTATCAACCCAGCTTAGAAAATTTATTTGAAATCAGATTTACCGAACACTACACTTGGGAGTTAGCTCATGCTGAAAATATTATGCTGCGGGTTAAGTATCGAGAACCAAGATTGCCGAGAGAACGTTTTAACAAAGAGCAATTTTATGATTACGTATATCGGCTTTTTGAAGTTAACCAAGCAACAGTAGCTAGATTAGTAATAGCTGTTGAGGCAGCGGTAAAACAACGCCATGGCACAATATTAGTTATAACCCCAGAAGCCGAGCAAGAAACAAAAAGATTAGCTGCTCAAAGCACTGCAATTGACGCAGTAACCGTTACTGAAGAAATGATTTCCCACATATCTAGCATTGATGGCGCAATTTTGATGTCTCCTGGTGGTGTTGTACATTCGTTTGGAGTAATACTTGACGGGAAAGCTACTAAAAATGGCAATTCTGCCAGAGGAGCAAGATACAATTCTGCTATTCGCTATATTGATGGAGAAAAGGCTCGCAACGTTGATTGTTTGGCTCTTATTGTCTCTGAAGATGGCTATGCCGATCTTTATTCTACTTAACCAATAAATAAATAGTATTGATAATTGTTAATTGTTCCAGCTATCAAAAAAAGAGTCTTGACTAATGCCTGTTAGACGGCGATATTGAATTACGGCTTCTGCTTCGCTCAACCCTGCCACAATATCTACAGCCATGCGGGTTTTTTCTTGAGTAATTTGGGTAGGGTTAGCTATATTTTCTTCAATTTCCAGAAATTCGCGCACAAAACGAGGGGGAATGAAGCTTAAATCGCGATCGCCAATTGCTCCTAGATAAATGTCAAACAGGGTTTTGATAATTCTTTTTTGTCCGTATCTTTGAGTAGCCATGCGGGGATTAGAAATTACGTAAGCCCAAACAATACGCTGAAGAAACTTTAGTTCTTCTTCTCGTTCACGATTATATTTCAAATAACCGCGATCGCCATATTTACGGCTCAACTTAACTGACTGGACATAAGTTTGAATTAATTGAGAACTAATCCGTTTAATCTGAGCTTTTTGTTCAAAAGAACCAGGACGATATTGTCCCTTAAGATTATAGGTAGCATTAAGAAAGCGTTGAAATCGCCGAGTGTCAGCTTTGACTACTTTTGCCACGCGATTATTAGGAAACTCCCTCAACCATTCTAAGATAAAACGATCTAGCTCATCTCCATCTGTTGCCAACAACTCTAAAGGAATTAAACCAGCCAAATAAAAATCTTCCAAATCATGAACGCTGTAGGTAATATCATCAGCAAAATCCATAATGCTAGCTTCAATTGATTGAGCATCATTAGGTTGGGAGCGAGCAAAATCAAAGGCTGATTGATCTAAAGTATATATAGAATACTTGCGATGTTTCTTAGAAGTAGGATCGGGCGATCGCAACCAAGGATATTTAAGAACTGCATTTAAGGTAGCTTTAGTCAGATTTAAACCATAATAGTCAATCCGATGGATTGCCAATCTAGTCAAGATCCGAAAAGACTGAGCATTGCCTTCAAAACCATCTGCCAAACCTGCCTCTACAGCGCAAACATCTAATTGTTCTTCGGCGGTGTGTCCAAAGGGAGGATGCCCTAAATCATGAGCCAAGGCAGCAGATTCAACTACATCAGGGTCAACTCCGCCAATCTTTTCGGCTATATCTGGCTGTTCTGTTGCTAGTCTTTCTGCTAATCGACGGGCTACCTGGGCTACTTTTAGAGAGTGGGTAAGACGGTTATGAAATACATGACCCTCTTGAGAAGTTACTACCTGGGTGATGTGTGCCAAACGTCGAAATGCTGAAGAATACAAAATGCGATCGCGATCAACCTGAAAAGACTTGCGACTATCTCCTGGTTTATCGCCTCGATTCCCAAAAGGATTATGTTGTCTTTGATGTCTATCCAACATAAATAATCCCTACCATCAAAAAGCGTACTTTCATCTAGATAGTACGCTCTAACAAACTTTTTAGCTGCATTTCTGGTAAAAAACTACAAAATCTCTAAATCCCAAGTAGAATTAAATTTAGCTTTTCCCTCTTCAACTAATCGCCATGCAGCCTCTTTAAGAGTACGATGAGACAGTTTTGATTGACCGCCTAAGTTAAGCCCCAAATCCTGTAGGCTCATGGGCGTTTGTTGTTCCTTTAGTTGAGTTAATAGTAAGCTTCTTGCTTGTTCTGCTTGTTCGACAGAAGATAATTTCATTGCAGGTACTGATCAGATTGATAATTTAGGAGGATGTATACTATATGTAGCGGTTAAAGATAATTCTTTTTACTTCAAACTCTATCTATAGTGCCACACATCATTATGCAATAAGATTAGCAAATTTGTACCTTATCAGATAAAAGTTTTAACCGTTTCCTGACATTAAACCTTTTTGATGCTATCGAAAGAAACGCACAATACAGTAACGAAGCCAATAAAGTTTTTCATAGGGCGATCGCGCCTACAGCTTCTATAAATCTTTCTTAAACAACATCAATAAATGCTTGAGCTTGACTAACATCACGGTTAGCATAGTACTGAACAGCGTCAGAATATTCATTCAGAGCTTCTGGGTGAAAAAGGTATTTCATTGTTCAAGTATTTGTCTTACTTGAGCTAAAGCCTTATCACCTGGTGTTGTTTGAACAGTTCTGTTAACGATCTCGTCTCGTCTCTGCTTTGCTTGAGCTATCCAAGCCGATTAAGTTTGTTCGTCTATGTTAAACTCTAGGCTGGCAATGAGTTTTTCTACTAATTCAACTTTTAAATTGCTAGGCAATGCCAAAGCATCTCGAGTAATTTTTTCTATCGGTGACATGGATTTTGTGTTGGCAATCTTTTATATTGATTTTGATTATCTCATTTCTAAAAAGTTTTTCATACAGCGATCGCCTGAATCTAAGAATTAGACTTGACGTTCAAGACAATCGCTTTTCCCAGTTATCACAAAATAATGAGTACGTAACATCCTCTCGCGCCCTATAAGGGCGGAGTTTCTGGTTTTTAGTTTTTAGTACTAATTGACTACTAATGACCAATGACTACGAGCAAGTACCCCTTTAGGAGTAGGCTTTAAACCCAGAACGATGGTAACATCAGTTAATAATTACCTTTAAATACTTCTGTAGCCGAACCAGTCATATACACCTTGCCATCAGCTTCAGACCAGTCTATTTGCAAGCAGCCTCCTGGTAATTCTACAGTACAGTGGCGATCGCATTTCCCATTTAATACTCCCGCGACTACAGTTGCACAAGCACCAGTCCCACAGGCTAAGGTAATACCAGCACCTCTTTCCCAAACTCTCATCTTCAGATAGTCCGATCTCACTATCTCAACGAACTCCACATTAGTTCGCTGCGGAAAAACGGAGTGATGTTCAAATAAAGGTCCAATTTTGGCTAAATCTATGGCTTCGCTATTTTCAACAAATATAATACAGTGAGGATTGCCCATACTAACTGCTGTAACTGACCAAGAGCGATCGCCAACTGTTAAAGATTGAGCCACAACTTTGTCGTCAGAAGAATTTAAGGTTGTAGGAATTTTGGCGGCTGCTAGCTGGGGTTTTCCCATGTCAACCGTAACTTCTCCATTGTTTTCAAGTTTAGGTATAATTTCCCCTGCTAGAGTATTAATTCTGTAAGATTTATTAATTCTTGCGTTTCCCTCAAGATCGGCGATAAACTTAGCTAGACAGCGGATACCATTGCCACACATCTCTGGTTCTGAACCGTCGCAATTATAAATTCTCATGGCGTATTCTGTATCTTCTTTGCCTGGCAAGGCGAAAATAACCCCATCTGCACCAATGCCAAAATGGCGATCGCACATTTTAGCTGCTTGTTCGGGAGTGACTATGGGTTTGGTGGCATGACGATTATCAATCAAAATAAAATCATTGCCTAATCCCTGATATTTGCTAAACTCGATTACCATCTTTGACTTTCCTCTATATTTAACGAAAATTGATATGTCTGAATTTGATACCGCTTTGCCAGGAGTAATCCAAATCCAAAAATATGTTAAGGACAAACAGGAGGTGGAACTAAAGTTAGTCACTGATGACCTTGTGGTTGGCAAAATAATTTGGCAAGATGCTGATTGTCTTTGCGTAGTCGATCATTACAATCAGCAGACAATTATTTGGCGACAGGCTCTTGTCTTTCTCAAGCCAAAAGCGTAATTTTTAATTATAAAAGAGACTTAGAAGCTTTCCAAGTTGTTTATATTTTTGCTACCAGACAGACTTGCTGTTAAGACTTGGGCAATCTGTCGGCGATAAATAATTGCTCCTGCGTTAATCAATAAGCAAGTTGTTCCTAGTCCGAACAAAATAAAGGTAACGGGGGTAATTACGCCGATCGCAAACCAGGTTGAAACGTGCATAAACAACGTCACAGCAAAGATGGAAGCAAATCTCACCGATCTATTGATTGCTGATAAGGAATGGCTTTTGACCACTAAGGTTATGGTAGTAATGGTAGCGATTAAGTTAGCTGGAACTAAAAACGAGCAAATTGCTACACAGTTGTGACGAGAAAATTCAAATATCGGTTCTAAATTGAGCATAGGTCGTACATGAGTTTGTTCATAGTCTAGTAGAAATTTAAAACTTTGAGATCGACAAGTAATTTAACTTTTGGACTCAGTTTCTAAAATTTCTTTAGCGGTAACTCCATCTCCCTGAAATCCGAAATACCATAGCGAAGCAGCAGCTTCGGCGCGAGTTACAGGTTTTTGAGGTTGAAAAAGAGTAGTATAGCCAAAAATACGCCGTACGTTAGAGCGATCGCCATTTTGGAAATCGGCATACAAAGCCCTAATTGCCGTAGAGTCAATTTTCCCTGCATCTTGAAACCCCCAGCTTTCTTTTATAGCCTCAATTGAGGCTTTTGGTAAAGATTGGCGCATATCTAAAGGAACTTTCCAGGCAAGCAAATCTTCTCTGGTTAAAGGTGCATCTGGTTTAAATAAGACATTATTACTATCTTCCGTTAGCCGAGAAGGTATCAGCCCAGCTTCGGCTAAACTTTGGATAGCTTCAAAATCTGGATTATTTGGCTTCACGTCCTGAAAGGCAGGTTCATTAGTTGTACTAGCAAGATAAATCTTTTTATCCGAGCTATCTTGAAAATAGCGATTATTAGCTGTAATGAGCCAATGAGCATATTCGCCTCTAGTAATTATTTTGTTAGGAGCAAACTTGCTTAACTCAATATTGCCGTCGCCAGTATAGGGAGTCAAAATGTCTAAAGCTGCTACTGACTCTAAAGGCTGACGTAATTGTTCAGGGGCTTGATCTAAATCTTGAAAATTAACTCCAGACAAATTAAAAGATTTAGTATCAGATGTATCACTAGGCTGGGATTGAGTTTTAGCCTTTGGCTCTTGATTGCTAGAATTTGTCTGCTGCTGTGGCTTGGCTTCAGGTTTAGTCTGGCTTAGCTTATCCTCATAATTAATTCCTGGAGAGTTACCACGTCCGATATTTGCCTCAATGGGCTGGTAGATTACAGATATTTCCGTACCGTTGGGATTGGCTTTATTTTGCGATCGCACTAAAGTAAGATCGACTCGAAGATCATTTTTAACAGCGATCGCTTTGGCTGTTTCCAGTTGAGGATTAAGGTTAAACGGTTTAATAATCTTCCAGTCATTTGCAGCCAACTTTGCTTCATAATAATCAGCGATCGCTTTTGAGCGATCTGGACTATCCCAAGTTAATCTTCCTGATGTTTCATTCTCTCTGTTGGCTTCTTTTAGTTGAGCTTGAGGATATAAAGGAAATGATTTAGGGAAGTTTGACGGTAATCCCGATGACTGAGATTTTGTTGATTCTCCCTGAGACTCCGAAACCTTAGCTTTGTTGTCGGCTGGTTGGTTTTGAGTATTGTCTGACAATAGAGCATCGTTAGCAGTAGATGGTTTCCCCTGATTAGCTCCTGCTTGCTGAGATACCTGTTTTCCATTATTGTTAAGCAATTCTGGATCGGCACCAACGAAACTTTCAAGAGCGTTACTATTACCACAGCTAGTCAGTAAAGCTAATAGACTAGTAAATATAATATTTTTAATGACTTGTTTATTTTGTTTCAATAACATGGCAAGTTGCCAAAATTTATAATCATAATTCAATTCTAGTACTTAGAGAACCTCTGTTCGGGTTAAATTGTGTTGCCCTCAATCCCGCATCTCTTTTTTAGAAAATAAAACAGCCCTTAGCCTTTTTAATTCAATTTTAAAATCTGAAAAACTCATACCTAAATTTACTAACGCCCTAATTCATCTCAAAAGCATTATCATGATTCTGAAGACTCAACTGAAGCAGATTCTGACAAACTCGGCTTAGCAGTAAATTCAGCAAACAGAGTCGTAATTACTACCGCAGCAGGAATGGCAAAGATCAGGCCAATAATCCCTAGCAGTTCGCTCATGACTAAAACGGCAATAATAACGGTAATTGGATGTAAGTTAACCTGTTGCCCAACCACAATAGGTTGAAAAATATGCGTGTCGATCTGGTTGAGAAGTAAAAATAGAACCAGCACTAATACAAGCTTTATTGGTGAGATGGTCAAGGCTACCAAGGCGGGTAAAAAACCGCCGACAAAACTGCCAATAATCGGAATAACTTCAAATAAAGCGGCAATAAGGGCAAAAGGAAAAGACAATGGAATCCCCAGCAGCCAAAGTCCGATGCCTACTCCCACACCCAGAAACAGCATTGCTAGAAAAGTACCGCTCATCCAGCCTTGAAGTCGCAATCTCGTAGTTTTGAGAATATGTCTCAGTTGTTGATGATGGCGACGAGGAATCAAGCGTAATAAGCCTTCCGTAAAGAAGCCAGAGTCATAAGTAATATAAAGAGCCAAAATAACGATCGCAAAGGCTTCTACAGTCACCCCAAAAGCTTTTTCTAATAAAACAGGAAAGGATTTTAAAAGACCATAGAGAAAATTATTTAGTTTGGTAATCTCTTGGGAGATATCAGGAATAAAACTATATCTAGCATGGAGATTTTGAGACTCTTTGGTCAAACTGCTTAAGTATTCTGGTAGCTTAGAGCTAAATTTTTGAAACTCATTTAAAATATCGGGCAGGATAACAATAGGCAAGAGTATAGTTAAGCCTAGAATAGCAATGACTAAAACCAAGACTGCTAACCAACGTAGCTTAATTAGTTTTTCTAGCTGATACAACAGGGTTTGCAAAATCAGCGAAAGTAAAATGGCGATCGCAATCAACTCTAAAACCGATCGCAGTTGATACAAAATCAAAAGAGACAGCACTAGTAAGACTGCCAACGGCGCACCTTGAGTTAGCTTATCTACCAGTGAAGGTGGTCTTTTTTGATTCATGAACCTATTTTTAGCTGTAGATATCCGTTGATAATAACAAAGATCGGACAATCGCTTGTAAATCGTTTCATTGTTTTGCTATTCCACTGACACATCAACGACACATCAACTTTTTATTGTATTTAAATCCGAAACAAAATAATTTGAACGTCGAGATAGACAGCATCAGTAAATTTTTTTAACTAAAACAAATTTATAAATCGGCATAGTTTTTAAATTTTATAAATTCAATCTTCATTTAAACCAATCAATCATGTGAGTCACAAACTATGTTATTACCTTTCTTTTTCTTAATCTTTTTACCTTTACCTATTTTGTTGGCTTTATTAATCATCACGTTTTTGTTTCCCGATAGTGACCAAGATTTACGCTAAATTTGCCTATTTTTATTTTATTTTGGCTTGTTTTGAGAATCTATACTATATAAAAATTGCTTTGTTCTCAATATAGTTCCTAGAGTAACTTGTTTGGTTAACCAATAGAGAATAGTCAAAATGATAAAGGTAATCGCTATGACTAACAAAGGTTTTTTGGTAGTCAAATCATCTACTGTTGAAGCCAGCAAAATGTTTGGTTTAGTTACTAAATCCCAGCTATTAAAACGACGAAACCTACCCATAAAAATGCCAACTGCACTTAGAGCATGAGTCATTAATTCGCTGCTGAAAATAAATTTACCAGCACCCTGTTTCTTAAGATAAAAACCTTGATTAATCAGAGAAACTACATAAGCTTCCCAACCGAGGGCGATCGCCAAAAAGTGTAAAGGAATAAAAATCAAAGTGGTAATCCAAATAGAATAGCCTGCTCGGATGGCGGCAATTAAATGGATAATATCAGTTAACAAATAGGAGGCATTGGGTAAGAAAGAAATATAGGCAACAAAACCAATCCACCAAGGTAGAGATCGCTTTTTAGTACGCCTAAGAAACAACCAGAAGCTGAGAAATAAAGGAATAAAGGCCAAAAATAAATTCCAGATTATCCAACCACTATATTCATTAAATGCTTCCAAAGCATCAGTTAGTATTGATTCCATTATCTAGAGTATTTGAGCAAACGTTACCGTATTTTTCTATACAAACAAATTAATACCTAAAATTTAGCATAGTAGTATGGCGCGAATGTGTCGGCGGTGTAATCCCTTGACAAAACAATTATTTTGATACAATAATCCTGCTTGTCATAAGTATTCGATCATAAAGCAAGAAGAGCGATCGCCAATGACTCATAAAGTATTAATTGTCGAAGATGAGGCAGAAATTGCTCGTTTAATTACTATCAATCTAGAAAAAGAGGGATTTGATTGCTCCCACTGTCGCGATGGTATAGCAGCTTTAGAAGCATTTAAAGAGCAGCAGCCAGACGTAATTGTTTTGGATTTGATGATGCCTGGCTTGAATGGATTGGAAGTATGTACCCGTATTCGTCGCCAAACCGTCGGCAAAGATCCTTTTATCCTTATGTTAACGGCAAAGGGAGAAGAAATAGATCGAGTAATAGGCTTATCTACAGGGGCGGACGATTATCTAGTTAAACCCTTTAGTGCGCCAGAGTTAATCGCCAGGATTCGTGCCTTACTCAGACGCAGCCTCCGAAAAATCGATACAGACGATCTACAGCACTGTACCCAACATTTTATAGTCAATGAAACTCAACGCACCGCTTTTAAAATTGATACCGGTCAAGAGCAACAGCTAAATTTAACCACAATTGAATTTGATTTACTCAATACTTTTGCCAGTCAACCTAACCGCGTTTGGAATCGCACTCAGCTAATCGATCGCTTGTGGGGAGATGACTTTTATGGAGATGAGCGTGTAGTAGATACTCATGTAGCACGATTGCGGAAGAAAATTGAACCTGATACGGCTCATCCTCAATATATTAAAACAGTATTGGGCGTAGGGTATAAATTTGAAGATGAGAAAACGCAATAAACATTTTGTCTGAAAATAAAAACGAATTTAAAATAGTTAATTCTCTGAGGCGCAAGTCCCTGTCTTTGGCAACGCGCTTGTTTTTTTCTCACCTAATGGTAATGATTGTTGCCGTAAGTTTCCTGGTAATTGTGGGCAAAACTGCCTCACCAATTTTGTTTGCACAACACATAGAAAAAATTGAGAATGAGGGATTTGATTTTAAAGATTCTCGTGCTGATGTGATTGAAGGCTTTGACAGTGCTTGGCACAGTAGCACTCTATGGTCAGTAATCATCGGTACGACAACGGCAGGAGTGTTAAGTATTTGGGTTACTCGTCGAATCACCAGACCGATGCTGAGAATTGAACGAGTAACGCAGCAGTTTGCTAGGGGTAAGCTAAGTGAAAGATTGCCTCCTAGCGATATACCAGAGTTAAATCGACTCAGTGCTAGCTTTAACAATATGGCTAGCAGCATTGAGGGAATAGAACAACGTCGTCGAGAATTAGTCAGCGATCTCACTCACGAATTGCGAACTCCACTAACTATAATTTACGGCTATTTAGAAGGAATTACCGCTAATACTATAGAAGCCACTCCAGAGGTTTACGAGCGACTAATGAAGGAAACTAAACGGTTGCAGCGATTGGTTAATGATTTACAGGAACTATCTAAAGCCGAGGCAGGATATTTATCTATTCATTTAGCACCTGTTAAGCTGTATCCTTTGCTATCTGCCTTAGTGAAAAAGTTTGAGGCTCAGTTATTGGCTGAATTGAGAATTGATTTACAATATCCAACTGATTTACCCTTAGTTTTAGCCGATTTAGATCGTTTGCAACAGATTTTAATCAATTTACTAGGTAATGCCGTATCCTATACAGAAAAAGGCATAATTACGCTACGGGTGTGGCAAGAGTCAAACAGAGTATGGCTAGCTGTAAGTGATACAGGGCAAGGAATTGCCCCTGAAGATTTGCCTCATGTATTTGAGCGTTTTTGGCGTTCTGGTCTAGCAAGCGATCGCCATAGCCGAGGTAGCGGTATTGGTTTGGCTATTTCTCGTCGTTTAGTAGAACTACAGGGTGGTCAAATAGAAGTTGAGAGCCAACTAGGTCAAGGAAGTACTTTTCGATTTTCTCTTGCCGTTGCTTAATTAATAATTTGCGCTGCATCGCGATCGAATGGTAAAGGCTGACTGGGGGACTTAGAGACCAAGAGACGCGGTGATATTATTTGTCTTGGATATTTGCTAAATTGATCTAACAGAGCAGATCTAGATAATGCGATCGCTTTAAACTTACTTTTAAATTAGTTTTGGCAGGGAATAGGGTGTAGTGTAAAGATTAGTTTTTTAGGTTTTATAAATTGTTCTGCCTATCTACTTATATTCATGTTGTTCTCACTAGCTCGCCTCAAATTTTGGCTGATGACCGCATTGGCTGTGGGATTAATCTGTATTGCTTTGCCAACAATAGCTCAAACCTCTAGTTCTCCGACTAATACGCCATCAACACCAAACTCAAGAGAAGCCAATTTATTTTCTTCCCTATCTAGCTTATCTAACTCTACGGTAACGCCAACTACGGAGTGGATTTGGTTAGATGGTCGTAAAGCATTTCAAGTCACTGCTTTAGATAGCAACCTGCCAGAAAGAGTCCGAATAATCAAGCGTAATCTAAAACAAATTAGTAATGCTTATTTTCAAAGTAGAAGTGACAATCTACAGGCAACAGTAACAAATATTGACGGTTTACCAACCATTAATATAAATGGTCGATATCTTTTAACTGTAACTGACCTAGATGCCAAGCTGCGGGGCGTAAACACCTTTACCTGGGCAGATCAACTCAGTCAAATTTTACAACAGGCTTTGAGACAAGCCAAACAAGAGCGACAACCAAAATATTTGATTCGTCAAGGGAAGATCGCTGCTGGAATTTTTGGACTTGTGGCGATCGCTAATTGGATATTATTAAAATTACGTCGGCGCATTCAGTTAAGTAGAACCAAGACTCAAACTGCTGTCGGCGTTGGAGATATCGCCTCCAAGCGACTGATTAAAAGCAACTTACAGGCTATTGAGAATAGATTATTACTAGACGTTCAAATTTTGCTTTGGCTAGGCGGAATATTAGCATCTTTATACTTGTTTCCCTACACTAGAACTTTACAGGTATGGCTGCTTAATGGCTTAGGAATTCCTTTTAAAATTGGACTGATTGTATTAGGAATTTACACGGCTATTCGCTTGAGTCATGTTTTTATCGATCGCTTTGTCTCTTCAATCAACACTAATCCTTTTATTTCGCCGATCGTAACTGAGCGATCGCAACTGAGGGTTTCTACTATTTTCAGTGCAGTTAAGTGGATCGCCATTATTTGCTGGTTGGTAGTTGGGGCGATTGTTGGTTTAATTATTTTTGGTATTGATATTGCTCCTCTGATAGCTGGAGCAGGGCTGTTGGGAGTAGCACTTTCTCTGGCTTCTCAAAATTTGATTAAAGACACTATCAACGGATTTTTAATCGTTCTTGAAGACCAATATGGCATCGGCGACATTATCGATACTGGAACTTGGTCGGGTACTGTAGAAGAGCTTAACTTACGAATTACCCAACTACGAAACTCAGAAGGGAAATTAATTACGATTCCTAATAGTCAAATGGGAGCAGTGGCTAACCTAACTAAAAGTTGGTCGCGGGTCGATCTTAACGTTCCCGTTGCCTATGACACCGATACTTTGGCAGCGATCAAGATTATTGAAGCAACTGCTATTGAAATGAGTCGAGATCCTCAATGGCAGTGGCAAATAGTCGAGACACCTCAAGTGATGGGTATTGACGACTTTAGCGATCGCGGATTGATGGTGAAAATATGGATTAAAACCCGACCTCTCAAACAGTTTGATATAGCCAGAGAATATCGACTGCGCCTAAAATTAGCTTTTGATAAGGCAGGAATATTAATTCCCGTACCGCAGCAAAATATTTCACTTCATCCTAACTCAGTCTCCAACTCTAGTTTTTTCCAGGCTGACCATTCTTAACTGACGTTACACACTAATTAATCTATGAAAAGTAGGTAGTAGAATGAAATCTAAGTATTTTTTGCTATTCGGACTAATTTTAGGCGCGTTGTTGCCTCGCTCTATTCAGGCTCAACCTTCTAAAACTCCAGAGCAAACCGTAGAATGCGAAATATTAATTGTAGGTGGGGGTTTAGCAGGAACTGCTGCTGCTTACGAGAGTTTACTAGCAGGAAAAACCGTTTGTATGACCGACATTACTGACTGGTTTGGGGGGCAAATTTCGGCTCAAGGAACTTCAGCACTAGATGAAAGAGCAACTCAGCGATCGCTTTTATTTTATCCCCGTGGTTATCTAGAACTACGGCAGCGCATCCAAGATTTTTATGGCAAGCTCAACCCTGGCAATTGTTGGGTCAGTGAATCTTGTTTTATACCCCGCGATGCTTATACTATACTTCAAGAGCAATTACAGGCTGCTGCCAAAAAAGGCAACGGCACTCTGAAGTGGTTTCCCGCCACGGTTATCAAAAAGTTAGATATAGAACCCGTCGGACAATCAAAGAGCAAGCAGATCGAGAATGCGATCGCGATTCAACGCCGTCCCGCTCTCGGCGCACCTCCTCTCAATACCTTACCCCTATCCAGTGTTATCGAAGATGCTTATCGCTATGACGATTCGCCTCACTTTAACAAACAGATTATTCGCTTCATCCCCAAAAAATCCGCCCGTAAGCAACCAGCAGACTGGTATGTGATCGAAGCCACAGAGACGGGAGAAATTGTCGCCTTAGCTGATGTTCCCTATCGCTTGGGAATTGACCCTCGTTCTTATCTCAATCCTTCTTCATCGAGCGTTAAGGGCGATCCTTACTGCACCCAAGGTTTTACCGATACTTTTGCTATGGAAAAGACGGAAAAACGCCAATACAATTTTATGCCTTTGTTTTATCCGCAATACGAACCCTACTATAGTTATGAACTAGAACGCCTTGCTGATTTTAATTTGATTTTTACCTATCGACGCATCTGGAGTGAGCAAACAGGAGAAGCAAAAACTTTTGGCGGTATTACCTTTACCGCCCCTACGGATGGAGATATTTCGATGCAAAACTGGACTTGGGGTAATGATTATCGTCCTGGTACAGCTAAAGACAATTTAATTTACACTCGCCAGCAGCTTAAAGCTAGAAAGGAATTAAGCCCTAACGGTTGGCAGGGAGGACTGCGTACCGAAACTTTATACCACGCTGAAGAAAATGCCCTCGGCTTCTTCTATTGGCTGATTAAAGGAGCGACCGATTCTCAATTAGGTTCGGGAGTTAAAAAAGCTCATCCCAATAACCGCTATCTTGCTGGACTCGATTCGCCCATGGGGACAATTCATGGGTTGTCTAAATATCCCTATATCCGCGAAAGCAGAAGAATTGTTGGGCGAGCTACTCCTGGTTACTCAAAGGGTTTTAGCATTTGGGAAATCGACATTTCCCGCATTGATTATCAAGACAAATATTATCGTCAAACCTTATCTCCAGATACCTATCGTCGTTTACAAGCGGCCTTAGCAGGTGTCAAAGGACTGGCGGTGCTAGAGGGAAAAATCTCTCCCAATGCCGTAAAACCCCGTCAGCGTGCGACTATTTATCCTGATTCGGTGGGGATTGGTTTTTATGCGATCGATTTTCATCCCTGCATGAAAGAACACCCCCCAGAAAAACCAGGAAACAGAGAAAGAACAGGAGAACGTCAGGCAGCAGGATTGGCTTATCCTTTTGAAATTCCCTTACGAGCAATGATTCCCCAAAAAATTGATAATTTGCTAGTGACGGGTAAAAACATGGC
This sequence comes from Waterburya sp., assembly GCA_965217895.1. Taxonomy (GTDB): domain Bacteria; phylum Cyanobacteriota; class Cyanobacteriia; order Cyanobacteriales; family Xenococcaceae; genus Waterburya. Next base: position 360,904 of record CBDCJV010000002.1, read on the forward strand.
AATGAGTCACATTGCCTCGGCTGCTTATCGAGTTCAGTCAGTAGAATGGTCGGCAGGAGCAGCAGCAGGAACAACGGCTGCTTTTGCTTTAGATGAAAAAATTTTGCCCTATAAATTGGTAGAGGGATATTTTTTAAAAGACCAGAAGTTGCATGACTTGAGAGACAAATTAGAGCGCGACGGCAATCCGACTCAGTTTCCCAATACTTCAATTTTTAATCAATCTTGGGATAGTTGGAAATAAACGGAAACTTTTAAAAGTAAGATTAAGCCTTTTGAACTTGGTAATTTATTTCGGGTAGTTTACGTACCCCAGATTCAATTAAGATAAACTTGCCTAACAACAGCAAGAACGATCCTCCCAATCTCATGATTAGCAAGAAGTTCTTAATAACTTTATTCGCCCTATTTACAGTTGTTACCGTTTGCATTACGCCTCCAGCCGTAGCGCAATTACCCTATATTCAAGATATAGCAGCTTATTCAAGGTTTTTACGCCAGGTACAGGAAAAGTCTTTTAATTCCGCCTGTATTCGTTTAGATGGACGCTGCTTATTTAAGGTATCTGCTACAGATTCTGAGCTTCTATCTGACAGAATTGATGAGATTCAAAAACGCTTTGCAGAGGCAGCGACAAACTATTTAACTGATAACGGTAAACAGTCAGAAGTCATTGTCAAGCCAAATGGTAATTTACAGGATATTTATCTTATTTTGGGCGACAAACAGGAGCGTTTATTTACCGTAACCAATTCTGATGCCACAGCCAATGATGTTAGCGTACCAATTAGAGCGCGACAGCTAAGCTCAGAAATTGAGCAGGGTTTGGAGATAGCAAAAAAAGAGCGATCGCCCCAATATCTCCGCAAGAAACTGATCATCGGCTTATTAATCCTTGCCTTTATCTGGATCGGTAATTTTCCCTTGGCCTCAGAAATTAGAAAAATGCGTAAGTTAGCACGGAAGCTAGCACCAAAAGCCTTTTCTAAAACATTACCCTTGGCAACTCAGCTAGCGCAGCGTCAAAAATGGAATATAACCGAAATTCAATTTCGCTTATTGCAGCTAGTTCAAGTGGCACTTTGGGGTGGCGGAACTTTATATATTTTAAATTTATTTCCCCAAACGCGAATTGCTGCTTTTTTGCTAATTGCTGCTTTAAGAATTCCTTTGCGCATTGGTCTGATTGTCTTGGCTACTTATATTTTGATCCGTCTTAGCTACTTTTTGATTGCCAAGCTAAGTGCAATTGCGATCGCCAGCCAATCTGCTGCCGTAACGGTTAATCAACGAGGCAAATTACGCATCAATACTACGACAAGAATTTTACGCAGTACTATAACTGTTCTTTGGTCAGTAATTGGCATCTTATTAGCCTTTTGGGTTAATGGAGTTAACCTGGCACCAATTTTGGCTGGTGCGGGTATTTTGGGTTTAGGTCTATCTTTAGCCTCACAAAATCTGATTAAGGATGCAATCAACGGCTTTATTATTATTTGGGACGATCGCTATGCCGTAGGCGATATTGTAGATATTGGCGCAGTCAGCGGTTTAGTCGAAAATATTAATTTGCGAATCACTCAATTAAGGGATGCCGAAGGCAGGTTAATTACCGTGCCTAATAGTGTCGTTGAAGTTGTGGCAAATCGTTCTAGTCTTTGGTCTAGAGCCGATATTACTATCCCCGTAGCTTATCAAACCGATATCGATCGCGCCCTAGATGTAATCGAGCAAGTAGCCAAAGTTATGACTCAAAATCCTGATTGGCAGGAGCGCATTTGGGAGTTTCCGAATATTTTGGGCATAGAGCAATTTAGCGATCGCGGAATTTTAATTCGTGTCTGGATCAAAACTGAACCATTACAACAGTGGGATGTAGCTAGAGAGTTTCGCCGTCGGATCAAAATTGCCTTTGACCAAGCAGGAATACCCATACCCATTCCTCAACAGCAGATATTGTTTGATAAGAAAAAGATAATTAGTAATCAAGAGCAAAATCTTAATAACTAACAACCTATTACTTTTGATATACGTCAAACAATTATACTTTTGATAGAAGCAATGATTTTCAATCTTGTCTACAGTCGTATAAGACTAAAAGTAAGGAGATGATAATGAAAAAACTAATTCAAATTATTAAAAACCTACCAATCAAGCAGATACTAACAGTATTTTTAGCAAGTTCTCTTGTATTTGTTAGCACTGCCTGTAATAAAGGAAATGTTGCTCAAGCAGAAGGTAAAGAGTATATACAAGCATCACAAACTAGGTCTGATACCTATGATGAATACGACGCTAACCAATCATTTAAAGGTGGCATGAATGGCTACAATGACGATCGCCGGTATGATGCTGGAACAGCAGCCAAAGCGAAAGAATTGGTTGATACTGCTAAACGTCGCAAAGTAGACAATCTGGGCGAGTATGTAGATAATGTGGGAGAACGTTCACTACTTAATGAAGATGTCAATAAAAAAGCCACAAAAGCATTTTCTCGCAAATTAGAAAACAATAAAGATAAAGCCTTAGAGTACGTTGACGACAAATCTGACAAGCTAAAAAGAAACGTCAGTAACGCCCCTGATGAAGCCAAAAAAGTCTTTGAGGAAGCTAAAAATAACGCTAAAGATGCTTTAGATTAAGTTTGCTAACTAAGGCGTGAGAATACTTGCGCCTTGTAGAGCGATCGCCCGTTAGCTTATGACTAAATTTGATTACTCTTTAGATTTTGCTAATCTAAACTTTCGCGATCGCCCCGATCTTTATCAGGTAGGTAAGGGAGAGCAGGGAGTTTTATTAGTAGAGCCATACAAATCAGAAATATTACCCAATTGGCGATTTAAAAATCCAGAGATAGCCACCAGCTCTAGCCAAAAAATATATCAAATGTTCTTAGAATATTTAGAGCAGGATGATTTTGTTGGTGCAGACATGGCGCGTAAATTTCTGCAAATGGGCTATACCAGATCGAGACGCTATGCCAATCACAAAAGCGGTAAGAAATATCGTCGCAATCCTCAAAAAGCAGGCTCTCAAGCAGCAGAAAAAAAAGCTCGTAAAGAGATATTGCCCCTAGATATAGATCCTATAAAAGCTAAGTCAGCAGAAATTTTTAAAGCAAAGTGGCAAGAAGCAAAAGTAAATAGCAAATATCAACAGCTATTAGAGCAACACCAACGCCAAATACGCAAATAACCAAGTTAAAAATGGGACAAAAACAAATTAGAACAGGCTCTTCTGTTTCTTGGAATTGGGGTAATGGTACAGCAGAAGGAAAAGTAAAAGAGATTCACCATCAAGATATAACCAAGAAAATAAAGGGAAGTGAAATTACTCGTAACGGTACTGATGACAATCCTGCTTATTTAATTGAACAAGAAGACGGTACAAAGGTTTTGAAGCTTAGAAGCGAATTAAACAATTAACAGTTACCTTTTTTTCCTTATCCTTCATCCCTTCTTCCTGATCCCTTAAATTATCTCTCTTTAGCTAGATGCGATCGCAACTATAAAATAGCAAAATCAGGGCAAGATAAATGATTTTTTATTTTTATAGATGCAAATACGAATCAAACCAGTATTCAAGCTTTTTAAACAGGCGTTTGTAGAATGGCAAGAAGATAAGGTTACACTTTTGGCTGCTGCTTTGGCTTACTATACAGTTTTTTCTATTACACCTCTTTTGGTAATTGCGATCGCAATTGCTGGTGCTGTTTTTGGTCAAGATGCCGCTAGAGGGGAAATTATTGGACAAATTAATAGCTTAGTTGGGAAACAAGGCGCACAGGTAATTGAAACAGGTTTGGCTAATGCCGATCAGCCTAAGATAAGCGGTATTGCCTCAATTATCAGTGTTATTGTCTTACTCGTTGGCGCATCAGGTGTGTTTGCTCAGCTACAGGAAGCCTTGAATACCGTATGGGACGTTAAAGCCAAACCCAAAAAGGCAAAGGCTAGCATCTGGGAATTTATTCGCAAACGTCTGCTGTCTTTTGGAATGGTGTTAGCTATTGGTTTTTTACTTCTTGTGTCTCTCGTCACTAGTGCTATGCTATCAGGCATTGGAAAACTACAAATCGATCTATTGCCTGGTTTCACTCCCGTCTGGCAATTGCTTAATTTTGGGGTTTCCTTTGGCTTCATCTCTTTACTGTTTGCCCTAATATATAAATATCTGCCTGATGTCAAAATTCGCTGGAAAGACGTTTGGGTAGGAGCAACAATTACCGCCTTCTTATTTACTATTGGTAAATTTTTAATTGGTCTATATTTAGGTCAAGGCAGTTTAGGCTCGACCTATGGTGCTGCGGGTTCTTTAATCGTTTTTCTGGCTTGGGTGTTTTACTCGGCTCAAATTCTTTTGTTTGGAGCAGAATTTACCCAGGTTTATGCTCGTAAATATGGTCAAAAAATTCGCCCCGATAGTCACGCGGAATTAATTGATTAAACAATGAACAATTATCAATTATCAATATAAGTTCAAATGCTTTCTGGTCAATCCACAATTTTAATAGTCGATGACTCTGCTGAAGATCGCTCAGTTTGTCGTCGCTATCTAAATCAAGAAAACTTGTCTACATATAATATTTTTGAGGCTGAATCTGGCGAAGAAGGCTTATCGTTTTTAGCATCGATGCAGCCAGATTTGATTTTGCTCGGTTATCTCCTGCCAGATTTTGATGGTTTAGAATTTTTAGCCAGATCGAAACGACAATCAGAAGCAATTCCCCCAATTATTATGATTACTGGAGAGGGGAATGAAATGGTTGCAGTAGAAGCGATGAAAAACGGTGTAAAAGATTACTTAGTTAAAGACCAATTAACTTCTAAAATTTTAACTACTTCAGTCCAAAAAGTTTTACAGCAGCATCATTTACAATCTTTACTGACCAAAAACATAGAGAAACAGCAGTTAATTGCCGAAACTTCTTTACGCATTCGTCAAACTTTAGACATATCATCAATTCTCGATACCGCAGTCAAAGAAGTTCAGATCTTGCTCAATTGCGATCGCGTTGTAGTCTATCGTTTTGCCCCAGATCTGACTGGTAATATTGTTGCCGAGTCGGTTGTATCGGAACAGAAACCTGCTTTGGGGGCAAATATAATTGATACTTGTTTCCAAGAAAAAGGATTAGATAAATATGAACGAGGAGAAATATTAGCCACAAATGATGTATATAAAGCGGGCTTTTCTCAGTGTCATCTTGAATTACTAGAAGAATTTCAGGTCAAGGCAAATGTAATTGTGCCGATTTTACTTGCTCCTTCCCAGGTAAACAGATCTATCTGGGGCTTGTTGATTGCCCATCAGTGTAGCTATAGTCGTCATTGGCAAAAAGATGAAATTGAACTACTAGACAAATTGTCGGTACAGCTAGCGATCGCTATTCAACAGGCAGAGTTAATTGATAATCTGCAAAGTGAATTAAAAACCAGAAAGCAGCTAGAAACAGAGCTAGAACGATTAGTTCAGGTATTAGAAGCATCTCAAGACTATATAGGGTTGGTCGATACAGCGGGTAAAGTTATCTGGAATAATCCCCAAATGAAGCGAATAAGAGGGATTACCGATGACCAAGATCCTGCTCACCTGTCTATTGTCAATTATTATCCTGATTGGGCATATAAGATCATTAGCGAAGAAGGAATTCCTGAAGCTATTGCCCAAGGTAGTTGGCTAGGAGAAACTGCAATTCTAGATCGAGAAGGGCAAGAAATACCCGTATCTCAGCTAATTCTGGCTCATAAATCTGCTGATGGCATTGAATATATTTCTACGGTAATGCGGGACTTAACTAAGCAAAAGCAGACGGAAAAATCTTTACAGGAAAGGGTTCTAGAGCTAAATTGGGTCAACCAAGAACTGCTTAAAACTACAGCTTTATTAAAAAAACGCAACCAAGAATTAGATCATTTTGCCTACGTTACCTCTCACGATCTTAAAGCACCGTTACGCGCGATCGCCAATTTAGCTACTTGGCTAGGGGAAGATTTAGCAGGAGAAATACCCGAAGAAAATCAACAGCAACTTCAGCTAATGCAGTCTCGTGTCCAGCGTTTAGAAGGATTGATTCAAGGATTATTAGAGTATTCTCGTGTGGGGCGAAAAAATAACCTGATTGAAGCTATAGATGTGGGCAATTTAGTTAAAGAGGTAATTGATTCTTTGTCACCACCTCCAGAATTTAGCATATTTATCGCTGCTGATTTACCCACTATAAAAACTGAAGTAGTATTACTGCAACAAGTATTTTCCAATTTAATTGATAATGCCATCAAATATCACCCTGAAAAATCTGGCAAGATAACTATCTCCGCCCAGGATAAAGATGACTTTTATGAATTTGCCGTATCTGATAACGGAAAAGGTATAGATCCCCAATATCATGAGCGAATCTTTACTATTTTTCAGACATTACAAGCCAGAGATACCTTTGAAAGTACAGGCATAGGCTTATCTATTATCAAAAAGATTGTCGAAAATCGAGGCGGTGTGGTGAGAGTTGAATCCAAACTGGGAGAGGGAGCTACTTTTTTCTTTACTTGGCGCAAACAAAGTCTTGACGGTGATTAAAATAAAGCGATCGCCTTTGTTTTGATTAATAGCGATCGCTTTACTTTGTTTGCTTTTACTTATCTGATGTTACGCATTTATCGATCTGTGAAGACTGGGTAGTGGGGTAATTGGGTTAGTGGGGTGCTTGGGGTAGTTTGGCTTCACTATCTCCACCACTCCACCACTCCACTACTTCTCTATACTCCTTACTCACTACTCCATGACTTCATGCTGCGTAATATCTTTTACTTATATTAAATTCCTGTTATACAGGAGTAGCGATCGCATGACCGACACACCAGTCTATTGTGTCGTACGAGTTTTCAGTTGCAGTGACTTTATAGCCCAAAGTCTGAAGAAAGGACTCTAATTCTTTATATTTGTGATCGTAAGTAGCGCGATCGCCATCATCAATTTCATAAATAATCGTAGGCTTGTAGGTTTTCATGGTTTCGGTCATCCCTTTTAATACGTCTAATTCTGCCCCTTCAACATCCACCTTGACAAAATTGGGTGGCTGAATCTGATTTTGAGCAATCAGATCGTCAATGGACACAATATCTACGGTTGCTTCTCCTGCCAAATCGGGTGGCGCATCGGCGGTAGCCAGGGCGTGTCCTCCTGAATATTGAGCTAATAGTAGCTGCCCTGACCCTGATGTGTGAGAGACAGCTTTTTCGATAACTTCGACCTGAGTAAAATTATTTAGTTGGGCATTGTGTCGTACGCTCTTAGCATTTCCTTTCCCAGGCTCAAAAGCATAGACTTTGCCAGTCTTGCCAACCAATTTGGCAGCAATAACCGTAAAAAAACCGACATTTGCGCCAATATCATAAAAAACGTCTCCATCCTTTAGATGTTGGGCAAAAATATTTTGAATCGGTACTTCATAAGTTCCTAATGCCAATTCTGGACAAGATTCTCCAGTGTTAAATTTTAATTTTTTGGCAATGCCGTTTCTGACGGTTACATCTCGCTGACGCAAACCTGCTGTAGCCAGACGATATCCTAATGAGCCAGGGTTAGATGCTGCTAGCTTTTCAAGTATGTTTACAGGAAATAAAGGTAAAGTGCGAAATATTGCTTGTTTAATCATGATTTTAAGAAGTTAAATAATAGTACGACGAAAAATTTCTTGTGTTTGAAAGAAACATTCTAGCCATTCTCCATTAGAGACATCTTGAAGAAGTCCCCAATTTGGATCATCAACTAAACGTTCCATTTGGGTTTGGTGTTGAGCTAGAGCAAGCTGTTTTTGAGCTTTAACTGGCTCAATTTCCACGCGGCAATTAAATTCTTTTAGTAGCTGCCAGCCTAAGCTAGCCTTAATACTAGCCTTAAAATATGCTATTTGAGAAGTGCGATCGCCCGATCTATTTGTCCAGGGAAAATGATGCCAGTACCAAACGGGATATTCATAAACAGTAATTTGGGGATAGTTTGCCAATGCCGCCAAGACTATGTTCGTGGTAGCCTTATGGTCTGGATGGGTTTCGCGAGCATAAGGTATAAATACCTGTTGAGGTTTGTCTTGTAAAAGTAATTGCTGAACTCGTTCGACTGCAATTGCTGTTTTCGGCTCTAGTTCTCCGTCACAAAAGCCAAAAAACAGCACATCGTCTGAGGATAATCCTAAGCATTCAGCAGCTTTAATTGCTTCTTGTTGACGCAGCGTAATTAACTTATCTTCAGGGATAAAGCGATCGTGGGAACGACTACCATCAGTCATAAAAACCACCTTGACCTCTGCCCCAGCCTTCCGTTTGCGAATAATTGTGCCTCCACAGCCTAAAGTTTCATCATCCTGATGCGGAGAAAAAACGATTGCCGAGGCTGCCAACTCTTTGTCAGGCAGGGGTTTTATTTGGTCAATTTGCTGGAGATAGCGATCGCGCAACTTCTTTCTCAGAGTCATTTGCTGTAATACTTACCCCCATTGTTTCGTAATTAAAGACTAGGCTTTTGGCGATCTGTTCCCAAGTGTAATATTTCAAAACCCTCTTCCTGCCAGCTTCACCCATTTTTTTAGCCGTCTCTGGTTCGGAAATTATGGTTGTAATGGCATTGGCTAAAGCCTGGATATCTCCAGGGTCGGTCAACAAACCAGTTACGCCATCATTGACAATTTCTGTCATGCCACCAATCTTGGTCGCCACTACTGGTGTTTGGGTCGCCATCGCCTCTACTAGGCTCATACCAAAAGCTTCGCTTAAGGATGGATTAATCACTACATCTGCTTGTTGGTAATAGGATAATACTTGTTCTTGAGCCAGAGAACCCGTAAAAATTATCTGGTCAGACAGATGAGGAGGAATTTTACTCTTGATGTATTCAAGGTAATCAACACCATAATAAGGTTCTAGAGCCTGCACCTCTGGTTCAGGCTGTAGATCGAACAGCATTTCTTTAGAAACTATAATATGAGGTCCAATTATAGTTAGTAAAGCATTAGGATATGTAGCTGTTACTTCGATAAAAGCATCTATCAAATCGTGAATACCCTTTTCAGGCGAGATACGACCAACAAAAAGCATTTGTGGCGCATCTTGGCTATTTTCTAGACGAGATTTAGCGGCTGGAACAAAATAATTGGCATCAACTCCATTGTTAACCGTACGACAAATTCCCGCATATTCAGGAAAGCGAGCAGCAATTTTGCTAGTTATGTAGTCGCTACAGCTAATAACTAAGTCTAGCTTTGCCAGCCTTTTGGAGATCGCTTCTTGGTTCAGGCGATTGACCCATTCACAATGAAGATGCAAAACTATTTTGGCATCGGGGTTATACTTGCGAACTATCGGCACAAACTGAGAATGATTGTGAATATGAATGATGTCACTACCTTGTTGAGCGGCATCCTTGGCAACCTGCTTACCATAACCGTAATGAAACCAAGTAGAGGCAAAATAAGGTAGAGGCGAGTTAGCATTAAGCCTTTTGGCGATCGCTCTGGGTATTTTCAATAAACTATCGAGCCGACGAGAAATTCCTCTGTATTTTATTTTATTAGCAGCTAGGTTGGAATTTGATTCTTGAGGAGTATTTGACTTACTTTTATAGCCATAATAAGTCACCTGATAATACTCTATAAGACGACGACTAATTTGATAACTCCATATTCCTGTTGAATCGCTACCTTTAGGGGGAGCAGCTATTGTCCAAGGTTGGTTTACTAGAGACAATTTCAAAACAATTATATCTCCTATCTAAGTAATAAGTAAAAGTAAGAATATCACGTTTTTTTTGGACTTGTAAATAAGTCTTTAGGAGTATCTAAATATATCTTTGGAAGTATCTAAAAAATATTAATAAGCAATTTTATTATTAGCTATTTATCAATACAGATAGCTTGTTTATAAGTTTAACCCCAATCTCTTTGACTATCTTTATATTTATACAAGCTTTATATTTAACCCTTTTACTTGATGAAACTTTGATAGCCTCTTTATACAAGCTTTATATTTAGATATATTTAGAATTTTATATCTATGTAATATATTTATCTATAAAATATATTACTAAGCTAAAGCAATTTACAGAAAATAAAACTAACTTTAAAATAGATAATTAGTAATAATAGTAAGAAACTATCAAAAATTTCAGTTACTAGTATAATTATCTAACAGTCCCCGCCTTTATAGTTTGTCTACCTACTTAGTTTTGAAGAACTTAAGCCAAAAGTTAAAGAACATATCGCAAAAACCTTTAGTTAAAAACAGTCTTTGGGAACTATTAGCAAAAGCTATTAATTTAGGTTGCCAAGCAGCATACTTCACTCTGATTGTCCGCGTCCTGGGTACAGAAAACTATGGTGCTTTTGTGGGAATTACTGCCTTTGCTGCTTTGATTTTTCCTTTTGCTAATCTAGGTAGCGGAGACGTTTTGATTCAGCAGGTATCAAAAGACAAAAAAGTGTTTCCTATTTATTGGGGGAATGCTTTACTAATTGTTTTTATTGCCAGTCTATCTTTGACCCTTGTTGCTTACTTTATCTCGCCAAGCGTTTTTCCTCACATAAATAATTTACCCGCGATCCTGGCAATTTTGTTAGCAGATTTAGGCGGTTTAGCTATCTTTGTTGTCAGCGCCAAGGCATTTATGTCTTATGAGTTGCTAAAAAATTCTTCTCTGCTACAAATTATTGGTACAATCACTAAGTTTTTAGCAGCTATAGTGTTAGCAACCTGCTTTAGTCAACCAAGCTTGTTGCAGTGGTCATATTTATACTTATTGAGTTCACTGACTACGGCAATAATCGGCATTATCTGGATCAACAAAACTTTAGCCAAGCCCAAATTAGCCCCCAAAATCTTACCAGCTATGGCTCACCAAGGATTGTACTTTTCGATTGGTGAATCGGCATACAATATCAATTCCAATATAGACAAGACAATGTTGGCGAGTATGGCAACTTTAGAAGCAACAGGAATTTATGGTGCAGCGTATCGGCTGATAGAAGTTGGCACTATTCCTATTTATGCCGTGCTGGGGGCTTCTTATCCTAGATTTTTTGTAGAGGGTGCCAAAGGAATTAAAGGCTGTCTAAATCTGGCAAAAAAACTATTGCCTTTTGTGGCAATATACAGCGTTATTTCCCTAACTGGATTTTTGTTGTTTGCTCCCTGGATAACCTATATTTTAGGAGATGAATACCACAATGCGATCGCCACAGTTCGTTGGTTGGCACCCATCCCAATTATTGGTTCAATCCAGTTACTATTAGCTGACACCCTTACGGGGGCTGGGTTTCAAAAAACCCGTAGTGCTATTCAAGTCACAACAGCCTTAACCAACGTGGGTTTAAACGTCTGGTTGATTCCTCTATATTCTTGGAGAGGAGCAGCCTGGGCAACATTAAGTTCTGATAGTTTTCGAGTTGTTTGTTTGGCGATCGCCGTAGCTTGGTTTTATAATAAACAAAAAGCAAACTAGAAAAGTTTTAATTCTGGGGCATTATCAACTGATAATTGTTCATTGTTAATTGTTAAATTAGGACTTTCTAAAACGCTAATAGCTTCATCAATCATCTCAATAATCGTAGGAATAAAAGAAACTCCATAATAAGGAGTATCTAAAACACTATTAAATGGATCGTAATCTCTGATTGTTAATCCATTTTGAGTCTGAGGAGTAGTTGACACGAGTTTAAGACAGTGAGTTTCTTTGGCTATACTACGAACCTGCTGAGTATTTTGTTTAATTCGAGAACGGAGTTGAGCAACATCTAAGGAATAGTCTTGTCTGTAAAACCAATCATAAACATCTTGTTTGAAGGATAAAAGTAGTTGAATTTTTTCTAAAGTAATTGCTGAAAGTATTTGTGTAGTCATGGGAAAATAAGTGTCGTGTAGTTACGCCGATAATAACTATTATTATTGCTCTAAATCTGAAAATTTTTTACACTTTGGCAAAATTTAATTTTGTATCTACCTTAGTTATTAACTGTAAATTTACTGGTTACGCTAGTCAGATTTTCTGACGATAAAATTACTAAAGCCACTGCCCGTATCATTTCCCCACTCCCAATTAGCGACGATGCCAAGGCGATTAATCTTTAAAGCAGTAGCCCAGGGATAAACATCGCTCAGAGCGCGATATAAAACGGTTTGATTGTTTACTCGTACCGAATAATTATTACCATCAAAAACTACCCTAAGAGTATAAGGTTGCCCAAAAGCGATCGCCCGACCAATATTTGACCACACCGCATCATAAATCTCTTCAAAGCCAGCAATACGGAAGAAACAGGAAATTGACTCCCCTTCATAAAAGTCATCCAGCCAGGTATTGATAATGATGTAATTATCTCGATCCTGCCAAAAAATTAGACCGCCTCGTCCTTTTTCTCCTTGACCTCGTTCTTTTCCAGGAGGAACAATAGTAACTGACACATCAGCAATAAAATTGTCTACCGCCACAGTATATGCTGTGCGATCTGGATTAGGATTGGCAACGTCGGCTTTTACTTTAGCAATGCCAAATTGTAAAATTTCAAAGACACCTTTGCCAATAGTTTTTTGCCAGACTTGGTTACCTAATAAGGTAGTCTTGCCGCTTAAATCTCCCTCCCAGTTTGTAAAATCATCTTCGATGACAATATCATTGCCTTCTCGCCACCAGGGCAAATCAAAATCGAGAGTGGGAAGAGTTACGGTACGGGGATGAGCTTCAAAATTCTGTAAATACATATCAGAATTTTCTTGAGATATAGCTATACCTACACCTGTTGCCGTTGCTAATCGTTCGTCGGTACAATTGCCAATTAGCTGACCATCAAAATAGATTTTTAATTCTTGTCCATCATCTAATATTTGCAGATAACCAACTCCATTGGCAATGGAAAAGTCTTCAGCATAGACCAATACTTCTTTTTGTCCAGCTTCAATCAACTGAAGACATATTCTAGTGTCGTTAATCTCACAACACCAATAGTTATTTTGATCTTGAAATCTCCAGACTATGCCTATGGTAGCTGATTTATCTTCTAAGGCGATCGCGCTACCCTTGCCAACGGTGACAGCAGGCTCCGTCCGTTTAGGGCGGAGTAATCTGTTACTGCTAAGGCAAATCCTAGCGTGCAATAGTCCCGAAGTTGCTTGAGGCTTTAAAATCCCTAGACTGTTATTTTCCGTGGCTATCAAGCCTTCTTCGGTGCGCTCAAAACTACCAGTAATAATCTGCCAAGCTCCCCCTACCTCAGCAGGAATAGAGGCAAGATTTCCTGTTCCTATTAAGGCATCTGCACCATGAGCCGTACCATACCAGGTCGCTAATGCTGGAATAGTTTCGACCTTTACTCCATAGACTCTGGTATCGGCACGAAAGCCAATTTGACCGAGGACGCTTTGATGAACACCTGCGTAGAGAGTTGGTTCAAGATTAACAGCATCAATGGCTACTGGACGAAGCTGGGGAAAACTCGGTAAGCCATAAACCTGTGGTATAGAAGCTGCATAGTAAGCTGCCCCTTGCTCTCTTAAAATCACCACGTAACATACAGGAACATTCTGTAGTCCCCGTAAAATCGAGAGTAGTTTTGTACCTACTTGGGCTAGTAACTCGCCGTTTTCTGCTCCCGTGGCGCGAACAACAAAATTATTGGCGTTTTCAAGTAGGTTACTGGGTACGGCATCAGTAAACCAACCCACTGCCAAATTATCATTAATTTTAGGTAGGGGGAAAAACTTAGTTACCTCTGCTGCCATGCGAAACCAACTAAGTAAACGTCTTGGTGTCGCTGATTTGTGCTGGCTTCCCAACCAGACAGTAACTCGTTTAAATATTGATTCAGTTTCGCTACCCTTTAACCATTGAGGAATCCTTTTATAGAGCCATTCAATCGTCTCAGCCTGAGAAGTATTATGACCATTAAGCAGCAATACCGCCATAGTCAATCCATTTGCACGCTGATATTTGCCGTAGGCAATACCCTGTCTACCCCAACCAGGTTGAATTAAAGGCTTAAAACGTAGAGCATGATTGTCAATGGCGATCGCTTTTTCTCGATCTATTCCTTTTCTTTCAACACCAGCAGTCGTTTTACTGCCAATAGTTTTACCACTACTGCGATCGTCTGGAAAACTATCAACAAAAGATTCATTCATTCCAACCTACTTATTCTTGTACGTGAATTTAAGGCGCAAAAAGCAAATTTTTCACCTTAACTCGACAGTTATAACCAAATTTCTCAATTAGGACAGTCTCTTACAGTTTACTTGTGGTTTTCACTGCCCTAACTGCCCTAACTGCCCTAACTGTTGTTAGATTAATCGTAAATTTTATAATCGTTGTTCTTAGCGATAACTAGGGAATAAGATATTGCTGCATAAATCGCCCAAAAAGAACTACTCATACTATTTATTGTTCCCTCAGTCAAATTAGATAATAGAACATAGCTTAAAAACAAAAGAGGCCAAAACCCTTCTGGGTTATTTGTTCTTCTCAATAAAGCTAAAGATTGAGCTATTGTAACCACAAAGCCGATCAAAAAAACAGCTAAGCCGATAATCCCTATCGACAACCAAATATCTAAAAATCCATTGTGAGCATAAATTACGCCTATCCCCATTGCTAATTGTATATAGCCAGAAGGGCCCTCAAAACCATTCCAAAATGCTGAAAATCCATAACCCAACCATGGGTGCAACTGAATTTGATCCCAAACGTATCTCCAGATTAAGGTTCTGCCCGATAATGTTGTATCTTTACCTACAGAACTAGTGAGTGCATCCTCGCCTACGTATCCAGCCAAATAAATCAAACCACCAACACCAACAATAACTACAGCTAAAACTGCCGAAATCATTACCTCATATCGCCAGCGGAAGATACGATAAACCATGCACAGCATTAACATAATTGAAAATGTCCCTAAAGCTGTTGTGGACTGAGACAGTACCATTGCAGTACAGCTAAGAATCAGCAAAAACCAATAAATCCAGCTATTTTTTTGATTACCCAAGGCATTTAAGAAGAAAACTACGCCTGAAGGAGCCATAAATGCACCAAACTGATTTTTATGAGTAAATACGCCACGCCATGCCCCTTCATGAACTCCACCCATCAGACCATATTTAGGTATTGCCACTACAAACAAAATACTTAGAATCAATAACAATGCATAAGTCCAAGCCAGCAAATTCATCTGTTCGGACAAAGTATAACGGGTTGCAAAATAAAGTCCAAAAGCGGTGCTGCCAAGAGCATAAACAGCAAATCTAAAAGTTTGAGGCGGGTTAATAGACCAAAAAACGGAAAAACAAACAATTCCCATTAATATCCAGAGCAACTTATTGCTAAAAAGTACGGGGAGAACTCTTTTCCATCTTATTGCCAAAAGAATAAACGTCACAAAGTAAACCAGCAAAGACATTTTGGCATTGAGGGACAAATCATATGTACTTATTGCTATACCGTCACCTTCATTTGCTCCTCTGGTCAAAAGTAGGGGAGTAATAGCTTCGGATAGATGAAATAAAGCGGCTATTGAAAAAACAAATTCAAAATTTTTGAACGTTTTGTTGGTATCTTTTGTCATCATAGCTGTTCATTTAGCTTAATTTACTGATAGAAAGTTTTGATATAAAGATAGATATTATAATAAATCCTCAAGTTTAAATTGGCACACTTTGCCAACTTAAGTGCTTAAGCAATTAATACTAATTGTGTACTCATAAAATAAATGTTGAAGTCATTAAAAGGTTAGATATATCGCCAACAAACCTGCGTTTATTGTAGTGGTGACTTGACTTTAATCATATCAAACATAATCTAATCCTTTGAGTAAATTAAAGGCGATCGCCTGACTGATGGTAAGCCAAGAGTTACCGCTGATAAAAGATTGATAACTCCCTCAATATAAAAAACTATAGTTTTATATTTATTATATTTATTGTCTGGCTTTGGTTAATAATGGAAGTATAAATTGCCAATAAATAACAGTTGAGACTTGAAAGACTATCTCAAGGGCGAATTAATTAACCTTCGCCGTAAAGTTGATTTACAGGTTAGCTATCATGCTGGAACTAAGCCAGGATTAGTTTTTTTGCATGGTGGATTGGGAAATAGATTTAACTGGCGATCGCAATATGAATTTTTTGGCGATCGCCATAGGGAAGTATTGGCTTACGATCTGGCGGGACACGGACAGTCTAGTGCTTACGCACGCTATTCTGTGGGCAGACATTGCCGTGATTTAACTCGTTTACTCAAACGCTATCAGATTAAGTCGCCAATTCTTTGTTGTCATAGTTATGGTGTCCCTTTAGGTTTAGAGTGGGCAAGATACAATTCAGCTACAGCCCTGGTTTTGATCGCCGGCGGCACTCACGATCTTGCACCTTGGTGGGAAATTCCCCTAATTAAGTTTTTAGCTTGGGGAGGCAGACACCTTTATCGCTTTCCCCAAGTACAGTCTTGGACAAACCGTTTATCTAGCAATCATCAAGGCAAAAAAATAGAACAGTTTTTGGCAGAAAGTCCTGTTCCTCTTGAACCCTATCCCTACGAAGCGTTAGAAATTTTTTGGGGTTACAATTTTTGGCAACGTCACCAAACGCCGATGAAAAAGAAAATACCTATCTTAGTAATTAGTGCTGGTCAAGACTCCATGTTTACAGAACAGATGGGAGAAGAATTGGCAAATAGTTTTCAGCTAGGACAACATTTACATTTGCCAGAAGCGGGACATCTATTGATTGCCGAATATCCCCAGGTGGTAAATCAAGCGATCGCCGAGTTTATCAAGCAAGTAAATAGTGTAAATCGAACCAATTAGAGGCATGGATACATTTTACTCTAGGAGCAAATTCAGGTTATTTTTGGAATAGCCTGAACTAGGCTTTGTATAATTCAAAGCAAATTCTTGATAATGTACAAACTGTATGATTTTCTACCATCTGGAAATGGCTATAAAGTCCGACTATTACTGACTCTTTTAGATATTCCTTTTGAAAGAATTGAGCTTAATATTTTAAAGCGAGAAACTAGAACACCAGAATTCCTTAAGAAAAATACCAATGGTAAAATTCCTTTATTAGAAATCGATCCAGATAAATTTTTAGCCGAATCAAATGCAATTTTGTATTATCTTAGCCAGGGAACAGAATATTTTCCGCAGAATAATTATGTTCAAGCCCAGGTAATGCAGTGGCTTTTTTTTGAACAATACAGTCACGAACCTAATATTGCTACTGCTCGTTTTTGGATTAGCGTTCTCCAGCAACCAGAGAAATACGAGGAACAGCTAAAACAAAAACATAAGTTGGGCAATTCTGCATTGAGTATGATGGAACAGCATTTAAGCAATCATAAGTTTTTTGTCGGCGATATTTATACCATCGCTGATATTGGTTTGTATGCCTATACTCATGTAGCAAATGAAGGAGGATTTGACTTAAGTAAATATCCAGCCATCCTAGCTTGGTTCAAACGCATCGAAGCGCACCCAAAACATATTCTAATCACTAATACTTAAGCTATTTTCCTCCTTACAAAAATAAAGAATTTTCAAAAGTCACATATCGAGGTAAAGTAATTTCAGCCTAATATACAGACGAAATATTTATCTTCCAGGCTAGAGGAATTTTGTAGTTCCTAACTTATGCTTATATTTTCCAAATAATTATTAACTTAAGATGAATCGAAGAAAACTATTATCAACACTGAGCGTATTTGTTCTCAGTTTAGTTTTAACTATTAGCTGTTCTCAAACTCCTAAGACTTCTCAATCTGCCGATCCGAGTACTACTACGCCTAGTACACCTAAAGGAGATGCTATTGTTATTGGCTATAGTAACTGGGCTGGCTGGTGGCCTTGGGCGATCGCCGAACAAGAAGGCTTGTTTGCCAAAAATGGTGCGAATGTCCAAATGAAGTGGTTTGACGGCTACATAGAATCAATGGAGGCTCTTGCTGCTGGTCAATTAGATGGTAATTGTCAAACTCTTAACGATACAATTTCTTTTGCTGGGGATGCGGTTAATGGGGAAGTAGCAATTTTAGTTAATGATAATTCAGCAGGTAATGACAAAATTATCGTTACCAAAGATATTAATAAAATTGAAGATTTAAAAGGCAAAAAAGTTGCTATCGAAGAAGGGGTAGTAGACGATTTCTTGTTAACTTTAGCTTTAGAATCCAAAGGCATGAAGCGCAGTGATGTAGAGATTGTTCCTTTGGAAACTGGGGCTGCTGCTGCTGCTTTTGCTTCAGGACAAACCGATGCAGTGGGTGCTTTTCCGCCGTTTTGGTTGACTGCTCTAAAACGAGAGGGTTCTAAAGAATTAATTTCCTCAAAAGCTTTTCCTGGAGCAATTCCCGATTTATTAGTAGTTACCCAAAAGCTGATTGATGAAAAGCCAGATCAGGCACAAGCACTGGTTAATACTTGGTTTGATGTCTTAGATTTTATGGCACAAAACCCAGAAAAAGCCGATGAAATTTTGGCGACTAGGGCAGATGTCACAGTGAAAGAACTTCAGATGTTTAAAGAGGGAACTAAAATATTTACCATTGAAGAAAATTTAGAAGCCTTTAGCGATGGAGATAGTATGAAACATATGCCTTTTTCTGCCAAAAAAATGTCTAAATTTATGGTTGATGTTGATTTTATTCCTGAAGCACCAGATTTAACTAACATCTTAGATAGCCAGTTTGTTCAGTCTTATGCTAAATCTGCATCTGCTAAATAGATATTTTAGAAATCAATTATTTTCAGTTATCTGAGTACAATTTGGACAATAAGTAGCTGAAGCATTTTAATTAATACTTCGGCTACCTATACTATCTTAAATAGCCCAAAAAAACTAAATTTTTTTTGTATCAAATTCTATTAATTGTTATCTAGTTTACTATTAATATTAATTAAATCGACTAAGATTAAAATACATATATATCGTATATATAATGTCTAATATAGTATCTGAAAGCGATTCAGCAAAAGCCGTAAAATCTAGTTTAAAACCAACTATTATTTGGCGTATAGCCGAAAATATTCCTCAGTCATTATTTTGGTCTTTAGCTGGTTTATCAGTCGCCATTCCTTTATTAGCTTGGTTATTATTATCTAAATATTCAGGGATAGAATCAATCTTTTTACCATCTCCCAAAGATGTAATTGAAGCTGTGAGAGAACTCTGGTCAAAAGGATATTTAGCTACTGATTTTTTAGCTAGCTTTGCTAGAGTAAGCATCGGATTTCTCCTGTCGGCTATAGTTGCAGTTCCTGTAGGTATATTAATGGGAACCTTTGCCAGTATTCGAGCTTTATTTGAACCAATTATTGGCATTGTCCGCTATATGCCCGCGCCAGCTTTTATTCCTCTTTTGATTATTTATCTTGGTATCGGTGAAACTCCTAAAATTGCTCTAATATTTATTGGTACGGTGTTTTTTAATATCTTAATGATTATGGACAGCGTTAAGTTTGTACCACAAGATTTAATTGAAACAACCTATACTCTAGGAGGCAACCGCTGGCAGGTATTGTCTGAAGTAATTACTCCTCATGTTGTTCCGCGTATTATCGATACATTTCGGGTAAATATGGCTGCTTCTTGGAACTTGGTGGTAGTAGCAGAGCTACTTGCTGCCAACGAAGGTTTAGGTAAAAGAATTTTGTTAGCTCAAAAGTTTTTGAGAACCGATGAAATCTTCGCCTGTTTAATTATCTTAGGCTTAATTGGTTTTGCGATCGATTTGTTTTTTCGCCTATTGGTTCGATTCACTTGCAAATGGGCGTTTTAGGCGTTTTAAATCAACAATTAGTAATTAGTAGTAATGCACTTAGAAATATCTCAATTATATAAGCAGTTTCTGGTTAAGAAAGAACCTCTTGTCGCGCTTAAAGATATCAATATGCACGTTGAGACAGGAGAATTTGTCTGTGTAGTTGGAGCGTCAGGTTCGGGAAAGTCAACCCTCTTAAGACTAATTGCGGGCTTAGATACTCCTACTTCTGGGACAATCACGGTTGATAATGAGCCTGTTATCGGACCAGGTGCCGATCGAGGCATGGTATTTCAAAAATATACTCTTTACCCTTGGATGTCTGTTCAAAAAAATGTCGAGTTTGGTTTAAAACTGCTTGGAATAACCCCTCGCAAAAGACGAGAATTGGCTTCTTATTACTTAGATATAGTAGGTTTGGCAAAATTCGCCCAATCATTACCCAAAGAGCTTTCTGGAGGGATGAAACAGCGAGTGGCGATCGCACGAGCTTTAGCGACTAAGCCTAAAATACTTTTAATGGACGAACCCTTCGGCGCGTTAGATATTCAGACTAAAGAAAATATGCAGCAGTTTCTCTTAGAAATTTGGCGCAAAACAGGCTGCACTATTTTAATGATTACCCATGATGTAAGAGAGGCAGTATTTTTGTCTCAAAGGATTTATGTTCTCTCTGCCAGACCAGGAACAGTCAAACAAGAGTTTAAGATTAACTTCCCCAGCGATAAACCTACTTACGAAGTTTACTCAACAGAGAGAACTTCCCTAAAGGGTTCAGCAGTTTCTTCAAGCGGGGAAAACCCGCCAACGAACTGCTTCACCGCAACGCAACTTCGCGCTAATGGCATGGCTACGCTACGCAATTATCAAATAAAACGTCAGCCTATTTTTCATAAACAGGTCGAGGATATCATGGACTTATTGAGAAACATCTAGGTAACGTCGGTTCGGTTTATGCTGAAGTAATTATAGCAAAGTGATCTAAGACGATTAGAGGTTTCTGAGAACGATGCGAGACTAAGTTTTCTCCTTTGAGCAATAAATACTAAACCTCGTCTATCTAGAAAACTGTAGTTTTATTTTTGTTCTCGACACCCGACACCCTAAACCCTATCGCCTCAAACAGACATCTAAAAACTAAGGGTTTCAAACTAGATACAGTTTATATTACCTAAATAAACAGTTTTTCAGACACTATACATTTTGTTTTTTTTAAGCATAATAGGAAGAAACTAAGGCATTAAGTCCTGTTTCTAGAGGATGCTAATCAAGTTTACCGAAAATATTTTCTAATATTCAGCAAATCCTTACCCAAATCTACTTACCTGAGTGCTTATATGGTTATGTGTAAATGAAATAACATATTGCTAATTTTAAGTTTAAATATTTTTTATGAAAGTCCCAAGTATGCGTCCTTTTTTATTTGTCACCGATTTAGACAATACTTTAGTTGGTGATGATGCTGCATTGCTCGAACTTAATCAGCAATTAACTAGTCATCGCCAGCAATTCAACAGTAAAATTGTTTATGCTACAGGGCGATCGCTTTATTTATATCGTCTTCTGGCAGAAGCAAAGTCTCTCATCCCTCCAGATGCCTTGATTACCTCTGTGGGGACAGAAATGTATTTTGATCGAGATTATAAACAACACGATCCCGAATGGGCAAATATCCTCTCTCAAGGCTGGGATAGAAAAGAAATAATGGCGATCGCTAGTCAATTTGGCGAGTTACAGTCTCAGCCCAAATCAGAGCAAAATCCCTTTAAAATAAGCTATTATTTGGATCAGGCGGTGGCAAAACAAACTATTGCAAGCTTAACATCCGCTTTGAATGAGAAAGGTTACGACATCAAATTAATCTACAGTGCTGGTCAAGATTTAGACTTATTACCCAAAAATGGGGATAAAGGTTTAGCAGTACAGTTTTTACGTCAAAAATGGGATTTTTCCGCCGCTAAAACTATAGTTTGCGGAGATTCTGGTAATGATATTTCTATGTTTAAAGGACAAGAAAAAGGTTTGATTGTCAGTAACGCTAAAGATGAACTACTTCAGTGGTATGAAGCAAATAAAAATGACAGCCTGTATTTAGCTCAATCTGCTTGTGCTGGAGGCATTTTAGAAGGCTTAAAGCACTTTGATTTTTTGTAAATCTGGGCTTATAACTGTTGATAAAGATTCTGAGCCAAAAAAACATCATCTAGAAGCAATAATTATAGATGTTATGGCTAAAGTTCTCAGAGTTTTGCTTATTTGCTTTTGTTTATGTATATTTTCTTTGTTGTCATTACCTGCCAACGCCCAAACAGAACAGCGTAGCTATTTAACTTTAGAAATACTTCAAGATAAAATAGATCATCTGATTCAGCAAGAAGGCAGAGATACCATCGATTTAGGCAATTACATTATCGATCTGGCAAATCCAGATAGCGATTTTAATCTGCAATTCTATCAAAAAATAAATAATATCATTAGCCGTGCAGGTAATCCTCTTAGTTTAAATTTTAGTAATTCAATTATTCAAGGTGATTTTCAGCTTAATCAGTTGGGAATTAATAGCTATATAGGCAGTGCCTTATCTTCAGTTTTTACCACATTAGAACAAGCAAAAATTAATCAATATTATCCTGTCCAAAATAATCTAAACCAGCAGGTGCCAAGGATTAATATATTTCGTGGTAGCCTCAAGTTTAATAATACTATTTTTACAGGAGAAGTAAATGCTTCTGATAGTTTATTCCTACAACAGATAATAGCCACTAATGCTAAATTTCAAAACCTAGTTCAATACAATCATTCCTTTTTTGGTAAAGAAGTAGACTTTAGCCAAGCTGTTTTTAGTCAGAATATTAATTTTAATCTTTGCCATTTTTTTGCGATCGCCAAATTCAAACAAGCAGATTTTCAGGGTATTACTGATTTCAGCAATAGTCAATTTGAAGAACTAATCGAATTTAACGATTCTCTGTTTAACCAGCTTACAGATTTTACCCGTAGCGTGTTTATTAAAACAGCTAACTTTAGCAATAATGTTTATCGCGATCGCCTGGTTTTTGCTAAGAGCAAATTTTTAGATTCAGTACTTTTTATTAATACGACCTTTGAAAAAAATATTACTTTTCGTGATAGTTATGCTAACTTCTTAATTAATCTACAGGATGCTCACTTACTTGATCGTCTAGACTTTAGCAACGCTTTTTTTACACCGAAAGCAAATATTAATACATCTGGACTAGCCTTTGATAGTGCAGATGCTAAATTGATTGGCGAAACCAACATTATTGGCAAATATATCAACGTAAATCGTTTAGAAGGTAATGAAACTGTCTTGCGAAATTTGATTCGTAACTTTCGTAGTTTAGAACAAATAACTGATGCGAATCGGCTTGAATATAAAAGAGAAAAACTCAGAGCCAAACAATTAAGTGAGCTAATAACTAAAACATCGTGGCAAAAAATATTAACCTGGAGTTGGCTAGGTTTAATTCCACAATGGTTGGGCTTAAATTTATTATTGCTCCTAGGAGACTATGGCACAAATATAAATTTACTATTTAGTCTTGGCATGATGGCGATCGCTTTTTTTAGCGTTTTATTCTGGTTTATCGATCGCTATCGTCCTCATATTTCCCAGCCAATTATACCCAATCGCTACGAAATCATAGTTATGGCTATCAGCTATCTTAGCTTGACTAGTCTGAGTATAGTTAACATTTTTATTACTACAGAACGACCTTGGCTAACTTTACTATGTATCAGCATTATCTTCTTACCAATACCAGCATTAATTACAGGTTTGATTTATAAACAGGGGAGATATCACAATCTGTTAAATACTACCTATTTTGTCGAAGATGGCTCGTTTAGAGAATTTAGGCTCTTATTAGGGCGTTTACCAATTATGCCTCGATTTCCCTTTTTTCGCGATCGCTACCAGCCTATCTTGTGGCATAGGCGTTGGAGTTGGCTCAACTATTACAACTTGAGCTTAAACAATATTTTCAAGCTAGGATTTAATGATATTCGTCTGCGAGATCGATATCTTCCTGGACTAATCTCTACCTTGGTTTGGTATCAATGGTGTTTGGGAGTTTTATATATTATTCTGCTACTGTGGACTCTTTCTCGAACTATTCCTGGCTTAAATCTCTTGATCTATTTTTAACTAGCATTATGAACATGGGTTAACAGAGTATCAGTTGTCCATGTTGCTATCCCACAACCAAGAAAATCACGATCAGTTGTCCAAATTGCTGCCTTTATGGCTAATGCTAATGCCAAGTAAACCAATCATTAGGGTCGCGAGGAATGCGATTTCTGGCAACGGTTTCGTAGTCAGAATAAACCTTATGAGGTAATATTTTTACTTTCGCTTCAGCCAAAGTGATCGCCGAGGCTAACAAATTTGCTCCCACTACCTGAGAAAATACACCTTTATCAATCATCTTCTCGATTCTTTTATTCAGTTCATAACTTGTTTCTGACCAAGCTTGTTCCGCCATGTAAAGCTCTAGTTCGCTTCGAGCAATTAATTTTCTGCCTCGCACTCTGATTAACTCAGCTATCAAAATATTGGCATCAACTACTAAACGCATTGTTTATTGTTTGTTTATTGTTCTTCTTGAGATAAATCCAAAGCACGAGCTAGAGTAGCTTCATCCATCCCACTTTCTGCAATCGCTGTCTCTACGGTTTGATTCAGTCTTTGTAATGCTTCGGTGATTTCGATTTCTTCTGATTGTTCTACGGGTATATAAAAACCAACTAATTTGCCATGACGTTTAACTGCTACAGCTTCAGAACTAGCTAAATACTGAGATGCTTTATCTCTAAATTCTCTGATGCCAACGCTTTTCATGATGCTTCCTCTGTTTGTTATTTGTTTTTTTGTGGTCATTTTGTGGTCACAATTTTATTATAAATTGAATCATACATTAACTAACAAAGCAAAATGACATTCTCATCTTGAACAGGCAGTTATTGCGCTCCAGAATTTAATTAAATTGCGAAATATTTATACTCATCCTTATGCCTATCATTATTTGCCCAGGTATCCATTCTCCCCAGTTAACTGAGCAGTTTATTCAAGCAACAAAAAGCATTTTCAAAGACCATCAGTATTTAATTTTACCGACAGATCGATACGTTCCTTACTCTGCTGTAGACGTGTATCAATGGTTAAAGCAACAACTATCCCCTCTAGAAGCTCAACCATTAACTTTTATTGCTTTCAGTGCAGGGGTGGTAGGAGGATTTGGCGCAGCGTTGGCTTGGCAATTACAGGGAGGCAAAGTCAAAAGCTTTATTGCTGGGGATGGCTGGGGAATGCCTTTATTGGCTAGTTTTCCTATTTATCGTTTTAGTCACGACTACTTTACTCACTGGAGTTCTGCTATTCTAGGTGGAGGCGATCAAGGATTTTATGCCGAACCTGGAGTAGAGCATTTAGACTTATGGCGATCGCCTGATAACTGTTATGGGTGGCAAGTAATTAGTCCAGGTTGCAAAACTCGTTGCTCTTTAACAATATACTTAGAAAGCATTTTAAATTTCTAAAGAACAAACTAACTCATGTTTATAAATTTAAAAGTATAAATTAAGCTAATTTTTGTTACATAGCAGACAATAGATTTTACAATAAAATAATAAGCAAGTTAAATAACGGATAGCAAGCGTGGTATCTACAAGTATTCCTAAAAGCTCTCAATCAATCCAAACCTCTCAACGTCAGACAGGCGCATTTGCCCTAATGGACAGTTTGCGTCGTCATGGTGTAAAGCACATTTTTGGCTATCCTGGAGGGGCAATACTGCCTATCTATGATGAACTATATCGTGCCGAAGCTAGAGGAGAAGTTCAGCACATTCTGGTACGCCATGAGCAAGCAGCCTCTCATGCAGCAGATGGTTATGCTCGTGCCACAGGTAAAGTAGGAGTTTGCTTTGCAACTTCAGGACCAGGGGCAACCAATCTAGTTACAGGGATTGCTACGGCAAATCTCGATTCGATTCCGATGGTGGCAATTACAGGACAAGTAGCCCGTGCAGCAATTGGTACTGATGCTTTCCAAGAAATAGACATTTTTGGGATCACCACTCCCATCGTCAAAAATTCTTATGTGGTGCGCCATGCCAAAGATATGGCAAGAATTGTTGCTGAAGCTTTTCACATAGCCAGTACGGGTCGTCCAGGACCAGTTTTAATTGATATACCCAAGGATGTTGGATACGAAGAGTTTGATTATGTACCTGTGCAGCCAGGTAAAGTAAACCTAAGGGGATATAAGCCCACGGTTAGGGGAAATATTCGTCAAATTAATGCTGCCTTGAAGCTGATAGCAAAAGCAGAAAAGCCTCTAATGTACGTTGGTGGAGGTGCTGTGGCTGCTGATGCCCATGCTCAAATCAAGGAACTGGCAGAGAAATTTCAAATACCAGTAACTACTACTTTGATGGGATTGGGATCGTTTGATGAACATAATTCTCTGGCTGTAGGAATGTTGGGAATGCACGGCACGGCTTATGCTAATTTTGCCGTTAGTGAATGTGATTTGCTAATTGCTGTTGGTGCCAGGTTCGACGATCGCGTTACGGGTAAGCTAGACGAGTTTGCCAACCGTGCCAAGGTAATTCACATTGATATTGACCCTGCTGAAGTAGGTAAAAATCGTCTGCCTGAAGTGCCAATTGTCGGCGATGTGCGTAAAGTGTTAGAGCAAATATTAGACAGGGCAAAAGAAGCTGATTATGATTTTGGCTCTGATTTAACTAAGCCTTGGCTGGATAAAATCAATCACTGGCGCGCAGAATACCCCCTACCTGTTCCTCATCCTGAAGAGGGTTTGTCTCCTCAAGAAGTAATTGTCGAATTAAATAAGCAAGCTCCTCAAGCCTTTTACACCACTGATGTTGGTCAGCATCAAATGTGGGCTGCTCAATTCCTTAAAAACGGTCCCCGTCGCTGGATTTCTAGCGCAGGTTTAGGGACAATGGGCTATGGTTTAGCGGCTGCCATGGGCGCAAAAGTAGCTGTACCCAATGAAGAAACTATCTGTATTAGTGGTGATGCTAGTTTCCAAATGAACCCTCAAGAGTTGGGAACGCTAGCGCAGTTTGATATTAATGTTAAAACCGTAATTATCAACAACGGTTGGCAGGGAATGGTGCGTCAGTGGCAGCAAACTTTCTTTGGAGAGAGATATTCTTCCTCTAACATGGAAATAGGTGCGCCAGACTTTGTAATTCTGGCTCAAGCCTATGGTATCAAAGGCATGGTGATTCGCGATCGCTCTGAATTAGCAGATGCAGTTGCCGAGATGTTGGCACACGATGGTCCAGTATTAATGGATGTGCGAGTAACTAAGGATGAGAACTGCTACCCGATGATCGCTCCTGGTAAAAGCAACGCTCAGATGCTGGGATTACCTCAAAAAGAAATTAAAGCTACTGAACATAAAAACTGTAGCAACTGTGGCGTAACTAATCCTGCTGCTAATAATTTTTGCCCTGAATGCGGTAGCCAACTGTAGTTGCGATCGTATTGCCATTGATTTGATTATGCTAGATTTTTGGTAATTAATTGAAGCTTAATGATTAAAGTTAGCTTTAGTTCGTCAATCATTGGTTCTGAGTTATGAAAGTTCGAGCCGAAAAGCCAGAAGATGTAGAAGCTATTCACAGAGTTAATGTCGCGGCATTTGGACGAGAGAGTGAGGCGAATTTAGTCGCTCAGTTGCGAGGTGTTGCCTCTACATTTTCCTTTGTTGTTGTTGAATCTGAGCAAATTGTCGGACACATTTTCTTTAGTCCAGTTACGCTTAAAGGTGAATGTGCTGATGATTTACTTGTTCTGGGACTAGCACCAGTAGCAGTGCTACCCGACTATCAGCGACAAGGAATTGGGTCATTGCTGATTCAGCATGGTTTAAAAGAATGTGATCGGTTCGGTTTCAAAGCTGTTGTCGTGCTGGGTTCTCCAGAATACTATCCACGATTCGGGTTTACTCCAGCCAAGGAGAAGGGATTGAAATGTGAGTACACAGGGTCAGATGAGGCGTTTATGTTGTTGGAGTTAGAAAATGGTGCATTGGAGAACTGGGTTGGAACGGTAAAATATCGGTCAGAGTTCGACAAACTTGAGTAGCGATCTCGCCTTCTCTCTTTTCTTTTACTCTAATTCCAGCTTTAAAGAAGGCATCAGTCGTTGCAAATTTTTGAGAGATTTTCCTTGCCAGGGATTTTTTTTCGCTCCAATTACTACCATTTGAATGTTCTTAGACTTACGAACTTTAATGACGAACTTGGATAAAATACTAATTCCCGAACTGTTAAGAAAACTTAAATCTTTTAGATCTAAAACAATCTTTTCTGGTTCTTGTTGAGCAATACTGTCTAGCAACTCAGAAATAGAAGCATATTCCTCACTTCCATTAAGGCGCAACGAACCGTCAAAAACAACGTTGTGGGATGTTTCATCGTAAATAATATTATAGCTTTCAGTTTTAATTTCCATAGCCATCTCAAAAAAAAAATAATTTGATTAATTAACTCAATTGTTTACGACTTTAAATTATTTAAATAAAAACTAAATAAGACACATGGTAAATATCTTGAACCAAAGTCAAAAAACCAAAATAGGTAATTTAAATTTGTAGTTTATTTTTATAACCTGTTTTTTCGATCACCAACCAGCTATTTTAGCCTTTAAACAGAAAAACACTCAGCTTAAATAGCTAACTGTACCATTGTCGTCACAGCAACTTCATTAGACTGTTTAGGTAAGGGAGCAAATTTCCAGCCTAATTTTGCTCCATAATCATTAAGCATGGTTAATAAGCCTAAGCCTGATTCTTCAGCATTTTCTTCTAAAGCATTTTTTTCAAGTTGAGCAAGATATAGCTCTTGAGGATCGGCCTGAAGCAAAAATTGAATATGATTTTGAAAGTGTTTAGTTTGTTCAGCCTGTATGCTGTTGGTTAGTTGAAAAGTAATTAAGTTTGGATTGAGATGAATTTGAATACTAACTGGAAGTGGCGACATTTCTACGCCGTATTTCATCGCATTTTCTAATAGTTCATTGGCAATATAGCTAACGGCACTTTTTACTTCAGCTTGCTTATCAGAATCTGGCTGGCGATCATCATTACCCAGAAAAAAGGTGCTGAGATAATCAGCCAAGAAATCTGCCGACAAACAATTATTACGCCATCTCTGACGTAGAGGAATAGAGCCTGGAGAAAAGCTGAGGATCAAGTACTCTTGACTAGAAGATAAATCTTGAATAAAGTCTCCCAGTATCTTTTCCATAGCAATGTTACTAGTGTTCATATAGATAGTTCATATATATAGTGAAATTTAAATTAACGCCCAATGCTACTTCTGTTTCAACACAACTAAAGTGATGTCATCGTATACTTTCTCTACTCCGATATGCGATCGCACATCTTGAATCACTGCTTGCCTTATATCCTTAGCCGACTGCTGCCAATTTTGCTGTACCACCCAACATAATTGTTCTAGTCCATAATGCACTCCCAAATGGTTTTCTGCCTCTGTAATTCCATCGGTGTATAGTATTACTACATCTCCAGGATTTAAATACACTTGAGCTTGAAAAACAAAATCTTTAATTGTTTCTTCTAAGCCAATGGGAAAGCCTAGATCGATTGTATCTACCCTTTCAACTTCACCTCCTGAGCGAACTACAACCATTTCTTCATGTTGACCACTAAGGCTAAGTACCCCATCGTGATAATCTACCAAACATAAAGAAAGATTTTTATCTGAATCCATACGCTGGACATTTTTGTAGATAGTCCGATTTAGCACTTCAAAAAACCGCTTAGGATCGGTTTCATTATTTTCCATTAAGGTACGAACTGCTGTTTGCACCATCAACATCAATACTCCGCTTTCTAAACCATGTCCCGTGACATCACCAATGCCAATAGTGATGCGTCCGTGATGTTGCAGCACATCATAATAATCTCCCCCAACTTCATCAGCAGGTTCCATAAATCCCGCAATTTCTAACTCTTCAATTTGACTGAGTTCTTTTTCTTTGGGCAAGAGCATCATTTGCAGACGCTGGGTTACTTCTAATTCCGCACTCAAACGGCTATTCTCGGCTAGTAAACGATTATTAAGCTGGCTAATTTGCTCGTTTGCCTTAGCCAATTGCCCTAAATAAGAAGATTCTCGATCTCTTAGTCTTTTTTGCTCTAGGCAAGCTCCTAATCTGGCTTTTAATAATGTGGGATTAAAAGGTTTAGCCAAATAATCTGCTGCACCCATTTCGATACATTTAATCACGCTATCAACTTCATCGAGAGCCGAAATCATGATCGTAGGAATGTGTCGCCAAGAACCCGAACGAATCCATTTGAGGACTTCATAGCCATTAATTTCTGGCATAATGATATCCAGCAAAATTAAGTCATAAATTCCCGTTTGGATCATTCTGATCGCCTGTTTGCCGTTAACAGCAGCGATCGCCTGATAACCCTGTGCCTGAACCTGACGAGCTAGCAAATCCCGATTGGCTGGATTATCATCAACAATCAAAACCTTATAGCTGCTGGTATCTAAAGGATCGTTATTGGCAGCGATTAGACTGGCTGAGTCGAGAATCAAGTCTATTTCTAGAGAGTTGTCTTTGATTTGTGGGGAAACAGATGTTAGACAGTTAAACTTCGTTTCGGGAATTGAAATATTAATTAAATTACTTATTTCTTGCAAGAGTTTATTGGCGGCGATATCTATTTTTTTGATGTCGGCAATAAAGTCTGTTTCTATTAGAGGAATCAACTGCTGGCAATAATTAATTACCTGCTGAGTTGGTTGTTCTAAGGCAATTTTTAGCTGAGGATTAGTAACAATCTTATTTAAATCCAATTCACTGTCTATTAATGGCTCAGGATTTAAAAAACTATTAATCGAAACTAACAATTTAGTCCCACAGTCGCGAATAGACTCTAAATTAGGCAGATATTCTACGTCTGCTAGGTCTTCAACTTCTTCTATCAGCATCTCACTGTAGCCAATGATGGCATTAATCGGCGTGCGTAATTCGTGCCGTAAATGAGCAAGAATGGATAACTGGGATTGACTATCTGTGGTCATAACATAGTTTCAATAAATAAAAAATTAGTTAAATTACAATCAGGAGGTTAAGTTACTTGAATAAAAGTTTCGATTTTAGCTAGTAAGCGAGGTAAATCGATCGGTTTCGTATCGTAATCATCACAGCCAACTTCTAAAGCTTTTTCGCGATCGCCAGCCATAGCGTGAGCAGTCAGAGCAATTATTGGAATAAACTTAGTAGCGGGGTCTGTTTTAAGATTTTTGGTAGCTTCCCAGCCATCCATTACAGGCAAACTCATATCCATTAAAATTAAATCAGGAATTTCCAAACTAGCCTTTTCTACTCCTTCTGCTCCATTAACCGCTATCACTACTTTATAGCCTCGACGCTCCAAACGTCGCGAGAGCATATCTCTATTCATTTCGTTGTCTTCGACTAGCAGTATTTTGGACATAATTTTAAGGGAATTAACTTAGATACCCGATCGAGTATTTACAAGTATTTAGATTTACGTAGAAAAAATAGTAGAAATTGACTGTTGATTTACTGAATTTTGCTGACGAGAAATCACTTCATCTAAAAGGTTTGTTACTTCGTCTAATAATACTGAGCGTTGATATGAACCTTTCTCAAAAATTTTACTGACTCCTCCATTCAATTTCTGACGATCCTTGGCGGTAATTGTTTTAGCCGTCAAAATAATTACGGGAATAGAGTGCCATTTTTGGTGCTGTTTAAGGCGGTGAACCAATTCAAAACCATCCATTTCTGGCATCATCAAATCGGTAAGAATCAACTTTGGTTCATGATTTTGTAACTTAATTAATGCTTCTCGTCCATCTTTTGCCTCGATTACTTTCCAGTTTTCTTTTCTCAATTGACGACAAAGCATTTCTCTGACTCCAGGGTCGTCCTCTACCACCAAAATTGAATCAGAATCGGAAACTGGTTTAAACTTATGCAGGATCATTTCTAATTTTCGACTATCAATTGGCTTTAATAGGTATTCCGCAGCACCTAAGGCATAACCTAAATTTTGATCGTCAACCATAGTCATCATAATTACAGGAATATCTGCGGTTTGAGGATTAGCCTTGAGAGCCGTTAAAACTGACCAACCATCCATTCCAGGCATCATCACATCCAAAGTAATAGCCTCAGGGCGCAGAGATTTAGCCAAATTTATTCCTTCTAGACCGCTGAGGGCAGTTTGAATTTCAAATCCCTTTTTCTCAAAAAATCGCTGTAATAAATCGTGAACTGTAGGATCATCGTCTATGACTAAAATTGTATTTTTTTTGGTAGAGTCATTACTTTTGAGAGGAAAGCTTTCTTGAGGTTGATTGGACTTTTCTTTATTTGTATCGACTACCTGAACTGGAAGATTAATTGTGAAGGTAGAACCCTTGCCTAACTCACTTTCCACCTTTATATCTCCTCCCATCATCTGACAGAATTTTTTGGTGATGGCTAAACCTAAGCCAGTTCCACCATACTTACGAGTGGTTGAAGCGTCAGCCTGACTAAAAGCCTGGAACAGTTTACCCATTTGCTCTTGATTCATGCCGATGCCTGTATCGGTAACTTTAAAAGCAAGATATTTGTGATCTTTTGCCGTGTAAGAAGTTACATCTAAAGTGATAGTACCGTTTTTGGTAAATTTGCTGGCATTACTGAGAAGATTAAACAAACTTTGACGCACCTTAGTCAGATCGGCGTGCATGACATCTAGATCGTCCGCCAAATTGAATTTCAAAGTATTACTATTTTTCTCAATCAAAGGGCGAATGGTAGATACTGTCTCGTTGATTAGACTTTTGATTTCAAAAGTTTCTAAGTACAGTTCCATGCGACCTGCTTCAATTTTCGAGAGGTCGAGAATATCGTTGATTAGAGTAAGGAGATGTTTACCTGCACCATGAATTTTGTTGAGGTCGGGAATAAAATCATTTTGCCCAACATCTTCTGCTTCTTCCATCAGCATCTCGCTATAGCCAATAATGGCATTCATGGGGGTACGCAGTTCATGACTCATGTTGGCTAAAAACTGGCTTTTTGCCTGGTTAGCTTTTTCTGCCTCAGTCATGGTTTTTGCCAATTCGGCAGTCCTTTCTCTGACTCTGATTTCTAAATCTTTTTTTTGCTGTACCAACTCTACTTGAGCTTGACGGAGAGTTTTTAGAGTCCGAGAAAGCTTATTGGTTCGCTCTTCGACTCTGTTTTCTAATTCTTGATTTAACTTGAGCAAAGAGCCTTCGACTCGTTCTCGTTGCAGGATCTCTTTTTTGAGCATTCGGTTTTGCCCTTCTAAGGTTCTAGCAAGGTTACGCAACTGTAGTTGAACTCTAACTCTAGCAAGCACTTCTTCTCGCTGAAATGGCTTGGTTATATAATCAACTGCACCGATCGCAAAACCTCTAACTTTATGTTCGGTATCTGATAAAGCCGTCATGAAAATAATCGGTACATCAAAGGTATCGGGATTTGCCTTAATTCTTTGGCAAGTTTGATAACCATCAATCCCTGGCATCATTACATCCAGCAAAATTAACTCTGGTTTATAATACTGCACCTGCTCGATCGCCGTTTCACCATCGATCGCCACTGCCACCTGAAAGCCAGCCCTGGTTAGAGTTTCTGATAAAACTTCTAAATTATTATGATTGTCGTCAACAATTAAAATGCTGTGGGAATTAGAATTTTCCGTCACTTGTCTTACTCCATTAAGCCTATATATTTTTGAGATTTTTTAAAGTTCGTAATTATCAACCTGGTTTTTATAAAAACTGTTCTATAAAAGATTTGATTTGCCTTAATCTAAATCCCTTTGCTAAATCTCTCAGGGTTTGAGTAAACGGTCTAAACTGGGGGTCTAGCTCTTCGATGCGATCGATTTCTTTAAGCAGATCGTTGATTAAACCTTTTCGACTTAGATCATGAAGCATACTAACTTCTTCAGTAGAAGGAGGAATAATTTCTCCTTCTTGAATCGCCAAGACTATATCTTCAGAGACTTTTCCTGGTTCGGCGATTGATTCTGCCTGTTCATAGATCCACTCTAGATTGAGATGCTTTTGCAACAACTGCAAGAGAACTTCTTGCTGTACTGGTTTAGGTAAAAAATCATTAGCACCAGCATCAAGGCTTTTCTGGCGATCGCTTTCAAAAACATTAGCCGAAGAAACAATAACTACTAAATCAGTAGCTACATCAGAAGAGGTGCGTAAGCGTGCCAGCATTTCGTGTCCATCCATCACGGGCATAGTTAAATCTGTAATAATCACATCTGGCTGCCACTCTATTGCTTTGGCTATACCTTCAGAGCCATTTTCTGCTTCCATCGTCTCAAAGCCTATTGGTTCTAGTAAGTTGACCACTACTGAAGTGTTTTCCCAGCGATCGTCTACAACTAATATTTTTCTTCTAGCACCTTTAAGCGAGACTTGCCCTTGCGCCTGAAGGCGACGCGGGCTTCCTCGCTCAAAACCAATAATTTTTCCTTGGACAGCAGCAAGACGATTTGTTTCTTGCCAACTAGCTGTTTCTTTTAATTCAATCTCAAACCAAAAAGTAGATCCTTTATTTAGCTCACTTTCTACCTGTAGTTTTCCTCCCATCATCTCGACCATTTTCTGGCTAATGGCTAATCCCAAACCTGTGCCTTCCGATTGTTTTTTGACGCTACCTACTTGTTCAAAAGGCATAAAGATTTTATTGGCATCTTCAGGGTTCATGCCAATACCGCTATCTTCTACCGCGAAACGGATACGATGAAGTCCCCCTAAATCTCCCTGCTGATTTTCGACCATCAGCCTAACGCTACCCGTCTCGGTAAACTTGACTGCATTACTTAATAGGTTTATTAGCACTTGGCGCAATATTTTCTCGTCAGCTTCTATGCCTATGGGTAAATTAGGATCGCTTTGGTAACTAAAGTTGATTCCTTTTTGTTCAGCTTTGATCTGACAAATTTCTACCACCCCTTGCAAGAAAGAAGGAAAATGAAGCTCAACAGGATGAAGTTCCATTTTGCGTGCTTCGATTTTGGCAAGATCTAAGATATCGTTAATTAAGGTCAGTAAATGCGTTCCACATTGATTAATAATATCTACCCCTTTTCGCTCTTTATTTTCTAGAGAGCGAGACTGCTGAAGAATCTGAGCGTAACCTAAAATGCCGTTGAGGGGAGTTCTTAATTCATGGCTCATATTAGCTAAAAACTCGCTTTTGGCTTGGTTGGCAGAGTCAGCAACTTCCTTAGCTTCTTTTAACTCTGTCGTTCTTTCTTCCACTCGCTTTTCTAGTTCGATATTGGTTTCGGCTAAAGCATTAAAAGAAGAGCGTAGCTGATCTGCCATGCGGTTAAATGAACTACCTAAAACACTAAGTTCGTTAACTTTAATTTTTTCATCTACTTTTTGATCTAACTTACCACTGGCGATCGCTTCGCTTGCCCTATTTAACTGTAAAATTGGTTTGGTGATCCAGCGAGAAGTATAAAAACCAGAAGCGATCGCAATTCCTAATGCCAATAAACACAGCATAATCGTCGAGCGAGTATTAGCGTTAATCTGCGCCATAAAGTCAGATTCAGGTACCGCTATAACCACTACCCAATCCAGTCCTAGTTCATCTTGCCAAGGTGCAACTTGAACAAACTGACGCTCGCCATTTAATTCAAAATCGAGCTGTTGGGAGGTTTTAATTTGATTTAGATTGCCAAACTTTTGCTCTAGATACTGAGCAGTATTTTTAATTAGGGGATCTTCACTCTCAATCGCTTTTAAACGTTTTGGTTTACCTGCGACTATTTGAAATGGTTTTTCATCGGCAGAATCTCCAATCAATAAACCATCTCGTTCCATAATAAAAGTCCTACCTTTAGGACTCACCTGGAGATTACGCAAAAAATCGCTAATTTGCGAAAGCTGCTGTTCGATTGCTACTACTCCCACAAGCTTTTTATTCTCATCGTAAATAGGGCGACTAGCAGCTACAGCTAAGGTATAAGGTTCTACTTCCCAGTTGTAAACGGGACTCCAAGTAGGCTTACCCTTTTTAACCGCAGCTTGATACCAACCCTCTTCCTCAAAAGGATAGCTGCCAATATCTTCTAGTACCTTAGTCCGATTTCCTTGGTCGTCTGTTTCCCAGATATATACATGATCGTTCTTATTCTTTTGCTGATTAATGACTCCAATTATGGGAGGTTTATCATCATAGTAATAACCAGATGAAACTAAGTCTCCTGATTCAAAGCCATAAAGCACGTAACCAATATCAAATAACTGCATCTGCTTCCAAAAAAGCTGTCCTAGCTTTTGGAAATCTTTAGCACCCAAAATTTTCATATCAATTAAATCTGATTCGATCTGCACTACTTTGGGAGGGCTAACCAAGTAGCTATCTAAGTGCTGATCGATACGACCACTAAACTCATTACGTAATCGGTTAGCCATTTCATTCACTGCCTTTTGTCCATTACGTAAAGAAAAATATCCAGTCAATCCCACCGCCATAAATATCTGCAATACAAAAGGAATAATCAAAACGCTGCGTAATTTGACCTTTCTTCTTACAGCTAGGCTTTCTTCAGATTGGATATTTTGTAGTTTAGAAGTCATTAATATTAGGTCAATAAAATTTCATATATTCACTTGTCAATATGATGCCCAAATCAAACTAAAAAACTCACAAAGAAAGAGCCTATGTAGATTGGCTCAATAGAAATACTAAAAATATTAGGTTGAGGAGTCCTTCATCCTTATCCCTTATCCCTCATCCCTTATTTGATTCTTACTTCTTTTCTGTAGTTTGGGCAACCAAAGCAGAATTACGACTATAGAATTAAAGGTAAATAAATATACTGGCTGTGCTGCCAACTCAACAGACCATTGTGTTAAAGCTAAAATATTAAATGTTCCCGCAGTCCAAAACATCATCCAAGAAAATAGATCTTCTGAATCTGGCTCTAAATAAGACTTTTTAATTGTGGGTAATGCCCCAAGAGAATCGATCGCAATACTAATAGTAATAGCAATTAAAGGAGAGTCGTATATTTGCCAGAGAACAATACTAATTAATGCACCCAAGAGGCAGGTTCGATCGAATGTATTCCAACCACCTTCACCATACTTAAGGGATAGAACTGCAATAGTTATTTGACAAACTGCATAGGCACTCAAAAGCCACATAGTTTCTCTCGCACCAGCGTCATAGTTGCTGATCGCCAGAACTATGCCTAATGATGCCCAGATTGACCAGCTTGCACGATTAGGACTGGTTTTCCCGTGAAAAATAGTAATTATGTAAGGAATAAACCCCAATAAAGAGAATATGCCCGCACATAATCCCGCAATATTTCTTAAGTCAGACATAATAAACTCCATTAGCAACTTTTAAAAATAAGCAATGCTTGGTAATTAAAGCTACCAAGCAAATTTAAAAAATATATTTATATTTAGTTAATAGCCCTAGTAAAGGGTGATAAAAGAAACATCAACTGCACCGTAGAATTGCTCATAATTGCGATCGCCCATTTCACCAGAGGCATCACCTTGACCTGTAGCCAATCGAGCTAAACGATGGCGGTGATAGCTAGTTAGCTGTTGAGACAAAGACATATAGTTGACGGTTTGATTTTGAGCTAGTTCTCGATCTAGTTCGGCGATACTATGCCAGGGACACTTCATTACTGCATGATGGGCATTGTGATAGCCAAAATTCAAGGTAAGTAAATTGAGCCAAGGATAGCGACGGGATACTAAGTTTGAATAAGTGTGCAGTTGTTCATGATCGCGATCGCGCTTGGGTAGCTTTGTCCCCGCGGGGAAAGCTTCATAAGTATGCTGAAAAGCATCTAAGAAGCGCAATACTGTAATCATTCCCAGATAAGAGAGAAAATATAACAGTAGTGCCTTAACAGAGAAAATTCCTAATAAAATAAAAGCAGTTAATCTAATCGCAAAAATAAAGCTAATACGTTTGACCTGTTCGGGTTTGCGCCAATCTTTGATAATTCTTTGCCAGCGCGCCCAAAAAGCAACTACGGGAAAATAACACCACTCCAAGATAAAGATGACTTGGCGAATTAAAGGTGGTAATTTTTGTATGGCATCAGCAATATCAAAACTAAATACATCAACTCTATCGACGTGATGAGCTATATGTTGGAGGGTTAAAGCCTGTAAACCATAGTAACAGCCTCCATTCATCCAAACCATTAGCTGACCAAAGATAACGTTGCGATGACGAGCTTTAAAAATCGTACCGTGCATAAATTCATGAGCGAGGTACGCTGAATAAATTAGACTGTGGGTAAGAAACACTACGCCCAAAATATTCAGCCAACCGTTAGCCACCATGAGTAGAGCTATCCCACCTATATATCCCAACAAGCTATAGGCAATGGCAACTTCATTCCAAAACGCCTTTTGCTTGCTTACGTAGGAGCGATAATTAAAAGAGACAGGAGTAGCAATAGTCATGGTGAAATTATCCTTAGTTGCAATCAATAAAATGTGCCAAATCTCAGTAAGATAAGCTGTTGATCGTGTTGTTTACACTTTTTGCTTTAGCCTCTAAAGACTCAGGCATAGTTTGAGATATGGCTTTTTCTTGAGCCAGTTCTAAACACTCAAGACGAATTTCTCTAAATAGACGTTGCTGTAATTCTACAAAAGAGCGGAATCCTTCTTCTGCCCAAACTTTCATCTGTTTTTCCGAAGCCGAACCATATCTTACCGCCATGTTCAAGGCATTCAAGGCAAATTCGCTATGCTCTACTTCAACTCCAGTACCATTATGCTTACTGTGAATTAAAATCCAAGACCAAGGTAGATAACGATGATCGTTAATTAATACAGGTTTTGCTTCCTGTCTAAGGTAGCGGTCGAAACCAATCCCTTCATTTTCGTAACGCACTACCATGTCCAGTAAAGCATATTCGCGATCGCCCAATACTTCTGAAGCTACGTGAAATCCCATCGCTCTAACTAGAGAAGCCTCATCATCTATTTTTCCTTCATAGGTTGAGATGACATCACGAATAACTTCTTGCAACCAACTAGGAATTTGAGCGAACTGATTACGTTCTTGAGGATCTAACTCAGCATAATCACCTACGGTTTTGACAGCAAACTGCGCCAAGGCTCGATGCACTGGTGTATTGTTTGCTCCCTCATCGGCTGCTGCGGACATTACTTGAGCCGCAATATCCATGCCTCGATCTGCTTCTTCTTTGACTATTAGTTCAGGATTATTAAAAGTATATCTAGATAGACCGATAGTACTAGCTAATCTAGCAATCATCGCCGAGGCATAACCATTAAAATGGCTGTATCTCTGGAAAAAAAGATAAAGAGCAACAGGATCTTTTACAACTAAACGCAGAGTAGAGGTAATAGTACCTTCAATTTGCTCAAAATCAAATAGATCGTGAAAAAAATCTTCAGAAAAAGTAGCCATCTTCTATATATATTTATTTATGTTATTGGTAATATGAGAGTTGTTTTTTTTCTTCTCTATGGCGATTGTCTACGCTTGGGAATAAAAAAACTGTGATCTCAATAGAGAAAAACTGATTTTAAGATCATTGACAAAGACTAGAAAATTAGATAAGAAATGATGATTACACTAAGAATAAATGTTTTTACTGAGCAACAGAAATAGTTTTTTAAACTTAAGATAAATTATCAAGCAATAAATATATTATTTTTAATAAACAAAACAACTGGTGCGATCGCAATCACAAAATAGAATTAATTTAGCTATCAAACTGTCAGGCGTTTGATTTAATTAGCTTATTAATCCTCTAGAAGTAACGCTCGAGAATTTAAACAAAAAAGCTGTCTTGCATCATTGCCTGCTTGAGCAATTTTTGATATTTTGCTCCACTAATTACCTGAGAGCCAAAACGCTCTAAATGAGGATTTTGCATTTGAGCATCAAAGACAATATATTTTCGCTGACGCAGATGCTCGACTAGTTTAACCATTGCCACT
Organism: Waterburya sp.; assembly: GCA_965217895.1. Classification (GTDB taxonomy): domain Bacteria; phylum Cyanobacteriota; class Cyanobacteriia; order Cyanobacteriales; family Xenococcaceae; genus Waterburya. The sequence continues at coordinate 400,776 of CBDCJV010000002.1, forward strand.
TTTGAACCTTCGCTAAGGCGATAAAACATCGATTCACCGATAAATGCTCCTTTGATCGCAATACCTAATATTCCTCCTGCAAGGCGATCTCCCTGCCAAGTTTCAAAACTATGCGCCCAGCCTGCCTGATGTAAAGCAAGGTAAATTTGGATTAAATCTTCAGAAATCCAGGTTGTGTCGCGATCGGCACAGCCTTCGCAAACTGATTTAAAATCGCGATTGATGGCTACGGAAAACCGTTCTTGGTTCAATACCCGTTGTAAAGATTTAGGGTAACGAAAGCGATCGTCTAAAGGTATTAAGGTACGCTGGCGACTAGAATACCAGTCCAATCCATCATCATCAGACATTAAAAAGTAACCCTGACTATACCCTTCAACAATTGAAGAAACATCAATTTTCATCTTTACTATTATTATCTATTTCCTAATGGAGATGTTTCAATTTAAAAATAACTGTATTAAATTATTAGTTACTCATAATATTAAGTAATTAATAACTTCTATAAATTCAACATAACAGAACAAATTAACCATGAAAGACTCTACTCAACCAATTGCTCCCATCACTTTGCCAGATGTAAAGCATCCAGAAAAAGAAGAAGAATGGCTCAAAAACTCTTTACACAAGTGGCTAGATGAGGAATTTTTACCCGAAACGGTTAATGGCAAAATAGCTCAAAGGGCATCAAAGATCTTTGTACGTCAGCGTATGGAGGGAGAAAACGACTTGGGTTCATTAGTGATTGCTATCATTGCTGAAATGCGAGCGTTTGATTTTAGTCGCAGTTTTTATAGCGAATTTGCCGTCGCTAATGCCGTAAGTGATTTAATTTTAGCTAGTCTAGGTATAGATCGCTGTTGTGGTGGATAACTTCAATAATCATTGAGCAATGAGCAAATTTAACTGGACAAATGATTGGAAAAATCGGGCATCAAAAAATATAGATGATGCTACGCGACATTTAAAAAATTTACTTCCTATTGATCGCGTTGCGGAGAAAGCAATGGATTGGTTTAGCGTTAGTGATGAAAAAGTAGCAGAAATTCTAACAACCGTTAGAGCCAAACTGCCTACAACAGAAGCATTGTTGATTGGTAAACCTCAAGCTGGTAAAAGCTCAATTGTTCGTGGGTTGACGGGAGTATCAGCAGATATTGTCGGGCAAGGATTTCGCCCCCATACTCAAAATACACAAAGGTATGCTTATCCTTCAGAAGATCTACCTTTGCTTATCTTTACAGACACTGTGGGATTAGGAGATATCGATCAAAATACCCAAACTATTATTGAAGAACTAGAACAAGAATTAAAACAGGAAAGCCAGTGTGCCAGAATTCTAATTCTGACGGTTAAAGTGAGTGACTTTGCGATCGATACTCTGCGACAGGTAGCCGAAGAGTTACGCCAAAATTATCCGACTATTCCTTGTTTGCTAGTAGTTACTTGTCTGCATGAGGTTTATCCTAGCGATGTGGGAGATCATCCAGAATATCCCCCAGATTATGAAGCTGTTAATCGCGCTTTTGGGGCAATTAAAAAAGACTTGGGGCAGCTTTGCGATCGCGCTATTTTAATTGACTTCACTTTAGAAGAAGACGAATACAATCCAACTTTCTACGGTTTAGAAGCGTTAACAGATGCTTTGGCTGAATTACTTCCTGAGGCAGAATCACGAACAATCTATCAGCTACTAGATAATAACGCTGGAGATGAACTAGGCAATCTTTATCGAGATACTGCCCGACGTTATTTGGTAGCCTTTTCTACTATTGCTGCAACCTTGGCTGCTGTTCCTCTACCTTTTGCCACCATGCCTGTTTTAACTGCATTACAAATATCTTTAGTAGGACTACTAGGCAAACTGTACGGACAGACTCTATCTCCTTCTCAAGCTGGAGGAATTGCTAGTGCGATCGCTGGTGGCTTTTTTGCCCAGGCTATAGGCAGAGAACTAATTAAATTCATTCCTGGTTTTGGTAGCGTCATCGCCGCATCATGGGCAGCAGCCTACACTTGGTCTTTAGGAGAGGGTGCTTGTGTATATTTTGGAGATTTGATGGGAGGTAAAAAACCAGACCCTAAAAAAATTCAGTCAGTCATGAAAGAATCTTTTGCCGATGCCAAAAAGCGATTCAAAAACGTTCAAAAGTAGCAAATATTTTTTAGAGAAATAACAAAAGTTTTGAAACCCTGAAATATTAGTTATAAAAGGCTTTGAGAAAAATAGCTCGAGAAATATAAACAAAACATTAAATACTATCCTGAAAATTGGCTAATTATATTTATCTGGTCAATAAATTAAGAATAAGTAAAAATAAGTAAAGAAGTAGAGGTGAGATTTTGTCATATATGAGTCATCAACATAACCCAACCAATAAAAATAGACATAACCGCAAAAGTGGTCTATGTTGTTGGCATTATTTAGTTATGCGTTGATAATTGTCTAAAAGACAGATATCAAGAATATAAGCTTTGTTTTCTCTTTTGAAGCCTATAAGAGATTTTTATCCTTAATTTACTTATTAAAATTATGCATTCTGCTTCTGCTAAAATTTTAGTCGTAGATGACGACCCTGCAATTCGTAATCTAATATATCGCTTTCTTAGTCAAAAAAACTATTTGCTTGAGTCGGCTGAAGATGGGCAAACTGCGTTAAAAGTTTTTGAACAGTTTAATCCAGATTTAGTAATACTTGATGTTAATCTTCCAGACGCATTAGGGTACAACCTATGTGAGGAAATGCAGCGTCATACTGACGTGTTTATCTTGATGCTCACCAGCCGTGCTGATGCTGCTGACAAAAAAGAAGGATTTTTGAAGGGTGCTGATGATTATCTTACTAAGCCTTTTGATCTTCAGGAATTAGAGTATCGAGTAAAAGCTATTTTAAAAAGACAAAGAACAGTTACAACCTCGGAAAAGCAACCATTAGTATTTAGTAATATGGTTATAGATCCAGTTCGCCGAGAAGTAAAAATAAACGATAAGTTAATTTTACTTACAGCTTTAGAATTTGACTTACTCCATTTTCTCGCTACTCGACCTGGACGAGTCTGGCGCAGAGATGAGCTGATTCAAAATATTTGGGATTATGATTATGTTGGCGATCAAAGAGTTGTAGATGTTCACATAGGTCAAATTCGTAAGAAAATTGAGGTAGATGCTGCTGAACCTTCTTTTATTCAAACTGTACGTGGTGTTGGCTATAAATTTGAGGTAGATGCAACTCCAAGTATCGTTTAAGGGCGTTGCAGAAATTATAGTTATTTCAATTAATTTTCCAGTATTTAACTGCTGAAAGGTCAGAGGTCAGAGGTCAGAGGTCAGAGGTCAGAGGTTAGGGCTTTCATCAAAGTCATCTTGTCTAATACGTTTTCTATTTGAAATGACTATAGGTGTTTAAAATCTTTAGCTAAAAGTATCAGTAATTGCTTTTTTGATTGCTTGTTGTTGCTCATTGTCATAACCCCAGCGTTGTAAAAAGTCCTGATAACCTCCCTGTCCAGCTTCAATTGTCATCTGTAACTTTTGCAATTCCTTTTCGATGGACTCTGATTTAAGAAGTTGAATTAACTTGCAGGTACGCTCTTGAACTTTTTGCGAACCTTTGGCGTTTTCTAAATCATGCTGACGCTCATGAGCAACAACCATCGCTAAAGACATAGCTAGATTTTTAACTAATAGTTCGTTTGCTGTTTCTGGAGAAGATTTTAAAGCATTGATAACTCCTGGAGAAGGATTATCTGCTAGATTAAGCTCACTGGTTAAGTAAGCCACAAAAAATCCCCTTCCTCCGTTTTTAGTCTCGATAATAGATGTTACTTCTTGTTCAATTTCAGCTTCATTTAATTGAGAAGCATTCATGTTATTCATAAGGGCTTGAGTGGTAGCGATCGCTTGAGGAAATGATAATGTTTGATTTGTCATATACTTTAGATGGAAATTATTTGCTAAAACCGCGCATTTTACCAGGATTTAGTAAGCCGTAAGGATCTACCTGCTGTTTGAAGGCTACTTTTTGCGGATCGATCTGTTTGTTGCCACCGTCTTCAATAGTGTAAACGTGAGGATTGGCAATAAATGCCCCTTGAGATTCATGATTATGAATAATTTCATTTAATCTGGCTTCGGTAGTGTAGCGAATTAGCTGCAATCCCGCAGGGACAGCTTTATTTCCCGCCCGCAAAAATTCTAGGTGAATCATGATTTCATCCCCAGCTCGATCCAGTTGCTCTAGTCTATCGAGGGTGAAATAAAAAGTTTGTAAATAAGTTAAGTTGCTATCGACATTGCGAGCATGAAGAGTAGTGTGATTCCAGGTAAACTCTAATAAGCTCGTACCTTTGGCTGCTTCAGAAGCACTTTTACTATAGGTTATTTCTCCTTGATATTCTCTGACTAAATCTTGGAAAGGAGCAAAATCATACTCCGACACCATCAGCAAAGCGCAATGTTTTCCTTCAGGTAAATAGTTTTGTAAGGCAGCAAAATAACGAGTAATTGGTGCAGCATGAATACTAACTAGTTTTTTGACAATACCATTACTGTCGCTTAATGCCTGTCCAAACTTAGCAGCAGTCATAAAGTCAGCAAATACCACAATTACTTCTTGCCAAGGATAAGCAGGGGCGAGAGGAATTTCTAGTTCGGTAATAATTCCTGTAGTACCATAAGCATGAAGCACTTTTTGTACCTCATCTCCAGACAGTTCGATAACTTGAGGCTGTGTTTCTAAAGTTACTATGCGTACTCGCCGTAGATTACCGCGATCGCTGATCTGTCCATAGTTAATCGAACCCATGCCCATACTGCCACCGCTAATAAAGCCACCAATGCTAGCTGTACGATAGGTAGAAGGAGCCATACGCAGTTCCCAACCTATTTCTCTTGCTTTTTTATCAAAAGCTGCCATCTTAACTCCTGGCTGCACACAGGCTATTCCAGGTTTCAACCACTTGATTTGATTCATTTTAGAAGTATCTAAAATAATGCCACCCTGTAACGGTATGCACTGACCATAGTTGCCTGTTCCAGCACCTCTAACTGTTAAGGGAATTTTGTGCTTGACACAAGTATGGGCAACTTGTACCACTTCCTCTTCTGTGGTTGGAAAAACAGCTAATTCTCCCCGCTTATGCTGCAATTGCTCGGTCAGAATCGGGCTGAAGTGATAATAATCTAAAGATAGTTTAGCTAAACGATCGCGATCGCTAATCGTTTCAATTCCTGCTAACTCTTTGGCAATCTCTTGATAATTTATGTCCGTATTAATATTCATTAAATGTCTCCCTCGCGCATTCCCTTGCGCCTGTCGGCGACGCGGGGTCGCTCGTCTAACTGCTCTAACTGTCTAAAAACCTTTTCTAAATCCTTCTCCTTGATTTATGGGAGTGCTAAGGCTAGGTTCATTGCTATTGGCGGGACTTCTCTTCTGCTCAGTATTAGGCTGCTGCAATAATATATATATACCACCAATCATGAAAGTAATCAGAGCGATCGCCAAACTGACAATTTCCCAACTAGAAATATTTCTATGCTTTGGCTTTTTGGCATTTAGCTGAGATTTTAACTTACTTTGTGTAAATACAGAATTGACCTTTATTGGTGTCAATTTATCATCTAAAGCAACGGCGTTATAACTCTTTTGCCCTATATTCTCATCCGTATTTAAATTAACAGTATTGGAAAATGGTTGAAATTTTTCGACTACGGGTGAAGCGATAATATTTTTCGGATGAACTGCTTCTGAAGTTTCCCAATTTATATTTTCATTAACGGCAATAGACTGATTTTTTACTTCAACATTATATAAAGTATCTAGAGCTTGTAAAACTTTTGTTGCCGACTGATAACGCTCATTGGGTTGATACCTTGTCATTTGAGTCAAAACTTGAGCCAATTGGGGACTAACATTGGCTAAAGATTCCCAAATTAATTCTCCTTCTTCATCATCTTCTAAATCTATAGGCACAATTCCTGTAAGTGCCTGGATACCAATTACGCCTAACGCATATAAATCGCTTGCGGGCAAAGGCTTTCCTCTAGCTTGTTCTATGGGCATATAGCCTTGTGTTCCCACTGCCACCGTTAATTGATTAGCGTTTGCTTGTCCATGTAGTACCTCTTTGACTGTACCGAAATCTACTAAGACTAATTTGTTGTCAGAATCACGGCGAATCAAATTATCTGGTTTAACATCACGGTGAATTACCCCTTGAGAGTGAATAAACTGTAAAACATTCAAACCATCTTTTAGTAATTCAATAACTTGTGTTTCTGTCCAAGTTTGGGCAGTAATTAACTTTTGGACAAGAGTTTGACCTTGAATATATTGCTGAACTAAATAAAATTTTTCTTCTTCTTCAAAATAAGCTAGAAGCTTAGGAATCTGTTCATGATGCCCTAATATGTGTAGAGTAGATGCTTCAGTGTAAAACAAACGACGAGCTACTGCTAAAAGCTTTGAGTCTTCACCTCTAGGATATAGTTGTTTAACAACACACTTATTTTTTCCTGGTAGCTGAGTGTCTTCTGCTAAATATGTTTTACCAAATCCTCCCTTAGCAATATACTCAATAACTTTATAACGAGAGCCTAAAATTTTTCCCTTCACGGTCGAGTACAAATTCAAATTTTGTGATTGTCAAAGTACAGGAATATACTAATATCAAATAAACAAATTCATGATAACTAAGTCTTTTCAGTAAGATGACGACTTATATTTGTGGTGGCGATTGCTCTCAAACTGTATATCCTTAGATTAAACTACGCTTCAAGTTTATTTATTAACTTAAAGTCATAAGTTGTCACAAGTTTTGCCAATTGCTGTTAAAACGATAAAATCGGCGATCGGTATTACCTTGAGGAAGCAGTATTTCTTGCTCCAGCATAGTTTTCAAGTCTCTTTGTAGGGTGCGTCGAGAGACATTAGGAAACATTGCCTCGCAGTTTTGAATGGTTATTTCTAAGTGACTGGCTGCATATTTTAAGATTAAGCTTTGACGGGAATTAAGTTGATGTAACTGTGCTAGTTTTTCCCAAGGTTGAATTGAATTATGTTTAATTACTTCATCACCAATATCATCTTTTAAATAGGCTTTTAATAAGATTTCAATTTCCTGAAAAATTTCTTGTTGATGGGATTTGTTACTACGAATCGCTAGCAAAATCAAGGTATTAGCACTATGAACGCAAACTTCAGCTAGTATGGCACTTCTTTGCTCTGTTAAAGTAGGATTACGAGCTTGAAGTAGCTTTGCCTTAAACTGAATTGCTTCTTGAGTAAAATTGGCATCGATATTTTTAAATATAGTCGGTGAAGTGAAAAACTGTGAAAAAATAATTCTGGAAGTGGGTTGCTCAAATAGTTTTTGAAATTGAATGGTAACAGTATGAATAAAATCGGCAAAGGGTAATTGAATCACTTCAGGACGCAGTAATTTATCCCAAACAACATAAACGCGACCGACGTGACGTAATTCTAAAGCATTAAAAATTGCCAATTTATCGGGAAAAAATTGATAAAGCGAACCCACTGCTGTATTTGATTGGGCTGCGATCGCATGGGTAGTAGCAGCCTCAAAACCTACCTTATCAAAGATTATAGCTGCTGCGTCTAAAATTCTTTCGACACGTTCTTGACTACGTTTTTGTTGAGGTTGACGACGTAGGGGATCTTTTTTGGATTTCATCTTGACTAATGCGAACAATATGTCGTATATTTAAAAGCAATAAAAGTTATCTTATTAGCTGCTGATACTAAATTCTGTTCGTATAGGTGAGTTATTGATTTGAGAGGTCAGGAAGTTAATAACTAGCTTTGTCAATCGGATTTAGTATGAAAAGGGTTAACTCACAGCAATTAGATACTTGCGACATTATTTATTTTACTTGTCGCGATCAACTTTTGCCTTTAAATTCATAGCTTAAGCAAAGTTATAGATAAACATACAGTCTACGATCATAGGCGATCGCGCCTTGTCTAGTTCCTGTCTAGTTTTTTAGTTATTTTATTTCAGCCAATTTAAATAGAGGAAATTTGATTATGTCCATGTTAGAAGGTGCGCCTTGGCTATTAACGCATAAATCGATGCTAGAGATAAATAAACCCCATAAAATCTCCCTTTATGGCAAAGATTATGTAATCTGGAAAGATAAAGCGGGACGAGTTAATGCCTTATCTAATGTCTGTCCCCATATGGGTGCAATGCTGTCGGCGGGTTGGTGTGAGACACAATCAGATGGTACGAGTAAGGTAGTTTGTCCCTTTCATGCCTTGGAATTTGATACTGATGGTTGTACTGTCTTACCAGGAACAGATAATAAGACTTTACCTCAGCTTAAACCTTTAGAGTTAATTATTCAGGATGATTTTGTTTGGTCTTATGGCGATTATGAGCTGAAAATTCCTATCCCCGATATTTTAAATAAGATTGCTCAAGATTATGATTTTATTGGCTCGACTGCCGATACAAGTGTCGAGACAGACTTGCGATCAATGTTGTTAAATATGCACGATTATAATCATCAAAATGGCACCCATCGAGATTTATTTGAAATTACCGAAGTTAGGTTTGAGCAATTTATCGACAATGGCTATCATTCTGAGGCTTTCTTTAATACTCCTACCGCACCAAAAACTTTTTGGCAAAAGCTTAAACAACCCAACCAGTTTTTACTTCCCGAAGTAATAGAAGCTCATCTAGAAAACTATTTTCCTTCTTTGGTTATTTTTCATGGCAGTAGTCCTTTTGGTAAGATTGCTCAATGTCATATTTTTATTCCAGAATCATTAACTAAAACTCGTACTTATGTATTGCTGTTCGGCGAAGTAAGCAATCCCTTAGCCAAACTATTAAAAAATCAATTTCTCAATCTTAGTAAAGCTGTTGTCGAACAAGATGCAGGTATCTTAAATAAGATTTATGCTGACGCACCACAAAAAATTAAGTTAAATAATGAGGTAGGTATGGATTGGGTTAAGCGTAATTTTGTTAACTGGCAAGAATAAAGGTTTGTAGCGATTGAAATGAAGAGTCTAACCCTCTTAGACGGGAGCATATTCTACTCTCGCGGTGGGGGTTTCCCTCATGAGCGACTGCATCAAGACAATGTTTCGAGATTTCAAGAAAGGTGGCTATAATTTGGAAGGAACTAAAATAATTGGCGATCGCTTGATATCTCTACTGATTATAGTGAGTATTGCTTATACATAGGACTTACGCCAAAGAAAAATTTGATTAAAATTGATGTATTTGATCGCTTTGGTTTTGGCTTGGACAATAAAATCTTACTGCCGTATCACTGTTACCCATTTGATAAGTTTTTAATTAAAGGTAAGCCTTGGATTGAGAGAGAACTTGGCAAAAATAACAAAATACAGAAAGGCGATCGCAGTCTGAGAAAATTTCAGGCATATTTTGGCATGAGTTATAGCTACAGGCAGTTGGGCGATTCAAAACAAAAATCATTTCACGGATCTCGTTTGGTTCGTTCTCATTTATATTCTTGGGCGGTGTGTAAAATTGCCCCCGCAAGGCAAAAATAGATTCAGATGTGGAGCAAAAGTTTAAAAATCGCTATCGAGAATTAAGATTCTCGGTACGTGGTAAAGATGTAATAGTAAGCATATTGTTTTATGCGACTCGTTTACTATATCGAGAACTGTTGACTCATGTAAGGGATTAGATAGAAAATTAAAACAAAGTAACAAAATTTGTTTTGAGCAAAATGAAAATTTTCAAAATTTTTCGTCCTATTCTTTCTTTAATATTGGTTTTAGCTACAACCCTATTAGTTAGCTGCGGTAGTGCTACGGTTTCTGCGCCACCGACTTATACTCCTGAAAAACTACAAAAAATTGAAACCTACCGTATTCCTCTGGATATCGCCCGTCAGAGAATTTCTGAACTGGGTGAATCTATTGGTAATGAAAACTGGTCAAACGCAAGTAGTTTTCTTCATGGTCCTTTAGGCTCGATTAGAAGAGACTTAACTTATCTGTCTAGAGCTTTACTACCCGATGAGCAAGAGTCTGCATTAGAGGCAGCGAACGATATCTTTGGACATTTTGAAAATATTGATGCAGCCGTTAGCGATAAAAACTACACCGTAGCAATTAACCAGTACAAAGAAGTTGTGTCTGATTTGGATGCTTATGCTGGTTTGATTCCTCAGACTGAAAAACCAGTTAATCAAGCAGAAAAAGTAACTGACAAAGTAGAAAAGTCAGTTAACCAAACAAAAAGAGTAACTCGAAAAGCAACAGAAAAGTCAGTTAACCAGGCAGAAAGAGCAAAGTCACAAGCTGAAGATGTATTTGAAGGAGTTAAAGCAGAAGTAGAAGAGACAATCGAAGAGATTACTCCTAATTTTGGTGAAGATACCTAAAAAACGACGTTGGTGATTTAATGTATGACATACAGAGTGTTTCTGTTCGTAGCTCTTAGCTTTTAGCGCGAACTGGAGTTCGCCGACTTGCCAAGGGCAAGGCGAGGCTTTCCAAAGCCTGCTATTAGCTTTTTTAATTTAATAAATGGCAGCAATGTTAAAGAATCATACCTTGATTCACCAACGCCTAAAAAACTTAATAGTATTCATGAGCTATAGAGACTTGTAAAGGCTTGGCACTGCTGAGCCTTTTTATTTTTAGTTAAATTAATTCAAAGATGAGCAAAATTGTTATTATTGGCTGCGGGATAGTGGGTGCAGCGATCGCCTATGAGCTTAGTCTGATCCCAGGATTAAACATTACTGTAGTTGAAAAAAATACTCCCGCTTCTGGCTCAACGGGGGCAGCTTTAGGCGTATTAATGGGTGTCATTAGCCACAAGCAAAAAGGCAGGGCTTGGCGGTTTCGTGCCACTAGTTTAAAACGCTATGAAACTTTAATTCCCGAACTTGAAGCTAAAACAGGGTTATCTATTCCTGTTAATCGCCAGGGAATTGTCAAGCTCTTGTTTGAGGGGGAAAATCTAGAAAAATGGTATAAGCTACAAAGGTTTCGCGCTTCAGAAGGTTGGAATTTAGAGATTGGCGATCGCAATTATGCCACTCAACAATGTCCTCACGTAGTTAATGACCAGATTATCGGTGCGGTTTATTCTCCTCAAGACAGACAGATAAACCCTGTCAAGTTAACTCAAGCCTTGGTGTCTGCTGCCACTGCTAACGGGGTCAAGTTTCATTTCGGCATTATGGTCAAAGATTTTATTACTCAAGCTGCAAATGACAATAAACTATCAAGCTGTCAACAGCTAGAAACCAACGCAGGAAAAATTGAGGTTGAACAATTGATTATTTCGGCTGGTTTGGGTTCAACTCCCTTAACTCAGTCTTTACAGCAAACAATTCCGATTCGCCCTGTATTGGGACAGGCAATCAAATTCAAGTTAGACAAGCCTTTAGGCAATGCTAATTTTCAACCCGTAGTTACAGGCAATGATATTCATATCGTACCTTTGGGCAATCAAGAATACTGGCTTGGTGCAACCGTAGAATTTCCTAATGAAAGAGAAGAAAATATTGCTGATGCTCAAATGTTAGAACAGCTAAAGCAAGAGGCAATTAATCTTTGCCCTCAGTTGAAAGATGCTAACATCCTTGAAACATGGTCTGGCAAACGCCCTCGCCCTGAAGGTATTTCCGCCCCAGTTATCAATATGCTATCAGGTTACGATAATGTTTTACTTGCTACAGGACACTATCGTAACGGTGTCTTACTAGCCCCTGCAACAGCCCTAGAAGTAGTCAATTTAATTGCTAATTGATCATTAATTTAGGTGTTACTGAATCAGGATATGAAATGTAAAAGTTTCAATTTTGTATATTTCTTCAAAAGCTAAAAGCTAAGAGCTACGAATAGTATTACTATCGGCTTCATACATTAAATTAACAACGCCTTGATTTAGACATCATAAATATCAGTAATCATTCCTAGCAAAAATGTATTGCCATTCAGGTCTTGAAAACAAGATTTCTTGGTAACAAGTATTTTCTCATTGCCTTCGGCATCAGTAAAAGGTTCTTCGTCTACTTCCTCAGTGCCTGTTAACATAACCAATTCATCTTTTGCCCAATAAATATCGGCTTGTTCTTGAGAATAAAAATCTGGTTCGGATTTGCCTAACATTTCAGCTTTGGCATAACCAACAAATTTGCAGTAAGCATCATTAACTAATACCCAACGATGATTGGTATCCTTGACAAAAATAGGGTTGCCAATACTATCAAACGCTTTTTCTAAGAAGTCTTTGGCACTTTCTGTTTGCTGTTTTTGTTGGCTGATATCGCTAATATCTTCATAAGAACCAAACAAACCGATAATGCGACCATTTTTGTCTTTAAGAGCTAACTTGTTAGTCTTAATATTTTTCATCGAACCATCTTCTTGAATTTGTGATTCTTCATAATTTATTTTGGGTGTGCCACCAGCCAATATAAGCTCGTCGTCTGCACGATAAAGAGCAGCAGATTTATGCCAACTTAATTGAGAATCATTTTTGCCCATAATTTCTGCTGGCGAATTTAAGCCCGCATCTTGAGCAAATAATTGATTACAGCCTAAATAATTCAAGTTTATGTCTTTCCAAAATATTCTTTGGGGCAAAGTATCAAAAATCAAATGCAATAATTGCTGAGATTCTCTTAACTCTTGTTCAGCTTGTTTGCGATCGCTAATATCGCTCATTAAGCCATCCCAAACAATTGAACCATCAACTTGTTTTTCAGGCTTAGAAGCAGTTTGAATCCACCTTATTTTACCTGAAGGGTTAATTACTCTTCCTTCCCAATGTTTAGGCTGTAAAGTTTGGGCTGACTTTTGCACGACTTCTTCAAAGGCAGATATATCTTCTGGGTGTATTTGCGACATGAGCAACTCTGGTTGCTGCATTACTTGTTTTGCGCTCAGCTCGCAGATTTCTTTACAGTCAGAACTAATATAGGGAAAAGAAAAATGACCATCTAGATGCAGCTTAAACTGATAGATAGCTCCTGGTACATTGACAACTAGCCTTTCAAAACGAGCTTTACTAAAAGATAGTTGTTTAGTTCTTTTGGCTACAAGAGTTTCTAAGTTTTGGGCTTGCTCTTTTAGTTGTTTTTCTAACTCAGCCCTTTCGGTAATATCCTCAAAAGTGCCAACAATACCAATAATATTATTGTCAGCATCTCGTAAAACCATTTTATTGGTTCTAAGCCATTTTTGGCTGCTATCAGCCTGTTGTTGTGGCTCAATGATATTATATGCAGGGGTTTGAGATTCTATTACACGGCGATCGCCTTCTCTAAACCAATCTGCTTCTTCTTTTCTCCAAGGTAAGTCATAATCTGTTTTTCCTACCAGGGATTTGGGAGAACTACATCCTGCGATCTCGGCAAATATTTTGTTACATCCTAAATATACTGAGTTACGATCTTTCCAAAAAATAGCTAAGGGCAATTCATCTAATATTGCCTGTAGTTCTACAGTAGATTGTGAAGCTTGAGAATTAGCTGTGGCGTTAGAGTTTATTGGTTCTACACTTAATAAAATCAGGCTATTTTCTTCAAGTTCAATTTTGACACCTGATAATTTTACAGCTACAGCTTGTCCATTGGAGTTTAAATAAGCTCGCTCTGCTTGAAATCTTCCTTGCTGTTCTAAAGTAGTGCGTTCTAAAGATTGAAAATCATGATATTTAGTAGGAGTAATTGCCCAGATATTTAACCCCAAGGTTTCAATTACAGTTCTCCCGATTAAGTCAGCAAAAGCTTGATTCGCGTCTAAAATCGTCCCATCTAATTGATAAATAACTTGAGCCGTAGGAGATTTTTTCCACAAAACTCGATGATATTCTTGATTATTACTTAAGGTGGCTAATGGGTCAGATTTTTGCTGTACCATCGGTAGCTTCATCTTCCTAACTTAATTTAAGGGTGACTTCAAAAGTCACTTTTAAATAGGTAAAAGTGACTTTTGATCACAGCGTCTAACAATTTTGGGATTTGTTACTAAAACTGTTAGGGTTAGTGTTCCCCGAAACATGACGGAAGTTAACAACTAAATATGATCGCGTCGGGTTTCCCAAACTAAGTCGAACAAGCTTGAACAACTATCCTTTATCCCTCATCCCTTTAAAGTCTTAGTTGAGTCTCTAGAATATTGCTATAGGTTTCGTAAGGTTTGCTGCCAAATAAACTTTCTACTACTTCTCCATCACGAAACACTAACACCGCAGGAATACTGCGGATACCGTATTTTTTGGCAATGTCTTTGTTTTCGTCAATATCAATTTTAATCACAGTAGCGCGATCGCTGTACTCGGAAGCCAATTGATCGATTAATGGTGCAACTACCCGACAAGGGCCACACCAGGTTGCGGTATAGTCAGCGACTACCAGCTTTTCATTACTCAGCAACTGATTAAATTCACCTTCGTTTGCAAAATTAGCTTTGGTTGTAGAAGTCATTTTTTATCTCTCTAATTAATTGGATACTGTGTCTTGAGTTGCTCGACAATTGGGTCTTGATTGTCGCTTATCAATAGATTTACTGATACTTTTAATAAAAGAGTAGCATTATCGGTTCTTAGTAAGTGATAAACAGTGGACAGCCAAAAATTAAATCAAATTCAGATTTTAGAAGAATTGTCTCTGAATGCTTTACCAAGTTTGCAACAAATTTTTTATGATGGTTGGATTTTGCGCTTTGCCGAAGGATACACCAAAAGAGCTAATTCCATTACTCCTCTTTATTCTGGTTCAGCAGATTTAATTCAGAAAATTCACCGTTGCGAAGAGATTTATCGTGATTTTGCTCTTAAACCAATTTTTCGATTGACAAATACTCCTCAAACAAGAACCCTAGATCGAGTTTTAGAAGAATTAGGATATCAAAAAAAAGACAGCGTTAGTGTTCAGATTAAAACTATATCTGACGACAATTTATTTACTAAGGATTCTTCTTTAAATATGGTTGGCGATCTGCCTAACAATCTGGCTTCGCTACGCTCTATTACTTTAGAAAATGAACTCTCCCAAGAGTGGCTAGATCATTTTGTTCACGCTGCTAATTTGCCAATCCAGCACTGGAATACATTGTCTACCATGTTAGACATTATTCCCAATCCTACTGTTTACTGCTGGTTAAAAGATCGCCATTTTTGTAGCTGTGGGTTTGGAGTTCTAGAAAATAATTATTTGGGGCTGTTTTTTTTACTCACTGCCAAAAAACAGCGTCGTCAAGGATATGCCAGTCAACTGATTTCGGCGATGTTGGACTGGGGAAAAAGCAACGACGCAAAACAAGCCTATCTTCAGGTAGAAACCGAGAATCAAGCAGGGATAAATCTGTACAATAAACTTGGGTTTACTGAAGTTTATCAGTATTTTTATCGCCTAAAATTATGAACGATTTAACAGCACAGTCTCATATCAAGCTAGATCAATTTCTCAAATGGCAAGGAATTGCTCAAACTGGAGGAGAAGCCAAAATTATTATTAAACAGGGACAGGTAGAAGTAAATGGAGAAGAAGAGATTAGAAGAGGACGTAAATTGGTTACTGGCGATCGCGTTACCGTGGCAGGAACAACCCATCGAGTAGAGTTACAGTAAGGGCAAACTATCTTCTTCCCAGATTGTTATTAGAAAATTAATTATTATGCTTAAGCAGGAAATAAAGACTCAAGGTATTGCAGCAGGATGTTTACGCCGTGTACATCATATTGCCTTCAATGTTAAAGATATGGAAGCATCAAAGTATTTTTATGGCAAAATTTTAGGACTACACGAACTTAAGGGAGAAGAAGTTCCCTCAACCTTAGTTAAATTAGTTGCAGCAGGAAAAGTAGGCAACTTTAGAACTCCTGACGGTGTAATTCTCGATCTATTTGCCGAACCTGATTTATCACCTCCAGATCCCGATCCAGACAAACAGTTTACCCGCGCTAATCATCTGGCTTTTGATATCGATCCACAGCTATTTGATGATGCAGTTACAACCCTAAAAAAGCTTCAAATTCCTATTGCTATAGACGTAGTAACTCGTCTTACTGGCAGAGGTTTTTATATTTACGATCCTGACGGATTTATGATCGAAATTCGCTGCGATCCTCAAAAACAAAGCAGTTAAAAAAAACGACTGCAAAAGCAGTCACTAATTATGAAGTATGAATCAACAGTTGATATTTAAACTATCGATGTTCAAAAACATTTTGATATTGCAATATATCCAAGGTAACGAATATGGGAATTGCTTGAAAGCACTGTTGCGCTAATTGATAACGATTTTCTCGTTTTAACATCGTTGTCAGCTTGTCTTTGACATCTAACAGATAGCGAACATCATTAGCAGCGTAACTATATTGTTCGCCAGAAAGATTCTCTGCATCGCCCCAATCAGAACTTTGAGCTTTTTTATCTAACTCTACTCCCGCTAACTCTGTAACCAAACTTTTTAACCCATGACTAGAAGTATAGGTACGAGCTAGCTTACTGGCAATTTTGGTACAGAAAATAGGTGCAGTCTCAATGCCAAAAGTAACATTAAATTGAGCCACGTCAAAACGAGCATAATGAAAAACTTTAGTAATATCCCATGAAGTCAATAATTTTTGCAAATTAGGAGCGTCGGTTTGTCCTTTAGCGATGCGAATTGCCGTGACATAACCTTGAGGATCGCATAGCTGCACTAAACACAGGCGATCGCGTCCCAAAACTAAACCCATAGTTTCCGTATCTATGGCGATTTCATCAGCAGACATATAGCGAGCTAGAGTGGCTGTATCTAGATCTTCATCACAAACTTGAACGTTTTCTAAAGCCATATTTTTAATTTATTCTCGGATAAAAATTTGAGCGAAGTAGTATTTTCCTAGTTTATTTTTTGCTACTTCAATAACTGTTAAATTATAGTTTCTTACCATGCTTTGTCTAGATTAAGATACTTGTGGAATTAGGCTATGTCTAAATATTGACAAGTTTTCTGACTGATGTGACGTAAGTTTACTCTGTCTTAAAAGCCGAGTAAAAGTGGATTAGATTCAGCATGAAATGGCTTTACCTCAAAACGAACCTAATAATTGTAGAGTTTGGGTGTATGCTTTTCGTTAGGTCACAGATTACTCTATGTTTGTGTAGTAAACTAATCTGCGATCGTTGGTCAGCGTGAGGAGTAGGGAATTAATGGATTTTCGTCAAAGAGCATTAGAAACTCTAAAACAAACTAGCAGGACTTTTTATATTCCTATTGCTCGTTTACCAGGAGAGTTACAGGATGCAGTAGCATCAGCTTATCTTTGTATGCGCGCGATCGATGAAGTTGAAGATACTCCTGACCTTGACAATCAGACCAAAGCCCAGCTTTTACGCAGTATTAGCCTGAGTTTACAAGAAACAACAGATGTTGATTCTTATCAGCGCATTGGGGCGAATTTAGCCGCTTATAAGGATGTTCTGCCTGAAGTTAGTCTAAATATTGGAAAATGGGCTAGTCTAGCACCAGAAACAATCGCTCCACGGATTTGTGACGCTACGGCAGCCATGGCAGATCGGATGGCTTATTGGGCAGAGCAAAACTGGACAATTACTACCGAAGCAGATTTAAACCGCTACACTTTTAGCGTTGCTGGGGCGGTAGGCTTGTTGTTATCAGATCTTTGGGGTTGGTACGATGGTACTCAAACAAATCGAACTCAGGCGATCGCTTTTGGTCGAGGTTTACAGGCAGTTAATATTGTTCGTAACCGAGAAGAAGATTCTTTAAGAGGAGTTAGCTTTGTGCCTGAAGGCTGGACTAATGAAGATATTCAAGCTTATGCTCGTCGTCAACTTCAACAGGCTAGTTTATATATTCAAGCATTGCCGAATAATAGTCCTGCTTTGGATTTTTGTCAGATTCCCTATATTTTAGCTAAAGGTACATTAGAGGCGATCGCTTTAGGCAAGCCTAAACTAAGTCGTCATGATGTTTTGAATTTGGTTGGTAAGCTAACTAAAATTAAATCTGCTTAATTAAATAAATAAATTAGGGGCGAACGGGGCCCTTCGGATTCGGCAGTTTGCTTATGTCGGTGAAACCGCAAGTCGAGCGTTCCCTTGCGCCTGACGGCGACGCGGGGTCTCGACCCACCGCAACTGCCTCACTGTTCGCCCTTACGATGCTGTAAATCCTAAATAACCTCTGGGGGTAATCATCCAGTTGGCATGATTGCGAGTGGTAGTATTGCCAATAATTACGGTAGTAAGCATATCGATGGGCTGATCTAACATTTTGTCGAGAGTGGTCAAGATAACCTGTTCATCCTGGCGATAAGCACTCTTGACGATCGCCACAGGGGTATCGGGCTGACGATGTTGAGCAAATATTGATTGGGCGGTAACGATTTGTTGAGTGCGCTTTAGAGATCGCGGATTATATAAGGCGGTGATAAAATCTCCGCTAGCTGCTGCGGTTAATCTTGTCTGAATCATCTTCCAGGGGGTCAATAAGTCGCTAAGGCTAATGGCACAAAAATCGTGCATCAAAGGTGCGCCAACTCTAGAGGCTGCTGACTGTAAAGCCGAAATTCCTGGGTAGATCTTTACTTGAGGTGTTTGACCATTCCAGCCTCCCGTCTGTAATTCTTCTAGTACTAAACCCGCCATACCATAGATGCCACAGTCTCCAGAAGAAACCACCGCCACAGTTAAACCCCATTGAGCTAGTTCTATAGCTCTTTTGGCTCGTTGTTGCTCTTGGGTAATAGGCGAAGCTTCCACTATTTGTCCCGAACGCTTTAGAGATTTAATTAGATCGAGATAGAGAGTGTAGCCAATTACCACGTCAGCTTCGGTGATTGCAGTCTGGGCTGCGGGAGTAATTTGGTCTAAGTTACCTGGCCCAATGCCGACTAGATATAGCTTTCCTGTTCGTCCAATGTATTCAGTGGTAGCTTGAGCGATCGCAATTGTCACCGCACCCGATTGAGCATCTGCTTTGAAGATTTGCTTAGATACTAATAGATTTTCGCCTGCTAAAATAGCAGCAGCTTCGGCAACACTGGGAGTCCCTACTTCTTGCTGTACAACTTCTGACGGGGTAGGCACATCTACCTGATTTAACTGTTGGGCATCAAAAGTTTTAAAAACTAAATTGCGTCGCTGACATACTTCGACAATTCCTTTCTCATCAGCTTTAAGATTAATACTGGCAATTCCCGCGATTGCTTCTGGAGCTAAATGATAGGTTCTACAGGTTTCATCAATCGCTTGCTCAATTAATTCTCTTGATGTGCCTCTCTCACAACCAATGCCGAGCCATAATACTTTAGGATGCCACTGTACTTTGGGAAAATCTCCTTGAGGGGCAAACTTTCTTTTAGTTGAACTAATCCAAATTCGCCCTTGAGGCTGAGTTTCTGCTTGAGCGTCGGCAAATCCAAAGCTAAAGGGATGTTTTGCGGGTAAATGTTCCCGCCAAAGAATCGAGCCAGCCTCTTGAATTACCTGAACTGTCTCTTGTTTAGCGATCGCTGCCATTACTCCTGTCCAATCTCCTTCTCCTTTACGCCAACCGTAAGTAAAGCCAAAAGTGTCAATTGCTGGTAATGATTGACTATGGGATGCTCCTGTAATAATTGCGGTTGCACCGATTTGAGTAGCTACTAATTGAGCTAACAAATCTGCTTGACCCTGATGTCCACTACAAAGACTAATTACATAGTCACCTTGGGCATCAATTACTACTACCGCAGGATCTTCGACCTTACTTTTGAGTAATGGAGCAATTAATCTTACCACCGCACCAGCAGCCAGGCAAAATATAAATGCCTCATGTTCTGTCCAAATAGATGCTAAATGTTCTTTAAGAGAGCCTTGGTAATGACGAGAATTGCCTTGCTTTTCTATAGAAGCGGGTAGCCATAATTGCAGACTGGTGCTTTGAGATAAAGGTGTTAATATCTGTGCTGCTTGAGGATGAGTGGCGATCGCGGCAATAGAAGTAAACTGACTAAAAGAATTGTCCAAGATGCTTTTTTGACTAGAAACGAACAGACATCAACAATATAACAGCCTGAACTACTGAGTTTGTTAAAAGTATTAAAAGATATTTTGAGTCATAATCCGTAAAATGAATCAACAAAGAGGATTTCTCAGTGCGAAGTCCTCTTTAAAACAATTATTTGAGATAGCTATTCGACGATCGCTTTACGTCTAGCAGAAATTGATTTGGCTTCAATAAAGATGTTTTGAATTTCTGTGTGTTGCTGACGAATCGCAGTTTCTAGACGTTCAACGGCGATCGCCAATTCTCCTGTCTCTAAATCTTCGGCAAATTCTATTTCTAGGTTGAGCAATATTTCTTGAGGGCCAAAATGCAGAGTCAAAACTTTAATTACCTTATCTACCGCAGGATCTTCGTTGGTGATTTTCCTGATGCTGGCTACTGTCTCAGCACTTGCACCTTCGCCAATTAACAAACCTTTGCTTTCAGAAGCCAATAAAATTGATACTCCACATAAAATAACGCCGATTACAATTGAAGCAACCCCATCTAAATAAATGTTGTCCAGCAGATGTCCACTCAAGACACCCAAAAAAGCAACAAATAAACCAATTAAAGCAGCAGTATCTTCAAATAGGATCGTAAAAACCGTAGGATCTTTACTAGCGCGAATTGCTTTCCAGAAGTTGCCTTCATTTTTACTGGCTAAAAATTCTTGTAAAGCCACATTCCAGGAATAGCCCTCAAAAATTACCGCTAACCCCAATACTACATAATTCCAAAAAGGATTAGTTAGTGGTTCAGGATAGCGAACATGATTTATTCCCTCATAAATCGACATTCCACCACCAATGGCAAAAATAAACAAGGCAACAATCAACGTCCAGAAATAAAGCTCTTGTCCGTAGCCAAAGGGGTGAGAGTCATCTGCTGGCTTCTTACTAAGGCGAATACCTAATAACAGCAACAGTTCATTGCCCGTATCAACTACAGAGTGAATCCCTTCAGAGAGCATGGCAGAACTACCTGTAATAGAGGCTGCAATGAATTTGATAATGGCGATCGCAAAATTCGCAGCCATTGCTGCATAGATTGTTTTTTTGGTCGAACCAGACATTAGATATGTAAATACTTATTTAAGAATAGAGCTTGCAACTATCTTAAGTCGAAACCCCACAGGTATTCAGGTATTAATGAGACTTAAACAATTATAAAAGTCTAAATAGGGTAAATAAGACTGAAAAGAAGCGATCGCAGAAATTCGCTTTTACCGCTTCTAGTTCCTCAAATTTTCTAAATTACAAAATAAATTAGATCGAGTAAACATTGTATTTAGATTAGAAAATTATTGCTATCAAGAAGAATTTAAGCTAATTTTTTATGATATTTCAAGAAAAAATTTACCATAAAACTAAAAAAGCTTGGTTTTGTTTTAAATCAAGCTATCTAATTTGACTAGCTTTTTTGCATCGGCAATTTCTTGAAAAAAGCAAATATAAAACTAAGAAATTAAAAAACTGAGAAACAAAAAGTATTTTTTCTACTTATTTACACCTTTTTTGTATCAGTAATTAAAGTTTTCTACTTTTTTGGGGATTGATTTTCTAGTAATTAAGTTTATAAGATTAAATAATTAAATCCAAAAGTAAGTAACGCTAACCTGTTTATTCATTATTTTCTAGTTTCGAGATGCTATCTAAATTGAAAATCCAACCTGATGAAAAAAATTACCTTTAAAAAATTTATCTATTGGTTATTAGGAGAAACAGCAGGAAGAACTTTAGTAGGAACTTGGAAATGGGCCTGGGGTCTACCTGTCGAACCTGGAGGCAAAATTGCTCAAAAAGTAGCACAAGAGTCTTTGCAGTCAATGCAAGAATCAGTTGCACAGCTAACGCAAGGGGTTTCTAAAGTAGTTGCTGGATATAAACTGACACAAGAAAGATATGACAAAAAACAAAAAGAATTTCAAGAAGCCGAACAACAAGCAGAACTAGCTTATCGTCGGGGAGATGAAGAAGCAGCCAGGTTATTAATCACCAAAGCGATCGCGATTGAAAAAATAATGCCTCAGCTAAAGCAACAAGTAGAACAGGCTAAACAAATCGCCACGGCAGCAACAGAAAAACTGAAAAAAGAAAAAGAAAAAATCCAAGCTTATCAATTGGATATGGCAAATCTGAAAGCCGTATCGGAACTAAATGAAATTATGGCAAATATTCATGGCATTACTACAGAGTTAGATCTAGATTCGGCGCGATCGCAATTTGAAGAGGCACAAAACAGCATTGACGGAAGATACATCTGGGAAACTACCAAAGCTGAATTAGCAGAAGACGAAACCGAAAAAATACAAAACAGTATCGACAAGCTATCCCTAGATGAACAAATCAACAGTCGTCTAGAAAAATTTAAACAGTAGAAAAAATCGAGTTTACGGAGAATGATTCAGTCATGAATAATAAATCTAAATCTAGAAAAGCCCCTCCACCAATTGTGTTTATTTTACTGGGCTTAATTATTTTTGGTGGAATCAGTTTAGTCAAGAAAAATCATCAGCCAATAAGTAATTTATTGCCATCAATAGATCAATTTCAATCGTTAGAAAAACGCTTTAGTCTCGGAGAATATTTATTAATTCCAGCAAATGCAACTAATGAAAAAAAAGAGGGAATTAACGCCTTCGCCGTTCGAGATTACCAAGGTGCAGCCAAACTTTTTCAAGCATCTCTAAAACAATTTCCTAACGATCCAGAAACGTTAATTTATTTGAATAATGCTACGGTAGCTACTTTAAATCGCGTCAAAATTGCCGTTGTCGCTCCCATCGGTAGCGATTTAAATCTGGCGCAAGAAATGCTAAGAGGAGTAGCACAGGCACAAGATAAATTTAATTCTCAAGATGGTAACTTGCAGGTTGAAATTGTCAACGATCAAAACAAACCAGAAATTGCTAAACAGGTGGCAGCTGTACCCTGGCATATAGAAGGCAATACTAATCCTGACTTTATTCAAGCAGCAAATAGTCTTTGGAAAGGGAAAGTTAACTGGCGTACAGCCATGGCTTATGATGCGACTCAAGCATTGATTGCAGGTATTAAAGCTAACCCTAGTCGTCAAGGCATACAGCAAACTTTATCAAAAGCTGACTTTTCAATAACTGGTGCGTCAGGAACAATTAAGTTTTTACCTTCAGGCGATCGCAATCAGGCGGTTGATTTAGTCAAAGTTGAAGTCGATTCTAATTCTGAATTTGGCTATTCTTTTGTGCCTGTAAATTAAATCTAAATTCTTGATTTTTTATCATCAAGACAAAACTCTGCATGCTAGTAATAAAAATAATACTAACATGAAAAGATGGGATTTAAATATTAATATTGGGTGCTAGGAATCATCCTCACAATTTAGTTTTTGTTACTTTAATGAGTTATTTATTATGGATATAACTATTGTTATCGTTTTTATAGTTATCAGTTTAATAGCTTATTACATATTTTGGCGAATTAATAAACGACGACGCGAAGCTTTGCTCAATTGGGCGCAGTCAAATGGCTGGAGTTACTATGAGCATAAAGATCGCCAAACCTATCGTCGTTATTGTTTCCTCAATCGATTACAGCAAGGCTCAAATCGCTATACGTTCGATATCCTTCATGGTAGATGGGATGGATATCCAGCAGAAGCATTTAATTTTCATTACTCAACAACAAGTTCAGATTCCAAAGGCAATCGTAGAACTCATCATCATTATTTAGGAGTAGTTTTAATTCAAATTGAGCTTAATTTTCCAAAGCTACTAATTTATCCAGAGAACTTGTTTCGGAAACTTAGTAATGCTTTGGGCTTTGGTGGAATTAAGTTTGAATCTGTAGAATTTTCTCGAAGATTTACTGTACGTTGTAACGATAAAAAATTTGCCTATGATTTTTGCAATACTAAAATGATGGATTATTTGCTAATGGTATCAGATATAGAACTTGAACTAGATGAAAATATAATTGCTCTATATCATGAACGCGGAAAAATTAATCCTGAAAAAATTAACGAGTCTTTAATTATACTTTGTCAATTGCGACAATTAATGCCGAAATATTTATTTGAGAATTAAGATGATAATCTACATAATTATAGGAAGCATAATTATCCTTGCTTTAATCTTTATCTTTATTCACAATAATCTGGTTTCCGTTAGTAACCAATGTGATGAAGCATTGTCAAATATAGATACTGAATTAAAACGTCGCCACGATCTAATTCCTAATTTAGTTTCAGTAGTTAAAGGTTATGCTGTTCAGGAACAGTCTTTGCTACAAGAAATAGTCAGACTTAGAGAAATAGCGATTAATAATAGAGGTTCAGTTACATCACAAGCAGCAAGTGAATCTGCATTACAAAAATCTCTAGAAAATCTATTAGTACGTGTTGAAGCTTATCCCAATCTTAAAGCTAGTCAAAATTTTTTAGAATTACAAAGGGAGTTAACTAACACAGAAGATCGTATTCAAGCAGCCTTACGATTTTATAACGGCAACGTTCGAGAGAATAATAATAATATTAGACAATTTCCATCAAATATAATTGCTAGTTTGTTTAACTTTAGTAGGCGTGAATTTTTTAAGCTTGAAGATATGGCAGCTAAACTTCCACCGACAGTTCAATTGTAAATTAGACCTCTTTAATTTAATTGCCGCTATCTACAGCTACGAACTTGGTTTGAACTCAAATTAATAAGTGATCGCTGACAAATTAAATAATTATCCATCTAATAACATGACTTTTTAAAAATCTGGCTGCGGTTGTTTAGCTATACTCAAAATAGGAATTGTTTTGATATTTGGAGGACTATATTTATTTAGTGGTAAAAAATAAACTCCTTTAGAAGAAGCAGAAGTAATTCCACAAGAAGCTATTGCCTCTGGTTATATTTCTACGGATACAGAAGATTGGTTGGAATTTGAAAAAACTGGCATATCTGAAGGTATTAATAATAATATCGAACAAATAAAAACTAAATTTATTGCCAACTCAGACCTTGTCTATTAAGAAGATATAAAGTCGTGGTTAGGAATTGGCGCATCTGCTAGTATGCCAAATAAATCTCAGCCTCAAATTGATTTGTTAGTACGGTTTAAATAGAACTTGTTTAGGGTAAACTTTCTTTCAGCTTTCAAAATGTCCCGTTTGACGTTTTCAACAGATCGATAAGGGTCAGGGAAGAATTGAGAAAAGCAACGCTGACTTTGCTTTTCTAGATTGAGAGTTACCTGAATGGCTTTGTGTGGCAACTATAACTAAAGTTGAATCAGAGAGACGACTGAAATATCAGACCCAATTTAGTACTAGATACTATATTTCTGACCTAACTGAATCGACATTTGAGTTCTATCAAAGGATTCGTGGCTACTGGGGTGTCGAAAATAAAGTTTATTATGTTCGCGATGTTACTTAAGAGGAAGATAAGTCGAGAATCCGCATTACAATCTTGCCTCAAATTTCGGCGATCGCCAGAAATTTAGCTCTTAATTTGTACCGAGATTCTGGTTTTTCTAATATGGCTCAAGCAAAACGTCTTGGCCAATTTAATCTGGATCTTCTTTTTGCTCCTTTTGGAATGAAATAGCCCTGGTTTTTTTCTAGTAATTTATACTTTTAAAACTCAATTTAGTTGAAGTTCTCTACTTTTTTAGGGATTGAAATTAGATCGAGCTATTTCTTATTCTGAATTTGACTTTAGCAAACTAAAAAAATATAGGCAAGAGTTTAAAATGAAACAACATAATAATCAATTTTTGTTAATTTTCATAATAGTTTTATTAGCCAACTTCATTTTTCCCTTCTCAAACACTCAAGCCATCTTCATCACCAAAAGAATTTACTACTGAGTTATTTAACTATTGGGGAATAGATAAAGTCGATCAAGATAATAGAGTGCTGTTTTTAATTTCAGTTGGCGACCGCCGAACGGAAATTGAGATGGGGTATGGAATGACAGAAATTTTACCTGACGAAAAAGTTGATAATATTATCGATACTCAAATTATCCTCCAGTTTAAACAAAAGCATTTTGACGAAGGAACACTGGCGGGAACTAATGAGTTGATTACTGTAATTAAAGCCTCTGATAAAGCGGCGATCGCCGAGTTGTCTGCAATAATAAATTATTACCTTATCGTTCTGCTGTTTTTTGTGAGTCGTGTAGACAAAAGATGAAAAAACTCCAGCCGACTCAACTAGAAAATGAATTGAGTATGTCAGAAAAGATTGATCGCGAAATTAATGGTATTCAATTTGAAGGTTGGAGATGTCTTTACTGTAGTTCTGAGCCTGTTTTAATTAGCTTCAAAAATCGCGCTCTTAATAATAGACGTGGTAGAAGTAGTAGCAGCAGCAGCAGCAGTAATATTAGTAGTAGCGGTAGCTTTGGTGGCGGAAGTAGTGGTGGCGGTAGTTGGTAATCAAACTAAGTTGACCGCTTTGTTATCAGTTTAATCATCACTAGACGAAGAAATCTTTGAGATTTTAGGGATGCCTTTATACCGCCCGCTTCCGGTTTAGGAAGCTTGTCTTGGTGCGCGTACATACGCCTAAAGCCTTTGTCTTGCGCCTATTGACGACGCAGGCTTCTACCGCTCCTAGTCTCCCAGTCCCCTACTCAAACCTAACCATCCTATAATGATGCAACGCCCAGTTTATTTATTGCCTATAGTTAACTGGGTACTAGATTGTTGTTCACGGCGAGTTCCTAAAAACTTGCCTAGCCAACGCAAAAAGCTATCAACATAGGTAAATAATACAGGTACAACTACCAAAGTCAAAAGAGTAGAAGTGGTAAAACCGCCAATAACGGCGATCGCCATTGGACTGCGAACTTCACCATCCGCACCTAGTTCTAGGGCAATGGGCAGCATTCCCGCCACCGTAGAAATTGAGGTCATCAAAATTGGACGTAAGCGCGATACCCCAGCAGAAATAACCGCTTTACGCAGAGGTTTGCCTTCTTTGAGTCCTGCTAGGGCAAAGTCTACCAGTAGAATTGCGTTTTTGGTGACTAATCCCATTAATAAGACAATGCCGATCAGGGCAAATAGTCCTAGTTCTTTTTGGGTAATTAATAATCCTAGAAGCGCGCCACCAATGGATAAAGGTAATGCCACCAAAATTGCGAAAGGATAAAGAAAATTATTATACAGCAGTACCAAGATGGCATAAATACATAAGATAGCTAAACCTAATGCCTCGCCAAAACGACCAAAGATATCCCGCATAATTTCTGCGTCTCCCGATGGTTCTTCTTTTACTTCGGGGGGTAAGTTTTTCATGGCAGGTAAAGCGCGAATTTTTGCGATCGCATCGCCCAAAGCCAGTCCCTGTAGGTTTCCTTCTACCGTCACCTGACGATTACGATTAAACCTTTCGATAGTGGCTGGACTACTTCCCAAGCTAATGGTGGCTACAGATTTGAGCGGCACTAATGTCCCATCACGGCTTGGTATACGCAGATTATTGAGCGTCTCTATATCTTGACGTTTGGCAGGGTTTATCTGCACTCTAATCGGTATCTGGCGATCGCTTAGATTGAATTTCGCTAGGTCAAAATCGCTATTACCAATGGATGCCAAAGAAGCAGTACTGGCGATCGCCTGGACGGAAACTCCTAGATCTGCTGCCCTACGAGGATCGGGTTGGATAATAACTTCAGGTTCAACTAAGCTAGTACTAGAGGTAACTTCTACCAGTCCTGGTATTTCACGAGCTTGCTTTTCTAACTCATTAGCGGTTTTGACCAAGATCTCTGGATTGTTGCTGCGTAGAATCAGGGAAACATCTTTATCACTGCCTCCCGCCCCTTGACTCTGGAAACTGATTCTTGCTCCAGGAATGTTTATAAAGGCTTTTCTCATTTGGTCTTGAAACTCTTGTTGAGAAACTGACCTTTCGGTTTTTGGCAGCAGCTTAACCGAGATCGTGGCTTTATCGATCTGATCATCTTGCCCTACCTCAGACAAGACACTTTTGATTACCGATTGCTTTTCTGACAATACTTGCTCTAGCTGTTTGACCACGGATTCGGTGCTTTCTAGTCTTGAACCAGGAGGTAACTCTACTTGGATAGTACTAAGTCCTGTGTCTCCACTGTCAAATAAGCCTTTAGGTATATAAGGAATTAGCTGCAAACTAGCAAAGAAAAATGCTCCTGCCAAAATTAAAGTGGTGATTCGATTTCTTAAAGCCAAATTAAGTACAAAGCGGTAGGGCTGAAATTTTGCCCCCGCATTTACGTCTAAATCTTGAGAAGAAGCAAATAAATTTGGTGTTGCCTTGGAAATTACTTCTTTATTCTCTCTACCGTAGGGAGTGATGTCATAACTCACCGCATTAAAAGCCCGAAAGCGAGGATATTTAAACGCTTGCTTCCTAGGCTTAAGTAGATAAGCACTTAACATTGGGGTAACAGTACAGGCTACTAAAGTAGAAAACATGGTAGACACCGCCACCGTTACCCCAAAAGGTTGAAAATACTGCCCTGGAATACCGCCCATAAATGCCACAGGAATAAACACCGCCACAATAGTTGCAGTGGTAGCGACTACAGCTAAACCAATCTCTCTGGCTGCATCTAAAGCTGCCTGAAAAGGTTGCTTATTCATTTGCAGGTGGCGATCTATATTCTCGATCATACAGATTGCATCATCCACCAGATTACCAACGGCCAGTGCCAAAGCTAATAAACTCATGCTGTTAAGGGTATAGCCCAGAGTTTTCATTACCCAAAAGGTAGGAATGATAGACAGGGGTAAAGCTGTGGCGGTAATTAGAGTAACTCGCCAATCTCGCAGGAAGATCCCCACGGTCATTACCGTCAGCAAACAGCCCAATACTAGGGCGTTAATTGTTCCTTGATAAGATGCGCGAATCTCATCAGCACGAGTAAAGATTAGCTGTAGCTTAACGTCTTTGGGAAGAGTGGTTTTTAATTGGGCAACTTCTTTTGTCACCGCTTCTTCTACGGAAACTAAAGTAGTCCCTGAACTACGTTTAACGGCAAAGCCGACTACTGGCTGTCCATTAAGAAATGCTTTTTGTCTCGATTCTTCAAAGTTATCGGCAACTTCCCCAAAGTTAGACAGGGGAACAGTATCTCCATTGCCAAGTTCAATTGGGTAAGCTTTTAAATCATTAACGGTTTTGGCACTACCTAAAGTACGCACGCTTTGCTCTCTACCGCCAACTTCCGATCGCCCTCCCGATAAATTAAGATTAAACTGGGCAATCTGCTCATCAATATCCGTGGCGGTAATTCCATAAGCCTGTAATCGTTCGGGGTCAAGATTTACCCTAATTTCTCGATCTACTCCTCCCAAACGGTCTACTTGTCCTACTCCCTCAACGTTGAGTATTTCGGGAATAATGGTCAGGTCTACTAGGTTACTAACCTCTTCCACCGAACGTTGAGCAGAAGAAACAGCATAAGTAACCACCGTACCGCCTGTAAACTGTAGCTTGTTTACCCTCGGCTCATCTATATCCTGGGGTAAATCGGGACGAATTTGGGAAACAGCATTACGGACTTCATTAACGGCGCGATCGCTATCTACCCCTAAATCAAATTTAATTACGGTACTAGAGCTACCATCGGTAATAGTTGAGCTTAGTTCATCGATCCCATCTAAATTAGCTACCGCGTCCTCAATCTTTTTGGTCACCTGAGTCTCTAATTCTGTTGGACTTACGCCCCTTTGGGTGGCATTGATAGTTACAATCGGTACATCAATGTTAGGAGAATCATCAATTCCCAATGCCATAAAGGAAGTAATACCTATAACTCCTAAAATGAGAAATGTAACCACTGTGGGGACAGGGTTTTTAATCGACCAAGATGAGAAATGGAAAGACATACTTTAAAGGATGAAGATTAATACACCATTGTATTTCAGTGTTTCAGGACGTTGAAAACAGTCTCTTATATTTGAAGAGGCTGTTCTTTTCTATTCCCCTTAATCAGGGAATAATTAAAAAGTGCGATCGCCTTGATTAATTACTTCCTAAATTACAGATTACTCCTTGCCTAATTTTAAAACTGCCATAAAAGCTTCTTGAGGTACATCTACCGTACCAATAGCTTTCATTCGCTTTTTACCCTTAGCTTGTTTTTGCAGCAGTTTCTTCTTACGAGAAATATCCCCGCCATAGCATTTAGCTAAAACATCTTTACGTAAAGCAGGAATATGTTCACTGGCAATTATTTTTGCGCCAATTGATGCCTGTATAGGCACTTTGAACTGATGGCGAGGAATTAACTCTTTAAGTTTTTCGGTTAATGCTCGACCAACATAATAAGCTTTATCTCGATGAACGATAGTTGATAAAGCGTCTACAGGATCTTTGTTTACCAAAATATCCAGCTTGACCAAATGATCGGCGCGATAGCCCAACATTTGATATTCCATGCTGGCATAACCCTTGGTTCTTGACTTCATTTGATCGAAAAAGTCGGTAACCACCTCAGCTAAAGGCATCTCATAGACTACACAAGTGCGATTCTGGGCAAAATATTTCATATCCTTGAATATTCCCCGTCTGGTTTGACATAAATCCATCAAAGTACCGACGTAGTTTTCAGGAGTAATAATTTCTACTTTGATATAGGGTTCTTCAATTTTTTCCCGTTTCTGAGGATCTGGTAAGAGGCTGGGATTGTCTATTTCTATTACCTCGCCATCAATGGTAGTAACGCGATAAATTACCGATGGAGCAGTGGTAATTAGTTCCAAATCATATTCTCGCTCCAGTCTTTCCTGGACAATTTCCATGTGCAGTAGACCTAAGAAACCGCAACGGAAACCAAAACCCATAGCACTAGAAGTTTCTGGTTCATAGGAAAGAGCAGCATCATTAAGCTTAAGCTTCTCTAAAGCATCTCTCAAATCAGGATATTGATCCGAGTCTGTGGGAAACAAGCCACAAAAAACCATCGGTTTTGCTTCGGTATAGCCAGGCAGAGGTTTGGCTGCCATCTCTTCAACTAGGGTGATGGTATCGCCAACGCGAGCATCTCCTAC
Organism: Waterburya sp.; assembly: GCA_965217895.1. Taxonomy (GTDB): domain Bacteria; phylum Cyanobacteriota; class Cyanobacteriia; order Cyanobacteriales; family Xenococcaceae; genus Waterburya. The sequence continues at coordinate 431,805 of CBDCJV010000002.1, forward strand.
CGCTTTAATAGCAGCAGCAAAATAACCTACTTCCCCTGCATGAAGCTCTTCTACTTCTACTTGAGTAGGAGAAAGAACCCCAAGTTCATCAATTACATATTCTTTTTCTGATGCCATCAGGCGAACTAAATCACCTTTTTTGATTTTGCCGTCCATGACACGGAAATAAACTATCACCCCACGATAAGCATCATAGTAGCTATCAAAAATCAAAGCCCGTAAAGGTTGGTCTATGGTATCTTGTGGTGGTGGTACTTTTTGAACAATCGATTCTAAAATAGCATCGACTCCCAAACCAATTTTTGCCGAGGCTTGAATGATATCGGTGCAGTCTAAACCTACTACTTCTTCTATCTCTTCGGCAACTCTTTCTGGTTCTGCACCTGGCAAATCAATTTTGTTGAGTACGGGAATGATTTCTAAGTCGTTTTCTAAGGCTAAATAGACGTTGGCTAAAGTTTGTGCTTCGACTCCTTGAGAAGCGTCCACAACTAATAACGCTCCTTCACAAGCTGCTAGAGAACGAGATACCTCATAGGTAAAATCTACGTGACCAGGAGTATCAATGAGATTTAAGACATATTTTTGCCCATCTTTGGCAGTGTAATTCATTCTGGCTGCCTGTAGCTTGATGGTTATTCCTCGCTCTCGTTCTAAATCCATATTGTCGAGAAATTGTTCTTTCATCTGTCTTTGTGCCACAGTGCCAGTGTTCTGCAACATTCGATCTGCAAGGGTAGACTTTCCATGATCGATATGGGCAATAATTGAAAAGTTACGAATACGAGAGACGGGAACGTCAGTCATAAAAATTTATTAGATTAATAATCTTTAAAAGTTAGTATTGTTATTTATTATAGGTGCGCATTTCTTGCCTGCTAAAATACCAGCAGAATCATAACTCTATTGTAATGTTCATTTTTACCTATTTTCCAGTCAGATTACAGATTTACCTAAAGTTAATCTGTTTTGTGCTTAAGTTTTGGTTCAACAGGTAAAATGAAAATAAACCAATATGCAAAATTTATGAATGATGATTTACCCACATCAGAGCAATCTGATAGTTCCCCATTTGAGCCTAATTCTGCTCGCGAAACAACATCTTCAGACAAAATTAGAGTATCTATCGACCTAGATCCAAAAGTTTTAGAGCAGATTAAGCATCTAACTAACAATCCAAATAGAGTAATTGAAACAGCTATTAAGCAATGGCTTAATGGGGAAAGAGATGGCGAAACGGATTTAACTCGTACTTTTCAGCGTAATCCCCCTGTCCCACCTCAAGGGGAATGGAATGATTGAAGGGATAAAGAATTGTAGTTGCTATAAATAACTTGAGCGAGCTATCAGCACTCTTAGCTTACTCAAGCTTATCGCTACCTTAGATATCTATAGGTTATAGTTTCAGGATAAAGCTCAATTTTTTCGTTGAAGTTTTATTCAAGTCAAAATTTCTTGCCCATGCTCCCAAGATTTGATCCAAAATTCTCTAACAGTAAGTTTACTATGTCAGCCAATGAGATGAGATGGCAGCAATTGGGAGCAGAATTGGTTTTTACTCAAGATGTTGCAGGTAATTATCTTTCTTTTTGGTGGGCAAAAGCAGCAGAACATGGATTGAGTAACCAGCTTCTACAAGATTTTAGTAACCATTTTAGTTTAGAAAATCAAATTTTTAGTCCTGTCGATCCCCAAGCTTATTTGGAGAAAATTCAACGAGTAATTAAACGTCGTTTACCAGAACAATGCTGCTGTCTGTTTCAGTGTGCAGAAACCTCATATTCTTTTGAACTGGTAATTAGTCCTATACTTCCTTGTGCGGGAAAATCAACAGCAGTTTTGGTGATGGGACATTTGCTGGAGGAAGCAGAAATGTTTTCTTTTGCCCCTGATGAAGTCCCAGCAGCTATTTATAGCTATCAAAAACTGTTAAATCAGGTTGTTACCCAAATCCGTCGCAGTTTAAATTTAGAAACTATTTATCAACAAACAGTTAATAATATAGGCTCAACTTTTGCTGTTAGTCGCTGTCTAATATTGACTAATCAAAATAATCTTACTCAATTATCTGTAGCTGCTGAATATTGTCAGACAGAATATAAATCGATTACAGAATATAAAATTGACTGGCGCAAAGAAGTTTATCTACAGCAGGCATTAGAGTCTAACTATCCCCTGACCGTAGACTTTAGGCAACAAGATATATTACAGCGCAAATCTTGTTTAGTAATGTCAAGTAATCCTAATGATGAGGAGCGAGTTTTAATCTGTCTGCAACAATGCGATCGCTATCGTCATTGGACAACCGCAGAAATGGAAATGTTGAAAGAGATTACTGAACAGGTAGAAGCAGCAGTATCTCTAGCCAAACTTTACCGTGAAGTAGAGCAGGCAAGCATTCAAGCCGAAGAAGCCAGCCGTCTCAAAAGCGATTTTCTGGCTAATACTTCCCATGAATTACGTACCCCTCTCAACGGCATTATCGGTTTTCTCAAATTGCTATTAGAGGGAATGGCGGATAATCCTGAAGAACAGCATGAGTTTATTGAAGAAGCCTATCGGTCTTCTATTCATTTGCTCAATTTAATTAATGACATCCTCGATATTGCCAAAATTGAAGCGGGCAAAATGGAGCTGGAGTTAACTGAAGTTGAATTAAAAGAGCTTTTGCAGGATGTAGAAAATTTAATTCATACTCAAGCAGAGCAAAAAAAACTCAATTTGCAAATAAAATCTCTTGCTACTCTCACCCCAGTTATTCTTTGCGGTAACTATCAGCGGTTGCTTCAGGTCATGCTAAATCTAGTAGGTAACGCGATTAAATTTACTAGAGAAGGTGGTGTTGTGATCAGTGCCGAAGTAAATAATAAAAAAGTTGTCTTACATGGTCGAGAATTTCCAGGAATGGCTAAAGTTAGCGTTGCTGACACAGGAATTGGAGTCTCTCTAGAAAAGCAAAATAAGCTGTTTGAGAATTTTTATCAGGTAGATGGTTCTCGTACTAAATCTTATGGTGGAACTGGCTTGGGTTTAGCTATTTCTCAAAAGTTAGTCGAAGCAATGGGGGGTAATATTTCTTTTTATAGTATGGGAGAAGGCTTAGGATCTACGGTAACTTTTACAGTGCCTCTTAGTCATTTACCCGTAATTAAAACTGCTCAATCGGAAGGATAGTTTCTAGCTTTTCTTTTTCGTTTCTTGATTTAATAGACTTCCTGCATAAATATTTTTTTAGATATTTTTGATTGCCGATCTCTGACCTAACCAAGATTTATGATTTGTGCAAGAGGTCTAATTCAGGCAACAACACCATAGCATCATAGAAAACGAGATAGCAATTGATGAATTAGTCTGAAAAATGCTGTTATAGCGATCGCCCCAGCAGCAGACATGGCAGCCATAACAAGTACCGATTGGACACCTAACGCGCCTTGAAAAGCTGGAACGAAATAAATCAATGCCACTGTAATGCTGGCGAAAATCAGTAGGTCAATTTTTTCAATAATGCGACGGTTGAGGGCAAAAATAAAGCCTCCCATCACCATACCAAAAATACCCAAACTAACGCCTGAAACCGAAAAAGCACTGGTCAAACCTATATAAAACAAAGCTCCTTCAAAACCTGTAAAAGCTGCACTACCTAAAACTTCTACTAGAGAAAAGTTGCGTTTATTTCTTTGGATTGGTGGAGATGAATTAACCGTCAAAACAGTCAACGCTTCTGATGCTGATTGAAAACGTTGGGCAGGAGTTGGCAATAGCATTTTGTTAAAAGTGTCAACTAAATTATCGCTAATTTTAGGAGCATAATTTTGCCATTTCCAACTGTAATTAAATAAATCGTAGAGTTCTTCTGCGGGCTTTCCTGTCAAAAGAACAATACAGGTAACTGCCAACGCATAGATATCTGTAGAAGGGTATACTTGCGAGCCAGATATTTGTTCTGGAAGCGCAAAAATTATTGAATAGATGCCTGTAGATTTTTGTTGCTTACCTCCTCCTGCTGCTATTTGTTTTACAGTCCCAAAATCTAGAAGATATAGTTTCCCTTCTTGGTTACGCATGATATTAGAAGGCTTGATATCCCGATGAATGGTGTTGTGATCGTGAATGAACTGTAATACCTTGAGAATTTCTGTCAAAACTTCAGTAACTTTTGCCTCGCTAAATTTTCCTTTTTTTTCTAGTTCGGTTTCTAGATTATCCCCATCAATAAATTCTTGAGCTAGATAAAAATACTGTTCTGAGCCAGTACCGCGAGAATTATGGACTATAGTATAGGTGTGAAAAAAGCATATAAATCGGGAATTTGACTATGTTTTCGCCCCAATTCTTCTAAAACTACTGCTTCTCTCTCAAATAAGTTTTGGGCGGTCGCCAATTCTTGAGCATCAAGATTCCTAGAAGGTTGAAATAGTTTGATCGCACACTGAGGCATTTTTGGCTTATAGCGATCGCGTGCTAGAAATGCTGCTCCAAAACCCCTTAACCAAGTAGTTTAGAAGGAATATAGCGATCGGCTAAAAGTAAAGGCATACCGCAGGTAGAACAGTACCTTTGCTGCACAGTTCTAATTTTGGCTTCGTTGTCTAAATCTCCAAATGAATTAAGGGGGTTGGGACAACCAGGACGAGTACAAATGATTTCCATACAATTTCATCTCGTGTAAATTACATTCTGCCACTTTTTAAAAATCAGCCAAAAACAGTGCTGGCTGTGCCAGTAATAATAATTACTGCCGTAAGCGGCTATGAGCTTATTGTCCTCTTGTTATTTCTATAATTGCGATCGCTCAAATTCTAATCTACCTTATCTCAATAGTGTGTTTATATAAAGTATCTAAAGTTTTAAACTCTTCTCTAGTAGCAAACATCGGCAATATTTCTTTACTAAATGCTTCTGCTGCCTTAGAACAATAACGATTAGGATTAACAATTACTGCTAAAGTACGCCCGATATCAACCTCTTTTATTTTGGCTTGGTGTAAAACTCCCATTTCTAGCTCTTTCTCAATTGCCGTAGTGGAAACAAAAGCTGAACCTAAGCCCGACTGGACGGCATTTTTTATGGCTTCGATAGAATTTAACTCCATCTCAATTTTGAGTCGTTTGGGGTCAATTCCATAACGGGTAAGTACCTGATCGATCACCTTGCGAATCGTGGATTGAGAATCTAGGCTAATAAAGTTGAGCTTATACAGGTCTTCTTTGTAAATCGCTGCTTCTTGAGCCAAAATGTGAGAGGGAGGCAAAATCAAAGCAAATTCGTCATCTGCATAAGGAATAACGTTTAATACTTCTCGTAATTCTGTGGGTACTTCTCCACCAATAATTGCCAAATCTACCTGACCATTAGCTACCGCCCAGGAAGTGCGACGGGTAGAATGCACCTGAAGCTGTACCGAAACATCAGAATATTTTTGGCGAAACAATCCAATCATGCGCGGGATCAAATATGTACCCGTAGTCTGAGATGCGCCGACAATTAAAGTACCACCCTGAAGGTTTTGTAAATCTTCAATTGCTCGACAGGTTTCTTGACACAAAGATATTACTCGTTCTCCGTAGCTAAGTAACAAATGTCCTGCCTCGGTCAACTGCGCTCTGCGTCCACCACGATCAAATAAAGGTACATTTAACTGTTTCTCTAAGTTTTGTACTTGAAGACTGACAGCAGGTTGAGAAACATAAAGACTGTCAGCAGCCCGCTTAAAGCTTCCCTCAGTAGAGATTGCCTTGAGTATACGGAGTTGATCTAAGGTAAAAGGAATATCTGACATAAAATTCCAGTAACGATTTTGTTAAAATTTTTTGGCAATGAGTGTCTTATTTAAACGTATTATTAATAGTGCTGAACCTTTAATAATTTTCATGTTCTTATATCTGCACAGTAGCATGAGCGGAGTAGCTAATTAGTTTTTAATTATTGCTACTATCGCTATTGATAAATAATACCTATATAATTATCTCTATGTTTAACATTAGCTGGCTGACAACAAGCCACTTGATTATGGTAGCTTTACTATTGGGTTTTGCGATCGCCCATAGTGGTTTGGCTGCTTTACGTCCTTGGGCTGAGAGTAAAATTGGTGCTAGGCTTTATCGAGTATTTTTTGCTTTGGTTAGTATTCCTTTTGCCACCATTTTAATCATCTATTTCTTTAATCATCGCTATGACGGGCTGCAATTATGGCACGTACAGGGAATACCAGGAGTTCAGTCTACGGTGTGGATACTGTCTTTTATTTCTTTTTTGTTCCTTTATCCTGCTACTTTTAACCTCCTCGAAATTGCTGCCGTCCAAAAGCCTCAAGTGTATCTATTTGAAACAGGAATCATTCGCATCACTCGCCATCCGCAGATGGTAGGACAGGTAATTTGGTGTGTGGCACATACACTGTGGTTAGGAACAACTTTTACTATCGTCACATCCATCGGCTTAATTGCCCATCATCTATTTGCAGTGTGGCATGGCGATCGCCGTTTAGCAAAGAGATATGGGAAAGCTTTTGAGGTAGTAAAAGCCAGAACTTCGGTAATTCCTTTTTTAGCAGTAATTGATGGTCGTCAAGCTCTCAAGTGGCAAGAATTCCTCCGCCCTGCTTATGTAGGAGTTACGGCTTTTGTACTGCTGGTTTGGTGGGGACATCCCTGGCTGATGCAGGTAACTTCTAGGGCTTATTGGTAATATTATTAAAAATATTATTCAAATAATTTTAAAAAATTTTCTTTCTTGGCTTTTCAGGCGATCCCAATTAGATGTAGCATAGCTCAAAGTAGATCGAGTCAACTATTAAAAACCTTTATAAACTTATGCCATCCGTAGTTAATGAAACCAATTTTCAACAAGAGGTTTTAGAGGCTTCACATCCTGTTTTGGTACATTTTTGGACTCCTTGGTGTGGTTTGTGCAAGTTAATCAAGCCGATGCTAGAAACAATTCAGGGAGACAGTGAGGAAGTAATTAAATTAGTTGCTATTAACGCTGACGAAAATTTTAAATTAGCCAATTTCTATCGCCTGAAAAGCTTGCCGACTATTATGCTATTTGATAATGGTGAATTAGTAGAGCAGTTAGATGGCTTTAACAGTCGCGATCGCCTTCGCCTTGCTTTAGAAAGAATGATGAACAACACATTATCTCTTTCTTAGATATATATAAGTTAATTAAATAACTCAAAGACCTGACGGCAAAATAGCTTAAGCTGTTGTTCGGCATCTTCTGCTGGCTGGCATTGACCAACACATTCCCAACTATCCACCGTCGAAAATTTCCAGGCTTCACCAAGATAACTAAAGCCACTGGTTTCGATGCCAATAAACTTTTCCTTCTCTTCAGTGGGATCTTTGTAAAAGCGAATCTGAACTAAAATGCTGTTGCTTTGATAACGTCTACTCCAGCCAGGAAAATGAAACCCGATATCAATCGAGTCAGGATCGACTAGTTCTAAAGTGTCAGGATCATTTGTCCAAGGTTTGAGATCGGCTTTGGCATCAGGAAACTGTGTCTTAAACAAAGTAACTACAGAGGCAATTTTTGTCGTAATGTTTAAACCTTTAGCTCTTTCCGATGCGTTCATGCTTAACCTTTTCTGATTGATCTTTATTTAATATTTAAACACTGTTTATCTATTAAGATCGGCTCTTGCGAGGTCTTATAGATATCCTCAAATTATAGAGGTTAGCAATTAGGCTTTTTACTCCCATATTGTATTCATCATTAAGATGAACAAGCGTAATCTTCCCTCTCTTTTTTTCCACAAGCCTCGTGCTTAAAAAGCGTAAAATTACGCAACTATTAATATTCTGTCTAAATTTTTAGTTAAATAATTGCCAAAACAGGAACTTATCTCCTAGAAATCAACTCCAGTTAAGTAGCAATCTTTTTGGTACTAGTATTTGTTCTTGATTATGCTAAATGCTGACTTTAGTTCATCTAAATTAAATAAAATATTTATTCGTATTGTAAGCAGTAGTCTACTAGCCACTATTAGTCTAATAGGTGGCGTTGCTCCTGAAATATCTAGGAGTCATGAAAACGATAAAGGATGGCGATCGCTTTCTATCTCTTTTTCTAATCAGGCATCTGCTCAACAATTCACCCCTGAAGAAACAACAAACTATGCTAAAGCAGGATATCAGGTAGAGTTACTTAGAAGACAAGTCTACAAAGAAATTAAAACTAAAATTAACCAGCCACCACCAAACATAGCTTGTGACCAAGAAGAAACCTTGACAAATTTGAATCCGAGTATACGTCAAATTGCCGATCGCTATTGCAATCAATCTCAGCAAATTGTGCAACAGAACAATCTCAGCATTAATCGCTTTAATGAGTTAAAAACTTATTACGATCGCCAAGGAGATTTTTATCAACAGGTGCAAAACATTTTGCTGAAGCTGCAAAACCAAAACTAACCCTCCCAGCCTCTGATAATACTAGTTTTAAAAGGTAGTTTAAAGGCTTAGAGCATATAGCTTAAAGCTTAGAGCTACCCCAACTTTTAATCAACTCAGCTAAAACTGACCTTAGAGTAGAGCGGTTGCTCTCTCTGCCAAACTCGATCGCTCTCCTTTGGTTAAAGTAATATGACCAGCTAGAGGTTCATGTTTAAATCTTTCAACAACATAGGTTAGCCCATTGCTAGCAGCATCAATATAAGGATTATCAATCTGATCGGGGTCGCCAGTTAAAACTACTTTAGTTCCTTCTCCTGCGCGAGTAATAATAGTTTTTACCTCATGGGGAGTCAGGTTTTGAGCTTCGTCAATAATTAAAAACTGCTGGGGAATAGTGCGTCCACGAATATAGGTTAAAGGTTCGATCTGCAAGATGCCCATTTCAATCAATTCTTCGTGTCCTCTGCGCCAATGTCCAGCCTTGACAGCGGTTTCTTGTGTACCAAATATGAGATCAAAATTATCGTAAAGAGGCTGCATCCAGGGAGTAAGCTTTTCGTTGATGTCTCCAGGCAGAAAGCCAATATCTTTTCCCATGGGTACTACTGGACGAGAGATCAGCAAACGAGTATAGAGTTTTTCGTCGGCGACCTTTTGTAGACCTGCGGCGATCGCCAGTAAAGTTTTGCCTGTTCCTGCTTTGCCTACTAGAGTAACTAGCTTAATCGAATCCTGTAAGAGTAAATTTAGGGCAAATCTTTGTTCTCGGTTGCGGGGTTGAATCCGCGATACCCCAAGCTTAGGTAAAGCAGCTAAATGAATAATCTTATTACTTTTGCCTTCTATCATTCCTAATGCTGTGTGGGAAGGATTGGTATTATCTACTAAGGTAATGTCTTGATTGGGCAAAAATTCTCCTGTCAAAGTAATTGAGCCAGCTTGAAAAAATTCACCAATTTGTTCTGAATTGACTAGCACTTCAGTACTACCAGTATAAAGCTCATCTACATCTACTTTGTCGGTTTCATAGTCTTCCGCATTTAGCCCTAAAGCATCGGCTTTAATCCGTAGATTTGTATCTTTGCTGACTACTATTACAGGACATTGACACCTTTGTTTACACTGCATCCCCACTGCCAGAATAGAATTATCCGCAACACCGCCATCCAATTCAGGGGGTAATTCTTTGAGAGTATGGCGATCGCTTAATGCCACTCGTAAAGTTCCTCCGTTGCTTAATTTTACTCCTGTAGTTAGATGACCCTGCTGGCGCAAATTATCTAAAGTACGAGATACTTCTCTAGCATTACGACCAGTCATTTCTGGCTGTTTTTTAAAGCGATCTAATTCTTCGATAACGGCGATCGGTAACACTATTTCGTTATCTTCAAAACGCAAAATAGCCGTGGGATCGTGAAGTATGACATTAGTATCTACAACAAAAATTTTTTTCATTCATTACATGAACTTATTTAATAATCCTCCAATGTTCATCATTATTACATTAAGAGAGGAAGCAGACAGTTTGTTAGTGGAGGGGAGCATAAATAAAGTAACCGTTAAATAAGCTGTCAAAGCCTATAAATCAATACTTATTACTCCCTGCGGGCGGGTATCCCTTGGTTACTTACGCGCAGCGGTACTAGTCTAGTGAACCGCTTTGTGAAGATTGTCTTTTTGCCACTGTAAACCAATTAGCATGGCGGTAAACAGCATATAGCCAGGTTCTTCCATTTGCGTAAAAATTAGACCAACAGCAAAAACAACTAACATAAAAAACTTTGATAATTCGTTGGAACAGAGATTATGCCAGACGATAAAAGCTAAATACAAATATGAACCCAGTCCTACCAATCCCAAATCTCCCCAAATACCAGCCCAGCTAAAAAAAGGATGATATAAAGTAGATTCCAAAGCAATCCAATTTTGATAATAGGCGTTCCAAGCATCTGTGGTTGCAGGGTGGGCTGTAGCGTGTAAAGGAACAAATATAATCGAGTAATCTTTGAGAAACCAGCCTGCTAGCCTACCAAAAGTATGACCTGGACCAAGACCAAAAAACCAGTTTAAGACAGATTTATAGTAAGAAATGGCAATTCTAAAGGGTGCAGTTTTGATTTCTCTAGCTGCTCCACCAGGGCCCCATTCACTAAACTTATCCATTCCATTTTTAAACGCACTAAATGCCTCTACATTTTCTACACACCAAGAGAAAATAATTAGGAGAATAATTAAGGCGAATAAATAGCTTAAAGTTTTTCGCAGATCTTTTAAATTTATAAAAGTTAAAATAATAAAAGCTAGTCCACAACAGATGAGTATTTGTTTGGAGTCAGAAATTATTAACTGAACAAAAGCAACTCCCAACCAAGTCAATCGAAACCAAAGAGGCGCTTTTTTGTAAAAAAACAAATAATATAAGCCAAATTTTATCGAAACAGATGTAGAAACATAGTTACCGGCTCCTGATACAAAAAAAACTCCCTGGGCACCATCGGTTCCATCAAAACCGTCTGCATAAAGATAGCCAGAATCAATTAATGGTTTTTGAATTAAAGCTAACACCATATTAATTGAAGCAGATACAAACAGAAATCGTTGAAAATATTCAATTTTGGCTAACGATAAAGGTATAGAGACTATTGCCAAAAGCAGCATAAAAGGCTCTGCAAGTAAAATATAATCTACAACTACATTAATGACACCAGCCTCATTTACCAATCCACTAATAATAACTACTATCAAAAAAATAAATAGACCGACGACGAGCTTTTGAGAAATAATAATATGCTTGGGAATTTTAACTTTTGTATGAGTTAAAGCAATAAACAAAGTAAATGGAACAGTAATAAAGTGAAGAAAATTTATTACTGAGGGAAACCCTATTGCTGCCAGCAGACGGGGATAGAAAGCAGTGGCAAAAGATAATAAAATAAGCGTTGATATTGCCAGAGAGCTTTTCTGTTTTTTAGAAGTAAGCATAATACATTTTTAAGATTATTTTATTCATAATCTCTGCATATAAAAAGAATAACCACTCGGTTCAAAGTGTTGATATTTACAAATAGAATTATAAGCTTCAATTATAAGGGTTGATTTTTTCATTAAATAATAAATTGGCATTTCTACGGTAAATGCTGTGTTGAATCGCAGGAAATTTTCCAAATAATATTGCTCATTCCAAAATCTTTTTTCATTTACATACCAGTCCAAAGGATAATGGTAGGGAGAGCAAATATCATGTATATGTACGTAAACTCCTCGACCTATATTGGGATATATTTCTTCAAATAAATATTCTACGTCGCTGCCAAATTTATAAACGTGGCTAGAATCAACAAATAATAAATCTGATTCTTTGAGATTAGAAAATAAACTTAAAGATACATCTTGTAGACCTATAGGCATCGCTTCTAAATCGATCCCTTCTATTATTCTATTTTGAAAATCAAAGCGATTATAAGGATCTATCGAAACAAAGTTAGTTTTAATTCCAGTTGCTTTGTAGTTATCTTCCAAAGCAGCTAAGGAGATACTAGTAGAGACTCCTTGTCCTACTTCAACCAGGGACTTTGGTTGAATCTCGCGCAAGAAGCAGTATAAAAAGATAGCGTCAAGTCCTCTAAAATAGTAGTTGATTTCTTGATATCCATATTTGCTGGCAGATTCAAAAAATTCACCTCCCCACCTTTTTAATAGCTGCACCATCTTTTGTTCAGCGCGTTCAAAGTTGAAATTAATTTGGTGACAAGACCGCGGTTTGTCTTGATAGTTTTTGGCAATTTCTTTTGTATTGGGAATTGGTTCATAGAAATGATCGCCTAATACATGAAATCCCAAACTTTCTAGAGATGTAAAAAATTTGCGACTAAGATAACGTTGAATGGCATTTTTTTCGTTTAAAGCTTTGTATATTTTTTCTTTTGAAAGGTTCATAATTAAATTTTCTCAAAACAACTTTTGAACAAATTTTTTGTTTGTAAATACAGTTAAAAGCTATGAAACTCAAGCTAAAATGAAACTTATATGGTTTACTTTTTACTCTGATGAGTTGGTGAACGATAAAGCTCCATAGTGAACAACTCAGGAGAAGCCATTAATTCTTGTTTTTGACCATTGTGAATTTCAAGTGTCTGTAGTCGTCTAGCTTTGCCTAATGCCCAAGCATATTGTACATATGAGGCCGATAAAGAAGAATTTTTGGTAATAAAATAAGGTACGGTTGGTTGATATTCATCAGAACCAAAGTGATCGCGGAAAAAACCACCTAGAATTTCGGTTTGTCCTTGATTTTCAGTAATAACATGAATTGCAGGTGCTTCGGTTTTCATGCCTAACACCCATAATTTTGCACCATTGTTGATCCCATAAGTAACTTGAGGGTCTGATTGTCCTGGAGTAAAAGGATTATTTTCGGGATTCCATTGTCGCAGCCAAGCAGAACCTTTACCCTTTAATTGCACTTCACCGAGCCATTCATCAACATAAATCTTTCCTGACCAATCATCAGTTGTGCTAATTTTACCACGAACTATGCTTTCTGAATACTTCACATATACTAAGCGATTGGTCGCTACTTCTATGCCATTAGATTGACGAGGCCAAGTAGATAACTTTAAGCTTTCAATTTCGAGTGAATCTTTAGTTTTACCTGTTAAACGCAACATAGCTCGATCGCCAAAGCGATCGAGCATAAAATCAGGCACGATGATATTTCCATCGGCATTTTTGTGAGCTATAATTCGCTTTACGGTTGCCGGGACTTCGATGGTATCGGCAATTTTATAGGTGACGTTACCTGGAAAAAAGATCGTTTTAGCACCCGAATTCATGGCATTTTGTATTGCCTGAGTATCGTCTTCTTGGGAACTATCAGGAATCAGCCAATTTGTAGCTGGTTCTAAATAGGGTGCAGGAGGCTGTTCGATTGTTAATTTTAGATGTCCCTGTTGGCTTGGAGGTACAACTTTAGAAAAACTACTCCATTGCTCATCTATTTGCTGGCGATCGCTCAATTTACCTTTTTCTTTGAGGGCAGCAGCATAATTACCATCGGTTTGGATTTGGCGTAAATAATAAGGACTATCTGCTTCAATTGCGGCTATGCCAGGAGGCATATCTGACAGACCATTCAAACGGGCATTAATCAAAATTAAATGAGCCAGGGGATCGGAATTGCTGTGGATGGCAGGGACTCTATTTTCGCTGGTCAGACCTTCAATAGAAACGGGCTGATTGTTTTCTAATCCAACTATATTTTGTTGTTTCAAACTGATGTTATAAAAGACAGCATTAGAAGGTTCGCTAGGAGTTTTAATACCAGTATCAAAGCCTTCTACTGTTAGGTTGGCGATCGTACCTGGTCCAAATTCTGTTTCTGATAAATCTAGCCCTATAGTGCCAGCCAGATCTTCAGATTTGATAACAACGTTGTCGATCGCTCCATTATTATGAGTACTGTATTGGATTCCAATTGCCTTGGTGTTTCCTTTGCCAGTATCAACAGTTAGATCTCTTATATAAACACCAAATGTCTGGTTGTTGTTGTACATACTGCGTAGTACAGGTTTAGGAGCTTGTGAAAATGCCATACTTGCGTCTTTTAAACGAATAATTGTTTTGTTTTTAGCTGCTCCTTGAATTGTTTTTAATCGACCTATTTGAATTGTATCGCTGACCAAATAAGTTCCTTGAGGAAAATAAACTACCTGATAATCTCGACTGGTAGAATCGATCGCTTTTTGCAGGGCAAGAGTATCATCAGTGATCCCGTCACCTTTTGCTCCAAAATCTTTGACATTTATCAAATCGCTACTGGCGGGAAATTCTATTTCACTATTTGCTAAAGCTGGTTGAATTGTCTGCATAATTTTGATCCAAGCAAACTTAGCCAGAAAAATTATCAATATACTTAATAAAAACCAGGCTATTATTTTTTTCGATTTGGCTAAAGACATTAATTACCTCCTTAAACACCAAACATATATTTAGCAATTAATTTTTGTCTGTTTAACTGAGCTACAATCCACCAGCTAAAGGCAAAAGTCAGCCCAGAATAAACTAGCATTGATGCAATCGAAACTTGTTCTGTCAAGTTTGGTAAGACTTGAGCAATAATTATTTCAATAAAACTTTTAACTAAAGGATGGATTAAATAAATACCAAAAGAACAAGCTCCTAAATTGATTATTAAGACATCTTCTTTAATTTTTCCTGATATGGCTATAGCAAATAATAACAGAGAATAAGCCACGATAATTTCTATTAACGCTTCAGAAAAAAAGTTTTTAGCAATAACGTTTGCCACCATAAAAACTAGAATGAACAAAATAATTGTCGTTGTTTTATTAATAATCCGATTGGATACGTTAGCAAGCCAGTAATTTATACACATTGCTACTAATAAATATGGCAAGCATCTTAAAATCCAGGCTAATTCTACCAAAATAAATCTGGCAACTGCATAATTTGCTTTGTGAGCAGAAAATAGAGCTAAAATTTCTGGGAAGGCAATATCAGAACCTAAAATAAATGAATTATTGCTAACCAGCATTAAATGATATAGTACGATGCTCGCTATCGATAAAACAACTAACCATTTGATATTTATATTTTTAGACTTCAGATATTTTCCTAAAAACAAGACACAATAACCTGTAAATAATAAAGGAATAAAATATAGATGATATGAAATACCTCCAAAAAAAATAATTGCCAAAGGATCTTGTAAAAGACTTTTAATAGTTTCGGTTTGATTGGTTGCCGAAAAAATAACTATTTTAGAAATCAAGTAAAGTAGACTCCAGACTGTATAAGGTATTAATATACGTTCAATTCTAGATAACCAAAATTGCTGAGAAATATTTATCTTTGGTTTGCAAGTTGTAAAATAAAAAGATGTTGCTAAAAAAAAAGGCACAGCAAAGTAAAAAAAATGTCTAAATTCTGCTGCTAATGGCTCTACGGGAATTCCCCAAGTTTCATCTCCAGAATGAACTAAGATTACCGCGTAAGAAGCTATACCTCGACATAAATCAATTCCTAATAGCCTTCGTTTTGTTTTCATAAATAAAATTATTAAATTAATTGAGCATAAAAATCAATATATTGCTGGGCTATTTTTGATTTACTAAAACGATAATTATTTAAATTATTATCTGGATTAGATTGATTTAAAGTACTGGCGATCGCCTTAGATAAATTTGCAACAGAATCTCCTTCTAACTGAAAATATGTGCAATTATTAGCACCAATTTCACGAAAAATAGGAATATCAGTACAAACTACTTTAGAAGCAAAATAAATAGCTTCGGCTAAGGGCAAACAAAATCCTTCAGTAGATGATGAAATAGCAAACAGTTTGCAGTTTTGATATAGCCAAGTTAAGCTACTATCGTTAATTGATGATTCTAACAATACTAATTCTTGCAAGGCAAAATGATCGATTAAATTATGAAGCTTTTCCGTTTCTGGCCCTGTAGCACCAATAATAATTAGTTTAGTTTGGGCTGTTATCTGACTACTATTTCTGAGCTTAACATAGGCTTTAATCAGCAGATCTAAATTTTTGTTTTGCCGATGCTGTCCTACACACAGCAAAAAAGAGTCAATATACTTTAAATCAATATTTTTGGGAATAGCTGGGGTAACTTGAGAAAAATCTACGCAATTGTAAATTACAGTGGTAGGTTTTTGCGAACTAATTTTTGGTAAGTATCGATCTAAATTTTTTAAAGTAATTTGCGAAACACAACTTAGACCATCACTATTTTCAATACATTGCTTGAGAAACCAACGATTAAACCAAACATTAGGATAACCAAAGTTTTCTGGACATTCGTAGGGATAAAAATCATGAATAGTAGTCACTACAGGACAAGAAAATAAAGATCGCCAAAAGGGAATCGGAAATGATAAATGAACCAAATCGGGACATAGGTGATTTGTTAGTTTGGCTAATCCCCACACAAACCAAATATTTCGCGATAAAGAACTATTTTTAAGCTCGATGCTGACTAGATCGATCTTGGGTGAATCTAATACAAAAGATGTTTTGAAATAATCTAGTTGCCATGCTCCAATGACGAGAGTTATCTTATCTACTTCGTTGGTATTGGCAAGACACTGTGCCAAATTGACGGCGTGTCTGCAAACTCCAGTGGGCTTAATTGGTCTATGCAATGCAGCAATTAAAATGTGCATTTTTATCGCTCGACAATTTGTTGATAAGTTTGACAGAGTTGTTTACCTTTAGCTTGCCAGCTATATAGTTCTTTAACTCGTTGTTGTCCCGCCTGTCCCATTTGTCTGCAAAGTTTAGGATTCTGCCCTAACTCAATCATGACTTTCGCCATAGCATTAATAGATTCTTCGGGATCTTTGGCTAACACCTTAAAACCAGTCTCTGAGGTAATTTGTTCGGCGGGCCCGCCCAAGTCAAGACAAATAACTGGTCTTCCTGCTGCCATTGCCTCTAAACAAACTCCTCCTCCCGAATCGTGAAGGCTTGGATGTACCAACACCGAGCATTGTCCCAACTTGAGGATAACCTCATCTCTAGGTAGCAATCCTAAAAATTTAACTCGATCGCCAATTCCTAAATCTAACGCTAAAGATTGAAGTCTTTTCATCTCTTCCCCTTCTCCCACAATCCAGTATTCCGCATCAAGCAAATTAGCTAAAGCAAAAGCTCGCAGACCCAAATGAATGCCTTTCCAGTGCAGCAAGCGGGCAATGCTAATAAATCTAACTGGAGTCGCATTGATAGAAGAACATTGTGCAAGCCGTTCGATCTCTAGATTGGATAAAGCGATCGCCGAAAAGATTTTAACGGATTTAGCTCCCATCTTGCTAACTCGCTTGGCGGTGTCTTTGGTAACTGCATAGGCGATCGCACTTTTTTGAGCAGTTATGCGAGCAAAAGGATCTCGCTCTCCCAACCAACGGGCTAAAGAGCGCAGAGTTTCGTAAACTTTGTTTTTAAAGCCAAAATCCTGCCAAAAAGTCTGAGGATAAACTTCTCCTCCTCCTAATGGTCCCCAAACAAAAGGAACGGGCAATAAAGCCAGAAAACTAGGACTAGAGTACTTAACAAAAGTAACATGATGAATAATGTCGAAGTCAATATCACTACCTAGTTTTTTAGCCACGAAATAAGCTTGTATTTGCCAGAGATAATAATGAATTTGCATTGCCCCTGATTGCCCCCAACGAAGACTATTTTGCCAGAAAGGTAAGGTAAAGTAGATAAATTTTAAATTAGGAATAGGATTTTGTTCTAATTCAGCTTCAATCGCCTCACGGCTTTCATCTGGTCGAGTCAAGACCCATACTTGATGCTGTTTAGCGACTTCACGAGCTATATTCCAACCTACTCCCCGTTCAGAGCCTTTACCTGGTTCGCAAGAATACGCAGATATAAGTACTTTCATGTTGTTTGCTTGAACAACTTTTCATAAACTAAGGCTGTTTGTTGAGCAGTGTTTTGCCAAGTAAACTCACTTACTCTTTTTAATCCTCGATCGATTAAGTTTTGGCGGTAGTTAGAATCTTGTTGCAGTTTACCAATAGCTGCTGAGATTCCTTCAATATCTAAGGGATCGAGAGAAATAGCTGCATCGCCAACTACTTCTGGCAGAGAAGAAACATTAGAAGTAACTACGGGCGTTCCACAAGCCATCGCCTCTAAAATTGTCAAACCAAATCCTTCATACAGAGAAGGAGCTAACAATAAATCGGCTGCGTTATACAACTCGATCAGAGTTTCTCGATCGGGATATCCGAGGCAAGTTATCTGTGATTCGAGTTGGCGATCGCTGATATAGGCTTGTTGTTCGGCGGTAAAGTCACTGCCAACTTTCCATAAACGAACGGGTAGTCCCTTTTTCATTAAAGTTTCTAAAACCTTCAAAATAGTAAAAATATTTTTACGCTGATGAGTTGAGCCGACATTAAGCAGACAGATTTCCTCTGAAGAGGCTGTATATTGGTGTTTTCTTGCCAAGATGCGATCGCTCTTTATGACCCGAAATTGGGCATCAACTCCATTGGGTATTGTCGTCACCTTGTCGCTACTTGTATTCAACATGGATACAACATCTTTTTTTGTATTACTTGATACAGAAATAATACAATCTGCTAATTTCATTCCTCCTACTGAATAACGCCACGATGCCATACTCAAGGCTGGTAAACGAGATTGATCTTTCAAAATCTCAGGATAGACGTATTGAACTAAGTCATGACAAGTGATCGCAATGGGCTTACCTAGTTTGGTCAACCAACGAGCAATATGTCCATCTGTGTGGTCAATAATGTGGAATAAGTCTGCTTTTGTGCGACTAACAGCCAGAGGATATCGCCAAAAACGCTCGTAGTACTTGCGTACAGGATTGCCAGAATGCCATGAGTTTTCAGGATCGGTACTCCAGGGTTGAGGCGCGACTTCTATAATCTCCCAATGAGGACGAACGGTTTTCAACCCAGCGATTACATTATCGGCGTAGACATCCATGCTCAAAGCATTGCCTCTTTCTCTACGAGCGATCGCAATTCGCTTGACTGACTTTTTTTCTTGATGCAAAGATTTTTTCCTTAATTTTTTTAAAATGATATTTTATACTGCTCGCTAAAACTATTTATAATACTATTAGTCATATTTATTAATAGATATAGGTCAACTCCTGACTACATTTAGCATTTATAGGTTTAGAAGTAGGCCTAAACCTCTCCTACTTTCTCCTTTAAAAAAGAGGCTTAAAACCAGAATGTTCAATGTTATCTCGCCTGACGCAACAAATGGGAAAAAGATGTAAGGCTAAGATCCGCAACTAAGAACTAAAAAGCAATAAATATTAAAAAAAAATGATTACTTTTGCATAATCTCTGCCGAGCGGACGTAATATTATCTGGCGAAGTCAAAATTATAGATTACCTCTAATTCATAATTACTTCATATATTTCTATTTCATATTTTCTAAAATTATCATACAATAACTAGGTTACATCAATGCTACTCTTTAACTATTAAATTTAAGCACAAGCAAAATCTTTGTTTATAAAAAACAATTTAAAATATTAGGTTTCTTCTTATGAATACAAATTATCCTTCTAAAGTCGCTGATATTGCTCAAAATGCTCAATTACATGAGCTGTATGAAGTAGATGAAGGAGGGATGAACTTAGGTGCGCTTAAAGAAATCCTGTGGAGGCAATTGCCCTTAATTGCTAGTGTTACAGCAGTTGTATCGTCTTTAGCTTT
Source organism: Waterburya sp. (assembly GCA_965217895.1). Classification (GTDB taxonomy): domain Bacteria; phylum Cyanobacteriota; class Cyanobacteriia; order Cyanobacteriales; family Xenococcaceae; genus Waterburya. The sequence goes on from CBDCJV010000002.1 coordinate 451,464, forward strand.
TGTACAGGCCATGAATCGTACTCCTAATTATCAAGCTAGTTTTGAAATTCTCTCCGAACCAGTAACCATTGAGACTAAAGTAAGTTCTTCTGGTTCTCAGTCAAGAGAAACAACTGAAGCAATAACGTCAGTAAAATTAGATGACGTACAAATAAAAACTCTAAAAAGCCCTAGGATAATTGATTCTGTTGTCGAGCAACTGCAACCAGCCCATCCTGATATTAATTATGCTTCGATTGTCAGTACTTTAGATCTTAAAACTACTAACGAAGAAGAAACTGTTTTAGAAGTTGCCTACAAGCATCCTGACAGTAAACTTGTTAAAGATGTCTTAGATACTTTGGCAACAGTTTATTTAGATTATAGTTTGCAAAGACGGCAGTCTGGCGTGAGCCGAGGTCTAGAATTTTTGGATCAGCAAATTCCCATATTACAAGCAAAAGTTGACCAGCTCAATTTGCAAATACAACAAATAAGACAAAAACATAATTTTATCAAACCAGAAATTCAAGGACAAAACTTATCAGTGAGACTTGAAAATCTGACGCAAGAGCAACTACTCAATAAATCACAATTAAATAAAGCAAGATGGAATGCCAGCGTTGTTCAAAAAGAAGTGGCACAAGAACCAACCAAAGCCACTACAGCAATGCAGTCTGGTACAGATCGCTACAACAAATTATTAGAGGATTTGCGAGGAGTAGATCGTCAAATAGCTAACAAATCGACAGTTTTTACCAACGATAGTGCCGAATTACAAGTTTTGTTTGATGAAAAAAAAGCAATTCTCTCTTTAATTAATCGAGAAGGAACAGTTGTCGAACAAAAACTAGCTGATCAAATTTCTGCTCTAGAAGAGCAAAATAAAGCTATCGACCGAGACATAATAGATCTCAAACAAGAAATTAAGGATTGGTCGGGAGTTACTCAAGACTACGATGATATTCAGAGGCAAATAACTATTACCGTCAAACAGCTTAATGAACTTTTAGTTCAAAGAGAATCTTTAAAAATCGAGTCCGCTCAAAAAGAAGCTCCTTGGAGATTGTTGACCGCCGTAGGAGATCCGCAAACTGATTCGGCGAGTAAAGTTAATTTCGTTATTTTAGGTACGCTTTTAGGTTTATTGGTAAGTATAGGTCTGGCGATCGCTTTAGATAAATATCAAAATATTGTCCATACCTCATCTCAGGTTAAACGAGTTACCAATCTGCCAATACTAGGAATGATTCCCTTTGATCGATCTTCGACAAAATTATCCCTAGAACAAGAAATGAGCTTATTAATGGAGTCAGATAAATCGCCAATCCAAGTATACAAGGAAAATTCTGCTTTATCTAACATTCTAACTTTATCAATCGAACCTTTTCGCTTTTTTGGTGCCAATTTAGGTTTATTTGAAGCAAATAGTACGCTTCGTTCTTTCATAATTACCTCTGCTATGCCTGGAGAAGGAAAGTCCACTGTAGCACTCAATCTAGCAAAAACCGCCGCCATAATGGGTAAGCGAGTTTTGCTTGTAGATACGGATATGCGGAGCATTAGCAGAATTAGCACGAGTATTCCTTTAGCTAACAGCTTCGGTTTGACAGATCTGGTTTTAAAACCAAATTTGAATTTGCGTGATGTCGTTCAAAAATCTTTCTTAGAAGAAAATTTATTTATTCTTTCTAGTGGTAGTCAAGCTATGACTACCGACCCAGGAAAATTATTTGTATCAACAAAAATTACAGAGGTAATGAAAACAGCCGAACAAAATTTTGATTTAGTTATTTATGATGTATCTTCTGTTGTTGACTATGCAGATGTTAGTTTGTTGGCTACAAAAACTGATGGTGTTGTTTTAGTGACAGGATTAGGTAAGTTGCAAAACACAAATTTAAAAGAGGCTATGAACCGATTGAATGTATCTAACATTCCCGTTCTTGGCATAGTCGTCAATCAATTGCTGAGGCGAAACAGCAAGAGTGCAGTTTAGTAATTTTCTTAATAAGGCGATCGCAAAGATCGTTAACTTTGATTGAGAAAAGCAGAATTAATAATTCTCAAATGAACATAGATTTAGCAATAAATGCTTATTTTTTTCAACAGTGGAGAAATTTTAAACTCTATTTTAATGTCCTTAAACATTAAAATAGGGAAAAAAGAATATAGATTTCTTAGATGTGCGTATTTTTGTTATTTAGATTTGATAAGCTTATTGACATTGGTAACTGAGTTCTGTATTATCCTTATAATAATTGATTTTTTTAGCTTAAAATCTAAAAAAATGCGATTAAAAACATTTAGAGATTTGAGAAATCCTCAGAAGAGAAAATTGGCTTAACTGTTATTGGCGATCGCCTTGCTTTTTTATTAAGTTGATATCACTCTCAAATGAACTAAAAAGCAGAATGCGATTGAGCGACACTTCTTTTTAAATAAAAAAACCCAATCTCAAACTATCTTTAACACGATTTATTTCTTTAAACCGTCTTGAAATTATTTTTAGACAGCTTTTTATTTGGAGAATACATTTAAATCGAATTAAATTACATCTATATAAAATGCAATTTTCAATACCAACTAAATACCTATTAAACACCCCAATAACTTGTCTTACTTTTGAAGAACAAATTATGTTGATGCTTCGATGGGCAAAAACAAAAGAAAGTAAAACTATTTGTTTGGCTAATGTTCATATGCTGATGGAAGCGTACTGGGATAGAAATTTTGCTGGGGTTCTAGAAACAGCAGATATGGTAACTCCCGATGGAATGCCTTTGGTTTGGATGTTACAAAAACTAGGAATATACAACCAAAATCGAGTAGCAGGATTAGATGTCTTTATGAACCTCTGTGAACTAGCTCAACAATGTCAAATTGGAGTTTATTGTGTTGGCTCACAGCCTGAAGTGTTAGGCAAAATGAAGTATAGGCTAGAAGAGGAATATCCAGTATTACAAATCGCTGGGATGGAAACTTTACCGCAGATTACTATTGAAGAAATTGTCGAGGATGTAGACTATCCTTTAATCGATCGCATTAATCAAAGTGGTGCGGGAATAGTTTTTGTCTGTCTTGGATGTCCCAAACAAGAAATTTGGATGAACCAACACCAAGGAAAAATTAATGCGATCATGGTTGGTGTTGGGGCAGTTTTTTCCATGTATGCAGGTTTAAATCCACGAGCTCCCTATTGGCTTCAAAGAGCAGGGCTAGAATGGCTGTATCGCTTGCTTCAAGAACCTCGAAGGCTCTGGTATCGTTACGGTAAAACTATTCCTCCTTTTTTATACTTGGCAGTTCGACAATTACTGATTTCTTATCAAGATAATCTTGAACGAGTTCGTCGGAGTTTTGTTGATGGAAACATGGTAGTCGATATTACTGGTTTGAATAATTCACCAATTTTACTTGGTGAAATTTTGGTAAGACAGAGTTTGTTGACGCAAGAACTATTAGACAAAGTTTTATTAGAGCAAGCACAAAACTCTTCTTTAAAACTTGGCGAAATTTTAGTTAAAAAAGACCTAATTTCTGTCGCTCAACTTCGGTACTATCTCAAAAATCAAAGAATCAGGCTGGGAGAAATATTGGTGGAGCAAAAAGTGATTACTTTGGCAAAAATTAATGCAATTATTAGGCTTCAAAAGCGTAAAGACAAAAAACTTGGCGAAATCTTAGTCGAGCTGAACATGGTGTCCAAAAAGCAAATAGAAATGGCTCTTATGGAACAATACTGGCGACGAAAAGGTTTGTGGCTTAGATAAAGTAAATAAAAAGTTTCTATGAAAGTAGATCGATTTTTATATTAATAGCTTACGATTCAAGTTAAGTTTTAAACATAAAAATATGGCAACCTCTTATAATCAGCAAAATTCACTAACAGAGAAAGAGCAATATCGTCTGTTATTAGAGTGGTCAAGAAATAAAGTTAATTATCCTCAACAAAAATCTATTCATCAGCTATTTGCAGAACAGGTAATAAAAACACCTGCTAAAACTGCTGTTATTTTGCCTGAAAATGAATCAATAAAAACTAATCAAATTAATTATCAAGAACTCGATCGCCGAGCAAATATTCTAGCAAATATTTTACAAAGGCAAAATGTGCAGCCAGGTACAGCGATCGCCTTAATGATGAATAGATCCCTAGAATTAATCGTCGCAATTCTGGGCATCCTCAAAGCAGGGGGAGTTTATGTTCCTTTAGCTCCATCTTATCCACAAGAACGTTTGGCGTGGATGTTAGAAGATTCGCGATCGCCCATTATTCTGACTCAATCGGCTCTGGTTACTAGTCTCCCTGCTCACGATGCAGAAATTATCTGTTTAGATCGAGACTGGGGTAAAGATCTAGAATTAGATACTTGCTTACCATCAATTGAAGTAGATTCTCATAGCCTTGCCTATATCAATTATACATCTGGCTCTACAGGCAAACCAAAAGGAGTGGCCGTTCCTCATCGTGGCGTAGTCAGATTGGTAATTGGAAGCGACTTTACTCCCTTAGACGGTAACCAAACTCTATTACAGCTTGCTCCCATTTCCTTTGATGCTGCTACTTTTGAGATTTGGGGCGCATTACTTCATGGAGGCTGTTGTGTATTATATCCAGATAACGGACTGCCCGATCCCCAGACTTTAAGTAGAGTAATTAAAGACTACAATGTAACTACTATTTGGCTGACCGCTGCTTTATTTAATACCCTAATTACCGAAGCCCCAGAATGTTTGCAAGGGGTTAAAGAAATACTAACGGGTGGCGAAGCTTTGTCAGTAGCTCATATAAAAAGGGCGCAACAACTACTGCCAAATACCCAGTTAATTAACGGTTATGGGCCAACCGAAAATACTACCTTTACCTGTTGCTATCGTCTTCCCAACCCTTTAGAAGATAACGTAACCTCAATTCCGATTGGCAAAGCGATCGCCAATACTGAAGTTTATATTTTAGATACTAAATTACAACCAGTACCCATAGGCGAAGCAGGAGAACTATATATCGGCGGGGATGGATTGGCAAGAGGTTATCTTAATCGTCCTGATTTAACGGCAGAAAAATTTATTCCTCATCCTTTTAAAGAAGATAATACAGCAAGATTGTATAGGACGGGAGATGAAGTACGCTATTTAGCAGATGGCAATATCGAATTTATTGGGCGTTTAGATAATCAAGTTAAGCTTAGAGGTTATCGAATCGAACTAAGTGAAATTGAAATAGCTTTAACTCAACACGATACTATCTTAGATGCGGTAGTTGTATGTCGAGAAGACAATCGAGGTAATAAGTATTTAGCTGCATACATTACATTCCAAACTAACCAGAAAATAAACGTTGAGCAATTAAAAGATTACCTACACTTTAAGCTACCAGACTACATGGTGCCTACCAGCATTATGGTAATCCAGAAAATTCCGCTAACGGTCAATGGCAAGGTAGATCGTCAAGCTTTACCAATTCCCAATCAAGAAATATTCAGTCAGAGATTACAAATTCCCCAAACAGAAATAGAAAAAAATCTCGCTCGAATTTGGTGTGAAGTTTTAGGTTTAGAACAAGTCGGTATTGAAGATAATTTTTTCGATCTAGGTGGTACATCTTTATTAGGATTACAATTAATTACGCGAATCCAAAAAAGCTTTGCCATAGAGTTACGTGCAGTCAAGCTTTATCAATATCCTAATATTTACAAGTTAGCTCAATATTTAGTTGAAAAAGCTAATCAACGATCAACTCAACTTAAAACACAGCAAAATAAATCAACTAGTCTTTCCGCAGGAATTGCTATTGTTGGCATGGTAGGCAGATTTCCTGGTGCAGGTAGTGTAGATCAGTTTTGGGATAATCTTTGTCAGGGTGTTGAATCAAATACTTGGTTTACGGATGAACAAATCGATCCCAGTGTCGATCGAGAATTACTGGCCGATCCTAACTATATCCGCGCCAGAGGCATTATTGAAGGTGCAGAATTATTTGATGCCAGCTTTTTCAACATTTCTCCGAGGGAAGCTGAAGTTATGGATCCCCAAGCCAGAGTATTTTTAGAGCTTGCTTATGAAGCCCTAGAAAATGCGGGGTATACAGCCGAATCTTTTGCGGGCAAAATTGGACTATATGCAGGATCGGGGCAAAATACTTATTTTGAAAATCATCTTTGCGGCAGAAAAGAAATAATTGATCGCCTGGGTGCTTTCCAGACAATGTTAGCTAATGAAAAAGACTTCGTTACTACCCGTATCTCTTACAAATTAAACCTTACTGGACCGAGTATTAGTATCAACACTGCTTGCTCTACTTCATTAGTAGCCATCATCCAAGCTTTTCAAGGATTAAAAGCTCGTCAATGCGACATGGCATTGGCAGGAGGAGTTTCGATTGGCACGCCTCAAAATCGAGGTTATTTATATCAAGAAGGAGGAATGCTTTCTCCAGATGGACGTTGCCGTCCCTTTGACGCTAATGGTAGCGGTACTTTGTTTAATAACGGGGCGGGCATTGTCGTCTTGAAAAGAGTTGAAGATGCCCTAGAAGATGGCGATCGCATCTATGCAGTAATTCGTGGTGTGGGCATGAATAATGATGGTGCGGATAAAGTTAGTTTTACTGCACCGAGCGTCAACGGACAAATGAATGCCATTTTAGAAGCGCAGCTTAATGCGGGTATTAATCCAGAAACCATTGATTATATTGAAACTCACGGTACGGCTACTCATCTAGGCGATCCGATCGAACTAGAGGCATTAACCCAAGCATTTGGGACTCAAACTGATGCTAAACAATTTTGCGCGATCGGTTCGGTAAAAAGTAATGTGGGGCATCTAGTGGCAGCAGCAGGAGTTACAGGGGTGATTAAAACAGCTTTAGCTCTTTTTAACCAGAAAATTCCCCCTAGCCTTAATTTTGAATCTCCCAACCCTGAAATCGATTTCACTAATAGTCCTTTTTATGTCAACAATCAGCTAGTTGACTGGGAAAAGAAACAAAACCGCCGTCGCGCTGGGGTTAGTTCTTTTGGAGTTGGTGGTACTAACGCTCACATTATTTTGGAAGAAGCACCTCTGGAAAGTCAAAAGTCAAACGTTAAAAGTCAAAAGGAATTTTGGCAATTACTGTTTATTTCGGCTAAAACTGAAGCTGCACTTCAGCAAAAAACCGCACAGCTTCAAACCCATCTGCAACAACACCCCGATCTTAATTTGGCAGATGTGGCATATACCCTACAACGGGGTAGACAGACATTTAACTATCGGCGGTTTGTTGTCTGTCAGCAACAAGAAGCGGTAACTGCACTCGAAACCCTACCCCCAACTCAGGCTATTACTCGCTATACAGAAAAACGCAATCCCGAAGTAGTTTTTATGTTTCCTGGTCAAGGTTCGCAGTATGTAAATATGGGAGCTAACCTTTATCGAGATGAACCCTTATTTCGTAATATAGTTGATCGCTGCGCTCAAATTCTGCAACCACTTCTAGATCTAGACTTACGAGAAATTCTGTATCCTCAAGAACAGAATGAGGCATCGGCAGCCCTACTCAAACAGACAATTTATACTCAGCCAGCCCTGTTTACGATTGAATATGCCCTAGCGCAACTGTGGCTGAGTTGGGGAATTAAGCCTGTAGCCACAATCGGGCATAGTATTGGTGAGTTTGTTTCGGCTTGTTTGGCAGGCGTGTTTTCTTTAGAAGATGCCCTCAAGCTAGTGGCAACTAGAGCTAAAATGATGTGGTCGTTACCACCAGGGGCAATGCTTTCGGTACGTCTTCGGGCTGCGGAAGTAGAACCATTGCTGACTCCAGAATTAGCGATTGCAGCAGTTAATGGACCATTTCTATGTGTAGTCTCAGGAGCAAACGAAGCAATTGCCAAACTACAGCAAGAATTAGAGGCTAAAGAGATTGTTTGCAAACTCCTGCACACCTCCCATGCTTTTCATTCGCCAATGATGGATGCGATCGTCGAACCATTTGCCGAGGTGGTTCGCACACTTAAGCTCTTTCCTCCTCAGATTCCCTTTGTTTCTAGCGTTACTGCCGATTGGATTACCGAGTCTCAGGCAACCGATCCCAGCTATTGGGCAAATCATTTAAGAGCAACCGTTAGGTTCGCAGAAGGTATACAAACTCTTTGGCAACAGCCAGAACGAGTGTTGCTAGAAGTTGGACCTCGTACCACTGCTGCTACCTTAGCCCGTCAACAGGCAAAAGATTTAAAGCAACAAATTGCTATTTCTTCTTTGGGTAGCAAAGCCAAAGATGACTCAGAATGGGCAGCACTTTTACAGGCTTTGGGGCAACTATGGTTAGCGGGTGTACCTATCGACTGGCAAAGTTTTTATACCAATCAAAAACGCGATCGCCTGCCCTTACCAACCTATCCATTTGAACGGCAACGCTATTGGATCGAGCCGCTACCAGCGATCGCCAGTAGCGATGATTCTAGTCCAACAGCAATTATCTCTAGAGAAAATTCAGTTTCTATTCCCATATCAAAAGAATCAAATATTATTATGTCTAATTCCCGTAAGCAACGTTTGATCCCAATTTTAAAAGAAGTTCTAGAAGCAACCTCTGGTTTAGAACTAGCTAGTGTAGACGAGTCGATTACTTTTTTGGAGATGGGCTTAGATTCCCTGTCTTTAACTCAAGTTGCGATCGCTTTAAAGAAAAAGTTCAAAGTAAAAATTGCTTTCCGCAACTTGCTAGAAGACTATCCCAATTTAGATACTCTAGCAGCATTTTTGGATACAACCTTACCAGCAGATGCTTTTCCTGCCCCCGAAACAGTTGCCGAGCAACCCGTTTCATCTACGCCAGTGTCAACTATGAATACATCTTTTGAATCAACTAACAGCAATGGTAAAGGTAACTATGAACTCAAACCACAGCTAATTGCCAACTCTGAAACATCAAGTGGAATTGAAGCGGTGGTTGCTCAACAGTTACAGATCATGAATCAGCAGCTAGAGCTTCTGCGTCAAGGAGGAGTCAGCGTCACACCTTCAACTGTTCCTCAGCAGCCAACCACTACACAACCTAGTATTTCTCCATCCCCTGCTGCGCCTGCGGTTAAAACCACTTCTGAGCCAGCTAAACCGCCAAAAATGCACGGGCCTGGAGCCAAAATTAAAAAATCTCAAGACACTACCTTAAGCTCAGAACAACAGCAGGCAATCGATCGCTTGATCGATCGCTACACAAAGCGCACTCAAGAATCTAAACGTCAAACTCAAGAACATCGTCCCTACCTATCAGATCCGCGCACAGTTTCTGGTTTTAGTCCTCTTTTAAAAGAGATGGTTTACCCGATTGTCACAGATCGCTCTGCTGGTTCTCGCCTCTGGGATGTCGATGGTAACGAATATATCGATCTAACCAATGGTTTTGGCTTAAATTTCTTCGGTTGGTCGCCAGAATTTGTCAAACAAGCCGTGATCGCTCAAATGGACAAGGGAATTGAAATAGGGCCTCAATCTCCTTTAGCAGGCAAAGTTGCCAAAATGGTGAGCGAATTTACAGGCATGGAACGGGTGGCATTTTGTAATACGGGTTCAGAAGCAGTAATGGCAGCTTTGCGTCTGGCTCGTACCGTTACTGGACGTAACACGGTAGCTATCTTTAACGGTGGTTATCACGGCACCTTTGATGAGGTTATCGTTCGCAGTGGTGCTAACCTCAAATCCTTACCTGCTGCCCCAGGGATTATGTCTTCGATGTTTGAAAATATTTTAGTGCTAGATTACGGCACACGAGAATCTCTGGAGATTTTACGTAATCAAGCCGATGACCTAGCAGCAATCATGGTAGAACCCGTGCAGAGTCGCAAACCAGGATTGCAGCCAGTAGAATTTTTACGGGATGTACGAGAGTTAACCGAAAAGTCAGAAACAGCATTTATTTTTGATGAGGTAGTAACAGGATTCCGCGTTCATCCTGGTGGCGCGCAGGCTTACTTTAATATTCGAGCCGACTTGGCAACTTACGGAAAAGTAGTTGGTGGTGGCATACCCATTGGGATTTTGGCAGGAAAAGCCGAGTACATGGATGCCCTGGATGGAGGCTTCTGGAAGTTTGGCGACAATTCCATTCCTGAAGTGGGTGTCACCTTCTTTGCTGGTACTTTTGTCCGTCACCCCATGGCGTTAGCAGCAGCGGAGGCGGTGTTGTTAAAACTCAAAGAAGGCGGGGCAGATCTGCAACAATCTCTGAGCGTCAAGGTTGAGAAGTTTGTCAAACACCTCAGACAACATTTTGCTCACGTCGGCGCACCCATTAATATTGACTATTTTAGTTCCTTCTTCTATGTTACCTATCCTGATGAAGTAACCTATGGCGGTTTGCTGTTTTATTTGTTGCGCTCAAAAGGAGTTCATATTTGGGAATATCGTCCTTGTTTCTTGACTCTGGCACACACAGATGAAGATATTGAGTTTGTAATCAGGGCATTTAAAGATAGCGTGGCTGAATTACAAGGGATGGGATTATTGCCTGGGAAAACCGTTGAAACTAACGGCAACGGCAAAAGCGATCGCAATTTTCCGCCTCAACCAGGTGCGCGTTTGGGTAAAGATCCTCAAGGTAATCCTGCTTGGTATATTCCTGATCTAGAACGCCCTGGTAAGTATTTACAAGTTGGAGGTGTTTGATGGAAGTAAAAGTTTAAAACTATTCCGCTGCATTTTTTTGTTCCAAGGCACTTTTTAAAATATCAAACTTTTTACTTTTTATGTCTTTAGTATTTAGTAATTCAGTACCTAAGCCAGCTTTACCAAATCAGATCGTCAACAAGAATTCCCAAGACTTCCGCGATAAATTCAACCAAAAATCTTTTGAGTTCTCCCATAATTTGACAGGGCATCCTTTATTTGAGATTCCTCGCTTGCTTGAGTTGGCAAATACCATTGCACTCAAATACGATCTTAATAAGGTAGTCTGTTTATCAAGTAACATAACACCATCTCAAAAATGGTCAGATATGACTCGTAGTGAGCAAGTATCTGAGGCGATTTCTCACATTGAAGAATCTGGTTCATTAATCTTGATCAAAAGTGCCAATCTCGATCCAGACTATAAATTTCTAATGAAGCAGATTTTAGTCGAACTGGAAGAACTTACAGGCGTTCCCCTGCAAAAAGAGATTACCTGGGCAGAAGCATATATATTTATCTCTTCTCCCAATTCAATAACTCCTTATCATATTGACCACGAATCAAATTTCCTGTTTCAAATTAAAGGTGAAAAAGATGTTCATCTGTTTGACCAGTCAGATCGTTCAATTCTCACCGAAAGAGAAATCGAAGAATATTTTGCTGGTGATTTGCAAGCAGCTACTTACAAAGAAGAAAATCAAAATAAAGCGAATACATACCATTTGATTCCAGGTACAGCGGTTCATCATCCATCTTTAGCCCCACACTGGCTCAAAAATAAAGATCGCGCTTCTGTTTCTTTAAGTATCAACTTCTGTCTGCGCTCGGTGGATCTCAATGCCAGAGTTTATCAAACCAACCATTTCTTAAGAAAGTTGGGTTGGAATCCAACTCCGCCTCAGTCTTCGATAATTAAGGATCGAGTCAAAATGATGGCGATGGGCGTTTTTGCGAAAAGTAAACCAGATATTAAGGATGACGTGACTTTTTCTGGCGTTACGCGCTTTAAAGAATTATCAAAAAAACTATTAAAAAAATAAATTACGATGAAAGAAAATTCCTATAAAGGTTCTAAACAAATTTTACGTGAATTAGTAGTTAGTTTACCAGTTATCTCCGATTACTATCTTTACCACTGGGTATTTCCGAGAGCTAGTGCCAGTTGCCGAGAAGTTTTCTCATCTTTTGCCGAAGCAAGAAAGGCAATACCCAATCGGGTTTCAGTCGGCTACAACCAACCCTTGTTTTATAACGAATCTCCCCAAGAAAATATCAAAAATATGGAGATGATTGGCACCCTAAACAAGCCCATAGATTATCCAGTGCTGGTATGGCTTCGAGAAGCATTTACTGATAGCTCTACTGTGTTTGATTTGGGAGGAAATACTGGTTTTGGTTATTATGGCTTCCAAAAATTTATTCCCTTTCCTTCTAAACTGGAGTGGAAAGTCTGCGATCTGCCAGAAGCAGTAAAAGCTGGTAGTGAAATTTTGAAGTGTATTGACAGCCCTGGATTATCTTATACCACTAATACCGAAGACGCAGAAGGAGCAGATATCTATATTACCTGTGGCACTCTTCAGTATATGGAGCCTTCTTTAGAAGAATTACTAGGGCAGCTTACTGCCTTACCTCGTCATCTAATCATTCACCATGTCCCTTTCTACGATGGAGAAGAATACTTTACCTTTCAAAACTTACTAGAGTCTTACGTCCCCTATAAAATTCAAAATCGCGATCGCTTTATTAACTCCCTGACTAATCTTGGTTACGAACTTATTGACAGTTGGCAAGTAGATCGCACTTGTCGCATTCCTTTTCATCCAGAACTTTTTGTCGAAGCTTATCACGGCTTTTATTTAAAACTTAAAACAGTAACGACATCGGCTCAAGCAGAGCCGTTTTTATCTCAATCAGCACATTACTAAAAATTGAAGCTGCACTTAAAAAAGATTTTTTAAAATTTAAATACCCATGAATTCATTACCTGTAGACCTACAAAATACAGCTACTGCTGTTGATTTCGATCCGTTTGCTGATGGAGATATACAACTGACTGCTCAGGCAACCGAAGCCCAAAGAGAGATCTGGGCATCTGTGAGAATGGGCGATGATGCCAACCGTGCTTATAACGAATCAGTCGAGTTGAGCTTGAAAGGAGAACTAAATCTTGAGGCACTGCAAACCTCATGGCAAAAAGTGGTCGAGCGACACGAATCTCTACGGACTACGATTAGTCCTGATGGTAACAATCTTTGTATTAGCACTTCGCCGATTTTTAAAGTATTGCCAATCGATCTGTCCCAATTGAGTCTGGAAGAGCAAGAGGCAAAAATTGTCAAATTCAAACAGCAAGCAGTCACTCAAACCTTCGACTTAGAACATGGACCTCTATTGCGAGTAGAGTTGCTAAAGCTAAATCATCACCAACACCACCTAATTTTGACTGCCCATCATATTATCTGTGATGGTTGGTCTTGGGCAGTAATAGTTACTGAGTTGGGTAAAATATATTCGGCATTAAAACAAGGAACTACAGCAGAACTAGAGCAAAGCGATCGCTTTAGTGATTATGCTCTAATGCTGGAAGAGAGCGCAAATGATCCAGAAACCATTGCCACAGAAGAATACTGGGTACAACAATTTTCTGGTTCTGTTCCTACGGTAGATTTTCCCACAGATCGTCCCCGTCCACCCCTGCGAACCTTTAATTCTCAGCGCGAAGATTGGCAAATTTCTGAAACTTTAGTTACTGCCATCAAGCAACTAGGAACTAAGTTTGGCTGTAGTTTTATGACTACTCTGTTGTCTGGTTTCGAAGTTTTTCTCTATCGTTTAACTGGTCAAGAAGACTTAGTTGTGGGTATTTCCGCAGCAGGACAGGCAGCAACAGGTAATTATAATTTAGTAGGACATTGTGTTAATTTACTGCCACTGCGTACTCAGATAGATTCTCAAGAGTCATTCAGCGATTACCTTAAAAAGCGTAAGACAACTGTTTTGGATGCTTATGATCGCCAACAATTTACTTTTGGTAGTTTACTGCAAAAACTAGCTTTACCTCGCGATCCTAGCCGTATTCCTTTAGTGCCGATTATTTTTAATATCGACCAAGGTTTAGATACTAACACTTTAAATTTTGACAGTTTGGAAGTTGAATTCTTTTCCAATCCTCGTGCTTATGAAAACTTTGAAATATTTATCAATGCCACTGAGTTGCGAGGCAAACTGACTTTAGAGTGTCAATATAATACAAATTTATTTGATCGCGAAACTATTTGTCGTCGTTTGGCAGAATTTGAAACTTTATTAACTAGTATTGTTGCTAACCCCGATGAAATGATTGCCACTATTGGTCTACTGCCAAAAGCAGAACGGCAATTACTAGAACGGTGGAATCAAACAGAAACAGACTATCCTCAAAACTTATGTATCCATCAATTAGTAGAAGCTCAAGTAGCCAAAAATCCTGACGCGATCGCAGTTGTTTTTGAAGAGCGGCAAATTACTTATCAAGAACTTAATCAACGAGCCAATAAGTTAGCTGCTTACTTGGTTAGTTTAGGAGTAAAACCAGAGGTTAAGGTAGGAATTTGTATAGAGCGATCGCTTGAAATGGTAGTTGGGTTGCTAGGTATACTCAAAGCAGGAGGAGCTTATGTTCCCATCGATCCTGCTTATCCTTCAGACAGAATTGCTTTTTTACTAGAAGATGCTCAAGTTACCGTTTTAGTTACTCAAGAATCTTTAAAATCTGGTCTACCAAAATATACAGCCAAAGTTGTTTGTTTAGATTCCGATTGGGAGACTATTAATAACACTAAAGCAATTAGTTCTATTGACATTAAACCCGATAATTTAGCCTACGTTATTTATACTTCTGGTTCTACAGGTAAACCCAAAGGAGTTTTAATTCCTCATTCTAATGCTGTCAATCTCTTACACAGCATTCAACAAAAACCAGGTTTGACAGCAGAAGATGTTTTGCTAGCGGTTACAACTATTGCTTTTGATATTGCCCTATCAGAAATTTTCTTACCCCTATCTGTAGGCGCAAAGTTAGTCTTAGTTAGCCAGCAGGTTGCTGCCGATGGAGTTCAGTTGCTTGAGACACTAAATCTAAATACTTCTGGGGCAACCTTTATGCAGCCTACCCCGATTACTTGGCGATTATTGCTAGAGGCTGGTTGGCAGGGAAATTCAAACCTGAAAATGATTTCGACTGGGGAAGCATTACCTAGAGAGCTAGCTAATCGGTTATTGCCAATGGGGACAGAGCTTTGGAATCTTTATGGTCCTACAGAGATCACTATTTGGGCAACTAGCTGTCAAGTTAAAGAAGGCAACAAAAACATCAATATTGGATACCCTATCGCCAATACTCAAACATACATTTTAGATGCCAACTTACAGCCTGTTCCCATTGGTGTACCAGGAGAACTGCATATCGGTGGAGCGGGTGTGGCAAGAGGATATTTAAATCGTCCTGAACTCACCCAAGAAAAATTTATTGCCAATCCTTTTAGTCTAGATACTCAAAGTAGATTGTATAAAACTGGTGACTTAGCCAGATTCTTGCCCGATGGACAGATTGAGTGTTTGGGTAGGATTGACTACCAAGTAAAAGTGCGCGGCTTCCGCATCGAATTGGGAGAAATTGAAGCGATAATGGCTGAATATCCAATAGTAAAAGAAGCTGTGGCGATCGCACGAGAAGATTCGCCAGGAGAAAAATTATTGGTAGGCTATTTTGTTGCCAATACAGATGATAAAGATGCTGACGAGCATATCCCCGAACTACGTCTTTTCCTCAAAGAGAGATTGCCCGACTATATGGTGCCGACGCAATTTATGGCGTTGGATGCTATGCCACTCACGCCCAATGGCAAAGTTGATCGCAAGGCATTACCAAAACCCGATAATTATCGAGCGGCTCTAGCAGCTAATTATGTAGCTCCTCGTAATGAACTAGAATCACAAGTAGCTGAAATTTGGGCTGAAGTCCTTGAGGTAGAGCGAGTGGGGATTTATGATAATTTCTTTGAACTGGGTGGTTACTCCCTCTTGGCGATTCAAATTGTTTCTCGTTTACGACAAAGTTTACAGATTGAAATTCTCTTACCCAATTTATTTGAATTACCTACCGTAGCTGATTTGGCTACCCGCATTTCGGCTTTACGTTGGGCTGCTCAAAGCCAATTATCTAGTGAAGAAGTAGATGAAGATTACGAAGAGGGAGAATTATGAAACCTACTACGGAAAACATCGACCAGTTATTGCTCGAACTTAGTCAAAGAAAAATTAAATTGTGGCTAGAAGGCGATCGCCTGCGTTACAAAGCTCCTAAAGATGCTTTGACTCCAGAACTTTTGTCTCAGGTAAAAGAACATAAAGCAAATATCATTGCTTTTCTACAATCAGCCGCTGATATCACCAGTACTCAGCTACCAACCATTGTAAAAATTGACCGTGATGCTCAGCTATCTCTTTCTTTTGCTCAACAAAGACTTTGGTTTCTCCATCAGTTTGAACCTGAAAGTTCTTCTAACAATATGCCTGTGGTAGTACAAATTACAGGTTTACTAGATATTAATGTTTTAGAGCGCAGTATTTCTGAAGTAGTCGCTCGTCACGAAGTACTTAGAACCACCTTTCCATCTAAACAAGGAAAACCCCAACTAGTAATTGCTCCTGCTCAACCTTTTAACTTAGCGTTAATCGATCTGCGAGACTTATCAAAAGATGAGCGAGATGCTAAGGCTTTTCGTCTGGCTACTGAAGAAGCTCATAAACCCTTTGATTTAGCCAATGAATCAATGTTACGAGTTAAGCTATTTCGTTTACAGGATGACGAACATCTCTTGCTTTGGAATTTACACTGTATCGTCTGTGATGGAGCGTCTTCTGATGTCTTTTATCAAGACTTGACCGCAATTTATACTGCTTTTGTGGCAGGCAAACCCTCCCCTTTACCAAAACTAACGATTCAGTATGTAGATTTTGCTCATTGGCAACGTCAATGGTTGCAAGGGGAGGTTCTAGCAGCATCTCAACTTAGCTACTGGAAGCAACAATTAGATAATTTACCTCCTGCTTTAAAATTACCGTTTGATCGCCCTCATCCCAAGGGTGTTCTAACCTATAAAGGCGATCGCGCAGCTTTAATGCTGCCCAAAACTCTCAACACCGAGCTAGATCGGCTTAGTCAAAAACTAGGTGCTACCTTATTTATGACTTTGCTAACGGTATTTGAGATTTTACTCTACCGCTATTGCCAACAAGAAGATATCTTGCTCAGTTTTGCTAGTGCTGGCAGGGGACAAGTAGAAACTGAGCGACTAATTGGTTTTTTCTCCAATACTCTGATGCTTCGTACTAATTTGACAGACAAGCTCACTTTTAAAGAAGCATTGGCAAGAGTCCGTCAAGCTTCCTTAGAAGCGATCGCCCATCAAGATCTCCCTTTTGAAAGGCTAGTTGAGGAACTTCGACCCAATACTAGACAAGAGCGATCGCCTTTATTTCAGATAAAGTTTGCCTTAAATCCTCCTTGGTCTGAAGGTAGAGGTATGGCATCTGTAAAACTGCCAGATGTAACTTTTACCTCTTTATTCGGCTATATCTATCACGGCAAAACCAAATACGATCTTACTTTGGTCATGCGAGAACAAGATGAAGGTTTGGGCATGGTTTTTGACTATAATGCCGATATTTTCAATGCCAGCACTATCGAAAAAATGTTGGAGCATTTCCACAATCTACTTAAAGGCGTAGTTAACGATCCAGATTGTTGTCTTCAAGATTTGCCAATGCTTGCTTTAGGAGAAGAATTGCCTCAAAGCTGCCTTGATTTCTTTGAGCCAGAGGATATGGAGATTCAGACCTCAACTCAAACAAGTTCCGAGATTTTGGACAATATCGAATCCAAATTGAGGAGAATTTGGCAAGATGTTTTAGGAATTGATCTGATCGGCATTCGAGATAACTTTTTTGAATTGGGAGGCAACTCTTTATTAGCTGTAAAAACCTTTGCCCAGATTGAAGAAAAAATCGGTAAAGTTTTGCCTCTATCAATCTTACTCAAAGCTCCTACTATTCAAGAGCTTGCCACTGTTATACGACAAGAAAAAATATCTCAAGACTGGTTGCCTCTAGTCGAAATCCAGCCCCAAGGTTCTAAACCGCCTTTATTCTGCATTCATGGAGGTGGTTTTAATGTGTTGGTTTATCGCGATTTAGCTATTAAACTTGGTTCAGATTATCCAGTCTATGGCTTACAGGCTAGAGGACTTAAAAGCGATCGAGCTTGGCTAGATCAAATTGAGACAATTGCCCAAGACTATATTCGAGAGATTCAAAAGGTTCAACCTGAAGGTCCTTATTTTTTGGCAGGACTATCCAATGGAGGCAATATTGCTCTAGAAATGGCTCAACAACTTAAAGATAAAGGATATCAAGTAGGTCTACTAGCCATGTTTGATAGTCAAGGTCCAGAAGGAATCGAGCTGCTACCTCTGACTCCTCGATTTTTATCTTCGCTTTATTACCTGCTGCGATATAGCAGTTTTCGTTGGCTGCTCAAAACAGTGCGATCGGATTTTTCTTTATTAAAAACAATTAAACAAAAAGCAGAAAAAATAACCAACTCAAATCCGACTAATTCAGTTGAAAAAGTTTCATCTGCCCAAAAATCTAAAGCTTTAACTACCAAATTTTCAGAACCCAAAAATAATTTCCTAGTAGACTGGATGAACAAATTTAGTGCATACGTTTTAGAGCGATCGCCCTGGGCGTTTTTTAGTCCTTCTGCTCAATTAAAAAATAGCTCGGATTCAATCTCCCAAAATTTAATAGCGTTAGAAAAATTTTATCAACAAGTCCATCAAAGCTATCAACCTAAGCCCTACTCTGGAAAGATAGTGCTGTTTATGGCGCAAGAATGCCCTCCAGGTTACCGACGAGATGCCCAATTAGGCTGGGGTAAAATTGCTCGCGAAGGAGTTGAAAATTACCAAATTCCAGGACATCATCTTTCTTTGATGCAGTCACCTGTTTTAGCAAACAGAATGAGAGACTGTATAGATAGCATCACTGTAGCTGAAACCAGATAATTATGTTTAAAAATCAACAAAGTTATAAGTTTAGCTTTTTCTTGATACCTTTTGCTTTGATTTTGTTGTATTTGGGCTGGAAAAAATGGCTAGTAACTGTTCCCAAACCACTACCCGAACAAACTGCTTTGGCGATAAAAAGCAGTCTCAATGGAGGTTCTTATTACGAAATATCTACCTCTGCGGCCAAAAAAGAAAGCTATTTATCGGCAGATTACCGAATTTGGATTCCCGATGGAGTTAAAAAAATTCGAGGTCTGATCGTCAAACAGCATGGATGCGGTGATGATGCTGCTGCTACGGGACTAAATCATGCTAACGATCTTCAATGGCAAGCCTTGGCATTGAAACATCAGTTTGCACTTATGGGTACTAGACTGCCGACCGATTATCCTACGTGTACGGACAAAGCTATTGCTAACCGAGCTGCTGAAGGTTCTTTTTTAAAAGCGATTAGCATATTAGCACAAAAAAGCGATCGCCAGGAGCTAAACACAGTGCCTTGGGTAATGTGGGGACATTCTGGTGGAGCAGATTGGGGAACTCAAATGCTCAGACACTACCCCGAACGAACTATTGCTGTAATTAATGTGCGGTGTGGGGGAATTTCATTAACCTCAGGAAATTCAGAAATACTAAACCTAGATTCAAATTCACAATCAACTTCCCCTTTACTCAAAGTCCCAGTTTTCTGGTTTATAGGAGATAAAGACCCCTTTGAAAAAGAGTGTAAAAAATTACCCCAGAAAATTTTTTACAAGTTTAGAAAAGCAAACGCACTATGGGCATTGGCAGTACAGCCCAATGCTGCTCATGAGACTGGGGACAGCAGACTATTGGCTATTCCTTATGTAGATAAGATTATAAGCGCGCGAGTTACAAAAGACAGTAACCAACTGCTCCCAATCGATAAAACTCAAGAATGGTTTGGCGATCCTACTACTCATGAAATTGCTCCCATCAACAAGTTTGAGGGCAATCCGCTAAAAGCAGCTTGGCTTCCTAACGAAGAAACGGCTCGTAAATGGCAAGAATACGTGACTACTGGCAAAATTTCTCCAACTAGCAAACCTAATGTACCAACTAATGTAACTGTTACTAGTATTAGTGCTACAGAAAAGGTAATTAAGTGGAATTTTACTCCCGATTTAGAAAATGGCCTGCCATCTTTTCGTATCTATCGCCATAATTCGCTCATTCAAACTCTCGAAGGACAAAAGCATAATTTTGGCGATGCTCCAGAACCTGCAAATGTTACCTTAGAATTTCGAGATCCAAAAGCTGCTCCAGATTCTACTTATACTGTGGCAGCTTTTAATCAATTGGGAGAAAGCGTTTCTGCACCAGCAACATACACCAAAAAACCATAATTATTGGAGGTTGATGTTTGCTATAAAATATCTTTATCAAGCCAGATTTATTGAACGCGATCAACAAAAAAATTATTTTATTTAATCAATGCAATATATACGTAGATTTTTATATTTAAATAAAGGCAAAGAAAAAAGCCTTTTCTTGATGACTTTGCTATTTTTGTTGATTTCATCCTTGGAAATGCTGGGAACTGGATTGATTGGACCATTTATTAATTTAGCTCTCAATCCAAATTCAATTCAACAAAGTAAATGGCTAAGTTCAGTCTTTGACTGGTTTAATTTTGCTACTAATAGTCAATTTTTGCTCTTGTTTGGAGCTTTTGTAATAGTTGTCTTTTATTTAAAATCATATTTAAGCTTTAATGCCCAAAAATCTGTTTTTAAATTTGGATTTAATCAACAAGGAGAGCTATCTTCTAAATTAATGCGTGCTTATTTGGCAGCTCCTTATACCTTTCACCTGAATAGAAACAGTGCCGATTTAATCCAAAATATTGTTAACGAAACAGAACGATTTAGCAATGGGTTTATGATGCCATTGCTAACTTGTTTTTCTAATATTATAGTTATTGTCGCCCTGGTTTCGTTACTAATAGCAACAGATATAATGGCTGTAGTAATTATTGCAGGAATTGCCATAATTTCTGTGGCATTATTTTATAGTTTTAAAGATAAAATTGGTCGTTGGGGAGAAGAAGGTTCTGAATCTCGCACCGAAATGATTCGTCTTATTAATCACAGTTTAGGAGGATTGAAAGAAACTAAAGTTATCGGTTGCGAATCTTATTTTGAAAAGAAAATGCAGGTTCAAATTACAAAATTTGCCACAAGTATTAGTTCTGCATTGATTTTTTCTAATTTACCTCGTTATGTGGTGGAAGCCTTTTTAATTACTTTTTTAATTGGTTTTACTTTATTATTTATCACAATTAATCGCGGAAATACCCAAAATTTAAGCTCAGTATTGGGTATTTTTGCTCTGGCTTCGATTCGTCTACTGCCAGCAGCAGGAAATTTAATTTCTGCTATCAACGGTCTTAAATATCATGCTTATACGGTCGATAAACTTTATTTAGATTTACAAGAAGTTAAAACGGTATCTCCACTAAACAATTTGAAATCTCAATCTAATCAGATTAAAGTCTTAACTAAAAAAAACGGCGATCGCTTGACAATACCTTTTGACGATCGCATTACTTTAGAGAAGATTAGTTATACATATCCCAATGCTGATAAAAGTTCTCTTCAAGAAATTTCTTTGGCAATCGAAAAAGGCAAGTCGATTGGTTTAATTGGTAAATCTGGGGCAGGTAAAACAACTTTAGTTGATGTAATTCTCGGACTTTTGACACCTCAACAAGGAAACATCAAAGTTGATGGTGTTTCTATATACAATGACATAAGTTCCTGGCGCAATTTAATTGGCTATGTTCCCCAATCAATTTTCTTAACAGATGATACTTTAGAAAGAAATATCGCTTTTGGTGTTGATGACGAATCGATCGATTTTGCCAGATTAGACAAAGCGATCGCCGCAGCCCAGCTAAACGAACTGGTCGAAAGCCTACCCCAAGGGCTACAAACTATGGTTGGCGAACGCGGTGTGATGATATCTGGAGGACAACGCCAGCGAGTTGGTATTGCCCGCGCCCTTTATCACGAACGAGAAGTTTTAGTGTTTGATGAAGCGACAGCAGCATTAGATAACGAAACGGAAAGTCTTGTTACCGAAGCAATCAAATCTTTAAGTGGTAAAAAAACGATGATTATTATTGCTCACCGTTTATCAACGCTGAAGCATTGCGATCGTATTTATATGCTCGAACAAGGACAAATTGTTAAGTCGGGTAGCTATCAAAAGATAGTATTGGGAATCCAAAAATAACCATCATTACTTTAAATGCTTCAAACTCCTGTAGTTTTAATCATCTTTAATCGACCCAAAAATACTCAAAAAGTATGGGAAATAATTCGTCAAGTAAAACCAGCAAAATTACTGGTAATTGCTGATGGATCTCGTGCAGATCGCGCCGACGACATAGAAAAATGTGCTGCCACTCGTGCCGTCATTGACCTAGTTGATTGGGATTGTGAAGTCCTGAAAAATTATTCGGATGTTAATTTGGGATGTGGATTGCGAATATCTTCAGGGCTTGATTGGGTGTTTGAACAAGTGGAGTCAGCAATTATTTTGGAAGATGATTGTTTGCCTCACCCTGATTTTTTTTCTTTTTGCCAAGAATTGCTGACAAAATACAGAGATGATTTAAGAATCATGCACATTTCAGGTAACTATCTTTTACATAAATATAATAAGTCTCCACCCAAATACAGTTATTATTTTTCACGCTATCCTCTGATTTGGGGTTGGGCTACATGGCGTAGAGCTTGGCAGCACTATGACTTTAGCATGAGTTGTTTACCAGAAATTTTAGATGATGGTTGGTTTGATAGTTTTCTAAATAGAAGAGAAAAATATGTTTGGACAAGAAATTTTGTAGGTTGTTACCAACAAGCTTATACATGGGACTATCAATGGTTTTTTTCCTGCTGGATTCAAAGCGGGCTGGCAATTATGCCTAATGTAAATTTGGTTTCCAATATCGGTTTTGCTGCTGATGCTACCCATACTCAGGATTTAAAATCACCGTGGGCTAATTTGCCTAGCGAAGCTATGAGTTTTCCTTTAGAACATCCACCTTTTACCATTCGAGATGCGGAGGCGGATCGATATCTGCAAAATAATCTCTTCGATTTTAGTAAATTGGAAATATTGAAAACCAAACTACAAAAAATTCTTAACTCTAAAAATATTTAAATAATTAGTTTTATGAAAGTCTTACATTTAAGTGCTTTCGATCTGGCTGGTGGGGCTGCACGAGCAGCTTATCGAATTCATCAGGGTATGCTTAATATGGGCATCGATTCACAATTGTTAGTTCAACACCAACAAAGTAACGATCGCACCGTTGCCACTGCTGAACCTAAAGTATATGCCAAATTGCGATCGCTGGCAGATTCTATTCCCATTAATTTTTATCCCCATCGCCAACAAATGTTCTCGCCCCAGTGGTGTCCCGATGCTTTACCTAAAAGCGTCGCTCGATTTGCGCCCGATATTATCAATTTTAATTGGGTTTGTAACGGTTTTGTCCCCGTAGAAGCTCTATTGAAGTTCAAACAGCCTTTGGTCTGGACGCTACAGGATATGTGGGCGTTTACAGGAGGATGTCACTACACCCTAGGCTGCGATCGCTATCAAGACTGTTGCGGTAATTGTCCACAACTCCAAAGCGATCGCGATCGCGATTTATCTCGTTGGGTATGGCAGCGCAAACACAAAGCTTGGCAAAATCTTAACCTTACTATTGTGACTCCTAGTTCTTGGATGGCTAAATGCGCTCGTTCTTCTTCTTTATTTAGAGAATTGGCGATCGAGATTATTCCCTTTGGCTTGGATATAGCTAAATTTGCTCCCTATGACTCACAACAAGCCAGAAAAGAATTAAATTTACCTCAAAAGAAACAGCTAGTTCTTTTTGGTGCTATTGATGCTACAGGAGATACTCGCAAAGGTTCTCACCTGCTTCAGCAAGCTCTAAAACAACTGAGTCAGTCCTCACGACAAGAACAGATTGAACTGGTTATTTTTGGGGCTTCTCAACCAGAAAAACCGCTAGATTTTGGTTTCCCAGTCCATTACTTAGGACATTTAGACGATGCTCAGCTTAGGTTAGCTTATTCAGCAGCCGATGTGATGGTAGCCCCTTCTTTACAAGAAGCCTTTGGACAAACCGCCTCCGAGTCTTTGGCTTGCGGTACTCCTATCGTCGTGTTTGAGCATACTGGGTTGGCAGATATAGTCGATCGCGATCGCAATGGTTATATTGCCGAGTATGGAGATATTGAAGATTTAGCCAGAGGTATTGCTTGGGTAATTGAAGACAAAGAACGTCATCAACAACTTCGTTACTATGCTCGTAAAAAAGCAGAACAAGAGTATGCCGAATCAGTTCAAGCATCACGCTACCTGTCTCTTTTTGAGCAGATTGTGGCAAAGCAAAAAGCAACCTCTTTAAGTTAAGCAGTAAATATGGAAATACAAACTCTTCAAACAAACAAGAGTGATCGTCGATTAATGCTGTTCGATCTTGCTCTGGGTGGTCATCATGGCAACTATATCAGGTATCTAGTTGACTATTGGTGCGAACAAAATTTATCTGGAAGTTTGGATATTGTTGTACTACCACAATTTTTAGACGTTCATGGCGACGTAGTAGAAACTATTGCTCAATCTAATCATCCAAAAATCAAATTAATCCCTATCACTGAGGTAGAAGTAGAAACTTTAAATTCTCGGAAAACAGGATTGAGTCGAGTTGTTCGCAATTTTCAAGAGTGGGACTTGTATTGTCGGTATGCCAGTCTATTACAAGCGACTCAAAGTCTAATCATGTACTTAGATACCTGCGAAATCCCTTTGTTTGTGGGTAAATCTTCACCCTGTCCCTTTTCGGGAATTTACTTTCGACCAACCTTTCACTATCGTTATTTTCAAGGTTATCAGTGGTCTGGGAAAGAGCAACTACAAAATACTAGAGAAAAATTAACCCTCTCACGAATTTTGCAGCACTCTAAACTTAAAACGCTTTTTTGTTTAGATCCTTTTGCCATTAAACATATCGAGCAGTTTTCTAGTCGCGCAAAAGTTGTTTATCTACCCGATCCAGTAGAAATAGATGGTAATGATAATCCTCATGTTGAAAGTATTCAAACAAATTTAGGGATTGAACCTCATAGACAAGTATTTTTGCTCTTTGGGGCTTTGGACGGGCGTAAGGGCATTTATCAACTATTAGATGCTGTAGCTCTTTTACCCGACGAACTCTGTCAAAAATTATGTTTATTGCTAGTAGGAGGTACTAATTCTGTCGAACAAAGCCAAATTGAAGCTCAAGTAAAGACTATTTGTCAACATAAACCAGTGCAAATAATTCAACGTTATCAATTTATTCCTGAAGCAGATGTGACAGCTTATTTTCAACTGGCAGATTTGGTACTTGCTCCTTATCAAAAACACGCAGGCATGAGCGGTATTTTGTTACTTGCTGCTGCTGCGGGCAAACCCGTCTTAAGTTCTAATTATGGACTAATGGGAGAAATGGTAAGAAGCTATAAACTTGGTTATGCGATCGATTCCACCATATCAAATGAGATTGCTAAAGGACTAACTCACTGTTTGTTGTCTTATGATAGCTTAGGCGATCGCGTAAAAATGAAGGAATTTTGTCAACAGCACTCAGTAAAACATTACACCCGTCTAATTTTTGATCTTGTTTAAAATCATGAAAGATAAAAAATAATCTTTCTCATAAGACCATTAAGTATTTTATAGTATTATTTTATGTGTCACTTAATGTAATATGTTTATTAAACTTGGTATTGTGTAAATAGTCCAAACTCTTATTTTTTCTAATTTAAAGTAAATATACTAAAAATTAAAGCCATGTTTAAAAACTATTAATACGCTAGCTATATTTCGCTCAAATAAAATATATGAACATTTATCAAGCAAAATTTACCCCAACTTATTTTAAGAAATATATTAATGTCTGAATCCATGCGCCTCGCCTTTATTATGTGTACCGAAGGTGGACAACTAGAGCAAGAATCATTGTTGATGGTTGAAAGTCTGCGCCGCTTTGGCGGCGACTTAAAAGATACTCCTGTTTACAGCTTTCAAGTCAGAGATAAAAATGATGTCTCTACTCCCACTTTAAAAGCATTAGAATCTTTTAGAGTCGAACATCAAAAAGTTGTTCTCAATCACAAATATCCCGATTATCCTTTAGCTAATAAGCCCTTACTGTGTGCTTATGCCGAACAAAACATCGATGCAGAAATTTTAGTATTTCTAGATAGCGATTTGGTTTTTTTCTCTGAACCCAAAGAATTTCTGCTGACTGCTGAATACGATGTTGGCATTCGTCCAGAACACGAAAAAATGATCGGTTCTGAAGGTAAAAACGATCCTAATGATGAATATTGGCAACATCTTTATCAACTAGCTGGTGTTGGAGATAAAGAAATGTTTGTCACCACTACAGTTGATCGGCAAAAAATTCGGGCTTTTTGGAATTCGGGAGTAGTTGCTGTTAGAAGAAGTGCTGGTATTTTTACCGCCTGGCGAGAAACTTTTCTCAAACTGCTTGAAGAAGGTTCGATGATTGATAGTAAAAATTTTTATTATGAACAATCAGCCTTATCAGCAACTATTTGTGCCAAAACAAATAAAATATGGCAATTTTCTCCAAACTATAACTATCCAATTCACTCTCACAATCCAATTATCGAATCCCAGAGGATGAAAAACTTTAA
Organism: Waterburya sp.; assembly: GCA_965217895.1. Taxonomy (GTDB): domain Bacteria; phylum Cyanobacteriota; class Cyanobacteriia; order Cyanobacteriales; family Xenococcaceae; genus Waterburya. The sequence continues at coordinate 477,964 of CBDCJV010000002.1, forward strand.
AGATATCGTTTGTATTCACGATCATCTCTTTAGAAGCCGTAAAGAATGGTATCGAGAAAGAACTTGGGTGAAAACTCTCAAAAGATTGAAAAATTTTGATAAAAATTCCTCTGAATATCGATGGCTTTATAAGTATTTACAAGAACATAATTCGCCACCAAATGTTATGCAAAGCTTATTAGAATTTGTTTTGTTTCTACCAGGTATTCAATGGATACTTCCTTATCAAAGATAACTAACATGAGGAATTTATAAACTTTGAATAAACCAAAAAAAATGACCCAAGCACGTCAAGCACGTGTTGCCTGGCTGCCTCCTGCCATGGGAACAGGTGGAATTTCCTTTTCAGCATATTCTCAGTGAGTTTACCCAAGAATTTCCTGAAACAATCGTCTATACGGGACAATGGCCTGGTTATGCTGCTGGATTTGAAAATAGTTTTCCAGTTCGAGAAGTTGGTGCAACTAAATTTATCGAGTTGGTAAAAACTGCTCAAGGTTGTAATCTGGGATTTTCTTACGTTTCTCCTAGTATTATCGGGCATTTAATTAAATTCAAACCAGACGTTGTTTTTGCTAATACTTTTACCGTCTGGACGACAGTGGCTATTACCTTATAAAAAAAATTAATTTAAAAATATTCATATGCAAATAGCTTTTATTAGTCGTTATCGTACAGAAATCATGGGTATTGCCATTTTAGGGATTCTTTTATTTCATTCAACGCAAATAAATTTTGGCAATACATTTCCTTTATTCTTATTTAATTACATTAGAATAATTGGTTATAGTGGTGTAGATATATTTTTTTTCGTGTCTGGATTTGGGTTAGTTTTTGGATGGTTACAAAGAACAAATGAAGTTTTTAAGTTTTATAAAAAAAGGCTTCTAAGAATTTTGCCTGCTTATTGGACTACTCTATTTTTTTATTTAATTATTCATCTTACGTATTTCAAGGATTTTAAGATAAAAGGATTTATTGGAGATCTATTAGGGCTTGGTTTTCTGACTTCGCATAGCTACAATTACTGGTTTATTCCTTCAATTATTGTATGTTACTTAATATTTCCTTGTATTATTTTTTTACTAAATAGAAATATTATTAAACAAAAGTTTATTAGTAATTTCTGGTATACATTGCTTTTTTCAAGTACTTTACCTTTATTTTTGTGTTTGGGTGCAATTCTAACTAATAAATATCAATTACTCATTTTTTTGAGTCGTTTACCCAGTTTTATTTTAGGCGTAATAGTTGCCTTTTTATATTACCAAAAAAAATACGAACTAAAATTAAATTTATTGACAATAAATTTAATTTTGATTTTGGGTTTTATTGCTCTATTTATAATTAATTTTTATGTAAACAATGAACTAAAATGGCACTACGGCTTGTTATGGTATCCATTAATATTTTTGACGTTTCCTTTATGTTTGGTTTTGGCATTTTTTTGCAGTTACATCGACAAAAATTTTGTTTTATTAAAAAATAGTTTATTTTTTTGTGGTAAATATAGTCTTGAGATTTACTTGATACATATGTTAGTTTTTGATTTTTACGACGACTTACATACTTTCATTAGTTCTTTTGATTTGCTAGCGATGTTCAATCAAGGAAACATTTTAGTTTATGAAATTCTTATTAGTATCTCATTACTATTATCATTTTTTCTCAAAAAATTTACCAGTTTTCTTAATATACCAATTTAGGAGTTTATTATATGTCGTTCGAGCTAACGAAAAATAATCGCATTGCTTGGTTATTACCAGCAATGGGAACTGGGGGAATATCGTTTCAACATATTATTGCCGAATTCGTTCGAGAATTTCCTGAAACAATCGTCTATACGGGACAATGGCCTGGCTATGCTGCTGGATTTGAAAATAGTTTTCCAGTTCGAGAAGTTGGTGCGACTAAATTTATCGAGTTGGCAAAAACTGCTCAAGGTTATAATCTAGGATTTTCTTACGCTTCTCCTAGTATTATTGGGCATTTAATTAAATTCAAACCAGACGTTGTTTTTGCTAACGCTTTTACCATCTGGACGGCAGTGGCGATCGCACTGAAGTTTTTATTTGGCTGGAAAGTAATTATTGTTTATGAAGGCGGATCTCCAGGTATAGACTATCGCAATTCCCCTTTACGTTTGCGATCGCGTCGTTGGCTGGTGAAATTGGCAGATGCTTTAGTAGTTAATGGTCGATCAGCAAAAGAATATATAGTAGACATATTAAACGCTCAAGAAAACCGAGTATTTGATCGACCCTTTTTAGTACCAAGTGTTAAAGCTTTACTGCAATATAGCGAAAATGAACCGCCTCAAATCGATATGGCAACCGATAAGCCGATCTTTCTTTATGTCGGACAAATTGTTCCCAGAAAAGGATTGAAAGTATTGTTGGAAGCGTGCCTAATTTTGCAAGACTGGGGATACCATGACTATACACTGTTGATAGTTGGTGATGGCGATCGGCGTCAGGAATTAGAAGCTTTTGCCTCTAGCAAAAACCTGGACAAACAGATTAAGTGGGTAGGACAAATTCCCTATAAATATTTAGGTGCTTATTTTCAGGCAACAGATATTTTTGTTTTCCCAACTTATGAAGATATATGGGGGATGGTATTAACTGAAGCAATGGCTTTTGGTAAACCAGTTATCTGTTCTCAAGGTGCAAAAGCAGTAGAAATGATTGTTAATGGCGAAAATGGCTTTGTCTTCGATCCAGGCCAATCATTAAAACTAGCTGAGTATATGGGTCAGTTTTTAGAAAATCCTCATTTAATTGACTCTATGGGGAAAAAATCCGCAGAAATAATGATCGATCACACACCAGCAAAAGCAACTCAATCTTTTATTCAAGCATTAAAATTTGTTATTAATTAGGCGTTAGTTCGGACAAAACTTTATTGTTAACAAAATCATAGGTGTTTGACCCTTGTTTGAGATTAAGATAACTAACTACTCTAACTGATCTAACTGTTGATTAAAGTAATCCGCTTTCAACTCTTTGACCCAGTAACCAAAACTATGAGGCTTTTGATTGATTATCAATTGTCAAGGGTATACGGACTTGAAAGTTAGTTTTCCCTGGTTGTGACTCGAAACGCAAATTACCTTGATGTTTTTGGACGATAATACGGCGAGAAATATCTAAACCCAAACCGCTTCCCTTGCCTACTTCCTTACTGGTAAAAAAAGGTTCAAAGATGCGGGACTGGATTTGGGGAGGGATTCCTGCACCATTATCAATAATTTCGATCAGCACACAGTTATTTTCTAAGCCAGTACGAATAGTTAGTTCACCTTTACCATCCATGCCATCGATCGCATTATCGATTAGGTTTGTCCATACTTGATTGAGTTCACTACCGTGAGCTGAAATCTTGGGAATGTTGGCACTGTATTCTTTATTAACCTTCACGCCATATTTAATCTTGTGATGCAGAATCTTCAGGGTATTGTCCAACCCTTCATGGAGATCTATCTCTTGTACAGCAGCCCGATCCATATAGGAATAATTTTTAATTGCCCCTACCAAGTCAGAGATGCGACTGGTGCTTTGTTCTACTTCATTTACTAAGCCATTCATTGTCAAAGTCGCTTCTAGCCAGACTAACGCCTCACTAAAAGCCTCAGATTCCATGTCTTTAGCCAGGGTTTCTAATTGAGATGGTTGTATTTTGGCACTTACCAAACTAGGTGATAACTCCCAGGCATTCTTTACGCCTTTATTTTCTAGCCAGTCTGTTAATTCATCTTCAAGATCGCTTTGTTCTAGAGGAGATAAAGCCGATTTGCTGTTTGCTTGAGCGATCGCCTGTTGCTGTAATTCTCCCATTAGCTGACGATGATGGGCGGAAAAATGTTTACCCCGAAGCGAGAGCATATTCTGCTGTAGAGAGGCGATCGCGGTGTTAAGTTGTTTGGCTGCCCTTCTGCCTGCTGCTGCGGGATTATTTAATTCATGTGCCAATCCTGCCGATAATTTGCCCAAAGCTGCCAATTTCTCCTGCTGACGCAGCCTTACTTCTAAATCCTTAGAACGTTCTGCTAAAGCTGGCACAAATAAATCGATACTGCGAGGACAGCCTTTAAGTAACTCTCTAAAATCTTGAAACTGAATTACTCGACTAACATCAACACTACTAGCAGTTGCTTGGGAAACTCCTCCAGTCAACATACTTAAATCACCTGTAAACTCACCTCTACGGTGTAGAGTAACCACAATTTCTTCTGCGCCTAACTGTTTAGTTACTTTTACCTGTCCTTTTAAAACTACATAGAAACAATAGGCGGTATCGCCTTCACGATATAAAATTTCCCCTGGCTTAAGATCTAAAGCTGTACCACAAACTTCTAAATCCTGTAAATATTTTTCTTCTAAAACTGGAAAGAGAACTGAATCAGACAGCGTGGTACTCATAGTAATAATTACAATCTCTAAAAAATATCAGCTAAATTTAAGATAAGGCCAGGCAAGATATCATTACCAGATAATGTCTTTGGTGATTTTAACAACTGTACATCTTGTCCCAAAAGATAAATTTCTACTTGTTTGGCTTCAGGATTAATTAACCAACCTAGCTTGACTCCATTATCAAGATATTCTCTCATCTTGGCTTGGACGTTAACCAAATAATCACTGGGAGACATTAGTTCTAAGGCAAAATCTGGGGCGAGGGGAATAAATTTTTGTCTTTGTTCGCAAGTAAGACTATTCCAGCGTTTTTTTTCGATCCAGGAGACGTCAGGAGAACGGTTTGCACCACTGGGTAATTTGTAGCCTGTAGAAGAATCAAATACTTCCCCTAAGTTAGTTTGCCGATTCCAAATCCAAAATTGCCCAACCAAGTCAGTATTGCGTTTTCCCGTTTCTCCACCAGTAGGGGGCATAATTATAATTTCTCCCTCAACATTGCGCTCAAATTTAGTATCGGGATTATGGATACAGAGTTGATAAAACTGTTCGTCGCTGATTTCGATAATGGAATTGAAGTTAACTGTGATGGCAGTCATGGGATTTATCTCCCCAAAGATGAGATATATGTATTTTAAAAGATTACCTCTTGCACAAATAAGAAATATCGGTTGAGAATGAGATCACAGATCAGAAATTTCAAAACTATTACTAAAAAATATATTTATGCAAGAGGTTTACTGTTTCTTCTATATCCAATATTGTATGTAATTTTATGTACTATCCTAATAGAATACGTCAAAGTTAAGCTGGGAGGTTAATTTTTCCCAATCTGAAATAAAAACGATCGCCCTGCACGATGATGTCAACAGTTGCGATCGCCTTGATCTTGCCAATAAATATTATCTACGATTCGTCGCGATCGTCAACCCTGGCTGGAGGGCTGGTGGCTTCCACAGCAGTAAAAGATTCGGTGATTTTGTAGGTATGTGATGCACCTTTAGGTACTAACCAAGAATCTCCAGGCTCTAACTTGATTACCTGTTCTTCTAAATGTAGTTCTGCTTTCCCAGCAATAACATAACCTACTGTTTCATATTCTCTAGATTGTTTGGGTTTTGGTTCTCCTGGCTGCTCCTGCTCCCAAAGACGCATAGCCATAGTTTTACCCGCAACTAGATATTTTTGACCCATTTCACCTTTTGGTGAACTGTCAGAACTAACTTTTTTGACAGTAGTATCGCTCATAAGATTTTTGATAAATTTGAATGCTACTTGATGACTAGTTCTACTGTAATGCTATAAGCACGATCGTTACTTCTGCTCAAAGATAGAGAAAATAAAGTGAATTGATTGGCTGTTTACTTGAGATATAAAAAGAAATAAAAAAATATATTTTGTTACTAAAGATAGATGTTTCCTACTATTTAGCCTACTAATCTGATAAAAAACAAAGGAAAAAAACTAACATGGAAAACCAAGACAATCAAGACAAAAAAGTAGTTGCTAAAACCAATCCCGAAAAAGCAGAACCAGGGAAAGGCGCACCAGGCGATCAAATTGGAGTACAGACAGCGCAGACTACAGCCGTCAATCCTCCTGACATGGTTATTCCTTCTGGTGCAGATGAAGAATTGAACAAAGAGCAAATTCAAGCAATGGAAGAGCAGGAAGAGGGAACTGGAGTCAGTACTACGGATGGCTACATCATTGATGAAGCTGGGAAAATGGACAATTTTGCCATAGAACCAGAAATGTATGTAGAAGACAAGTAAGGATTAATTAGTTAAGAGAAAATAAAATTTTGTTCCTCTTTGAATCGAGCAAATTATTAGCTTTCTTTAATAGTAATTAGCTTAAAAATATTATGCAGAAAAAGATTAATGTATTCAATTTATTGCGTTCGTTGGCGATCGCCTTTATTTTTGGACTAGGAGTTATCATTCTAAATGTACAGACAACTTCACTAGCCTATGCAGGAGATAATTACAGCGCGCAAACAGATACTTATCAAGAAACTCGTAATCCTAATCGAGTTGACACCACCACTGAAGAGTTGGCTAACAGTAAATTAAATGAACCAGAAGAAAAAGGTAAATCTATTTACGAAAATTTGATCGATAAGGTAGATCGGCAAAAAGAATCTGCGTTACAAGGTAAACAAAGTAAAGACCTGCCTTGAATTAAAAAAGCGATCGCGCGGTCGCTTTTTTAATTTATTTTAATTATTATGCTGGGTTGTCTGGCGATCGTTTTCTGCTGGTTCGCCAAAAATTAATATTTGCATAATAGAACTTAAAAACCAGTAAACACTAGCAATCAAAATCACTAAAAGTAAAGGTGCAAAACCAGCAAACGGAGCTAAAACAAAAGTTAATACGAATCCTAAAAGGGCTATTTTGTACCAAATATTACTCATTATCTTATATTAATTAATCTATATTTTCAATTTAGCCATAACCTAGTTTGTAATCACCTATCTTTAGTAATAGCTTTTGGCTTGTCTTAAATTACACAACACAAATGGCAGTATCAAAAGCTAAACTGTAATAATTATTGTGATTAAATTCAAAGCGATCAATTATCGTCATCTTTAATTTTCGAGTGTGAGCCTCATAAGAACGTCGATTAGCAGTGTTGATAAAAGTAATCCCTGTTTTGAACTTAGTTAAAAATTCTTGACGCATTACTTCAAATAGTTGTGGAAGTAAATTAGTACCTCTTTGGCTCGAATCAATACAGACTGATCCATACTGAAAAGTGCGATCGCGCTGGATTATTTGTCCTTTAAAGCTGAGAGTAGGAAAACGAGCAACCATAAACGGAAAAATATCCCACTGAGAGAAAAAATCCCAATCGCCAGCAAAAATATAGCCTAATACTATGCTGTTGTCTTTGGCTACAAACGCCCCTTTTTGATTTAGCAACTCTTTAATTTGCTGCTCATTAAATGGAGTTGTAACAAATCCAGCTTGTCGCTGTTCGGTTGTTAAATTGCTATAAAGGTTTCTCTCTTGTAAAGCTAATATACCTGAAATATCTTCTACCTTTCCTAATCTTAATTCCATAATCTTATTAATAACATCTTAGTTTAAATCTCTTACCTCAATTTATTCTTATTCCCCCCAAATATTATTTATAACTATCGACAGATAAACTAAATCGCCAAATAATTTTAAGCTTTATGAAACAATTATTAAATAAAATATTAAACAATGCCGACATACGATGTGGTGATTATCGGGGCGGGTCATAATGGATTAGTATGTGCTGCATATCTACTTAAGGCTGGTTATAGCGTGGCTCTACTAGAAAAAAGAGCTATCCCTGGCGGTGGTGCAACTACAGAAGAGGCAATGCCAAAAGAAGCACCAGGATTTAAATTTAATCTCTGTGCGATCGATCATGAATTTATTCACTTAGGACCTGTAGTTGAAGAATTAGAATTAAATAAATATGGTTTAGAGTATCTTTATTGCGACCCTGTAACCTTTTGTCCTCATCCTGACGGTAAGTATTTCTTAGCCCATAAATCTGTCGAGAAAACCTGTGCAGAAATCGCTCGCTTTAACAAAAGAGATGCTGAAAAATACGGTGAATTTATAGATTTTTGGCAACGGCTAACCAAAGGCATTACTCCCATATTTAATGCGCCACCAAAATCCGTACTAGATATTGCGGGTAACTATGGTCTAAAAAACGTCCAAAATTTGCTTTCTACTATAGGCGGTGTAGATAAAACCCTAGACCTGATTCGTACCATGCTGACATCTCCCCAAGACAGTCTTCAGTATTGGTTTGACTCGGAGTTTCTTAAAGCACCTTTAGCTAGGTTAGCATCGGAATTTGGTGCGCCTCCTTCTCAAAAAACCATTGGCATTGGTTCAATGATGATGTCAATGCGTCATAATCCAGGTATGGCAAGACCTCGCGGTGGAACAGGAGCATTAACTCAAGCTTTGCTCAAGTTAGTGACAGAAAAAGGTGGGGTTGTCTTGTGCGATCGCGCTGTAGAAAGTGTTTTAATTAGCAATAATGGTAAAGCAGAAGGTGTAAGAACCAGCAACGGCGAAGAATATCGCGCCAAAACCGCCGTGATTTCTAATATTGATGCTCGTCGTCTATTTTTGAATATGATATCTGCTGCTGATAGTGATGCAGCCGACCCCAATCTACGAGAAAGACTAGATAGACGTATTGTTAACAATAATGAAACTATTCTCAAAATTGATTGCGCTCTTTCTGAAGCACCTCGTTTTGAACATCATAATCACAGAGAAGAATTTAATATTGGTTCAATCTTGATTGCCGACTCTGTACACCATGTAGAAGAGGCTCATGCTCTACCGTCAATGGGTAAAATACCCGATGAAAATCCCTCGCTGTATCTGGATGTACCCACAGTATTAGATCCGTCTCTTGCCCCAGAAGGTAAGCATACACTGTGGATCGAATTCTTCGCCCCATATCAGATTCACGGCAAAGAAGGAACAGGTTTAAACGGTACTGGCTGGACGGATGAACTTAAAAACAGCGTTGCCGACAGGGTAATCAATAAGCTAGCTGACTACGCACCAAATGTAAAAGACTCAATCATTGCCCGTCGTGTTGAAAGCCCTGCCGAATTAGGAGAACGTTTAGGTGCATACAAAGGCAACTATTATCACATTGATATGACCCTAGATCAGATGGTGTTTTTCCGTCCCTTACCAGAAATAGCTAATTACACTACGCCTATTGAAGGACTATATCTTACAGGGGCAGGAACTCATCCAGGAGGTTCAATTTCAGGAATGCCTGGGCGTAATTGCGCCCGCGTTTTTCTTCAGCAGCAACAGCCCATTAGGCAACTGATCGAAGATACAAAAGGGGCATTGCATCAGAGCGGGATGATCTGATAATACTTTATTGTTACTTTAGATACCAATGCTATTATCGCCCTGCTGCAAAATTGGTTACTCGCGATGCTCAATTAAATAAAATTAACAATCTGACAATCATTAATTGGTAGTTGACATAAATAATTTGATCGCACAATGCGATCGCGGGTTACCAAAAAGGAAAAAGACCTAAAATTAAAAATTTTCAACGTTTTCAAGAATTTGTGTTGCAGCACAATGGCAAAACGCAGCAGCGAATAGCTCAACTATGGGGCAATAATCTTACTCAGCAAAATGTGAGTGATGCAATGAAAAAACTGGGTATAACCAGAAAAAAAGCGGTGCGACCCCGCTGAACTTGTTTCAGCATGGGAACACACACTAAGCAGGACAAAGTATTCAAGAAATAGTTCAAGGCGCAGGATGTGAAATTTGGTATCTACCACCATATTCGCCTGATTTGAACAAAATTGAGCGTTGGTGGTCGGTTCTAAAAACTTGGATGAAACAGAGAATTTATGACTTTGAGACTATTAGAGAATGTGTTGATTCTGCTTTTGCTCAATGTCCTAACGTATTTGCGTAATGCTATACAGCAAAAACCATAGCTTTCGTAAGGTGCGTTAGCAAAGCGTAACGCACATCATCAAGGAAATCTCAATCTTCTGATTAATTTCACCCACCTACTTATGCCTATCTACTTCCTGGCTTTAGCTTTAATTAGTGGATTTGAATCGTCTGTTACCATGCCCCCGCAGGCATCACCTAACTGCTCCAAAGCAAGTAAACAAGCATATTTAAGCTCAAATATTGGCGTATTTAAAATTTCTTTTAGTAAGGGAATTGCTTGAGTTGCTCGAAGATTTGCTAAAGCGATCGCTGCTGCTGCGCGGGATTTTTGAAACTGAGGCGAAGTATTGTTTAGGGCTTCGACAATTAGCTCGTAACCAGGCTGATAATTGAGTAAACCCAACAGCTTAACCACATGGAAATGTGCGCCATAGTCGTTGTGCGCTTCTTCTTGGTAGGTTTGTAATAAAGCCTGGGGTGCAAGCTCAGGGTAAACTTCTAAAAGGGTTTTTCCTGCCAAATAGCACCTGCCAAAATCGGTATGGTAAAGTTCCCTAATTAAAAACTCTATCGATGGTGGCTGATCGTACTCGTGTACCATCTCAATGTCTTGAGGGCGATCGCGGATGACTCGATCTAAGCTAGGTTCAATTTCGGCAAAAGTTATTTTACCCGCAGCCATACCCGCAGCAGCAAGTAACCTAATACCTCGTAAGCGAAATGCTATAGAAATAGGTGCAAGAGCGATCGCCCGAATTGCTTGATAGTACTCTGTATCAATTAAATCTTGAATGCAGGCGCGTCTGGCGTTAATGTTGTCGTGTTGCAAAAACTCAACAACCCGCTCCATCTGGCTATAGTCATTAGTCAAACGAGCTAAAGTTGCGATCGCAGCACTGGCGGTTGGTTGATCGTCGTTGCTAGTAAAGGGTTTAATTCTATCTATAGCTGGCTGGTAATCAAACTTAGCTAAGGTGTGCAGAATAACGCGATAGGTTTGATTAGGTTTAGTTAGTAGTTGAGCGATCGCTTCGAGGATAGAGCGATCTTCTGTGCCAATTTCGCCAATTGCCCACACCGCATTTTCTACCGTCAGGACATCTGCATCGTCTAAACAAGATGTTAGGGTTGGTAAAGCTATTCGAGCTTTTAAACGTCCTAAACTCTCAACTGCTTTACGCCTGGCGATGCGATTTTCCAAAGCAGGATCGCGATCTTCTATGGCTTCAACTAGAGCTTGAATCGATCTTTCGGTAGGAAAATTAATTAGATGTGCTGCACCAACATAACGCTCTGATGTGCCATCTTCTGTATTTAAGGGTTTTTTTAATAAAGCGATCGCCTGATCTTCGGTTAAATTAAATATATTAGAAAATCTATTATCCATTACTCAAACTATCTTTTTTATATTCAATAGTTTATAACTTTCTGGGCCACATCTAAATTTTAGAGTAAAGTAGCCACACTAATCATTGATAGCATCTAAGATTTCATCAGCAGTAGGATTATAGTTAGGCTCAGACAACTGTATATTCTCTTTCCAAATATAGTAAACTTCTTCTAGTGTTCCATCGTGATGACTCCAAGATCCCGTATAGTCCTTAAAATTAAGCTTCACTAACAGCCATTCTTGCTGGGAAGTATCTAATGGTTTGGTTGTAAAAATAAATCCAGCTTCATCATCATGATATTCATATAATTCTAGAGAATACAAAGATCCTTGCCAGCCATATTCTCCTGAAACTGTTGCTTCAATTGCTGCTTTTTCTGTATCATTTTTAGGGGTAAAAATAAAAGCTTCTCTAGGTCTGACAGAGTAAATCATAGGCGACCAGCTAAACTTATTAAGCATAAATTCAGCTAATTTTTCTAAAGCCTGTTTATCGGTAGTCATCAGCCAAATTTCAGCTTCAAGTTGGCTACTAATTGTCCATCTAATTTTGCTTTTAAATTTATAGGCAACTCCTGCAAAAGCATTATCATAAGCTAATTTATGATCTATGCCTACATATCCTTCTTTTAAAAGTTCGTCAATAGTTTTTTGTGAAGGAAAAGGCTTTTTATAAGAAAAATCATAGTGTATTGGTCTTGCCTGAAGACTAGACTTGGCGTAGTTTTGGCTACGCTCTAGATTAACAGCTTGGTTATTTTGCATGATTAACACTATCTTCGAGAGAACTTGTACTTATTGTTCCCTAAAAAATTACTAAACATATAACCACGATCAATGTTATTAGCAAGTAAACAAAAGATACTTTAAAAGACAATAATTTTCAGAGCATCTTTTGCCGCTCAAAAAGCTCATATAGCAATCCTAAATGAAGTGTAAAATTTTTGTTCTTTATTCCCTATTCCCAATACCAAAATTTAACTGTCCACAAATGAAATAGGATTACTATAGCTATTAAATTTAGTGACGTACTTGTTTTTGGTTGCGCGTCGAAAAGTAGAGGACAACCGACAGCAGAATTAGGGCAATGATCGAAGCATAACCTCTTGAGAGTGATAAACCACCTTTTGCCGTTGGCTTGGTCAGAAAGTCGCCAAAAGTAGCTCCAAAGGGACGGGTAAAAATGAATGCGAGCCAGAATAGTAAAACAGCGTTAATCTTGGTTGCGTAGTGCAGGGAGATGACAACAATAATGACGGTAGCAGTTACCAATGCACCCTGGATATAGCTCAATCCCATGTTGTCTGTTAGAAAGTCACCAAAAGCTGTTCCCAAACTATTGGAAAATACCACCGCTATCCAATAGGTAGTCTCTGCGTCTTTCTTGATAATCGGGTAAACACTCAAATCGCGATCGCGATAGTACCAGACAGCGAGAGTGGTCAAAAGACAGGCTATTAGAATCAGAGATCCCACTGCGTAGCCCAGACCAAGAGAGCGATCCATGAGGTCGGAAACTTCTGTTCCTGCTGTGGTTGTAGCAATGATGGCTAACCAAAAAAGGGCTGGACGATATTTCTCACTTTGAATTTGAAAAAAGAGGATAATTGCCAGGAGTGCGACCGTTATAGCGAAGCCGACGTAGTAGCCCCAGTTGAGTCCTTGTGAAATAAAGTCACCTGCGGTTTCCCCCAGAGTTGTGGCGATAACCTTCATGATCCAGAAGAAAATCGTGACTTGTGCGACCTTGTTGGCAACTCTATTCGTTTTAACCTTGTTCATTGACTTTCCACCAAAAATTTAAATTTTTACTATTTTTTCCACCCAAACTTTAGGAAATAATTGTCAGGAACTTTGCAAGAAATAGAATTTTTTGATCGCGATCGCCTAAATAAATTGTTCTACTTTTTAAGTTTCTGTCCAATATCTAACAAATTGCCGTTAAATAAGGCTCGGTCGAGACGTTTAATTATGCCTTTCAAATCTTGTTCGTGATATCGCTTGCTGATTTGCTCAATGCCATCAACTAGATCTAGGCGATTTATGTCGGTTAAGGGTTTAATCAATTCACGATAACAATTTTCTTCATAATTATCGCTGATATAACAGGTATCAACCAGCTTCTCTTTGGAGACATCTTTTTCTTTAAAGGTAGAAATTTGCTCTAGCAATCCTAACGACAAAAAAGCCGTCATTGTTCTGACGCACTTTTCACATTTGCCACAGTTGTAGTTGCCCTCGCTATAGCTCTCCTTTTCATTACACACCCGAAGATGTTTGAGAGCTATATCCCATTCTCCTACTAGCTTAGTTTTTTCTAATCTGGATAAGGCTACATTTTCATGGCGTATTTGTAGACCAGTAGTGCTATATAAAGGATCGAGCAAAGGATGAGAACCCCAAGGTTCTAGGTTGGCAAAGTCATAGGTAGAGGCAATGGAAGCAAAACTCAATCGAGTCACAAAAGCATGAGCGATCGCTGCGAGGAAAGAACCATGGTATTCAAATCGCCAAAAGCTAAAGTCAGGATCTAAATCGCGAAAATGAGCGTAGGCATTGGTATAAACTTGAATGAGTTTAATACCTGCATCTTCTGCCATTGCGCTTACGGCATTGATTACGTTTTGAAAATTGGGATCGAATTCGTTTTCTCCTTGCAAAACCCCGTAAACTAAAATCCCATCTTTAATATGTCGGGGATGATCTTTAGCAAAATTGAGATGATTATCTCGTACCATCGCTAAAGCATCAATGCCACCCGAAAATAATGCTCCTGCTCTGGGTGGCTTATCAGCAAACAAAACTTCTGTTTCCAGGGGAGCTTCAATGGGAATTACTTTGCGTCCTTCGACCTGCCAATTACTTAAGCACTTCATGGAGTTAATTAAACCATCTTTAATTTCAGGAGAAATCGACCCATCAAGAGCAATTCGCTGTTCTCCGTAGCGCATGGCAGGCAAAGCGCAAGCTAGTAAAAAAGAGTTGGGATTGAGAAAAAGAGCATCTCCAAATTCAGTAGTCGTTTCAAAATAAACATCTTGACTAGGGCGATCGCGATTTTCCCAAATTACCTTGGCGATTATTCTTACTCGATCTGCGTTGCTCTCTTTTCTGAGATTTTCAATTTTCATAAATTAATTTATGTTTTAAATAAAACGACAATCTGATAAAATTACCGAGATTCCTGCTTATGGAGGTTTCTAAGAAATAGAAAGTAAAAACGGTAATTTTTCTTAGCTGTCACTAGGTAGTTTGGTCAATTGGGCTGGTTTTTTTTGCTTAATGGTCATGTAAATAATTAAGATGGCGATTGTAGTGATAAAGCTGATAGTAGTTCCCACTGTACCGAAACCAAGCCCACCATTTTTAACAGGTTGAGATAATAGATCGCCAATAGATGCCCCTAGTGGACGAGTTAAAACATAAGTCAGCCAAAAGGTTAAAACTGCATTCATGCCAAAGCGATAATAAGCAACCGCAATTATAGCAATTACTCCTCCAAACACAAGCGCAGAAACCGCATAACCAAGACTTAATCCTTCTGCTAATAAGTCTCCTGCTGCTGTCCCCAAGGCAAAAGTTAATAAGATAGCAGCCCAGTAAAATAGCTCTCTTTTGGTTGTTTTGATCGAGTGCATTGCTAATGTCTTTTCACTTTGATACCACACGGCAAAAAGAGCTAATAAACCCAGAGTAAAAATTATGGTGATGGTTACTAGACTAACTCCCATCTCATCTACTAGGCGATCGGTAATTAAGGTGCCGACAATACTAACTAAAACCACCACAGCCCAGTAACTTACTGGTATATATCGTTTCAGTCTAAACTGATTCCAAAGCACAACCGCCAAAATAGCAGCCATGAGATAGGATGTAGCTGCTAACCCAAAATTCATGGTAAATGCTAAAAAATCTGCTCCTGTTTCCCCGACGGTAGTTGCCATAATCTTAATAATCCAGAAATATAGCGTTACCTCTGGAACTCTATTCAACATCCTGTTCATAATGCTTGACTAGTATTTTTATTTTTAATAGACAACTTACCCTAATGAATAAATGTCAGGAACTTTGCAAGATTTTGAACTAAACCCGATTTACTTTAAAAGCGGAAAAAACAGAAATTATTGCTATTTTGTTGATTTTTTATTCAAGCTAAACTATGATTGATGAATAGTTAGTTATTGGAATAATAAACGTGTCTAATGATTTTGGTATATTAATTCGCCAAGCGCGAAAAGAAAAAAAGCATTCTCAAAGAGAATTGGCTAAACTATTGAAAATAGATTTTACCTATTTATCTAAACTAGAAAATAATCGTGCAGATTATGCCCCCAAAGAAGAGGTGATTCGCGGTTTGGCAAGACATTTAGATTTAGATCAAGAAGAACTAATTTTTCTGGCTGGAAGAATACCTCAACAGGAGGAAGATTTACTCAAGCAACATTATAAAGATATGCCTGCTTTATTTCGTCGAATGCGAGAAAATCCTGAATTTGCTCAAAGAGTATTTCGCGAAGCTTCCA
This sequence comes from Waterburya sp., assembly GCA_965217895.1. GTDB lineage: Bacteria > Cyanobacteriota > Cyanobacteriia > Cyanobacteriales > Xenococcaceae > Waterburya. The sequence continues at coordinate 493,742 of CBDCJV010000002.1, forward strand.
CCACACAGACATCTCACGCGGGTCAGGACACTTAAATCGAAGTGTCTTTAGATAGCTAGGAGCAATAATTTGTGAGTGTTTTTCGTCCATTTAGATTTATTTCTAAAATTGATATTGAGGCTGCTGCTTTGGATGTTTGGCTACAAATGGAGAAAGCGAAAAACAAGCCCCAATTGCCAGTTGATGCTAGCATTATTGCCGAGTTTCTAGACTTAGATTTAGTCTGGGATCGAATTGCTGATGACGAACAGGGGAAAATAGCAGCCAGAATTTTACCTTTAGAAAAGCTAATAGAAATTAATGAAGATCTGCCACAGCTAAGAGGAGGTTTTGGCGAATCAACCATTGCCCATGAGATTGGACATTGGGTACTGCATATTGATACTGAAAAGATAGACAGCTACAGTCGGCTTAAAGAAAAGGGTGTCGATGTGAAGGTTAAGCCTTTTCTCTGTCGCAGTGGCGATAGTTTGGCAAGGATTGAGTGGCAAGCACAATACTTTGCAGGATGCTTGCTGATGCCACAGCACATATTAACAGAATTGAAGCAGGGTAAAGATTTAACTAAATGGCAGCATCTTTATCGAATGGCTCAACAGTTGGGCGTAACTATCTCTAATTTGACAACTCGTTTACAAGATCTAGGCTGGATTTCTCTTGATGCAGATACCCGCAAAATTAAATTAATAAATAATTTATCTAATGTCTAAATGATCTTTTATTTCTTGAGCTAGCCAAGCTGCTTCTTCTTCTTTTAATGCGCCACCAAGGTTATAAATGCGATCGCTCCCTCGCAATGCAACCTGAAAAATAGAGCCTGTGCGCTGCACAAAAACGTTATTTATTTTTTGACTAGCTAAAGTACTTTTATTATATTTCAAACCCAAAGCGTTACTGTAAATTACGGTCATATTGTTATTGATAAATATGTCTGTTTTTGATACAAGCAACAAGAAAAGCTTGATTAATACCATTAAAGGAAATATTAACAACAAGGTGGGAAAAAATGTCGTAAAAAACAAGGAAAAGCAGAACCAGGTGAATAAAGCCGCTAATCCACTACAGCCACTATTAAAAAGCTCATTTGCTCTATCAAAACCCCCTGCGGGTATCTTGATTTCTAACAGACCTTTTTCCTTTTTTAGTTCAACTAGCGTTAGGGGAGCAATACTGTTAATTTTGTATTTATTGGTTGCTCGTTTGGTGAAAATTTCCGACTGGTTACTATAATTATAAGTAAACATCTTAGAAAGCAAAGTTTCCTTAGCTTCAACGGCATTTTGAAAACGTTTTTCTACCGTTAATTCTGTTATTTTCTCTAACCAATCAATCAAGTCTGGTTTAATATTAACGCGATCGCGAAATTGAATTCGAGAATCTTTATGAGGCAAATCCGCAGGGGATTTTCCTGTTAATAAATGAATTAAAGTTCCCCCCAAAGCATATAAATCTGAAGCCTCAACCGCCCTACCCCAAAACTGTTCTAAAGGCGCATAACCCACTGTACCAACAACTGTAAAAGTAATTCCCGTAACGGCTGCCTGTGCCTGCACTGCGCCAAAATCGATTAAATAAATGCGATCGTCTTCTCCCAAAATTATATTACTGGGCTTAATATCTCGATGTAGTACCGAGGGATTTAATTGATGTAGATAAATTAGAATATCCAAAGTTTCTTGGGCGATACTCCGAATTTTATCCTCAGTAAAACGCCGACTTTGTTCTAATAGTTCTTGTAAAGATAAGCCAGGAATATATTGCTGTACCAGAGCAAACCAAGGAACACCTTCGCCAACTTCCTTATCTAAATCAAAATAATCATAATATTTAGGAATGCAGGGATGGTCTAGAGCTTTTAGTGTCTGCGCTTCTCTTTCAAACAGCTTTAATTCTTCCCAGCGCATTTGTGGATTAAACGCCAATAGCTTGATCGCGACAAATTCGGTACTTACCCGATCGCTCGCCAGCCAAGTTTGATGTCCTGCTGCGGTACGCCCTAAACGCCTTTGCAGTTGATATCGAGAATTTAAGACTTGATCTTCTTTAAATACCATGCGATCGCCTTGATAAAATCAGTAAGGTACATAATTAATATTAAAAATCAATCAGAACCAAGATTCTTGAAAATATTTAAGTTGAATGGAAAACAGTATCTTCATTTAGTCTGAACGTTTTTGCACTAGATTGACAACTATTTAGCAAAATTTTAAATATTTCTTATGCGATCGCTTCAGTTCTCTTAGAACAGACAAGTTATTGAGCGAAGGCAGCAAGGTGTAACCACCGCAGCTAGTCAGACGGCAGAAGTCAGAAGGTTGATCTTTGAATTGTTCTTTGCAAATGACCCAAGACTATCTTTTTAGAAAGGTAGTTAACAATAATTTATGCAAGAAGTCTAATATACTTAAAGGATATTTTAAACGCTATTTTTTTGTTTATGAATCAACCATCAAAAATTAATAATCCTAATTTAACTTCTATACAAGAACCAATAACTAGTGCTGCACCAGAAGTAAAACAAATTATTGAGGAAATCCTAAAACTAGAAAAAGATAAGCTATATTTAAAGACTCCTCGCAATATCAATGAAGATGTTTTAAATATAATCAAAAAAATTGTGCCATGAAGCTAATTAATCTGCAACTATGCAACTTTAGACAATTTTATGGCAAAACGATCCAAATCAAATTTGCTAGTGGAGAAAAAAATACGACGGTTATTTATGGCAATAATGGTGCAGGAAAAACGTCGATTCTTAATGCTTTTACCTGGGTGCTATACGAAAAGTTTACCGCTGCTTTTGCCTTTCCCGAACTATTAGTTAATCAACGTGCTGTTACGGAGGCGCAAGCAGATCGGGCGGTGGAATGCTGGGTAGAGCTACAGTTTGAGCGCGATCGCAAACTTTATCAGCTCAAGCGTAAGTGTTACGCTAGCAAAAATACAGCCAATCAGATTCAATACAGCCAAACTAAGCTGTTTATGCTAGTTGCGGGGGATGATGGACGTTGGTATCCACCTCTTGAGTCTCCAGAAGATATTATTGACAGGATTTTACCTGCAAGCCTGCATCAATATTTTTTCTTTGATGGCGAAAGGATTGACAGTTTTTTTCGCCATAATCAGCATCATAGTATTGCTGAAGATACTAAAGAATTGTTAGGAGTAAAGGTTTTAGATCGGGCAATAGAACATTTGAAAAAAGCCAAGCGAACTTTACAAGAAGAATTACAGGAGTTAGGAGATACTAAAACTAAGCAGTTGGTAAAACAGCAAATTAAATTAGAGCAAGAAAGCGAAAATTTGGCACAGCGTAAAAACGGAATAATTGCTAAAGTTACCCAGCTTGAAGAACGTAAATCTAGTTTATCTAATCAGCTTTTAGAAGCTAGTGGTGCAGATAAAATACAAGAGTTAAAAAATAAGTTAGTTAAACAGGAAGCAGCAGTTAAAAAAGATATTATTCAAAGTAAGGATAAGCTTAAAAAAAGCATTTCTCAAGATAGCTATCTAGTCTTTTTGCCCGATCTAAATAATAAGTTTGTTAAATTGCTGGAGCAGTTACGCGATCGCGGTCAATTATCTAGCGGCATCAAACAAGAATTTATTCAACAATTGTTACAGCAAAAAAGCTGTATTTGTGGTGCAGAATTGAAACCAGATACAGATGCCTATCAAAAGGTAAAATCTTGGCTAAAAAAAGTAGAAATAAAAAATGTGGAAGAATCTGCTATTCGTTTAGAAACTCAGGTAAGCAAAATTAAATCTCGCTCAGATATATTTTGGCAACAATTAGACCAGCAGCAGGTAGAAATAAAGCATCAATATTTAGAAATAAATCGTCTAGAATCAGAAATAACCAAAACTAATAAACAGCTAAAAAGCTATCCTGATCGAGATATTCAACAGCTACAGCAAAAAATAGAGCAAATCGAATCGCAGCTTAAAAAACTGATTTTGGAACAGGGGATAAATCAACAGCAGCAAAGCGATCGCGCCTCACAATTAAGCAAGCTAGCTCAAACAATATCCCAACATCAGCTAACCGAAAATAAGCAGAAATTGGCACAAAGGCGCATCGATCTAACTCAAGAATCTATTGTCAGATTAAACGAAGTAAGAACTCGTTTAGAACAGCAATTTAGATTAGCTTTAGAGCAAAAGGTTCAAGAAATATTTAGCTTTATTTCTTTTACTCCCTATCTACCCAAACTAAGCTCTAATTACGAACTAACTTTAGTCGAAAACACATCGGGAGTAGAAGTACCTGTTGCAGCTTCGACTGGAGAAAATCAAATTCTTAGCCTCTCGTTTATTGGCGGTATAATCGATCGCGTTAGACAGTGGAGTCAGCGAAATACCTTAGTAGGTTATGATAGCAGTACCTTTCCCATCGTCATGGATTCTCCTTTCGGCAGTTTAGATCAGGTTTATCGACGACAGGTAGCCAAAGCTATTCCCGAACTCGCCAATCAATTAGTGATTTTGGTAACTAAAACCCAGTGGCTAGGGGAAGTAGCAACAGAAACACGCTCGCGAATCGCCCAAGAATATGTCTTAACCTACTATTCACCAAAGACAAACTGTGAACCAGACTATATCAATCTTCAGCAGCAAGATTACCCTTTAGTTCAACCTAGCGGTAATAATTTTGAGTACACGAAAATTATGGCAATTAAAAATTAATATTAATAAATTTTTCAACAATTAAGTTATAACTGTATCGGTTGCTATACCAATCAGTTACGGGAGAAGAATAGGAGAAAAACGACAATGCTTTTCTTAGATTATACACAAGTCAAATACTGCAAGTTGAAAAATAATGATCGAGCCATAACAGGACTTATTTATAATGGTAATGTCTTTACCAGAGCCAAAGCTTTTCCCAAAGAAGAATTAGAAGCAGCTATCAAAGAATGTAGAGAAGAATACTTAGATCACGAAGAACGTTCTAAAATTGCTACTTTACTAGTTAAAGATAAAAATTCTGTCGGAATTTGGATGCAAAGCGATCGCTTTAAAGCGTCTGATGCTATAGCTTCTAGTGAAGAAAAGCAATCACCTGATGCAAAATTGTCTTCAGCTAGTTCTAGTCAGCCAAAATCAGACCTGAGCAAAATTAGTGTTCGGCAAATAGCATCAGAAATGCGTTCAGAAACAGGCGTAGAAATTAAAACTCGCCGTTACAAACTTAAGCTATATCAGCGTTGTTTTTTAGGCAATGAGGCTGTAGATTGGATTGTCAAACGAGTTAACATTTCTCGTGCTGATGCGGTTAGATTAGGTCAAAAAATGCTGGACAAAAACATTTTTGACCATGCAACAAACGAACATCAATTCAAAGATGAAGAGTTGTTTTACCGTTTCCGAGATGATGAAGGTAAAAGTTTATGGAATAGCAAAATTTAATTGCATTTCCCTAACTTAAAAAATCGATCTGATTATTAGGCTTAAAGTTGGGAAAAACTTGACTCAGGCGATCGCCTGCAACAGACAAATGATTTTCTAAAACGTGAGCAATTATTTCTCTATAATCTGTAGTTACAGACAAATCTCGATCCTGATCAAGCTCAGGCTCATCTAAACCTTTCCATTCTCCATAGACTTTTCCCCCACGAACTCCTCCTCCCAAAAGCATCATCACGTTGCCATATCCATGATCTGTTCCTTTGGAGTCATTTTCTTTGAGAGTACGACCAAATTCTGATAAAACAACAATTACCGTATCGTTATAAATTGGCTCCAATCCTTTGACCAGAGTTGCTAGACCTTCGCCAAAAGAAGGTAATAATCGATTAAGAATTGCACTTTCATTCACATGAGAATCCCAGCCACCTATGTCCATGAATGCCAATTGAGTTTTAGTGCTGCCCACCATTAACTTTGCTACTTCGCCTGCATCATCGACAAAAGCGTTGACGTTTTTGGCTTGACGAGAAGAGGATTTCATTTCCTGACTCAATTCTGTCAAAATTTTCTCTCTGACCTTACGCCCATCCTGATAAGCTTTGCTCAAGTCATCGGTTCCACCATATAATTCATCAAAAGCTTTACTTACGTTAACATTGTCAGTAGGAATAGCTCTTGTTGAGTTTTTGCCAGGTTTTATGCTCGCAATATTCATTTTCCCCTTGAGTATGTAAGGGGTAGTAATACCGACGTTAAGAGCTTGAGTGGCTTCTTCTTGAGGTAGTTCTGCTAAAAGCCGATTCATCCAACCATCGGCAGTGTTTCTAATTCCTGGAGTACCATTTTCAATATAGTCCTGAGCTTGAAAATGAGAACGCTCAACAATTGGTAAACCACTCGCATGAACAAAAGCCAAACTTTTCTGTTGCCAAAGGGGCATCAAATCTTTTAGGTGAGGATGCAGACCAAAAAAGCCGTCAAGATCCAGCACACCATCTTTTTCCTGGGGATAGGGGATGGCAATAGTTGGTCTTGCTAAATAATAATCTTTCTCTTGATAAGGAACAACCAGATTTAAACCATCAACTCCCCCCCGTAACAATACCACCACCAAACGTTGAGGATTAGCTGACTGGCTAAGTCCCTGAGCAGCCCAGCTATTTAAACCGATGGGAACTAAAATTCCTGTAGTTACCAAACTGGCTGCGGTCAAAAATTTTCTTCTTTTCATGACTATTTTTTAAGTGAAGATTGAGTAAAACTTATCGATACATTGCTTCAGGACTGCCTAAAATAATTGCCGAACGAAGTTTTCTAGGTGTTTTGGAGATTACTTGCTTTGTCTTGTCAGAAAGATCATCATAATTGCTGATTAACTGCTTGTATTGAATAGGTTGCTCGCGATTTAAAACGCCATTGGCGATCGCTGTTGCAAAGCCTATCCTTTGTAAAATTGCCTGGGAATTTAACCAAACATCTTGAGTATTTTTATAGCCAATAGGTGCAACACACATATATGTTGGCATAGACAGACTAATCAACATTCCTCTGATCCTTTTCCAATTAGGCTGCTTGATTTCTCCTGTTCTAACCAAGGAAACTATATATTGAAACGGAGTTTGGAATTTTTGCCTGTAATACTGAGGATCATCCAATTCTGGAGCGTGAATCAAAGTATCCATAACAACTTTAATGTTGCCATCACTTTGCAAAAACTTTTGAGCTAGTTTATCTACCAAGCTTGAGGGTGGCTCATCAGCAACAAAGTACTGTGCCAATTTATAGCTGATAAATTTAGCGGTGGCAGGATGAGTTGCTAAAATGTCCAAAGCTTGCTGTCCTTCTGCAATGCCATTAGGCTCAATTTTATGACCCAAAAATACCTTTTCACTGTGGTCGTGACGTTTTTCATCAAAGAAAAAGCTTTGTTGGTCTTCTCCTCGAACATTTATACTCCATCCCGTAAAAATTTTGGCAAGCTCTATTACGTCCTCCTGAGTGTAGCCACCGTCAACACCTAAGGTATGTAACTCCATTAATTCACGGGCATAGTTTTCATTGAGGTTTTTAACAGCTTTTTTAGTCCCAGAAGCCTCAGACACTCTATTTCGCTGATTGTCTAAATAAATAAGCATTGCTGGGTGAGTTGCTGTTACTGACAACAAATCGCGAAATTTGCCAAAGGCATTGGTTCTAAGCTTATTTTCATAATCGTTTACCCATAAAGCTACTGTCCCTTTGCCAGCAAATACATTAAAGTGATTAAACCAAAAATCCACCATCACTTCTTGCAGTTGCCTATTAGAATAGATAGCTCTTGCTAGGTGAGCATCCATTGCTTCTTCTCTAAGTTTGGCGTGTATTTCTTTCCTGGCTTTTTCCATTTCCAATTGCCTTGCGACAGATAGCTTTTGCTTTTTTATTTTTTGACTGTCAGCAAATTCGTTTCTTTGTAATTCAATCGGCTGCTGGCTAACAAACTTTGGTTTAGCTAAATAATTTTCTAATTCAGAGGATTCTGTAATACTTTCTGGGTTAAGTTGAGACTGAATATAGGCTTCTATTCCTTCCTTTTTTGCTTGTTTCAATTGTGCTGAATTAACACCAAAGCTCAGACGATCCAAAATGTGTCTTTGGCTAGTCTGAGATAGCTCACTTTTGCCTACGGTAACGTTAATTAAGCCAAAGCACAGAAGCAAGCTACAAATTATAGTTAAGATGCCATACCGTAGTTTATGTTTCATAATCTGTTGCAAAACGAGCAGCAATTTACAATTTATTTGCTCTCATTGTAATTTTTTTTTTTACTTTTGGTTAAGCTTGGGTTGTTTGACAAACCTTAACGATACATTGCTTTAGGACTACCTAAAATAAGGGCAGAATAAAGAAGCTTTGACTATTAGCAATTACCTTTCTGATGTGTGCAGAAAGCTCTCCCAGGTTTGTTGCTATGTATTGTGCCAATTTATAGCTGATAAATTGCGTGGTGGCAAGATGAGTTGGCAGAATGCCAAAAGCTTGTTGCTCTTCTGCAATGCCTTAGTGATTATTGTTTGAGAGCTAAGGTTAAGCCGTCAGCGATCGCCAGCATACTAATATCTACTCTTTGGTCTTGATGTAGTTTTTGATTGAACTCCCGCAGAGCAACCGTTCTTTTATCTGTATCTTCAGAATCCGCGACGCTTCCAGACCACAATACATTGTCGATCGCAATTATTCCCCCAGGACGCAGAAGCGTTAAAGCTCGTTCGTAATAGTTGAGATAATTGCTTTTATCAGCATCTATGAAGGCAAAGTCAAAGCTACTAATTTCTCCTTCAGCTATTAACTGGTCGAGAGTATCTAAAGCTGGTGCTAGACGAAAATCAATTTTGTGTTCGACTCCTGCTGCTTGCCAATAGCGACGAGCGATCGCCGTAGCTTCAGGATCGCGATCGCAAGCCACTACTTTTCCGTCTTCTGGCAATGCTAAGGCTACTACCAAAGAGCTATAGCCAGTAAAAACGCCAATATCAAGGGTTTTCTTCGCTTTTAATAATTTGACGAGCAATGCCATAAACTGTCCCTGATCGGCAGAAATTTGCATCACGCTGGCAGGGTGGCGATCTGTTTCTTCTCTTAGCTTGCTTAAAATTTCAGGCTCTCGTAACGATACTGAAAGCAAGTATTTGTATACACGATCGTCCAATTCCAAACTTTGCTTACTCATAATCCTCTAAATACTTCATGGTCTAATACAAATACCACTTAAGCAAATCTTATTCAGGCTGATTAATTCTAACTTTTTGCCAAAGCATCTGCTTTTCCGCACGGGCGATCGCTTTATAGGTTCGCTCTACCGCTTCTGATTCAACGGAAATGACATCAATTCCCCAATCTATGAGTTTGGCAATCAAATCAGGATATTCTACTGGTGCTTGACCACATATACAGCATTCTATGTTGTTAGCTTTAGCCGTAGCAATTAACTCAGAAATTGCCCTGTGCATGGCAGGATGATTGGCGTTTAAACCGCGATCGCTAAATTCAGTCTGCTCGCGATCTGCTCCCAGTAGCAGTTGAGTTAGATCGTTAGTACCAATTGCAATTCCTTGGACACCTGCACGAACGTATTCAGGTAATAACAAAATTACTGAAGGCACTTCTGCCATGATCCAAACTTTAAATGACTTTCTGCTGATTAAACCAATATTTTTCAGCCGACGATAACAAAACTCAAACTCTTCTACGCTGCGAACAAAAGGTAAGATTAAATTAAGATTGCTATAGCCTTCGGCTGTGATAGTTGCTAATGCCTTTAGCTCTAAATCAAATAAGGACGGATCGCGGGTGTAACTATATGTACCTCGATTACCCAAAATTGGATTTGAATCTTGGGCATACCAATCCATAGACCGATAAAATACAGGACGAGAGGCAAAAGCACTGACAAACTGACGTAAAGAATTAGTTAGGGTGTTCAAAAAATTGAGGCGATCTAATTCTGGCTGTTGTCGAGCAAAAAACTGAGGAGTTAATAACTCTGCAAGCATCAATTCAGAGCGCAACAAGCCAACTCCATCTATAGGTAGATCGAGAACCTTGGTAATACTTTCTGGTTGAGAAAGATTAACCATTAGCTTAGTGGCAATGGGATGGCTGGGATCGAGTAAATGATCGTTGGGCAAATGAGTTAGAAATAAATGCCTAGCTGCTGCGGGATAAACTTTGCCATCATTTCCGTTTAACAATACCTCAATTCCAGCCTGAAGGATTTTAGTGGCATCAACGGCGTTGACTATAGCAGGAATATTCAATTCTCTAGCGACAATTGCTCCATGACTAGTTGTACCTCCAGTTTCGGTAATAATTCCGCCAACTTGTTTAATCAGAGCTATATGACGGGGTTCAATAGCTTTAGTTACCAAGATGCAGCCTGGAAAAATCGGCATAGAGTGGCTATCAGAGTGAGCATCAAAATCTTCAACTATTACAGTCTTCGCCAAAACAGTACCTGGAGAAGCAGCAACACCATCCAATAGAGATGATACAGATGATGAGGGTAATACTTGAGCTAATCGATTGGCTAGTAAAGTAGAACCAGCAGGCAGGCGATCGCTCAATTGAGTAAAGTAAAACTGTGGAAGAGACTGATATTCTATTTCTGGTGCAGTCCAAACTAAATATTTAACCTGCGGTTGTTTATCTAGAATAATCTGAGTTAATTGAAGCAGTTTGGCGATCGCCCTTTGCTCTAAAACATACTTCTCTGTATGGGTTTCAGCAGGCAGATAGGCTTCTAAGCAATCGTTAGCTGGTCTATTTAAATCTGTATGTTTAAGTTTATAAGCATAATTTTTATGACCCAAGGATCTTGATAAAATATAGCCTGTAGCTCGATCTATATAATATTCATCTGGCTCAACGTCTCCCTGCAGTAAACTTTGTTCTAAACCCCAGCTAGCTTTAATTCTTGCTACATTTAAATTAAGTTCAATTATGCCTGAAGCGTAAGCGGGCTGGAGTGGTCTAACTAAGATTGCTAAATCGATGTCTTTGATGCTTAATCCTAATTTATGCCAATACAATAGGCTGCTGGCGGTAAATAATTCTGACCAGATTTTTTTAAGTGCTATGGTTAAAGCTTGAGGATTATTATTGCAAGTATGAGATCTCCATAAGCCCAGACTTCCCTGCTGCTGACAAGGAACTGTTACAAAGGGTTGGAGAATGAAGCTATCTGAATTGAACTGTTGTGCAGCCTGGGATATTTCTGTTAACCATGAATCAGGCAATGGATATTGGCTAATAATCTCACGGCTACGTTGGGCGATTAATTGTAAAGCCGAAGAGCGATCATTAACTGAAAGTGAAGGAGAATTTGGCAAATGACCAACCAATAACTCTCCATGCTTTAAATCAGCTAAAAATTGCTTTAATAAACTGTGATCTAAAACAAATCCAGGTAAAATCGGGCATTCATGTTGAAGTAATTGGCTGAGAATAAACAAATTATTCCCAACCAAATGTTGTTCTGAAAGCTGAATTTGTGAAAGCCAATAAATATAGCTCACTGGTTTAACTCACAAAGTGAGTAGCTATAAGCTATAAGCTATAAGCTATAAGCTTGGATTAAAGATTTTAATTGACAGCTACTAGCTCTTGCTCTTTAACTAAAGCTTTTGCCAAAAATTCCTCGGTTAGTTTGACAAATGCTTTTGAACCTCCAGAGTTTGGCATCGCTACCGAGACTGGAGTAAATAAATCTACTGCCTTAGCAACATTAACGTCCATCGGAATTGACTGCTCAAATAGCTGCTCTGGATAAAAGTCATCGCGGACTCTTTTCATCACCTGCTTATAATATCTGCCCATCAACCCACCAGCAGAAAGGATAAAGACGATTCCTAAAAGATTGACATCTATTGGTTGTGTATGTTTGTGACTTTCTCTTAGTTTAGCGATTCTTCTTTCCAAAAGCTGAATTCCCACTAAGGACAAAGGTTCAGGACGAGCAGGCAGAAGATAAAAATCACTAGCAGCAATACCGCTACGAGTTAGCAAGTTATATCCAGGGGCGCAGTCGAGGATAATAAAGTCATAATTATCGGCTATTGGCTCAATAATATTTTGAATTAAAATTCTCTCAAAATTATCCCAAACTTTTTGGAACTCTTCTGCTTCACATTCAACTGCTTGTTGGTGCAGCATTTCTGAGACTTGATACTCATCATAAAGTTCAATATCTCCTGGAAGTAGCTCCAGACCATCTATGCCACAAACATTAGTCACAATAATATCTTGAACTTCTAATTTGCTCCAAGGATTAGGATTAATTACATTGTCAAGAAGATAGCTAAGAGTATGTTTTTTCTTACGCAACTTCGCAAAATCGTGGGGCGAAAGCAAGCTTAAGGTAGCACTAATTTGAGAATCTAAGTCTAAAACTAATACACGCTTGTTGTGTTTCTGAGCCAAACAGGTTGCAAGATTAACGGTTAAAGTAGTTTTGCCTACTCCTCCTTTCATGTTGACGGTGCTTATAATAGTTCCCATGTTTGAAATTCCTAACAGTCCTTGTTAACGTTAGTGTGCCAGAATATATTGTGGCAACAATAAATCATAATATTTCCTAAAGTTTTTTTGGTCGATGCTGATTTATTTATAGGTTCGTAAGCAAGATTGTTCGTAGCTGTTAGCCATTAGCTCTAAGCTTTTTATTAAATTTCTTACTTTAATTTGGGAACACTAGCTTATATGTAGCTTAATTAAGCTAGTCGATCTGAGGTATTAGGCATGACTCACTATAAATTTAATCCTAGGAATCATATCTGTTCACTGGTTTGGACGGTGTTTCTCTTAATTACCGTTACCAAAGAAACCAAGACGATCAACGGTATTACCTGCGCAGCTTTATTTGGCTTGCCTACCATTGTGGCAGGAATTAATCTACGGGAAAAAGCCGATCGCAACAAGCGCATCCAAATTATTAAAATGATTACAGAAAAGCAAATGCTCACTGCCAGTCAAACGGCAAACATCTTAGATATTCCCGCTAGTGAGGCTCAGACATTACTCAGTCAGCTCTATCGAGAATCAAGAATCAACGTCAGTAATCGCAGTGAAGACATGGCTGTTGTTTATATTCCCATGAATTAATTATGGTAGATTGCGCGATCGCTTTGGGCAGTAATGAAGGTAATTCTCTAAATATCTTGGAAAGTTCTCTTAATGCCCTCAATCAAATTCCTGGCATTACCCTCAAAACAACTTCTAGCTGGTATCAAACTAAACCCGTAGGTACACTAAATTCTCAAGCAGACTATCTTAATGGCTGTGCGTTATTATCAGCAGCACAAACCCCTGAAGAATTGTTAGCTATTCTCCAGGCTACCGAGATGCAGTTTGGCAGAGTAGGTAAGGGTACACTGCAACCAAGAACCTTAGATCTAGATTTATTATTATATGGTGATGTAGTTTTAAACACTCCTGATTTAACTATTCCCCATCCCCGCATGAGTGAACGTGCTTTTGTCTTAGTTCCTTTAGCCGAAATTGCCCCAGACTGGATTGAACCAGTATCAGGAAAGAAAATAGCCAAGCTTCTGCGCAACGTGAATACTTCGGGAGTTAAACTCGTTGCAGTTTAACAATTCCATCTTTGGTACGACAAATAAAATTAAAGTTTGAACCAAAATGTAATTAAGTTCACTATATTTTGCTTAAATTATTATGTCTGACAATAAAAATGCCACTGGTAAAAGCGGTACTGCAAAACCTAACACCAATGCCAATGGTCAAATGGATCTAGCTTCTAAGTCAACAGTCGATCCTGAATCTATTATTGACGAAGCACCCGCAGCAGAAAGATCGGAGTCTGCACCAGAAAACAAGGCTGCTACTAAAAGAGAAGAAGCCTAAAATTTTAAGCCAACTTTCAAGATAACGATAAAAAAAAGGATATATACCTCTTCTTTTTCATTAAAACTCCTGTTTTCAATATGGAAAGGGTTTAAAACTATGTCCTTTTTTTCTTTGACTATCATTAATACTTGCAGATAAAGCGATCACAATTTTATTCTAAATAGTCTGTCCAACATTTTAATTATAATTAACGGAATATCAGACTGACTATCTAAGTTTATTTGTTGGTAAACACTGCCTAATGTTTTATTCACAATACCGTGTCTCGTCAAGTTTATGTTAGTAGCCATCGATACACCCCCAAACAGTCTACAAACAGGAAGATTGACCCCGAATAAAACATCATTAAATTATCTTTGGTTTGAATACTAGAAACCAAAAGCTGACTAGAACTTAAGGCTAAAAACAAGAATCCATAGCTACTAATATTTAGTTTTGCCGCCAACATTACTCCACCAATAACAGCACAGATACTACTAGATATTTTTAGTAATTGAGCCGATAAATTTTTTCTCAATAATTTATAGAAAAATAGTTCGACCTGCCTGAAAATAATCATATGTTGTATCTGATGAACCTTCTCAAAAAGTCTGGGGGCTAGCTACAAAAATTTAGACCAATGAAACAGATACTGTCTCTGTAAGTTCACCCAGTCTTGATGCTGCTTTCTGAGCAATGATTTCCCCTAAGGTCGGAATCAAATTTGTTCTCCCCACTCGATCAGTAAGATACTTCCAGAAGGAAACTCCTAATTTACGACAAGTCTTTTTGAGACTGGCAAAAGTATCTCGGCACCTTCGTCCCTCATCACTGCGGGTGCTGCCGCTGATCTTACCTTTAGTTACAAATTCTCGGATGTCTTGCTCACTGGCATTGTTGTGAAGCGGTAATTCTGGTTTGTCTAAAACTTTGAGCAACTCCCTTTGCCGTCGGTTGAGTCTTGTCAAAACTTGATTGAGGGTTTCAAAACAAGTGTGAGTCGTAAAGATTTGGTCGAAACTAGTTTCGAGTCGGACTTTCTGTTGTTGCTGCTGGTTGGATGTCAATTTTTTGTAAGCTTTTAAGTCCTGATAGAAATCCTAAATTTCTCCCTGAACCTTTTCCACTGCCAGTCTCTGAACCCTAGTCAAAGGAATCAGCTTGTTAATCAGACGCTCGGCGTGAACCCAGCACAAACCATGCTCCAGCAATCGAAATTGTCCAGCGCAGATGTCTATGCCCCATTCCTGCATTTGTTCCAGGAGCTTGGGTTGGGTCACATGGCACCGCTTTGGGTAATTTCCCTCTCAAGTATTCTGCCCTTGGCGTTTTCCAGATAGCTAGTCGATACCGTGTATTATGGGCACTGATAATTAGCTCTTGAACTGTGTAATCTTGGTATCCTTTAAATTCTGAACCTGGAGGAATTTCTGACGGGGGCTGGATTATTTTGGTCTCGTGGATGATTAAGTTCGCATTTTTCTGCCGTTTTTGAAAGCCAGGACGCTTTTTCTTGCCTTGCTGCTCTTGAGACCCTTCGGTTTTTGTCTCCTCTTCTTGACTTTGAGCTTTCTTTTCTGGCTCTAGTCTGCTGGGTTTAATTTTGGGCTTTCCCTTTTCTCCTTTCAGACGGGCGATTTCATCCGTTAGCTCTTGGATGCACTCTTCCCGCTCTGGCAGTAACTGCAACAGTAGAGTCTCTCGGTCGCAGAGCTCTTCACAGGATAGCTTGGGGATTTTTGTGAGTTTTATGCCCATAGCTGATGATTTTACCAGTTATCTCTCCCTCTAGGAAGTCTGGGCTTACTTCCTCATCTTTAAGCTTCGGACTGGTCTGTCTTTTCTCGTTTCTTTCCCTGAGTTTTCCCAGACTTATTGAGAAGATTCGTAGAAACTACCAAAGATTTAGGTATTCAGCTAATAGAAGTTGAAGATGTTGGGGTTGAAGAAGCGATCGCAATACTCGAAGGCAATCCGCAAATCGAATATGCCGAACCGAATTCTATTGTCTCAATAACCGATACATTTCCCAACGATCCGCGTTTTGATGAGCTATACGCCCTTAATAATACAGGACAAACAAGCGGTACTCCCGATGCCGATATCGATTCTCCTGAAGGCTGGAATCTCCAAACTGGCAGTAGCGATGCAGAAAAATGATTATTTACGCCTAGCAATAAAATATCCCTGGAACAGCTTTTCCATCTCTACCCAAACAAACACCAACATACTAAAGCCAAGACAAATTAGTAAGTCAGTAAAGCTAAGAACACTAGTCTCAAAAAAGTTGCGTAGTGGTGCAACGTAAATTAGTAATACCTGTAAAACTGTGGTTAAAGCGATCGCACCGAGTAAATAAGGATTAGAGAAAAAGTTCATTTCGATAGTCAGTCTGGTATTAGAGCGTACCGCCAAAGCATGACCCATTTGCGCCAGACAAAGGGTAGTAAACACCATAGTTTTCCAATGATTAGGATTGACGCTTTCGAGATCGTTGTTATAAGACCACACCATTAAGCTGATGGTTATAAGGGCAAAGATAATCCCAATTCGCACCATGTATAGCCCCATTCCGCGAGCAAAAATGCTTTCCTTTGGATCGTAGGGTGGGCGACTCATTACGTTGGGTTCGGCTGGTTCTAATGCTAGTGCCAGTGCAGGTAAACCATCGGTAACAAGGTTCATCCAGAGAATTTGTAGGGGAGAAAGAGGAACACTACTTAAACCTAATAATGGCGCAGCAGCAATGGTTAATACCTCGCCAATATTACTACCAAGGATATATTTGATAAACCGCCGAATATTATCATAAACTACTCTGCCTTCTTTGATCGCAGCGACGATAGTGGCAAAGTTATCATCGAGCAGAACCATGTCGCTAGCTTCTTTACTAACGTCAGTTCCAGTGATGCCCATAGCAATCCCGATATCTGCCTGTTTTAAAGCTGGCGCATCGTTGACTCCATCCCCCGTCATAGCCACAAATTCGCCCTGCTTTTGTAAAGCTTTAACTATCCGCAGCTTATGTTCTGGGGCAACACGAGCATAAACGCTAACCTGTTTTACCACCTGTTCTAACTCTGCTGCGGACATCCTGGCTATTTCTTGCCCTGAAATTACTTGTCCATTAGCTTTAGCGATGTTCAGCTTAGTTGCGATCGCCATAGCGGTCAAAGGATGATCTCCCGTAATCATTACTGGTCTAATTCCCGACCTCAAACAGTTTGCCACCGCCTGTTTTACTTCCTCTCTGGGTGCATCCAGCATTCCTACCATCCCGAGCCATACAAGTTCTCGTTCGTTCTCTTCTTCTGTGTTAGCAGCAGGTATTTCTGCCAGAGGTTTATATGCTATACCCAATACTCTTAAGCCAATACTTGCTAGATAGGTATTTGAATCTAGGATTTGTTGCTTTTGCTGTTCTGTAATGGGTTGAGATTTATCGTCGTTCTGAATGTAAAGCGATCGCTCTAACATTAACTCTGGTGAACCCTTGACAAACATTATGTAGGGCGATTCTGTCTCTGGATTTTCTACTGTGACAGACATTCGTTTTCGCTCGGAGTCAAAGGGAAACTCTGCTAAGCGAGGTCTGTTTTGTTCGAGATCTTCTTTAAAAAGTCCTGTCTTTCCTGCCAAAGCCAATAGTGCGCCCTCTGTCGGATCGCCTAAGATCGACCATTTAGCTTTTTTTTGTGAGGTCTTACGGGAACATTGAAGCAGGGCATCATTACACAATACACAGGCTTCGAGTAGCTTATTAATTTCTGGCTCTTTTTCTAGACTATCTGGGTCTTCTCCTTGAAATTCTCCCGCTGGCTGATAACCCGTCCCTGTAACTTCAAAGTTAAATGAGTGGGTGCATACTTGCTGGACGATCATCTTGTTTTGAGTCAGCGTACCCGTTTTGTCAGAACAGATTGTAGTCACCGAACCTAAAGTTTCCACTGCTGGTAACTTACGTATCAAAGCCTGACGGCGAATCATCTTTTGTGTGCCAATTGCCAGAGTCACAGTTACCACCGCAGGCAATCCTTCTGGCACTACCGCCACTGCCATACTTAAAGAAGTTTCTAGAATCTCTTCAAAGATTCCCCAGCCTGACTTAAGTAAACCACCAAAAGTAATTAAGACTACCAAAGATAGCGAACCACTAACTAGTACTTTGCCTAGCTGGGTCATGCGTTGTTGTAGAGGAGTTGGTTCTGTCTCCACCGTTTGCAGCATGGTGGCAATTAGACCAATCTCCGTCTCCATGCCTGTTTTAGTGACTATGGCTTTTCCTCTGCCTTTTGCTACCTGTGTACCTTTAAAAATTAGGTTTAGACGCTCGCCTAACGGGGCATCTTCAGGTAAAATGACATCGGCATCTTTATTTACCGCAGTGGCTTCGCCCGTAAGAGTAGACTCGCTAACCTGCAAATTTTGTGCCTCTAGCAAATGCCCATCCGCAGCAATTTGTACCCCTGCCTCTAAAAATATGATGTCTCCTGGGACTAGTTCTTCTGCATCAAGTTGTTGAGTTATCCCGTCGCGGATTACTTTTACCTGAGTCGAAGAAAGACGTTTGAGTGCAGCGAGGGCTTTTTCAGCACGACTTTCTTGAACATAGCCTAAAATGCCGTTGAGAATAACAATGATAAAGATAGCGATGGAATCTTTGGGAAAATTGCCGTGACGCAGATCTAAAATTGCCGAAATTATGGCGATCGCCATCAGCATAATCAGCATAATATTAGTAAACTGATCCCATAAGATGCTCAGTTTACTTCGTCCAGCCGTCTGTTTTAGTTCATTCTTGCCAAAATACTTTTGTCTTCGATCAACTTCATCACTAGATAAGCCGCTGCTAGCATCAGCTTTAAGTAATTCAATGGCTTTTTCAAGGTTTATAGTATGCCAATCGTTAATGCTCGTCAGCGTTGATAAAGACATTTAATTTTGTCCTTAAATACTGTTGGTAGTCTTCCAAATTTACCTTATAAAGCCATAAATTGTGAACCATCGCTGTAAAACATTAGAAAACTCGTCGTTTAATATGCGATCGCTGTCCTCTATATCACAACTAACCATCCACCATTAGTAATACTTTTTAGGATCTTCGCCAGGATCGCCACTGAAAGGTTGAACTCCAGTTTTGGGATAGTCATCATCTGTAGCTTTGAACAGTCGGAATACTCCATCAAATAAATATTGGACTGTGTTTTGCACCCATGTAAAAATCTTCATATCTTTTACCTCATCGATTAAATTAACGATTATTCAGCTAAAAACTCTCGGTCAAATATTTGTCTTGTGAGGGGATACTCTAAAACCAATCCTTCTCCCCCAAGGGGATAATCTTCATTCAAAGGTATTCCCTCAACTGATAAAAACACTCGTGCTTGGGGATCTATACTCGTTGCCGTATAAAGCACTTGAGCCACTCGATAAATCATTGAACTACTGCCACCTCCCTGAGTAAATTCATGGGATAAATCGACGTGTACCCCATCTTCGCTAGTCTGTAGATCTAGTAAACGTGTACCCTGGGGAATTGTACTGGTTGGATTGAAGACGAACGCTTGGGCAAATAGCTTATCTAAAGCCTCAGTCAAAGCAGCTTGAGGCGAAGTTGCAGAAGTGTAAATAGCTTTGGGTGTCAAATGGATACGCCGATCAACTATCTCTAGCTGATAGATCTGAGGAGTAAACTTAGCTGGCTGTACCTCTTCAACTGAAGAAGATCCCGATCTTGTAACTGTGGGTAATATTACTTTGCTCAATGACCAAATACCAGCGATTTCAGCAACTCCTATTAACAACAGTGAAAGTCCTATCAGTATCGGGGCTACATTAGATGACTTGTTGTGTAATTTGTCATGTATTTTCATTGTCACCTCACCTGTGTTTACTTCCTCTTGAAACTTTTAGATATTGGCTGTACTGGCTATATTCACCTTGGGCATGGTTATAGTTAATACTCCCTGAACCAATTCGGCTCTGATATGATTGACCTGAATTTTACTGGTAGGGAAACGTTGCACTCAAGCTGTCCATAGTGAAGCTGAGAAGGAATCAATTCTTTTTCGGTTGATGACTTATGGTGGTCATATATAGCAGTCGAAGTATAGGTTAGGACGTTAGCTTAACAGCATAATCAACTCTCTCTCGAAAATTTTCGATACTACCTTTTGATTTTCTTACTCTGTTTTTAATGGGAAACCAACAATGCTCTATTTTATTTAAATCAGGAGAATAAGGAGGTAAATATTGAAGTTCACAACCCGCTGATTCAACTAATTCTCTAATTCTTTCTCCTGCTTGGTGCGCGTACATGCGGAAGCGCGCCTTTGTCTTGCGCCTATCGGCAGCGCGGGGTCGCATCCGCTTTATGAAATGTGGCATTATCTAAAATGAGTCTTTGCCCTGGATTTAATCCAGGAAGTAATTTTTCTTCGAGCCATTTTTCAAATACTAAGCGATTACAAGACCCCTCAAAAGTTAATGGTGCGAGCAATTTTCCTTGGCACAATCCACTCATAATACTCACTCTAAGACTTCTTCTTCCTGATTTTAAATCATAGAATCTTTTTCCTTTCTCATTCCATCCATAGCCATAATCCTCTCGATTGTCCATTCCTGATTCGTCAATATAGACTCTATTTTCTGGCTTGGTTTTGCTAATCTTTAACTTGAATTTTTGTCTTTTTTCTTCATCTCTCTCTTGATAACCGTAAGTTTTTTTTTCTGGTATATCCAATTTTTTGAAGTGCTTTGCCAATGGTGCGATCGCTAATTTTTTCTGACCATTTATCCGCCATTTCTTGCTAAGTAAGACTACCGTAAGTCTTAGCGAACTTCCTAAAATTTTCTAAATCAGTAATTTTAGAATTATATCCCTGTTGATATCCAACTTCTGCTCGATAATCTCCTGTTTTCGCTCTTTTTTTCAGCCAAAGGTCAATTGTATTCCGACTGATTTTAAAAATGCGACTTACCTGAGTTTTAGCCATTCCATCATTGATCGCATTAATTACTTTTGTTCTTAAATTGTAGCTATAAGAAGCTGGCATCTTAGTCTTTCATTTATCGTACTTCATATTTATTATGTCCTAATCCTTGCTTCGATTGCTATACTCCAGAAATTGCCACTGATTCTGATTCGGCACTGATATTCAAATCCTTAATCTCAACTCCAGGAAGTTCTGCTTTGAGAATTAAGTCTCGGTCAGTTTCATTGAACTCGATCGCTGGACACCAAGTTTTGTCTTCTTGTCTCATTTTCTTCTCCCGATCTGCAAGTTAGTAACGTGTAAAAACTATCTTTTTTTCTATGATTTAAGAATAGCGATCGATGTTGAAGAACTTGTGAGGATTATCTAATTATTAGTTTATATGATGATTAATTACTGCTCGATGTCTTTGGAGTACTGGTGTTATTAGGGTTTACAGACTGCTTAAAGCTATCGATCTTAACTAAGCTAGGATCGATTTGTACAACACTAATATTCATACTGAGGACATCTTTAGCATAATAACTAACACCGCGATATTCTAGTTTGATACTAGGCTGAGAAATATAAATCCTATTTAACTCTGATTGTTTAGTCAAGATGTCATTTAAAGTGCCTGTATAGTCTCCATTTATCCTAATATTTGTCGCTCTGCTGGATTGCCAGTCTAGCTGATGGCAATTTTCAAAATATTGAACTGTATTCAATTCGCGACAAGTTTCTAAATGCTCGATTTTGTATCTACGCCAAAAGCTAAACGGATTGATGAACCTAACGTAAGTATCCGCAGCAAACAGTTGCTGGAAGTATTGACCAAAGGGAAAGCTGATTTTTACTAGTCTTTTTTCCTCTATATTCATTATAAATCTCCGATACTTGTGTATATTTTGAGATTAATTGAATAACTTGAGAAACTTGTGAAGCCAGGCTAATTGTGATTTTTAATAGCGTAAGCCTGTTGTGCAATTGCCCAATCTTCTTGAGTATGAATTACCAACACTTTTACAGTTGAGTCAACAGCAGCAACATTCATATCGGTAGGATTAGCATTATTTTTATCTAAATTATTTTTATCTAAATTCAACTTCAAACCTAGATAGCTCAATCCCGCACAAGTTTGTTCGCGAATTATAGCTGAATTTTCACCCACTCCCGCAGTAAAGACTAAAACATCTAAACCATTTATACTGGCTACCATTGCGCCTATAGAACTTTTTAAGCGATGTAGATAAATATCAAGGGCTAATGATGCTCTTTTATTTCCCTCGGCGATCGCTTCTGAAATAGCTCTTATGTCCCCAGATATTCCAGAAACTCCTTTTAAACCTGAATTTTGATTTAATATCTGACTTACCTCCTCGAAAACTAAGCTATATTCCTGCATCATGTAGAGCGGAATCTGAGGATCGATTGAACCACAGCGAGTACCCATCATTAAGCCTTCCAGGGGAGAAAAGCCCATCGTGGTATCGATACAGATCCCGTTATCGATCACAGCCAGAGAACAGCCATTACCTAAATGACAGGTAACAATTTTAAGAGATTCTAATGGTTTCTGAAGAATTTGAGCAGCGCGGTTAGCGCAATACTCATGGGAAATACCGTGAAAGCCATAACGCTGAATGCCCTTCTCGTAATATTCATAAGGCAAAGGATAAACTTTTGCTGCTTCAGGGAGCGTTGTATGAAACGCTGTATCAAATACAGCTACTTGAGGTACAGGTACTTCGGGCAGTATTTCTTTGATCGCATTGATGCCTTCGAGATGAGCAGGATTATGATTGGGAGCAAGGGGAATTAGATCGGCGATCGCCTTTTTAACCTCATCATCAATTGGAGTAGCCTGACTATATTTTGCCCCGCCATGCACTACTCGATGACCTACTAAATTGATTTCCTCAAGACTCTCTAAAACTTTAGTTTCTCCCTGAACTAGAGTACTCAATAGAACGGTTAAAGCAGTATCACGCTCTTGAACTTCAATTTTCTGTTTAATACCGTTACTTTTAACAGTTAAAATACCCCCCGACTGCGCTACCGTCCAATCGAGGTGAGCCGACCATAATGGTTTTGAAGCAGTGGGGAAAGGTTCTTCAAGAATATAAAGACAGCTTTTTTGGCTGCTAGAGCCTGCGTTTA
This sequence comes from Waterburya sp., assembly GCA_965217895.1. GTDB lineage: Bacteria > Cyanobacteriota > Cyanobacteriia > Cyanobacteriales > Xenococcaceae > Waterburya. The sequence continues at coordinate 516,667 of CBDCJV010000002.1, forward strand.
GAACTAATATGTTCATTCTCAACCTTTTTCGTAAGGATTAGTAGTGTTGTCATTAGATAATCCAGAACCTACTCAAATCACAAGGGAATTTTATTGATAACTTTCACTGCTGAATCAAATTCGTAGATAATGGGGACTCCCGTGGCTAGCTCCAATTTTGGCACTTCTTCAACAGATAATTTGTCTAAATCCATAATTATGGAGCGTAATGAATTACCATGAGCCACGACTAAAACCGTTTCGCCATTTTTCAGGTGAGTAAAAATGCGATCTCTAAAGAAAGGTAAAACTCTAGCTCTAGTATCTTCTAGGCTTTCACCCCCTGGAGGTCGAGTGTTATAGGAGCGTCGCCAGAGATTGACCTGCTCTGCTCCATATTTTGCTGCTGTTTCAGTTTTGTTTAAACCCTGCAATTGCCCATAATACCGTTCATCTAAGTTTAATGTGGTAAAAATCGGCAATTCTTGAGTGCGATCGCCTTCATATTTGTCCCAATCATGCCAATTGGGATCATTAGTAAAATGTTTAATAATAGGGGTTTTGCCTCCACAAATTTCACTGCACTCAGTCAAGCAAATAATGGCTGTCTCTATTGCTCTGATTAATAAGCTGGTGAAACAAACGTCTATTCGCTCGTCGCTTTTACTCAATTTACGAGAGGCGGTAATCGCTTCAGCACGCCCTTTCTTGCTCAGAGGAACATCGACCCAACCTGTAAACCTGTTTTGGGCGTTCCAAAGGCTTTGTCCATGACGAATTAAAATTAGTCTAGCCACAATCAAACTATTGAGACCATTTCCAGTTAGTAATCTCTGGCTTATCCATCCCCTGTTCGTGAGCGTAAGCCAGATTGTCGATAATCTCGTTTTTCATCCGTTCTCTGACATAAACGGCTCTCGAACCAAGTTTTTCGACTCGATCTATAACATCGATGATTAAGTTAAAGCGATCTATTTGATTTAGCATCGCTAGCTCTAAAGGCGTATTGATATTACCCTGCTCTTTATAGCCTCTGACGTGAATCCGCTCTTGATTAGTGCGACGATAGGCTAGTTTATGAATCAACCAGGGGTAGCCGTGAAAGTTAAAGATTACTGGTTTGTCAGGAGTGAACAGAATATCAAATTCTTTGTTGGATAAGCCGTGAGGATGTTCACGTTCCGACTGCAAGCGATATAGATCGACCACGTTAATAAACCTAACTTTCAGTTCGGGAAACTCTTCGCGCAATATCGCTGTGGCTGCCAAAGATTCCATTGTCGGAATATCGCCACAGCAAGCCATAATTACGTCAGGTTCATCTGCTGCTTTTCCACAGTCATCGTTACTCGCCCAATCCCAAATACCGATACCCTTGGTACAGTGCTTTACCGCTTCATCCATTGTCAGATATTGCAGGTGATTTTGCTTGTCGGCAATGATCACGTTGACGTAATCCTTACTCTTCAAACAGTGGTCGGCAACGGATAATAAGCAGTTAGCGTCGGGCGGGAAATAAATGCGGGTAACATCCGCACTTTTGTTTGTTACTACGTCAATAAAGCCTGGATCTTGATGGGAAAAGCCATTATGATCCTGTCGCCAGACTAAAGAAGATAGCAGCAGATTGAGAGAAGATACGGGAACGCGCCAGGGAACGTGCTTTTTACAGATTTCCAACCATTTGGCGTGCTGGTTAAACATGGAGTCGATGACGTGAATAAATGCTTCATAACTATGGATAAATCCGTGTCTGCCAGTAAGCAAATACGTCTCCAGCCAACCTTCAAGGGTATGTTCGCTCAACATCTCCATTACTCTGCCATTGGGTGATAACTGACTGCCATCTTCATCCTCTGGAAGATAGTCTGCCATCCACGCTTTCTTAGTAACTTCGTAGATATCCTGTAGGCGATTAGAAGCAGTTTCGTCGGGTCCAAAGACGCGAAAGTTGGTCATGTTGTGCTTCATCACATCTCGTAAAAACTTACCCAATACTCTGGTGTTTTCGACTTCTACCGTTCCTGGCGTTTCCATTTCTATGGCATAATCGTTAAAGTCAGGCAGCTTGAGATCTTTTCTCAAAAGTCCGCCATTAGCTACAGGATTGGCACTCATGCGTTTAATACCGACTGGAGCGAGTTCTTTGAGTTCGGGAATCAAAGTACCATGCTCGTCAAACAATTCTTCTGGTTTGTAGTCCTTCATCCACTGTTCGAGAAGCTTTACGTGTTCTGGGTTAGAGTGCATTCCTCCCATTGGTACTTGATGCGATCTCCAGAATCCTTCTACCTTGTGTCCGTCTACTTCTGCTGGTCCCGTCCAGCCTTTGGGAGTTCGTAAAATAATCATGGGCCAACGAGGTCGAAAGGCTTTATTTTGGCTACGGGCTTCCTGTTGATATTCTCTAATCTTGACAATGCACTCTTCCATGACTCCCGCCATTTTTTGGTGCATGGTTTCGGGGTCTGAACCTTTTACTACATAGGGAGTATAGCCATAGCCTTCAAACAATTTAGTCAACTCTTCCTCACTAATACGAGCCAGAATTGTCGGGTTGGCAATTTTGTAGCCATTTAGGTTGAGGATCGGCAATACTGCCCCATCGCGGATGGGATTGAGAAATTTGTTGGAGTGCCAAGCCGTCGCCAATGGTCCTGTTTCTGCTTCCCCATCTCCTACTACACAAGCAACTATTAAATCGGGATTGTCGTAGGCTGCACCAAAGGCATGGGAAACGCTGTAGCCTAGTTCTCCTCCTTCATGAATTGAACCAGGGGTTTCAGGGGTACAGTGACTGCCGATATAACCAGGAAATGAGAATTGCTTAAAAAACTTTTGCATTCCCGATTCGTCCTGGCTTTTGTCGGGATAAACTTCGGAATAAGTTCCTTCAAGATATACGGGTCCTAGTACTCCAGGTGCGCCATGTCCTGGTCCTGCAATAAAGATAGAGTTGAGGTCGTACTTCTTAATCAGGCGATTGAGGTGAATATAGGTAAAGCTAAGTGCGGGAGAAGAACCCCAATGTCCTAACAGTCGTTGTTTGATATGTTTTGCCTGAAGGGGTTCTTTGAGTAAGGGATTATCTCGCAGATAAATCATGCCCACTGCTAGGTAGTTACAGGCACGCCAATAGGCATCTATTTTGCGAGCTTCTTCTGTGTTTAGGGCAGTCGTTGAATCTGTAGAGGGAGTAGATACCATGATATTTCTATTAATGAAGGTAAAAACTAATTTGCTAGATCTCTGTAGCGCGAAACTAAAAATTAAGCTGACTGAAAACTTCTTGGAGAACTTGAGCCGAATGACAAAGCTGTTTCTCTTCTCTAGGGCTTAAATCTAAATTAACAGTTTTGAGTATACCTTTTTCGCTGACTACTCTTGGTAAACCCAGACACACATTGTCAATACCGTACATTCCATCTACTAAACCGCTAACTGTAAGAACTCTTTCCTGACTGCGTAGAATCGCTTTAACGATATCGGTTACAACTAAACCGATCGCATAAGAAGTATATCCTTTGCGCTGAATAACGTCATAGGCTGCATTTTTGACGCGATCGAATATAGCAGTTAATTCTTGGCGATCGCTTTCTTTAAAATTCTCCCAATCTTGGGACAATAATTTTCGACCTGCGACATTCGCTGTACTCCAGACAGGAACTTCACTATCACCATGTTCGCCGATGATATAAGCATGAACACTACGAGCATCAATATTTAATTTACTTGCTAGCAAAGTGCGAAATCTAGAGGTATCTAATACCGTTCCCGAACCGATCACTCTAGAACTGGGAAAGTCAGAAATTTTAAGTGCTACGTAGGTCATAATGTCTACGGGATTGGTCACAATCAATAGAATAGCGTCTGGACAATATTTGGCTACATCAGCCAAAATATTTTGATAAATAGCAATATTGCGACCTAGTAAATCGAGGCGAGTCTCGCCTGGTTTTTGCGCTGCGCCAGCCGTAATAATTACGATGTCTGCGTCTTTACCTGCATCAGCTACAGTTCCAGCTACAAGCTCAGTAGGATCGATCAAAGACATACCATGAAGCATATCCATGACTTCTCCCTCAACTTTTTGAGTTTCAAGATCTTGCAAGACTAGCTCATCAAAGCAGTTTTGGATCAGTAAGGAATAGGCGCAGGCTAATCCAACCTGTCCTAAACCAATAATGACTCCTTTACGGGGACGAAGAATATTTGTTGATTCGGCTTCAGAATTGAGAGTAAAAATTTGGTCGAACATAAAGCTTGCTTGAGTATTAATCACTAACTATTAACTCATAACCCATTCCAAAGCTCGATCTCTTTCGTCAAAAGTAAAATGCTTGACTTCAATGCTATAAAACAAAGTATTACCCAGTGCTGCCAAAGCTTCTAACCATTTGCGATCGCTGACAATTGCTTCTTTTTCAAAATCATTAAGATGCTGCAAACTGAATTTTAGGTCTTTAATAAATGCACCCAATGACATTCCCGACCAATTCTTGATCTCAGCATAGATTCTTAATTTTCCCTCCTGCTTCAGTCTTGGTTCAATCAATTTAGTTATGCGATCGATATCTTCAGTATCAATCCAGCCATCAATATCCAAGCCAATAATATGGTCTGGTTTGTGAGGAATAAGTCGAACAGTCATAATTAATTCTCCTATTTTTTTCAAATCAAGCTCATGCACAAACAGTAGTTTCAACACTTTCACTAGAAGCTGAAACTTCTGGGACAGGAGTCTGAACGATCAAAACCGAGCAGGGAGAGTGATGCACGACATAGTTGCTAACGCTACCCAAAAACAATTCTTTCAAACCAGAATGTCCTCGTCTGCCAATAACTACAATATCGGCATGACAAGACTGGGCAAAGTCACAAATAGTTGTGCTTGGATGTCCCGTAATTTGACTAAACTCTGTCTGAACTCCTGCTGCGTTTGCGGAGCTAGAGTGGGCGGAAATGCTGCTTCGCAAGCAGCTTATTCCACGCCCGCTAGAAGACATCGCTTTTTTCATATAAGAACGCATCATCTTGATTCCTTGCTGCTTAAACTCTGACCATTCGCGATCAAATTCTTCGTTGGCTCGACGCATAATTCTCGGATCGACATGAATACAGCGATCTTTATGATGTACAAAGTAAGGAGACATCTGCGGAGTTCCTGATTCTTCGGCACACAATACATGAAGCAGAATTAAGTTTCCTCCAACAGCTTTAGCTAAAGATAGAGCCTCTTCAAACACCTGTTTACTTACTGTCGAACGGTCAATTGCCACCAATATTTTTTTGCTCATTTTTCAAACCTCTGTTAATAGTTAATAAGCAGCGATCGCCTCTTTCATTAGATTTTCAAAATTTGAGAGTGTGATTAAGACGCAGAATTAAAATTCATTAGTAAGAAGTTCTTGTTGATCGACTGTTTTTTTTGATTCAGAAGATAATCGCTCGGACTCGGAATTTACGGAATTACGAACTATCAACACCGAGCAGGGTGCATGATGGGTTACATAGTTACTCACGCTACCAAGAAACATTTCTTTTAATCCTTTGAGTCCCCGACTACCAACCAAAATTAGATCAGCTGACCAATTACCTGCTAACTCACAGATCATCCGTCCTGGATTTCCAGTCAGTTGAGTAAATTCCGTATCTACTCCTCTGGCTGTGGCTTCTTTAGTTAGGTCTTGAAGAAAATTTAGCCCCCATTGTCTATACTCTTTCAACTGTTTTTGGTACGCTTCGTATTCATGATTGTCCACCATAGGAAAATAGGTATATGTGAGTAATTCTGGATAGTTCGCTTCCGTTTCGGACATGATATGAAGCAGCATTAATTCTGCATCATTAGTTTGAGCCAAAGATACAGCAGTCTTAAAAATAGATTGATTGTTTTCAAAGCGTTGTACAGCTACTAAAATTTTGTTAATCATGATGAATACCTTTTATTGAAGTTAGGAGTCAAGAGTCAGAGGTCAGAAGTTCTTGCTGGTTATCTGCTTTTTCTGACTCTGCCAGGGTTTGTTTGGCATCAACGTTAATTGAGGTTCGCATAATTAAAACCGAACAGGGTGCATGATGGGTGACATAATTGCTAACGCTACCGAGAAACATTTCTTTAAGTCCCTTTAGTCCCCGACTACCGACCAAAATTAGATCGGCTGACCAATTACCTGCAAGTTCGCAAATCATGCGTCCTGGGTTTCCAGTCAGTTGAGTAAATTCCGTATCTACTCCTCTGGCTGTAGCTTCTTGGGTTAGGTTTTGCAGAAAATCTAATCCCCACTGTTTATATTTAGCCAGCTGTTTCTGATACGTATCGTATTCGCGATCGTCTTCGAGGAAATAATAAGTATAAGTAGGCAGTATGGGATAACCTGATTCACTGCTGGAAACAACGTGAACCAGCATTAGCGATGCACCAGTAGTTTGGGCTAAAGATACTGCCGAATTAAAAATCGATTTACCGTTTTCAGAACGGTCTACGGCTACCAGAATTTTGTTAATCATGATAAATACCTCTTAATGAAGTCAGAAGTCAGAAGTCAGGAGTCAGGAGTCAAAACAAGATAACTGTTGTTCTACCTCAGCTATTTTTAGTCTAGTTTTGAGGACTGAATCGGGATTGAGACTGATTGAATCAATTCCTTCTTTGACTAGAAATTCGGCAAATTCTGGGTAATCGCTGGGTGCTTGACCACAGATGCCGATTTTGCGCTGTTTGAGCTTGGCTACTCCAATTGCCATAGTTAGCATGGCTTCTACCGCAGGATTTCGTTCGTCAAATAGATGTGATACTAAAGATGAATCGCGATCGAGTCCCAGGGTAAGCTGAGTCAAATCGTTTGAACCAATCGAAAAGCCGTCAAACACTTCGCTAAATTCGGCTGCCAGCATTACGTTACTGGGAAGTTCGCACATGACGTATACTTGCAAATCATTTTCGCCTTTTACTAGTCCGTGTTTTGCCATTTCTGCTAGCACTTTACGTCCTTCATCGGGAGTGCGACAGAAGGGAATCATCGGAATCACGTTAGTTAAGCCCATTTCGTTGCGGACTCGTTTAAATGCTTGACATTCTAGGGCGAAGGCTTCGCGGTATTTGGGATCGTAATAGCGACTCGCACCGCGCCAACCCAGCATCGGGTTTTCTTCTTTTGGTTCAAACTGTTTACCACCCAAGAGATTGGCATATTCATTACTCTTAAAGTCCGACATCCTGACTATCACAGGCTTGGGATAGAATGCTGCGGCGATGGTGGCGATACCTCGCGATAGTTTATCTACAAAGAAATCAGGTTTACTGGGGTAGTGGATTGTTTGACGGGCAACAGCCATTTTTTCTTGAGCATCTTTTAATTCGTCAAACCTCAGTAAAGCCAAAGGATGTACTTTGATGTGGTTGGCAATAATAAATTCTAGCCGTGCCAAACCCACACCGTCACAAGGTAAAGCTGACAAGCCGAAGGCTGATTCGGGATCGCCCACGTTCATCAAGATCTGAGTTTTGGTTTCAGGCAAGTTATTTAGCTCGATTGATTCTACGTTAAAGGGAATTGAACCTGCATAAACTTTGCCCTGTTCTCCTTCAGCACAAGAGACGGTTACTTCTTGTCCTGTCTGAATACTATTGGTGGCATCATTACAGCCGACGATCGCAGGAATACCCATTTCACGGGCAATAATAGCAGCATGACAGGTTCTACCACCCTGGTTAGTAACGATCGCACTAGCTTGTTTCATAATGGGTTCCCAGTCAGGATCGGTTTTGTTGGTAACTAAAACTTCTCCAGGCTGAAACTTATCGATGTCAGTTACTTCCAGAATGACTCTGGCGACACCCGCACCAATTTTCTCACCCACAGACCTACCTGTGGTTAGGATGTTATCCCCCGCAGCATCTAATTTATATGTCTGCAATACATTGGCAGTTTTTTGAGACTGGACGGTTTCTGGGCGAGCTTGAACGATGTATAGTTCTCCAGTTAGTCCGTCTTTTGCCCATTCAATATCCATCGGCGTATAGGTATTACGCACTTTTGAATAATAATCTTCAATCTGACAAGCCCATTTAGCTAGCTGTAAGATTTCATCATCATCAATGGCATATTCGACTCTTTCTAAGTGAGTTGTGGGTACGTTTTTAGTTAATTTACTACCGCCAACGTCATACACCATCTTAATTTCTTTACTGCCAAGACGTTTATCTAAAATTGGCTTAAAGCCTTTGTTCAAAGTTGGTTTAAAGACAATATATTCGTCAGGATTGACCGCACCCTGAACCACGTTTTCACCCAAACCATAAGCAGCAGTAATTAAAGCTGCATCTTTAAAACCCGTTTCGGTATCGATGGAGAACATGACCCCAGAAGTAGCCAAATCCGATCGCACCATCTTTTGTACCCCAACTGAAAGAGCCACATCAAAATGGTCGAAGCCTTTAATACTACGGTAGGAAATTGCCCGATCTGTAAATAGAGAGGCAAAGCACTTATGACAGGCTTCTAGTACACCTTGAACGTCATGAACATTAAGATAGGTTTCTTGTTGTCCTGCAAAACTAGCGTCGGGTAAATCTTCGGCAGTGGCAGAAGAACGCACGGCTACGTCAACATTGTAAGTATACTTTTTGCAAACCTCTTTTTCTTCTCCTTTAAACTGTTCGCAGTAAGAGAAGTCAATACTATTTCTGACACAAAGCTGACTGTAAGCTTCGGTAATCGCCGTATTAAGTTCGGTGGGAAAAGGAGTATTGAGGATTAATGCCCTGGCTTGTCTGCCCCGCGATCGCAAATTACTCAGATCTTCGACATCTAAATCGGCAAATAGTTGACGCAGCTTGATTTCTAGCCCTGCCTGTTCGATAAAATAGCGATAGGCATAAGCTGTAGTAGCAAAACCTCCTGGCACATTAATTCCTTGGGGTGTTAGCTGTTGAATCATTTCTCCTAAAGAGGCATTTTTACCTCCAACGTGAGAAACATCGCTCATTCCTACGTCTTCAAACCAGAGAACTAAAGCTTGTTCTTTATCCTGTTGAGTTTGGCTGTGACGATTTGCGGTTACGACCATAAGTCTTACTCTCTCTAAACTTCACCTCTTGACATACGCTGTATTGGTAATGCTTTGAGGTTGTTAACTTAGTTATAGAAAATGAATTTGAAGAACTTATGAGGATGGAAAATATTTCAACTTTGAATCGATCTATTTACAAAACTTTATGGGAACAATAATTGCGTAACTATCTTGTAGTACTAGGAATAAAAACTAGTTTTTTCTTCTAATCCTTTAAATATGATGGGGCAGATAAAGCTAATGCTACGTAATCTTTTGAGACTTTTTGCCTGAGTCATTAATAGTAAAGTTAGCTAGATTCAAAATAGTAACAGTGGCGATCAATCGCATTCTTAAATAGATACGGACTTCCTAGTTTAAGTCTGAGCCTCTAGCTGCAATTTCACTCGAAGTACCTCTAATTCTGTAGTAGGATAACGCTCGAAACCAAAGCTTTGAACGAGGTTTAACATAGCAGTGTTATCAGCAAGAACCTCCCCCAGTAGCTCTTGTAATCAGACTTTTCCAATGTAGCCTCATCAGTTGCTACCAAAGCCGTTGAGTAAATATTGAAGACTTTCCAATTTTTAGCTCAATTGTGCCTAAGACTTTCTATTTAATGTATGTTCTCAATTTCGGAAAATTATCGTAGCAATAATGGCAAAGCGTTGTTATGATTGGGGCTGTTTTGAGAACTTGATTGATGAGAACAGAAGATGTTATCGAAATAGCTGTTGAGAAACTTCAATCTCTTCCAGGGCATGAATTCGATTTACTTACAGTATCAAAGCCTATCTCCTCCGAATCTGCTCTTAACTTGGCTAAAGTTGTTTCAAAACTCTCTCCCTTACTAGGTAATTTAATTGAATTCAATATTGCAGAATTTTTGAACAGCCACGAAGATTTTAAAAATTTAGGAGAATGGAAACGTCAAGATCCTGGGTTTCCAGACACTATTTTTGATGGACAGGTAAAACCAACTCCAGGTTTTGAAATAAAAACATGGTTTCCTTTATCAACTGAAATTACGGCTAGGTTTAAAGATAGCCAAAATCATTTTAAATCTGATAATACTTATGTTGTCTTGTTACCTTGGCTTCTTAGACAATTAATTTATGGCAAACCTTATTTATTGGATATTTGTATAGTTTCTGCTCGCTCTGTCGCTGAAGCGCGAGATCGTCATTATCATAATCCCCCTGATTATTTGGTGCTAGAACCTGAAGATACGGGTAAGCGTACTCGAAATTTACAGCAAACAAATACCAATGGTTATAAGTGGCAAGGAACTCCTACTCAATTTGAAGAAGCTTGCAAGATAGTAGAAGAATGGGGCATAGATAAGATAGCTTATCAGCCAACAAGAGAGTATCAGGAGTTATTAAGACAGCTAATAAATCTCTTTCCATATAGGCTAGATACAAATTTTGCCAAAATAGATAGAATCGTCCACCCAGAAATAGAAAGCTTTAAAACAAAAGTATTACAAACAAATGTCTGTGATATGACTATCAAGAATTGGAATAAATTATTTAAAAACAAAGATATTAATACAATCAAATCGGTAATGAAAGAAAAATTATCTATTTACTCTACTGATATTGATGACCTAATTCTTTGATTCTTTGAACACCATAATAGAAATAAGTCCAATCTATTTCACTGGCATATGCTTTTCTCTGTAACCTTTTAGCAGCAAGAGAAGCAGAGAACAAGCCACCAAATGGCTCCCAAATTACATCACCGACATCACTAGCTGATTCAATCAATAAACTCATCAAATCTAAAGGCTTTTGATTGAGATGAATGGCTTTACTGGAATCAATTGTTACTCTTTCTTGCCCACGAAGAGCGTTTCTTTCCCATACGTTTGTGTATCCATGAGGACATAAGAACTTAGAGCGCATTGAAGCCCATTCATCCTTGGTCATCGATCTTTTTTTATCGCGAGAAAAGTAAGGTTTCCCTTCTGGTTTGCCAAATTTGTTGGCGTAGATTACTAATTTCTCGAACATTTCTGGTGGCGGGAAGTACCAAAGATGACCTCGATCGAGATACTTTCTGGTAGCCACGTTTTTTACACCACAAGCTTCATTTGCTTTTTTCTTTGGAAGACCTGTGCGTATCCATTCCGATAGAAGCCATTCTTTTAATGATAGGTCATCTATACGAGCTTCAAGCACATATTGTACACAAACCTCTGTTACTACGGGAAATCGTCTTATTTTTTTGGTATTTACATTGCCAGCAATATGTCCCTTTCCCTTATTCCAAATATTACAGTTTACATATTTCCAACCATACTTTTCTAAAATTGGATGAACTGAAGCCCAACCAATTTCTGAGTTCCAGAACCAGAGAGTTGTCTGAGGCGTTGCATATTTTGACCATGCTTTGACATGAGGTTCGTACCATTTTGGTAGATTAAGATGATCTGAAGTGTCCCCCTGAAATCCCAAAATACCATATCCACCATCAGACACAATTACGGTTGGAGTTTTCCATTTGTGATAATGATCGAGACTATCACCATAAAATAATGAAAGATACGTATCTTTCCAATTGGTGAATGCTGGTTCTGAATCTAACGAAATTGTCTTTCCTCGACCCACTGTACTAGCCGTACTTGGTGGTGAAGAGCCTATGTTATTGCTCAAGCTAACTTTCCTTGCTACGCGACTTATATCTGATTATCCCACTCTAAGCTATGCAAATTTTCTAATTATCCTCGCGATAAAATTGCTTAGAATCGAAAGTCCGATCTATGTCGTATAAAGTAACTAATATTATACATAAATATCAAACAAAATGTACTATGTCAGACAAAATGACTATCAGCTCTGCTCAATGTCGTGGTGCGCGAGCAATGCTGAATTGGTCACAGGAAGAATTGTCAAAGAAGGCTCACGTAGCAAGAGCGACCATTGCAGACTTTGAGCGTGAATTTCGCAAGCCTATTGCCAATAATCTTCTCGCTATTCAAAAGGCTCTAGAAAAAGGAGGGGTAGAATTTATTCAAAACGAAGGAAATGGAGAGGGTATTAAAATTTATCCACGATAACGTTGTAATACTGAACTCAAATATCTTTCTTCATTAATTTTTTTAAAATACATCCAGCAAAGTAATCTTGGCTGATTGTGGTAATTGGGGTAGTTTGGCTTCACTACTACATGCGGCTAAAGCCTTTGTCTATCTCCATCACTCCACCACTTCTCTATCTCCACCATCTCCACTATCTTCTATACTCCTTACTCCCTACTCCATAACCCCATGCTGCGTAATATCAGTTACTTAAATATTTAAAGTCCAGGATGATGGAATCGCTGTCTTGCCCATCGCTTAAAGCCTTTGGCTGACAAAACAGATTGATGGCGATCGAAGATACGATAAGCTGCTAATTTTATGCGGTCTTCAATTAGAAATCCAATTAAAGCATATCCCCAAACAAATAAAGCCCACTTCCAACCAATTGGAGTCATCAGTAAGCCATAAACGGCAATGATAGTAGCGATCGCCTGAGTGACCAGTACCGCACCTAATAATATTGATGCGGGTTTGATTGTCCAGAAAGGTCCTCGCGTCCGCGTTACAAAGATGGTGAGATGACCTGCCACTGAAAGCTTGAGATAAATTAAAGTCTGAATCACTTCTCGGCTGAGTTGAAAATAGGTTTCTCCCAGGTAGAAAAGACCAAAGGATTCAATTACCCCAGCTAATCCTAATACTGTTGCTACTCCCATAACTACGGGCATATTCCAGGCTTCAGGGCGATCGGCAGAATGAGTGCGGTCATAGGCAATTGATAAAATAGCACCATCGTTGAGTAGTGCCAGCAGCACAATCATAATTGCCGTGACTGGGTAAAAGTTAAAGACCAAAATTGATAAGGTCATAAACACCAGCACTCGTATAGTTTCGGCAATACGGTAGGTAGCATAGCTGTTCATCCGTTGGAAAATTTTGCGACTCTCTTTAATCGCATCTATAATCACCGATAGTCCTGATGTCAACAGGACAATATCCGCTGCTGCCCTTGCTGCATCAGTAGCACCCGAAACAGCAATACCTGCATCGGCTTTTTTTAGTGCTGGGGCATCATTTACCCCATCCCCCGTCATGCCTACTATATGACCTTGCTGTTGTAAGACATCAACAATGTGATATTTATGTTCGGGAAAAACCTGGGCAAAACCATCTGCCTCCTCAATGGCATCAGCAAGCTGTCCGATTTGATGAGGATTGGTTTCGGCAAACATATTAGCATTGAGAATATTTTCCCCTAAGCTCAACTGATGAGCAGTCTCTTTGGCGATCGCTTGCTGATCTCCAGTGAGCATTTTGATCTTTACTCCCAAATGACGGGCAGCTTCAATCGTAGACTGAGAATCTTCTCGTGGCGGATCGAAAAGTGACAGTACGCCGAGAAATTGCCATTGTTCTCGTTCATCGGTGCGAGCTACCCCAAGAGAACGAAACCCGCGCTGGGCAAATTGATTAATTGTTTGCTCTACTTGATCGGTAATTTGAGGTGCATTGGCTGATAAAGCCAAGATTACCTGGGGCGCACCCTTACTGACTTTAAAATTTCGACCGTTTGCCGTTCTAACTTCAGCTTCAGTGCGTTTACTAACGGGATCGAAAGGCTGAAAGTGAATAATTTGGTAGTTATCTAAAGTCTGGTTGGCTGGTAAACCACTAAGCACCGCTAGGTCGATTGGATCTCGATCTTCACTGCGGGAAGCCAATGCCGCACTTAGAATCACCTGTTCTTTGGTAGTTTCTCCAATGCTGAAGGGTTCGCCCAGAGTTAACTGATTTAGAGTTAACGTACCTGTCTTATCAGAGCAAAGTATATCAATTCCTGCTAGTTCCTCGATCGCAGCCAGACGGCTGACGATAGCCTGTTTCTTTGCTAGATTTTGCGCTCCTACTGCCATCGTTACCGACAAAACCGTAGGCATAGCTACGGGGATCGAAGCTACAGTTAAAACTAGGGCAAATTGTAAGGTTGTAACCATCCCGTCACCGCGAAACACTGCTACTGACAAGATCAGCGTGACGAGGAATAATGCCACCAAAATTAGATAATTACCAATCTTCAAAACGGCTCGTTGAAAATGGCTGGTAGTGTGGGCAGTTTCTACTAGATGGGCAGTTTTGCCAAAATAGGTATTAGCACCTGTGGCATAGACTAAGCCATCGATTTCGCCTCGTTTGAGAACCGAACCTGAATAAACCGTTTCTCCTGAATTTCGAGTGACGATTAATGATTCCCCCGTTAGGGCTGACTGGTCGATCTCTACCGAATCCCCCTCTAAAAGTCGGGTGTCGGCGGGGACAATATCCCCAATCCGCAAACGGATAATATCTCCTGGCACTAATTCCAGAGCGGAAATAGTTTTCCAGACTCGATCGCGTTTGACCCGTGCTTTAAGTGCTAACTTGGCTTTGAGAGCAGCGATCGCATTTCCTGCCTGATACTCTTCCCAAAAACCAATAATGGCATTAACCACTAACAAAGTTAGAATAATACCAAAATCAGCCCAGTCTCTGACGAGTGCCGAAAGGATTGCAGCTATTTCAATCATCCAGGCGATCGGATTCCAAAAATGAGTCAATAATTGCTGTAAAGTACTGGTGCTTGATTCTGCTAACTCGTTGTTACCGTACTTCGACAAGCGAGTTGTCGCTTCAGACTGACACAAACCATCAGTAGAACTATCTAACTGAGTTTGTAGTTGAGTTAAGGATAAACTGTTAACCCGCTCTTCAGTTAAGGAAGATTCGTTTGCAGATATAGAGGTGCGAGCTTGGCTTTGAGAATGGTTTTTCTGGTTACGCGATCGCTGTTTAAATGCCATTTTGATTCTTTAAATAAGGTTTTCACTTTATTGGCAAGGGCTTTGGGGGAAATTATGATTGGTTAAAACTTTGCTTTGTTTTGAAATTACAGAAACAGTTTGAAGAACTTATGAGGGAATTAATAACTGACTAAAGCCGAAATTTTTAACGATGCTTTTTTCTCATCAGCCACTTCTCGATCTCCATAGCAAAAAAAACTATGCTACTTAAAATCAAGCAAATAGTTAGATCGAGCCTTGACAGAGGAATAGTTTGAAAAATGTTTTGCAATAAGGGTAGATAAACCACTGCTAGCTGCAAACTAAAAGTCAGCAAAACTGCTCCCAATGAAGGCTTGTTACCCAGCAAGCCAATACTAAATAACGATTCTCGTTCAGAGCGCATGGTTTGAGCAAGTCCTATCCGAGAAAAAGCCAAGGTAGTAAACACCATAGTTTGCCAACTAGCCTGACCTTTTGACCAATAGCTATATGCCACTGCCAGTAATACTAAACCTAAAAGCAACCCCACCCAAACAATATCTAGACCTACCCCGCGACCGAAGATACTCTCATTTGGTTTGTAGGGTCTGCGTTGCATAATCTTACGCTCCCCTGGCTCTACACTTAAAGCTAGTGCCAACAGACCGTCGGCTAATAGATTAATCCAGAGAATTTGTAGAGGTAATAGGGGTAGTGGCATTCCCCAAACAGGAGCGAGGATAATTACCCAAAGTTCGCCACAGTTACCAGTCAAAGTATACTTAATGAACTTACGAATATTGTCGTAGATAACTCGATCTTCTTTGATCGCAGCAACAACAGTAGTAAAGTTATCGTCCAGCAAGACCATATCTGCTGTTTCTTTAGCGACATCCGTACCAGTTATGCCCATCGCTACGCCAATATCGGCTTTCTTTAAAGCTGGGGCATCATTAACCCCATCCCCTGTCATTGCCACAACTTGACCACGACTTTGCAAAGCGCGAACAATTTCTAGTTTTTGCTGTGGGGACACTCGCGCATAGACAGAAACCGATTCAACTGTGTTTGCTAATTCTTTAACTGAGAGATGTTTCAGATCTTGACCAGTGAGAAACCTTTCGTTAGAGGAAATCCCCAATTCGCGAGCAATATGCATAGCCGTAAGAGGATGATCCCCCGTAATCATCACAGGACGAATGCCAGCAGTTTGGCAAGTCTGCACTGCATTCTTAACTTCAGATCTCGCTGGGTCAAGCATTCCTACTACACCCAAGAAGATTAGATTTTGCTCGACACTGTTAATCTCTGTCCCAGAAGGAAGAGTTTCTAAGGGTTTAAAAGCGACACCAAGAACGCGCATCCCGTCTCGTGCCAGCCCTTCACTAAGCTGCAAAATTCTTTGCTGCCAGCGATCATTGAGTGGTTCAGGCTGTCCGTTTACCCAGACCTGACTGACAACTTCCAGTAGGCTATCGACAGCACCTTTAGTAAAAACAATGCTTCCCGACTGCTCTAGCACTAACTCCCAAGGCAACATCGACTTAAGAGATTGGGGAAGCTGGCTGTTGTCTCTCGGAAGTTGGTGAACTGTGGTCATCCGCTTGCGCTCGGCATCAAAAGGAATCTCAGCACAACGCAGAAAGACTTCTTCTAAGTTAGCTTTCCAAAGTCCCTGACGGGCAGCAGCTACTACCAAAGCATTCTCAGTCGGATCTCCAATGGAATGATGTGGGTCGTCGTCTTCCGATTTCAACACAGCATCATTGCATAGGGCTGCACTAGTTAGGAGAAGAGTTAAGGCAGGTTGTCCTCTGAGTAAAATGGATTTTGCTTCCTGACGGGGAGACAACCTCTACAATCAATATGAGACAGGGGACTTAGAAAACCTTGCAGCTCAATAAAAATACCAACGTAATTGATTTAATATTCAAGGGCAAAATTGGAGAAATCAGCAGAACTCTTAAATTATTCAGCTCAATTTAGGTTATGGGACATCAAATAGATAAAAATAACTGTCTTATTGAATAGAAGACAGTTAAAGTTTTAAAAATGTTACCTCAATTTTATCTTGATTATCTCAAAACTTATCTTCCTGACTCTGAATTATTAACGTTACAAATTTTGGTTTGGCTACTACAAGCTCATCGACAGGTTAGAATAGAAAGACTCGCATCTAGCTTCCCTTATCCTATCAAATGTGAAAGCCGAAGAAAGAAAATACAACGCTTTTTAATATCATCAAGTTTGAGTTTATCTTTATTATGGTTTCCTGTGATAAAAAAGATAATTGAGAATCAATTCAAGGCAGGCGATCGCTTAATTATTACTATCGACCGAACGCAATGGAAAAATAATAACATTTCGATGGTAAGTGTTATCTGGAAGAAAAGAGCCTTGCCAATTTATTGGTTACTATTATCAAAAAAAGGTAGCAGTAATTTCTACGAGCAAGTAGCTACAATTAGACCTATAATCAGGCTGCTTAATGATTATAAGCTAGTTATTATAGGTGATAGAGAGTATCGAAGTACAGCCTTCGCTCTTTGGCTAGCTAAAAAGAATATAGATTTTGTTCTTAGATTAAATAAAAATACTAAGATTGTAAGAGTGGTGGTTATAATTTAGAAGGAAGTCAAGCTAATCCACAACGTTTGACTAATTTAATTTTATTAATAGCCATCGCCTATACTGCTAGTTGTTTGGCAGGTTTAAAAATTAGAAATACTGGTCATCAAGAGTATATTAATCGCCTCAAACTTGAAGGAAAAAACCGACCAAGACATAGTTATTTTTGGACAGGATTATACGGTACGACATGGGTATTATCTATGGATATATGTTGGGAGTGGGTCGAAAAATTAATGAAAACTGCTCTCAATAAACTATCATTTTATCTCAAAGGTCTTAAAGCTATGAAACTTATACAGAGTCTTGTTTAGCCTGGTTGTCTCCCCGTCAGTTTTGCTTCACTATTTTTTGGTATTGGTGTGGCACTGTCTAGAAGTTCAGCTAAATCTACTCTTTGACCAGCTACAGCCAGAAAGGTGACGGTCATGCGGTTCTCAGTCAAAGTTCCCGTTTTATCAGAGCAGATGGTGGTAACTGAACCCAAAGTTTCCACTGCTGGGAGTTTGCGGATTAAGGCTTTCCTGGTCAACATCCGCTGCGCTCCTAAAGCTAGGGCAATTGTTACCACTGCTGGTAAACCTTCTGGTATAGATGCTACTCCCACACTTACGGCGGTCAGAAACATTAACTTTAAATCTTCTCCCCGAAGCAAGCCCAGTATGAAAATTGCTGTGACTAGAAACAAAATTGCAATTCCTAGAACCCGCCCTAATACTTCTAAGCGTTGTTGTAGTCGGGTTGGTTCGCGACCTACAGTTTGAATAGCTCCCGCAATCTGACCTAACTCGGTACTCATTCCAGTTTCGGTAACTACCGCCAGTCCCCGACCATAGGTAACAAATGTTCCCATGTAAGTCATATTGAGGCGTTCGGCTAGAGGTAGCTCACCTCGATTCAATACCGAAGAATTTTTATCTATGGGTTCTGATTCGCCTGTTAGGGAAGCTTCCTGAATTCTTAGGCTGGCACTCTCTAACAAACGGCAGTCAGCAGGAATTAGATTTCCCGCTTCTAACATTACAATGTCGCCAGGCACTAACTCACGAGCTGAAATTTTCTCCACGCAACTATTACGGCGCACCCTAACTGAAGGTACTGCCAGCTTTTTAAGTGCAGCAAGAGACTGTTGGGCTTGATATTCTTGTTTAAATCCTATCAAAGTATTGAAAATAACGATCGCCAGGATAGCAATAGCATCTTTGAAGTCTCCCAAAATAGCTGAAACTAAGGCAGCAACCAGCAAAATCAATACCATAGTGGCGGTTAGCTGCTGCCATAAAATTTGCCAGGGACTCTCAATATTTCGCTCGATTAATTCATTAAAGCCATGTTTTTTGAGGCGACGAGCTACTTCTGATTTGCTCAAGCCTTGTACGGAATTAGTCTTGAGCTTTTGCAATACCTCAATTGAGTTCAACTTGTACCAATTACTCATGCTCAATCTCGGTTATGCTTGCTAATTTCAACTAAAGATTTAATAGCCTCATTAAGTTGGACTTTAATCTGTTGGACTTCTGCAAAAGCGGAGTTTACTGGGGATGCTTGTCGATTAATTAAACTCAAATAAACTGGTTCAGTTATTAATTCAGTTGCATCAAGGGCATTCTCAACTTTTTGTATGGCTTCTTCTATCTCACTAGATTGAGACAAAACTTTTCTCATATTCATGGCTCAATTTTTCTTTTTTAATTGGAGAAGGTTTAGAAGAACTAGACTTTTCTGATTTCAAATTGATTACTAGACCTCTTGCATGAATAATAAATTAGTTTTTATTACCTATTACCTCTTGGCAAAGTAGTCAGTAGTGATTCGTGCAAAAGGTCTACTGGGCGGTATAGCCTCCATCAATAACTAATTCACTACCTGTAATAAACTTAGATTCATCCGAAGCGAGATAGAGAATGCCATAGGCGATATCCTGGGGTTCACCCATATGACCAATGGGATGTAAACTATCGAGGTGCTGCTTATATGCTTCAACCCCTTGGGGCGATCGCCTTCCTAAGTCTTCCACTAAAGGAGTCAAAATAAAGCCAGGATGCACGGAGTTAACTCGAATATTATCTTTAGCGTAAAAAAGAGCATCGGTTTTGCTCATCAGCCGCACAGCCCCTTTAGATGCGTGATAAGCAGGAATATCGGTTGCACTAACAAGACCGTATATAGAAGAGAGATTGATAATACTACCTCCAGAACTTTGCATATATGGAATAGCGTGCTTAGTACAGAGAAATACCCCTTTGACATTTATATTAATCACCTTGTCCCACTCATCTTCAGCTATCTCGTGGGTAGGCTTTCTACACCAGAAATTCCCGCATTATTAACCAGAACATCAATTTTTCCGAACTGATCATAAATCTCGGCAAACACCAGTTTTACTTCTGCTTCTTGGGCTAATAATATGCAGGTTGTTTGCCCAATTCCATTTGCGCCACCTGTTACAATAGCTACTTTATCTTTTACTCTGTTCATTTTTTTCTCCTAGTTAAAAAATTGTTAGTAAGTAAGGTGAATCTCAAGCCTTGTCAGCAAGTAACTTCTTCAGAGATTGTTTGTGAACAAAAGATTAAATTGAAAGAGTGATGGGGTAATTGGGGTAGTGAAGTTTCTATTTCTCCACCATCTCCCCTACTTCCCTATCTCCTCTACTACATGCGGCTAAAGCCTTTGTCCACTTCTTTAGCCTTAATGTTTACTTTACAAACAGTTTCTCAGTCAGAGTCATGTTTGCAGCAGTAATCAAGGCAATTAACCGCTTGTTTTGTGAAAACCTTGGACGGATGTACCGCACATTTTAGATATTGGTTTTTAGCTAAAAATCGACAGTTTCTACAGGGAACTTTAGAAAAGCGTGGAATACTTAAACTGCTCTTATGTGTTGACTTAAATTTTGAAAAGAGCCAAAAAGAACGGCAACATATAAACAAAAGCGATAAAATAATCACTAATAAATTACTGTCTACATTATTTATTTGGAGAGGCGAATTCTCTGATTTTTCTTTAATTGGCTGAGTTTCACTTAAGGCTATCCGATCGGTTTTTTCTAGTAAAGTATGTTTTCCGAAAAAATTGCGGTCAGACATATCTTTTACCTCATCTTTAAAATTGAATTTAGGTACTTTTGTTTCCTTATCACCTATTCAAAAATATATGCGATTAGCTCGAACAAGCTGTGGTAGCTTCAAATTCGTAGTTTTTCTTTAATAATTGAAAGATGACAATATTTCTATAGGTATTAAAACAACAGACTATTATCGTCTTATCATCTTCGGTAAAGGAATTAAAAGCACTGTGAAAATTGCGTCTAAGTTTGTGATGTATATTGCCAGTGAATTGGCACGACTGCATGATAATACCTTCATCAAATACTTTATAACGCCAATCTTGGAAATTAGAAATTATTTCATTTATTAAATTCATAATCTAGTAATCTATGAACGTTGTAATCTTGGTAATACCAATTGTGTGCTTTGAAACTCAACAAGGATGACGATCTTTCTAATTTATTTAAATTATCTTTTTTCCAAATTTTCAGACGATCTGGTTAGTCTGAAAAGCCCTGAATGCTCTATTCTGTTGTTAAGACTAAGGCAGGATTGTTTACCAAGGCACGAGCGATTGCGACACGCTGTTGTTGTCCGCTTGTTGCAGTTCTAATGCAGCTTGTGCTGCATCTCTAGTGGCTTGTTTCTGGACTACAGTTTGCTCGGAAATTGCTCCCTCACTTAACAGACTCTGATTGCGTTGCAAATCGTCTTCTGCCAGATGTAAGTCTACTTCGGCTTGACTTAGTTGCGCTTGTGCTTGGGCAATATCTTCGCTGCGATTCCCTGCTTCTAACTTTTGTAGATTGGCTTTAGCTTCGTCGAGTTGTGCCTGTCCCTGGGCAATGTCTTCACTTCGATTGCCGTTTATCAGTTTATTGAGATTGGCTTCTTGTTGGGCTAATTGAGCGCGAGCTTGAGTTAACTGCCTTTGAAGGTCTGAATCATCCATATAAGCTACAATTGCACCTTCTTCGACGCGATCGCCTTCTTTAACTAATAATTGTTTTAAATAACCCGAAGTTTTGGGACTTAAATTAATAGTGCGTTCGGCTTCTACCGCACCATTAGCAGAGATGGTAATCGGCATACTCTTCTGTTGTACTGTCGTCGTTACCAACTGACTATTAGTATTTTGGGGTGCAACTACTCGATAAATTATCAATCCACCACCTGCGATTCCACCCGCTAACACTAAACCAATTAACCAACGAGATTTTAACTGTTTGGGTAAAAATTTATACCAGGTATTAGAACGAAAAGATTGAGATTGTGGAGAAGTCATAGTAATGATTCCTGATAGAGATAATTAGAAACCGCAGTCTTTAAATAAGCTCGTTAGGTAAATAAAATAATTTAAATATTTTGGTAAGAACGATTAAACATATTGAAGTTTCTATAGTTAAATTTTAAGCAAGCCCCTCGCTCTACCACATGGATCGATCTTCCCAATTTTATTTAGTACCAAAGTCCTATAAATTTTTACTCCTAAAATCAAAACCTTTTATTTACCAATATTTTCGCCTTCTTTTGATCGAGAGTTTGAACATTATGAGATTAGAAAAAAACTTTGAAGAATTTATGAGGGAGAAATATTTTGTGTTCCTCATAAGTTCCTCAAAACTTAGCCTTAAGTTGAAAACTAATTAGAGCAGTCTCGTTAGGAAAAATAAGTAAATGAGCAACAAACAAATTCCTCAAGATCGTTGGGTAGAGTTTTTCGACCAATTTACCAATGGCAATAGAAAGAGACTAATTAAGCTAGAAATAGTCGATCGCGAAAGTGGCGACGAAATTCCGATTCAGAATGCTCCTCTATGGTCGCTAGTCTACGATCCTGTTGATAAAGGTAATGATTTGACGATTGAAACAGGACGAGATGAAGTGAACTACGCCCACACGGTTCCTGCACCAAAGATAGTCTGGGAAAGACAAGATAGTAATGGCAAAGTGACCGCTTTAGAAATTATAGACGAGGGCAACACTCAAACCATTTTGCACCTCAAGTAATAAGAATTAGTTGGAGTTATTATGTCTTTTTCTTTGAATCACGGAACTCTCGTCACAATCGTATCTGAAACCGTATTACAAGATCGTTTAATTAAACTATTAACAACATTAGGTGTCTCTGGCTACACGATTGTTCCAGTACAAGGTGCTGGTAGTCATGGTAGACGCACGGGAGATATAGCGGGCTACAACACCAATATTGAGGTCAAAACTATTGTGACATCTGAAGTATCAGACAAGTTGCTTGAAGAACTGGGACATTTTCCCAAAACTTATGCCTTAATTGCTTTTCGGCAAAACGTAGAAGGATTGTTTGCATAACAAATACCACGCAAGCAATTAAAACTATAGTCAAAAATGCTTAATACGGTTTCTAGCTCTCTAGCATCCAGACTATTTCTTTAGGTAGAACTTCAATCCAGACAAAGAGTTAATAATTTTAAAGCCATGTATGGAAACTATTTTAAACAGCATCAGCCTCATCTAAAAACTAATATCTTCGGCAGTAAACGTGCCAAGATTCAAATAGAAGACGATCGCACTGGCATAAGTATCGAAACCCTCAAACGAGCTATAACCGATAACTTATATTACATCCAAGGCAAAAACGAGTCTTTAGCTACGCCCCACGATCGCTATATGGCATTAGCGTATACGGTACGCGATCGCCTGATTCACCGTTGGCTAAAAACCATAGAAACTTATCTCCAACAAGATGCCAGATTTGTCTTCTACCTATCGGCAGAGTTTCTTATGGGTCGGCAACTGGGTCACAACCTAGTTAATGTCGGTCTTTGGTCGCAGGCATACCAGGCACTCGAAGAATCGGGACTCGATCTTTACGAATTAATGGAACTAGAAGCCGAACCTGGGTTGGGTAATGGTGGTCTGGGGAGGCTAGCAGCCTGTTTTTTAGATTCCCTGGCAACCTTAGAAATTCCTACCGTGGGCTATGGTATCCGCTACGAGTTTGGCATTTTTGACCAACAAATTCAAGCTGGCTGGCAGGTAGAACGTCCCGACAGATGGTTGCATTTGGGCAACCCTTGGGAAATTCCCCGCCCTGAGTATATGGTAGAAGTTAAGCTGGGAGGACATACCGAAGCCTACACCGATTTACAGGGTCGTTATCAGGTGCGCTGGGTTAGCGATCGAACTGTCTTAGGCACGCCTTACGATACCCTCGTACCAGGATACAACACTAACACTGTTAATACGCTACGCTTGTGGAGTGCCAAAGCTAGCCAAGACTTTGACTTCCAGGTATTTGATACAGGGGATTACACCCGCGCCGTAGCTCAAAAGACATTTTCTGAGAATATATCGAAGGTTCTCTATCCTAACGATAATACGCCTCAAGGAAAGGAATTGCGATTAGAGCAGCAATATTTCTTTGTTTCTTGTTCTCTACAAGATATTATTCGCATTTACTTGTGGAATCACGATAACCTCGATCGCTTTTATGAAAAAGCAGCAATTCAACTTAATGATACCCACCCCTCTATAGGTATTGCCGAGTTAATGCGCCTATTGATAGACGAACATCAGATGGACTGGGAACGGGCTTGGCAGATTACCCAGAATACTTTTGCCTATACCAATCACACTCTATTATCTGAAGCCCTAGAACGTTGGTCGGTTAGTCTGTTTGCTCGTCTTTTGCCCAGGCATTTAGAGATTATTTATGAAATCAATCGTCGCTTTTTGGATCGGGTATGGTTGGAATACTCTGGCGATAAGGACAAAATTGCTCGTTTATCTCTAATTGAAGAGGGAGCAGAAAAACAAGTCCGCATGGCACACTTAGCCTGTGTTGGTTCTCATGCTGTTAACGGAGTTTCCGCTCTGCATACCGAGCTATTAAAAAGCGATGTTTTAAAAGATTTTTACGAACTATCTCCAGAGAAGTTTAGTAATAAAACTAACGGAATTACACCCCGTCGCTGGCTGTTATTAAGCAACCCCAAGTTAACCCTATTGATTACTCAAACCATTGGCAAGGAATGGATTAAGAATCTCGAAGAGTTAAGACAGTTAGAAACCTTGGTAAACGATCGCCAATTTTGCGATCGCTGGAATCAAATTAAACAGGAAAACAAACAGGATTTAAAAGCTTACATTCAGCATCATCAGGGCATTGAAGTCGATGCTAATTCTCTATTCGATATCCAAGTCAAACGCATCCACGAGTATAAGCGTCAACTGCTCAACGTATTGTACATCATCACTTTATATAACCGAATTAAAAACAATCCCGATCTCGATATTCAGCCACGCACCTTTATCTTCGGCGGTAAAGCAGCACCAGGCTATTGGATGGCTAAATTGATTATTAAGCTGATTAACTCGGTGGCGGAGGTATTAAACCGCGATCCTCATGTGGGAAATCTTTTGAAAGTTGTTTTTCTGCCTAACTTTTCCGTAACTCTAGGTGAAAAAGTGTATCCCGCAGCCGATCTTTCCGAACAGATTTCCACCGCAGGAAAAGAAGCCTCTGGTACGGGGAATATGAAGTTTGCCCTCAATGGTGCTTTAACTATTGGTACTCTTGACGGGGCTAATATTGAGATTCGCAAAGCCGTAGGTGCAGAAAATTTCTTTTTGTTTGGCTTGACTGCCGAAGAGGTAGTAAAACTTAAAACTCAGGGATACAACCCACGAGACTACTATAATACCAACGCCGAACTACGAGAGGCGATCGATCGCATTGCTTCGGGTTACTTTTCCCTCGATGAGCCGAGCCGATTTCAACCAATTGTGGATTCTTTGCTCAACCGAGATGAATACCTACTGCTAGCAGATTATCAATCTTATCTCGACTGCCAAGAACAAGTTAGTCATGCTTACCAGGATCGAGATAACTGGACTCGAATGTCGATCCTGAATGTAGCGCGGATGGGCAGATTCTCTTCAGACCGAGCGATTCGCGAATATGCCAGCGATATTTGGCAAGTTAAGCCAGTCAAAATTGAACTTGAAGACACTAAAACCGCTAAGTAGGCTTGGTATAATTGTTCTAACGCTATCCATTGCACGGTAATTTTTCAACACTTTTACCTTAATTGAATGGATAGCTTTTTTCTCCTCCGAGTAAAAATTGTCCAAACCATTGTTAGTATAAAGCTAAATTTAAAAATTAAATGGTTATGAAAAATGTAAATACAGAACTAAATACGATACGGCTAACCCCAAAAGACTTTGATCGCGCTGCCGATCTTTTAACAGAAGCTTTTTATAATAACTCTGCTCACGTTTATATTTTCGCTAATGAAAAAACCAGGTTGAAGCTACTAAAATGGGGCTTAAAAGCTAATTTAAAACTCAATCTCGCACCACCTACGCCGATCGGTAAAAGCTTCGCATTAGTCAAAGCCGATACTTCAGGAAAAAGACAGATCGAAGCTATGGCTTTTTGGCATCCTCCTAGATGTGATTCTCCTAGTTTAATTAATAAAATCACATCGGGATGGTTAACCATACCCTGGAAACTTGACAGAGAAACTTATCAACGTCTGACCGAAGTTACGATTACGATGGATAAAATTAAAGAAAATGTATTAGGCGATCGCCATGCCTGGTATCTTAATAATATGGTCGTAGCTAATGAACTGAGGGGAAAGGGAATTGGCAGTAAAGTTCTCCAACATCAGCTAGAAACCGTAGTTGAACCGTCAGGCTTTCCTGCAATTTTAATGACTCAAAGAGCAGCAAATGTTGTCTTCTATCAGCGATTGGGTTTTAAGGTAGTAACCGAATCAACAATAGGTACTGGAGAAGATGCGTTTACCAATTGGTGTATGATTCGCCAAGCGAACTGACCTGCGTTCAATGATTTTACTAGGCGATTTTTGCCCTAGCGATCGCTTTTGAAGAATCCATTAAAAATATACAACCAAAGAATAAATTTGTTGTCTAACAGCAACGATATACAATACAGCAATTTTAAAGACTTGTATTATAAATTTTAAATAGCAATCATTTGGATGAATTCAAGATGGCGATCGTGACAACACCGCTAGAGTAGTCGGGCGAGTAGATGAAGCAGCAACAGTTGAATACACTTTAAACGATCACCCTGCCTAGAATGCTGAAGTAAACGAGGGACTTAAGTTCGATATAGAACTGCAACAGACCATAGAGCCAATTCAGAGACAATTAGCTCTAAACAGGGTATCTTCAGCAACTGACACTACTGACGAACTTGACAATCTGCCGAAGGGCGATCGCCAACTTTGAAAGAGCTAACGACCAGAAATGACTTAAGTAAATGGTACTTTGCTAGTTGAGAGTAAGCAACAACTGTTAAAAATTGTCCGAAGCATTGGAAGAGGGAACTTAAACCCAAGCTAAAAGCTAAAAGCTAAGAGCTACGAACGAAGTGAGTTAAATTAAGGGAGAAAATAACATGAGAACTCAAGAATCTAGAAATCTATCAAATTCAGGATGGACGCTTTCAACGGGGATTATCATGCTCGTACTGGGAATGATTGCCGTCATTGGTCCCTGGTTCTTAGCTTTGATCGCTGTCGTACTTATGTTTGCGTGGCTTTTGATTATTGGTGGTATTGCCCAGGCTGTTCATGCCTTCAAGTCGAGTAGTGCGGGAGGAATTTTACTCAAGCTGCTGCTTAGTATTCTCTCTCTGCTTGCTGGAATAGTTTTGCTGATTTATCCCCTGGCAGGCATGGTTAGTTTGACCCTGGTGTTGGGAATCTTTATTTTCCTTGATGGCGTTTTGCGAGTGATTCAGGCTTTTCAATTACGCCCTATGCCTAAATGGGGTTGGGTCTTATTTAACGGCATCTTGAGCATTATTCTGGGCATTCTCATCTGGTCGCAGTGGCCCTTCGATGCACTCTGGATACTCGGCTTATTTATGGGTATCAGCCTAATCTTAAACGGTGTTGAGGTCATTACCTTTGCCACATCAGCGCGACAACACCGAAGCGAACTAAGCCATGAATCCTGATATTTTGCCTGGTCAAAGTTTCCCCCTCGGTGCTACTGTCTACCCCGATGGAGTCAACTTCAGCATCTTTTCTAAAAATGCCGAGGTCATGGAATTGCTTTTATTTGATGCACCTGCTTCAAAACCGACTCGTGTAATTCAATTAAACTCTCAAGCGCACAGAACCTACTACTACTGGCATATATTTGTCCCAGATATCAAAGCAGGACAGATATATGCTTACCGAGCTTATGGTCCTTTTGCCCCAGAAAGAGGCTATCGTTTTGACGGTACAAAGGTATTACTAGACCCTTACGCCCGTGCGGTAATCGATGATAGCTATAGTCGCCAAGCGGCGATCGCTCCTGGAGATAATTGCGATCGCGCCCTCAAAGGAGTTGTGGTCAATCCGAGTGATTATAACTGGGAGGGAGACAAGCCTCCAAATATTCCCTATGCTGCTACGGTTATCTACGAACTGCACGTTCGCGGTTTTACCCGTCATCCTAATTCTGGTGTGACTCCCGTTAAACGAGGTACTTATGTAGGACTAATCGAGAAGATTCCTTACCTCAAAGACTTGGGCATAACTGCCGTAGAATTAATGCCCGTGCAGCAGTTTGACGAACAGGGTGCGCCGTCATTCTTAACGAACTATTGGGGTTACAGTCCCGTAGCCTTGTTTGCACCCCATCGGGGATATAGTTCTCAATCAGACCCTTTGGGAGTCGTCAATGAATTTCGCGATCTCGTCAAGGCACTACACCAAGCAGGAATTGAAGTAATTCTCGATGTCGTTTTTAATCATACAGATGAGAGCGATCGCAATGGACCAACTCTTTCCTTTCGGGGATTGGAAAACCCCGCTTACTATATTTTAGAAGCTAACAAAGCCAACTACGCTAACTATAGCGGTTGTGGCAATACCTTTAATGGCAATCACTCCGTCGTGCGTCACCTGATTCTCGACTGCTTGCGTTATTGGGTGAGCGAGATGCACGTTGATGGTTTTCGTTTCGATCTTGCTTCAGTGCTGTCCCGTGATGAATCTGGTAAACCTTTAGAAAATCCGCCAATACTGTGGTCGATTGAATCCGATCCAGTCTTAGCAGGAACTAAAATTATTGCCGAAGCTTGGGATGCGGGGGGACTCTATCAGGTTGGCACGTTTATTGGCGATCGCTTTTGTCAGTGGAATGGCCCTTTTCGCGATGACGTGCGCCGTTTTGTCAAAGGTGACTCTGGTACAGTTAGGACTTTAGCTGCGAGGATTATGGGCAGTCCTGATGTTTATCCCCAGGGCGATCGCGACCCCAACCGCAGCATCAATTTTGTCACCTGCCACGATGGCTTTACCCTCAATGATTTGGTTTCTTATAACAGCAAACATAACGAGGCTAACGGTGAAGATAATCGCGATGGTGCTAATGATAACTATAGCTGGAACTGCGGTGAAGAAGGAAAAACAGATAATTTAGCCATAGAAGCACTCCGCCAACGGCAGATTAAAAACTTTTTAACTATCTTATTTCTAGCTCAAGGTACACCCATGTTACTGATGGGAGATGAAGTAAGGCGATCGCAACAGGGTAATAATAATGCTTATTGTCAAAATAACGAGTTGAGTTGGTTTGACTGGGGCAATTTAGATAAGTATGCAGATTTGCGACATTTTACTCAGTGTCTGATTGATTTTACTCAGGCAAAAGCCATTTTTCGCCAGGAGAAAATCTTAGCTACCACAACGACAACCAAAGCACCGCAAATTATTTGGCATGGTATTCATTTGGGACAGCCAGACTGGGGAGATGATTCCCATAGTCTTGCTTTTTCCCTGCATCATCCTGAGTGTAACGAGCATCTGCACGTTATGCTCAATGCCTATTGGCGATCGCTTACTTTCGATTTACCACCCCCGCGACAGCCAGGAAACTGTTGGCATCGAATTGTCGATACGGCATTGCCAACATCTGAGAGTTTTTGCTCTCTTGAAGCTGCTTCGCCTATTAAAGAAGGTAAATACGAGGTAGCAGCACGTTCGTCTGTAGTACTAATGGCGCGATAAAAAAAGAGAGCCAGACAGAAAACGATTTTTCCTCACAACCTGCTCAAATTGTTATTGTAAGCTGCCATTGTCAAAGAAACTCAAGTTTAAAACGAATGAGCTTTTTTGAACTTCGCCAATCAAGGAGATAAAAGCAATGTGGTGTCGAATTTGCAAATTTTTATCTAAGTTTATTTTGGCTGGTACATTAATCCTGCTTATTTTTCTAGGTTTAGATAATTTCACTACTCAACCAGCTTTAGCTTCGATCCGCGAAATGCAAGAAGCACCAGGACAAAAATTAATTCAATCTCGACATACTTTTAAAGACGAAAAAGGTATCTCTTGGCAGATAGTGCTATTCAAACGCTTCTTCGCCGATGATTCAAGCATTATTAATTTGAGATTAGTAGATTTTTCTGGGTTAGCAGAGTTGGTTCACCCTCAAGCTTTAGAAATTACTACTGATACTAGGGATGTATTTAAGGCGGAGGACTTGTTTGCTGAAAAATCTCCTGCTGCCAATGTGGGCGAGTTTGATGTCAAAAACATCTTGTCTCAGTTGCCCATAACTAGATTGAATCTATCTTTTGCCATAAAAGATCGCTCGATTGAGCTATCAATTCCGCCTGAAGTGTTATTAGAGTGGCAAAGCGTCGCTGCTCAAAGCTAGCGGTTTTCTTGTCATTAGAATACTGAACCTTAAGTATTCTAATTATTACACTACCTTGACTCTACAATGAATACAAAATACTTCCAAAATAAAAAATTATCGGAAAATTCTCGATCGGGAGTTTTCACCCAGGACTCTTTAGATCGACAATGGGAACGCCTGTCTGTGTCAGAGGTAGTTGCTGCTTTTAAAAGTAATTTAACCGCAGGACTAACCCAACCCGAAGTAGCCGAGCGTCAAGAACGTTTTGGTGCTAATCAATTAACTCCCCAAAAGAAGACCAGTGCTTGGATGCGATTTTTACAACAGTTTAATCAACCGTTGTTGTATATTTTAATCGGGGCGGGGCTAGTCACCCTATTACTGCAAGAGTGGGTGGATGCTGGAGTAATCTTTGGCGTTGTTTTAATTAATGCGATCGTCGGCTATATCCAAGAAGCTAAAGCAGAGAAGGCAATGGAAGCCCTGGCTAAGTCGATGGTAACTAAGACAAGAGTAATTCGCGATCGCACTTCTTCGCGACTAGCTTCGAGTTCACTCGTACCTGGAGATATTGTTTGCCTGGAAGCTGGAGATAAAGTGCCAGCCGATTTGCGGTTGCTTCAGTGCAAACATTTGCAAATCAACGAGTCTACCCTCACAGGAGAATCTGTGCCAGTTGATAAAGATACTAAACCCCTAGAAGAAGAAACCTCCCTGGGCGATCGCCTTAATATGGCTTATGCGGGTACTATTGTCACCGCAGGGCAAGGACGGGGAATTGTAGTGGCGATCGCCGAAGCCACCGAAACGGGTAAAATCTCTACCCTCATGGAGCAACAAACCAACCTAACTTCTCCCATCGTGCGGAAATTAGAGAAGTTTAGCTGGCAACTGCTGTATGTTTTCCTCGGATTAGCCACACTAATTATTGTCGTCGGATTGGGGCAAGGAAAATCTTGGATAGAAATGTTTCAGACTGCCGTGGCTTTAGCGGTTAGTGGAATCCCCGAACAACTTCCCCCGTTAGTAACCATTATTCTTGCCATTGGGGTTTCTCGCATGGCTAGCCGTCATGCCATTGTTCGTAAACTGCCAGCCGTAGAAACCTTGGGGAGTGCCACAGTTATTTGCTCTGATAAAACGGGGACGCTCACCGAAAACCAAATGACCGTTGAGGCTATTTATGCAGGGGGTCAGCACTATCGAGTTACGGGGACAGGCTATAGCGTTGAGGGTGAAATTTTACAGGATAACCAGTCGATTGTGCTTGAAGCAGATCGAGGGCTAAGGTCGTGTTTGCAGTGCGGATTGCTGTGTAATGACTCTCATCTTAAAGAACATAATGGGCAATTGACAGTTGAGGGAGATCCGACTGAGGGGGCAATGATTGTCGTTACCGAGAAAGCCCGAATGCACCGCGCTACTCTAGAACGGAAATTACCGCGAATAGATGTGATTCCCTTTGCCTCGGAACATCAGTATATGGCAACTCTTCATCAAAACCCAAGGGGAGGCAGAATCATTTACGTTAAAGGCTCTACTGAAGCCATTCTCAGTCGCTGCGATTTGGGCGAAGGTAATGGAAGATCTGCGGTTGAGGCGCAAGCGATTGAATCTATAGCCGAACAGATGGCTGGACGAGGATTGCGGGTGCTAGCTTTAGCCAGAAAGTCCGTTGACTCTCAGCTTGATTCTTTATCACGAAAACAGATCGATTGCGGTTTAACTTTTTTAGGTTTGCAAGGAATGATCGACCCGCCTCGGCAAGAGGCTGTTCGGGCTGTAAAAGCCTGTCAGACTGCGGGAATTGGGGTCAAGATGATAACTGGCGACCATGCCGTAACTGCTAGTGCGATCGCCCATATGCTGAACTTAAGCCAAGGAGAGATACAGGCACTCTCAGGCAAAAGCTTAGAGCAGATGAGCGATCAAGAATTAAACAATGCTGTAGAAGACACTATGGTATTTGCAAGAGTCGCACCGAAGCAAAAACTGCGCTTAATTGAGACACTGCAAGCCAAAGGCGAAATTGTAGCGATGACGGGAGATGGAGTGAATGATGCTCCAGCCCTGAAACAAGCCGATATTGGCATCGCTATGGGCAAAAGTGGTACGGAAGTAGCCAAGGAAGCTGCTGATATTATTTTAACCGATGACAATTTTGCTTCCATTGAAGCTGCGGTGGAAGAAGGGCGAACGGTTTATTTTAATCTGCGAAAGGCGATCGCTTTTGTTCTCCCAGTCAATGGAGGAGAGGCACTAACGATTTTAGCGGGGGTACTCTTAGGAACCGTACTGCCAATTTTGCCCCTGCAAATCCTCTGGATAAATATGGTCAGTTCCTCTTCTCTGTCAATTCCCTTAGCTTTTGAACCACAGCCAAAAAACCTAATGCGATCGCCACCCCGTCAGCCCAATGAACCCCTGCTTACGAGTAGTATACTCTGGCGGATAGTGGTTATTTCCTTATTTAATTGGGCAGCTACCTTTGGCATATTTGAATGGGTAGTAGCGAGTACAGGAGAAGAAGCTCTCGCCCGTACTATGGCGGTGCAAACTTTAGTAGCAGCAGAAATTTTTTATTTACTCTGTATCAGTCGCTTTATCCCTTCTCTCTTTGCCAAGATACGCGATCGACGAGAAGCGATACAGCGCGGTCTTGCGAGAAAGGACTTGTCCGCATCTGAGTCCGTTGTGGAGGTTCTCTCCGTTGAAGAAACTGTCGAGGGCGGGGGTTTCCCCCATGAGCGACACAGAGGCTTCGCCTCAGAGCCTTCTGCGAAGGCGATGGCGCAAAAAAGCGCCGTTCAAGAATCATTCGCTTATGCCCCTGGAATCGGGATTATCTGTATTGTAGTTTTACAAATACTCTTCAGCCAGTTATCCGTGATGAACGCTTTATTTGAAACTGTTCCCCTCAGTTTAACCCAATGGGTGATATGTCTGGGCGCAGGCTTACCTGTAGTGATTTTCGCCTTGCTGTTAAAACGCTTTAAGCCCCTAAGTTAAATTCACCTGTTTAGTTGCTTGTTGACAAAGTAACTTGGCAAACCATCACACTGATAATAATAGACTTCTTGCAATTTTTGATACAAAAGAATAGTCACAAATTATCTCGATTGCCGTAGCGCAAAGCGTCCTAGTCCTAAAGAATCCCTAAAGGATACTATATCCGTAGGTGTATCCTTTAGGACACCTTCGGACACTAAACCTATGCGCATAAATAATAAATTAGTCTTTATTACCTATTACCTTTTGGTGATAAGTTTAGAAAAAATGATTATAGTCAACTACTACATATAGTGACTTTAATTTTAGCAAACACCAAATATGGATTAAAGCCAATTTCATTGGCGATCGCCACGGTAGGAATTAGAGTTTATGAAAATACTTCAAAAGCTAAGAGCGCACAAAGCGGAGCTTTGAAAGCGTCGCTAGACGCGACTTCGCCCCTTCAGGGCATGCAGCTGATAGCTAAGAGCTTTCATACCATTTGACAAACAACGTAGTCCCTTAACTTGTCACGAATGCTTATTACCTTTTGGCAAAGTAGTCAGCGAGCGGATCTTTCCTCATAAATCCCTCAAATTTTTACCTTATTTTTAAGTTATGGCTAAATAACTAGCTTTCAAAATCAATTACATTGAGGAGAAGAAAAAATATGCAAGTTCCCCTACAAATTACCTTTCGCAATCTTCCTCACTCAGATGCGATCGCCGATAAAATCAAGCGACAGTTTATCAAACTACAGCGTTTTAGCGATCGTATTATTAGATGTCAGGCGGTAGTAGAAATTCCTTATCACCATCATCATAAAGGGAATCCATATCACATCAGAATTAATCTAACTTTGCCTGGTGAAGAATTGGTTGTTAATCAAGATGCTTCAGATAGATCTCCTGAAAATGCTTATATTGCAATTCGCGATGCTTTTAATGCTGCACGGCGAGAATTAAAGGAATATAGTATGCTTCAAAAGCTCTAATTTTCTTGGCTTTACACAATAGACTCCTGCTGGAGATATTTACAATTGACCAAAGGTTAGGCAAGCCCTGTATCACAACGCATTCCCTTGCGCCTATCGGCGACGCGGTGAGACAGTTGCGTTGCGGGGGGTCCCCCCGTTGAGGTTATTGTCGAGGGTGAGCAAACTGTTGAACCCTTTAGGGGGTCGTTGCTCCGTTTTACGGCGGAGAGCCCGACCTTTTCAGCAGAAATATTTTTTCATAAATAAATTTGTTTTGACCCCCAAATTTTAACTCCACAAACAACCATTATCAATTTGATGTCGGGTCTATACCTAAATTATGAGGTACTTAAAATGGACTTTGAGAATGTTGTTCTCAACAATCATGATTTTGATATTCAAACTTTCTCTCTAGAGAACTCGAATACGAAAATAGCGATCGATACAGAATCAAAAGTTGTTCTTCCTTCAGTAAATCAACCTGTCAGCTCTATTGATATCTTTTTTATCTGGATCGCTATTCTTAGCATAACTAGCTCGTTCTTGTATGAACTTATTAAAAAGCTAGAAATAATAGAAATCAAAGATAAATTTGTCTCCCCTTCTTTCCAAACTCCTTGTAGAAACTGTCAGTTCTATGATAGAAACCCATACCTTAAATGTGCAGTGCATCCAAATCGAGTTTTTACTAAACAAGCTATTAATTGTGTTGACTACTGCAATAAAGACCAACACTACAAGTCTTAGATTAAAGGTCTGAAATAGTTTTTAGCCTTTAGCTGCCAATTAGATAATAATGTTGATGATTAAATAGATTTTTTTGATAATTGTTGCTCTATCAGTGTTGTCAGCGCATTTGGCAACTCTTTAACCCTCAAACGATCAATCTTTCATGAAAGATTGAAATAATAGCCGATCTTAATTTAATCGGTATCAATACGAGATTTATAAAGGTTGATGTGCTGAAGGCGATCGACAGATCGAGCTATAACCCCAAATTATTTAGGCTTCATAACTTCCTCAAATTATAAATCTATGGTTTTAAGTGAAGGATTAATTATTAATTGTTTCGACAAATATAACAATAAAGGAGTTTTAACGATGCGTCGATTAATATCAATTATTTTAAAGACTAAATCACCAACGCTTTAAATGGATGTTTCTTCTTTAGTCCAAATTCTCGTCATCCTTTTGCTCGTTGCTACTGGCGTAGGTCTTTTGTCACGATGGTTGCAAATTCCTTATGTCACGGGGTTAGTTTTGGCAGGTTTACCGATTACTGAGATCTTGTCTCGTCGTATTGGTTTAGAACCTTCTTTGGTCTTGAATCTTTTTCTGCCAATTCTAATTTTTGAAGCTGCTATTAATACAGATATTAGTCGCTTACGAAGCACGTTTAAACCAATTGCACTTCTGGCTGTACCTGGAACAGTGTTTTCCTTCGCTGTTATCGCTGTTTTGCTGAAATATGGATTGGGAATGAGCTGGATTCCCTCACTGCTTATCGGAACGTGTCTGGCAAATACGGATACGGTATCGATAATAGCTGTTTTTAAGCAAATATCTGTCCCTTCAAGGCTCTCTACCATTGTTGAAGGAGAAACTTTGTTTAACGATGCTGCTGCCTTAGTTTTGTTTAACCTAGTTTTGACGGTATATCAAACAGGTTCGCTCACGTTTTTCGAGGGAGTAAAGGAACTGTTATTTGTTGCTCTAGGGGGCAGTGTCGTCGGGTTAGTCTTAGGCTACTTGAGCCTACCTATATTTAATCGTTTAGACGATCCTCTTAGTAGTCTATTACTAACGGTTGCAGTGTCATTAGGAACTTTTCAGGTAGGGCAGTTTCTCGGTGTATCGGGGGCTGTAGCTGTAGTTATGGCTGGATTAATTTTCGGGAATCTGGGGCTTTCTCAGACTACTTCGGCTTCCGATCGGCTCGTACTGTTGAGTTTCTGGGAATATGCTAGCTTTGGTGTCAATACCTTCATTTTCCTGCTAATTGGCATAGAAATTATGCCTATGGAGCTTTGGAACATTTTGCCAGCGATTCTGTTTGTCGTTCTGGCTTATCAACTAGCACGAGTTCTTTCAGTCTATCTGCTATTATTAGGGCTACGCTGGTTCGATCGCCCAATCCCCCTACGCTGGCAGCACGTTCTGTTTTTAGGTAACATCAAAGGCTCGCTTTCCATGGCATTGGCTCTCAGCCTTCCTCTGGCTTTACCAGGACGAGAAGAAATCATTACTTTGGTTTTTGGTGCAGTATTTTTTTCTCTGGTAGGACAGGGACTAAGCTTACCTTGGCTAGTTAAACGGCTGAAATTATTTAACTTTTCTCCATTCCATCAACAGATTCAAGAATGGCAAGCCCAGTTGATGACGGCAAAAGCAGCCCAAGATGAATTAGACAGTCTCCTCAAGTCAGGAGTGTTGCCCAAGGCTGTCTATGAAGAAATGCGCTCGACTTATCAGGTACGAGTAGTAGGGGCAGAAAAGGCATTACGCAACATTTATAATACCCGTTCGGAACGCGCCAGTAACAATTTAACTAAACTTGATGCTATTTATCGTCGCTTACTGTTAGCAGAGAAAATAGCACTCAACGAGGCGATGCAGAAACGAATCCTTTCCGAAACAATTGTGCGATCGCTTTTGCAAACTATTGACGAACAGTTGTTAAGGTTAGAAGATGATTAGCGCTCGAGGAAAAACTGGGTACACCAACTGACTATTAGTTACCGTCGCTCTAGGTTTAAACACATGCGGGGAGTACCCCTTTGTTGCCCTTCAAAGGCGACTTTACGTTAGCTGTTAGCCTTCAATTAAAAACCTGCGTAGCTATAAACCAACTGCTTTGCGCCACATCCGAAGGTAAGCTAAGAGCTAATAGCTAAGAGCTAATAGCTTGAATCACCGATCCTTTTAGGGCGGTGAGGAGTCAATCCGACTTTTAATCACTTTACCAGGACTGACAAAAGAAATTCCTTGTTGATAACCACTACCAATCATAACTGCCTCAATTATAGGTTCGCTCACGGTTGTTTGGGCGACCCACTCGACAATAAATTTGGCTCCCGAACCGCCACTGTTATCAGTGGTATTGACAAAAAAATCTGTAGAACCTAAAGCAGCAATCTCAATAGGATTCTCTAGATAATTTCTAACTAACTTACCGTTCTCGTCATAATATCGTACAGAAGTAATAACGATCGCCTTGTTAAGATCGGTATTGCGAAGACTGAGAGTAGCAGCTAAATCGAAAGTCTTTTTTTCATCCTGATGATAAATGTGGGAGTAGACGGTGACATAAATAGTTTGTCCCATTGCTACTTGGAAATTTTCATCCAAAGCAATTATTTTTTGAGACTGATTTAGGCGATCGCCATTATCTCGTAACTGCGATGGATTCTCTTCTGGGGTGCAGGATATAAGTAAAAAAGCAGCAACTACCAAATTTAAAAGTCTACATAACTTCATCTTAATCATTTTCAGCTTTTAATAAAATCAATGACTTGACGTACCAGTCCAATTTTGGTGACAATTAATACTGTTGAATCAGATTCTAAAATCGTATTGCCATTAGGAATTATCAAATCATCGTGAGGATGAGTTTGATAGCCGATAATCAAAGAACCCGCAGGAAATCTTGGGTCTTGGGCAATTTCTGCCACACTACGACCTGCCACATAGAAATTTTTGGGAACGGTAAGTTTTATTACTTCTATCTGTCCTTGATCGAAATGTATCATCGATTCCACTTGCGGATACTCGATCGCATTAACCATCTCTGAAACTGCTAGATCGATAGTACTAATAATATGAGTAGCTCCTGTAAAAGATAAGGGTTCGGCAAAATCGCGATGGCGCATTCGAGAGATAATTTGAGGAACACCGTAATTTTTACCTAGCGCAACTAGTGCCAAATTTAAAGCATCATTTCGCAAGACGGCAGCCACCGCATCGGCTTTACGAATTCCCGCTTCTAATAATATTTCTGTTTTCACAGCACTACCTTCAAAAGTCATTACTCCCACTTGCTCGCGGGCATAGTGACAAGCTTTAGGATCGAGATCGACCACGGCAACAGTATGCCCAAGTTCTACTAGTTTTTGGGCTAGACTTAGCCCGATTAATCCTGCTCCCCCAATAAGTACGTACATAGTTGTTTAATTTGTCGAACATCTTAATTTCTTTGAGCTACTGCGCGAGAATCATCTTTAAGTATGGGATTCTTTTTTAAACTGAGAAATAGATTCAGTTACAAGTTCACGTCTTTTCAAAGTCGATTTCTCTGGCTCGCTTTGAGATAATTGAGAAACAGAATTGCTAGTTTTATACACAATCAAAACCGAACAGGGAGCATGGTGGGTTACATAATTGCTAACACTGCCCAAAAACATCTCTTTAATACCAGTCAAACCTCTGCTACCGACCAAGATCAGATCTGCTGACCATGTTTGAGCTAAATCGCAAATAGTCCGCCCAGGATTGCCCAAATTTTGGGTAAATTCGGCGTTAATTCCTACTTTAGTTGCTTCCTCAGCAGTTCCTCGCAGCATTTCTAATCCTTCCTGTTCAAATTTCTGCCACCGCTCTTGATAAGCTTCGATGATAGTGGAGTCAAAGGGATCGTATTCTAGACCAGAATAAATTGTCGGAGTGGGAAAATCCCGTTCCTCAGAGGATAAAACGTGCAGCAGCATTAAGCTAGCACCGCTTGTTTTTGCCAGAGACATAGCAGCTTCAAAAACCTTTCTACTTGCTGCCGAACGATCTATTGCTACCAAAATTTTGTTAAACATCTTAATTACCTCACTTAAATATATATATATGCCAGCAATTTGAGGAACTTATGAGGAAAATTTTTCTATAAAAGATCTGCTCTTTCCAAGTCGCTAAGGGAAATAAATTTTGCTTTGGCGAATTTGCCAATCTAATACCCTTACTCAATTTGCTAATGCTGCTCATGTAGTTGAAGCCATCGAAGAGTTTAGTGATTAAACATTTAAATACCGTTCGATGTTTTTGAATTATCTTTGTTATCTGAATTGATTGGTAATATTTCTGGCTGAATTAAGCTTTGCCAATCGAGCTTTATTTCAACCCCAGTTTGGTTGAATATATATGTACTGTTGCTACGATAGCTAACACCGCGATACTTTAGCTCATAATTCGGCTGAGATATTAGATTCACATTTTGGTCTTGTTGGTTGGAAGGTAAACCTCGATTTTCTCTCGACCAGATAGAATTATTTTCCTGATTCGACTTTGCTGGCTGTTTTTTTTTTCTTCGACAACGTTCTAAAAACCGAACTAAATCGTATTGGTAACAACTTTCTAAATGTTCAATTTTATATATACGCCAAAACTCAAACGGGTTAACAATAGTTACGCAAGTAGAGTTGGAAAATATTTGTCTGAAATATTTCTGCATTGGAAATTTTATTGCCGTTTTACCTTCTTCTCTAGCTTTCATCAGAAAAGTTTCCTTAATAATTATTACTTTAAGACTAGGTAAACAAGTTGAGGAACTTATGAGAAAAAGCTAACTAAAATTGTAAATAGCTATTAATTTGTAGCTACATATTAGTTTTCTCAACCTCAAAACAGAGTAAAAATTGTTAGAAATTTATTCTCCTTCATTACAAGAAGTATCAATCATCAGTTTAAGGCTAGTTAATGCTGTATTTATTGGTGCAGTTATTGGCTGGGAAAGAGAAGCCAAGGATAAACCTGCTGGATTGAGAACTCATATGTTGGTGAGTTTGGGAGCAGCTATTTTTGTTCTCATACCAATCTTGACTGGGGATATCTCCAAAAGTCCTGATGCGCTTTCTCGTATAATCCAAGGTATTGCTACTGGTGTTGGTTTTTTAGGAGCGGGAGAAATATTGCATATATCTCAATCCCAGACAGCCAAATATAGGATTCGCGGACTAACATCAGCAGCAGCTATTTGGATTTCTGCTGCTTTGGGTTTAGCTGCTGGATGTGGATTATGGCATTTAAGCTTAATTGGAGCTTTACTGAGTCTAATTATTTTGAGAATCTTGAAAATAGTTGAGCGTTACCACCGCCGAGAGTAATTGATTTGGCGTTGCACCATGATGGGATGGTGAAGTAATAGGTGATAGGCAATCGTGACAAGTTAAGGGACTACGCTGTTTGTCAATCGGTTATAAGCTCTTAGCTCTTATGCGTAGCGGTATCCTTTAGGGCAGCTATTAACTATTAGCTTTTGAGGCGTTTTCGCCGAACTCTAACTCTCTAAAAGGCGATCGCCATTCAAATCAGTTCTAATCCATATTTGGTGTTATCTAAGATATAAGTCACTATCTGTAGTACTTGACTAAAACTGTCTTTTCTTAACTTGTCACCAATGCCTATTACCTCAACAAATTAATGTGGTCTATCCAATCGAAAACTGCTGTAAATACCGTTAATAGAATCATTTTCCTGGTATTGAAGAACTTATGAGCAAATCTTTCCTATGAGTTATATGGAACTTTGCCATTTAAAGTTGCGTTATAAGTAATCCACTGGGGTCTGCCAATAACTATCTTATGTTGAGCAAAAGCACGTCGTATCCGCAAACGATATTCTCGACCCACTAACCATTGTTGCAGGGGTGCGGTTTTAATCCAAACTCTGATTAGCATTCCCGTATGGGATATACTATCGATACCCAAAATTTCGGGAGAATCGAGAATTTTATCTTGCCATTCGGGGTTATGATGCATCTCATTAGCTACTGACTCTAGTATCTTTAATACTTTATCGGGATCGTTTTCATAAGCGACTTCGATAGTAAAATCGACTCGCGACCAAAGGCGGGTTAAATTCCTGACCTCAGCGATCGCACTATTGGGGATGGTGATTAGCTGTCCTTCAGGATTACGCAATTGAGTTAAGCGCAGATTGAATTCTTCGACAAAACCATCCATGCCGTTAATAATAATCACATCTCCTACTGCAAAACGATCCTCTAAAAGAATCAAGCAGCCGTTAACCACATCTTTAATTAGGCTTTGTGTGCCAAAAGAGATTGCCAAACCAATTACCGCACCCCCTGCCAAAATCGAACTAGCGGAAATGTTGAACAACGCCAGAGTCAGAACAATTCCTATTGAAAAAGAAATAAAGGTCATAAATCCTTTTGAAGCTGTAGCAATAGTTGTCAAGCGCAAAGATTTACGCTGTGATTCGCCAAAAGATAGATAAGGATTGTCTTTCCAGGCATTTATCGAGCGTTGAATAAAAGTTTTACTAATTTGTAATAATAAAGTTACTAAAAACCAAACTGCTAACAACTGCAAGGGGTGAGATGCTACTGCTTTGCTCCAGCGCATTAGAATTGGCAACCGAGTTGTAATCCCATAGATTCCTAAGTACCAAGTGAGAATAACCAACCAGACTAATAGCCAGCGCCAAGATTTGTAAGCACTCAAACGCTTTTCCAAAGAAGCTCGATCGGCGAAAAGATTGGGGTCTTTAGTTTCCTGGGTTGCAGCTACTTCAGATTCTACATTATCGCCAGACACTTCATTTTGCGCCTCAGATTGCATCTTCGCAGTTGCCGACTTTAAAGCTTCAATCCCCGCTTCATATTTCATCTGTAACTTGACTAGTCGCCGACCCAACCACCAATAAATTAAGACTAAAATAATGCTAGCGACAATAACGCCCACTAAAATAGCGATCGCCTCTCCTAACCGATGTCGAATTACTTGCGAAGAATACAAATATTCAACCTCACTAATTTTTCCCTGTAGAGACTTTTGCCACTCCCGAACAATTTTTTCGGGATTTTGACTGTAAAAATTAACATCTGCTTGAGTAACGGTAGCAATAGTCAAGGGACGTAAACTGCGATCGTATTGGATCTGGACTACAGGACGATTATTTAAGGTAGAAGTAATTACCTGAGCGGAAGTTTTAGGCTTTTGTTTGGCGACTTCGGGACGAAATATTTTCGTAACGATATCACCTCTAATCCTGCTAGTGGTCAACCACAGCAAGGCTTCGATATTTTTCGCCCTCATTTCCACTGGCAGGCGATCTGATTCTAAACTACTGCGATCTATGACTGTAGGGGCTGCAATTTGAAATAACTCCTCATTATCAAGGGGAAACTTGACCCAAGCTACTTCTAGACTGCCGTATCTGATTACCTCTAGGGGTTGTAAATCGTTGCTGTTGCTATCTGTATTTAAAGAAAATTGTCCGATTGCCGAAAATTGCCAGATAATTACAAATATAAATGCTAAAAAAAAGGTTATGAGAAAGCGAATTGGAGATTTTTTCATAGAAAATTTCTAAATTGAAGCGATCGCGCAACGACGATATTTAATTATTAATGGAATAAACTTGGTGCAGCATCTCTTAGCAGGGCAAAGACACCATCGGCAATTAGCTGCACGGCGATTGCCAAAATAAAGAAACCTAACACTCGATTAATCGCACCTATGGTGTTTTTTCTCAATCTTTTGAGTAAAGGTTCTCCCAGCGACAGAAAACAATAAAGAGTTATGCCCAATAAAACAATACCCAACAAACATCCTAAATAGTAAATGACATCGTGGGTGGCTGATGCCCCTCTGCCTATGGCAACGCCAATCGCCCCAGGACCACTAACCAAAGGAACTGCCATGGGCGTAAAGGAAATATCATCTTGGTCTACTGCTGCTTGCCCTTCTGACTTGCTAAGACGCTGGCGAACCGCGACCATTTCCCAAGCAGTATGAGCAACTAGCAACCCTCCCGCAATCTGGAGAACTCCCAAGGAGAGTCCAAAGAATTCGAGAATTAATCTACCCGCAACGAGAAAAACTGCCAGCACCCAAACTACATTAATTGCTGTCAATCGAGCTTGGCTACCTCGAAACCGAGGAGTATCCTCTGCGGTCAAACTGTAAAAGATGGGAATCGCACCTATGGGATTGGCGATCGCGAAT
Organism: Waterburya sp.; assembly: GCA_965217895.1. Classification (GTDB taxonomy): domain Bacteria; phylum Cyanobacteriota; class Cyanobacteriia; order Cyanobacteriales; family Xenococcaceae; genus Waterburya. Next base: position 559,779 of record CBDCJV010000002.1, read on the forward strand.
AAAGATAAAAACGTCCCTGCTGTTGAAGAAAATAACTGATGCAGCATAATTAACTAACCTGCTTACGGAATCGATTGGCACTAAAAGCGATTAGGACTACAGCGAAGATTAATAAAGCGATCGCATTGTCCCCAATTACCTCTAATCCAACTCCTCTAAGGAGAATAGCACGGACAACGGCAATATAGTGTCGCAGAGGGTTTAGTAGAGACAAGTAAGCGAAGAAAGGTGGCATACTTTCGAGAGGAGCTAAAGCACCAGAAAGCATCATCATCGGCAGGGTAATAAAAAAAGAAGTAAGGATAACCTGTTGTTTGTTTTTAGAAACCGTGGTCAGCAAAATGCCAATTGCTTGACAAATAAAGAGATAAATAGCAGATATTGCCATAAATAGCCAAAAGTTACCCCGAAAAGGCACGTTAAAGATAAAGCGAGTAATGCCTAGCGCAATCAGAACATCTCCCAAAAGTAGCAAAAACAATGGAGCTACTTTCGCTAGCAGTATTTCTCCTGCCGAGGCTGGAGTCATGAGCAACTGTTCGAGAGTGCCTGTATCCTTTTCCCGTACCGATTCCACTGCGGAGGTAATCGTTCCCATAAGTGTTAATGTAGTTCCCATAATTCCAGGAACAAAAAACCAACTGCTAATTAAACCAGGATTATAAAGAAAAGTAGTCCGAGACTCGATTAGGGAAGTAATAGGTTCAACATCAAGCTGACGATTGTAACGATTAACAATTTGAGCTATGTAACCACTCGAAACCCCAGCTGTATAGGCATCAACCCCATCCAATAGCACCTGAACTTTGGTTGACGTACCTCGATCCAAATTACGGTTAAATTCAGGAGGAATGGTAATTCCCACGGCTATTTTTCCCGTTTCTACCTGTTTCCCCAGGATTTGCTGATTGGGGCTGTAACTTACCACTTCAAAAACCTGATTTTCAGTCAGGGCTGAAACCAGTTCCCGACTTTCCACACTTTGAGCATAATCGACTATGCCTAACTTGATATGTTTAACTTCAGGACTGAGGCTAGCACCAAAGATGGTTAACTGGACAATGGGCGGGAACAGTAAGAGAAAGATTAATTGTTTATTGCGGAGAATTTGTCCGATCTCCTTGACGATTAACGCCCAAAGACGACTTTGGAAAAAACCGAATTTCAGGGGTTTGAGAAAATAATTTAATATCATGACTTACTAATCAGGTAACTGCATTCGACGTAAACCCCACCAGGCGATCGCCAGATCGATTATCCCCAGGATAATTAAAGCGGGAAACACATACCAAACTCCTGCCCAGCCAGTGCCTCGCACAAAGGCATCGCGGGTTAAATCGATATAGTAACGGGCGGGAACTATAAAAGATAGCCAATCCAGGGGAAAAGGAATATTGCTGAGAGGATACATAAAACCAGTTAGGAGCATGGAAGATAAAGCTTTGATCGTGCCGACTGCTTGAACTGCTGAACTCTGGGCGGTAGTAATTACGCCAATTAATAGCCCGAAGAACACGCTGTCTAAGAGAAAAATCGGCGTACCTAATAGTAACGGTAGGGGATTTCCTGCAAATCCCAGTTGCCAAATCAGCGAGCCAAGGACCATCAGAAAGATCGCTTCTGCGATGGCAATGAGGGTATAAGCTAAGGATTTACCTAGCAAAAACTCCATCGCACTGATATTAGAGGCATAAATTTGCACAATGGTACTTTCTTCTTTATCCCGTACCATTGCGATCGCCATTAATAAAGAAGGATAGAGCGTCAGGGTAATGGCATAGACTCCAGGTACGATAAACAAAGATTCTTTATTGCCTGGATTGAACCAGAGACGCACTTGAGTATCTATCCAGTTGGGGAAAGATTGTAAACCAGCACTGGCAGTAAAATAAAGAGTGGTAAATTTGATACTGCTTTGAATTACCCTAGCATTAGCCACATCCGAACCATCAATTAAAGCTTGAACTTGAATCGGGTTGCCAGCCTGGAGACGACGTGCAAAATTTGGGGGAATTATTACCGCTGCTTTTGCCTCGCCTCGATCGAGTGCGCTGCTGGGATTGTTACCAGACAGAGCAACAGGCTTAAATTTATTGGTAGCATACAACCGTTCGATGTATGCCCGACTGAGAGGACTATTATCAAAATCTCGCACCGCTAGGGGAATATTTTGGGACTCCAAACGAATGGCAAAACCGAAGATTAGCAGGGTTGCTAAAGGTAAGATAAAAGCTAGTGCCACCGTTAGGCGATCGCGACGAAATTGATTCAGTTCTTTGACACATTGATTCCAAATCTTTTTCATGATTCGCTCCGTTGCGATCGCTGGACAATGCTAATAAAAGAATCTTCCAAGGAAAAAGGAATAGCTTGAAAAGAACCTACTTCTAACTGGGCATTTTGCAGCAGCGATCGCACTTGAGGCATTTCTAGATCGGGATTATCGAGAATCAGGTGTAGGCGATCGCCAAATAGAGATACTCGCCAAGAATCTAACTGCTGTTTGAGTAAATTGGCAGCAGCCTGGGGTTGTTTAACTATTACTTCAAATAGTTGACCTGGTTGGTTTGTTTTGATTTGGCTGGGTGTTCCCTGTGCCACTACTTCTCCTGCAACCATAAAGCACATCTGATGGCAGTGTTCGGCTTCTTCTAAATAGTGAGTTGTCACTAGTACGGCTGTTCCGTGGTGGGCTAAGTCTTCAATCAACCGCCAGAATTGACGACGAGCCAGAGGATCGACCCCAGAAGTGGGTTCATCTAAAAACAAAATTTCTGGTTCGTGCATCACCGCAGCCCCAAATGCTACCCGTTGTTTCCAGCCTCCAGGCAATTGTCCCGTAATCATCTTTTCTTTACCTTGCAAACCACAAATCTCTAAAACCCAGTCAATTTTAGTTTGGCGATGTCGGCGAGGAATGCCATAGACTCCGCAGTAAAATTTGAGGTTTTCAATAATCGACAGGTCATCATAGAGGGTAAATTTCTGACTCATGTAGCCCAGACGTTGACGGAGTTGGCTACTGCGTAAGTTACTGGTTTGACCTGCTAGGGTAATATCTCCGCCACTTGCTTCCAGCAAACCGCACAGCATTTTGATGGTGGTAGTTTTACCCGCCCCATTTGCTCCTAATAAGCCGTAAATCTCGCCGTAACCGATTTCTAAGGTTACATTTTTGACAGCCTGGAAATTGCCAAAGGTTTTGCTGAGATTATTAGTACCGATTGCACCCTCGACAGTTCCTATAACGGGGCGGTCGTCACGAGCTTCTGGGGAAACCCCAGAAGACGCGACCTTGGGAACCCCCGCAACGGACTGTCTCGCAATTTGTCCTTTTTGATAGGTGCGTGGCGGATTGAGACGGGGCAAAGGAATAAAGGGAGGAGCGAACCCCTGTTGACGCAGACGGTTGACAAAGACATTTTCTAAAGTTGGCTCGGCACGACGAATACTGTTTATCTCTAATTGACTAGCTGCGATCGCATTTCTAACCTGACTTTCCCCCATCTCAGGATTTTGAACTAATACGTCCAGGCGATCGCCAAAAGTTTGTACGTCAGCAAAATCGGTAGGATGTTCGCTTAGGCTTTGTTCGGCTGCTTCTAACTGGTCAACGCGAACCTCTAAACGATGCAAACCCAGACTATTTCTAAGTTCGGCTGGTGTACCTGTCTGCTGAATCTGTCCTTCGTGCATCAGTGCTACCCGATGACAGCGTTCGGCTTCGTCCATATAAGGAGTAGCAACTACCATGGTCATTCCTGCTTCAGAAAGAGCAGCCAGCACATCCCAAAATTCTCGGCGAGATACGGGATCGACTCCCGTTGTCGGCTCATCCAAGAGCAACACCTGGGGTTGAGAAATCAAAGCACAGCAGAGAGCGAGTTTCTGCTTCATACCTCCAGAAAGTTTACCCGCCAAACGGTCGGAAAACTGTTCTAGATTCATCAACCGCAGATATTTACTGCTTCTTTGGGCTAAATCTTTTGCAGAAATCTCGCGCAACCCCGCACTATAACAGATGTTTTCCACCAAGCTCAAATCTAAATAAAGGGAAAACTTTTGAGTCAAATAGCCAATTGCTAAACGAGCCTCGCGAGGAATTTTACCAACTACCTCTACTTTACCTGCGGTGGCAGACATTACCCCTGCCAGAATTTGAAAAGTGGTGGTTTTTCCCGCTCCATCGGGTCCAATTAAGCCAAAGATTTCCCCTGGCTGCACGGTAAAATCAATGCCTCGTATCGCTGCCAATTTACCGTAATTCTTTTGCAGACCTTTAACTTCAATATCGGGAAAATGGTTAACTGGTAATTTCTCGGTAGCCACCGATGCAGGATCTAATTTGCTAGAATTCATCCGCGATCCCCATCGAATACTATTGATCCATCGGCGGGCATTCCTGGTTTAGCAAAACCGTTAGGATTATCAATGTCGAGCTTAACGCCAAAGACTTGCTGTACTCGGTCTTCTTTGAAATAAATGTTTTCTGGAGTAAAAGACGCTTCGCTATCAATCTCAGTCACCTTGGCACTCAGAGGTTTATTTGGAGCAGAATCTAGATAAATTTGCGCGGATTGACCAACTCTAACTTTGCCAATGTTGCCTTCAGGAATATAGCCTCTGAGGTAAACATCATTAAGGTTGACTAGAGAAAGCAAAGTTTCACCTGCGGTAACTACTTCTCCTGGCTCGACGCTGCGGGCTGTTACCACTCCAGAGATGGGGCTAATAACCTGAAGGTAGTTCATCCGAGCCTGAATTTCTTTTTGCTGTGCCTTGACATTAGCCACATTATTCTGGGCGGCATTAAATTTAGACTGGGTTTGAATCAGTTGCTTGTTTAAAGAATCTAGTTCGGCACTGCGAATATCAGGATTGAGACGGGTGGTTTTGGCTTGGGCTAAAGTTCCTTGGGCTGCACTTACTTCTTTTTCGGCAGCGTTGACCCCAGCTTCTTCAACTTCTACACTAGCTTGAGCTTTTTCCCAAGTGGTTTGAGCCTGGTCAAATGTATCCTGGGATACTGCACCACCAGTTAACAAATTTTGATAGCGATCGCGTTCTACTTTAGTTAAGTTTAATTCCGAACGAGCTTCTTTCACCGAAGCCTGAGCTTCTATTAAATCGGCTTCTGCCACAGCTAGATTAGCTTCTGCCTCGCTAACCTGACCTGCCGTATCTTCACTAGATTGTTGCAAATTCAGCTGTGCCTGGCGGATTTGGCTGTTAATTACATCGATTTGTAGGCGAGCCTGCTGCTCTTCTTCTTGGGCTGCTGCTAGCTGTGCTTTGATGGCTTCTAGTTGCGCCTGTACTTCCTCATCGTCGAGACGAACAATCGTTTGACCGCGATCGACTTCATTCCCTTCCCTAACAGCAACCGACTCTACTCGACCAGATACCTTTGTTCCTACATTGGTTTCATAGCCTTCAATGCGACCGCTCAACTGTAAAGCTGTTTCTACTTTGGGCTGGGACAGAAAGTAAGCAACGGATAATCCCGCTCCCGCTAGTAAGACTCCCAAAGGTAATAGAATACGTATTTTTTTACTCTGCTTGCGATCGGATGTCTGCTTATTGTCAGGTGATGGGTCAGATTGAGGTTCTTTTTTAAACCGAGAAATTAAGTTAGCCATGATGTCGAGTCTAGGTTATCTAAAAGTTGATGCTTAAGCGATTGACGCAATACAATGAAAATCCAGGACTATATGAACGATACAAGCAAATAAGTTGTTACCTATTACCTATTACCTATTACCTATTACCTATTACCTATTACCTATTACCTATTACCTATTACCTATTACCTAGTCTTCATAGATTGATTAGTGCGTGACATCATTTCTCAAGCAGCAGATGAGCTTAATTCCTGTTGCTCGCTTTCTAACAATTGAGGATCGAGATACTCGGTTTGATGCACGATTAAAACCGAGCAGGGAGCATGATGAGTTACATAGTTGCTAACGCTGCCCAAAAACATTTCTTTAAGACCAGTCCGACCTCTGCTACCTACCACAAGCAAGTCTGCCGACCATGTTTGCGCTAAGTCACATATAGCCCGCCCAGGATTACCCAAGATTTGAGTAAATTCGGTGGTAATTCCTGCTTTAAATGCTTCTTGGGCAGTTCCCCTAAGCATTTCCAGTCCTTCCTGTTCAAATTGCTGCCACCGCTCTTGATAAGCTTCTATAAGGTTGCTGGCGAAGGGATCGTATTGGTCGTATTCCAAACCAGAGTAGATCGTCGAAGCTGGAAAATCCTGTTCCTCAGAGGATAAAACGTGTAGCAGCTTCAAGTTAGCCCCACTTGTTTTTGCCAGGGACATAGCAGCTTCAAAAACTTTCTTACCTGTTGTGGAACGATCTATGGCTACCAAGATTTTATTAAACATATTAATTTCCTCTAGTTTTAGTCGAGTTTCTGATAAAACCCGTTAAAATAATTTTTGCGATCGCCTGAGTTACCTTACTTAATATATGTAGGAGAATAATTTGAAGAACTTATGAGGAAACTCGATCTTTTCTCCTCACTCCATATTCAAACGATCGATCGATAAATTTGTGAAGGGTGAATTAAAAAAGCAATAATTTATGTCCTATTTAATTGAAGCAATTTTAAATTCCGCAGAAAAAAAAGATCTCAGAGAATTTATCAGTCAGTTGACAGCATCCGAGCAAAAATATTTGCTACGCAACGATATTCTCAATTCCTTTAATTTGTTTTGTCAAACAAAGACTAATCCAGGGCAATACTACGATCGTTCTAATCTGGGCAAGTTAATTTACTATACCCAGGAGATTATCCTCGAACAAGAAAGTATTTGTCTAATTATCCGTCCTAAGATTGCCCGACAAGAAGCTTATCGGCTATTTGAAGATTTAAACTATGAATCGATGACGATTCAACAACTGCTAGACGCACGCGATCGCTTTGTCGATCGTTTTCATCCCGAAGAAGGAGACGTATTGGAAATTGATTTTCGATCCTTCTACGATTATTCCCCCATGATTCGTGACTCCAAAAACATTGGCAGAGGCGTACAGTTTCTCAATCGCTATCTTTCTAGTAAGCTTTTTCAAGATCCTAATCAGTGGTTGGAAGCTCTCTATAGCTTTTTAAGTCTCCATAGCTATAACGGCACTACCTTGCTGATTAACGGCAGAATTAAAGACCGCCAACAGTTAAGCGATCGCGTTAAACAAGCGTTAAATCTTGTCAGTGGACTGCCAAAAGATAAATCTTATGAAGAATTTCGCTTTGAATTACAAAACTTGGGTTTTGAACCAGGTTGGGGCAACACCGCCAGTAGAGTTAGAGAAACCCTAGATATTCTAGATGAATTGATTGACTCCCCTGACGATGGGGTTCTCGAAGCCTTCTTGTCTCGCATTCCGATGATTTTTCGTATTGTCTTAGTCTCGGTTCATGGTTGGTTTGCCCAAGAAGGAGTTTTAGGTCGTCCTGACACTGGCGGACAGGTGGTTTACGTCCTCGATCAAGCTAGAAGTCTAGAACAACAACTACATGAAGATATTTCTCTCGCTGGTTTGGATAGTCTCAAAATAGAACCCAAAGTAATTATCCTGACTCGGCTAATTCCCAATAGTGATGGAACTCGTTGTAACGAACGATTAGAAAAAGTTCACGGTACTAATAACGCCTGGATTTTGCGCGTACCTTTAAGAGAATTCAACCCCAATACTCAAAACTGGATTTCTCGCTTTGAGATTTATCCCTATCTCGAAACCTATGCAATTGATGCCGAGAAAGAACTTTGTGCCGAATTTCAAGGTATTCCCGATCTGATTATCGGTAACTATTCCGATGGTAATTTAGTTTCCTTTCTCCTTGCCCGTCGCTTAAAAGTTACTCAGTTTACTATTGCCCACGCTTTAGAAAAATCCAAGTATTTATTTAGTAACCTGTATTGGCAAGATTCAGAATCTACTTATCATTTTTCCTTACAATTTACTGCCGATTTAATTGCCATGAATGCAGCCAACTGTATTATCAGCAGTACCTATCAAGAAATCGCTGGAAGAGCAGATAGTGTAGGACAATATGAGTCCTATGATAATTTCACCATGCCCGACCTTTATCATGTGGTTAATGGTATCGAACTATTCTCCCCGAAGTTTAATATCGTTCCCCCTGGAGTTAATGAAAACATTTACTTCCCTTATACCCGTTCTGAAGATCGCGTTGCTTCTAAAACCGAAAAATTAACAGAATTACTCTTTACTAGCGAAGATCCTAGCTTTATTTTCGGCAAGTTAGAAGACCCTAGCAAACGTCCTCTCTTTTCGATGGCGAGATTAGATCGGATTAAAAACCTGACTGGTTTGGCAGAATGTTTTGGGCGATCGCCCGAATTACAAGAACGGTGTAATCTTATTTTAGTCGCGGGTAAAATCCACGGTGCAGAAACCGAAGATAATGAAGAAAGAGCAGAAATTGAGAAGATGTATCGCATCATCGAACAGTACGATCTTCATGGCAAGATGCGTTGGTTGGGTCTGCGTTTACCAAAAGCCGAATCTGGAGAAATCTATCGAGTTATTGGCGATCGCCAAGGCGTATTTATCCAACCTGCTTTATTTGAAGCCTTTGGTTTGACAATTTTAGAAGCGATGATTTCTGGTTTACCTACCTTCGGGACGCAATTTGGTGGTCCATTAGAAATTATTCAAGATGGAGTCAACGGCTTTTATATTAACCCAACTAATTTAGAAGAAACTGCTCCAAAAATTTTAGAATTTGTTCGAGGGTGCGATCGCCACCCCGATTATTGGCATGAGATTTCCGATCGAGGTATAAAAAGAGTTTATAGTACCTACACTTGGAAAATTCATACAACGAAATTGCTATCTCTGGCTCGTATTTATGGTTTTTGGAACTACACCTCTAAAGAACAACGAGAAGATCTGTTGCGTTATATCGAAGCTTTGTTTTATTTAATTTACAAGCCCAGAGCGAAACAATTGTTAGAACAACATAGGCAACGTTGACTACTTTGGCGCATAGGTAATAGGTAATAGCGCGAAGTTGCGTTGCGCGGGTTTCCCGCGTTGAGGTTATTGCTGAGGGCGAGCAAACTTCGTAAGAAGGTAATAATAGGTAATAGAGATTAATTTATTATTCATGCTATAGGTCTACTGATTAATTCCATCAAGCTTGCTAGAGTGAAGAAAGACCTCAAGTTATGCCCAAAACCTAAATGAGACTTTTATTAGTAGACGATGACGAGGTGTTAGTAGATGCCCTTGCTAACCATCTCATCAAGCAGCGATATGCGGTAGACATTGCCTCAGATGGTGAGGAAGCGTGGGAATATATTGCACTTTTTAACTACGACCTAATCGTCTTAGATGTCATGCTACCAAAACTTGACGGTATTAGTTTGTGTGAAAAACTTCGCAATCATAGTCATGGGATGCCCGTGCTGATGTTAACGGCTTGCGATCGCAGTACTGATATTGTTAAAGGGTTAAATGCTGGGGCTGATGATTACTTAGTTAAGCCATTTAATTTCGACGAGCTTACTGCCAGGATCCACGCTTTGCTGCGCCGAGAAGGTCAAAGTCTACCATCTATCTTGAAACGAGGCAGTTTAAGTCTTAATCCCAATAACTTAGAAGTAATTTATAACGAGAAACTGCTTAATTTGACAGCAAAGGAATATGCTTTGGTAGAGCTTTTTCTACGCAGTCCAAATCGGGTTTTTACTACTGAGGGAATTATTGAAAGCCTGTGGACGTTTGAAGACCCACCGACTGAGGGCGCAGTCAGAACTCACATCAAAACTCTACGACAAAAGCTAAAAACTGCTGGAGCAGCTAAAGATTTTATTGAGACGATTTACGGAGTGGGTTATCGCCTCAAGCCACTGCCTAATGAAGAACAAACTGAGATATCTGCATCTAATTCCGAAGTACAATCGGACACGACTGCCGATCTTGCTCATCTTTGGGAACAATATAAAGATGCCATGTCCGATCGCCTAATTATCTTAGAGGATACGGCGATTGCTTTACAAACAGATAATTTCAATTCTGCATTGAAACAGGAATCTAGGTTAGCAGCTCACAAATTAGCAGGTTCTCTAGGTAGTTTGGGGTTTGACGATGGCTCGAAGCTAGCGAGAGAATTAGAAATTTTACTTAATCTGGAAACTTTCCCCCAGCTAGACCAAATTGAGCCTTTCGAGCGGTTAGTCAACACTTTGAGAGCGAGACTAGAAGATCACCAGCCTGACTCTAGTTCGACTTTAGAAAGTTATCCCTTGTTATTAATTGTGGATGATGACCGCGATTTTACTCAAGAGTTAGAGATAGAAGCAGCAGCTAATAATTTCCGAACTGCGATCGCTAGTACTGCATTGCAAGCACAAGAGATAATTAGGCGCGATCGCCCTGCTATCGTTTTACTCAAAATATTTCAGATCAAAACTGACGCTACCCCAAATAACTGTCCGATGGATAGTTTAGATTTACTAGCAGAACTTCAGCAGCAAATGCCTTCACTACCCATTGTGGTAATTCTCTCAGAGACAGCTCTGTTTAACACCAGTGAAGATTTTACCAACCGTCTGAAAATTATCCGCCGTGCAGAACACACTTTGTTAGTACAGCCTGTAACCCCACATCAAGCAATGGATGCTGTAACTCAAACTCTGCAAAGATCTGGGGCGGGAATAAAAATAACAGTTGTCGATGACGATCCGTCAATTTTAAAGTCGATGCAAACAAGTCTCGAAGCCTGGGGATTTGAGATTACTACTCTTAATGACCCCCATCAGTTTTGGCAGGTTATTCAAACTACTTCTCCCAATTTGTTGGTGTTAGATATAGAGATGCCCGACGTTAGTGGAATTGAGCTGTGTCATGCTTTACGAAGTGACCCAGATTGGAGTCATTTACCCGTGCTGTTTCTCACTGCTTATCAAGACTTAGCAACTCAGGAAAGGGCTTTTGCCATAGGTGCAGATGATTATGTTAGTAAACCGATTAGGGGACAAGAATTAGTTACCCGCATCCTCAATCGCCTGTCACGAATCCGCGCAATTCAAAGTAGGTAGTGTGGAAAATGTAATGAAGCATTATGGTAATGTATAAAGTTCCAAAGTTTGATATATTTTATTCACTTGAGTAATTCGCGCTAAAAATTAAAAGTGGTACGCAATACTCCTACATATTGGGTATCATTATCACTGTTATTTTCTGGATTAAAAATTGCCCAAACACCAGGAGTCACTGAGATATTATCGTTAACTTTTAAGCGATAAAATGCTTCTACGTGATAGGCATTCTCATCTTCTTCTAAGACATCACTAGATGAGACGTGGGGTGGTATGCCAAAAACAATTCCTGGCAGGTTGCCTTCTCCTCCCACATCGGGAAAAGACACCCCAATTGCTCCGTACCAAGCATTAGCACTATCGCCACTATTAACGGCGAAGGAATTTGTGCCACCAAGACCATCAGAGAGGGAACTTGTATCAGAGTTTTCCGCGTTTGCCCAAATATAGCCTCCCCAACCATGAACCTGAAAGTTATCTGAGAATTTATAAAATCCTTGCAGATCGATAATGTCGTTAGAAGTAGCTATATTATCGCCGAAAGGGGAGTTTACCAGAAGGCTACCCGTTCCGCCTATTAAGCTCACCCTATCTTCAGGGGCATAACCGTGAGAATAGCCAACGCCAAGAGCGCCTTCTTCCCCGATATATGTCAAGTGCGCCAAGGCATTGTAACCACCATTAAATAGACCATTTCCTGACAGGGAATTATTAGGATTGTCTGCTAAATAACCAACCGTTAGGGTTAGCTTGTCTGTGAAATCCCAATTGATACCCGCACCACCGCCACCGCGACGAAAGAAAGGACTATACGATCCAAATAAAGAGGGGACTCCGTTTCCATCATCGGCAATTAAGGCAGGAGTAATGGTAGTAGTGATATCGGTATAGCCCATGCCTACTGGTCCAACTGCTACTGAAATAGAGTCATTAACTGGAGTGAAATAACGAACCTGAGCAATAAAGGCATCGTTATTGGTGTCACTGTCAAAATTTAAGCGTGTCATTCCCGTACCAGTAGCCACGGCAATTTGACTATTGCCATCCTCATCGAAAAAATTACCAAATTCTAAACGAACTCTTAGTAAATCTTCTCCTGTAAAGCTGCTTTCAAAGTTAAGACGACCACGATTAGCAAAGAAGACTTCAGATTCGTCATCATCACCACCCACCGTATTACCAAAGCTATCGCTAACAGCAGTGATAATCTCAGCAACAAGTTTAGTCGTAGTAGAAAACTGATTGTCTTCTAATGTTGCCGTGCGTGTCTCTAATTCATCAACTCGACCGCGCAGGGTAGCTAGTTCTGCCCCAAAGTCTGCCTCCAGTCTTCGCATCATTCCTAAATCTTCTGGGTTGACCCGATTGTTACTATCGGCAACCAATTGACTAATTCGATCTAAACAAGCATTTAAACTAGCGGCAAACTCGTAACGAGTCAAAGCGCGATTACCGCGATAGGTAGAATCGGGATAACCTGAGATGCAGCCATAGCGTTCGACTAGCGATCGCAAAGCTCCATATGCCCAGTCAGTCGGTCGCACATCGGATAACTGGTCAACTGAATTAACTTGTCCTTGTAGAGTTGGATCTGTATTTACTGGGACAGAGGGATCAAAATCGTTCAAAGGTACTGCTGAAGCAGCAGTCGATACTAGTAATGAAATAGGAAAACTGTATAAAAAGCTTTTTAACATTTGAGTACTCCAATTGTTGAGTAGCCCAATCAAAATCAACAATTATATTAACAATTTTTTTTGGTTGGGCTTTGAGGATTAATTACATGTGTTCTAATTCCATTCCGTTGGTTTCCTTGATGAAAAAGACCACGAAAAATAAGGAAATAGCTGCTGCAATAGTGTAAAGACCGTATGCCGTACCTAGTCCAAAATATTGCAGTATGGGGGGGAAAGTAGTAGAAACGGCAAAGTTTGCCACCCACTGCATCGACGCAGCAAGGGAAAGAGCAGCACCACGAATTTTGTTGTTAAACATTTCGCCTAACAAGACCCAGACCACTGGACCCCAGGAGAATCCAAAGCAAAATACATAGAGGTTGGCTGCTAAAAGTGCGACAATACCTGCCGTTCCGCTCAAGGTAGGACTACCAGCAGCATTTACGGGTGCATTGCCAAATACTACCGCTAACGTTCCCAAGGTTATGGTCATGCCAATCGAGCCGAGAACGAGTAAGGGTTTGCGACCAAATTTATCGACAAAGGCGATCGCAATTAAAGTAGTAATAATATTTACCGCTGCTGTAATTACTGTAATGGTTAGAGAATCTTTTTCGGAAAAGCCGACTGCCCGCCATAAAATGCTGCTGTAGTAAAAGATGACGTTAATACCAACAAATTGCTGGAGTAAGGATAAACCAATACCGATCCAAACGATGGGCAAAAGTCCGCCACTTCTAGCTAGCAGGTCGGAAAACCTAGGCTGACGCTCACGTAAAACCGTTTGCCGAATCTCGTTGATTTTCTCTAGGACGTTACCTTTTAAGATTTTAGTCAGAACTTTAGTTGCCTCTTCCTCTCGTCCTTGAGCAACTAAATATCTTGGTGATTCGGGAATCATTAAGGCTGAAATTCCATAGAGAACTGCTGGCGGAATTTCCGTCCAAAACATCCAACGCCAGGCTGCTATACCAAATAAAAATGGTAGTTCAGCCGAACCTGCGGATACGGCAATAAAATAGTCGCACAGCAAGGCAATAAAAATACCGATTACAATCGCTAGCTGCTGGAGTGAACCTAGCCTGCCACGCATATGAGAGGGAGAACATTCAGCGATATAAGCTGGGGCAATGACACTAGCAGCACCAACAGCAATTCCACCTAATAATCGCCAAAAGGTAAAATCCCAGATGCCGATCGCCGCCCCAGAGCCAATCGCACTGATAGTAAATAATACCGAAGAAGCGATCATTGCCTTGACGCGACCATAGCGATCGGCAATTTTTCCTGCATAGAACGCTCCTAGTGCCGAACCTAACAATGCTAAAGATACTGCCAGACCGACGAATACACTGTTGGCATTAAAGCCTGAAGCTAAAGCTGCCACCGCACCGTTAATTACTGCGGTATCAAAACCAAACAAGAAACCACCAAGCGCAGCAGCAGCAGCAATTAAAACTACATATAGCGTATTGGATTTGCGACGAGAAGTAATGTTTGACATAAGTTGTATTTCATAAATAATTTATCGTTGGTTCATGTAAATGTCTGTAAGGAATTTATGAGAACTCTAAAAATATTCGAGCCTTATCATTCTTGAGCAGGGTAAAGACACTATGGGTAATAACTGTAAGACAACACGAGAAAGCTTTTTATCAAGCCTGATGCTGTTCTAAGAGCCTAGTAACTCTAAAAAGAATCCCAGTAATAAAAAAATTAGGCTAGCGATCTTTAACAAGTGATCGAGAGAAGGGTGTTCGAGGAGATACGCCAAGGGTTGAAGAAAAATATAATTAATTATCAGCCCTAGCAATGTTGGCGTAACGATCGCTAAAACGGTAAATAAAGGAGCAATAGATACTAACAAACAGCCAAAGATAAAAATAGCTTCAACTAAAAATAACCAATTAAAAAGATATAATTCTGCTAAAGCTACAACAAAGATAGTTAGTAGAAAACAGATGAAATAATTGAGAATATTTAATTGAAAAAATTTACGTCTCGATTGTTTATTAGTGAAATCTCTCGTGTAGTCTTTCATAATTGTTTCACGAAAGATTACGACGTACCAATCAAAACAGCTTCTGAGAAATTGAACTAGGGTTGTATGTGGGATTGTATTTTCTAAGGATGTACCGAAATAGCGTATTTTCTCAGGTCCAATGATATCGGCAATGATAGTAGCAGCTCCCAAAAACTGCATCACCTTGCCAATTCGTTCCCACCAGAAGATACTTATGCCCCAGAGCATTGCATCGCTAGATAGGTTATTGGATAACCAAAGTTTTCCTGCTTCAATAAAACTAATTTCCATTTACATCACATCTGGCATCTCTCTTATCGAGTAGAAGCTTGAAATACGTGGGTTAGGATTTAGGAGTTCAGAATTATAAATTACAGCGAATTTCAGTTGAATATAACTTATTACCTATTACCTATTACCTCAACAAATTAATGTAGCCTACCCATCCTCTAATATTGGCGATTTTTGGAACTTCTGTAGGAATTGTAATAAAGCTACGTTTGTTCCCAGTCGGTCGATTTCGCCTCGGTATTTGGTCACAGCCTCGACAAAACGCGGGGACTGAGAGAGATCGCCAAACACTTCCTCTATATCGAGCAAGAAATGGGGATCTGAGCCACCCAATCGAGCGCACTTTGTAAGTATGTTTGCCATCGGATCTTCAATAGCTAGAGGCAGCCCCTGTTCGTCGATACCTGTTAGGTAACGCAACCATACAGCAATAGTAAAGCTCAAGTAATCTATCGAACTATTTTGTTCGAGCTTATCTCTTAGGCTGCCAAAGATAAACTTAGGCATTTTGTCAGAGCCATTAAGGCAGAGGCGGGATAGACGATCGCTGACTTTAGGATTGGAAAATCGTGCGATTAAGGTCTGTTTATATTCCTTAATGTCCACACCAGGTAGGGGTGCGAGGGTTGGTGTTACTTCATCCATCAAGCCGACTATAGCCCGTCGGATCGGTTCATAGTTCATTGCCTCAGAGGTATAGGTGTAGCCTAGCAGCGAACCTAAATAGCCCAGTAACGAATGACTAGCGTTGAGTAGTCGCAGCTTCATCAGTTCGTAGGGATGAACGTCGTCGGTCATTTGCACGCCGACAGATTCCCAATCGGGTCGCCCCGCACAGAATTTATCTTCAATCACCCACTGTATAAAGAGTTCTGCTACCACAGGCCAGTCATCTTTAATCCCAAATTTATCCTCTACCATTTGGATATCGGCGGGGGTAGTGCTAGGAGTAATGCGATCGACCATACTGTTAGGAAAAGCAACGTGCTGGGCGATCCACTGTCCCAGATCTGGGTTTTGTAAATTGGCAAAGGCAGTTAGCATTTTGCTCAAGACATTCCCGTTCCCCTGGATATTATCGCAAGATAAGACGGTGAAAGGCGGTAAACCATTTTGTCGCCTTCGTTCCAGGGCAGCGGTGAGAAAGCCATAAACTCCAATCGGGCGATCGGGATGCTCTAAGTCGTGTTGGATAGTGGGATGTCGGGCATCGAACTCCCCATTACCTTCAATGACGTAGTAACCACCTTCGGTAATAGTTAGGGTGACAATTTTACATTCCTCCCCTGCGAGGACATCGATAACAGCCTGGGGATTATCTGGCGCAAATAAATATTGGGTAATCGAGCCAATAATACGAGCAGTGTCTTGTTCTGGAGAACGTTCGATTAAAGTGTACAGACAGTCTTGAGTATGCAATACATCACGCATTTTCTCGTCGTACTTTAGTAAACCCACACCGCAAATTCCCCAAGTGCTGCCCTGCTGGTTATTTGATCGCTGCTCCTGCTCGATATAATTATCCAGATAGAGAGCTTGGTGAGAGCGATGGAAACCACCTACGCCGATATGAACAATGCCATTTGTCATAACATCGCGGTCATACTGGGGAACACGATGCTGCTGTGACAGTTGCGAGAGATTGGTTTTATTCAGAGGAATAGAGGTCTTTGTCGATTGTTTGTTCGATTGGGTTGGGGAATGATTGGAGGGGGCGAAGCTGCTGTTCATGAGATTGTCCTACTGTAAAGTTATGTTGTTGGGCTTTAGGAATAGCTAAGTCATTGGAGTCGAATACGTGACATAGGTTGCCGTCGATGTAAATAGGTACGCGATCGCCCACTACCACTCTTCTGTCGCCTTCGGTTTGGACGATTAAGGTATCGCCACCTGGTGCGCGGACATATAAAGAGGTAGCATCACCAAGACGCTCGACGACGAGGACATCACATATTAGGGTGGGATTGTTTGCATCGATGCGAAGATTTTCGGGGCGGATACCCAGAGTGGCGCGATCGCCTACCATTAAAGTCTTGGGCTTGACTGGTACGGTTACGGTATCATCACCAGGCAATCTTAAGGTAGTGCCAGAATCCTGAACGCTAGTAGTCATTACAGACAGGAAATTCATCTTCGGAGAACCAATAAATCCCGCGACAAAGCGATTGCACGGATGGTGGTATAGTTCCATAGGTGTGCCGATTTGTTCCACAACACCACCATTTAGAACCACAATTTTGGTAGCCAAGGTCATAGCTTCAATTTGATCGTGGGTCACATAGATCATCGTAGACTCCAAGCTATTGTGTAGACTACCAAGCTCTAGTCGCATTTGTCCCCGCAAAGCTGCATCCAAGTTAGATAATGGCTCGTCAAACAAAAATACTTTGGGGCTGCGTACCAAGGCACGACCGATGGCTACCCGTTGTCGCTGTCCGCCAGAGAGCGCACCAGGCTTACGCTGCAACAGTGGTTCTAGCTGTAAAACTCCAGCGACTTCTTTTGCCCTGGCGAGTCGTTTAGCTTTGGGCATACCCGCTAGTCGCAAACTGAAGGACATATTTTCAGCCACCGTCATGTGAGGATAAAGGGCATAGGTTTGAAACACCATTGCCAGCCCTCGCTGGTCTGGCGGAACATTGTTCATACGTTCGCCATCAATCAGAAGCTCCCCAGAAGTAATATCTTCCAGTCCCGCAATCATTCTGAGGAGGGTAGATTTACCGCAGCCCGAAGGTCCAACGAAGACCACAAATTCGCGATCTTCGATATCAAGGTCTATGCCTTTAATAATTTCGGTGTCGGTATAGGTTTTGCGGATGTTTCTTAAAGTTACAGTTGACATGATTAATTCGGTTTAAATGAATGTTAAATACAAAGGATGAACCTATTCATTGAAGTCAGAAGTCAGAAGTCAGAAGAGTTTAGTAAAAAAGCTAATAGCTAATAGCTAAGAGCTAATAGCTAGAGCGAAGCTCTTCTACTTGACTGCACCAAATGTAAGACCTCGAACCAGTTGTTTCTGACTAAGCCAACCAAAGATGAGGATCGGTGCGATCGCCATGGTTGAGGCTGCCGACAGCTTTGCCCAAAACAGTCCTTGAGGACTGGAGAAAGAGGCAATAAACGCGGTTAAGGGGGCTGCATCAAAGGTGGTCAGGTTGAGACTCCAAAAGGCTTCGTTCCACGAAAGAATAATCGAAAGCAGTGCGGTAGAGGCAATTCCTGGCAATGCTAGAGGGAGCAATACATATGCCACTTCCTGGTAAATTGTCGCGCCATCCATGCGATCGGCTTCGAGAATCTCTTTTGGCACTTCTTTGAAAAAACTATAGATCATCCAAACCACAATCGGCAAGTTAATTAGGGTATAAATGATAATTAGACCGATACGAGTATCTAATAATCCCGATTCGCGACCTAGAATATAAATCGGTACTAATACACCTACTGAAGGCAGCATTTTGGTCGAAAGCATCCATAACAGAGTGCTTTTGGTGCGTTTGGTCGGGAAAAAAGACATGGCGTAAGCTGCGGGAACCGCTAGCAATAGTGCCAAGATGGTCGCACCGACGGAGATAACAATACTGTTCCAAGCGTAGTTGAAATAAGCAGCCCTTTCTTGAACGGCAACATAGTTGTCCAGAGTTGGCTTAAAGAGAAGCTGGGGTGGTGTGGCTATTGCAGCCACTTCCGTTTTAAAGCTGGTGATAAACATCCAGAAGATCGGGAAGAATAAAATACAGGCGACTAGCCAACCCAGTAAGCCAATTAGCCATTTGTTCGATTTGTTATTATTAGTTTTCATATTAAGTATCCAAATTACTAGCAACGCTACGGACTAAGAAAATTGCGACGATGTTAGCTAGCACTACGGCGATCAGCCCGCCAGCAGAAGCTCCACCTACGTCGAACTCTAGCAACGCTTTGAGATAGATGTAGTAAGCTAAGTTAGTGGTTGCCAGTCCTGGACCCCCACCTGTGGTAACGAAAATTTCCCCAAAGATAGCTAGAAAGAAGATCGTTTCGATCATTGCTACTACGGCGATCGCCCGACTTAAGTGAGGCAATACTACATATCGAAATAATTGCAACGGTTTAGCTCCATCCATGCGAGCAGCTTCTAATTGATCGGTATCTAGGGACTGAATTGCCGTTAATAAAATTAGTAAGGCAAAGGGCAGCCATTCCCAAGAAACAATGATGATGATCGATAACAGAGGAAAATCGGTAAACCAGTCGATCGCTCCTAATCCCATCCCACGAGTGATTTGAGCAAACAGCCCGTTAACTGGGTGCATCAGCATATTTTTCCAAATCAAAGCACTCACCGTCGGCATGACAAAGAACGGTGAAATTGCCAGTACGCGGGCAATACCCTGACCTGGAAAATCCTGGTTAAACAGCACCGCTAATAGTGTGCCTAAACCAATCGTGATTAGCAGCACAGAAGCAACTAGGATCAGGGTAGTACCAATCGAGATCCATAATGCTGGATCGGTCAGGATAAAGGTAAAGTTTCCTAATCCAATAAACTCGCGGTTATCGGGAATCAATAAATTATATCGTTGGAAGGCAAACCAGATTGCCATTGCCAACGGTACTACCATCCAGAGAATCAGTACGATTACTGACGGTGCTACTAACGCCAGGGTAGGTATCTTTCTTGACGATCGCTCTTTGGGCTTTGACGGTGGTTGTGGTCTTGTTACTACGGAAGAA
This sequence comes from Waterburya sp., assembly GCA_965217895.1. Taxonomy (GTDB): domain Bacteria; phylum Cyanobacteriota; class Cyanobacteriia; order Cyanobacteriales; family Xenococcaceae; genus Waterburya. The sequence goes on from CBDCJV010000002.1 coordinate 579,571, forward strand.
GTCATTTATTTACCTCTGTCTTAGCTTGCTCGTCTGACTTGATATAGCCCGTGTGAATCATAAATCGCTCGGCAATATTTTGCGATTGAGAAATTGCTTTATCGACCGAAACTTTATCCGCCAAAGCTTCTGCCATCTGCTGCCCTACCTGAGTTCCAATTGCCTGAAATTCGGGAATATCTACATATTGAATTCCCTTATAGGGCGTAGGCAAGGGAGAAGGCTTCTCGATATCCGCAGACTCAATCGAAGTCAATACAGTCTTGGCAAAGGGGGCAACTTCTTGGTAGTTAGGATTTTCGTAAGTTGAGGTGCGAGTACCTGGTGGCACACCAACCCAACCCGATTTATCTGCCACCAATTGAATATATTCTTTAGAGGTTGCCCAAGTAATAAATCGCTGTGCCTCTTCGGGCGATCGCGATGTTTCAGGAATTGCTAAAGCCCATGACCACAACCAGTTTGAACCATTTGGATAAGACTCAACTGGTGCGGGGGCAAAACCAACTCGATCGGCAACCTGTGATACTTCAGGGTTAGATAGCAGTCCTGCTGCAACCGTGGCATCAATCCACATCCCGCATTTACCCGTAGAGAATAGTGCCAGGTTCTCATTAAAGCCATTAGAACTAGCCCCTGGTGGCCCGTATTTATTCAATACATCCACATAAAAAGTGACGGCACTTTTCCATTCTGGGGTGTCCAGTTGAGGCTGCCAGTTCATATCGAACCAACGTCCGCCGTTAGTATTGACCAGCGTGGTCAAAAACGCCATGTTTTCACCCCAGCCTGGTTTGCCACGCAAACACATACCGTAAACGCCATTATCAGGGTCGTTTACCTGACTCGCCCATTCTGCTACCTGGTCGTAGGTAGGATTCTCCGCCATGGTAATTCCTGCTTTATCAAAGAGATCTTGGCGATAATAGAGCATCGAGCTTTCGGCATAAAACGGTAGCGCATAGAGCTTGCCGTCGTTGGAAAGACCTGTGCGAACGGGGTCGATCAGATCGTCTACGTCATATTCGGCGGGCAGATTATCTAAAGGCTTCAACCAACCTCGTTTTGCCCAAATAGGTGTTTCATAAGAACCGATTGTTAAAACATCGAATTGACCACCCTGACTGGCAACGTCGGTAGTAGTGCGTTGACGTAAAATATTTTCTTCTAATACTACCCAGCGTAGCTCGATATCGGGATTCTCCGCTTCAAACTTGCGCGATAAATCCTGCATGACCACCATGTCACCGTTATTGACAGTAGCAATGGTCAATCGCGTTTTGCCCTTTGCCTCCGATTCACCTCCACAGGCTTGCAATAACGGTATCAGCATGACGCCCAAGAAGAACGCCTTTATTTTGTTCATAATAATTTGTCTCCAAAAGGCTTTGAAACCTATTAACGATCCAGAATAAAAGAAGAATATGAGCAAGTTATGAGGAAAAAACATATGTACTGCTCTCCTCCTTTCATTTTGAATAAACTATTTTCCAAACTGGGCATTTGCTCAAAGTTTGTTTAATTGCTCGGTATTCACAATCATACTTTTTTTCTCAACAATTATGAGAAGAGCGTTACCATTTGAAACAATTCCCAATTTAGAGGTGAATATATGCCAGCGATCGCAACCTACTCTTTTAATGACAAAACTATCCTCATTACGGGTGGTGCTGGAGAAATTGGCAGGGCAACTGCACACCGTTTTGCCGAAAATGGTGCGGGTGTTGTCTTGTTAGATATTGACCGAGACAAAATGACCGAAGTAGCTCAGGAACTGACCCAATACGGTACTCCAGTTCACTGGTTTTGCTGTGATGTAACTAGTTCCGAAGCAGTGGCAAAAGCCTTTACAAGTGCGTTTAAACAGTTAGATCGTCTCGACTATGTTTTCAACAATGCAGGTTATCAAGGGGTCTTTACCCAAACAGATCGATACCCCGATGATGATTTCCGCAGGGTAATTGATATCAATGTCGTCGGCGTGTTTAACGTTCTTAAAGCAGCGTCTAAATGCTTACAGCAGCAGGGAGGTGGTGCAATTGTTAATATGGCTAGCTACGCAGGGGTTGTCGGTCCGCCAAATATGCTGGCATATGCAGCTTCTAAGTTTGCCGTTGTGGGAATGACTCAGACGGCAGCAAAAGATCTGGCGGTTGATCGTATCCGTGTTAATGCCATCTCACCTGCTCTAATTGGACCTGGCATGATGTGGACTCGGCAAACAGAGTTACAGGCGGAGGTGGGTTCACAGTATTTTAGTACCGACCCAAAAATAGTAGAGCAACAGATGATCGACTCAGTACCGATGAGACGCTTGGGTCGTTTAGAAGAGGTAGCTAAGGGCGTTGCTTTTTTGATGAGCGACGAAGCGAGCTACATTACTGGATTTAATTTGGAGGTCACAGGAGGGCAATAAAAAAGTTTTGAATTGAGAGCTAATAAATTCAGATGGATTAATCACAGGTAAAATACAGCTAATTTTAAACAGAGAAGAAATACATGAGTAATTATCCGAGAACATTCTCACATATTGGAATATCCGTTCCTAATGTAGAGAAGGCCGTGGAGTTTTATAGCAACGTTATGGGTTGGTATTTAATCATGAAACCAACTGTAATTACAGAGGAGTCAGAAACACCGATAGGACAAATGTGTATTGATGTATTTGGTACTGGTTGGGGTTCTTTCAAAATTGCTCAAGAGTAGAGATAGTGAAGTAGAGGAGGTGGAGAAGTAGAGAAGACCCCAAAGACCCCTAATGAATTGCGGTATCCTTTAGGACTACCTCAAATACTCTAAATACCCCTCAAAACAATCTTGACAGAGTATTAGATTTTATATGATGTGGTCTATTTTGGCGATCGCTTGAAATTTGATTTTAGTTACCAATAATACTCGTCATTATCAAAGAATTACAGGATTAAACTTAGATAATTGGAGCATTGAGTAAACTTTGTAACAGGTCATGGGTGCTTTATACCAAGTACGGACAATCGCGGAACTTTTGCCCTAGCTCATCGAGATGCCTACAAAGAAGCTGAAATTGATAAACTCATCACTACAACAACTCAAATTTTTGCTAATTAAGCGCTCTACAAAACCTGATTCTAAGTTATGAGTTATATCAAACTACATGAGTAATATAAAATAAAATACAAAAAGCCTCTATCAAAACTCAATCTTTTTCTAGAATCTATGTTGGATGAAAACCTTCGGGCAATAGCAGTCAATCCTATAAAACTTCCTGGTTTTATTAATCAGTTAGATTACATGGATTTACTTCACTTGCTAAAAGTGCCAAACTTGTCTGAATGGTTCTTAGAACAAGCATTACAGCATAGAGAAGGACGGGTGCGGTTTTTTATTTCTCAGCATCCAAATATTACAGACAAAGTTAAAGCAAAACTAATTGCAACTGGAGATGGGGAAAGTTGCCTATATTTTGCTCGACAAAAAAATCTTAGTGATTCACTTATTTCTCAATTAGCTTCAGTAGAAATTAGAGGCTTGTATCTTTCTCTGAGTAGAGAAATAAAAAAGAAAATCAGATTTGCGATCGCAAATAATCCTAATACAAAGCTAGATATCCTACAGCAGCTAGCGGGAGATATTGAGTATACGGTAAGAATTACTGCTAAATGCAAAATTGCATCCCATCCCCAGACCTCTTTATCTATTATCGAACAATTAGCTTTTGATGCCGAGCCTAGTATAAAAAAAGCAGTAGCCTCACGCCATGATTTGCCAATAGAGTTAATCAAAGAAATGGCAAAAGATTGCCAAATAGCTAGGAAAGGGTTTCTCATTCGCAATCTTTCTTTCAATGGCTATTTACTAGATACGCTAGCTCAAGATTCTCATCCGAAGGTGCAACAGTTAGTAGCACTTCATCCTAATACTTCGGAGGAAACGCTTATCAGTCTAGCTTGTAATCATGCGATCGCTAGTTTGGTGTTGCAAAACCCTAACTTAACAGCAGAAATATTCGAGCAATTGGCATCTAGTAATAATTCAAAGCTATATTTTGCTTTAGCACAACATTCATGGACAAGTAGAGAAACTTTAGCCAATATTGCTGCAAAGAGTGATGATGCAGCAACCCTGATTGCTATAGTAGAAAATAATCAAGCAGGAAAGAAAACAAAAAGAGAAATATTAACCAGACTGGCTATCTTTTCTAGTCGCTCGGTACGTCGATACGTAGCAAAAAATCCTTGCACCCCAGAGAATATTCTATGGCGATGGGGTACATCCCAAAGATACTATAAACTGCATCCTTTTATCGCTAAGAATCCTAGTAGCTCTACAATGCTATTGGATTATTTGGCGCATAAGTTTTTCTCTCAGAAAGTATGGGAGGGTTTAATTACAAATCCCAATACTTCTGTGGATACTTTTAATTATTTATGTTCAAAAGAACGAAAACAAAAAATTGTGAATGGAAGAAAAGTAATTGCGATCGCTAAAGAGCATAAAATTCCTTCGCATATCCTAAAAAAACTGATAAGAGCTAAACTTTATTCTGCAACTAGACGTGCTTGGTTTGCATTAGATTTAGACGATGAACAGCAAGAAGTTGCTTTTGAGATAATCGATAAACTAATAAAGGCTTATAGAGCTTACTGTAGAGGATTTTATTATAATCGAGATCGATCATATGATATTTATTTAATCCAAAAATGCGATCTACCCCTCGCAACTGTAGAATTTCTTTTAGAACAGATTGCTCAAAGTCGCCAAGCTGATAAACGTAAATTTGCTGCTAGACATCCAAAAACCCCAATATCTGTCTTAGAAACTTTAATCGAAGATGAGGATAGAGGTGTAAGGGATGCTGCTATTTTTCGCTTGCAGCAAAGACGAGACAATAGATTAAATTGAATGAGGTGGTCAAGAACTAAGCGAAGTTGTAAGCATTCCCACCATATAATCAGTCAAATCTCGATCACGAATAACATCAGTGGTTTTTAAAGCGCGATCGCGTTTGGTCTAAATTTTGCACTTCGGTATTGACTGAGCTTAAATTGTTGAATTGAGCATAACCTGCTTTTTTGAGCAGATCTTCAAACCTATGCCAAACCACATACAATATAGGATATTTACTAATAGATGTTAAATAGCAGAAAATATGTCAAAAACTCTTTCTGAGAAGCGCAGTCAAAAACTTGATTTGGCAGCCCGCGCAGCTTGGCTCTACTACATCGCAGGCGATACTCAAGAAGACATTGCTACTAAACTTAATGTCTCACGACAAGCAGCTCAACGATTAGTCGCTCTGGCAGTCAGTGAAAAGCTAATTAAATTTCGACTAGACCATCCCCTTAGTAATTGCATTGCTTTAGCTGAAGCACTGCGGAATAAGTTTGAACTGTCTACCTGTGAAGTAGTGCCAAGTAGTGCAGATGGTTCGCGTAACGGTCTAGCTGTATGCACCGCAGCTCACCTAGAGACATATCTAATAGCAAAAGCCCCTAATATTATGGCATTTTCTTCTGGTCGAACATTACGAGCAATGGTCGAGCAAATTCCCTCTATGAATCAGCCTCAACATAAGATTGTTTCGATCGTTGGCAACATGGCTCACTATGGTCGTGCAGGTCGCCATGAGGTAGTTATGCACCTTAGCGAAGTTACTGGTGCAGAAGCTTATCCAGTACCGACTCCAGTGATAGCCACCAATGTTAAAGAACGCAAACTACTGCAAACACAACAATCGTTTATCACCGTCGAATCTTTAGTCGATCGGGCGAAAGTCACCTTTGTCGGCATTGGTGATATTGGTTGGAATGCCCCACTTCATGAAAGTGGCTTTATTAATGATAAAGAGATTACCGAACTTATGGAATTAGGTGCTGTTGGAGAAGTCGCGGGGTGGGCATACGACAAACAAGGTACGTTATTAAAAGAGGGTACTAATACCAGAATTGCGGGGGTTTCCCTCGAACAGCCAGTTCAGCGACTGACGATTGGAGTTGCTGGCGGTTTGCACAAAAAAGAAGCCGTGCTGGCTGCGCTAACAGGCAGGTTGATTAATGGATTAATTACAGATGAAGCAGTGGCTGAATCAATTCTTCAGATGGCATAAGCGCCTATTTAACATTGAACGGCGTAGAATCAAGAACAATTAAATTTTACAAGATCTACCCCTAAGTAGACAAAAACTGAAGAGATTGAAGAAAATCAGCTTGAGATTCATCTAAGTTTAAGAAAATAGAGCGCAAATGATCGAAGCCATAACGGAAAGTGCTTTTTACCTTTCGTCCATGTTTTTTAATCACAATCGGTTTGTGGTTAGATAACCATTGACCTGTTCGATATGCTCAACACAAAGCAATAGTGAGCAAAGCAAATAGGCGACTCAAACGCTCTGAATCGTTTAAATGGGTATCTTCCAAATTTAATCCTCGACTTTTAAAGATGCCAAAAAGAGTTTCGATACCCCAACGTTGCGTATAATCATCAATCAGAGTATGACAATAATTTGGAGCAACAACAGTCAGTAGAGAATTATCCTGTAAACGTATAGCTCCAATGTAAACTTGATGACCCCATAAAATTCGTTTTCTTTTGAGCAATAATTTCTGTCCAATCTGAAGATAGGAAAAAACAATCTTGGTTGAAAGTTGATGTTTTCCATCCCCTAGCAGTTCTGTCTCTCGGACTCTAATTCTAAATGAAATCAATGCTGTGAGAATAAATATTCCAGCCATTGATGACCTAAGAACTCGCGGTCGGCACTCAAATAAGCAATTTGATGTTCGCAGAATAGTTCAACAAATTCTTTTAATAAATCAATCCGCTCGTTGATATGGGAATTTCCCTTCTTATCTAAGTGGGTGGGTAAAATTAAATGTAAAACAAGCGTAAGCAAGATATTACGATCTATTTTCGTTACTCATTACTCGTTACTCGTTACTCGTTACTCACTGCTGAAACTATCTTCTAATTAATTTGTCCTACTTACTTAGCATCCACCCTAACAGTGGAAAAGCTACACCTTGATAAATAATACCCAGAGTCAGAATATTGAATACCTTTCGATCAAACTGCCACTCAGTTCTGTCAAGACTCAATACCCACGGTTCAGGTATTTCCATCATATCGATGACTAACTTCGCCATGCTGTAGTAATCTAAGTCAAATTCTCTCAGAAACCGTTGCAGTCTTTTGTAACTTGATTCTGTTTTCGCTTTACTCTTAAATCCGATTGACAAGTCTACAAGGTTTACTGTCTTAACTCTAAACAAGGCGCTCAGAAATAGCGCGAGGAAACTCAATCTTGCTTCATGCCATTTTAAGTGGGGTTTCAAGGTTTTTCGGAGCAAGTTAATATTATTATCTATGAGATCTTCATGAGTTTAGTGTGATTACTTTTCATGAAACCCTTTTTCTGCTTCCTTTTCAACTTTTGTCTACTAAGATAGGTAATAAGCATTGGTGACAAGTTAAAAAAAGCAGAATCAAATCAAGCACTACAGGTAGTGTTTTACTAATTTGGTGACATTGTATACTAAGTTGAAGTTGATTTCAAAGCGATGTCTTCGACTAGCTTCGTAATCGCGCTAAAAAAGAGGAGCAACTTTAAAATGACTGAAAAGCTAAGAGCTAAAAACTAGTTGACAAACAACACAAACCCTTAACTTGTCACGATTAGGTAATAGGTAATAAAATTTTCACGATTCACTTAAGATTGCTATATGTCGTTAGAAAAACTCTTAATTCAGCCATTCGTTCTCGAACGGGTAATCGATCGCAACCCGCCGATAGTGACGACTGAGACAACAGTTTCAGAGGCGATCTCCCTGATGAGCCAAATTCGGCATCAAAGCTGTATCGGGGCTAGTTGTGAGCTTGAAAATGTGACTGACGCTTCAGATTTATCTTCAAATGTGCGGGCAAGCTCTAGTTACCTTCTGGTACTAGAGGCAGAGAAGCTAATCGGAATTTTTACCGAGCGAGATTTAGTTAAATTAGCAGCTTCGGAGTACGATTGTTCGGCGATTAAAATTACCGAAGTTATGACCGATTCAGTTATTACTTTGCCCCAGTCAGAAATTCGCGATATTTTTTACGTACTAGGTTATTTTCGTCGGCATCATATTCGTCATTTACCCATTTTGGACGAGGAAAATAGTCTACTGGGAGTTATTACTACGGGCAGTCTACGTAAAGCTTTGCAGCCCCATAATTTTTTGCGATTGAGACAGGTAGCAGACGTAATGGCTACTGAAGTAGTGACGGCATCGGCTAATGATTCAGTGCTGAGTTTAGCCCGATTAATGAGCGATCGCCAGGTTAGCTGCGTAGTGATTACAGAAGCGATTGAAAATGGATCGGGAGAAATTTTGGCAACTCCCGTGGGCATCATTACCGAAGGGGATATCGTTCAATTTCAAGCTCTCAATTTGGATCTGAGAAAAATCCAGGCAGAAACGGTGATGAGCTTCCCGCTTTTTCCCGTCAAGCCTTTAGATGCTCTGTGGCAAGCTAATCTACAGATGCAGCAGTACCGTGTCCGACGCTTGGTAGTTACGGGGGAACAAGGAGAACTGGTAGGGATTGTCACCCAAACCAGTCTGCTGCAAATTCTCGATCCTCTAGAGATGTTACAGGAATTAGAGGATTTACAGGAGATTAAAGATAAGCAAACCCTACAGCTAAAACAGACCAATCGGCAACTACAAAATGAGATTGTCGAGCGAAAACGGTTAGAGGATGCCCTGCAAGAAGCTAATCGAGCTTTAACTACACAAGTAGATCGCCAAACTAGCGAACTGGGAGCAACTAAAGAAGTTCTACAACAGGAGACTGAAACCCGCCAGCGATCGCAAACACAAGGTGATCGCTTTTTTGACCTTTCTTTAGACTTATTTTGCATGGCTGGGGTTGACGGTTACTTTAAGCAAATCAACCCAGCGATGGAGCAACTTCTTGGTTTTAGCAGAGCGGAATTACTAGCTAAACCTTATCTTGACTTCGTGCATCCAGGCGATCGAGCAGCTACCACCGCCGAAGCTACCAAACTTACTCAAGGTATACATACAGTTAGCTTTGAAAATCGTTATCTTTGTCAAAATGGTTCATATAAATGGTTGCTTTGGACGGCTACTTTTGCTGCTGAGGAGCAGCTTATGTATGGCTCAGGCAAAGATATTACCGAGCGAAAATTGACAGAAGCGGAATCACAACGTCAATCTCGGCAATCGCAACTAATTTCGGAAATAACCCTTAAAATCCGTCAGTCATTGAATTTAAAAGAGATTTTACGCCTGGCTGTTACCGAAATTCAGAAGATTTTACAGGCAGATCGGGTTTTAGTTTTTCAACTACATCCTGACGGTTTTGGTAAAGCTATAGAAGAAGCTGTAGTTCCAGGCTATCCGACTGTTTTAGGACGGAATCTTTTCGACCCCTGTTTTCAAGATGGATATGCAGCACAGTATCGTCAGGGCAGGATTGGCGCGATCGCCGATATCGAACGAGCAAACATTCAGCCTTGTTATATAAAATTTCTCCAGCAGTTTGCGATCAAAGCTAATCTTGTCGTGCCAATTCTCCAGCAGTCGCAGCTTTGGGGGTTACTAATCGTGCATCAGTGCGATCGCCCCCGTCACTGGCAAACTTTTGAGATCGATTTGCTGAGACAACTAGCAAACCAGATTAGTATTGCTATCTCTCAGGCGGAACTACTAAATAGTCTAGAAGAAAAGGTAGCAGTACGAACATTTGAATTAGAACAGGCAAATAAACGGCTTAAGCTCACTCAATTTTCCATTGATCGCAGTGCGGAAATAATCGCTTGGGTTAGTCCTGATGCTGAGATAATTTATATCAACGACTCGGCTTGTGAGATCTTAGGCTATAGTCGCGATCGACTCTTGAGTTTAAACATTGCTGAAATTGTTCCCGCTTTTTCAGCAGCAGCTTGGATAAAACATTGGCAGCAGTTGAGAGATCGAGGCTCGCTACAGTTGGAAACTTCTTTGCAAACTAAAGATGGTCGTGTTATTCCTATTGAAGCTATTACAGAATATCTCCAGGTAGAAGATCGAGAATATAACTGTATTTTTGCTCGCGATATTAGTCAACGTAAGCAGACTGAATCGGCACTGCAGCAGAGCGAAAAACGCTTCAAAGCTCTAGTGGCTAACGTTCCTGGTGCAATATACCGCTTTATTAATGACGACAATTATACAATGAAATTTATTGACGATGAAATTACCACAATTTCTGGTTATCCTGCTGCCGATTTTCTCCAAAACCAACGAACTCCTCTCAGCATTATTTACACTGAAGATCGCGAACGAGTTGCCCAAGAACTTCAAGCAGCGATCGCCCAAAAAAGAGACTATACTATCGAACATCGCATTGTACGTTCAGATGGAGCAATTAGCTGGGTAAAAAGCAAAGGACAGGGAGTTTATGACGAAGAAGATCGGCTTCTTTGGCTTGACGGAATTCTTTTAGACATCAACGAACGCAAATGGGCAGAAACTTTGCAACGGGTGCAAAATCGAGCTTTAAGTATGCTGGCAGAAGGAGGAACACTATACGATGTCTTACTAGAACTGACCGAACAAATCAATCGATTATCTCCAGGCTTAAATTCAACCATTATGATGATGGAGAATGATAACAAGCATTTAAGTTCTTATATTAACTCTCAAATGCCCCAAGATTATGTTGAGGCGATCAATCGTTTACCCATTGGGGCAAAAGTTGGTTCTTGCGGTACGGCTGCATATTTGGGTCAGCGCGTGATAGTTAGTAATATTGCCGCCGATCCTTTGTGGACAGAATACAAACATTTAATTTTAGCCTACGGTTTCCAAGCCTGTTGGTCAGAACCAATTAAATCGGAGACGGGTAGAGTTTTGGGAACTTTTGGTCTGTATTTTACCGAACCGCGATCGCCTTCAGCCCAAGAACTAGAAATAATCGAAGCCTGTGCTAGCTTAGCTTCTGTTGCCATTACTCGCAAACAATCTGAGGCTACATTAAGAGATAGCGAAGCACAGCTTCGTTTAATTACAGATGCCTTACCAGCCTTGATTTCTTATATCGATAATCGACAGTGCTATCAATTTGTCAACAAGACTTATGAAGAATGGCATCGACTAACTCGTACCGAAATTATTGGCAGTCATATTAAAGAACTTCTAGGGGAAGTAAATTACCAGCAAATTCAACAGTATGTAGAATCAGCCCTGTCAGGCGAGACTTTGACCTATGAAAGTGAAATTCTTTTAGATCGTCAAGTGCGTCATTTCAGTGCTACTTATATTCCCGATCTAGATCGCAATGGAACAGTAAAAGGACTTGTTGCTTTAGTTAGCGATATAAGCGATCTTAAAGCGATCTCACAAATGAAGGACGAGTTTATTTCCGTAGTCAGTCATGAATTACGCACTCCTCTAACCTCTATTTATGGTGCTTTGAAACTGCTTGTAACTAGTCCTCAAAGTGGGTTAGAAGAAGAAGATCGAGAAATGCTGAATATTGCCGTAACCAACACAGAACGTTTAATACGTCTAGTAAACGATGTGCTAGACCTAGAACGAATTGAGTCTGGCAAAATTAAAATGAACAAACAGTCTTGTAATACTGCCGATTTAGTTCGCCAAGCTATTGAAGTTATGCTTCCAATGGCTCATGCTCAAGACGTTACTTTAGTGGCAGAACCCTGTCCTATAGCAATTAACGCCGATCCCGACCACATACACCAAACTTTAACTAACCTCCTTAGCAATGCCATAAAATTTTCTCCGTCCCACAGTTCCGTTTGGCTCACAGTTGACGAGCGAGAAAGCGAAACTCTGTTTAAGGTTAGCGATCGCGGACGCGGAATTCCCTCAGACAAATTAGAGCATATTTTTGAACGTTTTCAACAGGTAAATGCTTCAGATTCGCGAGACAAAGGAGGCACTGGTTTGGGATTAGCCATCTGCTATAAAATCATCGAGGAACACGATGGTCGCATTTGGGCTGAGAGTAAGCTTAATCAAGGAAGCACGTTTTGTTTTACCATACCGAAGTAACTCAGAATTGCTAGAAAAGGTAATAGGTAATAGGTAATAAGATTGAATAAATCTTTATAAACCTCCTGCCTCCTGCCTACATGCGGCTAAAGCCTTTGTGCCTTCACACAACTTTCAAATGGTGTATCTAAACAGGATTTAGTATGATTTCCAAACGCATCTTACTTATAGACGATGAGCCATCTATCTTAGCAGTAGCTCGCATCGGTTTAAAGCGTGCGGGATGGTTAGTGTTGACTGCTAATTCGGGACAAGAAGGTATTGCCAAAGCCGAAACCGAACTGCCAGATGCGATCGTTTTGGATGTAATGATGCCAGAAATGGATGGCTTGGCAACTCTCAAACAGCTACAGGATAATCCTCAAGTTCAACATATCCCAGTAATTTTTCTGACTGCCAAAGCCCAACAATCCGATCGTCGTAACTTTTATGCTTCTGGCATTAAAGGATTTATTACCAAACCTTTCGACCCTACTACCCTAGCAAGCCAAATTTCTGGTTTTCTTAGCTGGTAGCAAGTATCGCTTCGCATAAGTAATAGATAATAAGATCGAATATAGTCATGTCTTTATAGAAACCAGATGAATTTAAAGGTAATAATAAATCTCGATAAATCTTCTGCCTTCTGCCTCCTGCCCTCTGCCTTTGCCCAAGTTTTAAATGGTGTATCTCAACAGAATTTAACATCACCTCATAAGTAGCTCATATTTCTCGATTAATATTATTTATTCAGATTAATTGCAAATTTAATTACTAGCAAATTACTCATTATCTGCTGCTTATTTGCATTAGAGGAAAATAATGTTGATGTTACATTCAAGTCTTAAGTGCATCTTAGTTATCGATATTGTTGAGGATATTCAGCAAATTATTCGACGCAGCCTTAAACATGATGCAAATTGGCAGGTACTATTAGCCAATTCAATCACTGAGGGATTGACTCTAACCCAAACTAAGCAACCCGATGTAATTTTACTTGAAGCTAGCTTAATCGATAAATGCGATCCTAATGTTTGGCAACAACTGCAAACTATTGTTGCCAGTCAATCTATTCCCCTGATATTCATGGCAGCCAGGGTTAGAGCAACAGATCTATTAAAATTTCAACAACTTGGAGGGACAACGGCGATCGCTAAACCTTTCGATCCCAAACACTTAGTAGAAACAATTTCTCAAGTATTAGAGTAATTTACAGGCTTTTTTTAATGGCACACACAAAGACAGAAAATCTAATTACGACGATAGATTGAGCTTCTCTTCAATACTAGCACCAGGATTATGCTCCCAGCGATCGCCTACATGAGCATAAATTGAAGTAGTCCTGGGATCGGCATGACCTAATAAGTCTTGAACCTGTCGCAAGTCCGAACCAGTTCTTAACGCTAATGTACCAGCAGTGTGTCTGAGGCTATGAGCAGAAAGAGTTCGACCAGAAGTATGTTTGAGATTGGTAGTTTTCAAATAGCTATCAATAATTGCTCTAATGCTACGTCTAGATAATTCCTTGCCCTTACTGTTATTGCTTAAGGAGACAAAGACACAATCAGTAGGTTTAATTTTTCTTCTCAAGACTTTTTGTCTTATCTGGAGATACTCGTCTAGTTGTGTGGCTAAGTTTTCCGTTAAAGGAACAACTCTACTAGCTCGTTTAGCCGATACTTGTAGTCCTGTTTTCAACCCTTGCCTGACAATATCTTCTATCTTTAGTTGATGCATCTCAACCGTTCTGCATCCTTCTACACTCATAATGCCAATTAAAATGCGATCGCTCATGAACATCAATCTTTGCTTGTTAGTTCTAGCTTCGTTTAATTGAGATTGAATATGGTCGAGCAAAAACTTTAATTCTTCTGCCTCCATGAAGGTAATCCGAGCAGCAGGGTCTTTCCTATCTTTGGGTGCTTTGATGTTTTGTGCAGGATTATTTTTTATTAATCCATGAGTTAATGCTGCCTTGTAAAATATCCTGACAATGTTGAGCTTAGTTGCGATCGTGCTATTTTGGTAGCCAGATTGAACTAGATATTGTCGATATAGCTTGATATCTTCAGCATCCGCCCCTAATGGCTCAAATAGATTTTCTTTACACCAATCTAAGTACTGTTTGGTCTAAGAAATATAGGAGCGAACAGTATCTGCTGAAGCTGCACCATCTCCTACCTCAAGTTGAAGAAACTTGGCAAATATCTGTTCTATGTCAAAGACAAAAGTTGGTACAGCTTGCGCCGATTCTAGCTTTTGAACCGCACTAGTTTCGAGAGTTGCAGATTCTGACTGCGTTTCTTTAACAAGGCTTCCGCCTTGGAAGGTAGGAGGCACAAAGGACTTGTCCGCATGTATACAGGAGACAGAAGGATTATCCTTTAAACCTGTTCTTTTGGGGTCTAAATTCCCGTCCGAACAATTGACCTTCTGCCCTCTGCCCTCAAACTTCTGCCTCTCTTTAACTGCTACGGGAATTATGTTTATTTCCATTTTGCTACTTTTCATTCTTTTTCACTTCGGATTCTCTGCCGTACCAAAATCTTTTTTCCTCCCAGGTTTCAGCATACATCTGCTCGATACTACATCCGCGCCCAATCCTATTGCCTTGATCATTAATCAAAAAGCAGACACGCTCATCTACTATATAAGCTTTTTGAAGTATTCTCTGAAATTTTCGCCACGGTCTAATTCTTTCTGAATTACTATTGTCTGTAGCTACAAAAGTAGGGATCGAATGAACGTTAATGGCATATCTAGGTTGACAATCAAACACAAACAGGTCGATATCGGAAGGAACAATCGCACCTGCGACGTAGCCTTCAAAAGTTGCTTCTAGGTCAAAATAGGTATTCATTAATTTACCAATTCGGAGCGTATGGTTTTCAAGGGTAAAAACAGGGATAGTGGAGTATCTTCAAACGGTATAAACTCATGTTTGAGATAAAACTGTTTCGCGCTTTCATTGATCGCATCAACTCTGACCGCGTAGATACCGATTTCTGACGATGCTCTAACTATCCTCAATAAAGCATTAACTAGCAACTCCGTCCCCAATCCTTCCCCCTGACAAAAACTATCTACAGCTAACCTGCCAATTAGTGCTGCGGGTATGGGGTAGGCAGGTAGTTTCTTTTTGATGTCTTCAGGCACGGATGAAAAATCAATGATGCTAGAGCTTATGGTGTAGTAACCATCAATCACCGTCGGCGTATCGGCTTTTGTAGCTACAAAAACCTTATTTATCCCCGACTTGTCATTTTGTCTGGCATATCGTCTCAGATAGTCATTTAGCACCTGGTTGCCACAATCAAAATCCTTACGGTTGTGTTTCTTCTCAAGAGGGACAAATTGCCAACGATTACTCATATTTCTGTCGGTATTGCGCTATCGCAGCCTTCAACTTCCCAGTTAACTTGGGCGGATTTGCCACCGCAGATAGAAAGGTATCGCGATCGCGATTACTCAAGGTCAACCGTTCGCGCTCTTCTATATCTTGTTGGGCTAAAGGCAATAAGTGGAGCAGAGTATAGGCACTAACTGATACGCCATTGATGGCAGCAGCTTTCTCGATAGTAGCTTTTTGTTCTTGGGTCAGTCGTAGGTCTATGCGACTATCTTTGGGCAATGGGGTTGACATGATTCATTTAGAGCTGATTACATCACCATTATATCTTAGATGCGGAAAATATACGTACATTTATCTCTAGTTCTGATTAGTGTCCAAATAAGATCTAGGAATTAAAAAAATGCGCTGAAAAGCTTATCCAAAATAGCTTCAAGCATCATTGACTATATACAAACACAAAATGATATGCAATTGATACGCTATTATTCAAAAATCGTTAGCAAACAAATATGTTATTATAATAATTGTTATAATGTTAAGGTATTTTGATCTATGTATACACTTAAATTAACGACTGTAGGTTCGTCTACAGGGGTAGTAATCCCAGTAGAAATGCTCAAAAGCATGAAGTTGGAGAAAGGAGATTCTCTATATGCATTTGAGACACCTGAAGGATACGTGGTGAGTCCATACAATCCAGAAGTAGAAAACCAGATAAAGCAGGGTCGTGCTTTTATTAAGCAAAATCGAGAAGTTTTTAAAGCTTTAGCTGAGTGAGTGAGCCAATCTGGATCGATGCGGATGCGTTGCGTTTGCTACATAGAGAAAGTCTTGCCGAATTCGGGCGGCTTTCAGGAATGAGAGATGAAGGTTTATTCTTGTCTGCTTTAGCTCGTCCGCGAAATCTTTTTGTCTATGAAGAGGTGACAAATATTTCTAGGCTAGCTGCGGCATATGCCTATGGACTTGCCAGAAATCATCCTTTTAGTGACGGTAATAAACGTGCTGCTTTTTTGGCTATTGGTATGTTCTTGGCGATTAATGGTTTCTTATTAAAAGTAGAGCCAACAGAAGCAGTAAATACAATGCTGGCTTTGGCTGCTGGAGACTTAACAGAATTAGATCTTGCTAGTTGGATTGAAAAATTTATCGATTCTGCTTGAGTATAGTGTTGGTTGACCAACGGTCAAGGCTTGTGATAATTTTTCCGCTCGTGTACGTCTTTTAGTCAACTAGCAGCCTCTTGCTCTTTTGTTTTCTACCCTCACCCTAGTCAGTTAGCGTTTGATTCAAAACAGTTAAGCTTAAGCCTGTTTGATAAAAACTAACATCAAACAGACTTCACTCTCAAGGATTAAGACAACCAGAGTTGGAAGAATATATCAAAAAGCTTCTGAATTATCTGGAGGCAGAGTATGGAATTGATTGTTATGGACTAATTTATTGGTTAAATCCTGCTGACTGTCCAGAATGTCAACAAAAATTGATTGAATAAATTGCAGAAGTTTTCATCACATCTTAGAGAAAAAAAGAGTTCAAAGTTAGTTCTAGCTAAAATATACTATATAAATAGCTAGAACTAACAGTTAAAATGCCAAAAATCTGTTCTTATGGATTTTCCTGCGCCTCTATGCTTCTTCAGCCAGGACTGACGGCAGAAGATTGTCCCAACCAATCAGTTTGCGGAACTATAATTCAACTTACAGAAGAAGAACAGGCTCAATTGTATGAAGCCAGAATGGAAAATAATCGCCGTGTAGTCCAGACAGTATTGATGTCTCCACAAGAAACAGCACAAAGACTATTAAACGATCAAGGTTGTCCTCAAACGAATGAAACTATTGGTGTAGAAGAGTCTATTGCCGCTCTAATCGATCGCATAGCTCAATGTCAGGAAATAATTGCCGAACTATCATCATCTTATGTTGCTCCACCAGGAGCAGAGGCACATCGTTATTTAGTCAAACGCCCCTACGCCACCTACCAATATAATAAATTAACTAGCAAGGAAGCCATCTTCCCACCCCAACAAGAGTCACAAGAAGTAAAGGTACTTCACCTTTCTAGAGATACAGATCCTAGAAACATCTTAGGTAGATCGGGAATTGAACGCAGAAATAGAATTCTCTTACTCAAAACTCAAATAGAAAAAGCTACTAATATTCTATTTGATGCTATTGAAACCGTTTCAGCTACTTCAATAGAAGAGATTGTCGCCGAAAAGATTTTTGTTGAATAATTAATAATTTTGTTTTTTGTTTTGTTTTGTTTAAAGATTGGAAGTTAATTCTAGCTATATACATAATACACTTTAGCTAGAACTAATCTCCAGAAGCAATTTCCAATTTTTCTTTTGCCTTGTCGCTGGTAATAACTAAAGCGATCAAATCAATTAATAGCCTTAGAGAAGATGAAACAGTTTATCCAGACTCCCAGACACAAAGGACTTGTCCGCATGTCATATTTTAGATTAACTGGCTATGCTGGCACTGGTAAATCATTCCTGATCGTTCAGTTAATGAAATGGTTACTAAATCAGAAAATTAACTTTGTTGGTGGTAGTCCTACCAATAAAGCAGTTAAAAATCTCAAGCAAATGGCATCAGAAGCTCAGGTAAGCATCGAGGCTCATACCGTGGCGCAGCTATTGGGACAACAGCCAGAACTCAATGAAGAAACAGGGCAGGGCGAATGCCCAGATCGTCGTCTTCGACGACTGGCAAAGCTTTGCTTTGCGCGAAGAGTTTATTACTAAGGGTACTGACAGCATCGGTGGCTACCAAGTTGCTTTGATTGATGAGTTTTCGATGATTTCCAAGTCCAATTTTAAAGATATCAATCAGGCTGTTTGGCATACTCCAACCAAGGTTATCTTTGTAGGCGACGATGCCCAATTACCACCTGTAGGAGAGTCAGAGCCGATTATTGCCACCCATGAATACATAAAAGATGAAGCTACTCTCAGCTCGGTTGTAAGATATGACGGAGATAAGTACCTATGCAAAATTAATTACATAGCGATCGCCGAAATCTCGCAAAATATGTTCGACGTGATGAGTTAAATGCTTCCAGCTTGTGTAAGCTTGAGCTTCGATCCATTCATATTTCATAAATCGCCACAAAATTTCTATTAAGTTCAGTTGAGGAGAATAGGTTGGCAACCAAAAGATTTCCATTTTCTGCTTACGCCATTGTGCTATCTTTTTCCGAAATGCTAGTGAGCGATGAATGGGGGCATTGTCTAAAACTACTACCGTGGATTTGTTGATTTGTTGAACATATAAATCCAAAAATTTAATTACTACTTCACTAATGTAAGAATATAACTCGTTTTCTCTATTTAAAAGACCTAGAATATTTAGTCGTTTACTTTGTTTGCTATCTATTCCCACTTGCTGTTTTGTTTCTTGCCAAGCGTAGGGAACATAAGGAGTGAGACAGAATCCTGTTTCGTCCAAATAGCTTAAATCTATACTTCCCTGCTGTGATAACCTTTGTAAAGCTTTGAGAATTTGCTTTTTGACTTCGTACATCTTTTTGTCTGGTTGCCCATTGGTTACTTTTCTCACTCTCTTCCATTTCATTGCCAGACATTTTAGAATTCTTTTAACTGTGTCTTTGCTAGCAACTATTCCCCATTCTTCTCTGATTTTTTCAATTACCTGCTTAAGGTTTTTCGGATTTTGTGTAACCCACTTTTTAATCTGCTGTTTTTGTGGCGTACTAAAAATTTCTTTTCTTCCTCTTCCAAGCCGATTATACAAACCTACTAATTTGTACTTTGACCAGTTATTTTTCCAGTTGTATATTGTTTTTCGGCTAACTCCAAAGATTTCAATTAGTTCTTCCAGCTCGTATCTTGAGTCGATCAGCAATATACAGTGCGCTCTAGCTCTTACTTGATAGTTTTTACTTTGGCCGCGAGAGAGGCTTTCGGTCAGAAAGCCTCTCTAATCGCGGTGTTGACGATACAATCGCCATAATATTTTGACTGTTTCTGAACTCAGTTTTCCCTCTAAATGCACTCTTTTCACTCTCGTTTTGACTTTCTATTTACCAGTGTAATTAATTTTGCTTGACCACTTATTGATGATTCTTTCGATTACAGCAATAGCTTTCTCTATTGGGATAAATATTCTTTGCTGCCAGGAGATGCGTTCGCTAGTGCAGCCTATGGCTATTAGCTGTTGGTAGATGGTCTGATTCCATCCCATCACTTCAATACGTTCGCTACCCATTACTTTAGAAAGCTTAATTCTTAATATATCTGTAACTTTAGCAGCCTGTCCGCCGATAACTCGCTGGTAGATTGTTTCGGGTGTAGTTTCAATTTCTCGATCGAACTCTTTAAAGACATTCTCTATTGAGTATTCTGAAATTACGCGACCGAGAATCGCTTCGCCATCATCGGTAACAATGCGTCTAACTTTTAAATCTCCCTGCAAGCGATCCCAGATTGGTAGTAATAAGCCACTAATTATGTAATAGCTAGTAGTACTGTATTTTGGTAGCTCATTTAGCTTTAGCTGCCATAGACGTGAAAACTCTACTTCTGAGATTGGTTTCCAGTTTGATTTTTGGAACTTTGCTAGCTCCTCTTTAGAGATAAAGTCTGGACGCTTAAGATGAATTTGCTCGATGCTTTTGCCAGTTTTGGTGCAGGTTTCACTCCAAATGGGAACCGCATAAGCAACGTTATTCGATCTTTCATTAAAAACTAGCCGTGCGGTAGAACATTGTGTTACTTCAGCTAGAGCCTGCTGGACGCTGGTATATTCAATAATATTTTCTTGAATTACTCGGTTGGCGACAGTTTTGGCTTTTGATTCAGGATCTTGCCAAAGATCTGATTTCTCTACTACTTGAATGCTGTGGGCATTGATTGTTTCTACTCCAGTTTGATAGTGGCCTGATTCTTTTGCTTCTGCGATATTTTCTTTGATGCGGCGGTCGAGATGTTCAAACAGATAATTCTGTAGATCTACTTCAAGTGCCAGTAAACGATTGAGAAAACGATTCATTGGAGGAGTGGGCAGTAAGGCTCCTTCATACTGCAAATGTAGTCCAGTTTTGGCTTCTAAAGTTTCTAGGCTACACTCAGGCAATGCTCCGAGTCTGATTTGGCTAATCAAGGTTGATAATGGAGCTTGAGCGTATTCATTATTTAAGCTGTCTTCTGCTTTAAATAGACCGTTATTGCCTGTTTCTGCTTGACCTTTGGTAGATGGCTCCAAGAGTTGCCAGTCTTTGAGCTATTGAACTGGTAAATCGCTTTTGTCCTTTAACATCAGTTGTTACCAAAATATAGACTGGAGGCTGCGCCTGGTGAGAACGGTGAGAGTGCCCAAAGCCTTGAATTGCATCAGTTGCGTTCCAGCCAGACTCGACTAGATAGTGCTTGCGCAGACGCTGATTGGGAATTTTTAGTGAGGCATGATAAGAGCGTCCCGTTCCTCCTGACTTGGAGAATGCGAGAATTTGTACCTCATCATTTTGGAACTTTTCAGCATCAGCGATATTGGCATTTTTATCTCGCTTTTTGGCGCGAATTTTGGTTTGTTCATTATCCTCATATTTTTCTAGCCTTAGTGAGCGACCGGTTATTTCTGCTATATTTTCATAGCCGAAGTAGAAGATTATTTGATCTAAAGCTGAATGGATGGTTGGTAGCTCCATAATCTTGATAATTAATGCTTCTTTAAGCATCACAGCCTCTTGATTGAGGATTTTATTATCTTGAGCGTCTTTGGCATAGCTGGTATAGGTATGACCGTCTTGTTCAATAGTTTCCATTAGGTACACTGGGAAGCTGTTGTTGAGAAAGTCTAGGATGTAAGATCTAGGGGAAATATCGATTTTAAGATCGTTCCACTCTTCAACTGGGATTGCCTCTAAAGTTCTTTGCAGCATAGCTTCATTAGTTGATGTAATCTGAAGAATTGGCGCAAATCCTGCGGCTATATCTGCCTCCATTGCGGCAATTAAGCTGGGACTGCTCATAGAGATCAATAGCTGATTGAAAAATCTTTGCTTGATCGATTCAAACGCTGAGTAGGCTATTCCTTGAGCAGAAGTTAAAGAGCTTTCTTCATTAGTGCAGGTACAGCTAAGTGCTTCGCTTATATTGTTGTGGATGATTTCAAAGGCTTTGGCATATTGGTTATAAATTTCAACCTGTTCTGGTGTTAGTTTATGTTCGAGGGTTTGATATTCAATTCCCTGGTAGCTAAGAGATCTTGCTAGATATAGTCCTTGAGCTTTAAGTTCTCGTGAGATTATCTCCATGGCGGCAATACCGCTATTGCCGATTTTCTCGATAAATACTTTGCGATCGCTAAAAGCACTGTTTCGAGTTCCCCATAGACCTAATCTTTCGCCATAGGCTAGATTTTGAATTCTGCTGGCACCGGTGGCGCTGACGTACATAATTCTGGCATTGAGTAGCTGATGTTGAATCCTCAGTCCTGCTAATCCCTGAAGACTTGCCTTTTGAATTCCTCTTGAGCCGACCCTGACGTTCTTGGTGACTATTAGGTTCAGCGTAAGGAAAGTGAAGGACTTTATCATTTTCATCAATTTTGACCCATTTATCTAGCAGCTTGCTGTGGGCTTCCCCTGCTCTGATGATGGTTTCAAGCTGAATATCAGAGAGTATTCCCTCATTTATAACCTGTTTGCAGTCCATTGCGGCGTATACTGCTAATAATCCGTTACCAGCAGAGGGTTCGAGTACAACATCGTTTTCTTTTACTTGAGCCGCTTGAGTAGCTAAATATGCCAGAGTAACAGGCGTAGAAAACTGTTGGAGCTTCTCTGATTTGTCAGATCGTTTATTGTGAACTGTATAGAGCTTTTCTAATGCGATTAAGTCTTCTAGGCTTACTCGATCGTGTTGGCGCTGATAGCTAATTAGATACTTGATTAAGCCGATTTCTACTGCTTCGTAGGCATCTTTCCAAATCCAATATCCATCAGCATCAGAACCGCCACAAGCTTCAGTCATGATGGTTTTTAACTGATAGACCGATACTTTTTCTTGGCGCTGGAAACTTTTTAAAATTAAAGTCCCTGCATTTATTAAATTGTTGATTTTGCTAGGGACTAGATTAGAATATTGTGCCTGCATAAGTTATTAGTTCGGATATAATTTTCCGACTAAGTTCGCAGAACTTGTCTTAGGGTATTTTTCTTGGCGATATAGCGCGATCGCTCGGTTGATATTTGCTTCAATTCTGGGAGACACTTGGGGGTTGGTGGTAAAGTCTTCCAGATATTCTTCTGCTGCTGCGGGGATGTCTGCATTGTCAATATAGAGATAATTTTCCGCAGCATCGTTCACTTGGTCTTTTGTTAACGGTGTTTGCATAGGTGGCGATATTTTATCGCCAAATTGCGAACGCAATTCCCCGTCTAGTCAAGCTCTTGCTTTGATTGGGATTGATTTGTTGATTGCTCTTTAGCCGATTTGGGGAGAGGGTATATTTTTTCCATTTCTCCTTGATACTCGCTAAACTTAAACTCTGGAGGTAGCTGCCATTTTTGTCGGGGAGTCCAATTTTGGTTGAATAAGCGATTCTTAGCCAAAGCTTGGGATACGGGCATGATAAATTCTGCTATCTCATCTATTGCCTCTTTGAATTTTGGACGCTCTCCCATCGCTCCTTCGGCATAGAATTTTTTCCAAGTTTTGTTTCTGTCTTTTCTGTAGGTAATAAATTTTGTGGTCAATCCAACAGGATTGATTCGGGGTATTTCTGTTCCTCGGTGATTGAAGGTGGCTTTTATCGCTTGTGATAGTTCTTTGCCCTGAAACCCGAAATTTCGAGCTAGATAAAGCAAGTCATAAAAATCTTTGATTCGAGAGTTTCTTATACCTAAATTAGTGACTGCTTCAAATTTTTCGGCGACGACAGTTTCTTTGGGGTAATGCCTAACCAATGGATTTTCTCTTCCCAAAAGAGTAGGAAACTTCCCTTCTGCTATCTGAGGATTAATTACCGAGCCGAAGCCAATATCAATCTGTCCTTTAATGGGTACGTCTTCGAGGTTTCCCTTAATATCTAGCCTTACTCCTTCGTATTTTTGACCAGCTTGGAGAATGCTGGTGGATATATCGCTGAATCTTAGTCCATCATTAAGAGGGATTTTGATAATTTCACTAAATTCTTCCTTAAGCTGTTGTGGATTGTTTGTGCCAAAACCCAGAAAATCAATATCCTTTGTTGGTCGATGTGCTTTTCCTGCTAATATCTGAAATACGCTAGCTCCTTTCATGACATATTTTTGATTGAGATTAGAACGACTAAAGCGGTCAACTAATCCTTCTCGAATGTACAGATCAGTTAGCTTTTCAAGAGATATTCCTTCTTTATTTATTAAGTAAGTAAGTTGTTCTCTAACTGATAAATTTTGATTCATTAAGTATAAAGTTCAATTTTTTCAGGGTGTTTGAGGGCATCTTCAAAATCAATTCGCATTGATGGCTCCATATTTCTATGCCTTGCCCATGTTCTGATTTCAGCTATAGTGCAGCGATTATAAAGAAGCGCATCTTTGATAGATTTGAAGGCAATATCTTCTCCGACCTCTCCGTAATAAACAAAGCAATCAGCTATGGTTTTTGGGACATTGTAGATTTTCATTTCTATGCCTTCTAGCAGAAGAGTTTCAATGCCCTCAAAGTATTCTTTTTCTTCCATAAAAACTATTTCAATTGGCAATTTTTTAGTGTCTGGATATGGCATTCCTTTAGGTAAAGCTAGACAAACTTTATTATTGATTACTTCGGTTAATTCGTAATAGCTTAGAGCAGATCCCAAGCAAACTACTCCGTCAGGAATGATTACTGTAGCAGCAACATTGCTGTGGTACGTGCTAAAAAAAGCATTTTTGGGTCGATAGGTTTTATCTGTAGATTGGATCAATATTTCAAGCTCTTTTAGCTTTGATATTGCTCGATTATCAATACCAGCTAAGTTTAATTCTTCGCTGGTAACGATAGATTTTTGTCGCCCAAAGTTTTTGACTATATCAATTTGTTGTTCGAGCTTCATAGCTTATTTTTTTACCTGAATGGGCATGATTATATGTTGGGCTGGTTCTGGAACTAGATTCTGAATCTCAATGGGTTGGTTTGGCTGATTTATCAATATTTTAACTTCACTCCCTGGTAGAGATTTTAAAGATTTGAGCAGATAATCATGGTTTAGGGTTACGGTTTGAGCTTGAATATTTCCCAGCAAGTATCCTGATTGAGTCTGATTGCCGTTGGCGATGCCAGGTGTTTTAGCCTGAATATTTATTTGCTGTTGCTTTGGGCTGATGGTGATACTTACTAGGTTATCTTGGGCAACGCTATTTACTAGAGTTAGGTTTTTAATCATCTGCTGGCGATCGACAATAGCCTGAATTTCAAACTCCCCAGGGATTAGCTTCTCGTATTGAGGGTAATTTCCTAAGATTTGGTTACAAGTAAGGACAAATTTGTCCGTTGAGAACTCAACCAAAGTTTCGTCGAAAGTCAGAGTTATTATGCTGGAGTAATCGGCTTTGAGCGGAGTACTCAGCAGGTTCATCGTCTTGCTTTGAATTATTAACTCAAATTCTTTTGCTGTATTATCCAAATTTACTTCCGTTTCCAAAGCCGCTAGCTGATGTGCGTCTGTGGCGCAGAACTTGAGCAGTTGGCTTTTGTTTTCTCTGACTAGCTTGAGATTGACTCCAGTTAGAATTTGTTTTGAGAGTTCTTTTGAGGCACAGTGTAAGGTTTGCTCGATTCCAGCTAGTAAATTTTCTGGCTTTAGCTTAATTGAAGTAGATTCAGACTCTAGTTCTGGCAGGGTAATAAATTCGTCCGCCAAGATAGTATTCAAGCAAATTGTTACAGAATCACTTTTGATTATTAACTGGTCTTTGTGCAGCAAAATTTCTATTGCTTTGTTTTTAATTTTTTCTACCAGATTCTTCAAATCCCAGGCACAAACGGTTATTTGTGAGTCTTTTGAGACTTGAGCCTCTAGGGCCAAGCAAACTAATTGACTGCCATCAAAGGTAGTTAGTTTTAACTCGTTTTTCCTGGCTTCAAGCAGAACGTTATTGAGGATTGCTGGCTGAAGATTTCTTTTGAGATTGCTGCAAACTATGGTTAAAGCAGTTTGTAAGCTCTGAGTGTTAATTATTAGCTGCATGGTTAATGTATTTATTTTTGCTTGGTTTAACAAACTTTTTGGCGATCGCGAAAAATTCCTCTAGGGAGATGATTTCAAACCCGCGATCGTATTCATCGATATCTCCCTGAGATTTAGTAATCTGTCCCCACCAGGCAAACTCAAGCTCATAGCCATAGCTAATAATTAGAGAGGCAGCTTTTTGATACTGGATTAATATCAATCGATTGAGTACCGCTCCAGCATCGGGATATAGTACGACACGATTGCTATTCGTTAGCAGACTTGCTCGATCGAGATAGACTTTTAACTGCTGGGGAGAACTGGCAAACATCCCGCCACTAGCACCAATGACCACTTGCTTGAATTTATTGGCAGTATGAATTGCTTTGAAGCCAACTCCTTCGACGATACCTATATATCTAGATTTGATTTTATCTATTGGTAGGTAGAAGCCAAGGGGAATTTCTTCGTGTTCTTTTAAATGAATGCTAAACTCTGGGGATTTTGCCCAGAGATAGCGTAAATTATTAGCAAAATCCAAACGAGTTTGCCAGCCTAAATATTGCTGTTGCTCATTGCAAATGGGGATTAGCAACCCGCTATACTTATTTACTAAAGACAAGCCATCAGGGGATATTCCTGCCAAACAAGGACTAACTTTATTGGTTAGCTTTTGCTTGTAGTCTAAAGATTTGAACTGATAATATACCTGATGGCGATCGCTAAAGCCTCTTTGGTATAGAGTTTGTATATGTCTGGGCTTTAGCTTTAGCTGTTGAAGTAGCTTAGATATTTCAAGATCTCTTTCTTCAATAGAAAGCAAATTTTGATAATTAGCTTGTTCGATCTGTCTGACTAATCTTGGCTTGGCTTTGGCTATAACTTTTTGGCGCTGATGATTGTTAGAACTTTGATGTAAGAATTCAGACCAGATTGCTGAAAGTTCTGCCGAAAGTTCTTGGGTTATATATTTACCCCACAGCAGATTATGAGTTTCACCGCAGTATTTATATCCAGGTAAATCTCCGCGATAGCTCATGCAGAAATACTGCTGCAGGCAAAAAAGGGATTTCTTGCCATTATGCTGGGATTCTATTTTTGATCGGGTATTCACCAAGATTTTGATAACCTAATTCTCTTAGTACTCTGTAACCATGTTTGCAGCAGCCGCTGCCAAACTGCTCCTGCTGTTTCTGGAAATCTCGACATTTACATTCAACTCCAATGTCAGTTACTCGCACTGGATATTTAGAGTTAGTTTCTGGATTGGAAACTAGATATACGTTGCCGTATTTAGTTGTATTCAGCTTGAAATTTTTGCTTCTTTCTTGTCTGCAGCTATAAAGGGAATTAAATCATTATCCATCTTGCCAAATTCTCCTATCGTAGATTAGGTCTAAAGATGATGAGCCAAATGAACTGCCAGGGTAGTTTTGCCAGAACCACCTTTGAGAGATGATAAGCATATAATCATTACTTCAAGTGAATACTTGAGTAAGTACCTACTTGTTCAAGTAAATGTCAGCTCGAAAATTTCAATATGGCAATTGTTTGTCAGTCATTTTTCTCAGAAGACTCTAAAGGGAACTATTATAAAATATAATGGTATTATATATAGTGCCATAATGGTCTTATTTAAATCTAAAAGTGAGTGTCAGAATAGTTATTGATACCAATGTTTTGGTAGGTGCATTAATAGGTCAAGAGAGGAGCGCGAATAGAAAGTTACTAGAATTATGTTTAAAAGGAGAATTTCAGCCTTTAATTAATTACACTCTGTTTTCTGAGTATGAGGACTTAATCAATAGACCATCCATTCTTAAATTGTGTAAACGCTCTCCAGAAGAAATAAATATTTTATTTGATGGGTTGTTAAGCGTTTGTGAGTTGGTAAAAATTTATTATTTATGGAGACCTAATTTAATAGATGAAGGTGATAACTATCTAGTGGAACTAGCTATTGCAGGTAATGCACAAATACTAGTCACACATAACACTAAAGATTTTCAACAATCGCAGTTAAAGTTTCCCCAATTACAAATTAAACAACCAAAGGAGATTATTTAATATGGGTTCATTACATTTGAGAATTCCAGACGAGAAACATCAAAGACTTAGAGAGTTAGCTAAATCCAGGAATATTAGTGTTAATAAGCTATTGTCAGAATTAACTACAATGGCTTTAACTGAATACGATATTGAAACAAGATTTAAACTAAGAGCCAGCAGAGGCTCAACAGAAAAAGCACTTTTAGTTTTAGATAAACTGAAACAAGATTTTGAAGATTCTTAAATTAAATATATCTAATATTAGAGTACCAGATCATCAAATTCGTAAGCGATCGCATGAGCCAAATGAACTGCCAGGGTAGTTTTGCCAGAACCACCTTTGAGAGATGAAAAACAGATAATCATTTTTCTAAGTGATTACGTAATCAAGTGAACAAGTAAACACTGATTTAAGTATTCAAGTGAGTAAGTGAATACTTGTTTAAGTGAGCAAGTGAATGTTAGCTCGAAAATTTTAATATGGTATTTTCTGCTTATTTTTGCCGATGAACATTCCTAATGGATACGATCCAATAACTTTAAATCATTGGCTATGGTACAAGTATCAATGTCATGAAGGTTCTGCTCATGAATTTCAACGTCTATTTGAGAATATCTTTAAGCGTGCCAAACCAGAGTTTATTCAAATACGCCCTTACGGAAATATTGGAGATCGTAAATGTGACGGACTTTTTTATTCTCAAGAGAACTCAACCGTGTTCCAGGTTTATTCTCCTGATGAATTAAAACAGGCAGAAGTTCAAAAGAAAATTGACGAAGATCTTGATGGTGCAGTTGTTCATTGGGGGGACAATCTTAAAAAATGGGTATTTGTATACAACGTTAGACGGGGACTTCCTCCAGATATTCCTAAGACATTAAAAGAAAAACAAAACCAGTATCCTAATATTGAATTAGATCACTTGAGCAGCGATCGCCTTTGGGAAATAGCTCGTAGTTTAACTGTTCAACAAAGAGCAGAAATATTAGGTCCGCCCATTGGTTACGAGCATCTATTTTTTACTTCTGACCTGACATCTACTGAGTTGAGTGAAGTGATGAAAAAGTCATGGTTTATCCTTATCCAAGATAAGCTCATGACTATAGACTTCAGTTCTGTGGAAGAAGCCTTAAAGCCCGATATATCTTTTGGTTATCCGACAATCATTCGTCCCGAACTGGGGCAACTTCCTTGGACTGAAGCTGCGGAATATCAAAAACAAATAATTAATGAAGTAATAGAAAAAAGCAAAGACATATCTCTGGCTAGATTTGCTGTTTTTAGCTTAACTCCAATTCCTTTAGGCATTCATTTAGGTTTTGTACTGTCTGACGGGATAAAAGTTCGCTATTTTCAATACGATCGAGATCGCGGTTCGTGGCAATGGACAGAAGTTAAGTCAGAAGAAATTGATTGTAATATTCAAGTCTCAGGTCTTCCCGAAAGGCTTGTTGAAGAAGAAACTGAAGCTGTCATTCGAGTATCTCTAAGCAACACCGTGTCGAAAAAGCAAACTGACACTATCGTCCCAAATTGTTCGGTAGAAGTAGATATTTATGTAGACGATCCAGATGTAGCAGAGTGGCTGGTAAGTCCCCAACAGTTAACTCAGCTAGCAAAGGTATTTCGTAAAGTTCTCAAAGCCATTCGTAATAATGTCCCCAACTGTGCGCGAATACATTTATTTGGCGCAGTGCCGACAGGAGCTTGTATTGTTATGGGACAAGCAATTAATCCCCGTATGAATGCACCTGTTGAACTGTATCAGTTTGATTCCAATAGCGATCCACAATATAAATGGGCATTGACTTTGAAGAACTAAATCTTAGTTTTTAAGCTTGTCTGTAATCTTGGGCAATGGTCAAAGCATAACTAAAGCCGTCATTATTTTCGTAAACATGAATTTTAGGGTCTATCTTTGGTAGCAAAATACAGCCTATACTTACAGCTACGGATAAAGGAATGGCAGGAAATAAATGAATTTCACAGTCATGACCGTGAGTTTCTCGAATTCTTCTCAATAAACTTCTCAGCATGAGTCAAATTATCTCGATACAATAGCTCATTGCATCCACGGAATTGACATCGCCCAGCAGATTTTGTCCATAATTTCTGTTTCACCTTTGCAGGAATGCTTGTTTTAGACATTTTTCTCCTCCGAATACCAAAGTTCACCAATTAATTCGCGTGTTAGGCTTTTCTGGCTCAGTTCCCAAGCTCTCAAACCTTCAATGCCCAAAATGACAAAATGAAGACTATCACTATCAAAAAAAAGAAAATGTTAGTATACCCATAATTGCCAGCCTTAATAGCTCTACTATCGGTGCTTAGGGTGATTATGCCAAAAAGATCGCACAGGCTGGGGCAGATGCGATCAAGTTAAATATCTATTCTATCCCCACTGATTTAACCATGAAGGGAGAACAGATAGAACAAAACTATGTTGATATTGTTCGTGCCGTCACTAACTCGGTAAATCTTCCTGTAGCAGTTAAACTCAGTCCCTTCTTTAGCAACATGGCAAACATGGCAAAACGCCTCAGCGATGCGGGGGCTAGCGGATTGGTTTTGTTCAATCGTTTTTATCAAGCAGATATCGATCTTGTAACTCTCGAAGCCGAACCAAATTTACTGCTGAGTACTTCTAGAGATAATCGTTTACCAATGCGCTGGATTGCCATTTTGTATGGAACTATTCCTGTTGACTTTGCAGCCACTAGCGGGATTCGCACTGCCCACGATGTCATTAAAATGATGATGGTAGGGGCTGACGTTACCATGCTTGTCAGCGTCTTGTTGAGTCATGGTGTCGAACAGTTAGGCAAAATCGAAAAAGATTTAATCGAATGGCTAGAAGTTAAAGAATACGAATCAATTTACCAATTGCAGGGCAGCATGAGTCAAATGAACTGTCCCGATCCCAGTATTTTTGAACGGGTGCAATATCTCAAAGCGGTACAAACTTATTATCCTCGCTTGGGAATGGCATATAGGAGTTAGGCAGAAGGCAGGAGTTAGGAGTCAATGAGCAAAAGAATTGGAATTTTAACCAGTGGTGGAGATTGCCCTGGATTGAACGCAATTATCCGTGCTGTAGTTAAGTGCGCTAGCCAGAAAGGATGGGAAGTATACGGCATTCTCTATGGTACGGAAGGTTTTTTAAGATTAGAAAATGGTAAGTGTCACTCAGAAGATTTAGAACTAAAAGAAAATGGCTATGATATGCCAGGATTCATTCACGGTATCGATATTCTGCAATTTCTTAGTGGCAGTATCTTAGGTTCTCTGAGCAAAGGAAATCCTGGAGACAAAGAAGTTGCCCGCACCATTGTCAAAGGCTATAGAGATTTGAAACTAGATGCTCTTATTGCCGTAGGTGGAGACGGCAGCCTAGACATCATTTATGACCTAACACAGCAGGGAGACTGGAATATTGTCGCCATCCCTAAAACTATCGATAACGATGTCCCCTTTACGGAAAGATCTGTGGGCTTTGATACAGCAGTAGATAAGGTAACTTCGGCACTCTACGATCTTACCTTCACCGCAGCCAGCCACGATCGCACGATGATCGTCGAAGTGATGGGGCGTAATGCGGGGCATCTGGCACTCTCATCAGGTATTGCTGGCGGTGCAGACATTATTTTAATTCCCGAACTTGTATCCAAGATTGATCGGGATTTGATTACTGATATTTGCATTCACATTGCCAAGTTACGATCGCAGGGTCGTAAATTTGCCATGATTGTTATTGCTGAAGGAGTAAAAAATTATGCAGGGGAGAGACAGAAGGGAATAGCAGACTATTTATCTCTGCAAATCGACAAGGTAAGCCACGAACTATGTCTAACTGAAAAACCCGAATTTTGCGACCTCGACAAAATTGAAACGCGCAGCGAAGCCATGCCGTAGGCTTATCGCTAGTTTTGGGGCATATTCAGCGTAGCGGTATGCCTTCCTCTTACGACCCCGCTTGTTAGCTGCTACCTTTGCTAAAAAAGCGGTAGATCTAATTGCTGAAGAGAAATATAGCCAGCTAGTTGTTTGGCAAAACGGAGAAGTACAAATTCAGTCTTTGGATACAGTTGTCAAGCATATTAAACATCGCCATCAGTTAGGAGTCTGCCCTAATCCTGTAGATACAAATGGGTTCTTGGTTCAAACAGCGCGATCGCTCGGTGTTTATTTAGGAGTTTAGTAATCTTGTCTTTGGGCTTTTAAGATTAGGGCAATTGTCTTTGTTAATACCTCGTTTACCGCCAGCAAAAATATCTGGTATATTATATAACGGTGAATTTCACCTAAACAGAATTATTGGCACCAAAAAATTATAGAATTCGGAAAACCAACTTATATTGAAACAAAAGCCAATTATTGCGATTGTTTACCAGCTAAGAAAAAACAATTTTTGTCTAACAAAAAAATAAGCCTATTTATTTTGATTTATGGGGTAATACGGATGTTGAGCCGAGTATTAAGAGGATAAAAAGGAGTATAACAATACACATATATAATATTCCTGATGACTCTAGAGCCTCGCTACCTTACAAAATCATTATTTGCTTTAGCTTGTAAATGTCCTACGAAACTTTATTACACTAATAAAAAAGACGAGTATCCAAATACAAAACTAGAAGATCCTTTTCTTAAAGGACTTGCTGAAGGAGGTTTGCAGGTTGCTGCACTTGCAAAGCAATATTACCTAGAAGGAAAAGAGATAAAAACCCTTAACTATGAAGAAGCATTAGAAGAGACAAATCATTATTTACAGAAAGAAAAAGTAATTATTTTTGAAGCTGCTATTCGACACCAAAATCTCTTTATAAGAGCAGATATTCTAGTAAAGGATGGTGACTGTATTGAACTCATTGAGGTCAAAGCAAAATCGTATGACAGTAATAAACCTCAAGACTTTTTAACCAAGAAAGGTGATGTGTCCGCAAGGTGGTATCCCTATCTTCAAGATATCGCGTTTCAAACCTATGTCTTCCAGCAAGCTTTTCCCTATTTCCGCATAGAGCCTTATCTTCTTCTAGCTGATAAAAGAACACAATGTCTTACTGACGGACTCAATCAAAAATTCTTATTGAAGCAAGGAGATGGCGATCGCAAAGTGATGGTAGTGACCTCACCGCTTACTCAGGTAGAAAGATCGCAAAAGATTCTAGCCAAAGTATCTGTTGACGAAGCGATTCAAGTAATCTTCAAAAATAAAGACAAAAATTCAGGTAAGACATTTCAAGAGATTGTCGATCAATTTTCCACAGCTTACAAAGAAAATCAAAGGATTTGGTCTCCTGTTAGCAAAGAGTGTGCAAATTGTGAATTTAAAGTAAATCTCGATGAAGAAAAACAAGGCTATAAAAGTGGATTTAAAGAATGTTGGTCTCATCATTTGAATTGGCAAGAAATAGATTTTAAAGAACCGACAATTCTGGAGCTTTGGAATTATCGAAAAAAGGATGAGCTTATTGCAACAGGAGTATGTAAGCTTTCTGACGTTACCAAGGATATGCTTAACGTAAAAAAGGACGGCAAACCAGGAATGTCAACCTCAGAAAGACAGATGCAGCAGGTGTATAAAGTAAAAACTAAGGATAATAAACCAGAAATCGACCTAAAAGGGTTACAAGCAGAAATTAAAAAACTTACCTTTCCGCTACACTTTATTGACTTTGAGACTATCCAACCTGCTATTCCCTTTCACAAAGGAAGATGTCCATACGAGGCAATTGCATTTCAGTTTTCCCATCATCAAATGGAGTCAGATGGAACTGTGACTCACAAGGGAGAATATCTAAATACTGAGACTTTTCCTAACTATAAGTTTATACGTCAACTTAAAGACCAATTAATGCAAGATCGAGGCTCGATTTTTCGCTATTCTAATCACGAAAATACTTATCTAAATTACATTTATACTCAACTTGAAGAAGATCTAAATCCTCCAGACGATGTACAGGATCTTCAAGATTTCATTAAGCGTATCTCCAAGTCTTCTAGTAATAGAAAAAAAGAAAATTCCTGGACAGGAGATCGCAATATGATAGATCTCCTTGAATGGGTGAAGCGTTATTATTATGATCCTCGCACAAATGGATCGAACTCAATTAAGTATGTTCTTCCCGCGATACTCAATTCATCTTCTTACCTTCAAGAACGCTACTCTCAGCCCAATTATGGCAAGACTAGTCGTATTAAAGGTTCTAACTTTGAGAATTTTCAGTGGGTACAATATGAAAATAATGTAATCAAAGATCCTTACAAATTACTTCCTAATCTCTTCACAAATATCTCTGAGAAAGAACATATATTACTGACTCAAGAAGATGAAATCAATAACGGTTCAGCAGCCCTTACTGCTTATGCAAAAATACAATCTACTAAGATAGATACGGAAGAGCGTACTGCACTCGAAGCTGGCTTATTACGATACTGTGAATTAGATACATTAGCTATGGTCATGATATTTGAGGGTTGGAAAAATTGGGAATAGCAAACGAAAATGCAGACCACCTAGCAAATGTCAGATAATTTATAAGTTATTGGACAGCTAAATCACTCCTATTTTTAGTGCTTCAAAAATAGTTTTTTGGTTATTATTAAAATGGCAATGCCTTGAGATTGACTCATAAGTCAGTTCGCAACTCATATTTTCATTAGTTGATTAAAGCTTTTTGTGTAATTGCGTTCATCTATTTCACAGTGGCAATTTGATGATCGCGACTACCAACCTTCAGCCATTGATAAGAAACAATATTTAGCAAAATGCCAACCAAAAATAATAGCAGCATCAAAAATATTTGATACCAGGCAATTGGATCGACTATTAAGTCGGCAACTAGGTGAACAAAATTCAGAACAGAATATAACACCGTGAAGCCAAAATGAAATACTCGCCAGCGTTTGAATTTATAAAAAGCTGTAGCGATGATAGCTAGCATTGGTAAAATAAAAAACAATAGCATTCCCCATAAAATTGGAGTTATCTCGGCTATGGTAGCGGTTGATTGATGAATATGACGCATCATTGCTACATCAATACCATGAAATAAAGGTATTAAAGCTAGCTGTGTATGAAATAACGTACCGAGTAGAAATACTACCCACAAAGCAATGATTTTTTCCTGGTAACTAATTGTATTAATTTTAGTCATCTCGATCCTCTCAACAACTAAATATTTACGTGGCTAATATCGGAAAGAACTTCGGCTTCTACTCTAATTGCGCCCTGGACTACCAAAACCGAACAAGGAGCATGATGAATTACATAGTTACTCACGCTACCCAAAAACATTTCTGAAATATTTTTCTGACCCCGACGACCGATGACTACAAGATCGGCATTCCAGTCCCTAGCGTGATCGCCAATTCCCAAATTGCAGCTTCCTATATGGCATTCATGCTTACAGTCGATGCCAAGTTTGTGAGCTTTCTTGACCAATGTTTCTAGCCAATCATTAACTGTATCTACTTCTTGTCTGAGTCGTTGGCGACTCCAATCGTAACGTTCTCCCGATAGATCGACATCGTACAGAGTACCAATTCCAATCCAGGGTGATACATCCTGCATTGTCCAATCAACAAAATGTACTAAAAGCATTTCAGTTGTTCCAGATTCGGCCAAGGAAAAGGCAGAATCTAGAACTGTTGCTGCTTCTGATGAACGATCTAGTGCGACTAATATTTTTTTAAACATAATTTCTCCATGAAGTCAGGGGTCAGAAGGCAGCCCTAAAGGATTCCCTTCGGTCAAGGCAGGGGGCAGGAGTCAGAAGTTAGAAGGGAGAAGTTTTGAACATAAACAACCAATAACTAACAACCAACAACTACTCACTAACAACTATCTACTAAACATCAACTGCCGATTCCGAATTGTCTGTCCTGTCAACAATTCCGCTACATCCATACCGTTACTAATCACCCCAGGAACGCTAGGATAGCCAGCAGTTGCCCCAACTAAGAATAGATTAGGCAATTCGGTTTTATAACCTAAGCGGTTTAAACCAATCTGTTTGGGAATTAATTTTGCGCCATACATATTGCCTTCTGGCTGACCTAAGAAATGTTCGCTAGTTGTGGGGGTGCCAAATATTTTCATCCGAATATGTTTGTCAATATCGAGGATTAAATCTTGCACGCTGGTCATTAAATCTCGATACACGGCTCGTTTTTGAGCTTTGTAAGCTTTCTCGTCCGTTCTGTGGAGTTTCTTAAATGGCTCGTAAGGACATATAGTCGTAATCTCTAGAACATGATTTCCATTGGGTGCCATGCCTGGTTCGCGAGATTTTAGGGTAGGACAAGATAGGAAGATCCAAGGATGTTCTAGATTTCCTTTGAGTTGCTGTTGATAAGCCTGATTAAGATTGCCATTGGGATAATACCAAATATTCCAATTACCGATGCCATAATCGGCAGGATTGAAGTCAGAATCTAAACCAAGATAAATATTGAAAGCACTGGCAGAATATTCATAATTAGTTAAGCGATCGCATTCTTGTTTGCTAAGTGCCAAAGAATCGTGCATTAATTTTACAGTGAGCTTGGGGTCAAGATCGCTGATGTAGGCATTATCTGCTTGATAAGTTTTTGCTCCTGCATAAACACCGACTACTCGACCGTTCTCCACTTCGATATGCTGTACTGGGGTGGAGAACTCAACCACGCCACCACCTTCAGTAATTACAGAGACAATGCTATCGACGAGATGTTTAAAATGATGTCGGGGATAGTAAGCACCCTCTGAATAATCAAATACTAATGATGTATGAGTAATCAGGGCTATTTCCGCAGGAGGTAAACCATAGTCACCGCTTTGTCCTGCTAGAAGTGCCTGTAGCTTAGGCGATAATCCTGCATTATCGTAAAGATCTTGTAATGTCCAATTCCGTCTGGTAAACAGATGCCAATACTTTGGTAAAGACAGCCAATCTGACCAATCAAGGTCGTACCAATTTACTTCTTGGGTTAGCTGTTTTATTTCCTTATGAAGCTGCTTGATCTCGTCACAGTAGTGATTGATGCCCCAGGCTTCTTCGGGAAAAGTAGCTATGAGGCGATCGCGAAATTTCTCCCAATCGAGGGGAATCCGAAAATCAACTTCTGGAGTAATTACCCTGTCAATACAGTCTGGGTTAAGAGAATTGAAGGGAACATCGCGATCGATATAATCTAAAAACTGCTTAACAGTTTGTCCTTCCCCACATTGATAAATATAGTGAACATCGGCACAAAAGTTATAGTCGCCGTAACTAAAAGTGTGACAGCAACCACCAGGAAGGTAATGCTGCTCTAAGACTGCCACTCGATATCCTTGGCGAGTCAAACAGGCGGCTGTGGAGAGTCCACCTAAACCCGCACCCAAAATTACATAATCAAAATTTTCCACAATACTATACTACTCCTTTGGATTAATAGCCGATCCCGACTCCTGACTCCTGACTACATGCGGACAAGTCCTTCTTACGAAGTTTGCTCAACGGGGGGAACCCCCCCTAAAGGATTCAGCAGTTTGCTCAAGTCGGGGAACTCGCCCAACGCAACTGCTTCACCGCAACGCAACTTCGCGCTTTGTGACTTCTGACTTTTAATTCCGAATACTTCCATCAGGCATAACTGTTTGATAAAATCTAGCTCCAGTAAAATTCACTCCATCTAAGTTGGCATCTTTAAAATTTGCAAAGCGCAAGTTTGCCCATACTAGTTGTGCATCCTGCAAGTTGGCATTTTTAAGATTTGCGCTACTTAAATTGGCATGGTTTAAGACAGCATGATCGAGATTAGCCTTCTCTAAATTTGCTTCAATCAAACTAGCTCGATATAAATGTGCGTGGCTTAGATTTGCAGCATAGAGGATAGCTCGGTTTAAATATGCTCGTTCAAAATTAGTCCTACTTAAAATAGCTCGGTTCAAGTAAGCGTCGCTGAGATTAATGCTTGCTAAATACGTCTTATGTAGACATACATTTTGTAGGTAAGAATGAGAAAAGTCTCTTCTGCTTTCTAAGTAAGCTTCTTTTAGCAGCTCTGCCTTCATTACAGTATGGTGTCGGTCTGATTCAACGTTAGTGATTGTTACTTTTATCATTGATTTTTACCTCTCTAATCTTGCGACCATTCGTCATGAGCCAATAGATCGCAAATATGGTCTCTTAATAAATAATCACTTCTTTCTAATTCGCATTCGGCATAGAGCCATTCCCTAGGAGGAATAAACTCGCATAGAACCTGAATTTGCTGATGAATATCGATCTTGCCTATTTCGACTAGATGGCGAGCTTCATCTTTAATTTCGTCTATGGAATAGTTGACGGTAGTAAACATGATTTACCTCACTACTTAATTCGATTTCAATCTCAAGCTAGACAATTAGTTTGAGGAAGTTGTGAGAACTCAACAGAAGATCGAGCTTACGAGAGTTAGTTTTTAGGCATCTACTCAGCACTCTTATCTATTTGCTGAATATAGTCTAGGGTCTGTTGAGCCTCATTTTCGTTAATAATGCTCAAAGCAAAACCAGCATGAACAATCACATAGTCATCGATCTGTGCTTGGGGAACATATGCTAGGCTGACCTGTTTTATCAATCCGCCAAAGCTAACTCTACCCATTCTTAGTAAAGGTTCATCGCTATTAGT
The DNA here is from genome assembly GCA_965217895.1 of Waterburya sp. GTDB lineage: Bacteria > Cyanobacteriota > Cyanobacteriia > Cyanobacteriales > Xenococcaceae > Waterburya. Next base: position 617,799 of record CBDCJV010000002.1, read on the forward strand.
GGAGATAATTTTTCCAGGTACAGCCAAACACATAATTTGTTGCCCAATTTAATCAATTATCCAAAAGGTCGCCAATTGAGTTGGCAATCGGCGAATAGCCATTTGATTCTATTTCGCATTCAACTAATTCCCATTCACCTGCTGAAAAGAATTGGCTGAGATTATAGATAGCTTGTTCGCGGTTTAGGCTGTGAATATCAACTAAGTGACGAACTTCTTTTCTAATTTCTTTAATGGAAGTATCTGTTTTGAAAGTCATCATGTACCTCACTGGTTAATTCGTTCTCAGGTTTAAGATATGAGAAAAGCTTGAAGAACTTGTGAGGATTAGCGATCGCCCTCTACTTTAACTAATACTCTTTCAGAAGAATTCTTCACCCATCCCGTTAATCCTAGCGTTGTTGCCAATTGATAAACAAAAGGGCGAAAACCCACACCTTGAACTATTTCTTCAATTTCAAGATGTAGGCTTTGCTGCATGATTTTTAGGCTTTAAATTACTCTACAGATTTTAGATGTTTACTGAATTAGCTGACAATAGTTGATTCACTATTTGCTAAAATCAAGGGAAAATGATGGGTGTTTGGCGAATGCATGGATTGAATGCCAAGATTTGCTCGATTCAAAATGTCCGCATCGCTGGGAATTACCCGAACTTGACTATTTAAAATCGATTGATTGAAATTAAAGCCGTTAAGGTTAAACGCCATCGTACTTACCCCGACTGCTGCACACCAAATACCGATAGTCGCTACGGCTACCAAAAGGAAATGAAAAGCTCGGTGGTTGCTACTAGCAAACCAAGGAATAAGTAATCTACCCAAGAATCCATAGTGTCCAGCCATGTAGTTATAGGTAATTTCTTTCTGACCAAATTTATAACCTTTGTCGGCAGATTCATTTTCTATAGTTTCCCGAATCAATGTTGAAGTAACTAATGAACCGTGTAAAGCTGCTAATAACGCACCACAAAATACTCCCAGCTACCCCTAACATATGGAAGGGATTCATCAGAATATTATGGTCGGCTTGAAACGCCAGCATAAAGTGGAAAGTTCCTACAATTCCCAAAGGTAGTCCTTCAGAAAAGCTTCCCTGACCGATTGGATAAACCAGCAATACGGCTGTTGCTGCTGCCACTGGTGCCAGAGAAAGCGATCGCAATCCAAGGACGCAAACCTTCGCGGTAACTTAGTTCCCATTGCCTGCCCAGATAGCACCAAATACCAATTAAAAAGTGAAACACAACCAACTGATATGCACCACCATTATATAGCCATTCCTCTAAAGAACTCGCTTCCCAAATCGGATAAAAGTGTAGTCCCACAGCAGCGGAAGTAGGCACTACAGCAGCAGTGATAATATTATTGCCACCTAGCAAAGAACCAATTACAGGTTCGCGAATGCCATCAACATCCACTCCAGGGGCAGCAATAAAAGCCACGATAAAATAAATAGTTGCAGCAAAAAGTGTGGGAATCATCAACACCCCAAACCAACCAATATAGATGCGATTATTGGTACTGGTAATCCAGCGACAAAACTGCTCCCAAATACTGAGAAAATCGGCTCTAGAACGCCTTCTAATAAAAGTGTTCATGAGTTAAATACTCCTAATTTAATACTTTCTCGGATAGAAAAGTTAGTGGTTGGTCGTTAGTTGCTAATAGACATAAAGGTGTCAAAAATCTGAAATGCGATCGCCTAATTTTGACAAACATGACCACTAACTACTGTAGGGGCGAACGGTCGTTCGCCCCTACCACTAACTATTAACTACCTTCCAATTTCACTTTCACCGATTTTTTCGGTGCGTCTTCGACTTTAGGTAGAGTAAGAGTCAATACACCTTTTGTAAAGTCAGACTTAATTTCATCGGGTTTAATTGCTACGGGTAAAGGTACAACTCGTTCAAACTTCCCGTAGTGAAATTCGGAGTGTAAATAGTTTTTGTCCTTGTCTTCGGTGGTTTTTTCTTCTTTGTGTTCTCCTGAAAGAATCACTCGATCTTCGGCTACTTCAACTTCCAAATCTTTAACATCAATACCTGGAATTTCGGCTTTGAGAACTAGTTCTTGGTCTTGTTCTTTAATTTCCACGGCAGGAGTCCACATTCCTCCCATGTTGTGTAATCCCATCCAATCGCGATCGTTCACAGAAAGCATATCTTCAAACAAGCGATCCATTTGTTTCCTCATGGTGCTTAATTCGCGGAATGGTTGCCATTTACTGAGTGTCATAATCAACCTCCATTTTTGGTTTGATAGCTTTTGAGCTTTGTTTTTAAACTAGAAAAATATTTTGAGGATGTTGTGAGGGTTGATTGTTAGTTGTTAGTTGTTAGTAGACTCCAAACTCTAGTTACTGATGAATAATTACTGGTGTGCCAATTTTTGCCCAGTCGAATAGCCATTGGGAATTTCCTACGGGAAGGTTAACGCAACCATGACTTATGGGCATACCAAAATTATTGTGCCAGTCTGCACCGTGAAGGGCATAACCGCGGTCAAAGTACAGTACGTTAGGTACATTAGAAACGTCGTATTTTTAACTGGAGTGAAGTAAGACTTTGCGTTCATTTTCGCTAATTGATATAGTTTTAATGACTTCAGCAGATACTTGAGTTCCGTTTTCTAGATTAACCGTCCATTGCTGTCCAGCAATCAATATCGGGCATTCGCCTGTTACTTCTTCCCATTTCAAATATTCTCCATCTAAGTAATAATCAAAGATGCAAAAATGTCTGTTTCTACGGATATCTGTAGTACTCATGATATTTTCTCCTAAATTTATTGACATCAATTAAACAAGCACCACTTAGATTGGCGTGGCTCAGTTCGGCGCGGGACAAATTGGCACGAATTAGATTAATGCCACTCAGTTTAGCTCTGGTTAAGTCGGCAGAACCTAGCTCGGCGTTGCTAAAATCGCGATCGCCTTGAGCATACTGTCGCAGTAAAGTTTCTACATTCATTTTTCCGTTGCTGATTGGCTGTTACGAGCCTATTGGCTCTCACAACTTCCTCAAATTATGGTTCTAAAACGGTAAATGGAGTTCGATAGTTTGTTGCAGTTGTTCGACGAGTTCTGAAATGAGCTATCTACCTCTAGTAAATTCCTTTTTGTTCTATACCTATTTATTTTCCAAGGTATCAATTATGGTAAATCAACAACGCCTCAAAGCTTATTTGGATGTGGTTCAAGGACTATTAAGTTGTCCTTTAGGAGAAGAATGGATCTTACTCCGCCAACACCAAGAATTAGTCAATCCCGAATTAGTTGAAGTGATGGAACAAGTGGCACATCACCTTACAGCACAAGGAGATCTTAAAGCAGCTACATACCTACATAATTGGGCGGGAAAACTACACCATATCTTGACAGAAAATATTCCCGCTCCCGTCAAAGATAACGATAAAACTCAAGCATATCTAGAGTTTATTCAAGCTTTATTAGATTGTCCCGATTGCTGTGAACCAAAAGTTATCCAAGCTCATAAAGATTTGATCGAGCCTGGGTTGATCGCGATAATGAGGCAAATTGCTCATAAGATGGCATTGGAAGGTGATAAAGAGTCAGCCAATTACTTGTTGGAATACGCAGCAGATCTCAATGCTGTCTGGCTACACAAGCATCAATTTGAGCCAACTTTCAAGCAAGAAATTGCTGCCGATCCTTGGCTGGATGAATATTCTAACTCATCAGATTTACCTGTAACGGCAAGTCAGCCAGATAACTCAAAAGAATTGGTAAAGGAAAAAGTCGAACAACCTGCGTCTTTAACTACTCAGACTAAGGTAAAAAGCGATCCACAGCCAGCTAAAAAGTCAACAACTGCCGATATTTTAATCGAATTAGAATCAATTTTAGCTGCTCGACTACAGCCAGCAAATCCATTGTGGTATATGGATGTTTTGGAAAAGGCACTAGCTAACAACTGGATTTTGACAACCGATGAAGTTGAAAAACTAATTGGCGTTAAACCTCACTGCGAACATAATCAAACTGAATATCATCGTGGATGCTGGGTATTTACTAAAACTGGAAAAATCGGCGCACATATAGGTTGGAACGTTAGAAAGAAAAAATAGTCTTTAATCAATCTGTAGAGTTTGCTAATGTTTACTTGCTAATATTAGATTTGCTTTTAATCCAGATTACAAACATCTTAAAATTAGTCGATAAGTAGTTCCATATAAAATTCTGCGTAAATCAGAACTTACTAATCTTGCTTGAGTTTATTATATTTTTCTTCTAACAATCTGTAGTTCATATGTATTAAAGAGACTTCATTGGGAAATGAACTAGTTAGTATTTTTTGCAATGAATAAATTCCTGAAACAACAAAACTGTATTCAACTTCTACTATTAAATCAAACTCTAATCTATCTACATATTTGTACCAAGGTAATACTGTGTCTCGAAAAAGCGTTTGCAGTAGCTTGACATCTATCAATCCTGACTTGGCTAATTTGTTTAAATCTGCAAAGAACACCATCACCAAAATAAATTTTTCTATAAAATCTTCTGATAAATATTGTGGCGGTTGGTAGTTATGACTCGGTTGAGACAGAAACTTAAGTTCAGATAATCTAACTTTTCGCTCGCTCCATTGGCAGCCATAAGCGGGGGGTTGGTCGAAAAATGCTTTCAATTGCTTCATTACATCAGTATGATCTTGGTATAAAGGATTACTAATCCATCTCTCATATACTTTTATACACAGGTCTTTTTTACCCTTACGCCCATTGACCCATGCCGTCAACAAACTACCTCCTACAGCACCAAACAGTATGTTAAATATAAAATCAAACTTCATAAATCAACTACGTCTATACATTGAAGTTTGTCCATTCTAGAAGCTGCTACGACATTTGGCTTGTTAAGTAATTAGGTCGGTTAGAACCAGCAGGAGAGGTAATCAAACTTTCGGTAGCCAATGCTCAAGACAGTCGTGTTAATAAGCTATACGTGCACGAAGGCGATCGCGTTTCGGCGAATCAATTAATTGCTACTCTACTTTGAAACAAAAAGGTAACGAATGTTGCGATTCTGGCATTCGATCCCGCTCATCCTGTACTTAATTTACCTGATGTTAATTCTCAGTTAGACCAAATAAAATTACCCGATAAAGTATTGATATCGACAGGCTAGACCAGATTTGGGCGCGATCGCTCAAGCCTATGATAATGGCAAAACAGTCACTACAGAAATATCTGGGCGGAGAATTAGCGTTGGTGGAATGTTTGATTTTGGCAGTATCCTGTTTGTCGAAGGTTTTTTGATTACTAGCGATTGGAATTATCTCAGGCTGTACGGTGCAAATAGTATTGAGAATGTAAAAGTTGGCGTGTTGAATGTAGCTGATAATGCTCATGCAGCTACAGTTAAAGCTAGAGTAAGAGAAAGTTTACCTAATACAGTTTCGGTAATGACTGCCGATGAATTTATCACAGCAGAAAAAGACTTTTGGGATCAAAAGCACCCCGCAGGAACAATCTTTAACTTTGGTGTGGCGAAGGGGTTTGTCGTCGGGGTAGTGATTGTCTATCAAGTATTGTTTGCTGACGTAAACGACCATTTAGCCGAATATGCCACTCTCAAAGCGATGGGGTTTCCCGATAAGAGCCTTCTCGTTGTCGTATTCCAAGAGGCAATTATCTTAGCTGTACTAGGTTTTATTCCTGGCTTCGGCGTATCGATTGGAATGTATGCTTTGTTAGAGGGCTTGACCCAAATGCCATTGGCAATGGGTTCGGCTGTAGCGGGGCGGGTATTTTTTCTCACCGTTACAAATCGCGATTTGTAAGCTGCAATCTGCCGATCCTGCGGAGGTATTTTAGGTTTTTGTTAGTTGTTGGTTGTTAGTTGTTAGTTGTTAGCGGGAACTATGGAATCAGAATTATCTACAAAAGCCTAATCCATGTTCTTAGTCAGTGACACAAGCATATCCCGCCAATCAGGAATTTTAGCATTAATGACTGAAGATCCAGCATTATCAGTACTTCTAGCAGTTATACATTTTGAATGGACGATTCGACGTGCGATTATTGCTCTTGGAAGTTCTCCTAATGTGGTCGTTAGGAAAAAGCTCAAAGAAAAAGGTAATGGTGACGAAAATTACAAAAAACTTTGGAAAGAGGAGGTGTTTCCAAGGGTAAACAAACGTCTTCCTGAAATAGTCAAAAATTGGGCTGGGTTAAAAAAATCATTTAAGCTCAGACATAAACTAGTTCATGGGGTAGGGTCTTGTGGTAAAAGCGACTATGCCTGCGAACGAGTAAAATGGGCTATAGAAGCTGCTACTGATGTAAGAGAATACTGCAAACTCAACAACGTAGATTTAGATTCACGTCTACCAGTACGACGTAAATTGCATCCTAATTAAAACCTAATTAATTATCAACCAGCACCAACTAACGACTAACAGCAAAAAAAATCTCAATTTCAAACGATCTAATAAACAAACTCGCCTTACTCACAAATTCCTCAACTTATTTCGCCAATATTAAAGCTGTAGAGAGAATTAGGAGCAGAGAGAATGCTGGACTCAAAAAATATCAAAGACAACTTTTTGTATCCCATCAGTAATTATCACGGTGAGTTTACTCCTCAAAACTTGGCATTTAATGCTAATTTACAAGAGTTTGCCCAACAGGTAATCTATCTTTGCAACCTAGAAGCTAACGGCAAGATTAAACCTGAAAATGCTTACGATGAAATTAGAAAGTTTTGGAAACATCTAAAACATTCCAAGAAAAAACTGCTAGACAATACTGACTTTACCACCGATAAGTGAGCGGTTATTTACCATGACCGACAATAATGACATTGTAACTCTACAACAATTGGCATATCAAGCGATCGCCAAACACAGTCATCGAATGCTCAAGCATGAAGCGGGAGTTTTGCTAGATAACGATCCTGAAGACCTCCACCAAATGCGAGTGGGAATGAGGCGTTTACAAAGTGCGATCGCAGGATTTGATTTGGCGATCAATTTACCAGAGATAGTTACGGGCAAAAATATTGCTAAGATCGGACACTCATTGGGCAAACTCAGGGATTTAGATGTATTGCTACAAGTTTTGAGTAATAACTATAGATCGCAATTACCAACTAAAGAACAGAAGAATTTAGATCGAGTTATTAAATCTCTTGAGAAACGACGCAAACTCGAAGTAGAGCAAGTTCGTAAAACCCTAAACAGTAAACTCTACTTAAATCTGAAGCAGGTGCTCAACGATTGGCTTGAGCAACCAAAATATACGCGAGCGAGTAATTTAGCTCTTGACTATGCGCTACCAGATTTATTACTGCCACAGATTTCTCAATTTTTACTCCATCCAGGTTGGTTTGTTGGAGTAGAATTTGAATCGGGAGAAATCGCATTCCCTAACATTTTGAACAGGGATGCGATCGAACAACTTCTAACCAGGGAAGATTCGTTTTTGCATGACCTACGTAAATCAGCCAAGAAAACTCGATATAGTTTGGAGCTATTTTCTCAATTTTATGGAGATGCCTATATTAGCTATCTCCAGCAAGTAGAAGAAATTCAAGAAATCTTAGGTCAAATTCAAGATACCCATGTTTTGCGAAAAGTTCTAGAAAAGACGTTGCGTCGCGAAGCCATGCCGTTAGGCTTATCGCCAATTGCCGAAAGAATGCCCGAACTAGCCAGTCTGCTGCTAAAAATCCGCTATCACAAATGGCTTGAATGGCAAAATTTACAGCAACAATTTCTCAAAGACCAAACTAGACACGAATTCAGACACGCAATACAGAAGCCTTCATGTAGTCAGAAGTTAATTAACTAACAGCCATGCTCAAACAAGTTGTCACTATCAATCATCTAAATCATGCTTTTGGCAAAGGTGAATTACGTAAACTCGTACTATTTGATGTAGATTTGGGCATTGATGCGGGCGAAATCGCGATTATGACTGGTTCTTCTGGTAGTGGCAAGACTACTTTATTGACTCTCATTGGAGGACTGCGATCAGTGCAGTCAGGTAGCGTTAATATTTTGGGACAAGAACTTTATGGTGCAAGCAAACCAGAATTAGTCAAAGTTCGTAACCAAATTGGCTTTATTTTTCAATCTCACAACCTGCTGTCATGTTTGACGGTAGAACAAAATGTGCGGATGTCTCTCAGACTACATCAAGAAATTCTCTTTGATGAACGTAGTGCTATGACGACTCACATCTTAGAAGAGGTAGGGCTAGGAGATAAGTTAAATTTTTACCCAGATAGCCTTTCTGGAGGACAACAGCAAAGAGTTGCGATCGCACGGGCATTAGTCAGTAAACCTCAATTAGTTTTAGCTGACGAACCCACCGCAGCTTTAGACAGCAAATCTGGTCGTAATATTGTGGAGATTATGCAGCAGTTAGCGAAAGAACAAGGCTGCACGATTTTGTTAGTTACTCACGACAATCGCATTTTGGATATAGCCGATCGCATTATTCATATGGAAGATGGCAAATTGGCTAAGGATATGGCTTTGGTTAGTTGTTAGTTGTTAGTTGTTAGTAGACTCCAAACTCTAACTACGATTGCCATACTTTCTAAATAATTTATAAGTTTGCTTGACTTTTGTACGCTCGATATTTGCATATCGATCTTGTATTGAGAAAGCAATATTTACAGTCAATGGTATTCCGATTAATTTGAGCGAGTTCCGAACCTTCTCAAAAAGTCTGGGGGCTAGCTACAAAAATTTAGACCAATGAAACAGATAGCGCGTTTGCTTCCCTTGCATATATGTAAAGTAGAGCGATCGCACTGGTAAGTAGCTAATCTTCAATAATCCATTGGCAATAGAGTTTGGAGTTTTCGTCTACTAACCAACGAGCAACCAGACGCTTTTTGATGGGATGAGCAATTACTGATAATGTATTGTTGTTAGCGATCGCATGAGGCTTTATACCAACTCTCTATGACAATGCACTAAATAAAATCTAACCCCTTAGCGTCTTTGCGAGAGTTTTAAGCTCAAATAATTAAGTGCAACTTCAAGGAGAAATGGTATTAGCAAAAGCTTGGGAGGTGAATTAAAATTTGCGCTCATAACTATTTCCCCGATAGATTAGGGTTGCAGTTGGACAATCTGTTTTATCTGATTCCCAAATCACTGGAGATGGAATATAGTCGAGTGTATTGCCTCGGTAAACGAGTTTGATCTTAGGTTGCTTCGTAGAATCATAGTCAAGCTGGATTGGGGCAGGAACTTCGTAGGAGTTCCCCCGATAGGTAAGTTTCATGATTAAGTCTCCTTGTGGGTTAAATCTTTTGGGTTTGGCTGCGTTTGCTTCCTTTGCATATTTGTAGATTGGCTTTTGCGATATTTAGCGAGAATTTTCGGTTCGCAGCAATGCTAATAGTTTCTTGGCTTTAGGACGAAGAGAAGTAAACAGACTGCTCAATACCTGAAGATGTTCTTGTCTATTGATGTTGTATTCATTTTTTAGATTACTGATTTGTTTGGTTCTAGCTTCTACTGCTTCATGAATAGGCATCCCGCTTTCAACCAATTCTTGGAGTAATTGGGCGATCGCTTCTCGATAACTTTCAATCCGTAATCTTTCTTCTTGGGCATATTCTGTAACTGGTTTTAGTAGATTAGGATCGCCAATACCCAACTCAGTCAACAGAGCATAATGCTCCTCTTCTGTAATTTCTAATCGCTGACGCACAGATTGCAAAGATTTAAGACTGTTGCTAGCCTCCACATTACCTGCTTGCAAAGATTCTTCGAGAACACCTCGATAGACCTGTATTTGCTCTTGTTTAGTAACTTGAGGTACAACCTGTGCCAATATATTAAGTTCATTAGCTTTTAAATCATCCAATGAACGACCATCAAGAATCTTGGGAAAATCAAGGTTTAGTTTTTTGAGTTGGCGACGAAGTTTGTCGGCGATACTCTCTTTTTGATATTGAGCATTTGTCCGTCTCCAAGTACGATAAAGCCATAAAGTGCTAACCAAAACCACTAAAGCATTAAAGATCATCTGCACAATAAAGGGGAGACGCAAAATTTCGGGGCGACCACCATAGACAAAAAAAGTATTAAAGGCAATAAAGGTGCAAATAGAAAAGTTTCGGTGTAAAATTTGTTGACGCTCAATTCTGGGGTTGCGCCGTCTTAAATAAGAGAACAAAGTTTTTTCACTATTAGTTCCAATTAAGCAACAGATACCGACAAATACAGCAAAGGTTAGGGGAACTGCTACTAGTTTTGGAATTGCCAGAGGCTGATTAAAAAGATAAAAACCAGGCTTAAAAAGAGTTGCTAATTGATTTTCTTCATGACTCCAAGCCCCAGAAAAGTAATAATTGAAATTTCCCGCATATAGATAGTAGTAGATAAAATATCCGCTTACTAACCCTAAATAACCATATTGAATCAATTTGCGACCAGGCTGAGTCAAGTGTTGCCAATAAGATTTCTCAGCATCAATATCCAGACAGGCAGATTTACAGTTAATACAGGTACTTTTTTCTTGTCCTATGCTATCTACAGTTCGGCACATAGACTGAGTTATGGTTCTTGGTGGAGCTTTGTGTGCCTGGCTATCTAATAATCCTCTCGGTCCGGTAAAAACTAGCTGCACTATACTAAAAGGACATATATAATGACACCAGCTACGACCACCATACAAAAAAACTGTAGCTATAGCTGAGAAGATAGTAAAGAGTAGAAAACAACCGAAGACTATACGATCTGAGTTAATAAAGAGAATTCGCGAATTTAAGCCGATAAACAGCAGGGCAAACTGCACATATAGATGGTTGCGAACTAGCCAAAGATTTTTATGAATTCTTAGTCGTGGCTTTAGTCCCAATGCTCGCGGAATTTGCGAAAGAAAATAAAGCGGACAGATCCTGCGCCAAGTTTCATGTCCGAAAACAAAAACGATCGCGATCGCACTGGGAACTATCATACCCCAAAAAAATCTAGTCCCCATCGGATATGGTGCTTCGGCTAGACATTCTCCCTGAACCTTGACGCATTGTGTAGGTAGATCGGCAAGAGTGATAATGCGATCGCGAAACGGGCTATATGAGCTGTTTGGATCGCTTAGATGATGAGAGATAGGATCGTAAAACAAGGAGGCAATTAAGACTAGCCAACCAATTACTATCACCCATCTAATGAAGTGCATTTTTGATTCGGAAACTTGATTAATCATGGTCGATACTTCTGCAAATTTTTTGAGATAAGACTTTCGTGAAACTGAAATCATGGAAAATACGAGGTAAATTCTAGTAACTTCATAAGGTTTAAAACTCGAACAAAATAGTTAACTAGAAAACTACAGATTTCAACAAGTGCGTGGAATAAGCTTGGGAAACACAAGCATTTCCGCACTTCAAACTAGATGCGGTTTATTTACTCTTTAGCTGACTTGGTAGCACCATCTTCTAATACAACTATTTCTTTTTTACCAGGAGGTACTAAATAGGAAACAATAAACGTAAGTACAGTGGTTGCTGCTCCAGATATTTCACCAGATATTTTGTTATCTTTCTGTTTGAAAAAAGGATGGTATGTATTGAGAATCAATACCGTTAAAGTAACTAAAGCTCCTGTAAATACTCCTGCAGTAACTTTCCTAACGGGTTGATAAGTAGGTTGAGTTTCTTGGGATTGAGTTGTAGTTGAGGTCATGATTAAATACCTTATTTTGTGTATTAGCTATGTTTAATATTAGTTTTTCATGCAGCTTTTAAATCTCATAAAACTCATGGGATAACTTATAGAAAAGATATCAAAGACTGTAGGTCTATAAACTAAAAATATTGGCAAACTATTTCGCCAAGAAAATCGATCAAACAAGAGAATAGATTTTTATTTTCCTCAAGCTTATCGATCTGCAAAATATAGTCTTGTTAGCTAATTTGAGGTATTAGAATAATCCGCAGATAAACTCAGATGATTTAACTACTTATTAGTTTTTGATGTGCATATAATCTTTTTGACCACCGTATTATTATTCGTTACCTAATTAATCTTTAACTTTTGGTTGATAGCTAAAAATTTTATATGACTTTTTAGATGAGTTTCTCTATGAATTTTATGAGTTTGAAAGCCTCAAAGCACAACTAGGATGAAATGTAGACAACTATCGTTGCAACAGACGCATTTCTCTATTGAGAGATTGAGAGATACGAAAAAAACTTCAGTAGTTTGTCAAAAATATGTGGCAATTTATCACTGCCGCCTGAAAAAGATAGAGATTTTAATTGTTTACCCACAAATATATTCATCGAGGAGATACGTAATGATTAATTATCTACAGGATTTGCCAGAACGAGACCAAGACCTTGAAGCTCGACAACAACAAGCACGCATTACGCGCAAGCTTACCCTTGAAGATGCTTTCAAAGCTTTTATAACTTTGTCACCACTAACCAATGGAGACGAAGAAAAATATGAACAGCTAGGTTTTCCAGGGTTTGCGTCCTTCTCCAAAGCTTTAGCTCACAATACAATCGGACTGGTCGAAAAATCATCTTTTAAATCCCTGCTTATAGCTATCCAAAAAGGCACTCAAGAAGCTTTTGAGAATGTTCAACTAGGTGGAGGGAAGCGTCTGCTGGTTAATCCTCTCAATGCTTACTCATTTCAGTTAATTGGTAACGATTCTAATGGCGCACGCATAGCACCTGCTCCTAAGTTTACTAGTCGCAACACTGCCATCGATATGGTCGAACGCTATTGGATGGCACTGGCGCGAGACGTACGATTTGATCGATACGCTAATAGTACCTTGATCGCTAATGCTTGCAAGGACTTAAATAACCTGGGATTCGAGCAAGAATTTGGTTTTGAATGCTCGCCAGAGACAATTTTTCGAGGGCCTTATGAGGGTTGTGATGTGGGACCCCACGTCTCTCAGTTCCTACTGCAAGATTTCCAGTTTGGCAATCAGCCAATTCGGCAGTTGCAACGCTATCCAAGAGAGGGTCTTGATTACCTAACGGATTTTGAAACCTGGAAACAAGTTAACAATGGCGATATTAATCCGAGTGGTTCAGACATTATTGACGGTACACGCTATATTACAACGCTACGGGATGCTGGTCAGTGGGTACATCTTGATTTTCCCCACCAGTCGGGTTTTTGGGCGACAATTATTCTTCTAGGTCTAAAGGTCAATCAATCAGATGCAAACCCTTATGTCAGTAAAGATATAAAGACTTCTGAAGCGTTTGGTAGTCTTGGTAGTCCAGATATCACGATTCAAAGTGGGCTAGCTGGGGTCTATGCTCTCAAGCACGCTTGGTTTCAAAAGTGGTGTGTTCATCGACGTATACGACCAGAAGCTTATGCCCAGCGTCTTGAGCTTTTTCGACGTAGGGAGTTGGGTAATTCAGTTGATAGCCTATTCGACGATGAGAAATTTAACGATCTTTTTGGCGAAGGTGCAGAGGTTTGGCGCAGAACTCAGGTACTCGATCGCATTTTTGAACACAACAAACAGCAAAACCAAGCCCATAATCGTGGCGACCGAAATGGCACGTGGTTACTACCGATAGCGTATCCCGAAGGTTCTCCCACTCATCCCTCCTATCCTGGCGGACATTCGGCATTTATTGCTGCTGCTGCCACCATTGCCAAAGCCTTTTTTGCCGATTGTGAGTTGCCTAATCCGAAAGTGCCAGTTGATGATGGTCAGCGATTAGGAGATTTTAAGGCTCCAACCTTGACCGTCCATGGTGAGCTTAATAAGTTGATTGCTAATATCACATTGTTCCGCGATGGGGCGGGAATGCACTGGCGTAGTGATGGTACAGCCTCTGGTCTGAATGCTGCATTTGACCGTTCGGGTACTGGCATAGAAACAGGCGGTAATCTGCTGGGTGAAAAGATGGCAATTAGTATGTTGCGCGACATTAAACGCACCTATAGAGAGGAGGTAGGAACTTTTGAGTTTCGCAGTCTCAAAGGAGATTTAATCAAAATATAGTGAGGAAGTAACTATTAGTTTTGTAGTCAATGATGATTGGCGGTGAGTTAGAATCTTCCGCTAATCTATCCTTCTGCCCTCTGCCTTCGTTCAAATAAAGTTACAAAATCCAGATAAAATCGAATAAATAAAAGTAATAATTTAGAACTATATCTTAGGCAAATTATTGTATAATTCATTCAGATAAACTATTAATTTAACTATTTTATATAAAGATACAACATCTCAAAGTGCGAACCTAAATTTTTAATCGCCATGAACCTTGATCGCCTCGTAGAAATTGTTGACCGTCAGCTGATCGACAATCAACATCGTCCCCTGACCTCCATCCAAATTATGATTTTGCGGGGCATTTGGCAGTACAAAACCTACAACCAAATAGCGATGGAGGCAGATTATAGTCCTGGTTACTTTACTACTGTTGTTGCACCAGAACTATATCAGCTACTTTCTACACTTATTGGTCAGCGCGTAACTAAAAAGAACTGTCGGGTACTGCTGGAGTCTTATGTTACTACCCAAGGCGATCGACAGACAAGTCCCTCAGGACAAGATCTAATAAAGCCTGACCCTAAGGGTAATATAGATCGGCAAGATAACTTACCTTCTTATCCTAGTGGCTCAGTACCTCTAAACTCTGCTTTTTATCTAGAACGTTCATCCATTGAAGAGCAGATTAATCGAGAAATCAAAAAACCAGGGGCATTAATTAGAATTAAGGCCCCTAAAGAAATGGGGAAAACCTCTTTACTGCTGAGAATTCTAGACTATGCCAATCAGCAGGGATACCGTACCGTTAGCTTAAACTTCGAGCAAGCTGACCAAGCGATACTCAGCGATTTAAATCAGTTTTTGCGTTGGCTGTGTGCCAACATTAGTCGTCAAATTCAGCGTAAACCGATGTTAGATGAGTATTGGGATGAAGACATGGGTAGCAAAATTAGCTCTACCCTCTACTTACAGGACTACATCCTAGACTCGAACGATACTCCCTTTGTTTTGGCATTAGATGAAGTGAATCAAGTTTTTGAACATCCTCAAGTAGCAAAAGATTTTTTACCCTTATTACGTTCATGGTACGAAGAAGCAAAAAGACTACCCGTCTGGCAAAAGCTGCGTTTGATTGTAATTCACTCAACAGAAATTTACGTCCCTCTTCAGCTAAATCAGTCTCCGTTCAATGTAGGCTTACCAATTCAGTTAGAAGATTTTAATTTGCAAGAGGTACAGCAGTTAGCCCAACGTTACGGACTTAACTGGAAAGATGACGTTCAAGCTAGACAGCTAATGTCTATGGTAGGGGGACATCCTGCACTGGTCAGTTTAGCTCTTTACCATCTTAGTCGGCAAGAAATAACCATGTCACAGCTATTAGAAACTGCTCCTACGGCTATGGGAATTTATGCTCATCACCTACAGCGTCACTGGGCAACATTAGAAAAACAGCCCGAACTAGAACAAGCTCTAGATCTTGTTTTTAACGTCACAGAACCTGTTTCTTTAGATCCGCTTGTCGCCTATAAGCTAAGTAGTATGGGAGTTATTAAGCAGTTAGGAGATAAAGCGATCGCCGGTTGTGAATTATATCGACGATATTTTTGAATGATTGTCAAATAATAAATTAGGTATATCAATAGGAGGAGTTGTTTTGAGAGTGAATTTTTTTGCCCTAGCTTTTTTGTTCTTAAACAAAAATCGATCTATAAATACGATTCTGAACTTTCAAAGTTCCCTGTTGCTTGACTGCTAGCCCCGATAACAGCAATTCTCTTTCTTCTGCACTATCAACCGCGACTATTTCTCCCTGCTGTATGATTTGGTGATAGAGTTCTAGTAGCCTGTCGGACTGTTTGCTTTTAAAAAGGCGATCGCGAATAGTTCTTAGATGCTCAGGCTCATCCTGAGATTCCCAATTGGCAATAATTTTGGTTCGTACTAAGTTTTCAATCCACTGAGCTTCAGCATTAGTAGGAATTGAAGATGAATCGCTGCGGATCAGTTTACACAGCTTTTGAGTGAGAAAAGGCTGACCATTTGTCCAAGCCAGGACTTCTTTTAATACTGTTTGCGGATTAGTTACTTTCTCGCTCAATCCTTGGAGTAAGGGCTGGGCCTCGTGCTTCTTGAAGCCCTCTAGTTGAATTGCCTGACCGATATTAAAGGGAGTTGTCTGGATATCGTCCATTAAATCTGAGGGAGTCGCAACGCCAAAAAAAGCAAAGGTTAAACGCTGATACTCTGGGTTGAGACTGCGCTGATTGTAGCAGGAGCGAATGAGGGCAAAAAAGTCATTTACGGGAAAGTTTAAGCCCAAAACGCTATCAATTTCATCGATAAAGATGATAATGTTTTTAGGTGAATCATTGTTTGATGCTGATTGCAGTAAAATTTCTTCGATAAATTGACTCAACCGCTGTACGGGAGAAACGTCTGCTCGTTCTTTCCACCATGTTTTTAGATTAACTGCCCTCAGTAACCCGAAACTACGCCATAGCTCGACTGTAAAACCTTTATACCATTGTTCAGGGGTAATATTTTCGCTGCCAATGCGGGTCAGGTCGATCGCCCCGCACCTATACCCATCATGCTGGAAGTGGTTCATCATGCGTACCATCAGGCTAGACTTACCCATTTGCCGAGGATTTAGCACATAACAAAATTCTCCCCGTTTCAACGCCTTATATAAACGGCGATCGGCCGATCGCACGACATAAGTAGGCGCATCCATCGGCAAACTTCCTCCTACCTGATAGTCAAAAGTAGCATCTGGTTCGGCACTTTTAAGTAACTCGTTTTCAAACAGCAGTTGTGCTTGAGTAGCTTTGAGAATTTCTAGAGTCTGGGAGAGTTCTTGAGTTCGTTCTAAGACTTTTTGTTCTAGGGTGCGGTTGGACTCGGCTAATTTATCTTTAGCCTGTTGTAGGGCGACATTCTTGAGTTCAAGTTCATGGGTAAACTGGATTCGTTCTGCTTCTATATGTTTACGTTCGGTGATATCGGCAAAAGCAGCGATCGCATATTTAATCTTGCCTGTTTCGTCAAAAATTGGTGTAGCAGAAACCTCCAGGGGCATAATTTTATTAGGCAGATGCAGTTCGAGGTCGTCTTTTTTAACCGTTTTACCAGCGATCGCGCGGGCAATGGGTAATTCGGCAACTGGGTATAATTGTTCTGTTCCTGCCTGATACACTCGATAAACTTCTGATAATTGCTCTGTTTTTACGTCATAAGAGGCATTGCTTTCTCGTCCCAGCTTTTTGGCTATTTGGTTGGCATAGTAGGTTTGCCCAGTTAGCTCGTGGACGGATACGCCGACGGGCATGGCTTCTAGAAATTGCGCCAGTCGGCTTTGATTTGACTGTAGTTCGCTGTAGAGTTTGGCATTGGTAATGGCGATCGCTGCTTGACTAGATAAGACTCGCAGAATTTCTAATCTTTCTTGGGTGAATGCGCCGACGATCAGATTGTTTTCTAGATAGATAATGCCCCTAACTTTCCCCTGGTCGAGTAGTGGCGTACACAAGAGAGATTTAGTCTGATGAGATTTCAAATAGGGATCTTGATTAAAACTGTCCTCTCTGGCAGCATTATTTTTAAGTACGGTTTGGCGGGTACGAGCAACATAGTTAATAATTGAACTGGGAAGACAGCCATTAATAGGTATTGATTCTAAAACACTAACGTCTTCATTTATCGAACCAGAGGCTTCAATTAGGAGTTGCCCTTGGGTTTCTAAAATTAGGTAGCCAACCTGCGCCCCCGCACTCTCAATCAAAATTTTCATCAGTCTTGCCAGGAGTTTATCCAAAACTATCTCGCTGGAGATCGCTTGAGAGGCTTTGATAATTGTGGCTAAATCTAAGACTTCTCCCGAACGAGTGTTGGAAGTGGTGGTTCTTAGCTTGTCTGTCATGGAGACAGTAACGGCGGAGGTTACTAATAACTGGGGGTATTTAACCTGCAAATCTTCAACCTTTGCCGTCGCACCCCAAAGAGAATAAAGATAGTATGCTTCCTTGAGATAGACTTGGGCAATTTTAACTTTACCCCAGTCAAGATAGAATTTAGCTGCCAGTTCGTTGGCAAAAGCTTCTTCATTCAGGTATTTATTTTCATTAGCTATAGCTATAGCGCGATCGTAAAAATCCATTGCTTCGAGATAAAAGCCTTGAATGCGATATTGTTCTGCTTCAATCAAGTAATATTTATGCAAAAAATTCATCGGCGCACGATCTGCCCACTGCTGCATCTTGGTTTTACGGGCGGCAACTCTAACCAGTATCTGCTGCTGCTGAGAAATTGCTACAGAGTGGTAAATAGCTAGGTGTGCTAAAGAATCATAAAAATGAAACAGAGGAATAAGTAAGGTTGCCGTTGCACCATCTAAGTATTGTTCTGCTTGAATTGCGTCGGCTACTCCCTGATGGTATTCGCCAAAAAGACAACAGAGATATAGTTTGTTGACGTATAAAGCGCAGAGGGCATAGCGATCGTTTGCCGACTGGTGCAGGGAAAACATGATTGATTCATCATAAAGCTCCCCCTGCAAACGGCAGGGATTTTCTGAGGATACAATTAAATTAGAAACAGCCTGACCGTAGATTTTTAAGTAATTAAGGGTGTTTTGTTGTTTGAGTTTAGCAAAAGCGCGATCGTAGACTGCTATTTCTGATGCCAATTGGGTAAGTTCTTTGCCGACAAAAGCTGAATGAAACGAGTAGATATAGGCACAGGTAGTTCCATAGTATAAATCTCCCATTTCTAAGCCGATTTGATAGGCAGACTGTAGCGATCCTAGTGAGTTTGTGACTAGTTCTTTCCAGATACTAATTGTCGTGGAAAATACCGCTGTTATCCTGGGTATAAGTTCTGATGTTTGTAATTCCTCAGCAATGTTTAAAGCCAGCCGTCCAAATTGATAGCCTTGTTCGATTTCACCTACTACACCACAGAGAATTAGCCCATAATTGACATAAGCAAAAGCAGATAAAGAAGTGTTTCCCGATTGGATCGATAAGTTAACTTGCTTAGATACCATTATTGGTAAAAGTTGAGGCGCAGCAATAAAGATTGAAGAAAAGAGCGAACTGGCTATTTTCATCACGGCTAATTTCTCTGGATCGGTCATTGGCGGTAAATTGACTAGATCCTCAATTTGTTTACCCGCTAAATTGGTTTGAGTTTTTGCCAGTTCTTGTTGAACGTCTAATAACTGAGGGAATTCTGGCAAAGTGAACTCTAAATTCTCCAGGATAGATAGAGCCATCTGAATTGCTTTTAAGTCTTGATTTTGTGCCTGGTAAGCTTCCAGCTTGACTTGATAAACTTTGACTCGATCTAGCAAAGTCTGCGCCTTTTGCAGCACTACTGAAGCGAAATGCTGCATCTGCTCGAAATCGCCCCCCAAATAAGCTACTTCTGCTGCTTCTGAGTAGAGAGCTAAGGTAAGATCGTAGTCAGTTTGCCAACTCTCAGCTAGCAAAAATTCTTGACCGATTTGAAAATACTTCAATGCTGCCTCATAAGCGTTGGCTGCCTTGGCTTTTTGTCCTGCCAGCAAATTTAGTCGAGCAATTTGATTTCTCTCTGGGCGATCGCCAATAAGCTGCTGTCCTAGATTGAGATGATCGACAATTTTAAAGATCTTGTCGGATAATTCTTCAGGTTCTGTATTCTCCCAAAGTAAGCGACCGATTTTTAGGTGAATAGCCAGCTTTTGCTGTTGATCGATTAGATCGTAAGCCGCTTGTTGAATGCGATCGTGTCCAAATTTATAATTTTGAATTAATAGTTGTTCATCTAATTCTGATAAAGGGATAATTAAACCTGCATTAATTGTTGGGGTTAAGTTTTCAAACAGCAACTCAGCCATTTTGTCGCTAATAAGGGCAATAGTGTTTAAGTCAAATTCTGCCCCAATACAAGCGGCCAAACTCAATACCTCTTGGGTAGATGGAGGCAATTTTTGCATTTTGCCTATCATGAACTTGACCATATTATCGGTATTCTCGATCCTTTCGATCTGTTTGAGATCCCATTGCCAATATCCTTGGGGATTTGCAGCATTGAATACCAGCAAATTATCTTGATAGATACTTTTGAGAAATTCATTGACAAAAAAAGGATTGCCGTTGGTTTTTTGTCTGACTAATTGAGCAAGCGATCGCACGTATTCTCGTTCACTATTTAACGTATCGGCAATTAACTCCTTAATCTGCTGAACAGCTAGAGGTTTTAAGACAATTTGATTGACTATTGCTCCTTCTCGGCGCAATTTGTCGAGAGTAATGCTCAAGGGATGGACAGGGGTAATCTCGTTATCTCGATAAGAACCGATTAAAAACAGGTGATTAAGCTCGCTATCGAGCATGATTAGCTCAATCAACTTGAGACTGGCAGAGTCTGCCCACTGCAAATCATCGAGAAAGATAACTAAAGGATGCTTAGAGTCGCAAAAAACACGGATAAAGTTTTTAAAAACCAAATTAAAGCGATTTTGGGCTGCTGTTGCCGTCAATTTTGATAATTTTGGCTGTTTACCAATAATTAATTCTACTTCGGGAATAACATCAACCATTACTTGACCGTTTATGCCTAAAGCGGTTAATAGCTTGTTGCGCCAGCGATTAAGTCTTGTCTTACTTTCCCCCAAGAGTTGTTTAACCAGATCGGCTAGGGCATCAACAACCGCAGAATAAGGAGTATTGCGCTGAAACTGGTCGAATTTACCAGAGATAAAATAGCCCTGTTTCTCAGTAATCGGTTTATAAATTTCTTGTACTAAGGTTGTTTTACCCACCCCAGAATATCCCGTAACCAACATTAGTTCGGTTGGAGATGAGTTTAATTCTGTTGCTGCCACTCTCGCAAATGCTGCTAGTAAGGTAGAAATTTCTGACTCTCTGCCATAGAGTTTTTCAGGAATCTGAAATCTATTAGCCAAATCTTGCGTGGCGATCGCAAAATCCTCTATCTTACCTGTATCTAACTGTCTTAGGCATTCTGCCAAATCTGCCCGAACACCATTAGCACTTTGATATCCCTCCTCGGCAGTTTTCGCCATTAGTTTCATGATTATTTTAGAAACAACAGCAGGAATATCAGGATTAATTTGCTGGGGAGATAACGCTTCTTTTGCTAGATGACAGTGGATTAACTCTAAAGCATCGGTTGTCTCAAAAGGCAATTGTCTGGTAAGCAGTTCGTAGAAAGTGACTCCCAAAGAATAAAGATCGCTGCGGTAATCGAGACTACGATTCATGCGCCCCGTTTGTTCGGGGGAAATATATGCCAAAGTACCTTCAAGTAGGTTGGGACTTTTTAGGCGAGGATTTTCCTGCTGAAGAATAGTAGCAATGCCAAAGTCAATAATTTTGAGTTGTCCTGTTGTCTGATTAAAGACAATATTGGCTGGGTTGATATCTTTGTGAATAACCTTGGCTGCATGAATCTTAGCCAAATTCTCAACTATCTGAATCCCCAGATCCAGAAATTCTGCTAATGTTAACGGTTTTTCCTCAATCCATTTTTTTAAAGATATAGCCCCAAAATCTTCGAGAATAATAATTAAAGTTCTCCCATAGGATTCTAAACCATAAGCCTTAATTGCCCCAGCGAACTTGAGACTGCAAATAATCTTATATTCTTGCCGATAACGAGCGAGTTCTTGAGCCGTAGGATATTCTTGTTTGAGAACTTTGAAGATAACAGGCTGATTATCCGAGAAGCGAATCCCCTGATAAACTTCTGAGTTAAAGCTTTCATAAATTTTGGTCTGAACTTGGTAGCCAGTCAAAGTTATCATGATTAATTACTTAAAATTAAGTCTATAGAGAAGTTATTGAAAGGCTTAGAGCTTAGAGCTACCCTGAACCTCTAATTTTCTTAACTCGAAAGTAGCGTTAATTTACTTTTCGATTAAGAATATCACTGCGCCGATTGACAAAAAATTCATACGGGACTTTGACCACACTTCGCATAGCACACAAATATCTATTGACATTGTAATGAGATTGTCTGGGGCTAATTTGCTTAAAATACTCTGAATGCAAGGTAAAGCCAAAATTAACTGTCTTTGGTAGATGAAGTTTGGCAATAGGTCCTTGGTTGAGACAATCGGCAGCAAACAGCCAAACTTGAGAACCTTCGGGCGCAAAAACCGTAGCAAATATGTATCCTTTTTCGCCTTGAGGAATAAATTGAACGCTGTCTAAAATATAACCCTGAGGACAAACATAAAAATCAAGTAGTTCTTTTCCCAAATCAGACAGAGGAGTATCAGAATTTTGTTCTTGTTCTGTCTTAATTTGCTGGGTAAGTTCCTGCCAATTTTTATCTAACGGCACTTTAGCTAAAACTGAAGGAAGATCGTGTTTTGGAAGTTGCTCGTCTGATAATATTCTATTTTGATGATCGCGGAAGCTAAGATATTGACGGCGACAGATTAAATCTTGATGATACCCAGCGTAAATTTGATAGATAGCAGAGTACCCTTTAGGATTAAAAAGCTCTCGCGGATCGGCGGTATGCAGCATGGTTGCGAACCAACCTGGATGGATAAACACTTCTTGTTCAATTAGTTGAGCGTCTTGAATTGTTACCTTACGCAATACTCCAGGGTCAAAGGCAAACATCCAAGGTATACCATGATATTCGGTTGTATAGCGATCGCCACTAAAGTGTCTGACATCGTTGGGTTTTATGGCTTCAGTTAAGCTAATGGTTGCCTGTTGGACGGCCACACAATAAGTTTTCTGCTTAATCTGATGATAGTTACATAAGAAGTGATAACTATCCCCAGCAAAAGTTATTAGACGTGACGGCACAGAGTCTGCTTTTTCGGTTAAATCTCGGCGGTTGACTAGATAAAGTTGCGTTTTTGGATAAGCCTGTTGAGGCGCAACTTTCACTCCCAATAACGTCGCTACTCCCATCTGGAAAGGCATATCGGGAATCATAATAAACTCTTGGGTAACTATTGTCGTATGCGCGCTACCGTCAAGGATTGTACCTTCTATTTGCCAGTGTTTTAAAGTGCCTTCCCCATCCCAAAGAGTAATATAGGGTTCACTAATCATATCGCTAAACAAACTTCCTGGACGGAGTTCTGACTTTAATTCACAGCTAATTAGTTCTTTAGTCTGAGAATCGTAAAAAGGGTGTGCCGTATTTGCCACCAAAGGAAAAAACGAGAGGGGAATAGAAACAATATGTTCGTCAAAATAGCCTATGGGAGTAGCAGTTTCTAGGGTAACTGGATCTACTTCCCAGTAACGCCCTGCATCGGCGGTGAGAATTAGCCTGCCGTCCATGTTGACCATAGCAGTGTTAGCTATCTCGGCAATGCCAATCAGACCAAGCCTAGCAGGAAAAAATGCTTCTGGCAGTAGTTCAGTCAGGGGCGATTCTACTAAATGCCAAAGACTATCCCAAGTGTTCAATTTTTGGCTTTGGACTTTAATTCTTCCCTGTTGAGGCTGGAGATCCCACCTGATAACTACACCTTCTCCAGCAAATAAATGGCGATCGCGTCGCCGATGGCAAGGTGCAACAATAAAAACATGACCCGCTAAATTCTCTGACCAATTCCCTTCAATCTTGGCATATTCACATAAGCTAGTTGAATTGGCAGAACTGCGAAACTTACTAACATCAACCAACATAATAAGATACTCCTAAAGTCTCCAAGAATCTAAGCAGTGAAAAAAACTTCAATTATCTTCATTAAATACGTGTATAAGACTTGATTTATGCCTTTTTATTAATCTGTGACTCAATTAATACTCGTATTTGAGATCTGATATTTCATCTTAGTTTTACTTTTAGTATTCCAATCTCATAAAGCTCATAAAAAAACTCATATATTCTTACTTAAACTGCATTTCCTCGCTTCCACTCGCTTGTTAAACCCCCTAGTTTTTAGTTATCTGTTTGAGAGAGTAGGGATGATCCTAAATCCGATTGATAAAGGTAGTTATCCACTTTCTGACCTCTGACCTCTGACCAGCGATCGCCATAAATTCGTCAAAGCAGAAATTGTAATTGCTTTTCCATTAAATAATTCTTAAAAGTTTCTCCTCTACAAGCTACCTGTTGTTCTTTAACTATGCTAAATCCTTGCTTGATGAAAAATGCTTGAGCGGTAATGCTAGCTTCAGTAAATAAACGAATTAAATTTAACTCTACAGCTTTATTTTCTATGGCTTTATATATTTTTTCGCCAACTCCTTGACGTTGATAGTTACAATGACAATAAAAGAAATCAATGTGACCATTTGCTTCTAATTCGCCAAAACCAATTATTTTACTATCTTTTTCAGCCACATAAGTAAATCTGCTCAAACATATTTCCAGCCAATTTCTGAAATAAATATCATTAGGTGACCAAGCTTCAACCTGTTCTTGAAAATAGTCTTGAATATTTATATATCTAACCGTATCGTGAAATAGTTGGGCTATTTGTTCAGTATCTTCTGGTTGAAACAATCTAATTTTCATCATAGCTACAAAATGTAATTTCACCTTAGCTAATAGCTAACGGCTAAGAGCTACGAACAGAATTATTATGTATGTCATTACTGTCTTGAACGAGTTGCTCATTGAGGGAAAGCCAAGGCGCGTTTTGAGTGAGAAGTTTCCCACTCAAAAGCCGCCGTCCCAAGACCGCACTCGTTCGCTAAATCAGCAACGCCAAATTTTTTTGGTTAAAGTCTTATTCCACTTTTTCCATTGGAGCAATTTTTGGGATGATTTTAGTTACTCCCATGCTCAGAAATTTAACTGCTAGAGTTGCCTTTTTGCCACTACCTAAAATATGAGTAACTTCGCCGTCTCCAAACTCATGATGCAAGACGCGATCGCCTACACTCCAGTCAATATCAATAGCTTGAGAAGTTCTTTCGGCGCGGTTACGGCGACGATAGGTAGTTGCCAAATTAATATTACTGCTAATTAATTCTCCTGGAAGCTCCTGCAAAAACTGGGAGGATACCGCAGGTTCTCTTGTTCCCCAAAGACGGCGTTCTCTGGCGTAGGTAAGAAATAACTGTTCTTGAGCGCGAGTTACCCCTACATAACATAGACGACGCTCTTCTTCTATTTCCAAAGGATCGTTCAAAGTTCGATTGTGGGGTAACAAACCTTGTTCCATACCTACTAGAAAAACTACAGGAAATTCTAAACCTTTAGCTGAATGTAGGGTCATCATCGAGACTTTTTGCTGTTCTTCGTTCAAATTATCTAAATCTGAGGAGAGAGATGCACTAGCCAGAAATGCTTCTAAGCTATTTTCTTCATTATCTTCCTGAAACTGCTGCACCGCGTTATATAATTCGTAAATGTTAGCAATACGGTTATCGGCTTCGTCTGTACCCTGTTGCTGTAGTTCTGTGACGTAGCCTGTCTGTTCGATAATCTGACTTAAAACTTCTGCTGCCGTGAGGTTTTCAAGCTGATCCTTAGTTGCTTGGATCATTCGGGCAAACTCATTTAGAGATTTTGCTGCTCGTCCTCCCATAGTGTTAACCGAGGTTTCGTCGTTCACAATTTCCCATAAAGGTATGCCCATTTGCTGTGAGGCATTCATCAATCTATCCATGGTTGTTTTACCGATACCACGACGGGGAGTATTGATAATTCGCAGTAGGCTAACGGTATCTTCGGGGTTCACTATAAGGCGTAAATAAGCGATCGCATCTTTGACTTCTTTGCGGTCATAAAACTTTAAACCGCCGACAATATTATAAGGAATATTATTGTGTAACAGTAAATCCTCAAAGGGACGAGACTGAGCATTAGTGCGATACAAAATAGAAAAATCACCCCAGTCTATTTCAGGATGATTTTCTTTAATCTGCTTTATTTGCTGCACTACAAACCGCGCTTCTTCCTGCTCTTCATCGGCTTTGTGCAGGTAAATTTGTTCGCCCACACCTCTTGTCGGCTTAAGAACTTTATCAATCCGTTGGCTATTGTGAGCAATGAGATGATTCGCTGCCTGTAATATATTCTCGCGGGAACGATAATTCTCTTCCAGCTTAATCATAGTGCGGGTATCTTCATCGGCTAGACCATCACCAAAATCTTTTTGAAAATCTAGCAGAATCGTAAAGTCAGCTAAACGGAAAGAATAAATTGACTGATCTGCATCTCCTACTACAAAAAGCGATCGCCTATTCCAATTCCACTCGCTCTTATTTGTCTCTCCATTAGTTGCCAGCAGTCGAATCAAGTCATACTGAATACGGTTAGTATCCTGATATTCATCAACTAAAATGTGCTGAAATTGCGTATGCCAATAGCCCAAAATTGATTCATTTTGCTGAAAAAGCTTAACAGGAACCCAGATTAAATCATCAAAATCCAAGGCATTGTTTGCTGCCAACCGCGACTGATATTCGTTATAAATTTCTGAAACTACGCGCCCACGATAACCAGGCTCTTGTTTAGCAAAGTCATCTGGAGTCAAACCCTGATTTTTAGCATTACTAACAATGTATCTAATCTTTTTAGGATCGAACTTTTTGTTATCTAGATTTAATTCTTTAGTAACAATATTCTTAAATAGACTTTGCACATCCGACTCATCAAAGATCGAAAAATTGCGTTTCCAAGTGCGCCCGCGTTCATCTTGGTATTTATTAATATCAAAGCGCAGTAGCTTGGCAAATAAACTATGAAAAGTACCAATCCACAGCTTTTTGGTTGTTCTTTTATATACCCTCGATTTTAGAGCCTTTTGCTCATACTCTGTCAAAAACTCCAGCCGTTGACCATGGTGTTCTAAAGCTAACTCCGTGGCAAAGATATATTCAATCCTTTCCCGCATCTCCCGGGCAGCTTTATTTGTAAAGGTAACTGCCAAAATATGCTCTGGATCTGTCTTTTGGTTACGAATCAAATTAGCAATGCGATAGGTCAACGCCCTGGTTTTACCCGAACCTGCCCCCGCAACTACCAACATTGGCCCACAGTAATGCTCTACAGCAAGGCGTTGTGAAGGATTAAGTTGGCTCAGAAAGTCAGACATTTTGCAAGGATGAGAAACTATAAAGGGATGAGGGTGGAAGTATAAGGATTAAAGATGAAATAAATAATTCCTGGTTGTCTATGTTATCAAGATTTTGATTTTAAAACTCAACATACCCCTCTTTTGTCATACCAAATTAAATTGTATCCGCTACAGATTAATTGTAAGGGTGAACGGTCGTTCGCCCTTACAGAAAACTTTACGAAAATTAAACACAATCAAAAAAAAGCAAAAAGAGATGTTTTTAAAAGGACATCCCTTTTTATTGGTTAAAAATTTATAATTTATTGCTCGTGATTGATTACGCTGTTTTCTTGGCTGTATGCTTCTAAACTGATTTCAACTGGTTTTAAATCCCAGATTTGCTCACAGTATTCTTTGATAGTGCGATCGCTAGAAAACTTACCCATTCTCGCCGAATTAAGAATAGACATTTTTGTCCACTTGTCTTTGTCTTTATAGGTTTGGGAAACCATATCTTGACAATAAATATATGCCTGATAGTCTGCCAAGAGCATATATGGATCGTCATAAAGCAAAGAATCAACAATTGGCTTAAATAGCTTAGTATCACCATAGCTAAAATCACCATTGGCAACGCGATCGATTACCGCCTTCAATTCTTCATTGCTATTGTAATAAGCCATGGGATCGTAACCTTCTGCCTTCATTTTGTATACTTCTTCAGCAGTCAAACCAAACAAGAAAAAGTTATCCGCGCCAGCTTCTTCGCGGATTTCAATATTTGCACCATCTAAAGTACCAATAGTTAAAGCACCATTCATGGCAAACTTCATGTTACCTGTACCAGAAGCTTCTTTTCCTGCGGTAGAAATCTGTTCTGATAAATCAGCAGCAGGATAAATTTTTTGTCCCAAGGAAACATTAAAGTTAGGCAAGAAAACAACTTTTAAACGTCCTTTGACATCAGGATCTTTGTTAACGACTTCTCCTACGGCGTTGGCAAATTTAATGATCAACTTTGCCATAAAGTAACCAGGTGCAGCTTTGCCACCAAAGATAAAGGTACGAGGCACGATATCAATATTGGGGTTTTGCTTGATGCGATTGTAGAGAGTAATAATGTGCAGCACCATCAAGTGTTGACGTTTATATTCGTGAATCCGTTTAACTAGAACATCAAATATCGAATCAACGTTAACGTCAATATTTTTAATTTTTTTGATTTGTGCAGCTAGGGAAATTTTATTTTTGCGCTTAATTTCCCGCCATTCCTGGCAAAATTCAGGATCGTCAAGAAAGTTCTCCAATACTCTCATCTCGTCTAGGTTTTTTAACCAGCTATCGCCTTTGGTTTTTTCCGTGACTAATTTTGCCAATCGAGGATTACTTAAGAGAATCCAGCGACGGGGAGTGACACCATTAGTTTTATTAAAGAATTTTTCAGGCCAAAGTTTGGCAAAACCTTGAAGCGTGTATTTTTGGAGTAATTGCGTGTGTAGTGCAGCTACACCGTTAATAGCATGACTACCAACACAGGCTAAGTTTGCCATGCGAACTTTTTTTTCTGCGCCTTCTTCAATGATCGAAAGCTCAGAAGCAAGCTCCTGATCGTCAGGAAACCAGGTGCGAATATCTTCTAAGAAACGATGATTAATCTCGTAAATGATTTCAATATGTCTGGGTAGCATTCTACCGAACAAGCTGACTGACCATCTTTCTAAAGCTTCTGGTAGTAAAGTGTGATTTGTATATGCCAAAGTCTTTTGCGTAATATCCCAAGCCTGATCCCAGTCTATACTGTGTTCATCAATCAACAAGCGCATCAACTCTGCTACGGCTACTGCTGGGTGGGTATCGTTTAGCTGAATTGCTGCTCGTTCGTGGAAGTTGCTGAGATTAGGATGAACATGAAGGTGAATCTGAATTAAGTCTTGCAAAGAGGCAGAGACAAAGAAATACTGCTGCGCCAGACGTAGTTCTTTACCCTGTGGGGTATTGTCGTTGGGATACAGCACTTTAGAAATCGTTTCCGAACTCATTTTTTCGCCTACGGCGCGGTCATAGTTACCTGCATTAAATGCCTCAAAGTTAAATTCTTCACTGGCTTCAGCTTTCCATAACCGTAGGGCGTTAACAGTATTGGTGCGATATCCTGGTACTGGCGTATCATAGGGAACTGCTTTGACTTTGCGATCGCAAATCCAGCTAACGCGACTGTTTCCTTTTTCATCGCGATAGGCTTCAGTATGTCCACCTAGCTTAATTTCCACTGAATCTTCAGGACGAGCAATCTCCCAGGGATTTTGGAACATTAACCAGTTATCAGGAATTTCTGCTTGCCAGCCGTCTCTTAACGCCTGATGGAAGATTCCAAATTCATAGCGGATACCGTAACCAATAGCTGGCATTTCTAAATTAGCCAAAGAATCAAGGAAACAGGCAGCCAATCTACCCAAACCACCGTTACCTAAACCAGGATCGGGTTCTTGTTCGATTAGGTCTTCGATATCCAAACCTGATTCATGGACTACCTGACGCATCTTTTCGTAAATACCCAGAGAAATGAGGTTGTTTTCCAAATGACGACCCATCAAAAACTCTGCCGAGAGATAAGAAACTACCTTGACGTTTTCTTCGTAGTAGGTGCGTCCTGTTTTAATAAAGCGGTGTAACAAGCGATCGCGTACCGTATATGCTAATGCTTGATAGTAATCGTGAAGAGTGGCAGTAGATTCATCTTTTCCCTGGAGATAAAACAAATTGTCGGCAAAGGCTCGTTTGAGAGTCTCCACGCTCATTCCTGTGCGATCGTCTTCTATCTGAATATTTTGTGCCAAATTGCTAGTAGCAACAGTTTGATTAAGCTTTTGAGAAGATTTTGTTTCCATGTTTGCCTAGATTATAGTGTCTGAATGAATAATTGCTGAGGTTATTGAGTAATTTTTAAAAAACCTTTGTAGGGGCAAATGTCTAGATTAAATTTCATATAACCTGTTTTATGTACTTATATATTGCCATGCCAAATTTAATTCGACTGTTTACAGGTTACTACTAGATTTGCGATTAAAGCCTGGGAGCAATCCAAGCCTTAATTTTTGGTTTAGAAACTCAACTGAAGGATAAGGATTAGCTTTTGGGGCCTAAACCAACTTTGCCAGCATAGACAGCGCGATCGCCTAATTCTTCTTCAATTCTCAACAAGCGATTGTATTTGGCTACTCTTTCGCTACGGCAGAGAGAACCAGTTTTGATTTGTCCTGCACGGGTGGCAACTGCCAAGTCAGCTATAGTAGTGTCTTCGGTTTCTCCTGAGCGATGGCTAATCACTGAGCGATAGCCACTGCGAGTTGCTAGTTCGATTGTTTCTAGGGTTTCAGTTAGGGTACCAATTTGATTTAGTTTAATTAGGATGGAATTAGCTACTCCAAGGTCAATTCCTTTTTGAAGTCTGATTTTATTGGTGACAAATAAATCATCGCCCACAAGCTGAATTTTCGATCCCAATTTTTCAGTTAAGGTTTTCCAACTATCCCAATCATCTTCGTGCAGGGCATCTTCAATGGAAATAATCGGATATTTTTCCACTAACTCAGCCAAATAGGTAATAAACTCCTCTGGAGAATGAGCTTCACCGTCGTAAGTATACTTGCCATCGGCATAAAATTCACTCGCAGCTACATCCATTGCCAAAGCTACTTCTGTTCCTGGCTTATAGCCTGCTTTTTCAATCGCTGTAATCAATAAATCTAAAGCCTCTTGATTAGAACCTAAATTAGGCGCATAGCCTCCTTCGTCACCTACCCCAGTTAGAAGATTTTTATCACCCAAAACTTTACTAAGAGAAGCGAATACTTCTGCACCCCAGCGTAAAGCTTCCCTAAAAGAATCTGCTCCTATAGGCATAATCATAAACTCTTGAAAATCAACGTTATTATCCGCGTGAGAACCACCGTTGATCACGTTCATCATCGGTACAGGCAGAAGGTTAGATAATGGTCCTCCTAAATAGCGATATAGGGGCAATTCCAGCACTTCCGCAGCGGCTTTAGCTGTGGCGAGAGATACCGCTAAAATCGCGTTTGCGCCCAAATTCTTCTTATTAGGAGAGCCGTCGCGGTCAATCATGATTTGATCGACGGTTGCCTGTTCTAAAGCATCTACGTCCAGCAATTCTGGAGTAATTTTTTCTTTGACGTTGCGAACTGCAATTAAGACACCTTTGCCACCATAGCGATTTTTATCACCGTCTCTTAATTCGTGTGCCTCAAAACTGCCTGTTGATGCGCCACTAGGTACTTGAGCTAATCCCACAACGCCTGATTCTAAACGTACTTCGGCTTCAATGGTAGGACGACCACGGGAGT
The DNA here is from genome assembly GCA_965217895.1 of Waterburya sp. GTDB lineage: Bacteria > Cyanobacteriota > Cyanobacteriia > Cyanobacteriales > Xenococcaceae > Waterburya. Next base: position 649,136 of record CBDCJV010000002.1, read on the forward strand.
CTAAAATTTCTCTAGCAGCGATCGCTTCAATAACAGCTTCTGATTGGTTTAGCATCGATTCTCCTCTTTAAGTTTCTAATTATCTATTTCTTTCGTAATGCAAGCGAAAATTAATATATCTTTTTTTGAGACAATCAGGTTAATCAATAGCTACAAATCTACCCGATCGCAAAAAATGCACTTTAGTCTACTTTTTACATCAGTGCAAAACTATAGGTCAAGCACCAAGTATAGAATAGATAAATATTGCATACTGTCTAGATCTATACAGCAATTAACATTTCTGTTTTCTGAGCTACTATCGCTACAATCAAATTAATCCCACTATTGTAGTAACCTGAATTCAATGAACAATAAACCTGAAGAAAATATTGATTTAGGTCGCACTATGTTTAATAAAGCTGCGGAAATGGCGATCGCAACTCAAGTAGAATCTGCTAAAAACATCAAAATCAAGGTTGATAGTCAAGCGTCTCAAACAATTCAGGGAAAAGCAGAGTCTGTAGAATTTTTGGGCGAAAAAGTTGTTGCTTTTAAAGATATTCAGCTAGAACAAATAAACATCACTTCTGATAATATTTCTCTCGATCTAACTCAGGCACTCTTAGGCAAAATTGCTTTTGAACAGCCAGGCAACTTTAAGGTCAAAATCATCTTTACTGAATCAGATTGCGATCGCTTATTAAATTCGGAATATGTCAGGATTCTCTTACAAAGTTTGGCTTTAGAGATAAATCACTCCTCAGCAAATTTTTATCTCCAGCAGGCGAAATGTCATTTAAACGACAACGGTAAAGTATCTTTAACAGCCACTAACGTTTTAAATCGAGAACAACAAATTAAAACGGCAGAATTTCAAATTGCCCTTCAGTTTAAACAAGATGGTGCAGTAATTAAGTTTAAAGGCGGTAAATATTTAGACAAACAGAGTTTAGATTTAGACGAAACAGTAGCCATCATGAACAAAGTGCGGGATATACTTTATCTGCGTCACTTCTCTAATGCTGACTTGGCTATCGACATTACCAAGATTGAAATTGAAGCCCAAAAGCTTACTTTACAGGGAAATATGCAAATCAAAAAATTACCTGATTCTCTGGCTGAGTCAATTAAGTCTGTCGCTTCCGAAATAAATGACGCTTAGTGTGAATTAGCTTCGCTCTAATTTACTAGTTTTTTAGCTATCAGCTATTAGCTCTTAGCCCTTAGCTTTAGAAAACTACGTGAAAATTCATCACTTTTTATAGCTTAGGAGGCGTGTTTATTCTTCTGCAACTCGAAAAAGCCAATATTTCCATAACCAAAGCTATCCTAAAAGCAAGTTTTAATTCACACCAGACGTAAATGATAATTAATTATTTCTAAATAAAAATTTTAGATGTCAGTTTTAAGCTTCTACGATTAAACTAAGTGGTCTAAAGTTTTAAAATAATCTAGAGGACGAATATAAAATATCGTTAGGAGTATAGGCAATTGACAGAACAACATAGGCAAGTTCCTCAGCTACCAAAACTACCTACTTCAGCTATTGAGCCAGAGCAAGGGTTAGAGGCTCAAAGTCAAGGATGGTTTGAGTATCCAGTCAAAGCTCAACCCCACCACACAGATTATGCTGGTATTGTCTGGCACGGTACATATTTGACCTGGATGGAAGAGGCTAGGGTAGAGTATTTACGCTCTATTGGCGTTGAATTTGCCGATTTAGTAGCGTTAGGTTGCGATTTGCCAGTAGTTGAAGTGTCCCTACGCTATCACTTGCCAATTCGCTTAGGAGTATCAGCAATAGTCAAAACTCGTCTAATAGAAACCAAAGGAGTTCGCATTAACTGGGATTATGAAATTCAGTCATACAACAGGGAAGAATTATTTGTCTCAGGAACAGTTGTTTTAGTCGGAGTAGATCGAGAGAAAGGCAAAATCATGCGCCAACTTCCCCCTGTAGTCCAAGATGCTTTGGTCAAACGCACTATACTCTGATTAAAGTTACAGCAATATTACCGCCAAAACATACGTCTACATCTGTTCCAGAAGTGCGATCGCGCTTGGCGTATTCTCCTTGATAATAATACATATCTTCTTCAACTCGAAAATCTACAGGCAGGGGCGCAGTACTAGGCTCGCAGAGAATAATTTTAGGTTCGGGCTGATCTGGTTCTAAATGGGGTAAATTAACATTCCAAAAACTATTAGGAGGGGAAGGACGAGGTAACAAGTCTTCAAGTACTTTACTTGTCCACAGAGTAGCCACTTCCCAATCAATCAGCAAAGGTTTTTTAATCCAATGAGAAATAGCAACACCAGGAATACCGTGAATTGCAGCTTCTCTTACCGCAGCCACCGTCCCTGAAATATAAACATCTACACCAAGATTTCCCCCCGCGTTAATTCCTGACAGGACTAGTTTAGTATTTGTAGCTATTTGCTTAATTGCTAAGCGGGTACAGTCAACAGGAGTACCCTCTAGGGCATATTCTGTGTTCGATCTGCGTTCTAGCTTAATTCCTCGCTGGGTAGTTACCCGATGTCCGCAACCCGAATGCGGTTTCTTGGGAGCAACAATTATAGTTTCTCCTGTGACGGCCTTTTGTAAGGCACAAATCCCAGGTGCGTCGATCCCATCGTCGTTAGTCAAAATAATTGTCATGGAGTGATTGATAATTGATAATTGATTTATTGTCCCAAATAAGCTTTTAGTACTGACTCATTATTTTAAATCTCTTCAGGCATACCTTCTGCTAAAATCCAAAGGCGATCGCCTAAACTCATAATTACATCCATGTTGTGTTCAATTACTAAAAAAGAAATTCCCTGCTGATTCGAGCTAACTATATGTTCGCAGATTTGATTGATTAAAGTCGGATTGACCCCTGCTGCAAGTTCATCTAATAAAATTAGATAGTAAATCAAATAAATAAAGTCGTTTTACCTGCTCCGTTTAGACCAATTAAGCCCATAATACTGCCATAATTATTCTAGATGAGCATTATTTACTACTTTAATTCCACCAAAGCTTTTAGACAGTTTTGTTGCCTGAAGTAATGATTTGGCTGATAATTTTTTTGGCACGACTCAATCAAATAAATTATGTTTGTTTGATAGTTTAAATAAATTACCAAAAATTTCTGTTTGATTCTCAAAGAAATCAAACACAATGACAACTAAGTAAGTGTCCCGCCTTCAACACACATTTTGTTAAAGAAAAATTAAGCTGGTAAATAGAATGAATATAATCTTAGTTCATTAATGACTCAGCTAAAACCACCCCAGAAATCAAGCAGTTTATCTTCAAAACAATCAAAGGAACTAAATTCTTCTGTATCTCCTTGGGTAGCCAAAATAATTTATCCCCTAGGATCTTATTTTGTGTTGCCTTTTTTCTTTAGCAAGATCCAAATTACTGGACAAGAGAACATTCCTCAAGATGACCCCGTTATTATTGCCCCAACTCATCGTTCTCGTTGGGATGCCTTTATTGTTCCTTATGCAGTAGGAAGATTAGTAAGTGGCAGAGATCCTAGATTCATGGTTTCTGCCAATGAGGTCAAAGGAATACAAGGCTGGGTCATTCGCCGTATGGGAGGTTTTCCTGTAGATACTGAACGTCCCCAACTCAACAGCGTGCGTCACAGTATTGAACTCTTGAAAAATGAGCGAGAAATGTTGGTTATTTTTCCTGAGGGGGGAATTTTTAACGACTATCAAATTCATCCCCTTAAAAGAGGTGTGGCAGCGATCGCCTTACAGGCAGAAACCAATAAATCAAAGAAAAAGGTTAAAATATTACCGATGGGGATTCGCTATAGCAAGCCTTATCCTACCTGGGGAACAGAGGTTAAAGTAGATATAGGCTCGCCTTTAACCGTAGCCGACTATCTCGATAGTTCATTACGTCAAAGCTCTTTAAAGCTAACTTCGGCTTTGGAGAAAAGTTTGAAGGAACTATATGAATCTTAAAATTGGATAGAGCAATCATAGATCGATAGTTGCGGATTGAGACTCACATAAAAACTGCTAAATTTTCGATTACTATGGAGAAACTTCATTTACTAAACTATTTGAAGCCATAAATTGATCGATGAGTTTATAATATTTGTCTGAAAGTTACAGATTAAGATCGAGTTTATGTGATTGCTATTTGTATACAAGCTTTAGTAATCCTTAGTGTCCAAACATGACCTAATCTCCAAGAAATATGGAGTATGCTCAATAGTTCAAAATATCTATGTCACATCCTGAGCCTGAAATACAATGCTCGAATCCTCAATGCGCAACGTCTAACCAACTAGAGGCTCGTTGTTGTCGTCAATGTGATACTCCACTGATTAGAAGATATTTATGGAGCAACAAGACAGTATCTCCAGAACACAAGCAAGCCTTAATTAACAGTAGATATTTAGCCTTAGGTACGCGAATCTGGCTCGATACTCAACCAAATAAACCCCCAATTACTCCAGAAGAAGTTCCTCAAGAAATTGTAGTTTATTTGCAGCTTTTTTCCTGTTATCCTCATATACCACAGGTGTATGGACTTTTAGATAGTACGGATGTTTGGCTGTTTGATTATGGTACTGTACCGAGCAATGCCAGAGGAAAACTAGATTATCCTCAGCAGCTTGTTCCTAAACTTGATTGTTTATGGTCTGAGGCTAACGCTTTTCAACAAATCAGTTGGCTATGGCAGATAGCTAAACTCTGGAAACCTTTGTTTAATAAAAAAGTAGCTTCTACCTTACTGAATCCAGACCAAATCCGAATTAATGGACAAATAGTTCAAGTTATTCAGCTACAGCAGGATCGTAATCTTCAGCCAACTTTAAGAGATTTGGGAAGTTTATGGTCGCAGTGGGCAAACAATGCCCGTCCTGAAATTAAGGAAGTGTTAAAACAAATTGCTTCTCGTTTGGAGACTGGCAAAATTGAGCAAGTTAGTCAAGTACTGGCACTATTAGATAAAGTAGCAGAACAATGCAGCAAAGCCAGAAAGTACTCTTATCATATTTATGCTTTGAGTGATTCAGGACCTAATCGCTCAAACAATGAAGATGCAGCCTATCCTATCTATCATCAACCAAATAAAATTAATGGATCACAAAGTTCCTTAGCCATTGTTTGTGATGGAGTGGGGGGACACGATGGTGGAGAAATTGCTTCTCAAGCAACCATCAAATATTTACACGATCAAATATCAGCCTTAAAGCCCAACGAGCAAGATCATAATCCTCGGAAAATATTAAAGCAGTTGACCAAATATATTAATGGGTCTAATGATATCATTAGCGATCGCAATGATAGCGAACAGCGTCAGGAACGACAGCGCATGGGAACTACCCTGGTCATGACTCTTGCTTACGCCCATGAAATGTATCTGGCTCACGTTGGTGATTCTCGTATTTATTGGATTACCCCCAATAGCTGTCATCAAGTAACTATTGATGATGATCTTGCTTCTAGGGAGGTGCGTTTGGGTTATGCAGTCTATCGAGATTCTTTGCAGTATCCTTCGGCGGGAGCTTTAATTCAGGCTATAGGCATGAGAGATTCAGCAGCACTCCACCCCAATTTACAACACTATATGATTGACGGTGACTGTATTTTCTTACTTTGCACCGATGGTTTAAGCGATTTTGACCGAGTTGAACAACAGTGGCGACAAAAGATATTACCAGTTTTAGAAGGAACTCAAAATCTTACTAGCGCAGTTCATGATTTAATTGACTTTGCTAATCAAGTAAATGGTCATGACAATGTGACGGTGGCATTGGTTCACTGTCAAGTAAAAGATCGGCTTAATGAAAAGATGACCGTATCTTGGTCGGATATTAAATATGCTCTCCAAGAAGCAAAACTTTGGTCACAGGATAATTCGACTAATTCTTCGGTAAAAGAGCAGAGTCTGGTTGATAATACATCGGTGACAACCGCCTTCCCCGAACAGCAAATTGGCGAACCGACAATTGGCGAGCCGCTAGCAGCGAAAAAACAATCAAAGTGGTCTAAACCCTTGATTCTAGCTTTAGCCACAGCTACCGTTGTCGGACTGATTGCCTTTGTCTTGCAAGATCGTACTGACAAACCAAATAATGAACCATTGCCAGACTCAGCCGCAGAAATCAGACAGTAAAATTAACGCTACTTTCGGGTTAATAGCAATCAAAATAATTGAATAGTTTGAACCTATAGACGCGAAGCGCGTCTCGCCGTTGCTTCGCAACGGCGACAGCCCCCAGGTTGCATAACGGCTTCGCCTTAAATCAAAAAACATAGTAGATAGTAGGTAGTTTTCTGTGGCTACGAACTACAAACTACAAACTACAAACTTAATGTTTAATATGTATTGGTATGAAGGGGAATTAATTAATTCCGATCGCCTGCAACTCAATATTAATGAGCCAGGATTGCTTTATGGTGCCAATATTTTTACTACGCTGCGAGTATATGAAAAGTCATTGGAACACCCTCTTACCTATTGGCAATCTCACTGCGATCGCCTTAGTCAGAGTTTGAGTACATTTCAATGGCAACAGCCTAATTGGCAAAATCTTAGTCAAGGGGCAAAAGAACTAGCTGCTTATTTTCCCGTCTTAAGAATGATGATATTTCCTGATGGTAAAGAACTAATCTCAGGGCGTAATTTGCCCTTAAACCTAAAGCAACGCCAAACTGAGGGGATAACTGCCTGGGTGGCTACGGGGAATTTATACAAAAGAGATTTAGCAAAGCATAAAACGGGTAATTATTTAGGAGCTTACTTAGCCCGAAATCAAGCCTTGAGCTTTAATGCCTCTGAAGCAATTTTAATTGATCGCCACCGAAATTGGTTAGAAACAAGTACTGGAAATCTTTGGGGTTGGCGAGATGGTTGTTGGTATACTCCCCGCTTAGATAGAGGAATCTTACCAGGTATAGAGCGATCGCATCTACTAAAGTTTTTCCAAAAGCAAAATATTCCAGTCAAAGAAAACCTTTGGACTCCTCAATTTACCAGAACCTTGGAAAGCATATTTTATAGTAATTGCGTCGTCAAAATGATACCAATAAAAGAAGTTTTGGATTCAGAGGAACATATACATTACTCTATTGGCAATTTTCCTTAAAGATTTATTACATGAAATATCAAAAAAAAGGATATAGATAAACCTTCCCCTAGTCTCCTAGTCCCCTAGTCTCCCCACCAGTCATCTGTAGCAAACTTTAACAGAAAAGATATTACGTAGCGGTTAGTTCGTTAATAATCTGCTCTATTTCCAGAACAGCTTTTCCAAGTTCTGCCTCATTTGCCATTAATTGCTCCATTTGCGAAACTTGGTTATCAATAGCATCTAGAGCATCTTGTAATGGCTGTAGCTCTTGCTGATAAAAATCAATCTGAGACTGTATCTGAACTACATCAAAATTCAATTTGCGCCAGGTGTCTTGCTGTTGAACTAAGGCTGACTCTAATTCGCTTTTTTCTGTCTGCTGCTGGTTTAATTTAGCTTCAAGGCTTTTAATATTCTCTTGGATTTGAGTTACTTCTTGAGCTAGTTCTTGCTGCTGCTGCTGTAGCTTTTGAGATTGTTTCTCCAATCCCTGTTTAATAGGTGTCAAATCAACATCTTCAATTGCCGATTCAAGGTCAAAATCAATTATGCCCTGACGACGTTTAAGGACTCTAGAATGCTGTAACAAAAAATTATGTCTTTCTTTAAGCGATCGCCGTTGACCAACTAGAGTTTGATCTAACATCTTTTTAGCCTCAAGCTCATCTGCTAATTCTTGCTCTAGAGTAAAACGCTCAAATTCTCCCATGTTCGCAATTTTAGCTTCTAGCTCTTCTACGGCTTTACACTGCCACCCTAGTTCCTCTTCCTGATCGTTGACAAATCGAGCCACCTTCTCCAAATCTTTTTTCAGGTTGGCTACCATATCCTCTAAATTTGGCAGAGGCATATTCTCTAGCTCTTCCAGGTTTACTCTAGAATCTGCATTCGAGTCAGATTCAGAGCCAGCCAGCATCGATATCATGCTGTTTTGAGCTTCTGATTGAACATTAAGAAACTGCGTTAACTCTTGTTTAGCCTCTAATGATTTTTGTTCAATACCTAATTGTCTCCCCATTTCGGCGATCGAAGCTATTAAAGACTGTATTTTTTGATTTTTCGTCGCTAGTTCCGTATCAGTAAGTTCTAATTCTTGACGTTTTATTTGCAAGTCCTGAGCATATAGCGTCAAATTTTGCCAGTGAGGTTGCAAAATCTCTTGTTGATTTTTAACTGCTTCAGCAGCTAAATTAAGCTTACTTTTAAAAGATTTATTAGAGTCTGTGACCATAGCTAAGACAGACAATTTTTCCTTAATTGTCACAGCCTGAGATTCATTCAATACTTTAGATTGTTTTAACTGCTCATCTAAATTTTGCTGCTGTCCTCGTAACTGTTCCCAAGCACCTTGAAGTTCTGCGCTTTTGGCTGCAAATTCTGCTCTGACTTTTTCTGTTTCTGCTTTAGCTACTACAATTTCTTCTCTTTGCTGTTCAAACTGCTGAAACTCTTCTTCCATATGTTCGACTTGCTCAAGACGAGTTTCCATCTCCAGTTGTCGTATGCTTAATTCTTCACTTTGTCTTTCTAGTGACTCTTTCCACTGTTCAATTTCTTGTTCTTGATCCTTGGTCTTTTCCAAGAGACGAGAAAAGTTCTTTAAAATACCAACAATTTTGGGAGAGGCTAATTCCATATTGCCCTGTATCTGACGGTTAACACCTAGGTTAACGGCAACTAAAGCACCATCGCCAAAATCACTAGCATCATTAATCGCAATAGATTCATTGCCGACAACACTCCAGCTTTCATCGTTACGCTGACAAGCTATGAGCTTTAGCTTGGTGTCGGTACCGCCCATAAATCCCTTACTTTGTTTTTGTACTTCTGCCAGATATAGCACTATGCGCCTTCCTCTTGATTTTTTCTGTGCTGAAACTCAGAAAAATTAAGCTTTTCTAGTTTACTGTCGATTTGTTAAAACATCCAGATTAGAACCTAATTTAATCTAATAGAGTTTAGTGATTAATCAATTTTGATTTCCTTAGCATAACTAGCATTAGAATAGGTTGCCAATACTTTAGATCGAATATCGCTTTTAAGTTAAATTGCCAAGCACTAAATATCTTAACTATAAGTATCAATTAAGTTCGTCCGTTAATTAACTAGAGTTTACACATCTAAATTTTATTTATTATGTAATTTCAACTAGATTTATCTGGCAAATAAAGCAAAGTTATTTTAGGAGACACAAACGCCATCTATATTTATTAAAATGCTTTAAACATAAGCAATCTTTCATTAAAGCTCAAAATCTGACTTTATTAGTAATTTAATGCCAATAAATTGTTTAAAATTTAATTTAATTAAAATACAAACTCGATCTTGTTTATGTTGATCGTGACGTGGCGATTGATTAAAAAGTAGAGTATATTCTGAAGCAAAGAGATTAGTAGTCTACTTTTTTATTGACTAATTCGCCTTACTCGATTAGAAAAATCTTGTAAGTTGAACCAAAGTTTAATCTCTGCTCAACTAATTAATTTTGATCGACTGAATGCAGCTTTAATAAAATGGAGGAATATATAGGAATATATGTGGTTAGTAAGTTATTCTCTTATGGGGTAATTACCAACTAGCAAATTAAGCAAAAAGTTTGATTTTTCCATATTTAATAAACTGCCAAGTAGATTTAAACTTGAATGTGACTTTTGTAGATAGCGTGTTATGAGCAAAGTTCTAATCGTAGAAGATAGTTTGGCACAAAGACAGATGATTTCCGATCTTTTAAAAGGTAGCGGTTTAAAGGTGACTGTTGCTTGTGATGGCGTAGAAGCTTTGGAGCATTTGGAATCATTTAGTCCTGACATAGTTGTTATGGATATTGTTATGCCCAGAATGAATGGCTATGAGCTATGTCGTCGTTTAAAATCAGATCCTAAAACCCAAAATGTTCCAGTAGTTATGTGTTCTTCTAAAGGAGAGGAATTCGATCGCTACTGGGGGATGAAGCAAGGCGCAGATGCTTACATTGCTAAACCTTTTCAGCCAGTAGAATTAATTGGCACCGTAAAACAACTGCTGCGGGCTTAAGATTGCCATTTATATTCAATAATGTAACTAGCAGTGGTTGAGTAGTACATAAAAAAGAAATTATGGTTAGTAATCCAGAACTGTATACGGATGATCTAGATTTATCTTTATCTTTAGATATACAGCCCTTAGAAAACCCAGAGGGTGAATTACATCTTCGTTTCTATCTGCCATCAGGAGAAGCTTGCGCTTTTCCCGCTACGGGTATTGCTGAGGTGATGCAGCAAACCCCAGATCAGATTGCGCCGATTCCTAATGCGTCGCCCTTATTGTTGGGGACGATTAATTTGAGAGGCAGAGTAATTTGGGTAGCAGATCTTGGTCAGTTTTTAGGAGATAAAGGAGTGCTGAAAACAGACCGACCGACAATTCCTGTAATTGCGATCGAAGATCAAGAGCAAATACTAGGTTTAGCCATAAATAGTATTGGAGATATGGATTGGTTAAACGTGGAACAACTAAAAATCAATCATCCTTTATCAGACACTATGGCTCCTTTTGTTCAGGCTCAATGGCAGCCAGAAGACGAAAGTGATGTAGTCGTGAATTTATTAGATTCAGCAAAAATCTTGCGTTCGGCACGATGGGCAACCTAAGAATATAAATATACTGCGCATGATTAATTAATGCGTAGGTTTAAACTTATACTTACTTATACTTATTGGGCAATATTAATTAAAGAGAACATCATTATTTATTTTGACTTTCTTATTTTCTTATAAAAATTGACTGTCATTGACAGGTCTGAATTTAAAAGCAATATCATTCGTCAGCGCAAGTAACAAATAACTTAGATTAATTTGGCAAGAAGCACATGGCATCAGGAACTAACTATTCACAGGAATACGGACAAGCAGAAAAGGCTTATTTAGAAAGTAATTTTGCTCAAGCAGCAGAAATAATCGATCACTTAGCTGAAGAATTCCCCAACGATCCCAATGTCTTGTTGCTGCGAGGTCATATTTATTGTTATGGATTTCAAGACTACGATCTGGCTATACGACAATATGAAAACGTCTTAGAATTAAGCCAACAGAAAGATTTGCTTGATTTCGCCCGTAGTGGAATTGAACAGGTAGAGCAGCTACAGCAGTTAGATGAGCCAGAATTAGCTTTCGACCAAAGTAATTTTGCTCAGACAGAAATGCTGAATATAGGGCAGATTGACGAAGTAGAAGATTCAGTAGAAATTGATTTTTCTGACGACGAAGAATTTGCCAAAAGCTTTGGTGAAAATGATTTTGATCTCGACCAAGAATACGATTTGAAATTAGATGATGCTATAGAGTCAGATATTAAGCATAATCTTATTCCTGAAAGTGATAACTCTTACGAAAATTCTTTTGCAGAGTCGGGGTTGGAAGATGCTGAGGATTTGACATCAACTGATAATGATACTAGTTTAAGCAATCCTTTTGCGCAATTTGAGTCAGTGCCATCTCCAGAGTCTCAAAATTTGCCATCATCAGAACAACCAGGAATTCATACCAGCTCAACTTTTATGATAGATTCTGATGATGATGATTCACTTCCTGATTATACTGAAGAAGACTTTGCGATCGCCAATCAAAAGGAATACGAAAATGATTATGATGACAGTTCTGAATTAGAAATTGATACGGTTTTAACTGAACCATTCTCTATGGATGGCAGTGAAGAATATGGAATAGAAATGCCTGATGTTTCAGGTCAGGAGGGCTTGGATTATCAAGATGAACTAGAATTTGATGAAATTGACAGTAGCTTTTTTGACCTGGAAGAATTAGAACAAGGGTTGCCTGATACTGGTTTGTTTAATGTTGCCGAAGAGCCAAGCAACGTTAGCATGAATTTATCTAACGATTTGGCTTCAGAAGCAAATGCTATTGGTGTTGATGAAGTTGCTATTAGTGAGATAGGAGCAGGAACGAATGCTTCAACCTCTTTGACAGCCGATAAAGAAGAACCGCAAGTAGAAGTTCAGCAAGGAGCTTTAGCTGGGTTTATTAATGCGCCGATTCAGAAAAAACAGTTGATTACGGCTGGAGTTACAGGAGTAGTTTCCGCGATCGCCGTTTTATTAATTGGCACCGCAGGTTCGGCTATTATTAATCCTAACCCTAACAGACCTTTTGAGGGTGCTAGAAATAGCCTGCTTTTAAGTTTAATTGCTGGAGTTACCAGTTTTGGGACAGCAGCCGCTTTGGGTAAAGTTACCGCTAAGCACGTAACCAAAGCTAGTCATAATTTACAGGCTCAGTTTGATGATGTCTATCAGGGAAATCTCAACGCCAAAGCGACGGTATATGCTCAAGATGAATTTGGGCAGCTAGCTAGCGGTTTTAACCGCATGACTAGAGTTATTTTGACCACCACTCAAGAAGCCCAAAGAAGAGCCGAAGAAACTGAACAGGCAAAAGAAGACCTTCAGCGTCAGGTAATCCGCCTCCTAGATGATGTAGAGGGCGCAGCTAGAGGAGATTTGACAGTCCAGGCTACCGTAACTGCCGACGTATTGGGCGCAGTGGCTGATGCTTTTAACTTAACCATCCAAAGTCTAAGAGAAATTGTCCGTCAGGTAAAAGAAGCAGCAGAACAGGTAAACAAAGGTTCTACCGATAGTGAACTGTTTGCTCGTAATCAATCTAGTGAAGCATTACGGATGGCAGAAGAGCTTGCTGTTACTTTGAATTCAGTGCAGATGATGACCGAATCGATTGAAAGGGTGGCAGATAATGCTCGTGAGGCAGAAGAAGTTGCCCGTTCATCTTCTGTAACTGCCCTTAAAGGCGGTAAAGCGGTAGAAAGAACAGTATCGGGAATTTTTCAGATTAGAGAAACAGTATCAGAAACTGCCCGTAAGGTAAAGCGTCTAGCTGAAGCATCTCAAGAAATCTCGAAAATTGTTCTATTGATTTCGCAAATTGCTGAAAGAACTAACCAGCTTGCACTTAATGCCTCAATTCAGGCAGCAAAAGCAGGGGAAGCAGGTCGTGGTTTTGCGGTAGTTGCCGATGAGGTGAGACAGCTAGCAGATAGATCGGGTAAATCTCTCAAAGAGATTGAGCAAATCGTACTGCAAATTCAAAGTGAAACGGGGTCGGTAATGACCGCTATGGAAGAAGGTATTCAAGAGGTAATTGACGTAACCGAAAGAGCAGAACAGGCAAAAACTGCCCTAGAGGATATTATTCAAGTATCCAATCGTATTGATACTCTGGTGCGATCGATTACAGCCGATACAGTTGAACAAAGGGAAAACTCTCGTGCTGTGGCTCAAGTAATGCAGTCCGTAGAGCTAACGGCTCAGGCTACTTCCCAAGAGTCTCAAAGGGTTGGAGGCGCACTCCAAAATCTTGTGGGTATTGCTCGTGGTTTATTATCTTCAGTTGAAAGATTTCGTATTGATAAAGGTGATAAATAAACTATAGCCGTACAAAGTTACGTTAGGACATATTTGGTTATCGGCTTGAAAGTAGCAAGTAGCAAGTAGCAAGTAGCAAGTTTATAAAATGTCCTAATCTTGATGCGTAATGCTATACTTTTGCTAAAATAAGATTTTATTTTAAGTAACGCGAGTTCGTATTGAAGCTAAAATCCATACTTTCCAGATACTCATAAAAATATCTTTAATCTCCAAATTTCCTTTATACTAATCTGTGCAATCAGATCAAAGGCTAAAAGCTAAAAGCTATCTAAACCGTTTAATTGTCTTAACCCAAACTCAGATTATTTACTAATTTTCAACTCTTCCAAATTCCAAAAAGCACCGCCTAAAGCCGAATACTTTACACCTTTTATCTTATTGCGTATTGCTGCCATAGAATAAGGATTTACCAGACAAATTACAGGTAGTTGTTCTGATACTAACTGCTGCACTTGGCTATAGATTGCTTTACGTTTTTCTCGATCTAGTTCTCTTGCACCTTCAATATAGAGTCTGGCTATTTCTGTTTCCCAGCCAGCTATTTTTCTAGCTTTCAAATCTGGAACGTTTTGATTAAATATGTGAGAGTTACCATCAACCGCCCACAAGTTATAACCACTATTAGGCTCGTTTCCGCCAGTAAAACCTAATAAAATACAGTCCCAATCAAGAGTGTTATCTAGTTTGCCGATCAGCACGTTAAAGTTAACGGTTCTAAAGTTAACTTTAATGCCAATGGTAGCCAAGTCTTCTTCGATCTGATTACCCATTGCCTCGCGGATAGTATTGCCTGTATTGGTGTTTAAAGTAAAGCTAACGCGATCGCCTTGCTGGTCAAATAACTGACCCTGCTGGTTGTATTTAAATCCTGCTTCTAACAATAGCTGCTTGGCTTTTTCAGGATTGTAAGAATATCCTGCGATACTTTTGTCATAAAAGGGAGACTGCTTTGGCATAAAGGAATTTTGTGGCGCACCTAATCCGCGAAAGATATTTTTGATCATGCGATCGCGGTTAATTCCATAGGATACAGCTTGCCTAAAATTAACGTTGTTAAACCAGTCTGATTTATTAGGATTGATTACAGGTTTGCCATTTTTTTTGCCTTGATTGAGGTTAAAGGCGATAAAGGTCATGCTATAAACTTCTCCGCCTTCTTCAATTCTAAAGTTTCCTTTCTTCTCTTCTTTTTTAAGCAGGGAAAAATACTCAGGTGAAACGCTCAGGGAATCTAAACTTCCAGAGCGAAACTGCACCAAAGAAGTATCGGTAGATTCAACAATTTCCCAAATGACGCGCTTGATATAAGGTAGAGGTTCGTTGACGACCTCTTTTTTCCAATAATTAGGATTTGCTTCAAAAACTAGTCTTTCAGAGGTAGCATAGCTTTTTAGCTTGTAAGCACTACTAGCAACAATATTTTCTGGAGGAGTATCCAACGACCAAGTAGAAAGAAACTTTAAATTTCCATCTTTGCCTTTTTGCTTGACAGTTTCTTGCAAGATATGAGCGGGATATATAGATGCGCCAGTTACTTCTAGAAATGGAGCGAATGGTTCGGGGATAGTAAACTTGACCTGAAGATCGTTAATCTTGGTAACTTCAGGAAAACCTTCACTTTGCCCAATTTTCAAGATATCTCTCATCCCTGTAGGAATATCTGGATTGAGATAAATCTGATTATAGGTAAAAACTACATCATCTGCGGTTAATGGATGACCATCAGACCATTGAAGATTTGGTCTTAGAGTATAGACAATTTCGAGATCATCGTCGGAAATTGACCACGATTTAGCCAACGCTGGTTTTGTTTCCCCTGTAATGGGATTTTGGGTAGTCAAGCCATCGAATAGCATTCCTCCTACACTACTACTAGTTTCATCGGTGGCAATTACAGGATTAAAGGTTTTGGGATCGCTCAAGATTGTCATAACTAGTTCGGGTGGTTGACTAGGGTTGGCAGTCAATGTAGCAGGGTTACAGGCGGTTAAAGGAATTAACAGCACCGTAACCCAAATTAAGATCAGACATTTAGTGACCAATGTGCGGAGAGAATTTAGTAAACCCAAAACCAATAATTTCCCTTACTCAGTTTTATGACACATTATATTTGTTACTTTCAATTTGAGGTGTGAATTTGATGGCGATCGCGGGTAATGCCCAAATAAAAATACAAACAAAGAACAGGTTTACAATTTGGTAGAGAAGTAGAGCAAGATATCTTTTATGAAGGAATACAGGTTGGAACAAGACGGGCTGGCTTTACCGTAGAAGACAAAGTAATAGTCGAACTAAAAGCAGTAATCAACTTAGAAAACGTTCATTTAGCACAAGCAAAAAACTATGTATTAGCATATAACTTTCCTGTAGGTTTATTGATCAACTTTGGCTCGACTAGTCTACAATACAAAAAAATATTCCATCCCAAACAGCGATCGAGATTATGAGGATTAAAGGATTATCAGGATTTAGTTGTCTTTTTCCTCTGAAATTAATTAAAAATGCAAATCAGGATTATAAAAATTTAGAGGATGAACAAGATTAGGCTATTTATGAGAATCATAATTTGAGATAAATCTCGCAGCTAACCAATAACCTAATCCTGCAAATCCTAAAATCCTAAAAATCCCGATCTGCTATGAATAAAGTTGGCTTTTTATCTAACTATGGATCTATCTCCTACTAAAAAAGCACTACTGGCGTTGAAACAAATGCAGAGTAAATTAGAAGCTCTCGAACAGGCTAAACATGAGCCGATCGCTATAGTAGGAATAGGATGTCGTTTTCCTGGTGCGGATAACCCAGAAGAGTTTTGGCAGTTATTACAAAATGGTAAAGATGCGATTGTCGAGACTCCAGCAGAACGTTGGGATAAGTCTGATTATTATGCCCAACCAAGTACAACAGGTAAAATCTGCACTATCTATGGCGGATTTGTTTCCCATCTAAAGGAGTTTGATGCCAGTTTTTTTCGTATTGCACCAAGAGAAGCAGTTAGTCTCGATCCTCAACAAAGGCTGTTACTAGAGGTTAGTTGGGAAGCGTTGGAAAATGCTGCTATTCCCGCCGACAAAGTTCGAGGAAGTCAGACAGGAGTGTTTATCGGTGTCTCGGCTATAGACTATTGGCATCAGCTATTAAGCAGAAACAATACAGAAATTGATGCTTACCTGACTACTGGCAATACTCACAGCTTGGCATCGGGACGAATATCGCACTTTTTTGATTTTACTGCTACCAGCATCTCTTTTGACACGGCTTGTTCATCATCTTTAGTAGCAGTACATTTAGCTATTAAAAGTTTACGCGATCGCGAGTGTAATATGGCTCTTGCAGGAGGAGTTAACCGCCTTATTTCTCCTAAAATTAGCATTAATTTTTCTCAGGCAAAAATGCTTTCCCCTGATGGACGCTGCAAGACTTTTGATGCGGGTGCAAATGGTTTTGTTAGATCCGAAGGTTGCGGCATAGTAGTCTTGAAAAGATTAAGTGATGCGATCGCAAATGGCGATAATATTAGAGCTATCTTATTAGGTTCGGCTACAAATCAGGATGGACGCACCAGCAGCATTACTACGCCTAATAGTTTGTCTCAGCAAGCGGTAATTGAACAGGCTTTGATTAATAGCAAAGTAGAAGCCAAGCAGATTAGTTATCTAGAAACCCATGGTACAGGTACATCTTTAGGAGATGCGATCGAACTTGAGGCTTTGAGCAAAGTTTTTCAAGATAACGAGCAATTAATCTTAGGTGCGGTTAAAACTAATATTGGTCACTCGGAATCGGCAGCAGGGATAGCAAGTCTGATTAAAACTGTTTTAGCTTTAGAAAATAAGCTCATTCCTCCTAATTTACATCTCAATCAGCCTAATTCTAATGTAGAGTGGCAAAATTTACCTTTCAAACTGCCAGAGAAACCAATTAACTGGAACAAATCAACGCAACCCCGCATAGCTGGAGTTAGTGGCTTTGGCTTTAGTGGCACTAATGCTCATGTTGTTGTTAAAGAGGCTGATCTATTAGTTAGGGGAGATGGGGAGATAGACTTGCATCTGTTTACTTTATCTGCCAGAAACCAAAAGGCTCTATTTCAATTAGCTGCGGATTATATTAGTTATTTGGAATTACACCCCGATGTTTTAATTGAAGATATTTGCTATACGGTTAATGTAGGGCGATCGCATTTTAATCATAGAATAGCTCTTGTCGTTACCTCGATCGCCGAGCTGCAAGCCGAGTTAGTCCGATACACTACTCAAGAAACATCATCAAAATTGTGGCAAAGTAAAGCCAATCTTAATCAAGAGCCAAAACTTACTTTAATAGTTTCGGCTCAAGTTAGTAGCGAGTTAAAAGAATTAGCTGAATCTTTGATCGAGAATTCCTTTGTTTCAAGCGATACAGCTAATATTTATTGGCAGATACATAACCCTCAAACAATACCAAATAATAACCAGAAAACTATTGTTTCTCAAATCAAGCCAGATTTAAATAATTGGCAAATAATTATTTCTGGACTGGCTCAACTATATATATTAGGAGTAAATATAAGCTGGGAAGTACTAAGTAAAAACTGTAGTGGTAAAAAAATTAGTCTTCCTACTTATCCGTTTCAGCGACAAAAATATTGGTTAGATTAAAATGTAGCAGTCCTATTTCGTTTGTGAACAGTTAAATCTTGGAACAGGGAATAGGAAATAGGGAACGAAGATTTCACGATTCATCTAAGATTATTATATCATACTTAGTTATATCAATAAACAATTATATATTTATTTTTTATTAAGACAAATCATATTTAATGTATTTATTAAACAATATACAATGGCACGATTTAGCCTATATATATCGTCAGAAACACAGGCTAAATCGCTTAAAAGAAAGCAGCAAAAACTATCAATATAACTATAAAAATATAGGAATACCTATATTACCTATTGGTTTAAAGCTGAGAGGTTATCAACACCAAGCTGTAGGTAATTGGTTAGAAAACAAAGGCAGAGGGACGCTAAAGATGGCGACAGGTAGCGGTAAAACTATTATTGCCCTGGCGATCGCCGTAGAACTTTATCAACAAATAGGACTTCAAGCATTAATTATAGTCTGCCCATATCGGCACTTAGTAACTCAATGGTCGAGAGAATGTCAAAAGTTTAATCTTCAGCCAGTTATTGCCATGACGCGGGTAGATAATTGGCAAAGCGAACTATCTAATCAGCTATACAATTTAGCAAATAATCCTCAATATTTTCTGACAATTATTACTACTAATTCCACTTTAATAAGTGCAGGATTTCAATCTCAGCTTAAATATTTTCCGCCTAAAACATTAATTGTTGGCGATGAGGCACATAATTTAGGTTCAACTCGCATCGAGTCTAGTTTACCCAGAAATATTGGCTTACGTTTGGCTCTTTCTGCTACTCCAGAAAGACAATATGATGAACTAGGAACAGAAGCTTTACTAAGCTATTTCGGCTCAATAATTCAACCAGAATTTACATTAGCTGATGCCATCAAACAAGAAGCATTAGTTCACTATTTATATTACCCTGTTTTTGTTGAATTAACCGCCATAGAAGCATCTACTTATGCCAAGCTAACTAAGCGTATTGGCTGGAATTTGAGCAAGAATCATAGTTTTGCAGCTAACGATACCTTAACCTCTTTACTGACAAAGCGATCGCGTTTAATTGCCACAGCAGCTAATAAGTTAACTTGCCTTCAAGAATTAATGGCATCTAGACTTAATACTAGCCATACGCTGTTTTATTGCGGTGATGGATATTTAGATAGTGGTGTACGTCAAATTGATGCGGTGACTCATTTATTAGGCAAAAAGCTAGGCTATCGCGTCAATACCTATACTACCGAAACATCCTTAGATGAAAGAGAACGTTTACGCCGTCAGTTTGAAGCGGGAGAGTTGCAGGGTTTGGTTGCCATTCGTTGTCTAGACGAGGGAATAGATATACCTGCAATCAAAACCGCTGTTATTCTCGCCAGCAGCAGTAACCCGCGTCAGTTTATTCAACGTCGCGGTAGAATTTTACGTCCTCATCCTGGCAAAAAACAGGCAACTTTATTTGACACTATTGTTATACCTCCTAATTTAGATCGCGAAACTTGGGAAGTTGAAAGAAACTTATTACGCAAAGAATTACTCAGATTTATTACTTTTGCTGAATTAGCAGATAACGCTAATGAGGCTACAAGGAAATTATTAAGATTGCAAGAACAATATGAACTTTAGTCTTTAGTTAGTCAACAGTTAATAAACAATAGCAGAATAATATTGTAATAGTAATAAAAAACCGATGGCAAAATTTTATTCTCAACTAACTTCCCCGTTACAAACTTTTATCCAGAATCAAAAGATCTTTTTTACCGCAACCGCACCTCTATCGGGCAGGATTAATTTATCTCCTAAAGGTATTGATACTTTTTGCTGTATTGATGACAACACGGTGGCATATTTAGATTTAACTGGTAGTGGTAACGAAACTGCGGCACATCTGCACGAAAATAGCAGAATAACTATTATGTTTTGTAGTTTTGATGAAGATCCTCTAATCTTAAGATTATACGGTCAAGGAGAAGTAATTAGTAGTCAGAGCGATCGCGAAGCTAGAGCGGGCGGAAACGCCGAATTTAGTTCGGCTTGTTCCACGCCCGCTAGAAGGCATCGCTTTAACACTTTACATTCCCTGTTTCCTAACCTCCCTGGGGAAAGACAGATAATATTACTTAATATCGAATCGGTACAAACTTCCTGTGGTTTTGGCGTACCCGTATATGAATTTAAAGAAGATCGGGAAACTTTAATTAATTGGGCAGCTAAAAAAGGAAAATCAGGTATTAAGCAATATCAACAAGAAAATAACCTAGAAAGTATCGATGGATTACCTACCAATCTTGGTAAATGAACCTTCGCTTTGTTAATGGTTAATTGCAGTCGCCGAAAATCAATCTCTAACAATTGTTAAGTAGTCTGTGCGCTGTTGATTGCAATCAACAATTAACAATCAACTACCAACATGAAATCCCACTTCAATTATGGGTAGATGAGCTTAATTGATTCAACAATAGTTAAAATCAGTAGCATTTTGATGAGCTAAAATTATTTTGTCTAGGGATACGAACTAATCAAAATTTGATGATAGAAAAAGATAAATTAATATGGCTTCAACTATTTACAAATGGTCTATAGATGAATGGCACGAGTTAGTGGACTCAGGGGTATTAGAAGAAAAGCCTGTTGAACTCCTAGAAGGAAATATAGTTGAAATAAGTCCCGAAGGAATTGAACATAGCTATACGAATCAGTCAGTCAGCGATTACCTTAGGAACTTGCTTAAGGGAAAAGCATCTATTAGAGATGCTCATCCAATCACCTTAGATAATAGTGAACCAGAACCCGATATTGCGATCGTTCAACTACCAACAACTATTTATCGTCAACATCATCCTTTTTCACAGAATATTTATCTGCTGATTGAGGTATCTAATAGGACTTTAAAGAAAGATCTTGAAGAAAAAATCATTACTTATGCTCGTAACGGTATACCTGAATATTGGGTGATAGATTTGAAGAATAAAAAGCTGATCGCTCATACTAAACCACAAAATGGTATCTATTCACAAATTGTTGAATACCAATCAGGCACAATTACGCCTCAAGCCTTTCCTGATATTGATATTAATTTAAGCAAACTGCTGCTGTATTAATATTTTATTTTTTGTCAAATAATTGGAAATTGGTGGGCAAAAAAATTATTTATGAAGTGTTTTCTATATTCTAAATTTGCCCACCCTACAAGCGATCGCACTTTTAGATATTTGTGTTAAACAATAGCTATTTAGCTACATCGTAAAGCTGTCGGTTTAGCTTGGCAATAGCTTGCTCACAATACCAGTCAATAGACTTGCAACGAAAATGGATAACACAGTGGGCAATAAGCAACGGGATGGTAATTACTGTGGAGATTGTGTAGTGTTTATCTGTGGTGAGTCGGGTATCTCAAGCAGTCGCAAATATCCTTTGAAAAAATATGGTACTAGTCCACAGGTTATATCCAGGACATTTTTATCCATTCTTATAGCTAAGTCTCTTAAAGTTCTCTTTCCATTGAGTAAGCGAGTCATGTTAGCCAGAATAACGTCTGGCAGATGTTTTTGTAATTCGTGATATCGCTTGAGAAGTGGAGCATGATGAGGAGAACAAGAGGCTAAACCCTTGGCACCCCAAGTTGACCATTCTGTTTGAGAGCGAAAAAGGATTTGCTCTAGGTTAATAAACGCTAAAGATAGGCTAAAGCCAGCTTTGAGTAAATAATGGGCTGAAGTCTCTTGCACTGCATACTTTAAACCATTGTTATATTCCTTTTGCAACAAATCAAAAAATATCTCTTGGCTATGATTTTCAATTAAAGCTTTTACCTGTTCTCGCTTAACCATTTTTCGTTGGAGCAAAACATTGATTAAGCAATAATTTGGCGATCGCAATTCACTCTGGTTACGTAAAGCAATAGAAATAGTATCAACGCCAGGACAATAATAAGCAAAATTTCTGCGCCAGGAGCGATTTACGTGGTATCCTCCATCAGCCCATAAATATTTTCCTAAATAAAAAAACAATTCCCACTTTTGTTCATCATCTTGAGATGTTATGGTCAAAATACCTGTGAATTTTTCTCGATGGAGAGCAATAAGTTGTTCACTTAGTTTACTATTAGCACTCATGAAAATTATCGAAGAGTAAACAAAAAGTTGGTAATTAAGAACACAATCATAACCCTCGAAGTTGAAAACTGGTAGATGGTCATAGAGCAAGCTAGAATTCTAGATAATATTTGCCGTCTTCCATTTTATAAAAAACAAGCTCATCTTTCCCATACTCGGTAAGGGTTTCTTGGGTGACAGGTTCATATTTCTTTAGAGTTCCAGAGCGTTCTAACTTACCCTTAAGCCATATACCAAATATTTGTAAGCTGTTTTTAGAACGAATGTTCTTATTATTGTCACCCTGAGTTCTCATCGGTATGATGTAACCGTCATCAGTGTAGGCTTCAAAATCACCTTGAGGATAATACTCTTGTGAATTCAAATCCTTATCGGCTATTAATTCAATTTCATACCAGGGGCGCGGTGTGATTATACCCGTCTTACTATTTAATCGACCCTTACCAAAATAAACATTTAGGTTTGACTGTTGTTTATCAACTACTCTCGATAAAGGAAAAACAAATCTGGATAAATTATCTTTTGATACAGTTCTGGGATCGTATGTTGATAGACTATTCCACTGATTTTGAATCGTTGATAAAGTACTTTTCTTTTTAGTTGAAACGATGTTGCCAGCTTTATCTATGTTTATTGCATATTCTTGTGAATATAATTCTTCTAGAAAACTGACGATTGCATCTTTTTGCTGAGGAATTATTACAGGTAGAGTACATTCAATGTTAGTTTTTGTCCCACTACTTGAAAAGTTAGAAGAACCTACATATATACTTGATTTTGATTTTCTTTCAAAATAGTAAACCTTTCCGTGATAACGTCTGCCATTCGTTAGGTATACGCCTGAAGCATTACCATAGCTTTTGAGTAGAGAATTAAGCTGAATAAGAGCATCGTATTTTTTCTGACTCAAGCCTTCATAGAACGCCATTCCTAACAGTAGGCGTGAGCTACCGCCAGAATTGGCAATTCTGATAAAATCTGAGGTGTAAGTATTAATGATATCGAGCGATGTATAGCCAGAAGCTATAGTAACGTTTGTAGCTTTTCTGAACTCTACATCAAGTATATTACAAAAATTACCGCCAAATGCCGCTAAATTGGTAAACATAATTCTGCCTTAACTCTCTCCAAATAAGGCTGAATAGCTTTTGCAAAGGGTAATATGCCAACAGGAGGAACTGAATTGCCAATTTGCCTTCTTACCTCGGTAATTGTACCTTCAAAAACAAAATTATCGGGATAACCAAAAAGTCTTGCTCTTTCGCGATTAGTGAGTGGTCTAGGTTCAGAGTAGTGATAGCCCCAAGTACCACCACCACCACCAGCAATAATTGTTGTAGAAGGTTTATCTGGATGTAAGCGTCGATAAACATGAGATATCATGCCTTTGACGTAGTGAGGTGAATCTTTGGGAATATCTGTAAAGTTACCGCCAGCAGGAATAAGCTTTAGCTTCTCAACAGTGCTACGCTGAATGTTTTGATGCTGATTATTATGCTCTACTTTTTCAACGCCATAAAGTGCTTCTGAAGCAGAAACATAGTTGTCAAGAGTATGTGTTGGTCTAGGAACTTCAAAAGTATGTTTTATGTCTTTTCTAACGCCAATAATTAAAACTCGCTTCCTTAGCTGAGGTGTTCCATAATCAGCAAAGTTTACTAAGTGAGGTGTAGTTGTGTAGCCATACTGACCCGTTGAAGAAAAGTCTTCAACAATTTGTTTAATAGCTTTACCTTTATTGGCAGTCATTAAACCTTTAACATTTTCAGCAATAAACATTAGTGGTTCTTTCAAAGCAACAATATCTACAAAGCTTCGATATAGATTACCTCTTTCGGTTTTAATTCCGCCACGTTTCCATATCATAGAAAAATCTTGGCAAGGAAAACCTCCTAAAATCAAGTCTGCATCAGGTATTGTAGAATGATCGAGCTTTTGTATATCTCCATGAACAATGTGTCTGCCTATATTTTTCTCGTATGTCTCACAAGCTTTTTGATCGATATCATTTGCCCAAAGAATATTAAATCCAGCTTGGTGAAATCCTAAATCCATGCCACCACAACCTGAAAATAAAGAAATAACATCTATCTTTTGTTCAGACTTTAGTGTAGATATAGGTTCATTAAATAAGTTCAATTGAATCATCAAATTGGATAACTATTAAAAAAATATTGTTTAATCGCAATTTTTAGTATCATGCAAAATCTGGGATTGCTTCTTTATTAATGATTATTTTTAACATATTTGAAGACTATTTTATGTAGAAAGGATGTAGCCAATCCTAGTATCATCAGTAAATACCCATAAATTTAAGATGGTAAGTAATTTAGAATTGGGCAAGCTCTATTTAGTGGGAACTCCCATTGGCAACTTAGAAGATATTACCCTACGGGCAATTCGCACACTGACAGAAGTTGATTTGATTGCAGCAGAAGATACACGCCGTACTGGCAAGTTATTACAGCACCTACAGATTAAGACACCTCAACTGAGCTACAACGAACACAATCATAACTCTCGCATCCAAGAGTTAATTAATCGTCTACAGCAGGGAGAAAGTATTGCTTTAGTTACAGATGCAGGAATGCCGAGTATTTCCGATCCTGGAGTTCAGTTAGTGCAAGTTGCGATCGCATACAATATTAGAGTAATTCCCATTCCTGGAGGCACAGCAGTCGTTAGTGCCTTAGCTGCATCGGGTTTGCCCACCGACAAATTTGTTTTTGAGGGCTTTTTACCCCAGAAAGAAACAGAGCGTATTGCTCGATTAGAATTATTACGTAGCGAAACTCGCACCGTAGTTTTTTATGAAGCACCTCACCGAATTATTAAAACTTTAACCGACTTAGCTAAGACAGTAGGCGCAGAAAAAGAAATTGTCTTAGCACGGGAATTAACCAAAATACACGAGGAGTTTTGGCGAGGAAATATTGGCGAGGCGATCGCTTTATACACAAAACGTCAACCCAAGGGAGAATATACTCTAGTTTTAAAAGGTGCAGCCGAAACTAATTTAATCATCTCAGAAGCTGAACTAAAATTGGAATTGCAGCAGCTATTAGATCAAGGAATGACGCGATCGCAAGCTAGTCGTCATCTGGCAAAGCTTACTTCTTTATCGCGACGAGAAATTTATCAGCTAGATTTATCCCTCTCCTAAGAAACAAAAGCTGTAGTTATTTCATGATTGAATTCTTTTATGGTTGTCATATATTTTAACCATAAATAATTAATGTCTTTGAGGTTTTGTATGAAATCCTCACAGATTCTTCAAATTTAAAAACTATGATTTAAATCAGATTGAAAAACTTGGTTTAAATAATTATGAACTCTTTAACTATCTGCCCCTGTTGTTCTGCTCCCTTGTTACACCACTTAGGAAATCATCGAGAATATTGGTTTTGCCGTCACTGCTGGCAAGAAATGCCAGATCTAGGACTTGTCAAACATGAAAGGCAAGTGAAATTTTCTAAGATTATCAACCTATCAACTAGTTTTCCTCGTTACCAACCACGACTTCTACCAACCTAGCAATAGAATTTGTTTTCAAACATCTGGGAAGACGGATAATTTCTAAAACAATACTTTTCTAGTTATGGCTGATATTTCCCAATTAATTGCTCGAATGCAGCAGCCTGATTTTTATTCTCATCATGTCGAGCAAAACATTGAGCTGGTTCAAACTCATGCTTCCTATATCTTTTTGACAGGTGAATATACCTATAAGCTAAAAAAAAATGTTGACTATGGTTTTCTAGATTATTCGACTTTAGCTAAAAGGAAATTTTTTTTAAATGAAGAGCTGAGACTTAATCAGAAAATAGCCGCCGAACTATATTTAGAAGTTATGCCGATCAGTCGTAACGAGCAGGGATTTGTTCTTGGCAACTGCGATCGCATTGTAGAATACGCTTTGAAAATGCGTCAGTTTCCTCAAGAAAACTTGTTCAGTAATTTGTTAAAAGCTGGTAAGCTCAATGGCGATCGCTTTACTAAGTTAGGAAAAATCGTCGCTAAATTTCATTTTTCTGCTGAGAGTAATGATTACATCAATAGTTTTGGCACTGTAGCCAAGATTAGTGCTGCTTTTGCAGAAAACTATCGCCAATCTCAGAAATATGTCGGCATAGTGCAAACACAGAAACAGTTTGAAGCAACAAAAGCCTATACTGATGCTTTTTTTGCCGAACGACAAGATTTATTCCAGGCTAGAGTCTATCGAGGCAAAATAAAAGAATGCCACGGCGACCTGCATCTCAAAAATATTTGCCTATGGAAAGACAAGATTCAGCTATTTGATCGCCTTGAATTTAATGAATCTTTCCGCTTCGTTGACACGATGTACGATATTGCGTTTACCATCATGGACTTAGAAGCGCGTGAAAAACTAGAATTCGCCAATGCTTTCCTAAATAGTTATCTAGAATATACAGGGGACTGGGAAGGGTTACTTATATTGCCTCTATATTTAAGTAGACAGGCTTATGTTAGAGCTAAGGTAAATTCTTTTTTACTAGACGATCCTCAAGTTGCTGAAACAGATCGACAAGAGGCTAGAAAAGCTGCTAGTAATTATTATCGACAGGCTTGCCAATATACCCAAAGTACATCAGGCAATATAATTTTGATGTCTGGCTTATCAGGGTCGGGCAAAAGTACAGTGGCTCAAAGCATTGCTAGAAAGAAAGGTGCAATCCAGATTCGCTCCGATGCTGTTCGCAAACATTTAGCAGGGATATCTTTAGATGAGTCTGGGACAGATAATATTTACTCTCAACAGATGACTCAAGGAACTTACGATCGCCTTGGGGAATTGGGAATTATTCTAGCCCAAGAAGGATATACGATAATTCTCGATGCCAAATACGATCGCCTTAGTTTGCGTCAGTCTGTGATTACCCAAGCCCAGAATAATAATATAGCTTGGAAAATAATTCACTGTACTGCACCTGTATCTGTGTTGCGCGATCGCTTAAACCAACGTCAAAATGATATCTCCGATGCCACCGCAGATTTAATTACCAATCAGCAAGCAAAAGCAGAAGATTTCTCCCCAGCAGAACAAGCTTACGTAACAGAAATAGATACATCTCAAGCCAACTGGCAAGAAAAACTGAGTAATATCATTTAAACATTGTTCAACCAAAATCATCACTTTTGACTTTTGTACGGGCGAACGACCGTTCGCCCCTTACTGAATTTTGACCAACGGTCAGAGCAGCGCGAAAAACCGTTGCGGGGGTTTCCCCCGTTGAGGCTATTGAGTAAGCAGGCTCCGTCGTTTTACGGCGGAGTAATCTCTGACTTCATTCTATCCCGACCAACTAACCCAATGACGGGAAGTATTCTCTTGCTTTCTTTCACATCCACCCCAATTTATGTGTTCTATAATTGCGTTTTTGGTTTCTGCTACAGAAATATCTGTGCCAGCCAGTTTTGCTTCAGTCAAATCTGCACCGCTTAAATCTGCGCCACCAAGATCTACATCAGTCAAATTGGCACTGCATAAATTAGCACGGTGTAGATTAGCGCAGCGTAAATCAGCACCACTCAAATCTGCGCCTCTGAGATCGGCATTTTCTAGATCTGCACCAATTAGATTTACTTCTGATAAATTTGCCCCTATTAAGCTAGCGTTTACCAAATTAACGTTAGTCAAATTAGCCTGCTCTAAACAAGCACCGCTTAAATCAGTATCACTGAGGTCTGCATCACTAAGATCTGCTTGAGTTAAGTTAATTCGCGTTAGATCGGCAGCTTCAAGATGAACAGAATGTAAATTTGCACCCCTGAAATCTAATATGCCATAACGATATTGTCGGAGTAATTGTGTAGCTTTCATAATCGTTTTGTTCCTTTTGCTTGTAATTCAACAGTCAACTCAAGAAACACCACCAACAAGAGTTAACTATTAGCTGTAAATAAAAATTAGAACCTTCAAATTAACTATTGAAACTTATAAAAAGCGTTAATTGTAATTGAGATTTCTAATTCATAGTCTTCATAACAAAATATATTACAAATAAAACTTGAGGAAGTTGTGAAGGAAAATATTATTAAATTAGGTCATTTTAATAAAAATTACACAGTTTTTAAGTCAGACCCTTAGTTTTAAAGACCATCTGTATATTGCTTGTGTAGATAGTTATAGTGTTCTCGTATAGCAGACTGTATTTCTGGTGATAAGTTATCAAACCCTGTTATGTATCGTACGTCTGCACCCAATATCGCTAGGTCGTG
The DNA here is from genome assembly GCA_965217895.1 of Waterburya sp. Classification (GTDB taxonomy): domain Bacteria; phylum Cyanobacteriota; class Cyanobacteriia; order Cyanobacteriales; family Xenococcaceae; genus Waterburya. The sequence goes on from CBDCJV010000002.1 coordinate 677,639, forward strand.
AATTTGATTAGCTATAATTTTTATCCACTTGTGCTTTAAATTATGTGACTTTAATAGTTCTATAAAATTTTGCTCAAAATGCGAACTAGTCATATAACAAAATACTCATGCAATACCCTAGCAGTATATTAGTAAATATTTGTAGTAAATATGATCTTGATCACAATAGTATCGTTAGAGTACTGTTCGTTAGAAAGAAGCCAGTAGGGTTTTCCATTTCTACTGGCTAGGACATGAACGATAAATTTTTACCGCCTTCCGCGGTAACTAAAATTTTAGCAATGCTTCCCTTAGTCTTCGCTAGAATCTCCGCTAAAAGGCTGCACTCCTGATTTTGGATAATCGTCGTCTGTAGGTTTAAAGAGTCTTGAAACTCCATCCCAAAGATATTGAGTTGTGTCTTTTATCCATATAAAAATCTTCATATCTTTTACCTCTTTAATTAATTATTCAGCTAGGAAATCTTGATTAAATTGTTGTTTTGTCAGAGGATATTCCAAAGTAAATCCTAGATGCGGACGAGTCCTTATTACCCTACTTAATGCCCAAAGAACACTAGTCTGAGCTATGAACATTAGCAATACAGAAAATCCGATTAGTATTTGTGTTGAGCTTGATGATTTGCTACGTACTTTCATTGCTTTGACCTCGACTTTCCGAATCTATAGTTTTCTCTTATTTATCGCCAGAAGACTATTAAGTAATAGCTACGCTTGTTATATTTGCCTTCGGCATAGTTATTGTTAGGACTCCATCAATTAGTTCTGCTCTAACATGGTTGATTTGAATTGGTTCTGGTAAAGAAACATTACATTCAAGCTGCCCATAGTGGAGTTGAGAGGGAATTAATTCTTTTTCCGCCAATGACTGATGATGGTCATGAATTCCAGTAATTGAGATAGATTCGGGTTCTGCACTAATATTTAGATGTTTGATTTCAATTCCAGGAATTTCCGCTTTGAGAATTAAATTTCTATCGGTTTCATTAAATTCCATGGCTGGACACCATATTTTGCCTTCTTCTGTCATTGCCTCCATCTCCTGAGCTTTAATTTAGTTTGGTAATCTATTAAAACCACTTTTCTTTTATGGATTGAGAATAGCAACAAAGTTTGAAGAAATTGTGAGGATGGCTGGATATTTTCGTTACTATTTATTAACTACTACCAGACTTTTCTGGAGTATTAATATTTTTAGAATTTAAAGGCTGTTGAGAGCTATCTAATTCAACTATGCCAGGCTCGAATTGAACGTTATTAATATTTATACTTAAAATCTTTTTAGTTTGATAAGTAACACCACGATACTTTAGCTTTATGCTGGGTTGAATTATTAAAATTGCATTCGGAGGTAGTTGCTGAACAGGAAAATGACTAGACAAAAATATTTCCGTAAATTTTGTGTTTCCACAATTTATTGCTTTTGAAGCTTGCCATTTTAGCTGATGGCAACGTTCTAAATATTCGACTATATCTAGTTCGTGACAAGTTTCCAAGTGTTGAATTCTATATCTACGCCAGAAGCCAAAGGGATTAATAAATCTAACGTAAGTATCATGAGAAAATAGCTGTTTAAAATACAGGCTAATAGGAAAACTGATTTTAACTGGTCTTGTTTCTTTTGTATTCATCAGACATCTCCAATACTCATTTTTATCCTCAGATTAAGCTAATAACTTGAAGAACTTGTGAGACAGACCGTGTTCATTATCTTTACCTGCTTAAATTTGTAACTTTAACTAGCCGAATTTAAGACGATCTTAGCTACCCAATCAGCTAAACCATTGAGGATCAACTTAACCCCAACTGCTAAGATAAATAAACCTAATAAACGGCTCAGAGCTTTTATTCCTGTCTCTTTAAGAGCTAAGAGCAGCAAATTGCTAAAGCGCAAACACAAATAAAGTAAAGTACCAACAATAACAATCGCCAAGCCAACAGCCAGCAGGTTAATTCCTGTTTGCCAATCAAAACTGTGACCCGCCTCGGCTGCTAACCCCAAAGTTACGGCGATAGAACCCGGTCCTGCTGATAGGGGAATGGTCATGGGGATAAATGAAATATCCTCATAGTTTTCTTCATAGGTTGTTGGATTTTTATCTGTTGTTGGCTTAAGTTTAGGTTCGGAGTTGAGGGTTTGCCATCCAGCTTTAAAAACGATGATCCCGCCAGCAATTTTTACTATTTCCAAGGAAATACCAAAAAAGCGTAAAATATTGCCACCAACTAACAAGAAAAAGATTAATAAGCAAACTGCATAGATAGCCGTTTGACGAGCATACTTTTTTCTTAACTTTAAGGGTATACCAACCGTCAATGACAAAAAAATGGGTACTAATCCAATCGGATCTACTACGGGAATTAATGCTGCCAAGCTTTGGACTAAAAAGCCACAAAATTGTTCCATATTTATACCGCGGTAGGCTGTTTTGGTGATTTATAGAAGTTAATTAATCCCTCAGCTAGAATAATTGCTCTTTGACGGGAGCTTAAGGTGTATGTCAAAGTATAAATGCGATCGCTGCGTGTTTTCGACTCAAACCCTCTAATTCGACTCTGCTTTCGCCTTCTGGTGGTGCTAGCAGCATATTAGTCTTGGACGTATTTTCTGAGTACATTTATTGTAACGTCTCCATAGCTTGCTAAAAAGTAAGCATTAATCCAAAACACTCGTTACGAACAAGCAAGTTCTTCAGGGATGGAGCTGTTAGGATATACAAAATAGCATTAATAATTTCCCTCATCCTCTAAGTTTCGTCTTCTGTGAATCCTTACGTCGCTAGATTGTTTATTTACCCAATTAAATCTTTAGATCCTGTAGCGGTCGATCGCGTTACTATTTTGGAGTCTGGAGCTTTAAAAGGCGATCGCGCCTGGGCAATATTTGATCGAGATGATAATTTTGTTAACGGTAAACGGCAGCAGAAAATTCACGCCTTACGTTCAGAATTCGATCTAGCAACTAATGTTTTATCATTACGAATACAGGGGACAGATAAAACAGTAACTTTTAATTTACAACAAGAACCAGAAGCGGTTGGTAACTGGCTAGAAACATACTTTGCTTTTCCTGTCAAAATCAAGCAGAATTTAAGCATGGGGTTTCCTGATGATACCGTTTCTCCTGGGGCAACTATAGTTAGTACTGCAACTTTAGAAGCGATCGCCTCTTGGTATCCTGAACTAGATGCAGAAGATATTCGTCGCCGTTTTCGCACCAACATCGAAATTGCTGGTGTACCTGCTTTTTGGGAAGATAGACTATTTACAACTCCAGAGCAAACGGTTAAATTTAAACTCGGCAACGTAGAGTTTATGGGCGTAAATCCTTGTCAACGCTGTGTTGTTATTACCCGCGATCCGCAAACGGGAAAGTCATATCCAAAATTTCAAAAGACCTTTATCAATCAAAGAAAAAAGAATCTGCCTGAATGGACAGAGCGATCGCGTTTTAATCATTTTTTTCGTTTAGCAATCAATACTAGGCTACCGCCAACTGAAGCGGGAAAAGTAATTGAAATAGGAGATATAGCCGTACAAAGTTAAATGATAGACAAGTCTAGTTAACCGTTCGTAGGTAATAAGTAATAGGTAATAGGTAATAGGTAATAGGTAATCAGTGTCCTAACTGTTGTTTGAATCTAAGCTATTAGGCAAAAGCCATTTTATCAGCTTGGCTACTAGCCAACCAGAAATTAAACCTATAACGTTAGCTAGCAAATCTTGAAATTCGCGGTAGCGGTTGACATATGGTTGCAACAACTCAATAACGCCACTCTAACAAACGAAAAAAACGCCAATTATGAGCCAATATTTAGGTTTCCTTAACGCCGTAGGCAACATTAATACTCCATAAGCAATAAAATGGTGAATCTTATCACTACCAGGTACAGCAGGCAGTTGTGATAGTGGTCGAAGAGATAAAACAGTGATGAGGCTCAGGATTAAAAGCGTGGTAGATATCCAGTATCTTCTAATAAAGTTTAATAGTGCAATCATTAGCAATAAACTCGGAATCTAATTTAAACAAGTTTCAAGAGTAACATTCGGACTGCTAGAGACAGTCTATTAATACTTTTTCTGTTGGATTTTGTCAGGGTTCATTTTTGATAGATAATTACAGTAACAACTGCTTTAACTGCTCTAACTGCTCTAACTATATACTTTCATGACCACTACACCTCTTACCTGGCAACAGCTATCAGAACTTACAGATTTCAAGCTAGATACGGTTAACGGCTTGACTAATTCTCAAGCTACCCTGCGTCTATTTGGTCAGACAGAAGCGGATATTCGCGTCACTTTATATCGGGATAATCATGCCTGGTGTCCTTACTGCCAAAAGATTTGGCTGTGGCTAGAAGAAAAGCGCATACCTTACCGCATCAAAAAGGTAACTATGTTTTGTTATGGCAAAAAAGAAAGCTGGTATAAACAGCGAGTACCATCGGGAATGTTACCTGCTCTTGAACTAGACGGACAAATGATTACCGAAAGCGATGATATTCTAATTGCTTTAGAACAAGCTTTTGGAGTTTTGTATTTGGGTATGCAAGATCCAAAGGTGTTGCCGTTAAGACGTTTGGAAAGATTATTATTTAGAGCCTGGTGTAGTTGGCTATGTCAGCGAGCTATATTTCCTGGACAAGAAAAAAACAGCCGTCAACAATTTATTGAAGCAATTGGTCTAGTAGAGGAAGCTCTAGCCAACACTCCATCTCCATACTTTTTAGCAGAGTTTAGTACTGCCGACGTAATTTTTACTCCTTATGTAGAAAGAATGAATGCCAGTCTTTACTACTATAAAGGCTATTCCATCAGAGATGAAAATCCGCGTATGTCTGCGTGGTTTGAGGCAATGGAAAGCCGAACTACCTACCGTGGTACGCAAAGTGATTTTCATACCCATGTTCATGACCTACCGCCACAGATGGGAGGATGTTATGCTAACGGTGAACTGCAAACTCTGCTTAACCAAGAAAAAGTAGACCGTGGTTCTTGGTTTGGACTACCTGATGTGACTTACTCTGAACCTGAAACTTCAAGGGCTGAAGCTTTGCAACGAGTAATCAAACATCGTCATAATATTCTCAAAGTCAATCCTGCTGACGATCTCCTGTTTGATGAGGCTCTGCGATGTGCTTTGACCAACATGATGACAGGGACAACCTGCACTCCACCTTTAGGCTCGGATCTAGCTTTAAGATACCTAAGAGATAGAATCAATGTCCCTAGAGATATGTCTATCTATGCTGCCAAAAGACTGCGAGAAGCATTAGAAAGTACCGCTGCCTTAGTAGGCGATCGCCAGTCAGACCCCCTTCCCGTTAAGCATCGTTACGATCAAAACCCTGTTAATTTTGCTTTTAGCTAAATTTTGTAAGCGTGGAGAACAAATAAATAAATTTAATTTTCATACCCCTTAAAAGTCTTCTTTCTCTGACAATTTAAGCAAAAATGTAAAGAAAAGTGCCAGGATATCAGAAAAATCCAAGAGACTTTGAGACACTATAGTTTAGTTTATTGGGCGCGGAACAGAACTTGGGTTTGAACGAAATGAAACTATCAGCAAGAGTAAATCAAGTATCACCATCTCTTACCTTGGCAATTGCTGCCAAAGCTAAAGCTATGCAAGCTAAAGGCATAGATGTCTGTAGCTTTAGTGCAGGAGAACCAGATTTTCCGACACCGCAGCATATTTGCGAAGCTGCTAAAACTGCCTTGGATGAAGGCAAAACTCGCTATGGTGCTGCGGTAGGGGAGTTGAGGCTGAGAGAAGCGATCGCCAATAAACTCAAAAAAGACAATAATCTTAATTACGAAGCGGACAATATTATTGTTACCAACGGCGGCAAGTTTTCTTTGTTTAACCTGATGCAGGTGTTAATTGAGCCAGGAGATGAGGTAATTATTCCTGCACCTTATTGGTTGAGCTATCCAGAGATGGTTAAGCTGGCTGGTGGTACGCCAGTTATTGTCGAAACTTTAGCCGAGAATGATTATAAAATTACCATAGAGCAGCTAGAGCAGGCTATTACGCCCAATACTAAGCTGTTTGTGTTTAATTCGCCTTCTAACCCTACGGGGACAGTTTACGCACCCGATGAAGTTCGCGCCATAGCTAAGATAATCGTTGAGCGAGATATCTTAGTGGTTTCGGATGAGATCTACGAAAAGATTCTTTATGATGATGCTCAACATCTAAGTATTGGTTCAATAGATGAAGAAATATTTAGTCGCACCATTACCAGTAGTGGTTTTGCCAAAAGCCATTCCATGACTGGCTGGCGGGTAGGTTACGCAGCAGCACCGATAGAAATCCTCAAGGGCATGGCTAAAATTCAAGGGCATAGTACCTCTAATGTTTGTACCTTTGCCCAATATGGCGCGATCGCAGCATTAGAATCATCTCAAGAATGTGTGCAAGAGATGCTTACAGCTTTTGCTCAACGTAGGAGCTTTATGTATGAGGCAGTTAATGCAATTCCTGGCTTAAGCTGCCCCAAACCTTTTGGTGCATTCTATCTCTTTGTAGATATCTCCAAGACTGGTAAAAAATCCCTCGATTTTTGTAATCAGCTGTTAGAAACTAAACAGATGGCTGCTATTCCTGGTGTGGCATTTGGTATGGATGATTGTATCCGCTTTTCCTATGCTACAGATATGGACACGATTAAAGAGGGAATTAAAAGATTAACTGAGTTTGTTGATAGTTAAAATAGCTGGTTGATTTTTAAGCTTGAAATAAATTAGCTACTGCTTGCTCGATATTTTCTTGCTTGACTAAGGATTCCCCAATTAAAACTGCTTTTGCACCTGCTGCTTTAACGGTGTTTAAATCTTCTGGGGTATGTAAACCAGATTCACTTACGACTAAAATACCCCGCTGTTCGAGCGTTTCTTTTCTAGCTGCCAAAATATCCCTAGTAGTCTGGAGGCTAACGGAAAAATCTTCTAGGTTGCGGTTATTGATCCCAATTAATTCTACCCCCTTAACTGCCAGCACTCGATCTAACTCTTCTAGAGTATGTACTTCAATTAAAGGAGTCATACCCAAAGCTTTGGTTATTTTGACAAAGTAATTCAAATCTTTATCTTCTAACACCGCAGCAATTAAGAGTATGGCATCGGCACCTTTAGCGCGAGCGAAATAGATCTGATATGGATAAATAATAAACTCTTTGCACAACAGAGGTAAGTCTACTTCTTGTCTGATTAAATTCAAATTATCAAAGCTTCCCTGAAAGAATTTTTGATCGGTTAAGACAGATAAACAGCTTGCACCCGCTTTTTCATAAGCCTTGGCGATCGCCACTGGGTTAAAGTCTTCTCTAATTACTCCTTTAGAAGGCGAGGCTTTCTTAACTTCGGCAATTAAGGCAGGGTTGTTTTTACCGTTGCGTAAAGCAGCTAAAAAGTCTTGAGCAGGAGGAGCATCATTTACCTGCTGCTGCAACTGAATTAAAGGCAGGCGATCGCGCATCTGTTCAACTTCAACTTCTTTATGCCAAACTATCTCTTCTAAGATATTATTTGGTTCAGCATTAGGAATCTTTGATTGATATACCACTTCTCCTGACTTGACTTTGGGGTTAGGATTTCTACGTCTAATCTGCATTATCTAATTGTTACTGGAATAATCAATCTTTTATCTTAGGTTAAAACAGTCCAAGATAAATCAAACTATAGTGGTTTTCATTCATTCTAAGAGAACATCTAAAAAGCTGTTTTTTTCAAAAAATCAAAATGATATTCGTTAATAGCTAAGGGAATAATGAGGTTTTCAAGTCTGGCGATCGCTAGATGATTTGCTTAGATCTTAATGCAGGTTTCTCAAGAAATTCTTGTGAATTTTAAATGTTTTGCAATTTAATTAAAAGTAGAATATGATTATTTTCAAATTTAGAAAACAAAGTTACTGGAGTTGTCTTAGAGATAAATCTAAAAATTATGACTATTTTTCTCATGTTAGGTGTAGTTGTTGTAGCTTTAATCTGTTTTATTACTGAATTGCTACCTGTGGATATTACTGCTTTGTGTGTAGCGGTAGTATTAATTGTTTTAGGGCTAGTTACTCCCGATGAAGGCATAGCTGGGTTTGGTAACTCTGCCACAATTACCGTCATGGCAATGTTTATTCTCAGTGCAGGAATTAGTCGTACTGGAGTAATTCAAGTTTTTCGCGATTTACTCCTTAAGTGGGGTGGCAAAAGTATTACTCGCCAGATCTTAGTTATGGGATTACTTGTCGGTCCCATTTCTGGGTTTATTAATAACACGGCGGTAGTAGCAATATTTCTGCCGATTGTAGAAGAATGGTGCAGAAAGCGAGGTATATCTCCTTCTAAGCTTTTAATCCCACTGTCTTTTGTCACTATTTTAGGAGGCATGATTACCCTTATTGGTACATCGACTAATATTCTTGCCAGCGGTATTTCTAAAGATTTGGGATACGGAGAATTTCGTCTGTTCCAGTTTACGGGGTTGGGTATTATTACTTTTTTAGTTGGTTTGGCTTATTTAGCGTTTATTGCTCCCCGTCTATTGCCTAACCGTAAAAATCCTGCTAGTGATTTAGTTAGTGAGGGCTATGGCTTAGAAGATTATGTTACCGAAGTTGTCGTTACCCCTAGTTCAAAATTAATTGGCAGTACCTTTCGCTCAGCGCAACTACAGCGCAATTCTCAGGTAGATGTATTAGAAATTATCAGGGACAAAGAGCGTTTACCTCAACCTGTTACAAGCCGAATCATTCGTGCCGAGGATATTCTCTTGGTGCGGGGAAAAACAGAAAATGTATTACAAATTAAAACAGAGCAAGGATTAGATATTTTACCTGATGTTAAATTCAACCAAAAAAACCTGGAAACCGAACTAAGTTCAACTGATGAAGGTATTGCTGAGGTTTTAATCTTATCCAACTCTCGTTTAATTGGGACAACCCTCAATGACTTGCGTTTTCGTCAACGTTATAACCTAACAGTATTAGCTATTCGTCGGGGAGAGGAACTAATTAGAGATAGATTAGGTAAAGTGAGTTTGCGGTTTGGTGACTTGCTGTTAGTTCAAGGAGCGAAACAAAGTTTACTGGGTTTACAAACCACAAGGGAATTATTGGTTATGGAGCAAAAAGAGCCTGAATCAATCCGTCGTGATAAAGCTTGGATTGCTATAGGCATTGTCCTTGGAGTTATCCTGCTAGCTGCGTTTGACGTATTGCCAATCTTAGTTAGTGCTTTAGTTGGGGTAGTGCTGATGATTATTACGGGCTGTCTTAAGCCTGGAGAACTTTATGGCGCAGTGCGTTGGGACGTAATTTTTCTCTTGGCAGGATTAATTCCTTTAGGTACGGCGATGGAAAACTCTGGCGCAACTAAATGGCTGGCAGATAATATTTTGGCTGTTGGTGGCAACTTAAGCGGCTACTGGATATTACTGTTTTTCTTTGTAATTACTTCTTTGATCACAGAGATACTTTCCAACAATGCTTCGGTGGTGCTGTTGATTCCTATTGCTGCCAAAGTAGCTGAATCACTCAACCTCAATCCTATCGCTATGATGTTTGCCGTTACCTTCGCAGCTTCTAATAGCTTTATGACTCCGATCGGCTATCAGACAAATACAATGGTTTATACTCCTGGTGGTTATAAGTTTTGGGACTTTTTCCGAGTTGGCGCACCTTTAAACTTAATTATGGCAATTGTCACGCCTTTACTAATCATGTCGTTATACGGACTGTAATTAGGTGATGTCTGCTTCAAAGACTTGTCAAAATTGACATATTGTTGGCACAACATATTCATATTAATTGTTTATCTTGATCGAGAACAAAAACCAGAGTTGCCAGTCAGCCTAGTTCTGTAGTCACATACAGAAGCGGGGGAACCAATTTCGGGGCTTATTTCTACGGTAAATAGAAAGGGACATCTCTCAGTCCCAGCCCGTCAGCTAACCTCGTCGGCATTGAGAGGAGATTGAAGATAGCAATATTTATAATTAGTATTGTTTTCATCACGATCCTTAGTTACCAACTGCTCTCTACATCTAGCTGCGATTTGCGTAGCATAGCCGAAGGTATCGCCCTTACTTATTTAAAATTGGCGATCGCCTTCAGATAACCAGTTACCAAGGAGACTTATAATTATGTTTAAAATTGACGACCTTGTTCAACACAAAACCACAGGGAAAATTGGCAAAATAGTCGGTTATGGATGTCGAGAGTGCGATCGCATCTATTTTATGACATTAAAAGTCAAACCTTCAAAAGGACATTATTTTAAACCACCCATTGAAGACATCATGAGTGAATGGCGTTTTATTCGTGACTGTCCTCAGTCCTCAGCTACTTGCTCAAAGTTTAGGACAGCATAATCGCGTTGCCTAGAACTAAATTACAGCTACAAGCAATTGTTACTCTTTTTCACAGCAAATATTATTCATTGCAGATCATAATTTTATCTAAGGAAAATTAACAGCTTATGGTTATAGAAATTGGAGATATTGTTCAACACAGAGCAACTAGTCTTAAAGGCAAAGTAATCGGTTATGGATATCGCCAAGTTGCCGATAGTTGTTATTTGACCACTCTCAAGGTTGAGCTTCGATCTTATAGTTCTTGCCCTATTCAACCCATAGCAGAAGATTTGTTCGATCAATGGCAAGTAGATAGACGAATACAAACATTAGCCTGCACTTTGCCTCGTTTTCCTAAAGGTACCTTGTGTGAAGTTGCTTGAAACAAAGCGATTTTTCACGGCAAATAATTTTTAAATAGCTGGTCAATTAAAATCTTTGTTTAGTTGGCAAGTCATACCTAACTCAATTTTGAGACAGTCAGTATTTTATCTGACTGCCTTTTTTTAGCGAAGTTATCGCTCGGGAATAATCATGGAAACAACCGCTACCAATTTGCCATCGATAGTGGCAGCCGTTACTTTTGCGACTGTAACTATAGCCATCTTGACGGAACGATTACATTTAACTGTTGCTGCATTTTTAGGGGCGTTAGTTTTAATCTTCGCCCACGTCATGACCCTCAATCAGGCGATTGAATATATCAGCCAGAGTTATGCCACTTTAGCTTTGTTTTTGGGGGTAATGATTCTAGTTAGAGTTTTTGAACCCACAAATATTTTTGCCTATTTAGCCACACAGATGGTGGTATTAGCCAAGGGAGATGGTAAACGTCTGGTACTAGGGGTAATTGCCATTACTACACCTATTTGTGCGGTATTACCCAATGCCACTACCGTCATGCTGCTTGCTCCTCTGATTCCACCTATTGCCCAGGAAATTGGCGTAGATTTTGTACCTTTGCTAATTTTGATGGTTTTTGTGGCAAATAGCGCAGGATTATTAACTTTGGTGGGCGATCCTGCTACTTTTATTGTGGGAGATGCAGTTAACTTAAGCTTCAATGACTATTTGATGAGGTTGAGTTTGGGTGGCGCGATCGCTGTTGGCTCAATTTTAATTATGGCTCCCTTTTTGTTCCGTAGTATCTGGAACAAGAAATTGGCAGACATGAATACTTTGCCTCATCCTAAAATTAATCATCCTAGGGTATTAATGTTGGGGGGATTGCTAATTGTTGTAGTGCTAACTTTTTTTGTGATTGGCGATTCTTTACCAACGCCGATCCCTCCAGCAGCCGTGGCTTTGTTGGGGGCAGCAGTGGCTTTATTCCTTGCCGATCAAAGCAAAATTGATACAGTCAACAACATTCTCAAGGACATTGACTGGAGTACTTTGTTGTTTTTCATGTCTACTTTTGTGCTAATTGGCGGACTAGAAAAAACAGGAGTTTTAGACAGCATATCCAGCTTATTGGCAATTATCTTGGGTAAAAATATTGCCTTGGGTTCCATTGTCTTACTAGTCTTGGTGGGTCTATTATCTAGTATCGTGCCGAATATTCCTTTGGTAGTGGCGATGGTTCCTCTACTCAAGCAATATTTAGTTAATGTCGGTTTAGTTGGGGCAGAAGTATTAAGCCCCAATTTTACAGGACAATTACCTCCAGAAGTTTTGCCCTTATTCTATGCCATGATGTTTGGGGCGACACTTGGGGGTAACGGTACTTTAATGGGTGCATCTTCTAATATTGTGGCAGCAGGGGTGGCAGAACAACACGGTAGGAGTATATCTTTTAGCAAGTTTTTAAAATATGGTATTCCTGTAATGTTAGTACAGCTTGTTGTTGCTGCTTTATTTATTGCCGTTGCTTTTCTCTTTTAAAGAAAATAGGTAAATACTTCTGACTAAACACTGCTTTCCATGAGCGCAAAATCTTTTCGTTTATTCCATCGTCATAAAAGTTTACCTACCCAGAGTTTATTTAACTACTCTTACAATCAAGTAGGTAGTCTGCCAGGCACAATCACTGTTGCCAAGCAGGCTTCGACTCCTGAAATAAATTTAATTGACTACAACCACGATAAGCATGAGCGTCTAACCCATTTAACTCCAGAAGAATGTGCTATTCATTTAGATACGGAATCGGTATCTTGGGTTGATGTAGGAGGATTGGGAGACAAATCAATCCTGCAAAAACTAGCTCAAATATTTGATTTAAATTCTTTAGTTTTAGAAAGTGTGGTTAATGTGCCTCAACGACCAAAAATAGAAGACTATCAAGAACAGTTGGTCATCATTACTCAAATGGCTAATCTTAAACCACAAGCAGCGGGATTTTGGCTCGAACAGGTAAGTTTTGTTTTAGGAAAAAATTATGTTTTGACGGTGCAGGAAGAACCAGAAAGAGACTGTTTTGAACCAATACGCGATCGCCTAAAACGCGATCGCGGTATTATCAGAAAGCAAAACTCAGATTATTTAACCTATGCTCTTTGGGATGCCATTATCGATGGTTATTTTCCCGTGTTAGAAGCTTACGGTGAAAAAATTGAACTATTAGAAGATGAAGTAATTGGACAGCCAAACAACCATACCTTAACCAAAATTTATCAGACTAGGCGAGAATTACTAATTTTACGTCGGGGAATTTGGTCTCAAAGAGATGCCATAAACACCCTGATAAGAGACGGTCATCCATTAATAGATGAGCGCGTGCTGATTTATTTTAAAGACTGTTACGATCACACAGTTCAAATTATTGACACGATCGAAACCTATCGAGAATTAGCTTCTGGTTTGATGGATGTTTACCTATCGGCAGTTAATAACAAAATGAATGAGGTAATGAAAACCTTAACAGTGATTTCTAGTATTTTTATTCCCTTAACCTTTATTGCGGGAATTTATGGCATGAACTTTAATACTGATGTTTCTCCCTGGAATATGCCAGAGTTCAACTGGTATTGGGGCTATCCTTGTTGTTTGGGGATTATGGCAGCGATCGCTTTGTTTCTCATTACTTATTTTTGGCGACGGGGTTGGTTAAAAAACACTTCTACAATTCAATAGGTGTAATTAATGATCGAAGTTCTATTGTGTTTGGTAATCCTGTTCTATTCTTGGTTTAATTTTGGAGTGCGATCGGCAATTGCTGGACAAGTTAAATCAGAAGTCTTTCCTGGAACAATTGTCTGTTTTTCAGGTGGTAGAGAAATCTTACGCAAACAGATGGTTTCAGGACCATTTGCCGATGAGTATAAATTCGCTCACGAAGTCAAGGTAAAAGACGAGACAGGAGAACATAGTTTGAATTTCGCAGGGGGACTGTGCATCATCGATCGCAGTGTTACATTTGTCCCAAAAGGTTTGACTATGACTGATAAGTTGAGTTGCTATTCTGGAGCTTATGACATTGTTACTTTTGAAGTTTATGGCAGAGAAACTACGGTAGATGAATATGTAGAAGGCAGAACTTTTTTGGCAAAAGCGCAAGGCGATGCTTTTAATTCAGATTCCATACATGAATATTTAGTGTTTGGCGGTGGGTCTTGTATTGGCAACGAAATTTGACAATATAAATAGTAGATTTATACTTTTTTATCTTATTACTGACAAATATGGAATCTATCTCTGAAACAATACGTGAGCCGATTTTTACCTTTGCCTTGCTCTTGGCAATTATTTTGCTAGTGCCACCATTTTTTGAAAAATTAAAGCTGCCAGGATTAGTAGGCTTATTAGTAGCAGGAGTATTATTTGGCTCTAGCGGTTTGGGTTTGCTTAACAGCAAATCGGAAACTATGATTTTGCTAGCAGATATCGGTAAGATTTATCTGATGTTTGTGGCGGGATTAGAAATTGACATGGAGCAGTTTCGCCGTACCAGAAATCGCTCCATGGGTTTTGGTTTTGCTACTTTTGCTACTCCCTTGATTGGCGGTATTTTAGTGGGGCGAGTATTTGGTTTTGGCTGGAATACTGCTGTCCTCATTGGTTCGCTGTTGGCTTCCCATACTTTGCTGGCATATCCAATTGTCAAACGCCTAGGAGTAGTTAATGACGAAGCTGTTACCGTCACCATTGGCGCGACAATCTTTACTGATATTGGTTCTTTGCTGGTGTTAGCGATTTGTTTAGGGATAAATAAAGGAGATTTTACCGCCATTGATTTAGGCATATTATTAGGTTCTTTAATTATTTATACCCTGGTAGTCTTGTTAGGCTTGGATCGTTTGGGGAAAGCTTTTTTCCGCCGTTCGAGGAACGAACAAAGTAGTCAGTTTTTGTTTGTACTCCTAGCTTTGTTTGTAGCTTCAGTGGGAGCGGAGGCAATTGGGATTGAAAAGATTGTTGGAGCTTTTTTGACTGGATTAGCGGTCAATGACGTAATCGGCGATGGTCCCGTTAAAGAAAAGGTGGAATTTATCGGTTCAGTATTGTTTATTCCCATTTTCTTTGTGGATATGGGTTTGTTGATCGACCTCGAAGCCTTTCAAGATATTTTTCGCTCTATTGGTATTCCACTCTCCATTGTCGGAGTGTTAATTTTAAGTAAGTTTATAGCAGCTTGCTTGGCTAAACTGGCATATCGCTATAGTTGGCAACAAACTATAACCATGTGGTCGCTGTCTTTACCCCAGGTAGCTGCAACTCTAGCTGCTGCTTTAATTGGTTTTCAAGCACAGATTATTAACGAGCGGGTATTTAATAGCGTCATTTTATTGATGTTAGTAACCTCGATCGCAGGACCTTTAATTACTTCCCGTGCTGCTGCTCAATTAGGTGAGAAAGACTCATCTGAAGCTGAACCAAGAGATGAATCTATTGCTGATGCTCCCCTGGCAAAAGGGTTGCGAGTTGTTGTTCCTGTATATAACCCCCAAACTGAGCGTTATCTATTAGAGTTGGCTTCTTTGCTAACCCGAAAAAATGAAGGAGAAATTATACCTTTGGCGATCGCTAAAGCTGAATCCCGCTTAGATTCTCCTCAACTAAATGTAGATGTAGAACGTTGTCAAAGATTGCTTGCTCAAGCCCAAGAAATTTGCGAAGAATTAGGTATTGTTGCTCAACCAGAATTAAGAATTGAATATGATATTGCTCATGGTATTAGTCATGCCAGTCGTGAAGTTAATGCTGATTTAATTGTCTTAGGATTTGATAATTTTAAGAGTTTTCGCTCTCGTTTCTTTAGCTCTGTTACCGATAGCGTACTTTGGTCTGCTCATTGCTCGGTAGTTATGGCTAGTCTGCGCGATTCTCCTCTAACAATTAGACGTGCTTTAGTACCCGTAGAAAGCTTTTATCCTGATGGTTTGCGTCCGATTCGTTTTGCTCAAAATTTAGTTACCGAAGGTACAGAAATCACCTTGCTTCATGTCTGTCCTTCAGGTACGTCTAAAGAGCGCAAAACTCATCTACATAATAAATTAGAAAATTTAGGCAAACACTTATTACCAGAGGCAACAGTAGATATTCAGGTTACTGCTCAAAACAATTTTGTCAGAGAAATTTTAAATGCCAGTCGTACCCATGAACTAGTAATATTGCGATCGCAACGCCAGCGTGTTGGGGTAAATAGTTTAGCTCTTGGTGCCACCACTAAGCCTTTAATTCAAAATTTAAAATGTTCTACAATTTTGCTCGGAGAACTTTGATCAATTATTATTGATAATTGATCATCGATCATTAATTTATAACGTGGACTCTTCAATCGCCGATTTACGACAAAACTATACCCTAGCAGGATTATCTGAAGCCGATTTAGATGCCGATCCCCTTAAGCAGTTTGAAGTTTGGTTTCAACAAGCTTTGGATGCCGATCTAATTGAACCAAACGCTATGACTTTAGCTACTGCTACTCCTGACGGGAAACCTACCGCTAGAATTGTCTTACTCAAAGGCGTTAACCAAGGCGGTTTTGTCTTTTATACCAACTACGAAAGCCAAAAGGGTCAACAGTTAATTGCCAATCCTTATGCTGCGCTGGTTTTTCTCTGGGACAAATTAGAAAGACAGGTTCGTATCGAGGGAGAAGTAGAAAAACTAGCTACTGAAGAATCCGAGGCATATTTCCATAGTCGCCCTAAAGCCTCACAGTTGGGTGCATGGGCATCTGCTCAAAGTCGGGTAATTCCCAATCGCCAAATATTAGAACAACAATCAGCAGATCTAGAGGCTAAATACAAAGGAGATGCTACTGTTCCTCTTCCCGAACACTGGGGCGGATTTCGCGTCATACCTAACCGTATTGAATTTTGGCAAGGTCGTCCCAATCGTCTTCACGATCGCCTAGTATACGATCTACAGGCTGATGGTAGTTGGCAGATTGCCAGGTTATCTCCTTGAATGGGTAAATCGTAGGGGGCGGTTCGCGAACCGCCCGTACGTAAGTAATAGGTAGCAAGTAAAAATGTAGAGTGGATAATTTAATTTCTTTAGATGCAGTCGATTTAGTCTTATGTTTAGGCATGATCGGCATGGCGATCGCTTTATCTCTTTGGCAAAGGCTAGAATTAGAAAAGCAGTTAGCATATAGTGCGGTTCGCTCTTTGATGCAGTTAATTGCCATTGGCTATATTTTAAATATAGTTTTTGCGATCAATAATTGGCTGGTGGTATTAGGTATTTTGGTCATGATGATTACTATTGCCTCTATCGTTACCCGCAACCGCATCGATAAAAAGCTTCAGGGGCTTTTCCCTGTGGTATTTTTAGCTATTATTTCTAGTAGTGCCTTTACTTTAGGTTATGTAATTCTTTTGATCCTGCAACCCGATAAATGGTATGAACCCCGCTACCTGATACCTTTGGCGGGAATGCTGTTTGGTAATGTTATGAATGGTGCTTCTCTTGCTGGCGATCGCTTTTTAAATGCCGTCAATCAAAATCGTTTAGAAATTGAAACTCACCTGTGTTTGGGTGCTACTGCCAAACAAGCTATATCAGGCTATCAAAAAGAAGCGATTCGCACTGGCTTAATTCCTACTCTGAATAATATGGTGGTGATGGGTTTAGTTAGCTTGCCTGGAATGTTTACAGGACAGGTTTTAGGAGGTAGTGACCCTTTAGATGCAGCTTCTTATCAAATCATGATCTTGTTTGCCATTGTCTTAGCTAATTTGATTTCGACAATTTTAGTCACCGAAGGAATATATAAACGTTTATTTAATCAGGATAGTCAGCTTATTGGCTAGATAATTTAGTTGTTAGTTATTAGTTGTTAGTTGTTAGCTTATGTCCGTCCTCAATAGCCATAAATATGCGATCGCTCTCCACACCAGTACACCCCAGCTAGGAATAGCTCTCAATAATTATCAGGGAAACAGTCGCCATCAGGTGTGGGACTTGGGGCGAAATTTAGCATCTCATCTGCATCAATACCTGCAAGAAATGCTCCTACCGCAAACCTGGCAGGATATAGAGTTTATTGCCGTTGCCAAAGGACCTGGAGGCTTTACAGGAACTCGTGTAGGGGTTGTAACAGCCCGCACCATAGCTCAACAGTTAGATATTCCCTTATTTGGTATTTCTAATCTAGCAGCAGTGGCAGCAGCCCAAAATCATCTTGGCAATGAATTATTAGCGGTACAAATGGCTGCCAGGAGAGAAGAACTGTTTGTCGCTATTTACCAGCTAAATGAAAAAGGGCAGCTTCAAGCATATATGGAGGATACGCTAATGAGTCAGGCAGCTTGGCAAGAAATTTTAGATAATTTAGATAATTTGAAATCCTCTTATAAACTAATCATTGCCGAGGATAATATTGCTGCTACGGTAACTAATGTCTTGGATTTGGCTTATGCCGACTGGCAACAGGGAAAGTTCGCTCATTGGTCAGAAGTGATCCCTTTTTATGGTCAACATCCAGTCAGTCATTAGTCTTAAATCTCGAATCCCTGACTCTTTTATCACCAGATAATGATTAGAATAACTATAAGTTTTCTAAATACCTGTATATAGCTAACAATATATTTAATGACTTCTACCATTACTAAACAGCCTAAGCTCAATGCTCCAACTATACGTCAATTAGATAATGGCTTAACTATTATCGCTGAACAAATGCCTGTGGATGCGGTGAACCTCAATGTGTGGATTAACGTCGGTTCAGCCAAAGAAAGTGACGATATTAACGGCATGGCGCATTTTTTGGAACATATGGTGTTTAAAGGTACGCCTAATCTAAAAATGGGTGAATTTGAGCATTTAATCGAAGAACGGGGTGCAGTAACCAATGCAGCTACTAGTCAAGATTATACTCATTACTATATAACCACTGCTCCCAAAGATTTTGCTGAACTAGCTCCTTTACAGCTAGACGTGGTTTTAAATCCTAGTATTGAAAATGAAGCATTTGAACGAGAAAAATTAGTTGTACTCGAAGAAATTCGTCGCTCGGAAGACAGTCCCCGTCGCCGTACCTTTTATCGCTCGATGGAAGCCTGTTTTGAAACTCTTCCTTATCGTCGTCCTGTACTAGGTCCTGGCACAGTAATTGAAAACTTGCGATCGCAACAAATGCGCGATTTTCATGGTGCTTGGTATCAACCCCGGTCAATGACCGCAGCGGTTGTAGGTAATCTGCCAGTAGAAGAGTTAATTGAGATTGTTACCCAAGGATTTGCCCAGCATTATAATTCCCGCGAGGAATATACTAAAAATACTACTCCCTCGGTAACTCCAGAACAGCCTTTTACTTCCATAGCTCGTTATGAATATATTGATGAGAGTTTGCAGCAGGCACGATTAGTCATGGGTTGGCGTGTTCCTGGTATGGAAGATTTAGCCGAAACCTATGCTCTAGATATTCTGGCAGTAATTTTAGGACAGGGTAAGGTGTCCCGTTTATTTAGAGAGTTGCGCGAAGAAAAAGGTTTGGTTAGTCAGATAGGCGTTAGCAATATGACCCAAACCCACCAAGGAGTATTTTATATTTCTGCTGCTTTGCCCACTGAAAATATTCCTGAAGTAGAACAGGCGATCGCCCAACAAATCAAGGACATTCAGACTGAACCGATTGCAGCTAAAGATATTGAGCGTATTCGTACTCAAGTGGCAAATCGATTTGTCTTTGCTAATGAACGACCAAGCGATCGCGCTAACCTCTATGGCTATTATTATTCACAGCTAAAAGATTTAGCACCCGCCCTCAATTATCCACAACATATTCAAGCTATATCTGCCCAAGATTTACAGGCAGCAGCCCAGAAATATCTCAATCCAAAAGCCTATGGCATTGTAACCATGAAACCTGAGTAAACGAGCCAAGTTCGTAGCTTTAAACTTTTATAGCGTGAGTGCGGATTAAGAGGATATTTAAAAAGTTATTTTGGCTAAATTTTTACTTGTTTTCGCCCCCCCAACCCCCCAAGTTTGGGGGATTTAGGGGGCTTTAGTGTAATAAATTAGACTTCTCAGACGACCTCTAAGATAATTAGAAGCTTAAGGCAGCTTTTATGCCTCATCCCTCATCCTTCTCTTTAGCTTTTGTCCACCAAGCCAAACCATAGGATTGAACTGGCTCGTTGAATTGATGGCGATAACGAACCCGAATTTTATAACGTCCTGTAGCAGGAATAGGGCAAAATATGTGTTCAACACTGTCTTCAAAACTAGAGGAAGAACAGGTGTTTCTCATGTCGCTCTCTTGATCTACAGGTAAGAGATAAACATCTAAATTATTTAAACCGCGATCGCTAAAGGTCTCTCCTTCATCATACTGCTCATTGCGATTAAGATCATTTAAGATTACTAAACGATCCCAAGCTAAAGTAATAGCTGCATAACTTCCTTTAACTAAGGGTTTTTGCAAATAGTATTCTTGATAATTATTGGCTGCTATTTTTCTATAATCCCAACCAAGAGCATTTACAGGTTTGTTTTTGTTTGCCTGTCCTGCACTAAACTGTTGGTATGCTCGCCAAACATTTAATTGCCCTGTACCCATCTGTATATCTAAAGGCACACGGGGATTTTGATAGGCATCAGAGTCAAACCAGGTATGGTTTTTTTTACCCAAAATAGTATGCTCCATACCTAATAATAAGCCATCGCCGCGATCGGCAATTTTATCGGCGGAATTTAACAGCACAGCCTTCATTACTTCATGGCGGCGGGAATCTAAACTCCAGTTAGATGAAGTTGGTGCCTGTTTTAAACGCTCATCCCCATCTTCCTGTAACAAAGCCACCGCACCTGTAATATGGGGGGCAGCAAAGCTTGTACCACTAACTTTTTCTATTTCTCTTTTTTGATTAAAAACAGCAATTTGTCCGCCTGGGGCAAGTAAACTAACGGCACGGCGATCGCCATAATCAATCTCTTTCTTAATAAAGCTACGTCCAATTCCTTTGGGTAAATCGCTTAAATTAGCAAAATCTACCTTATTGAATTTACCCTTCCTTTTTGTAGTGTAGGCAGCAGTAATGCCGTTAAAATTATCTGTGGGGATCGGAATTCCTCCCTCCCCCTGGTTTCCTGCTATTACATACAAAACCTCATGCTTGCGGGCAGACCAATCAATACAGGAAGTTAACAATGCTTTGCCGTCTAGTTTTGCTTCATCTCGTTCATCTCGCTCTAGAGATTCTCCAAAACTAAAATTAATAGCTCGAATATCACCGCCATTCTGTTGAGCAATATGTTGACTCGCCAGACATTCTTGAGGCTGTCCTCCCTCATTTAAAGAGCCAACCGCTGAGGCATACAGCTTGGCTTTGGGAGCAATACCCTGTAGCTGTTTATCTTCGGCAATCATTACCTCTGCAACCATACTGGCGTGATCGTCT
This sequence comes from Waterburya sp., assembly GCA_965217895.1. Taxonomy (GTDB): domain Bacteria; phylum Cyanobacteriota; class Cyanobacteriia; order Cyanobacteriales; family Xenococcaceae; genus Waterburya. The sequence goes on from CBDCJV010000002.1 coordinate 698,784, forward strand.
ATGTTTTTATCTGTCGTCGCAGCTCGATCGCGATAAAAAACTGCCCTTGGAGAAATTGTTTTTAAGGTATTAGCTGCTTTATCCCTACCCAGTTTAACAGGGCGACCTACCTCTACTTGACCAATACCAATTTTTCGACCCAACAAATTATAGGGAGAGGAGTGTAAACGCAGAGCATTAACTCCTTTTTCGCTGATAGAATCATTTAAAGCCAAAACAGGAGTAATAAACCCAGCAATTATCCATCCAGAAACTATAAATATTTCTTTTCTACCCATAATTGTTTATTTGCTTATTGTCGGCTATCCTCACTTTATAGAGTAATTACCGTACTAATTGAGACAAACCCTTGCGAAATAGTATATTGTAAGTTACAAGTATGTCAGGTTGATCTGAGAACTTCAGGCTTAAAGTTTCAAAACATAAGCCAGACAGAAACCAGACCCTAAACTATTTAATCAACATATCATAGCAGGCAAAATTAAGCGTATGACAAAGCAAGTTGCGCATCCAATGATGAAATTGCAGCGCAAGGTTTCTTCCTTAGTAGACTCTAATATCGTTAAACCAGACGATCGTATTGGCAAAATTGCCCTATTATTGGGCGATGATTGGTCATATTGGAAAAATGAACTATTGGACTTCGATTTTTCGACTCAAGATCCGATCTGTGAACTACTCTCTGTAGAAGATTGGGATGAAAACTAGTACTGTTCTGGGGAAGTCAGAGGTCAGAGGTCAATTCAAGCATTACATGGGGAAATGCGCCTTTGTTTGCGCCTGATGGCGACGCGGTGAAGCACTCCGTTGGGCGGGTTTCCCGACTTGAAACAAAGGACTTGTCCGCATGTACTGCTGAACCCTTTAGAAGGTCTCGAAACAGGTCAGAAGTTTGAATGCTCAATGTTTAATGAGAAATGTTCAATGTAACCTTATAGGCAAGCAGAAAGAGCATCCTTTAATTCTCTAGCTGTCTGATAACGGTCTTTTGGTTCGGGTTGGCAAGCAATTGATAAAACTTCTCCTAAGTTAGTAGGCAGTCCAGGAATGCTATCAATATCAAACTCAAATTTGCTACTTTGATAGCGATAATATTGCATTGGTGTTTGGCTAGTTAAAAGAAAAATAATCGTCGTGCCTATTCCATAGATATCTGATTGAGGACAAGGTTTGCCTCGATATTGTTCTGGCGCACTGTATCCTTCCACACCAATGCGAGTTTCTAAAGCCGTACCTAGTTCCTTTACTGCCCCGAAATCTAACAGCATTAGGCGACTATCTAAATTACGCAGCATTAAGTTGGCTGGTTTGATATCCCGATGTACTAAAGGTGGTTCTAAGTTGTGCAGGTATTTCACAATATCGCACACTTGAATCATCCAGTTAATTGTTCTTGAGACATCGGTTGCGCCTCGTAGGTTAACTAACTGCTCTAAATTATGACCATGAATTAATTCCATGACAATGTACTTGTGGTTGTTTTCCACAAAAAAATCAAAATATTTAGGAATACCCTTATGCTCTAAAGACTTTAAGATACGTGCTTCTCTTTCAAATAATTCTCTCGCTTTAGCAATGCGCGCCATATCTGCGTTCATTTCCTTAAGAACTAACAGCATAGGTGCATTCTTGACAGTGCGGTGGCGATCCCAAGCCAGATAGGTAGTTCCCATTCCTCCTCTACCAAGAGTCCGTAAGACTTGATAAGAGCCAATATAATGCTCATCGCTGACTATTGGTTCGCCACAATGGCGACAAAAAATACTGCCTTCTGGATTATCTTGATGATCGCAAATAACAGCAGGCTTAAGAATCTGAGTTGTTTCTACCTCTTCTTGGTTTTCAGCTAAGTAAGATTCTAGTTCAAACTTAAATACGGGTCCATTTTCTGCCAGTCGAATCAAATCATTGTGATTTAAGATAGTTTCGGTCACAAAATCATTATTGACTAAAGTACCGTTAGTTCCTCTGCTAATTAACTGCCACTTTTCTTGTTGAGGATCTATGAGAGTTAATTCTAGATGCTGTCGAGAGACTTGAAAATAGCCATGCAGCACAATGTCATTATTTTGAGCGCGACCAATACGAATCACTGATTGCTCTAAAAACTCCCACTGTTGAAGAGGTTGGTTTGTCTGTGGTTCTAAAAGCGTAAAAATGACCATATTGGGCAATTATCAATTAGGGCGTGTGATCAACATGGCGATTGCACAAGCTGTTTGCACAGCGTCAGATGAGGCTAAAGCCTTTGTCGCCATCAATTAGAAAAAAGAACTACGATCTTTAAAAATTAGGCTTTAGCTTGACTCTGACTAAGACCGCAGTAATATTATCGTGACCATTGTGTTCGTTAGCAAAATTTACCAGTTTAAATAGACCTCCTTGAAGATCGCTTTGGGAACTAAGCAAAGGTTTAAGATATTCTTGCCAGTTTTCCTCTAATAAGTCATTATCTGAAAGACCATCAGAACAAAGCAATAGTAAGCAATCTTCGGTAATTTCGATAAACTGAATATCAGGACGCACATAGTTGTTGTCTCTAGGTCCTAAGGCTTGAGTCAACTGATAGGCATCAGGTCTGCCATAGGCAATGTCGGGTTCGACCCCCCGATTAATTTCTCTTTGACCAACTTCATGATCCAAGGTTAAGCGTTCTAGTCCTTGCTTGCGAGTAAGGCGATAGATGCGACTGTCTCCGACGTGGGCGATCGCTAGCTGAGTATCCTGTAAAAAAGCCATCACTAAAGTAGTCCCCATTCTACCGCTACCAGAACGAGAATTATCTATATTTGTTTGATAGAGAGCTTGATTGGCTAATAAAATCCCTTTTTCAATAGTTTTTTGCGCTGGTAATTCTTGCTGCCAGTGGCTTTGAAAATACTTTTGGAGATTTTCTACCGCCATAGCACTAGCAACTTCTCCAGCTGCATGACCTCCCATGCCATCACAGACTATATACAAACCACGCATTTTGAGGTTGGTTTCGGTAGTATTTTCTGCTTTCTCAATTGAGGTTTTGACCCCAAAAAAATCTTCATTATGGTCTCTTTGGGAGCCAATGTCGGTACAGCTAGCATCAGCAATACTTCTTAAATGCATAGGTATCATTGCCGTGGCTTGTTCTTCAAAATCGCTACTATACATCATATCTTCTTCCTGTTCCTGGAAAAAAACTGGTTGTTCAGCAGACTCTGAATCATTGTTGAATTGGATTTTGTCGGGTTCAGATTGGGGAATGTTCACGTCAGAATAATTAGTATGAATATCAAAGGACTCAATTTCGTCTTCACCAAGACCAATATTATGAAGCTCTAATCTTAACTGTTCTATTTCATCTATCTCTCCTGAAATAACTCTCTCTAATAATTTATTTAGTTCATCTAGACTATCTGAATTTGATTCGGCAAAGCAAGCTTGCCATACTTTAGCTAAATCTTTGAGAGTCGGGCAACTGTCAGACTCATCCATATACAATTGCTGTAAGCAAAAGGCTTGATCTTCATCTATGCGTAAATTTTTGTCTACTAGCAAACTTTGAGCGCAGCTAATCTGCTGCAAAGGTTGCCACATTTTTGCCATTTCATCTAAAAACCAAATTATCTGTAGCAGTGGCAGTTTTTGTTGAGACCATAAATCTTTAAGTAATTGCCACTCAGAACGATCTGGTAGTAACACGACTCCTCGATCTTCTTGCTGCCACGCATCATAGATTCTGGGAACTGTAGGCGTATATTTCTCTAGAATTAGATAGGGTAAAGCATGAGTTGGCAGTCCGACTAAATTCCAGTATTGAGCTACTTTTAAATAGGAATCATTTAGACTTTGGCTTAATTCTGCAAACAAATCCATTTGTTGTTTTTGCAGGGTTGCCAAGTGGGATTTTTGCAAAGGATATTTATCAATTACTTTTTTTTGTAGATATGTATGCTCAGAATTGTAGTCTTTAGTAAGCAAAAATGTTTCAGAATTATTATCCCCCTCAATTTCGTAGCGACTTAAGGTATGGTCTTCTTTATGAAGCTGTAATAGAGATTTGGCTTTGTCTCGACATTCAATAAATAGGTCAGATATACTTTCAATTTCTAATTGTTCGTGATTGTTGTTATAAATACCGATTGTCTTAGCTAATTCTGCTTGAGGTAAAGGTTCTGCTACTGGTTTTTGAGAAATTATTGCCCACAGCACAGTATGATTAGCAGCACCGCAAAAGCTACAGCTTTTTGCTTCGATAGGAATATTTGCTTGGCATTGACAGCACATTTTATCCGTCAGTGAAACACCGCAATTTTGGCAAAATTTATTAGCTTCAGGATTTTCAAATTCACACTGTGGACAAATAAGCATAATGTACTTTCCTAATAGATATAATTTTTGCCTACATTAATTTATTTTTTCTAATGGGTTAATTGGTAAAGGTATTTCGCAGATAGATTTTTACTACGGAGAAAGGACAAGCCCTTTGGCAAAATGAGGAGCAGTTGGCAAATAAGCGAAATAGATTGCTGAAGGTAATAATTATTGTTATTAGGGATGCAGTCAAAAATAAAGCTTAATTTAGTTGACACAATTAATCAAAATCTAAAAAATAAAGGTAATTATATCTGCAATCTTAGCTCATCGTCTTTTTTTGGCAATCTCTTCTTAGTCGTTGTTGATTTAAAGGCTAGATTTTGATAATACTATCTGTGCTGAATCGCTTTTAGCTTTTAAACAATTGGAAATTGAGCATTTACTAAGCCTTACCTGGTAATTTATTCAGAACCAAACCTGCTAGAGATTTTATTAATTAACCAAGTAGCGAATGCCCCTAAAAAGAGAATACCGATCGCTGGATTGAAAACTGGTATCCAAAGCCTATACCAAATATCAAAACCCAAAGGAATGTTTAGATAACGACCAATAACGGCGATCGCAAACCAGATAAAGCCAAAGAAAACTAAAAATACATCAGCAACAAGAATACGGTTTAACCAAGTGACAATTTGTTCTTTCATTTCTTGACTCGTTTAATTAATCGTGGCTAATTCTGGCTGTAGAGACTGTTTCCAGGTGGCTAAATCGGCAAAAGAGCGATCGCGATACTGACCATATCTTTCTCTTTTGTTTTTAACTTTAATTGGCAATGGGGGAATAATACCAAAGTTAGGTGGCATGGGCTGAAAATGTTTGGCAGATGCCGAACTGATAAAATCAAAGAGCGCGCCCATCATTGTTGTCTCAGGCATACTCAGAGGTTTTTGTCCTAATGCTAAACGAGCAGCGTTTGTCCCTGCTAACCAGCCTCCTGCTGCTGCTGCGGTATAACCTTCCGTACCAATTAGTTGACCAGCAGCTAAAACGGTCTTCTTGCTTTTAAATTGGAGAGTCGATTCTAATAACTGAGGAGAATTGATAAAGGTGTTGCGGTGCATTACTCCCATGCGTACAAACTCAGCATTCTCTAAGCCTGGAATTAATTTGAAGACTCGTTTTTGTTCTCCCCAACGCAGATTGGTCTGAAAACCGACCATGTTCCACAGTTGTCCTGCTTTGTCTTCTTGACGAAGCTGCACGACGGCATAGGGACGTTTCCCTTTGTTTTCTGGGGCGCGAAAATCTCCCAAACGAGAATCAAACAATCCTACTGGCTTGAGAGGGCCATAGCGCATAGTATCCTCTCCCCGTTGTGCCAATTCTTCAATTGGTAAACAGCCTTCAAAAAATTTGGCAGTTTCTCGTTCAAAATCTTTTAATTCTGCCTGTTCGGCTTTAGATAACTCCTGCTGAAAATTGAGATACTGCTCTTTGTTCATCGGGCAGTTGAGGTAAGCAGCCTCACCTTTATCATAGCGAGATGCCAAAAAGGCGGCTTCTCGATCTATAGATTCTCCGACAATAATGGGGCTAGCAGCATCAAAAAAGCTCATATATTCCATGCCCGTAAACTTTTGCAGATCTTCTGTCAACTGGGGACTGGTTAAAGGGCCTGTAGCCAGCACAACAATGCTATCCTGGGGAACTTCAGTGATTTCTTCGCGCTTGAATTCAATCAGAGGGTGGCTGGCTAAAGTTTTAGTTAAATCACCACTAAAAACCCCTCTATCTACTGCTAATGCACCACCTGCGGGAACAGAGTGATAATCTGCCGTGGCGATAATCCTTGAACCAAGACGACGTAATTCTTCGTGAAGTAAACCCGCAGCGCGATCGCTATTCTTCGCGCCAAAAGAGTTACTACAGACTAATTCGGCTAATTCTTCTGTATGATGAGCAGGAGAAGTTCTGATGGGGCGCATTTCATAAAGAGTAACAGCCACCCCTGCTTGAGCTATTTGCCAAGCTGCCTCGGTTCCTGCTAAACCACCACCGATTACAATTACTCTGTCTTGGGTCATTTCATTTACAATTGATTATTTAATGAACGGTTATGTTACAAAGCATTAACTGATTTAATCGATTTTGAATACAACCAGGGTCTTTTACAGCGTAACCTACAGATACCATGCTGCTCATTAAATGTATCTAAATATAATTATGTTCGTACATTTACTGAAGACGAAAATAGACAGTCGATTTAAGTTAGAGACGCGTTAAGTTTTTTGCTAAGAAGTAACGCGCCCTAGAAAGTAATTATAGGAGCGTAATTTTAGCAATATCAGTCAAGTCGTAAATTGACCCGTGTATTAGCAGCCACTAATGCACGGTTTTTTCAGTAATTGGTAGTAATCCTTCGATATTAGAGGTTACAAGCCCATTACTCGTGCTACTTTTTCTATTTCTAGAGGAACGCCTAGTTTTACCTCATTGAGGCTATGATCGACTGCGCTACTAGGATCTTTTAAACCATTACCTGTAAGAACGCAAACTACTGTAGCGTCGTCTGGAACTCGATCTTTAACCTTAAGCAAGCCTGCTACTGAAGCTGCACTAGCTGGTTCACAAAATACCCCTTCTTCTGAAGCTAAGAGACGATAAGCATCAAGAATTTCTGTATCGGTTACAGAATTAAACTCTCCTTGGCTAGCTTCTTTAACGGCGATCGCCTTTTGCCAACTGGCAGGATTACCAATTCTAATTGCTGTTGCTATAGTATCAGGATTATGCACACGCTCACCTGAAACTAAAGGCGCAGCACCTGCTGCCTGAAAGCCCATCATTTTTGGTAATCGAGAAGATTTTCCAGCGGTATGATATTCACAAAAACCCATCCAATAGGCGGTAATATTACCAGCATTGCCTACAGGAATACATAGCCAGTCAGGAGCATTGCCCAAGACATCAACTATCTCAAAAGCTGCGGTTTTTTGTCCCTGAAGACGATAAGGGTTAACAGAATTAACTAACTGAACTGGATAATTTTCTGAAAGTTGACAAACAATAGTCAAGGCATCATCAAAGTTACCGTCTACGGCAATTATTTCCGCACCGTATAATAAAGCCTGAGCTAGTTTACCTAAAGCAACATAACCATCGGGAATTACTACAAACGCTTTTAAGCCTGCACGACGAGCATAAGCTGCTGCGGATGCTGATGTATTGCCCGTACTAGCACAGATAACCGCTGTTGCCCCATCTTCTTTGGCTTTGGAAATAGCCATAGTCATACCTCGGTCTTTAAAGCTGCCTGTAGGATTTAGACCATCATATTTGACATAGACTGTGACCCCACGACCAATTTTAGACGAGATCCCATTAGCCAGAATCAAGGGGGTATTACCCTCCAACAAAGTAACTACAGGAGTGGCTTCGCTCACGGGTAAATAAGAGCGATACGTTTCAATCAAACCCTGCCAGTTATTTGCTGTTTTGGCAACGCTTGGATAAGAGAGGTTGGTCGAGGGGATACTTAGTGTCACGAGGGCTATGGAGGGTTATTTCAGTTGACTTTGGCTCAAAGCTTTAAGCTACCAGTTATGGTCTGGGGACAATCAATAGCTAGTGGCTAATAACTTATTGAACAATAATCTTTATTTAACCATGAGAAGCTCACAGTTTTGAGTTATTAGGTATAGCTAATTATACTTTGGCTCAAAACTGTTAACTCAATCGTAATTATTTATTGTTCAATAATCACTTGTGATCTGAGTTTTCCTTGAGACTTAATTCTCGGAACTGATTTAGACTTACTACTACTGCTGTAGCTACCTTTACGAGAAGAGCGACCTTTTTTGCCTTTAACAACTGGTTTGGAAAAACTATCTTCAGGAATCTCCCAATCGCCTTTCATCCAGTTTGGACAATCGCGGTCATAGACCATTTGCAAGGCGGCTGCTGCGATCGCTTGAGCATCATATTCGTCGCTCAATTCTCTAACCAAAGGCAAGAATGATGCCATTCTTTCCCCTGCTAGGGTTTCTTTGATTTTTGCCTGAAGCTTGCCAATGCGTTTGGCTTCTACTTGGTTTCTGTTGGGGATTTGAGCAATATCCAGCTTAGAACGGATGCGACGCTCTATTTGTTTGAGACTACGACGATCTCCTGATTGGGCAATGGCGATCGCAGTACCTGTTTTGCCTGCACGACCAGTCCGCCCAATACGGTGGATATAAGTTTCGGCGTTATCAGGTAAATCGTAGTTGATTACATGACTCAAATCCTGTACGTCCAATCCTCTAGCTGCAATATCTGTAGCTACTACCATTCTGACTTTGCCATCGCGGAAGCGTTTAACTAGTCTTTCGCGCTGCACCTGACTCAAGTTGCCATGATACTCATCAACGCTGTGACCGGCTTCTTGTAGTTTACTGGTTAACTCGCTAGCAGTCCGCTTTGTACGAACAAATATAAGCGCAGATTCTGGCTCTTCTAGCTCTAAAATAGGCTGTAATGCCTTGATTTTCTGCCAACCACGAGGCACCATATAAACGTGCTGGTCGATTCTAGTCGGTGCTGCTTCTTGTTGCTTAACCGTGATGTATTCGGGAGAATTTAAAAAGTTTTTGATCAAATCTTTAATTTCTCTCGGCATAGTGGCAGACAAACAGGCAGTTTGTCTTCCTTCAGGGGTACGACGCAGAATTTTTTTAATATCGTCGATAAAGCCCATACTTAGCATTTCGTCAGCTTCGTCGAGAATAGCTAACTTTAGTTCATCTAGGTTTAGTTCACGGCGTTCTAGAAGATCGATTACTCTTCCTGGAGTACCGACAACAATCTGAACTCCTCGGCGCAGTCTACTGATTTGTCTTTCAATAGATTGACCACCATAAACTGTCATAGAAAAGACTTTTTGTTCTTTAGAGGTGAAATCTTGGATTGCCTGACCCACCTGTTGAGCTAGCTCTCTAGTAGGTGTCAGAATCAAAGCCTGTACGGCTTTATTGTTGGGATCGACAATTTCTAGTGCAGGAAGGGAAAAAGCTGCGGTTTTACCCGTACCTGTTTGAGATTGACCAACAATATCCTTACCTTCTAATAAAGCTGGTATGGCATCTTGTTGAATCTGAGTAGGTTCGGTAAATTCGAGCTGTTCTAGCTGTGCTAAACAAGCGTCTGATAGTCCTAAGTCTTGGAAAGTGGTTGTCATGAGTTATGTACTTTTACTGTTTATTTGCTAAAAAACTGTGCAGTTTGATACCGCTATAGATTGTCAGCACCTCAAAATTGCTTTAGCTAAAGGTGCTAGAGACTTTCTACGAATTCCCAACAGTCTGTTTAGACTGCTGCATAAGCTGCTACGGGAGCAACTTCACCATAAAGGTCGTAAACATCTGCGGCAGTGATATTTACAGGAATTATTGAACCTAGAGAAGCTTCACCACGAACGTATACAAGTCCGTCAACTTCTGGAGCAAATTGTGTAGAGCGACCAATTAACTGCCCCGAACTAGGATGTTCTTGTTCAACAAGAACATTTAATTTTTGACCGACATAAGCTTGGTTTTTAGCAGCAGCAATTGGTTGCTGTGCCTGCATTAAAATATCTCGGCGATTATTGCTGATTTGGGGATCGACTTGATTTTCCATACTGTGGGCGGGAGCTTCTGCTTCAGGAGAAAAGGTGAACACCCCAACGTGGTCAAACTCATGTCGTTTGACAAACTCTACTAAATGCTGGAAATGAGCTTCCGTTTCCCCAGGAAAACCAACTATAAAAGTAGTCCTCAATACTGCCCCTGGTAATTCTCGTTTAATACGCTCAATAATGGCATCGTTTACCCTTCCCTGCCAAGGGCGATTCATGGCTCTTAAGATTTCGGGATGGGAATGCTGTAAGGGCAAATCTAGATAAGGAAGAACATTGGGTGTATCTCTAATGGCTGCTATGACATCTGAAGTTAACCCTGTGGGGTAAGCGTAATGAATCCTGATCCAAGGTACATCAACCTTGCCCAACTCGATTAAAAGCTCCGCTAGCATTGGTTTCCCATAGAGATCTTTGCCGTAGTTGGTAGTAATTTGGGAAATCAGAATTATTTCCCGTACTCCCTGGGAAGCTAGAGACTCGGCTTCGGCGACAATTGATTCGATAGAACGCGATCGCTGATTTCCTCGCAGATGAGGAATAATGCAAAAAGCACAGCGATAGTCACAGCCTTCTGCCACTCTCAGGTAGGCTACCCCTTCAGTGGTAGTACGGTAGCGAGGAACTGTCTCATCGGCAATATAGACTGGTTCTTCGGTGATTTCGGTGACTCTTTCCCCTGTTTGGGCGCGCTCAATCACGTCAACTATTTTATGATAGTCGCCACTACCCACTACCGCCATTGCTTCGGGCAATTCTTCTAGGAGTTCTCCTTGAAAGTGTTGCGCCATACAGCCGGTGATGACAATTTTCTTATCGGCTTCGGCTAATTCTACTAGGGTACGAACTGATTCTTCTCTAGCTTCTTGAATAAAACTACAGGTATTGACAATTACATAATCAGCTAATTCTTCGTTGGAATCTACCTGATAACCTGCTTGAGCTAATAAGCCCAGCATATGTTCGGAATCTATACGGTTTTTTTCACATCCCAAATGGGATATAGCTATAGTTGGCTTATTTGCCATTCTTCATCCTAATTTTTAAAGACCAAATACAAAGGTTGCTACTAATTTGCACGATCATCTGAAACTTTTACACCCAGGGGCAATAAAAATTTCTCCGATTTATATGGTCAGACTCAATATCTTGTCTGCGTGGAGCGTTAACCCCCTGGTCTTGAACAACTATAAAATATAATTTATAAAATATAAATATTTAGACCAACTGCTGGATTATGCTTCCTTAGTTTCGCGGCGGAGCAGGAGCTAACCAGACAGTTTGTATTCCGCAAAACTATTTTTTATTAAAGACACCGCTTCTGACGGAGTTTGACTTTTGGCTATACATATCAATCGAGATACGTAAATAACCCTTTCGTTAAATTATATTAACAGATAAATTACCTAGTGGGAATCAAAAGCAGCAAAATTATCGGATATAACTGCAAAATCACATTTAGTCGGAACTTGATGAGAGTATATACAGTATCTAGCTTTGTCTGAGATAATAGTAACTTTTGCAGAGGAGAAATAATAGGCGTGGTGAATTCATAGTGGAATTAAAACAAATTTGGCAAACAAATCGTCCAGTAATTGGGGTAGTTCATTTATCTCCTTTACCTACCTCTGCTCGTTGGCAAGGTAAACTTCAAGAGGTCATTGCCAGAGCCGAACAGGAAGCTACTGCCTTGGCAGCGGGGGGAGTAGACGGTATTATTATTGAAAACTTTTTTGATGCTCCTTTTACGAAAGATTGTGTCGATCCTGCGGTAGTTAGTTCTATGACCCTAATTGTCGATCGCCTGAAGGGAATGGTGATGTTGCCTATCGGCATTAACGTTCTGCGCAATGATGCTAAAAGTGCTATGGCGATCGCCACCTGTACAGATGTGCAGTTTATTCGTGTCAACGTTCTAACGGGAATTATGGCAACGGATCAGGGACTAATTGAGGGAAAAGCTCATGAATTACTCAAATATCGGCGAGAATTAGGCTCAAAAGTGGCAATTTTGGCAGATGTTTTAGTTAAGCACGCTCGACCTTTGAGTACGCCTAATTTGACCACCGCAGTCAAAGACACCATCGAAAGAGGTTTAGCCGATGGAGTAATCTTATCAGGCTGGGCAACAGGCAGCCCACCAACTCAAGAAGATCTCGAATTAGCATCCGCAGCAGCAGGAGATACTCCTGTATTTATTGGCAGTGGAGCAAATTGGGAAAATGTAACCCAACTTATGCAGGCTGCCGATGGTGTAATTGTTTCAAGCTCTCTCAAACGCCATGGCAAAATCAGCGAAACTATCGATCCCATTCGCGTATCTCAGTTTGTCGAAGCAGCGAAATCTGCTCCTAGAGAGGAAAAGCAAGCAAATTCTAATTCTTCAGTTAAGCAATTTAATTAGTCAAAGATAGAGCCTAATTTTAACTCAAGCTATAATTTGGACAATAAACCATTGATCGTAATGTTATTTACCATTTATCAATATTTCAGTGGCTTAATGATAAATGTTTAATGTTTACTGTTCAATGAAAAAACGAACTCATAAAATTGACATATACATATATTTGTTATGCGCCGTAGACGTTCTTTACCCTGGATATATCGCTGGTCACGTCCCTTAATTGGGGCGGTAGCCATTGCAGGAGCAATCTTAACTGCTTTTTTAACGGTCAAAAAGCTGACTGGAGCTACCTTAGAATGTGGCATAAACTCTGCTGGTGGTGGTTGCGGAGGTGTCTTAAATAGTCCTTACGCCGAAGTATTTGGCTTGCCTTTAAGTTTATTTGGTTGTTTGGCATATATCTCCATGGCAGCTTTTGCTCTTGTTCCCTTGACAATTAGTTATGACAAACAGAAAAACTTCAAAAAGCAGCTAGAAAACCTCACCTGGTGGCTCTTGTTAGCTGGCAGTATTGCTATGGCTGTATTTAGCGGCTATTTGATGTATATTCTTGCCACAGAATTAAAGACAGTTTGCCCTTACTGTATTGGTTCGGCAGCATTTTCTCTAAGTCTATTGGTTTTGACCGTTACAGGTAGAGACTGGGAAGATATAGGACAAATATTATTTACGGCAGCCATAGTGGCATTGCTTACCATAGTTGTCACTTTAGGAATTTATGCTAACGTTAACCCTTCTGTTGCTCAAGCAGATAGTCCATCAGAAATAGTCGATCCCCAAGATGGCAAGATTGCTATTCCTGAACCTGTGGGAAATCCTACGCCACCTAAAGGCTGGGAAATTACTACTGTTTCTGGAGAGGCGGAAATTGCTTTGGCTAAACATTTGAAAGCCACTGGTGTCAAGATGTATGGAGCGTTTTGGTGTCCTCATTGCTATCAACAAAAGGAACTATTTGGCGAAGAGGCGTTTGCTGAAATTGACTATGTTGAATGCGATCCCCAAGGAAAAAATCCGCAGCGAGATACTTGTATAGCCAAAGGCATTCAGTCTTTTCCTACCTGGGAAATTGACGGTAAACTTTACCCAGGCGCCAAGGAACTAGGCGAATTTGCCAAACTATCTAAATACGAAGGCGACAAGAACTTCAAATACAAGCTGTAAACTTGTAGCCTTTTTGTATATTTCCTTATCCCTTATCCTTTCGTACTTTCTTCTCCCTATTTGTACAGCAAGCTGATAGTATCTAGCTTGGTGTAATCAAGATTGAAGCTATATATACAGAGTTTTCAACCGAATAGGGAGTAAAAGGCGATCGCATGAACAAATTGTTGGTTGGGCTAGCTGGTGGGATTGTCTTATTACTCTCAAGACCAATTGTCGTCCAGGCTCAACCTTCTCAAACCCTACTAGACAAAGAATTAGAACAAACACAAATCATCTTTACGCCTTTAGCCGAGCAGTTATTTGCTCAACCAACGGCTAAACATTTAGGTCAAGGAGATGTTTTAATCAATCTCGATACCCGCAGCTTTTTCTTTCCTGATTTGGTTAGAGATGCCGTTGATAATAATGATACTGCGGTCAACTTTAATACTGGCTTTAGCTGGGGTATTAGCGATAATTTACAGTTAAGTCTTCAGTTTCAGCACGTAGACAGTAGTTCGCCGATTAAGCAGGGAAATTTTACCTCAGAACGCACTGAAGATAATGAAGCTGCCTTAGAACTCAAGCAAAGGATATGGAGTAATCAAGCCCAAACACAAGCTCTAAGCGGTGTATTTGCTGCTTCTTGGGGAACTCGCGGCTTTAAGTTTTCTCAAGGACAAGAATCGACGGAATTTAATAATCGGGATATATTTGTCTCTTTGGCTGTGCCTTTTACTGCTGATGTTGGCGATTGCGAAGCTAGCTGTAAGCATCGCTGGCAGTTTAATCTTGCGCCCACGGTGGCATTCTTTAAAGATGAGAGTGCAGAGTTTTTTCGTCGTCTGCCTAATGATAACGATAGTTCTTTTGGTACGGTTTTAGGTTTGGGTGGAGCAGTTTCTTATCAGGTAAACCCAAGATTATTTATTTTTGGCGATGTATTTTTGCCTCTGACTGGCAATAACAGCATCAACCGAGATTCAGGCAAAGCAGCTAAAGCGATCGCCTACAATGCGGGATTACGCTATTTAACTAATCCCCGTTTGGCTTTAGATCTATATGCTACTAATACTGCTGCTAGTTTTGCCCCTCTTTCACTAACTGCTGACAAAGACTTTGTGGGTTTGGGAGCTAATTTGGTCTTTATGCCTGATGTATTCTCAGCAAATCGTCAATATAGTGATACTTTCTCAGCAACTTTAACTGATACAGAATCTTTAACTACAGACGGTTTAGCTTTTTTTGATGGTGGCACTATACCTAGTGGCAAACTAGCTTTGCAACTTCAAGGAGGCAGTCAAGGAATTTTAACTGCTATCCGCTACGGCTTACTCAAAGACTTTGAAGGGGGCATTTTTCTTGACTACGTTGCAGGATCGATAGACGAATCAGAACAGGGGATCGGCGGTAAGGTACGTTTTTTAAATCAAGCTGAAAACGCGCCTTTTACCCTAAGTGCTGCTGCTACCGCTAGTTTGACCAATGAACCTTTTCTCAATTTCTTTGAGAATGATACAACTGCTTTTGAACGTTCTAGGCTAGATAAAACCGTACCAATTTTTACTCCAGGAGGAGACGATGCTTCTAGAGGAAAGCGACTCATTCTGACTTTTGCTTTACCTATTCACTACAAAATAAATGATGGCGCAGCAGTTTGGATAACGCCCATACTTAGTTATGTCCAACGTCAGAGTATAGAAACTGGCGGATTTAATTTCGGTGGCGCGATCGCCGTTTATCAAGAAGTTAGTCTGACTGGAGAAGTTGGCGTCAATTTGGTTGGCGAAGGAAATAGCCTAGTTGACGGACAGCGAGAGGACAAGATTCCTTGGACGCTAGGGGTGCGCTGGACACCATTATCCTTGTTAGGTAAAAAGGCTAGTACTGATAACAGCAATCCTCATTTAGAACTGTATTTGACTAATCGAGTTGGTTCTTCTACTTGGCAGCAATTAAGAGTCAGAGAAAACAACAATGTAGGTGTTGGAATTGGTTTGTTTATACCTTTTCCTTTGTAATTTTAACTTAAGAAGAAATTACATTTTGTGGCCATGATGAAGGCTAGATTGTTTCAACCAAAAGATCTTGACCGATAAAACTTTTGTCACCGTAGATATTACAATAAGTACTTATATTAAGGCGTTTTGTCCCACATCCCAAGTTCAAACGCAAATCCGCCATAAATTTTATCGTTGCTATACCAACAGTAGCGATCGCATTTCAACAGATCGAGATATCTATAATTCAAGTCAAAATCAAACCAAATTCTTCAACGATCCATTTGCTCTTGTAAATAAGTCTGCAACAAACTGTCCAGCTTATCTTCAGGACAACATTCAATCAGGGCTTCAAACGCTTCGTATAGTTTGGCTGCGCTATCTCCTAGCATGGGGGTAAGACCCCAAATATCTTCTACCCATTGTTTAGCTGGCTGATCGTCAAAGATCATTCGCTCTAGTATTTGCTTTGCTTCGGTTTTAGAAAGAGACATAATTAGTTTTTATTAAAATATCAATCTTTTATTATTAAGCATCTTCGGTTGATAAGCTTAAAATACAGTATATTTTACCAACTTTATAAATGCTTGATACTCTTAGCTGGTCTAATTCTTGGGCGATCGCCATCGCTGTAAATACAGTTTTATTAGGAATTGCCTGGTTTTTGCCGAAAAAGCTGCTGACTCCTTTTGGTTATCTCAACGCTCTTATCTTAGGAATATTAGTCTGGGGAACTTTGGGCTGGCGTGGCTATGTGATAGTTGTCTTCTATTTTTTAGTCGGTTCGGGCTTTACCTTCGTTGGAATGGAGCAAAAAGAAGCTGAAGGCATAGCCGAAGAACGTTCGGGAACCAGAGGTGCGGGAAATGTCTGGAGTTCGGCATTAACTGCAACTATCTGTGCGATCGCAACTCTGTTTTTCCCATCCCCAATCAAAGAGCTATTTGTTCTCGGTTATGTAGCTAGTTTTTGCACCAAGCTTTCTGATACTACTGCAAGTGAAGTGGGCAAAGCCTACGGCAAAACAACTTATTTAATTACTACCTTGAAGTCAGTACCTAGGGGGACAGAGGGAGCGGTAAGTTTAGAAGGAACACTGGCAGGTGCGATCGCTTCGGTAACTTTAGCCGTCATTGCTTGGGCTACTGGCATGATTAGCTCAATAGGAATTATCTGGTGCGTAATTGCAGCCTTTATTGCCACCACTGTCGAAAGCCTAATTGGTGCAACCTTAGAATCTCGCTTCACCTGGTTAACTAACGATATCGTTAATTTTATCAATACTGCGATCGGTGCGATTACTGCCATATTATTAGCCTATATTTTTTAGGTAGTTTTAATATCGCAGTACGCTAATTAACCTGAGTTCGGGTTAAGACAATTGATCGGTTAAGGTAGCTATCAGCTTTTAGCTATTAGCCTTTAGCCTTTAGCTTTTTTAATCCCGTAAAAAATTACAATCTCAAGAAATCATACCTTGATTCACCAACGCCAATAAAGTTTGTGATTTAATAATCTTTGATGGGTGAGCAAATGTAGTTTTTAAGAACATCTAAAAAGGCAAAAACTGCTGGCGTGTGTAGAGCATCTTTTAACACTGCTGCTTTAATACTTCTCTCTAAAGGAACTGGCAAAGAATAAACTTTTAGCTCGCTGGGAACAGGTTCAGCAGCAAGCTGGGGCAAAATCGCGGCACCCAAACCTTGGATCGCCATACTGGTCATAGCTGAGTCCTGTTTCATTTCATAGGCAATATCTACTGGTTTTAGCGATCGCTGTAAATATTGACGAATTTCTAGAGAACAGCTATTGTTAGCTGAAATGATCAAAGGATAGGTTGCTAATTGTTCCCAAGTTAATTGGGTTTGGTTTAATTTTAGGCTGCGGGGCAACAGCACCACATATTCATCTCGATAAATTTCCCAGGCTTCAAACTCCTTAGAACAAGATCCATCGACTATCCCAATATCTCCTTGACCTGAACGCAAAATATTTTCAATTTCAAAATGCTCATCAACATCAATAATGCTTACCTTGATCAAAGGAAACTGACGGCGAAACTGAGCAATTAATGCTGGTAATATATGAGTCGCTGCACTGCGAAAGGCTACCAGTCTCACATTTCCTCCCTTCAAACCTTTGGCTCGATTGGCTTCAGTTGCCATCTTCTGTAACAACTCTAGGATCTGTTTGGCTGGTGAGATTAACTGTTCTCCTACAGGGGTAAGATCTGCCCCATTACGACCTCGATGAAATAAAATTACCCCCAATTCTGTTTCCAAAGCAGCGATCGCATGACTGACTGCTGACTGAGAAATCTCTAACTGTAAAGCAGCCTCGCTAAAATTGCTGTAGTCTGCTACTGCAACCAGTATTCGTAACTGTGAGATTTTTATTTTGTATGGATCGATCCCACTCATAAGCTTAATTATAATCTCTACAGAATACATGATTGCGCTCTTGCTACAAACTATTGTATAAGCTATCTCCAGACCAGCTATTTAACTATTAGTTTTATTCATGTTTACTATGCACGCTTTGTTTTGTTTCCTTTAAATTCAATAGCTACAGTTGATATATAGAAAAAAAACGGAGGCAAAAAATGAAAGTTCTCTTACAGCCAGAAGCTAAAATCTTGAACATAATTGCTTCAATTGGCAGTCTCTTCAAAAACATCGGACGCAGCTTAGTAACTCAAAAAAATGAGCCTCAAATTGAGCAAAAACGCGATCGCTACGGCAACTTATATTGGCAGGTACAAGATTTTGCCACCAACAAAACTTATGAATTTGATTCAGATCGAGATGTAAGAGTCTGGATTGAAAATCGTTATCACAGCGTTTAAAACCTTGTTGCAATTAGCTTGAAACAATTACAGGCAGTCCCCAAAAATTCAAAAATTATCACTTAGGAGAAAAAAATGATTTATTCCCAATCAAATACCAAACTATCGAATACCGCTGAGAATAAAGTTGTCTATCATGACAATAAAGTTTCCTGGTTTCAGAAATTTTGGCAGTTTAGTCTCTTTTATGGAGATTATCTAGCAAGCTTACACTCTAATAAAAAAAGAGTTGGTTAATTCTAGAATAATCAAATCAAAACGCCACTAATCCCCAAGAAAACAGCTATAGTTTTTTTGGGGATTATTTCTATTTACCTCCCGCAACATCTATAAACGAACCTGTTGTATACGAAGCCTCACTTGACAATAACCATAAAATTGCTCTTGCAACCTCAACTGCTTGTCCACCACGTTTCATGGGAATAGAGTTTTTTATGCGCTCTAGACGATTTGGTTCGCCACCGCCAGCGTGAATATCAGTATCGATAAAGCCTGGACGTACCCCATTTACCCGAATTCCTTCATTAGCCACCTCTTGTGCCAATCCTATTGTCATTGTATCCACTGCTCCTTTAGAAGCAGCATAGTCTACATATTCACCAGGTGAACCAAGTCGAGCAGCAGCAGATGAGAGATTTACGATAACTCCACCTGCTCCACCATGTTTGGTAGACATTCTTTTAATAGCTTCTCTAGCACACAAAAACAGTCCAGTAACGTTAACAGCAAAAATTCGGTTTAAGCGTGCAGCATCCATATTTTCAACTCGCATTTGCTGTTCTAAAATGCCTGCATTATTAACCAGTGCTGTTACCTTTCCTAACTGCTCATCCACCTGATTAAAGAGATTGATCGCATCAGCTTCTAGAGAAATATCAGCAGCTATGGCGATCGCTTTTCCGCCTAAGTTTTTGATATCATTGACAATTTTGGTTGCAGCTTCATGATTATGAATGTAGTTAACGCCAACAGCATAACCTCGTTGAGCAGCAAGATAGGCAGTAGCAGCACCAATACCACGACTACCTCCTGTAACAATTATAATTTTCTCCATTAAATTCTCAAAGCAAAATCAAAATTAAGCTAAATAGTAAACTGTCAGGCATTTATTTTATTAAAAAAGCTTTTAGCCTTTAGCTTTTAGCTTTTAGCTTTTAGCGCACAAAGCAAAGCTTTGAAGTCGTCTTACGACGATCTGCTCGTTCGCGCTGCGTTTAACGCGCCATAGCGCATTGCGAGACGCAAGCTGGAGCTTGCCGACTAAAGGCAAGGCGAGTTCGCAGAGCGAACTGTTGCGCGGGTTTCCAAGGGGCTGTGGGCGAAACCTGCGTCCGCCCTTTATAAGCCCCGTCGCGTTGAGTAAACTGTCGAGGGCGGGTTCAAGACCCCACCGTCTTCACGGTGTCTACGATCGCCCAATTGTTCAAGACTATGTTTGATCGAGCTAAGAGCTAAGAGCTAATAGCTGGGCGAAGCCCTTTATTAATTGACAATATGTCCAATTGTTTGTTTTAAACTTAATAGTAATTTATCGATCCACTATTTGACGTGAGCCATCGCAATCCTGCACCAACTGTAGATATTATTATTGAGCTAATAGATCGCCCTGGACGACCAATTGTTTTAATTGAAAGACAAAACGAACCTTTCGGCTGGGCAATTCCAGGCGGATTTGTTGATTATGGTGAATCGATTGAAACCGCAGCCATTCGAGAAGCAGAGGAAGAAGTAAGCTTAAAAGTAAAGCTGATAGAGCAGTTTTATGTATATTCCGATCCTAACCGAGATTCTCGTCAACATACTCTGGCGATCGCCTTTATTGCAACAGCTAAAGGTGAACCTGTCGCTGCTGATGACGCGAAAAATTTAGGCGTGTTCCACCAATGGGACTTGCCTCAAAACCTTTGCTTCGATCATGACCGTATTATGGAAGATTATTGGAATTATCGGCACTATGGCTTGAGACCGAAATTAAATAAGTCCTAAATTATGTAGCAATAACTTTGGTCTTCAAACCAGCGATCGCATTTTCATTCACCGTCCCCAAAATATAAACATCAATTTCTATTTCTCCTAATAGATAAACCTGAATGTTTTGCAAATTAGTATCTAATACATTTATTAAAGCCTGATAGCGTTTTACTTCGGCTTTTTCTGGCTCATTGTGCCATTCTTGTTCGGTAATTGCTGAATCAAAAAAAGTCAATAAATCCTGTACTTCGACTTTGGTATCAGCAGGAACATTTTCTTGCTTTAGTAAGGTATCTAGATTCCAACTTTCAAGATTGTGCCAATAAATAACTTGCCAAGGATACTCAGCTTCGCTAAACCAAAGTAAGCCTTCGCAAGCTGTAGTTAATTCTTGAACCAATTGCCTATTTGCAACGGACTCTGATGAACTTTGACTTTGATTGATATTATTATTTTCCATAATCTCAAAATTGAATTAAAACAAGCATTTTTTTGTCGCAATTATCATTACTTTTGAATAGAATAAAAGCGATTAATTTGCATCTCTAGCTAAAGTTACCAATATGGCTAACCAAGAACAGATCAAACAAGCATCTGCTAAACTCTATCTCAATTTAGACAATCCTCAGTCCGTAAAAAAACAGCTTCAGCGAATCAATCAAGCACAAAAAGAACTACACCAGCTTAAAGGCGAAGTAAATACTAAAATACAAGAAGTCAATCAGCCCGCTAAGTCTTTTGGTATCGATGAAGCTGCATCGATTGGCTTACATATTTTTGGGCAACATCGTATTGCCAATCAGGTCACTAAACAGGGTAATCAGGCTGAACGTAGGGAAAGAAATCAACAAAATAAAGCCAAACAGCCCTTAATTAGAATGCGCGAGCTAATTGATAAATATATCTTTGAAGGCGATCGCCTGAAATTGATGGCGGAGAATTATTTAAAAGAAAATAAATAAACAATCATCATTTATCGGGCAGAGACTTAATATGTCATCAAGTTTTTATCTGCCCAACTTTTGTTTGATTTTACCTACCAGCAGATTTAGTTCAGGTAACTTTAACTGTATGGCGATCGCGCCAAAAATAATAATTGCCACCCCACTAGCAGCAATCAATTCTATCAATAGCAAAAATAAATTGTCGTTACCCATTGTTCTTTCTAAACCTTGGCTAACTCCATAACTAGCAAATCCTGACACAGCAGTAGCGACAAATAAACCTAAAATACCTTTGACCCATGACCATAAAGGTAAACCATTTAAGCGACGATGTAAGATCCAAACAAAAATTACCATTGAAGTAATATTTACTCCTACAGTTGCCATAATCAAACCTGGCGCACCAAAAGCTTCCACCAAAAAGTAATCTAAAACTGCATTGATAAAAATATTGATAATGCTAATTTGAAAAGGCGTTTGTCCATCTCCTAAGGCATAAAATACTCTGATTAAAACATCTCTAGCCATATAAAAAAACATTCCCAAGCCATAAACAACTAGCAAGGAAGCGACAAATCGAGCATTATCTGAGTCAAATTGTCCTCGCTCAAACGCCAGCTTCACAATAGGCAGAGAGAGAGACATAAAAATCGCCGTGAAGGGCAACATACTTAGCGCACCGAGGAATACTCCCTGACGAATTCTCTCTTTTAATTCCTGCCAGTTTTCGGGGGCTGCTGCTCGAGAAAAGATAGGATAAAAAGGTACTAAGATGGCATTGGAAATAATGCCTAAAGGAGTAATAAAAATAAAAGTAGCACTCTGAAGTGCTGCTGCTGCCCCTGGTATACCCGATACAAAAAACTGATCTACGTTGAGATTTACATATAGCATCCCCGATGAAAAAGTAGCGGGAATCATGACTTTGAAGACTTCCATTACTCCAGGGGTGTTTAAATGAAAGCGCAGCTTTAGCGTTCCCATCCCTGCTCGCCACTGAAAAATTAACTGTGCCAACCACTGTAAAATTGCTCCACCTAAAGTTGCCCCTGCCAAGACAGTTGCGCCAATCTGAAAGTATTGGGGTGTATTTAGCTGCTCACCAAATTTTAATAAAGCTACTGCAACTCCTGTGGCAATTACGGCACTGGAAAATAAGGGACTAATGCTAGGAAGTAAATAACTATCGACTGCATTGAGCGTACCAAAGCCAATGCCGATCAGCCCAGCAAGTAAAGCCATTGGTGCCATAATTCTTAGCTGGAGAATAGCTAGCCGTTTGGTTTCTATAGCTAATTCAGGTCCTAAAAGATCGATCAAGCTGCCCGCAAAGATAATAATTATAATTGTGACCGAGAGCAGCAAAATGCTAACTAGAGTAGAAACTGTCTCGACGATGGGTGCAGCTTCGGATCTATCTTTTTTGGCTAATACACTAAGCAATGCACTATGAAAAGGACCGTTGATTCCACCGATGAGAACGAAAAGAAAACCTGGGATAGTATAGGCATAAGCATAAGCATTTTTGACTGAGCCAAGACCAAAAGCTGTGTTAACTACTATCTCGCGGACAAAGCCAAACAGTTTACTAACCAAAGTTGCGATCGCAACAATTTTGGCAATATTACCAACGCTCGGTGATGATTTTTTATTTGCAGTCACTGGATACAGATATTAGAAATAGAGTTCTCTCTAATCTTTTTTGCTGTGAATTTCATTGACTAATTCAGAGAAAAGAGACCGAGTCACTTTGAATAATATCCTAGTTAAACTATCTTTACCTTTGACGCTGGTTCTCAATTCTTGATAGCGATCGCCTTTTTGTAGTCTTTTCCGACTACGTTTATACTCAATCAAAAGTTTTTGATTGACAAGAAATTTATCAATTGGATAAATATGGTAAATCAGCAAAGCTCTAAGGTTTACGCCAAACTTAAACCTATTAAACAGGCGATAATTAAGCGAGCGTAGTTATCAAACAATGACTAGTAAAAATTTTTCTCGACTGCCTCAATGGTTACAAATTTTACAGAAAAATAGAGCGATCGCCATAATTCGTTGCCCTCAAATAAGCCTCGCCTACAAAATGGCTCAGGCAGTGGCAGCAGGAGGAATGAACCTAATTGAAATTACCTGGAATAGCGAGTCAAAAGGCAAAGCTGACCGAAGTTCTGAAGATTTGATTACCCAGCTACGGTCTGAATTGCCCCACTGTACTATCGGTGCAGGAACAATTCTCAACTCAGAGCAATTACAGGCTGCGGTTAACGCTGGAGCGCAATTTGCTTTCTCTCCTTATTTCAGTCAGGAGTTGCTTGATGTTGCTCAATCTCTTTATCAAATACCCTTTGTGCCTGGAGTCTTTTCGCCAACGGAAATAGTCAACGCTTGGCAAAGCGGTGCAAAGGCGGTTAAGGTTTTTCCGATCAAATCCCTTGGTGGTGCAGAATATATTAGATGTCTACAAGGTCCATTGAGCCAGATTCCTCTAATTCCTACCGGTGGCATAACCCTAGAAAATGCCTCAAAAATGATTGAAGTAGGAGCGATCGCCGTAGGGATTTCTAGTAGTCTTTTCCCACCCCAGGCGATCGCTAATCAAGACTGGTCAAGTATTTCTCTCAGGACTAAATATCTACTTGACAAATTACAGGGTATTAAAAAATAAATCTGCTCATCTAGACAACTAAAAGAGCAGTTATGAAAAAATCGAGCAGTTATGAAAAAATCTCATCTAAAATTTTTTTAAAGATCGCCACCACGCAATGCTAATAAAAATATAACTACAGGCCCAGAGATCACAATCAAAGCTAGACAAAGCAGTTGAAAGATTACAGTAAAGTTGATATTACCAAAAACACTAAAAAGGTTGGTTACAAAGTCCATTTTTGCTCCTAAAAGTTTATCAAAACCAAATCTATAAAAGTGGCTAAATCTTGCAAGCCATCATCTATAATACCTGGGAATTATCGGCTATTTCTAAGTAACGATACAAAAATACATAAACTTTTGTTGCGCTATACAAAGAGCGAAGCGTTACTAGCTTTTTTCAAAAGTAGCAGATAGCAAGGAGCAAGTAGCAATTTTACCTCTCGTTAAAACAAGAGGATTGAAACAAAGAAATGTGTTTTATTTTTTTTCGTCTTTAAAGAGCGCAACGCGCAAGCGTTGCCAGTCGTCTTCGACGACGATCTGAGCCTGAAAGGCTCTGCGCTTTATACCAACTTCGGAGTTTTCTTAATTGCTATCTGCAGACGCGCCGAAGCGCTCTCGCCGTTGCGGAGCAACGTCGGCAGCCTCCAGGCTGCGCTACTTGCTACTTAACTCCGAAGGAGTTAGGTAAGCAGCACCTAAATATTGATTGTGAGGTGAAAATAAATTTTCTAGAGAAAAGTCGAGCAGAGAAGAAAATTACGTTTTAAATATTGGTTATTAAAAGCTTATTTTTTATACATATAGATAAATTTTGGTAAAAACATTTAGCGGATAATTTACTTGATAACCAGAACAAATGTGAAGATCGTATAAAGTTCCTATTTTAATTGTTTAAATTTTGGCTGTGCTAAACTTTATTTTTTATACTACTTGAAGCACAGGGTAAAACTTAAAAGCTTTGCTTTAAGAATAAGAAATGAAAACTAAATATTTATCGGCGTTGATGGTAACGGGAGTGGTATCATCAATCAGCATTCGGGCGATCGCCGAATCATCAGATGCCCCTCAATTCAAATTTTCTTGCAAAGTAATCAATGGAATTCCTACTACCCTAGCACAAGCTGTTGATAGCAAAGTCACTCAGCCAATCTTTCACTGGAAAAGTGAGGCGATCGCCTCTAAATCTTCCGCCACTCCCCAACAATTATGTGACAACGTTTCTACTCAGCTAGAGGAGTATTCTACAAGCGGTTACGATTTGTCACAAATCAGCTTTGTTGGCACTGAAGAAGAAGGAATTCCCTTGATTTGCGCCAATACTTCAGGTGGATTAGATTGCAGCAAAGTTTTGGTAACTTTGAGTGCTGCTAATAATCCTGCTGGTGTAGCTAGCGAGGTTGTAAACTCTATTTTAGACAAAAATCTACGGCCAAAAGTATCCAAATCTAATGTCAGAGGTGTACAGTGTACATCCTACCAGGTTGATTTTTGGAGTTTGCTAGGTTTGGGGTTAAGTCCTAAGTTTCCTATTCACAAGTAGCAAGTAGCAAGTTTTACCTCTTTCTTCAGAAAGAAGATTCCAATATTGAGTTGTGATTTGTTTCTTTTCGCCGTGAACGGCAAGGCTTTAGACCAACTTCGGAGCTTATTACTTAATTGCTACTTGCTACTCGCTACTTTAGCTCCGAAGGAGCTGGTAAGTAAGGAGAGCGACACGAATTTGAATTCATAATGTTTACAAAAAAAAATTGTTTCTGAGAGTTAGCCGTTGAAATTCGGCGATCGCTATGATTAAAATAGACTCAGCAGCAGCTAATCCAGCTTCAATAGTTATAAATAGTTATAAATTGCCTCTTTAGCTAAATGATTCTTTTAAGATAGAGACATAGCTATTGCTTGTACATAATTTAAAACCGAGCAAGAAATCATAGAGGTTAATAATGACAATTAATTTGAGTAAAGGGGAAAGAATCTCCTTAGAAAAAGTTTCCCCAGGACTAAAAGAAATTTTTATCGGCTTAGGCTGGGATATTAATCCGACTGATACTGGTGGTGATTTTGATATTGATGCGTCAATTTTTCTTTTAGACAGTAGTGAAAAGCTGATCTCTGATAAACACTTCATTTTTTACAATAACCTTTCTAGTCCAGACTCAGAAAAGTCGGTACAGCAAAGGGGCGATAATCGAACTGGCGCAGGGGAAGGAGATGATGAAATCATTGATATGAAGCTGAAGACTGTTCCTCCAGAAGTTGATAAAGTTGCGATCGCTGTAACCATTCATGAAGCCGATAAACGTCAGCAAAACTTTGGTCAGGTAAGTAACGCTTTTGTACGCATTGTAAACTGTGAAAACGAAGAGGAAATCATTCGCTACGATTTGACTGAAGACTTTTCTGTGGAAACAGC
The DNA here is from genome assembly GCA_965217895.1 of Waterburya sp. Taxonomy (GTDB): domain Bacteria; phylum Cyanobacteriota; class Cyanobacteriia; order Cyanobacteriales; family Xenococcaceae; genus Waterburya. Next base: position 725,102 of record CBDCJV010000002.1, read on the forward strand.
CTTAATTATGGCAGAAATGTACCGTAAAGACGGCGAATGGCGTATGAATGCCGTTGGTGCTGGATATGGAGGCGGATTACAAGCTTTAGTAGAAAGATATCAAAAATAAGGGATAAAAGATGAGGAGTGAAGGATGAGGAAATACAAAAAAATTACTTTGCCTTTCTTCTCTTCTTCTATCTGGTGTAAAAACTAACAACTAATAACTAACAACCAAATATGGCAGTAAATCTTAGTAAAGGACAGCGTATATCTTTAGAAAAAGTCGCCCCAGGCTTAAGCGAAGTTTTTGTGGGTTTGGGTTGGGATACTAATATTACCGACACGGGAAATGACTTTGATATTGATGCGTCAGTTTTTTTGGTAAACAGTAATGAAAAATTAATTTCTGATAGTCACTTTATTTTTTATAACAATCTTGTTAGTCCTGATGCAAATAAGTCTGTAGAGCATTTAGGAGATAACCGAACAGGTGCAGGAGAAGGAGACGATGAAGTAGTCAAAGTTAAACTTAAGCAAGTTCCTGAAGACGTGAATAAAATCGTGATGACCGTCACGATTCACGAAGCCGAAAAGCGTCAACAGAATTTTGGTCAAGTACAAAATGCTTTTGTAAGAGTTGTAAATGCAGAAAATAAAGAAGAAGTGATACGTTATGACCTCTCAGAAGATTTTTCTGTGGAAACTGCCCTGATTATGGCAGAACTTTATCGCAAGGATGGTGAATGGCGCATTAATGCTGTAGGTGCTGGTTATCAGGGTGGTTTAGAAGCATTGCTAAATCGTTATCAATAAATAATTAAAAACTCACAATTAATAATTAAATAATGGCAATCAATCTTACAAAAGGACAACGTATTTCTCTTACTAAAGAAGATCCTAGTCTCAAACAAATGATGTGTGGTCTTGGTTGGGATGTTGCGCCAAAATCTGGCGGTTTCTTTGGAGGGAATAAACAATTCGATCTTGATTCTTCGGTACTTTGCTTAGATGCAGATAAGAAGTTGAGCGATGTTAAAAATATAGTTTACTTTGGTAATTTAAGACATAGCTCTAGCGCGATCGCCCACCAGGGAGACAACTTAACTGGTGCAGGAGAAGGAGACGACGAAGTGATTAACATCGATTTACCTTTAATTCCTTCCAGCATTGCTTATTTAGTATTCGCCATCAACATCTATAAATGCGAACAGCGCAAGCAAGATTTTGGTATGGTAGACAATGCCTTTGTGCGTTTAGTCAACCGCCAAAGTAATCAAGAATTAGCTCGCTATAACCTTTCTGGTGCAGAATATCAAGGCATGACGGGAATGATTCTCGCCGAAGTCTATCGTAAAGATGAAGAGTGGAAAATGGCAGCAGTGGGCAACGGGTTTAAGGTATCTACTTTAGCCGACATTGCTAAAATTTATACTTAAATTGGTATTAGTGGCGATCGCTTTACAACAAAATACGCTCTGCGATTGTCTCATCAAAACAATCATAGTAGATTTTTGTCGGGTCAAGGAGATGGAGTAGTGAAGATGGAGAAGAGTATAAACTCCACCACTCCACTACTCCAATTACTGCACAAAAACTATTTTCGGTTTAATTTTTAATACGTCGTTGCGTTCGATTAAAATACTAACTCCCAAAAAAGTATCTGTTGCTGAATAAATAATTATGTAACTATCTCTATCTAATAACGATATTTCTTTGCTACTTGCTGTAGCTTGACTTAGATCTACTAACTGCCCTTGACAAAAGAATTTTGAATCCTCATTCAGGGTTACAGAATCTAAATGAGCAAGTAGCAAACTAGGTTCAATCAAACTAAAAGTTTTTTGTTGCAGTTGGCTTTCTATCTCTTCAAAGGTAATACTGTTATCTAGCTGCATCCCACAGCTTTGAGTGCGGATAAGATTTGCTAAAGTACCACCTACGCCTAAATTTTTGCCCAAATCTCGCGCGATCGCTCTAATATAAGTACCAGGACTACAGTTAATATCTATTTCTAGTTCGTAAAATTGATCGTGGTAAATATTTAGTAATTCAATTTTGCTAACCGTTACTTTCCTAGATTCAATTTCAATCTCTTCTCCTTTCCTTGCCAATTCATAAAGCTTTTTGCCGTTTTTTTTAATCGCGCTATAAATTGGTGGCACTTGTTCAATTGTGCCAACAAAACTATTTAAGCAAGAGACAATCTGCGATCGATCTAGATTTACTTGCTCGACGCTTTGAATTACTTCTCCTTCTAAATCATCGGTAGTTGTCGTTATCCCTAGACGAATCTTAGCGCGATAGGCTTTTGCTGGAGGTAAAAACTGAAGTAGTCTAGTAGCTTTGCCTACTGCTACGGGCAATACCCCAGTTGCAGCAGGATCTAAAGTTCCACCATGACCGATTTTTTTAGTGTTTAATAACTTTCTTAGTTTGGCAACGCAATCATGGGAAGTAAAGCCAGCAGGCTTATGCAAATTTATAAAACCAAACATTTAAACTAAAGCTCTTATTGATTAAAAGGTTATTTTCTTAGGTCGATGCCCATTCCTTCTCGGCGTACTCTTAAATCGTAATAAATTACGGCTTTAACCGATTGCCATAGAGGAAGTATAAAAGCACTAGCTCCTAAAATAAAAACAATGTAGAATAAATACCCAATTCCTGCTAAAGCAGAATTATTGTCTAGTGCAGTACCAATGATTAGCTGTAAAATTACGCTCAGTATATTAATCCCAATGCCGATTGGCAGACTAATCAGAAAAACCAAAAACACAATAATTTGAATTCGCCCTACAGAGCCTTTGGTTAATTGCCAAGCTCTCTTGATTGTATTAGTAACATTAGCATTTTTTTCTATTGCCAAAGGTAGCTCAACTAAAAATAGTTTAGAAAAAAGCCAAATGATGCCAAGAATAAATAACAAAATAGCAGCTACTATCACTAAACTAATAACAACTGTTCCTAAGACTCCAAAAGAACTTTTGTTAAACAAAGCTCCTGCAATTCCCAAGGCAATAACCATAATCAAAGTATAAAAAATGGTTGCCCCAAACAAAATAAGACCGACTAGAATTCCCGCGATCAAGAAGCTCCACATCCTAGGATTAACATAGCGTTGAGCATCTCTAACTGTTTCTGGTTGTTCGGCAACTTCTTTAAATGCTAGACGAGAAATAATTCCCGTCATGGCTGAAAATTTTGCCCAGCCATAAATAGGCACCAAGATCCATAAGTAGCCAAAAAACGCTAACTTGAAATACTTTTTAAAATTATCTCGATAGATACGCAAACCTGCACTAACTACATTACCAACGCTTAAAGGCTTCATAATTTATAATTCACTCCTAGAGATTGTTTAATAGTGTCGCTACACTCTCAACTTATTTAGTTAGCAACACTACTAATTTCTATTTTTCCCTGAAAGGCAGAATTAATCACTGTGGTTGTTATGCTTCAAATTGCTACTTATACCAACTCTCTATGATAATGCACTAGATAAAATCTACCCCCTTAGCGTCTGTCTTGGTGCGCGTTCCCTTGCGCCTTACGTCGACGCGGGGTCGCACCGCTTTGCGTCTTTGCGAGAGTTTTAAGCTCAAATACTTAAGTGCAACTTCAAGGAGAAATGGTATTACATCAAATTAAACAGAATAAAAATCTTAAAGCAACGATTCTCAACGATTTTGTTGGCGGAAGATTGCTTATGATATTTTAAGACAGTCTTGATTACTGCGGTTATCTACAAAGAAAAATAAAGCAATATGGCACGTAGCTCCTTACAGTTAAATAGTGAATGGATACCAAAAGTAGAGGAATCTTTAGCCACCAAGCAATTAACGCAGCGAACAATTGCCGATCGCTTGAATATATCCCGTTCATCAGTCTCCAAATTTATTAATTGTAAACCGATCGCTCTAAATACTTTTATTCGTCTCTGCCAAGAATTAAATCTTGATTGGAATGGTGCGTCTCAACCAGAAAGAGAATGGAACGACCAAATTGAAAGTTTTAAGTTTAAAAATGAAGATTTTAAAGTAAATCCAGGAGGACAAATATCTCCAGAAGAGATAGTCGGTAGAGAAGAACTAATCGCCAGTCTTTGGGATAGATTAAGTCAACAAAGCCTTATTTTCAGTGGTGAGAGGCGGATCGGCAAGAGCAGCATCCTCAAAAAAATGACCGCCGAAGCACCTCCAAATATGCTGCCTATCTATCGCGATTTAGAAGGAATTAGAACGCCAATTGAATTTGTCGAGGCGGTTTGGCAAGATACGGAAACTTACCTTAGAGAAGCTGGCAAAGCTAGACGAGTTAGAGAGTTTATTAGTGAACTAGCTGGTACTTACTTTAGCGGTTATCAGTTTCCTGATGTAGCAGCGGCACATTGGAAAACTTTGTTGACTAAAACAATTGAAGATTTAGTAACCCTGCAAAACAAACAGGTAATCTTTATTTGGGATGAGATGTCGCATTTATTAGGCAACTTTAGTGACGATGCAGCCATGGAAACCTTAGATGTTTTGCGATCGCTCCGCCAGACTTATCCCGATATCCGCATGATATTTTCTGGCTCAATTGGTTTACATCACATCATTAAAAACTTACAGAAAGCAGGCTATAGCAACGATCCAACTAATGATATGTATCCTATCGATGGTCAACCACTATCTTTAGAAGCTGCAACTCAACTAGCTATTAATCTACTTGCAGGAGAAGATATAGCCGTCGATCACCCTCAAGAAATAGCTGAGGAAATTGCTCTAGCAGTGGACTGCATTCCCTTTTATATCCATCACCTAGTCAATCAGCTTAAAGATATTGAAGGAGAAATTACCTCAGAAGATATTAGTAATACCGTAGTTGAATGCTTGCGTAATCCTCTCAACCTTTGGAAGTTGGATCATTACCGCGAGCGAATTGATAATTACTACAGCGACGATCGACAACCCTATGCTTTAGAAATTTTGGATATTTTATCAATTAATCCGCCCACTCCTTTTTCAAGACTATGGCAGTATCTTAAAACCGAACCAGATACTAAGGATAAAGAAACCGCTAGAAATGTCTTAAGGCTGTTAATGAAAGATTACTATGTGGTGCAAGAAGATAATTTATCTGGTAGTACCTATACCTTTCGTTATCAACTGGTGCAAAGATACTGGCAGCTTTCTAGAGGCTTGTAATGAGTAAATTTTTTATAAATAAATCCTTAGCCACAACTTTAAAACAAAGACGAGTTAAATTAGGGCAACTGATTCAACATCCAGTTATTTTGTGGTCTGGTAGTTCTATCAGCCGCAATTTTTCTGCTAATAAGTTTCCTTTTCGCGCCAGTAGCCACTTTTTGTATTTTGCGGGATTACCCTTAGCTGATGCTGCTATCCGTCTAGAAGGTGGCAAACTAGAGTTATTTATGGATAATAATTCACCTTCTCAAGCAATCTGGCATGGCGCAACTCCGCAACCAGAAGAAATCGGCGCAATGATTGGTGCAGATTTAGTTTATCCCTTGGCTGAATTAGCCAAAAAAACAGAAGGTGCTGCAACTATAGCCGTACAGGAGCAAATTACCTACCAGCAGCAGTGTAAACTATTAAATCGTCCCTTAGCATTATCCGATCGCGCTTCAGGAATAGATTTAGAATTAGCACAAGCCATAGTCAAATTGCGATCGCATCACGATGATTTGGCATTACAAGAATTACGATACTCTGCTGCGGTATCAGTCCAAGCACATAAAGCAGGAATGCAGGCCACTAGACATTCTTCTACTGAGGCAGAGATACGAGGGGCAATAGAAGGAGTAATTATTGCCCACAATATGAGTTGTGCTTACAACAGCATTGTTACCGTGCATGGAGAAGTTTTACATAACGAGTCCTATCACAATAAGCTACAGACTGGAGATCTGATCTTAGCCGATGTCGGTGCAGAAACTTCTAACGGCTGGGCAGCAGATATTACCCGTACCTGGGCAGTGTCAGGCAAGTTTTCTAGTACGCAAAAAGATATTTATGAAATAGTTTTAGAGGCACACGATCGCTGTATTGCTAAAATATGCCCTGGTGTGGAGTATCAGGATATTCATTTACTAGCTGCCCAAATAATTGCCGAAGGTTTAGTAAGTTTGGGCATTTTTAAAGGCAATCCTCAAGATTTAGTAGATATGGATGCCCATGCTCTATTTTTCCCCCACGGTGTCGGACATTTACTTGGTCTAGATGTTCATGATATGGAAGACTTAGGAGACTTGGCGGGATATGCAGCAGAAAGAAAGAGGAGCGATCGCTTTGGATTAGGATATCTTAGATTAAATCGCCCTTTAGAGTCAGGAATGTTAGTCACGATTGAACCAGGTTTTTATCAAGTTCCTGCTATTTTGAACAACGCCGATTTTCGTGATAAATATCAAGATGTAGTTGACTGGGAACGTTTGACACAGTTTAGTGATGTCAGAGGTATCCGCATTGAAGATGATGTTTTAGTAACTGATTTGGGTACAGAAGTTCTAACTGCGAAGTTGCCAACTAAGGTAGAAGATATAGAAGCTTTAGTATCGAGTTAGAAATAGTAATAAATGCCATATATAAGTAGGTGGGTGAAATTAATTAGAAGATAGTCTTCGTAAAAAGTAAAAAGTAAAATTAACCAGCGACTTAGTGAAATACTGGGCTACTCTCGCGATCGCCTGAGTTCGCTTAGTTTGCAGGAAATCACCTATGCCGATGATTTAACCGCCGATCTTCAATATGTCCAGCAGATGCTAAGTGGAGAGATTGCGACATATTCCCTGGAAAAACGCTACTTACAGCAAAATAGTGCAATTATTTGGGTTAATATTACCGTTTCTCTGGTCAAAAACGGCTCAGGTGAACCACAATACTTTATTTGCGTTATTGAAGATATAAGCGATCGCAAACAAACAGAAATAAATTACAGCAAGCAAGTCAAGCTAAAGACTCTTTTATCGCTCACATGAGTCATGAATTAAGAACCCCTTTGAATAGCATCTTGGGCTTTAGCAGTATCTTACAAAAAGAAGCTAATTTAAACGAGGAACAGCTAAACGGAATTGATATTGTTTATCAATCTGGTCAATACTTGCTCACTTTAATTAACGATATTCTGGATTTTTCTAAGATAGAAGCAGGTCAAATGCAGCTAGAGGAGCATGAGTTTAATTTAATTGAATTTTTGTCAAATCTAGCCAGAATTTTTCGCTTTCGCGCTCAAGAGAAAGGCTTAGAATTGATCTATCAGAGTTCTCATTCTCTACCTACTATAGTCAAAGCCGATGAAACACGTCTGCGACAGGTATTATTGAATTTGCTGAGTAATGCGGTTAAATTTACCAACACTGGTAGCGTTACTTTATCAGTCAAGCCTTTAGAAGACAGTGCCTATTTTTCGCAATCGCAACAAAATTCCCAACCCTACTGCTACAAAATTCGTTTTGAGGTCAAAGATACTGGCAAAGGTATTCCCTCACAAGAATTAGCAAAGATATTTGTTCCTTTTCAGCAGTTAGAAAGTAAAAACACCCAAGAAGGTACTGGTTTAGGCTTAAGTATTAGTCAGGATCTTGTTCGGCTGATGAATAGCAATATTGAGATCGAGAGCGTTGTTGGTCAAGGCAGTATCTTTTCTTTCGATTTAGAACTAGCAGTACTAACAACCGACTCGACTAAATTATCTTCATCAACTATTCCTCAATCTCAGCAAATTGATTTTAACGGCAAACCCCGTAAAGTCTTAGTGGTAGATGAGAATGATGACAATCGGTTTCTACTAGTTAGTTATCTTCACCCTCTAGGTTTTAGCCTCGAAACAGCCAAAAATGCGAAAGAAGGACTGCTCATAGCTCAAGAATTGAAACCCGATGTAATTATTTTAGATTCAGCAACCCTAGTCATGAATGTCAAAGGCGCGATCGCCCAAATTAGACAGCAGCCTAAACTCCAGGATGTCATCATTTTGGTTATCTCTCTTAATGGCGAGGCGGATTTTGAGACTGAAGCAATAGACTGTAATGTTTTTTTAGCTAAACCATTAGATTTAGAAAAACTCTTAGAACTGTTAAAAACTAATTTGCAACTAGACTGGATTGTCCCTGAAGCTACCGCTTTTAGCGATCGCCTATCTACCTTTGTCACTCCTCCCGAATCTGAATTAGTCGAGTTATTAAAGTTAGTGCGATCGGGAAATATTGAGGCAATCGAATCAAAAATAAAGTTCTTAGAAGAAGAAGATTCTCAATATAATCTTTTTATTCGAGAAGCCCAACAAATAACCGCTAAATTTCAGCTAGATAAGTTAGTTGGTTTTATTGAAAAGCTTTTAGCCAAGAATTTGAACTGAATAATACTTAGGGCGCATCATCAATTAATTATGCTCTAATTTTCAGCAAATTCACATATTAAAAAACATATAATAATTTAACATTAAGTAGTAGCCACAATAAATTAGTTAAAGCTGCATATTTTTATCTTGAAAGATAAGTAGTTAAACTCAGGGGGTATCATAATTATCCGAGCTAAATTACATATATAGCAAATAAATATTTAAATATATGGCTCTATCAGTAAATATTAAATCTAAAAAAAAGATTTTAATAGTTGACGACACACCAAATAATTTACAATTACTATTTAAATATGTTAAAAAATCTGGTTATCAAGTTTTAGTAACTCAAAATGGCAAAAATGCCATAGAAATAGCCAAAAACGATATTTCAGACTTAATTTTATTAGACGTTATGATGTCTGGAATTGATGGATTTAAAGTTTGCAGCCAGTTAAAAGCTAATAGTCTCACCAAAAATAGTCCGATTATTTTTATGCCAGCCCTGACTCAAACAGCAAACAAAGTCAAAGGTTTAGAGTTAGGAGCAGTAGATTATATAACTAAACCAATTGAGCAAGAAGAATTACTAGCACGCCTTGATACTCACCTCACTCTTCAAAGTCTTAACCAAAATTTGACCTTAGAAGCTCGACAACAAAAATTATTATTTGAAATTAGCGATCGCATTCGTCAATCTTTAGATTTAAAATTAATTTTTCAAACTGCAACCGATGAGATACGCTCTTTTTTACAATGCGATCGTGTTTCTTTAGCGCGGTTAGATCGACTAGATCGACAAAATGTTCATTTTGGATTTGAATCAATTGCACCTAATATAAACGTAAAATTGCCGAAGAAAATAGCTGTCGATTATCTTTGTCAAAATCAAGCTGAATATAGGCATTTTCAACAAGGAAAAATTTTGGCAATTGACAATGTTGCTAATTTTAAGTCAAAGGTTCAAAGGAATAAACTACTGACTCAACTTCAGGTTAAAGCCCAACTAATCGTACCTATCTTATTGAAAATAAATCAAAAAATCGTTAACGATTCAAATTCTCTCTGGGGATGGATAATTGCCGATAAATGCGAGCCAAACACTACTTTAGAAGCTGAATATTGCCGAAAATGGCATAAACAAGAAATAGATCTCCTCAGATTATTAGCGAATCAATTATCTATTGCTATTCAACAAGGATCGCTACACGAACAATTGCATAAAAGCAATCAGAAATTAAAACAGCTTGCTCTTTGCGATCCTTTGACTCAAGTTTTCAATCGTCGTTATTTTGATCGGCAGCTTAATTTAGAATGGCGCAGATTAAGGCGGATACCTTCGCCCTTGTCATTAATTATGTGTGATGTTGACTGTTTCAAAATCTATAACGATACTTACGGTCATCAAAAAGGAGATGAATGTCTGCGTCAGATAGCAAATGCTATCTCCTTAGTCACCAAAAGACCTGCCGATATCGTCGCTCGTTATGGTGGTGAAGAATTTGTGATCGTTCTTCCTTACACTCCTTTAGCAGGAGCAATTCAAGTTGCAAAAGCAGTGAGAGTGAAAGTCAAAGAATTGAATCTCCCTCATCTCAATTCCTCTGTCGATTCTGTAGTCACAGTTAGTGCAGGAGTAGCTAGCACTACTCCTAACAGAGAAGATAATCCCGCCCTCTTGGTTGAAGCAGCAGATCAAGCACTTTACTTAGCTAAAAATCGGGGTCGAGACTGTATTGCTGTTTATTAGCATGACATCTCCCAGTCTAAATTACAGCAAAACGAAGATATCATCTGGAACAAACGTATTCGTAAAGCTTTAAAAAATAACCTTTTTAGTCTCTATGCCCAATCAATTACTCCTGTAGGATTAGACGACAAAAGAAAGCACTTTGAGATCTTGTTGCGGTTGATAGATACAGGAAACCAAGTTATTTCCCCAAATATTTTTTTAGATGTTGCAAATCGTAATTGTTTAATGCCTGATATTGATACTTGGGTAATCGATAGCCTGTTTGCCCAGCTTGTCAAAAGCGATCGCTCGACCTGGCAAAATTATCATTTTTCAATTAATTTGTCAGGAGCATCCTTGAATAAAGAAGGTTTTTTAAAGTATTTACGGCAAAAAATTAAAGATTCTTATCTTCCCCCAAACCTTTTCTGCTTTGAAATTACTGAAACAATAGCTATTTCTGATTTGACTAAAGTATCCCAATTTATCAAATCTCTAAGAGATCTCGGCTGTAGTTTCGCCCTGGATGATTTTGGCAAAGGAATGTCTTCCTTGACCTATTTAAAAAATCTTCCTGTAGATTATTTAAAAATTGACGGTTCTTTTATTACTGAATTGAATAAGGATAAAGTCTCTAGAGCTATGGTAGAAGGAATTAATTATTTAGCCAGTGCGATTGGTCTAAAAACCATCGCCGAATTTGTCGAGACCCAAGTTATCTTTGACATTGTGCGCGATCTAAAAGTAGATTACGCTCAAGGATATCATTTAGGTCGTCCAGAGGAGTTAACCAAGATTTTAGCAGGCATTTCATAAGTAAGTTGGCAAATTGTATAATATTTTTGCTGTTAACAAACTAGTAGTTAGCAATGCCATTAAACTTTATCTGGAATCCAGAAGACTACGCCAAAAACTCAGACGCGCAATTGAAATGGGCGCAAGAGTTAAAAAAGAATCTCGATTTACAACAATACAAATCTATCCTTGACGTGGGTTGTGGTGATGGAAAGATTACGGCTGACTTTGCTGCAACCGTGCCACAAAGCAAAGTGATGGGAACAGATAGCTCTTTTGAGATGATTGCTTATGCTGCTAAGAAATATCCTACCAGTCAATATCCTAATCTTACCTTTGATTGTGTCGATGCGCGATCGCTCTTATTTAAGCAAGAATTCGATCTCATCTTTTCTAATGCCGTCCTGCACTGGGTAGACAATCATCAAGCATTTCTCAATGGGGCAAATTTAGCTTTACGAGATGGTGGAAGGTTGATTATTTCCTGTGGGGGAGAAGGAAATGCTGCTGAGATTTTGCAGGTTTTTGCAGAATTGGTAGCCTCTAATAACTGGAGTGCCTACTTTAAAGATTTTCACAATCCTTATTTTTTTCATGGACTTCAAGATTATCAGATCTGGTTGGAAAAATCTGGCTTCGAGATTAAGCGTCTAGAATTAGTGCCAAAAGACATGACTCACAAAGGAAAAGAAGGTTTAGCAGGATGGATACGTACTGCCTGGATGCCTTTTACCACATGTGTACCAAAAGATAAGCGTAATGATTTTATTGCTCAGTTTGTAGATTATTTTCTAGCCCAAAATCCTCTAGATTCTCAAGGACTTGCCCATGTTTCAATGGTTAGATTAGAGGTTGATGCTTACCAAGTCTGAATTTCAGGATATAATCTTATTTTTTGACATCATTAATAGAAAAATTTAGCTTATGTTTCTTTTAACTGCTTGTTTTGTAGCAGCTTTTATTTTTGCCAGCTTTGTGGAATATTGGCTACATCGCTGGATGCACATAGATCCTCGCTTGGGTAGAGATATTATTCCTCACTACGAACATCATCGAGCCAATACGGCTAATGGGGTTTTATTAGAGTTCAAAGACTATGCGATGGTAGTTCCTTTAAGCTTTTTGGTATTTTTTATCTCAGTACCAGTAGGAATTAGTGCCGTGACAGGCAGTATTGTCTATGCTGCTTTTTCTGCCTACGCTCATCAGCTACAGCATGAATGTCCAACCAAGTGCGTTTGGCTAAAGATGCCCGTCCATTATGTACATCATAAATATAATCAGTGGGACTGCAATTTTGGCTTGGCAGTAGACTGGTGGGATAAGGTATTTGGTACTTATAAAGCAATGGATTGGCTAACGCCAGAAGAATTGGAAAAACCAGCCAAAGGCTATTTACAAATTAAATGGTAGTTATTAAATACCTGTAAATTTTCCTTAAATAAAAATCATAAGCACGATCCAAAATTTTCTTTTCACAGCTTTTGTAATACGATCGTTTTTGGCAATATAGCAAAAGACTGAGCTGCTAAAACAGCTAAAATTCAGATTACGGTTGAATTTCAGCTTTCATTCTTTTGAGGGTCACTTCCATCTGGTCAAACATTTGCTGAGGAGTCATGCCAAATTGATTTAGCTGCGTTTTCAATTGCTGCACAGTCATCTGTGCCATAAAATCTTCTGATAGCTCAAACCGCTTCATGAAAATGCGATAGCGTTCCATTAACTGCTCCATTTGATCGATAAACTTCTTTTTGCCTTCTCGGTCAAACTTGCCGTATTCGCTACCCAATGTCATCAAAGATTGATAGTCCTCAAAAAGCTTTTTAGCTTCTTCTTGTACTACTTGAGAGTCAAAAAATCCCATAATATTTATCTAACCTGAATTTAACTTACATCTCGCTAAGAGAAAAATAAATAAAATATATTTATTGTTTTAAAACTTATATTTCTATTGTAGAGCAGTAAATAAAGACCAGTAAAATACGGTTTCCCGACTGATTGTCAATTTGACCCAAGGAATTTAAGATACAAAAACTATTTTGACCTGAGCTATGTTCTTTTGTTTGGCGGGTAGTATGTAGTATTAAGAGGAGCAAGAATTGCGAGTCAGCACTATGATTAAAAAATCAAATATAAAGACAACAGTTATTGCTACAACGACGGTTACTATCATTATTAATTTTATAGCGGCTGATGTCCTTGCTTCGACCGATGCAGACTACTCTTTTAGGCTCACTTCAGACTGGCACGACTGTCAGCAAATAGGAACAGCATACCAAGAAGTTTACGCTTTTGAGACGGATAGTTTCTATGTCAATATCTGCCAAAAAGGCAATGCTTATTTTTACTCAGGGGAAGCCAAACAGAGTGACCATAGCTCTATCTTTATGCCTGCGTATCCCCTAAAGAATGGTCAAGGTTTTCAGGCTGAAAACGGTAATCTATCTTATTTGGTCTTGTTACCTTTTAACAAGCAAAATGACGGTAGCCAAGTTCCAACTCGCAAGCCAACAGAAGCTATTTTAACTATCAAGCGTAACGGGCATTTGGTGTCGGTGGAATCTTCTTTAAATAAATACTGTCATCAATCAGCAGATAAGATTGCCTTTGATACTATTAAGATTCAGCCACAGAACTCGAATCAAGTAGCCACAATTTCCAATCAACAAGATTTTAACTTAGATATATCTTTTGCCAACCAAGGAAAACTTTTACCACCAGAAATTTTTCAGTCTAATTCTCGATTTGATTTTTATCGCGTCGGCGGGGAATTGCATCGCTTAACCACCTGTAATTAGGATTTGAGAACTTTTTCGATTCTTGTGAGTTACAGACTAATCATAATAATCCTCGATAGCGAATAAATAGTAAAATTACTGCCCACGAGCCTAATGCTACTTTTACAGCAACTAAAATATTGAGTAAAGGAATAATTCCTCCACTAAAAAGCGTGCCTAATTCTCCTAGGGGTAATTCTCCTCCAATTAAAGTTACCACCGCTAACGAAATAAAAATTAGCACTGAAAGCTTTTCCCAGGTAGCAGCATGATACTTTTCATAGATTGCTTCCATTTGTTGAGACGATAAGGTAATGGCAAGCAAACCGATCGCTGTTCCTCCTGCAACCCCCGCAGCAAAACCGCCACCAGGACTAAGATGTCCGCGAATTGCTAGTTCAATACTTATTATGGCGGCAATAGTTGCACCCAGACGGGCGAGAATAATGGATGGGCGATCGCTAAATTGATAGACTGTTTCGGTAGGTTGTTCGTTTGCTAGCAGAAATTTTACGCCTAAGATGGCGATCGAAAATACTACTACCTCAAAAATTGTGTCATAAAGACGATTGCGAAAAATTATGCCTGAAACTGCATTAGGTACGCCAGTATCTTCTACTATTGAACCGACAATGGAAATTTCTTGCCATTGGGCTGTGGGATTGGGCATAATCAGCATTTTGACGAAGAATGCCAATCCTGCTGCGAGATAAAGCCATTTCATTGACGATCCTCCTGGTTTACGGTTACGTAAGTCAAAGTAGTCTCTGACGCGGTTAATTCGGTTTGTATAATTTCAAACAGACGCTGCACTCTGATTGCAGTTTGATACATTGGGCTATTACTTGATGCCGATTTGCTACAGATAGCGTGAACTTCTTTAGCCATTAATGCTTGTTCTAAAGCTTTTGAGTTGGAATATTCGACTATTTCAAGACGTAAATGATATTGAGTAATGACTTTTTGAAGATTGGTTATTAGTTCTGTAAAATAAGTATCTTTGCCTGCCTTCAGATCTGAAAGTACCCCAAGACGCATTACCAAGGAGGAACGAACTGCAACCACATAAAGAGTAATTGCCAACATTGTCCCTACTAAAGCTTCAGTTAAAGCCACGTCTGCTGCGCCCAAAACTGCATAGATCAATGCTGCGATCGCACCTAAAATGCCTCGGATAACCAAAGCGTGATAAGGGTTGGCTTGAAATACCAATATCAAAGCCGCTAATGGCATTAACGCCACAATGGCATAGATATAATTATCAATCATTGTTTTCCCCGCTACTAGAACAATACGCTAAAACATAGCCCAGCACTGTATTCCAAATTGCTAAGGAAATAATTGCCAAGAGCAACAACGACCATTCACTGGGTATCTTAAGTAGTAACCCGAAAATAATAGTCATAGAACCAAGAGTATCGGCGACAGAAAGACTATGAAGCTTAAATAGTACTGATCTGTTGCTAATTAAGGGTAATGTTCCCCAAAACCAAAAGATAATGCCGATAATCATCAGACTGTAACTTAAAATTTCAATCATAAATAACGCCTAATGTATGTTAGCTTTGTTTAAAATTTACTAGTTCGTAACTTCGTTTAACCGTTTCATTAAATGCGCCAAGAGCATCAAGCCCGCATTGCCTACACTTAAAATGAGGACGGCAACGACTCCAATTGACCAATCATCCCGTAAAACAGAGATAAATAGCATCATAATTGCGGTTTTTGTGGCAATACTGGCAAATGCCAGCATTTTTTGCCAAATATCGTCATCCTGGCAAGCTTCGTAGATTGGGATTAATAAAGCTAAAATCATCGCTATCAAAATTGAATCCATTGTTTCATTTATCAGTTATTAAAGTTAATCTCTATTTACTTCTGCACTCCTTACCTTCGGTTTAACTCGATGCACCTCATACCAGCCAGCTTTATCATATTTAACAACAATAGTTTTAGGGGTAAAGGTAATCAAAAATATATCGAGAAATATTAGTCCTGGTGTCCGTCGAGATTTAACTCTTTTCCTGACTATATCCTCTTCATTGTGGGGTCGAAGCATAATTTGGATCGCCTCAATATAAGCTTGAGGAATAGCAACGACAACTTCCCACAACACCCGTAGCCAATCATTTAACGCTTCTGGAGATGTATAGCTACGTGGCAATAGCAGCGCGATCGCCACGCCGATAATAATATTAGCCAAACTATAATCGGCAGTGAGTAAAAACCAAATTGTTAGTCGTAGTATTATATTAAGAATGGCGATCGCCTCCATACTATCCAGAAAAGTAAAACTAACGTTAGTGCCATGAACCCCATCAAATGGTCGAATTGCTCAAAATCACGGGGTATTTTGATTACTAGTTTTTTGAAGATTAAAAAATAAGCCAACCAACCTAAAGCAATAGTGGTTAAAGGTTTAATTGTATTTTGTAAGCTATAGGCTTGATAGTAAAAAACATTGGCACCAATTAATCCCCCTAGTAAAACTATCATCGCCCACCAAAACCCAGGTTGGATCTTCTTCTGCGCCCGTTCATGTCCCCCAGCCTCTCCGTTTTCTAGTTGCCTTCCGTGTGGCAGAAAAATAAATTTAGCAAAGGAAATTGCCGTTCCCAGTGCAGCAAGATTCATGCCAATCACCTGCCAGGGTAAGAGATTTTTGCTAGTTAAGACTTTTGCCCCAAAACCAGACAGTAAAGGAAATCCAGAAATTGAAAAACTAGCGATCGCTAAAGCCAGCCAAATCTTATTGTCGATAGGTTGCTGTTGCAGTTGTTTAAAGTTGCGACTAGGTAAAACCCCCGCAATTAAAAACAATGCAGACTTGACTAAACCGTGAGTTAAGGCATAAAAACCACCTACAACTGGCGCAGCAAGGACAAAACCTAACTGAGAAATAGTGTGAAACGCTAACATCCGCTTGGTATCTTTTTCCAAAACTGCAAAACCTACTCCTAAAAGTGCTGTAGCCACGCCAAAAAACCTGACAATAGGATCGATTTCTGCCAACAGCAGCGCGCAACGTACTAAGGGGAAGACACCCGCTTTAACTACTACTCCCGAAAGCATTGCCGAGACAGGACTTTCTGATTCGGAATGAGTTAAGGGCAACCACAAGCCTGAAACAAAAATACCGCCTTTAACTAATAGTCCGAGAAAAATTAGCGCAACTGCTTCTGGGGGAGAACCACGCAAACCTGCATAATTAAAAGAATGATGTGCCTGATATATCAGCACTGCCCCCACCAAATAAAACAGCATGGCTACATTGCTGACGAAAAGATAGCGCAATCCTACCCAAATCGATCTGTCAGTGCGAGGATAAGCAATTAGCAGAAAGGATGCAATACTAATTACTTCTAGTGCCACATATAAACTAATAAAATCGGCACAGATAAAAGTAGCGTTAACGCTGCCATGCAGAATAACTAGCTGCGTATAGAAGAATGCCGTTT
This sequence comes from Waterburya sp., assembly GCA_965217895.1. Lineage (GTDB taxonomy): Bacteria > Cyanobacteriota > Cyanobacteriia > Cyanobacteriales > Xenococcaceae > Waterburya. The sequence goes on from CBDCJV010000002.1 coordinate 742,192, forward strand.
TACTGCTTTGCCAACAGTAAAGAATAACTGCTGCTGTCACCAGTGCATTAGTTAAAATAAAAAAACCGCTTAATCGATCGACGATTAAAGTAACGCCAAAATTATTTAGTAACTGTATATTTAAAGGCGAGCCGAGCAAAAATATCACCACGGCGTAAGCAGTCGAAACTAGAGCAATTCCTAATGCTAAAAACCGATCCAGTCTAGGAAATAGATAAATAGCAAAGCCGATAAAAAATGGTAAAGCTAGCCAGGCGATCATTATGTCGCTCATGGCGTATTATTCTCTTCGATCGCACTAGTTTCTAGAGTCGGATTATCTTTTGCCAACTTCATTACTCCCACCAGCATTAAAGCCTGAATCGAAAAGCCAATCACAATTGCCGTTAAAATAACCGCCTGGGGAACAGGATCGGCATAAGCAATATTATTTTTATTGCTCACGATGGGCGTAAACAAACCATCCCTTGATGCTACAAGCACATAATAGGCAATGACCCCCGTACTCATAATGTCCATCGAGATGATTTTCATAACTAGACTTTGTTTAAAGATAATGCCAAAAAATCCACATAACATAGTGGCTAAAATACAAGCTTCTAACATTTTCCCATCACCAATAAAAAACGATTAATATCAAACGGCATTTTTAATTAAAAATAACATCGGTAAAGTCAAGGCAATACGAAAGACAAATCTAGAGGCAAATTTCAATGCTTTTTGATTAGAGGTATCTATGTTTTTGGAACTAAATTCGCTTATGTTGGGCAACAAAAAAACCGCTGCAAAAACATAGACAGTAAAACAAAACCAAACTAAGGTATTTCGATCTGAAACTAAATAATTCATAATGCCTGTTAAAATTTATAGATTAAAATCTATTAAAAACAAAATCTCATAGTAAATATACTATACATATCGGTAGAAAAATACAACCATAGTTATATTTGAGTTGTTAATTTTTTAGTTGATAATTTCCTTATGCGAAACGGTATCCGTGATAGACATCTTTAAAAGTTAGTCTAATGTAGATAGAGAGATAGCAAATTAGCTATACTCCTCATTCCTCATCCCTCATCTCTTAAACTGTGTCTATTATTGCCGTCGAAAACCTCAGTAAAATATACCCTGTAGCGATAAAAAAGCCAGGACTCAAGGGAACTTTAACCCACTTTTTTCGCCGTACCTATCGCCAAATCAAAGCCGTACAAAATGTATCTTTCCAGATTCAGCCAGGGGAAGTGGTCGGATTTTTGGGTGCTAATGGTGCAGGCAAAACTACCACTTTAAAGATGCTGACGGGTTTAATTCACCCTTCTGAGGGGGAGGTAATTGTAGCAGATCATATTCCTTTTCGCCGTCAGCCTGAATTTTTACACAAAACCAGCCTAGTAATGGGACAAAAGCAGCAACTACTTTGGGACTTACCTGCTTTGGATTCTTTACGCATCAATGCTGCTGTTTACAATATTCCCGACAAGATTTTTAAACAGCGTCTGGGTGAATTGGCAACTATGTTAGACGTTACTGATAAGCTCAATCAGCCAGTGCGAAAGCTTTCTTTAGGAGAAAGAATGAAGGCTGAGTTGTTAGCTGCTTTGCTACATCATCCCCAGGTATTGTTTCTCGATGAGCCGACTTTGGGTTTAGACGTTAATGCTCAAGCAGCAGTCAGAAAATTTCTGCAAGAATATAATCAACGCTATGGAGCAACAATTTTGCTGACTAGCCACTACATGGCAGATATTACGGCATTGTGCGATCGCGTTTTGTTAATTCATCAAGGACAATTGATCTACGACGGCTTACTTGATGGTTTACTTGATCGTTTTGCTCCTTATCGTCAGGTAAAAGTGGTATTGGCACAGCCAGTCTCAAAGACAAAATTAAAGGAATTTGGCGAGATTGAATCTATTCAAGGACAAGAAGTCAAATTTTTAATCCCTAGAGAAAAACTAACCTCCACTATTTCGCGGATTTTGGCTCAATTACAAATACAAGATTTAAATGTCAACGATCCACCAGTTGAAGAAATTATTGGTCGTTTATTTCAAGCAGGAAAAGTTGCTTGACTTTTTACTTATTTACCGCCCGATCAATAGCTTAAACCAAAAAAATGTAGTTGATTAAGTTCAGGTTTAATTTTAGAATTAACTCTTCTCATCTCAGCTTAAATCTTACACTTTCTTACTCACCATCAAATTTTGGCAATATGAAAAAGCTTAAAGGAAGAGATCTGCTTGGCACTGCCGATTTAAACGCCGAAGAAACTCTGAGTCTATTAGAATTAGCTCGTAAACTAAAAAATCAAGAACTAGTTATTCAATGCAATAAAGTTTTGGGCTTACTATTTTATAAAGCCTCAACCCGTACCAGAGTATCTTTTAGCGTGGCAATGTATCAGCTAGGGGGACAGGTAATCGATCTTAATCCTAGCTTGACTCAAGTTGGTCGTGGTGAACCAATTGAAGACACTGCTAGGGTATTAGACCGCTACCTTGATATCTTGGCTATACGTACCTTTGCTCAAGCAGATCTCCAAACCTTTGCTAATTATGCTCAAATTCCGATTATCAATGCTTTGACTGATTTAGAGCATCCCTGTCAGATTTTGGCTGATTTATTAACGGTACAAGAGTGCTTTGGCTCATTGGCAGGCAAAACCCTAACTTATTTAGGAGATGGGAATAATATGGCTAACTCTCTGCTGCTAGGAGGTGCTTTGACTGGTCTAAATATCAGGGTTGCTGCTCCTCAAGGTTATGAACCAGACCCCGATATTGTGCAGCGCGCTCAAAAAATTGCTGCGGGTAAGTCTGAGATTGTTGTTACCCAAGACCCTATTGCTGCCGTAGAAGGAGCGCAGGTAGTTTATACAGATGTTTGGGCAAGTATGGGACAAGAAGACTCAGCAAATCAAAGGATTCCAGTTTTTCAACCCTATCAAGTAAACCAGCAGCTTATTAATCATGCCGATCCCCAGGCTATTATTCTGCACTGCTTACCTGCTCATCGAGGAGAAGAAATTACCACTGAGGCAATCGAGAGTGAGCGATCGCGTGTATGGGATCAGGCAGAAAATAGAATGCACGCCCAAAAAGCCTTATTGGCTAGCTTATTAGGTTGGCAATAGTTAGAAAATAAGAAGGATAAAGGAAATACTTTTATTCCTCATCCTTTATCCCTTCAAAAGCTACTGTGGATCGCCTAAATTAAACAAGAAGGGAATACCGCCTTGAGAATCACCACTGGTAACCAATACTCTAGGCATCTGCGCCCCACCTTCTCGCCAGGCTTCGATCGCTTCTTTTTTTAATACAAGTTCACCACCCTGAGCTTTAAGTGTTTCTGCTAATAGTCTTTGGGCTTCGGCTTTACCTTTGGCACGGTTGATATCTGCCTGAGCCTGCTGCTCTGCCTCTCTAGCTACGTATACTGCTCTTTGGGATTTTTGTTCGGCAATTTGCTTCTCTTCAACTGCTCTAGCAAATTCAGGAGAGAAATTAAGGTCAACGACGCTGGTATCTAAGATAATAATGCCGTATTTGTCCAAACGCTCTCCCAGAGCATCGTCAAAGTCTTGTTTTAATTCATTCCTCTTCGTAATTGCTTCTTCAACCGTTCTTCTGGCTGCTGCGATTTTAAATGATTCTTGGGTTTGAGGAGCAATAATTTTTGAGACAATATTTTGCAATGTTCCCTGTTTTCTTCTAATTTCGACTACTTGAATTGGATCGAGACGGAAGTTAATTGCAAAGCTAGCTTTAAGATCCTGTAAATCTTTAGTAGAGCTTTCGGCAGGTACTTCAAATTTTTGTACTGTTAAATCATAAATATCTACATTAGATACTAACGGCGGACGAAAATGGAGTCCTTCAAGCAATACGCCGTCCTGGGCTTTACCTAAAATACTTAAAACCCCAGCCTGACCAGGATTAAGAATGACAAATGAATTGAAAGCAAGCAAAGCTACTAAAGCAGCAACGATACCACCCAGCAAAGGCTGCCAACTATTAGATGACTGAGTATTCAAACTACTATCTCCTCTGTTATATATAAAATAAATTTGCGATCGGTATTTGAAAGTCTACCGTATTTAAGGGTTTAGCAGTAGTTAAGTGTATTCAGAGATTGCTATCAAATCGATTAACGCCTTATAAATTAACGAGTTATTCAACTACTACGCACCATTCATGAAGCTCAAAGTCTACACAGTTGTTAGCAATCAAGGGATCTTGAGCAACTATAGTTTGTGCTTCTTGGAGAGAACTTGCTTCAAAAATCAGCATTCCTCCTCCTAATCCCTTCCAATAGCCAGTTCTAGCTTTGTGTCCTTGAGCAATAAGTTGGCGTACATATTTTTTGTGCGCAGGAACGTATTGATCGAAAGCAATTTTGTTGACTATTCCTTTTTCTATTTTGACGAAAGTAAGCATAAGCAAAAATTAGATTTATTGTAAACAAGATAACAGTACTAAATATTACAATAACGTTATATTTATAGCGGTTTTTAAATTAGTCAGATATAAATTGAATTATTTTAAGGCAAAAGTTAAATTTATCTTAACAAATCAAGAAACGCTTTATAGCGTTTCTCAGTTTACTGAAGTACATCTAACTTCTGCTTTCTGCCTTCTGCCTTAAAGCGATTTACTTTGTACCTGACTAATTTGAGAACCGCTATATTTCAGCTAATTAAGCATTTTCATTATTAAAATAAATGATGATCGAAAAAATACTAGGAAGAAAAAATCTTAAGGTAAATATTTCTATTGTTGGCGGTTCTAATTCAGTAATGAGGCAAGGCTATGCTAAATATTTAGATGCCTATATTAGAAAGGAAACCTCTTTAGAAACATCGCTAAAATATTATTCTTTGGGTGGTGTACCTAACATTTTTGGTACTATTCAAGAACACAGATACAACATAGGTGTCAACAGTGATATTGTATTTTTTGAATATTGTGTAAACGATCGCCATGCTATTGAGATAGACCAGTATTCTCTGGAATTGGTTGGAAAAGCATTAGAAGGATTTATTAGAAAAGTAAACAAATCAAATCCTAACTGCTTAATAGTCATTCTGATATTCGGAATTAATCTAGACAATTTTTATAATAATCATTGTCATTTATCAGAGCTTTATCAAAAAATAGGCAATCATTACGGTTTGCCAACAATCGATATTACTAAAGTATTAAGCAATACTTATAGTTTAGAGTACGTTAAAGCTTTATATAATGATAGAGATCATGCCCATTATTCTAGACCCAGAGGAGTACAAATTGTTTCTCAGACTATTGTAAAAGAGCTAAAAAGGCTCGGAATAATCAATAATCTACAAGCAATTAAAAACAGCATAAACAAACAAAATAAGCAGTTAGAAATATCTCCTATTTATTATGATAATTTTGAGGAGTTGGCTTTTCTTGAACGTTTTGAAAATGACAATTGCTTTTCAAAGCCTCCCAAAATATCAGTTTACCAAAACACAGTTTTCAGGGAAAAAAATTTTACTATTTATCAAGGCAATTCTTTGAAGTTTCTTTTAAAAGGGAAGCTAATGGCAATTTTTATTAAATCCGATCTTAATGATGGTTTTATTACCATTGAATTTAATAAACAACGTATTGTTACTAGCTCCTATTCTTCTTGGGTTAATAATATTAAACCTCAAAACGTTATCAATTTAATTGCTTTACCTTTACGCCGATTTTCAGCATCTGAGGACTTTGCGATCGCATCAATCAGTTTATGTCCAGAATATCCCCATGATTTTGAGTTGGATTTTAATAAAGCTGTTCCAACTAAAAAAGACCCTAAAAAATGGAAACTAAGCATTATAGGCATTGCCTATATTGGTGAAATAAAACCGTTAAACTAATTAACCTTAGTTCTGGTTAATTTATTTAACGGTTAGCGACTAGTAACCATCAACAATCAATTAGAGTATTAAAACTAAACCTCTTGAAAATATGAAAACGCTATAAACAAGCTATTTGGATTTATAGTTACTATCTAACCAGCATTGAGGAAGATTTTCTCCAGAAGGAAAAACTAGATTTTGCTTGTCAAAAGGTTCTGGAGGCTGTTCATTTTGACCAGCTTGCATTTGACCTGTTACTTTGTCCTTGAAAGGATCGATTAATTCATCTATTTCAGAAATTTCGACCAATTCATCGTCCTGCTTGTTTTTTAATAACATTAAATAGCCCCTTGCTTATGAATGTAAATAAAATATTGTAGGTAGTTGACTTGAAATTTATTACAAGAACAACTGGCAATATTTACACACTCAAAATACTATAAACTCGATGCTATTTCCATCTGGCAAAAGGCTTAGATTTTAAGACACACATTATAATCGTATCTCACGGCTATAAAGCTTAAATCAGCATTTAATCAGTTAAACCGCCAAACACACCCTTGAGGGCAGCGATCGCATCTTCTGCTGCTGCCCAAATACCGTCTTCTGGTTCGTTCCCTGTTAATTGGCGTACGCCATAATAGTAAATTGCCCCTTTTAATTGTTCTTGATGAGCGCGATTTTTAAAGTTGGCTTTATTGATCGGGTCTACTAGTTTTTGCAAAATACCGTCAGTTGCTTGAGCTGCTTTATGCACCAATAAACCAGTCATTACTAACTGATGCTTTAGCCCTTCGTGCTGCATAAATTTTTCGTATATGTCCAAATGATTTTCAGACATAATACTTTCGATAGTTTGCACCATATTGGTAACGGTATCACTGGGTTGTGAAGTCATTTCCAATTCAGCAATAGCTTCATCAATTGCAGTTAAACTTTTGCGATCGTCCTCTAACATATCTGTTAAAGTTTCTGTAACTTTTTTGTTATCAGTGCTTGCCTTTAATAACTTTTCTTCGTTGGAAATCATTAAATTTTGCAGAGTTTTCATATCTGCTAATTTACGAGCGATCGCATTTTTCTTTGTAGTTTCTAATGTAGCTGCCATAAGCTGCTTTTACTCCAATTTCTAATTAATTTCGTCTAACTGTTATAGTCTGACGTTAATTTTCACGAGAAACATCCTACTTATGATTGATCGATGTTTCCATTTAGCAATTAGAATTAAGTAGACAATGAGGGCATTGCTAAATCGGGGTATGATTCACCAACGCCGAAAATATTGTAGGGTCAGAGGTCAGCAAGGTTTATCTTGTTTGCCAACTTAGGATTAAACTTTTCAGACTAACTTACAACGATAAATAATTTTATTTTGCTACCTGTTAAAAATGACAGGTGTTTATAGTTTCTGTACTTTAACTATCTTTTATTCCTGTACCTATCGCTAGTGTCAACTATTCCGTAGCAAAATACACAGGCCGATCGAGGACTAAACTTCTAATCTGGTCGGTAACTCAGTCGAAAATTAACCGACTGTTGCAGTCTTGAAGTGAAATAATGAAAAAGCACTACTCCGTAATAGTTGTGGGTGGTGGTCAAGCTGGTCTTTCAATCAGTTATTGTTTGAAGCAAAAAGGCATCGACCACATTGTATTTGAAAAGAATCAGATTGGTTATTCTTGGCAACAAAAACGCTGGGATACATTCTGCCTGGTGACACCTAACTGGCAATGTACTCTCCCTGGTTATCATTATCCAGGTGACGATCCTGACGGTTTTATGGAAAGAGATGCGATCGTTGAATATGTAAAGGATTATGCCAAATTTTTCAACCCACCAATCAAAGAAGGAGTAGAAGTATTTTCAGTTAAGAAAAATAATTCTCAAGGGTTATTTGAACTAGCGACTTCTATTGACAACTATACGGCGGATCAGGTTGTTGTCGCCACAGGCAGCTATCATCAGGCGAAAGTGCCGAGAATGGCGGAAAGGTTTACGGGCGATGTAATGCAACTGCATTCTTCTGACTACAAAAACCCTGAGTTATTGCCAGAAGGAGAAGTATTAGTAATCGGTAGTGGGCAATCTGGTTGTCAGATAGCAGAAGACTTACACTTGGCAGGTAGAAAAACTCATCTTTGCGTTGGTGGCGCACCGCGATCGCCTCGTAAGTATCGGGGCAAAGATGTTGTAGATTGGTTAGACCGACTGGGATATTACGATCTGAGTATAGATAAACACGCCGATCCTGAAAGTGTAAGAAACAAAACTAACCATTATCTTACAGGTCGCGATGGTGGTCATGAAATAGACTTAAGACAGTTTGCTAAAGAGGGAATGCAGCTATATGGTTCACTCAAAGATATTCAGGGCGATCGCTTAGAATTTAAATCCAATCTAAAGCACAACCTGGATCGCGCTGATAATGTAGCCGAAAGTATTAAAAAGACTATCGATGAATACATCGTCAGAAAAGAAATAGATGCGCCTACCGAAGAGGCTTATAAGCCAGTTTGGCAACCAGAAGAAGTTGCGCAACTTGACTATAAAAAAAGCAACATCACTTCTGTAATTTGGTGTATTGGCTATCAAACTAACTTTAACTGGATTAAAGTTCCTGTATTTGACGGGCTAGGCTATCCTAGCCACGATCGCGGTGTTACAAGTGCCAGGGGCTTATATTTCGTAGGTCTTCCTTGGCTGTATACCTGGGGTTCGGGAAGATTTTCAGGTATAGCCAGAGATGCCGAATATCTGTCTGACTACATTGCCAACAGGATGAAATATGCCTATCCAGGTACATTGCTGGCTGTTAATGAAGCTGCGCTCGGCTCTTAACAATGAACAATGAACAATGAACAATGAACAATTGTAGAACAATTGTAGGGTGGGCATGAAGATAAGTCTTGTATTCAAAAAGCAATTTTAAATTGCCCACCGCTAACGATAAATAATGATTGATAAACTATTTAAAAGGAAAATAAATTATGCCTGAAGTTACTACCCCCGCACACAAAGCTGGTGATTTCTTTGTCGATTACGAAGAAAAAGTATTTCCCGATATTAAAGCTGAACCAGGAGAAAAAGCATTAGTTACATTTCATACCGTGGCTTTTGAAGGTTCGATTGGTTTAGTAAATTTATTACAGGCTACCCGCTTGATTCGCAAAGGTTTTGATACCTCGGTGTTGCTTTATGGTCCTGGGGTAACGTTAGGAATACAGCGAGGCTTTCCGAAGATTGGCGATGAATCTTTTCCTGGACATCAGGCGATGAACAACCAGCTAATCAAAATTATGGAAGAGGGTGCAAAAGTCTATGCCTGTCGTTTTGCACTGCAAGCATTATATGGACATGGTGAACCCTCTCTAATTCCTGGAATTACCCCCATTAACCCTTTAGATGTACTGGATATAGTCTTGATGCACCGCAAAGAAGGCGCATTTATCCTTGATACTTGGACAATGTAAGTCGTAGCTAGTTTAGAACCTATCACTTAGAAGATAACTGTTTGTAAGTAGGAAGTAATAAGTTTAAACCTGCTGTCAATGTTCGATGGTAAATGATAAATGATGAATGTAAAAGCAGCAGCAGTACAAATATCTCCTGTGCTTTATAGCCAAGAAGGAACTACAGAGAAAGTTTTAAAAGCGATCACCGATGCTGGCAAAGAAGGGGTGCAGTTAATTGTTTTCCCTGAAACCTTTATTCCCTACTACCCTTATTTCTCTTTTATACAGCCACCCGTGTTGATGGGTAAGGAACACATGAGGCTATATGAGGAAGCGGTATCGATTCCTAGTCCTGTTACCGAAGCGGTTAGTAAAGCAGCTAAAGCTAACTCAATGGTAGTAGTTTTGGGAGTTAACGAACGGGACGGAGGTTCTCTATATAATACTCAGTTAATCTTTGATGCTGATGGTAGTTTATTACTCAAACGCCGTAAGATAACTCCTACCTACCACGAACGAATGATTTGGGGACAGGGAGACGGATCGGGATTACAGGTATTAGACACGGCTGTCGGTAAAGTGGGTGCTTTAGCCTGTTGGGAACACTATAATCCTCTAGCTAGATATAGTCTGATGGCACAGCAGGAACAAATACATTGCGCTCAATTTCCTGGTTCGATGGTGGGGCAAATCTTTGCCGATCAAACCGAGGTGACGATTAAACATCATGCTTTAGAGGCTGGTTGTTTTGTGGTTAATTCGACTGGCTGGCTAAGTCCCGAACAAGTTGTTGAAATATGTCCCGATGAGAATCTGCGACGGGTTTTAACTGGTGGCTGCTACACCACTATCATTTCTCCCGAAGGTGTTTGCCTGTGTGAACCCATAACAGAAGGAGAAGGCATGGCGATCGCCGATTTGGATTTCTCTTTAATTACTAAACGCAAGCGGATGATGGACTCAGTGGGACACTATTCCCGTCCCGATCTATTGCAGCTTCAGGTGAATCAAGATGCTCGTAATGTTTGGCAACAAACACCCACAGATTATGCGATCGCCTCAGAAAATGAACTAGCTATTAATGGCAAATTACCAACTCCAGAATTACCAAAAATTAACGAACCAAAACCTATAACTAATAATTAACAATTCTACGCGCCTTAATCGTGCCGCGATCGCCATGACAAATGAGCAAAAACGCAAATTAATTACAGATCTACAGTCCCAAGGATTAAAACTAGCTGAAAACATTACAGGTGCAGCAGGAAGAAAAGGTGGTGCAGGTCCATCAGATCACAAAGCTGTAACAATAGACGGCACAACGGTCATGATACCCGTTTACACTAGTGTTGCTGCTAAATCTAACTATACACTTGCAGATTTTCACAAACAGTCGCTCAACTATAAGAAATCTTATGTTTTAGAAAAGAATGAAGAGGGTATTGCATCGATCCAATTTCCCAACCAGCCCAAATTTTATAGCCTCAAAACTGCCGAAGGGATACCCTACAGTCACATTGCTTTATTGCATAGCCATAACGTCCTTGCCACAACAGTTTTACAAAGCTGCATCCGCTATAGTAACCGCAATACAGCCTGTCAATTTTGCGCCATCGAACAATCTCTAGCAGCAGAAAAAACGATCGCCCAAAAAACTCCCGAACAATTAGCAGAAGTGGCAGCAGCAGCAGTTGAGCTTGACGGTATAGAACAGTTAGTAATGACTACAGGCACACCCAATACGACAGATCGAGGGGCAGCCTATTTAATTGAATGCGCCAAAGCAGTCAAAGCGAGAGTCAATTTACCTATTCAGGCACAGTGCGAACCTCCCGATGATTTTATTTGGTTTAAACGAATGAAAGCCTGGGGAATAGATAGTTTGGGAATGCACCTCGAAGTAATTGAACCAGAAGTGCGCGATCGCATTATGCCAGGCAAAGCCAAAGTATCTCTAGATTATTACTTTCAAGCATTTGAGGCAGCAGCAAAAGTCTTTGGTTGGGGACAGGTAAGCACTTACATTTTGGCAGGTTTAGGAGACAGCTTAGAAAGCATCACCGATACTTGCGATCGCTTAATAAAGCTAGGAGTTTATCCCTTTGTTGTTCCCTTTATTCCCGTTACTGGAACACCATTAGCCAACCATCAACCCCCCAGCAGCGAATTTATGTATGCAATCTATGAACAGGTAGGGGCAATGTTAAATCATGCAGGTATGTCCTCCCAAGATATTAAAGCTGGCTGTGCCAAGTGTGGTGCTTGTTCTGCACTTTCTACCTTTGAACATTAAGCGCATTGAACATTGCATCAAATAATTAACAACAACTAACGACGAATGACTAAATACCAATTTAAACTAGCTTTATCACCAGCCCATATAGAAGCTTACTTTCTACTAAGACAACAAATTTTCTGTCAAGAACAAGGTATCTTTCAAATGAGCGATCGCGATAACTATGACTCAATCGCTTATCCTATTGTTGCCATCAATAATGATAACAAGGTTGTCGGAGTTGTCAGGATCTATGAAACCGAACCTGGACTTTGGTACGGTGGCAGACTTGGGGTACATCCAGATTATCGACGAGGGTGGAAGATTGGCAAAGAATTAATCAATAAAGCGGTAACTACGGCTAATGCTTGGGGCTGCGATCGCTTTTTAGCCACAGTTCAATTAACTAACGTGCGCTTTTTTCAAAGATTACACTGGAACTCAGTTGAAGAAATTTCTATTTGCGATCAACCCCATCATCTAATGGAAGCTGAACTAGCTTTTTATCCCCCCACGAATCAAACTCGTCCTAGTTTACCAATGCAGCTACAGCAATTATCCGTTAGCTGACATTAACTCCTTATCAAATTCAGCTAACTAATAAAAATTTCAATTGAACTCAAAAGGTTTGGAAGCTTATTTTGAACTACATCCCAAACGACATCAAGATCAATTTGATCGTATTTATGTACAATTATTTCTCGCCACCTAATTTCTGGATGACTTTGACGAAACGACTCAGATAATCTTTTAGTTGCCTCGCCAATAATTGTAATTTGATAAAGGATTGCCGAAATTTTTTCATCGTTAGCTTCTAGCTCTAAAAAGCTGATGCCATCTGAGTAATGTAAAATACGTTTAATAGCATTAACTATATTAATCAGAGATTCTTTGTCACGCAGCATAAATAACTCGTGCAGAGTCTATAATATTGTCTTTTCTAAGCCAATTATCGCTGCGCTCGATCGCTGCTTTAACAATCAAGTCCACCTTTCTATCAAAAATAGCCTCAAGCTCATCTTGCATTTGTATAGTTTCAGTTAGCCCTCTTTTTGTGTTGGCATCGAAGCTTACCAATACGTCAATATCGCTGGAGACATTGAAATCGTCACGCAAAACAGAGCCAAATAGAGCAAATTCAATAATCTGCCATTAATGGCAAAATTTTTTGATTTTATCTAAAGGTATGTCGATATTTTGAAACTCCATAGACAACCAAATTCTTAAACCTCAGCTTAGTATTATAGGCGATCAAAAGACCGCTTAAGAGCCGATTGTATCTAGGGCGTGTCATCAATTAAAAAAAAGAGCTTTTTTTGGTATTTTAACGACCTACTGCGTCGAAAAATAACCTCCGTAGCCCTGCTATGCAGAACATTTTTCTTCTTGTATCTCGCTAAAATACGCTGCAAAAGCATTCTTCCCCTCAATTGATGACACGCCCTAAGCAAATAATATAAATTATGTCGCGAACAAAACCAAAAATTGAGGAATTTATAAGTAGATACTTTAAATGAGGAAGAAATTTTAGTAACATTACTATCTTTGCAGAGCCAAACAGCAAAAAACTATAATCTAACTAACCCTAACGCCACCAAAGTGATTTTTTCAGCTTTAACTTAAAAATAGCGATCGCGAAGAGAAATTCATAACTTATGATGTAAGTTGGCAGGCTTATAAGTCATCAGTCAATACTTGCATTGTTTAGTATTTTTATAATTTGGCAATCAGCAATTAGGCGTAGATAGTTTAAAAAATCGCTTAATCGCTCTTTTTTGCTGTAATTACCAAATGTAATGTAGATTACGTAAAAATAACTACAAACTTAAAATTTAAAAAACGCTTTAATGACTTAACAGCAAAATGTCAGCATGGCGATTGCAAGACAGCGCGGTCTTGAGGTTTCCTCAAGTGGAGCGACTGTCGAGGGTGGGTAAGCTGGCTAAACGCCAGCACCCTTCGCCATCAATTACAGATATGGTAATTTCCTCAAGCACAAAAGCTATAGATAAGTGAGGTAATGTGTTAGCTCCCAACGAGGAAATCTGAGTGAATTAGATTTGATTTATATGATGTGTGGTGTGTTCACATGACTACGGATCGCTGGAAATTTATGGCGGAGGAGGAATTAAATTATGAAAGTATTTCCCGAAATCACTGAAAAATTATTAGCAGCTAAAAAAGAAAAAGGAATTACCTTTGAGGATCTAGAAAAGGCAGTCGGACGAGATGAAACTTGGATCGCTTCGGTTATCTATCGTCAAGCCAGTGCAGATATGGACGAAGCTACAAAAATAGTTACCACTTTAGGTTTACCAGAATCAATGGCTGAACCTCTTACAGTTGCACCCCTAAAGGGTTCTCTTGAGCCTCAAATACCTACCGACCCATTAATTTATCGTTTTTACGAAATTATGCAGGTATACGGAATGCCAATCAAAGCCGTAGTCCATGAAAAATTTGGGGATGGCATCATGAGTGCAATTGATTTTTCAGTTGAAGTAGAGAAAGTAGAAGATCCAAAAGGCGATCGCGTACAGATAGTAATGTGTGGTAAATTTTTACCTTATAAGAAATGGTAGATTTATGTATCTAACACCAAAAGAAATGGAGCGGTTAACGATATTTACCGCTGCCGAAATTGCCCGTCGTCGCAAAGCCAAAGGGATTAAATTAAATGTCCCCGAAGCGATCGCCTATATTACCGATGCGCTGGTAGAAGGGGCGAGGGAAGATAAAACTGTAGCTCAATTAATGAGCGAGGGTGCAGAATTACTGACAATGGATGATGTCTTACCAGGAGTAACAGAATTGATTCCCTTAATTCAAGTAGAGGCACATTTTCTTGATGGCACGAAGTTAATTAGTGTTCATAATCCGATTAGATAGCCCTAGTTCTAGTAGTAAGTAAGATAAGGGCGAACGGTCGTTCGCCTGTACAAAAATTATGATTCCAGGTGAAATATTTTTTGCAGAGGATGAGATTGAAATTAATGCAGGTAGAGAGAAGAAAACGATCGCGGTAGATAATACAGGCGATCGTCCGATTCAAGTCGGTTCTCATTTTCACTTTTTTGAAGTCAATCGAGCATTAGCATTTGATCGCCCTGCTGCGTTTGGTTTTCGTTTGGATATTCCTTCTGGAACGGCAGTACGTTTTGAACCTGGAGATACTAAAGAAATTATTTTAGTTGCCCTTGGAGGAAACAGGCGAGTTATCGGACTTAATAATTTAACCAACGGTGCATTAGATAATTCAGAAATTGAAGCTGTTGCGATCGCTAATGCCCAACAATTAGGTTTTTATCAATAACTGTAGGGGCGATTTGCGAATCGCCCCTACGACTACTAACAATTAACCACAACATGAGAATCAACCGCGAACGATATGGAGAATTATTTGGTGCGACCAAAGGCGATCGCCTGCGTCTGGGAGATACTTCAATAATTATTGAAATTGAAGCGGATACAGGAGTTTACGGGGATGAATGTGTTTTTGGTGGCGGAAAAACGCTACGGGATGGTTTGGGTTTAGCACCAGGAGTTACGGCATCTCAAGGCGCATTAGATTTGGTTTTAACCAATGTTATCGTCATGGATGCGGTGTTGGGCATTATTAAAACCGATCTGGGCATCAAAGATGGCAAAATAGTGGGTATTGGTAAGGCTGGTAATCCAGATATTATGGACGGGGTAACACCCAATCTAATTGTTAGTGCCAATACAGATGTACGCTCGGCTGAAGGCTTGATTGCTACGGCTGGTGGAATTGATGGTCACGTTCATTTTGATAGTGCTGGGTTGTGCGCTGAAGCTCTTTCTAGCGGTATTACTACCATGATTGGTGGTGGTTTAGGCCCTGTTACCGTGGGGATTTGTTCGGGTGGGGCGCGGAATTTAGGAATTATGCTGCAAGCCACAGAAAGCTTTCCGATTAATTTTGGTTTCCTGGGTAAAGGTAGCTCTAGTTTACCTGCCAGTTTAATAGAACAGATCGAAGGTGGGGCAATCGGCTTAAAGATTCACGAAGATTGGGGGGCGATGCCTGCTGCCATTGATACTTGTCTGAGGGTGGCAGATGAATACGATTTTCAAGTACAGCTACACAGCGATACTCTTAACGAATCGGGATATGTGGAAGATACCTTAGATGCGATCGCAGGTCGTACCATTCATATGTACCATACGGAAGGGGCTGGGGGCGGTCATGCACCAGATATTATTAAAGTGGCTTCTTATCCTCACTGTTTGCCCTCTTCTACCAACCCGACTAATCCCTATACGATAAATACTTTTGACGAGCATTTAGATATGGTGATGGTCTGTCATCATCTCAATCCTAGAGTACCCGAAGATATTGCTTTTGCCGACTCGCGTATTCGAGCCGAAACCATTGCTGCTGAAGATATTTTGCACGATATGGGAGCAATTTCCATGATGGGTTCGGATAGTCAGGGAATGGGGCGCATTGCCGAAACAATCTGTCGTACATGGCAACTGGCTTCTAAAATGAAAGACCAGCGAGGAGTATTACCAGGAGATAGCGATCGCCATGATAATCAAAGAGCTTTACGCTATTTAGCTAAATATACAATTAACCCCGCCCGCACCTACGGCATAGATCGCTATGTAGGTTCATTAGAACCAGGAAAAATTGCCGATATAGTGCTGTGGCAACCTGGATTCTTTGGTATTAAGCCCGAATTGATTATAAAAGGTGGTTTTATTACTTGGTCGCCCATGGGAGAGTCGAATGCTTCTTTAATGACCTGCGAACCAATTATTTATCGACCACAGTGGAGTAGTTTTGGTATTGCACCTCAAGCTACTTCCTTTAGTTTTATGACCCAAGCAGCCATAGATAAAGGCATCCCTAATAAATTAGGTTTGCAAAAACCAGCTTTAGCTGTAACAGGTACTCGTTCTTTATCTAAGTCTGACCTAATACACAATAATATTTGTCCTCAGATTAAAGTCGATCCTGATACATTTCAGGTCAAAGTTGACGGCGAACTAGCAATCTGCGAACCAGTCGATCGCGTTCCTTTGGGAAGATTATATATGTTTCGTTAATCGTGTCTGGTGTTGAAATTCGTAAGAATCGCTACTCCTATAGTTAAAACTTCATGATAATGTTAAGTCCAATTATTGTTAAAGAATGCAGTAGGGCAAAATATTTCTTATGGAACGTACATTTGTTGGTACTCTCAAAACCTTATGGCGTTATCCAGTTAAATCGATGCAGGGGGAAGAATTAGACAAGTCAGATATCGACATAAAAGGATTATTGGGCGATCGCACTCATGCCCTTTGGGACGTAGAAACTAAGCGCGTTGCCAGTGCCAAAAATCCGCGAAAATGGTCGTCTTTACTTAACTGTCATGCCACCTTTGAGCAAACACCCCAGGTAGATAAACTTATACCTACCGTACATATTTCTCTCCCTGATGGTTCTACTATTACCAGCAAGCAAGCTGATATTAATACCCAGCTATCTAACTGGATTAAGCGAGAAGTAAAGTTTCTGACTACTGCCCCTGAAACACCCAGTCTCGACCAATACTGGCCAGATGTCGAAGGCACAGCCTATCAAGATACGGTGACTCAGTTGTTTATGCCGACTGAAACTTTTTTCGATTCCTGCCCGATTCACGCGATTACTACTGCTACTCTTAATCGTCTACAACAACTTTATCCAGATGGAGAATTTGCTATCTGTCGCTTTCGCCCTAACTTACTGATTGATACCTTATCAACTCAAGCTGATTTTGTCGAAAATGATTGGGTTGGTCATATTCTAGCGATCGGCGATTCTGTTAGGCTTAAGATTGATACAGCCTGTCCTCGATGTGTCGTAACCACTTTGGCACAAGAGGGATTGCCTCAAGATTTAAATATTTTGAAAACTACTGCTAAGTATAACGATGTTATTGCAGGAATAAGATTGTCAGTCATTCAAGGAGGCACTATTCATCAAGGAGATTCTATCTGGTTGTTAGAAATTAAAGTTTAGGATAGTTGTTCAACTGATTGACTATCATGGCTTTTAGAGTTGGCTAACTTATGGCAGTAATTTTTAAACTCTTTTAACCTGCTCTCTTTCTACCGCTTCAAACAAGGCTTTAAAATTGCCTTGACCAAAACCTTTTGCTTCTTGTCTACGTTCAATAAATTCAAGAAAAAAAGTTGGCTGCTCAAAAATGGGCTGAGTAAAAATCTGCATCAGTAAAGATTCTACAACAGGCTGATATTCTAACTCCCCTCGATCGCCATCGACTAAAATTTGCAGATCGGCGATCGCTTGCCACTCTTGAATGCTTAACCGTGATTTATGCTTTAGCAGACGGTAATAGGACTGGGGTACGGTTAAAAAATTAAGATGAGGCTGCATCAAAGCCACGTCGGCAATCAAGTTTTGCGATCGCAATGCTAGATGTTGAATACCCGATCCACCATTAAGATTGATAAATTCTTGAATTTGAGAATTGGCTGTCGTTGGTTGATTAATATTAAACTGCACTTCACCGCTATCATTGATTAAAGCCTGACTGGTTAATCCTGATTTTTCGGTGTGAATATTAAAACTCTGCTGTATTTTAAATCCAAATAAAGACTGATATAACTTGACAGCAGAGTCTAATTTACCCACAGCAACATTGAGAACAACGTGATCGATATGAGTAATATTTGTCTGGAAATCAGCCTTGAGCGAATATGGCTCAATATCTATATCTGGTAAGCAATAATCAAATTTATCTGAAGTCCCTTCAATTAAAGTATGTTGGAGAGAATTCCAGCCAGTAATTTTGGCAGCTTTAAATTTCCCTGGTAACGATCGGTAAGTTTGAGGATGCTGTAATATTTTTACTCCTAAATACTTACCCTGACTAATAACTGATTTAATATCATCTATTCTAAAGGCAATATCCACTATCCCCGAAGGATGAAGCTCAAGATACTTGGCAACTGGACTAGTATTGCTTAAGGGCGAAGAAATTACCAAAAAAGCCGAATTTAAGGCAATTACCTCAGTCTGGGTGTGTTTATTAATACTTCTGCCGATCGCTTGAAAGCCGACATTGTGGATAAACCAGTCTCTTGTTCTTGCTGCATTCCTGGTATAGAAATGAACATGATCGATCTTCATAAAGTTATTACTGTCGTAACTGTTGAGCCTATCTATTTCGTAGCACAAATCAACCCAAAACGAATCAATCCCCTGGCATAGCCGCGACTCATCAGATTTAAAGATAATGCTCCTTGGATTGTTTGCCAACCTGCTTGGAATAAACCCATGATTGCCTGGGGTGTAATAGCTGAGTCGATTACTACATCCCAGAAAGGCGACACCGCCATCGACCAATCATCTGATTTAAGCTCATTAAAACCACATTCAGTTGCGATCGCCCGATACTCGGACAAAGAGATCACATAAGGTAGGCAATATACGCGATAAATTTCTTTGAGATGAGCAATTTCATTAACAGTTAAATTCCCAGCTAAAGAATCAGTTTCTCGATGACACCAGGTAGCTAAAATTATTTTTCCGCCTGGCTTTAAGACGCGATAACATTCTGCCAAGAATTTGGTTTTATCGGGCATATGTTCCCCGCTTTCTAATGACCACACCAAATCAAAAGTATTGTCCTCAAAAGGCATCTCTAAAGCGTTCGCTACTTCAAACCTAACGCGATCGTCTAAATCTGCTTCTACTGCCCTTTCCCTGGCTCTAAATGCTTGCACAGGAGATAAAGTAATGCCTGTAGCCTTACTGCCAAACTTTTGGGCTAAATATAAGGTACTGCCACCAATACCGCAGCCGACATCAATTATTTTCTTGGGCGCATTATTTTCAGCATAACCAGCCCAAATTAACAATTCTTCAATTAATTCTATTTGCGCCTGACGGCGATCTAATCTGTAGTTACCATTCTTGCCATAGTAACCGTGGTGCATATGTTCACCCCAAACTTCCTCCCATATTCCGCTAGAGGCATCATAAAACTCTCTGATATTTTGATATAAGTTGTTACTCATTAAATTATGGCAATTGCGATCAGGCTTGTTACACTCTATCTAAATCTCTTTTTTTTCGCTGGAAATAATGGCATTTGGTAAAAAATCAGGAATGAATCTAAAAATTAATTAGAAAAGCGAACATTGTTTTCCGTAACGACAACAAACCCATCAAATATTCTTTGAGGGTAAAGTACAAATAAACGCTGTAAAACGTTAATTTTATTTGTAGAACGTTCGTCTTGAAGACGCATCAGAATTATGCCTTTATGAGGTAGTTTTTCTCGATAAACTTTTTCGCCAAAATCTTTATCATTGGTAATCAAAATCCAACCTTCATCAAAAGCTTTCTTGATAATTGCATCATCTGTAATGCCTCTAGCTTCTTCATAAACTGAAAGTACTTCGTTTCCTTCTTCTTTTAACCAGCCAGCTACTTTAATACCCGTACATTCATCTACTAAAAAACGCATCTTGTAAACTTTATGCCATTAATGGCATAAAAGTTGTACTTTCAAGAGACTGAGAAGCAAAGAGTAAACAAGCTCTGATATCTGCTTCGACTATATCCTCATACTCTTCTATAATCTCTGCTGTTGTTGCGCCATGAGCTAGAAGATTAAGAATATATTCTACCGTTAGGCGCGTACCTTTAATGACTGGTTTTCCAACCATTACTTTGGGATTGCTAGTGATCCTACTCAAAAGTTGGCGATCGCTCATAATTTTATTATAAAAAGCTTTACAAAAATGTTTGATGATTGTCTTGCTACTTATCTTTGTCTTTTATTCTTTAGTTTACTCTTTTCTTTTTCATACTCTTCTTTTATTTTCTTTAATCTTTTGGACATAGCATTTCCAAAACCTCAGCCATCAGTATGCTACACAGCGAAAAATCGCCTACTTGACTCTAGAAGACTAGTTTTCAAAAGTTAAGTAGGCAATCTAATTTAATTATGTGTATAATGTGACTAGCGGTCATGTGACTTTCAGTCATATTAAAATAAGCACAATATGCCAAGCCAAACTTTTTTTAATTTACCTAAAGAAAAGCGAGACACCTTGATCAAAATTGCGCTAAACGAGTTTTCTGCTAATGAATACAACTCTGCATCTGTTTCTCGAATTGTCAAAGAGACTGGTATTGCTAAAGGTAGTTTCTATCAATATTTTCAAGATAAAAAAGATCTTTATCTATTTGAATAAGGCATTTTTCCCTGATTATACCTCTTTTACCAAGATCCCAAATGGCTTCTATAAGTAGTGGTGCAAATAAACGCATCGAGCAAGGAAAAAGTCTTTTATGGCAGGGAAAAGTTAATGAAACTTTAGCTTTATTTTCGCCTTTAAAAAAGAAACAAGCACAAAACTTTTGTACTTATTTAGAAAATCATCGCGATCGCATTGTCAACTATGATTATTATCAAGCAGAAAATATTTGTGCCATTGCTTCAGGTGGGGTGGAGTCTACCGTTAAGCAGATAGACCGAAGACTAAAAATTTCAGGCGCGCAATGGAAAATTGAAAATGTACCACAAGTCTTAAAACATCGATGCGCCTATCTCAACAATACTCTTTTTACTCAGTAGTACTTATGTTCTTGTATAATTGACTTGCTCCCTAGTGATCAGTAATTTGATGAGTAGTATGTAGTAGATGAAGGCTTAAGTAAAGACACCATTTTGTTAACCTCAAACCCTTACCATATCTAACTTGCTACTTAAGCGAAGCGTTAGTAGCCTTTTGTTAGCTACTAACTACCTACTACGAACTACAAACTTAATATTTGAGATACTTTTCTCTATCGGATTTGGGTCGATTTAGTTCGTATTAGCTAACAAAGGTGCAGCAGATAGAAGCTTTTTGGTGTAGGGATGTTTTGCTTGGGTAAATATCTTTTCGGTGCTGTCTATTTCGACGATTTGACCTGCATTCATGACGGCAATGCGATCGCAAAAGAATCTGGCAACCCAAAGATCGTGGGTGATAAATAAGTAAGTTAAGTCAAATTCTGCTTTTAAAGCCAGCATTAGCTCTAATACTTGAGTTTGCACCGTAGCATCAAGCATACTAACTGGTTCATCACAGATTACTAATTTAGGCTTAGTAATTAGAGCGCGAGCGATCGCAACTCTTTGCTGTTGTCCTCCAGAAAGTTCATGGGGATAACGTTGAGCATATTCTTTGGTTGGCGTTAAACCAACTTTTTCGAGCATGGTTACTACTTGCTGCTTGGCTTCGGTGGCAGTAGCTAATTTATGAATCAATAAAGGATCGGCAATACTATCCCCTACATTCATCAATGGATTTAAGCAGGCATGGGGATCTTGAAACACCATCTGTAGCTGTCGTCGTTGACTGCGCATGGCAGAAGGAGAAAGAGTAGTTAGATCCTGTCCTAGAAATTTCACCTGTCCCGCCGTCGGTTTGAGCAACTGTAAAATTGTACGGGAAAGTGTGCTTTTACCACAGCCTGACTCTCCCACAAGTCCTAGTATTTCTCCTTCATAAAGCTCGAAGCTTATTTCGTCAACCGCCTTAATTGTCGCTGCTTTCTCTTGAGAAAATAACTGCTGGAAAAAATTCGCCTCTAGGGTAAAGTACTGTTTTAAATTTTTAACTTCTAAAATTGGTGTTTGCTTAGTAAGTTTTAGTGGGCTATCATCTACTACCTGTAAGTGAAGGGCTGCATTTAACAAAGACTTAGTATACTCGTGCTGGGGCTGATAGAGAATAGACTTGACATCTCCTGTTTCTACCATTTTACCCTTGTACATTACTGCAAGGCGATCGCAATATTCACCTACCATGGCTAAATCGTGAGAAATTAACAGCAAAGCCATTTCTCTTTCGCTACATAGTCTGGTTAATTCAGTTAGAATTTCGGCTGAAACCGTAACGTCTAAGCTTGTTGTCGGTTCATCGGCGACAATTACTTTAGGATTAAGCAGTAGTGCCAGAGCGATCGCTACTCGCTGTCTCATGCCGCCACTAAACTCATGGGGATATTGTCCCCAACGGTTAGCAGGGATTTTTACAGTTGCTAAAGTTGCGATCGCTAACTGTTTAGCTGCGGATTTAGATAGTCGAGGTTGATGAGCTTTAATGGTTTCTAAACAATGATCGCCGATGGTCATCAAGGGATCTAGCCTCGTCATTGGATCTTGAAAGATCAAAGCCACTACTTCTCCCCTAAATTGGCGTAACTGCGCTTTATTTAACTCAAAGACCGACTTTTCTTGGAATACAGCTTTGCCTTCTACCTGACTTCCCTCTGGCAACAAGCGCATTATTGCCCGCCCTAAAGTAGACTTGCCACAACCAGACTCACCCACTAGCCCCATTTTTTCTCCAGGCTTAAGACTAAAAGAAACATCATCTACCGCCCAAACAGTAGCTTGATTTGCTTTATGGGGATAGGCAACTCGAAGATTGGCGACTGACAATAGAGCTTGAGTCATAATCTGAGTCATGATTAGCAGTAAAAGAGAGTATAGTTTATCGCATTGTAATCATTAGAGAGAGTAGCGTCTAGACTAAATATTTATAGTGATTTGCCTGCAACAGTTAAAACAGTTAGGGCAGTAAGAGCAGTTAGGACAGTCTTCTTTGACTACAAACTACTAACTATAAACAACAAACTTCTTTTTAAAGCCGAAATAATCAACATGAGTGACTCAGATTTTGTTAATCTTGAATACGCTGTGTTTCCAACCTTAATTACTTTAGCTACCAGGCATGAGAACAAACTACTGTGGCGAATTGCGAGCCAAACATATAGACCAAACCGTTACCATCTATGGCTGGGTCGATCGCCGTCGCGATCATGGAGGCGTAATCTTTATTGATTTGCGCGATCGCACTGGCACGGTTCAAATTGTTAGCGATCCTCAACGCACGCCTCAATCTTATGCCGACGCGGAATCTTTACGCAGCGAATATGTAGTAAAGGCAGTAGGCAAAGTCAGCCAGCGTCCTCCTGAATCCTTAAATGATAAGCTACCGACGGGACAAGTAGAAATCTATGCCGAATCTATTGAGTTACTCAACGCCGTAAATAAACAACTGCCGTTTCAAGTTTCTACAGCCGACACTGAAAATGTTGGCGAAAAACTACGTCTCAAATATCGTTATCTAGATCTGCGACGCGATCGCATGGCAAAAAACCTCCAGCTACGTCATCAGGTAGTCAAGGCAATGCGTCGTTTCCTCGAAGACGAAGAAAACTTTATGGAGGTAGAGACTCCAATTCTTACTCGCTCAACTCCTGAAGGTGCGCGGGATTATCTTGTACCTTCTCGCGTCAACCCTGGAAACTGGTATGCTTTGCCTCAGTCCCCGCAGTTATTCAAGCAGTTATTGATGGTGTCGGGATGTGATCGCTATTATCAAATTGCTCGTTGCTTCCGTGACGAAGATTTGCGCGCCGATAGACAGCCAGAATTTACTCAGCTAGACATGGAAATGAGCTTTATGTCTCAAGATGAGATTATTAAACTCAACGAGGCTTTAATCTGTCATATCTTTAAGACGGTTAAGAATATTGAGCTTGAGCGTCCTTTCCCTCGTATTACTTACGCCGATTCGATGGCTCGTTACGGTACAGATCGACCAGATACCCGCTTTGCTATGGAGTTAGTGGATGTCTCAGATATTGTTCAAGACTCAGGGTTTAAAGTCTTTTCGGGTGCGGTAAAAGGTGGTGGACAAGTTAAAGTCCTGCCTGTTCCTGGCGGTAACGATGCTATTTCTAATGTTCGTATCAAACCCAAAGGAGATATTTTTAATGAAGCCGTAACCGCAGGTGCTAAAGGTATTGCCTATATTCGCGTCCGAGAAAACAACGAAATAGATACTATTGGTGCAATTAAAGACAATTTGAATGAAGAGCAAAAAACAGAATTATTAAGCCGTACAGGAGCAAAACCAGGGCATTTACTGCTATTTGGTGCAGGAGATACAGCTACGGTTAATAAATCTTTAGATCGCTTGCGTTTATTTATTGCTCAAGAGATGGGATTAATTGATAACGAGCAGGTTAATCTAATCTGGGTAACAGAATTTCCGATGTTTGAGTGGAATGCCGATGAAAAACGCTATGAAGCACTGCATCACCCTTTTACAGCACCTTACCCTGAAGATATCAAAGATTTAACTACCGCCAGAGCGCAAGCTTACGATCTAGTTTATAACGGTATCGAAATTGGTGGGGGTAGCTTGAGAATCTATCAAAAAAATATACAAGAAGAAGTCTTTAAAGTGATCGGCTTTTCTACTGAAGAGGCTTATAACAAATTCGGTTTCTTACTTGAAGCATTTGAATATGGCACACCTCCCCACGGTGGTATAGCTTTTGGCTTAGATCGTTTAGTGATGTTGCTGGCACAAGAAGAGTCTATCCGTGACGTAATTGCTTTTCCTAAAACTCAACAGGCAAGCTGTCTATTAACAGATGCGCCAGCTTTAGTCGATAACAAACAGCTAAAAGAGCTAGAAATTGCCTCAACTTACAAACCAAAGAAGGACTAAGTTTGTAGGTTGAGGCTAATGTTAATTAAAAATGTTGATAGTCCCAAAGATGTATGTTCTCCGTCTAGCTTTTCCGTATTATAGTAAGAAAGTAGTTTAGCGATCGCTTTGTAACCGCCAGTCAACTTAGGTAAAAACTAACATAAGGCGATCGCCGTTATTTACCAATATTTTTAGCTATACGAAATCACGCCAACCCTTCAGCTTTACTTAGGTAATCGAAAGATTTAGAGTCTATCTAAGTTTGATAATAATGCCTAGTAGAAGAATAAAAATGAGAAATCAAATTTGGTATATCGCCTTGCTTATCGGATTAATGTGTCTTATTCGTTTTAGTCTGAGTGTTTTGGGCTATGCTTCACCCCATTGGTTTATGGAAGAAGTAGGAATATCTTTGTCTGCTAATCCTTAAATGCCATATGCTATTCGCGCTTGGGCGATTAGAGATATAGTAATTTCTATACTTGTAGCCTTGGCAGATAAGACCACAGTTAAGATGCTTTTGATCGCCTGCGTTGCTATCGATTTTACAGATATTGTTTCTGCTTATTTAAGTGGAGTAGCAGGATTATTTGATACAGCAGATGGTTGGTTATTAAAACTAACTTCTACTGCGATCGCTGCCCTATTTTTGGAATTAGTAGCAATTGCACTACTTTCTAAAGATAAAGCCCAAGAAAGTGCCAATTAAAGTAACTTTGATTGATTAAAGAAATTACAACCTGTTTTTTACAACCGCTTATTTATCGCTAAGAAAAAGGGATTTGTATGAAATTAGGCTGACGATTAGTTTGATATTATCTTTGCTGTCTTAATTGTCTGGGAGATACACCTAGCAACTTCTTCGATCATAAAAACCAACGCGGATGGCTACATCTGCGATCGCTAAGCAAAAAAAATTGTTACTCAGCTAAGGTTGTGGAATGATTTAACAAGACCAAAAATTAATTACTCCCCAAGTCTCTTAGTCAGCTTAAACCATCCCATTATGATGCAACTCCTATTTACCTAATTCCATATTAAGTTCCTCAGCAACCGCTTGTGCTAACTGGGGATTTGCCGTATCAGCAAAAAGTTGAAAATTACCAGTCATTAATTACTTTGGTTGGGGAATAGGTTGTGGAATAGGCGTTGGTACAGGTTGTGGAATAGGCGTTGGTACTGGCTGCGGAATAGGCGTTGGTACAGGTTGTGGTTGGGGAGTAGGGACGGGTTGAGGACTGGGACTAGGAGGTGCTGGAGGTGCTTCAATCATTTTTAGTTTAGTTGTTAGTTTTTACAAAAGATAATTGTAATGTTTTAAACAAGAATTAGACGGCAGTAAGCTGTTTAATCTCAAACTCGTTCGATGGCAGGAAAACCTTCAGGTGTGCTAGGAATTTTAATCATTACGCTTTCACAGTCGATAGCCTTATAGTATCGTAATGCTTCTTTGATCGTATCCTCTGTATCTCTGGCTAGATTAGGAGAGACTTCAATGCTGACATAGCCATCGAGTCCCCCAGTTTGTTTGTAAATCTTTTTAAAGCGATCGCAAATACTCCAGATCTCGATTCTTATCAAATTGTAATACAGGATCGAATAATATCAAGCTTGGCAATTCTGAACCCGCCAGATACAAGTGAACCTTTTTTATGAACTTGAAATAACATATTGAAGTGGTGATATTAGAAACTAAAAGATTTAGATACGTCTATTTACTGTTTAAATAGTAGTCAATTATGGTTTGTCGATAAAATAAAGGCATTCCTGTATCGTAATATTTTCCTTGAACGAGATAAGCGATCGCGCCATTAGTTTGCCTTAGTTTATCGAGACAGGTTGTCAACTGAAACTCGCCTTTAAAACGTTCATTATTATCAATTTCTGCTGCTAATAAATTAAAGATTTCTGATTCTAAAACGTACATACCAAAAATACCGAGGAATCGATCGTCAGGCATTCCTGGGACTTGTAAATGTTCTCTGGCATACTCTAGGGATGGTTTTTCGTAAATTTGGGCAATATCTAAAATTGATGGCGAGGGACGCTGCTTCGCAAGCAGCTTGTCCAATCGCCATGGCGATTGTTCCCTTTGCCAAGTGCCACCAACACAACCTGCTTTATGAATAATATTGGCATCCATAGGAGTTATACCGATAACGCTGGTATTTGTTTGCTGATAAATATCGATCATTTGTTTGGCACAGGAAAACTCAGTGTCCGAAGTGTAGATATGATCTCCGAGCAATAGTAAAAACGGTTCGTTGTTAACCCAATCTTGGGCGCAAAAAACAGCATGACCAAATCCTTCTTGTTCGGTTTGAGTCAAAATTGTAATGCGATCGCCAATAGCCTGTAGATATTCAGTATATTCTTTGTTTTCGGCTGAAAGTTTTTGCCACAATTCAGGTTTTGGAGGAGACTTAAACAGATCCTCAAATAAATTGCGATCGCTTTGCTGCACCACAATTCCAATTTCTTCAATCCCTGCGCTAATCGCTTCTTCAGCGATCGCCAGAATAATTGGCTTGGCTTTACCGTCTTTGCCGATAATAGGCAGCAGTTCTTTTTTTAGCGTTTTGGTAGCTGGATACATTCTCGTACCAAAACCCGCAGCAGGAATGATTGCTTTACGTACTTGTTTACTAGACATTACAACAGTTAGAGCAGTTAGAGTAGAGCAGTTAGAGCAGTTAGGACAGTTTTACCTTGGAGAAATGGACAGCTTTTTTCTTACTTTATAAAAAATGTCCGAATCATTGTTATTAACATTTGTCATTTAGTTTTTTAATACCATAGATTCAAATCCTTATTTGAACGAGTCAATGTTTAATGTTTAATGTTTAATGTTTAATGATTTAATACATTTCATATTTCAAGAGAGTACAGGGAATTGCACCGTTATAAAGTTTGATGCGCTTGGAAGTCCTTAAACCTACCTGTTTAGATAGCTTCATGCTGCCTGTCAGGATATACACCGTCCAACCTCTAAATCTTTGTTTAAAAATATCTCCCAGCAGCTTATATAGTTCTCCTAATTCAGCTTCGTTGCCCAATCTTACGCCATAGGGAGGATTGCAAATCAAAACTCCTCGATCTGCTGGTGCTTCAATAGTTGAAATTTCTTGACGAGCAAATTTTACATAGTCTTCAAGTCCAGAACTTTCAGCGTTAGCAAAAGCCTGTCTGATAATTTTTAGATCGCGATCGCTGCCAATTATCGGTACGTTTATACTATCTTTTTGGCGATCGCCTGCTTCTTTAAGTAAACTTTGCCATAAATCGCGATCGTAATCTAGCCATGTCTGAAAAGTAAAATCTCGGTATAGTCCAGGAGCGATGTCCAAAGCTTTTAAAGCTGCTTCAATCGGTAATGTGCCACTGCCACACATCGGGTCGAGAAAAGGTAAGTCGGGTGTCCATTCCGCCATTTCTAACAAAGCTGCTGCTAATGTCTCTTTCATCGGCGCATCACCCATAGCAGGGCGGTATCCACGACGATGCAAGCTAGAGCCTGAGCTATCTAAACTTAAGATACAGTGTTCTCGATCGATGTGAGCGTTGATAATCAGATCGGGGTTTTCCGTATCTACACTAGAGCGTTTTCCGCGCCGACTCTTCTGTAGATCGACGATCGCATTTTTAATTTGTAAAGCCGTAAAGTGAGTATGGTTAAGATTTTGACTTTTACCTGTACAGGTAACGGCGAGCGTCATATTAGGATCGAGGTACTGCTCCCAATCTAGCTTCTGCACGTTGCGATAAAGCTCATCTCCATCAAAACTCTTGATTCTGGCAATGGGCATTAGAATCCGAAAAGTTGTCCTTGTCCATAGGTTAGCCCGATAAAGTAATTCGCGATTGCCTTGAAAATGAACCCCTGTAAAGTCTGGGCGCACATTTTCTGCTCCAATTCTGATTAATTCTTGAGCAGCAACTTCTTCCAAACCGCGAGATGTGGTGGCAAAGTAATCATTTAACATTTAATATTCAACATTTAACATTTAACATTTAATAGCCATAGCCGTAGGGTGGGCAGAAAAAATAATTAATCATCTTGTCAATCAAAATATCCTGTTTATGCCCACCTGGTAGCATTAATTTAACCTAATTTGGGTTTCGGTTTTGCTTAGATGAGAAGTATCACCATAAAAGTCTAAACTCCAGCGATTATGATCATTGCGAACAACTTTAGTTAAGCAGCAAAGAGCAACTTTAAAGTCAGGTGTATCAGCTACTAATCCTTGGGCTGCGCCAAATACCGATACACCGTGTCCGACGATTAAAATATCTTCAGAAAACTGAGAAACTAATTGCCTGACTGTTTTTTCTGTACGTTGATAAACATCCGCTCTTCTTTCGGGATATTGAGCAGTCAAATAAGATTTATAATTCCAATCAATCAAAGGGTATTCTGCCGTCAAAAAATCCTGGGGATGAATTTCTGGTTTTTCCGTCATCCATTCGGGGTTGTACCATTCACTTAAGCCAGCCTCTAGCTTAATCGGCAGATTCAAAACTTCTGCTATCTCGTTAGCGGTTTGGATAGTCCGTAGAAAAGGTGAAGCAAAAATATGGCTGATATTTTCCTGTTTTAACCTTTGTCCTAATTCTGCCGCTTGTACAAAGCCATCGTTGGATAAAGGAGGATCGTAACGTCTACGGGCGGTATTAAACCATTCTGGATTAATAAAGTCGAGACGGTTTCCGTGTCTGGCTATCCAAACTGTTTGAGACATTGTGTTAAATATATTTTGAGCTATTGTTGGTTTATACTTAGCAAAATCTTAGTGCAGGTATCATATACAAAGTTTTTTGTGTAGCTGACACCCCGATAAGTGTAAAAATGTATTGGTCTAATTAAAATAATTTCACTAGAATCAAGATCGCTTGAAAGACGGTATTTAGCCCAACGACTAACAGAATCAAGTTGCTTAGATTGAACTTCTGTTGCCTGAGATTGATAGCTAACGCCTCGATAAGTTAGTTTCATACGCTTGTTTAGTAATTTCAAAATTAAGAAAATTATTGATTACTGCTTAATACGTATGACAGACTAAAAACTTGCAATAATTGTTCAATTTAGCATTTGGGCGATCGCCTAAATATAGTCATTCCAATTAATTTCCTCGTGATTGACTGGTTTTAAGTCAGAGGTCAGAGGTCAGAGGTCAGGAGAGTTTGAGACACTTATCACAGTTTTCCTTTTTCGTATGGTTTCTATTTGGAATGACTATAGAATAAATACGCTCAAAAAGCGATTCAGCTCGGTCTTTGCGAAAGTCTCCCCCATGAGCGACTGAATCAACAAAGGCTTAAGCCGCATATAGCGATCGCATTAGCAGTCTAGTTTTTCTACCTACAGCCTAAAGATTCGCGGGTATCTATTCCTGTCTTTGGATTAACACCTGAAGCATTCTCACAAAGTTGTTTAACCTGCGATTTGTCTAAAACTGCAAAGGAAAAGTCTGCGCCATTTATTTTGGCATCTTTAAAAGTGGAAAAAGATAAGATTGATTCTTGAAAATTAGCGTTGGTCAAATCTGCGCCATCAAAATTAGTCAAATATCCAAAGCCATAGCTAAAATCTGCCCCAGTTAAATTGGCATTAGCCAAATTAGAAGCGTTAAACACCGCACCTCGAATATCGGCATCGCTAAAATCTGCTTCTTCTAGATCGACTTTGGCAAAATCTACGCTTTGTAAAACCCTGCCAGCAAAGTCTTTATCGATCAAATCGGATTCACTATAGGTTGAGGGAGTAACCGAAGAAGAACTCCCTGCTATAGCTGGTAAAGGAACAATTAAAAGAATTAACAGCAACAAAAATGCACTTAGTCGGAGAAAATATTTCATGGATTAAATTTATTTTTAAGCAAATTTTGCTTAGAAGAACACAGTTTCTAATTGTAAATCTTCTTCTGTATCCCGTGGGAGTAATCATCCTTTAAATCACTAAAATAATTATGGAAAATAATAACCAAACAGATTTTTCGAGCTTATTACAACAACTATTAGATCGACAGTCATTGACCCAAACTCAAGCATCTCAATTAATGCAGGGATGGTTACGCTCAGAACTTGCCGATGTCTTATCTGGAGCTATCTTAGCAGCTATTCAAGCCAAGGGAGTTTCTGCCGAAGAGTTGGCAGGAATGGCGCAGGTGTTGAAATCGCAATCTCTACAACAAGACCAAATTATCTATGATAATCCTGTGATCGACACCTGTGGAACTGGAGGGGATGGTGCATCTACTTTTAATATTTCCACCGCAGTAGCCTTTATTGCAGCAGCAGCAGGAATCAAAGTAGCCAAACACGGTAACCGTTCTGCTTCTAGTAAAGTTGGTTCAGCCGATGTTTTAGAATATCTTGGCGTTGACTTGACTGCACCTTTACCTAAAGTGAAAGCAGCATTAGACGAAGTTGGAATTACTTTTCTCTTTGCCCGTGGCTGGCATCCGGCGATGAAAAGCGTTGCGCCTATACGCAGTACTCTTAAAGTTAGAACAGTTTTTAATCTTCTTGGTCCACTGGTAAATCCTCTTTGCCCTACTGGTCAAGTGATCGGCGTTTACGATCGCTCATTTCTCAGTAGCATGGCGGAGGCTTTGAATATACTGGGAATTTCTAAAGCGATCGCTCTTCATGGTAGAGAAAGGTTAGATGAGGCAGGACTAGGAGATGCTACGGATTTAATGATGTTAAATAAGGGAAAAGTTACACCAGGTATTTTTAGTCCCCAAACT
Source organism: Waterburya sp. (assembly GCA_965217895.1). GTDB lineage: Bacteria > Cyanobacteriota > Cyanobacteriia > Cyanobacteriales > Xenococcaceae > Waterburya. The sequence continues at coordinate 774,061 of CBDCJV010000002.1, forward strand.
TTAGGTCTAAAATCCGCTTCTTTAAAAGAGCTTAAAGGAGGAGAAGTTGAGGAAAATGCAGCCATCTTAACTAATGTGCTTCAAGGAAAGGCAAGTAAAGCGCAGCAGGATGCAGTGGCATTGAATGCTTCGCTGGCTTTGCAGGTGGGAGAAGTAGTCCCTTTTGGCGATCACCTTCAGGGTGTAAATGTTGCCCAAGAAATTATCAATAGTGGTATTGCCTGGTCTAAATTGGAAGAGTTGGTTAGATTCCTAAAAAGTTGAAGTTTATCTCAGATAGAAACTTCACTATGATCGGGAGCAAGTCAATTATGCAAGAACATAAGTACTACTGAGTAAAAAGAGTATTGTTGAGATAGGCGCATCGATGTTTTAAGACTTGTGGTACATTTTCAATTTTCCATTGCGCGCCTGAAATTTTTAGTCTTCGGTCTATCTGCTTAACGGTAGACTCCACCCCACCTGAAGCAATGGCACAAATATTTTCTGCTTGATAATAATCATAGTTGACAATGCGATCGCGATGATTTTCTAAATAAGTACAAAAGTTTTGTGCTTGTTTCTTTTTTAAAGGCGAAAATAAAGCTAAAGTTTCATTAACTTTTCCCTGCCATAAAAGACTTTTTCCTTGCTCGATGCGTTTATTTGAACCGCCGACTTTATAAAGATTCTCTACGAGATGAAACCAGTCTAGAATTTGTCTAGTTTCACCTTCGCGATTGAACTGGTTCATTAGATTCCAAATTCCTTGATGACCATCTGCCACACAATTCAACACACATCAAAGGGTTGTTGATTGACCCCTTTAACTAGTTCTTCATTCTCCTGAAACCATGCCATTCTTGATTGTGAATCAATACAGACTGCTTTATAGTCTCTCCAGATACAGGATTGGCCTTTGCGTTCCGTTCTCAGACGTACTTTTCCTCCGTCAACACTAATCTCTGATACTTTCGCTTCACAGTTAGCTTCCCTAAATTGATGTCGATGAACCAATCTCTGTTGAGTTTTCTCTGAAACTATCATTCCTGTGTATCTTGCTACATCTTGAGATGCACTCTCATAAGAGACATTGGCACTAGCTCTGAGGCAGCATTCCGTTAAATAAGGACTAATTCTTTGATGAGATTTTATTTTTAGTCTATGACCTTGTTTTTCGCTAATTGGCAGTTTTCCAATGATACTCTTGATGTTTCTTACTCTTCCTGCTTTTGTTCCTGTAGTTTGCTGAATAAAAAAATGCCCAATTGAGGGGTAATGTATTCAAGAGTTTGTTCTCTAATTGTCGCTTCTATTTTACCTAGACTCTCTACTTGTTCTGCTTCAGTTTCTTGATAAAGTAAAGCAGCAATAGCTTCTATGTGTTGCGCTAACTTTTGTTCTGTTTCAGGAGTCATTTATTTTTATTTTGTCACTGCTAACTTTGGCTTTATTCTACCTTCTACTTTTTTATTCACTTTAGTTCATTTGTTCTGTCAAAACTGACTTGCTCCCATCGCCTTCTCTTAAATGACGTCCATCGCGATCGGCTATATATGTTACTTCTCCATCCACATCAAAGGCTAAATGCTTGAAACGAACTGCTCTTACAGTCCCCTCACCAGCTACCCAGTTACGAATGGGGCTTTTGAGTGTCGCTACAGTACGAACATTTAGAGGTGCGGTTTTGGTAACTATCGCCTGTTCGCTGTTTTTATCCCGAATCCGCATTACGGAGATGCCTCCAACAGCTAGTACTAAACTCAGGATAGGAATGACCCATCAGAAGTTCTTACTTCCTTTTGACTCAGGCTGTTGCTCTGCTTGTGGCAAATTTGGATTCTCTACAGTTGATTCGACTACAATTGTTTTTTCAAGATCGTCGTTGGTAGGTTCTAGATCGGCGAACTCCTCGGAATTAGTTGAATTTATTTTAGGTATAGACATAGACATGAGTAAATTTAATTATGGAAGTAATGAATAGAAGTAATTTAGAAAATATTTATCTTGATGACCAAGTAGTTATGTGACTTATTGGTCACATTACGACACAAATATTTTTTGCTGTTAATTTAGCTAACAGTAATCGCTCTCAAAATAGGGTTGAACGAGTTAAATATTTATTAATTGATAGCAGCGATCGCAAAAACATTTATTTATCTCTTAGAAGTAGTAGCAACTCTCGTCGCCTTGCTTTTAGTAGATTTGGACGGGCTTTTGCTACCTAATCCGCATTCGAGAATTTGAAACAGGTCATCATATATTTGGTTAATAGCATTCAGATCGATATCTTTATCTACTCCTTTCTCAACTAACTGTTTGGTATCCAAACCGAGTTGTGCGGGAATATAATGTCTCAATCCTTCTCCTAAAGTATTAATGGCGAAAACTGCCATATCTAAGTTGATATCATTGGCTACATCTCCCTGTTCGATACCGTTTTGCACCAACTGCTTTAAATATTCGTTAGATGAGGCTTGAGTCATAGCTAAAACTTCTTCACGAAAAGGTATATCGCCATATACGGCACGATTGATAATTTGGCTTAATGCGGGATGAGTTAAGTCAAATTTAGTCCCCACGCTAAATAACCAACGTAGGTAGGGGAAGAAACCCATATTGGATTCGGGTGGTTTTGCCTGTTGCATGAAGGCTAGTTTCTCTTTGTTAGCTAGATCTACTAGATATAAATAAAGCTCTTTTTTGTCTTCAAAATATTGGTAAAAACTGCCTTTAGCGATCTTCGCTTGTTTGACAATTTTGGTAATCGAAGCATTTTGATAATCGTTATTAGCAAATTCGGCGATCGCCAGATCGGTAATTGTCTGTCGCTTTTTATTTGGTAGGTTAAAAAATGTTTGGTTTGGCATAGCAAAAAGCTATTGATTTGTATTATGACTGTTACGTCACATGACTTATTAGTCACACAATGACAACATAGCTGTCAATTTTTAGAAAAATTACAATAGCTAAAATTATTGTATTCCCCTACTATTTAAGAATTATCAAATTTTTGTGATAATTATCAATTTTTTATGATACTAATAATAGTTTAATTCAGGAGTAACCCTAGTCGTGGAGTCACGATATAACGCAGCCGAAATAGAACAAAAATGGCAACAGCAATGGCAAGAATCGGCAATTTACAAAACCTCTGAGCAGAATGAGCAACCTAAATTTTATGCTCTTTCTATGTTTCCCTACCCTTCGGGAAACTTACACATGGGTCATGTCCGTAACTATGTAATTACTGACGTGATTGCTCGTTTTAAGAGAATGCAGGGTTATCGAGTGCTGCATCCTATGGGTTGGGATGCTTTTGGTTTACCCGCCGAAAATGCGGCTATTGATCGCAGTATTCCGCCTGCAAAATGGACATTGCAAAACATTGCTCAAATGCGCCAGCAGCTAAAGCAACTAGGGCTTTCTATTGACTGGGATCGAGAAGTTGCTACTTGTTCTCCTGACTATTATCGATGGACACAGTGGCTGTTTCTTCAGTTTCTTGATGCGGGATTGGCTTATCAAAAAGAGGCTGCTGTTAACTGGGATCCTATCGATCAAACAGTACTTGCCAACGAACAGGTAGATAATGAAGGGCGTTCTTGGCGTTCTGGAGCAATAGTCGAGCGTAAACTACTTAAGCAATGGTTTTTTAAGATCACGGACTATGCTGAAAAACTACTGCAAGATTTGGATCGGCTAGAAGGTTGGCCAGAAAGAGTCAAAACTATGCAGGCTAACTGGATTGGCAAATCTGTCGGAGCTTATTTAGAATTTTCTATTGTCGATCGCGACGACAAAATTGCTGTGTTTACCACTCGCCCAGATACAGTATACGGCGTTACCTATATCGTTCTTGCGCCCGAACATCCTCTAACTCCTAAAGTGACTACAGCAGAACAAAAAGAGGCAGTAGAGGCGTTCATCGAAGAGATTAAACAACAAAGCGAAATTGAAAGAACAGCAGAAGATAAACCCAAACGGGGGATTTTGACTGGAGGCAAAGCGATTAATCCCTTCAATGGTGAAGAAGTACCAATTTTGATTGCTGACTATGTTCTCTATGAATATGGTACGGGGGCAGTAATGGGTGTTCCCGCCCACGATGTCAGGGATTTTAAATTTGCGACAGAAAAAGGTTTGCCGATTAAAACCGTTGTTGTCCCCGAAAACGTAGGGGCGAATGGTTATTCGCCCTCCGACGCATATACCGATCCTGGAACAATTGTTAATTCAGGACAATTTGACGGGATACCCTCTCTTGAAGGGAAAACCAAAATTATTGAATATGCCGAACAAAAAGGCTATGGTAAGGCTCGTGTACAGTATCGCTTAAGAGATTGGTTGATTTCTCGCCAGAGATATTGGGGTTGTCCTATTCCTGTAATTCATTGTGATGATTGCGGTACTGTACCTGTACCAGATAAGGATCTTCCTGTTGAATTACCCGAATCTGTGGAATTATCTGGACGAGGAGGTTCGCCTTTAGCTCAATTAGATAGCTGGATTAATGTAGCTTGTCCTTGTTGTGGTCAACCTGCAAAACGGGAAACCGATACGATGGATACTTTTATTGATTCTTCTTGGTATTTTCTCCGCTTCAGTGATGCTAATAATACTGATATGGCTTTTGCTAAAGATAAAGTCAATGATTGGCTTCCTGTGGATCAATACGTAGGCGGAATTGAACACGCAATTTTACATTTACTTTATTCTCGCTTCTTTACTAAAGTATTGCGAGATAGGGGTTTGCTTAATTTTGATGAGCCATTTAAACGCTTGCTCACTCAGGGAATGGTGCAGGGATTAACTTACAAAAATCCTCAAACTAATAAGTACATTCCCTTGGTAAATATCGATCGCCATAATCCTCAAGATCCAGAGACAGGAGATAAGCTAGAGGTTTTCTTTGAGAAGATGTCTAAATCTAAATACAATGGTGTAGCACCTGAAGATGTGATTGCCCAATACGGTGTAGATACAGCCAGAATGTTTGCTCTATTTAAAGCTCCACCAGAGAAAGATTTAGAATGGGATGAGGCTGATGTTGAAGGACAATTTCGCTTTTTAAATCGGGTTTGGTCTTTGGTGACTAGCTATGATCCAAGTGGCGTTACTGAGATATCGGCAGAACTAACTAAAGCTGAAAAAGATTTACGACGAGCGATTCACACTGCCATCAAAGAGATTTCTGAAGATTTAACTGGAGATTACCAGTTTAATACGGCGGTTTCGGAGTTGATGAAGTTGAGCAATGCTTTAAAAGATGCCAAGTGCAATACTTCTCTAGTTTATCAAGAGGGAATTGAAGCCTTAGTTCTTTTGCTTGCTCCTTTTGCACCTCATATTGCTGAGGAATTATGGAGTCACTTAGGTAATATTGAATCTGTTCATAAACAACAATGGCGCGAGGTAGATTCTTCTGCTTTAGAGGTAGATGAAATCACCCTAGTAGTACAGATTATGGGCAAAACTCGCGGTACAATTCAAGTGCCTGCTGGCTCTGATAAAGTAGCCTTAGAAAAATATGCCACAGAATCGGAGATTGCCCAGCGTTATATAGAGGGAAAAGAAATTAAAAAAGTAATTGTCGTACCTAACAAGCTGGTTAATTTTGTAGTAGCAAAATAGTATCGACTATGGCGATACTGATAGCTAGACATTTCGATTTATAGAGTTATAGAGTTGTTGTATTTCGTAAGCTGCGTCGTATGATTTGTCCTCAAATGGAGGCTTGAGGTGACTGTCGAGGGCGGGGATAGGGAGGTTTCCTCGTAACCATCGCTACAAAATCTTCTCAATGCCTCTGCTAGCCTTATGCGTATGGCAACTTTCCTTAAATTTAATGAGGCAAAAGTGATTTCAGCACATATATCGATAGTTGAAAGCAATCCTCACTTGCGATCGCTATTAGGTTGGCATTTACAACAATCAGGATACACTGTCAGCCAGTCGGCTAGTTTGCAACAGGGTCGAGATGCTTTTTACAAACATCATCCAACATTGGTCATTGTGGACTCTGATTTGCCTGATGGAGATGGGCTAGAACTATCCCACTGGCTATATGAACAGCAGACATCTCTGATTCTTTTGCTATCGGCTCGTGATACTGAACAAGATATTGTCAGAGGGTTAAAAACTGGTGCTGACGACTATCTAACTAAGCCCTTTGGGATGCAGGAATTTTTGGCAAGGGTCGAAGCTTTGGTAAGAAGAATGCGTACAACTACTGCTGTTCCTTTGTCGATGGAGTGTAAAGATCTAAAAATAGATTTGGCACAACGGCGGGTAGAGCTTCGAGGTAACTTTATTGAACTGACACCTCAAGAATTTAGTTTGCTCTATGTCTTAGCTCAAGCGGAAGGAAATCCTTTAAGCCGTTCAGAACTATTACAGCGTGCATGGCCTGAAGCTATTGATAACCCGCGCACGGTGGACACTCACGTGCTTTCTCTACGCAAAAAAATCGAGTTTAATCCTCGACAACCACATATTATTCAGACCGTCAGAAATGTAGGCTATCGTTTTAATCCTGAATTAATTGACAATGGCGTTAATTCGTCTGAAACGGATACAGATATAACAGTGCTGCCTGCTTCTAACCTGACTCGTTTTCCTAGCAGCATTTAACTTTTTAAAACTAAATATTTTATTTTCTGCTAATTGGCACGAGAACGAGAACTTGATTGTGAGCTACTACTAGAGCTGCTGTTGGTCACGCTTACCGAAATATTCTGTTCGACCCTATTTTGATTGTCGGCAGAAGTTGCAGCACTGCTGGTTGCTTCGGCAACAGCTTTGCCGTCGGAGGAAACAATCTTTTGCTTAATAACTCTGTATTTAGTCATGGTTTAGTTTTGAATAACAACAATTGAGTGATGGATATAAACTTGAATTTTTTTATTTAAGCAGTTTCTTGACTAATCGCCCTGTCTCGATAATTAAGTAGACTACGAGCTATATTAACTAGAATACTTGCTTCTGGATCGGACTCAACATTCAACAAAGCTAGCTTGTGTAACAGAGTGTTAGTCTGTTGTAACCAGAGTGATAGCTGAGAAATAGCTTCGGGTGAATTATCTATTTTAAGAGCTTCTTTAATTAAACATAAAGCCCCTGCAAAATTGCCAATTTTAAGAGGAATATTAGCGCGATTTAAACACCAGTCAAAGTGAAAAGCGCGAGATCTGGCTGTTATTTCTGCTCGATGCTCAGGAGGTAGATAGCTTGCAGAAATTTCAATGGCGCGACGATGAGCCACTCCCGAAGATCCATTCATATTTTCAGCTACAGTGATGCTGTTGGCTTGTTCTCGATAGTGAGCTAAGATTCCAGGCTCATACCACCAGTCATAAAAAGTTGCTACCCGCTTATAAAATTCCCAATCGCAAGTATAGAGTAAATCTAGCTTATAGCCTCCCAGCTTTTCATAAGCAGTCCGCCGAATAACTAACGAGGGTGGACTAAGGGTGCAAGAAACTCCAATGCGTAAGATCCAGTCGGCAACAATACCACGATGATTTCCTAAGTCATGTTGCTGAGAGAAGACAACTTGACGGGACTCATTGATGTTTTCATAACCAGTAAAAGCTGCGCCAACTGATTCTGGACTAGTTACCAAACTTGCTTTAAGTCGAGCGTAAAACCCTGGCAGAACATAATCGTCATGATGCAGCAAATGAATCCACTGACCCCGACAGAGGGATACTGCCGTATTCCAATTTTCTGGTAATGATACTGTTTTGGGAAATCGATAGTAACGAATAATTCCCTTACCTAAATAGTCGGGAATCTGCCATTGAGGTGGGTTGCTGCCGTTATCGAGAACGATAATTTCCATTTCCTCCGTCCACTGAGCAAGAACACTAGCAAGACATTCTGGGAAATATTCGGGGCGGTTGACAACAGGAATTACAACGCTCCAGAACGGTCTTTTGGCTTCGGGTTTAGGTACAGGAGAAATTGCTGGAAACTGATAGTCGCCAATAGTCACCTCGCCTTGAGGAATTTCAGGGACACTAAAGCTATCAACAAATGTGGCGACTTCTGCTGAGGATTCTATAGCTTGAGCATAGTCAGAATTAATTAGCTTTAATCCGAGTTTAAAGTTTAACTTAGCTTGGCTCAAGTCTCCTAGATCTTGATAGATCTGACCCAGGTTATAGTAGGCAGATCCGCAATCAGGGTCTAACTGTAAAACTCTTTGATAGCAAGCAAGTGACTTAGTTAACTTTCTCTGTTGTTGCAGCACTAGACCTAGATGATAGTGGGCATCTACCAGTTCGGGCTGCATTAAAATTGCCTGACGGTAATAAGTGGCAGCAGTTTCCCAGTCTTGGACTTGGTGGCGACTTAAGCCTAATTTGTAGTTCAGCTTGGCATAATTGATCTGTTTTTGAGCAGATAGCTTACCTTGAGCATAAAGTGCATTACCCCAGTTAACATCGGCTGCGATACATTCTGGCTCAATCTCTAAAGCTTGCTGATAACAGGCTGCTGCTGCCGACCAGTTGCCCTGCTGTTGCAGTACATAACCTAAATTGTTGCATATAGGTGCAGAATCTGGTCGCAGTTTCAAAGCCTGTCGATAAGCCAGTTCTGCTGATTGATATTGACCTTGACTTTGATGCAAATTACCTAAACCAAACCAAGCCTGGAGAAATTTGGGCTGTACTTTTACCGCAGCACTGAGATATTTTTCTGCTGCTTCTGGGCGATCGCTTTTTGCCAATATGCCCAGTCTATATAAGGCTTCAGGATGTTGAGGTTGAGCTGTTATAACTTGCAGATATTCCTGTCGTGCTGCTTCTAAACGATTTGCTCGTTGATGCTGTACACCTAATTGAAAAGCCTGGGCGACTTTAGCATCATCAAATCTTCTTGGTTTGTCAACTATCTGAAACAGAAAATCTTCTAACGCTCTGATTGGCATTAAATCTCCATAGAGCTTATGTTTGTTGAGGGCAATTCGTTGAGCAATATGCCGACGATAACCAGCATCCTGAGCCAAACGCACCGCAATCTGGATATATTCATCTTTGCTTTGAGCGATGGTTTCTTCTACACCGATCATTTTGAGGAATGCTAGAGTATGTCGCCCCCGCATTTGCTGAGCAGCAAGAGTGACTATCGGTAAATTATGAGTCATACATTCTAGGGTCGTATTGCAGCCAGACCAACCAATGTTATCTAAAAATATATCGGCGATCGCGCCTACGCCCACAAAGCTTTCTGCATATAAACGGGGCAAGAATATGCAGTAGTCTCGATCATCTAAATCAAACTGTTCAAAAGCATCTGCCAATCGCTGACGGAATATACTGGTGGCAAATTCGCTTTCGAGCTTGATAAAGACAAATTTGGCATGACCTAATTTTTGGGCAAGACGCGGAAAAACATCATCATGCTGCGGTAAATATTTAAACAAAGATTGACAGCACCAAAACATGATTTCGTTGTTTTGTACACCAAGATCTTCTTTCCTAACTGCTTCAGGTCGAATTGATATAGGCTGATAACAGATACCCAGGTTGGGCAATCTAATTAACTTTTCGGTGTAGTGTGACTGAGCAGCTTCTGGCTCCATTAGATCGCTGCTGAGGTAATAATCAATTGTGGGCATTCCACTGGTGTTTGGATGCCCCCAAGAGGTGATTTGAATAGGAGCTAGTCTTAAGCAACCTAATTGAACCGTCAGGGAGTTCATGCCAAATTCAGGAAAAATCAGCACCTGTAAATTGTCTGAGGCGATTTTCTCTGCCCATCGATCTACGCAGAAATGATGGTGTTCAAATCGATCGAAGGCTTTAGCCGCGATCGCCGTTTCGCGATCGCTAATGTTGCCCGTATAGTAACCAAATAACTCAAATTCACTACGGTCTATATTTTCAATCCAGCCTTTTAAGGGAATTTTCCAGACTGAATGGTGATGAAAAAAACCAGAAACAAAACCGATGCGAATTTTTTGCTCCGCAGGCAATTTCGACGGTGGCAGTGCTTGACACCATTGAGGATAGCGACTTGCCATCAAGCGACAAATCATTTCTCCGTAAGTCCGCTGTAGGTCTTTGTCGTTCAGCCCCTGATAAGGCAATAAAAAAGGCTGAGCTGAACCTGCTGCCTCTCCTGCCTTGGCTCGCTCTTGTTCGCTGGCTGCTTGGTAACTATCAGCTAAGTCGGCTAAACAGCGTTGATAATTATTGCGTCTTAAGTTGATTTCTTCTCGATTAGCATAGATTGTGGGCAGTTGAGCCATGGTTATGCCAAATTTAGCTAGATGATAGTTCGGCTTTAGAGCGATCGCTTTCTGATAAGTGGCGATCGCATCAACCATCTTGCCCTGCTGGGTCAATAAATTTCCTAAATCGTTATATGTTTCTGCTGATTTAGGTTCAGTGTTTGAAGGTTCTTGAAAAGTTGTCATGACCCGTTTTAGATTAGGTATAAAAATGCTTGAAAACAAATTTATTGCAACTTAAAAACAAAAATATTACGACTGAATAATGTTTTATACTTATTGAATGTTAGTCATTCCGTAGCTAAACCGAGGGATAACTTGATTAAAATAGATTATTTTAAATTGCGCTTTTAACGGTTTTAATAATCTCAAACTGCAAAATTCTACTTGATATTTTCAATCAAATATCAGGAAATTAGGGCAATTGCCAAAAGTCCCTTAATGGAGCAGTTTTCAAGATCTAAAACTCATATAACTGTTATTAGGTGAATAGGGGGAATTTTTGAGCAAGCCCTAAATAAACTCTCTTAAATCTACTGTTCCCATGAACATCGATCGACAATCAACAGTGCTACCGCTTAGACCGCTTAGACTATAGAAATACTGGTACTTTGATCTGTAGCCACGGTGCTATAGCGATCTAGACCGTATACTGTTCCATATCCTACGCCATAACCCGCAGTATAGCCAAAACCAGGATAGCCTTGATTAATCAAGTTAACTCCAGTTGTGGCTATAGCTTGGCTGTAATCGCCCGATCCTACTGCTGATGCAGAAGCATAAACTGCGCCATCCGTTGCACTAGTACTTGTTGTCGCCGAAGCTGATGCACCTCCTCTAATAGCAAAATCGCTTTTTCGCTCCTCTTCCTTAAAAGAGTTAATGAATTCTAAATCATGAATAAACATAGCTAAATAGCCTCAAGAAAACTTTAAAATTAGTTTGAAATTGAAAGGAATCTAACAATTAACAAATAGGTATTGCTGAAGGTTACGAACATCCCTCAATATGATTTCACACATCAAAGTAAGTTCAATATTTAGACATGACCAACGACCAGTCTAATTCTCCTTCAACAACACCAAAAATTAATATTTTGCTAATTTATTAGACTTAATAGCTAACAACAACATCTTGATTACAAAACATATTGTTATTATTTGTTTTGCTCTGAGACTTACGTTGATATTTTAATAGCAAAGGAAATAATTGATCGAACTATGATAAACTATGTCAATATTTCAAGTCAAAACTATTATAAAATTATCACCGTTTCTTCGTGTTGCTAGCCTAGCCTACTATACTTTTAGTAGTAGTAACCGTAATTTGAAGCACTAGCACTAGAGCTAGAACCAGCAATACTAACACCAGCATTGGCATCTGCTACAGTATAGGTATTGGTGTAAGCACTAGTGTATTGTCCATAAGCTTGTGATTGACCATTAGCATAAGCATTTGCTGAAGTACCATAGTAGTAACCACCTTGTACTTCTGAAGTGTCAACTGATTCGATGTACTGTAAGTCAGAAATAATCATCTTTTTTTCCTCGTGTTTGTTCAATATGTTTGAATAATTGTTTATGGAAACTATGTTTCGTTTCCATGTATCTAACATAACTTGTTCAAAATTTGATATGTTGCCAAATTGGCATTTATATTTGGTTAAAACCAATAATCATATTTATATAGAGCATTAAATCTTAAAAATAGTAGAAAATGTGGGCTGTATAACTAATTGCTCAGTCAAAAAAATCTACTATCAAGCATAAGCCAATTATTTTAGACAAGTATCTCAGCCAAGGAACAATGGTCAAATTTGAAAGTTTAGAAATTGCCACAGCCGAAATTGAGGAACATCTCAAACAAGAGTTAAAGCTCAAGCAAATTTGTTGTGAAATTTTGCACCAAAAGATTGTAGCAGAAGCTGCCTCCTCCAAAAATATTGTCGTCACCGAGCAAGAAATTGAGGCTGAAGCCAATCAAATTCGCTCTTTGCTGCGACTGGAAAAGGCATCTGACACCCTGGCTTGGCTAAAGGACAATCTGCTCAATCCAGATGGTTGGGAAATAGCAATTAACAATCATCTTCTAGCGAATAAACTAGCCAAAAATCTGTTTGATTCCCAGGTAGAAGCTCATTTTGCCCAAAATCGCCTAAATTTTGATCGCTTTGTACTTTACCAGCTTATAGTTCCTTATGAAAAGCTGGCTCAAGAACTTTTTTATCAAATAGAGGAAGAAGAAATAAGCTTTTATCAAGCAGCTCATCTTTATGATGTTGATGAGCAACGTCGATACGTATGTGGTTATGAGGGAAAAGTACATCGCTGGAATTATCCACCAGACATCGCTGCTGCTATATTTACAACTCCAATTGCCATCGGCGAAATAATTGGACCTATTAAATCAGAACAAGGCTATCATTTGTTCAAAATTGAAGACTATATTCCCGCCCAACTAACGCCTAGAATACGCCAGGAGATTATCGACCGGCTCTTTAGCCAATGGCTAGACAGTGAATTGAACTATATGATTCATCGAAATTAAGTATCATCCCAGTAAATATCGCAGTAAATGATTAGCTAGGGGCGAATGGTGAGGCAGTTGCGGTGGGTCGAGACCCCGCGTCGCCGTCAGGCGCAAGGGAATGCTTTCCGATGTCGAACCCGAAGGGCTGTTTGCCCATACAGTACTAAGTGTCATAAAAAAGAGTGCGTATTACTTCTGCTATATAAATTTGTTGTTAGAGGTAAAACTTAAAATTTCAGGCTGAATTAAAGACTTAATTGCTGTTGGGCTAGCTGGTAGTAGAGTCCTTGTTGGGAGATTAATTCATTATGAGTTCCTTGTTCAACTATCAAACCTCGATCTAGGACGACAATACAATCAGCATTACGTACCGTGGAAAGACGATGGGCAATAATTAAGGTAGTACGCTGGCGAGAAAGACGAGCTAGATTATCTTGAAAACGCCGTTCCGATTCCGTATCGAGGGAACTAGTCGCTTCGTCTAGAATTAAAATTGGCGGATCGCCTAAAAATGCCCGCGCGATCGCAATTCTTTGTCGCTGTCCACCAGAAAGACTATCACCCCGTTCTCCAACTTTGGTGTTGTATCCCAAAGGCATGGACTGAATAAAGCTATGAGCCTCTGCTAGTTTCGCCGTGGCGATCGCCTGTTCTAGGGTAAATTCCGAGCGATAGAGAGTAATATTTTCTAAGATTGTGCCTGAGAATAAAAAGCAGTCTTGGGGGACAACTCCCATTTGCGATCGCAAAGATTTAAGGCAAACGTGCTTGAGGTTGTGTCCATCGATGGCGACTTGACCACTAAGAGGATGATACAAGCCTTGAATAAGCTTAACTAAGGTGCTTTTTCCCGAACCGCTACGACCGACAATAGCTACAGTTTGACCTGCTGCAACTTCTAGGGAAATATTTTGGAGAATGTTGGCCTCTTCTTCATTCTCGTAGCGAAAGGTGACATTATTCAACTGCAAGCTTCCCTGTAGCTTGGGTAACATCAGTTTTGAAGCTCGCCCAGAGTCTTCTGATTTGGTTTCAAAGACATCATTTAATCGTTCTACAGAAATTAACACCTCCTGTAACTCATCCCACACCCCGACCAAGGCTAATACAGGACTAATGATATAGCCTTTCATCATATTAAAAGCGACATACTGACCAATAGTTAACTGCTCTTGTATGACCAAGGTTGCACCGTACCAAAGCAGCACTGTTCCACCAATGGAATTGATCAGTCCACTCAGCAGTCCTAAATTAATTGCTAGCTTTTGACCTTTGAAGCGTAGATTAAGCTCACGAGTTAAGAGATCTTCCCAACGCCAGCGTAAATCTTGCTCGGCGGTAACGGCTTTAACGGTAGATATTCCCGTCATCATTTCTACCAAAGAAGAATTTTCATCCGCAGCCGCGTTAAATCTTAACCGTGAAATTTTCCTTAATAGTGGAGTCGCTGCTAGGGTTAAAAGGACAATTGGCGGAATCAAAAGTAAAATTAGAGCCGTTAGCTGCCAGTTGTAATAGAGCATCAACCCTAAATAAATAAATCCCGTTAAGAAATCCAACCAAGAGACTAAAAGATTTTGAACTAAAAACTGTTGAATTTTCTGATTTTCCTGAACCCGAGTGATGATATCCCCCACACGACGAGATTCAAAAAACTTGAGGGGCAGGTTCAAAGCATGGTTCACAAACCCGCCAATCATGGTTAAATCTAAACGGTTTGCCAAATAGGTGAGTAAATAACTGCGTATTGCTGACAAGCCAATGCCCAACGAGCCAAACAATAAAATTCCTGTTACCAGAACATTTAAAGTTGACTGGCTTTTATTAGTCACCACCTGATCGAGAATTATCTGGGTGAACAGAGGAGAAATTAGACCCAGAACTTGAATCAGTATAGATGCAACAATAACTATAATAGCGATCGAGCGATAGGGCAGTAACAGCTTAAAGAATCTGCTCAAAGAGCGTTTTTCTTCAGGGGCTTCGTATAAATTTTCAGTAGGCTCTAACAGCAGGGCATATCCTGTCCAGCTAATTTCAAACTCGGAGGTAGATAGCTCAAATTTTCCCCTGCCAGGATCGGCAACCAGAATTTTATCGTTTTTGATTCGGTAAACAACCACATAGTGATCGCCTTCCCAGTGGGCAATCCAGGGATTATTTTGCTCGGCGATTCGACTCAGGCTGGCTCTTACGGGTCGAGCATAATAGCCGATGTCTTCTGCTGCTTTGGCTAAACTTTTGAGAGATGACCCAGAACGTCCAATGCCGATAATCTCGCGCAAATAGTTGATGCTCAAACGCTTGCCCCAATATTGGCTAATCATTGCCAGGCAAGCTGCACCACAGTCAGAAGAACTTTGCTGTTCGATAAAAGGATAGGTTTTCCATCGACCACGACGCTTAATCGGTCTGGGATAATCGACTTCTTGAACTTCATCATCTATGTTTTGAGTCTCAGCCGAACTTGCTTGAAGGGAATTCGCTATGGGAGTAATACTAAGATTAGGAGTCTTGACGTTAACCAGAGCGCTAACGCTAGGAGCATTTTTAGCTTTGACTAATGGTGTTTGGCTAGATTGAGCCTCAGGATTCTTTGACCAAGCCAAAACCAGTTCAGGAAAAAGCTTCGAGAAAGCCTGCCAATTCTTTTGAGGTAAATAATAGATTAATAGGTCAGTCTGAGCTATCCAATTATGATTGGCGGACTCTGCATCTGCCCAAGAATCTCCTGTTTTGACTTTTTGGTTTTTAATTTGACCATAACGTAACCAGAAACGGGCAGTTTGCTTTTCTGCTGTTAAGTATTCCCCAGCTTTAAACTTGCCTGCTTCAAGATAGGGCAGTAATTTTTTGAGGCGATGGCTGGACAAGGAGCGTAGCTGCGTCAGCGTTTTTAAAAAGATTAACTTTTGCTGCTGCTGAGTCATATGTTGCCATTTTTTGTTCAGCTCAGGTATTTTTTGCAGATATGGAGTTAGTTTTGCTAAGGAGATCCGAGCAATCTGAACTTTACTAGCACCTACTACCTTATAAGGAAGAGCGATAGGACTCCAAAGAGATTCACCGCCGAAGGTTGCCCCTTCTGCCATTAAGTTGGTCGAAACTTCTCTGTGTTTATGGACATCAAAGCTTAGTAATCGCGATCGCCCTGCACAGATAAGATAAAAATATTGTGAGTCTAGTTTTTGGTTGTTTGATTGAGCCGTGAAACCAGACTGAGCCATTAAAACATCGCCCAATTGAAACTCAAGTATTTCAAATTGCTGGCTCAGAAGTTTGATCGACTCTACTTTATCTGAGGTAAATTGACCCTGCTTCAACAACCACGATAAGACCGTAAAGCGATTTTCCGTAGGAAATGTCGATTTTATTTCTGTGCTATCCATTTTTGCTTTACTTCGTAAAAAGTCATCAAATTAGCTTTTGCTGAATTTATGCAGGATGAAATTAGACATTTCCTGAAACGAAAATACTTTTCTTCCACCTCTAATACTTTCTGACTGGCGGTCAACCTCTTCCAAATAGGTCAAATCGCGGAGCTTGGTCAAAGATTTATGGGTTGATTGGGGCGATCGAGACTGGCTACGATGAGCCATGACATTATCTTTGACTAACTGAGGTTTCGGTTCTCGATTAACTTTCATCAATCGGTTATAGGTTCGGTAGGGAATATAGTGCAACGGGTTGTAGCCTGAAAAGCGTAGAATCAACAGGCACGCCCAAGAATATTTTCCTGAGATAATCGCTTCAACTATTTGGTTGAACTGATCCTCAGTCATCACTTTTTCAAACTGGGAATTAGCTGAATTAAGATGGTTATACATAAATGTTTCCCTCAAATAAATACTTCTCGGTTTTCTAAATCGCTATTAGCCAAGTATTGAGATAATTTTCTCTATGCTCCCGAATAATTCTAATAAATTCTTATGGCTGTTTAATATGTTCTTTGACAAGATTTTATGCACTACCTATAAATCAATGCCGTCCTGTTCCAGCTTTTTAATTGGATCGAGCAAAACATCAATAATTCGCTCTTGGCGAATCACAATATCAGCCGTAGCTGTTTGACCTGGTTTGAACAAAATTTTCTTGAGATCGTTAGTGACATAGTTGCGCTCAAGCTCTATTTTCACTTGGTAAACTGCACCTAATTGTTCGTCGCTTTTCGCGTCTGGGGAAACGGAAATTACTTTGCCAGGAATTGCACCATAGTCTTGATAGGAATAGGCATCAAACTTGACCTGTGCGGACATTCCTTTTTTGACAAAGCCAGCTTCGCGATCGGGTAAGGCAGCCGAAAGCACCAACGGAGAGCCTTTTGGCGCGATTTCGGCTACAGTTTCTCCCGACTGAACTACTTTTCCTGTGTTAGTTACGTTAAACGATAAAACAGTTCCCGCCACCGGAGATCTTAAAGCTCTTTTTTCCAGTAAGCTTGCTGCACCTGCTAGTTGATTTTTAGTTTCGGCTATTTTAGCTTCAGTTTGACTAATTTCTAGCTTAATCTGCTCTGCTTTCTGTTGTGCTTCTAGCTCAATTCTCTGTTTCTCTGCCTTTTTTTGAGCTAATTCTGCTTGAAGTTGCTCAACTTGTTTTTGTCCTGAAACTAGATCTCCTTGGCTTTGAGTAATACTTGCCTCCATTTGTCGCAAAGCTTGTTCAGACTGAAATATTTGTTCGCTAATATTACTAATTCCTTGGAGCTTGTTGTCAGTCAACTGTTGCTGAGCCTGACGATAAGTCTGTTGAGCCTGAAAATAAACTTCTTGAGAGATTGCCCCTTGTTCTACTAAAGGCTTGAGTCTTGCCAGTCGCTGTTGATGATCCTTTAGCTCTTCCTTGATTTGAGCCAGTTTTTCTTGGTCTAGTGCTGATAGATTCTGGACATTTTTTTGTCTGCTAGACTGAGCTGTCAACTCAGACTGCCTTTGGGCAAGTAAATCTGTCGTCACTTCGGTTTCGGCGATCGCCGAGTCTATGGCTGTTTGTTGACCCTCAACTTCACTTTGGGCAATTTGTTGCTGAGTTTTACTCTCTAATGCAACTTTTTCTAACAAGTTGCGTTTTTGATTAACCTCCAGTTGATAAGAGTCAACGAGATTTTTGAGTCGCTCAACTTCCCTAATCTGCTGGTCTGAATCCAATCTGGCGATTAATTGTCCCGCCTTGACCTCTTGTCCTTCTTTGACGGCGATATAGCTCACCTTGGCAGATTCAATTGACTCAATTTTATAGGCTTCACCTTTCGGCACTAATTTGCCTTGCGCCTTCCCCACCTTATCAATTTCTCCAAACCATGCCCAAAGAGCAAAAAATAGGCAAAATACTATTCCTCCAACAGTAAGTCTTAGGGGTAAATTGGATGGAGGCTCATCCAACAACGACTGCATGGTCGGCGACCATTTAACCATTGCTCCTTGATTACTGGCTACTACATCATTCTCTCGAGCGAGGTTGGATGTATCAGCCTGAGCAGGTTCAATTTTAGCTATTTGTCTGATTGATAGCTCTGAATCTGAAGACTCTCTATGGTTGTATTGATGGGAAATGTACCGTTTTAAATTAGCAACCTTGGGCAACATTTTCATGATTTTAAAACCGCTTTACTGTATTGCTATATATATATATGTATACCGTGTATATTGATGCTCTTTATTCATAAAAAACCTCATAAAAAACCTCATAAGTAAATATTTCAAACTTTTTATGTTAATTTTTGCTAAGTTTTGCGCTGAATGCAGGTGTTTAAAGGATTGAGGTAAATAATCTTAAAAGTAAATTTACGGGGGTGTAAACAACTTTTTAAGTTTACTTTACAAGATATTTTTGACCACAATAATTAAATTTTAGATTGTGTAATATATGTTTATACGTTGTATTTCGTAAATCAGATTGTAACACGTTTTTTCATGGCTTTTTCCATGATGTAAAATAGAATACTTCTCAAAAACTGTACGTAATGCAGCAAAATACAGCAAAAACAATTGCTTTTTAGATACTTTCAAAGTATCTCAATTATTTATTAAGTTATTCAATTTCGAGTTTAAAATAAAATCTAATTGTGAAACTAACTATAATTTATCTGTATTACCAAAGTTTTTATTATTATCTAAAAACCAATTAAAAAATGATAAAGCGGTACATAAATAAATTGTTCAATAATTGATTTACCCAGCAATCAATATTGTGCTGTTCTCATAATATTGATTACCTAAACAATGAATTTTTAGTATCAATGACCACTGAAAATATTTTATTTTTTGATAAATTCTGCTATTGCTTTTATCTTTAGTTAGCTGTAATCAACTACTTGACTATGTATAAAATATGATAAGAATTTGACTGACTAACGTTTGTCGCCATTTGCCTAACGGGGTGACAAAAAGCTTAAAAGGATAAGAGAATAAGCTTTTTAGCTCTAATACCCTGTTGATAAAAAGATAGTTTATTAGGAAATGGAATTTGGGCTATTACAAAAGATGATTTACTTCAAATGATTGGCTATAGTGGTCTGCGTTAAGAAATGACTGTAGCAGTGTATTTCAATCTCTCCAGTTACCGCTGATTTTCTAATTTGCTCTATAAGTTTTTGGAGTCATGCCTGTAAACTGCCGAAACTGTTTACTAAGATGGCTATGGCTATTAAATCCACACTCTAAGGCAATATCCATAATTGATCGCTCTTTTTGCATCAATAACTCTTTTGCTCGTTTTATTCGTTGCTGAAGCAAGTATTGGTAGGGAGATATTCCGAGCGATCGCTTGAATAAATGGCTGAAATGGAACTGACTCATGCCTATCAATCGAGCTAGATCTGCCAGCTTAATATCTCGATCTAAATGTTCGTTAATATATTCGATAACTTGCAGCAGTTGACGTTCGCTTAAGCCACCCTCGTAAATAGCAAGACGAGATTGAGAAGTACAATATTTTCTGAGTAAATGTACCGCTAAAACATTTGCTAGTGACTCAATGTAAAGTCTTCCGCCTAAATTTTCCTGTTGGAGTTCCGAGAGTAACATCATGGCGATTGACTCAAGTTGAGGATCGCGAGTCCGAAATTCGGGGATTAATTCCAGGCGATCTGGATTTAGGTTGAGAGTTTCTTCGGCAACACTTTGCAGAAAATGAGATGAGATCCGAATCTGCACAAAGCGATCGTCACTATCCCAACGAGCAAAAAACGGCATTCTGCCAGGGGTGATGGATAAGTCGCCTTTTACATATAATCCCCTGTTAGTTTTATCTCCCTGAGTTTGCAACAAGCGTATTGGACGCGGGGCAAGAGACATACAAATCGAGTGTTCGTTATTATAATACGTTCTTCCTTCTCCCGCAGGGTGTTGAAATTGCTCGACCAAAATATTCTCCCAACCCCTATTTTGGCTGGACAGAATCGGCAAATGGGAACATTCAATTTGATGTCTGGCTGAATTTTTCATAGGGCAAACCCAACTTATCTTTTTTAATTTTATTCATTTTGAAAAAGTTTATATCTTTGCAAAGTATAAATTTAAAAGTTATTAATTTTAATTTTCATTAAATTTGCGAAATTGCCGTCCCCTCAGTCAAATATAGCAGGCTCAATTAATCTCAATGTTTACCGCAAGATTTTGATAGTTTCACCAGAATTTGATAGCCCAGCATGAGTAGTTTACTTAAGCTGGAATGGTGATTAATTGAGAGGAACTATGACACATTTGTTACACATTGATTCCAGTCCTAGAGGAGAAAGATCGCATTCTCGCAGATTTACTAGAGAATTTGTTGAAGCTTGGAAACAGGTACATCCATCTGATACAGTCACTTATCGGGATATCGGTCGCAATCCCGTCCCCCATGTCAATGAATTATGGATTGCAGCAGGTTATACGCCACCAGAGCAACGCACACCCGAACTATGGAAGGCAATTGAAAAGAGCGATCGCCTGGTAGACGAATTATTAGCTGCGGATATTTACGTTATAGGTGTTCCTATGTACAATTACAGCGTTCCTAGTGGCTTTAAAGCTTATATCGATCAAATTGTACGGATTGGACGAACCTTTGAGTTTGTACCTGAGAATCCTATCAACCCCTACAAACCCCTCGTATTAGGCAAGAAAATGTTTATCATCACCGCACGAGGTTCTTCTGGCTATGGAGTGGGTGAGCAATATGAGCATTTGAATTATCAAGACCCTTATTTAAAAGCGATTTTTAGCTTGATTGGCATTACTGATATTACCTTTATTCATGTTGAGAATGACGAGTTGGGCGGGACGAGTTTAGCAGAATCGATCGCCTCGGCTCGTACTCAAATCGCTCAACTGGTTGAGAGTTAAAGCATTATTGCCAGAAGTGTTGGGTAATAAATCCACAGGAGATTTTATGTTTGCATTAAAGCTTGTCGCCATATTAGGTTGTGGGATTATAGCTGGAGTATTTTTTGCCTTCTCGACTTTTGTAATGCCAGCCCTTGCCAGACTCAAACCGCAAGAAGGAATTATTGCTATGCAGTCGATTAATATTACTGTAATTAATCCATTATTTATGACTGCTTTGTTTGGAACGGCGGTGATTTGCTTATTTTTAGCTGTTTTCTCCGTGTTAAAGTGGCATCAACCCATTGCTGTTTATTTGCTCGTGGGAAGTCTACTTTATTTGCTTGGTACTATAGCAGTAACGATCGCCTTCAATGTACCGTTAAACGATGCTTTAGCAAAAGTCGATCCGAGTAGTGTTGAAGGTGCGGGCTTATGGGCTAAGTACCTAACGAATTGGACACTTTGGAATCATGTTCGCACAATAGCAGCATTCGGAGCAACAACAGCATTTGCGATCGCTTTCCGTTTAGCTTAAGTTTTTACTTGAAAATGATATGGAGATTTTTACCAATAGATTTCTTCTACGAGACTTTATCCAAAAAGATGAATCAGCATTTTTTGCCTATCATGGCGATCCCAAATATGCTGAGTTTTGTGCGCCAGAAGAGGTATCACCTAGCCATACAGGAGAATTACTCAATCTTTTTACTCAATGGGCAACTGAAAGTCCCCGTTGCAATTATCAACTTGCTATTATCGATCGCCGAAACTTAAATTTAATCGGTTGTTGTGGGCTACGTCGCGAGAATTACGATTCGCATAAGGCGGAAATGGGAATTGAATTAGCACCGCAGTTTTGGAGTCGTTACGCTTATGCAATTGAAGTTGGCAAAGCTTTAATTGAGTTTGGTTTTAACGATCTGGGTTTAAAAGAGATTAGAGGTATTTCTGTCAGTGCAAATTTGCGGGTTGCGCGTTTGGCAAAGCGATATGGTTTTATTAAAATTGGCACACGCCCTAGTCCAGATTGGATGAGCGATCGCGGCTGGAATCAAATTGAGTGGCAACTTACCAGAGAATCTTGGAAAAGCTTATTATACTAAATTCCATTTATATACACCACTTAAAAATAATGTAGGCTCAGAGGTCAGAGGTCAGAGGTCAGAGGTCAGGGGGGAAAAGAGCCTGTCTGCCAACTCATATTTAAAGTATGTTTTGATAATCGAATTTAGTATTAGACCTCTAAACGATACAAAGAGCGATCGCGCTTGGTTATTAAATAGTCAAACATCAACATAGGATACACGCGATCGCTCACAGACTTCATACTCTACGTTTTCAACCGCGAAATATGCAGGATCTCACCAACTACAGAAAAGCCTGCACGAGTGTAAATTCGTTTTTCTGCTTCATGTGCAGCCATCAGGAAAGGAATAGTAATACCCTGATGGCTGCCTGCAACACATAAATTATGACTGAATGCGCGATTCCATAAATCAGAAATATCTTCTTACTCGATTGCAATACTCCAAATATTCCTTGCCATAATGCTCCTGCAAATAGTCTTCCTCACGTAATACTTGACGATGAAACAGCCATATAGCTGCACCAATATAAACCAAAAGTATCCAATTTGGGAATACCAGGAATTGACCAAGTAAGATGAACGCAAATGCGACATAAATTGGATTTCGGCCAAAAGCGAAAATGCCAGTCGTTATCAGTTTGTCAGGATGGTCTGTATCGATGCCAACACGAAAACTCTGTCCAAAAGAAACAAGACTCCACAATAACAGCAATAACCCCGCCAGACAAAAAAACACTCCGACCCAAGAAATTACCTCAGAATCAAAAAATTCTTGTGTGCTTACGGTAGGAAAATTGAATGCAGCAGCAAACACGAGATAGAAATAGAAAATGGCAAATGGCAAAATCAAGAAATCTGTCCGATCTATTTTGCCAAAATTCATTGCTTTTATCCCTTTTCTCTTCATCAGTAAGGATCGGCTCAATACCATTCCGAGCATTAGTACAATTGTCAGTACTGAGAAATATTTTGACATAGATTCCTCCGCTCACAATATTTACAGCCAACAAAATAACAAGGGTTTTAGCTGATAATGAACTCAGGTTAGATAGTGGATGCTCCTCTATTATATAAATAGTTGGCGATCGCGATCGCCAATAGTAAATTGAAAATCATATTCGTAATGTGATCGAGATCATATTTTAGATTTAAACAGCAGTTTAAAATCAGGATATAAATATAAATACCGCCAGCTAACATTTATAAAAAGCTGGCTTATAAAAAATCACTCGCGCCCAAGTTAATTAACTTGGGCGTTGCTATTGTTATCAATCAAACTCTTATTTAAACAAGGTCATAACTTGCTAGTTACTAAACCATGCTGAAATTATTAGGAATGAGTGTAATACTAGATTTTTAAGACTGACTCACAGTTTATCAATTCCCTTTTTATGTCCATTTCTCAGAAACCTGATTTAGCCGAGAACACAATAAAACCCGTTTCTAAATCTCCTTTCAACTCTTGGCAACTATGGAACATGAATTTTGGCTTTCTGGGTATTCAGTTTGGCTGGGGACTCCAGATGGTAAACATGAGTGCTATTTTTGAGTTTTTAGGGGCAAATGCCGACCAGTTACCGATTCTGTGGTTAGCTGCACCCTTAACAGGCTTATTTATCCAGCCCATTATCGGCAATCTCAGTGACTATACCTGGACTCCTTTAGGTCGCAGACGACCATACTTTTTAGTCGGAGCAATTTTGGCATTTATCTCTCTGGTATTGATGCCTAACTGTGACAATATCTGGACGGCAGCAGGAGTATTATGGATTTTAGATACTAGTGCCAACGTTAGCATGGTGCCTTTTAGAGCATTTGTTGGCGATTTGTTACCAAAAGAGCAGCGAACCAAAGGTTTTGCGATGCAAAGCATTATGCTAGGTTTGGGGGCGGTTTCGGCTTCGACTTTGCCCTGGATCTTGAGTCACATTCTGCACGTAAGTAACGCGAGAAATTCTCTACATAAAATACCCCTAACGGTGGAAGTCTCTTTTTATGTTGGCAGCGTATTATTTTTAGGTACTGTCTTGTGGACAATTGTGACTACCCCCGAATATCCACCGCAAAATTTAGTTCGGTTTAAGCAGTTAAAAGCTAAACGTAGCGGGATCTCCAGCAGTCTACGAGAAACCTGGCAAACTTTAGGCAAAATGCCAGTCAAAATGCAGCAGCTTGCTAAAGTACAGTTTTTTACTTGGTTGGGGATATTTTGCTTTTTTCTTTATTTTCCTCCTGCGGTGGCGCGCAACATCTTTGGGGCAACCAGCCAAAATTCGGTTATTTATAGTGACGGTATAGAATGGGCGGGAATTTGTTTTGCTTTATATAATGCTGTCTGCATTGGCTCTTCTTTTTTATTACCTCGAATTGCTCAACGTCTTGGTCGCCCTTTAACCCATAGTCTTTGCTTACTTTGTGGCGGGACAAGTTTAATTTCTTTATTAGCAATTAGCAATCAATATGTTTTGCTTTTGGCAATGATCGGTTTGGGGATAGCCTGGTCAAGCGCGCTGATTATGCCCTACACCATGTTAAGTGATTCTATTCCACCTCAGCGTCAAGGAATCTATCAGGGAATATTTAACTTTTTTATTGTCTTACCAGAAATTGTCGCTTCTCTTGGTTTGGGTTGGGTAATGCAGCATTTACTCCATGAAGATCACCTGCTAGCGGTTGTGATGGGAGGAATATTTTTAATTATTGCTGCGGGATTAACTTTACTAATTAAATCAACTCCCGTTAATGATTTGAAGCTGGAGGCACAAGCTATAGAAACTCATGAGGATATGGCTTCTAGTTGGGACGAAACGAATTCTGCAACAGAGCAAGCAAAATGATGAATCAGTTTGGTCGTTTGACTCAACTCTTACTGTTAGCAATTACGGTGTTGACCTATAATGTCATTGCTATAGCGATCGCCAATTCTCTATTCGTCAGTCATGTCGGGGCGGGAAAACTACCCATCGTCTTTATTTTGATTGGTTTATGTTCTTTTCCTATTTATGGCGTTTTTTCGCAAATAGCCGACCGCTATAGTCGTCCTCAAGTATTTCGCTACGTACTGCTGGGGTCGATTGTTGCTATGTTCGGGCTAAGGCTACTGACCGATGTAGACCTAGATTGGGTTTATTATGTTGTTTTGATCGCTATCTTTTTTCAGTGGGACTTTAATAATAATATTCTTTATCCAGGGCTACTTACAGACTATTTCACCACCCTAGAATATAAGCAATACGCCCCCTATATTGGAATTGCTCAAGCGGTAGGCACTTTAGTCGGTGGTGGTTTGACTATTTTGTTGTCCCGCTATTTTCCTAGTCAAGAATTACTGTTGTGTTTGCCGTTGTTTATGGCGATCGCTTTTGGGCAGCTAGTATATTTAGAAAAGTCTCAGCGACGCTTAGAAACCTCTCCCCTAGAATCTAATTTAAGTATTCTCGAATCTCTAAAAACTCTGCCCGATTTGACCAAACGTTATCCTTTAATCTTATTTATTGCTGCCAGCACTTTTTTACTGGTAATTATTTACATAAGCTCGGAATTTCTCTGGTTTAATATTTACGGTCAACATTTTGAAGAATCAGAATTGACGAGTTTTCTGGGGCTGATGCGGATGATTATTTCCCTAATTCAAGTAGCGTTTCTTTATGGCATTACTCGTCCTTTACTCAAATGGGTGGGGGTAGCTAGGCTAAATGCGCTTTATCCGATCACCACTCTTTTAAGTTTGGGCGGGCTACTGTTGAACTTTAATTTAGCTGCGGGAATTGGTTTACACATCAACGGCGACGCACTATATAAATCAATTAATTTACCCGTACACCAGCTAAACTATAATGGCATTCCTCATCAGTATGTGGGGCGTATTCGGGCTTTGAGCGATGGTTTAATTTATTCGCTGGGACTAACGCTAGCAGGAGTAGTGCTGTGGATCTGTCATCTTTATTTGAGCTTAGAGCAAATTACCTTACTGGCAATTAGCTTAACGCTATTGTTATTGCTGGTGCGCTTGCCTATGGGAAGATTTTATACTCGCAGTTTAGAAGAGATGATTCGCTCTGATAGTATTAATTTAGATGACTTTAGGGATGAAGAAACTCAACTACCACCTCAATCAAGTAATGTAATTCGGGAGTTTTTGACAGATAGCGATCGCTATACCCAAATTAAAGGTTTAGAATTAGCTGCCAGTGTCGGTAATCCCCAACAGTTTTTTGCTGAAATCAAAGCTTTATTGCCTGATGCTGATAACTCACTCCGTCAGGGAATATTGAAGTTGTTTAGCAGGAATCTCGATCGGGTAACTCTGGAAAAGTTTGCCCATCTTTTGAGCGATCGCAATCCCCAGACTAGGGCAGCTAGTTTAGAAGTTTTAATTACCAATGAATACAATTTTGAACCTAAACAACTGCAAACGTTAATTGTCGATCGAGACAAAGAAGTAAAAACCTTGGGTTTACTTGCTGCATTTCAAAGCAGCAATGCGGGGGATTTAGACTCTAGTATTGCCGAACAGTTTTGGCAGACAGAAATAACCGATACCACCGCTAAAGCGATCGCTCGTGTCGTTGGCTATAGCCGAAACCCAGAATTTATTACCCTAATTGAATATTTACTGCCCCAGGTAAGCCCAGAAGTTAAACAAGAAACCCTAACTGCTTTAGCTAGTTTAGCTCATCCTCAAGACCATAACATAGCCAAAATTGCTCTAGCCGAAATCAATCATTTTGAACCAATGGTGAGGGTTGCAGCTTTTAAACTTTTAGAAATTACCCGCTGTCCGCAAATGCTAAAGCCAGTAGCTAAGGGATTGAGCGATTGCCATGCTCAAGTTCGCCAACAGGTAGCAAACACTCTGGCAGCTTATGGTAAATCTGGTTTAGCTGTAGCCAAAGATAACTTAACTGCTGATAATCCTCATGTGGTTAATACGGCGATCGCAGCTATTGGTAAAGTAAAGAGCAAACAGGCTAACGAAATTTTGTATAAGCATCTCACCCCAGAATTTCAGAATCTAGCTTATACTCGCCGATGGCAACAGCAAATACCTGCTCAAGATCCAAGCTGGAAGCTACTAGCAGTGGCGATTGAAGACTATCAGCAACGTTTATTACAAAAGGTTTTATATATCCTCTCCTGTTTGGGCTACTCTCGCACCGTGAATTTGGTAACGCGAATTTTGGCAACTAGCGATCGCCGTGACTTAGCCAACGCCGTAGAAGTCCTTTCTTCAATTAATCACCGTCGATTCATTCAACCTCTAATACCCTTATTAGAACAGACGGTATCGGCTAAGCCTAATATGCAAATCGAACCTACTCCCCAATGGCTGAGGAAAAAAGGCTACAAAATACTCTTAGAGGCATTAGAATCAGGCGATCGCTGGATTAAAACAGGTGCATCTGTAGCCTTGGCAGTTGTCCCTACCGCTTTACTCAAAGATCCCGATCCTATCGTACAATCAGTAGCACGAGAAATGTTCTTTCCTGCCGATCGGCTTAATTCTCCCGTTAGCACCTCTATGAATCGACTGCTTCTACTGCGAAACATTGCTTTATTTAAAAACCTTTCCCTAGATGAACTCTTTCCCATCGATCGGGCTTTAGAACAAAGGCAGGTATTGGCAGGAGAAACTATTTACACCGAGGGAAGCTGGGGCGGACACCTCTATATTATTGCCGAAGGAAAAGTACAAATTGTCAAGCAGCTTGATGGCGAACAACAAGAAATCAAGCAGTTAACCACAGGTCAATATTTTGGCGAGATTGCTCTGTTTGATGAAGCCCCCCGTTGGGATGGCGCGATCGCTCTTGAAGACTCTATCTTACTCAGCTTAGAAAAGAAACGCTTTATTAGCCTTATTTCTCAGCGTCCCCATATTATTCTAGAACTCTGTCGCTTTTTGAGTAAAAGACTACGGGAAACCGACAAATATATGTCTGCAAAGAAAATGCGCTCAACGCCAAAGGGATAAGAAATTCACCCTTTGCTGAATTCGGATTTAATAAGCATCTGACAACAGTTAGAGCAGTTAGAGCAGTTAGACGAGCGACCCCCCCTAAAGGGTTCGACAGTTTGACGGGCGACATAAACGCCTTTTCGGGCGGTCAACATTCTGAGGAAACCCTACGAGGGCGATTATTCAAGGCGAACTAAATTCGCCGAATCTCGCCCTCAGAATTACGCCCTCAGAAACCACAGGCGACGCGCCCTCCTTATGCCGGTGAAACCTTTCGACACTTTGCTCAACGGGTCATAGACCCGCAACGCAAGTGTCTCACCACCGCAACTGTCTCACCGCGTCGCCGTTAGGCGCAAACGCCAGTTCCTTCGCCCTCAGCAGTCGCTCTTTGTTGGAAACCAACAAGATCGCGCTGCTTCGCAAGTCGGGAAACCCGCCCACCGGACTGGCTTGGGAATGCGCGAGGGAGACAGTTAGAGCAGTTAAAAAGCCTAATTTACTGCTCAAAAAGGGCTTAGATAGCTGTTGTTTCATTCTTAATTAAATTTTGTCCGATGACATTTTCCAGCCTTTGAGGGCGATCGCGTCTTTTATTTGAACAAAACCTCGCCCAGATGCTTTAATTGAAGCTAACACCACATTAAATTTAGTTATGCAACCTCAATTTACCATGAAAGAAACTGGAACTATACAAAAGTAAGGCAATCGGCAAATAATTAGAAACAGATTAATTTACTCACTAGATTAATTATCTTTTATCATCATCTTAGTTATCATCGTAACAAAAAGTAATACCATAAGAAATGAGCATTGTAGAAAGTATCTTTTAAGAAAAGGAGTTGGCTTTATATCATGATTCGCCTTTTACTAGTAGACGATCAAGAATTGGTATATCAAGGATTGCGGGCAATGTTAAATTTAGAATCGGATATGGAAGTTGTAGGAGTGGCAAACAACGCTCAGCTAGCCATTCAACAGGTAGAAGTTTTACAACCAGATGTAGTGTTGATGGATATTAGGATGCCCGTCATGGATGGCAGAGAAGCCACTAGAATTATATGTCAGCAATTTCCCGATACTAAGGTTTTAGTACTTAGTACTTTTGAGGAAGACGATTATATTGCTCATTCAATCGAGGCAGGGGCGCAAGGATATTTGCTTAAAGATATGCCTATAGAAGATTTGGTTGATTCAGTTAGATTAGTCAATCGTGGATACAGTGTGATGAAGGATAGATTAAGGGAAAAAACAGTCGGCAACGAGGCAAGTAGTAACAGCACAGAAACAGAACAGTCTAAGTTGGCAAAGTTAACTCCAAGAGAGATAGAAGTATTCAATTTAATTGGTACTGGCTGCACTAACCGCGAAATTGCTGAAAAACTTTATATCGTCGAAGGTACGGTTAAAACTCACGTTACCAGTATTCTCAATCGACTCGCTCTAAGTAATAGATTGCAGATTGCCATTTATGCTAATTCTGTCAAGCAAGCGTGTTAAAATCCAGGGCAACCGCACGCTTTTCTTTACGTTTAATGAGAGAGAGAACGATTCCTTTAGCGGTGCTTTCATGAGTTAAAAGATTAGGAGAGATAGCGAACTACAGCCAAATCCTCTGCGCTATGACCAAGACATTCTTAATTAATGACTGATATTACGCAGCATGGGGTCATGGAGTAGTGAGTAAGGAGTATAGAAAATAGGGTCGATCTTTGGAGTGGTGGAGTGATGGAGATAAAGGAGTAATTACCCCAAACACCCCACTACCCAGTCTTCACAGATCGATAAATGCGTAACATCAGCGTCCGACGAATTTTGATTCGTAATGTTAGAAAGAAACAAATTACCCTTTACCCAGTTTTAACAGATTAATTTGTTTCTTAGGAGTTAATGACTAAAATCAACCAGGGTATTAATAATGGCTTAATTTAAACAAAAATCTTTATATGAAAATTTTTATCAGTACAGGAGAGGTTTCTGGAGATTTACAGGGTTCAATGTTGATTAAGTCCTTGTATAAAATAGCTGCTCAAAAGAATATCAATCTCGAAATTGCTGGATTGGGTGGCGATCGCATGGAGGCAACAGGAGCAGATATTATTGCCAATACCGCAGCTATTGGCTCAATGGGATTTGTAGAAGGATTACCGTTTGTCTTGCCAACGATAAAGATTCAAAGCCTGACTAAAAAATATATTCAGACAAATACCCCCAATATTTTAGTTTTAATTGATTATCCTACTCCTAATTTAGCTCTGGCTAACTATGTAAAAAAATATTTTCCCAAAATACCAGTAGTATATTATATTGCCCCCCAAGATTGGGCAGTACCAATGTTAAATAATGCCTCCAAAATTGCCCAGGTTGTAGATCGCTTACTGGCAATTTTTCCTGCCGAAGCTAAGTATTTTAGCGATAAAGATATTAACGTTACCTGGGTGGGGCATCCTTTGCTCGATCGCTTGGTAACTGCACCAGATAGAAATCAAGCCAGATTAAATTTAGGCATTGAGCCAAAGGAAGAGATTATCACTCTTTTGCCTGCTTCTCGCCAGCAGGAAATCAAATATTTGCTGCCTGTGATCGCTCAGGCTGCACAGCAAATTCAGCAGCAAAAACCTAATCTTAAATTTTTGATTCCTGTATCTTTGCCTAGCTACACAGACGCAATCACCTCAGCAGTTAAGCAACACAATCTATCTGCAAAAATATTAACAGGTGACAAAACTTTAGATGCGATCGCTGCTGCGGATCTGGCTATTGCCAAATCAGGTACGGTTAACCTAGAAATTGCCTTGCTCAATATTCCCCAGGTGGTTATCTATCGCGTTAATCCTCTGACTGCCTGGATAGCTCGTAAGATATTGCACTTTTCTATTCCTTTGATGTCACCACCTAACCTGCTCCTCAACCAGAAAATAGTCCCTGAATTACAGCAAGAAGAAGTAACCGCTGATAATATTGCCACTGAAGCGATGCAGCTTTTAACAAATGATCGAACTCGACAAGAAATAATAGCAGGGTATCAACAGATGCGATCGCTTTTAGGCACCGTCGGAGTTTGCGATCGCACTGCGATTGAAATCCTTAACTTAACTAACAAGATTCCCATCAATACTTAGCTGCAACAAAGTTTTGGGTGTTCATTGGTGGACGTTCATAGTCTATTGCTTTTTGGCGTGCTGGCAACTCAATCTTTTTGGCTGGCAAATCTTCATAGGAAACAGTTTCTAGAAAGTGACTGATACAGTTTAATCTTGCCTTTTTCTTATCGTCAGCCTCTACTACATTCCAAGGAGATTCAGGAACGTCTGTAGCTGCAAACATATCATCTTTGGCTCGCGAATAGTCTACCCATTTTTCCCTGGCTTTTAAATCCATAGGGCTAATTTTCCAGCGTTTTGTCGGATCTTCGATTCGATCTTGAAAACGTTTTTCCTGTTCGCGATCGCTGACGGAGAACCAATATTTAATCAGGATAATTTGCGATCGCTGAATCATCATTTCAAACTGGGGACACGATCGCATAAATTCGTTGTATTCATCATAGGTACAAAAGCCCATTACCTTTTCTACCCCAGCGCGATTATACCAACTGCGATCGAACAATACTATTTCCCCTGCTGCGGGGAGATGAGCTACGTATCTTTGAAAATACCATTGAGTTTTTTCGCGATCGCTTGGTGTCCCCAAAGCCACCACTCTACAAACGCGGGGATTTAAACATTCGCTTTAGATTTCTCCTTACTTTTTTTACCGCTTTTTTCGGTTTCAAAACCATTTTTATCACTCATATTTCCTATTTCTCTTTAGTTAGTTGTTGATTACCAAATAGCTAAGTAGATGGGTGGAATTAAATATAAAACCGAATAAGCAAGATATTACGATCTATTTTCGTTACTCGTTACTCAAGTAACGAGACTATCTTCTAATTAATTTGTCCCATCTACTTATATAGCCACAAGCTTGAATTTCTGAAAAGCTTTTACTTTAGAGTTTTGCGTTTCTCTACATTTATCGCCGTAGTCTTTGCACCCCCAGTCAAAACATCAGACTCTTTAACAAAGCCACTGTATGCCTCCATCCCATGTTCACTAATGTCTAAACCTTGGATTTCGGCTGGTTCGTGAACTCGAATCCCGATAGTTACCTTTAGCAAAGTCCAAACAATAGCACTAAAGACAACGGTAAATGCTCCTACCGCTAGAATTCCAATAATTTGAGTCAAAATATTACCGCTACCAAAGATACCTACCGCCAGAGTTCCCCAAATACCACAGACCAAGTGAACTGAAGTTGCGCCAACAGGATCATCGATTTTAAGGTTGTCAAAGAAACCAACTGAGAAGACGACAATAATACCAGCGATCGCGCCAATTATAATGGCAGAGACATAACTAACATCGTTGCAACCAGCGGTAATGCCTACCAATCCTGCCAAAATACCGTTGATAATCATCGATATATCGGGTTTGCCGTCTTTGATCCAAGAAGTAAAGGTAGCGGTCGTACCACCTGCTGCTGCTGCCAAATTAGTTGTCAGAGCAATATAAGGAACGTTAGCATCTGCGGCCAGTTCTGAACCAGGATTAAACCCAAACCAGCCAATCCACAGGATCAAACAACCTAGAGTTGCAAAGCCCATATTATGTCCTGGTATCGCGCTAGATCTACCTTCTTGGTATTTACCAAATCTAGGACCTAAGATTAAAGCACCAACTAAAGCTGCCCAGCCACCCACGGAGTGAACCACCGTCGAGCCAGCGAAGTCTTTAAACTCCATGTTACTTAACCAGCCTCCATCCCACACCCAATGCCCTGTAACGGGATAAGAAACAGCCACTAATAAGGTACTAAAAATGAGAAAAGCAGCAAACTCAATTCGTTCTGCTACAGCACCAGAGACGATGGTTGCAGCCGTGGCAGCAAAGGCTACCTGAAACAAAAAAGAGACTGCGGCTGGTACGGCTTGAGGATAGGGATCGTCGCCGTAAAGAGCAGGATCGCCATTGAAGAAAAAGCCCTGAGTACCAATAATAGAATTACCTTCTCCATACATTAAGCCATAACCAATTGCCCAGTAAGCAAGAGTTGCGATCGCAAATACGATCAAGTTTTTTGCTAGAATATTCACCGCGTTCTTTTGGCGACAAAATCCTGCCTCTAGCATTCCAAATCCAGCATTCATAAAAATTACTAGAATCGAACTAGACAAGATAAAAACCGTGTCCAGCATCACCCTAAGCTCATCAACGTTTTTAGGAGCTTCAAAATCTTGAGCGGAGGCTGCTGCATTCCAAAGAATAACGATTAATGCTGCTAAAGGAATACAAGCGAGCCAGTAGGGCGGAAAATATCTAAATATTGCTTTGATGAGTTGGGGAATTGAAGCACAAGACTGTGAGCTTGGGAGAATACTTTTATTCTTTGGTAGGGATATGTTCTTGTTTCTTGATAATTTGAAATTCATTAATTCTGAGACTAACTTGGAAGGATTTTGCGATCGATAAGGGATAAAACTTATACCAAATTGAATGGTATTTACTACAGATATAGCAATACCAACTGTGCTTAAGACAATATAAATCTTAGGGGCGAATAGCCCCTACATAAACCTGATGTCATAACCTAAAAACGTAAAGCTATACTACAAATAATGATGTTATTTGATAAACAGCATTTCTTGATACTTAGGTAGAGGCCAAAGCTCATCAGCCAATTCTCCTTCTAGAGCATCTGCACATTCTCTAATTTCATCCATTAGAGGACGAATAGTTTTAGCAAAATACTGCATATGTGCTTCTGTTGAATCAAAGTCTTTTTTATCCAAAGCTGCTTCCAATTTACTTGTCTGTTCCACTATTTCGTTAGTTAGCTCGCCAGTTTTTTTAGCAATTTTAAGATTGAAATCAAGCCCTAATTCTTTAAATCCAGCGATCGCTGCTGATAATTCAGTTACGTATTTTATGGCTGCGGGATAAAACAAGGTTTTCGCCATGTCAACTACTAGCTTGGCTTCAACCTCAATTGAGAGTATGTATTGTTCTGCATAGACTTCAAAACGACTTTCTAACTCTTTAGGTGAAAGAACGCCAGTTTTCTCAAATAATTCTTCAATAGATTTGTCTTTGAGATATGGCAGGGCATCAGCGGTAGTAGGAAGATTAAGTAAACCACGCTCTTCTACAGCCATTTTATGCCATGCTGCTGAATAGCCATCTCCGCCAAAAACAACTGCGCCGTGGTCGTCCATAATTTCTTTAATTATGCTGAAGATAGCAGGTTGAAGTTCAGTTCCTGCTGATAACTCGCCTTCAAGCTTGTTGTTGATCCAATCTAAAGAATCTGCCAAAATTGTATTCATGGCAATTAATGGTCCAGCAACAGACTGGTTAGAACCTACAGCGCGAAATTCAAAACGGTTGCCTGTAAAAGCAAAAGGAGAGGTTCGATTTCTGTCCCCAGAGTCCTTGGCAAATGTAGGCAGAGTTGGTACGCCAAAATCCATAGTGCCACTTGGCATACATCCTGTTAGCTCTCCTTTCTGAATTTGATCGTATACATCCTCTAATTGAGTACCGAGATAAACAGAAATAATTGCTGGAGGAGCTTCGTTTGCACCTAATCTGTGATCGTTGCTGGCAGTAGCTACTACAGCACGCAGCAAAGGACCAAACTTATGTACTCCCCGAATGACCGCGGCGCAGAAGGTCAAAAATTGAATGTTTTCGTGTGGCTCTTCTCCAGGATCGAGCAGATTGCCCTGGGTTGAGTTTCCAACTGACCAGTTGACGTGCTTACCAGAGCCATTAATGCCCGCAAATGGTTTTTCGTGCAGTAAGCAGACAAAGCCGTGCTTTTTAGCAGTATTGCGTAAAATGGTCATGGTTAGCTGCTGATGATCCGCAGCAGCATCGGCCGATTCAAAATAAGGTGCAAGCTCAAACTGACCTGGTGCTACTTCATTGTGTCTAGTTTTGGCAGGGATGCCCAGACAGTACATTCTTCTTTCTACTTCCTGCATAAAGACCTGAACTCGCTCTGGAATTGCCCCAAAGTAATGATCGTCAAATTGCTGACCTTTGGGTGGAGTTTTGCCAAACAGAGTTCTACCTGTCAACAGTAAATCGGGACGGCTATTGGCAAAAGCAGCATCAACCAAAAAGTATTCTTGTTCTGCGCCACAGCTAGAGCTAACAGGAGCAACATCACTATAGCCCAACTGTTTGAGAACTTTTCTAGCAGATTTGTCCATCGCCTCAATCGAGCGCAACAAGGGAATTTTTTTGTCTAGAGCTTCTCCCGTCCAAGAAACAAATACAGTGGGTATACATAAAGTTACGCCATTGTCGGTTTCCATGACGTATGCTGGGGAGGTAACATCCCAAGCGGTATAGCCTCTAGCTTCAAAAGTTGAGCGAATACCACCGTTAGGAAAAGAAGAGCCATCGGGTTCGCCTTTAATTAAGGTTTTACCAGAAAACTCAGAAATTACCGTGCCATCACTTTGCACGGAAATAAAACCATCGTGTTTTTCTGCTGTGGCGTTGGTTAAGGGATAGAATACGTGGGCATAGTAAAGTGCGCCTTTAGACATTGCCCAATCTTTCATCGCTGTTGCTACAACATCAGCTACTGAAGGATCTAGTTTGACATCAGATTGAATAGTTTTTTTCAAGGATTTGTAAACAGCTTTAGGAAGACAAGCCTGCATCTTAATTAAACTAAAGACATCTTTTGCCCACATACCTTCGAGGGTTTCAGGAGGCTTGACCGCGATCGCTTCTCTCTCAGTAACTTGATAGACAGCCTGTGTTCTTGGCTCGTATCCCATAACACTTATCCCTTGCTAGATATTTGATTTACAGGATCTTAAATGATTGCTGTTTCTATAAAAAGTATAAATTATAACTTTTGGCAGATGATTCTAGTTAAATTTACTTAATTATTGTTACGCAATAAAACCAAAAATGAGTAGTTTTGATGATATTAAAATAATCCTAAATAGAAATATTTATCGAGTCCAAGTATTTTTTGCTCAGTTAATTAACATTGCTTTTACCTTTTCCCCCTTACTGATGAACTTTTGACCAACAGATGCGATCGCCAGACCATTAGTCTGTGCCAAATTAATTAAGTTACCCGAACTATGGCTGCCACCAGCTAAAGCAAATTCATATTTACCATCTACTAAATGTAGTTGTCCCCAGAGATAGGTTTCTCGTTTGCCAGCAGCTTTTAAATCGTGGCGGGTAGTAGCATTAACAAACTTCGGTTGATAATTATTTTGTCCTGAGAGTTTTTTGAGTGCAGGTTGGACAAAACGCCAACAGCTAACTAATGCCGAGACAGGATTACCTGGAATGCCAAAATAGAGACAGCTATTATCATTAAAGGTAGCTACAGTTAGAGGCTTACCTGGTTTAACCGCTACGCTGCGGATATGTAGTGTTCCGCCTAATTCTGCCAAAATGCGGTCAACATAATCATAATCGCCAACGGATACGCCTCCAGTGGATAAAACTATATCTGCTGATTCTATAGCTTGAGCGATCGCCTTTTTTAAAGCCTCTGGTTGATCGCCTACAATACCTAACTTAATGGGAATCCCACCATTACTTGCCACAAAGCTAGCTAGGGCATACTGATTAGAATCTACAATTTGTCCTGGTTGCAAAGTTTGTTCGGGAGTTACTAGTTCATCTCCAGTAGATAATATCGCTACGCGGGGATGACGATAAACCGATAACTTTGTGCATTGTGCAGTAGCCAATACGGCAATTTCGGGTGCGCCAATTTTAATTCCCGCTGCTAATATTGGTGTCCCTGCCTGATAAAATGCTCCCTGGTGTCGCACAAACTCTTCAGGTTCGGGTGCAGCTAGGATAGTAACTTTATCCGCTTCTCTTTGGGTATTTTCTTGGATTACAATAGTATCAGTTCCTGGAGGCAGCATCGCGCCAGTAAAGATACGAGCAGCCTGTCCTGGCTTGATATCTACTTTAGGGCGATCGCCCGCAGCAATTTCGGTGACGACATTTAAGTGTACAGGATTCTTTTCAGCAGAGGTTTTCACATCTTCATAACGCACTGCATAACCATCCATTGCCGAATTATCCCAGTGAGGAAAGTCTAATTTGCCGACAATAGGTTTAGCTATAGTTCTTCCCTGAGCATTTTCCAAAGTAACCGTTTCACTATCATGTTCAGAACTGAGAACCTGAACTAAATCGAGAATAATATCTTCAGCTTCTTTAACAGGCAACATAAAACAACAAAGTTTAGAGTCCCAAAGGACTTGTGTGCATGGAGTCGGCAAAACAATACAATTAAAGAGGAAGTCTTTTGACTGGACATCTGTGAAGCTTCCTCTAGTTTAAACTTAAGCAAATTATAGCAATGAGCAACATACAGATAGAATCAGACCTTAAAGAAATCCTTAATAAGTTCGATCAAAAGCTCGATCGCATACAGAAAGACGTTACAGATATAAATCTGAGATTAACTAAGGTAGAAACTAAACTAGACGGCACGGTTGAAGATATCAAGGAAATTAAAGGCTCACAAAAAGCGCACCGCCGATGGCGAGGTTTCCTCGCCATGTCGCCGGAGCAAGAAGCGCAGATTTGGACATTGATTGGCGTTTTAATTACTGCTGTCGGTGGCTTTGTTGTGGCGGTGGGACGTTCTGTGCTTTCATTTAATCCTTAAATTTTTTTAAGGCATGGGTAGATTATTCTTTATAAAAACAAACTATCTTAAATCATGTATGACGATAACCGACTTTATAAGCCTGATTATAAGAAATATCCCAAAGTTCCCATAGATAGACGAGTATGGGCATTTGCGATCGACTTTCTGAGCATTTGGTTTATTAGCTCCTTTTTTGCCTCAAATCTGTATGTTCAGTGGCTGGTATTTCTACCCCTTTGGTTGATTATGCGAGTGCTGATCGTGGAAAAAAATAAAGGTCAAAGTTTGGGCAAATGGGCATTTGATATCAAAGTCATCGATCCGCGCTTTAATCGAGTACCCGATTTAATGAGCTTACTTAAACGAGAAATAATGGTAGGTGTGTTTGCAGCTTTGGCGATCGCAGGATTACAAAATCTTACGAATGGTTTATCTGTATTGCTTCTGCTTAGTCCTTTGGCGATAGATTGCTCCATATCTTTACTAGATGAAGAGGCGAACCTAGCTGGGCATGACCGAGTGGCACGGACTTTTATGGTACAAACAGAAAGAGGTTTTTCTCTAGACTTAAGACTTAAAAAAATATTTGGTCAAATTCAGCGGAGTATGCGAAAATAGTAAGCTGCGTGTCAATACCGCGATTAGAGATGCTTTCTGAGCGTCGGTCAGTATGTGAGTAAACATAACAATATATAAATAGATAATCCCTGAGCAAAAATCATGGCAAGCAAGAAAGGCGTTCGGATAGTTATTACTTTAGAATGCACTGAGTGTCGCACCAACACCAATAAGCGATCGCCTGGTGTATCTAGATATACCACAACCAAAAACCGTCGCAACACTACAGGCAGAATGGAATTGAAAAAATTCTGTACTCATTGCAACACCCACACCGTTCATAAAGAAATTAAGTAATTTCTTAAACCAAATCAATCGAATAACTTATCAAATAATCATGGCATATTATCGTAAACGTCTTTCCCCAATTAAACCTAGCGATCCTATCGATTATAAGGACATAGAATTGCTGCGCAAATTTATCACTGAAAGAGGCAAAATTTTGCCCCGTCGGATCACTGGCTTGACTGCACAACAGCAAAGAGATTTAACTGTAGCGGTAAAAAGAGCTAGAGCGATCGCTTTATTACCTTTTGTAAATGCAGAAGGTTAAATAACCCTTGTTTTTGCGGTTTAATGGCAATAAAAAATCAGCGAAAAGTAAACTAAAGCAAGTAAAATAAAGCTTACTGTCGTAATCAAGTACAAAGCTGGTGGAACAAGGAAAGCTGATTGAATTCAGAGTGCAAGGAGAACGTCGTCTTGCAGTTGCCGAAAGACCAGAAGGAAAAAAGGATTGGATCGTAGTTGATGCAGGGGGACAATC
Organism: Waterburya sp.; assembly: GCA_965217895.1. Classification (GTDB taxonomy): domain Bacteria; phylum Cyanobacteriota; class Cyanobacteriia; order Cyanobacteriales; family Xenococcaceae; genus Waterburya. The sequence goes on from CBDCJV010000002.1 coordinate 813,241, forward strand.
TCACAAGATACGTCCCCAAAGAGTTGATTACACCGTCGAAGGAGTTCTTTGTGAACCTGCGGAGATCCCCAGCTTTTTAGCAGAAGTTGAATCTTATTTAGACCCTGATAGTCTAGAAATAGCCTGGGAAGTATTAGTCGAAGATAGCAGCACCGTTACTCCACAGCAAATGGCGGAACTGTTGTTTTCCGACCGAAGCCCAGCACCTTGTTATGCTGCTCATTCTCTTTTGAGTCAAGACAAAATATATTTCAAGCAAAAAGCCGATTGCTACGAACCTAGACCAGAATCTCAGGTTGAAGAGATTAAGCACCAGCTAGAGGTTCAAGCACAAAAAGACCGTCAGAAAGAAGAGTTTGTTACTCATGTCAAAGAAGCTCTAGAAGGAAAAGAAATTGAATGGAGTGAAAGCGATCGCCTTCGCTTAGAATCGATTGAAAAATTGGCACTTCAAGCTGACAATGCCCCTAAATCTGTTCAAGAAATACTCAAAGAAATTGGCAAAAATTATGATGCCCAGGCAGCTTTTCAACTATTAGTGGATATAGGATGGTGGAGTGAGCATGAAAATTTATTTTTGCGTCGCAGTTCTTATCCGATAAACTTCTCTAGAAAGGTGCTTGATGTGGTGCAGCCTCGTCTTCAATTAGATCCTGCCGAAGCCGACGACAATCGTTTAGATTTAACTTATCTCAAAGTTTGTACCATTGATGATGAAAGCACCACTGAAATTGATGATGGTCTGAGCATTGAATATTTAGCTAACGGTACAGCCAAAATTTGGGTTCATATTGCCGACCCGACTCGCTTAGTTGAGCCAGAAGATGAACTAGATTTAGAGGCTCGTCGCCGTAGTACTAGCCTTTATCTGCCTACAGGTATGGTTTCTATGTTTCCGACGGAGCTAGCAACAGGACCAATGAGCCTGGTAGAAGGACAAGTGTGCTGCGCTCTTAGTTTTGGCGTAGTGCTTGACGAAACAGGAGGAATTCAAGAGTACGAAATTCATTCAAGTCTAATTAAACCCACTTATCGTCTTACTTACGATGATGTGGATGAGATGTTGCAGCTAGGGATACAGAATGAACCCGAAATTCCCGATTTGGCTCAAAAATCCCAACTAAGACGAGAATGGCGCAAATCTCAAGGCTCAATTCAAATCAAGATGCCAGAGTCGGTGATTAAAGTCAAAGATAACGAAGAAGTAACCATTGAACTGATTGATAGCTCTCCCTCGCGCCAGCTAGTTGCGGAGATGATGATCCTAGCAGGTCAGATTGGCGGGAAATATGGAACAGAACATAACCTGCCATTGCCCTACAGAGGTCAGCCACAGCCCGAATTACCCTCCGAAGAAGAGCTACTCCAACTTCCTCCAGGCCCAACTCGTTTTTGTGCTTTGCGTAGCTGTATGCCTCGTAGTGAGATGAGTATGTCGCCGATTCGTCACGCTAGTTTGGGTTTAGATAGCTATGTCCAGGTAACGTCGCCGATCCGTCGTTATACAGATCTTTTGGCGCATTTTCAAATCAAGGCACATCTGCGGGGCGAAGAATTACCTTTTTCACGGGAAGAATTACAGGAAATTGTCTACAGCGTTAGCAGTTCATCCTATGAAGCAACTCTGGTAGAGCGTCAAACTAACCGCTACTGGGGATTAGAATACCTGCGACGTAACGCCGAATGCGTCTGGGATGTCTTAGTCTTGCGCTGGCTAAGGGAAGATGAAAACTTAGGTCTGGTTTTAATTGAAGATCTGGGTATGGAATTGCCCCATCGCTTTGATCGCCCTGTAGCTTTAGGCGATCGCTTAGAAATGCAGGTGACTCGTGCCGATCCTCAACGAGATGAAGTACGATTTAGAGAAATAACTGAAGCAGAAATTCAGGCAACCTCGTCTTAATTTAGGGGCTGACTTAGAGAATGAACATACTTGAAAGCTTGAAGATGGCGACTTCTACTCTGGTTGCCAATAAGATGCGCAGTAGTTTGACAATGTTGGGCATTATTATCGGCAACGCTTCGGTAATTGCCATGGTGGGAGTAGGACAAGGAGCAAAAAATCTAGCTTCAGAACAGTTTGAATCCCTTGGTCCTAATGTTCTGTTTGTTGCACCAGGGTCGTCAGAAGAGAGACGCACTACCTTTAGCCAACCAAAAACTCTAGTTTGGGATGATGCGATCGCGATCGCCGATCAAGTACCTAGCGTTAAAGAAGTTGCTCCCCAAATTAGCGCCAATAGCCTAATTACCTATCGTAATCGTAACAGCAGCGAACAAGTAATCGGTACTACCCCTGAATACTTGACAGTCAGGAGTTTTGAGGTAGATCGAGGCAGATTCTTTAATGATGAAGATGTCAAGCGCAATCAGCGAGTAGTGGTTTTAGGTTCAGAAATAGCCCAGAGGTTCTTTGGGCAACAAAATCCTTTAGGTAAAAAGATGAGAGTTAAAAACATTAACCTGGAGGTAATTGGAGTCTTAGAAGCTAAGGGAGCTTTTTTGGGCAGCAATCAAGATCGCACCGTATATCTTCCCCTAACAACAATGGCGAGTCAAATTGTCGGCGATACTTCTCCCTATGGGACTCAGGTAAACGTTATTTCCATTGCTGCTAAAAATGAAGATAGTGTTCGTGCTGCCAAGCTACAAATTGAAAATCTCTTGCGGTTGCGCCACAAAATTACTGGTCAAGATGATTTTAGCGTCAATACTCAAAAAGACGTATTACAGATTGTAGATACAATCACCAGTGGTTTAACTGTCTTGCTCGCTGCGACTGCCGGTATCTCTTTATTGGTCGGCGGCATTGGCGTAATGAATATTATGCTGGTGGCGGTAACAGAAAGGACAAAAGAAATTGGCTTACGTAAAGCGATCGGTGCCAAGGAAGGAGATATTTTGTGGCAGTTTTTGATTGAAGCAACAATTCTTTCGGCAGCAGGAGGTGCGATCGGTACTGTAGTTGGTGTCACGGGAATTGTTTTGGTGGGTACATTTTCTCCCCTGGCACCAACTATTTCTCCACTAGCTATTTTACTGGCTGTAGGAGTTTCGGGAATAATTGGTCTTTCTTTTGGAGTTTTTCCTGCTAGAGCAGCAGCCAAGCTCGATCCTATAGTTGCTTTAAGAAGTATTTGAAAAATTTTGGCGTTGCTAATATGAAGTATGAAATCAAATAGTAATCTTGTTAATCAGAACTCAGGTTAGATTAAGCATATAGATGTAAAATCGTTTGTTTTTCCTGATACTTTATTGAATATGCTACTGTTCGCTCAAATTAATGTTTTTTAAGCCAATGTAATTTAAAATACTATTTCAAGATAGAGTTTTATATTTAAAATCAGGAAAGAGAATTTTTACTGCTAAAGCAAAGCTGCATTTAGCTAACAAAAGAACCAATGAATCATGTTAATTTGAGTTTAGCCAAAGACAAAATTGCTGAAAAGCTGGGTTATTTTCCTGCTTTTTTAATACCAGCAACCGAATCTGCTGCAATTTTTCGTAGCTTAGTCGAGCAAACATTTAGTGCCTACATCAATAATCCTTTACCAAAGGTATTTAAAGAAAAGCTTTTTGTCTATCTTTCACGCAGTTGTGGCATCAGTTATTTAACTATATGTCATAGCTGTGGCTTGAACTCTTTGGGGATTAGCGCAGCAGAAATTTTGACTTTAGATGATATTAAATATCCTCTAACCGAGTCTGATATTGAAGCAGATATACAGCGTCTAAATAACCAGCAGCAAACAGAAAATTGGCAGCCTGAATTCCAAACTGAAGCCAGTTTACTGCGTTGCTGTAGCCTAATATTTTCCCAGCCCAATCGAACGCTTGCTTGCGCTGAAACTCTTAAAAAGTTATTGGGAATAGTTAATTACAATTACTTGATAATTTTTTTAGGCTATATTAAGCTTTGTCATCAATGGATTAAGGATAATCCTCATATTTCTCACGAGCAGGATCGACGTTCTCAGCTGCATTTAGGCTCTTTGTTGCTGTCGCAAATTAAATTAGCTGGTTTTTTTCAGGCAGCCGATGCAAAATTATCTAATCAGAAGCAAGAAATACTAGAACTTGACCATCAGTCTGAGCCATTAGTTGAGAATACTGATTTAGACTCTAGATCGGTAACTTTTTCAACCTTGACAGCTTGTTTGGCGAATATTCCTTTGCCCATAATAATTCACGATGGCTCGGGCAAGATTTTATACTGCAACCATAGCTGGTTAGAAATTAGTGGTTTTGACTCTTCTGAAATATCTACTATTAGCCAGTGGAAGCAAAAGGCTCAAGTTAAAGTTATACAGTCCCAAAGAGTTGAGCTATCTCCTAATATCCCTAGCAAATCACTATTACCGATCGAAAAGTACGCTATTCAACTACAGGAAATAGCAACAGAAACTAGAGAAATGCTGCAAAAGATAATAGAGTCTTTGATTAGCTTAGTTTCTGGAAAAACTCATATTGAAGCTAATGATTGCACAATCGAAGGAGAAAAATTCAGCATCCTGACTGGCAAGGGTGAACAGCGGTTTTGGCAGTTACACTCTGCTTCTCTTGATTATGACGATCGCAATTTAACAATATCTGTGGTTAAAGATATTACTGATATTTATCAAGCAAACGCCATCCTGGAATTAATTTCCAAAGCGACAAAAACTGGCATTTGGAGTTGGAATTTAATAAATAATCAGATTGATATTTGCGATCGCGGTCGAGCTATTTTAGGCTTAAACAATTTTGATGGCAGCTACGCTAGCTTTTTGCAGTCGATTCATCCTGAAGAGCGAGAATCTGTCGATTTATTGATGATTAAGACGATTAAAGCTCATAAAAACCTGAATTTAGAATATCGCGTCGTTAAACCTCAAGGAAAAATCGCTGCTATTAAAACTAAAGGAAATTTAGATTATGATGCCCAAGGAAAAGCAATTAGGCTCAAAGGAGTGGTGAGCGATATTACCGAACACAAGCTGACTCGACCTAAAAAACCTAGGCAGATTACCAACCAGGCTCAACCTCAAAACACAGCCCAATACATCGAAAAGCTAGAGACTTTAATCAGTCTAATTCCCTATTACTTATTTGTAGTAGACGTATCCACCGAGACTATCTTTTTTACGAACAAGGCTTTAGCAAAAAGTCTGGGCTTAGTTGATGATCGGCTCCCCAAAGGAAAAGCGATCGCCGAATGTTTTTCGCCAGAATATACGCGACAAATAATTTGGCAACAGCAACAGGTGTTAACCTACGACAAAGTGCTTCATTTACAAGAAGAGGTAAAATTTGCCGATGGAGTTCACTATTTTGATACTATCGTCACGCCGATTAAAAATGATGAGGGAGAAATATATGCACTACTTCATACTCTTAATGATGTTCAAAATATGGCTGCTACTCAAAAAGCTCTTTCACAGCGTAGTCTTCAGCTAGAGGCTGCCAATAAAGAATTAGAATCTTTTTCCTATTCTGTATCTCACGATTTACAGTCACCCCTAAGAATTATTAATGGCTTTAGTCAGGTGCTGTGGTCAACGTGCCAGTCCGATCTAAACGACCGCGCTAAACACTATTTAGAGAGGATTCAAGCCAATAGTCAAAAGATGAGTGATCTGATTGACGCTTTATTGGAGTTGTCTAGGGTAACTCGCAGCGAAATGAAGTTGATTGAGGTTGACCTAAGTCAGATTGCCCAAAATATTATTGAAGAGTTGCAAACACAAGACCTCGATCGCCAGATAGAAATAAAAATTGCTCCCGATCTTAAGGCAATAGGAGATCCTCAATTACTGAGAATTGTCTTAGATAATTTGCTTAATAATGCCTGGAAATACACCTCAAAGCGATCGCTGGCAAAAATTGAATTTGCTACTTTAACTGCTAATGGAGAACAAACCGCTTTCTACGTGCGGGATAATGGTGCGGGTTTCGATCAAGACTATGCTGATAAGCTGTTTACTGCTTTTCAACGACTCCACAGTCAAGCTGAGTTTCCTGGTACAGGAATTGGTTTGGCTACTGTACAGCGTATTATATATCGTCATGGGGGCAAGGTCTGGGCAAAGGGAGAATGCGATCGCGGGACAACAATTTATTTTTGTCTTTAGGGCGTGTCCGCATCTGTTGCACTTGCAACAAATTAATTCAGCCTGTTTTGTTGTAAAGCGATCGCCGTTCTTTTGAACGACTTACTGCGCTTTTCAGTTGAATAGAACACAAAAGTTTAATCTGAAAAGCTAAAAGCTAAAAGCGCAGCGCATTCGCGCAGTCCGCCCTAGCGGGCTTCGATGCTTCGCATCGTGCAGCTAATAGCTAAAAACCAGTTAATCTCGAACGTAGTCTACCCAATTGAAAACTGCTATAAATCTATTCCAAAAAATAGGTTGCTAAACCCAATTTTGCTAGCGATCGCTCTGCCTGTTTGGCTTTATCCCGATTGTTAAACGCTCCTATTTGTAATAAAGATTGTCCCTCAAATACAGTCTCAAAAGCTTCGGGATAGAGCGATCGTACTTCGGTTTCTTCATGGCTATCTAAGGCTTCAACTAAAACTTTATATTTAACTGGGTTGGTAGACGAACTACTGATTGTCGGCGGGAATGGTACTGGTTGAAGTTGAGCAGTTTCAGCAGTCGGCAAAGAGGAAGCAGTAAACACCAATTCTTTGTTGCCCGTACTTGGTTCAGTTACAGGAGGTGGTGCAGGTAAAGAAGGATTGGCAGTAGTATCTATTGTTGGAATAGGTGCAGGTGCAGGTGCAGGTACAGGTGCAGGCGCGGGTAGATCTAATTGGGCAACCGAGGGTTTATCCGTACTAAGTAAAGGTAGGAGAGGAGATGACTTTTGAGTTGAGTTATTAAGGGCGGTAAATTCTCCGCTATCAAAATTGATGTCACCTTCGGTTTGTCCACTAGTTTGTGTGCCGACTGCTACAATCTCATTTTTAGTAGCATTTTGAATGTCTAGTTTTCTATTGCTACGGAAAGTATTGTTTCCAGGTTCTGAACTAGTACCTAAATCAACCTGAGAATCGGCGATCGCCGTTAAGCCAGAGTCCCCAGAATCGATAATCTCATTATCTCGCAACACAGCTTGAGAATTGCCTTCTAAGATAATACCAATGCGATTGCCGTCAAAGGTGTTTTTGGTTAGGGTAGGGGCAGCATTCTGTACGACACTAACCCCAAAACCTGTATTTTTAAAAGTGTTATCGGTGACTTGTGGTTGAGAAGTACCATAGACAAGTAAACCGTTGCCAGAATTATTATAAAAGTAATTATTGGCGATGACGGGAGAACTATTTCCGTTAACAGAAACCCCAGTATTACCATTGCGGGTAAAAGTATTGCTAACTATTTTTGGGCTGGAAGACTCAAGCCATAAACCATGTCCCCGTGACTGGATATTAGTTACAGTAACTCCTGTAATACCTGCTGCATCTTTTAAAGCGGCGATCGCCACATTCTGTCCTGCACCTGTAGGGCTGATAAAATAGCCACCGCCTTGAATGACAGTATTGTAGCCTTGGTTATCAGCATCACCTTTGAGAGTAATTTTAGCTTGAATAACCAAGGGAAAAGTTTCTCCTGTTTCTTGGCTATATGTCCCCGATGCCAGCTTAATCGTGCTGCCAGAAGTAGCTACCTTTAAAGCTTGAGTAATAGTTTTGAAGGGGGCGAATTTTTCGCCTGTTTGCGAGTCATCTCCTGTTTTGGGATTAACGTAAACGATATTTTTGTCTAAAGAGGGTATTTGAGCCGTTACACTTTGAGCCAGACTTGGTTGAGCTTGCAATACAACATTTACAGGCAAAGTAAAGGTCAATACCGCTAATAACCAAGTAAAACGTTTATTCTTTCTAGATTGCTTGAGTTTTATCAAGCTGTTTCGATAAGTTTTTTGGCGATCGCTGCTTTCCATAATCTAGCTCCTTAATAATGGATATTGCTTGTGAATTAAAGTATCAAAATAAATATAAAGTGTTTATATCTGAGCAATAATCAATCAGCTTTTAGTAGTTTTGTTCAATTATTTAGTAATTTAAGACTGCACATAGTAAATAACGTATAATTGCCTAAGTTTCAATTTATTGACCCTATATATAATATTTGTCTGAGCGTGAAAATATTTGTTTATCATACTCCTGAAAGTACTCCAAACGACCTATTGCCCAACTGTGCCGTAGTTATTGACGTTTTACGAGCAACCACTACAATTGCCACCGCTCTTGATGCAGGTGCAGAAGCTGTCCAAGCATTTAGTAACATAGAAGAATTGAAACGTCAATCTGATTTATGGTCAGCAGATAAGCGTTTACGAGCAGGTGAGCGCGGGGGTGAAATGGTAAAAGGCTTTGATATGGGCAATTCTCCTCTTGCCTGCACTCCTAAATTGGTAAAAAATAAACGATTATTTCTTACCACTACCAACGGCACTCGTGCTTTACAAAGGGTGGAACAAGCTCCCCAGGTGATTACCGCAGCCCAAATTAATCGCCTGGCAGCAGTTAATTATTTGCTCGAAACTCAACCAGAAATAGTGTGGATGGTAGGTTCGGGCTGGCAAGGGGATTATTCTGTAGAAGATACAGCTTGCGCTGGGGCGATCGCTCAGTCGATTTTACAGCAAAGCGATGTATCTAAGATTGAGCTATTTGGTAATGATGAAGTGATTGGCGCGATCGCACTTTATGAGCAATGGCAAGATAATCTGTTAAATCTCTTCCGTCTATGCAGTCATGGACAGCGTCTTCTCAAGCTTGATGGAGACGAAGATCTTAGATACTGTTCGCAAACCGACATTTTGAATGTTTTACCAATTCAGAAAGAGCCAGGAGTTTTAGTTAAGCGTTAAAAGCAGTTAATAGGCATTGGAAACCAGTAATTTAAGTTCCGAACAAGAAAACGGATAGTAAGAAAATAACAACAAATAAAGAAAATAAACTTGAAAAAGAACAAGCCCTTGAGCTATTTTGGGGATAATATGTAGTAATCCTCAATTTCTCCCAAAGGTGGAATCGCTGAAACCTTTGATATAACTGGAAAAGCGGATGAGGGGAATCGAACCCCTAGCTTTAGCTTGGAAGGCTAAGGTATTACCACTATACGACATCCGCAGATAATAACCTTTTAGGCGCAATAATTATATTAACTATATTTCGTACTTTGGTCAACTGCTTTTGTGGAAAAATACGGTAATTCCAAATATTTCAAGAAGTAGCCAGGAGTCAATTGATGTCACCAGATGTATTCTGAAAGCAAAGACAAAGCCCAATACTTCTGGCTTAAACTTTGTTATTGAGTAGTAAGTAGTAGGTAGTAGGTAGTAGGTAGTAGGTAGTAGGTAGTAGGTAGTAGGTAGTAAGTAGTAGGTAGTGGATAGTGGGTAATTATTACCCAAACTAAGATTTACCGAGCGCAATTGTTAACCGAAAAGTATCAAGATAAAGCCCATATAGAAACGGAAACGCTCATCAAAAGAGTTCGGCAAAAACAATTAAGATATCGCTCTTGGTTTGGGACAAGAGAAATGGGGCGGAGGAAAAGTTTTATTTTTTATTCCTTTCACCTTTACTCCGCCCTAATCCCTAATCTCTAATCCTTTATCCATCAATTCACCCCTGCCACATTTTTTCAATTACTGTTTCGGGAGTGATATCAGACAAATTAGCCGTTGACGATTGAACAGCAACACAGTTTTCGTTATGGGGTGGAAGTTCTTTGCTATCTTGAGTATTCAACAAAGCAATTGTATATGTACCCGTAGCTACTGCTAGCTGCATCGAAGTGCTGTCATTACAGAGAATTAAGTTAGCACCAGCAATTATAGCTGCCATTTTACCCACATCGGGGGGCGCGATCGCCTTAATATTGTTATTAGCTGACATGATGACGCTCACCCAATCTTGATTAGTATCTGTTTGTAACAGCACAATAGCTAAACCTGTATTTCTTTGTTCAATATCCTCAATAATTCGTTGCCAACTTTTAAGTGGATAGGCACTAATATCTGGTGTCTGAGATTGTTCGTCACTAAGCAAAATATAGCCACTATCTTTGATAGATAAACGCTGCTGTTCTAATTCTGCCCAGTCAATATCTTCTTTTGGTACATTGATAGTGACGGTCGGACAGGGAGCAGCAATTCCTAAGCCAGCAACCAAATCATGATACATCTGGGCTTTGTATTGCTCTGGTTTGCGAGCAACAGAATTGGATAAATATATCGGAGAATCATCCTGAAAACCTACTCTAGTAGGTATACCATTAAGCCACAGCAGTAATTTAATCCGCCAAGTAGTTTTAAGGCTAATAACTGCATCATATTCGCGATCGCGCATAATCCCTAATAGATTGAGATAATCAGCGAAGCTATTGCGGTCTTGAAAATCGAACACCAAAACCTCATCAACATTTTTGCAGACTCGGTAAGCTTTTTTAGAACTGGGTTCTACCAAAACATCGATCTCCGCTTGGGGATACTGTTTTGCTAGAGTCTCTATGGTGGGGAAAAAGAGAAGTTGATTGTCGATGGAGCCAGGCACGAGGGCTAGTATACGCATTCTTATGAAGAAGATATAGTCCTTAATTTTATCTGTGGTCAATTTTAGTAGATGATAGAGCTAAACAGTTGTATCTTTAGGAAAACATCATTAAATGCACTTATTGATTCCTGCTGCGGGGATGGGTCGGCGAATGGGTAGCGATCGCAATAAGCTTCTCATGGAATTACTCGGAAAACCTTTACTAGCATGGACTCTACTCGCAGCAGAAAATTCTTTGAGCCTTGAATGGATTGGCATTATTGGACAACCTACAGATTTTGCCGATTTTAAAGATATTCTCAGTCAATTAAATCTATCGAAATCAGTAGAGTTAATTGTTGGTGGCGATACTCGTCAAGAATCGGTTTACAATGGCTTACAGGCTTTGCCAAAAAGTGCTGAGAGGGTTTTGATCCATGATGGGGCGAGATGTTTGGCAACTCCTGAATTATTTGACCGCTGTACTGCTGCTTTTAATAATTGTCAGGGTTTTATCGCAGCCGTATCAGTGAAAGACACAATCAAAGTAGTCAATAAACAAGGAATTATTATTGATACTCCAGATCGCAGTAACCTCTGGGCAGCCCAAACTCCTCAAGGGTTTGAGGTGGAGATTTTAAAGCGTTGTCACTTTAAAGGAAAAAAATTAGGTTGGTCAGTTACCGATGATGCTGCACTGTTTGAAAGATGCGAGATGCCCGTCAAAATTGTGGAGGGAGAAGAAACTAATTTAAAAGTGACTACTCCTGTGGATTTGGCGATCGCCGAATTTATCTTACGGCAAAGACTAAAATTATCATAAGGCATAGAAAAATTGCGATCGCTTATTAATCAAGACAAAAAACCTATTAGAAAAATGACTGCTCTCTACGACCGTGATTTTAATCTTTGGATACAAAAAACTGTATCAGACCTAAAAAATAAAGACATGAATCGAATTGACTGGAGTAACCTAATAGATGAAATAGAGGGAATGGGTAAAAGCGAGCGTCGAGCTTTGCAAAGTTATTTAGAAAGGCTGCTAGAATACCTTCTTAAATTAAAGTATTGGGATGCAGAACGAGATCGTTGCGAAAAAGGATGGAAAATAGAAATAATTGAGTTTAGATCGCGAATCGAAAGAATTTTATCTGATAGTCCCAGTTTAAAAAATTATTTAGCCGAAATTTATCCCCAAGCTCATAAGCTAGCTGTTGCCAAAATGTCAATTGTTTTTGATTTACCTGACAATGCTGTTATTTCAAAATCATTTGCTTTAGCTGAAACATTTACAGACTAGTTATCAGTTTCGTATTTTAACTGTCAACTTTGTTGATAAATTCTCAATGTCTATAGTTTTTATCTATAAGCTGAATTGGTAAATTTACTCGCCATCAGAGCAAATATTTCGGTATCTTACGTTTAGGTGATTTTTTAATAAAAACCATTTGGATTCAAGTTTAATTCCCCTCGACGATAAATATTCAATGCTTAATGTTCAATTAAATAAGGAGATGTAGATGTCTGACAATCGCCGAAGCCAAGAAGTAACCCAGGGAAACCAAAGATCACCTAACCGCGCTATGTTGCGCGCGGTAGGTTTTGGAGATAATGATTTTACTAAGCCCATTGTCGGTTTAGCTAACGGCTATAGCACTATCACTCCCTGCAATATGGGAATCAATACCCTCGCGCTACGGGCAGAAACCGCCCTCAAAGAGGCTGGGGCAATGCCGCAGATGTTTGGCACAATTACTATCAGTGACGGTATCTCTATGGGTACAGAAGGAATGAAGTATTCCTTAGTCTCCCGCGATGTAATTGCTGACTCGATTGAAACTGTCTGTAATGGACAGAGTATGGATGCTGTGCTAGCGATTGGCGGTTGTGATAAAAATATGCCTGGGGCAATGCTGGCGATCGCTCGCCTAAATATTCCTGCTATCTTTGTTTACGGTGGCACTATTAAGCCAGGTAAACATAACGGCGAAGATTTGACCGTAGTTAGTGTTTTTGAAGCAGTAGGAAAATTTAGCGCGGGCAAAATTGATCGGGCTGAATTGGATGCCATTGAACACAAAGCCTGCCCTGGTGCGGGATCTTGCGGGGGAATGTTTACCGCCAATACTATGTCCTCGGCGTTTGAGGCGATGGGCATGAGCTTACCCTATTCTTCGACGATGGCAGCAGAAGACGAGGAGAAAGCCGAGAGTACTGAAAAATCAGCTTTTGCTCTGGTTGAAGCGGTCAAAAATCAAATTTTACCCAGCCATATTTTGACTCGTAAAGCTTTTGAGAATGCGATTACGGTAATTATGGCAATAGGAGGCTCAACTAATTCTGTCTTGCATTTACTGGCGATCGCCAATACGATGGGAGTCGAGCTTACTATAGACGATTTTGAAACTATTCGTCAGCGAGTCCCCGTAATTTGTAATCTTAAGCCATCAGGGAAATACGTTGCCGTAGATCTGCATAAGGTGGGTGGCATTCCTCAAGTTATGAAAATGCTTTTGGCTCATGATTTGCTCCATGGTGATGCTTTAACGGTTACAGGTAAAACTATTGCCGAACTCTTGGCTGATATCCCCGAAAACCCTCCCGCAGATCAAGATGTAATTCAACCATGGGATAATCCTGTCTATCCCCAAGGGCATCTGGCAATACTCAAGGGCAACTTAGCTAGTGAAGGTTCAGTTGCTAAAATCAGCGGCGTAAAAAATCCTGTTATTACTGGTCCTGCTAGAGTGTTTGAATCAGAAGAAGAATGTTTGTCCGCAATTCTAGACGGTAAAATCAAGGCTGGAGATATCATCGTCGTCCGTTACGAAGGTCCTCAAGGTGGTCCAGGAATGCGAGAAATGCTTGCTCCCACTTCGGCAATCATTGGTGCGGGCTTAGGAGACTCTGTAGGACTAATTACCGATGGTCGTTTCTCTGGTGGCACTTACGGCATGGTCGTCGGTCACGTTGCCCCTGAAGCTGCCGTCGGCGGAACAATTGCTTTAGTCAACGAAGGAGATAGCATTACCATTGATGCTCGTCAAAAGTTATTGCAGCTAAATGTTAATGATGCAGAATTAGCCAAACGTCATAGCCAATGGCAGCCACATCAACCTAAATACACTAGGGGAGTTTTGGGTAAATATGCCAAACTGGTTTCGACTAGCAGTCTTGGTGCAGTTACAGATCTAAATTTGCATAATTAAACGGCGTTATTGCCTGATTTGAATCTCGCGTATTTTTTATTCAGGCAACGTTACTCTTAGTCATTACCTGATTAGATAAATTATGCAAGCAAGCTTTAGCTTCTTCTAAATCATAGGAAAAAGGTTTGGGTAATGGCTGATAATCTCTCGCGCTTGGTTCACCATTTCGCAAAACAGCATTAACTAGTAAGCAATCTTGATTTTCAAAATTAATTGCACCGTGTAAAATTCCTCTGGGAATTATTGCCACCTGTGGCACATCTTCGCTCAGGGGAATATATTGATATTGCTTGTTATATAAAACTACTAGTACAAAACTTCCTCTAACTACTAGTAGCTGGTCAGTTTGTTTTTTGTGAACAAAAAGGTCATCAATAACATTAGCTGGTACTTTAACAACAATAGTTTCATTACTAGATTGAGGCGTATAAAATTCCGCCATTCCTCCTTGAATAGATTCAATTGGTTGAATGGTTACACCTTGAATTAATCCCATAATTTTAGTTAGTTATCAAAAGTCTATAGATTAAATTTTATTCTTTCCTTTCTGTAGACTAAGGTTATGAATATTAATTTCATTATGGCAAAAAAATGTTGACAATTTACTATAGTTAGTATCTATATACACAAAATATAAGTTTGTTTGAAATTATTTTTGAAAATAGTAGCAAGATTTACACTTTATTAGATGTATTTCCATCTTCAATGTTTTCAAATATATTTAATCTACTTTATTTTGTATTTGCTATTCTTAATTAATCTTGTTCATAATCTCCACCTGAACCATATTTCCAAGTATCTAACCAACGATGATAGTAATATTGCTGGGTTGGAGATAGGTTTTGGGCTATTGGTTGAGCAAATTTTGCAGCATTAAATAAACCACTGTATATTGCCAAATTAAAATAGTGAACAATCCAGTTAACAAAAGAACTAACGCCAATTTGAGGTAATAAAGGAAATACTAGTTTTGGGTTAACTAATGGCAAAGTTTTAGCCAGAGGAGCAAACTGGATTACATCCTGCAAAAATGGTTTGAGGACATCATCTCCCAAACGATCCATTACTGCAAAAACACCATTCATTAAGTTGTTGATCTGTTGCGGATTTACTTCTTTGCCTACCTCGACGCTCATAGTTTGCTGAAATAACCAGGTGACAGAAATATTAGGTTGATATGGTTGCAACAAAGCTAAATCTTTACCGCTCAGTTTATCTACGGTTAAAGCCTCGTCAACGCCTTCAGTTAGACGTTTTAAATGGCGAATCATTGCCCCAAAGCCACCAAAGCTGACGGGAGATTGACCCCCTGCACTGTCACCTACAGGTAAAATGCGATCGCATTTTAATTCGATCGGACTATTTTTATAAGCAGGAAAAAAGCCAAACAAGAATCGCTGAAATTCTAGCTGTTCTAGCTCAATGTTTTGATACTCTGGCAAAAGCCTGAGATATTCGTCCATAAAGTATTCTAAGCTAGGTCTTTGGGGGTTAGCATCAAGATAGCTGAACATATAGGTAGTGCGACCATCTTGGGCAGGAAAAGCCTCCCAAAAATACTGACAGTGGTTGATAATTGGCGTAAAAGAATAAATCAAATCTCCCGTATTGTTTCCAGGAAAGCCTTGAGCGCAGCTACCAACCACAACGCAAACCGCTTCGGGTTTTGTTCCTTTTCTTGCCTGTTTAATAATCGGTGAAAAATGACCCATGGCATCGACTAATAGGCGAGCTTTAATCGTTTTATCTCCTGCTTCAATTGCTATTCCATCAGGATGAACTGTCGCTGATTTGAAGGCTGTATTTTCAAGCAGTTTGCCTCCAGCTTGAAGAAATTTTTGCTTGAGTTTTTCTAATAGATAAACAGGATAAACACCAACATTTAAGACATTTTCTACCCAAACTTCTTGTTCCTTTTGAAAGCTAACTCTGGCGGGATTGTATTCTGTAGCGATCGCTTTTTCTAACTCTTCTTCAGTCAAAAGCTTTAAGTCAATCAAGGTTTTTAACTCATTACGAGAAATATTCCACTCTTGCTCTCTGCCTTTTAAAATTCCTCTTTCAATCAAGCTAACCTGCCATCCTAGTTGCTGTAATGCTGCACCCAGCAAGATGCCTAATGTTCCACCACAGATAACAATATCTGTATCTAATTTTCCAACTTTCTCTGAACTATTAGTAACAACTTCGGTTGCGTCAATCTCTCCATTACGCAAGGCTGACCAAAATTTATCTGCTTGTCGCAATCTGGCTAGTACATTGTCTGATTGTTGAGCGAGTATGGTTTCGGTTAAGGTCATTTGGAACAGTTAGAGCAGTTGGGACAGTTAGGGCTACAATCTATTATGGTGTAACCTTAAGTATTTTGTTGCATCGCTTAAAGTTATTAGAACAAATAAGAATTATGGCTAATAGTCGTCGCGTAGCTCGCGTAGCTGCTTTAATTAAGCGGGAAGTCAGTCAGATGCTACTCAGCGAAATCAAAGACGATCGCGTTGGCGCAGGCATGGTAAGCGTTACTGACGTTGATGTTTCGGGTGATTTGCAACACGCTAAAATTTTTGTCAGCATTTATGGCACAGAAGAAGCTAAAGAAGAAACAATGGCTGGTTTAGAATCGGCGGTTCATTATGTCCGTAGAGAATTGGGTAGTCGAATGCAGTTAAGACGCGCGCCTACAGTCAAATTTCTCGAAGATCGCTCTCTCGAAAGAGGAGACAGTATGGTACATCTGCTTAATAAAATTAGTCAAGAGCGACAAGAAAACCCAGAGACAGTAGAGTAAATGTTCAATATTTAAATGCTCATTGATAAATGATAAATGTTCAATGAAAAAAGATTTATCTCTCAAAGAGCAAATTGCTCAAATGATCGTTGTCCGTGCTTCTGGTTATTTATTTGACCATCAGATTCGCTATCCTGCTTGGGAAGCTACTAATGCTCAGTTACAACAGTGGCTAGGAGAATTTAACTTAGGTGGAGTTATTCTTTTGGGAGGTAGCAGCGTTGAACTGCAAAAGCGATCGCAACAGCTACAGGATTGGGCAAATATTCCCTTATTAATCGCAGCAGATATTGAAGAAGGTATCGGACAGCGTTTTCCTGGAGGTACTTGGTTTCCACCGCCTATGGCCTTGAGCGCAATCTATGAGCAAGATCTTTTGCAAGCGCAGCATTATGCTACTCAGATGGGAAAAGTTACGGCGCAAGAGGCTTTAGCCGTGGGTATAAATTGGCTACTTGCACCTGTCGTAGATGTAAATAATAATCCTGATAACCCTGTAATTAATATTCGGGCTTTTGGCGATCTCCCTGAAGTAGTAAGTGCCTTAACTGCTGCTTTTATCAAAGGGGCAAAAACCACTTCTATTTTAACCACTGCCAAGCATTTTCCAGGACACGGAGACACCGCCACAGATTCTCATTTAGACTTACCTTCTTTAGCTCATTCCGAAAAGAGGCTAGAAACTGTTGAGTTGCCACCGTTTCAAAGTGCGATCGCAGCAGGAGTTGATAGCGTGATGACGGCGCATCTTTTGATTCCAGCTTGGGACAAGCAAAAGCCTGTTACGCTTTCATCTGAAATTATCACCGAAAAATTAAGAAACCAGTTAGGTTTTAATGGTTTAGTAGTTACGGATGCTCTAATTATGGGAGGAATAACTAAGTATGCGTCTCCCGCAGAAGTTGCTGTCATGGCAGTTGAAGCAGGAAATGATATTTTATTAATGCCCGATAATCCTGAAGTGGCGATCGCCTCGATCTACGATGCAGTTAAATCAGGACGCATTAATGAACAAAAAATTAATCAGTCTTGGGCGCGTATTTGGCAAGCTAAACAAAAGGTAATTCAATCTAAGACTGAAGCTTTAGAGTTGTCTAATAATGCAGCTAGGACAATAGTAACTTCGATTCTACGAGACTCTTTGCAAGCTAGAGGAAATATTCCGCTGAGAATTGAAGATAAGCAAATTCACCGCAACCTGATTGTGGTTGATGATGTATTAAATGCCCCATTCTTAGATATTCATACTCCTGCTATTGCTATTCCTCAGCAGCTTAACTGTCAAAGACAAATAGTAGACCACGGTACTTTAAACTGCATCTTGTCAGATTGGCGACCTACTCTTTTACAAGTATTTATTCGGGGTAATCCTTTTCGGGGTAATGCTGGTTTAACCGCCAATGCCAAACAAATTTATCGGCAACTAATAAATAACGGACAAGCAAAAGGAATTATTATTTATGGCAGTCCCTACGTATTTGATTGGTTCAATTTAATTAATTCAAATCTGCCCATAGTATTCAGTTATGGACAAATGGAACAAGCTCAGGCGATCGCTTTAAAAACTTTATATGGTCTTGATTCTAAAGTTTTACCACCTAAGTTGCAAAAAAACTTTGGATTTTGATTTTTTAAAATCTAGAATTAATCTTAAATCTTAAAAAAATCCTAGGAATTCTTAAGATTTAAAAGAATTTTGTTATTTTGGATACAGCGAACAAATTAATTTTCTTTCAATTTCCAACGGTTTTGGTTTATAGTTAAAGGTAAGACTTTAAATTAATTCATAAATTATTTCGGAGAAGAATCATGTATACTACTACTGCATCCCCCTCTTTTTCTATTAGATATTCGATCGAAACTTTAAAAGATGAAGCGCGTCAGTTAATTGAAACAGGTATAGTAAATCGTCAGCAATCTATCTACACTCTCTGCAAATACATTCCTGCCCGCGAATGGGGAAAATTAGAATGTGAATTAGAAAGATATGACTATTTATTGCGTGATTCTATTGGTGATTTGGTTTCCTATGACAATTGGGAAAGCGACTAGTACCGCTACGCCGAAGTAATAGGTAATAAAAGATTTAAATATTGCTCAGGGCAAATTGTCAGTTGTTGTTGAGAAAATGTAGATTTGTGACCGACGGTAGTTAAAATAATTTAGTTGTCTAATTCTGTTTTTCTACTGTGAGCAAGCAAAAGACCTGGAGCGATCGCTTTGAATCGGCACTAAATCCTGCGATCGCTATTTTTAATGCCAGCATCGGCTTTGATATTGAATTGATTGAGTACGATTTAACTGGCTCAATTGCTCATGCTAAAATGCTAGGTAAAACTCAAATAATTGCTGATAGTGAAGCAGAACAATTAGTTGCTGGCTTAGAACAGATTCGTACTGAATACCAGCAGGGAAACTTCAATCCAGGGGTAGAAGCAGAAGATGTCCATTTTGCTGTAGAAAGACGACTAACAGAGATTGTTGGCGATGTGGGTAAAAAGCTGCATACGGCGCGATCGCGCAACGATCAGGTAGGTACAGATATCAGACTGTATTTGCGAGCCGAAATCAGAGAGATACAGCAATATTTAAGGCAATTTCAGGCAGCCTTGCTAGCTCATAGCGAGCAGCACATAGAAACTTTAATTCCAGGCTATACCCATTTACAAAGAGCGCAGCCAATTAGTTTAGCGCATCACCTCCTGGCATATTTTCAGATGATCCAACGAGACTGGGAAAGAATGGAAGATATTTATAAACGAACTAATATATCTCCTCTTGGCTGTGGTGCATTGGCAGGAACAACTTTTCCTATCGATCGCTCATATACCGCCCAATTACTAGGATTTGATAAAATCTACGAGAATAGTCTTGATGGAGTGAGCGATCGCGATTTTGCGATCGAGTTTCTCTGCGGGGCTAGTTTAATTATGGTGCATTTAAGTCGTTTAAGTGAAGAGATGGTTCTTTGGGCATCTCAAGAATTTAGCTTTATCACTCTCAAAGATACTTGTGCAACAGGATCGAGCATCATGCCTCAAAAGAAAAATCCTGATATACCTGAGCTTGTACGGGGCAAAACAGGCAGAGTTTTTGGACATCTCCAGGCAATGTTGGTAATTATGAAAGGCTTACCTTTGGCTTACAATAAAGATTTACAAGAAGACAAAGAAGGAATTTTTGACGGGGTTAAAACCATCAAGGGTTGTTTAGAAGCAATGACTATTTTGTTAGCAGAGGGAATCGAATTTAAAACAGCCAGACTAGCAGAAGCCGTCGCTGAGGATTTTTCTAACGCCACCGATGTTGCCGATTATTTAGCATCTAAGGACGTTCCCTTTCGTGAAGCTTATAATTTGGTAGGGAAGGTGGTAAAAACCAGCCTAGCTGCTGGAAAACTACTAAAAGATCTAACATTAGAAGAATGGCAACAACTGCACCCTGCTTTTGAAGCCGATATCTATGAGGCGATCGCTCCTAAACAGGTAGTTTCTGCCCGTAATAGCTATGGTGGTACTGGTTTTGAGCAGGTACATCAGGCGATCGTTAGAGCTAAGTCTTTACTAGAAATCAAGGCTTAAAACTTGAATTTCGGCATTTAACCACTTAAATCTGACAATTAATCCTATTTGATATTTTTTTTATGGGTCGTTTTTGGCGATTTTTTTCAACTGTACTTGGTATTATCTTCCGCCATCCCGTTACAGGCACAACCATTATCCCCGTGTTGCCCGATGGTCGTATTGTCTTAATTCGGCGTAGTGATACTGGGCAGTGGGGATTGCCTGGAGGCATGATTGACTGGGGAGAAGATATTCCTCATGCTGCTAGGCGAGAATTAAGGGAAGAAACAGGTTTGAAATTAACCAAAATCAAAAGTTTACGAGGTGTTTACTCAGACCCTCAGCGAGATCCCCGCTTACACTCAATTTCTATTTTATTAGAAGTAGAAGCAGAGGCGGTCGGTGAGCTTATCCCAGAGGATAAACTAGAAGTGTTGCAGGTCAAAGCATTTACTAAAGATGAATTGCCTTTGGGTAATCTCAGTCACGATCACGATCGACAGTTAAAAGACTACTTTAAAGGTGCTGTGGCGATCGCCTAATTCTGTTTAAAAGATTTTATTTCGTGGCGATCGAAAAACCATTTCTTGCTAGGAAGTCTCGCTACGTTGTGGCTGAAGCTAAGGAAAAGGATTTAGTTGCTAAATAATAGAGCAATTAAAACAATCTTTTGCCCAACCTTTATTCTGAAATCGCTTTGAATCAATCTATCGCTTCAAATCTAACCAAGTTATACATTTTGCGAGGACTAGCTTTTGCTTGGTTTCCTATTCCGACTATTGTTTTATTTTACGAGAGTCATGGACTGAATTTAGAACAGGTAGTCTTACTTAAAACCATCTTATCCTTATCAATTTTGGTGCTAGAAGTGCCATCGGGATACTTAGCTGATGTTTGGAGTAGAAAAGCCTGTCTAGTTGTGGGTAGTGGGGTTTGGGTTAGTAGCTGGCTAATTTACTGTTTGGGAAGTTCTTTTAGCGAATTTGCGATCGCCGAAATATTAGCAGGAGTAGCAGGAAGTCTGATTTCAGGGGCGGACACTGCTCTAAGTTTTGATAGCTTATTGCAGTTAGGCAGAGAAAAATATTATCAAATTTGGGAAGGAAGACTAGTTGCGATCGCTGGCATTACTGAGGCGGTATGTGGCATTATTGGTGCTGCGATCGCTTCTGTTAATCTAGTTTATCCTTTTTATCTCCAGACAGTTTGTTTAGTTATTTATTTTTGTTTGGCATTAACTTTAGTTGAGCCTGAGTGTCATCAGCCTATTGCTAAAAATCAGAAATTAGGGCAGCTTAAAAGTATTATTCTTGATGTATTCAAACGTCCCCGTCTACGATGGCTGATTTTGTTGAGCGGTACTTTTTCTAGTGCTAGCTTTTTAATTGTTTGGTTGTCTCAGGACTATTTAAAACTATTAAATATACCCATTCAGGCTTTTGGTTGGGCGTGGGCAATATTTCATCTGGGTATGAGTTTGGCTTCGGTTAATACTCATCATTTTGAACGTATCTTAGGCATCAAAAAAGCTACTTTGATTTTGGTTTTATTGCTAGCTTTTGCTTATATTGCTCTGGGCAGTATTGAGCAAGTCTGGGGAATAGCTTTTATTATGATTATCTATTTAGTTAGGGGTTTTTCTTCCCCACTAATTCTTAACGCTATTAATCAGCAAATTTCCTCTTCCGTGCGTGCTACCATTCTTTCGATTAATAGCTTAGTATTTCGGATTGGTTTTGCTGTTGTTGCGCCGATAGTTGGCGCGATCGCATCACGCTATAATCTATTTACAGGCTTAACTACTGCTGGTTGCTTGTTTCTAATTTCAGGCTTATTTTGTTGGTGGCAATTAGTTAACAACAAGGCATTTTATGGTTGATAACCAAAAGTAACTAAAAAGCTTTCAATTTTGGTTATTCTGTCTTCTAAACTCAATTTCTGAGAGTTAGAATCAGATATTTTTTGCGCAACAGTAATAAAATCTGACCAGCTACGACCATATTTTTGCTTACCGTATCTTTTTTGATATGCTGCTTTAGCATTTTTTAAACTGCCGTACTTTTCAAGAAAATATTGCTTATCTAAACTATTGTCGGAGCTAATAACAATTACTTTTGAGTTACTAACATTTAAACCAGCTTGATGTTGCTCATTAGCAATATTATGCTCTTGTTCGGTTAATTCTTGAGCAGCGATTAAAGCTGTCTTTTTAAAAGCGCGATCGTATTTATCAGCACTGGCTTTTAACTCGTCTCTAATTTGTTTTAATTGATTGAGTACCATGAGTTTTAACTACTTAATTTCCATCTAATAAACTACGACCTATAGATGCTTGATCGGTAAACATCCAATTTTTTTGAGGATCTATTTCCCAGTTTTTATTAATTATTTCTTCATCAAAAAGTAGTCTTTCTGCTTCTTGAATAAGATCAACCTTATTAGCATCAGTTTTCTTATTGTAGCGATAGCAAACTTCCTTGAACTCATCAATATTAGTACTTGTTACATCTAATTTTGACAATGCTCGATCTCTATCTTCTTTTGCCTGTGTAGCCTCGACTACATTTTTTAATAGCTCTTGCTGCCGCTTTAAATTGAGTGTGTTAACTCTATTTTCTAAGGTCTTTAATGTCCCTTTGATACCAATAAAATTATCTTTAAATTTATCTATTTTTTTGATTATTCCTTTACGATCTAACATAATTCTTACATTAAAATACTGTTAGTCTATCGTAAAATTTCTAATAAAGAGTATCTATGTTTAAGATCACATTTTTAGAGCGATCTGAATCTTAAAATCACTCCTCAAAAAATAATTCATTGTCAAATAATGTTTTGTTCGCGTCGAAAAGCACATCTTTTTTACTAGCATAAGTCATCTTATTAGAATTATCGCAAGCTTTCTTAAACTCCTCAATTTTATCAATTATTACATCTAATTCTGAAAATGCTCGGTCTCTATCTTCTGCTGCCTGTCTAGCATCAACTCCAGCTTTTAATAGTTCTTGCTGGTTTGACTTGAGTGTGCGAACTCTATTTTTTAAGGTCTTTAATGCCCCTTTGACACCAATAAAATTCTCTTTGACTTTTTCTATCTCTTGTATTATTTCTTTGCGGTCTAACATTGTACTTGTAGTAAGATACTGTTAGTCCATCGTAAAAGTTCCAATCAAGAGTATATATGTTCGCGATCGCACTTTTAAAGCGATCTGAATCCAAAATCGCTTTTCAAAAAATACTGTCGAAGCATTTTAATATTATAAAAAGGACTGTTAATAATTAATAATTGATAATTGACTTATCGTTTAGTAGTTAAATCTCAACAAATACAAGAGCATAAAATAACTTTAGATGCTCAACAGCAACACTATTTATTGCGAGTATTGCGGTTAGGGAATGGCGATCGCTTTATAGCCCTCGATGGTGCTGGAAACTCTTGGTTGGCAGAAATTACGGCTCAATCAGCACAAATTATTGAACCAGTTGCTATCAAAACAGAACTGTCTGTATCTGTGACTCTCATTACTGCTTTACCCAAAGGAAGCGGTTATGAACAGGTGGTGCGCTGCTGTACAGAATTGGGAGTAAACAATTTTATGCCTGTAATCAGCGATCGCACTATTCTTAAGCCTAGTCTCAATAAAGTTCAACGCTGGCGCAAAATTGCCATTGAAGCAGTAGAACAGTCTGAAAGACAAATTGTTCCGAATGTTTTTGAGCCTGAAAAGTTTACTTTGGCAATTAATCGCCTTTCAGCTAACCAAGACAAATATATTTGCGTAACGCGAGGAGATACACCGACTCTCTGGAATTGTTTACCAGCTAGAACTCAGCCAGAAATAGTTATTGCCACAGGCTGCGAAGGTGGTTGGACAGATGAAGAATTAGAAAAAGCGATTGCCGTTGGTTTTCAACCTGTATCTTTAGGCGATCGCATTCTCCGCGCCGTTACTGCACCTATAGTTGTCTGTTCTTTAGTTGTCGCTGTTTTAGAGTAGAAAAAGCATTTCTTCATTCCTCATCTTTTATCTCTTTTTTTGTAACACTCAATACGAAACAATTACTAATTAAAAGAGGACGAAATCGTAATTTTGAGCTTTAATCTAAATCGATACAGCATTTTTTCCAGAGATACTATGAAATTATCAAAAAAGTTAAAGTTAGCAGCAGTTTTCTTGAGTGCGATCGCGCTAACAAGTCCTTTACCTGCTGCTTTGGCACAATTTAGTGCAGCACCTATCCCAGCGGATCAAGTAGTAGCCGTGGCAGTTCCCGCAGGGGCAATCGGCTACAGTTTAACAATAGTGCAGCAAATTCCTGGTAAACAGCAGTGTTTTGCTGAAAAAGGTTCTCAACCAACAATTATCGAGCCACTCTGGACGACTTTTGACTTTACCAATAGCTGTCTTCGTTCTACAGATAGTAATGGCTATTCAGTAAGTCTAGATGGGCAGGATAATGGACTAGACTATCGGCTAGACGTTGTTCCTAAAGGAAACGAACTCCAACTAGTTGCCAACAGCTACCAAGATCGTTCTAAACTGGTGGTAGGTCAGACCTTTGGTAAACCTCCCAAGGGAGAATATGCCAAAATTCAGTTAAATCCAGGTTGGGAATTAACCAAAAAAGTATATCAAGGAAAAGTTTTAGGAGCTTTTTTGCTTAGTGGCGATACACAGGCGATCGCAGCAGCAGGTGGTACAGTTCCCCAACCTAGTGCCAATTTTAGCGATATTGCCAACGATATCTACAAAAAAGAGATTGAACAAGCTGTCGCCCTAGGATTTATTGCTGGTTACAAGGACAAAACTTTCCGTCCTACAGAACCTCTAACCAGAGAACAATTAGTATCAATGGCTTATGGTTCATTAGAAACGGTTAAAAGCGTACAGCTTGCTCCCCTTCCTTCCGTTCCTACTCAGCCTTATGCTGATGTTGATTCTTCTCGCTGGAGTGCTGCTAAAATTCAATGGGCTAAAGAAAACGATATTGTTAAAGGTTATCCTGATGGTTCATTTAAACCAGAACAACCTGTAACTAGAGCCGAGTTAGTTGTAGTGTTACAAAATCTAGCTAAGTTTGCTAATACCAAAGAGGGCAAACCAGCAGAATTAAAACCTACTCAGCAACCCAAGGCTTTTTCTGACACCGCAAATCATTGGGCTAGTCAAACTATTCAAACTATGTCAGCCTATTGTGGAGTAGCTTCAGCGTATCAAGAAATGGGTAATGCTTTCCAGCCTGATACCCCAGCAGCCAGAGATTACGCAGCAGCAGCAACCCTCAGAACTCAAGAGTGTTTAACAGGTGGAAAACCTAAAGGGGAAATGAATATGAAAGAGGGTATGCAGGACAACATGAAAAAAGATGAGATGAATATGCAAGAAGGTATGCAGGACAATATGAAAAAGGATGAGATGAATATGAACAAATAATTAGCGTCAATCGCAGCTAATTGTTACAACCAAAAAAGAGAGTCTTTAAGTAGACTCTCTAAACGGCAATTAAGCCATTAGCTATTAATCTTATTTGCTTTGCTTTTTGTAGTCAGGGGGCAAAAAACTACTAACCACGAACTACTCACTACCTACTTATTTTGCTTTTAGCCAACTGAAGAGAAATAAACTTTAGATTTTACTGGATCGGGATTCATGGTTTGATCTCCTTCTTGCCATCCCGCAGGACAAACTTCATTGGGATTATTCTGTACGTGTTGAATCGCTTTTAAGGTACGTAAAGTTTCATCGACGCTACGACCAAAGGAAAGGTTGTTAATCGTTGCGTGTTGAATTATGCCCTCTTTATCAATAATAAATAATCCTCTTAAAGCTACTCCAGCTTCAGGATCTAAAACATTATAGGCATTGCTAATTTCTTTTTTAATATCAGAAACCAAAGGATAAGCAATATCACCAATACCGCCTTCTTTGCGCTCAGTTTGCATCCAGGCTAGATGAGCAAATTCACTATCTACGGATACGCCCAAAATTTCTGTATTTAAAGACTCAAACTCTCCATGGCGATCGCTGAAGGCGATAATTTCAGTAGGGCAAACAAAAGTAAAATCTAAAGGATAGAAAAACAAGACAGTATACTGACCACGATAATCAGAAAGCTTTACCGTCTTAAATTCTTGATCGAATACAGCCGTAGCCATAAATTCAGGTGCTTCTTGCCCTACTCTTAAACATCCTTCACTGTTCATAATTAACACAATATTTTTTTAGCAATCTGTAAAGCCAACGAGCCGTGTAGCCAGTTGTTTTTCCAATAATCAATTTACCAAACTTTCGCTTGACTTGGTTTTTGTTTAGTGAACCAACGCTAACATTATTGTTCCAACTAGCTTTAAACATGGCTTCCATTAACATTAATTGATTAGTTAATTCTTGTCCATCGATATAAGGCTTAAGATTAGTAGACACTTAAATGCTGCCATACTCTCAAACTTTTCGATGGGATAAACCTGAGATAGCAGTAACGCTCTTAATGTCAAATTAAAGTTGAATTGGTCAAAAACCAAGTTGTATTGTTTAAATTGAGAATTGTAAACTAGGATAAACAATTCTTTCTCAATTGCTAAATGCTGCAAATCAATGTCATCAATAGTTTGCGCTAGCCAGCGGGTAAATTGACTGATAGAAATGCCATAGCTCTTTGCCACACTTTTTTTGTACCTACTACCCCAATAGTTACTATGGTTTTTTAACTGTCTTTTTCTACCAGCTAGCCAGCACCACAACGCCCGTCTACCATCGCTTAGACGATTTGTGGCAACACCAATAGCTTCTGGAAACTCACGAGCTCACTGTTGTCTTGCACGATTAAGCAACGGGTTTTGAAACCTAGCCAAAGATTTTAACTGCAAAAACAGTTCTCGCATACGTGCTATTGGCGTAGGATTAAAAGAGATAAAGTAATTTTGTTTGCCATAATAAATATGAGCATAGCAAGCGATCGCCATCGCCTCTGCTAAATCGTTTTTATCAGGTAAGTTGTTTTGTCGTCTGTAGCTAACAGCTTGGGTATGTCCTACCCAAAGAACTTCTACCTTTTCTCGTTCGGCAATATGCGCTACTAACCATGAGTAGTGCATACCTGTCGGTTCTAATGCAATCGCATCAGGCTTTTGAGCTAATAAGCCAGCTATACCACTGTCGGTGAAATAAAACGTAAACTCATCTAGTTTAGGATCTTTACTGCGTTGCTTTGATTCTTTTTTCCAATAAGCTTTTACGTCATTGGGTAAAGTCTCAAGTGACCAACAAACAGCACGATCCTTGCAAATATCAATGCCGATAATTTTCATATTTAATTGTCGTGGTGCTACATAACACAGGGATTTATCGCGTCTTACCAATGTCAATAAGGTCAAGAATCTCCCTAGATCACTCGTTGCGATCAATTCACTGTCAAACCTAGACATGGAGTAGCCAGAAAAAAGTAGCTCAGTCAGGAAGGATGAAAACCTTACGCTCACTTCTGTAGGAAACTTACACTACTTTTTTTAAGGCGGCTTTTTGAATGATTAAAAACGCGCCTTGCTACTAACTGAGATTACTCCCAGGCGAAAAGAATCGCGAACACTTCCCGCGACATCAAATATCTTGATGTTTTGATCGCCCGTCCAAGGCAAATCTCATCAGGCGGTTATTTTTGTTGTGGCTTTAATACGGGAGATGATTGATACATCAATATCATTTTCTGTGATGGTTAAAAAGCCTTCATCAAAAGCAATGCAGTAAACCCATTTACCTTGATATGAATAAGTTTTGCTGACAACCTTTCCTACAGTTCCAGGAATGCGATCGCCAATCTCATATTTCGGTTTGTTCATATCCGTTACTGTTGTCGAAGCTTGCTTAACATAAATTTGATTTCAGCTAAACGCGATCGCTTTTGTTCGATTGTCAAAAATTGAAGTTCTAGTAGAGCATCAATATATGCCTCCTGGACTACTTCAGTTGTTTGATACGGAAGATGTTCAATTACAGTTACCAGTAATACCAATTCTCCATGAAGATGCAATAAATTAATAATGGTGACACGGTGAGGAAAAATGGGAAATAAATTTCAGGTAGAAGTTAAAGAAAGTAAAGAAGAATTGAGACATCGATTGCATCATTCAGTTACCGCTAGCAGTAGAGAAAGATTACAGATGCTGTATTGGCTAAAACAAGACGCGATCGCGCTCGTGAAAAGAACTATCTCAAAAATTGAGTAGGGATGAATCCACCGTATATCGATGGCTTAAAAGATATCGCCAAGGAGGTCTTTCAAATCTACTGTCTGTAAAAACTCCTCCAGGCAAGAAAAGTAAAATTGACGCTCAAGAAATGAATCAGCTCAAAGAACGTTTAAGTCAACCTCAAGGATTCAAAAGTTATGGAGAAATTCAAGAGTGGCTCAATCAGGAACTTGGTATAGATCTTGCTTACAAAAGCGTACATAAAATTGTTCGCTATAAACTAAAAGCCAAACCGAAAGTACCACGTCCACAAAGTCCCCAAGCCAAACCTCAAGTTCAAGATGCCTTTAAAAAAAACTAAAAGACATCATAAAAGTGTTAATTAACTATTTGGCTACAGGTCAACCAGTTCGTTACTGGTGTCAGGATGAAAGCCGTTTGGGACTTAAGACATTAGCAGGAAAAATAATTACTTTACAAGGTATCAAACCTCAAGGAACTATGGGATGGCAGAGAGACAACTTTTATCTTTATGGGCTAGTCGAACCTTTGAGCGGAGAAAGTTTCTTTTGGGAGTTTTCTCATCTTGATAGTCTTTGTTTCCAGCATTTTTTAGATCTGTTTTCTCAAAACTATGCCGATAGCCTAAATTTAATTCAAATGGACAATGGCAGCTTTCATAAATCTCATCAATTAAAATGGGCTGATAACATCATTCCAATTTTTCAACCTGCTCATAGTCCTGAACTTAATCCCATCGAACGTTTATGGGAACATATTAAAAGTAAATTAGCTTGGGAATACTGCGATAGCTTAACTCAGTTAAGAACAAAATTAAAGCAGGTTCTTGATTCTATTTCCGAAGAAATGATTGCTTCTATTTGCGGATGGGACTATATTAAATCCGCTTTATTAAGTGCAACTTCATAGAGAATTGGTATAACAAAATATTTTCTTCGTATTCGCTAATTTGAAAGCTGCGATCGCCTAGTTCATATTTTGGTTTATTCATCTTCACCATTATGACATCCAAAGCTGTGATGCAAACACCTATAGCTAAGGGAATGCCGAACAATAGTTCTAAAGCGATCGCACTGCAGACTAACTCTGCTGAATCACAAGCGGCGATCGCAATCTCACACAAAATCCACAGGAAAAAGCTGACGCGCGGACTGTAGTTGTCACGACAGGCTTGTGCCAAATCTCGTCCCGTTGCCACGCCCAGCTTGACACAAAGAGCCTGCAACACGATCGCCATCGGTTAGAGAGTAAGATAACACTCAGCAGCATATAGCCAAATTGAGCGCCGCCAGCTAAGTCAGTTGCCCAGTTGCCAGGATCCATGTAGCCTACCGCAACGAGGTATCCAGGTCCTGCATAAGCCAACATTTTGCGCCAAAAGCCTTTACCGTTGGGAATAGCAATCGTGCGATGTACTTCTGGCAAACTGGGTTGCTGTTTAGAAACGTCATTCATTTCTTTCTCATATTCTTCTCATAATTTAATCTAACATACCTGATTGTCTGAAACACTAATTTTCTAAAAGACAATGATTACAAAAAGATTTGATTTACCTTCTTTTAATTAGCGATCGCCTTTGAGTTTTGTAAGAATCATGTTTCAGAAGAATAAAAAAAACCAAAAAGAGCAGCTTGCGTATGTCTTTGCTCTGGTAATCTAGACCTGATAGGGAATGAAAATTGCGATAAATGTTATCATCTTTAAGTTGTAATCAATGCAGAATATAGCTACAAAGTAAGAAGAGCTATTCCGTTGTTCTGGAATTTCAATTATCAATACAATAACTACAAGAGTAAAGATCGCATACCATGATTCACGATATATTTATGCCCGCCCTTAGTTCCACCATGACCGAAGGTAAAATCGTTGAGTGGACAAAATCTGCTGGAGACAAAGTAGAAAAAGGGGAAACGGTATTAGTTGTAGAGTCGGACAAAGCCGATATGGACGTTGAGTCTTTTAATGAAGGTTATCTGGCCGTGATTATGGTCGAAGCAGGACAAGAAGCACCTGTAGGTAGTGCGATCGCTTTGATAGCCGAAACTGAGGCAGAAATTGAAGAAGCTAAAAAACAAGCTGCATCTCATCAAGGAGGCGCAAGCGCACCCTCCCAAGCGGCACCTACAGCAGTCACCGCACCTCCAAGTGTAGAAATGGCTAAGGATACCACTACCACTACCGCACCAAGCAACGGTACTAGCAATCACTCTGGCAGGACTGTTGCTTCACCCAGAGCTAAGAAACTAGCAAAACAACTAGGAGTTGACTTAAAAACCCTTCAGGGAAGTGGTCCCTATGGCAGAATTACCGCAGGTGATGTAGAACAAGCATCAGGAAAACCTGTTACTGCTCCTGCTGCAACTCCCATTGGTGTTGCTCCTATGGCTACTGCTAATGCTGCTCCTGCGGTAGTGGCTGCTGCTGTCCAACCTGTTGGTGTTTCTGCTCCTGCTATAAGTGCTGGATCTGGTGAAACTGTACCTCTTAATACTTTGCAAAAAGCAGTGGTACAAAACATGATGGCAAGTCTACAGGTGCCTACTTTTCATGTGGCATATACCATCACCACTGATGCTTTAGATCGGCTTTACAAGCAAATTAAGCCTAAAGGTGTGACTATGACGGCTTTGTTAGCAAAAGCGATCGCCGTTACCCTGCAAAAGCATCCAGAAGTTAATGCTAGCTACACTCAAGACTCCATTAGCTATAATTCTCAAATTAACGTCGCAGTAGCGGTAGCAATGCCTGACGGTGGTTTAATTACCCCCGTATTACGTAATGCGGATCAAATGGATATTTATTCTCTATCTCGCACCTGGAAAGACTTAGTAAACCGCTCTAGATCTAAGCAGCTTCAGCCTGAAGAATATAGTACTGGTACATTTACTCTTTCTAACTTAGGAATGTTTGGAGTAGATAATTTTGATGCCATTTTACCTTCAGGACAAGGTTCAATTTTAGCCGTTGGTGGTTCAAAACCTCAGTTAGTTGCTGATGATTCAGGCATGATGGGTGTCAAACGTCAGATGAAGGTCAATATCACTTCTGACCACCGTATTATTTATGGCGCACAGGCAGCAGCTTTCTTAAAAGATTTGGCAACTTTGATTGAGACTGATGCCCAGTCTTTAACGCTTTAGGATAAAAAGCTATTAGCCCTTAGCTTTTAGCTTTTAGCTTTGATTTAACTATTATATGCAAAGCGGTATCCTTATCCGAAGGTGTGCCCTTTAGATGGGTAGGGTGGGCATTGCATAATACGCAGAAAGAAAGCGACAAAAATTTTCTAATGCCCACCGCAATTATATTTTGATGTTGATTATTTATTTGGTGGGCAATTATATCCTGAAACATTAATTTGCTCTGGTTATTCTATGCCCACCCTACAGGCGATCTAACAATTGTATATAATCTATTGGATTAAAAATTGTCTGTGAATTTTAATTATAAATATTGATACATCTGGAAGATAATGGACGTAATCTTTAAGGAGAGAATTATTTTGTCTAGATTCATCACTCTTGTTACTGTTTATTTTGTTTTATGTACCTTATTTATTTCTCCTGTCCATGCCGAGATAATAAATAATCTTGACAGTGGCGCAAAGGTATTCAAAGCCAACTGTGCTGGTTGTCATGCCAAGGGGGGAAATATTGTACGACGGGGCAAAAACCTAAAGTTAAAAGCTCTTCATAAATATAAAATGGATAGTCAGGAGGCGATCGCATCTATCGTAACCAATGGCAAAGGCATTATGTCAGCTTATGGAGATAAGTTAACTCCACAAGAAATAGCAAATGTTAGTACCTATGTTTTGCAAAGAGCAGAACAAAATTGGCAGCAATTAAATTAATTTTGTTTAAAGGCATGACGACAATCATTAAAAAGACTGTTTAACTGTTGTTTAACTCGATAAGGATTTTTTCCTCTCAACATGGCAGCAATTAGTGCTTCATGAGGATTTCTTTTATTTTGTTTTACAGCATATATAGCTTCTTGATTAGAAAACCCGCGCTGACTAACTAACCAACAAGCCAAGACTATTCCAGTCCTTCCAATCCCTCCAGAACAATGAACTACTATTTTTTGATCTTGTTTGTCTGCTGAAATTAAAAAAGGAATAATACGCTTGATTAATATTTTTGATGAAGGAATCTGAAAATCTTTAATTGACTGCCATAATACAGATTCAGAATTAAATTTTTGCCTGTAGGTTGCCAATAAGTTTATTGGGTAGCGATCAAGTTGCTTACTCTCCAACAAACAGCAAACTCTACTGACTTGCTTTTGCTGCATAAACTCGATCCACTGCTCAATCGATCTTTGTGTATATTTAGGTCTGGCAGCACCGAATACTATTGATTCATCTTCAGCAGCAGGAGCAAATTTATACATACAATAATGGTCTTTCCAATATAATGACCATAAGAGAAAGTAATATTTTTAAATCTTAATTAATATAAGTGGTTTATCAAGCTCAGGATACGAGTACAGTTACAGATATTTTAGAACGGGCAGAAAAAGGGGAAGATATTTCGGTAGAAGAGGGAATTTATCTTGTCAAACAAGAAGATCCTAAAATCAAAAAAGCGATCGCCACAACTGCTAACAATCTCCGACAAAAGCAGGTAGGAAATACCGTAACCTATGTAGTTAACCGCAATATTAACTTTACCAATATCTGCGAACAGCACTGTAGTTTTTGCGCTTTTCGTCGGGACGCTGATGAAGCGGGATCGTTTTGGCTTGATAGTTCTCAAATTATTGCTAAAGCAACCGAAGCAGTCGAAATTGGCGCAACAGAAATTTGTATGCAGGGGGGTTTAAATCTCCAGGCAAAAATAAACGGCGAATCTTTAGCTTACTATCTCAATCTTGTTAGAGAAATTAAACATAATTTTCCGAGCTTACATCTTCATGCTTTTTCCCCCCAAGAAATTCAGTTTATTGCCAGAGAAGATAGCATTAGCTACGAAAAAGTGCTGTTAGCTTTGAAAGAAGCTGGTTTAGGTTCAATGCCTGGCACAGCAGCCGAAATACTCGACGATAAGGTAAGAAATGTTATTTGTCCCGAAAAGATTAACAGTGCGACTTGGTTAGAGATAATTAGTTTGGCTCATCGTTTGGGCATACCTACTACCAGCACCATGCTATCGGGTCATATTGAAACCAAACAACAGCAAATAGAACATTTAGCCAAATTGCGATCGCTCCAGCAAACTGCCGTTGCTAATAATTATCCAGCCAAAATCACTGAGTTTATTATTTTACCTTTTGTCGGACAAGAAGCCCCTGCCCCCATTCGTCATCGCGTCGGTAGAGATCAACCAGATGTAGCAGAAGTATTGCATTTAACTGCCGTTGCCCGCATCTTTCTGGGTAACTGGATACCCAATCATCAACCAAGCTGGGTCAAAATTGGTCTAGAAGGAGCGCGAAAAGCCCTGGAGTGTGGCTGTAATGATATTGGTGGAACTTTAATGGAAGAGCATATTACCACCATGGCAGGGGCGCAGGGAGGCACCTGTATGTCAGTAGAGAATTTACAACAGGCGATCGCCACTTTAGATCGACCTTACCAACAAAGAAACACTGTCTATACGTATTTATAATTATGGAGTGTATTTTGTTTCAATTCTATGAACAAACTTAAGTATCCCAAATAGGCCAAGGTTAGTTTAGTATTGTTATCTGAAATAGTAAAAAGTAAAAAATAGTTACATGAGAGTATTAGTAACTGGTGGTGCTGGTTTCCTTGGTTCCCATCTAATCGATCGCTTGATGAAACAAGGTCACGATGTAATCTGTCTAGATAATTTTTTTACTGGTCATAAGCGTAATATTCGGCACTGGCTGGACAATCCCTATTTTGAGTTGATTCGTCATGATATTACCGAGCCAATTTCTTTAGAGGTAGATCAAATCTATCATCTTGCCTGTCCTGCTTCTCCAGTTCACTATCAATATAATCCCGTCAAAACTATTAAAACTAATGTCTTGGGGACATTAAATATGCTTGGTTTAGCCAAGCGAGTTGACGCTAGGTTCTTACTAGCTTCTACTTCAGAAGTATATGGCGATCCTGATGTGCATCCTCAGCCCGAAGAATATCGCGGCAACGTAAATCCTATTGGTATTCGCAGTTGTTATGATGAAGGCAAAAGAGTAGCTGAGACTTTAGCATTTGATTATCATCGTCAAAATAACGTAGACGTGCGGGTAATGCGAATTTTTAATACCTATGGTCCAAGGATGTTTGAAAATGATGGTCGTGTAGTCAGTAACTTTATTGTTCAAGCTCTCAAAGGCATACCTTTAACTGTTTATGGCGATGGTTCACAAACCCGCAGCTTTTGCTATGTTGGGGATCTCATCGAAGGTATGATGCGATTGATGAACGGTGAACACATAGGGCCAATCAACATTGGTAACCCTGGAGAATATACGATCCTGCAACTGGCTGAAACTATTCAAAAAATGGTTAATCCTGATGCGAAATTAACTTTTGAGCCACTTCCTCAAGACGATCCTTTGCAAAGACAACCTGATATCACCAAAGCTAAAAATCTTTTAGGTTGGGAACCTACTGTTGACCTAGAAGAGGGACTGAAAATGACTATTGAAGACTTTCGTTCTCGAATCGCCAGTGGAAAAGCTTAGACAAAATTGGTAAAAGAGAAGTAATATATATCCTTCCTTTCGAGTTTTTGATGTATTTAATTTTTATTAATGTACATATATCAAAAAAATTTCAGTAAATAATACAAGAGGTTAATAAGTTCTATGCGTGTTTGCGTTATTGGTACGGGATATGTCGGTTTGGTTACGGGTGTATGTTTGTCTCATATCGGACACGATGTAATCTGTGTCGATAACAACGAAGAAAAAGTTAAGTTGATGCAGTCTGGACAATCACCTATTTATGAGCCAGGTTTATCTGAACTAATGAAGTCTTCGTCTGAGTCTGGAAAGTTAACCTTTACCGCCGATTTGGCAAAAGGTGTAGCTCATGGAGAAATCCTTTACATAGCTGTCGGTACACCGCCTTTACCTACAGGAGAAAGTGACACTCGCTATGTCGAAGCCGTAGCGCGGGGTATTGGGACTCATTTGAACAGTGAGTATAAAGTAATTGTCAACAAGTCAACCGTGCCAATTGGCTCTGGTGACTGGGTAAGAATGCTGGTATTAGATGGCAACAAAGAAGCTGGAAGCAATGTAGAACCTGTTTTTGATGTGGTTAGTAATCCTGAATTTTTGCGTGAAGGTTCAGCAGTATATGATACCTTCAACCCCGATCGCATTGTTTTAGGTGGTAATAGTGATAAGGCAATTTCGATGATGCAGGAACTTTATAGTCCCTTGGTAAAGCGCGAGTATGCTGAAGATAAGTCCGCCCCTCCTGTACCAGTCGTAGTCACGGACTTGAGTTCAGCCGAAATGATTAAGTATGCTGCCAACTCTTTTCTGGCAACCAAAATTAGCTTTATCAACGAAGTAGCCAATATATGCGATCGCGTTGGTGCCGATGTGACTCAAGTTGCTGCGGGAATTGGCTTGGACTCTCGCATCGGCGGTAAATTTTTAAGTGCTGGTATTGGTTGGGGTGGCTCTTGTTTTCCCAAAGATGTTTCGGCTTTGGTTCATACTGCTGATGATTATGGTTATGAATCCGAACTACTCAAAGCAGCAATCAACGTTAACCAGCGTCAACGCTTGCTAGCTTTAGAGAAGCTGCAAAATGAGCTAAAAATTCTTAAGGGTAAAACCATTGGTTTATTGGGTTTGACCTTCAAGCCAGACACTGACGACATGAGAGATGCTCCTGCACTAGACTTAATTGAACAACTCAATCGTCTTGGTGCTAGAGTCAAAGCCTACGATCCCATTGTCTCTCAATCAGGCTTAAGTCATGGTCTTTCAAATGTCAGAATTGAAACCAATGCCGAAATGCTGGCAGACTGTTGTGATGCTTTGGTCTTAGTTACCGACTGGAAAGAATTCCTTAAGCTAGACTTTACCAAAATGGTCAAGTTAATGAACAATCCTCTAATAATTGATGGACGAAACTTCTTAGATAAAAATGCTGTAGAAGCTGCTGGGATGCGCTATATTGGCATGGGCAGATAAACATTAGACTTCCTTGCATAAATCATAATGAACTACTTAGAAACGAGGAAAAAAGTTAAAGGTTAAAGGGAAAATGATTTATCTTATATTTACGCAAGAGGTCGATTAAACATTAAAGTGAACAAAAGACGCTGATGATTTAAGCTAAATATTTTGTTAATAGTGCAAAGTAGAATTATCTGCTTTGCATTTTTTTGAGTAAGATTGTACATTCATTTTTTGTTTTATAGCAGTCGAAGTAAAGGTCAAGACTATAAATAATTATCTCGCGCAGAGGCGCAAAGACGCAAAGAAATTAAAAGATGTCCTGATCTATGATTCGATTGCTATAAATGGATATTTCGCACCTAAAAAAACATTTTTGAGAGTTAAATTTAAGAGGGTGTGTAATTCAGATTTGCTGTAATAAAATTTTGGATAAGGATTGAACTGAGAAAGCTTGTGTCAGTTCCAAACTAAAATATGAAGCTTAAAAGCAAAATTTTGCTGGGCTATGGTCTGTCTTTGACTTTAGTTGTCTTAGTCGGTGGTTGGGGTATAATCAACCTGCGTCGCTTGGGTAGAGCTAGCGACGCAATTTTAAAAGAAAACTACCGCAGTATTCTGGCTGCGGAAAATACTATTGATGCACTTGAGCGACAAGATAGTGCAATTTTATTATTTCTTTTAGAAAATAAAGAACAAGGTAGCCAGCAGTTTCGCCAGAATCAAATTGAATTTCTCAAGTGGCTAGGAAAAGCAGAAAGCAATATTACCATTCCAGGAGAAGCAGAAATTGTTGCCAGTATCGAACAGTCTTACGAAGATTACCTTACGGCTTTCTTTCGGCTACAGCAGCAAGCTAATCCTAGTACCGAAGACTACTACGAAACAATCGTACCTATCTTTGAACAAATACGCGATCGCTCTTCTCAACTGCGGAATATAAATCAAGCAACCATGGAAGCAGCCTCGGAAAATGCTCAACAGGTGTCCCAACAGGCAATTTGGTCTATGGCGATCGCTGGAGCAACCGCAGCAGGAATTAGTTTGGGATTTAGTTTATTATTAACCCGTCGCATTGTTCAACCCCTGACAGAAATGACCACCGCTACGGAAAAGATTGCTAGGGGCGAATATGATATTGCCCTTCAGGTTAAATCCAAAGATGAATTAGGGTTGCTAGCGCGAGAAATAACCACCATGAGTCAGAAACTTAAGGCATTTCGCGATCTCAACGTGGGTAAAACGATTATTGAGAAGCAGCGTAGCGAAGCAATTGTCCAGAGTATTGCCGATGGCATTATTGTAGTTGATAGCGAACTGAGAATTATAGCGATCAACCCTATTGCAGCCAGTATTGCCAATGTTAAGTCAATGCTGGCGACTAACAATCATTTTCTGGATGTCTTTGATAATCGCCAACTGTATCAACATCTTAGACATACTGCCGAAACAGGAACACCTCCTCAGTTAGAAGACGATATTTTGACCGTTGAGCGAGAAAAATATACTCTGTACTATAAGTTTGCTATCACACCCGTAATTAGTGAGACAGAAAAGGTGATTGGAGCAATTTTATTGTTGCAGGATATCACTAAGCTTAAAGAATTGGATAATCTCAAGAGCGAATTTGTGGCTACAGCTTCCCATGAGTTACGTACTCCCCTTACGGGAATGGCAATGAGCCTTAATTTACTTGCAGAAACTACAGAAGATAAGTTATCTGAGTCGGAATCAGAGCTATTAGATACCGCAGTCGAAGACGTGGAAAGGTTGAGAGGTTTAGTAAACGATCTGCTGGATTTATCTAAGATTGAGTCGGGAAAAATAGAGCTAGACTTTATAGATGTTGAAGTTGATTTCTTGTTAGATAAGGCAATTTCCGCTCTGCAAATACAGGCAGAACAAAAAGAAATCACCCTGGCAAAGCAATCTCTATCTGAGGAGATACGAGTAAAGGTAGATGCTAACAAAATCATTTGGGTATTAACTAATTTAATTGCTAATGCACTGCGCTATAGCGAACTAGGAGAAGAAATTAAAATTGGTGCAACCCCTAGAAATAGCTGGGTAGAAATATTTGTTACCGACAAAGGAGCGGGTATTCCTTTAGAATTTCAAAGTAAAATATTTGATAAATTCGTTCAGGTAGAAACAGAGAAAGATGTCGGTGGTAGCGGTTTAGGATTGGCTATTTGTAAAGAGATGGTTCAAGCTCATGGAGGTAGAATATGGGTAGAATCTACTGTTGGTCAAGGAAGTACTTTTACCTTTACTGTACCCAGAAGTCATAGCGAATCAAATTAGGAGAAATATAGTTAATGTCCCAAGCAAAAATTCTGGTAGTTGATGATGATAAAAACATTAGACGTACCGTAACGATCGCTTTAGAGTCTCTCGATTATTTCGTGCATACGGCATTTGATGGTAAAGATGCAATGGTGCAGCTAACAGGTGATAAATACGATCTAATTATTACCGATCTTAAAATGCCTGGAATGAACGGCATGGAATTGCTGCAACAGGCGATCGCTAAATATCCTGAGATTAAAATTGTTTTGATCTCCGCTCACGGCACGGTAGATAATGCAGTAGGAGCGATGAAGCTAGGGGCGATAGATTTTCTGCAAAAGCCATTTACCCCTAAAGAACTAAGAAATTTAGTTCACAATGTTTTAGAAACTGAATCAGCAACACAACCAGAATCAGAATATAAATCAAGTTTAAAATCCGCTAAAAAATTAGCCAGAAAACGTGAATTCGATAAGGCGATCGCTCAAACTAAAAAAGCGATCGGTATAGACCCCTCTAAACCCGAAGCTTTTGACTTTTTAGGACAGCTACAGGAAACTTTAGGTGATTTTGATAGTGCAATTAAGAACTATCGTGTTGCAATTAGCTTAGATCCTACTTATCAACCTGCAAAAGATAACTTAGATCGAGCTACCAGCAATTTCACTAACAGACCAAGCTTGTAACATTGTTCATTAAACATTTAGCATTAAACATTCATCAAAAAATATCGGCTAGATCTACAGTTAGCCCTGGTAATATATCCTCACCAGATAAATTATCGGGGTTGCTAATTACCTGTTTGTCTTGAGATTGGCAATAGATTTCTACTTGTTTCTCATCGGAATTGATTAACCAGCCTAGCTTTACGCCACAGCCAATGTATTCTGTCATCTTTTGTTGAGTTATAGATAAGTCATCAGTGGGAGACAATAATTCAATAACAAAATCAGGATCGATTGGTGCAAAACCTCTTTTTTGTTTATCGTTCAAGCTATTCCAGCGGTTGATTGCAATCCAGCTAACGTCAGGGGATCTCGTCGCACCATTAGATAATTTAAACCCTGTAGAAGAATCAAACACTATTCCTGTTTTTGACTGACGATTCCAATACCAAACTTGACCGAATAAATCTCCATTACGCTTTCCGCTTTCGCTTCCTGTTGGCGACATGATAATTAGTTTTCCCTTGGCATCGGTTTCAAATCTAAGATCGGGGTTTTCTCGGCATAATTGTTCCAAGGCGCGATCGCTAATTGAGTCAGTAAAAGCTTTTACATCGATGGTGTAAGTCATTTCTAGAATTTAAAATGATAGAATTCAAATTATTAGTAGCCATATAGATTTATATTAGCTTTGTGCAAACCGTCATATGATATAACGCACAGAATTTACTTGTTGGCGATCGCACTTCTTCTACAACTAAGAAAAGTATCTATTAATTTGTTAATATTTTTATTGATTGTTTCTCAACTCAAAATCTTATTGCTCAAGGAAACGTTGATATATTAATTGTTGTAACCCTCCACCTTGTCCATTGACTGTTTTAACTATACGTTCGCGAACCATATATTTTGTGTCTAGCCAATATTGTATTTCGTTACCAGCTTTCTCGATATCCCAATATCCACTACCATCTTCATCAAAAATTGCTGTTTCATACCACTCTGCTGAATGCAAGATCAAATCAGTTAGGTTGTGATAACGCAATGCAAAATCCTCAAAACTGATATCATATCCATAAACTGAACTGTCTTGATTCTCGTTAAATGCAATAGTTATAAATACTCCACATTCAGATGAATTTTCAAAAAGCGGGAAACGATATTGAAAAAATTTGGCAATCTCAGGGTAATCAGCTTTTACTTGTTCTAGTTCCTCACGATATTTGTAGACTGCTCTTTTTAAAGATAAAAATTCGTAATTTTCAAACAAGAAGTCCCATCCAAACAAGCCGTCATGCCATTGGTACAGTTCATAAACTTCAGATGGTAATTTAAAGGGAATATCTGTGACTAAATCTTTTATTTGTGAAACAGAAATACCAGGTTCAAGAGCTTGAATACGATGGGGGGTATGTATTGCCATCTTGTTATAAATACGATTTAAACCATCAGTAAGCTGAGACATTTAATTTATATGATATTAGCTTTGTGCAAACTGTCATATAATATATCGCACAGAATTTATTTATTGGCGACCGCTTTCATTCTCGCTTATCAATCTATATCTTTGTACGGATCTATTTTTCTGGCTCTACTGCTATGGTTTGGTAAATTAATTTAACTTAAGCTGTAGTACTATCTTTTAACTAGTTTATTCTTAATGGCATCTCAATATATAGTGGTCGTTGGTTGTGGTCGTTTGGGATCTATTTTGGCTTCTCGCCTCAGTAGTCAGGGTAATAGCGTTGTAGTAATCGATCCTCATGAAAGATCTTTTAGTAATTTGAGCAGTGATTTTAGTGGATTTCAGATTACTGGTGATGCTTCTGAGATCGAAATATTACGTAGTGCTAAAGTAGACCAGGCAGACTGTTTGCTGGCAGTTACCGACAAAGATAATATCAATTTGATGGTGACACAAATAGCGAAACAAATATTTCAGACTTCGATTGTTTTAGCGCGGGTTTTCGATCCTGCACGGGAAAAGATTTATCGTGACTTTGGTATCGCTACTATCAGCCCGACACAGCTTTCTGCCGATGCTTTTATGG
This sequence comes from Waterburya sp., assembly GCA_965217895.1. Taxonomy (GTDB): domain Bacteria; phylum Cyanobacteriota; class Cyanobacteriia; order Cyanobacteriales; family Xenococcaceae; genus Waterburya. The sequence continues at coordinate 854,652 of CBDCJV010000002.1, forward strand.
CTAATCTTCCTAGCTAAATTAAAAATATATAAACCATGAGAATTATCTTAATCGGCGGGAGTAAATTAGCTTATTTTCTTGCCAAACAGTTTGCCAGCAAGAATTACTACACCACTATTATTAATGCGGATCTAGACGAAGCCAAGACTTTATCACGGAGTTTAAAAGCAACAGTTATACATGGACAAGGCAGCGATCCTGCTACTCTATCGGAGGCTGGTGCGTATCAGGCTGATGTGGTTTTATCTCTGACTACTCAAGATGAAGATAACTTGATTGCCTGTCAAATTGCCCAAAAAGAATATGGCGTACCTCGTACCATTGCTCTAGTTAACGATCCCGAAAATCAGCAAATCTTTGAAAAGTTAGGTATTACCGTTGCTTTTTCGGCTACCCAGATTATTGCTAGCTTAATCGAACAACAAACGGCTACAGGAGATATTCAAAACTTACTCCCTATAGCAGAAGGAAAGGTTAATGTTACCGAGATTGCACTAGAAGCAAACAATCCAGTAGTGGGAAAAACTATCGATGAACTGCAACTGCCTAATGGTACTTTAATTGGCTGTATTCTACGACAGGGCGAGGTGATTGTTCCTAGTGGTGAAAATAGTCTACAGGCTTTAGATCGATTGGTAGTTATCGGTCAACCAGAAAGTTATGGACAATTGATGCGGTTGTTGTGCAGTGAATAATGATGTGGAGTTATAAATCTCTAAAATTATAAATGGAGAGGGAAAAAATTGTTACTTGAACGGGAAAAAACTAATCGCTACAGTCAGTTTTTACGTCAGCGTTATCGAGCAATTTTAGGCTATACGGGTCTGATTTGGGCGATCGCAGGAATAGTTATACTTTCTCCTTTATTGGCACTTATTTTTTATCCTGAAGAAATTAACTTGGCTTGGGGTTTCGCCCTACCAGGAGTGATTTTAACCATAGTTGGTGGCTTGTTATGGCGGTTTCTCGCACCAAAAAAGATAATAAGTCTTTCTTTGCCAGAAGGTTCGGTGATTGTATTTTTAGCTTGGTTAGTAGCGATCGCCGTTGGTACAATTCCCTTTATCCTGATTCAAGGATTAAACTTCACTCAAGCTATGTTTGAATCTACTAGCGGTTGGACGACTACAGGGTTATCTGTCGTAGATGTCACCCAAGCTTCTCACCTAGTTTTGCTTTATCGCAGCAATATCGAACTTGCAGGGGGTGGCGGGTTCGCTATTATCGCCCTAAGTGCTATTTCTGGGCTTTCTGGGGCGGGCTTAACCTCGGCAGAAGGTAGAACCGAACAGCTTGCGCCCAACGTCAGGCGATCGGCTAAATTGGTTTTGAGTATTTATTCTGGTTATGCCGTTGTTGGTATTTTAGCCTTGTGGCTCGCGGGAATGGGTTGGTTTGATGCGGTTAACCATTCTTTTGCCGCCTTGTCTACGGGTGGCTTTTCTACCCGCACCGATTCAATTGGCTATTGGGATTCTCCCGCCGTTGAGGCTGTTACTATTATCCTAATGATTTTGGGTACGCTTAATTTTCTCACTAGCTATTTCTTGTTAACAGGTAAGTTTAAGTCGGTAATTCGTAATGGTGAAGTTAAATTAATGGCTTTAATTATACCCCTGTGCGCTTTAATAATTTTTCTTAGTGTAGGGGTTAATCTTTATGAGACATTAGGAAAAGGAGTCAGAGTAGCTATTTTTGAAGTAGTATCTGCTCTTTCTACTACAGGCTTTTCTACCGTTGGCTATAGCGATTGGAATAGCTTGGGCTGGACAATTATGATTATTCTGATGTTAATTGGTGGCGGTACAGGTGCAACCGCAGGAGGCATAAAACAGTTTCGGATTTATGCTCTGTATCGGGCATTACTATGGGAGGTAAAACGAATGTTACAGCCCAAGAATACTGTAACCGAACCTGACTACTGGCAAGGCGATCGCCGTAGCTTTCTGAATGACAGCCAGATTCGTACTGTTGCCTTATTTATATTTTTATACTTTTTGGTATTCGGTCTTGGCGTAACAATTACCGCAGCCTATGGTAATCCTATTCCCGACAGTTTATTTGAATATGCCAGCAGTCTTGGCACTGTCGGACTATCAATTGGGGTGACTTCGGCTGATGCGCCTATTGGATTGCTATGGACGCAAATTATAGGAATGTTTCTCGGACGCTTAGAATTTTTTACCGTTGCGATCGGCATTATTCGACTGTTTCAAGATCTACCTTCAATTTTGTTTAAGTAAATGGTACTGTTAATTTTTGACTAAACTATTAACCTTTTGACGTATTTCTGGGTTATATAATCTTAGATAGTTCCAATAGTTGCCGAATACTCCTTCTACATAATCTTTCGTTTCAGGAAAAGGTATTTGCTCTACAAAGCGATCGCGATTATTGATGTTATATGTAGTCAGCCAATCATTAACGTTGCTTGTACCAGCATTGTAGCTAGCTACCGCTAATAGTGAATTGTCATTGTAGCGATGATGATTGTGCTTAAGATACCAAGTACCAATTCTAATATTGTCTTCAGGGTTAGTTAAAGAATAGTTGGGCAACTGTATTTGTTTTGCTATCCAATTAGCAGTGGGTGGTACGATTTGCATCAAGCCTATTGCCCCAACCGCCGAGTCAATCTCAGGATCGAAACTAGATTCTTTGCGCATCACTGAAAGAACTAGTAAAGGATTAATTTGCTCTTGTTGAGCATACTCGCGAATTTTTGACTCATAGGGAAAAGGAAATAAACCCTGCCAGTAGGCGGTTGTTTTACGCAAAGCTTCCCACTGTTCTAATTCTTGGGGATCTTCGCGCTTAGTTAAATCCCAGATCTCCTGCATTCCTGCGCTGTAGTGACCTAGTTCCAGCTTTAATATCCCTTCGCTAAACTGCTCATTGACGGTTAGCTGCTGATGCTGCTTAATTTCTGACTGCAAAAGTAACCACGCATCGTCATATTGTCCCAACAAATAAAGTTCCTGCATGGCTTTAGAACCCGTTGGCAAAGGGCTATAAATTTTAGCCAAATCTAAGGCAGGATTAAGAGAACGTATCCGATCAAAGTCTCCCACCTGCCAATTTAGCTTAATTGCCGAACGCCATGCCCAATAAGATTGGGGATATAGTTTGATAATTTTCTCATAGACTATCTTAGCTGCTTCAGGTTTACCCAGATCGGTTGCCCAAATTCCAGTTTGATAAAGTGCTTGAGGAGCAAAATCTAGTTCTAAGTTAGATTTAACAACAGGCTGCATCCATTGCCAAGCATCTTTTTTGTTGCCTTTATTAGCTAATTCTTGGGCTATTTTCCAGCGATACTCTACTGCTGCTGACGAATCGCTGTATTTATTTAATAGCCGATCGCGAGCTTTATCTGCTGCTTTATTCTTGCCGAAACGTTCGTGAATAATTGCCTTAGAACGATAAGCTTGGGGGGCAACATCAGGAAACTTGGCGATCGCTTTTTCTAAGTAAACTACCGCCACATCACCACTAGAAATGCTGGCTAAATATAATAAAGCCTGTCCCGCCTCTCTAGCATCATGGTATTCACTAATTAGTCTTTGATAGCCAAGCCTAGCAGCATCCAGATTACCGTTACGATGAAATCCTCTAGCTACACGATAAAGATTGCGGGGCGTATTGGGAGCAAAAGCGTAAGCGTCTGCTGCTTTGCGATATTCATCCTCCCGCCAGTAGCCATCGGCGATCGCTTCCCAGTCTTTAGGGGTTAATTCTCCTGAGTATTCTAAGACAAGGCGATCGCGAATTTTATTTAAGTCGGCATCTCGACTATATTTTGCCAACAGCAGCAACAGACTAAACTGGTCAGGATTTTGCTGTAAACCCTGACGAGCCAGCTTTTGAGCCAGGGGATGATAGGGAAATTCCCGAATTAATCTGGCTTGATTTTGGGAGCGATCGCCATCTAATAAAGATATAGCATTGGCAGTAATCGGCGATCGAGGATAGTTCTCGATCAGCTCTTCTAAAGTACTTTGGGCAGCTTCTTCTTCTTTATTTTGTTGATAAGCCTGGGCGGTTTTAAATAATATTTGAGGACGTAACAACGGGTAATCTTCAGCTAATCCCTGAAGGTAAGTCAAGGCTAGTTTGCCCTGCTGCTGTTGAATCAAATCCGCAGCTAATAAGTAGCGAGCGCGATTACGGTTAATAATTATTTGTTGAGCAGAATCGCTATTTCCTTCAGCGTTACTCAAAAGTTTTAATTGGTTAGCTCTAGCCGTAGGTGCAAGCGATCGCAAATTGACTATAGGAGATACTGAACCAGCTTGTTCTTTTCTCGACTGGGAAAACAGACTATTTTGAACTTGCCAAACCCCCCAGCCTAAACTGCTAATCAAAACCAACAAAATTAATCTTTTGTTTTTTAAAGAAATTTGGGCTTGATGTTTTGCTGGTTTGCGTTTGGGTTTTTTCGAGCGCACGTGGGATTCTAACATGAAGGTTACTTTGCTTTGACTTATACCTTAGATTCTGACTGGATTACCAACTGCTATTACTATCTGTAAATCAATTATTTGGAACTATGATTTATCTCTCTGCGTCAATTGCTCATAACTAATCTCTCAGAGAAATATTTTTAATTAATCATGTTTAACGCAAAATACTCCAAAATAACCACCTCTATTTTCACTACTCTTGCTATTTCGCTAACTACAGTCGCTAATTTTGCCAATACAGCCCAAGCACAGCTTTTCCCCGAACAAACACCATCTAGAGATAGAGAATATAATCCACCTAGAGACAGTGAATATTACCCACCCAGAGACAGTGAATATTACCCACCCAGAGACAGTGAATATTACCCACCCAGAGACAGCGATCAACAACGCAGCCGTTTTCCAACTAGTGCGCCTGATACCGTCCCTGAAGGCTTTGTTATTCCTATAGAATACGACAAGGACAAAATTCTAGTAACTCCTAAAGAGACTACACCTGTAACTTTGTTGGTAGCAGCTAATGTGCGAGATAGTCGAAAAAATACTTTGATTCCTTACGGTAGCGAGATTTCAGGAAATATTCAACCTAGTAATGATGAAACTGGCTCATTGTTTGTTGCTGATGAGATCATTTTTCCTGACGGTACAAGCCAGCCCATTGAGGCAATTTCTAATGTCATAACCCGCACAGAAACTGTCAAAAAAGGCGCAAATGCAGGGGATATTCTTAAGGGTGCTGCTATTGGTGGTGGTGCTGCTGCCGTGTTATCAGAAATCTTTGGCGACATTGGGGCATTAAAAGTCCTCGGCGGTGCTGGGGCTGGGGCGATCGCTGGGCTGTTGTTGGGAGGAAACAAAGCAGAGCTAATTTCTATCGATCCCAACAACGACTTAGACCTAACTGTGCAGAGAGATTTTACAGTTCGCTAAAACTTAAGCAAGTTTTTACTATCTTGTAATATCTTTTAATATCCGCCAGACATTTAACCAAGTTGAAAGACAAAGGTTACTAAATCTCCTTTTCCTAGTGAAATGCGATCGCCTGGTCGTAGGCGATGGCGATTACCTCTTACCAAAGGAGAATGATTGATATAAGTTCCATTAGAACTGCCCACGTCTTCAATATAGAAAGTATCTCCTTCAATCCGAATATCAGCATGAACTCGTGATACTACTTCTGAGTCAGGAAAACCAGCTACGTCTATATCAGGAGGAATTTGACCGTTTGGTTTACCAATATGAACCACATCTAGATTAAAAGGCAGTTCTATTTTAGTATTGCTTTGTAAATGAATTAGGCTGGCCGTTTGTAACTGTAGTTGAGTTGCACTTGCCCCATAATTTTCTTCTCTATTTTGAGCGGGTTTAGGTACAGACGAACCAGCTTGATTATTAAAATTAACTGATTCTAAAGGAACTCCAGGTGTTGCTGGTGGTACAGGTGGTGCTAGAGATTCTTCAAAAGGTTCTGGATCTACTTGGGGCTGCTCAAAATCTAAACTTAAGTCAGGAGTATTTGATTCCCCGGATAGAGTTTCTTCATCCGCAGTTAAATTATTGGATTTGGCTTCAGTTGCAAATTTTGTATCTGGTACAGAAGATTCAGGATTAATTATTGTCTCTGGCTCTATTATCTCCGATACTGGGTAAGCTTGCCCAATGGTCATGTCTTCCTCTTCTTGCTCATCCCAAGGACTTTGGATTGGTGATGTCATGGAGGTTTCAGGTAGAATATTAGAACTGGCTGCTGATAGAGGCATTTCTTCTGGCAGGGGAATTTCTTCTGGTAAAGATACTTCTTCTGATGCGAATGATGTTTCTGTTGAAGAAACTTCGGCAAGGGGGTTTTCTGCTTGTAAATTAAAACCACATTGACCACAGAAAGTAGCATCAGTTTGTACGGATGCTCCACAGTTAGGACAGCCAACTGTAGCGGGCAAAGGAGTATAACAATTTTCGCATTGCAAAGATCCTTCTGGATTTTGATGATTGCAACTGGGGCAAGTAATCATAGGTATTTTTTTAAACTGACTATTACACTGCTACCGACATAGATATTTTTTTATCCCACTATATACTACCCTTGGCGTTCTAGTTTTTTACAAATCAATAAAAAAGCTTGGCATTTTATAGTTCGGCTGCTGCTTGACGATCCAACAGCCAGATAAGTTCTCCTTGGGGTTGAATTAAACGTGAGGGGTAGTTTTGAGCATCGCCTTGGGCGGCAAATACTTCTTTTAAAGCAGAACGTTTATTTTCTCCAGCAACTAAAAAGACAACGCAACGAGCCTGATTGATTAAGGGTACGGTAAAAGTAAGACGAGGCTGACCGTCTTTGCTGCCGACGGTAATCAAGCGATCGCTAACCTTCAAGGCTTCAGTTTTAGGGAACAATGAGGCGGTGTGTCCATCATCTCCCATACCTAATAAGATTAGGTCAAATTTGGGCATCTCTCCCTGTTGCACCTCAAAGAAGTCTTGCAAGTCCTGTTCATGTTTTTGGGCAGCTTCAATCGGGCTGGCGAGGGTAGTATCCATGGGATGAATGTTGCCCTGGGGAATCTCAATTTTGTCTAGTAAAGCCTCGCGGGTCATAAATTGATTACTGTCATTATGGCTAGCTGGCACATAGCGTTCATCGCCCCAAAAAATGTGGATCTTCGACCAAGGTAAAGGCTGACTAGCTAAAGATTCATAAAGAGGTTTTGGGGTGCTACCGCCTGCTAAAGCGATGGTAAATTGATTTCTTGCTTCAATAGCTGCCTGTAAACGAGATAAAACAATTTCTTGCGATCGCTTTATTAAATCATTTTTGTCGGCTAAAACTTCAACAATTCTATCCATAATATTTATAAGTTTATTTCCGAATTTGGCTAACACCAACAATCTTAGTTGAAGATTACAGGCTGAGGTTTTTCAATTTCATAACCTTAACAACAAAACTATATTTTCTGGTCGGTTGAATACTGCTGAAGCAGCTTCTCACCTCGTTCTCCCAACTCTGTCTTACGCTGTAGTCCCCAGCAGAACAAATCTACAGTTTGTAAGCAAGGGTTGTTTTGCGAACTCTCATGGTGAATCGAAATTTGAGTTTGTGAGCCAAACTGTTCCTGTAGCTGCAATTTTATGTATTGGTCAAAATTGGCTTGTTCGTTTTTATTCTTACATCAATACTTTTAACTTGTAAAAGCGGTAGCGCAAACCAATAGCTAGATGAGCTTACAGTTCCTCAATTTCCATCTTTCTTTTAAGAGGTAACGACATTGGTTTATCATCAGCCTGGGGTAATTCTATTAGTTCTTTTTCCTTCTGTTTAACTTCTTTGGGTAATAAGATTGGCATAGGCTCTTGTTCGTCTACCCAATAGTTAGATACAGGCAAAGTATGTTCTAAATCTTCTAGCAGTCGAGGAATTACCATTACTGCGTGTAGTTCGCCTATTCTTTCTGCTTCCTGCATTCCTGCATCAATAGCAATTGCCACATTAGCAATTGAACCACGGATAATTGCCGTACACAAACCATCACCAATTTTCTCGTAGGAAGCTAGCTGCACGTCAGCCGATTTGAGCATGGCATCTGCACCACCCACCATGGCGGGAAAACCTCTGGTTTCTAATAAGCCAATAGAACGATTGCTTAAGCGACTATAGCCTCTTCTTTTTTGTGTCAGTTCAATTAAATGACTACCAATCGGAAAAATTGCCTCTAAATTTGGCATAGGACGGGCAATTACTAACTTAGACACTAGCTGACCAAACTTTTCGGCGGTTTTTGCTCCTTCTTCTACTGCTAACCGTACATCGGCAATGTTGCCTCTAACTACAGCAGTACAGTATCCACTGCCAATTTTTTCATAACCCACCATGGTCACTTCTGCTGACTTGAGCATCATGTCTGCCGTACCGACAATTGCAGGAAAACTTTTGGTAGAAACTAACCCCAGCGCGCTGTCTTTGAAAGGATGCTCGCTAGTATAGCTTGGCTCTTTACTTACCCTACTTAGGGGTGTCTTTCTATATTCTAAATTAGACATTAAGTATTTCTTTCCTCTACAAATGTGCCACGACTAGCAGGTATTTATTTCTTCATATCCAGTGTAGTCAGAAAAATGAATCGTAAGCTTGCTTTTAGTTTAACTGATTAACCCTAATACAAGTTAAATATTAATGTTGAATATCATATATTCAACATTAAATTAGTTTATAATTGGCGATCGCTGTGGTCAATCCTTCTAAAGTAAATTCTTCAGCTTCTAAATCAAATCTGCCCAATAGTTCGCTACAGGTTTTTGACGTTTGTGGTCCAATTGAAGCAATGCAAACATCTTTTAAGATAGACTGAATATCAGTTTCAGATTGAACTTGTTTTAATAACTGATAAAAGTTGGTTACTGTTTTTGAGCTTGCAAAGGTTAGCACATCAATTTGCTGCTGTTGTAAAGCCTGCCATGCAGTTTTGTCTATTTGAGCGGGACATTGAGACTGATAGGCAGCAACTTCAATTACGGTTGCACCTTGATTAGTTAATTCCTGAACCAATATTTCTCTTCCGCCAGTTTCGACGCGAGGAAAGAGAATCTTTTGACTAGCTAAATCTTCAGGAAAATGAGCGACTAAAGAATCAGCTATATAGTCTGGAGGAATAAAGTCAGCTTTAAGATGTTTTGTTTGTAAGACAGATGCGGTTTTACGACCCACAACAGCAATTTTAATTCCTGCCAAAGCACGAGCATCGTAACCCAGAGTATTCAAGCGATCGCAAAAGTAGTCAACTCCATTAGCAGAGGTTAAAATAAGCCATTGAAACTGATTGATATTAGCGATCGCCCTATCTAAGTCTGTCCAGCTAGAAGGAGGGGTAATTGCTAAGGCTGGCATTTCAATTACCCTTGCTCCTTGTTGTTCTAATAAAGTGGTAAATTTACTCGATTGTGATGCAGCGCGAGTAACTAATACAGTCTTATTCACCAAAGGCAGAGAAGATAGGGCAGGGAAATCTTGATTAAGTTTCACAACTTTTCCAATAACGATAACTGCGGGAGAAAGAGATACTCCAGTGGTTATTTCTACTATATCGGTTAAAGACCCCTGAAAAATTTCTTGTTGTAATCGTCCACAGTTACGAATAATAGCAATCGGTTCATCAGGCGATCGCCCATTGTCAATTAAATTCTTAATAATTTGGCCGAGAGAACGTCCTCCCATTAAGATTACCAAGGTATCAATGCTAGCTAAAGCTGACCAATCTAGGATATTTGGCTCATGTCCGCTAACCACCGCAAAACAGCGACTTAGATCTTTATCTGTCAGCGGAATTCCTGCTAACAAGGGCGCAGCCAATACCGAAGAAATACCAGGAATAAATTCAAAGCTGCAAGCTGCTGTTTTTAGTGCTGCAACTTCCTCGTTAGCGCGTCCAAAAATTAAGGGATCGCCACTTTTTAATCTGACTATTTGTTTACCCTGAAGACAATATTCTACCAATAGCTGATTAATTTTCGCTTGAGGAGTGCTGGCTTTTCCTCCTCGTTTACCAACGCTGATTTTAAGACAATTTTCAGGAGCTAAATTTAACAATGACTTATCTACTAAAGCATCATAAATTAATACATCAGCAACAGTAAGTAGTTTTTTAGCTTTAACAGTTAAATATTCTTCGTTACCTACTCCCGCACCGACTAAGTAGACCTTACCGCCAGAAAACATAGACTGATCTTTACTTTGAAAGCATCCAAGTTTAAGATAACTCTATTTGCGATTATAAAATCAATAAAATAAAAATCGCGATCGCGATCAAACAACATTACCGTTAGCTACAAAATTATGCTAATAGTTTTAAAAGCAGTAATTAAGTACGTTTATAGATCGCGTAGACGTGGGCGTAAATAAGCTTACTAGGCGAAATGCTGCGAACAGCCTGTAAATTTATTCATTACCTATTACTTATTACCTATTACTTCCGCGTAGCAGTACTAGGCTATCACGACAAAACAAATGACCGAATCAACTATCGAGCATAACCATTTAGATTCTAAGCAAATATTAATCTCTCCTGATTTATTATCTTTACCAGATCGACTTCAGGTTGAATCTTTGCCTCTACAGTTAGGAATCATGGCTTCAGGTAGTGGAACGAATTTTGAAGCTATAGCTAAAGCGATCGCTGATGGTAAACTTAACGCAGAGATTCAAGTCTTAATTTACAATAACCCCCAAGCCAAAGTTAAAGAACGTGCAGAGAAATACAATATCCCTACGGTATTAATTGACCATCGACAATATCAAAAGCGAGAAAATCTCGATCACGAGATAGTTGCTGTGCTAAAAGCTTATGGTGCAAACTGGGTGGTCATGGCGGGATGGATGCGAATCATTACTCAGATTCTGCTTGATGGCTACCCCAATCGTGTAATCAATATTCATCCAAGTTTATTGCCTAGTTTTAAGGGTATTGGGGCAGTAGAACAGGCATTAGCTGCTAAGGTTAAAATTACGGGCTGTACCGTCCATTTAGTCAGTTTAGAAGTCGATAGTGGCGAAATAATCATGCAGGCTGCTGTACCTGTATTGCCTAGTGATAATTTTCAAACTCTGCACGCCAGAATACAGACACAAGAACATAATATCTTGCCCCAGGCGATCGCCCTAGCTGTATCAAAATTTTAAACAACATATATTTAACCTAAATTCTATAAGCTTGATTTTATTAATTATCAATCAACCTCATTTTGCCTGTTAATAACTCCTGCATCATCCCCTGCTTGATGGCTTTGTATTTGTCTGGCTTTTGGCTTTTTTCTAAGCTTTCTATCTCTGTATCTACATTGCTTAACATAGAGTGCGATCGCGCTAGATTATTATTAAACCTCTAGCTTAGTTAAATAAAAGTATAGAAACTGCAATTTATCCTATTGATATTATTATTATTACTATTATTATCCACAAAAAATTATTTATAGTTCTTATAGCAACTATGAACTAATATTTACTAATATTTTTTCCATGAGTTTATGTATAAACCTCCAATGCAAAAAAGCAAAAAACTCTGATACACTACTTTTTTGTGAAAGCTGTGGTTCAGAACTTTTAATAGATGGGCGATATCGAGTACAGCGGCTACTAGGACAAGGAGGATTTGGTTTTACTTATGAAGTATTAGACCTCAATTCTAGACCAAAAGTACTAAAAGTATTGATGGACAATCATCCTAAATATGTAGAGCTATTTCAACAAGAAGCTCGCGTATTAGAAATCATGAATCATCCTGGTATTCCCAAACTTGATTTAGATGGTTACTTCACTTACTATCCCCAAAGTTGTCAAGAGCCTTTGCACTGTATTGTGATGGAAAAGATTGAAGGCTTAGATTTAGAAGAATACCTTGATAAAAGAGGCAACAAACCAATATCTTGTAAACGGGCTTTACGTTGGTTAGCTGAACTAAGCTTAATTCTAGAACAGGTACACAATTTAGATTTTTTTCATCGTGATATTAAGCCTAGTAATATCATGTTACAAGCGAATGGTTGTCTAGTTTTAATCGATTTTGGCACAGCGAGGCAGCTTTCTAACAGTTATATTCAAAAATTCTCGGCAGGTAAAATTACTGGGGTAATATCTAGCGGATATACTCCTATAGAACAAATGAGAGGTAAAGCTGTTAAGCAATCAGATTTTTATGCTTTGGGAGGCACGATGATCTATCTTCTCACTGCCCTTAATCCTCTGACATTTTATAATGCTCATCGAGACAAAATAGAATGGTCTAAAGCCGTTGAAAATATTCCACCCGAACTGATTAATCTTATTGATTCGATGATGTCTTCTCTGCCTGCAAACAGACCAACGAGTGCTAGAGCTATTTTTCAAGAAATTGTTAAGATTGATTCTAGTCTACAAAGCGTAGAAAACTACTGGTTGAAGCCATCAGGTATTGCATCTTTTGAGTCAGTTAAAGCTCGCAGTCAAACAGCTTTTTCCAATAATAATTTGACACAACCAATTGAATCCTATCAACAAGTATCCTCTCAATTTATCGATCTCTGTTATCATAATTTAGCAGAGTTTATTGGACCGATGGCAACAATTATTTGCAGCCAAACTTTAGCTGCTAATCCTTATTTATCGAATGAGGAGTTTGTTCAAGCCTTGGCAAAAAAAATTCCCAATGACCAAGATGCTAAACAATTTAAACAACGTTTGCTGTAGATAAACTATTGTAGTTTAATACTAAATCCTGTTGGCGTAGGTTACTTATATTGTTAAGTAGTAAGTAGTATAATTCTGACTACAAACCACAAACTTAATGTTTAAGATATACATTTAATTTATTTTGGTGATTGATTTTCAATCATTTCCATTGCCATTTTCAGACTCACCTTGAGACGATTTAAAGAACGAGCTAAAATGCCAATTTCATCGTTACTTTTATGTTTAAACTCAACGCTAAAATCTCCAGTACTTAGATTTTTAGACTGGGAGGACATCTTATTAATCGGGTCGGTAATAGTAAATTTAAGAAATATATTTAATAAGATGATTCCTAACACCAAAAAGATAGACACTCTGCCAAGAACTAGCCAGCGTAAATTTTGGGCTTGTTTTACTACTTGACTTGCAGGAACAGAAATAATCTGCGCTCCTACAATTTCATTCATTTTCCAGCCAAAACCATTATCTGTGCCATAGGTAGCAATCTGGCTAGCAGGAGCATTTTTAGGGATACTATGACATCTTAAGCAACTCTCTTGCTTAATTGCCAAAGGACGAGCTATGTAAAACAATTCCCCTCCTGGTATGGTATGAAAACCATGCTGCTGCAAATCTACCATTTTCAGACCGGCAGAATTAGAGTTGTCTCGAAAAGACTCTATAATTTTAGTTTCAAACTTGTCTGCTTTATCTCTTAAATTGGTGGGGTTAAGAGTAGCTTCTTTGTAAAAAAACTGGCTGTATTCTTCATTGCTTCTAAAGTTTTCAAAAACTTCTCGCGCTGAGTAAGCAGGTACAGTTTGGGGTATAAAAAACTTTTCTGTTTCTAGTCTTGACGCTAATTCGGGATTAACCTGAGTGCTAGTATATTGACGTACAGAGTTCATAGTTTCGATTAGCAACGATGCTCGGTCAGTAACAATCTGTTCTGCATAGTTTTGCAATATATTAGATAATATCAAGCTGATAGTTAAGGTTAAAACTAAAAGAATTATGCCTAAAAGAAGATTTAGCTTTGTACCCAAATTAATATTTCTAAACATAGAGAGTTTTACTTCAAAATGAAGCAAATAATATTATTTTAAATCCACAATTCTAAATGTATTAACTAGAACTTCAACAATACATTAGAAATCAAAGCTCATTTTCTTAGCGATTAATAAGTTTAATAAATAATAGTAAACTCGGCGTTACCAACTTTACTATAAAGTCGTATGTTTACTTGTAATAAAAATAACTTGATTTGTTGACTGCAAATATTAAATATTTTTAAAGACTTTTAGCTGAAATTATCGGAATAAATAACTATGAGGCTGCATCGTTTATTGATAATAATACTTATTTTTGGCACAATAACAGCCTGCAATCAAGTAGAATCAGGGGTATCTCAACAATTAGCTGTAGGTGTGGTAGGTTATGGAGAAGGCGATCGCTCTTTAGATCGATACTCCGACTTACAAAACTATTTAGGTATTCAACTAAAAAGCATTATAGAATTAGAGCCAGTTTATAATGAAATTCAAGCTTTAGATAAACTTGCCAAGCAAGAATGGGATTTAGCTTTTACTCCTCCAGGTTTAACGGCGATCGCAATTCAGCGACATCAATATAAGGCGATAATTCCCCTAGAAGGGGTTGAAGAACTACGCTCGGCAATCGTCGTTAATCAAGACAGTAGTTTGCAGAACATCAAAGATCTTACAGGTAAAACTATTGCTTTAGGACAGGAAGGTTCAGCAACTAGTTATTATTTGCCTATCTACAATCTTTATGGTTTGGCTTTAAAAAAAGTGCGTTTTGCTTCTACTCCCCAAATTAGCTTAGAATGGCTCGAACAAAGACAAGTTGATGCTGCTGCTTTATCTTTGCAAGAATTTAATCAATATCGCCCAAATTTCCCACAAAAGCAATTTCGCATTATTGATGTTGATACTCACACTATTCCATCTGGTGCAATTATCATTGCTGACAAAATCAAGCCAAAGCAAGCTCAAGTAATCCAAAATGTTTTGGCTCAAGCCCCCTCTAATGTTGCTGCTTCTGCAAATTTCTTACCTAACGAACCCGTTCCTCAGTATGAATATTTAATCAAGGTAATTGAAAGGGTGATACCCATTAGCAAAAGAATCAAAGAGCAGCCAGCTTTATTTTATGACTCCCACAAAAGTTTGGCTAAGTGAACAGTTATAGCAACTATTTATTATGAAATTGCAGTCACCAAACAATAACTATAATTCTGGCTCATTAGTTATTTAAGTAGAATTGGCAAGTTAAAGATGAGACTGCTCAAATTTTAGATGATGCTATTGAGTTAATTAAAATTAGCATTGACAATACTAGAAAATATCTAATTTTAATATTTAATACTTTAGTATTTGTTAAGGTTAATACCCGCTTCTTGCGCCATTGTGCCAATACCTTTTTTCTCTAAAGTTTTGATCGCTTTAGTAGATAAGCGCAATCTTACCCAGCGGTTACCTTCGGCCCACCAAACTCTTTTCCACTGCAAATTTACACCCTGCAATTTTTTGGTGCGACGATGAGAGTGTGAAACTGCCATTGCATTATTGGCTTTTTTCCCTGTTATCTGACATTTACGAGCCATAATTAGCCTCTGATTATATATTACAATCCATTATTATAGCCAAAGTTAGACTCAGACCCGAATTTTATTTTTGGGACTGTATTGTATCGATAATGATAAACAATATTCAAGACTATTATCAAATAAGCGATCGCCAGGCAACTTCAGGACAGCCCACCAAGGAACAATTTGAGCTAATTGCTAAATCAAGATACCAAATCATAATTAATTTAGCCATGTCCACTTCGACCAATGCTCTAGCCAACGAAGGCGCAATTGTTACTGATTTGGGGATGGTTTATGTTCAGATTCCCGTAGTCTGGGAAAATCCTCAAATCAAAGATGTACAGCTTTTTTTCAAGACTATGCAATCTTTTGAGGAGAATCGAGTTTGGGTACACTGCGCCAAAAATATGCGAGTTTCCTGCTTTGTTTATCTCTGGCAAAAATATGTTCTGCAACTATCTGAAGCCGAAGCCAGACCTACCATGGATCGAATTTGGCAACCCACAGGAGTTTGGCAAAAACTGATTGAGCAAGCCGAAATCAATTTTAGTTAAATATGCTGAATATCAATAAATTTTTCGTATGGTAAACAGTTGTATCTCGTAAGCGAAAACCTATGAATAAATCCGACCGAGCTTTATTTGATATTCCCAGGGAGATTGTCTATCTCAACTCTGCCAGTATTGCTCCTAGACTTAAAGAAGTTTCTAAAGCTGGACATCAAGGCATCGATGTTTTTTCTAGCCCTTGGTCGATTACTCTTGACGATAGGTTTCGCAATCCAGAGATACTCCGTGAAGAATTTGCCCGTTTCATCAAAGTTGATGCCGACACTGTTGCCCTAGTTCCCTCTGCAAGCTATGGCATCGCGATCGCAGCCAAGAACATTCCCCTAGAAGCAAATGCAAATATCGTCGTTCTCGAAGACCAATACCCTTCAAACATCTACGCTTGGAAAAGACGAGCCAACGAATCAAGAGCAATCATACGGGTTGCTCAACGAGGGACAAATAATTCTCTGACTGAATCAGTGTTAAACCTCATTGATTCAAATACCGCCGTAGTTACAATTCCCAACTGCCACTGGACGGATGGTGAACTGCTTGACCTTGTTGCTATTGGTGAAGCAGCTAGAACTGCGGGTGCTGCATTGGTTGTTGATGCTAGCCAATCTTTAGGGGCTTTGTCCATCAATTTTGATAGGGTTCGACCTGATTTTGTTGTTTCAGTTGGTCATAAGTGGCTACTGGGTTCTTATGGACTTGGATATTTATACGTTGACCAGAAATGGCATAGTTGCGGAATTCCCATAGAAGAATCTTCGCTTACCCGTCGGGGGAGCGAGGACTTCTCGCAACTAGCTAACTATGTCGATGAATACCGCCCAGGCGCACGCCGATTTGACTTTGGAGAGTTCACTCAATTTATTTCAATACCTATGGCTATAGCCGCTATTTCACAACTCATACTAAATCCGATTTATAAAGTATGTAAACAACAAGCGTTTTTTAGCCAATGATAGTTAGTCAATTTACGAACTTCATCTTTCATTTCACTGACTACACAACAACGCTCAACTAAAATGTCCTCTATCTCATTGATAGTTTCAAAATATTGATTTACCAGAGGTTCATCTACTAACTGCCATAACCTTTCGGCTGGCTGTAACTCTGGAGAATAAGGAGGTAAAAAATCAATCTTTATTCCCTCTGGAATAATCGCTTTTTTGCTGTGATGCCATCCTGCATTATCTTCTATCAAAAGAATTTTTTTTGATTATTAATTCCAGCATCAATAGCAAACTGTTGATAAACCAGATTCAGCCAATTTGTATTAACTCTGGGAATTAGATACCATAAAGTTTCTCCAGTTTTTGGCTTAACGAACCCATAAACATACAACCATTCGTATCGATGTTGTACTATTGCTTCTGGTCGATGACCAACTTTTGACCAAACCTTTTTTAGTATTGGTTTTAATCCTACTCTATGCTCGTCGAAAAACCACAGTTCTACCTCCACATCTGGATTTTCTTGTTCAAGTTGCTTAAGTTTCAATGGCAAGTTACTTTTGAACATCTCTTGCTCTAATTTATTGGCTTTTTTATGTGTTGGTCTTGGACTTTGCCAAGAGTAACCGCACTTTTTTAAGTAGTCCCATCCTCTCTGATTCCCGACTTTTTCTCTGCCCGTTTCTTTTTCAATCCAGCGAGCTACCTTAGTTCCTGTCCAGATTCCTCCGTCTGGTAACTCTTTGGCGATCGCTTTTGTTAGTTTTTCTAATTGTGGTTGTGATAGTAACCTTTTTTTTCCTCTAACATGATTGCTGGTTTTATTTTGGCAATTTTTGACCCCTTCCTCTCCATAGAGGTTGTACCGACCGAGAATCTTTTGAGCATAAGAATAAGAACATCCCACAGCGAGCGCACTATTTTTAATCGTCCATCCCAAAGATATTTTCGCGATTCAGATGCCATCTTCTCACTTCCACTGAGTTTTGACTCTTCAGATACTTTTCTTTTAGTTCAGAAGAACTAAAATGTTTTGCTAAATAAGCTGTTTTTGGCATTTAACATTTTTAAGTTATTCCTCACTATTTTATACACACTTTGGTAATCGGATTTAGTATAAGTCCCCTTTTCTATCTCGAAGAGATGAAAAGTCGCACAACGCGACTCAACGCTTCGCGTCTGCGACGCTCTGGGCGGTATCCCGCCCTGCATTAAAAGTAGTTTAAATCTACTTTTAATTAAGCTCTGAAGCTCATGACCCTGAAGCTCATAGCTACCGCGAAGCGGTTTTAATTATCCAAAAAGTAATTAAATAGTTTTTTGGAACTACTTAGCTGACAAAACTTGAGTAAAATGTGAACGCTTAGAAGATAGATTCCACTAAGGAAAGGAATAAGTAGTGATGGAGCAATGTGCATATCGTCTGGTGTAATTTAATTATTGTGCATTCAGGTTCGAGCATTGCTGAACATAGCAGCAAAACTTTAGTAGTAAGAGTTTTTAGACCACTGTTTTTAGATCTCGATCGTAAACCAACAAGACCTGCATAAATCGCTTTGCGGGTTTTACTTCGCGATCGTAACCTTCAGTACTCAAGGCAAAAATAAGTTTTTGCGACCTAAAGTCGTTTGATTCGAGGTTTTTCCAGCGACCAAGAACTTTGTTCTTTTTTACAGTTGCCTGTAGATGATAGCTAAAAGCTAACAGTTTCGTCATAAACGATTCCTATTAAAGCAATACTTGCAAAAAAATGCAACTAAATTTATCTTATGAACAATATTGGACTTTGGTGAATCAAAATATATATAACTTAAATCATGATTTTGATATTTTGATAACTGAATATATGCCATAAATCTAATATAATCTTGTGGTTTTCAATACTGAAAAATAAAGTAAGGAAACGTCAACTATCATTAAAGATGAGCAGTTTACAAGCTAGCGAAAAGCTAGTTATATCTAGAGATAGATAACAATTGTTAATTGCAACTAGTAAGTTATATAGACAAGCGATCGCTTTTTTTACCTATAAAATTACGAAAAGTAAATTATAAATTGTCTAAAAGATTTTTTATGTATATTCATACTGCATATCTACATTATTTTTCGTGACCTGTAGCAAAATCAGCTTGCGAATAATAATTTTTGTTTAGGGAAAAAATAAAATGGGTGGTTTGCCAACTCGTGGACAATTAGAGAGAAGAATATCCCAAGATATCCAAGCATTTTATCGTCGTTATCTCGGACATCAACCTTCTAAAGTAACTTGTCAAATTTTTACTAATAAAATAACTTTGATTCTTGAAAATTCAATCACTAATGCTGAACTAGTTTTAATTGATGAAGGGAAAAATGAGCTAGCTAAAAAAGTTCGCCTCAATTTAAATGAGGCTATTCAACCAAAACTAAAAGAGTTGATTGAAGAAATAACCGCAGCTAAAGTTGCTGACATATTAAGTGCTGCTACTTTAGACACTGGTCGAACAGCAATTATTTGTATTTTAAGCGATACGCCCAAAGTTCGTAATTTAGACAGTATGTCTAAAATTAAATAGACCTCCTGTATAAGTCTTCACAACTCTGGCTGGGTTAAGTTAAAAGTCACAACTGACTCTCATAAGCTAAGTTTTTAAACTTTATTTGTCTATTTTCAAGACAGTTCTATTAGGCGATTACGCTTTACTTAACCTGAGAATCTCATTCACCTTTTCAGGATAGACTGACCTCAGTTGCTTTTCCTGTGCTTGAAATTCGGCTAGCTGTGCTTCAATTTCATCTTTGACAATTTGACGATATTCGAGGAAATGCTCATTATGGGCGCACATGGTTAGGTAATGTTCCCAAACTCTAGGATTATGGCGGAAAATACCAAATAAATGATGCCAAAACTTCCAGCGAGTATTTCGTTTAACGCCCTGTCGCCAAATAACAATACCTAAAGCGCGAATGTCCACCCAATTGGGCATAGTAAAGGATGTTTCGTGTTGAGGTGAGCCTAGCTTGAGGAAACAGCGATATACACGGTCTAGGTATGTTTTTGGTTCGTAAAGCGTCCAAAATGCCAGAATGTACTCTTGGGCAATTTCTTCAATGGGGCGAGTCGGCATAAAGTTCATCAAGGTAGTTTGGTTGATGTCTTGCTGCTTACTATCTCGCAAACGATTTTCTTGTTCCAAACGCGCCCATAAAGCAGTTAAGGGCAAAGCCTGCAACATCCCAAACATAGCCGTGGGAATAGCTGCTTCCTCTACAAAATTAATAATTCTTTGACCTGCACCTGTTTTCTCGCCATCAAAACCGATAATAAATCCCGCCATCGGACGAAGCCCCGCCCTAATCATGGTATCGACAGTTTCTGCTAAAGAAGTACGGGTATTTTGGAATTTTTTGGTTAGCTGCAAGCTTGTTTCATCAGGAGTTTCAATTCCTAAAAAGACAGCATTAAAATTACACTGCACCATCAATTCCATCAGTTCAGCGTCAGCAGCTAAATCTACCGAAGCCTCGGTATTAAAATCAAAAGGATATTGATGTTTCTCTTGCCAGACTTTCAATTCTTTGAGAAACAGCTTAACATTACGTTTATTGCCAATAAAGTTATCGTCTACCATAAATACTGAACGTCGCCAGCCTAATTCATAGAGGTGATCTAATTCTCGTAACAGCTGTGCTGGTTCTTTGGTACGGGGTTTGCGACCATAGAGAACAATAATATCGCAGAACTCGCACTGAAACGGGCAACCACGGGAAAACTGTACCGACATAGAGTCATAAGCATCAAGCTCTAGCAAATCGTAGCGAGGGACAGGAGTGGTAGTCACATCAGGCTTTTCAGCAGCGCGGAAGACACCGCTGATTTCACCTTTGGCTATAGCTTCGACAAACATCGGCAAAGTTAACTCTCCCTCATCTAAAATGAGAAAATCTGCTCCTGCTGCCTTTGATTCATCAGGTAAAGAAGTTGAATAGGGACCACCTACAGCTACTAATTTCCCCCGTCTTTTTGCCTCTTGAATTTGCTTTAGCAGGTCTTGCTTTTGGACAATCATGGCGGAGAAAATTACTAATTCTGCCCAATCCCATTCTGCTTCGGTAACTTCTCTGATGTTACGGTCTACTAGCTTAAATTCCCATTCTTGGGGCAATATAGCAGCAACGGTAAGCATTCCTAAAGGCGGTAACAACACTTTGCGATTAACTAGTTCTAAAATTTTGTCATAAGACCAAAAAGTCTTAGGAAAAACAGGATAAATTAATAAAGTTCGCATTTTTGATAAATTATCTTATATTAAGAAACGTAATCTATCTGAGGGTAACTTAATCTTGGTAAGTTTTAGAATTAAGATTTTAGCAAGTAGCAAGGATTTAACTAATCAACAAAAAGTTTTAGAGTGGGCAAATATTAAAAATGACTGCTAAATGAGCGACGCGATCGCTAGAAAATAAGTCTGTCAAAGAGCTTACCGATTTTTTGATATGTATTCCCGACAAAAAACCCGAACATATTTGTGGTGTTCGTTCAATGGATCGAAGAAAAGAATTAGAGATATGCTGAATTGTTAACTGATGAATGGCGAAGTAAGTAAGGCAAATAACCGCTTGTCCTGAAGCAATGGCAAAATCTAAAACTAAAAATGTCTCCGCAAAACAATTAACGGCTGCTCAAAGGCAAGCTTTAACTCAATTAAAATTATTTGTTAAAAGTGACGAAAGATGCGACGCGATGCGACCCCGCATTTTTCGCCTGAGTGGATATGCAGGGACAGGTAAAAGCTTTCTGATCTGTCATTTTATCGAGTGGCTTCGAGCAAATAACTTAGAATTGGTAGCAGCAGCACCAACAAACAAAGCAGCTAAAAGCCTAATGCAGGTGGCAGTGTCGATGGGCCTTAATATCGAGGTAAAAACTATTGCCCAATTATTAGGTCAGCAGCCAGAGATTAATGAAGAAACTGGCTTAGAAGAGTTTACTTCGATGGGGGAAGCAGAATTTGACCATTATGAAGTGGTGATCATCGATGAATTTTCGATGATTAATCGCAGTAACTTTGAAGAAATAGTCAAGGCGATCGCTTTAACTATAGATACTAAAGTGGTGTTTGTAGGAGATGAATCACAATTACCGCCAGTAAAAGAAAACGAGCCTGTAGTTGCTGTTTCCAACCAGATTGACAGTACATTTACCCTCAACGAAATTGTCCGTTATGAGGGTGAAATAGCCGTAGTTGCCGAGCAGATCCGCAGTGATGCTCAATATAATCGCCTTATTTATCCTTTTCAAAGCAGCGAGGATCGAACAATTGTCTGTCAGCCAAGAAAGCAATGGTTAGAAACGGTAGTTGAATATTTTCAGTCTGATGGTTATAAAATTAACCCTGATTACGCCAGATTGCTAGTTTGGCGCAATAAAACAGCAAAATCTGCCAATAAATTCGTGCGATCGCGCTTGTGGGGTCAAGATGCACCGCTTTATGTACCAGGAGATAGATTAATCGCCAAAAAACCTCTATTTCGCTCTCGTCCTGGGCAAAAAGGTAAAAATAAGTGGAGTGTGCTAATTAATAATTCTGAGGAATGTTCTGTCATTGAATCTGCATCAATTAAGCAGCTTTCTTTTGACAGGGTAGCTTATCAATATTGGTCAGTACCAGTCATAACTGATGCTGGGTTTGAAGTGAATTTATCTATCTTAACCGAGGAAGGAGAACAGCTAAAAAATGAACAGGCTAAATATTACGTAGAAAAAAAGCAGTGGAACAAATATTTTGATCTATCACGGATGTTTGATGATGTTACCTACGCCTATGCCTTGACCGTACATAAAGCTCAAGGCTCTAGTATTGATTATGTCTTTTTGGACACCGAAGACATGAAAAATTGTCCAGATTTACAGAAGATGCTTTATACTGCTTTGACTCGTGCCAAGGTAAGAGCCTTTATTCCCGTAGATTAATATATTCATTGTTCAGATGAAGATGTAAACATAGCGAATAACTCTTCCCCTGTCATGTTCTTAGTTTCATTAGCGAAAGAGTAATACTCAGGTTTCTCTTCAATAAAAACCTGAAGATCGAAAACCAGATTTTCATCATTATCGAAAATTCCCACTGGTATGTAGTAATGATTATTGTCTTTTAATCTATAAAAGAGATGGCTACCACACTGGTTACAGAATCCACGCTCTGCCCATTCTGAAGATTGATAAACTCCGATATTTTCTTCGCCAGAAAAACTAACGTCACTCTCACACTCAACTCCTAATAAAGCTCCTCCACCCCATTTACGACACATACTACAATGACACGCTGCTACATGAGGATTCATGGTGGTTGTAGAAATCTCTACCGCCCTACATAGACAACTACCTTTTGCCGTACTCAATTTAGACATATTATTTTCTCGCTTGAATCTTGAATAGAGTGAGATCATTTTTAGTATTTTATCTTTAATCGTCTATTATGAGGCTGTGCGATCGCTTTAATCTCTGCATGAGATCACAGAAATAAGTTTTAGCTTGAGTTAGCTTTGAACAACAAATATAAAGTTTGAATAAAGCAAATATCAAGGTTTAACCATGAATAATTTAACTGTTCTACAATTTTGTCAGCTAGAAACTTTAAAAACCGATCTTGATTTCTTAATTAATTCTGAATGTGAATGTCAAGAAAGAATTGAAGGTAATTTGACAGTGCTTGAACTCAAAGATGCTGAAGGGAAAATAGTTCAAGAATTAATTTTAGTAGTTTAAACTAAGGCTTTTTATCATCATCCTTTTCCCAAGATTGTTTATTTTAATCCTAGCTTCTTACGTAGTTCTGTTGCACCCATAAATAGCAATGGTGTAACAATGAAGCCTGTAATAATCAAGTGCAAAGGAAAGTGAAAATAAAAATACCAGAGAATCAAAACTCCATAGGTAGAATCCATATGATCGATAAAATAAAATATTCTACTGCTTTCATCTCCAGGAGGTATTTCTAAGCGACGCTTGACAAAAGAATTAGGTAATTCTGATAAGTTAAAAACAAATCCTACTAATAAGCCAAACTCTAAAAGATTAAGATTAGAAAATAAGATTGCTGATTGGGGTAAATTAGGAGTGAAAATTTCAATGGTATTTAATAAATAAACGCTAGCTACCATTGCTATGGGTAAACTAATCAATCCTCGCCACTTTTTGTTTGCCCCAAACCATTGTGTTTGAATAGGAATATTTAACATTTGAAATAAACTAGTTTGCCATAAAAAAGATTCAATAACGCCAGCAAAAAATAGGCTAAGAGCCAGCCAGAGTAAATTTAGAGTATCTAGAATAAAAATTTGCGTCCAGCCCATCATATATTTAAAGAAACAGCTTTTATTTTAATTTGATCGCCTATAATTGCTTGTTTTTAGCAAATAGAAAAATTGTCAATTACCCACTTTTAATTGTCAATGAATTCTTTACCAAACCTGATTTAATTCATATTCTTAAGTTAATCTCAATTTTATCTAAAGTGTTTATATTAAATGCGTTGGTTATTTTAAAGAACAGCCTTAACGCTAATGAAAATTGCAATTATTACTTCAGGTTTCTTGCCAATTATTGACGGAGTAAGCATTAGTGGACTACAAAGATTAACAAGATTAAGTCAGTGGGGACACGAGGTTATCTTGTTTTGTCCAGACTATAGTAGCTTAGAAGCAGACTATCCTAATTGGCGGGACTACACAGGAAATATTTTACCTGGGGTCAAGGTTGTTAATTTAAACAGCAGTTCCTTTGTGGGTTTAGACTATGAACCAAATGTGAGTAAAAAGTCATATCAAACTGTCTTAGAAGAATTAGAGCAGTTTCAACCAGATATAGTTCATGTTGACGAACCTGAAAGACTCTTTGTTGGTTTTTGGCGAGTTGCGGGGATAGATTATGCAAAACGTGTTGGTGTTCCTTGCGTGAGCTTTTTTCGTACCAATTTCTTAGATTATCTAGAGGATTATTTTCCTCTACCAAAGCCAATTTCCATTGCCGTCAAATTTTTACTGCAACAGCTAATTGTTTGGGTATATAACTCCTATGATCTCACATTAGTTACAAGTAAGATTACCTATCCCAAAGTTATTGAACTAGGTATTAAAAATGCTCAGTATAGCAATTTAGTCGGTTTTGATAGCGATCGCTTTAGTCTTTATTCACCTCAAGCAGATTTTTTTAAGTCTAACTATGGGCTAGAAATAGACAAACTAACAAAAGTTATCTTTCTGGGGCGTTTATATCCAGATAAGGACTGGGATTTTACCTTAGATGCGTTTACAGCCGTTTCTCAGCAAATTGATTTAAACAAGGTGGCAATAATTGTGGCAGGGGACGGCCCAATGCGTCAAGAAATAACCGATAAATTAAGTAAGCTGACTTCTAATTTACACTTACTCGGCAGAGTAGCACCTGAAGATATACCCGCTTTATTAATTAACTGCGATCTCCACGTAACCACTTCTGAAAAAGAAACTAGAGGCTTAACGATTTTAGAAGCATTTGCAGCGGGGATTCCTGTAATTGCGCCCAACTCAGGGGGAGTAGTCGAAAATATCCAAGCTGGTAGTAATGGATTTCTTTACACTCCAGGCGATCGCCTGGACTTTACTAGTAAACTAAAAATTCTCATTGAAAATCCTAGTTTAAGAAAAGAAATGGGCGATCGCGCTCATGATTCAATTCAAGCATACAGTTGGGAGCAAGCGATTCAAAATTTAGTTAATGTTTGGCAAGAGGCGATCAATAAACAATTATCAATGACCAATGAACAATTTACGCCTCAACTAGCAACTAGCCTAGCCGATAGCAAATAACTAATCACTAAAAAACTGCCCTGCTAAATCGGTAATATCAGTATCGGCTATTTCGGACTGTTGCCACTGCGCCACTGTATTTAAGCTGCCATCCAAAAACATACTCTGACAAGCGCGACGCTGTATTTTACCGCTAGAAGTTTTAGGAATGCTGCCCGTTTTTAGTAAAGATACGGCAAATACATTGGCTAGGTTTTGTTCGCCGACTGCCAGACGAATTGCGCCGATGACTTCTTCGGCGTTAAGATTTCGTAAGTCAGCACGATTTATTTCGTGGGCAATTACTAATTGTTCCTCCCCACCGACTTCTACGCTAAAGGCTGCACCATGATTGGCACGCAAGGCAGGATGACAAGTTTCGACAGTTTCTTCAATGTGTTGAGGGTAATGATTGCGTCCCCAAAGAATCATCATTTCTTTGATACGCCCTGTTATATATAGTTCCCCGTCTTTGATAAAGCCAAGATCTCCTGTGCGGAGGTAGGTTTTATCTGGTTTGTCAGCTAAAGTTGCTTGAAAAGTTGCTGCTGTTTGTTCTGGTTTTTGCCAATATCCTTTGCCAATTCCTACCCCTGCTACCCAAATTTCTCCTACCTGATTACTTTTACACTCAGTTTTTGATTCGGTATTGACAATAATAATTTCATCCTCCAACCAAGTATGACCACAGCTAACCACAGCTTTTGAGTTGGGGTGATCTGGCGTTACGGTGACAACTTCGTCTTTAGTTAAAGCTGTTTTATCTAGATAAGTAACTTTAGGGGATTCTGCTGCATTACCCCCCGTGATAAATAAAGTAGCTTCAGCCATGCCATAACAGGGATAAAAGGCTTCTGGTTTAAAACCGCAGGGTTTGTATAACTCGGCAAATTTGGCTAGAGTTTGCGCCCTTACAGGTTCAGCACCAGTGAAAGCTACCTGCCAATGGCTTAAATCTAAACTAGCTCGTTGTTCTTCCGTAACTTTCTGACACAATAGGTCATAGGCAAAATTTGGGCCACCACTAGTGGTTATCTGGTATTTAGACAACGCCTGTAGCCAAAGAAAAGGCTTTTGTGCCAGAGCAATAGGAGACATTAGCACCGCAGGTAATCCTGTATATAAAGGCTGCATCACGCCACCAATTAAACCCATGTCATGAAACATCGGCAGCCACATCAAAATTTTAGTGCGATCGTGATGTCCGAAAGACTGATAAATAACCTCTGAATTGTGGAGTACATTCCCATGAGTGACCATTACACCCTTGGGATCTCCTGTTGAACCAGAAGTATATTGTAAAAAAGCTAAGGTATCGCCGTCGATATTTGGTTTTTGCCACTTAGACGCTAAATTTAAATCAACTTTGTCACTGGCAATCCAGGGTAAAGCTTTTAGCTTTAGTGCCATGCCAGGATGGGCAACTAACTGTCCTTTAACGCGATCGCCAAATTCTTGAGTGGTTAAAATAATTCCAGCTTGACAATTATCGATCCGATCTTGATACTGACTCAAAGATTTAATATGCTGTCGGGGATAGTCGGTAACGGCGATAACTCCAGCATAGAGACAACCCAAAAAACTAGCGATAAACTCTAAACCAGAAGTGTAGGGATAAACCAACAAAGCGCGATCGCCTGGTTTAACTTTATCAAGGAGTTGTACAGCGATCACTCTTGCTTGAAGATCTAATTCTTGGTAAGTACAGCTACCCGATTCTTTCTCTCCATCGGCTAAAAAGGTATAGGCAGTCTGCTTGGGTTGGCATACCGATTTATCAAGCAAAACATCTACTATGGTGGAATAATTAACCATTCGTTTACTATTTTTTAAACAATGACTGTAAGATTTCCTATAATGTAGTCCAATAATGGAGGAAGGTTAAATGGTGGGGAGCGTAAAAATTGCAATTGTCGGTGTAGGGAACTGTGCTAGTTCACTCATCCAAGGAATTGAATACTATCGAGACAAACAAGAGACAGATGCGATCGGCTTAATGCACTGGGAAATCGGCGGCTATAAGCCTTACGATCTTCAGGTAGTTGCTGCTTTTGATATTGACCAACGTAAGGTAGGAAAGGATGTTGCTGAGGCAATTTTTGCTCCTCCTAACTGTACAACGGTTTTTTGTGAAAACGTCCCCAAAACGGGGGTTACAGTGGAAATGGGAGCAGTGTTAGACGGTGTGGCAGATCATATGAAAGATGCTGATGAAAAATACACTTTTGTGATCGGCGATCGCCCAGAACAGTCAAAAGCAGATGTTGTCAACAGTCTTAAGACATCTGGTGCAGAGGTTTTAGTTAACTATCTTCCCGTTGGTTCACAAGAAGCTGTAGAGTTCTATGCTGAATGTGCCTTGGATGCAGGAGTAGGCTTTGTTAACTGCATTCCTGTCTTTATTGCCAGCAAGCCATTATGGGCAGATAAATTTAAACATCACAATATTCCGATCATTGGCGATGATATTAAATCTCAGTTTGGAGCAACTATTAGCCATCGTACTCTAGTCGATCTTTGTAAAAAGCGCGGAGTTAAGGTTGAGCGTACCTATCAGCTAAATACTGGCGGTAACACTGACTTTCGCAATATGCTCGATCGCTCTCGCTTAGATTCTAAAAAAGAGTCAAAAACTGAAGCAGTACAGGGAGTAATTGCCAAACGCCTAGAAGACGAAAATATTCATGTTGGCCCTAGTGACTATGTACCCTGGCAAAAAGATAACAAAGTGGCATTTATCCGCATTGAAGGTAAATTGTTTGGCGATGTGCCAATGAACCTGGAGATGAGACTTTCTGTTGAGGATTCTCCCAATTCGGCAGGGGTAGTGATTGATGCTATTCGCTGCTGTAAATTGGGCTTAGATCGAGGCGTTGGTGGCGTTTTAACTGCTCCTTCTGCTTATTTCATGAAGCATCCTCCTCAACAGTTTACCGATGACGAAGCTTATCAAATGACAGAAGCGTATATCAATGAACAATGAACAAACTCGCGCGTACATGCGGCTTAAGCCTTTGTCTTGCGCCTGTCGGCGACGCGGGGGCGCTCGTCAATTATCAACAAATAATTGCTGATCGAGAAAAGTAATAGAATTAGTGATTTTGATCAGTTGCTAACCAATATTAAGAAGCTAGAATTCGCTTAAATAGTGAGTCTAGCTTTTTTTCTTGAACCTAAATCTTTATCAACTAAAAGCTAAAAGCTAATACTGAAAATAAATCCTGTCTCAAAACCCAAAATTATAAAAATGGATATAGTTGATTTTTTAAATGTATCAATTCACAACATCACTACTGCTGAGTTGTTGCAAGATTTGAACATTAATGGTGGGGTTGTGGTGACTCCAAATGTCGATCATTTAGTTAAAATACAAAGCGATCGCGAATTGCTCAAGGCTTATTATCATGCAGATTATCGAGTTTGTGATAGCAAAGTTCTGCAATATATTTCTTTGTTATTAGGTAGTCCAATCAAAGAAAAAATTTCGGGTTCTGATTTATTTCCCGCCTTTTATGAATACAACAAAGATAACGAAGATGTTCGCATATTTCTTTTAGGTGCCAAAGAAGGAATTGCTCAACAAGCATTAGTTAATATTAATCAAAAAGTGGGCAGAGAAATAGTAGTAGCTGCTCATTCTCCTTCTTTCGGCTTTGAACAAGATGAACAAGAATGCCAGGCTATTATTGAACTCATAAATCATTCTGATGCTACGGTTTTAGCCGTGGGAGTTGGCGCACCCAAACAAGAAAAATGGATTGCTAAGTACCGAGATCGATTACCAAAAATAAAAATATTTCTGGCTATTGGCGCAACCATTGACTTTGAAGCGGGAAATGTTAAGCGATCGCCTAAAATAATGAGCGAGATGGGCTTAGAATGGTTATATCGTCTTTCTAGCGAACCTAATCGCCTCTGGAAAAGATATTTAATTGATAGCCTACCTTTATTTTATTTAGTAGGAAAACAACGATTTCATCAATATAGATTTTCGCCTCAATTACAAACAGAAAATTTGCCTTTAGGAGAACTTTTACTTCAGGCGGGTTTGTTATCCCCCCAAAATATTAGACAGACTCTAAAACTTCAACAACAATACGCAGATTATCGTTTTGGCGAAATTTTAATTCAAGAAGGTTATCTTCCTTCAAAAACAGTTGGCTTTTTTGTGAATGAGCTACCAACGCTAGTTCACTCCCATGATAAGCTACGTTTGGGAGACTATTTAAACAATGCAGGACTTCTTTTGCCCGAACAAATCAGCGATACTTTGCAGCAGCAATCTTTAACACATCGCAAATTTGGCGAAATCATCACTCAAAAAGGCTGGGTTAATCCCCGAACTCTTGATTGGTTTGTCAATTTACAGCATGGGTAAATAAAGTGCTTCGCCCTAGCTATAAGCCGCAAGCTAAGAGGGTTTCGTAATCCCCATCAAAATTAAGGTTTTGAAGAGTAAGTAGTTGGTAGTTTGTCGTAGGTAGTTTCCCGACTAATAACTACTTACTTAAAAAGCTTACAGCTATTGAACTAAAACCTAGATTAAATTTATGCAGCCAATAGATATAATACAAGCAATTATTCAACATCTATTCAGATTTTAACTATTCATTATTTGACAATAATTAATTAATTTAGCAACTCGCTCTTTGATACTTTGTAATCGTTTATCAAGAGTAGAGCTTTGGCGTGCAGAAGCCAAAAACAAAATATCTGTAGCTAATAACTTAAATTCGCGCTTGATTTCGGTTTGTACCGACTGCCATCTCAGAATAACATCTTGTTCTAAATTTTCACCCTCAAGCTCGGCAATATTCCTATCAAACCATGGCTGTAAATGCTGAAACTGCTGTTTTATCTGCAATTGGTTAACCTCTTCTTCAGAATTAATTAAGAAGCCGTTGAACTTTGTTAACAAATTCGAGAAATCCTGATATGCTCGATGATGTGATGCAGGCAACATTATTAGCTTTATAATTTTAAGATAAGGTAAAATTCTAATAAGTGGGCTTGACTTTTTAGTTGGTTTAACATCTGAAAAATATCCTACCAATATAGATATTTACCTTTTAAGAAATACACTTAATTTTATATCTCAGTAACAAAAAAGGTAGCAAGCTTAGTCCATACTTTAGTTTAGCTTTAAGCGTATGGCTGTTATTTAAGCTACCCAAATCAGATTTTAAAATGTTTTTTTAAAATGTTTCGGCAAAAATAGCATAAATCAAAGGTTTTCTCACTTTATCTCGTCCTTACACACTTAACTTATAATCTTAAAATCTATGACCGCTATTTCTATCTCTATCATAGAAAGCAAATCTAACAAAGTTGAGCTTCCTCGCTGGTTAGAAGAATGTTTGCTCAATCAGCATTCAGACCACTCAGAGCCAGATGCGACTTTAATTTGCCGTGCATTTAATTTCGCTTATGAGTTACATGAAGGACAGCTTCGTAAATCGGGAGAGCCTTATATTGCCCATCCCATAGCAGTAGCTAGTCTGTTGCGAAATTTGGGCGGAGATAGTGTAACTATTGCTGCGGGTTTCCTTCATGACGTGGTAGAAGACACTGAAGTAACCCCAGAAGAAATTGAAGAAATGTTTGGGGGACAAGTAAGGCAGCTAGTTGAAGGAGTAACCAAGCTATCTAAATTTAACTTTTCTAGCACCACTGAACGTCAGGCTGAAAACTTTCGACGAATGTTTTTGGCAATGGCAACGGATATCCGCGTCATTGTAGTCAAACTAGCAGACAGACTGCATAACATGAGGACTCTAGATCATCTAAAACCTGAAAAACAACGACGCATCAGCCAAGAAACCAGAGAAATTTTTGCTCCTTTGGCAAATAGATTAGGTATTGGTCGCTTTAAGTGGGAACTAGAAGATTTATGCTTTAAATACCTAGAACCAGATGACTATAATCAAATTAAGGCGTTAATTGCCGAAAGAAGAACCGATCGCGAAGCGAGAGTTACTCAAGTTACGGAGACATTGCGATCGCGCTTAGAGCAGTTAAAAGTCAATGTGGTAGAGCTAAAGGGGCGACCCAAACATCTTTACGGCATTTATCAAAAAATGCAGCGACAGCAAAAGGAATTTAGTCAGATCTATGACATTGCTGCCTTTAGAATTATTGTGGAAACCAACGAGGAATGTTACCGCGCCTTGGCGGTAGTTCACGATGCTTTCAAACCCATCCCAGGACGTTTTAAAGACTATATTGGATTACCCAAACCTAATCGTTATCAGTCTTTACATACTACTGTAGTTGGCTTAAATGGTCGTCCGATTGAGATCCAAATTCGCACCCTAGAAATGCACCAAATAGCCGAATACGGGATCGCAGCTCACTGGAAATACAAAGAGACAGGCACAAGCAACCCAGAGCTATCTTCTGAGGATACCAAATTTACTTGGCTGCGCCAGCTATTAGAATGGCAAAAAGATCTTAATGACGCTCAGGAATACATGGAGAGCGTCAAAGATAATCTATTTGAAGATGATGTTTATGTCTTTACTCCCGATGGCGATGTAGTCTCTCTCGCTCAAGGAGCAACTCCTGTTGATTTCGCCTATCGCATTCATAGCGAAATTGGCAATCATATGAAGGGAGCGAGGGTTAACGGTCGCTGGTCGATGCTCTCAAAACCCCTAGAAAACGGCGATATTGTCGAGATTGTTACTCAGAAAAACAGCCGTCCTAGTTTAGACTGGCTCAACTTTGTTGTCTCCCCAACAGCTCGTAACCGTATCCGTCAATGGTACAAGCGATCTCACCGTGATGAAAACATCATCAGAGGTAGAGATTTATTAGAAAAAGAAATGGGCAAAAGTGGTTTTGATGCTTTGCTCAAGTCTGAGACAATGCAAACTGTAGCACAACGCTGTAACTATCATTCTGTAGAAGACTTACTTGCGGCTTTAGGATATGGCGAAATTACTCAAAACCATGTAGTTAACCGCTGGCGAGATGTTGTCAAAGAGCAGCAGCCCATAGAAGAGGCAGAAATTATCACCGAAGAAGAGGTGGAGATTTCTAACTACACATCAAACAATGTTACAAGCAAAGGAAAATCTCCAATCATTGGCGTAGAGGGAATGCTTTATCATATCGCGGGATGTTGTAAACCTTTGCCAGGAGAATCGATTATTGGCGCAGTAACTTTAAGCTCTAGAGGCATTTCAATTCACACTCAGGGTTGTCATAACGTCAAAAAAGTTCCAGGAGAGCGGATTATTCCTGTTGATTGGAATACTCAAGGAGAGCCAGGAAAGCCTTTTACCTACCCTGTAGATATTCAAATTGAGGCAATGGATCGAGTGGGAGTTTTAAAGGATATTTTAGCCCGTCTAAGCGATCGCGGTATTAATGTGCGTAATGCAGGGGTGAAAACTGGTCGCAACAAGCCTGCCTTAATTTCTTTGAGTTTGGATATCAGGGATCGCCAGCAGCTAGAGTATATTTTCCAGGGCATTAAAAGTATGAGCGATACTTTACACATTCGTCGCGTAATTGATTCAGGCGATCGCTAAATGGTATATGGCACTTGTTTATAGCCAGCCTAGGTAATTGCCAATCATCAGCCCCAGACCGACCCCTGCCAAAGCACTAAAAGCAGTTGGCAGAAAAGACCAATTGTTGTGGTTATATAAACGAGTCTGGTATTTGTGGTTAGTAATCATGTTAATAAACTCTTTTTAGTTCAACTGATTACATCCTAAATATGCTCGACACTAGATAGTGTGATCTACTGCATACTAGTAGAGAGATTGTCCTCACATTTTAGTTTATTCATAAGTTTGTCGTTTATCTCAAAAAAACTACAAACTACATACTACCTACTACTAACTTCTTAACAGTTAAATAACCTAACCCAACAGGATTTAGTCTCAGTAATTTTATACTTGTTGACAATATTTTTCATTAAATGTATTCTGAAAAGTCTGAATACTAATAAGAACTATTATCAATATGAAATCCGTAAAATTATTTTTAGCACTTAGTTTAGCTACTAGTGTTGGTCTATCTGGCACGGCAATAGTTAATGCTGATGAATCGAGAGAAGTAAGCACTTTCCTGATGGCAGAAGGTGGCGAAGGCGGGGAAGGTGAGACAGAACTTAGTCCTGGAGAACAGGCAAACGAAGATTTTCAGGACAAAATGAGTAGTGAAGAACTATTGAGTGAGCTACAAAATGGTGGTTATGTAATCTATTTCCGACACGCCCAAACAGAAACAGATTACGCCGATCAAATTAAAGCAGATGTCAATGACTGTGCGACTCAACGAGTTCTTAGTGAAGAAGGTTGGCAACAAGCAATATTAATTGGCGATACTTTTGACGCTGCCGAAATACCTATTGGAAAAGTAACTACCAGCGAATATTGTCGTGCTTGGGAAACCGCTAGTTTAGCTTTTGGTCAATACCAGAAAGATTCTGCACTTAACTTTCTGCCTTTTGAAGACTACACCGATGAACAAGTAGAGCAAATGAAAGCTAATGTCACTCCTTTTCTAACTGCTGTACCTGAAACTGGAACTAATAATATCATCGTCGGACACGATGACATATTTGAGGCAGCAACAGGCATTTATCCCGATCCTCAAGGAATGGCTTATGTGCTTAAACCAGATGGTGACGGTGGTTTTGAGGTTATTGCCAATATGCTCCCTGAAGAGTGGGCAGAATTGTAATAAGCTAGAAAACGTCGATCCCAGCGCAGCAGCTTCAGAAAAGGCGATCGCCTTTTCTGAAGCTGAAAATAGACTGGGCATTGCTCAGTAACGAGAATCAGAATCATTAGCGTAATTTTATTTAGTGTGTGAGGATAATCATGAAGAATATTTTGGTCAAAACCGCTCCTATTATTTTTGCGGCATTAGTTACAGGGATTTATGGCAATCCTGCCCAAGCCGAAACAAACGAGCTTATCGATCAGATCGAAAAATACGACCAAGAAGGCAAAGGCAATGGTATGGGGCAGGTAACTAACGTCAATCAGCTACGGGATGTATCGCCTACAGACTGGGCTTATGAAGCCTTAAGAAGTTTGGTAGATCGTTATGGTTGCATTGCTGGCTATCCCAACCAAACCTATCGGGGCAACCAATCCCTAACTCGTTATGAGTTTGCTGCGGGCTTAAACTCCTGTTTAAATCAAATTGAACGCCTAATTGCTTCTCAGGGATCTGTAAGTCAAGAAGATATTGATACCATTAATCGTCTATCTCAGGAATTTGAGGCAGAGTTAGCAACTTTAGGTGGCAGAGTTGATGAAATCGAGAGTCGTACAGCAGTATTAGAAGACAATCAGTTTTCTGCTACTACTAAGTTAGAGGGAGAAGTAGTATTTGGTCTTGCTAGCGTAGTAGCAGGTTCTAATCAAGAACTTATCGCCACAACTGGTGATGATAAAATTGATCGAGTACCTGTATTTGGTTATCGTACCCGTTTAGAGTTAAATAGCAGCTTTACTGGTGAAGATTTACTGTTTACTCGTTTATCTACGGGCAATTTTCCTGAGTTGTCCGATACCACAGGCACATTTGAGGGAGAATTAGCTTTTGCCCAACCTGATGATAATAATTTAGCTTTAGAAGTTCTATTTTACGATCGCCCGATTGGCAAAAATACTAATGTCCTAATTGGTGCGACAGGACTAAAAGCTGATGATATTGCTGATACCGTAAGTGTTCTCGATGGTGATGGGGCTTCGGGGGCAATTTCTGCCTTTGGTACTCGTAGCCCTATTTATTATCCTCCTGGAGAAACAGGCTTGGGTATCATTCATCGCTTTGGCGAGAAACTGGAGTTGAGCGCGGGTTATCTAGCAGGGGAAGCCAGCGATCCTGCTAATGGTAGTGGTTTATTTAATGGTTCATATAGTGCTTTGGGACAACTAACTATTACTCCTATTGAAAAGTTAAAAATTGCTCTAACCTACGTTAATGGTTATGACCAGAGCGATACTGGGGTAGGTAGCGATTTAGCCAACATTAAATCTTTAACCGCAGCAGGTGACGATGCCGATCCTCTTCAACCTGGAGTTTTTGAGGGTGGAGTGCCTACATCTAGCAATTCCTATGGCGCACAGTTTTCTTTTGCCTTGAGCGATCGCCTTGTGATTGGTGGTTGGGGTGGTTTAAGTAAAGTCAGGACTCTTGAGAGCTTTGTTGTCGATGGGCAAACTATAGAGCGAGGTAGTCAAGACATTTGGAACTGGGCAGCTACTTTAGCCTTTCCAGACTTGCTTAAAGAAGGCAGTATGGGCGGTATCATTGTTGGTATGGAACCCTGGGTAGCTAGTTCTACTATTAATGCCGATGGATTTGGTGAAGATGCCGAACAGTCCCTTCATGTCGAAGCTTTTTATCAGTATCAGCTAAGTGACAACATTGGCATAACTCCTGGTGTAATTTACGTCAACAAACCTGATAACAACGATAATAATGACGATTTAGTTATTACTACCCTGCGGACTACCTTTACCTTTTAAATTCTCAACGGCTCGATATATTTCAGCAGTTTTCAACAGCGTGGTTGGATATGCCGACGCAGGTTCGGCATCCCCCACGCTCAATTGGGTAGACTATGGTCATTCCAATTAATTTCCTTATGGTAGTTTTGTATTGATTGTAAGGTTAAATATTATTTGCTACTTGCTACTTGCTACTTTTTTCAAAGATAATCTGGTTGCTATTTAAAACGACTATACGTTCGGGATTAACTGATTTTTAGCTATTAGCTTCTTAATAAGCTCAACAGGGCAAACCCCCGCAACGGTTTTGCCTCGCTACGCAGGTACTTTACTTAATTAAAGCTAAAAGCTAATGGCTAAAAGCTAAAAGCTAACGTAAAGTCGTCCTAGAATGGACTTGCGCTTTAAACCCAGAACGACGGTAATTGCTATCAAAAAAGCCGAAAAATTTTAGCCTATGTTAGAAACCGTACATATATAAAATATGAAACCGTTAACAATGAAATTAAATAGAACAACTCAAGCTAGCTATTATCAAAATGGTTACTAAACGGCTCTTAATTATTGACGATAACGAAGATAATAGGATACTAGTTCAATTGGCTCTCGAAATGAACTCTGATTGGGAAGTGTTAACAGCGATCGATGGAGTAGAAGGCATTACCAAAGCAGAGTCAGAACGACCTGATATTATTCTGTTAGATTTTATTATGCCAGATTTAGATGGATTAACTGTTTGTGAGATTTTGAAGTCTAATTTATTTACCTGTTCGATTCCCGTCATTTTTATGACAGCTATAACTCAAGCTAAGGTACTTTCTCAATTAGAAACTACTTTGGCTGAGGGCATAATCATTAAGCCTTTCGATATTACCAGCCTAAATTCCCAAATTATGCAAATATGTAATTTTGAAAGAGGGTGGAGTTTGAGCAAAATAGGGTTCAATTGACTTAAAATAAGCGAATCATAGGCTTTTGCTTTTCTAATCTATAGAATGCTCAAGTTTAGTTGAAGCTGGTGTCATAAACATTTTATGATCTTTCAGCTTGTTTAAAAAATTAACGGCATGAGATTGAAAAATTTGTTTTTCTCCTTGTACTGTTGGCTTTTTTCAGAAGCAGTATAATCAAGAGGAGATTTGCAATGTTTCGCGATCGCTCGAGTTCAGCTAATCGTCTCCTTGCAGCTTTGCCAGAGGTTGAATATCAACGTTTAGAGCCTCACTTAACCTCTGTCTCTCTTCCCATAGGAAAGGTTTTCTACGAAGCTTCAGAAAGGATTGAAACCGTTTATTTTCCTAAGAAGGCACTAATTTCTTTGGTTTCTACTTTAAGCAACGGTTCGACTACTGAAATTAGTTTGGTTGGCGGCACGGGAATGATAGGACTGCCAGTTATTTTTGGCAACAACTATAGTCATAGTCGCGCCATAGTCCAAATGGCAGATGGTGCTATGAAAATTTCTGCCCTGGTTTTAAAACGGGAGTTTGATCGCGGCGGAGAATTGCAAAAGCGTTTGCTTATATATGCCGACACTAGACTAAAAGAGGTTGCTCAACTAGCAGTTTGTAATCGCCATCACACAATTGAAGAAAGGCTTGCTCGTTGGCTACTGACTGTTCGAGATTTAACTCAATCCAATGAGCTACCGCTGACTCAGGAATTTATTGGTGATATGCTTGGGGTTCGTCGTTCTGGGGTGACTATAGCAGCAGGAACTTTACAAAAGGCAGGATTGATTCGTTACTCCCGTGGCACAATTAATATCCTGGATAACCAAGCTTTAGAAGACTCTGCCTGCGAGTGTTATCAGCTTTTTCACGATAACTTTTATCGGCAAGAAGAAAGTTAAAACATAAAGCTTTTTTACCTTTAAAAGCTATAAGCTTTTGAAATACGCCTAATGTGAATCAAAAAAGGTTTATTCTATTCTTTCTTTATATTCTGAGATTTTATCTGTACAAACCATATTCAATCCTGGGGGAACTTTCCCCCAGACCCCCTGTTGGAGACGTTACGCCGTCCCCAAACCCCTCACGTAAACATTAACCTTGATTTTTTTTCCAATTAACTACAGTCTCATTATTCACATAAACGTTTAAATTTGCCTAAGTTTAATTTGAAGAGAAAATCTCTCTCTTCACTGATGCATTAAAGTTTTTAATGAGATAAGAGAGAACAGGTTGATTCACATCAGACGTGAAATATTTTCGATTAAACTACACTACGAAAGAACAGCGAACAATGCTATTTTTCAAATGCTTTTGTCACAAAGGTTTCTGCTTATCCCGAACTCAGCTTGCTTTAGGCTCTAAGCTCTTGAGTTTAATGCCCCCGACAAACCACGTTTGGTGGTTCATAATTAAGAGAAGATTAAAGCTTCTTCGGTCTTATGCTTATAACTTGTGGCTTATAGCTTATAGCTTATAGCTTTGCTCGTTTACCAATCATCTTCAAGTTGTGCTGCCATTTCCTCAACTACTTCTAATTTCTGCGCCTCTTCCATTTCTTCAAGATCTTCCTCGCCCCAGGCTTCAGATAGAGGTTGAACTACTTTAGAGATTGCATCTTGGACAAAGGACTTGATAAATTCATCCCGCCGACTAAGTTGAAACTGCTGCTGCACAACTTCGGTTATGCCTCCATCACCCCAATCTAAATTACGTTTAAAATACTCAATAAAGCTTTTACCAGCAATGCGAGTTAAATAAGCCGCCGAGACTGCCTGAATAGCTTTGCCCACAATATAGGTAGCAACATTAAACTGTAGGGCTTTAGCTAGAATATCCACCGCACCTTTGACAACTCCCAAACTCACAAGGGTTTTGCCTAAAGACAAAGCCAATTCTTTACCCTGTTCGAGATCTAGCTCTACGTTATAGACTCTGCCAATTTCAATTACCATCTGCGCATTAACCGCAGCAGCAGCCAGCATATCGACCACGGGGACGGGGGTTACGGCAATAACTCCTGCACCAATCCATTGATAGCGGTCAATGATTTTATCTGATTCCCTACGCCTTTGATTTTCTATTATTTTGCGTGCTTCTTCTCCTAAACGATGGGACTGAAGCAAAATATTATCGGCAATTAAATCTTCTCCTTCTGCCCGCAATACTGCTACTAGCCTTTTGATTAAAGGTAGAATTTCCACGCTGGGTTCAATGATTTCGCCAGTGGGTAACTGTACTGGTTGAGGGTTAGCACAGATAGCCGTAACGTCACTAGGAG
This sequence comes from Waterburya sp., assembly GCA_965217895.1. Lineage (GTDB taxonomy): Bacteria > Cyanobacteriota > Cyanobacteriia > Cyanobacteriales > Xenococcaceae > Waterburya. Next base: position 893,947 of record CBDCJV010000002.1, read on the forward strand.
GAATAAAAGGCTTTACTCTTTCTTTAAGTCTGCCTAAGATTATTTCGCGATCTTCATCGGTATAGAGATCGGTTTTATTAAATACTAAAAGCGATCGCTTGCCAATCTCTGCTAGTGTCTTTAGAGGCTCGTATTCTGACTGTCGCAAATCGTTATCCACGGTAAATACCAGCAAATCTGCTTCTGTGGCTAACTGTCTGGCTAGTTCTCCTCTCTCTGTCCCTGCTATTCCCGCTTCTAAAATACCAGGAGTATCGATAATTAAGATTTCTCTACCCACCCCTCGCAGCTTGAGGCTATAGGTTTCTCCTTTGGTAGTTGTCCCCATAATGGGGTTAACTTCGCCTACGATCTCGCCGATTAGAGCGTTTACCAAAGAGGTTTTACCTGCCGATCCTGTACCAAAAATGACTACCTTAACTTCTCCCCGCTGTAAATCTGCCTCAATCTGCTGAGATTTGTTTAATAGGGCTTTTTGAGCAATTTTGTCCTGTATTTTTCCTACGTGCTGTCTTAAAGCCTGAAGATTTTGGGCAGCTACCTGAGTTTTTTCTTCGGGTATTCTGGCTTTGATTACCCCGCGTTTGCTTTTCTTGCGCCTAGATCCCTTTCTAGTGTATTTATTAACGTAATAAATATATCCGCCCATCATCGAGCCAATCAAGACTATGACCAGCAGCAGCAGCAAGTTAGCTAGAATTGGTGCGGTAAATGAGATCTGCATATATAGGTGAGACAAAGATGTCACCAACCAGATCGATAGCCCCAAAATAAGACTAAGACCAAGAAATAAAGCTACTAGACGCAACAAAGGCATTTTACATTTATTAAAACTAAAACACAGGTATTTTACCTATGGTAACTACTTTAGATCTCTTGCACGAATTAGAAATGTCGGTTGAAGCAGCTTGAATTTATAAGCTAATATAAATTTTATTATTTACTTCATGAAAAATAGCGATCGCCGTATAGCCTATACTACTTATATCTTAATCGCTTTAAATATCTTAGTATATGGTCTAGAAATAAAATTTGGAGGCAGCGAAAATGTTATCACTTTAGAACATCTAGGTGGATTAGTTCCTGAAAAAGTTCTGGCGGGTGAATGGTGGCGATTAATTGAGGCTAATTTTTTGCACTATAACTTAATTCATTTAGCGACTAATATGTTGTCTCTATTCTTTTTAGGACGTTTAGTTGAATTAAGTCTCGGTTCTAAATATTATCTAACTATTTACTTTTTTAGCGGTGTCGGCTCAATGCTGACATTTTCTTTATTATCCTTCAGGTTGGGTTTTGACAATGTTCTTCTAGTTGGTGCTTCGGCTGCCATTATGGGCTTGATGGGCGCAATTTTAGCAATTTCGCTTCATATCTGGTTACGTAAAAGATATTCTCCCTCTGCCAAACGTCGCGTATGGCAAGTACTGTTAATTGTTTTAGTCCAGTTTATTTTTGATAATTTAATACCTCAAGTGAGCTTCCATATTCATCTTTTTGGTTTTATCATTGGCTTTTCGATCGGTAGTATTTTGATTTTTTATAAATATAATTTTAAGCAAGCAAGAGGCAATAAGTAACTGATTGTTACGCATTTATCGATCTGTGAAGACTGGGTAGTGGGGTGTTTGGGGTAATGAGGTATTTGTGGTGGTGAGGTGTTTGAGGTAATTACTCCTCATATCGACCCTACTCCTCTATCTCCATCACTCCTCTGTCTTCTTATACTCCTTACTCACTACTCCATGACCCCATGCTGCGTAACGTCAGTAAGTAATTAAAGGGCGATCGCCCCTACTAAATAGTACTAGCGATCGCGATGGGTAAAAGGTTTAGCATCTGCGCCTGTGTAGGTGGCTGCAATATGACCATCGCCAGTTACCTTGTATTTATAGGTTACTAAGCCTTCTAAGCCAACAGGACCACGAGGAGGCATTTGTTGGGTGCTGATGCCAACTTCTGCACCAAAGCCATAGCGAAAACCATCGGCAAAACGGGTTGAACAGTTATGATAGACTCCAGCAGCATCGACGCGATTTTGAAATATGACTGCGGTTTGATTATCTTCGGTGACGATCGCATCGGTATGTTTTGAGCCATATTTGTTGATATGAGCGATCGCTGTTTCTACTGAATCAACTATCTTAATCGCTAAAATTAAATCGCTATATTCTGTTTTCCAGTCGTGTTCATCAGCAAGTTTGACCTCAATTATCTTGCTAGCTGCTTCATCTCCCCTTAGCTGCACGCCTTCTGCTTGTAAAGCTTTAGCTATTTGGGGCAAAAACTCTGCTACAATATCTTGATGAACTAATAATGTCTCGATCGCATTACAGGCTGCGGGATAATGAGTTTTTGCATCGACGGTAATTTTGATGGCTTTATTAATTTCTGCTGCTTTGTCTAAATACAGATGACAGATACCGTCAGCATGACCCAATACAGGAATACGAGTATGATCCTGAACGTATTGCACAAAGGAGTTAGAGCCTCTGGGAATAATCAGATCTACATATCGATCTAGCTTTAAAAGCTCTTTAATTTCTTCTCTGGTGGTTAATAACTGTACTGCTGCTGGATCTACTGCCGTAGATTTCAAAGCCTGTTGAATAACTTTTTTTAATATCCGACAAGAATTAATTGCTTCAGTGCCACCTTTTAAAATTACCCCGTTACCAGACTTAATCGCCAAACTGGTAATTTGAATCAAGGCTTCAGGACGCGCCTCAAAAATAATTCCTAGCACTCCTAAAGGACAGGTAACTCGTTTTAAAATCAATCCCTCGTCCAATTGGCGATGAATTTGATTTACGCCAATGGGATCTTCTAGTTTAGCTACATCCCGCACGCCAGCGATCGCTGCTTGCAGTTTAGATTCTCCCAACTTAAGTCTGGCATACAGTGCGGGCGCAATATTATCCGCTTTTGCTGCCTGTAGATCTTTTTCATTACCAGCTAAAATTTCTGAGTGGGCTGCTTCTAAAGCCTGTGCCACGGCTTCTAAGGCAGAATTCCTGGCTTCTGTAGATAATACAGCTAGTTTTCCTGCTGCTGTGCGAGTTTGTTGAGCAATTTCAATTAAAGAAGGTGATGCTATCTCAAAGGCAACCATACTTGTTACTGAATATTCTGGAGTATCAACAATTTTAACGGATTGAGTTAACAGCTAACATAAAGCTTACTGACTCTTCATAACTTCCTCAAATTTGCCAACTATAGTTGAAATTAATATTGAGATTGGTAAGAACAATGAAAACAGTTTTTTCTAATAGACGAGAAGCAGGAAAAAGATTAGCTACAGAACTTGCTGCTTATGCTAATCATCCTCAAGCAATAGTATTGGGACTACCTCGTGGTGGCGTACCTGTAGCGTATGAAGTTGCCAAAACTCTAAATCTTCCCTTAGATGTTTGTTTGGTCAAAAAATTAGGTTTGCCTGACCGTCCAGAAACAGCGATGGGTGCAGTTGCCGAAGATGCACTGTTACCTAACTACTGTGGCAACATTACTGTTATCGATCGAGACACGGGTGAAATTCACGGAATTGATTCCCAACAAATTCAAGCGATCGCTGCTCAAGCAAAAGTTGAATTAAGATGGCGCGATCGCTGTTATCGAAGCTTCCGTCCGATGCTAAAAATCTCGCAGCGTATTGTTATCGTTGTTGATGATGGTATTGCTACGGGTCAAACTATGCAGGCTGCGGTGACTGTTTTGCGTCAACATCAACCAGAAAAGATTATCATTGCTACTCCCGTTGCTGCTTTGCCAGCTATAGAAAAATTAGCAACTCAAGTAGACGATTTTGTTTGCTCAATTAAACCAAAATCTTTAGGTGCAGTGGGCTTTTGGTACGAAGATTTTACTCAAACAACAGACCGAGAAGTAGGCAATTTACTTTCTCAAGTGACTTACAAAACCGCCCAAGGCGGTGAACGAGTGACTGTTGACCAAAATTGTTTATTAGTATAAATAGTCTGGCAACAACCTTGTTGTTTACTTTTTACTGTTTATCTAGCCATTCTGTAAATAGACGCTCGATAACTTGATGACGTATTTCATTAAATTCTGGTTGGATAATTTCCTCAACAAAAATTAAATGAGCTTGTTTATCGACACGAATTGGTTTTAATACTTGAGGAGGTTTGGCTGCAAAAACAGCAGCAGAAATTTCTGGTTTTAAGTCGCTACGATTTAACAATCCTCGATAGCCTCCTCGACGGCGTAGTTCTATATCTGCAATATATTGATGTGCAATCTCCCAGAAGCTAAATTCCCGTTCTTGAACACCATAAAAAAGCTCTAAAGCTAAATCAAATTGAGGTAAAACTATTTCATAAATTACAGCTTTTGTATAATCTAGCTGATGCTCATAAAAATAAGCCTCCGCTTTGTCTGCAAACAGGAAATTAGCTAATTTAGTCTTCAAGGCTCTAGTGTTGATTAAATATTCAAAATCTTCGGTAGTTAGACTATATTTTTTTAACCAGTTAAAAGTTGCTTCTGCACTAATCAAATTGTTTTGTAAACGAAAACTATCCGCGGCTTGCTGTGACTCTTCCTCACTGAGAATTACTTGTTGGACTTGAGCGGTATTGTTAATAATTTTGTGAATACGAATATCTTTTAAGATCTTTGGTAGTTGACAAGAAATTTTCAATTGCTGAATAATTTCTGGCTCGGAAATTGAAATCTTTTCTGACATTTATTGAAATTATTTTTATTTACTGATAAGCGATCGCTCTTAGCTTTTGGCGTTGCATAATTAAGATACGAATTGGAGTAAAAAATAATGCACTATCCCGCCTGTGCGATCGCATCAATTATTTCTAATTACAGTACTCATCGAGTAGAAGAATCATTTGATATGTTCCTATTCTTGATTGATTTGTGTCTTGATTCGGCAACACCTAACTTTTAAAGCTGTATTCCGCCTTTTTGTAGGCTTTTGAAGGGAGCAAGAAAAATATCGGCTAGACGACGCTGGCGAATAATAATTTCTGCTGTAGCAGTTTGTCCTGGGGTTAAGATAATATGGCGATCGCCATACTGGATATAATTTTGGGCTAGCTGTATTTCTAGTTCGTAAAAATCTCCTTGTTCTTTATTGTCTGCGCCAGAAGCTGAAGATGGCGAGGTGGGAGTAACTCTAGAATCAGGAGACACCCAGGTTAAAACTCCAGCAACTATGCCATAGTCTTGAAATGGGTAGGCATCGAACTTGATTTTTACTGGTAATCCAACTTTTAAAAAACCACTTTCGCTGCTGTTCATTTTTGCCCGCAAAATTAAAGGAGAATTATATGGTGCAATCTGAGCTATGTTTTGTCCTGGCTGGACGACGGCACCAGGTTTTTGAATTGGTAATTGAAATACTGTTCCTTTAACTGGGGCATATAACACTCGTTGTTTTAACTGATAGTTTAGTCCTGAAATTATACTGCTAATTTGGGCGATTTCTCCTTTTGCAGTCTCAATTTGGGCATCGGTATTTTCAAATTCCTCTTTTGCTTTAAGTAAGCTCAAGTTATTACCCTTAACTAGAGAGTTATAACCCCTTTGTTGTTCCTGCAAGCGTAATTCTGCTTGGTCTATTTCCGTAGAGGTCTGACGGACTAATTTCTCATAACCATTTTGTTGTTCTTGGTAGCTAGATTTGGCTTGAGCAATTTCGGCTGCGGTGCGATTGAGGCTTTCTTTTGCTTCTTTGAATTCCCTGACCATATCCAATAAACGATCCTTAGCAATTACTCCCTGGCTGAAAGCATCCTGGTAACGAATAACTTTTTCTTGTGTCGCTTCTGTCTGAATTTGTGCCGTATTTTGCTCAGATTTACGGGCAGCGATCGCTTCTTTTGCTTGTTTTACTAAAGCAGCTTTTTCAGCCATTTGCGAGCTATAGCTAGATTTTGCTCCCAAAAAAGTCTGTTGTGCCTGATCGATCAAAGCCTGCTTTTCAAACTGTTGAGCTTGGCTTTGCTGTTCTTGCGCCCGTAATGATAGTAGCTGTTGGTCTTTTAGAGATTCCAGGCGATCGAGTTGATTTTGTTGGGCGGTCAATTTTTGCTGCTGTTGTTGTAATTCTGACTCAACAAGCTCAGATTCAAGCTTAAGTAAACTTTGTCCTGCTTTTACCTGCTCTCCTTCTTTGACCTCAATCGACATTACCGTACCGCTAACGGGAGAATCAAGATTAACAACTTTGCCCTTTGGCTCTAATTTACCCCTAGCAGAACCAACTTCATCAACTTTGGCGAATAATGCCCAGGGAACTGCTACTGCAACCAAAATCAAAGTTACATACAATAATCCTCTCAAAGAGACTCTTGGTAAAGTTTCGACCGCCTCTCGCGTCGAATCTGCCCATTCATTTTCTGCTAGAAGCTCTTGTGGTTTTTCTGGCTCGGTAATTATTTCTACTTCAGGAATTAATACTTTTTCCAATAGCCCAGGACTGAATTGAGTATATCCTTTGTGTATAGAGCAGATAGCATCGGTTAATTCTTCTACTGGACTACCTTTTAACAAATAGCCTTTTGCTCCAGCATACAGAGCCTTTTGCAGGCGATCGCTGTCTTTGTGAGAACTAAGAACCAAAACCTTAGTATTAGGAAATCGCTGAGAAATAATATCTGTAGCTTTCACCCCATCCATTTCTGGCATTTCTATGTCGATTAGAACCACATCTGGCTGCAATAATTCGACCTGTTCAACTGCCTGTTGCCCATTCTCCGCAGTGCCGACAATCTTTAAATTAGTTACAGATTCAAGAGATTTGCTAATAAATTTACGGACAAAACTTTGATCGTCTACTAATAAAAGACGAATTTGAGGTTGGCTTACTTCATTAATAATTTTATAGTTTTCTATCTTTTTCATATCTAAAGCAATTGTTGATTTTTGTTGGTTAATTACTACATTGCTAAATCGGGGTATGATTCTCAATTTGTCGTATTTTGAACGAGAATTTAAAAAGCTAAGAGCTGATAGCTAAGAGCTAAGAACAGTATTACTCTCAGTTCCATACTTCAAATCAGCAACGCCTTAATTGCTAATGGCTAACTGTTGTTGATTGAGATGATAATACTGACCCTTACTGCTCATTAATTGCCGATGAGTACCGCTTTCTACCAGTAACCCCCGTTCCATCACTAAGATTAAATCCGCATTACGAACCGTAGATAAGCGATGGGCAATGATAAAGGTAGTTTGATTTTTGAGAATAGTTTCTAAATTGTTTTGGATAATGCGCTCTGATTCGGCATCCAAATTGCTAGTAGCCTCATCAAGAATCAATAAACGAGGCTTACCCAATAAAGCACGAGCGATCGCCAGTCTTTGCCTTTGTCCCCCCGACAGCAATCCACCCCCTTCACCAATCTGAGTATTATATTTTAGAGGCATTTCGTTAATAAATTCTGCTGCCCCAGCCAGTCTACAGGCTTCATCAATCGCAGCTTTACTTGCTTGAGGATGCCCAATAGTTAGGTTTTCGAGAATTGTTCCGCCAAACAGAAAAGTATCTTGATCGACTACTCCAGCTTGTTCCCGTAATGAATGGAGAGAAAGGTTGTTGATGTCGTAGCCATCGATTAAAATTTTACCTTTAGTGGTACTGTACAGTCCTAAAAGTAGTTTAGAGATCGTGGTTTTTCCCGAACCACTACGACCAACTAAGGCAACGGTTTGTCCTGGTTTGACGACAAAACTAAGATTTTCTAAGGTGTTGATCTCACTTTCTAAGTTGTAGCGGAAGGTAACATCTTCAAAACAGATATGTCCTTTAATTGGTGGCAACGTAGCTAAATTAAACCTAGACAAATCCTCTTCTGTCTGGGAATTAATCACATCATCAGTACGCTCGATCGCAATTCTAATTTCTTGAAAATCATTCCAGAGGGCAATTAAGCGTTTGAAAGGACTAATTACATTTGCTACCAACATATTGAAGGCGATCAGTTGTCCAATAGTTAATTGATTCTGAATCACCTGCCATACCCCAAATAGCAGCAAGAAGCTAGAAACCAGGGTTTCCATAACTGAGGTAGCAACCTGGATTCTTTCTCGAATCATTTTGCCCTTAAAATTGATCCGCACAGCTTCATTAATTAAATCTTCCCAACGCCACCTTACTGTCCTTTCGACTCCCATAGATTTGATAGTGCCGACTCCCGTTAAAGCTTCAATTAAGTAACTTCGTTCAGTAGTATCAGCATTAAATATTTCGCGAGAAATTCGCACTAAAAAAGGAGTAGAAATAAAAGTAGTAACTCCAAAGATGGGAATAATGATTAAAGCCAATAAAGACATTTGCCAGCTATACCAAAACATTAAACCTAGATAAATAAAAATACTGAGAATATCTAGAACTGTGGTGATGGCATCTCCAGTAATAAAGCTCCTAATCTTACGATTCTCGCTAATTCTGGAGGTAATATCCCCTACATAGCGAGTTTCAAAATAGCTAAGCGGTAATTGTAGAGCGTGGCTAATAAAGCCGATAATTAAGGATAAATCAAGCTTGTTGGCAGTATGATAGAGCAGATAACGTCGCAGGCTAGAAAGGGCAATGTCAAACAAGCGGAAGATAATTAAACCTATACCTACTGCTACTAGGGTTGATACGCTGCGCTGTACTACTACCCGATCTAACAGTACCTGGGTGAAGATCGGTGAGAACAAACCGACAATTTGAATCATTAGAGAAGTAACAAAAACTTCCAACAATACAAACCAATAAGGTTTTAGCAATGCCGTATATTTCCAGAGATCTTGTTTGGCTTCCCCTGCTTGTTTAAATTTCGCTGTCGGTGTCAGCAAAACAATATATCCAGTCCAGCCAGCAACAAATTCTTGACGGGTTAAAATCTTTCTGCCAATAGCAGGATCGCAGATAATTACTTGGCTTTTTGTGACCTGATAAACAACAATATAATGGTTTCCCTGCCAGTGAGCGATCGCAGGTAGTTCTTGACGCGCTAAGGCTGGTAAGTCAGCTTTACGAGGACGCACCGTAAAACCCAGAAATTCTGCTGCCCTAATCAAGCCTTTAATGGATGTACCAGCCCGATCTACATTGGCAATATGACGTAACTGATTGACGCTAAAAGTTTTGCCCCAATATTTGCCCACCATTACCAAACAAGCGACTCCGCAGTCAGATGCACTGTGTTGCTTGTGAAAAGGATAGCGTCTTAACCGCTGTTGCCACCACTGAGTAATTCTGGTTCTGGGAGTAGGAAAATAAAATTGGTTATCCTCAACTTCAGAATCTTTTTTGGTTGTCTCAGAGGGTAAAACCTGCTCTAATTTTGCTAGAGAAATTCGATTCTGACTAGGGACTGGCTGGATAGAGGTTAGCTGGGTTCTATTTCTGTCTAGGCTATAAAGTTCTGTTGGTTCACTGACTAACCACTCGCCATTTTGAGGTAATTTATCAACTTCGTAAAGATTACTAGGAGTGATTTTTGTGCCTGATGAATGGATAATTTCTCCTTGACGCAAAAGCCAAAGTTCTTGTTCTAATAGAGACTTTGGTAAACTACCCTGCTGTAGCTCATGTTGTTCTAAAAGCCGCAGCAAAGGCAAAATATCTTTTTTAGATTCAGCTTTACCTTGCTGATAGCGTAAAAGTAAATCTAGCTTCATTCCCTGAAGATAGAAAATAGATTCTAGCTGTTGATTTTCTGCCACTAAAGATTCCCAGCTAGAGCGATCGAGATAGCCTAACTTTAAACCTAATGAGGCACGTACTGCATAGGGTTTTAGACTGCCAAGCGGAAACAAGGTTATTTGCCCAAACCAACCTTCAGACAAAGAAATAATTAAATTGTCATCATGATCTAGTAACCTCGCTTTGCCTTCAATAATTAAATAGACTCCAGCCTCGGAAGTTTGAAAATTCCAGAATAGTTCTCCTGGTTTTGGTTCAATGATTTGTAATTTTCGCAGGCAGCTTTCTAGCTGTGCAGAGTCAAAAATATTATTTAAAGAAGAATTTAAATTTTGTTTTAAATTTTGTTTTGAAAGCACCATTGGGAGTTTTTAAGTTGAGATATAGATGCTGGATTAAGATCCTCGATCGCAATACCGCATTTGTCTTTGGTAAATACTTTTTGATGGTTTAGTTTTTGCTGTTTTTTGGTTGACAGTCCCATCTGCTTGAGTAAACGATTAACGTGGCGATCGCTTATCTCGATTCCTAACTCCTGCGCCAGATGCTTGCTTAACCACTTTGCCGTCCAGCGTTCAAACGAATACCCATAATCTTTTGGGCTATTGATAACCAGTTTTTGCAGACGATTTAGATATTCATCATTTACTGTTTTTGGTCTACCCACAGAATGCTCTTGCCAAGAACTTACTTTTTCTGTTTTGGCGATCGCCATCCAATATCTGGCTGTATCTCTAGAACAACCCAAGGCAGAACAGATTTCTGTCTGGGACTGCCCCATACGAGCGCGAAGCACAATTTCTAGGCGACGACGCTTAGTTTCATCTAAGTGGACTGGAATATCTTCGGGAATTATCTGCGCCAGTAAAGAAGATAATTCTTTTATTTGATTGACTTCCTGTTTTTTCATTACTCTGCTTGTTTGAAAACTTTATAGCCGTTAACTAGAACTTTTTAGATCATCGCTAATCTACTGTTAACTAGACATTAACTTTTACGAAGACATAATAGCCTCCATTGTGTCTTTAAATTAGTCATTATTTTAATATTTCAAACTGAGCCAACTAACAAAAAATATGTTTATCTAAGAAATAATGATACAACAGCAAAGCCTTTTGATTAGCTCAAAGAATCTTAAATTTAAATTTAATCTAACCGCCTAATATAAGCCATAATGGGATTCATTCCGTATCATAACTACTATTGAAAGATATATATAGTAATTTAAAATACATTAGGGGACTCGAACAGATATCTAATCTAAAGTTAGTGTCTTTTTAAACTATCAAACATTAGAGACATAATTATTTGCTTAAACTAATTTATGTCCAACTATTTGAGCAATTTAGGTTGATTTTGAATGGTTTTTTAAATTAAAACTAAGGCTAGATGAAAAAACGGTTATGGCAATTTAACATTCCATCAGCCTGATTCATCGCTAGTTTTGTAGATCATCTAATCAGCACTAAAGGAGAATTAAAGCAATGGGAATTAATATTAACGATTTAAACCAAAAGCCTCTTGGTGGAGAATTGTTGTCTGGTTCTGAGAGCATTATGGACAACCTTCGCGTTCTTTCTGAAGAAGAATTGAGCATATCTGGTGGTGGCGGCTCCTGTGGTGGCGGCAGCAAAGGCAGTAAAGGCGGCAGTAAAGGTAGTAAAGGCGGCAGTAAAGGTAGTAAAGGCGGCAGCAAAGGCGGTGGATGTTACAATCCATGCCCCCCCCCTTGCCACCCTTAAAAACTTTGTCCCTTGACAATAGGTAGCTTCAAAATACTCCATCAAAGGCGATCAATAACTTAATATTAGCGATCCTTTTGATGGAGAAGCTACTTTTTTTCTAATTAATTCAAATTAATACTTTTTCTTAAAACTGATTTGTTATGGGATTAATTCTTAGTGCTGACAATGTAGTTAATTTCTTAAAGCAGCACCAGATTTGTCCTCCAGATTTTCAACCTACTGTTCCAGTAATCTGTAAAGAGAGTAAAAACTTTAATTTAGTAGTTCAGTCGAAAGATAGTCCTAGTTTTTTAGTTAAGCAAAATCGGCTTGATAGTCAAGGGAAAACTTCAGGGAATTTATTTAGCGAATGGTTAGTCCAAGAACTAGTCAATAACTTTAACGAGCTAGCTTCTATTCAACCTTTAATCTCGGAAGTAGTATTATTTGATCGAGCCAACTCAATTCTGGTATCGGTTTTCTACGATCAATATATCTCTATTGATGACTATTACGAGGTTCGCCAAAGCTATAATCCGCAGATAGCTCAGATGGTTGGAGCCAATTTAGCTCAAGTTCATCGCACTACCTATCAAAAGCCACATCTCAAAAAGTTTTTGAGTCAATACTTTAATTTAGAACTAGCAAAAAAACCACCAGGATTTATTAGAAGATTAAATAGTCTTAGTCCTAGTATTTTTGGTGAAATCTGTCCTGATGGCTTAAATTTTTATAAACTATATCAACGGTTTCCTAGTCTTAATCGAGCAGTTGTAGAACTGTACGACGATCTACAGCCAGCTTGTCTTACCCATGATGACTTGAAACTAGATAACTTTATTATTGATAATAGTTTTGATGCCGATCTTGATAGCATTAAGCCAGAACAAATCAAGATAATTGATTGGGAATTGTGTTGCTGGGCAGATCCAGCAACAGATTTAGGAATGCTGATATCTCAATATTTAGCAGAATGGCTTAATAGTTTAGTTGCTGATCCAAACCTGGAACTCGATATCATCCTCAGTATAGCTATCTGTCCTCTAGAAAAAATTACGCCAAGTCTTAGAGAATTATTGCGAGGATATTTGAATGCCTTTCCCGAAATTATAGAGGATCGCCCTGATTTCGTAAGTAGAATTGTGCAGTTTGCAGGAATTGGCATTCTCGATCGCTTAAGTTACCACGTTGAACATCATTATCCTTTCGACAATGATGCTCTTTGCAAACTACAGGTTGCCAAGAATTTACTTTGCTATGCCGATAAAGGAATTAAAACGATATTTGGCACTACCGAAGCTGAGTTGATAGAACATTATAGCTCAAAAAAATTAAGTAATTTAAAGACTGTAGCCTTAAAATAACTCGATATAAATATAAAAATAAAATTAAGCTTAATTTTAAAATTATGATTTCAGCGATCGCTTCTGCAAATCAGTCAGATTTAATAGCCCACCAGTTTAAGTTTAAACAGCAGCTAGAAAACGTTGTCGCTAAAGTGGCGATCGCCTCAAATTTTACGATCTCCTATGAAGATTTTGAACCTTTAGAAGTTAAACCTCATCTTAAAGAGTATTTAAACCAAATCTCTCCTACAGAGCGCAATCAATATCTTGCAGCTAAACTGCAAACATATCTTTACAGTATTTTTTGTACTAGACTTAAGCCAGATCTCAATAATTCTTTGACTACTGAAGATACGACTAGGGTAGCTAATCGGATTAAAAAATGGTATAAAACCGAGTTTTACCAACAACTTACTCAAAATAATCACGGTCAAGGTTACAGCGATCCTAATTGGTTAGTCACTAAGCAAGTAGATGATTATTGGCACGTCACCAAAAATCATCTAACCTTGCATATTAAAAATAGTCATCTTGTCGAAGCCTCAGAAAAATTATCTCTAGGAAAATTAGTGTCAATTAAAATGCCCTCAAACTTAGTAGATAGAGGTATATATATTGCAGTGGGGGATAAAGGTTCAGCCAATAGTATAGGTGGCGATCGAGGCTCTATAATTAACCAACTGTATTTTAATGTTGACTCTCAAGGGGCATTACGTCTGCTGGATGATTTAACTCAAACATTAAATCAAATCAAAGTTCCTTTTGATTTTAAAATTGCTTACAACGAGACAAAATTCGACGATCTTGATGCGGTGGTTTTAGAGTTTAGAAACAATGATTTCGATCTGATATATCCTGTAGTCCAAACTGCTTGTTACGAACGTCAAACTTATTTTCGCTCAGAGATCCCCTTCTTTTGCCAGTTTCTCTCCCCTGGTTTGGGGTTGGCAGAAAAACCGCGATCGCCAAAATTCGCACGAGAGAATATCGGGCAACACTATTGCGGTATCATCGCCCAGGCTTTAGTCGAAATATGGCAGCAAAACAATTTAATTGAAAATAAATTAGATTATGTCCTAAATTACTTATCCGCAGGGGGGGTAGATATCGAACGTCTTTATCTTAATCCTCATTTACAGAGCAATGATTGACAGAATGCAGGTATTAAATCTCCTGTTTAGAAAAAGTAAAAAACACGGCTCTTAATTAAAATTTAATCTATCAACCAATCATTTTTATTATGCCTATTGAACCTTGGTTTCCCCTTGTTGTCTATTATGCAGACTTAGAAGATGCCTCAAAACATAAAGAGTCTCTAGTATCTACAATTCTCAAGCTGGAAAAAGAAAATGGTTATCAAAGAAGAATCGATGCTGATATTGCCTGGACTGGAGATTTTCACGGAGTAGGACATATTCATGAACATCCCAATTTTACTTGGATTGTTGAGCAAATGGAAGCTCACATTCTCCGTTATCTTGAAGAGTTGGGGATTGATTTAGACAAAATAGAATTGTATATTCAAAGAGCTTGGCCCATTGTGTCTCGTGAAAATCAAGCAATTCCTCCCCATGCTCATCACAATGCTCACGTCAGTGCCGTATACTATGTATCCATTCCTGAAAGTGGTACTGCCAAATCTGGTGCGTTTACGATTTACAATGATGCGGGGATGAACGAAATTCTTGAAGGTATAGGAGACGAGTATACTAATGCCATTAAGAAAAGAAACCCATTCAACTATGAAACAGGATACTATGCGCCTAAAGAAGGAAGAATATTAATATTTCCCTCAAAGCAACGTCATGGCGTAGAAGCCAACGAAACTGGAGAGATCAGAATCTCATTATCTTTCGATGTTGTCATTACCTCTTCAGAAAATGGAGATCCTGGATTGCATGAATTTTTATCGCCCCCACCAAGCCAGTGGAAAAAATTTGGATAGAAACAAAGGTAGTCTTGAAGAAGAGTCATTCCAACTAATTTCCTCTTTGCACCATTTCTTTAACCAATGGAAGAAAAATGGCGATCGCTTCTTGTCGATCGATGATTCTAATTTTAATGAGCAAATCTGAAGCTAAAGCCAGTAAGTTTGCCGTGTGAATAAAACGATGAACTCCAAAAAATTTAGTCATGACGACGTGAGAAAGATTTTGCTTCGACAAAGAGATTTTTAATCTCTGGATGCTGACTACGAATTTTTGCTTCTAAACGATCGATGGCCTCTGTTAGCTCTTCAACTGATAATTCTCGCTGAAAGATAATTTCAATATTAAGTAATACTTCGTCAGGTCCAAAATGCAATGTAAGTACTCGCATTACTTCTTTAACGGCCCGATCTTTGGCTGCTAATTCGCGAATACTGTTAACCGTCGCAATATCAGCACTTTCACCTACTAATAAACCTTTACATTCATACGCCAGCAGAACAGCAACTATTGTCAAAATAATGCCAATAATAACCGAAGCTGCTCCGTCAAAATAAGGATTTTTTAATAAATGACCCAAGAAAACGCCCAAAAAAGCGACTATTAAACCTAGAAGAGCAGCAGAGTCTTCAAATAAAACCGTAAAAATAGTCGGGTCTTTACTATTTTTTGCTGCTTGCCAAATGTTTCGATCGCCCTGGGATGATAATAACTCCCGATAAGCCACACGCCAAGATAATCCTTCAAACACGAACGCACAGCCTAAAACAATATAACTCCATAAAGGATCTTCTAAAGGAGACGGCTCAATTAAATGAGTTATGCCTTCATAAAAAGACATTCCACCACCAAGGGCAAAAATGAGAATCGCTACGATTAGAGTCCAGAAATATAATTCTTGACCATAACCAAACGGATGACTGGCATCTGCTGGTTTTTTACTGAGACGGATGCCCAATAATAACAGTAATTCATTGCTTGTATCGACTACCGAATGAATACCTTCTGAGAGCATAGCCGAACTACCGCTAATTCCTGCTGCAATAAATTTAGTAATGGCGATCGCTAAGTTAGCAGCGATCGCCGCAAAAATAGTTTTTTTTGAGGAGTCAGATGCCATAATCGGTTTAAGTAGTTAATTATAAGAGAAAACCAATACCGATAATAATGGACTAAGGAGTCGGCGACATACTGCCTAAACCTAAAAGCTTGTTCAGGTTTGCGGTTTAGATAAAGCTTGTAATTCCGACCAAGAATAGTGAGCGAGAATTTCATTTTCTCCCTGGGCTTCTCCTAAAACTTCCATCGCTTTTTGTTCGAGTTCTTCTAGATCTTCTCCTACTACATCACCAACTGCACCGCCAACTACCGCACCAGCGATCGCCCCCAATACCTTACCAGTTTTGCCGCCAATTAATTTACTACCAATCGCAGCACCAGCTACACCGCCACTTACCGCGCCAATTCCTGTTTCTATGGCGTTATGCTTCGGTTGCTGAGTGAGTTCTTGTGTTTTTTGCTCTTGCCTTTCTTTATTCTTGTTTTCTTCGTTCATCTTAGGCTATCCTCTCTTACTTTTTACTTTTTACTCAAGGGGTCAAGCTGGAGAAATACCGCCTTTATACTGTACCTGTTCAAAGTCCCGTTCTCTCAAAGGCAACAGTAACAGTGCTGCGCCATAAACTTTAGTATTGCCACCTACCCAATCTAAATGCTTAACAGCTTAACAGGGCAAGAGATAGCAAAAAAGCGTCGAGCAAATAAGTTTCTATCAGCCAATACATCCATTTTATTGCTAATTTCCTTTGCGATCTACTTTAATAGAGTAGATCGATTAAATGTCAGAGTTGTGTCAATGTCATAAAATTCAGCAAGTTTCATCTAATTGTTAATGAAGTAAGAAGTAACTGACCTCTGACCTCTGACCTGAAGCGAGCGAACATCAACGTTGAATTTAATTTTGTCCAACTACTTTAGAATCTCTGTAAAAACTTTAAAATAGTTAAATGGTTATTTGAATGGACTATTAGCCAAGATATATTTGGCTTTCCTAAGCTATCAATGTACGGCTCTTTCTCATAAATCATTCCTGATTGCTATAGCTTTCTGAGGCTATTACGTTTAGGCGTTGCTAAATCACTAATTGTAGAAGTCATCTGTGGTAGATTAGACTTTAACTATGGAAAGTACTTGTCGTCTCTATAAATTGAAATTGGCAATTTTTATTTTATTTTTAAGCTTATGGTAATTACAAAAAAAGGACTGATTTTGGGAACAACTGCTGTAGCTCTATCGGCTGTTGCAGTTGTTGGAACAGGCATATACCTAAAAAGTCAGGCTTTCATTCAAACTGGTCCAAAAGAGACAGTGGACGAAGTCTGGCAAATTATCAATCATCAGTATGTAGACACTAGCTTTAATCATACTGATTGGTCAAAAATTCGTCAGCAATATGTTAAAAATGCTGCTTATGAAAACAAACAAGATGCTTACAAAGCAATTCGAGAAATGCTGGGTAAGCTAGGAGATCCTTATACGCGCTTTATGAATCCAGAGGAGTTTCAGAATATGCGCATTGATACTTCAGGGGAGTTAACTGGAGTAGGTATTACCATTGCTAAAGATGAAAAGACAAACAGATTAATAGTTATATCTCCCGTTGAAGATACTCCTGCGTTTAAAGC
This sequence comes from Waterburya sp., assembly GCA_965217895.1. GTDB lineage: Bacteria > Cyanobacteriota > Cyanobacteriia > Cyanobacteriales > Xenococcaceae > Waterburya. The sequence continues at coordinate 911,302 of CBDCJV010000002.1, forward strand.
GGGTATCCTAGCACAAGATTTAATTACCAAAATTGACGGTCAAGATACTAAAGGAATGGATGTCAACGATGCGGTTAAGTTGATTAGAGGCGAAGAAGGAACTCAGGTTAATCTAACAATTGATCGCCAGGGTAAAAAGAAAGACTATAACATTGTGCGCGAAAAAATTGAGATTCATCCTGTTCGAGCAGCCGTTAAAGATACTGACATCGGCAAGATAGGATATATTCGCCTGACAACCTTCAATGAGAATGCTGCTAAAGATATGCAGAAGGCGATTGAATCTCAGGAAAAAGAAGGTGTTGTTGGCTATGTACTAGATCTACGCTCTAATCCAGGGGGTTTACTTTACTCGTCAATTAATATTGCTCGGATGTGGATTAATGACGGTACGATTGTCTCTACTGTCGATCGCCAAGGAGTAAGCGATCGCGAATCAGCAACCCACAAAGCTTTAACGCAAAAGCCTCTAGTTGTTTTGGTCAACGAAGGTTCAGCCAGTGCCAGCGAAATTCTTTCTGGTGCGCTACAAGATAATAAACGAGCAACTTTACTTGGTACAAAAACTTTTGGTAAAGGTCTGGTGCAGTCAGTTCGTCCTCTGGGGGATGGCTCTGGATTAGCAGTGACTATTGCTAAGTATCTTACCCCTAGCGGTAGAGATATTAACAAGCATGGAATTGACCCCGATGTCTTAGTAAAATTGAACGAAAAGCAGCTAAAAGAGCTTTATGGTGGCACTTCTGATAATTTAGGTTCAAAAAATGATCCGCAATTTTCTAAGGCAATTGATGTGCTAAATAAAGATTTGGCGCATCAGGACTCTAAACCTCAAGCAGCTAAGTAAGACTAAAGTTACTAATAACTAACTTAACTATTGGGGTTTGCACTTACCAGCCCTAATTAAACCAATTTTCTTGGCGATCGCCTCTTGCTCGCTAGCAAATGAACCCCAATGTTTTTGCTCTGGGGTTTTTGTTTGAGATTTGTCAAAAACAGCTATTTCACAAGTTCCATTGCCTTGCTTTATTACATACCAAAACTGTTTATCCGTCATAGTTTAGCCAAAAAAATAAGGGGCTATGATACTTGCCCCAGCTTTTGATATTTTAAATTAAACAAAAGAAAAATTATTCTGAATCACTACGACCAGGATTACGGGAAGGATCGCTAGATAGGAAGCCAAAGATAAAAATGCCAATGAAGAAAAATACGGTGATGTAAACAACAATTTTGAGAGTAGCCATGTTAATTATCTCCTGATAAGTCTAAAAAATGTTAACCAAATTATTAATAAGCGTTTTTTGTTCCAAAAACATATTTTAGTAGCTGATAATGTTACTAAAATGAACTACCCTATACAACCATAAGGTCGCAGACGGAATTAAAATTTTGAAACCAATATTACGTAATTATTAAATCATACCTGAATACACTCCCACAATCCGATTTTTTCTCTGATATGGGTTCAAGTACTTAAAATATATCTACAACATGGCTAATTCTGAACTATCTCCATTATTACGAACTCCTCTTTATAGTCTGGCACAAGCTGCAAAAGCTCGTTTTACTGGCTTTTCAGGCTGGGAAATGCCCGTACAGTATTTAGGGTTAAAAATTGAACATCAAGCAGTACGTACCCAAGCAGGAATGTTTGATATTTCTCACATGGGTAAATTTACTTTTGCGGGTAAGAATTTAATTAGTGCTTGGCAGAATTTAGTACCTTCAGACTTGAGCCGTTTGCAGCCTGGAGAAGCAATGTATACGGTGCTGCTTAACCCCCAAGGCGGAATTATCGACGACATTATTTTTTATTACCAAGGAGAACGCGAAACAGAGCAAAAAGCTGTGCTAATTGTTAATGCAGGAACAACCGACAAGGATAAAGCCTGGATTTTAGAAAATCTGCAATCTGATTCGGTGACGATGGCAGACATATCCCAGCAACAGGCTCTAATTGCTTTACAAGGGCCTAAAGCCAGTCAGATTTTACAAAGTTTGGTGGCAGAAGATATAAGTGCGATGAAGGCTTTTACACATCAAACCGTCAGCATCAACGGTAGTGCTGCATTTATTGCTCGAACTGGCTATACAGGAGAAGATGGGTTTGAAATTATGCTTGAACCAGCAGCAGCACTACAGCTATGGCAGTCTTTTTTGAAGGCGGGGGTAATTCCCTGTGGTTTGGGTGCTAGAGATACTTTGCGCTTAGAAGCAGCAATGAGTCTTTATGGGCAAGAGATTGATGAGACCATTTCGCCTCTAGAAGCTGGCTTAAACTGGGTGGTGCATCTAGATGACAAGCAAGACTTTATCGGACGCTCTGCCTTAGAAAAACAAAAAGAAGAGGGAGTAAAACGCCGTTTAGTAGGTTTGGAAATGTCAGGTAGACACATAGCTCGTCATGGCTATCGTGTTATGTCCGAAGGGGAAGCAGTAGGAGAAGTAACCAGCGGAACTTTAGCTCCTACTGTAGGAAAAGCGATCGCTTTGGCCTATGTGCCTAAGTTTTTAAGTAAAGTGGGACAGGCTTTAGAAATTGAAATCCGTGGCAAAACCTATCCTGCTACGGTGGTCAAAAAACCCTTTTATCGTTCACCCCATCGTTAAATTAACTGATGTTACGCACTAATTAATCTGTTGAGACTGGGAAAGCCCACCGCCCTGAGATGCGGACAAGTCCTTTGTGAGGTTTTGCGACTACGTATTAAACAAATGGTTTGATAATCTTGCGGGAAATTGCCAAGTCAAGAATAAAACGAGCGATCGCAAAACAAATAATACTTTGAAAGACTAAAAATAATAAAGATAATAGCTCAGATAAAACAAAGTTTACTTCAACCAGGGCAAGTCCTCTAACCAAGCCAAATGCCAATACTGCACCATCGTTTAAATGAAAGTTGCGATCGTCACGAATAATATATCGATAGGTAACGCCAAACAGAAAACCGCTAATTGAACCGATAGCTAGCTGTATCAGCAATTGCCAGTCTACTACTGCCGTAGCTTCTGGCTTTGCCACTAGTTCGACAATCAAAGTTTTAGCTAAAATAATCACCAATTCGGCGACAGTAAAAGCGACTGCACCCAATATTCCTGCTTTGACAGATTCTATTCTTTCGATTACTAAACTTGGCACAATCCTCACCACAAAAGACCACTTAAGAAGTATGATAGGGTTTATATTGCCAGATTAATTACATATTTCCCAAAAATACTAATATGGATATTTTGACACTAGGCTGGGTGACTATCTTAGCTTTGTTTACGTGGTCGATTGCTATGGTTGTTTGGGGTCGTAACGGATTCTAAGTCGTGGAAACAAACGAATTACTAAACACTCTATTTCTTGCTGCCGTAGGTATACTAGGGCTAGTTAGTTTGGGGATTTCATACCTGACTATAGTTCAATGGCGCGATCGCCGTCGTCAAGGGCGCGATAAGCGAGGCGGAGTCTAAAACTCAACAAAAAGCAATATTTGACCGCGGTAGGGATGCTATTTTTAGTATCCCTATAGTTTTTTAGAGTTTTTTAAACTTGCTATTTAAAAAAAATTATAATTATCACGAACAAGAATTACCCATTCGCAGGGGGAAGTGCGTAAATCCTAGATTATCTTCTTGTTAATAAATTCTCTTTAAATTCAATTAATACAGGTATAATAATGAGTCAATTTACTCTCAATTTACTTCAAGGTGCAGTAATTTTTAACTTTAGCAAAGAATCTGCCCAAGAACTTCAGACAGAAATATCTACCTTAATGCAAAGTTTAAAAGCAGCCTCTAACAGCGTTTCTAGCAGCGGTAGCCGTCCATCTCCCCAAAAATCTATGGAATACCAATACACAGGAGATGTCTTTCTCGAAATTTTTTGTAACCCTAATATTTACCCTAGCCCCTTTGCTGCCAAAATTCTGATTACCTTAAGAGATAGTCGTATTCGTTTGACAAGCGAAGCCGAACTAACTCAGCTAATCGAAGATTTAAATCTATATTTAGAAAGTTAAAAAGGCTTGCAGCTTGGAGCTTATATAGTCATTCCAATTAATTTCCTTATGATTAACTGATTTTTAAGTCAGAAGTCAGAAGCCAGAATTCAGAAGGCTTATAGAGATTTATTACCGCCTATAAATTCATCTGGTTTCTATTTGAAATGACTATACTTATAGCACTGACGTTCATAGTTAACCACCGCTTATTTTGGCTTTGTAACCTGATTGCGTCAATAGCTCTAAAAGTTTTTGCTTATGTTCTCCTTGAATTTCTAGACTATTATCTTTGACGGTGCCACCAGTGCCACATTTGGCTTTTAGCTGTTTCAATAGCTTGCTGAGAGTTTCGGGTTTATGCTGAAACCCAGTGATTATCGTTACCGTTTTGCCTTTTCTGCCCGAACGAGTCGCTTGTATTCTAAGATCTTGCTGTTGGGGTGGTAAATCAGGCATTCCTCTTTCTAATGCCTGAGAATTATTAGTATTGCCAAATTCTTGATAAGCAATAGGTTGACGTTGGGAATTACGTTTAGCAGCCATTTTAAGTTTCTTTATAATCTTTTTTGTTGCAAATCTCGTTAGTTAATTCATAAAATAACATCCGATGGCAGTTAGGACAGTTAAAAATTTTTAGCCTTTCAAGCTTATGCGTCATCTAAATCTGGGAGGAGATGAAGCCATTAACGAATCTCTAGCAATTTTATTGCGCCAGTTTACCAGCCGTCACCCAGAAACTCAGACTCTTTCCTTTATATGTGATTTTCGCGCTCTCGATTCAGCAACGCCGATTATTTGCATACAATCAAAGTTAGAGATTTACATACCTAAGTCAAAGACTAGGCAAAAAATAGGTTGTCACCTTGCCGATGAGAGCAGTGACAACCTATTTTTTGCCTAGGGCGAAGAAAAAGTATTTTTAATAAGATGAAATCAAGCAGTAGACAGAGCTGATAAGTATTCGTACTTACCTGACAGAACTTCCTGAAAAGCTCGGAGTAGAGCATTATTTCACTGTCTCTGTTGACTTGTCGTGGCAAATAGTCGTCCCTACCAAATTTAATCATCGAACATTATAACTTTTAGCTTGATAAACGTAAACTTATCAAATATAAACAATGTTGTCCTCCAAACTACGAGATCCTTCTAACTCAAATACTCAGGTGCTTAGACCACAATGGGATTATCGACCTTTTTTGTCTAGTCAGGGTTTAGACTGGCAAGGTATTCAGTTTGATTATTATCAGCATTATCCATCCGTCTTACCTCAAAATAGCTCACAATATTCACTACAGATTTTTCTCTCTGAAGGTGATGTGAAGGAGAGTTTGGATGGACAAGAACGAATTGAGCATATTTCTCCTGGTGATGTGACTATTATCCCCGCTGACACTAATTATCATGCCAGTTTGCAAGACGAAATCGAGTTTATTTTGCTGACGCTTCAACCAAATTTATTTAACGATCTAGGGAAAAACAAACTTGACGGTAACAAGGCGGAAATCTTGCCCCAGTTTGCTGTAGACGATCCTCTAATCGCTGGTATTGCCATGACCCTGAAAAATCAGCTAGAAAGAGATCGCTCTGCTTGTTCTGACTATGCTCGCACTTTAGGTAAAGCGATCGCCGTTCACCTATTCAAGAAATATTCTAAACCATCTACAGCTAATAATAGTAGCTATAAAAATGCAGTTGAAAGAAAATTGCAGGTTGTACTAGAGTATATCGGGCAAAATCTAGATGAGAAACTCTCTTTAGACTCAATCGCTAAGCAGGTAAACTTGAGTAAATATTATCTGTGTCGCTTATTTACTAAATATCTAAACATATCACCCCATCAATATATTATCCAAAAGCGAATCGACAAATCAAAACAGTTACTCAAACAAGAACTATCCCTGCAAATCGTTGAGATTGCTTTTGACTGTGGTTTTGCCAGTCACAGTCATTTCAATCGCCAGTTCAACAAAAATGTAGGCATGAGTCCTAGAGACTATCGCCATGCTGCATAGTAGAAAGTAAGAAGTAAAAAATAGGAATTTTTGAACGAGGGCAGAAGGCAGAAGGCAGAAGGACAATTGCAGGGAGATTCAGACTCACTCCTCGATTGAACAAAGGCTTTAGCTGCATGCGGGCAAGCTCTTTGCGCCATCTGCCCTAAAACTTCTGTCTTAAGGGCGAAGCCCGATAATAATGTCAAACAGGTTTATACATGATGCTATACAATGTTCCAAGCAGTTATTACCAAGTTAACGGCGATCGCTCATCAAGCCTAACATCGGACCTAAAATAGCTCCGAAAATAAAACCCCCAGCGTGCGCCCAATATGCTACTCCAGTAGTCTCTGGTATCCCCAGAGAAGCAACGCTACTAATTGCCTGTTGTACAAACCAAAACCCCAGGAAAAAAACAGCAGGGATACGTACCGTAGTCCAAATAATAAATAAAGGCAGAAGAGTTACAATTTTTGCCTTGGGATATTTTACCAGATACGCTCCCATAACCCCCGCGATCGCACCGCTTGCACCAACGGTAGGCGCAGCAGACTGCATCCCAAAAAACCAATGAGTTAACCCCGCTAAAACACCACAAAGTAAATAAAAGAAAAGAAATTTAACGTGACCGAGATCGTGTTCGATATTATCGCCAAATGTCCATAAAAACAGCATATTTCCCGCAATGTGCATAAAACCTCCATGTAAAAATTGGGAGGTTATTAGGGTAGCTAGTTCTGGGACAGGCTGATCGGGGGGTGTGCCATTAAAGCTAGCACTCAACTGCTGGGGAATGACGGCATAAAGCTGAAAAAAGCCGTCTAAACCTGAACCCAAAGACATTTCGTGGAGAAAAACTATGACATTGATAGCTATCAAGGCATAAACTACAATTGGAGTGCTGTAGGTAGGATTCTCATCATTAATTGGAATCATACTAAATCTTTAAAGTTAACTAATTCCTAACATAGCTTCTAAAGTCAGATATAGCAGAGAAAAAGTACCGATTAAAAAACCGACTAGAGCGATCGCGGTTACAGGGTTTTTCAAAAAAGGCTTTAATTGCTGAAAGAAAAACCAAAAAATTCCCAGGCTAATGCTGATTAAGTAGCGGGGATAGCGAGAAACGTTTTGAAAGAAATCTTGCATTGTATTATTGTAAAAATATAAAATTTTTTATTTTAGCTTGCCTTTATTATCAAACATAAAGCGATCGACATTCAATATTCCGTCTCAGACTTTACCTAGCTGAGAAGCTGGTAGTTACTTTTGACGATTAATATCTTTAAAAGTGCTGCCAATTCCTTGAATGATGCCTTTACCTATTAATCCTAATCCTTTGCCAATCACCTGAGTTAAGACAAAAACTACGCCACTACCAGTCAGAGAGATAAATTTTCTGGCTAACGGAGCGATCGCATCGCGAATTTCAATGACGATGGTAGTTAACCAAGGAACTCCCGATAATTGTTCTAATTCAATTTTGCGGGGAGCATAAAGATATAAAGTTCTGATACCATTACTCAAGATAAAGAGGCGATGGCGACTTTCAAAAATGTTTTGCGGATGTTCAAAATACTTTTCCTGACGATATCTCCAGGATAGCTGGTTGCGAAAGCGAGCTAACTGGCGATCGCTTTTGTACTCTAATTTATATAGTTGATATTTAAAATTTTCTAGGTCATAAAAATTATTTAGCATTACCTGCATGACACCGTTAGCCAAGTGAATAATTAAATTGTGCAGTAAAAATTCTATATGCGCGATGGATTCAGCAGCATCAGACTGATAAATTACATTATCGATAGTTAACCCTGGTTGGCCAAGTAAATAGGCAAAAAGCTCTGGGATACCATAGATATAGTTGAAAATATTTTGCTTAACTACCGTAAATTCTTGCTCGATTAAATTACTTAACTGCTGTTCTTCTTCTAGAGTTAATTGACCATAATATTGCACGAAGAAAGCTTTTATACTCCATAACCAAATGTCTTGTAAATAATCTAGATAATTTTGTTCTAAAGTATTAGCGATGGGAATTTGGGTAACTGTATCGCCGAGACGTTTTAAAATTAAATGGCATAAACTTTTTTGAATTTCTGGCTGAAGAATATCAATTTCTAAAGGTATATTGGTTCGATTACCTAAGCCTAGCTGGATATCGATGACAACTCGCTCAAAAATTGTTTTGTTGGCAGAATCTGCAAAAACAGGCAAAGGAGTTAACTCTGTGGGAGTAGAAAGAACTAGCTTTCCCTCTGCTGCTTCATCGGGGATATCTTCGCTTAAGACAATTTCTTCTGCCACTAAACGATTAGATAGCCAACGAGCCGTTAATAATTCTCGTTTACGACCAATTAAAAATACCCGATCCCAGTCCGATAAATTAGGATTGCTTAAGCGATCGTCAATCTCTCTGAGAGTCTCTTCAAGCTCTATTCTGCCAGACTGACTAAAGCGAGATAAAGCAGTTTGCCAGAGTTTGGGGCGACTTTTGCGGTTATTTTGCCAATAAGTATTGCCATAGGCAACGGTATGTAATCCCTCAATAATAGTATTAATACTAGAACTGCGATCGCAGTAACCCTTGATACCCAAAGACTTAATCTTAGCTAGCCTTTTCGGGGTAAAATCAAAAGTTAGAAGAAACAAGGGTAAGCGAGGATATAGCTGTCTTACCTGTTGACAAAATTCTAAACTAGAGGTTTGGGAAGTGGAGTCATGGAAACCAATACCCACAACCAAGACATTAAGCACCAAGCCTTGAGTCAACTCTCGCCAGGTGTCATTACTCATGTCTCCCTCGCCCACAATGGCAAAGTTGGGATATTGGGCAATGGCAGTACGTAAACCCAGGCGAAATATGGAATCGCGATCGACAATAAACAGTTTAATCTTGTCTGGGGTCATTTCTATCCGCCCTCGGTGCGGTTTCTTTGATGCAGCTTGACAGTCTGTCGTCTAGCTTGGCAATAACAATCAATTATATTGCTCAACGAGTATCAAACTAGGAGTACGAGGTATAATAGTCACTTCTTCAGTATTAGTCATAATAGTTTTGAAATTTTAAACTGATGATTATTTGTTAATTTATAGCCTTTTATTTACCCATAGCTGATAAATATTGTGTCTGAATCACTAAGCGATCGCTATTTTGCCCTTATCGACCAAATCGTCGAGCTTACTCTCCAGGGAAAAATTAGCTCTTTGGAGCGAGTTTACAAAATCTTAGTAGAGCAAGTAGACGCTGGTACAGGAGAAATATTAGAACGCTGTCTTAATCAACGGATTGAGGCCACTGAGGCACAATTAGACACTAAACTAAAGGCAGCACGGGTATTAAGAGCATTACAAACCATTGAAAAGCAGTGGTTACGTTGGCAATCAGAAAATCAAGATAGTGCCGAAATTGACGAGACGGCACAAGATATTTTAGCTGCCGATCCTGATGATTACTTTTTAGCAATGATAGATGCGATCGATCTCAATCAAGATCGACCTTTAAACATCGATCAACTACATAAATTAGCAGCAAGTTTGAAAGCTGCTGCTGATGGGCAGGAGAATGCCGAAATAGCTCAGTCATGGCAGCAGCTAGCTACAGGTATTACAAGCGGTTTAAAATCTTTTACCGCTTTGGAAGGAGATTTAGTTAGCTGGATGTATAGTTCGGCAAGTAACTTTGCGGGATTTGGCAGCGAAAAACCAAATCCTTGGCGTATTTGGGCGCAAAAAGTCCCTAGTCCTTTACCCAAGCAGCTATTTCAAACCCTAGCGCAACAACAGTCGGCGATCGCTTTTGCCAGAGTTGCCAGTAATTTAGAGCTGCAAGCCTGGGTAGAATTGGCAATTTTATTGCAGTATCTCCAGCGAGGTTTAGTAACCTGGTTCGATCGGCAGCCCTATAATTCTAAGTTTGGCAAGGAGTTATCCAATAGCACTTTTCTGACTTTTGCCTATATTTGGTGTGAACTGTGGCAGGTATTTATCGATAGCAAGCCTGCCTTAGCCGATGGATGCTTTTTGGCAATGCTACAAATTTTGCGTACTTTTGCCCAACGCCCAGACTTCCCTCTTTATAGCGGGGTGTTTGCTTCCTTTTCTGGGGACTATTTACAAGATACTTTAGATTATTTTGACGAACCCCTCAAGCAGGTGGAGGGAACAGAAGAAAAAGCGCGTATTCTCACCTTACTGGGCTATTCCCAACGAACAATTGGCGCATACGATAAAGCCGTCGATTTTCATCAAGAGGCTCTAGAGATTGCTATTGATGCCAATGATTATGCCTGTGAGATCGCTAATCTCAACCATCTTAGCCGTACTAGCGTTAACTTAAAAAAATATAGTGAGGCAATTAACTATAGCCAAAGAGCTTTAATTGCAGCTAGACAGGTAGGAGATAAGCTAGGGGAAGCCAACGCTTCGGTTAACTTAGGGTATGCCCAGGTATTTGCAGCCCGACAGTTGGATAATATGGCACCTGAAGGCTATAGCGAAGCCATTCGTTATTTAGAGCAAGGAGTGGAATTAGCCAAAAAACAGGGTGATTTACAAAGCCAATCCTTTGGCTGTAGTAGTTTGGGTATTGCCTACGTTATTTTAGAACAGCCTACAGCAGCGATCGCATCTTTGACCAAAGGAGCTGAATTGGCACAGTATTCTAGGGATGTCTATCTTCAAGGATTAAGCTTTTCTTATCTGGCAGAGGCTCATTACAGTATTGAAAATATCCCTACCGCGATCGCCTTTGGCAGTCTGGGAATGTATCTGCTTAATCAGATCAACTCGGTAGAGTGGCGACAGGTGGCAGGTTTGATGTCAATTATCCAAGGACAATTGGGCGAGTCAGACTTTACGACTATTCTGGGGCAACAGCGATCGCAAATTATTGGCTTGATTGGCGTAGACGGCTATGATTATCTGCCTAAATTGTTGACAGAATATAAGCAAAATTAAGTAACGTGAGTTCGGGTTAAGCAGAAGCAGATAAAACGAAGTCATCAATGGCAATAGACGGTTTTTTAGAGCGATGGCGAGCTTGCAACTAAGCCAGCCAGCAAATTAACGACAAAGTTAGTAGGTGAACGATGACGAGAGTGTTCGATCTGGCTGATATGCTTTAACTGTTCAATCACAGATTCAACGATTGCTCTTTTTCGTAATAGTTGTTTGTCCAGCATCGTCATCAATCGATTGTTCATATTCTTCTTGAATTTAGTCACTAGTATGACGTTAGAAGCTCTCAGGTCGCGCGCTAAAGGTGCAGAAATGTAACCTTTGTCGCCAAAAAACTGACCAAACTGCCCTTGAAGTAATTCTTTAACAGGTTTACGGTCGTCAATATTTCCTTTTGTTAAAGCTACATTTAATAATTCTCCTTTGTGATTGATTGCCAAATGAAGTTTGAAACCATAAAACCAATCTACGGATGTTTTTCCTCTTTCAGCGATTGCTTGAAAAACTCGATGCTGTTTAATACGTCGATTGTGACAGACTTTTAGACTCGTTGAATCAATAAATCCGATTCCCGTACTTGCTCCTAAACGGGAGCGAAGATATGCCATTAAAGGAATTAGAGTGCTTGGTTGCCATTCGACAAAACGGTTATAACTGACTAAGTTTGGGAAAGCCTCGCGCCAATAGAAGCTAACAATTTCTAGGTAAAATGTCTTGAAAGTTTTGTAGGCAGACAAATGAAATGCTATTTCTATAGTCAACGCGGTGGTTGGACAAGCTGCTTACGAAGCAGCGTCCCCCACCGCCATAATTTCACTCAAACTTAATCGGCGATTACGAAGACGACGTTTTCCCTGTGTCAATAGCTGCTGCTTCCAGCCAAGCTCAAAATTAGAGCAAAAATCGTCAACAGAACAAAATAATTCTTCTAAACTGAACATAGGGCAGGTTTACTGAATTTGTCGTTATTTTCAGCTTACTACCTGTCCCTTCTCTTATCCCGAACTCACGTTAAGTAACGCCTAATGTGAATTGACTTTTTGACTATCAGCTTATAAGAAGTCCAATATTTTTTGAGAACCTAACCCAAGCAAATTAAATTTTTTATCTAGATAATTAGAAATTAGCTAATGAGTGAAATCATGGTTAATTTTTACGGAAGACGGCACTTAAAGGGGCGAATACATTCGCCCCACGTTGCCTCGGCTTTGGGGAGGGTCGTCACGTCCCCAACAGGCGAGCGACCCCTAAAGGGTTCGACAGTTTGCTTATGCCGGTGAAACCTTTCAACACTTTGCTCAACGGGTCATAGACCCGCAACGCAAGTGTCTCACCACCGCAACTGTCTCACCGCGTCGCCGTCAGGCGCAAGGGAACGCGCGAGATTGGGGTCTGGGGGAAAGTTCCCCCAGTATTACATTTCGGTTTTGACAGACAAATTTTGGATAGGAATAAAAAATCAGCTTTTTTAATTCACATTAGACGTAAGTAGGAAAATTTCACCTAATCTTCCCTGATCCAAAGTATTCTCAACGCCATAGTTGCAAAGCCGATCGCAGCCAGGGATTTCAAAAGCTTTTCTGGTAAGAATTGCGCTACCGCACCACCAGCCAAAACGCCGATAAAACTGGCTAAAATCAGGGCGATAGTTGAACCAACAAATACGGCGCGGGGGTTATTTGAACTTCCACCAAGGGCGATCGCAGCAAGCTGGCTTTTATCACCAATTTCCGCTAGAAATACTGTCACAAAGCTGATTCCAATTAGTTGCCAATCCATATTTCATTTAACATTTAACATTTAAACTACAGATTAATAATGTCGCTAATTAACAAGGCGGTAATGATCAGCAATAAGATAGCTACAGAAAAATCAAGGGTTTCGGGAGTAAGTTTTTTTGATAGCCAATAGCCAATCGAAACCCCAATCAAACTAGTCGCAATCAAAGCTAAAGCTGCACCTGTAAAAACTACCCAAGGTGCTTGAGATTCAGCACTCATTAACAGGGTAACTATTTGAGTTTTATCACCCATTTCGGCTAGAAAAATCGTGATAAAAGTAGAGCTAAAAACCACCCAAAAGTTATTTTGTTTTTGCTGTTGAGATGCCGGTACTTTGGTAATTGTTTCTAGAGATTGGCGATCGCTATCCATTAATTTCTTCGATCCAAGTTGAGACATATCCTCAACGTCTTAATTAAATAATTAATTGAGTCTTTGCTATTGTCGCAAAGTTTGTCTGAAACTCCAACCATTACCTAAACTAAAAAAGATGTTCCCAGCGCGATAAACTAAACGTTGGGTGATTTCTTAGAACGATAGTACCTGGTAAGGTGGGCAATAATAAGATTCAAACAAATAACAAATTTTAAAAATACTCTTGCCCACCCTACTATTATTGGTATTTTTTTAATGGAAATGATGTTAGAACAATTAGCCTCGTCGAAGTTGTCTATTGTTAATTATTAATTGTTTTTATGCCTTTTTTTCATCAAGACGAACAGTTAGCTAAAGTTGCTCAAAATATTCTAGAAAATACTAGAGCCAAATTTCCTACTTTAACTAGAGATAAGATTGCCATGACCTGGATTGTATATGAAGATCCTGTCATTGTTAATACAGGAGGTGCGTTATCTGCTGCGGAGTTTTGGCAATATGAAGTAAAAGGCTATAGCTATCGGGGAGTAGAAAGAATCTATCCTGCTAGTATAGTTAAGCTCTTTTATCTGGTAGCGATACAAGAATGGTTTAACGAGAGAATGGTAGCTGAGTCTTTAGAATTGGAAAGAGCTATACGAGATATGATTATCCTTTCAAGTAATGATGCGACTAATTTAATTGTCGATGTTTTGACAGGTACGACTAGTGGTCCAGAGTTACCATCCCAACCGTTCGCAACTTGGCAACAGCAACGCAATATAGTCAATCGCTATTTTAAATCTCTATGCTGGTCAGAATTAGAAAGTATCAACGTCAATCAAAAGACTTGGTGTGATGGTGCTTACGGTAGAGAAAGAGAATTCTTGGGAGAATTGATGGAAAATCGCAATATGCTGACTACTGATGCAGTAACTAGATTATTACACAGCATTATTGGTGGGGTTGCAGTATCAAGAGAGCGATCGCAAAAGATGATGCAGCTACTAAAGCGTAGTCTCAATCCCGCAGAGTTTATTGACAGTGATGGCGAAAATCAAATTACAGGATTTCTGGGAGAAGGTTTGCCAACCAATGCTCAAATATGGTCTAAGGGCGGTTGGACGAGTCGAATACGCCATGATACGGCATATATTGAAATTCCTAACTTATCTCCTTACTTATTAACTGTTTTTACTGAAGGCAAAGACAATGCCCAGAATAAAAATATTTTACCGTTTATTTCTCAATCTATCGTCGAGGCACTAAGCAGTTAATTTGAGTAAATTAATCTTCTTAAAATGCAATGAGAAGTCGCGAAGCTAAGAGACGACGCGCGATCGCCGTTTAGTGGGCGAAGAGAGACTCGAACTCTCACGATTTCTCGCCACATTTTGAGTGTGGTGCGTCTACCAATTCCGCCACTCGCCCGTGAGTGAACTTTTATCAGTATAGTCTATGTTAGGTAATTGATACAAGCTATTTTGAACAAGTAAATTTTTTGGATTCGAGATATTTCAAAGAAACGCATTTAGATAACAGAAGTCATTAAGAATTGCCAAAATAGAAAGATAGTTAATAATTATTATGAGTCATGGCGATCGCCTTTGCGTATGAATCTATCTAATCAGTTTTCCAAATCTCAGCCAACCATCATTCGCCTAGAAGCAGTAGAAAAAGTTTACGGTAGTGGCAATACAGCAGTTCATGCTCTAGATAAAGTCGATCTGACTATCCATCAGGGGGAATACTGCTCGATAATGGGTGCGTCTGGTTCAGGCAAATCTACCGTGATGAATATAATTGGCTGTTTGGATCGACCAACCGCAGGAAAATATTATTTAGACAATATAGCAGTAGCAGGATTAGCTGATGAAGATTTAGCAGAAATTCGTAACCGCAAAATCGGCTTTGTCTTTCAACAGTTTCATTTACTGCCTCAAGTTAGTGCCTTAGAAAATGTTATGTTGCCTATGGTCTATGCTGGAATACCTAGCAAACAGAGGCAGGAAAGAGCAGCCGTAGCATTAGACAAAGTTGGTTTAAGCAATAGAATTCACAATCGACCTAACCAGCTTTCTGGAGGGCAACAGCAGCGAGTTGCGATCGCTAGAGCTATTGTTAACGAACCATTATTATTATTGGCAGATGAACCTACTGGAGCGTTAGACTCTCATACAACTAAGGAAGTATTAGCAATTTTTGGCGATCTGCATCGCAGTGGCATTACCGTCGTCATGGTTACTCACGAGTCTGAAGTAGCCAAGCTAACTGAGAGAATTGTCTGGTTTAAAGATGGTCAAATAGTTTACTCTCACCTTACCCCCGAAGAAATGATTGCTGTAGCAGTAGCTACTTAATCTATATATATTTGTTAACTGCCACGGCGAATTATAAACTAAAAGATCATCAAGTGCTAAGTAAAATGTAGTTTTGTATACTATTATGATTAATAGTAATCACATCACATATTGCTTTGAATGCAAAGAGTGAGAATTAATTAAGTCGGTAGACAAAGGTGGATTTCAAGAGCGAAAAGCATTTATCTGTACGTCCAGGCGTTCAGCAAGCAACAATGGATTATTCTCAGCTAGAACCTACTTATTCTTTGCGCTATGATGCCAAAGCGATAGCGTCTCAGTATCGTTGGCGACCTTTGCAAATAATCTGGCGGGCGATCGCCGTTATTTGGCTATTTGGCAATTTTGCTCTGCATCTTTGGTTAGATAAGTGGACAAATAGAGTAGAAAAGAATCGCCAAAGGCGAGCTATTGAACTGCGCCGAGTCTTAACTAAACTTGGCCCTACATACATCAAGGTAGGACAGGCTCTTTCTACCAGACCTGATTTGATTCGCAAGGATTTTTTAGATGAGTTAATTAAGCTCCAGGATCAGCTTCCAGCTTTTGATAACCGCATTGCTTTTAATATTATTGAATCAGAGCTAGAACGCTCTATCGAAGAAGCATATCGAGAATTTTCCGCTAACCCCGTAGCTGCTGCCAGCTTGGGTCAAGTATATAAGGCGGTGCTGCATACTGGCGAAGATGTGGCTGTAAAAGTTCAACGTCCCAATTTACGTCCCACACTCAATCTCGATCTTTATTTGATGAGACGTTTAGCAGTTTGGGTAGAACCTTGGCTACCGTTGAACCTGGGTCATGACTTGGCTCTAATTGTTGATGAATTTGGGATGAAACTATTTGAAGAAATAGATTATTATCACGAGGCAAGAAACGCCGAACAGTTCGCTCTCAATTTCGCTGGCGATCCTGATGTTAAGGTGCCAGTTATTTATAACCAGTTTAGTAGCGAAAAAGTCTTAACCTTAGAGTGGATTGATGGCATTAAGCTAACCGACTTAGATAAATTAGCAGCAGCAGGTTTGGATGCAGACAATCTGATTAAAATTGGTGTAACTTCAGGCTTGCGTCAGCTATTAGAATATGGCTTTTTCCACGCCGATCCTCATCCTGGTAATCTCTTTGCTACCCTTGATGGTCGCATGGCTTATATTGACTTTGGCATGATGGATCAGCTAAGTGAGTCGATGAAAGAAACTATAGCCAGTGCTGTAGTGCAGCTAATTAATCGTGACTATCAAAGTTTGGCAAGAGATTTTGTCAGCTTGGGTTTTTTGACTCCTGAAACGGATATTCAGCCGATTGTCCCAGCATTAGAAAAAGTTTTGGGGAATGCCATTGGTGAAAGCGTCGGTGATTTTAACTTTAAGACGATTACCGACGAGTTTTCTGAACTAATGTACGAGTATCCTTTCCGCCTACCTGCTAAATTTGCCCTAATTATTCGCTCTCTAATTACTCAAGAAGGATTAGCACTTAGCCTCAACCCCAACTTTAAAATTGTCGAGGTATCTTATCCCTATGTGTCTCAAAGGCTATTGACAGGAGAATCGCCTCAGCTAAGACGACGTTTACTAGACGTTTTAATTCAAGACGGCAAATTCCAGTGGACAAGATTAGAAAATATGATTGCAATCGCCAGTGCCGATGATAACTTCGATCTATTACCTACAGCCCGTTTAGGCTTACAGTATCTTCTTTCAGAAGAAGGTCAATATTTGCGCCAGCAGTTGCTTATTGCGCTAACTGAAGGCGATCGCCTTCATACTGATGAAGTAAAAAGACTCTGGAGTTTAATTGAAGACGATATTAAACCGCAAAAGATATTTGACCTAGCTTTTAATACTTTTCGTCAAATTTCTGCTGATAGCGTCGCTGCCATTATTCCTTCTGCTACCACTTCAAGATAAAGTAATAAAGCATTTAGTTTGAGTTTTAAAGTTAATAATTTTATGTATTATTTCCCCCAGCCACCTTTTCTTGCAGCCCTGATTGGCTTATTTATTGCTTTTACTTTTGGTTTAGTGTTTGAAAATCTAATCGAACAAAAATTACAGGAATCATATCGAAATTCTGAGGCAGAAAATTCTTTTAAATTGGATAATCCTGTCATAGTTGCTAGTTATTTTGGAACTTGTTTTGGAGCTTGGCTATTTCTGGGAGGAGGCTTTTTGATCTTTAGTTTTGGAGTTATCCCCGCCTATGGTGTTGCTTTATTGCTCACCATTATTACTGGAGCGTTGATTTGGCAACAATTAGGTGAAGTTTTGTTACAGATAAAAGCAGGTGGTTCTGAGTCTTTAAGCTTAGATTAACATCACAATTATAGCGATCGCCGTAGACAAAAACCCGAAGCAAAAAATAAAATTGTTAACCAGTGTACCTGGAGTGTGAGAAGTTGTAGCGGTGACTCTGATTTCATCATAATCTTTGAGATAAATCAAGCATTAATAAATGTGGAACGTAAAAATATCAGCACAGACTCACCTTGGGAAAAGATAGTCGGCTATTCAAGAGCGGTCAAAATCGGCAATCATGTTTATATCTCTGGGACTACCGCAATCAATGACCAGGGCAAAATAGTCGGTTTAGGCGATCCTTATACCCAAACCAAACAAACGATCGAGAATATTGAGTCTGCTTTATTAATGGCTGGAGGTACTTTAGAAAACGTAGTACGGACAAGAATTTATACAATTAATATCGATCACTGGAAAAGTATTGGTCAAGCACATTGCGAATATTTTGCCAAGATTCGTCCTGCTACCAGCATGGTTGAGGTACGCCGTCTGATTGCACCAGAAATACTAATTGAAATAGAAGCTGATGCAGTTATTGATGATGACTAATCATTTCCTCTCTCGCGGTGGGGATTCCCGACTTGAGCAACTGCCGATCTCTTCTTATGACTAATCCCAGTAAGCAATCTCAAATACTTTTACCGCCTAAGCCAACGCCTTTTTCAATTACAGAGTATTTGACGAGGCTACTTAACCGTTTGCAACCTTCCCCCGAAACTTTGGTTTTAATGGTGGCTTTAATCATCGGCGGCAGTTCGGGACTGGCGATGATTTTGTTTCATTATCTGATTGACCTGTTTCAAGCTTTAAGTTTTGAAAAACTATTGGGCAAAATCTCAGTTTGGGGTGGTTGGACTTTAATTTTAATTCCTACTCTGGGAGGATTAATTGTCGGCATAATTAAATGGTTGTTTCCCCAGGTGCTAGGTCAAGATTTTTATACCTTAATTAGCAGTACTAGAGAACAACAAATCTCTCCTTGGCGACCCGCGATTAAAATGTTAGCAGCCTCAGTTTCTTTGGGAACGGGAGCTTCTTTAGGACCAGAAAGCCCTAGCGTCGAGATTGGTTCTAATATCGGTATTTTATTAGGTCAACTGTTTCAAGTATCAAAGGATCGCTATCGTTTATTGTTAGGTGCGGGGGCAGCAGCGGGTTTGGCAGCAGGCTTGAATGCCCCCATTGCTGGCGTTTTTTTCGCCCTAGAGGTGGTGCTGGGAACTGCATTCACTACTCCAGCAGCCAGTCTAATACTATTGTCGGCATTTTTGAGTGCAGCGATCGCTCGTGCCTTTTTAGGCGTACATCCCGCTTTTGAACTCCCAGGCTACGAGGTTCTCAGCTATTGGGAATGGCTCTTCTATCTGGGGTTGGGTATACTTGCCAGTCTGATATCTTTTGTCTACACTCAGGGAATTAAATTAGCTCAAGCTTGCTTTCGCGGAGAAATTACTGGATTTCGTTGGTTAGGAGGGTTGCCTATCTGGATTAAACCTGTTCTGGGAGGAGCGATTTTAGGTATTGTTGCCCTACAGTTGCCCCAAATCTTAGGGGTAGATTTTGCCACTATCGAACAAATTTTGGCAGGAGGACAATTTACCGTTGCTCTTTTGTGTTGGCTGTTGGCGGTTAAGCTAATTGTTACTGCTATTAGTTTGGGTAGCGGTTTTGTTGGCGGCGTATTTGCTCCTGCGATGTTTTTAGGTGCTTGTTTGGGGGCTGCTTACGGTAATTTTTTAGCACTGGTTATTGGCTCAAACGTAGCCATTGCCCCACCTCCTGCCTACGCAATCGTGGGTATGGCAGCAGTCTTGGCTGGTAGTGTTAAAGCTCCCCTAACGGCGATCGCTCTTTTATTTGAGCTATCCCAAAACTATTTAATTATCTTACCTTCGATGGCTGCCGTTGGTGTCTGTATTTGGATCATCGGACTAATTCAATCAAAACAAGATACCCAGGGTTTAAATCTCCAGCAAATGGGAATGAATTTAGCCAGACAGGATGATAGTGAGGTATTACAACAAATTACCGTAGCCGAGATGATGTCTACTTCCTATCTAGCATTACCAGATTCCCTCTCGACGCTTGAAGCTGGTTGTGAAATGTTAGCCTACAAGTACCATACGGCTTTGGTATTGGATGAAGCTCAACAATTAGTAGGAGTTGTTACCACTGCCGATATTAAAAGAAATATTGAGTCACAAGAGCGATCGCCAAAACCATTAGAAATTACACAAAAGTTAGGTGACATTTGCACTAAAGAAATACTCTATGTCCATCCTGATGAGCTTTTAATTACAGCCTGGGAAAGAATGAGAGTCAGAGGTCTTTATCTGCTGCCTGTAGTAGATGCAAACAACCCGCGCCAAATTTTAGGGATAATTAGCAAAGAGCAAATTAATCTGGCTGAAGATCTAATTACTACCCAGGCAGCACTTGAGCCGTACTTATCACCAGATAATCCTTAATGTTATTTAATCTTTTAACTTTTGCCGATGGCGATCGCTTTTTCATACAGCCAAATTAGGCTTACATAACATAATTGTATGTTTAATTTGATTTCTATGCACTTTAAACATTAAACTGATTTAAACGCGAAATGTGACTGAGGTTGACTCAAATGTTATCGGTCGCGTTATTAAAATTTTATTGATAAGATTATGCGCCGAAAAGATTTATTAAACGAGCAGATTTATGGAAAAACCAGAGTTGACGAATGGCTTTGGATAAGAGCTAAAACATTAGGAATATCTCGTCGTCGGTTAATTCAGATAATGACAGCAGGAGCAGGAGTAGCAGCGGTTAATTTGCTGCCCAAACATCAAAAAGTACAGGCTGCTGAGGAAGAAATAGATCCCAATGCTATTGTCAAAGATCAACGCCCTGATTGGTTCATCCAAGCAGGCACCAATTTAGAAACACGTTGGGAAAATATGTACCATCGTGGTTATGTAGTTCCTAACGAACTATTCTTCGTGCGTAATAACAATCCTACCCCTCGTATAGACCCTGCCAACTGGAAGCTCAATGTATCTGGTTCTGGTATATCTAAACCAATCTCTTTTAGCTACGATGAGCTTACTTCGATGCCTTCGATTTCGGTCATTAAAGCTATTGAGTGCGCGGGTAATGGCAGATCTTTCTATCAGCAAGCCTATGGTAAAGAAGCTGAGGGTACACAGTGGAAATTGGGCGGAATTGGCGTAGCCGAATGGACTGGTGTTCCTCTCAAAGAAGTTTTGGATCGAGCAGGACTTAAAGATTCGGCAATAGATGTTATGCCTGTAAGTTTAGATGAAGAAAAAGTGCAGCGACCAATTCCTGTAGAGAAGGCATTACAAGAAGATACGCTGCTGGTTTATGCAATGAACGGCAGCATACTACCAGCAGATCACGGATTTCCAATTAGGCTATTAGTTCCTGGCTGGGCGGGAATTTCCAGTATTAAGTGGGTAGGAGAAATTCAAGTTTCCACTGAACCAATTTACACTGTCTGGAACACAGAAAAATATATCCTCATCGGCTCAGAATATCCACCAGATGCTGGTTCACCAGCAGAAGGAAAAATAGTGACTGCTCAGAAAGTTAAGAGTGCATTTGAATTAGCTTGGGATGGTAAATTAGCAGCTAAACCTCATTTATTGCGAGGACGTTCTTGGTCGGCGAACGGAAAAATAAGCAAAGTAGAAGTTAGCCTAAATGATGGTAAGACTTGGGAACAAGCAAGATTACGTACCCCCAATCTCGATCAAGCTTGGGTACGTTGGGATTTAGACTGGACTCCTACCCCTGGAAGTTATAAACTTCAAGCTAGAGCAACAGATGACCAAGGAAATACGCAGCCAGCTAATGTTCCTTTTAATGAAAAAGGCTATTTATATTGGGGCGTGGTTACTCATCCGGTAACTGTTACCTCTTAAATAACCCTTAGTGTGAATTGGCTTCGTTTAGATTCATTGGTTTTGAGCTTCTTAGCTATCAGCGCGAACTGGAGTTCGCCGACTGCACTTTGTGCAGGCGAGGCTTTCCAAAGCCTGCTCTTAGTTACTACGAACTATAAACTTAGACTTAAACAGCTACGCAAGCATCAAAATTAACCAAGAATGACGTTTAATTGAGGCATTTTACAGTTTTTTTATGCATATCAGACGTAAATAAGTAATAGCTAAAAGCTAATAGCTGCCAAAAACGATATTGCCCTGAAGAGCAGGGATTTAAATCCCCTGCGTTTTTGGTAATAAGTAACTTATTCATACAGTTGCACAAACCCAGCTTGTTCAATTATCTGTTGACCTTGACCTGTCAACAGTAAATTGGCATAGGCAATTCCTGCCTGTTCTTCAATTGTGCCGTCTTCGCGAACGACAACAAACAGACGGCGTGTGAGGGGATAAGAGTTGCTGCGAAAAGCTTTTAAATTAACTTGTCCATCTTTAGTAAAAGGTAGGACGTAATTGGTAGAGTCAGAGGGGGCTAAACCTAAGCCTCTTATGCTTTGCTGTCCTCTGACAATTGCTGCCGAACTATAGGAAATACCACCTGGGCTATTGCCAACTTCACGCATAGCCGTAGTATAGTCGCGAACAATTTTTACCTGTTTGCCAAGTTTTTCGCCGTTTTTGAGCAGTGAATTAATAGTAATATGAACTTTGGGATCTTGACTAATTGCAACTATAGGTAAGTCTGGTCCGCCTACTTGTTGCCAGTTAGTGATTTTGCCTAGAAAAATATCTCTAAGCTGATTAATAGATAGTCCCTCAATTGGTAATTGCGGATTAACAAAAAAGACAATTCCATCGATCGCAACCGGGATTTGTTTTAAAGTAAGATTACGCTCTTTGGCTTTGGCATACTCAGAATCTTGTAAAGGACGACCATTTTGGGCAAAACTAAGTTGGCTATCTAATAGCATTTGGATTCCTGTGCTACAGCCTGGTTTAGAATCTAAGGGTTCGGTATAACGTAATTGATATTCGGGATGGGCTTTGGCGATCGCTTCATTCATGCCATATTTTGTCAAGGCAGCAAAACAAGTCGCACCACCATAATTAAAAAGTCCTTTTGGTACGTTAGGTACTTCTTGCATTGTCCGATAAAACTGGATTTCCGAATCTGATTGGATTTGCGAGTTTGGTTTGACTCTTTCATCGAGCTTTGAAGAGGGACTTTGTAAGTTTGACCCAGATGTATTAGATCGATCCCAACGCCAAAGTAAATAGCCTCCGCCTAATATAGCTGCCATTAATAGATTAGCTAAAATGATCAGGCAAAAAAGTTGAAAAGTTGAACGTCTTGGAAAGTCAGGATAATCAAATGAGAGGTTCTTGCTTGCTTCTTGTTGCTTTAGGGATAGCTCTTGGCGATTTGCCAATGAATTTGATTTCTTTGGTAGGACAAGTTGGTCGGCTAAAGTGGATTGAACTACTTGGTTGGATAAGGGAATGTTTTCTTTAAATCTTTCACGTTCTAAAGTCGTTCCACAAAGTTCGCATTCTTGAGCTGAAGGCGAATTTTCGCTGTAGCTACAACAAGGGCATATTATTTTGTTAGTATCCATCTTTTTTATGTTTCATCATTGACTTTATAATTGCTAGATTCGGCATATTCTAGAAAAGAAATGGCTAAAGCTTCTTTGCGTAAATCTGAATAAATTTGCTTAACAATGGGTCTTAACTTCTCGATTAAACGATTATTTATTTTTGAATTAGAAACGGATTCAGAAACTCCCCATTGATTTAATAACTGCCCTGTTGATTTTTCCAGGTCCCATTGCAGTTCCTCTAAAGAAACCTTTTCTTGTAGTTGCTCAAAAAATAAAGTAAAAATAACTGCATTTGGCATATTTTTCTGTTCTAATTGTTTTTTTGACTCTAATAGAAAATCATTAGTTTTACCTAAAATATCAATATGAGTCTTTAGCTGTTCAATTATTGTTACGATCATTTGAGCCAGTAGGTTATTTAGTTCCACATTTATTTTGCATTGATAAATAAACAGAACTGCTTTTTTGCATAGCTCCTGTTTATTCAACAAACTATCTGGCGATAACAATAGATAATCAAAAGATTGCTGAGCAGCATTTTCTTTAACCTTGCTACTTTCGTACTCCTGCTTCAAGAGTTGCTGCCAGTTTAATAAATATTTCTCCACTGACTGTAAATATTTTAATAAAGGTATAGGTGCTGCCTGATGCCACAACGTAAAAATTATCTTTTGCAGTTTTTCTAAGGTGTTTTTTTGTAATAATTGAAAATTGTTACGTAATATAGTTGAGTACTCATTATTATCTTTGCCGTCAAGCCAATCGAAAATTTGTGGTTTGTTTTCAATTAGCTGACGATTAAAATCGGCAGAATCTTCCCTAGCAAATAATTCATTCACTTTTAACTCGATTTCCTCTGTCAGCGTTAGGTCTGTGTCCTTTTGCTGACATAAATAGTTCTTCATCCATAACAATCCTGATTGATTGAGACGTAAACTTTCAACCATCTGTTTTACCGTCGGAATTTCTAAAACAGAGTGTTCGCACCACCAATCGATCACCTTTTTTGCTAGCCACAAATTAATTTGTTTTATTTTTAATCGTTGCGAATCGACAGATGAAAGCTGGACTCGATCTAAAATTCCTTTGCCAATATAAACACTATCTCTATTGACCGCGTAAATTGCACCGACCAAATCTTCTATTGAACTATTTTTTAGTAAATAACCCCTTGCTCCCGCTAGGATGGCTTTATTTAACATTTGACCATCTGAACTCGTAAAAATAATTACCTTAGTTTTGGGATGGTTTTGAGCAATGAGATAGGTAGTTTCAATTCCACCCTGTAACGGCATTGTTAAGTCAATAATCGCTACATCTGGTTGTAACTGCTCGACAAGTTCGATCCCTCGCTGCCCGTTTTCTGCCGTACCAACAACTTTCAATTTTTCTTCTAGCTCGATTAGTTGTTCTAAGCTTTGAAGCACTAACTTTTGATCGTCTATAATTAGAATGCGAATCATTGGGTTTTGAAGCTATCGAATAGATGAAGAAAATATTTTAAGTGTAGGAGGCTTCAAAGGAAGATTGTCGATTGAAAGCGATGATTGCCTTTAGCAATATTTATTTAGCGATCGCCTACCTGGGCATGAGCAAACCTGTAATATGTAATATTTTGCTAATTATTTTATTCTATTTACTTCAGCAAATTTCAAAATAGAATTTAATCTTAAGAAATTGGCAATCAAAGAAAGTAAAAAGCGGTGCGACCCTGCGTCGCCGTCAGGCGCAAACAAAGGCTTTAGCCTCATGTACGCGCACCAAGAAAGTAAAAAGTAAAAAGTAACTGACCTCTAACCTGAAGCGAGCAAACATCATCGTTGAATTTAATGAGGCAATTTCTATCTTTAGATATATTGCCATTTTGAATAATTGTAAATTAAGTTTAAGTTGATTAATAACTTCTTAACTTTAATTAAACTGGTTTTCTGCGGTTTACTAGCAGTATTTTAAACACTTCTAATTTGCATTACAAATTTTTAGGAGGATTGAAGATGAGAATTGCTCAGATTGCACCCTTATGGGAAAGAGTACCTCCACCTGCCTATGGTGGCACGGAATTGATAGTCAGCTTACTTACGAATGAATTGGTACGGCGAGGACATGAAGTAACCTTGTTTGCTACAGGAGACTCTCAAACTTCAGCCAAATTAGAACCAGGTTGCGATCGCGCCCTGCGCGCCTTGGGAGTAAAGGGGAAAGAAGCAGAAACCTATCACACGCTACAACTGAATCAAGTTTTTGAACGAGCTTCAGAATTTGACTTAATTCACTCTCACGTTAATCCAGAGGCATTTGTTTATGCTAACTTGGTCAAAACGCCAACATTACATACAGTTCATGGTACTATCCCCGCCGACCTAGAACCATTGTGGCGCAATGCACGCCACCAAAACTTTATTAGCATCTCCGATTCCCAAAGACGTAACGATTTGGGCTTAAATTATGTCGCTACAGTTTACAATGGTATTGACACAAGCATTTTTCCCTTCTATCCTCAGCCAGATAGTTCCCCCTATTTAGCTTTTCTGGGTCGGATGGCTTCAGAAAAAGGACCTCACCTGGCAATTGAAATAGCCAAAAAATCTGGCTGGCATTTAAAGATGGCTGGTAAAGTAGACCCTGTTGACCGAGAATTTTTTGAAGAGCAGATTAAGCCTCAGATTGACGGCAAACAAATCGAATTTCTGGGTGAATTTAAGCACAAGCAAAAATGTGAATTAATGGGGAATGCAGTCGCAACTTTATTCCCCATTACTTGGTCTGAACCTTTTGGTTTGGTAATGGCAGAATCAATGGTGATGGGTACGCCCGTAATTGCGATGGCTATGGGTTCAACAAAAGAAGTTATCGAGGCTGGCAAAACTGGCTTTTTGTGCCACAACGTAGATGAGTGTGTAGCAGCCCTCGATCGCCTTGGAGAAATTGACCGTCGTGCCTGTCGCGATCGCGTTGTGGCTAATTTTAGTGTTGCTCGTATGGTAGATGGCTATGAAGCAGCTTATCAACAGCTTGCAGCCAAGAGGTTCGCCAGCAATGGGCCTTCTCGCAATCTGGTTATAGATATAAATCGCCTGTCTGCGTAAACTGTTACATCTTAATCCATATTAAAATCGGGCGATCGCGCTTGCTGCTTGAATAGAATAATTATTTAGTAACTATTAAATCAACTATGACAGAAACTCTCAAACTTGACGGCAAAACTTTTGTCTCCACCGAAACAGTACCTATTTCTCAATGGCCCTGTGTCAAAAATGAACCAAGGATTCCCACTTTAACCCTCAAGGATGACGACATTTTTTTGGTTACTGATACTCTGGGTAATGTTCCTGGATGTCTTCCAGGAGAAGATAACAATACTCTGGGTTTGTTTTGCCAAGACACACGTTTTCTAAGTCGTTTAGAATTACAGGTTGAGGGAGAGCTACCGATTCTTCTCAGCAGTAATGCCCGTAGAGGTTTTGCCGTTTCTGCTCTTTGTGCCAATCCTTATCTAGAAGAGAAAGGAATCGGCGCAGAGACTATCGGTATCCAGCGAGAAATTGCTATTAATGGCGGATTATTTGAAGAATTAACTATTACTAATTACCGTACTAGCCCTGTTAGTTTTGAACTTAGCTTGAGTTTTGATGCTGATTTTGTCGATTTGTTTGAAGTACGGGGACGAGAGCGTCAAGAACGAGGCAAAATGTTACGCTTAGTCACAGAAAACGACGAAACCAAGCAGCTAGAGCCTTTGGAAGTACCAGAAGAGATTGTTATTGCCTATCAAGGTTTGGATGGGGCGGTGATGGAATCGCGTATTCAGTTTAATGAACGTCAGCCCGACTACTGTAAAGGCAACACGGCAATTTGGCAACTAGAATTGGAATCTCATCAAACTATCCGCTTGGGTTATCGGGTGCAGTTAATTACTAATCGCCGTTCGATTTCCAAAGTGGGAACGCCGATGACTTTAGTGCAGGCTAAAGCAGCCGAATCGATGGAATTGGATCAGTGGCAGCAACAGGTAACAACTATTCGCTCTGATAGCAACACCTTTAATCGTCTCATCGAACGAGCAGAACGGGATGTTTACTTATTAAGACAAAGTTTTAAGGACAAAAAAGCTTTATCGGCGGGTATTCCTTGGTTTTCGACTTTATTTGGCAGAGATTCTCTAATTGCCGCTTGGCAAACTTTAATTCTCGACCCGCAAATTGCCAAGGATACTTTGGCGATCTTGGCTCAATATCAAGGCAAAACCCACGATGAATGGCGCGAAGAAGAACCAGGCAAAATTCTTCACGAATTGCGCTTGGGGGAAATGGCTCGTTGTGGTGAAATTCCCCATACCCCCTACTACGGTACTGTAGATGCTACCCCTTTATGGTTGATTCTCTATGCAGAATACTATGCCTGGACGGGAGATCGCCATACCTTAGAACAGCTATGGGAAAATGCTTTGGCAGCAATGGATTGGATCGATCGCAACTGCAAAGCAACAGGTTATCTAAGCTACGAACGTATTTCTTCTGGAGGTCTGCTCAATCAAGGCTGGAAAGATTCGGGAGACTGCATCGTCAATCGGGAAGGAAAATTGGCAACGGGGGCGATTACTCTCTGTGAGGTACAGGGATACGTTTACAGTGCTAAGATGCGCCTTAGCGCGATCGCTAAGTTGATGCAGAGACTCGACCTTGCAGAACAATGGCATCGGGATGCGTTGGAACTCAAAAGTCGCTTTAATAAAGACTTTTGGCTAAATGACCTCGATTATTGTGCCTTGGCATTAGATGGCGAGGGAAAACCTGTAGATAGTATTACTTCTAACCCTGGTCACTGTTTAGCGATGGATATTTTGCATCCACAAAAAGCTACTAACGTTGCCGAAAGGTTGTGTGCGCCCGATATGTTTAGCGGTTGGGGCATTCGTACCCTAAGTAGTTCTTCACCTGCATACAATCCGATGGGCTATCATGTTGGTTCGGTATGGCCTCACGACAACAGCATTATTGCTTTGGGGTTGCGATCGCTTGGGTTAGTCGAACAAACCTTAGAAGTTGCTCAAGGTATTTTTGATATGACCTTGCAGCAGGCATATCATCGTCCCCCAGAACTATTTTGTGGTTACGAACGCACTCCTGAAAATAGTCCCGTGCGTTATCCTGTAGCTTGTTCTCCCCAAGCCTGGGCAACGGGTACGCTATTTCAATTATTGCAAATAGTAATTAATATTGTTCCCGATGCTGCTAATAATTGTGTGCGGGTCATCGATCCAATTTTGCCAGAATCGATTAACAATCTTTCCCTAGAAAATCTGCGGGTGGGTTCGACCGTTATCGATTTAGAGTTTGAGCGTTCTGGAGGCACTACTGCTTGTCGAGTGGCAAAAAAACGAGGCAATCTCAAGGTAGTTTTTGAAGCCTGATAAGTACATGGACAAAAATAACTACAGCTAATTGTTAATGAAGTAAGAAGTAAGAAGTAAGAAGTAAAAAGTAAAAAGTAAAAAGTAACTGACCTCTGACCTCTGACCTGAAGCGAGCGAACATCAACAGCGAGACTTGCCCTTGCGCCCTTCGGCGACGCGAGCTTCCTCGCTCAACGTTAAATTTAATTTTGTCCAACTACTTAAGCTGTGACGGCTTTAATTTGCTTATTGTGGCTGACGGGAGGACTAGGGGAAAGGGAGATTGGCAGAGGGTTAAACTGTTTTTCAAGCAATTAAATAATATATAGTTTAAATAATGAACAGCCTATATCTACCTAGGAGCAAAATAGTTTATTTAAATCTTAAGAATTATGGCTCTTTAGATTAAGGAGGCATAAGACAATTAAGAATTAAATACAGCCGTGATAACATTCTTCTCAATCATTAAATTGGAGTAAGAATAGAAAGTAGTCGTGAGGTAGTTTGCTAGTAAAATTTCTAATCTAAAATAAGGTAGCTGCGATCTCATTAGAAACAGTACCACCTCGACAACTTGACAGTTCGCTCGCATAAGCTTAAAAGCATATCGACCGCAACAACCATTTTGCAAAGATGTGTAACTACGAGAAACTATCCCGCTATTCAATACAGTAGGCGAAATAGTTTGATTGGTAACTTTGTTTTGATTTCTTTTATCTCACTAGAATCAGTATCGGTACGTCAACGCTATGTTAATACTTGCTAGACGAGTAAATACAAGCGATATTAAGAGTTATTATCCATATTGTTCATCATGTATTTGCTGTAGCTAGTACCATTTTCAAGAGACTTAGATAGTTGCGAATGCATCTCCTGCACGGGCAAAAACTGCTCGATGAAAGCTTGCAGGTCTGAATCTTGAGCAGATGTAGCTTGGCTCTGCAAATCCTTTACATCACTAGCGTTTGCTTGCGTTGATTCACTGATATACTGTTGATCGAATTTGCTTCCTTGAAGCTGCATTAGCTGCTCTAACTTAGATTGGTTCTGACTATCTAACTCAACGGGTAAGACTATGCTTTTGCGACGAGCGAGTTCCATTAGCTGCGTATTATACTCTGCGTGGTCATTTATCAATCGTAAACCGTACATCGCAAGGTTAGGATCTTGAGCTTTCTGGACGGCTAATTGAGCAGAAGCAAATTCATAAAGGCTATCTTGAGCAGATTTGGTCAAAAAATCCTTTTCGGTATTGCTCAGAGAAGATGTGCTGGTGCTGGTAAGCTGCTCACTCGAAGGCATTTGCGCTATCTGTTCTAAGGTGGTCTGCTGCATTGACTGCACTTTGGCGGGGGCTTGCTGTGCTAAAGCTGTTCCAGCCAAAGTTACTAAAAATATTGCTGTTGCTGTTATGGCAGCAAATTTAAATCTAATCATTTGATAGTTCTCCTTTTAATTTGCTTTAAAATACTCCTTTAAGCAAATCTAAACACAAGTAAAAATCTAAAGTATCCACCTCTAGTTAGACTCAATCAATCTGTACTTTGAATTGAAAATTACGGCTAACAATTAAAAATTACAGTTAACAAGTTCAAGCTAGTTTTATACACAATCGCTAATATTTGTATGTGATATGAATGACATTTTTGGCAATCTCGAGCATCGCTCATAATATAGCAAAAACTAACAAAAGTATCATCATACTATTGAATCTTTATCCGCCTAAAAAAAGCTCTATCTTAAGATAGTATAGACAAAAAATCTAGCGAATTAGTATTAATCCATAAGTTCATTTCAAGCAAAAAACTTTTTAAAGTTCAAGGGGAATATACAGTTTACCGAACATTCTCTTAATCCGCTTTAAATAATTAACTCATAGGAGAAATAAACTCATGTTTTTTCACAAAAAAGAAACTATTCATAATGTCGATATTAAAGAAGCCAACCCCCGCTTTGCTCAACTGTTGCTAGAGCAATTTGGTGGTGCGACTGGAGAACTATCTGCTGCCTTGCAATATTGGGTGCAGTCTTTCCATGTAGAAAATCCAGCCATTAAAGATATGCTCCAAGACATCGCAGTTGAAGAGTTCGGTCACTTAGAAATGGTGGGCAAAATGATCGAAGCTCATACCAAAAATGTAGACCAAACCGAAGCATATAAAAGTACGTTGTTTGCCGTGCGGGGAATGGGACCCCATTTTCTTGATAGTCAGGGTAGTGCTTGGACAGCAACCTATCTCAATGAAGGCGGTGATGTCGTGCGCGATCTACGCGCCAATATTGGTGCAGAAGCGGGAGCGCGACAAACTTATGAAGCGTTAATTAAAATAGCACCAGATGAAGGGACTAAAAAAACTCTTGTACATTTGCTAACTCGCGAAATTTCTCATACGCAGATGTTTATGAATGCACTAAATCAGTTGGGCAAGCTTACCGATCCCTTATTTGGCAATGTTCAACCCGATGAGACAGTAGATCTTTATTACAACTTATCTACTTCTAGTCTAGCAGATGGCTCAAATGTAGAGGTTGACCAGCGCGGTCCTTGGAATCAAGAGCCAGATTTTAGATATGTTGCTCACCCCCAACCCAACCACTTTTAAACAGCGAATTGAGGAAATATTATCAACTAAAAATTGATTGAGTTATAGCCAAGGATTTAATTTCTTGGCTTGGCTTTTTAATAGACCCCTTTTTTTCCTAAAGTAACAAAAGAGGAATAAGAACTACCTCTGGATCATCATCATAAGCTCGTTAGATCAGCTAAAAGCTACATTGGATAATAGTTTGAGGGGTGTTAATTCTTGAAGTAGTCCCAAAAAGGCGCGATCGCCAAACAATTAATGTGGCACAGCTTGCAGGGGTTTTGGGTCATGAAGTAGGTCATGTAATAGACAGACATGGTGCAGAACATTTAGCTAAACAACAGTTAGGTAGTGCCTTAATCAATGCTGTAGGCATTGCTGCAGGGCGATCGCCCTGCAGATGGCAGACAGGCAGCTATTTTGGCACGAGCGGTTAATCAATTGGTCAATCTTAAGTATGGTAGAGAAGATGAGCTTGAAAGCGATCGCCTAGGATTGGAATTTATGACCGAAGCTGGCTACAGTCCTGTCGGTATGCTGGAGTTAATGAAAATCCTTAATTCTGCCAGAGGTGATGCAGGAGGACAACCAGAGTTTATGAGTACTCACCCAAATCCTGGTAATCGTCTAGAACAGCTACAAACTGAACAGCTACAAACTATTATCAACCAAGAATATCCCAGCGGTATTCCAGGTAGTTTGGAAGAAGATAAAGATCGCTTTGCTCAAGTAGTAGCACCTCGAATTTAGAGCTTGATATCTTCTATCTTTTTTACTAATAACTAATAATTAACTTATGAATATAACTACTATTTATTGGATTGTCCTAGCAGCGATGGCAATAGGGGTAATTGGGGCAATTATTCCTGGGCTTCCTGGCAGCAGCATTATTTTAGTTGCTATTTTGGTTTGGAGTATCGTCACTGGTTTTGCAGGTATTAGCTTACCCATGATTTTGATTTTTACTGTCTTAATTCTTAGTGCAATAGTCGAATATTTGGCTCTATATTTTGGAGCAAAACAGTCTGGGGCAAGCAAATGGAGTCAGTATGGTGCAATTATCGGCATGGTTATGGGTTTTGTGAGTTTATTACCTGCTTTGCCCCTTGGAGGTCCTTTAATTGGTGTTCTAGTCGGTGCAGTATTAGGGGCGTTTATTGGTGAATATCTTTATCGCAGTAACCTTGAACCAAATCGGCGCATCAAGCAGGCTTTTAAAGCTAGTACAGGAATTGTCGTTGCTTCAATTATTGGTAATGTGATTGAAGCTTTATTGGCAGCATTGGCAGTAGCGATTTTTATTTACTCTACTTGGTCTTACGTTTTTCCCGCTGGAATTAATTAACGTTTAACTGTAAATATTTACCTCTTATGACTGACTGCCTAACTTATGGAAAACAATCTAGTAATAGCCTTTTCTGTTTTGTTTTGGTTAACTCCAGTTGTTTTGACGATTCATCTGGCACTCAAAAAAACTGAGTCTAATGCTTATAAAAAAAGACTGGGTTACATCTATGGAGGATTATGGGCGATCGCTTTTTTGGGTTATGGCTGGCTGTTTATCCATTAGTCAAGTTGGCTAAATTTATTCTTGAATTAAAGATTGGCGTAGTTTTTGTTCTAAATTGCTAGGGTCTACCTCCAAATTTTGTAAAATCTTAAATCCCAAACTGTTGACATCTCCAAGTAGACCCAAGAGCAAATGTTCTGTACCTATATAATTTTTGCCCAACTTTAAAGACTCTTGCAAAGCACTTTCCATAGCTTCTTTCACTCTACGAGTAAAAGGCATGAATATCGGCATTGAGTTCTTACTTCCACGTCCAATCAATCTTTCGACTTCAATTTGAACTTTTTCTAAATTTAATCCAGCTTCACCAAGAAACTGCCAAGATATTCCACTTTTTTCACTTATCAATCCGATTAGAATCTGTTCAGTGCCAACATATTGATGTTTCAAACGGAGAGATTCACATTGAGCAAATTTTATAGCTGTAATTGCTTCATGAGTTAATCTAGATGGTAATGGGAATCCCAAACGAGTAAATAACTTATCCCGAATTGGTCTAAACAATTGTTCTGACATGGATTTTTCCTCTTCTGATAATTTTTTTACTGACTCAAGAATATGAATATTATTTGAGGAACTTTCTGTGTAGAAAAACGACTTATGCTTTAGTTACTATTTACTTTTCAATTCAATTTGACAAGCCGCTGTACAATTTTTGCAAATCTGGCATCAACTGAGCAAAAGCTACCCCACGATGACTAACCTTACCCTTAATTGCAGCAGACATTTCGGCAAAAGTTTGCTGTTTTGTAGGTACATAAAAAATAGGATCGTAGCCAAAGCCACCATTACCACGAGGGGAATGTAATATTTCCCCTGGACAGATACCTTCTGTTTCTAAAACTATCTTACCATCAGGACTGGCGATCGCAATTGCACAAATAAATTTTGCCTGTCTATTTTTTGTGTCACCTAATTCTGTTAGCAGACGATTAATCCTGTCTGTGTCTGTCTTGCCATACCTCGATGAATATAGCCCTGGCGCACCATTAAGAGCATCTACTGCCAATCCAGAATCATCAGCGATCGCCCATTCTCCCAGAGCTTTTGCTACTTCTGAAGCTTTAAGACGAGCATTAGCAATAAAAGTAGTGCCTGTTTCTTCTATATCTAGATTCGCAGGCTTTAACTGCAATTCCCAAGGCAAACCTGTCAAATATTCCTTAATTTCCTGCACTTTTCCTGGGTTTCCCGTAGCGACTATAAGCCTTTCAACCATCGAAATATATCTACAGTATGATTCTTGCGTAAGTCCTATCCTATACATTGCTAGGAAATAAAAGGTGTTATCTTAGCTTTGATTATAGCAAGAAGAGTCAAGAGGGAAACATGAATTTCAATGGTAAGACAGCCATTGTCACTGGTGCAGGTAGAGGGTTAGGGCTAGCTTACGCTCGAACCCTAGCCGACCTTGGTGCCAATGTCGTAATCAGCGATTTAGGGACGGATCGTGCGGGTGCAGGGATTGACGACTCAGTGGCATCAAATGCCACGCGCGAGTTGCAAGAAAAGGGTAAAAATGTCATTGCCCATTGCGGTAATCTGTCTGACGAATCGACTTGTCGCGAGCTAGTAGAACTGACGGTAAATTCTTTCGACAGCCTGGATATTCTTATCCATAATGCTGGGTGGGTAGGCTATCAAGCCATCGAGGAGATAGAGATCAGTTTTATACAACGTGCCATTGACGTTAATATCCTGGCGACAATCTGGATCTGTAAGCACGCCTGGAATTATCTAAAACAATCATCGACACCAAGAATAGTTTTGACTACCTCTGATCGTGCCATGTATCAGCGATACGCTCAATCTGGCTTGACTGCCTACGCTGCTGGCAAGATGGCTCAGGTTGGCATCATGAACGCACTAAGCATGGAAGGCTTGGAACACAAGATTCTTGTCAATGCGGTATCTCCTGTGGCTAAAACTCGAATGTGGGGAGAAACGGGAACTCCAGACAATCTCAAGCCCGAATGGGTTACTCCTGGAGTCATTTACCTAGCCAGTGACGCTTGCCAAGATACTGGATTTATTATGCGTGCAAGCAACGGACAGTTTACCGCAACCCGCTTTGAAGAGAACTCCAAGGTTGACTACCCGATAGATCTGGCGCGAATTAAAGCTAGCAGCGCAGAAGAAATTGCTCAATTGTGGGAATCCATCAAGGAATGTTGATATGCTTGCTCAGGAGGTGATTTTACCAAAGAATAGTATTTTCAGTTAAGGAAAAAACAAGGGTTTGGGCTTATTCTGAACTCAGGTTGGTAAAAATATTTTTTCAGATGCCCTCTAAGAATTAGCCCAATCTCTTGCCCATTCTAAAACCTTACGTACTTCAGGCATAGTAGGAGCTTGACAATACAACCGTAACACTGGCTCTGTGCCACTAAAGCGGATTAGTAACCAAGTCATGTCGCTCATTCTAAATTTATAGCCGTCTACATCCAGGCAATCTATTACAGGCATTTGGGCTACTTCAGTGGGAGTTTCGTTTTGCAAACGCTCCAGTAGTTTAGCTCGTACCTCCATACTTGCCAAAGGTAAATCAATGCGGTCATAAACAGCCGTAAAGTTAGTTTTTTGCTGTAGTCTAGCGTAAATAGTACCTAAATCTTCTCCCGACTCCACTACCGCTTCTAAAACATAGAGAGCCGATAATAAAGCATCTCGCTCAGGTATGTGCGTACCATAGCCAATGCCTCCAGACTCTTCTCCGCCGATCATCACTTCAGCGTGCATCATTCTGTCCCCAATGTATTTATAGCCGATGGGGGTTTCATATACGGAACGTCCATAGATTTCAGCTAGACGAGGAATTAAGTCTGAACCACTAACAGTTTTGACAATTTCCCCTGTAAAGCCTTTGCGCTCTGCCAGGTGTTCGATCAAGATGGGAATTAATACTTGTGAACTAAGAAAATTGCCTTCACCGTCAGCACCAGCAATGCGATCGCTATCTCCGTCAAATACTAAGCCAACCCTAAGACTATCAGGGTATTGTTTTGCTCCTTCTTTCATGGCGCGGAAAAAATCAGGCAGATATTTAGGTAAAGGTTCGGGTGCGCCACCACCAAATAAAGGATCGCGATCGCTGTTTATTTCTTCTACAGGACAGCCTAATAAACGCTCTAAGCCTGTAGCCGCTGCACCGTGCATCACGTCTACATATACTTTTAATTTTCCAGAAGCGATCGCATTTTTTAGCTTAGGAATATCAACCTTTTGCTGTAATCCCTGACAGTAGCTAGCCCAAGGATCGAACATCTCTAGTTTTCCTGGTTCTGCTTGAGGGACAGGTTGATCGAGTTTAGCTTCAATTTGCTCGGTAATTTCTGGCGGCACAGAACCACCAAAGGCACTTTTAACTTTTAAGCCCAAATAGGCAGCAGGGTTATGAGAAGCCGTCATCACAATTGCCCCTAAGGCATTATGTGCCTTTGCTGCCCAACTAAATGCAGGAGTAGGGGCAAAGCACTCTGACAGCAATACATCAAATCCCGCTGCTTGGATTGATTCTGCGCTTAATTTAGCAAAATCTTCTGCCATAAAACGGCGATCGTAACCAACAATAACTGTTTTATTATTTGCCGTATCACCATAATTATCTGCCAAAACTTGAGCGGCGATCGGTGCTAAGGTAGCTACTCGCTCAAAGGTAAAGTCAGCAGCAATTACTCCACGCCAGCCGTCCGTTCCAAATTTAATTGGATTAAGCTTATAAACCATAAAATTTAAAATTTAGTGACCAAAAATAACACCTTTTAGATTAACTGTTTCTCCACAGTTTGAAAACCTGAAAAGGATCACAACCAAGTCCAATATTTTCTCGTAACCGCTTAAACTTCTTTTGATGAGTTGTCCTGACTTTGCTCTATATTCTGCAATAAATCTTTTAATCTCATTCTTTCAATGTAAGGCCAGCCACCTTTTTCTTCAATATCCTTTACAAACTGATATAGATCGTTGCGAGTCTGAGGCAGAGCTTTTTCAAAAAAACTTACTCTGATTTGACGATGAATTTGTTCTAAATCTCGTAACAAAGACAATAAAAACAGACTATCATTTTGATTTTCTGCTGCTAAGGCACAAATATCTTTGGCTGCGTCTTGCAATACATTATCCGAACTCATATTAATATCTCGATCTTCAGTCATCTGTCAAACACAGTAAAAATAAACTTTGTCTACTTTATATACAGGCGTTGCTGAACGTGTAATGCTAAAACAAAATTTTACTTATCTATTCATCAACATGGCGATTAGAGATGCTCTCTGACCGAGAGCCTCTCTCGCCATCAAGACAGATTGCTCAAAAGCTAATAGTAAGGGCGACCCTGCGTCGGCGTAAGACGCAAGACAAAGGCTTTAGCCGCATGTACGCGCCCGAACCCGAAGGGCTAACGGCAAACAGCTAAGAGCTACGAACAGAATTATTATGTATGTTATTACTCAAATCAGCAACGCCTTATATACAATTCACTTCGATACTAAACCGATTCCACTATCCTTGTCTGCAAAATAATTCAGTATTATGAGATTTTTAGGCGATCGGATTATTTAGTAGTACTTATTTGGTAGAGTAGAAAGCATCTATAAAAATGGCTAAATTATTACAACAGCCTATTTTTGACATCTTTCGCGCTCGATGTCATCGCTACTCTGCTTTGTAAAGATAGAGTTGGTGATGACTGCCTTCCGCAGTTAAATCTAAAATTGACAAAATGAAGTTGACTATGAGATACCGTACAATTATTGCTAGCCTTCTAGCATTATGCTTAGGAGTGCTAACAGCCTGTAGTGATTCTAGTAAAGTAAGCAGAAACGAATTAACTTACGACGAAATTCTTAACACGGGAATAGCTAATACTTGTTTAGAATTACCCAATAGCAGTCGTGGGACTATCGCTATTGAATCAGGTAAAAACTATGCTATTCGCGATTTGTGCCTAGAACCTAGAGAATATTTCGTTAAAGAAGAACCCGTTAGTAAACGTCAAAAAGCTGAATACATCCAAGGCAAATTATTAACTAGATATACTTCTAGTCTCGATCAGATCCAAGGCAAAATCGATCCTAACTCTGATGGAACTTTAACTTTCACCGAGATCGATGGTCTTGATTTCCAACCAGCTACGGTTTTGCTACCTGGTGGGAAAGAAGTTCCTTTCCTCTTTACTATGAAGCAATTTGTTGGCACTACTCTAGGTAGTGCTGATTCTATCAATACTTCAACCGACTTTGAGGGCGAATTTAATGTGCCTTCTTATCGTGGTCAAGTTTTCTTAGATCCAAAAGGACGTAGCCTTGCTAGTGGTTATGATAATGCCGTTGCTTTGCCTGGGTTAGCAGATGACTCTAGATTTTCTAACGCCAACGTCAAAGAGTTTGTCTCTCGTAAAGGCAAAATGTCTCTTAATGTCACCAAAATAGATAGTGAAACTGGAGAGATTGCTGGTGTATTTGAAAGTGAGCAACCTTCTGCTACTGATTTGGGTGCAGAAGAGCCAGAAGAGGTTAAAGTTCGTGGTATTTTCTACGCCAGAGTTGAATCTAATGTTTAATCTTTTAAATAACATTAATTTAGCTATTTAATTTACTAGTTATTTTCAAATAAGCTAATACTATTAGGGGCGAAAGCCCCATTTTTTTGCTCAAAAATATATATTTTATTAATAGCTTTAAATGAGATTATATAATAGTTGCATTAGTGTAAACACTTAATAAACCGGTGTTTACACAGAAAACAATCCCAAATATTAAGTGTAAATCGGGTCTTTATTTAAACTTGATAAAACAATAATAGTGTAAATGCTGTTGTCCTAGATAGAGAATAAATAATAAGCTGAAATTGTTCGCAAACAGATTTTATTCAATCAAGTAAATATTAACTTTTAAATTAAATATTCTCTCTATCTAGGAATAAATTAATGACGGCTTGTATTAGCAAACATATTAAAATAGACAGTCTTTTTCTATTTCAGGAGTATCAACAAAAACCAAACACAAATATCCGTAATCAGATTATGGAACTAAACTTTGGTTTAGTAAAAAAAGAAGCTTATCATTGGATGAACCAATGCCATGAGAGTTACGAGGATTTATTACAGGTTGGTTCTATTGGCTTAATTAGAGCGATTGAACGTTTTAGTGTTGAAAAGGGTAATGCTTTTAGTTCTTTTGCAATTCCTTATATCAGAGGCGAAATTCAACACTATCTTCGAGATAAAAGTAGCACTCTCAGGATTCCCAGACGCTGGTTAGAATTAAGGCAACAATCAGTAGCCTTTGTGCATAATTTTCGTGAAGAATATCACCGTCAGCCAACCAATTTAGAAATTGCCAACTATCTAAACGTATCAGTTAAAGAGTGGCAAGATATCAAGCTGGCATATCAAAATCGTAAACCTTTAAGTCTAGATATTTCCGTTAATAATGACGTAGAAAATCAAACTAGTCTATGTGATATGGTTGCCGATCCAAAAAATCGTAGTTTTCAGTTGGCTCACGAAGATAGAATACGTTTACAACAGGCTTTATCAGAATTAGAAGAACGAACCAGAGATGTTTTAGAGTTTGTTTTTCTCCATGATTTAACTCAAAAAGAGACAGCGAAAATGCTAGGAATTAGCGTTGTAACTGTTTCTCGTCAAATGAAAAAAGGTTTAAATTTACTAAAAAAATCAATGACTCAAGAAAACCCATAGTTTCTCATCTATAGCCGATCTAAAAATCAACTGTTATCTTGGAGCTTAAGCTATTTGGTTAAATATTGAATAAGGTAATTTTAATTAAACCTTAGACTAATTATTATGAATAAAGTCGTATTATTGACATTAACTGGAACGATAGCTTTGCTAACTCAAAGCTGTTCTCTTTTCTCCAATTTTGCTGATTCTCAAAAGGAGCAAGAAGAAAATGCTGCTCAACCTATCCCTGTTCAAACAGATCCTGCTCAAGCTCAAACAGAAGAAGCAGAATTCGCTGATTTGGGTCAAGAAAATGAACCCGCTCAAGAAATTGCTGGTTTGATTCCTGCAACTAATCCTGATGTCAGAGCTAGAACAAGTGTTCGTGGCAGACAAGATCCTTTCTCAGTAGTTAATTTAACGCCACGCATTGCTATCAAAGAACAAGAAGAGACAAAACAGGCAAAAGACAGCAATCAAAATCAAAACCAAAATAATAATAGTTTGAGCAATAATGCCAATCTTAACGGAGGCTCAAATCAGAATAGTAATGGCTCAATTGATGACAATTCAACCAACTTTACTGCTCTAGCACCTCCTGACTCCACTTTGGCTCAAAATGTAATCGTCTCAGGGTTATATCAGGGTAATGGCAGAGCAAAATTAATTGTAAAAGCACCAGAAGAAGATACTAGCCGTTATGTAGAGGTGGGTCAATATTTATCTAATGGTCAGATATTGGTTAAAAGTATCGATCTCAATTATTCTCCTACTCCAAGGGTGATTTTAGAACAGTCTGGGGTTGAAGTTTTTAAAGAAATTGGCGAAAGTCCTGAAAATTCTAACGGTAACAATATTAGCTCTTTGCCAACTGATAATTCTCGCACTTTACTATCTAATGCTTCATTGGGCTTAAAATGAGCTAATTAAAAGTAAATCTACTCAAAAAGCGATCGCGGTATTTAAATACCGCGATCGCTTTCTAGATAATTATTTATCAAATTGAGATAAGCCGATAAAATAGTTAAGTAGGTTTAGGGATATCGATCTGAGCTAGAAACATGAGTAAGAAAGCAGAATTGTTAGAAGCGATCGCTGGCAAAAATCGGGGCTTGTTGGCTAATGAAATTGATAATGTTAAAGTCCTCTCAGCAATCCAACAGTTAGAAGACACTAATCCTACCAAAAATCCTTTAGAAGCCAAAGATTTACTTAATGGTGACTGGCGTTTGTTGTATACCACCAGTAAAGGTCTTCTGGGTCTAGATCGTTTTCCTCTGTTAAAGCTAGGACAAATTTATCAGTGTATTCGCGTACCCCAAGCCAAAGTTTATAATATTGCCGAGATTATCGGCTTACCGATGCTAGAAGGCTTAGTTAGCGTTGCTGCTAGCTTTGAACCAGTTTCCGAACGCCGAGTTAACGTTATGTTTGAACGCTCCATCTTCGGCTTGCAGCGTCTACTCAGTTACAACACCCCCGCAAAACTTATTCAGCAGATTGAATCGGGCAAAAAATTTCTGCCTCTAGATTTTAAAATTGATCGTGGCGATCAAAGAGGCTGGTTGGATATTACTTATTTGGATGAAGATATACGCATTGGTCGAGGAAATGAAGGCAGTGTCTTTGTCTTAACTAAAGAAGTTGCCTGAAATTAGATTTTGCTAAGTATAGCGACCAAGCACAGATAATCAGGTCACACACAAAATATTCAAAAATATATCTTAAGGAATAATCTAATCCGATCATAAATATGATTTATTTAAAGTAATTAAATATACTTTACGTCTGGTGTGAATTAAAACTTGCTTTTAGGATAGCTTTGGTTATGAAAATATTAGCTTTTTCGAGTTGCAGGAGAATAAACACGCCTTCTAAGCTATAAAAAGTGATGAATTTTTACGTAGTTTTTTAAAGCTAAGAGTTGATAGCTAATAGCTAAAAACTAGTAAATTAGAGCGAAGCTAATTCACACTAAGCGTACTTTAGATAATTATTTACAGATTATGGCTGCAACTAAAAATCAAGATCGTGACAACTCAGAATTTGAAGATTATGCTCAAAAGTCCTCAACAGGACAGTTAATAATTATTGGTGGTGCAGAAGACAAAGAGGGAGAATGCACAATTTTAAGAGAGTTTGTCCGACGCGCAGGAGGTAGAGAAGCCAAAATTGCAATCATGACTGTAGCAACAAGGTTACCAGGAGAAGTTGGCAATGATTATCGACGTATTTTTAGCGATATGGGCGTAGACGTAATAGATATCGTCGATACCGAAAGAGAAGAAGATGTGGATAGCCCTAGAGATTTAGAAGTTATTGAAAACTCTACTGGAGTGTTTTTTACTGGGGGAGATCAATCTCGCATTACAAATTTGCTCAAAGACACTAAAATTGATAATTTGTTACATCGCAAACTTGCTCAAGGTTTGGTGATTGGCGGTACAAGTGCAGGAGCAGCCATGATGCCTGATGTTATGATTGTTGAGGGAGAAGGCGAAACTAATCCCCGTGTCGATAGCGTTACTTTAGAGCCTGGAATGGGTTTTCTCTCACGGGTAGCGATCGATCAACACTTTTCCCAAAGAGGAAGATTGGGTAGATTTATCTCGGCTTTAATTCAACAACCTGCTGTATTAGGGTTTGGTATTGATGAGAATACAGCGATCGCCGTTGACGGTGACGAGGTAGAAGTTATCGGTGAAGGCGCGGTGACCATTATTGATGTTTCAGATATTGAATATACTAACCTCAAAGAATCTTTGCACGATGAGTCTTTAGCAATTTGTGGCGCAAAGATACATATTTTGCCCCGTGGCTATCGGTTTAATCTTCAGCAAAGAAAATGTATTTATTAAATAGAATGAATTGTGAAGTTTCTAATTGATGTTAATACTAGTCGCTCTCTGGGAAATCATCTGTTAGCCAAAGGTTATGACGTGGCATATGTGAATGAAGTTGACCAAAAGATGGTAGAGAAGATATTCTGGCATGGGCAGTGCGAGAACAACAAATAATCTTAACCACTGATAATGATTTTGAACAAATAGATAGAAATAATTTCTCTGATACCCGTTTAAGATTCCTGATAGTGCTTAAACTATAGATCATTATCAAAAGCAGCTTAAATCAAGATTCACTAGAGGTGCAACATCATGAGTAATTCAGCTAAAAAACCCATCGGCATTATCGGTGCTTCTGGATATGGAGGGGTTCAATTAGTCAGACTTCTCCTGGAACATCCTGAAGCAGAAATTGTTTATTTAGGCGGTGATAGCAGCGCAGGTAAACAGTATGGCTCTATTTATCCTCATCTGGCTCATTGCGTAGATCTTAATGTCGAAAAAATCGATTTAGATCTAGTTGCTTCTCGCTGCGAAGCTGTATTTTTAGGCTTACCAAACGGTTTAGCCTGCGATATTGCTCCAGCTTTAATCGAGAAAGGATGCAAAGTGTTAGATCTTTCTGCGGACTATCGCTTTAGTAATTTAGACACTTATACAGATTGGTATAAAAAAGCACGCAAAGATCTGGCGATCGCTAGCAAAGCCGTTTATGGTTTACCTGAGCTACATCGTGAACAAATAAAACAAGCTGCTTTAATCGGCTGTCCTGGCTGCTATCCCACCGCTAGTTTGTTGGCTCTAGCACCATTACTCAAAAATGGCTTAGTTGACCCATCAACAGCTATTATAGATGCCAAATCAGGTACGTCTGGAGGGGGTCGTCAGGCAAAAACCAGTATGCTGTTAGCAGAAGCAGATAATTCTTTGGCAGCCTATGGAGTTGCTAATCACCGTCATACCCCCGAAATTGAGCAGGTTTGTAGCTCCTTAGCTCATCAAGAGATTACGGTACAGTTTACTCCTCATTTGATTCCTATGGTTCGGGGAATACTATCAACGGTTTATGCAACCTTGAGAGATCCTGGTCTAGTTAGAGAAGACTTGTTGACTATTTATTCTGCTTTCTATCGCTCATCAAGCTTTGTCAAAATTCTACCTAGTGGTGTTTATCCTCAAACCAAATGGGCGTGGGGAACTAATTTAGCCTATATTGGCATTCAGGTAGACTCCCGTACAGGAAGAGTGATAGTGATGTCTGCTATTGATAATCTGATTAAAGGTCAAGCAGGTCAAGCGGTGCAATGTCTCAATTTGATGATGGGTTGGGACGAAGCTGTTGGTTTGCCTAAGCTTAGTTTTTATCCTTAATACTTCTTCAAGGCGTAAAATATAAGGTTAGTGTTGATACAATTTTGGTAAGTACACTATTGATATAATCCCTTTACTAAAAGTAATTAGCATAAAATAAATATTTCTGATTTATAACTAGTTACTTAAAGAATAAAAAAGCGATGGGATACCCTAGCGGGTTCAACAGTAGATATGGACAAGTTTTTTTGTTTCAAGGGAGGAACACAGCCAAGGAACTGTCTTGCAAGAGTAAGAAGTTGTATCAAAGTATAAGCCTTGCGTTGTCTGCAACTGTGCGCATCAAGAAAGCGATCGCGCTTTAGCCCCCTAACAAAAACTTGAGTAATGCTGTGGTGAAAATACTGCTGAGGAAAAAAAGTAGAGTAATACTAGCAACTGCATCATTAATAATAGTGCTAGCGATCGCCTTTGTCCAGGGAGCAACAGAAAGGGTTGCAGCACAGTCGGCAGAAAAAATGCCGACACAGATGCAGATGGTTACTTCCGCAGACTATCCTCCCTACGAGTTTAGAGATACCGCCTCTGGTAATAAAATTATTGGCTTTGACGTAGATATTGCTAGCTACATTGCTGAGGAATTAAGGTTTGAATTAAAAATCACTGATACCGACTTTAATGGAATTATTCCTGCTTTACAATCGGGTCGAGCTGATTTTGCCATGGCTGGCATGACCCCAACCGCAGAGCGCAAAAAAAACGTAGACTTTTCAAAAATTTACTACGAGGCTAAAAACACAATTGTTGCAAAAAAGGGAAGCAACTTAATTAAACCCCAAGATTTGGCAAATAAGACCGTCGGCGTGCAGCTTGGTTCTACTCAAGAAGAAGCGGCCAAAACCCTGACCAAAGAAGTAAAGGGGATGCAAACTAAGTCTCTTAACAAAACCAGTGAA
This sequence comes from Waterburya sp., assembly GCA_965217895.1. Taxonomy (GTDB): domain Bacteria; phylum Cyanobacteriota; class Cyanobacteriia; order Cyanobacteriales; family Xenococcaceae; genus Waterburya. The sequence goes on from CBDCJV010000002.1 coordinate 955,929, forward strand.
ATCATTCAAGAGGTGAAAGCAGGTCGAGTTGATGCCGCGATTATTGAAGATACTATCGCCAAAGGCTTTGTTGCTGCTAACCCCGATTTAGAATTCAAGACAATTCCCAATACCGAAGAGGCTGGTTCGGCGATCGCCTTTCCTAAAAATTCTCCCTTCGTTAATGATTTTAACCGCGTTCTCGATAAAATGAAAGAAAATGGGAAACTTGAAAGTCTCGTCAACAAGTGGTTTGGTGACGGAAAAGAGACGGCAACACCAGCAGCAGGAGAAGCAAATAATAGTGCTTTATCATTTGCCCGAATCGCACCGAGTATTCCGTTTATCTTAAAGGGTCTGGGGACAACGCTGTTATTTACGGCTCTTTCGGCTTTTTTTGGCTTTATCTGGGGAACGATTCTTTCTCTATTCAAAATTTCTAATATTAAGCCTCTAACTTGGTTAGCTAACGCCTATACGTCTGTGTTTCGCGGTACGCCACTGCTATTGCAAATCGCGCTCGTTTACTACGCCACTCCACAGCTAACTGGCTATGATATTCCTGCCCTGGTAGCAGGGGTGATTACATTTACACTTAATTCAGGGGCTTATATTTCTGAGACAATTCGCGGTGGTATCCTCGCTGTAGATAAAGGACAAAGAGAAGCCGCGTTATCTCTAGGAGTTCCCTATAAACCAATGATGCTGGATATTATTCTGCCCCAGGCAGTCAAAAACATATTACCCGCACTGGTCAATGAAAGTATTGCTTTACTTAAAGACTCGGCTTTAGTATCTACTATTGGTGTTGCCGATCTATTGCGTCGCGCTCAGATTGTCGGCGCAGAAAAGTATATATATTTTGAACCGCTACTATTTGCTGGCGCGGTTTATTACGTAATGGTTATGTTCTTAACTTGGGGGGGCTATGCACTCGAACAAAGATTACAAAGAAGCAGTTAGAGTCGAAAATTTATCCAAATCCTTTGGCAAATTGCAAGTTCTTAAAGAGATATCTACTACGGTTGGCAAAGGAGAGGTGGTGGCAATTATCGGTCCTTCTGGTTCGGGGAAATCAACCTTTTTGCGCTGTCTAAATTTACTAGAAACTCCGACATCTGGGAAGGTTTATATTGAGGGAGCAGATATTACTAATCCTAAAACGGACATACTAAAATTGCGACAAAAGGTGGGCATGGTATTTCAACATTTCAACCTTTTTCCCCACATGACGGTGTTGGAGAATGTAACTTACGCCCCAATTAAAGTTAGAAATGTCACTACAGTCAAGGCGCGGGCTAAGGCGACAGACTTGCTAACACAGGTTGGGCTACCAGAGAAGGCAGACACCTATCCAGTCAAGCTATCAGGAGGACAAAAACAGCGAGTAGCGATCGCACGGGCATTAGCGATGGAACCAGAAGTAATGTTATTTGACGAACCGACTTCCGCCCTCGATCCAGAAACGGTTAAAGAAGTGCTTGAGGCGATGCAAAATTTAGCTAAGACTGGAATTACAATGGCAGTTGTCACCCACGAAATGGGCTTTGCGCGGGAAGTAGCTAATCGCATTTTATTTCTCGATGAAGGGCGACTGGCGGAAGATTCACCGCCCAGCAAGTTTTTTACTAATCCAGAATGCGATCGCGCTCGTCAGTTTCTCGAAAAAATGCTCTAACTTTTGGCTTTAATTACCAGATTTGATTTAAATTTAGACGTTGCCGAAAAATAACGATAAATATTTCAATTATGAAATATGAAATGTCCAAAGCGTGGTTAGATAAAAAGAATAAGGTTTGGCTCTAGACAGTAGTTAACCATTGAAAACCAGGAATTATTCTTTAAACTTTGGGCGATCGCAGCAACTCTAGTTTTCATAACATGAATTTAAATCTCGTATCTTTTCTCAGCAGCAGCATATTTTTCTTGACGATGGCTACATCGGCTACATCTGAGCCTGTTCTTAACAAAATTCAACGGACAGGGGTATTAAACGTTGCCATTAGAGAAGATGCACCGCCTTTTGGCTATTTAGATGCCAGTAACAATCAACAAGGATACTGTCTTGATTTTTTTGCTCTTTTAAAAAAGCAGCTAACCGAAAAATTACAGCGCAATACTTTGAGTACTAAATTATTTAAGTCCACCCCCGCAAACCGCTTTACTCTGGTAGGTAATACAGTCGATCTAGAATGTGGTCCTAACACTATTCGCTCAGACATACCAGAAGATACTAGTTTTTCGACTGGCTTTTTTGTTACGGGAACACAATTTCTGATTAAGCGAGAAAATAAAAATCGCCTCGATCTCAAAACTGATTTAGACGGTGCAAAACTAGGAGTAATTAGTAATACGACAACGGCAGATTTGATTGCTAAAAAATATTCTGGTGCTACCATTGAAAAGTACGCTGGCGTAACTGCAAGAACTAGAGGAATACAGGCAGTCGAGCAAAACAAGATCGACGCGATGATTAGCGACGGTATTTTGTTGCGTGCTGCTGCACAACAGCAGGGATTATCTTCAACCCAATATCCCCTCGTACCAAAAATTCCTTTAACTTGCGATCGCTATGGCATGATTATTAAAGGAAAAGATCCTCAATGGCGAGATTTTATTGATTCTCTAATCAACAGTCCTGAAGCAGCAAGTTTATCTAATGCTTGGTTTGGTCAACTGTATAACTACACCTTGAATGTTAAGGATTTTTGTCAGCAAAATTAATAGTCTTAATTGATCGCTGCGATCGCGAGGCAGCCGAAGATTCTTCTAGTGGTGAGGCGATCGCACGTAGAGATTCTCTAAATCGTCGGCAGAATTACGAGCCTCGCTCTCGGTCTGTAAGAATACCCGATAGCTGCGTCCCTCCAGAGTAAAATCGTTAATAAGTACCTATGCAAAATTAATTACATAGCGATCGCCGAAATCTCGCAAAATATGTTCGACGTGATGAGTTAAATGCTTCCAGCTTGTGTAAGCTTGAGCTTCGATCCATTCATATTTCATAAATCGCCACAAAATTTCTATTAAGTTCAGTTGAGGAGAATAGGTTGGCAACCAAAAGATTTCCATTTTCTGCTTACGCCATTGTGCTATCTTTTTCCGAAATGCTAGTGAGCGATGAATGGGGGCATTGTCTAAAACTACTACCGTGGATTTGTTGATTTGTTGAACATATAAATCCAAAAATTTAATTACTACTTCACTAATGTAAGAATATAACTCGTTTTCTCTATTTAAAAGACCTAGAATATTTAGTCGTTTACTTTGTTTGCTATCTATTCCCACTTGCTGTTTTGTTTCTTGCCAAGCGTAGGGAACATAAGGAGTGAGACAGAATCCTGTTTCGTCCAAATAGCTTAAATCTATACTTCCCTGCTGTGATAACCTTTGTAAAGCTTTGAGAATTTGCTTTTTGACTTCGTACATCTTTTTGTCTGGTTGCCCATTGGTTACTTTTCTCACTCTCTTCCATTTCATTGCCAGACATTTTAGAATTCTTTTAACTGTGTCTTTGCTAGCAACTATTCCCCATTCTTCTCTGATTTTTTCAATTACCTGCTTAAGGTTTTTCGGATTTTGTGTAACCCACTTTTTAATCTGCTGTTTTTGTGGCGTACTAAAAATTTCTTTTCTTCCTCTTCCAAGCCGATTATACAAACCTACTAATTTGTACTTTGACCAGTTATTTTTCCAGTTGTATATTGTTTTTCGGCTAACTCCAAAGATTTCAATTAGTTCTTCCAGCTCGTATCTTGAGTCGATCAGCAATATACAGTGCGCTCTAGCTCTTACTTGATAGTTTTTACTTTGGCCGCGAGAGAGGCTTTCGGTCAGAAAGCATCTCTAATCGCGGTGTTGACGATACAATCGCCATAATATTTTGACTGTTTCTGAACTCAGTTTTCCCTCTAAATGCACTCTTTTCACTCTCGTTTTGACTTTCTATTTACCAGTGTAATTAATTTTGCTTGACCACTTATGTTGAGAACTAACCAAAGCACTAATGGTTTGGAGTGCCGACTCAAAATCAACATTCAGAGCTTCAAGGCGATCGCGATTGATGTCTACCTGTAGTTGAGGCGTACTGGCTGTAAACTGGGTAAAAGCCGAGCCAACCGTAGGGGAGGAGTTGGCTTGAGCAATAATTTCCTGGGCATTTGCTAGAAAATCATCGATACCTAAGCTACCGCCACTTTGGTTTTGTAGCTGTAGTTCAAGTCCTCCAGCTACTTAGCAGAGTTATTCCCTAACAACTACTTTATAGTCTTTGCCCTCCCATTCTTGTTGGTCTTTCCAATAGAAAGTAAAATAAATTAATTGTTGATTTGGAGCAAGAGAAATATTTACATATTCAATTCTCAAATTAGTAGAAAGCGAATCTGTTTCTATTATGTTTTGCCACTCATCAGCCGACCAGCGTAATTTGAAAGGGCGATCGCTCTGAATTCGCAGCAAAGATTTAGGCTTTATTTGTGCCACTTGCCGATTAAACTGCCAAACTTCGAGTTGCGGGTGAGTATTTTTTTTTTGGTAACGCTCAACAACCTCTGGAATTAAATCGAAAAGGCGATCGTCACGAACCGAGCGCAATAATTTAATATACTCTGCATGAGACCACATCAAGGGCATCGCCGAACCTGTAGGTCTACCTAAATACATATGTGCATTGGTTATATCGGCTGCATCCCAAACTTGCTCTGGGAGTAGGGCGGTAGCCGATGACATTTTTTCCATAGCGCAAATAAATGGTTGGGGATCTCGACCTGCTGCCAGTTCGTATACTCCTCGTTCCCCTGTCAGCAGCGTCCAAGAACGCCCCGTACCCCAACCGTCCCAAGCACTGCCATCTTTCCGTTGTCCGTGTCCATCGTGGTTATATCGTTTCCATACAGGACCAAAAGGGGTTTCGGTTTTTAGTACTTTGTCTACCACTTTTAGAGAGTCTACAATCAAAGGATCGTCAGCAGAGCGGATACCATAGCGCACTAATTCAAGGAAACTAGGATCGACAATTTCTTTGGCGGGAAATTCTTGCAGGGAATCTGGATGACGATGGGGAATTTTGAGCATACCCTGGTTCGGATTCTCATCTGGCTGAGGATCGTTAACGTCAGCAGGATTGATGCGAATATAGTACCGTTGGATCTGTGGGTGGAGAGTGCCTTCTGTAGTTACCGTCCAGGCTTCAATATGTGTCTCCAAAAAATCGGCATAATCTTCAATAAACCGTGCCGTATCTTCATCCCCTGCTTCTCTCGCCCAGGTAGCAGCACAAATAAGAGCAGCAGTGGTTACAGCCAGAGTGGCTGGAGAAAATCCACTTGACTGTTCCCATCTTTCTTGTTGAGTTACGGGACTTTGAAGAATTAAATATTTAGCTGCTGAAATGACCGTAAAATAAGGATCGAATTGTCCCAAAGCTTGAGCTTGTTTGAGATGCCACGCTAGCATAATCGGCTTTGCCACCTCGTCTAGCTGAAGTCCTTTCCTTTTTACTTCACCATCAACGTAAAAGTTTTGGGCAAAACTCCCGTCTGGATGTTGGGAGTTGGCTAAATAAATTAAAACTCTTAGGGGTGTATCAGTCTCACCTGCTGCTAATAATCCAATCGCACTATTGACTAAATCCCGTGGCCAAACATAGTGATAGCCACCATATTCGCTATCGTCTCCTTTTACCTGCCCCCAGGGAATAGAAAGGGAGGCAATCATCGCCCCAGGATATTCTTTATCTTCGTGAGCGAGCAAGACACTAAAGCTATTGCGGAAAAGTTTGCCGTTATCTTGAGATATTTCTTCTAAAGGCAGAATGTCGTCGCAAGTTCGGTGCCATTGGTCGATAAAACGCTCTCGGTGCTGTTTAAAGGGAATACCTAAAGATTGGAAAAGATTAGTTGTCGCTCGATGCAGGGTGTTGCCAAAAGCAACCGTTAGAGTAAATTCACTTTTTTCTGAGAGGTCGAGTTCTCCCATCAAAGCCACATTACCATCCTCGGCGCGATCAAATTCCCAATTCATCTGATAATTATCGGCTAAGTCAGTCCAGCCATCACTGTGTCCGACATAACCACAAGAAAGACGTTTGAAGGGAACTGTTGCTGATATAGCTAGCCAAGTACCGTTTTTTTCAGCTACTAAAATTTCTCGACCTGCTGCGATGATTACATAAGCATTATTGTGTTTACCTCCATCATTCAAGTGGGGCGCACAAAGAGCATAAAGTTTTAGTCGACCGAGATATTCTGGATCGCCAGTCAGCCAAGTATGCTGTAAAAGACAAGGCTGGTGAGGATCGCTAATTATTTCCTTGTGAATCGTGTAATTTCCCTTGGGATCTTCATTAGTGATGTAGTAACCCAAAGCGTTTTTGTCTATTTCTTGAATTTTAGTTTTTAAATGACGCTTTTCTTCATGAAACAAACTTTCGCCATCGCTAACTAAATACTGCAAGTCTCTAATCTGAGGGCGATCAATAGTAGGATAGTAAACTTCGGTAACAACTCCATTCCACAGGGTAAACCAAATACGACTATCGGCCGAGTAGGCAGTACCTACGCCTTGTTTGTTGCCATGTGTCCAACGAGGTTCGATTCCTGGATGACCAAAAGCTCGATTTTGACCGCGATAATTTACCATGATTGATTAAACTTACAAAGTAACACGTACTAAGACAGGCTTCTTGCGTTCTAAATTCTTATTTTCTTCATTCATTACTTTTATCTTTACTTGTTACTCTTTTCAAAAGTCGCAATGCTCTTGGATAGTATTCATAAGCTAAACAACTATTTGGATAATTCTATTTCGATAACGAAGTTATTTGCTTCCATAATTTGATAGAGCTTGAAGAAGCTTGTAAGAAAATCCGTGGTAAAAATGCCCAACTCACCTTTTCTTTCAATAAAAACCAAACGATAAAATGAAAATAGCTAATAATTTCAAAGATTAACGGAGAATAAGTTCCAATGATAGATTTATACACTTGGACAACACCTAATGGTTATAAAGCATCTTGTACGCTAGAAGAATTAAGTATTCCCTACACGGTACATCCAATTGACATTACCACTGGTATCCAGAAAGAAGCAGATTTTTTGGCTATCAATCCTAACGGTAGAATCCCTGCAATTATCGATCGCGACAACGATGATTTTGCAGTCTTTGAATCTGGCGCAATTATGATCTATCTTGCCGAAAAAGCAGGAAAACTATTACCCACAGACACTAAAGGAAGATCGAGAGTAATCCAGTGGTTAATGTTTCAGATGGGCGGTTTAGGGCCGATGCAGGGACAGGCTAACGTATTCTATCGCTATTTTCCTGAGAAAATTCCTGCTGCTATTGAACGTTATCAAAAAGAAACCAAACGACTATATGGAGTTTTAGATCGCCACTTAGCAGATAATGAATATTTAGCGAATGATTTCTCTATTGCCGATATTGCCAATTGGAGTTGGGCGCGCAGTCATAAGTGGGCTGGAGTCTCTATCGAAGAATTTTCTAACCTGCAACGATGGCTCAAGCAAATTGAATCTAGACCAGGTTGTGTCAAAGGTCTTAATGTACCCTTTACCTCAGATCCTTCAGATGATGATGAAGCAGAAGCAGAAGCAAAAGCGATTAAAGACATTCAAGGCATACTTTAACAATGGTTAGAGCAGTTAGACGAGCGACCCCGTATCGCACCGCTAATCTAATTTTGTACGGCTATAGTAGAGATCTAAAACCCTCTCATTATTAGCTTATATGCGAAGCGGTATCCTTTAGAGAGAGGAATCCTATAGTCATTTCAATTAATTTCCTCATGGTTAACTGCTCACAGGTCAGAGGTCACAGGTCAGAGGTCAGATGAGTTTTAGGCTTTCATTAAAGTTGTCTTGTCTAATACGTTTCCTATTTAAAATGACTATAAAGGGCAGTTTAAGGCTTATAGCTTATAGCTATAAGCCTTAAACTATGACTATCCAACAAAATTCTTTGCTTGTTGAAAACGCTTATTCACCTCGTCCCAATTGACTACGTTCCACCAAGCATCCAGATAATCTGTTCGCTTATTTTTATACTTAAGATAGTAGGCGTGTTCCCAGACATCGTTGCCCATAATCGGATATTTTCCTTCAACTAAAGGACTGTCTTGATTGCCTGTACTGGCAACTTCTAGCTTGCCATCACCATTCATAAGAAGCCATGCCCAACCGCTACCAAAGCGATCTTTCCCCGCAGTATTAAATTCTTCTTGAAAGGTTGCAAAGTCGCCGAAAGCATCATTAATTGCCTCAGAGATATCGCCTGTAGGTTTACCTGGACTATCAGGAGTCATAATTGACCAAAACATTGTGTGGTTAGCATGACCTCCGCCATTATTGTTCACAGTGGTCTGAATATCTTCAGGAACACTGTCAAGATTGAGCAAAAGCTCTTCAACTGACTTACCTTTTAGTTCAGGATGCTGGGCGATCGCTTCATTTAAATTTTTAATATAAGCCGCATGATGTTTGTCGTGATGCAAAGTCATTGTTTCAGTATTGATGTAAGGATTGAGAGCATCATAGGCATAAGGTAAGGGAGGTAAAGTAAACTCTTCAGTATTGGCTTGAGCAATAAGATTAGTCTGGGAGGATACTATTTTATTAGTCTCGATGCCGTTGTCATCTTTCTCGTATGCCATACTAGGGTCTGACCAAAAGCTACCCAGAATTAGAAATGTGCTTAATGCAATGGAAAAAATGAAGCCATAAAATCGTTTACTGTACATAAATTCTGATTTTTTAGTAAATTAGTTGGTTATAATTTTATAGTGCTACATTAGTCTATTTCTTGAATATTTTCTAAACATTTGCTGAGATTTGCTGTAAAACTTCATTTTTAACTTAATGATTGACGTCTTACTGAAATGTCACGCATAATTGCCAAAAATGCTTGCTTTTCCCTTCAAAGCTGAGATATTTATCGAAACTAGCCTAACTAAATTAGGCGATCGCTTTAGAGGCATTAAGATAATTAAGAAGCTTGTTCGTTAGCATCAACCGTATCAATCGATTCGTCTAAGGCTTTTCTGGCAATCTTGGTAACATAGAGTGTGACCGCTACTGTGGCAATCAAGCCAATAATGCGAATAGTCCATTGAGCAATAGGATTAGCATCAGGTTGGGTTTCTCCGCCAATTGTGGCGATATTTCCAGCTAGAGAACCAATATAAACATACATAATTGTGCCTGGAATCATGCCCACTGAACCTAAAACATAATCTTTTAAAGATACTCCCGTAACACCAAGTCCATAATTTAAGAGATTAAACGGAAAAATAGGTGATAATCTGGTCAAAAGCACAATTTTGAGTCCTTCTTTACCTACGGCTTGGTCGATCGCCTGAAATTTTTGATTGCCTGCAATTTTTTTAGAGATCCAGCCTCTTGCCAGATAACGACCCGCTAAAAATGCTAGAGTTGCCCCAATAGTCGCCCCAAAGAAAACGTAGATTGAACCTTTAATAATCCCAAATAAAACTCCTGCACCCAAAGTCAATATCGAACCAGGCAAAAATGCCACCGTAGCGACAATATAAATTAGCATAAAGGCAATGGGCGCGATCGCGCCTAAATCATCAACCCATTGCAGGGCATTACGTAATAGTTCTTGAGGATGAAAACTCCCGCTATTGGCTGCTGATTGTGCTTGTGCTGGTGCAGCAAATAACATCACTCCAAGCAAAACAAGGATGACGATTCTCAAATCTTTGATTTTCATAATTTTTGAGAGGGAATATTGCCTCTACTTTAACTCCATAATTAAATTTCACAAGACTTGCTGAAAATAAGCTGAAAACTTGGCTAGCTGTTAATTAATTTTATAGTTCGTAGTAGGTAGTAAGTAGTTCGTAGTTGCAGAAAACTACCTAACTGTCCTAACTACTAAAAGCTAAATAAAATGACTTTAGAAGTGAGTTTTGATAGTCCAAACCAGACAGAAAGCTGGTATGTTATGGGGAGACAAACAAGAAAGATCGGGGTTTACTTTTTTTAAGAATGAGTTACCAGAGGGTTTTATTAAAATTAAGTGGCGAAGCTCTGATGGGCAACTTAGGCTATGGCATCGATCCTACAGTAGTCGCCGAGATCGCTCAAGAAGTTGCCGACATCGCCACAAGTGGTGTGCAGGTTGCCATTGTTGTCGGTGGAGGTAATATTTTTCGAGGTATGAAGGCTTCGGCTGCGGGGATGGATCGGGCAACGGCTGATTATATCGGCATGATCGCCACTGTCATGAACGCCATGACTTTGCAAGATGCTTTAGAACGAATTGGGATTGCCAATCGACTACAAACTGCTATTTCGATGCAGGAAGTCGCTGAACCCTATATTCGTCGTCGAGCAATTCGTCACTTAGAAAAAGGGCGAGTAGTTATCTTTGGTGCAGGTTCAGGAAATCCTTTCTTTACTACTGATACCACGGCTGCACTAAGAGCAGCAGAAATTGATGCGGAAATTATTTTTAAAGCTACTAAAGTAGATGGAATTTATGATTCTGACCCCAAAAAGAATCCCCATGCTCATCGCTATCAAAGTTTAACCTACAATCATGTATTAACCAATGAATTAAAAGTAATGGACAGTACGGCGATCGCTTTATGTAAAGAAAATGATATTCCTATATTAGTCTTCGATCTTTCTGTTAATGGTAATATTATGCGTGCTACTCAAGGAGAATCTGTTGGCACTATTGTAGGAGGAAACTGTGAAGTTATCTGAAATAAAAGAACGTATGCAAAAGACAATTGAAGCAACTCAAAGGTCTTTCAACACTATTCGTACAGGAAGAGCAAGCACTTCTTTATTAGACCGCGTTATGGTGGACTACTATGGCGCAGAGACTCCCTTAAAATCTCTGGCTAACTTAAGTACTCCTGACGCGACCACAATCATGATTCAGCCTTATGATAAAGGCAGTATGGGTCAGATTGAAAAAGCAATATCTCTTTCTGATATTGGCTTAACTCCCAATAACGATGGCGATTTGATTCGGCTTAATATTCCACCTTTAACTAAAGAGCGTCGTCAAGAACTAGTTAAAACAGCAAGCAAGTTAGCTGAAGAAGGTAAGGTGGGAATTCGTAATATTCGCCGTGATGCGATCGACGAAGTGCGTAAACAAGAAAAAAGCAGCGATATTTCTGAAGATGAGTCAAGAGATTTACAGGCTGAAATTCAAAGCGTTACTGATGAGTTTAATCAGAAAATTGATGATTTGCTAGCTGTTAAAGAGAAAGATATTTTGACTGTTTAGAAGCAACTTCTATGACCAGTAATAATCCCCAATTTTTACTGTTTGCTCAACATGGTTGGGCAGATACGGGTAAAGCAATTGGTAAATTAGCGCAGATAGCAACAGCTAATTCTTCTACATTGATTACCGCACCTAGCTTGGGGTTAATTAATACTTTTATTAGAATTGAGCCTTTAGTTAAAAGATTAGAACAAATTGCCACTCAAGTAATTAGCAATTATCCCCATGTTCCGCTCAAAATTATGGGACATTCTATGGGGGGTTTATTATGGTTAGAAGTGCTAAATCGTAACCCTCAATGGTGGCAAAAGGTTCATTCGCTGATCTTACTAGGCTCTCCCGTTGGTGGCTCAAATATGGCTCGCATCATCGATCCTCTAGGGATCGGCATTGGTACAGCTAGGGATTTGGGCAAGAATCGCCGTAACATGGCTGAAAGAATTGCTCAACAAATTCCTACTCTTTCGGTTGCTAGCGATATAAACCTGGGCAGCGATGGTTTAGTAACGGTAGAAAACACCAAGTTTGCCTATGCTAACTGGCTGCCGATCTTTGGTGTTCATCACGATGCCATGCGATATCATCCAGACATAATTCCCATAATTCAAAACTTTTGGGCAAATCCTCAACTAGGACTACCTTCTGAAGGTAAAGCCAGCCAATTTATTCAACGTTTACGCTCTGTACCAGGTATGACTGATGCAGATTATCATAACTTTGAGCGATCGCAGATTGTCGCTGGCTTTGATGGTGGCATTACTTTGCACACCTGGAAAAATCTACTAGGTATAAATCATGTTTACATTGGCAATGAGCGAGATTGTCTTTATGCAGGATACGTGGGCTTAATCCATAATGTTGGATTACGTCAAGCCGTTCAAGAAATTCAGCAGTATATTTCTGAGAATTAACTGATTTTTTGGCTAAATCACTTGACAAACTTAGGCATAAAGTTGTTATACTGTTTCTGTTGTAAAACGTTGGGGTGTCGCCAAGCGGTAAGGCATCGGTTTTTGGTATCGACATTCCTAGGTTCGAATCCTAGCACCCCAGTAAGATAATCTATTATCAAGCTCCTGCAAGAGTTATCTAAACTAAGGGATCTTCTGAAACCAGATTTTAATTCTGGCAACAGTCACGATCGATAAAATATTATTCGCGCTGTTCTGGTCGCAGCAAAATTGTCGTGAGAACTCCTGAAATAATAATAAATCCCACGTTAATTGCCAGCAAAAACAGTCCGCCAAAACCCATCAAAGGATTTTTGGACAGGAAAGCAATACCCGCAGCAGCGATCGCTGGTACTAAAGCCAAAGCAGCCACCACTCCCACCAAAGTATCCGTTTTCTGCTTAACTAGAGCAATCGAACCAGAGATACCTGCTGCCATTGCTGCTATAACGCTATACCATCCTGGCTTTACTCGCTCCGCTAATAAGTTCTTGTCGATCAAATTAGTTTCTGCGGGAATCACAAGCGTAATATTTAAGATCCAGGTAGTCAACATAGCAAAAATCATTGCTATCAAAAAGCCGAGAAATGCAGTAGTCAAACCTCTTAATGCTAACCGAGGCTTTCTGGCTACTATTGCCAAAGAAACTAAACCTAAAGGCGGTAATGCAGGAGCAATAACCATCGAACCAATCAAAATCGGTACTGAATCAGTTAATAAAGCAACTGCTGCTAACACCCCAGCCATAGCCATAAATACCAAGTAGGAAGAAGTTAGTTTTGCCTGTTTAGTGATTTTTTCAATGGTGCGATCGCCAACTAACGGTTTAGAAGACATAGTTAGTTACACAAATATTACTGCTGTAAATATATTATTATTCATTATTCTGATTCTTCTAAGCTCAGTCTAAACTAGCAAAAAGCCGCGAATACTTCGTTAAAATAATCCGCGACTTCAAGATAATTATTAAATTTAGCTACAAAATTTATACGTTAGCTTTGGCTGTTTCAGTTGTTTTAGCTGTAAGCTTTTCGTAAGTTTCGCGCATTTTTAAACCAACTAATACTTGGAATAAACCAGTTCCATTATTAGAACCAGGATAATCTTTATGCTTGAGCAACAGTTCAGTCATTTCACCATAGTGACCAGTGCTGGTATTGCTTAGATGACTTTCAATGTAGATCATTTCTTCGAGATTACCGAATTGACCATCTACTTCTAAAATAGACACTTCGTTGTTATAGAAGCTATCGGGTCCATAGTACATTTTAATACCAGGGTAGGCACAAGTAAGCTTCCGTCCACAAGGTCGCCAGTCAATAGTTGAACCTTCATCAAATAGATAGACCGTATCAAAGTTGGCTACGCCTTCTTTCTGAATTAAACGAACTTTAAGCAGATCGCTTTCTTTGTCCTGTACTAGCTGAGTTGGTAATACTTGAATTACAACATCAGCATATTCCCTTTGTACTTCGATATAGGCTTTAAAATCGGGTTCACGAGCCTTGATTGAAGCCAAAATATCTTCGTAAGTATGACCACGTTCAGCCATATCACGCTGGATTTTCCACTGAATTTTAACTTCGTCGCTGATATCAAGATATACGCTGAAATCTACCAGTTCACGGACTCTTTCATCATATAAAGGATGTAATCCCTCAATTACAATTACTTTATTAGGTTCAATTTTTTCGGGGGGATCGAGTTCACCAGTTTCATGATTATAAATTGGTTTGTCGATCGCCTTACCTTCTTTAAGAGCTTTAACTTGCTCATACATCAGGTCAAAATTATTGGCTTTGGGGTTTAAAGCTGTAACACCTGCTGCTCTTCTGCCCTTGCGATCTAGACTATGATAGTCGTCAAGACAAATCACGGTCATAAATTCTTCGCCAAACAGGTCAGTTAAACGGCGCAAAAATGTTGATTTGCCACATCCAGAGTCGCCTGCAACTCCGATAAGCACCACTCGGTCAAAATTGACGGTCATAAAATTCCTCTTCTACAAAACTAGATATTTAATTCATGATTATTGAGCAAGCCTAAGGAGTTGAGACACAGAATTATGTCTACCTGCAATTCCTACCTAGAAAGAAAAATAGAGCTTGATTTTCTAGCCTGGTGTAGGATACGTAATAAACATAATTATTTTATTTTAGTGATTTATCCTTAAATCGCTTTCATCAATAGAAGAAAAAGCTACTTTGGATAAGCTCGATCCTTTCAGTATTAAATGCTAATTACTAACATTGAAGGATCTTACCAGAACCTAACCACCTCTACAAGAGAAAATAGCTTAAAGCTGCTTGCCTCAAGGGTCAAATTAGAGGCTGGTTTTTTAATTCGCAAGCTTAAAAAAAAATTAAAATGAATTGAAAACTACAGATTCTTATTTGGTCGAGAATGTATATTCTACTCAAGGACTCATCTCCGATACTATTTTTCACCCAAAATCTTGCTGACTTATGAATTAAGAATAGTCTCTCAACGACACTCTATTGATACAATACAAACATTCTAAACTACTGCTTTTGAATTTTCGCTCATCACACACAAAGAGTAAGAAGACGAATCCAGTTGTGTAAGGTATTTAATAGTTTAAATTTAAATTGGGAGAAAAAAGTCAGCGTAATGTATAACTCTAGTGCAGCTTTTTCTAGCAGCAATTCACAGTACAAAAACCGTTTATTCATTTATGAGGTAGAAGGTCTATCTCAAAACGGTACTGATACAAATGTTCCTATTCGCAGTAGCGGTACTGTGTCCATTACTGTTCCCTACAGTCGAATGAATCAAGAGATGCGACGTATCAACAGTTTGGGTGGAAGAGTAATCAGTATCAAGCCAGTTGGTAGTGATGTGCCAGCACAGACTAGCCAACCTGCGACTCAAAAAAAAGCTGAAGCCGCATCTAAGGATAAAAAACCTATGACTCAAGCACAACCAAAAAAAGCAGAGAAGAAGAAAGTTCCCGTTAATATTTACCGTCCTAAAGAACCATACCTTGGTAAATGTACTGATATCTATGACTTAGTAGATGAAGGCGGTATTGGTACTTGTCGCCATATGACATTCGATCTTTCTGGTGGAGATTTGTACTATGTCGAAGGTCAAAGTATTGGGATCGTTCCTCCAGGTAAAGATGATAAAGGTAAGCCTAACAAGTTAAGACTATACTCGATCGCATCGACTCGTCATGGAGATAATCTAGACGGCAAAACTGTATCTTTATGTGTACGTAAATTAGAGTACAAAGATCCTGAAACAGGAGAACAGGTAGAAGGAACTTGTTCTAGTTTCTTATGTAACCTAAAGCCTGGTGATGATGTAGCTATTACTGGCCCTGTCGGTAAAGAAATGCTGCTTCCTGATGATGAAGATGCCAATGTAATTATGATCGCTACAGGTACGGGTATTGCACCTTTCCGCGCTTATCTATGGCGTATGTTCTTAGAAGGAGACAAAAACCCTGACTATAACTACAAAGGTAAAGCCTGGTTGTTCTTTGGAATTCCGAAAACTGAGAACATTCTCTACAAAGAACGGTTAGAGGAAATGGTTGAAAAACATTCTGATAACTTCCGTATGGACTATGCCATTAGTCGTGAGCAAAAGAATTCAGAAGGTGGAAGAATGTACATCCAGCATAGAATCGCTGAACACGCTGACGAACTTTGGGAACTAATCCAAAATCCCAAAACTCATACCTATATCTGTGGTTTAAAAGGCATGGAGGGTGGTATTGATGAGGCACTTAGCGCAGCAGCAGAGAAAAACGGCGTTAACTGGGATGAATATCGCAAAGCGATGAAAAAAGAAGACCGCTGGCACGTTGAAACTTACTAGTTTATTACTTAAAGCTCTAGGCTCATAATCGTCAAGATCCTAGTTCTCATTGCGTCTACTAAATTATTTCAGTAGGCGCGATTTTTTTGAAATTATTGAAACATAATCTCTCGTAGCTTTTAAAAACCAATGCTGCATCTTTCTACATTGGAGCAAAAAAGCATTTTTGAGCTATTTATTACCCTAATATTAATGACTATACTTTGTGTTCAAGGGGTTTAATCGTGCAGAGGGCAGGTTATGATGCTGATTTTCTGACCTTAGCAGCTATAGCGATCGCCATAGCTGCTTTTGTGGTTTTTTGGCAATTTGTTCTAGAAACTAACCAAAGCAAAAAAGCAGCTAATACTAAATTTTGTCTTCATAGAATACTTGACAATTATGTAAGTCAAAAGCCACAAAGGCATAAGCCAGTTAAAATATTTATTCACCAGCACAATTTTTTTTAAAGTATTTGAATGGCTACAAAACGGATTTCTACTGGAATAGATGGCTTAAACGAAATTCTTGCAGGAGGTTTAATTACTCACCAAGCTTATTTAATTAAAGGTCAACCAGGTAGTGGCAAAACTACCTTAGGATTTCATTTTCTTGGTGCTGGTATTGCTCAAGGAGAAACATCATTATTTATTAGCTTTAGTGAACCAGAAGCTAGGCTGCGCGGTAACGCCCAAGAAATAGGAATATCCTTAGAGCAAGTGGAGTTTCTCGATCTCAGTCCCACAGAAGACTATTTTGCTGAAGATCGAAGCTACGATATTTTTTCTCCTGCTGAAGTGGCAAAAGCACCCATAACCCAAAAGATTATTGATGCGGTTGAACGTATTAAGCCACAACGTATATTCTTAGATGCCATAACTCAATTTCGCTTTTTGACAGCAGATCCTTTCTCGTTTCGTAAACAGGTGCAGTCTTTTTTGCGCTTTATGTTGGAACGCAACATCACTCTTTTGTTTGCTTCGGAAGGGAGCGATCGCCATCCCGATGATGACCTACAGTTTATGAGTGACGGGGTAATTGAGCTACAGATGACCTCAGATAGGCGCACCATCAAAGTCAATAAATTTCGCGGTTCTGATTTTGCCAAAGGCACTCACGATCTGACTTTAAGCGATCGCGGCATGGAAGTTTTTCCTCGTTTAGTTCCCGAAACTCTTCAGCGCGAGTTTCAACCAGAAGCTATTTCGGCTGGTATTCCCGAAATTGACGAACTGCTCCACGGCGGTATTGAACGAGGAACAGTTACCATTATTACTGGACCATCAGGAGTTGGTAAATCTAGCTTTGGAATGCAGTTTATGAAAGAAGCTGCGGGTAGGGGAGAGCGTTCTGTCGTTTATGCTTTTGAAGAGGGAACAGAAACTTTGTTCAGGCGTTGCGAAGCAATCAATATTCCCGTTCATGCCATGCTTAAGCGTGGAACTCTGGCGGTTACTTCCGTCGAGCCACTCCAGTATACGCCCAACCAATTCGTCCATTTAGTTCGCACCGAAGTAGAGCAAAACAATGCTCAAATAGTTATGATTGACAGCACATCTGGCTATAGACTCTCTATGCAGGGAGAAGATTTGGTGCGCCATTTACATTCTCTTTGTCAGTATCTTAAAAATATGGGCGTGACGGTTATTTTAATTAACGAAACCCATAGCATTGCAGGGGGAGAATTTAGCGTCACCGAGGGAGGACTTTCTTATTTAGCAGACAATTTGATTTTTCTGCGTTATCTAGAATTAGATGGTCAGTTACGTAAGGCGATCGGTGTATTAAAGAAAAGGGTTTCGGATTTTGAGCGGACTTTGAGAGAATTTAAAATTACCAAATATGGCATTAAGGTAGGAGAACCTTTGACTCAGCTACGGGGAATTCTTAGCGGTGTACCAGAATGGATAGATAAACATTGAACATTTAGCAATTTTAAAGTTTGATACGTAAGTTTAATTGAGCGTTGTCCATAACAAGGTCGGCGGCGACGCGGAGAGACAGTTTTTGGATTATTACACTAAAAGAAAAAATTCTTAAGTGCAGGCATTTTTCCATCAAAATATTTTTAAGTTTTTATAGTGTTCAACTACAGGAAAAGGATCGTAGAAATGATGTAGTAATTCTTTCCAATTTTGATATTTTTCAGACTGTCTAAAACCAACGGTATGATCTTCTAGAGTTTGCCAATTGACCAATAATAAATATTGGTTATCTACTTCTATACACTGCTGTAAATTATGATCGATATATCCTGGCATCGAAGCAATAATACTAGAAGCTTGGCTAAAAGCAGCCTCAAACTCTTGGTTCATGGCTGGTTTAATTTTTAGTATGGCAACTTCTAAAATCATGAGAATTAATCAAAAAATAATTTGCTAATTATTGTTGTTAGATGAATTGTTGAAATTGAATATTTAAATGAGTTTTGTAAAATGTGCCTTTAAACTCGCTAAAAAATAGAAGTTTCATCTAGAAGATTTAGAGACTTCTTTATTTGGGGGAATACCTTCAATATCAATTATTCCCTGAATGACTGAACCGACTATAGGTGCTGCTACGGTAGAGCCAAAAGTATATTTACCGTGTGGTTCATCAACTACGGCTAGCACTGCGTAACGAGGTGCTTCCACAGGAAAGATACCAACAAAACTGGTGATTTTAGCAGTTGCGTCATAACCACCTTGATTAGTCGCTTTTTGGGATGTTCCCGTTTTGCCTGCAATCCTATAACCAGGAATTTTAGCAGCATAACCACTTCCGTCTTCCACGACTTTTTCCATCATTTCTAAAACAGTGGTGGCAGTTTTAGGAGAAAATATTTGTTTGCTGTGGGGAGGCTGAGAATAATGTAAATAACCTTTATAATCCGACAAACCTCTAACCACATGGGGAGTAATTAGTTTACCTTTATTCCCCAATGCTGCATGAAGTTGAATTAGTTTAAGAGGAGTGACCGAAAAACCTTGACCAAAAGCTGCGGTAGCTGATTCAATTTCTCTGACGGTAAATTCTACTTCGTCCTTAAGTCTACCCCTAGTATATCCAGGAATATCAAATTCCACTTCGTCTTCAATACCTATTTTTTGTAAATCTCGATAATAGTCCACAGGATTCATGTGTCGCATTACCCTGATCATCCCTACATTACTTGAGTGCTGGAGAATCTGTGTTAGAGTTATTTTGCCTCGTGCGCCTTCTGTGGCAAAATCGTGATTGCGTACTAAGGCATCCTGGATTTGAATCTCTCCCGTATCATTAAAAGTATCCTGGGGAGAAATCACCCCTGCATCTAAAGCCAAGGCTATATTAATCGGTTTAAAAGTTGAGCCTGGTTCATAAAGATCGGTAACTGCCCAATTTTTAAACAGTCCAAAATCGTTGTATTTATAATAAATATTAGGGTCGTAAGTGGGTTCGGAAACTAAAGCTGCGATCGCACCATCACGCACATCCATGACAATTACAGCACCTCGCTTTGCCTTATATTCCTCCATTTGTTTGGCTAAAGCATTACGAGCAATTTGTTGTAAACGTAGATCGATAGTCAACTGTAAATTCAGATCGTCAAAGTTAAAAAGCTGTTGAGATTTTTTGAGATCGCCTGGATGAAAAATGGGTTTATTATTGTCAAAGCTGCGCTTCATTGTCCAGCTAATTGGCTTTCGTTCTAATAGCTTATTTTGGGTATATTCAACCCCAGCTTGGGGAGTACGGCTACTGTCTCGATTTACATATCCCGTGACTTCTGCTGCCATTTCTTTATGGGGATAAAAGCGAGTATAGTTTTGCCTGAGATCTAGACCATCAATTTGTAATGCTGCAATTTTTTCTTTGGCTGATTCTGGTAAATCTTCTGCCAAAAGTATTCCCCAATCCTGCTTACTAAAAATTGCTAGCAGTTCTTCAGGAGTTTTAGTCCCTAATATACCTGCTAACTCTTCAGCAATTTCTCTTGCAGGTACTGCTTGGGAGTTTTTTATAAATAAATGAGGATGAACATAAAGAGTATAGCTAATGCGATCTGTTGCCAAAACATTTTGTTGACGATCTACAATCTGGCGACGAGGAATATAAAATTGTAACTTTGTGGTTTGTTGATCTATCGCTATTTGAGTTAGTTTTTTTCCTTGAGGTGCTTGCTCGTAGACTATTACAGGGTTGACTATCTGTAAATAATATAGTCTGGTGGTCAACCCTAGCGCGCCAATAACTAATATTCCCCAAACTATGAATAAGCGCAGCATGGCCTGATTAGACTGACTTGCTTGCTTGAGGTTTGTATTTTGGTGACGGCGTTTAGAGCTTGAATAGTTAGATTTAGCTTTAGTCTGGACTGCAAGGCTTTTGGCTGATTTTAGGGGAATTTTAAACTTAGATTTGGTCATAATTAACCCATAAGCTATCTAGTATTGATCTATCTTTAACAATTAATCAGCAATCATTTAAAAATAGTTTAATATCCCCAGCTATTAAGCTTTAAATTAGCTATCTTAGCTCGATCAACGTTAGTTTGAGAGGCAGTTTTAGCTTGAACTTTAGCTGGTTTGATAAATAAGGCTGACGCTGGTGTTGAGATAGCAAGCTGTTTGTTCTGACCAGCCTCTTTAGCAATTTGATATTTAATAGTTTCGTTAATTGATACTAATTGGCGTTCTTGAAGCTGTAGGTTTTCCAGGTTTTGATATTCTTGACTCCAAAGCTTGGGAATTTGTACAGTAGACATATAAAGACCAATGCTTGCCGTCATAGAAACTAAAGCTAAACCAAAAGATCCTTTTTGTAGAAGAGATAAAGCTTTAAGGTTCTTTGGCAGAACATTTGACTGGGAAAAATGACGAGATTTGAGTACTTTTGCGCGTTCAACTTGAGGTTGCTTAACTACCTCTTGGTATTGGTAATTATTATTTTTTGGCTGTAGTTCTGGAGAATAATATTCAGCGACAAAATCAGGTTGGCGAAGAGCAGACATTTAGTAATCTCCGTATTTGTTAAGAGGAATCTGTTGGGCGAAATTCTAACCTATTTTTGACAAGATGATAAGAGAACAAACAAAAAGTAATACTTGAACTAAACCACATCTAGTTTGAAACCCTTAATTTTCAATTATCTGTTTGAGAGAGGCAGCCTCAAATTAATACTAAAAGTTAGCATTAAGCATTTATTTTTGAATGTTCAATGTTTAATCATTGGTTATTGCTAAGATGATCGTTGATGATGTAATTCTCAATTGTGACTAGAGAGACTGAAGATAAAACCCTGTGGAAATAACTTTTTTAGGTACAAGTTCTGGAGTACCAACGCGATCGCGCAATGTCTCAAGTGTAGCCCTACGTCTTCCTCAACGGGGAGAGGTGTGGCTGTTTGACTGTGGTGAAGGCACACAGCATCAGCTTCAGCGTAGTGAGATCAAAAGCTCGCAAATTCGACGCATTTTCGTGACCCATATGCACGGCGATCATACTTTTGGCTTAATGGGTCTGATTGCTAGCTGTGGTTTGGCAGGTACTGGTCAACCGATTGATATTTATGGGCCAGAAGGGTTGAGAGAATATCTTCAGGCTGCTGCCAAATACTCCTATATGAACTTTGGTTCTCGTCTTAAGATTCACACCGTCAAGACAGGCTTACTCTACGAAGACGATCAATTTAGCGTTAGCTGTAGGTTATTAAAACATCGCATACCTGCCCACGGCTATCGAATTGCCGAAAAAAATCGCCCAGGGACGTTTAATCTTGAAAAAGCAAAATCTTTGGGAATTCCCCCTGGACCAATTTATGGCAAGCTCAAACAGGGAGAAGTTGTGACTTTGGATGATGGTCGTAAAATCAACGGCAAAGATCTTTGCGGACAGCCAGAAACAGGACGCAAAGTGGTTTACTGCACCGATACAGTATTTTGTGATGCAGCAGTAGAACTAGCCAAAGATGCCGATGTTTTGATTCATGAGGCGACATTTGCTCACCAGGATGCAGATATGGCATTTGAAAAAATGCACTCTACAACGACAATGGCAGCGCAGGTAGCTTTGTTAGCTGGAGTCAAGCAATTGATTATGACTCATTTTAGCCCTCGTTATGCCCCTGGAAATCCAATTCAGCTAAATGATCTAAAACAAGAAGCCAGAGCTATTTTTCCGCAGACAAAACTAGCTTATGACTTTTATTCCTACGAGGTGCCAAGACGTAGAGAAGCGAAACTAAAAGAGACAGTAGCGGGTAAGAGGTAATTGCCATTCGTGGCAAGTTGAAAGACTACGATGTTTGTAAATCGGCTATAAGCTCTTAGCTCTGAGCAGACGCTCCAGAACGCGCTATTAGCTTTTTAAGACCTTTCTGTAGTGGTTGATTGACACTGCTTTTTCTTAACTTGCCATCAATGGATAAGAGATAATTGCTCATTGTTATTATTCTTTTTCCGTTATTGTGCTTTGGCACTTAAAACAATGAACGCCAGAAAAACCTGGGTAAAAGTAGCATCCGTCGCCAACGCCAAGGCTCTTTATAAAGTCGATAAGACCATTCTAAATTATTATTTTTCAACCACTCTGGCGCACGGGATTTGTTTCCAGCCCAAATATCAAAGCTACCACCAACTCCTATCCAAATAGACTGGGGACACAAATCGCGATTATCTCTAATCCAAAATTCTTGTCGTGGTACGCCAATGGCAACAAAAATGACTTTAGGCTGTTGAGCTTTAAGGGTTTGCTTCCATTTCTCTTCTTCCTGTCCACAAATATATCCATGTTGCGTCATAATTTGCAGCTTTGGCAGCTTCTGTTGCCAAGCTACAGCAGCTTGCTTGGCAGTTCCAGGCGCACCACCAAAAAAGCAGATAACTGGAGGCTCAACAGACTGTCCAATTTCTCTAATTACCGATTCTGCTAGCTCGATGCCAGGACAACGCTGATATTTAATGCCTCGCAGACGCATATAGACAATAATGCCTGCTCCATCGGGAATCACTAGCTCTGCTGCTTTGATCGTTTGACCTAAAACACGATCTTCTTTTGCCATCATGCTCATTTCAGCGTTTAAAGTCACAACATGAGTGCTAATTCCCCGATCTAGTCTAGCCAATAGCCATTTTGTATAGTTATCAATTAAATGAATATGCAGGTCGAAAACGGGAAAAGTTGTTGGCGAATATAAGTCATTGTTACTATTTGTAGGCAACATATTTGTTTACTCAGCCTGCAAAGAAAAAATTATCAAAATAATATAGCTCTAGCCCTTAAGACATAACTAAATAGATATCTTAACAACAGTTAAAGCAGTTCAATCAGTAAAGACGATTATTCGTAGCGGATGGTATGCGCACTTTCCAACTATCCTAAGTGTTGCTTAACCTACCCCAGCTTTACTGCTGTTCCTGTAGCGGTAATTAAAAGCAAAACTCCTTTATCGTCAACGCTAATTGTACCTGTATCGATTTCAATACCGATTACCGCATCGGCATTTAGTTTTTGGGCGCGCTGCTTTAATTCCTCAATTGCTTTTTGTTGACCTTTTTCAAATACTCTTTCGTAGCTTCCTGTGCGTCCGCCAATAGTATCCCTAATGCCTGCAAAAAAGTCTCGCAAAACATTAGTACCATAAACGACTTCAGCGGTGACAATGCCGAGATATGTGGCGATAGGTTGATTTTGTAAAGTATCAGTAGTAGAAACTAACATTTAGATGAAGATAATAATAATTTAGACTTTGAGTATATTACTAAACTTACTTAATTACTAATATATAGCTAGGCAATTAGCAACCCTAGCCTTGGTGTCGCCTAGGGAAGCAAATTAATTAAATAACTATGAAGAGTAGTATTGATAGATTTCAAGGAACTTATCTTGGTGGCATTGTCGGCGCAGCGATCGCTTCTCCGACAGGGGACAGCGATCGCTTTAAAATAGTTAATTATCAGGGGCAACATTGGCTTACTGCCAGGAATGCT
The DNA here is from genome assembly GCA_965217895.1 of Waterburya sp. Classification (GTDB taxonomy): domain Bacteria; phylum Cyanobacteriota; class Cyanobacteriia; order Cyanobacteriales; family Xenococcaceae; genus Waterburya. The sequence continues at coordinate 979,915 of CBDCJV010000002.1, forward strand.
TTAGCAGAAACCATAATTGAAGTCCCTAGATTGGAGATCGATGATTTAATTGCTCAATTAGATCGGTTGCTGGAGAATGATAATCCAGATTGTTTTGGGCAAGCTTTTATCAAAGACAATCAGAACAATAGCTTGAGGCAGAAATCTCTGTCTGAAGCTATTATTCCCAAAAATCAAAAATCAACATTATTAAAATGCCACAGTAATATCCTGGTACTGTTACCTTTAATTATATTTTTAAGCGATAATCAAGACCTATTTAAGAAAGTAATTACTCAATGTAATTTAAATCAAGAAAGTAAGGAAGACATATTAATATGGAGCTACTTATTAAATTTAAATAACAAGTTTGAACTACAGAATAAAAATCTTAGTCAAATAATAAAACGAGTATTAACTGATGTACAGTTAAAAACAACTAATTTAACTGAAAAGTTAGAGCTAGTAATTAGGGTGTGGGAGAGTGGTTTAAGCCTGCACGAATTGACAGATCAATTGTTGACCTTGGGTAATTCAAAGCAGATAGCAATTGCTTTATCTTGTTATTGTTTTGCTAGTACACCTCAAGATTTTAAGCTCTCTGTCAAACGTGCTGCAAGTCTTAATCAGAACATAGTTTGGTTGGCAACTTCGCTTACAGGTACTTTATCTGGAGCATATAATGGTGTGACAGGTATACCTTGGAGTTGGAGAGCGATCGCTGATACAAATCAGACTCATCAACAAGCACAGCATACAGCAATGAATTTGTACAAGACTTGGCTAGGAATATATTCACCCAAAACTAGTCAAGCTTTATATAATCATGAACTTGATGCCGTTGCCTCGACCAATATAATTCAACCACGTCAATCTTTAAAAATTATTTCTCAAAAATCATATTTAGGTTAAATAAATTTTTGAAGCTGCTTTTGCCAAAGTTACTGTATGGATTGACCATAATGCAACTAGCATTGGCAAGAGCTTATATGAATCTTCACCTATGATGAAAAGCTGGCAATCAATAATTCAAAAATTTGCGGGATGGCGATACAAGTATCTACATCATAGTGACTTTTGGGGGAAAAGTAACTCCAAAAGACAAAAACTCAAATTATCTCATAATCATAGTTTTAGTTATCAGCGCAAAAATAGAACAATAAAATCAAGAGATTTGTTGGTAATGTTGGCTTTGAGCATCATAGCTCTAACTAGTGTTGTTGGTTATCGCTTTTATAATCAGCCACAATTAACCGTGGGCAAAATCTCACCTTTAACGATCAAAGCTCCTTTTTCGGCAGAGTTTGAAGACACAAAGACTACCTTAGAAAAACGCCAAGAAGTTCAAACAGGTATCATCCCTATCCTCAAGCAAAATCAAGAATCAACCGCAGAAATTAAAAGTAAGCTTGGGGAATATTTAGTCAGTATCGATGAGCTGAGAAAATTAACCGAACCCTTTCCCTTCTTTAACTCTGAAGCCTTATCCTTAGCAAGCCAAAAATACATCCGTTTTTGCGATGAATCTGAGTTTAAAGCAGTCTTAGCTTCGGTTGCTCAAAATTTTCGCCAAAAAGCAACTAACGGTGAAACAAACTTATCTTTAGAAAAAAGACCAGATTTTAATGTTGGGCTACAAAAAGTTGCCTCAGAGCTACAGGCATATCGAGAGAAGAGATCGGAAACAGAATTTAATACGTTAATAGCCCAAATAACTTTAACTCGCTATCGATATTCCCAGGCTTGGAAAAAGCTAGAGCAGAAAAATAATATTCAATTAGACAAAAAGGATCTAGTAGTACTGCTTGATTTGACCGAGAAGGACTGGCAGGCGACAAAAAATACAGTTTCTCTAGCCGTCAATCGTATATTGATTCAGGGAATATCTTCGGGAATGCCCACTAATTTATTAGAACAGACTGTCATAGAGCAAATTAATCCAGATATACCCAAGGCAACAGAAAATATAGCCAGTAATCTGCTGCTAGAAATTCTCAAACCTAATCTAGAAGAAGATAAAGATGCTACGAGAAATATTGCCGAAAAAGCAGCGATGGCGATTGATTCAGTAGTAGTGAAGGCAGAGCAAGGTGATGTCATTGTTGAAGAAGGAGCAAGAATTACTCAAGCAGATTTTGTCTTGCTAGATGGTTTCAAACTAAGCCAAAGAAGCATTAACTGGTCAGGACTGAGATTATCGGCAATTTTTGTCAGCTTTATGGTTGGTTTATTTTTACTGATCCAAAGAAAAATTTTCACCTCTATTCGTCATCGAGATTATTTATTACTCTGTTTATTAAGTTTGAGCGCACCATTATTAAGCGTGTTTAACGTACCTTATACTAGTTTGCCAGCTATAGGTCTTTTGGTTAGCAGCTTTTATGCTCCTAGTTTGGCTATCTGGGAGGTAATTCTGGTGACAGGATTGGTTATGTTTAGTAATCAAAACTTAGGCTCTCCCTACCTACTAGCAGGATGTTGTGGGGGACTAGTTGCAGCTATCTTTGCGGGAAGATTGCGATCGCGCGAAGGTATAGCTAGATTAGGTATTATGGTGGGTCTGACTCAAGCAGCAGTTTATCTAATTGCTAATTTAATTTTGAGTGCTAGTCCATCTTCAATCTGGTCAGCAATTTTACCCGATGCCTCAATTTGTGGTCTGTTTGGAGTTGCCTGGAGCGTAGTGGCTATTGGCATATCACCTTATCTAGAGAGATTTTTTGACCTTGTTACCCCCATTCGTTTGGCAGAGCTATCTAATCCCAATCTGCCGTTGCTAAAACGCCTGGCAACCGAAGCTCCAGGAACATTTCAACATACAATGTTTGTGTCTTCTTTAGCCGAGGCTGCTGCTAGAGAACTTAACTGCAATGTCGAGCTAATTAGAGCAGGAACTCTTTATCACGATATAGGTAAGATGCACGATCCGATGGGCTTTATTGAAAATCAGATGGGCGAGCCTAACAAACACGATGAGATTGATGACCCCTGGGTAAGTGCCAAAATAATTAAAAAGCACGTCAGCGAAGGAATAGTAATGGCTCGCAAATACGGTTTGCCTAAGGCAATTCGCGATTTTATCCCCGAACACCAAGGAACTTTACTAATTGCCTATTTTTACTATCAGGCAAAACAAAAGGCAGAAGCCGAAGGAACAACCGTATTAGAGTCAGATTTTCGTTATATAGGTCCAATTCCACAGTCAAGAGAAGCAGGGATTATGATGTTAGCCGACGGTTGCGAGGCTGCATTGCGATCGCTAAAAGATGTAACTCATAAACAGGCTTTATCCACAGTGCAGAAAATTTTAAAATCTCGCTGGCTAGATAGTCAATTGCTTGACAGTGGACTAAGTTATGATGAATTGCCAAGAATTGCTGAAGTTTTTATTCGCGTTTGGCAACAGTCTAATCATAAGCGCATTGTCTATCCTCAAGGAGCTTTGGATTTTAAATCTCAGAAATAAATGATCCAATAGCTCTAAGCTTTAGGCTATAAGCTATCAGCTTGGATTTGAAAGCTCAAGACTAAAGGCACTTAGGCTTTAAACAGTTATATTATGAGCAAGGATAATTTATATTCAGCGCAAAGTATTACCGTGGGCAAAAAAACTTCGAGACAGGAAAACCATTTAAATCAGGCTCGTGCTAGCCTACAGCAGGCGATTTCTTGGTATTCTGGTTTTCGTCGTCATGGTAATTCTCCTCCAAATGAACGTTTACAGGCTTCTGTCAGAAAAGATTTACAGTCTTTACAAAACGCCCTGGATAAATTAGACCGCAATGCAATTCGCATCAGTACTTTTGGTTTAGTTAGCTGCGGAAAATCTTCTTTGATTAATGCCCTATTAGAAGAAGAGGTAGTTGCCACAGGACCTTTGCATGGTGTAACCCAATCTTTGACTGTTCTACAGTGGAGTCCATTACTAGATAAAAGCATCAACGTTGAGTTGATTGATACTCCTGGCTTAGATGAAGTGGCAGGAGAATCACGGGCAGCTATGGCGAGGGAAATAGCCCAAAAGTCGGACTTGATTTTGTTTGTAGTGGCAGGGGATATTACCCGCACCGAGTATGAGGCTTTATGTGAGTTAAGAAGTACTCAAAAACCTCTAATTTTGGTTTTTAATAAAGTCGATCTCTATCCAGATCGCGATCGCCAAAAAATTTATCAACAATTACAGCAGCTAAATGCAGCACACAGCTTCGGCAGTTTAGATGATCTTATCGCCCCTCATGAAATTGTCATGGTGGCTGCCAAACCTCAAGCAATCAAAATTAGAGTAGAATCGGCTGATGGCAAGGTTGAAACTAGCTGGGAAAACCCCGAACCTGAGATTGCAGAATTACAGACAGCTTTGCAGCAGATCTTACAACAGGAGGGAAAATCTTTACTCTCCTTAAATGCTTTAGTACAGGCGAGGGATGCGGAGGTTAATATTGCCCACAAAACCATTGAACTACGCCAAGAAGAAGCAGAGAAAATAATTGCCAAATATGCCCGCTACAAGGCGATCGCCGTAGCGATTAATCCAATTATCTTTGTTGACCTAATTGGTGGTTTTATTGCCGATTTAGCCTTGATTCGCTCGCTATCAAAGCTATACGGACTACCTATTACTACCTACGAGGCAGGCAACCTCCTAAAACGGATTTTAGCTAGCTCTGGCGGTTTACTGTTTAGTGAAATTGGCAGTAGTTTGGTTCTGGGGGTAGGTAAAAGTGGTGCGGTTTTAACCAGTGGCTTCGAGAGTTCAGGCGCAATTACGGCTTATCTAGGTACGGCTAGTCTCCAAGGAGCGATCGCAGGTTATGGGTCTTATGTAGTTGGTAGAGTCGCTCAGCTATATTTAGAACAGGGCTGTACCTGGGGGGAAATGGGAGCATCTACCCTAATTAAAGAGATTCTATCTCAGGTAGAACCAAATACAATTATTTATCGTTTACGCCAGGAATTGCTGCAACAATAAATCAATTATCAATTATCAATTATCAATGAATCAAGTTACCGTAAGTGTTCCTGCAACTACAGCTAATTTAGGAGTTGGTTTTGACTGTATTGGCGCAGCTTTAACTATGGCTAATGAGTTTAAGTTTACTGAGGTCGATACTGATAATAAGCTGAGGATAAATGTAACGGGAAAAGAGGCTTATAAGGTAAGTAAGAAAGAAAATAATCTTATCTATCAAGCTTTTTTAAGGCTTTATCAACAAATCGGTAAAACGCCTCCCAACATAGAGCTAGATATCAAGTTAGAAGTACCTTTGTCAAGAGGTTTGGGCAGTTCGGCTACGGCAATTGTCGGCGGTTTATTAGGAGCAAATGCTTTAGCCCGAAACCCTTTAAATAAAGTTGAAATTATCGAGATGGCGATCGCCATTGAAGGTCATCCTGATAACGTCGTTCCCGCTTTGTTGGGCAATTGCCAACTATCGGTAGGGTCAGGAAGTAACTGGCAAATATGCTCTATTCCTTGGCATCAGGATATTATTCCTGTAGTAGCTATTCCCAATTTTGAACTGTCTACGAAAGAGGCTCGTTCTGTTTTGCCCCAAAAATATAGCCGTAGCGATGCAATTTTCAATATCTCCCGCATGGGTTTACTATTAAGAGCTTTAGAAACCCATAATGAGTCATGGCTAAAAACGGCTTTAGCAGACAAAATACATCAACCCTATCGGCAGCAACTAATTACTGGTTACCCTGAAGTGCAGCAGGCTGCTATTGCTGCTGGTGCTTATGGCATGGTAATTAGTGGTGCAGGACCGACTTTACTAGCGTTAACCAATGCTAATCAAGTAGATCGGGTAGTTAAATCAATGGCTGAAGCCTGGTCACAAATTGGTATTGTGGCAACAGTGCGATCGCTTTCTTTAGATACAGTGGGGGCAAAGGTTTACTATGCAGATTCTTGAAACTCCTCGGCTGATTCTAAGATATTTAACTATTCGTGATAGCGAGGCTTTAATACCAATTTTAGGCGATCCTCAAGTAATGGAATTTTCGCTTATTGGAGTCCATGACCGTCGGCAAATTCGGCAATTTATTGAACAGAGGCTATTATCCTACCTAGAGCGTGGTTTTGGGCTATATGCTTTAATTCACAAGCAAAACCAAGAGTTAATTGGCTACTGTGGCTTTTTTGTTCAGAAAGTAGATGAGCAAAAAGAAGTTGAAATTGGCTATCGTTTGGCTAGTCAATATTGGGGAGAGGGGTTAGCCACTGAAGCAGCCACAGCGGTTTTAGAATATGGTCGCTCCAGATTCATGTTTAAACGCTTTGTCTGTCTGATTGAACCAGCTAACACTCGTTCTATTCGCGTAGCTCAAAAACTAGGTATGAAATTAGAAAAAGAGATTATTTATCATGGCATCGATGTAGAAATGTACAGTGTTACTTGTGAATGATATTCTTCTCCTGAGAAACCAAAAACGATAATCGAATTTCACTAGATTAGTATAATTCTGATTTTAGCGTCGCATATTGTCTCGATGTTAATAATTGCGAAATACATTAATTTTTAAACATCTTCAGAGTCTAAAGTTTTATCTTCGTTTTGCTCTATTTTTTGAACTTCAGTGGTGATATTAATTTCTGTGGTGGTCACTTCAATAATATTAGACTGATCTGACTCTCGATTACTTAACGCATCTTCAGGTATCGCTTCTAATACTTCAGCAACTTCAACTGTTTCTAAAGAATCCAAGGGAGATGGTTTTTTTTCGGTTATGGCTTTAATCTCTGGAACTTCTGTTGCGTCAGGAGCAGTTTCTGCTTCAATCTTATTAGGGGTAGCAGATTCATCTTCAGACTTAACTTCAGGTTGTTCAGCTATTGACGGAGTAGTCTTTGGCTCAGATGTAGAAATGTTTTTTGAGCTTTTTGCGGTGTCAACTACCTTGTCTCGATCGACTACCGATGCTTGGGATTGAGTAGTTGGGATATTAGCTTCTGCTTCTTCTTGGGGTCGATCGCCTTGAAAATCGGCTATTTGTTGAGGAACTTTTATCTGTTTGTTTGCCTCAGATTTGGCTATTTCTGGCTGAGGTTCGACTGTATCTGGAGCAGTAGCTTTTGGCGCGGTAATTGGCTGTGTTTCTGCAACAGGTTCGCTAGTAGGATTAGTTGCTGTGGTATTTTGTGCTTCTTCTAAGATATCGTCTAGCTTGGTATTAGTAATAGCAGCCTTTTGCTTGTTACCAAACAATCTGCCCAATACTCCTGATTTACTTTTATTACCGCCAGAGATTTTCTTATTATTCTGTAATTTACTTTCTGGTGAAGTCGTCTCAGGAATAGCTATTTCTTGTTCGGTAACTTTAGCTGGAGTTGCAGTGTTATAAGGTTCGACTGGCTGATATTTTGGTTCGCTACGCTTTAGTAAACCGTTGAGTTTCTGTAGTACAGAAAAATTATTGATGGCAGATGCCTTAGTAGGATTGGCGACTGCTTTTCTCAACTTAAGAGTTTGCCAACTATAAGAAACGATTAAGACTGTTGCTGCTGCTTGTCCTAATAGCACAGCACCAGTAATGTTTCTCGCACAAAACCACAGCACCAAGGCATAAAACAAGCCTACTCCACTCCAGAGAAAATCATCTCGACGATGAATGTCAGAAATTAAAAAAGCTGTTGAGAATAAAACTAAACTACTTAAGGTTATCGCGATCGCCAAGGCATATGACAGCATTTTTCTGACTCCATCTCTGATTTCTCTATATATTTTGCGACAAGAACTTAAGATTTTGTAGTAATTGCAGTATTTTGTAAAGGAGAGCGTTGAGACTAGTAGATAATTTTTCTCTGCTTCCCTTCTTTTATACTGTAGTTTATTAACTATTTATTGTGGCTAGTTGGAAATTAAATAGACTTTGGCAGACTCTTACTTACTTTGAAGTTATTTCTCTAATTAGTTCTTGGCGAAACATTTTCAAGTTTAATCAATTTAAAAATTATAATCAACAAACAACTATGACAATTCTAGTAGCTGGAGCAACGGGTGGAGTAGGTAAACGTGTAGTCAAAAATTTACTTGAGCAAAATTATCGCGTTAGAGCTTTAGTTAGAGATGCAGCCAAAGCCCAAGATATGCTCTCAGATAAGATAGAACTATTTGAAGCTGACATTACTATCCCAGAAACCCTCAAGCCAGAAATGATGCAGGGAGTAAGCGCAGTTATTTGCTGCACAGGCACAAAAGTTCAGCCAGTGGAAGGGGATACCCCAACGCGAGAGAAATATTACCAGGGAATTAAGTTTTACCTGCCTGAAGTAGTCGATACTCCAGAGTTAGTCGAATACGCAGGGATCAAAAATCTGGTCAAAGTTGTCTCGCAGCATATTTCTTCTGCTACTGATAAAGTGTTGTTTGATTTTGCTCATCCCAACACCGATATAAAAGAAACTTGGGGTGCAGTAGATGATGTGGTCATGGGAGGAGTAAGTCAGAGTAATATTCGTCTAGCGGAGAATAAAGCCATTTTTTCAGGTATTGTATCCACTGACAATAACGGCGGTTTTGCTTCGGTGCGTACTCGTAATTTTGAGCCACCCCTGGATTTATCTAATTACGAGGGAATAGAGTTAAAAGTGATTGGTGATGGTAAACGCTATAAGTTTATTACTCGCTGTGAAGGTAAATGGGATGGAGTAGGTTATTGTCATTCTTTTGATACAGTTTATGATTTTCCGACGACTATTCGTATTCCCTTTCAAGATTTGATTCCTGTCTTTCGCGCTAAAACCGTCACCGAAGCAAGTGAATTAGATGCTGCTAAAGTTTACTCCATGCAGTTGATGTTAAGTAAGTTTGAATACGATGGTGAACTAAATCCTCAGTTTGAAGCGGGATCGTTTAGCTTAGAGGTTGAATATATCAAAGCCTATGGTGGTCAAGCAAAACCTCAATTTGTCCAGGTAAGTTCAGCGGGTGTTACTCGCCCTAACCGTCCAGGAATTAACTTAGAAGAAGAACCCCCTGCGGTACGGATGAATGAGCAATTAGGCGGCATTTTGACCTGGAAACTACGAGGCGAAGAAGCTATCAAAGCCAGTGGCTTAACCTATACAATTATTCGTCCCTGTGCTTTAACCGAACAACCAGGAGATAAAATTCTAGCTGCCGAACAAGGAGATAATATTAGGGGACAAGTCAGCCGAGATGCGATCGCCCAATTGTGTATTCAGGCATTAAATCTCCCCGAAGCAGTGAATAAAACTTTTGAAGTTAGAGAAGAACAGCAGGGTGATACTAATTGGAAAAAGCTATTTAATAATCTACAAGCAGATAGTTGAACTCAAATTTTAAAACTCGTTACTCTGATTCGAGCGTATGTGCGGAAGTGCGCCTTTGTCTTGCGCCTGTCAAATCTACTCATTACTTGTTACTTAACCTGAGTTCGGGATAAGTCCAAACCCTTGCTATACAAGTAATTGAAAAACCGTTTTTTCCAATTAAATTTAAAACTTAGAGGATTGAGGAATCTTTCAAAAGCTAATAGCTAATAGCCAATAGCTGATAGCTACCTTAACAGACTAATCGTGTTAATCCGAACTGACGTTAATTAGGCACTTTCTTGGCATCATTGCGCCAAAGATGAAGCTTTGGATAGTCATCCCAGCCAATACTAACAATTTCTAAATCACCGTCCCCATCGAGATCGGCAACTCTAGTTCCTAAATGACTTTCGTGGTTTTTATCAACCAGATATTCCATCCAGCTAGAACCATGATTGATGTTTTTCCAAATCTTAACTTGTTTACTGCCTCGATGTTCTCCCGTTACAATATCAACTTCTCCATCTTGGTCAAAATCGACAACGTCCATGCTGTTGGTCGTATATTGAGTTGCGACTAGATGACGAGTCCAAGAAGATTGAGAATCTTCTGGTTGCTCGAACCAATAAACATGAGCATCTGGTTTTTTACCTTCGTTTTCTTCACTAACGACCAAATCTAAACGCCCGTCACCACTTATATCCGTTAGAGAAAAGCGATCGGGCCATTGAGAAATATTACCAATTTTATGCTTAGTCCAGTTTCCTTTGCCATTATTGGGATTTGACCACCAAGCAACTTTTTTGCCCCCTGTATACATATCTCCCGCAGCAATATCAATATCACCATCGCGATCGATATCCCCAACGCCGATTCCTTCATCAGTGGCTTCATTGGTGATTAAAACGCGCTGCCAATTTCCAGCAGCAGGATTATCGGGAATTTCAAAGTAATAAATTTCCCTGTCTTGATTACCGCCTGATAAGATTATCTCTGGTTTACCGCCAGGAATAATTTGAGCTAAACGATAACCTTGTCCATTAATATGGGCTGTTGCTGGCATTGTGGCAACCTTAGTAATCGACCACGAACTAGCTTGAGCATCTTTAGCTTCCAACCAATAAATATTCGGCAAAGCTTCAGCGATCGCATCTGCCAAGTCATCACCATCGACATCGACGATCAACATGGCATCAACATCTAGAGGGAACTTAACCCTTTGCCACTTTTTTGTCAGATCCCCGCCTGGATTGCGATAAAAATAGCGTCCCGAAATAATTTCTGCAAAACCATCTCCAGTTAAATCGCCCATAGCTAGACCAAAAAAGCGTATTTCCTGGTTAAACGATTCTCGGCTGTCATCTACCTGAATATAAGTCCAATCATTAAGAGTTAATTTGGGTTTTGAGGTCAAATTCGACCAAAGTTCGACTACTTTATCTCCCGTGTAATTTTTACCGACAATATCTAAACTACCATCCCCACCAACATCTCCAATACGAGCGTTATGAGTACCTTTTTGAGATAGTATAATTTGCTGCCACTTGTCAGCTTGTTCTAAATTCTCATAGATCGTGACTTGCTTATCACCAGTATTCATCTCTCCAGCAAATACATCGAGATCGCCATCGTAATCAAAATCTCCTACTTCCAAACTATGAGTACCTTGAAGCGATTTTGGCTCAATCGGATGTTCTGTCCAGCTAGGATTGGCAAACCAAGAAAGTCTACCCTCGCCCTCAGAGTGGCTCAAAACAATATCTTGTTTACCGTCATCATTCATGTCGGCAATAATACCGCGAGTTTCCTTCCCCCAGTTGGCAGTTATTTGATGTTTTTGCCATTTCAAGCCTTGGCGATCGCTGTTTTCATACCAGTAATGACTGGCTAAAATGTCGTTATCGCCGTCTCCATCGAGATCACCAATGTCTAATCCCTCCCCTGGGGGAGTATCAATTTGGTGGCGAGTCCAAGGCTGAATAGGATCTTCTGGGGCAGCAAACCAAGTCAATTGCCTGGGTCGATCTTTGCGAAAGCTAGCAACATCAAGATTGCCATCACCATTAATATCTTTGACCACTAGATCGTGAGCAAAATGATTGCCAATTCGGTGACTTACCCAACCAGAAGCTTGAAAAGGTTTGCCTGTATTTTCCCACCAAACAATTGCATCGTTTTTATAGTCGCTTAAAACTACGTCACCATCACCATCGCCATCGAGATCGGCAATCTCACCATCGGTAGTAAATTCACCTTCAGCGATCGCATAACGTTTCCAGTCAGGATAATGATACCAAACTGCGCCGATAGATTCTTGAGAAGCCACCATAATATCTGCTTGGCGATCGCCATCAATATCGCCGATGGAGAGTATATCCAAACAGCAGCCGTCACCTGAAGGAGGATCGGCATCGATAACCGTATGCTGGAAGACTAAAGAGTTATTTACCAGTTGACTATTAACCTGGCGATCGCTGTTAATAACAATACCCAACAGGATTATTGCTACGGCTACAATAATTCCCAGCAAAATAACAACTGATTTTGACTTCATTTGAATTTGATTTTAATTGTAATAAAATCCCCAAGCTTAAAGAAACAAATTTTCAGATATTTTCTAAGCTTAATCGAGCATTAAGCATTATTTTAATTTTTAACAACACTGACACTAATCTGACATGAAGCCGACATGAGTGCTGCTTATATTGTGAACATTAAATTAAAGAAAACAATTTTTACCTAAAGAGAAAGATTGATGACTAAGCAATATCAAGCAGTAGGTGTTTTTGCCAATCGACGAGAAATCGAAACAGCGTTGAGAGAACTAATTAAAAAACATGGTTTTCCAGCAGAACAAGTATCCGTTGCCACCCAGGATCGAGAACAAGCTGATATCAATGATTTAGATGATCGAAGAACCGAATATGTTTATGAAGCTCCAGTAGGTGCTGCAACAACTGGTAGTCTAACTGGCGGTACTTTAGGCGGATTAACTGGATTACTCATTGGTTTAGGGACTATTGCTATTCCTGGAATTGGACCAATAATATTAGCAGGAGCAACTGCTACCGCGATCGCCACTGCTATCGCTGGCGGGGCAATTGGTGCAGCTACAGGGACTTTAGTAGGTGGATTAGTTGGCTTGGGCATTCCCCAGTCAAGAGCCAAAACCTATCGTGCCAAGGTAGCCGAGGGCGGTTATCTAATCATCCTCGAAGGTACGCTAGATGAAATTCAATTAGCAGAAGAAATCTTAAGCCAGCACAGTATCAATGAATGGGAAGTTTATGATGCCTTTGAAACAGAGGCAATTAAAAAACCAAACGAAAATCACTACCTGCACATCATGGGAACTTTTCCCCATCTAAGTGAAGCAAAAACTGCCGTGATTGAACTAATCGATCTAGGTTATCCCTTAAATCAAGTAACTCTATTTATCAATGATGACGATCGCCATGACTGGTTTCCTAATTTAAAAGTTGGTGATAGTCTCGATCGCATCTTTGCTCTATTACCAAAAGATAGAAGACTATACTTCCAAGATAGTTTCGCTCTCGGTCAATACATCATGATGGTTACAGGGAATGAATCGGAACTACATCGTGCCGAAATTGTTTTAAGACTCAAAGGAATGCAGGGATTATATACTTACGATTCTCACAATCAAAGCATCTATACAGATAATACTGTCTCTACTGCATCCCGCTTATTGGTCTAAATTAGCGATTAGGCTTGGCAAGCGCGATCGCCATATTTAATAAGGTAATATTGTTGCCATTTATTTTCTTGAAAATTTCTTACCATGAAAAAACTAACTACTGTATTATTAACTAGCTTTTTGGTATTCGGTACAGCAGCCTGTTCTAATGTTGACAAAACCAGTGCCAATGCACCCAACAAGCAAACAGGAGTGAATACTAATGCTCCTACTAAACCTGAAGCACAGAAAGATTAAAGAGACGCTCAACAGCGGAGTGGAATAAGCTGGGGAAACCCCAGCATTTCCTCCGCTCAAAGCCAAATTTGCCGTAAACAGCTTGACGAAGATATCCAAGCGCGAGAACAACGTAACGACTTTTTCAACAACGGCAGTGCAAAAAATAGAGCCGATGGCGATATCGTTAGTTAGGTAAGCGACACATTAGAAGCTAATCTTCCTAATAGCGAGCTTAATGTTAACGCTCAAAACGGAATTGTTACCGTTGCAGGAACTGTTCCTACTCAAAAACAGTTTGCCAGAATTAAATCTTTAGCCCAACAGGTCAAAGGTGTTCGTAGCGTTGATGTAAAAGCAAACATTGCCAGCGCAGGTTCTAATAGTAAAGGTTAAATCCTGCTTGAAAATTTTCTGATTCCCTCTTCTTACTGTTATAGCAATACGAAGCTGTGTTAGGACACTCCCTGCGGTGGGTACACCTTGGCTACTTACGAGCAATTAAATTTTCTGTCCTGTCTTGGTATGCGTACATGCGGCTAAAGCCTTTGTCTTGCGCCTGTGGTTTCCCAGGCGTTTATGTCGCCCGTCAAACTGTCGAACCCTTTAGGGGGTCGCACCGCTAACCGATTAATGTACTGCGATATAAAGAAGACGAAGTTTTTATTTTTTATCTGTAGAATTTGTCGCGGTAAAAACTTGTCGCACAGATTGAAAACCGTATTTTCAATAGTTTTTCAAATAGCGAAAGTTAGTTTATAAATAAATAATCAGTCTAAAGATAGAAGATATTTGAGAGCAAAAATAATATTTTTAGATATGTAACTAAGATTTGGAGAATATGTATGGGTATTCAAGACAAAGCAGAAGAACTAAAGCTTAAAGCAGAAGCTAGAAGCGAAGATATTGAAGGTACAATTAGAGAAAAGTTGGGAGATTTTTCTGACGATCAGCAAGCAGTCGAACATGGTCAAGAGAAGCAAGAAAAAGCAGATAGTTTAAGAGAAGAAGCAGAAGAGAAATAATTAATCTATGGCTATATGTATGTAGTAGGTATAGCCAGATTGCAAATAAATAATTAATATATAAACATATTAGTAGGCATAAATTAACTATCGCACCTACTAATTTTTTTGTATAGTCATTTTAATTAATTGACCTATGGTGGTTTTGTATTGACAACAAGGTAAAACCCTACTTGTTGCTCGTTGCTTTTTTCATAAACTACCTGATTGCTATTTAAAATGACTATATATTCAACATTAAAACCTCTAATTTATTACCTTATTTAATTAAACTTATTAGGTTCAGAATTAGTTTATAACTACAGATATAAAAAAGGTAGCAAATCCCTCACTCATGACCACTCTAAATTGTGAGTTCGGTTTCAAAAAACAGCATCCCAGAATTTCTGGGATGCTGTTCCAGTTTCAAATTATCCGTTAAAATTTGCAGCTACACCGATAACACCGTTAACATTATTATTGCCAAAGGCATCGTAGTTAACGTTAGCATTGGCAGTTAGGCTTTTGTTAATTGGGTAATCAGCACCAGCAGTAAACATTTCACCAAGATCGCTGTTATCGCTAGCAGTGACTCCTAAACCTCCACCAGCATAGGAAAGCTAATTTAAAAGTTCTAAATGACATGAATAATACGCTCCTATAAAAAAATAGGTAATAATCCACTTATTGGAAATTGGAGGCTTTAAATGCTGTTAAAATAAGTATTTGCAACTTGAATTTAGTTTTTTCCTTATTTAACTTCCAACAATAAATAGTGTAGGCAAGGCTTATGTCGAACTAGTGTCAATCAGATTTTGATTTGATGACAGAGTACAAACTAACTAAAATGAAATAAACAACAACAGTTATTAATTAATAAGCTGGAGCAATAAGGAGTGACGTTAAAACCAGACTGGTTAAGAGTTAAAGCCCCACAGTTGGAACGAGTAGGCAATGTTAAAGAGATTTTGCGCGATCTGTCGCTAAATACTGTCTGTGAAGAGGCATCTTGTCCCAATATTGGGGAATGCTTTAGCGTTGGTACAGCTACCTTCCTAATTATGGGCTCTGCCTGTACCCGTGCCTGCCCTTATTGTGATATTGATTTTGAGAAAAAACCTCAGGCTTTAGATTCCAATGAACCGTCGCAGTTAGCAGAAGCAGTACGCCGTCTTAAGCTCAATCATGTAGTGATTACTTCCGTAAACCGCGATGATTTGCCTGATGAAGGTGCTTCTCAGTTTGTCCGCTGTATTGAAGAGGTACGTAATGTTTCCCCTCAAACAACTATTGAGCTACTTATACCCGATTTATGTGGCAACTGGGAGGCTTTAGAAACTATCCTAGTTGCGCAACCCGATGTCTTAAATCACAACACCGAAACTATTCCCCGACTATATAAAAGAGTACGTCCTCAAGGAGAATATTTGCGATCGCTCGAACTTTTGACTCAAACTCGTAAAATTGCCCCCTGGGTATACACCAAGTCTGGCATCATGGTTGGCTTGGGGGAAACTGACGCAGAAGTTAGAGAGGTAATTCAGAGCTTACGAGATGTGGACTGCGATATTTTAACTATTGGGCAGTATCTTCAGCCCTCCCAAAAGCATTTGGGAGTTAAAGATTTTGTTGACCCTGAACAGTTTAAAGCTTGGCAAGAATTTGGAGAATCGATTGGTTTTTTGCAGGTTGTTTCTAGCCCTCTAACTCGTAGTTCTTATCATGCAGAACAGGTTAGAGCTTTGATGCAGCTTTATCCTCGACAGAAGCCTACTATATCTCCCGTGTAATTACTTACTCAATCATAACTTTACTCCACTTAGATAACCGTTAATCAAAGGCGGTTCTTTTTTTTGCGTATTTTTAGCTAATTTTGCTCAAAAAATACTGTATTCCATAAATAACAAGGCTCATAAGTTTAATTGAGCAGCCGTGATTAAGATATAATTTGACTTTTTTTGTAAAGAAATATAAACCTTGTTTTCTTTAGGGAACTTTTAATGACGCAAATCCTTCCACTCATCAGAAAGCAATATTTGTTGGCTTTTCCTGAATCACTGTAATTCTAATAACCATCAGCCAACCGCGTTATTACTGAGAATAGACCCGAAAACCAATAAATAACGAAAAGAATTTCAATTATGTTGCTTTTTGTTATGAATTGGGCAATCTATTCACAGAGGAGGAGTCACATCCAAAACCTTCACTGGAGTCGTCATTAAGAAATCGCCATGCTTGCTAGTTCTTCACACCTTGAAACCGAAGGAGATAATCCTTCAACTAATTCTGACATCGATCTAGATTTGGAACTCAAAGATAGTTCTAATAAGTTGCCCAATGAACTTGTAGAACTTGATTTGGAGAGTTCAGATCCAGAACATATTGCTCGAAGAGGTAGTCGTACTACTACTGATTTAGTCCGACTATATTTACAAGAAATCGGTAGAGTTCCTCTATTAGAAAGAGATGAAGAGGTTTCAGAGGCGCAAAAAGTTCAGCGTCATATTAATGTCTTAGAGCAACGCGCTCAAGCTGCTGAGGCAGGGGATACGACTCTGCAAGAATTTGTTCAACTGGTTGATGTATACGATCGCCTTGTAACTCAACTTAGTCATCGCCCCTCCCTGAAACGATGGTCTATAGCTTTGGGTATGGAAATCTCTTTATTAAAAGAAAAAATAGCCGTAGGCAAACAAGCCTGGGCAGAAGTTGTGGGCTGCGATACTAAAGAGCTAGATAAAATTCAAAAAAATGGCATCCGCGCCAAGGAACACATGATCAAGGCAAATTTACGTCTTGTGGTTTCTGTTGCCAAAAAATATCAAAATCGCGGTTTAGAACTGCTTGATTTAATCCAAGAAGGAACTTTGGGTTTAGAAAGAGCCGTAGAAAAGTTTGACCCCACCAAAGGCTATCGCTTTAGTACCTACGCTTACTGGTGGATTCGTCAGGGGATCACCAGAGCGATCGCCACTCAAAGCCGAACGATCCGCCTTCCCGTTCATATTACTGAAAAACTGAATAAAATTAAAAAAGCCCAGCGCAAAATTTCTCAAGAAATGGGACGCACGCCCAAAATTGAGGATATTGCCCAAGAGCTAGACATGACAGCAGCGCAAATTCGCGAAGTTTTATTGCGCGTACCTCGTTCTGTATCTTTGGAAATCAAGGTAGGAAAAGAAAAAGATACAGAATTAGGCGATTTGTTAGAAACCGAAAGTGCTTCTCCTGAAGAAACTTTAATGCGGGAGTCTCTACAAAAAGACCTCCACTATCTTCTTTCTGAATTAACTACTCGCGAAAGAGAAGTTATTCAGATGCGCTTTGGTTTTGGCGGAGAGAAACCTTTTTCTCTAGCGGAAATTGGTCGTTGTTTGGAGTTATCTCGCGAACGAGTACGCCAAATAGAAGCTAAAGCCTTGCAGAAGCTGCGTCAACCCCGAAGAAGAAATTTAATCAGAGATTATTTAGAGTCTCTAAGTTAATCTCTAAGTTAAATAATCTTGATTAAAAGCTTTTAAAAAAGAAAGATTAAGTTCTTTCTTTTTTTTTGAGAGTAATCTGTGACTTAATCTTTATTCCTGCAATATTTGTTGATTAAGTAATTGCTGAAAATTATCTTTGCTTGGCAGAGAAGATTGCGCACCGTTTCTAGTGACGGCTAAAGCACCTCCTACTGTTCCCCACTGGACGGCTTCTTTCAAAGACTTGCCTGAAGCTAAGGCAACGGCTAGTGCGCCATTAAAAGCGTCTCCTGCTGCCACTGTATCCACTACAGATACGGGGATAGACTTAATCCAAAAATTCTCTGACTCGTTGCTGTATAAACAGCCTTGGCTGCCTAAAGTTATAATGACGTTCTTGACTCCCATTTGATGCAGAAAAGATGCTGCTTGTCTGGCGGTAGTCACTCCATCTACAGTAAAACCAACCAACTGACTCGCTTCTACTTCATTAGGAGTAATGATATCGATCAGGCTATATAGTTCTTCTGGTAATTCAGACGTTATGGGAGCAGGATCGAGAATTAGGCAGCAATCGTTAGCTTTTGCCTCCCTAGCTGCTACTAAAATCGTAGCAATGGGAATTCCTAGTTCTAAAAGCACTATTTTTGCTTGGGAAAGTAAGAGTTTGAACTGCCTTAACTCTTTTTCTCTAACTAGGTTATTTGCTCCCCCTGCACAAGCAATGGTGTTAGCTCCTGTAGAATCGACTATGATTGAGGCAATTCCCGAATAGGTATGGGGATTGATCGTAATACCGCTAGTGTTTACTCCTTCGGCTTGCAAACCTGAAATGAGAGTTTGACCAAAGCTATCTTCACCAACTTGACCAATAAGGCTAACTGGTATGCCTAATTTAGCTATAGCCACTGCCTGATTAGCTCCTTTACCTCCCGCAACGGCAAAAAAGCGATCGCCTATGACTGTCTCTCCCTTCACGGGTAGACGAGGAACTTCTATAACTAAGTCTAAATTGATACTGCCTAAGACAACTACGGTCATTCTGTTTAATTTTTTGATTCTCTCACTGATTACTGATTATAGAGCCTCCCTAGCTTACTCATATATTAAATGCTGGTAAATCTACCTTTACGAACTCCTGTTTTTAAGACAAATATAACCAATTTGAGGCAACAGCACTTAATCCCAACCATTTGGAATTAAGTGCTATTTAGTTTCGCGTCTTAATCTCACTATTTTTATGGCGTTTGATCTTCTGTATCAGCTTGAGCGGTTGGATATGCCCCTGCTTTAACTGCTACATTCATCTGTTGCCCGTTACGTTTTAAATCGAGCTGTAGGTTTTTACCCACTTGGCTGCTTTCCACTGATTGTTGCAAAGCGTCAGCATCCTTAACTGCTTGTCCGTTAACTTGTTGGATGACATCTCCAGCCCTCAAGCCAGCTTTAGCCGCAGGAGAGTCTGGTACTACTTTCATGACCAAAACGCCGCTATCGTCATAAACACTTAAACCACTATTGGGATTAGAGTTTATTTCTTGTTTAACTTCTGGGGTTAGAGTGACCATTTGGATACCTAAGAAAGGATGTTCTACTTTTCCAGAAGCAATTAACTGGTCGGAAATTTTTTGAGCAGTATCGATGGGAATAGCAAAACCAAGTCCCTGAGCTCCTTGAATAATAGCGGTATTAATGCCTACCACTTCGCCATTTTGATTTAGCAAAGGACCGCCAGAATTGCCAGGATTGATCGCAGCATCGGTTTGAATAAAATTGACCCGTTTATCGGGAATACCTACTTGTCCTGAAGAGCGACCTGTCGCACTGATGATGCCTTCAGTGACGGTATTATCTAATCCTAAAGGATTACCAATGGCGATCGCCGTTTCTCCTGGCTGTAGAGTCTTACTGTTACCAATTTTTACTACAGGTAGATTTTGGGCATCAACTTTTACTACTGCTACATCGGTAACGGGATCTCTGCCCATTACCTTCCCTGGAAAAGTACGACCATCTTTTAAAGTGACGGTGACTTTTTCTGACCCATCGACAACATGAGCATTAGTCAAAATCGTGCCGTCTTTATTAATAATAAAACCAGATCCTAATCCCCTCTGAACTTCTTTATCGGGCATTTGGGGCATTTGCGAACCAAAAAAGTTACGGAAGAAAGGGTCGTTAAACATTTGGGCATTAGGATTCTTGACCGTACGAGAAGAATCAATTCGCACTACAGCCGGTCCTACTTGTTGGGCGATCCTCGCAATCGGATTGTATACTGAACCATTAACTGCTGGCGAGGGAGTAGTAATCTGATTATTAGCTTGGGTAGATGGATTAGATTCAGCCGCTGCGGTCGTCCCTGAAACCACACTATTGTGGGCAAATAAATAGTCTCCTCCCACACCAAGTCCTGCACCCAACAAAACCAAAGCAAAGGCAGCGACAGATTTTTGGGGTACACGGCGATGATGAGATGAAGAACCAATGACTACATTATTATTAGAATCATATTTAGGATAGGTTGGCATAGTTTTAAGCTTGAATTTATTTGTATATTAATATTTTTAAAATTTCCGTTTGTCTTTTGTGTGTCAAAAAGATAGCAGTTTGACGACGCTCAGATAATACTTTTGTTGATTGATGTTCAAAATACCTTCACGACAATGACAAGGCTTTGACACACCCTGGTCATAAACTTTTTCTAGATTGAAACTGTGGCGATTCGCGTTATAGATAAATTTAATTACCCTTAAAGCAGTTGAACAATAGTCAAAATGAATACTTCAACTTATCAACACACACCTATTGCTGTTAATCATCAAATTCCTCAACCTGCTGCAAATGAACGTGGAAAAGAAAAGTTTGACCGTCAGAATTTAGAATTAGCCACAAAAAATGTGCAGTTAAGCGATCGCGAAATAATTATAGCTACTGAGCCAGAAATTGTAGTAATTATAGGTTATGCAGAATTTGGCGCTCGCACCAAAACTAATAGCTAAAACCCAAATTATAGGCAATTCTAGTTGAATAAATATTATCGCTCTACATTTGGCGATTGCCAAAAGTGGATCTTTAAATAGCCTAATCGTAATTAGAACAGCTATAGAAATATTGTTGATTATTCTTACCTTGCCACGAAATTATTATCAAATTGACATTACAGTGACAATGTTATGCCTAAACTAAAAAATAGAATTGTATAGTTTCTTATATGTCCACAACTAAAAAACAGCCATCTCGCCAAGCACAACCAGAAAACTTTTGGCTTGAAAGTATTAAAACTCTTGGTCTTAGCCTATTTCTGGCATTTGGGATTCGGACTTTTATAGCCGAAGCTCGTTATATTCCTTCAGGCTCGATGTTACCGACATTGCAAATAAATGACCGCCTGATCATTGATAAGATCAGCTATGACTTTAGCAATCCTAAAAGAGGAGATATTGTAGTTTTTAATCCCACCAAAACTTTAGAACAAGAAAATTTTCATGAGGCTTTTATAAAAAGAGTCATCGGTTTACCTGGAGACAAAGTTGAGGTCAAAAACGGCAAGGTGTATGTCAATAATCTTCCTATCAAAGAAAATTACCTTGAAGCACGACCTGATTATCAATGGGGACCAGTAGTCGTTCCTGCTAACTCCTATTTGGTTCTGGGGGATAATCGCAACGATAGCTATGACAGTCATTACTGGGGTTTTGTCCCCCGTCAAAACATTATCGGTAAGGCGATGTTTCGTTTTTGGCCTTTTAATCGTATTGGCGATATTGAGCGTCCTGTTTATGTTTTGAAAAACACAGATAACAAATAACAAATAGTTTTATCAAAAAGCTTTTGGCTTTTAGCTCGCTTGCCTTTTAGTTGGCAAATGGCGAGTAGCTTCGCTCCTTCTTGTGGGTTCAAGACCCTCACCAAACTATGTTCGGTCGTCTACAATCAGACAAGGTGTTAAACCTCGCCTGATTGCAGCTTACAGCTACGGCAAAGCCCCTTTATCGTTAATTATTTCAGCCGAGAGTACAGCTCAAATACTGGTTTTAGTTAGTTTGTACTTTGTCATCAAATCAAAATCTGATTGACAGACCGTAAATTGACACTGATTTTGGTCTTTGAGCTTCAAAAAGCACATTATTGTTTACTGTTTCTAAAGCTTTAGTTAAATTATTCTCTGCGATCGCTATAAAAAACTGTTCGACAGGATTATACATAACTAAATTTATATTTTATAGCCAAATTAGCAGGTCATGTAATGTCAGGAAAAACTAGTCTAAGTAAGAGCGATCGCATCCCTTCTTTTGACTCAGCCTCAATTTACCTCTAACCAAATATTTACAAGTGAGGTTTCTGCTTCAAACTTTGTGTAGGAGTACAGAGAATTTAGCTAGGTATTAATTCTGTTTAAGCACTTACCGATCTGAGATTAAATAAAATTTGAATATTGAAGCCTCAATGTCAAAACTAAGTTGGCTGAATTTTGTACGTTTTTACTTGGTCATTTGCTTTCGCACTCAAGTAAGCTGCCTTAATTCTTTTCATTGACTCTATCTTGGCAGCTTTGGCTTTTGTATCTTGGTGTTGTGATTTCATAACCTAGATTTTCCTCACCTAAGTTTTCTGTAATACTAAATTGTAACTCAGTAAGATACATTTTGGCTAGCCTACCGTAGAATTTTTTCAATTTGAAGTTTTCGGCAGTAAATAAATAGGCTTCGGCATTGCTGTTTAAGTAGTGAAACTCTACCACATCTCTAACAATCTTACCCAAAAATCTCATTTCGACAATTGAAAGGAATTTCTTGGGTGGCTTATAATAATCTCCTGATTCAAAATTAGCTTGCAAATCAAACTTAACAATAAAACTATTTGGTTTATAAGTTATTCCCAAATCGCTAGACTTTTCTTCTATCGTTAAGGAATCGTACAGATCGTTAACAGGGTTGAATAACATCAAGTATTCTACCTTAAACACCTCAAATCTAATGATTTGACCGCTTATATTTTCATAATTAAAGTCTTCTAGTTGCCAACTGCTCAATTAATCAATTCTCCTTTTTATTGATTAGTGGGCAACGTAGCTCTGCTTATGTTGTTAAAAAATTTATAACAGCTTCAAATAAACCATTATTTCCTGATAAATCAAGCCATGCCCATTGTCCATTGGGATTTACTTCAAGAAACGTGGTATTTTGACAGTTTTTATCTTTTGTCATTAAATCAAGTCTTCCAAATCTTAAACCTAAATCACGCATGAAATAATCGATATTTGTTGAAAGCTCAACGGGAAGTTCTACTTTTTCCCAACTACTATCCACAAGCGGAGTTCCAATTGCCTGTCTCCAATCCAAACCATTTAAAAGATTACGGTCAAGTACAAACCCATATTGTTGCCCATCTAAATAAACAACAGTTAAGTCGTAATCATTATCAACCTTCTCCTGAATAAACCATGTCCAACCATCGTCAAGTTCTTCAGGGTTAACTGCACTTGTATAAATAACCTTTGCAGGTGTGCCAGTACCAGTAATAGGTTTCCCAGTAACACTTTTAATAATCCAGTTTTTACTTTTCCAATTTTTGCTACTAGGTTGTGATGTAAATGCCCAGGGTGAAACCTGCAAATACCTACTCGCTACTCGAAGTTGATAGAACTTATCAATCGTAGTATTGTAGTGTGGATCTATGGGTATCTTGCAAGGGTTTTCTCTGCGAACCCATGAGATAATTGATTGAACAGCGTTCTTAAATTCCTGGAAGCAATACCAAACTTCACCTGGTTCAGTAGGAACTTCAAAAACAGGTTTTCTCCAAATTATATTGTCTAGTGTTGTGTCGCTAATTTCTCGACCAAATTTATCTGCAATCCAGAAGCCAGAGTCGTGAATTTCAATATCGTATTCTTGCCAACGTTCCCAATTTACACGAAGAACATTATTGGAAAGCCTTTCACAAATTAAATCACTTGTTACATCTCCACTAGAGGTAATAAGCAGGTGCATAAGAACTTTTTAGTAATAGTGAGACGACACTCAATAATAGTCAAAAGTATAAAAGGTGTCATCTCACAAACGTCTTGATTTTTTAAATTGAGTAATAAGAATTACTCTTCACATTAATCAGCATCGCTATCATATGGCTTACCGCTGCCATCGAAAGTCTGAGTGCTTCTTGACATTTCCAATCCATGAGTATTGGCATAGTCTTTGCTGACACCATACTGTAATTTAGAGTCGTACTTTGGTAATGCCGAGATATCGAATGAAGGAGGAGTCTTAGCAAATACAATTGGGGATTGTTTTTGTTGGTTCATTTGAGTTTTTACTTAAAAATTAACCACTTCATAATATATTTAAAACTATGAATAGTCCTCTGAGTTTCCACGGATTCTTGAAGGGAAAATTTTAGAACCTAATTTTAAAATAAGTAAATAAGTATTTACTGCCAAACAAAATTATTTACAGTTTTGTAGTTCTAAATGCCCTCTATTAGTTAGTTGGCATCCACAGTAAAACGTCCTTGGTTCAATACCATCAGGATAAGGAGTAGCTTGTATATAGTCCTCATTTTTAAGTTGTTCAATACTATCTCTAACAACATATTCATTTAAACCAGTGCTTTCTATTATGCTATGGCAATCAGATTGTTCATTACCAATAGCTTTAAGTATTTGACACTGTTGATTTGTTATCTGCATATTCAACTCCAAACTTTTAGTTTTCTATCTTAGTGTTCCCCCTATGATTATTTTTCTTACTAATCTTTAGAATTGTGGCGATCGCCTTATCTCAATTAGAATACTTATATTCCTCCTCCTTGCAAATAAATGTCTACCCTACTTGTCAAAAATATTCATACTCTCGTCACCATGGACGATGAACGTCGCGAGATTCGTCGAGGTGCATTATTAGTAAGAGATAATATAATCGAACAAGTGGGGACAACGGAGGAATTACACGATACTGCCGATGAAATATTAGATCTAAAAGATAAGCATATAGTCTTACCTGGTTTAGTTAATACCCATCATCATTTCTTTCAAAACCTAACTCGCGTAACTCCCGCAGGACAAAATGGCGATCTGTTTCAATGGCTGACGGCGCACTATCCTCTGTGGGCTAATCTTACTGGAGAAGGAATGTATTATAGTTCCCAGTTAGCAGCAGCAGAACTAATTCTCTCAGGTTGTACTACAGCTAGCGATCATCATTATTTATTTCCTAATGATTGCACTCTTGACGAACAAATCCGCGCTGTAGAAGATATTGGCTTGAGATTTCATGCTAGTCGAGGCAGTATGAGCGTAGGAGAAAGTAACGGCGGTTTGCCTCCAGATTTTTTGGTGGAAAAAGAAGCAAATATTTTAAAAGATTCTCAAAGATTAATCGAAGAATATCATAATTGCGATCGCTATTCTATGTTAAGAATAGTCCTTGCTCCCTGTTCGCCTTTCTCTGTATCTCAAGATTTAATGAAGGAGTCGGCTGCAATGGCGCGGAGTTATCCAGGAGTAAGGCTACATACCCATCTAGCAGAAACTAAAGGGGATGTGGAGTATAGCCTGTCTAAATTTAATTTAATTCCTGGAGACTATGCCGAGTCCGTTGGCTGGCTGGGAAATGATGTCTGGCACGCTCATTGTGTAAAATTAAGCGATCGCGCGATCGATAAGTTTGGTCAAACTGGAACTGGAGTGGCACATTGTCCCTGTAGTAATATGCGTTTGGCTAGCGGTATTGCACCTATCCGTAAAATGCTCAATGCGAATGTTCCCGTGGGCTTGGGCGTAGACGGTGCAGCTTCTAACGATACCACAAACTTGTTTCATGAAGCCCGTCAAGCGTTTCTACTCGCCCGCGTCAGAGATGAAGATGCTTCAGTAATGACCGCCCGTGATGCTTTGGAGATTGCCACTAGAAGCGGTGCGAGGGTTTTAGGCAGAGATGATGTTGGCTATCTCGCACCAGGGATGGCAGCCGATTTTATTGCGGTGGATTTGGATAAGCCTGGTTTTGTGGGGACGCAACAAGACTCTGTTGCTGCATTAATTTACTGTCAAACTGATTATGTAGACTATAGCTTTATTAATGGTAAAAAAATTGTGGATCGAGGTAATTTAACTACTATTGAGCTTGAGCAAATAATCGAAAAGAGCAATCAAATTGCCGTAAAATTAGCCGAATAATTGCTTTTTTCAGCTTTACCTCCACTGTATTGCAGAGACTACCAACATAATTCCAATTAATTTCTTTTCAGTTAAGCAAAATTTCTCCATAAACATCAACATTATCCATAAAAGAGTTATCAGTATCAGTAGCAAAATTATTACTAAATTTAGGTAATGATTTTAAAGAAGCAACTACAGCAATGCGATCGCTATTTGCCTGTTGTGCTAAAGCTGGAGTAATCATAAAAATAGCACCGCCTTTTCCTTGACCTGGATTTATCCCGTTGCCAGCGATCGCCTTATTATTTATAAAGGTAGTCCGAGATAAAATTAATTGACCAGAACGAATAAAAATAGCACCACCTAAACCAGCACCACTACCGCTATAACCAACTCCACCATTGCTACCACCAAAGAGACTTTTTCCTCCTTGACCTGAGTTGCCAGCTATTTTTCCAAAACCGCCGTTACCGCCACTTCCTCCTCCTGCGCCAAAACCGCCGTTTCCACCGTTGCCACCATCACCGCCATTTCCTTCTGAGATAAAACTGCCTCCGTTACCGCCATTGCCTGCATTGCCAAAACCGCCAAAACCTCCCCCTCCACCAAAGATTACTGTCCCGATGCCACCTCGATCATCAATTAAGCCAAAACTACCAAATATTCCTGTTCCACCGTTACCGCCATCACCGCCATTACCGCCGTTTCCGCCTTCGCTACCACCGTTACCGCCATTGCCACCATTACCCGCGTTACCAAAGCCGCCAAAGCCGCCACCACCACCAAAAACAATACTGCCAATGCCATTTACTCCAATCCCGTTAACTCCTGCTACAGCACCTCGATTAATGTCATATCTATTACTGTTGCTATCTATTTCAATCTCTCTGGCTTTTAAATCAATATTGGCTAAATTGTTAAGGCTAATACCATTAATTTCGGATGTAGCTCCACGATTAACCTTAAAATGGTGGTTATTTTCAATAATGCGACTGTTTACAGGGTATTGCTTGAGTTGTTGCTCAATTAATCTTTTTCCATCTCCCCCAATTGCCCGATTACCATTGAATGTCACCTCACTAAGAATTACCATTCCCTTATCGATAAATAATCCGCCTCCCATTCCTGCGGATGCACCAGCACCATTATGACCAGCTTCTCCTTGAGCTAGACCATTACTAATAGTCAGCTTGCTGATACTTATTTCTCCTTGTTCGATATAAAAAATTCGATGAAGATTGTTACCGTTAATCACATCGTTACCATCACCGATGATTGCTAAATTGCCGCGAATTTTGGGTAAAGGAGAATTTAGAATAATCTTGCCGCTAACTTGACTTAAATCGATCGCATTATCATCGGGATACTGATTGGCTAAAGCGATCGCCGATCTCAACGAACCCGAACCTCGATCGTCAGTAGTAGTAACCATAATTCGAGTTGGAATTAAGTCTATCTCTACCTCTGCTGCTATTGCTGGAGTAATACCTAATCCAATCCAGAGCAAAATTGATAACCAAAATAGTCTTAATATATTTACCGAACTCAATAAATTAGTTACAATATTCATAAATCAAATAAACTTTCAGTAGCTTTCGCTACATTTTTATAAAATATGTCTAACTATTGGGGAAATTATTGGCAACCAAAACAATCACCGAAAGATCTAGCTGTATCTCAACCTGATAAATGGTTATCTAGATTGTTTGCTAAGGGACAGTCTTCCTTAGCTAATACATTGGTTAGAGAATTATCTTTGTCGAGGCAAGTCGAACATCTGCAAAGATGTAATAATTTGGATTCAACGCAGCCAGCAAAGCGTACTCAAATTAGTGAATTTACTTTAGCAGAACCTTTAGGCACAGCCAAGCGATCGCTGATCGAAATGCTCTACGGTAAGTAATTTTTAGGCAAATTGAACAGCCTTACCCGCAACATAAGTAGCTGTTACCGCACGTTCATCCCCTAAAATCATCATGGCAAAGGCTTTTTCAGTTAATTCGGCTAGATTTTTTGATTTAGAGTCAGGGTTACGCAGTTTCATTAAAGGTGTAGCTTGTAAATCCCAAACTACGAAATCAGCCTCTTTTCCTGGTTCAAAGCTACCAATTCGATCTTCTAAAGAAAGAGCTTTAGCTGCACCAAGAGTTGCTAAATAAAAAGCCTGAAATACCGATAAGCTTTCGTTTTGCAACTGCATAACTTTATAAGCCTCACTCATGGTTTTTAGCTGAGAAAGACTGATTCCGCCTCCTACATCAGTAGCTAAACCGACTTTGATTGGGGTTTGAGTTGATTTTGCCTGGTTGAGCTTAAATAATCCACTGCCTAAAAATAGATTAGAAGTTGGGCAAAAAGCGATCGCCGCACCTGCATCTGATAACCTGACAAAAGCCGAATCATCTAATTGAATACAGTGAGCTAGAATAGTGCGATCGCTTACTAAGCCAAACTGTTCGTATACATTTAAATAGTCTTTGCTTTCAGGAAAAAGTTCGGCAGTAAACTGCACTTCTTGAACATTCTCTGCTAAATGAGTATGGACATAGACATCGGGAAATTCAGCTTTTAACTTACCTGCTAGAGATAATTCTTCTGGAGTTGAAGTGATTGCAAAACGGGGGGTAATCGCATAAAGCAATCGGTCTAACCCATGCCACTGTTGAATTTGTTCGCGAGTCTGGGCATAAGCAGTTTGAGCATCGTTGAGCAAAAAATCTGGTGCATTGCGCGTCATCAACATTTGCCCTGCAATAATTCGCATCTGACGACTTTGTGCCTCAGTAAATATAGCTTCCACTGACTGAGGAAAAATCGTAGTCAAAATTACGGCTGTTGTTGTACCGTTGCGTAATAGTTCGTCAAGAAAAAAAGAAGCGATTTGACGGGCATACTCTGCATCTTTGAACTTAGCTTCAGTAGGAAAAGTATACTGATCGAGCCATTCCATCAACTGTTCCCCATAGGCAGCAATCATCTCCGTTTGGGGATAGTGAACGTGAAGATCGATTAAGCCTGGAGTAATTAATTTATCTCGATAGCTAGTAATTTCATCATTGGCATATTGTTCTTTTAAGCTTTCATAAGTCCCAAAAGCCTTGATTTTGCCAGACTCTACTACCAATAGCCCATCTGGCAGATAACGAACGCTATCAGCTTCTGATTGATAAAAAGGATCGTTAACAAAATCTAAAAATGAACCGCGAATTATTTTAGTAGATGATGACATGGTAAAAGATATCTTTTGAATAATTAATACTTAAACTCAAGTTTTAATTTACTGATTTCCTTTATCGAAAAGTTTTTAGTTTTTAGTAGCATTTCTTGCTTCTACCCTAAAGAGTTAGCTTTGCGTCAAAACTTAATTGAGTTTAAGAATCCATCGCCCTACGGTGTCTACAATTCACTTAGGGTTCAAAACTCTATTCGATTGACTAATTACTAATTACTAACAACTAATTACTTACTTGTAGCTTTGGGCTTTCTGATGATTTTGTTTAGTTTGAGAATAGGTTTGCTGCTGGTTATCTTTGTATTTGCTCGATTGTTGGGTGTCTGGATAATCTGCTTGCTGAGAATAACTAGAAGTTGATTGGCTTTGGCTTTGTTGAGCGGGTTTTTGCTCACTTTGATCAGACTGTTGAGTTTGAACAGCTACATAATCTTGCTGTATCCAACCTTCTCCTCGATCTTTCTGCTCAAATTTAACGTAATCCCATTGTTTACCCCGATTCCCTTCTATCTGTTGCAATATAGTAACGCGATCGCCTTTTTGGGCTTTACCCAAAGGCGACTTTTTGAAATCTGGTTGAGCATAAATCTTGATCGGGAGATCGCTGCTGGGGGCAGTTAAGGTAGCAGGTTGGTTTAGTTCTTGATTAGCTTGATAATTATTATAAGTATCAGCAGCTAATGAGCTGGAAATACCGCTAAAGAAGAGAGTGACTGTAATAATAACAACTATAAATTTGTGGCGCATTTGCTGGAAATTCATTATTTTTTATACTCCAAAATAAATTACTAAGTAAATCAAAACTATTTAGGCAAACACATCATCAAAAATCATCAACTATTAGTTAATTTTTGAGTCGGGTTTTAAAATAATTGGCTCTAACCAAAACGAATAGTCATAAAGACAAATCTAATTACAAAAATAGCTGCCAAAATCCAGGTGACTAGAGGTACTTCTCTAGCTTGTCCTTTAAAAGTTTTCAGTACAGGATAGGTAATCAAACCGACAGATAAACCTGCTGCGATCGAAAATCCCATCGGAATAAAGAAAATAGTCAAAAAAGCAGGTATTGCTTCGGTTAAATCGTCCCATTTAATATTGACAATGCTCATCATCATCAACACCCCAACAATAGTTAATGCTGGTGCAGTGGCAAAAGCAGGAATTGCTTCAAAAATCGGCGTAAAAATCAACGAGATAAAGAATAATGCCGCTACAATTACTGAGGTAAATCCCGTTCTTCCTCCTTCAGCTACCCCTGAAGCAGATTCAACAAAGGTAGTGACACTAGATGTCCCCATAACCGCTCCTGCCGTAGTGGCGATCGCATCAGCAGAAAGAGCTTTATTGGCTCTGGGTAATTCGCCGTTTTCATCAATGTAACCTGCTTGTGTACCCACTCCCGCTAGAGTTCCAATCGTATCAAACATATCGACGAAGAGAAATACCAGCAGTACAGCCACAAAATCAATAATATTACTTCCATTAAGCCCACCTAAACCAGTAATGGCTACCCCAAAAAGATTTTCGGGAAAAGCAGGAATCGAAGCAATACCTTTAGGTGCAGCAGCTATACCAAATACCCAACCCAAAATTGCTGTGCCTAAAATACCCCAAAGCAATGCGCCTTTGATGCGCCGAATCATAAAGAATGCCGTGAGAAAAATACCGAATACCGCCATAATTGTCTGAGGTTGGCGAAAACTACCAAAAGCAGTTTTGGTTACTTCATTGGCAACTACTAATCCTGCACCGCCTGTTTCTGTCGCTCCCCCCAAGCCAATATATGCCAGAAACAAACCAATCCCCACAGTAGTAGCTACTTTAATCGTATTGGGTACGGCAGTAATTAGATGACGACGAATATCGGTAACTGTCATAGCAATAAACACCAATCCTTCGACAAAGACGCAGGATAGAGCCAATCGCCAGTCAATCCCCAATCCTAAAACGACGGAATAGGCAAAAAAAGCATTAATTCCCATGCCAGGAGCTAGAGCAAAAGGATATTTAGCTAGTAACGCCATGATCAGCGTACCAATGCCTGCTGAAACTGCTGTGGCAACAACTAATTCCGTAAATAAATCCTTTGGTTCGTTTAAGAAAATCGCATCAGATAAAATTAACGGATTAACTACTAAGACATACGCCATAGTCATAAAGGTAGTCACCCCCGCTAATATCTCGGTGCGAAAGTTAGTTTGATAATAATCAAACTGAAAATAATTGGCGATCGCACCTTGCCATCCACTTCTAACTGGTGCAGACCTTGCCTCCTTTCTCTCTAACACATCCTTTTCTGTACTCATCTTTTCATTTTTGTTTCAGCCTCATTCTTGCATACTGTATACCTTACTGATTTGCTCAAAATATTTTGTGATTTTAAATACATTTTTTCCGAAAAAAATCTATACAGTATCGAGTAGTGATGCTTACCAATCAATGAGCAATGACCTTAGAAAACAATTCACCAAATAATTGGGCGCGATCGCCCGTAGTTTTGATTGCACCCTTCTTTTTTCTTGGTACAGCAATGGTGGCAATGAAGGCTATCATTAACGATACTACGCCTTTATTCATGGCTGGTTTTCGTTTAGTTCCTGCAGGAATCATTATTCTGCTATTAGCAGTTTGGTGGAAATTACCCCAACCCAAAACTTGGCAAGCTTGGTCATGGATCATCTTATTTTCTCTGGTTGATGGAGCAATGTTTCAAGGTTTCCTGACAGAAGGATTAGTTAATACTGGAGCAGGCATTGGTGCAGTACTAATTGATGCCCAACCTTTGGTAGTGGCAGTTCTCTCCAGATTTCTATTCGCAGAATTAATTGGCTTATGGGGTTGGTTAGGTTTGACTTTAGGATTGATTGGAATTTGTTGTTGTGGATTGCCAAATCAATGGATTACTAGCTTAGCTTCAGGAAATTTCAACTTTTTACAAAGTCAATTCACTTCTCTTAGCTGGCAAGGCGTACTTCAGAGTGGTGAATTGTTGATGCTTTTAGCTGCTCTTTCTATGTCTTTTGGCACAATTATGATTCGTTATGTGCGCCAGCACGTAGATGTAATTGTAGCAACAGGCTGGCATATGCTCTTGGGTGGAATTCCTTTATTAATTGCCTCTGCATGGACTGAATCTAATCAATGGAGTAATTTAGACAGTACAGGTTGGTCAGCTTTGGCTTATGCAACCTTGTTCGGCACTGCATTAACCTACGGACTCTTCTTTTATTTAGCTTCTGTTGGCAACCTTACTAGCGTCAGCGCACTTATATTTCTAACACCCGTTTTTGCCATGTTGTTTAGTTACATATTTTTGTCAGAAACGCTCACTTTTATTCAATGGATAGGTGTTGTTTTGGCTTTAATTGGTGTCATGTTAGTTATTCAACGAGAAAAAATTACTAACAAATTAAATTCTTTGGTAGATAAGTCTGATAGCCTGACTAATCCAAATTAACTTGTACAATCAGCAAGTCTAAGAAAAAAATGAAATCGCCCCTATTTTTCCTTTAACTACCTGCAAATAATCTTGGGGAGTTAACATAATCAAAGTACCTCGCACCCCAGCCGAGACAGTAATGCGATCAAAAGCTTCGATTATTTCATCTACATAAACGGGATAGTCTTTTTTACTAGCTATAGCTGTTACTCCTCCGCGAACATATCCTGTAAGCGATTTCAACTCTTTCAATGCAATCATTTCTAATTTACGTTCTCTAGTTAACTTAGCCATTGCTTTCAAGTCTAGCTGGGCATTACCAGGAATTACAGCAAAATAAATATTGTTGGCATTACTGCAAACTACCAAGGTTTTAAAAACTTGTTCAGGCGCAAGGTTTAGTTTATTAGCCGTACTTTCTGCGGTTAAATCTTCTATATCTACTTCATAATCGAGCAATTCATATGCTATGTCCGAAGAATCGAGCAGACGTACCGCATTGGTTTTTGATATCGGCATTATATTACTATTTTCTGACTTTGTACGGGCAAGCCCTTTGTGACTCGTTACAGTTGACTTTATTTTGCCTACCTATTTAAAACTCAATTGTATACTGTATGCAGTTATACTTTTGTTCTCAGCCAATAATGATAATTTTGCCTATTATCAACAGGTGTGAGAGTCAAAATGAATATTCAAAAAACAAAACAATGGCATTTAGAATCTAGCAGCAAATTTAATTTAATTAACACTTCAATTCTATTATTTTTACCTTTTGCTATATTATCGGCTTCGGCGCTAGAAGCCACTGCATCAGAAGAAGTGAATAGCTTCGACGACACTGGCGGGATGTCGCAGGTTAATAATGTTAGACAGTTAGAATCAAAGAAAGGTTTAGAAAGCCATGACGATAATAGCGAGATGTCTCAGGTTACAAACGTTCAGCAGCTAAGAGATGTTTTGCCCACAGATTGGGCTTATGAAGCATTACGTTCATTGGTAGATCGTTATGGTTGCATTGCTGGTTTTCCCAATCAAACTTATCGCGGTAATCAACCCCTGTCTCGCTACGAATTTGCTGCGGGTTTAAACTCCTGTTTAAGTCAAATCGAGCGATTAATTGCCTCGTCAGGAAGTGTCTCTCCATCTGACGTAGAAACTATTCAACGCTTAAACCAAGAATTCGCAGCAGAATTAGCAACCCTTGGTGGCAGAGTCGATGAATTGGAAAGTCGGACTGCTGTAGTAGAAGATAATCAGTTTTCTACTACAGCTAAATTTACAGGCAATGTCTTTTTAAACGCTACAGGTGCAACTGCAAGTGGTGATGTTTTAGCAGAAGCAGCTAGTCTTGATACACCCTTAAATCTTCGCCGTGGAGGAAGAGATGCAAATAATAATCCTCTAATCAGCAATATTACAAACGATCCTGAAATTACCTTTAGTTATTACACCTGGTTAAACTTTGACTCTTCATTTACAGGAGAAGATAACTTAACCCTTCAATTAGTAGCAGGTAACGGTAATTCTCCCGCCAACAATTATGTTTCCGCAGGGCTTTACAATACTTTTGGCGTTCCTTTTACCGATCAAACAGGTACAGCTACAGGAACAGGTACTGTCGAGTTACGAGAACTATCATATGATTTTCCCATTGGCGATAAGCTTAGGGTGATAGTCGGCCCTAGAATTAACTGGTATCGCTATTTTGACAACAATAACTATACCTTCTTCCTTACTGGCGCAAGTAGCTATAACTCTAGTGGTGGGACTTTAGTAAATCCAGTTGACCGTGGTTCGGGTGCAGTAATAACCTATGACCTTATTGATTCACTAAGCTTTAAAATCGGTTATTTGGGAGAAAACACCGAGTTTTTACCCGCAGAGTTCTTTAATACTTCTTCTGATCCTAATAAAGGGTTATTTAGTGCTACTCAAAGCCTCACTGCCGAATTAGATTTTGCGATCGCTGAAAAGGCAAATATTCGCTTATTATACACCAGGGCTACCATAGACAATAATCAACCTATCTTAGATGCAAATGGCAACGTCACAGGCTTTGGTGTCGGTGGAGCAACAGGGGAACCCATCTATGGTGTAGCTGATGATGGTTTTGGTGGCACAATTGGAGATGCTCCTTCTGATACTTTTTTAGTTAACTTTGACTGGACAATTTTTGATAAGCTGGGAGTATTTGGACGCTATGAATATGGCAGTACCAGCATCAGACCGACAAATCCCGCTTTAGACAATGGTAAAGTTAATGCTCAGTCTTTCCAAGCTGGATTAGCTTTCCCTGACTTGGGCAAAGAAGGTGCATTAGGGACTTTATCTTTTGTAGTTCCTTTTGACGTGCTTGATGGAGAAGAGTTTTTAGTATCTGGTTCGGGTGATGGAGGTACTCAATACGACTTTGAAGCTACCTATAATTTCCCTGTCAATGACAACCTCTCTATTCTTCCTGCTTTTTACCTAACAATTAACCCCAATAACTTTCAAGATAACCCCGATATTTATGTAGGTAATTTGCGGATGCAGTTTAAGCTGTAGCCAATACTAAGCAAAAATGAAAGAATTTAAGCAACCAAAATAGTCCTGATGAATGATTGCTAAAATCTTCGGCTTTGCTGCATGATTATAGATAATTTGCAAAAACCTCTTGATAGTTAATGATTAACTATCAAGAGGTTTAGTAATATTTAGTTACATTTAACTAAGAAAGTTAGACTGCGCTGTGATTGTTAAGTTCTCACAACTATCTATAGCTATGTTGATTGATGACCAATTACCAATAAGAAAAGAACATCTTTAAAAGCAGGATCGCACCCTCAGCTTTTCAGGTATGACTCGGGATGATTAAGAAAAGTTTAATGCCGTTGAATATTTAGCCTATCGTACATCTTTTTTAAATGGAGTAATTACTATTATGTCTCCAAGTCAAAACCATGAGACAATTAAAGACTTCATCTTTTTACTAATTATTACTTATGGTGATGCCTTTGATTTAGATTACTATTCTACAGGTTCAAACACTTTCAAAGACCAAAATAAGCAGGTAGGAATCAACTGTAATTATAGTTTTATGATCGACTGATGTTAAGGATTCATTATTTTTTCTTAATAAGCATAAACTTAAAGTATTTATTGTCAAGCATAAAAAGCATTTTTTAATTATCGTTAAAAAAATAAAAAATAGTGGTTTAAGAAAAATAGATAAGAAAGATTATGAAACCTTTTTTTTCATTTTTATTCCTACCTATAACCGTCCTGAGAGACTTGAAAGTTGTTTAAAAGCGATCGCTTTGAGGTGATTGTGGTGGATGACGGTAGCAAAACGCCTTTAGATTCAGTAGTTACACCTTTAAAGAACAAAATAAACATTAACTTATTGCGTCAAGAAAATGCTGGACTTGCTGCTGCCATAAATAAGGGCGCAGAGATGGCAACAAAAGAGTTTTTTGCTTTTACTGATGATGATTGCCAACCTACTGCTGATGGGTTAAATTGCTTTGCTGCTGGTTTTAACGATGATCCAGAAGCCATGATTGGCGGTAAGACGATTAATGCTTAGATAGTAACCCTTGTTCTACTGCATCCCAGAAGCTAATTGACTATCTCTACGAGTATTAAAATCCAGCCAAAGGTAAAAATGCTTTTTTTCCTCTAATAATATTGCCATGCCCGCTGCTAATTTCAAAGCTTTGAAGAGAATTTATTCTTTGCTTAAACCCATGTTATAAAAGTTTCATTAACTTAGATTTTGCTCGAACCTGTGTTATCTATATCTATAGATTGAAACCAAAATAAACTAACTGTTTGAAAGTTAATTTTAATTAAAATTCTATTGGAGGTAATTAGCTACCGTGAACTTTTTAGAGATTATTGATAAAGGTGGTCCATCAATGTATCCCCTACTTTTATTGTCAGTGCTATCTATTGCGACAATTTTAGAGCGACTTTGGTTTTGGTCTAGGGTAGTTTTTAAAGAGAAAAAGATATTTAATCGTCTGATGGAAGCTGCCGAGCGCAATTGGGATTTAGTTGGTAAGATTGCTCAGGAATATATTAATCATCCTTTAGGAAGTTTTGTTTATTCTCCTTTTCGATTATCTAATCCTGACCCCGATATGTTTCACATTGCCTTAGAATCGGCTGCCGAAGAACAGCTAGCGCGGATGCGTAAGGGAGATAAAGTTTTAGAAGCAATTATTGCTCTTTCGCCTTTGTTGGGCTTATTTGGTACGGTTTGGGGTCTAATTCAAGCCTTAAGTTCAATTAAAATTAGCGATTTAGGTACAGCCGATACATCTGGAGTGACTCTAGGTATTGGTGAATCGCTGATTTCTACTGCTGTGGGACTAATGATCGCGATCATTAGCTTAAGTTTTTATCGTTTGTTTCAGGCTTTTTGGTCAAACCAAATTAGAATATTGCGCCGTACTGGTAGTCGTTTAGAAGTAATGTATCGCGATCGCTGGATGCAGGAAGACGACGATGAACCTAAAAATATTGTAGTGGATAATGAAGGATATTCTTTTGTTAATATCAAACCACCTGGAATCAATGACCAATGACCAATGAACAATGAACAATTATCAGTAATTATATTTATGAGTCGTAAAAGAAAGTATCAGCCCAAGCCTTTACAACCTTTTAAGCTCTGGGAAGACGATAGCGAAACTAGTGATGCAAATATTCAAATTCTGCCGTTAATTGACGTTATATTTTGTATTTTGACGTTTTTTATCTTGGCTGCGGTTAGTTTTTCTCGCCAGCAGGCAATTAGCTTAGATTTACCCAAAGCCAAAACAGGTGCGCCTCAACTGCAAAATATTTTAATTGTAACCATTGATGATCTTGGTCAGCTATATGTCGATAAAGACCTTGTTAGTCGTAGTGATTTAGCCTGGGAAATTAAAAAATATAATCAGGCTAATCCTGATGGCTTAATGACTCTCTATGCAGCTAAAAATTCAACCTATAGAGAGGTAGTAGAAGTATTAGATATACTTCGTGAAGTCGGAGGCGATCGCGTTGCTTTAGCCACACTTCCCGAAGGTTCAGAAGCACCCACAGTCCCACCGACTCCAGGAGTCAATCCCGCTCTCCCAGGATTACCAGGCAGCGTCGATCCTTTTCTCAATCCCCCAACACCCCCAAATCCCTAAATGATAGGGAGTCAGGAAAGCAAATTTCTATTTCTTACTCCCTGCGGGGGGTACCCCTTGGCTACTTGTTACTTCTTACTTATCCAGGCGGCCAGTTCATAGAGCGATCGCCTAAAATATGCAGATGCAAATGATCTACACTTTGTCCTGCATCTGCACCATTATTAATAACTACTCGATAGCCATTGCTTAAGTTTGCTTGTTCAGCAACTTTTTTAACCGTCATTAATAAATGTCCCATCAGTGCTGCATCTTCTTGACTCGCTGCTGACAGTTGAGAAATTGGCTTTTTGGGAATTACTAAAATATGGGTTGGTGCTTGAGGATTAACATCTTTGAAAGCTAAAGCTAAATCATCTTCATAAACAATATCGGCAGGAATCTCACGACGAATAATCTTACTGAAAATAGTCTCTGTCATAAGCTTAATGCTAATTAAAACTGCCTAATTTTTACAATAACCATTATTGTATTATTATCCTAGCGTAACCATGAAAAATTCCCGCGATCGCAACTAGTCCCGTAATTAAGCTCAGGTTAGGACGATTTTTGACAGCTATCATTATCCCAAACAGCAGCACAGATGCAGAGATAAACAATTCGGGTTGAGTTGGTAAACAAAGGAAAGCGCGATCGCCCTCCTTCCATTCCTCATAGTGATACCAATTTGTTAATAGTCTATAAAGATTTAATAATAGGTATTGTTTATGCTGGCAAAAATGTTATCTTATATATCCAACCATTTGCATACACTATTTTTTATCAATATAAAGTCCATGATGAACAATAAACGTCAAGACATACTGAAAGATGCCAATCTCAGCCACCGCGAGAGCATGAGAAAAAGCTTGAATACACGCCTAGAAGCTGCCAGAGCTAATGGAAACGAAAATTTAGTTAAACAGCTAGAAGCAGAAGCAAAATATCTTCATCTCTAGACAAATGACCGATCGCTGGAGATTCTTAATCTTTAAGCAACTAAAATGATAATTTGAGCATGAAAGGGTTTAGCTTGCTAAACCCTTTTTTATTAATTAGCTTTTGACTTTTGCGCTGTTCCACACCCGCGTTGACTTCCAAAGTAGGGTATTTATTAACTTGCCAGATAACAGTAAGCTTGATTAAGTGGCGTTTGTAGCAAAAAAATCAATGGCAACAATTAACGATAATTACCTTAAACTTAAAGCAGGATATTTATTCCCAGAAATTGCAAGAAGAGTTAGTGCTTATGCAGCAGATAATCCCGATGCACCAATTATCAAGCTGGGTATCGGCGACGTTACCGAACCTTTGCCCGCAGCCTGTCGCGAGGCAATTATTAAAGCGACTCATGAAATGGGCGATCGCGCTACTTTCCAAGGTTATGGTCCAGAACAGGGATATCTGTGGTTAAGAGACAAAATCGCTGAACATGACTTTCAATCACGCGGTTGTGCTATAGACGCATCCGAAATCTTTATCTCAGACGGTTCTAAATGCGATTGCGGGAATATTCTCGATATTTTTGGCAACGATAACAAAATTGCCGTCACCGATCCTGTATATCCCGTGTATGTTGACACTAACGTGATGGCAGGACATACAGGAGAAGTCAGCGAAGATGGCAAATACGCAGGCTTAGTTTACCTGCCTATCAGTGCAGACAATGACTTTACGGCTGAGATTCCCACAGAGAAAGTAGACTTAATCTATCTCTGCTTTCCTAACAATCCTACTGGCGCAACTGCTACTAAAGAACACCTCAAAGCTTGGGTAGATTATGCCAACCAGCATGACTCGCTAATTTTATTTGACGCAGCCTACGAGGCATATATTACCGATCCAGATTTACCCCACTCCATTTATGAAATAGAAGGAGCAAAAGACTGTGCGATCGAGTTTCGTTCTTTTTCCAAAAATGCTGGTTTTACAGGTACTCGTTGCGCTTTTACAGTTGTTCCTCAAAACCTAATGGGTAAGGCTGCTGATGGAACTGAGGTTAAACTATGGCAGCTTTGGAATCGTCGTCAGGCAACTAAGTTTAACGGTGTTTCCTACATCGTTCAAAGAGGTGCAGAGGCAGTTTATTCTCAAGCTGGACAAGAACAAATCAAAGAATTAATCAGCTTCTATTTAGAAAATGGCAAAATCATTCGCGAACAGCTAACTGCAGCCCGAATCAAAGTATATGGTGGCATAAATGCCCCCTATGTATGGGTAAAAACTCCTGACGGCTTGTCTAGCTGGGATTTCTTTGATAAATTACTGTTGAACTGCAACGTAGTCGGTACACCTGGATCTGGTTTTGGTGCAGCAGGTGAAGGCTATTTTCGGATCTCTGCATTCAACAGCCGAGAAAACGTTAACGAGGCAATGAAAAGAATTACCGAAAAATTTAAAGCTTAGCTATAGCTTGTACAAACTGCTTTAAAACTAGATGAGCTAGGCGAAAATCCCACCAATAAAGGGTTGACGATTTGTGTTAACCTTCTTTTACTGTTATATTTTGCCCTGCATGAGTGAAGCTACCGTAGTTAATGGAAATGGAGTCTCGAATGTCTCTAACGAAGAAATCGTTGCTGCATTAGAGATTCCCGCAGATTTTAATTTTGATTTGCCAGATCCTGAAGATGAAGCAATTGGTGAGTCGGATTTTCAGCATCAATTAGATACGATCTGGAAAATATGCGATCGCTTTGATCTGCAAACAGACATCTGGCGGGGACGTATTTTACGTTCAGTCAGAGACAGAGAAAAGAAAGGAGGTGAAGGCAGAGGGGTAGGATTTCTTAACTGGCTCAAAGATCGCGAAATTACTAAATCTCAGGCTTACGCTTTGATTCAATTGGCAAATAGTGCAGATACGCTATTAGCAGATGGACAGCTAGATCCAGAAAGCATTAACAATTTTAGTAAGCGAGCATTTGTGGAAACCGCTAAATCTGCCCCTGAAGTTCAGCAGTTGGTTAGTGAGGCTGCTCAAAAAGGCGATCGCATTACCCGCCGTGAAGTTAAGCAGCTTTCTGATGAGTGGACTGCCATGAGTTCGGAATTACTCCCCGATGAAGTCAAAGAAAAAGCAGCAGAAGGTATTTTACCTGCTCGTCATCTTGCTCCCTTGGTGCGGGAAATGGAAAAGTTACCCGACTCTCATTTAATAGAAATTAAAAAAGAAATTGCCGAAAGTCCTGATATTGATACGGTTAAGCTGATGACCACTGAGGCAAAAAACTTGGCAAAATATCTTGATGCTGCTGCCCAGGTGCAAACTTTACGAGACAAGGCGGTAGATATGGAAATGGCTTTAGAAGAAGCGTTGAGACTAGACTGTATTAATACTGCTGCGGACTTGGTTAAACAAGCCACCACTTTAGAGCAAACTGTAGGCAAACTCTATACTACCTGGAAACGTATGGGTAACGTTGCCGATCGCCTGTATGTAGAAACGGGTGCATCTAATCCTCACTTGCGATCGCTGATAACCTGCTTAGAGTCATTGACCAATGACATTATAGAAGTGCCTTTGGATGAAGAAGGCGAGCAGATTGTACGTTTAAAGGTAATCACCGAAGATTCTGCTTCAACAGATAATTAGAGGGATTCTAACCAGGAGAAGATACAAAATGCCCAGAACCAAGATTGGTAATATTGAGATATACTATGAGGTTCACGGCAGCGGTGAACCTATAGTTTTGATTCACGGCTTGAGCATGGATAGCAGCACATGGTTCAACCAAGTTCCTGTACTCTCTCAGAAATATCAGGTCATCGTGTTTGATAATCGTGGTGTTGGACAAACTGATGCTCCTCAAGAAGATTACTCAACCGAGATGATGGCGGATGATGTTGTCGCCTTATTAAAATTTTTGAATGTGGATAAGGCTCATCTTGTAGGCTTTTCAATGGGCGGTATGATTGCCCAGACCATTGCCTTAAAATATCCTAAGCTGGTAAAAAGCTTACTGCTAAACGCAACAGCCACTCAGTTTCCTGCCAGAGCCAAATATTTAGTTCAGACATGGATCAGAATGCTCAACGAAAATGTGTCTATAGAAACCTGGATGAGAGACATCTGCTTGTGGGTTTACACAAATGAGTTTTTTGAAGATGATGAAACTGTGACGGCTTTAGTCAATCTTGCACTCAATAATCCTCATCCACAATCCACTCAAGGCTTTGCAGGACAGGTTGCTGCGCTGATGCAACATGACACGCGATCGCAAGTCAGCCAAATCTCAGCTCCGACTTTGGTGTTGATTGGTAGAGATGAAATCTTGATTCCTGTAAAATATTCAGAAGAACTTGCTGCCAAGATCCCCAAAGCTGAATTAATGATATTAGAGCGAGGCGGACATAATAGTTTGATAGAATTTCCCGAGCAGTTTAATCAGGCTGTAATGCAATTTTTAGACGGAGTAGCATAGAGCCTATATTGTGAAAGTAAAATAAATTTAATCGGCTTTTCAGCAATTTTTATAAATTCATTGGCAAATATTTCCTGAGAAACGTTAACATAAATTAACAACGTTAAAATTTAAAAGAGCAATCAAGGCTGAATTTTTAGATGACCCTTGTAGATAGCAATCTATAACCGTTGGTCAAATCCGATGATGTTAGTGTATTCAGCCTATAATTATCTAAATAATCTTTAACAAAGAGCAACAAAGTAGAAATCATTAAAATTAAAGTAAAAAGATTCCTAATCTTCAGCGCAGGGAGGCTGTCAGAGTGAGTAAAGATAACAATAAAAAATGGCGCAATGCAGGGCTGTATGTTTTGTTAGCCATAGTAGTGGTAGCATTAGGTACGGCATTTTTAGATAAGCAACCTCAAACCCGTGAAACTTGGGCGTACAGCAAATTAATCGACGAAGTTCAAAATCATAAAATAGAAACAGTCAAAATTAGTGCAGATCGCACTAAAGCGCAGGTTATTGACCGTGAAGGTACACCTATAACTGTTAACCTACCTAACGATCCTCAATTAATTGATATCTTGAGTGATAACGGTGTTGATATTGCCGTCTTGCCTCAAAGTGATGAAGGATGGTTATTTAGAGCTTTGAGCAGTCTTTTATTCCCCATATTATTATTAGTTGGATTATTTTTCCTTCTTAGAAGAGCGCAAAGTGGTCCTGGCTCACAAGCAATGAACTTTGGCAAATCTAAAGCCAGAGTGCAGATGGAGCCTAAAACTCAAGTAACTTTCGGCGATGTGGCAGGTATTGAACAAGCCAAGCTAGAGCTTACCGAGGTAGTAGACTTTCTTAAAAATGCCGATCGCTTTACTGCTATTGGCGCAAAAATTCCCAAGGGTGTGTTGCTTGTCGGCCCTCCAGGGACAGGTAAAACCTTACTAGCTAAAGCGGTAGCTGGTGAAGCTGGCGTACCTTTCTTTAG
Source organism: Waterburya sp. (assembly GCA_965217895.1). Taxonomy (GTDB): domain Bacteria; phylum Cyanobacteriota; class Cyanobacteriia; order Cyanobacteriales; family Xenococcaceae; genus Waterburya. The sequence continues at coordinate 1,022,954 of CBDCJV010000002.1, forward strand.
TATTTCTGGTTCAGAGTTCGTCGAAATGTTTGTAGGTGTGGGTGCTTCTCGTGTCCGCGATTTGTTTGAACAAGCTAAAGCTAATGCTCCTTGTATCGTCTTTATCGATGAGATTGATGCCGTTGGTCGTCAGCGTGGTGCTGGTTTAGGCGGTGGTAACGATGAGCGCGAACAGACTCTTAACCAACTGCTAACCGAGATGGATGGTTTTGAAGGCAATACAGGCATTATCTTGATTGCTGCTACCAACCGTCCTGATGTATTAGACTCTGCTTTAATGCGTCCAGGTCGCTTTGACCGTCAGGTAGTAGTAGATCGTCCTGACTATGCAGGTCGTCAAGAAATTCTTAATGTTCATGCTCGCGGTAAAACTTTAGCCAAAGACGTAGACCTCAACAAAGTCGCCCGTCGTACCCCTGGCTTTACTGGCGCAGATTTAGCCAACTTGCTTAACGAAGCAGCAATTCTCGCAGCTCGTCGCAGCTTGACTGAAATTTCAATGGATGAAGTCAACGACGCAATCGATCGCGTCATGGCTGGACCAGAGAAGAAAAACCGCGTCATGAGCGAAAAACGCAAAGAACTAGTGGCTTATCATGAGGCTGGTCACGCTTTAGTTGGTGCATTGATGCCTGACTACGATCCTGTACAGAAAATAAGCATTATTCCTCGTGGTCGTGCTGGTGGTTTAACTTGGTTTACCCCTAGTGAAGATCGCATGGAGTCGGGCTTATATTCTCGTTCTTATCTTCAAAATCAAATGGCTGTAGCCCTTGGTGGTCGCTTAGCCGAAGAGATTATCTATGGCGAAGAAGAAGTCACAACTGGTGCTTCTAATGACTTGCAGCAGGTAACTAAAGTAGCGCGTCAGATGGTAACTCGCTTTGGAATGAGCGATCGCCTTGGTCCTGTAGCTTTGGGTCGTTCAAACGGTAATGTCTTTATGGGTCGCGATATTGCCTCAGACCGCGATTTCTCTAACGAAACCGCAGCAGCGATCGATGAAGAAGTCCGTAACTATGTCGATCAAGCCTATGGTCGCGCTAAAAAGGTTCTGCAAGAAAATCGTCACATTCTTGATCGCTTAGCTGAAATGCTAATTGAGAAAGAAACAGTAGAAGCAGATGAACTACAGGATGTTTTATCTAACAATGATGTAAAAATGGCATCTTTAGCTTAAGTTCAATAATTCTATAAATTTAATCCAATAGGCAGTACTCATTACCTGAGTGCTGCTTTTTTGTTTTCTATTGTGAATCTAATACCATTTTAAATTTATATGAAATACTTAAATGTTTGCTACAGATAAATAAAGTACACACAGCCAATAATTTCTTCTGCCCTCTGCCTTACAAGACCTATTTGTAGCATTCTTTTTTCTATTTCATATTACAACATGACACATCGTTTTCTGTAGGGGCGAACGGGCCGTTCGCCCTTACAATTAATCTGTAGCGGATACAATTTAATTTGGTATCAATTGGTTGAGTATTTGTAAAAGCTTTTGATTTTGAGCGTCGGTGCCAACGGTAATACGCAGCTTATCGTCTAATCCAGGCAAGTTGAAATAGCGAACTAGAATGTTTTGTTGCTTTAAAGATTGATAGATTGTTTCGGCTCGATTATTTGGGGGAGTAACTAATAAGAAGTTGCCTTGAGAATCTCTTACTTCAAAACCAATTTGTTTTAGATCTGTGGCTAATAAAGAACGCGATCGCTTTACTTTGGCTACACAAGCATCTTTATACTCCTGATCTTCCATTGCTGCTGCACCGACTAAAATAGCAACAGCATCAACGTTATAGCTATCTTTAACTTTAAATAAGCCTGATAGTAACTTGGGGTTGGCAATGCCAAAACCCAGGCGTAAACCCGCTAGGGAATAGCCTTTAGAAAGGGTGCGTAGGATAATTACGTTAGCAAATTCTTGAACCAAAGATAGTGCCGAACGCTCAGCAAAATCTACATAAGCTTCATCTATAGCTAATACACCCGATAGTCTACTAGCCAGTTGGCGTAAATCATCTAACGGGACAAGATGACCAGAAGGACTATTCGGAGTTGCAATTAGAGTGAGCGCACCAGCAGCAGCAGCTAGTTCTTCAATTGGTAGTTGATAATCTTCGGCATAAGGCACTTCTACTACATCTGCGGGCTGGATTGCTGCCAACGTGCGGTAAAGTACATAGGAAGGCATAGGATATACTACCTTGCGTTCTTTCCCCTCAGCACAGGCGCGGATCAGAATGTTCAAAAGATCGTCGCTACCATTGGTCACAATAATCCAGTCTTCAGGTACTTCTAAAGCTGTACTAACTGCATGGCAAAAATCTTTAGAGTAAGGATCGGGGTAACGACGCAACCATTCACTATCTAGATTGCGTAATACTTCTATCGCTTTTGGTGACGGGGGATAGGGATTTTCATTAGTATTCAGCTTAATAACTGACGTGCCTGGTTTGGGCTGTTCTCCAGGGGTGTAGCCCTGCATCGAGGCGATCGCCCGACGAAAATAGTCCATTACTTAAGCCTTCCTGAACGGATGATACTCGCAATTAACCATAGTCCCAGAAAACTAGCTACTGCAAAAAGAACATTACTCAAAATAGAGACTTGAGTAGTAGATGAGCCTGTAGAGATAATGGCTGCACCCATAATGAGAGAGCCAACCAAAATACTAAAGGAAAGACGATTAGCCGAATCTTTAATGCTTAAAGATAAAGTGTCTAGCTGACGGAGATTAATATTCCATTGCAGCGTTTCTGAAGTGATGCGATCTAACAATAATTCTACCATTCGCGGCGATCGCAATGAAAGGCTCTTAAAATCTAAGCCAATCCGTAATAATGTCTCAACGGGTCTTTCTCCTAATAGTTGGCGACGAAACACATCTGCCACTAAAGGTCTAATTTGATCGAGCAGATTTACTTGGGGATAAAAACCCCTGGCTACTCCTTCTAAGTTAGCTAGAGTTTTGGCATACAGTCCCATGTTGCTAGGCAGACGAATTTTATTATTGCGAGATACCTGTAAAACCTCATAAATTACTTCGCTAAAATTGATCTCGGAAATGCTGCGGTTATAGTATTTACGCAGCATCTTGTCGTAGTCATTAGTTAAATTCTTTAAGTTTACCTGCTGACCACCTTCGGCTAGTTCTAAGGTTAATTGACTACAGCGACGACCATCGAGATCGACAATTGCCAACAGCATTTCTGTCAAAATCTGCTGGGTTCGCGGATCTAAGCGACCAACCATGCCACAGTCAAGAATCGCCAAGCGACCATCCTGAAGATAAAATAAATTGCCTGGATGAGGATCGGCATGAAAAAATCCGTCTACATATACCTGTTTAAAAAAAGCTCGAAACAAAAGAGTGGTTATTTCACTGCGCTGGCTATCTTCATCTTTGCCATCTTTTATTTGAGGTAAACGAGCTTCTAAAATTGGCACGCCATCTAACCATTCGATAGTCAATAACCTAGTGCTGGTCAAATCGTCATATACCTGGGGAATAACTAACTGGCTCGAATCAAACCATTTGCTGTCAGTCAGATTTTTGCGTAACTGATCGGTATATTTAGCCTCGGTGGTGAAGTCTAATTCAGCCGTTATAGCATTACTAAATTCTTCTGCTAAACCAACAATATCAAAATTTTTACCAAATTCCGTTAGGGAAGCCAATTCCGCCAGGCTTTTGATTAGAGAAATATCTCTAGCAACTACTGCCTCAATGCCAGGACGCTGCACCTTAAGAGCTACCTGTTGACCAGTAACTAATACGGCGCGATATACCTGACCAATTGAACCTGCGGCGATCGCATTACGGTCAATATCATTAAATACAGTTTCTAATGGTTGAGAGAGTTCTTTTCTAATTAAAGCTTCTACCTGTGACCAAGGCACGGGAGGAACGTTAGTTTGCAGGTCGGTCAAAGTGTCTACGTAGCGTCCAGGCAAAAGATCTGGGCGAGTCGAAAGCAACTGACCAAGCTTGACGTATACAGGTCCTAATTCAATCAGAATGTTGCGCAGAACCTCTGGAGAAGGCAGACGAGGTTCATCTGACTTATTACCAGTTAATAAACCCCGCGCATAATCCCAACCGTTACGCAAGACTACTTCAGCAATTTCTCTTTGGCGAGAGGTGTTTTTGGTTAAAGCAAACATTTTTTATTATACGCTCAATGTAAATTTCGACTAGATGTGGCGACGGTCATCACACCATGATTAACGAGACCTCGCGCATTCGTGACCTTAACTATGCGCCCTTGGAAAATAAATAACTCACCGATATAAACAGAATTAGTATGATACTGATTAAAGTCAATATAGCCTAAATCTCTGGCAATCATAAGCTAGCATCTTAGCTCAAACCAGCCTCTATGCACTGACTGGTGCTGCTTATTAAGCTTTGAAAATCGTCTTAAGCCTCTCCTTGTTAAGACAATTTTAAGGGCGATTTTAAGGAATAGTATTTTCAGCCAACGAAATAAAAACTTTTGATGAAGTTTTTCTCTAGTTTTTTAAAGGGTCTATGAATATATACCTACGTAAGTAGTATAGATATTAGTATTAATATTACTTGTTTGGGAATTTTATCCCTGTGGGACGAGACTCTAGGCTTAAGGCTTAAGGACTAAACCGAGTCCTGTTTTCTGGGTTCGGTGACTCTTCCTTTGAAGGAGTAAATTTTTATTTGAGGTTCAACAAGGTAATTAGACAAAGGCGTGAGCCGCATATACGTCCTCCAAGACAACTTCGCCCTCTCTCTACCTTCAATCCTCTTTTAAAAACTAGAGCAAGCGAGCCTCAAGCCTATTAATCGGTAAATACCTCATGTTATGAAACTCAAATATACCTATGTTTAATATACCTAAAACATAAGTATATTTGCTTAATTTCATAGTCGAAAATCGTTTAGTTTTCTGCTTTGCTTTATAGCTATCTCATACCTTATATAGATTAAGAACCAAAATTTTATTTATATATCAACTATAAAAACAGCTTAAAAGATAGTTTTAATTTAAGGAATAAAAAATGAGGCTCAAAAAGCTAAATAACCAACTGCTAAATCTAGATAAGGGACTGCTTAGTCTTAATAATCGTCACTTTTTGCTCTTTGATGCAATTATTTTTTCTTTAACTCCATTATTAGGAATAAGCCTAAGACTAGATAATTTAATGCGACTGCATGAGTATAGAAGTGGTTTAATCATTGCAACTTTCATTTTTTCTTTAATTAAGCTGATAGTCTTTACACTTGGTAGTTTTTACAAACGATATTGGAAGTATGCCAGTATCGATGAGCTAACTCAGATGACAGCTTTAACTGCATCTGCGGTCATAATAGAGATTATTATCCTCAGTCTTTTAGAATATGTATTTGGTTTATCCAACTCTATAGCCAGGGTCAAATTTTTATGCTTAATATGGGTCAACCAGTTAAGATTGTTGACTTGGCTAAAGACTTAATTCGTCTTTCAGGATATGAAGTGGGCAAAGATATTGAAATTATCTTTACAGGATTGAGACCAGGAGAAAAATTATTTGAAGAATTGCTGGTTGAGGGAGAAGAATATGAATCTACTAACCACGAAAAAGTGTTAGTAGTTAAAAATGCTAGTCGCATTATTCCCGAAAATCTTGAGATCAGCATTGAGGCAATGTGTAACGCAGCCAAAAACAACGATATTAATCTGATTATCTTTTTGTTGGATCGATTAGTAGTTGGCTATAACTCCAAGTATCAACGAATCAACGTCGATCTCGCTCAGGAAAACCTAGCCAAAATAATTAGTGAAGCCTGTAATCTTAATTCACTTAACCTGAGTTTACAGACAAAGTTAAACCCTCGTCTAAGTTTACCCAGTTCTGGCTCTTCAAGCCGTTTGACCGAAAAAGAGCTAGAACGAGGTCTAAAACGAGCATTAGAAAATGAAGAATTTTGTCTTTGCTACCAACCAGTTATCAATTTGCAAACTGGTGAGGTGAAAGAGTTTGAGGCTTTGTTGCGCTGGAATCATCCTCAATTAGGATTGATTCCACCCCAAAAATTTATTGCCATAGCAGCAGAATATGGAATTTTAATGCCGATACAACACTGGATTATCGAAACGGTTTGTCAAAAGTTAAAGCAATGGCAGCAAGATAGTAGTCTAAATCCCCAAGTTGCCATTAGTATTAATCTGCCCAATCAACAGCTATTCCAAGCAAGCTTGGTTAAAAATTTACAGTACAACCTGGAAAAATATTGGGTCGATTCTAAATTGATTGCGTTGGAAATATCAGAACACTTACTAAGAGAAAGTCCCCAAATTGCGATCGCAATTTTGCCTCAGCTAAAGCATTTAGGTATTCAACTGCAAATTGATAACTTTGGTCGCGTAGCTTCTAAGTGGTCAAGCAAAATTAATTACACTGGTAAATAGAAAGTCAAAACGAGAGTGAAAAGAGTGCATTTAGAGGGAAAACTGAGTTCAGAAACAGTCAAAATATTATGGCGATTGTATCGTCAACACCGCGATTAGAGATGCTTTCTGACCGAAAGCCTCTCTCGCGGCCAAAGTAAAAACTATCAAGTAAGAGCTAGAGCGCACTGTATATTGCTGATCGACTCAAGATACGAGCTGGAAGAACTAATTGAAATCTTTGGAGTTAGCCGAAAAACAATATACAACTGGAAAAATAACTGGTCAAAGTACAAATTAGTAGGTTTGTATAATCGGCTTGGAAGAGGAAGAAAAGAAATTTTTAGTACGCCACAAAAACAGCAGATTAAAAAGTGGGTTACACAAAATCCGAAAAACCTTAAGCAGGTAATTGAAAAAATCAGAGAAGAATGGGGAATAGTTGCTAGCAAAGACACAGTTAAAAGAATTCTAAAATGTCTGGCAATGAAATGGAAGAGAGTGAGAAAAGTAACCAATGGGCAACCAGACAAAAAGATGTACGAAGTCAAAAAGCAAATTCTCAAAGCTTTACAAAGGTTATCACAGCAGGGAAGTATAGATTTAAGCTATTTGGACGAAACAGGATTCTGTCTCACTCCTTATGTTCCCTACGCTTGGCAAGAAACAAAACAGCAAGTGGGAATAGATAGCAAACAAAGTAAACGACTAAATATTCTAGGTCTTTTAAATAGAGAAAACGAGTTATATTCTTACATTAGTGAAGTAGTAATTAAATTTTTGGATTTATATGTTCAACAAATCAACAAATCCACGGTAGTAGTTTTAGACAATGCCCCCATTCATCGCTCACTAGCATTTCGGAAAAAGATAGCACAATGGCGTAAGCAGAAAATGGAAATCTTTTGGTTGCCAACCTATTCTCCTCAACTGAACTTAATAGAAATTTTGTGGCGATTTATGAAATATGAATGGATCGAAGCTCAAGCTTACACAAGCTGGAAGCATTTAACTCATCACGTCGAACATATTTTGCGAGATTTCGGCGATCGCTATGTAATTAATTTTATTGACCAAGATCAATTGGCTTGGGAATTTTTTCAAGACTTAGTAGCCGATCTCGAAAACTATGGGCTAGATATTACAGTTGCGGGAATTGAAAATATACCGCAGTTAAATAAGGTCAAAAAAATTGCCTGTGACTATGGTCAAGGATATTTTTTGACACAACCTTTAAGTAGCAAAGATCTTAATAAACTTATGGAAAATGACAGTAAAGCTTTGTTTAAAAACAGCAATTAAAAATCAGCTTGTTCTGATAGAATACTCACTACGTATTTATACTTATTCTTTTAAAATTGAAGCAATAAAAAAAATCTGAAAATCAAATAGCTATGGCTATCTTTTTTTGCCAAAAATAACTAGATGAAACATACAGAACTATCAACATGAAAATAACTTTAGTCATCTCATCTCTTGGTTGTGGAGGTGCAGAACGTGTTTTAGTTTTACTTGCCAAAGGATTTATAGATAAGGGTCATGATGTTGCTGTAGTTACTTTTTCAGATAAAACTACAGATTTTTATCAATTACCGCCAGGATGTTCCCGTGTGGCTTTGGGAGTTATGGGTATTTCTTCTGGATTAAACGAGGCGATTAAGAACAATATTAACCGAATTAAAATCTTAAGAGAAGCTATTCAATTGACTAAACCAAATGTAGTAATTTCTTTTTTAAGAATTACCAACATTATCACCATTCTTGCTCTTGGAGGCAAAAAAATTCCTCTTATTGTTACCGAACATAATGACACAAAAGTTTTTTCCTACGGAATATTACGGGAAACTCTACGACGTTTGACTTATCCTTATTGTTCTCTAGTTGTAAGCGTTAGTAAGGGAGTCGATCACAGTTTTGACTTGTTACCAAAAAATAAAAGAGCAGTAATTTACAATCCCATAGTTGTTAATGATAATGGGTACATTGATCGACTACCTAAAGAAGTCGATCCAGATAAAAATTGGCTTGTTGGTATGGGTAGATTAACAAACCAAAAAGGACACGATCTTTTATTGCAGGCTTTTCAGAAAGTTGCTTCCAAATATCCCCATTGGCAACTACTCATTTTGGGAAAAGGAGAGCTAAGAGATCGGCTAGAACAAATGAAGGACGATTTGGGCTTGTCGGGTCGAGTTGTTTTCACTGGCGCACTGAAAAATCCTTTCGCAGTACTCAAAAAAGCCAAACTATTTGTGATGGCTTCTCGTAATGAAGGTTTCCCGATGGCCCATGGAGAAGCATTAGCCTGCGGTTTACCTGTAATTGCGACTGATTGCCCTAGTGGACCAAGGGAAATGGTTCGTCATGAGGTAGATGGTGTTTTGGTAGATAATCATGATGTAGCAGGATTAGCTATGGCAATGGATAGTTTAATGTCTAATGAACAAAAGCGATCGCAGCTTGCCTCTAGAGCCTCAGAAGTCACTGAAAGATTTGGTCAAGACAAAATAATAGCCGAATGGGAAACTTTGATTGAAAAATTAGTTAAGGAAAAAGTGGCATGATCGCTAGAAAACGGATCGCCTTTTTTCTCGATGCCCTACATGGTGGTGGTGCTGAAAAAGTCGTAGTTAATCTACTCAAAGGTTTAGCAAAACGAGACGAGTTCGATCTAGATTTAGTTTTAGCCACGCTAGAAGGTCCTTATTTAGATCAAGTACCGAAGGAAGTACGAATTGTCAATTTAAATACTGGAAGAGTAATAACCGCTATTTTACCCCTAGTGAATTACTTAAAGCAAAATCGTCCCTGGGCTTTAATTGGCAATATGGGTCATGTCAATGTAATAGCGTCAATTGCTAAAGAACTATCTCGAATCCAGACTCGATTAATTTTAGTTGAACATAATACTTTATCCGCCAACAAAAGTGATTTGATCCGCGCTAAATTAGTGCCACCCTTAATGAGATTTCTTTTTCCTCGTGCTGATGCTGTTGTCGGAGTTTCTGTTGGTGTTGCTAGAGATTTAGAACGTCAATTAGGACTTGGTTTGGAAACAGTCAAAGTACTCAATAATCCAGTAGTGAATGAAGATTTATTTGCTCAAAGTGAAGCTGAATTAGATCATCTTTGGTTTGTTGAAAATTCTCCTCCTGTATTTCTAGCGGTGGGCAGACTAAACCCGCAGAAAGACTTTCCCAATTTATTGAATGCTTTTGCCCAGGTAAGGAAACGAAAAACTGCTCGTCTGATTATTTTAGGGGAAGGTCAAGAGAGAAAAAAATTAGAGAAAATCATTGATGAATTATCTATTGGTGAAGATGTGCTAATGCCTGGTTTTGTCAAAAATCCTTATGCCTATATGAAACGAGCTAGTTGTTTTGTTTTATCTTCTAGGGACGAAGGACTACCTACAGTCTTGATTGAATCAATGGCTTGTGGTTGTCCTGTTGTTGCCACTGATTGTCCTAGTGGGCCAAATGAAATTCTTGATAATGGAGCTTATGGTTCTTTAGTGCATATAGAAAACTCTCAAGAGTTATCTGAAGCAATGCTTAAAACATTGGAAAACTTACTTCCAAAAGATACTCTAATAGAAAGAGCTAAAGAGTATTCAACAGACAATATAGTTGATAAGTATTTATCTTTACTTTATGCTCTTTAGATTTAACCAATTATTAGTTAGCTGATAGCCTAATAATTAGGAGAGGGCGATTATTTTTAATTTTATGATGTGAATATTTATTTTTCAGATACTTCCAATAACCATTATAAATACAATTTTTAATACATTTATAAAAAAGAGCAATTATTATAATGAAATTACCTAATTTGGTCATTGCAGGTGCGCCTAAAGCAGGGAGTAGTTCTTTATTTTACTGGCTAGCATCTCATCCAGAAGTTTATGGCGCACCATGTAAAGAGACATTTTTTTTTATCGATCGCGATAGCTCGTTATTACGACCAAAAGCTAATTATCATCTTCATGGTTTAGATTTATACGAATCTTTTTTTCCAGACTGTCCTGATGATGCCAAGGTTATTCTTGAGGCTACTCCTCACTATATTTACCAAAAAACGGCATTAGAATTTTTTGCCAACTGCGATCCTCAACCTCACGTAGTTTTTCTTTTGCGTAATCCAGCTAAAAGAGTTTTTTCCTCGTTTAGCTTTGCGCAAAATTATCTAAATCGCCTAGATAGCAATTTGACCTTTGAAAAAGTTACAGATTTACTGCTTGATACAACAGGGAAATTAGCAAGAGATATAGATTATGAGCCTGATAGTTTTTTCTGGGAATGGCTTAATACACAATTACCAAACAATCGCTATTACGATTTTATTGTCCCCTGGACAGAACATTTTCCACCAGAAAAAATACACATTATTCTATTCGAGGAAATGGTCGCTAATCCCAGAGACACCCTCATGAATCTCGCCAATAGTATGGGCATTGACGCTAATTTCTATCAAGGTTTTTATTTTGAAAAAAGGACTCAAACTGTAGCAGTCAAAAATAAGTTTGCTCACGCACTGTTGCTAAAACTTGCTCCTTATTATGCGTCTGCTGGTAAGCTTAGAAGCGTTTTAAAATCTTTGTACTTCATGCTCAATAGCACCAAGCCAAAACCTGCCTCATTAAACTCAATACAGAGATTAGATAAATATTTTCAACCGTACAATCAAAAGTTAGCCGACAAATTTAATCTCAATTTAGATTTTTGGAGATAACCTTATGTCGCTGTATCAAAAAACTCGACATATTTGGTTATCCATGACCAAAAACCGCAGTGATTTTGCCAAAAACTTTATTAAAGCTGCAACAGGAAGCTTCGGCATAAAAGTTTCCAGTATTAGTCTAGCATTTGTTACTAGTTTAATTTTAGCTCGGTTATTGCAAACCAAAGATTTTGGGATTTATACTTATGCCTTAGCATGGGCAAATCTGTTAAGCATTCCTGCCACATTGGGCTTTGACAAGCTGCTGATCCGCGAAGCTTCCGTTTATAAAGCCCGCGCAGAATGGACGCTAATGCGAGGAATTTTGGGCTGGACAAACTCCATTGTTCTAATTGCCTCAACTGGACTCGCAATCTTGGCAGGGATAGCCGCCTGGATCATCTACGGTAGCTCTAATCCTCTAACTATGTGGGCAATTTTGGTTGGTCTGTTTGCTTTACCAATTAATTCCTTACGCAACGTCAGACTCGGTGCAATGCAAGGATTGAGTAAGGTTGTGCTGGCAATGGTACCCGAACTTCTAGTATCGCCAATTATGATTTTAGGGGCTTTGAGCGGTTGGCAACTACTCTATGATAATCAGGAAAGAGTGCTGTGGATTTTGGGGGTTAGAATAATGGCGATCGCTGTTTCATTTGCATTAGGAGCAAGATGGCTATATCAATCTATCCCAGCACAGGTAAAACAAGCATCGGCGCAATACAACGCCCGAACCTGGCTAACTAGTTCTCTTCCTTTTATGTTCTTAGGAGTTACAGAAATAATCAATTCTCAAGGAGATATCTTGATGTTGGGGGTAATGAAAGACGTTAGCGTCGTGGGAATTTATGGAGTTGTTAGCAGAATAAGTATTTTAGTTATTTTTATTCAAGCAGCAGTTAATAATGTTTTGGGTCCAATAATAGCTAGTTTTTATGCTGATAATAAACTGGCCGATCTCCATAAAATAATTGTCAAAAGTGCGCGTATTGTATTATTGATTTCTTTAGTTGTTTCTAGTATTTTATTTTTGTTTGGTCGTTCAATTCTCTCGTCTTTTGGCTCTGATTTTGTTATTGGCTATAGTGCTTTATTAATTCTTACTATTGGTCAATTATTTAACTCTGCTTTAGGGCCTGTGGGACTATTACTTAATATGACTGGTTATGAAAAATTGACCGCTATCAGCATTTTTTCTAGCGCAATAATCAACATTATTTTGAATCTTTTATTGATTCCTAAATTAGGGATTAACGGTGCTGCGATCGCCACAGCTAGCAGTATCACCGCCGTCAATTTTTTTAATATGTTTTTGGTAAGTCAAAAGTTAAAAATGACCCCATTTATTTTAGATATAATCAAACTTAAATCAGCTAAATAAAAACATATTAATAAACTATATAAATAACTTAACAAAAAACATGACCAAACCAAACTTTTTTATTGCTGGCGCGCCTAAATGTGGCACAACCGCCCTAAGCGAATACTTAAAAGATCACCCGAATATTTACTTCAGCCAACCAAAAGAACCCCATTACTTCGCTTTTGATTTTGAACAATATCGTGTGGCCAAAACTTTAGAAGAATATCTCAGCTTATTTGCCGATAGCATGACAAAACATACGGTAATTGGAGAAGGGTCAATATTTTACCTTTATTCTTCGGTGGCGTTAAGCAAGATATATGAGTTTAATCCCAAAGCCAAAATTATTGTCATGTTGCGTAATCCTATTGACATGATTTATTCGTTTCATTCTCAGCTACTATATTCGGCAGATGAAGAGGAAAGTAATTTTGAAAAGGCATGGCGACTACAAAGTATACGCCAACAAGGGCAACAGATTCCCCGTCAATGTCGAGAAGTTGCCTTTTTACATTATGCTGCCATAGGTCGATTAGGAGAGCAGATAGAACGCTTATTTACAATTTTTCCCAGTGAGCAGATTGAAATAATCTGGTTTGAAGATTTTATCCAGTCTACTAAGCAAGTATACGATCGCGTTCTCAATTTTCTAGAAGTAGATAATGACAATCGCCTAGATTTTGCCAGAATTAATGAAAACAAAAGCCATAAATTAGGTGCATTAGGCAGTTTCTCCGAAAAGCCTCCCGTGCTGCTTTCTACCATTGCGCTCAAAGCCAGAGACATACTAGGAATTGAAAGGCTAAATATACTTGACACTATTCGTTTTTTGAACACCAAAATTGCTTCGCGCAAACCTCTTAACGATCCTTTACGAGTCGAGATGATATCAGAATTTGCCCCAGATATTAAAAAATTATCTCAACTGTTAAACAAAGATTTAAGCCACTGGATTTCTTTATCAGCTAATACGCCCATCTTTAAATAACTATTGGGGAATTTCTGGAAAAAGCTAGCTTATTCTACAAATATATCGTTGATCGACTAAAACAAAACAGTTTATCAATAGTTTTTTTGCTTGGTTCACTATCAGATAAAAATATTCAAGCTAGTGATTCAGTAGAATTTACGAAGACGATAATTACGGTAGACAGTAGCGATCGCATTTCTCTGATTAGCTGGCTGTTTTTAATTGGCTCATTAATTTTTCTGGTTAATAGATTTTCAAAACTAACAGAAGGTATTTCTATTCATGCACTGCTTCATCTTGGTGCTAGTTTTCTCTTTACTATTGGTTCAGCTTTATTTATTCCCAGCGATAACGATTAATGGTTGCTGCGAGTATCCGACTCCAACATATTATCAATTAAGCAATATAGTTCGTGACTTTAATGACGCTAAACTCTTCAACTCGTACTGAAATCAAGAATTTTTTACAGTTAGCTATTCCTTTAGCCAGCGCGCAAGTAGCTCAATCTCTGACAGGATTTTTTGACACGATTATGATGGGCAGACTAGGGGTAGAAACTTTAGCAGGTGGGGGATTAGCTGCGTTAACCTTTTTCGCCATTGTCAATGTTGCTGCGGGAATAGTTATGGCAGTAAGTCCTCTAATTGCCCAGGCTAACGGCGCAGGAAACCAAAGAAGGATTGAGGATCTAGCACGACAAGGATTTTGGTTGTCTTTACTGCTATCAATACCAATTATGATCGCGATCGCTCATTTCGACTCAATCATGCTGCAATTGGGGCAACCAGAAACAACCGTAACTCTAGCCAATACCTATTTAGATATCATTCTCTGGGGCGTATTTCCAGCCATCGGTTTTGCTATGCTGCGGGGCGTGGTGTCTGGACTATCTTATGCTCGTCCCGTAATGTATATCGTAGCCATAGGAACATTATTTAATATTATTGGTAATTATGTCTTGAGTTTCGGAAAATTCGACTTTCCTCGTCTAGAATTGGCAGGATTAGCTCTATCTAGTACTGTAACGTTTTGGGGGATGTTTTTTGCTCTACTAATCTATATTCTCAAACATCTGCAGCTGAGAAATTATCAGATTCTCAAGCAGCTACATTGCCTAAAACCAAGAATTATCTGGGAATTAAGTAAGATTGGTCTGCCGATTGGCATATTTCTCGCCTTAGAAATCGGCTTGTTTACGGTTGTAAGTTTTCTCATGGGGACATTAGGCGCAGAAGTGCTGGCTGCACATCAAATCGTCTTCCAAACTATTATCATAATCTTTATGATTCCTCTAGGAATGTCTTATGCAGCTACAGTTAGAGTCGGACAATGGCTGGGACAAAAAAACTTAGCGGGAATTAAGCGAGCGGGATATCTGAGTATTGGCGCGGGAGCGATATTTACGATCGCCATTACCATCGTCATGCTTTTGTTTCCCAAGGCGATCCTTAGCCTATATATCAATGTTGACGATCCTGCTAATGCAGAAATTGTACGTTTGGCTTTGCCAATGCTAGCGATCGCTACATTGTCTCAGATATTAGACGCGGTGCAAAAAATTACCTATGGTGCGCTGCAAGGACTGCAAGATACTCGGATTCCAGTACTGCTAAACATTCCCGCTTTTTGGGTTGTTGGATTAACGTCAGGTTATCTGCTGGGCTTTTCTTTTGATTTGGGTGGTGTCGGTCTGTGGTTGGGACAGTCGGTCGGCGTGGCGGTTGCTGCATTCTTGTTCTTGATTCGTTGGCAACAAAAATTATGGCAGATTTCTCAAGTAATTAGCGTAACTGATAGCAAGAAGAAATTTACAGTTTTTTAAAGCGATCGCATTTCAGTACTACGAAATAGACTGCTGGGTAAAAGCAATCAAAAAGTATGATCTTTTGAGAGCTTTAGAATGGAACAGACAATATGTAATAATGCGGTAATTGCAGATAAAACCTTTATTAATATTGCTAAAGTTTAATATGGTGCTAACTTTAGTTTAAGTCCCAGTCGAAAAATATTAAAATATGCTCTACTGAGTAAACAGTAAAATTAAATTAATATTTCAGTGTTAGAGAAGGCAAGAAAATTAGGTTTTCTGACTCAACTTAGTCAAGGAAATCGCTGGCAAATTACATCGTCCCAACAACATGATACTTGGAAGTTAATTCAAGAAGATTCAAGATGGATTCTTTGCGTTAAGGATGTTCCTCAACTTTATTTAAATTCAGAAGAAGCGATCGCTTTTTTATCAGCTCATCAAAGAAAATGCCCACAAACTTAGTTTGTGGGCATTTTCTGACGTTGCCTAATTCCTTAGTTAAATAAGTAAAATTTAAGTATGCTCCGATCGAAAGCGTCGGGTCGCCATGCCGTTAGGCTTATCGCCTGATTGAAATTACGAGATAAGTTATTAAGAATAAGTAATCAGTTAAGGACAAATGGTTGTTCGCCCGTACAGAAGTAATAAGGTAATCAGTTAGTTATTGGCTGCTTTAGGGGAACACTAGTAATAATCATCGTCTTACAATTTATGAAAGCAAACTCATTTTTCTTTTATCTGCGCTCTTATAAGCTTATAATTGTTGTTTCGACTGCGATCGCCCTTTTTATAGTGGTATTAAATCAATGGCTGCAACACCAAGATAAAACTGTTAATGTTTCTTGTGATGTCAAATATGCTCACCAAAGCTTGAATCAATGTCTGAGCCAAAATATAAATATAGCCCCCAAAAGCATTGTCCCAGAAAACCAACATCCTCTTCAAGCACCAGAAATAGCCAAGCCAGCTCCCCCAGCCAAGGAGAAGGTTCAGCCTCAGTCTCCCCCCAAAGCCAACCCCAAGGTGTCTTCTGTAGTCCCAGCTACGTTTAAGACTACTCAAGCCTTTAAAGAATATAAGCCTAAGTATACAATCGCCATTGCCGATTCTAGTAATTACGGCGATCGCTTTAGTGCTGACATTTATGGTCATCCTGTACATAATTCAGCGATCGCTGTGCTGCATGAAACCGTTGGTTCGGCTATGAGTGCTATCAATACTTTTAGAACACCTCATAACGATCTTAGGAAGCAAGTTAGTTACCATGCTTTAATTACCCTTGATGGCATTATTATTTATCTTGTCCCATCTGATAAACGGGCTTTTGGGGCAGGAAACTCGGTATTTGAGAGTAGTCAAGGAATTGAAACAGTTAAGACTAATATTGATTTACCGCCATCAGTAAATAATTTTGCCTATCATATATCTTTAGAAACACCACTAGATGGACGCAAAAATCAGCCTAGCCACAGTGGTTATACAGATGCACAATATAAGGCTTTGGCTTGGCTGTTATCCCTGAGCAATATTCCAGATAACCGCATTACTACCCATAAAAATGTAGATCGATCTGGTCAGAGATTTGACCCTAGAAGCTTTGATTTTGATAAATTTTTTCAGATTTTACATATTTATCGTCAACCAAGCCAAAGCAAAGTCTCTACCTAAATTAATTGATACCATAGTAAAGTAATAAAACCAAAAAGCGGCAAGTTTAGTAGTAAGAGATCGCTCATTGTTTAGCTATCCTAGAGATGATGCTTTTGAGGGAACAATAAATTGGCTAGCATAGATCATAACTTATCAAAATAAATACAGAATTAGAACAGTGACTCAAACAAATTTAGATTTTCTGGCTCAAACAGACCCAGCTATTGCGGAAATTATCGATTTAGAATTAAAGCGTCAGCGATCGCACCTGGAGCTAATTGCCAGCGAAAACTTTACCTCGCCCGCAGTTTTGGCGGCACAGGGTTCAGTATTAACCAATAAGTACGCCGAAGGCTTACCAGGCAAACGCTACTATGGCGGTTGCGAATTTATTGACCGTGCCGAACAGCTAGCCATCGACCGTGCCAAGCAGCTTTTTGGTGCAGCTATGGCAAACGTACAACCTCACTCTGGCGCACAGGCGAACTTTGCCGTGTTCCTGACTTTGCTAGAGCCTGGAGACACTATTATGGGTATGGACTTGTCCCACGGTGGACATCTAACCCACGGCTCACCTGTAAACTTCTCAGGAAAGTGGTTTAACGTCGTTCAGTATGGCGTAAACAAAGAGACAGAACAGCTAGACTTTGAGCAAATAAGAGAATTAGCTCTGGCTGAACGTCCTAAACTGATTATTTGTGGTTATTCGGCATATTCTCGCACTATAGATTTTGCTAAATTTAGAGAAATTGCTGATGAGATTAACGCATACTTACTAGCTGATATTGCTCATATTGCTGGTCTGGTGGCTACAGGTCATCACCCTAATCCTGTTCCCCATTGCGACGTAGTTACCACCACTACCCATAAAACTCTTCGAGGGCCTAGAGGCGGTTTGATTTTGACTCGCGATCCTGAGTTAGGGAAAAAATTAAATAAATCAGTATTCCCTGGTACTCAAGGAGGCCCCCTTGAACACGCGATCGCTGCTAAAGCAGTGGCGTTTGGCGAAGCACTCAAGCCAGAATTTAAAGAATATTCGGCACAGGTAATTGCCAACGCTCAAGCAATGGGAGAAGCTTTTAGAGCCAGAAACATCAAGCTTGTGTCTGACGGTACAGACAATCATTTACTTTTACTTGACCTACGTAGTATCGGTATGACAGGTAAAAAAGCAGATGCTTTAGTTAGTCAAATTAATATTACTGCCAACAAAAACACTGTTCCCTTCGATCCTGAGTCTCCTTTTGTGACTAGTGGGCTACGTTTAGGTTCTCCTGCGATGACAACAAGAGGAATGGGGGCGACAGAATTCCAAGAGATTGCTAATATTGTCGCAGACAAATTACTTAGCCCCGAAGATGAGGCTATTCAAAGTGATTGTCTAAATCGGGTAGCAGTATTATGCGATCGCTTTCCTCTTTATCCTTATTTGGAGATTCCTGTACCTACCAAAATTAAAGGTTAAGAAAACAAAAGCGTTATCTTGTTAAAGATTACTTGGTCTATATAGCATCGAGTAATCTTTGACGGTTGGTCTACTTTGTACTTTTATTTTTAGGTGTTCGAGAACTCCTATCAGATGTCTATGGAACTATATCATCTGATTGCTTTTCTGATTTCTGTAACTTTTGTGTTATGGACTATACCCGACGTTAAAACCTTGGGTTTGAAGTTGGGTATAGTAGATCGACCAAACGCTAGAAAAATTCATAAAGACCCCGTTGTACGTGTTGGCGGGGTTTCGATTTTTGCTGGAACAATGACTGCCTTACTAATTGTTTGGCTTTTGGGAGGATTTTCTGCCTTAGCTCCCCACAAGTTGACTGAAATTAAGGTCGTTATTGTTGGCAGCATTCTTTTCTTTGGGATTGGTTTTGCCGATGACCTATTTAATCTCACTCCTATTTCGCGGCTGTTGATGCAAATTGCTGTGGCAACTGGCTGTTGGTATCTGGGGGTTCGCATCGAATTTCTGTCTTTCCCCGTATACTCTTTAATCAAGATTTACTGGCTTAGTCTGCCTATTACCGTAGTTTGGTTAGTAGGTATGGCTAACGCGATCAACTGGATTGATGGCGTTGACGGTCTAGCCGCAGGAGTTTCTGGGATTGCTGCCTTTGTGATGCTGGTAGTAACCCTATTTATGAATCAGCCTGCTGCTGCTTTGATTGCTGCTGCTTTGGCGGGCGGAGCTTTAGGTTTTTTGCGCTATAACTTCAATCCTGCTCAAATTTTTATGGGGGATGGGGGAGCATATTTTATGGGCTTTACCCTGGCAGCAGTGGGCATAATTGGTCTGGTTAAGACCACTTTTATCACCGCTGTTGTTTTACCTTATCTAATTTTGGCAGTGCCTATTTTAGATGCGTCAGCGGTAATTCTTTCGCGAATTAGCAAAGGTAAGTCCCCTTTTGTTGCCGATAAAAGCCATTTTCATCACTGGTTGCTCAAATCAGGCATCTCTCAACGTCAAACTGTTTTATTGATTTACACCCTGACTTTTTGGGTCGGCAGTTTGGCTTTAGGTTTTTCTAATATTCCTAGTGGCTGGGGCTACGCTATTGGTGCAACAATGTTACTAGTCTGGCAGGTTTGGCAAGTTTGGCAAGTTTGGCGATCGCGTCATAGCCATAAATAATACACAAATATTAAATGTAGGGTGGGCAAAAATATTTTTCAAGTGTGTTTTTGAATCACAATTAAATATTTACCCACCTTCTCAACTACTCTCTTTTTTGACAGATATAGTTTTTTATAAATAAAATCAATGAGCGCGGAAATTATTTGCATTGGTACAGAATTACTTTTAGGCGATATCCTTAATACCAACTGTCAGTATTTAGCTCAGGAGCTAGCCAGTTTAGGTATTCCCCATTACTATCAAACAGCAGTTGGTGATAATGTAGAACGTATCCATCAAATATTAAATATTGCGTGCGATCGCTCATCGATCTTAATTTTTACTGGTGGTTTAGGCCCAACGCCAGATGATTTAACCAACGAGACAATTGCTAGCTTTTTTAATACTCCCCTTGTCGAAGATCAGGCGATAATTCAAGACATTGCCAGCAAGTTTGCTTTAGTGGGGCGAGAGATGACCCCCAGCAACCGCAAACAGGCATTAGTACCCCAAGGGGCAAAGACTTTACCTAACCCTACAGGAACAGCCCCAGGTATTATCTGGCAGCCAAAAGATGGCATTACCATTATGACTTTTCCTGGAGTTCCTTCAGAAATGCACCGAATGTGGCATGAAACCGCCGTTCCCTTCTTGAAAAGTCAAGGTTGGGGCAGAGATATCATTTATAGCGAAATGATGCGGTTTCGCGGTATTGGCGAGTCGGCTTTAGCAGAACAGGTCAATCATCTATTTGAATCTAATAACCCTACGGTTGCTCCCTATGCAGGTAAGGGAGAAGTTCGTCTGCGAGTTGCTGCCAAAGCTGCTTCTCAAGCAGAAGCTTTAGCCTTAATTAAGCCTGTAGCTACAGAAATAAAAAATATTGCGGGACTTAATTATTTTGGCAGTAATGAAGAAACTTTAGCTTCTGTAGTCGGAAAGCTATTGCAAGCTGCCCAGCAAACTTTAAGCGTGGCTGAATCTTGTACAGGTGGAGGCTTAGGATCTATGCTGACCGAAACTCCTGGAAGCTCCAGCTATTTTTTAGGGGGAATAATTGCCTATGCCAACCAGATCAAGGAAGGTTTATTAAACGTCAATTCTCAAGACTTAGTCAAGTATGGGGCAGTTAGTGAAACTGTTGCCGAGCAGATGGCTTTGGGAGTTAAGCAACAGCTACATACCGATTGGGGTATTAGTATCACTGGTATAGCAGGCCCAGGGGACGATACAACCAATAAACCTGTGGGTTTAGTTTATATAGGTCTTGCCACTCCAGAAAATAAGACTATTATTCAAGAGTATAAGTTTGGTCATCAAAGAGGGCGCGAATTGACTCGTTACTTGAGTTCTTGTTCTGCCCTCGATTTGTTGCGTAGAACTATGATGAAAAATTAAAAGATTAAACACTAAAGCGCAGCAAACCAAGTTAAATAAGCCTAGCCATGTAAAGGGTTAATTTTTGCTTGCCAAATACTAGCTTATCGTCTCAATCATTTATTATCTTTAGCTGATGTCAAATTTGGTTTTGCTGTATAGCCAATCATAAATACGGTCTAGCTCTTCTAAAGTAACTAAACCATACTGCCACAAAATCATGGGAATAGGCGCGGGCTGATCTTCCACAGCGCGTTGGACAATATTAATGGAATCGTTGGAAAGAGATAATTCTTCTTTCAAAAACTTAACAAAATTCTTATACATGGCTGGTTTCATGACTATTAACCTTTTATTTTAATTTCTCAGATTGATTCGTAGATATGACGTATTGCTCAAATAGCAAAAATTAAGCTTATGCTGCACTAAGTTTGAATTCTTACTATTGTTGAAAATAAATAAAACTTTGCCTGTGTTTCAAATCACACTCGCCTAAAACTTCAATTTTCTTAGCAATTAATTCTTCGCGGTTCAACAAATTAAGAATTTCTATAATGACATATATTGGTCGGTAATATCACTTAATTTCAGCAAGTATAAAAAAGATAATATTTAATCCTCTTCTTTGCACTCTACCTATTGATAGAAATCTGGTCTGGAGTGATAAACGTGCCAGCAAAATTAATCGTTACTAAACAATATCTCCTCGCCAACAATTAAGTTGCTCAATATTAGCTTAATTGTTGGCGATCGCCCTATAATGCTAGATTTACTTTAGATTTCGATTCAAGAATCTGATTGGCGAATCGTTATTTTATCCCCTGCCTTGATTCCTAGCTCCTTAGCTCTTCCGCCTCTTAATTCAATTACTTTATTCACCAAAGCATCAGGCCCATATATAGGACATGGTTCAGCTTTGCAAGGAGGTACATCAGCAGCAATGCTGACAATCTGGTTGCTATTTAGAAAAATCATATCTAAAGATATAGATACATTTTTCATCCAAAAGCTGGCTAGTCGCTCTTGGGCAAAGGGAAATAACATTCCTCGATCAGCTGCTAAAGACTCGCGATACATTAAGCCTATAGCCTGTTGTTCGGAAGTTTGAGCGACCTCTAGTTGAATAGTTTTTCCTGCCATCTCAGCAGCAGCAGTAATAGGTAACATCTGTCCTTGTTGAATCTCTTCTGAAGCATTGGCTATAGTTTTTTGGGTATTCGCCAAGGAAGAACAGCTAGATAATAAAATCAAGAATATAAGGCTAATTTTTAGTTTAATCATTTAAGGCTCTCGTAAAACATAACCAATCCCTCTAACCGTTTGGATCAATCTTTTATGGTTTTGGCTTTCTATTTTAAGTCGTAAATAACGAATATACACTTCGATGACGTTAGATTCGCCACGATAATTGTATCCCCAAACGTTTTCAATTATTTCTTCTCTGGTCATCACCTGTTGAGGATTAGACATTAAGTATTTGAGCAGTTCAAACTCTTTCATGGTTAAATCGATGAGCCGATCGCTTCTAACTACCTGACGAGTACTCAAATCTAAGACTAATTCTCCAAACCTCAACTGTTGGGAGCTACTAACTTCTGGCTGGAGATAAAGATTAATTTGCTCTAACAGCTTGTCCCGTTGATAGGGTTTGAGCAAGTAATCATCTGCCCCAGCCTCCAAACAAGCTACTCTTTCGGCAACTGTTTCTTGTTCGACTAACATCAAGACAGGTATTCGCTCTTGAGCATTTCTCAATTGACGACACAAATCAAGTCCTAGTTGTCCTGTAAAAACCTGGTCAAAGATGACCATAGCTGGTTTGTACTGACTTAGCCTTGACCATCCTTTGGTAACTTTTTCGACAACGACAGAATAACCAACAGCTTGAATATCCTGACTAGCTGCGTGAGCAAAAGTACTGTCGGTAAGTAGGAGAACTAACGATGGATCTGTATTAGCGATCATAAGTTTACCATTCTAGGTTGAGAGAATCATCGGTAATCATTCAACAGCTAGCAATAAATATATTTTTGTCGCTGTTTGTTTAAGTTTAAGGAAGCTCAACCGAAGTTGGTTTGGCAATATGCGGCAGTCCCCAACCTAGCTTTTCTCTTAGGACACGGAAAAACTCAGGGGATTGGAGACGGATAAAACGAGCAGGATAGACTGATTTTTTGATTTGAATATGATCGTCAGGCAAAATATAGCATCCACCGTTGCCATCTACCACCATTACCATGCGATTAGCAGTGGCGGGAAATATTTTAACAGGTTCGCGATCGCTAAATACCAATGCTCTAGAAGCCAGGGAATGAGGGCAAATTGGCGCAAGCTGCAATACAGGAACTTCAGGAGTGACTACAGGCCCTCCTGCACTTAAGGAATAGGCGGTAGAGCCTGTAGGAGTAGAAATTATAATGCCGTCTGCTGCTACATCTACTGGCGCGTGTTCACCAATTTGGATTTCAAAATGACACATACTAGTAAGTGGTTCTCGATGCAAAACCATCTCGTTAAGGCTCAATGCTTCCCATAATAAAGCCTGATTGCGAAATACTCTGACCGCGAGCATAGAACGCTCCTCTATCTTGTAGTCTTGAGCTAAAAGCTTTTCTATGGCTTCGTCTAAATGACTAAGGAAGGTTTCGGTCAGAAAACCCATGTGACCTGTATTTACAGTTAGCAAAGGTATTCCACAGGGGGCGAGTTGCCTACAGGCAGACAAGACTGTGCCATCTCCACCTAAGACCACGGCAAATTTGACATCTCGATCAAAGTTGGATGGGGTCAATTGTTCAATTTTGGTATGACAGACTGGGCTTCCTGGAGTTGAATATTCCAGAATACCTCCTACTCCTGTGGTCATACGCACATCCCAGCCAGCAGCAGTGAGTTTTTCTTCTATTTCCGAGGCAATTTTGCAAGCTACTGGCTTGATATCGTTATAAACAACGCCGGCTTTTGGCTTTGGCACAACTAACTATCCTGTGTAATAATCTGGTCGCAATTAAACAAAGCTATGGGCTAAAAATTAATGGTCAATAGCAAATTTACAATCACCATAATCTGAAATTTAGATAACTTTTTAACAAAGCTTTTAGCTATTAGCTAAACGGGTCTAAGCCCCCTTTTCTATCTCGAAGAGATAAAAAGTCGCACAACGCGAAGCGTTGAGTCGCGTCTGCGACGCTCTGGGCGGGAATCGCCCTGCATTAAAAGTAGTTCGGGCGGTCAACTCTTAAATTACTATTATCTAGCCTATCGTGGAGCAGCTAAAAATCATAGTCTAGTTTGCTGATTTTAAAAAGATATTTAGACAGATATTTAGACAGTAAGCAAGCAGTCTTATTTTTTACCGAAAATTAAGCGTTGCTGAATGTGTAATGCTAAAACATTATTTACTCTAGCCGTTTGCAAACAAGAACTTCTCAAATGCTAATAGCTTAAAGCTTAAAGTTACGGACAGTGTTCTTTTATGTGTCATTACTGTCTTGAACGAGTTGCTCATTGAGGGAAAGCCAAGGCGCGTTTTGAGTGAGAAGTTTCCCACTCAAAAGCCGCCGTCCCAAGACCGCACTCGTTCGCTAAATCAGCAACGCCTAAAATAGTATCCGATTAAGCGATCGCCATTTTTTTTGCCTGATGAGATAGCTTGCCAGCCTTGTTGTTTGAGTCTTACTAGCTCTTAGATTTTGGTTAATCCTGATTATGTGTCACTGTCGATAAACCAGGATCTAATTTCATTACTTCTCTTATTTTATAACTGGCAACTTGAGTTAGATATAAATAAATTAAATTTTTACCTAGAATTAAGATTTTGTTTGTAAAATTAAGCTAATTGAGTATTGTGTCAAATATAAAGGTGTCATACTACGAAACTTTGGCGATATTTAAGAGCTTTATTATCGTTTCACTAAACTAACTTGGCAGTATGACACTTTTGAAACATTAACATTAGTAAAGTTAGGAAATTATCTCAGATGGCAAACACGGAACATTTGGCATTAATCAAAGAAGATGTATCAGTATGGAATAACTGGTATAAGAAAAATAAAAAGGTAGTTCCGGACTTATCTAATGCCAATCTTAGTAATATTAACTTGAGCGGTATCAACCTTCACAAGGCAGATTTAAGATCTGCCAATCTTAGTAATACAGATCTGAGTAAGGCTCAACTAGACAATGCTAACTTGGAAGGAGCAAATCTTTTAAAAGCAAATTTACAAGATGCTAATTTAAAAGGGGCAAGTCTTGACTTTGTAATTTTTTCTCAAGCTAAAATAAATTCTAAAACGATAATTGCCGATAAAAACCGTTGTGTTTACAATATTATCAACAATACAGCAGAGAATAAAAACTTTACAGGTGCTGATTTAAGCAATTCTAATTTATTTCGTGCTGATTTAAACAATGCCGATCTTAGCAATGCCAAATTAGTTAACGCTAATTTAAATAGTGCAAATCTTAGTAATGCTTATCTTTATCGAGCAGATTTGACTAAAGCCAATTTGCAAAATGCAGACTTAAAAAATGCTTATTTAAGTCAAGCCAATTTAACTAATGCCAATCTAGCTAAAGCATCATGTAATGGCACATATTTAAAAGATGCAGAGCTAAAGTTTGCTAATTTAAAGACAACCAAACTTAGTCACAAAACTATGATCGATTCCAAATGGTACTCAGTTTGGGAAATAGTGAATCGGGGTGCAGTTGGCAAGAATTTGAGCGGTATGGATTTTAGTCAGGCAAATCTGCAAGGAGTCAACTTCGAGAAAGCTAATTTAAGCAACGCTAAGTTAACTGAGGCGATTTTAAGTCATAGCAACTTAACCGATGCTAATCTGACTAATACCGATCTTACAGGGGCAGATATTCGTAACGTTGACCTAGATAAGACTAATCTGCAAAAGACAAAATCAAAGTCAGCAGTTGGTAGTCATGATAATCATTTACCTGCTACTAAAAGTTTCGATCAGTCTAATGTAATGATTAAGGAAAAACCTATAGCTGAAACCAGAACTCTAAATCGGTCTACAGCTACGTCTAAGACAACTGAACAAGTTTTAACTAAAAACAATCAGAAACAAAGCAAAAATAGAAGCATCATCAGTATATTGTCATTAGGAATTATTGTTACTTTTGGGGCTGCCAGCTACTTATTTTTACAGCAAAGCCCCAATTTTTCTGGTCAATCTTGGCAACAAAAGCTAGAACAATTAATTCCAGCAAAATAAGTTGCCAATTTTGGACATGAGATTAATAGTAATAAATCAATAGTAAGACTGTTGGCGAGTCCAAGCTTTTGAACTACCGGCACAAATTACTATATAGAAAAATATTAAATTAGTTCTCGCCTATAGAAATTAGCGAGGAAACTTCAAGCCAACATAGCCCATAATGCTATCTCTGCCAGGATTAGCTCCAAATAAGTCTGCATGGGAAATATGATACCAGCGCAACCCTAACATCAGCCTTCTTTCATGCTTGAGCTTAAAACTTATCCCGCCTCCAGCTTGGGGGGTAAAGTTAAAGCTCGCTCCTTTACTGGGAACATCGCTAGTTGTACCCAGGACTCCCGCACCCCCATCAACATAAAGCGACCAATTGGGTTTACGAATAAAGTGCCATCGCATCAAAAGGGCTAGATTAAGTCCAAGAGCATCGTTATCTGATTGATTGAAATAAATAGTGTTTAACTCTAGATTGATGCTATGACCATTAAATAAAAATTTAGATATTCCTGCACCAACTAAGGCAAAGCGAGCAGGATCGGGTTCTTTATTATCCAAGGTAGTTGCTACTGCACCCTGAATATACCAGTATTTTTGTCCTTTAGTACCAAAAGTAACAGGGGAATCAGCTTGAAGCTGTTTAATTGGAGTCGAATCTGCCTGGGGCGATTGCAAAATTAACAACAGCACCGATAATAGAAGCACTGTGCCATGATAGATGTTGTTTTTATTCCTTGGAACTGCGGTTTTATGCTTCAAAATTAATGATGGCATTAGATAACTTTTTAAATCACAGTTTATATTAGCTTTTTTTGATGATAAATGTCTTTTGAAAAGTATCGAAAAATTTTTGCTCCGTCTCCAGTAATTTTATTAGTAATTATATTATTACTAGGATTTTTTTTTCGCTTTACTAATTTAGAAAGTAAAGTATTTTGGGTAGATGAGGTTTCTACTGCAGTTAGAGCTTCTGGCTACACTATTCCAGAGGTTACTAATGATTTAATACAGCAGGAAATCGTCGATCGCGAGGCTTTGTTTTCTTATCAGAGATTAAGTCCTGATAAAACTTTTAGAGATAGTTTTAATGCTTTGACTAAAAGCCCAGAACACGCTCCGCTTTATTTTTTATTAATTAGAGTATGGATGCAGCTATGGGGAGATTCAATATCTATTATACGGAGTTTTTCCGCTTGCATAAGCTTATTAGTTTTTCCCAGCTTGTATTGGCTATGTCAGGAATTGTTTAACAGACGGTTAGTTAGCTGGTTAGCTGTCATGTTGATGAGCGTTTCACCTTTTTATGTGGCTTATGCTCAAGAAGCCCGCCCCTATAGCTTGTGGACGGTGGCTATATTATTAATGAGTGCGAGTTTTTTAAGGGCAATTAAATTTAACAATAAGCAGTCTTGGATACTATACAGCTTTAGTTTGATAATAGGTTTTTATACTTCCCTATTTTCTTTATATGTAGCTTTTTTCCAAGGTATTTATTTATTGCTTACATTATCTAAAAAGCGTTTAAAGGTATGCAAAAACTATCTATTGTTTTCTATTGTTTCTCTCATAGCTTTCATTCCTTGGATAATAGTAATTATTAATAATATAAATTTATTACATAAGAATACTAGCTGGATGAGAGGCAATTTTAATCTACCTGATATTATTGCTGTCTATTTTGGTACAAATTTATTAATATTTGGCGATTTACCCATATCCCAAAACTCTAATTCGATCCACACAGCCATAGCCTTAATTACAATTACTATTTCTAGTTTAGCTGCAATAAAAGTATCTTCAAGCTGGAAAAAAAAGCTGGCTAAATTTGCCTTATGGTTAACTGTTATTGGCAGTATATTACTATTATCTAACTACATATATTTAGATTGGACAACTATAATTGGTGCATTAGTTGCCTTATGTATCTTTAGTTTATCTATTTATTCTATATATTATTTGATAGTAAATACCAAACGAGATCGCTGGCTTTTTATTATTACTTTGATGCTTTCTCTACCAGTGCCGTTACTGCTAACCGATATTATTAATCAAGGGCAAAGTTCAACTGCACCCAGATATTTAATTCCCTTACAGTTGGGAATTTTAATTGCAGTGGCATATACATTAAGCAGTAAAATTATAGCTATTCAAAGACAAAATTTTTGGCAGTTTGTGATTGTATTTTTTTTAACATTAGGCGTTTTTTCTTGCGTACGTAACTTAAACCTGTCACCATTTTATCAGAAGGGAAGAAATATTAATAATCCTGCGATCGCCAAAATAATTAATCAAAACAATTCAGCTTTGTTAATTGCAGAATATAATAGTACTATGGATTCTTTTTCTTTAGCCTATTCCTTATCTCCACAGGTAAAGTATAAAGTAATTAGTCAGGGAGAAAACTTAGATAAATACACGAACAACTTTGAAAATGTATATGTCTTAAAGCCATCTCTACAGTTAAAACAAAAATTAAAATATAATAGGCAAATTAATTTAAACCAGGTATATAAAGCTCATGTATTTAGTGCTGATGAATTTCCTTTAGATCTTTGGAAGGTTAATTCTACGAGATAAAAGTTTTTGGGCTGACAGAAATTTCCGCGCCCAATCTAGTTATATCAACCCCTCTCTGTCAACTCCCCAATTCTCTTATTTTTCAACGCCTCGATACTTTAATCTCACTTTTTTGCCAGTCAATTAGGGTAAATATTTAGCATATTTTTGATAAACATTTATTCCTGGTATATCTGCTTCAAATTCTTGCGGTATTTGATATTGTTCTGATGTATATTCTTGACGTACCATAGCAATATTTTTGTAAGTTTTCTCCCACCTTTTTAGCAGTTCAACTAATTGCTCAAACTGAATATACGATTTTCCATGTCGATTCATTAGACCTAATATTTGTAAAACTCGTGCATAAGCTTTAGCAGTGTTTTCTGCTTCAGAAATACCAAGAATAGGAGCAAGTTTTTCAAAAGCCTCGTAATGTTCTAAAACTGAAGAAATTAGATCTTGAGGGGACAACAGTTCTTTTGCCTGAAGACTTTCTACTACGTCAGATACTTTTTTTAAGATAGAAAAATCTTGTAATTCATATTTTTTGAATAGAGCTAAAAGTTTTAAACCTAAACTATACTGACTCAAAACATTAATTTCTTTAACATAAGCATCAATTGCTTCTTTTCCTTCTTCGGTATTAATCAAAGGCAAAACTTCTGCTTGTTTCTTTTTAACTTGTTCCGCAAAAGCTTCTTTATCAATGTCTTCTACTAAATTGTCAGCAACGTAATTATAAAATTCTTGTTGCTTGCGACTACGATATCGTAATTCTGTTGATTCTAGCTTTAAAAAACTTTTTTGAGCAATAATCGCTGCTTTTAATAGTTCAACGCTGCTATTAAGCTCTGGATAACCTTCAGTTTCTTTGACAACATTAATATTAAACATAATTAATTGTTTAAACTCTTCATTACCAAATTTTTCATCATTAATTTTTTCGGCATTATTACCAATAACAGTAATTTCTTTAAAGGCGCGATTGTGCAATATAACTGAACCTCCAGGAACTTTTGGCTTACCAAATTTTTCTTCTATATTACTTTTAAATACTCCTCCCAATCCTTTGACAAAAGGAATGCTTATTAGTATGACTAAAAGAGTTGCTGGTAAACCAATCGTCAGCATTTTAAACGCTAAAGACTGTGGTAATTTAGATGATTCATCCCTAGATAAATTTCCAGAATTATCTTTTTGCTGTAAGTCCTGAAGTTTATTAAAGTTTTCAAGTTTTTCCTGTCTCTTTTGTAAGGCATCAACCATCTCATCTTCCGTTTGAGGAGAATTTTCATTAGTTGAAGTTGCTGGTTTTTGTGCCAACTCTACCGTATTTTTGGCACTTTGTACCGAAGATAAAAGCTTGAGCTTATTATTAGAAGTTAAGGCATCAGCATTAGGAATTTCCATAGTGCTTAAACCTAAAATTGAAACGGCAACCAAGCTGATATTTTGCAAATTCCCCATAATAATTTATCTAAAAACTTAAAAACTACAGTCTCAAGTTATTGTTCCCATTTACCATTAGGGATTTACTGTTTATTCTTCAGTTTCTAATATTGTGTTGGTTAGATTGGCGTTGTCTAACTGGGTATTGTTGAGATTGGTATTAAATAAATTAGCACCAATTAGCTTGGCGTTGGTTAAGTTGGCGTTGCTTAAATCGGCTGCAATTAATTTGGCATTAGTTAAGTTTGTCCCTGCTAAGTTGGCGTAGCTTAAGTCTGCTTCGATTAGATTGACGTTAACTAAACTGAGGTGAGATAAATCTGCCTTATGTAAATTGGCATAGCGAAAATTAGTTCTACCCAAAGCGTATCCCTGGATTAAATTGGAGCGATCGCTTATTCTTAATTCTCTTTGAGGTAAACTTTTTACAGTGAAGGTTATTTTGTTTTCGCTCTTAATTAATTGCCATAACTCTTGATAAAGAGCATAATCGCCGATACCGCTAATATTTACCCAGGCTCTAGTACGAGTCAAGGCGACAAATAACTGGTTACGTAGAAATATATTACCTTCATCTTGAGCAATCCGATCCAAGCCAATCAAATAAACAAAATCCGCTTCTTGTCCTTTTGCACGGTAGATAGTAGAAATAGTAACTGCCCCTGAATGCCAAAATTGATTTGCATTACGTTGTTCGGCGGGAGTATTTAAACAGTTAACTGTGCTTTGGGTAGGTAGATAAATATTTATTCCCTGGTTAATTAAAAAGATTGCAGTTTGTTTTACCAAGGAAGAAAGATCATAAGAATTACCCAAAACTATAATTAGAATTTCTCGATCTGGCTGTAAATTATCTTGAGTTATATTGTGTTTAATTTTAGAAGCTAAGGTAGTTAATTCTTGTTGGCGAGAAGAAAAGCTATCAAAGCCAATCATTTCTCCTTGCCATAGCTCATTAATAATATTAGGTGAATTATGTCTTTGCAGAGTAATGGTGTTTCCTAATTGCCAATTACCAGTTAGCCGATATCCTAATGCTTGCCATTCCTCAGTACAGCTAGAGCCTGTTAGTATACCTTTATTTCTTAATAATCCCATAGCGATCGCATGAGCGATAATTATGATCTGTTGGGGTGTACGATAACAGCGGGAGATTATTTCCGTTTTACTTATTTGCTGATTATATTGCCCCGTCACTAAATGCCCTAATTTCTCACCAAACAATTCTACGGGTTCAGGAATATTCAGACTATCCAAGCTTTGTAGTTCATCATAAGCCCAAATCAGTCGTCGTTGCTGAGGAGAAATTGGATTGACGGGACGCAAAGATTGATAGGCTAACCAGTAAAAAGGTTGTTTATTTTGATATTTCCAATTGTTAATAATTAAATCTTGTCCTTCGTCTATTAAAACCGCATCAAATAGCTGAGGAATTGTTTTATTTTCTAGTAACTGTACACAAGCTTCTGCCAATGCCTCATTCGGTTTTTTACTACTAGTGAAAGGCACAGCTAGAGGTAAAGTACCCGTAGCTTTACAGACGGTGCTATAAAAACCAGGCTGTTGTTTACTTCCCCAGGCATGAAATATTTTTAAATTAGATTTTTCTGGATTATAGCTTAATTGCTCTTGTGTAAAATGCCGTATCCATTTATTGACCTGTTGAGTAATAGACTCATATAAACTTCGCGAAAAAAAGACTAAGGCAATCTGCCATTCTGGATATTTGACGGTCATCAAAGCTGCTTTTTGACAGAGTAAAATAGTCTTTCCCGAACCAGCAATTCCTCTAATTCTTTGCATTCCTGGCGGAATTTGTTTAGCAATCTTTTCCTGTTGCAAATCTAACTGATTTAGACGCGATCGCACCTGTTGCAAAATTTGCCTACGGCTATAGGGTGAACAAGACAAACGCTCACACGCTGGGGTATAAATAGGAGTGCCACCCAAAACTGCTAACAGTAATTCCCATTGAGTAGAGGTTAAACTATCGCCTGCAATAACAGGATTTGTATTGCTAATTAGTTCTATAATTAATTGTGATGAGGCAAGATGTTCTGAAAATAATATTGGAGGAGAATAAGGTAGTTTATTAAAACCTTTCTCTTGCCATTGCATTTTAGTAATATAGGGTAAGGCGACAATTGCTCTAGCAGTAACTTTCTGCCTTAATAAAGGTTCGCGATCGCTATACTCTAACAAAGCAAGTAATTGATTTTCTGCCTGTTGATATGGATTGCCAAATTTAGTATAAAAATCTTTATATTCCCAGCGATGTCCTTGAATATTAACGAACTGTTCAATCCTAACTGCTTTAACTTCAATTACAATTAATCCTAGTTTATAATCAGCAATCAAAATATCAGGTTCTTTGCGAAACTTGCCAGCCCGAGAGAAAATGGGATAACGCCAATATGCAATACAAATACGGGATTCAAAGGCTCTTTTAACGCTATCCCAAACTAGTCTCTCCCCTACTTCTCCTTTATTTTCTAATGCTTCTGTTTGAATAAACTTATTTAGATTATTCATTTGAAAATATATTGCTAAAATCAATTTTCAACAAAATTAGAAATATAAAAATATTTGAAATAGACTACGCTTTAACAATATATTAACTTTTATTGTCATATAGTAAACGAAAGCTGCATTAGAAGAATTAATGAACACCCCAAAACAGATTGTTGAACAGTGTGTAGAAAAATCTGACTCTAGATTCGATCTATGGATTCGTCTGGTAGACTCCTACAAGGTCAAAAGTATGGCAGAAGTGGGAGTCTATAAAGGTGATTTCGCTTATCAACTGCTCCAAAAGTGCGATTCAATCGAAAAATACTTTATGATCGATCCTTGGCGACACCTAAGGGACTGGAGTAAACCAGCAAACAAAAATAACAATACTTTTGAAAAATTCCTCTTAGAAACAAAGGAAAAAACCAATTTTGCAGCTAATAAAACAGTAATCTTACGTGGCAAAACCACAGAGGTAATTGAGAAAATTCCCAATAATGCCCTGGACTTTGCCTATATCGATGGCGATCATACCCTCAAAGGAATTACGATTGATTTAATTCGTTTATTTGACAAAATTCGAGTTGGGGGCTGGATAGGAGGAGATGACTTTAGCCAATCAATTTGGCAGCACACTCCCAATTATGAACCGACTCTAATTTTTCCCTTTGCCGTATATTTTGCCGAAGCTGTAGGGGCTAAAATATATGCCTTGCCTTATTCACAGTTTCTAATTGAAAAGAACGAAGTTGAATCATTTTCTTTTATAGATCTAACAGGCAAGTATAATAATTTAGAACTTAAAAGCCAATTTAATCCCTTGGAAATTTTGAAAATTAAAATGATGGATGTATCTACTTTCCTGACTGGATTAGCAAAATAAACCGCTTCCAGTTTGAAAGCCATAGTTCTTAGGTCAACTGTTCGCGGGATTAGGGACTAGAGACTAGGAAGATAAGTTGTTGGTAAAAACCTACTGTTTTCTATGTAGTCGCGGTTTAAACTAAAAATTCAGTGTTTGAATCAAATATTTGAGGAAAGTAGCATTCAGTTCAACTATAGTCATTTTAATGAATTGACCTATGGTAGTTTGGTATTGATAACAAGGTTAAACGCTACTCGTTACTCGTTACTCATTACTTTTTTCAAAGACCACCTGGACTTAAAATGACTATAAGTTGCTACCTTTCTCATCCTTCATTCCTTACCTTAACTGCTTCTAAGATGCGAGAATAGTAAAAGCTAACGCTAGTCATTCCCGTACGCTTAATTTCAAAACCATTGTCTTGTAAAATAGCAATGATTTCTGATTCTTTATGTTGATAAGCTCTCGTAGTTTTGGAAGGCCCTGGAAAGAACTCCCCAATTTTCTTCAACACAAACAAGAAACAAGTCTTAGGCGCAAAGCTAAGAATTAAACGAGACTCTGCCAAAGATGCCAAGTGAGCGATCATTTTGGCAGCATCAACCGTAGGATAGTGAATTAAAACATCTAGACAGATAACAGTATGATAATTACCAGTCAAGGTTTCTAGATCTGAGACTGTAAAATTAACCTGATTAGAATCGCTTAACTCTGACTTTGCCTTTTCTTGGGCTTCTCCTACCATTTTTTCAGAGATATCGCTGGCAGAAACAGTCGCACCAGCTTTTGCCAAGGGAATACTCAGGCTACCGACACCACACCCCGCATCACAAATTGAAATATTAGCTAAATTATCATCATCTTCTAGCCAGCCAAGGACAGTATCAATAGTTTGTTGATGTCCTTGGCGAATCTTTTTTTGAACCTTGTTGACATCTTCTGTTTTGCCGTAGATTCTCCGCCAGCGATCAAATCCCGTCTGGTTAAAATAATCTTTGACAATGGCTTTATCGTTTTGTTTATCTGCTGTCTTCATAAATTAATTTAAATATTACTCCCGACTCAGTATTGTATCTTGCTTATCTCCTCTCAAACAGCGAATTTTTGGCAGACTGTTACTAAATGCAAACATAAGTTAAAAATTTCTATATAGCCGAGAATCATGGTTTAATATCTCTTTAAGAAGGTCTTAAGATAAACAGCATGACAGTTTTTGGCGGTATTAATTTGCGAATGCTTTAAACAGGCAATAAATCTTCTCCTCGCTTTGTAAAGTACTTTTTCTTCTTAATTTCATATTTGTTTTTACTTTTTTATCTCTCATCACCAGGAGTTTATACGATGAACCTTGAGTCAAATCAGTTGTCTTTAGAACAAGAATTTACCCACGAAGTTTTTGCGAACAAGATCCAAAATTTATCTTGTGAAGAAACAAAAGAACTATTAATCAAATTTCACAAGCACACACTGTTTAAAGAGAACTACTACAAAAAACTATTCCGTAAACAGGATAAAAAGTTTGTTAACCAATTAATTGAAAGGAATAATTAAAGAGTCAAGTATGTTTAAAGCTTGCTTCTGTAAAAACAATAGATAGGCAAAAGCGTCTTGTTTGTAGGTTAAATATTTGTTTTGTTTTAGATAAACTGAGGCCAGATATTTTATAATCTACATCGCCCCACAGTTTCTAAAACACCATGAACGATCGCAATTCTTTTATCCGTTCAGATCTACTAAGGTTAGCTGTATATACACCCCACCCAGGAGGCGAAACTCCTGCATCTATAGATCGTCTGGATACAAACGAAAGTCCTCTAGATTTACCAGCCGAAATTAAATCTAAGCTGGCTTGGGCATATCAACAGGAGATAGAAGCTAATCGCTATCCTGATGGCAGTCATGAAGAATTAAAACAGGTGATCGCCGAATATGCAACCGAGTCGGCTAACGTTACTCAAGATCTGACTACCGCTAATATTTCTGTAGGCAATGGTTCTGATGAGCTTATTCGCTCGTTATTAATCGCTACTTGCTTAGGCGGCGAAGGATCTATTTTAGTGGCAACTCCTACCTTTTCTATGTATGGAATCCTGGCGCGAACTTTAGGTATTCCTGTTGTCAGCATTAATCGACAAGAGTCAGATTTTGCTCTAGATCTAGAAATGGCGCAGCAGGCGATCGCCCACACCGATAGCCCACCTATACGAGTAGTGTTTGTGGTGCATCCTAATTCTCCTACTGGTAATGCCTTGGTTGCCAGAGAACTAGATTGGTTAAGAAGTCTACCAGAGAATATTTTAGTAGTTATAGATGAAGCCTATTTTGAATTTAGTCAGACATCCGTAGTAAACGAATTGACTAAGCGTCATAACTGGATTGTGTTGCGCACCTTTTCCAAAGCCTTTAGGTTAGCTGCCCATCGTGTAGGATATGCGATCGCCAATCCTGATTTAATTAAAGTATTAGAGAAGGTGCGCTTGCCCTATAATCTGCCTAGTTTCTCTCAGACAGCAGCAAAGGTAGCCTTGCAGCAAAGGCAATTACTATTACCTTTAGTGACAGAAACCATCAAAGAAAGAGAGCGAGTATGGTCAATTCTTAAAGAGGAAAGCAAGCTGCAAGTCTGGCAGAGCAACGCTAACTTTTTATATCTCCGTCTTCAAGATATATCTTCTGACAAACATGAAAATGCTTTGGCGCAAATCACCAGCAAACTAAAAGCAGAAGGGACTTTAATTCGTCATACAGGGGGAGGTTTACGCATTACTATTGGTACTTCGGCTGAAAATAACCGTACTCTTGAACGATTAACCGCATTTTTATCAGCAAAACTTTAGTTTTCGTTTCACAGACTAGGATTTGTATCTAAAAATTTGCTAACTAAAGGCAGACTAGATAGATCCAGTCTGCCTAAGAAAATTATTCAATTCGCTAACTATGTCTTTTTGTTCCTATACGCCAAAAGACTTGCCGCAACCGCAGGTTTGAGCAGCATTAGGATTAGTAAATTCAAAACCGCCACCAATCATGGCGTTGCTATAATCTAAAACCAAGCCATATAAATATAAAAGGCTTTTTGGATCACAGACGATTTTAAATCCGTCATAATCAAAGACTTCATCGCCAGGTTGAATCTTATCTGGTTCTTCAAAGTCCATCATGTAAGACATTCCTGAACAACCACCTTGGCGCACTCCTACTCGAAGACACAATTCCTGTCCCTGCTGCTCTTGCAGCATTTTAATATGCTTAAAAGCAATTGAGGTTAATTGAATGCCTCTTTCAACCGTTTTAGTAGCTTCTGTCATCTGTGTTGATAACTCCTTATGTGCTTATGTAAATCAGTAAAATACGTAATTTTATCCAGTTGCCAAAATTACTAAGAAATTTGTATGTTTTTGGTTTTAATTTCTTTTACTGTTTACGACTCTAATGTAATGATAACTCGGTAATATAATGCAAGTGTATCTAGAATCTTTAAGTAATTACTGGTGGAAAACTAAAAATCAAGCACATTTTAACGCTGAGTTTAAATAACCTTAATCTAGTTTTCCACCCTAAAACTTCTATTCGGCGACGCTATTAACGCTTAATGGTACTAAATCGCCATAAATAGTAAACCCAAGCAGCATAGGTTCATTCTCTTGAATTAGCTTACCTGTAAGAGCGCAACTTTCATCTTTGCGGGCAGTTGCTTCAACGGTAGCGCGAATATCAGAACGAGCAAACTGAGGACGATAATCACCAGATTTCTGATGAACATAGTTCCAAAGAATATCTCTTATTAAAGCTTGATAACCCTGATTACCAGATAATTCTTTCAGCTTGTCTTTGAGACTACGCTCCAAGCGAATACTGGTAACTTCCATTTCAGTCGTAGATGTGCGAGTTAGGGTTCGCATTTTTTTTCCTCTAGATACTAGATATACACGGTACTATAAGTGTAGTATTAAAAACCCAGTTTGCAAAGCTTTTTCGAGAAATTTAATCTTTTTATTATCTCTTTTTGAGCGGATCTCTAATATAGCCAAAATATCGTGCCTTTGTGTAGATTAAGTTGCGATCGCTAATATTATCTCTTTAACGCTGTCCAAAAAGAACTTCGCATATTCTTTAAATCCCAAACATATAAGAGCCTGTAGCCAACAAAATCTCAAGTATCGTCGCTGGAAAAAAATTACTAGCAGCTAGATAAAACCAAAGCTAAATAGCGGGGCAAATTTGCACTGAATAGCCATCTTACGAATACAGGGTAATCGCCTCAAAATCTCAGAATGCTTAGCTAGCAAGGGTTTTCAATTTTTACAATTTTACGAACCGATTTGCCGAAAGCCCTGTCTTGTATGAATTTTAAAAATTAGGTGCGATTACCCTGCTGACAAATAGGCTGTTAATTTAACAAAAATTTACATTATCCGTTAGCAGATTTTGGCTAGCGGGTTTTTTATTGCTCAAATTCACTTTTAACAAAATGAACAATTAAACAGTGATTTGTGTCAATGTCAATAGCACAAAAATAGTCAACAGTTAAGTATGGACTTAAACCAAATGAATATCAAAAAAACCTAAATCAATTATTAAACAAAAATTATATGCCGAGGGAGCAGAGTATCTCATGTTAAAAATCACTTATTTAGAAGAAGCAATCTACCTCGAATATTTAGAAGAATCTATTGAAGCCTGGAAAGCCAACAGAATTCTAGTTAGTTTACGTGCAGGAATAAACATTTTTATAGAATCTAGTACTGCTTGCTTAGTAATTCCGATAGATAGCCGTTATTTAATAGACATAGCTGAACTAGAAGCAAAACAACTGATCGAAGTATTTCCCTGTGATGAACAATATCTAGAAGTTGTTGTACCTGGGGCTTGGGTAAGCCAAAGTGAAGATAGTGAAGAAGGTATCTTTGTCTGCGATCTTAGTCTTGGTGGCGAATATCTGCTGTACAGTATATGGCAGGAATCTCAAGTAGGTTCTTCACTCTTTATTGATTAAACGATGTTTTTGTAAATATCTTGCGGCTTTAGATATTGTCTATTTCATTCTCTCTATCTCCAGTAAAATTTACCCGTCTAACTCACCTTCCATAGCGGTTGATAAAGCTTTGGTTGTGGTTTCTTTAAATTCGCTGACGTTAACGTTTGCCAAAATAACTATTGCCAAAACCATGAATACCGCTTGAATCATAAATACCAAACTGTAAGCCAAAAGAGGCGTAGCAAAGAAGCTTTTACCAAGATCTAAAACAACTCCACCAGCAAGAGTAGCCAAACCTCTAGACATTGCTTGAGCCAATCCCCAAGCACCAATAAAAGTACCAGCAGTTGCAGCAACGGTTAAATCCAACATTAAGCTAATACCGCCGACAGTAGCTATTCCCGCAGCTATCCCAAATAAGGCGATCGCTGTTTGCAGCATTTTTGGCTGTTGGGTAAAGCCAGCAGCAATAATTAAAGCAAAACAAATAGCAACGCCAATACAGCCAATCTTGGTAGTAGGTTTTTTGCCTAGATTGGGGATAATCAAAAATCCTGTAACTCCATAGCCGAGTAAAATTCCTATACCCCAAAAAGAATTTAACTTAGTCGTTTCGCCGATACTCATCCCAAATACTTCCCCGCCATAGGGTTCAAGTATCGCTTCCTGCATAAATAAACCAATTGTCAGAATAGACAAAAAAGCGAAGAAAATGCCTGTTTGACGGCTGGTAGTTAGAACTTTAATTGCTCTACCAATAGTGATGCTGTCTTCCCTATTGGCTGCAATATTACTAGTAAAGCGTGAATATTTCTTTTCTACTCCCCAAGTGGCAATTAAAGCTAACCCCAAGACTAAAAAGGGAACAAAACTAAAGACAGAATTAATCGGTGGCTGAAGTATTTCCAAAGGAATATTACCTGCTGAGATTCCTTCTATTTCAATCTTTTTAAAGACGACGCTGCCTGTAATTCCACCAATGACTATACCTATCATCAACATTGACCAAACTACCGCGATTAATTTAGAACGCCTTTCTTCTTCGGTGATGTCTACAAGTAATGCCGTAAAAGGTGTTGAACTACAGCTAATCCCCAAACCATAAATAGCCATAATTAAAGCTAATAAAGCACTCCAGCCAATAGTTTGCGTATTCCAAAGCCAACCGCCACTCTTTTCTACCACAGTACCCAATTGCCACATTATCTGTACAGCCAACCAGACTGCCAAACCAAAAATTACAGTTCCCACAAGAACATAATTGGTTCGGTGTTTGCCTAGTATTGGCTTGTTATCTGAGAGTTGTCCAAACCATACTCGTGCAGGAGCAACAAATAAAGATGTAGCTAAAATTCCGCCAGTAATGGTTGCTGGAATACTAAGCTCACTAATCATTACCCGATTTAAGACAGCTAAGGTTAATACCGCCATCAATCCTAATCCCAGATTAAATAAACCCAGACGGAAGATGGTTAGCATTCCTATCGGACGCTTGGGACGAATGGTATCTAGATTTGACTCAGAAATTGTCATTTTATTATTGATTTAATTTATAAGTTTCCAAGGTATTAATATTCAAAACCTTGGAGTCTAAGCTTTTCGATTATTCTACATAAACAAGGCGGATGAATTATCGCGATCGCTCGTTCGGCAACTGGAACGAGTCATGGAAAACAGCAATTACCTTGTCAGGATCGTGGCGATTATAAAATTATTGGTCAAACGGTGAATTACGCATAACTTAATCTGTAATTATCTTATTTTTCAAAATTGTTTAGTAAACTAGATAACCATATATATATTTACTTTTATCGCTGCTGGTTATGATCTACGAATCAAAATTAGATAATCAATCTAGTAAGCTGATTAATCCAGCACAGCTATGTTTACTAATATCCCTTGTTCTGCATCTGCTGGTTCTCAAGTTTGGTTTACCCAGCCTAAAATTCAACAATGACTCTAGCAAGAGAAAAGTTTCTGTAATTGAGCTTAACCCAGAACAACAAGCTCGTTTACCCAATTTATCACCTCAGTTAAATACTCCCAATATCAATAATCTGCCACCAGTTGACGATAGCGAACCTGCTGCACCTTTTGCCATACCTCGTTCTTTATTTCCTGGGTTAGGAGATCCTTCTAATTTACCTCCTGTTGCTATTCCTCCTCCTCCTAATTTTGATAATCTTCCTCCTCTGCCTCCCATAACTGATATTACTTTGCCTCCTGTTAGCAATTTATCAAAACTTCCCTTACCACCAAAGATCGATCCTGGTGATTTTAAGGTAGATCCATCTAAAGTTTCGCCTGCTAACCCAACTAAAAAACCTGGACAACCTTCTAAGCCAGAAAATGCACAACAAGCTCAAAAATCACCTCAAACAGCAGCTAAACCAGATCCAAGACCTCAAGAAAAACCAGAGCCAAAACCTCAAATAGAGCCAAAACTCACTCCTAAACAGGTTGCAGCCAAAAAGGTTGATAATTCTCAAAAGCGCATTGCTAATTTGACTCAAAGCTTGACTAAAAATGAGGAGGGTATGACCGATGAGGATGCCAGCAAAAACTATATTGCTTGGCTAGCCAAGGTAAAAGAAGTAAAGCCTGACGAGATTGAAGCAACAGGGACTTATCCACGAGATGCCTGCATTAGAAGACTCAAAGGGACTAGTGTATTTGGAGTTGTCGTCAATGCCAAGGGTGAAGTTGTCGATCTAGATTTAATCAAAGGTGCAAAATATCCTATTTTTAATATACAGGGGGTAGAAGATCTCGCTCAGCTTGTTTTGGAGAACAAAACAAAAAAACCAAAGCCCTATCAGGTAACGCTCAATTATGAATATGACCCCGAAGTTTGTCCTTCTTTGACATTGCCATCTATTGAAAGAGCAGAAGAGAAACAAAAAGCTGCACCAGCACCAGCACCGAAACCAGAGCCTAAACCTGAACCCAAACCCGCACCAGCACCAGCACCGAAACCAGAGTCTAAACCCGAACCTAAACCTGAACCACTGCCATCATTACGAGATC
Source organism: Waterburya sp. (assembly GCA_965217895.1). Taxonomy (GTDB): domain Bacteria; phylum Cyanobacteriota; class Cyanobacteriia; order Cyanobacteriales; family Xenococcaceae; genus Waterburya. The sequence goes on from CBDCJV010000002.1 coordinate 1,064,496, forward strand.
AGATAAGAAATATAAAACTTCCTAATCGCAAACCTTCAGATTTGAAAGACACCCCCTTGCCTGAAAAACCAAAGTTTGAACCATAAACTCAAAGCCCACTTAAACGGCGAGACACATATTGCTTACGTCTTAATACCGTTCGGTTAGTAAATCTTATACCATTTTAAATTTACAACATGACACATCGTTTTCTGTAGGGGCGAACGGTCGTTCGCCCTTACAATTAATCTGTAGCGGATACAATTTAATTTGGTATTAGAAGCTTAAATTTAAATACTTTTGACTTTTGACTGTGGAAAAATTCTAAATATCCAACTAAATATCCAAGCTTAGCTGAAGATAGTTATATTTTGCCTCAGCAGCTTTTGACATAGACATAGAAAGATTATCAGTTTGCTCGGCAGACCAAAACAAGGAATTGCCAGGACGTTGGTGGTCTACTTTTAACCAGTGGCTAAATATTTGTTCTCGTCGATCTATGGGGGATAGTATTTGATAGACTCTAACTCTCTTTTTGTTGATGCTTTCATAACGCATACATTTAAGTTTGTAGCCAATTTTAGCGAGAAGACGACTGACTATGGTTACAGGAGTGAAATTCTTAGCGATGCCAATGTTGAGGATTGTTTTGATTTCTGAACGATTATTATGAGCGATCGCACTGAGAGACTGTAAATCAGCATCGGTATTACGTAATTCTCTCTTTGTATCTTGTAACAAGACGGGAATACCCATTAGCTCTAATGTGCCAACAATCGCCCCAAGCTGGGAGTTATTAAAATCAGGTAAAAATAAACTGCCATTTCCCTGTTCAATTAGCTTGCGGGCAACCTGAGTATCGCGATCTGCTAGGTAAGGACGACCAACTGTTAAAAAGTAATGTAGCCTAATTTTTTCATACCATCCTTCATCATCTAAAGATACTAACTCAGGAGTGATCGGTAGATTGTAGCGTTGATGCAGTTCGTGTTTTTTGAGTTGACGGCGATTGCTTAAAGACTTGATTAAGCGTTTTTTGAGAGTCTGATACTGGCGAGTATTGAGATCGGTAGAACAGGCGATCGCTTTACATTCTGCTAAATAGTTTTGGGTACTGATTTCGGTGATCGCTGCGACTAAACTATTATCGGCTTGAGATTCTACTTGATTTTCTAACTCCTCAAACTTAATCGTAGCTGCGTCTACTATTTGATGTCCTTCGGCTTTTAAGCCCGCCAAAATAGAGTGGCGATAATTGCTTGCGCCTGCATTAAAGCGTACTGCCATTTTTGCCCAACACAGCAAAGATTCTGCTTGAAAGCCTGTGTCTAGGTCATCTAGATAGGCAAAGTCTGACTGCTGTAACAAGCGGATATTTAGCTGAGTAAAACGCTGACTAGAGCTAAGTAAAGCAGGAATGGAAGTTGAACCATTACCGATTTTATTAAAACTATAGTTGGCGCACCAAAGATGTCGAGGGACATTTTGCCGTAAACGGGATAGAGTCTGACGGACGGCGTTTTCTGCCTGGATGCCTTGAGCGATCGCCCAAACAGAGGTAAAGTGATTTTTTAGTTCAATGGATATGCCTGTTTCAATTGAAGGACTAGCCACCACGATATCGTATTGCCATAAAACTTGTTCTAGCTGAGCAAGAGAGCCATAAGCAACGTGGCTAAGATCGGCAAGGGACTCGGAATCTAGACGCAGAATTTTTTTAGCGGGAAACTTCTGTTTTAAATAAGCTTCTAAAGTTTGAGTACTCCATTTACTAGTCAGCTTTTGTGCCGAGAGACAAATAAATGGTTTGCCTCCTTGTTGGATATGGGTTTCTAGATTAGCGACTAGTTTTTTTGGACTTTTGCCCTCATAGTTGTATACCTGCCATGAGGTCTGCTCGTCATGTTGCCAAATATTATGAACAATATAGGGCTGAATCTCTACTCCTGATAAAGCAATCAAATAATCTAAGGCAATATTGCTCAAGTCCGCATCCGCTATGTATACCTGTCCGCGATCGCCTAAAACATTCTGGATCAAAGTTTTAAATGACTTTAAAATCTCAACTCGTCTGTCTTTACAAGTACTAGAATTTAAGCCATGCCACAATACTTGCTCTACTTCATCAATAATTACTAGGCTATTTGACCAGCGATCGGGGTTAAATTTTGCTTTAGAAGAGCCATGCAAAGAATCAATACAAAGACCATAACCTAAAGCTGCTCGATCGCTACAGTCTTTGTCGGTGACGTAACTAAGTCCAAACCTGCTGCATAATTCTTTGACTAACTGCACTCGATGCCCAATGACTAAAACTTTTTGCCCACGAGCGATCGCTTGAGCGACTATTTTCTCAAGAAATCTTGTTTTACCAGTGCCTTTAGCTGATTTAATACCGACTAACTTGGTTCTGGGTGGTATATCTAACTCTGGCAAATAACGGCTATTTAGCTGAACATCCGTAGAATGAGTCAAATTTGTCCAAGATTTTGCTTTCCAGGTTTCTAAATCTACCGCCTCATCAAAAGCCTGGGCAAAATATTCTTGACCATGATTAATAATTAGATCGTCTACACCTTTGCCTAGCTGACTATTCCAGGTAACAACTTTGACTTGACAACCAGCTTGCTGTAACAAATAGCCTGTTTTTCTAATTGCTGCATTGACTGCCTGAACGGTTTTTGGTTTAGAATCTCGGTCAAAGACAATGTATATTTCTCGTCCAGGGGTAGCCAAGGTAGCCAACTGAGGAATCAAATGAGATTTAGCGATCCGTTTACCATCGGCATCTTTAGGAGTCCGATAACCATTATTAATGCCTGGTAAAGCGATCGCACTATAGCCAGCAGACAATAATGCTCCTGCTTTTTTTGCTCCCTCGGTAATACAGAGAGGAACTTGAGGATTATTTTTTAACCACTGCCAAAATCCCAAGTCAGCCTTGTTTTGAACAATATCCTGTAGAGTAATTTTAACTTGAGCGCGATCGGCAATTTTCTGCCACAAACTAAGAGGAACTTTAAGCGCGAATAAGCCTGTGGCAGTTTTAGGGGGATGCTCATACTTAATAATTTTATCAGCATCATGGCGCGGGCGATCGGGCTTAAAACAACCCCAGATATCTTCTTCGCCACTCAAAATATCGATGCCAGAACACCACCATCCTCCAGCATCAATATGGGCATAACGTTGAAGAAATCTTGCATTAATTCTGCCGTCATTTCTTCTAGGGATAGAATTTGAGTATAGTAAATATTCCCCAGGGGATTCTCCCTCAAGGTTAACTACGTTTAAGCGGGTTAACTCTTCGTCTACGCCACTTGCTTTCCATTCCCGTAAATGATCCATCAACACTTATTCTTTGCTCATTAGGAATAAGTATCATAACACTATATGTAGCGTAGCCAAAAAAATAAGTTATAAATATACGCTATATATGGATATAGACAGAATGAATAATCAAACCAAGCTTAAATTTGGGGTAGTCGTTTTATATAAGTATGAGTAAAAATCTTGATGACATTAAGAATTCAAACATCGTGAAACCATATCATCAGATTCCTATTCAAGAGTGTAACGAACGTTTAATTGCTATTCCTCTAGACAACTTCGCCGTTGAACTACCTCATCCTTACATGAACTTGGGGGCAGACTATGGAAACAAATCACCGTACTGTTTACGCCAAGGAGTTGTTCGAGCTTTACTCGAAGCACAATTTTTATTAGAAAAACGTTATCTTCATTGGAAAATCAAGATATTCGATGCGTACCGTCCTGTGGGGGTGCAACAGTTTATGGTTAACTATACCTATAATTCACTGTTAAAAAAATACAGCCTAAGAGAACAACAGTTAACGGCACATCAACGTCAAGACCTATGGAGTCAAGTATATAAGATTTGGGCTGCACCTAGCTTGGATAAAAAAATGCCGCCTCCTCATAGTACAGGAGCAGCGGTCGATGTAACCTTAGTTAACGATCGCGACGAAACTTTAGATATGGGAGGAGAAATTGATGAACTTTCAGAGCGATCGCAACCAGACTATTATTTAAGCGATCGAGACGGCGAAAATCAGCAGTATCATTTTCATCGTCAACTACTAAATCGGGTAATGACCAATGCTGGCTTTCAACAACATCCTGGAGAGTGGTGGCATTTTTCTTGTGGCGATCAGATGTGGGCTTGGATTCATAGTCAGAATAATCCTACCGATCCAATGGTAGCCCGCTACGGTAGAGTTTAACTAGATAAACTTGCAAGAATAAATTTGAATGATTTAGAGAAAGACTGGCGAGGTTAAGAAAATATCTTTCTCTATCTATAAATCTATTACCTTAATTTAAACGTTAACTTCACGTTCAGACTGCTTGGAATAAATCCAGAGTGCATGAATAATGCCTGGAACATAACCTAGTAGTGTCAAAAGAATATTGATTAGTAAAGCTGAACTAACGCCAACTGTTAAGAAAACTCCTAGAGGAGGCAAAGCGATACTAGCAATAATTTTTAAAAGTTTCATGATTTTTAAAAGGTAATTTTATTCAGATAAATTCATTCTTACTAGTTAGATTTACAGATATTTCTCTATATATCTTCTATCTTTAGACATAAATATTGAGCTTACGTCAGTTTATATCTATCTATAAAAGTATTCAAAAATCTATCCTTTAAGAGATACAAAAATATCTAGAAACACTGAATAATAAATAAACATAAGAATCTACGCTTAAAAAGCAATTAAATAATAATTAGTATATATCAGGAGAAAATAGATATGTTAGGAACGCTTTTAACCCTTTTAGCCACAGCCTTAAGTCTTTTAGTAGTTGACATCATTTTTGCTGGAGTTAATTTAGCTAACTTCCCTGCTGCAATGGTAGCTGCGTTAGTTATTGGTGCAGTAAACAGTGGTGTTAGACCAATTTTATCAGTACTATCTTTGCCAATTAACCTTTTGACCCTAGGCGCATTTACTTTGGTAATTAACGGCTTGTGTTTCTGGTTGGCTTCTCTATTCGTACCAGGATTTCAAGTATCTGGCTTGCTCGCTTTCTTGATTGCCCCTATAGTATTATCGTTTGTCAATACCTTTATCAGTAACTACTTTGCCGAAAAATTCCCCGATTTAAAGAGCAACTAAGAGTTTTGTCGGCATAGCTGACATTTGCATTTTTGGCGTTAATTTTGGTAGGGGCGAACGAACTTCGCCCCTACCATTTTGTGTTTAGGAATCGCAAGTTAACATTCTTTGCTGAATGTTGCTGGTTATATTGCCAAAAAAAATGTAGGTAAGTCTGTCGCCTATTCCCTACCTCCTACTTCTTATTTCCTTTCCCTCTTTACCTTTCTCCAATCTCAAGTAGGAAATTTTTTTTGCACTACTATTTAAGTACTTATTTTGGCTGCTAGGCTTTAAATTACAAATTATGCTTTTCCATTATCAGCATCTTCATTTATGATAATGAAAAGCAAAAACCTAGCTCGCTGAATAACCAAAATCAAACAGGCAAAACAAAACAAAGTTGGCGAAATTTAGTTTATGTGGATTTTGCCTTAAACGTGGTGTCCCTAGCTAAAATCGTTGGCGGTCAGAAAAAACAGTAAAAATCAATGGCAAGGGCGGAAAATTACGGGGAAGATTATTATTTAACTTTGGGAGTATCCCAGAGTGCGACATTAAAAGAAATTAAGATAGCTTTTCGTCATTTGGCGCGCCAATATCATCCCGATCTTAATCCAGGCGATTTTGCTGCTGCTGAGAAATTTAAACAGATTTCTCAGGCATATGATGTATTATCAGATAATTCTAAACGTCGTCGCTATGATCGCCGTGTTCCTTTTGAAAGCAAGTCACGCACAACTACGAGCCAGAATGATAACCGGTCTAGCCAAACAAGCGATCCTAAAACAGCTAAAGATTTTTATAATAGAGGCTTTCATTACACTCAAGTTAAAGAATACAGCAAAGCCATTAATGATTATTCTCAGGCAATTAAACTCAATCCCAAATTTATTGATGCTTATCTCAAAAGGTGCGAAATGCGATATAAAATGGGTGATAATCAAGGGGTTTTAAATGATTGCCAGCAAATATTTACTATCGATAGCCAAGTTGCCAAAGCTCACTACTATCAAGGAAGAGCGCGCTACAGTCTAGGTTACGCCGAACCTGCCATTGAATCTTACACTATGGCGATCGCTCAAGACAACAATTATCCTCAAGCATACTACTATCGAGGTATTGCTTATAAAGAGCTATTCAAAATTTCTTTTGCCATACAAGACTTAAATAAAGCTGCCGATCTTTTTCGCTTGCAAAAAAATTACGAAGCTCATCGTCGTACTAAAAATATAGTCAGTGACTTAACAAAAAGCAACCATAAAACTGGTCGGTCAAATCGCCCAATTCAAAATTTTTTGATGACGCTAAGCCTGTCTTTTTTAAATCCTGGAGGTGGTTTATTACCTGCATTTTCTCGATTAGAAAGAAGACATTTAAAACAAGTTGGCACGATCTATGGTGTATTTTCTAGCTTATGTTTTGTCTGTAGTTATTTTATGATTGGGTTGCCGTTAGAAATACCAATATGGGAACTATTTTTAGTTGGTATAATTCCTTTTATGAGTTTTATAATTACAGGAATTATAGTACGTTTTTTTCTGCATTATAAAGGTGATTTGACAACGGATATATTCATAGCTGGAACAGCGATCGCTCCTCTGGCATTCTTCTTTGTCTTAACCGCGTTTATTCCCATTTCTATTTTAGCTTTATCAATACCTTTAGCCCTTGTCGGAGTTTCTTACACTACGTTAACTCTGCAAGCTAGCTATTCTCAATTACTAAACGTTAGCGAATCTAGAACTGCTTTCACCGTGGCTTTGATGCTAATGCTAAATAGTTCTATTTGCTATGTATTGATACCATACTTTATCGCTTAAATAGTTAAATAGCTCTAAGCACTAAGCCAATAGCTTTTGGGAAGAAGAAATGCATCGAATATCTAAAATTACTGAGAAATATAGTTTTGCTCGACTGTATGGGCAACATAAAGAGGAAACATCACTAACCGTATCAAAACAAAATAGCTATTGTGACTCAGATAAATTCAGTAATCAGCGGTGTTGCTGGTAAAGACATATATGAAAAAATTTATCACAACATTCAACGTGTAATGCAAGGGCAGTCAACTGCTATTAGAAACCTGTTGGCTGGTTTTGCGAGTGGTGGTCATGTTCTTTTAGAAGATTATCCTGGTACAGGAAAAACTACCTTGGCAAAAGCTTTAGCTTATTCTATCGATGCCAAGTTTAAACGGATTCAATTTACCCCCGATCTTTTACCGTCAGATATTACGGGTATTTCTATTTTTGACCAGCAAGAAAGTTCTTTTAACTTTCACCCAGGACCAGTTTTTGCCAATATTGTTTTAATAGACGAAATTAACCGTGCCTCCCCTCGCACTCAGTCTGCCCTGTTGGAAGCAATGGCAGAGTCTCAGGTAAGCGTAGATGGTCAAATTAAAAAACTAGAGAACTTGTTTTTTGTGATCGCTACCCAAAATCCAGTGGGTTCTCACGGCACGTATCCTTTACCCGAAGCTCAAATGGATCGTTTTGCCCTTCAGTTTAGTTTAGGATATGTTTCTCCTGCCGATGAGGTGCAAATTTTAGCCGACCAGATGCAAAGTCATCCTCTTAATAATATTAAACCCTGTATTTCTTTAGCTGAAGCGATCGCTCTTAAACAACAGGTAGAACAAATTAGAGTCAGCCACACCATGAAACAATATTTAGTCGATCTAGTCAACGCTACTCGTACTGCTGAAGGAGTGCAGTTAGGAGGGAGTCCTAGAGGCTCTTTAGCACTGATGAAGGTGGGGCAGGCTTTGGCGTTATTTGATGGTTATGAATTTGTCACCCCCGAACATATTCAGGAATTAGCGGTGTCCGTCATTGCTCATCGCTTAGTTATGCAGCCTCAAGCACGCTTTTCGGGTCAAACTGCTGCTGGGGTAGTGCAGGAAATTTTGAACAACATTCGAGTACCAGCTTAGATTTTGGGCTTTTCTGCCAAAACTTTAGCAAAATGTGCAAAAAAAACGCTTTGAGGAGTCAGCTTTTGGGTACAATACCCCATTAGTTATCAAAAGGGGCAAAATTAATTATGGGACGCGCAGACAAAGTTGTCTTAGCTTATTCGGGTGGAGTAGACACCACTGTATGTATTCCTTATCTTAAGGAAGAATGGGGAGTCAAAGAAGTAATTACCCTGGCTGCTGACTTGGGACAAGGAGACGAACTAGGACCAATTCAGCAAAAGGCATTGAAATGTGGTGCATCTGAATCTCTAGTAGAAGATGCCACCGAAAGCTTTGTACGCGATTACGCTTTTCCAGCAATTCAAGCTAACACTCTTTATGAAAATCGCTATCCTCTGTCTACGGCTTTGGCACGCCCTCTAATTGCTAAATTATTAGTAGAAGCCGCCGAAAAATATGGGGCAGATGCGGTAGCTCATGGCTGTACAGGTAAAGGTAATGACCAGGTGCGCTTTGATGTAGGCATTATGGCACTAAACCCCAGTCTAAAAGTATTAGCTCCTGCTAGAGAGTGGGGCATGAGTCGAGAAGAAGCTATTTCTTATGGTGAGAAGTTTGGTTTTGAATTTCCCGTGAAAAAGTCTTCTCCTTTTAGCATCGATCGCAATTTACTTGGTCGCAGTATTGAGGCAGGACCTTTAGAAGACCCGATGGTAGAACCTCCTGAAGAAGTTTTTGTGATGACAAAGGCGATCGCCGATACTCCTGATGAGCCAGAATACGTTACCATCGGTTTTGAACAAGGTCTACCCGTCAGCATCAACGGTGAAAAGCTTGCCCCTGTTGCCCTCATAACTAAGCTAAACGAGCTTGCTGGCAAACACGGTGTAGGACGCATCGATATGTTAGAAAACCGTGTCGTCGGTATTAAATCACGGGAAATCTATGAAGCACCAGCTTTATTAGTTTTGATTCATGCTCATCGTGACTTAGAAAGTCTGACCCTAACAGGAGATGTTACCCAATATAAACGGGGTATTGAACAGTCCTACGGCGAATTAGTTTATCGTGGCTTGTGGTATAGTCCTCTCAAAGCAGCTTTAGATGGCTTTATCCAAAATACTCAAGAAAGAGTCACAGGCGAAGTCAGAGTTAAGTTACATAAAGGCAATGCCATAATTGTTGGTCGTCAGTCGGATAATTCTATCTATGCTCCCGATCTTGCTACCTATGGTGCAGAAGATGAATTTGACCATAAAGCAGCAGAAGGCTTTATCTATATTTGGGGTCTACCCACTAGAGTTTGGTCACAAAAAACCAGAGGGCTTTAATTAGGTCACTGGTGTTACGTACTAATTGATTCTTAAAGATTAGGTAGGAGGTATGAGGAGTGGGTAATAATACTAAATCCCGATTGACAAAGATAATTATCCACTTTCTGACCTCTGACCTCTCAAACAAGCGAGAGATTGACAGCTACAGCAATTTGTACGCTCAGTGCAGCTCTTTAAAGTATGATTAAATAATGACTAACAAGTTTCGTACACCCAGTTACCGCCCCATACGAAAGCTAAAGGTTATCTTATCGGGTCTTCAGGTTGCAGTAGTAACTGATTTTAGTGTTGCCTATAAAGTGATTTTATCAGTTCCAGTGTTAATTGCTTCCTTTTTTTTTCGACAATGGGTAGATGTCAGCTTAATATTACTCGCAATGGGGCTGATGCTGATTTCTGAATTGTTTAATAGTGCGATCGAAGTTTTGTGCGATTTTGTAGAGCCTCAGCAAAATGAGCAGATCCGAATCACTAAAGATATTGCCGCAGCAGCCACAGGTCTTAGTATCTTGATGTGGGCAGCAATTTTACTTATTGAAAGCATCCGTCTTTTTCAGCTACGGTAAATGTCCAGTTGCTGGTTAGCTAACACGTCACGACAGCTAAATCTGTTAAAAAAGCTTCGATTTCCTTCCCTCCCATATCTTTGGGATGCTGTTTATTATAAAAAAAATGTAGCGTTTAATCCAATTAACGTAGCTTTTTTCAATTTTATAAGAATAATGCTTTAAACGAATGACATCGCTAACCTATTCGAGCAGTTTTTTAGGAGGGTTTTCCAGAGAATGATATCCAGAAAAATTCTTGATATTATGACTATCTGGTGTAATATTAAGAAAGTTTCTCGATATCACCGACGAATATACCGAAAGTTTCTTGATATCATTCTACATAGGGTGAATATACGGAAGTTTCTATTTTTTGTCCTATATAGGGTAGATATCCAGAAAGTTTCCGTATAATAATATAGTTGTGCCACTTGCATTCTGGGTTGTTCTTGTAGTCTTGAATCTATTCTTCAACCACTCAGCGTCAAGCGATTTTGAAGTTATCGATAGGAGATAACGTAAAGAAACATTAAAGCAATGTGTTTAAGTTAAAATCGCACTGATTAGACTACAAAACTAAGTAATGAAATAGCTGTTCATTCGCAGTTACGATCAAGAGTCAGCGCATGAAAGTCTATGCTATTGATCACGTTCAACTCGCAATTCCTCCGAATAGCGAAGATTTAGCAAGGGTATTTTATGGAGAAATTCTTGGACTTAGAGAAAAGCCAAAACCTGAGCATCTAGCCGAACGCGGAGGGATTTGGTTTGAGCAGGGTGACTTGAAGCTTTATTTGGGTGTCGATCACAATTTTCGTCCAGCTACGAAAGCTCATCCTGGACTGTTGGTCGAAGATTTAGATGAGCTTATCCGTCAATGTGAGGCATCTGGCTGTAGCATTATGATGGGTGAAGGAGTTGAAAGTCACCGACAAGTTTATGTAATAGACCCATTTGGTAATCGCTTAGAGTTGCTGGAGTTTATCGGCACGTAATCGCAGCACAACACGGCGTTAGAGCAGTGAGCAGAATTTCTCGCCTACGTTTGTAATTTACCTGTTGCTGCTCAACTGTGTCGTTCTGCCGTCGCAAGCAGCTTGATAATGCGCGAAAGACAGTGAAGATTGAATACCACAGGTCAAGATGAATGAAAGGAGATTAAATTGGCTATACAGGAAGCATTTACTAGTGTCGCAGTAGATAACCTTCACTCTGCACTAGTTTGGTATGAGCGTCTCATGGGACGGCAGCCCGACATGATTCCCAACGATAATGAGGCCGTTTGGCAATTATCAGGAAAAGCATGGTTATACATAATCGGTGATGCTCAACGTGCTGGTAAGACGTTGATAACGCTTATTGTGGATGATCTTGATGGTCACGTTGCTGAGTTTAACGAACGAGGAATTTCATTTAAGTTTGTTGAAAAAGATTCAAAGATTTATCGAAGGGTAGTCGTTACTGATCCCGAAGGCAATACGTTTCAATTCACCGAACTCACAAGCCAAAACAATCAAGCGTAACTCGTCTAACAACGGCACAACAACCGCGCTGCACCAGAACGTTGTGATATGGTATGGTCGGTTTGCTCAAAGGTTGTCTGCGTCCGGTGAGCGCGAACGTTAGGCCGTATATGTCACGCATCCAGGATCTTTCAATTTGCACTGCACTACCCCTTAATTGCAATGCTTGAATAGCGATCGGATGGCTAGAGCAAGGATCGACTTTGTTCCATATGAAGGGTTTCTTTATACATCTCCAACCGCAATCACTTATTAAGTGGTCAAGCAAAATTAATTACACTGGTAAATAAAAAGTCAAAACGAGAGTGAAAAGAGTGCATTTAGAGGGAAAACTGAGTTCAGAAACAGTCAAAATATTATGGCGATTGTATCGTCAACACCGCGATTAGAGATGCTTTCTGACCGAAAGCCTCTCTCGCGGCCAAAGTAAAAACTATCAAGTAAGAGCTAGAGCGCACTGTATATTGCTGATCGACTCAAGATACGAGCTGGAAGAACTAATTGAAATCTTTGGAGTTAGCCGAAAAACAATATACAACTGGAAAAATAACTGGTCAAAGTACAAATTAGTAGGTTTGTATAATCGGCTTGGAAGAGGAAGAAAAGAAATTTTTAGTACGCCACAAAAACAGCAGATTAAAAAGTGGGTTACACAAAATCCGAAAAACCTTAAGCAGGTAATTGAAAAAATCAGAGAAGAATGGGGAATAGTTGCTAGCAAAGACACAGTTAAAAGAATTCTAAAATGTCTGGCAATGAAATGGAAGAGAGTGAGAAAAGTAACCAATGGGCAACCAGACAAAAAGATGTACGAAGTCAAAAAGCAAATTCTCAAAGCTTTACAAAGGTTATCACAGCAGGGAAGTATAGATTTAAGCTATTTGGACGAAACAGGATTCTGTCTCACTCCTTATGTTCCCTACGCTTGGCAAGAAACAAAACAGCAAGTGGGAATAGATAGCAAACAAAGTAAACGACTAAATATTCTAGGTCTTTTAAATAGAGAAAACGAGTTATATTCTTACATTAGTGAAGTAGTAATTAAATTTTTGGATTTATATGTTCAACAAATCAACAAATCCACGGTAGTAGTTTTAGACAATGCCCCCATTCATCGCTCACTAGCATTTCGGAAAAAGATAGCACAATGGCGTAAGCAGAAAATGGAAATCTTTTGGTTGCCAACCTATTCTCCTCAACTGAACTTAATAGAAATTTTGTGGCGATTTATGAAATATGAATGGATCGAAGCTCAAGCTTACACAAGCTGGAAGCATTTAACTCATCACGTCGAACATATTTTGCGAGATTTCGGCGATCGCTATGTAATTAATTTTGCATAGGTACTTATATATGCCGCACATTGGTACAAGCCTCCAGAAATCTTTATCCGCATCAGCCCAAGAGCAAATTTCTGCATTGCTATCCACATTAAGCGAGACAATAGAGCTTAATGTGGATAGCGATCGCTTTGCTGCCAATCCCTGATTACAAAGTTTCGGTATTTCTGCTTCATTATTACGATCTTTTTATTCAATCCTTCTAGTTAAAAATTTTCAAGGATCGAGAGGACTTCTCACGCCTTTACCCCCGCGATTTAAATCATGGTTGTTTTCACATCTTTATGCCCTAATAACTCTTGTACTTGTTCTATAAGTTCTGTATGATAAATAGTTATGCAGCTTAGATTGTTGGTTAGGACAGCGATCTGAAGTTGTCATTGGGGTAATTAATCTTTAAAGTGGTGTAGAGTTTAAGCAACTATTTAGAGGAGGCTCAATGATTCGAGTGATTCTAGCCCTGCTCCTGAACTCTGCTCTTCTTACAGGCAACGAATTTGCTGTAGCTGCGTTTATACATCCGTCCTTATCTCGTCAAGATCATCGTTCAAATCTTTCTGCGATACAGCGTTTTGCACATCTTTATGGCGGAGTAATGCCGATATGGATGGCGGTAACTACAGCACTACACATTTTTGTATGCGTGATGGCATGGTTCTACTCTCCATCCGCGTTTCCTTGGCTATGTGCTGCTGCCCTAATTTGGGTTATTGTGATTCCCTTCAGCCTCATCTTTCTAGTTCCTTTGAATAATCAAGTTAAGGAATGGGATCTCAACAATTTACCTTCAAATTGGGAGAGTATTAGGATCAGATGGGACTTCTATAACTGGCTCAGAGTCATACTTTTAATGTCTGCATTTGTTTTATTATCAGTGGGATTGAAAAACTATTCTTCTTAAGCTACTAAATCTAAAGCTCTAAAATCGAGTTTTAGTAAGCGTGGGAGGTAGTCTGTTTTGTAAGTACGAGGTCGCTGCATAACAACGCCCATGCACACCAACCGTCGAGAGGTGATCGGTATGATGCAAAGATAGTCTGCCGCAGGTGAAGCGGAACGTTAAAATAAATTTTCCCAATTATTTTTTAGTATCCCAAACTGATTTATCTTAAAGCGATCGCATTTTTCAACTTATTTAGATTCGGAATTAATATATTTCAATATATCGGGATTATTTTTATCTATACTATAGACATATCCCAGGTCGATCGCTATTCTTCTTCTCAGACCAAGAGTAGGATAAAGTGGAGCTCCTAATCCCTTAATAGCGTGTAAATCAGCCGATTTAACCAACTGTAAAGCGACGTCTTTCGATAAATTGTTGCCGAAGGTATTCAAAACATCAGTGGCACAATCATTTTTATACACTTTTTTTAGTTCAGCATTGCGTTTTTCATACGCCAATAAAATTACGTCCAAACAAGCAGCATAATCATAGCTATTATTAAAATCAAAGACAAATTTTTTAGCTTGGCTATTCTGGGGTTGAGACTGGGCAAGATTGGGCTTAGTTTTGATTTCAGCGTCAGATGAAATTGATAGAGCTAAGGGAATAGCGAAAGCGATTCCTATTATTAATGATACTTGTAAGAGCTTTTTCATTTTTTGCAGTTAAATAATTATAAATTTAGATTGATTTTGTTACTGGTTTTTTCCTAATCTCTTAATGTGAAAGAAAGCTGACAACAATTCTATCCGAACTCAGATCATAATTGAAAAAAATAAATGTGTGCGATCGCTATCAACTATGAAGATAGTGAGGCGCAAATCAAAAGTTACTGAGCAATCAAACTGCCTAAAGTTTGTAGCATTTCCTGCTCGTTAAAAGGTTTAGAGAAATAGGCTGATGCACCTAGTTTCATTGCCAGCTTGCGGTGCTTATCATTACTACGAGAAGTCAACATGGCAATGGGTATATGTGCCAAACTTGGTTCGGACTTAACTTCTGACAATACGCCATACCCATCTAGACGAGGCATTTCTACATCACAGATTACAGCCTGAACTTTTAACCCACCAACTAGTTTGTCCACTGCATCTCGACCATCCTTTGCCTCTTCGACTCGATAACCATTACGCTCTAAGATTCCTGCTAGATAACGCCTAACGTTTACAGAATCGTCTACAACTAGCACCGTTGAAGTATTAGAGACAGAGAAAGCAGAGCTGGCAATATTATCTTTGGTAGTTAAGGTAGAGAAAGTAGTTGACTGTTTAGCGAAGCCTTTAATCAAGCTACTTGGTTCAATTAAAGGAATAACTCGCCCATCTCCCAAGACAGTAGAACCAGTAAAGCCTGGAAAAAGAGTAATGGAAGTTTTAACTGGTCGAATAACAACCTCTTGTTCATTCCAGTATTTTTCGAGATAAATACCTTTTAATTCATCGTTGTCTTCAAATATTAATATAGTAGGAGCTTGAATTTTAGCCGTACCTTCCATCTCTAAAGGTTTGCTGGGACGTTCAAATCGAAGATGTTTCTCTAAACGGATTAGATCGATAGATCCTAGTAAATTTATTTGTTCTTGTTGCCCATTTGAGGTGACTAATTTAGAATCAAAACTAATAATCTCTTTAATACTCTGAACAGGAATAGCAAAAACCATTCCTGCGCTTTCAACTATGACTACCCGCAGTACCAATAAAGATAGAGGAACAGCAATAGTAAAAGTTGTGCCTTTGCCTGATTCAGTTTTGACCTGAATATCACCGCGAATTTGCTGCAAGTTTTGGCGAACAACGTCCATACCAACTCCACGACCAGATAGTTCGGTAACTTGATCGGCAGTACTAAATCCAGGTTCAAAGATCGCATCCAGTACATCTGTTTCAGAAATATTATTAACTTCCCCTGAGAACATTCCCATTTTGAGCAGGCGATCGCGAATTTTGCTAGTATTAATTCCCCCACCATCATCAGTAATAGTAATAATAGTTTGGTTGCCCTTTTGAACCGCTTTTAAGACAATTTTGCCCTCGGCGGGTTTACCTGCTGC
Organism: Waterburya sp.; assembly: GCA_965217895.1. Taxonomy (GTDB): domain Bacteria; phylum Cyanobacteriota; class Cyanobacteriia; order Cyanobacteriales; family Xenococcaceae; genus Waterburya. The sequence continues at coordinate 1,080,259 of CBDCJV010000002.1, forward strand.
CAAACGAGTTGCAGCATCTTCTAGACCATGATCGAAGGCGTTTCGCAAAAGATGAGTTAAAGGATCGCTGAGTAATTCTAGTGCTTGGCGATCGATGTAGGTTGTCTCTCCCTCAATTTTGAGATTGACTTGTTTGTTGTGTTTATCAGACAAATCGCGGATTAATCTGGGGAAACGCCCTACTAGTTCTGAGAAAGGACGCATCTGCGATCGCGTGACATTCTGTTGTAAGTCTCGGGTAGTATAGCTAAGGTCACGAATTACTTGACCCATTTCTCGAATACCCAAGTCCATATCTGCGGTTACTTCCTGTAGCTGCACAATGGTTTCCATTTGTTCTTGAGATAACAGGTGCAGATCGGTATAACGATCCATTTCTAAAGCATCAAACTTTTCTTCTGTCGCCAAGCCTGAACTAGGCTGCCAAGCCACCTTAGCAGCTACAGGCTCGGCTTGTGCTGTAGGAATCATCCCCTCTAAAGAAGCCCAATCATATAGCTTTCGTAGTTGATTGCTAGACTGTTCTAAACGGCGCATTCTTTCTCTGGTCAGACTGACAAAGTTTTGTAGTTGATTGAGACGTAGAATTGCTGCATTACGCTCTAGAATTAATTTACTTGACAAGTTATTGAGACTTGCCAGTTGCTCTGCGGGAACTCTTACCATTCTGCCCTTGTCAGGTTTTGACTGCTTTAGGGAAATGGCAGAAGGTGGAGGAGAAACTGCTTTTTGTTGCTCGGAGCTATCTGTATCAATTTGTAAATCAGGCTGAGGAACATCTAATGCTGCAAAAGCTGCATCTAAGTCTGACAAATCTGCTACATCAGGAGCAAGCTCGTCTAAGTTGGGTGCTGAAGATTCTAAAACAGCATCATTCTGGATAAAATCTTCAACTTGAGGTTCAGAAGCAAAATTATCTGACAATTCAAAGGCTGCATCTAAGTCTGATAACTCTGCTGCATCAGGAGCAAATTCATCTAAATCAAACTCTGAGTCAAAGCTAGCAGTTGACTCCAATGCTAATTCTTGAGCCGCGAACTGTTGAATTGTATCTAGCTCTGCTGAATCAACGATACTGCTAATCTCTAGAGCAGCAACAGCTTGATTTGGATCGCTACCTAATCCTAATTGTGTTGGCAGCTTATCTATTCTACCGACTAAAACCAAAGCGTGCGATCGCTCCCACAGTTTAAACGCTTCACGAGCCAAGTCTTTAACACCGTTTAAAGACACGATTGCCAACTGTTGCTGAACAGATTGGCATAGCTGTACAAAAGGTTCAATTTGGCTCATTTGACCAAATTCAGCTAATTGTTCCGCCTGTACAGCCAATTCTGCTTTAAGCTGAGTAGGTTCTAAAGCCTCTATTTGCGCTTCAAAACTCTCTAAGCAATCTTCTACTCCACTTTGAAAAATAAGAGCAGAAACATCAACCTGTTCCTCTTCGGCTAAAAGGTTATCTTCGTCTTCTGAGCTTAAGTCCCCTAGTTTATTATGTAGAGCATCAAAAACTGGATTGGCATTGGCAGCTAACCAATCTTCTCCAATAGAGTCTTGCTGTTGATGCAAATTGCCAATTTCCCGCAGACAATCAACCCCCCGCAGCAATAAAGTTGTTGTCTCTTTATCTACTAAGGTATCGTCTCTACGAACTCGAAGAATCTTTAAGAAATCTTCTAGACGGTGAGCAACTTTACTCAAGGTCGAAAACCTCATCATTGCTGCACCTCCCTTGAGAGAGTGTGCTGCTCGCATCGCTGTATCAAGCAAGCTAGGTTCAGCCCCTTGAGCATCTAAATTGATTAGCAGCGACTCAAGATTATCGAAATATTCCTCTGCTTCCTCTAGAAAATCGAATCTTACCTGTTGTTCCGTATCCATTGTGATCTCGAATTTATATATTTTTATGGGCAGCAATTGAGGCAATCAAGTCAATGTTCAAATACTTTAGGCAATCGTTTTGGACATCAAGACAGAGCTTTCAATTTCTTCAATTTCGCCTTCTTTGACTTTAAACTGACCCACAGAATCCTGTAGCTGTTTAAGGATTGTGGTAGTTGCCAGCATCGCTTGAGCTACCTGACCAGAAGATTCAGAACGCTCTTTAGAAGTTTGGCTATTGAGCATCATGACTTCGGTTACGGCTTGAGATGTCTGTGCCTGAGAGATGGTAGCTTGAGAAATTGATTTCATTAGCTGGTCAATCTCTTGAGATTTAGTTAAGACATTACCCAAACTAACCTTAGTAGCCTCCACCAAACGGGTACTGTCAACCACCTGACTAGTTCCTGTTTCCATGGCTGCTACCACTTCTTGAGTCTCCTGTTGAATGCCTGTAATTAGCTGGGCAATTTCTTTAGTTGCTGTGGCTGACTGTTCTGCCAATGCACCCACCTGTTCGGCAACCGCCGTAAAGCCTTGACCCAATTCTCCGGCGCGGGCTGCCTCCACACTAGCGTTAATTGCTAGCAAGTTAGTTTTAAGAGCAATCTCATCAATTAAGGCGACTACCTGAGAAATCTGCTGTGCCGATTCCCCTAAACGCTTAATTTTTTTCGCCGTATCACCAATAGTAGAGCGCAAACCTTGAATACTATCTACCGTTTGTTCCATGACGGTATTCCCTTCTTTAGCACTGGTAAAGGCATCGTTGGAGATACTGGCAGTTTTCTCAGCGTTGGCGGCTACTTCCCGAATTGAGTTTGACATTTGCTCTACCGATAATAGAGTAGCCTGAATTTGTTCAGCTTCTAGCACCGACTGTTCGGCAATTTGTCTTACAGAACCCTCGTTTTGCTGCAAAGAAAAGTTTACCTGTCCTGCGGAGTCTTTTACCTGGAGGGCAATATCTCGTAGGTTTTCCACAATGGCGTTAAATAAATCGGCAATAATCCCTACGTCCCCTTCTACTAGCTGAGCGCGCACAGTTAGATCGCCCTCTGCTGCTGGCTCTAGTGCTTCCATTAACCCAACTACAGCGTTTTCTAAATCTTCTCTCTGTTTTTTTTGTTCGGCTGCACTTACTTCTAAGGATTTGTTTAATTCATTGAGAGATTCTTGGTCAGATTTCTGCTGAATAAGTGCTTTTCTTTGAGCATAGAAAATATAGGCAGCCAAAGTCAAGATAGCTGCGCCTATCCCGACCCCTATCCAGGGATACTTTTTAAAGAAGCCAGCAATTGTTACCTGACCAATTTCATCGTAGGGTGGAAGCCCTAGTTCAATAAATAATTCGTGAATAGGTCGATAGTTGAGAGGCACAGTCCAGCCTGCCGATTTAGAAGCTTGAGCAGCCTGACTGTCTTTGGGCATATTTAAAAGAGCTTTAGCTACTGATTCATTTAGCTCCGCGTCATTACCTTTAGCTGCGGCAAAAGGCCATTCAGGATATAAACGGGTACTGTGTACAAAAGGAAATCCTTCGTCTGTCTGCGGATTAATAATTTTGAAGTCTTCTTGTTTAAATTCTCCCCGCTTAACGGCATTTTCTAAAGCGTCTGTCCGAATTGTACCCGCGTCTACTTCTCCACTAGCAACTGCTCTAATAACGTCATCGTGAGTTCCCTTTTCGCTAAATTTTAATTCTTTAAAGAACTTATTAGGTTGTTTAATTCCCGCATCAAACAAAACCCCTTCAGCCATTTGCCAACCCCCAAACGCATCGGGAGCTACGGCCATAAAAGTTTTCTTTTTGAGATCCTGAAGATCGTTAATGTCATTGCGGTTAGCTTTAGTCAGAATTACCCCACCAAACTCGGTATAAGGCTTTCCTAATCTCAAGGTTTTAAGGGTGGCAATACGGTTAGCTCCATAGCTTGCTTCAAAATCGACATACAGCCCAGAGTTAATCAGATAAAAATCAACTTCCTTCGCCTCTGCTAACGCAGTCATATCTTCAATACTTCCTGGCACCATCTCAAAAGTATATCCAGGAATAGTTTTGGAGAGATAGTCTATAGTAGGTTTCCATTGAGCAATGGCTTCTTCATTTCCTTGGATGGCTAGTACTCCTACTTTGACAACTTTATTTTCTTTTTGAGCGGTTGCGGGAGGGGTTTCTTGAGCCAATACTCTGCCAGATAATGCTGGCTGCAAGTTATCTGAGATAGGAGAAAAACTAATCGTGGGCAAAATCAAGCTGCTAAGACCCAACAATAAAATACTTGATTTCCAACTATTTTTTATTACCTTATTATTTTTAGCTTGCGTACTTGAATTAAGTTGCTGAAGTGGATTTTTTTTCATGAGTTTAAGCTTCAATAGTAATTAACTTAATTTCGCTACCAAATTTACTTTTGGGTCGAAATCTTGGTCGTGATTAATGTAGAAATATCAATTAGAAAAGAGCGTTCTGAAGCAGTCGATAGACGCTCAGATTCTTTGCTTGCTTGCATCACATAACTTTTGACAAAAGGAGATAATGGATCTGGCATTGCCGAAATATCTGCACTAAATTGCTCAGGCATAATGCGAGAAATACCCTGAATGCTTTTAACAGTTAATCCAAATAAACTTGCCCGATCTGAAGCAATATTGTTCTGCTCAGAGTTTATCTGTACAACTATTGTCTGGTACTGTCTTAAATTCACTGTCTCAGGCGGAAATCCTGTTAAATGAGCGAGATCGACAGCTAAGAAAACTTGGTTTCTTGAACTCATCAATCCCACTACGTATTCTGGTAAATTGGGAACTGCCGTGATCCGATCGCCATCAACGGTTAAAGATTCTTGAACATACTTTAGGTCGATCAACCCTGAGATTCTATCGGTTAGTTGAAATCTCAGGTAATAATCCCCTCTGCGCTGCTGTTCGCTAAATAACTGGGGTAATAAATTCTTAAGCCTGTCTGTGGTAGTTAAACTGCTCACTCTAATTAACCTGCTACTGAGTTTTTGACGGCACTAATCATTTCCTCTTTAGTAAAGGGTTTAACCAAATAAGCAACAACCCCTTGTTTCTTTGCCCACTTCTTATCAATATCTCGATCTTTGGTGGTACAGGCAATTACTGGTATTTCAGCAGTTGCAGGGTCTTTCTTTAGCTTGCGACAAAATTCTAAACCACTCATTTCTGGCATTACCAAATCAGTAATTACTAGATCGGGTGTTTGAGCGCTAGCTTTGGCTAGTGCATCGTTGCCATTTTCTGCCGTTACGACTAAAAATCCTTCCTGTTCTAAATAACCTGAAATTAAATTTAATTGAGCTTTTAGATCGTCTACTACTAATACAGTTTTCATAATATTTGACACCCTTTATACGGTTAGAATTAGGTTAATGTTTGCAAAAATAAAAATGAATTTGGCTTTGAGAAAATTTTAATTAGATCATGTTATTACTCCTGCTGTATCTAAGTATTTATTCACCACAGACAACAGTTCTACCTGCGTAAATGGTTTAGTTAAATAGTCGGTTGCACCAACCATTTTGGCTCTAGTTTTATCAATAAAACCAGTTCTGCCAGACACCATAATGATTGGAGTTGTTTTTAAAGAAGCACTGCCTCGAAACAAGCTACACAGTTTATAACCATTAATATTGGGCATAGAAATATCCATCAAAATTAAATCTGGTTTAAGCCTTAATAAAATGGGTGCTGCTTTTAGAGGATCCTCGATTTTAGTAATTTCAAAAGCATCACTCGCTAAAAAACGCTGCATTTCATCCAAAATTGTCGGACTGTCATCAATACAGGCAATTTTTAATTTTGCCTCCAGGTTTCCTGAAGATACCGAAGTTGTAGCTGCATTTTTGGCAGGAACTTTAGGTAAAGAATTCCAAGGTTCTGGTGGCTCACGAATAATAATTTCGCCACTTGTGATGAAGGGTTGCAGCAGTTTAGCAATTTTGAATTCATCTTGATTGAGTATTAAGGCTAGCTGACGAAAACTTAGCCCTCTGAGAAACTTAGCTAGTTTTAATAAAATTGGCGGAGAAGATTCATTTAAGGCTTGAGGGTTGTTCAGATATGGGCATTGATAAGGAGATAATATGGAATTGCTAAAATCTTGCCAACTTAGAATGCGTCTTTCTATATCTTGTACTAAAGGAGATATATCAAGATTTTGAAAGGTAATTCTAGCTGCTAAAGCGTGCTGGGGTAGATCGATATTTTTAATCCACTTATAATCACCCGATCTAATCCAGAGAAAGGTTTCAATTGCTTCTTCTGTAAGGCTGTTGCAAATTTGCTGTGCTTGGCTTCGCTGAAGATGTTCACGTAATACTAGCCAGTTAATTGAAGGAATTATGCGTCCTCCCTCTAACCAACTCATTTCTGCTTGATCCTCTGGGGATGTTGCATTAGGAATAGATTTGGCAGCAGCAGCAGCATCTTGGAAACCAAGATGCCGTAAATGATGATCCAAGGTAGCCATCATCTGCTGAACTGTATTGGCCGCACATTTTATCTGACCTTCTTCTATATATATATTCCAGCGTACTTGACCATCAAAAACTTCTAGCCTGCCATTGTTATTAGGACTTGAAAAATCTGTTAGTAATTTTACTGGGTCTAAAATTTGACTCATATTCAAAACTCTTTGGTCAAATATTTCAATAACTCTTGTTAGCTATTGTTCCCAAATAAATAGCAATATTAAACACTATGGTTCAAACAATTTCTATCTAAAGTCCAAAACCTAATGTTTCTTATGTATTAAGCAAATTAAAATAGTACAGTTAACAGCAGTTAAATACAAAAAAGCATCAGAAAGATTCTTTTTGCCTACTATCTTATCCATTCTCATTCCGATTGAAAATCAGCGAGGTCGCACAGCTTTTTTTCAAGAGCGAAATTAATTTTTAGTTTTTACTTGACTCTACAGTCGACTAGAGAGTTTAGGCTAAATCTATAACTAAATAAATAGAGATACAATCTTATGTCTCATCCCCAATGGTTAACGATAATTGCAGATATATCCTTAATTGCTGCCTTCGCTAGTGCATTTGCGATTCTTGGCGATATTATTGCCGAGTGGGGAGTATCTCTAACTGGTTTTACTCTGGCATTTTTACTGGGCATTATCTTTCAGTATTTTGCGATCGCCTCCATGCGCGATCTCTCATTTGGCGAAGGATTAAAGGCTGCTATCAAAGCAGATACATTTTCTCTAATTGCTTTTGAAATTGGGCTGTTTGGCTGGATGGCATTAATGCGTTTTGTTTTTTTCAACCCACCTTTAGAACCAAATGATCCCGTTCACTGGTTCATGATGCAGATTGGGATGGTAATTGGCTTTGCGACTAGCTATCCGATGAATTGGTTTCTGATTAACAAAGGAATTAAAGAAGCAATGTAAACCACGGTTTGCTAAGTATCGCTGTTACTAGTCGATCATCATTTCCGTTGAAACTTTTTTCCAAGATTGAAAAAATTTCCCTTACCCCTTGACTCTATGGCCGACTGTAGAGTTTAAACTAACTTTAGAACTAAGTAAACGAGATAAAAATTATGACCATCGAATTAAAAGTCCCAAACATGGCTTGCGGTGCTTGCGCTAAGACTATTACTCAAGCACTTATTAATATAGACCCTAGAGCGACTGTTAAAGTCGATCCCAAAACCAAAAAAGTAACCGTAGAGAGTAACGCTTCCGAGTCATCCGTCCGAGAAGCGATCGCTGCTGCTGGCTATCCTGCTGCTTAAAACATTGAACATTTATCAGTAAGTTTAATTAGCAAAATGACAAATGCTGAATAGAATTCTATTCCTTGCAAATCATGAATACGAAAACAAATGTAGAAAAGATCAATCTCAAACTCAGAGGGATGAGTTGTGCTTCTTGTGCCAGCAGTATCGAAGAAGCGATTAATAATGTGCCTGGAGTGGCGGAATGTAACGTCAACTTTGGTGTCCAACAAGCTGCAATTAAATATAATCCCAGTCAAACCAGCATTGAAGACATTCAAGAGGCAGTAGAAGAGGCAGGATACTCGGCTTATTCTCTCCAGGAACAAGAGATGGTTACGGGAGAAGACGATCGCGAACAAGCAGCACGTAAAGCCGAATCTCGCGATTTGATTCGTAAAATGATTGTTGGTGGCGTAATTAGCGTCATTTTAATTATTGGTTCTTTACCAATGATGCTGAGATTGAATTCACCTTTTATCCCTGCATGGTTGCACAACCCCTGGCTACAGTTAATTCTAACTGCGCCAGTACAGTTTTGGTGTGGCTACAGGTTTTATGTCGGTGCGTGGAAATCCTTTAAGCGTCATGCTGCAACGATGGATACTCTAATTGCTTTGGGTACGAGTGCAGCATATTTCTATTCGTTATTCGCTACCATCTTTCCTGGTTTCTTTCTCAGCCAAGGCTTGATGCCAGAAGTTTACTACGAAACCGCAGCCGTAGTTATCACTTTAATTTTACTAGGGCAGTGGTTTGAGAATCGGGCAAAGGGACAAACCTCAGATGCCATTCGTAAAATGATGGGTTTACAGGCAAAAGATGCCAGGGTAATTCGTAACGGAAGAGAAATAGATGTTCCCGTTAATGAAGTACAAATTGACGACATCATCTTAGTTCGCCCTGGAGAAAAGATTCCTGTAGACGGGGAAATCATTAGCGGTAATTCCACTATTGATGAAGCGATGGTAACGGGAGAAAGTATTCCCGTTAAAAAGCAAGCAGGGGATGAAGTTATTGGTGCAACTATTAACAAGACAGGTAGTTTTAAATTTAAGGCTACCAGAGTTGGTACGGACACAGTATTAGCGCAGATCGTTCAACTGGTGCAGGATGCCCAAGGTTCAAAAGCACCTATACAAAGATTAGCTGACCAAGTAACGGGCTGGTTTGTACCCGTGGTAATTGCGATCGCCATTGCTACTTTTGTCATCTGGTTTATTATTATGGGCAATGTGTCTCTGGCTTTGATTACAACAGTTGGGGTGTTAATTATTGCCTGTCCCTGTGCATTAGGTTTGGCTACTCCCACTTCCGTCATGGTAGGTACTGGTAAAGGTGCAGAAAACGGAATTTTAATTAAAGATGCAGAGAGTTTAGAATTGGCTCATAAACTGCAAACTATTGTCCTCGATAAAACTGGCACGATTACGGTCGGAAAACCCACTGTTACCGATTACAATACCGTTAGAAATGTTAGCGATCGCGCAGAATTAAAATTATTACGCTTAGTCGCAGCAGTCGAACGTAATTCCGAACATCCTTTAGCCGAGGCGGTAGTAAGATACGCCCAGTCACAGGATATTGAACTACCAGAAAGCAATGATTTTGAAGCAGTAGCAGGTAGCGGAGTACAAGGAACTGTTTCAAATCGCTTAGTACAAATTGGTACTCAACGCTGGATGTCTGAGTTGGGGATCGAAACCGATACTTTACAACAACAAAAAGACATTTGGGAAGCTGAAGCCAAAACCGTAGTGCTAATTGCCGTAGATGGCGAACTAGAGGGTATTATGGGTATTGCCGATGCGGTCAAACCTTCTTCCACCGCAGCCGTCAGGGCATTACGTAACTTAGATTTAGAAGTAGTAATGCTGACAGGAGATAATCAAAAAACAGCAGAAGCGATCGCCCGTCAAGTGGGTGTAGTGAGAGTAGAAGCCGAAGTACGCCCCGACCAAAAAGCAGCCAAGATAAGGGAACTACAGCAGGAAGGTAAAACCGTTGCAATGGTAGGAGACGGTATTAATGATGCCCCTGCACTAGCTCAAGCGGATGTAGGAATTGCCATTGGTACGGGAACGGATGTGGCGATCGCAGCTAGTGATATTACGCTCATTTCGGGAGAGTTACAGGGTATTGTTACGGCAATTGAGTTGAGTAAAGCAACTATGAATAATATTCGTCAAAATCTCTTTTTTGCTTTTATTTATAACGTCATTGGTATTCCCATTGCAGCAGGGATCTTGTTTCCTTTGTTTAGCTGGTTGCTCAATCCAATTATTGCAGGAGGGGCGATGGCGTTTAGTTCGGTTTCGGTCGTAACTAATGCTTTGCGATTACGTAATTTTAGTCCATCAAAATCCAGAATTTAAGCAAGAATGAAATAATTTATCATGTTGAATAAAAGCAAAATTATTAGCAGTTTAGCAGGGTTAGGATTTTTGTTGGCTTTAACTCCTAACATTACGCTTGCACAAAAGGTAGAAATGCCCGCTTCGGCGGGTGAACAAACTAGCCAATTTCAGAAGCTCGAACAGCCTTTAAGCTTAAAGTTTGCCGTTGCTGTAGGTGGTTTGGGCTTAATAGGTGCAGAACTTTGGTGGTTTATGTTTAGTAAAAATAAATCCCAAAAAGCCCAGGTTAAACAGGGAATTCAAGAGGTAGATATTGTGGTAGACGGTGGCTATATACCAGATAGAATCGAAGTAACTGCTGGCGAACCTGTTAGATTAAACTTTTATCGTCAAGATCCAAGTAGCTGTTTAGAACAGGTATTATTGCCTGACTTTAATAAGGCTCTTGATTTAACTTTGAACCAAACTACTTCAGTCGAAATCGTGCCAGAAAAACCAGGAGAGTTCACCTTTACCTGTGGGATGAATATGTATCGAGGAATAATTACCGCAAAAATTGCCAATTCTGATATACAGAAAATATTATAGTCAGCGATTACTTCACCATGGGCGTTAACAGCTTGGGCAAATGCTTGACAATAAAAGCGTAGGTTAATACACAATGGAATATACTGACAAAGTAGATTCCATGGAAAGAACACGCGAAACACATTCGCGCTGCTATTAACATTAGATTAATAGTAAAATATTTATCATCTTCTTTGAGACAATTGATATAAATTATATTTATCTATAAATCTAAAAATATACGTATTATATCTGTGATTTAATTTAAAATTTATAGAATATAAAACTATTTTACGTGATTCATTTACTCTCTACTTCAGTAATATTCTGACAAGCAGTCGCGATCGCCTGTGAAATTGCTAAACCTAATGCCGAACCGAGCGTCTCTCTAGAGCGAGCGTAATTAAATGGTAACAACCACTAAATCTAAAAGTATTAATTATATTACTGTTCTTAGATAATACTTTTTAGGTATTTATTCTTGTCTAACGCAAGTCCTTAAATCCTTATAAAACCAAACTTTTGTCTCTACGAATACTAATTGTGCCAAAGTGTAACCTATATTACATTTTGACTTATCTTCATGCTTAACTTCCTTAAATTCACTGGTGAAAATCCGCCTAAAGTAGGATGCTTTACATAGCTCAAAACAACAATACACTTTTGTAAAAGCGAGTAATCTCATCTATTTCTTTTGCAAGTTTGTTGAAGCATTCTTAAGTCATATCAATTGAATTATAGGTAAGGTTGTAATATCTTAACCTTTACTTCGACTGCTATAAATAAATTTATGTAATGCTGAAACTAAATGCTAATGAAACCAAGCAACATATAAATTTATAGATTATTTGTCATATTTTAAAGTTAATTGATTTGACAGTATGTTGTCCTTGAATATAGTTTGTTATGCTCTTGCTTTTATTTACACACAAAGAATTTAAACCTTAAATCCAAACGAAATATCTCGCCTATGTCTTTTTCAATGATCGGAACTCAACGTTCGGGTTCTAATTTGCTGCGCCTAATGCTTAACCAAGTAGATAATGTCGCTGCTCCTCATCCTCCCCATATACTACAACGAATGATGCCTCTAGTCCCTCACTATGGAGATTTGAGCAATAAAGATTCTTTTTATATGCTGGTTGACGATGTGTGTCGTCTTGTAGAATTAAATCCTGTAACCTGGGATGGGGTAATATTAGATAGAGCCAACGTGGCATCTCGTTGTCGAGAACAGTCTTTGATCGCAGTCTTCTTTGCAGTCTACGATGTTTTGGCAGAAACCTGGGGAGCAAAGCACTGGTGCTGTAAAAGTCTGGCTAATGTTTTTTACCTGCCAGAAATTAATGCCTATAGTCAAGATGCCAAGTTTATCTACCTGTATCGAGATGGTAGAGATGTTGCCCTATCTTTTCAAAAAGCGGTAGTTGGGGAAAAGCATATCTATCATATTGCTCAGGGATGGGCAAACGCTCAACGTCGAGCTTTACAGATGCGCAGCATTTTAGGTGAAGAGCGTTTTTACAGCATTAGCTATGAGCAACTAGTTGCCGATCCTGAATCTAGTCTGGAAGGTTTATGTGGATTTATGGGCGAAAAATATACTCCTGAAATGCTGAATTTTCATCAATCCAACGAAGCCACCAATGCTGCTGCTTCCAGCTCTTTATGGGAAAATGTTACCAAGCCCATCATGAAGGAAAATATTAAAAAATTTCTCCAACAGTCTACAGATGAAGAGATTATGATCTTTGAACTAGTAGCTGGGGATGTTTTAGATGCTCTTGGTTATGAGCGAGTTAAAATCGCTTCAGGTAACGAAGCAGCGTTTAGCGATATTGCCATCAAGCAGTTTGATGAAATGAATCAGCACCTCAAGCAGGAAAAAAGAAAGGAAATGGATCCAGAAGATCTCGAAAGACGCGATCGCCAGGCTAGTTTATTAAAGGAAATTCAAGGTCGTAAATTAGTATCTGTCTAATTTATGTATGCAGTAGGCAGTAAGATATAAGCTCTATAAATATTCTTATATCTTACTGTCTGCGCTTGTTGCCAAATATCTATAAGCTAATTTTAAATTTGCTTGTAAGTTTAATCTCTAAAATGCCTAATCTTATCAAAAAGCATGATTGAAAAAGTAGATTTTGAATCCTCTAAATCTCCCCTAAATTCCTCTGCGGTATCCTTACCTTATTTATTTGGGAATTTTCTCAAAATTGGTAGTACAGCCTTTGGCGGCTTTATGGCTTTGGTTTCCGTCATCGAAAACATTATGGTGGACAAACGGCAACTTCTAACCCATGAAGATATGCTTGATGGGATATCTTTAGCCAGCGTTTTGCCAGGGCCAGTAGCTGCTAACGTGGTAGCTTATGTTGGTTATCGTCTGCGAGGCGGTATTGGTGCGTTGATTGCAGCTACAGCCGTATTATTGCCTTCTTTTATTTTAGTAGTAGCCTTAACTATATTCTATTTACAGGCAGGAGAAATACCTGCTGTTAATAAGGTGTTTGCTGGATTTATTCCTGCGGTAGTAGCAATTATTATCGGTGCCGCAACTCGCATGAGTAAAAAAGCAATTAAAGGCTGGCGTGAAGTAAGCATCGCTGCCGTTGCTGCTATTTTGCTGAAAACAATTGGTGGATTTTATATTACCCTAATTGTTATTTTGGGGGCAGGATTGGTCGGTTGGCTTTGCTATCAGGGCAGGGTAAGGAAAACTTTAGCTGCCAATCCCTTACCTCAACAATCTGAGCCTTTAAATATTAAAAGTATAGCTATTCCCCTGGTTATCTTGGCAGTAATTTTGCTATTTTCTTTGCTACCTTTACCTTTGGGGTCAGATAGCCTAGCTAAAATATTTGCTACTTTTGCGGGGATGAGCTTAATGCTCTTTGGAGGGGGTTATGTCTTCATTCCCATGATCCAGGAAGTAGTAGTTAACAACTATCACTGGGTCACTCAAAGCCAGTTCAGTAATGCGATCGCCATGGGGCAAATTACTCCCGGACCGATCTTAATTAGTGCAGCATTTATTGGCTATGTAGTCAAAGGAATTGTCGGCGCAGCCGTAGCAACCGTAGCTATCTTTGCACCTCCTGCCTTGCTGATGGTAACCATGTCTCATTTATTAGATCAGATTAAAAATTCGGTGGTGATCCAGGCGGCTTTAAAAGGTATTCGTCCTGCTGTAATTGGCATGATTTTTACGGCGGCGATCGTTGTTGCTCAAACTGCACAAATACATTGGGCTAGTTTACTTATTTTTGCTGCATCCCTATTCGCCATTTGGAAATTACGCCTGGAAGTAGTTTTAATTATTCCTCTGGCAGGATTGGTTGGCTTGTTCCTTTACTAAATGCTTGGTGGTTATTAGTATTTAAAAGAATAGATAATATCGTGACTAATCCTGCACTACCTATTCTGCCAAAATCTTAATATTCATATTTTTCTAGCATTAGTAAAGATTTATCAGCAACGGATTGAATCAGCATACAACTCAGATAAATTGCCCACCCTAGCAGAATATTATTAGCTAATAGTAAAATGTGCTGGTTAAGAGATTAGAAAACAATGATGACTAGTAACGAACTCGATTGGTTAGCAGTATGTGGTTATCTCGGAGTGACACTGTTGGTAATATGGCGCATTTTTAAGTAATAAATAGTGTTTTAAATCGCTGGGAAATCTGTTTTCTTTGCAAAAAACAAAAAGTAAAGTACTCTGATTGTGAATTAGAGATAGTTTTAGACTAAATTTCCTGATTACTGAATATATGAAACGGATTTTTATTACTGGCGCAAGTGGTTGTATTGGTCACTACATTAGCGAAGCGTTAATTCAAAATACTAACCACGAACTATATTTGCTAGTCAGAAATCCTGATAAGCTTCAGTTTGATTATCAAGCTCGTTCAGGAATTCATATTCTCCAGGGAGATATGTGTCGTATTGAAGATTATAGCGACTTGCTGCTTAAAGATATTAACGTGGCAATTTTGGCTGCGACTGCATGGGGAGGAAAAGGCGAGACTTACGATATTAACGTAGTTAAAACTTTGGAGTTGATTAATCTGCTCAATCCCAAAGTTTGTGAGCGAGTTATTTATTTTTCTACAGCTAGCATATTAGACCAAAATAACCAGTTGTTATTACAAGCCAATCAATTTGGTCATGATTATATTCGTACTAAGTATCAATGTTTTGCTCAACTTTCTCAACAAGCGATCGCTGATAAGATTATCACCGTCTTTCCCACTCTAGTTTTTGGAGGCGAAAAAGACAAACCTTATTCTCATTTGAGCGCAGGTATTACCGACGTAACTAGATGGATTGGCTTGATTCGCTGGTTTAGCGTCGATGGTAGCTTTCATTTTATCCATGCCAAGGATATAGCTGGAGTAATCAGCTATTTAGTTGAGCATCCTGAATTTTATCCGTCACGAAAAAAAGAAAATAGAGAAGTAGACTGCCTGGTAATCGGTAATCCAGCCATCACCGTAGATCGGGCGATCGCCGATATAGCTCAATATTTTAATAAAAGAACTTATATCCGCTTCCCTCTATACATTTGGCTAGCTAATATTTTTATTCAAATTTTTCAGATTCAAATGGACACTTGGAGCCGTTTTTCCCTTGATTATCGCCACTTTACCTACACTAATCCCGTTACTCCCGCTAGCTTCGGTATGACTAATTACTGCTCTACTGTAGAAGAATTAATGGCGGTTTCAGGGGTTTAGAGCATCAACTTTGAATTGATGAACAGAGACAGATGGAGAGGTGGAGGAGTAGAGGAGATGGAGAAGTATTATCTTTTACCCCAATTACCCAACTACCTCAATTACTCCTCAAAACAATTTTGACGGACTAGTATAGCCGTACAAAGTTAGATTAGGACAAGTTTGTTTGACTGCTCGTAAGTAACAAGTAACAAGTAACAAATGTCCTAATCTTAGTCCTTATTGCTATAAATAGTAGGAATGACATCACTAATATAAAACTATAGTTTTTTATGTGGACGGGATTGAAAATTAGCTTACGGTTGAAGCCAAAAAATTATCGACTTGGGCAAGCTGATAATCTGGGATGCAGTTATGCTCCATATAAAAGCGATATTCATCTTTGGCGCGATCGCATTGTTCTGTAGTCCAGTCACAGTACCTTTGCAGTATATTTGTAATTGTAGGCAATAAATTCATACCGTAATGACCATTCATTGCCAAAGTGGTACGACGACGCATAATATCTACTAAAGTATGGGCAAATTCTCTTTCGACAGCGTAGACTATCTGAGCTTTAATATCTAAGACATTGGGACTTAAAGGCTCACCTAAATCAGGGTTGTCTTTAATTAAAGCCAAAACTTCTAAGGCTCTAGCACCATAAATTGAAAATAAATGATAAATAGTATTAGCTGTCAAAGTTGAGTCATATTCTAGAATTGCCTGCTCAACCCGTGAATCGCTAGGCAGAATACACCCAGGCAAAGGCAGAGAATCGGTTTGACATGGCTTTGGCGATCGCTTTGTACGTTTGAGAATATCATCTACCATTTCTTCGCCGACGTTGCGATAGGTGGTTAACTTGCCACCAATCAGGGTAAGTAAGTTGTTAACGCCCTCTTTCTTATGATCGAAAATAATATGTTTACGGGTAATGCTACCTGGCTTTTTGCCCTCAGAGTTCGGTAGAGGACGGACTCCAGAATAAGTAAACTTGATATCATCTCGTCCCAAATTAGCGGTAGGAACAATGCTATTTGTTTCTCTCAACAAATAATCAATTTCTTCATCATTAGCTTTAATATTTTCGATGTCATCTTTATAAGGTATGTCCGTAGTGCCAATCAAATACATACCTAACCAAGGAACAATAAAGAAAGGACGACCATCTGATTTTGCTTCCACGTATAAAGTCGAACCTGGCGCACCAGGAAAGGGATCTACGACAATATGACTTCCTTTTGTACTACCATTTTTCTGAGTATTACCAATTGACTTTTTATTTCCCTCTTTACTACCCAATTGACAGACGCGATCGATCCAAGGTCCTGCGGTATTGATTACCATTGCGTTAGCACTACCCGAAATGGTAAAGCTTTCTCCCGTCAGCTTATCTTTACAAACAACATCGGTGATACGGGAGTTTTTAAGCGGAAGCTCAGTAACTTCAACATAGTTAAATATGGTCGCCCCAGCATTTTGCGCCGAGATAATATTTTCCAAGCAAAGACGCTCTGCTAAAGTAACCTGTCCATCATAATATTGTGAACCACCTGCCAAATCATCATCATCAAGAGAGCGAAATAGCTGTTTAAACTTTGCTTTGGGTAGCATTCGATGAACGGGTAAAGTCTTATCAAAGCTAAAAATATCGTAAAGAATCATCCCTGCCCAAATTTTCCAATAGGGACGAGAGCGATCGCGATAAATGGGTATAGTTAACTGAAGAGGAGTAACCAAATGCGGGGCGTTACGCAGCAACACTTCTCTTTCTTTTAAAGATTCTCTGACTAACGGAAATTCAAAATACTCTAGATAGCGTAAGCCACCGTGAATCAAGCGGGTAGACCAGCTAGAACTACCGCTAGCAAAATCATTCTTCTCCACCAAGATTGTTTTTAAACCCCGCAAAGCTGCATCTCTCGCCACACCTGCACCATTGATTCCGCCGCCAATAATAATTACGTCGTAGTCTGTTTGTTGAATTTGAGCAAAATCTCGCATAAAGCAGGTTCTATATAGTTCAATATTGTTAATTAATTACTTATAACTTAACTAAATTAGAAATCAAATTCTACATAACATCTTTTGACTGCTCACCCGCATGAATGACGGGTGATTCTAGCTATTAGCTTTCAGCTATTAGCTTTTAGCTTTTGATTAAGAGCATTTATCATTCTAGAAACTTCATTTATCTTATCTGTTAGTAGCTGAGATTTGCTATTATCTAAATATCCTAAATCTCTGGCTATTAATATTTGACACTTAACTTCACAAGCGCTACCTTGTGCTATGTCTAGAAAACGACTAAATTCTTTATCCCCATTGCGTCCACAGCCCTCGGAAATATTAGATTCAATCGATACAGATGCTCTTCTTATTTGATTGGTTAAACCGACCTTTTCATCGGTTGGAAAATCTTTAGTTATTTTGTATAAGTTAACAGTGAAATTATGTGCTTTTTGCCATACTTTGAGTTGCGTGAAGTCTTGCATTAAATTAAGTATTAACTATTAGTTAATATTGTATACAAAAGCTAAAAGCTAAAAGCTAAGAGCTAACGCAAAGTCACCTTAGAAGGATGAGGCTTTAAACCCAGAGCGACGGTAAGAGCTAACGATTGTTCGCCCCTACCCAAAACTTAATCTGTTGCCAACTTTATTTGACTTGGTATAACTACAGACTTTTCTTCAACATTACTCGTACACAATCTATACCCCTAGCTTGAACTTCAAAGATAGAATTTTATAATTGCGATTGGCTGTGTGCAGCTTGTAATCCTGCTCTAAAAGCATTCAACAAAGATCGAACATTTGCCCCCAAACCAAAATTAATGAAGCGACATAATCCAGATTCATTTTTGATCAAAGCGACTCTGTTACTAATTAGTACCTTGACTGTCATGGCTGGGGCAGCGATCGCGCCGTCCTTACCAGCAATGGAAAAGCATTTTGCCGATGTGGAGAATGCCGAATATTTAGTCAAATTGGCTTTGACTATCCCCGCTTTATTTATTGCCCTTTTTAGCTTCATAGTCGGAATGTCAATCAACAGCATTGGACGTAAGCCATTGCTGTTGGTTTCAACTTTACTCTTTGCCTGTGCAGGAAGTGCGGGTTTTGTCTTAAATTCCTTATGGGCTATTATCTTGAGCCGAGTCTTAGTTGGTCTATCGGTAGCGGGAACAATGACTGGGGTAATGACGATTATCAGCGACTACTATCAGGGTCAAAAGCGTGCCAACTTTATGGGTCTACAAGCTGCTTCTATGGGTTTTGGAGGGATGGTATTTGCGGCCGCTGGAGGAATAAGTGCCGATTTTAACTGGCGTTTTCCTTTTTTAATTTACTTATTGGCTTTTTTCGTTTTTATTTTAGTAGCGATCGCCATATACGAACCCGAACCAGACAAGATTAGGAATACCAAACGTCAAGCTTTTGTGCTACCCAAAGAATCAATTGGCATAATCTATGCTTTAGGACTAATTTATATGGTTGCTTACTATTTAATTTTTGTGCAGCTACCGTTTTATCTACAAGAAATTAGTAATGCCAGCGCAGCCCAAAGCGGTATAGCCCTGGCGATTTCCACCTTAGCAGGGGCGATCGCCTCTTCTCAATATGGCACGATTAAAAAACATCTCGATTTTAGCAGCATCATAATTATTGCCCTGGCATTGACGGCAGTTGGTCAATTTATTATGGGGTTTGGAGACAGCTATCGAATAGAGTTGTGCGGTTTGATCATTGGCGGAGTGGGATTTGGTCTAATTATGCCTAACTTTAGCAACTGGCTGGCGACTATTATGCCCAATCATCTTCGTGGTCGAGCTTTGGGCGGATTAACCACTTTCTTATTTTTGGGTCAGTTTATTTCACCAATTATCAGTCAACCGATTATCAAAGTTGTCGGCTTTGCTAATACCTATAGCTTGAGTGCTATTTTACTGCTACAGCTAGCCATAACACTTTTGGTAGTCAAAATTTCCACGGCATTTATCGCCGAGAAAATTTGAAATTAGAGACATGAAACTCTCAATTTTATTTGAATCTCCTTTTTGGATTGCCTTACTTGAAGAAGAAAGTGACGGTTTGCTGTATGCAGCACGTCATGTTTTTGGTTCCGAACCAAGCTCAGAAAACGTTTATGAATTTATTTTGAGTGGAGAATACAAAATTTTAGTTGAGAGTATGACAGTAGGCTTACTCGTAAAGCGATCGCGCCAACGCCGTATCAATCCCAAACGTCTGCAACGCCAAATTAGGCAAGAAAAAGAGCGCTCGGGCATTTCTAATCAATCGCGAGAAGTTATGCGACTTCAGCAAGAGCAAAATAAAAAAGAGCGTGCTTCAGTATCTAAAGAAGAACGAGAGACCAAACGCAACTATAAGCGCGAACTAGCCAAAAACAAAAGAAAACAAAAACATCGTGGCAGATAAGACCGCAGTAGGTTAATCGGTTAGCACAGAAGATTTAACTGCCCGCAAGTAACGAGTAATGAGTATCTGAATACAAGGCACGTATTGCTTATTTGGGTAGAGGTAAATGGCTATTCATCCTTGCAGAATAGTCTAGTCTTACGTATGAACGTTAGAACATTTCGTTAAATACTACTCCCTGCGAGGGGTTACTCCTTGGCTACTTTCGAGCCAATCACCCTCACTGTGGCGATCTAATCTTGTACGACTATATGTTGTTCGGCGATCAACAAAAAACAGACATAAATTAAGCAGTTTTGAAACCTTTCCTCGTCTCGTTTATAGCTTTCAAATGCCATACTCAAAACTACAATACTTTAATCGCTTTTGCCGACAGCAATTATTCAAATTTAAAATTTTAGATTTCCCAATTCTCGGCTATGAGCGAACCACCTCGATCAATCAAATGTATCTTAGCAAAAGTTTCTTATATAACAACTCTGCTGAACGGAGCAATCAAATAATATGACAGGACAAACTGTAAATAAAGGTCGCCTAGCAGTCTCTCTGGCTGCATTGGCTTCGTTGATTCCAGGTCTAGCTGCACTATATTTTTGGCGACTTCAGGCTAACCCACCCGTGGCAACTACTGCTCCTGAAGCTGTTCCTGAAGTCCCAGTTGCCAGAAACGTAACTTCTTTGGGTCGTGTTGAACCAAAAGGAGAAGTTATTACAGTTAGCGGAACTGTTGGCAGTCGCATTAGCCAGTTGTTGGTCGATGAAGGTCAGCAGCTAAAAAAAGGGCAGGCGATCGCTTATTTGGACGATTATGGCGAAAAGCTAGCTGATAAAAACCTAGCTGCTAGTCAATTAGAAGACGCTCGTGAGCGTTACAATACCGTCACAAAATATGGCGAAGCTCAAATTGAAGAAGCGATGACTCGCATTGAGCAGATTAAAATGCCTGAATCTTTTCAAGTTAATGCTCAAAATGCTACGGTCAAGCAGTTATCGGCAGAGTTAGAGACAGTAAAGAAAGATTACGAACGCAATAAGTATTTAGTCAAGCAAGGGGCAGTTTCCCAAGAAGTTCTAGATGAAAAAGCAGTCAATTACTTTACCAAAAGAGGCGAACTAGAAAATGCCCAAGCACAGTTATCACAGTTTACTGAAGCACGCCAATCAAATTTAGGCAATGCTGAAGCCCAACTACAGTCTGCCAAAGCTTCTTTAGCTAAAACTCAAGCTGAAATTGAAGTCAAGTCCTCACAGAGTAATTTGGAACTAGCCGAAGCAAGTTTAGAGCGTACCATAATTCGCGCACCGCGATCGGGTGAAGTTTTAGACGTAGTAGCTCGTTCAGGGGAGGTTATTGCAGACAAAGGCATTTTGCAGCTTGGTAATGTCGATCAAATGTATGTGGTTGCAGAAATTTATGAAAGCGATATCGGCAAGATTAAACTCGGTCAACAAGCAGTTATTACCGATCCCAGTTTGCCGAGAAAGCTGACAGGTACTGTAGAGCGAATTAGTTCGCAGATCAGTAAAAAAGACGTTTTAGATACCGATCCTGCTGCCGATACAGATTCGAGGGTAATTGAAGCCAAAATTCGTCTAAATCCTCAAGATAGTTCCGTGGTCGCAGGTTTGATTAATTTACAGGTTGATGTAGAAATCAAATCAGCCGATGTTGCCATAAAGTCTTAATCCATTCCAGCGTTTTGCTGAATTTTAATATGCGCAGTCTAATTCCACCATTAGCATGGTTGCAATTAACTAGAGAGAAAACTCGTTTATTAGTAGCATTAGCAGGTATTGCCTTTGCAGTAATTTTGATGTTGATGCAGCTAGGTTTTCGTGATGCTCTATTTGATAGTGCAGTCAGAATACATCATCAATTAAAGAGCGATATATTTATTCTCAACTCCGAGTCTCTTTCTCTGGTTGAATTAAAAGAGTTTTCTCAAAGACGCTTATATCAAGCTTTAGGATTACCTGGAGTTGAGTCTGTTAGTCCCATATATATTAGTTACGGTTCTTGGAAAAATCCTCAAACGGGAGGAAAACGTAGTCTGATGACTGTTGGCATCGATATTGAGCATAATGTCTTGGACTTGCCCGCAGTTAAGCGAAATTTGCCTGCACTCAGAGAAGACGACTCAGTTTTATTTGATCGCGCATCGCGACCAGAATTTGGCGATATTGCTAAGTTATTAAAGCAAAAATCTAGGGTCACGGTAGAATTAGAAAACCGCCGCGTTACCGTAAAAGGTTTGTTTAATCTTGGAGCTTCTTTTGGTTCTGATGGTACTGTAATCACCAGCGATCTCAACTTTATTCGTATTTTTAATCAACAACGCTCGAAGGGTTTAATCGATATAGGTGCAATATCACTCAAAAAAGGTGCATCAACCGCCCAAACTATTCAACAACTGCAAAAGAGTTTACCCCAGGACATTCAAGTATTGTCAAAAGCTCAGTTTATTGAGTTCGAGAAAAATTACTGGCGAGGCAGTACTGCCATTGGCTTTATTTTTACCGTAGGCGCAATACTGGGTTTTGTTGTTGGTACGGTAATTGTCTACCAAATTCTCTATGCTGACGTTACCGACCAACTAGTTGAGTATGCCACCCTCAAGGCAATAGGCTATAGCAACCTTTATTTATCTAAACTTGTATTTCAAGAAGCAGTACTGCTTTCTATTCTAGGATTTATTCCTGGATTCGCTGTGTGCTTACAGCTTTATCAGGGTGCTAGGGAGGGGTCTGGTCTACCTCTGGAGATGACTTTAAAACGAAGCCTAACGGTTTTTTTGCTGACTATACTAATGTGTGCCATTTCAGGATTAATTGCTATGCGTAAAACTCGCTCTGCCGATCCTGCCGATATTTTTTAAAACCATGAAATCATCAAAGACAGTTGTGGAGATCGATCGGCTTAACTACCATCTCGGCAAGGGGAAGCTACGTAAGCAAATTTTATTTGATATCGATGCCAAGATTGAGCCAGGGGAAATTGTTTTTCTAACTGGTCCTTCAGGTTCGGGTAAAACTACCTTGCTGACCTTAATTGGAGGATTGCGATCGCCCCAGTCGGGAAGTCTCCAAGTTTTAGGAGAAGAGCTAACTCAGGCATCGTCCAGGCAGCTAAGATACCTACGTCGCAACATCGGCTATATTTTTCAAACTCACAATTTACTCAATTCTCTGACTGCTCGACAAAACGTACAGATGGCGATGGGTTTACATTCAGATATTCCTCGTCGTGAGGGGATTAAAAGAGCCGAAGAAATCTTAACTAAAGTTGGTTTGGGCGAGTTTATTAACGTCCACCCTAATAAGCTTTCGATCGGTCAACAACAGCGTGTGGCGATCGCTCGTGCCTTGGCTTCTCACCCCAAAATTGTTCTAGCCGATGAACCTACCGCATCTCTCGATAAGAAATCGGGTTTGGAGGTGATTGAATTGATGCAGGATTTAGCCAAAAAGCAAAGCTGCACCGTGGTCTTGGTAACTCATGATGTTCGTATTTTCGATTATGCAGATCGCCGACTCAATCTGGAGGATGGGCGTTTATCAGCAATAGATTGACCGTTATTCAGATATTTAAAGCTACAAAAATTACTACAGGAAATTAATCATGGATTATAAGGAAAAATTCGCCTGCGCCATTGGTATGTGTTCGGCAATCTTATTTGGTAATAATACTTCAGCTACGGCAGAAAATATCCCGACTGACATTAAAGTCAAACAGCCAGAGCGATCGCATTCTGGCGTAAAAAGATTACAAACTAATCTCACCATTCCCTTGCTGCCAAATTCACAACAGTTTGCCATAGCCGATCCGCAGCGATTTTTAACTGCTACTCAATGGCATTTTTTACTGAATAATAAATTATCTCAGCTAACTCAACTGTCAGAGCGACAAAATTCAAAACCCACCCTGCCATCAGTTTTGAATCAGGGCGCATTTAGTACTAGTGCCAACGACCTTTTGCTGCTTCCTAGCCAAAGCGATCGCTTATTTGTTGATTCAGAACAGCCTAGTATTCAACAAGCCATAGCTACCAATACGGCAGAAGATATACCCACTGAGATAAAAAACGATCAACCAGAGCGATCGCCTTCTAAGGTGAAAAGATTGAAACCCGATCTTACTAAGCCCCTGCTGTCGAATTCACAGCAGCTTACCATAGCCGATCCGCAGCAATTTTTAACTGCTACCGAATGGGATTTTTTACCTGCGAGTGATGAATTATCTCAGTTAACTCCACTCTTTGATCGAGAAGGCTCAAAATCCAACCTGCCAGCAATGTTGAATTTGGGAGCATTTGGCACTAATACCGACAATCCCCTACTGCTTCCTAATCAACCCAATCAAGTAACTATTGATTTAGAAAAACCGATTACGCTTAAACAAGCTGTATCGATTGCTCTTAGCAGCAATCAAGATATAGAAATATCTCGATTGAATATCAATACTGCTTTAGAATTGCTACAGGAAGCTAAAGCAGCCCGCTTTCCTACTTTAGACGCATCAACGGGTTTTGACAATGCACAAGCTGCTGTTGGCGGCGCTGCTAGTGCTGACGTTAGTACTGGTGCTGCTATTGGTGTAATCGATCAGTCCCAAATATCGAATATTTCCACCACGACGAACTCATTTAATAGTTCATTATCCCTCAACTACAATCTCTATACGGGCGGAAGTATTGGAGCAACTATTAATAGTGCCGAAAAACAAGTCCGCTTGGGGCAGCTAGCTTTACAGCAGACTATTGCCGAGACTAGCTTGCTGGTTGCCACTAATTACTATGATTTACAGGGTGCTAATGCCAATGTAGATATCGAACAAGCTGCTGTAGACGATGCTCAACGAACCTTAAAGGATGCCCAGATTCTCGAACGTGCAGGATCGGGTACAAAATTTGAAGTATTACAGGCTAAGGTAGCACTAGCTCAGGCAAAACAACAATTAAAACTTGAGCAAGCTAATCAAAATATTGCCCAAAGAACCCTAGCGGATACCTTAAATATAGGACAAAAAGTCCAGCTAAAGGCTGGTGATACGATTCAGATTGCTAATTCGTGGAAACCTTCTTTGCCAAAAAGTATTGTTATGGCATATAAAAATCGCCCTGAAATAAAACAATATCTATTAGAGAAAGAAGTCAACATCCAACAGCGTAAAATTGCTTTAGCCGCAAATCGACCTCAGGTTAGCTTGGTTGCTAGCTACAATCTTCAGGATCAGTTAAATGACAATACAAACATGGCTGATGGCTATTCCGTTGGCGCAAGTGCCAAGTGGGCTTTGTTTGATGGAGGCGTAGCACGAGCTAGAGCTAGACAGGCAGATACAAATATTCAGATTGACGAGGCACAATTTGCCAATCAACGAGATGCAGTTCGTTTGGAAGTAGAGAACGCCTACTATACCCTCAATGCTAATCAAGAAAATACAGATACTGCAATCCAAGCAGTTAAACTAGCTGAAGAAAGTTTGAGATTAGCCAGATTAAGGTTTCAGGCAGGGGCTGGCACACAAACTGACGTAATTAATGCTCAAGCAGCATTGACTACTGCTCGTGGCGATTTGTTAACCGCCATTATTGACTACAATAAGTCTTATGCCCAAATTCAGAGAGCCGTGAATAATTTACCTGATTTGCCAGAAATTCAGCAAAAAAGCTAAGCAATTAGAGCTTGAATCTAAAAACCTTGAAATGCCGATTATTCTTTCCAATAGCCAAATTCTGGCTCATAGCAAGTACCATCGAGATCGCTAAGGCGATCGCCTATGTAAGATTGTGCATCAATAATTGCTTGGTTGTAGACACTAGGACAAATTTCTTGCAGGCAAAAGTTTAGAAGTAGTGAAGCTTTTAGATCGCCGATCTCTTCGCCCATTTCTGCTTCAAAATATCGTTTGATTGATTCGATTGACTTTTGTTTTGCTTCTTTTGATAGTTTGAGCGTCATTTTAGACTCGCCATGTTGGACTTCCTTAAATTTTATCTAATGAAGCGTTTACAGCACAAATGCTGACCTTAATTGACTCAGCAGTAATGCCTATAATCAAGCGAAGCGATCGCTTTATGCCTTTGGGACAAATTAAATTAGATAGCTCGGTGATACGGTCTAGGAATAAGGTCAAGTTTACCGTTAGCTTAGAATGCTTTAAATATCTCAACAAGATTAATTGGGATTAATCTCAGGTGCATGATAAATAGTATTTTGCTCAATATTATTGGCTGTCTTTACGGGTAAGAATGTTTTTATGACCGCCGCTTTTTTAGCCTTCGTTTTGCCGATGGGCGGAATTTCTAATAAATCCCTTGCTCCCGTAGCAGCTTGACCAAAAAACAATAATAGTGCCAAACAATTAAGAACTATATGGATATTGCGCATGGTCAGACTGCGATAGATATCATCTACAATGGCGATCGAAAAAATCATGAGCAAGGATACAGCAATTCCATAATAGTAATGTGACCAATACCATTCATCAGGTAATCGCCAAACCCCATCTTGTTGACCCAGAATAATCAAGCCCATCCCTGTCAAAGTCGCAAAAACACCTCGCCATAGCTTAGGTCTAGCTCGTAGCAGTAGAATCAAAGAAACAATCGTGGCGACAAACAACAAAATAATCAAAATCGCTTGGGGATTATTCTTTTCCCAAAGTTTGCCTTTAATAAAGCTTTTATAAACAATTGAATAAGCGATCGCAATTAAGGAAACAGTAACGACGCTAGGAGCTAGCCAACGACCAACCTGGACGTGTTCTCTTCCCACAACCGCAGGAATTTTGCTCTTGCCTTTTTTGCTTTCTAAGCGACGCTGGCGAGTTTGCCAGGCAAAATTAGCGACTATGCCTACCATAGGAAAAACAAAGGCAACTACAAGTATCGGGTGAATCAGGGCAACTAAGTCTTCACTGCCAAGATTGCTAAAAGCGAGATAGTTTTGATGAACAATTAAAGTCCATGTATAGATATTCATGATGGTTAAAAATTATGGGTAATTAGTTTAAAGATTTTCAACTTTCTCTTTAGTAAGTTAAAGCACAATTATGAAAACAGACTGAATTTCTTCTGATTTTAAAATGTGTTAGCGATCCCATTGTCAAGATGTTGATATAGCAATACGTACTTATATTAGGACACTTGCTACTTGCTACTTGCTACTTGCTACTTGCTACTTGCTACTTGCTACTTGTTACTTGTTACTTGCTACTTGTTACTTGTTACTTGCTACTTGCTACTTGCTACTTGCTACTTGCTACTTGCTACTTGCTACTTGCTACTTGTTACTTGTTACTTGCTACTTGCTACTTGCTACTTGTTACTTGTTACTTGCTACTTGCTACTTGCTACTTGCTACTTGCTACTTACGAGCAATTAAATTTTCTGCCCTAACCAGTCAACGTACTGCGATACTCTTTTGTCGGACAAACCCATACTCAACTATGTGAGTTCGATGAGTCACAAATCTGCTATTTAAATTTAAAGAAGTTTAAAAACTTAGAGTAAACGGTTGCCGTGTTTTCTTCTATACCTCAGAATAAGTTAAGGAAAGTAAATTATCTATAGACCAGAGAAAATTGCGTGAAAGTAGAAGTAGATACATCGATTAAATTAGTCCCCGAAGCTACTGGAAAATTATTAGCTTGGGCATCAGGTTTAGAAAGTTCAACCAATACTTATCTAGAACAAACCAAAGCCCTGTCCCGCAAGTTAGGGGCGTATTATCGACCAGATGGCTTGACTGAAATTGGTTTTTGGGTACCTGGGCTAATTAGAGATGTTCTACACGAGCGAGAAATTTACCTAGAAGTTTTTACGCCAAGCGAACCTATTGACTGGCAAGAGCAAGAACAAACAATTAAATTTAAACGCGATCGCCTACACTTAGAACAGCAAGGGGAGTTTATCTGGGGCGTAGTGGCAGGAATGCAGCCAGGAAACCGCGAGCAAGCTGGTTCTTTCTATTGGTTGCGCTACATTGACCGCGCTAAACAACTGCGGACTATTCGCGATTTGGTTCCTTTCTCCTTGCCCTACGGTATTTTTGCTCCTGCTGAACTATATGACATAGATAGCTTACAGGCTAGTAGACAAGATTTAGATTATTTAGAGCGTACAGCCAAATCTAACGATCCTAAAATAAAAATTCCTCGCGTTAAAGATCCTAGAAACATTTTACAGATTCATGTGGGAACAGCTTCTTCTGAAGGAACAATTGAAGGCTTAACCCATATTTATCAAAGGATAATTAATAAAATTAAGACAGGAGAAACTTTAAGCCCCAGCGAACAGAATTATATTGGCTATGATGCGATCGAATTGTTACCTACCGAACCAACAATCGAATATCGCGATGAATATAGCCCCGAAAGCGAATTTTTTGCTTTTGTAGGCGAAGAGGACAATCTAATAGAAATTGAGCTATTTAAACCCAATACTCAAGATTGGGGCTATGATGTACCAATTCTAGGCTCTAGCACCACTAACCCTGCTTTGCTTGGCAGTTTGCGTCCCGATGAGGTAGTAGATTTTATTGCTACTTTGCACAATTTTCCTGACCATCCTATTCAAGTTATTTACGATCTTGTTTATGGACACGCTGATAACCAAAGCGAACTATTAATTGCTCGCGAATTTCTCAAGGGACCAAATATGTATGGTCAGGATCTCAACCATCAGCAACCAATGGTTAGGTCAATTCTCTTAGAAATGCAGCGACGTAAAATCGACACAGGGGCTGACGGCATTCGTATTGATGGTGGTCAAGATTTTCGCTTTTTTAACCCTCTTTCAGGTAGGGTTGAACAGGATGATGCTTACTTATTAGAGATGAGTAACGTTGTCCAAGAAGTAAAAGGTCACAAGCGACTGCTATTTACAATTTTTGAAGATGGTCGTCCTTGGCCTGATGAAGGCTGGGAAGAAAAGTCTACCTATCGTGAGTTAATTGAACTCAAGCCAGAGTCGTATCAGTGGGGACCACTAATCTTTGCTCACAATACCCCCAGTCTTAAAGGATTTTGGAACAAGAAGTGGTCTAGAGTTATGGAAATCATGACTATGGGCGATCATTGGATTACGGGTTGTGGCAATCATGATACTGTACGACGAGGTAATCAAATAAATGCCAAAGAAGCAATTAACTGGAATCTAGGGAGAACTCTGCCAGATGTTTTGCACAATGCTTACGATAACCCAGCGGTAACTTTGTGGGTCAACTGCTTTAGTCCTGGTTTACCAATGGACTTTATTAATGCTACCATGCACGCTCCTTGGCTGTTTTTCCGTAATACTGATGAACAGTATGGAGTCAAGGTACTTTCTGAGGAAGTAGGCTTTTTAGACTGGCAAATTAACCCCAGCCTATATCGACAGTCTCATTGTTTTCCCAGTTTAAAAACTTTGGGATTTAAGCAGCTAAAACAGTTAAACCAGTTTGGTGCAGCTTTACACCATGCTATGATTCAGCAAAACTATAATTTAGCCGAAGTAGTCGAAGTGCTGCGTGCCTGCACTACTCCTGAGACTCACTGTATTGATGATTTACCGCCCTGTACGGAGTTGATGCGCGGGGGAATGGTACGTTTTCTGAAAAAACTAGACGAAGACCGTTTAAAGAGATTTGCGTTGATGTTTATGGAAGATTGCTATCAGGTATGTAATGTCTGTAATTACGAATCTAAAGTTGATAGCTCAAGAGCTAAATTTAACCTTTCTACCAGAGAGTTTCGTCATCAAAACCCTTGGCTAGCGCAAAATATTAGCAAAAACGATACTTTCGACAAACTCAAAGATAGTGAAAGAACCATTATTTATGGCGTTCGGCATAATGACCAAGAACCAGCAGTGGCAATAATCGCTAATTTTGAAGGGGAAACAATTAAGCTAGATGTGTCAAAAATATTAGAAACTGATTTAGCAGATTGGCAAATTGCGATCGCAACTCCTAACCTGAAAACAGACGATCTGACGAACCTTACTCTCAATAACGGTCAAGGTATATTATTAACTCGATCTGCATAATCGATAAATTAACTGGTTGCGGTGGGCAATAAGATTCTTTGCTAAACATTGTATCTTTTTTCGGTTTTTGCCCACCCTACCTAAAACTGCATAATCAATAACGATATCTAGATTAAAGGCTAAAACAATGAAAGATACTGCCCAGAATCAATCTGTAGTCATCATGACGGGAATGCACCGTTCTGGTACTTCTTTGACCGCATCCCTATTGCAGAGTGCTGGAATGTACATTGGCGATCGCCTAATGGGAAGTAATACAGGTAACGTAAAAGGACATTTTGAAGACTTGGATTTTGTCGATTTTCATCAAAGTGTCTTGCATTCTCAAGGTATTAGTGTCGCAGGCTGGACAAAACATAAGTCGCTAAAGGTTCAGCCGCAATACATGGTTGCGGCTCAAAATTTGATTTTAGGGAGAAAAGAGCATTCAATTTGGGGCTGGAAAGATCCTCGTACCACTCTATTTTTAGACTTTTGGTCACAGCTAATTCCTGATGCCAAATATATCTTTGTTTATCGTTCACCTTGGGAAGTTGTAGACTCCTTATTTCGTCGGGGTGACGTTATTTTTCGGACAAATCCTAATTTTGCTGTTGGGCAGTGGTGTAATTACAATCAAGCAGTTTTAAATTTTTATCAACAGCACCAAGAGCGATCGTTTTTAATCGGCATTGACAGCGTTATTCAAAATTCAAATGACTTTATCGATCTAGTTAGGCAAAAATTTTCGTTAGAATTGCGATCGCCAGAATCTCTTTACGAACCAGCTTTGTTTAATGCTAATAGTAACATTCACTATCGCCAGGCTTTAATTACTGAGTTCTTTCCCGAAGCAATAGATCTATACGCTCAACTGCAACAAGTAGATAAAGGCGGTTCAGTCGCCCCCGTGGCACAACAGTCGATCGACTTAACTTGTAAATCATGGATTTTGCAAGATTGGAGTGATTTAAAAGGAACAACAAGAGAAAAGCGCAATCTAGAGACAGAGCTAGAAGAAACTCACCAAAAGCTCCATTCGGCACAGGTAGAACAAGCTCAGGTTCAACATCAGCTAAACCTAAACACAGAACAACTGACAGAGACTCAACAGCAGCTACAGTCAACTCAAGCAGAGTTAGAACAAACTCACCAAAAGCTCCATTCGGCACAGGTAGAACAAGCTCAGGTTCAACATCAGCTAAACCTAAACACAGAACAACTGACAGAGACTCAACAGCAGCTACAGTCAACTCAAGCAGAGTTAGAACAAACTCAACAGCAGCTCCACTCGGCACAGGTAGAACAAGCTCAGGTTCAACATCAGCTAAACCTAACCGCCGAACAATTAACAGAAACTCAACAGCAGCTACAGTCAACTCAACCAAAGCTAGAACAAACTCAACAGCAACTACAGTCAACTCAAACAGAGCTAGAACAAGCAAAGATAATAGAAGTACAGGTAGTCGGGCAACAGGTTGAAGAACAGTTAAATCAAGCTCAAAAACAGCTACAAATATCTCAAATGCAGGCAGAGCAGTTTAAGAGTTTGGTTGTGGCAATGGAAAGTAGTAAATTTTGGAAATTGAGAAGATGGTGGTTTGATTGGAAGCAAAAAACCAGAATGGGTGCAATAGATACTGTTTATCAAAATTATCTTTTCTCCCTAAACAAAGCTGCTCAAATCCCAACTGCTGTGGCGAATGTAGATACAGATATTCCCGTAAGCGGTGATCCCAAGTATCAAGTCTGGCTGGAGCGCAATTATCCTAAGCCCAATGAGTTGAAAAAAATCCAGGAAAAAAGTTTGGCATTGGCTTACAAGCCTCTAATCAGCGTGATTGTGCCAGTCTACAATCCTGAAGAAAAATTCTTACGCGAGGCGATCGCCTCGGTAATTGAACAGGCTTATCCCAACTGGGAACTATGTTTGGCTGATGACTGTTCGACTAAACCTTATGTCAAGTCAATTTTAGAAGAATATGCAGCGCAAGATAAGCGGATCAAAGTCGTTTTTCGCCCCCAAAACGGTCATATTTGTCATACTTCTAATTCCGCCTTAGAAATAGCTACGGGAGAATATATTGCCCTATTAGATCACGATGACTTATTGCCACCCCATGCTCTAGCCAGAGTTGCAGAACTACTAAATGAACATCCAGAAGCCGACTTTATTTATTCCGATGAAGATAAGATAGACGATAACAACATCTATCAAAGTCCATTTTTCAAGCCAGATTGGTGTCCCGATTCATTTCTGGCGCGGATGTATACTTGCCATTTGGGAGTTTATCGGCGATCGCTTGTAAACTCAGTTGGCAACTTCCGAGTCGGCTTTGAAGGTAGCCAAGATTACGATCTGGTGCTGCGAATAACCGAAAAAACTAACAATATCTTTCATATCCCCGATATTCTTTATCACTGGCGGATTCATCTTCAGTCAACTGCCTCAGATTCTAACGTTAAACCCTACGCTGCTGATGCTGCTAAAAAGGCGATCGCCCAAGCAATTGAACGACGGGGAGAGCCAGGTAAAATTAAGACTCAAGTAAGTTTTCCAGGAGTTTATCAAGTTCGCTATCAGATCAAAGAACAAAAGTTAGTCAGTATTATTATTCCCACTAAAGATTTAGCGGACACCTTAGACGTTTGCCTCAAGTCTATTTTTGCTCAAACAACCTATTCCAACTACGAAGTTGTTGTAATTGATAACAATAGCACTGAAGCAAAAACTGCCAAATGTTTGGCAGATTGGCAAAAGCAACAGTTTCAACGCTTTCGCTCTATTCCCTATCATGTACCGTTTAATTATTCGGCGATCAATAACTATGCCGTTGAGCAAGCTAAAGGGGACTATTTGCTGTTTCTCAATAACGATATAGAAGTAATCACCAAAGGCTGGTTAACAGCGATGGTAGAACAGGCACAAAGAAAGTCTATTGGGGCAGTAGGTAGCCTGCTGCTTTATCCTGATGACACTATCCAGCACGCAGGAGTAGTGGTGGGCTTAGGTGGTGTGGCAGGGCATAGCCATAAACATCTTCATGTTTCTCAGCCTGGCTATATGTTTCAGGTAGTTTCTACCAATAATTATTCGGCGGTTACAGGAGCGTGTTTAATGTGTCGGCGAGAAGTATTTACAGAAGTGCAGGGCTTTGAAGAAGATCTGGCGATCGCTTTTAATGATGTTGATTTTTGTCTTAAGATTGCCAAGCTAGGTTACAACAATATCTATCTGCCTCACGTAGTTTTATATCACTATGAGTCCAAAAGTCGAGGATACGAAAACACCCCCGAAAAACAGGCTCGCTTTGCCCATGAGGTTAATTATATGAAGCAAAAATGGCAAAAAGTTTGTCTGCACGATCCTTGCTACAGCCCTAATTTGACTAAAAACTACGAAAACTACAGCATCAATGTTTAATAAAGCTGTTAGCTATTAGCCCTAAAAAGTAGCTACCACAATTATGCTCGTAAAACGCCTAATATAGAACATTTAGAGTGATAAACTCAACTAAGCTCGCTTACGCATTTTACGAGATGGAACTTTTGAGGAGTCTACTTTAGCCACCACCTTACTTAAGGGCAGGATGCGAATGCGACCATCCATTGTATTAGCTTGATAAACCTTATGATGATTTAGATCCAAAGCAGTCATCCAGCCACTCTTATGATGATATGCTCCTGTCTCAATATCTAGCCAGCCTCTACCTGCTGCAATCTGTCCTGCCTGCACTCCAGGCAAGGTAAAGGTAATAGTATGACCAGTAATTATTAGTTTTTTAGGAAAAAAGGCTTTATCGCTACTATGAAAGTCTTCTCTGATCCAGCAAAATTGATCGGCACTTTGTTGGGGCAGAGGAATATTAGGATCAACTCCTGCATGAACTAGCCAGTAATCACCCAAATCTAAGTATAAAGGCAGATTTTTGATCCAGTCGATATGCTCTTGAGGAATTTTGCTATCGTAGCTAGCCACCGTAGAATGACCACCACTGTATAACCAACCTTGATACAGATCGATAGATACTTCTCCACGACCAACTACATCGAGCAGCATTTCTTCGTGGTTGCCTCTCAAGCAAGTATATTGATTACGCATTACAAAGTCCACAACCTGCGCGCTTTTGGGACCGCGATCAATTAAATCACCCAAAAAGTACACTTCGTCTTCGCTAGTAGGTGA
This sequence comes from Waterburya sp., assembly GCA_965217895.1. Classification (GTDB taxonomy): domain Bacteria; phylum Cyanobacteriota; class Cyanobacteriia; order Cyanobacteriales; family Xenococcaceae; genus Waterburya. The sequence goes on from CBDCJV010000002.1 coordinate 1,114,170, forward strand.
AATGGAGTCTAGTAATGCAATTAAAGCGTCATAGTGTCCATGTACGTCACCAATGACAATTCGGCGATTTGTGGTCATGTTGGCTGTTCTAACGATGTGCATCCTAAAATTACTTTCTGCGACTCAAATGTTCTATTGATGATAAAAGTAAATTGTTAACTTGTTAGTAAGTATTCCCTAATTATTATCAATAATATGTACATTGAATGATTAATGTTTGTTAGGAATAAACATATTGGCAACTCGGCAATCAAGACAATCAACTTTACTAAAGTATAGGAGGACAATAACCAAACGAGTAGTCTTGTCTGGGACAATGACCAAAATAAAAATTCTCCAACAGCTATCTAGCCTCGCTTGGATCGCCTCAAGCTATGAAATCTAGACCTATGTTCTACAAGTTACTGTTTTTTTTACACATCGACTTTAATATAAACAGCGGTTACTATAATGTAGCGAAAATCTTAAATAACTTAAAAAATTCAGATTTTTCAAGCTCAATTATGTATTATATACAAATGATATTGGTGGTTTTTCTGTGAGTTGCAGAGTAATCTGTGACCGTTGGTCAAATTCGAGAAGATAAAGATTATGAATAAGACTGTACGTTCTGTATTGCTAAAGACACCCAAAGTTTACGATTTTGTACACAACGTTAAGAACAATTATTTCTTAAGTTTCTATTTAAATAAAGTTCATGAACCTGACTTTAATGCCTTTAAGTTAATTTGCCAAGATCGCCCTCAACTTTTTCTTGATATTGGCGCAAATGTAGGTATGTCTGCATTATCTTTTTTTACTTTAAAACCAAATTCTCAGGTAATTTCCTTTGAGCCAAATCCGATTAACTATCCTTATTTAGATCGGTTATTAAATAAGTTTAAAAATTTTAAATACATAAAAGTCGGGTTAGGTGATAAACCTGGAGTCATTGATTTTTATTATCCTATCTACAATGGAAGAGAGATGACTGCTTTGGGTTCATATGACTACCAAAAAGCCCAAAGCTGGTTAAATCAAGATACTATCTACTTTTTTGATGCTGATAAATTAAAGGTGAAAAAAATAACCGTCAATGTTAAAACTCTTGATAGTTTTCAACTGCAGCCAGAATTTATCAAAATAGACGTAGAAGGGTTTGAATATCAGGTATTGCTTGGCTCTGAGGCAACTATCAGAAATAATCGTCCTATTTTATTAATTGAAGGAGTAGCTAAAGAAGATCGGGTTCATAAGTTATTGCAAGATTGGGAATATGACACTTATCAATTTTTTAACAATCAATTCTATTTAGATCAATTTGATTGTGATAACAATTTTTTTATTCCCAGAGAAAAAACTGAAATAATTCAGTCTCACATAGCCAATACAAACATCATCTCAAAATAATGCTCAAACTTCTCTATTAAAAGCTAGAAATAATTTTTAGTACTCTTTGGATATCGTCAAACTGCCCAATAATTCGGCGGACAGGTTTTGGTGCAACCCTAACTAAGGTGGGTGTTACTGTTACGTGATGTATTGCTGCCTGCTCAGGATTTTTGCTGATGTCAATCACTTTTAAAGTATAAGGACTGGCTAAACCCTGTTCTAAAAGCTGATGAATGCTGCTCAAAGTTTTTTCAGCATAAAAATTATCGCTTTTGATAAATAGGCGGAAAACGTAACTCTCAGAATGCTCTGGGACTATTCTAAGTGTGTTGGAACTTGGATCTGGCAATGTATTATTAATTTCTGAAGTCCGATGAGAAGAATATTTGGGGTCAAGGCGAATAATTAGATCTCTTTGTTCCCAAAGCTGGGGAAAATGCGATCTATAGGTTTCAATCACTGCGCGATTACAGTGTTCTTCTTGCCAAGGGGCAATCTGCCAACTAGTTGTAGGTTCTAGTCCAAATAATACCTGCAACAAAGGAATAAAACGCTGTACGGCTGGATAGATCTCAGCGATAGTCTCGATCTGCTGTGACTGAGGATCTAGCCAGCGTTCTACTGTTGCCGTGTATCCAGGCACTAAAAAATGAGGCGAATCGACTAATCCCCATTTTTCTTGCAATCCAAGACATAAATGAATATGCCATTGAGTTTGTTTATCTGGATCTATACCGTAAATTAAATCTCCCCCTGGGGTAAATAAAGCAATACCTTTATAGATGTTGGGCAAAACATTGGTCATTTATCACTTATTGTTTCGTTAATATATTCAAATGATAGATTTTGTAGCAGCTATCTTTTCTGAATACTCTTGATTAACTTTAGTCTTTGACTTTAGTAAAAGCGAGCTTAAATTTCAATGCTAAATGCCAAATGCTAAATGTTAGACTCTGCCTCGAAGCATCATTGCCATTTCGTTAGCCGTGGGAGACATCTCCAGAGCCACCTCTTCAGTAATTCTGCCTTCTTCATAAAGAGAAAATAGTGCTTGATTAGTGGTAATCATGCCGTCATATTCTCCATTCTGCATTAAGGAATGAATCTCGTCATATTTACCCTGCTTAATATAGTCTTTGACGGTTTCTGTGTTTACCATGATGTCATGATACGCTGCTCTTTTTTCATCCGTTGTCCGACATAAGCCTTGGGAAATTACCGCGACTAATGATTCGGAAATAGCAATCCGCATAGCATCCTGTTCTTCGGCACTATAAAGAGTTAAGATTCTTTCAATGGTTTTGATTGCGCTATTGGTGTGCAGAGTTCCCATAACCAGGTGACCCGTTTGGGCTGCTTTGAGAGCCGTATTAACCGTTTCACGATCGCGCATCTCCCCGATTAGAATAATATCAGGGTCTTCCCTTAGTGCTGCCTTGAGGGCATTGTCAAACATACGAGTATTAATACCAACTTCTCGCTGTTTAACTAAAGAACGTTGGCTTTGATGGACAAATTCAATCGGGTCTTCAATGGTAATAATGTGTTTGGCGTGTTCTTTGTTGATGTAGTCTACCATCGCTGCCATCGTCGTCGATTTACCCGAACCAGTAGGCCCTGTTACCAGAATCAAACCTTTGTGGGCATCAGAAATATCCTGAAACACAGGGGGCAATCCTAACTGTTCCATGGTCAAAATCTTGAGGGGAATCAGTCGCATTACCAAAGCAGGACCCCGTAAGGTATCAAAAATATTAATCCTTACCCTGGCAAAGTCATATTGAGTCGCACCATCAAATTCTAGGTCGTGTTTAAATTTGGCTACTTCTTCCTCGGTTAATACTTCATGTATCCAACTCATGAACGTATTTAGATCTGTTTTGGGATATTTAGTCAAAGCCATTTCACCGCGATCGCGCATTCGCGGCACTTCATTCACGCCTAAATGTATGTCGGAGCATCCTTGTTCGTAGGCTTTTTTGATAATGTATTCTAGAGAAGGTTGACCTGATGCACGTTGGGGTTTGCTCGATCTTATTTGCGCGCTGTGGTTTTCTAGCTTTGGCTGATTACCCGCCATTCCCAAGGTTGATGGTGGTGGTGGTGGCGGTGGTAATGGTTGCGATCCTAATTTTTGATTCATTTTATGATTGTTATTTGGAATTGCAGTCTTGGCTACGTTTAGTATGCCCACCACCTTCAATTTTCTAACAAGCCTACAGGCAAAGTAAAAACATTTTAAACTGGTAAAAGACTAAGTAAATTTAGATAAGCGCGATCGCTCTCTACAATTCAAATTGATTAATAAAAATACTAAATGTTATTTTATGTTGCGTCCAGAACAAAGATCTAAACTAGATGATTCTAATGATCTTGCCTTTTATGATTCTCCCCGTTTGGTAACTCATGTAGATCGAGGATTTATCGATCGCCTGACCAATCTTTATCGAGAAAAGCTTCAGCCAGACACCCGCATTCTTGACTTAATGAGTAGCTGGGTATCTCATTTACCACAGGAGATAAAGTTTGCTCATGTGGAAGGTCATGGCATGAATGAAGAGGAATTAGCTAAAAATCCGCAGTTAGATCATTATTTTGTCCAAAACCTCAATCAAAACCCCAAATTACCTTTAAAAGATGCCGATTTTGATGGAGTAATAATTAGTGTATCGATACAATATTTGCAGTATCCTGAAGCGATTTTATCTGAGATCCAGCGTGTTTTGAAACCCAATGGCGTAGTAATTATCAGCTTTTCTAATCGTATGTTTTATCAAAAAGCGATCGCAGCTTGGCGCGATGGCACAGATACGGACAGGGTAAATTTAGTCCAAAAGTATTTTGGGTCAGTTGATGGTTTTAGCCAACCAGAGGTAATAGTTTATCAGTCTCCTTTGCCTGGGTTTCTCCAAATGCTAGGATTAGCAGGAGGCGATCCTTTTTATGCTGTAGTTGCCTACAAATCTAGTAGTTAGTAATTAGTAATCACTGGCTGGAAGCTGTAATTTCTTTACCTACAGCCTTATATCTATTCCAGCCTATTTTGGCTCTGGGATCGGGGAAATCTTTGACAATAACGCCAAGACTAGGCGATCGCTGAAAAGCAACTAATAAAGGAATTTCCTCTTTAAACATAGGCAATTGTTCTTCTTCAAGGAATTTTTTGGCATCTTGACTATTTTTAGTGCGGGAGTCTACTTTAGTTAGCAATACCTTATAGTTAGCATCGAGAGTTTTGAGCAACTCCACTGCTTTTACTGTCGTATCTAAATCTAGGTGATTGGGAGTTGTCGGTAAAATTAACAGATCGCTACCAGCAGCTAAATCTTCTAGTTCTTCAGCTTCAGGTCTGGCTGGAGTATCTATAATAATGTGAGTAAATTTTTTAATTAAACCAGGCGCACCTGCTTGGGATGCTACGTAAAAAGGTAGCTTATCTTCTTTTGACCAAACCAAAGCAGAGCGGTTTTTATCTGCATCAATTAATAATGTTGGTGCTAAGGTCTGGAAATACGCAGCTAAGTGAACTGCAGTTGTAGTTTTTCCTACTCCTCCCTTTAAAGCAGTAATTGCAATAATCATTGGCTGCTAATAATATAAATTGATTGGTAAGCGTCGCTGTAGAATCTTCCACCCAGAAAGTATAATTCGTTTGCTTTGCACTTTACTCTTGCCATGAGGCTACGCAACGGCAGATATTATCCTGCTTGATAGAACGAGAATCATTGTATGTCGTAAGTTTACCTATAAGCGTGTCTTGCAAGGGCATATATGGCGATACCTGGTATATTTACAAATTTTTTGTTACATTAATTAACACAAATTAATATTGATTTCTCCTGAATTATTTGCTCCTCGGTTAGTCAGCCGAGGATTTTTTTTGCAGGCAATTAATCGATAGAGATTGTTACAATTGTCGATCAATAGAATATCAATTAGATTATTCAGTCCTGCTTGACTTTCTGTTTAATTGCGGTAGCCTACTAATCATGTCTCTGGAGGAAATCAAAACGCCGTGTCTTCTGAAATCATGTTAGAGAAACAAGACTCAAAAAGTAATCAAGCGATCGCCCAATCATTTTTCGCGGGTGTTGTCAAAGCTACTGGAGGCACGATCTTAGGCATTTCTATGATTACCAGTGCTGTTGCTGCTGGAGGGTTAGTCGGTTTAGCCTTTAGTTTTCGTAATCTACCAGATGTCAGAGTATTACGTAATTATGTTCCCTCCGAAACTAGCTACATATACGATATTAAGGGCAGATTACTAACCAATTTACATGGAGAAGCCCATCGAGAAGTTGTCTCGTTAGACCAGATATCTCCTAATCTTAAATTAGCGGTAGTAGCGATCGAGGACAGTAATTTTTATCGGCATAATGGACTAAATCCCTACAGTATTGGTCGCGCAGCCCTAGCTAACTATAAAAGAGGTGGTGTATCCGAAGGTGGCTCTACCTTAACCATGCAGCTAGTCAAAAATTTATTTCTGACTCGTGAACGTACTTTCAGTCGCAAACTGGCAGAAGCAATTTTAGCCATTAGAGTAGAACAAGTATTTTCTAAAGACCAAATTTTAGAAATGTATCTCAATAATATCTATTGGGGACATAACAACTACGGCATTGAAACTGCATCAGAAAGCTATTTCAACAAAAGTGCTTCTGAGTTAAATCTAGCTGAAGCTGCGGTATTGGCGGGCTTAATCCAAGCTCCAGAGCAGTATAGTCCATTTTTAAACTATGCCAATACTAAAGAGAGACAAAGAGAAGTTTTGGCACGAATGCGGACTTTAAAATGGATTACTTCAGAACAAGAACAGGCTGCTTTTAAAGCCCCCTTACTAATCGGCAGACCCACTGCCTGGAGAAAGAGTAAATCTCCCTTTATCACAGAAGAAGTAATTAAAGAATTAGAAGAGCGTTTTGGTAAAGATAAAGTTCTTCAAGGAGGTATTCGAGTCCAGACCACTATTGACCTAGATTTTCAAAAAATGGCTGAGGAATCTATCAAAGAAAGTCATAATATGTTGGAGCGTTGGGGATTGCGAGCAGATCAGGCTGCTTTAGTAGCGGTAGATCCTCGCACTCATTTTATTAAAGCATTGGTAGGAGGAGTAGATCACGAATCAAGTCAATTTAACCGTGCGGTTCAGTCTCGTAGACAGCCTGGTTCTTCTTTCAAACCATTTGTTTATTACACTGCTTTGGCAAGTGGTAAATACACCCCGCAAACTATAATTGACGATGCTCCTATAAGCTATAAAATTCCTGGAGGAATCTACACACCGCAAAATTACGGCGGGAAGACAGATTTTGGAGGCAAGATGTCTCTTTCAAAGGCACTAACTCAATCTCGTAATATTCCAGCTGTCAAATTAGGTAAAGCTGTAGGCTTAGAAAAAGTAATCGAAGTTTGTCGTCAGCTAGGAATTAAAAGTCCCATGCAGCCTGTAATTTCACTGCCTCTAGGCTCGATAGGTGTTACTCCCCTAGAAATGGCCGGAGCTTTTGCCACCTTCGCTAATAATGGCTGGAGTTCTGATACGACCGTAATCCTCCAAGTTACCGATAGTAAAGGCAATATATTACTAGACAATACCCCTAAACCAAAACAAATATTAGATCCTTGGGCAACCGCCAGCTTAAACTCAATGATGCAAGGAGTTTTAGAACCAGGAGGAACAGGTTCTAAAGCGAATATTGGTCGCCCAGCAGCAGGAAAAACAGGAACTACCTCTTCCGAGCGAGATGTTTGGTTTGTCGGCTATGTACCACAGTTAGCTGTTGCGGTTTGGGTCGGCAACGATAACTATCAAAGCATGGGTAAGGGAATAACAGGAGGAGATTATGCTGCTCCTGTATGGCGTTCTTTTATGTTGAAAGCGTTAAAAGATGAACCTGTTAAATATTTTCCTCCAGCCTCTGAGTTTGATCGACCTCGATAAAACGATGAACATCTGTACTCAAATCTTTATAGAAATAAAACCTCAGTATTTGTTGGCATCGAGGGCGACAAAATACTGAGGTTTTCAGGTTTTAAAGATCAGATTGACGTGATTAAACTTCGACTAAAAGCGAAGTCATGAGTCTATTTATTTTCTATGTTCTTAAACTGCTAAACTAGACTACAAGAATTACGAAAAAAGGTGCGTAATAAAGCAGTTGCAGCAACCAGCTTGATTACTTCTAAACTCCAGTAGACTACGTGCATGATTGCCATTGAGCTTGAAGCAGGCTCGCTAGTAGCAAACATATCTAGTGTCATTCCCATGCTGCTCATCTGGGGTGTAAAAATGTAGGTATAAGCTAGCGAGATTACTAATAAAATAGCTGCAATAAAGATTGATTTGTTGTTGATTTGGCTTGTTAGACGATAACCGTAACGATAAACCAAACAGCCTGCTAAAACAATTGCTGCGCAAAGTAGTTCTATGTGATTGAAAGTGCCGAAAATCATATAGCCAGCACTAGCGAAACCTGATTCATTCATCATGCCACTAGTTAGCATTCCTGGAACAATCAAAAAGTCAAAAATCAAACTACCACTAAGCCAAAATCCTAAAGCAAACATAATTACTGTTGACCAATTTATAGGCTTAGAAATGCGAGAGGAAGAAGCTTCCATAATCAAGATAAAAAATATAATTACTTATCTAGCTTAACTAATAACTTTCCTGCATCGTATAACAAAAAGTAAAGTCTTTTTAAGTTGAGTATTGCTGGACTTCTTTGATGGAAAATAAAGCCTGAAATTTAATTCCTTGAGATTGATAAAGTTCTCTTCCTCCTTGTTCGCGATCTACTAAAGCCATAATTTGGGTAACATAATATCCCGCGTCCTGCAATCTTTTTACCGCAGTTAATGCTGAACTTCCTGTAGTTACAACATCTTCTAGAACGACCACTTTTGAGTTTTCCGCTAAAGAAGGGCCTTCTATATAAGCTTTTGTACCGTGTCCTTTAGGTTCTTTACGAATTATCAATGCAGGAAGAGAAGCATTTTCCCAAGCAGAGACAACACTAACTGCTGACACCATAGGGTCTGCACCGAGAGTAAGACCTGCTACTGCTGCTGTGTTTTTAGGTAATAATTGGAACAATAAACGACCCAAAGCCAACGCGCCTTCTGCTCTTAGAGTCACTTGTTTACAATTTATATAGTAAGAGCTTTTAGCTCCTGAAGAAAGCACAAAATCTCCTTCGACATAAGCATATTTAACAATTAAATCCAAAAGCACTTGTCTAAGAGAATCGATATTAGCCGTAGCCAAAAAGGAATTAGAAGTCTGGTTAGTATTCATAGGTAATGAGGTGGAAAAGATTTATATGGACTGTTCTTTCAGGAAATCTTCGGCTAGGATTGAGCAGAAGTTACAGTTAACTCTGCCGTTAAACAGCAGGGTTATGATTTGTATTCTTTTGTCCTTAAAAGATAAATAGAGTCAAACTTTTACTGTGAACGTTGGTTAATTCACAAAATACACAAAATATAAGTAAAGTAATGTCTATTAAGTTTACTAAACTAAGTGCAATCTTAGTAATAGCAGCTATTGCTAGTTTATTTTCTATTGAAGCTAAAGCAGAAATGAAACCTCTTGATCGAGCATTTGAAGATGCTTATTTTAAAAAGGGTAAAAATGCTTTTACACAAAGCAGTATTTTTGGTCAAGCAAATTCTATTTTTGGCTTTACGGGATTTGCAGATCAGCATATCTCAGCCGATGGTAAAGCGGTAGATAATGTTTATAAACAAGGTATGAAAGCACAGTCAGGGACGGGAATGCGGATGGTAACTAGAGATTTAGTAAATCCCTATGATACTTCTTTGCGTGAAATTCCAAGCTACAGTGCGATCAAATAAATAAAGCTTTTAGGTTTTAGGTTTTAGTAAGGATAAAAATTGGTTAGAAAAAAGAATACTTTCCTTGACCTAATTTTTTCTTTATCTTTCATCCCTTTAAAAAGTCCAGGGTGCAGGAGTTGAACCTGCCTTGCACAAATTATGAGTTTGTTGCCTAAACCGCTCGGCCAACCCTGGATATCCATTTTTCTCACGTAGACCATTATATTAGTAAGTCTAGTATCTTTGACAACCTATAGCAAAAAAATCGCGATCGCATGAAAATAAGAGTAAATTTTTGGTTAACCATATGTTTATTTCTGATGATGGTCTTAGCTGGTGTCGCTAGTTCTTATGTTGGCTATTTTATGGGCAGTGAGGCTTTAAAAGTAGTAACTCAGCCAGATATTAATACTGAAGACAGCAATCGTAATCAAGATCCTGCTGGTGGTGAATATAAAGGTCTTAAGATTATGAAAGAAAAAGATATTTTAGTTAAGGTATATAATCGGGTTAACCATAAAAATTAAGTGATGAGAGAACTATTGAGGAAATGGGAGCTAGTGTCAACACCCACCATTAGTTAACCAATGGCTGATAAAAATTTATTGTTGACTTTTGTTGGTGTTTTCTTGCTCATTGCGATCAATGCCTTTTTTGTCACCGCAGAGTTTTCAATTGTTTCGGTTCGTCGTTCTCGGATCAGCAAACTAGTCAAAGATGGAGATACCCAGGCTCAAACCGTACAGTCTCTCCAGAGAAGCATAGATCGGCTTTTGTCTACTACTCAATTGGGTATTACTCTTTCTAGTCTGGCTTTAGGCTGGGTAGGAGAAAGAACGGTTGCAGCGTCCATTATTACTATAACTGAAAGTCTCTCTCTGCCAGCTTACTTAGCAGAAATAATCTCTACCACTGCTGCTTTACCTCTATCTTTTATTCTCTTGGCATATTTACAAATAGTGCTAGGTGAGCTATGTCCTAAGTCTGTAGCTCTAATGTATCCTGAAAAGCTGTCTCGGTTTTTTGGACCTCCTAGCGTAGTCATCGCCCGTATTTTCCGCCCTTTTGTGGCTATTTTAAATTTATCTACTCGCTTACTGCTTAAGTTAGTAGGAGTAAACTATAGTGGCAGAAGCTGGTATGAACAAGTTACCTCAGAAGAGTTACAGCTAATCATCGCTACGGAGAGAGAGTCGGTTGACTTAAAAGCAGCAGAAAGACAGCTACTTAAAAACGTCTTTGAATTTCGGGATGATACCGCCGAAGAAGTTATGATTCCCCGTACTGATATTCACTTTCTCACTTTGACTACTACTTTTAGTGAATTACTCCAGACAATTGTTGAGACAGGCTATTCAGGTTATCCCGTTATCGGTGATTCTTTAGATGATATCAAGGGCATTATCCACTACAAAAAATTAGCCAAACCTTTGGCACAAGGAAAGCTAGACAAGGATTCTACAATTGAGCCTTGGATTGAACCAGTAAGTTTTATTCCTGAGTCTACTTCTCTAAATGAACTTTTAGCTTCAATGCAGCGATCGCATCATAAAATGGCAGTAGTTATTGATGAGTTTGGGGGAACTTCTGGCTTAATTACTCTCCATGACTTAGTTGCTGAGATTGTAGGCGATGCTGGTAATGACCCCGAAACCAGAATCGAACCGATTCAAAAGTTGGATGATAATACTTTTCTCGTTTCAGCGCAAATGAATTTAGAAGAAGTCAACGAACAGCTAGAGCTAAATCTTCCTTTAGCAAACAATTACAATACCCTGGGAGGATTTTTATTAGAGCAATGGCAAAAAATTCCCCAGCAGGGAGAAAAGCTGGAGTATGAAAACCTAAGCTTTACTGTGACTGCTGCTGATAGTAATCGGCTTTATCAAATCTTGATTAATCAGTGATGCCAAATGCGAATGAACGGCGAGAAAAAACTTGTTCGTTTATTTAGATACAATAAAAATTACCGATCTTCTTCCCAATCAGGACAACTATCATCCTCCCAACCTGAGGGGTGCATGGCACAAACTAGCAAGTTGCCATTGTAGCTTTGACCATGGTAGTTAACACAATTAATGCAGGCAGGATTGTTTTGAGCAGAGGGAGCGTGATAATCGACGTTAGTAAAGTCATCATCAATAAAATCTTCCCAGTTTTCTCCCAAAGCAGCATCAATTTCTTCACTAGTAACAATCAGCGCGTCAACTAAATCCTCTAACAGGCTGTCAACTTCTTCGATAATTCCCGATTGAAACTGTTCAAAAAAAGAGCCTAAATTCTCGCTGACTTCTTCCACAACAGATTCTGTGGTTTGGGCTACATCCACCCAAAATTCTTCCACCTCAGCCGTAGTTTTTTCAATCTGCTTCCACCACTGCTTTTGCCAGTCATCCATAGTTAATAATTAATTTAAATAAATATTGTTCTGTCAGAATAGCCTATTCTGCTACGTCTCTTTTTTCAAACGTCGTAATTCTTCTTGTAATGATTTTACTTGTTGGCGCAGTTTTTGCTGGCGCAGATCTTCTTTGCTCATACTTTCAGATTGCTCCTCACCTTCGTCCACAATCTCAATCCGACGAGGTTCTCTTTGGTCTGATTTATTACTACCATCAGAAACCTTTCCCTGTTGAGCCTGCTCGACCATTTCATCAACAAACTTACGAGCTTCTTCGGTACTCATTTCACCGCGCTCAGCCATTTCTTCTGCAAGCTTCTGTGCTTGAACTCTTAAATCTTTTAATGTATCATTGGCTTTTTCTTGAGCATAAGAAGCAAAACCCACACCCATGTAAAAAGCTTTTTTTGCAATATCTTCAAAACCTGCCATATTTAGCTTGTCTCCAAATTTCTGACAACTTACTTTTTAGTGTATATCATCAAATAAATAGCTGAACCATAGGAAAAGTTCGGAATTCCGCATTGACGATAATGTAAGACCAAATAAGTAATAGCTATAGTCGGCTAAAGTTTGGTTTTTAAGCTTTACACGACAAATTGAATATCTGGTAATAATGGATCTTTGACAATGCCAAAACCAGAATAGCCCCAACGTTGCTTTAATCCTATAAGCTGAGTTGGAGATGCTGTTTCTACGGCAAGGTAATTTTTATATTCTTGACCGTGGGCATTAATATAGCTAAGTGCATCATAATCGTAATTAAATACCAGTAAATAGCTAATCTCTGCTCCATTTTGGTCTGGCAAACGAGCGACCAAATATTTACCATCTTTTTTTGAACGAATTAAATAATTTATTTGTAGTAACATTCTTACTTCAAGTCTGCCAATTTTATTTTAGGATCTACCGCTTTTAAAAGTAAGTCTGCTAATAAATTACCAATAATTAACATAGCTGCTCCCATCATCAAACTCGCCATTACTAAATACTTATCTTGAGCCTGAACCGCCTGTAAAGTCAAGCGACCTAAACCAGGCCAGTTGAAGAAAAACTCGGCAATAAATGAACCACTAAGTAAACTGGCAAATTCAAAGCCAACAAGAGTAATTAGAGGATTAATGGCGTTTCGCAGCGCATGAACATAAATAACCTTATTTTCTGGCAAACCTTTGGCGCGAGCCGTCTGAATATAGTCTTGTCGCAGCACGTCCAATAGCTGTCCTCTAGTTAAACGCTGTAGTCCAGCAAAACTAGTGATGCTCAAGGCAATAGTAGGTAAGATCATGTGCCAGCCAATATCGAAGATCTTGCCCAAAAAAGATAGTTGGTCATGATTGATACTGGTCATGCCGCCTACGGGAAATAAAGGAGACAAAAACTGAGCAATAATCAAAAATATTAAGGCTGTGATAAAGCTAGGAAACCCTTGCCCAAAGTAACTTAATACCCGTAACACTTTGTCGATTGCCGTATTTTGCTTGACCGCACTCAAAATTCCTAAAGGAATGGCGATCGCCCAAGTGACAATAATTGATGCCACGGCTAATAAAAGAGTGGCAGGTATACGTTCAAATAACAAAGATTTAACTGAACGAAAATAGACAAAGCTTTCACCAAAATCAAACTGAGTGACCACTCGCCACAGCCAACGACCATACTGAACTATGGCTGGCTTGTCTAGCCCAAACTGCTTAGTGAGTTCAGCAATACGCTCTTGAGTAATTTGGGGATCTTGTTTAAGAATATCTAAATAGTCTCCTGGTGCTAACTCTGTAATTGCAAAGCACAGAGCAGAAGCCAGAAGTAAAGTTAATACTGCTTGCAGCAGCCTTTTAAAGATATATAGGCTAGTTTCGCTATAGATAAAATTTGGGAATAAAGATAATGGCGATCGCCTAGGGACATGATTACTTTGAGCCATAGATTTTTAATTAATCCATCACTACAACAATAGCTGGTTAGCAACTAAGCTAAATAGGCTGCAATCCAAAATAAGCTGTCAACTAAAATGGTGCTTAAGACTGCTCCAGCAAACGCCCACCAGTGTAACTCCATTTTCTTTAAAGACCACCAGCTAACTGCCAGAAGGATATTGACCAGCACGATTGCCCAACTTATACCCCAAAGGGTTTGCACCTGAGTTAAGGCTGCCTTAAATATGGGTGAAGCTAAAGCTGGATCTAAATCTACGGTCATTAGCTCGCGCCAGTAGGGAATGACGTTAACTAGATAAAAATATATATCAGTAATAGCTGTACCTAACAAAGAGCCTAGATAGAAAAAATTGCCAATTTTTCCCCACCCTCGCCAAATACACCACAGAGCAAAAGGCAAACCAATAGCTTCAATAGGAAGATGAATTAAAGGCTCGAACCTCAGCCAACCCCAATAAATTGACCCTGCTAACCAACTCCAGCTAAAGCCGAGGATGATATCTCCCCACCAGCGACTTTGGGGACGCTGATAGAGAAACCAGCCTAATCCAACCCAGAAAAAAGTCAGTAGTAAACTAATTTCAGGAAATAGTCTCACAATTGGAGCTTGAAAAAAAACTGGTACTGAAACTAAAAACGAAGCAGTAAAAAATACTCGCCATGCTCTACGCTCCTGATTTTGTACAGTTAAGCCGAGGATATTAGATGAGTTTAAAGAGGAGCGATCTGAACTAGAAGAGGATATCACAGGTAAAAAATAAGTTGCTGGAGTGGACTATTTCTGATTTTCGTTACGTATATTTACTTTTATTAAAATAACACATTTCTTAATAAAAATGCTGGGGGGGGGGATTAAATTTAAACAAATTTAAGCTTAAATATAATGTTATTATTAATATTAAAAATTAATTTCAAATATTAGGGTTGGGTGAGGTAGTCTAAATAACCTTGCTCTCAATTTCTAAACTATTCAACAGAGGAAGCAAGAGAAATGTCGATTTATGTCGGTAATCTTAATTATGAGGTTACACCAGAAGACTTACAGTCAGTTTTTGGCGAATATGGGTCTGTCAAGCGCGTTCATCTTCCCTCAGACCGCGAAACAGGTCGCAAACGAGGTTTTGGCTTTGTAGAGATGGAGACAGACGACCAAGAAACAGCAGCTATTAACACCCTTGATGGGGCAGAATGGATGGGGCGTACTTTAAAGGTTAATAAAGCTAGACCTAGAGAATCTAGCGGTAATAATGGTGGTACTCGCAGATTTTCCAATTAAGGTCTTTGGCTTTTTTGCGTCTGTATAACTAATTAGTCAACAAGATGTATGGGAAAATCCTCGTATTTAAATTCTTTTTGCTGTCTAAAATTTACTGTAGTAGCTTGTTTATCTTAAGCTTATTTTAAGATTTGTCCTACTTTTCTTGTATTATAAAATGCTCGACGACTGTTTTAGTCTTAAAGAAGCTACCGCTTATCGCGAAGCGAAGGCGTGTAAAGTATATCGCTTTGTAGAACATTACTCTTAGTTTATCTTGGCAATTTTGCTTTAAATTAATTATTAAGCCATTCAGCTTTAACAACGATTAGAAGCATCATGACGGCAGTGGTCGAGATTTTGAATTACAGACTTTCCTCTGTCTATGGCAATTTGCAACGTCGCATAAATTCCTTCAAAACTAATAATTGTTCGATCTTGCTCAATAATACTCAATTGATATGAATTTCCTGAGCAATGACAGACAATCAAACTATAGCCATCAATACCCAGTAATGCTTGAATTTTCATGACGATTAAAAATGTAGTTTTACTTCCCAACTAATCGTCTTTTATAACTCTAGTTTGTTATTTGTTCAACTTAATTTGAATTAGTTTTTACATCAACTAAAAGTGTTACAAAATTAAACCGCTTAAAATAAATTGAAATTCAAAAAAAGCTGATTCAATTTTTAATTTAGTATTCTATTGATTAGCCATTGGTTTTTGGCATAATAATAAGCCAAACCATTGTTGCTCATCAGTGTATGTTTGAATCAGATTCAAATTTTGTCCCTTCGCCTCTCCATCAGGCATATTACCTAGATACTGTTTCATTTTTTCTAGGTTAAATTTACGGGATATCTCTGTTAATATCTTTTCTCCTTTGTTTAATTTGAGAGTGAGATTAAGATCTTTTAAACTTATCAATTGATCTTGTTGAGCGATCAAATACATTTCAATTTGATGTTCATTTGAATTATATATAGCCTGATGTTTAAATAAATCCAGGTTAAAGTTCCCTTGAAAGCGTTGATTGAGATGTTGCAGCATATTAACATTAAACGCTGCGGTAACGCCTTGAGAATCATTATATGCAGCTTCTAAAATTTCTCTGGGTTTTTGTAAGTCTATACCTAGTAAAAAATAGTCACCAGGGTTTAAAACTGCGGTAACTTGGTTTATAAAGCGATCGCATATCTTAGCTTCAAAATTGCCAATGCTACTGCCCAAAAAGATAATTGTTCGTCTGCCTAATACATAAGAACTTATTTGTTCTAATGCTCGATCGTAAGTAGCAACTTTACCCTGTATTTTTAATTGAGGATAATTAGCTAATAATTCATAGGCACTATCTTTTAAGATGGTATCACTAACATCAACAGGAGCATAATACAAGCTAGTATTTAAATCTTGATAAGCGTCTAACAAATAGCGAGTTTTAGTAGAGCTACCACTACCTAACTCAACCAATTCAACAGCCATTGTTTGCTCAACAATTTCAGCAGCATACTGTTTTAAAATACTGGCTTCGGTACGGGTAGGATAATATTCTGGTAGCTGGCAAATTTGCTCAAACAATTGAGAGCCTTGGCTATCATAAAAATAACGAGCAGGGATAGATTTAGGTATATTTCGCAAGCCAGAGATTAAATCTTGGATATCGTTTTTTTCTGCTGTTTTTGCATCTAGTAGATAATCAATTTTTAATCTATCTTCAATAGAATTTGACTCATGATTTGTCGAAGGGTAAACAGTTGACATTAATTTTCTAAAATCTAATAAATTTTGGAATCTGAGCGATAGTTTGACAATACAAATGAACTATTGCTCAAATTTATTTATACGCTGTAACTTGAAATAATTACCCTATCTTTAATAAGATAAACTTCTTAGACTATACACAATAAAGAGTAAAAAACAAGCATGGATGTCAAAGCAGCTATAGCTTTTGGTGCAAATAAACCTCTAAGTATTGAAACTGTTCAGTTAGAAGCACCCCAAAAAGGCGAAGTTTTAGTCGAAATCAAAGCAACAGGGGTTTGTCATACAGATGCTTACACTCTTTCTGGAACAGATCCCGAAGGTTTATTCCCTACTATTTTAGGACACGAGGGGGGAGGAGTTGTAGTAGAAGTTGGAAAAGGAGTCACTAGTGTTAAGCCTGGAGATAAGGTAATTCCTCTTTACACTCCCGAATGTCGGCAATGTGAATATTGTCTAAGCCAAAAAACAAATTTGTGTCAGGCGATTCGCTCGACTCAAGGAAAAGGAGTCATGCCCAATGGTACAAGTAGATTTTCTTTTAATGGAGAAAAACTTTATCACTACATGGGTACATCTACCTTTGCCAATTATACTGTGTTGCCAGAAATCGCCGTTGCTAAAATTCGCGATGATGCTCCTTTGGATAAAGTGTGTTTGATTGGCTGCGGTGTAACTACAGGATTGGGTGCGGTGATTAATACAGCTAAAGTTGAACCTGGAGCAAACGTGGTGGTATTTGGCTTGGGTGGTATTGGCTTGAGCGTCATTCAAGGCGCAAAGATGGTAGGTGCAAGTAAAATCATTGGCGTGGATATTAACCCTGATAAACAATCTTTGGCAGAGCTTTATGGTATGACTAATTTTGTTAACCCTAAAGAGATTGAGGGAGATTTAGTTGCCCATTTAGTAGAATTAACGGGTGGTGGCGCAGACTACAGCTTTGAGTGTATTGGTAATGTCAAAGTTATGCGACAGGCTCTCGAATGTTGTCATAAAGGCTGGGGAGTTTCTACCGTGATTGGCGTTGCGGGTGCGGGAGAAGAAATTAGTACTCGTCCTTTTCAATTAGTTACAGGAAGAGTCTGGCAAGGCTCTGCTTTTGGTGGTGCAAGAGGACGTACAGATGTTCCCAAAATTGTGGATTGGTACATGGAAGGAAAGATTAATATCGATGATCTGATTACTCATACTATGCCAATTGAGCGAATTAACGAAGCCTTTGACTTGATGCACCAAGGAAAATCAATTCGTAGTGTAGTTACGTTTTAAATCATGCCTGACCGATTTGGTTTGGGGTGAATCAATCAGCAGTAAAAAAAGCTTGATATTTATAGCCTTTAAAATATCAAGCTCAGAATAATTAGCATTTTCAGACAATAGTTGTCTAGTTTAAACTAGGTGACTATTGTTTTGTAAATAATGCCAAGGGAGCTTGGCTTTTTGCTTCCATAAACTGATAGTATTTGCAGCCGATAGCAGCAAATACTATAAAAATAAAGATAGCCGAAAATACAGTAGCACGCTCAAACATAGTCTCAAACAATTTGTTTAGCAATATCAGTCGTTATATTTAACTATCAGCTATTTTATATAATTTGCCATTGGTTTTTTTACATAACTTTTCTAGCTTGGGCTTTAAGTATTTTCGGTATTTATATGTATTGATAGTTATTTTCTCGTAATTATATTTATCACGATCATCAATCTAATTATTTTTAAATTAAACGCTTAAAAAACATGATGTCAAAAATAAAAAATGAAATATAATCTATTAAAACAATTAAAACTATGTACTAAAAATGAATGGATAAAACAGTATGTAATAGATTCAAACGGCAATATTTATATCAATAATAAAAATAATAATAGTAGAAATTTATATCAGTTAACCAAGACTAAATTAGCGGAAATATCGTCTTTATTAATTGAGCATAAAAAAACAAAAATATTTATTGTTGAAACTGAACCAATTAAGTTTTTGGCTGCTTTTTTAGCAGGTGTAATTGCCGAGGTTGATATATTTCTCTGCGATCCTGCATGGCAGCAGCAGGAATGGAGGCAGGTATTAAAGTTAGTCTCCCCTGACTTGGTATATGGCGATCGCCATACACAAGATTTAATTGTCCAAATAACACCTACGATACAAAATTTAGCAGCTCAAAAATTTGATTTACCTAAGCAGTCTTTAATTATGATACCGACTGGAGGAACATCTGGTAAAGTTCGTTTTGCTATGCACACCTGGTCAACTTTAACAGCTTCAGTAAATGCTTTTCAAAATTATTTTAACTGTCAAGAAATAAATTCTTTCTGTACTTTGCCTCTATATCATGTCAGTGGTTTGATGCAGTTTATGCGCTCGTTTATTACTCAAGGAAAGTTATTGATATGTCCTTATCAAGCAGTTAAAACTCAACCAATTACCGTAATTAATCAATCAGAATATTTTATTTCTTTAGTTCCAACTCAACTACAGTATTTAATTGAATCTATTCCTGATTGGTTGACTCAGTTCAAAACAGTATTACTAGGTGGCGCACCAACCAGGCGATCGCTTTTAGAAGACGCTATAACCTACGATATTCCAGTCGCGCTTACCTACGGCATGACAGAAACAGCCTCTGGAATTGTAATCCTAAAACCCGAAGACTTTCTAGCTGAAAATAACAGTAGCGGTCAAGTTTTACCTCACGCTAAAGTTACTATAGAACCTGAAAATAACCAGTCTTTTAATAATATTGGTTTGGTAAAAATAAACTGTGCTTCTTTTTGTTTAGGTTACTATCCCCAGGTTTTTACTCAAGAGTTTATTAGCGACGATCTGGGTTATTTTGATAGCAAAAATTATTTATATCTACTAGGTAGAAATAGCCAAAAAATTATTACTGGGGGAGAAAATGTTTTTCCCGCCGAAATTGAAGCTGTAATTTTGGCAACAAAACTAGTCAAAGATGTATGTGTGGTTGGCATACCAGATAGCAAATGGGGAGAGGTGGTGACGGCTATGTATATTCCCGTAAAGCCAAACCACGATCTACAAATAATTAAGCAGCAAGTCCAGTCACAGTTGGCTAAATATAAACAACCTAAAAACTGGATTGCCGTTGATAGTTTATTCCGTAATGATAGAGGAAAAGTCAATTATGATAGGATTAAGGCGATCGCTGAATCAATGATCGATGAATAGTTAGGGACGAACGGCCCTTCGCCCGTACAATAATCAAGAACCAATTTCACTTAAGCTATAAAGTAGTAACTAAGCTCTACAGCATTTTTCATGAATATTTGGCAGGCTGATTTTTATCATCTTCCGTCTACAGCAGATCAAGATAGACAATGGGAATTAGTCATTTGCCAGTCTAATAGCATTGCCTCAGATAATTATGAAGAACAAATAATTTATACAGCACAATGTTCTTCAGCAGATGCCAATGCTGACTGGGTAGAAAAACAAATATTGCTAGCAGCAAACGGAAAACTACCTGAGACGATTCAAATCTTTCGTCCCCAATCTCTTGGTCTAATAACTACTGCAAGCTCAAAGTTGGGAATTAAAGTAGAGGCTACTAGAAACACTAATGTTTTAAAACAAATATTAATCAAAAGACATAAAAATATTCCCAACTATAATCCTTTGGCTTTAGATAAACCACCACCTCAAGCCTTACCTGAGAGTATCTGGGGAGATGAATGGCAAATAGCCAATATAGCTGCGGGACAGATAGTCGAGCTATTTAGCGATCGCCCTATTCCTATCCGTAGCGTACCAGAATCATTAACGCCGATCAATTTAGGCATCTCTTCTGACATTCCTATCCCTGGCATAGTTGTCTATGGTGGCAGGAAATCAATGCAGCTTGCTCGTTGGATAGATCGACAAGTACCCGCTTATGTTGACTACATTCCCACCGAAGTTGGTCAATCTGGAGGCTTTATTTTAGAAACTGGCTTAGCAGATCGTTGGATATTTAATACTTTTGAGTCGGCACAGGCTGCTGAGATTGCTAAAGCTTATGAACAAAAAAAGCTAGATAGCAAAGGACTACATTTTTTACTGATTCAACCCGATGACTCTGGAATGACAACTACTGCTTTTTGGTTGTTACGTGAATCTAATGGCTACGAAAACCAAAATTAGAAGCTGAAGTGCTATATAACTTTTGGGATGTCACTTAGCTTTGAGAAAGACGCTTTACTGGTGCGCCTCCAAGTAGTTCGTCTGTTTCCATTAAAAGATCGGGAATTTCTTGAGCAAACGGGCTTGACGCTAAACAAGATTGGAGATTTAGCTGCTTTACTTTATCTGCTTTTGCCCCAGGAAACCAATGACCCGCATTAGTAAGCAAATTATATCGCGCCTGACCATATTCAGTCATGTCGTAAGCCAAAGCCAAATTACGCAACCATAAAATTATCGGCAGATTAATATTGCCTGGAGTCTCTTCGTAACTAGGTAAACCAATTTGCCAATTATCTAGCCAATCTTTGCCCAATACGGCGATCGCTTCTTGTTCTAGACGCTCTACAATAGGTGGTAATATTTCATCTGCGCGATCGAGTAAAGGTAAAACTTTTAGGTGTTCATCAAAATCTGCTGGATTTGCTGCACCCAAGCTTAGGGTATGCACTTGAGAATGAGACAGGCAAAACAAGTCATTAAAGACCATCGGGCTAAGGGGTTGGCACAATTCTACTAGCTTGGACGGTGGATTATAAAGATGTCCTCCTTTATCTGATGGGGAAATAATAAATACCCCCATATCTTGCCGTTGTGCCGCTTCTATGGCTGACCAATTCCATTGATTGATGTAATACCAGTGCAGATTTACATAGTCAAATTCACCAGTTTCAATCGCTTTAGTGATGATTTCTGTAGACCCGTGGGTAGAAAAGCCAATGTGTCTGACTTTACCGACCGCCTTCAGTTTTTTGGCTTCGTCAAGACAGCCTCCAGGATCTACAGCTTGTTGAAATGTTTCTTCATTATTAATCCCGTGGATGCCCAAAAGATCTACATATTCTAATTGGCAAAAGTTAAGAGATTGCTGAAATTGACGACGAAATTCTAAAGGATCGGGACTTGGTGATACTTTGGTTTGAAAAATTAACTTTTCTCTGGGAAATTGAGGTAGTATCCGACCCAACTGCATTTCAGAACTACCATAACCCCTAGCCGTTTCAATATGATTAATCCCTAGCTCAAATGAACGCTGAATTGTTGCTTCTAGATTGTGCTGATTAGCTGTGGGTATTTGGGATTGGGGCAAATCTTGCCACTTATATTGATATCTCATGCCTCCACAGGAGAAAATGGGCATTTGTAACTCTGTACGACCAAATCGCCGATATTGCATAATCAAACTATCTTTATTCTTTTAATCTCTATCAGTATTATTTTAGGTATTATTTGCTGATGGCAGGGGCAATCTAGGAAGAAAAATGAAAATATTGTTGGTGGATGACGAAACTGAATTAAGCGATCCTTTAAGTAGAATCTTATTACAGGAAGGATATGAGGTAGATATAGCCAATGATGGTGCAGTGGGAATGAAGCTAGCATTGCAAAATCAGTATGATTTGCTGATTTTAGATTGGATGCTACCTGATAAATCAGGGTTAGAAATTTGTCGTGAAGTGCGATCGCAATTTTTAGCAACTCCTGTCCTATTTTTAACGGCTAAAGATACGGTAGACGATCGCGTTGAAGGCTTAGATGCAGGGGCAGATGATTATCTGATGAAGCCTTTTGAGCTTAGGGAATTATTGGCTAGAGTCCGCGCTTTGCTGCGTCGCTCTAGTTTGGAGCATTCAGGTGATTACCCTAGCGATCGCCTACAAGTAGCAGACATAGAATTAGACATCGCCAATCAGGTAGCATATCGCCAAGGCAAGGCGATCGATCTCTCAGAAAAAGAAATTGAACTACTCAAATACTTTATGCTGCACCCCGATCGCTTATTAACCCACGCAGAAATCTATAGTTATCTCTGGCAAACAGAAGAAGAACCGAGCAGTAATGTCTTGGCTGCTTTAGTGCGACTGTTACGGCGAAAAATCGAAATAAAAGGACAGGCACAGTTAATTCATACCGTTTATGGCAAGGGTTATCGTTTTGGTGTTAGCTGAAATTTGCAACAAGATCGTCTAAGACTGACTAATTAGTTGCTCGGCAGATTCACTATCCAATGCTTCAGAGAAGAGATATCCTTGTCCCAACTGACAATTGAAGGTTTGTAAAATTTTTAATTGCCTTAAATTTTCAACTCCCTCAGCAATTACGTCAATTTTTAAAGTTCTGGCTAAAGAAATAATCATCTTGACAATTTCAAAATTTTCCTTGTCTTTCAACATTCCTTCAATAAAAGAGCGATCAATTTTGAGGGTGCTAATGGGAAAACGATTTAGGTACTGCAAGGATGAATAGCCAGTCCCAAAATCATCAATATTAAAATTAATTCCTCTAGCTTTGATTTGATTAAATAAAGCAATTGTTTCTGGCTGATGATCCATCAGAGTGCTTTCAGTAATTTCTAAATTTAGACAATCACCAGACAACCGATTTTTCTTTAAAATTGTCTTTAACTGAGCTAGAAAATTAGGATTTTTGATTTGTTGATTAGTCACATTAACGCTCATTTTTAAATCTGCTGCACCAGGATGTTTAAGCTGCCATCTGTGCATTTGACGACAAGCTTCTTCTAAGACCCATTCGCCAATATTAATAATTAGTCCCGTTTCCTCAGCAATATGAATAAATTTCTCAGGAGACAAGCAACCTTTTGTCGGATGATTCCAGCGCAATAAAGCCTCAAAACCATATAAGACGTTGTTGTCAAAAGAAACAATGGGTTGATAGTGAAGGGTTAATTCATTTTGCGATAATGCCCGTCGTAAATCATTTTCAATCTCTAATAGTTCTTTAGTCTCGGCATACATTTCTTGGTCAAATACCTCATGTCTTGCCTTACCTAGAGACTTGGCGCGATACATAGCAATATCTGAATCACGCAAAATTTCTGAACTATCTTGATATTGATTATTGCCCATGACAATGCCAATGCTGGCACTAGTAAAGACAGTATGACCTTGAAGGCTAAAAGAGTAGGCTAGCTTAGTTTGAATTCTGCCAGCAATAATATTGCCTTCCTCTATGGTTTCAACTTGGTCTAGGAGGATAGTAAACTCATCTCCTCCCAAACGAGCAACAAAATCTTGAGAACGAGAACATTCGAGTAAAATTGCGGCGACATTGATTAATAGTTCATCGCCAACTAAATGTCCCAAACTATCGTTAACGATTTTAAAGCGGTCTAAATCAATAAACAAAACGGCAAACAGATAATTGGGATCTCTTTTACATTGTTTTAACGCTTCTTCAACTCGTTCAATAAAGGCTGCACGATTAGGCAATTTAGTTAAAGAGTCGTGTTTGGCTTCATAACTTAATTCAGATTCAACCTGTTTTCTTTGAGTGATGTCACAGATAATTCCGTCTCGGCGATGAGCCTTGCCAGTTTTATCAAAGATTAAGCGACTGCGTTCCCATACCCAGCGCACTTCGCCATTGGGTTGAATAATTCTATATTCAAGATCGTTGCTATGATTAAAAGAGCTAGCTAAAGACAACTCAACGCGATCGCGATCTTCAGGATGAATTGACTCTAGGCGTAAATCAGGATTATCTAATAATTCTGCCACTGAGCGACCATATACCTGCCGTGCTGCGGGATTGAGAAAAAGCAAATTACTAGTAGTCACATCCGCCGACCAAACTACTTCTTCTAAAGAATTGAGAATACTTTCTAGTCTGGCTTCACTTGCTTGGAAAAGTTGAGTAATTTCCTCGCGCTCTTTAATTTCATGCTTTAATTCTTGATTGGCTTGTTCTAATTGTGCCGTACGCTCTTGAATCCGCTGCTCTAGTTCGGCGTTGAGCTTTTGTATTTCTCTTTGAGCAAACTTAAGTTTTAGCTGGTTATTGATCCGCAATAGTACTTCATTGATTTGAAACGGTTTGTCAATAAAGTCTACTCCACCAGCACTCAAGGCTTTGACTCGATCGACAGGATCGTTGCTGGCACTCAAGAAAATGATCGGAATATCTTGAGTAATGCTATTGGCTTTAAGCTGTTCACAAACTTGATAGCCATTTAGTCCCGGCATAATCAAATCTAGCAAGATTAAATCGGGAATTACTGAATTAGCTACCCTCAATGCCATTTCACCGTTGATTACACCTTTAGCTTCGTAGTTTTCTTTGGTCAAAGCCTCGGACAGTAGATGAAGATTTTCAGGCTTGTCATCAACGATTAAAATCTTGGCTCTCGTCTGCTTTAAAGTCGAAACGCTCATTAGTTAACAGATTTAGCTAAATCAATAATTTTGTCACAGCGAAAATGCTCCACTAAAGTTTCTAATCCTTGAGCCAGGGATTCATATTCAGCGGGAATTTCTGTTAGTAGCTGATGGATTTCCTGGTTATCTACCTTCGTAGCTGCCTCATATAATTGCGATCGCCATTTTAAAGACATCACCGTTAAATCTTCAGCGGTCAAATCCCGAAGTGATGATTGCTCATAGGTGGAAATTCCTTTACCATCTTCATAAAGATACTCAACTTTTAGATACTGTCCTATTTTTGTTAATAATTCATGGTCATGAAATGGTTTACGCATAAAATCATCACATCCAGCAGATAAAACTTCGACTTTTTCTTCCTCAAAAGCACTGGCAGTTAGGGCGATAATAATCGTTTTTTTGCCTGAAGGCTGGGATTTGATTCGCTTGGTTGCTTCATAGCCATCCATTACGGGCATTCTCATATCCATTAAAATTAGATCGGGATGCCACTCCTGCCATTTCGCGATCGCTTCTTGACCATTGCTAGCTTCTTGGACAGCATAACCAATTGTTGTCAGCAATTTTGTTAAGAGCAAGCGACTAGGCGCAACATCATCTACGGCTAAAATGCGATATTGTTGCTGACCTGGAACTAAACTGATAATTTTTTTCTCAACCGAACCTATGCTAGTTGTTTCAGGCATTTGTACATCCTTGGTTCTCACTAAGATATCAAAGTAGAAAACACTTCCTTTGCCTACAGTACTTTTAACCTTAAGCTCTCCTCCCATCAACTCGGCAAATTTATGACAGATAGACAAACCTAAGCCTGTTCCTTCATTGGAAATACGTCCTATCTCCGTCTGTTCAAAAGGAGAAAACAGCCGACTCATTTCGATTGGTTCAATACCAGGGCCAGTATCTTCAACGGCAAAATACAAAGAATAGGTATCAGAGAAAAGAAAGTCAATTTGATTTTCTTTTGATTTATTACTATCGTTTAGCTTAACTACTAATGTAATTGAACCTTGATTAGTAAATTTGATCGCATTACCCAGCAGGTTAATCATAATCTGACGTAACTTTCCTTCATCAGTAAAAATAAACTGGGGAACATTGCGGTCTATATTAAAAACTAACGCTAAATTTTTTGCTTTGGCTTTAAGCCTAAGCATTTCTTCTAAGCTACTCAGCATTGTGTATAGGTCAAATTTGGTTTCGTTAAGGGTAATTTGACCTACTTCTATTTTGGACATTTCTAAAATGTCATTGATTAATCTAAGTAAATGTTCTCCGCTACGGTTAATAATTTTGAGATTCTCTTGATGTTCTGACTCTAGTGAAGAATCACGACACATAAGCTGAGTAAAACCCAAAATTGCATTTAGAGGCGTACGCAATTCATGACTCATATTTGCCAAAAATTTGCTTTTAGCTTTGTTGGCATTTTGTGCCTGTGCTAATGCTGCCTCGGTGTTTTGAATACTATCTTCTAATTGGGCAGTTCTTTGTTCTACTTTTGTTTCTAATTCTTGGGTAAAGCTTTCTAAAACCTTAACAATATTGCGATTTGTCCGCGCTAAATGGCTAATAATTCGATAAGCTACAAAAACCGTAATAGCTAAAATAAATAAGCTACTTAATAATCGATAAATATCAATTTTATTTAAAGATCGTTGATATTGTGCTAAATAATATTCTTCTATTAACTGTAGTTTTTTATTAAGATCGATTGATTCTATTTGTTTGAATATGCTGTTGATCTCTTGCTTTTGATTAATTAAGGTTTTGCTATAATCAACAAATCCAGTAATAACGATTTTATCCTGAGCAAATTCTTCTTGTTTGAGCAAGTTTTCAATTCTAATAATATGTCCTTGAATAGTTGAGCTTAGGTCACTGTTTTGTCCTTGACAATATAAAATAGAGGTACTTAATAAATCATTTACCAAAGACACTAGACTACTATCTGATGGTAGATTATTACCAAGTATTTGCGGATTAGTAGTTAGCTCATTTTTTAGTTGAGGAATATAAGTACAAGATTGATTTAAGGCGATTTGGTAATTTTCTAATTGTTCAATAAGTTTACTTTTAGAAGCAAGTAGTGCTGATTCAGTCTCTAATTTACTCTTTAAAATATTTTGCTGTTCTTGATTTAGAAAACTCGGTGTTTCTTGTAGCTTGCTAATTGCTGAATTGGTAAAAGCCCACTGTAAATCTAGACTATCATCTAATTCTGAGGTTAAATATTTTGACTTTAACAGCTTTTTTTCTAAATCAAATACCTCTTGTCTTGCTGCTTGAATAGCTTGCTGATATTCATTTGCTTTTTGTTGGTTCAAGGGCAAACTCTGCTTAATTAAAAAAAACATCAGTAGACTGCTAAATCCGCCAACAATAATATAAAAATATATCCATAGCGAATCCTGTGGTTTTTTCTGAGAAAATAAACTCAAAATTTGTTTCCTAACTAGTGACTAAACTTTGATAATACTTTGATGGTCTATTTACTTAATTAATAATGAGTTACCAAAAAACAGAACAATCAAAGTCACAGATTACTCCGCCACGTTCGATATAAACAGACTAAGCTTGCTGTGACCGTCGAGCAATTTTCTACTATCGAAAAATAGTAATTTTTAAATATGTTAAATCTAGTACTAAGAAAATATACTTTGATTTATAGGTGATCTACAAAATAACCTTTGCTATTAACAAGTGTAAATACGGGAATTCTCGGAAATTAAAACCATTGAAGACTTATAACAATTAATATACGAATTCGTTTAGAGCGATCGCACTGGCTCAAGTTAAGGCTGCGATCGCTAATCTACTAGCAAAAGCACTAGCATTACTTAGATTTTGCAGATAAAGCAATACGTACTTATATTAGGACACTTGTTACTTGTTACTTGTTACTTACGAGAAGTTCATTTTTCTGTCATAACCAGTCAATGTAATGCGATAAATAGCTGTACAGGAATTAAATAAAATGCAACAAGTCTATAAAAGCTATAGGGTTTTAACCGACAATTTTATCAGGGTGAACTGAGTTGGAATAATATCCTCAAATGTTGTACCTCAACTATTTCTCCTCAAAATGAAAATGCTGCTTAAAAAACTCAGTAAATAGTCCGATCTTAGTATTCAAATGTCGATTTAAAGGATAGATAAGACAAAGAGAAATTGCTGGTGGTTGATAGTCGGGTAAGACGATTTTCAGAGTTTCTGCTTCTAGTTCTTGTTTAATAATAAAGGTGGGCAACAGAGCAATACCTAAACCTTTAACGGCTGCATCTTTTAATACCTCGCCATTATTAGAACAAAATACGCCCTTAACTGTCACCCGATACTCTTGCTTATTGTTAATTAATTGCCATTGGTTTCCTGTTACTATCTGCCCATAATGCAGACAGGAATGCTCCCTTAACTCTAAAGGATGATTGGGTAGTCCACGGCGGTTGAGATAGCCACCAGAAGCACAAAGAACTCTAGATATAGGAGCGATCGCCTGACATACTAGGCTGGAAGATGTCTCAGGTTGGGAGATTCTAATGGTTAGATCGTATCCTTCGGCAATTGGATCGATAAAGCGATCGTCTAGAGTTAACTGTACCTGCAAATCTGGGTATTGAGCCATAAATTTGGCGATCGCCTTGCCTAAATGTAAAGTACCAAAGGACATCGGCGCATTAATTTTTAGCGTTCCTTTTGGTTCTGTTTGTAGCTGCGATACGGCAATTTCTGCTGTTTCCACCTCCGCTAATATATTGACGCATCGTTCATAAAAAGCTAGCCCTGTGGGTGTGGGATTAACCTGACGGGTGCTGCGCTGTAGTAGCTGTACTTTTAATTCATTTTCTAAGTTGATTACTAGCTTATTTACAGTTGAACGGGATACGTTCATCTTTCTCGCAGCAGCAGCAAAGCCACCTGAGCGTACTACTTGAGCAAAGGCTTCCATACTGGCAAACTTATCCATAGATTGTAGAAAAAATAGATACAATACGTCCATTAAATATCATATTGTCTTTTATTTTAAGCTGATTCATAATATTTATATAAGCTTAAAAAGGAGGTCAAACCAGATGATTACTATTCGTCCTCAAGCAGAAAGGGGTACAGCCAACTTTAGCTGGCTAGATAGCAAACATAGCTTTTCTTTTGGCAACTATTACGATCCACAACAGATGGGTTTTGCCAGCTTACGAGTAATCAATGAAGACAAAATAATACCAGGTAAAGGTTTTGGTACTCACGGACATCAAGACATGGAAATTATCTCTTATGTCCTCTCAGGAGAATTGGCACATAAAGATAGTATGGGCAATGGTTCAATAATTCGCCCAGGAAACGTGCAGCGAATGTCCGCGGGGACAGGGGTTAGGCACAGCGAATTTAATGCTTCAGACACCGAGCCTGTTCATTTGTTACAAATCTGGATTATGCCAGAGCAAAGAAGCTTAAAACCTAGCTATGAAGAAAAAAACTTTGCCCCTGAAGCAAAACAAGGCAAACTAAAATTGGTAGGTTCAAAAGATGGGCGAGACAACTCCGTAACTATTCATCAAGATGTAGATCTTTATTTAGCTAGCTTAACTTCTAGCGATCGCTTAATTCACGAAATCAAAAATGACCGTGTAGCTTGGCTACAGGTAGCAAAAGGAGCAGTGTTGCTAAACGAAAAACTACTCCAGGCTGGAGATGGTGCTGCCATCACTGATGAAACTAAAATTGCGATCGCTGGAAATGATCGAGACAGTGAAGTATTACTGTTTGATATGGCAAGGTAAACGAAGATAATTACTTTTTCTTTTACCCGTTGCCTTTTCAATACTATTTCATTTAAGCTCACATTTAAGGTATGGGGGGAAGTTCTGATTTCCCCTCTGTTGGTGAATCCTTAAAATTAGAAACCATCTCCTGTATTTGCGGATTGTTCAAAAACTTGCGGGTATCTTCAATTAACTTTTCTCCCCAAAGGTTGTCTTGTAAAAATTGAATATCTGCATAGCGATTATCAATTGCTAAAGCTGCCTTACCCAATTCAATCCCTTTTTTGACATCTCCCTCGGTAAACAGAGCTACAGCCAAAGCTAGTTGAGGCTCTGGCTGTTTGCCGTCTACTTTAAGTACAGACTGCCATTTCTCAATTGCTTTTTCGCGATCGCCTTGTTCGTATTCTACCAAACCCACATTATTCAGTGCAGGCCAAAAAGTTGCTTCTTGAGCAAAAGCTGTTTCATAGGATTCGATTGCTTGGTCAAACTCAGATAATTTGAGGTAGGTATTACCCAAATCAAATAATGCTTCTGGGGAATTTTGCTTTATTTTTAAGCCTGCTTCTAGCTTATCTCTGGCTGCTTCATAATCACCTTGCTGAAAATAAGCATTACCCAAACTAAATAAAATACCTTCTTCTTCTTTTGGGGCAAGAGCTTCCGCCTTTTCTAAAGCTTTTACACCTTTGTTAAGCTTTTTTTCTTGAACATACAGACTTCCAAGAATAAACCAGGTTTCGTAGTTGCCAGAAGCTAACTGAGTCGCTAATTCGGCTCTAGGTAATGCTAGGTCGTACTGTTGAAAGCGAATTAGCTGTACTGCGTCTTGAAGCAGCTGTAGCCCCTGTGCTTCTAGTTTTCCAGAATCTAGCTTGGGTATATATGGTAGTACGGCTTGTCCTCTAACTGGCAAAGATATACTAGTAATGCCAGCGCAAGCTATCAAAGAAATCAACCAGTTAAGTTTAGACACAGTAATATTTCAATTTATAAGTTCTTAATATTCACAAGTTACTTCATTGTCTAGCAGAACGGCAAATTTTCTCCAGACTTTTATAGTTAATTGAATAATCAAAGCCCCTGCAAATCATAATTTATAAATATTTTAATAGACCTCTGACTTAAATATACGCCTTTTAAATCTGAGTTATGAAAATATCTTGCGTCTAATGCAAATTAGCGGTTTAATTTGTTTCTTAGGAGTTAATAATTAAAACTATCTTCTAAGCGATCGAGCATTAAATCATCAGAACTAGGATTACGCCACAGTTGGTTTAATCCACTAGCGGGCATTGTTAAATATAAAATGTCTTGAGGCTGCAAGGATATTTCTAATAATTGCCAATTATGTAAGGTTTGATTTTTTCTTTCTAAGTATAAAGGCACAAAATCTCCTTTAATTGCTGCGGTTTCCACAGTCTGACCGAAGAATGGATGTCTTGGCGTAATCATGGTTGCCAAAGCTACCCAGAGCAAATCTTGAGTCATCCCATTGCCTAAAATTCTGCCTCCTAAAGCTGCTGCTGCAAAGGAATAGGTGGCAAGCTCTACAGGAGACAAAACATGGTCAAATTCAAATACCTCCTGCATTGATTGAGCAAACTGAGGATCGCCACTACGCACTACGGTTTTGATGTACGGCGACAATGCTTTGGCAGTAAGACTAATCTCTAGGTTGGCTGTATCATGACTAGTAATGGCAATTAAACTGGTAGCGCGTTTGATGTTGACTGCCTTGAGAGTTGAGGGCATACTAGCATCTTCTATAATTACGGGAATGCCTCTAGAACGGGCAGAACGCAAAAAACGGTTATTTGGATCGGATTCGATCACTACTACTTCGTGTCCCTGGGCATGAAGTTGATGGGCTACCTTGATTCCTAATCCACCTAAACCACAGACAATATGGTGATTTTGCCGAGGAATTCTAGCTGCATCTAATGTTTGCCGAAAACGACTACCCAAAACAAAATCATTGATCAAAGCGTAACAGATACCAATTACTCCCGCACCAACAATCATCATGATTGCCGTAAAAACCTTGATATAATTAGAACCTGATTCAGCAACTTCTTCTTTTCCTCCTGCGCCAGTAATCATGCCCACAGAAAAATAAAGCGCATCAGCTAGGGAAATCTGTTGATTAACGCTGACGTAAATTAGGGTGGCAATAAAAATCACCGTTAATAAAGCAAGGCTGACTAAAGTTACGGGACGAGCATAATGCTGATAACGAGGAAGATTTAAAATTGCTTTTAATATTTTTTTCTGCCAAGATCGACGTTTGGTGACAACATTGGGTTTTGTGCCGACGATTAAGCGATCGCCTAACTGTAGACGACTACCCTGTTTGACTGCCGAAACTAAATCTGTTTCTCCTTTGACGGGCAGGTAGTAAATCAGCATACGGTTGGGGTTATCCCAGAGTTCATTTAGTTTTATACCTAACCAGGGATGATCGAGATCGATAATTTCTTCTTGTATGGGCCAAGTACGATTAAATAACTGTAGTTGACCAATAGCTTTATTACCCAAGGCTGCAAAGGTGAACAGTGGGGCAGAAAGAGCAGCCACGCTCATTGTAAAGTGATCTGGTAAGGTCAAATCCAGGCGATCGCCTAGAGTATGATTTAAAAGGCGATTGATAATTCTAATCTGGGGATTTAAAACTCTCGCCTGGGTCAAAATAGCTAAGTTTAAGGCATCATCATCATTAACTAAAACTAAAGTCGTGGCGTGTCTAATTCCTGCTTGAATTAGGGTGGTGTTGTTGCGTGGGTCGCCAACAATAATTTGTTTACTGGGAAACCTATCTACTGGACGTTCACTAACGGCTACGACTTCTGCACCTTGTTGTTTTAACAAACTGTATATTTTAGAACCAGTACGCCCTAAGCCACAAACAATAATCTTGGGTTGCATAAGCTTTTTCGTAGAGCATGGGAATGTATTTGCTCTGACTATAATTAATTGTCTTTAACTATGAATGCTCTTGCTGTATACCTGCACACTTTCTTAAGAGATGTGGTAAACAGCTATTGGATGAACGAGAACAATAGCTTGATTCAGGTCAAGCGTGAAATTTACAAGCCCCTTGCACAAATGTAGTGGAAACAAGGGATGGAATAGCGATCGCTTATTTTATATAACGTCAGTTCGACGAAAGCTTGGAAAGAAAAAAAGGCTGAGACATAAACTCGTATTAAAGCATAGTTCGAGTATCTCAGCGTTTTGATCAGCGTATATGCGGAAATGCGCCTTTGTGTTGCACTTGCTAACGGCGACTCACCGCTAGTTACATGATGACATCAGCATTAAATCTAGTTTTTTCCCTTTCTTACCTCGTTAATTTTTACTGGTACGAGGACAGTTTGGGTTTCAACGCTAGCAACAGCTATTAAACTTACTAGCAATAGACCGATTAAAAACATAATGATTATTCTCTTAGTTTAGTGTTCAGTGTTGGCTTTAAATTGAGATTGGAGTGATATCTTAATTAAAAAGCGTCTCTATTATTTAGAAGAGACGCTTTTTTCAGACCTTATTCAAGATTTAAGGTTTTGTTAGTGACTTTAACCTTAACCGTTGATAGCAGGAGCAGTTAGTGCTACAGGAGCAATATCGCCACTGGCTAAGTCAAGCGGGAAGTTGTGAGCGTTACGTTCGTGCATGACCTCAAAACCTAGGTTGGCTCGGTTCAAGATGTCTGCCCATGTGTTGACTACACGACCCTGTGAATCCATTACCGACTGGTTGAAGTTAAATCCATTCAGGTTGAACGCCATGGTGGATATTCCCATTGCTGTGAACCAGATGCCGATTACTGGCCATGCTCCTAAGAAGAAGTGCAAGGCACGTGAGTTGTTGAAACTTGCGTACTGGAAGATTAGACGACCGAAGTAGCCGTGGGCTGCGACGATGTTGTATGTTTCTTCTTCTTGTCCGAATTTGTAGCCGTAGTTTTGTGATTCGCTTTCGGTTGTTTCACGTACCAAGGATGATGTTACCAACGAACCGTGCATGGCAGAGAATAATGCTCCACCGAATACTCCTGCTACTCCTAACATGTGGAACGGGTGCATCAGGATGTTGTGTTCTGCTTGGAAGACTAACATGAAGTTGAATGTTCCAGAGATACCCAGCGGCATACCATCAGAGAATGAACCTTGTCCTAGGGGATAGATTAGAAATACTGCTGTGGCTGCTGATACTGGTGCTGAGTAGGCTACACATATCCAAGGACGCATTCCTAATCTGAATGATAGTTCCCACTGACGACCCAGGTATGAGAATACGCCGATCAGGAAGTGAAAGATTATCAGTTGGTATGGTCCACCGTTATATAACCATTCGTCAAGTGATGCTGCTTCCCAAATTGGGTAGAAGTGAAGACCAATTGCATTGGAGCTAGGTACTACTGCACCTGAGATGATGTTGTTTCCGTATAGTAGCGAACCTGCTACAGGTTCACGGATGCCGTCGATGTCTACAGGGGGTGCTGCGACGAAGGCGATTAGGAAACAGGTTGTTGCTGCTAGGAGTGTCGGGATCATTAGGACTCCAAACCAACCGACATAGATGCGGTTGTTGGTGCTGGTGATCCACTGACAGAACCTTTCCCAGCTATTCTGGGTTTGGGTTTGTTGTAAAGTGGTTGTCATTTGTGTTTATGATTGCGTGTATATGTATTTAATGTTCTATTTCTAGAACCAGATGGAAACGAGAAAAATAATGTGTTTCTTCATCCATGTAACCAATATAGCTAAGTATTAATACTTTGTCAAGTTATGTAACAATATTCTTGACTATATCTATCAGAAGTTATACATAATTTATCGCTCTAAGCTTGTAACAGATAACTTCACTGCTACAACTATCACAAATAAATATGCCTACGTCTGAAGGATAGACTAAAAAAGACCTAATAAAAATTTGACTAATCGAAGACGACTACAAGAAATTCTGATTAATACTCCCTTGCTACTGCGCTTAGTGTGGCAAGCTACTCCAGTTTATTTATTTCTATCTTTAGCGGTGACAGGATTTCAATCTCTAGTACCTGCCCTGATGCTATTAGTTGATAAAGCGATTGTCGATCTGGTAATTGCTAACTGGGGTAATACTAATTTTGCTTGGCGACCTTTAATTGTATTAGTAATGATAAGGTTCGGGATTGGTTTATTAGCAGCCGTCTTAAATCAGGTCAATCTCTATGTAGCGCAGATCTTTAACGATCGCCTGATGCTCCATACGAAATATATTTTATTGGAAAAGTCTGCCCAGCTAGATCTAGCTCATTTTGAATCTTCGGAATTTTATGACACTTTAAGTCGCGCCGAAAATAGCGGTAGTAATTATCCCGTTCAGGTTATTAAGCTGCTTACTAGTTTGTTTGGTCAGGCAATTACTTTAGTTAGCTTGTTGGGGCTGCTACTGGAGTTCAATCTAGCAATTGTTCCTTTACTATTTTTTACAGCTTTGCCTTCATTTTGGACTAGCATTGTCTATTCTGGTAGGCGTTTTTGGATGGTACGGCTAGAAACGGAAAGCGGGCGACTGTCAGATTATATTCAGCGCGTTTTAACCAATCCTAATTTTGCTAAAGAAGTGCGACTATTTAACTTAGGCGGGCATTTATTGAGCCAGTGGATTGCAATCCGTCAGGACTTTAACAGAAAATCAGCAGCGATCGCCTCTGAATATGCCAGAATGCGAGGTTTATCAGGAATATTTGTAAACGCTGGTTTTTATATCGCCTATGGCTGGACTCTGGTGCAAACAATTAACGCCAAAATCACCGTAGGTGACTTTACTATGTATACAGGAGCATTTAGTCAAGCACAGCAGCTATTGCCTGCTATTCTCGAAAATTTGGCAAAAATATATGAATCTAATCTTTATGTCTCCCAATACTTTGAATTTTTAGACCTTAAGCCAGAAATAACTAATATTCCTCGTCCTAAACCTTTTCCTCAACTAATTAAACAAGGATTATCAATTAAAAATGTATCCTTTACTTATCCAGGAGCAACCGCGCCTACACTACGCAATCTAGATTTGCAGGTTAACCCAGGAGAAAGTATTGCACTTGTTGGTTTAAATGGCGCAGGAAAAACCACTTTGCTGAAGCTTCTTACTAGGCTATACGACGTAGATTCAGGCATAATTACGATTGATGGCATACCCCTCTGGCAATTTAAGCTATCGGAACTGCATTCCAACATTGGTGTCCTCAATCAAGACTTTGCTCGTTATCAGCTAAGTGCTAGGGACAACATTGGTTTTGGCAACTTAAAAGAACGAGAAAACCAGTTACGTATTGAAGAAGCTGCGCTAAATTCTGGGGCGGATCGGGTAGTGAAAGCTCTTAGTGATGCCTATGAAACCCGTTTGGGAAAGATGTTCAAAGGTGGAGTGGATCTCTCAGGGGGACAATGGCAAAAAATTGGCATGGCACGAGCGTTTATGACCGATGCACCTATCTTAATTTTAGATGAACCTACTGCTGCCCTAGATGCGATCGCAGAGTATGAATTGTTTGAAAAATTCCGAACTTTAACCGCAGGCAAAATGACCTTTTTTGTCAGCCATCGTTTTTCAACGGTACAGCTAGCCGATCGCATTGTAGTCTTAGAAAATAGTCGTATTATTGAAGTCGGATCTCATCAAGAACTAATGGCAAACAACGGACTATATGCCGAGATGTTTAGCCTCCAAGCCTCAAGCTACACAATGTAACTTGCTCAATTGCTCGGCAATTATTAGTCACAGATTACTCTATGATTTTGACCTCAACTTAACTGTCTATTTTCAAGACAGGTCTATTTTATTAAGCTTTACTTAACAAAGCTAGAATACGTTTGGTGTGAATTAAAACTTGCTTTTAGGATAGCTTTGGTTATGGAAATATTAGCTTTTTCGAGTTGCAGGAAAACAAACACGCCTCCTAACCTATCCTATAAAAGGTGATGAATTTTCACGTAGTTTTCTAAAGCTAATAGCAGGCTTTGGAAAGCCTCGCCTGCACAAAGTGCAGTCGGCGAACTCCAGTTCGCGCTGATAGCTAATAGCTAAAAACTAGTAAATTAGAGCGAAGCTAATTCACACTAAGCTCAGAATACCTAGTATTACAGCGATTAATGCAAGAGCAAACCAGATAAACTGATTGTCTTGGCTATCAGTTGGTGATGTTTCAAAATCTTCTTGTTTAGATAAATTTTTAGCCGTCTGCCTTTTAGCCGCAACATAACGAGATGCACCTGGGTCGGTGTCAGCCAAATCAGGAATCTCACTCATCCATTCTCTAGGTCGCTCAAGCCTAGGAGCTTTGATAATATAGAGAATACGCTGTGCCTGTTCGCGGGTTTTAAGGTTGGGATGGGTAATTAGTTTTTCACATAAAGCGATCGCATCACTAATTTGATTAGTAGCCTGATAAGCAGTAACCAGCCAAATTTGAGCCTCTCCTCCTTGGCGAGAATTGCCTGAGACTAATTCTTGTGCAGCTTCTAAATGCTGGATACTGAGGCGATACTGTCCTCTTTCTAAAGCTAGTTTTCCTGCTTCGTATTCTTGATGAAACTTTTCTGAATTATACACCGTCACTTTAAATATATTGTGGAAATTACTTAGATTTATTATTAAATAATACCAAGTCGCAAAGTAATGAAAAGGCTCGTATCAATACTCTTGCCTTGTTATACAATCATTTAAAATCAATCAAAGGACCGTAAGGAACTATGCCACTAGGATTAATATGAGGATGGCTTTGATAGTAATGCAGTTTGATATGCTCTAAGTTGCAGGTATCTTGAACTCCAGGATATTGATAAATTTTCGTTAAATAGTGCCATAAATTAGGATAATCCCAAATATGGCGGAGATTGCACTTAAAATGTACATAATAAACTGCATCAAAGCGAAATAAGGTAGTGAACATACAGATATCTGCTTCAGTTAAAGTATCCCCACAAAGATATTGTTGTTTTGCTAGTACATCTTCCCAATAATCTAAGGCTGCGAACAATTCTTTAACTGCTTCCTCATAAGCCTCTTGGGATTTAGCAAATCCAGCTTTGTAAACGCCATTATTAATTGGATCGTAAATGTCATCGATCGCCCGATCTATTCTCTCTTGTAACCCTTGAGGATATAAATCAATTTTGTTTTGGGCTATGTTTGCAAACTCGGTATCAAACATCCGTATAATTTCGCGAGATTCATTGTTAACAATACTTGAAGTTTTTTTATCCCATAATATTGGTACTGTAACTCGCCCTGTATATTTAGAGTCGGCGATCGCATATACTTCTCTGAGATATTTAGTATGATTGATTGTATCGGGGACTGTCCCCCGAAAGTCGGAAAACTCCCAACCGTCCGATCCCATCAAAGGGTCTACTGCGGAAATGCTTATGGCATCAGTCAATCCTTTCAATTGACGCATAATCAAGGTGCGATGCGCCCAGGGACAGGCATAAGATATGTATAGATGATAGCGATCGCCAACTGCGGGAAAGCCACTCGAACCATCGGCGGTAAGGCGATCGCGAAAGGTAGTTGGATTGCGCTGAAAACGTCCTTTTTTGTCCTCGTACTCTTTGTTAGTCCATTGACCATTGACCATCATTCCTGTAGCCATAGTTTCCCCTAATTTAGTTACTATCTTTCATTGTGATCGCCCGATCGAGTTACAATACTTCTCTTTTAAGCCTTGTTGTTGATTGGTTGAGTAATAGGAAGCTTGTCCTACGCCCGTCAGGCAGAGTAGGTAATCATTTTCTATCACTCAAACTAAGATCTACCAAGCGCAATTGTTAACCGAGAAGCATTGGATCGAGTTGGCTATGACTTTGCAACAGCAAACGACCAAAAACAACGTTAGGCGTATTATAATTATTAGCTAACAAATGCTGTTTTGTGATCTTGTTGCTTAATTTCTGCCTAAATTTAACGTCAGAATATTTTAGGTCTTTTAATTCAAGATCGGTATTAGTCATAAGTGCCATCAACAGCACCTGATTTATTTGTCTAATTTAAAATACTACTTAAATTGCATTTTTGACTGCTCACCGTCATAAATGCAATTTAAGTAGCAAGTACCGCTTCGCTCAAGTAGCAAATAGCAATTAAGAATATTTTTCCCAACTTGCTACTTGCTATCTGATATCTGCTACTTAATCACCCTAAAGTGCGGGGTTTTAAACCCATCTATTAAACTGATAAGCAGACTTAGATTGCATAAATTTCAGGACGATAAGCAAAAACAAAAAGTTATTTTTCAAAAACTTATTAACAATAGTAGACTACAGCAAAACAGCTTTCTACTTAGCATCTATTTTCTGATATGCTTAAGTATTTTTTATAGTTTCATCATAGTTTTACTCAACCTATAATTAGTAAAACAGTCTAGAAAAATATAGATTTTTGGCAGCTAAGTCTAAATTATCGTCTATGAGTAGAAGACTTGAGAAATTATACTCAACTAGATGTTTACCCTGGTAGGTGGTAGTTTCAAACAAATAGCACCTACTTTATACCTGTTATTTTCTCATAGGAATCTTAGTTTGTCAGCACTGTGGCGGACATAGTAAGCATAAGCGTTTAAATAGCAAGTGCGATAAAGCTTTTCTGCGCTTTAAGACCAACAGTTATAAACATTTTTAAAGTAATATTTATATTTAAAAACTACCACTTTAAATTAATTTTGATCGCCTTTTTTATCATCCTTTAAGTAGAGGCTATTTTGAGATAAAGCTAATAGGATTACTAAAGTAATAATAAAATCAATTTATTTATGTCTTTAATAACAAGAAAACCAACAAAGCGTGTTTTGATTGTTGATGATATTGCTGACAACTTATTCTTGGCGCAATTTATTTTAGAAGACCAAGGTTATGAAGTAAATACAGCCAACAGTGGAAAAGCTGCCATAACTCAGGTAGAAACAGAGAAAATTAAACCAGATCTAATTATTCTAGACTTAATGATGCCTGAAATGGATGGCTATGAGGTAATCGAATATTTGCGTAACCATCAAAAAGCACCTTATATTCCTGTTTTACTAATGACTGCCGATACTAGCGTTAGTTGCGAAGATGCTTTACACGCAGGAGCAAGTGGAATAATTTATAAACCTTGGGATTTAGAACAGTTTCTGAAAAAAGTCGAGATGTTTAATGTTTGAGATTTGGGCGTTGCTGAACGTGTAATGCTAAAATAAAATTTTACTTATCTATTCATCAACATGGCGATTAGAGATGCTCTCTGACCGAGAGCCTCTCTCGCCATCAAAACAGATTGCTCAAAAG
The DNA here is from genome assembly GCA_965217895.1 of Waterburya sp. Classification (GTDB taxonomy): domain Bacteria; phylum Cyanobacteriota; class Cyanobacteriia; order Cyanobacteriales; family Xenococcaceae; genus Waterburya. The sequence continues at coordinate 1,154,177 of CBDCJV010000002.1, forward strand.
CTAATAGTGAGGGCGACCCCGCGTCGGCGTAAGACGCAAGACAAAGGCTTTAGCCGCATGTACGCGCCCGAACCCGAAGGGCTAAAGGCTAAGAGCTAAGAGCTATGAACAGAATTATTTTATATGTCATTACTTGAATCAGCAACGCCAAGATTTGACTGGTTTTGGCTAGCAAGCTTGCTGACTGTGGTGACAAAAGCAACTACATTAAGTGGTTTGGCGATATGTTGTTGAAAACCAGCTTCTTTTGCTTGCTGTTGGTCAAATCCGCTTGCATAAGCAGAAAGAGCGATCGCCTGAATATTTGCCATCGGCGATTCTAGAGCGCGAATTTGGCGCATCAATTCATAGCCATTGACTACTGGCATTCCAATGTCGCTAATAAGCAGATCGAAAGCAGATTCTGACAAAGCCTCAATGGCTTTGCTTGCCGAGGTTGCTGTTTTCACTTCAGCCCCTTCTTGTTCGAGGATAAAAGCTAGCAGTGAGAGAGAATCTGGCTCATCATCGACGGCTAAGACTCGAATGCCCTGAAGCTGTTTTGTTTGAATAGGATGATCTATCGGTGGAGGATTGCTTAATATCTCACTCTCTTCTAATTCGAGAGGAAATTCAAGACTAAATGTAGCTCCTCGATCCTTGCCTGGACTTTCTACCGCAATTGAACCATCATGTAGTTCGGTTAAGTTGCGGACAATGGCTAGCCCCAAGCCCAAACCGCCAAAGTTTCTAGTAGAAGCACTATCAGCCTGACGAAAGCGATCGAATACATAGGGCAGAAATTCAGGTTCGATACCTTGACCTGTATCAATAACCTGGATACAAGCCGATCGCCCGACTTTATTTAGTTTAACCGTTATCTTGCCACTTTCGGTCGTGAATTTAATGGCGTTAGAAAGTAGATTCCAGACTATTTGCTGTAATCGCTGGGCATCTCCTAATATTTGTCCGACATTAGGTTCAAAGTTGGTTGTTATGGGAATTGATTTGGCTTGAGCAGTTAATTCAACCGTAGCGATCGCTGAATTAATAATATTGGCTAAATTGAGCGGAGTTTTATTAAGCTTGATTTTGCCCCGTAAGATGCGAGAGACATCGAGTAAATCTTCAATTAGCTGTGCCTGGAGCTTGGCATTACGTTCAATTATGCCTATGCCTCTGGCTGTCTGCCCTGGATCTAGCGTACCTGCACTAAGAAGTTGCGACCAGCCTAAGATAGGATTGAGAGGCGTGCGTAATTCATGGGAGACAATTGCCAAAAATTCATCTTTTAGCCGACTCAACTCTTCAGCTTTAGTACGGGCTAAGGTTTCCTTGGCTAACAGTTGTTCGCGCTCTCGTTCGATGTTTTTGCGATCGCTGATCTCAGCACTTAAAATAGCAATCCCGTCGGGAATTGGATAAACGCGATTTTCATACCAACGATCCCAGGTTAGATAGTGATATTCAAACTGAAGAGGAGTTTTTTCGCTCATTACCCGTTCGACTTGATGATAAAACTCGGTATCAACTACATCAGGAAATAGATCCCAAATACTTACATTTATTACATCTTCCCGTGGCTTGCCGATAAGTTCCAATTCGCGATCGTTGACGTAGGTAAAACGCCAGTGGCAATCAAGAGTAAAAAAACCATCGCGGAGGCTGGATAAAACATTTTGCAGGTTAGCTTGTGCTGTTTCGGTTTGAAAACGTAAATTTTGAGCAGTTTTGCGGAGTTCGGCTAGTTTGAGCGTAGCTTCAACACGAGCAAGTAATTCCCTAGCAGAAAAAGGCTTGATTAAATAATCATCTGCTCCCGCTTCTAAGCCTTCGATGCGAGACTCTTCCCCTGCTCGTGCTGACAGCAATATAATTGGTATTTCTTGAGTTTCAGGCTCGGAGCGAAGCGATCGCAATAGCTCAAAGCCATCAATTCCTGGCATCATTACATCGCTTAGGACTAAATCTGGTGGATTGGCTCGCACTGCATCCAAAGCAGCAATGCCGTCGGTAACTGTCTCCACCGTATAGCAACTACTTAAAAGCCTGGCTAAATAATCGCGCATATCGGCATTATCGTCAGCCAATAAAATGTGCGCCGTTGTGGTAGATAAACACTGTGCGGGAATATCGGCAACTTGCGGTTGAATTTCAAGGGGTGATGGCTTTTGCAGAAGACTTAAAGCTTCTTGGACATAGGGATTAGCATTTAATGATGAGATATCAAGCTCGGAGAAGTTTTGGGTAACGCGATCGCTCGGTAAATGCGCTGTACCTGTAGGAATTGCCAGCGTAAAACAACTGCCCTTATCTAAAACACTCGTTACCGTAATTGTGCCTTGATGTAATTCCACTAATTCCCGCACCAAAGATAAACCAATGCCCGAACCCTCAAAACTACGTCCTTGAGTATCCTTTACCCGATAAAAGCGTTCAAACAAGCGGGATAATTCGGCTGGGGGAATACCAACCCCAGTATCTTCTACCGTCAACTCTACCTGAGTCTTTTGCCAGCGTAACCGTACTGTAATTTTGCCTGCCAAAGTAAACTTAAAAGCATTGGAGATTAAATTAAAAACAATTTTTTCCCATAGTTCGCGATCGACATAAACCGCTTCGGGTAAAGTAGGACAATCTACCACCAGCTCAAGACACGCCTGTTCAATTGCAGCCCGAAAAACACTGGCAAGTTCGGCGGTTAGGGCAGCTAAATCAGTAGGTTCATATACTGCCTGGATGCGTCCTGCTTCAATGCGGGAAAAATCTAGCAGAGTGTTGACCAGTTTTAACAGACGCATTCCGTTGCGCTGGATTACTTCAAGACGTTGACGCTGTGGAAAAGGTAATGGTGGAGTATCATGTAAAGCATCCTCTAGAGGACTCAGCATCAAAGTCAAAGGAGTGCGAAATTCGTGAGAAACATTGCTAAAAAATGCCGTTTTCGCCCGATCAATTTCCGCCAAGGCTTCTGCTCGTTGCTTTTCTGCCTCATAAGCTTGTGCATTAGCGATCGCCGTAGCTATTTGTCCCGCTACTAAATCAAAAAAGCCCTGGTAATCGTCATCGAATTGTCGCAGAGGACTAACGCCTGTAATTAACCAACCGTTTACTGTTTGTTCTGAAGTTGTCAAGGGCAACACCACAGCTAACTTGGCTGGCTTTGACCAAGCACCACCAGGCAGTAGACCATACTTTGATTCCCTTAGCTCTATAATCTGGCTTTTTTTCGACTGCAAGACCTGATTTAGCGACCACAAATCATCTTTATTTTTCAACTTAATTTCGGTCGGACCAATAGACAATCTTGTGTCTAATCCAGTCCTAGCGACAAGTCGCGCTTTGGTTTCCGTCTCATCCACCAGATACAGCAGGGTAAAGGGCAAATCGTAAAGATTCTTACCTAAAGTGGCGATCGCCATTTCTCCCGCTGTTTGTACCGTTTTTGCCTTAACGGTTTCTGCTGCTAATTCCCGTAAGGTTTGTAAACGGCGATCGCTCAAAACCCGACGAGTCTCTTCACTACAGGCACAAAAGAGTCCATAAATATCACCATCCTCACCAAAAATAGGACTGTAGGAAAAAGTAAAGTAGGTTTCCTCTGGGTAGCCTTTGCGTTCCATGATTAAAAATAAAGCTTCATCCCACGAGGCTTGACCTTTTTGTAAAACCCCTTCAATTTGAGGACTCAGTGCGTCCCAAACTTCAGCCCAGACTTGAGACGCGGGCTGACCTAGGGCATCGGGATGACGCGCACCTAAAATTGGGATATAGGCATCGTTATAAAAATTAAGACCTTCTTCTCCCCACCAAATAAACATCGGGTAGCGGGAATTTAACATGATGCTAACTGCCGTCTTAAGACTCGATGACCAGCCTTCAATTGCCCCAACAGAAGTTTGCGACCAGTCATGGGATCTCACCAACGCACCCATCGATCCGCCACCAGGGATAATTGCTTCGTATCCAGTCAACGACTTGTCGTCCATCTTTTTGTTTGCTTTTAGATTATTTTAACGCGCTCAAAATACCTTCGTTTCATCAACAGTGTGCAAGACTTTAGGACTTACGCAGTTTAACGAGTTTTGCCCCCCTAGCCCCCCAAATCTGGGGGAACAAGAATTAAAAGTCCCCCAAACCTGGGGGATTTAGGGGGCGAGTGCGTAAGTCCTAGACTTTTAACGTGGTTTCAAAAACTGGGTCGGGGCGATCCTTATTCTCGATCGCTACAGCTAATCTCCAAGACGACTGGACAGATTGACCTTTATACTGAAAATAATGCAGCAAAAATATTAGAAATTAGTAAAATAGCCCAAAAAAGTTTTTAATATTGATAGCTCTAACTTAAATTAGATCTCAAGAATAACCTAATGCAGTCATAGTTTGTTCAAATAGAGGAGCTAATTCAGGTGGCAAGGAGAAAACCTGATTATTTTGCCGGCTATTAAGCGTTTTTTTCGCATAACAAACCATTTTTTCATCAAGTGGTAGCTCACAAAAATCTAGTAATTGTTTGAGGCTATTTTCAGGTTGAGCAACTAATTCTTCATATTTAAGTAGATAAACAACCTCTGGAAACTGTTTAACTAACTTTAAACCTTCCTGCATGGTCAAAATCCATTCGACTGCTGCCATGTAAGTATGATTAGAATAGCCTTTAATGGTTTCTAGGTTATGCTCAAAAACAAAATTTGTTGCAGCTATTTGTTCGATCAACAAATGCCATTTGCGATTATTCAAACCCCACCAATCATGGGTGTCATTTTGGACATTGATACCAAGGCGTTTTGACCATCCATCAATTGATTGACAGGTATCCCAACCGTTACGAGCTAAAAAGATAAATTTGGCATCGGGAAAAATTTGTCTTACAAAAGGAACTCGAAAGATTAGTTCTGGATATTTATCTACCAATCTAGAGGAAGCAACTGCTGTTAAATAAGCACCAAACAGGCGATGTGCTGTACGTTTAATTGAGTCAGTAACATTTTCTGCTTCTAAACGATAGTCAGCTTTTCCTTGACTGTAGCTACCGATCAGGTCTTCTTCTGGATAAATTGTATGCCAAAGTGCTTTTGGTTCATTAAGAAAACCTACTTCTTGGTGCATGGATAAAACTACTCCCAAAATAGTAGTTCCGCTTCGTCCTGTACCAATAATAAAAATCGGTTTTTTGACTTTTTTTAGCTGTGGCAAGCTTTGGGCGATCGCAAATAAATTGAAGATAAAAGGGTTAATCCACTGTCCTTTTGTAGTTAAAGGTCTACCTTCAAAAAGACCATAGCCAATCAGACGAGATAAAGCTTTGGTAGGTTTTGTTTTTAGATATAGACTATCAAGTTGGGCAACCATAACCGAGAAGATTATTAAATTCTTTGTATATTATCATCTTTTTTTAGCTTTACTTTTTGTTAGTAGATATTTTAGTAACAGAATAAGGAGGAAGCGTAATTTTTTGCCGAATTTCTCCTCTTGTTTGCTGTAAAATACCAGGTTTAGTTACCAAGTCCCGTGGCGAACCTGAAATAGTTTCATAATATACTTTGCTTTTGGGTAAAAAATCAATTTTAACTTCTGTTTGGCGATCGGCTAAATTGAGAATCAGTGAATTTTTTTCAGTTCCATTAGTAAACATCCAACCATACAAAGTAGGATATTCAAAATTATTTCTCCCCTTGGTCATTTGATTGTTAGCAAAATTAATTGGAATTGCCTGAGTCATTCCTTCAATGGCATTTCCTAACAAACTGAGTGCAGATCCTGTAGCTGACAAACTATAGGGCTTGGCTAAAGGTAATCCTGTTACTGGGTCTTCAAAGCTTTGTTCTGTAGCCAAAATTGAGGCAAAGTGGAAATTACCGATTAATTGATGATTACAAATAAGTTCAACACGAGGCTCTTCCAAAAAAAGTAAACTCATAGTCGTGGCATATAATCCATGCGCCCAACTACCCATTACCTTTGGCTTTTTGCCTTGATTTTGAAAAAATATTCTTTCAAAAAGATTGTACTCTGTAATCCAAATATTTTTGTTAATTGGTAACAATTTAAATTGAGGAGAATTTTGAACCGTTTGCCATCTTTGAAACGGCTCACCCAAGATAATATCAGTATCTTCTAACCTAAAGAAAGGATAAGTTGGCAGATTACTTTCTTTCTCACTTAAACCATAACCTCCATAAATATGAAGTACGATCGCGTCCGCTTTGGGTAAAGCTTTTGTTAGCAGACTGCTGTTCCATTTCTGAAATCTTTCTGGTGAATTAAGGTAAGGAATGATACCAACAACTGCTATTTCTGCTTCGGGAAATTCCTGTTCAATTGCAGAGATCCACTTTATAATTTCAGCAGCATAGTCTTGTGGTTGAGGAAAATGCTCTCTATTGTCGGCAACATCTAGATATAACTCATTACCTAATTCAATATATTGAATAGGTAAACCCAAATTTTTAGCTGTTCGCAACATCTCCAATTGAGATGTCAAATTAGAAGTAGATAAATTTAAAACAAAAATCGGTTTAGTATTGGTAAGCTCTAATCCATGGCGAAAGTCTTCTAGTTTGCTGGCGGTATAGTTGCGATCTTGAGGGCTAAAAGAATAGGTAAAATCTTGTTTTTCTTCTCCACGAAAAGCGTCAATTAATCCTCCTGTACGCCAATTCCAATAATTAGCTTCAGTTCCACCAGGAAATCTAATCGTATTAGGGTTAAGCAATTTTACTGCTCGTACAAAGTCGGAGGATTGCCAAGAGGGAACTCGCAGAGCGTTGTTGTTAAAGCCAAAAAAACTGGAAGATAAAGGACGCGAGGAGGTAGCTAAATAAGCTGTAGTCATCTCTTCAGATTTGACCTTATTTTGTAATCGATGCGATTGGCTTTGATTGATTAAGAAAGCCAAAAAACCGCAGATTAATAAAATAACAAGAAATTTACCGATAGAATTAGATTTAATAACCAAGAGGCAATTTTAAACTATAATTTTGCTTCAAAAACCTATAATATAGCAGGTTTTGCTATTTTTGTATTATCTATAAATTTCTTAGGTTAATCGTACCATTTTTTGATAAACCCCTAGTAGTTATTTACAATACTTTTTGATACACTCGCATTAGTTGTTGATAGTGGTTTTCTGGATTGAACTCAGTCTCTACTTTACGTCTACCAGCCAAACCCATCTCGACAGACTGTTGCCGATGCTTGGTCATCCAAAGCATATGCTCTCTCAATTGTTCTACATTTCCAGGTGAAAAAGTATATCCGTCAATTTCATTGGTAACAATTTCAGTCATTCCTCCTATTTGACTAGCTATTACCGTTCGTCCATGAGCAAATGACTCAATTAAGGTTAAACCAAAAGTTTCGTACCATTCTGATGGAACTACGGTACAGAGACTATTACGAATTAACTGATTTAACTCTTGTTTATGCTTAAATCCCAATAAATGTATATGCTGAAGGTTTTTTTGTTCTATCAGTTTCTCTATTTCCAAACGATCTGTACCATCTCCCACAATTAGTAAGGGAGTGTCTGTAAGAGGAGAAGCAGCCTCAATTAAAGTAAAAATACCTTTGTATCGCTCTAGCCGTCCGAAGTAGAGAAAATATTCTCCAGGCGAAGTATTAGGTTCTAATTTTGATGTATCGATAAAATTATGAACCGTACTTATTTTGTTTTCGGGTAATCCTAACTCAATTAATTTTTTTCTTTGAAAGTTGCTAACGGCGATAAAGTGATCGATTTTATTGACCGAACCTGAAAAGTGAGAAACATATGATTCAATAGTACTAAGTAGCGATCGCGCTATAGAACCTCGATTACAGCGTTTTGCAGTTGCTTGCCAGAAATTCGAGCCATTACAAGCCTGACAAATTTCACCATTAGACATTAAGGAGTATACAGGACAGACAATTTTATACTCGTGTAGAGTTTGAACTATGGGGATTCCCTTTTCCTTTAGCGGTTTTAAGATCGAAGCTGTTAGTTGACCATAGTAGATGTGGAGATGAGCTAGATCAATTTGGCGATCGCTTAGCAGGTTAGCGATCGCTCTTGCAGCTTTTTGAGAGTAGATGAAATTAATAAGATCGTCTAAATGAGGCTTTTCAAAATTTACTCTTTCGGGAAAATAGCTAGACCAAGATGTATCTTCGTTTTGGGGATCTGAAGCTGCAAAGGGAATTACTTGATGGTCATGCTGCTGTAATAAACGGGATAAATCAAACTGATAGCGATCGCAACCACCTTTAATATGGTATCGCTGACCTGCATTCAAAATCGTAAATGTCATTGATTTAAATTCACCTAATTTAAAGTAGCCCTAAATGATAATTACGCTTTTTCAGTAATTTTCAAACTAATCTCTCATTATTTACTCATTACAGATAACCAAGTTTTTCTTGATGATATAAATTAAATATTAATCCTGGAAGAAGCCAAAAATATTGACCATATATACGAAATTCAAGAGTTTGGTTAAAAAACAAAAGATAGATAGTAAGTAAAGTAAGGGTTATCAGCGATAGCGATAATTCTTTAATCAAATATTCTTGAGTTCGATGATAAATAATTTTTGCCCATTTATATATTCGATAAAACATCCAAATCAGGATCAGCAAACCAGAAACTCCATAGTATGCTAAGAGTGCTGCCCAATAAACATCTTCAAATGTTTCTTTTCTCAGCTCTACAGCTATGAACTTAGTTGGGCTGCTATTGAGGTCGTCAATAGTCTTTAACATATCTGGTCCATAACCTAAAAATGGTTTATTGTAAATTACAGTTAGTGGAACATCTATAACAATACCTAACCTTTGTTGTCTAGCAACTTTAATATATTCTGGAGTGAATACAGTTGTCATGTTATCTACTATGCTTTGCTGTTTTTGTTGGGGATTGCCACTATAATTTATACGTATCGAATCTCCTAAAAAAACAAATTGAATTGACAGAATGAGAATTAATCCACTAATTATTGTCAGAAAAATGCCCATTCTTCTTTTGCTACCAAACTTAAGTAACAAGTAAGCTAGCATAATTACTATAGCTGCTAATAAAAAGGCGCGTGCATAAGTTAAGCCAATTGCTGCTAGCGTGCAAGGTATTAGGGTAATTAAAATTATATTTTCTTGCTTTCTAGATATTTTGGCTAAAGAGTATTTTTTACCTTGATAGTCATAGTCTTTAGTATTTATCATATAAAGTTTACTAATAATTAATATCAGAAAGATAATCATAAAACTGGCAAATAATATTGTATCCCCAGCAGCACTATAAATACTTCCTATTTCTCTTCCCGATAATAAGACAAAGTTTTTGGAAGCTCCGCCAACCTCAACATCGCTAGCTCTAGGCTGGAGAAATTTATCCAATGCTCCTCTACTTAAAAACTGAGCAATACCAATAGCAAGTTGAACTATTCCAGCGTAAATAGTATACAGTAGGATTTTATTTGCCTGTACTAATGTAATACTTACATTTACTATTAAATAAAAGAAAATTACATACCTCAAAAAGGGTCGAATATTTATAAAACTTTCAACTATAGATGCCTGATTGACGATTGTCGAAATTATGACTATTTCCCAAAAAATAGCCATAGGCACATCTATTGGAGTTTTGACCAAAGGTATTTCTTGAATTAATTTGCGACCAATAACAGTAACAAATGAAGCATATATAAGTAACTCACTTAAAAAACGAGAGTAAAAATAAACTCGGTCTGGACCTGGCAAAAATTTCAGAATAAAATCTTCAAATGGTATAAAAGCCACTAAAAAAAGTATTACAAGATACATTACCGAATCTATCCGATTATTTTCTTTAGATAGATTATTTTTATTATTTGTTCTTGTCATGTATTTTATATGATTTCATCTTCCAAGGTCTATTATGATATAAAGCTATTAAATGTATTTTGATTTTTGACAATGAAGTTGCATTAGAAAAATAGTTATTAATCAATTCTTTTTCTTCTGGATATCTAGGTTTTATTTTCCAGAAACTTCCTAGTCCTCTAGCAAAAGTTCTATCTGCAATCTTGTAAAACTCTGGTAGCTTCATCTTCATAAAATATGCTGCATTTGACGCTCTATAAGCTCTCTTTCGATCAAATATTTCTCCTTCTTTAGAAGTATTAATATTATTTTGATGTACTCCCTGAATGCTTAGCTTTTTGTCTAAATAAAAGCCTTTAGCTAATGCAGGTGTTATAAGAACTATATAGCGATCTGCATCGCATTTAAGCACTTCATCCACAGGTAAAATTTGTTCTAATAGCGATCGCTTGAAACAAAGACCAGAAGTAGCGGGAGCTAAAAAAGATAACTTACCATTTTTCATTTGCTGTCTAAAATCGCATTTTCGCGACGAACCACCGTAACTATCGGCTAAGAATAAGCCGCTAGATTTTTCTACCAGGCTTAAAGAATGAAAACACCATTCAATTGCCGAATTTTCTCTAAATATTTTAGTAATTTCTAACGCTTTTTCTGTAACAAATACATCATCTGAATCAAGTAAACAGATAATCTCGCCTTTACTAGCTGCAAAACCAGCATTAAAAGCTGATGCTTGTCCACCATTTTCTTTAAATACAGAAATAAGGCGATCGCCATAGCTAGAAATAATTTGTTTAGAGTCATCTGTAGAACCATCATCTACTACAATTACTTCTGTATTGGAGTAAGTTTGGTTAATAGCACTATCAATCGCCTCACCTAAAAAATCGGCGTAATTAAAATTAGTAATGATAATGCTAACTAAAGGTTGATATATCATCTCAATTGTTTATTTGAAGGAGCGAAATCTTAAAAAACTAAATTTTGCCAAATTACCTTTTTTTAAACTTTTGCTAATTCGTAATCAAAGTTTTTGATAATATGATGATTGTATAGTTACATCACACATTAAGCAAACAATCATTTGGCAGATAAAATTAAGTTTAAACATTAAATATATCAGACACTATTTAAACCGACCTAAAGCAGTAGAGTTGATGCCGATTCTGTTGTGTACAAAAATTGCTTTCAAAATGCTTACCATAACAGTACTGCTTGCAGTAGCCGCCGCCGCACCACTGATTCCCCAGATGGGAATCCAAAACCAATTTAAAATAAGGTTCAACAATACGTTAATCCCACTCCCTATTAGGTCATAGTTTTCGTTTCCCGTCATAGTTAACAGAATACTAGCTGAACCGACGACGATGCTCAACAATTGCCCAAGGCATAAAATAGTCAGAGCCGATCTGGCTTGGATAAATTCAGAACCAAATAGAGATAAATACCAGTTTCCACCAAAGATTAGAATGGCAGCCATTGGTAAGGACATCAACAACATCATCCGCGAAGTCTGGGTAACTGCTTGTTGAATCTGCGTGAGCTTTTTTTCTGTGTACAGACTAGCTATGTTTGGACTCAAAATGCTATTGGCAGCCGCTAAGACAAATGCAAGTAATTGCACTCCTCGAGCAACAGGACCATAAAGACCTGCCGCTTCGGTTCCTTTAATTGTTCCTAACATCAAAATGTCGCTTCTTGAAGTAATCACGTACATTCCACCTAAAAGCATAAAAGGCAGAAGTTGAGTCAACCAAGTTTTGGTTTGATATTCACAAATTGCCTGCTCAACTGGCTTTGGTAAAGCTTTTTGCAGTAAATAAATTCCGATAAAAAAGGTAATAATGGTAGCAAAAATTCTTGTTCCCAAAACCCAAGAAGCTGCTAAGCCTGCACCAAAAAATAAGTGTAAGCAGAAAGTTGAAACCATTACTACTATAGGAACAATTAGCATTTCTGGCATTAAACCCATGATTATCATATGCAAACCCTGCATTGTTGATAGCCTAATGTTTCTCAAAGCTGCTATTGGCAATAGCAGCATAGCTAAAGTGAATGCCATTAAAGTCTGAGATTGATCTTTTAGATCTAAGTTCCAGGCAATTGCGATCGCAATTGAAGCAATACTAAAAGAACTTATCAATACCATTCGATTCGACCAACGTAAAATTCCTCGAAGCAAACCCCAAGAAGATTGGGTTTTGTAGATGGCAACTTCCCGTATTAATAAATTATCTAGTCCCAAAAGTGCTGGAATAATTAGTAACTCATGCCATGCCAAAGCATAGGCGTAAATACCAAGACCTTTTACCCCAAGAAGTCGAGCTAATAAAACATTGAGCATAAAACCCAAGCCTGAAGCTACAATTCTTAAACCCATTACCCCAACAAAGTTTTTTAAAAGACTATTTTTTGGCTTTTTCATAATCAAAGATGGTAACAGATTATTAGGTATAGTTTTGCCTTGGTAAATGTAATAAAATTGACTGTTTTAAACGTTAAACATAATTTTATAAGAAATAGTTTTAAGCTATAAATATCATTTAAAATCTAAAAATAAGGTTAAGAAAAAATTTATTCAAAGATTTTATATTAAATATAATACAGTCACAAAGTTCACCGTCGCTTTGTTGGCTTAACAACCTAAATTTATTAATAATTACGAGATTTTCCTCCCATCATTACTCGTATTTTTTCTGAGTTAAGTCCCCATTTCAAGGCAAATAAAATGGAAAGTATTTTAATTTTTTGAAATGCTGAGTAATTATCTTTATTTGCCACAGCTAAAACATCTTTGGGAATTATCAAGAGGCTTTTAGCAACCTCATGAATAACTTGTAATTTAAAGACATGGTTTTTGTTTTTATGCTTTTCTCGATCGGCATCAACTCTTCCTCCTGCCACACGAAGATTTCGATGATAAATTTGTTGAAATGAATGTCTAGCGGGATGAAAAACAATTACTTTTTCGACATATTTAATGTCATAGCCTTGTTGATAAGCAAGTTGACACCACTCTCGATCGCCACCTGATTTTAATTTATGATTAAATTTACCTACTTTGTCAAAAATTGTTTTATAGGTAAATAAATTGGCTGTGGTAGTAAAATTATCTCTTTCTATGTGTAGTTGTTGTGGAAAAGCGGTTAAGTCTTCATATAGTTCAACAGCCGTTAAACAACTAGGATCGCGAAAGAAAAGTTTAATTCTACCGCCAATGATGCTATGGTCAGGATTTTTTTTCAACGCTGTAACTCCATTTTCAATCCAATCAGAAGTAGGAATACAGTCCGAATCGGTAAAGGCAAATATCTCTCCTTTAGCAATAGATATTCCTTTGTTGCGAGCAGCATAAGAACCAGGTTGTGCTTCATAAATAGTAGATGCTTGATGATATCCATTAACAACTTCTGCAATACTTTCATCTGAGGCATTATCTACCACAATTATTTCGTATAAATCTTGAGGATAGGTTTGCTTCTCTAGTGCAGCCAGACACTTTTTCAAACGTTCTACATCATTATAAACAGGAATAATTATGGAAACTAGTGGGGTATCTTTTTTCATTTATGTGTGTTTTTGCATAGCAAACAATATTAAACAGTAATCTAATTTTTGAAATTTATTTTTGAAGATTTAGCTATCAACAATTGAATTTAAATAATTTATATTTAAAATTCACAAGACAGTAAGTTGTAGACAAGCTCAATTACCACTCCAGCGAATTAAAAAAAAGTTTTATTCATTCCAAAAACTTTTTTTCTCATTAGACATGAGAATTAAACCAGTAAGAGAAAGAATAGAAAAAGCCAGAACACTAGCTAAAGCCATTTTGGTAGACGAATTATCAGGTTCATCTGGTAATTCTGGTTCTGAGAGTAACTGTATGACTGGGAAACTGGAAGAATCATCTTTTGCATCAGATTGAGCTATTTTTGAAGTCAAAAGAGCTTCCGTAAACTCAGATTCTCGTTGAAGATTTGTTAATGGTAGCTGTTCTTTGGCAAGGTACTTGAGACGGGAATCTAATCCCTGAATTTGTTTATCTAAAGCTTGTTCTCTGACGCTTAAATTTTGTTGATCTTTGTACGCTGTTAATAGTTGTCGTGCCATGCTTTCGCGATCGCGACCGTCACTAGAACCTCTAAGATTTAATCGTTCTAAATTTGATTGTTTTACAGATTTCCCAAGCACAACATTACCCCTATTCAAAAGAGCAGTTTCCATTTCTCGTAATTTCTCTTTTTCGTTTTGAGTAACGGGAGCATTGTCGGTAAAATTAGATTGCAAGGCTGTCAAATTAGCACTAATTTTAGTGTACTCTTGCAAATATTGTTGAAATAGGCGATCGCTGTCAAGAACTAAAGCATCGTTTGCTTGCTGGGGAGAAAGATTTAAGCTACTGGATAATAATTGAACAGAACTATTTGCCTCTTGTAAGTCTCGTTCTGCTTTATTTTTTTCCTGACGTAAATCCTCAATTTTTGTGGCAAGATTATTTATTTTTTCAGGAGCAATTAAATCTGAATCTATTTTGCGATTGTTTAAGTTTTGTTGTAGCTGCTTTAATTTATTTTGTTCGGCCTGTATTTTATTTCTCGCTTGTTCTGTTTGCTGCTTTGCCCGATCTGTTTTCATAGACTCTATTTGTTCAAGCATTGACTTATTTAAAGCAAAGGCTTTAGATTGGGCTTGAACTGGACTATTGCCTTTAACACTAAAAGCAATGATTGAAGAATCATCAATTGTTTCAATTTCTGGTATGCCAAAATCTTTTAACGACATACCCACTAACTTAGCCGCTTTTGACAGTACCGATGGACTATTGGCTATATATAAGATATTGTTTCGAGGATCTAAATTTTCAATAGAATTATTAACGCTGTATTGAGCTTCACCAACGTCTGGTAGATTTAAGTCTACTTTTGCTTCTCCTGGTAAAATTACTGACCATTCACTGATATATGTTGGCGGTTTACTTTTCAAATAGAAAAGCATTATAGTCCAGACGCAAACATTGACAATAGCCCAACCAGACAGCCAAAATTTCCAATTAAATTTTTTAGGTTCAATTGCTGGTAATGATTTCTTTTGAGAAATAAGCGCGCTACCATTTGAATTTGAATTCAGCCCGTTCATAGAATTCAAATCTACAGTTTTAAAGCTGTTTGATTGTGAGCTATTTGTTCTAGCCGAGTTGGATATAGATGAATTAACTTCATCTGAGGTTACCGAAGCCAATTGGCGTGTCAATCCTGACCCGATAATTTGCGAATAGCCTTGAGTAATAAATCTAATTGAGTTTTCTAATTCTGCTTCTAGAGAATTTTTCAACAAGTAACCTTTTGCTCCCGCATCTAGAGCTTTGGCAACGTATTCTTCACTATCAAAACTGCTTATAACTAAAACTTTGGTATTAAGAAATTGGTTACTAATTATCCTAGTAGCATTAATGCCGTCCATATTAGGCATCACAACATCTATCAATACAACATCTGGCTTTAAAAGCTCTATTTGTTCCAAAGCCATATTTCCATCAGTGGCAATACCAACTACCTGCATATCAGAAGTTGTTTCCAATATAGAGCGCAGCCTTTCGCGGGTTATTTTTTGATCGTCTACAATAAGGATATTAATCATATTTAAATACTTAATATATATTTTATTTAATTGTAATTAATTTAAATAGCAATTAATAAAGGTGCAAATATCAAATAATTTTATAACCTTTCCCCAATCGCGCTGAAGCGTTTTTCTTGATCTAGCTTTGTCAATCAAGCCTCCTGTAAATAAATAATTATTTAGAATAATACCAGAATCTTGAAAATATTTGCCTGCTTTTGGCAAATATTTGACGAGCAAAAGTTAAAAACAAAGCTTAACTATGGTAATCTTAATTGATATTTTTACTTTTTGTTTGTGCAAGTTTGACCAATTCTGGCTGATTGACTTTACGATCTAACTTTTTGCCAAGCTGTCTTAAAAATAGATCTTCATGAGCTTTTAAATCTCGATCATTAGCAAATTCTTCGTGATATCGAGCCAAACTATTTTGTTTCATTGTGGCTAAATTTACTTCATCGTTTAATATTTGAGTCAGTTGCCGATCGCAATCTACTTCATCTTTAAAATAAGCCGCCCCTTCTCCGGCTACCCAAGAGTTGAAAGAATTACCGTGTGCCAAAACTGGGTTGCCTGCAGATAATGCTTCTATTAAAGATGGATTAGTACCACCCACTTGATGTCCGTGTACGTATAGGCGGGCATAATATCTCAAAGAATCGACTATCTCTTGATTATAAATAGCCCCAAGAAATATTACTTCTTCACCTGCTGATTGTAAAACTTCTTGATGGTAAGAATTTTCTGGTGAATAATTCCCTAAGATTACCAGAGGTAAGTTTCTCTGTCTTTTAGAAAAAGCCTTGACGATCTCTAAGATTGAATTTTCTGGTTCTGGTCTAGCAATTACTAATACGTATTTTCTAAAAACAAGATTATACTTATTTAGTAGTTTTTTATCAGCCTGAGTTATGATTTGCGCGCTGTAGGGAATTACCGCAATTGGCTTAGAAGTTTTGACTTCATGACGCAAATAATGCTTGATATGTGGGTGATCGGCGATCAGACAATCGCTAAACCAAATAGCACACCGCTCATTAGTATATAGCCAGGCTTTTTCAATAAAATTCCATTTTTTTCTCCACCATTCCATACCGTCCATGTTAGTCATATTTACTCGTTTTCTAAGACGATATAACAGCGAAAAAATAGCGGTATTGTAACCTAGCGTAAGAACAATTCCTTCTCGGTTTATTGCGTGCAAAACCGCTTTTAGATCGAATAAAATTGACCACAAAGAGTTGTTTTTGGGAACTGGGATATGAACCAAATTGATTCCCTGCCAGACACTATAATAAAGCTTTGCTTCTGGAAACTTTTTGCTGTCGGCTTGACAGTAAACCGTTACGTGCCATCCTCTACCAACTAAGTAAAGAGCTAAACGTTCGGCAAAAGTCTCAAATCCTCCGTGCTTTCCTGGAATGCCACGAGTACCGAGTATCAAAAGTCTGTTTTTTTTCATTTTTCATTAAAAATAAGTGGGTTAGCTCAAAATGATTTGAATAAAAACTAGTCTCTATAAGTCATACGTCAATTGTTCAGCCAAAAACGATTTGCATCAAACCAAAATCAAGCGTCTTTATTTTCACTACGTATTATTACTAACAATTACAAAATAAGCAAATATATTTTCAGTGAAATTACTTATGCTACAGTTGTATTGTGTGCTAAAATATACCTAAATACTATGAAATTATGTAGAATTGAACGAGCGACAAAAATTCAGCATGAAATGTTATGAATGTCAGGAACTGAATTAAAGATGTAGGAATTAAATTAGCCAATGCTTTAGAAAAAAAGATTCTAAGAATGACTAAAACAGATAAATTACAGACTTTATTGGGTCGAAAAGAAGCGGTGCGATCGCCGACTTTCAATCTGTTAAAATAAGTATGATTTATTGCTTAAGACAGACAGACAATTTAAAAGATGTCTGTATCATGATTGCAATTATTGTTATGACTAAGTATTTAAGATGGCTAACTCGATTGCATTCAAGTTATTTGCTCCCTATAACAACAGTGCAGCCTTAAAAGGTTGTTTTTCAGATTGGTCAGAGATATCCATGCAGAAAGATAAACAGGGTTATTTTCGGGCAAAAGTTGAGTTAGAAGATGGAGTTTATCAATATAAGTTTCGTGTCCAGTCCCAGTCTTATTTTTTAGAAGCCGATGAATGGATAGATGTCAGCGATCCTTATGCTACTGATATCGACGATGAGACTCAAAACAGCGTAATTCAGATTAAAGACGGCAAAAAGATTGTTGATGATTATACTTGGCAACACGACGATAAGCCTTTACCCAGTAATGAAGAGTTGATTATCTACGAACTATATGTCGGTGGATTTTCTGGTGGCGAAGGAGAGGGGAAAAAGCGCGGTACATTCAAAGACGTTATTGATAAACTAGACTATCTTAGCGAATTGGGGATCAATGCCGTTGAGCTAATGCCCACACAAGAATTTCCAGGAGAAAATAGCTGGGGTTATAATCCTCGTCACTATTTCGCTGTCGAGTCAAGCTATGGTTCATCTGAAGATTTAAAGCGTCTGATTGATGAATGTCATAGTAGAGGTATGCGCGTCTTAATGGACTGTATTTTTAACCATTCCGATACAGAAGCACCCTTAACTAAAATAAACTTTGATTATTGGTATAGTCGCGAGGCAAGCGATCCAGATTATAATTGGGGTCCTGAATTTGATTATGATAAGTACGATGAAAATTTAGAGATTAAACCTGCATGGCAATTTATCGGTGATGTAGTCAGGTTTTGGATTGAGGAATATCACATTGATGGTATTCGCTTTGATGCTTCCAAACAAATTGGCAACTTTGATTTTTTGTCTTGGATAGCCGAACAAGGGAGACAGGCAGTCGATCAAAAACCATTTTTCAACACTGCTGAATACATCCCCGAAAATCCCGATTTGGTGGGATACGGCAAACCAATGGATGCTTGTTGGCATGAAAGCTTCTATCAACAGGCTCTAAAACATATCTGCGGTGATGAGCTTGACCTAGAAGGTTTTAAAGAAGTTATCGACTGCCGACAACAGGGTTATGGAGGGACGGCTACCGTAATCAACTATATAGCCTGTCACGATCATCAGTATACTCTAGCAGAGTTGGGCGATCGCAAAATCTTCGACAAAGCAGCTTTTAAACGAGCAAAACTAGGTGCGGTCTTATTAATGACGGCGGTTGGCGTACCCCTGGTTTGGATGGGTAACGAGTTTGGCGAATACAACCCAGAAGAAGAAATCAAAATTGATTGGACATTGCTAGAGAATAACCTCAATAAAAATTTGCTTGGCTATTATCAAGGCTTAATTGCTTTGAGGAAAGAAAATCATGCTTTGCGTACTGATAACATTGACTTTTTTTATGAAGATGCCGAGAGTAAAGTTTTAGCATACACTCGCTGGAATGATGAAGGTTCTCGTGTGGTAGTTATTATTAATTTCTCGGATAATTTTTTAGAAGATTATACTATCGACCATTTTCCCCAATCAGTTACTTGGCATGAATGGACAAATAACTATGATGTCGAAGCAAAAGAAGGAAAATTAACGATTGACATAGGCGAATTTGAGGCTAAGGTATTTGTAAGCTAATTGTAAGATTCAGGCAGAATAAGGTTGAAAGCGGTCAAGAGCATTTTGTTTTTTATTATCATAAACAAATGGCAAATGACTAAATTCAATTCAATGTCTGGGTATGCCTTGACTGTTAATATGCCACGATTTTCTTTGAGAAAACTAAATTGCCGATGGTCTAGAATTCCTGTAAGTTATCGGGGTGGATTAATTCTATCTATACCAGCAGTTTGTATAATTGCCATTTTGATAACCTGGAGTGAATTAAGATATGGTGCCATAGATGTTCATCAAGAAATCGATCGCAGTGAATCAACTTTAATAGAAACTAATAACCTGCTACAGTTACTTAACAGTGCTGAAACAGGTGTTCGGGGCTACGTGATTACTAATCAGGCTAATTTTCTTGAACCATATAATCGAGCAATTATCAATGTACCCAACTGTCTTAAGAAATTAGAAGATTTACAGCGGGATACTCCTCAACAGCAGGATGTGCAGAAGATAGCTGTGCTTGTTAAACAAGAACTAAATTTATTGTCTCAAACTCTAGACAACACCCAGAATCAAACTACACCTTCTGAGGTAAATAGTCTTCTTATCCAAAGCAAAGAGAAGATGTCTAAAGTTGCTGCTACAGCTAACGCTTTTAAATTTCAAGAATGGCAAACCCTAAGCAATCAACGTCAGAATCTCTTCGATGTTCGCGATACTACTAATTTAGCATTTTGGTCTGCTGCTATTGTCAGCCTCTTAAGTTTTTTAGCAGCCCTATATCTGTTTAATCTATTAGAGCGAGAATTAAACAATAGGCAAAGAAATTTGCGATCGCGTGCCACCGAATTTGCTAATCTAAATCGGGTTTTAGCCACAACCAATAATACATTAGCAGAACGTAACCTGGAATTAGAGCAATTTTCCCATATAGTTTCCCACGATCTCAAAGCACCATTGCGAGGAATTAGCAATCTTTCCAAGTGGATCGAAGAAGATTTAACTGACAAGCTAACAGAAGATGCTCAAAAATATCTCCATCTGCAAAGAGAGCGAATCGCTAAGATGGAAAATTTAATTGATGGACTATTGCAATACGCTCGCGTAGGCAGACAAAACGCAATCTTAGAAACAGTTGATGTCCAACAGCTATTAGAAGAAGTAATCGATTCAATTAATCCTCCATCTGATTTTGCGATCGCCATTCAAGGCCAAATGCCCATCATTACTACCCAGCGTTTGTTTTTAGAGCAGGTTTTCAGCAACTTGATTAGCAACGCAGTCAAGCATCATCCCCGTTTAGATGGCAAGATAACTATCTCGGTTCAAGAACAAAAGCGTTTTTATGAATTTACCGTAGCCGACGATGGTGCTGGCATTGCACCTATGGCTCAAGCAAAGATTTTTGATATTTTTCATACCTTAAAAAAAGGAAACGGTAAATCAAATACAGGAGTTGGTTTAGCGATTGTCAAAAAAATTGTCGAAGAGCGTGGCGGCAAGATTACCCTAGAATCTGAAGTAGGAAAAGGCGCAGCTTTTCGTTTCCAATGGATGAACTAAAAGCTAATAGCCACAAATTACCAACGCCCAAAAAAACTAAATCCGAAAAACATCAACGAAAATTTCTTTGTCCCCTTTCAATCTTTGTCGATCTGGAGAGTCATAAAAAACCATCAAACTATCGTTGGGTTCTAGATAAGAATATAAAGCTAATCCCTCTGCATGGTCTGAACCAATCGTAAAAGGTAAATTGAACAAAGACACAAGATCGCCATTATCTTGGGAGTGAATCAAATTATCTAAGTTATTTAAAGCATCTTGCCAAGAAAAGACCTGCATCTCTCCTTCTAAATCCATCGTTGAACCTGCCATGATAATAATATCGTCGCCTCGAATACACAACTCTCGTACTCCTAAACCATTAAGATCGAAGAAGTGTTTTTTATATTGTTCTCCCTCATTCCCTATTTCTTTGAAAGATAGTACCCCTGTTTGGGTTGATTCTGTTTCTAGCTCTAAAACAATTGCCCAACCGCGCAGTACAGGCCCTCGTAATCCTAAAAATAACTTATCTCCATAGACTGCCAAACCTTCAATATCCAAACCGTTGTCTTTAGAGGGTATACCAGCAGTAATAAAAGGTTTAAGATGCAGATCTTCCTTGAGAAGCTCAGTTAAAATATTCCGTTCTTCAGTAGTTTCCAAACAGGCTGCGGTTAATTTTGTTCCTTCAACAGGAGAACAGGATTTTACCAACTTACCATCAATTACAGGAATTCTGGCGAGGATAAATCGATTCAAGTCGGTGGTAATTGTCGCCAATCTTTCTATATCTTTAGCGTCTTTTTTTCCTTTAACTTTTTTACGTTTGGTACTATGAGAGCCAGTGAGCCAGAGATAACCTTCAGAATAATCCATTCCTTCAATATCAATTTCGTCATCAGTATTAAATAGCTCTATATAGTCTTTTAAAAAGAAGCGTTGATGTTTTCCATAGCTATGATTGCCAATTGGTGATAAACATTCGACCCCAATCATTTCATCTGAGCCAACCCATAGATTACCATCAGCAGAAAATGCAGCAGCAGAAACATCGCCGATGACATCGCTGGCTTTGGCTTTAAATTTTAATAGTATTCGACTGAGTAAAAAATATGGCGTTCTAGACATGGTAATTATTTGGAGTGTAAATGCCTAAATTACTTTGAAAATCTAATTAATGAATCTATCTAAAAAACTATTTTGCTGTTAATTTATTTAACTTAATATTTATCTTGTTTCCTAAACCAAATTACCTATCTTTTGAAGGATGAAGGATAGACATAATTCTTCTGCAATGAGAGTAAATCAAAAATCAGCAGTTTTATTTCTTACAATAAATTAAATATATGTCTCAGCAATCGCCATCAGCATCTAAACAATTAAAATCTACTTGGGGAAAGTTCTCGATCGAGCAAGCAGCGCTCGCCACTAAAGCTGAGTTAGAAGAAGCTGGGATCGAGCCTGAAAAAATTACTCTAGAAGCAGAAGATTTTCAGCCCCCAACAAGAATAGAAGACACAGGAGCGATCGCTAATCTGAAAACTGGCGCGATTACAGGAGCCGCATTAGGAGCTTTAATTGGTTTATCTATTAGCTTAATTCTGACTAATTTTTCTGGTGTTGGGTTAGCAGCATTTAAGAATTTCCAAACCATCCATTATCTAGCTCCTATAATGGGTGCAATAGTTGGTGCTGTCGGTATCAGTCTAATTTCTGGGCTAAGTGGTGCTAGCATTCCTCAGTCTAATTTAGATATCAGCGATCGCAGTGAAGGAAAAAAATATTTAGTGGTAGTTAAAGGAACTACAGAAGAAGTCAGCCTTGCTAGAGAAATCATCGATCGTCAAGGTGGTGTAGTCGAAGAAGCAGATAGACGGTAATTCAATTTATCTCATTCAGACCTGGGTAAAAAATATGGAAACTACTTTAGAAGTGCGCTGGTTTGTTAGAGGAGTACCACCAGCAGTTGTGCAGCGTTGGTTTAGGCTTGAATGTCCAGGAAGATTATTGGGAAAGCTAGAAACTAGAAAAGACTGGTATGCCTGTCAGCCAAAAACTTTTGTAGATAAAATTGGCAGATTTTCATGCCGTGCCTTAAATCGTGACGAAGTTAACTTTAAATTGCGCCAGGGTAATCCTGAATTAAAACTGAGACAACAGGAATTTGGGACTTATGGGTTTGGACATCAAAAGCGATCGCAAAGCCTGGATGCAGCCCAATCATTTACTGAAGGCAAAGTCGAACAGTGGTGTAAATTTGATGAACAAGAGTTAAAAGATTTTGCTTTTACAACCTATGATTTAATATCTGAAACAGACTGGATTGGTGTTGATAAAGAGCGCAAGCAAAAAATAGAACAAGGTGTAGCCAGTGAGTTGACTTGTCTAAAAATTAACAATGAACCCTGGTGGAGTATTGCTTTTGAGATGACTCAGAATAATGATGCTCAACAACAAGATGCCTGCTTTAAAGAAGTTGTCGAAAGAGCTTGTAAAACATACTACGGTCCTAAATTATCAGCAACTAATTCTTATGGCTATAGTCGCTGGCTGCTTGAACTTGAACCCTATGTTAATCTTAGTTCAGGTTAAGTAGGGAATAGGGTAGGAGCAAACAATCGTTCGCCCCTACAGAAGTAGGAAACAGTAATTTACAAAATGTCTATCACGTTTATACGTAATGCTACATCTTTTTTGCTATTGTCGTACTGTATTCTTCGTTACTTTAAAAAAAGCTCTTTTAAGAAGTTATTTTACTTCATCCAAAGAGCTAGCAAACAAATTGTTTTTGCCTGTTAATTACTACTATTAGAAGTAGACTCAGAAGATTCATTTTCTTCTGTCTCTTGTTTTTTATCGTTGCTGTTGTAGTTTTTTCGACCACGATTTCCATAACGGCTAGTTTGCTTACGGAATTTACGAGCGTTAATTTTATTTCGAGCAGCTTTTTCTTTTTTCGCGTTACGACGTTTAGCCATTTATAGTAGGATTCCTGATTACACAATAAAACGCTTCTAGGAGTCTCTAGTATAATGTCTAGCTGCCCTCCAGAAGCGTAATTCAATTTAGCTTTGGAGCTTAAAAGCGATCACGATTGCCACCACCACCAAAGGAACTTCGATTTTCGCGAGGTCTTGCCTTGTTGACCTTAATCTCACGACCCATCCATTCTGCTCCGTCTAGAGTCTCAATAGCTTTATCTTCTTCTGCTTCTGTTTCCATTTCTACAAAGCCGAAACCGCGTTTGCGACCAGTTTCACGGTCAGTAGGAAGATGAACTCTTTTAACCTTGCCGTACTCTGCGAATACTTCGCTTAAATCTTCTTGGCTAACCTCATAGTTGAGATTACCGACGTAAATTGACATGAACTGAGTGTCTCCTGAATGCACATTAGATGTAGAGAGCTAAAATTTCGGAAAAAAACCAAATCAATACTATATGGAAAAACCTATCAATACTGAATACAAACTGGATTGCCGATCTTTATCTCAATCTGAATCTTAACACTTTATCTTTAAAAAAAAGATTTAAATACCAGCACTTGAGAATTATTTAACTTAAAATTACAGATGACTTCTAAGCATACTAATTAAGCTATCAACTTCTTCAGATAAGGTTAAATAGTGAACACAGGCTCGGATACAGTCAGGGTCGGCAATGGTTCTGAGTAAGAATCCTTGCTTTTCTAGAGTATCTACCAAGTTTTTATGTTCGATTTCTTTTACCTGAAAAGAAACCAATCCTGCTTCTGGGGGAGTCTGTTTGAGACAGGTAATCTGTTCTATCTGTTGTAATTGCTCCCAAAGATATTTACTGAGTTCACAAATTTTCTGATAGCGTTGTTTGGCTGTACCCCATTCTTGATGAGTGGCGATCGCACTTTTTAAGCCTTCATATTCGGGGTAAGCAGAGGTAGCCACTTCAAACTTTGACCCGTCTTGTTTCCAGGCGACAGGCTTTCCTTGTGCATCCATCTCCAATCCCCGCCAACCAATAAAGGTAGGGTTTAATTCAGCAAATGCTGCTTCACTAATATATAGTCCACCAACTCCCGCTGGGCCACACCACCATTTATGTCCTGTAAAAGCATAGAAATCGACTCCTAGATCGGGCAGATCCAACGCCAACGAACCGACAGACTGCGCTGCGTCTACCATCACCCTAATTGTCTGTTGTGCAGGAAAATCATGGCATACTTGCACTATTTCTTTAAGAGGTAATACCTGTCCTGTGTTCCAAAGTAGATGACTTAAAACTACCAGGCGCGTATTGGGGGTTAGATTAGCGCGAATTACCTCAACGGGATCGCCATCGTTCAAAGTATCCATAATCGGACAAATAGCCACTTCTACCCCAAAGCGTCGAGAAATTTCTTTTACCGTGGCGATAATGCCTGGATGTTCGCAGTCTGTCATCAGAATGCGTGGCGTAGTCATGCTATCAGGCTGATTATCTTTTTGCCAATCAATACCCCATAAGGCAATATTACATCCTGCTGTTACGTTCTCGGTGATGCTAATTGTCTGGGTAGGCGCGCCTAATTCCTCGGCAATTATTTCTCGTAAGGAATTGACTTTTTTGGTCAGCCAGCTATTAATTTGTCCCGAAAAGGGTCCTACTTGCTGAATATATTGATGGGTATCAATGATTGCTTCAAATGCAGCCTGGGGCATTGTCCCCTGACCACCAAAGTTAAAATAGGTCTTATTAATTAATCCAGGGAACTGTCGGCGATGTTCATTAAGCTCGGTTGGCGATAATATAGTAGTCATATAATGAATTTTGCAATCTAGCGAACCACTTTAGCGAACCATTGTTAGTATATCGATATTTATCAGTTAGGTTTCAAGGACACATTTTTATTTTTGGGGGAAATAAGGCTATTTTGCCGATAGAAAGCAGGATATTTTTTCTCGTTCCCTCTTTATCTTGCTTTCTTCCTAAATAATGTTAATCACCGATCATCTTTTACTAAACTATAAACGCTGCAATCGTCGCACCTATCTAGAAATATACGGCAATCGGCAACAAAAAGATCCAGAGAAAGATTTTTTGCAGAAGTTAAAACGAGAAAATCGAACTCACATTGCTAATGTTACTAAAGAGCGATCGCTTGAATGTCAAAAGCCAGAGACATCAAGAAAAGATTGGCAGTTAAATGGTCAACAAACTCTTGCTTTAATGGCGCAGGGAGTAGAATGTATTGCTCAAGGAAGTTTGAGCTTGACTTTTGCTCAGTGGCAAACTGCTTTAGGAAACTACAATTTCTTAAGTAGAATACAAGATGATCTCTACGGCTTTTTAACAGAAATAACCTTTGTTGCTACGCCAAGTTTACTGATTAAACAGCCAGGAAAATCTAAATTTGGCGACTGGGAATATTTACCAGTTAGTATTAAGCTTGGTCGTCGAGCCAAACCAGAATATAAGTTAATTAGTGCCTTTCATGCTCAAATTCTGGGCATTATTCAATCAGCAATTCCTGCTTATTGCCAGCTAATTCTCAAGGAGCATAACGATTACTATATTAACCTCGATCATTGGCTGATTAAGATGCAGCATGAGGTGGCTGATTGCTTGGTTATGTTAGCTCAAAAACAGAAGCCCGAAGTATTTATTTCTCGTCAAAAGTGTAGTCTCTGTAGCTGGTATGGCTATTGCCATAAAGTAGCAAAGTCAACCAATCATTTGTCTTTAGTACCTGGAGTAACCCCAAAACGCTATGAGTATATGCAGTCAATTGGAGTTGACAGCGTTGAGTCTTTGATGAACGTTTCAGAAACAAGCTTAGGCGAAACTCTTACTGCTAGTGTAGCAAGACAAATAAAACAGCAGATTACTGCTCTACAAAGCGATCGCCCTTTGGTAAATTCTAGTTTCGATCTGCTTAATACTCAACCTATCCCTAGCGGTGCGATCGAGCTATATTTTGATATTGAAGCTGAACCAGAACGCCAAATTGACTATTTGTTAGGAGTTCTGCTAGTAGATCGAAGCACCAACACCGAGAGCTTCTATGCTTTTGTAGCCGAAGATCCAGCCGATGAAAAGAAAATATGGCAGCAGTTTTTAAACTTTATCTCTTTATATCCTGATGCACCTATTTTTCATTACTCTGAATATGAAGTAGATACAATCAAGCGTTTAGCTCGACTTTACGATACGCCCAAAGCTAATACCAAAGAAATATTATCTCGCTTAGTCGATCTTCATTTCTGGGTAACTAAAACAGTAATTTTACCCGTAGAAAGTTATTCCTTGAAAGCCTTGGCTAACTGGATTGGTTTTTATTGGCGAGAAACTCAGGGCAGTGGGGATCAATCAGTCTGCTGGTACGATCGGTGGTTAAGCACTCAAGATCGAGCTTGGCTAGAATTAATTTTAAGCTACAACGAAGATGATTGTCGCGCAACTCGCCATCTCAAAGACTGGCTTTTAGATTTTTTGGAGTATCAAAGAAACCAGCAAATTGCAGTTAACAAGTAGGATCGCTAGATTGAGGCTGAATAGTATTAAATATTCTGTAAAAACAACAAAGGAAAAGTTATATTAAGATGTTTTACAATATTCGTAATTGACTCATAATTCACAAAATTATACGGGGATCATACGCTAGATTATGAGAGTGAAAGATAAATAATCTTTATTGAATTAATAAGTAAAGTTTATTTTAGATTCACTAATTACGGTCTGGACTTTGATAATCCTGGCAGTGATTATTTTTATTTTCCTCTGTGTAACCAACAGAGTGATGTTCAACCTAACTTGTGTGATAACTATGTTTCCTCTTTTATTATTTGTTACCGCTTTAGTTAGTGTCGTTATTTATCTCCGCACCAATAACGATATTTTTGCCCTGCTAGGGGCAGGCATGACCATAACTTGTCTAATTTGGGGCTTGGTGATTGCCCATTGGTCAATTCATATTTTGGCTTTACTAACATTGTTATTCATCGGTAAACCAGTAGCAGTGGCTACGGTTGAGTCTCGTTACAAATAAAATAGGCTTAAGGTGAATTAGCTTCGTTCAGATTCATTAGTTTAGAGCTTCTTAGCTATCAGCTTTTAGCCATTAGCTTCTGAAAATTACTCAGACTTATAAATATATAGGACACGGTTTTTTAAGCGATAAATCTGCAAAAATAAGGGTAGGTTTATCGCTTTTTTGCTTGAGAATATTTTGACAAATCCCTATACTTGGCTCGATAAATCCTTAACCACTATTCATCGAGCAAATTGGTATCGTTCGGTAAAGGCGATCGCCGGTAAACCAGGAGCAATAGTAGAATTATCAGGTAAGCCTGTGGTCAACTTTGCCAGTAACGATTACTTAGGTTTAGCAGGTGACTCTAGACTAATTCAAGCTGCGGTAGATGCTACTCAAGCTTATGGCACGGGTAGTACGGGTTCTAGGTTACTTAGTGGGCATAAAGAATTACACCAAGAATTAGAAATAGCGATCGCTTCACTTAAGCAAACCGAAGACGCTTTGGTGTTTAGTTCTGGCTATTTAGCTAACCTCGGTACGGTAGCAGCCTTAGTTGGGCAAAGAGATTTGATTTTAGGGGATCGATATAATCACTCCAGCCTGAAAAAAGGAGCAATTTTAAGTGGGGCAACGGCAATTGATTATCAGCATAACGATGTTGTTGACTTGCGCCAAAAGCTAGAAGCCAACCGCAGCCTATATCGTCGCTGTCTAATTAATACCGACAGTGTATTTAGTATGGATGGGGATTTGTGTCCCTTGCCTGAGTTGATGGCGATCGCCGATGAATTTGAGTGTATGCTTTTAGTAGATGAAGCCCACGGCACAGGAGTTTTGGGCAATAGTGGTGCTGGCTGCGTAGAACATTTTAACTGCACGGGCAAAGAATTGATTCAAATTGGCACTCTTAGTAAAGCTTTAGGCAGTTTAGGGGGATACGTGGCAGGAAGTGCGGTTTTAATTGACTTTTTACGTAATCGTGCAGCAAGCTGGATTTACACCACCGCTTTATCTCCCGCCGATACCGCAGCAGCGATCGCAGCTATCAAAATAGTTAAACAAGAACCAGATCGACGTAGACAACTATGGCAAAACATTAACTATCTGAAGCACCAGCTATCAGGCTTGAAGCTTTTACCTTCAGAGTCGCCTATTCTTTGTATGACTCTTGATACTCCAGAAGCAGCCTTAAACAAAGCCCAACAGCTTATGGATGCTGGCATCTTTGCTCCTGCTATTCGTCCTCCCACCGTACCAACCAGCCGTATCCGCCTGTCTTTAATGGCGACTCACGAGCGATCGCATTTGGATTTAGTAATTAATAATCTCAAAAATTAAATTAATAAACTGATATATGGTCATTCCAATTAATTTTCTTATGGTATTTTTGTATTGATTGTAAGGTTGAATATTATTTGCTACCTGCTACCTGCTACCTGCTACCTGCTACTTGCTACTTGCTACTTTTTTCAAAGATAATCTGGTTGCTATTTAAAACGACTATAGCTTCCCCAAACCAATATCCATTGAGATCGTTAAAGGTTTTAATTTGCATACCTTCTAGGGGATTTCCAATCAAAATCAACTTTCGCTCTGGGTTGATAGATAACAGCGCAACGGCATGAGAAAATCTAACGCCTTTACCTGTTTTGCTTTTTTCTTTGACGTGCATCAAAGCGGGTTTATTTGCAGCAATTAGGTCATCAATGGTTAAATTATGACGATACTGGGGATTTAAATCCAACTTTTCCATTGTCCTAATTTCTGAGAGAGTTGTAGTGCCAAAACGATTGGTTTTCGTAATCTTGGCTACCTCTTGCTCAGTTATGTTAGGGTGTCTTTTAGTGTAGCGAGCTAGGGTAGCAATAGTAGAAGGAGCGCAAGTATAGGGAGTTGTTTGAATGACAACATTGTCGATAATTTTGGGTTGAGCAACCAAAGCTTGAACAGGCTGAAGAAAAAAGAGCAGAATGCTCAGGGCAAAAGCGATCGCACCCAAAGCAACCAATAATTGAGCTATCTGTTGTCTCGAACGTTTACCAGAAAGTTCTAAGAGCAACAATAAACCCAAAAAGAAACAGCCTAAGCCCACAATAGCCTCATTAAAATAACCCGCCAAATAGATCAAAAGCATAGGCGGAAAAATTTTAGGTAAGAGGGGAGCAAGATTAAATTTATCTAAGACAATTAATAAACCGAGCAAAGGTGCGATCGCCATTAACAACCATACCAAAGGCTTTTGATAGTTTTTTAAAGCATTGTCTGAAGTAATGCCAGCAGCAGCCAGCTTTTTCGCCAGAAATCCTCCTACAGCAAAAGCCAAGACACATACTAAAGCTAAAGTCATCATAAATAGTTAACAGATAAATAAATTTATCCTGCCCCAATTATCTAGCTCTAGTATGCAAGTCCCAACTATGAAATGGCTGTGATCTCAAAAGTTCGATCAACAAAACTTTCCTTACTCCTTATCCTTTATTCTGGTTCTACCCAGCGATCGTCAGCCTTGATCAAATTGATCAATTCCGCAACGCCTCGATCTTCAGGTACTTTTTTAATTTCTTCTCGACCACGATAGAGAGAAATATATCCTGGTTGCTTGCCCACATATCCATAGTCCGCATCAGCCATTTCCCCTGGACCATTTACAATACAGCCCATGACGGCGATATCCAACCCTGTAAGGTGTTTGGTTGCCTCACGCACCTTATGTAAGACTTCTTCAAGATTAAATAGAGTACGACCACAAGAAGGACAGGCTACGTATTCCACCATGGTTTTTCGTAGTCCCAAAGCCTGCAAAATGCTGTAGCAAACGGGTATTTCTTTTTCAGGAGATTCGGTTAAGGAAACGCGAATAGTATCACCAATGCCTTGAGCCAAAAGTGTGCCAATTCCCGCAGTAGATTTGATTCTGCCATATTCTCCATCTCCCGCTTCGGTAACTCCTAAGTGTAAAGGGTATTCCATACCCAATTCATTCATTCTCTGCACCATCAGGCGATATGCTGCAAGCATTACGGGAACACGAGAAGCTTTGAGAGAAAGGACAATATTATAAAAATCGAGAGACTCACAAATTTTGATAAACTCTAAGGCTGATTCCACCATGCCTTCAGGAGTATCGCCATAGGTAAACAGCATTCTCTCAGATAAAGAACCGTGATTAACGCCAATTCGCATTGCCTTACCCTGTTCTCGCAAGGAGATTACCAGGGGTTCTAAAGTTTCACGAATTTTATTGCCAATTTCAGCAAATTCTGTGGGTGTATATTCAGTGCGATCGCTTTTTGGCTTTTCAAAGACATATAGCCCTGGATTGATTCGCACTTTATCGACGTGCTTGGCAACTTCTAAAGCAATTTTCATGCCGTTATGATGCACATCTGCCACCAGAGGCACTGTTTGATATGTCTGAGCTAACTTCTGTTTAATTTGTGCTAGAGCTTTAGCATGAGCCATACTAGGAACTGTAACTCTTACTATCTCGCAGCCGATTTCATGTAAGCGACGAATTGCTGCTACTGAGCCATCAATGTCTAATGTATCCTCATTAATCATCGACTGCACCACTACAGGATTGTTACCGCCGATAGTAATATCGCCGACTTTTACGCCACGAGTTTTTCGTCTGTGGATAGTAGTATCAAAGGCAGGAGTATTAGTAAGATTAAGATTATCTAGGGTTTGCATAGTAACTAACTATTGCTCTAAGCAAGAATTTTAGATTTAAATTTATGTTCTATTGTAAAGCTTACGAGGGTATCTAAGAAGCCAAAAATCCACTCAAGGGTTTAACTTTATCAAATAATCTTGTATTTAACACTTGAGGTTACACAATACAACGAAAATTCTGAGCCACATAAACGATACGTATAATGTGAATTAAAAATGCTTAATCTAGTTTTCTATAGGCAGTTGGTCTTTGAAAACCATGTTTATTCCTGGGGGAACTTTCCCCCAGACCCCCTGCTGGGGACGTAACGACCCTCCCCAGACCCCTTCCGTATAGAACCTATTTGGGATCTATCTAACCAGCAGCTAATCTTTTGAGCATCAGTCTGACAAAACAAAGGTTAATCTTGGTGGTGGCATTCTCAAGAGTTCTTTCAAAATTCTTGACTAAACTTTTGCACCTTTGCATCCAGGAATTAGTTCTTTCTATAACCCACCTAGCTTTAACTGGTACAAATCCTGTTTTTCCTTCCTTTTTCTTTTGTGCTTTCGACGGTTTGGGCGAGAGCAAAAATTTGCTCTTGGTCATGATCTGTTGATACAAAACCCCATCCAAGATTTCTCTTTTGCTCCATGTTGGAGGCTTGGTTCTTTTCTTCTTAGGCAATAGGGGTTCAACAATTTCCCCCTCTTTATCGGTCAAACTGCTTGAATAAGGCATTTTGACCTGATTATACCTCTTTTACCAAGATCCCAAATGGCTTCTATAGGTTCAATGGCATTTCTGGTTGGAGTTCCCATAGTTCCTAAAGAACAGGTTGAAAAAATTCTCCAAGCAAACAATCAAGATATAGCAGCAGAGATAATTCAGGCGGTTGACGAACAGCTATAGGTCTGTTTTTATTTTTGCGCGTTGATAGTTCTAAAAATAACTCAAACACTAGATTTTTATGAATAATATACCGACTGCTGAAGGATCTTTCAATTTATTTTTAAACCTGTATTCTACTTTTCGTCCTTCAGAATTTGTTGAAAAATATACGAAAAAGTATGGAGATTTCTATAAATTAAAAGTTCCAAATAATCCCTCCGTTATTGTAATTATTAATCCTCAAGCAATTGAAGAAATCTTTACCGCTTCTGCCGACACATTTCAATCAGCTAACGCAAACAAAGTCTTTAGTTTTTTACTGGGGGACAATTCTATACTGCTATTGGATGGCAAAGCACACAAAAATCGGCGACGTTTATTGATGCCTCCGTTTCATGGGGAATCATTACAACAATCTAGCAATAAAATAATATCCATAACTAACAAGGTTGGCGATCGCCTAGAAGTTGACAAACCGTTTGAAGTTCGTCCCTTCATGCAGGAAATTACTTTGCGAGTGATTCTAAACGTAGTTTTTGGGATTGATTCAGGTACAAGATACGAACAATTGCGAAAATTACTAGTTGAGCTATTAGAAATATTTAATAGTCCTTTAAAGTCGATGTTAATAATTTCTCCCTTATTACAGAAAGACTTGGGTAAATTTAGTCCTTGGGGTCGTTTTTTATCGTTAAAATCAAAAATTAGACAGCTAATTTATCAAGAAATCAAAGAAAGACGGGCATTATTAGCTACAGGCGAATCACATCAAGATATTCTTAGTTTATTGTTATCAGCAAAAGATGAACAAGGTAAGGGAATGACGGATGAAGAATTACACGATGAGTTAATCACTCTACTGTTTGCAGGACATGAAACTACTGCTTCTGCCTTAAGTTGGTTTTTTTACTGGGTTCATTACGTTCCAGAAGTCAAGGAAAAACTAAGCTCAGAATTAAATCTTCTTGAAGATAATTCAGATTATAAAAACATTAACAATTTACCTTATCTAAATGCTGTAATTTCAGAAACGCTGCGAATTTATCTATTGCCTCTGGTGCTTTTACCCGCATCCCTACTAAGCCAATATCTATTATGGGATACGAACTTGACTCAAATGATTACCTATCAATTTCAATCTACGCTGTCCATCATCGAGAAGACTTGTACCCAAATCCCAGGCAATTTAAGCCAGATAGATTTTTACAGAGAACATATTCACCCTACGAATATATCCCTTTCGGTGGTGGAAATCGTCGTTGTTTGGGATCAGCTTTAGCTCTTTTGGAAATGAAGTTGGTTGCAGCTACGGTGTTATCCCGTTTTCAATTAGCTTTGACTAGCAAGCGTCCCCTATACCCAGTAAGTCGAGGCATAACTCTCGCTCCTCCCGCTTCTTTTAAAATGCTGGTAAGAGACAAAATATGTGGATAGCCGTTTAATATTGAGCTATGGTCAAAGTAACTAGTTAAAGATTATTATCCTGCATATTGGTTCCGCTATCTTGATTTAAAGCGATCGCTTCTTCTTCCGTAATCGGCACAGTTTCTAAGTCGCCAGTAAAAGCCTCTTCTTTATTTATAGGTACTGGTTCAAAGGAAACTTTACTTTCTAACCAAGCGGTAAGCAAATCAGGAAGATTTTTTTTCAGCCAGCGTAAAGCAATTACACGGGCGACTGGTTTGATATAGCCTACCAGCACCTTCATAATTTTATTGAGAGAAGGATTATGCAGTTTATGATTAGCATAATTAATTGCACCAACATCAATCAAACAATCAATAATCAGTTTTAAGGATGTTTCTTCTCTTTCTACAAGCTGCTGTAATAGTAAAGTTACATCCCGCATTCGTTCCTGCTTTTTTAAGTCCTCGGCAGAAACAGGCTTTACTTTTAAAGATTCTTCTTGATAGGTCAACATTAAAATTATTAATACATTTCTACCCCTATCTTATGGCTCTTTCTCTTCTGGGACTATAAGCAATGGGACAGAAATTCTAATTTTAAGCAAAATTCAATTAATTGGCGAAGATGCTTAATGGTATCTTGATATATTTATTAGAAATTTAGCAAAGGGCGATCGCCGTGGCAGATAAAAGCGATCGCTGATAAGACTGCCAGGATAACCAAAAATTCACAACTGCTTTCTTTCTATATTTTTCTTTAATGCCTAATAAATAAGCCCCTGCAAAATAGCAGGGGCTTATTTATTGAATAGACTATAGTTAAACTGCTCAGTTTACTAATTCAGTAATTGATTAGTCTAAGTCAGGCATAAATAGTGTAGGTTCAGTTTCACGTTCGATACCTTTTTCAAAACCACCAGCAGTGGCTCTCGATCTACCTGCGTGCCACCAGTGACCGACGAGGAAGAAGAAAGCCATAACAAACTGGAATGAAGCCAGCCACTGACGAATATTTACGAAGTTAAAGGAGTTAGACTCAGTGATAATACCACCAACAGAGTTGATCGAAGCATTAGGAGCATGAGTCATGTACTCAGCAGCACGACGCAATTGCCAAGGCTGAATGTCATTTCTAATTTTGTCAAGATCGATACCGTTAGGACCACGCATAGGCTCTAACCAAGGGCCGCGGAAATCCCAAAAACGCATTGTTTCTCCACCAAGAATAATTTCACCAGTAGGAGAGCGCATTAGGTATTTACCTAAGCCTGTAGGACCTTGAGATGAACCAATGTTTGCACCCATTTGTTGGTCACGAGCTAAGAAAGTAAAGGCTTGTGCCTGAGAAGCTTCGGCATTTGTAGGACCGTAAAACTCACTGGGATAAGCAGTGTTATTAAACCAGATATAGCAAGCTGCGATGAAGGACATCATGGATACAGCAGCAAGACTATAGGAAAGATAAGCCTCACCATTCCAAATCAAAGCACGGCGCGCCCAACCAAAAGGCTTAGTCAAAATATGGAAAATACCGCCAGCAATACAGATCAAGCCAACCCATATATGACCACCGATAATGTCTTCCATGTTGTTAACACCAACAATCCAGCCTTCGCCACCAAAAGGAGAAGATGCTAAATAACCAAAGATTGTGGCAGGGTTGAGAGTGGGGTTGGTAATGAAACGAACATCACCACCACCAGGAGCCCAGGTGTCGTATACACCACCAAAGAACATGGCTTTGAATACCAGTAATAATGCACCCAAACCCAAAAGAATTAGGTGATAACCAATGATATTAGTCATTTGGTTTTTGTCTTTCCAGTCTTGACTGAAGAAATTTGAGTATTCTTCTAGTTTCTCTGGACCACGCAGTGCATGATAAATACCGCCCAAACCAAGAACAGCGGAAGAGATTAGGTGTAAAACACCAACTACGAAATAGGGGTAAGTATTAATTACTTCACCACCAGGACCTACGCCCCAGCCTAATGTGGCTAGGTGAGGAATGAGGATCATGCCCTGTTCATACATGGGCTTATCAGGAACATAGTGTGCAACTTCATAGATAGTCATTGCACCAGTCCAGAATACAATTAAGCCAGCGTGAGCGACGTGCGCGCCCAGTAGCTTGCCAGAAAGATTGATTAAACGAGCATTGCCCGCCCACCAAGCAAAGCCGGTGGAATTAATGTCGCGACCTGCGCTACTGACAGCAGGATTAGAGAGCGTTACCACGTGGTAGAACCTCCTCTGGGAATTCAAAGTTTTGATGTGGTTGGTCTTGTGATGCCATCCATGCTCTTAGACCTTCATTGAGCAAGATGTTTTTAGTGTAGAACGTTTCAAACTCAGGATCTTCTGCTGCTCTCAATTCTTGAGATACGAAGTCATAAGCTCTTAGGTTCAAGGCAATACCGATGATGCCGATACTTGCCATCCATAGTCCTGTTACGGGTACGAATAACATAAAGAAGTGCAGCCAACGTTTGTTGGAAAAAGCAATTCCAAATATCTGTGACCAGAAGCGGTTGGCTGTTACCATACTATAGGTTTCTTCTGCTTGGGTCGGCTCAAAGGCTCTAAATGTGTTTGCTTCACCACCGTCATCAAACAGAGTGTTTTCGACTGTTGCTCCGTGAATCGCACAGAGTAATGCCCCACCTAACACACCAGCTACTCCCATCATATGGAAGGGATTGAGGGTGAAGTTGTGGAATCCTTGAACAAATAGGATGAAACGGAAGATTCCCGCTACACCTAAGCTAGGTGCAAAGAACCAGCTTGACTGTCCTAAAGGATAGAGCAAGAATACGGAGACAAATACGGCGATGGGGGCAGAAAAGGCGATCGCATTGTAAGGACGAATCCCTACTAAACGCGAAATCTCAAACTGACGCAGCATAAAGCCGATTAGGGCAAATGCTCCATGCAGTGCCACAAATGCCCACAAACCACCGATTTGACACCAGCGGGTAAAGCTCCAGCCTGCTTCTGGCCCCCAAAGGAACAATAGAGAATGTCCCATGCTGTCTGCGGGGGTGGATGCTGCTACGGTTAGGAAGTTGCATCCTTCTAGGTATGAAGAAGCTAAACCGTGGGTGTACCAACTGGTAACGAAGGTGGTGCAGGTTAGCCAGCCACCGATTGCCATGTAGGCACAGGGGAATAGAAGAATCCCCGACCAGCCTACGAATACAAAGCGATCGCGTTTTAGCCAGTCATCAACTGCATCAAAGATGCCCTGTTGTGACGGCGCGCGTCCTACTGCTATTGTCATAATTTTTAAATCCTCTTGCTTGAATGAGTAAACTGCAAGATTTGTCAAACTCGCTCGTCAAAATGTACTTTTGTATCATGCCTTTGACACTAGCTTAACAAAATGTTGAGAAGTGCCAAGTTTTATAAAACTTTAGCAGATTATCAGCTAACATCTCGTGTTTCGAGATGAGATAATCTTTAAGATGTTATTACAAAAATGCCTTTAAAATTACATTAGGGTAACGTTACTAAAATAGCATAAAATCACTGTTTACAGGTAATTGAAGACAATTGCTCAACTTTAAAACTCAATAGTCTTAAACTAGTAATAGCCCTTAAATAATTATTAGCAAAAATTTTACAAAATGACACATAGACCTCTGAATAAAATCAAGGTCTTAAACTTTGATTTTGCTTTTTTTCTTTATTTTTGAGTGCGTTGCATAGTTGCGGGATAATCGAGCATCATTGGCGGTCAATCATTTCTCAATTCTCCGTGTCAACCTAAATCATCCGATGAAGATGCAACACCCTTTAAAGGTCATAGCTCAAATTTTATTCAGCTTCAAGATACTAATCAAACTATAACGATTAATAATGACCACTAATAAAACCAAAAAACAAATACTTAGACAAGACATTTTAGGCTCTCGTAGGTTTAGCAACTTCTTATGGGCAAGTATAGTATCTATGGGTGGAGTCGGCTTTCTGTTAGCAGGATTGTCTAGCTATCTCAAAACTAATTTGCTAATCGTCTCTGATACTAGTGAATTACAGTTTATTCCTCAAGGAATTGCGCTAACTTTCTATGGAGTTGCTGGTTTGCTTTTGGCTACCTATTTATGGCTACTTCTAGTTTGGAATGTAGGTGGAGGCTACAACGAATTTAGCAAAGAAACAGAAAAGATAATAATTTCCCGTTGGGGATATCCAGGCAAAAATCGCCAAGTTGAGGTAGAAATACCTATTGTTGAGGTTCAGTCCATCCGAGCCGAAATTAGAGAAGGTTTAAGCCCCAAACGAGCCTTATATTTGCGTTCTAAAAAAAGACGAGATGTTCCTCTGACTCGTGTTGGAGAACCCATCGCTTTATCTACTTTGGAAAACCAGGGCGCAGAGTTGGCAAGATTTTTAGAAGTTCCTTTAGAAGGATTGTAAAAATGATAAACTGGGGAAACCCCAGCATCCCTCACCGTCAATTACAATTTCGACTAAACGACGAGTTTTGACTAATGATTTAACCCAATGGCGATCGCGAACATCCTTCATATTTAGAACGTTTTGCTGTTCGAGTTGTTAGAAAATACTCATTACCTCAGATGGGATTTTCATTTTCAAATTTATAGGACTTACGCAGTTTAACGAGTTTTGCCCCCCTAGCCCCCCAAGTTTGGTAGGGCTGTTTCATTCTCAAAATAGAAGATGCGATCGCGAATAAATCTATTCACTACACCTATCAGTGACACAAAGAAAGTAATAATGGCAAATTATGGCTTAAATAACTGATTGCCTCAGTCATAGAATCAAAACCATGAACTCTCAGTAGGTTAATAACCCAACTTTTAATCAAAGAGATGTTTGTGGATGCTTTGCCGTGAAGTTGAGGGCTGTTATCTTCTTTCGTTACGACATCCTTAAACGGCACTCAATACGGCGACGCAGGTTCGCCGTCCGTACCTCCCCAATGCCAACGATTCTCGATACCCCAATGTCGGCCAATACCTTGGGGAATAAGCCAAGAAGTTGCTGTTCACAAGTAGCAGATAACAAGTAGCGCAGCCTGGAGGCTGCCGACGTTGCTCCGCAACGGCCAGACGCGAAGCGCGTCTGCAAGTTCAACCTCTGCCACAGCAAGCAAAGCTTGCAAAGTCGTCGAAGACGACGACATGGAGCGATAGCTCCTGTGTCAGACAAAGGGCTTGCCCGCATGTATTCAAGAGTTGAATTATTTTTTCATCTTTTCCTCATCAATGAAGAGGCTGCATATCCAACTTCGGAGTTTTTCTTAATTGCTATCTGCTATTTGCACACGCTGGAGCGTGTCGCCATCGCGAAGCGATGTCGGCGTTCTCCAGAACGCGCTACTTGCTACTTAACTCCGAAGGAGTTGGGTAAAGAACTAATATAATAAGTCGCCGAATCCGATTCGTAATCGTGATTACCTCTTGTTCGCGAACGGAAAATTTTGATGATACTATGAACTCCAACCCATTGAGAATCAATGTTTGATGGAGGAGCCAATACTTCTACAGTTCGATGAGTTAGTCGATTTCTCGTCTTCTCGATCTGCTCAAAGCAACTAATCGCCTTTGTACTTGTTGCTTGAAATTCAACAGCGGAGTGGAATAAGCGCGGGAAACCCACGCATTTCCTCCGCTCAATTTGTCGATGTAATGTTTTTTGATTTCTTTTGACCACAATTAGGTAGTTATTACCACTGTCGATAATTGCTGAGACTGTTTGCTTGGTGCGCGTACATGCGGAAGCGCGCCTTTGTCTTGCGCCTGTCAGCATTCCCTTGCGTCTTACGCCGACGCGGGGTCGCTCGTCTTGGGGGATTTAGGGGGCTTTTGTATAGCAAATTTGACTTCTCAGACGACCTCTAAAAGCTAAAAGCTAATAGCTGATAGCTAAAAACCCTTTGATTAAGAGTTTTCGCCATAAAACAACAAAGAGTGTTTACACATACTTAAAGCTGCTGCTATTAAGATTAAGAGCTTCATTGCCCATAACTAGACCAATTATTTCTCTGTTAGCAGTAAAGATACCTGTGCTAACACCAAATAGTTCCCCCGCACCAAGAGATACTCCATAATTAAATCTTCTGAGGAAATAGCCTTTAGAATTACCGTGAAGCTGAATTTTATCTTCGTTCTTCTTGAAATCCTCAATTATGGCGATATCTAAAACATTATTCCTAACACCGAAGTTATAATATGCTGTTTTGGCATCACCTAAAACAAAGGTATCTTGACCAGCACCTCCTAGAAGACGATCTATCTGTAAACTTCCTGGGGTCTTGCTTGTGGGATCGACACCAATTAGTATGTCGTTACCCGCACCACCATTAAGGCGATCGCTCCCTAAACCACCAACTAAGAGATCTTGTCCTGCCGAGCCGACAATTACATCGTTACCAGTAGTAGCAGCTAAAATGCGCGCATTATGTTGACTAATAGTATTAAAAGCCATTTTTACAGTGCTACCGTTAATATTGAAACTATCCGCGCCAATAATGCTGACTAGACCAGGATTAGCAACTTCTACGGTTACTTTTCCTTCACCAGAGAAGGTATAGTCTAAGTTTGTACCATTACCATTAAGAGCTTCTAATTTGGCACGTTGAGGTAGTTTAGAGATGTGAGTTACTTTGTCTTGAGTAGTACCCACGTTAATCGTAAATTTGCCACCATTAGAAGGTAAGAAAACAGTATTATTATCGTAGGCGTACCAGTTGTTGACGCTTTTAATTACGCCACTACCAGTAAGGTCGAGACCAAAATTACCAACGTTAGATGCTTTTACTTCAGCAGTAATAGTATTACCTGAAGTTTCCACAAATAGTTGTGACTGCTTAAAGGCTTTGATGCGCTGACTAGCATCGTCAAGGGTCGCAAATTCTGCTCCTTGGTTATAAGCCTCTTGGATTACAGAAGTATATAATTCCTTGGTATATCCGTTATTGCCAAAGTTGGTAGGACCATAATCATGCCAAGGCATAACTACAATAGGCTTATTGCTATGACTAGTGACTTCATTGTATTGTCTAATCCATTCAGTCTGAGCTTGTGCTGCTGTAAGGGGTTGAGGCACAAAGCCGCCATTACCATCAGAAACAGGAATACCAAACTCAATTAGGGTGAAGTCAAACCACAAGTTAGGGGCAAAATAAACTGACTCTTGACCAGGCTTTAAGAAACCGACTGCACTAGGATATCCTGCGCCGACAGCGGTAGCACCACCAGAGATGTAGTCAAAGTATTGAGCAATTTCTAGAGAAGTTGGTAGTTTTTCGGGCGCACCAGGTACAGCAGCACCAGATACCTTAATCCCTAATTGCTGTTCAATGACTTCCTTGGATTGGTTAAATTCAAACTCTAGCTGGGCAGGAGTAGCAAGATTAGTATTACTTGCAGGATTGTAGCCTGCATAGTCTTCTAAATGAGTATAGGAGTGAGTGCCAATCTCATTACCCGCTGCTAATAATTTATCGTAATATGATTTAGAAATAGTCCAGTCTGTGTATTCTCCAGTTTGAGGACTATTACCAACGTTAATATAGTATGAACCCACAAAATTAAAGTCAGTCTTCCATTGGTCTAAAATAGGCAATAATTGGTCATAAATCCCAGGTTTCCCGTCAGTAGGACGAACATTATCAAATTCCTGAGATTGATCCATGTCGTTGCGAGACAAGAACAAGGATTGATTCCGAGTCATGCTGAGGCTAACGCTGGGTTGATTATCAAAGATAGACCAGCGCACTGCTTCCCATGCCAGATTATTGTCTCCTAAATAGCTAGTAGTAGCAAAGTGGACGTTACGACCGCCAGTTTGAGTGGCAACTACAGCATCATAAGTCTGACCATTAACAGTTTGATTGACTAGAGTGTTAGTTGTTCCATCGGCATAGGCTTCGTAGGCTGCATAGCCAATGGGATTTTGGTAGTTGCGAATAACTTCTCCCTCGCTATAACCTTTAACTACAGGTTGGGTTACATCTTGAGCAGTCAAGGATACGCTGCCACTCCCGAAAGCTTTTGGCTGTAAACCAAGTAAAGTTTTCATCCGAGCATAGGGATCTCCTGTTAGTAAATCGCCAGTTTCGCTATTGGTAATAAAATCACCCGCAGCAACAATACCAATGTTGTATTTGTATACAGCGTCAGTTAATGTATCTTGGATTTGCTGCACGTCAGCTTGTTTAACGTTGCGAATGCCAGGAAAGATAAGGCTGTCATAGTTTACAAGTTTGTTAATGTCTTTTAGATCATCTTCTGTCAACAGGTCGAAAGGAACTCCTGACATCATTACTTCTTGCTGGACAGACATGAAAAGCTGAGAATATGCCGTTTGATTGGTGGCAACATCAGGTAGTCCAAAGAATTGATCGGCAGTAGTTTGAGAGAAAACAATACCTACTTTTTTGCTAATGTCTGTTCTAGTAGGCAGATTTTTGTCAGCAAAAATAGTGTAGCTTTGCGCGCCGTAGTTTCCTGGTAAAAATACTTGGTTATTAACATCAATAGCAACATCAAGCGATTGAGCTAAATTGCCTACCTGAGACACTGGAACAGCAAATTCAATAATCTGCTGAGTATCATTATAGGCATGGTTTAAAGCTCCACCAATAAAGTTTTGTCCTGCTGCACCAGTATAGAGGTAAGGCTGATTGTCAGTGAAGAAGTTGACGTTATATTCCGCGCCGACTGTATTACCAAATACTTGATAGCCAGTGTTGATATTTCTATCGGTGTTGAGCCAAACGGTAGTGCCAGCAGCGATCGCCATACTATCGGATTTGAGCGCAAAAAGATAGTTATCTCCTGCTAGTTTGCCGTATACTTCATAGCCTGCTTGACCCGTACCTAGAAGAAAATCTAGTCTGTCGTTAACGCTCCAGTCAGATAAATCGCCATCAAGAGTAATATTACCAAAAGTAAGATTTGCCATTGTTTTAATTAAGGTTGAATAAAAATTAGTAAATAAGTTATGTTGTTTATTAATAAATTCTTAGAAGGCTAGAGCTAGAGGCTTAACGAGCTTCTTTTGCTCCCAAGCATAGGCAGTGCTTAAAATAATTTCTAAGTCGTTGTATTTAGGCTGCCAACCTAGGACTTGGCGAATGCGATCGCCACTAGAAATTACACAGGCTGGATCTCCCGCTCGTCTAGGAGACTCAACTACAGGAAAGTCTATATCCGTAATTTCTTTGAGTTTATTTAGCACTTCTCTGACGCTATAGCCTTGACCATAACCACAGTTGAGTATTTCGCTCTCTCCACCGTTATTTAAATAGCTCAACGCATCTATATGTGCCGCTGCTAAATCTTCGACGTGGATATAATCGCGGATTCCTGTACCATCAGGAGTATCAAAATCTGTACCAAATATACCCGCCGCAGGAATGTTACCCAAGGCTGCATCACAAGCAACTCTCATTAAATGGCTGGCTTTGGGAGCAGATTGACCAATTCTACCCATCAGATCTGCACCAGCTACATTAAAGTAGCGTAGAATCACGTATTTAAAATCAGAACTAAATCCATAGTCGCGAATCATGCGTTCGCTCATTAATTTTGACCAACCATAAGGATTAATTGGGTCAGTAGGACAAGCTTCACTTACGGGATTTTCGTCAGGTTCTCCGTAAACAGCAGCCGTACTAGAAAAAACAAATTTATTGACTCCAAACTTTTGACAGCAATGAAGTAAATTTAAAGTGTTGCGAGTATTGTTAGTGTAATACTCTAAAGGATTAGCAACAGATTCAGGGACAGAAATACTGGCAGCAAAATGTAATACTGCATCAAAATTATATTGAGCAAATGCCATTTCTAAAGCCAAATTATCTGCTAAATCACCAATATATAAACTGCCGTTAAATAAAGCTTTGGCTGAACCAGTAGACAGATTATCGTAGACAATTACTTCATATCCAGCATCACCTAGCTGACATACTGTGTGTGAGCCAATA
Source organism: Waterburya sp. (assembly GCA_965217895.1). Lineage (GTDB taxonomy): Bacteria > Cyanobacteriota > Cyanobacteriia > Cyanobacteriales > Xenococcaceae > Waterburya. The sequence goes on from CBDCJV010000002.1 coordinate 1,197,654, forward strand.
TATCCTGCTCCACCTGTAACCAAAATTTTCTTACTCATTAAATTCTCTTAGTCAGTTTTACTTAGTTTTTTTTATTATGTCCGTATTACTAAGAAAACAGGTGAAGTATTAATGAATTTTAGATAAAAAGAACGCAAAGCTTTTGTTTTTTAAACATTGGCTAGAAGAAAAAACCATAACTAATAACAAATCACAGCAAAATCAGAATAATTGTTTTATATATTGGAATAATAATAATGTTCAATAATTTTTGAGCCACTAGCTTCTAGATATCATGCTGTTAAACAAACAAACTCTAATTATTGATTTGATAAATGCTTTTTGGATTACAGGGGTTTTTATAGCTTTATTTATCTGGCTACCTTTAAAAAGCTCTCATATTGCTGCTACAAAACAGACAAATTTCCCGATAGTAGGCTTTTATTTACGCACGTCTTTGATGGCGATCGCAGGAGCTTTATGCCTAAGCTATTTACATTTATTAAATTGGCTAACTCTGGTTTTACTATACATTGTCTATTTGATAATTAATTACTTAGAAAGATGTAATTGGCAGTTAGAAAGCTGTCAGCAAATAGCTCAAGATAAAGTATTTAATTTAATAGATATTTTTGATCGAGGAGTATCTTTTAGATATTTAATTAAAGGTATATATGATAATTGTCAGCAGCTAAACCAAAGATCTAGTGACTACCTAACAAATTTAATAATTAAGCAAGGAATAGGATTTATAGCAATATTAATCATAATTTTGGCATTTACCCTATTGCTTAGATGGGAACATCCTTTATTAGAACTACGCTTTAGCCGTCCAGAAAGCTATGGCGATTTATTGTTAACTCGGCAAATCTTAAGACAATATCCAGAAACCAGTTATTTACCTGTATTTCCTGCTTTAGCAGCAATGCTGTCTTTGCTTGGTTCAATAGACGCAATGCAGGTTATTCGTTTTCTTAGTCCGATTTTAGGATTAATTATAGTTTTAGGCGTTGGCTATTTAGTGCGCGTTTTAACTGATAATGTCTCCTCAGCTTTGGCGAGTATGTTTGCTTTAGGAGCATATCTATTTACCTGGAAAGTAGTTAACCCAGAATCATCTGCATGGCTAACAAAAATGGTAGATAGTTTAAATAGCTCTCTAGTTAGACAGTGGACAGGTAATGAATTAGAACTAGGTGTAATCTTTGTTCTACTAGGTTTGGGATATTGTTTTGATGCCAGCCAACAGCAGCGAAAAACTGCCGTTTTTAAGCTCAATTTCGTCTGTAGCATTATCTTAGTCGGAATGTCTGCTCCACCACTGTTAATCTTAATGGCGATCGCATCTATCGGCTTGCTCGGTGGTAAAAAAGTGGCATTAGCAGCAATTACCTCGACCTGGATTATTTTAGCTTTTTTTGCTGTTCTAGCTCAGGGAGAGCTTTTGTGGACTCAAAGTTTTCTTCTGACTCTACCTGTTGCCCTTAGTTTGTCAACAGGACTATTATTTAACCAAATTACTGAGACTGGCAAATTATTATCAGCAAAATGGGCAGAAACTTTTTGTCTGGCTTTAGTTTTGGCTTTAGCTTTTAACTTTCTGCTGCCGTTAACACCTAAACTGACCTATGTAGAATACGAGATTACGGCTCGTAAAACCCTAGAGATTAAAGAGCTTTTACCTCGCAATAGCTGGACTCTGGCTGCACCAGTAGAACAACTAGCAGAAATATATGGCTCTGGCTGGTATGAAGACTTGGCTTTATTTGTCGAAAAATATGCAGAGCAAGCTAATCAGCCAGAATTTAACTTTCCCGTAGGCGAAACAGATCTTTTTATATTTGTCGAAAAAATCCCCTTTATTACTTTTGGTGAGCAGCTATCTACCCTGCCTAATTCAATTTTAGGCGATCGCACCTACGGTCATTATCGCTCCGCTTCAGGACGAGCTAGCCTAGAGTTTGAGGCGTTGCAAATGTGCGAAGCATATCGCCAAAATCACCCAAAGAGTGAAGTTTATTTTGAAAATAATGAGCTGAGGATATATCGTTTTCTACCAGTCTAAGTACTAACGGGCATTGCTGATTTAAGTAATGACGTACAATGTATTTCGGTTCATAGCTCTCAGCTATTAGCTTTTGAATCGTTAGCTAACTAATTTATTGGAAAATAAATGAGCAAAAATACTTTTAAAGTTTTTCTGAATAGATTTCCTGTCAAACAACTGAGCGATCGCGAAAAAACCGTACAAGTTTATAGTTATACATTCAATCCATCTCCAGAACCAGGAAAAGAATATTCGGCAATCAATAAAATACCTTGGAAAATAAGAACGCCAGGAGTAAAATTAAAGTCCACAATTATTACTAAGCAATTGATATCAGATGAATGTTTGAAACAAGATAATTGGACACTGAATTATACAGGAACGCAATTATTAAATTTAGATAATTCTAATGAGAGAGAAGCTTTAGAAAAATTAGAAAGAAAATGGTTAGAACGGGAGTTAAGATACAAACTTTCTAGAAACAGGGTCGATCGCGCTTTGGGAGGGGGATTTATTTGGTGGGATGCTAATAACATTATTTTGCAAGATTTAGGTTGGGAAGTTCATACAGGAGTTCGCTTAGATGTCGAGCTTCATTATTCAGGAGTTATCTTTATCGAAATCGATCTTCATCATCGTTTTTGCAGTTCTTGGACACTAGAACAATGGCTGCAAGATTATAAAGATATACCAATTAATTGGGTTCGCAATACTTATGACGATCGCTCTTGGAAATTTATTCGTATCAGTGATGAAAAGCCAGAAACTACGATGATTCCTAATTTGGGAAGTTTGGCTGATTATCATCGAAACCTAGATAAAAATAAGGCGACAGAAAAGGAAATTAAAGATGCTCATGTTGTATATGTTAGTAGTAAAGGAAAAGAATTAACCCATCTTTCTACAAGACTTAGACCTAGTATAACGATGGAAATTCTAAGTCAATTACAAGATCGAGATTCGACTGAAGCAGCCAAAGTATTTAAACAAGTAAAGAAAACTATTCAGCAACGTTTTGATAAATCAAATAACACCGCGCAATGGTTAAGTAAAAATATTTATAGTTCAGATCGGACAACTAAGCCTCAAATAACTGAGGGAAGTATTCTGAGAAATAAATCTCCTCTATTGTTAACTAAATCTAAAAAAGTTTACCGATCGATAAATAGTTTGGATGAAGGTTGTTTTAGTACGGGAGAACAACAATTTGGTTGTTTGGACTTAACAGGAAATGGTAATTGGTCGAAATTTATTCAAAGCAAACTAGAATCTGTTGCTCAAAAAAGCGGTATAGACATTTTATTAGAAGCAGCACAGAAAAAAAGCGATTTACCCGATAGTATATTTACCCGCAAACAATTTTGGCATGATTGGGCAGATCGAGGTACTCAAACTATTTTAGTGATTAGTAACTGGTTACAAAATACCGAGAAAGCGCAATTACAAAAAGAAGCTTTAGATGCCAACATTGCCCTTCAGTTCATGCAGCCAATGTTAAGAGAAGAAAAATATCGAATAGCTAATGTCATTTTGGGCTTGTTACTCAAAGCAAAATGGCAACCAGTTGGATTAGAACCTCTACAGGATGAATATGCAGCCGAAATAGTTATTGGTTTTGATGCAGGAACAAATAGAAATCTTTATTATGGAACGAGTGCTTTTGCCATTTTAGCTAACGGACAAAGCTTAGGTTGGGAACTTCCAGAAGCACAGCCAGGAGAAAAAATAAGTTCAGAAGCAATTATACGTACTGTTACTAATATCGTCACCAGATTTCAAAGAATAGAAAATAGACTTCCTCGTCGTATATTAATGCTTCGAGATGGCATCGTCCAATGCGAAGAATTTGATGATGTAGTAGCAGCTTTATTAGATGATAAAATTGCAGTCGATCTTTTGGGTGTCAGAAAAAGTGGTGCGGGAAGAATGGCTGTTAAAAATGAATATGGAGAGTTTATTGATGCTTCACCAGGAACAGCAATACTTTCTACTGATGATAAAACTTTTCGTATTGTAACTTCTGAAGCAAAAGCAGGAGGAAGCGCACGCCCTTTAAAAGCAGTTAGAGATTTCGGTGATGCACCTTTAGAAATATTAGCCAAACAAGTTGATCGCCTGAGTATGCTTAATCCAGCTAGTGCCTACGCTTATAGTCGTTTACCCTATGTCATTCACTTTGCTGACAAAATGGCTAAAAGTGTTCAACGTATTGGTGAAGTAGGTATTTTACATGGAGTAGATCGGCAGAAAATTTTCTTTGTTTAAATTAAATTCAGCAACTACTAATATAAGTGGGTAGGTGTAATTAAATATAAAATGGATTTGATAGAGGTCAGAGGTCAGAAGTCAGAGGTCAGGGCAAAAAGTTAATGTTGGTATCTTATAAATGATTTCGCCCACCTACTTACTTAATAAAAAATGTACTTAAAACAACGTAAATATATTCCTTTTTAGCTATGAATAATCAACTAGAAAAACTTTATCATCGGGATTTAAATCTTTGGCGCAAAGAGATTGTAAATGCCATTCATAATAGAGAACTTAAAAATATGGATTGGGATAATCTAATTGAAGAAATTAACGATATGGGAGCGAGTGAAAGACGTGCCTTGAGAAGTTATACCAAAAGATTAATCGAACATATATTTAAACTTAAATACTGGAAAAGCGAAAGGGGATACAACCAGCGAGGTTGGAAAAAAGAAGTAGTTAATTTTCGTGAGGAAATTAAAAGTATTTTGGAAGAGTCTCCCAGTTTGAATAATTACTTACAGCAAAATTATTTGGATTGGTATCAGAAATCAATAAAGGCAATGCGAGAAGAGTTTGCTATTCCTGATGATAATTTTGTGAAGCTAGAAACAATGATGACGGATGGTTATTTTGGGTAATTTGCTAGTCAACCTGTTATTCTAAATATCAGAATATTGCTTCTTTATACATTTAAAGCAGTACCTAAATTATGAAACTTCAAGGAGAGATTAGAACAGGAAAAAATGACTTTTCTTTCTGGATAAAAAAATTATCGTCTTATTACACACAAAAGACGGGAATGATTTTCTTTCCAGGTACACTTAATATTCATCTTATCGATCGCAAATATTACTTTCCTAAAGACTGTATTAGGCTAGAGAAAGAAGAATACGGAGGAAGGGTTTCAGTTAGCATGATTCCCTGTCAAATTTTGGGCAAAGATGCCTATGTTCTCCGTACCGATAGCGATACTGGAAAACATGGCTATTTTCCAGAACAGATTTTAGAGATCGCTACTGATATTAAGCTGCGAGATGAGTTTGGATTAAAGGATGGAGATGTTATTGAAGTCGAAGTAAATGCAGGGCAAATTTCCGAAGCATAGTTTAAGAAAACGCTTTTTAAGATTAAACAGTAAGATATCGATGGACTAAAGAATCCGACAATTCAGGGGTTGTTCCTCTAGCAACGATCGCACCTTTGTCCATAATAAAGAATCTTTGGGCAAGCTGGCGGATAAAGTCGATTTTCTGTTCGACGACAATTACCGTAATGCCTTTTTCGCGGTTGATTCTTCTCAGGGTATCTTCAATTTCCTGCACAATAGAGGGTTGAATTCCTTCGGTGGGTTCGTCCAAAAGCATAATTTTGGGATTGCACATTAATCCTCTGGCGATCGCCAGCTGCTGTTGTTGTCCGCCACTAAGGAGTCCTCCTTGACGAGGTAAATGTTCTTTAAGCATTGGGAAAAATTCAAAGATCTCCGAGGGGATTCTTTTGCTGCTTTTGCCACTGGCACTAAAGCCTAGCTTTAAATTATCCAATACCGAAAGATAGGGAATAATTTCTCTACCCTGGGGAATGTAGGCAATACCGTAACGCGATCGCTTATAGGTAGGTGCTTTAGTAATATCTTTATTATCAAAAGAAAGGCTGCCTTTAGTTAATTTATTTAAGCCAATAATGCTGCGTAAGAGCGTAGTTTTGCCCACACCATTACGCCCTAAAAGACCGACCATATCTCCTTTATTGATAGTCATGTCAACATTAAACAACACGGGAGTTTGTCCATAGCCAGCAGTAAGATTATTAAGTTCAAGCAGCGACATCGATTTTTTCCCTTCCTAAATAAACTTCAATTACTTTGGAGTTGTTTTGAATTTCCTGTACTGAGCCTTCAGCTAACTTTGCTCCCTGGTGCAGTACGATAATTCTTTCGGCGATTTGTTTAACAAATTCCATATCGTGTTCGATCGCAACTACGGCATAATTTTGTGCCAATGTTTTGATAATTTCCCCCGTGGCGTGGGTTTCTTCGGGGGTCATCCCAGCGGTGGGTTCATCCAATAACACTAAACTAGGTTCTTGAGCGATTACCATGCCAATTTCTACCCACTGTTTTTGACCGTGAGATAATGAGCCGACTGTTTCGCTAGCATAATTCAATAAACCGATGCGATCGAGTACATCGATAATCTTATCTTTCTTACCCGAAGTTAATTTGGCAGTGATCGCACTAACAATTCCTCGCTTGCCTTTTAATGCCAATAAAATATTTTCAAATACGGTTAATTCATTATAAACGTTGGGGTTTTGAAATTTTCGCCCGATACCCATTTTGGCAATTTCATAGGGATTTTTATTAGTAATATCTTTACCTTGAAAATAAACATTTCCTTCTGCCACAGGAGACTTACAAACGATCGCATCTAAGAGAGTGCTTTTACCTGCACCGTTAGGACCAATAATGGTCACAATTTCGCGATCGCCTACTTCTAAATCTACTCCTTTCAAGGCTTTGAAACCAGAAAAGACTACCTGCAAATTTTTGACTGATAAGATGGGTTTCATAATTATTTTTTTCTCTTAAAGTTTGCTACAGATAACTGACGGGGAGACTAAGTGACTGAGGGAAGGTCTATCTGTATCATTCTTTTTTGTATTTCATGTTGGTTTTTACTGTTACATTTAATTAACAATTACTTAAGTTATACTTTCTTTCTATTGAACAATTTTGTAACAGAACCTACCAATCCATCAGGAATAAATAACACGACGATTAATAACAATATTCCTACAAATAATTGCCAGTCTTGAGTAACTTGTTCGGCAGAATTTTGAATTTGACCTAAAAGAATGGCAGCGATCAAAGGTCCAACCAATGTACCCCTGCCACCGATAGCTACCCAAATCACTACCTGCGTCCCAAAAGCCACTGCCAGATATACAGGAGAAATAAAGCGATTGAGAGGTACAAATAAACCCCCAGCGATACCTGCAATACCAGCAGAAAGAGTCCAGATAAAGATCTTGAAGCTAGCTACGTCATAGCCCAAATAGGAGATACGATTTTCGTTCTCTTGAATTGAGCGCAAGATTAAGCCGAAGTTAGATTGAGTCAGCCACCAGCTACCTACCAGAACAAAGGTAGTAAACAGCAAAATCATCCAATAAATACCATTTGGGGGAATATCTGCGCCAAAGATACTTAGTTTGGATACATCAGTAATGCCGTTTGTTCCGCCTGTATATGCCTGTTGGCTAATAAAAAAGGTAGTTAAAGCCGAAGAGATTGCTAGGGTAATAATTGTAATATAGACCCCACTTACCTTAGAGCGAAAGATAAACCAGCCGATTAGATAAGCAAAAACAGCAGGGACTAAGACCATCGCGATCGCAGCTATGGGGAAATATTTTAAAGGCGCGATAAACCAGGGTAATTCCTTTAAGCCATTCCAGACCATAAAATCAGGCAAATTTCCCCCGTAGGTATTAGCTGAGGCGGAAAGATTTAGCTTGAGATAATATGCCATGGCATAACCCCCCAGGGTAAAGAATACCCCGTGGGCAAAACTCAGAATTCCTGTAAACCCCCAAACTAAATCTAGGGAGATAGATAAAGCACCAAACAGCAAGAGTTTGGAGAGCAAGGATATTTGAAAATCACCAACTATAAACGGCAAAACTGCCATTACTAAAAAGCTGATTGCCGTAACAATAGCTAGCCTTGTAGGAGTTCGCGATCGCGTTGCAATACCAATAGTCATTTTTTTAAAGGATGAATTGTGAAGGACGAGGAAAATAGAGTTCTGGAGAACAAATTAGCTTTTTGCAGACTAAACCTTACGTAAGGGGTTTGGGGATGCCGTCACTTCCCCAATGGGGGAGGACACGAGGGGCGAATGTATTCGCCCCCTTGTGATGTCCGTTGGTCTGGGGGGCTAGTCCCCCAGTAGGGTTTTTGGCTTTCAAAAATTTGAGTAAGAAAAAAAAGAGCAATAGAGAAAGCATTTTAATTAACCTAACCTCTCTTCTGAATGGTAAATAGACCTTCAGGCTTATAGCGAATAAGAATGATAACTGCTGCCAGGACGATTACCCTAGCTGTAGGATCGTTAAGTAGATAAGCAATACCTGAGCTTGATTCGCCGATCACAAAAGCACCAGCTAAAATACCAACTAACTTATCCACTCCTCCTGTTACCACCGTCATCCAGGCATCGATTAAATAATCTTGTCCCATCGGTGGAGAAACACTTTTAAGAGACGAAATAACCGAACCTGCTATACCCGCTAGTCCGCAACCATAAGCAAAAGTCACCATGTCTACCAAGCTAGTATTTACCCCCAAACACTTTGCCATTTCTCGGTTTTGAGTTACTGCCCGTACTTGACGACCTAAATCGGTCTTATTGAGCAAATAGCCTGTCAAAACAAGTAAAGCGATCGCCACTACCACAATAAACAGTCGATAATAAGAAATAGCGATCGCAGGAGAACCTTGAGCATCTTTGAGCAAGGTTAAATTACCAGATATGTAAGGTGGAGACTTTACATACTTTAGCTGTGCCGTGAAAATCAGCTTAATTATACCCTGCAAGACAATACTCAACCCCCAGGTAGCCAGCAAAGTTTCTAAAGGACGACCATATAATCGCCTAATAATAGTAAGCTCTACTAATGCCCCAATCGCCCCTGTAATTAGAAAGGAGAAGGGAATAGTTAGCAGTAAATCCATGCCAAAAGCATCCTGCATCAAGAAAGTAACATAAGCTCCCAGCATGATAAATTCTCCGTGTGCTAGGTTAATGATCCGCATCACCCCAAAGGTAATTGCCAAACCTAACCCAGTCAGCAAGAGAATTCCGACAATACCAATCCCATTAACTAGCTGATTGCCTAAAGCAACCAAGCTAAATGCTTCAGTTGGTTCTTGGGTTGCGGCCTCTTGCGCCAAATAATAAAGCAAGTACATAATTACTAATTACTGATTACTGATTATCAATTACTGATTACGATGGTGGGCATTATCTCAAGAATCTTTTTCTGCTGTAGTTGATGATCATGCCCGCCCTACAATACTGTTCTAAGATTTTTCTAAATACTTAACTCCTAACTCTTTTCCTGTCTCTTTAGTAGGGTTACTGCGATCGTCAGGAGTTGGATGAACGCACTCACGACCTGGATAAAGAACTTGACTCCAAGGAATTGGTTTGACTGCTGAAGGTGTAGCAAAGACAATATCTGCTTGTCCCTCGGCGTTCCATTTACCAATCCGCGAATAGAGATAGGTGTGGAAGTTTTCGGGATCGACTTTGACTAAACCTTGAGGTGCGTTAAACTCCTGCGTTCTAGTGGCTTCTCTCAAAGTTCCAGTATTTATTTCTCCTCCTTTTTTTAGTATGTCTGCCATAGCCTGTGCCATAAAGAAGGTTTGAATGTATGCCGCTTCCATTACCCCGTTAGTGACTCGATTGTCGCCAAATTTTGCTTTAAACTGTTCGACGAAAGCTTTGTTTTCTGGAGTGTCTACGGTTTGGAAATAGTTAAAGCTGGTATAGTGACCTTGAGCATATTCTGCGCCCATCGCCTGAATTTCTTCTTCAGTAGTGGGATAAGCCATAATTGGTACTTGGTCGGCGGTAATCCCTGCATCTTTATACTGACGATAGAATGCGGGAATGCTGTCTCCGACTAAGTTACTCAGCACAAAGTCAGGTTTAGCCTGCTTAATTTTATTAATAATGGTGATAAATTCTGTAGTTCCAAGGGGAGAATATTCATCACCGACGACTTGACCGCCAATTTTTTCTAGTTGGGCTTTGGCAATACGATTACTTTCTTTAGGGTAGATATAGTCTGAACCGATAAAAAATCCTTTGGGTCCAAAATTCTTGTAACTATAGGGAATAGAATCGGTAATTTGTTGGTTTGGTGCAGCCCCCGCGTAGAAAACATCTGAGCTACATTCGTTACCCTCATAGTAAACAGGATAGTAAAGAATAGTATTTTTTTCTTCAAATACTGGCAATACTGATTTACGACTGGCAGAGGTATAGCAACCAAGAACACAGGTTACTTTATCTTCGTCGATGAGGCGTTTTGACATCTGGTTATACAAATCCCAGTCAGAGTTGGGGTTAACTACCACCTTCTGAATTTTTCTGCCGTTGATACCGACCCCTTTACCTTTCCAGGGACCTGTATCGGTATTTATCTGTTCCAACGCCAGAAAAGTAGCATCTTGTAACGATTTTTCGACAATCGCGATCGTTCCAGTAGTAGAGTACATTACTCCCACTTTGATTGGATTTTCTCCTAAGTCTTCGTCTCCTGTGCTAGAATTACCGCCACCAGTACAGGCAGCTAAGATACCTGTACCTACAGCCAATGAACTATATTGAATAAATTTACGGCGACTTAGACCTCCAAAAGTGGGAGGTTGATGCTTTTTGTTCATGTGTTTGTCTTTTCTACTGAATGAAATTGAAGATAGTTGCAATAAATAAATTTAATTGCAGAAGCAAATGAAAAACATCTCTTTTTTTAGCTCATAAAGATCGTATATAAGGTATTAGGAATTTTAGATTATTAGTTTTTGCTTTACTGAAGAATAAACTTGTCTTCCTATTCGTTTTGTAAAATTGAATACATAATGAACGTTTTTCTTTAGTCGCTCCAATTATCATAATCAAGTAGACTAGCTAGTGCTGATTTTGGTTATTTCAAGCGCAAATCTTCGAGAATCTTAATACTGTAACTAAGCACTAAGCATTCAAGAAGCTTTAATCGTTTTAGATAATTAATACTATCTATAAATAACATCCAAGACAATTTATGCAGTTGTTATATTTAACGTCTGGTGTTAATTAAAACTTGCTTTTAGGATAGCTTTGGTTATGGAAATATTAACTTTTTCGAGTTGCACTCAATAAACACGCCTCCTAAGCTATAAAAAGTGATGAATTTTCACGTAGTTTTCTAAAGCTAAGAGCTAATAGCTAATAGCTGATAGCTAATAGCTAAAAACTAGTAAATTAGAGCGAAGCTAATTCACACTAAGCGTATTTAATTATTTGTTGAACTGGGAATAAAATTTATTTTGTAGCCATTGTTACTTTTAATATTCTGCAAATAGTCCAATATTCGTAAATGAGTTCGTTTTTGTTATTCAAATGATTTCTCTTTTTCACGAAATTATTTACACGAAAATATCAAAAGATTGCTAAAAAGTCCTACAGTTCCTAGCTGCAATCTTTAGTTTTGAGGAATCACATTTGTCAGATTTCCTCTTCCATACACTTATTAGTAAAGAGCAGAATAAAATGCCAGAAACTCTCTTCAAAATTGACCTGACCAAACCAATGGCAAAGCAAGATGTCCCTGGTCATAATCGTTGGCATCCTGATATCCCCGCGGTAGTTTCTGTTAAGCCTGGTGATGTCTTTCGGATTGAATGTAAAGACTGGACGGACGGGCAAATTAGTAATAACGATGACCCCAGCGACATAGAGAAGGTGGATCTCAGAAAAGTCCATATGCTTAGTGGTCCAATTCGAGTAGAGGGAGCAAAACCAGGAGATATTTTAGTTGTAGACTTGCTAGATATTGGTACTTTGCCTGGAGATGAGTGGGGCTTTACTGGTATATTCTCGCGAGATAACGGCGGTGGTTTTTTGACCGATCATTATCCTCAAGCAGCTAAAGCCTGTTGGGATATACAGGGAATATATACTAGTTCGCGTCATATTCCTGGAGTACGCTTTGCAGGTATTACTCATCCTGGATTGATTGGTTGCGCCCCATCGATGGAATTATTGCAAACATGGAATAAGCGAGAAAGAGCTTTAGTAGCCAAAGGCGGACCCCCTTGGAAACCAGAAATACCAGATCTAGCAGCTTTACCCAACCCAGAAGAGGCAGTATTAGGAACTTTATCAGGTTCGGAATTTGAGCGCGTAGCAGCCGAAGCTGCTCGTACCGTGCCACCAAGAGAACATGGTGGAAACTGTGATATTAAAAACTTGTCTAAAGGTTCAAAAATATACTTTCCTGTATATGTAGATGGTGCCAACTTATCGATGGGTGATATTCATTTTTCTCAAGGAGATGGAGAAATATCATTCTGTGGTGCGATCGAAATGTCAGGCTATATCGATCTTCACGTAGATATTATCAAAGGGGGCGTGGAGAAATATGCGATGGTTAACCCCATCTTTAAACCAGGTCCTGTTGAGCCTCATTATTCAGAATATCTGATCTTTGAGGGTATTTCGGTTGATGAGTTTAGCGGCGAACAATATTACCTAGACGCTCATGTTTCCTATCGAAACGCCTGCTTGAATGCAATTAATTATCTAAAAAAATTCGGCTTTACAGGAGAACAAGCATATCTTTTACTTAGTTGCGCCCCTGTTGAAGGTAGAATTAGCGGTATTGTCGATGTGCCTAATGCTTGCTGTACTTTGGCATTACCTACTGCCATTTTTGACAAGAGTATTGTCCCGACATAAGGATATTTTGGCAGGTTAAGTATACCTAATTGAAAAGGTGGGCAAAAGTATTTTTTCAATTTGAAAAGTTCAAACATAGCCCTTGCCCACCCTGCTATTGATTATCAATTATCCATTGACAAAATGCCCCTATACGAATATCGCTGTGATACTTGCGGAGAATTTGAAGCTTGGCGCAGCATGGACAAATATAATGCACCTATAAACTGTCCTGACTGTAACCAAGCTGCAATAAAAATATTTTCTGCTCCTAATGTTAATCTTAATTCAGGAAGTCTATCGGCGATCGCTAAGTCGCAGTCTTCTGAACCGAGAGTAGTTAAACGAGAACAAAAAGAACCTACCAAACCAAGATATCAAAGCTCCACTAGTAATAGACCTTGGATGGTTTCTCATGCCCCAGCAAGGTTTTAAAAAATGAAGATAGAAATAGTCTAAGGCAGCGAAAATAATAGTCAAGCGATCGCTATTAGGGAAGCCAACAAAAAGACTATTTTATAGGTTCTTAGACTTCTGCACGAATTAAAAACTTTGGTTAATAATGAAGTCAAAAGTCAAGCGTGTTTAATAATGAACATTAGTCTAGTTGGTTTTTATGGTGATAAACCTGTTCAGTTAATTAACCTGATTCAAAAGCTACAAACTCTGACAAATCAATTAATTAAAGATAAATTTGTCCCCTATCAGCTAGAACAAGTTCACGGGACAATTATTGGCTGTGAAGGCTATAAAACTGAGGCGGGCATAATTAATAAATGGTTTTGTGAACGTAGAGAAGAAAGCAGATATATAGATATTCCTGGTTTGATTGACTATCTTCAGAATCGAGTTGATTTTCCTTTAGATATAAGGTTTGGAGGGTGCGATCGCCATACTGATTATAATTTCCTCAGTCGCAATCAACATCTTTACGAGCGTTCTTTTCAACTCCAACCAGCAGACAATCAAACCCTTCCTGTATTGATTGGTTGGTCATGGTCAAACAATAGCGTTTCTTTAGCAGTAGATAGTTTGCGTTGTGACTTACAGCAATTTGGTTTGCTGCATAAATATCACGCGACTCCTAACGATGTAGATAATGACTTTTATCTACGTTTGGGAACTATCAATGCTAAGTTAACCTCAGCAGAAATTCAAGCTATCTCTACAGAAATTCGCAACTGGCTGGAAACTCAACCCGCTTTAAATATCCCAATTACCATAAACGACTTGGCTTTTGCCCAATATCAAGATTTAACTCTGGCGACAGCAACGACTAAAATATTTCCCGTTGCGAAAATTACCTTTAGTCAACTTGAACAACTGTATTTTTTTAAATGAACAATTAGCAAGTTTTGCCAAGAATGAAGGTAACTTATACTCTTACAAATTACTAGCTTTTGCTGCTTCAGATAAAATATCATCCATCCAGGCATTAATACTTTTGTTCGCTTTTTTTGCTGCCAAATAAATTTGGCGGTGACGTTCGACCGATGTTCTAAAAGGTAGCTTACCTGAAAAAGATTTATCTGGCTTTTCATTGATTTCAGCGCACCATTCTAAGTAGTCATCTACGGAATTATGAAATTCTTGTTCCAACTCGGCTACGGTATTAGCTTGAAACGTAATTACATCTTTAATATCTAATACTTTGCCAAACAAGATTCCTTCTGTTTCATCTATTTCAGCAGATGCTGTATATCCTTTGTATTTCATAGTTGGTTTTGAGTTAGTAATCGTAATTGCTCACGCCAGCATTAATTAAAAATTCCTGTACTGATTCGATCGCACCCTTATTTGTTTCTCTTTCTGGATGAGGATTATGGAACACCGCTTTAACTCCATTTAAAGACACTCGAACTTTTGAGCCTTTTCCCTGGAAATTGTGCCTCCGAGAGCTTTGAATAAGCTTTCTATATTTATCCATTTAATATCAGAATGAATGGGGGTAGAGAAAATAGCAGCAAGAGTTTGACGTTACTTGCTATTCATGCACTGCCGATCAAATCAGTCATATTAATTATTTCGCATTTTAATTGCAATCAACTTTATGATATCATATTTAGATATCATTCCCGATCAGAGATTTTCTAAATATCCAATAGATAAAAGCGATCGCAACTGACATTCTCGATATACTTGAAGCTCAACCATCTCTAAATATTTCGATTAGAGAAAACTTAGCTTTTGCCCAATATCAATATTCAACTCTTACAGGCGCAATAACCAAAATATTTCTTGCAAAAATAACCGTCAAACAATTATTGCAACTATATCCTGATTAATCTAGCTGCAATAATTCCCAGGTAAAGAACAAAAAAACCTAATACAGCACTACCTAGCCAATAGATAAATGCTTTATTTAGCTGAGAATCTCGTATTAAATTAATACTATCAAGTTCGTAAGTTGAAAAAGTAGTATAAGAACCTAAAAACCCGACAGCAATTAGTAAACGAATCTCTGGAGAAATTAGTAACGCTCTTTCAAGTACTAAAGTTGTTAACAGCCCCATTGCAAAAGAACCAGTTAAATTAACAAATAAAGTGGCGTAGGGGAAGCCTGTGCCAAATCTTTGAGCGAGCCAAATGCTTAAGTAATAACGACTAAGAGAACCAGCGATCGCGCCAAGACTAACGGCGATAGGATTACGTACTGAGGGTTTTTCTAACACTTCGGGAATAAAATGTAGTGTAATTGTGATTAAATGAACTAGGTTATGCAAATTTTTCACTTAGTCTAACGTTATTGACAGATTTATTATCCTAATTACATAGATAACGTTAAACTAGACTCTGAAAGATGAAAAAACTATTGGTTACGGGTGCAAGCGGTTTTTTAGGCTGGAACTTGTGTCAGTATGCTCAGGCAAACTGGAAAGTATACGGGACATATTTTAGTCATGAGGTAAAAATACCCAGAGCAACTTTATATAAGACTGATTTGAAAGATTTTGAGGCACTCGATCGACTATTTAAAGATATCAAGCCTGATGGGGTAATTCATACTGCTGCTGCTTCCAAACCTAATTTCTGTCAAACTAATCCGAATGAGTCTTACGCTATTAACGTTACGGCTGCGCTAAATATTGCTCGTC
Organism: Waterburya sp.; assembly: GCA_965217895.1. Lineage (GTDB taxonomy): Bacteria > Cyanobacteriota > Cyanobacteriia > Cyanobacteriales > Xenococcaceae > Waterburya. Next base: position 1,213,520 of record CBDCJV010000002.1, read on the forward strand.
TATGTGGCGAACATAATATTCCTTGTGCCTTTACCTCAACGGATTTGGTCTTTGATGGCAAAAATCCTCTTTATGAGGAAACCGATCCAGTTTGTCCAATCAATTATTACGGCGAACAAAAAGTAACCGCCGAACAAAAGATGCGGGAAGTATATCCTGCGATCGCAATTTGCCGAATGCCTTTGATGTTTGGTGCGCCTTCTTCCGTTGCTGCTAGCTTTATGCAGGGAATGGTTAGTAATCTTAAAGCTGGCAAAGAAATCAATTTATTTGTAGATGAATTTCGTACACCTGCTAGTGCGTCTGCTACGTCTCAAGGATTGTTATTGGCTGTAGAAAAGAAGGTTCAGGGGATCTTACACTTGGGCGGAAAAGAGAGAATCTCTCGTTATGACTTTGGGTTGTTGTTAGCAGATATTTGGCAATTACCAACAGATCTAATTAAACCAGGTAAACAATCAGATGTAGTTGCGGTAGCACCGCGATCGCCTGACACTTCTTTAGATAGCAGCAAAGCTTTTGCTCTTGGCTATCAGCCTTTATCTTTGAGAGAAGAGTTAACTAATTTGCTCAACGCGGTTTAAAACAGTTTTCTTGACAAACTTAGAAGCCTTACATAGCAGTTCTCATTTAAATGAGGTACGTTAACAACCTTGGTTTTTGTTGATTGTTAATCGGGTGTACCTTACCTATTTGAGAAAGGCTATATCTTTTAAGGGCGTTGCTGATTCAAGTGATGACGTATAAAATATTACTGTTCGTAGCTTTTAGCTCTCAGCTTTTAGCTATTAGCTTTCAAGTATTCTTCATGTTCCAACAAGGTGATTAGAGATGGCGAGGAAACCTCGCCCTCTCTCACCTTCAAATTAGGAAATAAAAAACCTGTACAGCATTACAATTCAGCAACGCCCTTTTAAGAATTGTTACTAGGATTAATTATCTGGGGAAAATCTCCCCCCGATAGCCATCCATATAAAAAGACTATTCCAACCCCTACAATTATCCATAGTAAAAAGGCACGGCAATAATTAACAAAACTAGGTTTACCTACTCCACAAGCACCGACGATAAAAACGATTATATTGACTATAGGAATAAAAAAAAGCAAAAATAGCCCAAACCATTCCCAAAATCCTACTGGCTCCATAATCAACTCCTGTATTTTCTACTTTTCAATGTTGGCTATCTAATTTTCTGAACACTTATCTTAAGAACTACTGATTTTAGATTAGATGCAGTTTAAATATATATTTATGATTCCCAAATATTTTCTTTTTCTGCTTAATTTATTTATATTGCTTGAATATTTTTAGTTTATTAATTTCTGTGAAAAAATATCTATTTATCTAAAGGTAAGTAACATATTGATTTCTTGTGAGGTTAAATTACGCCATTGTCCAGGCTGTAAGCCTGTTAAATTAATTTGTTGAGAATTGTTACCCAGAGAAACTCTAATTAATCTAAGAGTAGGAAAGCCTACCGCTGCCGTCATGCGTCGCACCTGACGATTACGTCCTTCTGTCAGGGTGATTTTTAACCAGCAAGTAGGTATGTTTTGGCGATCGCGAATTGGCGGAATGCGAGGCGGAAAATCAGGTTCTTCTGATAGTATATGTACTTTGGCTTTACGGGTAAGATAGTTTTTAATTGTGATTCCCTGCCGTAGCTTATTCAAAGCCGATTCATCAGGAATACGTTCTACCTGAACATAGTAAGTGCGGGGATGGGCAAATTTAGGATTAGCAAGACGATTTTGCAGTTGTCCATTATCGGTTAGTAATAATAATCCTTCACTATCTAAATCTAATCTGCCTACGGGATAGACATTAGGAATCGGAATGTAGTCTTTGAGAAGGGGGCGTTTTTGCTCGCTGCTATTATCCGTAAACTGGCATAAAACTCCATAGGGTTTATTAAATAAAATATATTCCATAGAAAATTATAAATTCTACAAATAAGCAGGTGGGCGAAATCATTTATAAGATACGCCTAATGTGAATTGCAAAATGCTTATTCTCGCTTCTAATTAAAATTGGTCTGTGAAAACCATAGCTTAATACTGGGGGAATTTTCCCCCAGACCCCCTGTTGGGGAGGGCGTAACGTCCCCAAACCCCTGACGTAAACATTAACATCGATTCTTTCCATAATTAATTGGAGTTTAAATCCGCATATGGATTTTATATAAAATAAAAGAATGAAATTTAATTTACATCAGACGTAAGATATCAATACTAACTTTTGCCCTGACCTCTGACCTCTATCAAAGTCATTTTATATTTAATTACACTTACTTACTTAGGCAGATTCTTTATTCATTTTAGGAAAAAACCTTGCTGTTGCTAATTCTTAATTCCCGTCGAACCAATGCCCTGAATCAATTGTTTTTGACCAATCAAAAATAGTATTAATACGGGAATAGTCGCAATAACTACTGCTGCCATCATTAGTGACCAATCACTAGTAAACTGTTCTTGGAACTCCGATAAAGCTAACTGAACTGTTCTTAATTCTGGACGAGTAGTAAACACCAAGGGTTTAAATAAATCGTTCCATTCCCCAATAAAAGTAAAGAGAAATAAAGTTACTAAAGCAGGACGAGATAATGGCAACATGATACGCATTAAAATCTGTAAACGATTAGCTCCATCTAATGCAGCAGCTTCTTCTAATTCGATAGGAATGCTAGCAAAATATTGACGCATTAGAAAAATACCAAATCCATTGGCTGCGGTTGGTAAAATTAATGACCAATAACTGTTAATTAAATGCGCCCATTTTAAAATTACGAATATAGGTATGACTAATAGCTGAAAAGGAATAACTAAAGTAGCTAAAATTATTAATAATACTGCCTGTTGTCCTTTAAACTTTAATCTGGCTAAAGCATATCCTGCCAAAGCAGAAGTAACTATTTGCAAAGCAGTTACCCCCAAAGCCACTAGAGTAGAATTAGCAAAAGCTAATAAAAAATTACCCCGATGCCAAGCTGCTTGATAATTAGCAAAAGTCAAGCTACCTTTAGGTGAGGTGAAAGAGCTTTTTATGACAACCAACAAAGGAAATAAAACAACTATTGCTCCAACTAATAAAACCAATAAAATTAATACATTGACTCGTGAAATATTTACTAGAGAAAATGGCAAAGAGGTTTTGTCTATTTCGAGCGATCGCTGTTTCATAAATAAACAAACTTGAAAAATCCTTAATTAATTTAAAAAATGGTTTGGGCAACTAATAAATAATTGCTATTTTATTATTTCTCATCTCTTATCTTTTCATAAGTTAATCATCTAAAATCGTGTAATACTGATCTCCATAAGTAAATACCCTTTTTTAAGTATTTAAGAGGGGGATATTTTATGGCAATTTTCTACTGAACATGAGTAAACAGCGAGTCTTATCTGGAATTCAAACTACTGGTAACCTACATTTGGGCAATTATTTGGGTGCAATCCGTAACTGGGTCGAAATACAGCAGGACTATGATAATTTCTTCTTTTTTGCCGATCTTCACGCTATTACCGTACCCCATGATGCCAAAATTTTAGCAGCCAACACCTTCAATTTAGCAGCAATATATCTAGCTTGTGGTATTGATTTAAACTGCTCAACTATTTTTGTGCAGTCTCATGTATCTGCTCATACTGAACTTGCGTGGCTGCTTAACTGCGTTACTCCCCTTAACTGGTTAGAAAGAATGATTCAGTTTAAGGAAAAAGCTGTAAAACAAGGTGAAAACGTCGGTGTAGGTTTATTAGACTATCCTGTGCTAATGGCAGCAGATATATTACTTTACGATGCGGACAAAGTACCTGTAGGCGAAGATCAAAAACAGCATTTAGAACTAACTAGAGATATTGCAGGTAGGGTTAACGATCGATTCGCTAAGAAAAAACAATTAGTCTTAAAAGTACCCGAACCCATGATCCGCAAAGAAGGCGCAAGGGTAATGAGTCTTACGGATGGGACAAAAAAAATGTCCAAGTCCGATCCTTCAGAATTAAGTCGCATCGATTTACTCGATCCTCCTGATGCAATTAAGAAAAAGATCAAAAAGTGTAAGACAGATCCCGTAAAGGGATTGGTATTTGATGATCCAGAGCGTCCTGAATGTCATAACCTGCTTACTTTGTATCAGCTTTTGGGCAATAAAACCAAACAAGAAGTAGCAGCAGAATGTCAAGATATGGGATGGGGTCAATTTAAACCTCTGCTAACAGAAACTACCGTTGAGGCTCTAAAACCAATTCAAGACAAATATAATGAATTAATGGATAATCAAGATTATCTTAATTCTGTTTTGCGAGATGGTGCAGCCAAAGCCAGTAATGTAGCCAACCAAACCCTAACCAGAGTCAAAGATGCTATGGGTTTTTTATCTCCTATGTAGACGTAAATAATTAAACCGTTTAGAATACCAAAACCAAAAATCACCAATTCTAATGACGAGTAATCTCCAGCAAGCCGTACTCAATCAAGATTTTTTAGTCACTGCCGAAGTTGCTCCTCCAAAAGGAGGAAACCCTGCCAGAATGTTAGAGGTGGCAGAAAAACTAAAAGGGAGAGTTCACGCAGTCAACGTTACTGATGGTAGTCGTGCCGTACTAAGAATGTCTTCTGTGGCTGCTTCGGTTATTCTTCAACAGAATGGTATTGAGCCAGTATGTCAGGTAGCCTGTCGCGATCGCAACTGTATTGGCTTGCAGGCAGATCTTATGGGTGCTTATGCTTTGGGTATCCGCAATATTTTGGCACTTACTGGAGATCCGATTAAGGCTGGCGATCACGCGAAATCTAGGGGAGTTTTTGAACTAGAATCGGTCAGGCTGCTAAAATTAATTAGTAAGCTAAACAGTGGATTTGACTTTAACGACAAAGCAATGCCAGATGAACCTTTAGATCTGTTTCCTGGTGCTGCTGTCGATCCGCAGTTAAAAAGCGTATCTGGTTTACAAAAAAGATTTGAAAAGAAACTAGAAGCTGGGGCAGAATTTTTTCAAAGTCAAATGATTACCGATTTTGACAAATTAGATAAATTTATGAGCCAGATTGCCTGTGTCAGCAATAAACCCATCTTGGCTGGCATATTTCTCTTGAAATCAGCTAAAAATGCTCAATTTATCAATAAATATGTGCCAGGGGTAGACATACCCGAATCTACAATTGAACGCTTGGGTAATGCCGACAGTCCACTTCAAGAAGGGGTCAAAATTGCAGCCGAACAAGTTAAGTTAGCCAAAACTATATGCCAAGGAGTTCACCTGATGGCAGTCAAGCGAGAAGACTTAATTCCTGAAATACTAAGTCTGGCAGGAATTGAACCTATAGCGGTAAAATAGGTCACTTCACTTCGGTTATTTTTGCCCACTAATCGCAACTCCCGTATCGCCTATAGAACTTTGATTGAACGAATGAATAAATCTTGCAAGTCATCTGAGGTATTAGAGTTTTGGTTTTCTGAAAAAGTTAAACCGCTATGGTTTAAGAAAAGTGCAGAATTTGATCGAGAAATTGAAGCACGTTTTATTAATACTTATCTAATGGCAAAAACGGGTACATTAGATGATTGGAAAAGTAATCCTCATGATGCACTGGCTTTAATTATTGTCTTAGATCAATTTCCTCGCAATATTTTTCGGGATACACCACAAGCATTTGTCACAGACAATAAGGCAGTTCAATTAACAAGATTTGCTGTTAATAATAACTATCAGCAAAGTTTATCAACAGATCGGCAGATATTTCTTTATATGCCTCTGATGCACAGCGAAAACAAAGTAGATCAGGCTAAATGTGTCAAGCTTTTTAGCGAATTGGGTAAAGAAGATAATCTTAAATTTGCCATTAAACATCAAGAGATTATCAATCGCTTTGGTCGTTTTCCCCACCGCAACAAAATATTAGGCAGAGAATCAACTTTAGCAGAGCAAGAGTTTTTGACACAACCTGGATCGAGTTTTTAATTTGAACATTAAGTTTGTAGTTTGTAGTTAGTCGTTTGTAGTGAGAACAAAACTACCTACTACTTACTACCTAACAGTTAAATAATCTACTTGAACAAAATCTAGTATGAGTTAAGTTAAGTCAATAAAATCCTCCAAAATAATGACAAATCAGAAAAAGTGTGCGATACACGAAAGACAAATATAACAAAATGCGATCGCAATAGTTTTTATTGGTTATGGAAGTACGTTTTTTAAGCAAGGTGTCATTGTTTTTGGCAGTCTTCGTCTTACCACAATTTATTCCCACCACTTCCACTTCTCAATCCCTACTCTGTTCGGCTGTACTGGCAGCAGATACCCAAGGTTTGGGTGAAAGTGGAGATGATGGAGAAGAGGGAGCAAAGGGTAATAATGGTCGCAATGGCGACAATTTAACTGTGTTTGCCGATGGCACACCTATGACCTTAGATTTAACAGGTGGGGAAGGTGCTGCGGGGCAGCAGGGTATTCAAGGCTATGACGCTGAGTGTGAGCAACAAAAGGACAAAATAGATAAAAATCTCCAGGGTGCTGATGGGGGTGAAGGGGGCGATGGAGGCGACGGCGGAGTCGGCGGTAATGGTGGCTCTTTGACTGTCTACACCACTAACAAAGAAAACTTAAAGCAGGTGTATGTAATTGCTGCGGGGGGAGAAGGCGGCGCACCAGGAAAAGCGGGAGTAGGAGGAGAAGGCTGCCATTGCGATCGCCCTTACTGGAATGAAGAAACTTGCGTTGGCAAGCCTGGAAGCCCTGATTATAATTGTACTACCGAAGAATTTCAATGTACCGATGGTGAATCAGGCAGAAAAGGACGCACTGGCAGAAAAGGGAGAGACGGTGAAATTGGCAATTTGACTCTAATTAATTTGGATAAGTCTCTCGATCCAGATTTACCAGAAGTTACCGCGCCGATTAGTGAGTTAAAAGGCAGGGGCTATACTTTATCAAAAAATATTTGGCAGAACAAAAATAATGCTGCTTCTTTGCTTGCTCCTGGTTCAGTTATTGCTAACAAATATAAAGAATTAGTAGCTCGTCACGAACATACGGTATTGATAGTTTGGGATGCACCCCAGCCAGCCGAAAATTTTGACGATCAGAATATGACTCTAGCTATTAAGGGACAAAATGACGCTGATATCTTTTTGCCTAAAGATCTGTGGTTAGAAACTAAAACAGAAAAACAGAATAAAGTAACCGAGCTGCATATTTTTAATGCTGTTCGCACTAAAGATGTTGACGATCTAACGATAGATGGTTTATTTGGACAAGGAGCAGATTTAGAGCTAGATGTTTATGACAAAGCTGAACAGTCTAATTTAATCAGCACTGATTTTACGATTAGATACAGCGTGGGCGAAAAGTCAGAAAAGAAAAACTTTTTTGGTGGTAGTACTACCGAATATAAAACTAAATATGAGGGAAAAGTTCCGACTCAAGCGATCGCCAAAAACGGCAATTTATTTACCTTGCAGTTAGGCAAGTTACCTATTCCTCCCCAATACCTAAAACCAGGCTTAAAAGTAGAAATAGAAGTAGCTGCAAAACGCTCTTTAGCAGATAACTCCCTAGTTAAAAAACTGTCTACCCGTACTGAGATTGAGGGAGCAAATCGTTCTTAATCAAAGTTTTTAGTTTTTAGTTTTTAGTTCTAGGTTCTCAGAAATGCTTTTAATTGCTACGGCGATCGCTTGTTGAACAGTTTTATCTTTATCGGCTATAACTATATTCTCAGCCTCGGTACGTTGTGCCACTACCGCACAGACACAAGCAGCAGCAAAACCATAGACTCCAGCCATCTTGAATAGAGTTCCTGTTTCCATTTCATAATTCAAAATATTGAGATAACGATAGGTAGCAGTAATTCCTTTTAGCCAGGGTTGAAGATGGGGATTAGCCGAAGATTCTGTTCTTTCTTGTCCTTCGTAAAAGGTATCTACTGAAGCGGTAATACCCAAGTGACAGGGAATTTCTAAACGACGGGCAGTTTCCATCAAAGCCACTGTCAAATAAGGATCTCCCACGGCAGGGTATTCCACAGGAGCAATATCCAAAGCTGCACCTTGACGACATAAAGCTGCTTGAGATACAACAAGGCTACCAACTTTTACGGTGGGCTGAATCGAACCACAAGTACCAACTCGAATAAACTGTTTGATGCCGACTTTAACTAGTTCATTTACTACAATACTTAAAGAAGATCCCCCCATTCCGCTAGTAGCGATTAAGATGGGTCTACCATTAGGCAGATTACCTAAATAACTATGAAGTCCTCGATATTCTGAAAGAAGTTTAACATTTTGTAAATAAGTCTGAGCGATGTATTGCGATCGCTCTGGTTCTCCAGATAACAGTACAGTCTGGGGCGCGTCAATACCAAGATCTGACTGGCTAAAGCCAATATGATAAAGTTTCATTTTTAAATCTAGACTATAAACTCAAAACTATTAATTAACTAGCAAATCCATGTCAGTTAGCACTGATTGTTGATTACTAATTACTATTGACTGATACTAAACGATGGTAACTCTCGAAAAATATTCCGTAATTGTCTCTAGCTGTAAAAATAGTCCCATAGGAAAACATTTGCCCAATGCGCTGTATGTACATAGTGATGCTCTTTTGCATCTCGATCCTCTCCTAAAAGACTATGAGCGTCAGGCAAGAAGCCTAGTAGAAAATACTGACAACGCTACTATCATCAAATTTGGTATAGATCGTCCTAAAATTTCTTATTTATATTATCCAGACTTTGACCTCGATCCTCATCCTCAACTACACCAAAGTGTTGTGGTAGATTTAATCAGCGAACAGGTAACAGTCCGACAGTATCATAATTCTCATAATCCGCCAATTCTCCATCGCAAAGAAACCTTTATTACCGCCGATTATCCTAATTATCAAACCTTCGCCGAATTAACTGAAGCAGAAGTAGCTTTAGGCTTATTAGATAACTCCCGTCACATTGGTACTTTGCAGGAGTGGACACGCTTATTACTACAACAGGGAATATGTATTGTGAATCATTATCTGGCTTGTCCCGTGGACTCTCCCCTTGCCAAACAGCAAACTGTCTTAATTGAAAGGCATAAAGCAGCTTTAAAACGCTCAGAATTATCTCGCCCTGTAAGGGTTGCCTTGGAAGCAGATTTATTTACGCCAGGGGCAACCTTTTTTGATTATGGTTGTGGTTGTGGAGAAGACGTAAAGCGCATTGCTGAACTGGGTTATGATAGTTCAGGCTGGGATCCTTATTATCGCCCTGATGCTCAAACAAAGTCGGCTGACATTGTTAATCTAGGTTATATTATCAATGTGATTGAGGATATGGTCGAACGACGAGAGGTTCTGCTTAATGCTTGGGAATTAACTCAGCAGGTGTTGATAGTTTCGGCGCAAGTCCTGGTTGACGATCGCCGTCGTGGTCTAATTGCCTACGGCGATGGCGTAGTTACTAACCGTAATACCTTCCAAAAATATTACGAACAGGAAGAACTAAAGCTATACATAGAGCAAGTATTAGGGGCTGAAGCAATTCCTGGGGGCTTGGGCATTTATCTTGTATTTCGTCACGAAGATCGAGCAGAATCTTTTCGTGCTATCCGCGTATATTCTCGCCTGAGTACTCCTAGGGTTCAAGCTCAAGTTAGAAATTTTGATGACTATCGAGAGTTGCTAACTCCTTTAATGGATTTCTATACTAAAAGGGGTCGCTTACCAATCAAAGGCGAAATTGCTTCAGAAACCGCGATCAAAGCCGAATTTCGCAGCTATCAGCGGGCATTCAAGGTAATCTTACAGGCTACAGATAGAAAAGAATGGGAGGAGATCGCCGAAAAACGTCGCCAAGATCTCTTAGTCTATTTAGCATTGGGCAAATTTAGTGGTCGTCCTACCATCAGAAAGCTAGCACCTGAAGTCAAAGCCGATGTCAAAGCTTTGTTTGGTAACTATAAACAAGCCTGTACTATAGCCGATTTCTTACTAGTTCAAGTAGGAGACATGAAGAAAATCGCTAACCTCTGTGAAACTAGCAACATTGGTAAACAGCTAAATGATGCGATCGCCGTTCACGTTAGCGCACTCGAAAAACTGCCTCCCTTACTACGACTATATGAAGGCTGTGCTAGTCGCAATTTCTACCGCTTAGAAAACGCCAACATTGTCAAACTATACTACAACAAGCCAAAAATAACCTACCTAGTTTATCCAGAATTTGACACTAAAGCCCATCCTGCTTTACAGGCAACAATGGAAGTAGATTTACACAATCTATCTGTCACCTATCATGATATTTCTGATGAGACTAACCCGCTAATTCTGCATCAAAAAGACACCTTAGTTGCGCCAGACTATCCTAGTTACAACAAATTCGTTCGACTAACCAAAAAAGAACAAAAATCAGGCTTACTAGAAAATACAGATGCTATTCGTCGTCTTCATGGCTGGATGCGCTGTCTTAGAGAACATGAAGTGAAGATTGAAGGACACAAACTTAGTAATCAATGAATAATAATTACTATTTAGTCTGGTGAGCATGAGCGATCGCCCACAAAACTGTTGGTGAGCCGATGTACCAAGAAAATCGCTTCAATTCCTTTTCCACTCATTTCCTAAAGATAATGACGCTCTTTTTTACCCCGATAGACTACACGGCATTAAAACCTCGCCAGAAAGAAAACTACAAGTTTCAGAAGGTTTCGGCTGTTCTCGCTGATTATGGTTTCGCCACAATTCGACTGTCTGATGACTGGCAGGGTATTGACGCTGAAGCTAGCGTTTGACGTAACTTCTAATGCAGATAACCACCAAATGTGCTTAAGCGGGCGAGTCATTTTTTGATGGTTGCTTTACTCCGCCCACATAGCGATTCGGAGCGTTACGTTTTAAGTGATGGCACTAGTTTAAGAGTTACTCGTTTTCTCAGAAAGCGTATTGACAATGTAAATACGTTTTACTTATACTACAAAGTATGGATGTGTATTTCGTGCTGAATGGCATCACTTTTGTTTGGAACGACGAGAAGGAACAAAGCAACCCTGGTAAACATAATAGAATTACGTTCCAGCAAGCTGCGGAAGCCTTCTTTGACCCCTTTCTTATTGTGGTTGATGCAAGTCGCAACAATCAAACAAGAGAAGCGGTAATTGGTATGGATCGCCAATGGAATTTGTTGTACGTGGTTCATATTGAAAGCAAGGAAAGTGTCATTCGGATTATCTCTGCCCGTAAAGCAACCCCACAAGAGCGAAAAGACTATGAAGATTGAAGCATTGAAAAAGCGATTAGACAAAAACCGTCCGATGACGAGTGTAACGATTCGGATTCCTGAAGATGTAGTAGAAGATTTAAAGCGGATTGCGCCGTTATTAGGCTTTTCAGGTTACCAGCCGTTGATTCGTGCTTACGTTGGTCAGGGATTGCGAACCGATTTAGAGCGATTCGAGAGCGAAACAGTAACAGCGTTGATCGCCAGCTTAAAGCGACGGGGTGTGAGCGAAGAAGTCATTGACCAAGCGTTGAGTGAAATTGTTCATAGCTAGTCAAAGTAATTTGCTGTATGACGACGAGTCTGTTCATTGATAATCAACTTTATTACCTCCTTATCCTTTATCCCTCAAAAGCTACCACTGAGGCAAACTAGCAATTAAAGCTTCTGCTTGTCTATGGCTCAATGGTCTAGAGAAGAAGAAACCCTGTCCATACTCGCATTCAAGTAATCTTAGCTGTGCTAGCTGAGAGGTGGTTTCAATTCCTTCGGCAATAACGTCCATCTTTAACATATGAGCCAGAGTGACGATCGCTTTGACAATGGCTGAATTTTCGCCATTGGCCTGCATCTGACTGACAAAAGAACGATCTATTTTAATCGTGTCTACAGGAAAACGGTGTAAATAGCTAAGGGACGAATAGCCTGTGCCAAAATCATCAATACTAAACTGAATTTGCCTTTTTCTGAGAGAGAGAATTATATCTGTGACTGTTTCTAAATTATCAATTAAAATACTTTCGGTGATTTCTAACTTGAGAAACTTACCTTCTAAACCAGTTTCTGCGAGGATGCGGTCAACTTCTTCAATTAACTGTGGCTCGCGAAATTGTTGACCAGAAAGATTAACGCTCATCCTAATTGCTGGATGTTCGGGATATCTCAACTGCCAATCTTTTGCAGCCTGACAAGCTTGCTGGAGCAACCAGTTACCTAAAGGCACAATTAAACCAGTTTCCTCGCAGACAGGAATAAAACTATCTGGTTTAATCCGACCTTTTGTCGGATGATTCCAGCGAGCTAGTGCTTCAAAGCCAGATAAATTTCCTAGTCTTAAAGAAGTGATTGGCTGATAATAAACTTCAAATTCTCCTCGCTCTAACGCCCGTCTGAGGTCGGTTTCTAGCTCTAATCTCTGTACTGCGCGATCGCGTAAGGAATTATCAAATATTTCATAACGTGCTTTGCCCTGCTCTTTAGCACTATACATGGTCAGATCTGCATCTCGTAAAATATCCTCTGGTTTTTCATATCCCTGAGAAGAAAGGGCAATTCCAATACTAGCGGTAGTAAATAGCTCATAACCCTCAATGTTAAACGGGAAAGTCAAAGTTTGATAAATGCTTTCAGCCACCAAAGTAGCCTCAGATTTACTGGCAATATTTTCTAGTAGAATAGTAAACTCATCTCCTCCCAAACGGGCTACGGTATCTGTTGGCGCGATCGAGCCTTCTAAACGCCGACCAATTTCAATTAATAATTTGTCCCCAACCAAATGACCAACGCTATCATTGACCACTTTGAAGCGATCGAGATCGAGAAACAGTACAGCAAACAAATAGTCTTTTTGATTTTGGCTTTTTTTAAGCTGTTGTTCTAAGCGATCCATAAACAAAGCCCGATTAGGTAATCCTGTTAGAGCATCATGGAGAGCATCGTGCAGTAATTGCTGCTCCATATATTTGCGTTCGGTAATATCGACAATCTGATTATTAAAATGTAGGGGTCGATCGTCGGCATCAAGAACAACTAGTACTTTCAGCAAAGTATCAACTATCCGACCATCCTTGGCGATAAAACGTTTTTCTATTTGAAAGTTTGACTCTTTACCCTTGATTAATTGCTGTTCTAAGCTGCGGTGTATTTGCAAGTCTTCAGGATGGCTAATTTCCGCAAACGATAGTTCTAATAATTCTTTTTGGGTATATCCTAAAGCATCACATAAAGCCTGATTGACCCTTTTAAATCTGCCTTTTAAGGTACTAATAGCCATGCCTATCGGAGCCATTTCAAAGGTAAGACGAAACTGTTCTTCACTCTTCCTGAGAGCTTCTTCTGCTTCTCGGCGTTTAGTAATATCTTCGGCAATACCTACAAAGCGGTTAACTTTGCCCATTACATCGCGAACAGGAAAGGCTCTAACCCTTACCCAGCATATCGATTCATCGGGGCGAACAATACGATATTCTTCTTCAAAATCGTCTCCTGTTCTAAATTGAGTTTCAATTGTGGCGATCGCTCTATAAGAATCTTCTGGATGAATGGCAAATAACCAAGATTGAGGATCTTCATACAAACTCTGACAGCTACGACCCCAGACTGTTTCGTAAGTAGGGCTTATGTAGAGTATTTCGTCAGTTTTGGCAGAGATGACAAAAAAAACCTCGCGAACATTTTCTGCAATTTGTCGAAAACGTTCTTCTCTTTCTTTCAACTCCTGTAATTCTGTTCTCAACCGTTGATTTTCAGCCAAGACTGCTTCAATTCGGTTTAACAGAGAATTCTGCTGCTGTACAATTCCTACTATTTGCTGATCAGACATCCAATTGGCTACAATTGCGGAAATTACAACCCTATAATGCCCAGATGAAATTTAAAAGTAACATTCTTTGAGGAGGGTATAGACAACAACAGTTAGAGCAGTTAGGACAGTTAGGACAGTTAGGACAGTTAAAGCAACTTCTCAATCAACTCGACGACACCATCTCCGCAACTTTTAGTCATTACCCAGTCAGAAGCCTCTTTTAGTATAGGTACAGCATTATTCACCGATACAGACAGACCGCCTAATTTTAATAAAGGCAAATCGTTTTCTCCGTCTCCGACAGCTACCACTTCATCAGAGGATAGATTCATCTGGTTCAAAGCAGATCTCAATCCAAAATCCTTATCAACACCCTCTGGCAGCAGCATAACTGCCCCTTTGTTATAGCTAATCTGCCAAGCCAAGCCCTGTTCTTTGATGACTTTAAGTGCGATTGTGTCATAAGGAATCTCAGTAGATACAATTCCTCGTCCGACTGAAAGTGGTTCGACCTGCCGTTGTTGTAAGGCTTCAATTAGAGAATCAGGAGGTGGCAAACCCAATAACTTTTCTTCTCCAATAATTGGCAAAGAAAGTAATGCTCCATTTTCTGCCACAATACAGTCAAATGATTTAGCCTGGGGAAATACATCGTAAAGATTATCCAGTCGCCTTCCAGTTACTAAAATAAGCGATCGCCCTGTTTGTTGCCAGTGTTTTAAGGCTGAATATGTAGTTGCGCTAACTTTCCCTTCCGTTGCTATAGTCCCATCATAATCAGTTGCAAGTGCTTTGTATGACATAATCTAAATTATATAGGGAGTAGGGATGAGGAAAAGAGTAATAGTAATAGGTTTAGTAATCATCTCCTAAACGTAATCATCCATAATTCTAATAGATTTGCACTAATCAGTCTTATTTTTCGCTATCTTTTTCTAAGGTAGAAAAGAAGTATCCTTTATTTTTCATTTTTCATCCTTTCAAATTATGGCTTTTGCATCGGTAGTACGGACGATAGAAAAATCGCCTTTAACCAGAGAATTACTAACCAAACTAGATAAAGGGCAGTCATTGTTGCTTAATGGCATACCACGTTTACCAAAGGGAATTGTTAGCTCTAGTTTGGCAAAAGCTAAAGACAAAAACTTATTTTTAGTTTGTCCTACCTTAGAAGAGGCTGGACGTTGGGCTGCCCAATTAGAAGCAATGGGATGGCAGACAGTAAATTTTTATCCCACTTCCGAAGCAAGTCCTTATGACCCATTTGACCCCGAATCTGAGATAACTTGGGGACAGATGCAGGTTCTTTCAATTATCAATTATCAATTATCAATTATCAATGAAGAAGACGATTCTAAACCGATCGCTATTGTAGCCACAGAGCGATCTCTTCAGCCTCATTTGCCACCTCCAGAGGTTTTTGAGTCTTATTGTTTGACCTTACAGCAGGGCATGGAATTGACCTCAAAGCAGCTAGATGAATCTTTGGTTAGATTGGGTTATGAGCGAGTAGCTTTGGTAGAAACAGAAGGGCAATGGAGCAGAAGAGGCGATATTGTGGATATCTTCCCAGTTTCGGCAGAATTACCCGTGAGGCTGGAGTGGTTTGGGGATGAGTTAGAAAAGTTAAAGGAGTTCGATCCTGCTACTCAAAGATCTTTAGATAAACTGGAGCAGTTGTTGTTAACGCCAACTTCTTTTAGTAACATAATTGCTAACAGTATTTTGGAAAATGGTAAGAGTATTGAAAGCTATTTGGATGATGAAGAATTAGAAGCTCTACTTGAGGGAAATCCTCCAGAAGGGATGAGACGTTTTTTAGGAATTGCTTTCGCTCGACCAGCTTCAATTTTAGATTATCTACCTGATAATACTTTAATAGCTATTGATGAATTAGAACAGTGTAATGCCCATAGCGATCGCTGGATAGAATTAGCTCAATCTCAATGGCAGAGTTTAGAACCAAGTTTACCCAAAATTCACGCTGAGTTCCAAAGTTGTTTAGCTAAAACTAATAAGTTTGACTGTATTTATTTATCAGAAATTGCCGAAGAAAAACCTCGTTTAAATATAGCCAAACCTGATACAGTATCGGTACACAATTTACAGGCGCGTCCGATTCCTACTACTCCTAATCAGTTTGCTAAGTTGGCTAGTATCCTGCGAGGTAAAAGAGAAATATATAGCGGAATGACGTTAGAAAAATATCAGACTTGGTTGATTTCGGCGCAGCCTAGTCGTTCGGCTTCTCTATTACAAGAACATGATTGTCCCGTTCAGTTTATTCCCAATCCTCAAGACTTTAGGGCAATAGAAAAAGCTCAAATTCAAAGTACAGCCGTAGCAGTAAAATATTCTGGTTTAGCAGAATTAGAAGGCTTTATTTTACCGACTTATCGGATTGTCATTGTTACGGATAAAGAATTTTTTGGACAGCAAATTTTAGCCACATCTGGCTATATCCGTAAGCGTCGCCGAGCTACTTCTAAAAAGGTCGATTTAAATAAATTACGTCCTGGGGATTATGTGGTACATAAACATAGTGGCTTAGGTAAATTTATTGAGTTGGAAACTTTAGCTCACCGTGAATATTTAGTAGTTCAATATGCCGATGGAACTTTAAGAGTTCCTGCTGATTCTTTAGATATGCTGACGCGGTTTCGACAAACAGGTAAGCGTCCACCAGAATTAAATAAAATGGCAACTCAGTCTTGGTCAAACACTAAGACTAAAGTTAAAAAGAATATTAAAAGATTGGCAGTAGATTTATTAAAACTCTATGCTAAACGCTCAAAACTAGAAGGTTATGCCTATCCTCCTGATAATCCTTGGCAACAAGAATTAGAAGATTCATTTCCCTATCAACCTACCCCAGATCAACTAAAAGCCACCCAAGATATCAAGATAGATCTAGAAAGCGATCGCCCGATGGATCGGCTTGTATGTGGTGACGTGGGTTTTGGTAAAACGGAAGTGGCAATTAGAGCAATTTTTAAAGTAATTACCAGTGGTAATAAACAGGTAGCGTTTCTTGCACCCACAACTATTCTGACGCAACAGCATTATCACACCCTCAAAGAAAGATTTGCACCCTATCCAATTAACGTCGGCTTATTAAATCGTTTCCGCACTGCTTCTGAGAAAAAAGAAATTATGCAACGGCTGGCTACGGGTGAATTAGATATCGTAGTCGGTACACAGCAGCTATTAAACAAAGATGTCCAATTTAAAGACTTAGGAATGCTAGTGGTAGATGAAGAACAACGGTTTGGAGTAAATCAAAAGGAAAAAATTAAGGCGTTCAAATCTCAGGTAGATGTTTTAACCCTCTCAGCGACTCCCATACCCCGCACATTATATATGTCCCTGTCGGGAATTAGGGAAATGAGCTTAATTACCACGCCTCCTCCATCTCGTCGCCCAATTAAAACCCATCTTTCCCCCTATAACCCTGAAGTAATTCGCAATGCCATCCGTAACGAATTAGATCGGGGTGGACAAGCTTTTTATGTTGTTCCTAGAGTCGAAGGCATCGAAGAAGTTAGCGCGCAGCTACGAGAGATGATTCCTAATATCAAAATTGCGATCGCTCACGGACAGATGCCTGAGACGGAATTAGAATCAACCATGCTTACTTTTAGTAACGGCGAAGCGGATTTACTACTTTGCACCACCATCATTGAGTCTGGTTTAGATATTCCCCGCGTCAACACAATTATTGTCGAAGATTCCCAAAGATTTGGCTTATCCCAACTGTATCAGTTAAGAGGTAGAGTCGGACGAGCGGGAATTCAAGCCCACGCATGGTTACTATACCCCAGTAAACAAACTTTATCAGATCAGGCTCGCAAAAGACTTAGAGCTTTACAAGAATTTAGCCAGTTGGGTTCAGGTTATCAATTAGCCACAAGAGATATGGAAATACGTGGTGTGGGTAGTCTATTAGGCGCAGAACAATCTGGACAAATAACTAACATTGGCTTTGAACTCTACATGGAGATGCTACAAGAAGCAATTCAAGAGATTCAAGGACAGGAAATACCTAAAGTCGAAGATACCCAAATAGATCTTAAGCTTACCTCTTTTATTCCCGCCAGCTACATCGCCGATCCTGGACAGAAAATGGATGCCTATCGCGCGATCGCCACTGCATCCTCGAAAAAAGAACTGGTACAGATTGCAGCCGAATGGGAAGATCGTTATGGTGCAATTCCCTCCCCGACTCAACAGCTAATTCAGGTAATGGAATTAAAACAAATAGCTAAGGCGATCGGCTTTTCCCGTATTAAGCCTGAAGGACAAACAAATATTGTCTTAGAAACCCCGATGGCTGAACCTGCTTGGAATTTATTAGCGGAGAATTTGCCGAAGCACTTGCGATCGCGTTTTGTATATGCGCCAAAGAAAGTGATTGTGCGCGGTTTAGGTATTGTTAAACCTCAAAAGCAACTGGATAATTTGATTGACTGGTTGGGTACAATCCACAAGGCTTTACCTGAATTAGAATTAGTTTAAGTAAGTAGAATTAAAAAATGAACAGTCAACTTAAGCAACTTTATCATCAGGATTTAAATCTTTGGCGCGAAAAGATTGTAACCGCCATTCAAAATAGGAAACTAGAAAACATGGACTGGGACAATCTGATCGAAGAAATTAATGATATGACAGCAAGTGAGAGACGTGCTTTACGCAGTTATATCAAAAGACTGATAGAGCATATTCTCAAGCTTAAGTATTGGCGAGCGACCCCGCGCCGACGCAAGGCGCAAGGGAATGCGCGAGATGAAAATGAACGAGAATATAATCGGCGAGGTTGGGAAAAAGAAGTAGTTAATTTTCGTGAGGAAGTTAAGAGTATTTTAGAAGAATCTCCTAGCTTGAATAGTTATTTAGAACAAAATTATTTTGACTGGTACGCAAAATCAGTTAAAGCAATGAAAAGAGAGTTTTCTATTCCTGACAATAATTTAGTAGATTTAAACTTAATTATGACTGACGATTATTTTGCATAATCCGTCCTTTAGATTTTTAATCGCCCGATCATTTATGCGCTGAAAAAAGTTGATTTATGAGAAAACTATTTAGTCAAATAGCAAGCTTAGCAAAATATATTCTTTATGGCTTTTAAGTTAACTTAATTTTTTTTAAAATCATGCATAACTATTCTATTTCCTCTCTATCAAAAATATCAAGATACTTAGCTAAAGTAAATTCTGGATCTTGTTGAAAATGTCTTGGAGCTTTGAAAAGTTCTATACCTATGTCTTTAAATATTTCCTGTTGACTATTTAAGATTGATTTGAAAAATTGATTTTCCTTGATATTTAAATTTTCAATTAATTCATTGAGTTTTTCTGAATTTATTCCTAACCTAAGATATCTAGAAAAAAATATGAGCCATACAATTTCAAAAATAGAACCTTTTCTAGAAGCTCTTAAAATTTCATTTTCAATAGTAGATTTTAAATAGTTTTTTAGTTCAGAACAATCTTTGCTATAGTCAATATATAATTGTTCTGAGATAGATAAAACGTGACACAATAGTTTTTCAGATTCTCTTTTTACAAGAAAAAGTAAACTAATTACTTGTTTAACTTCTCTGATTCTTTTTTGGTTATTTTTTGAAAAAATAATTTTCAGTTTCTTTTCTTTATTTGGATTGTTCTTGGTAAAGCATTCTGATATAAATTTTTCTAAAATGCTAGTTCCAGGACACTTGCGGTGAATATCGAGAGCAATTAACAATGTATGCTCAAAACATTTAAAAGTTATTTCGTTTCTATTTTTCAAGCTATGTGGAAAGTAATCTCTATCATGCTTTCTGTAAAGACCATCAGGCAATTTCTGAATCGAGGTCTTATTCTCATTAATTGATAAATTATATGCTAAAAGATTTTTTGCCAAAGCCTTCAATATTTTTTCAGCATCAGCTTCACAGTCACAGAGAATTCTATAATCATCTTTAAATCTAACTGCAAGAAAATCAATATCTTTCAGTTCTTCTGAAGTATTTCTGTCAATTTTGGATAAAATAATTTCTGCAATTAAGTCACTTAGTACAGAACCTATTGGAATCCCATTAGTTCCTCCATCATTAGCATATTGTATGAGCTTGTCTATCTTGTTACCAAAAAAGCTCATCTCACGATCTCTTAATGCCTTATCTCTACCATGCAATGCCCATGCAATGCTATGAGTATATATGGATGAATAGAAATTAGTAATATCGGTACGTACAATATATTGATAATGTTTGGCATCCAATACTAAATCTTTTTCTGCCATTGTCAGCCATTCATATATCATTCTCCCTGTACGTAAACTACTCAATCCAGCTTGGTTTCTATTCTTTTTTGTCAAGGCAATAGGAAAACTATAAGAATATATCTTATTTTCTTCATGAAAAAGATGGCTTATCACCTCATCCCAGTTTTTTTCTATGTAGAAAACAATATCATGAAAATTGTATGGATGCTGAATACTAAATATTCTAGAGCTAAGATTAGTCTTCGGATGAGAGATGTTGATAAGTTGCCTTCTTTTTAACTTACATAAGTTTTGTTTGTAAGGTTGATCTTGAAGAACAAAATTAGCAACCTGAAAGGATGGTGGTAGTATATATTGCTCTGCAAAATATCCTTGGTTAAGTATCCAGTTAGCTATTTCTTTTGATGGAATATCTTTGACAAGATCTCTAGTTTCTTTGAAATGGTTTATAACATATACTTCATCACCGAGCATCATCATTTTATTCTTTAGGATATTTACTTCATTCTCAAAATGCCATGAAATAAAAATGTCGGGTGTGATCTATAGCGTTTCTCTTATTTACGAGATGCACTTTAGTTGTGTCTGGTTAAGGGGAAAAGGCAAAAGTTTTGCGCTGTTTTCCAGAACTTAGCTAATGTACCTCATTGATTTGAGAATTGCTATAAAGTTTGAGCTATGTTAGGTTAGCTAATGCCTACTTTATACGATACTAGTTCTGAAGTTAATTTCTCGATCCTCTTTTTTAACCCTTCTTGTTCTCTTTTGTCTCTAATTTTGCTCAACAATTCTATTGCTAGAGGAGTAATTTCAAGTTTGTATTGCATTACCAACCTAGCTTTTCTTGAGCCTCCTCCCAGCTAATTGTTTCTCCAGCCTGATCTTGTTGAATGCTTGCAGACAATAGTGAACTAAATTCTTTATCTTCTAAAATTTCCAAAGTTTCTAATAAACATTTCATTTGCTCGTAACTAACCGTTACCATTACAGGCTTACCATGTTTAGTAATAATTATAGGTTCGTCAATTAATTCATCAGGTAAACTTAGAAAATTTTTTCTGGCTTCTGTAATGGTGAGATATTTTGGCATGAAGACTAAATGTACGCTCAAGTGTACATTCAAATTATAATGTGATTTGAAGACTAAGGTGTGCGATCGCTTAATCGCCTATATGCCAAAGAGAGAATCATTGTGCGTGGTTTGGGTATTGTTAAACCGCAAATATCTTAACCCAAACTAACGTTATTTATGACATCTCCAACATTCTCTGAATAGGTTTTAAGGCTCTGGTGCGAATATCTTCAGGTAAAGTAATTTCTGGGGTTTTATTTT
Source organism: Waterburya sp. (assembly GCA_965217895.1). Classification (GTDB taxonomy): domain Bacteria; phylum Cyanobacteriota; class Cyanobacteriia; order Cyanobacteriales; family Xenococcaceae; genus Waterburya. The sequence continues at coordinate 1,234,902 of CBDCJV010000002.1, forward strand.
TCATCGCCAAGTAAAGCTTCTCTAATGTATTCAGGCGCATATAAGGACATTCATTACAGGCACAGTTATTCATAGCTGGAGCAGGGATAAAATACTTATTAGGTGCAGCTTTTTCCATCTGGTGAATGATTCCTGGTTCTGTAGCGACGATAAACCGATCGCTACTGCTTGTCTGACAGTATTTTAATAAAGCCGTAGTTGAACCAATAAAGTCGGCATGGCGTAATACAGGAGATTCGCATTCAGGGTGAGCAATCATTTCGGCGGTGGGATGCTCAACCTTTAATTCAATAATTCTCTTTTCTGAGAAAGTTTCGTGAACAATGCAGCTACCTTGCCATAAAACTAAGTCTCTACCTGTTTTTTCGCTAACGTAACGACCTAAATTCTTATCTGGGGCAAAAATAATTGGCTGATTTTTTGGGATTTGATTAACTATCTTTACCGCATTAGAACTAGTACAAATAATGTCACTTAAAGCTTTGATTTCAGCAGTACAGTTAATGTAAGAAATAACTATATGATCTGGGTGAGCTTCTTTAAAAGCCTTAAATTCTTTTGGTGGACAACTATCAGCCAAAGAACAGCCAGCTTCAAGATCGGGTAATAAAACCAACTTGTTAGGATTGAGTATCTTCGCGGTTTCTGCCATAAAATGCACTCCCGCAAAGACAATTACCTCCGCATCAGTATTAGCAGCCTGCTGAGACAAACCCAAAGAATCGCCTAGATAATCGGCAATATCTTGAATGTCTGCTTCCTGGTAATAGTGAGCTAAGATTACGGCGTTTAACTCTTGCTTTAGCTTATTTATTGCGCCAAATAAGTCATTAGGAATCTCGTAAGGGTTTGCTTTAGGTTTAGCTGCTGTAAACATACTGGTTGGCTTTTATAATCTAAGATTTAGTTTATGGGTAATTATAGTAGTTTTTACTATAATTACATTATAGTTTATTCCACCAATATTTGCAGACCAAAGATAAATCGCGCAGAGTCAGTAGTTTAGAGTCTTGATCAAGAATATAGCCAGCTATCAACTATTCTCAATATAGTTTTATCACCCAAGCCTCTAACATTTTCTAATACTTCGGTTAATGATTTAAAAGGTCTTGCTTCGATAATTTTAGGAGCTATATCGTTAGCTTTTTTATCTGATCTAAGAATTGGTTTTAATTTACTTACTAGCTCAATTAAGCTAGCATTATTAAAAGTTGTCAAAGGCTCTATTTTTTCAGGAAGCTTGTTTTTAAGAGAGTCAATTTCTTGCTGTAATTTTTTATTATTTTGAGTATATTCACTTTTTAATTCATTTAGTCGATTTTCTATTCTTGATTCAATATTGGTTAAGCGAGTTTCTAAATTACTTGTATCACGGTTATCTTTTTGATCTGGTTTTGGTTTTGAAGGATTACGAAATATGGCAACCTGATCTTTTAATATTGCTTCGTTTTTGTCTTCAATAATATATGCTGCGATCGCTTCTCCGATTTCTAGATTTAATTCTCTTGCTCTTGCTGCTGCATAATATTCAAAATGTCCATCTATTATCTGAAAAGAATTGATGCCTGTTCGACTTACTATTAAAGGATTAATTATGCCTTCTGCTGCCACTATTAATTTAGCAGCCTGTTCTATTTCCTGTTGATCAAAATTAGAACGAGGGCGATCGCAAGTTATGGTTCTAACTTCAACTAATGATGATGATAAAGTCATGCTACTCCTATTTTTTTCAATACTTCAGTTGCCAAGTTTTCAAATTCTTGAGAAGATTTAGAATTAGGGCTATAGTCTAATACAGATCTAGGATCGGGCATTTCTATTTCACCGATAAGTTGAACAGCATCAGAGCATTTAGCCAAATCTTCACGTTGAAATATAGTGGTGCTTAATAACGGTAAACTATATTTATTGGTTATTTTAGATAATTGTTTTGGCAATGTATGCTGAACAAATTTGGCATGAGTTGATATTTTACAGGGAAGAACCCCAATTATTTCTAATGGTTTTTGATTAATTACTTTCTTAGTAGCGTTAATATCTTGAATAAAGTTTTTGACGTTTACTAATCCTTGGTTAGCAAAAGGTTTCAAGTCCGAAGGAATTAGTAAATATTCTGCTGTAATTAAAGCAATTCTGGCATATAGATTTAAAGACGGAGGAGTATCAATTAAAACAATATCATATTGGTCTTTAACTTCTTTTAGCTTTTCTCGCAAAGTAAAATTTATTGAAGCTAACTGATTTAATCTATTTTCCTTCTCCATCAAACTTATATGAGCAGGAATAATATCAACTGTTGGAATACAAAAATTAGATGTTACCTTAATATCTTTAATTGGATAGGACTCTGAAAATCCTATAACATGAGATACGTTTGCTTTTTCAATATAATCATCAAACTCATCATCAAACTTAACTAAACCTGTAGCAAAAGTTGTATTTGCCTGACTATCTAAATCTATAACTAATACTTTTTTACCTTTCTTACTCAGTGCTGCCGCTAAATTAACTACGGTAGTTGTTTTGCCTACACCACCTTTATTATGATATACCGCTATGATTTTCATATTTTGTTTTATTGATACTTTAGTTACCGTAGAAGTACTGCTAATAATTGCTTCCCTTGTTTGCCTATTATTTTTCCTTAGACTATCTTTCCCAATTAAAGCTTTAATATTAGCAATATTATTATCAATCTCATTTCCGCCACATTGGAATAATAGTTTGGGAGAATTGGGTAATAAACCTTGAGACAATTCTGGAGATATTTCTTTCTGATAAATTCTAAAGTCTCTACTGTTAGTCAAAACTCCATACTGTACAGATATAGTATGTAGATATCTATTAAATTGCGCTAGATGATTGTCTAAATTTTGTTTTGGATGCTTTGTTTCTACAATTAGACTACGATCTAAATTTATCTTTTGTTGGTTATAAACAATCGGTTTGCTCAAGATCAAGAAGTCCAGACGAATATTGCGAATAGTTACTTCTTCATACCAACTATCAGGAGAATAGCCTAATCTTGGCAACAAATAGTGAACTATTAGCTTGCTTCTTACTTCTGTTTCATTACGACAATAATGATGATTAAAACTCAATGGGATACACTTAAATCTGTAATTCGGTCAATAGTTGTATTTTACTGATATTCTAAATGCTTGATAGCGATCGCTATTTTCTAAATCCCTACACTTGATTAGAAATTAGTCGATTAACGTTAGATTGAAGAAGAATTAGTTAGTAAGTAAACCAATAACTCTATTGAATCATAATCACTCTTGGGAACCCGATTATCAGAGTCGTTTTTGGCGGTTGGCAATAGTTAATATTTTGTCTAACTTAATGGTGCCGTTGGCTAGCTTAGTTGATGTAGCATTTTTGGGACATTTAACAGAAATTCGTCATTTAGCAGGAGTGGCGATCGCCACTATCCTATTTAACTATATCTACTGGACTTTTGGTTTTCTACGGATGGGAACAACGGGTTTAACTGCTCAAGCAATGGGCAGAAACGAAGCAGACCAAGTTATTTTAACTTTATTACGCAATGGTGCGATCGCTCTGACTCTAGGCATAATTATTCTTATTTTGCAGCAACCTATAAGAGAAATTGGCTTTAGGTTACTCAAAGCCGACTCAGGAGTAATTGAAGCGGGACGAACTTATTATAATGCTTTGATTTGGGGCGCGCCTGCTACACTGTTAAATTTTGTCTTACTAGGCTGGTTTCTCGGCAAAGAACAAGGAACAAAAGTATTCTTATTCTCTCTGGTAAATAGCGGGGCAAATATTATTTTTGACTATCTATATATTGTTCGCTGGGGACAAGAGAGTGCTGGCGCAGGCACTGCAACGGCAATCAGTCAATATACAACTCTACTATTATGCTTAATTTTGGTCGGGCGAGAAATTTCTTGGTCTTCCTTACGGCACAACTTTAAAAACATCATTAATATTTCGGCATTTAAAGCTACTTTTTCCCTTAACAGAGATATTTTAATTCGCACTTTGGCTTTAATATCTACCTTTGCTATTTTTACTAACCTCAGCGCAACCATGGGAACTATGGTTTTGACTGCCAACACCTTACTTTTGCAGGTAGTAACTTTAGCAGCCTACTTTATAGATGGTATTGCCTTTGCCACCGAAAGTATTGCTGGAAATTTACAGGGACAAGGACGAAATAAGCAGCTAATGCCTTTACTTAAACTAGCTGGTGGTAGTAGCTTACTAGCTGGTTTGGGTTTTGCGATCGCCTTTTCTCTATTTACGCAGCCGTTATTTAGTCTTTTGACTAGTCACTTGGAAATAGTTAACCTAGTCGGTAACTATGTCTGGTGGCTATTGCCCATTCTAGGTTTTGGTTCAATGGCATATATGCTAGATGGCTATTTTTTAGGTTTAACCGCAGGTAAGATATTACGCCAGTCTACTCTGATTGCTACTTTACTCGGCTTTGCGCCTATGGCGATCGCAGCATGGTATACCCATAGGTCACATTTACTTTGGCTGGCACTGACTTTATTTATGGCAGCTAGGAGTATAACTTTGGGTTTAGAAGTAAGAAGGCGATTCAGTCGCATTCACTAACGCCTAAATTTAAGCAGGCGTTGGTAGAATGCGTAATATTATAAAGCCTAATAACTAGTACACATTCGCCAAAAGCTTACGGTTTAAAAATGCCATAGGATCTACTGCACCTTGACCCTTAGGATGAATTTCAAAATGTACATGAGGACCAGTGCTGTAGCCAGTGCTTCCCACTTCCGCTATTTGCTCTCCTTGATTGACTCTCTGACCAACGTTAACCATGATTTGACTATTGTGGGCGTAGAGAGTAACGCTACCGTCTAAATGCTGAAGCTCAATCATATTGCCATAGCCTCCACTATTCCAACCTGCCTCAATTACTTCTCCTGATGCTGCTGCTACAACTGGAGTGCCGATAGGCGCAGCAATATCGACTCCTGCGTGGAGTCTACCCCAACGCCAGCCATAACCAGAACTCAATACTCCTCTAGCAGGCCAAGCATAACCGTTAAAGACCTTTGGTAGATATTCTTCTGAGGGAGGTAAGGGGGGTAATTGTAAGGCAATAGCATTTTTATCTAATAGATCTGGTTGTGAATCCTGTTTAGCAGGAATAGAAGTCGCCGTATCAGCCTCTGTCTTAATAGATTGAACTTCAGAGTTATCTCCACCAACACTAGAAGCACCAGCATCATTTAAAGTATTTTGTTGTTCTGGTTGAGGCTGCTGGCGATACTTATTACGCAACTCATCAATTTCTGAACTCAGTTTGCTAATGTAAGGATCGTCGCTTGAATTTGCTGAGTCATGACTATTATCGTGCCTATCTAACCTCTCTCCATCGTCTTTTAAAACTTTAGCGGAAAGTTCGGTAGAGGCTAATTTTACATTTTTTTGATTTGTATTAGCGTCATACAAAGCACTATCAATTGCTCTGGGAGGAATTTTTAGCTCTCGATCGATCTGGATAATATTGGCGTTTTTTAGACCGTTGAGCTTGACTAATTCTGCACTAGAAACCTGATATTTTTTAGCAATTTGTTCAACAGTATCGCCATATTTTACTTTGTGAATTTTAAAATTTGAACTAGCTGCTGGCAAAGCAGGAGTGGAAGGTAAAGCTGAAGGTTTATAGTTATTAGCGACCAAACTAGATGAGGAGTCTAGATTGTTATTTACTTGACCCGCAAGAAAATTGTTTTGCTGGTTAGGAGTTGCTTGAGCAAGATTTGCTGGATTTGTGGCTTTGTTTCTCAAAGGTGAGGTAATCAAACTAAAGATACGTGGCAAAAAAGCAGAGCGTCTAGCTTGGCTGGTGTTGGAATCAGAGTTTGTTGGTGAAGTCGAAAATTGATTGCCAAAACTGGCCGTTTTGCCTGACTCTGAGCTTATATTTTTAGCGGTAGCTACTCTACCATAGATCGGTAGATAAATTACTACTGCGATCGATGTAGCTAACCCCAATTTGATAGTTAAGCTAGTGTTGCGTCTGACATTTTTGGCTGGGATTAAAGGAGATTGATTTAAAGAACTAATATTTGATTGCTCTTTGGGAGTGGAAGCTTTGTGAGAAGGCATAATATTAGAGTCAGATGCTTAAATTCTATAGTGGTTGGTGATTTGCTCTGCCAAGAGGCTTAAATATGAGGCAAGTATGATCTACTCAAGTAACTTAAAAATATATTCAACAGAATTTACCACCGATAGGCGTAAAAGGTTATCTGCCAAAAAATAACTAGTTATTTCTATGGAAGGTTATCTTAAAACAGAGATTAAAACAAGAAGAGTACAGAAAAAAATAAGATCTAATTGAGTGAACTGTTGTTAGTAGTCTGTCTAATCGCTTCAAATAGACCGATCGCCACACTGACAGAAAGATTTAAACTACGCACGTTAGGTTCGGCAATATTAATCCTTACTTTCTTGTCGCAAGCATCAATGACTGCTGCGGGTAAGCCTGCGGTTTCTTTGCCAAACAATAGCCAGTCTGTGTCCTGATACTGACAGGCAAGATAGTTTTTGCTGCCACGGACGGTAAAACCGATTAGTCTACCGCCTCTTTGACAATGTTCTTGCCAAAAAGCAGCTAAATTCTCGTGATAATGTAAATCTACGTAGGGCCAATAGTCCAATCCTGCTCTTTTCAAATAGCGATCGCTAATCTCAAATCCTAACGGTGCAACTAAATGTAGCTCGGTTTTAGTAGCAGCACAGGTACGGGCAATATTTCCCGTGTTAGGTGGAATTTCAGGATGAACTAGAACAACACGAACCATTTAAGTCAATTATCAATTATTTAGTAAGGGCGAACGGCCGTTCGCCCTTACAACAGTTATTAGGCTATCAAAGCAGGTGGACATACAGCATAATCCAAATCTCGTTCTTGTTGAGCAATAGCTTGAATATCTTGCTGAATAATCTGAGGAATAGGCATTCCCTGGCGATGTAATTTTAACCATTGCTGGGCGGTATTTCCCGTGCGCAGAATTTTCTTGAGAGGGGATAAAAAACAGCTAAAGCCTTGTTTTTTGGCAAGGGGATACACCTGATCGTAAATTTCTTGAATCCAATCCCTAGCGATGATTTTTCTGCCGTCTTGCCAGTGGCGTAACTCGGCATCTAAACTGTGGCGTGCTGCTGCCATTTCGTTGGCATCAGCCAAAGCCATTAACTCTGACTGGAGATCGTTTGCTGACAAATTACTTTGCTGTAAAGGATCGAGTTTCAGATTAGCCATCATCTGCATAATTCTTGCCTCTAACAAAGCAGTAATTGCCAAAAGAGCCAAGGGATCGACAACTAGGTCACAAATCCTTAATTCCAAACGATTAAGATTATAAGGACGGCGATCGCCATTTGGTCGAACCGAACTCCACAGATGACGCACATTGCGCATTTTTCCTGCTGCTAGCTGTTCCTCTGTCCAGAGAATAAAATGACCGTGACTTTCAAACAGGGGTACATTTTGAGGTGTTTTGGGAAACATTTGCCAACGGGATGAATGACTCCCTGTTGCCTTGCCGTCGATAAAGGGAGAAGACGCGCTCAAAGCTAAATACAAAGGAGCTTCTACCCGCACCAAACGACAGGCTTGCATCAGCAATTCAGGATTATCAATGCCCACGTTAATATGAATGCTGGCGGTAACTACATCTGTGCCGTAGGTTTGCTCAATGTAGGTGTGATAAGGATTATTGGGATCGGAGCGACAAAAGCGATCGCTTCCGCCTAATGACATGGTGCTACCAGGAATTATTGTATAATCTCCTAAAGTCTGAATGTAGGATCTCATAGCTTGCCGAGGTTTTAGCAAGGCGCACAACAGGCGATCGTAGGCACAAAAGGGCGCAGTAGTATACTCAACATTACGACTGTCTGGTTCGCGGACAAAACCGTCCAAAGCCTGAACAATTTTATCTGACAATCCTACAATTTTACCTTCTGGAGTGCCAGTGTACATTTCTACTTCAAAGCCTTTGGACAGTAAACTCATCTTTAATTTTATTACTAGCTCAACTGTAAATATATTTGGACAAACTTGATTTTCTCTAAGAGAATTATCTAAAAAATGATCTTGAATGATCTTGGTTTGATTTTGCTTATTTTCTGCCCCTTTGTTCCTGCTCTTAGCTTAAAGGGCTTTAATGTAATGTAGCTAATTAAACTTGGGGGACAACCTTTAAAAAATATAAGAAACTTACTTAATTTCAGGTTTTATATAAAAAATTTCAATGATCTCGCGGTTTTTGAGTCACTGTATATGATTAACAGTGTAAACGATCACAGTTAGGCAAGGATCAAAAGATTAAGATACACAAAACATACTCTCTTTGGGTTAACATTGCTAATTGTTACATTCCAACCCTATTTAACAATAATTTTTTTATGACAACACTTTTATCTACTCATAGTGCTAAACACTACCAGACAGACCAACAGGTAAAGTATTTACATCTAGAGGCAGAGGTAGATATACTGCTCCAAAAATTAACTGCCCTTCAAAAACAAGAGCAGCTTTTAAAGGAACTTGCTACTAAATCATCTGAGTCTAGTGAATTAAATGCAGGCTAGGTTTTAAGATAATCTAAGCTGGTGTTTAAAAAACGCCGATGACCGAATCCAAGAAAGTAAAGAATGAAGATACATCCTCAGCTAGCCCAAGCCTTGGCTCAAAAAAATGCTCTTAAGGTAATTAGTGGCTTAAACAATTTCGACCAGGAACAAGTAACGGCAGTAGTTAAAGCTGCCGAAGCAGGTGGTGCAACTTTTGTTGATATTGCTGCCAAAGCAAGTTTAATCGAGACAGTTCGCAGCTTAACCAGCTTGCCTATCTGTGTCTCGGCAGTTGAACCAAAACTGTTTGTCAGTGCGGTTAATGCTGGTGCTGACTTAATCGAAATAGGTAATTTTGATAGCTTCTATAGCCAAGGACGGAAGTTTGAGGCAGCAGAAGTATTAGAATTGACTCAGAAAACGCGATCGCTATTGCCTCAAGCGACTCTTTCTGTTACAGTGCCTCACATCTTGGCTTTAGATGAACAAGTTCAGTTGGCACAACAACTAGTACGCTCAGGAGCGGATATAATTCAAACCGAAGGTGGGACTAGTATTAAGCCTGTTAGCCCTGGTGTAAGAGGCTTAATTGAAAAAGCTGCCCCCACATTGGCTGCTGCTTATAGCATTTCCCATGCCGTAGATATTCCTGTGCTTTGTGCTTCGGGCTTATCTAGCGTAACCGTACCAATGGCGATCGCTGCTGGTGCTTCAGGAGTTGGTGTTGGTTCGGCAATTAACCAGCTAAACAGCGAAGTAGCTATGGTTGCTGCTGTACGTAGTTTAGTTGAAGCTTTATCAATCATCAATTATCAATTATCAATTAACAGAAATTAGCTGTAGGGTGGGCAGGAAGAACAATTGTGTTTTTATCAGAATTCACTGCTATTAATGCCCATCAAAAATAATCATTTTATCAAAGAGTTTGTAGTCTGTAGTTTGTTGTTTGTAGTTTAAATCCGACTACAAACAACAAACTTTTTTACTGCTTTTATATTTCTGATAAGCCATCTTTAAGGGCGTAAGCTACCTGCTCTTGCTCCTTTGGGGAAATACCAGGAAACATCGGTAAAGATAATACTTCTTGGGCAGCTTGCTCCACTATAGGCAACTGCCCTTTTTGATAGCCTAAATCGTCATATACAGGCTGTAAGTGCAGCGGAATTGGATAATAAATCATGGAAATTATTCCCTGATGCTTTAAGTATTCTTGAACTAAATTCCGCTTTAGCTTCTTATTTAAGCTCTCTTGAGTCACACAAACTGTATATTGATTCCAAACGCTATCTCCTCCCGCTATAGCTTGAGGTAACTTAATTGACGTAACCGAGTGTAAAAGTTCTTGATAGTAGCTTGCAGCCTGTTGACGTTGTTGATTCCAATAGTCGAGATAGCGCAGTTTAACGGTTAAGATAACGGCTTGAAGCGCATCTATACGGCTGTTTAAGCCAATAAAATCATGACGATAGCGTTGAGGCGAACCATGTTCTTTGAGGATTCGCATTTGTTTGGCGATCGCACTATCGTTAGTTGTGACTGCACCACCATCGCCACAGGCACCTAAATTTTTAGTCGGAAAAAAGCTAAAGCAACCCACATGACCAATGCTGCCTACTTTGCGTTCATTCCAGGCTGCACCCGTAGCCTGAGCGCAATCTTCGATTACGTATAAATTATGAGCTTCGGCGATCGCCATTAATCGCGTCATGTTTACAGGCTGTCCAAAGATATGCACAGGAATAATGGCTTTCGTCTGGGGTGTTATTTTTTGCTCTATCTGAGTTGGATTGAAGTTAAATGTATCAAGCTCAATGTCAACAAAAACAGGCTTTGCGCCCACTCTGCTTATCACTTCGGCAGTGGCAAAAAAAGTAAAGGGACTAGTAATTACCTCGTCCCCTGCACCAATATTTAGAGCTTTTAAAGCCAAAAAGAGGGCATCTGTGCCTGAGTTGCAGCTAACGCATTCAGTAACGCCCGTATAATTGGCAAACTTTTCTTCAAAAGTAGCAACGGCTTCTCCGCCAATATAACAACCAGAATTAAGAATTTCGAGAACAGCAGAGTCTGTTTCTGCTTTAATTTGTTTATATTGCCTAGTTAAATCGACTGGGGGAATCTTCTTCACTCGCTTAAATTAAGAGTTTTGCCTTAGTTAAAATATTTTCAATAATGAATTGTTGTTCAATGTTGTTCAATATAGGGTAGCGTGAAAAAAAGATATTTAGTGGTAATTGACCTTTCATTGAACAATGAATATCGATTATTGAACATTGATAAATGCTAAATGTTTAATGAGATGACCAAAGTACTTACGCTTGATATGAATTAGCGGCGAGCCCCCCTAAAAGGTTCGACATTAAAAAGCATTATCTTATGCCTAGCGTCAATCTAAATTCAAGTTTGAAGCAAAGTTAAAATTACATAGTCTAATAGGTACAGTAAAATTGTCCTGTTATATACTCCACGTTTTTTCCGCAGGAGCATTTTAAGGTTATGGAATCATCAGAAAATCGAGAACAGCAGCTAAAAGCAAATCAATCAACTGAGAAATCTAATAACTCTCCGCCTTTATCAAAAGTTGAAACTCTTAAGCTTTTAAACGAAACTATCGACAAACTTGAAAAGACAATTAAGGGAATCAGCGAAAGTTCAAACAATGATTTACCATCTTCTGCCTCGATTAATGATTTAGTGAATACTACCCAGGAATTAGCTAATACTGTCGCTCCTGCAAATACTGAGCTTATTCCTCAACCTATAGTTAAACAAGCCCCTACCAAAAAGACTAATCTACCAACCACCGATAAAAAGACAGAATCAACACCCTCAAGTCCGAGTAAAATACCAGCCGTTAAAGCCAAGAAACAGGAAAAATTAGGTTTGATTGCTATTGGCGTTTTTGCGATCGCCATGACAATTGTAGCCATATTTTGGCTATGGCTTCCCCAACGTCAGGCTCGTCTTGCTTCTATTACTCAACCAGAACCTCAAGAAATTATTGCCGATGATAGCACCCTGTCTGTTCCCGAAACAATTAATACACCTGAAACCGAGCCTATCGATCTTGTCCCAGAAAATGCAACCCCACAGCCAGAAGCAATATCCGAAGCAAAATCTCCTGCTGAAATAGCAATTCCCTTAGAATTAACTTCCCCAGGACGAGCCAAAAACCTCAAAATGGTGACTATTGAGCCAGAGTTAACCTTTACCCCCGAACAAACTCTAATTGCAGCCTTGCAAAGCAAAATTGCTAAGATAAGCGAGGGTGAGGCTACAGATACAAATATTATCGATTCTATTAAAGTTAACTTACCCCAAAGTAGTCTGTTGATAAAAGTAACCGACAATTGGTACGAATTAAACGAGTCTGGGCAAAGTAAAATAGCCAACGAAATTTTAGAACGCTCTCGTAAGCTCCAATTTAACAAACTAGAACTTCAAGATTCTACAGGTACACTAGTTGCACGCAACCCCGTCATTGGCAATCAAATAATTATTTTAGAAAGCGATAAACAATGATTAATGACCAATGAATAAACTTTATTCCTCATCCTTCATCCTTCATCCCTTATCCCTTAGAATGTACAATGTCTCTGGAGTAGTTTTTAAAAGGATATAGTAACAGGTGGTCAAAAAATTGAGTAATGCAATCTTAATTAGTATTGCCGTAGTTTTTCTGTGTGGCTCGGTACTGATATTTTCTGCTTTGACTAACAATTTTAAGCAGCAAGCGATCGCCTCGGAAATACAACAGCCTACGACTAATTCTCCCCAACTAATCGCTCAAAGTAATACCCCTCAAGAGGAAAATTCTATGGATTTAGACAACGCTCAAACTACAGATTCAGGCTTAAAGTATATTGTTGTCAAAGAAGGTGACGGTGCGTCTCCCCAAAGAGGCGAAAACGTGACAGTTCACTATACAGGCACTCTAGAAGACGGTACCAAGTTTGATAGCTCTCGCGATCGCAATCGTCCTTTTTCTTTTAAAATTGGCGTTGGTCAAGTAATCAAAGGTTGGGATGAAGGAGTAGCCGATATGAAAGTCGGTGAAAGACGCACTCTGATTATTCCTCCTGAATTGGGTTACGGTGCAAGAGGTGCAGGTGGGGTGATTCCACCCAATGCCACTTTAGTTTTTGATGTGGAATTATTAAAAATTGGTTAATTAGTTTCTGTCGCTTTATTCAATATATAAGGGTGGGCAAATTTTAAACATATAGCAATCGAATCATAGATTAGGACATCTTTTAATTTCTCTGCGTCTTTGCGCCTCTGCGCCAGATAATTATTTATAGTCTTAACCTTTACTTCAACTGCTATATCTTTATTTACCTAAACTTTTTATTTTTTGCCCACAAAAACCAATTTATTTTTTCGATTTAATTGCAGCTGCATCTATAAACTTGAAAGTGCGATAATATTTGTAAGGCTTTCTACCGCTTTATTTCGATCCCTTTACTTCAGATAATTTTATAGTGGGATGGGAGTATTTCTAATTATTTTGCGCCAAAATTTAGTATAATTAACGATATACGTGAATATAGTGATTACTTCAAAAACCTTAAGAGGAACAATATGCTTTTAGCTGTTAAATTAAACACTGACCTGAGCGGATCATTTTAGGGAACAAAGAGTTAAAGATGATTTTTACAGAAAGTATGCACAAATACTAATACATTCAAGCACTGTGTTAGCTACCATAAGCAACTTTCGTAATTTTAAAGTTTGAGTACTCATAAAGCTACAAACATACATAAGTTTTTAACAGCAAAATTCCGATAATTTAACCTAGAGGTGCAAATTAGTGATTGCCATTCCTATTCCCTGGAATCGAAGCAAGTGGAGTACGTTGAGCTTCACTTCAACACTTTATCTCTGTCCTGTTCTCGATTTACTATTAGCGAGCGTACCTCCAGAATGGCGAGCAGAAGTAAGGTTAGGACTACAAGAAGCGTTAGTTAATGCGGCTAAACATGGTAATAAACTCGATCCTAGTAAGACTATTATTGTCAAGTTTGTAGTTACCAATCAAGAATATTCGTGGGTAATTGCAGATGAAGGAAGGGGATTTGCTAAAGGTCATGAATGTCCTAACAGTTACCACAGTATCGCTACACAATTACCAACAGAAGAAGCTGAAAATGGTCGAGGCTTTTCAATTCTGCACGAGGTTTTTGACTGCGTACACTGGAATAGAGATGGCACAAAGCTAACCCTTTCTAAAGCAGTATCTAAAATTAAAAATGAACAATCTTCTGTGATGAGCTAATTTAAGGCTGACAAGGCTTCTAATGTCAAATAATTCTAAATCATAAAGCTTAATTAGGTTTTTTACACCTTTAGCAGTAGGTCTATTATGATGTTTTTTGAAGATAGATTATTGGCTTAGACTCTGTCAAATACCGACAATATGATCGATACAATTGCTAAATTACCGAAATGGTTGACTAGAGGGTTAGTTTTACCCCTATTAGTTTTAAATGGCTGGCTGCTGATATTGGTGTTTGAATATTTTCAATCTTTGATTACTATCCTTGCCACCGCAACTTTACTATCATTTATTTTAGATTACCCTGTTCGCTGGTTAGAACAACGCCATCTTCCTAGAGCGATCGCAATTTTAGTTGTTTTACTATCGGGTATATTATTATTGACCGTAATTGGAGTTACAGTCATTCCCGTCCTGATCGATCAGATAAATGGACTATTAGAGCGTTTACCTAGCTGGGTAGCATCGGGTAGTGAGCAAGCACAGGTATTTGAAACCTGGGCTGATGAGCGCAATTTTCCAATTAGCATCAGTACCTTAATTACCAATTCTTTAGGTCGCATTTCTTCCCAATTGCAGCAGTTAAGCGGGCAAATTTTAGGCAGCTTCTTTTCGGTAGTTGGTAGTTTATTAGACTTACTCTTAACTATCGTTTTAACTTTTTACCTGCTGCTACACGGCAGCGAACTTTGGCAAGATTTATTCCAAGTTTTTCCCGATCAATCAAGAGTTAGGATTCGTGAATCGCTTAAGCGAACCTTTAATAATTATTTTGTCGGACAGTTAACGGTTGCTTCTGTAATGTGGATTAGCATTACTGTGGCATTTTTTATTATTCAAGTTCCCTTTGGTTTCCTATTTGGTCTAGTTGTGGGAATTATGGCACTTTTTCCGTTTGGCGCAGCCTTCAGCATTAGCTTGGTTAGTTTACTGATGGCTTTAAAAAGTATTTGGCTAGGATTGCGTGTTCTAATAGTAGCCTTTGTAATTGAGCAAATAGTTGAAAGCGTAGTCGCTCCTCGTCTTTTAGGAGAGTTTACTGGCTTAAATCCTGTCTTAATTTTACTTTCTTTGTTGGTTGGAGCGCAGTTAGGAGGCTTTTTGGGCTTAATTTTAGCAGTGCCTGCTGCTAGCTTTATCAAAGCTTTGTTGCTAATTTTTAAGTCTGAACCCGAACCAAAGCCTGAGAAACTAACGGTCAATGTCTAAATTTTGTGGAACAGAAAAAAATTTCAAATTATGATTGCAATTTATCCAGGCAGTTTTGATCCAGTTACTTTAGGTCACATTGATATTATTGAAAGAGGTGCAAAACTATTCGAGCGAGTGATTGTAGCAGTTCTTTCTAATCCTAGTAAACAGTCATTATTTACCACAGATGAAAGAATGGGGCAAATCAAAGAATGCACTCAACATATTAAAAATATCAAGGTTGATAGCTTTATTGGCTTGACGGTTGAATATGCAAAACTACATCAGGCTGGAGTATTGTTGAGAGGTTTGAGAGTTCTCTCGGACTTTGAAAAGGAGTTACAAATGGCACATACCAATAAAACTTTAAATCGGGAAATTGAAACAGTTTTTCTAGCGACAGCTAAAGAATATAGTTTTTTAAGCAGTAGTATTGTTAAAGAAATCGCTCATTTTGGAGGGTCAATCGATCATTTAGTTTCGGCGAATGTTGCTCAAGATATGTATCGAAAGTACCAAAACCAGTAGCAAATTGGGGGAAAAACACTAAAAAGTAATTTTATGCTGCTAAATATCTAATTTTTACTGGCAATTGTTGGTAATTTAAGTTACAAATAAATCAAAGAAGCAGCTTAAATTATGGTACAGGCAAATTATTATCAAGATAATCTAACTCAGTATAATGAGCTAGAGGGACAAGAAAATATAGCTAATAATTCCTCATCTAATTTTAAGATTGAAGCTGAATTAGACGACTTGGAAGAAATAGTTATCAGTGGATCTCGTATTCCTTTAACAGATTTAACTGTTTTAAATCTAAATTTGTTGTTAGATCAGCTAAATCAAGTCAAAGTTAATTTACCGATAGAATTAGCCACGGCAGTTGAAATTGTAAATCGCCGACAAGAGATTATTAGTGAAGCTGAGGGTTATGCTTGCCTAATGATTAAATCGGCTGAAGAAAAGGCTAGCAAAATTACGCGAAGTTCAGCCATTGTTCGTCAAGCAGAGCTAGATGGAGCAAAAATGCGTTTAAAAGCTGAACAAGAGTGTGAGCAGCTAAAAAACACCACAAGAGAGCAAATAGAGCAGTGGCGCAAAGATGCGATCGCCGAATGTCTAGCAGTTCAAACAGGTGCTGACAAATATGCTGATTCTACTTTAGAAGATATTGAACAACGGCTACAAGAAATGCTTAATATTGTGCAAAATGGTCGTCAGCAGCTAAATCAAACTTCTCCAGAATAAGTAAGAAGTAGCAATTAACATTATATCTTATCATTATTTTGCTATTCAATCTTAATGTTAAGGCGATCGCTAATGATTCTAGATTAGCCGTAGATGCTCTCGATGGCGCGCCAGGACTTTATTCATCTGGGTGTGGCAAGACAAATGCAGACAGAATTAATCGTTTGCTAAGGGAATTGGAGAATACAAAAAACAGACAGGCAAAATTTATTTGTGCAATTGCGATCGCCACTAGCTTAAATTGTATTCTAAAGTAGTTCAGTATTTCTTAGTTTCCGTATTGTTTGAGGCAATACCCCAACTAATAAGGCAAAAGCTTCATCAGGTAAACTAGCTACTGTTTCTAAATCAAACCAATGTTCAAACTGATTTAAAATAACCTGCGCTCTTTCTGTTGGTTCAGGATTATTAATAATTTGTTTGGTAAGTCTAACCCACTGTCTGCGCATTTTGTATGCTTGTTTTTTCTCTTGAGAATTTTTAGGAGAGACTAAAGATAACTTACCGACAGCGATAATATTAATTACATTAAGATCAAATTGACCACCGACAATTGCTCCTGGACCAACAAATTCGGCATGATATTTTTTATAGACTATTAGACCGTTTTTGCGACGGGGATTAACTATTAGTAATTCTTGCGCTTTTAATTTAGGTAAAAGTTGTTTAATTAAAAATTCATTGTCGATATTTTGTTCTTTCACTTTTTGAGTATTATTGCCCAAATGGAAGACTTCAGGAGATAATTATAAACTTATCATCATATATTTTAAAATTAACACGAACTGCCCTAATTGTTGACTAAAATTTGCTTTTTTAAAAGTAAGCGTGGTGAATAATCAAACCATAAATTTCCCCAGTTGGCTTCTATTTGCGAGATTTGATAGCCATTGTGACAATATAGTTGCTTGGCTGAATCATTGCTGTCTAAAACATGAAGGTGAGTCTCATGATAGCCCCATTCAAGAGCCACTTGTTCACATTCAGCTAAAAGCTGGCTACCAATACCTAGACGACGGTAGTTTTGGTGAACTGCTAGGTTAGATATGTAGGGATGTTGCGGACAAGTTGACCACAGGGAAGGAGAACGTAAAGCTATTTCTATAGTACCTACAACTATCAAGCTTGAATCGTCTTGAGTTGTGTCGTTTTGCCCAAAAAGATTGTTTTGAGTCGCTATTTTGGCAACTAAGCAACGGTAGTATGGTGAACGAGAACGCAGACGATAGCGTAAATCTTCGCTAATAGTAAACTGTAAAAATGGATAAACCCAGCTAGCGAATTCAGGTAAACTATAAAAACTTTTAGCTAAGACTCGGCTAACCTCCTTGGTATCCTCTATGACAGCGGAGTTGATAGTTAGCTGCAAATTGTCATCAACACTATGATTATCAAGGGATTTTAAAACCATTAAGTTACAAATAAGCTGAAGTTTCTTCAATAGCCATAACCGCAAACCAAGACTAATGTATTTTTCTTAGCCTGTTTGGGAACAATACTATTATGCTTTTGGCTGTTAGATAATTACACCAAACTTTATTAAATAGCTAAAAAAGATTATTTTTATTTTTTTGAGTTCATTTATTGCTGGTGTTGTAAGCCAACTGTAGTTAACCGCTTACCATAGTCTAATTCATGAGCCAGTATGAATATAATCAACTATTAAACAATTTGTCCTGGGAAAAAGCGGGTCAAAATATTGTTGATACGGCTGGTAAATTACTCAATGTGGGAATTATTATCTTACATTTTAAGAAATTACAGCCTGATAGTGAACAACATTTCTTTCATCGTCACCTTAGTTTAAGTAATTTTAATCTTAGTCAAGACTTACTCAAGTTAACAGTAGCATCTGATTCAGAACTATGTATTAACAATAATTTAATTATTCAAAAATACAAAGTGGAGGAATCCACCTCCAAATCTGTTAGTTACCAGGCTTGTTTAAAAGCAAAAATAAGCTCCAGCATATTTATTCGTATATTTTCTCACCCAAATCTGACCGCTTCTCTAACGGTTCATCGTTGCCAAGAGTTTGACGATTGGCACGAAGAAGAAATAAAAGCAGTAGAAATAGTGGCTCAACAGGCGACTTTGATTATTACTCAGATGCTAGCCGGAGAAAAATTGCAGGAATTAGCACAAAGAGAAACCACTATCAACCGTATTACTGCTACTATTCGCTCTAGTTTAGAACCACCAGTCATGTTTGCCACCATTGCCAAAGAATTAGGTGAAGCTTTGAAGGTGGATGGCTGTACTCTCTCTCTGTGGACAAAAAGCGATCGCTTTGTTAAATGTGTTGGTTTATACAATCCTCACGAACCACAAAAAATTATCCAAGATTATTCTGATGTATCTTCTTCTGTACCAATTGCCCAAAACCCCATACTCCAGGCTCTTTTATATACTAAAAAAACCGTAAGTTCAGCCGATTTAGAAAAACAACAAAGCATAGCTCGCTATGAGCTTCCTTGGCACGCCAAAGCCAGAGCTTTATTAATTGTACCTTTGATTGTTGAGGAAGAGATTATTGGCAGTATTACCCTCAGACAGAGTGGTGCTTCTCGGCAATGGAAGCAAGCCGAAATTGAATTAGCTGAAGCCGTAGCGTCAACCGCAGCGAGCGCTATTTCTCAAGTATTGATTCACCAGCAGGTAAAAGAACTAGCTCAAAGAGAAACTACCATTAACCGTATTACCAGAGCAATTCGCTCAAGCTTAGAAGCACCAGTCATGTTTGCCACTATTGCCAAAGAATTAGGTGAAGCTTTAAAGGTGGATGGCTGTACTCTTTCTCTATGGACAAAAAGCGATCGCTTTGTTAAATGTGTTGGTTTGTATAACCCCCATGAACCACAAAAAATTATCCAGGATTATTCTGATGTATCTTCCTTAGTGCCGATTGCCCAAAATCCCATACTCCAGGCACTTTTATATAGCAAAAAAACCGTTAGTTCAACCGATCTAGAAAAACAAAAGAATTTAGCCCGTTATGAGCTTCCTTGGCACGCCAAAGCCAGAGCTTTATTAATTGTACCTTTGATTGTTGATGAAGAGATTATTGGCAGTATTACCCTCAGACAATCAGATATATCCCGCCAGTGGAGTCAAGCAGAAATCGATCTAGCCGAAGCCGTGGCTTCTCCTGCTGCGATCGCCGTGCAACAGGCAAAGCTATACCAAACTACTAAAAAACAAGCAGAATTGCTGCGAATTAAAGAGCAAAAAGTCAGAGATTTAAATCTCTATCTGACTGAATCAGTTTTAAAACGATTTTTACCCGCAGCTATAGTTAATAAAGCAGCTACAGGCAAACTTTCCCTCGACCTAACTCCCGAACCTCGTCGCGTAACGGTTTTATTTTGCGACTTAGTAAGTTTTACTAATTTATCTAGTCAGCTAGAAGTACTTCTTTTAGCAGAAATCCTGAATGAATATCTCGAAGCCATGAGTAAAGCAGTGTTCGATCATGGCGGTACGGTGGATAAGTTTATGGGAGATGGAGTTATGGCGATGTTTGGCGCACCAGAAGATTTATCCTGTCCAGAACAAGCCAAAAGAGCTATTTTAACTGCCAAAACCATGTATTATTATTTACAAAAATTAAATGAGCGATGGCAAGCTAAAGTATGGAAAACAAATAGCAAAATTCCTTCTCTGGCAATGCGCTGTGGCATTCATCAGGGTGCAGCAGTAGTGGGAATGTTTGGCGGGGGACAAAGAAAAGACTATACGGCAGTCGGGAAAGTGGTCAATATTGCTTCTCGTTTACAAAGCGTTGCCCAACCCAATACCATTCTCATTTCCCAAGCTGTTGCCAATTCTTTGGGAACTAAGATCGACTGGGGGCAAGGGTGTAATCTTAAGTTAAAGGGTATTGATAAAGATTTTTATGCCTTTGCGATCGGTATTGATTCGATGAGTAATGAAATGACCGTTAGCTCTTAAAATAACTTTTAGAGATAGATATCGTGCTTTTTGGTTATGTCAACTTTTGCCTCGTTAGAGTTAGCTTTGAAATATTTTTTTGGTCACGATAGCTTTCGTCCTGGGCAAAAGAAAATTATTGAAGCAGCTTTGCGCAATCAAGATTTACTAACAATTATGCCTACAGGAGGAGGTAAATCTCTTTGTTTTCAATTGCCAGCTTTGCTTAAAGATGGCATAACTATTGTGGTTTCGCCTCTGATCGCCTTGATGCAGGATCAGGTAGATTCTTTACAGGACAACGGCATCAATGCTACCTATCTCAATAGTACCATCGAGTATGAAGAAAGGCGATCGCGCCAAATAGCTATTCTCAAAAATCAGGTTAAGCTACTTTATGTTGCTCCAGAACGACTGCTAAACGAAAGATTTAGTGTATTCCTCGAACAAGTAGCTACTCAAGTGGGCATATCCACCATCGCTATTGATGAAGCTCACTGCGTCTCGGAGTGGGGACACGATTTTCGTCCTGAGTACAGCAAGCTAAAAATATTACGCCAACGCTATCCCCAGATTCCTCTTCAGGCACTTACCGCCACCGCTACCAAAAGAGTTCAGCAGGATATAATTCAACAGCTTAATTTGCGATCGCCTGATATTCATGTCGCCAGCTTCGATCGCCCTAATCTTCATTATGAAGTACAGCCTAAAGACCGCAATATCTATCATAGGCTGCTGCGGACTATTCGCTCGGAATTGGGTGCGGGGATAGTTTATTGTCTGAGTCGTCGTCGCGTCGAAGAAGTAGCGACTAAGCTCAAGCATGATGGTATAAATGCCCTGCCCTATCATGCAGGATTATCAGACAAAGAAAGAAGTAGTAATCAGACTAGTTTTTTGCGGGATGATATTCAGGTAATTGTTGCCACTATTGCTTTTGGTATGGGTATTGATAAGCCTGATGTGCGCTTTGTTTTTCATTACGACTTACCCCGCAGTTTAGAAAGCTTTTATCAAGAGTCGGGGCGTGCGGGAAGAGACGGCGAACTATCAAAGTCTATCTTATTTTTTAGTTTGGGCGATCGCAAAAAGATTGAGTTCTTGATCGAACAAAAAGCCGATCAAGGTGAACAAAAGATTGCTCTACAACAGTTACGCCAGGTAATTAACTACGCTGAGGGTAATGATTGTCGTCGTACCATTATCCTGCGCTATTTTGGCGAAAGATATCCTGGAAATTGCGGTAAATGTGATAACTGTCTCAATCCTAAACCCATCGAGGACTGGACTGTAGAAGCGCAAAAGTTTCTTTCTTGTGTTGCTCGCTGTGAAGAAAAATTTGGTGTCAATCACATTGTTGATGTCTTAATTGGCTCACGCAAACAGAAAATCTATCAGTATGGACATCATCTATTATCTACCTACGGTATCGGCAAGGGTAGAACCGCCGATGAATGGCGAATGCTAGGGCGAAGTCTAGTGCATCAAGGTTTGGTAGGGCAAACAACTGACGGTTATTCCGTACTCAAACTCAATAAACGCAGTTGGTCAGTTTTTCGTAGTCAACTAGCGGTAAAAATTGCCATTGACAAACATCAAACTAAAACTACTACTGCTTACAATCCTCGCAAAGAAGAAGCAGAATTACTGTTTGAAAAACTCAGAAAACTACGCAAGCAAATTGGCGATCGCAATTCTCTTGCACCCTATATGATTTTTGCCGATTCTAGTCTCAAGCTAATGGCGCAAGTGCGTCCCAAAACTTTAGTAGATTTTGCTAATTTATCGGGAGTTAACGAATATAAAGCCCAACAGTATGGCGATAGTTTTATTTCGGCAATTTTAGAGTTTAATGAGTTGCACAAACTACCCGTCAGCATTCCTTCAAAAAGCCAAATGGCCACCCTAGAGCTACATCAGCAGGGTTTGAGCGTAGCCGAAATTGCCCAAAAACGCGGTTTTGCAGTCTCAACAATTTACAATCATTTAAGTGAGCTATTGGAAATGAATCAGCCAGTAGCTCTCAATAAATTAGTTACAGCAGATAAGCAACAAGCGATTATCAAGGCGATCGAGCAAGTTGGAGATGCTAGTCTTAAAACTATCAAAGATAGCCTCACAGACGACTATAGTTATGAAGAAATAAAGCTAGTCCGAAGCTGGAAGCGAAATCAAAAATAATTATGTATGTCTATGTAGTAAGTAAATTTCTGTAATTACAAACTACCTACTACAAACCACAAACTTAGTTTTTAATCAATGCCCAACTGATTACCACGCTTGTACTGCATATAGGCAGCAAAGAACAATCCTGCCAAAGTAATAAAAACTAGACCTAAGACAATTCCCAAAAGTAAAGGTTCGATCAAGAGCGTATCTCCTTAAAAGTAAATTATTTAACTAACTAAAATATATCCTACGCTAATTCAGCCATAGCTGTCACAGAGACTAGGTAGCAAATATAATTTCAACTTATGTTTGTTTTTAGTTTGCTATCTATATTATATTTAACTCCTAAGAAATTAAATGATGAATTTGCTTAGCTTATCTATAAGATTTTAAAATATTTGTTAAATCATAGTTAATATAAGTAAACATTCATCAATTCTTTAATATACATAAATATACATAGTGGATAATCAGTTAGTCCAATCTCAGGCTTGGCTAAACCGCCTATTTTTAATCATAGTGGCAGTAATGCTGATGATCGGCATCAGCATTCTAGGAATCCATTGGCAAAATGTTTCAGATCCCTATGCCCATGAGGTGTTGTCTTTAGAAGGTGATGCTTCTAAAGGCTTGGCAATGTTTCAAATTAATTGTGCAGGATGTCATAGTCTACAGGCAGATAGAAATGTAGGACCAAGATTAGAAAATATTTCTAAACACAAATCTCAGCGAGACTTAATCAGGCAAGTCACTAGTGGGCAAACTCCTCCCATGCCTAAATTTCAACCTAGTCGGCAAGAAATGGCAGATTTACTTAGCTATTTAGATCAGCTATAATTTGAGCCTAGAACTTGCGCAAAATAAACTTTTAAACTCTGCATATATCGTAAGGTGGGCATTGCCCACGCTACTTACTTATGGTGTTCTTCCGTAAGTCCTGAAGTTTAAACAGGACGAATAGCCATTTGCCCCTACTTAGAAAAATTTAAAATCGCTCTACACTACCAAGGAAGACTGGTTCAACTCGAATAGCTAGTACGCTCTTTGGTCGAATAACCATATATTCTCCCTGAACGTTCTTAATTGGTACATTAACAAAATCTTCGGAATCTGATTTTGACATTAATTCCGTGCTGTACCATTTTTGGAAATCTTGGACAGAAGTAAAGCGAACTTCTTCTTTATGACCACCAGAAATTAATAGGTTAACTGCGTATTCGTCAGGCTTTCTTGGCATAGGAACTAGTTGAAAACTGCAATATCTATAGTTCCCAAAAAACCTAATTTAAACGCCATCTGCTTAAAAATTTAGCTGACGCGGTGAAGCAGTCCGTTGCGAGGCGAAGCGTTGTGGGGGTTTCCCCCATTGTAGCTATTGCCGTGGGTGCGGAGGTTTCCAAGGCGGAGACGATCGGGTCAGTTACGGACAAGTCCTTACTCGACCAGATTCCACGCCGCTCGTTATAGAAACTACTGAACCCTTTAGGGGGTCGCTCGTCTAACTGTCCTAACTGCTAAACTAATCTTCAGGCTCAACGGTTTTGCTAGGTGAAGCTTCGTATAAAGCATCTAGCTTTGAGCGAGCATCATCTACAGATACCGATCGCATTACGAGCAATGGTTCTTCAATCACTTTACCTTGCTCATCTAATAGTTCTGGATGAACTTCTTTTTGCTGGCGAAAATAATTGTTATTTGAACGATTGTAGTTGGGTGGATAGAACTTTTGAGTATCGGCACTCAAAGTAATTAAGCTACGTATAAGGTTACTAACTGCCAAAAGAGCAATGGCAGTAAATACCAGAATGTAAACTAAATGCAACATAAGTCTTTTGTTCCTAATAAACTCTTCAAGATGATCTATAAAGTTATATCAATGAGTTTTTTACTGTTGTTTGAGATTTGTCAGATATTTTAGATATTTAAGCTTAATTTTTAGACTGTCGTCTTTTTTGGGCTACATTCCAACACTCAGCCACTAACTGATGCCAGGGAAGCAGCATTCTTGAGTCAATACCTGCTGCACCATCTGTAGCCTGAAATAGCATTTGCGCCGTTGTAACTTCTTTTTGACTCTCAACAATTCTTGCTAATAATTGAGCTTGCTCTTGAGTAGAAAAAAAAGACATTTGCTCTGATTCCAATAAAGAGCGCGATCGCCCAAACCAATATTGAAAATCTTCCAGAAGTGGCTCTAAAACCGTCTTGAGTAACTCTTTCTCAGTAGGCTGTTGTCTAGACATTAAATTTAAATTAGCTTGTAATCTTAATATTTATCTTAGCGGTTTTCATAAAATTTAATATAATTTCATTGTTTTATCATATATTGATCTAAAAAGTTGAAGCAGTTGAAAAGTGTAAGAGCAGTTAAATTCAGATTAGACTTAAAATATAACGAGATTACTTGCGTCCTTTACAACAGCCGATGCCTGAAGCAGAACAAGCACAACAACCAATAAAATTACTCCGTACTAGTGAATCCGAATCCTTACAGAAAATTCGCCACACCGCATCTCACATCATGGCAATGGCGGTGCAAAAGCTTTTTCCTAAAGCCCAGGTTACCATAGGACCCTGGACAGAAAATGGCTTTTATTACGATTTTGATAGTCCCGATCCTTTTACCGAAAAAGATTTGAAAAAAATCCGTAAGGAAATGATCAAAATTATTAATCGTAACCTACCTGTAGAGCGAGAAGAAGTTAGCCGAGAAGAAGCTAAACAACGCATTGAAGCTCAAGGTGAACCCTACAAGCTAGAAATTTTAGACAGTATTCACGAACCGATTACCATTTATCACTTAGGCGAACAGTGGTGGGATCTCTGTGCAGGTCCTCATGTAGCCCACACTGCTGATATCGATCCTAAGGCGATCGCCCTCGAAAGCGTGGCAGGGGCATACTGGCGCGGAGATGAAACTAAGGCACAGCTACAGCGTATTTATGGTACTGCTTGGGAAACACCCGAACAGTTAGCAGAATATCAGCGTCGTAAAGAAGAAGCTTTAAAACGCGATCATCGTAAACTGGGCAAAGAACTAGGCTTATTTATCTTCTCTGATTTAGTTGGGGCAGGTTTACCTTTGTGGACTCCTAAAGGAACTATCTTGCGATCACAACTGGAAGATTATCTTAAGCAAGAACAAATAAAGCGGGGTTATCTGCCTGTAGTTACGCCTCATCTGGGTAAAGTCGATTTATTTAAAATTTCAGGACACTGGCAAAACTACAAAGAAGATTCGTTTCCGATGATGGCAGAAGACGAAGCAGCAGCAGCAGCAGAACAAGGTTTTGTGCTTAAGCCCATGAACTGTCCGTTCCATATTCAGATTTATCAAAGTGAATTGCGCTCTTATAAAGAGTTGCCGATAAGACTGGCGGAATTTGGTACAGTCTATCGTTATGAACAGTCAGGTGAATTAGGTGGACTTACACGAGTTAGAGGTTTTACTCAAGACGATGCTCATTTGTTCGTTACACCAGAACAATTAGATGAGGAATTCTTGAAAGTAGTTGATTTAATTCAAATTGTCTTTAAAAATTTGCAGTTAACTAACTTCAAAGCCCGTTTGAGTTTCCGCGATCCAGAATCGGATAAATATATCGGTTCAGATGAAGCATGGTCAAAGGCTCAAAATGCAATTCGTCGTGCTGTAGAAAAAATGGGCATGGAACATTTTGAAGGAATTGGCGAAGCTGCTTTTTATGGACCAAAGCTAGACTTTATCTTTGAAGATGCCTTGGGTAGAGAATGGCAGCTAGGTACAGTGCAGGTAGACTATAATTTGCCCGATCGCTTTGGACTAGAGTATGTTGCCGAGGATGGCTCCCGCCAGCGTCCAATTATGATCCACCGCGCGCCTTTTGGTTCATTAGAAAGGCTAATTGGCATCTTGATTGAAGAATATGCAGGCGACTTTCCTCTGTGGCTTGCCCCTGTACAGGTGCGCTTGTTACCCGTGCGAGATGCTCATTTCGACTATGTAAAAGCAGTAGCTGCCAAAATGCGGGAGGCAGGAATTCGCGCCGAAGCTGATACTAGCGGCGAACGTCTGGGTAAAATGATTCGTAATGCCGAGAAGCAAAAGATCCCTGTCATGTCAGTGGTTGGTGACAAAGAAGTAGAAGATAATACCTTGAGCATTCGTACTCGTGCTTCGGGAGAATTAGGCGCGATCGCTCTTGTCGAAGTTATTAAGAAACTGACTCAGGCAATTTCCGAACACACTAACTTTTAGCAGGCGCGAAATATTGATGTTTAATTAAGGGAAAAACTTAAATCTACTACTTTCAAATATTTGTAAAGTAAAGTAATCTATTTTACCAAAAGCTTATATTGAGTTGTTTAGTAGTTTAGTAGATGTACATTAGCAGACAGACTGAATTAAGCTAGATCATATAAAAATATAATAAATCACTAAAAGCTTTCTGACTGCATGGGAAAGTGCGCCTTGGCAAATTCTGACTTCTGACTAAAAGTATCTCTATTTTTCCTACTTAATTTATATATACAATATCGATGTCATATAGTTTTCCATTGCTAACAAATGCAGTAACCATATTTAGCTATTGGTCTAAAAAGTCTGGCAATATAGTTGTATGTAGCTTACTTTGGTTTAATTTTGGCATTATAAAAGCTCATGCCAAAGATAATATTTTGGTAATTCATTCTTATAATCCCGAATTATCTCAAACAAAGCAGCAGCAAGAAGCTATCGCCCAGGGGTTTGCGGAAACAAACGATAAAATCAACGTTTTTCACGAGTATTTAGACGGGAAACGTTATTCAAATCCAAAACAAAAACAGGAATTTATCAATTACATAGATAAAAAATACGCTACGGCTTCCCTTAATTTATTAATGGTGGTAGATGAGCCTAGCTTGCAACTAATGTTAGAGCAACATGACCGCCTTTTTGCCAATCTTCCAGTCGTATTTTTAGGTATAGATCATTTGCGACAGGAGTTACTAGACACTCCCTGGCTTACAGGAGTATTTGAGAACTACGCCACAATCGATACTATTTTAGAAGCTGCACGACAAACCTGGACAAATACTGTAGTTGTTGTTAACGACACTACTGAAGCGGGAGAAGTAAATCTAGAGCAAATCAATCAACTAAAAGAGATTTCTAATAAACATCTTCGGGTTGAGATGATTAACGATCTAAGTGTTCGGGACATTAAAAATCGCTTAGGAAAATATCCTGATAATTTGCCGATTATATTACTAGGACAGCTACGCCGAAATAATTCTGGTGGTGATTTGATCGACCCTGAAGAAGATACTCAAATTATCAAGTCAAAAATTCCTAATCCTATTTACACTGACAATGCAGTTCGTTTGGGAAAAGGAGTGGTAGGAGGAAAAGTTTTTGATACGGACTATCATGCCCGACAAGCTGTGGAACTTGCTGAACAAATTTTGCAGGGAGTAAAGCCTAATGAGGTAGGTCCCATTTTTACAGGGAAAAACCGCTGGATTTTTGATTATCGACAGTTGCAGAATTATGATATCAAGCTTGATTCATTACCAGACGACAGTGAGTTGCTGTATGTTGAACCACCATTTTATGTCAAGTATAGAACCATAGTTGCCATTATTGCTCTTGGCTTTCTTTCGAGTGTACTCACAATTATTTTGTTAAGCGAAAAAATGAGAAAGCGCGATATTGCTAACAAAATTCTTCAGGAACATAAACAAAGGTACAAAGATTTGGCTGAGGCAGGAGCAAATGTTTTTTGGGAACTAGATGACCAACTAAAATATTGTTATATATCTGGGGATATTCAAGATCTTTGTGGCTTAAAGCCTTCAGATCTATTGGGTCATTCTCCTCAAGATTTACATCGTCGCAATTCTAAATTGGATGTAGATTGGGAACTTTTGCGACAACTTACTCAACTGCGAGAGCCAATCAAAAACTTTACTTTTAGTCTAAAAGATGAAGAGAATAAGGTAAGGATCTTTAAAATCAACGGTAATCCTTTATTTGATCGCGATTATCGCTTCTTGGGATATCGCGGTGTAAAGCAAGAAATCACCGCCGAAAGAAATCTATCTCAAAAAATTGCTTATCAAGCAACCTATGACGATTTGACGGGTCTATTAAATCGCCGTGAATTTAATGAAAAACTGAAATATTCTGTGCAAAAAGCGCATAAATACCATACTGAATCAGTTTTGTGCTATCTAGATTTAGATCGCTTCAAAATTGTCAACGATACCGCTGGACATTTAGTTGGCGATCGCCTGTTGTCAGAATTGGCACAGCTACTACAAAAAATGATCCGCAAGGGAGACACCCTGGGTAGATTAGGGGGAGATGAATTTGGATTATTGCTAGAAGGATGCTCTATCGCTGAAGCAGAGCAAATTTGTGAACACTTAATCAGTTCGATTAATAACTATCGTCTCAAGTGGAACAATGTTGAATTTGATGTGGGAGTCAGCATTGGCATTGTTGGTATTTCCTATGCTTCTACTGATGCAGCCGAAGTTTTGAGTCGGGCAGATGTGGCTTGCTATCAGGCAAAAAATTCAGGTCGAGGTCGAGTTTACATTTTCGAGAATAACCATCAAAAAGTTAATCTAGAGCAAACTCAAATGGGACACATTGCTAATGTTTCTCAGGCAATTAAAGAAAATCGTTTTTATTTAGTTAAACAATTAATCAAACCTTTAGTCGATGATGGTCAGCAACGTCAACATTATGAAATTTTGCTAAGGCTTAAAGACCCTTCTGGCAAGTCTATTCGCCCAGATCAGTTTATTCCTGTAGCCGAACGCTATGGGGTAATTACCATTGTCGATCGCTGGGTTTTAGAAGCAACTTTAAACTCCTATGCAGAATGCTTTGGCGACACACAAACCTTAGTTTCGATCAATTTATCTGGTGCTAGCATCAATGACGAAAGATTTACTAATTATGCGATCGATCTAATCAAGCAATCTAAAGTGCCTGGGGATTGTCTTTGTTTTGAAATCACTGAAACCGCAGCTATTGAACAAATTATCCATGCTCAAAAATTTATGTCTTCGATGAAAGATTTGGGAGTCAAATTTGCTTTGGATGATTTTGGCAGTGGTGTTTCTTCCTTTTCTTATCTCAAAAATTTACCCGTAGACTATTTAAAAATTGATGGCAGTTTAGTCAAAAATATTCTCAAGGAAGAGTACAATCTCGCTATTGTCAATTCAATCAATGAAGTTGCTCATCTAATGGGCATTAAAACCATTGCTGAGTTTGTAGACAACGACCAGATATTAGAACGTTTGGCAAAAATTAGTATTGACTACGCTCAAGGTTATTATCTCGGCAAACCAGTGGCGATCGCGTCTTAGGAAGCAAGAAGTATTCGATTTTATAGCATTACGTTTTTAGATATTTTAAGAATCGATAATAGGCTTAATTTTGGTTAGATAAGCTTGCCAAGCATTCATGGCTTCAGGGTTAGAGTTTACGCCCTTCTGTAATAAAACTACTCCTTGATTAAAGCCAATGACACCATATTCTTGGTTTTGGAGAACCTGTTTGATTACCTGAGTGATAACTTTTAGGTCAGTGCCATAGTTACTGAAAACTACCTGATAGCGTTCCATTATTCCCAGATCGGCAATAAGATAGTCTACCTGATGAATTTTTTGGTTATCTCCTCTAATTTCTAATCCAGGTAAGCGGATGACTTCCCTTCTACTTGAAACATGGGGAATGATAAAACTGGTTGCTGAAACACTAGCACTGGCAGGAATTTTGGCTAAAAGATGGTAGATATTCTGGCTGCGCTGCCATTGTTCGGGTGCAGAAATATAAACTAAGGGTTTAATTGAATCGGGTATTAAAAAATAAAAAGTCTGACTGGGGTTGGAAGTGACTGTAAAAAATAAAGATAGACAAATACAAAAGATCCAGAAACGACGAAACTGAGGACGAAGCTGGCGCGGTTTGCATTGAGTAATTGCTCTGTTAACATTACCAAAACCCTGTCCAGCCCACCACAAAATTGAACCATAAAATAAACCAGGAGTAACGCTGATGGCGTAGCGAATGGAAATGCTTAAAACTAAATCTCCCTGACTGAGAAACAATTGTAAAAGAGGAAAAATGGCGATCGCCCAAGCAGCAGGAGCAACAACGGGTATAAAAGCTAAGGGCAACCATTGCCCCAGCAAATATTTTAGGGTGCTAAAAAAAGGTGTAAACAACTCCACCAGCAACTTTCCAGGATGAGTAACCATATTGAGAATAATCTCTAGGGTTGAAGCCTGATTTCCTTGGGCGTACTGTCCAAAGTTTTCAAGCATAAATCTTTGGGAAATATCGCTACTAAACAAAGGCATGACCAAATTAGTTACACCCAGCACATACAAAAAACTACCCAGACACACCGCCAAGCCAATTCGCGGATATCGCCGACTAAGAATTAAATAAACTCCAACACCAAATAAGGTAATCCCGCTATCTTCTCGCACTGCCAAAGTACAGATGGCAAAAATCGTAACCAGCCACCAGCAGCGTTTCTCCATCGCCAAGAGTAAACTAAACATAAACAGAGGAATTTGGGAAAGATCGTGAAAATTTCCCATAGTTGGACCGACTACGGCATTAGCACCATAAAAACTAGCGGTAATCAGAGTTGCGATCGCAGGTTTTAAGTATATTCTTGCCAGAGGATATAAAACCAATCCTGCTGCGGTGACAAAAATTACCTGTAAAATCGTCAGGGTAGCTGGATAAGGAAACAAATAGTAAATTGGCAACCAGAGCAATAAAGCGGGGGTAAAATGCTGTCCTAAGCGGTGATAGCCCACATAGGGAACTTCTCCACTATGAATCACGTTAGTAGAGAGTTGAGAAGAAAGGGTGCTTTGAAAAAAGTTGCCGTGAGTACCGTTCCAAAAAACCTGATTAAAAATTCCCTGATCGTAAGAAGAATAAAATGAGAAATGACGATGTAGAGTTAAAGTCAGGGTAATTAGAAAAAAAGCGATCGCGAAGCTAACCGTAGGCATCGCCCAGTAAGTAACAGCTTTTTTATCAGAATCGGTACTCAATTTAGATGTCATTGTTTACTGTCTTATTGTTTACTGATTAGCGATCGCTGATTGAATTTGTAGCAAATCTTCCCCATAAATCAAAACAATCTTAACTTTTGATCTACTTAATCTATAAAATTCTGGCATTTTTAAAGTTCTATTTTAGAATAGAGAGGGCGGAGACAAAAGTTTCCGTTCACTCCTCACACCACAATCCGCTCGATAATTATCGGGCGGTTTTCTATTTTCAACGTATAAGTTAAATATTTTACTGCCCTAACTGCCCTAACTGCCCCAACTGTCCCCACTGCCCTAACTGTTACTTCTACTACTTTCGATATAAAGTCTTGTTGTTTTAGAATCTATTAACCGTTGGCTATGGTAGAATTTTGTATTATTGAAAAGGATTTTTGTGGTAAATCAGGACTTAAATAATGTCATCATCAGCTGCGCCAGTAACAGATGCAAGTTTTGCAGAAGAAGTTTTAGAAAGTTCCGTTCCCGTACTAGTAGATTTTTGGGCTCCTTGGTGTGGTCCTTGCCGTATGGTTGCGCCAGTAGTAGACGAAATTGCCGAGCAATATGACGATCAAATTAAAGTAGTTAAATTAAATACAGACGAAAACCCTCAAGTTGCTAGTCAATATGGTATTCGCAGTATTCCCACCTTGATGATCTTCAAGGATGGTCAAAGAGTAGATATGGTAGTTGGAGCAGTCCCTAAAACTACTTTGGCAAACACACTAGAAAAATATCTATAATTTTTCTATTAAACATTATGTATGTAGCTTCAGCAGATCTTATTCAAAGATTAAGCTGGGGCTAATTTTATGTTTGCTCATATTTTTACAGCAGCGGACAGACCCCTCGCGTCCGCGTTTATATCGGACGCAGCAGAGTAATCTGTAACTGTAGAGCCATTTTTATCGCTACAATAACTGAGGAAAAAAGTCTATTAGAATAAATTTATGACTTTATCTTCACCTAACGACTCAGAATTATTAAATCAGCAGCTAAAGGATTTGCTGGCAATTCTCTCTAATCATCCTCATCGTCAATTAATCCAGCGAGCTTTGGGTGTGCTAACCAGAATTGCTAAGGAGGACACAGAACGACCCAACTGGAAGATTTTAACTGCTTCTATTGAAGATTTAGAACAGGGATTTAAAAAGTTTTACCCCTATAGACACACCAGAAAAATTGCTATTTTTGGTTCAGCTCGAACTTTAAAAGAGCAGGCAGAATACAAAATGGCAATGGAGTTTGCTCGCTGTATGATCCAGTCTGGATTTATGGTGATAACTGGGGCTGGGGGCGGAATTATGCAGGCAGGAAACGAGGGGGCTGGCAAAGATAATTCTTTTGGGCTTAATATTAGATTGCCTTTTGAACAGGGTGCCAACTCTGCTATTAAAGGGGATGATAAGTTAATCGACTTTAAATACTTTTTTACTCGCAAATTATTTTTCTTAAGAGAAAGTGATGCGATCGCTCTTTTTCCTGGCGGTTTTGGTACTCAAGATGAAGCTTTTGAAACTCTAACCCTTTGTCAAACTGGTAAATATGGCCCTGTACCTTTAGTTTTGGTCGATAAACCAGGAGGGGATTACTGGCATTCTTGGAATAATTATATTTGTAAACAGCTAAAAGCTAAAGGGTTAATTAGTCCAGAAGATACTAGTCTGTATACGATTACCGATGAATTAGACGTAGCTTGTCAAACTATTAAAGACTTTTACCGCGTATATCACTCTAGTCGTTACGTAGGTAGCCTATTTGTAATGCGTCTTAAGCTGGAATTAGCCGATGAAAAAGTTGAGGAGCTAAATCAAGATTTTGCCGATATACTTAGTCAAGGAAAAATTACTAAGACTGCTGCCCTCCCAGAAGAGCAAAAAGACCAACAGACAATTAATTTACCGCGCTTGTGTTTTTACTTTAATCAAAAAAGCCTAGGTCGTTTACATCAGCTAATCGCTAAAATTAATCAGTTTGACATGGTTTGTGATGCCACGGAACATCCAGAACTCAAATAAAGCAGTTATGTTTCTTAAACATAAAGTAAATAATAAAAACATATTATTAAGCTTTGTATAAATATAGTATTTAAATCTAAATATTTTCTTTATATTTCTTGGAAGTGAACTAGAATTTATATTGTGGTCAGAAGTAACTACTGACTTACGACAATATAACGAGCTATTGGGTGAATTTGAATTGAATATTACACTATTGCGCCAAACCTGGAATTTAATTGAAACGACTAATGCTTCAGAAATTTTAGAAATAGGCGAAACAGAATTGGTACAAAAATTATTAAGCCGTCTTGATGCTCAAAAACCTTTAGCCGATCAAGAACGTATTACCTTGGTTGAATACCTTCACTCCAAAGTTGGCTTGATCAAGGATACTGCCGAGTCTCGCTTGGTGTCTGTCTAAATAATAATTGACGAATGCCTTCAAGTTCTAAGCCAAACTCGGTAACTCCAATTCAGTAGCCAAATAAGCTGCCTAACTTTTGCTAATTGTAACTGTATGAGTTGATAGCGTTTGCGGGCTAAGTATATGTTTTGTTGTCCTTGATAAATTACCTTGGGAGTAAATTTAAGCACAACACGAAAATAAATCTCATAATTTATCAAAATGGCAGTGATTCTAGCTAAAAGCAGCCTTAATTGCCAGATTTTAATGGCTATATAAATATTAAGCAGTGTAATTGAGAAATTAACCGCAACAATTAGAAATATCATTAATGCTTAAAATAGAGCCAGATTAATTTAATCAGTTAAACCCGAATGAAACTGCTGGTTCTGAGTAATGGTCATGGAGAAGATGTAATAGCTGTTCGCATTATAGAACAATTACAAATTGTTACCAATAATTTAGAAATAGCGGCTTTACCGATTGTCGGACAAGGTTACGCTTACAACAAATTAAATATTCCCATTGCTGGAAGAGTGCAGCAAATGCCTTCTGGGGGATTTATATATATGGGAGGCGATCCGCTTTGGCAAGATGTGCGGAGTGGGTTAATTAAGTTAACAACTGAACAGCTCAAGCTAGTGCGTCAATGGGGTAGAGAGAATGCGGCAATATTAGCAGTAGGAGATATTGTTCCCTTGCTATACGCCTGGTTGAGCAAAGCTAATTTTGCTTTTGTAGGTACGGCTAAATCCGAATATTATCTGCGTAGCGAAACCGATTGGCTGGCTAAAACTTCCAGCTTAGAGAAAAAACTTGGTTCGGTTTATTTACCTTGGGAGCGTTGGTTGATGAGTCGTAATACCTGTAAAGCAGTATTTCCTAGGGATAGTTTGACTACAGAGATTTTACAAAAGTGGTCAATTCCTGCTTACGATCTGGGAAATCCGATGATGGATGGAATTACCTCAGAAATAAAATCCCTAGAATTAAAAAAACTCAGAGTATTATTATTAGCGGGTTCGAGAATGCCAGAGGCATTAAATAATTGGCAACAGATTTTGACCGCCTTGCTGTGGATAATTAATGAGTTTCCAGCCGAAAAATTAGAGTTTTTAGGCGCGATCGCACCAATATTGAATCTTAGAGTATTTGTTGAAGATGCAGTCACCTACGGCTGGGAAATAGCCGAAGAGAAAGCTCAAACTATAACCTTGACTAAAACCAACTGTGACCTAATTTTGAGCCAAGAAAATTATCAACAGTTTCTACAACAGTCAAATATTGCGATCGCCATGGCAGGTACAGCAACCGAACAATTTGTCGGCTTAGGCAAACCTGCGGTTATCATGCCAGGATCTGGACCTCAATTTACCTCTGCTTTTGCTGAAGCTCAATCGCGTTTACTTGGTTGCTCAATCATTATGGTAGACAATCCTCAGCAGGTGGGTAAAGCGATCGCTCAAGCAATCAATGATCCGCAACAGCTAATTAATATTGCTCTCAATGGTAAACGACGGATGGGAAAAGCAGGTGCCGCTAAAAGAATTGCTCAATGTCTACAAGAAAAGCTCTTAAAAATCTAAAATAAAGATGACAAATCAATTACGGGGTTTAATCTTTGATGTAGACGGTACTTTGGCTAACACAGAAAGAGACGGACATCGAGTGGCTTTTAATCAGGCGTTTGCAGAGGCTGGTTTGGATTGGCATTGGTCAGTAGAATTGTATGGTCAGCTACTAGCAGTTGCAGGGGGAAAAGAAAGAATTAAGTTTTATCTAAGTCAGTGTTTACCAGACTTCAAACCTAGTCAGGACATTACTGATTTTGTTACTCATCTCCATCAGCTTAAGACCAAATACTATTTAGCATTACTTCGCCGAGGAGCAATCAAACTTCGACCAGGAACAAAGAGAATCATTGAATCAGCTAGACAAAATGATGTTAGTCTGGCGATCGCAACTACATCTTCTTTACCTAACGTAATTGCTTTATTGGAGAAATATTTAGACTTAGATTGGTTTGAAACTATTGCCGCAGGAGATATTGTCGCTGCCAAAAAACCTGCTCCCGATATTTATAATTACGTTATCGATAAAATTTCCCTTCCGGCTCAAAACCTGCTGGTTTTTGAAGATTCTAATAACGGTTTAGAAGCAGCAACTAAAGCAAGATTAAAAACCGTAGTGACTGTTAACAATTACACAAAACAACAAGATTTTAGCCAAGCAGCTTTGGTAGTCAGTGATTTGGGCGAACCAAATTTACCATGTCAAGTTATTCAAGGTGATTTTCAAGCTAGCTATTTAGATATAGCAAATTTAGGCACAATTTTAGCAACCCAAATATCCAACAAACCACTATGAAATAAGGATTTAATTCCCATAGAAAATGGCGATCGCTATCGCTGTTGCTGATTCGGAAGTCTAATTGATTAAAAATGCTAGCTGTTAGACAAATACAAAAAAAGGATGTTTTAGTAAACATCCTTCTAGTAATTAAATTTCAATTAGCTGATTACTTAACAGTAACTTTTGCGCCAGCTTCTTCCAATTTCTTCTTGGTTTCTTCTGCATCCTCTTTAGGAACACCTTCTTTTAAGGCTTTGGGTGTAGATTCTACCATTTCTTTGGCTTCTTTTAGACCCAAGCCAGTGATGGTACGAACCACTTTGAGAATGGCAATTTTCTTGTCTTTGGGTACATCTTCTAAGATTACGTCAAATTCAGTTTTCTCTTCTTCAGCCTCAGCAGCAGCAGCAGGAGCAGCCATAGCTACACCAGCAGAAGCAGCAGCACTTACGCCGAAAGTTTCTTCAATTTGGGAAACCAGTTCAGAAGCCTCTAAAAGACTTAGAGTTTTCAACTTTTCGAGAATTTCATCAGTTGCAGTAGACATAAATTTACTCCGTATTTTAGATAGTGATTAATTACGTAAATAATTGGCGAAAAACGTTTATTCTTCTTTCTCGGAAACAGCCTTGATAGCTCTTGCCAGTCCACTGGGAACTTCTTTAACACCTACAGCAAGTTTGGTTGCCAAAGCGTTAATTGAGCCAGCAATTTGAGCATATAGCTCATCTTTGGTAGGCAAGTCACCTAATGCTTCAACCTGCTCTTTACTTAAAGCCTGACCTTCCATTACGCCACCGCGCAATTCAGTCTTCTTGGTATCCTTCTGGAATCCCTTATAAGCTTTAACGGCTGCGCCTATCTCTTCTCCAGTAAAAAGAAATGCCGTGGCATCGTTAAGCAATTCAGCCATTGGCTGCCAGTTTTCATCACCATCAATGGCGATGTTCATTAGGGTGTTTTTGGTAATCTTACAGCTAGCACCGCTAGGGCGTAGACGATTACGCAGATCGGTAATTTCTGCTACCGATAATCCTTCATAGTTAATTACAAATCCTAGCTGTGCCTCACTCAAGGCTTCTTTAAGATCGGCTACTATTTCTTTTTTGTTGGCGAGGGTTCTCCCCATCTTCTATCACCTCCTTTTTGATTGTTATCTTTTGGGTCAAAGTTACACCGTCATAAAACGAAAAAACCTCCAGCTTCTTGCCAGAGGTTGCCCAGTCATTTATCTCAATTTCTAATCAGAGAAATTGCTCGATAAGACTGATGGACATTGACCTCGGCAGGAAATTAAGCAGACGCGCCTGCTGTCTTTGGTGTTAGTCGTCTAATCTTGGATGTTTATTTGTGGTGTTTGTCAAAAATTTCGTTTAGGCTGCCTCAGTCAAACTTAAATCTCGTAAAGCACTCGCATCAACCTGAATTGATGGACCCATGGAAGCGGAAATATAGACAGTACGCCAGTAACGACCCTTTGCTCCCGAAGGGCGATTGCGGTCAACGGTTTCCTGTAGAGCTTTTAAATTAGCTAGCAAATCTTCCGCCGAAAAAGATGCCTTACCAAACATAACATGAACGATACCACTTTTGTCAGCCCGAAACTCTAATTTACCAGCTTTGAATGCCTGAACGGCTGGTTCTAAATCGGCGGTAACAGTTCCTCCTTTAGGAGATGGCATTAGACCTTTTGGCCCTAAAACACGACCTAATTTAGCTACCTTGGGCATCATATCAGGAGTCGCAATTAGAATATCAAAATCCATCATGCCTTTGGAGATGTCTTCGATTAGCTCTTCTGAACCATAGATTTCCGCTCCAGCATCTTGGGCTTCTTTGACCTTTTCGCCGCGAGCAATTACTGCAACTCTAACGGTTTGTCCTGTACCTTTAGGTAAACTGACGGTGGTTCTAAGCTGTTGGTCAGTGTACTTGGGATCGATACCCAGCTTCAGGTGAGCTTCTGCTGTCTCATCAAATTTAGCTGTAGCAGTCTCTTTAAGCAAGTTTAAGGCTTCTAGAGGCTCGTATGCTTTATCTTCGTCAACTTTTTTAATTAGCTCTCGCATTCGGCGAGACATTTTCTTGGTCATGGTTGAATCTCTCCTTGGGTAATTAGCGAAGTGGTTTGCTTCTCCCCGTAAAATTTGTAAGTAATAAGTTTTTGACTGTGGAAAATATGCTTAATCAGCGATGCCTACGGCTAAGCTTCGCTAATCGCCACACCCATATTTTTTGCTGTTCCCGCCACAATTTTCATTGCTGCTTCGATATCATTGGCATTGAGATCGGGCATTTTGGTTTGAGCAATTTCTTTAAGCTGATCTTTGCTGATCGTTGCCACTTTTTGCTTATTTGGCTCGTTTGCTCCTTTTTCTATGCCTGCTGCCTTTTTAATTAGAACAGATGCAGGAGGAGTTTTGAGGATAAAAGTAAAGCTTCGATCTTCAAATACAGAGATTTCTACAGGAATTACTAGTCCTACTTTCTCTGCTGTTTTGGCATTGTATTCTTTACAGAATGCCATGATATTGACACCGTGTTGACCCAAAGCAGGACCAACTGGAGGTGCAGGGTTAGCTTTACCCGCAGGCAAAGCTAATTTAATTAACGCTACAACTTTTCTAGGCATTTTTTAGTTTTGTTTCTCGACTTGATTAAACTCCAATTCTACTGGAGTATCTCGCCCAAAAATAGATAGTAAGGCTTTTAGCTTACTTCTTTCTGGGCTAACTTCAATTACCTCCCCTTCAAACTCTTTAAATGGACCAGAAAGGACGGCAATCTTATCGCCAATTTCCATGTCAATTTTCATGACAGGCTCTTGTTCTTCAGCTTGCTTAAAGATGCGCTCTACTTCAGCGCGGGATAAAGGAAGTGGCTTAACATGACCCCTACCTCTACCATAACGACGCTTTTGTTCTGCACCTACAAAGTTAATCACATTCGGGGTGTTTTTGACTATCTGCCAGGCATCATCATCCATCAGCATTTTCACCAGAACATATCCAGGGAAAACTTTTTCGTCGCTGGTATAGCGTGAACCGTCTTTACGGATTTTGACGCTGGGGGTTTGGGGAATCTGCACCTGCATAACGCGATCGCCTATGTCTAGGGTTTGAATCCGCATTTCCATATCAGTTTTAACACGCTTTTCACATCCTGAAGCTACCTGTATAGCGTACCAGCGAGGACTACCTTTGGCTTTTAGATTAACCTGCACCTCCTCTGTCTGCTGATTATCATCTTCTGGTATGTCTGCGGCATTAGTCATAATTAAAATACTTTTCCTGCTCCCCAAGTAAAAAATTTATCAATTAGATAAATTATTGTGGACACTAAAATAACCATCAGAATTACGGCTGCTGACTCACTGATTAACTGTTGACGAGAAGGCCAAACAACTTTTCCCAATTCTTCTTTGGTTTGAATGGCAAATTCGGCAACACCACCGCCACTTGCTGCTTCTTTAGCTGCTGGCGTTTCTTTTTTTACTATATCTTTTTTGGTCAAAACTGTTACCTCGCGAGGGTATTCGCTGAAAATAATTTATATGCTACTATCTTTAAAATATTAGCTTCAAAGTAAAATAGTACTGCTGACTATCCAATCACTGCTTGATAACTTCATTTTTTACTCACCAGAAATTTGCCGATAGCTATTATATTATTAAGCTTAATCAATTATTGAGTAAATAGCTTGTGGGGATTAATAAGTTTTTGAACCTTTCTGACGCTTGTTTTTAAGCTTCTTCTTAGCAACCAACTTGGGAAATACGCGCCTTGGAGGACTTGAACCCCCGACATCCGGTTTTGGAGACCGACGTTCTACCAACTGAACTAAAGACGCATCTATTTAACTGACTTTGACCAACGGTCAATCGTTTCCAATTATATCCCATTGGTGCATTTTTCAATTAAAAAAGTAGGTCTTAAATATTTGCGAGAAAACTTCAGATAGGGCGATCAAAACGCTGTTTGATTCTAGTAGCTTTACCGACGCGATCGCGCAAATAATATAGCTTAGCGCGACGAACCTTACCGCGACGCTCTACTTTTATCTTAGAGATCATAGGCGAGTGTAAGAGAAATATTCTTTCTACCCCTACTCCTTGAAACACTTTACGCACGGTAATAGTTTCGTTAATACCGCCATTCTGCATGGCGATTACGGTGCCTTTATAAGGCTGTACCCGCTCTTTGTTTCCTTCTGTAATTCTGACACCTACTTCTACAGTGTCACCAACATAGATATTAGGCAAATCTGATTTAAGATGTTCGGCTTCTATTGAACGTATTATGGCTTCAGCATTCATGGCTATTATAAAAACTCACGATTTACCATCATAGCTTTTTTTCAGCCAATGGGAAAGAGGAAATCACAGTAGTTCACATCAAAGTATTAAAGTATTAATTAAATTTCGTCAAATTTAAGTCTCCCTGATTTGTTACTTTATTCTTGACTCCTAAACTTGATTCCCAATTGGTAGAGAAACGGTGAACTTGGTTTTTCCAGGAAGTGTAGCTTTGTCTGATAAAACATTTACTGTGATACTACCTTCATGATGTTCAATGATTTGTTTGGCAATTGTTAATCCTAAGCCGGTGTTGTCACCAGAAGATTTGGTAGTGAAAAAAGGATCGCACATTTTTTGCACTACTTCTGGCTCTATGCCTTCTCCTGTATCGATGATATCCACCGTAAGATTGTCTTGTTGCTGGTAGAGATTAATAGTTAATATCCCCTGTGAACCTATAGCGTCCAGGGCATTTTGAATTAGATGAAACCAAAGCTTTTGTAATTCTTCTGGGTAGCAATAGACAGCAGGAACATTGCCGTAATTCCTCATGATTTGAATACCTTTAGGCATCTGTTTTGCAAGCAAGCTTAAAGCAATTTCGATCGTGTTTTTAAGATGAGCCTGGCGTTTTTGAATATTGTTTTTTTGACTATTGGCATAGTTATCAAGAGCTTCGATAATCTTGGTGAATTTATCAGTTGAATCAGCAATGTGTTCTACACTTTCATGCAAATTATTAATTAGGTAAGCATTTTCTAAAATTGCTAAATAGTCTTTGCCTGTTAATAGGGGTAAAAACTCTTCTATTTCTTCATCAGAACCCAAGTTAAAGAGAATATTGGCAGTTTTTTCGGCTGCTGCGATTTTAAATTTTTCCAGTTTGGCAATAATTTTAGCTTTTAGCTCTTGTTTTTCTGCCGTTGACAACAACAAGTTAACGTTTCTACTTCTAGCTTGTTTTAATAATGCTATGAAATATTTTTGTTGCTCAGGTGAGAGCTGCTGCAAGAAAATAGGCAAATCTTTTAGGCTAGATTCTTTAAATTGATTTAACTCTGCTAAAGAGCTTTTAATTTCTGACAGAGGATTATTAACCTGTTGGCTAATACCCGCAGTTATTTTTTCTAAGGTCAAATATTTATTTGATTTAATTATTTGCTTTTGGTTTTTTTTAAGCTGATTTACTGCTCTACTTAGCTGCTCATTTCTAGCTTGTAACTGATGTTTTAGATTGACTAAAGAAAGCTGATTTTTGACTCTAATTAAAACCTCGTGCATCTGGAATGGTTTTTGAATATAGTCAGCACCACCGATGGCAAAAGCTTTGACTTTATCTACCGATTCATTAATAGCACTGATAAAGATTACGGGAATATGTTTAGTTCTAGGATTACTTTTTAACTGTTTACATACCTGATAACCATCTAAATCTGGCATCATAATATCTAATAATATTAAGTCTGGAGGATTTATTTCTGCTGCTGAAAGTGCAAGTTTGCCATTAGGAACAGGTCTAACCTTATATTCATATTTAGTTAAAATATCTACTAACAAATGCAGATTTTGGGGAGTATCATCCACCACCAAAATATTATTTAATTCCTGTGCCACCATTAAACTTCTCATTACTTTCTTCCCTTTTATAAAACTAGTTTTGGAGTAATAAATTTAAAATATGTTCGTATTCAAAATTGTCAATATGTTGATTTATTGTCTGTGCTAGCAACTGATTTTCATAAGCAATTTTCTCAATAGTTTGATTGATTTTTTCTAAATCTATTGCCATGATTGATTGCTGAAGCTCTAAAATCAATTCAGCCGATAAAGTATCAAAAGAATCTGAATTAAGTTGCGATAAGCCTAGCGGCATTGCTTCGCTATGCAATTCTTTTGTTGTCATACTATCTGTCTCCGCATAGGTATAACACACACCTAAATGCTTCGTCATCATTGCCAAAAGTTCCTCGGCTTGAAATGGCTTG
Source organism: Waterburya sp. (assembly GCA_965217895.1). Taxonomy (GTDB): domain Bacteria; phylum Cyanobacteriota; class Cyanobacteriia; order Cyanobacteriales; family Xenococcaceae; genus Waterburya. Next base: position 1,277,392 of record CBDCJV010000002.1, read on the forward strand.
CGCATAAAGTCATCACAGCCCGTATCCATAATCACTGCTTTTTCTGACTGCATTGCACTAGCAGTAAGGGCAATAATTTTGGTTTTAGACAACTTGTCTGTCTTGATCCTGCGTACAGCTTCATAACCATTCATGTTAGGCATCCTAATATCCATAAAGATTAAGTCTGGCTGCCATTCTTGCGCCCAAGCGATCGCTTGTTCTCCGTCCGCTGCTTTTTTGACAGCAAAACCCAAAGGCTTAATTAACTCTACTAGCAACTCACGATTATCAGATTTATCATCCACTACTAAGATGCGGTATTGAGGTTGATTTGCCTCTAAACCAATAACTTTTCTTTGAGGCTGTTTGGCGGGTATTTGTTCTGAGGTGCTTATCTGCACTAACACCTCAAATTTAAAGACGCTGCATACATTTTCTATTGAGCGAACCTGAATCTCTCCTCCTAAAAGCTGAACAAATTTACGGCTAATAGCTAAACCTAATCCCGTTCCTTCCTTAGCTTCTCTTCCAGACTGAGTTTGAACAAACGGTTCAAATAATGAATCAATTTCTGTTGCTGCAATACCCTTACCCGTATCTTCTACGGTAAAAACAAGCTTGATATCTGTATTGGGTTCAAGCTGATTAGCATTATCCGTAATCGGCATAACTCTCAGCACCACGCTACCTTGGCTGGTAAACTTGAGCGCGTTATTGAGTAAATTAATCAGAATCTGGCGTAATTTGCCTTGATCTGTCTTAATGTATGGCGGTGTCTGTTCAGCAACTTCAAAATTAAGCTGTAAACCCTTATTGCGAGCTTTGAGAGCAAACATTTGCTTTAAATCGTTCAAAAACTCGTAGAGATCGAAGTTAGTTTGTTCGAGGGTGAAACGTTCTGCCTCTATTTTAGATAAATCTAAAACATTGTTAATCAGTCCTAATAAATGCTCTCCACTACGGCTAATAATTTCTAAATGCTTTTGTTCTGCTTTGGGTAAAGCCTGATTGCGATTTATAAGTTGAGCAAAGCCCAAGATGGCATTCAAGGGTGTTCTGAGTTCATGACTCATGTTGGCTATGAAGGCACTTTTAGCTTGATTAGCTACTTCCGCTTTTTCTTTGGCAGTAGATAACTCGGCGGTGCGTTGTTCGACTTTCTGTTCTAAATCGGCATTGAATTGTTTTAACTCTAAGGTTGAGGCTTCTAAACTATCAATTACGTGATTGTAATGCTTCGCTACGTGACCAATTTCGGTAAAGGGTTCTACAGGGACTCGTAAACTCAAATCTTGGTTAGCCGCTTGCAAATTCATCACCTGCAACATTTGGTAAACAGTGCTTTGGGCATAGTGTTCTGAGATATTTAGTCCTCTCTCCTCGTCTATAGCTGAGACTCGTAAGGGTGTAAAGCGATTAATAATCTTTAATAAAATCCAAGTTATGGCAAATGCCCAAACACCACATATTGCTATACCCAGCAGCTGAATCAAAAGTTGATTTAAGCGATCGCCCGCAGGTAAAAGTTCTAAGTTGCCAAATAAAGCAACAGAGAGAGTTCCCCAAATACCTCCACCTAAATGAACGGGAATTCTATCGATCGCATCATCTATTTGCCAGTACTGTAGTAGATAACTACACCAAATACAGATAATTCCGCCAATAAAGCCAATAATAATGGCGATTTGGGGGTTAACTATATTGCAAGCAGCAGAAATTGACACTAAACCCGCTAGAGAACCATTAATTAAAAATTCGACTTTAATGGTTTTTAATCTTTGCCAACTAATAAATCCCGCACCAAACATTCCTGATGCACTAGCTAGCATCGTATTGAGAATGATTAAAGCAACTTTGCTAGTTAAAGCCAGAACGCTACCACCATTGAAACCCAGCCATCCTAGCCAAATCAACATCGCTCCTAAAACAGAAAAAGGTAGATTTGAACCATGAATTTGAACCGCTTTACCTGATGATGTAAAACGCCCTGTTCTTGCACCGATAATTAAAACCACTGCCAGAGAAACCCAACCACCTACGCTGTGAACCACCGTTGAACCTGCAAAGTCAACAAAACCTATCCGTGCTAAAAAACCAGTTACATTATCTGTATGCAGACCATTCCACGCCCAGTGACAAAAAATAGGATAGATTAACCCTGAAACCAGAACGGTAATAATTACATAGGCTCTAAATCTTAAACGTTCTGCGGTAGCACCAGCAACAATAGTAGCGCAGGTGCTACAAAACATCATCTGGAAAATAAAATAGACAATCTCTCTAGCAGAGAAAGATTCTGGGTTAAAAAAGAAATTATTTGTACCAATTAACCCCATGGCTGAAATGCCAAATGCCAAGGCATAACCAAATGCCCAGAAAAGTATAATGGAGATGCCTAAATCGATCAGATTTTTGATGGCTACGTTGATACTATTTTTGGTTCTGGTAAGCCCAGACTCTAAGCACATATAGCCTGGCTGCATTAGTAAAACCAGAAACGTGCAAAATAGCAACCATAAGTAGTTAGAATTCATGGGTATTTAAAGCTAGTAGGGATGATAATATTAATCCTCGATTCAATTATTCCCTCTTTTTTGGGAATTGGCACTAGTGTCGCTGCGCTTAAGTAATAGGTAGTGGGTAGTGGGTAAGCTATCGATGCACTTAAATTGCACATTATTTTTATTTAATTAGGAAATAAACCATTAAACCCTCTCCCTATTTCCCTATCTTCCTCAACAGGTAAACTAAATGCTTAACAGCTTATTATTAGGTAGCAGGTAGTTGGTATAAATGACTTTAATTTTTTTGGTTTCTTTATCTTTGGTAATCTGGCTATTTTTATTATTGTTTTGGGGTGGGTTTTGGTTATCTAATCAACGTCTTGAAGATAGTGATTACAAATTAGAAAAATATCCCACTGTCTGGGCAATTGTTCCTGCTAGAGATGAGGCAGAGGTATTGCCTATAAGTTTGCCTTCCTTGTTAAATCAAAATTATGAAGGTGAATTTAAAGTAGTTTTAGTTGATGACAATAGTTGCGATCGCACTTCTGATGTATCCCAGGAAACTGCCGCTAAACTTAATAAAACAGAGAAATTAAAAGTAGTTAAAGGTAAACCTCTAAATAAAAGCTGGAAAGGTAAATTATGGGCAATGGAGCAGGGAATTAGCTCTGCTCAACCAGCTCCTGACTATTTTTTGTTTACTGATGCAGACATTAAACACGATCTTAATAATTTGAGCCAGTTGATTTATAAAGCAGAAACCGAAGATTTAGACTTGGTTTCTTTAATGGTCTTGTTGCGCTGCAAAAGTTTTTGGGAAAAGTTATTGATTCCTGCTTTCGTCTTTTTCTTCCAGAAGCTTTATCCTTTTGCCTGGGTTAATAATCCTCATAAATCCATGGCTGCTGCTGCGGGAGGCTGTATCTTGATTAGCAATCAAGCTTTATTGGACATTGGCGGTATTACAGCTATTAAAGATGCTCTGATCGATGATTGTGCTTTGGCAACGGCAGTTAAGTCTCAAGACAAAAATATTTGGCTAGGGTTAAGCAAAACAACTACTAGCCTGCGCCAGTATGATAATTTAAAAGTAATTTGGGATACTATTGCCCGCACCGCCTTCGATCAGCTGCACTATTCTTTCTTGTTATTAGTTGGCACAGTTATCGCCATGAATATTATTTATTTAGCTGCACCTATATGTTTGGTTATAGGAATAATAACTACTAACTGGCTATTAACAGGAATGGCATTATTCACTTGGTTATTGATGGCTTGTGCTTATATACCGACCCTAAAACTATATAACTTATCGCTTCTTTGGGCATTTAGTCTTAGTGCGATCGCTTTTTTATACGTTTTGATGACTATGGACTCGGCGATCAAATACTATCAAGGCAAAGGCGGTAGCTGGAAAGGAAGGACTTATACTAAATCCTGTTGACATACATTATTTAAAGATCTAGAAAATAATCAAGAAATATAGCATTCTAGCAGGAGCGTATCAGTATACGCTCCTGCTAGTGCGTCCAAAATTAAAGTACAGAGTTGATATCCGAAATCAAGAGGGTCACTTCATAAAATTGGTAACGTCCTTATGGCTTAAGTACAACCTTAATACAGTTATCTTGTTTTTTCTTAAAGATGTCGTAGCCTTTAACTGCATCCTCTAAATTCATACGGTGGGTAATTATATAAGATGGATCGATGTCACCATTTTGAATGCGTTCTAAAAGCGGCTGCAAATACTTTTGGACGTGAGTTTGACCAGAGCGCAAAGTCAAGGCTTTATTAACGATCGCTCCTAATGGTACGTGATCTACATAACCACCATAAACCCCAGGAATTGAAACCGTACCGCCTTTACGACAGGCGATTATTGCTTCGCGTAGAGCGATTGGTCTACCACTTTCTATGCCGATAGTTTGTTTTGCCTTGTCAACCAGATTCATGACATCTGTACCGTGAGCTTCCATACCTACGGCTTCAATACAGCGATCAGGACCTCTGCCATTGGTCATTTCATCCAAGGCTTCTAAAATATCGACTTCTTCATAGTTGAGAACTTCGGCTTTGCTCTGTTCTTTTGCCATTTTTAACCGTTCTTGAATGCGATCGATCGCAATTACTCTTTCTGCACCCAACATATAGGCACTTCTAATAGCAAACTGTCCCACTGGACCACAACCCCAAATGGCTACGGTATCTCCTGGTTCGATATCGGCATTTTCTGCTGCCATATAGCCAGTCGGGAAGATATCGGTTAAAAATAAAACCTGATCGTCTTTCATGCCGTCGGGAATTTTAAGCGGGCCGACATCGGCATAGGGGACGCGGGCATATTCTGCCTGACCTCCTGCAAAGCCACCAAAGGTATGAGAATAACCAAATATTCCCGAAGATGAGTGACCAAAGTTCTCTTTTGCCATCTCTTTGTTAGGATTGGAATTATCGCACAGCGACCATAAATCCCTATTGCAAAAGAAGCAGCTACCGCAAGCAATCGTAAATGGTACGACAACGCGATCGCCTTTTTGTAAATTATTAACTCCCTTGCCTGTCTCAACGACTTCACCCATAAATTCATGACCCATAATATCTCCCTCTTTCATAGTGGGAATATAGCCGTCGTATAGGTGCAAATCAGAACCGCAAATTGCTGTTGAGGTAATTTTAATTACTGCATCGCGGTCGTCTTCTATTTTTGGATCGGGTACGTTGTCTACTCGTAAGTCATTGGCACTATGCCAGCATACGGCTTTCATAATATTTGATTTCTCCGAATTTCATACAACTAGTAGACCAGTCGTCTAGTCATAAATAAATACTAGCGATTTAAACGATAACGATTAATCTAACTAAAGGCAGAGATATTTAAAAACCTGATTAAACGAACGCCTGATTATCTACTAGCAATAAGCCAATGTTAACAGGCTAGACGGCGATAATAAATTTAGCTAAAGATAGAGATATTCAAAACCCGCTCAAATAAAATTTTGACAAAGGTTTGCATCGGCAAGACTGATTTAGTGACTTTAGCTTGCAGAATAGCTCCTTCCCAACCAGACAAGATAAACTTGGCCAGAGCCTCAAAATTGCGACTGTTCTCAATTTCTCCAGCTTCATAAGCTGCTTTCAAACATTGAATAAAATGCTGTTCCCATTCAGCAAATATCTGATTGAGGCGATCGCGAAACAACTCATTTTGCGTTGATAACTCTTGAGCCAGATTGCCAATTAAGCAACCATCATTACATTGATGAGCTTCCATCTCAGCAATTTTATATTCAAAATAGTTATATAATCGTGTCAATGGAGAATGCTGTTCGTCTTTCAAAAAAGTTTTCAACCTGTGACGATATTCCTGGGCAAAATCATCAACAATCGCTAGTCCAAAATCTTCTTTGCTGGAAAAATAATAATAAAATGAACCTTTGGGAACGCCAGCTTTGGTTAATACATCATTAAGGCTTGTTCCCTTGAATCCTTGCTGGACGACAATTTCCTTGCCAACTTGGATTAGCTCATTGCGTTTATTAGCACGTTTCATACTTTAATTATAGTTGACCAGTCATCTATAAAAATTAAACAACCATAATTAACGTCAATTGATTTTGAACAGCAATCAGTTGACGTTGATCGACGGGCGAAGCCTGCTCTGACCTATGTTATTTATAAACATTAGCAAAAGTGGCTACCTATAAAAGTAGGTAACCATATAGCTTGCTTATATAGAAAAAGCTTTGATATTAAATTCTGCCCAACGCCGTTATTAAAAAGAACCTGTAGCGTGGTGATAATTCTTTTTATTCCATTGGGTTTACAGCACTTTTTTGCTGATGAATTTTTTCTGGTACGGGCTGTGCATTACTACTAAAGGGCGAATAGGATGCAATCATGACAATAGGTAGAGTCAAAGTTACTATCGCAACTCCAGTACCTAAAACACCTGCCCACCTATGACCAGGAGGATCTTCGACTTTTCCTGGGCGTTGGCTAACTTCCATACGTAAATATGATAAATCTAGCTTTATCTTAGTGAATGGTTAGGGAAAGTAGAATTTAAAGACAATCTTTATATCTACTCTATTATTATAGCCATAAATCTCAATTATGTTGGTATCTTACTTGATTTAAGTTATAAAATTTTAATTAAGCTATTTTGGAGATCGATTAATGGAAGCACAGATAAACACGTTTAGTCATCATTCTGTGCTGAGTCGAGAATTAATAGCAGGCTTAAACATCAATCCACAAGGGCATTACCTAGATGCCACTGCTGGTGGTGGCGGACACAGTGAACTAATTTTAGATCGCGGAGAAAATATTAGGCTGTTGGCAATAGATCGCGACGAGACTGCGATCGCTGCTGCTAAAGTTAGATTAGCACGTTACTATCCTCAACAACTAAAATTTTGGCAGGGAAATTTTGCTGATTACCAGCCAGACAATTTATTATTTGAGGGGATTATTGCCGATTTGGGCGTTAGTTCTCCCCAGCTAGACGTTCCAGAACGAGGATTTAGCTTTCGTAATGCTGCTCCTTTGGATATGCGTATGGATCGTTCAGACGGCATTACCGCAGCAGAGATTGTTAACCACTGGAAAGAGGTTTCTTTAGCTGATTTGATTTATGAATATGGAGAAGAAAGATTTTCCCGTCGGATTGCTAAGAAAATTGTGCAGCAACGTCCTTTTCAAACCACTACGGATTTAGCTTCGGCGATCGCCTCTACCGTACCAGGAAAATATCGTCATGGCAGAATTCACCCTGCTACCCGTACTTTTCAAGCTCTACGTATTGAGGTTAATCAAGAACTAAAGTCATTAGAAAAATTTATTGATCGCGCTCCCAACTGGCTCAAGCCTGGGGGAATTATTGGTATTATAAGCTTTCATAGTCTAGAGGATCGCATTGTTAAACATCGCTTTCGAGGTAACGAGCTATTAGAAGTTATTACCAAAAAGCCAATTACGGCTCAACCAGACGAACAACGAACCAACCCGCGATCGCGCTCGGCTAAGTTAAGATTTGCCCAAAAAACAAGCACAGAAGCCAAATTTTAGTTGCCTTCTGTCATTGGTTCGATACAAAGAGCGTTAGCTTCTGGTTTAGATAAAGTCAAAATTTTATCTTTTAAGATAATTTGCACGCCTCCTTGAGCCACAGAAAAATCTAAGACTACAAAAGCCGTACCAGGAACTAGCCCTTTAGAAATCAATTTGCCTACATAACCACCATAAACTTTGTTATAGCCAATAACAATCGCTGCCGAACCCAAAGATAATTCAAAGATATTAATAGTTATTCTCATAAACCCTACTTAGCTGGCGAAAGTAACAATGATTTTTTGAGCAATTTCTGAGCCAATACCGATCAGCTTGTCGTCAAAGCTGAGAATTACTGAACCATTATTAGTTTTGCTGACTAACTGTACTACTTGCCCTGGTTTTAACTGTAAATTTCGTAATTGGCGAGTGACTTTGCCTGGAGTATAGAGTTTAGTAATTAACCAGGAGTTTTCTGTAGGTATCTGATGCAAAAAATGGCAGTCAGGATTAGAATCTAGCTGTTTTGCTGACTCTAAAGTCGATTTGGAAGATATGTTGCCAATAAAGGTAAATTCCTGAAATCCTTTAGAGTTCTTAGCATTTAAAGATTGAATATCTACAGAATTAGTCATGACAAAGTTTATTGAGAGAAATTGCTATTTATTTTCTATAAATACATATAGCGCGATTTGGTCTTGTTGACAATTATTTTTAAGTAGTATTTTTAAGTAGATTTATTTTATTCATGGCTATCAAAAACTTTAAGCTCCAGATTATTTATAGCTAGATTGCTGCGAATTGGCTGTAGAGAAGCGATCGTGTCAATAAAGGATAGGTGTATTTACCAGATCCAAATCCACCAGAAAAAGAGTTTCCAAGATTATCGTCTTTTGGGATAAAGCCATTTTGAAAACAACCTAGTCATTCTGGGCATAGCTACATAGGTCATTAACAATACGAGTATGGCGGTAGAAATTAGACTTCGTAGCAATAAAGGTAAAGAAAATGATGCCAATAAAGGTACAAGGGTTAGATTTGCCAGTTGGATCAAGGGAAAAAGAGCAAGTAAAGTTACCGTTGCCATTTTGTAGCGTGGCGGGGGAATGATTCTTCTGGGAGAAGGTAAGGTAAACCAAGTCTCTAAGCCTGTAATCATCCTAATTCTGGCTGGTTCTAGGCGCAAACTTTCTGCACGAGCTAACCACTGATGGCGACATTCTGATTCCTGCCAAATCTGCAAATTACTGGCGCGATCAAATTTAAAAATAATTTGATATTCGTTATTTTCAGGACTACCTGGACGAAAAACATTAGCACCTAAATGCCCTTCAAAAGTCATAGCCGACGCGGTAATACCAGAGATAAATTTCTCAAATGCTTCTTCACATCCTGGTTTAACTTGTCGTGAGATAACAACGGTGACTGGCGGATCGACTGAGTGATGGTGACTCATTCCCTTGTTTTTAAACTTTTAGATTAGCTGAAATCGGAGTCGAAACCTTAGTTTTATGACCAATGATTAATTAGTAAATTAAGTAAATTAGTAGCTGAGGATACATCTTTATTGATTTTAACTGTATACAGTATGCAATATTAAGCAAATAATTATTAATGACTAGGTTTTTAGCTTTATGCTAGTCACAAAAGAAGAAATATTCAAAAGGTTTTGGTATCCTGTGATGCCAACCTCACAAATGTCAGAGCAACCTCAAGGATTTGAGTTATTAGGTCAAAAAATTGTCTTGTGGTTAGATGATTTAGGTCAACCAGCAGTGGCAAGCGATCGCTGTTGTCATCGTTCGGCACAACTATCAAAGGGCAAAGTTATCGACGGCAATATTGTCTGTCCATATCATGGCTGGCGGTTTGACGGATCGGGAGTCTGCGTCAAAGTCCCTCAGCTAGAAGACAGTAGCCAGATACCTAAAACATATCAAATAAATACCTATCTGGCTCAAGAACGTTACGGATATGTGTGGGTATGCCTGGGTGAACCTTTGAAGGGAATTCCTGAAATAGCCGAAGCCAACGATCCCAGTTTTCGTTTGATTCCCGAATTTTATGAAACTTGGCACTGTGCCGGCTTGAGAGTGATGGAAAACGAATTCGATCTAGCTCATCCTACCTTTGTCCACACTACGACTTTTGGTAGTGAAGCTCATCCTATTCCTGATGCAATAGAAGTGAAGGAAACTGAATACGGCATTACTGGTACAGCTACTTTGGGAGTAGTTAACCCCGAACAGCAGCAGAAAAATCTCAAAATGGATGAAGGAATAACTACCAGAGTTTTAGATTTAGACTGGTATTTACCTTTTACCTGCAAGCTGAGGATCAATTATCCCAACGGCTTAGTCCATATCATAGTTAATACCACGACACCAATTAACGATTCATCTTCGCAGATAGTGCAGTTTTGTTTGCGAAATGATACCGAAGCTGACACGAAAGCAGAAGACGTGGTGGCATTCGATCGCGCAGTAACCTTAGAAGACAAAGCTGTATTAGAGACTACTGATTATGATGTGCCTCTGGATATAAAACTAGAACAACACATGATGACAGATAAGCCAGGAATTTTGATACGGCGAAAGTTGAGCAAGCTTTTGGCAAGTAATAAGTAAAAGATAGGGGTAGAACGGTCGTTCGCCCTTAACAACTAATAACTAATAACTAAATTATGGTACAACCAACAAATCAAGAACTAACTTTAGAAGAAGATATTGCCAGAGAAACACCTGCTTCGATTGAATCCGACTTAATTTATGGCTTAGAAGCTCGTCCGCCGTTTGTCGAATCAATATTTGTGGCATTACAGCACGTATTTGCCTGTTTTGTTGGTATTATTACCCCTGGGCTGATTATCTGCGGGGCGTTAGAAGTGCCTCCTGCCGATACTACTTTTATTCTTAGTATGTCTTTAGTAGTCTCAGGTATTGCCACTTTTATTCAAGCTAAAAGGTTTGGACCAGTGGGTTCTGGTTTATTAAGCATACAAGGAACAAGCTTTGCATTTTTGGCACCAATTATTGCTGCTGGTTTGGCAGTAAAAGGGACTGGAGGTTCTGCCACAGATGCACTAGGTTTGATTTTTGGACTGTGTTTTTTTGGAGCTTTAATTGAAATTATTATTAGTCGTTTTCTACACTTGGCGAATCAAGTAATTACACCGTTAGTTACTGGGGTAGTAGTTACTTTGATTGGTTTGACCTTAATCAAAGTTGGTATCACTTCTATGGGTGGAGGAGTGGCAGCCCAAAAAGACGGTACTTTTGGCAGTTGGACTTATTTAGGCGTTTCTCTGTTGGTGTTGGCAGTAATTGTTATTCTCAATAGTCTTAGCAGTAACTTTTTACGGATGTCATCAGTAGTTATTGGTTTGGCTGTAGGTTACTTAGTTTCGATTCCTTTAGGATTAGTCGATTTTAGTAATTTGTCCCAATTGCCCCCAATTGCCTTGCCGATACCGTTTAGATATGGCTTGAAATTTGATTTTGGGGCGTTTATTCCCTTTGCTTTTTTATATGTAATTACTTCCATTGAATCAATTGGCGATTTAACTGCCACCTCAGCCATTTCTGGCGAACCAATTGATGGTCCAATATATTTTCGTCGTCTTCAAGGCGGGATTTTGGGAGATGGAATCAATTCAATGATTGCTGCTTCTTTAAATACTTTTCCCAACACTACCTTTAGTCAAAACAACGGCGTAATTCAGCTTACAGGAGTAGGCAGTCGCTATGTAGGTTACTTTATTTCGGTAATCTTTGTTATTCTCGGTCTTTTTCCCATCATCGCGGGAATTTTTCAGGCTTTACCTCAACCAGTTTTAGGTGGCGCGACAATTATTATGTTTGGAACTGTGGCAGTAGCAGGAATTAAAATTCTGTCGATGGTCAATTTAACCAAACGTAATTCAATTATTTTGGCAGTTGCTTTCAGCATGGGTTTGGGAGTAACTTTTGTTCCTGAAATTCTCGACGCTTCACCCGATCTAATTAAAAGTGTTTTTTCTTCAGGTATTTCTACGGGAGGTCTTACCGCTTTAATTCTCAATATGCTTCTGCCAGGTAGAGAATAATTTTGAGGGATTTTTTACTATTTTTTTTTGATTTGTAATCTTTTTTCTTAAAGCTAATAGCTGATAGCTAATAGCTTAAAACCAATAACTGACTACTGTTAGCGAAAAATTATGTATAACTTAAAAGCAATTGTGATTGGCGCGGGTATGGCTGGATTAGGAGCGGGTATTGCTTTGCGCCAGGCGGGATACGAGGTGGAAATCTATGAGAAGACTAGAAAGCTTCGTCCTGCGGGGGCAGGTATTTCTCTATGGTCAAATGGAATTAAGGTTCTGAATAAATTAGGATTGGGCAAGGAAGTTGCTGCCATTGGCGGACAGATGAACCGCATGGAGTACCGTAATCTTCAAGGAGAGGTTTTAAACGATGTCAACTTGATTCCTTTAATGGAACAGGTAGGACAAAGACCTTATCCTGTATCCCGAACAGATCTACAGCAGATGATGCTGAACGCCTTTGGTGAATCAGACGTAAACATGGGAATGCGCTGTGTGGAAGTTAAACAAGATGTAGATAGTGCCACAGCTATTTTTGAAGATGGTACTACTACCACAGGGGATGTAGTTATTGGTGCAGATGGGATTCACTCAGTAGTGCGTAGTTATCTTGCTGGTGGCAAAATAGAATCTCGCTATGCGGGCTATGTTAACTGGAATGGTATAGTCGAAGCTAGTCCCGATTTGGCAGAAAATGATGTTTGGGTAATTTATGTCGGGGAAGGAAAGCGCGCCTCGATGATGCCTATAGGGGGCGGACGTTTTTACTATTTTATGGGCTGTCCCAAACCTAAAGGAACAAAAGTTGCACCCCAAGATATTCGCGCTGAACTAAAAGAAACCTTTACAGGTTGGGCGCAACCAGTCCAAAACCTGATTGAAAAACTCGATCCCGAACAGGTTAACCGCCTGGAAATTAGCGATATCGATCCTCTTCCTAGTTTGGTTGAAGGTAGAATTGCCCTAGTAGGAGATTCTGCCCATGCTACTACTCCAACTTTGGGGCAGGGAGGCTGTCAGGCGATGGAGGATGCAGAAGTTTTATGTCGTTATTTGATAACAACTAACATTAGCGTCGAAGATGCCCTTAAGCGTTACGAGGCAGAACGCAAAGAAAGGGTAGCGCAGCTAGTATTAAAAGCCCGTAAGCGTACTGATACTATCTATAATAAAGAACCAGATTTGACCAAGCAATGGTACGAGCAGTTAAAACAAGAACAAGCCGAGGATGTTACAGGTGCGATCGCCAAAATAATTCTTGGTGGACCATTGCATTAACGAACGACCCCCTAAAAGGTTCAACAGTTTGATGGGCGGTATAAACGTCGCAGCAAAGCTAAAGCGCGTTTTGCGAGAAAGGACTTGTCCGCATCTCAGTTCGTTGGCGGAGTTTCCCTGCATAAAGAAACTGTCGAGGTTGAGTAAGAGTATTCTTTCTCAACAGGCGAGTGGAATATGCTCTCTAACCGAGAGCATCGAGAAGCATTCCCTTGCGCCTGACGGCGATGCGGTGAAGCAGTCCGTTGCTGAGATTCCCTTCGTTGAAGGAACTGCTGAACCCTTTAGGGGGTCTTCTCTCATTTCCTCGCCTCAAAAGCCGCTGTACGACGACACGCCCTCCTCAACGGGAGAAAGGCTTTAGCCGCATCTAACCCCCCTTTGGGTTCAGCAATCAGGTGGGCAAAGAAAATAGCTTTGTTTGCCATCTTATCAATAATCTTTATATTGCCCACTAAAAGTAAGCAGCAATCAAATTATGTCAAGCAAATTAACAACTCACGTTTTAGATACGGCAAATGGTTGTCCTGGTGCGGAAATTGCGATCGCACTTTGGAAACTAGATCTAAAAATAGATTCCAAAACCTTATTGAAAACTGTTAAAACCAATCATGATGGACGTACCGACGAACCGCTATTAGCAGGGTCGGAATTGTCAGAGGGAGTATATGAGCTAATTTTCACTGTTGGCAATTATTTTGCTCGCTATGGAGACTATCCCGCTCCCTCTTTTTTAGATCAAATTCCAATTCGTTTTGGCGTTAGCGATATTGAGGCTCACTACCACGTTCCCTTGCTAGTTTCGCCTTGGTCTTATAGTACCTATCGAGGAAGCTGAGTATCGATATGTAGATTTATCAAAAAGCTTTAAGCTTTAAGCTCTAGGCTCTAGGCCTTTCAATTGACTGCTTGCGTAGTCCTAAAGGATACCGCTTCGCATATAGCTTTAAACTGATAGCTTGTGGGTTTAAGACCCCTCCTAACTGGCTTATAGCTTATAAGAGAAAGATTACAGGCTTTGTATTTGCTCAAGAGTGGACAATGCCAACAGATTAGAGAAATAGCAGAGATCTTGGGAAGAAGCAGAAGTACAATACATCGGTGGCTTCAGACCTATAAAGGAGGATTACCTCAATTGATTGGGCGGGCGAGAAAAACCAGGAAGAAAAAGATTGATTCCTAATTCGGCGATCGCCAAGCTTGAAAAACGTTTACAACAACCAAGAGGCTTTAACAGTTACCGTTTTTCGACCGCCAAACATGATTATTATCGAAAAGGTATGAGAGCTAAAACGTTAATCCAGCAATTCTTTTGATTCTTTCTGTCGCCCCGACAGCTCGCTTGATGAGCTTCAACTGCTGTTAGTTATTAGCAGTCAACAACCAAATCCCCATACCCAAGCCTAATAAATTAGGTGTCCATGCTGCCCAAAAAGGTGATAAAACACCTGTTATTCCCAATGAACCGAATAAAAATCCCAATGAATAATAAACAAAAACAATAGCAACACAGATACCAAAACCTTTAGAACGATTAATATACGAATACTTTGCTCCTAAAGTTGAACCAATTAAAGCAAAAACAAAACAAATAAAAGGAAAGGCATATTTTTGCTGAATAATTACTTTTAATTTGGATATATTTACAATTGTCCCACTATCTTTAATTAGAGCTAAATATTCTTTTGCTTGCTGAATATTCATGTCTTCAAAGTTACGTTTTTTTTGAGCAATCTCAAAAAAATTGACGGAAAAGGGCAATTGCTTATGAGTAAAACGCTCTGTCCTCATCTCCTCAGCACTATAGCCAACTTGATTTATTTCGCCATCAAACAAATCCCAAACTTGCCCAGGCTGATTCCATTGAGCTAATTTAGCTGTAGTAATCTTGCTTATTTTTCCCCGATCAAAGCTAATTATTGTTACTTTTTTAAAGCTTTGATTGATGTATTGTTCGGCAAAGTAAATGTTTTGTAGCTTTTTAGAGGCGGAATTACGTAGATTTGATTTATATTCTGGATAAAAAACGTCTCTTTTTTGTCGATTTAATTCTGTTTCGGTAATATAAGCAGTCTGTAATAAATTGGCTTGATAGTTAGCAGCAGGAACAATCAATTCGTTGAGTAAAAAAGTGACTCCAGTGACTATCAAACTAAATAATAATGCAGGTATGGTGAGGCGATAAAAATTAATGCCAAAGCTAAACAGTGCCACCAATTCACTATTGCTACTTAAACGACCATAGATTACTAAGCAAGAGAGCAAGATAGAAATAGGCAAGGCATAGGCAACATACTCAGGTATTTTATCTATAAAGATGAGAATAGCGACAGGAATCGGTAAGCCGTATTCAGTAATTTTAGATGCTAAATCGGAAACTGTACCAATCGATACTCCCAAGCAGGATAATAAGCCAACGCTGAATAAAAAGAATAAGCTCAATTGATTGATGATATAGCAATCTACTAAGGGAAAACGCCACCTAAATATCTTTTTAATGCTGTTAAAATCCAATTTTATTTACGCATCAATAAATTATTTACCCTAAGTTACATTAAGATAAATGATTTTTAGTCTTATCGCCAATTTCAACCAAAAGTTTATGACAAATTAATCAAATTCATGTTCGCTATTTTTATCATTTGTCTTGTAATATCAAGCGCATTTTTTCTGCTAATGTTTGAACATTAGGTTCTTGAAGTATTCCTAGATGATTACCTGGGACATCAATGATATTTAATCCTCCTTTGGCAAAGTCTTGCCACTCTAGCTTGAGATCCCTATCTTCTGCTGCTCGAAATAATACTGCAGAACCTGGATAGGGCTGCATGGTATAGCCTTGATTTACTTTTTGATGCTCTTTTGTCTGTTGAATATATTCAGTCAGAGCAAAATTGCGACTGGTTTTGTCAACAAAATTTTCGCGCACCCAATCAATTTTGTATAAGCCGTACCTAATATGATCTGCGGTTGAGTTTATCCGCCATTTTATCCTGTCTAAAATATAGCTTGCACCTATGGTGCGTATTTTGTTAGCGTGACGATAAATACGAGTTTTTAACGGAAGATTTTGATGAGCCGAGTCGCTGTTAAGACAATGAGAGTCTAACAGACCTAAAAACCTGACTTCATGCCCTTGAGATACAAGATGTTGAGCAATTTCAAAAGCAACAACACCACCAAAGGATACGCCCATTAAATAATAAGGACCTTGAGGCTGAACTTTCTGCATATTATCAGCATAATAGGGTGCTAAATTAGCAATATCTCTAAAATGAGGTTTGTCAGGTTCATCGCTAAAAGATGATGATAAACCATAAATAGTGATATCTGCATCTAGGTATTTAGCCATAGGACGATAAAACTCTAAGCCATAACCCAAATTATGAATAGCAAATAAAGTTGGCTGAGAATTGCCTTGTTTAATTGGCACTAGGCATTTTGGATCTGCATTAGAAACTGGTTCTGGTTGACGAATAATATTCGCTAAAGCTTCAGGAGTTGATGCTTGGAACATCATAGATATAGGAATCTTCTGTTCATATCTCTGTTCTATTTCCGTGACTAGACGCGCTGCCAGTAAAGAGTTACCGCCTAATTCAATAAAATTGTCTTCAATACTGATTGATTCAATACCTAAAATTTCTTCTAGCATCTCGATTATTTCTGATTCTAGGCGATCGCGAGGGGCAATAGTTGCCTCAGATAATTTTCCTACATTAAGCTCAGATAAAGCACGACGATCTACTTTTCCGCTGGTAGTCAAAGGAAAACTATCAACGATGATAAAAGTTCCAGGAATCATGTAGCTTGGCAACTTTTGCTGTAGATAGTTCCGCAGCATTTCTTCTGTTGGTGGGTTAATTTTGCTGGGTACAATATAAGCAGCTAAGGTTTCTCCTAGTTTATTTTCGCGCACTACTACCGCAGCTTCTACTACTAATTCAGATTGGGATAGTACTGCTTCAATTTCTCCTAATTCAATGCGTAATCCTTGAATGTTAACTTGACGATCTACCCGACCTAAAAACTGTAGCGTACCGTCAGACAAATAACGTCCCAAATCTCCCGTTTTATATAAACGTTCCCCTTTTACATAAGGATTATCGACAAATTTTTCTGCCGTTAATTCGGGTCGATTAAGATAGCCCATAGCAACTCCATCTCCACTAATGTGAATTTCTGCTGCTACTCCAATCTGGACTGGCTGTAAATCTTCATCTAATAAATACACTCTCATGTTGGGAATTGGACTACCTACAGGCAGCGACTTAAAATGATGATCTATTTGCTCAGGAATTTTATATAAGGTTACAACCCCAGTCCCTTCTGTCTGACCATAGATATTAGCTAATTGAACATCGGGTTTAAAAGTCTCCCGCCAGCACTGATATATTTCTGGAGTTACCTGTTCTCCTCCTGCTGCTACAAGACGTACCTGATTATCTAATAAGTTCTGACGATAATCTCGATCTTGCTGATTGAGAATGCCCCAAAAATTCCGCCAGAAAGAGGGAACATGATCGACAATAGTTACACCGTGACGCTTAATTATTTCAAAAAATTCGAGGGGGTTTCTTGTTTCTTCGGTTGTAACAATCAATGCAGTCGCTCCCTGTGCCAAAGGCATTAATAACTGTCTAGCTGAAACTATCAAAGCAATTGAACCACGATGGAGATAAGTATCTGCCGAGGTTACATCTAAAGCTAACTGCATTGATTGGGCATAATGACTCAAGTTGCCGTGACTCAGCATTACCCCTTTGGGTTTGCCTGTCGAACCAGAAGTGTAGACAATATGCGCCAAATCCGAAAGATTTACTTTTTGCTCTAAATTGTCTGGGGGCTGCTGAGTAATCGAATGCCAATCTGTATCTATACAAATAGTCTGCTCAATTTCGGTAGGAATTTTCTTTAGTAAGCTTGCTTGAGTCAGTAATGTTTTGATCTCGGCATCTTCTAAGATAAAGGCTATTCGGGCAGGAGGATTATTAATATCTAAGGGAACATAAGCTGCCCCTGCTTTGAGAATGGCTAATACAGCAACTACCATAGATAGAGAACGTTCTATACATAACCCAACCAAAGAACCTTTACTAACTCCCAAAGATTGCAGATAATGAGCTAGCTGATTGGCTTGAGTATTTAATTCGCTATAGGTTAACTGTTGTCCTTGGCAAATTATGGCTACTACACCAGGGCGGTTCTGAACTTGAGCCTCAAACAACTTATGAATACACTCTGGTAGAGACTGTGTTTGCGTCTGATTCCATTCATCTAAAACCTGTTTTGTTTCAGTAGCTGATAGTAAAGTTAGAGAATCAACTGAACTATAAGAATTATGAGCAATTGACTTGAGTAATACCTCATAGTTATCACAGATACGCCGAATAGTTGATTCATCAAACAAACGACGATTGTATTCAAACCTACAGAGCAAATGATTTGGTTTTTCAATAATGTCCAAAAGTAATTCTTGCTCTGGTATTGCCTTGGTTAATTTAGTTTCTGGGGTTCTAAATACGCTGTTAAATCTAAACAACATCTGAAATAAAGAAGACACAGAAAATTCTGATAAGTCTTGATTTAACGCTGAAGCTATGGCTGCTGTGCTTGTGTTTGAATAGTTACTCCCTTCTGTAACTTGAGTCTGAATAATTTTTAGTAATGCGCTGAACTGTTGTTTGGCTGCAATTGTTACTCGAATTGGCAATATTTCCAGCTTTGCTGTAGAGTCTTCTAGATTCGAGTTAGGATATCCAACTAAAACGTCCGATTGATTTGTATAGCGGTAGAGTAAAACTTGGAAAGCGGCCAGCAAAACAATTGGCAAAGAAACATTTTCTTGTTGAGCAATTTTTGTTAAGTCTCGATTTAATCCTTGGTCAACCGTTAACAAATTTTGCCCGATAGCACTTGGTCGAAGATTAATTTGAGCTTCTGGGCTAGACGATACTGACCTTACTCTGTCTGTCGGAAAATCTAGTATAGGAGCAATGTTTTTAAGTTGCTTGCGCCAATAGTCAATGTCTGAGGATCGTTCGTTGGCGGAAAAACTTTTTTGGTACTTCATGAGCAATATAGCTGCTTTTAATTAGCCTAGTAACAGTTGTTTGGTATTATTACTTAATGTTATCGTCTTGCTAAGTAATTCAATTTTTGATTATTTTAACTACTTCTGATTAATAGCTAATTTAAAAATAAACCATAACCTTGCCGAAAGTTAGAAATAAAACACAGATTTACTTTAAAACTGCTTGCTAATTTTAACTATTGATGAATTTTTGCACGCTTTGGAAAAATATTAGAAAATATAGAAACTTATATATCCGAAAAAGAATATTTGAAATGAATTGACTATTAATTGTTGTTTCAATTTCGCGTTGGCGATCGCATTTCTCTAGGTAAAATATTGATAATGGCGATCGTTATTCTTTTCTAAACTGCCTTTGATAAAAGTTATTGAAATATACCTATCTCATAACAATTTCTGGATGTTAAAATATGATCTTCACGGTAAAAGAAGCTGAATCCGTTGATTTAAGCCAAATTCGTTCTGAAATACGCAACTTGCAGCTAAATTTAGTTGAGTGGCGACGTAGCCTACACCAAAAACCAGAATTAGCTTTCCAAGAACAGATTACGGCAAAATTCATTCAAGAAAAACTTCAGTCGTGGAATATTCCCCATGAAATAGGTATTGCCAAAACTGGTATTGTCGCCACTATTATCAGTAATTTTCCTGGCAAAGTCTTGGCTATTCGTGCTGATATGGATGCTTTACCAATTCAAGAAGCAAACGAGGTTTCTTATAGATCGCAACATGAAGGCAAGATGCACGCTTGCGGACATGATGGACATACGGCGATCGCTCTTGGTACAGCTTACTATCTCTCGAACCATAAAGATAGCTGGCAGGGGACGGTGAAAATTATCTTCCAACCCGCCGAAGAAGGTCCAGGGGGGGCAAAACCGATGATTGAAGCGGGAGTGTTACACAATCCTGAAGTGGATGCAATTATCGGCTTACATCTGTGGAATAATTTACCTTTAGGCACTATAGGAGTTCGTAGCGGTGCATTAATGGCAGCCGTAGAGTGTTTTCGGGTGTCGATTTTAGGTAAAGGTGGTCATGGGGCAATGCCCGATCAAACCGTAGACTCAATTGTGGTTGCTAGTCAAATTGTTAATGCTTTGCAAACCATTGTTTCCCGTAACGTCAAGCCTTTAGACGCTGCGGTAGTAACCGTAGGCGAGTTACACGCAGGTACGGCATTGAACGTGATTGCAGATACCGCAAGAATGAGTGGCACGATTCGCTATTTTAATCCTGAATTAGAAGCTCTGATTAGTAAAAGACTAGAAGCTATCATTGCTGGTATTTGTCAAATGCACGGCGCAAACTATGAACTAAACCACTGGCAGCTATATCCACCTACAGTTAACGATAGTGCGATCGCCGAATTAGTACGCTCAGTGGCGGCAGAAGTAGTAGAAACCCCGATGGGAGTTGTGCCAGAGTGCCAAACTATGGGAGGAGAAGATATGTCTTTCTTTTTACAGGAAGTGCCTGGATGCTATTTCTTTTTGGGTTCAGCCAATCCCGATAAGGGTTTAGCCTATCCCCATCATCATCCTCGCTTTGACTTTGATGAAACAGCTTTGGGAATGGGTGTGGAGATATTTGTCCGCTGTGTAGAGAAGTTTTTAAACGGTGATTATTGCAATTCGTAAAAGTAATTAGAAACTTGGTTGTAAGTAAAAAGCGGTGCGACCCCGCGTCGCCGTCAGGCGCAAGGGAACGCGCACCAAGACAGTAAAAAATAAACAATAATAAGGTTTTTGCCAGACTATTTATATTATCGCAGTACGTTAATCGGTTAGGACAGAAAATTTAATTGCTCGTAAGTAGTAAGTAATACTAAATCCTGTTGGCGTAGATTACTTATACTGTTTGGTAGTAGGTAGTATAATTCTGACTACAAACCACAGACTACGAACTACAAACTTTAAAGAACTACAGACTACGAACTACAAACTTAATTTTTTGGCAATTCATTTGATTCAAATCCTGGAAGCGTTTGATTTGCTTTACAGTATTGCCCCAACCAAGTTATACCGTTTAGGGAACGAAAGGGAACTATAAACAAATCTGTTTTTGGTATTTCCAAATTTACTTTAACTCCAGAAACTCCAATGCCAAAAAGCTGAAGCAATGGCGATAAATTCTTTGCTTCTACACCGAGTTGACAAAAACCATCAAGCAATGCTTGCTGATTTTTCAAAGGTTCAATAGCTTCTGCCTGGACTGCTCTAATAGTGGTCTGAACCTCTGGCGGTTCTTTAGCAATTGTTGCTTCGGTTTCCTGGGGATTCAATCCTAATCCCGCAGCTAATTCTACAGTTTCATAGAACATAGGCAGAACAAATTGCTCTACCAAACCAACTACTCCCTGAATTATAGAAACAAACTGACCAGCCTGTAACCGAATAGTAATTTTTCCATTAGCATTAGACACTTCCACTAAACCCGCAGGACTATCAGTCAAAACTCCGATCAAAGAAGCATTGACCTGAGAATCATGCTGGACAAATAAGGCTGTTCCCTGGGAAACTACTTTAGCTTGAGGAGTATTAATAGTGCTTTGTCCCTGTTCTGGACGGATCATGACCAGCGCAGCACCACTAGTCAATTCAAAATTACGTTTACCTTGAGGAAAGCGAAAGGTAGTTCCTGCACCTGTCCTTACTAACGTACCTTCGTTAAATAAGATATCAGCACGGGAGTTGGCACCAGTACGTACAGAATCTCTGGGTACAATTAGATCACCAATTTTAGCCTGATTCCAGTTTGGTTTATCTTGATAATTTACGTCTACTTGATTACGTATTTTATAAATTTCCGCTTGCTTGACTACTGTGCTTGCAGAAGTTGTACTAGAAAAAAAATAAGCTATACACAAGCTGAAGATTAGAGTGAAGCATAAGCTAACCAGGAATTTTGATTTTTTGCTAAAAAACTGCTGCATAAAAAACAAAAGCAGACGTATTCAAAAAATGAGGTGACGCAAACTCAATACTGATTTATCTGAAAGGATGAAGGATGAGGAAAAATTCTTAGTCCTCAATTTACTTTTAATTAGCTAACTTAGAAATGGTTTGAGCCATGTCAAAATCTTTTTGGGTTAGTCCTCCTGCATCATGGGAAGTAAGAGAAACTGTTACTTTGTTATAGGAAATTTCTAAGTCGGGATGATGTTGTGCTGCTTCTGCTGGTTTGACTAGTTTATTGACAAAATCGATCGCCTGGACAAAGTTTTTAAATTTAAAGGTGCGAGTGATGGTTTGGTCTTGTTGCTGCCATTGGGGTAAGGTTTGAATTTTCTGGTCAATTTCAGTTTGATTTAAAGGCATAGTCTTGGCGGTAAGAGATTGAGGAGAAATTAAGGCGATCGCCATTACCAAAAAGATTCTCGGTAACGATCGTTTTAAGGTTATAAACATTACTTTACTTTGATTGCTATTTAAACGGTTTGACTCACTTCTGAATGATGGTTTTGGTTTTGGTCTATAGGAGACATTAGAGCATGGAAAGGCTGATGCAGACTAATCAACTGCGCTAAAGTCTTTTTTATTTGAGTGCGAGGCACAATTGAATCAACAAAACCATGTTCTAATAAATATTCAGAAGTCTGAAACCCATCGGGAAGCTTTTCTCTTAAAGTTTGTTCAATGACTCGTTTTCCTGCAAAACCAATTCGTGCTTTAGGCTCGGCGAGAATAATATCCCCTAACATGGCAAAGCTAGCGGTTACACCACCGTAAGTAGGATCGCTTAGTATGGGAATGTAGAGTAATTTCGCCGTTTGATGGCGTTGTAAAGCTCCAGAAATCTTTGCCATTTGCATTAGGCTAAACATCCCTTCCTGCATTCTTGCTCCCCCAGAAGCGCAAATAATTACTACGGGAAATCCTTCGGCAGTAGCGTGTTCGATCAGACGACATAGCTTTTCTCCTACCACTGAACCTAAAGTGCCAGCCATGAAGCGAAAATCCATCACTCCCAAAGCTAAAGGCAAACCATCAATTAGTCCTGTTCCCGTCTTTACAGCCTCTGTTAGACCTGTTTTGGATTGATCGTCTTTCAATCTGGTGGAATAATCTTTGCGATCGCGAAATATTAGAGGATCGATTGGTCTAATATTTTCGTTTAAAGGTTTCCAGGTATTAGCATCGATCAATTGCTTGATCCTTTCGTCACTATCAACTCGATTGTGATAATCGCATTCAGGACAAACTAATTGATTAGCCTGTAAATCTTTTGTATATGCTACAGAACTACAAGCAGCACATTTTGTCCACAATCCATCAGCAATTTCTCTCTCTTGCTGCTTTTGCATCGGGGGGTCGATTTTTCTGAGGTTGGCAAACCAATCAAATAAAGAAGACATAATTTAAGTTTTTTTATAAAGTTTCAGCTTTCTGGATTATCTTCTGGAGGACTTAAAAGCAATAAAGCTGTCCACTGATCTTTAGATCTTACCTGTAATGCTGCTTGACTTCCCTCTCCAAAATAAATACCCGCGCCAATATTAAGGACGCGACTAGGAATATCATAAGCAGTCAATATTTGCTGCATCAACTCTGCCTCCCAGCGAGCTTTAGTCGTCTTTAGTGTAATCCAAGACACCGATCTATACTATTTTTTTTGACTACTATTACTATAGTGTCTATTTATATACATTTTGTTTCGCGAGGTGACAAGAAACTCCAAGAGTAGACAAGCAGTTGGATGTAGCAGCGAAATGCTAAGAAAAAAAGGGTCAAGCTAATTCCTGCTGCGATCGCCATTCAGACAATTTTGATAATTAAAGGTTAAAGGTAATTATACAAAAAGCGATGTCTAAAGCGCGGGTGTGAAATATGCCTTTTAATTCAGAACATCGAGAAGCATTCCCTTCGGGGTCTTCTCTCATATCCGTGCAGCAAAGACCGCGCTGAATCGCTTAGCAGCTATCTTACAAACTGAGGCATAATTTCGGCAGCGGTAAATAAGCCAGCAATACCACGACGATTTAAGGCTATACCAGCTTTGAGATAACCAAAAGCTGGGCCACACACATTAGCTGCCATGCTAGTTTCATCTCCCAAGGTAAAAGTATGAGTAGATATTTTTCCTTCAAAAGTACGTCCTGTAACTTTGACATTAGTACTTAGGGGTTTTTTGGGGTTACGAGTGTCTACCACCCCACCAACGGTAACCCGACTGCGATCGCATATTCCTGCTAACTCCAGCATGATATCGTCGGCGTGTTCCATATTTTCTAGGGAAATAATACCGTCAGTTTTATCTAATAACTGGGCAACTTCGCGATCGCTCATTGCTCTGGCTGTTTCGACATTGTATTCTGGCATATGAGCAATATCTTCCCTGATAGTTGCCCGATAAGCCTCCCAGTTAGCAATGCCGACCCCAAAGGTAATTTTAACGCTATGAACCTCAGCATAGCTTTGTGCTGCTACTGCTGCTGCTGCTGTTAATAATCCAGGAGTTGCACCACAGCCTGTTAAATACGTGATTCCCGCCTGTTGTAAATCAGATTGCAATTCTAATAATTGTTCAACCGCGCTAGTGCGTTTAAGGGCATCTACCAAAACTCCTTGCCATCCTGAATTAATAAACTTCCTGGCAACATCTGCCATAAAAGTATTAGGTAGATTGGGCAAAGTTAAAAAGTAGCCGTCTACTCCCCTATTATGGGTGATTAGATCTTCAATACTATTGTTGCTTAGAGTCCCCCAATCATCTAGGTAACCCACAGAATGTCGGTTGTTATAGGTACAGATTGCTGTATTCAAATTTAATCCTTTAGGGTTGTAGGCATAGCCTTTTTGATCTGCTGCTGCTACTAGGGTCATCTCTCCTTTGGGGTCTAAGATCTTGGCTGCTGCCTGTCCTAAACCTCCGAAACCCATAACGCCAACTTTGATTGGATTAACTATTTTGTCGATCATCATTTCTAGCTCTAAGGTCTACACATAATAGATTTTATTATCCGAGCTTATTGCTCAAATTGCTCAAATTAAATAAATAAATTAAAAGATATTAGCCACATTTAATTTTAATTGAGTAAGTACCAAACTTTTTAGTCACAGCAGGCTCCGCCCTAAACGAACGAAGCCTGCTGTGACCGTTGGTCAAATTACTGACCGCTTAAGTCTAAGTTTTATATTTTCTAATAGCATGATTCATTAAGGTAATCTGTTCTCCATGAAATGATGGAGGCATCAAACTATGAACCCTATGATCGAGTCCATCGTGCATCACATCTGTATTTAAATCTGAGTGGTCTAATCCCAGAGTATGACCAATCTCATGAACAATGGTATTGGCAATCAAATTGGACAACTGATTGATATTTAAATCTGCTACATAAGAAGCATTACAAATTTGGTCAATGCGTACTACTGCTAAATCTGTAACCTTTCCTAAACTAAAGCTGGCAAACCCCAGGTAATCAACCTCTAAATGATCGACTAAAACATAGACGTGGGTAAAATCTTCTTGCCATTCTCTAGCATCTGGAGGTTCAGTCGTTAGAAATACATTAATGCTTCTAAAAGCACTAAACACCTTAGAAAAAGCATCTGCGAAAATTTTCATCCACACATCTTCCTCTTCACCCACAACATCTAAATTACAAACCTGTACCCAAATACAATGACGCTTAGTTAGACTACTTTTGAGTTGACCGCCACAATGGGGGCAGATATTCCAGCTAGCTTGAACTAGACTACGACAAACCTGACATTTAGGTTTGACGAGCGACCCCGCGTCGGCGCAAGACGCAAGACAAAGGCTTTAGCCGCATGTACGCGCTCGTCGTGACAGGACGAGTCAAATCAATTCTTGACCAAATAGGATGCTTAGATTCTGGTACAGATTTGAGTTTACGGCGATTGGGTCTAGTAAAATCTAGACGTTCATACAAGGACATATTTATTTAGACCCTGCTTGCCATTGAAAGCCGAATTTATAGTATTTATCAGCAGGTTGATGTCCTTGAAAATATCTTTCCTCTTTAATGATGCTGACTTGTGAGCCAATATTGCTAATCATTGCAGCAGCACATAAAGGACAATTGCGATCGGGATTATTTAGTTTAATGTGAACTTGTTCACCGTTACTAATTTGGAAAGTCATCCGACCATCAACAGACTGAAAATCTTTGGCACCTTGATAAATTAGAGCAAAGAACATTATCCGTTTGATCATTTCTGGACGATAAATAGTCATATTTTCGCCATCTTGAGCTGCACCAGTGCGATCGTCTTTATCTAAAAAGATATAGGGAGATTTATTTTTTGCTCCAAAGTTACCACCCAAAGGCTGAATCACGCCTTTTTGACCATCAACTGTTTCATACATACAGCCTAAATCGAGATCGGGAGCATTATTTCCCATTAGCTTGGAGAAAAAACCTGCATTTTGCTGAGGTTTCTGACTCCAGTTGAGGTTAACCTTGACAGTTAGCTGTTGAGAAGCATCATTTTTGCTCAGGTTAATTTTATGGGAATCGCCTTTTTTTTCTAGAGTAATTGACATAATAGATCTCTTGAGATTTTTAAATGAGTAAAGTTAATAAGATCAGAAAGAGGTAATAAGTATAGTTACCATCAAAAGTATCAGGACATGATTTTAGATGTAGGGGCGAATGGTATTCGCCCTCAAAATATTTTAAGAATAAGTAGCAGCAATATCTTTTAGACCTTCGACTTTCAAGCCATTACCAATAGCTGCCATTTTCCATTCATCATCATGGCGGTAAATCTCAGCTAAGGTCATACCTGTCATTCCTGCATAACTGTTACCAGATAGCTCGTAACGGGCTAACTCTCTATTATTGGCGCGATTAACTAAACGCACAAAAGCATTTTCTATTTGACTAAAATCTTGCTTTCGTTGAATGCAGTCATAGATATTGACTACAAAAACCAATCGAGAAATTCTTTGAGGAATTTTTGGTAGATCGACAATAATCACTTCATCATCGCCATCTCCTGCACCAGTTAAGTTATCTCCCTGGTGAATAATTGACCCTGATTGATGCTCAAGATTACCAAAGTAAACAATGTCTTTGATATCGGTGATTCTTTTATCGCTATCAAGACATAATACCGATGCGTCTAAGTCAAAATCTTGACTGCCACCAAAAGCACCAAAGAATCCGCCACCAGATTTTTTAGCTACGTCCCAACCTAAACCACAGGTAATTTGGGTTAAGCCTGGGGCTTCTTTTGATAAAGAAATACGTTGTCCTTTTTGGAGTGTAATAGTCATCTTTTTATTCTCCTCAACCTTGGTAACGGTTTAATAATGCCTGTAAACCACCTTGATATCCTGCACCTACGGCGTTAACACGCCATTCACCATCTTTACGGTAAAGTTCTGCCATGACCATTGCAGTTTCAACCGAACAGTCTTCAGTTAGGTCATATCGAGCAGCTTCTTGATTAGTCTGAGCGTTTACAATACGGACAAAAGCATTGTCCACTTGACCAAAATTTTGACTACGTTGTTCAGCTTCATGGATAGTTACTACCACCACAATTTTTTGTACATCACTGGGTACTTTTTTGAGGTTGACCTTAACAACCTCGTCATCACCATCACCGTCTCCAGTTAAGTTGTCTCCAGTATGTTCTACGGATTTATCAGGATCGGGACTAGTTAGATTGTTATAGAAAATAAAGTGATTATCAGAAATCAATTTTTCATTACTTCCTAAAAGAAATAGTGAGGCATCAAGGTCAAAATCAAAACCTCCATCAGTGGCTTTAGTATCCCAACCCAAACCAATAAATATTTCAGTCAATCCTGGGGCTACTTTTTCAAGAGATACACGTTGTCCTTTAGCTAGAGAAACTACCATTTTTCAAAACTCCTTTGATAATTAAAAATGTTCTAGGTTTATTAGTTGTAACGAAGTAAAATCGATTGTCTTTAAAACTCAGTATTAAGGATTGACCTGAGATTTTAACTCATGTTGCTTAGTAAACCCGAAAGCAAAAATGCCAAAGATCATTGCCACTTCTACAAGTTCGGGAACGACTAATGCGGGATTAATGATTTCTGCTAATAGCTTGGTTGCAACTAGACAAATTGCCAAATATCCAGAAAGTTCTAAATAAACAAATTTTTCCATCCAAACTTGAAATAAATCAGCTAGAAAACGTAGAGCAAAAACGCCAATACCGCAGCCGATAATGATAACTATAAAGCGATCGCTAATTGCTACTGCTGCCGAAATACTATCCAATGAAAATGCTAAATCGGTAAAAACTACTGCTGCGATCGCTGACATTAAACTAGTCTTTGGTTTTAATTCTTCCTCTGAAGACAAATTTAAAAAGTAAGTAAAGACTAAATAAAATAAATAGGCTGCTGCAACAAGTTTAAGTTGCCAATAACGAATAATCCAAGTAGCGCAAAATAGCAATCCAATTCTAAATATATAGGACAATATCATTCCTATATCTAGGGCAATCTTTCTATCTTTACTATTTAATCCTTCGGTAATTGATGTTAATGCTACTGCATTGTCTAAAGATAGTGTGATTTCAAAAAAAGAAAGCGTAACGATCAACAGTATTGTATTTAATATTTCCATGTTAGTAATCTTTGTAATTTATTTACGTTTTAATATATCTGTAGTTAATTTAGTTTGTGTGTGATCTAATCCAGATGTAAAAGGTGACAGTATCTCTTGATTATATTTTTTTGATAATTTAGATAAATATTTATAATCCAAAGAATAGTGAGATAGAACGATAGCCTTTAGATATTTATACATATATTATATTTTTATTAATATATGTATAAATACGCATAAGGTACTGCTTGGATTTATATTTACGTGTTTTTTCGGTTAGCTTTTCTCATGTATAAAGTTAGTTTTTATTAGCCTATTTTTAATTTACAAAAGCGCAAAAGCTATTATATGTATGATTAATCTAGAAGATCATATTTATCATCTGAATCGCCGAAATAATCCACACCGAAAAACTGCTGTCAGCTTCTCTTTCTTGGGTAAAATAAATCCAATTAATCAGCAAGAATTACAGATAGGCAAACAATATTTAAAGAAGTTGCTAATTGAATCTCAAAAACAAATTCCTATCTCAGAAGCTCCTCTTATTATTGGTTTAGCTGAATCAGGAATTGTTCCCTCAGCTTTAATGCACCAAGTTGCTAGAGAATGGGATATTCAAGCTCGCTGGCTTTGTTCGACTCGCAGAGAGGTTGCTGGCGTTCATTTTAGCGAAAGTCATTCTCATCAACCCGACCATGTTCTGCCGTTATATCAACATCAGCCGACTGAAATTTGGTTTGTAGAAGACGAAATTACCACGGGAAAAACTATCCTCAACCTGATCTTAAAACTCTGTCCGCTTTTAAAAGTAAACTCGATTCGGTTATTTGCTTTTCTAGACAGCCGCACTCCAGAAGAAACCGCTCATTTTCAGAGTACTTTGACTCAACATCATATCCGCTTTTGTACTCAATCTTTGCTTCAAAGTGAAAAAAAAGTAGGGACACATTTGAATTAAAGACTACAGATACTAAGTCTTATTTGTGCCAAGAGCAAGGCATCAGTAAAACTGTCAACTCGCAAATTAATTACCACAGTTGTGACTGGCATTGTCCAGAACAAAGAGCAGCTTTGAATGCCCAACTAAATTTAATTTCAAACTTGCCAACTCACTTAACAGGATGCTTGTTAGCAGTTGGCGAAGTTATGGATCTTGCTCTTAGATTGCTCCAGGTTAATCCAGGCTTATTAATGCAGCACGTTACTTTAAGTCCTTGGAAAATAGATCGAGTCAAAATTTTTAATTATTTGGAGGCGAACAAGTATCACATTTACAACTATAAACAACTGCGATCGCATATATATATTCTCAGCGATCCTTTAGATCGAGATGTTGAATGGAAAATCACAGAGCTTTTAGAGCAACAAGGTTTAACAGTTAAAAGTCTATCCTTAGATCCAGTCCATACCGAAAATCAATATGCTGCTATCAAATAAACTTGAACGCAAAAATTTATGGAATCAGCCAGTTTATGCCAAGTTTCTTCCTGAAGTCGATCCCTATAAAGATCTACATCTTTTTCGTCCCCTCAATCGAGCCTATGATGGCAACAATACTTTTTGGCAGCTTCCTTCCCCAGAACCAAAACTTAACTGCGACTTTTGGCGGTTAGTCAAAGCAGAATTAAATAATGCTGCTATTAGGCAGGCAGCTTCTCGGCTAGCAGGTGCTATTTCCCGTTGGCAGAAAGACAATAATAAGCTCTTATTTGTAGCTATTCTTCGGGCTGGAGTTCCTATTGCTGATTGGCTTAGTCAACTGCTTCCAGGTTCAGTGTCTGTATCTATTTCTTTATTTGCAGGATTGGGAATTGACAAGATGGCATTACAGAGTTTGCAGTCAGCTTATCCAGAGCGCAAAATAGTCTTTGTCGATGGTTGGACTGGAAGGGGTGGAGTCGCTAGCGAACTAGCTAAACTACAGCTTGCTCCATCAGCCGTTTTAATAGATCCTTGGGGTTGGGCTGATTTCTCTGGTAGCTCAGAAGATCTTTTTTGTCCTACTGCTTGTTTTACTGGCGTAGCTACGCTGGGTTTTTCCCGAACTTTTTATATAGACGATCGCAGTTGTTTTGCAGCTTATTTGTTTCCGACTCAATATTTACGTCCTGAGTTAGTTCAAGCTTGGCGGAATGTTTGTCCTAATAAGCTTTTAAACCCTGTTATTCCTCGACCGAGGTTTTTTGTCTCTACTGATTTAAGAGTTCATAGTAATGAAGTTTGCCGTGCCTTGATCAATGCTAACCCTGACACAATTTACTTTGCTAAAAGCTTAGAATACGTTCGAGAACACTACAGCCTTTTATTGACGTTAGCTCAACTGCGTCAAATTAAGATAGTTTTTGATTTTAGCAGTTTAAAAGATTATCAAACTCAAGTTGCTTGCTCATTAACATCTCTTTCCTAATATGATTCAAGAAGTTTTAGCAGTCGATTTAGATGGTACGCTGCTACATCCAGAACCAGAAGCGATCGCCGTATGGGGTCGAACTCGTTATCAATACCTTAGTCAAACCGCAGCCAATAAGCTAGCTGAGATTAGCCAAGTTTTACCTGTGGTTATTGCTACTGCTCGTCATGCTCAAACTGTTAAAAGCTTAGTCGATCAATTACCTATAACTCATTTCTTCGGTTTTGTCTTAGAAAATGGACTGGTTGTCAAAAAAAATCTTAATCAACCATCAGTTGTTAATTATAGCTTCGAGACAATAGCACAATTGTTGCCAGAATGGTCGAGAATTGAAGGCTATGAGAATTGCCTTGGTTTAATCCCTCCTTCTTCAATTGAAAATCCAAAAGAGGAGGTTGAGCAAATAATCTCTAATTTGCAAATTCAAGCTTATGTTTATTTAGATGGACACAAGTTATTTGTCTATCCAGCAATGCCAAGTAAGCTAGCAGGATTAAGGGCTTTAGATTGCTTTCCTATATTGGCGATGGGAAATGATTGGAACGATTTGGATATGTTGAGAGCAAGTTCTTGTCCTCTAACAGTTAGTAATGCTCATGTAAAAGTTCAGGCTTTGATAAACGACAATCGAGGATATTGTTCGCCACTTGTTTCCCATGCTGCAGCTGAAGACATACTTAAGCAAGCAATATTCAGGTTAAATAATTCTGAAAAATGTCTTAGGTTGTAGACTAGGGCGTTTGCGTAGTAAGTGGGTTTTCAGGAGTTTTAGATGAACTATAAGTTTAAATTATCCCACACCGAATCTACTGCTTTGAATCCTAGCTATTATTTAGTTCGCTCTACTGAGATTAGTTTGTTGATTCTAGGGGATTATTGTATCTTTTTGTTAATAAAATATTTTTTTTCCATCTCTTGCTCTTGACTCAGGACTTGGTTTGCGGAAAACTTAAAATATGCAATAGTAGTTAAACTAGTTATTATTAAGTTTTGATAAGATTCCCATAGTATTTAGGTAATTGCTCAAAATATCTATATAAAGAGCGATATAACAAAAAATAGTGGCTCTGTAAACTATTTATTAGTTTTTAACAGTTGTAGCTTGATGCTAAGTAGGCGATCGCAAATACATGGAAACACTTGAATTCATTATTTATCCCGATGGTCGGGTTAAAGAAACGGTAACAGGCATTGTTGGCTCATCTTGCCAAGAGGTGACAGCAGCAATTGAAGAACAGTTAGGAGTGGTTATTGATCAAAAACCTTCTTCTGATTACTATGCTCAGAATGTTACTCAAACAGCTACTGTAGCTACCCAAAACAACTATAGCGATTGGTAATTTAACAGAACTAGCCCAGTAGCTTGCTTAATATTTAATTCATTTTCACCGAGGAAATTTATGTCACATTTCAGCAATATTAAAACTAAAATTCGCAATCTAGATTCTTTAAAAGCAGCACTTAAAGACTTAGATGTAGATTGGAAAAATGGTCCAGGAATTGTCAGAGGTTATCAAGGAAAAACCCACAAAGCTGATATTGTTGTCGAACAGTTAAACAACTATGATTTTGGCTTTTGCTGGAATGGCAAGGAATACGAACTAGTGGCAGATTTACAATATTGGCAACAGCCATTGACTGTAAATGGTTTTCTGCGTCAGGTTACTCAACGCTATGCCTATCATACAGTTATTAACGAAACTAGCAATCAAGGTTTCACCGTTACAGAGCAAGCTAAAAACGAGGATGGTTCAATTCGTTTAGTCGTTCAACGTTGGAGTGCCTGATGTCTAATTTTTCTCCTAGAGAAAAAAGCGGTTTTGAGCCAGAGTTAGGAGGTGTTATTCGTGATAGCTCTCAAAGAAGCGGTTTTGAACCAGAATTAGGAGGAGCATGGCGACAAAAAGGAGTTTATGTTGATGAAAACATTTGCATAGGCTGTAAAAACTGTACCCACGTCGCGGCTAATACTTTTTACATTGAACCAGACTATGGTAGAGCCAGAGTGTTCAACCAAAATGGCGACATAGAAGAGCTAATTAACGAAGCTATAGATACTTGTCCTGTAAATTGTATTCATTGGCTTGATTATACCGAACTTAGGCAGATGGAGCGCGAGAGAAAAAATCAGGTAATTCAAAACTTGGCTATTCCGCCCAATATGAGGCGATCGCAATTAAAAATGGGTAACAGAAAGCATAACAACTAATTGATTTTCTGAGAAATAATCTACAGCCAATAAAAAACCCGATAATGGCTGAAATCGGGTTTTTGTTGGTTTCTTACTTAACCATGTCAACTGATATTTCATCAGATTTTTTCCAAAGCTGCAACTGATTGTTTTCAGCTAAGAAATCCCGTATTTTCTGGCGATAAATATTTCTATATTCATCAAAGTCATATTTATCTACTCTAATACCAAAATCTTTATTTTCTTCGCCTTGTAAAATTTTGGCGACTTCGTTGTTTGTTATAACTGAATAATGACTACCATCAAAAGTATTATTAGGATTTTTGGTAATTTCTGATGGGGCAGAAAAATCATACATTGCGTCATAATTTTGAGCTATTTTATGAAAACTCAACAACTCACAGTCTGTTAAATTTCTACCGTAAGTATCATTGACTATACTCCAAGCAGATCTGGGGGGTACATAACCAATAAACTTAGCTTTAGGGAAAATTGCCTTCAGTTGGACAAAAGCTTCTACTGGTGAAAGGTCACATCTTTGTGGAGAAGCAGGCTTATAAAAATCTGGCTTATACTCAGGAGCGCTAGCAAAATCTACTGGTTCAAAGTTTCGATCGTAATAATTCCCAGGATCGGGACTAACCCCTAATAAAGTCATAACCGAAAATAATAAAACATCAGCTGATAAATAAGCTTGCAAAGGCGATTTGGTAGTCAAATTTCGTAGAGATACAAACTCTTGTTTTGTTCTATCCTTTTCCACAAAATTTAGACCATCTACGCCGACATAGACTATTTTAGGCTTGATACCTTCTTCTTTTAAAGATTTAGCATAATTGATAAAATCAGGTATTTCGCCTCCTTTAATGGAATAGTTAAAACAGCGATCTTTGTGAAAATTATCTGGTCTTAAGGCAATAACTCTAGAA
Organism: Waterburya sp.; assembly: GCA_965217895.1. Lineage (GTDB taxonomy): Bacteria > Cyanobacteriota > Cyanobacteriia > Cyanobacteriales > Xenococcaceae > Waterburya. The sequence goes on from CBDCJV010000002.1 coordinate 1,311,472, forward strand.
CTACCAAGAATAATGCAATTGTAATTTTCTTTATTTTCGGTTCTAAAAAATAAATTTGTTTTGGTTATTCTTTCATTAAAAGCAAAATTTTTGCCAGTGATAATATTGCCATGATTGTACCATAAAGGATCGATTAACCAATTAAGACCAGCCACAGAACCTAATATCACAAAAGTAATTAGTCCGTAAAGTCCAAAACTAAATTTTGAATCTTTATTCTTTTGGGCAACGTTAGTTTTAGGCATTTCTGAAGTTCCGCGTTTACCTAACTTTAAAAACTCGCTGGCTGCACTTTTGAAATTCATTTTTAGTATCTTTAGTATATATTTTAAAAATTAGAATTGGAAATATAAAAACTCACTGACTCTACTAAAACATAGCAAAGAGAGTGATGTTAATCCTGCTACAATAATTGTCCAAATTTTGTTTGGTCTCCAAGATAAAGATTGCCAAAATTTTTGTTGCCATTGAGATTGATTCTGTCTGATAGGCTCAGTAAGTGTTGGACTATAATTTCCCATCCATTGTTGGGTATTAGGAGTCAACCAAGCAATGAGCAAGAGAATAATAATGCCAAAAGTAGCATATTTTTGACTGATACCGACATTAACGCTAAAACCTAAAAATCCTACCCCCAAATTTCTTAAAAACCCTAAATAAGGCTCTAGAAAAGGTGCTAATTCAATACCATTAAAGCCAAACATAGACTTAAGCATTAAAATAGCGGTGGCAAAACTATTGGCACGGAAAAATACCCAAGAAATTACTACAGCCATAAAAGTTGTTATCCATCCTATACCACGAAGTAACCAACCATCGTTTTTCAAATTATGCCCTAGACTTTTGCGCCAAGAACGATATAAATGATTAATAACTAAATAGAATCCTTGTAATCCCCCCCACAAAACAAAAGTCCAGCCTGCACCATGCCACAATCCTCCTAACAACATAGTAATTAACAAGTTAAAGTAACGTCTAAATTCCCCTTTACGGCTTCCTCCCAAAGGTATATATAAATAATCGCGCAAGAAATGAGAGAGGGTAATATGCCATCTACGCCAAAAATCAACAATACTAATTGACTTGTAAGGTGAATTGAAATTTATTGGCAAACTGATTCCGAACATATAGGCTGCACCAATTGCCATGTCACAATAACCAGAAAAATCAAAATAAAGCTGTAAAGTATAGCCTAATGCTCCTACCCAAGCTTCAGAGAAGGTCAAATCTATTCCTTGAGATGCTGCTGCAAAAGCCAAATTAGAAAATTCGGCAATGCGATCGGCAAAAATAACTTTTTTGAATAAACCAGCCATAAAAAACGTTAAACCTATGGCTAGATGAGTCTGATTAAACTTGTAGATAGACGTTGTTTCAAATTGCGGTAGAACTTCTTTGTGATGAACTATTGGTCCTGCAATTAATTGTGGAAAAAAGCAGACAAACAGCATATACTTCAAAATACTATATTCTTTAGTTTCACCTTTATAAGCATCAACTAAGTATGCTATTTGTTGAAAGGTGAAAAAGGAAATTCCCAGAGGAATTACTATAGTAGGAACAGTAAAATTAGCACCAACAAAATAATTTATATTACTAACTAAAAACCCTGAATACTTAAAGTAGCAAATTAACGCCAAGTTAAATATAATACCGAGGATGAGTAATCTTTTCTTGGTTTTTGTTTTCTCTATTACATTTCCCAATAGATAACCCATCCCATAGTTAACTGCGATAGATATCAAAATTAAGGGAAGATTTACAATCTTATACTTAGCGTAGAAAAATAGTGAGGCTGCAACTAGCCAATATATAGGCATTTGCTGTTTGACATACTTTGGTTTTCTACTAATTAAAAAGAAACCCAATAAAGTAATCGGCAAAAACAGAAAAATAAATTCAAATGAATTGAAAAGCATAATTTTAGAGCAAGGATTATGTGTAATTATTAACCGTAGAAAAGTTCAAATTTTTGTTCAATATTGGCAAAGAATGTATTTAAATATAGATAGTCAAAATAGTTTTTATAAACTGCTAATTTAGCATAAAGTCTATAGACTCATGGTAAATATTAAGTTGAAAAATAGAAGCTACTTGTTGAATTATTACTGTTCATTTTTTTATTATCTGTGATCTGACGACAATTTTATTAGTGTTTAACCTCTAAATCAATAAGCAAATTAATGGTTTTATAAGATTATAGATATGTAAGTTTTATTTAGTTGCTTGCCGATATAAGTAAAAAACAATTAACCATAAACAAACCACTCTTAATGAGTCAGAAATTAAGGTAGCCCAAGCAGCACCCTGCCAAGAAAACTTGGGAATAAGCAATATATTTAAGCAGACATTAAGAATTGCAGCACCTACTTGGACTATGCTACGAGCTTTTTGATTTCCTGAACCCGTGAGAGAATCTGCTGCTAAATATTGAAAAGCGGCGATCGCTGGCAAAGGTGATAATAATATTAATGCCCCAATGGCATCTTTGTATTCTTCACCTAAAATCAAAGGGATATAAGGAGCAATAATAAAATAGCCAATGACGCTGGCGATCGCATAAAATGCCATGAAAGGCAGCAGACGTTTGGCAAGGCTTAAGCTACCTTTAATTCCCGATGCGCCATGCTGAAAAAACCTAGTATAGGTAGCACCAGATAATGCCAAGAGAGGAACATTACCAACATCAATAAAGCGATAAGCTGAACCATATATTCCAGCAGCACCAACACTAGAGAATTTACCCAGCATCGATTTATCCAAGCCTGCGTTGATATTATTGGCTGAAGCACTAATAGCAAAATACAGTCCCTGACCAATATTAGATTTAAGTTCCGCTAAAATAGGTCTTGGGAAACCTACCATTTTATGCACTATTGAGACAGTAATAATAGAAGTAACTACCGAACTGGTGAAGTATAAATAACTCCAGGTGGCAATACCTGGATTCTCAAAAAAAGCAGCCAAACACAGAGCAGCCAGGAGCTTGCCACAAGTATTCAATATTCCTAACTGTGCCGTCTTTTTGACCATGTCATTAGCCATCAGAGCTTTAGACCCTAGATCGTACAAGGCTAAGCAAATTAGGTCTGATAGTAAGATTAGTAGGATTGTTCCCCATACAATATTTTTGGGAAATATCAAGGGAGACATCAAGAGCAAAGCTAAAGTTAAAAAAGAACCATTAGCAGTTAAAAGAACCAGGGCATTGCCCCAATAGGTACTAAAGCTGGCTTTATTAGTCGAAACATTTTTGACGAGGACGTGTTCACTACCTAAAGCTACAAAGGGAAAAATAATTGATGCGCAAGCAGTAATAACAATAAAAGAACCATAATTTTCTTTTCCCAATATACGGGCAACGATAACAAAGTATCCAGTTTGCATGACCACATTAAACAATCTGGATGACAGCATCCAGAAAGTATCCCGTGCCAGATTACTCTGAAATAGATTTGTTGCTTTCGCTCTTATTTCTACTATATTCATGGTTTAGGTAGAATATGATACTTGTGGTATCAAAGCTTTTCCATCCAGATGTTCTGGTATTTCTGCATTCATCAAGCTCAAAATTGTTGGAGCTAAATCTACAGCTTCACCAGCAGATAAGTTAGATCCAGCAGGAATATGATCTCCTTTAGCTAATAGAAAACCTTGACCTTTATGCCCACCTGCTCGACAGTGAGTCAGAGGCCCAACACGACCTAATCTTGAACTATCAACAACATCTGTGATTGGTTCTTGCCACAATACTACTAAGTCTGCATCAGGTAGCTTGGGATTATTATCCAAAGGAACAGTACGGGTTTTAACTACCTGCTTGACAATTTTTTTACCTGTTCTGCCATCTTGAAGGTCATAAAGAATTTCCGTCAATTCTGCACACAGAGCATCGTACTCTGAAGGCTCAACTACACCATCTCTATCTCTGCCTTTAAGATTGATACGGATATGTCCATTGGTAAAGGCAGGCAAAGCAAATGCTTTCATTTCTGGCCACAAAGGCGAGTACCACATACCAGGCATCCAGCCCATAGCTAATTCTTGTTCAATTGGTTCATCCAAGAGGCTATAAGGTGAGAGTAAACCATGTTTTTGACCTCTTAAAAACTTTTTGTGAGTCCAGGTGCGAAATAGCTTTTTAAGCGGATTAGGTTCATGAACCTGACTCCAGATTTCTCCAGCCCAAGAATTTCTAATCGGTTTTGTGACCATGGGCGAAGGAGTAGCACCAACTTTTCCTGGAGCGATCGCCGCTTTGCCATAATGAAAACGATATAATAGCTCTGGCAATACAGCCATACTTAATAAATCGGTAAAGTTAGCAGCCATACCGTGAGCCGAAAAACAAACTATATTCGCATCTTTAGGAGCTTGGGCTAAAATTTCGCCAATTGCGCGATCGACGTGCTGATAGGTTTTTAATACGGGATCGGCTTTAGTACCATTATTCGTAAGATATTTATAGGCAGGATGATCGGCTTGACTATGGTTATATAAATCGTGACCAATAGTATGAGTTTCACCAAATACCATCAGGAATAAATCCCAATCATCTTGCTTGAGTAAATCACGAGCGATCGCCGAATGCCCATCAATACTCTTTCCTACAGCTTCTTGAATCCAGGTAACGTATTCTGGATTCCACCACAGCCCATTGTCATTATGTAAAACTGGGTTTTTACCATATTTTTTCGTAATAGCTGTAAAAAGTTCAGGAGGGTTGGAAGCACTGACGGTATAAGGATAATGTCCACCCCAACCCAAAATCTGCACCCCATTAACATCATTAGAAAGAGTAGTTACTGGAACATCTAAAACTGCAACTTTATAATCTTTTCCTAGGGCATAGAAAGGAGAATACTCTTGATAGTCATAACCGCTAGTGACTACATCGCAGATAATTTCATAGTTTTCTGGGTCGTAGCTAGCCGTATCCCAATAACCAAGCGTATCAACGCGACATCCAGTCGAAAAGGTTGCCCACAAAGGTTCAGTAGTTGAATATTCTGTAGGCACACCACAATAATTCACCGTATTGTCTAAACGACCGTAAATTCCAGATTGACGAATTTTACTTAAATTTGGAAGATGTCCCGCAGCCATCCATTCTTCGATTAGCCTCGGTTCTGCTGCATCTAAGCCAATAACAATAGTTGATTTTTTCATTTTTTTAGAGAAAACAGTTATTCCAAGTTCTTAAATTACACTTACAAACTAAATGTTTGGATTATGTATGTCTAGGCAGGGGCAGTTTTAGAGCTGCTACTCTCAGGAGAACTGGAAAAGTAGCTTTTACTGTATTTAGCGTGATAAGAATAGCGGTCAAATTCGTTAGGCTTGACTCCATTAATAACCATTCCCAATACTTTTTGAGAAAGGTTGGCATTGGCTATAGTTTCTTGCGCTAATTCAGCACTCTCGTTTTCCACCACCCCTGGTCTACTTACAAAAACAATACCATCAGCAAGTTTGGTTAAGGTTAAAACATCAGCAGTCACAGCTAAAGGTGGAGCGTCAATAATAATTAACTCATATTCTTTTCTGGCTTTAGCTACTAGTTCGCTCATTTCGGCTGAATCTAATAAAGCAAGTGGGTTAGGAGCAATTATTCCAGCAGTTAGCAGATCGAGTTGCTGCATTGGCTGAGAAACAACTTGAGCCAATGGTGTTTTATGAGTTACAACATCCTTGACCCCAGCTTTATTACTTACTTGCCACAGTTCATGTTGAGAACCCTTTCTTAAGTCAGCGTCAATTAATAAGACTTTGCGACCTAGCTGAGACATCGCCGCAGCTAGGTTGGCAGCAACGGTAGATTTACCCTCTCCTGGAACTGAACTAGTCATTAAAATAACTTTTGGTTGTCGCTTAACGGCTAAAAACTTAAGGTTAGTTTGAATCATGCGATAGATTTCGCTGGCAAAAGAATCAGGTTCTCTTTGGACAATAATTCCACCTTGATGTTCTTGTAAGGTATCCAAAGGAACAATACCTAATACTTGATAAGCAAACTTTTGTTTGATTTCAGGAATAGTTTTCAAGGTGCGATCCTGCATTTCTAGCAAAATTGCAGTTAGGTTGGCAAGAAATAATCCCATCAAAACACCCAAAGCCAGTAACATTACTCTGCCCGTGCTGCCTTCTTGAGGAATTTGACCCTGCTCTATAACCTCAGCATTACCCGTATCTTTATTGAGTAGTAACCCTAAATCTTGTTTACTATCTAATAGTGTGTTGTAGGTAGAGCGAGAACTATCAACTTCACGAAGTAAGGATTGTTCCTGTTTTTCTAGTCTGGGGATTGCTTGAGAACGAGCCAAATAAACTTTCTGAAATTGGTATAAAGATGATAATTGTGTTTCTAAGTTTAATTCGTCTATTTTGAGATTAATAAATCTTTCTAATTGGTTTTCTTTGACACTATTTCCACTCTGCAATAATCCAGCCGAAACTTTTCCTCCAACATATTGAGCAATAAGCTGCTGTAGTTGAGAATTTAAAGCTTGTTTCTTCTCATTTAAGCTAACAACTGTTGGATGATTATCATTAAAACGCTGACGTTCTTGGGATAATTCTGTTTCTGTTGCTTGTTGTTGGGTAAGAATGCTTTGCACTTGAGGCGTGTTAGCTAATTGATTAGCACTTATCGCTTGATTCAGGTTTAGACCCAACTGATTTTGGAGACTTTGAGCTTGAGCTTTCTTACCTTGAAGGTCTGCACCTGTGGTAGAAATTTGGCGATTGAGATTACCTAGGTCAGCTACCAAAGTTTTCTTCTCTTCTTGTAAATCTACGATCTGATTTTTTTCGTAAAAATTCTGTAACCTGGATTCTAAACTTTGAAGTTTATTCTCAATTTGAGGAATTTCTTTAGTAACAAAGCTATTTGCACTAGCGGTTGCGGATTTATTACTACGAACTTGTTCTTTGATGTAGACATCCATTAAGGTATTTACTACCTTAGAAGCTATTACAGGATCTCGATCTTTGTATTGCAATTCAATAACATCAGTTCCGCCAACGATATCTACTACCAGTTTTTTTTGTAGTGCCTCAACTTTTAAAGGTTTGCCTTCTTCATCCTCTAGCTTTAACTGATCTATGGTTTGCTGTAAAACTGGTTCTGAAGTTATACGCAGCTTTTCTGTACTCAGAGGAGTTTGATTGTCTAATAAAGACCGAAACTCATTAGTACTGCCTTTAATGTCACTTATTGAGCCTATAGAATTTTTCTTGAATAGTATTTTGCCTTCGGATTTATATGTTTTTTCTAAAAAGCTGCTTAGGAAGGCAGTGGTACCAACAGTAAAGACAAAAACGGCTAAGGCAGGAAGCCAGCGGCGTTTAAGCTTGAGAAAATAGTTTCCTACATTAATATCAAGTTCTTCTCGCTGGCTAGGATAAGAACCATTATTTTTTTGCAAGTTAGTCATAGTGTTTTCCTTAAAGGTAATTTTAACGCTGCGTATTTGTCTAAAATAATTTCTTAGTATTTACTGTTATAAAAAATTTATAGGCGATTAGACAGGTGGATATCTTAAAGTTTTAGTAAAGTTGGGGTTAATTAATATAAAAATATTAAAAAGCAGCTAAATTGTTAGTTTTTATGAAATGTTTAGCCTCTATCATTATATTTCTTACAAATAGAAGTTCACAACAAATAGCTGGCTAATTTTTAAAGATTATTTCTTTGACCATTTAATTTAGTTTACTAACTTCAAATTATGTTTGCTATTTGCTGTTGTTTGTAGCTGATTTATCTTAAGTTTGTAATATTCCACATAAAAATCATTAAGTGATATTTAAAATATGAATAGCTATAATAACTGACTATTGTTTATTAATATAGCCTTTATCTTTTGAGATTGAATTGATTTAAATCACTCAATCAAAAATCAACACATTGGCAGTGAATATATTGATTGTTCAGAAAAAGCCTTACTCAAGACACCCTAAATAAAACAAAAAGATAATCTATTTAATTCTATCTTTTAACAAAAGATATAACCAGAATAAGACTGCTATTGTATCTCGATCAAAATTTTAAAAGAGCAACTAGGGTTATGCTTTCTCATTAAAATTACAGATATTAGAGGAAAATACTGAAATATGCCTATCATTGAAGTGGAACAATAACAGTATAATCACCCCTTTGTCTCTAATAGAATTTAACTATACGCATTATTAAATTTAAAACTAATTTGAAGTTCACTATAAAAAATCAAGTTAGATTTTTTAGCGAGCCTAAGAAATAATTTATTTTTCTACATTTAGAAATGGTTAATTTATTCAAATCCAATGTTATCAATGTTTTAGTGTTGACTATTGCTGTATTACTGGGTAACAGCAAGACTATCATGGCACAAAGCAACTTCAAACAACTCAAAACAACTCAAACAAATCAAGTTATCACAGGTCAATCTGGTGGTTCTATTGATAGTCAAGGCTGTGGCTTTATTAGTAATACTCCTAATTATGAAATGAATCTAGAGCAAAGAATGGACTACATGAGATTGACGGTTCAGGCAGATGGGGGGCAGCCAACTTTGTTAGTGTTAGGACCTAATGCAGGCGATCGCTTTTGTGTTTTAGGTGATGAAACATCAGGATTAAAGCCTGAAATATCTGGAGTGTGGGAATCAGGCAGCTATCAGGTATATATTGGCGATCGCCTTGGAGGTCAACATTCCTTTACCCTAGATATTTCTACGGATAACTAATTCTCGATCTGCTTAATTACCTTCTTCGACAACATTAACCGATGATACTTCTACTGCATCAACATCTATCGTCCCTGGAAGTGTTATGCGGCTAAAACTATCTCCTTCTACTTGTAACGCCTCGCCACAGCTTGGGCAGTTAAACTCAGTATTTTTGAATCCAGTAAACTCATAGTCACAGACTGGACATTGAGCCTGAGTCAGCTTGCGCTTTAGCCACCACTGAAATCCCCAAACAGCTATGACTGGCAGGATAAATAAGAGGGCGATTACAATTAAAAAGCTGCTGACTATCCATTTGAAACCAAGACTAGCCCAGACAACTGCGATTAAGATTAAGCTGCCCCAGCAACCAAGACCAGATATATTGTATTGCAGTAATTTATTATAGCGATCGTTCACTGTTTTAGTTACTCGCCTATTGTATTTTTGTTTTCCAATTTTAGTTTATCTTGCTTCTAAAAAGACAATTGCAGCTACACTTCGTTGTAATAGGACTTACGCAGTTCAACCAAAATATCATTTCTTAAGGAAGATAGTCGAGGGCAAGAAGCCATCATAGGCATACTATTCAAAGCAACAAGAAAGTTGTATCGTAAATTAGTTGAAGAACTAAGCGCGTAGATAAAACTTACACCTTAGTAGATCTGGTTCATTTTATATTCGCGCCTTAATCAAAATAAAATTTATGAACACTAAAAAAAATATACTTTTTAAATGGTTTCAGTCTTGGTTAGCTAAGTTAGTTTTGAGCAGCGTCCTAACTTTTGTAGTTTTTGGTGCTAGCTTAATGGGCTGGCAACCTGAAGCATCAGCTATTTTGGCTCAGGGAGATGCAGTAACCGATCCTCAAGCTATTCTTCGCTATTCTTTACCTATAGAAAATGATTCTGTACGTAAACTGCAAAAAAGTTTAGAAGATATTTCCAATCAACTACGAGCTAAACGTTGGAACAATATTAGTCGGGATCTTAAAGATGCCAGCTTTGTATTATCGGCTCGTCGTGACAAACTCTTAGCAACTATTCCTGAAGAACGTAAACCTCAAGCGGAATCCTTGATCGAGCAGTTAGCTAGTGGAACAGAGGAATTAAAAGAAACTGTGGCAGCCAAAGATCGTGAAGGAACTTACCTCAAAAGAAGAGAGTTACTCGACCTTGTTACTAATTTAGAACAGTCGATGGTGGTAGGCTATCCTTTTGAAGTCCCAGAAGAATATGCTAGCCTGCCACAGCTTTTAGGTCGTGCCACTGTAGAGATGGAAACGAATAAGGGTAATTTAAAAGTTGTAGTTGATGGCTACAGTGCGCCTGTCAACGGTGGAAACTTCGTCGATTTGGTCAACCGTGGATTTTATGATGGCTTAGACTTTAACCGCGCCGAAGATTTCTATATCCTCCAAGCAGGCGATCCACCAGGAGATGCTAATGGTTTCATCGATCCTAAAACGAATGAGTACCGCGCTATTCCTTTGGAAGTTTTAGTAAAAGGAGATGAACTTCCTGTTTATGGAGATACTTTAGAAGAGTTAGGACGCTATTTAGATCAGCCTGCAATTCCTTTTAATGCCTATGGCGCGATCGCTTTAGCTCGTCCTGCCAATGACCCTAATGGTGGCTCTTCACAGTTTTTCTTCTTTAAGTTCGATACTGAGATTACTCCTCCTGGTTATAACCTAATGGACGGACGCTATTCTGTATTTGGCTATCTGGTAGAAGGAAAAGAAGTTCTAGAAGAATTAACCGAAGGAGATAAAATTATTTCTGCCAAGGTTATTGATGGTATTGATAACCTAAAAGAACCTTAACATTGAGCATTGAGCATTAGTTATTGCTAATTTTGGGATAGACCTAAAGGCTAATAGCTAATAGCTCATAGCTCTTTTAGAGTTGTTAAACTTGAGCCTCAAACCTAAAGATCGAAAATGAGCGATAAACCCCTACGAGTAAAAGATTTAGGTGAGCATGGTTTATTAAAAAAGCTTCAGAGTTATTGTCCTAGGGAGATCGTCGGCGATGATGGAGCAGTTTTAGAAATTACTCCTGGTAAATCTTTGGTGGTGACTACGGATGTTTTGGTAGATGAGGTTCATTTTAGCGATCGCACTACCAACGCTTTTGATGTGGGTTGGCGTGCTGCTGCTGCTAATTTGTCGGATTTGGCAGCTATGGGAGCAAATCCTTTGGGAATTACCGTCGGCTTATCTTTACTAGGCGAGAAGGCTGTAGATTGGGTGGAAAACCTCTATCAGGGAATGGAGGCTTGTTTAAAGGTTTATAACACTCCGATAGTGGGAGGTGATATTTGTCGTTCTAGCGTTACTAGTATTGCCATTACTGCTTTTGGTGAAGTTCTCCCTACTAGAATAATTCGTCGTTCTAACGCCAAGCCAGGAGACGTTATTGTGGTAACAGGTTTGCACGGACTTTCAAGAGGCGGACTAGAAATACTGCTCGATCCAAGTAAAAGTAAAAATCTCGAATTTCAAGAGCGAGAAAGATTAATTGAGGCTCATCAAAGACCAAAGCCAAGACTAGATGTTTTGCCGTATTTAAACCGAATTCCTGAGAATATTGCGATCGCAGGTATGGATAGCAGCGATGGGCTAGCCGATGCGATCAGGCAAATCTGTAGCCGTAGTGGCGTTGGGGCGACCATTAACGGCGAAAATCTGCATATTTTTTCAGGATTAACTAAGTTGGCAGGATTAGCAAAAGCTGGAGAATGGCTGCTTTATGGTGGAGAAGATTTTGAGTTGGTTTTATCTCTGCCTCTGAATTTTGCTCTTAGCTTAATCGAAAATCTTGGTTTAGATGCAGCAATTATTGGTGAGGTTACTCAAGGGTGCGAAATTAAAATAATCAACTGCAAAAATGATGATTTCCCCTTAACTTTAAATAAAGCTCAAGGATTTCAACATTTTTAGATATATAGCAATTCTCAGAGTTATAAAGTACAGCGTTTTTCCCTTCTTACGTGGGCTACGCTGCGGTTTCCGCAGCGTAGCCCACGTGCTTTTTTCCTTCCCCCAAACATAACCAAGATGTACCTCACTAATACAAGAACCGCTATAGTAGTTCTAATATACTAAAGTATTGGCTATGTTTTTCAGACAAGAAAAGCACAGCATATTTTGAGAAAAATAGTTACTCTGGTATAAATTTCTAGAAAATGGGAATGTTAATTTTGTGAGGGAAAGTCATGGGCTGCATTATTAATTCTCATCTCTATTCAGAGGATAAATTTAAGTGAGATCTAGGATAGGATAGTCAACCCAATCGACAATCATGAAATTTATTGTCCTGTGTATCACACCTGATTATGGAGCAGCGAGATTTGCCTAAAACTATGCAGCAAGCATCAGGGATCGATCATATTGTCAGTAGTATTTTCCAGTTTATTCAAACAAGCTTAAATAGTCCGAATATTCTGTCAAGTTTAGCTGGTAAACTTGTTAATTTGCTGCTTGTCGAAACCTGTATTGTGGTTTCTATTGATTTTCATGGCAGCACTAATAAAGTAGGTTATTGGCAAGAAGATCATCTTTTGTTGACAACTCAAAACAGAATTACTCAGCTACTATCTAGTTTGTCTTTGGCTCAGGGTGATTTGACTCCATCCCAAGTGCTAATACAAAAAGATTCCCATCTATTTGAAACGATCGACCATTTAGTGAAGGAAGTTCTGCCTGGGAAATCTTGGCTAGGTATAATCACGCGATATCAACAAAAGGTTAACGGTTTAGTTTTACTTTTTAAGCCAGTCTCTTGTGGATGGAGTAACTCAGAGCAAAAACTATTGCCAAAAGTTTCTGACTCTATGGCGATCGCCATTTCTCAAATACAGCTTCAGCAACAGGTTCACACTAAAGCCCAGTATCAATCTTTATTCAAAAAGATTAGCCGAGAAATTAGCCAAAGTTGTCATCCTCAATCACTATTTAATACCTGTTTGGCAGAACTATGCACCACTTTAGAGGCAGATAGAGGCATAATTTTGATGTTGAAGTATCAAAATCCTTTAAAAGCCAAAAATAGACAACATAAATCGGTAAAAGGAACAGTCAGAATTACTTCTCACTGGAGTGACTCAGATCGAGGTAAATCCCCTAAAGATGAACCATTTTTTAGTCTAAGTGATTCGGACTTATGCCAAAAAGCTTGGCGTAATGCCCCAAAATATTTGTGTTTTCCAGCAGACGCTCCTTTTCCCGATTTAGCCCCAGAATCAGCTAGTAATTCTTTTGTAACTGATGGCTCTGCTTTATTGATGATGCCCTTGATGGGCAAGAAAAGTAGCAGTACAGACTCAGCAGGAGTTCTTGGTTTTTTAGTGCTGCAATATAATGAAAAACACCATTGGTTAGAAGATCAATTAGATTTAATTGATTGGGTATGTGTACAGCTTAGTACGGCTCTAGTTCATCATCAAACCTTAAATCAGGTACAGTCCATTGTTGAAGAACGTACCGCTAAACTTAAGTGGAGTTCAGATGTTCAGGCAAAACTATCAGCAAAAATGCGCCAGCACATCGATCAGCTACAAAAGTTAAATCAGTTAAAAGATGACTTTATGAATAGCATGAGTCACGAGCTAAAAACGCCTTTAACTAGTATGAAAATAGCAATCAAGATGCTGCGCCAGACAGAAATATCTCCTGAAATGCACGAAAAATATCTCAATATTTTAGAGCAGGAATGGAATCGAGAATATAGCTTAATTAAAGATTTGCTGACTTTACAGCAGGTAGAGTCAGGCAAACTAACCTATAGTCCCCAAGAGCTTGATTTAACCCAAGCGATTGCTAATTTGGCTCAATCTTTTCATACCAAGTGGCAAATGGAAAAGGGTCTGGAACTAAAGACAAGTGTATCTAAACCCGATCTTAAAATTAATACCGATGTTGAAAGCCTAGAGCATATTTTAAGCGAGCTGTTATTAAATGCAGCCAAATACAGTGATGAAAACACGGTGGTAGAATTATTGGCACAAAGCCAAACTACCGTCAAAGGTAAAGACATCGTAATTTCTGTTGCTAATAGTGGTGCGGAAATTACTCCTGAAGAATTGCCCTATATCTTTGATAAATTTAGACGAGGACAAGGAGTAACTGACCGTGCAGTGCCTGGAACGGGATTAGGACTTACTTTAGTGCAGTATTTAGTTGAACATCTAAACGGTACGATTGAGGTTACTAATGAGCCGACAAAGTGCGATCGCGAAAGCTCATTTCTAACTACTTTTGTGCTTAGATTACCTCAATTTCAACCATCAATTAGCTAAGTTAGTAGGAGGTTATTTAAGTTTTAGAGAATAATTTATAGTCGATCGCCTTTAATTAATCTCAACTCTAAATCGGTCGATTGTCAGAAATTCCTATGAAATGGCACAGTAGCAAAAAGCTCACCAATCCAAAACTATCCCGCTTGTCTTTAGGAACTTATCCTTATTCGCCATTTTTCCGTCAGATAAAAATTTTTGGCATCGCTAGCAAACTTTTACTTTCTCTGTGGTGGAACAAAGTAACGGGCAATAATTCTTCTGGGCGTAGATATCGTTTGGCACAGTGGTTAGTCAAAAATATTCTGGAATTGGGTCCAACCTTTATCAAAATTGGGCAAGCTTTGTCTACCCGCGCCGATCTTATTCCCATTGAATATATCCAAGAATTTAGCCAACTACAGGATCGAGTACCACCTTTTAGTTCTGATTTAGCGATCGCCGTTATCGAACAGGAATTAGGCAAATCAGTTGCTGTATTGTTTGCCGAGTTTAACCCTACTCCCTTAGCTGCCGCTAGTTTAGGACAGGTACACAAAGCCAGACTCTACACGGGGGAAGACGTGGTAGTCAAGGTACAGCGTCCTGGCTTAGCAAAATTATTCAACTTAGATTTTGAAATTCTGCATCGTTTGGTTAGATGGCTAAATCGGTTACTTAAAAATGCTAGAAAATTTAATCTAGAAGCAATTTATCGTGAGTTTTTTGAGCTTCTATACATGGAAATTGACTATGTTCACGAAGGTAAAAATGCCGATCGCTTTCGAGCAAATTTTCAAGGCTATCATCGAGTAGCTGTGCCACAGGTTTATTGGCAATATACTACTCCCAAAATCCTCACTTTAGAATACTTGCCAGGCATCAAAATAGACGATCGCCTGGCTTTAGAAGCTAATCGGATTGATACCCAAGAAGTAATTCAACTGGGCATTACCTGCTATTTAAAACAGCTTTTAGAAGACGGTTTTTTTCAGTCCGATCCCCATCCTGGCAATATGGCAGTCAGCCAACGGGGAGATATTATTTTTTATGATTTTGGCACTATGGCAGAAGTAAAAACTATCGCCAAAGATCAGATGGTAAAAACTTTTTTTGCCGTTTTAAAAAAAGATACGGATGAGGTAGTAGAAACTTTAATCTATATGGGTTTAATTGAGCCTGTAGCGGATATGACTCCTGTTAAACGGATGATTGCCTTTATGATCGAAGAGTTTCGCGACAAGCCCGTTGACGTGAGAGCTTTTGAACAAATAACCGAAGAAGTCTACTCTCTTTTTGAGCAGCAGCCATTTCGTTTACCTCCCCAGATGACATTTATTGTTAAGTCTTTGACTACTTTAGACGGCATTGCTCGCGCCCTCGATCCTCAATATAATTTATTAGCAGCAGCCCAACCCTTTTTAAAACAAGTGGCATTTTCGCAACAACAGGGCAGTATGTTGAGTATTTTAGCCAGACAAACCAAAGATTTTATCCAATACAAGTTTAAACAGCCAAACCGTACTCAACTATCGATTATGCGGTTAGAATCTCGCCTGGATTTAGGAGAGTTACAGGTAAAGGTCAAGAGCATAGAAAGTGAACGTTCCCTCAAACAAATTCAGTTAGGAATCAAAAGCTTAATTTATACCTGCTTTTCAGGATTTTGCCTATTATCTGGTTCGGTACTATTAGTCGGTCACTTAAAAGGAATGGCGATCGCTTTATTCTGTTTTGCTACCTTTTGGTTTATTTTACTATTGCGATCGATGATGAGTATGGCAATGAGGGAAAAAATGTATCGCCTGGCGCAGAAGTAAACTAAAAGTTTAATAAATCTATCCTTCTAATAACATAAGTCAGCTTCTGAATATTTTCTGCAAAACTTTTAAATTGACTGAAAAAAGTAAACAATATAATCAAATATAGACATACCTAAAGGATGCTTATCGAAAAAGGTTATGCCTACAATATCCTGCATCTTTGCTTGAACCCCAATAAAGTTAAATGTATTGGATGCCGCCATGAAAATAGTTATGGCAGAAACTACGGCAAAATTTTTGATTTTATTAGGCTCATTTAACTTTTGGTCATCCAAACCAACACAAAAAAATAAACCAAAAAAAGCTAAAAATAAATAAGCAATTCTTTGATTAAATCCTGTCACTAAAATAAACAAAATTTGTAGCAACGACACAAAATAAATAGAGATAAAAGACCATATTTTAAGAGTTATTTTTTTGTAGTTTCTCGATACTATAAAAACTCCTACAGACAAGATAGCAATAGCTAGAAAAATATTTAAGCTAAATAGTTGCGTATCTCGTTGATCGTTGTTTTCGACCCTACCTCGTATCGATCTACTTATTTGAGCTTTAGGTACAAGCTCTAAAATACTATCTATAAATCGATATATACTCTTAGGATTGTTATATACTTGCAGCCCTAGATACAGCATGGCAATTACTGCTAATCCTAGCCCAATCAATAAGAAAATTTTATCTTCTTTTTTCCATTGAATTTTTTTAATAATTCGACCAATATTTCCTGCTGTTTGAACTCCTAAGCAAACTCCTATATAAATAACGCTACTAGTATGAGAAAAAATTGCTAACAAAGAGAAAATCCAAAATAAAATCCAGTTTGATTCCATACTAGAGATCGCAGCTAGGACAAAAACCAGGGAAAAAAACTGGCGCATATAAAATACTTGTGAGTAATAAAAGTAACTAGAAAAGAGAATTATAAGTAAAGTAGGATAATACCTCGGTGATAAATTTTTACTAATATAAAAAACGATTACAGAATTATTAAATAAGGCAAAGGAAAATAAGCACCAAAACGTAGATTCATTACTCAAATAGTGAATGACTGCAAAAAATAAAAATAAAACAACTTCAAAGCGATCTTTAGCAATATAGTTATCGAGAGGACCTTGACGATCTAAATTATTATAAATATCTAAATAAACTTTAGTATCAGCAAAAGCATCAATGCTAGTAAGATAAAGTGAGATGGTTAAAACAATTAAAATTAAAACAAAATTATTTAAAGATAAAAGCTTGCTGTAATTTTTGGATGGTCTTAAAAGATCTAGTTGAATAGCTAAGAGCAGGGGAATAATTCCCAAAATCGGAAATGATACCCAAACAGCAAACCCAAAAAATAATACTGGCAATCTTAATTCAGAAATATTCTGAATTTTTTTTATTCTTTCAAAGGTTTGATCGAGCATGATATCTTTTGGAGAAGTAATAAGTAATTCGTTAGGGGCGAACGGCCGTTCGCCCGTACAGTAATAAGTTTAATTTGGTTTGATTATTTTTTTTATTTGTTGTTGATAGTTACGAGGAGTCGACAACTTAAGCAGTAAATATAAGCTATAAAATGGTGAAATAATACCCTTTCGCCAAGCTTTAAAAATTAGGTTAGTAGCGACAAATTTATTAATTGGCTCTTTAATCATTTTTGGCACAATTTCTTTGAGTAAAAAGCCCTGATAAGCATCCTCAGAAATGTGCTGACGATATTGCTGAATCCAATCAAGGGAAGCTTGATAATTAACTTGGCAAGAAATGCGATCGCTTCTTGACTCATTATGCCAGGTTGCTAAAACTTGGGGGACAAAAATAAATTTTGCTCCTTGTTTTTCTAATCTAATTACAAAGTCTAAATCTTGATGTTTAACTAATCCAGTCTGAAATAAAGTTTGGCCAGCTAAAGTACGAGAAATTATTAAAGTACTAGTTAACATTTCTCCTCCAGATAGCCAAAAATATTCAGGTATTGTTTCTTGTTCTTGTTTACCCTTAGCAGGCAATATTGATCGCTGATAAAATATCTGAGAGCTTTTTTGAAACTGGGCATAACAAACCAAATTATCCTGGCATTTCTGTTGAGAAATAATAGCTAATTGATGTCGCAATTTATCTGGTAGCCATACATCATCCGAGTCAAGAAAGGCAATATATTTTCCTTGAGCATTTCTAATACCTGTATTTCTGGCTTCTGAACCACCTAGATTTGTTTGATGACAGATATAGATAACTCTGGTATCGTTTATTTGTTGAATAATTTGAGCTGTATTATCAATAGAAGCATCGTCAACTATAATAATCTCTGTCTTTTGATACGACTGCTTGATAGCTGAACTAACCGATCTGAGAATTACGTTAGCACGGTTGTAGGTTGGTATAATGACGCTAACTAAATGCTCTTCAATTTTTCTCATTACTTTTCTATCTCATAATGATGCAACAGCGATCGCTATTGAGGGTGAAATTTAGGGTAGAGCATCGCTTTAACAGGAGATTTCTCGATTAGGTGCTTTTTGATGACGGTAGACACTTCATCAGGATGAACTTGAGAATACCAGGTTTGGTCTGATTCTACAAGAACCATAGAACCATTACCACATTGCCCTAAACAGCCGACAGAAACTAGCTCAAAGTCTGCTGGTAAGTTTTGTTTAAACTTAGCAAAGACTCGCTCAGAATTATATTTACGGCAGCTACGCCCCAAACAAACTAAAATCTTCTGCGACTTAGAGTCAGGAGACTGGTTAGGAAATTGCATACTGTCTGTTGATGGAGATAAATCTGATTCCATAGCTACGGAGTATTTTTAGATGGGAAGATTTTTGCCTAAAGTTGCGCATAGCCTCACATTTTAATTTTTGCTATTTTATTAGTAAATATTCATAAGAGTTTAAATTTTTGCTGCTAAGTATTAACTTTTAGCATTTCTCGAAATATACCCCTAGAGGGGATGTTAGATATAATTATTGATAGAGTCTGAATTTAAAGTTATTCCCGCAAAATACAGCAAAAACCTGCTTTAAATTCAATTTATAACTTAACCTAAATTATTGAGGAAACTGCCAGTGGTTACAATTTCACATCAATCTACCGTTGATGAACATCACCATCATCATGAATCAGAACCTAATCAAAGTAACCGTGTAGCCGTATTATTAATGGGTTACGGGGAAGTTGAAAGCTATAAAGACTTTGCCAACTACAATGAACAGGCTCTTAATCTTTTGACAGCTAAATTTGCTCCTGTACCTACCTGGATCTATCCTGCGATCGCTAAATTACTAGCGATGTTTGACCTTCACGAATGGAGTCATCAACACAATAATTTTATTTCTCCCCACAACGCTATCTTTGAAGAGCAAAGAGCAGGAATTGAAAAAGAATTAAAAGCAACCTGGGGAGAAAAGGTTAAAGTTTTCAAGGCATTTAACTTTTGCGCTCCCCATTTACCCGAACAAATATTAGCTGAGATAAAAGAGCAAGGATTCGACAAAATCCTTATTTATCCTCTGCTAGTAGTCGATTCTATCTTTACTAGCGGTATTGCGGTAGAGCAAGTTAACAAAGCTTTAGCCAATCAAGCCGAGGGAGAATCCCATTGGTTAAAAAATTCTCGCTACATTCCTTCTTTCTTCAATAAGCCAGACTATGTTAATCTGCTAGCGCAAATGGTAGAAGAAAAAATTGAGGCGGAATTGGCACAGGGACATTTAGCTTCTCAAATTGGCATCATTTTGATGAATCATGGTTGTCCCCATAAAGCCAAAGGATTTACGTCGGGAATCTACGAAAGCCAAGCTTTATATGAGTTAGTTCGAGAAAAGCTAATTGATAAATATCCTCTGATTTCTGTTGGCTGGCTCAACCACGACACCCCATTAATTGAATGGACACAGCCTAATGTTAAATTGGCTGCACAGAATCTACTTGAATTAGGGGCAACTTCAATAGTTATGATGCCCATTGGCTTTGCCACCGAAAATCATGAAACATTGCTAGACGTAGATCATATTATTCATAATCTACAGCACAAGCATTCAGATGTTACCTTTATTCGGATGCCTTGCGTTAACAGTCGCCCTGAATTTATGCAGATGGCAGCAGAGTGGGCAAATCCACAAATTGAGGCACTATTAGAAGAATCTGGGATGACGGTTAACCCTCAGTTAGCTAAAACCCAGGCTGCTCACGCTCATTCCCATCATCATCATTAAATCGCTTCTTATTTTAATTTAAGCGTAGGGTGGGCATTACGAAATCTGTAAGGCGTGATAATCGATTGGTTAATGCCCACCATTATTAAATGTTGGCAATGATTATTTGATGACGAAGTGGGCAACATAGCTCCTTTTAAGCAGTCCAGAAAGGAATTGAAAACAGACCGAACATAATATTAATGGGAAAGGGAACTACAAACACAGTAATCCCAGTCCAAAAAACCAAAAAGCTGTTCCAAGCGATCGCAAAAGTAACTAGCCAAGTTAACCCTAGTGTAAAATCCTTCGGGGGAATAAAAACTGCAATTGTAGACGAGGTTTTTTGCAGCTTAATTTTACTATGGGCTGGCTGTTCAATTATCTCAGCGTCTTTTTTTAAAATAATAGGCTGTTTGAAAGCCTGTAATGCTTCTGTTGCCGAACAAAAACGGCGATCGCAACTTGGCTTAATCAGCTTACATAACCAATTTTTTAAGACAGGGCTAAGACCAACTTGTTTCTCAAATAATATACGTCCATCTTTACTCGGCAAGTCCGTAGGATGCCTGCCTGTAGCCAGATAAATCAAAGTTGCACCCAAACTATAAAGATCCGATGCGGGTGTAGTTTTACCGCCAAATTGTTCTGGAGGCATATAGCCATAAGTTCCGACTACGGTTATTGTTCCTCATCTATATTGCCCATTCAAGATCTAAAAACAACCGATTAATTAAGCTTATTTACTTTGCTTCAACTTGTTGTAAGCAATCTCGCAGAAGGTTTACAAACACCTGTGCATCAGTTTCTTTGATGAGAAAATTGTGATGTTCTCCAGGTATTTGATGAATATCAAGACCGCCCAATGCCAGATCGCGCCAGCCTCCATAGGGATCTTGATAGCTTTTGGCTAGCTTTACCTTGGTTTGAAACAGAGTTACCCTGCCAGAATAAGCAGTTGGTTGATAGAGTGCTGCTGCTTGTCGGTTGATGTTCTCAATTTGGCGACGCAGCAATTGTGAAGAGGGGAGTAGTTGACTAACAATTTTGGTATATGCCTGAGCAAGAGGATCGGGAATGGTTTTTTTGATATACCAATTTAATCTTCTCGATACGTAATTAAATTTTTCTTGTTGATCTAATTGTTCAATATTTTGTAAATGGGCAGCTAACCAGGTAGCAAGATTGTTTTTTAACTCGACAACACTATAACCATAACAATCAAATAGTCCCAAGAAAGCTACTTGTTCTCCTAGCTGGTTTAACTGTTGCGCCATTTCCCAAGCTAAAATCCCCCCCAAAGAATGTCCCCCCAGATAATAAGGACCGTTAGGTTGAACGGTGCGTATTTCCTTAATGTAATGACTAGCCATATCTTCAATACAGATATAGGGTTCGTGTCTTCCATTCAAACCCTGGGACTGTAGCCCGTAGACTGGGCGATCGCCTTGAAGCTGAAATGCTAGATATTGATAGGAAAAGGTGTGTCCACCCGCATTATGAATGCAA
The DNA here is from genome assembly GCA_965217895.1 of Waterburya sp. Classification (GTDB taxonomy): domain Bacteria; phylum Cyanobacteriota; class Cyanobacteriia; order Cyanobacteriales; family Xenococcaceae; genus Waterburya. The sequence continues at coordinate 1,332,973 of CBDCJV010000002.1, forward strand.
AATAAGGGCGGTTTGAAGCCTAAAGGTTGGATCGGCACCAGAGACGATGGGGAATTAACAGGCTCAACCTGCTCTAGCATCTCGGCTAATTGAACAATGGTTGGTGCTTGAAAAATAGTTGCCAGAGGTAAGTTTTTACCAAGCTGCTTTTCTATCTGAGTAAATAAACGGGCGGCCAAAATGGAAGTACCCCCTAATTCAAAATAATTGTCTTTGACTCCAATTTGCTTGATGCCTAAAACTTTTTGCCAAATTTGACTTAATTTTTTTTCCCGCTGATTTCTGGGTGCAACATAGTCTGTAGCTAGGGACTGTCGCTTGAGAGATGGTGCAGGTAAAGCAGCCAGATCTAGTTTGCCATTGGCAGTTAATGGCAGTTGCTGGATCTGGACAAAGTATTGGGGTATAGCATACTTAGGTAAATGTCCCTTGAGAAAAGAACGCAACTTGGCGATCGCAATTTGCTGTTTAAATACTAGATAAGCTACCAGAATTTGCCGTTGGGCTATATCTTCTCTGAGAACTACCACCACTTCGCTAACAGCCTGATGTTTGCCTAAAACTGCCTCAATTCCTCCTAATTCCACCCGAAAACCGCGAATTTTGACTTGGCGATCGCCTCTACCCAAAAATTCTAGCTGTCCATCAGGGAGATAGCGAGCGCGATCGCCTGTCCGATAAAGTCTTGCCTTTGGTTGAGAGCTAAAAGGATCGGCGATAAATTTTTGAGCATTTAACTCTGGTTTATTCAAATATCCCCGCGCGATCGCTTTTCCGCCTATATACATTTCTCCTGGAGTACCAAAAGAAACTGGCTGCCGTGACTCATCTAATAAATGAATGGTGACATGGGGAAGAGGTGAACCGATTATACTTCGTTGAGCATGGTCGATATCTTGGGCTTTGAGCCGCTTATAGGTCACTTCTCCCGCTGTTTCGCACATAGCATACATATTTACTAGCTGAGGCTGATCATCTCCATGATTAGCTACCCAAGACTTGAGCAAATAAGGCTCTAATGCTTCACCGCTAAAAACTATAAACCGTAGGGATAATGATTTATCAATAGCGCAATCAGCACGCACAAATAAGTTAAAAGCAGAGGGAGTCTGACTAAGAACAGTTACCTTTTCTCGATGCACCAAATCATAAAATTCTTCAGCAGCAGCGCAGATATATTGCGGCACAATGATTAACTTTCCTCCATGGAGCAAAGCACCCCAAATTTCCCAAACTGAAAAACCAAAGGAATAGGAGTGAAACATCGTCCAAATATCTTGGTTATTGAACGGCAGCTTGGTTGCTACTGCCTCAAAGAGACTAGCTACATTGCCGTGGGTAGCCATCACCCCTTTGGATTTACCCGTAGAGCCTGAAGTATAAATTACAAAGAGTAAATTATCTGGAGAAATATTTAGGGTTGGAGCTTGTTGAGTTTGTTGGGCAATCTTGTCAGCATCACGATCTAACAAAACGACCATAGCCCGATGATTAAAATTATGCTCTAAATCAGACTCAGAGATGATTATGGGGGCTTGACTATCCTCTAATATATAAGCCAGACGTTCTGAAGGATAATTTGGGTCTAATGGTAAGTAAGCTCCTCCTGCTTTGAGAATAGCTAGAATGCTAACAATAGTATCAATCGACCTCTCAACGCACAAGCCGACAATTGTTTCGGCAACAACTCCTAGCTGTAAAAGATGATTGGCAAGCTGATTAGCTCGGCAATCTAATTGTCTGTAGCTTAAAATTGCTTCACCGTAGCTAACCGCAGGAGCATCAGGATTTTGGGTTACTTGCTGAGAAAATAGTTGATGTAGAGAGGTATTTGTTTTCCGTTGATTATCGCTAGCAGGATAATTCATAGACTTTAGTTATGGCTACTGGCACGTTTAGCAACTAAAACAATACCATCATCATTAATCGCCTGACTGTTCAGAAAATGCTGACTTAACTTATTTTCTAGCAACTGCTGAATCTCATTGGCGCGGGGATGCTGATGGTAACACAGTCTTTGTAAAAGAGACTTAGCTGCTTGCGTTCTAGACTCTACCGTTGGTTTATTAAATTCTAAAGGAATAGAAACTGAGTGCATTTCAATGTCTGCAAAACCATTGAGTTCTAAAATACTGGCTGCTAAAGCGAGTAAATAACCATGATGGGTAGGCTGCTTGCCAGTTAGTAAAGCGCAATCGTTAAGTAAAGAGGCAACTTGATTCCAAGGTGCTGCTTGGACAAGGATAATTTGCGAGTCCCGATTCTCTCGGCAAACTCTCGCCATTTCTGCAATACACAGAGCAGGATCTTCAGAATATTGTAATACCCAGGTAGCAATAACAGCATCAAATGAATGGCGATCAAAAGGTAAATCTTCTCCTCTTCCTAAAATAATCTCAATCGGACTATTACTTTCGATTAGGGCAGCATTATCGGCATCTGGTTCAACTACGGTACATTTACCATAACGTTGGGCGATCGCCGTTGTCAATAACCCAGTGCCACCGCCAATGTCAAGAATATCATCACATCCTGACAATAGCTGTAAAAGCAATTTTATTTCAGCTTCAGGTTTAAGTCGCTGGGCAAATTCTACCCAACCTTCATGAAACAAGGACTTTGCTCCTCCATATGTATTAGGAAAAGCGATTTGTGGGTTACAAAAAGGATGCTGTCGCCAGCGATTAGAAATTTGCGGATGGGTATTCGTAGCTATATTCATTATCTATTTTTATGAAGGCGATTGCTTTTTTATAAAGTTTTAACTTTAAAATAAACCTGCTTGGTTATATTATTGAGGTTAAATATTCAAGTTTAATACATAAATAAAACCAATGTATATTCAACATTTAAGTTAATTAAAGTTATTTTCCCAAGATGTTATTGAAACACAGTTAAATAATCATTATTTATTTAATATTATTTTCAGATATTTTAATAAACATAGTGAACATTATTTCAGGTTTAAAGTCAATAGTGTTTAACAGTATTCAGCTAAATTCTTAACTTAAATTAAATATTACTCAAATTATTATCAATATAGATCAATATATACAGATCTATAGTCCAAATAGTCAATAATAGGTCTATATCTAGACTTGTACAGTACAAAGAAGCTAAAAAGTATTTACCTTATTTTTAACTATTGTGCTGGTATATTGCTCGCAAAACGTAGCATTTGATAATTTCTAGATCGACGTTGCAAAATTAACTAATGCTATAGAAAATCCGTTTAATTGTTATAAAAACATTAAATTTGTTTATTTATTTTAATGGTTTTCTTAGGCAATGTTTATTACTGGTGTTGATAGTTGGATACTTATCAAAAGCTTATAAAAGAGCAAATGTTCTGTCATCTTGCCGTAGTAATCGCTTATTTTAAGCGAAATTATGAAAAATAGTAAAAATATCAATCTCATCAAATTTAATAAACACCTGCTTCTTGAGGAATAATGATAGAAAATTCAACACTTACTCTTTCAAAAAATACCAACGAGTATCATTCTGCCGATCTAGCTAAGAAAGACATTTATGGTCAAGCAACTGAAACTCGCAACCACTGGAAGTCATTAATTTTTGAATATTTAATTTCAGCACAATTCTATCGTCAACACTCAAATCCGCCTCTTTGGACAGATTACCACTATCATAATTTTCAGGTAACTCTAACCTTGACTTCTCCCTGCAACAAAGCAGATTTATATGGTGTAGATATGATTGAAGCCCAAAAAATTTTAGAGGCAGTATGTGAGCAAATTCCCAGTAAGGTAAACGAATTACCTGAATGTATCAACGGCACAACAGAACAGCTTTGTTTGTATTTTGCTTCTCAGGTTAGGTTCAAAGATCCCCAAGTACAGATTAAATCTGTGAGCGTATCCGAGACTCCTGAAAGAGTGACCAAAATAAGTTTCGCTTGAAGAAATCGGCTTGATTGGTTTTATTCATTAAAAAAAGCGATGCAGCACGTTGTGAGGGTCACATACAGCTAAAGCCTTTGTCCCATTGTAGCAACTGTATTTGTGAGCGATCGCCTGCTATAATTACTTTGGTAGCGATCGCTTTTTTGAAATTAAACTCGATCTTGTTTGCCCAGGCTATGCCGATTCAGGCTTGCGATAAGAAGTTGGATGGATAATCAACTCAGCAGTAGAGCGTTTTTCTACCATTTCTTCGGTAATAACGCATTTACTCAAATCTTTACGAGAGGGAATTTCGTACATCATATCTAGCATCAATTCTTCGACGATACCCCGTAAAGCTCTCGCACCCGTTTTACGACGATAAGCCTCTTTGGCTAAGGCTTTGATTGCACCTTCGGTAAACTCAAGCTCAATGTTATCCATTCCCAGCAGCTTTTTATACTGTTTGACAATAGCATTTTTAGGTTTAGTCAATATCTGGACTAACGTAGCTTCGTCTAAAGGTTCTAAGGCTGCGGTAACGGGAATTCTACCCACAAACTCAGGAATCATGCCGAACTTAACTAGGTCGTCTAACTCCAACTTCTGTAATATGTCGGCGGTACGCTTTTCCTTGGAAGGAGGATTTTCTCCCTTCTGAATAAAGCCCATTGACTTTTTACCCAGACGACGCTCTACTACCTTATCTAAGCCAACAAATGCACCACCACAAATAAACAAAATATTCTTGGTATCAATTTGAATACAGTCTTGATAAGGATGCTTACGACCACCTTGGGGTGGTACATTAGCTACTGTCCCTTCTAACATTTTAAGTAATGCTTGCTGTACCCCTTCACCTGAAACATCGCGGGTAATTGAAGCATTCTCGCTTTTACGAGCTATTTTATCAATTTCGTCAATATAGATAATGCCTCGCTGCGCCTCTTCTACATCTAAGTCAGCTACCTGTAACAAACGAAGTAGAATATTTTCCACATCTTCTCCCACATATCCCGCTTCGGTAAGGGTAGTAGCATCGGCAACGGCAAAAGGCACTTGTAAAACTTTAGCTAGAGTTTGTGCCAAAAGGGTCTTACCACAGCCTGTAGGACCAATTAAGAGAACATTAGACTTTTGTAGCTCTACGGGGTCATCAGCATCCTTGGCTTTATTAGCCAAGCTGAGACGTTTGTAATGATTATACACCCCAACAGAAAGAACTTTTTTTGCTTCTTCCTGACCAATTACGTGTTCGTCTAAACAGCTTTTTATCTCAATTGGCTTGGGAATGTCTCCAAAAGAAATGCCACCCGATTTTGACTTTTTCTTTTTGGCTGGTTTTGCTTCAGGATTTCCCGATACCGCAGCCGAAGAGACTACAGCCCCTTCTTCAATCAACTCCTCATCTAAAATTTCGTTACACAGTTCAACACATTCATCACAAATATAAACTCCAGGTCCTGCAATTAACTTTCTGACTTGTTCTTGTGATTTTCCGCAAAATGAACATTTTAGATGGGAGTCGTATTTAGACATATATACCTCGTACTATTTAGGGCAATTTTAGGTGGGTGAGCTTAACGCTTCTGGCTTAATAATGACTTTATCAATTAAGCCATATTCCACAGCGTCCTCGGACGACATATAGAAATCTCTTTCTGTATCGGCAGCTATCTTATCAAAAGGTTGATTAGTATGTCCTGCAATCAGTTCATTAAGTCTTTGTTTGATATAAAGAATTTCTTTTGCCTGGATTTCGATATCTGATGCCTGTCCTTGAGCGCCTCCTAAAGGTTGGTGGATCATAATTCGCGAACTAGGCAACGCCATGCGCTTCCCTTTTGTACCACCAGATAGTAAAAAAGCACCCATACTGGCAGCAATTCCATAACAAATTGTTACAACATCGGGCTGAATTTGCTGCATGGTGTCGTATATTGCCAATCCTGAATAGACCGAACCACCAGGGGAATTGATATATATTTGAATATCCTTTTCAGGATCTTCAGCCTCTAAATACAATAGCTGAGCCACAACCGAATCGGCTACTTTATCATCGATAGCCGTACCTAAGAAGATAATGCGTTCTCGCAAAAGACGAGAATAGATATCAAAGGCTCGTTCGCCAATTCCAGACTGTTCTACAACCATTGGCACTACGTTACCATTGGGTTGAGAAGACTGGATCTCAGGAATATTATTATTAACTTGAAAGCCGTAATTTGAAAGCGATTTCAACATAGGTTCTTGCCAAAAATTTTTCACTAATAAAAATATGTTCTTAAATTAAGCTTGCATAACTATGTTCAGCTAAGAGATATCTTTAACTCTTTTATTTATTATGCCTTAACTAAATTACGATCAGTTGCCGAATTAAGGTGAGGTTACCTGGAAAGACAGGTAAATAATTGTCAGCATTTCTATCTTTCCCAGGTAATTTTTATTCAGAACCTATTTTCCTTATTTACGGCTTATTCAGAATCTTCTAATACTTCAACTTCAGCCGTTTCCACCTCCTCATCAGCATCCGCTTCTTCAGCCAAAGAACCTTCTGAGACAAGCTCTACTTGAGCTTTGTCCCGTAACCACTTAAAGGTGTTTTCGCTCAACAAGTCTTGAGTAACCATTTCCTTTAAACGGTCTTCATCAACTTCTTGCCCAGTCAATTGTGGTCTAATTTCCGCTATTTTGGCTTCGATTGCTGAGCGATCTGGCTCTAAGCCTTCTTTTTTAGCTATTTCCTTAAGTATTAAAGACTTTTTGAGATTAGTCAAAGCTTCAGGGCGAGCATTGTCCCTCAGCATGGGAACATTATCAGAATTAAATAGCTGTCTTACGTCTAATCCCATCTGCTGCATCTGCATTAGGGTTTTAGTGAGAACATTAGTTACTTCTTCTTGAACCAAAGATTCTGGTAAGTCTATAGTGTTCTGTTCTAATAAAGCAGCCGCGATCGCATCATTTATATTATTATTGGTTTGATCTTCTGCTTGCTCTTTAAACCGTTTCTCTAAAGATTCTTTATAGGCAGTCATGGTTTCAAACTCTTCGTCAGTGACTTCCTGAGCAAAGTCATCATCTAACTCAGGCAATTCTTTAGTTTTCAATTCATTTAGAGTAATACTAAAGACTGCTGATTTACCCGCCAAATCCTCCTGGGGATAATCTTCAGGAAAAGTTACCGCCACTTCTTTGGTTTCTTCGGGCTTCATGTCCACAATTCCTTCAACCATGCCAGGAATTAATTTTCCTTCTACCAGTTCTACCTGGAAGTTAGTAGCACTACCTCCTTCGATTTCTTGACCTTCTTCCCCCTCGGCGGTTAGCGTGCCTTTAAAATCTACAAAAGCAACATCTCCCATAACTGCTGTACGGTCTTCTACGGGAACTAAGTCAGCTTTTTGCTCACGACGTTGCTCGATAAATTCATCTACTTTTTCAGGCTTGTAGACTATTTCTTCAGCCTTGACATTTAGACTGCCATAATCAGCAAGTTCTACAGATGGTGGCACATCTACCGCAATTGAAAAAGTAAATGTATCTCCTGGATTATATTGCACCAACAATTCTTCAAAATTAGAGCGCAAATTTGGTTGACCAAGAGCTTCGATAGACTCTTGTTCAATAGCATCCTGTAATGACTTTTGAATTAATTCTTCTAAAGCAGCAGCTTTAATCCGCTCATTGCCAATTCTTTGTAACAAAACCTGACGTGGTACTTTCCCTTTGCGAAACCCAGGAATATTGCTGGAACGGGAAAGGTTTTGCACCATTTTCTCATAGGCACTGCGAGATGCTTCAGGTGCGATTTCTATATTTAAACCTAATTGACTTTCAGGAAGTCTCTCCTGGGTTACTTTCATTTCCTGCTTCTATCCCAAAACTATTTAATTGATATTGATTCTATTGTGGATCTTTATAGGGGCTAGCTTAAAGTAAAGTCACAGATTACTCCGCCTTGCAAAAGCAGTGCTTGCCGTTGACTGCCTTTAACGGTTAAAAAACGCAATACTTAATTGATGTTTGAGAACAAAATTAGTGTTTTTGTACTGTGTTGTTGCTCATTAGAATGATTTTTAACAGCTTTTCCCTATCAGTCAATAGTCATAATAGTATATCTATCGCCAGAGCTACACTTTTTCTTCCTGTTTGGCTTTCTATTTTAAGAAGCTCTAGACAAAGAGTGAAGACGAGTATTAGACAAATACTTATTGCAGACTGTAAACCTTAGCTCATCATAATTGAAACATTATGATAGGATTATTCGGTACTTGGGTTACTCATCCTGCATAAACAAAATTTTAATAATATCAATATCGATTATTAATTGCAGCTAATTAGTACTGGTTATCAAAAACAAGCGATACATAGAAAAGAAGAAGAATTTTAAGTCTGTCAGTTTAATTTAAGTTAGGTTAAAACAATTTATGGAGGTCAGTTTCATTGTCTAAAAATGTAAGTGTAGCTATTTTGGGAGCGACTGGAGCAGTTGGTCAAGAACTATTAGAATTATTGGCAGAGCGTAAGTTTCCGCTTAAGGAATTAAAGTTATTAGCCTCACCTCGTTCTGCTGGTAGTAAGATTGTATTTAATAGTCAAGAAATAACTGTAGAAGCAGTTAACGAAAAGTCTTTTGAAGGGGTGGATATTGTTCTGGCTTCAGCAGGTGGCTCTACTTCCAAAGCCTGGGCTAAAAAGGCTGTAGAGGCTGGAGCGGTAGTTATCGATAACTCTAGTGCCTTTAGGATGGATGATAATGTGCCTTTGGTAGTTCCTGAAATTAACCCCGAAGCAGCAGCAAAACATCAGGGAATCATTGCCAACCCCAACTGCACAACTATCTTAATGGGAGTGGCTATTTATCCTCTACATCAGGTGCAGCCAATCAAGCGGATAGTCGTATCTACCTATCAGTCTGCTTCTGGTGCTGGTGCTAGAGCAATGGAGGAGGCAAAAACTCAAGCGAGAGATATTTTAGATGGCAAACAGCCCCAGGCAGAAGTATTGCCATATCCTATTGCCTTTAATCTATTTCCTCACAATTCTCCTTTAAACGAGCAGGGATATTGTGAAGAAGAGATGAAAATGGTTAACGAGACGCGGAAGATTTTTGACGCTCCTGAATTGAAGATCACTGCTACTTGTGTTCGAGTGCCTATTTTACGCGCTCATTCTGAAGCAGTTAACCTGGAGTTTGCTCAACCCTTTGAGGTAGCCAAGGCAAAAGAACTAATCACTGCTGCACCAGGGGTTAAGGTTGTTGAAGATTGGCAGAGTAATTACTTCCCTATGCCCATCGATGCAACGGGACAAGATCCTGTATTGGTAGGCAGGATTCGCCAAGATATTTCTCAAGATTGTAGTTTGGAACTATGGCTTTGTGGAGATCAGATTCGCAAGGGTGCTGCCCTTAATGCCATTCAAATAGCAGAGTTACTCTTAGCCAAAAATTTGTTAACAACACCTGATTCAGTAGTGAGCGTCTAGCCGTCACTTTTCTTGATTGATAAATTAAATTATTTGAGTCTAGATTTAATGAGTGGAGAATACTTTGGTAGGGTAATTACGGCAATGGTAACGCCGTTTGCCGAGGATGGTAGCGTTAACTATGAAGTAGCCGAAAAGCTAGCAAATCATTTGGTAGAAAATGGTAGTGATGGTTTAGTAATCTGTGGTACAACAGGAGAATCCCCCACCTTAAGCTGGTCAGAAGAATATGAGCTATTCAAGGTAGTAAAGCAAGCTGTTGGTAGTAGAGCTAAAATAATTGCAGGTACGGGATCTAATTCTACCTCCGAAGCGATCGCCGCTACGCAAAAAGCAGCTAAACTAGATCTAGATGGTTCACTACAGGTAGTACCGTATTATAATAAGCCACCCCAGTCGGGACAATATCAGCACTTTAGGGCGATCGCCAAAGCTTGCCCCGATCTGCCGATGATGTTGTACAATGTACCAGGAAGAACTAGCAGCAATCTAGAGCCAGAAACAGTGGCAGATCTAGCGCAAATTGCTAATATAGTAGCAATTAAAGAAGCTAGCGGTAATTTAGAACAGGCTTGTAAAATTAAATGTTTGACTCCTGCTAATTTTGCTATCTATTCAGGAGAAGACGCTTTGACTTTGCCAATGATGACTGTCGGAAGTGTAGGCGTAGTCAGCGTCGCTTCTCATTTAGTAGGCAAGCAAATGCAAACAATGATTCGGGCATTTAATCAAGGAGATAATCAGCAAGCCACTAAAATTCAGGTCAAGCTTTTTCCTTTATTTCAGGCTTTATTTATGACTACCAACCCAATTCCTGTTAAAGCAGCTTTGAATTTGCAGGGTTGGAAAGTGGGTAATTTGCGTACACCTTTATGTGAGCTACAATTAGATTTATTAGAAAGTTTAAAAATAGTTTTAAAAGAATTAAATTTAGTTTAATTTCATTATTGCCTAAGCCACCGCTAAAATCAGACCTGCATATAAGCAAACAAGCTACTTTAGATTCTCTATCATCAATAAAAATAAACCACTATTAACAAAAATAAGGTTAAACTACCATTTCCATTTATTTGATGGCATCATCAATGCGAATAACCGCTAAAGTAAGCAATCCCAGCAATTACTGATAGTAATTTCAGGCAACTTACTGTTGCAAACAGTTTTTCAAAACCCTTAGAAAAAGCTTCAAACGACAGATTCTAAGGTATTTTTACAGTTTTTATTGATTAAATAAAAAAGTCCAAATAACTACCATAAAGCAAAAACATCAATGACCAAAGTAATTAAAAAAGCCAACAAACCAACCGTGAAAATCATTCCTCTAGGAGGATTACATGAGATTGGCAAAAACACCTGTGTTTTTGAATATGAAGACGAAATTATCCTGCTAGATGCAGGATTAGGTTTTCCTTCAGACCAGATGCACGGTGTCAATATTGTTTTGCCTGATATGACGTACCTGAGAGAGAATTCTCATCGGATCAAAGGCATGATTGTAACTCACGGTCACGAAGATCATATAGGTGGAATTGCTTATCACCTAAAGCAATTTGACATTCCCGTAATTTATGGTCCTAGACTAGCGATGTCTTTGTTAAGTGATAAACTTGAAGAGGCTGGAGTGAGCGATCGCACTACTCTTAAAAGCGTTGTCCCTAGAGAAATTGTGCAAATCGGCAAGCATTTTCGGGCTGAATATATTCGCAATACTCATTCAATTGCCGATAGCTTTACCGTTGCTATTCATACTCCCATTGGCGTAATTATTCATTCAGGAGACTTCAAATTTGACCATACTCCTGTAGATGGAGAACATTTTGACCTGCAAAAATTAGCCGAACACGGTGAAAAAGGCGTATTGTGCTTGTTAAGTGACTCTACTAACGCTGAAGTACCAGGACATACCCCCTCAGAACGTTCTGTGTACCCCAATCTTGATCGCATCTTTGGACAAGCCGAAGGACGCTTAATGGTCACAACCTTTTCCTCTTCAGTGCATCGAGTAAATATGATTCTCGATTTGGCACAAAAACACGGTCGCAAAGTTGCAGTAGTTGGTCGTTCAATGCTCAACGTCATTGCTCATGCACGTAAGTTGGGATACATCCAATGTCGCGACGATATTTTTGAGCAGATTAGGACAGTTAATCGTTTACCAGACAACAAAGTCTTGGTTCTCTGTACTGGTTCTCAGGGAGAAACTTTAGCAGCCATGACCCGCATCTCTAGAGGCGAACATCGACAAGTTAGAGTTAGAGAAGGAGATACAATCGTCTTCTCGGCTAATCCTATTCCTGGAAACACGATTGGGGTAGTCAACACTATTGACCGCCTGATGATGCAGGGGGCGAATGTGATTTATGGTCGCGCTCAAGGGGTTCACGTTTCAGGTCACGGTGCTAGGGAAGACCATAAGTTAATGCTTAATTTAACCAGACCCAAATTCTTTGTGCCTGTTCATGGTGAACATAGAATGCTAGTAGAACATGCTGGTATGGCAAAGGCGATGGGTATTCCCGAAGAAAACATTGTAATTATCAAAAACGGTAATATTATTGAGCTTACCGAAAATAGCATTGGCATGAATGGTGAAGTCCCCTCTGGTATTGAGCTAGTAGACCGCGCGGGGATTGTCCAGGATGATGTGATGAAAGAAAGACAGCAGCTAGCTGAAGATGGGGTAATTACAGTCGCAGCAGCAATTGATCTGTCTGGTAAATTGGTGGCATCTCCCGCTTTACATCTACGGGGCGTGGTGACATCAGTAGAACAATCTTTATTGCAGCAGCTAGTAGCAAGAACCATAGAAAGGATTTTAAGCGATCGCTGGAGTGACTTTAGCCACACAGAAAATGGCGAAACAGAGGTTGACTGGAGCGAAATACGCTTAGAAATAGAAGGTGGTCTACAGCGTTTAATTAAGCGAGAATTACGTAGTCGTCCTTTATTAGTCTTCCTATTGCAGACTCCCGAACAGCAGCCTGTTAAAACCACAAGAAGAAGAAAACGTTCAAGCTCTACAGCTACCCCTGCACCTGTTATCGCTCGTCGTTCATAGACACTTGTATTGTATGTAGGGGCGAACAATCGTTTGCCCCTACATACAATACAACTCAAACTAAAAGAATATAAAAAAAACATTAATATACAATAGCAAGATATAGTCAATAGGCGAGAAATGGACGCTGAAGCTAATGCCATTATTGATCTTAATTGCCGAAGATGATCCAGGAATACGCCTATCTGTAAGCGATTGCTTGGAGCTATGGGGATATTCGGTTATCACAGCCGAGAATGGTGAAGAAGCTTTATCTAAATTAGATAAGTATCGTCCTCACTTATTAATCTCTGATATTAAAATGCCTAAAAAAGATGGGTATGAGTTAGTCAAAAATATTCGTCAATTGCCTGAATATCGTCTTTTACCAGTAATACTATTAACTGAATGTAAAGAGACAACTGAACGGATTCATGGGTATCAAGTAGGATGCGATATGTACCTACCTAAACCATTTGAAATGGCAGAATTAAGAGCAATAATTCGTAATTTGTTAGAGCGATCGCAAATTGTTCATTCTGAGTTAAGATTTCCTCAAGGTGGCAAAACCCTCGAATCATCACCAAATTTGCCCAGCAACGCTCAAGAAACTCAATTGAATCAGCAAAAACTACAGTCAAAGCTAGAGCTAACTTCCAGAGAAGAAGAAGTTCTTAAATTTCTGATCGATGGCTATTCAAATATTGACATTGGTTTAAAACTTCATTTATCCCACCGTACGATTGAAAAATACGTCAGTAGCTTACTACGTAAATCAGATACGAGCAACCGGATTGAATTGATTAGACTGGCTTTAAAACACAGTTTGGTTCAGTAACCTAAGTTCCGATTAAACATTAAAAAGAGTGGAAGCAAATAATTCTCACCCTAATATCTCTGTTCTAGAGTCAAACTGGAATGGTATTAAAATAAAGTATTGCCATATGGCAACTACGGGAGATTTTGCTCTAGCAATGCCTCAAGATGGAGTTAGTATTGCCTTTGCACCACATGATCGTACTATTTGGTCGGTAGATGGAGGAAGCAGTCAAGCAACTCCCGTAATTCCTGGCAGCGTTTTAATCCATTCCAATCGTAATTTTGTTTGGCATTATCGTGAAAAGGAAAGCTTATGGCTTTATATTGAGTTAGAACCGCAAGTTTTGACCCGCATAGCACAAGAAAGCGGTTTATCTAACGATTTAGAACTGGAATATCGTGTACTGTTTGGCGATCCGACTATTTTACATTTGGCACAACTACTTAAGGCAGAAGTAGTCAAAAGCAGTGTGGCTGAAGAAATTTACATTGAGTCAATTAGAAATCTGTTAGGGGTTCATCTTATTCGTAACTATAGCAGTATTAGGCGATCGCAAACCAAACAGCTAGCGAAAACAGCTAGTCTATCTATCTTACAAGTTAAGCAGCTTCAAGACTTTATTGAAGATAACTTAGACCAAAAAATAAGTATTGTTCAATTAGCTAGCCTAGTTCATCTCAGTCAGTTCCATTTTGCTCGTGCTTTTAAAGAGGCTGTAGGGACAACTCCTCATCGCTATCTAGTTCAACGTCGTATTGATCGCGCCAAGATTTTGCTAACCGTTACTCGGCTTTCGATACAGGAAATAGCGATAAGAGTAGGATACGTTAATCTTAGTCATTTTACGGCACAGTTTCGTAAGTATGTAGGGGCGACTCCAGCAGCATATCGTCAGAGTTTTTAAAGCCATGAGCAAGATTAGAATATAAATCAGCAAGAATAGAGTATTGCTTTAGCGGTCATTTTATCTAAGCTAAGAATAGTAGGGCTAATTTTCACGTTATTAGGCGATCGCTTGTCATTTTATTAGAAAGCAAAAATAATGTTAAACCTAGCAAGTATTTTAACCAGTAGTGTATTTATTCTTAGTTCAACTATGATTGGCAACCCTAAAGCTTTAAACGATAACCAGTTGCGCGATCGCTCTTCTATTACCGACGTGGTTAACAGTGTGGGAACTCTTGCCGATCTCGGACGGTATTCGCAACTAGAACAGTTGTTCACTGAAGAAGTGACCGTTGACTACACCTCTTTATTTCCAGGAGAAGTCCAGAATATTCCTCGCGAGCAGTTAATGACTCAATGGCAATCTGTTTTGCCTGGGTTTGATGCTACACAACACATGATTACCAATCATCAAATTACGATAAATGGCAATGAGGCAAAAGCGATCGCCTATGTCCGCGCCACCCATAAACTTGACAATAGGATGTGGGTAGTAGGTGGTTACTACGTTGATGAATTAGCAAAGATTGATGGAGTTTGGAAACTAAAGTCAATTCAATATAACGCTTTATATGAATCAGGCGATCGCTCCTTGATCGAAAAAGCTGCTGCCAAAGTAGCGAGTCAAACTAATACAGATAACTAATATGAAACAAGTCTTATCCCGTCGTAACCTCACCTTGAGTGGAATTGGCAGTATAGCTACTTTAGCTCTTTTAAGTAAATCAAATAAAACTGAAGCTGCCCTGGGCTTTACTATATGAAGTTGCCGATAGACGCATCAAGAGTGCCGTTAACTTCCCTGGAGATCAGCACGCAGCCAATGCCTTTTTCTGGAGGGTATATAACCTCAAGCCTTTGCCAGATAGGTTGACTACATCATAGCAATCTCAAAAATCTATGAAACATTCCGATATTTTGCAGACCTTTGGCATAACTCTTAATAAAGAACAGGGTTTAGAAAGCCTTTATGCCTATGCTCCTGTATATCGCTTTAATTACGCGGATAAAGATTATGTGCTTAAACGTACTGGAGTAAGAAGTGACAAGAATGCGATCGCTACTTGGACGAATTATCTTGTATCTCAAGGAATTAAAAGCGTTGCTCCCGTCAAAGATTTTGGTCAGAATCCCAGATGTTTTTTTAGCGGGGGAAATAATAACAACACAGAAGAAAACTGGGTTATCTATCCTTTTATTCAAGGAATTCCCTATACGGGCAATACTGCCCAAATTAGTTTTGCTGGCAAACTACTAGGTCAAATTCATGCTACGGGAATGAAAAAAGACTTTAATCTAAAAATGAGCAAGACTGTAGTTGCTATAAAAGACAAGAAAATTGAGTTGGAAATAAGTGAAGTTTGCCAAAAAATTGAGCAATATGTTCCAGAAAAACTGGAAATCATTCACAAGATTTTAACCTCTTATATTCAAAGTTACTTAGAAGATGCACTCCCCAAACTATTAGCAATCGATTTACCTTTGACTAACGCTGGCTGGGACTATAAAGCAGCCAATCTGATTTATAAAACCGATGACTGTCCAGTATTAGTCGATCCAGATCATGGAGGACGCATTCCTCGAATGTATGATTTAGCAACTGCTCTATTGTTGTTTCATTGCGATCTTCCACCTGCTCCCAAACGGATGTTTACAATTGGCGAATGGACTGTGTTTCTAAAAGGATATCAACAACATATTCAACCAACAACTGAGGAAAAAAAGACTTGGAACGATTTGCTATTGTGTACTTGGATAGATCAGGCTTTGTGGTTGCTTAGTCATTTTCCTGAAGGTTGGGCAGATACAAACGAGTCTATTTATTTATTGGATCTGCTGACTGTCAATCTTTCTGACTTTTCTCTGTCATCTTAGATAGAAAAAATTAATTTCAACTCGAACATTTTAATTATTAGGAAAAAATAATCATGCAATATAAACTACTTGGCAAAAGTGGACTTAGAGTATCGCAACTCTGTTTAGGAACAATGACCTTTGGTGAAGACTGGGGTTGGGGTTCGTCCAAAGAAGAAAGTCAAAAGATCTATCAGACTTTTCGTGAAGCTGGTGGTAACTTTATCGATACTGCCAATATTTATACCAACGGTACGAGTGAAAAGTTTTTGGGTGAATTTATTAGTTTAGAAAGAGATGCTATAGTTTTAGCGACTAAATATACCAATGGCGCAGGTGATGGAAATCCCAACGGCAGTGGCAACCAGCGCAAAAGTATGGTGCAGTCGGTAGAAGGCAGTCTTAAAAGATTAAATACTGATTATATCGATGTTCTATGGCTGCATGTCTGGGACTTTATGACCCCAGCAGAAGAAGTTATGCGAGCCTTTGACGATCTGGTTCGAGCAGGAAAAGTGCTTTATATTGGTATTTCCGATGCTCCTGCTTGGGTGGTATCTCAATGCAATACTTTAGCCCAATTGCAAGGCTGGACACAGTTTATCGGTTTACAGATTGAATATAGCTTAATTCAACGCACTCCAGAACGAGATTTATTACCAATGGCTCATACATTGGATATCGGCGTAACAGCTTGGTCGCCTTTGGCTAGTGGTTGGTTAACTGGAAAATACAGTAACGGTAATCAATCTGGGGAAGAGAGACGTTTGGATAACGAAATGATGGAGGGATTTATTGATAAGAGCGATCGCAATACTACCATTGCCCAAGAAGTAGACAAAATTGCTCAACAAACTGGCAACAGTTCTTCACAAGTGGCACTAAGTTGGTTATTAAGTAAAGGCGTGATTCCCATTGTCGGCGCGAGAAAAGTATCTCATGTAGAAGATAATCTCAAGTGTGTTGATGTTACATTATCGGCTGAACAAATAAAACAGCTTGATGACATAAGCCAGATCGAACTTGGTTTTCCTCATGACTTCTTTAAAGCTGATATGACCAAAAACTTTGTTTACAACGGCACGTTAGACAAAATTGACAATCATCGTTATTCGCAATTGGACAACTAAGCAATTGTGCAAAACGACTTTGAGTAGTGCGTTCAAACTAAACAAATTAATCTGGATGCGCTATTTTCTAGCCTTAAAAGCTGTTATTTTTAGCTTACTAAACCTCATCTACAATGAACAAACCGATACAATTTGCTAATTTTGGTGATCTCTAACCGATAAAATGATTTAGTATTTGAAATTCTTATTGGTACTCAGTTGTTCAAACATTTAGACGCAAAACCACGACTACTTATCTCAGTAACAGGTTCAATACTAATCTACCTGTTAACTCCAAAGTGGTTACAATTGTCAACTCGGATTCTTATTGGTTGGAATTTTGGAGTGGTCAGCTTTTTAGTTTTAGTTTGGCTGATGATGAGTCGTGCTACATCACAAAGAATGCGTTCCCAGGCACAACGTCAAGATCAGAGTCGCTGGATAATTCTCATCATGGTTGTTGTCGCTTCTTGTGCCAGTCTTCTGGCAATAATATTTATGCTCAATGGAAGTAAACATCTTTCTGAGTCAATATTAACTCTTTATATCATTTTTTCTTTACTTACAATTGTCGCTTCTTGGTTATTAATTCATACTATGTTTGCTCTGCATTACGCCCATTTATACTATCAAATTCAGGGCAGACAAACGAACTACTTAGCAACGGAAAATCAAAATTCAGAGCAAGCTACTCCCTTAGAATTTCCTCAAGAAAAAGCCCCTAATTATGCCGATTTTCTTTATTTCTCTTTAGGGATTGGCATGACTTCTCAAGTTGCTGACGTGCAAATAATATCTCGCATACTTAGACGCTTGGCATTAGTACATGAGGTGCTGTCTTTTTTCTTCAATACGCTTATTGTAGCTTTGGGAATTAATATCCTAGCTAGTCTAATCTAAATGAACAAAAAAACTATATCGGTACTGTTAGGTAAACGCTCTATTATCGAAACGGTCATTGACCAACTCAAAAATATTTCTCAGAGCGAACATTTGCGCTATTGATCGCCTCTCAATCTCAGAGTCAATATTTTGCGTGGCTTGATTGCATATTGTTATCAACCCAAGAAACCTTCTCTCGATCTGGAAAAAGATTTAGCTCAATATGCTTAAACCGAACTCAGGTTGCTATATGCGAATCGCTATCTTTTAGGACTTGTTATCTGCTACTTGCTCGAACATTATATGCGGACAAGTCCTTTATCTTAAAAACTCCTGCTTTCAAACTAGATGCGGTTTATCTGTCCTTTTTGCGATCTCTAACTCAGGTTTTAATAACCTATCTGCTTTTAATTTAGCTAACCCAAAATAAATTTTTTGTTTTGGGAGGCTTTTTTCATGTCAAGTTGGAGAAGAAGTTAATGCACCTGAATATACTATGCCCCGTTTAGCATCAACTGTTAAAATCGCCCCTTCGCGGATAACTTCCGTGGCATTTTTAAAACCAACAATTACGGGTATACCCAAACGCAAGCCAATTACAGCAGCATGACTAGTTAAGTCATCCTCTTCTGTGATAATTCCTGATGCTTGACGAATAATATCTACAAATTGAGCATTAGTTGCAGGCGCAACCAAGATTTCCCCAGGATTAAAATCATGAATATCTCTGGCAGTATGAGCTACTCTAGCTCTACCGCTAATAGCTCCCTGTCCAATGCCTGAACCTTTCCCCAAAATAGCCTTAACTAGCTCTACCTTAATCAAATCCGTTGAACCAGCTACACCCTGGAGAGTTCCCGCCGTCATCACTACTAAATCTCCAGCAAATAGCCAGCTTTTTTCTTGAGCCACATTAATTGCTGCTTCAAAAGTTTGAGTTGCCGAAGCCAAATCTAAAACCAACAAAGGTTTTACTCCCCAAACAAGCTGTAACCTACGGGCAACATAAACATGAGGAGTTATCGCCAAAATAGGCGTTTTTGGTCTAAATTTAGAGACATTGCGAGCAGTTGCACCTGTTTTTGTTAGGGTCATAATTGCTGATGCATCTAGTTGAGACGCAATTTGACCTACCGCAGCAGATATAGCATGGGTAATTGAACGTTTAGTTCGTTTCAGTTTGAGATTATTTGTTGGCTGTTCTTGTTCAATACGACAGGCAATAGTTGCCATTGTCTCTACAGCCTGGACTGGATAGTTACCAACTGCCGTTTCATTTGAAAGCATTACTGCATCCGTACCGTCTAAGATAGCGTTAGCCACATCTGATACTTCGGCACGGGTTGGTCGCGGGCTATTAACCATGCTGTCGAGCATCTGGGTAGCAGTAATAATTGGTATACCCAATCGATTGGCTGTAATAATTAAGCGTTTTTGCAGAATTGGCACATCTTCTGCGGGTAGTTCTACACCCAAGTCTCCTCTTGCTACCATTACACCATCACAAAGAGAAAGAATAGCATCCATTTGCTCGATCGCTTCATGTTTTTCGATTTTAGCAATCACAGGAATAGACTTACCTGAACTAGATATTAAATCCTTGATTTCTAAAATATCTTGAGGATTACGCACAAAACTAAGAGCAATCCAGTCAACTCCTTGATCTAAGCCAAACATCAAGTCTTCACGATCTTTTTGAGTTAAGGCTTTAACTGAAAGAAATACACCAGGAAAGTTCACTCCTTTGTTACTAGAAAGATCTCCCCCGACAATCACTCGACAGTGTAAATCTTGATTAGCTATATCAATTTTTTCTACCTTCATTTCTACCTTGCCATCGTCCAGCAAGATTGTGGCATTTTCAGGAACTTCTTGAGCTAACTTGTTATAGCTGACGTAGCCTATTTCTTGGCTACATTCAACTTGGCGACTAGTCAAAATATATGGATCGCCATTTTTGAGGTTAATCTTGCCACTAGCAAACTTACCTAAACGAATTTTTGGTCCCTGTAAATCTTGCAAAATGCCGACTGGCTGATCTAGTTCAAAAGCTGTTTGTCGAATTAAACGTATTGCCTTTTGATGGTCTTGTTGTGTACCATGGGAAAAATTAATTCTTAGAGTTGTTGCTCCTGCTTTGATTAGCTGGCGAAGAACATCAGGCTGTAGCGTTGCGGGACCTACCGTGGCGACAATTTTCGTCCGACGTGGGTTGTTTGGCAATGGCATTACTTTACTTTATCTAGATTTACTAAACATACAGGGTGGATGCTTGCTCGACGACTTAAAATAGAGCAAATTATGAAATTTGTGTCGCCTGCCTAGTTTACAACACTACAATTACGCCATGTAGATTTTTTGGAGAAGCGTTGACATTTAATTTGCTCTATTAATCAATCTTTTAATACTAGTAGCTATCGATGCAATGCACAAAATCCTATTAAAGCTTTCACTGCATCACATTTTAAAGTCGAGCAATCTCTGGCTTTCTTTATATAAAGTTAAAGTACAAATTTAGTAGCTTTTGCCAATTAATAAATAATAGTTTTTGATTGCTATCTATTAAATTTTGCCATATTCTCGATCATTAATTACACCATGAAAAGTAGTTTTGGTAAATTATATATCTAGATTTGGTAAATTTTAAAATTTGTATGTTTTATGGAACTTGATTTCCTCCGAGAAAATTGGCAAAGATTATTGTGGCAATTAGACTCTCAAACAGATGATAATAGACTGTTTTTTGAAAAGTTGATTCTAGAATATAGTAGTTTTGAGCGACATTATCATGATTTAACTCATGTTCAACAGCTCTTAAAAACACTAGAAGAAGTAAAACAAAGTACTGATAATTATACGGCAATTTTATTGGCAGTCTGGTTTCACGATTATGTTTATAATCCTCAACTTAAAGATAATGAGATTGAGAGCGCGCAGTTTGCAGTTAAATTTTTGGGGCAGTTAAATGCTGCTGAAAACCTTGTTGGGTTGGTAGAAAAGTTTATTCTCAGTACTCAACAACATCAACCGCTTATTGATGACTGGGACTGTATGACTTTTCTTGATGCTGATTTATCTATTCTAGGCGCGTCAACTGAAAAATACTGGCAGTATGCTTTTGATATTCGTCGAGAATACAAACACTTAGGCGATCGCGATTATTATCGGGGTAGAGCTAAGGTTTTGAAAAACTTTTTATCCAGAAGTAGGATTTACTATACCGATTATTTTCATCACAAGTTAGAAAAACAGGCTAGAGCTAATATGAAAATGGAAATTAAATCATACTTATTAGTGTAATTGTACACTCAATTATGTATAAACTTTTATTTTCTTATTACTATATTTATCGCTAACCAGCTAATACTGAAGTGGAAACATTTTTGGGTTTTGCTCTTGCATCTAAAGGTTAACTAGCAATTGTTAATCGACAATAAAAACTATCGTTTGCCAACTTTATTCAGCATTGGGAGTAACCCGAAGGTTGCTAGGTAAGGAAAGATCTGCTCCAAATCCCCGATCGTAAATCTCAATATCCCATTGACCAGAGCGATTAGCCTCAAAAGCAATAAAGCGTCCATTGCCACTAATACTGGGTTGGCGAACCTCCCCTAAGAAATTTTTAGTTAGATTTTGGCTTTTTGCTGTTTGACGGTCGTACAAAAAAATATCAGTTTTACCTAACTGTTCGGATACATAAACAATATAGCGTCCATCAGCACTGATATCTCCTTCATACTGCATACTACCTGGCTGATTTACTCCAGGCAAAGCTATTGAACGACGACGCTGCATATCAAATAAAAATATACTGCGTTTGCTAGCGCGATCGCTAGTAAAAATTAGATAACGACCATCATGGGAAAAATTAGCATCTCCTTCTGCTGAAGCAGAGTTTAGCGTAGCGTTAAAGGTTTGAGTGGGAGGAGTGATATACCCTGAATCTCTACAGCCACTCAATACCAACATTAAGGTCGTCGTAGCCAATTTAATTAGATGTAGTTTAAGAAACCATTTCATTATGGTCGATAGTTTTGCTGGCTTCGGGTAAGGAACAGCAGTTGACGTTATCAAGACATACTTTTCCCCATTGCAAAGACCAACGTACTAATTCAACACGGTTGATAACACCAGTTTTTTTGAGAATATTGCTAATGTGATTATCAACTGTTCTTTTGCTGATATCCAATTGTTGAGCAATTTTATGGTTACTCAAACCAGTCACCACTAGCTCCACAATTTCTAATTCTCGCGTCGACAATAATGCTTCGTGACTGAGCTTTTCAGCTTCCATCGCTATTACCTAGTGTATTTACTTATTACTTTATCTATTTTAGAAGGTAATGTTTCTAGCTAATTGCCCATAAACTAACATTTGAATTAATATTTAACAATTCTATCAAACTGAAAACTATTGCTGGGTATGGGTTTGGATTTGAGGCAGCTTGTCTATTAAAGTAGGTATAGACTTTAGTATCAATTTTTACGCCTTTTGCTTTTCTTAATTCTTTACTAAATTAATTGCTGTTATTGCCAATATTTTCGTAACCAATATCTAAGTTTAACAATAATTTGAGCTACTGAATTAGCAAATGTCTATTAGTTTTTTGTAGGTGCGAAGCGTTTGACTTTAAAGTTATTACATAACAAATTTTATGAGGATCATTGCTTTACTTAAGAGTCGCGCTACTTCATACACTCAAAAAGATCGTTTTACTCCTACATAATCTCTCAAGATATCAATAGCACACTTCACCCTACATTCCATTGTTTGCTCGGTGCATGAATTAATCTACTAGCTTGGGCAAAAATAAATACTAAGCGTTTTTGAGTAGATTTTTAACTAAATTATCTTTAACCATCGTCTGGCGAAACATTTCTAACAAGTATTCTTGTGCCTCTTCTTTACTGAGATTTTGCACCTGTTCTTGGAGAACCTTTAACTTGAATTTTTGCTCCAGGCTTAACTGTCCAGATAAATCCATCAGCTTTACTCCTTACATCTAAAAATATTTAGCTAGTAGAATCATAATTTTCTACCTAACTATGGCTGAATTTTTAATCAATTTAACATCTACCAGTATAAGATGTCTACGATGTCAAGTATTAATTAATCAAAGCAACAAAAAGTTATAAAATACTTATCAAAGAAGCAGCTTTTTGGTGTATTTTGATGCGGAAAAAACCTAAAAGCTTGCCATGAACAATTTTGCTCGTGCCGAGATTAAGCAAATCTAGATATAGTGAAAATACAAAAAATAAAAGATAATAATTATATACATGAATTCTATAAAAGATGCCAAAGAGTTTTTTCAAAAGAGTGCAGGAAAATGGCGATCGCAACGCACTACTCATCACCTACCATTTAGAAGAGCAGAAAGCGGAAATTCCGACATCAATGTGGAGTTTCTCGACGCTGGTGATGAAAAAATAGCTGCCATCTGTCAAATGCACGACGTAGATCCGCAAACCTCAATTGGCGGTGCTTTTGTTAGCTGGGATGGTTCAATGGCATGGGACAAAGAAAACGAAGACCACAAAGGCACAACCGTGTTCGCCTTAATTCCCGACCCAGAAGACCCTAGAAAAGGCAAGCTACTTAGAGAAAGAGGCTATGCAGAAATTGTTCCTGTAGCTGGAGAATACGAGATGGACACAGAAGATGGATTAGTTTTAATTACCGAATACGAAACCATGAGCATCATCGAGCGTTTTTGGTTTGTTAACCCCGATTTGCGCTTACGAAGCAGCACCGTAAAAAGATTTGGTGGATTTAATACTGCTACTTTCTGTGCTGAGTCTAGGGTAGAAAAAGAAGCAACAAAAACTACAGAAAATATCGATACTAAAGCTTTCGCTATTTCAGGCTGGTAATAGATTACCAATTAAGACTATTTCTATTTGGTGGGCAATGCAAGCTTATAGGTATGTAAATTACAAAACTATTTTTTGCCCACCCTACAATCTCAAATAAATGTCAAATGCTTAATGTTTAATGTTCAATGCTTGATACTCTGTAATATTTTGTTACTGTTGTTTATTTCGACCCCCTAATTACCGTATGATTGGGACTAAGAAATTTTAATATACAAAACAATAGACGGAGGTTTTGACTTGTCTATTCCCTTATTAGGCTATAAGCCTAGCTCCCAAAATGCGCGTGTCGATGGATACGATATTGGGGGTGATGACCAACCCAAAATTTTTTCAGCAGAGAACACATTTTCTTTGTCTGAGATGAATAACCTGATCGAAGCAGCATATCGCCAGATCTTTTTCCATGCTTTTCGCGCCGATCGCGAAAGATTTCTAGAGTCGCAACTGCGTAATCGCCAGATTACAGTCAGAGACTTCATTCGTGGACTTTTGCTCTCTGAAACTTTTTACAATAGTTTCTATGAAAAAAACAGCAACTATCGCTTTGTTGAGCAGTGTATTCAACGAGTTTTAGGGCGGGATGTCTATAACGAAAGAGAAAAAATTGCGTGGTCGATTAAAATAGCCACCAAAGGTTTAGCGGGATTCATTGACGAACTGCTAGACAGTGATGAATACATGGAAAACTTTGGTTACGATGTTGTACCTTACCGTCGTCGTCGGGTACTTGCAAGTCGC
The DNA here is from genome assembly GCA_965217895.1 of Waterburya sp. Lineage (GTDB taxonomy): Bacteria > Cyanobacteriota > Cyanobacteriia > Cyanobacteriales > Xenococcaceae > Waterburya. Next base: position 1,357,627 of record CBDCJV010000002.1, read on the forward strand.
GATCAAGGAGAGCGTCCTTTTAACATTACTTCTCCTCGTTACGACGAATACTATCGTGCTATTTTGGGATTCCCTCAAATTATTTGGCAAACCGAAGTTCGTTCTTATCGTCCTCAAGAGCAAAAAGCTCAAGCAGGAAGTCCTGCTTTATATATGGATATGGCTCGCAGCTTACCTAGCAGAGCGAATGCTCCAAGCTCTACGTCTGTATCTAACATCAACTATATGTCTAAAGTTCCTTATCGCAAAACAAATTAATTTAGAGAAATCTAATTTAAGTTTGGTTTTCAAGATTTGAAATAGGACACCTAAAGAGGGAGTTGTTAATTAGCGGAATAGTTTCGAGAGAAATTATGTGGTTAATTTGTGACCTTCCTCTTTTTGCTGTAGGGTGGGCATGAAATAAAATTCTGTTCATCATAAAAATACACTTGATTTAATACCCACCATAGAATCAACAATTAATTCGATTCCGCAAAACTTGCAAAAGCTTAGTAAATTCTACGGGTAACGGCGCGATCGCCTCAATCAATTCTCCTGAAATAGGATGTAATAAAGATAATTGCCGTGCATGAAGAGCCTGACCAGATAAATTGACCTTGAGTGAGCGATTTGAGCCGTAAGTAGAATCTCCCAGCAAGGGATGTCCCTGGTGAGCGCAATGAACCCTAATCTGGTGAGTACGTCCTGTTTCCAAGAGAAACTGCATCAAGCTGTAGTTGCCAATTCTTTCCAAGGTTTTCCAATGGGTAACGGCTTCTCTTCCGCCTTTATCTATAGGAACAACTGCCATTTTTTGGCGATCGCCCTTGTGACGACCGATGGGCAAATCAATTTTGCCTGCTTCTGTGGCAAAAGAACCATAGATCACTCCCCAATATTCTCTTCTAGCAGTTTTGGCTTTAATTTGTGCCTGCAAGTCTTGATGGGCGCGATCGCTTTTTGCCACAACAATAGCTCCCGTAGTATCTTTATCAAGACGGTGAACAATGCCTGGACGTTCTACACCGCCAATTCCTGCTAAAGTATCGCAATGATACAGTAAGGCATGAACCAGCGTTCGAGTATAGTGTCCTGGCGCGGGGTGAACTACCATGCCTGCGGGTTTATTCACAATAATTAGATGTTCGTCTTCATAAAGAATATCTAGGGGAATATTTTCTGGGGTCAAATCTAATTTTTCAGGTTCAGGAATAACCACATACAGAAAATCACCAGGAGCAACTTTAACCTTTTTGCTGGTGCAAACTCGATTATTAAGCTGAATATTGCCATTTTCAATTAACTTTTGAATGCGAGAACGAGAAATATCGGTTAGATTCTCTGATAGCCAGCGATCTAGGCGATTTCCTGTATTTGTTACCTGTAGTTTAATCTCTTGAATAATAGCTTTATTGTCTAAATACTACGGACTTTAATTTTAAAGAGTTTTGGCACTAGTTTTCGCTATTATTTAGATGACCCTGCATTCAGCATTGAATATTAAATATTGAACTTGCCAAATAAATAATGTTAAATGCCAAATGTTAAATGTTAAATGAGATGACTAGTATTACTAAATCCGCTTATAGCGATCGCCAAATTATGGCTTGGTTCAGAGGCTTATACACTGTTGCTTTGGCAGACGGACATTATGACCCCGAAGAACAGGAACTTATTAGTCAACTCACTCAAGATTTGGCTAATTTTGATGATGTTAAAAGTTTAGAAACTATTACTCCTGAAGAACTGGCTGCTAGTTTAGGCAAAGACTCTGAAACAGCCGAAAACTTTTTGCGTACTTGCGTATTAGTAGCTGTAGCTGATGGAGTCTATTCTCAGCCTGAATACGATCTAATGCAGCAGTTTAGTAATGCTTTAGAAATTGAAGTAGAAGCTCTCAAATCTTTAGAGCATACTCTATATAAGCCAGAGGCACAAGAAACTACCGCAGGTGCTGCCTCAAGCTTGACACCGCCTAAAAAATCTAAATGTAGTGTAGACGTACTGCATCCCGTTAAAGATTGGCTAGAAGGCATGGAGGTCAAAGATCCTCGTTTGGCTAAATTTGTCTGTAAAGTGATTCCACCCCAGTGTCCTTTTGAACGGGATATCAATTTATTTGGACGCAAAGTAGCACATATTCCTCCTCTTTGTAAGCTAAATCCTTTATATGAGCAGTTCACCATGTTACGTTTTCGTTCTCTGTCTTATTTAGCCGACGACTGTGGCGAAGATGTGACTAAGTATATTCAGTAATTAATTTAGGATTTAACATTTCATAAAATGCAATTTATCGATTTAGCAGAAATAGAAGTAGTAGCGGGTAATGGAGGCGACGGCATGGTGGCATTCAGGCGCGAGAAATATGTGCCTGCGGGAGGGCCTGCTGGGGGAAACGGTGGCTGGGGTGGTTCAGTGATTTTAGTCGCTTGCGATCGCCTGCAAACCCTCTTGGATTTTCGTTATGCCAGGATCTTTAAAGCTGAAGATGGGAAAAAAGGAGGGCCTAACAATTGTACTGGAGCTAAAGGAAGCGATCGCCTGATTGAAGTTCCCTGTGGTACTGTAGTTACCGATGTGGACACGGGAGATGTTATAGGTGACTTGACTACCAATGGCGAAACTTTTTGCGTTGCCAAAGGTGGAAAAGGAGGTCTAGGCAATAAGCATTTTTTGAGCAATAGTAACCGCGCTCCAGAATATGCATTACCAGGGTTAGAAGGAGAAGTAAAACGTTTACGCTTAGAATTAAAGCTGATCGCTGAAGTAGGCATTATTGGCTTACCTAATGCAGGAAAATCTACTCTAATTTCTTCTTTATCTTCAGCTAAACCCAAGGTGGCAGACTATCCTTTTACTACCCTTGTACCTAACCTAGGGGTGGTACGTAAGCCAACAGGAGACGGTACGGTGTTTGCCGATATTCCTGGATTAATTTCTGGCGCATCTGAAGGTATTGGTTTGGGTCATGAGTTTTTGCGCCATATCGAACGAACCCGTGTCTTACTGCATCTAATCGATGCCACGGCTGAAGATCCCATAGCCGACTATCAAACAATTCAACAAGAATTAGCAGCCTACGGGCATGGATTGCCTGAACGTCCTCAAATTATTGCTTTTAATAAAACAGATGCGGTAGATGCCGAAACTTTGGAACTTCTGACCGCCGAATTACAAGAGCTTACTTCTGTGCCAATCTTCCATCTCTCAGCAGTAACCCGCTCAGGATTAGATATTTTGATGCAAGAAGTCTGGTCTATTTTAGATACTGAAGAGTTATTAATAATGAACTAGCTCAAATTTTACTGTGCAGAACGATCTGATCGTAGTGTGATATGAAATGCCTTAATTTTTAGCCTAATTGAATTTGGATACTAGATCTCAAACTCTACTCAACTTTTAAACTTTTGAATTCTTTGAAGAGATTGCAGTTCCAACAGTGCTGTCCACTACTCGACAAATTTGTTTTCTATATATCCACAATAGAGCAGCTAGTACTATTAGAGAAACTCCTACAAATCCGTAAGTTGCTGTCATACCAAAGTTTTGTCTAATTGGTTGGGAAACGATGGGAGAAAGAAACTGACCTAAAAACATAAATGTAGTAAGACCCCCTAGCGCCCTTCCTCGCAAAGTGTCTGGAACTTCATTAACAGTCCAAACATTCAGGTTAGGCATCATTAAACCCAATCCGATCCCAGTCGGGATAAGTACTAGTAGTATAAGCCAATAGCCGCTAACCAACCCGATACCAAAATAGCCCAAACCTATTAGTCCAAAAGCGATCGCCAGAATTTTAATAAAACTAAAGCGCTTTTTGAATCTACCATAGTTCATAGAAGCAAAGGCGCTAAAAAGGATAGAAAAAGCGATCGCCAGTCCAGTCTGAGTAGCTCCTGCTCCTGAAAGCTATTCGAGGTAAAAGGGCAATTGTACGGGAATTAAGTAAAAGACAATTTGCTGTAGCATCACGCAAGTGTATATTAGCACTAGCAGCTTTATAGGAAGCTTTGCTGCGTGTAGTGTTGTACCTGTGTCTGCAATGTTAATTTTAGGTCGTAATGGCTCGTATATGGTAAACACAATACCAGGTATTAATAGCCATGAAAATAGATAAATTAAAAAGGGAAACCGCCAGTTTAAATCGGCAATAAATCCACCCACTGATAGAAATAGAACACCGCCAAAGCCCATAAATGCAGCCTGCAAACCCATGAAGTTTGCTCTTGCGTCGTCTTGGTAATAATCTGCAATCAGAGTTGTAGCACTAACCATCACCCCTGCGACTGCCAACCCTAACAGCGCCCGTCCGACGAGAATAGCAAAAATCGAATTCAGTACAAAACCCGAACCGCCAGCGAAGCCATACAGAATTGCAGAACCCAACAATAGGGGCTTGCGACCAATTTTATCAACTAGTTGACCAGCAATAGGCGAACCAAATGCAATAAATAGGGCAGGCACTGTCAGTACTAGCCGTACCCAAAACTCGGAGTTGGTAACGTCTGAAAAGTTCGCCTGCATAGCAGGTAGAGAAGGCGCAATCGTAGCTCCTGACATTACCGTAAGCGTGCTGGCTAGCAAGATTGTAATTTTTGTCAGCCTTAAATTCGGATTTTTAGCGCTCATAAAATTTGTTAAAGAGTCATATTCTGAATAAAGCTTTATTCCTTTGAAAGATTTTGCTTTTGAAGCGTTACTTGTTATCGGAACAAGTAACGCTTTTTCTATTTAGTGCCTAACTTTTGTAACCTTAAGCATTCAAAGACACTCTAATCGTATCTGGTTGACCAATATTACCTTCAACTATCACAACACCGCGCTTGTTAGCATTTAAATGACGCAGAATTTGGTAAACGGTTTCAATCTCCTCACTTACATGAGCCTTATCTGCCAACTCTGCCAGAGATAAAGGAGATGAACTTTGTTTTAAAGCTTCTACTACCTTTTTTTGCAGATCTAAAACTGATGCAGCAGCTTTTTTACCTGCTTCTACACCTGGCTGATGATAGGCATTGATATTAACCAAAGACGCATAAATACTAACTCCCCGTTCGTAAAGGGCAATCAAAGCACCCACAATACGCTCATTTACTTGAGGGATAGTAATGGTAATAGAATCTCGCTGCTTGTCATTCAAGGCGGTACGAGTGCCTAGCAAAAATCCTTTGAGATAATCACCAGAAGTAATTCCTGGTTCAATTTCTACATAGTCTCTAGTTCTGTCTTCCAATACTTCAATAAAGGTAAGAAAAAAGTTATTTACCCCTTCTCGTAATTGCTGAACATAGGCGTGTTGGTCGGTTGAGCCTTTGTTACCGTAGACTGCAATACCCTGATTTACTACCTTGCCATCTAAATCTTTTTCTTTGCCTAAAGATTCCATAATTAGCTGTTGAAGATAGCGACTAAAAAGCAAGAGACTGTCTTTGTAAGGCAGAATCACCATATCTTTTTCTCCTCTACCATGACCAGCACAATACCAAGCCATTGCCAACAAAGCTGCGGGATTTTCCTTAAGGCTGTGTTTGCGAGTTAGAGCATCCATAGTTTTTGCTCCTTCCAGCATGGCTCTAATGTCGATTCCCTGGAGGGCAGCAGCGACTAAACCCACTGGAGACAACTCCGAGGTACGTCCCCCAACCCAATCACGCATGGGAAAAATTGCTAACCAGCCTTCCCGTTCAGCGATCGCCTCTAGTTTACTGCTTTTGCCTGTAATGGCAAAGGCATGAGCAGCAAAATTGAGATTACAATCTTGATAGAATTTTTTCACCTCAATCATGCCGTTACGAGTCTCAGGAGTCCCCCCAGACTTGGAGACAACCGAAATCAAGGTAGTTTCTAAGCGATTGCCAATGCTCGCTAAGACTTTATCAATACCCGCAGGATCGGTATTATCAATGAAGTGGATATCTAGAGGTGCATCAGCAGGTGCTAGTGCCTGAGCCACAAATTGCGGGCCTAAAGCCGAACCACCAATGCCAATAGAGAGAATATCGGTAAATTTGCCACCTTGGGGAGGATGAATCTCGCCACTGTGAACTTTCTGTTGAAATTCCAGCACGCTGTTATTGGTGTCGATGATATCCTGTCTTAATTCATCTGTAGGGGCAAGATCGGGATCTCTAAGCCAATAATGACCTACCATACGGTTTTCATCGGGATTGGCGATCGCACCACCTTCTAAAGCTTCAATGTCTTTAAATGCTTTAGCAAATTTGGGTTCTAGTTCTTTAATTAGGGCATCATCAAAGGTAATGCGACTAATATCTAAGTACAATTCTAAATCTTCGTTGTAATAAAGCCAGTCTTGATAGCGTTGCCAAAGAGCAAGTTTATCCATAAGTTTTTACCTCAGCGCGAATTCTACCTGTAAGTTTAGTGGAAGCATCTTTGCTTTATACAACGTTTTAGATTTTTTCCTATTTTTCTTAAGCAAAAGTGCTGAGTGTAGGAGGCTTTTGCTCCATTTTATACATTTTTCCATCATTACCTTGATCGTGAGCAACCAATGTATTTTCTTAACAGCGATCGCAATTTAAAGGCAAATTAGCTTACCGTACAATTAAAAGGAAACTTCTCGTCATAAAATGAAAGCTGAAGAATATCTAAGTCTAAACCAGGAATCAATCACACAACAGTGCAAAATTATTGCCAGTAGTGGCTCAAACGCAATCATTACCGTCAAAGAAAATAGTGGCGACTACGTTCATAAAGTAAGTACGGTTGAGGAATTTACAGATAAATTACCTGACAACAAATTCTTTAAACAAATGCGGGATGGTGTTACCAACGCCGTACTCAATAAAGTAATCCCGATAGTCATTTTTGAAGGACAAAAAGCAAAAATAATTAGCCTGCCAGATTACTTTAAGTCTGAAAAATAAAACATACTGGATAAAAGTTGCTCGTTAAAGTGTCGGAAATTGATTAATATCTACTACCGCCGAAAGCGTTATTCGACCAGCTTCTACAGTAAGGCGATGAATGCGTAAAGCGAGTCCTTGTTTCTCAAAGTTACGCAAATCCAACATTTTTTCAGCTTTATCTAGAAACGCTTGGGTTAAGTCTTCTGATATCTCTTTCCCTGGCTCGTATTGAATATCTTCTAACAAGACGCTTCTATTTCCTGGCGCAATTTTAGGGGTTGCCGTAAATGCCACCTCTTTAGTCTCGCCTGATGGTTGTAACTTAACTAGAGCTTCTACTGCTATCGTTCCATCTTCGCGAAACTGACATTTTTTTTGAGGAACTGTCAGCTTTACCTGTCCTGTTGATAAATATGTGTCTAAAACATCAATTTTGGCTCTGAGTTCTGGTGAGTTTAAAGCGCAGTTAAGATCGGTTTCGGTTAAAACTAAACGGGCAGTTCCTTCGGTGGGTTGGGTAAGCTCGATATTGCCTGTTAAAGCTTTCAAAGGATTGACAGCGATCGCCTTTGTCTCAATTTCTAACACTTGCACCCGCAAATCAGTTTCAATAACAAGTCCTTCACCTTTGATTGAGAGCGATTCTAACTCGCCACTGGCTAGTTTTTCTGGAGCAGTATTGACTTTGACTTCTAAACGATCGGCATTTTCTAGTTGAGAAGATAAAGCTAATTCAGCAATTTTGTTGAGTGCTTGCTCCCCAAGGTTTTCTATTCCTAACATATTTATTCCGTATCGCTGTTGGTAAATTCATTTTACTCTCCTTAAATATATTAAGAAACTTTAAGCTATATCTCTGTCAGATGGCAGAAATACAATTTGCACGCTCTCAACAGAAAGAAAAACGGAGCAAGCAAAATAGCAAATGATTATTCAATAATTCGCTTATTCAGTATAGTTAGAAAGGTCTAGTTCATGGCGATCGCTGTTGGTTAGTTAGGCGATCGCCAATATTATTCTATAATGAGCAATTTCTCTTCTTTAAATCTCGAACAGCTAGCAGCTAAGCTAAAACAGTCACTTGGTATAATCCAAAAGCAAGATATTCAGGTTGTCAGCCAAATATTAGGTTTACAAACAGATAATCAGATACAGGTTGGTGATGATTGCGCTGCTATCCACGACGGCGATGGTTATTTACTTTTAGCTGCTGAAGGAATATGGCACGTATTAGTGGAGACAGATCCTTGGTTTGCAGGTTGGTGTGCAGTCATGGTCAACGTGAGCGATATTGCAGCCATGGGCGGAAGAGCGATCGCGCTTGTCGATACGATTTGGACTGAAGATACCGCTAAAGCCATACCAATGCTAGAAGGAATGAAAGCTGCTGCAAAAGCTTTTAATATACCCATTGTCGGCGGGCATACTAATTTTCACAGTATTTACAATGCTTTAGGCGTGTCTATTTTAGGACGGGCAAAAAAGTTGATTAGTAGTTTTGCAGCTCAACCTGGAGATTTACTAGTTGTGGCAATAGATTTGCAGGGGGAAATGCACTCTAAATTTCCTTTTTGGAATGCTGCTACCAAAGCCAAAGCAAGTCGATTACAAGAAAATTTAACCATTCTTCCTTATTTAGCCGAGAATAACCTATGCAATGCTGGTAAAGATATTAGCATGGGAGGAATTGTCGGGACTCTATTGATGTTAATCGAAGCTTCTCAGTGTGGTGCAGTTTTAAATTTAGATAATATTGTCTGTCCTGTCAATATAGATCTAGAAACTTGGTTGCTCTGCTTTCCTAGTTACGGATTTTTACTATCAATTCAGCCCCAAAATTTAGATGTGGTCAAGAGACAATTTAATGAAAGAAAAGTCTTCTGTAATTTAGTTGGAGAAATTATCAAAGGCTCTCAATTAATCCTTAAGTCACAACAGCAATCTCATTTATTTTGGGATTTTAAGACAGATAACTTTATCCTCAGCTAATCTTTTTTTAATTTGTCGCGATTATAGAGAAATGCGATCGCATTTCTCTTCGATACTTTTAAGCAGAGCGATGCTTTCGACTAGGCTTCGCCAATCGCGTTAAAATTTTAATTATCAACCTAATTTTTTTAGTTTAGATATTAATTATGACCGACCTTCTGACACAGGCATTTAGTAAGGCACAAAACTTACCCGCTCATTTACAAGATGAACTTGCACAGCAATTAATTGAAGATATTGAAGGTGAACTCAAATGGCAGCAATCATTATCTCAACCACAACACAGCAAGTTAGAACAATTAGCAGCAAAAGCACTCAAAGATTCGGCAAATGGGACAACAGAGGAGATTGGTTTTGACGAATTATGAAGTCGGAACTAACCATAGAGTCTATTCAAGGTTTTGCCGAACTACTAGAAAGGGTCAAGAAAACTGCCAGAAAAAATTATCAGCTATGGAAACAAAATCCAGATCATCCTAGTTTAGAATTTAAGAAGCTTAATACAAAACAACCTATATATTCGGTAAGAGCAGGAATAGGTTGGCGGGCTGTAGGAATTATGAAAGATTCTGAAATAATTGTTTGGTTTTGGATTGGTTCGCATAGTAATTATGACAAGTTACTTAAAAACTTGTAGAGTTAAGTCATAGATGGCGATCGCATTTCTTTTCAATATCTTAAGTTAGATATAGCAATGTAAAACTGATATACTACAGTCTGTAAATACAATAGATAACTATATAATAATGCCTATCATAATTCAATTTACATCTAAAATATTATGATTTTTTATTCACCTAAAAAGGCGATCGCTCTAATAAATTTAAACCAATTACACCAATAAGAATTGCACCAATAAAAATTATTTTAAATAAACTAATACTTTCGTTAAATAATAATATACCGATAATAGTAATTCCAATTATTCCCAATCCAGACCAAATAGCATAGGCAATACTGATATCTATGGTTTTAATAGCTATACTTAAAAAACCAAAAGCTAAAACATAACCTATGACAACACCTATTAAATAAATAGATTTTAAAGATCCATTGGTCATTTTTAGACACGTGGTAGCCAAGATTTCAGAAATAATCGCAAAAAACAAAAATAATTCGTTTCTATGGCTCATAATGTTCATTATCCTGCCTCCTGACCTAATAAGTTAATTACCTTGTTTTTATTTGACTCAAGGGCAAGCTAATACCTACCCTTGTATTTTTAAACCTAGCTAATCAATTCCTTAGCTCTTTTAACAAAGTTATCCGCAGTAATGCCGTTGAATTCCATAATTTGAGCAGCACTAGAAGCAGTTTCTCCTCGTTTCCAAGCAAAAACATCTCGTTTACTATTACTACGCAACATCACAGGTTCTAGCATTGCACTCGAACCACCAGTTACTCCTATCAAGGCATCGCCAGCAAACATCTGGTCAAATTCAGCATCACCAAGGAAATTACCATCCTGTTCACGACTGCAAGTATCCCAAGCCACATCTGTAGAACGATATAAACGACGGGGATTAATTATAGAGACAATTCTCGAACCAATACCCTGAGATTTTAGCTGTTCGGCAGCCTCAAAGGTAGGAATTAGCGTCATGTCGCCAATTACTGCAAAGACAACGGTTTTATTCCCTGGAGTTTCTTGGAGAACAATGCCACCTTTAGCTAATCCTGACCGTGTTTGTTCTAGAGTAGTGCGAATGGCTAAGGGGGACTTACTAGCGGTAATGGTTATTCCTTTGTTTTTTGTACCTAATGCCCATTCATAACAAGCCTGAATACTGTTAGCATCGCAGGGGAAAAGAGGAAAAACATTGCCATTACGCATCATCCCTGCAAAGTAATTCTCAACTTCAGGGCGTTGGTGTGTCCAGCCGTTGCGCCCTTGTTCTAATGCCCCTGCGGTAAATAAAGTAATAGTAGAGGGAGTGGTACGGCGTAATTCCGTCATCGCTTGAGTAACCGTTTGCCAAATAGGTAAACCATTAATAGCAAAAGATTCATAGGAACACCAAAGAGTCCTCGCCCCAAATAAAGCCTGTGCCGCTGCCAACCCAGCACAAGCATCTTCACTAAGAGGTTCGTAAACCTGTCCTTCAGGCTGCTGAAAATAGATTTCGTCGGTGGTGGGGTGAATAATCTTTAAAGCAGTATTGATGTTTTTGATGCCTGAAGCTGCATTCCCGTCAGCATTTGCCACAATGAAGTTTTTGTCCTGTTGTCCGACATAAGCAGCGATCGCACCCATGGCTGTAGTGGCAACCTGTTTATCGCTACCAACGGCATATTCTTCTAAGGGAATATTGCCTAAATCTGGTATAGGGTATTCTTGTTCGGTAACGGCTGTATGGGCTGCTGCACCACCATTAGAACGAAGATAATTATTGCGTACAAGCTGCCAGGCTTCGGGAGTTAAAGCCCTTTGTTTTAAAGCAGCCATAATATAATCTTTGTCTACATGATCGCCTGGATAAAGATTATGAGACTGTGCGCCATCTTTGTGTACTCCTGAACCTTTAAGCTGTTTGACGATTAAAACAGTCAATTTACCGCCTAACGCCGATTTTGCAGCTTTATCTGTTGCCTCTAAGATTGCCTGAGTAAAAGCCATTCTAGCTTCAAAAGAAAACCTAGTACTGTTTACATAGTCTCCTGGCTGATTTGTGTCGTCGTAGTCTTTGGCGTTAACCAGAATTACTTCTGCAAAACCGTTACCCTCCCAGTATGCCATCATTTCTTCATTGGTTTTGGTAGAAACCATACTGTGATGTTCCTGGGAATAACCATTCCAAACCAAAATAGGTAAGAAGTTAGTCACTTGGGGAAAGGCGGTATTAAAATGCCCAAAGCTGCTCATGATATAAGGTTCACCCAAACCGCCATCACCAATAGTTACAGGAAATAAGACCCCAGGATGAAGTTTTGCCCCTGCCATAGCAAAATGCTGTCCTTGTCCTAGGGGTCCTGCGGGGTTAAGTAAACCAGGGATTTGTCCTGAAAGGTGTCCCAAAAGCCCATGCATTTCCCGAAAGCGATCGCCTAGATCTTGAACATTATTGATGCCCATCGCCTCTAGAGAAGTATCTAAAAAGACATTACTATAAAAACCTGGAGCATGATGACCGACCTCAGTAATAATATTTTTATGTCCTAACATTACCAAAGCAGCAATAGTATCAGCGATACTAGCAAAACCGCCTGGATGTCCTGACTGCTTACTGGCGGTGATTTGTAGAGTTAGATAGCGTAAAGCATCGGCTGCCAACATAGTTTGATAAACTGCTGCTTTATCTGTAGGCGAGGCGATCGCAGTTTGTCCCTCTGCAATTGCTGATGACTGCCCGTATTGCTCGAAACCAGGCAACTGTTCTTGAAAGTGTTTAATCCCTTGGCAAAAAGCGGGAATATTAGTGGCAACGGTCATAAAAATATATCCTTCGTTTATCAAACTGCAAGTATTAGGTAAATCTTACAATTTTAAGCGGTCTGAAAACGACAACATATATCAGTAATTCTAAATGATGCTAAAAGCTTAGGTTAATTGACTAGTGTTAGGCACTAATTGACCTGTGACGATCAGGTTAGAGGTCAGAGATAAGTAAATATGCAGAATTAAATATAAAACCGAATAAGCAAGATTTTACTTTTTACTGTCTTGGTGCGCGTTCCCTTGCGCCTGACGGCGACGCGGGGTCGCACCGCTTTTTACTTTTTACGAAGACTATCTTCTAATTAATTTCACCCAGCTACTAAGTAGGTTTTCTGAATTTTACTCGTTACTCGTTACTCAAGCAAAGCGGTACTAGGCATCGCGCCACTTAATAGGAGTACCTGTGGGTTCAACGTAATCTTTGGCAATTTTTCTGCTTGAAAGTATTGTAGAGATACTATCACGAAGATAATGATGATTAACTCGATCTACTGATTCGGCACAATCGTCAATCCTGCCTTGATAACGAATAACAGCATCACTATCTAATAAATATACAGTAGGCATAACTTTGACTTTAAAAGCTTTTGCCACATCTTGAGTGGTATCGCGTAGGTAAGGAAAGTTGAGCTTTTGTTCATGAGCAAATTGCTTCATGCCTTCCATGGTGTCGGCGATCGCTTCTGAGCGATGATTAGAATCTATGCCCATGACGGTAAAACCCTGGCTGCTAAAGTCAGCTTGAAGCTGTTTAAGGCGTTCGAGATATTGCTCAACTTCAGGACTTTCGCTGTTCATGAAAACTACGGCGATCGCTTTGAATTTTCTACGGTAGCTACCAAGATGATAAACTTCTTGATCGATACCTGGAATTTCAAAATCAGGAGCAAAATTACCTATCGTGTTCATAAATACTATTTCCTATAGAAAGTCTTATGTAATGCAAACAACCAATTTTATCAATTTTATTTTGAATCTGAGTGTGAGCTAGATCTTTTTGAGAATATTCTAAGCTGTATCAAGAATAAAGAAAAATTTCATTGTTTAAATGAACATATTTTTTCTTTTGAACTCGATTATTTTAGCAAGATAATGTACTGTAGCTAACCAATTTGTAAACTAGTTTCGCAGCCGTAAACTCTGATACTACAGAGTCTGAAGTTGGTGCAAGCTCCATCACATCGCAGCCTATTACTTGATGCTTGCTAAATATTTTCTGCAGAAATTTAGTTAATTCAAACCAGTTTAATCCTCCTGGTTCTGGAGTTCCTACTCCAGGCATTAAACTAGGATCAAGTCCATCAAGATCGATGGTAATAAATACTTTTTTGGTGGTGATTTTAGAAATAGCTCGATCGATCCAGTCTGAGTTTTGATAAATATCTTTTGCCCAAACTACAGGAATTTGCTTTTGTTTAATTAACTGCGCTTCTTCTAAACAGATACTGCGGATACCCACGGGCAAAGTCGGCAACCCCATATCTAAAACTCGGCGCATGACGCAAGCATGATTGTAGATTGAGTCTTCGTAGCTATGGCGCATATCTCCATGGGCATCAATTTGAATTACGGTAAAAGGCTCACTTAATAGCTGTTGATAAGCCTTGACTATTCCTGCGGTAATACTGTGTTCTCCCCCTAAAGCAATGACAAATTTGCCGTCGGCAACTAGTTCAGATACCTTAGCAGTAACCAGATCGATCATTGCCTCTGGCATTAAATCAGGATTTGTTATCGTACTGGCGATCGCATTTGTCGTAAAAATCTCTATTTCGTGACATATTTCTTTTTCTAACTCAATATCATAAGCTTCTAGCTGATCTGAGGCTTCAATAATTGCTGCTGCACCATTTTGGCATCCTTTACGGTAGGTAGTGGTTTTTTCATAAGGGATAGGCAAAATAATTACTTTTGCTTCCTCGTAAGTTGTTTGAGCTTCTGAACCAATAAATTGCTTAGGAAACATTCTTTAAAAGATGAAGGCGGAAGAATAAATAATGCTGCTGCTTGGTTGGCGAAAGTGCTAACAAAAGGTTATCAATAAGTTTTCAAACTCAAGTCAAATAAAAATTACTTTGCATTAGAAACGCGAAGTTGCCTTTTAGAAAGTTGTCCAACCATCTCTGCACGGGACGAAACCTCAAGCTTACGGAACATTCGCTTCAATGCTTGTTTCACAGAATTCTCCGTAATCCAAAGTTCAGTTCCAATTTCTGCGTTAGTTTTTCCCAAAGCAACCAACTCGGCAATCTGTAACTCACGGGGAGTTAATTTATTGCTCCTAAATGATTGATCCTGCGGTGTTGAAACAGAGGTTCGTGCAAATCTTACGGTTGTAGTCCAGCTTGATAGATGCAAACAGATGGCACTGAGATCTGCTAAATTTTGAGTATCAAAAGCAGGCATTATCTTTTCACGAGTACAGCCTACTAAACCAACTAATTGACCGCGATCAATAATTGGCCCTGCCATCACGTGCCAGTGATCTGGACGAGGACAGATTAATTGCCAAGCTTTAGGGGTGGTTGCCAATCCTTCATGAGCAGGTGTATGACGCTCAACTATGTAACGCGCTACGGGGTTATGCTCAACTGATAATGCCACTCGTATTACTTTCTGAAGCTTTGGATTGGTTGGCAGTTGGTCAAAGAAAAAGATTCCCGATCGCTTTACAGTAAAATACTCACTTATCTTTGGCGCAAGGTGCGATCGCAAGATATTTTCATCCTTTGCCTGCTGAATTTCGGCAAATAAAAGCTTTAAAGGAATTGTCATGATGGTAAAAAGAGTACTCGATCGAGGACTAGGCAGAACAGGCTGTCATTTCTAGTATAAAGATAGATTTAGTTACAAGTCCCTTTAGGAGATTTAATTAATGAGTCATTCAAAACAACATATCATTGGTTTGGTTTTTTATCCTGGCATGACAGCACTCGATATGCTGGGACCCAATCAAGTTTTCAGTGCGCTTCCAGGTGTCGAACTTCATCGGCTCTGGAAAACGCTAGACCCGATCGCAACTGATGATGGATTGGTGATTTTGCCAGATACCACCTTTGAAAATTGCCCGCCTTTGGACGTGATTTGTGTCGGGGGTGGCTTAGAACAGCGTAAATTCGTAGACGATCCAGAGGTGCTGGAATTTTTCCGCAAACAAGGCAGCACTGCAAAGTTTATTACCTCTGTATGTGGCGGGTCAGAGTTTCTGGCGAAAGCTGGTTTGCTAGAAGGCTATCGAGCAGCAACGCACTGGGGGATGCGCGAACAGCTTGCAAAGTTGGGCGTTGAGGTTGGAACCGAGCGCGTCGTCATCGATCGCAATCGAATTACTGGCGGAGGCGTGACAGCGGGGATCGATTTTGGTCTGACGATCGCGAGCATCCTTTGTGGTGAGGAAACCGCCAAAATTGTTCAACTCTTACTTGAGTACAATCCTGCCCCTCCATTTGATACTGGTTCACCTGAAAAAGCGGGTCCTGAATTGGTCAACAAGGCAATACTATTGATGCAACAGATATCGAGTTTAGAACTAACAAAATAAGTAAACTGACATGACTATAAATTCGGAAACGAATTACAATATTTCTGACAGAAGCTGGATAAAACTTGGCTTTTACGCGATTTCCATCATCTTTAACGTTTGCTTAATTGCTCAGGTATTAACTGTCGGTGTTGCTTACTTTAGCGATCCTGCCTGGTGGAGTATTCATGTATGGCTCGTGCGGGGGTATAGTGGACTATCCCTAATACTCTTGGCAGGCTCATTAATCGCTCCATTCTCCCACAAAATGCGATCGCTTACTGCCAGTCTGCCCGTGTTGCTGGCACTCCAGTTTTGCAGCATTCATCTCAAGACACCTCTTCACCTAGAGGTACTTCATCCTTTGATTGGATTCACTTTATTCTATATTTCTTCTAGCCTTGTACATCGTGCATCACGTGAACTATTTAACACACCAGAGTCTGTAGCTAAATCTTGAGTTTATTTGTACTGATGTAAGATCTGAACTATAGCTTATAGCTGGGGCTTTGCCCTCTTATCGATCTACAAAACCAACTAGTTTAGTTATTTCCTGATTTTGATTTGTTTCTCCAAAGAAAATCCCCTTGGTAAAAATATCTCCATTGGGTTGAGTTAGCTGCCAATGGAAGCGGAAAAAACCATGATGGATATCTGGAGCAGAAACTAAGCTAATCTTTAAATCAGGAAATTTACTTTTAAACTGATCGATAAAGCCTGAATGTAGTTCCCTCGTTTCAACCAAATCTGGCAGGTGAGAATCGGCATACACACAATTAGGGGCAAGAACTTTTTCGATTAAAGATCCTCTTTGTTCGGCATTAGGAGCATTCCAGGCTGCTAAATATTGGCTGATAACCTGTTCAATTTCTGATGTTTGATTGCTCATTTTACTCTAGTGATGAAAGCTTACAGCTTAGAGCTTATAACTTAAAGCTAAAAACAAAAACAAACAAAGCTGTTCCAGATTAAAATTAAATTATAAAGATACAAAACTTAAAAATCCTAACTTTTATATTTAAGCTTATGACATCGGCGATCGCAATAACTCAAACACCTAAAACCTGGAACTGGAAAGGACACAATATTACCTATCAGCAGGCAGGAGAAACTGGCGCAGCAGTAGTATTAGTACATGGTTTTGGGGCATCTTGGGGACACTGGCGCAAAAACTTACCCGTGTTGGGGGAATCTTGTCGTTGTTATGCGCTCGATCTGATTGGCTTTGGTGGATCTGATAAGCCTCAACCAAGTGCAGAAATTAAATATACCTTTGAAACCTGGGGAGAACAGCTAGCTGATTTTTGTCGTGAAGTGGTTGGCAGTCCTGCCTTTTTAATTGGTAATTCTATTGGCTGTATTGTAGTCATGCAAACGGCGGTAGATCATCCTGAATTGGCTTTAGGTGTGGCAGCGATCGACTGTTCCATTCGGCTTTTACACGATCGCAAAAGAGTTACCCTGCCCTGGTATCGTAATTATGGCTCTTTAGTTATGCAGCAAGTATTAGGTAATAAGCAAATTGGTAGCTTCTTTTTTAGACAGATTGCCAAACCTAAAGTAGTTCGCAAGATCTTGCTACAGGCTTATTGTCGCCCCGAAGCAGTTACGGATGAACTGATCGATATTTTGATGAAACCTGCCCAAGATGAAGGCGCAGCGACTGTTTTTCTGGCTTTTACCCGCTATTCTCAAGGGCCTTTACCTGAAGATCTGCTGCCTCGCCTTGCTTGTCCCACGGTTTTATTATGGGGAACTGAAGATCCTTGGGAACCTGTAGCTATGGGTAAAGAATTAGCTGCAATATCTACAGTAGACAAGTTTATTCCCTTAAAAGGTTTAGGTCATTGTCCTCAAGATGAAGCCCCAGAAATAGTTAACCCGATTTTATTAAATTGGATTCAACAGCATCAGTAACAATTGATTTTGAGAAACCGCTATATCAACAGAAAATAAGTCTAATATGCGTGAAAATATTTGGATTTGCTCAATAAGCAAAATATTTCCTTATCTATTTGTATTTACCTGCTTTAGTAATTTAATTTTGCAAAACTCGAAGAGCAATTTCGCGATCGCTCAAGCGTTACCAAATACCGAATATCAAGTTAATCCCGTGCTAAAACAGTCACAAAACCAACAGCTTGAACCACAAGAACAACTATTAAGAGACAGACAACAGCAATTTCAAGAACAGTATCAACAACAATGGAATCAACGACAGCAAGAATGGAAAGATAAGTTTAGAGAGCAACAGCAAGAAAATCAAGACTTGAGAAGATTAGAAAGAATTCGCCAAGAAAACGACTTTAGAAGACAGCAAGAAATAAACCGTCAGAGACAAGAATTAATTATTCCTCCTCCCAAAAGCTAATAGCTACCTTAACAGACTAATCTTGTTAACCCGAACTCATGTTACTTAATTGCTGCTTTAGTAATATCTTTCAAGACTCCAGAGACTTTTGCTAAGACTTCATCGCAGCCATTAATGTTATGACGTTGCTGAAGATATTGAGGAGAGTTGTAAATAACCTGAGTTTGATTATTATCATTCTGCAAAACCAGAATCTTTTGAGGTAAATCGATCGCCGTAGTGGCAGAACATTTCATCAGGGGTGTTCCCACTTGAGGATTACCAAAAATTAGTAATTGCGTTGGTTTCAATTCTTCCCCAACCTTTTTGGCATTGGCACTATGATCGATCCGACTAAAAAGTGTCAAACCTTTTTCCTTGATAATCTTGGCTAGGCGATCGGTGGTTTCTGTCACACCATAAGGACTTGAGACAGTAATTAAACCATTACTATTGTTATTGACACTATCAGCAACATTTATTGCCTTAACAGCTTCAGAATTATCTTGGGCTATTACCTGCTGACTATAGGCTGTACAAATAACAAATATCGACAATAAAAGTTTTAATAAGTGA
Organism: Waterburya sp.; assembly: GCA_965217895.1. Taxonomy (GTDB): domain Bacteria; phylum Cyanobacteriota; class Cyanobacteriia; order Cyanobacteriales; family Xenococcaceae; genus Waterburya. Next base: position 1,376,352 of record CBDCJV010000002.1, read on the forward strand.
TTCATAGAGTTAGTAATTACTGATTGATTGTCTTTTGGCTTCATATAATAATAAAGCGGTAGCAACTGCTACATTTAGGGATTCTACTCCGTTTGCTAAAGGAATTTTTATCTGCTCATCGGCGATCGCCATTAAATCTTCTGATAATCCTGCACCCTCGTTACCTAATAAAAGCAGAGTAGGACGAGTAAAATCTACTTGCCAGTAGTTTTTGTTGGCTTGAGAAGTAGTAGCAACTATCTGTACGCCTGCCTGCTGATGCTGTGAAACTACCTCAGCTAAATTTTGAGCAGTAGCAATGGGGACGCGAAACCATTCTCCTACGCTCGCTCTAAGTACTTTAGGGTTATAAATATCTACGCTATCATCACTTAGCCAAATACTATCAACGCTGGTGGCTGCTGCGGTGCGAATAATTGTGCCTAAGTTGCCAGGATCTTGTAGCCTTTCTAAGGCAATTCCCAGCTTAGTTTTCGAGATTGCTGGTTCATAAGCGAGACGACGCGCGATCGCTACTACTCCATCTGGATTAACCGTTGTCGCGATCGCATTTAAGACTTCTAAACTAACTGGCTGAGTTTTAATCCCTTGTTCAGCAATTTTTCGGCATAATGACTGATGATTTTCTTGCCAACGATCTGTGTAAAAAACAGTATCTAACCTATAATCTACTTGGCAAGCTGCCTCAACTAAATTTGTGCCTTCTAAAAGCAGCAGGTTTTGCTTAGTTCTTTCCTTAGAGCGATGCAGTTTACGAACCTGTTTTATTAAAGGATTTTGAGTGCTAGTTAAAATTATCTTATCCACTCACTATTGACGAACAGCATTATTCAAAGTAATACTTTGGTTGCTAATTAAGATGCGGAACTCGGGACTTGAACCCGAATGTTTTAAGCAAACACTAGAATCTGAATCTAGCGCGTCTACCAATTCCGCCAGTTCCGCAGAAATTTTGCCTGTAGACTCTTATTATTATTGACTTTTACTACTAATGTCAAACTTCAAATAACTTTAGTTGAATTATTGAAAACCAATTTTTTAACTGAAATTAAATAGAGTCTGCCTTAGCTCAAATTAATATTTTTATCATTAAGAGGACAAAGCCATTAACTCTATCTCTAACTTAACTAAAACCAGTGTAGAAAAGCCTCAAGCTGTATTAGAAATCTGGGGACGCACTTCTTTGAAAGGAAAAGTACAAATTAGTGGTGCCAAAAATTCAGCTCTTGTATTAATGGCAGGGACAATAATGTGTCCTGGCAAATCTATCTTGCGTAATGTTCCTAACTTAGTAGATATTAAACGCATGGGGCAAATTCTGACATCTTTAGGAGTGAAGCTAAAACGAGATGGTGATGTTTTAGAAATCGATGCCAAACAAATCATCCCCGCAGAAGCTCCTTATGACGTAGTTTCTCAATTAAGAGCCAGCTTTTTTGTGATTGGACCTCTACTTACTAGACTGGGAACAGCCCGTGTTCCTCTTCCTGGAGGCTGCGCTATTGGCGCACGCCCTGTAGACCTTCACGTGCGCGGTTTGCAGTCGATGGGAGCAAACGTATCTATTGAAGACGGTGTTGTTCATGCCAATCTCGTCGGTAGCAAACGCCGTTTGCAAGGGGCAAGTATATATCTAGACTATCCCAGCGTCGGCGCAACAGAAACTATCCTCATGGCAGCAACGTTAGCCGAAGGAATAACCAAGATTGAAAATGCTGCTCAAGAACCAGAAATCGTTGATTTAGCTAATTTCTGCAATCAAATGGGAGCAAAAATAACTGGTGCAGGCACAAACACTATTACTATTCAAGGTGTTGCCGAACTTCATCCTATAGATTACAACGTAATTCCCGATCGCATTGAAGCTGGGACATTTTTAGTTGCAGGGGCAATTACCCACTCAGAAATTACCCTTACTTCGGTAATTCCCGAACATCTAGCCCCTGTCATTGCCAAGCTCAAAGAAATTGGCTGTCAGGTATTAGTCGAAGATGAGATCGGTAAAACATTTGGCGGTAATATTCAATCCAAGTGTTTACGAATTATCCCAGGCGAACTCCACGGTACAGATATCGAAACCCTTCCTTATCCTGGTTTTCCCACGGATATGCAGGCACAGTTTACTGCTCTTTTGAGCATCAGCCAAGGCAATAGCGTTATTAGTGAAACCGTATTTGAAAATCGCCTCCGTCATGTAGCTGAACTACAGCGCATGGGAACAAACATTCGAGTTAAAGGACATCATGCGATCGTTCAGGGAGTATCCTTTATCTCTGGTGCGCCTGTCATGGCAACGGATTTAAGAGCCTCTGCTGCTTTAGTAATAGCTGGTTTGGCAGCCGAAGGTAAAACCACCGTTCATGGTTTACACCATTTAGATCGCGGTTACGAAAACCTAGAGGATAAACTCCGCAGCTTAGGAGCAAGACTAGAACGTGTAATACCTGCTAGTTAGTTTATTACTCACGCCTAATGTGAATTGACTTTTTGACTATCAGCTTATAAAAAGCCCAATATTTCAAGAGAAATAAAGATTTTTTTGAGAACCCAATTCAAGCAGATTCAATTCTTCATCTAAATAATCAGAAATTAACTGATGAGTGAAATTATGGTTAATGTTTACGGAAGACGGCACTTAAAGGGGCGAATACATTCGCCCCACGTTGCCTCGGCTTTGGGGAGGGTCGTCACGTCCCCAACAGGCGAGCGACCCCCTAAAGGGTTCAGCAGTTTGCTTATGCCAGGGAACCCTTTCGACACTTTGCTCAACGGAGGATACCTCCGCAACGCAAGTGTCTCACCACCGCAACTGCTTCACCGCGTCGCCTTCAGGCGCAAGCGTCCGACACGAGGGCATCCCTAAACGGGAAGCCACGCGGACTTGGGAATGCGCGAGAGTGGGGTCTGGGGGAAAGTTCCCCCAGTATTATATTTTGGTTTTTACAGACAAATTTTGAATAAAAATAGAAAAATCAGCTTTTTTTAATTCACATTAGACGTTACTCATAAATTATAAAAGCGATCGCCTGAGATATTTTTGGCAATCGGGCGATCGCTTTTTATTTAGCCTCTAATCTTCATTTTGTAATTGAAAGCTATTTTTTTGAGTCCTTCCATACTTAAATCTCTGTATTCTTTAAATACAAAATCTGTTTGCTTGCAACAATTAGTGTATCTCGTACTATCTCCGCCAAGTCCCTTAAATTCATCAACACGAGCTTGTACTTTTTTTACTACTTCACTTACTGTAAATTCATCGGATATCGTTGCTGCATAGTCTTCTATTATTGAATATTCGGTATTTTCTAATCCATATAGATATATGAATAAAATTTGTAAATCTTGTGGAAAAGTCCAGTCGTGTCGTCTTATTGTTTGAGTCATTGATATTCTTCTAAAAACATATTGATTTATTATATACGAAATAAAAAATACTACATTATTTATGTTTACCTTGTATATAAATAGCGATTAAGCTCAAAACTTTACATGATGAGCGTTGTATACGTCTGTATAGAGCAGTCAAATGGAGTGCGACCATTTTGGCGAGTTCGGGTGTAGCGCGATTGTTAGACTTCATACTCGCCCCGAAAAAAGCGCAGCACAGCCTACGACTTCAACTAAGACATCTTTAAAACGCTTGTCAAGCTCTCGCCTCAAACCCTCAAGCTCGTCGCTTTGGTTGGAAAAGATCCCTTTTTTGTTGTATACATCCATTAGGCGTTTGGCGAACCAATTCCGTGAGACACCTCTGTACAATAGGGTTGAACCAAAAAGGACTGCGTTAGGATTCATCAACACCTTGAGATGATCGAAAACTACCGATTTTGACTCGATAAAACCTGGAAGGCAATGAAGCAGGTAGTTAATTCCCACCGAATCAAACTTTGACTCGTCCAGAGAAATGGGTTCTAAGACATTTCGACGATATATTTTGGGTTTATATCTTGCAATACGTTGGGAGGCGAGTTCCAACGTATTGGAGTTGAGATCCATTAAGGCAATGCGCGGAGTGGACGAGGGGAACTGACAATTATCTAGAAAGTAAGCCGTGCCTACTCCAACATCTAGATGATTCGCTGTAACGCTTTGGTTGTAGAGGTCTAGAAGTCGTTGAGTCGGACACTTCCAAATGAACTGGTTAGAAACGCTAAGTACGGCGAAATCATAGGCACCGAGTGTTCGCTTAGTATAAACGGCTTGCCCAGCGTCTACTTGCTCAGGTGTAACACTCATAACCTTTTTTCTACTCTTTATACAGCTTCTTAGTAGGATGTATTTTTGGTTGAATGTGCAGTGTTGAAAAGATTTTCTTCCCGAATGCACTACTTTAATAATTGCTTACTTTTGATTCTATAGTCATTTGCAAAAATTTCCTGAAAAAAGCGCGATCGCCCTTCAATAAAAATCTTCCAGGCGACCGCTTATAATTATTTTAGTTTGGCGTTTTAATTAACCTTATCTGCCGAAACTGGCTGCAAAACTCACATTACTTGCTGCTAGCAGTAGCAGGATAACAAACGCCTACACCGCCTAAGCCACAGTAGCCATTAGGCACTTTAGCCAGATACTGTTGATGATATTCTTCTGCATAATAAAATTCTGGTGCGTCGATGATTTCAGTAGAAATTGTTCCGTAATCTGCTTTTCCTAACTCCTGCTGATATGCAGCTTTAGAAGTTTCTGCTAGCTGCTTTTGTTCTGGAGTAAAAGCATAAATACCAGAACGATATTGAGTACCTCTATCGTTACCCTGACGCATTCCTTGAGTTGGGTTATGGCTTTCCCAAAATACTTTAAGTAAATCCTCGTAGCTAATCTTTTGAGGATCATAAACAACTAGAACAACTTCGTTATGTCCAGTCATACCACTACAGACTTCTTGATAAGTAGGATTGGGAGTAGATCCTGCTGCATAACCAACCGCAGTACTATAGACTCCATCTTGTTCCCAAAATTTTCTCTCTGCACCCCAAAAACAACCTAACCCAAACATGGCTTTTTCCATGTTTTCAGGAAAAGGTTCTTCAAGCGGGTTGCCGTTTACGTAATGTTTTGCAGGTACAGCCATAGACTGACTGCGTCCTGGTAATGCTTCTTCAACCGAAGGAATTGTGGCTTTTTTGCCTAAACCGAATAGTCCCATAAAAATACTGATCGAACTTTATTAACTATTAACTTTTTTTACGCTATCTCTATCATAGGCATAATAAAGAAATTTTGAAATTCGGCTAACCCTACTTCTAATCAGTGATTAGCGACCAGTGAGCAATCATTATCTGCTGGTGCTTGATTGTTGTTCCTTATTTTCTTACGATACTATAGCCAAGGTACAAGTATCTTAATTAATTTAAGGTATTACTAAAAAAAGATATTAAAAGTCTTACAGACGTAGTAATAATATCATAATTAGTTTTACACCCAAGACTAGCAATGTCATTTGAGTTTAATTAGAAATAATTTATGAAAATTTTAGTAGTAGAAGATGACGAGCGTATTAGTGATGCGATAGTCGAATATCTTTCCGACTTACATTACGCTGTTGAAGCGGTTGGCGATGGTCAGAGTGCCTGGGATTTATTAGATGTATTTACCTATGATATGGTGTTGCTGGATGTAATGATGCCTGAAATGGATGGCATCACTCTTTGCCAAAAACTACGCAAGAAAGGTTTAGACATTCCTATTCTAATGCTGACGGCTAAAGATACTTTAGAAAATAAGATTGAAGGTTTAGATGCTGGGGCTGATGACTATCTAGTCAAACCTTTTGAATTAGATGAATTATCGGCTCGAATTCGTGCTTTGTTGCGTCGAGGAACAGGAACTTTACCTCCTATCTTGACCTGGGAAAAACTGAAGCTCGATCCTAGTAGCTGTGAAGTTTTCTATGAAGATACTCTTTTACCTTTAAGTCCTAAAGAATACAAGCTGCTAGAATTTTTCCTCCGCAACGGTCGTCGCGTATTTAGTCGCGCCCAAATTCTAGAACATTTGTGGTCTTTTGAACAAGTTCCAGAAGAAGCAACGGTTAAAGCTCATATTCGTGGCTTAAGACAAAAACTAGAGGCATCAGGCGCACCTCATGACTTAATTGAAACGGTTTATGGTTTAGGCTATCGTCTCAAGGAAGAACCTCAACAAGTATAAGTATAAAAATTATGCACCAAGGTTTGCGATCGCGACTGCTATTATACTATTTGATAGTTATGGCAACTATTTCAGGTCTTTTTGGCACAGGGGTTTATGTCGTTTTTAAGCGTGCTTTATACAAGCAAATCGACAAAAGGCTGTTAACTCTGGCACAGTCTGCTACTCCTTCTTTTGCGGCGGTACGCGATCAGGGCAGTAAATATCTAAATCAAGTAGAAGAAGTTCCTTGGCGTGATATTTTTAACCGAGATCAGCAAAGCCTAGAATGGTTTGATGAGAACGGAAAATCACTTGGCAGAAAAGGATTAATTGAGCTTAATGTTCCTCCTGAAGTAGGATCGCAAATTATTGAACAACCAAAGACAGGAGAAGTTTTTCGGACTCATACCCTATCAGTTTTTGTTCGTAATAATGGTCAAGCAGGACCACCTTCTTTAGTTGGCTTTATTCGCGCTACCCAATCCAGTGCAGAAATAAAAGCAGCAGAAGACGAACTATCAGGAATCTTAATTGGAGGAGGAATGTTCACTCTAGTTTTAACTGGGGTAGGGGGCTTTTGGCTGACACAAAAAGCGATTGAACCGATTGAAGCCAGTTTTTTGCAGCTTAAACAGTTTACTGCCGATGCTTCCCATGAATTACGCAGTCCTTTGACGGCAATTAAAGCTTCTATAGACGTGATGCGCCATCATCCAGAGCGAGTCCACCCCAAAGATACAAAAAAGCTAGAGGCAATTTCTGGAGCAACGCTGCAAATGAATCAAACTTTAGAAGATTTGCTCTTTTTAGCTCGTGCTGACGCTGATTCAAGTATGGCTGTACAAGATCGCCAACTAGCTCCTGTCTCCCTCAACCAAATTCTGCAAAATTGTTTTGTATTGCTAGAGCCGTTTGCCAACGAGAAAAAAATTGTCTTTCAGTCCAAATTTAGAGAGGAAATCGATATTTTAGGCGACACTGCTCAACTATCTCGTTTGTTCTCTAACCTGATGGAAAATGCTCTGCAATATACCCCAGAAGAGGGAAGAGTTAGCTTAGATCTATACAAGCAAAATCGCGTTGCTGTAGTTAGTGTTCGCGATACGGGTATTGGTCTAGCGACCGAAGAAGTATCAAAGGTATTTGACCGTTTTTGGCGAGCGAATAAGGCACGCTCCCGTCGGCAAGGTGGCACGGGGTTAGGTTTGGCAATTTCTCAAGCGATTGCCAAACGACATGGTGGTAAAATTAGCGTTACTAGCGAGCTTAACATTGGTACTTGCTTTATAGTCCGCATTCCTATTCTAGATAGCAAAAAGTCATCAGTCACCAAAGCTCATACAACAGCAGTTACTGATTGTTAATACTGTACGGGCGACGGGCTGTTCTCCACTACTTGTTTTTCCAGGGAAGTTTTGTTCCCATTTCCGTTGCAGCCGAGAAAAATAAATAGGCAATTAATAAACCAACTCCAATCAAAAACGCAATCAAGTCATTATCCATTTACTTACTGCCTAACTTACCAGTATAAACCATTTTCTGAATTAATTTTACCTACCTACTTATGGCGATCGCAACTATCAATCCTGCAACAGGAAAAACCATAAAGACTTTCACTCCCCTAACTGATGCTGAAATAGAAAGCAAGCTGGCTTTGGCACAGTCTACATATCAACAATATCGGCACACTACCTTTGCTCAACGCAGCCAGTGGTTAAACCAGGCAGCAAACATCTTAGATCGAGATAAGCAAAAATTTGCTGAGACTATGACGACGGAAATGGGTAAAACTCGGCAAAGCGCGATCGCCGAAGTGGAAAAATGCGCCAAAGTATGCCGTTTCTACAGTGAAAAAGCTCCGGAATTTCTGGCTAATGTAACTATTGACAGTGATGCTAGCCATAGCTACGTTGCTTATCAGCCTTTGGGAGTAATTTTGGCAGTCATGCCCTGGAATTTTCCTTTTTGGCAGGTATTTCGCTTTGTTGCTCCTGCTTTGATGGCAGGTAATGTGGGGCTTCTTAAACACGCTTCTAATGTACCTCAGTGTGCTTTGGCGATCGCCGAAATTATCTCTCAAGCAGGTTTCCCCGAAGGGGCATTCCAAGCTTTATTAATTGGCGCAGATCGGGTAAAGTCAATCATGGAAGATGAGCGAGTCAAAGCAGCTACTCTTACAGGAAGCGAGCCAGCAGGGGCAGCTTTGGCTTCTGTGGCAGGACAACAAATTAAAAAAGTGGTTTTAGAGCTTGGCGGTAGCGATCCTTTTATCGTCTTAGAAAGTGCTGATGTTGACGAGGCAGTGGCTACAGCAGTTAAAGCGAGGATGCTTAACAACGGGCAATCTTGTATTGCAGCCAAACGTTTCATCGTTGCCGAGAGTATTGCCGATCGCTTTGAGTCTCAGCTAATTGCTCAGTTTCAAGCTTTAACTATTGGCGATCCAATGTCAGAAGATACAGATATTGGTCCTTTGGCTACTGCTACAATTCGCTCAGAATTAGACCAGCAGGTGAAAGCAGCCGTTAAGCAAGGAGGAAAAATTTTGCTGGGAGGCGAATCAATTAGCGATCGCCTTGGTAATTATTATCCACCAACTATTTTGGGTAATATCCCTGTAGATAGTGACATTGCCCAAGAGGAATTTTTTGGCCCTGTGGCTTTATTGTTTCGGGTTAAAGATATCAAGAAAGCGATCGCTCTGGCAAACAATATTCCCTTTGGTTTGGGCGCAAGTGCTTGGACAAATGACTCTACAGAGCAAGAGCGTTTAATCGCCGAAATCGAGGCAGGATCGGTATTTATCAACGGTCTGGTTAAATCAGATCCTCGTTTGCCTTTTGGTGGGATCAAGCGATCGGGTTATGGTAGAGAATTAAGTAGCCAAGGAATACACGAATTTGTCAACATTAAAACTGTTTGGGTTAAATAAGGGATAGAAGATAAATGTATCAGAAACTGCAATAAATGAGTTTTGCTTAAGATAAATTAACAAAAATAAATTTTGATTAGTTTCAAATCTGCTGTTTTAATAAATTTTTGTAAAGTACAATTGCGGTCGCTTTATTTTTCTGGCTTGATAAGGGTAGTTAATAATTCATCTAAAGTTTTGTTTATAGGAGTCAATTTTAAGCTATGCAAATGCTCAAAAAAATATTCAAAGGCGATCGCAAATATTATTTAGAATTAGATGAACTAGCAGAATCTCAACCAGTACAGAAAGTAGTAGAAACTGCTGAAAAAATAGGAGACTTTGCTCAAGAAAAGGCTGCAGAACTAGCAAAATCTCAACCCGTAAAAGAAGCAGTAGAAACCGCTGGAAAAGTAGCCGACAAAGTAGTTGATGCTGCGCCAGAAAAATTACAGTCTACTTTAACTACAGAAACCAAGCCAGCTAAATCTAAAGCTGCTAAAAACGGTAAAGTCTCAAAAACTGGCAAAGTCGCTAAGAATGGTAAAAATGCAGTGAAAAAAACTGCTGAAAAAGAACCAAATAAGCCTGCTGCTGCGCCTCAAAATTCAGGCGCATCCTCGTATGATCCTCCATTTTGGGTTGCTGCTATGTACAACAACACTAGCAGTAATAACGGTAGTGCAAATGGCAGTTCGGATTCAGGACAAACTTTTGCCACTGACAATTTGATGCCGATAATCACTAAATCTCGTCGTCGCCCTGGTGCTAGTTTAAATCAATTTAAAGACATGGCTAGAAAAGCCAAAACCCCTAGAAGTTAACTTAAAATTAACTTTCAAACTTTATTTGATTTTTGCCTAACAAATAGTTCCTAAGCCAAGTTTTGGCACAGAATATAAAAAACAACTTTTGTAAAATACAAGTAGACGGAATGATTAGCTTCACGCTTGGCATCCTTCCGTCTTTATTTTTAGATTTATAATTTTCTAAGCATTAGGGCGTGTCATCAACATGGCGATTGCACAAGCTGCTTGCGAAGCAGCGTGCCTCGCCATCAATTAGAGAAAAAAGCATTCTTCCCTCAAAATGATGACACGCCCTAAACTACATCTAAAAATCTTGAATTTGGCAGAGTCAAGCAAATATACATTTGCTCTCTAACTTTGTCCCTCTTTCAGATAAGATTAGAATTGCTGCTTTAAATTGAACGAGTCGCAGATTACTCCGCCACGTCCCGCATGAAGCTGTTCCTAAACGGAACAGCACGGGGACTTCTAAACGGACGAAGCGAAGGTCAGCATTCCCTTGCGCCTGACGGCGACGCGGTGAAGCAGTTGCGGTGGACGGGTTTCCAAGGGGCTGTCTGCCGAACCTGCGTCGGCAGTTTATAAGCCCCGTCGGCATAAGCAAACTGCTGAACCCTTTAGGGGGTCTGACCTCAGCTGTGACCGTTGGTCAGCCAGCAGAAGTTTCGTCTGTAATGGCAACAGATGTTGGGAGTATCCCCTTTCTTGTTTGAAGCCAACATTTGCTTAGGAAATAGACTTGCAAAGTTTGCCTAATATAATGTTTTGTTTATTTTTGTTAAAACGGGTTAATGAGTGAGAAAAAATTGATGAATCAAGAAATTTTTGAAAAGGTAAAAAATATAGTAGTTGAGCAATTAGAAGTTGAAGCAGACAGAGTTACGCCTGAAGCTAGCTTCGCCAATGATTTGGGCGCAGATTCTTTAGATACCGTAGAATTAGTTATGGCTTTAGAAGAAGAATTTGATATTGAAATTCCTGATGAAGCAGCAGAACAGATAGATACAGTGGGAAAAGCAGTAGAACATATAAGTTCTGAAACTGGAGCAGCTGCTTAGTTTAATCCATTCCGTTGGTCAAAATGCCAAAAGCAGCCTCAAACAAATACTGACTAAAGAAAAGTGTTTTAGAGAGCAAATTATGACAAATAGGCAAAAAAAACGAGTTGTAATTACAGGCTTGGGAGCTATTACCCCGATTGGTAATAGCTTAGCAGAATACTGGGCTGGTCTATTACAGAGTCGTAATGGAGTAGGTGCAGTAACTTTGTTTGATGCCTCGCAACACGCCTGTCAATTTGGTGCTGAGGTTAAAGATTTTGATCCCTGTCAATATCTGGATAAAAAAGAAGCCAAACGGATGGATCGCTTTGCTCAATTTGGAGTTTGTGCTAGCAAACAGGCGATCGCCGACGCTAATTTTGAAATTAACGATTTAAACGCCGATCAAGTTGGAGTTCTAATTGGCACAGGGGTAGGTGGTTTGCAGGTGATGGAAGATCAAAAGGAAAACTTACTGACCAAAGGACCAAGAAAAGTTAGCCCTTTCACTATCCCCATGATGATCTCCAATATGGCTGCGGGGTTAACGGCAATTCATACGGGAGCAAAGGGTCCAAATTCCTGTACTGTAACCGCCTGTGCTGCTGGCTCTCATGCCATTGGCGATGCTTTTCGGCTCATTCAGGGAGGCTATGCAGTAGCCATGATCTGTGGTGGTGCAGAAGCAGCAATAACGCCCCTTTCTTATGCTGGATTTTGTTCTGCTAAAGCTCTTTCTACACGCAATGATGACCCGACCCGCGCTAGTCGACCTTTCGATCGCGATCGCGATGGTTTTGTGATGGGAGAAGGTTCGGGCATTCTCTTTCTAGAAGAATTAGAACACGCCCTTGCTCGTGGCGCAAAAATATACGCTGAGATTGTCGGTTATGGGATGACCTGTGATGCTTACCATATGACCTCTCCTGTACCAGGAGGACAAGGAGCAGCCAAAGCAATTGAATTAGCACTGACGGATGGAGAATTGACTCCAGAGCAGGTAGACTATATTAACGCTCACGGTACCAGCACTTCCGCCAATGATTCTAATGAAACTAGCGCGATCAAAAAAGCACTAGGGACAAGAGCCAAACAAATTCCAGTAAGCTCAACTAAATCAATGACTGGTCACTTGTTAGGAGGATCGGGAGGAATTGAAGCGGTAGCGGTGGCAATGGCGATCGCTAATGACAAAGTGCCACCAACAATTAATCTGGTTAACCCAGATCCTGATTGCGATTTAGATTATGTACCTAATATCAGTCGCGATCGCCAAGTAAATGTGGCCTTATCAAATTCTTTTGGTTTTGGCGGTCATAATGTTACTCTAGCTTTTAAAAAATATAGCTAATTTCTTCAATTTGATGTTTGATACAGATAAGAAAATTATTTTACCTGAATTTACAGTTTTATAGCTGCTTATATTTTGTCAGCAAGACACAATCCAATAGTTAATTACAGCAGAATTATTTGTCTGATTAATAATACTTTAACTTGCGACCCGTTCCTTTAGGATGGGAAGATAAGAAAAAGACTTGAGACAGATTTTTAGGATCAAGTTTAAAAAACCAAAGCTCCTTTCTAGGTGCATTGAGAAAGCTCAAATTTTGTTTTATCGTCGTTTATTTATATAACAAATATGGTAGTTGCCACCCAATCAACATCAACTAAGTCAGTTGAAGAACTTTGTATTAATTCAATTCGGTTTTTAGCAGTAGATGCCATAGAAAAATCTCAGTCTGGACATCCAGGACTACCTATGGGTGCTGCTCCTATGGCTTTCGTAATGTGGGATAAGTTTATGCGCTTCAATCCCAAAAACCCTAAGTGGTTTAATCGCGATCGCTTTGTTCTCTCTGCCGGTCACGGTTCAATGTTGCAGTATGCCTTGATGTATCTGGTAGGTTTTGATAGCGTCAGCATTGAAGACATTAAACAATTCCGTCAATGGGGTTCTAGTACTCCAGGACACCCCGAAAACTTTGTCACTGAAGGGATTGAAGTAACTACTGGACCTCTTGGTCAAGGTATTGCTAATGGTGTAGGTTTAGCAGTAGCAGAAGCTCATCTAGCAGCTAAGTTCAACAAAAGCGATGCTAAACTTGTTGACCATTACACTTACGTAATTCTTGGTGACGGCTGCAACATGGAAGGAATTTCTGGTGAAGCCTGTTCCTTTGCTGGACACCAAGGACTAGGTAAATTAATCGCTCTTTATGACGATAATCATATTTCCATTGACGGTTCAACTGAGGTGGCATTTACCGAAGACGTTTCCAAACGCTTTGAAGCTTACGGTTGGCACGTACTCCATGTAGAAAATGGTAACACTGACCTAGACGCGATCGCTCTTGCCATCAAAGAGGCTAAGTCAGTCACTGACAAACCCACCATGATTAAAGTAACAACCACTATCGGTTATGGTGCGCCCAATAAGCAAAACACTGGCGGTATTCATGGCTCTGCTTTAGGAGGCGACGAAATCAAGCTTACCCGCGAAAACCTAGGCTGGAATTATGAACCTTTTGAAATTCCTGAAGATGCCTTAAGCCATATGCGTAAAGCAGTTGAGCGCGGTGCTAGCCAAGAAGAAGAATGGAATCAGGTATTGGCTGACTATAAATCTAAATATGCAGAAGAAGCAGCAGAATTTGAGCGTTTCTTGAGCGGTAAACTACCTGATGGTTGGGCTGACGTATTACCTACATATACTCCTGAAGACAAAGCACTAGCAACTCGTAAACATTCTGAGACTTGCCTAAACAAGCTAGCTCCCGTGCTTACCGAACTAATTGGCGGTTCTGCGGATTTAACTCATTCTAACCTGACAGAATTAAAAGACTCTGGTGACTTTCAAAAAGGTGCGTATCAAAACCGTAACATCCACTTTGGTGTCCGCGAACACGGCATGGGCGCAATTTGCAACGGTATGTCTTTACATGGTTCTGGATTAATTCCTTACGGTGCAACTTTCCTTATCTTCACCGACTATATGCGTGCTGCAATTCGCTTATCTGCTCTATCAGAAGCAGGGGTGATTTGGGTAATGACTCACGACTCCATTGGACAGGGGGAAGACGGCCCTACTCACCAGCCTATTGAAACCATAGCCTCCTTGAGAGCCATTCCTAACTTAACTGTAATCCGTCCTGCGGATGGAAACGAAGTTTCTGGTGCATACAAGGTTGCTATTGAAAATGCCAAGCAACATAAACCAACTTTGATGGCATTTTCTCGTCAAAGTTTGCCCAATCTTGAAGGCACTTCCATGGAAGATACCACTAAAGGTGCTTATGTCTATGCTTGTGGCTTTGCCCCTGAAGAACTTGACCTGATCTTGATTGGTACTGGTAGCGAACTACAGCTTTGTGCTGGTGCTGCCGAGAAGCTCAAAGCCGAAGGTAAGAAAGTTCGTGTAGTTTCTATGCCTTCTTGGGAACTGTTTGAAGCTCAAGATGAAGCTTACAAAGACTCTGTACTACCTAAAGTTGCTGGCAAACGCTTGTCCGTTGAAGCTGGAACTAGCTTTGGTTGGCAGAAATATACTGGATTTGAAGGTGGCTCAGTCAGCATTGAACGTTTTGGTGCTTCTGCTCCTGGCGCGGTATGTCTAGAAAAATTTGGCTTTAGCGTTGATAACGTAGTGGCTAAAGCCAAAGAAGTAATTGGTTAGTTAAGTGCGAATTGGAAATAACCTAATAACTTTTATTAACTGGCTCTGCCTTATGCAGGGCTTTTTTAATTTGCTAAAAATACTATTCCTTGGTGAAATAACCCCCAAAATCGTTTTATAGTCATTCCAAATAGTAATGCTTCGGTCATAAAACCTCGATTCCAATCAAAAATAGCTGGTGCGCCTTTAATAGAAGGCGATCGCAATTTGAGACGTGGCGTTTCTATTATCTTTGGTGGTTCCTTTATCAACTTATTATCTCAAGAGCGATCGCCCGTGTTAAAGTCCATATAGTTTGTCTTTACTAAGTAATTTAAACCAATCGAAAGATGAAAGGATAGCGAAAAGCTTTTTCTGGAGTTTGTAAACATTGAGCGACTGCCCAGATTGAAAAGCCCCAATGAACTAGAAGCCATATAGGCCCTAAAATAAAACCTAATAAACCAAGGGTAAAAAAGGACAGGATAGCAATGATGCCTCCCACAAGCCACACATTTAGATGAAAGTTAATTGCTTCTTTGGCGTTTTCCCGAACTAAAGCATCTTCAGATACTACCAAAATTGCGATTGGTATCCCTATAGACAGTACTAAAGCACTAATAAATACTGAGCCATGAGCCACGGCAGAGAGCAATTTTTGTTTGTCGAAATTAGATTCTGCTTGCATTTTTACCCCTAACAGCATCTATAATGCTGAAACTTTTTTTAAGACATTTAAATACTATCGTTTGTTCAGTATTTTAAGAAGTAGAAATTACACTAAACAAAATACAAAAAAGCACCCCGCTAACTGTGGATGCTTGATAATTAATGCTAGTAGAGTTAGTTTATTTAAATCCTACTGCTGCTTGCCAAACAAAAGCTAAAAGAAGAAAGAACAGAGGAATAAGAGGCAGAACATCTACTAGAGGCTTAAACATAGCGTAAGCTTCAGGTAAATCTGCCAATATAATTGCAGCTTCCATATATTTGTATACCTTCCAACAATTTTCTTAAAATATTATATTAAAAATAGTATCATAAATATGGCTTCAAGCATTTCGCAAAACCAGGTCGTGGTGATTGACGGTTAGGTCTACCAATATTGTTGCTGGTAGTCGCGATCGCTTTGCACCATCTTTTTTTTATGCGTCGAACTAATTTTGATTAAGCTTCCCATTAAGTTTGTCAATAAAAACAGCAACTTTATCTGCTTCTTGGGTGTTGCCTGTGCTTTTATATAGCTTTAGAGCTTGATTAAAGGCAGCGATCGCCTCATCGTATCTTTTTCTAGCTTTTAAAGAAATGCCTAAATAACGAAATCCAGAAGGGTTATTAGCAGCAATTGTCGTCAAACGTCTAAACTCAGAGGTAGAACGAAGATAATTATGCTTTGCTAAGTAAACCTTACCAATGCCTTCAATAGCTTCTGCGGAATTGAGCTTTAGTCGAGATGCTTGTTGATATTCAATTAAAGCTGCGTCGAATTTTTGCTGTTGATACAGTACGTCTCCTATACGTAAATAAATCGAATGGTCATAAGGGTCATTTTGTTTGGCTATCTTTAATACTTTTAATGCTGATGTAAAGTCATTTTTTTCCAAAAGAGCGGTAGCCAACTGAATTTGTAAATCAGCTAATTGAGGATATTGCCCAATAGCTTTTTGAATTAAAGAAATAGCTTGGGAAGATTTGTCTTGTTCAATTAAAAGGCGAGAGAGAACGCTGTAAGCCTGTTTGTTGTCAGGAGCGATCGCTAAAATATGATTATAAGTTTCAACTGCTTGATCGTATTCTTTTTCTCGTAGTAAGACCACTCCCAAACCAAGATGGTTTTGAATGTTGTCTGGCTCTAGTTCAATAGCTTTTTCATAGGCTACTGCTGCTTCAGCGTTTTCTCCTGCATTACCCAGGCAAAAACCTAGAGCATAGTAAAGTTTGGGATCGTTAGGAGATAGAGCGATCGCCTGTTGATAAGCTTTTGCTGCTGCATCATATTCTGCTCTCAGAGTCTGCACATAACCAATGCCAGAAAAAATTTGCGAATTTTGCCGATCTAAACTAGCTGCTTTCTCGTAAGTTTTTAAAGCCCGATCGTAATCTTGTTTCTCTACATACTGTTTACCCTTGAGCAATAAGTTATTAAGCTCTAGATAATTTGCTTGAGCGATCGCCTGCTCGGAATTAGCCTTGGTTGCCGTGGGCAGTAGAAGAAGTCCTACTATAAAAGCAGAGCAAGTAAAGTTCGCAAGTTTATACGACATAGAGTATTAATCGTTTTTCTTCAACAAATATTAAAATTTACCATATCCACATAATAGGCAACCAATATATTAACTGCTAACAAGCTCGAATATTATTTTCAGTGGCGTTGTCATTTTGTTAAATTAATACTTCTTACTTCTTACTTCTTACTTCTTACTTCTTACTTCCTACTTACAAACCAATAGTTTTTGTTGTATCCTAATTTGATTTTGTACGGCTATATCTCTCATCCCTAAAATAGCTTGATGCTTCTGCATAAAAGCAGCAAATTTACAATCCTCCAAACCACTCGTATCCCAAATCTTCCCAATATCCTGTAGTCGGCATCAACTGATTTGTTAGCACGATTTGAGTTACCCATTTACTTTGTTTGTAGCCCAACTTAATTGGGGAAGCCAGACGCAGAGGCGCACCATTATCAACCGACAAAGGTTGTCCATTTTTCTGATATGCCATCAGCGTTTGAGGATGTGTTGCCGAGGCTAAATCCCAGCTTTCGTAGTAACCATCGGCAGATTTAAAATAAACATAACGGGCATTTGATTTAGGTTGAGCCAATCGAAGCAATTCGTATAGTCGCACTCCGCCCCATTGGACGATCGCTGCCCAGCCTTCGACACACACGTGCTGAATCACCATTGACGTTAGCGGTAGTGCCTGAAGATCTGTCAAACTTAGCTGCATCGGGTGATTAACTTCGCCTTCAATCTGTAGGCGATATTTTGCAGGATCGATTTGTGGTGTTTGATCGAAGGTGTTGATTAGAAGTTTATCAGGCTCGATCGCGTTAACTGGAAATTCAGGGACGGCTTTCTGGGTCAGAAACAAGGCTTGCGATGCTTGATTGAGTGGCTCAAAAGCCTGCCCGACTTCACTCGATCCCAAACTCGAACCACAGCTATTAAGCAGTAAAGTGGCAGTGGATAATCCAGACCACTGCAACAGTTGACGACGAGAAATAAATTTAGACATTTTTCTAAAAAATAAATAATTATCCTCAAATAAACATAGATTTTATGAGGCGAACACTACCAACTCTTAAAGCCAACAATGAGTGAACGAATGTAAATAAGATAACAATAGGAACGGCAAGAAAATGAATGGTACGAAGCGTCTGCCAATTGACAAATAAGCTGGATAACCAATGAAATGAAGCGGGTTTATACATTGCTAAACCAGACGCGATCGACAAGAGTAAAACGGGCAGAATGGCTGTATAAATCAATCGATGGAGTGCGTAATTTTTGCGCTTGGGATTCTGGCTGACTCGCAATGCCTTAAGATCTCCTTCGCTGACATATCGTTTCTGCCAACGGCGGGAAATAAATACATAAAGTCCATACCACAGCAGATTCAGGGCATAAAACCACATCGCCGTAAAATGCCAATGCCGTCCCCCTGCTAACCATCCACCTAGAGTTAAGAAACTGGGAAAATTCCACCCAGCCCGCCCGCCAAACACTGGATTGGCGTTGTAAATTTGCAATCCACTAAAAAGCATTACAAACAGGCTAATCAAATTTGTCCAGTGAAAGATTTTTGACAAAAGAGACTGAGACGGAAACGGCTTAGATTTTCGACGTTTGGCGGGCATTGCAGAATTCATAATTAAAGTTCCTCATTCTAAATTGAAAATGTCGGAAAAAATGGAGCTAGCCAAAGCTGAATTTGGACATCCCAACCCAACAGAATTGCGATCGCGCTCACAATTACGATCGCACCTCCAACCTTTTGTAAGGTTGCACTTTGACGACGCAAACTAAGCAGTCTCTGACTAATTTTACGTCCGCCATAAGAAAGGGCAACAAGCGGTAACGCTGCCCCAAATCCATAAGCCAATAATAAACCAAAAGCACTTAACCCTTGATGGTTGACGGCTGCTAGCACTAAAATTCCCCCTAAAACGGGTCCTGCGCAGGGTGTCCACAGCAGTCCCAACTGAGTTCCTAACCAAAATTCTCCCCACAGTCCAATTCGAGGACGTTCTTTAGTCCACTGCTGGATTGGCAAGTAGCTGAACAATTTATAACTCAAGCGGGGAAATAACGCCAGGATGCCCAAGATTAGAAGAATTGCGATCGCGCCATACCTTAGAAAATTAGCGAATCCACTAAACCAGCTTGCACTAATGCCTAATAAACTTCCCGCAACTGCAAAGCCACTGACTAAGCCAGCGACGAGGGCAACTGGACCATAGCGATGAGACTGGAGCGATCGACCCAACAATATTGGCAAAATCGGCAACACACAAGGAGATAAAACCGTCACAATTCCAGCGAGAATCGCAATTTGAAAAGAAAGGGTAGATGTATTCATGACAGAAGAAAAGAAACGCAGGTGCAAATTGTCAACTTAGGTTTCTTTCAATAGCTGCTGAATGGTCTGCTCAGTCGTATCATAAGCTCCTTCTCCAATATGGTCATATCGCATCAAGCCCCGTCGATCTGCCAAAAACAGATGAGGCCAATATTCATTGCTGTAAGCGTTCCACGTTTTGTATTCGTTGTCGATTGGCACAGGATAAGTAATTTGATGCTGTTTTAAGGCGCGTTTGACGTTATTTGGCTCACGCTCAAAGGCAAATTCTGGGGTATGAATGCCAACCACTCTTAGTCCTTGCACTGCATACTGGCGATGCCATTTGACAATATAAGGCAGGGTGCGCTGACAATTGATGCAGGCAAACGTCCAAAATTGAATTAAGACAACATTGCCTTGGAGATCGGCGATCGCCAGAGGAGCTGAGTTTAACCACTGCTGAATACCCTGAAAATCTGGGATTGGTTTTCCAACAGCAGCCAGGATACTGGTTTCAGGTTTAGTCGCAGCAGGAATTGGTAGAGTCGTTACTGTAGAATTATTTTGCTGCCTACCTGCCCCAAGAGCAGCCGTTACGCCTGCTCCAACTACACCCAGACCCAGATAGAATAAAATTTGACGACGCTGAAGAGAAAATCTGTCCATAAAAGTTTCACGAAATAAAGTACAAATCGACTATTTGCACAATTGCCAACTGATTTGGTTTGTTCACCTAATTTAAGTATGCTGAGTGCGAATGAAACTTATCTGAATTAACTCTATAAATTTCCTAAATCTATGTATTTCAAAGTCTTATCTAAAACTCAGCGTTTTCTTAGGTAACTGTACTTGCAACTTAACGATCTTGCCGTTGTGGTCTTGTTGCCAAAAAAAAGAAGCTTGTGCGTAGTAAAAATCTTACTGTTCACAGCTTTTTAACGGGTAGACAGCCGAGCTAAAGTTATCCCTGTAGATGTTTATCGGTGATAAGTCAAAGAATTTTAGATTATCTAATATTAGCAGCACACTAAAGGCGGCATTAGACGGCAAATAACCTGTTTTAAAACCATCGCTGTCCAGTCGATATCTGCCTCAATAGTATCTTTGCCCAAGGTTAAACGGATACCTCTTTTGGCAGCGGCAGCATCGTAACCCATAGCTAATAAAATGGAACTGGGATTAAGTTTGCCACTATGACAAGCAGAACCTGCACTAATACCAATTCCTGCCATATTTAGCTGACGCACAATTGTTTTTCCCGTCACGTCTTTGGCTTGGGCAGCAAAGCGATCGCTTAAAATCAAGCTGACATGGTGAGGCAGTCTGTATAGTCTATCGCCTGTGGTTTCTAGGCAAGGATAGTCAGCCAACAAGTCAAATAGGCGATCGCGCAATCTCTGTAAACGAAAAATTTCTACGGACATTTCTACTGCTGCTAATTCTGCTGCAATTCCTAAAGCGGCGATCGCAGGTAAAGCCTGAGTTCCCGAACGAATATTCTTTTCTTGTCCACCGCCACCCAATAAAGGTGCAAGCTGAATACCACGACGAATATATAACGCCCCTGCACCCTGGACACCATAAATTTTATGAGAGGAAAGAGATAATAAATCTACTCCTAACTGCTCTACATCAATTGGCAAACGCCCTGCAACCTGCACTGCATCAGTATGAAACAAGCTACCATGATCTCTCGTTATTTGGGCTAATCGTTCTATCGGTTGCAGCGTACCAACTTCACTTTGTCCATGGATAATTGAGACTAAAACTGTGTTTTTTTGGAGAGAAGCCTGTAAATCTAGGGGATTGACTCTACCGTATTGGTTAACGGGCAATCTTGTTATCTGCCAACCCCATTTTTCTAAAAGCTTGGCAGGTTCGTTAATTGCTGAATGCTCAACGCTAGAAATTATTAGATGCTGGGGAGTAGAATATTGTCTAGCAACTCCTAAGATAGCTAAATTATCTGCTTCTGTTCCTCCAGAGGTAAAAACAATCGATTCTGGATAAAGAGCATTCAGTAAGCTAGCTACCTGTAATCTAGCTGTTTCGATAACTGTGGCTGCTCTTTGTCCCCAATTATGCAGACTCGAAGGATTACCCCATTGCTGCTGCAATACAGTTTGGGCTAGGGCGATCGCTTCTGGACGCGGTTTAGTTGTCGCGCTGTTGTCTAAATAAATCTGCATACGGTTATAGTCTTTATCTTTAAATCTACTCTTAATTTTGCTGAGTTATGCTGCCTAATTTGTCAGCTCAATCTTATTTTCTCTTGTCAAGGCGATTTTACACTACTCACTCAGATATATTTTTATGCTAAATTCTCTTGGCGTAGGTCACTTGGCTGTTTAGTAGGTAGTAGGTAATTTTCTTTGACTACAAACTACGAACGACTAACTACAAACTCAATGTTTAAGATGCTTTTTCCAATCGGATTTAGTTTTAGAGCATCAAGCAGGGTTAATATTTATTTTTGTAAAAGATTATCTAAATAAAACAACAGGTATACGGGAACTGCGAAGCATTTGAGCCGTAGTGCTACCAATAACCAAATGACGAATACGACTATGACCATAAGCACCCATTAAGAGAAAATTAATATTTTTCTGGGCGATATACTTTTCCATTTCTGGTTCTGGGTTGCCCTGTAGCACTTCACATATAGGATTAAATCCCACTGTCTTAACTACTTCTGAGGCAGTCAACAAGTGTTTTCTGGCGGTTTCTTGGTCGCGCTTGGTCACACAGACTATATGTAATTCTAAGTCGCTAAACTCAGACATTTCAGCCAAATAATCTAAAGCTTTTTGACAGCTTTGACCTCCATCGTAAGCTAATAAAATGCGCTTAATTGGTTTAAATTCTTTAGGAGTAACTAAGCAGGGTTTATGGCTGGCGCGCACAATACGTTCCATGTTTGCGCCTAAGTGTTCGCTGGCAAAGTTAGCGTTTTCTCCCCGCTTGCCTAAAATAATTAAATCACTATCAGTTTCTAGCTTGTGGAATAAATCAACCAAAAAACCTGTTTCGTGAGTCAGTTTAACCTCATCAATATGGCGATCGCTAAAAAACTGCTTGGCTTCTTCGAGGATAATTTTCGCTCTTTGATGGTTAATCTTAGCTCTAGCTGATTCTAGCTCTACCAACTCACTTAAAAGCTGCTGATAGGAATCAACGCCGATACTACCAGAGAAATCGGCAGCCTGAGTCGCCTGTTCTCCACGGCGGTCGGTTACATATAGGATTTCAATAGCAAATGGCTTGCGTTTTGCCAGCCATGCTGCATACTCATAGCTTACTTGAGAATACGCAGAACCATCGGTGCATAAAAGAATTTTTTTCATGTCGCACTTCGCTTTTAGTTTACCCAACTTTGTACCTTAAAAAGAGTAGTAGACCGTCACTTACTACTTGATTAATAAAACCCATGATTTAAGCTAGAGTCACTACTATTCTCGGTTCTCATCAACTCAAATAATCTTTCTCAGCACATATTATTCCGTATTATGCCAGGAAAAGTTAAAAAACAGCGGAAAAAACCAGAATAGATTACCCAAAAAAGTGGCTTAATCATAATGCTCTGGTCGCGATAGAAATTCATCGCGACCAGAGCATTCAATTTATAGAATTTTGAGCGTTTCTATTAAAAGGGAGCAAATCACAACTGATTGATAGTTGGGCAATTTAAACTTGAAATAACATTTTTACAGCATCAAATATAAGATGAATTTTTCTAACTTACAGCTACATTTTTTATCTAAAGTCTTGTCCCCAACGGGAGTAATCTTATTAGATGTAGAAAACTTTCCATTCAAATTGGATTTAGCACAAAATCTCAAGTCACATTGCCAATATCCCGTAACAATCAAATTTGCAGTAGCAAATTGGTTTAACAGTAGTATTGCCAAACTAGACAAATATTTGCATCAGCAAGGATACCAATTAATCCATGTACCTAAAGAAAAAAATGCTGCTGATGCGCAAATTCTTACTCTAGGAAGTTCTTTACTATTACAGTATCCTCAAGTAAAAGAGGTAACTGTAGTTTCTCACGACTCAATTTTTAATTGTTTACATCAAACTTTACAAAGGCAAGGATGTAATACTTACAAAGTTTATCAGCATTCAGGAAATATTTATATACATGATTTTGCTAATAATCGTGCCTCAGTAATGTCTACAATTTCTAATTCTCAGCAAGAGCAAAATATTGGACATTCAATTCAAAATAAAATTGTCTTAACTCTAAATAAGCTTACAGATGAATTAAAAGAGCCAGTCACTTTGACACAACTTTCTCAGCAATTTAAAAACGACTACCAACAATCTATCTCAGAAGTTCTCAAAAAGAATAAACTTTCCAAATCTGCATTGAGTTTTATCAAACAAAGTTGTGCAGATACAATTAATATCAAGCAAAAAAATCAAACACACTATCTTTTACTAAAAAGCAAATAGGCTGTTCAATTTATTAAGATTTTTGCCTTCTGGCGATCGCCAGTAATACCTAAAATAAGATACGATTAAATTTATTGGGCAATTCTCAATGTTCTCTCTTCGATTATAATACCGACTACAATATCATCCATAATCAAAACTGGTTAAGGAGTAGTCAGTGATCGCCAAAAAGTTTATTTTTCAATTTTGCTTATTTTTAGGTTTAGCAATTGCAGTTACTACCTGTAGTAGTCCTCCAGATTCATCTGACAGTCAGCAAAGCAGCACTCTCAAATTACTTTACTGGCAAGCACCCACTATTCTTAATCCCCATCTCTCCACAGGGTTTAAAGATACAGAAGCTAGTCGCATTACCCTTGAGCCTTTAGCCAGTTTTAACAACAAGGGCAGCTTGATTCCTTTTTTAGCTGCTGAGATACCTAGTACAAAAAATGGCGGAGTGGCTGCTGATGGCAAGTCTGTTACCTGGAAACTTAAACAGAATATTAAATGGTCAGATGGTCAACCTTTTACTGCTCAGGATGTAGTTTTTACCTATCAATTTCTTAGTAACCCCAAGGTTGGGGCAGTCACTTCTGGTACTTATGATCTGGTACAAAGTGTCGAAGCAGTTGACGACTACACGGTTAAAGTAAACTTCAAGGAAGTGAATCCCGCTTGGTCACAAGCTTTTGTTGGTGGAGAAGGGATGATCTTACCTAAGCATATTTATCAAGCTTACAATGGTGCAAACGCCAGGGAAGCACCAGCCAATCTTAAGCCTGTTGGTACAGGTGCTTATCGCGTTGTAGACTTTCGACCAGGGGATACGGTGATTTATGAACCTAATCCTGAATTTCGACAGGTAAATCGGCTAGGCTTTAAGAAAATTGAGCTTAAAGGTGGTGGTGATGCCACATCCGCAGCAAGGGCTGTACTGCAAACAGGTGATGCAGATTTTGCCTATAATCTCCAGGTTGAAGCCCCTATACTAAAAGAACTTGAAGCAGCAAAACAAGGGGTAGTAGTCTCTAACTATGGCGCGCTGATGGAACGAATTGTAATTAACCACAGCGATCCTAATAAAGTAGCTCCATCGGGAGAACGTTCAAGCATCAAGTTTCCCCATCCCTTTTTAAGCGATCGCCACGTTCGTCAAGCTTTAAACTTAGCCACAGACAGAGATATTATTGCCGAACAGCTATATGGCGTTACGGGGAAAGCCACTCCTAACTTTTTAGTCGCCCCACCAGAATATGCTTCAGCTAATACCAGTTATGAATATAATCCAGCAAAAGCTAAAGAACTATTAGACCAAGCAGGCTGGAAAGATACCAATGGTAACGGCATCCGTGATAAAAATGGTACTGAGATGCAGATGGTGTTCCAAACTTCGGTCAATCCTCTGCGTCAAAAAACGCAAACGGTAGTCAAGCAGGGTTTACAGTCTATCGGCGTAGGAGTCGAGCTAAAAAGCATCGATCCCAGCGTCTATTTTTCTAGCGATGCTAGCAATAATGACACGGTAGAGCATTTTTATGCCGATCTACAAATGTATACCACGGGCAATACTAGTCCCGATCCTGGTGCTTATATGAACTTTATGACCTGCAAACAAATTCCTCAAAAAGCTAACAACTGGTCAGGAGACAACAATTCTCGCTACTGTAACCCTGAATACGATCGCCTGTGGCAAGAAGCCAGTCAAGAGCTAGATCTTCAAAAGCGTACTCAATTGTTTATTGCCATGAATGATCTGTTGATTAAAGATGTAGCAGTTATTCCCTTGGTTCATCGGGCTGATGTTGCTGCCTTTAGTAATAGTCTGACTGGCTATCAATTGACCGCCTGGGATATGCGAACTTGGGACATCATGAACTGGAAAAGGAAAGAACAGTAATCAATGCAGCGTTACCTTGAAATTTTACGTTTATTTAATCAGCTTATATTATGGGTTTTAGCTTATTCCAAACTCACGTTACTTAATCGAGTTAATGCCAAAATTAAAACTGCTGTGAAATTTAGCTACACTGACGGCTATGGCGTAATTTAACTAACTTTTTTAAAGACTATGCAACAAATACTAAGTATTTTTAGTTTAATTCCTGGTTATTTAATAATTTTGGCAATTTTTCTGGTAATACTGCCTACTATTTTGGCAATATTATTACGTTATGCTTTGTACCGACATTTAAAGCATTTAGCAGGGAGAAGTCGGCAACTATTAGGAGGAATGAAGTTAGAATCCACTCCTAAAATTATTAGCAAATTAGAACAGAGATTTGTAGATAGTAATCTTAATCCCGACCAAATTAATACAGCTTCAGTAATTGAAGGAATCTATAGCCAGGAAAAATTTTATTTTTTGGGTATGTCTTTAGGATGCGAGTTTATTGATAGTTTGTGCCGTATTCTACCCAATTTACTGCTGTCCTTTGGACTATTAGGAACTTTTTTAGGTATTACATTTAACTTATCTAGTTTAAGTCAGACAATTACCCAGATTAATATTAATGATGTAAGAAACTTGGTCGAACAATTAAACCAGCCTTTACAGGGTATGGGGGTAGCATTTACTACCAGTTTAATTGCGATCGCCTGTAGTTCTCTTTTGACAGTTTTAAATTTACTCTGGAATACCAATATTGTTAAAGCAGGTTTACTCAGCCATCTCGAAGACTACATCGACAATATCTATTTACCCACAATACAGCCTGTAAGTTCTTTAGAAGAAGCGATCTCTCAATTTAGACAAGACTTTGATGGCATGGTGCATAAATTAGGAGACACAATTGAAGCATCCATGACGAGAGCTTTTGTCCGCATCGAAAATAGCGCAGCCACCTTTGAACACGCAGCCAACACTTTTGATAATAGTCGCTTTCCTGAAAAACTTGATTCAGCTACCAATAATCTGGCGATCGCTCAAAATCAATTTTCTCAATCTTCTCTGGTATTGCAAAAGTCTACT
The DNA here is from genome assembly GCA_965217895.1 of Waterburya sp. GTDB lineage: Bacteria > Cyanobacteriota > Cyanobacteriia > Cyanobacteriales > Xenococcaceae > Waterburya. Next base: position 1,402,867 of record CBDCJV010000002.1, read on the forward strand.
CTCTCTTTCGATCACAATTTAGACTCGATGCAAAAACTAACGAAAAAGTTCTTGGAATTAAATCAGCAGGTAAGCAATATTAATCAGCAATATTCCAGTTTGATTGACCTCAATAAGCAGAAAAATTTTATTGAGCAATCAGGTTTAAAAGAAATTCAACTAGAACTATCAAGACTAATTAATAAAATTCAAACCACATAGTACCGCTACGCGGAAGTCAGAAGTCAGAAGTCAGAAGTAATCAATCGCAAAACTTGTAAGATTTCTCGACGGTTGTTTGATTTACGCCTACGTAGAATAGTAACTAATTATTAATTACTAATAACTGAATGTATGAATAAAAAACGGAAAATACGTAGTTATGAAGCCACAGAAAGCCTCAACGTCTGGCCTTCTTTTACAGACTTGATGGCTAATGCTTTTATGATTATTAGCCTGTTTCTTTTATTAGCTTTATTCAAGTCTTTGTTTCTCAAATATACTGCCCAAGAAACAAAGCAAAGCTTGAGTGATACTGAAAGACAGGTGCGGTTACTTCAAAGAGAAATAGCTACTTTAGAAAATGAACTAGGAGAAAGCACTTCTAACGTGCGTCAGCTTAAAAAAGCCTCTTCCGAACTGCAAAGACTATTACTCAGTAGCAACGAACAAAGTCGTAGTCGTGCAGATATTTTACAATCACAAATAAAGCGTTTAAAGTCTGCGCCTCCTGTGGTGGTGATTCAAGACTCTGGGGGATACCAGTTTGACTCTGGTAGTGCAAATTTACCTCAAGAATTAAAAAGCTACATCACCAAAGATCTTGTCAATCGCATTGAAAAAATTAGTCAACAGCGCAACCTCTACGTTGTTGAAATTATTGGGCATACCGATGGTCAAGTAAACTTTGGTGGGGGTAATTTAGATCAGCAGCTAGAAAAAGTAGCTCAGGGAAAAGAGCCTGTAGACAGTCTTAAACCTGGATCTAATGCCGATCTAGGCTTGATGCGCGCCCTAGAGGTGGTTAAAGAGCTACAAACGGTACAAGAGCAAACAGGAAAACTTAAAGGAGTCCAGTTTCGCGCTTATTCAGCAGCACAAATACAGCTTCCCAATGGGGATTTTGCCCAAGTCAATCGGCAAGGCGATCCTAACCGCCGTAGAATTGAAATTCGCTTTTCTCCACTAGGAAAAGCAGAAACTGTTCGGTAAATTTTTTAGTTAAACTAGGATAATTTAGAGAAGCAAAAAGCCTGAGTAAAACTTTTATCTCTTATCTCTTTAAAGATGCTCGATCCTAAAATTCCTGCTGGTAGACTACAAGACAAATGGGACAATTATAAAGATCACTGCAAGTTAGTTAGTCCTGCTAATAAAAAAAAGCATACGATTTTAATTATCGGCACAGGTTTGGCGGGTGCATCGGCTGCTGCTACCCTGGCGGAATTGGGTTATAACATCAAAAGTTTTTGCATTCAAGATTCTCCTCGTCGCGCCCATAGTATAGCGGCACAAGGGGGCATTAACGGTGCCAAAAATTATCCTAATGACGGGGATACGGTATGGCGATTGTTTTACGACACCATCAAAGGCGGTGACTATCGTTCTCGCGAAGCTAATGTGCATCGCTTGGCGCAGATTAGTAACCAGATTATCGATCAGTGTGTGGCTCAAGGCGTTCCTTTTGCTAGAGAATACGGCGGGCTGTTAGGGAATCGTTCTTTTGGTGGGGCGCAGGTATCTCGTACCTTTTATGCCAAAGGACAAACAGGACAGCAGTTATTGTTAGGAGCATATAGTGCCATGTCTCGTCAAATTGCCGAGGGCAAAATTGAGATGTTTTCCCGTCGAGAAATGCTGAATTTAGTATTAGTTGAGGGGAAAGCACGAGGCATTATTGTTCGCAATTTAATTACGGGAGAAATAGAACGCTACGCAGGTGATGCAGTATTACTTTGTACTGGAGGCTACAGCAACGTCTTTTATCTTTCTACTAATGCTCGTAACTCAAACGTTACTGCTGCTTGGCGATGCTATAAACGCGGGGCTTTGTTTGCCAATCCTTGCTATACCCAGATTCATCCTACCTGCATTCCTGTATCGGGAGAATACCAGTCGAAGTTAACCTTAATGAGTGAGGGGTTGCGGAATGATGGCAGGGTATGGGTGCCAAAAATACCAGGAGATAAACGTCATCCCAGTCAAATTCCTGAAGCAGAAAGAGATTACTATTTAGAAACTAAATATCCCAGCTTTGGTAATCTTGTTCCTCGTGACGTGGCTTCACGGAATGCTAAACAGATTACAGATGAAGGCAGGGGAGTCGGAGAAACAGGACTAGCGGTATATCTAGACTTTCGAGATGCTATTAAAAACTTGGGCAAAGAAATAATTAGCGATCGCTATGATAATCTATTCCAAATGTATCAACGCATCACGGGCGAAAATCCCTATGAAGTACCGATGCGTATTTATCCAGCCGTACACTACATTATGGGTGGCTTGTGGGTAGACTATAACTTGATGAGTTCTATTCCTGGTTTGCACGTCTTAGGAGAAGCCAATTTTTCCGATCACGGGGCAAATCGCCTGGGGGCAAGTGCTTTAATGCAGGGGTTAGCCGATGGTTATTTTGTCATTCCCTACACCTTAGGCAACTATATTGCTACCGCCGATTTACCATCTGTAGAAACTACCCACTCTGCCTTTGAGGAGGCAGAAGCTACGGTAAGGTCTAAAGTAAGTAAATTACTGAGTATTCAGGGAAATAAAACCGTGACTGAATTTCATCGCCAACTAGGTCATATTCTCTGGGACTATGTGGGAATGTCCCGCGATCGAGCAGGTTTGGAAAAAGCGATCGCCTTAATTTCCGACTTGAGACAAGAATACTGGCAAAACGTGATTATTCCTGGCGATAAGCAAACTTTCAATAAAAGCTTAGAATTTGCTGGAAGAGTTGCTGACTTTTTGGAATTGGGTGAACTCATGGCGCGGGATGCCCTGGCTAGAGAAGAATCCTGTGGCGCACATTTTCGCGTTGAATGTCAAACAGCAGAAGGCGAGGCACAACGCAATGATGAGCAGTTTGCTTATGTTGCAGCTTGGCAATACAAAGGGGACGAAAAGACTCCAGAGTTATATAAAGAACAGTTGGAGTTTGACAACGTGGAATTAACCCAACGTAGTTATAAGTAACGGATGTTACGCACTCATTGATCTGTGAGAATAGGGAAAAGTAATTTGAGCATTATCTGCGGACAAGTAATTGATGATCTACTTTATTGCTAATGACGTATGCGGATTTAATGATTTAAGTTTATTATCGCTACAGTAAGGTTTAATCATCATTAAACCAAATATTTAGTTATTCTTACCATGAGGGTCAAAAATGTATGTTTTGCTCTAACTATCAATTTAGTAGCTTGGCTTAAGCCCAGTTCGACTTTTGCACTCCCGCCACCAGGAGACATTCCCGAAGAAATATTGCGTACAGAAATTATTTTAGAAGGGCGATCGCCAGTAGACGGAAAACCCTTGTCTGCGGCTGAATACGCAGAATTACAGGCACGGTTGGCTCAAAGTGCTTTTCCCCCCGAAATTGCCCCAAATCTTCGCGAACTAATATTTTTGTTACAGCTCAGAAAATTTATTAAAACTATAATTCCTTTTTATTAATCCTTTTTGTCTAAAAATCAATAAACTTTTTATATACTGCTTAAAAATAGTTAAAGTATGTATACAAATGTTTTAAAAAAAACAACAAAACAAACTTAGCTGTTCAAACCAGCGTCATCTGACGTTTAGACAGCATATTTTAATAATCTCACTGCTCTAGTAAATATTTAGTTAGATCCTGCTACTTTAATGTCTTCAATCATAGCTCCCGAACAAGTCAATCAGATCGTCCACAACCTTCATCATAATCCTTTTGAAATATTAGGTCGCCATCCTAATGAACAAAACGGCAAAGTAGAAAGTTGGGTAATTCGAGCTTATCTGCCTGATGCTAGTGCTGCTTGGGTAGTTTGCCCAGAAGAAAGAACAGAATATCCCATGAAGTCTATGCACCATCCTCACTTCTTTGTCTGTGTGGTGCAAAATCCAAACCTAGCTAATTATCAGCTACGCATAAAAGAAGGAGAAAACGAAAGAGTTATTTATGATCCTTATGCCTTTTCTTCCCCTAGAATTACCGACTTAGATATTCATTTGTTCGCTGAAGGCAATCATCATCGTATTTACGAAAAGTTAGGCGCACATCACACCCAGATTGATAATGTTGAAGGCGTGTATTTTGCCCTCTGGGCTCCCAATGCTCGTAATGCTTCTGTGCTGGGTGATTTTAATAGCTGGGACGGCAGAAAACACCAGATGCGCAAGGGAAGCAGTGGTATTTGGGAATTATTTGTCCCTGAACTGACTATCGGTGCGTCATATAAATATGAAGTAAAAAATTGGGAAGGACACATCTACGAAAAGTCTGACCCCTATGGCTTTCAACAAGAAGTTAGACCTAAAACCGCTTCTATTGTTGCCGATCTTGATAGCTACAGTTGGAATGACGCAGAGTGGATGGAGAAGCGTCGCCATAGTGTGCCTTTAGATCAGCCTATTTCTGTCTATGAGCTTCATCTTGGTTCTTGGATGCACGGTTCGGCAGATGAACCCACAAAGCTACTATCAGGTATATCTGAACCTGTAAGTGCCTCAGAATCTAAGCAAGGCGCTCGTTTTTTAAGCTACTACGAATTAGTTGATAAATTAATTCCCTATGTTAAAGAATTAGGCTATACCCATATAGAGGTTTTACCCATCGCCGAACACCCTTTTGACGGTTCTTGGGGATACCAGGTTACGGGTTACTATGCTCCTACCTCTCGCTATGGTGATCCCGAAGATTTGATGTATTTCATCGATCAGTGTCACAAAAATGACATTGGGGTAATTGTAGACTGGGTTCCTGGTCATTTCCCCAAAGATGGTCATGGTCTGGCGTTTTTTGATGGTACTCATCTTTATGAACACGGAGATCCTCGCAAGGGAGAACATAAAGGCTGGGGAACGCTTGTTTTTAACTATGGTCGTAACGAAGTCCGCAACTTCCTTGTAGCTAATGCTTTATTTTGGTTCGACAAATATCATATCGACGGTATTAGGGTAGACGCTGTAGCTTCCATGCTTTACCTCAATTACTGCCGTGAAGATGGCGAATGGGTTGCTAACGATTACGGCGGTTGTGAAAATATTGAAGCTGCTGACTTTTTACGTCAGGTCAACAGCTTATTGTTTAGTTATTTCCCTGGAGTACTCTCCATTGCTGAAGAATCCACCTCTTGGCCGATGGTATCTTGGCCTACCTATACTGGTGGTTTAGGCTTCAACATGAAGTGGAACATGGGTTGGATGCACGATATGTTGGATTATTTCCACATGGATCCTTGGTTTCGCCAGTTTCACCAAAACAATCTGACCTTTAGTATGTGGTATCACCACACTGAAAACTATATGCTGGCACTGTCTCACGATGAGATTGTCCACGGCAAAAGTAATATTATTGGCAAAATGCCAGGGGATGAATGGCAAAAGTTTGCTAACGTCCGTTGTCTATTTGGCTATATGTTTGCTCACCCAGGTAAGAAGACCATGTTCATGAGCATGGAGTTTGGTCAATGGACTGAATGGCATGACTGGGTAGATCTAGACTGGGATTTACTACAGTACAGTTCTCATAAAGCCTTAAAACAATTCTTAAGTGACCTCAATAGAATCTACAAGAGCGAACCCGCTTTATATAGTCTTGACTTTGAAGAAGAAGGTTTTAAATGGATCGACTGTAGCGATAATCGTCATAGCGTCGTAGCATTTGTTCGTCGTGGCAAAGACAATAACGAGTTTGTAATTGCGGTGTGCAACTTTACTCCTCAACCCCATAGCCACTATCGTATTGGCGTTCCTGAAAAAGGTTTTTATACCGAAATGTTGAACAGCGATGCTGGTAAGTATGGCGGTAGCAACATGGGTAACTATGGCGGTAAGTGGACTGATGACTGGTCTTGTCATAACTATCCCTATTCTTTAGATGTTTGCTTGCCTCCTTTGGGTGTTTTGCTCTTTAAGCTAGATCGCCAGAAGACCCAAGCAGCTTTAAAAGGTAATTAAGAGGTTGTTGGTTTGCTCCCCTCGCCCCCAGAATTGGTAAAGCTGCTTCATTCTTAATCACAGTCAGGTAAATTAAAGTAAAAGCTTAATTTAAGGTTTAATGACTATTTAAAACAAATCCCTGATGAGCGAACGGCAAGTGGTAGAAGGCATTCTCTGTGGCTAATTCTACTAATATGGGCATCGCAGTATACTGATAATAGTAATGGTCAATGAATTGCAATCGATGGTAAAAGCTTAAAAAATACGGTAAATGACTGTTATGGAAAAGAGCAAAATTTTGTCATGATGGTTTCGGCAATAGGGAGAGTTTGAATTTTGTTGCTATTTTCATTTTCTCCCTACTTGCTCTCCATTCTCTCTCTGTTTTCTAGTCTCACCTTTTTGTTAGTCTAAACTACAGTGAAAATCGGGAAAGCGATAAATCACCATGAAATCTCCTAAGTCGGCTTTAGATTATCCTTGAGAGCTAAATCCGATTATCAAAATAAATCGGATTTAGTATAAAAGCATAGTCCAAGATATCAAGTCAGGTAGAAGATGGAGTTATCTAAATTCTCATCTCGGCAAAAAAGATACAGTTGCTTGAAGAGGCTGTAGAGTAGGAGTGTTCGGGTTATATTTGGGTTACCATTAGCTTGTAAACGCTACAGCCAAGTTAACTTAGATCTCTAAATCACTGTAGTATCTAAAAGAATATGGGCGATACTGGATTTGAACCAGTGGCGTCCTGCTTGTAAGGCAGGCGCTCTACCGCTGAGCTAATCGCCCTAGAACTTTTGATTTTGCACTTCGTTCGTTAGTATAGCAAGATTAAGGTTTTTTGTGCAAATAGAATGAACAGGCTTAATCTGTAACTCGTTTTTTTCAATCTGAAGCCATTCAATTTAACGAAGCCGCCGTTGCCGTTTTGGGTTTAGTCATAAATTAAGCAAGTGCTTTGCGCCATCTGCCTTACAACTTCTGCCTTCCAAGGAGCAAGCCTTGGTAATCTGTGGTGCAGATAGTTGGGTTGAGTATGCGTTTGCCCTGGCAAAATAATAGAATACAGATAACTTTTACTTAGCGTGTAGGCAGCAAGGCAAAACAATGGACGCTTTAAAATTACAAAATACTTTAAACCTCAATGACTCAAATTTGCCTTATCCAGACCCCATGCATCCAATTGTGGTTCACTTTGTAATAGCTATGGTATTTATGGCTTTTTTCTGCGATGTCATTGGCTATTTTTTTGATCGACGACATTTGCACGAAGTAAGTTTCTGGAATCTGTTTGTTGCTACGGGGGCTATTTTCGTAGCAATTTTATTTGGTCAGTTTGAAGCAGGTTTGGCAACTCCCTATCCAGCAGCCCAGTCCGTATTAAATGTACACACATTAATTGGTTGGTCGCTGGCGGGAATTTTAGCTCTTATTACTGGTTGGCGATTCGTTATTCGCTATCGTAATCCTCTGAAAATTCCTTCTTATTATCTCGGTGCTGCTACATTTTTAATTATTATAGTAAGTCTCCAAGTATTTTTGGGAACTCAGCTAGTTTGGGAATATGGGCTTCACGTTAAGCCTGTCGTCGAAGCTATGAATCAAGGCATTTTGAAATGAATAATGAATTCAGAACTTATCAACCAATTACAACAGTTAAGAATTGAACTAGGAGCCAACGGGCTACCCTACAAACTGCCCATACACCCAGTTTTGGTTCATTTTACTCTGGGTCTATTTATTATCGGCATTATTTTCGATCTGGCGGCAACTTTTTTTGCTTGGGAGAAACCGATTCTCAAATTTTTAGATTTACCTGCCTTTCGTTCTGGCTTTTATACCGTGGGCTTTTATAACGTCACCGTAGCAGCCGCAATTAGTTTTTTCACCGTTACCGCAGGTTTTCTGGAAATTATGCTGGCGCAACCGCCTCTTGATGCCAAAAGTGCTTGGGGATTAGGGGCAGGTACGACAATGATTCTACACGGTCTGGGAGGAGTTTTGCTGCTGTTTACCTTCGCAGCGATGGCGGTATGGCGAGGATTACAGCGTTATCGCTGGCGCAAAGATAAGTCAAGAGAAGTCGTCTGGTCTTATCTATTAATTGGCGTTGTTCTTTTGGGCGTTTTGTATGTTCACGGAACTTTAGGAGCGCATTTAGGCGGTGATTTTGGAATCCATAATACTGCTGGTAATTTATTAAAGGAAGGGTTAAATCCCAATGATTTACTATAAGAAGAGATTTAAATAAATATTTTCTAGCGTTAGATCTAATGAGCAAAATTAGAAGATTATGACCAGAACTTTTGAATATATTTTGATGGCAGTAGGAATGGTAATAATCATTGTGCTTAGCTACTGGCTAGGACAAGTATCTTACTCCTGGATGCCCGTTGAAGCCTCTACAGATGCCAAACACATTGACGATTTATTTAGCTTTCTTGTGACCATGGCATCGGTGATTTTTTTGGGAGTCATTGGCACGATAGTAAATTCGCTGATTTTTTATCGAGCTGAATCTGGTGACTACACCGAAGGACACGCCTACAGACACAACTGGAAACTAGAAGTTGTCTGGTTCGTAGTCCCCGCAGCCCTAGTAAGCTGGATTGTGATTTACAGCTTTAATATTTATGCTCGTATGGAAATAGCTGGTCCTACAGAGCTATTAGCAACTTCAAAACCAGAGTCAGAAGTAATCGAGCAACAGAAGAATAACGGGGAAGCGACAACCATCGGCGTGGTAGCCAAACAATGGGCTTGGGATTTCCACTATCCCAATAAAAACGTATCTCACGAACTGCATCTGCCAATTAACCAACGGGTTCGTTTGATTTTACAGTCAGAAGATGTGCTACACGGTTTTTATGTACCTGAATTTCGGATCAAGCAGGATATTATCCCTAGTCGAGAGATTCCCTTTCAATTTGTTCCCAGCCGTGTCGGTAAATATAAGCTGCATGATTCTCAGTTAAGCGGAACTTATTTCGCTATAAATGAAGCAAATGTGTATGTGGATACGGTTGAAGATTACCAAAAGTGGCTGGCTCATGGGTCGAGCGATCGTTTAACCTCCTCTGAGTCGAACTCTGATTTTAATTTAGCAGCGACCGAACACGCTCAACCACAAACAAGAGCTTTCAATAGTCATTATCCCACCGTTATTCCCGCTCAAAGTAGCCAGATTGCTTTGGAGAATAATTCTGCTGAAATAACTAATTAAGTAATAACTAATATCTAAAAGCTAATTTACGCTCGACAAAACCAATTTACCTCAAACCTTATGACCAACAATCCTGCTCATGGCGTTATCGTTCCCGAATCTGAGGGTACTTTAAGCGAATCAGAAAAAAACTGGAAACGTTACTTTAGCTTTAGCACCGACCATAAAGTTATTGGCGTTCAATATTTAGTGACTTCCTTTATTTTCTTTCTGCTCGCTGGCTTAATGTCAATGATCGTACGAGCAGAACTAATTACCCCCGCATCGGATCTAGTTGATCGCCCTTTGTATAATTCCTTATTTACTATGCACGGTACGGTAATGATTTTCTTGTGGATTATACCGTCGCTCACAGGTATATCCAATTATGTCATACCGTTGATGATTGGAGCTAAAGATATAGCGTTCCCTAAGTTAAATGCGATCGCTTTTTGGATAGTTCCACCTGCGGGGATACTTTTAATGTCAAGTTTTTTCCTACCAAGCGGTGCAGCACAGGCTGGCTGGTGGTCTTATCCTCCTTTAAGTATTCAAAATCCTTCAGGTAACTTACTCAATGGCGAACTGTTTTGGGTTCTGAGTATTTTTCTGTTGGGTGTTTCCTCAATTATGGCAGCAGTCAACTTTGTGGCAACAATTGTCTGGCTGCGTGCAGCGGGGATGTCTTATTTTCGGATGCCAATCTTTGTCTGGACGGTTTTAGCTGCCCAGTTGATGCAGTTGATTTATCTGCCTTCTCTGACGGGGGTAGCAATTATGTTGCTGGGGGATCTCACTCTTGGCACTAACTTTTTTGTGCCAGATGTCCAGGGCGATCCCGTTCTTTACCAGCAGCTATTTTGGTTTTACTCTCACCCTACTGTTTATGTATGGGCATTGCCAGCATTTGGTCTTTTTTCGGAGATAATTCCCGCTTTTAGTCGCAACCCTCTATTTGGTTATCGCTCGGTGGCGATCGCTACGATTTGTTTTGTCCCCATGAGTGGTTTAGTCTGGGCGCATCATCTGTTTGCCAGCGGGACACCCGAATGGCTCAGAGTAGCCATGATGATTACTTCAGAGCTTCTGGCTATCCCTACAGGAATCAAAGTTTTTGCCTGGACGGCAACTATCTGGAAAGGTAAGCTTCACTTAGAAACGCCCATGCTATTTGCGATCGGCGGTGTGGTCATGTTTTTGTTTGCTGGTATTACTGGAGTAATGCTGGGGGCGATGCCTTTTGACCTGCACGTAAACAACACCTATTTTGTTGTGGGACACTTTCACTACATCGTCTATAACACTATTACTATGATACTGTTTGGCGCAATTTACTATTGGTTTCCCAAAATTTCTGGACGGATGTATTCTGAAGGTTGGGGTAAAGTCCATTTCTGGCTGACTTTCATCGGTGCTAATCTCACTTTCTTTCCGATGCACCCGTTGGGCTTACAGGGTATGCTGCGTCGCATCTCTTCCTACGATCCACAATACGCAAGTTGGAATATCCTGGCTAGCTTGGGAGCATTTTTACTAGGAGTTTCCATACTGCCTTTTATTGCTAATATCGTCAGTTCTTGGCTACAGGGGGCAAAAGCAACTAAAAATCCTTGGTTAGCTACAGGACTGGAATGGACGGTTTCTTCTCCCCCTCCAGAAGAAAACTTTGATGAGATTCCTGTGGTAGACGAGCAGCCTTATGATTATGGTAAAGCCAAATATTCCGACCCTCGATTGGCTAATGAGTAAAAAGTAACGAGTAACGGCAATTAAGCTGCTACTCGTTTGATTCAATCTGAACTTATATCAGAAAAAAAGTTTAGCTCAATGATTGATGGAATAAATAGAATAATTCGGATACTAATTAGTACTATTAAAAAGCTTAAAGATAAATAATCATTACTCGTTATTTCAAAATGCAAAAATTAACTTTCACCACCGTAAATTTTGCGCACCTGTAAACTATGACAAATTCTACCCCTAATCCTCAAAGAATCCCCGATGAGAATCCATTTCCTGATAAATTGCGAGAAATTTTACCTCGGTGGCTACAGCAATTTTTGCCTGCTGGCGGGGGAGATGAGCATCGGCAAGAGGATAAAACTCTCTTTGGCTTCGTAACTTTCTTAATTTCCGAAAGCTTTATTTTTCTCGGCTTTATCGTTAGCTCTATTGGCTTGCGCTTAACCGTTGACCCATGGATACCAACTGGAGTTTCTGGTCCCGAGATATCTACCATGACAATTATTTCAACTGTTGTACTGCTTTCTAGTAGTATTGTGGTTTATTTTGCCGAACGCGCTCTTAAAAAAGCTAAAATATGGCAGTTTCGCTTACTGTGGCTGCTTACGGCAGTAATGGGAGCTTTCTTTCTTTATGCAGAGATTTCTGAATGGCTCGGTAATGATTTTGGTCCAGCAACGGGAATAATGGGATCGGCATACTATTTATTGACGGGTTTTCATGGACTGCACGTAACTGCTGGAATTATCTTACTAACCATCATGCTTCTGCGTTCTTTTATTCCTAATATTTATCGAGATGGTAACTATGGGGTAACGGCAATTTCTTGGTTCTGGCACTTTGTTGATGTACTTTGGATTTTCTTGTTTTCTCTAATTTATCTTTGGTAACAAATATAAAGAGTAGTTCGTGTGAGCTACTTTTATACTATTATATCTACCCCGCATAAGTAGCTGTGTAAAATTGATTTTCTAGTTGAGATTGAGGAAAGGTAAAGGTGAGCAGCACTTAATTTATTCTCAAGATCTAAGTTGTAAGAAACTGCCAGCTACATTGAACGTAGATCTAAAAATAGATACAATAGCGATCGCAACTGTTAATTAATTATCGATCATCAATAGATTCTTTCTTAGCTGCGATCGCCAGTTGCACTTGAGGAATTTGTCGTAGCTGATCGATTACGTCTACTACCTGACCATGCTCTACGGTTTTATCAGCATTGATTATTACCGTAGCATTTGACTCTGTTTGAATCAGTTTCTCAATCTCGGTTTTTAGCTGATTCAGTTGGGCGGGTTTACTATCTATGGTTAACTTGCCTTCCTTATCTAGACTTACGGTAATCTGTTTAGCCTTCTGGACTTCGGCAGTTTTAGCACCAGGCAGATTGACGGGTAAACCTTCAGAGCGAGTCAAATAGAGGCTAGAAACAATAAAAAATACCAAAATAGCGAAGATCACGTCGATCATCGGCAGAATGTTGATTTTAGGTGGTAAATCTGGTTCTTCAGGTAAGCGCATTGTTTAGATTGTTGTTAATTTGACATAAGATTTAGAGTGTTAGAACTTTTAGCTCTCAGGCTCTATTTTCGATAGGCTTTTTGCTGTTCATATTTATCTAGGTGAATTAATTCTAATTGTCCCCCAACTTCTTGGATCACAGAGATTTGCTGTAGATATAGCCCGCGGAAAATACTGGCAAAAAATAGTGTAGCGATCGCCACAATTAATCCTGCTGCGGTAGAAATCAAAGCTGTACCAATACCTCCTGTAACTCCTGCTGCCTGAGATGATTCTATATCACCTAATTTTAAAGAAGATAAAGAAGTGATTAGACCTAAAACCGTACCCAGCAAGCCTAATAACGGCGCAACACCAATTACTGTTTCCAAGGAATTATTAAATCGCTTTAGGATTGGTATTTCTGCTTGAGCAGCACTTTCTAAGGCTAGCTTAAATTTTTCTGGTGTTGATCGCTCTAATGATAGAGCGACAGAAAAAATGCGGGCAATGGGCAAATTAAGGTGACGCTTAAGCATGATGCTAGCTGCTTGAGAATCTTCTTGATATTGGTTGAGCAGTTGTTTGATTACATTGCTTTGCCCACGGGATATCTTCAGCCAAAAAAGCGATCGCTCTAAAATTATTGCCACAGAGTAGATTGATAGTCCCAATAAGGGAATCATAACTACTCCACCGCTTTTAAAAAGCTGTAATATATTTTCCATAAATTAAATCCCGTTTTAAGTCTTAATAGATATAAATGTTAAAGCTAAATTGAACTTCTAACGCCTCTAAAGGAAACTCAGGAGGCAAAGGAGCAAAAGGGGCAGAATTTTGGACTGCATCTAAAGATTCTCGATCTACTTTTTCTGAGCCTGAAGTTTGGGTTACCCTGAGTCCTGTAATTTGACCATTTTTTTCAATGTTAAAGCTTAGATAAGTAGTATATTCTTCCGCTCTCTGAGAGGGATTCCAATTGCTCTTTACTCGCCGTTTAACCTCGGCAAAATAATCACTCAAGTCGATATCCTTGAGAGCATTTAACTGAGAAGGATTGAGAACATCTTTATAAGCTAAGGCTTCTGGGCTAAAAAACGCATCTCCTCCACCATTAGCAAGAGTTCTTTTATAATCTCCACCCAATAAACTAGAGGCACTATTACTTGGAACTGCCTCTGAACCCGATTTGGGAACGGTTTGGGATGGTTCTTTGGATGGTAAACTGGTGGCGACAGAAGTTTCTGGTTCTGATTTGGCTTCAGGTTTTGGCTGTGAGCTTGCTTCAGGTGTAGATTGGGTGGCTGGTTTGGAAGTTGAGACAGCATCTGGCTTTGATAATAGTGGCTGATTATTCTTAGGTAATTTAGTTAATTTGGGTTCTGGTTGTGCTTGTGGTTCTGGTTTGGGAGGTGTGACTGGTTTAGATTCGGGTTTAGGAGGTGATGCTATTTGGGGAGCAGGAGCAGGTTCTTTCAAGGGAGTTGATGCTGGAGTACGGGCTGTGTCATCACCAATTTCTCGATCGCTAGAAGTTTTCTTTGGCTCAACTTTTTTTTCGGCAACGGAATTTTCTGCTGCTCTTTTTTGCGTTTCTGGTGGTGGTTCTTTGCTAGATTCTTCGGGAGGAACAACCACAAATTCAATGGGTTTACTGTCTTCAGGTTTATCTTTGGCGATAGGATGAAGGCGTTGATAAACACTAAAAATAATCAAGCCTAAACCATGAATTAGTACAGAAGCTAAAATAAACAACAAAAGTTGTTGACGACTCAAACCAGAATAACTTTTGACTGGAGTTTCCTGATTGTCTCGATTTGCTGGTTTCACCTCTACCATTATTTAAAATCGCCTCTTATCAACCAAATAATTTACTGGGTAATTTTACTTGCATTTAACCCTAACAAATTTAACTTAATGGTTGAGCAGGTTTTAATTATATAGTCATTTAAAATAGAAACCATACGAAAAGGGAAAACTTTTATAAGTATCTCAAACTCCTCTGACCTCTAAACAGCCAATCATGAAGAAATTAATTGAAATGACTATATCTACCTCTAGTAAGATTTAATACCGCTGTTTAATTCGGTAGTATTTATAAGAGCTAGACGACTGGTCTACTAGCGGCTTTAGATATTCCCATCAGTTAGGCAATAAGCAGGCTAGGAAAACAGAGCAATTAATTTTAAATTAACAAAATAAAGAGCAATTATGTCTGAGATCCAAAACAAAGTAGTTATCATCACAGGAGCAAGTAGTGGACTAGGGGAAGCTACTGCTCGTCGGCTAGCCAAAAATGGAGCTAAATTGATGCTAGCTGCCAGACGAGAAGACCGCCTTAAAGAGTTGGTAGCAGATATCGCCAAAGACGGTGGTACTGCCAAATATCAGGTAACAGACGTTAGCGATCGCTCTCAAGTAGAAGCTTTGGTCAAAGCAACCCAACAGGCTTATGAACGGATTGACGTTTTAGTTAATAATGCAGGTTTGATGCCCCTATCACCTTTAGCTGCAACTAAGGTAGATGAGTGGGAAAAAATGGTAGATGTAAACATCAAAGGAGTACTGTACGGCATTGCTGCGGTAATGCCGATCATGCAGCAGCAAAAATCTGGTCATATAATTAACCTCTCTTCTGTAGCAGGACACAAAGTATTTCCTGGAGGAACAGTCTACTGTGCTACTAAGTTTGCTGTTAAAGCGATCTCCGAAGGAATCCGACTAGAATCAAATGGTGAAGTTCGTTCAACCAATATTTCTCCTGGGGCGGTAGATACAGAGTTAACCAACACTATTTCCCACGATGAGACAGCAAAAAACGTCAATCAACTCTACGGAGTAGCTATTGATGCCGATGCGATCGCTCGTGCCATTGTCTATGCTATCGAACAACCAGGGGATGTAGATATTAACGAAATGATTATCCGTCCTACCAAGCAAGAACTATAGAAACAAGTTATCGCAATACGTTAATCGGTTAAAAAAAATTTAATTGCTCGTAAGTAACCAAGGGGTATCCTCCGCAGGGAGTAACAAGTAATAAGTAACTGATATTACGCAGCATGGGGTCATGGAGTAGTGAGTAAGGAGTATAGAAGATAGGGTCGATCTTTGGAGTGGTGGAGTGATGGAGATAGAAGAGTAGGATGCAACTTCTCTAGAATAAGCAGCGTCTGAGAAATTGTTAATATCAAAGTTATTCAGATTTAGCTTATATTTCTATTTATGTTTCCTATTTTGTTTCTGCGTAGTCGATGGCGAAGATTGATTAGCGCGACGTTATTTACCGTTATAGCTTTTACCTTTATCCCTTCATCATTACAGGCGCAATCTCCTAAGCCAGGAGCAATTACCCTCAAGTCAGATGTTCAAGAATCTGATTCCCAAACGGGTATCATTACTGCTAGAGGTAATGTTCAAATTGATTATCCAGCCCGCCAAATTCAGGCTACTGCTGCTCAGGCACAATATTTTAGTCGTGAACGTCGCTTGATTTTGACGGGAAATGTTTATGTGATTCAAGATGGGAACAGTATGCGAGCCGAAAGCATGACCTATTTAATCGATGAAGGTCGCTTTGTTGCTACCCCCAAAAGCGATCGCCAAGTAGAATCAACCTATATTATTACCAACCCCAGTGATAATTGATAATTGATAATTGATAATTGAAAAGCCTGTGGCACTAATTTTAGAGAATATCCATAAATCTTATGGCAAAAGATATATAGTTAACCGCGTCAATCTTCGGGTGTCCCCAGGAGAAGTTGTCGGACTACTTGGCCCTAACGGTGCAGGAAAAACTACCACTTTTTACATAGCTACAGGCTTAGTCAAGCCCGACGAGGGAACAGTCAAGTTAAATGAGCGTAATATAACCACTTTGGCACTCCACAAACGGGCGCGTTTGGGTATAGGATATCTAACTCAACAGGCAAGTATTTTCCGCAATCTCAGCGTTCGGGATAATATTTTACTGGTTTTAGAACAAACAGGAATTCCTCGTCCCGCTCGCCCGATTCGTTTAGCACAATTAATGAGAGAGTTTCGCTTAGAAAGAGTAGCCAATACTTTAGGATCTCTGGTTTCGGGTGGAGAGAGAAGACGGACAGAATTAGCCAGAGCTTTAGCAGCAGGGTTAGACGGTCCTAAATATTTGTTATTAGATGAACCTTTTGCCGGAATCGATCCGATTGCGGTGGCGGAGATACAGGACATTATTGCTCAATTGCGCGATCGCCAAATTGGTATCTTAATTACCGACCATAATTTTCGGGAAACTTTAGCCATCACTGACCGCGCCTATGTAATGCGAGATGGTCAAATTTTAGCCTCTGGTGCAGCAGAAGAACTGTATAACAATCCCTTAGTCAAACAATATTATCTGGGAGATAAGTTTCAAAAATAGACCTAATACTAATACTAAATCCGATTTGAACAGAACATTTTAAGTAACAGTTAGGACAGTTAAGCAGTTAGAACAGTTAGAGCAGTTGAAAAGCCTAATTTACCGTTGATTATCTTCAACTCAGGAAGGGCTTCGATAGCTGTTTTTCGTTAATAATTAAATTTTGTCCGAACTATTATTAAGGTGATTTAATTTATCTAATCTGAGTTCGGTTTTAGACTCAGGAACGGTCACATCTATCATCTATACTTTACTTTGTTAAAATAAGGTATTCTGTAGCTCTAATTAAAGAATTTTTTCTCGTTCTTCATTCAGCAACTCTTTTTATCCTAATATTTTGTCCAATAAAAACAGAAGTTTTCCATGAGTTGACAAAAGACGCATTTTTGGATCTGAAATTGACTGCTCACCGCCCTAAAAGGAATCGGTGATTCTAGTTCTTAGTAATTAGTTGTTAGTAGTCAATTTGCTACTAAAGACTAGCCAAGGGGTACTCCCCGCAGGGACTCAATCGTGCTAAAGCACGGGGTTTTAAACCCATCTATTAAATGATAAAAGTGATTGATCGCGACCGCGTGAATATGCTACTTGCATCCTCAAAAAGTCGCTTAAATGCGAGAGTGTGCCTTTCTGTCGGTGAAACAGCCCACTAAAATCCATAGTTTAAACTTTTTATGCCCTTGTCAAACATGAGGAAAGCTAAACAATCATTAACTATTGGTTGGCGAGAAATTCTATCGTTGCCAGCGTTGAATGTTGCTCGCGTCAAAGCCAAAATTGATACAGGAGCGCGCACTTCTGCTCTGCACGCTTTTAATTGCCAGGAATTTAAACTAGAAGATAAGTCAATGATTCGCTTTGAGATTCATCCTGTGCAGCGTAATAATAAAAAAACTATACTGGCTGAGGCGCAATTATTAGAATATCGCCAAGTACGCAGTTCGGGAGGTCACGCGCAAACTAGACCCGTCATTCTTACGGATGTCAGACTAGGTGAACAACAATGGCAAATAGAGCTAACTTTAACCAACCGTGACGTGATGGGATTTCGGATGCTGCTAGGTAGACAAGCTGTACGCGATCGCTTTTTAGTCAATCCTGGTAAATCCTATTTACAAAGTGACAACCACGAACATTCATAATTTAATAAAAAAACAAGCAAATGAAAATTGCTATTTTGTCTCAAGATGGTTCTTTATACTCCACTAGAAGATTAAGAGAGGCTGGCGAAGAACAAGGACACCAAATGCGGATCATTCCCTATTTGCGTTGCTATATGAATATTACATCTAGTCGTCCTAGCATTATTTTTAACGGCAATCCTTTAGAAAATTTTGATGCCATCATTCCTCGTATTGGTGCATCAAGAACCTTTTACGGTACTGCTGTAGTCAGACAATTTGAAGTTATGGGAGTCTTTAGCTGCAACGAATCCCAGGCAATCTCCCGCAGTCGTGACAAGCTGCGCTGTTTGCAAATTCTTGCCAGGGAAGGGATTGGACTACCTATAACTGGTTTTGCCCATGCAACCCAAGACATTGATGGTCTGATCGAAACAGTAGGAGGCGCACCATTAGTAATCAAACTTTTGGAAGGAACTCAAGGAATTGGGGTAGTCTTAGCCGAAACCTATCAGGCTGCTAAGTCTGTGATTGAAGCTTTTAGAGGCTTAGATGCCAATATTTTAGTCCAAGAATATATTAAAGAAGCGGGAGGGGCGGATCTACGTTGCTTTGTAATTGGTGGCAAAGTGATTGCAGCTATGAAACGTCAGGGGGTAAAAGGCGAATTTCGCTCTAATCTCCACCGAGGCGGAAAAGCAGAAAAGATACAGCTTTCTAAAGAGGAGGAAACAACGGCACTTAGGGCAGCTAAAGCCATGGGTTTAAATGTCGCTGGGGTTGACTTACTCCGCTCAAATCATGGACCTGTACTGATGGAGGTAAATTCTTCTCCTGGTTTAGAAGGAATTGAAAAGGCTACAGGTATAGATGTGGCGGGGGAAGTGATTAAATACATTGTGCAAAATGCAGCTAATGCAGACACCAAAGATAATATTAAATACTAATAGTGTTTAAGTTAAATCAAAGCAGCTAAGGGCAGCAACTATTTTAGGGGCTGTACCTTCTGTCCAGTTTCCCTCGCAACGGCGATCGCCATGAAGAATTATTCTCAAGGTATAACTGTGGGGATATCCTTCTACTTCTAGCCACAGGCGATCGCTTTGCGCTTCGCAACTAATTCTTTCTTCGTCCATCAACTCAGCTTCCATTTCTCTCATGGTATTAACTAGCTGAGTTAATAAACTATAAAAATCATTTAATTCGGCTTTAGTAAGCTCAATTGCCCAACTGTCTGCACCTAATAAACCTTGATATTTTGAACCATGAGGATGCCAGCCAACACGCCAACCATCCCCTCTTTTCATAAAGCGTGACAATGTTTTTTGCTTTTAGTTTAATCTGAACCAGAAATTGAGAACTAGCAATTTACTTAGTCACCAATAATTTCTGGCTGAGTTAATTCGTCTGACATTTCGATAATGGCGCGAATTACAGGTTTCATAGTTGGATCGTCAAAATTTTCAAGTTCTTCATAACGACGGCGTTTAGCGCGATTTGCTACCTGGACAGTGATACGGTAGCGATTAGAAGCAGCACTAACTAGTTCTTCAGAACGATACATGATTTGAGAGGAGTTAAAAGAACTTTTTCTTTGCATTGATATAGACATCCTTTGTATGAATATTTGTATTCTAACAAAGGATGATCTTTAATATTTTTGGTGGTCCTAAAAAGGTCTAATCTCAGATCAGATCGCTAGATTCGATTGGATTGAATCCTGGTTCTACATTTTCTAATATCGCTAATTCAGTTTCGCCTAGATTTAACGTATTATCATTAGTGTTAAAGTTCAATGATTCGAGAGAAGATATACCCAACTCAACACTTGAAAGTTGAATCCTATCACCTTCTGCGGAATTAAAGTCAGTAATGTTGTCTATACCACCAAAACGACAGCAAAAATATCAGCACCACCATTGCCAGTTAGAGTGTTGTTACCGTCTCTACCAGTCAAGATGTCATTGTTGTTTCCACCAGTCAGACTATCGTCTCCAGCACCGCCATCAGTCACCATGGCAACGTTGCCCAAACTAGCATCGAGAAGATCGTTACCGTCTTCACCATTAAAGACAATTTGTTGAACGTCAGTACCAGTTAAATTTTGAACCGTGAGGATGTCGTCACCGCCAGAACTATTGACTTCAAACCGCTCAACGTTATCTTCGTTTAAAACAAAGTTACCTAAATTGAGTCTTTCAAACTCAACGCGATCGCCGTTGGCTCTTAACTCAAAGTTATATCAAGTTCGGATAATTGCTTTAATACAATATGTATCCATGAAATAATTAAAACTGGGTCTAAAAAACTTGCTATCTGCACACGCTGGAGCGTGTCGCCATCGCGAAGCGATGTCGGCGTTCTCCAGAACGCGCTACTTGCTACTTGCTACTTTACCTACCTAAATTTAACTCTTCATCCGAACCTAATCTTATCTCCATCTTCTAAAGCACCGTTGACTTGGCTAACGTCATTGCCAGCATCACCTTCGATGATGTCGCTCCCGTCACCATTAGCCCAAATAAAGCGATCGTCTCCTTCACCGCCAGTTAGAATATCATTACCCTTATTGCCGACAACGGTATCGTTACCTGCACCACCACTAAGGGTGTCATTTTCATCAGTCCCACCAATTACATTATTAGTATTATCGTCTATTTGATCGTTCATAAAAAAGTTATCTCCGAATTATTTTTACAAGTTTATGTATTTGAAAAAACGCAGATATTCAACCAAACTATTTAGCATAAATAGCTACAGGTAAAGATATAAAAGCATTAGAAAGCAAAGAGAATTGATGATTTTCTTTAAATCCGCTATTGCTCATAAACCAGTACTTTCTTTTATAATCTAAACTTCAGAGTTAAGCTTGTCATAACTTCTATGTCTGTAGTGTTAAAAACTATATGTTAGATATTAAAGGAAATCTAAGATAGCAACATCCAACAAAAGTCTCGAATTATCTAAACTAAAGAAATAGAAACTCTCTAACTTTCGCTTACTTCTCAAGTACCTTTGCCTAAGACAAAAGTCTTTACTTTCAATCCGTACCCCTACCTTTCTACCTTTATGTCTAACTTAACCCCAGAACAACAAGCAGCAGCTTATGCACCCTGTAGCGTGGTAATTACTGCGGGGGCGGGTACGGGAAAGGTACATATGTTGGCAGAGCGATATCTTTATTATCTGCGGTCGAGAAACTTATCACCTTTGGAGATAGTTGCAGTCACCTTTACCGAGAAGGCTGCGACAGAATTGCGATCGCGCATCCGAACCCTAGTCAGTCAACAATTACCTCAACGTTTAGATTTATTAGCCGAATTAGAAGCTGCTCAAATAAGTACTATTCATGCTCTTTCAGCCCGTGTCTGTCAAGAACACTTTCAGGTAATTAATATCCCAGCAGATTTTCAGGTACTAAATGATTTAGAAGGACAGGTCTGGTCAAAAGATGCTTTACAAAATGCTTTAACTCAATTACCTCCAGAGATTTTTCAAGCAATTCCCTACTCTTTGTTGCAGGATGTATTAAATAAACTTTTAGACGATCCTTACACGGCTGATAAGGCTTTGAGACAGGGTATCCAAGATTGGTCACAGCTAATTGTAGATGCTCGAACTAAAGCTGTAAAAATAATTGTTGGCGATCGCTCATGGCAAGAAACTCAAACTGCGCTAAAACAGCATCGGGGAAAAGAAGGGGACAAGCTAGAGGTAATTCGTCAGTCTGTTATCGAAGCGATGGAAAATCTCGAAGAAAAAGAAAATATTAATGCTGCCATTGAAACTATTGACAAAGTTAATCTAAGAGTCGGCAGTCAAAAGAATTGGCAGGGTGATGATCTAAAGACAGTTAAAGAAGCATTAAGAATTCTTCGAGAGTGTGTTAAAAAAGTCATTAATCAAGGTTTACTAAATTTAGCCTTAAGCAATGCTGATGAACAATTGAAGCTAATGCTTCCTGCTTTGAGCGAAGCCTATCAAGAAGTTACAAGTTATTTAAGTCGCCTTAAGCTGCAAAAGAAAGTACTTACCTTTAGCGATCTAGAAATATATGCGTTACGAGCTTTAGAGCATATTCAGGTACAGGACTATTATCACCAACGTTGGCAGGTATTCCTAGTAGATGAGTTTCAGGATACAAACCCGACTCAGGCAGAGTTACTTACTACCCTAACAGCAGAAGCTAAGTTAACTATAGTCGGAGATATCAAACAGTCAATTTATGGCTTTCGACGGGCAGATATTGGCGTTTTTCAACAGTTTCGCGATCGCATTTTAGCCAACAATGGTAAGGAAATTATTCTCAGCACTAGCTTTCGCACTCATCAAGCTTTGATTAACAGTTTTAATCAAATTTTTGCGCTTTTACTGGCAGAAAATCATCAGGATTTAAATGCCTATCGTCAGGAAACTCCGATTCAAAGTGAAGGAGAAAACTATAACTATCTGCAAGTATTGACTATTGGCGATCCATTCTTGAAGCAGTCGCTCATGGGGGAAACCCCCAAGACCGCGCTGCTTCGCTTCTATCAGGAGGGAGAAGAAAAACCACCCAAGCTGAATAAGTCTCAACGTCAGCGAGTCGAGGCATATTGTTTGGCAGAAAGAATCAAGCAGATGCTAGACAATAAAACTCCCGTCTTTGATAAGCAAACTAGACAGACTCGCCCTATTCAACCAAAAGATATTGCTATTCTGACTCGTACTTGGCAACCTCTAGAAATTTATAGTGAAGCTCTATCTTCTATGGGGATTGCCGTTGCCCCAGCAGGAGGAGGAAATTTATTAGCTACTAGAGAAGCCAAAGACGCTAGCGCAATATCATCCTTTGGGTTAGCCAAAGGATGATATTGCTTTGGTGGCAGTGTTGCGAAGTCCCTTTTTTCCTACGAGCGATCGCCTTTTATTTCAAATCCGCAATTCGTTTACAAGAGCCGATCTCGACAGTTTTTGGTGGGATGAATTACCAGCATTTGAGCATTCTGAATTAGAACATCCTGTAAAAATATTGCAGCAGTTATTAAAGTGTCGTCAGTCGGAAACACCGTCTCGTATTTTGCAGATATGCGATCGCCTAACGGGATACACGGCAGTAATTGCTAACCTTGCTGGAGGTCAACGCAGACTAGCAGACTGGCAGGGTTTTCAGCAGCTAGTTAAAGATTTAGAACAGGGTACTTACGATTTATTTGGGGTAGTACGTCGCCTTAAACGTTTATACGATCGAGAAGTGGCAGTATCTCGTCCAGTACTTGCAGCAACAAATGCTGTTTCTTTGATGACTATTTTTGCCTCCAAGGGTTTAGAGTGGTCTTTGGTTATAGTTGCTGACTTGAGTAAAGAACGTCCTAAGTTTTCGCCCAATGTTTATTTTGATGCTCAATTGGGAGTAGCGGTTAAAAGTAAGGATGCTCAAGGAGAGATGCAAAAACCAGTGCTGTATAGCTGGCTAGCATATCTACAAGAACAAAAAGATAGAGAAGAAGCAGTTAGAGTATTATACGTGGCACTAACTAGAGCCAGAGATTATTTGATTCTTAGTGCTGCCGAACCCTATAAAGGAGAATTAAATCGCCTTCAGCCTGGCTTAACGGCTGCGTCTATTTCCACTCTCACCATTCCCTATACCGATGGTAAAGCTTTACCTCCTTTGCCTCAAACCCCGCCTATTGCCAAACATTTGCCATCTTTATTGCTCAATTCTGTTGGTTCAGGATTATCAGAACTGACTGTGACGGCATTAACTGACTATGCAAGATGTCCTCAACGGTTTAAGCTTCGTCTCATTGATGGACATCCAGGTTTAGGAGAAGGACTGGCTTACGGAATGCAAATCGGTACTTTGGTTCACAAAGCCTTAGAGAATAATATTACCCAGGCTCAAGCTTTATTACCCTTTGCCGAGGGAGATTGGTCACAAGATGTATTTGAGCAGGCGATCGCCCTAGCGCAAAGATTCTTTCAATTGCCTATATATCAGCACTTTCGTCATACCGCAGTTGCCAAGGAACAGCAAATTAGTTTGCAGCTAGGAAAGCTAACCTTTAACGGTGTAGTCGATCTCGTAGGTGATAACTGGGTACTAGACTACAAAAGCGATCGCGCTATGCACCCAGCCGATCATCGTTTTCAACTTTGGGTCTATGCCCAAGCCCTAAAACACCCTAACGCACATATAGTCTATCTACGTCACGATCGTATCCATAGCTTTACTAAAGATGATCTGGCGGCGATCGCCCCACAGGCAAACAATTTGGCACAACAAATTTATCAGGGGAACTATACCGCTACTCCGACTTTAGAAAAATGCGCTTTCTGTCCTTATCTCGCCTTCTGCGACGATGCCATGATCTAGTAGGGGCGATTCGCTCTAGGCTTCGTCGTATGCTTCTATATCCAATAGATGAACATAGGGTTCAGCTAATTCTTCTCTCTGAAAGGCGATCGCCCGAAGTAAATGCCAATCTTCTAAAGCCGCAAAAGGAGTATCATATTCATCTTGCTCTAAACGGCTAGCAATGGTCGCCACATCTTCTTCGGTCATTTTAACGATGTTTTGCTTGATCAACCTTAAAGTAGTCATTAGCTATACTTCCTAATTAAAGTTAAAAACCTGAGTCGCTTTAATAAGAAAATTCTAACCTAATTCGCTCCTACTTTATTATTGATGAAATAAATATTCTCATCCCAATTTCGGCGCGATACAACATTGAGTTCAGGTTTGCTATTAGTGAGTTATTCTGGTATTTTTCTTACTGGATCTTATGGCTTCAGAAAAGTTTAGGTATCAGCTACGCCAAGAAGCAAGGCAATGGCAAGAGGAAGGTTTAATTAGTCCAGATGTATATGAACAATTAGCGACTCGTTATCGTTTGCAAGAGTTAGATTCGGCTTCGCGCGATCGCTTTATTGTTATTGTCTTGGGACTAGGCTTTATTCTTCTGGGTTTAGGAATCATTACTTTTGTGGCTGCTAACTGGCAAGCATGGTCTAGACCAATTAAGGTCTTATTGCTGCTGAGTTTATTTATCGGTACTAACTGGGCAGGATTTTATCTATGGAGATCGCCTGATAAGCGCAAATCGCGTCTAGGACAAGGATTGTTACTGCTTGCTGCTTTAAGCTTGGGGGCAAATCTAGGCTTAATGTCTCAGATGTTTCATCAGACTGGCGCAGCCTATACCTTGTATCTAATTTGGGGTTTGGGAGTCTGGACGATGGCTTTTGGTTTGAGATTGACCTC
This sequence comes from Waterburya sp., assembly GCA_965217895.1. Lineage (GTDB taxonomy): Bacteria > Cyanobacteriota > Cyanobacteriia > Cyanobacteriales > Xenococcaceae > Waterburya. Next base: position 1,428,207 of record CBDCJV010000002.1, read on the forward strand.
ATTGGGGTTAACGGCGGTTATCTTGATGGCGATCGCCTACTGCTTAGGAATCTTCCAAGATACGATTTGGAATAGGGCAGATTTGGGATTAGTCATGGAGCAAATGTCCCTAATTATCGCCTTCCTTTTCATTCCTTTAGCTTATTATTGTCGCTCTCGTTGGATTTTTGGTCTAAGTTTAGTTTTAGTGGTTTCAGCTTTGGGAATAAATTTAGCACACTACTTAGATATCGCCGATCTATCTAATAAAAGCTTTCTTCCTGCCTTCTTATTTGTTCTTCCTCCAGGTTTACTCTGGAGTTATCGCGATAATTTACTATTTTCTAATTTAGATCTTAATTTTGATTCGATCAATCGTAAGCTGGCGGTTTTTTATTTAGGCACTCTATTTTATCTGTGTTCATTTAACTTCTGGGATGACAATTTCGATTCCGATCGATCTGGTAAATTCATCGATTTTGTTCCTTGGTCATCGTTAATTGCACCAGCTATCTTTACTATTTTTGGCATTTGGGCTTGGTGGCAATTAGGAGTTAGAAGGACTAGCAATTTACCTTGGAGACTCGATCGCAACTCCACTTATGTTGGTGTAACTTTAATATTTTTATTTGGCTTGATTTGGTTTAATCTCGCCGTAAGTCCATTGGGTATAGCGGGAACAATAATCTTTAACCTGCTGCTATTTTCCGTAGCGATAATCTTGATTAGTCAGTCAGTGAAGGAAGGACAAAGATTTAACTTTTGGCTAGGAATAATTTTACTGATTCTGCAAATTTTCTCACGGATGTTTGAATATAACACCGATCTAATTTTAAAGGCGATCGCTCTCTTTATCTGCGGTATTGCTGCAATTTTAGCTGGGCTATGGTTTGAGCGTTATTTAAGTAATCTAAATTCTTCAACTTAATTATTATGAACACTTCTAGAATATCTAATTTCCCTTGGTGGCGATTTCTCTTACCTTTCGGTTTGCAGTTGGGGATAATTTTGCTTGTCCCTGCCAAAAGTGCCTATACTTATAATTTTGGCAAACAAGCTGTGGTACAAACCATGCCTGTAGATCCCTATGATTTACTGCGGGGATATTCTCAAACTCTCAGTTATGACATATCTCGTACTTCGGATTTAAAACAGTTTTTTGGAGGGGACGATTTAGCTGAAGGCGAAATTTTTTATTTAATTCTCGAACCAAATATTGCAGAAGTCAAACTATCACCTTCTCCCTCAAAAATAATTAGAGTAGCTAAAAATTTACCGCAAGATCTAAGTGCAAATCAAGTTGCTCTCAAAGGAAAAGTTAAGCAATACGGTCAAGTAAGCTATGGTTTGGAAACTTACTATATGCCAGAAAGCCAAAGAAAGAAAATTAATCAAGAAATTAGAGAATTGGAGCGTGACTCTCAAGGTAAAAGACCATTTGTAGTCGAGATAAAGGTCGATCGCTGGGGAAATTCTGTCCCCGTTAGTCTTTGGATAGGCAAGAAAAACTACAAATTTTAAGTATGAAGTAGCTTGAAATTACTCAAAATTCCAACCATTGCTTAACTTGGGCAGTTGCTTTATTAATTCTAAGAATAGCGATCGCCCTATGACAAAATCCTAAAGCTACAAGTTATAATAATCAAGTATTGAAAAACAGCCTCTCTCCTCAGAAGCAAGGGACAATGAATATCTAAATCCAGCCATTAAGCATTGAATAACCTGCAAAACCTCATAGTCACTTCAAAGACAGCAGATTAGGTATAGGTGTCATTTTGGCAACCACCACAAAGTTTATTTGACTACGGTGATTTGCGCGATCGCGCAAATCTCAATAATGGCCGATCGACTAAGTAAACTTTATCTTTATGCCAATTATTAAAACAAACAAATGCTTAGGATGCTTGCTGTAAAGTTCGGTCATTACCTACGAACTATAGTAATTTCTGACACTACCGCAGTAGAGATATATCTTATCATTAATTAACAATTGGCATTATAATAAGCATCGTTGCCATCAGCAATTAGCTTGGCTGCGTAAACTTATTTTAGACGGTTGAAATCCAAACCTTAAGTAGTTAGATCTACAACAAACAATTACCTCATTCAAGAGCATATAAACGATGATTACCCTTTGGGTAAACTACGCAAATGTGAGGTTCGTAATAAACAAGTATATAGACAAAAATGAAAGACCTTACTCGATATCGGAACATAGGCATCTTCGCTCACGTAGATGCTGGCAAAACAACAACCACTGAAAGAATCCTCAAGCTTACTGGTAAAACCCACAAAATCGGCGAGGTGCATGAAGGAGAAGCAACAACTGACTTCATGGATCAGGAAAAAGAACGTGGCATTACGATTCAGTCTGCTGCTACAAGTTGTTTTTGGAAAGATCACCAGCTAAACATAATTGACACTCCTGGTCACGTTGACTTCACTATCGAGGTTTATCGTTCTCTCAAAGTTTTAGATGGCGGGATTGGTGTGTTCTGTGCTTCGGGTGGGGTCGAACCTCAGTCTGAAACTAACTGGCGTTATGCTAACGATTCAAAAGTAGCCAGAATTATTTACGTCAATAAACTAGATCGTACTGGTGGTGACTTTTATAGCGTAGTTAAGCAGGTAAAAGAAATCTTAGCTGCGACTCCTTTAGTAATGGTTTTACCTATTGGTATTGAAGGTAATTTTAAAGGAGTAGTCGATCTACTAACTCGCAAAGCTTGGGTATGGGATGAATCTGGAGATCCAGATAAATATGAAATCCAAGATGTTCCTGCGGATATGGTTGACGATGTGGAAACCTATCGCGAACAGCTAGTCGAAATTGCCATTGAGCAAGATGATGAATTAATGGAGAAGTATTTAGAAGGGGAAGAAGTTTCGGTTGACGAACTCAAAGCCTGTATTCGTAAAGGAACTCGCGAATTAGCTTTCTTCCCTACTTACTGTGGTTCTTCTTTTAAAAACAAAGGAGTACAGTTAGTCTTGGATGCTGTGGTGGACTATCTACCAAACCCCATGGAAGTTAAACCTCAACCAGAGGTTGACCTAGAAGGTAACGAAACAGGTGAATATGCGATTGTCGATCCCCAAGAGCCTTTGCGGGCTTTGGCATTCAAAATTATGGACGACCGTTATGGTGCGTTAACCTTTACTCGGATTTATTCTGGGACATTAAATAAAGGTGAATCTGTTTTAAATACGGCTACAGGTAAAACTGAGCGTGTAGGTCGGATGGTAGAGATGCACGCAAACTCTCGCGAAGAAATTGATACTGCTCAAGCAGGAGATATTATTGCCATTGTCGGCTTGAAAAGTATCCAGACTGGACATACTCTGTGCGATCCTAAAGATCCTGCAACTTTAGAACCAATGGTTTTCCCCGACCCAGTAATCTCTATCTCTGTAACTCCCAAAAACAAAGGTGCTTCTGAAAAGTTAGGAATGGCATTGGGTAAAATGGTTCAAGAAGATCCATCTTTCTATGTGGAAACTGACCAAGAAAGTGGTGAGGTGATCATCAAAGGTATGGGTGAACTTCACCTAGACATTAAGGTAGATATCCTCAAACGCACTCACGGTGTTGAAGTCGAAGTTGGTAAGCCTCAAGTTGCTTATCGCGAATCTATCACTAAAATCGTTCAAGATAGCTATACTCACAAGAAACAGTCTGGTGGTTCTGGTCAGTTTGGTAAAATTGACTATACTATCGAGCCTGGCGAAACTGGTTCGGGCTTTGAGTTTGAATCTAAAGTTACTGGTGGTAACGTCCCCAGAGAATTTTGGCCAGCAGTCGAAAAAGGCTTTGCTAGCAGTATCGAAAAAGGTGTCTTGGCTGGATTCCCTTGTGTAGATTTAAAAATTACTCTCAATGATGGTTCTTTCCATCCTGTAGACTCTAGCGCGATCGCTTTTGAAATTGCAGCAAAATCTGGTTATCGTCAAACTTTACCCAAAGCGGGCCCCCAAATTCTTGAGCCTATTATGAACGTGGACGTATTTACTCCTGATGACCACATGGGAGATGTGATTGGCGATCTTAACCGTCGTCGAGGCATGATTAAGTCACAAAATTCTACTCCTATGGGTGTTCGCATCAAAGCAGACGTACCTTTGAGTGAAATGTTTGGCTACATTGGTGACTTGCGTACCATGACTTCTGGACGTGGACAATTCTCCATGGAATTCAATCATTACTCACCTTGTCCTAAGAATGTTGCCGAGGAAGTTATTGCTGAGGCGAAAGAACGCCAAGCTGCTAAGTAGTTTAAGCGTTGCTGATTTTAGGTAATGGCTACGAAATATTACTGTTGGCAGCCCTAATAGTTCGACAGTTCCTCCGTTGTAGGAACTGTCGAACTATTAGCTATCAGCTTTTGAGTAACTGTTATTAACAGACATGGCAAACCTTACGCATTCACAAACATCAGGAGCTGCTCCTCAAGAAACTTAGCAAAAAAGCTGAGTTTCTCAGTCTTGAACTCGCCCCTAAATCAACACTTACTCCTGACGTTTCTTAAAAGTTAGTAGCTAAAACTATAAAGGTATGACTTGGAAATCTACTGTGGCACTAACTTCAGGATGTAGTTTAACTTCTGCTTGATAGTCGCCTGTAGAACTTACGTCTGGAACTTCAATACCACGGCGGTCTACCTCAATGCCAGCTTGTTCTTTAATAATGTCAGCTATCTCTTGACTAGTAACACTACCAAAGATAGCGTTTTGTTCTCCAACTTGTTTACGAATAGTCAACTTACCAATAGTTTTAAAAGCAACTTTTTTGTTTTCTGCTGCTTGTTTTTCTGCTAGTTTCTGTTGTCTTTCTTTTTCTCTTCTAAATTCAACTTGCTTAACAATTCCTTTGGTAGCCAAGCTAGCCAAACCTTGAGGAATGAGATAATTTCGAGCGAAACCAGGAGCGACATCTACTAAGTCGCCATTACTGCCTAATTTGCTAACGCTTTGATTTAAAATTACGGATACGCGCTTTGCCATTTCTTACTTAAATTCTCCTATATTCAGTTATGTTTTGCTGTGGCGATTTAATTGTTGCACCTGCTGAACTTTTTATTATATCAGTCAGGTCAGCAGATGGGAGTTAGATTTAATAGTCAGCAGCTAATAATAATTGTTATAGTTCAAATCAACATTTTGTAGGCTACCAGAGAAGAAATGGCGAATCTAAAAGGAGAATGTTTGTGTGGCAAAATTTACTATGAGTATAATGGCGCAACAGGAAACTTAGTTCATTGTCATTGCTCTAAATGCCGTAAATGGCATGGTGCAGCATTTAGAAGCCGTATGGTAGTCAAGGAAAATGGCTATAAAATAATTCAAGGACAAGAATATTTGGCTCAATACCAGGCTACCTCCAACATAATAAAAACCTTCTGCAAAAACTGTGGTTCAAGCTTGGCAACGATTTATCCCTTGCGAGACAATTTACTGGGCTTACCCATTGCTGGCTGTGAAGGAGAATTTGACCAATATCAAGAGTTTCATATTTTTACAGGCTCAAAAGCTAAATGGTGGAAGATTACTGATAGCTTTCCTCAATATGAAACTATACCTGATGATAAACAAATAATTCACTGCATCAACGATTAAAGTAATCTAAATTTGTTTTGTTTAAACTCTAAACTAGCATTCAGAAACCTTTTAGAAACTGCTGCAATTCTGCCGTTAAGGTATGGTGTGGAATTAAAGCGGAGAAAGTAAGTAAGTGCCTCAAGTCACAGATTACTCCGCCCTAAACGGACGGAGCCTGCTGTGACCGTTGGTCAAAATATATGGATTACGAGAAAATATAAAGCCTAAGCGTTTTGCTTTATCTGATGCAATTCAGGCTGGGTTAACTGAAGCCATCGGCACACCAGAAACAAAAAGATTTCAGCGATTTATCATTCTAGAACCAGAAAACTTTATCTTTCCCAGCGATCGCACCAATGACTATACAATTATAGAAATTAGTATGTTCGATGGGCGTTCGGTAGAAAGCAAAAAAAACTTAATTCGTCTTCTCTATCAAAAAATATCTCAAACTGTTGAAATTAATCCTCAGGATTTAGAAATTACTATTTTTGAAACTCCAAAAGCCAACTGGGGAATTCGGGGAATATCAGGAGATGAACTAAATCTAAATTACAAGATAGATGTTTAAACACTAGAAATCTAATTAATGCTTAAGGTCAGGATCTCTGCCGTAAAACAACGGGAATCCTGAGCTTTGGTCAAAATTGATCTTTCATGCCCCGAATACGACCAAATACTCTTGCTGGTTCTTTCATTTTGGCAGTAGTTTGTAAGGCTGCACTATCCCAACGTAAAAAAGGATTGGTTTGCTTTTCCACACCTAATAAGGATGGAACAGTAGCGATTCCTTGGCTACGAGCCTGTTGTACCTCTTGATATCTGCTGTGTAAATTTAAATTATCTCGATCTACGCTTAGAGCAAATTTTAAATTGTTAAGAGTATATTCATGAGCGCACCACACGCGAGTATTATCAGGAAGCTGGCGCAATTTACCAATCGAATCAACCATTTGAGCAGGAGTTCCTTCAAACAATCTGCCACATCCACCTGCAAAAATTGTATCACCACAGAACAATTCTCCTGTTTGGTCTGGGGTTGCAGGCGGAAAGTAATAGGCAATATGACCAGAGGTATGACCAGGCACGAAAAATACCTGACCTATTCTATTAGCAAACTCTACAGTATCTCCCTCTTTTAGAAATACCTGCTGGTGGGGAATTCTACCTTTATCCTCAGCACCACCATAAACACAAAGATCGGGAAAATGCTTAATCAATTTATTGTTGCCACCCACATGATCCCAATGATGATGGGTATTGAAAATAGTGATTAGTTGAGCATCAATGGTTGCTAAATAGTCCAATACAGGATCGGCTACTGCGGGATCTACTACCGCAGCAGTTTTTTGCCAAGGATCGTACAAGACAAAGATATAGTTATCTGCTAAAGCAGGAATACGCTTGATTTCCATGTTGAGAATGTTTTATGAGGATTAGACTCTCGACGTTTTGAGTAACTATATTTCATCATATTAGATAAATACTCGGTTATCTTAGTACAGATAATAATTCTGAGTTATAAGGTTTTGTTATTAATAATGAATAATGTGCAAAATTCAAATAAGTTATGTTTAATAACTCAACTAATAAATTTTTGTTTGACCTGACTAAAAAAAAGCCTATCTATTTTTTTTCATCATTTTTTCTAAGTATAATTAGTGCTTTATTGAATATAATAGTAACTTTTTGCTTGATTCCTGTATTAATTATCATTTTAGACGGAGAACAGCAAAATATTAAAATTGAGCAATCAAATATACTTGACTATTTTTTTGCTTCATTTAATAAGTTAACAGGAGAATATAGACTAGAAATTATTATTGCCTTGATGTTTGTAGTAATTGTTTTTAAAAATTGCGCCACATATTTAAATTCTCTAGTAAATATTAAACATATCAGGCATTTAGTCTATCAAATGAAAAGCCAAGGCTATAGTTTGCTAGCTAGAGTTAATTTAAATTATTATCAAAATAATAAAACAGAAGATATATTACTTAAGTTAAATCGAGAGATAGAGAAAGCGGCGATCGCTATTAAAATCTGTCAAAATATATTAGCTATTTCAAGTATTATTATTATTCTGACTATTTTTCTTCTATTTATATCTTGGCAGTTAACTTTTATCTGTATATTTGTTTTAGGGTTAATTGCTTTAATCAATCAATTTATTGTTACCACTGCTCAAAGATTGGCAACAATATTATCTCAAAAGTCTAAAACTTATAATCGCAAATCGGTAGAATTTTTAACAGGGATTCGCTCAATTAAAACTGTTGGCAATGAAACTAGAGAATATCAATCGATAACTCAACTAATTAAGGACAAAGATCAGGCGCAATTAAATACCCTGGCAGCCTCAGCAATAATCAGCCCTATAAATGAAATTTTAGGTATGATGATGATTGCAGCTTTACTAATTGTAGTTCCCTACTTATATGGTCAGTCAATCCACAACCTAGCATTGACTTTTTTAACTTATTTAGTAGTTTTATGCAGATTGCTACCTTTTTTTGGTCAACTAAACAATGCTCGTACTCAATTTTATAATAATATTGCCAGTGCAAAAACAGTTGCCAATTTCTTAAAAGAAACTGATAAGCCTATGCTTAAATCAGGAACGATTAAGTTTGTAGAATTAAGTTCTGGTATGGAGTTTCAAAAGGTGACTTTTGCCTATCCTAATCATGCGCAAATAATTCTCGACAAAGTTGATTTGTGGATTCCTAAAGGGCAAACGATCGCTTTAGTTGGTTCTTCGGAAATAGGCAAATTAATAATTACCGAACTATTACCAAGATTTCATGAGCCAATAGATGGTCAAATTTTAATTGATGGTAAAAATATTGTCGAATATGATATTACAAGCTTGAGAAAAGCGATTGCCATAATTAATAGTAATACATTTTTGTTTAATGATTCCCTAGCATATAATATTACCTACGGTTTGAAAGATATTAGCGAATCAGACATTATTAATGCTATTAAAAAAGCCAATCTTTATGAATTTGTTAGCCAATTACCAGATGGCTTAAATACAAAAATTGGAGTAACCAGTGTCTTACTTACTGAAGGACAAAAACAAAGATTGGCTATAGCTAGAGCTATATTACATGATGCAAAAATTCTAATTCTTGATGAATCTAGTCTGGGGATAGATATTTTTGAAGATTTCTTAGTTCAAGATACAATTAAAGAGTTGTGTTGCGATCGCACAACTTTAATTATTGCTCAAAGGTTAACTACTATTCAACAAGCCGATCGAATAATTGTTTTAAATAAAGGTCGAGTAATTGAAGTTGGTACCCATGCAGAATTACTTCGTCAGGGAGATTTTTATAATCGTTGGTATTCAATGCAGTTCAAAACCAATAATCAGTCTCGTCAACTAAAATTGGCTCAGAAAATTGCTCAAAAATTAGCTAGTCAAACTAAGAGTAATCTTTCTGCTGAAATTCGTCATAATTTTGATTCACTTCTAAGCTATATGCAGTTGTTTAACGAAGAAATTTTTCAAGACGATTTAGAACAGGAAAAAATTCTGGATGAATCATATCAATCGGCTAAAGATATGTTGACTAACCTCAAAGAATATGAACGTAAAATTTCTCGTGACCCCGATCATCCAAATTTATAAATAGTTAATTGGTGATTTTTGCTAGTTTGTGCAAGGCACTATCGCTAACGCGACAAGTACGCCAGTCGGGTAATATTTTTGCTCCCATACTTTCATAAAAAGCGATCGCACTTTGATTCCAGTCTAAAACATTCCACTCCAGTCGCCCTGCATCTCTTTCTACCGCCAGCTTACCTAAATAAGATAACATTGCCTTTGCCATTCCTCGACGACGATAATCTGGTAACACAAATAAGTCTTCAAGGTAAATGCCTGGTTTGGTTAAAAACGTCGAATAATTAGCGAAAAACAAAGCAAAGCCGACTATTTTATGTTCACACTCAGCTACAATAGCCTCAGCATTAACTCGACTACCAAATAAGTCCGACTGTAAATCTTTGGCTGTCCCCGTAACCTGATGAAGGAGTTGCTCATATTCTGCTAATGCTTGAATCAAGCTAAAAATATCTGATACATCGTCAGCAACAGCCTGACGGATTTTAAATTCTGAAGTCATGTTAAATAGTTAAGCAGAACAATATTGATAGTATTATTATCTAGCAAAGCTTAAAATCCTTATTACTTTAAAATGATCACAATTGTTAAGCATAGAAGAACAGGAACTGAGTACATTTTATTGGGAATAAATGGGGAAGTTGATAAAGTTAATCCGTCTCGTTTTATCAGTGAACTGTTCGCCCAAGAAAAATCCAAATCTGAGGTATCCTGTTCAGCAACGGTTTGTGATGTTCAAGGAAATATTTTCTTGGCTTATATTGACGATTTGACTGTTGTGGAAATAGACGGCAATAAGCCAGCAGAACTACTGCCAGAACCCACTTCTAAGTCAGTAGACAATGATGTATATCAACAGCAAACAGATGATTTTGATGATGAAGATTTAGAAGCAGAAAACATTGATAACCTTGAAAATACATCGACAGAAGCCCCCATATCTTCTACCTATAGCCAAAGTTCATCTCAACAAAGCGATCTTGATAATGACGATGATGATTGGATCTAAAGTTGGCTAGTAGCTTTTCGCTACAAAAGAATTTCGTTCATAAGTTGTTCGGGGGTAACTGGTTGACATTCACTCTTAACAAATTCTTGTTCTGATTCGCGAACGTCACGAATCAAATCTGTTCTTTTTTGCTCTCTAAGACGATTTTGTAAAATACGAATTAACTCTTCTCGATCTTCAAAGGGAAGTTGTTCGACTGCTTCTAAAATATCTGCAAAGCTTATTTGTCTCATGATGCTTATTTCTGTGATTTTTAATTAATTAAAGAACACTTGAAAACAATCAATTTCATCAAACATGAGCGATCGCTCTAAAATTAGAGTTCTATCAATTCTGACGCTCTTAGCAATTTGTGGGTTTATTTATGCCCAATACCACTAACTGAGATTTAAAAATCTCTCTAACGCTTGAACCATTGTGGGAGGCCAGCGACGAATGTTTTTAATCCATTCTAGATCTTGATAGCGGTTATCCAGACCCACTGCTGCAACCCAATTACTTTCGGCTTCTCCCTGCTGCCCTTCTACCCACAAAGCAGCAGCTAGGGCTGCACGCATATCAGAATACATCGGATACTTGCGAACTAAGTTACGCATATTGCGAATAGCTTCAGGGCGATCGCCTATTTGATACATAACAAGAGAAGCATTACCCCGCGCCATGGGAAAAGTAGGCGCAAGATCGGCAGCTTCTTGATAATCTTCCAAGGCATTTTTCCACTTTTGTTGACCTGCTTCGGCATTTCCCCTATTATTTAACGCTACTGGATCTTGAGGACTAATTTTTAGGACATGATTGTAATCAGCGATCGCTCGATCCCAAAGTCTTTTTCCTTCGTAGGCAATACCCCGATTGAGATAAGCATCAGGATATTCAGGGGCAATTTTAATAGAACGATCAAAGTCAGCGATCGCTTCAGTAAGCTTGTACTGACCGATGCGGACATTACCCCGATTACTCCACACAGCAGGGTTATCAGGAAATTTGTCAATTAATTCTGTCCAGTAAATTTCTGATAGAGCAAAATCCCCTTTCTCCGCAGCACGAATTGCTTTTTTGGCAATTTTCTCTCCCTGATTTATTTGTTGAGCAGTAAAATTAGCACTCTGATTGCCTACAGCCACAGCAACCTTAGTAAAACCACTCCCAATCCAAAAAGAAAATATTAAAAATAAACTTATTAACCAACGGCTCATTATAACCACACTGTTTTAAGACTTTATACCTAAAGATAATGATACTGGGATCGTCAAGTAAAAGCGATCGAAAATTCTGCATCCAGAGAATTTTAAAAAGCAGATCTAATAATTAGAGCTTATGAATTAAGTTCAGTTTTCCTGAGATACATAAGATTTGTCTACAATTAGAATGTTTGCCAATTTTAATTTTTAGCAACTTATTATTTATCTCTAATGACTTTGATTCGTATCCCTCAATCGTGGGAAATATCAGAAAACCAAATTACGCCTCCCAGACTTTATTACAATCGGCGTGGCTTTATTAAAACTCTTATTGGTGCAGGTATTGGTGCTAGCCTTTTGCCTTTAGCAGGATGCCAATCTAGTTTAGGTATAGGCAAGTCTGCATCTGAAGTTGCCCTCGAAAAAAGCCTCAATCAACCAGAAATAAAATCATTTACTAAGAATCCCGATTTTGCCAAAGTCGATCGACCAATAGCTGAACAAAAAGTTGCGGGACAATATAATAATTTCTACGAGTTTGGTGGTACAAAGAAGATTTGGCTAGACGCTCAAAAGCTGCCTACAGAAAACTGGAAAGTTGAGGTTGCAGGACTTGTTAAAAATCCTCGCACCTATGACATTGATGAGCTAAAACAAAAGTTTCCCCTAGAAGAGAGGGTATACAGATTTCGCTGTGTAGAGGCTTGGTCTATGGTTTTGCCTTGGATAGGATTTCCGATGAAAGCTTTATTGCAAGATGTTGAACCGACTTCAAAAGCCAAGTACGTGCGTTTTACATCTTTTTATGATCCTGAGATAACTAAAGGACCAGGATTTCATCTTGGCTCTTTACCTTGGCCATATACAGAAGGTTTAAAAGTCGAAGAAATGGCAAATGACCTTGCTTTTTTTGCCGTGGGTATTTATGGTCATGATTTGCCCAAGCAGCATGGCGCACCATTACGGATGGTTACTCCTTGGAAATATGGTTTTAAAGGTGCAAAATCCATAGTCAAAATTGAATTTGTGGAGGATCAGCCAGCTACTTACTGGAATACCCTCGATCCCAATGAGTATAAGTTTGAAGCCAATGTAAATCCTAGCGTGCCTCACCCTCGCTGGTCACAGGCGACAGAGAAATTTATTAGCACTGGTCCTGGTCTATCTTGGGAAATTAAGGAGACTCTTCCCTACAATGGTTACGGAGAATATGTAGGCAATTTGTATACTTAGAAATTTTGTTTATAGCAGTCGAAGCAAAAGTTAAAACGTTAAACAACTATCTCGCACAAAGCGGGGTCTTGAAAAAGGCACAGAGAGATCATAAAGATGTCCTAATCTAAAGCTCGATTGCTATAAGTGATAATTAATTAAACTCTTGTAGCATCTGGCAATTTTTTAATCCGTTTCGCTAAAGATCCAGAAAAAGCAATTATCTACGGCTTAATGAAAAAATTAATTTCTACTTTTAGTTTAGAGTTGAGTATCTCGGCGATCGCCTTCAATAGCTTTGATAGCAATTATTTCTTGGCAATAATCCAGACTGCATGAATTATTCCAGGAAAATAACCTAGCAAAGTTAAAAGAACATTAATCCAAAAGTCTTTACCTAAACCAACCTGTAAAAAGACTCCTAGCGGTGGCAAGATAATAGCGATGAGGATGCGAATTAAATCCATGTTGGTATCTCCATCAAAATGATATTTATATCTTAACCATTAGCGGTAACTAAGTAGATAATCGAAATAAATCACTATACTTGACTTGAAGTTTGGCAGAGATATTTTACCGCTTCGTTAATAGCTATATATTGAAAGCAAGAATGAGAACATCAATTTCTACTTTATGTGTGGGATTAAGTATCAGCCTAATCGCCTCTTGGGGACAAATTGCCAATGCCAATCCCCTGCAGCCTGTGCCGTTGGATAAGCTCAAATTTGTTGGCTTAGATAGTAAATTAGGCAATACTGTTGATTCAGAAAAAAAAATTATTCATTGCTGGCAGACCAATCTTAACTGTCTTGCTAAACCCAAAACAAAGGAAAATATTGGTTCAAATCAATCTCAACGTCAGGCTTTAGTAGAGGCAGTAGATCACAGTCTTTATTATTTAAGTACTCCTAAAGCTGTTCAAAGCTATCGTCAGTATGCTAATACTACATTTAGTTTAGAGCATACAAAGCGATCGCTTTCTCGATTTAAAGAACTTTTATTAACTACCGAATCTCCCGCAGCTTTAGAAAAGGCAGTCAAGCAGGAATTTACTTTTTATCAATCTGTAGGCAACGATCGCCTTGGTAAGGTTGACTTTACAGGCTACTTTGAACCTACCTATACTGCCAGCCGAATTCGTACTGCTGAGTATCGCTACCCTCTATACCGTCAGCCTGCTAGTTTTAAGAGTTGGTCAACCCCTCATCCTACCCGCGCCCAGCTAGAGGGAAAAGACGGTTTAGGCAGCAGCAAAAGCGTTTTAAAGGGTCAAGAGCTAGTGTGGTTGAGCGATCGCCTAGAGGCTTTTTTAGTTCAGGTACAGGGATCTGCTAGGCTCAAAATGACCGATGGTACAACTATGAGCGTTGGTTACGACGGCACAACCAATTATCCCTACGTGAGTGTAGGTGGAGAATTAGTTAAAGATGGAGTGTTTGATAAGGACGAATTAAGCCTGCCCAAGCTACTAGATTATTTTACTGCTAACCCCAGTCAGCTAGATGAATATCTACCTCGTAATAATCGCTTTGTCTTCTTTAAAGAAACCGATGGCAAACCGCCTACTGGTAGTTTAGGTGTTCCCGTTACAGGCGATCGCTCTATTGCTACAGACAAATCGATTATGCCTCCAGGAGCATTGGCTTTGATTGTTGCGCCCATTCCCGATCTAGATACGGGCAAGATTGATACTAGGGTAGTCAGTCGCTATGTACTGGATCAAGATACGGGTAGTGCGATTAAAGGTGCGGGCAGAGTCGATATTTTCTTGGGTAGTGGTGAAGTTGCCGGCAAAAGAGCAGGATTGTTAAATGGAAGCGGTAGTCTGTTTTATTTACTGCTAAAAGAATAGGCTTTTTGTCAAGTCCACCCCTACAAGACGATAAAGATAGTTATTAATAAATAAATAGCAAGCAATTAATTAAACCATGTCTATTACAAGCTACGGGGAACATCGTTTCATTAAAACTAACGGCATCCAACTACACTATGTCAACAAAGGAGAAGGAAAGCTGATGCTGATGCTCCATGGATTTCCTGAATTTTGGTATTCGTGGCGACATCAAATTACAGAATTTGCCCAGGACTATCATACCGTTGCCGTTGACCTGCGGGGTTACAACGATAGCGACAAACCAGAGAAATTAGAGGCTTATGAAATGTCTGAGTTGATAGAAGACGTTAAAGGCATTATCAGCGGTTTGGGCTATGAAGATTGTATTTTAGTTGCCCATGATTGGGGTGGAGCGATCGCCTGGAATTTTGCCTATGCTTATCCTGAGATGATCGAAAAGCTAATTGTTCTTAATATTCCTCACCCAGCTAAATTCGCCTCTGGTTTGCAAACTCCTCAACAGCTACTCAAAAGCTGGTATGTTTTCTGGTTTCAAATACCTTGGCTACCAGAATTTATTTTACAGTTAAATGACTATCAGGCGATCGCTGATACATTTACTAAGATGGCGATCGATAAAACAGCCTTTAGTCTAGCAGATCTTCAGGCCTATAAAGACGCTGCTGCTAAACCTGGCGCACTCACCGCCATGATTAACTATTATCGCTGTATTTTTCAATCTTTGTTTAAAAAAGACCGCCCTCAATGGCGAGTTTTAGACGTTCCTACTTTAACCATTTGGGGCGAGAATGATACTGCATTAGGGAAAGAATTAACCTATGGCACAGAAGCCTATGTCAGAGATTGGCAGATTAAATATATTCCTAACTGTAGTCATTGGGTGCAACAAGAACAACCAGGGTTAGTTAATAGCTATATACGCGAATTTTTGAATAGTTAAAGTAAAGTTTGTCTGGGGCAAACAATTGTTTGTCCTGATTTATATTTACACTAGTTATCAAAGTTACCTTCCCCTAAAAATTCTCGAATTTCCTTATCTCGCAATAAACAACTATTACTGATTTGAGAACAGTTTTCAAGTTCGTTAGCTTCAGACAATACCGCTGCAACCAAAGATTTACTTTCAGATTCCGACTTTCTTAGCTGCTTTACTTGTTGTTCTAAAGATTCAATGCGATCGACTAGAGTACGTATAACTGCTGCTTCAGAATCTGGTAAATTTCCATGTTCTAGAGGATCTACCTTGACCCCAGAGCGATAGACTATTCGTCCTGGAATACCAACTACGGTGCAGTTAGAGGGAACATCTTGTAGAACTACCGAACCCGCGCCGATACGGACGTTATTGCCAACTTGAATGTTACCTAATACTTTTGCGCCACCACCCACCACGACATTTTCTCCCAAAGTAGGGTGACGTTTGCCTAATTCTTTACCTGTTCCTCCTAGAGTGACCCCTTGATAAATCAAAGAGTAATCACCAACAATCGCCGTTTCCCCAATCACAACTCCCATGCCGTGGTCAATAAAAACTCCTTTACCAATTTGCGCCCCTGGATGAATCTCTATCCCCGTTAAAAAGCGAGCAAGATGAGAAATAAACCGAGGCAAGAAAGGAATGCCAATTTTACATAACCAATGAGCAAAGCGATGGAAAAAAAGAGCTTGTAAACCTGGATAACATACTAAAACCTCAAGCCAATTGCGGGCTGCGGGGTCGCGTTCAAATATGATGCGAAAGTCAGCAATTAGTGAGGCAAGCATCAGGTATCGTCCTTATATTGACTAAATGTTTGATAGTAACCAGACTATTTTATCGTTTTCGAGCCATTTGTGAACTCTATAAATGGTCGTAAAAACCACCTTACAATAATGAGTAATCAGTCTACAGTCCAAAAGCCATAAAGTTAACCTGAGTTCGGGATAAGCTAAATCCTGTCACCAACCACAGCAGTTAGACTAAATGCGTAACGTCAGTTAATAGGTTCGACCACGCCATTTTGTCGGCTTTTTTAAGGAAGATAAAAATATCCGCACTACAGCAAAGGGATCGGCAAAAGGAGATAGCCAAAAGAAGAAAGACGAACCAGAATAGGAAGGTGCGATCGCCATCGACATTCCCCAGCGCATTAAAACTAAGAAAGCGTTCATGCTAAGTAAGGCAATAACAACGGGATAATTAATGCCTGAGCTTAGAAGATATAAGCTCAGAAATAGCATTGGTAAAGGTAAAGCCTGTACAAAGAAGAGAAACAACACATCACCCCATATCTGAGCATTTGAGGCCGCGTCTTTGAGGTCGAGCGATCGCCCCCATTCATTCCAGGTTTCTTTTGCACCTTCGTACATCTTGACCTTAATCACTTTTGAGCCATCAAAAAAGCCTACTTTATAACCCGCAGCAGCAATATTTCTGGCTAAGGTCACATCATCACAAAAAGAGCCAGCAGCAGTTGTATAGCCATCTAGTTTTGCTAAAACTGAACGACGACATAAAAAACACTGTCCATTTGCCATGACTCTACTAGAGCTAGCTGCATCTACTCCAGCAGAATCAAAGCGATACAACAAAGTCATTAGTAAGGCAGGCTGTAATAACCATTCTCCCCTGTATTGCAGCACAAATTGCGGTGCTAAAGATACCATATCGTAGCCTTCAGCTTCAGCAACATTAAGCAAGCTAGGGATTAAACCAGGTTGAGGTTGAGTATCTGCATCTATGCCTAAAAACCATTCACTGTGGCGCGAAGTGTGTAAATAGCCTGTGTGTAAAGCCCAAGGACGACCTACCCAGCCAGTCGGTAAAGGATGGTCAGTAATTAGCCGAAATCGAGGATCGTTTTTCCCTTCTGCTTTAACTAGATCCTGAGTGCCATCCTGGGAATTGCTATCAACTACAATGATTTCTCGAAGTTCATAAGTTTGGAGAGTCAAACCTTCCAAACAAGGAGTAATGCGTTCGGCTTCATTGAGCGTAGGCACAACAACGCTTACTTTACCGATTAGGTTAGAGTTAGCCAACTGAGGTAGTAAAGGCGAGCGCCTTCTGGCACCCTTGAATAAGCGAGATAATAAAATTGTCGTGCCTACTATTTGAGATAATAAAGTTACAAAGATCAATATATACAAAAGCTCAGAATCCACTCGTTACCTACTCGTTGACATTGGTTATTGATGTTACGCATTTATCGATCTGTGAAGACTGGGTAGTAGGGTAATTGGGGTAGTGGGGTGTTTGGGGTAATGAGGTATTTGTGGTGGTGATGTGTTTGAGGTAATTACTCCTCTATCGACCCCTCCCCTACTCCTCTATACTTCTTGCTCACCACTCCATGACCCCATGCTGCGTAATATCAGTTAGTTATTAGTTGCTAGTGCATTGTCGGCAGAAACTGCCGAGGGGTTGGTTGCTATCCCATATAAAATCATCAGAGGCAAGATACCCAAGACAAACCCTAGTAGTACGGGTACATAAAATCCTGCGGCCAAACTCAAAACCGCGGCAAAAGTGAAATTGGCTAAGTAAATTGCCAGAGGCAACTTGAGATCGTTGTAGGGCAAAGTAAAAGGTTTTACTCTCCAAAGCAAGGTAGCCACCGTCATAAAAATAATTCCTGTACCCATCCAGCCTGCAAAGTTCTGATAGGGCATCCCAAAAAATGCCCCTGGTTGATCCCATACCCAAAAAGGAATTGGTGCTTGACTCATGGCAGGATCGAGGACAAAATCCCAGGAGGTAAGGCATAAGGCACCGCAAATAATTGCTCCCAACTGGCAGATCCAGTTTTTAATATTTAATCTGCTTAAACCAGCTAAGGCAATAATGTAAGCACTAAAACCCAAATAAAACCAAGACAAGGGAATGGTAAACGGCACCAACCCCGCAATTTTATAGCCTAAACCGCTAAGATAACGATATTCGCCAAAAGGAAAGCCTGTACTAGTACCTAAAAGCTCGCTGCCTAATGATAAAGCGATCGCCGGAATCATAAAGCTTAACCAATGCCAGACTCCCAAAGTGCGATAAGCATAAAGAGCAACGGCAGCCGTAGCAAGCACCATATAGGCTACACCGCCACCAGCCATAGACCAGCCAAAAATTGTCAGACCCCATTCAAACTCGCCTAACTTTGCCAAAAAATCAGGATTGGGCAACACTAAAATAATTCCTGCCAAACCAAAAGCCATCGCCAAAATATGACTAACTAATAAATAATTTTCGGTACTGGATACTCGCTTCATAGGTGAAAAAATTGTTTTATAAAAATTAACTTCCTCAATTAGTCTACAAATATCTAAAAAAGAATGTAGGGTAACGACGGCAAATCATGCTTAATTAACGCTAATTTTAGGTTAAGACAATTTTTATTAAAGGGTTGATGTAGCTAAAAACATCAACCGACTAATAGTATTAACCCGAACTCAGGTTAAGTACAACTTTTTTTGTTAATCTTTAGTTTTAGAGAAATTAAATTCTTTTTAATCTAAAGTTAACTTAAATGAAAAACGCTGTCATATTTGAACAAAAGCTGGCTTCTGTGGCAGAAAATTCCGAAGAACCTGCATTTTTAACCAAAGATACCTTATTTTGGCTGCAAAACGGTCAAAAGCAACAGTTGGCTCTTCAAGACGTGGTGGGTGTTTCTTTAGTTGAGCAAGAACAAATAGATTTTCCCTGTATATTAGTTCATGCCTATCCTTTAGCTAAAAGACAGCCAAGAGTATTGCGTGAATACTGTTTTGCTTGTCCAAATTTGAAAGTGCGATCGCAATGGCACAGGGCAATTATTAATACACTAAGAGGAAAGCCTGTCGATGCCATCCTTAAACCCCGACATTTACAGGTTGTTATTAACCCCAGCAGCGGTAAGAACAAAGCGACTCAGATATTTGAGCAGGTACGTCCTCTTTTTGACAAGAGCAATCTAGAATATACCGTTACCAAAACCCGTAGTGCAGCAGATACCAAAAACTTAGTTCACAACCTAAACTTGTCAAATACAGACGGACTAGTTATTGTCGGAGGAGACGGCACAATTCATGATGCGATCGCAGGTTTGATGAGTCGTTCAGATTGGGAAACGGCAATTAAACTGCCTTTAGGCATCATTCCTGGAGGCACGGGCAATGGCTTTTGTAAAACTCTATTGGAATTATCTCAAGAAGCTTACCATCCCTTAAACGCTGCTTTTTTAATTGCTAAAGGTAGGCAGCAAAGCTTCGATCTGGCTACAGTCAAGCAAAATGGCAAAGAATACTATAGCTTTCTGTCTCTAGCCTGGGGTTTGATTAGCGATGCTGATATTGAGTCGGAAAAGCTGAAGTTTTTAGGATCTCTAAGGTTTGATGTATATGCCTTGATACTGATTGATTTATTACGCACCTATAAAGGTAGATTTTCCTTTATTCCCCATCCAGAATGTAATATTCCCGCCAACAAAAATATCTCTAGCCAAGGAGAATGGCGCGTAATTGAAGCTGATTTTATTTTTCTTTGGGCAATGAATGTGCCTTGGGCAGCCGAGGATATGAACGTTACTCCCCATGCCCAGTTAAACGACGGGGCGATGGACGTGCTAATTATGCGACAAGGAACATCCCGCCTGGAATTACTCAAAGCCTTGTTGCGCTGCGGTAAAGGTCAACATTTAAATTTACCCCATATGGAATACTACAAGGTTAGTGCTTTTCGGCTTGAGCCTTTAACTGACAAAGGTATCTTAGTAGTGGATGGTGAAGTTGTAGACTACTCACCCATAGAAATGAAGATTGTTTCTAATTTAGCATACGTTAATTGTTGAACTACATTAAAGTTAAAATAGACTTCTTGCGCAAATCGTCATTAACTACCTTACTAAGAGGTAAAAGGGGAAAGGGGAAAGGGAAAAGTATTAATCTATTATTCATGCAAGAGGTCTAATAAAGGCGATCGCTTACAAAAATTAGAAAAACTCTTGCTCTATAAGTTGCCTTGCTACACCTGGCAAAAAAAGTATTGATTTATTAATCTGCCTCAAAAATAATGAATAACTAATGAATAATTCAACTGCTCCCACTGTCATTGTCGGCGGAGGCTTCGTCGGACTCTTTACGGCTTTACATTTGAGTCATCGTCGTTACTCTGAGCCGATAGTTCTGATCGATTCTCAAGAACGCTTTGTTTTTAAACCTTTGCTGTATGAGTATCTAACGGGAGAGATGCAGGACGGACAAGTCTTGCCTCGCTACGAAGAATTATTAGCAGGTAGTAAAGTCGCTTTCATTCAAGACAAGGTTACTAATATCGATCTAGAGCAGCGTCGAGTAGGATTAGCTTCAGGATTGCATTATGACTACCGTTATCTCGTCTTAGGGATAGGCAGTACTCAAGGTTATTTTGATACTAAGGGAGCAAAAGAAAATGCTTTTCCCTTTCGGACACAGGAAGATGCAATTAAGTTAGAGAGACATTTAAGGGAGTGTTTACAAAGAGCTTGCCAAACCGAAGATCCTCAAGAGCGTTGGAGCTTATTAACTTTTGCCGTAGTAGGGGCAGGCCCTTCAGGGGTAGAAATGGCAGCAACCTTAGCTGACCTGTTGCCCATTTGGTATGCTAAATTGGGGGGCAATATTCAAGACATCCGTATTTTTATAGTCAATCACGGAGCAGAAATTTTATCAGGTGATGTTAACCTTCGTCTGCAAGAAACCGCTCTCAAAGCTTTGAAAAGCCGTACTGTGCCAGTTGAATTAATGCTGGGGGTAAAAGTCACCGCGGTAAATTCGATAGGTTTATATTATCAGGCAAAAGACCAAGACGAAGTAGAAACACTAGTAGCTAAAACTACAGTTTGGACGGCAGGTACGGCGAATAATCCTCTAATTGAATCTTTAACGCCGATCAAAGCCGAAAACAAAGATAAGCATGGTTCTCCTTTGGTAACTCCTACTTTACAGTTACCAGATTTTCCTGAAGTATTTGCAGCAGGAGACTGTGCGATAGTTAAAGAACATCCGTTTCCTCCTGTAGCTCAAATTGCCTATCAGCAGGGCGAGGGAATTGCGCGTAATATTATGGCGATGTCTCAAGGTGAAGAACCTCATCCAGTCAATGCCACCATGCGAGGAACGCTGATGAAGTTGGGACTCGATAACGGAGTTGCCAACCTATTTGACAAAATGCAGGTCACAGGCAAGCCAGGAGATTTGATTCGCAACGGGACTTATTTAGAAATGCTGCCTACTCCCGTGCATAACTTCAAAACAACTACAAGTTGGCTCACTGACGAAATCTTTCATCGTCACCATTCACCAAAACCAATTGTGACCCCTAGAAAATCTCAGCTACAGCGAGCTACAGCTTGGATTGGCGGATCGATTGCCGCGATCGCCGTAATCACTGGTTCAATAGCAGTATGGCAAATAACTCAGCCTCCGTCTCAGCAACAGTTCACTCAAAAGCAAAATATAATCAATTGACTAAAATAACGTCTTTTCAATTACAATCACAATTGGCGATCGCTCAAATAGAACAGCCCCAACGATCGCCACAAGATTTTTTCACGTTAGCACCATAAATTTTGTCTGTTCGATCATTCTTTACAATGCTCCTTTTCGCGCTTCTTGTAATAACTCGGTGTAGCTTTTTAATTTTCTACCAACAAGATTGTTGAAGCTAGCCATAATATCTTTACCAACGTGCTTAGCGCAAATAGTACTATTCTGCACTAACCCAAAATGTTTAATGATTTCTTTTCCAGTTACTCCTTCTAGAGTAGTGATAATCATGCCACTATTCTTAGATAAACCCTGACAAGAAGACGTTGATGTCACGATTATATTAATATCTGCTTATATTTTTGAGCGATTTTATCTTATAGAGTTCCCTAAAATAAGTAAATAATTAATAGTATGGGAAAAGAACAATCCGATGAATTGCACTTTTCCCTATAGTCATCAAAACAGTTAGCTATAAAACATCACAATCTGGGTCAAAGCTAGTCTGAGTATTGATAGTACTAGGTATTACTTGGTTTTGAATTACAACCTGACTAGGATCGGATGTGGTTGTAATTGTGTCAAGTGTAGTTGTTGTTGTGCTTTCGCTACCTGTACCAAATACGCCCAGCCACAATCCATCGGCATATTCGACATCGACTAAATCATATCCTTCGTCCCATCGACCTTGAATTGCCCATGTAAATTCATCAATGCCACCGCCAGTTGAGTAAGCACTGAAGCCAGGATTATCGCCAAAAGTTCCAAACCACAATCCATCGGCATATTCGACATCGACTAAATCATATCCTTCGTCCCATCGACCTTGAATTGCCCATGTAAATTCATCAATGCTACCGCCACTCACCGCCCTAAAAGGAACAGTGATTCTAGGGATTAGGGATTGGGAATTAGGGATTAGGGATTAGGGATTAATAAGGCGCGTTTTTTGTGTGAAGATTCATACAAAAAAGCCGCCGTCGGCTACGTAGAAATTTCCGTACCCAGTCCCCCAGCCCCAATCGTCATAAATGACGGGGCTTTAAACCCATTTATTAAATGGTAAGAAGATGTCATTATTATGTTTGATAATTTGTATTATATTATAAGTGTCAGGTTACAAAATCATATAGTTTTAGCAATTTAACAATTTAAGTTTTAAATCATATTATCGATAGTTGTTGATAGATCGCGATCGCTAATAAAGCTTTTGTAGAGTATAGCGATCGCCGTAATTACTGGTTTAATAGCAGTATGGCAAATAACTCAGCCTTCGCCTCAGCAACAGTCCACTCAAAAGCAAAGTGCGATCGATTAACTAAATGATGTTTTCTCAATTACAATCACAATTGACGATCGCTCAGGTAGAACAGCCTCAACGATCGCAGCAAGATTCTCTGATTGATTATGGGGCGGAACATCTAATCGATTTTGGCGTTGTTTTGATTGTCTTCACGCTCATAATCATTGTTGGCATGATTAGCAAGCAAACGGCAAAAGCACTGCTTTTTGCTTTGGCGTTGTCTACTTTTTTAATTATTATTCTGTGGAATATATAGTTTTTTTATGACATAACTAAAGGGTGAGGAATTTTTTAACAAGTTAAGTATAGTCAGTCATAATCATCTAAATGATTAGTCCAGAATATTATTTCATCAGTGACCTTCACATTGGTGGTGAGGGAAATTTAACAGTTTGTGATTTTGAAACCGAATTGATTGATTTTTTGCAGCTTTTAGAAGGCAAAACCAATTCTACCGAGTTAATTATCGTCGGTGATGCCTTTAGCTTTTGGGAGATGACGCGCACTTCACCCACAGAAAAATTAGAAATTATTATTGAGCAGCATCCGAGATTGTTCGAGCAGTTTAAACGCACAGGTGAAAGCATCAAAATTACTCTGCTGCCAGGAAATCATGACTACGAACTCGCCTGTCATGCTGAATTTAAACAAACGCTTCAAGCGTACAACATCAATTTAGAAGCCAAAGAAGCTATTACTCGCCAGATACAGGGAAAAACCATCTGGCTCGAACATGGCAATCAGCACGATAGCTTTAATCGAATTGCTGATTTCGGCAATCCTTATGTTACACCTATTGGTTACTATATTGTCAGTCAAATTGTCGATGGGTTAGTAGAAAGGTCACGTCTCGGTAAATATCGCTGGCTCAAAGATATTGAATCAGTATATCCCAATGAGCAAATTCCCTACTGGTTTTTTTCTAACTATTTTTACAAAGAAATGAGCCTTTGGTTGCGCTGGATTTTGTTACCTTTTTTGCTATTGCTCAGCGTCAGTGCTTTTATATTAATTAGTGCTGTCTTAGAACGAGCAGGAATTGTTAGCAGTGGCTTCTTTTCCAAACCCTGGCTAGCATTTTTGCACAATTTTGGGTTTGCAGGCAAAGCTTTGGATTTTACAGTAAACCTAGTTTTATTTATCGATACGCTATTTCTAGGAAGCTTAATTTTAGTATTAATTCCTTTATTATTTGTGTTTAGAGATATTAAAAAAACTTTGCGTCGATATGGCTATAAAGGTAAAAAAGGTTTAAAGATTCACAAACAAAGTTACTATCTTCAAGCTGCACAGCAGGTTTTTGAAAAAGACAAAAATGTTTTTGCTTTTGTCTACGGACATACTCACCAACCTTCGTTAACTAAGATAGACGATAAAGACCCTGATTCAGGCGATCGCTATGTCCTCAATACTGGTAGCTGGCTCAAAAAACTAAAGCGAATTTCTTCTATTTTTCGTTTTCTGCCAGCAGTTTACTATCCTTCTTTTCAACTGAATTATTTTAAGATTTTTGTTAACAATAACCAAATTGAAATTCTTTATGAGTGCATACCCAAACAGGTTGAGTCTGGTTTAACGCCTTTGGAAAAGCTAGCAATAATCGGTCGAAAAAAACAAAAACCAATTTCAATTGCGCCAAGAACTATTATTCAACAGTCTGAACGCAGCAAAATTTAGCTCATCTTAAAATTTAAAAATTCAAATAGAAGGAATGTTAATCTTTAATTTTAGTGCAGGATTGTTTTCCCAGCGATCGGCTACGTGGGCGTAAATACAGGTAGTTCGGGGATCGCTATGTCCTAATAAATCCTGTACTTGGCGCAGTTCTGCTCCCGATCGCAGTGCTAATGTACCAGCCGTATGTCTGAGGCTATGGGCAGAAACCGTTCTCCCAGGAGTATGCTTAAGACAAGCTTGCTCTAGATATTTATCAACTACTAATCTAATACCGCGACGGGAGATCCTATTACCAATGGAATTTGTACCTGTGGCAATAAATAATGGTCTAGTAGGCTTTAACACTTCTCCTCTTACTTCTCGTTGATGCAGATAATCAACCAAAAGATCGGCAATATCAGGCGTAAGCGGAACAACGCGAATGCTTCTTTTACCTTCTACTCTAATGCCCAGGTTTCCTCCCTGTCTAACCAAGCTGGCAATATCAGCACGGTGAAGTTCAACAGTGCGAGGTCCTTCTAAAGCCATAATTGCTAACATGGCTTTATCCCTAGCAGATTTTAGAGTGCCATCATTAGGAATAATACCTAAAAGGCTTTCTACTTCTGTTTGCTCTAAATAAGTAATTTTCTCGGCTGGATCGCGTTTTTCTCGTGGTGGTTTAACTCCCGTGGCAGGATTAAAAGAAATTAAGCCTTTTTCTACCCCAGCCTGATAAAAACGGCGCACTACGGCAAGCTTTAAAGCAATAGTGGCTGGTTTATATTCCCTTTGCTTAATCATCCAGTGACGATACTTTTTAATGTCGTCTTTTGTTACCATTACTGGATTTAACTGACGGCGATCGCACCAATTTAAAAACTGCTGTAGCTGCCGAGTGTATGTCTTAAGGGTATCTGTAGAGGCATCCCCCGCACTCACGTCTATATCCAAAAATTCAGCAAAAACTACTAAGAGGTTATTGGTGGTAACGAGGCTCAATTGGCTTGGATTAGTAGTAGCTAGCATTAGTTTGATGCGCCTAATTTGGCACAATCATAACATAGCCATTTGATTTGGCTAGATATTGGGCATCAGCGTCCAAAAAATAAAGTAATGAACTCAAATCAACAAAAACAAGCTAAAAAGCTTACCATCGCTTTGGGTTTAAAGCCTCGCCGTGAACGGCGACTTGCTCGTAGTTATTAGATTTATTAGATTGCTGGTAAATTATTAAACACCTACTTGAGCCAAAATACTTTGAGCTAGTTCTTTCAAGTATTTCTCTCTGGCTACCATAGCTGGACTAGGTTCAAGCCCCAATGCGCCCAACATATCTCGCCAGCGATATGCCCAATCATGCTTAAGTAAAGAGTTAGCAACGTTAGTGCGACTAATTCGCTCTAGTCTTTCAGGTTGAGCATCCAGTTCAGCAATTGTCTCAACCACGTCCGTACCCGAAAAATCCACTTTAATAATGGCATCTTCCCAATCAAAATAATGAGGGAAAGCATCTCCTCCTGGCGGCATACCTATCATTACTGTTCCCGCTGCTGCACCTTCAAAAAAGCGGTAGCCGATTTCCTGAGTTCCTCCAGTTTCTGCTGCCTCATTAAACTTAGCGTAGTTAGTAATGTTATAACGGCTTCTTTGAAATAAACCAGCTAACAAAAGGCGATGTTCTCTAGGGTTGCCAATTTCTAGCTTACCTTTGACAGTATCGTAATAATAGAAGAAATTGTCTTCTTCTGCTTTTTTGATCAAAGCGTCGTGGATAATAGGCGATCGCCTGCCTACATAAGATACGTCAATTGAACGTTGAGGAGGATCGGGATAGGGAGAAAATCTTAGAGTATCAACTGCTGGCGGGATATAAGTTACAGGAGGTTCAATTAATTTGCTCAAGCCTTCAAGACACCGAGTTACTCCTAAAAACACATGATCGAAACTTGACCAAGGCTCTTTAAATAATCGCCAGTTTTGTAAATCAGGTTCCCACATTTCAGCAATAAAACAGGCTGTGCGACGACATTTATCCTGCCATCCTTTGATAGATTCTAATAAGTGCATTTGCCAAGGATTATCTAGTATGGCAAATAGTAAGTCGTATTCACGATCTAAAGTTAACTCTTCTGGAAAAGGGGCAACTTTAGCAGCGAAACTATTAGAAAAACCTGCATATTTTGCTGTACGGTATATTTTTCTGGCAAAGTCAGACTCCCCTTTGGGTTCATACAATTGAGCAGACTCTAAATCTTTTAGTAAATCTTCAAACTCATAGATACAGCAATTTGCTGCTTGAAATCGGTATCCGCGGACAGAAACAACTAGAATACGAGGTGATTCTAACTTATCTGTATTTACAGAAGAAGAACTAATTGACATAGATAAATCTCAATAGTAAATAATTAAAAATAAGGGAGATTGAAATCTAATTACGTTGCACATTACTAATTAATGCACCAAGCAATCTTTGGCTACTTAATCTAAATGAAGCCGTAGCACAATACCGTGATTTTTAGCTTGATTATGAATTAAGAATAAATAATTGACAATAATAATTTAGATCTATTTTAACCGAACTTTTCTTGATGTCATTCTAGCAATTGACCACTACCGAATTATTGAGCTAACTTTGTCAAACTAGCATTTTGATAATAGTGAGCCAGAATCCGATGATAATCAACTCCTTGTTTAGCTAAATAGTAAGCACCCCATTGACTTAAGCCTAATCCATGACCAAAACCGCGACCTCTAACTAGAAGATTATTTCCTTCGGCCGAGATTCTAAATAAAGTACTGCGAAGATCTAAGGCTGCACGCAAATCCTTACCACTTACATCTGTAGTACCGCGATCGCCCGTAACTTTCATGGTAATTATCCGACCATGAGGAGTCATTTTTTCGGGCTGTAAGCCTTTTATGTTGCCCACGCTAGCAACTAAAGTTTGAATTTTGCTTACAGGAACTGTTTCTTGCCATTGAAATACAGGAGACTGCTGATCGTAATCTACTACTCCTCGAAGATAGGGTAAAGGAGAACTCCAAACGTCCTCCACGTTTTCGGTGTATCCGCCAGAAGAAGAATGAAAAGCGGCTAAAATAACCTTGTTGTGGTAAGTCATAATCTGACCATGAGTATCGTCAACTGCCTCATGGGTTGTCGTATATTCGGTATCTAAACCCTTATATACTTGAGTGCCAACGGTTGTGTCTAGATCGTAGATACTATTAGCCTCTGTATTGCGTTTATATAAAGCATAGGAACGAGCAGCAACCGCCTGAGCTTTTAAAGCTTCAATAGGCCAACTAGAAACCGCTTCTGCCCCTACTACACTATATAGATACTGTTCCAAATCAACGTAATTGATTGCGGTTAAGCTATCTCCCTGACGAATTATATGAGTTCGTCCCCGATACCAGCGATCGCCAATCCAAACATAACCATTGTCTTGAGGTTCAATAATTAATTCCTCTCCATTGACGCGGTTATTAATTGTGATCCCATTACCCTGTGGTTGAGCAGCCAAAGAAGACATCGGATTTAGCTGACCAATCTGTTTCCCTGTGCCATCTTTAACAATAGCCTCTGTAGAACTGCCGACTTTAAGGCTATCAACTTCTTTTTGAACTGCTACTCTTAACTCCAATGCCTGAGCAGGTAAGACAAATAAAAGCCAAACCAGCCCAGAAAATAGCCAGAATTGTTGACGAGGGAAAAATACAGATTTAACAATAAAATTTATGGATTTTAGATTTTGCAATATCATTCTCTCGATAGTTACTTTTTGATAAAAAGATTGCCTTCAATATATTGCTGTATTTTATAGACTATGACAATAAAGATTTCGACAAGATTTTTTAGATAGTGCTTTGTGGCAACTTTACAGCGAAGCCATATTAACTTCTTTTAAGCTTCTTTTGGAAAACGTTGCTTTAGATCATTTTGACTCTTCTCAACTTAGCTTTAAGATGGGTAAGCCCCGATCTAATAACCCGTTTTCTAAAACTCAATCTAGTCTTTGTTAACTTTTATAGCAGGAAAAGCGATCGCAATATGGAGTTAGCTTTTTTTGCTAATGGTAATAATAAAGATCGTTAACTATTTTAAAACCAAAGTAATTTACCTGATATTCATCTCCGCTTCATCTGTAAATCATTGTGTTTATCAATTTACAGTCTTTAATCGATACAACTATATTGGGTAAGTAATAGTATAAATGGCGACAAGTGTAGACGGTGATCAATTCTTTTTATCTAACCCGAACTACTTCGCTTAAATATTAAATAAATATTTTTGGTTTTATATATCAAAGCTTTCCCTAATATGAAAAATAGAGAGTTTTATAAACTTTTAAAAAAAATAAATTAAATACTAATTCTGGTTTTACTCTAACTGAATTACTGGTTGGCTTATTTATGAGCATCTTTGTAATAGGTACATTGGGCTTTAGTTTAGTAACCGTGTTAAGCACTACTCAAAGTGAAGATTCTAAAGTAAAAGCCAGAACAGAAAACTCTCGCGCTTTGGATTCTATCTCTGATGAGGTTAGACAAGCTAAAACAGTTGCAACGAATCCTACTGGTGCTGGTAAGACTTTCGATCTTACTACTGAAACTGTAGTTTTAGTACTAGATATTCCGAAAAGAAGATCGACTCAAAACATATACTCTCAAGGCAATGCTGAAACAATTAGGGATTAGAGAAGATGAGATCTGAAGATAATAATGCGAAAAATCGTTTTTTCCCTGCTGCTTTAACTTCAGATCTAGATGATGGTGGATATATTGCTAAGTCGGCTAAAGGTCAGACACTCTGTTAAAATCATGTCAAGATTATAGTCACAGATTACTTCGTCTAGCCCACGCTCATAAATACCTGGGGAAACCCCTGCAAGGGAATGCTTTTTGATATCGAACCCTTTAGGATGTCTTTTCGCGCTGCTGTGACTGTCGATCGAGTTGAACAACCAGTTAAATCATCAATTGATTATTTAGTTGCATTTAATTACATCATCGAAGTTCTTAATAAAGCGTCGAACTTACAACACGATACAAACTCAGTAGGAAAATAAGTTTCCTCTATATTGAACAATCCTCAAAACAATTGCATACTATCAGCATTACCAGAAAGAGAATATCAGCGTTTTAGTGATTGTCTTGAACCAGTTAAACTCACTTTAAATGAAATTTTGTTGCAACCCAATCAGCAAAGTGAATTATTATATTTCCCCACTCAAGGAATTGTATCTTTAGTTTCAGTAATAGACGGTAATTCAACCACAGAAATTGGGTTAATGGGTCGAGAAGGAATAGTGGGAATAATACCATTCTTAGGCAAAGGAGTATCTCATAGCCAATCTATCGTTCAATCTCCAGGATGGGCAATGGGAGTTGAGGCAGACGCACTGCAAGCAGAATACGATCGCGGTGAAATGCTACAAAAACTACTGCTACGCTACACCTTGAAACTGTTCAATCAGGTAAGCCAATGTTCTGCCTGTAATAATCACCATACTGTCCAGCAGCGAACTGCTCGCTGGTTGTTGATGCTTGACGATCGCAGTGATCGAGAAACACTATTCATGACTCACCAACTGCTTGCCAAGATGTTGGGAGTCAGACGTACTGGAGTTACCGAAGTCGCCAAGGAATTTCAGCGACAGGGAATTATTGACTACCACCGAGGAAAAATTAAAATTCTAGATCGCCAAGCATTAGAAACAGTTGCTTGTGAGTGCTATCAAGTTCTCAAAGATTGGTCTTCTATTTGAGGCGTTGCTGATTTTAGATCGATAACTATTAAAAATTATTGACTAATTGTGTCCGCTAGAGGACATAAATAATTTTGATTTATTAGTATTCTTAATATAGTGCAATTGATCTTAAGATCTCGTATCAATAATCTCTAGGTTATTGAAGCTGAAATTTTGAGCAGTATTGTATTTAGATTTTAATAAATAAATATACTTAAAGTGTGTTTACACAATATACAAGATAAACCAATCAATCGGCTTCTAGCTGCTTTGCCTCAAGAAGATTATCAACGCCTTCATCCTGATTTAGAATTTGTAGAGCTTCCTCAGCATCAAGTGCTTTTTCATGCTGGAGAACACTATCAATATGCTTACTTTCCTTCCCACTCGATTGTTTCTAGCGTTGCGATCATGGAAAATGGTTCTACCACAGAAATTGGAGTTATTGGTAATGAGGGCATGGTGGGATTGCCCATTGTCTTAGAAACTAGCTATACAAATTCTACTGCGATCGTTCAGGTGGGTGGCGATGGTTATCGAATTACTGCCCAACGACTACAAAAAGAGTTAAACCGCCAAGGAGCTTTTAAAAAACTGCTAATGCGCTATATTCAAGCTCGAATAATTCAGCTTGGTCAAACCGCTGCTTGTAATCGCTATCATAATCTCGAACAGCGATTTGCGCGTTGGTTGCTATCGGTACGAGACAGTATCCAAAAAGATGAATATCAGCTAACTCAAGAATTTATCTCGCAAATGTTAGGAGTGCGCCGTACTGGAGTTACCGAAGTAGCCAGCAAATTTCAAGAAGCAGGAATAATTCACTATAAACGTGGCTTGATAAAGATTGACTCTAAAGAGAAGCTAGAGGCTGCTACCTGCGAATGTTATTGGCTGATTGCCAGAGAATATTCTCGGTTACTCGATTCACTCTCTCTCTAACTTTAGGGTTAATCAGAATAGGCGATCGATCGCCTACTTATTATCTATCTTGACTAAAAATGACCAAACTATTAGAAATGGCGATCTCAAAACTACGGGAAGTGCGATCGCTATGATATGTAAAGCGATCGCCTAAAATTAAGTCAAGAGAAATATAAGTTTTAAAATAGTAATTAAAAGAGATTAGAACCAAGAACAATGGAAGCGATCGCTTTAATCTAAGAAGACACGGCAAATTTTCTTACTTCAGGTAATGCTTCACCTTCTTCTAAAGCAGATTCAATTAATAACTCCAATACCTCTTCCGCGTTTTTTAGTGCTTCGGCATAAGTATCGCCATGAGTATGGCAAAATTCGCCCCATTCTGGAAGACTAGCTATAAAACAATTATCTTCGTCCGACCATTGAATAATAACGGTGTAGTTTGGATTTTTCATAAACTATTACTTTATGTCTTTTAATCTTTTCAAAGCTTTCTCTACGTCTTTTTCTTGATACGGCTTCGCATCACTTCCATCTTTCCCAGATAACACTATTTTTCCCGATAATAAAAGATGCGACCATTTTGTATGACTTCCTTTCCCATTGCTTTCTTTAAATCCTGCTTTACGCAATATGTTTTTTAATTCTCTAACTTTTTTGGGCATTTAGCAGATAGAACTTATTTTTTTATTTTAATAGCGCTCGGTCGGCTATGGGTCGCGTAATCGCTATAATATGTAAAGCGATCGCCACCACATATAATACTAAAAGTGGATTGGATTATAAATTCAATTGTTAGTTAAATATCTGCTTATCAACGGTTTGTTCTAGCTCTGGGAATGAAAGTAAAAATATTTAAGATTTGACCTGTGCGCGAGATAATTATTTATAGTCTTAACCTTCACTTCGACTGCTATACCAATGATTTTATCTGTTGTGGAGTAGGAGTTATGGATAAATATTTATGATTAAACAACTATTTACTGTTAGACCTGGATTATCTCATAAATATTCTCGTTTCTGTTTAGCGATCGCCATTTTCTTTTCTCTTATTTATAGCTTAATGGCGTTGCAACAGGCTTTTAGCAGTTCCTATATTGTGCAGGATGATGCTAGACAGCACGTATTTTGGATGCGTCGCTGGCTAGATCCAGAGTTATTTCCTAATGATTTGATTGCTAATTATTTTCAATCCGTTGCCCCGTTAGGCTATAAACTAACCTATGCCATACCAGCAGCTTTTAAAATCGATCCTATAGTTACCAGCAAAATACTACCCAGCATTCTAGGAGTAATAACCACATATTATTGTTTTTCGCTAACTATGGAGCTACTACCAATTCCTTTTACAGGGTTTGTAGCTACTCTCTTGCTCAATCAAAATCTTTGGCTACAGGATGGCTTGATCTCTGGTACGCCTAAAGCTTTTGCTATTCCTTTATTATTGGCTTTTTTATATTATTATTTACGGCAATCTTTATCAGGAACAAGTCTTACGATTTTACTTTTAGGATTGTTTTATCCTTCTTTTGTATTTATCTGTTCGGGATTATTGATTAGCAAATTATGGCAGTTAAAATCTAGTTTTTTCAGTTATAAACCACAGCTATCAAAAGGCTTTTTATTTTGTTTTGTAGGTTTATTAGTAGCTTTTCTGGTGCTACTTCCCTACGTTATTGCCACTTCCGAATTTGCGCCTACAATTACCGTAGCTCAGGCTCATAGTCTTCCTGATTTTGCTCCAGGAGGACGTTCGGCTTTTTTCAACGATCGCAACCCCTTTGACTTTTGGATTGGTGGCAGTCGTAGCGGTTTAAGGCTTTCTTCTGCTTTTATGCCACCTTTAACTTATTTTGCCATCTTATTACCACTTATTCTAAAATTTAAGCAAGCTTTTTCTTTGGGGCAAAAAGTCACTGCCAAGCTTAGAATTTTAACTGATTTAATCTTAGTTTCTTTAGTAATGTTTGGCATTGCTCACTTGCTATTGTTTAAACTACATTTACCCAGTCGCTATACTCAAAATTCCTTGAGAATAGTTGTGGCGATCGCAGCAAGCATTAGCCTGACAATTATTACTCATTTTTTATTTAAAGTAATTTTCAATCGTCTAGTTCAAACTCCTTTTTATCAAAGGTTATTAGCTCGACTAATCCTTTTCTTTTTAGGTATGTTGCTAGTAATTTATCCTCACCTTACTAACAACTTTGTTTGGACACAATATGTGCAGGGAAATGCAGTTGAGCTATACGAGTTTTTGCAGCAGCAGCCAAAGGATATCATGGTTGCTTCTCTCTCTTCTGAAGCGGACAATTTACCTACCTTTGCTCAACGTTCAATTTTGGTAAGTCAAGAATACGCTATCCCTTATCACGCAGGCTATTATTTTCCCTTTCGGCAAAAGGTTATAGATTTAATTAATGCCAGCTACAGTAGCGATCTTGCAGTAGTTAAACAGTTTATCCGCCAATACAAAATTGATTTCTGGCTACTCGAAGCAAATAGTTTTACACCAGAATATATAGCCAACAATTCTTGGCTGCAACAACACCAACCCGCTGCCCAAAATGCGATCGTCTTTCTAAAACAAGGCAATACACCCGCATTACAAGCCTATCAGGATAGCTGTTTAGTTCTCAAAACCCAGCAATTTGAGTTAATTTCTACTCAATGTATTTTGTCTGCAATTTGATTAAACACTAATAAATAGTTACTCTATTTACGCCCACCTCTACTAGTGCCGATTAATCATGGTTGCGCTGGATTGATCTGTAGCTAACACCAATACTTCACTCATATTGACGTTTGCTGGACGAGTGGCACAGAAAACCACAATTTCAGCAATATCATTAGGAGTCAGAGGATTCATTCCTTGGTATACTTTCTTGGCTTTCTCTGTATCTCCTCGAAACCGCACCATGCTAAAATCGGTTTCTACCGTACCAGGATCGACGGAACTTACTCGAATGGGAGTTCCCAATAAATCCATCTTCAAGCCTTCTGATAAAGCTCTAACTGCTGCTTTGGTAGCACAATAAACATTGCCTCCAGGATAGGTTTGATGTCCTGCAATTGAGCCTATATTAATAATATGTCCTCGGTTTTGTTCCACCATTTTTGGTAAAAGCGATCGCGTTACGTATAATAGACCTTTGAGGTTAGTATCGATCATCTCTTCCCAGTTTTGAATATCTCCTGACTGAAGCTTTTCTAAACCACGGCTCAATCCTGCATTATTGACTAAAATATCGACGTTACACCAAGGTTCGGGCAAAGATGCAAAAGCTGTTTTTACCGCATTGCGATCGCTGACATCTACTTCTAATAAATGAATCCGAACATCGTAATCTGCTTTTATTTCGGTTGCTACTGCTTCGAGCTTTTCTTTCCTACGTGCAGCCAAAATTAACGATGCACCTTCTTTGGCAAACTCTTTGGCACAAGCTGCGCCAATACCACTA
This sequence comes from Waterburya sp., assembly GCA_965217895.1. GTDB lineage: Bacteria > Cyanobacteriota > Cyanobacteriia > Cyanobacteriales > Xenococcaceae > Waterburya. Next base: position 1,463,245 of record CBDCJV010000002.1, read on the forward strand.
CTTGCCCCCGTAATTACAACTATTTGCTCTTGAATTGAAACCATATTTGTTATTTATCTAAAAATGCAGCATCTTTTAGAGTATATTTTTTTGGAGGATTAATAACAAACCAAAGCGAAAAAGCTGCGCCAGTGCTGCGAAAAGCCAGCTAACTAGTATTAGCTTGTAATCAAAAACACTATTTACTGAAGTTGTCCAATGTCATACTAATTTAATTAAATTTGCCATTAGATTAACCATGCTCAAATCCATCGTGCTGTTAGCTATTTCCAATATCTTTATGTGTTTTGCATGGTATGAACATTTAAAAGATTTCAAAACCTCTCCTCTGTGGGTAGCTATTGGGGTTAGCTGGTCGATCGCTTTCTTGGAATATTGTTTTCAAGTTCCTGCTAATCGTTTGGGTAATCAATACTTTAGTTTGCCACAGCTCAAGGTTTTACAAGAAGTTATTACCATGATAGTGTTTGCAGGATTTAGCGTCAGCTATATGAAAGTCCCCGTGACTCGTAACTATTTCTTCGCTGCGATGCTACTTGCAGGGGCTGCATATCTCATCTTTAGCGAGACAAAAGCGTAATCACTAAACTACTTGCACCGAATCATAATGAACTAGCTTCTCCTTAAGATATAAGGTTCAAGAGCAAAAAAGTTAATCTTGTAACAATTTCGTCTTTGATTCCATCTCAAATATCCCCCAAAACTTGAGAGTTATGATAGTCATTAGTTTATTTGTCTCGTTGTATGTAGACTTTAAAAACCAGACTGTCATTAAAAATTCATTTCTTTGTCACAGGAAAGCCATAACCTTTATGTAAGTTATACATTGTCAGTCCTACATATGATTTCACTCATAAGCTCCTTCAGGCTTTTTAGGACTGACCAACGGTCACAGCAGGCTCCGTTCGTTTAGGGCGGAGTAATCTGTGACTTTACTATTTTATTTAGTTTATAATGCGGATTTTCTAAGTGCGATCGCCATTATCAAGACGCATCTACTCTACAGAGTGCGGGTAATTTGATAACACTTATTTTTCTGCATGAACATAATCTACAAAGTAAAACTTAGGTTGCAGCCAATACCTCAGCCAACTCCAAACACCTAAACCTGATAGAGCAATAATCATTAGCGGTAAACCAAAGCTATTCCTAAGCTCATCATTCATTACCGCCACCGAAGAAATAGTCAGGACAAAATTAATAATTAGAATGACTTGCAGGCGTTGAATATTTTTTAGAGCTTGGCGACAGCTACTACAGTGTTGAGTATGTTGGCTGTAGCGATCTAATAGCTTGTTGCGATCAATATTGATAGGCGCAACAGCAGTTGTTTCTAATTCTACCTGCTGCCAAGGCAAATTCCCCTGGCAATAGCGATCGAACCAGCGACGAAACTCAATTACTAAACGATCTGCGCTGGTGGGTAGTTTATATGCTTCTTGCCAACTACCACGCTGTTGTAATAAATGCTCTTGTAAACTTAAGAGAATCATATCCCCATCTAGGACTGGATTGCGTACCTTAATGTGTTCCCACCAGCGAGGTGTGAGACGCTGAATGTTTTGAGCAAAATTGCGGCTAAATTGGGCAACGATTCGAGATTTACCAGGAGCAACAGGGATAGAGTAAGTAATTAAACCTATCTGCTTTTCTGCACCAAAAGATATAGCATATTCCAAGCGACAGGGTGGTTCAAAAGTAATAGTAGTTTTAAAAGGTGTACCTGTAGTTGCTTCAATTAAATCTGATCTAGACTGAGTAATTGTGAGGGGTAAGGGTTTAGCATTTTCCCTATTTCCCTGCACCCCATGATGAGCAAACGGTACATGACTAGGATCGGCAACGTTTTCAACTAAAGTTTGCCAATCGTATGCTAAATCGCGCACAAAAGAAGACCAGACGAAGCCTTTCTCAGCGTCGATCTGAGGAGATAAGGGTAATGGAGTCTTAGCTGCAATATCTGGCGATTCGGCATCCATCCATACCCATAATAAATCATTAGCTTGGCACGCAGGAAAAACAGTAGCGCATAGTTGTTTATTATCGATTACTTGCTGATTATCCGCTTGAGGTATGCGAGTACAGTTTCCCTGATTATCAAATTGCCAACCATGATAGCTACACATGATACTCCCCGTATCTTCGTCTATTTTGCCCTCGCTAAGAGGTGCTAGCCGATGAGGACAGCGATCTAAAAATACTTGATAACTATCAGCATTTTGAGGTTTCCAGATAACTAGTTGAGTTTCTAATACAGTTACTGTAGTTGGTACTTGGGGATTTAAATCTTCAATGGGAGAAAGAGGATACCATTGTTGCCAAAAATTAAACTCTGTTTTCATTTATCAATTACCATTTACCATTAAACAATTACTTTGCTTCCATCCAATTTTTTCCTGCACTGATATCTACTGCGAGAGGAATACTAAGCTTTACAGCATCTTCCATCGTTGACTTAATTATTGGCTGTAGTTCTGACCATTCTTCGGGGGGTACTTCTAAAACTAGTTCGTCATGTACCTGAAGCAATAACCGCGCCTGATAATCTTGCAGAATGCGATCGAGTTCGATCATAGCAATTTTGATGATATCTGCACTTGAACCTTGAATCGGCGAGTTAGCTGCTGCGCGTAAGGTTTGCACATCGATATAGCTCATGTTGAGGCTGTCGAGAGCGATCGCATCTGGCGAAATTCCTTTTAATTCTTTAAGGCGATCGCTAATTAAATTGATATAGCGTCTTCTACCTAAAATAGTATTAACATAGCCCAAAGAAATAGCTTGTTTTTTTACGCCTTCTAAGTATTTAAATACCTGGGCATATTCCTGACGGTATTTATCAATAAACTGTTTGCCTATTTCGACTTTAAAACCTGACTCTCTTGAGAATCTTTGCGCTCCCATGCCGTAGATAACGCCAAAGTTAATTATCTTACCTAAACGTCTTTCTTCTGAGGTGATCTTATCTTTTTCAAATAATAGTTTAGCAGTGACGCTATGGACATCTCGATTCTGACGGTAGGCATCAATTAACACTGGCTCTTGACTAAGGTGAGCTAAAATTCTTAACTCTATTTGCGAATAATCTGCTGCTACTAAAAGCCAACCCTCTTGAGGAATAAAAGCCTGGCGAATTTGGCGGGAAAATTCAGTGCGAATAGGAATATTTTGCAGATTGGGATTAGAAGAAGATAATCTGCCTGTAGCAACTACCGTTTGATTAAAGTCACTGTGTAACCTGTGGGTAGACTTTCTGACTAAAGTAGGTAAAGCATCAACGTAGGTAGATTTTAGTTTTGCTAAAGTTCGATATTCCAGCATATTGTCAATTACAGGATGGTCGCCCTTGAGTTTTTCAAGTACTGCTTGATTAGTGGAATAACCTGTTTTAGTTTTACGCGATTTTTTGCGGTCTAGCTCTAGCTTATCAAACAAAATTACGCTTAACTGTTTGGGAGAACCTAAGTTAAATTCTTCTCCCGCTGCTTGATAAGTTTCTTGTTCAAGTTTTTGCAGATCTCGATCTAGTTTTTGAGCAAACTTATGCAGATATTTAGTATCTAAATTTATTCCCGTATTTTCCATCTTTGCTAATACAGGCTCTAATGGTTGCTCTACTTCCAATAGCAATTTATTGAGTTCAGGACAATTAGCTAATTCTGCCTTCAGCTTACCCACTAAATAATAGGTAGCATAACAATCTAGTCCGCAATAATCTGCTACAACTTCGATATCCAAGTCAGCAATAGTTTTGCCTTTAGGTATACCTAAATCTTTATAGCTTTTAGCAGCAATTTCTAATCCGTAACGCTCGGATAAATCTCCTAGGTTATGAGTCATTTCGGGATTGATTACATAACTAGCAAGCATAGTATCAAAAACTACTCCTGCCAAGTTAATTCCTTGATGATGTAAAACTTGGCGATCAAATTTAGCATTTTGCAGAGCTTTAGGATATTTATCACTTTCTAAGATTGGCTTTAAAGCAGACAAAACTAATTCTTTATTTAACTGATTTCCTGCTGTATGAGATAGGGGAATATAGGCAATATCTGTGTCTTTATCTCCCCAACAGCAGCCAATACCAACTAAGTTTGCCAAATGAGTTTCTAAGGAAGTAGTTTCGGTATCCCAGGCAATAGGTTTTTCAGGATCACTATGTTTTTTTAAAGTCTCAACTAACTGTTTTAATTTTACTTCCGTATCAATAATTTGAGTGTTTAGCTGCGGTTTAAATAGCTCTACATCTTCTATCTCTAGATCATTTTCAATCTCAGACTTATCGGCAAACAAAGATAGTTGACCATTATTATCTAAAGTTTGTTTCTTTATTTGAGGCTGAACTTCAATGGCTTCTATTTCTGCTTCACCACCAAGTTTTAGCTGTAATTTATTTAAATTATCAATAACTTTCTTTAGCTCTAGTTCTTTGAGTTTAGGTAATACAAGATTTGAATCAAAACCAACCAACTTACAGTTATTCAAATCTACTTCAATAGGAGAGTTCAAATGTATTTGTGCCATAAATTGAGAGTGAATTGCATCTTCTTTTCCTGTTGCTAATTTATTTCTAGTTGCTCCTTTAATTTTATCTATATTGTCATAAACTTCCTCTAGAGTTGGATACTCACTTAAAAGTTTGACTGCCGTTTTCTCACCAATTCCCTTAACCCCAGGAATACAGTCAGACTTGTCACCACAAAGAGCTTTAAAATCTACAATTTGTTCGGGTGTAACTCCCATCTTCTCAATTACCATCCCTCGATCAAACTCAGTGTAACTATGAGCCGTTTTCTTAAAGGTTTGGTTGTGCAAATATAAAACGCTAATTGCACGCTCATCATCCACTAACTGAAACAAATCACGATCGCCACTAACAATTTTGACCCGATACCCTTCTGCACTTGCTCTAGTGGCAATTGTACCTAATACATCATCTGCTTCGTATCCTGGTGCTGTGGTAATGGTGAGATTAAATGCAGTTAATAGCTCCTGTAAATTTAAGATATCAGGGATAAAGTCTGCTGGAGTTTCTAAGCGATCGCTTTTGTAGTTTACATCAGCTTCATGGCGAAATGTGGGCTGCGCTAAGTCAAAGGCGATCGCCATAAATTGCGGAGATTCTGTTTCTAATACCTGCAATAAAGAATTAATAAATCCAAAACAAATGCTGGTGGGAATTCCCGTTGAAGTCATCAAAGGACCCCGCCGAGAATTACTCAGAGCATAATAAGCACGAAAGGCTAAAGAGTGACCATCGATCAGAATTAATAGAGGTTTTGTATTATTTGAAGTGGCAGAACTAGTTACAACAGCAGAGGACATAATGTTTATGTTTATTTAGCGAAGAAAGTGAATCAAAATTAAGACAATGTTGCAGTTTTTTGAATACTGTAAACATTGGTAAACACATCTTGTTCTAGACAATTAATGATGTTAGGTTATGGACAGGTACAAAGAAGCACACCAATCTTCTTTTCAAGGCAGATTCTAGCAAGTACCTCCCGCTAAGAATCTACACGATAACTTTCAATTAGATCTTAGGTAAATTATAGGTGAATTGTTTATAGTTATTATGCCGTTCTATCAGGGCAAATAGCAGAATGAAAATTCACACTCTTGACCAGAATTGGTTTTTATCAAGTCTAACCATTAACATTAGTTATTGTGCAATATTGTATAACTCTAGTTAGATATTTTTGAACACTACACTATTAAATTTAACTCGACAAAATACTTCATTGGGAAGTCTGACTAAATTTGCTAAAAGACATGAGAGAGGATATTTTTAAAGGCTATTTCATGATGTAATAATGTCTTTAAAGTTAAACATAAGGAGGTTTATCCGACGCTAGCCATATCCTCTCCACCCATCTAATTTATCAGAAACAATAATTGCGTCTTATGGCTATAGGTGTCATAAGCGTTTTTTAGTATGTATAGCATTACGCATTAAAATTAGGACATTTTATAGAAACCAGGAAAAAAACTCTCCATTTCTCTCTGAGGTAAAACTGCTCTAACTGCCTCAACTACCCCAAACCGATGCGACCAGCTAGGCTAGCACTTAGAGGAATCAAAGTCGTCAACATTAAAAACAAGGACAATAAAGCCCAAGCTGCTCTGCTATCATCAGGTTCAGTTAATTCATTTTGAACAGGACGTTCCAAGTCTCGTTGTAAGAACAAAATCAACACTGCCCAATAGAGAGGAATTGGATTAACAGGGTTAAATAAAGCCACAATTCCCAAGATGATCAAAGTTGCTAAAGTAGTTCTTCGAGCCGTTTTGCGTCCATAAATTGCATGAACGATTCTACCTCCATCTAATTTACCTGCGGGTAAAAGATTGAGTGCAGTAATGACCAATCCCAACCAACCAATAACAACCAAAGGGTTTATATCAACTACTGCTGACTCTAAAGCCGAACCCAAAATCACTTTTGCCAAAGTGCCAACTAAAATAGATGCTCGAAAGAACTCTGTTGGTAGCTGAAACATACTGCCATCATGAGAGAAAGTCAAACCAGAAACTAATAACAGCAAAGAAATTATGCCTGCTGTAGCTGGGCCTGCAAAAGAAATATCAAACAATGCAGTGCGGTTAGGCAACAATGACTCAAAGCGCGTAATTGCCCCAAAAGAACCAATTTGCCAACTAGGTAAAAAGAAAGGAATACTCAAGCGAACACTATAGCGGTCAGCAATTACTCTATGACCGATTTCGTGAGCAATTAAAATAGCCCACAATCCTAAACTAAGAGGAATAGCTTCACCATAACGTCCAAAGTCACTAAATAAATCAAATCCCTGTAATAAACTAGCTGCTTCTAGGCTGGTCAAAATTGTGCCGATAAACAAAATTAAAGCTAGGTTTTTTTGAGCCAGCGTTGTAGTTTGAGGATCGTTTATCTTGGGTAGGATTACTACCACAGGTTTTTCTTCAGGACTTTCAACCAAAAATAAACGATACTTATCATCAAAAGATTGCTCTAGCTTTTGATTCATCTTGAAGTAGACAGTATCTGCTTCCCCGCGCAGATTTCCTTTGAAAATTGCTCCGTCTTGATAGGGTATTGTTTCTGTAGCAAAAAAAGTGTCGATGCCGAAAATGCCTTTTAATTCTGCCAAATCTTGATCGGGAATAGGCGATATTTCTGGCTCTGTGTTTTGCTCAATTTTTTTAAGGTCAGAAGATGGAATTATTTTGGCTGAGACTTGTGCTTCTCGTTTAATTCTCTCGGCTGCCTTTTGCTGTAGTAAAGCTTCTTGCCCTTCTGCTCTTAGTTGCTTTCCTAACCAGATATAAACAGCAATTGAGGCAATTAGCAAAAATAAAATGCCAACTAAGTTAATGTATATGCCGACAGCAAACAGACCAAAAAATAGTAGCCACGGACCCATCAAAACGATTGACTGTAGCCACGCCAGCATTCCTAATCTGCCATAGGCTTTTGATTTGTTGTACCCCCAAATAAGTATGGCAAGAACTGCTGCAATAGGTATAAAAGTGGTAATAGATTCTGATCCGTTTAACATTATTTATTTTAAGATTGTTTTAATTAAGTAGGTTCAATTAACCATCAAAAATAGCTCTGTATGCTGTAGTTGATATTTAGTTGTTAATGGTTTTTAATTATTTTATTATCTCAGACTAAGTCTATACTCTATATCTGTTCAAAACTTTGGTAATAATTGCAAATACTTCTTCAGGGGCTTCAATCATGGCTAAGTGTCCACAGTTAGGAATTTCAAATACGTTGCTATCTTCTGAGGTAAATAATTGATGAAAGCTAGCTAGGTGATTGACATACTTGATTTCCATCACCCGATCTTTTTCTCCTGCAATAAAATATACAGGCTGTTTTAAACGAGAAACTAGTTGAGGCAATAAATGAACCTCAGTTTCGGTAGTGGATTCTAAAAGCGCACCCAAAGCTGCTTTTTCGTCGGCTTGAATAAAATCAATAATTCTTTGCCGACCCCACTTCAATTTTAGAGGACGAGCCACCATCATTCTAGAGAACAAAACATTCAATAAAGGAACATTACGTAACCAACCAGGACGAAACTTAACCAGTTGCTGACCCACATTACGAAAACGTTCAAATTCTTCTTTAAGATAAATTCCTCCTCCCGCATTAAGACAAATAACGCCCTCAACCACTTGAGGATATATATCCGCAGACCAAAGAGCAACGCTTCCTCCTAAAGAGTGACCGATGACCCATGCCTGTTTAATTTCCAGATTTTCTAGCAAATATTTTAAATCTTGGGCATAAGCACTAAGACTATAGTGATTATTGAAAGTGTTTGAACTTGTTGACACTGTGGTGGCAATAGATTCACCAAAACCTCTGGCATCATAGATTAAACACTGATATTCAGATTTTAATAGTTCTACTATGGGTTGCCAGTAGTGACGGCTTAAAAGCCAGCCATGAACAAAAACTAAAATAGGTTGTTTGAGATTGTCAACAGGAGCAGTTAACTCATAGACATGAGGTGTTCCCAATATATTTATGGATGGCATCTTTTTATCGTATCATCACATTTTCAACAAATCCTAACTCTACTATTGTGTCAATTTTGACCAATGATCGCAGGAACGCAACGGTCGGTTAATTCCTTCGTCCCCTTTAAAGCTTTCAGTAAGCAGGCTTTGCCGTATCTTGGTCAGCGTATATAGGCAAGTGCGCCTTTTTCTCACCTCTGTCGGCGACGCGATTCGCAAACAAAGGATTTGTCCGCATATAATGCGTTTTATGACCAGGTAATCTGTGACTGCAAGATTACAACCGTCTGTTTTTCTCGAAGCCAGGCTAATATTAAGTTCTGTCTCAAATAGTTTTTGGATTGAGATCTGCTTTTGGGTCTGAAAATAGATTACTATAACAAGGATATATAAAAATATCGTATTAAAACCACAAATCAGTAAGCCAGATCGGCATGGTCTTTTGGAAAAAACTATTTAGCAATCCAGATGCAGTAGATACCTCGAAAACTACTGAATTTGGCGAAAAAGTATTAAATTTGGGAAGCAACGACGATTCTCAGCCCCAAATAGTATTTAGCACCGATCGCGACCTCGATTATTATGAGCTTGAAGAGCTTTGCGATCGCGTTGGCTGGGCACGTCGCCCCCTACGTAAAGTTAAAATAGCTATAGAGCATAGTTTTTTGGTGGTTTCGATGTGGGAAGTCCAAGGCAAAAAAAGGCGTTTAATTGGCTTTTCTCGCGCTACTTCCGATCATGCTTTTAATGCGACTATCTGGGATGTGGTAGTCGATCCTAAATACCAAGGTCAAGGTCTGGGTAAGGCGTTGATGAAGTATTCTATTTCTCAGCTACGCAGCGCAGATATAAGCAACATTACTCTTTTTGCCGATCCTCAAGTAGTTAAATTCTATCAAAGACTCGGCTTTATTCTCGACCCTGAAGGAATCAAAGGGATGTTCTGGTATCCAGACTAATCCCGCTACTGGTTGGTAATAGGTTTCAATCATTTTTGGAGTGTTTATCAATTATTTAACTATTTAACATTCGATCTACATCTTCAGGTTTTATTCTTTTAATACTTTGAAAATGCTCTATTTTTTGTAAATAATTTCTAGCTTCAGAATAATCGCCGATCTGAATTAAAATCATGTCTTGATAAACAGATTCTTCTGGCGCATTAATCTCCAGCATTAATTCTTGTAATTGGTTGCGTTGAATATCGTTATCGAGATATTTTAAAAACGTTTTACGTTTCCACTGATGCACAGTTACTAAACACCATTGTTCAGAACCACTAGTTATTTGATTTGTATTTTCTATATTTGATTTTTGCTCTTGTTTATTAGCTGATTGAGAAATTAATAAATTACCTTTTGATGGTGATTCTTCAACAATAACTTCTGTTTCTGTTGGTTTATCAGTAACAGGGTAGCCGACTTGCAATATGCTCTTAAATTCCGCTCCAGATTGTTTAAAATCTAAGTAATAGCGATCGCATTTTGATAAGCGATGTTCTAAAGTTGTCAATAATAAAGTTAATTTTCCTGAACTATCAGCCTGTAAATGAAATATATACTGTTCGGAATCGCTCTTAAATCTAAAAATTAATTCTTCCAAAGGATATAAATTATTAATCGTAATTTTTTCTCCCCCAAATTTACTTAAATCATCATATTTAATAGGTGTTGATAAAAGATTATTATGATAGTCATATATTTTTAAATTACGACATCCTAAATATTGTGTAAGTTCATACTCTTGTTGAACTGCAAAAAGATACGACCATTGTTTTTCTTTATGCCAAAATGTAGCCTGATACTTACCTGCGTCCGTAATACATTGAGATAAATCAATTTCACTCCAATTATTGTCAGCGGATAACTGTAGAGAATTTCTAGCAATAATTTCTTTTTTATCCATACTTTCAATTAGGCAATTAATAGTTATATCTTCTTTTTGAGGAGGATAATATAAAGTAGGTGGATTAAGATAAACTAATTTTCTACCTTTGAGTCTCAATCCTATTAATCGAGGTTCTAGTTCTTGTAATTTCCAATTAATTTTTAGATTTTTTATTTGAATCAATGCTTCAGATTCAAGTAATCTAACTTTTTTTCCTCGCCACTCCTTAATACTTGAGGTGACAAAACTATCAATTAATTCTATATTGCTATCTAATTCAATTTCTACTTCTCTAGAAGTAAATAAAATTATTTCTTCAACGTTAACAATCTCAGGTTTGGATATATCGATATTTATGCGTCCTCCAGACATTGCATCGAATACTAGACAAGGAAATTCCGAATTAATCCCTTGATGTTTCCATTGATATATTTGATTACGATTATGGTCTTGTAAATAGTAAGTCCATTGTTCCGCAGCTTTTGTAATATTAATTTCCAGTTCAGGTATTTCTAAATTATCTTCATTAGGGATACTAGAATTCCATTCTGCTTCTGATATTTGGCAATATGTACCTCTCAAATTTTGCCACTCTTGTTCCCATAAAGATTGTTCTGGCAAAATTAATTGAATATTTAATGTATCGGTAATATCTAAATATAAATAAGGTGGTTGATTGCGTCTTTTAAGTGTTTTGCGATCGCCCTTATCTTTTCGAGGAGTTAATACAGTAATTAAATCACTCCAATCACGTAGAAAAAAGCTATTAGATATATTTAAATTACTATCATGTAATATTTCATAGATTTTATTTTTTACTTCATCTTTTTGTAATTGTTCGTGAGTTATCCCTTGATATTCCAATTCTATGGCTACAATAGCAATATTTTTAACTAAACGTTCTGGAATAGTCTCAGTCTGTTCATCGATCTTATCTATATTTAGAAAATGTCTAATAGTTCCCCAATTACGATATTTTTTTTCCCAACATCGATATAATGCTTCTGCAACATCTAAAGCTGAACTATGAGCAATTTCCCACCAGTCGTGCTTATCGGCGATATCTCGAACTATCTGCAATCTTTGTATAATTAAATCTGTTTTAATTACCGTATCTTGTAATTTATCAAAGTCAAATTCAATTTTTACTTCTGCTTGCTCTGGATTATCTAAATTAAAATTTATCTCATTTTTATGGTTTATTAATCGTTCAATTTCTGCTTCAAGTTCATCAATATAACTTGGTAAATTGCTTAACTTTGCATTTAAAGCCGATAATATATTTTCTAGTTTTAATTGATCGTCTTCCTGCTCGTTTATCTGCTTCTTAATTGAAGCTAGCTTGTGCTGCTCTTTATTCAAATTAACTTGAGCTTGTTCTTTTTTTGCTTCAACTTCAGCTAATTCTTGTACGGCAGAATTTTTTTGCGTTTCTAAAGAAAAGACATTTTGACGTAAAGCTGCAACTTCATTATTTATCTGTTGCTGAGTTCTTACAAATTGCCTCTCCAAATCTAATTTTTCTTGTTTTAGTCGTTCGGAAGCTTTAAGATCGCTTTCTAATTTTGAATCTAAATCTATTTGAGTTTTTGATAAATTTTCTAATGATTTTAGTAAGCTTGATTCTTTTTGCTCTAATTCTTGTAATTGCTGTTGTTTGATTGATAAAGCATTATCTAATTCGATTGCAGTATTCTGAAGATTATGATGATTTTTCTTGGAATCGTTTATTTGCTGCCTTAGCGATTCGTTATCGCTTTGCAAGTTATTAGTTTCTGCTATTAACTCTTGTTGATCGCTAGTAATTATTGCGATCGCCTTTTCTAAATCTAATTTTTGCTGTTCTAAATTAGATATCTTTGCTGATAATTCAGTTAATGCCGTTTCTTTTTCTTTAAGATGTCGTAGTTTAGCCTCCAGCGTAGCAATCTCAGGTTCTAGATTTAATTTGCGATCGCTTAACTCGCGAATATCATTCTGTAGAGTAACAAATGCAGATTTTGACTGCTGTTGATTTGTGCTGAGGCTTGAAATAGCTGTTTTAATGTCTTTTTCTTGCTGCTTAAGACTTTCAACTTGCTTGGATAATAAAGTAATTGAATTGTTAGAGTCGGTTTTTTGTTGAACTAAACCCTGTAGTTGTTTTTGTTGTGTTGATATCTTGTCATTAAGCTTTCGCCTGCGTTGATGTTCTATAACAGAAACTCCAGCAGCAGTAGCAGGTACAGATAATAAACCAGTCAAAGCTGCTTGCTTAATATCTCTATTGATTATTAGATTTAGACTTAAGCCAACGCCAAAAGATACACTCCCAAGAATCAACCATTTTTTACTCATGAAATAACAACAAACAGTGTTTCAAAATGTCTACTGTTATTAGAATTCCCTAATAGAAAATAATTACAACAAAAATATAAATTGTTTTAAATTTCATGAAGACGAAGAATGAGAAAAGTTGCAGCTTATTATTGCGCCATTGATGAGTAAGATTGCGTTACAATTTGCAACAAAAGCAATAATAATTTTTAAAACATGAGTAGGGCTTTAGTTACTGGAGCATCTTCGGGAATTGGCGAGTCGTTTGCCAGGGAATTAGCAAGTCTAAATACAGACTTAATTTTGGTCGCGCGATCGCAAGATAAGCTAGAACAGCTTGCTCAAGAATTAAGCGGTAAATATCAGATAAAAACTGAAGTTATAGTTCAAGATTTAACCAAGCCAGTAGCAGGGCAAGCAGTATTTGACCAGGTTCAAGCTTTAGGTCTAAATGTTGATTTATTAATTAACAACGCGGGATTTGGCGATTATGGAGCGTTTAGCGATCGCCCTTTAAGCAAACAGTTAACCATGATTCAACTTAATATTACTGTCTTAGTAGAATTAACAGGATTGTTTTTACCTTTGATGCAGCAGCGTGGTAGCGGGGGAATTATAAATATTTCTTCAATCGCTGGCTTTCAACCACTGCCCTATATGTCAGTATATGCTGCAACAAAAGCTTTTGTTCTCAGTTTTACCGAAGCACTTTGGGCAGAAAATAAAAATAGTGGAGTCAATATTTTAGCAGTATGTCCAGGTCCAACTGAATCAAAATTTTGGCAAAGAGGAGACTTCCCTGATGATTTTGCAGGAACAAGTCCTAACAGCATGACCAAGAGTGAGGCAGTCGTCAAAGAAGCTCTCAAGGCTATGGAAAAGAAACAATCTACTGTTGTTACGGGTGGTATCAGTAACCAGCTTTTAGTTAATGTTCCTCGATTTGTCCCTAGAGATTTTTTAGTTAGTGCCGTAGAAAAACAGTTTAAGAAATAACTACTCATCTTTATCAATACTTTCTTTTCAACTGTCTCTAGCTTAAGAACCCTGAAACGTGGCACAATTAAGAAACGTTTATTAAATAAAAAGATTAGTGGCTATTCCATTAGCCAACGTAACCGCTCAATAAATAAGGATTGATATGACTGCAACACTACAAGTGCCTGCTAAAACCCGTCGTCAGGTATTTCCCTTTACGGCTATTGTGGGGCAAGAAGAGATGAAGCTGGCTCTTTTGCTCAACGTCATCGATCCTAAAATTGGTGGAGTTATGATTATGGGCGATCGCGGTACGGGTAAATCTACCACTATTCGCGCTTTAGCCGATCTTTTGCCAGAAATTGAGGTAGTCGAAGGAGATCCCTTTAATAGCGATCCTCATGATGCAGATCTGATGAGCGATGAAGTTAAACAAAAAATAGATCGGCAAATACCCATCAACACCGTCAAGAAAAAGGTACAGATGGTAGATCTTCCCCTTGGTGCAACCGAAGATCGAGTTTGTGGAACTATCGACATTGAAAAAGCATTGTCTGACGGGGTGAAGGCTTTTGAGCCAGGTCTGTTAGCCAAAGCCAACCGTGGCATCCTTTATGTAGATGAGGTAAATCTACTAGACGATCATCTTGTAGACGTACTGCTTGATTCGGCTGCTGGTGGTTGGAACACTGTAGAAAGAGAGGGCATTTCTATTCGCCATCCTGCCCAGTTTGTGATGGTGGGTTCTGGCAACCCTGAAGAAGGAGAACTTCGCCCTCAATTATTAGACCGCTTTGGTATGCATGCGGAGATTCGCACGGTAAAAGAGCCAAATCTGCGAGTAAAGATTGTCGAACAAAGAGCCGAATTTGATGGTAATCCTAGTTCTTTTGGTGAAAAATATGCTGAAGAACAAATTGCCATGCAAAACAAAATTATCAAGGCACAAGAGTTACTCCCTTCGGTAACAATTGATTACGATCTACGGGTTAAAATCTCCGAAATCTGTTCTGAGTTAGACGTAGATGGTTTGCGGGGAGATATCGTTACTAACCGCGCTGCCAAGGCGATCGCCGCTTTGGAAGAACGTACAGAAGTGACGGTTGATGATATTCGTCGGGTAATTGTTCTTTGTTTACGTCATCGTCTCCGCAAAGACCCGCTAGAATCTATTGATTCGGGTTATAAAGTCCGAAAATCCGTGGCGCGCATTTTTGGGCTAGAACTAGAAGAATAAGACTTAGGTACGAGAAATTCTCATCCCAAGTTCGATAAGTTTTGAGAAGTAAAGGCAGTTCTTTCGTTAACTTATGGCAGTAACTACCGACAACCAAAAAATAGCCCAACAAGATTCTCAAGTTCCTCTAATTGAACTGCGAAGAGTCAGTAAGTCCTTTGGGGACAATGTAATTCTAGATCGGATGAATCTGAAGATAGATCGCGGTGAAGCACTAGTAATTATTGGTCCTTCTGGGACTGGAAAATCTACTATCTTGAGGATGATTGCTGGATTAATGCCTATAGATAAAGGGTCAATCTATATGAATGGACAAAAACAAAAAGGCTTAATAGATGACCAAGAAAATTCCTTGGGAATAAGTATGGTGTTTCAGCAGGATGCGCTTTTTGACTCTTTAACCGTAGAAGAAAATGTTGGCTTTTCTCTTTATCAACATTCCAACCTCAGTCGTCGCAAGATTAAAGATTTAGTAGATGCAAAGCTGGAAATGGTTGGTTTGGGAGGAACAAACAAGAGTTTTCCTGCGGAGTTATCTGGAGGAATGCGTAAGCGAGTTAGCTTTGCCCGTGCCATTATATCCAATCCAGAAAATCCTCGAAGTAGACCTGAAATAATTTTATATGATGAACCAACAGCAGGTTTAGATCCAATTGCTTCTACCGTGATTGAAGATTTAGTGCGCGATTTACAGTGTACTGAAAGAGGTTGTGGTACATACATTATGGTTAGCCATCAACATAGTACTATTCGCCGTACTGCTAAGCGTATTATCTTTTTATATGGAGGCAAAATTCAATGGACTGGCACGGTTGAAGAAATTGATACTACTGATAATCCTTTAGTGAAGCAGTTTTTCAGCGGCAGCGTTGAAGGTCCAATTCATGTGGTTGATTAAACTAAAAACTTAAGGTGAGAGGAAAATATGCGATCGCGCACTATCAGAGAAGGTTCGGTGGGATTACTAATTATATTCAGTATTCTGGTGTTTGGAGGTATAGTCTTGTGGATTCGAGGCGTTACTTTGGGAGATAAAAGCTATAAAATTACTGCTGATTTTCCTGACGTTAATGGCATTCAATTAGGAGACGGGGTTCGCTATCGAGGCTTAAAAGTAGGCAGAATTGACGAGATTAAACCTAGTACCAATGGAGTTGATGTGGTGATTGAAATTGACTCTAGCGATCTTTTGATTCCCAAAAATTCTACTATTAAAGCCAGAAGTTCGGGTTTGATTGGAGATACCTTTGTTGATATTGTGCCTGAGTCTGACTTACCCAAAGAATCCGCTGGTTTAAGTCCCCTTAGTTCTAACTGCGATTCGTCAAAAATTATTTGTAATAATGCTCGTTTTCGAGGAGAAAAAGGCATTACCCTAGACGATCTATTACCCTATACCTATCGCTTTAGTAAAGCTTATGGTCAACCAGAGTTCGTTGCCAAAGTAGACACAGCGGTAGAAAATGCTGGCATAGCAGCAGCAGAAATTGGCAAGCTTACCAAAGAAGCTTCGGTTTTAGTTAACGATCTAAAGCAAGAAGTGGCTTCTGTGTCTGATGCAACTAAGACGATAACTGACGTGGCAGATAATACTTCAAATGAACTAATTACCACAGCTAAAACCTATCAGCAAACTGGTAAACAAATTAACAAGTTAACCAGCAATATCAATGAGTTAGTTACTCAAAATAGAACTAACCTTACTACTACCCTAACTAGTATTGAAACTACTAGCGATCGCCTGCAAGGTTTAGTTACAAAATTAGATAAAACTGTTGATACCGCCGATACAGAAAAATTAGCAGCCAATTTAGCAGAATTAACCGATAATGCTGCGGTGGCTTCTAAGAACTTAAAAAATATCTCATCAACCTTTAGTAGTGATGAAAGTTTGGTAAGCCTTCAACAAACTTTAGATTCAGCTAGAGTTACCTTTGACAATGCCCAGAAAATTACTTCAGATCTCGAATCATTTACTGGAGATCCTGCCTTTTTAAAAAATGTTCGCGACTTGGTTAATGGTTTAAGTAATTTAGTTTCTACTACCGACCAACTAGACCAGCAGGTTCAAACAAATAATGCCATAAAACCAATGTCTGAAGCATTATTTGTTTCTCCTAAGGCTAGGAAAACAAAAAAAAATAATAAATAATAAGTGAGTAACTACTCCTTGTAAAGAAAATAAATCGTAATATCTTACTTACTTGGTTTTACATTTAATTCTACCTACTTACTTATCATTCTCAAGCAAGCATCGACAAACCTGAAACTCTAAAAAATATTAAATTGATGTCTGACAAAGGAACTGTAGTTTTTGATGTAATTGGCACCTGTTTTTCTCTAGAAAAACCCCGACAGCATTTAATTGAACTGGGTGCGCCAAATTATACTTTAGAACTTTGGTTTGCCCAATCATTAAGAGATGCTTTTGGGCTTTCCCATGCAGGTGGATATCAACCGCTTAAAGAAATTTTGCAATCGGAATTACCACGAACTTTAAAATTATTAAAAATCGATTTAAACTCAAGGCAATTATCTGAGATCATGGCAACTTTCAGCGAATTAGAACTACAGCCATTTGCCATTGAAGCATTTGAAACTTTGACCCAGGCGGACTGGAAAATAGTGGCTTTGACAAACGGTAGTGAAAAATCTACTCGTAACTTATTAGAACGTGCGGGGGTACAACAGTATTTTACTGAAGTTTATTCCTGTGATGCGATCGCCGTTACCAAACCTCATCCAGATGTCTATAAGATGGTTCAAAATGATTTAGAAAAAGATGTCTGGCTAGTTGCTGCTCACGCTTGGGATATTGTTGGAGCTACAAGTGTTGGCATGAAAACTGCTTTTGTCAGCCAGTTAGAAAAAGATTATTTAAAAGCATATTCTCAACCACAAATCACGGTTGAAAACTTATTAGAAGCTGGTCTTCAGATTATCAATTTTTATACTTAACAATTAAAGTAAATCTCTAATTCGTTATTAATCAACATTAATCTTCTTAACCTGACTCAGTTTACTTGGTAAGCTAAATAATAACCATATAAAAAGCGATCGCATTAAAGCAAATGATGATATTACCTGGAGCAACTGTGACAATTACTAATTCTGATGACACCTACTATAAATTTCAAGGCTTAGTACAGCGTATAGATGATGGTAGAGTTGCGGTATTGTTTGAAGGAGGCAACTGGGATAAGCTAGTAACCTTTAACTTATCTGAGCTTGAAGCCGTAGATTTAACCAAGAAGAAAAAATAACGTTATTATATCGGGGATAAACGCTCATGAGGATGAAAAAGCTATTTATTTGCCTCATCCCTCGTCCTTTATCCCTTACCCCTTAAAAAATGCGACTTCCTCTACCTCAATTTACGGTTGACGATCGCAACCCCAAACATATTGGGGAGGTGATTGAAACCTCTACAACCGAATATTTAGCTCAGTGTCTTGAACCTGAAGATTTAAAATTTCCTGTAATGCCTCCTTTTGGTAGCTGGATTAAATCTTTTGATGAAGAGTCTGGTAACAAAATTCTGTCCGTGGTTACTTATGTCACCACCAGTCCCATTGATTCTGTTCATCGTGCTAGAGCATTAGGTCTATCTTTAGAAGAGTTGCGAGAACAACAGCCTCAAATATTTGCCATGCTCAAAACCGAGTTTAAAGCAGCAATTGTCGGTTTTGAAACACCCGCAAACGTTAATGGTAGTAAAGCGAAATTAGGTCAAGTATATCAATATTTACCTCCTCGCCCACCTCAAATTCATCAATCTGTTTATCAGTGTGATGCAGAAGAAATAATTCACTTCACTGAAAAACTAGACTTCCTCAGAACTCTTTTACAGGCTAAAGATATACCCGTAGAATCTTTAGTTGCAGCATCTGTACGAGATATTTATCGCCAGCGAAAAGCAAATCGCGATTGGTTGGTTAATGTCGGTCGTACTCTTAGCACGCTTTTAAAAGATGATTACGATCGTCTACGCTATATTTTGAGTCAGATTCATTGGTAAGCATAAATCATTGGCGTTGCTGAATTGTTGCGAGTCAAAAATCAAAGTGTAATCAAGTTCTGGTCGCTTAAAGTAAGGCGAGGGCGGACGATGGGACTTGAACCCACGAATGGTGGAATCACAATCCACTGCCTTAACCACTTGGCTACGCCCGCCATTCATACAGTTATTTATTATATCATCACCAATCAACATTTAAATACCATGGTTTAAAATTGGAGGGTTTAAAATTAGAGAAAAATCACGTTTAAATTACATGACAAGCTCTAGAATTAGTGGTGTTGCGGGAATTATTATCATCGGCTTGGGTGCGATCGCTTTTATAACTAACCCAGGAGAGAAAGGATATCAGAAATATGCCGAAGCTACATTTCAAACACGTTTTAAAGACAAAATTTGCGCTCAGGTGATGGAAGATTGGGGAGTATGGCTAGAAGGTCAATGTCATATTGTAGTTAATACCGCTAGTCCCTATTTAACTCAAATTGTAAGTCAACAGACAAAACGTCAAAATTTTTTACTTTTTAGTATTTATCAAGCAGATTTACCTTTACCTTCTCCTTTGCCTTCTTATCATCTTGAAACTATTGGAATCTTGGGTAATTTTTATACTTATCAAGCTGAAAAACTATAGCTGTTAATTGTCTTTTCAAAAAATTAACTTAAACTATTAAATAAAGATCGAAATCTAAAATTTAATTTATGATGAGCGACACAAACTCTAATAGCGACAATAAGGAAACTTTACCTCCAGCAGACCATGAAACTCGCACTCCTCCTTATGGTTCAGTTCAGCCTTTAGATGCAGGGGAAAGGTATTGCATTAATCGCATTGAAATTAAACCTGGAGAACACATGAGTACCCAAATGCACTATCATCGAAGTGAGCATTGGATTGTAGTTTCAGGTACGGCTAAAGTGATTTGTAATGGCAAAGAAACTTTAGTAATGCAGAATCAATCTACCTATGTACCGATGAACACTGCCCATCGAGTCGAAAACCCTGGAGTAATTCCTTTAGTAATGATTGAAGTGCAAAACGGCGAATACTTAGGCGATGATGATATTATTCGTTTCGATGATTAACTTTGCTATTAAATTATAGATATTGCTATAAATAATAGTTAATAATTACTATGGCTTTATATTATAATCAAGCCAATTAAGCTAAATTTTCAGCCAACAGATTAACATTATAAATAGCTAGAAACGGAGCGTAATTGACTGGGAATAGGTGTAGCTTCAGGAAATTCTAAACAAGTTTCTTTTTCCCCTAAATATCCAGATTCGGTGAAAGAAATCAACATTCTGGCAAGAGCCACCCAAACCTCTGCATCGTATTCCCAATCTTTGTTTCTAGACGTAAAGCAGGCAATAGATTTTAACGCCCAAAAGTAGCTATTGCGTACCACCGAGCCACCTTTTTTGTAGGGTGGCAAATCTTGGTGGGCAATAAATAATATATCGTTTTCTAATCTCACCTGCACTGATTACAATCCTTTGATTATGAGTGTTTAATGATTTACGTAGCTGATTAACTCAAATTTTGCGCCTCAAACGTATGTAGCTAAGAGCTAAAATCAGTAAATCTGAAAGAAACTGATTCATATTAAACGTAATTTATAGTTGCCATTGGAAAAAATCAACTGTATTGCCAATAATACGGTGTTTAATTAGCGATCGCTTTTGCCAATGTTCAAGAGTTATACGTTTGCTTTGGGCAAAGCCTTTTTCAAAAGTGTCTTTAATGCCTTGTACTAATTCAGGTTGCGCGCTACAAATATCTAGTTCTTCATTATGGCAAAAACTGCGGGGGTCAAAATTGGCACTACCCGTAGTTGCCCAAACATCATCAATCAAAAGTAACTTAGCATGAGTCATACTAGGTTGAAATTCATAGATTTCTACACCGCCTCGCAACAAATCGCCATAGTGTTCAAATGAAGCATAGTAAACAGGTTTTTTATCACTACGGCTACTGGTGGTAAGAATACGAACATCTACCCCATCTTGCTTGGCTGCAACTAATAAATCTATAGAGTTTTCATCGGGAAGAAAATAAGGGCTAGCCAACCAAATTCTTTTTCTAGCGCAGATAATACTATTGTATTTAAAAGACTGAATTGGTGAGAAACGGATTCGAGGATTTGCTCCTGGGACAACTAACATGAGGTTAGAATCTTTTTCGCCTGTATCTTTTTCCCTGCCATTAGTAAAATTAGGAAATTTATTCCTACCTAAATCGGCTGTGCCATCATCAAACGTCCAGTGTTGAGAAAACACTCCTGCTAAAATACTAATTATTTCTCCTTCGATACGCATCTCCACATCTAACCATGGTTGAGTATCATCTTTTTTTTCGATACCGTCCCAAAGATCGGAAATTCCTGCTCCACCTACCAAGCCAAATTGGCTATCAATTAACAACAGTTTGCGGTGAGTACGCCCAGCATAATCTAGGGGGGCTTTCCAATTGGGAGGATTAAAAAAAGAGACTTTTACTCCAGCACCCCGTAAACGTCGCCAATAATTGTCTGATATGTCTTTTGTTCCATAATGATCGACAACCAGACGAATTTCAACCCCCGCAGAAGCTCTTTCTGCAAGGGCAACGGCAAAATTATCTGCCCGTTTTCCTGGAGTCATAAAGAAAGTTTCAAAGTCGATTGTATGCTGTGCCTTCGAGATTGCATCTATACGAGCTTGTTGAATCTGATCTGGCTCATTCCAGAAATCTGTAATAACACCATCGGTCATAAAAGAATTGGTAATACTGGCAAGAGTAAAAGGAAATTGTGGCTCTTCGGGACGGGGTGCGTGTTTTACTTTATACTTAATGCGATCGCGAAATGCTCCTCGCAGATAAAAACCAATGAAAACAATTAGGCTGAGGATTAAAAAAGCAATAAACAGCCACCAGAGAATAGATTCAATCGTTGCCCACATAAGAAATTCGCTTAAATTTGTTGAAAAATTACACGGGTCAAATCTTGTTATTTAACCAGATACTTATGTGCATTAGATATGAATTAGTCTTTTTGACACATCTAGCTAGAGTAATACATTGAGTATTCTTTTTAGCAATTGGGAGCTTGGCGATCGCGCGCGCTACTGCGTACCCTACGGATCGCTTTTAATACGGAACAAAACCTCTAACAAAGCAATTACCTTTGTTTAATTGGAGGCGTTGCTGAATGGGTAATGCTAAATCTGTATTTCGCTTATCAATTGAAAACAGACAACTTTTAAAAGCTAATAGCTAAAAGCTACGAACAGTCTTATGTTGTAAGTCATTACTTAAATCACCAACGCCTAATTGGATAATTCTCTTCTATCTTGGTTTCTCCATCCACCACAGAATCTATTAGCTGTGGAGTCAGAAAGTTATGAGGAAAGGGAAAATCAAAGCTACTGGCTTGATTAAGACGTTCGATTTGTTCTGAGGCTAGGGTAAAGTCTACAGCCTGTAAATTATCTTCTACATGAGATAGCTTGCGTGCGCCGACGATGGGAATAGTTCCTCCAGGCTGTTGCAGTAGCCAATTAAGAGAAACTTGAGAAGGCGATCGCCCGATTTCTTCTGCTATTTCTTTAACCTTATTGCCGATCTCAATGCTACGTTCGTTTAGCTGTCCCATTGATTGCGACATGGATTTACGTCCCGAACTTTCGCCATCATTATCACTATCTTCTTTCAAGTCTGACATACTGTATTTACCTGCCAAAACTCCACCCGCTAAAGGCGACCATGCTAGGGGAGTAATATTATGATGCTCTGCCATGGGAATCATGTCGGCTTCGGAAGTACGCTCGACAAGATTGTACTGGATTTGGATTGCCGAGATAGGAGTCCAACCGCGCAAACGAGCGATCGCCTGTCCTTCGGAGACAATCCAGGATGGTGTATCACTCAGTCCGATATGTAGAATTTTTCCCTGACGTACTAAGTCATCTAAAGCTCGTAGCACTTCTTCGATGGAGTTGCGATAGTCCCAAGCGTGTAGCCAGTAGAGGTCAATATAGTCTGTTTTCAAACGTTTTAAACTATCCTCGACTGCGGTAATCATACTGCGACGATGATTGCCTCCTGCATTGGGATTTTTGGGGTCGGTATTGAGAGTATATTTGGTTGCCAGTACAAAGCGATCGCGTTTTCCTTCTAGCAATTTACCTAGATATTCTTCACTCGAACCGTTGGTATACACGTTGGCACTATCAATAAAATTGCCACCGCGATCGGCATAGGTATCGAATATTTGCTGGCTGGTTTCAAAATCTGCACCCCAACCCCATTCTTCACCAAAGGTCATTGTGCCAAGACACAAGGGAGATACGCGCAGTCCTGAATTGCCAAGTAAGCGGTAGTTATCTAAAGATGTTAGTGGTTGGTTCATGATCTTTTTATTGTTTATTGTGTTTAACGTAAGGGCGATTCGCGAATCGCCCTTACAAGATTAGTTATCTGTGTTAGTCGATAGCCAGAAATTAAATTTGTTACCGTATCTTAGTAAACGAAATAATCCAAAGGAAGATAGCTGTATGCCTTATGTAAATTTGCAAATAACGACAGGTGCGAGCAAAGAACAGAAAGCGCAGATAGTTAAAGACATAACTAAATCTTTGATGGATGTTTTGGGTAAGAAATCAGAGCATATTCATATAGTTATTCAGGAGATAGAAGAAGAAAACTGGGGTTATGCGGGATTGTTGACCGATGAGTGGAAGAAACAGCAGGGAAGTTAATTTGCGATCAAACATTTAATTTAATTAATGCAGGTTGTACTTCCGCCATCTATCCGATAATCTGCACCATTGATATAACCAGAAAGCGGGCTAGCTAGAAATGCCACTATATTAGCTACATCTTCAGGTTTACCTAAGTGTCCGACAGTATTAGGCAGAAATTCTTTAATAATTTGTTGTTCTATTTCGTTCCAGTCAGAACCCCATCCCTGTTTTTCTGCTGTTTTACGAAAAAATTCTTGAACTGTTTCAGTGACAACTATACCAGGACTTACTGTATTGACAGTAATTCCTGTGTTAGCTAATTCTTGAGAAAGACTTACTGTAAGATTCACCTGTGCTGCTTTGGTCGCTGCATAATCTGGCATTGCTGCAAAGGGTTGAGTTGCTTCACCACTGGCTATTTGAATAATTCTTCCCCAAGCAGTTTCTTTCATTTGAGGGACGAGATGACGAACTAGCCTAACTACAGAAAGAACGTTGATGTTATAAAGTTCTGCCCAGTTATCTGCTGTTGCATCCATCCAACCACGATTTTTATAAGCCCCTGCGTTGTTGATCAAGATATCAATACCGCCGAGGGATTCTTGGGCTTGCTTGGCAACATAAGCCGCACCTTCATCAGTACTGAGATCGCCGACAAAACCAAATACTTTACCGCCGTCTTGTTCGATTTCTTCAGTAACACGAACAACTTTATCCTTCTCCAGACCATGCACTACAACGGCTGCACCTTCTTCGGCTAAGGTTTTGGCGATCGCTTTACCAATTCCCACATTACTACCTGTGACTAAAGCTTTTTTTCCTTCTAAATTTAATTTCATTTTTTAGCTCTCATCTGAATTTATAATTTAATTCTTGATCGCTTTCTTTTTAAGAGATAAAATTTTTGATTTCATGTTAATTAATTCAAAAATAATCCTATTAAATCCTCAGCTAGCCTGTATAGGAAATTATTGCTCTTTTCGATAATTTCCTGGTGTAGTCCCTACCAAACGTTTAAAGTGATAACCAAAATGACTCTGATCGTAAAAACCGATTTCCAAAGCGACTTGAGCAATGGTTATTCCATCATCAGCTAGAAGCTTTTTAGCGCGATCAATCCGTATTTGCGTCTGATAAGCACTTAAGGATAATCCCATTTCACGACGAAACAAGCGACTGAGATAAAAACGGCTTAATCCCGATTTTTCTGATAATTTAGCTAAAGCTACGTTTTCTGGATAATGAGCCTGTAAGAAATCACAGATAATAGTAATGGCAGATTTAACTGTTTGATAATTCTGGGTAGAAAGTTTTGTCTTATAAGCGATTAAACAAGAAAAGAAATTTAAGATTAGAGAATCGATGGCTAACCTGGTTGCGTTTGTGTTTATGGCAATACATAAATTTTGAAACAGTTTGTTTAAATTGCGATCGCGCAATACTGGTTCGGTAAAGAAAGGAATGCTAGCAGTATTACCAATTTCTAATGCAGTCTCTTCTAACACACTAGAATCGACGTGCATCATCCAAAAAGTAGCGGGTTTAAATAAATAAGTTCTTTCACTAGGAGAATGAACCTCGCCAGAATGAATGATGCTAAGATTGCCAACTGGTATGAGATAATAAGCACCTCGGTAAAAATATTCACCCTGACAATTGAAGCTCAGTCCTAGCTGATATTCTTGATGAGAATGTCTGGGTAATGGTTCGACTGTACCTACGGTGTAGCTATATTTTTCTAACAGGATTCCCTCAAGCTGCCATGCTTTTACAGTAACGGTTGATGATGTTTTCATTTTATAGAATAATTCTCATTTGTTATTGTATTGATAGGTTACTTAATCAAGAGCTTTTCTAATTTTCAGATGTCCTCTTAAGCGATCGCTTTTTGTTTTGGGATAATCTACAAAGCTATCAGATTAAGCAAATTAGAAATCTCATTATTAAATATCGTTTAGGAGATAATGATGTTAATTAAATACGAATTAATCATTTATTGGAGTGAATCCGATGAAGCATTTATTGTAGAAGTTCCAGAATTATCAGGATGTATGGTAGATGGTCAGACTTATATTGAAGCAGTGACAAATGCAGAGATTGTAATTCAAGAATGGATCGAATCAGCACAAGAATTAGGTCGCAATATTCCTATTCCCAAAGGTCGTTTACTTTATGCTTAATTAATCCTTTAAGATATTTTTATCCCCTTTATATCCACAATTTTGTTGGTGCAATGGGTTTAATCTCTTCATCCCAACCGCCTATTTGATAGGTTTGCAACAGCCATAAACTTGCACCATGTTTTAAGAAAATTTCGGCTAAAACATCGTTTGCTAAACGGGGTAAAAGCGATCGCCAGCTTGTTAAGGCATTAATTACGGTAGTTACGGGACGATCCTCTAGGCGAGTACCAATCAATGATTGATATGGATCGACCCAATCAGCGCGGGTTTGCCAAGAAACTAGTTTGGCTTCGATGGCTTTATTTAGGGCAACTAAACGCTTTAGTCTTTGGGTTTGAGGATCTTGGGGGTTAGTGGCAATCCAGTCTTTGATTTGGGCATTGTTATCAAATTCAGTTAGGGTCATATTAATCGCTTGATAAAAAGCCTGACAGGAATCTTGGACACAGGAATTGGCAGGGCCGACAAAGGTTGCCCCCGTACCGTCTCCAGTCCGATAACGTGCCATCATGCGATCTAGCTGGTATGCTAAGGCGTTGAGGGGAAAGCGACGCAAACCATCAAAATTGTATTCTTCTAAAACATCTAGCTTGACTATGATATCGGTGATGGGACGACTGCCTAGCCAACCAAATTGGCGATCGCCTACAAAGTTTGTCCAGTCTAAACTCCCCGCGATAATCCCTGTCGTGTTTTGGGTATAAACCTGTGCATAGCCGATTTTGAAACGAAGTTCTTGAGTTAAAGGTTCACGGATCACTCTGGCTAAACCAAAGGCAAAATGTCCAAAAAAGATGCCTAACGGGGCAAATTCTCGCTTTTTACCGCCAATACCGCCGTAGGTATGTAAGAGTAACAGGCGATCGCCTTCAGAAAAAGAGTTAATTAATTCTGTGTCTGGTAAGTTGCGAGGGTTTAAGAGAATTGAATCGACATGACCTTTTTTTTCTTTTACTCCCTGCCAATATTGATTGTGGATATAGTCAGTGGTTTTGTGCAGTCCAGAAATAACTTTAGCTGGCTGTAGTTGAAACAAGCTACGAGGTGCGATCGCCTGGACGGTAAATATTCCCTGGTGGTTTTTTGCGCCATAGATATACCATCCTGTCTTATTTAAAGGAGATTCGGTAATTTTGTTAACGGTAGCGGATAAAACTCCCTGGCGATCTTTTACTACCTGGGGGAAGTAAACGGTGTCTTCTCTTCCATCAAACTGCTTAGATGCAGAATTATAATGGCGGACGACAGCGCAATTATTGGGAAATAACTCAGTAATAGTTACCAAAGCATAATACTTTCCCGTAATCAAAATTGGTTCGCGGGCAATATATAAACTCAGATCTGTTCTAACCACCTCGACCGAACTCAACGCAACCATCACATCATCATTCGGTCTAGCCCCAGCCAAAGATTCTAACGCCTGTACCTGCCGCCAGTGGTTTAAGCGGGTAGGAAGAACTATACCCTGATTAACACTTTTATACGCCTGTTCAGAAAAACCAATTCTAATTTTGACCTGATTAACATAAGCTTGGATATCAGGGCGATCGCTCCAACGCAAGTATATCTTTTTACCGATTAAATCGCGATCGGATTCTGGTGCGTGGTGTACCTCTAAGTAAACCCCAGCAACACGAGATCGTTCGGTAACATCTGGTAAAATTAAACGTCCTAGCCATTCACCCACGGACAGATATTCTTGAGCATAAGATTGCTCAAGAGAATAATAATCAGGTTGATTAAAATCTGCTTTAACGTAGTTGGCATAGTCACTAACAACCTTTGAGGCAAATGATTTATAATCGGCAACGGCAGCAGGATAGGGTTCTTGTCCATCGGCACGAGTCAAAATACGTAAAATAATTTGCAGAGTTTTGGCTAAATGATTGCTACCATCGGCAAGTATAGCTGTTTCGCTCAATGGACCATTCGTTGAATCGTGACCTACTTTTCCTAAAGAGATAAAGCTAATTTCACCGCGACTTTTAGCCAGATTCCAATTCGACCAAGTAAAGATTGACCATCTTCGAGGAAACAGATAAGAAGTAAAGCGAGCTACCCGATCTTTTTCTCCCACTAAATGATAAAGATGTTCTACCTGTGCCACTTCATTGTTACCACTTATTACCCCCGCTAAAGAAATAACGTCAATCGGCGCAGCCAAAACCTTCTTGATATAAGGGACTGCGCCCAAAGATATTTGTCCGCCACCGCTATAACCAATGAGGGTAATTAAAGCCCCGCTACCTGGCTGATAGCCTTTTGCCAACAGGCGATCGATAATTATTTGTGCTGTACCGCGATTGTATATCGGACCATAGCGACTATCTACGGATACCGCCACTTGGAACATATTGCGTAATAAGACTAGCACTCTTAATACTCCAAACCTACTAGTGCGTTCGATCCATTGCCAAACTGAACCTAAAGGTCTACCAATAGTTAAGGGGAGATTGATGACTGAATAGGGAATAATATTTTTGATCAGAACATAATTTTCTTCTGGTAAAGATTCCTCTAGCCGTTGCAAAAATTTTTTTGCCCGAATGGAATATTTAAACGAGCTTTTGCCAATGCCATCGAGATAAACTACATACTGTATTGTTGTAGAAGTTATCTTTTCAATTGGGAATTGAGTACTTTTAGCCGGTAAGGTAAGCGTATCGCGATCGCCACCATACCATCCAGCCCACCAGCCTAAAGCTTCAAAGGGTGCCAGCAAACCTGCCAACACCAGGGCAATACCAACAATTCTTCCTCCGTCCAAAAGCAGATTTAATAACTCAGCGTGTAGAAAAACATACCATTGCACCCACCAAGCATTTGCAGGAGACAAGAAAATAACTACGGCTAAGGCTAATACAATTAAGGCACTTCTGGTTAAAAATTGTTTACTCACGATTCTTCTGATGTCTCCCCAAGTAAATCAGGAATATTGGTCGGATCGGGAGGAATAGGTAATCCGTTGTAAAGCATTTGCTCTAAGTAATCAGGTTCAGTAATAAGCTTTACTCCTGCAACCCAATCAACTATTTTACTCGTAATACGAGCGATCGCTTTACCGAAAACACGCTGAGAAAGTTGCAGCACTAACCAGCCTCCCAGACAGCATTCAAAAGCCTGCCATATACCCAAATCAGAAATTGCGCCTAAACCAATGGCGATCGCCATTAATGTCCAAATTGACAGCACAATAAAAATTGGCATTCCAAAATAGGGAATAATTATTAAAAAACCTAATAACAAAGGCGCGTAGCTAAACCCTAAAGTTTTGACAATTTCTACCAAAGACAAATTAGCCCCAAATAACCAGCCCGCAACTAACCAAGTGCTTAAAACCCAAAAATTGTAGTTAAAAACGAATAGGACTGCTGCGATCGCTATAGAGAGCAAAAACCGCAGTGGGCGCACTCGATTGATAAATAGCATCACGCTTTGACCAGAAGTTTGAGACAAGCCAGCCAATAAAACTACTAAAATACTGGCAATCAAGCCTAAAGGTAAACTATTAAGCAATCCAAAAGTTTCCTTATTTAAGAGCATTACCCCAGAAACTAAAGTCCAAAACTTACTTATAGCTGTATCTACTGTCATGATGATGAGCGACATTATCTTTCTTTTTAATTGACCAATTAACGTCAATTCGGGTTAAGAATATCAATCGGTGGAGAACATCCAACTTTGCTAAGTTTTCAAAGGGTTGCCAAAATTGTAACGCCGATGATGGAAAGGCGACTCCTTGAGGATAGATATTTTCGATTAAATAAACAGTAGTTTGCCTCTCCAGATCATGTTAGATGCCCATTTAATTGCAGAAGAGACTATATTTAAAATATTGACATACTCACCGTCATAAATGATCGGTGATTCTTAAGTAGCAGGTAGCAAGTAGCAAGTAGCAATTAAGAAAATATCCCAATTGCTAATTGCTATCTGGAGACGCGCTTCGCGTCTCGCCTTGCCAAGGGCAAGTCGGCGGACTCCAGTCCGCGCTACTTAATCGCACTCTTTGTGCGGGGCTTTAAACCCATTTATTACACGGTAAAATAGCTCCATTTCCCTAATTTTCTAGCACTGTCTAGCATCTTTCAATCGAATTATATTTACTGTAATAAAGGGGATCGTAAAAGCTGGTGTTGGTAAATCTAATGTAGGATTTTTAAAATTATAGGCTGTTAATTGAATTAAAAGAGCTAATAGCTAATAGCTACGAGCAGACATACTTTGTGCTTCATACATCAAATTACCAACGCCTTAACGTTTAACAGATGAATTATTTTTGGGCTTTAGGAGCAAACATATCAAAAGCTGCTTGATTTTTTTGCTTGTCGGCTGACCAAAACTTACTTAATTCAAATAATTCTTTGGTATTTATTTGTAAATCTTCTGTAGGAAAGTTATACATAGCTTCAATCACTGTCCAACCATCGGATTGATTGGGGTTATCTGCTGCTTCAATTAAAGAAGAACGAATCGCATAAAAACCATTTCCTTGAGGATGGGTTTTGATTGCTGTACCGAGTTCTTGCAAAAACTTTTCGCCTTCAGGAGTATTGGTAAACTGATACATTTCAACGCGATCGCTCTCGAAACGATTGCTCAACCAGTATTTTAGCTGAATTAAATCCTCTTTCTTTAAAAACTTAGAATACATACGAAGCTCTTTGGTCATTTCTCCTGTAGTGGCATATTTTTCTAAAGATGCTACGGATATTTTGCCGTTAAAAGGACCATAAATAAGTTTTACTTTTTCAGCACTAAATGCAGGTTGTACTATTAATATAAGACCTGATAAGCTTAAGCTAATACTAATTAGTTTATGAGAAATATATGAATGATTAATTAAGTACTTTAATTGCATCTTTATTTTTTGAAAGTGTTAATTTTCGTTGATCATAAACAGTTAAAACCAGATGTTTTTGGCTGTTTGCTAGTCCTTTTATAACAGTTTTTATTTCAATTAACGATAGTTGAAACTACCTTTTATAAAATCTTTGCGTATACTTTGTAGGTAAATATTTGTACTTTATAAAACAGTAACTATTAAAGGCGGGTGTAAATAAATACTTGACAATTGTTTAATTTGTTAAACCCTGGAAACTTCTATAATCTGGATAGACCTAATTTCAAGAAGCACTATGAACCAATCCAATGAGTCCCTGCGTACCCTGGCTGTAGATATCGGTGGTAGCGGAATTAAAGTGATGGTATTGGACACAAAAGGTAATCCCCTAAGCGATCGCCAACGCCTAAAAACACCTAATCCAGCTAAACCCAAAGATGTAATCGATACAATCCTGACTTTGGCAAAAGAGCAAGAATTTGACCGTGTTTCGGTGGGTTTTCCTGGAGTTGTGCAGAATGGTTTGATTAAAACTGCCGTTAACCTAGACGATGACTGGCTACAGTATGATTTGGCTACCAGCTTGACTCAATTACTGTCTAAGCCCGTCAAAGTAGCTAATGACGCGGATATTCAAGGGTTTGGGGCAATTTCAGGTCAGGGTGTAGAGCTAGTCATTACCGTGGGAACAGGATTTGGTTCGGCTTTGTTTATTAATGGCAGACTAGTGCCGAATTTAGAAATGGGACATCACCCTTTTCGCAAAGGAGAAACCTACGAAGAACAGTTGGGTAGAGCAGCTTTGGACAAACAAGGCACAAAGAAATGGAATAATCGTTTAGAAAAAGCGATCGCCCATTTAGATCATCTTTTCAATTACGACACTCTCTATATTGGTGGAGGAGAAACAGACAACATCAAGTTTGATTTACCAACCAATGCCAAAATTATCCCTAATGTATCTGGATTACTTGGAGGTATTAAACTCTGGACAGGTTGATAATTACTAATTTTTTTGGTGGGCAATAAAAGTTTATTATGTATAGCAAGCAATACGTACTTATATTAGGACACCTGCTACTTGCGAGACAAAACCGTTGCGGGGGTTTCCCCCGTTGAGGTACCTGCGGGGAGTACCCCTTGGTTGTCGAGGGTGTTACTTGTTACTTACAAGCAGTTCATTTTTCTGTCCTAACCAGTCAACATACTGCGATATATATAGCGCACAAAATTTTTGTTATTGCTCACCTACTGATCATTGATCATTGATTACTACTCCAATTGATAGGTAAGGTTGTATCATCGACACCATCATTGCCATTGAGATGAACTTTTGTTTCTCGATCTAATACTGCTTCGACGCGATCGTATATTTCCTGAGCTTCTTCTAGTGAATTGCCGATACTTGTTAAGCCGAGTTTGCCATATTCAGATAATGCGCCCATAAGATGAAACACTGTCCCAGTGAGACTACTGCTATCAAAATGAAGTCTTTTTTGAGCAATAATATCCATTAAGTCGTCGGGTAATAATCCTTTGTACTGCTCTTTTTGGAGGTTATCCGTGGCAATATAATATTTTGCTTGATTTTGCTGGCTTAAGAATTTTCCTGTATCGTAGTTAAAAGTACCGTTGGTTAATAATCTGAGAGTCATAAAAGGATGGGTTGTACCGCCTTTGCGTAGATTAATTTCGATCGCCTCAATATCCCATTTTTTTGTTTCAGGGTGCTGTACGGCAATAAAATCTACACCATAACGCTCTATCGCTCCCTTTGCTGCCAAAGCTTCTCCCACCTTTAAGCCTAGCTCTTGTAATTCACAACGATAGTCGGCATCAGCAGGAAAATAACACCCTTCATATACCTGTCCATGCTCACCGCCCAAAATCTGATCGTGGGTAGAGACAATTTCTACTTCTCCCGATGGTCTAATGTAACCTTGAACACTAGGCGATCGCTTTATTTCTCCTTCGACAAAAGCCTCGACAATTGCGCCTAATTCAGGAATACGTGCCGAAAAAGTCTCCCAGGTTTCTCCTACACCCTGAAATTTCATACTGGCTAAGTGTTTAGTTAAAACATTAATAGTTTCATGGCGATCGCCTTTGTCAGGAGCGTAATCTTGAATTGGTCTAAGATCTAGTAAAGCATTACCCTCTCCTGAAAAACCTTCGTTTAGCTTGACTACAATTCGTTTTAAGTCTGGTTGTCTTTGCCACAAACCAAATAGTTCTTCAACCAAATCTGCTACATTTGTGACAGTGTAGCTACCGTCTGGATGGGGAATACCCGCTTCGGCAAAGATTTGACGGCTGCCGTTTTTTGAACCCCAGCTAAGTACCTCTGGAGAAGCTGCCAGCAGGGGAATGCCTAACTTTAAAGATAGTTGCTGTTCTAAATCCGTAGAATTGTAGCAAACCATGTAAGATTTATGTGGACGTAAGGCACGCCGTATTTTGGCTACTAGGCGAGGACGCTCTAAAATCTTCTGGGTTAGGGGTTTAAGCGAACCATCATAGGTACTAATTAATAACAGGCGATCGCGAGCATGGGAAAATGGTATTCCTGGTAGTAGCTGTAGATAATAGTCAATGACTATGGGACACAAGGGCAATGCTGTAATATAAATTACCCGTGTTAAAGGATTGCGTAAGCGAATCAGGGAAAACAGCAGTCTTTCTTCGTAGTGCAAAAACCCTGCCACCTTATCCCCAACCTGCTGATCGACACTAAAAGACGGAATAACCAGAATATCGTAGTCATCCTGATCGAAAATATCTACACTTTGCCAAAGTTCACCCTCTACATGAGATTTTGTCCATTCTCGTAGCTGATTTTGTAGCCTTCTAAACTTCTCGGCTGATTCAGGTTGAGATGTTTCTACCATATTTACTGGAAGTAATTGTACCTTCGGAAAAAAACTCTAAGGATTATAGTAGCAAGCTAAGAATATTAATTTTTAATCTGTTTTTAAGAATTAACAACTCCTAGATCCTGGTTTTAATTTAATTACCTGACTTACTCTATTTTGCTTATTAGCACATCGTCATAAAAAATAGAACGAAATTTCGTTATCGACTTTTCTGGATCGTGTTTCCAATCAGGTTTATATATTCCTATTTTGAAATATGTTCCTTTTTTGTCATTATAGGTATTTGCGCCTAATTTCTTAAATACTAGATGCTCATTTTTCCACATCTCAATCAAACCATCCGCTCGATCAGACCATTTAACGTGAAAGACCCAATCAATCCATTCTCCTGTAGGATATTTACCTAAATTGACAATCTCACTTTCTCTTTGACTATTTTCTGTAACTGGATTTATATCCCAGCTTCTGGCTAATTTAAAATTGCCGTTTTGGGTTAGCAAAGCTAAAGGAGGAGAACGCCACGTCTCTTTAAGATCGAAATCTGGCAAACCATGCCATTGTGCAAGAATTTCAAAAGATGAATCAAATTGATATGTTTTTGGCAAAAAGAAACTGAACCCGTAGATATATTCTGAATTACGAGGTACCGATTTTAAAGCTATCTCTGACCTTTTCCCCAAATTTAGATTTGGATCATCTTTCTTGAGTATAAATTTGATCGAAGTATTGCCTTTTCTGGTTTGCTTTCTAGGAGTTGTCACAAAAGCGATCGAATGTTGACAGCAAAATTCCTTGTTCCATTTTTGTATTTTTTTTGACTCAAAATCATCTTGGAAAACGACAGTTTCTCGAATAGACAAAGCTGGAGTTGAAACAAAAATTATCAATAAAGTAGTGAGTATAAATAGACACTTTTTAACCATGTTTAAAAGAGTTTGACAACAGAATATACCTAACTTGTAATCATACAATCTAATAATTTTGCTTGACACGGATCATGATAGCTCTTGTGAAAAGCTTGCTAAAATCGCCTATATTAGTAGCTTTTAAGATTTTCTTTAGTTTTTTATTTGCTTATTATTCGTTATTTTTCTAAACGAGAATTTTTCCTTTATGTTCTAATATCGGTGCAATTACTGAAATATTGGAACAATATTTCAGTAATTGCAAAGCTTGGTGAACTTAATCTCATGGTATTTACGAATGCAATTTCAACTCCGATCAAGGTAATTAAGCAGATATCTACCAAAATTAAACATGACAACAATCAAGGTTCTCAAAAGAGAATATTAATTATTGTCGAAAATTTAGCTTTGCCCTTTGATCGTCGAGTTTGGATGGAAGCAACAACTTTACAGCAGGCTGGATATGAGGTTATAGCTATTTGCCCTCAAGGAAATGGCTTTGATTTAAAATATGAGGTGATCGAAAATATACATATTTATCGCCATCCACTTCCGCTTGAGGAAAGTTCGGTAATGGGCTATTTGAAAGAATATAGCTGGGCAGTTTTTTGGCAGTTTAAATTAGCTAGAAAAATATGGAATGAAAAAAGATTTGATATTGTTCATCTGTGCAACCCACCTGATTTGCTGTTCCTGACTGCTTTTTGGTTCAAAGCTTTTCATGGCGTGAAGGTTATCTTCGATCATCATGATCTAAGTCCTGAAATGTATATAGCAAAATACAAGCGTAAGGATATTTTTTACTACGGTTTACAGGTTGCAGAACGTTTAACCTATTTAACAGCAGACTTGGCAATATCCACCAACAAATCTCATCAAAACATAGCCTTGACTAGGGGAGGGAAAAAAGAAGAGGAAGTATTTATAGTTCGTAGTGCGCCAGATTTATCCCGTTTTCATCCTGTTCCTGCAAAATCAGAATATCGTCAGGGGAGACAAAAATTAGTTGGCTATATGGGAGTCATGGGTGAGCCTGAAGGAATAGATTGTCTTTTAAGAATGATTAAATATATCACTCAAGAACAAAAGCGGAACGACATTCACTTTATGTTAATTGGGAGTGGTCCAGCGATTGCAAGTTTAAAAGATCTCTCTCAAGAATTGAAGATTACAAAATTTGTCGAGTTTACAGGGTTTAAAAGAGGACACGAACTATTAGAAAGACTCTCAAGCTGTGATATTTGCGTCGAGCCTTCTCCTCTATCTGAATACAACCAAAACTGTAGTATGAACAAAATTTTAGAATATATGGCACTTGGGAAACCAATTGTTCAATTCGATCTAAGAGAAGGAAGACATTCTGCTCAAGGAGCATCTTTATATGCCCAACCTAATGACGAGAAAGAGTTTGCCCATAAAATGCTCGAACTACTCGATTCCCCTGAACTGCAAGCAAAAATTGGCTTAGAAGGACAACGCAGAATGAAAGATATTTTTGGCTGGCGACATCAAGCTCCTAAGCTCTTAAATGTCTACGATGCCATCAGCGTAATTTGCAATCAATAAGCTAGCTAAATGTTTTTTAAAATGCAGTTGAGAAAAAAAGACAATTCACAAAAATCATTTAATTTTCTTCTAAAGAAATTTTTAAATTTTCTTCTCAATCCTAATTATTTTTTGCTTCGCAATCTAATTATAGTCTGTAGCGATCGCTTGACGCTTTTCAAGTTTATTTCTTTTCCTCGTCACTGCCTTTCACCCTTAAAGAGAAAAGTATTGTTAGTTGATAATTATCAAGACTTGTTAGTCACTAAATCCTAGATTTTAAGATATTAATGCAAACAGCTATAGTTTAAAGTCAGTAGCAAAGGCGCATATTAATTATAAAATTAGCAAAATATATGATTAAAAATGATGAATAATAAATTTATACTGACCGCAGCAAGGCATTGGAAGTTGCTGACTTTATTTAATCTTCTATTATTAGCAGCAACCATTTATATTGTCTTATTTAGCAAAAAAACCTGGACTTCTAATGCCAAGCTCATATTACCAAAACCAACTAGTGCTTTAAATGCTAATCTTGGAACTTTAGGAAATATAAGTAGTGGAGATGGAGCCGTCTTTTCTCAACAGCTTAACTCTCTAAAAATTCTATCTTCAATTATTACTAGTAAAGATGCTTTGCGAGAAGTATGGCTACAAGATGAAGAGCGAGATTTATATCCTCGTTTGGAAAACTACGCCACATTGTTTACCGTTATTCCCGAAAACGAATCTACCATTATCGATCTATCAATCGATGGTTCAAGTCCAGAGCTAGCTAAAAAACGCACAGAGGTCTTGCTGACAACTTTGCAAAAACGATTAGGGCAATTGCGCTCATCAGATGTTACTCAAAGAGCAGAATTTTTGGGATCGGAAATAAAAACTGCCCAGCAAAATTTACACTCAGCAGAAGTTGCTCTAAATGACTACAAAAGTTTAGCTAATCTAATGGATAATGATCTTCAAGCTCAAGAAATTTTGTCCTCAGTCAAATCTTTGAGTACCGAAAAGTCCCAGGTAATGGCTCAGATTAAGGCAAGTGAAGAAAAAGCCAGCGAGTTATCTGCCCGCTTAAACATGACTCCTGAAGAGGGTGTAAACTCTTTGCGTTTGGGAGAAAATCCTGAGTATTTATCATTGCAACAGTCTTTATCTAATGTTGAAGCTAGATTAGCTGCTTCTCGCGCTCAGTTTTTTGAAGATTCCCCTCAAATTAAAAATTTGCTGGAGGAAAAAAATAAATTAGTTAAGCAATTAAAAAGCTATGGTGAACAATCTTTTGAGCAAAGCTCCCAGCCAACTGCTAGCAAGAGTAACTCTTCTGGTCTAGTTCAAGAATTAATTTTAGCCGACAGTTCAGCCAAAGAATCTAAGCAAAAAGCTCAACAGCTACAGCTAGAGATAGATAAAATGAATCAGGAGCTAAAATTGATGCCAGGGAAACAAAAAAAACTAGTCGAACTAAAACGCCGCTACAACACCGCCGAAGGTGTTTATAACGGGCTAGTAGCTCAAGTGCAAGAAAGTAAGCTCAATGGATTGAGTTCCTATCCCAACGCGCAGTTGCTTGATGCTCCAGATGTTGACCCCAAACCTACCAAACCCAAAAAATCATTAGTAGCTTTAGGTTATTTACTTACATCTATCCTGGGTAGCTCGGCAATTATTTTATTCTTAGATCAACGTCAATCTTTACTAGATCCCAAAGATATCGAAGACATTGATTTGCCTATTTTGGCTACTCTTCCCGAACTCAAAAATCCCCAACAGGATATTAGACTTGATGAAAGAGTTGTCATGGAGTTCCAGAGATTAGCTTTGGCGGTTAGCATGATGGATTTAGAACGTAACCGTTTAATGATTACTAGCACCTGCGCCGACGAAGGTAAAACCACCGTGACTATGGGTTTGGCTCATGCTCTAGCGGATTTGGGATTTCGGATTTTAATGGTTGATGGAGATTATCGTCAAGCCAATTTGAGTAGCTCATTAGGTTATTCGCAGCAGCAGATGTCAACTTTAACTACGTTACAGCCGACGGCAATTGTTGAGAGAATTGACCTCTTGCCAACTATTTCTCAACCCAACAACATTGCTGAGTTTATTACTCGCGGGGGTTTTGAACAGGAGTTAAATATAATTCAGCAGCAAGAAAATTATGATTATATATTAATAGATAGTCCCCCTGTAGGCTTAACCAGCGAAGCTGTAATGATGGCAAGAATTATTGGTGATTTGCTGTATGTAGTTAGACCAGGGCTAACTGACAGCAACGATTTTTTCCGCTGCATCAATCAAATTAATAATCATGAAGGAAATATCACTGGTTTAGTAGTTAACGGCATTAATAGTAAAAATTCTTATCTAAGCCACCAGAAAAAGATTTATCTACCGCAATCAATTGAACAATAGTTAAATGCGTAATCTGGATGAAGAATAGATTTATTACAGTAAGCGATCGCCATAATTTTAATCAAGATGTGGCTCAAAAGCTATTTTCTGGTCTAAAACTGCGATTTTCGGCTTTAAGCCGTATTGAAACAATAGTTTGTTGGTTAATTATTCTAACTCCGCTGTGGTGGCTGTGGGGATGGAGCTACTTGTTTATTGTTTTGACCCTGGCTACTTTTGCTTATGAAATCAAACAATCAGGTAGCTTATCTCTAGATACTCCAAGCTGGGTTGTGGTTTGGGCGTTATGCTTTGGCTGTTACAGCATCATCGCTGGCTATGCTTACTTAAAGTCCAACAATATAATCTTTAGTCCCAGACAAATGTTGGGCGTTGTCGATTCCTGGTTGACTTTCGCCTTGTTAACGTGGTATATCCAGAGCAAAAAGCTAAAAATTCGTCTTCAGGTAGTAGCCTGGTCATTTTCAGTTTTGGTAATTTTGATGCTAGGTGTTTTTCTAGTGTCTTTAGTGGTTTTTAAACAGGCAGACTATTTACCCTTACGCAGTTTGTTTGGTCTACTGACAGATAAGGGTACGGTGTTTGAACATGGTCTAGGCAACAGTAACTATCTAATTCCCTACTTTGCTACCGATGAAAGTTTTATTCCTGGACTAGTCCGCTACGTCTTCTTTTTTCACGGTCCGGAGTCTTTGGCTTTAGTAGCTGGATTTATTGCTCTATTAGCTCTCGATCTTAAAAATCGCCCCTGGTCTTTGACTTTATTTGCAGGAGCATATTTTATTTCTCTTTTAAGCGGGACTCGCTCTGTTTTGGTTAGTCTTGTCTTAGTTGTAGTCTTTCGCTATGTAATTACTGCTGGTAAAACCTTTGGCGTGGCTTTAATTTTGACTGTTATGGCAACGGTCAGTTTTGCGACTTTTTCCTTTCCTCCCACCAGCAATCTGCTGTTTGATTCCATCGAGCAAACGGCACAGGAAGTCAACGATACCAGAGCCGATTCATCCCAAGGACGAGGTGAAATTTATGTTCAGACTTGGGAAAAAATTGTCAACGCTCCAGATCTCGAATTGCTGTTTGGTCATGTAGTGCCAGGAGAAAGCGTAACCCCAAATTATGAACCAGCCAAGATAGGTACTCATAGCTTTTACTTATCCACTTTGCTGTATAGATCGGGAATAATTGGCACAATCATATTTTTAGTCTTTTGGGTAACATTATTTTGGTGGTTTTATAGCACTCAAACCACTAGACCACTCTGTTGTTTGCTGGTTTTTATACTTTTCACCCTGACTTTTACCGTAATGGAGCTTGAAGGATCTGTGATGCCGATTATCTTGATTTGTTCGATGCTCGAAAAATCTCCTCAAAAAGCTCGGTCTTTCCATCAAAATTATGAATAAGCTAATTATCTTACCAGGAGCAACTAATGTTCTTGGAGGTACTCTAGTAACTCTTTCTTTACTATTACAGGGTGTGGCAGCCTGTCACGCTGTTGACAAAGTACAGGTACTAGCTCCATCTGGTTCTTTTTTAGCCAAATATCTGCAAACCAATGGACAAGAAAACTATCTCCAGTTGATTGCAGCAGATACCGAGGCTGTGTTTGTCAAAAAAGCCTTGCAGTGGGTAGCTCAACAGCCTCAAGATTGGGCATTGCTGATGGATAATTGCGTAGCCAAAGAATTAATGTCTGTATTAGTGCCTGGTTCAATTTTTCTACGTCTAAGTCCTAGACCCGTTTATTTCTTTTTTCACGATTTAGCTCTTACTTATAATCCCGTTGGTTTTTTAATTCGCAAATTCATCTTCACAACTCTTGCCCCCGTTAGTATGTGCAATTCCCGATTTACCGCAGGACATATTAAAAGGTTTGTGGGGAATGTGCGGGGCATTTTATATCAGCCAGTGGACTTCAATAAATTTAATGGCTCTCCTCTAATTGAGCCTCCGCCAGCTAAGCTTAAACCAATTATTAACTCTGGTTATCGGCTGATGCTTACTCCTTCACGGTTAAACAAGCCAGGTATTGTCAATGATAAAAATCTGCGGGCGTTGATTCCTGTATTAGCCCAATTAAAAGCTTTAGGACACAATTACCACGGGGTTATCATTGGCGATGATACTTCTAGTGATGGTAGTCATAGCCGAGATTTACAACAGCAAGCTGACCAAATGGGAGTAGCAGACAGATTTACGATTCTACCACCGACGCTCAACATTGAATCATATTATAAATGTGCGGATCTAGTCGTAACTCTTGCCCCCAGAGAGCCTTTTGGACGTACCGTAGTTGAGGCAATTTCCTGTGGCGTACCTGTGGTAGGTAGCAATAGCGGTGGCATAGGCGAGATTTTAAGCCATTTTGCCCCTGAGTGGACAGTTGACCCCGAAGAACCCCAAGCAGTAGCTCAAACTATTGTTCGAGTTATGGAAGGAGAAAAAAAGGCACAGCTATTGTCTCAAGGAAAGGAATGGGTGAAGCACAATTGTTCCACTACTGACTATGCTTCTCGTCTGCTTAAAATTGTCGGCATCACCGTAACTTAATCAATACCATGGATAGTTCAGCTAAGAACAGTCACAAAAAAGCCAAGTCTCATTTTCCAGACACCCTGGTCGTATCTCGCCTCTTTTTTCCTAGAACAGGGGGAATAGAAGAATATGCCTACAATCGTTGTCTACGAGATGCTCAAAACGTTATGGTGCTAGCTGCGGGCTGTCCTGGCGATCGCAGTTTTGATGCCCAACAGCCATTTGTTATCTATCGATGGTTAATGCCCCAGTGGTTGCTTAGAGGATTCATTGGCAGTTTGCTCAAGCAAGTTTTCAGTATGTTTTGGTCTTTTGTCTTGCCAATTTATCTCTATTGGCGCGCCCAGGTTGATAGTTCAGGCGATCGCTATAGTCATTTAGAATGGTGTCACGGTTATGATTTTCCCTCTTTATTATTACTAACCTATATCTTGCCAGTTCATTTTGTTGTCTATCTTCACGGCAACGATGTTCTTTGTCCTCTTAGAAACTCCTGGCTGCGCTCTTTATTTACCTTTACTCTCAATCGCACTAATAAAATTATCTGCAATAGCTCCTTTACCAGAGATTACCTACAGGCAAACTGTGCGATCTCAATACCAGTTGTAGTAGTTAATCCCCAACTTCGCCCAGAAAAATTTGGCATTAGTTCACCTAGCAATCTTTTTCACCTAAGAAGCAAAGTTCGTCAAGCTTGGCAGATTCCTGATACGGCAATTACTATTCTTACCGTCGGTAGGCTAGTAAAGCGGAAGGGTTTTGACCGCGTAATTGAATGTTTACCCCAGCTATCAAATGAAGGAATTGATGTTCACTATCTAATTTGCGGTAAAGGCAAAATGGATAGTGAACTAAAAGAGTT
The DNA here is from genome assembly GCA_965217895.1 of Waterburya sp. Classification (GTDB taxonomy): domain Bacteria; phylum Cyanobacteriota; class Cyanobacteriia; order Cyanobacteriales; family Xenococcaceae; genus Waterburya. The sequence continues at coordinate 1,505,084 of CBDCJV010000002.1, forward strand.
AGCCAGTCAACTAAACGTCGCCGACAAAGTTCATTTTGCTGGTTTTGTTCCTGACCAAGAACTAGCTAATTACTATGCAGCCTGTGATATATTTGCTATGCTCACCTTCCTCGAACCAAATGAGCAAAGTATTGAAGGTTTTGGCATTGTATATCTTGAGGCTGGATATTTTGGCAAACCCGTAATTGCCTCAAAAGTAGGAGGAGTTATAGATGCAGTCCACCATGGTCAAAACGGTATTTTAATCGACTCTAATTCAGATGCAGAAATATTAGCAGGGTTACAAAAGCTATGTCGCGACTCCAAACTTCGTCAGCAGTTGGGAAATAAAGGTAGAGAAATGGCATTGAACAATGAACAATGAACAGTGAATGTCAGACATAAGTACCAAAGAAATAGCTAAAAATAGTTTTTGGGTAACGGCGGGTTTTGCGGTAGAGCGTGTTGCTCAGTTAATAGCCCAGGTATTTCTTGCCCGTCTTCTAACTCCCGAAGATTTTGGTACTTGGGCAATGGTCTTAATTCTAACTCGTCTCTCGATGGAATTTAGAGATAAAGCAACTGCTAGCGTTCTAATTCAGCGAGGTTTAAAAGATGTCAAGGTAGTCAATGCCGTTTATAGCCTGACAATTAACATATCGATCCTGATGTTTTTTGTTCAAACTTTAGCGGGCTTTCCTCTGGCTAAGTTTTTTGGTGAACCAAAAGTATTTGCTCTTACTGCCTGCACGGCATTAGTGTTTTTAATCGGTGCAGGGGCAGGATCTCATGGTGCAGTCTTGCAGCGTCGAATGAAGTTTCGAGAATTAGCAATTTCGGAAGGACTGGCGGGAGTTGCTCGCTTTAGCAGTATTTTGCTCTGCGCCGTTTCTGGCTTCGGGGTATGGTCTTTTGCTATCTCTGAAGTAACAATGGCAATAGTTGACTCGATCTGCAAACGTTGGTTTAGTAAATATCCCTTTAAATATTATTTATTTCCCGATTCAGTGGCAATCCAAGAGGTCAAAAGTTATATAGCGCAAATTATTAACGTCAATTTGGCACTTTATCTTAATACTAATGGCGATAATTTTATCATTGGTAAATTATTAGGTACAAAAGCATTAGGCTACTACAATTTAGCCTATCAGTTAGCGATGCTACCTTTGTTTGCTCTATCTAAAATAAATCAGGTTAATTTTTCGGTTTTATCGCAAAAAAACAACGACAATAAACTAATTTACTTAGTAAAAGCTTTAGAACTGTATGCAGTTGTTTACTCATTATTATATGGCATTGGTTATATCATTTCTCCTCAGCTAATTCCTTTTGTTTACGGTCAAGAATGGAGGCCTGCGGTAGTATTATTTCAAATTGTTTTAGTCTATGCTTATGCCCGTGGCTTTATGTATATTTTAGGAACTGCTCTCAACGCCATAGATCGCCCAGGAGTTAATGCTGCTGTCAATTGGGCTTTAGTTCCTCTCTCGATTCCCGCTTTTTTGATTGGCTCAAAATTTAATGGCTTAACTGGAGTTGCGATCGCCGTTTCTCTATCTCTAGGAGTTATGGGCAGTATTTTATTTTTCTTAATAACTAGTCGCACGGCAAACTGGAATATCAGCACCTTAATAAAACCCGTTATTCCGCCGACTGCGGCAATTTTAATTGGCATTATATTTGTAGCTATAATTCCCTCTATATATTGGTATTCTTTTTTATTAAAACTGGCGATTATGATTTTGATATATCTTGTCTCACTACACATATTTTCTCGTGGTACAAGCTCGTATTTGCTGCTCGATTTAATCCGTCAGTTAAACTATAAGCTATGAAGCAAAGCTATTTAAGCTATTTATAAAATTTATTCTTGGCGCAGCTTTTGTTGTAGTATTACATAATATACAATTGACAAAAATGCCCAGGATATGAAGTGCGATCGCAGCCGTATTGATAGTAAACCAGACCAATTTTTCTTTATTGATTTGCTCAAGGCAGTAAGCATTATTGCCGTTATATCTTTTCATTCACTGTTTTTTGCTTCAAACACTTACTCTAGTTCTTTGTCGCTCATAGAAATTTTATTTTCTCCTCTGCGCTTTTGTGTTCCTATGTTTTTTACTGTTTCTTTTTTTTTATATGAAACAAGTGAAATCAAGAAGCCAAGCAAATCAATCTGGCAGTTTCTTGAAAAGCGATATTCTAGGTTGCTTTACCCGATAGTATTTTGGTTTGGAATAGGTATTCTGCTTAACCTAATTAAAGGTAATTCATTAGCAGAAATTTTTGAGGAAATAGTTAGAGGAGAAATTTTTACTGGCTCTTATTACTTACTAGCTTTAATTCAACTATTGCCAATATTTTATCTGCTCAGAAAAACTATAATAATCAAGCTTAATCTATTATTGCTAGTAATATTTCATAGCTTAATGACGATAATTATTTATTACTCTTTAAAAGGCGTATTTTTTACTAACCTAATCGGCTTATTAAGACCAATGGATCGATCTTTATTTATTTATTGGTTGATTTACCTATGCCTGGGAACATACATGGCTCATAATTTAACCAAAATTCAAGCTATATCAAGAAGTATGCCAAAAATTATTAAAGCATTTTTATTATTGCTTTTAAGTTTATTATTTATCAAAGATTATCGAATGCTATATCAAATTACAGGTAACGCGATCGCACCTTTTGATTACCTGCCTATATCTGTTGTTCTATCAATCCCCGTTATTTTTTGTTACTTAAGCACTGTAGAAGAAAATCAGATTCCAGCTTGGCTGGTCAAGCAAGTAAAAATAATATCAAAATATACTCTGGGGATATTCTGTATTAATGGCGTTATGAGGCTGGTTTTTTTATCTATTGGGAGTTCAGTTTTCGCCCACTCTTATTTTCAGTTTCACGAAGTACTAATATTCAAACTATTAGGATGGTTAGTTTTGTTATTTGTTTCCTTATTTATAGCGATATTGCTTGAGCGTCTAGGTTTCCAGAAAGTAGTCTGTTGAGTCTAACTAGAATAATAAAATGGGAATAAATGTTTATTATTTGCTTAAGTCATTAAGTTTTATAAGCTTTGATATTCTTGGGGGTATAGATTAGCAGTAATCTAGAAGCATTAGAAATTAGATGCGGATTAGAGTTTTCCCATGCTTAACAAAATTTTATATGCCGACTCTGGTGCAGAAAACGCTCAAGATATGCTCAAAATATTGTTAGAGCTTCCCACTGCCAAAAGTTCCCAAGTATCAATATTGCGGGTAGTTTCTTCTAAAACAACTCAAGAAGAGTCTGACGCACAAGAGCAAGCTAAATCTAAGATAGATGATTTGATCGCCAAATTAGGCATAGATCCAAGTCAAGTAAACATTAGGGTTGAAGAAGGAGAAGCAAAAACTACTGTCCTTAAGGTAGCTCAGGAAATAGATGCCGACCTAATAATTATGGGGTCGCGAGGTTTGGGTAAACTACAGTCTATCTTGAGTAACTCTGTAAGCCAGTATGTTTTTCAACTAACCGATCGCTCTATGCTGTTGGTAAAAGACGACATTTATGTCAAAAAGCTCAAGCGGGTTATGATCGCCATCGATAAATCTCCTGCTGCCCAATATGCCTTAGACGTTACTTTATCTTTGTTGCAAGGCTATAAGGACGCAGAGATATTTTTAACCCGTATTAATCCAGATCTCGATCCTAATCTTGCTTTGTCAAAAGAAGATCTGGAAAATAATCCTATCTTAGCTCCCGCGATCGCCAAAGTCAAAAGAATGGGTTTTGATTATCGATGCTTAGTTACAGGAGGTAGACCCGCTCAGAAAATTTGTAGTTTAGCAGAAGCGAGAAATATTGACCTGCTGGTTTTAGGCTCTCCTGAACGCCGCCCTTCGATTGCCAAAAGTCTCCCTGATGTAGAACGTTTATTAGGTAGTTCTTTATCTGACTACATTCGGATCAAAGCTCCTTGTCCTGTGTTATTAGCCAGACAAGAATATGATTAGACTTCTTACACAAAATTTAGGATGAGTGTTTCACCAGCGATTGCCGATTACTCCACTCCGACATGAGCGGGTGGAGTAATCTGTAACCCCATCCTGAAAAGCCAAAATCAACTCTGGCGCAACTTATCTAAAACGCTAAGGTCTTCCATAGTAGAGATATCGCCAATTAATTCTTCTCCTGCTGCCAAATTACGCAAGAAACGGCGAATAATCTTGCCAGAACGGGTTTTAGGCAGAGCATCAGCAAAGCGAATTTCTCCAGGACGAGCGATCGCACCAATTTCTTGAACTACGTGCTGCTTGAGTTCTTGCTTTAGTTCCTCACTTTCAGCATAAGTATCTTCTAAGGTGACAAAGGCATAAACTTCTTCTCCTTTAACCTCATCGGGACGAGATACCACCGCAGCTTCGGCAACGGCAGGATGAGATACCAAGGCTGATTCTACTTCCATTGTCCCCAAGCGATGTCCGGCAATATTCATCACGTCATCAACTCGACCCATTACCCAAAAATAGCCATCTTCGTCTTTACGTGCGCCATCCCCTGCAAAATATACATAGTTGCCATCTTTGGGGGGAATATGTTCCCAATAGGTGCGACGAAAGCGATCGTCATTTTTATATACAGTTCGCATCATGCTGGGCCAAGGATGCTTGATGATTAAATAGCCACCCTCGTTTTCGCCGACGGGATTACCTTCTAAATTCACCACGTCGGCAATAATGCCAGGAAAAGGTAAAGTTGCCGATCCAGGTTTGGTAGGAGTTGCCCCAGGTAAAGGCGTTATCATAAAGCCACCTGTTTCGGTTTGCCACCAGGTATCGACAATGGGACAACGTTCGCCACCAATTACTTTGTGATACCAGATCCAGGCTTCGGGATTGATTGGTTCACCCACTGTACCAAGAATACGCAAAGAAGAAAGATCGCGACGATTGGGATGTTCATCACCCATCTTGATAAATGCCCGTATAGCAGTGGGTGCGGTATAAAAGATAGTTACGCCATATTTGGCTACTACATCCCAAAAACAGCCAGGATTAGAAGGGCGGGGCGCACCTTCATACATTACAGTAGTTGCGCCATTGGATAACGGGCCATAAACAATATAGCTGTGTCCTGTAATCCAGCCGACATCAGCAGTACACCAATAGACATCATCTTCTTTGATATCAAATGTCCATTTAAAGGTCATGTGAGTATAAAGATTGTAGCCCCCTGTGGTGTGGACTACGCCCTTGGGTTGTCCTGTAGTGCCACTAGTATAAAGGATAAATAGCAAGTCTTCACTATCCATCTGTTCGGCAGCACAATCATCTGAGGTATTAGCTTTAAGTTCATGCCACCAATGATCTCGCCCTGGCTGCATTTGAATATCTTGTTGAGTGCGCTGTACTACCAAGACATTTTGCACGCTGGGAACATCACTAGCGATCGCCTGATCTACCGCATCCTTTAAAGGCACTATCTTATCCTTGCGCCAGCCACCATCAGCAGTAATAATTAGCTTGGCTTCTGCATCTTGAAGACGAGTTTTTAAAGCCTCAGCACTAAAGCCACCAAAGACAACGCTGTGTGCTGCCCCAATTCTGGCACAGGCTAACATAGCGATCGCAGCTTCAGGTATCATGGGCATATATATGCCAACGCGATCGCCTTTTTTCACGCCTAAATCTTTGATCGCATTTGCCATCTGGCAAACTTCTTGATGCAGTTGGGCATAGGTTAAAGTCCGCGAGTCCCCTGGCTCTCCTTCCCAGATCAAAGCTGGTTTATCTCGGCGATGGCTAGTCAGATGTCGATCTAGACAGTTGTAAGAAATATTGATTTTGCCATCGACAAACCATTTAGCAAAAGGTGGTTGCCAATCTAGAGTTTTGCTCCATTTTTTAAACCAATGGAGTTCTTTTTCCGCTAATTTTGCCCAAAATTCGCAAGGGTCTTGTTCTGCCAGAGCATAGAGTTTTTTATACTCTGCCATATTTTTAATCGATGCGTTGGCTGCAAATTCTGCGGGAGGATTAAACACCCTTTTCTCTTGTAATATTGATTCTATAGTTACTTCTGACATAGTTTTGCTCAGTGTGGCTTTTTTACAGTTACTTGTACCGTCGATTCTCCCAGAATGATTTAATATTTACTTAGTTAGTAAGAATTCTTTAACTAATAGTTGTTAGACTTGGTTTTTGTCGGGAATTGTAATCAAATGATCCGTTAATGTGATTAAACATTTAGGCTGTATACTAAATTGCCTAATTGATTTTTATTTTTCGGCGCAGTTATTGGGATTTGAAATTAAGCCAGAGCATCTAAATGACGACCGCTTCGGCGAAAGATCCTCTTTTCTTCGCTACTATCTTATCCTTAAGCCAGATTCTTAATTATTTCTCTGACGACATAAAGAGCGGAATGTGGGTTTAATCAACCTAAAATAGTATTTCCCGATATTGCTAAAAAACAGCGTTTTACGATTGATTGCAACAATACATATTCAGAAAACTATTTTTAAAATCTGTCTGCACTATTCACCAGTTAATACTTTAAACACTTCTTCTCGGCTGACAGATTCGGTTTCTTCTCCTTCCTCGATAGCACGAGATAGCCGATATCTTCTAAAGCGTCTACTAATAATGAGCTTACCAACTCCTGATTTTCTGACATTACCTTGACAATCGCCTCTTTAAATAAAGCTTTCATTTTTTGGTCATCCGCGCTGGTAGAAACTTTGAGCAAAGATGATGATTTGCCATTAGATTCTGTTGGTTTAACCTTGACGATGACAGATATTAGTGATTCCATAATCTTTAACACCAGAAGGTTTTAGCCGACTGATGTAGGAGGCAATGCCACTAGCTCAATTTTACGGTCGTGGTAAAACACCATCAATTAGTGCCTAAAAAATACATTGTTGACTTGAGTAAAGAGGAACGACAGTCGTTAGAAAAACTAACCACTACCGGAAAGCACTCAGCCTATAAAATTATCCATGCTCGTATTTTGCTTAAAGCAGATATTAATCAAGCAGACGGAGGTTAGTCAGATATTGCGATCGCTTCAGCACTGGATACAAGCACATCAACTATAGGGAGGGTAAGACAACGCTTTGTAGAAGAAGGATTTGAGGCTTCATTAAATTATCGTCGAGGACGAGGACGTACCCCCGACAATAACCTCAACGGGGGAAACCCCCGCAACGGTTTTGTCTCGCAAACGAATTAAATTGGTATAAATAAATAATCTCTTCCATTCTCAACTAAAGTATTTCTCGAAAATTGACATTTGCCAGCAACACATAAATGACCTTTCTATCCCCATTCGTGAGTGTTAATTTTCATCATTTTTTAATGTTACAATATATATCTTACTTTTTTCTTACTATTAATATGGATACAAAGCTATCAAGTAAAGGTCAAGTAATTATTCCCAAACAGTTAAGAGACATAAACGACTGGCAGCCTGGGCAGGAATTGACTGCAACCAGCGTTGATGGAGGCGTATTACTCAAACCAAAAACTATATTCCCTGAAACAACCATAGATGATGTCCTCGGTTGTCTGAACTATGAAGGCAACGCCAAAACAATTGAAGAAATGAACGAAAGTATTTCCATTGGCATAAAGAATAGATGGAAAAAATAGGTATTGATACCAACATTATCATAAGAATTCTAACAAACGACGATAAAAAGCAGGCAGAAAAAAGCCGTCAATTAATTGCAATGAATCAAATATTTATTAGCAATACAGTAATACTAGAAACTGAATGGGTTCTTAGATATAGTTACAAATTACCTCAAGCCGATATCTGCAAGAGCTTTATCAAATTATTTGGCTTACCAAATATACACTTAGAGAATAGAGCAACCATTAACAAAGCAATTCAATGGTGCATAGCAGGATTAGATTTTGCAGATGCTTTACATTTAGCATCAACCAAAAACTTGGATAAATTTTATACTTTCGATCAAAAGCTGTTGGCAAGAAGTAAATCTCTAGACTCTATTCAAGTACTTAAACCTTGAACGAAGGCAGAGGGCAAATAGGTGCAGATGCCAACAAAGCAATGATAAACAAAACTCTCAACAACTCGACTGGATATGAGCGGGTTTCCCGCTCATCCCTCTGGTTCAATCTAAACAATCTCAAAATTCTACAGAGTTTACCACTGCTAGAAAGCTTCTGCTGGAATATCAAAAATCCCTACAGTTTGAGTCCAGAAACAATGCTAGCTATCTCTGAAGAAAGGTGGCAACAAAAAGATATTCTAAGAACTCTAAAAACAGAAGAACGCAATTTCATTCACGAGATTAGTGAACTTTTTGGTGGATTACCTCTGATAGATATGGAAAATAACAGCAAAGATGAAATTTTTGCAGGTATTCAAAAGACTAATAAATAGATCTCTTACTCCCAGATCTCTTACTCCCAAAATCTTGATGGTCGGTTTTATAATTGCTCCAGATATTCCTGCCCTTGAAGCAGCAATAAAACTACCATCTTCTTCTAGAATATCTGCCGATAGATTCGCCTCAGTTAACAAGCTATTTAAATCTATTGTTTTCATAACCTTAAAGTATTTTCGTATACTTTACTATATTATAGCGTTTTTTTTACGGAAATATTAAACTCAGAAATCGAAAAAACCCACTTGCACTCTTTGCGATTATATTTATTTCATCTAATAACTAAAAACTAAAATTACCAATTATTTGCGACGGTGAACAGTCAACACAAAAAAACTTTCAAGGGAGTTGAAAACAAATGGTTTTTTTGAACAACTGAACTATCAAAATAGTCTTGACAAGATCGCGATAAATTAAATCCCTTCTTTTCCAATGCTAAACCACATAGCTTTAGTTTTCTATGCTTATCAAGCCATTTGTGAAAATGTTCATCTCGTTTGCTAGAATCCTGCATGAAAATATTGAAGCTATTGTTTCTTCGGAAATAGAATCAAGAACTTGCTTTAATTTTGTTCTTAATCAATCTAAACTATCGCAGTATTCCTAAGCTAATTTACTCTTAATATGTTCCCATAGACGTTCAATAAAATTAAGCTCAGGAGAATACAGATAGTAAATTGGAAATACCTCCTTGACAATATTTTTTTAGCCCCCGATATATCGTTGATTCATCTCTTCCTAATTTTTGAGATAGTTCTTTTCACGAGCGCGATCGCACCTTGTTTAATCCAGTACAGCATTTGTACTCTTTCTTTAGTGCTGGAAGTTACTGCATGGTGCAGTCGGTGTTTCAATTCCTCAACACTTTCATTGACTTCTACCTGAAATTTATTTCCCCTTCCTGATTACTGTTCAAGCCACTTATCGCCCCTACAGCTTCTGGGCTAGAAGGAGAAAAGGCGACAAAGATAGATGTAGCGGGTAAGATAATAGAATTTATTGTTAAAAATGCTTCTGAAAGCGAATACTCTTCGGGTACGTTTCGCATTGGCATTAAGTATTAAGTATTAAGTATGAAATTAAGTGTCAGAAAATACGTTTGAAATTGCCAAGGAAATAATTGCACCAGGAAAGTTACGGCGTTTTGAGCTTCCTGTAAGCCGATTAGCCACTCAAACTTTAGTTTCTCTGCCTGTTACCGTGGTTAACGGCGTTGAGCCAGGTCCCAAATTATGGTTAAGCGCAGCTATTCATGGGGATGAAATTAATGGTGTAGAAATTATTGCTCAAATATTAAGCAGAATCAATCCTCAAAAGCTGCGAGGAACTATTATTGCCGTTTCCATTGTCAATGTATTTGGCTTTATTGAACAATCGCGCTATCTTCCTGACAGAAGAGATTTGAACCGTTCTTTTCCTGGTTCAGAAAATGGTTCTTTGGCTTCTCAATTAGCCAATTTGTTTATGCGTGAAATTGTTCAGCGTAGCACCCACGGTATCGATCTACACACCGCAGCAGTTCATCGTATTAACTTGCCTCAAATCCGCGCTAACTTAAAAGATGAAACTACTTATTGTTGTGCTAAAGCCTTTGGCGCACCTGTAATGATGCACGCTTCTACTAGGGATGGATCTTTGCGCCATGCAGCCACGAGAAAAGGTATTCCTGTCTTATTGTATGAAGCAGGAGAAGCTTTGCGTTTTGACCCTTTGGCAATTGAGGTCGGAGTTAAGGGAATTTTACAGGTGATGAATTGCTTGGAGATGTATCAAGACGATCTGATTTCAACAGTCTCTGATTCTTGGGAAACTAAAAACAGCAAGTGGATTCGGGCTTCTTGTGGAGGTATTTTTCATCTTGAAGTCAACCTAGGCGAGAAAGTTACTAAAAGACAAGAGTTAGGCTATATTACCAATGCTTTTGGAGAAAGGCGAGTTGCAGTCAGAGCTAGTGTTGAAGGTATGGTCATTAGCCATATTCAAAATCCTTTAGTTAATCAAGGTGATGCTATTATTCATTTGGCAATAATTTGATCGTACTTGTTTACCCAATGCTTTATCTGGGTATCTGAATTTTACAACTCAATGAAAAAATATATTAAGCTATAAGCTTTAATAGAATAAAATAGCTCATGCTGTTCTTTAAATTTAAGCATAACCAATAACGTATAGATTTAGATTATTTGATTTAGCTATGAACGTATTTGGTTTTAAAAGCTTAAAGCTACAAGCTACGATAAGCGTAACTATTCAACATAGCTAATCCACATCAGGCGTTAAGTATTAAGTGCTAGATTTAAACATACCTCTCAGTGTTTTCTTGGATAGAAAGTTATCAAAAATAAGCTTGCTATAATATGCAAGGTACTTAATTTAATCTGAAAGTAACTATTTCTTATATTTATTTAAATATAGTAAGTAAATGGATGATTCATTCAAAAAAGATGAGCTTTCGACCTCTAAAATAAATAAACCTTTGGGAGAAACATTAATTGAAGCAGGTTTGATTTCAGCTATTCAATTGGAAATTGCTCTAAAGCAACAGACAAAAAGTAATTTGAGAATTGGCGAAATTTTAGCTTCTCATAACTGGATTAAACTAAAAACTGCTGATTTCTTTGCCGAAAAGTGGGCTAGTTTGCTTCAACAAAAACAGAAAAAGCCATTGGTTTTCTATTTTCGTCACTCAGGTATTCTCGATGAAGAACAAATTGCCGAACTTTTGCTAGAACAAAAAAATCAGGAAAAACAAGTAAGATTTCATCGATTGGCAGTCGAAAAAGGTTATGTAAAGCAGACGACCGTAGACTTTTTTTTGGCAAATATTTTTAAAATCTATTATTCTAATGCTTTTTCTTTTGCTCAACCCTATGAAATACTTAGCAAATATAACAAAGGGGAAAAAAATTTTCATCGCACTGAATTATCAAAAGCCCCTTTGATGGGTGTAAGTTTAAAAGGTATTCAGCTAAATGGCTCTAACTTACGAGAAGCAAATTTGAGTAGCAGTAATTTGAGTAATGCCAGCTTAATTCAAACTAATTTAGCTTTAGTAGATTTGCTCAAATCAATTTTGACTGAGGTAAACTTTGAGAGAGCTAATCTGTGTCAGGCTAATTTACGGGAGGCACATTTAAAAGATGCTAACTTCACCAAAGCCAATCTACAAGGCGCAGATTTGACTGGAGCATATTTGTTAAACACTATTTTTGCGGGTGCAGACTTAAGAAAGAGTAGATTATCCACGAAATATCCCTACGAAGTTTATTACGATGCAGATACTATTTTTGATGATGATTTTGATCCGCAACAGGCTGGATGGAAAAAAATAACCAGCTAGTAGCATTTTTGTCCAAACAGCAATAAATCACAGTCTCAAATCGACTGCGACACGATGCCCACAACTCATACCCGAAAAAGCAACAGCATTTAAACCTTGACCAGGGAAAGTACTATCCCCAACACAATATAGTCCTGAGATCTTGGTACGATTAAAAGGCATTCCCAATAAACCAGCCAGCTTACGGCGAGGAATAGGACCATAGGTGCCATCTTCTCTGCCTAAGAAACGGCGATGAGTCCGAGGTGTGCCAACTTCTTGATAGTCTAATGCTGCCGATAGTCCAGGAAATATTGTTTCGAGTCTTTTAATTAGACTAGCGGCGGCTTCTTCTTTTTTGGCTTGATACTCATGAGGAGTCAATCCTTGCCACTCTTCGATCCAGCTAGGGGTAAAGCTATGAATAATATGATGTCCTTCTGGAGCTAAACTAGGCTCAAGTAAAGTAGGAATAGAGACAAAGATAGTTCCTTGGCTGTCTTCAAGCTTGTCCCAATTTTCGAGGATAATATGATGACATTCCGTACCTTCAGGTAAAACTTTGGCATCAACCCCTAAGTGTAGACTAAGAAAGCTAGGAGATTTTTTATATCTTTGTTGCCACTTTTGTTCTTTTTTGGGAGTATTTGCTGAAGGAATAAGTTTACCAAAAGTATCCCATCTAGTAGCGTTGGAAACGACTTTTTTAGCGCGATATTCCTTGCCCTCAGCGGTTTTGACCCCCACTGCTTTACCGTTTTCTAGCAGAATATTAGTAACTCTGGTTTTGTATTTAATTTCTCCACCTACCTTAATTAATCCCTCAGCCAGCTTTTGAGCAATTTGCCCGACACCGCCTTTGGGGTAGTTAATGCCTCCATAATGGCGATCGCTAAATACCATTCCCGCATTAATCATGGGTGTCTTCGCAGCAGGGACAACTGACCAGCAATAGCATTCCATGTCAATAAACTTTAGCAGTTGAGGATCGCTGATATGTTTACGAGCAATATCTCCCGCATTAGTAGGTAAATACTTTGCTAAACCCAAACAAGATAATGGCTTCTGGAAAAACACTCGCATCAGATAGCGAGGTTCTTCTAATGAAAGCAACTCCATCGAGTTGAGGTAATTAAACACATCCCAACATTCGCCATAAAAACCGCGAATACCTTCTTCTTCGTGGGGAAAAATAGCAACTAGTTCTTGTAAAAATTCTTCGTAGTCGCGATGAACCTTGAGTTCTAAATCATCTGGTAAATGGTAATGAATTTGAACTGGATCGGCAATGGCTTCAATCTTCATATCTACCGCATCTAAAGCGCGAGTTAGTAAATTGGTTGTTCCTTTGTCGCCCAAACCAAAAATCATTGATGCACCAACATCAAAGCGATAGCCTTCTCGCTCAAAATAGCCGCCACTACCACCAGGAATCAAATAACGTTCTAAAACTAATACTTTTGCTCCTTTGGCTGCTAATTGGGTAGCCGTAACTAAACCCCCAATGCCAGAACCAATAACTACCACATCATAAGCTGTAGTAGGAGTGATTGTTGCAGTCGCGCTCATAAATTGTAAAAATGATAAAAAAATTTCAATTGATGCTTTTGTTAAATATATAGTCTACTAAAATTATCTCGCGCAAAGACGCAAAGAAGGTAAATATACATTTAAATGTAACTCGGTATCAGTAAACTCTAAGCGGATAAATGTAGGCGATCGCGGCTTCATTAACCATTCATTCATTTTAGACTATCGTGTTCTGTCAAAATCCGCTCTACCCTTGCTTCTTCAATTCTGGTGGTCAATTTTTTCCCTTCATGAATGTCTCTTTGAGTTTTAGTTAAGCTAATAGTTGAACCAACGGTAAAGGTCAATCCCATGCCCATAAAACCTTTGACCCAACCATCTACGGGTAAGTATAATATTCCTATCGCCGTAGCCGAAATAGAAAGAACAAAAGATAACCAAGTTTGAATTACCCAAGCTGAACTATGATCTTGATTAATTGATTTTCTGCTCATTACCATAACTTGCTCCACAGACAAAGTTTAATTACCAAATATTTTATAAAAGTCTGTTGTTCTAAAACTACAGTTAGATGACAGTTACTTGATTGGATTGATAGATGCGATCGCATCTCAGCTATTATTCTCTAAATAATTATTTAAAGTACTAAACTTGAAATGTCATTCACCAGCCAAAATTTAAACTCGCGCATGGATCGGGTACAGCTACCGCTGATTCCTTTTGTGAGTGAATTAATTCAGCGCAATCCAGGCACAATATCATTAGGACAGGGCGTAGTTGCTTATCCGCCACCAGAAAAAGCGATCGCCTCATTGCAATCATTTTTAGCTCAACCAAACAATCATTTATACCAAGCCGTCACGGGAATTGAACCCTTAATAGAAGCGATCAAGACTAAACTTGCTCAGGATAACAAAATTAAAGTTGGAGATCGACACTGCATTGTTGTGACTGCTGGCAGCAATATGGCATTTATGAATGCAGTCCTAGGGATTACCAAGGCAGGAGACGAAATTATCCTTAATACTCCCTATTACTTTAATCATGAGATGGCAATTACCATGGCTAATTGTCATTCCGTATTAGTTAGCACCGATGCTCAATATCAGCTAGATATCGAGGCTATATCAAAAGCAGTTACACCAAAAACCAAGGCGATTGTGACTATTTCGCCCAACAATCCCACGGGAGCAATATATAATGAGCATAGCTTAAAGGCAGTTAATAATCTCTGTCGCGATCGCGGTATTTATCATATTAGCGATGAGGCTTATGAATACTTTACCTACGATGGAGTTAAGCATACTTCTCCTGGTGCTTTTGCAGGTAGCCAAGCCCATACTATTTCTCTTTTTAGCCTCTCCAAAGCCTATGGTTTTGCTAGCTGGCGCATTGGCTATATGTTTATTCCTCAACACTTGTTAATGCCAATTAAAAAAATACAGGATACCAATTTAATTTGTCCTCCAGTAGTTTCTCAATATGCGGCATTGGGTGCATTAGAAACAGGAATTAGCTATTGTCAACAACATTTACCAGAGATTGCCAAAGTAAGAGCTATTTTTGCCGAACAGCTAAAGTCAATTCCAGAAATCTGTAACGTTACCACTGGAGATGGGGCGTTTTATTTCTTTCTGAAAATTAATACCGATCTCAATGACCTAGATTTAGTTAAGCAGCTAGTCGAAAAACACCAGGTAGCAGTAATCCCTGGTAGCACTTTTGGTATGGAAAATGGCTGTTATCTCAGGGTGGCATATGGTAGTCTGCAACTGTCTACTGCTGAAGCGGGAATTGAGCGATTGATTAGCGGTTTAAAAAATATCTGTAGATGATTTCTAATCTAGTTTTGCAGTTTATGATATAAAAGAGCGGGTTAAAAGGAGATTGATGACTCAAATTAAGTTAATGCACGGCAAGCTTCATCGCGTCAGGGTTACAGAAGCTAATGTAAATTATGTAGGCAGTATCACTATTGATCGAGACTTAATGGATAAAGTCGGCATCCTGCCTTTAGAAGAGGTAGATGTAATTAACCTAGACAACGGCAAACGCTGGACTACTTACGCGATCTCAGGAGAAGCAGGTACAGGAGAAATCTGCCCTAATGGTGGTGCAGCCTTGTTATGTAAACCTGGAGATCTCTTGATTATTATTGCCTACGAATATTGCGATCGCGCTCAGGTTATGAGTGATGGACATCAGGCAAAGGTAATTGTAGCTGATGAAAACAATCGCTGTCAAAAGTTTATTGAACAGAATCTGGTTGTTAATGGCGATCGCTTAGAGCTATTTCAACCGCTTAATTGAGCGAGGAAGGTTGAGCAATTTAAATAACTAATATTACTGCGCTTTTCAGTTGAGTAGAATACACAAGTTTATTCTGAAAAGCTAAAAGCTAAAAGCTTATAGCTAATAGCTAAAAACCAGTTAATCCCGAACGTAGTCTATCCAATTGAAAACTGCTGTAAATATGACTCAGGAGCAAACTAAGAGCAAACCAACTTGGCAGAAGGTAATACATCTCTTGCGTTGGGATAAACCAGCGGGAAGACTAATTTTGATGATTCCTGCCCTGTGGGCTGTGTTTTTGGCTGCTAAAGGAACACCTCCTGTTCCTTTAGTGGGCGTGATAATTTTAGGTACTTTAGCCACTAGTGCAGCAGGGTGTGTAGTTAACGATCTCTGGGATAAAGATATTGACCCCCAGGTAGCTAGAACAAAATCTCGCCCTTTAGCATCCCGCGCCCTGTCAGTAAAAGTGGGAATTGCTATTTTTATGGTTGCTCTAATCTGCGCTGCCATACTAGCCATTTATCTCAATCCTCTCAGCTTTATTCTCTGTGTAGCTGCTGTTCCTTTGATTGTTTTCTATCCCTTGGCAAAGCGTGTATTTCCTGTTCCTCAGCTAGTTTTATCCTTAGCTTGGGGTTTTGCCGTGTTAATTAGCTGGACTGCCGTAACCGCAAACATTGAGCCTGCTACCTGGTTGCTTTGGGGTGCAACCGTAGCCTGGACGATGGGTTTTGATACAGGTTATGCCCTATCCGACCGAGAAGATGATTTAAAAGTTGGCATCAATTCTAGTGCGATCTTTTTTGGTAAATATACCCCAGGCGCGATCGCTATTTTTTATGCTATTACAGTAAGTTTATTGGCTTACTTAGGCTTGATGCTAGCTTTGGGTTTGGCTTTCTGGGTAAGTCTAGCTTTAGCTTTTGCTGGCTGGACATGGCAATATCTAAAACTGCGTCAGCCGAATATACCTCGTTCTGTTTACGGCAAAGTTTTGAAACAAAATGTCTGGTTAGGTTTTATCTTATTAGCAGGAATGATCCTAGGTTATTTAGCTTGAAGATTTATTTGTAGAAAAAGCTTTCATCATCAGGGTATTATTTTATGGACTTGTCAATGAAATTCCTTCTAATCTGGATTAGAGAGAAGTTTTTGACATTTTGTAACCAAATATTGAGGAGATTATGGAACGCACTTTTATCATGATTAAACCCGATGGCGTACAGCGTCATCTAACAGGTGAAATTATCGATCGCTTTGAAACTAAAGGTTTTACCCTAGTAGGACTAAAAATGATGCAGGTTTCTCGCGAACTAGCTGAAAAACATTATGGTGTTCATAAAGAAAGACCTTTTTTCAATAGCCTAATTGAATTTATTACTTCTGCGCCAGTAATTGCGATGGTGTGGGAAGGCGATAGTGCAGTTAGTGCTGCCAGAAACCTAATTGGCGCGACTAATCCTGTGACCGCTGCGCCTGGTTCAATACGCGGCGATCTCGGAGTTAGTATTGGACGCAATTTGATTCATGGTTCGGATGCGATTGAAACCGCCCAAACAGAAGTAGCCTTATGGTTTCAAGAAGAAGAATTAATCAGCTGGAAACCTGTTAGAAAACCCTGGCTCTACGAATAAATAAAACTAGGAGAATTAGAGACGGCAAAGCTTATTTAATTCTCCTATTCCTCTTCATAATCTTGATTTGCCAGAGCAAATAAGCCACAAATAGCACAGGTCATCATACCTAAAGCGATCGCCCAACTGCTGCCACCAAAGCTAATATCTATCAGCCAATTGGTTAATGCCCCGACAACTAAAAAAGGCACAATGCCCAGTATCGAAGCATAAAAAG
The DNA here is from genome assembly GCA_965217895.1 of Waterburya sp. Taxonomy (GTDB): domain Bacteria; phylum Cyanobacteriota; class Cyanobacteriia; order Cyanobacteriales; family Xenococcaceae; genus Waterburya. The sequence goes on from CBDCJV010000002.1 coordinate 1,522,468, forward strand.
CATTTTGTGACTCTCTGGTAGGACGAGTTGCATCAAATTCTTCAACGGAAGTATAAAGCCACTTTTCAGCAAAGTTCAACCATCTCTCTAATTGTTTACTAATCCAGCTTTTTGCTGAATCTAAACCAATATACAAAGCTAAAGACCAGATACAACTTCCTGCAATACTTACTGTATCTAGGTCAAAAACAAAGGGAACAAAATTAATTTTCATACTTATTGGTAAATATTTATTTCTAATGTGTTTCGATTTGCTTGAAGGTGGGGCATAAGTTCATCAAAACTTTATCAGTATGGCTTTGAACTCAAAGATATGATGGGTACCTATAAGTACTTTAGTTTAGTATTGCTGGTCAAAAAATTAAAGAGTATCCTAATAAAGGTCTTTCAGCTTTCGTAAAAAAGTTGTTTATTTTCCTGCCAATTATTACTTAAAAATTATCTATTATCTGCTAAAAATGCTTTGGGGAACTTTATTATGTTTAATTTCTAAAAAAAAGCTAGAAAACTTATTTTTAAACCACTAAGCACTAATCTATTATATTGATGAGCCAAAATTAATGAGCTACAAATCAAGAGTTCGATGGAGTCGTTTACTCGGCACTACAACAGCGACTTTCGTAATTTCATTTGGATTTCAAAACTGGAAGATACTTCAAACTGAAGCTTCGGATCTACCTAAAGATAATTTAATTGCTCAAGATGTCTCTGCTATTTGGGAAAAAGGCTCTTTTCCTGTGGAAAACTTTGAATCTTATACCTCTCCATTTGGTTATCGAATTAATCCTGTTACCAGAGTACGACAATTTCATAATGGTTTGGATCTAGCTGCCCCTCTGGGTAGCTATATTCGTAGCTGGTGGGGTGGCAAAGTAATTAAACTATCAGACGATGGTGCTTGCGGTACATCCGTGACTATTCAGTCAGGAGCATGGGAACACATCTACTGTCACATGGAAGGATCTGTAGAAACATCTTCTCAAGGTACTTATCTTATAGACCGTCCTGGCGGTATTCAACTTGTTGAGGGACAAGATGTACCCGCAGGAGCGAGAATTGGTCGGGTTGGCATAAGCGGCAGAACTACTGGTCCTCATTTGCATTGGACACTCAAATATAATGGAAATTATGTAGATCCTGCTTTAGTTCTCAAAGAAATGTTTAAGCGTCAGACTATTTCTTCCTCATCATGAATTACACAAAACGTGAATTGCTTTTGTTCTGAATTTTTAATTTTGGCTCTTAACTTTTTGAGAAGTTATATAGTCGGCAAATGCCTTGGGATAAAGAATTAAAAAGTATACCCACCAAACGGTAATTAGGACAGATACGCCAAGAGTAATCCAAATAGTATGCAGTATTAGCCAGCTAGCTGAAATTATAGTCAGTCCCGCCAAAATAATTGACCAGGGTTGACACCAGCCAGGTTTATAGTCCCAGACGCTGGTAGATTCAGAATTAGATTGAGTTTCGATCATCTCTGCAATGCTGCCTGTTGAGCTTCGAGTAGTTCTTTTATTCCTGTTTCTGCTAAGTCTAGCATTTGATTTAATTGCGATCGCGTCATACTATTAGATTCTGCCGTTCCTTGAATTTCAATTATTTCTAGCTTACTATTCATAACTACGTTTAAATCTACGTCTGCTGCCACATCTTCAGGGTAGTCTAAATCTAGAAACCCTTCGCCATCAATTAAGCCGACTGAAACCGCAGCCACAGGCTTCAATAGAGGCGATTTTTTAAGTTCTCCTGCTGCAATCAGCTTATCAATTCCGTGAGCTAATGCCACATAGCTGCCTGTAATTGATGCAGTGCGTGTTCCTGCATCTGCCTGTAATACATCCGCGTCGATGGTAATTGTTCTTTCACCAAAACCCTTAAGATTAATAGCTGCTCTCAAACTCCGTCCGATCAACCTTTGTATTTCTTGAGTACGTCCTGAAAGCTTCATCAACTCTCTAGAATGACGGGTATTTGTTGCTCCTGGTAACATCCTATATTCTGCCGTCAGCCAACCTTGACCACTATTAAGCAAAAACCTAGGAACTCTATCCTCAATACTAACGGTACAAAGAACTTTCGTTTTGCCACACTCAATAATCACCGACGATAAAGGATTATCAATAAAATCTAGCTGAAACCTGTGAGGGCGGAGTTGGTTAGGTTGACGATTATCAGAACGTTGCCAAGACACCATATTGTATTGCTTTTAAATTAATTGACAATGTAAGTCTGGCAAATTATGACAGGAGTAAAATTAACAATTGCTCAAGTCGATATAGTTCTTAACTAATTGACTAATAAAGTTTAAGTTTACTTACGCTTTTAGTTAAAATCGTTACTTTTCTACTAATTCTTTATATGTATATTATCTTAAAGACTTAAAAGTAAGTAATGTTTAACCAAATTTCAAGTAGTTATTTAAGATTTTTAAAATTATCTTCTAAAGTCAGTTTTTGCCTATATCGTAGTAAATGAATGAATGAGGTAAGTTTTAATTACTCCTTATTAAAAAAACGTTTATACCTGAAATTGTTTTAGAAGTTGTGTCAAATTTATTTCTTTCATTGTTTCTTGCTGCTGCCATGAGCTTTGCTGCTCCAGTAATACTTATTGGCTGCACTTTAGGATTGCTAAACATAGTCGGCTATGTTCCTGGTTTTCTAGACCTTAGTGAGATCGGAAAATTTTATATTCTCAATTTCTTGGCTGTGTTTGGCAATGGTAGACCTTTACAGGGTGCTATCACCCTTGGTATTACCATTTGTATCGTTGGTATTTTATTAGATATTTTGAACTTCTATCGCTATCAAAGCATGAGAGATAAAGATTTTAGCTAAATTACCTTTTAAAAAAGCGAAAATATTCATTTAATGCTAAAAAATGCTACAAACAATGTTTGTGTGTAGTTAAGCAAACAATTATCTATGTCTGGTAGCGAATTAAAGGCAGATTTGTGGATCAATGAATATATAACCCCATGGGATATTTATACTCATGGAGTTACCAAGATTTTGGCATATCAAAAAACTCCCTTTCAGGAGATGTATATTGTCGAAACAGGAGCTTTTGGCAAAGGACTGGTTTTAGACGGCAAATGGCAATCCTGCACCGTTGATGAATTTATCTATCATGAAGCATTGGTGCATCCTGGATTAATTGCTCACCAAAACCCTCGTAGTGTTTTAGTTCTCGGTGGTGGAGAAGGGGCAACAATTCGCGAAGTACTGCGTTGGCAAACCGTCGAGAAAGTAACGATGATTGATATTGATGGAGATGTAGTAGAAGCTTGCCAAAAACATCTTCCAGAAATGCACCAAAATGCTTTTGAAGATCCTCGTGTAGAGTTAATTATCGCCGATGCGCTCAAGATTTTAGATACCACTACCCAAACCTGGGATATTATTATCTCCGATCTAAGCGATCCGATTGAATCAGGTCCATCTTTTGCCCTGTTTACTAAAGAGTATTTTGCCAAACTCAAGCAAGTATTAAACCCTGGAGGATATGTAATGGTACAGGCAGGTCCCATATCCCCGCCAGAAGTCCAGGATCATGCGCGTTTGGTTAACACTCTAAAAGCGGTGTTTGGTCAGGTAATTTCTCTATCTGCTCCTACTCCTTCCTATGGTCGCTCTTGGGGATTTGCTTTATGTTCAGATGAAGAAATCGATCTTAGACCACAGCCAGAATCAATAGATAAGCTATTGTCCGATCAAACCTCTGGAGGCTGCCGTTTTATTGATGGTACGACTCTTTTAGGCATCTTACAAACTCCGCTGTATATTCGCCAGGCTATAGCTACAGAAACTATTGTTTATACCCTGAGCGAACCACCTAAGTTTTTTGGTACGGGAGCAATGGCATAACGTTCTCGCGCTTTGAGAGAATTTATTCTTTGTCTAACAAATTGGGGGAACTTTCCCCCAGAGCCAAGCTTAAGGCTGGTATGGTATTAGTCTCTAGATGGAAAATTGGCAGCTATTTCCGAGTCGGGAAAAAACACAAACAATACTAAAGATGTTAAAGAAAAGGTCATCTGTTTGCTGTGGTATGCAGAGGCAAAATCTTTAGAAGTAAAAGATGTTGTCGATTGTTGCTGACGATCTTTTTTTGTTATGACATTAATGGCTAATAAAAAGCCGAGCATAAAAGAAAGCAGTAGGCTACAGATTAAAATTATCATTAGTCTCCTTGACAGACACAATGCTTATTTAGCTTTATTAAACACAAGCTAACTAATAAAACAAGACTCTGCAATATTTATTAATAATTAAGGTTGATTGTAATAAAGCGCAATATTTATTTAATAATTTATTAGCACTACAGACTTGATTGAGAAAAGCCCAAAGTTATATCAGTATCAGCAAAATGGCAGCTTAATTATGCTTAATTAAACCAACAGCCAATTAATTTAAATCTCAGTTTTCAGCCCAAGATGATGACTATTTTAATTTTGGGTAGAATTAAACGCTCGTAACTAAGTTTTGCTGATTTTTAATTAAGGTGACGAAATTAGAAAGAATTTGCAGCCCATTGTCTGATGATTTTTCAGGATGAAACTGTACTGCCATCAGATTATTACGAGCGATCGCAGCAGTTACCGTTTGCGAACCATGGGTTACCATTGCTGCATTCAAGCTTTTATTTACAGGATCGGCATAATAAGAATGCACAAAGTAAAGATAAGGATCTGTAGGTAAATTCTGCCACAGGGAAAGTTCAGGCTGAATCAATTCCAGTTGATTCCAACCCATTTGGGGAATAGTAATACCTGGTTCGCTTTTAAAACGTCGAACTATTCCTGGAATAACGCCTAAGCCTAATTCTTGTCCTTCTTCTGAACGCTCAAAAAGGATTTGCATACCGACACAGATCCCCAAAAAAGGTTTGCCAGAGGCGATCGCTTTTTTAATCGGCATTTCTAATTTACGCTCTCTGATATGCTGCATTGCCGGATCGAAAGCACCAACTCCAGGTAGGACAAACGCATCTGCATTCAATATATCTGCAAGAGAACTAGTAATTTTGGGAGTTGCCCCTGCTTTTTCTAAGCCTTTACAAGCAGAATGCAGATTCCCAATTTCGTAGTCAATGACTGCTACGTTAACCATAATTAGCTTCCTTTAGGTTTGATTGCTCTTTATGTATCGTGACATATCTCCGTTATTAAATTGTAAATTTACAACTTAATTTTCGGATAGGGACTGCATGATTCTAAAATTAAGTATGGGCGCAAAAGCAAAATGATATGAAACCGACTTTTAAGAATATGCTGGCTTGGGAACAAGCTCAATTACTAATGCAGCCAGCAATGCTGCGGGTAGTGGATAATATCCGTAAAGAATTAGAAGTCTCAGACTGGAAAGGCAAATATAAAGAAGTAACCGCACCTATTCCTGGTTATCATCTTTGCTTGACTCGCTCTAATTACCAAGTTGAGATTGATGTCTGGGAACTTTGCTATAAGGTTTGTTTTCTAGAATATGAGCCTGTCGAACATCTTTTTAGCCAGGAGAATGAGGCTGCTTATCCTGTTGAGGTGGACACAAGATTAATCGACGAATTGGGCGAGGTAGACTGGCAGTTGTTAGAGTCAAAGGCGCAGCAGTCAGTTAGAAAAGCCTTTAGTACCTTACCTGAACATTGAGCATTGAGCATTGAGCATTGAGCATTGTAGGGTGGGCAGCAAAAGTTTATTGGTAGTATTAATAGATAAAATACAAAACTCTTTTTTGCCTTTTTTGCCCACCAATTAATTTAATAATCAGAGGTAGGGTGGGCAAACTAAAAACGAACCGTGTCAATATACTTTGAAACCAAATTTGCCCACCTTACAAGTTGTTAGATTAGCAACCAGTTATCAAAAATTTTCGGATAATTTAATAAATATGATGAATTTAAGACAAGTTCAAGAAGCAGCAGGAGCAATTTTCGATAAATCAAGCGTTGCTCAAAGTTTTAATAATGAGAAGCAAGCTTTAGAAGCGATCGCTCATGGGGTGGCAATATGCGATCGCTCTAACTGGGGACTATTAAAAATTACTGGGGACGATCGTCTGCGTTATCTTCACAACCAAAGTACCAACAATTTTGAAAAATTAAAGGCTGGAGAGAGTTGCAATACTGTATTTGTTACCTCTACCGCCCGCACCTTAGATTTAGCCAGTGCCTACGTCACTGAAGATGCAGTCTTAGTTTTAGTATCTCCTAATCGCCGAGAGCAATTATTAAACTGGCTCGATCGCTTTATTTTTCCTTTTGACAAAGTTGAATTGACAGATATTTCCACAGCATCAACGGTATTTAGTTTAGTTGGCGCAAAAAGTAAGGCTATCCTATCTCAACTTGTTACAGGGGAAATTCCCCAGGATAATTTAGGCAACCACAGTACGGTAACTATTGACAATGTTTCTATTAGAATTGCTGGGGGAAGCGGTTTGACGACTCCTGGCTATACTTTGATTTTAGATAACGATGACGCGGTTACGGTTTGGTCAAAATTAACTGAGGCGGGAGTAGTTCCTTTTGGCGATCGCCTATGGGAAAGTCTCAGGATTCAACAGGGTAGACCGATTCCAGACCGAGAATTGACCGAAGACTATAACCCTCTTGAGGCAGGACTTTGGCAGACTATTTCCTTTGAAAAAGGCTGTTACATTGGACAAGAGACGATCGCCCGCTTAAATACCTACAAAGGGGTCAAACAGAGACTCTGGGGAATTAAGTTAGACAAGGTTGTTAAACTTCAAACTCCAATTACCTTAGACGACAGCAAAGTCGGAATTTTAACTAGCTATACCGAAACTCCTACAGGTGCTTATGGTTTAGGCTATGTACGTACCAAGGCGGGAGGAGAAGGACTACAGGTACAGGTTGGAGATGCGATCGGCACTCTAGAAAGCGTACCCTTTATCCACCATGAAAATTAGTAACTGATGTTATGTACTCATTGATCTGCTATGGCTGGGAAAAGGTTAAGGGGAAATGGAAAAAGGATTAATTGTTCTCTTTTCATTGCTCATTGAAATCACTAGTTTTTCGTTATACTGCGTAATGTCAGTTAGTAAGTAGCAGATTAAATAGTTGCCGACTTTAGCCTTGATTTTTGCGATCGCCGTAGAACGATAGGGTTCAAAAAATAAGCGGGTTTTTCCTAAAGTTTCTCCCGTATTAAATTGTTTATCCAATTAATAAAGCCACGGAAAAGTTCTGTAAAATTTCGCCAACCGCTAGATTTTCGCCGACAATTGTTTGATGGTCGATTAGATTGTGCCAATTTTTGTGTGCCAACTTCAGGCTTGTATCTGACCATACTTCTACACCAAGAGGAAGTTGTCCTGGTTTGATAATTTCAGTTAAAAAACGAGGCGCGATCGCAACTATAGTTTTGTCTCCATGATTTCTGGCAAAAGCAACTAGATGGTTTTGGTATTTTCCAGTAACTTCTATTGGTTGATAGTCGCCGTTTAAAAATATTTCTGAATATTCTTTTCTAGCCTGTAGTAATTGATGAGTTATAAAAAGTTTAATTTTGCCGTTCTCTTTGGCTTCAATTAGTTCTTTAATTAATTGCAGAATATCTAGCTCAATTTTTGCTTTAATATCTTCTAAAAAGTTCATTCGCTGTTGATAATCTACAGGACGACGATTATCAGGATCGACTAAACTTAATTCCCATAATTCTGCACCTTGATATAAATCTGGTACGCCTGGGGCAGTATTTTTTATTAATACTTGAGCCAGAGAATTGTAAATCCCGTATTCAGCTATTCGTTTTTGGAAAGGTTGAAACTGTTGCCAAAAATCAGATTCTTTTGCTGCTAAAATGCGATCAATAAAGCTAAAAAATGCTTGTTCGTATTCTTCATCGGGACGTAACCAAGCAGTATGAACTTTAGCTTCTCGCACTGCTTTTAAAATATAATCTTTAATTCTATTAGGTAAGTCAGCTAAATCACCTTCTTCAAAAGGAAAAACACCTAACAGAGTTTGATAAAAGAAATATTCATCATTAGCATCGGGACTACCGTTTTGTTTATGGATTTGGTTAACTTCACGCCATTGATTGACTTGTTGTGACCACTCTTGAGGAATTTCCGAAAGCACATTTAAGCGGGCGCGTATATCTTCACCTCGTTTTGTATCGTGGGTAGCAGTTGTATTCATTCCCTGCTGCCAATTTTTAACTTTATTCTGATTGAATTGATGAAACAAACTTAGCTCAATGCCGAAATGACTGGGGTTTCCTCCTACCTCATTTAATGATAGTAATCGGTTATAAACATATAAAAGTGTATCTTCAACTCCTTTCGCCATTAATGGTCCTGTTAATTGTTGCGATCGCATTACAAAATGCAGCCATTCTTCTCGTTGAGTTTTACTGCGAAAATCTTCGTATTCTAAAAGCAATACTTTTTGAATAAAGTTAAATTCGTTAATTAGTAAAGGAGCTTTTTTCTTAGCAGCTTTAATTGTTTCTCTAACATATTCTCGATCTACTTCAGTAACTCCACTTGCATCAATATAGGTTCGATAAACAGGGAAAAGCACTAATACCTGAAATAAAGCTTGTCTTAAACCATAAATAGTAAAGTCACTTCCTTCTCTTGTATGCGAAGAGATTTTTTTAAGAACTTGAGTTAAGTTTTCTAAGTCTCCACCTAGATTTTTTGATAAAATTAAGCCTTTTTTTTCGTAAACTAAGTCTTCATAGGTGGTTTTTAAACCAGTAAAAGTAGCATAAATATTGCTAAATTCTCGTTCATTTTCTGAGTTGCAAAATAGGCCATTCACATAGTTTAAAAATTCGTAACCACTCGTACCTTGAATTTGCCAATTTTGTGGTAAATCCTCGGTCAATTCGAGAATTTTTTCAACAGTAATATATGTGTCTCCTAACTTTTCTCTCAGCCTAGTTAAATATTCAGCAGGATTGTATAAACCATCTATATGATCGATACGCACCCCTGTAAATTTATTTTCGCTTACTAGTTGACTAATTAATTCGTGAGTTTTATTAAATACTTTTAAGTCTTCTACCTTGACAGAAATTAACTCATTAACTGTAAAAAATCGGCGATAATTAATTTCTTCTGCACCTACTTTCCAAGATGATAAACGATAAAATTGCTCAGAAAGTAAATTATCTAACAAATTAAAGCTCTCAGGATTATCGACTTCACCGTTAAATTCTTTAAGATTACTTTGAATGAATTTTTCTACTAAAGGATTTTGATGATAAGTTTCCCAGATTAGACTTTTAATAAAATTTATTTGGTCATAACGCTCTTTTCCTTTTGTTTCCTCGGGAATATTTTTGAGTAAATATAAAATACCCAAAAACTTAATAAAATCTGGATGTTGGCGACCTATTTCTCTAGCTAACTTTCCTAAATTATGAGTAATAAAAGTTATATAAGACTCAATTCTAACTGGTAATTTTAAGTCAAAATAATTAACTAATAAACCTTTCTCATTATAGTCAAGCTTAATTTCTCCTCTTTCTAAAGAATTACCATAAAAATCACCTAGCAAAGGAGCAAGTACCCGCTCATTCATTTCTTCATAAGGCTGATTCCAATTAATATCAAAAAAGTCAAACAATTCTGAATCTTTACCATTTTCTAAGATATCCATCAACCACAAATTTTGACTATCATAAGCCATGTGGTTAGGAACAATATCCTGTAACCATCCCATTTGATGCTGATGAATTTCGTCAATTAGTTTGTTAAAATCTGCTTTAGTTCCTAGTTCGGGATTGAGTATAGTTGGATCTACCACATCATAGCCATGAGTACTTCCTTTACTGGCTTGGAAAATAGGCGAAGCATAAAGATCGGAAATACCTAGATTAGCTAAATAATTAACAATTTCTTGGGCTTGCACAAAATTAAATTGGGAATAAAACTGAATTCTATAGGTGGCTGTCGGAATACGCATAATAAAAAGTTAGTAGTTAGTAGTTAGTAGTTAGTAGCAAACGGTGAAACAGTGTGATTCTTGGCGGTTTTTATCGATAAAGGCGCATAGTTAGCCACATATAGCAACTGCTGAACCCTTTAGGGCAGTTCGCCCGTACAGTAGTTAGTTTTATTATTGGTAAAGTACAAAACTATGAGGATTAATTGATAATTGTTGTTTTTTTGAGTCAATTTGTTCTGGTAAATCTGAACCTGTTCCCAGCCATTGAGCTTCAGCAGAGTCTAAGATTTTTTGCCATTTTCCTTCGGGGAAAATATTTTCTAACTCAACATTTTGATCGTTAAAGTTAAGAATAGTAAATATCTGACTATTATCTTGCCAACGATGTAACAAAATAACCTTATCGTTTTCTCTAGCAGTAGCCGTTAAATTCTGTTTGTCAAGTTTTTTTAACGCAGGAATAGTTCGACGCAGGTTAATTAATTGCTGGTAAAGCTGCCATAGAATTTTATGTTTACCTTCATTTCTTTGCTGCCAATGTAGTTTTGATATGTTGAAAGCTTCGACACTTTGAGGATCGATATAATCTCCCTCAAGATGAAAATCGGTAAATTCTTTTTTTCTCCCTTCTCTAACTGCTGCAACTAAATCTGGATCATTATGGCTGACAAAATAAAGAAAAGGAGATTCTTCCCCGTATTCCTGTCCCATAAATAATAATGGAATATAAGGAGACAACAATAAAGCACCCGCAGCTAATTTTGTCGCCTCAAAATCAATCAAGTCAGACAAACGTTCGCCTAACATTCGATTGCCAATTTGATCGTGATTTTGAATGCAAACCACAAATTGATGTCCTGGGCGATCGCCTGGAGCATTACCGTGATATCGTTTACGAAACGGAGAATATTCCCAGTCGTAAACAAAAGTATTCTGATAAGCTTTAGCTAGCTGTTCGCAAGTACCAAAATCAGCATAATATCCCCCCGACTCTTTGGTTAAGACTGTGCGGAGGGAATGATGAAAATCATCACTCCATTGAGCATCAATTCCGTAACCGCCTAATTCTTGCGGACGAATAACACGCACATCATTAAGATCGCTTTCAGCGATCAAATAAAACTTTCTACCTACTTGCTGGGAAAACTCTTCTACCCTTTGGGCCATCTCTTGCAGAATATGCTTTGCGCTTGAATCGTAAATAGCCTGAATTGCATCTAAGCGTAGTCCATCAATGTGATAATTTTCTAACCAATACAGAGCATTTTCAATAAAATAGTTTCGCGCACCGTAACTATAAGCATCATCGAAATTAATTGCGTCTCCCCAGGGAGTCTGATAAGTTTCCGTGAAATAAGGAGCATGATGAGCAACATAGTTACCTTCGGGACCAAAATGATTGTAGACTACGTCTAAAATTACCGCTATTCCCTGTTGGTGCGCTGCATCGACCAATTGCTTTAAATCCTCTGGTCTACCGTAAGAATTTTGCACCGCATAAGGATATACCCCATCATAACCCCAATTGCGATCGCCAGAAAATTGAGCCACTGGCATAATTTCAATGGCATTGACTCCCAACTCCGCCAAGTCTGACAAACGAGTCATAATTGCCTTAAAAGTTCCTTCAGGAGTAAAAGTGCCGACGTGAAGCTCGTAGATAATCATTTCTTCTAGGAGAATACCAGCCCACTCAGAATCTTGCCAATTGGTATTATTGTGAGCGATAATTTCTGATGCTTGATGAACTCCTTGGGGTTGAAAATGAGAAGCGGGGTCTGGTCTATCCGCTCCATCTTCAAGCTGATAGTAGTAAAGCGTACCAGGCTCAATTTCGGCTTTAAGATACCAATAACCCTGTTCTTGCTTGGTCATTGGTAGCAACTCCTCTTTGGGAGAAACAAGATGTACAGCTACTTTTTCTTTTAAAGGCGACCAAAGAGTAAACTCGCAAATACCATTACCCAGATATTGAGAACCAACTTTCATATTTATCTAGCTGCTATTGTTTGTATCCCCGCTTGATTTTTACCATTATCTTATTCGCGATAGCTTCTATCTAAAGAAAGGTTTGTCGCTATTTTCAGGCGATCTTTTTACTATAGATAGTTAGATAGCTAAATATCTGTTTGAGGGAAAAGATGAGAATTCCAGGACAAACAATCAAACTACTTGATTATAGACAACAAAAGGCATCTGCTCCTTTTGTGCCAAACCTCCCTTTACTCTCAAGCACAGGTTGGGATAGTATTCACCTCGAATACCATCAACAGCCCAAATTTGAAACTACCAAACATCAACATACCATGCACGTAATTGCTTATGGTATTTCTAACTCACCAGCACCAGGAGAGCGATCGCTCGATGGCAAAGTTAAAACAGAAAGGCGGAGTCAGGGGGATATCGCAATTATTCCTGCTGGTATTGCTCATTGCTGTAATTGGAACACTACCGCCGAGTTTGGTGTTTTGGCTATTGAACCTGTACTGTTGCAACAAGTCGGTCAAGATTTAGTAGATTGCGATCGCATTTCTCTCATTCCTCAGTATATGAACGAGCAAGACGAGCTAATACAGGGAATTTTCTCAACTTTAAAAGATGAGTTGAAGTTTGGCAAGATTGGTAGTAATTTATTGATTGATAGTCTCAAAACTACTTTAGCCATTCACTTATTACGAAAATATTGCTCTACAAAACCCAAACTTTTCAGCTATGAAGATGGCTTAGCGAAATCAAAGTTAAAAGAGATAACAGAGTATATCAATGCCAATCTTGATCGCCATTAGTAAATCTTAGAAGCTTTACAATTAAAAACTACTGACTTCCACAAAGCAGCAATAGTTGCGGTCAGAATGATTTAAACGCATTGATTTAATGCTTTAAATACATAAATAACGAATTTTTAGTGGTCTATGCTACTAAACAACAATTGAAAATAACATAAAACAATAAAAGTAAAGTTTAATTTTGCGTTCAATTGTCCCCAAAATAATTATAAGTGTGAGAATAGCGATCGCGTGACTTATCTTAAATCAGAAGCAGCAGATCAATCAAAATCTCAATCAGTGCGGGCGGTCAAAAAAATCCTTGATTTAGCCCAAGAGGCAGCCCAAAGACAAGATTGGCTAGAAGTTAGCAACTGTTTAAAAGAATTACCTCAAAGCCAAGCTAAACTATTGCTTTTAGAGTCGCTACAATGGCAAACAGCATTTGATTTGGCATTAGAAATGTTGCTCAAAGCCGATTTTCAACATAAGTGGGAAATCACCAAGCTATTGCCCAGTTTTGGAGAAGATTTAATTCCTCCTCTAGCCTCTTTGGTGCAAGATGAAACCATAGAAGCAGAGGTACGCTGGTTTATTTGCCAGATTTTAGGCAATTTCCCTAATCAAAAAGTAGTCTTGACTTTAGTAGAATTACTCCAGCAAACCACCGATGAAGAGTTAATTGCGATCGCTGGGAAAACTTTAACTAAAATCGGCAATAGTGCCATTGATGCTTTAGTAAATCTTTACACTCAACCTCAATATCGTTGGTTAGCAGCGCAGTCTTTATACTACATCCGTACTGCCAAAACCATTGAACCTTTACTCAAAATTACTCAAGATCCCCAGCCAGAATTACGCACCATCGCCATCAAAGCCTTAAGTAGCTTCCACGATCCTCGTATTCCTCCCGTTTTAATTATGGCATTAAAGGATACTGCCAGTAGCGTTAGAGAAGAAGCTGCGATCGCTTTAGGGTTTCGCTGGGATCTCTGTCAAGAATTTAGCTTGATTAATCATTTACGACCTCTTCTATTTGATTTAAATATGGAGGTATGCCGTCAAGCAGCAGTATCTTTGGGCAGAATGAAGACCAAAGAGGCAAACGCCGTCTTATTCTCAGTCTTGCAAACAGAAACTACCCCAGTTAGTTTAAAGCTAGACTTAATTAAAGCCTTGGGCTGGAGTGAAATAAGTTCGGCAATAGACTATCTAAACCAGGCATTGACTAATAAAAGTGAATTAGTTCGACAAGAAATTATAATTACTCTGGGTAGAATTACTGCTCAACAATTGCAGCAACAATCTGCTCAAGTATTAGTGAATTTTTGGCAACAGAATCAAGCAGCTTGTGATCCCCAGATCAAGCAGGCTTTAGCTACATCTCTGGGAGAATTACGCTGTAGTTGCGCTCAAATAACTTTAGAACAGCTTGCCACAGATAGCGATCGCAAAGTTAAGCTGCACGCGCTTTCTGCTTTGAAAAAGCTTTTGTAATTTTCTAAGCGTCGTAAATAATGCTAATCAAACTTACGCAATTTATGCAATTGCGAAAAAATAGTTAATTTGTATGGTCATTCCAATTAATTTCCTTATGGTAGTTTTGTATTGATTGTAAGGTTGAATATTATTTGCTACCTGCTATCTGCTACTTGCTACTTTTTTCAAAGATAATCTGGTTGCTATTTAAAACGACTATAATTGGTAAGACAATGATAATGCGGTCACCTGCACCTAAAAAATACAAAAGCGAGATCGCTTTTTTCTAGGCTATTTCTGCGATCGCAAGCTAAACTAAATACGATTTAATTGCTTACTTCTTTTCTGACGATTTTCTCGTTCCAATTGAACGATTATTTCTTCTAATTCCAAACTTGCTAGTTCTAACTTTTGTCTTTCTTGGCGCGATTTTAATAGTGTTTGTTTGACTTGTTGGCGATCGGGTAAATTTTCCTGATTCATGATAAACCCCAATCTAATTTAATCTCTTTAATACTTTGCTCTAAAGCGGGTACTCTATTTCCAATAGTAGAAACCCTCTTTGATAATAACTCTAATATAGCTGAAGTAATGGTAGGTTGTATTTCTGAAATCTGAAGCAACAATCTAGATATTTGACTGTAAAGATCGGCTGCTTGTAAAGCGATCGCTGTTAATTCATCTAAGGTGCTAATAGTCTCGTCTATTTCTCCAAAACTATCTAATAATAAATATTCTGCTAATTTTGCTTCATTTACACTTTCAAGAAGTGATTTTTGCAAGCTTACCAAATTATTCATCAATTCCGCAGAAAGTCTTGCCATTACTTGCTGTACTGTTTTTTATCTTTGTTAAGTATACAGATGAAGGACATTATCAGACTATTTTTTAATGAGCGATCGCCTGTACCCAAAAACTACAGAAAGGCGATCGCTTTTTTAGTAGAGATTATGGCGATCAACAATAACAATTATTTATTTTATGCAGGAATTTGAGTATCTATAATATTCAACGAAACTGGACGGTTGCGGAATTTCATTGCCGTCTTCAATAAGTAAATCTTCGGCTGTTGCATAAATCGCTATAGCCCCATGTTATTTTATTTTCTTGCAAATAACAAATATTAGCAATGATTGATATCAAATAAACTAAAGGGTAATGCAACAAATTTAGAGATCTACAGGAAAGGCATAATAAGCAATTCCTTCGGATTGATAGTTAGGCAAATTATCTTCAACAAAATCTCTTTCTGAAGCTGAAGGCGTATAAAAATGCGTTCCAGTTTCAGGACGTAAAAAACGATAGACAGGGATAGTTCCTGGCTGTTGTTCAGTGTAGGCAAAAAAGGACTCACTTTCTAAACTAAAGTTGTCTAAATTATTGGCAATAAACTCTTTTTCCGTTGCCGAAATAGTATACAGGTGCGTGCCTGTATTCTGATTCAAAAAGCGATAAACTTGTTGTGGTTCAGGGTTAGCGGTCAACGAATCGACGCTAACATAAGAAGCACCTTCAGAAACGTAGTTCGGCAAGTTTTTAATAATAAAGTCTCGTTCGTTTACAGATGTGGTATACAAATGTGTTGATGTATTCTGATTTAAGAGACGATATACGGTTGAACCTAAAACATCAGGATCGAATTCTCGATCTGCTACTTTGACTGAAAAAGTGTCTTCCACCGAATCACCAAGTAAGTCTGTAGCCTTGATGCTAATATCTGCTGTACCGCTTTGATTATCTGCATAGTTAAGTGTCAGTTCACCTTCGTTAATCGATACATTGACCAAATCAGGATTAGAATTACTGACAACTTCAAACTCAAGCTCATCCTGTTGAGATATAGAGATATTGCTATAACGAACTAAATTAGCATCACTTTCTACTACAGGATTATTAGGATCTTTAGTAATGACGGGTAAATCGGTAAAGGCAGTATTTGCCCCACTAGCATCAATGATCGGCAAAGCAGCGATCGCATCTATCGGTTTCAAATCAGCATCGGTAAGCACCTCGCCAAAAACAGTAAATCCGCCATTTTGGTTATCTAGATTAGCAGAATTATCAGCTAAATTGAAAAACCATTGATTAGTAGCACTATTAGGATCGTCACCCAACTTCGCCATGGCGATTGTACCTCGAAGGTTAGATCTATCTGCACTAAATTCATTGACTACAGGCGGATCGGCAGGAACTTGTCCTATCGCTAGGTCCTTGACTGTAAACCCTCCTCCTTGCACGATAAAGCCTGGCACAGAACGATGAATAATAGAATTTACGTAATCTCCATCTTGAACATAGTTGCTAAAGTTGTCTACAGTTTTTGGCGCACCTGCCCCAGCCTGATCGAATAAGAGGACATTAGTTACCCCGCCTCCTAAAGAATTATCGGTTAGTGCAAAACTAGCTACCTGTCCAGTGGTAAAAGGATCGTCAAAGTGTTTTGATAAATTGACGTTAGTGTCTGTTTCATTTTTAAAAACGACCAGATCATCAAGGGATTGAGTAATAATGGGATTAGTAGTCATAAACAATTTTCCTCAGCGAAAATAATCATTGTGTCGCTACTAATCTAGACGAGCAAAAAGATAAACGCTAGACTATTTGTACAAAAGTGATTTCAAATTTATACATCTCTTAGATACTGGATAGAGGAGCAAAATAATTATGTCTGACTTAAATCGTGGAATTATGAAATTTGATGGTGCAGATAAACCTATCTTGGTTGCTGTATCCGCAGTTATTATTTTTGGTAGCATTATTGCTTTGATTTCTTGGGCATTAAACTCTGCTTACGCAGTCTAGATTTAGAGCGATCATCATCAATTGGAAACAGGGAAATGAACTGTATTTTTATCCTCGGCAAAAAAGATCACAATCCTATGTTATGATTCTAAATTGTATTGTGGTGCATAAGGGTCGGTGCCCGAGCGGTTAATGGGGGCGGACTGTAAATCCGCTGGCTATGCCTACGTTGGTTCAAATCCAACTCGGCCCATACTATTTATATATAAAAAAGAGGCTCAAAGCCTCTTTTTTATTGTTCATTAGATATTGATCGTTATCCTTTGATAGATCAATATCTAGAAGGCGATCGCCAAAGATGTCGTTACCGTTTTGATTTGTGAGATATTTTTGCCAAAAAATAAGATGAGACTTGCTCACCTTATGAAAACGTTTATTTTTTTTGAATCTAGCGATCGACTGAACCCATAATAATGTCTACACTACCAAGAATAGGCATAATGTCTGCTAATTTAACTCCCTTGAGTATATTTGGTAAAATTTGTAGGTTATTAAAGTCAGGGGCGCGAATTTTCCAACGCCAAGGAAAGACATTATCATTGCCGACAATAAAGATTCCTAGTTCACCTTTGCCACTTTCTAGGCGAACATAGTGTTCTCCTTCAGGTATTTTGAACGTCGGCGCAACTTTCTTGGCTATATACTGGTACTCAAAGTCGTTCCACTTAGATTTGCGTCCCTCGTCCATCCTGCGTGCTTCTAGGTTTTCATAAGCACCGCCTGGAATGCCTTTTAGAGCTTGACGAATAATTTTGATCGATTCGCGCATTTCACGGATACGCACCAAATAGCGGGCAAAGCAATCTCCCGCAGTTTCCCAATGTATATCCCAGTCGAAGTCGTCATAGCATTCATAGTGATCTACTTTGCGTAAGTCCCACTTAACCCCAGAAGCTCTTAACATTGGTCCTGATAAACCCCAGTTAATAGCTTGCTCACGGCTAATAGTTCCTACACCTTCAACGCGACGACGAAAAATAGGATTATTGGTAATTAGCTTTTCATACTCATCAACCTTAGGATCGAAGTAGTCACAAAAATCTTCACATTTGTCGATCCAACCGTAGGGTAAATCAACTGATACTCCACCAATACGGAAATAATTATTGTTGATTAATCTCTGTCCAGTAGCAGCTTCCCACAAATCATAAATCAACTCCCGTTCGCGAAAAATATAAAAGAAGGGAGTTTGTGCGCCCACATCTGCCATGAATGGACCTAACCATAGTAAATGATTAGCAATGCGGTTTAACTCTAGCATGATCACCCGAATATACTGGGCGCGCTTGGGTACTTCGATCCCAGCTAGCTTTTCGGGGGCATTAACTGTAATTGCTTCATTGAACATCCCCGCAGCATAGTCCCAACGGCTTACATAAGGAACATACATAACGCTGGTGCGGTTTTCGGCAATTTTCTCCATACCTCGATGAAGATAACCGATTACGGGTTCAC
This sequence comes from Waterburya sp., assembly GCA_965217895.1. GTDB lineage: Bacteria > Cyanobacteriota > Cyanobacteriia > Cyanobacteriales > Xenococcaceae > Waterburya. The sequence goes on from CBDCJV010000002.1 coordinate 1,540,896, forward strand.
AATCGATTACATCTTCCCCATCAAGAGTTACAATCAGGCGTAAAACGCCGTGCATTGAAGGATGATGAGGCCCCATGTTGAGAATCATGGGTTCGGTTCTAGTTTCTATCTGTGCCATAAATCAGCAATATTTCTGTGATTAAGAAATGAATTAATTCTTACCTGCTATTAGTTATCTATCTTATCTAGTTTCTGGACGGGATAGAAACTTAAACTGATTGTTTGAGCAAAAACTTTATCTGAATTAAGGCAGGAATTGTTTGTTTAAAAATTTCAACTTGTTATATATTAGGCTGGATTTGCCGCTGTGCTATGTATAAAGCGATCGCGCCTACGAGATTTTATCCTTTTGTCACTCTTTAAAATGTCAAATGATAGCTAGCTGTTCCAGGTTTTAATTACTTTTCCGGTGATTTTTTGATTATAGTAAGGAGTATTTGCAGCGGGGCTTTTGAGATTTTCTTGATTGGCTAACCAAGTTTTTTGAGGAGCGAATAATACTAAATTGGCAGTTTTTTCTGGCGCGATCGCTATAGGTTCTTGTTGTAGACATTGGCGAGGACGACTACTCAAAGCCTGCCATAGTTCTAGGGCTGATAGCTTTCCTGTTTTCACTAGTCCCTGCCATAAAAGAGGTAAGGCTAACTCTAAACCAATTACCCCTGGTGGGGCAAGAGCAAATGCTACGGTTTTTTCTTCGTAGGTATATGCCTGATGATCGATGGCGATCGCATCAATAATTCCCTGTTTAACTCCAGTAATTAATGCAGTCTGGTCGTTTTTGTCTCCTAAGGGTGGTTCGAGGCGTAAATTGGGGTCATAGCTATCTACCGCATCATCATTCCATAATAGGTGCATCCAGGTCGTGCTGGCGGTTATCGTTACTCCCCTTGCCTTAGCATCGGCAATTAACTCCACTCCTCTTTTAGTAGAGACGCGCATAATATGAACAGGAGTCGGAATTTTTGCCACTATTTCTAAGACTGCTGCTATAATCGCTGCCTCGGAAAAAGCAGGATTTCCTGCCATACCGTAACGAATAGAGGTTAGTCCTTCTCTAACAACACCGTTTGCTGCTAGTTCGTTGTGGTTAAGAGCGATCGCTAGAGGCTTTTGCCAAGGCTGAACATATTCCAAAACCTGTCTAAATAGATTTAGATCGCTCAATTTATAGCGATCGCTAAAGCCAATCACTCCTGCCTTTAAATCCCCCAGTTCATTCATCTGCTTTGTATCAATAGTCTGGGAAATAGCACCCCAAAAACTTAGCTGAGATTTTTTTAGACTAATGCTTTTTTGATTAACAGCAGCTAATATTTCAGCATTATCAATCCGAGGCAGAGTATCAGGCAAAATTCCTACTTGCGTAAACCCTCCCGCAGCAGCAGCCTGAGCCAAAGCTAGTAAAGTTTCTCTGGCTTCGTTACCTGGTTCGCCACTGTGGCTATATAAATCTACTAATCCTGTTCCTAGAATAAGATCGTGTCCAGAGAGTATCTGTGTTTGACTAGGATAGTCCGTCAGGCGATCGCTAATTTGCTTAATTTTACCGTCTTCAATTAGCACATCCGACAAGCGATCAATTTCTTGAGCAGGGTCAATTACTCTTACCTGTTGCAGTAGTTCCATTCTTTACTTTTGGTTTACGAGTGATAAATCACTGGGCAAAATAACGCCTCTCTCATTTACGCCCACTAAATCTAGTTTAAAAGTTAATCGCTAATAGCTTTACAGGCTTTCAATTGTCTCGACCAAATAACATTTAATAGTAGTTGACATTGTGTACTGCAAATCATCATAATAATAGTTTGTGTAAACTTTAGCTCTTAAATAAACTCTTGGCTAATGTTATCGTAATCGGAGCCCAATGGGGTGACGAAGGAAAAGGGAAAATAACCGATTTACTTAGTCGCTCAGCAGATGTCGTGGTGCGCTCCCAAGGTGGAGTGAACGCAGGACATACGGTTGTTGTAGCCAAAAAAACTTTTAAACTGCACTTGATTCCTTCGGGAATTTTGTATCCCAAAACAGAGTGTATTATCGGTTCTGGAACAGTAATCGATCCTCAGGTGTTGATTGAAGAAATAGAACAACTAAAAGCTTTAGGAGTGACGGTAGACAACTTATATATCTCTCAAACAGCTCATATCACCATGCCTTATCATCGCCAGATTGATGAAGCATCAGAAGAAAGCCGAGGAGAATATAAAATTGGTACTACAGGTAGAGGCATTGGTCCTACCTACGCTGACAAATCAGAACGAACCGGCATTCGGGTTTTAGATTTAATGAACCCCGATCATTTGCGTAAGCAACTTAGTTGGACGATCAATTATAAAAACGTAATTTTAGAAAAACTATATAATTTACCGCCTTTAGACCCAGAGAAAGTAATTGAAGAGTATCTAAAATATGCAGACTTTTTGAGACCTTTTGTAGTAGATAGTTCTCTTAAAATTTATGAGGCAGTTAATAAGAAAAAAAATATCTTGTTTGAAGGAGCGCAAGGGACTTTACTAGATTTAGATCATGGTACTTATCCTTACGTTACTTCTTCAAATCCTATAGCTGGCGGAGCCTGTGTTGGAGCAGGTGTCGGTCCTACTACAATAGACAGGGTGATTGGTGTAGCCAAAGCCTATACAACCCGCGTGGGGGAAGGACCTTTCCCTACCGAGCTAAATGATAGCGTTGGCGAATTTTTAGGAGACGTCGGCGCAGAATTTGGAACTACGACTGGTCGTCGTCGTCGCTGTGGCTGGTTTGATGCTGTAATTGGTCGCTATGCTGTGCGAATTAATGGCTTAGACTGTCTGGCAATAACAAAATTAGATGTGCTAGACGAATTAGCAGAAATTAAAGTCTGTGTGGCATATGAGATAGATGGTGAAACCTGCCATCATTTTCCTACTAATGCTAGTCAGTTTGCCAACTGCAGGCCTATTTATAAAACTTTACCAGGATGGCAAAAATCTACTACAAACTGCCGTTCTTTATCAGACTTGCCCAAAGAAGCTTTAAACTATCTCAAGTTTATGGCTGAATTAATGGAAGTTCCTATCGCGATTGTGTCTGTCGGTCCTGGTCGAGATCATACAATCATTGTCGAAGATCCAATCCACGGACCGAAGAGAGCCTTACTTGATGCCGATGGTGTACCTGTTGCTCAAATCTAACCTGCAACAAGGTAAGCAAACTGCAAACCGCAGTTAAAATTCTGAACCATATTACTGACTATCAAAACAATTAAAGACTATGAACATTACAGTTGAATGCAAAAGCAGACCTGAAGGAAGTAAACCCAGAGCATTGCGTCGTGAAGGATTAATTCCTGTTGCTTTATATGGTCATGATGGAGCTAACTCTGTTTCTCTGACAATACCTGCAAAGGAAGCACAAATTCTATTAAGACAAGCAGCAATTAATAACACGCTGGTTGATTTGCAAGTTCCAGATATTTCTTGGAAAGGCAAGGCTTTAATTAGAGAAGTACAGGCTCATCCTTGGAAAAGAACTCTCAATCATCTTAGTTTCTTTACTGTTTCTGCCGACCAACAGGTAGAAATTGTTGTTCCAGTAATACTTGTAGGTGAAGCTGCTGGCACCAAAGAAGGAGGAATTGTCGAACAGATTATGACTGAATTGAAAATTGTCTGTGCTGCTGATAAAATTCCCGAATCTATTGAAATTGATGTAACCAATTTTGAAATTGGTAGCCTTTTACACGTAGGAGAAATTACCCTACCAGAAGGTGCTGTTGTTTTAGATGATCCTGAAAGAACCGCTATTTCTGTTGTTGTTCCAGCCAAGCCTGTTACCGAAGACGAGGAAACTGAGGAAACAGAAGTTGTAGGAGAGTCAAAAGAATCAGCAGAGTCAGAAGAATCAGAAAAATCTCAGTCAAGCTGATTTTCAGGTTTAGAATTTAGCTTTCGATTTTTGAAAAAACTTGCTGTACGTGCAGACTCTACCAGGAATATTTGATATTCCTGGTTTTTGCTATTTGTGCCGAGAAGCTACCTAAGAAAAGTTTCATGAGTAATTTAGCAATTTGCCGCTCATTTCTTTTTTGCCTGATGTAAAATTAAGCGATTTCCGCCTGGGTCATAAGCATAAATCTCCTGACCATGGGAACTATATATTACTTCTCCTGGTGGAGTATAACCCATATCAGCTAGAAAGGCGATCGCCTGTTCTAAATTTTCTACCTCGATACATAAGCTCATACTGCTGCTAATGTTATCGAACTCTAATTTTCGTTCCGTTTTAGGATGGAAAATGCCTAAGCGCAGTTTTTGTAATTTGAACTCTCCGTAAACCCCAGGACGGTAAACTGTAGGCTGTATTTGTAACAAATGACTATAAAAGTCGATTAAAGCTTGAATATTATTAGTAGATATAGTGACAAAGATATCCAGATAATCAAAATTCATACAATCTTCAAAGTTATTTCTTAAGAATCCATTTATAGTAAAGAATATACAAAATATATTAAGGTAGTAAAGCCTAGCGTTTTAACTCTTGAGCCTATTTTGGTAATATGGGTTACTTTACAATCTAGAAAGTATAGTTTTATTCTCAGGTGTTTCATTGGTATATATAGCAGTCAATAACTAGTTCTTAGTAACATCTAAACCCAAATAAAATACTCATTAATCAACTTAATATTAATTTTTTACTCAAGATAGCCCAATCTATTAAAACACTGTTTTACACAACAATTTAATTAATTAGCTGTGAATGATATAGTAATCTTCAATCACTGCTTAATGATATTTTGAAAAAGCCTAAATCAAATTAATTTAAAAGTATATTTAATATAATGATCAAAGTCTTGATAGTAGACGATCAAAAAACAGTACAAGAAATTCTGAAAAGTTATATTGAAGAAGAATCAGGCTTGGAACTTGTTGGTTGTGCTGAAGATGGTCAAGAAGCCATAGACCTAATTCAGGTACACCGACCTAATATTGTTTTAATGGATATTGAAATGCCTATTTTGGATGGGCTGTCAGCTACTAAAATTATCACTGAAAAGTTTATAGATACTAGCGTCTTAATTATTAGCGTTCACAATGAAGATACCTATCTAAATTCTGCTTTACAGGTAGGTGCAAAAGGATATTTAAAGAAAAATACTCCTGCCAAGGAATTAATCAACGCCATTTATTCTGCTTATAAAGGATATTTTCAGTTAGGGCCTGGTTTACTAGAAAAATATTTGCATAAAGTTACTGATTCTCAATCTAATTCCCAGGAAATAGAGCAGCTAAAATCAGTAATACTCCAGCAGTCTAAACTGCTAGAAGATTTGAATACTGGCTCTAGTAGACAATCAAGACGCGATCCTCGTAGCCGGGATAGAAAACCTAAGAGTCAATACTCTTTAGAAAATCAATACGCTAATTTAGAACAGCAAGTATATTACCTTAACAGCTTTGTAGATAAGCTTAATCAAAGAGTTGGTTTTCTGCAACAGTTTGGTGTTCTAGTAATACTGTGTTGCGTAGTTTTAGGTATATTGCTGCTAGCTACTTTATAAATTAATAAATTAGCAAAATGTCAGAAATTTTTGCTTGCTTTGACTTCAAAAGCCCATAGTTTAAAAATCTTCATACTTATACCCAATTTTGAGACTACCATCCGTAGGATAATAAAAAGTTATTGACCAAAACGGTTACAGTAAAGATATTACTTCCATCAAGGGAAAAGGAACAAACCTTATCATTTTTGTTTAAAGGCGAAGCAATCTGTAACATCACAAGTCTTTACTAAAAACTTATATCTTTAAAAAGATACTTACTTACACACTTATTTTGATTAAAGGAGAAAATATTGGTTTCTACAACTTCCTTTAAAACGGCTAAATCAGAAGAGATTTTTAGTGCTGCTCAAAAATTAATGCCTGGTGGAGTTAGCTCACCAGTACGAGCCTTTAAATCTGTCGGTGGTCAGCCTATTGTATTTGACCATGTTAAAGGTGCTTATATTTGGGATGTAGATGGTAATCAGTATATTGATTACGTTGGTACTTGGGGTCCTGCAATTTGTGGTCATGCTAATCCTGTAGTTATTAAAGCTCTCCATGAAGCTTTAGAAAAAGGCACTAGCTTTGGCGCGCCCTGCGCTTTGGAAAATGTCTTGGCAGAAATGGTGATTGATGCTGTTCCTAGTATAGATGTAGTGCGCTTTGTTAACTCAGGAACAGAAGCCTGTATGTCTGTTTTGCGTTTGATGCGTGCCTTTACTGGTAGAGACAAAATCGTTAAATTTGAAGGCTGCTATCACGGTCACGCGGATATGTTTTTGGTCAAGGCTGGTTCTGGGGTAGCAACCCTTGGCTTACCAGATTCTCCTGGAGTACCAAAATCCGCCACTAATAACACTTTAAATGCTCCCTATAACGACTTAGAAACAGTCAAGAAATTATTTGCCGAAAATCCTGATGAAATTGCAGGGGTGATTTTAGAGCCTGTAGTTGGTAACTCTGGCTTTGTCACACCTGATGCTGGTTTCTTAGAAGGTTTAAGAGAGATAACCCAAGAGCATGGCGCACTATTAATCTTCGACGAGGTAATGACTGGTTTTCGTATAGCTTATGGTGGCGCACAGGAAAAATTTGGCGTAACGCCCGACCTTACTACCTTAGGTAAAGTTATTGGTGGCGGTTTACCTGTAGGTGCTTATGGTGGACGCGCGGACATTATGTCTATGGTTGCACCAGCAGGACCAATGTATCAAGCAGGAACTTTATCTGGTAATCCTTTGGCAATGACTGCGGGAATTAAAACTTTAGAATTGCTGAGGAAGCCAGGCACTTACGAGCAGTTAGACCGCATTACGAAAAAGCTATCAAATGGCTTATTGGCTGTGGCTAAAGAAGCTGGTCATGAAGTTACTGGAGGTAGCATCAGTGCTATGTTTGGAATGTTCTTCACAGGTAAAGAAGTTCACAATTACGACGATGCCAAAACCTCAGATATGAAGAAATTCGGTCGTTTTCATCGCGGTATGCTAGAAAGAGGCATTTATCTTGCTCCTTCTCAGTTTGAAGCTGGTTTTACATCCTTAGCTCATACTGATGAAGATATTGATAAGACTTTGGCAGCAGCAAAAGAAGTTTTAGCTGAAATTTAGTTGTTAGTTGATTAAGTCTTAGTTTTGAGTGTTTTTTTACATTTGTAATCAAAGAACTTTAATTAATCTAACTAAGTACTTTTGGGCAAACATTAACTTTATCTAAATCAAAAAAGACGGGACAATACCCCGTCTTTTTCGGTTATTACAATTCCAGATTTTCTTGAGCAGCTTCAGTTAAATTAACTTTAACTACTCTATTTTTTTCTGCTTCCGTCTTAGGTAAAGTTAAGTGCAAAATACCGTTGTTGTATTGGGCAGTAACTTTAGTATTTTGAATAGTTTTTGGTAAAGCGATCGCTCTTTGGAACTTGCCATAGCCAAACTCAGAACGAAGTTTTTCTACTTTAGGTGCTTGACGTTCTCCGCTAACAATCACTCTATTTGCCATTGCCTGAACATCTATATCTGATTTATTCATTCCAGGCAATTCTAATTTTAATTCAAAAGTTTCTTTGGTTTCGTTCAGTTCTGCTGCGGGAAAATAGCTACTATTTACAGAAGTTGTATTGTTAAAAATGCCTTCTAACTGACTTTGTAAAGTTGCCATTTCTTGCCAGGGATTATAACGAACAATAGTCATAGTTTTATTTCCTTCTCTTTTAATAATCAGCTAATTTGTGTCGCTGTTTTTTGTTTTCTTAATTATTATTGTAGGGAGAGTAAAAAGATATTGTAAGTGTGGTTCGCTTCATCTATATGTCGTATTTTCTGCCCGAACAAATTGATATCTAGTTAACCGTAATTAATAATTATTTATTTAGGCTGAATTGAATAGCCACAGCGATGTTCGCCATCATTAATCCAGTGAGTTCTTTGGACAACACAGTCTGGCAAAACCGCAGCAAACATTTCTAATTCATGTCCACAAATGCTGGGATAAGATTCAGCAACTTCAGATATAGCGCAGTTGTGTTCTACTAAAACAAACTGCTTCTTTTTAGGCGCGCTTTGATGCAATTCCGCCATATAGCCTTCATCCTTACGTAGCTGGACTAATTTGCTAATGCGCTGTTTTAAAGTTCCTTTGCCTAAGCGATCGCGATATTCGGCTGCTTTACGTTGCCATTGCTTTTCCAAAACTAAGCTAACCTGTTCTTTGCCTACGGTTTCAGCTAGGGTATCTAAAAAAGAAACGGCAAAATCATTATATTTTTGGGGACTAAGGCGATCGCGCCCTTGGCTACTAAGCTGGTACAAATGTTGCGGCCTGCCCATACCTTGATGTATTGACTGATAAGCAATCAATTCATCTGCCTCCAATTCATTTAAATGGCGACGAATTGCCTGCGCACTAAGATTAAGGTCGTGCGCTAGCTGTTGCGCGGTTGCCTGACCTTGCTTGAGCAAATATTTCAGAATATTTTGTTTAGTAGACGGTAAACCAGTGGTTGTCATCGTCCTAAAGACTATAAATTGGGCTTAATAGAGAAATAATAGCAAAAAGGATTTTTTTGACTTAAACAATATCTATTTGTTGGTAATGTAACTTACAATATACTTAAACAACAAATTTGTTGTTAAACTCAAAGTGAACTTTCTTCAACTTTGTCTATACAAACTAATTTTAGCGAAGTAGTAACAAATCAACCCGTTACTGCTCCACAAAATTTAAAACAACTATTGAAGATATATTTTATATAAGCCCCTACCATGAGTGCCAACGTTAAAACTTTAGTCAATCAACCCTACAAGTATGGTTTTGTTACCGAGATTGAAACCGAATCAATTCCTCGCGGATTAAGCGAAGATGTTGTTCGTTTAATTTCGACTAAGAAAAACGAGCCAGAATTTATGCTAGAGTTTCGCCTCAAAGCCTATCGTCAGTGGCTGAAGATGAGTGAACCAGATTGGCCTCATGTAGAATATCCTGAAATTGACTATCAAAATATCGTTTACTATTCTGCACCCAAAAAAAAACGTGAAAAGCTAGGTAGCTTAGATGATGTCGATCCCGCTTTGCTAGAAACTTTTGACAAGCTAGGTATTCCTCTTTCAGAACAAAAAAGATTGGGTAATGTAGCGGTAGATGCCATTTTTGATAGCGTTTCTATTGGTACTACCTTTAAGGAAAAACTAGCAGAGGATGGCGTAATATTTTGCTCTATCTCCGAAGCTTTGGAAGAACATCCCGAACTCGTAAAGAAATATTTAGGTAGCGTTGTTCCTGTAGGGGATAATTACTTTGCTGCTTTAAATTCTGCCGTGTTTAGTGATGGCTCGTTTGTCTTTATTCCCAAAGGCGTAACCTGTCCGATGGAACTATCAACCTATTTTCGTATTAATGACGGAGATACGGGTCAGTTTGAGCGTACTTTGATTGTGGCAGAAGAAGGAGCATCTGTAAGCTACTTAGAAGGCTGTACTGCGCCGATGTTTGACACCAACCAGCTTCACGCTGCGGTGGTAGAGTTAGTGGTCTTAGATAACGCTAGTATTAAATATTCAACCGTTCAAAACTGGTTTGCAGGAGATGAAAACGGCAAAGGCGGGATTTATAATTTCGTGACCAAACGTGGTTTATGTAAAGGAGTTAATTCCAAAATCTCCTGGACACAGGTAGAAACAGGTTCGGCGATTACCTGGAAATATCCTAGCTGTGTTTTGGTAGGGGATAACTCTATAGGCGAATTTTATTCCATTGCTTTAACTAATAATAAACAGCAAGCTGATACAGGAACAAAAATGATTCACGTGGGCAAAAATACCCGCAGCACGATTATTTCTAAGGGGATTTCTGCTGGTAATTCTAAAGGTAGCTATCGTGGTTTAGTCAAAATTGGCAACAAAGCCGATGGCGCACGCAACTATTCCCAGTGTGATTCAATGCTAATTGGCGACAATGCCGAGGCTAATACCTTTCCGTATATCCAGGTAAATAACAGCACTGCTAAACTAGAACACGAAGCGTCTACGGCAAAAATTGGCGAAGAACAGCTGTTTTACTTTGCTCAACGAGGCATTTCTGAAGAGGATGCAGTAACCATGTTAGTCAGTGGTTTTTGTAAAGACGTGTTGAATGAACTGCCAATGGAATTTGCAGCCGAAGCAGACAAACTATTGAGCCTAAAATTAGAAGGAACAGTTGGTTAAATATTTTTTGGGTTAGGTATAAATTGAGGACGTACTAATAGTGCGTCCTTTTATTTTAAGAATAATTATACGCCGAGCATTTTAATGGCGATCGCAATTTTGAGTTTGGTTACTAATTTAATTCAACACGGTCATAAAGTTCATCTAGACTAATTTCTAATTCAAATGAATCAAAGGTAATTATACTTTCCTTGGTCGCATATTCAGAAAGTACCCATTGATCCAAGTTATTTTTAGTAAATTTCTCTACCTGCATAGATGTTTGACTAATTAATAAATATTCTCTAAAACTAGGAATAGTGCGATACATCCGAAACTTATCACCACGGTCATATTTTTCGGTAGAGTCAGATAAAATTTCGGCAATCATTATAGGATTGACAATTGTATCACTGCGATTTTCAGCAAATACCAAAGGGGTATTGACTACCATCACATCAGGATAAGTATACAAACGGCAGTAAGGTATCGAGAGGCGTAAATCACTCATGAAAATATCATAAGAAGTACCTCTCAAAGCAAAATTCAATGTACTACTCAAATTTAGGGCGATTTTATTGTGATTAGGTTTCCCGCCAGCCATAGGTATTATTTGACCATCTAAATATTCGCTTCTTTGTTCAGCCTGGGTTTCTAGTTCTAAATATTCGGCGGGGGAATAATAAATTTTAGTAGGGACTTGCATAGCTATAATTGTCATTCATGAATTTATTATAAACAGGCTAGAGTTTAAGCAAATCTATTGATACAATTGCATTACCTGGGCGATCGCCATACGAGACTGAACGTTCAAATCTAGTGTAGATCTGTGTCCTAAATTAAAATGTTCGGCTGCTGCACAACCAATCATGGCTGCATTATCTGTACAAAATTTGAGAGGAGGAAAATATACCTTTAACTGATGCTTGGCTGCTGCTTGAGTTAAATACTTTCTCAAACCGCTATTTGCAGCCACACCACCGCCAATGGTAATAGTATCTAGATTGTGATCTAGGGCGCATTGCACGCTGCGCTTAGTCAAAACTTGAGCAACAGTATGCTGAAAACTAGCTGCAATATCCGCTACAGGAACTTCTCCTTCCGCTTTTAATTTTTCTACTAGCCTTAAAACTGCTGTCTTCAAACCGCTGAAGCTAAAATCATAGGGATGATAACCTCCTCTAGGTAAAGAGATTTTACCTGCTGGTAACTTAAATGCTTTGGGGTTGCCTTCTTGTGCCAAGCGATCGATTATTGGCCCACCTGGATATCCTAGGTCTAATAACCTCGCTACTTTGTCAAATGCCTCTCCTGCTGCATCATCTCTCGTTGAACCAAGTAGTTTGTACTCGCCATAATCTTTGACATGAATACTGCTGGTATGTCCTCCAGAAACTAATAAACACAAAAAAGGTGGCTCTAATTCTGGTTGAGCTAGGTAAGAGGCATAAATATGCCCTTCCAAGTGATGTACCCCCAAAAAAGGCTTATTGTGAATCATTGACAGGGTTTTAGCTGCTGCCACTCCTACTAATAAAGCCCCCACCAAACCAGGAGTACAGGTAGCTGCGATCGCATCTATATTTTGCCAATCTATTTGCGCCTCTGACATTGCCTGAGCAATACAGGGGTTAATAATCTCAAGGTGTTGCCGAGAAGCTAATTCAGGTACAACACCACCATAAGTTCGGTGTAGTTCAATCTGAGAAGAAACAATACTACTCAAAACTTGACGATTCTTTACGATAGCCACCGCAGTTTCGTCACAACTTGTTTCGATCGCTAAAATTGTTGCCATCCTTTGATAAGTTGATTTACAAGAACAAATTTGTTCGCCTAATCCCTAACGTTCGTAATCAGGAAAAATCTATCTAAGCGTAATCAACGCTCAGGTAAATTACAGTCTGTTAGCGAAAGTAAGATTAGTTAGCGTATAAGAAATATCTTTACGCTCATACACATACACAATTATTATCTGTCACAAAAGGAAACATATTCATGAGAAGGTTGTTTGCTTTAATATTAGTATTTACGCTTTGGTTTGGTTTTGCACCTACGGCGAATGCTGATGAAGTAGCAAATTTGACTCCCTGTGGAGAAAATGCTGCTTACGTACAAAAAGCTAAAAATTTCCGCAACACTACCGATGATCCCAATTCTGGTCAAATTAGAGCCGAGCGTTATGCAGAAGCTCTTTGTGGACCAGAAGGCTATCCCCATTTAATCGTAGATGGTCGCTGGTCACACATGGGAGATTTCTTTATCCCCAGCATTTTATTTTTGTATATCGCTGGTTGGATTGGTTGGGCTGGTCGCTCTTACGTAATTGCTGTTAGAAAAGAAAAGAACTCAGAAATGCAAGAAGTTGTAATCAATGTTCCCTTAGCTATTAGCAAAATGTTAGCAGCAGCCACTTGGCCCCTACTGGCATTTGGTGAAATCTCCAGTGGCAAAATGTTTGCCGACAAATCGGAAATTACCGTTTCACCCCGCTAAATTGCACTTTATTAACTGTTTGAATGGAGGATATTATGGGAGACTTACAAAAGTTTCTTTCCACTGCCCCAGTCTTAATTATGGCTTTGCTAACCGTTACGGCTGGGCTTTTAATTGAATTTAATCGTTTTTTTCCAGACTTATTGTTCCATCCCTTAAGCTGATCTAAAATCGAAGCAAAATTTAACTTAAACATTGCTACTTTCAGCTATTTGCTGAAGAATTGAACTTCATTAACTGCGATTAATTTATTTTTAGTCGCAGTTTTTTTTAATTCAAATCTTATGTTTGAGCCAAAAAACTGATGTAGCTAACAGTTACAATGTAACTATTGATTTGAAACAGTATTTTTATGTCCAAAGTAGTTAGCACTAGATTAGCAACAGAAACAGAAGCCAGATTACAAAGATTAGCTCGTCTTTTGGGTAAAACTCCTAGTGAGACAGGGGCGATGTTAATCGAGGAATCCTTGCGACAAAGTGAATTTGCTTATATTGAATTTCGTAACTCTCCTCTTGGAAGACAGGCTTACATGAAAAATTCTAATTTAGCAGTCTGGCAAGTGATGATGCTGGCGAAAGAATTAGATAACGATGTAAATGCAATTGCTAATCATCTTCAGAAATCAACTGCATGGGTACAAGCAGCATTTAACTATACAGAAGCTTATCCCGAAGAAATTGATTTGGCCATACAAGACGATATGGCAATTGATTACACAACTATCAAACGACTCCTACCACAAACCGAACTGTTATTAATTCCCCAAGATATCATGAAGGAAGATATCTCAAATTAATGCTATCTTTCCTTCTTGATGAGCAAATATCACCAGAAATAGCCCAGCAAATTAATAACAAACATTCAGAAATCCCTATATTTTCGATTCACACTTGGAAAAATGGCAATTTTCTTGGTGTTGCGGATGAAGCAATTCTCAGGATAGCAGCACTAAAACAGCTTACTTTAATTACTTACGATCAAAAAACTATTCCACCTATCTTAGTTAAATGGGGACAAGCAAATATCAACCACGCAGGAGTAATTTTTATTAACTATCGCTCTATTTCTCCTAATAATTTTGGTGGATTGATTAAAGCTATTATTTGGTTGGGTCAAACTCAAAAAAATAGTGATTGGCAAAATCGGATTGTTTACTTACAACCAAGCTAAAACACTATAATTTGTATTACAAAGACTGTAAGAAATAAGTTATGAATATTCAATTAAAACCAGAACAAGAAAAATTTATTCAAGAAAAGATTGCTAGCGGTGTATATAGTAATGCTAATGATGTAATTTCTAAAGCTTTTGAACTACTAGAAGCAAGAGAAAAAAAATTGAAAGAACTTCGAGACAAAATTGTTATTGGCACTGAACAAATAGCTAATAAACAGCTAACAGATGGTGAAATTATTTTTGATAAATTACAGGAGAAAATAAAGAGAATTGCTGGTGAATAAAATTTATGAGTAGCTATTCTTTCACTAATGTTGCAATACAAGATATTGATGAGATTTGTGAATATATTGCTCGTCAGAATTCTCAAGCAGCTGGCCAATTATTTGATGTAATCAGAAAAAAATGTAAGCTGATTGCCAATTTCCCTAACATGGGGAAAAGCTACAGTAAACTTGCTCCTGGTTTAAGAGGTTTTGTTGTTGAGAATTATATTATTTTTTATTACGCTAAAAAAGATGGAATCAACATCGCTAGAGTAGTTAGCGGTTATCAAGACCTGGAATTGTTGTTTTTAGAGAATAAATAACGAGCTGTAATTATTTAATTTAATTGCGATCGCTTTATAAAAAATAGCCAAAACAAAGTTTGTTATAAAGGAGAAAATTATTTTTAAATAATATCAACTAAAATGAGATACAAAAGATGTAGACCCGAAAAGCGAATTTATCGTAATTTAGCTTTAGGAGCAATAACTTTTTTAGTTTTAGCAACAGTTTTACCTGTAATTGGTACTTCTGGAATGATGTAATTGATTACACCGCTACATAATAATCAGTTTAAATTTTTCGCAATTTTCTTGGCGGTACGCAATATTTGTCCTGCCAAAATAGCTGCCCCAAAACCATTATCTATATTTACTACTCCAATTCCCGCAGCACAGGAGTTTAGCATAGTTAACAAAGGCGCAACACCACCAAAACTTGCTCCATAGCCAACGCTAGTAGGTACTGCCACCACAGGACAATCCGCCATTCCTGCCACAACGCTGGGTAATGCACCTTCCATGCCTGCCACCACAATTAAAACATCGGCATCATAAACAACCTCACGATTGCTTAATAGACGATGGATTCCTGCTACCCCCACATCCCAAAGACGAGTCACCGCAAAGCCACATAGTTCAGCAGTAATGGCAGCTTCTTCGGCAACGGGAATATCAGCCGTGCCAGCGGTAAGAATTGAAATTGTTCCCGCCTGGTTGGAAGTTTGAGGAGCAGACAAAGTGCAAATGCGGGCAGTAGGATAGTAGATTAAGTCGGGAATGGCTTGTTTTAGCTGTTTATATATTTCGATTTCAATCCGAGTTGCCATAACTACCGCAGCGTCTTGTGCCATGGCAGTCATAATTTTAATTATTTGTTCGGGAGTTTTGTCTGCACCCCAAATAACCTCAGGAAAACCTGTCCTAAGCTGTCGATGATGATCTATTTTGGCAAACTCATCTAGGGTTTCAAAAGGCAGATCTTTGAGCTTTTCCAAAGCAGATTCTGGACTTATATTACCAGAGGCGATCGCCTGGAGCAAATTTTTTAGTGCTTCTGGCTGTGTCATTAAACTAATTGAAGTCAGATAAGAAATTAAATTATAGATTTAACTTGGATACCATTACTAACAAGTTTGGTTACCCAAAAACGAAGTTGAGAATCGTTAATTTGAGTTTTCACCCGATCTTTAACGGCGATCGCTTTTGCCTCAGAGTCGCACAGCGCAAACACAGTAGGTCCTGAGCCAGACATCATTGTACCCAGTATATCTTGAGCAGCAAAAGCTGACTTGAGTTTTGCTACCTGGGGATATTCAGGCAAAACAACTTTTTCTAAGTCATTGTGGATTAATTTACCAATTTCTTGAGCATTTTTATTGACTATGGCATTAACCAAAGGACTAGAATTCACCTCGGCAGTGCGAGATTTAATTCCTGCTGCATCAGAGATATAAGAATTGCCATACTGCTGACGATAAGTTTTATATGCCCAGGGTGTAGAAACGCCAATGTTATCGTATTTAGCCAAAACCAGCCAAATATCGTCAAGATTTGGGAGCGCGTCTAGTTTTTCTCCTCTACCAGTCGCGATCGCTGTTCCTCCAGAAACACAAAAAGGAATGTCAGAGCCTAATTGAGCAGCCAACTCCTCTAATTCAGGTTGAGTTAAACCCAAATTCCAGATTAAGTTCGTTCCTACTAGTACTGCTGCTGCGTTACCAGATCCTCCCGCCAAGCCAGCAGCTACAGGAATGTTTTTTACAATTCTGATGCTAACACCACCATAGTTAGCGTGTACATCAGGAAAAACTTTACACATTAGTTGAGCAGCGCGATAAGCCAAATTAGTTTCATTTTCTGGTACATAGGGATGATCGCAGTAAATGTAAATCTTTTGAGTATCGCTTGGTTTAATATCTACTCGATCTGCCAAGCCAATACTCTGTAAAATCATGACTAGCTCATGAAATCCGTCAGAGCGATCGCCAATAATTTCTAAATAAAGATTGATTTTTGCTGGTGCAATCAGAGAACAAGAACGCATATCTTAGAAAACAAAGTAGCCATTTGATTACTATATAGTGAATTCACTACAGTCAGAACAGATAGAGTTTATGCGCCCATAAAATTACCGTTAAATTTAATTAACTATTACTTTGTCATCGTCTTGAGCAGATTCGACAGCAGCCTTGTTCTTGGCTATCTCTTCTTTTGTCATTAGATTAACGATGGAGGATTTTTCTAGCAGTCCAATTACCTCACCTTCTTCTCCTACAACTATAAGCTCTTGAACTTTCTTGCTCTCGATAGTTTTGGCTACCTCTAACAAAGAAGTATCAGCAGCAACAGTATTAACTTCTGGTATAGATTTGACTAACTCACGCAGATAGATTTCGTTCCAGTCAGAAGTAGGAATTTGTTTCAAATCTTCTACAGCAATATTACCAATTAACTTTTGATTTTCATCTATTACCAAAAACTTTTTCCAACGCTCTTTACCGATCACATAGTCATTGACAAACTCTCTAACGCTTAGATGATCTCCCACTATCGGGCTATCTGCAACCACAGCATCTTTAGCAGTATACTGACTTAGTTTGTCCTGTACCACAGCCGATTGAGCAGCCATACCAGCATTTTGCAAGAGAAATACGCCAATCAACAGAGTCCAAACACTTCCCGCTTGAGAGATCCCCAAGACAGATAAGATACCCAGAGATATGGCAATCCAGCCTATGACTTGACCGACTCTACCCGCAAAGATTACTCCTTTGTTGGGATTACCTGTAATTTTCCAGACAACAGCCTTGAGAACATTACCACCGTCAAGAGGTAAGCCAGGAATCATATTAAATAGTGCCAGAATTAAATTAATATAGGCTACGGGCAGGATAATTGCCTCTAAAGATTTATTAAGTGAAAAACTAGCTCCTATTAGGGCAAAAATACCAAATAATAAAACACTGACTAACGGTCCTGCGATCGCCACAGTAAACGCTTGAAATGGCGTTTCTGATTCTTTTTCTAAGGTCGCTAAACCGCCGAAAATGAATAGAGTGATCGATTTAACAGGAATTCCTTGAGAAATCGCCACAAAACTATGACCCAGTTCGTGAGCCAATACTGAAGAAAATAATAGTAAGGCAGTAATAAAACCCAAAATCCAGGGAGTTGACCCCGTAAAATAAGGGAATCTAGTTAAATTAGAGCCATAGCTCCACGTCACTAAACCCAGGATAAAAAACCAAGATGGGTTAATAAAAAATGGAATCCCAAATAAATTACCGATCCGAATGTTGCCGTTCATCAAATACTCCTTTGTGGATGAAGCAATATTAATATTTTTCCACTTGTGCTAAAGGAAAATGTTTTATATTTTGTTTGCTATTAAATTATTACAATGGTAGCGGAGCATGACGGTCAATTCATCCTTCGGTAGTAGGGTAAAAACCGTCCTCAAATTTACGGTAACAAGTTGACGCATCTTGGGCATAATAGGTATTAGAGAGCAGTAATAATAATATGTCAGATATAACCCCCCATTATCCAAACTCTTATAGCCAAGAAGATATTCAGCAAATTCTCAATATAGCGATCGCCCGTCACCATACCCACGAAGAATTAAGTAGACAGCAACTGTGGGAAATCGCCTCAGAACTAGATATTAGTAACGCCACTATCCAAGCTGCGGAGCAAGATTGGCTCGAACAAAAACTAGTCGATCGCCAGCGACACGCCTTTAGTTTATATCGCCGTCAAAACTTTAAGCAGAAACTTACTAAATTTGCGATCGTTAATATTTTTCTTGTTTCTTTAAACATAATTGCTGCTGGCTCTCTTACCTGGTCTTTATATATTCTGCTATTCTGGGGATTAGGCATTGCTCTCAATGGTTGGAAAGCTTATCAAACCCAAGGAGAAGAATACGAACGAGCTTTCCAAAGATGGAGTTTTCAAAACGAAGTCAAGCAGACAGTTTCTACAGTCTGGACAAGACTACAAAAGACTTTGCAGGTTTAAGCCCATCGACGAGAAGTTTGTAATCTAACTGCTCTAACTGCTTTAACTGCCCTAACTGTTGCTATTAACTACTTAAGCCCAAAAAATTCTTGAGCCAGTCTAAGAAATTGCCTACATCTTTGGTAGTAACTTTAAGTAGAGAAAGTATCCCGACCAAAATCAAAATTGTACCAATCAAAAAGTTCTCTTTATACAAAGCTAAACCAACTATAGCGACAAAGTAAGGAGAAACAATACGGCTAATTTTTTCCACAGAAGATACAAGCTCATTGCTTTCTAGCATCTCAGTTTCTGTTTGTAGCAAAGTATCTTGGGGAGAAGTTGAATTAACTATGGTGGGGGGAGTAAGTTTAATGTCTTGTAAATCGGACATAGTAGGTTTTTGTGGTTCACGGGGCGACTTTCCAAACATAACTCAACTTGCGGTAAATTTATATCTTACATAAGATAACTCGATCTGGAGATTCGATCTGCAACCAACCCTAATTTTTGACTAAGTTATTACTTACTACCCACTACCTAGAAGCTCGATCGCTTTACGTATAATTAAGAAAGCAAGGGTATAGAGTTGGAGATTGTAGATTAATTATTGCTTATGAGCGAAGATTTGGCGATCGCCACCTATGGTTTGACTAAACGATTTGAGGGACATATCGCCGTTAACGATATCGATCTAAGGATCGAGAGTGGCGAAGTGTACGGTTTGATTGGTCCGAATGGTGCGGGCAAAACGACCTTAATTAGAATGTTAGCAGCAGCAGAAGAACCCACTAAAGGAGAAATTTATCTCAATGGCGATCGTTTATTACGAAATGATTCTAATTCTGTCTTAAAAAAACGCTTGGGATATCTCCCAGATGATTTTCCGCTTTATGACGATCTAACTGTCTGGGATTATCTAGATTACTTTGCGCGTTTATATAATCTCAAACAACCTTTTCGCCGTCGTCGCCTAGTAGAAGTATTAGAACTAGTTCAGCTAGAAAATAAACGCAAAAGTATTATTTCTACTCTTTCAAGAGGCATGAAGCAACGCCTTAGTTTAGCTAGAACAATAATTCACGAACCCATATTGTTACTGTTAGATGAACCCGTATCAGGATTAGATCCTCTAGCCAGACAGCAGTTTAGGCAAATTATTAAAATTTTACAAGAAGCGGGAATGACAATCCTAATTTCTTCTCATGTCTTAAGCGATCTTGCCGAACTCTGTACTTCAGTAGGCATAATGGAGTTGGGCTTTTTGGTAGAAAGTACTTCTTTGAAAGAACTATATCAACGGTTATCTCGTCAACAAATAATTATTAGCACTTTAGGTAAGATAGAGATATTGCAACAACAACTCAGCCAAAACTCTTTGGTAGAAACATGGGAGATGATACCTAAAAGCAATCGTCTTCGAGTTAATTTTACAGGAAAAGAGTCTGACTGCGCTCAACTGTTGCGATCGCTTATTCTCGCTGATATTCCCTTGACAGAATTTTATTGTACCCAAGAAGATCTTGAAACTATATTTTTAAAATTAGGGCATCAACAGGCTTCTTAAAGTACAAAATCGGCGATGGTAACAATTTACTACCCAAGTTTTATCAGTCATAATCATGAAACAAAATATGCAGGTGTGGCACGACTATAATTCATTATGGGAAAAATTCTTAGATTGGAATCCCCAACTATTTCGAGAGCTTAAAGGCAAGTTAAAAACGAGAAATGTAGTTGTTGCTGCTGCCATCTCCATTATCACTCAATTTGTGATTGTCATTTCTCTTTTAAGTGAATTACCAGGATCAGACCAAAAAGGATTATTAGAAGACCAAACAGGACGTTATGCCTTCGGCTATGGCACTAATGAGCTATTGTATACCAAGGATCTGCTGGACAATTGGATGATCAATTGGCAGCTATTATGGCTCGATTTGTTTATGATTTTGAGCATTATTAGCATCTTTGCCCTACTAATAGTCGGTACTTATATGCTGATTGCCGATACGGTCAAAGAAGAAAGCAGAGGCACACTTAATTTTATTCGTTTAACTCCTCAATCTTCTGGCAATATTTTGCTAGGGAAAATTTTGGGAGTGCCAATATTGCTTTACACAGTAATTTTATTATTTGTTCCCCTACATTTGCTGGCTGGTTTGGGAGCGCGTATTCCACTTACCCTTATTATTGGCTTTGATGCAGTAATAGTTGCTGGCTGTGCCTTTTGCTACAGCTTGGCTTTACTCTGGAGTTTAATGAAGTTTGGCTTATCTGGCTTTAAACCTTGGTTAGCTAGCGGAGCAGTCGGCTTTATTCTGAGCTTTTTAACTATGGCTTTGGTTCACGGTGGTAGCCTCTCCCAAACCATATTTGATTGGTTGTTTTTATTCAATCCAGCTATAGTCCTATCGTATTTGATTGATGCTAGTAACATATCTCAAACCAAAATTGCTTTTTTATCAGCAGAAAACTTGGGTGAATTATTATTTTATGGACAAGCATTATGGACAAAAGCAAGTATTGGCATTAGCTTAATGTTATGTAACTTAAGTCTTTGGACTTACTGGTGTTGGTCAGTTTTAAAACGCCGCTTTTATAATCCAGAAAATACTCTAGTTAGCAAAACCCAAAGTTATTGGCTAACTGCCTGGTTGATGGCGATCGCTCTTGGCTTTACTCTTCAACAAGATAATAATGGTTTACTAACCAACAATTTTGTAATTTTACAATGCTGTTTATTTATTTGGGGACTAGCATTAATTGCCCTGTTAAGCCCCCATCGCCAAGCATTATATGACTGGGCGCGATATCGTCATCAAAAAAGTGAAAATGGCAATGTCCTCTGGAAAGAATTGATTTTTGGCGAAAATAGTCCTTCAACAATTGCAATGGCAATTAATCTGGCGATCGCGATCGCTTATATTACTCCTTCCATATTTTTGATGTTAGGGGAAGATAAACAGCAAATATTTTTGGGTTTTATCCTTAATGCTGGCTGCATTCTGCTTTGTGCCGTGGTGGCTCAGTTAATCCTGACTGCTAAAACTCGCAAACGCGCAGTTTGGTCGACAATTACAGTGTTCTCAATGATTGTTGTACCGCCTCTTTGTTTAGGTGTTGCTGAGATTGCTCCTGAGACTTCGCCTCAAGCTTGGTTATTTAGCTTTATTCCCACTATTGCTGCTGAATATGCTACCTTTTCGACAGTGATGTTAGCTGTCTCGCTACAGTGGTTTGTTATCTCTTTAGTTGGTTTACAGATGACAAGGAAACTAAGGCAAGCAGGAGCATCAGAAACCAAAATGCTATTTTCTCAGTCTCGTTAAGAATCGGGATATTTAATCAACAAAGGCTTAAGCCACATATAGCGATCGCTTTTCTGTCAAGGCGATCGCTTTTTCGATTATCTTAAAATTAAACTAATACCAAATCCGCTACAGGTCAAAGTATTTTCAACAATAAGTTGGTAGTTAGTAGTTAGTCGTTTGTAGTTAAGAACTAACGGTCGTTCGCTCGTACAGTTGTTCGTAGTCAAAAAGAACTACCTACTACCCACTACTTACTACTTACTACCTAACAGTTAAGTAACCTACGCCAACAGGATTTAGTATAAACCTGCTTGTTGAAAAATCTGCTGAGGAGTTAGGTTTAATTCTGGCAATAGGTCATCAGCGATCGCTGAAGTTCCTTTGATTGTTTTGGGCAAAGTATCTGGATAAAAAATAGTAATACTTTGAGCTTTAGTATCTATCAACCAAACTCTGTCTATTCCTGCTTGCAAATAATCTGTAGCCTTTTCTGCTAGATTACCAAATGTCTGTCCTGGAGAAATGATTTCAATTACCAATTCAGGCGCAACGGGACAAGCTTCATCTAGTATCCAATCTGTACTTAGACGATTGTAGGATGTATAACTTAGATCTGGAACAGGAATCCAATCAGTTCCATTTCTTTTGAGTTTGATTGCCCACTCAGGGTAGATTCGTCCCTTTCCTTGACACCAACTTTGTAGCAAGATTATCAACGTAGCTTGAACAGCAGAATGAAAGAATTTAGGAGACATTTTAGGAATAGCCTGACCATCTATAAGTTCGTAAGGGCGATCGCCTTCGGGAAGTTCAAAGAACTCTTGGACAGTTAACTTGGCAGTAGATGAAAGCATTGTTTTTGAGTTAAATGGCTTTTTAAATGATCGATGATTTAATTATGCTCCAACTGGCTAAATAACTGAAGTGATAATAGTACACACAATACAAATAGTCTTTTCAAGACTAAAAGAAACTGTTAAAGTGTCACCTTACAATTAACAGTTGAAAATCATGAAAGTTATCGGCTTAATGAGTGGCACTTCTGTCGATGGTATTGATGCTGCTTTGGTAGAAGTTAGCGGTCGAGAAAAAGATTTAGAAGTAAGACTGTTGGCAGGAGCGACTTTTGTTTATCCCGAACAATTAAGAGCAGAAATATTAGCAGTATGTGGCGGGAAGGCAATTGCGATCGCTGAACTAGCTGCCTTAGATGATGCGATCGCCATTCAGTTTGCCGAAGCAGCCCAAAAAATTCAATCTCAGCATTCAATTGCCGAATTGATTGGCTCTCATGGTCAAACGGTATATCATCGACCACTATCAAAAGTCAAAACAAATAAAAATTTAGGCTATAGTCTTCAGCTTGGCAGGGGAGATTTAATTGCTCGTCTTACGGGCATCAAAACTATCAGTAACTTTCGAGCAGCAGATATTGCCAGAGGGGGAGAAGGCGCGCCTTTAGTGCCTAAAATAGACGCTTGTTTGCTATCTCATCCCAGCAAAACCAGAGCGATTCAAAATATAGGCGGTATTGGCAATGTGGCATATTTACCTGCAAATCAAACACAAGACTGGAAACAGCAGGTTTGTGGCTGGGATACAGGGCCAGGTAATGCCCTTTTAGATTTAGCTGTTACTCGCCTAACTAATGGTAAGCAAACCTACGATCGCAATGGTCAATGGGCGGCACAAGGAACTCGGGATCGTCAATTAGTAGAACAATGGTTAAAGCATGATTTTTTTCATCAACCACCACCAAAATCTACTGGCAGAGAATTATTTGGTCAAGATTATCTTGAGCAGTGCTGGCAAGACATGGAGCAAAAGCAGCTTAATGATTGCGATCGCCTGACCACCCTCACAGAACTTACCGTCGCCTCAATTGTGCATAGTTACAGACAGTTTTTACCCCAATTACCCGACGAAGTTTTGCTTTGTGGCGGGGGCAGTAGAAATTCATATCTGAGACATCGCTTGCAAGCTGAGTTAATATCGGCACATATTGGTACAACAGACGAGGTAGAACTTAACGGCAATTTGAAAGAAGCGATCGCTTTTGCAGTATTGGCATACTGGAGAATAAATTCTATTCCTGGTAATTTACCTCAAGTGACTGGGGCAGACAAACCTACTTTATTAGGAGATATTTATTGCCCCTAAAAAATTAAATCTAGATTTTTTAGCAATACACAAATCATGAGGATCGAGTTGTGGCTCATAGTTTCCTAGTAGAGTCAGGCTATTGGAATGTAAAGGGTTATTGGCTTAAGCCCAATTTAGCACCAATTACCTTAGCAGGAGATATTCAAATTGCTTGGAAACGAGCAAACTGGTTCAAAATGACTACCAGTTTAGCTTGTGATGACGAAGCAGAAACCAAAATTATTTATCAATGTAAGGGCAATCTAAATTACGAAGAGAAATATTATACCTATGTTGCTCAACACAGCCTTTTGGGGAACATTGAGGGAGAGGGACGACTTGGATTGCAGTCTATTATTCAGTATTACTGGTTTTTAGGAACTACCACCAACAAAAAGGGATTGGATACTTTTTACTCTATAGACCAAAATACCTATTATCTGATTAGCAATATTTTAGAAGGTCACAGTCTATTAAGCACAATCGAAGTCACCCTCAAACGTTGAAGATGTTTATAAGTTGAGACCAAAACAACAGAAGCCACAATAGCTTCCAATATATGAAAATATGAATAAAGATTCTAACACTGGTCGTTTACTTGCTAACCGTTATCAACTATACGATTTAGTTGGCGAAGGTGCTATGGGTAGGGTTTATCGAGCCAAAGACACTATATTGGGCGGTGTAACCGTAGCAATAAAATTCTTGGCACAGGCTCTACTTAACGATAATATGCGTGAGCGTTTTGAGCGTGAGGCAACAATTTCGGCTTTGTTAGGCGAAAAAAGTATTCATGTTGTCCGAGTCAGAGATTACGGAGTAGACGAAAGCAATATTCCTTTCTATGTGATGGAGTTTCTTTCGGGAGAAAGCATCAATGAGCTAATTTGCCATCAGCCAATGCCTTTGAACAGATTTCTCACCCTAACTCGTCACGTCTGTTTTGGTTTAGATTCGGCTCACCAAGGTATTTATGTAAATGGTGAACTAAGCCACATTATTCATCGAGATATTAAACCTAGCAATATTATCGTGCTGCAAGATCCTACTCTAGGGGAATTAGCCAAAATCCTCGATTTTGGGATTGCTAAACTAATTCAAGCCAATGCTAACCAAACTCAATCATTTATGGGGACTTTGGCATATTGCTCTCCCGAACAAATGGAAGGCAAAGAATTAGATCATCGTTCTGATATTTATAGTCTAGGCATCATGATGTACGAGATGCTGACTATGGATATGCCCTTATTGCCACAAAACTCTTCCTTTGGAGGCTGGTATCAGGCGCACCACAACTTTAAACCAGAACCGTTTAGTGGCAGACTTAGGTTACCAACCGAATTACAAAATTTAGTATTTCGCTGTTTGGCAAAAAAGAGAGAAGATAGACCGCAAAACGTCGGCGAAATTATTAGTGTTTTAGACACAATTGAGCAACAGACTAAATCTAGACCAACAAACCCCAGTCAGGGAAATATGGCTCAGGATACTGCTCAGGAACATCAGGCAGAAATTAGAGACGATAATACAGAAAAGGCAACATATACTAAAGATCAAACCGTCAATGCCGAATCTTCGGTAACAGAGACTTGTTTGCAAACTCCCTGGCCAAAGAACAAGCCATTACAAAAAATTGTTTTTCCTCAACTAATTTCTACTCCATTGGGAGAAGCTCCTGTTCTTTGTGTCATGCTAGAGCCTGAAGGTATCCAAAATAGAATATCCAGCACGCGCTACAATCAATTCCTCTACCTAAATCATCCCCATCCAATGTTGCTTTGGATTACTGTTTTATATAACCTAGAACATGGGGCTAAATGGCTTTCCTGTTATTTAGATCTTAAATCTCACAAAGGACAGCAGATTTGTCGCGCTTTGGCAGAACAGGGTAAATATCGTATTTTATTCTATGCCCTGGATGAATCTCAACAATGTCAGCATATTGTCAGTTCGATAATTAATGCTCGTAACCGTAAAATGTTAAAGCAATGGGCAGATCTTAGTCAGGTAACAAGAAGCGTCGGCGATGTCAAAACGGCAAAAGAAGTTTTAAGACAGGAATTAGAAAAGCTAAAAGACAAGATTTTGACTAAGGTTAAAAGTTCTAAAGCAACTGATGTAAACTCCGCAGAATCATAATAAAAAAACCGTTAATTTAATGAATAATGAACAAAAAAGTTTCAAGGTAGGCGATCGCATTAAAATTATATCTCTTCCTGCCTATATTAAAACCGCCGAACCCATGCCCATGTTACGTCCTTCTAATCTACTGACGGTAGGAGAACAAGGCACAATTATGGATCGTCGTCCTGGAGGCTATTGGGGCATTCGTTTTACCCAAGGAGCATTTTTGTTAGAGAGTCAATATATAGAAATAATCTGATCGCAAAAGTAATTTTTACTATTTCCAAAAAGTAGTTTTAGTGGAACAAAAAAACTAATGATAGCGTCTTCAAAATATGTATGTTTTGATAATTAAAAATTAGATTAATATAAGTGTTTAAAGCTATCGTTAAGCCAAATTTATTTAAAGTAAAAAGCCAATTTATCTTCAAAAAAGCTTTTTGGTTATTATTAACTGGAGCTAGTTTAAATGTCAACATTCATTCAACCTTTGCTCAGATTGCAATTAATCAAAGTACTATGACCCAGCCTCTAATTATTGAAGGAATAAGTGGTGGTTCAATTGCTGCTTTAGAAATTACTCATACTGAAAATACAGCTACAGGTTATTGTGATGGCTTTGCCAATTCTCAGCCTAATCATATTTTAAAGCTCGATTCTTTTTGGCAATTTTTGCGCTTAGAAGTTGAAAGTGATGCAGATACAACTATCATGGTTCAAGGTCCTGGGGGAACATGGTGTAATGATGATGTAAGTAGTGCTAATCCCATGATTGAAGGAGTATGGCAGCCAGGAATATACAAAGTCTGGGTGGGTTCGTATCAGGCTGAGTCTAGCAATAATTATCAGATTAAAATTACAGGACAAAAATAGTTATTATATGAAACACAAAAATAAATGCTACATATTGGTTTAGGTTAGTTAGTAGTTATACCATTTCTCCTTGAAGTTGCACTTAAGTATTTGAGCTTAAAACTCTCGCAAAGACGCAAAGACGCTAAGGGGGTAGATTTTATTTAGTGCATTGTCATAGAGAGTTGGTATTAGGGGCGAACGGCCGTTCGCCCGTACATAAGAAGTAGTATTATCCTTTTAAAATTGATTTTTCTAATTCTGCAAGTGATGCAGGAAAAATTTTATAAGCAGGAGAGTCGGGTTGTAGTTTGAAGTTATCTTCCTGGGGTGCAACAAATAAGGGATCTATAATCAAAGAATAGCGATCGCGCCTTTGCCATTGTTGCCAAGATAAATTACCAAATAAGAAAGCAGATTTATCTGTTTGCCAATAGATATTATGCTGAAAAACCGCATGAGATTGATAGTCTTTGTTTAAACCAGTAAACAGTTGACCCGATTGCCAATAGATAATATTATTTTCAAACCTAAAGCTGATAAAGTCTTGCTCGCGAGCAGTTTGCAGGTCTTTTTTATGGCGGTGAATTTGAGATTCTTTTCCAAAGGCAAAGATATTATGACGAATTAGATTTTCTTTGCCGTAGTGTTGAGCAAAACCGCCGTGGCTAGTGCCATAGACTAGATTGTGTTCTGCCACTATATAAGAACTACCTTCATCCAGATAAATTCCCCAACCACCATAGCGTAAGGCATTGATATCGTGAATTTTGTTATGGCAAATTTTAGTTCCTTCTTGGCAGCCTAAGATATAAACACCACCCATATCGCTCATGATGGGACCATCACCATTGCTTAACTTGCCGATATGGTGAATGTTATTGTCTATAACTAAGTTTTGATAGCTTTGAGTTGGTTGAAAACTCCAATCACCCATAACTGCAATACCAGTATAGTAGTAGTCGTGGATCTGATTGTCAGCTATAAGATTGTGGTGGCTTTTCCACACCGCAATGGCTGCTGCACTGTGAAAAAATTTTCCGCCAGCATATAGATGATTGTTAACGATTAGATTGTGATGTGTTCCCCCAGCAGTATTTATACCAGAGTTATTTGGGTGTTTATCTCCAATTTTGATCCCCCCAGCACCCAAATCAAACAAGGAGCAAGAAGAGATTCGGCTGTGTTGGCAGTCTTTGCCTAACTCCAAAGCATAATTGCCCAAATGAGAGAAAGTACAATCATTCCAGATACAGTTGCGTATAGCGATCGCTCTAACTGCACCTGGCACTTCCCAAGCATTTTGATTATAACCAGAGACGTTAGTAGGTAATTGCCAGTCTGTATGAGAGAAAACTAATTGTTCAAAATTTAAATGCTGAATATATTTATTTTCTGCTGCTTCACCTTGAAAAATTAGCAGAGAATCTAGCACGGGAGCAATAATTTCGGCGGTATCGATCTCTTCTGCTGGTAATGGCAAATAGTAAAGTTTAGCCTGTAGGCGGTCTAAATACCATTCCCCTGGAGTATTCAACCACTGTAGGGAATTTTCTAAGTAATATAAATCTCCAGGGGCAAGTTGAAAAACGCTATTTTTACTAAAATAAATCTGACGTTGAGTAGGATCTATTTTAACAACAGGTAAACGAGACTCTACCCAACGAGTCATCACTACCAGTTCTGCGCCTTCAAAAGCGGTAACGTTAGTATCGAATAAATCTCCTTGGTGATATTCAAAACTAGAATTTCCCTGTGTCCAAGTTTGTCCTTTAACGTCTACTGCCTTGATCTTTAGGTATCCTTGCTGAGGATAACGCGATCGCGATCGCCTTTTGCCATTTACCCATAAATGCTGAAATTGCCATTTAGTCTCAGTGTCTTGGGGTAGCTTTACAGTCCACATTTTAAGCTTGTTAATCGTTTCTTTTTGCCAACCAGCAATTAATTGACCGCCACTGATAGTTGCTTGCTCTTTGGGGTAAGACTGATAGGTAATTGGCTGATTAATACTGCCTGAATCTTCTGGCTCAAATACTACTGGCTGAGATAAAAAATAAGTACCGCCTCGCAAGTTTATTTTAATCGGGCGAGCGCTATTTCGTCGTAATTTTAATTCTCTAGCTACTGTTTTCGCTTTAGCTATAGTTGCGAATGGACCATCATTATTAAATAAACTTGCTGTTTCCAGCCTTCCTGACCAGGAATCATTACCGTTGAGGGCAACATACAAATTTATTGGCTCTGCATGGGCAAATAAAGGAGCAGTCAAAGCTGGCTTTTCTGTTGCTTTTAGACCTCTTTTGATGACGACGATGAGCCATCCTAATAAAATCTGTAATAAAAAAATACGACGCAGCATAATAGTACAGTTAGAGTAGTTTGGACAGTTTTCTTTGACTACAAACTACAAACTACAAACTCAATATTACAGTTAGAGTAGTTTGGACAGTTTTCTTTGACTACAAACTACGAACTACAAACTCAATATTACAGTGTCATAAATTTGAGCTTTAATAGTAATGAACTTTTATTAGACATTGTTTTGGATTTGAGTCTATTTCCAAGTCAATGATAAATTGTAAATGATCAATGAAATGACTCAAGCTCAACCCTCCCTAGAGTTTGTTCCCCCAGACTATAATTCTTTAGTGTGGCAAGTGGCAAAGTTAATATCGCCATTCTGGTTACGTTACAACCTTAATATTGTTAGCGTCAAGATTGATAACGCCACGGAATTGATTAATTTATTTAGTCAATTTCAGCAGGGAAAAACTCGGTTTATGCTGGCATTTCGTCATCCTGCTGTTACCGATCCTCCCTGTATTGCTCAGTTGTTATGGAATCAGTTACCCCAGATAGCTAACCAACAAGGAGTAAATTTAAAATCTCCCGTACACGCTCACTTTATTTACGATCGCGGTATTCCTCTTTGGGCAGGTAATAAAGTAGGCTGGGGAATCTCTAAATTAGGGGGGACTCCCATTCGCAGGGGTGCATTGGATCGAGTTGGTTTACGTTCGGTGCGAGATTTATTTGTGCATGGCAAGTTGCCCATGGCTGCTGCACCCGAAGGCGCAACTAACGGTCATAATGATTTAATTAGTCCTCTAGAGCCTGGTATTGCTCAGTTTGGCTTTTGGTGCAAGGAAGATTTGCTCAAGGCTGATCGTGCTGAAAATGTGGCGATCGCCCCTTTAGGCATAAGATATTATTATCAAACCGCACCCTGGCAATATTTAGATGAATTGCTAGCTCAATTAGAAGTCGATAGTGGCTTACTAGATATCATCCCAAACAGCATGGGATTAGCAAACGGTGTTGCCCCTACCAAAAGCCAAGAAGATATTCTTTATCAAAGACTTTATACTCTAGCAGAATATCTTTTAGCTTTAATGGAGGAGTTTTATAGTAAGTTTTATCAGCAGCAGCTAGTTGCCAAAAATCAAGATTTACCTAGTCGCCTTCAGGCTTTATTAGATGCTGCTTTAAAGGTGGCTGAACAGTCTTTGGGAGTTAAACCTAATGGGAGCATCAGCGATCGCTGTCGTCGTGTAGAACAGGCAGGCTGGAATCGTATTTATCGCGACGATCTATCAACATTAGATAATCTTGCCCCTGCCGTCAAAGGTTTGGCGGATCTGATCGCCTTAGAAGCAGAGTTGCGCTTGTGGCATATGCGCTTGGTAGAAAATTTTGTCAGCGTCACAGGACACTACGTAGCCGAAAAGCGAACTGTAGAAAGGTTCGCCGACACTATTTTACTATTGTGGAAAATGGTAGCCCGACTTAAGGGAGAATCTGACGGTAAAACCCCTTATCTTGGTAAAAAAACTGTCCAGATGACGGCTATGCCCGCGCTTTTTATCGATCAATACTGGGAACAATATAAATCTAATCGTCGCCTAGCAGTTGAAGATCTAACCCAAGATCTTAGCTCAGCTTTAGGAAAATCAATTGATAGCAGTACAAACTGTGCTTAAAATAATACGAATCGTAGGGGCAATCGCGATTCGCCCCTACATAAACCTGATGTCATATTTTAAAAATGAAACTTCTCTACCGCCTGTTTTGTTTTAGCTATGGAATACAGCAGTGGTTAGTTAGACGTTTTACTACTGGTGGATTCGCTATTTTAGTTTGCCTGTTGGCTGCTGCAATCATTGGTCTGGATACTAAGCAGACTATGGCATATCAGGTTTTTGCTTTTCTGTTGGCGGTTTTAATTATGGCGATCGCCTTTAGCTTTTATTTCCGCTGGCGATTCAGCGCAACCCGCACATTACCCAGGTTTGCTACAGTCGGCGTTAAAGTTTTTTATCCCCTAGTTATTACTAACAAAACTAAGAAAATACAGACGGGATTAAAATTCATCGAAGAGATTGCTCATCCTAAATTAAGTTTAGGCGAATTTAAGCAAGTAGTAAAATCTTCTACCAAAAAAGGCAGAATTAATTCGATCACCTATATTTATATTCGTTGGTTAAAAGCGATCGCTCGCCAAAGAAAAGCTCAAGCCAAGGCGATCAATTTACCTATCCTCAAGCCCGACATCGAAACCAAAATTCGAGGCGAAATCACGCCAACTCATCGAGGAGTCGTTCGACTGACCCGAATTACAATTTTACGCCCCGATCCATTTAATTTATTTAATGCCATAAAAACCATCAGCCTGCCTCAATCACTATTAGTTTTACCCCAAAGATATCAGCTACCAATAATTAATTTACCAGGATCGAGAATGTCTCAATCTGGTAGCGTTAGTTTAGCTTCTTCTGTAGGCGATTCAGAAGAGTTTGTCTCTTTGCGAGATTATCGCCCAGGCGATCCCCTACGTAAAATTCATTGGCAAAGCTGGGCAAAAACAGGTAAACCAGTAGTTAAGGAAGAAAAAAGCGAGTATTTTGTGCGTCATGCCCTAGTACTAGATACTTTCCAATCCCAAAGCCAAAGCGAAATTCTCGAAGAAGCCATTTCTGTAGCAGCATCTTTTGCTTGGGATCTCCATACTCAAGAATCATTGTTGGATCTCATGTTTGTAGGCATAGAATCTTATTGCTTTACGGCTGGGAGAGGTTTGGGCAGTAGCGAACAAATGCTAGAGATTTTAGCAGGGGTTACGGCTTGTCAGGATAAAACTTTTAATTATCTAACTGCTGCCCTAATAGAGCGAATATCAGTGCTGAGTGGCTGTATTTGTATTTTTATTGATTGGGATGAAGAAAGAAAGAAGCTAGTGGAATATCTCCAAGGATTTAAAATTCCGCTTTTGCTGTTGCTCATTACCCAGGAAGAAAAGCAGTACAGTCATCTCAATGTAGAAAATTTACATATATTACCATTGGGCAAAATACAGTCAGCACTTATGAATATTAGTTAGTTTTTAGCTAAAAAAAACTCCCAGTAGTTTAATACTGAGAGTTTCGATAAAACTGAATATTAGGTCGCTGAATTTAAATTCAACGCTAAGTTAATTATTTTTAAAAGAATTAACCCAAGATTTGAGTTCTTCTCTAGCGACTTCTCGACCACCTAAGCCAAATGCCAGAGCGATCGCCACAGCAATTCCCCCTAGAATCAACCCGAAAGCCAGGTTAACAATATTAGGAGCAATTCCCATACGGTTTAACGCCATCGCGCCTACAAGAGTAATAATCGCCACACGAGCAGATTGTGCCAGCAAACGCGATTGAGTAGTTCCTGAAGCTACGATCATTTTGTAAGCAAAATTTGCCAGGTACAGACCAATAGCAAAGACAACTACTCCAATCAAAACTTGGCCAGCGATCGCTAGAATGATGCGGAAGACATCTTCTAAGGCAGGGATTCCTAGAATATTTACGGCTGTTAAAGTGGCAACCAGCATGATTGCTACTAAACAAATCAAGCCAACTAACTCTGAAGGCGTTTTGGAACTTACACTAGGTCCAGTTTGAATTCTGGTAGGTTGCTCGCTAGCTAAACCTAATTCTACTGGTCTGTCTAAAGGTTGCGATCCTGAAGGAGGAAAGTCAGTGCCAGCACCAGCAGTAGTAGATGATATTCCTAGCCACTGGAACAAGTTGTTAAAGCCAATATTAGTCAGAATATTGGTAACAAATTCAGATACAAACTGTCCTGCAAAGTAGAAGAAAGCAAGAACTATAGCTGCTGCAAATAGTTTTGGAACCAAGTCTAAAACTTGATTCAGCATCTCAGTAGCAGGTTCTGAGATAGCACTAATTTGTAACTGTTGTAAGGCAGAAATAATACCTGGAATCAAAATCAGTACAAAAACTACTGTGCCGATAATGGAAGATAAAGATTGGCTTCCAGTAGTACGCCCTAGTCCAACTTTACGACCGATATTATCTACACCAGTAGCAGCTAATAGATTAGTGACAATGCGCTTGACAATAGTTGCTACAAACCAAAATACAGCAGCAATTATGATTGCTCCTAAAATATTTGGCAATAGTGCCAAAATCTCATTGAGCATTCCTTGAACTGGCTCAAGGGTTCCGTTTAACTCTAGTGCATTAAGTATTGCTGGAAGGAACAAAAGAAAGATCAGCCAATATAGGGCATTGCCTAAAGTATCAGTCAAGGAAAAATCGCCAGTGTCTGACGAAGTTAAGCCTAAACGCTGCTCTATATTCAACGCGCCCAATCCTCTAGTCACTATTGTTTTGACAACAGTTGCTACTACCCAAGCAATACCCAGTAAAAAGGCTGCTCCCAAAATTTTGGGAATAAAGCCTGTTATCTGGTCTAAGAGCGTATTTAAAGGGCCAGATACCGCCTGCAAATTAAGCGTATTCAAAGCAGCTATAATGACAAAGAGCATTATTAGCCAGAAGCATAAGGTGGCAATCCAGCTTTCAATCGGGAAAGACTCTCCGCCTCTTTGCCCTGTAACAGCAGCAGCAATTCGATTATCTATACTGGTGCTGTTAAGTATCTTTTTAACAACTCCTTTGACAATGGCGGCTATAATCCAGCCGACAATCAAGATAAGAAGTGCTTTAACAAAGCTCCAGATATCAACTCCTAATTGACCCTGAAGTTGCTGTATGGGATTTGCCTGAGCCTGAGGATTTGCCTGAGCCAAAAGCAAAGGATCTAGGAACGAAATATTACTAAGTATTTGTGTCATGTTTGTTTAGTTTTAATTCATCTAGTTATTCTCGCCATAAATAGTAGCGGGAATCAATACAGATGTCTTGTTATTTTTACAAGTAAGTATATTTTCCTGTGGTAATTATGCCAAATCAAATCCCAGATGCTTAAAAAATTAATGTTCTTAGCTTTTTTTCAGCCAATTTGCTGAGTTTAAACTTAATATTTTTATACCTTTTTCCAAAATCACAATAAATTTGCAGTGTCTAATTTTACAAAAACTGGCTGATTATCTAAAAATAAAGAGAAGATTAAATATATAGTACCTACATTTGTTATCGGATTTATATTCGTATTTTCGCTCAAACCTATGGCATCTCCTCAAATTTTTGAACAGTCTATTAAAATCAAAGCCAGTTCTGTAATCACCGAAGAATGTATAACAAACTTAAAATTAATGCACCGTTGGCTAAATCCAATGCTTAAGTGTGAACCAATTGGCGTTTGGAGTACGAGTGTAGGCAGCCTGAGTCGTTTTACGCTTAAAATTCCTCTATTACAGCCAAGTCTTAGAAGCGTTGTGATCGAAAAAGAACCAGGTCTAATTGTCTGGGAATTTGATGGTTTTTTTAAAGGACGCGATCGCTGGGAATGTCAACCGACTAAAGATGGTACGTTTCTTTTAAATCGTTTTGAATTTGCTATCCCTAACCCTATTATTGGCTGGGGATTTAACAATTTTGCGGTAAATTTAACCAAAAAAGATATGCAGGCACAGCTAAGAAGATTAAAAAGAGTGGCAGAGGAAGTCTATCGTGATAGTGACAACTAATGTAGGGGCAATTAGCGTTGGCGAAGCCTTCTCGAATATCGCCCCTACTGATTATGCAAAAGTTGTCTATTAATCGTCGGCAAGGGGACTTTGTAAAAGTATTGCCGTTGAAAATTCTCTTCTTTTATGGTTAACAAAAAAGTGTCTATTTGATTATTCAGATTGGCATCGAGATTTTCTTCAAAGGCAAACTGATATAAATTATCTTTTATTTGGCATTGAAAACCCAACGTCTTAAGAGCCTGCAATCCTAGATTAAAACTATAGTCGCTTAAGTTTAATTTTGCTTGTATTTGAGCTTTAGTCACCTGTTTTTGAGTACGGCTTAAAAATTTGGCAATACCTACTAGCTGCTGCCAGACCTCTGTAACATCTGGTAATTTATCAGATGTATATGCCAGGACAAGAGAGCGATCGCGATTTACTGCCTGATGGTACGAAGAGCGAATATCACCCCAGTTATTAGGACACTGCTCTAGGAGGTTAACCTGAGATAAGGGTACTTCTAAATTGTTTAATTTTTGAGGAGCAAAACGACGATCTATAACTGCAGGTGCTTGTTCAAAAGTAGAATCGATTGAAGAACTTTCTGACATTAAACGTACTGCGACCAATCTAATTTCATACTGTTTACTGTAGGTATTAAAATCCAATTCGGCGATCGCTTCACATTTTCCCGTGACGGGTATTTCGTCTTTATAATGTCCCCACCAAAGACCAGGAAATCCCTGATTGGCTGAATCATCCCAAATATTAAAAGTAGTCCTGATATATTGAACTTGTTGTCCGCGACTATCTTTAATATTTTTATTCCAAGCATTTTTAAACCAGCAGTTTTTAATTAATAACTTAGGAATAGGATTTCCCATTCCATAGGGTTCAAGCTGTCTTAATTCATTAAATAAATCTTCTCCCAAATCCGCCACCGTAACTACCAAATCCGCTTCAATTTGAGGCATCATAGCTGAGACATCAGTTTGCTGTCTTAGTTGCTGGTTTATGCCTTGCTTAAACAAATTTAGATTAGCTAGAGGCAAACTCAATCCCGCAGCAAAAGGATGTCCCCCAAAGCGATGTAACAGATCGGACTGGGATTTAACTAACTTATATAAATCGATCCCGTTGACAGATCTTGCCGATCCTCTTGCCATTATTTCTTCTGAATTATCACTGTTATCCTGTGTGGTTGCCTTTTTGTTTGCGCTATCGCTACTTAACAAAACCGTCGGACGACCATATTCTTGGGCAATTTGTCCCGCAGCCAAACCCAATAATCCTCCCTGCCATTGAGGATCTTCGAGGACAATTACCGAGGTGGTAGATAAATCTAATTGCTCTAACTTTTTAGTAACCTGTTTAATGGTGTCCTTTTGTAGAGACTTGCGCCGAGTATTAGCCAATTCTGCTTCTTCAGCTAGCTGGCTGCATTTTTGAGCATCACGACTAGTAAGCAACTCCACACAAAAACTAGCATCACCATGAATACGGCTAACAGCATTAATTCTAGGCCCTAAGCCAAACGAAATATCCGTCGGGCGATCGCCATTTCGACGGCATAAATCTAATAATTTAGCTACCCCTGGACGAGTCATAGTCTCTGCTTTGACCTGTTTTTGTAGCTGCTTAATTCCCACCTGTGCTAAATAGCGACAGTCGCCTTTCAACTCAACCAAGTCGGCAATTAGACCAATGGCAACCAGATCTAATAAATTCTCTAATGGCTGTTGGGGAACATCGGGTAAAGCTGTATATAAAGCTTCAACCAGTTTGTATGCCACTGCTACCCCAGAAAGATTATATAAAGGGTGATCGGTTGCTAAATAACGAGGATTGATAATTGCTGTTACTTCGGGACGAGTTTCAGGCAAAGTATGATGATCGGTAACGATAATATCAATACCTAGATGCTTTGCATATTCAATCTCTGCTAAATTTGTACTCCCCGTGTCGCAGGTAACAATTAACTTTGTCCCCGCCTCTGCCAATCTAGCTATGCCAGAATTATTTAAACCGTGAGACTCGGTAATTCGATTGGGAATATAGTAATCAAGCTGCAAATATTGCGGAAAAAACTGTCCTAGTCCATCCCATAAAACGCTAGTAGAAGTGATACCATCCGCATCAAAGTCCCCCCAGATCGTAACCTTTTGAGAGCGATCGCGAGCCTGCTGTAGACGCTTTATCGCCCAATCCATTTCTATACCAAAAGCACTAGGACTACTAGGCTGATATTGAGTAGGATCGAGAAATCCCGATAGGCGATCTAAATCTTGGATTCCTCTTTGCCACAGCAATTGCGCGACATACTGAGAACTTCTACCCGTAATCTTTGCCACCCCTTCAATAAATTCCTGGGGTATATCTGATGCCGATAAAATCTTCCACTTGGCGTTTAACATTTATTAGTAATTGTAAGACTGCTTAAATTACATTTTCTTAGACATATTCTAATTCGCACAGAGTATATTTCTTAGAAGCTAAGAGCTAAGAGCTAAAAGCTGATAGCTAAAAACAATAACATTAACGATTCCAAACTTTCAATTACAAATACCTTCAACGATTCCAAAGATCTTCCCACCATGCAAAGGGTTTAGCTTCGACAAACTTAATACGATCGCGAATATCTTTAATTTTCCAGCCTGTTAAACTAGCAAGGGACTTAGCTTCACGCTCTTGTCTTTCTTTGACCGACTGTTTATATTCTTTGCCAGCATCGCAGGTAAGCTTTCCTTTAAAGGGATGGCGAATTACGTATTTGCCTTGGAACAAATTGCGATCGCCTGTTGCTTGAAACTTTAGATCTTCAGGGAATTTATCTCGACTATAGCGCACATGAAGACGGGTAATAAATACATTACTACCACCCCAACGATTATTGGGATTTTGCCGATCCAACCAAAATACTCCTGCATCTTTTAACTCCTCTTGGTTCAAAGGTTCAGCCGAACAAGGATCGCAGCTTCCCATATCCCAGGCATATTCTAAGAAAGCCACCTGTCTATTATTTTTTTCATAAGACTTTTGGAACATGGCAGTATAAAAGCCTTTAAATTCCTCTTTGACAAATTCAGGCACTTCGCTATCGGTCGGAACTTTTACAGTGCGGTAATTAGTAAGTTCTACTTGTCCTTTGGGAGAGAGTAAATAAATAATCAAATCTTGGTCGCCTTGAGCGTTCATCATGCCTAAACGAATTGGTAACATAAACTTTGGTGACTCAAAGGCTATAGAGATTGGTCTTAATTTCTCGAATCCACTGCTATCAAATTCTTCTAGGTTGACTTTCGCCACAAAGAACTTGAGATTTTGGCGAATATAGGGCTGAAGTAATTCCTTTGCACCTTGGGGAATTTTATAGTCATTTTGAATCAGCCAAGTTTCCAAGCCATCAGATTCTTTGGCACTAAGAATTACAATGTCATATTCTCCGACGCTAAACTGTTCTTCTACCGTTACCCCTAAATCCGCTGCTGCTTTTCTTTGTGTAGGTGATGGAAAGGGTGCTGACGATATTTGTTGCCGATCAGTTTCTCCGTAAGCTCTAACTTCACAAGGATCATCATCAAAATACTCTACCAATCTTGGCGCACTAAAATCATCCAGTCGTTGCAGGATTTTTCCTTCGCCGACATGAACCTGTTCCTTTTTTAAGACAACAGGTACAGGGACGACCATCGCAAAGTCTTTTACTTCACCCTGATAGTCGTTGGACATAGTTAAAACAGTCCTGTCCCCATCTCTAGCGATGATTACCTGAGAAGCCTGGTTATATAGACTGCTATCGGCTTTTGCGACATAGAAGCCACAGAAAGCCAGCGCGGGTTTGATGCCGAAGATAAATATTACAAATGTTAATAAGCAGGAGAATAAAATTCTAAATATTTTCATGGTTAGAAATGGTTATCTAATCGCTATTTGGTGGGCAACAAAAGCTTGTTATTCGATAGATAGCAAATTGAGGTTTTGCCCACCCTACAATCTACTAATTTTGTTGGGTTAGCAAGTTAGGTTGTGATCGGTAATTTTGATTCCCGCAACCAATTAAACCTAGGTGCAGACCAGATCGTGTCTAATAAGACTGTTAGAGGAGAAATGATAAACAACGACCAGAAAATCGCTGTAGAAAGATAGAAATAGTGTTGCAGAATAAAGGTAGAAAATGCGATCGCCATACTCCAAATCAATCTACCAGTCTTAGAATCGGGTATAGATCGCGGATCGGTCAGCATAAACAAAGCAAACAGCAACAGGCTACCACTCATAAACTGATGCTGCCAGACATCCCAACTCCAGCCCAGCCACAGGTTACGCACTGCTTCTAAAGTGCCGTAAGCAAGTAGAAATGCGATCGAGGTGTCCCAACGACCAACTTGTTTTAAGATAACGCCACCTAAGCCCAGAAACAGCAATAGATACCACCAGTCTGTACCCCATTGACC
Organism: Waterburya sp.; assembly: GCA_965217895.1. Classification (GTDB taxonomy): domain Bacteria; phylum Cyanobacteriota; class Cyanobacteriia; order Cyanobacteriales; family Xenococcaceae; genus Waterburya. The sequence continues at coordinate 1,580,124 of CBDCJV010000002.1, forward strand.
AGGAGAAATCCAAGCATCATTAGTGAGTGTAATCGCTGCGATAATGCCAAAATTAGCGGGGTTAAAGAAGTGTTTATGGTGGTGACGAAAAAGAAATTTACTTGAGATTGCTAAAAAACCGGCAATCATCATTGTTTGAGGACTATTACTCCGCAGCAGCAGACATAAACCCAGGGAAGTAATTAAGGCACTACGGAGAGAAGTTAATACTTTAGAACTAACAAGAATATTTAATTCGCTATAAATATTATCTAGGGTGTATTCTCTGCTTTGTTTAGCATATTCCACTACTGCCGATAACAGCCACTGGGTAACTAAACAGCTAGCTACCACAACCAATATAAGATCGGGCTGTATTGTCCAATCCCTAGTGCTAACACCTAAAAATAGAAATAAACTGAGAAAAATAATTTGCGTTACGCGGGCATCTTTAATTAGCATTGATTAGTAATAAATAACAAATTAATCAACGCCTCTAGTATGTCTGCTGCAATTTTAAAATGGGTCAACGTTACCGTTTTTGTAACATAGAGCTATTTGTACAATTTTCTTGAATCCTTGATTAAGCAAGTCAAAAGTCAAAAGCCAAAAGTATTAATTTTTGATTTAAAATGAGCATCGATAAAAAACTTTTCAGGAATTTTCTTCCGCTTCGAGATCTTTGATTAAACTATTTTGTTTACGAATATGAATTAAAAAAATCACCAGGGAATAACAACTGTATACCCAAAATCCGCTATATATCAGTAAAATCAGCCAGGATTCAGGACTATCTAAATTAAAGCTAGATGTATTAAACTGCATTTGGCTTCCTCTAAAACGTCTCTTTTTTTAAGTTACCCGATCGCTCCTAAAGTCTATGTTTTGAGCAATACTAATTCAGCAATTTTTAGTTAATTTAAATTTCTTCGGGTACTGGCTGTGAATTGGGTGCAAATTTTCTTAAACTAGATCACGATAGAGTAATAAAAGTTAAAATAGTAAATATGTCAGATAATACCGCACGCGATCGCTTTCGCGCAGCCTACGAAAACCGTTACACCTGGGATAGTAATTTCCCTGGCTACACTACCAAGCTAGAGCTAAAGCAAGGAGACGAAGTATATACGGCAGACATTAAAGTTAATCGTGACTTGTCTGTAGACGTTACTGGTATTGAAGATGAGAAGGTATCAGAAAGCGTCTATAACCACATGAGAGATGTGATTACCCACCGCAAGCGCAATACCTTTGAAAATGCCCACGGTAAAAGTACTTTCACTTTGGGTGAAGAAGATGCTTCTGGTGCAGTAGAAATTTTGGTTAAGGGAGATTCTATGGGATCTAACTACAAAATTCGCGGTACAGAAATATCTCAGGTTAGCCGTGTTATGGGGCCAATGGCTTTTGTGATTAACACCAACGAAAGTTTGGACACTGGAGAAGGCTATATTTCTACTGGTTACAATGCAATTTTCCGCGACTCGAAAACCAATAATTTAAAAGCTAAACGGGAGTTTAACGAAAGCTATGAAAAGTTAGGTAACTACTATGTTCCTAAACATCAGGTTATTGAATCTATCGATCCAGATAACGATAAAATCATCACTGAGTTTAGCTTCTCGGAAACTAAGTTATTAGAACCCGCAGCAGTCGCGTAAATTTTTCTTACTACAAGCTAGGATAAGTTTATAGTAATACAAATAAATCAACTGAGTAAATTATGTCATTAGCATTAACTCAAGATAACGTAGAAACCGTCTTAGACGAACTGCGTCCTTATCTTATGGCTGACGGCGGTAACGTCGAATTAGCTGAAATTGAAGGGCCTATTGTGAAATTAAGATTACAGGGTGCTTGTGGTTCTTGTCCTAGTTCGGCAATGACCCTCAAAATGGGTATTGAACGTCGTCTAAGAGAAAAAATTCCCGAAATCGTTGAAGTAGAACAAGTGGTTTAGAAAGCCATTATCTATTAGCCTTTAGCCTGTATCAAGCTAATAAATATTTTAAATGGAGGGATGATTAGATTTTATCCCTCTTTTTTGTCTATGCACACGGCGTATTATTCAGTTGTTTTAGCTAACAATCCACCTGCTGCGCCTAAACCTAATAAATTTGGCAACCATGCTGCTAGCCAAGGAGGGACAACCCCCGAAATTCCCATTGATTGAGAAATAAAAGATACAAGATAATAAGCAAAAATTAGTCCAATACAGATACCGAAACTCGTGGTTTTACCTGAGTTTTGAGGAATAACACCCAGGGCGGCACCGATTAAGGCAAATACCACACAAGCAAAAGGGATCGCAATTTTTTCTTGAATCCGAACTTGCCATTTACGAACTCTCTGTTCATCAGCACTACGTTTAATTATTTTTAAATATTTCCTAGCTTCAAAGATATTCATTTCATCGGTGTTTTTGCCTTCTTTAGTAATATCTAGAGCAGTTTTAGGAAGTGCCAGTTGTTGATGCTGAAAACGCACTATGTTGTTGTAGCTACCGTCTATGCCAACTAAATAAATTGTGCCATTGTAAAAGTCCCAAATATTTTCTAACACATTCCATTTAGCCGATCGCGCCGTGACGATTTGACTAACCGAGCCGCGAGAACGATCTAATACCGTTAGGTTTTTCATTTGCTCACCGTCAAATTCTTCGGCATAAAACAACCGCGTTAGTACTTCTTTGGTTCGATCTCCCTTTATGGGAATTTCTGTATATTCGTCATATAAAATATTCTCAGTCTTAAAATTAGGTTTAGTTTCTCCGAGTGCTTTTTCGAGGGTGACTGAAGCCTGATAATTGGCAGCAGGAGCAATAAAATTATTAAATACAAAGGCAAGGGCAACAATACACAAGCTAAAGGCGATCGCTGGCATAATTAAACGATAAATATTAACCCCAACACTACGTAGGGCGATTAATTCGCTATCGTTAGATAAACGGCTATAGCTCATTAGCGTCGCTAGCAAGATAGACATAGGAAACGCCAGTACAATAAATCCTGGCATTTTCAAAATCAGCACCTTAACAGCTACTCCCCAAAATAAGCCTGAATCAGTGACTTTGCGAATCAATTCAAATACTGCGCCAATAGATAAACCCAAGGAAGTAAAAATTCCCATGCCAAACAGAAACGGTAAAATTAACTCCTTGACGATGTAGAGGTTCATCACCGACAAACCTAAACTTGCTCGCTCAAATCGCTTAACTGCACCGATTTTCATATTTTAGAACTGAAGAAAATTTAGCTGTAGCCTAACCTTTATTTTGCTATTTATTGGTAATCTTTGACTTTTTTTACCGAGCGTTTTTATAACGACGATTACAAATTATCTTTAGTTCTTTTTGATGTTTCCAAGCCCAATCTGCCAAAACTTCTATAGGCTCAATTAACTTATCACCAAAAATAGTCAAATTGTACTCTGTCTTGGGAGGGATGACGGCATAAACCTTCCGCCTTACAATCTTATCGGATTCTAACCTTCTCAATGTTTGAGTCAGCATTTTTTTAGAAATCCCAGGAATTTCTCGCTGTAGCTCACTATACCGTTTAGTGTCTTGTTTTAAGACATACAAGACTGGCAATGTCCATTTGTCACCCACAATATTGATTAGCTGACGTACTGGGCAATCTCTATCTAGGAGGGGTTCTTGTTCTTCCTTGGAAACCATAGGGTAACTATAATACTAAACAGTACCTACTTGCGATTAAGAGTCTATCTGCGTCATATTATAGACCAGGGATAAAGTTTTAATTATATATTTATATTGCTATGAGACATAATAGTGCAATCGCCAGCAAAACTATTAGCGTATCCTTATTATTTTTTGCTTTAGCAGGCTGTGGCAAAAAGCCAGAAGCTCAAGCTCCCCCGCCCCCGGCTGCTGTAGAGGTCAAAGATTTAAGTAAGTCTACTGTACAAACTGGCTCTGAATATGTAGGTAACCTAGAAGCAAAACAAAGAGTAGCTCTCGCCCCCAGAGTTGCTGGTAGAATTATCAATATTGTTGCTCGAGAGGGAGATCCAGTCAAAAAAGGAGATCTGATTGTTGAACTGCAATTAAACCAAGAGCAGGGACAAGTTAATGCTGCTGAGTCTGAAGTAAACATTCAGCGAGCTAACGTCAATAGTGCTGAGGCAGATTTAAGAGGCGCACAGGCAGAAGTAGCTCAAGCTGAAGCAGCAGTTGAGCAAAGTAAAGCAGACTTGGAAGAGCAACAAGCCCAATTCAAATCAGCCAAAACTGACCTAGGCAGGAGTCAGTTTTTAGTCAAAGAAGGGGCGCAGTCCCAACAGATTTTAGACGATCGCACCAGGGACGTAAATGCGGCACAAGCAAAAAGTAATGCTTTAAAAGCGGCAGTCAATTCTAGTCAAAAAGCTCTTGGTGCAGCACAGCAAAAAGTTGAATCCGCCAGATCGGCGATCGCTGGACAACAGGCTGCTCTAAAACAAGCACAAACAAGAGTAGGCATTGCTAATGACACTCTTGACTATAATCGACTTACTGCACCTATAGATGGGACAGTGGGCAATATTCAGCCCAAAGTGGGTGATTATGTTCAGGTAGGACAGCAAATAACCAGCATCACTAAAGATGATGCTTTTGAGCTAAACATTAGCGTTCCTATAGAGCAGGTTTCTAAGCTAAAAAGCGGTTTACCCGTTGAGATTATCGACCCCCAAGGAAAAACGATCTCCAAAGGAAGTATTAGCTTTATTTCACCAAAAACTGATAGAAGTAGTCAGGGGATTTTGGTTAAGGCAGCATTCAATAACGACGGTAGATTAAGAGACGATAGTTTTGCTAGAGCTAGAATAATATGGTCACAAAAGCCAGGGCTTCTAATTCCCACTGAAGCGGTATCTAGTATTGCAGGCAGAGACTTTGTTTTTGTGGCGGTAGAGAAAAAACAAAAAGATGGTTCAACTGCTATGGTTGCCAAACAAAAGCCTGTGGAGCTAGGAGAGATTCAAGGCCAGTCTTATCAAGTAATTTCTGGGTTAGAGTCAGGGGACAAATTAATTACCTCTGGCATTCTTAATCTAGCCGATGGTATGCCGATCAATCCTGGAGAAGAAACCGCCACCAGTAAAGCAGTGAGTAGTAAGTAGATAGGGTGGGCAAACCTAAAAATGAAGTCAAATAAATAACGTACTGGAAAAACATCCTTGCCCACCTCACAAGATTAAAACCCGACGCTTGGGGTTAATCAGTAATCAGTAATCAATAACTAGTAATTAAAATGCTTCTGAGTATCTCTGACCCATTTATCAAACGTCCAGTTTTAACGACAGTTTGCGCTGCCATTATTGTGATCGTGGGAGCAATAAGCATTCCTATGTTGCCTATTTCTCAATTACCCCAGATAGCCCCAATTCAAGTCGAAGTAAGTTCGACTTATATTGGCGCAGATGCAGAAACCGCTGAGACCAACGTTACCACCATTATTGAACGAGAAATCAATGGGGTGGAAAACATGAGCTATATCTCCTCCAACACTAGTAATGATGGTGTCAGCAATATCACAGTTTCTTTCCCTCCAGATGTAGACCGCGACATTGCTCAGGTAAATGTGCAAAACAGAGAGGCTTTATCAGAAGCGCGGTTGCCAAGCGTTGTGCAACAAACTGGTGTAACGGTACAAAAATCATCTCCAGACTTGCTGTTGGGGATTGCCTTTTTTGCGGAAAACGGCGAATATGACGACCTGTTTATCAGTAACTATCTCGATCTTTATTTACTCGATCAGGTGAAAAGAATCGAAGGGGTAGGACGGGCAGTTATTTTTGGCGAAAGAAAATACGCCATGCGTCTCTGGCTCGATCCTGATGCTTTGGCTGCACGTAATTTAGGGCCACAAGATGTAGCTGATGCCCTAGAAGAACAAAACATTCAGGTGGGTGCAGGAAGCATTGGTAAACAACCAACCCAAGACAATCAAAGGTTTGAATTTACGCTGCGGGCGAGCGGTAGATTAAAAAGTGCTGAAGAATTTAGCAATTTAATAGTTGCTACAGGAGAAAACGGTAATTTAATTAGGCTACAGGATATTGGTAGAGCGGAATTAGGCGCGGAGAACTATAATACTTCAGCAAAATTTAAGGGTAAACCTGCGGTGGGGATGGGGGTATTTCAACTTCCAGGCAGTAATGCCTTACAGGTTGGTGGCGCAATTAAAGAAGCCGTTGCCGAACTAGCTAAAAACTTCCCCCCAGGAATGACATACGAAATTGCCTTGGATACCACAGAATTTGTCCAAGTATCTATGGAAGAAGTGATCATAACTTTGGTGCAGGCGATTTTGCTGGTAGTTTTAATCATTTTTATCTTCCTACAAGACTGGCGCACCATGATTATTCCAGCGATCGCCATTCCCGTATCTTTAGTTGGTGCTTTTATCTTCCTCAATATTTTTGGCTTTCAAATTAACACCCTGACTCTATTTGCGATGGTGCTGTCTACAGGCTTAGTGGTAGATGATGCAATTGTGGTAGTAGAAGCGATCGCTACTAAGGTCGAACGAGGCATGAAGCCGCGTATTGCAGCAGTCGATACCATGAACGAGTTGAGCGGAGCGGTAATTGCGACCTCGTTGGTCTTGATGGCAGTATTTATTCCCGTGTCTTTCTTTCCTGGTTCAACGGGGGTAATTTTCAAACAGTTTGCCTTAACGATTGTCTTTGCGATCGCGCTTTCAACCTTTAATGCCCTTAGCTTTTCCCCCACCATAGCAGGTATTCTATTACGCCCGCCCAAAGAAAGAAGAGGTATTTTGGGCAAGTTTTTTAATAAGTTTAATCAGGGTTTTGACTGGATTAATGTTAAGTACACCCAAGGTATTACCTTTTTATCAAAAAAAATCGTCCGTCCTTTTATAGTAGCGGGTTTTACCGCTCTAATTATCTTCACCTACTTTCTCTATAGCTCAATTCCTACAGGCTTTATCCCAGAAGAAGATCAAGGCTATTTTTATACCATTGTTCAAGCACCTGATGGCGTATCTTTAAACTACACCCAGGACATAATGGAACAGGTAGGCAATAAAATGAGCCAAATTCCAGATATTAGCAGCTATTTTGCCTTAAGTGGTTTTGGTTTTGAAGGTAACGGTAGCAGTCGCGGTTTTGTTTTTAGTAAGCTCAAGCCTTGGGACGATCGACCAAACCAAGACCAGTCAATTTATTCAATTCTTGGTCGTCTTAATGCTTCACTCGGCGAGATTAAAGGTGCTAGAGCCTTGGCGGTTAATGCTCCACCTGTTAGGGGTTTAAGTACCTTTGGCGGATTTGAATTTGAACTTCAGGATCGTGTTGGTTTGCCGATCTCAGCCCTGGTGGAAAATTCCAACAAAATGATTGCTGCTGCCAACCAAAGACCAGAAATTGGCGCAGCATTTACCCAATTTGTAGCCAATACGCCCCAAATTGAGGTGAATGTAAATCGCGATCGCGCTAAAGCAATTGGCGTTAATATCGACGACATATTTAATACTCTCCAGTCTTATCTCGGTTCTAGATACGTTAATGATTTTGTCCTAGGACAAAGACAATACCGCGTCTATATTCAGGCAGACGGTAATTTTCGCTCTAACCCGCAGGATATCAATAAGCTCTATGTTAAATCCGCCAGCGGACAGTCAGTCTCTTTAGGTACTCTAGTCCAGCTTAAAAAATTTACAGGACCTTCAACTATTACTCACTACAACCTTTTCCGCGCTATCAAAATTCAAGGATCTCCCGCCCCTGGCTTTAGTACAGGACAGGCAATCAAAGCCATGGAAGAAGCAGCAGCAGAAACTTTACCTACTAGCTTGGGGTATGAGTGGACTGGTACAGCTTTACAAGAAAAATCCGCTGGGGGACAGTCGGGACTGATCTTTGGCTTGGGCTTATTGATGGCGTTTTTAGTCCTTGCTGCTCAATACGAAAGCTATGTAGACCCGATTATTATCATGCTAACCGTACCTTTAGCAGTCCTAGGTGCGATCTCAGCTATTTGGTTTCGAGCTAATATCCTCCAGGCTGGCAGTATTTGGCCGCTCATTAACAACGATGTTTATGTTCAGGTTGGTTTGGTAATGTTGATTGGGCTAGCTAGTAAAAACGCAATTCTAATTGTGGAATATGCTAACCAGTTAAAAGCCCAGGGACTAAATACGGTCAAAGCAGCGATTAGAGCAGGGCAAGAGCGTTTTCGACCCATTTTAATGACGGCCATCTCTAGTTTGGTTGGTTTTTATCCTTTGGTAGTAGCCACAGGCGCGGGTGCATCTAGCCGTTGGTCACTAGGGACAGCCGTATTTGGGGGATTGCTCTTTGCTACGGTCTTGAGTTTATTCTTAGTTCCTTCTTTATATATCGTCATCAAAAGTCTAGAATCTTTTTTCACAAAAGATAAAGACTCTGGAAATAATGGCAATGGCAAGACTAATGATTCTAATCATGGTCGCCTTGCACCCAAGGAAACATCGGCAACAGACCTAGCTCCTAACTATCAACTCGATTCAAATCAGTAAAATAACTTTTTACCGCCCTGAAGTGATTGGTAATTTTTAAGCAATAAGCTTTTACAAGTAGCAATTAGTAATTAAGAAAGTCTGAACTTGCTACTTGCTACTTGTTATCTGCTACTTGTAAGATGATGCTGTTTAGTTTACAGAAGAAATTCAATTTTTTCTTGAGCCTGACGATGTAATTTCCCTGCAATTCTAAATATTTCTTGACCTGTATGTAAATACTGATCGTTATAGTTCATAGTGAAACACTTTAATTCTTTGATACCGTCACCGATCTGGTTCAGACAATAGTAAAGATTAGCTGCTACTGCTGCTACTTGAGGCGGATTTGGCTGAGAGGCTTGCTTTTGCTGTGCTTGTTCCCAATAATCGTTGCAGGTATCTAAGTAAGTCTCAAAATCTCCCATTAATATGTCATCAAAAGGATCTGCTGCTAACTTTTCGATTTCTATCTTTAGAGGATGAAGAATCTTGGCTACCAAATAATCAATAGGAAGATAAACTTCTCTCAACCATTGCTGATAGCTGATTTCTGGACGACCAGCTGCTTTATGTCGGCGATACTGTTGTTGTGCTGCTGCATTTCTTGCCTGTCGGTCAGCAAAAAAGTCGTTAGTTTGACCAAGTTGTTGCTGTCGATCGTATAAGCGTCGGCTACGGCGATCGCCTAGTATTTCATAAGCAGCATTAAGAGCAATAATTCTGTCACAGTCTTGGTTTTCTGATTGGCTATCGGGATGAAACTGCTTGGCTAAACGACGATATGCCAGCTTAATTTCTTGCTGGGTGGCTTTGGAGTTAAGTTGGAGTGTTTGATAATGATTCACGACTCGAAATTGATTTATACGTGCTTGATCCTAAATGTTGGAGAATAAAGAAAACTATAAGAAGCTTAGAGCTTAAAGCTGATAGCTAATAGCTTAATTAAATACAGGCTGTTCTAAATCAGCAAACAAAGGAGTACTAAGATAACGTTCACCAAAGCTAGGCTGGATCATCACAATTAGTTTATCTTTGTTTTCAGGTCTTCGCGCTACTTTAACTGCTGCTGCTAGGGCTGCACCAGTGGAAATGCCTGATAACAATCCTTCTTCACGAGCCAAACGACGACCAAAATCAATTGTCTCATCGTCTGTAACCGTTATAACCTCATCAATTAAATCTAGTTTTAGCACTTCTGGGATAAACCCTGCGCCAATGCCCTGTATTTTGTGTGAACCTGGATTTCCTCCTGAAAGTACAGGGCTGCCTGTTGGTTCAACGGCGATCGCTTTTAGTTCGGGCCTATATCTTTTGAGAAGTTCTGCTATGCCTGTGATTGTTCCACCTGTACCAACTCCCGCCACGATTATATCCACCTTTCCATCTGTATCCGCCCAGATTTCTTTGGCAGTGCTGCTTTTATGAACCTCAGGATTAGCAGGATTATTAAACTGTTGCAACATATAAGCATCAGCAAGACTATCACTTATTTCCTGTGCTTTTCTAATACAGCCTCCCATTCCTTCAGTACCAGGGGTTAGTTCGAGCTGTGCGCCATAGGCTTTTAACATTGCCCGTCTTTCTTTGCTCATAGTTTCGGGCATAGTCAGAATTAGCTTGTATCCTTTAGCAGCAGCAGCCATGGCTAGGGCAATTCCTGTATTCCCAGATGTGGGTTCAACTAATATTGTTTTGCCAGGAGTGATTGTCCCTGTAGCTTCAGCAGCATTGATCATATTGACCCCTATACGGTCTTTTACCGATGCTGCGGGGTTCATTCCCTCTAGCTTGACCACTATTTGAGCGACGCACCCTTCTGCTTGGGGAATACGATTAAGTTTTACTAAAGGAGTGTTACCAATCAACTCCGTAACGTCGTTCGCAATTTTCATGGGCGGGTAGCGAGGTAAAAATTAAAATTCTCTCTAATCTCTATTGTTACAAATTTCGTCAGTTAATTTATAAAAAAGCATTCTTCTAGTAACTTTCAGTAACCTTAAATAAAGTTCTTAAGGATTAATCTCATAATCTAATTTTAAGCAAACAAAATACATTAGCATAGCTTACAGTTTGTCCTCAAGAAAACATGATATCTTATTAGCTAAATAGATGAATTTTTGTTACACTCGTTACAAAACCTCACACCCCTAAAAATAAATTATGACTAATAAAAAAACTGTTATTTCTCCTTCAATTTTATCGGCAGATTTTAGCCGTTTAGGCGCAGAAATCGAAGCTGTAGACAAAGCTGGTGCAGACTGGATTCATATTGATGTTATGGACGGTAGATTTGTACCTAACATTACTATTGGTCCAATGATTGTTAAAGCGGTTCGTCCTCACACTAAAAAGCCTTTGGACGTACATTTAATGATTGTTGAACCAGAAAAGTATGTCGAAGATTTTGCGAAAGCTGGTGCAGATATTATTTCCGTTCATGCAGAACACAACGCTTCGCCTCACCTACATCGCACGTTAGGACAAATTCGCGAACTAGGTAAGCAGGCAGGGGTAGTGTTAAATCCTGGAACTCCTTTGTCTTTTATTGAATATGTTCTTCCTCTTTGTGATTTAGTCTTAATCATGAGCGTCAATCCTGGTTTTGGTGGTCAAAGCTTTATTGAAGGAATGGTAGACAAAGTAGCCAGATTACGTCAAATGTGCGATGAAAAAGGCTTAGATCCTTGGATCGAAGTTGACGGTGGACTAAAGCCTAATAATGCTTGGCAGGTTCTAGAAGCTGGTGCTAATGCGATTGTGGCAGGTTCTGCTGTATTTAAAACTCCTGACTATGCTGAGGCTATCGAAGGTATTCGCAATAGTAAGCGTTCTCAGCCTGAATTTGCTACTGCTTAAATATTAAGTAAGTCGATCGACAGAGGTTCACTATTACTATTAAGACAAAAATGAACCTCTCTTTTTGGCGATCGCCTTAACCTCGGCGGATATCGTCCATTGATAAGCAAATTTAATGAGCAAAGTTGTCATTGGGGTTATGGGTGCAGGGAATACAGCCACTCCACAAGATCTTGAACTAGCTTATCAGTTAGGTAAATCAGTTGCTAAACAAGGTTGGGTGCTGCTTACTGGAGGGAGAAAAGCAGGGGTAATGGATGCAGCAAGCCGCGGTGCAAAAGCTGCTGGGGGATTAGTAGTAGGAATTTTGCCGAGTAACAATACTTTAGGAATGTCGGAGGCTGTAGATATTCCTATTGTCACGGATTTAGGTAATGGACGAAATAATATTAATGTCTTGTCTTCTAACGTCGTAATTGTCTGTGGTATGGGTTTAGGAACTGCATCAGAAGTAGCCTTGGCTTTAAAAAACCTTAAGCCAGTAATTTTATTAAGTCGAAATGAATTAGCCTATCAGTTTTTTGCTAAATTTATGAACTGATATCTAAAGTTATACCTTTTTTAACTTTTTCTTTTCCCACTCTACTGAGTATAGTAGGAGTTTCATAATTCCCGAACCATTTACCACCTCCATCAATCATACGCTTGTCTCGCGCTTCAACAAGTTCGATTATCGAAAAAACTTCAAAATCGATAATGCGCGGAATAGCAGCATTAGATTGTTGGTCATCTGTTTCCATTTGATAAGCAATTAATAGAAGAACATCAAGTGCGGGATTAACGTTTTTTACAGTAACTTTTTGAGTAAGACGAGCAGATGGCTCTCTAGGGGTGGGAGGTTTCTTCATTTCGAGATTGGGATTGTCCACGTATAAAAGCTTTAGTTCTACTCTTTTGCCTGAAGAGTGTTCGTAATCAGGATATCCTTCTCGTTCACCCAAAATTCCCCTATGCTTTTCCAATCCTAATCCTTTAATACTAAGATGAGGAATAAGCGCATCCATTAAAGCACCAACAATTGTACCTATCTGAGATGGCTCAAAAGCTTTAATTGCAACTTTCGGTAATCTAAGACTGCGGAAACTTTGCCCTATGAGTGGCTCAAATTGTTTTTTCAACTCTACCAACTCATTATCAGAAATACGACTACTCACACTTATCTTCTTCTTTTTGAAATTGTTTGCTGATTTCAGGAGGAAGAATATTCTCTAAGCTAATTCCCAAGGCTATACACCATCTAAGAGCTTCAATTACATCAATTCGCCTTTCACAAGTTTCTACTTTGGAGATAAAAGTCTGAGCTTTGCCTAATTTCTCTCCAAGTTGACGTTGAGATAACTTTTGATTTTTTCTTGCGCTGCGAAGACGGGCAATAAACTCAATATACAAAGGATCGTGCGCTCCAGACATAATCTAAAATATGCCTATTTGGGGTAAGACTAGAGAATTCGAGATAAGTGAAAGTTTCTTAAAATTCCGTCTTCAAGAAAAAATTAATTTTTAATATTTGTATTAAAGCATAGCAATGGCATTAATTTCGATTATATCCAACAAGCATTTGGTATCACCATTAATTCTAGCTCCAGAACGATATGACCCCCGAAGAAAACTTGAGATAAATAGGGAAGAAATTATTGAACTTGGCGAAATTACTGTTTCTATTCGAGAGATGATTAAACCTTCAGACGACTTAGAAAAATGCTTAGTAATAGACACATCAGATGCAAGAGAAGGCATAATTATTGCCCGAAAGAAATTTGTTATAGGAAAAAAAATTGGTAGCACTAAAAAGAAGGTAACAAATGGTGATGTAATTGTCTCTAGGCTCAGACCATACTTGCGCCAAGTAGCTTTTATAGATGAAGATATACCTAATACTAAAGATGTTCAAATATTGTGTTCCACAGAATTTTTTATTCTACGATCAATTGACAATCAATCGATAGCATTTTTAGTTCCATTTATTCTCTCAGAAAAAGTTCAAAAAGTTCTAGCTGTTTCACAGGAAGGAGGTCATCATCCAAGATTTATTGAATCAACACTTCTTACTCTCCCCGTTCCTAAAAAGTTGCTTTCCCAGCGTGATGAAATATCTAAAATAGTTGTGTCAGGCATAAAATCATATCGTTTTTCGGAAAATGCTATACAAAATTCAATTGAGAAATCAGATCGAGCTTTTGAAAGCTAATAGAGATAAGTAAAAAGAAGAGACAAGATGGATAAACTTAAGTATCAAATGATTATTCAGTGGAGTGATGAGGATAGTTGTTTTTTAGTTGCTTTACCAGATTTTCGCGAGTGACCCCGCGTCGTCCGAAGGCGCAAGGGAATGCGCTCGTGAAGGGCAACATTGGCGCACTCATGGGGATACTTATGAGGAAGCGGTAGTTAATGGCAAGGAAGCTTTAGAATCTTTGATTGTTTTTTATGAAGCCGATGGCGAACCTTTACCAAAACCTACCATTGCTACCGCTGCTTGAGATTTAAAGGTTATCTCGCAATATGTTGAGAAAGACCAATTGCTTCTTACTTAAATTGGATACTAAACAAATTCCGCATCATTTATTTCAGTCTTAGGTGTGAACTGAAGATAGAGACAGGGAACGATGATTAATGCCGTCAAGGTAGCAGCAATCAAGCCAAAAATAATGGCACTACTCAAGGGCATCCAAGAAGGATCGCTTAGTGCCAGAGGAATCAACCCGACGATAGTAGTAATACTGGTGGTTAGAATGGGTCTAAGGCGATCGCTCACCCCAAAAGCAGCAGCCTCACGAACTTTCATTCCTTCTTTTTGATAGGCGTTCATGGTATCTACCATAACGATCGCATCATTAACGACAATACCGACTAGGGCGATGATGCCGATAAATGCGGAGAAGGAGAAGGGAATCCAAGCCAGGAAGAAACCGCCCATCGTACCTATGAGTGCTAGAGGAATTGCCAACAGGATAATAAACGGCTGTCGGAATGAGCCAAGCTGTAGGACTAAGACAGCAAATACCAGGAAGATTGCCAAACCCAGTGCCTGACCAGCCGAACCAAAGGTTTCAGCTTGTTCTGCTGTTTCCCCGCCAAAGCTATAGGTATAGCCAGAAGACCAGTTTTGCTGCATCTGTTTTAGCTGGGGTTCTAAATCGGCGAGAATTTCTCCTACGGTACGATTGACATTCTTTGACAAAACGGTAACGGTACGTTTGCCCCCACGGTGAGTTATAGAAAGCGGTGCTTGGTCTTGAACTGTATTGACTAACGAACCCGCAGGAATTATTTCTTCATCATTGTTAAAGAAGCGGATTAGTCTTAGCTCATCTCGTTGAGTAGGACCGCCGACAGCACCATTACGCGATCGCCATGCGGTACTAAGCTTGATATCTAAGTCTTCCTGGTTGCCACCGAGGTTAAAGCTGCCTACTTCAGTAGCAGTCATATAGTAGCGTGCCTGATTTGTTAGTTCTTCTTCAGTGATGCCATAGAAGTCTAGTGCTTCGCGTTTGGGTAATAGTTTTAAATCGGGCTGTAAGTCGCCTAAATTATCGCGCACGTCGCTAGTGCCTGGAATCTGTCTCAAAGCCTGTTGTACTTGGTCAGATATGCTTCGTAGCTCGTTCATGTCACTACCTGCAATCTCAATCTGAATTGGTTCGCCACTACCTGTAGAACTTTCAGAATTTAAGACCAAAGATGCCCCTGGATAGTTAGCTAGAACTGGGGTTAATTCGTTTCTAATTTCATCTAGATATTCGTAGGATAAGCGATCGCGTTCTTCTTCAGGAGTAAATACCACGGAAAAGCCAAGTAAATAACTGCCTTGATTGGGCTGTAGCTCTCCCGAACCAACCAGATTACTCTTTTGCCCGACATATTTGGTAACGCTGGTAAAAAAGTCTTTTTCTTGTAAAATACTGCCCAGTTCATCGGCTATCTGTTGGGATTTAACTAAGGTCGTAGTTGGGGGCATTTCTACGTTAATACTCAGCTTACGTCCATCCTGTTCGGGGAAAAAGGTTGTGGGAATTTGGGTAAATGCTAATATCGCGACAACAAATAGAGCCAAAGCTCCCAAACTCCAGGCACGAGCCGTAGCTTTGTTACGGACTGTATAGTTTAAACTCCAGCGCGCAAAACGTTGGGATGCCGTTTCACTCAGGCGATCGATCTTGGATGGTTGATGATTACCCTTAACTTTTGCTAATAAGAAACGAGATAGGGGAATATCAATCAACAGGGCAATGACAAAGCTTAAAATCAAACAGACGATCGCCGTAATTGGTAAGACGCGGATAAACTTACCCATTGTCCCGCCAATTGCCATCAAGGGAGTCATGGCTAAGATGGTGGTCAATTGTCCCGCAAAGGCTGCTGCTGCATAGGTGCGGACTGTTTTAAGTGCTGCTTGGTTAAAGGAAAGTCCAGATACAAAGATTGCTTCGTGCATCCCTTCCATCATCAGGATAAAGACATCAACTAAGATACCCAGTGCTAACACCATGCCAATTAGCACCATGTTATTTAAGGTTTGTCCGAGCAACCACAGTACTGCTAACGTTCCCAAAAAGGTTAGGGGTATCGAGAGTCCAGCAATTAAGGCTTCACGCCAAGATAAGGCAATAAAGAGAATTACAAACACCGCTACCATTGCCTGTAGGGAATTGACAAACAGACTGCCAAGCTGATCCCAAATAATCTCTGAATCATCGGCAATGACCTGATATTCCAAACCGTAAGCCCAGTCATCAGGATTGGTTTTAGCTGCTTCAATCTCAGCGATCGCTTTTTCAATCACTTTAATTGAATCCTGTCCTGGTACTTTTTTGATTGCCACACTGACTACAGGTTTATAGGCTTCTCCTTCCCAGCTAATAAATGCCCTGGTGTCTTCCTGTTCTAGTTCCTGACGGACTTGAGCAATTTCTCCTAAGCGAATTACCCGCCCATCTAAACGAGTTATGGGTAACTGCTCTAGCTCCTTGAGACTGCGGAATCGACCAAAAAACCTAACCTGAGTACCAATGGTGCTGCTTTCAATTTCATCAAGGGGAGCATCACGGTTAGCAGTGCGAAGGCGATTAGCTACGGTAGTGGGTGAAATACCTAGAGATGCCAAACGACTCGGGTTTAGCTGGATTTGAACCACGCGATCGCGACTCCCTCCCAATGTTACCTCTGTTACCCCAGCAACGCCTTCTAAACGATCCTGTAACCGCTCTGCTGACTGGTTGAGAACCGCTAGATCTAAATCGCCAAATAAAGCCACCGTTAAAATCGGCGCATCAGTTACCGAAACCTGCTGCACTACTGGCTGCTCTGCTTCTCTGGGTATTTCCGATTCGGCTTTGGATACCGCATCTCGTAAAAGCTGAATCGAGCGATTAACATCGGCATTGGAGTTAAATTCAACGCTAATCTGTGAATAACCGCTATAGGAAGCACTTTTGAGAGTTTTCACTCCTTCGACGGATTTAATTTCTTTTTCCAGTTCGTTTGTTACCTGCTGTTCGATAGTTTCGGGGTCAGCACCACCCCAGGTAGTAGTTACGCTTGCTGTAGCAATATTTATATCGGGATTGGACTCTTTGACCATCGAGCCATAAGCCAGTAGTCCACCTACTACTAATAAAAGAGTTAATAAAATTCCAAATACGGTGCGGAGAAAGAAAAATCGGGCAAAGGGTGAGGCTTTGATAATTTTTGATTGAGGTTCGGGGGAATTAGAATTATGTCGTTCGTTGTTAGGAGAGGGTTCTATCTGACTCATTACTGTACCTCCCCATTGTTAAACTGATTCTGAGACTGCATAACTTTGACTGTCGCACCATCAACCAAACGGTTTTGTCCTTCTGTAACTAATAGTTCTCCTGGTGATACCCCTTCAATAATTTCTCGCTGGTTTAGTCCTTCGATGCCTAACTTCACCTGACGTTGTTCGACTTTGCCCGTTTCAGGATTAGCCACGAATACATAAGGATTGCGATCGCGAAACACTACCCCGTTGAGAGGAACTACCACCGCGTTATCTTTTTGCGCCACGGCAATCCAGAGAGTAACGTTAGATCCATGCAGTAGATTACCCGTGCCGATAGTCATTCTGGAGGTAACTTGAATTGCTCTGCCTCCAGGACTGACAGCAGGGTTAACCGCAAAGACTTTACCCTTAGTTTGCGCCGAATCAATTAAATCCTCGTTATCTAAATCGGCTCGAACATTATCATCAGGGGCAATAACTGTAGTTTGACCAGGGCGCACCTGTTCCCCAACAGAGGAGGAAAGATCGGCAGTAACTTCAAACTGGCTGGGGTCAATCACCACAATTGGCACTCTATCCAACAATCCTTGGTAATTACTTAATTGAGAAGAAACCGACTGAGTAGAATAGTATTCATTTTCACGGATATTTTTATAAGCGACGATGCCGTCAAAGGGAGCGTAGAGCTTTGTTCCTTCAAGAGCTATCTGTGCTTGGGCTAGCTGTGCCTGTGCTGTAGCAATTTTGGAATCCGATGCTCTTAGTCGATCTTGTGCAGCCTGTACCTGAGCATTAGCAGTACCTACCTGGGCTTCTGCTGAAATTATCTGAGCTTCTACCGACTGCACTTGAGCTTCCGCATTTAAAAGATCGTTACGGCGAGAGTCAATGTCACTGGCAGATAATGCACCCTGGTTAAAGATTTGCTGATAACGATTTAACTCCGACTGTGCCAGATTACGAGCAGCTTTAGCCTGATTCAATTGTGCCTGCATTTGTCCCACCTGGGCGCGGGCTTGAGCTACCTGAGACTGTGCCTGTGCTACTTCGGCTGCCGTTGCTGCCTTTTGCTCTCGCGCTTCGGTAATGCCAGCCTGTGCCTTATTGACATCTGCCTGGAGTTCGCGATCGTCAATTTGTGCTAGGAGTTCACCTTTAGTTACGCGGTCGCCTTCTCTTAAATTACGTCCATCGCGATCGGCTATATATGTTACTTCTCCATCCACATCAAAGGCTAAGTGCTTAAAACGAACTGCTCTTACAGTCCCCTCGCTAGCTACCCAGTTACGAATCGGACTTTGCAGTGCTGCTACAGTACGGACATTTAGCGGGGCGGTTTTTGTTACTACCGCCTGTTCGCTATTTTTATCCCGAATCCGCATTACCGAAACTCCTCCAACAGCTAGAACTAAGCCGATTATGGGAATTAGCCACCAGAAGTTTTTAGTTTTCTTAGGTTCGGGCTGTTTATTGGGTTGGTCTATAGTCGATTCAGTTTCAGCTAAATCGCGATCGCTTGCGTTATCCGTTGAGGGTTCTAAATTGGTGAACCCCTCGGATGGTTCGGGGTTGAATGATGTATTAGATAAGGACATGAATAAATAAAGGGGATAAAAGAATGGATAGTAAGAATTAAGTAATTAAAAAACACGGGGTTACTAGGTGCTAGAAGTAAACGAGATAGTTCTTTATTTGCTTGCAGAAGAAAGTTTTTTACCAGTTTTGGTTACAGCAGATTTGGGCTGATTAATTTTGCTGCCTAATCCGTGTTCGAGAATCTGAAATAAGTCATCATAGATTTGATTGATTGCTTTCATATCAATATCTTTATCGACTCCCTTTTCAGCTAGCTGTTTAGTATCTAAACCAAGTTGGGCAGGAATATAGTGTCTCAATCCTTCTCCCAAAGTATTGATGGCAAAAACTGCCATATCTAGATTGATATCATTGGCTACATCTCCCTGTTCGATACCGTTTTGAACCAACTGCTTCATATACTCGTTAGATGATGCTTGAGTCATAGCTAAAACATCTTCGCGAAAAGGTATATCGCCATATACGGCACGATTGATAATTTGGCTTAATGCGGGATGAGTCAGGTCAAATTTAGTCCCTACATCGAATAACCAACGCAGATAGGGAAAGAAACCCATCTTAGGTTCGGGTAGTTTTGCCTGCTGCACAAAGGCTAATTTCTCTTTATTGGCTAAATCCACCAAATACAAATAAAGCTCTTTTTTGTCTTCAAAATACTGGTAGAAACTGCCTTTAGCTATTTTGGCTTGTTTAACAATCTTGGTAATCGAAGCATTTTGATAATCGTTATTAGCAAACTCGGCGATCGCCAAGTCGGTAATTGTCTGTCGCTTTTTATCTGGGAGATTGAAAAATGTTTGGTTTGGCATAGCAAAAAGCTATTGATTTATATTGTGACCTAACAGTCACGTGACCTAATAGTCATATAATGGCACGAAGATAACCTCACTGTCAACATATCTAAAAATTACAATAGCTAAAATTATTGAATTCCCGTTATTATCATTTCGGGTAATTATTACTAAAAGTCTTATTTCTTCGCATCTGTTGCAGTGAGCCTCCCCATTCCGAAATTTATTGCCCTAAAGGACTAGCTTCGCGTCGCAAAACATAGTGCATAAATCATCAAATTTTGCCATTAACATTTGCAGCACTAAAAGGGGTCTGAAACGTAGAAACGTCGTCAAGCCCAAAACCGTCGCAAAAGTTAGTAGTTTTGCAACAATAAAGTTCTACTTAATAGGTTTATCTTTGGGCGATCGCCTTGGCGACAAGGTGGCTCAGTTTAACACTGTTCGCTACACTCAGTTAAATCCTGCGATCTGTGAGAATTTTTGGCTCGATTAACAAGTATGCTGACTATTGCTGTGTTTTTTGAGGAAATTAACGCTCGTGCCAACTGTAGCGGAAACCGCCTACCCGCGACTTAAAAATCAGGTTAGAGAAAAAGAGCTAACTAAAATTTATACTCCTACTCTTGAAGAGTTAAATTTAGCCAGTCAACACACTAGAAAAGGAGCAATCAAGCTAGGATTTTTGGTAATGTTGCCAGAAATTGAAGAAGCAACATAGTAGTATATATTTACTGTCTAAAACTCAACATTAATGAATTCAAAATCCCCCTTCAAATGGCGACATTTTCTACTGTAGTAAGAGTGATTAATACAGACAAGGCGAAAGCTTATCCCAAAGCAATCGAAGAGCTAAAAGAATCTGACTTATTACCTGAATCGGTTGAACATCGAGCAGTTAAATACCTGAATAATTTAATTGAACAAGATCATAGATATACGAAACTGCGGGTTATAACCAGTCAAAACTTTAGGAATTTTTGGACTGCTGGTCGTACCATCGCAGGATATGAATCGATGAACATGATTCGTAAAGGACAAATCAAAAATGTAAGACGAGATGAATTTTTAGGTCAGATTAGGTTTATTCATTCTCTATTTGGGATAACTGTGTAAATTTGAGAGAAAATCAAATTAATTTAAAGTTTACCTTTATTTTTATTCTTTTGTTTTTTCTTTTCGCAACACTGCCTCTTTTAGATAAGCTAGAACAAGATCCTAATTGGCAAGGGCTAATTAACTGGTCACAGGTAGGAGTATTGGGTCATTCTCTTGGAGGAACTACCGCCTTATTGCTTGGGGGTGCTTCCTTGAACTGGAACAGAATTCAGGCTGTATGTCAGGGCGATCGCTTTATTTTTAATGTTTCAATTTTCTTACAGTGTCGGGCTAAGAATCTACCCCCAGGAAACTATAATTTGCGCGATTCTCGGATTAAAGGAGTAGTAGCATTAAATCCTGTTGGTAGCCTGCTTTTGGGTCAAGAAGGTATGGGAGAAATAGAAATTCCGACTTTAATGGCTGGAGGAACTCAAGACTTTATTGCACCCTTTGTAGACGAACAGGTGCATCCTTTTTTATGGCTAAATACCAAGCATAAATATTTGGCTACGTTAGTTGGTGGCAATCATGTTTCTAGCACCAGTGAAAATAACTTGGCTGGGGTTGGCGATATGTTCCAAAGTTCTTCGGATCTAGATAAAAGCTATTTTAAGGCACTTAGTTTAGGCTTTTTGCAAGCTCATATTCGCAACCGCTCTCAAGATCGATCTTACTTGAAGGCAGCCTATGCCCGTGAAATCAGTAAACCAGAACTACCACTACATTTAGTTAACTCCTTGACTCCAGAACAGTTAGAACTAGCCTATGGCGATAAACCTCCCATAGCACCCATTCCTGAAACTATCGTTACTAGCACTACACGAGAACGTAACGTCCTGGCTGAAATTGAACAGACAGGAGTATTAAAGGTGGCAATGAGAACTGATGCAGCACCGTTTAGCTATTACCAAGATAATAACTGGGCTGGTTATTGTGCCGACTACGCTGATGCTTTGGGCAAGCAGTTGACAGAACAATTAGATACAAATTCCCCCATTAAAGCGATCATAATACCTTCATCTTTATCAAATAGATTTGAATTAGTCGAACAAGAAATAGTTCATTTTGAATGTGGTTCAAACTCGATAGACAGCGATCGCCAAGAAGTTAGCTTTTCCGATCCTATTTTCGCCAGTGGCACTCGTCTTTTGGTTAACAGCAGTAGTATCGATAAATTCGACCTCGATAGTAATTTAGTAGGATTGAAATTAGGGGTTTTAGACAAAACTACTACCAAACAATTCTTAGAAGAAAACTATCCCGATGCTGAAATAACTAGCTTTGACGGTACGCAAGGTCGAAGTGAAGGAATACGAGAAATTTACAATGGTCAATTGGATGCTTTCGTAAGCGATGAAGTGCTATTGACAGGGGAATTAGATCGTCAGAATCTTAACTCAGAAAACTATCAAACCATACCTAAAGATCCTTTAACTTGTGAGTACTATGGCATGATTTTGCCTCCGAACGATCCTCAATGGCGCAATACCATAAATGGTTTTATTCGCGATCGCAATTCTCGGCAGGTTTTTGATAAGTGGCTAGCAAGTCATTATGCCCAAGCTATTTCTGATTTAGATTACTGCCAAAATCGGCGCGGTTTATAGATATATCAAAGGTTATAAATTTTCAGACACCAAAAACAGCTCGATTTCAAGTGTCCGAAAAGTCGTTTTTGGACACTTACAAGAGATCTCATATATTGTTCAATAAAACGTCCGTATAGTTGAACTTTGTACTATATTAATTAGTATAAAAATGAGCGGACTCTAAAACCATGATCGCATCTCAGATTTCTAATTTTTCATTTTGCAGATTTTGTTCATTATTGTGGTTTAGTCAATCAAAGTCCAAAATATTATCTTTTAGATGAGATTACTGTACTCAACCAAAAATTATAAAGATTTTTGTCTGATATTATTAGTGGGGCGAAAACAAGTCATCCAAACCAGGACGAATTGCTGAAAGATACTCGTGGTCAGTGATGTAGGGGGATATGGGAGTAAAATTCACGAATCGTTGCCATCCCCCGACTTGTCCGAACAGATTTCAATGGCGGGGAAAGAAGCATCGGGTACGGGTAACATGAAGTTTGCCCTCAACGGTGGACTAATTATCGGTACTCTTGACGGGGCAAATGTAGAGATTCGCCAGGAAGTAGGAGAGGAGAATTTCTTTTTGTTTGGCTTAAGAAGCGATGAAGTAGACGAACTAAAAGCCCAGGGCTACCAACCCTACCAATATTATGAAAATAATAGCGAATTAAAAGCGGTAATAGATTCTCTAGCTGCGGGAGATTTCTCTAGAAATAATAAAGAACTATTTCAACCTCTAGTAAATAAACTGCTACATCAAGATCCCTTTTTGTTGCTAGCTGACTATCAATCCTATATCGAATGCCAAGAGCGAGTAGATCTGGCGTTCAAAGACCAAAAGAATTGGACGCAAATGTCTATTCTTAATGTAGCGCGGATGGGTAAGTTTTCAAGAGATCGCTCTATCCGCGAATATTGCCAAGACATCTGGAATACTAGAGCAGTACCAATTAAATTAGCTGAATATTCTCAAAATATCTCCCTTAGAAAACAAGGTAGCAATTGGTCAAAAGTCAACAAAGAATATGTAGGTAAATTGCAACAGGCTGGATTAATTCATCAATCAGGTTGGCAAAAAATTGAACAAGCTAAAAAAGATTAATCAACATATCAACCGTTCGACATATCGATTACTCCAACAACCACCCGAATAATTCCCCTAAAGTTAATTGAAACGATTTAGCAAAATCGGGAACAGGTAAAACATCCTTGGCATCCTCAAAAAATGCTAGTTGTTTTGTGGGATAGTAAGCAAAGATAGACTGTTCGCTAGGATCGATGAGCCATCCTAACTGTGTCCCATTATCCAAACAGTGCAGAATATTTTTGGTCACTCTGGTATGATTTTGTTCGGGTGATAAAATCTCAATTGTCCAATCAGGTGCAATTTTGAAAGCGTTAGCGATACTTCCATCATCATCGCGAGGTATTCTATCCCAGGTAAACACAGCTACATCTGGTACAGTCGAACGCCCACCAAAAGTACATCTTAATTCAGAGAAGGCACGAGCAGTTTTTGACGGTTTTAAAGCAGCATTTATAGCAGTTGATAGTTCTGTTTGAATTGTGCTGTGTTTTCCTTTCGGCATAGGTTTCTGAAATATTTTCCCGTCTATATATTCGCTGGCTGGCTTAGTTTCTGGCAATGCCAAAAACTCTTCTAGGGTAATAAGTTTTGACGGTGTTGTAACCATAATTAGATTTGGTTAGAGAATACTTCAATGCTTAGTTGTATTTTAAGGTAGATGTTTGAAAGTTTGGAACGAGCGATCGCTTTTAAGAGAAAAAATATCTCATTTCAACCACAGCAGTATGTCTGAGTTAGTGTATTTGCTAAAGTTCTATTAACTTTGGACTAATAAATTCAAAATTAAACAATCGCAATCACTACTGCAAATAATGACACTTAACATTTATTTCCTTCGACATGGTGAAACTGTTGCTAGCAAGACAGACGAATTTTGCGGATCTTCTGATGTTGAGCTGACCACAGAAGGAATAGTTATGGCAAAAGACTTTGCCGTAGCATATCAATCTGTAGCTTGGAAGGCTGTCTATTGTAGCCCAATGCGTCGCACTATTGCTACTGCCAAACCTTTATGCGATTTGCTAGGAATAGAAATGCTGCTGAGAAAGGACTTGAAAGAAATAGACTTTGGCAAATGGGAAGGTAAATCCCAGGCAGATGTTAATCGCCAATTTCATGATGATTATCTACGCTGGCAGTCAGAACCTGGTTGGAATGCGCCTCCAGGAGGAGAAAGAGCAATCGATATTGCTCGCCGTAGTTCAGAAGTAATTAAAGAAATAGAGCAAACTTACCAGAGTGGAAATATATTGATCGTCTCACACAAAGCCACAATTCGGATTATGTTATGTTCTTTATTAGGAATTGATGTCGGACATTACCGCGATCGCCTCGATATGCCTGTAGCGGCAGTTAGCGTGGTTGAGCTTACCGCCCACGGTCCATTGCTTAAGAAGTTAGGCGATCGCTCTCATTTAAATCATTGAACATTTATCAATCAGTAGTAGGGTGGGCAATAAGGCAAATTACAATCTTGCAAAACATCTTGCTGATGCCCTGATGCTCACCATTGGTATTTATTAGTAATCATCTAATCATGCTTGTTTTAGTTTTCAATGCGGGTTCTAGCAGCCAGAAAAGTTGTCTTTACGATTTTGCTGAATCTATTCCAGAAGATCCTTTGCAACCCTTATGGGAGGCTGATATTGACTGGACAGGATCAGAACAAGGGGGCATTCTTACCGTTGAAAGTAACAACGTCAAACAAGAAATTAAGCTACAAGAGCGAGATACGGCTTTAAAAGTCCTTTTGAATACTTTAATTGAAGGAGAAACCAAGGTTATAGACAGTCTTGATAAGATCGATGTGGTTGGTCATCGAGTAGTTCACGGTGGGGCAAAATATAGCCAGCCTGTAATTATAGATAATGATGTCAAAAATGCGATCGCCGATCTAATTCCGCTTGCCCCCAGCCATAATCCTGCTAATCTTGAAGGAATTAATACCATTGAGAAAATATTACCCGAAATACTCCAGGTAGCAGTTTTTGATACGGCTTTTCATACTACAATTCCCGAACCTGCTAAAGTTTACCCGATACCCTATAAATATTATGAACAGGGCATTCAACGCTACGGCTTTCACGGTATATCCCATCAGTATTGCGCCCAGCGTACAGCCCGAATCTTACAACAGCCCTTAGATTCTCTCAAAATAGTTACCTGTCACTTAGGCAATGGCTGTTCTTTGGCTGCTATTAAAGATGGGGTTTGTATTGATACCACGATGGGATTTTCTCCCTTGGAAGGATTAATGATGGGTACGCGCTGCGGTTCAATCGATCCGCAAATTATTATCTATATGATGCAGGAATATGGAATGGATGTAGAGGAAATTAACCAAGTACTTAATAAAGAGTCTGGTTTAAAGGGAGTAAGTGGCGTATCCAACGACTTAAGAGCGATCGCCAAAGCAATGAGTAACGGTAATATTCAAGCACGGTTGGCTTACGACATTTATCTTCATCGCCTTAAAAAAGCTATAGGTGCAATGGTTGCCAGTCTTAACGGCTTAAATGCCTTGGTATTTACAGCGGGGGCAGGAGAAAATCAGAGTTTGCTGCGCTCAAAAACCTGTGAGAGGTTATCTTATTTGGGCTTGCAGCTAGATTTGACTAAAAACAATGCCGATCCTGTCGATACTAATATCGCTACTGAAAATTCTCAGGTACAAATACTAGTAATTCATACTCAAGAAGATTGGGCGATCGCTACCGCAGCTAAAAAAGTAATGTCAAAAGAGGCGATCGCAGCTAGGGGACTAGGGGACTAGGGGACTAGGGGACTAGGGGACTAGGGGACTGGAGGAACGTTTATTTGTATTATTCTTTCTTGGATTTCATATAAACATCCAGTACCGCAGTAGTATAACCGTATAAAGAGCGATTGCTGAGGATGGAATGAGTATAACTCATACGCTTGCGTTACTTTTTTGATAATCTATTTTTTGCTTTTAATTTGTGAGGAATAAAGCTATTTCTATCTGATTCTGGCTGCCAGCGATCTAAGATATCCTTAACCATTATTTCTTTGAGCCAAACTTGAGCCACCACAGTAATCGGCAAAGCCAAAAACAAGCCTAAAATACCAAAAAATACAGCAAAAGCTACTTGAGAAAGTAAAGTAATTGCAGGCAATAAAGATACCTGTTTCTTCATCACAATAGGAGTAAGAATATTGCTTTCAACTTGCTGAATAACAATATAAAGAATAACTACGGCTAATGCTTTCCAGGGCGCATCTAATAAAGCCATTGCTGTTGGAGGAACAACACTTAAAACAGGTCCTAAGTTAGGTATAAAGGTTAACATTCCTGCTAATAGACAGTTTGCCAAAGGTAGCCTAACTCCTAATGCCCATAGTCCAATGCCACTTAGAATAGCAATAACCGCCATGTTAAACAAGATGCCGATTGACCAACCTCCCAAATTTTTTTCACACTTTTTTAAAATAGTTTGAATTCGGCGACGATAAAAAGCAGGAAACATCAATAAGAAAATCTGCTTATAAGGAGTAGGATCGGACAGGAACATAATCGTTACTACTATTACTAGTAATGAATTAAGAACTACTGTTAATGTGCCAGAAAATAGATCGAAGAAATTACTAATTAAGCCATTTATCCAGGATCTAAGATTTTGAGTTAAAGCTTCTATACCCTGAAAATCTTCAATGAACCTACCTGGTAGTAAATCACGCAGCCATTCATTCCAACCATTAAGCTTTTCCAAACCATCAGGAACTAAAGTAACTAGCTCTTTAAATTGTTCGATAAAAGGCGGTATAACTAAAGCTATAAAGCCAATAATAAAGATTAAAACTCCACCTACGGAAATCGCGATCGCAGTTTTGCGGTTTAACTTAAATTTTGCTTGTAATAGTTTGACAAGTTGATTAATTGCCGTAGCAAATATCACCGCAGCAAAAGCTAGTAGCAAAACCTGTTTAATTCGCCACAAAATATAAAGAGCAATTAAAATAGCTAAAAAGCCGACTAAAGTTCCCAAACGCATAAGATAAATTTATTAATACAAGGTTATTGTAATTGAATATAGTTGTCGCCTAATAAACTGTTGTCTTTCTTTAGATTGTCTTTTTTGTCTTGCCAATAAAGCTTTACAAAGCCAAGCGAGGTTTTAAAACTATGCCAATTTTTGCTAAAGATTATTGCCAAAAGTTATCTGGCTAAAGATATATATTTCTGTAGGCAAAATAATTAGATAGATGTAATGATAGAGCCTGTATTAATTTCTCTAATGAGAATAAATGCAGGTACATATTTGAATTTAACTGAATTATTTTATGAACTTAGATTTTCTCTCCTGGGAATTATTAAACAACAAGCTGGGAGACTATTTACTAGCTCTAGCAATCTTCTTATCCAGTATTATTGTCATTAGAGTATTCAAGCTTTGGGCATTTAAAAGCTTGAGAAAATGGGCAGCTAAAACTGAAAATATTTATGACGATGCCATCATCAGAATTTTAGAAAAAAATTTCATTCCGATTACTTATATTGGTGGTATTTATTTAGCCATTAGCAATTTAACTTTACACCCGATTTTAAGTCGCGTGGTTGAAGTCTTAGTAATTCTCGCCTCAACAATATTGGCTATTAAATTACTAACGGCGATCGCCGAATATGCTGTCAAATTATATTGGATTACCTATCACCATGACAATGCCAATATAGAAAGTAGTATTAATGCTTTAGTTCCCGCAATTAAAGTTGTTGTTTGGTTGATTGGAATTATATTTTTATTAGATAATTTAGGCTTTGATATCTCGGCGGTAGTAGCTAGTTTAGGAATTGGCGGTGTAGCGATCGCTCTTGCTTCTCAAGGCGTATTACAGGATCTATTTAGCTACTTTTCAATTCTTTTAGATCGCCCTTTTGAGTTAGGAGATTTTATTATTGTGGGCGATTATTTGGGTACAGTCGATTATGTGGGTATCAAAACTACAAGGCTAAAAAGCATTAGTGGCGAAGAAATAGTTATTGCTAATACAGATTTAACTGGTTCTCGAATTCGCAATTTTAAGCGGATGCGTCAACGTCGAATAGTATTTAAGTTGGGCGTAGTCTACGAAACCAGTACAGAGCAATTAAAGCAAATTCCTGCTGTATTAGAGCAAATTGTTAATCGAACTCAACATACAGTTTTCGATCGCACCCACTTTTCGGGCTATGGAGAATATAGCTTAGATTTTGAAGTAGTCTACTTTATTGATAGTAATGATTACAGCATCTATATGGATGCTCAACAGCAAATTAATTTAGGCATTAAATCTGAATTTGCCAAACGCAAAATTGAGTTTGCCTATCCAACTCAAACAAATTACTTGGATAGTTTACTTACAGATTTACAAGAAATTGAGTCAGAAATCAAGCAAGTACAAACTTAAGATCTTAGTATAAGGCGATCGCCCAAAATCGTTTTGAGGAGTATATTCATTCCAATTAATTTCCTTATGGTAGTTTTGTATTGATTGTCAGGTTGAATATTATTTGCTACTTGCTATTTGCTACTTGCTACTTTCTTCAAAGACAATCTGGTTGCTATTTAAAATGACTATAAGTGGGGTATTGGGGTGTTTGGGGCGGTGAAGTTTCTACTCCATTGTCTAATCTGAACAAAAAAGAGGCAATCTAATCAAAGATTTGCCTCTGAGTTGTAAATTATTTTACTAAGTGCATCATGAGCTAGAAAATGATATCTAGCAAGCAAGGGCTACATCATGCCCATGCCACCCATGCCACCCATGCCACCCATGCCACCCATGCCACCCATGCCACCAGGCATTCCACCAGGTGCAGCAGCTTCAGGTTCGGGTTTTTCTACTACCAAAGCTTCGGTAGTTAAAACCATTCCCGCAATAGAGGCAGCATTTTGTACTGCCGAGCGAACTACCTTGGCAGGATCGATAATACCTGCTGCAATCATGTCGCCAAATTCGTTAGTCAAGG
Organism: Waterburya sp.; assembly: GCA_965217895.1. Taxonomy (GTDB): domain Bacteria; phylum Cyanobacteriota; class Cyanobacteriia; order Cyanobacteriales; family Xenococcaceae; genus Waterburya. The sequence goes on from CBDCJV010000002.1 coordinate 1,609,353, forward strand.
CATTGTAACCAATATTTAAGTCAGTCTCTCTAACTTTTTCGACAATTACAGAACCTTCAACCCCTGCGTTACTGGCTAGCTGAGATAAAGGAGCTTCTAAAGCTTTAGCAAAAATATCGGCTGCTACCTTCTCTTCAGTGTCCTGTAATTGATCTTTAAAACCAATTAGTTTTTTAGCCAGATGAATTAGAGTTGTGCCACCACCAGGAACAATACCTTCATCTACCGCAGCTTTAGTAGCGTTGAGTGCATCTTCAATGCGTAGCTTGCGGTCTTTGAGTTCGGTTTCGGTAGCAGCTCCGACTTTGATCACAGCAACTCCACCCGCTAATTTAGCGATGCGCTCCTGTAGTTTTTCAGAATCATAATCTGAATCAGTTTCGGCTAACTGCTTGCGTAATTGTTCTACTCTTTTTTTGATATCTTCGCTATTGCCAGAGCCAGAAACAATAGTTGTATCTTCCTTGGTGATTGTAATTTTTTCTGCTGTACCCATCATGTCTAGGTCAACACTATCTAGACTTAAGCCAACCTCTTCTGAAATTACCTGACCACCAGTTAGTACGGCAATATCCTCTAACATTTGCTTACGGCGATCGCCAAAACCTGGAGCTTTAATCGCTGCCACATTTAGTACGCCTCTAGCTTTATTGACTACCAAAGTAGCCAGGGCTTCTCCTTCTAGGTCTTCGGCAATAATTAGTAAAGGCTTGCTGTCGCGAGCAACTTTCTCTAATATAGGAACAAGATCGGCGATCGCGCTAATTTTTTTGTCCGTAATCAAGATGGCTGCGCCGTCAAATTCCACAACCTGTCTTTCCTGGTCGGTAACAAAGTAAGGAGAGATATAACCGCGATCAATCTGCATCCCTTCAACTACATCTAATTCTGTAGCTAGGGAGTTAGATTCTTCAACGGTAATTACTCCATCTTTTGTCACCTTGTTCATAGCTTCGGCGATCATTCTACCAACTTCTTCATCGTTGCCAGAAGAGATTGTCGCCACTTGAGCGATCGCATCACCCGCTACTGGTTTGGCCACAGCCTCTATTTCTTTAATCAAAAAAGCTGTAGCTTTATCAAGACCTTTTCTCAGGGCAACAGGATTAGCTCCTGCTGCAACATTTTTCAAACCTTCTTTGATTAATGCCTGGGCAATTACAGTAGCAGTAGTTGTTCCATCACCAGCATTGTCTTTGGTTTTAGAGGCAACTTCTTGAATTAATCTTGCACCAGTATTTTCTAAAGGATCTTCTAAATCAATTTCTTTGGCGACGGTAATTCCATCATTGACAATTTGAGGCGCGCCAAACTGTTTTTCTAATAAAACGTTACGACCTTTGGGGCCAAGAGTAATTTTAACGGCGTTAGCCAGGGCATTAACCCCTCTCTCTAATGCTCGTCTAGACTCTTCATTAAACGAAACGATCTTCGCCATAGGATTTTATTCGTTAATTCCGCTACATATTCCACTTGCCAATTTAGCACTCATCGAGGACGAGTGCTAAGCTATATTATCTAAATTTTTGAATTGGTTAGTCTTGTAGTGATTACCGAAACATTTACAAGTTTTAAAATGACTATAAAACTTCAGGGAATTAGCTTATTTGTTAAAGCTACGGCACTGCTGATAATTTTTGCCAAAGCTGAGGGGGCTTCTAGAGGGAGATTGTGACCACCAGAAACTACAACTTTGGTAGCATTGGGCATAGCTTCGTGCTGTTGGTTTAAGTCTTCTATGCGGTTAAAGCTACTTTTGTCACCGTAAACCAGCGTAATCGGTACTTTGATTTTTTTCAACAGCTTTAGATAGCGCGATCGCCCGATCCCATTTAAGCTAATACCAGCCCTAGTCCGCAATAAGGGTTCCCAACGCCATCTTACCCCGCCTTCACAAGGTTCGGTAATTCTTTCGGCTAAGATCATTGCCAAAGAATGAGTAATAGCTGGAGTGGCTTTTCTCAAACGTTTGGCTGCTGCTTCAACATTAGGAAACACTGGATGTTCTGGAGGTGCAGCCATAGAGTCTAGCTGATTAGTTAAGCTAGCTGTAGGATCATCATCTTCGTTGGCTGTAGGTAATATTGTTTCAACTAGCACAATATTTTTGATCCTTTGGGGTCTAATAGTGGCAAATATAGCTCCTAAGACCGAACCTAGAGAATGCCCCACCAAAATAAAGGCTCTACCTGCTAAATTTTCGACAACAGCGTCAATATCTCCCAAAAAGTCAATCAGATTATAAGATCCGCCCTTGCCAACGCGATCGCTTCTGCCATGTCCTCGTAAATCTGGGGCAATTACCCGATAGCCTTTTTGCGCCAAGCGAATTGCTACTTCTGACCAAGCTGCACCCTGTTCTAAAATACCGTGTAGGCAAAGAACCAAAGGTCCTTCTTCTGGCCCCCAGGTACAGAGACATATTTTTAAGCCTCTAATAGTGATCAGAGTTTCCTCCATCAATAAATCTACTACGTCAGCATTCGCTTCTTGAGGCAGTTCGTATTTGAGTTGCTTGGCAAGTTGCCCTGAGTATGTACCTAACATAGAAGGCAATTTTATTTCTCGCCAAGTTTCGGCTAGTTCGGCATCAATCTTTTGGTGATTGAGAAAATTAGGATCGCCCAAAGACATTGCGGTATCGTTAACTCCATCGGTCAGGCGATCGCCTTGGTAAGGAGTTAATACAGCCTCATGATAGGGAACTTCTAAGAAATTACAAATCTGGGTCATCACTGCTTGAGGCTTGCTTACCAAGTCTTCGTAATAGACTAAATGGTATCGTTCAGGGTCAATATCTTGGGCAAAGTCGAGGATATTTTGATTACTGTCGCGCCAAATTAATTCCGCAAGCTGATAGGCATCCCCATCGACCGCTCCCACCAGCTTATCCATCCGCATTCGTGCAAAGGATTCTATAACTGCGTAGGGATGACGGACTAAATGGATATACTTGGCATTGTTAAAGATAGTTTCTGCTTTGGCTAAAGTCTCTCGGTTGCTGGCGTAGGTAGGAGATTTATCAATCAAAAGGCGATCGCCTGCTAGCTGCTGAAGCATCTGATAAGCCTCTGCTACAGAAAGATTTTCTTGGGTTAATTCTGCGACTAATGCTTGGCTTTCGGCTGCACTAATACCTTTAAGTGCCATAAAGGCGCGTTTTAGTCCTTCCCCTAGTTGAGAAACTCCCAATTGCGCTTCTCTCTCTGCCATGTTTTCAAAAGGAAGTAAATGCAGTTCTGGAGGAGAAAATAATCCAGAATGTCCTGCTAACATGACTCTTAACAAAGTTGAACCAGAACGAGGACTAGAGAGGATAAAGGCCGCAGGGGGTAATTTAGCTTTTAAGAGATTTAATTTTGGTTGCGAACGAACTTCACTAGTTGGCTTAACTTCTTCCTCATGGGTTTTAGTAAATTCCCCAGCTAAATATTCAGCTAGATCGACAATTTGGGGGCGTTCATAAAATTCTCTAGGATAGAGAATCAACCGTAAGTCGGTTTTTAACTGGTTGATAGCTTCCATCACCATCAATGAATCCATGCCAATATCCAGCAGACTTGAGTTAACAGAAAGATCATCTGCCTCAATCTGAAGTATTTCGGCGAGAGCCTTTTGCAAATATTGAGTTAAATATTCTGGTCGTAGATCGGCTTTGGTTGCCAACAATTCTGGGAAAATCAGGTTATCTGCTGGCTGATTATTATCCTTGGACTGACTAACTAATTGCGAAAAATAATTGGACTCATTTAAATGAGCGAACTTTTGACTTAACTGCTGCCAATCTGCGCTGATAACACCCACCTGAGTTAACTCAGTAGTTAATAACTCTTCTAAAGCTGCTAATCCCGCCTGAGGATTAATCAAATCCAAGCCTTTAATCTCAACTCCTTGCTTAACCGCCATTCCGCTTTCTCCCCAAGCACCCCAATTGATGCTCAAAGCTGGTAAATTCTGACTTTGACGATAACGAGCGATCGCATCTAAGCCTGCGTTTGCCACAGTATAATTACCTTGTCCTGGTGAACCAATCAAAGAAGCAACAGAAGAGAATAAAACCAAGAAATCTAGCTCAATATCTTTGGTACAGCGATGTAGATTCCAAGCACCAGTAACTTTGGGCGCAATTACCCTATCAAATCTTGCCCAAGTTTGTCCTTGTAACAAGCCATCATCTAATATTCCCGCAGCGTGAATTACACCCTTTATTGACGACTGAGAAAAAATGTCTTTTAGTGCCTTATAGTCTGTAATATCAACCTGGACAACATTAACCTTAACCCCCTGTTTCTCTAATTCACTTATTTCCTGTTGAGCAAATTCTGATGGTTTGCTTCTACCGATTAGTAATAGATTTTTCGCTCCTTTATCTACTAGCCACTGAGCAACCTGTAATCCTAATGAACCCAAACCGCCTGTAATTAAATAAGCAGCGTCATCTTTAATTTCTAAAGTTTGCGTCGGTTTAATATTTGCTGTTTTACTTAGACGGGGTACATAAATATTTTCTTGTCGTAAAGCCAAACGATCTTCTTTATTCTTATTAGTAATAACCGCAAGCAAACTATCAACTTCATGAGCTTCAGGTTCGATAGCCAAGTCAACAATTCCACCCCAATATTCAGGATGTTCTATAGCGATCGCATTAGCCAATCCCCAAAGACAGCTTGATGCCAAGGCGTTACTTTGGATATTATTAGCAATATTTTGATTTCCTCTAGTAGCTAACCAAATAGGTGCAATAATCGAGTTTTGACTCAAAGCCTGAAGTAAATTTAAAATATTAGTACAGTGCTGCTGTTGATAATTATTAATTTCCTTAATAGTTGACAACTCAGGATTATCTAAGCCTGTCAAATAAATAATTCCTGCTAGTTCTTGATACTGTGTAAATAGCTGAGTAAGATTATCAGAATCGAGATGGCGATCGCTAATTAAAATACTATTTTGTTTTAACTGTGCTGCTGTTTTTGCACCTAAACCATTTGTATCTGCAAAAATTAACCAAGGTTGATTGCTTTCTTGAGCAATAACTTTGGTATTTAAACTATTTTCATAAACTTGCCAATCTATCTGATAAAAATCAGGCTGCTTAGACTTAGACTTATCTCTAGATGGTAAAAATACCTCGACTTTACTATTAGCAGATGTTGCTTTTTTCGTTAACCAATAGCTCTGTCTTTGGAAAGGATAAGTAGGTAAGCTAACTTTTTGTCTGCTATTTCCCCGCTCAAAACTGTGCCAGTCTATCTCTATTCCTTTGACATATAAAGAACCTAAACTTTGTAGTATTTGCTGCCAATCTTCTTTGCGTGGACGTAAACTAGGCAACCAAAAAGTTTCAGTTTGACCCTGAGTTGATACTGAACGCCCCATTCCCAATAAGATAGGTTTTGAGCCAATTTCTAAAAAGATATTACATTCTTGCTGCAATATTTCCATTCCCTCAGCAAACCTTACTGGTGCGAGTATATGATCTATCCAGTATTGCGCCGTAGAAATTTCCGCTGTTGCTGCTTTGCCTGTAATATTAGAAATTAATTTAGTGTGAGGCAGATGATATTCAATCGACTCAGCAACCTTAGCAAAATTTTCTAAGATAGGATTCATTAAGGGCGAATGAAAAGCATGAGAAACTTTTAATTGCTTGCTCTTGATCCCTTGGGTATTAAATTTACTAATTATTGAGCGTATTGCGGTTTCTTCACCAGAAATAACAACGCTTTGATGGCTATTAATAGCTGCGATCGCAACTTGCTCTCGAAAGGATTTGATTACTGATTTAACCGTAGTCTCATCAGCAAAAACTGCATACATCTCCCCGACTTGGGATAAGCTTTGCATTAATTTACCCCGCGTAGCCAACAGCTTGAGTCCATCAGCCAAACTAAATACTCCAGCAACCGTAGCAGCAACGTATTCACCCACGCTATGTCCAAGTAAGGCTGATGGTTTAATTCTCCAGTCCATCCACATCTGCGTCAAGGCGTATTCTATGGCAAAAATTGCTGGCTGAGTATAAACAGTTTCGTTAAGTAAGGATGAGGGATGTTCGGGATATAAGACTTCAAGTAGAGGTTTTTCTAGATAGGAATCAAGAATTTCGGCACATCGATTGAGGGCTTTTTTGAATACTGGTTGGGTCTGATATAGCTGATAACCCATGTTCACATATTGCGAACCTTGTCCTGTAAATAGAAAAGCTACCTGATTTTGATTGCTATTGCTGGTTTCACCGTAAGCAATACCTTTAAATTGTCCTGCGGTAAAGTTAGCTAATTTATCCTGAAGCTGAGTTTTAGATTTGACAGCGATCGCCAAACGATGATTAAAATGGCTACGTCCATTATTAGCAGTATGGCAAATATCAGCCAAAGCTATATCAGGGTTTTCTACTAGATAATCTTTATAACTTAAAACTAGATCGTTTAAAGCAGATTTGCTTTTTGCTGAAAGGGTTAATAGATGTAAAGTACGTTCAGATAATATTTCTTTCTCTCTATTCCCCACGTCCTCTAAGTCATTATCTTTTTTACTGACATCAAGTACATCTCCTACAATTAGATGGGCATTTGTGCCACCAAAGCCAAAAGAGCTTACTCCAGCATATTTTGTGTCGCCCGAAGTTATCCACGGCTGTAACTGCTGAGGAATAGTCATGCCTGTATCAGCTAAATCTATTAAAGGATTTAGCTGCTTAAAGTGGAGATTAGGGGGAATAGCATGATGTTGCAGACAAAGTACTGTCTTAATCAAGCTAGCAATTCCTGCTGCTGATTCTAAATGTCCAATATTGGTTTTGAGTGAACCAAGATAACAAGATCGATCCTTTTCTTGACCTAAGACAGCCTTGAGAGAATTAACCTCAATCGGATCGCCCAAAGATGTCCCTGTACCGTGAGACTCCACATAGCTAATCTCGGCAGGGGAAACATTAGCATTAGCCAAAGCCTGACGAATTACCGCCTGTTGAGATAGTCCGTTAGGGGCGGTCAAACCATTGCTACGTCCATCCTGGTTAATAGCCGAACCCTTGATAACTGCTAAAATGCGATCGCCATCTCGTTGAGCATCTGCTAACCGCTTAAGAATAACTACGCCACAGCCTTCACCACGCACATAGCCATCCGCGTCCGCATCAAAGGTTTTACAGCGTCCATCTTCTGCCATCATGCCAGCGACCGTAAAGGTTTGAGTCAGTTCAGGAGATAGCATCAAGTTAACTCCGCCTGCGATCGCCAGATTGCATTCTCCTGTTTTTAAGCTTTGACTAGCAAGATGGAGCGCTACTAGAGACGAAGAACAAGCCGTATCTACCGCCATCGAAGGCCCTTTTAGGTCAAACAGATAGGAAAGACGGTTTGCAGCAATGCTATGGGCATTTCCTGTGCCTACATAGGCATCAACATCTAAGTCGTAATGAAAGCGTAACTGAGAATAATCACTGCTGCTAATGCCGATAAATACGCCCGTATTGCTACCTGCTAAATTCTTATTGGCGACTCCTGCATCTTCTAAAGCTGACCAGCTAACCTCTAGTAAGAGTCTTTGTTGTGGATCGATACTTTGTGCCTCACGGGGAGTAATGCCAAAAAACTGCGGGTCAAACTGGTCTACATTCTCAATAAAGCCACCCCAGCTTGAATCTGACCAGCGATTGCTTTTGGCGATCGCGTCTTTGCCATCTCGCAACATTTGCCAGAATTGAGCGGGATTATTCGCCCCAGGAAAACGACAGCCAATACCTATAATAGCTATTTCAGATTGGGTATTAGATATTCCGTAGGGTCGAACGGCTGTTTGCCCAGTTAAAATCGGGGTTGAAATATTTTCAGTTTGATTATTTGTTAGATAAACAGCAAGTTCAGCAATATTGGGATAGTCGTAAACAATAGTGGGGGACAGCTTTATATCCAGCCAGTCTTCCAACTCTGCCGATAGGCTAACTGCTGCAAGTGAACTTAAACCAGAACTGGCAAAGGGTTCATAAATGTCTATCTTTGATGCAGCTATGCCTAATTGCTGTGCCAGATTTTCAATTAACCAATTTTGAATTTGATCCTGTTTTCGATCAAACCCCGTAGGGGCGAACGGCTGTTCGCCCCTACCATTATTTGGTTGTGATAAACGACCGTCTTCTGCCAGCGATTTATATTCCCCAACAACATCCAAACTGCCATCTAAATATCGAGCTTTACAAGCATGACGCTGTATCTTTCCGCTAGAAGTTTTAGGGATACCGCCTGTTTTGAGCAATATGATAGCGTGGATTTGTAGTTCATGATTTTGAGCTACTGCTTGCAGAATTGCCTTAGTAACCTCATCTACATCAAGCTTACGCAGATAAGTCCGTTTAATTTCTGCGGTGACAACTAGCTTTTCTTCTCCTGCAACTTCCACAGCAAAAGCGGCTACATTACCTGCTCGAATTGCTTCATGGGCAAGATCTAAAGTTAGTTCAATGTCTTGAGGATAATAATTGCGTCCACGAATAATAATTAAATCTTTCAAACGCCCTGTAACAAATAGCTCTCCTGCTTGTAAAAAGCCTAAATCTCCTGTACGTAACCATCCTGATTCTTGAGTGTCGGCTAATACTGCATTAAAGCTAGTAGCTGTAAGTTCATCTAGACCCCAGTAGCCTTGGGCTATACTATCGCTTTTTGCCCAAATTTCTCCAATTTCGACCTCTGAACATTTTGTTAGAGTCTGGGGATTAACAATAACCAGTCTTTGTCCTGGAAGATTGCGCCCACTACTAACCAAAGTAGTTTTATTTTCTGCATTGCTAGTAGCAACGGCGAGGTTTTCTTCAAGTTTTTGAGTGTCAAAGCTGGCGGTAACTGGCTTTTGATGCTTATCTCCTGCTGTAATCAGGAGAGTAGATTCTGCCATGCCATAGCTAGGATAAAAAGCTGCCGTGCGAAAACCACAGTCGCGAAAGTATTCACTAAAACGCTCAATAGTTTCGGCTCTGACTGGCTCTGCACCTGAAAAAGCTAGTTCCCAGCAACTTAAATCTAGGTTGGCTTTTTGTTCGGCAGTAATGCGATCGACACAAAGATCGTAGGCAAAATTAGGCCCTCCATTAGTTACCCCTCTATAACGAGAAATTGCCTGTAACCAACGGTAAGGACGCTGTAAAAAGGTTACAGGAGCCATTAAATACATCGATAACCCAACATACATTGGTTGGACAATACAGCCAATTAAACCCAAGTCATGGTATGGAGGCAGCCAAGAAACGGCAGTGTGTTTCCGTTCATTTTGGAAACAATGATTGATTGTGGCGGAGTTAGCCATTAAATTGCCATGACTGACCATCACGCCCTTAGGTCTACCTGTTGAACCACTGGTATATTGCAAAAAAGCTAAATTTTTTGGGGTGATCTCTGGATGCTGCCAAGCTGAAGATAGATTAAGTTCAAAAGTATCAGTGGCGATAAATCTTACTTTTGAACTAGCATTGTGATTAGCAAACTTGCTAGCAACTTGCTCCCGAATCAATTTGGTCGTTAAAGCAAAACTTGCCTCCGCATCGGTAACGATCGCTATTAAACGTTCAAGCGAACGATTGGCACGGGGTGGATAAACGGGAACAGCTACCACTCCCGCGTATAAGCAACCCAAGAAAGCCGTAATAAAATCTAATCCTGGCTGGTATAGCAACAATGCTCTTTGCCCCTGAGCATTATGGCTTTGCAACACAGAAGCGATCGCCTTAGCTTTTTCATTCAATTGTTGATATGTGAGACTATCTATTTCAGTCTCACCATCGGCTAAAAAAGTAAACGCCCTTTTATTAGGCTGAATACTCGCTTGTTCTTGTAATCGTTGTACCAGGGTTATTTGCTTGCTCAATCGTTTCCTCTCTTTGCCACCCACGAAGCTAGGTATATATCTAGCTTATCCAAAAGCGAGAGATGTTTGTTAATCTCGCTGATGAATTAAATATTCTCAGACAAAGAATAACCGATAAAGGTATAAAAACATAGTAAGACTTTAAAGGTTAGTCTTATTTCACGCCAAGACGCAAAGGCGCAGAGAAAGAACGCAGAAGATTTGAAAAATATAGAGAATAGCGATCGCTTTATTATGTAGAGAGGAGAAAAGCGATCGCGTTTTTGAAGGTAAGGAGCTATTTAGTTTTTATCTCTCGCACCAGACGCAGAGGCGCAAAGAAAGACACAGAACAGAGATTAAAGGTTATTTGCTATGCGAGTAATACCGTTTTTGATTAAGTCGGTGTTGAAGTTGATTAATAAACCCAAACGTTTGTTAGTCAGACGGAGATAAGTTAATAGTTGCTTCTTATGAACTGGGGCGATATGTTCTACAGACTTTAACTCAACAATTACCAGATTTTCTACAATAAAATCTGCCCTAAAACCTTCCCCCAAGTGCATTCCTTCATACACCACAGGAATAGGCTTTTGCCGTTCAAACCTCAACCCTCGCTTTTGCAACTCATAAGCCATTACCGCTTCATACACCGACTCCAACAAACCTGCACCCAATCTTGTATGGATAGCGATCGCTAATTAAAGAAAGGTGATTGAATCTTCCCTTTCAACTGACCTTGGGCAATTACCCAATTACCATATGTGCCTTTTAACGCTTGAGTTAATCGACTCTGCAAGGCGATGTCGGCTTGGATGAATTGTTAGATGCACTCGACGCGCTGCCAGAACGCCAAGTCTTAATCGCAGCAATGACACGCGCCCCGTGCGATGAAGAAAGATCCCGATCTTTAAATATCGACTGGCTAGCTATGAGGATCGGCGCACTGTTCTGAATCTGCTGAGCCAGCCAAGTTAGGTAGCTTCTACCAGTCTGACCATACTCCCGTATCTCTTCAGAGCTAAGTTCGATTAGGAAACTGTAGTCAACCATGCTAAGACTGCAATTTGTATCAAGGAGCAGTGAATCGGCATCGCGAAGCAGAAACCATGTATGTGGTTCATGGTCAAGAACATTCATTACTGCGCTCCTAATTATTCCACAATAGTTCCATTATCTATTATATGGTTTTGTCAGTCACAATCAGCACCAACGGATAACTTTCAGGCTACTATCTTAACCCAGAAACGAAGCCAGCTAACGAACAAACTCACCAGCGGTAAGGAAGCGTAGCGGAATTGCCGTCTAGTGCAGTGTCTTGTTAGCCTGTTTTTCTGCACTCAACCCCAAGACAATTTTCCCATCTGTCTTTGTCTTCTACTGTTTGAAAAAATGGATCAGATGAATCTCCGAAATAAGCTCTTCTTATTTCAATATAACCCGCATCTTCAAGTTCTCGTGCAATTGACTTGAAATCCCACATCCAAAGGTGCTGCGAATTCCCAAGCCATGTGCTAAGAATACCTTTTAGCCCCCTCGCTCGTCTTTCATGACCAAGGCAGGTCTCTCCCATAAACTCCAAAGCTGCGCTATTTGAGGGATTATCCTTATATTTTCTGATTGAATATTCCAAATCTGGCAACACGAAGCGAAACACTCCACTAGCCCTTAAAATTCTTTTTGTTTTACGTAACGCTATTCTAAAATCATTAAGAGAAAGATGCTCAAGAACGTGAGAACAATAAACTCCTTCACATGAATCTGGCACTATTGGTAAGCCTTTGACAATATCACCGTACTCCACATTGTTTGGGAATCGAGATTCATTTTTCGTATACAGACCACCTATGAGTGGTAATCTTTCGAAACGTAGTGCAGGAGAGGCATCGAAATTTCGCCACTGGTTAGGTGCAGACCATCCACACCCATATTGAACATACTTACTCTCTCTCATCCTGTTGGTTTCCTTGTTTGAAGGCTAGTTATTTATTCGGAAACTTTCTGAATATCAACCCTATGTGGGACAAGAAACAGGAACTTGCCATATATTTACCCTGTACATGGTGATATCGTGAAACTTTCGGTATATTCGTCAATGATATGCCGACTTTTTCTGGATGTCATTTGTTTTTAATCGTGTGGGTAGAGGCGTAAGAAGTCCTCTCAATCCTTGAAAATTTTAATTAGAAGGATTGAAGAGATCGTAAACGAAGCAGAAATATCAAGAGTCTTTAATTAGAGATTAGCGAGATAACGATGTTTTTTCAATTTTTATTTTATATTCTCTCCTGTATCATAAAGAGATCGCCCCAAAGCCCATAGCCAATTCAAGTAAAGTAGCTGTGCAGCAATTTCTTTAATTTTTTCTTTTATGGCTGGGGTCAAATCATCGAGAGTCATGGCGACATTTCAAGGGAACTAGATTAATTTTAACGACTCACATAAACATTTTTTGTAACAGACTTTTTGTCTTTTAGTATTGTTTTCTATTTGCTCGATAGCTAGATTCTTTAGTAAACGGTAAAGTCAAATAATGAACTACTCACACTAAATCAAAGATTTAGAATGAGTTTCTAGCTTCGCTGGGTGCTGCCTTACCTTGGTCTTTCGACCCCGATCTGGTCTTACGCTCCCTTCACTAGCAGAGACGGCTGTTCCATCCGTCTTTATTATCCTGATGCCTTCTGCTCTGATATTTCGACTTGCAGCTTCATCCCGATCATGAGTTTTACCGCATGAAGTATTCAAACAAGTCCATTCTCTAATACTCAGATCCATCTTTGGAGTTTGAGTTAGACAATCAGGACAGATATGAGATGAGGGAAACCATCTGTCTATCTCAACCAGGCGTTTATCTTCCCGCTCTAATTTATAGTCTAGAAAGTTTACGAACATTCCCCACCCAACATCAGATATAGCTTTGGCTAATTTGTGGTTACGCACCATGCCTTTCACATTGATATTTTCTATCACAATGACTTTGCTTTCGTTTGTCAATTTTCTACTCAACTTGTGTAAGAAATCTTGACGGGCATTACTTATGCGTGCATGAACCTTAGCTACTAATTTTTTGGCTTTTTGTCTGGTTTTACTACCCTTCTGCTTTCTAGATAATTTTTGTTGTTTACGAGCCAGATTTTTCTCATGCTTTTTAAAGTGTCTAGGATTAGCATACTTGCTAGTCTTAGTCCCATCATGAGCTATACAAAAATCCTTGATTCCTAGATCTAAGCCAATTATCTTGTCACCGTTGCCAGATACAAAGCAAGCTTCTAGTTCATAGAGAATCGAAGCAAAATATCGATCTGAACTATCTTTGGTTATAGTTACAGTCTTGATTGTGCCAACATAGCGACGGTCAAATACTGCTTTAACTAATCCAATTTTAGGTAACTTAATCCAGCCTCCATCAATTTTTACTGACTGAGGGAAACCAACAGACTGCTTACCATGCTTAGATTTGTATCTAGGAAATCTAGCTCGTTTTTCAAAGAAATTGATAAAAGCACGAGACAGATTGAGTGATGTCTGTTGCAGTGATTGAGAATAAACTTCTGTTCTCAACCATTCATGTTCTTTTTTTAGATTAGGCAGCAAAGCATTTAGTCCTGCACGAGATAGTCCTTTGCCTGTCTCTTTGTAGGTTTCAATACTTTTATTGAGAGCAAAATTCCACCACCAACGAGAACAACCCATAGCACCTGCTAATTGCTGTTTTTGCTCGTCAGTCGGATAAATTCGTACTTTCTGTGCTTGTCTAATCATGTCTACCATTATATAATAAAGTGATAGAACTGCGCTAGATAATTAATTCTGCGACGCACTCTGGTCTTGGCGGTTTCCGCCGAGGAAGAAGTGCGTCAAGAAGCTTAGTGTCTAGCTCGATTCATCTCCTCCTAAATTCCCATCCTTTAAACTTAGAAGGAGAATTCTCTCACAATCCGTTAAAATCAATAAAAATTTTAGCTATTGTTTTGAATTTATCGACATAATGAAGCAGAAATACCAAGACTTTGTAGTCAGAGATTGGCAGAAAAGCGATCGCACCGCAGCAGCAGAAGTAATTAGAACGGTATTAGAGGAATATGGTTTGCCTTGGCAGCCACAATTGGCAGACCTCGATGTGATTGAAGTTGAGTCGGCTTATTTAGAAACTGGAGGGGAATTTTGGGTAGTTGAGAAAAATTCGACTATAGTAGGCACGGCAGCATATCAACCCATAAGTAGAGGACAAAAGGCTGTTGAAATTCGCAAAATGTACTTATTACCAAAGGTTAGAGGCAAGGGATTGGGTAAATATTTATTGCGGGAGTTAGAAAAAGCGATCGCTATTAAAGATTATCAAGAAATTTGGCTGGAAACTGCATCTATATTAAAAGAGGCAGTAATATTATACGAACGCAGTGGCTATCAACCTGTCAATGATGTGGAAACAGAAAGATGTGATTTAGCTTATCTTAAAAAAATACATCCTTAGATATATAAATAGAAGCAAATAAGATATGTTTTTATTAGCTGGAGATATTGGCGGAACCAAGACTATTTTACGTTTAGTAGAGGTCACTGAAGTCACGTTGACAGAAAAGACTTTTAAAACGGTCAAGGATACACAATACATTAGTGCTAGTTTTCCTGATTTAGTGCCGATGGTGCGGGAGTTTTTGGCACAGGATAAATATATTAAACCGCAAATAGCCTGTTTTGCGATCGCTGGCCCAGTTGTTAATAATACCTGTAGCCTCACTAACCTTAACTGGGTTTTGGATACACAACGGCTAGAAATAGAATTAGACATACCCCAAATTAGCCTGATCAATGATTTTGCTGCCAATAGCTTCGGCATTTTGGGCTTAAAAGATTTTGATGTCCATACTCTACAGGCAGGAGAAGCCAGAGAAGATGCTCCTATCGCCGTAATTGGTGCAGGAACGGGATTAGGGGAAGCTTTTCTAATTCCTCAAGGGAAAAAATATAAAATTTTTGCCAGCGAAGGAGGACACGCAGATTTTGCCCCTCGCAATGACTTGGAAATCAAGCTGCTGAAATATTTGCGGAATAAATTGAAAGTCGAACATATTTCAGTAGAAAGAGTAGTTTCTGGACAGGGAATTGCCTCGATTTATCAGTTTTTGCGGGATACTAAATTTGCCAGCGAATCGCCTGAAATTGGCGATCGCATCAGGGCTTGGGAAAGAGAACCGAAAAAAACTATCGATCCTGCTGCAATTATTGCTCAAGCAGCATTTAAACAAAGCGATCGCCTTTGTGAGAAAACCATGACCATATTTATTGAAGCTTATGGCGCAGAGACGGGTAATCTAGCTTTAAAACTGCTTTCCTATGGTGGAATTTACATTGCAGGAGGTATTGCAGCCAAAATTTTACCTTTAATGCAGGAAGGTAGATTCCTAAATACTTTCAAGGACAAGGGTAGAGTCAGTACTCTGATCCAAGAAATTCCTGTCCATATTGTTTTAAATCCCCAGGTAGGTCTAGTTGGTTCGGTACTTTATGGATTGCAGCACCAAGAGATAGATCGTTGAACTTTAGCCAAATTAGTTAAACTCAAGTTTATTCTTAACTTGTCAGCTTTTTTGTCTTAAATGTTGAAACAAATTAAAGATCGTCATAACAACAGCAGTAATTGGCTGCATCTACTGTTATTATTAGGCTGGCTAGTAGTTGGGATGGCTCTAAGATTCGCCAATTTAGATGCTAAACCTGCTTCCTCGATTGAAATTGCGACTATGGGTTTTAGTTTGGGTCATGGTTTTGCCCAAATTCCCCTAGATCGAGTTATTTCCGAATCAACTTTGCTATCTCCCTTGAGATTTGATGCAGCAGTTAGTTATGGTGATATAGTCAATCACTTGATGACGGAAAGTACTCATCCACCACTCTATTTTTGGCTAACCTTTTGGTGGACAAAGTTATTTTCCAGTAATGGAGAAATAGATGCTTCTTTAGAGATTGGGCGATCGCTAAGTGCTATTTTCGGTAGTTTAGCAATTCCCGCTATCTTTGGTTTGAGTTGGGTAGCTTTTCGTTCTCGGTTAGTAGCTCACCTAGCAGCTTTACTGATGGCTATTTCTCCCTATGGTATTTATCTTGCTCAAGAAGCTCGTCACTATACCTTGAGCATCTTATGGATTATTGCTTCACTCACCTGTCTAATGGTGGCTACTCAGTGTATAAATCGGCGAACTAAGCTGCCAATTTGGGTAGGCTGCGTTTGGGTATTAGTTAATAGTCTTGGTATGGCTACTCATTATTTCTTCTGTTTGGCTTTAGGGGCAGAAGCTTTGGTAATAATGGGACTATGGTATTGGGACTTTAACAGTCAAGAAAGAGCTTCGTTTAGCTTTAGTTATTGGTGGCGTATTGGTGCGGTGGGTTTAGGAACTTTAGTCGGCTGTTTGGTATGGCTACCTGTAGCTAGCGGTGTTTCTGATAACGAATTAACTGATTGGATTCAAACCAGCTATGACTTAGATGATATTTGGCAGCCCATTCCTCGTCTACTGGCTTGGTTAATTACGATGGTGATGCTGTTGCCCATTGAAGGTACGCCGACGGCAGTAATAGTCATCTCAGCTTTGGTAGTTGTGCTGGTTTTAGTCTGGCTGATACCAGCTTTAATTCGAGGCGGTAAATCATCACTGGATAGCCAATTTGGTCTGCCTCTCAAAGTTTTAATCGGTTATTGGCTAGGAGCAATCCTAATCTATTTAGTGGTTATCTATGGATTGGGTAAAGACATTTCTTTAGCTGCTCGCTATCATTTTGTTTATTTTCCAGTAGTTATAGTTTTGATTGCTGTGGCTTTGGCTAATCGGTGGCAAGTTAAAGCATCGATAAGTACTAAACGCCATTGGTTTTATGGAGAGGGAAAAAGAGTAGCTGTAATTGTTCTCTTGATGGGATTTATTGGCTCTCTAACTGTGATTAATAATTATGGGTTTCAAAAATCTCGACACTCAGATAGTCTAGCGGGTCATATTTTAGCTACTTCAACAGTTCCCGCTTTAGTTACCACGACCTATGAAACCTCTTCTCAACTGCGAGAATTAATCGCTCTGGCACTCTCTTTTGAGCGTGTAGGTCAGACTAAATTTTTGTCTCGTAAGCCGAAATTTCCTCAATTTTTATTAGTTCGACAGAAAGATACGAATAACCAAGATGTAAGCTTTTCTACCTTAAGTAAAATTTTGGCATCCCAGCCCAAGCCATTAGATTTATGGGGTATAAATTTAAAAATAGATTCAGAGAATTTAAGTCAGCTTAACTGTATTGAAGATAGTGAATCTCAATTATCAGATAGTGGTTATCAAAATCATTTGTATCATTGTCGCTAGATTATCCAAAATAGTTTTGGCGATTTTACTACGCACTGCTGCTTTTAATCTTGCAAACTTCTTGACATTTATGTTTTATGTTCCAAGAATTTAGTTTAATAAATAATCTGCATGAAACAAGAGCGATATCTTTATTTAACTCTGGCGATCGCCTTAATCTTACTACTGATTAACCTCAATAGTTGGGGTGTTATCGAAGCTAGCGAAGCCCGCTATGCAGAAATTAGCCGTGAAATGTTTCGTTCTGGCAATTTACTTCAGCCGACGCTGCTTAATATTTTTCACTTTCATAAGCCACCTGTAACCTTTTGGCTGACAGATTTAGGGTTTGAATTATTTGGCATAAATGCCTTTGGAGCAAGATTTTTTTTGCAGTTTTCCCTAATTTTGCAGGGTATACTAATCTATCTCATTAGCCAGCGATTGTTTGCAGTGCGGGTTAGATCGATTTTAGCTGTTATGATCTATCTTTCTTTTCCCCTCAGCATAATGTCGGCTCGCAATCTAACTACCGATAATTTTCTAACTACGTTAACGTTAGCGGTTATCTATGCCATGACGGTTTACTATTGTCAGAGGCAGATATGGGGTATTTATGCTGCTGCCTTATTTATTGGCATCGGCTTTTTGACTAAAGGACCAGCAATTTTTGTCGTACCTTTTTTCTATTGGTTTTATTTGCTAATTGCGCGTCGGCTGAACTACCGAGTGCCAATTAAGCATCTAATAATTTCCTTGGTTTTGTGTCTGACTTTGGGGCTTTCCTGGTATGTGGTGGTTGCTCAACAGCTACCATCCCTCACCGATTATTTTCTAGGAAGACAACTGGCAGATAGGGTACTAGACGCAGAGACTTTCCATCGAACCGAACCAGGATGGTATTACCTGCTTGTTTTTAGTACCACTACTCTACCCTGGTTTCTCGTTTATATTGCTAGCTTATTTCGTCCAGGCTACAGGCTAGTAAAAAATGTTGATGCTTGTCAACTTTCTCTTTATTGGCTGCTGCTGCCATTTATCATTTTCAGCTTAACCAGTTCAAAACTAATGATGTACCTGTTGCCAATCTATCCAGGGTTGGCGATGATTTTGGCTGGTTTGATTACCGAGATGAATAACTCCGACCTCAAATGGTTTACCAGAATATTCATTGGGTTTTACTGGCTGTTAGGAGCGATCGCTTTGTTTGCTCCATTTTTCATCAGCGTCTCAGGAGCAGATTTGACAATAACTTGGCAAATGATAATTTCAGCACTGCTTATATTTGCCTTACCAATATCAATCTATCGATTAGTGAAACATGATTCTAGATTGCGACTGAGTGCGATCGCTTTATTTTCTATGCTGACTTTCATTATCTACGGTGGCTATTTAATCGGCGCAAATGAGCTATCGTTTGGGGGAACTCGTCCGATTGCCAAATTTATTGAGGCTAAAGGGCTAGAAGATGAACCTGTTCTAGTTTATAACAAGCTCTTGCCATCTCTAGCTTTCAATCTTGACCGCAATATTATTACTCTCAACGACGGTGGCGTAGAGCGCGAAACTCAATTTCAAACTAACGATCAATGGAAAAAATTTTGGATAGACATCCGTGAGCCAACTTCAGCAGAACCTTTGAGAAATCTTGTCAAATCGCCTTCGGTTTTAGTGACGAAAAAAAAGCTGCCTGACGAGTGGAGTTGGCTTACACAAAGCTACGATCGGTCTGAATTCTTGGGCAAATGGACTATCTACTATTAACCTTAAATTTCTAAGTTACTAAATTGAAGATTAATTTTAATCATCCTTGGGTCAAAACCGTAGCCGAAGCTAAGGAAATTCAGGAGCAATTAAGACATCAGGTAATTACCACAGACTCTTTGGGAGAAGTTAAATATGTAGCTGGGGTAGATATTGGCTTTGAAGCTAACTATACTATTTCCAAAGCAGCAGTAGTAATATTGAGTTATCCAGAATTAGAGTTAGTCGAAAAAGCGATCGCTCGTATTCCTACAGCCTTTCCTTATGTGCCTGGATATCTTTCTTTTCGCGAAATTCCTGCAATTTTGGCAGCCTTTCCGCAGTTGAATACTCTTCCTGACCTTATTCTATGTGATGGTCAAGGTTTGGCTCATCCTCGTCGCCTTGGGTTGGCATCTCATTTAGGAGTGCTGTTAGATATTCCCACTATTGGAGTAGCAAAATCCTTGTTTATTGGTAAACACGAAGAAGTTGCTTTAGCCAAAGGTAGCCAGCAGCCTTTAATAGATAAGGATGAAACTATTGGCATGGTATTGCGATCGCGCACTAAAGTAAAACCTATTTATGTATCAATTGGACACAAGATCAGTTTGCCCACGGCGATCGAATATGTGATGGGCTGTTTGACAAAATACCGTTTGCCTGAAACTACTAGATGGGCGGATAAATTGGCTTCTCAAAAGCAATGATATTACAGCAGTTTTCATGCTTGATGGACTACGCTTTTAATTAACTGGTTTTTAGCTTTTAGCTTTTAGCTTTTAGCTTTTTAGATAAAGTTACAAGTTAGCTCTTCTTCTTCTAGAAAATAATAAGGGAATGAACCAGCCAATAATTATGCCTGCTGCACCACAAAAAGTTAACAAGACTCCTACAGGTATGTTAATAGATTGAAATGTCAGAAACTTAAGGGATACAGGTTTAATATTTTGAATTGAGAAAATGGCGATCGCTGCAATATAACCTGCCCACATCGAAGAATTTAATAGACCTACAAATGCTTTCATGAGCAATAAAAAAGTTAAAACAATAAAAGTTGATCTAGGGCAATTTCCAGATCGGGAAAAGCCAAAGGAGAAATTGAACCATCAGTATATTCTGTTATTTTAGAATAGCTATTGTTTTGAGGATGAATATGAACAATTAGCTTTTTATTGACCAAATCTATTACCCAATACTCTTGAATGTTGTTACTAGCATAAATGATACTTTTTTCTGCTAAATCTTTACTTAAAGTTTTGTTAGAAACCTCGATCAACCAATAAATATCTTCAGGATATGGATGATGCTCAGTATAAATAGTCTTAGGTAATCTAACTACTGCAATATCTGGTTCTGGTTCGCTTGCCTTAAAAGAGAGGGAATTGTTTAAAGTAATTGGATGAGATTCACGTATTTTAGCTAATCCTTTGAGTTTTGTTCGTAGTAGCTCTGCCACATCATCATTAGTATAGCTATGTTCTTCTCGTTCTGGACTCATTTCAACTATTTCACCATCTAACAACTCAACAGATTTTCCTTCTAATAGTCCAGATTCAATTAGCAGGTGATATTCTTCAATTGACCATTTATAAGTAGTTATAGTCATAATTTCAACTTATAATTCAAGCAAATTTTTTCTTCATTCCTTATCCCTTATCCCTTATCCCTCAAAAATCCTACTGCACACCGATAGACTGACCTCCAGGAAGTTCAGAACCGAGTATAGTACGGATTTTTATCGGCGCGTTTTGAGCTTGGGGTTCCCAACCTACCTGATACCCAGCATCCCAAGCTTGTTTTCTAGCTGCGCGAAAAGTCTCAAAGCTATCTGGTCTAACAATAAATACCAAATAGTCTTGATTGGGTTTATGTTGAGACAAAACTTCTTTAAACTGAGAATCTGCTGCTGCTAGCTGGCTGTTTGTCTCCCCTACCTCTTCAGATATTGGTCTGAAGAGCAAAGATACACCTTCGTCTACGGCTTGAACCTCATAGTTTTTGGTGCTAGTTCTAAAGTTGCTTTGACGACCCAAAACGCTTAGTAAACAAGACTGGTAATTACTTAGACTCGCAGGTGAATCTAAGCCGTTTGCTGGTTTATTGCAGTTAGGCAGGTTCTCTGTCAATTCCAGTTCTTTTTCTCTTACTTGACGTAGGTTTAGGTAGATTACTTTGTTGTTTTTTATTTCAAACCACAGAGACTCTTTTTTGGTTGGAGAGGATAAAGGAGTCTGAATTGTTACCGTAGTTTTAGGATTACTACCAGTGGCGATCAAAGTTACAAACAAACTAATAAACATCAATACGCCAACAGTGTTTGTCAGAATATCTAAAAAAGAATCTAAATTTTGGCTGGCATAATTGGTTTTTCGCCTTGCTCTGCTTCTCATTAATAATTTTAGTTTTTAAATTTTAGTTTATTTTGTTAGTTTTAACTTTCTATTTTTAGTTCCAAGCCAAATTCTAACGGCTCATAACCAATATCAATTCCTTCTTTGTCTACGAGTGCGCGCAGTTTATCAAACATTTCCAAACCATCGGGACGCAAAATAACAATTAAATACTGTTTATCTTTGTTAGCTTTTAACTTGGCAATTGTTTTTCTTAAGGGAGATTTTGGATCGTATATATCGGCTCTAGGAGCAAATTCTTTGCTGGGATGAATTATAAAACCATCTTGACGACATTCAATATAAAGAGGAGTTTTGTTTTTATTAATACCATTACCATCCTTTTCAGCTTTAGCAACTACAACAGCCTCTTGGGGTTTTAAAGCTTGGGTAGTTAAAACGATAATTAATAAAATTAAAGTACCAATGGTACAGGCAAGAACAGAGAGAAAGGGAAATAGCTCTACCTCTGCCTGCTTTTTGCGATAAATATTACGCCTTGACATAAAAAATGCTGTCTAGTTTTACTTAAGAATTATTACCATTGTCTTGTTCGACAAAAGTGATGCGACGAGGCTTATTTAGCTGTTGGAGAATAGGCTGAAGTAGGGATAAGTTATCTTTGACACCTGCTAGAACATTTTCTAGTTGAGCAGTTTTTTCTAAGGAAGCAAAACTTCTTTCTAAACCCTGCTGTATCTGCTGAAAATCAGTCATTTTCTGAGTGGCGGTTTCTAAAGAACCGACTCTACTTTCCAAAACTTGAGCAGCTTTTTCTAGCTGCTGGCTAATTCCTAGGGTTTGAGCATTGAGATCGTTGGCAACTGCCATATTTTTACTTCTAATCTCGTCTAAAATTGCGCGAATTTGCACAACTAACTCTTGGTTTGCTTGCTGTTGCTCGGCAAAAAAGCTTAAAAACTCATGGCGATCGCGATCTGCCATTTTTCTGACTTCGGCAACTTGAGCAATGACCTGAGAGCTAACGTCTTGAACCTTACCTATTTCCAATAAAAATCCTTTAGATAGTCTTTTGGCAGCTTGTTCAGCGTAGGCATTGGCTGGCTGGATCAAGTCTTGAGGTTGAGGAAAATATTCTTTGATTGCACCTTCTACAGCTCGATCGATAGTTTCTGGATCTAGCTGTTCATTTTTCTTTTTTAATCGAGGTAACAATTTATCGTTGATAAAGACATCAATTCCCAAAAGTAATTTAGACTCGTACTTTTCAACTATCACTAAGGGAATCATCACCAAGACACTCAGAAACAGTGCTAACAAAGTAGTATCAAACGCAACCCCTAAACCTTGTGTTACTGCTCCAATTCCCGCTTTAATTTTTTCGATGTCTCCCGCAGTGTTTAAAAGACCAGAAAAATTATTAACCGCGCTACTAATACCAACAACCGTACCAATAAAGCCTAATAGAGGAATTGCCCAAACCAAAATACGAGGCACAGAGTAAGAAGATTCTGAGGCACTCAGATAGAAAGAAGAATCATCTAGAGCAAACTCATTAGCCACAGTGCGATCGCCACTTTTTACGTAGGCTTTCAAGATTCGTCCACATCTTAGTGCGATTAAGTTCCTGTCTTTCATCAACCGCTGCTGAAAATAGTCTACCTCATGAGCCTCAGGCTGATCTAAAGGTATGTGATCGGCAATCCATATTTTGCTCAAGGCAGTATATTCTTTTCTCAGCAGCAAAAATTTCAAGATCGAAGTTGCCAACACTATCGCCGACAATGCAACTACCAAGTATTGAATAGGACCTCTTTCAAATAGTAATACTCCAACATAAGATTGCCTAAATGGTGGCACAATGCCGATTACACCATAGGTGACTAGAAAAATTGCTAATGCCAATAACAATAGAAAGATCGGGTCAACTTCTAATTCCTGACGTTTGGAGTTTCGACTACGGGCTTTAGGCTTAAGGCTTAACTTACTCATACTGGTTTTCAATTATGATTTTATGACTATTACAGCTTAGAGGTTCTATGTTTGTTAGTAATAGCTTATGAATTACTTCCTAGTCAATCTACTATCTTAGTCTAGGGAGCTATATGATTACGATGTACTTGATTTTCCTCCTTAGAAAACCAAATTCAAGTAAAAAAAACGGATACAACAAAAAAGCGATCGCTAGTTATTTTTATACAGCGATCGCCTTTTACAATTAAACGGAACTAGATTCTTTAATTAACAATGGTTCTAACTGTCCTTGAGCATCTAAATCATAAAGATCATCACAGCCACCTAAATGCTGATTATTAACAAAGATCTGGGGTACACTTTTTTTGCCATTAGCCCGTTGAGCCATTTGCGCTCTAGCTTGTTCGTCGCCGTCTATTTTATATTCGGTAAATTCAACTCCTTTCCACCACATTAGTAGCTTGGCACGGATGCAAAAAGGACAGGTAGTCCAAGTATACATTTCCACATCAGCCTTATATTTTTCTGGGTG
Source organism: Waterburya sp. (assembly GCA_965217895.1). Classification (GTDB taxonomy): domain Bacteria; phylum Cyanobacteriota; class Cyanobacteriia; order Cyanobacteriales; family Xenococcaceae; genus Waterburya. The sequence continues at coordinate 1,633,130 of CBDCJV010000002.1, forward strand.
ACGATTTAATAAAGGGTTTAGAAAATCAAGCATCTTATTAACTGGTATATATTTGGATGAATTATAACGATTATTATCACTTATATTTGTTCGCAGGCGAAAGCGATCGCACTTTTCAACTATTAAGCTCAAATTTACGATATTTATCTAGCCTCTCATAAGCTGCGTAATCAATAGGTAAGCTTTCGTAGGTAACTAAATAATCGTCACTCCATTTCTGTAGATAATTATTAAACCAAATGTTATTTGGAATGAGATCGTGAGTATCTGCTTTTCCTGCATTATGACTCAGATGAATTGCCCCCACTGAATCAGAATTAAGCAAATTCAGACAAGTCTCTTTAGTTGCAGTGGTATTACTCTGATACCAAATGTTTACATGAGAGACATCGAGTAATAAAGGAAAATCAATTAGAGTTTGGATGCTAGAACACCAATACTTATCCGAAGGCATCACTTCCAAATACACAGGTACTTGTAATGCTTTCTGCATTTTTATCATTGCCACTTCTAATTCTTTTTGACTGCAATGACTTCTTAGTGGTGGATGAAGAGATACGGCTAAAACTTTATGACTGGTGGTGAAATCAGCGTAAGTTTTCCAGGACGATGGTTGTAAAGGATCTAGTTTATAGCGAAAATAGCGATCGTATAAACAAGAATCGTGGAGGATCAAAGGAATATCTGGATAGTCGCGATCAATCTCGCATTTACTGCCAATCGCTAATTCCAGATAATCTAATTTTAAAGGTAACTTTAGAGTGTGAAAAATATCCATACACTCATCAAAACCTCTCAAGCCTATAGCCGTTATACTTAATCCTTTCATTTGATAAATAATTTTTTATAGTGAAATTTTTAAAAAGGAATTTCGTCCCAATCAAGATATTGCAGTACTTTTCGTGCTTTTGATTTAGATTCAGCCTGTGTTTTGCTATTTTCTAATATTTCGACTAATAAGTTGCCTGCTGCTTCCCGATATTCTTTTGATACCGCAAATAAATTACTGGCTTCAGCTTGACTATGTAATTCTTCGCCGATTTTTATGTATACTTTTTGCAGCACAATTTCTTCTTTAATAAATGCAAAATGACCTATACCGTCTTTCCAAAACTTACTTAACAGCTTAATATTTTCGGGCAAATCTAGATAATCAATTAATTTTGCATAATTTTCCCAATTATCTAAATTGCGCTCATATTCAATCTGATTGTCATCACACCAAGTATCGATATGTTTCGGATGATATATGCACCGACTCCTTCTAAAACTATCTGATAACTTATCATCCATCCAGATGATATCTTTGATTGCCCATACTATTTGATAATCACTCAAATTATCCCATTCACTTTTATACGGAAAATTATTAGCAATACACCATTGTTTTGCATCAAAATTTGGATTTTCTTTTCGCCATTCAAAGCCGATTTTTGTTTCTTTGATTAGTTGTCGATGTAAAGCCTCTGCTGCTGCTTCTGCTTGTTGTTTATTCGTATAACAATATATGCGTTGGCTCTGTTCTACGCGATCTCTTATATCATTTTCTTTCAACTGGCAACGAAGTTGCTCAGGATAATCAACATAATCCCAAAGAGCTTGAAGAGATTCATCTGTGTAGCATCTTCCTGCTTGATAGATGCTATATATCTTATCTCCAGGGTTGAGTCTTACTCCTTGACAAATAGCCTGTTGCGCGTTTTCTGATTTAATTCCCTGCAACAATTGATAAGCAAGGTTTCTAATTTCTAACTGAGAACTATTGAGTGCTGCTAATAGTGAATTTGTCTCTGATTCTTCTGAAGATAATGATAATTCTTCTACATCTTGACCATAAGAATATCTATATGTGTCTTTATATCCTACGATCTGAGAATAATATGGATCAATACTTAAATAAGTAGTTTTATCAAAAACTACTTTAGTGACAAATGCGAAGCTGCCTACTAAATCTTGCCAAAGCCAATTTAATAAATCTAAGTTTTTGCTGGATTTTAAGTAACTTTCGACAGTTGACCAATAGATATAGTCTTGAGAATCTGATATACCGTAGATTTTACGCCATCTATCCAAACCTTGTTTTAGATCTTTTTCTTTTTGAAGATCATTGACTGCTTGTGTTATGCCATAGCAATCGCACCACTGTTTAATTGTTTCTCTATCGTCCTTAAGATCGAATTCTGTAATGCTTACTTTAGATATTCTTTTATTGTGTAATGATTCTGCCGATAATTTTGCTTGCTGATAATTAATAAAGTATGGAGCAAAAGTAATTATATAAGCTGCTTTATCAAATCTGATGATTTTATAATTTTGATTGATATAGTCATTGTAGGTAATTAAATGTCTTTCTTTATCTACATTTGAGGGCTGATGTAACCTATAACAATGATCGTCAAACCACATTGTGCTTTTTCTAACATAAAAAATTTTATCCCCAGGGTTAAATAAAAGTCCTGGAGCGATCGCATCCTGCACCTTATCTGACTCTATATCTCCCAAGAGTTTATATGCTGTTGCTCTAATTTCTAATTCGGGATCTTCAAGACATTGGATCAGAAAGTCTATGCCTGATTTTCCATATTTCAAAAATTTGGGTAGTAAATAAGTTTTGCTGCGATCGCTTTCCCAAGCTCTAACAAGAAAGTCAAAAGACTTTTGTTTATAATCTTTTGGTCTGGCAATAAATTCTGCCACCATGTTTTCTTCAAATGTTCTTTGAGTCAGCTTTTCTTCAATTCTTAACTGAACCTTTTGCTGAATAAATTCTTCTTGGACAAAGGCAAAACGTCCTATACCATCTTTCCAAAACTTACTAAGTAACTCAATATTTTCTGGTAAGTAAAGGTAATCTAATACATCGCTTTTACTCTTCCAATTATTTTCATCGTAATCAATATTATTTTCGATACACCACTGCTCAAAACTTGAATCTTTTTGTTCCCATTCAAAACCAAGACCACCAATTTTTTTTTTTGAATAAGTTCTCTATGTAAAGCTTCTGCTTTTTCTTCTGCTTCTTGTTGGTTCAAATAGCAAAACAATCGTTTACTCTTACAAAATTCTTCTTCCTCATGAAAGTGAAAGTACTCTTCCCCATAAACGAGAACATCAAGCTCCTCTAAATAAGCAACATGGTCATTGATAGAATATCCATCGTCATTAAATGAAGTACCAGATTGATAAACGCTGTAGACTTTATCTCCTGGATTGAGCATTAGTCCTAATGCGATCGCTCTTTGTGCTTTCTCCGACTCAACATCTTGTAAAAGATTATAAGCTTTTGCTCTAATTTCCAGTTCAGAATCACTGAGGCGGTCGATTAAGAAATTAATCCCCGAATCTCCGTACTCTAACGCTTGGGGTAACAAAGATACTTGCTGTTCAATACTGCTGTTAGCGATGCCTTTGGCTAGCTTCGCAATCGCCTTAAGCAATTTTTCCATCACTAATTACCGACTCTCATTCAGACGCAAAATGATTATAAAATTAACTTGATTAATAAATCAAGAGCAAAATAGTTGGTTGCGAAATTTCCCTGACTCTATTTAAGATGCACTATCGTTACTCCCGAACCACCTTCTTTTTGTTCGGCTAGTTCAAACTTATCTACCTGTGAGTGACGCTTGAGAAACTCATGCACGCCATTGCGTAAACGTCCCGTACCCTTGCCGTGAATTATCCAGAGTACTCCTGATTCTATAGCACGGGCGATCGCATTATCTATTTCAATTTCCGCACTATCTACTCGTTGACCACGAATATCTAAAGTGTTCTTAGAAGTTCTTACCATCACCGCAGGTTTTTTTGGCTGGGCTTGTGTCAGAGGTTTTTTCGTAGCTTGGGTTTTAGGCTTGACTTCGGCTTTTTGTCCGTCGAGAGACTCAATCTCTGCCAAGCCGACATTCATTTTCATGATGCCAAATCGTACCGATAGCTGTTCCGTATCTTCGTCAAAGCTAAGTACGTCTGCTGTTTGATTGAGGCGAGGAATTCTAATTTTTTCACCCACTTTCGGCTTGTAACCTGGCTTTTTGGCTTTTGGTGTTTGAGTTTTCGCTAATTCTTTAGCTGTAATTCTGTCTAAAGCCTCTGTCGCCTGTTGGGTTTTTTGCATGGTTCGATCTCCCTGCTGTAGCCGATGAATAACTTTTGCCACTTCTTTTTTGGCTTGAGCGATCGCATCTTGTACCGTCTGTTCCTGGTAAGCTTTTAGTGCCTGTTCTCTTTCTTGAAGAGAAGCCGCCTTGGCTGATACTTCAGCATAAAAACGCTCGGTTTGTTCTAATAGCTTTCCTGCTTCTTGGGCTTTAGCTTCTTGTTCTCGCCTTTGTGCTTCTAAAGCCGCAATTACCTGATTTACATCTTCGTCTGAACCTGTACCCACTAGAGATTGGGCTTGTTCAATAATCTCGCTGTTTAAGCCTAGACGCTGGGCTATAGTCAGGGCATTAGAACGCCCAGGAATCCCCCACAGCAGGCGATAAGTAGGCTGAAGAGTGCTGTCGTCAAACTCTACCGAGGCATTTTCAAACCGAGAATCTTCATACTTAAGGGCTTTTAGTTCCCCGTAGTGAGTTGTGGCAATAGTTAACAAGCCGTGTTCTGCTAAGTATTTTAACAGGGCGATCGCCAAAGCACTTCCTTCGACGGGATCTGTTCCTGCACCAACTTCATCTAACAGGATCAGAGAGTTGGCAGCATTATCTTTTAAAGCAGCAATTATGCGACTAATACGGCGTATATGCCCTGAAAATGTTGACAAGCTCTGTTGTAAAGACTGTTCATCGCCAATATCTGCTAAAACTACATCAAACCAAGGTAATTCTACAGGCACTTGCGCGGGGACAAACATTCCTGCTTTCGCCATCAGCGCAGCTAAGCCTATTGTCTTAAGGGTAACGGTTTTGCCTCCCGTATTTGGTCCTGTGATCGCTACAACTTTTGTTTCGGGCTTTACTAGAACATCAATGGGAACTACCTCTATTCCTGATTCGTGACGTTGTTGCCAAACCAATAAGGGATGACGCAGGCGACGTAAAGTTGTAGTTTCGCTTTTAGCCGTATCAATAAACCTGGGAGGATTAGCTTCTAACCATAAGCCATATCGCGCCCTAGCTGTAGCTAAATCTAACATGGTGGCTACAGCTAAAACTTGCTCTAAATCTGACTGCACCTCTCCTACCTTTTCTGATAGAGCTTTTAAGATTATTTCTTCTTCTCGCTTTTCCTGGCGTTCTTTTTGCCGTAACTGATTACCTAGTTCCACTATGGCATTTGGCTCGATGTAATAGGTTGAACCTGTACTAGAAACATCATGAACAATACCTTTAATTGTCTCCTTGGAAGCTGGCTTAACTGGTAAGACAAAGCGATCGCCCCTTTGAGTAATTACGGCTTCTTGGATTGCCGTAGAGTTACGCTGCATAATGCCTTGCAGCACTTTATAAATGCGACTACGCAAGTTTTTAATTTCGCTGCGAATTTCTGCTAGTTTAGGGTTAGCGCGATCGGCTATTTCGACGCGATCGTCGATACAGTGATGAATTTCTTTTTCAATTTCGGGATAGGTGCGTACATCAGCAACTAATTCAACCAGAGTAGGTAACTCTTCGCTTTTACCATCAATTAAACGGCGTAAATAGCGCATTCCAGCTAGGGTAGTAGCTATGTCTAAAAGCTCTTGTGCCAATAGTACCCCGCCGATGCCAACTCTTTCTAAAGCTGCACCTACATCCTTTATTCCTTTAAAAGTCCAGCCAGAATCTAACTCTTGTTCTAAGCTATATATCTCTTTTGTTTGGGCTAATAGTCTTTCGCTTTCTGCCTGAGTATTCGGCAATTTCAACTGACGCGCTGCCACAACCCCCAGTTTCGTTGCGGCAAAAGTGGATAAATTCTGGCATAGGCGATGCCATTCTAATAAATCTAAAGTCTCTGTAGTAATCACGCTCAGTCTATCTTGTTTATATTGCCGGTCTTAATAATTAAATTAGCCTGTAGCGGTATGCTTTGTCTTCACTCCAGGGTTAGAGGATAGGTTTTAGGCGATTAAAGAAATTAAATCTCTTTAATCCATGCTTAGGAAGCTAAAAGTTTTTGTCAGAGCAGTTTTATTATCTAAAGTATAAGTATATTGCAACGCTTTATGTAAAAAAGTTACACTTAGTTAAGAATAGTTGACCAACGGTCACAGCAGTTCTCTGCAACTACAGGAGTAATTAATTATGCAAAAGAAAGAAGGCAAGTTTGGCTTTACCAATTACGCAGAAATCTGGAATGGTCGTTTAGCGATGATTGGTTTCGTTACCGCCATTATTGTAGAAATGAATACTGGACATGGAGTTTTGGCTCAGTTGGGTCTGATGTAACTTGTAACTCTAAGTACAGGACAAAAATTGCAATGAGTCAAAAAATTCAGCTTGTTTGAAATCCAAATCAGTAAGAATCAAACGTAAATAATCTAAACCAGTAGGGAAGATGCTTTTAGCTAATCTTCCATTTTTCTGCTTATTTGCAAGTTTATAGTTTATTTTTTGTCCTGTACAAAGATTCAGTACTTATGAAAATACCACCACCATTAAACCTAGCCGTATTACCACTAATAGTTATGTGTATTCTTTAATTTGTGGCTAAATTAAAATCTAAACTTTATCGCCTCAAAGATCGAGAAGATGGAAACTGGATAATGCTGCGATCGCGACTGTTAGGGACAAGTAAGCCAAGACAAACTACACTATCGTTTGGCGGTACTTGAAAAGCAAAGAAAGTGATTTTAAAGTTTATTGTTCGAGTTAAAAAGTTAATTTTTCTATTCGCTATTGGTGTTACCGTCTTCTTTTTTCTAGGTCTTTTGACTACTGCACCAAGCCATACGCCACAAAAATCTGAGTCGATCAAAGGCATCTGGCTAAGTCATTTTGGCAATGCTTTTCTAACTTATACAAACCTGACAGACAATGCTTTTCATCAACTATCTCGTCTTAATTACAACCGAGTTTATATTGATGTCTACAATAACGGGACAGCTTATTCTAGCAAGTATGCTCCCAGAAACTATCTCGTATCTTTGCCTTTTATTAATCCTTTAAAAACTGCTATTAAAGAAGGAAAACGCCAAGGTTTAAAAGTATATGCTTGGTATGAACATGGAATGATGACTTTTCCTAATTCAGAGTTAGCTAGGCAACATCCAGATTGGATTTTGGTCACTAGTCAAGGCGAAAAGTTAATCGATCATCATTGGTGGTTAGATCCAGCTAACCCTGAGGTACAGCAATACTTTGTAAATTTATTTACTGAAGTTGCAGCGTCCTATTCTCGATCTTTACGGTATTTAAATTGACGATCATTGGAGTATACCAATTCAGTTTGGCGACAAAACTGTTGAGATGACACAGTTAACCCACAAGGTAGTAAAAGCGATCAGAAAAATTAGACCAGACTTAGTTATTTCTCTTTCTCCTCATCCTTTAGGATTTTCCCTAAATAAATATTCACAAGATTGGCTAGCTTGGATTAAAGAGGGACTAATCGATGAATTAGTGATGCAGCTTTATCGTCAAACTAGCCAAGAAGTCGCACTGTCAATCGATAACTCTATTTTACCTGAAGTAAAAAACTATGCAGATGTGGCAGTTGGTATTTATGCAGGTGGTTTGACAAATCAAAAGCCCTTAGCCGAGATCCAACAACAAATGAATATAGTTAAACAATATGACTATGGCTACGCAATTTTTTCCTGGGAAGCTTCATTTGGCTTATTGCGTTGGAGTAATCGTCAGCAAAAAGAAAACTTTCTCAAGGCAATTTAGCTGTTGCTTATTAATAACTATCTTCATTCAGGATATTCTTAATAAATGAATCAAAAATTACAGCAGGGTCAAACAGTTGAATTAGAAATAACTGACCTTAATACTAGCGGGGAAGGAGTAGGGAGGCATGAAGGTAGAGTTGTTTTTGTGCCAAATACAGTTACTGGCGATCGCGTTTGCGCTAAAATAATTCAGTCTAGAGCTAAATTTGCCAGAGGAAGAGTTGAGCGATTATTGGCAACCTCGACCCACCGTATACGCCCTAATTGTATAGTGGCTGACAAATGTGGTGGTTGTCACTGGCAGCATATCGATCCCGTCTATCAAAGAGAAGCCAAGCTTCAGCAAGTAATTCAGGCTTTTCAACGTATTGGGGGTTTGTCAGACATTGAGGTACAGCCAATTTTGCATACATCAAATGTTCTCAACTATCGTAATAAGTCTACTTATCCCCTAGCTAGATCGACTACAGGACAAGTTCAAGCTGGCTATTATCGACAGGGTAGTCATAAATTGGTCAATCTAAATCAGTGTCCTGTGCAGGATGAGCGTTTGCATCCATTACTTAGAGAAGTTAAGCAAGATATTCAAGAAAGAGGTTGGTCAATCTACAATGAAGCCAGCCATCAAGGGAAGTTACGTCATCTTTCTCTGAGAATTGGTAGCAATACAGGAGAAATGTTACTCACTCTAGTAACGACAGACCAAAATCTTTTGAGTATAAAAGAACAGGCGCAAATCTGGCTAGATAAATATCCTGGACTCGCGGGTGTATGCTTAAATATTAATAGCGATCGCACTAATGCTATTTTAGGCAAAGAAACTATTACCGTGGCAGGTAAATCTTATCTACGAGAAATTTTTGCAGGAGTAGAGCTAGAGATTGCTGCGGACACTTTTTTTCAAATTAATACTAATGCAGCCGAATTGTTATTTCAGGCAATTATCGAGCAGTTGAACCTTACAGGGAATGAAACTGTTATCGATGCTTACTGTGGCATTGGTACGTTTAGCCTACCCTTGGCACAGAGAGTAAGGCAGGTTACGGGCATAGAAGTTAGTGCTGCTTCTATTCAACAGGCTCAAAACAATGCTCTACTTAACCACATTAATAACGTTACTTTCTGCATAGGCAAAGTCAAAAACGTAATCGAGCAAATTGAGCCACAGCCAGATATTTTTATTCTCGATCCTCCTCGAAAAGGATGCGATCTTCAGGTAATTAAGGCATTACTTAATTTACAGCCATCTAAAATTGTTTACATTAGCTGTAAACCTGCAACCTTGGCTAGAGATATTAAATTATTGTCTCAATCAGGTATTTATCAACCTGTATATGTTCAACCTGCTGACTTTTTTCCTCAGACTACTCATGTTGAGTGTTTTGCCATTTTAAGCAGGACATAAACAACAACTTAAGGGGGTGGAGAAGTGGTGAAGATGGTGAGGTGGTGAAGATGGAGTAGAAACTTCACTACCCCAATTACCCCTGTTTGCAATAGTTCTACTCTTTCATGCGAACTCACGTTATCTTGGAAGTTAATGATTAAACACAATCCATTCTCCTGAGACTTGGGCGATCGCTCCTCCTGGTAAGCTAGAGGTACGGCTTTTGTTGGGCGCGGATATTAGCTGCACTACTGCTTCTATTTGAGCAAAATTTGGCTGTTTAGAGATTATAGCGGGCAAAAATTGACGGACTGCTCGACGTTGAATTGCAATCGGTGCAGAGCGTAAACCTAGGCGATTTAATTGATTATCTTGCTTTACTTTCTGTAATAGTTTTTTGGCTTCAGCTTCTAAGCATTCTATATCTGCTCGTAATAATTCTGCGGTTTGTGCTAGAGAATTTTCCACCTGGGGATTAAAATTCTCTTGAAGATAAGGAATCAACTCGCTACGGATGCGATTACGGGCATATTTATTATTTTCGTTAACTGCATCAAACCAAATAGGTAAGTCATATTGCTGACAAAATTCTAGAGTTTGGCGACGATACAGGTTCATAATTGGACGCACCAAGATTATCTCTGGTGTCAAAGGACGTTGCCAGCTTAATGCACCCAAGCCATCAGCCCCCGCACCACGAATCAGGTTGTATAAAAATGTTTCAGCGCGATCGCTTTTTGTATGTCCCGTAACAATATACTCAAACCCTTTTTCTTCAGCAATTTCCACTAGAGCCTGATAACGCCACTTTCTAGCAGCAGCTTCGGTTTCTGGGAGAAGATTAGCAATTTTGAGATAAAAAGGCAGTTGCCAAATATGAGCCACATCCCTTACTCTTTGGGCAATTCCTTTGTCTGTTGACCATTGATGATCGCAGTGAGCGATCGCTAATTGCCAATCCCATTTTAGGCATAGATCCAGCAACAACTTGCCTAAACATAATGAATCTTGACCTCCTGATATAGCAATTAGAATTTTGGCTTTTTTGGGCAAAAGCGATCGTTTTCGCAGATTTTTATGCACTTTTGTCTGAATTTGAGTCCAATTTGCTTGAGGCATATTTTAAGAATATCTAAAAATTGGCAATAAAATTAATTATTATTAATCTGGTTTCAAACTTCTAAAAAATAATTGTGATTAAATTCTCAACTTATCATCTCGAAATTGATTAATCTTCTTTTTAAACAGCAGAATTAGTAAGTTAATTGGTATTATTACTTAGACAAAACCTACTTATTTGAGCGATTTACGCTTGATTTTATCTAATTCATCTCTTAATTGAACTAAGTCATGTTCATTAAATTTGTAATCTATAAATAACTAATTGCTGTATGAAGGGCAGCTTAATACAGCAATAAAGATTAAGTAAAGGAATTTACATTTGAAAAAATCATAAGTAATTATGTATAAGTAATAGCTAGTACCAATAAATACTGATAAAAACTTGGTTTCTTGGTTCAAAGTGAAGTTCTTTTGTAAGTTCAAAATATTTGATTATGATTCGTATATTACTGGTTGATGACCAAAAAATGGTTATAGAAGCCCTGAAAATCTCTTTAGAACCTGAGCAAGATTTGCAAATTGTGGGAACTGCCGATAATGGTATTTCTGCTATTGAACAAGTTGAAGCACTGCAACCCGATATTGTGGTCATGAATATGGAGATGCCTATCTTAGATGGGGCTAGTGCTACCAAAAAAATCACAAGTCAATTTGTGAACACCAAAGTTTTGATACTTACTTCCTATGACAGTGATGAATATATTACTAAATCGTTGGCAATGGGAGCTAGAGGTTATTTATTAAAAAATACAGACTCACAAGACATTGCTGGAGCTATTCGCAATGTTCACAAAGGCTATACACAGATATCTCCTGGGTTATTAGAAAAGCTACTAGTGTATACAGATTCAGGAGTAATAATAAGTAAGCTAAAAAATCCTGTAACTGCACCTCAACAGGGCAACATCTCTACACGGCAAGTTGTGGGTAAATCGCAAAAAACTGCTGCTGTTTTGCAGCTTGCTTATCGCCAACAACAAGAAGAAATTGTCAAATTGAGGCAAAGTCTGAACGAAAATCAACAGGAATTGCCAAAAATCAAGCGAAATCTCTCTAGCAATAACAAATTAGTCTGGATGATTGCGGTATTAGGGCTGCTGTCCATAGCAGCAATTAGCTTGGCTTTGTTTAAGCTTTACAACAAGACAAATACTATTCAAGCCAAAGCTGAAAGTATTCAAGCCAATATTATTCCCATGGAAAGAGTTGGTTTATATGGAGAATTTAGTCTTAGTGGACTTGCTGAAAGAGTAGCAAAATCCTACAAGAATGATTCATCGCTGGCTAATATTTCTACTGTTTATGTGGCACAAGAGGATGACGCTATCGTTTTGAAAGGGAAAATTCCTAATGCTGCGCTGCTTAGCAAAATGGAAAATCTTGCCAAGCAAGTTCCTGGAGTAAACAAGGTTTATACTAGTCAGGTTTCAATCCAACAAGTCTCAGGCGAAAATGTCCTGGGTTCGCAGGCAGTAGATGTTTTAATGGAATCAACAATCCCAGTGAAAAATGAATAATAATTGATGAATTACAATTCCAAAACTGCGTCCCTCTGGTAAAAAGACAGCATCGTATTGATTAGGATCGATGTCTTCGATCGCCTTTTCTCTTAATTTATAAACTGTGGCGAATTTTTTCTTTGGTTTACTTCTTTAGCAAATTCTTTTTCTAAGGAGGGTGATTTTCTATGCCACCAGCGAATTGAATAAGAAATCAATATAGAAAAAAGGATAATCGGTGAGAAAGCAAGGCAAGTAGGAACAACAATCGTCAGGATAAAGGCTGGATGTAGTTCGCTCAGATTTCTCAATTTAAATTCAGCGGTTAAATGATTTTGTACTCTTGACATTGTAAGTTTTTCTCCAGACAGCCTATTGTTATCAAAACTCAGTATAGATAGACAATAAATAGTAATCAAACAGGGACGCTAATTAATTTGTATGAGTAAAACTAATAAATATTAAATAGCTTTAATGTATGATGTTAGGCTAATTAAAACAGCCTATTCTTTTGGTTGCAGATGTAGCATGAAACTTTCCCAACTACGCTCACTAGTTGCTGTCGCCGATACTCTCAACTTTGGCAAAGCTTCTCAGTATTTAGAAGTTTCTCAATCAGCAATCAGTCATGCGATCGCTGCATTAGAAGCAGATCTAGGCATTGTTTTGTTAAGGCGAGGACGATACGGCGCTCGTCTGACTCCAGTAGGCGATCGCATCGTCAACCTCGCCCGTCAGATGCTTGCCTTGTCTGAAGCAATAGAACAAGAGGCTATAGTTGCTAGAGGAATTGAGGGTGGACAGGTTCGGATTGCCACCTTTCGCAGTTTGGCAACTCATATTTTGCCAAAAGTGATGGTTCAGTTTCAACAAGCTTTTCCTGCTATTAAAGTCACAATTTCTGAGTATTTCAATCAAGCTGAAGCAGAACTAGCATTGCGTCGCGGAGAAGCTGACGTTGGACTTCTTCACGTGCCGATAGATGAAGAATTCGAGAGTTGGAAGCTGTTTGAGGATGAATATTTGGCTCTCCTGCCTCCAAATTCCACGATAACGAATCAATCCTTAACCTGGTCAGACTTTACAATGTATCCCCTAATTTTGCCATCAGAAATTGACGTTTGTGGAGCTTTGATTCGCCAATATTTTGCCGAGCATCAACAAAAGCTCGAAATTGCTTACGAAATTAAAGAGCCGTCTACGATTGTCAGTATGGTCGAACAAGGACTAGGAGCGACAGTAATGGCTCGACTTGTCGCTGAGCCTATTTCCCCTAGAATCCGTTTGCATAGCTTACCTGTCCCTTTACAACGATCGGTTGGGGTAATGATTCTCTCAGAAGCGTTATATCCTCCAGCAGTTTTCGTTTTTCTCGATCTGATTAAAAAGATGAATTTTCAGGGCTGCCAAAAGTTAATTCCAGAAGATTTAAGTTTGAGATCGTTGGGGTAGCCAAAGATTTCGGAGACTGCTTTTCTTTTTACAGCCAGAACTACTTCTGCACATTCTCTCAGTCGCGCACCGAGAACGGGATGATATTTATATAGAGCGAATGATGCCACCATCGACACGCTGTGCCGCCCCATTAATGGCAGAAGCATTTTCAGAGCAGAGAAAAACAACTAGATCGGCAATTTCATTGACGGTAGCAAATCGTTGCAACAAAGATGTAACCCCATCAGCCTTGAAGTAATCAGTTTTCATTGCCTCAACTGTTGTGCCAGAAGATTGAGCAATTTTGTCCAGAAATACTTCTACCCCTTCAGTCCAGGTTGGGGCGACGAGTGCTGAATTTACCGTAACTCCTGTACCTTTAGTCATTTCTGCCAAGCCACGGGCTAAGGCAATCTGGGTAGTTTTGGTGACTGAATAGTGAATCATTTCTGGGTTTGGTTTCACTCCCGCTTCGCTGGCAATGAAGACAATTCTGCCCCAATTGCGATCGAGCATTCCAGGCATCAAAGCACGTGTTAGCCGTACACCACTCATCACGTTGAGATCGAATAATTTTAACCAATCGTTATCTGTCACGCTAAAGAAAGGCTTAAACTCGAAAAATCCCACGTTGTTTACCAAAATATCAACCGAACCAATGTCAGTGACGGCACGAGCTAACTGTTCCGCACCCGTTGCTGTAGCAATATCTGCCACGACTCCATAAATTTCGCCGCGATCGCCCAGTTCACTAATCGTTGCATCGACCCGATCTTGAGAGCGACCGTTAATAATGACAGTTGCTCCCTCACGCAGTAATATAGATGCAACTTCTTTACCAATACCCTGGGTCGATCCAGTAACCAGAGCAAGTTTATTGCCGAGATGTAAATCCATTGTCTTGTATTCTCCTAAGTTGTAAAATCTTTAATGTTTCACATTATTACTTGCCATCATTAGCAATCCAGCCGAGAGTAAAAATGCTAATTTCGAGACATTCTGGCGGTTCAAATTCCCGTCTATTTCTGCACTGGAACTTTAGCTTGTAGAGCTTCTAAAAGCTTATTTGCTACTAGTCCAGAAGAAGCAGGATTTTGACCAGTGATTAAATTACCGCTTTTAATAGCAAAAGGTTCAAAATTGGCAACTCCTTGAAAATCTGCGCCCAACTCTCGTAGTTTAGTTTCCAGCATAAAAGGTACGGTATTAGAAAGCCCGACAGCATCCTCTTCTGCATTGGTAAAAGAACTAATTTGTAGCCCGTTGACCAAAGGACTACCATCGGAATTAGTCGCACTAATTAAACCCGCAGCACCGTGACATACAGCAGCAACTAGCTTATCTTGAGCATAAACTTGAGAAACAAGCTTTGCTAATGGTTCACTATTAGGCAAGTCCCACATCGTACCGTGTCCCCCTGGTAAAAAGACAGCATCGTATTGATTAGGATCGATGTCTTTGATCGCCTGAGTATTATTAGTTGCAGCTACAGCAGATTTGTCTTGTAAAAAGCGATCGACACTTTCGGCATTTTCTCCTAAAGGCTTCTTACTCTCTGGGGCAATAGGTATTGCACCACCTTTGATAGAGGCTATTGTTACAGATGTACCCGCATCGACAAAAGCATAATAGGGCGTGGTTAATTCTTCTAACCATAAGCCAGTAGGTTCAACCGTATTACCCATAACTGCGTGGGAGGTAACAACGATCAATATTTTTAAGGAATTCATTTTTTTAACAGTCCAATAATGTTTTACTTTTCTTTACCGTAATGTAGCTTGAACGAAAAGAGTACTTATAGTTATGGCTTTCAGCCATAATTATTTTTATAGCTATGAGTTATCTACCCCAGCTACGTACTTTCCTTGAAGCCTATCGCACTGGTTCAATTACCAAAGCTGCCGATCGCCTGCACTTGACCCAGCCAGCAGCATCAGCACATATCAAATCTTTAGAGGCGTTAATGGAGAAGAAGCTGTTTGTCCGCCATGCTAGAGGAATAAAACCTACGGCGATCGCCGATGATTTAGCCAGATCGATTGCCCCTCATTTAGAACAGATCGAAACTAAGTTTAATGCGGTACGATCGCGTATTGCGACCGTTGCCGGTACAATTCATTTAGCTGCCCCAGCCGAATTTTTAGATGCTAAAGTATTACCCGCGATCGCATCTTTATTGGCTCACGATCTCAAAGTCAGAATTCATTTAGGTGGAAAAGAACGCATTTATCAACTATTGGATGATGGCACAGTAGATCTGGCAATTACCGCATCTCAACCTCAAAGTAAAGCTTTAGATTATGCTGAAATTGAGCAGGAGACTTTGATTTTAGTTGCTGCTGCTGATTGGGAAAAGCAACATTTAATTAAACCATTCGATCCACGGCAATTATTGAGTTTGCCTTTGATCGCCTACGATGAAGATTTACCATTAGTTCGTCAATATTTTGCCGAGGTATTTCAAATTCAACTAGATATTCAGGCGACGGTGACTGTTGCCGATTTAAGAATAGTGCGATCGCTTGTATCTTTTAGTCAAGGTTATACTGTTTTACCAAAATATCTGTGTGAACAAAAGCTACAGACTGGCAATCTCCGTCTTTTACATCAGACAGAATTTTATCCTCGTAACAATCTTTATCTAGTTTGGAATAAAGGAAACTTAAGACATCCGAGAGTAGTGTACACGCGAGATCATTTGTTAGAAATTCTCTAATTAACCTGAGTTCGGGTTAGGCAGATTGAGGTAAAAGCCAATCAAGACGCAGACTAGGTTTTTTTGGTTGATGACAATAAGCGATTAATCCACAGAGAACATTGACGCAAAAATTGACTGGCGATCTCGTTTACTAAATTCATAAGCTAAAATCCTCGTTAATGTTCCATGTATAAGATTACAAAAAAACTTATGAGTTAGAAAAAAATCTCAGAAGTATTGGTGATGGTCGATGAGATACTTTAGGCGATTTTCAAAAAGTTGTTTAGAAGACGGAAACTGGGATAATAGAGTTCGCTAAAGAAAAAAGAGCGATCGCGCTAACGGCTTATGCAGGGAAAATAGATCGGTAAAGTACTTTTAATGCTGGATATCAAAAGCATATTGCTAAACCAATCGATCTTCCAGAGTTAATAAATACTATCGTGCAATTAATTCAGTAAACAAATGTCAAGAGTTAAAGGAAAAAACTTAGATTTCCAAACTGTTTAACTGCCTGTTTAAATATGTATTTGTCGATTCCCATTGATTACAAGCAAAGATAGATTATTTTAAGTCTGAGAAAAAATAGCATTGAATTATAGACTAAATAGACTGAACTGCTAAAGATAAAAAGAATAACATCAAGGTTATATTGATGGCTGCGCTTCAAGTCTGCTTTACAACCATGTAATTTAAAACTCAGTCATATCGAAATGAATACCTGTTGTTGCTGTCGCGATCGACTACTTCGGCATTTAAGTCATAACAAAGCCTATTGGTTTTGTCCGACTTGTTATCAAGAAATGCCTAATTTAAGTCAAATGTTTTCTGCTTCTATATTAAAAACTCATCAGAGTAAATCATCTCAAACTTTAGTTTTCACTAGCTGAAGCTTTCTAATAATTTGCTGGTTTTAGACATGGAACAATTAAAATCGACTTCCTCCCTCAGCATAGATACAATTTTTAGTTGGATTTCAAACGAGCATTCTATTGAGTGCAAATGCCGTCTGAGAATTTTCAATCTTTCTCTAGGACTATTTTTAGTAATTATTTCTGCTACACCCGACTATCCAGGCGCATCATTTACTCAATCACTACGGCAGGTTATCCATCAAGTTAGTTATAGCTTCAATTTGCCCTTAAATAAAACCATGTGGATTGAACATTACCCTGCATTCAATTCAAGTGACATTGATTATTACTATCATTTATTATTAGCTAGGCATCAGGTGTCTTGGCATCAAATTGAGCTAGCTAAATTAAAATTTATTCTAAAACAAGCAAGTTAAAAACAAAATTTTGCTTTTGTTTATTAGGTTATGAATTAAAAGACAGTTCAAAAGCACCTCACAAGCGCGTCTAGTAAATCGTTTTAGTGGTACTAGTAAATACCACTGTCTACAAAAAAGCGATCGCCTAAACATCTTCATTTATTTCTCTTAGAAGTGTAATGACCAACCAAAATAGCGATTAATGTAGAAGGATACAGTTGCCCGATAATTGCTTCTAGATTAGTAAGCATGGTAGCTAATGGACTTACAGGAACAATATCACCATAACCAAGAGTCGTCAAAGTCTTAAAGCTAAAGTGAATTGCTCTACCATAAAATTTGGCTTCACTAGCTGCTTGAGAAGAAGCTCTCTCGTCGAAACTAGCAACAATAGTATACAGTAAAGCCCAGAAAAAACCGATGAGGAGATAGGCACAAATACCGCCACGAATTGTGTCGGCTGTTATATGTTGACACAACAAGATATCTCTTAAAATCAGGAATACAGCTACACCTAAGTACAGGGTATATACGCTTTGAATGAAAAAATAAATGAATGCTGTTTTAAAACTGTACCAATCAAACAGAGCAACAGTCTCTAAGCCAAATGTTAAACAAGCAATTCCTAGATAGAGTCGGAATAGTTTCTGGTGACGGGAAAAAGTTTTAACAATGATAATAATGGCAGATAGCAAAATTGCCGAACTAAATAATCTTCCAATAATGCCGTAAAGAAAAGGAGCAAGTACGAAGTTTGTCACTAAAATAACTAGCAAATTAGTATCTTTGTTCTTAGGTAATGTTTTAGATGGGAAAACTGGTTTAATCACCTTTGAGCAATCTTAGTCACAATTTTTACAAGCGCGTTACACCTGCTATACGGCTCAATCGCTTGTAATTGGCTTTTATCTTTTCTATCATTGATTATAGTATCGGTGCTGATAAACGAGACACTTCAGCAGATAGCCCAAGCATATTCATTTAGTTTTCTCAAAAGTATAATTACCAGAGTCTAAAGCCAGTGTTTAGGATAAGGTCTACCCTCAACTAAATTACTAAAAATTACAGTAACTAAAACAATAATAATTGACCCTCCCAAGGCTGGAGTCAAAATAAAGTGCCAATCTGCATTACTCAAAACTCCAACTAAAGCAACTGCTCCTCAAGAGTGGATGCACTGTTCTGGTTAGTTGCGTTAATTTAATGGTAGTAGCTACCGCCAGAGCCATAACCCAAGGGGCTGTACCAAATAAATATACTAAAAATACGCAGGTCAATGCACCTATTGTATTACCTACAATAACATTGCATGGTTGAGCTAAAGGACTATCAGGCACACCGAAAACTAATACCGCAGTTGCTCCAAAAGGTGCAGCAATCAAAGGATAAGAGCTATAAACCGAAAGGTAAGCTAGAATTGCTATCCCGATAAAACTACCAACATAAGAAAGCAAAATATGTTGCCAGGAAAATTTTGGTTGGTGTTTGTGGCTTTGCTGCAAAGCGTAAAATTTACGTCTCCAACGCCTAACAAAAGAGCGATTAATTGGTTTGTTAGCAGCAGTAGAGGTCTTTTGAGAATGTCGCATTAGTTACAAGAGCGATAAGTAATTGAAGGCTATGCCACGCATCGTTATTAGATTTAGCAAAAATAATTTAAATACAGCTAATTATGCTTTATAGTCAATATATCATGACAAAACCGCATAAAGTATCTTTAGATACAGAAATATTTAATGACCAGTCAAACTTTTGCTTATAAAAGCGATCGCACTGTAGTTACAATTTCAAACTCTAATTAACTTTGCAAAACAACGCACTGTTACCGATAAAAATTCTGTAATTATCTACAAGTCATGAATAGTCAAGTTGTCAAGCTCAATCGAAATTTAATACCTGAAATCAAAAGTCGCCTCCAAGCAGGGGAAGTCATTATTCTTCCTACAGATACTGTCTATGCATTAGTCGCTAAAGGCAACGATACAGAGGCTGTAACTCGACTCAGACAAATCAAAGCCTTTTCTTCTGCCCAACCTTTAGGCGTATTTACCTGCAAAGAAAAAGCAGAGCAAGTGGTGGAAATTGATCGAGTCGCTCTACAAATGATGAATCATTTTCCCTATCCCGTGACGATGATTATGCGGGCAAAACCTACTTTATCCGAGGCGGTAACCAACGGATTTAAAAATGTTTTTGTCACCTGTCCAGATCGATTTATTTACGATCTAGTTATGGAAATACCTTTTCCCATTGTGGCAACTTCTGCTGCTTTTGCAGGCATTCAAGCAACTAATGCCGATCTAGCGGTCAAGTTTTATGGCGACAAAGTTTCTTTAATTGCCGATGGTGGTGAGAGTAAACACGGCAGAAGTGGCACTTTAGTAGATTTTACAGTGGAATTGCCAACTATTATGACCTATGGCACAGTTTCTCTAGACGATCTTAGACCTTTAATTCCTAACATTGTTCTTCCTGCCCACATGAGGAAATAAAAATGAAGAGTTAACAGTTTTCTGAACATTCGTCTCAAGCATGGCTTAATTAAGTTATGAAACGTTAACTTGACCAAGGTACGGATAATTTTGTATCTTTGAATACAGAAAGTATTTTTAATTTATGATGTTACGTGCTTTAAAATAATTTAGGAAAGAACGATGAAGCTCCAAAAACCAAGCGAACAAAATTCGGCAGTGCAATGGTGTTCGATTCCTCTGAATCGGACTCAAGAAAAAACAGCTATGCCCCAACCCCAACCAGATACTTGGGTGCAACTGTTAGAACCAGAATCATTTAGTTCTCTTTGCGACGACGAAGCTTTGCTGCTTTGTCAAATATCAAACTGGGAGTGGGCTGCTTGGATTCCTAGCCACGGTGAAGCAGTGATTAATATCGAGCAGTTTTGTTTTCCTGTAAACATTTAGTTTTAATTGTTACTGCCTCACTGTTTATTTTTGGTAAATACCTAATCAGCTCGTATTTAGGTAAAAATAGCCTGGGTTCAGCCTGTGATGCTGCTGGTTCTTTGATTGTCTTTTTAGCTTGGGTATTTACTCGGCTCAGATTTTATTATTTGGTGCAGAGCTTACTCAAGTTTACACTCGCAGATATGGCAGTAAAATTCGCCCCAATAGTCATGCAGTAATGATTGACTCTTCTAAGGATAGATCTGATTGACAGTTATTCTCATAATTGTTCATTCAAAGTTGAGAAGTATCAATTAGTTTCCACGATAGGTACTGTAGCCGTAGGGACTAACAATTACTGGCACATGATAATGTTCTTCAGGATCTTCTACGTCAAAAACTACGTTAATTTCTGGAAAAAAGGTTTCTCCATCTTCTGACATATCAAAAGTAAGTTTGTAAACACCTTTTTCGACCATACCCAGCTTTTTTCATCTCAGGAGCGCATAGTTGCGATAACCGCCAGGCACTAAATACATTTAGTTGAAAAGTTCGAGCAAAGTCATCTACCGAAATATCTGAGGGGCTTTCTTTTCCAGCACCACCACCGCCAACGTTGTTGACTAAAATATTTATACTGCCAAACTCATCAATTGTACGCTTGACTAAATTGCTTAGATCTTCGTCTTTAGTTACGTTACAGGATACGGCGATCGCTTTTCCGCCTTTCTGTTTAATTTCATCGGCTACTTTTTGAGCATCTTCTGTTTTTAAATCTGCCACGATGATATTAGCACCAGAATTAGAAAGCATAAGACAGCATCCTTTGCCAATACCGTTTCCACCTCCTGTAACGATCGCAGTTTTACCTTCTAGGTTAAATAGTTCTGTATTCATGATCTTTGTTGTTTGTGGTTAATTTTGTTTAATCGAAACGCCTTACTAAATCTAGGTATGATTCTCAGTAATTTTAAATCTCAATCGAGTTGTAGCTATCAGCTAATAGCTAATAGCTACGAGAAGAAGTACTCTGTAAGTTATACGTTCAATTACCAGCGTCGATTAAATAGTCAGCTACGGCTTGATAGGCTGGTAGGGAATAAGGGTCGTTGGCAGAATTAGCGGCAACGGGATGAGAAGCAAAACGCACGATAACCATCTCGGCCGTAGGATCGATATAGATAGTTTGTCCGTGTATGCCCCGTGCAGCAAATGCACCGTTTTCATTATTGGTAATCCACCACAGATCTCGGTAAGACCAACCTTTCAATTCATCATGATCTGACTTCGCAAATTTCTCTTTACTTCCGCCTTGTTGAATATCTTCGATGGCACTTTGAGGAATAATCTGTTCGCCCTGCCAATTTCCTTTACGGCGAATCAGTTCTCCAAAACGCCCCAAATCGCGTAAACCTGCATTGAATCCGCCTCCCGCCGAAGGAGTCCCTAATTCATCTACTGAATAATAGCCATCCTGTTCCATACCAAGGGGCTGCCATATTTTTTCAGATAGCAACTGCGCTACTGATTTTTCCGTCACTTTAGAAACGATCCAACCCAAAGCATCGGCGTTTACAGTTTTGTAGCCAAAAGCTTCACCATGTTCGCCATCCTTTTGTACCGTTTGCAGATATTCATAATAGCCAACAGGTCCATTGTAATCTTTGGGCTTGGGAAGGGGAGTTCCCGCGATCGCATATTGCCAAACTTCAGCGTTGGGATCGGCATAATCTTCGCTGTAATCTAAGGCGGTAGTCATATCCATTACTTGCCTGACGGTAGCATCGCCAAAAGCCGAATTTTGTAGTTCAGATACGTATTCAACTACGGTTTTGTTTTCATCCAGCAATCCTTCGGCAGCTAACATAGCACCTAACGTTCCCGTAAACGATTTAGTCAGGGACATGACCGCGTGTTTCCCAACCTCGTCTAAGGCAGCAAAATACCTTTCATAAACAATTTTGCCTTGATGTAGGATCAGTATGCCATCGGTATAATTCTTCCCTAGAGAAGCTGCCCAAGTCATTTCTTCTTCCGAATTCCCAGGAACAAAAGTTAGCGTGTCGATATTTTCATCTAAATCGTATTCAAAGGGAATTGTTGCTTTGGTTATGCCACGGGAAACATCAACTGTAGGCATAAACTGCCTCATGTGCGCCACACTATAGCGTAAAGCGGGAAATTTGAAAAAAGAGCCATCGGCAAGCTTTAAGCGTTTATCTTCTGGAGGTGGGAAGCCCTGCATCCAGCCCATTTTTATCGGGTCGCTTTCCCCAGCCGAGAGATATTGCTTTTCTTGGTTATTTTGGGCAGATGAATTCACGGTGATAAAAAATACAGCAAAAAGTACAGTTGTGAGTCCTAAGATATTTTTGGAAATACGAGAAAATGATAGAAAATGATTTTTACGCTTCATTGAGTTTTGTTTTCATGTGTCTTTAGTAGATTATCTAAATTAAGTGTCGTCGCCTCCGAAGCTAATATTTCCACCAATACCTAGATATCTGCTAGATGGATTAGCTTCTCTATTTACAACTTCTACTACATCTACTTCTACATTTTCTCGCTCAAATTGAGCAAGCTTTTTGGCATTTGATTTTACGATCAAAGATCCTAGACTTTTTGCATTAGAAACGCCTGACTGTTCAGTCGCCTGAGCATTAGCAGCTAACGGTTTAAGCAATAGTAATATTGTGGCAAAGCCGAAGAATAGACAAGTTGATTTGGTTTTTAAAGAAAACATTAAATTTGTACTCCTATCAATGTATCGAGTTGTGTAAAAACCCCTAGCAATATTTTTTGACCACATCTTGTGGTGTACCTCTGACTCGGTTGAGATACTTTTGAGCTATTGCTTTATTTATAACCAGAAGTTTTGAGGAACTTATAGAGTTGCACCTCCGCTGAGTATCCAATCTGCCTTTGATAGTCCCAAGCCAACTACACAAACTGGTGGCATCAATGCTACAGCGATCGCCGTACCAGCTAAACTGGAAGAGGTTTTCGGCTCTACTTTGGCAAAACCAGCGATCGCCCCCGCTGCAATCGCTATTCCTAAATCGATTATAGTCGGTTGCGATCGCGATGTTATCTCGCTACCAAATTGAGGAATTGCCACCATAAATCCTAACAGCCAAGCTAAAGCAATTGAGATCGCTGTTCCTACGGCAATTGCCTTAAATGACTTATGAAACAAAGCCACGTCGCCAGCCAAGGCTGCAAAGGCTAAGGATCTGATCGGCAGCATCAAAGGAGCAACAATCATAGCACCAATAATCACAGCAGCACTATTTGAGAGTAGTCCGAAAGTAGCAATGGCACAAGAACCTATAGTCAATGCTAGATAGTAGACATCCAAGTTTGATTCTTCTGATAAACCTGAATGCATTTCCTGTATCTCGGCTGGATGAAGTTTTCTAGCACCTAATTTTTTAAAATGGCTGCGAAGACTCACTTAATGACCTTTGTTCTTGTATTTATTTATAATTCATGCAAAATTAAAAAAAGTAGTAGGATCGAAAGGCTTATTAATAAATCCTTGGATTCCAGAAGCATAGAAGCGACGACGATCTGCTTTTTGAGCTTTAGCAGTCAAAAAAATTACGGGAATATGCTTAACTTGAGGATTACCCTGTAGCTGCTTGAGAGTTGCCAATCCGTCCATTTCGGGCATCATTACATCCATTACGATCGCATCTGGCTGTTCGGTTTCGGCTTTAGCGATGCACTCCTGTTCTGAAGCTGCGGTAAACACCGTCCATCCTTCTCGTTTTAAACCGACACGAGCCACTGCTAAAATTGAAGCTTCGTCATCTACAAGCAAAATGCGTTTATCATTCATCATTTATCATTTAGCTAGCTGGTCAATGTTCAATGTTCAATGTTCAATGATTGGTCATAGAGGCAACTTTTCTGACGATTCTAAGTTAAGTTTAGGCAGAGTAAAATAAAACGTGCTTCCCTTACCAAACTCACTTTCAGCCCAGATGCGACCTCCGTGTTCTGAGATAATTTTGTAACAGATGGGCAGACCCAAGCCAGTACCTCCTTTGTCTCGCGAGTCGGAAGCATCTACCTGTTTAAATCGCTCAAAAATGCTGCCTAATATATCTGCGGGAATTCCGCGCCCTGTATCGCTAACTTTAAATAAAACCTTGCGTTCTAAGTTTTCAACTGTAACCTGAACCGAGCTATTAGGTGGGGAAAATTTGATCGCGTTGCTGAGTAAATTGGTTAGAGTTTGGTAGATATGATCGCGATCGATATTAATGATGATTGAGATAGGTTTTGCTACCAAAGTAATATTTTCAGCTTTTGCCATTGGTTGCATGACTTTGATCGCTTCGCGAATTAAAACGACAGCATCACACGACTGTTTAACCATTTTTACTTTGCCTGATGCAATTCTCTCTAAGTCAAGCACATCATTTACCAGACGCACTAAGCGATCCGTATTGGTTACGGCAATATTTAGCATTTCGCGGTCTTCTTGGGATAATCCACTTTGAGGATTGGTTACAATCAATTTTAAAGCACCGTATATAGAGGTTAAGGAGGTGCGTAATTCATGACTAACTACCGAAATAAATTCATCCTTCATCTGTTCGGTAGCTTTGCGATCGCTGATATCGTTAATTAAACTAAAAAATCCTTCTACTTTTCCTTCTGAGTTGAAATCGGGAATATAGGTAACATTAACCCAACGTGAGGAGCGATCGCTTGATAAGATTTCATTTTCATAGTTTACTATCTGCCCTGACAAGGCTAATTCTACATACTGTTTGATTTGCTGGTAATTCACCTCGCCCAGAATCTCTCGAAGATGGCTGCCAATAACTTCAGTACTGGGTTTTTTGTGCCAATCTTCATAAGTCTGATTGACAAATTGATAGCACTGGTGACAATCGACATAAGCGATTAATGCGGGTAAGGCATCTGTGATTAAACGAAGCTGTGTTTCACTTTGCTGCATTGCAGCTCTAGATTGTTTTTTTTCGGTAATATCTAAGATAATTCCATCTAACCACTGAAGTTTGCCATCAGGGTCGAAGATTCCTTGTCCTTTATCCTCGATCCAAATAATTGCTCTATCTGAGCGAGTAATTCGATACTCAACCGTATAAGATTTTTTCTTGGCGATCGCTTTATGAACTTCTCCAAAAACGCGATCGCGGTCTTCTGGATAAATAATGCTGTTAAAAGATCGACCTTGATTGTAGACAAAATCGCTAGCTGCATAACCAGAGATTGTCGTAATTTTATCGTTCAAGAATTCCATCGTCCAATAAATATCGTCGGCACAACGGTATATTGCGCCTGGAACATTAGCGACTAGAGTTTTGAATCGTTCTTTTACATACTGGTAATCTTGTTCTATTTTGTGGGCGCTTATCTTTGACTGCCATCCCCGCTTCTCGATCTGGCGTACATTATCAACTTCGGCTAACACGGAAAGATATTGCTGCAAATGTAATAGT
Source organism: Waterburya sp. (assembly GCA_965217895.1). Lineage (GTDB taxonomy): Bacteria > Cyanobacteriota > Cyanobacteriia > Cyanobacteriales > Xenococcaceae > Waterburya. The sequence goes on from CBDCJV010000002.1 coordinate 1,658,739, forward strand.
TCATCATCTGAAACCAGTCCTTCAAATGGCAAAACACGCACTAAATTTCCATACTGCCGATAAAGTTTCTCAGGCGAATCATCGATCGCAATTATCTTCTCTAATGCGTATCCACATCTTTTCACCTTCTTCAAATCTTTGATCCAATATGAGGCGTAGCGTTTGTAATCGAATTTACGGACGCATCGCTCTTGTGACCAGAGAAACGCTAAATCTTCTTTTTTGCTGCCAAATAAATTCAAACTTATCTCTTCGGCATAGTCTTTTGAGGAAGATGTCCAAACGGCTACCGCCGAAAAAGATGCAAAGCAAAAATCGATAAACGAACGAGCATGAGGACGCACGTATACAAAATATGGTCCAACAACAAAATCCTGGACTCGCTCTAGAGGCTTTTCTGCTGCATGGATTAATGTTTCATCAAGATCTAGAATGATTATTTTATCAAATGTCATTGAACCAAAATCAGATGATTTATTTCTATCTTACTTAAGATTGATATTTAACAGGATTCTTTCGCAAGCGATCGGCTTCTTCCACAATTTCGTCAAATCCTCCTTGGGCAATTTTAGCAACGTAATTAATTTTAATTTCTTCTAACATATCTACTAGTAGAGACTCAATATCCCGAAGATTATTTTTCTTTTGTAGTTCTAGTTTCAAAGCATCACGAAAATTTGTTAGCAAACGTTCAGATAATTGGGCTGCAACAGGATCTTTGACACCTTTGACTATATTGTTATAAGCCGTTTGAGAAAAATCTTTTGCTAACTGTTCGCCAAATTGAGCGGGTAATTCCTGAAAACCAGGAATATTTTGCAATCTTTGGTAGATAGGCGATCGCTCAATAGTACTTGCGATCGCATGATGCAATAAAGCTTCCAAATCTGGTTGAACTTGAGGAAGAACGTCGTGGACACTTATATTTACTAAACGAGTCGCAATTGCTTTAACTTCATGGCGATTATTAACCCGGACATAAGAACGATGTTCGGGATGAAGCAGCCGATGTGCCACCTCACCTCTTTTAATAGACTTCTGCACCTGATTGATAATTTGAATGCCTAGAAGTTCGGCAATTTCTTCAATAAAACCAAGAATAAAACCATAGTTAAGCTGCTTACGTAAAGGCTTTAGATTTAATAAATTGGCTTGATATAGACGAACCGTTACAGGAATAATTCGTAGGAATCGCCATAAGGGAAGTATTAAAGGGAAGTCATACCAACGGCGTAATAGTGCCTCCCACCAGCTTAAATGGGAATTACGACGGCTAATATAGAAGGTACGAATTAATATATCTAGGGCAAATATAATTATAAAAGGTAAATCGATTAACCAGAAATAGTCAACGAATTTGCCGAACTTACCCAGATCTCGATAGTAATTAGTAGCAATTAGCGGTTTAATTTCTTTGTCAAAAAAACTAATTTCCGATTGCCAACCTGCTTCATCAAGATAAGCCTGACTCCAAAAAGTAGCAAAAGTATTGCCAGGGTCGTTTTGACCTAGGCGATCGCTAAGTTCGTGCTTAATTTTTTCTAAAGTACCGCTTTTGCCAATCGCTGCAAAGGGATTATCTTCCAGCAGGCGATCGCTTGTGATTCGCAATTTTATCAGTTCTTCTTGGGCTTGAGGTTTATCTAATTCCTCTGTTGAAAACTCTTTTAAGGTATTAAATTGTTCTAAATAGTCTTCCGTTATCGGCTGGGGTTCAATTCCTTTAACTGGGTCATAAAATTGGGTCAAGGGTGGGGAAGCTTGCAGGTAAAAATCGCGCCAGGGTACGTAACTATAATCGAATAAGACTATAGCAAAATTTACCAGAGCCAGAATTGCCACTAGCTTCGTAATCCAATTCTTTTTCTGGGACTTTTTGGCGATCGCAGATTGAGATAAAATATTCAAAAAACTACCTTATTCTCCAAATTTTATTAAAAAGCTTTAAGCTGCAAACTAATAAGTTTGAGGTAAAGCCAATATCCATTAAGCGTTAAATATTTTACAAAACAATCACTAAAAAGGCAGATAATGCTAAAGCAAAAAGAAGTGCTTTTTCCATTTGTTTACTAAGCATTTTTTAGCAAAGCTAATAGTTAATAGCTACCGCAAAGCGGTTTTTGAATTTACTTCGATGAATGGTAACGATTGAAGATTTCATCGGTAATCCACTGAGTAGCTCTTGAAAAATTTTTTCTGGGAACAAAGCGATCGCGATAATTATTCGTGTAATCGACTCTGTTGAGCTTTGTGCGAGATATATATGCAGCGAAATCAATTTAAAAGATAGCTTTTAATAAATATGGTCAAAAGGGAGACAAATTCTTTGACTTTCCTCACAAGTTACTCATAACTTTTGCTTAGTTTAGATAAAACTGAAAAAGACAAAAAGAGAATTTTAAATATTTATCCAACTAAAGTTAGATTTTTTTTATGCCTTTAGCTAGAAGTAAATAAGGGTACTCAATCTTTAAGGTAGAGGCAGAAAAACAAACAGAATGCTCAACCTATTGCTTATTTATGGTCAGAATTGAGATGATCTTTTCAATCGTAATTCTCTACCGTAATAACTGTTCAAGAGGGTCACAGAACAAGATCGCCAACTAATACAACTAAAGCTTCTGCTATGAATGAAACTGCCCTTGAACAATTTTGGGAATTGCTAGGATGGGTTCTGGCTCTAAAATCAGAGGCTTTCGCACAAATAAATACTTTACCCAATGGTTCGGCGATCGCAATCGCCGTAGTTATGGCTGCTGGGCTATCTCAAGCTGCTGCCCACAGCGTTATCTTATTTGTCAATCGTGTCAAACCAATACGCTTCATTTTTGGCTTAATTGTGGGAGGAATTCTGTTTGCCTTTGGCTATCTATTTTTAGTAGCTAGTACCTGGGCAATTAGCTTCGCTCTTACTTTTGAAGTTCCTTTTGGTGACTTGGCACGTACCCTGGCGTTTGGTTACGCACCATTAATATTTAGTCTTTTTGGGGCAATGCCCTATTTTGGAGAACCAATCCTCTTACTTTTATCACTGTGGCAGTTGTTGGCGATGGTAGCAGGGGTTGCGGATGTAAGCAATACTAATGTCTGGCAGGCATTTGGCACAGTAGCATTAGGTTGGATTACCTTAGAAATATTACAGCGAACCATCGGACAGCCTATTGCTCAATTCGGTCATTGGATTGCTTGTAAAACTACAGGTGTAAAGTTAGTTACTAAACGCAAACGGTTTAGGTCATTGGCACAGGGATTACGTTTGGATTCTCTTGCTAATCCTACAGAAGTCGGTCTACCAAATGTAAAGAATACAGTTACCTCATCTAAGGTAAAACAAGATAAACCAAGCAAACCGAGACAACAGCACGTAAACTTGTACGAGCAATCGCGCTTCTCTATTGCCTTTACTACAAGCAATGCTGTTACAAATACAACAGCTAGAAATCGTCGTTATAAATTAAGTCCAGTAGCTAAACAGTTACGCAGTTTGGCAATACTAGCTGGTGTTACCTTTGTAGCGGTTGTCCTCCTGTCTCCAATTCGCTATTGGTGGTTTGCTTGGTACGGAAACCTAGACGAGCCTTTTAAGTTAATCTTTAATCTAGTCTGGATTGGGATAATTGCCTTAGTTGCTGCTGCAATACTATCACCCCTAGAAACATTAGGCTGGTGGGCAGGTTGGTATGGCGATCTCTCAAAAAGTGGTGCTGCTCCAAAAGAAATGCGATCGACTTCACATCAGAAACCGAATCACTATGTAATTTACCTCGATGGTATCAGTCAATCAAAATTTGAATTTACGCCTGATATTCAAGATTTTTTTGCTGCTTTAGAACCCGCCTTACCAAAAAACATAGAGCTAATTAAAGAAATTATGGTTTATTCAGTTCGTGATAAACCACTAACCGCTAATCGTCCTCTATCATTCTTATGGCGTATGGCTGACTCGTTTAGATTTAAAAACCCAGCTAGCTTGTTTGGTTTGTTAGTTAATGTTCGCAATTCTCTAATAGTGGCGGTTTCTGCGGATAAACGCTATGGACCAATTTATAACTTCGGAATTGCGCGACTAATGTATCAAGCCCTGATGCTGCATGGCTATCAGCCCGATAGCAGAACACCCATTACTTTGATTGGCTTTAGCGGTGGCGGACAGATGGCAGTAGCAGCAGCCCCTTTCTTACAACGAGCCTTAAATGCGCCTATTGATGTTATTTCTTTGGGCGGAGTGATTAGCGGTAACGTAAACACCTTGAGACTAGAGCATCTCTATCATTTATCTGGTGAAAAAGATGTGGTTGAACGTATTGGTCCTGTGATGTTCCCCCGACGTTGGGATATTTTTTTTCTATCATATTGGAATCGTGCCAAGCGTATGGGAAAAGTAAGTCTAATTTCTTTAGGACCAGTGGGGCATCAAGTACCAGGAGGAATAATGGACTCCCAACAGCGTCTACCTGACGGTCGTACTCACCTACAGCAAACTATTGATTGGATAGTAAAAATATTACAGGGTATTGCCGAACCCGAAGATCGCACAACTAGCAGCAAATTAAGTGATTACGAACGATTTCGCTCAAGAGCGTTTAATCGCTCCGAATCTTATCCAATCGAGCAATCTTTATCACCAGAATATTATCAGGCGATCGCGCCCTGGATGGGACGATTAATTCTACCTGCTAAAGATCGGCGACAAGCAGTTCGAGGCGTGTTGTTTGAAGTCCATCATGCTCCTGAAAAATACAAACATCTAGTAGGACAAGTGGTAATCCTTCGCCTGGGCGACAACTTAGAAACCCGCTCTTATGTTCGAGCTGTAACGAAAGATGTGCATTTTAGTCCCCAAGCTGAGCATAGTTCCAAACAGGGCAATATTCATCCAACTCGACTTAATCACTGGCGACAGGTCAACCCTTTAGAATCCTTGGCAGGTTCTCATCCCGTAGATGATGTAACAGTAATGTTACCCGAACCTGTTATCGTGCATTCACAAGATAAAAATGTTATATCACATATCCTGTATATTTCTCACGACCCAGTGCAGATTACGGGACGCTACTATGCTCTAGTAAAATTCCTACAGCCAGTCCCAGACAGTGAACTGTTTAAAGTAATTCACTATAATCGAGCTTCAAAACAATTTGACGGGATAGAAGAAACCGTCAGAATGCCTCCCGTAGTACCCAATCGTAATAATACTTGTCCTTCTACTACCAAAAATATCGAACAATCTTACCTTAATAAAACAGGATGGTATCTTTACGGCGCACAGGATGAATCGGGAAAATTTATCGTCCAGGCTCTAGCTCCCCGTGCGTTGTTGCAGGTCGAGCCAGACCAGGTAATTACTGGAAAGAAACCAGCCAAAAAATATCTGAAAAAAGAGGCTTGGAATAATGTAGTTGCTAAAAAAGGCAAGATTAACTCGGTTCTACTCAATCATAAAACAACTCAACAAAAAAAACCTTGGGTAGAAGGTAAACGAGCATTATTAATTCATACATATGGTGGAATTGGCGGAAATAAAACCGAACCCGCAGCCAAATCTCCCCTTTACTTCGGTCACTTCGCCTACGGAATTGCTACTGTAGTGCGCGAACCCTTAACCAACGAACTACGCTTTGAAATAGTCTATCACCAAGTCTATACACAAAATTCTGAGGGACTGATTGCAGGTAGCCTGCACTGGTCGCGTTACATGGGCGATCGCAATTGGGGCTGGTTGGGATTGCGTCCTGTTTGCGACATTATAGTCGAACTAGATGAATTTACTGGCGACTATGAAAGAGAAGGACGGAAGCGAAGCAGCGCGGTCTTTGCAAGCGGAAATGCTGCTTCGCAAGCAGCTTATTCCACGCTTGCGGTGGGGGTTTTCCCCATGAGCGATTGCATCAAGAAGCGATCTCCTTTAGATAGAGTAGTTCATCAGCTAGAAGTTATGGCTGCGCGCTATCGCATTGGTGATGGAACTGGTGGCACTTTTGTTGGTCCTGCCAATAATTGCGTTCAAGATGCCAATCAAGCTTTATATGCTGCGCTGAGACAAATATCTCTATCTATTCGTTCTAATCCCAATGTCGAACAGTGGAAAAAAGAAAATCCCGAACAGCTACACAGGTTGGAGCGATTAGAACAGCTAACTCAAGATTTCAAACATCTACTATTGCCCTGGGGAACAGCACGCGCTGACTGGAAAGATCGAACTGAAGTATTAGGTAGCACGTTAGAAGATAACCCCGTGCAAAATTTAATTCGTGGTCTAATTACCTGGCGTACTTTATTACCTCGTTTAACTAGCGAGGAAGTGGTACAAGCATTTCTTAATCAGGATGCTTTAGTGTGGGTGCTACGAACTAATCAGGTAGGCGGTATAAACCCCGATATCGAACCTGTTGCCCCAATGACGCTGTAGTTAAATATTTAATAATTTGACTTGTCCGATTAGTTCTCTATAACATAACCGATTCCTCTCCTGGATAGTCTTTGACCGTAACGACGATTAGACAAAGATATGAACAAAGGAGATTCGGCGGTGAGCTTTTCTTTAGTCGAACTGCGTGCTTGGTGATACCGAGCTATTTCTTCTCCCAGGTCTAGGCGTAAGACAACTGTTCTGATGCTATTTTTACCATCTAGCTTGAGATAATGCTGACCGTTGGACTGACGAGAGGAAACGCCAAACTTGTTTCGTTTCGGCTTGTTCCGCTTTCGTCGTGGCTAATACCTTCTAAATTAGCCCGATACATTTCGATACTGCGATAGCCTTGTAGAGCCATACAGCCGAGTAAAATGCGATCGCGTAAAACTTGTACGTTGGTGATATTCTCTCCACGAATTTTATAGGCAGGTAAAACACTGTTAATTAACTGCTGTAACTCCTCCAAAGCCAAATAATTAATCATGCTACCAACTTCTCGTTTTTGCCTTGGTGCTTTTACTTCAATACTGTCTCGCTCTCTATTAAATCATTAACTAGCGACCGCGATCGCACTACCTGTACCTCGCGATCGCATCAATCTATTTGTCTACATCTGCAATGGTGCTACCACCAGGAATATGAGCAGTGGTGTTTTGTTCGTGAGCCACTTTCATTTTCTGATTATTGTTCGTAGGCAAACTCCTGCTCCTTTTGTGCTGCATCGGCTGTTCCTTCTTTCTGGGCTTCTCTCTCGATATAACTAGAAAATTTTTTAGCCTCAGAAAAGTCTACGGGTTAATTATTTTAGTTTGTCATAATTTTTAGTCAAATGCTTTTTATAGTAATGTTCGAGCAGATCCGAGAATTACTAACCAACTACGGTCGTATTGATGTTATTTGGTTTGATGGTAGCTGGGAACGTAGCCCTCCAGAATGGCGTAGTTCGGAATTAGGACAAATGATTCGACAGCTACAGCCAGATATACTGATTAACGATCGCTTGCCAGGACAGGGAGACTTTGCTACTCCCGAACAGTTCGTTCCGCCTCAGCCCCCCGACGGACTTTGGGAAGTTTGCCTAACTATGAACGAAAGCTGGGGTTATAACACTGCCGACAATAACTACAAATCAGCCAGAGCTTTAGTACATACCTTGTGCGAGATAGCTGGCAAAGGAGGAAATCTACTGCTCAACGTTAGTCCGATGGGTGATAGTCAAATCCCACCAGCCCAACAAGAACGTTTAGAAGCCGTCGCCGAATGGATGTCGCGCTATGGAGAAAGTATCATCGACACTCAACCAGGACTAGAACCCTGGCAGTTTTATGGTTCATCAACTCGTAGGGACAATTTTTACTATTTACACCTGTTAATGAAGCCCTACGAAACCATTTCTGTAAGAGGTATTCCCATCAAGCAAGTCAAATCCGTCAAAATAGTAGGAAGCGACGAACCCCTAACTTACAGCACTCGCTGTTCGATTATGGACGAGCTTAACGGACAACTCACGGACTTGAGCTTGGCTCAAGTCCCGTGTCCTCCCCAACCCAATCCTCTGGGTGAATTGACTATCAGCGTTCCCGAATCGGTTATCGATCCCCTAGCTACTGCGATCGCCATAGAATTAGCGACCACAGTAGCGAACGAGATAAAATAAGATTTTTGATGTTCCAGTAACGAAGTAAATTTCTATGTAGATAGTTGAGAAAAAAGTAGGAATATTTACTCATTATTTAACCCTTTCGGGTAAGTTTCAGCCAGGAATAGAGGAAGCCAAACATTTCCCTTCTAAACAAATGGCAGAGTCTATGGTTAAAGTTCACGAGGGAACGGCGCGAGAGTTGAATGAGAAAGAATAGATTATCTTTATTGATTTGGAAACAGCAAATTCTGAAACGGTGTATCTTTGTTCGACACTACGAGCAAAGATCTACAATTAGCTTTTAATCAATAATAATTAATAGTTATAAATTCTATTTCTTATAGGATAATATGGGAAAATTCTGTTTTCTATATAGTAATAGCGGTCTCCCTGATTTCCCCCGCGTTGATTTCTCCAGTTTCTTCTTTGAATCGATCTTACGTCGAAATTTTCTACTCCTGAGATGTCGTATTCATTTAGTTGTTTGAGATTATCCTGAATCGAAGCTGTTTCATCCTTGCTAGAAAAACTCCAACTACCTTTACCTCCAGCACTAAGCTCGTCAAAATTAAAGCTATCGGCGGTCGTACTTTGAGCGTTGCTTGGTAGCGTAGAAAGATTAACAACTATGATTCCCAGAGCAATCGCACTTAAGTGTATTGCAGATTTGGCAGTAGTTAACATAGTGTTTTAATATTTAATCTGTTATCTTCAAAACTGTAGAGAAGATTTGTTACCCCTGCATCTACATTGGGAATGATATTTAGACATATTCAAAAATACCAATAGAAGATTTTAGAAGAGTTGGCTAGTTGATGGAGAGCGATCGCTTAAAATCTTCATTCAAAACTAATTAGAAACAGTATTTATTGCTTCTCTTCCTTCCCGTTCGGCTGCTTCCCAAGTATAGAAGATATCATCTGGCTCGTAGACTGTGCCGTAGTCATCGATGATGCTGTATTTATTATAGCAGTTGTATGACGCAATCGTAGACAGCTAGTGTATATTAATTGATGCTGATGATTTTGATGATGCTCATGACGCGCTTGCGATCGCCAGTTTATCTTTAATTTTAGTTTGATTGAGGAAAGAGGGCGATCGCAATATCTATTTAAAGAAAATTAGTCTAATTCTTTACCCATTCAATATTTGATATCGTAGTTAATAATAAAGTCTAGCTCTTCGTCTGTAAAACCGTAGTGTTGAGCAAGAACTCGATCTATTTTATCTATTATTGGTTTGGACTTTTGTATTTTAAAAGATTGAGTTTCAGTTCATCCTGTATTTCTTTGGTTACGAACTAGCATTTCGCTATTACTTTGTATATCTGTTAAATACTTTTTACCTCTCCTAAATATAGGGTTCGTGCGACCAAGTACAGCTTGCCTCTGAAACCCTTGTTATACAAAGAATACAGGCTTCGAGTTTTTAAAATTAAGCGACCGCTAAAATATAGGTTACATAAGCTATTATTAATCTTGAATTCTTGTCTAATCAATAGTTACACGTATTTGAAAATAGGGAGCAAGTCAATTATGCAAGAACATAAGTACTACTGAGTAAAAAGAGTATTGTTGAGATAGGCGCATCGATGTTTTAAGACTTGTGGTACATTTTCAATTTTCCATTGCGCGCCTGAAATTTTTAGTCTTCGGTCTATCTGCTTAACGGTAGACTCCACCCCACCTGAAGCAATGGCACAAATATTTTCTGCTTGATAATAATCATAGTTGACAATGCGATCGCGATAATTTTCTAAATAAGTACAAAAGTTTTGTGCTTGTTTCTTTTTTAAAGGCGAAAATAAAGCTAAAGTTTCATTAACTTTTCCCTGCCATAAAAGACTTTTTCCTTGCTCGATGCGTTTATTTGAACCGCCGACTTTATAAAGATTCTCTACGAGATGAAACCAGTCTAGAATTTGTCTAGTTTCACCTTCGCGATTGAACTGGTTCATTAGATTCCAAATTCCTTGATGACCATCTGCCACACAATTCAACACACATCAAAGGGTTGTTGATTGACCCCTTTAACTAGTTCTTCATTCTCCTGAAACCATGCCATTCTTGATTGTGAATCAATACAGACTGCTTTATAGTCTCTCCAGATACAGGATTGGCCTTTGCGTTCCGTTCTCAGACGTACTTTTCCTCCGTCAACACTAATCTCTGATACTTTCGCTTCACAGTTAGCTTCCCTAAATTGATGTCGATGAACCAATCTCTGTTGAGTTTTCTCTGAAACTATCATTCCTGTGTATCTTGCTACATCTTGAGACGCACTCTCATAAGAGACATTGGCACTAGCTCTGAGGCAGCATTCCGTTAAATAAGGACTAATTCTTTGATGAGATTTTATTTTTAGTCTATGACCTTGTTTTTCGCTAATTGGCAGTTTTCCAATGATACTCTTGATGTTTCTTACTCTTCCTGCTTTTGTTCCTGTAGTTTGCTGAATAAAAAAATGCCCAATTGAGGGGTAATGTATTCAAGAGTTTGTTCTCTAATTGTCGCTTCTATTTTACCTAGACTCTCTGCTTGTTCTGCTTCAGTATCGTGAATTAGTGTAGCCGTTTCCTGTCCTTGTGACTCACGTCTGCCTGAGAAAACAACTTTTGCCCCAGCAGCCCCAAGAGCGATCGCCGTTGCTCGCCCAATTCCCGATGTTCCGCCAGTGACTAAAGCCACTTTATTTTCAAGTGTTAACATATTTTTTTCTCCTTTTAGTTGAGGTTATTTAATGCCAAAAGCTATTAATTCAACCTACTTAAAATGTATCGAAAATCCAATTTTCGATCACTGAGAAGAAGATAAGTTGTAAACTCGACGATAGTCGAGGAATCGTCTCTATAAGTTTGACGACCAGTATATCTATATTTTTGCTATTGGAGGTCACTATGAGCAATTGTAAAACTTAAAGTTTGTGAAGCAAAATCGACTATTTTCGCGATCGCACTGGCAATTAGCTAGCTGGTATACTGCTATTATTAGCCTTATTTTACTTATCTGTGCCTTAGGAATTTATGAAGCGACTGCCCATGCCCACCGCATTAGCGTCAATCAGGAATTAGAATCTGTCATTTAACATCACTAATCGATGGCATAAGTCCCGCACAAAGTACATTTTATAGTTGTTACCGCGCGCCTAAAATCTTTGACGTACATCAAGCAGTCGTGATTACTCAAAACTATCATCTACCTCGTACTGTTTACACTTGTCGTCAGTTAGGAGTAAAGACGGTAGGTTTAAGAATCCCAGAGCGACAAATTTATAGACTGCAAGGAATGATTCCCTATTTGTTACGGCAAATGCTAGCTAACGTGGAAGCATTATGGAACATTCACATTACTCGTCCCCATCCTACTTTTTTATGAGTTTTGCCGACACAGAAGTATGTTACAGCAACAAACGTAAACCACTTAAGATTACCAAAACCGTAGATCCTTCATGTCCAAGTACCCCCAGGGGCATATTAATATTACCTGTAAAGTTAGCCATCAACAGCAAGAAAATAAATGAAAGGGCAAAAGTAATATTTTGTTTGATGATGCGATTAGCACGACGACCCAGGCTAATTGCCTGAGCTAGTTTTTCTAGACGATTGCTCATCAAAATTAGATCGGCAGTTTCGATGGCGACATCATTTCCCGCACCACCCATAGCTATACCTACTGTTGCCATAGCCAGTGCAGGTGCATCGTTAATGCCATCTCCTACCATTGCCACGTTTTGATATTTCTGCTGTAGTTTTTGGATAGCCATCAACTTATCTTCTGGTAGAAGTTCGGCATAAACCTCTTCTATGCCCAGAGTTCGAGCAACGCTATTAGCAGTACCTTTATTGTCTCCTGTGAGCAGCACGACTTGTTCGATACCCAGTTGTTTCAATTTCTTGATCGACGCTGCTGCTTCTGGTCTAATCGTGTCAGCAACAGCTATTAAACCGATAACCCTTTCAGATTCAATCACCCAAACTACAGTTTTGCCTTCTTCTTCTAAGTGATTACTTGCTTCAATAAATTCGCGATCTAAATAAGGAATTTCTTGCCGAACAAAAGCAGTTTTTCCTACTAGAATTGTTTTTCCTGCTACTTCACCGACAATTCCTAGACCTGGCTTTGCCTGAACATTACTGACATTTTGTAGCTGCAATTTTTTTTGCCAAGCTGCTTTGACAATTGCTTCCCCGATAGGATGTTCGGAACGAGATTCTATGGCAGCAGCTAACTCTAATACTCGATCGCTCTTTTGTCCTTTTATGGGTATAACCTTTACTACCTCTAATTTCCCCTCCGTCAGAGTACCAGTTTTATCAAAAGCGATCGCCTTAATTTTGCCAATTTTTTCTAATTGTCCCCCATTCTTAAACAAAATTCCGGCTCTAGCACCACAAGCAATTCCCGATAGTAGGGTCGGCATGATTGCGGCCATTAACGCGCAGGGAGAAGCTACAACCAAGAAGATTAAGGCTCGATAAATTGTCGTTTCCCAGTCCCAACCTAATAGTAGTGGCGGTAAAATTGCCAGCAAAAGTCCTAGCAAGATAATAATTCGTGCATAACTCCGCTCGAATCGTTCGATAAACTGCTGCGACGGCGGAGTTTCAGTTTGGGCTTTTTCTACTAGCTGAATTACCCGTTGAATCAGACTACTTTCAGGCGATCGATCTACTTTTACTTTTAAAGCTCCATTGCCATTGAGTGTACCAGCATAAACTTCATCTCCAACCTGCTTATCTGCAGGAATAGACTCTCCAGTAATCGATGCTTGGTTAACATTAGTCCAACCTTCTACAATCAGACCATCAACGGGAATTAATTCTCCTGGCTTGACTAAGACTAAATCTCCTACTTGTAATTTCGCGATCGCCATTTCTGCTGCTTCATTTCCTTTGAGGACTTTAGCGGTATTCGGTACGGTTGCCATTAGAGAACGAATATTTCGCTCTGTGCGCTCCATAGCAATGCTTTCTAAAGCCCCGCTAACAGCAAAGATCAGAATCAGTATTCCGCCATCGACGATTAAATAATAATCCTGTTGCCATAAACCTAAGATCGCTGCACCCAAAGCTGCCACGATCATTAGTAGATCTACATCTAACTCCCTTTCTTGAAATAAAGTCGTCAATCCTTCTTTGGTGCTTTCATAACCGCCAATAACGTAAGCACCTGGAAAGATGAATAGAGCAATACCAATCCAATCCCGATGAAGACATAACCAACCGAGGAAAATAAGAACTGCGCAGGCAGCAGCGGCTAAAGCGTCTGGATGCTTTTGTAAAATTCCTTTGAAAGAATACTTAGTTAAATATCTTTGAGCCATTAACTTGAACGATACTAATTACTTTAGTTAAAATAAACCTTGACATTAATGTTAATGTATTTGGTTTCCTATCATCAAAAAATGGCTCAGCATCCCCCACGCTCAAAATCAATTAAACTAAAAAAAAAGTTTCTACCTAGATATCGATAGAACAAGATAGCAAGAACGCAATTTATTCGTAGCCAGCTTAATCAAAAATAGTTGTCACCCCGTGAGCTGAATTTGCCGTTATTTTCAGCTTACTACCTGTTTCTTATCCCAAACTCATGTCAATTGATTAACGTACTGCGATAAATGCACGAACCAATATTAAGAAAACGTCAGTTCGACGAAAACATTTAAGAGGTTTAGGAAAAGGTTCAAGAAAGGAAAAATCAAGCTCTTTTCTTTGAACCTTTTCTCCTATATTTAATCGATGATTTATGACCTATTAAACTAACGTAGAGCCACGCTCACGCAAGGGTCTTAAAACAGCACTATTCGGACGTTTTTAACTGCTAGGACACTCTTAAAGCCTGTAGTTTCCCACCAAGGCGCACTTGCGCATATCGTTTATGAGCGTGGGCTATACCAAATTTGGTTTCGCATCTAAAACCAGAACCACGCTGTTGTCGCCCGTCAAACTGAGGAAAGACCCCAACGTCGGCGCAAGACGCAAACAAAGGCTTTAGCCGCATGTAATGCTTTCCAATGTTGAACCCTTTAGGGAGTTGCTCGCCTTTACCTTTCCTCGATCTCAACTAGGAAATTAATTTTACATAACTACTTATCTTTAATTGGTAATACCTCATTTATGCTATGATAGTCTTTCACTAGAATTATTATTATCATTATTGTTTATTGGTAAAAGAGAGTTGGGCAGTTCTTCAAAATTGCGTTTTACTGCCTTGCAAAATTGTCTCATTTGCGAAACTGTCATGGTAGGTTCAGCTTGTCCCTTTTCCCAGCGTCTAATAGTCGAGACTGCTACGCCGATTTCTCTAGCTAATTGTTCTTGAGAAAGCTTGACGTTTAATCTCAATCTTTTGAACGGAGAATTGGTTTCTTGATGCTGAGATTTTTTTGGTCTGGTCATAGTAATAAATTACGATAGAACTGGGTATAACAAATCTCAAACAGTGAACAATATACATATTGAATTTATTTTATTACAATATGCTATATATAGTGTAAAGCTAATAACTAATGTTTTTTAGCTGCTACTAACTATAAACTCTGATGCTTATATGGCAATATAGTTTTGCGCTGCTGTTTAGATAAAATAAGAGTAATTACTGAATTAGAAAATATATTTGCCAAATACTATCAAATAAATAGCATTATTTAGCTCTAAAATAGATGAAGAAATAAATCTAGGGATAATAATCCGCTTTATTTATCCGTTCAATTTTGTCCTATATTAACAAATAAAAAAAATAACACTATTAGCAAAAACACCTAAATTTGTAAACTTTGATATTAAAGTCAATCTAATATTCAACCATAAATCACGTAGCATACAGCGGATATATTTAAGTAAATTCAGTAATTATTCTGAAGCGGTTTATCAAACAAACTGATATCCAAACTTGAAAATAAACAACTGATTGATAGTTATAAATAATTAATCTAAAAAATAATCAGCGTTGGCTGTTTTGCAAATTTACCTAATTTTTTAATGATTTAATAGAACTTAAGTTATTTAAGTTTTTTGGCTCTTAATAAGCATCGATACTTTTTATTTATTTAGGCAAATTTGCGTATTTTAAAACTAATTTCTTCTGCTGTTTAAAAACTATCTTAATCATAAAGAATTAGAGTAATACAAACATCTATAAAACGTCTCAATTTGACCCTAGACTAAAGAGATAACAGAGACTCTAACTTTCGTTGCTCTGTTGAGTATATATTTCTAAGACTTTAGCAACTGTTTATAAAGTAAATGTTAAGGATGGAAAAGTGTCGAAAATGGAGAGGCGGAGGAGTAGAAGAGATAGAGAAGTATTATTCATCACCCCACTACCTTACAACTCTATTTACTCTTTACCGGTTTACTACCCAGTACTCCAAATACCTCATTACCCCAAATACGACCCTACCCAACGGCAAAAAATTTTATTTTCTTTTTATAAACAGTCTCTAATTAACAATACAGATGCTTGATTACGGTTCTTAAAATGGCTAATCAAAATATTAATAGTCGTAGAGAAAAGCTGCTTTTTTTTAGCAATGATGTAAATAAGCAGCTTGCTTCATGTTCTCAAAGTCAGTATTTTATACTGTAAAAATGTTGAGTTATTTATGGAGTTTCCCTATTAAGTTGGGTAGCTAAAAAAGTTTATTAGGATATAAGATGCTTGGTGTTTATTTTGCCATCTAAAAACCAACTGTTCCTAGCATTGCCTTAAAGCTACTAAATTACTGATATTTAACAATTCGTGCAAAGTTAGCTGCTTCCAAGCTTGCTCCTCCGACTAATGCTCCATCAATTTCTGGCTGTGCCATAATTTCGTCAATATTACCTGGTTTTACAGAACCGCCATACTGAATTGAAATATCTTTATTATCAAGCTGTTGGCGAATAATACCGATGACACGGTTTGCTTCTGTAGATTCGCAAGTATTGCCTGTACCAATCGCCCAAATTGGCTCATAAGCAATAATCAAATTACTTTGGTCTACTTCTAGCAAACCTTTTTTTAGCTGATTGATAATAACATTCTCTGTTTTACCAGCATCTTTCTGTTCTTTAGTTTCTCCAACGCAGAGAATAGGCTTTAGTTTGTATTTTTGAGCAGCCTTTAATCGCCAGTTTACTGTCTCATCGGTTTCATTAAAATACTGTCGTCTCTCGCTGTGACCAATAACTACATAGTCTACGCCGATTTCAGTCAGCATTTCTCCTGAGATTTCTCCAGTGTAAGCACCTTCTAATTCCCAATGAACGTTTTGCGCACCCAGCTTGACTCTACTGCCATGTAAGTTTTTAGACATTACAGTAAGAGAGGTAAAAGGCGCACACAAAATAATTTCGCGATCTTCTGCGGTATCCTCAATCTCGGATTTGAACTCTTGCACAAATTTCAAGGACTCTGCCTGATTTTTGTGCATTTTCCAATTGCCAGCAATAACTATTTTTCGCACAATATAAAAAACATTTCAAATTCTCTGCAAATCTCAGTTTAAAGCTTTGTGGGGAGTTAAAGCTAGTACACCTAACTTTTGTTACACCTAACTTTTGGCAGCAAACCTCCTGGGCGATCCTTAGAGCCATTGTCGGCATTATGATAATTCACAGTGGTTTTACTTTCGATTCATACCTTAATTCAGCTAACTGGATCTGCAGTTACTGCCTCGAATAAATCTAAAATGCGATCGCCAACTTTACGATCTTTTTTTGCCCACCAAATTATAGATAGTTAAATTATTTTACCTCCAGAATTGCGATGGGCATCGCGATGATAATCTGTAGTAGCGATCGCACTGCCCTAAATGTTCCTAAGCAATAGTTACCTCATCAGACAAATAAACATCCTGTATGGCATGAAACAACTCGATCCCTTCTGCCATAGGACGTTGAAAAGTCTTTCTGCCAGAAATTAAACCACAACCACCAGCCCGCTTGTTAATTACTGCCGTACGTACGGCATCAGCAAAATCATTATCTCCAGAAGAACCACCAGAATTGATCAAACCACTACGCCCTGCATAGCAATTGAGTACTTGATAGCGAGTCAAATCAATCGGATGATCGCTGGATAATTTACTGTAGACTAAATCATCGGTACGACCATATTTTTCGCCCGTAGCTTTTGCCACTGCGGCATAACCACCGTTACATTCAGGCAGTTTTTGCTTAATAATATCAGCTTCAATGGTTACACCTATGTGATTAGCTTGTCCCGTAAGATCTGCTGCTAGATGATAGTCTTTGTCCTGTTTAAAAGCGTCATTGCGCAGATAACACCAGAGAATAGTTGCCATACCTAATTTATGTGCCTTAGCAAAGGCTTTGCTGACTTCTTGTATCTGGCGAGATGATTCTGGCGAACCAAAATAGATAGTTGCACCTACGGCAACGGCACCTAAATTCCATGCTTGCTCAACGCTACCAAACATAATTTCATCTGACGGGTTGGGGTAGGTAAGCAACTCGTTATGGTTGAGTTTGACAATAAAAGGAATACGGTGGGCGTATCTGCGGGACATCATGCCTAATACACCTAAAGTAGTGGCAACAGCATTACAGCCACTTTCTAAAGCCAATTTAACGATGTTTTCGGGGTCAAAATAGATCGGGTTGGGGGCAAAGGATGCCGCCCCAGAATGCTCTATTCCTTGGTCTACAGGTAAAATAGACAAGTAGCCAGTATTCGCTAGCCTTCCACTAGAATATAGCTGTTGCAGACTGCGAAGCACCTGAGAATTGCGATCGCTATTGACAAAAATTCGCTCAACGCAGTCGCCTCCAGGCAGGTGCAGCATATCTTGAGACACCTTTGACTTGTAGGTTAGTAAGTCGTTGGTTTCGTTACCTAATATAGACTCAAGATTGGAAGGAGAAAAAGTGGTAGTCATAGCTTTTTTTCAAAAATTTACTTACTTACAGCTTATTGTTACTACTGCTGATAGTTTTTTTGTTCCTTCGTAAGATAGTTTTATGATTGTTGACTGCGTTTTTTACTGTCGGCTTACAAGAAGGATGGCTTGAATATCAATTTAACTCTCGCCCATAAACTTAGTTTACGATCGAGTTATCAAAAATATCTACCGTCTAAAAAATATTTAAAATATCTAACTTACTTAATAGCATGACATCTTTAATAAGCGATCCTCTTATAGTACCCTTATTTTTATTAGGCTTAGTAGTAATTGCAGCCATATATTTTGCCAATCAAACCTAATGTCAGAAATACGCGGAGTTTGGATTGCTAATCGTCCTCATAGTCAAGTTTTAGAGTCACGGGCAAACATTGCTGAGGCGATGAATTTTTTACAAGCTTATGGATTTAATTTAATTTTTCCTGTGGTTTGGAATCGGGGCTACACTCTTTATCCAAGTCAAGTAATGAGTAAATATAATTTACCCGCCATCGAGCCTTTCTACGAACAACAGCAACGAGATCCTTTAGCAGAAATCGTTATCGAGGCTCATCAGCGCAACATTAAAGTTATTCCCTGGCTAGAATATGGCTTTGCTGCTTCTCATCTGCTCGACGGGGGACATATTTTGCAACAATACCCTCAATGGCAAGCCATAGATAAAGATGGCGCAGGGGTAAGACAGGGCAGCTTAACTTGGATGAATGCTTTTGACCCCCAAGTGCAGCAGTTTATGCTGTCAATCATCACTGAAATTGTCAGTAATTATAGTATAGATGGAATCCAAGGATGCGATCGCCTTCCCGCTTCTCCTGTAAATTCTGGCTACGATCGCAAAACTACTCAGCAATATCAAACAGCCTTCAATAAACAACCACCCAGCAATTTTCAAGATCGACTCTGGATACAGTGGCGTGCAGATAAGCTTACTGACTTTTTGGCTAGAGTATATCAAGAAGTTAAAGCAATTAAACCCCAAATAATTGTTTCTTTATCCCCTGCGGTATATCCTTTTTGTTTGAGCAACTTGCTCCAAGATTACCCAGCTTGGATAGCTAAGGGTTTAGTAGATATTATTCATCCCCAGATATATCGCCCTAATTTCTTGGGCTACAGTCAAGAAGTAAAAAAAATATGTCAGACTTTTAAGGGCGATTCATTAGCCAAATTTGCTCCAGGAATTGCCTTTACTGCTAATGGCAAAGATATTACCACTAAAGATTTAATTAAGTGTATCAAAGCTAATCGCGGTCGCCATTTAAATGGACAAGTCTTTTTCCATTATGAAGGCTTGCGTAAAAATAACGATCAAGTTGCGATCGCTTTATCTAAATCTGCTGGTTATGATCCCATAACCAGTCTACTATAATTGTTCGCCAAAACAACTTCAAAATATCCGCGTTTACATAAACTTAGCCAGGCGTTTTGGATCTAAGCAGTTTTTTTGTCTTTGATTAATAGTGCCATTAATAATATCCCACTGTTCAGGAGAGATTTTTCTACCATTCCAAACTACTTGGGGAGTAGTGGATGTATAACAAAAAGTTATTGAAAAACGTTCGTCCAAAGTAGGAGGTTGAGCGCGATGAAAAACACTAGCAGTATCGCTAATTATGACCGTTCCTTTTTTAGCTAAACAAGTAGTCCAATCGGATTTTGCTACTGCCGTTGCCATTCTTTCATCAGATACATAGCCCATATTATAATAATTCAGTTTTTTAACCGCTTCAGAGGTTAAGTCACGATTAATATATTCATAAGCACCACCTCCAGCAACTACATCGTTGAGATAAATAATAATTTTAATAGTACGACGATCTTCAAAATCGATATGCCATCGTCTAACACCTGAGTATTGACCATCAGCAATACTTCTACGCATTGCAAAAAACTGATAAAGTATCGGCAAGCCAATATAATTTTCAGCTATATCCAGTAGTTTTGGCTCTAATGCCCAAAATAATATTTCTGAAAATTCTCTTAAATCTTCTCGACTAGAGCCAACTTCACAGCCATTGCCAGAATCTGCCTTGGATAGTGGATTCTTAAGCTTGTTTGCCAAAGAAAATGCTGTTCGCATCATTTCCTCTGTTGAAGGCAATGCTAAATCCTCTACAGGAATCATGCAAGAGCCTTCTTCCCGCAAAGCTTTCACAATTGAAAGACCTTGGTCATCAAGTTCAGGTAAAAACGGAGTGTAAGTATTAAGGGCTGTTTGGTATGCTTGTTCCTGTATGGTCTGTAAGAGAGGTAATTTATAAAATTCTCGCTTTAGCTTGCGAGGAATGTTTTTTACCTTACCAGAAATATAAGACAAGTTATTAGCAGATGTTTTCATGAACATAAGTCAAGAATAAAAATAAATCTATGGGCTAATAGTTTGTGTTTTTTGGACTGTAACTAGTAACTAAAAGCTGTTTAAACAATTGCACTACTACATTTAAAAGATTTGTTTGATTAAGCTAATGCTTCACCAATTAATCTTGAAATAGCGTTATCATTGACCAACTTTGTATCCTATTGCTACATATTTCGTAACAACTTCGCGATCTCAAATATACAGATATTTTCCCTAAATTGTGAACCCCTTTACAAAAGCTTTGCAAACTTCTTCATCAAGCCAACAAAATCAATTTTGATTTGATTACTTATACCTATTGTCAATAGCTGTCTCAATCAAAAAATACAGGTACATTATCTTGACGAATCTAGTATTGATCGGCTAAAACCTGGAAAAGAACAGTCTTTCGGCTTTCACTATCAGTCTATCTTCTGAAGCGATAACTCGCCTGCAAAAATAAGACAATTGATCATTAAAACTGGATTTACATTGCTATTCAATTATTTACAGTATCAAAGTAACTAGTTAAATTAAGCGTTACAACAATACAACACTTCCTAAAATTTAGCGGTTATTTAAACTGCTTTTTTTAAGTTTAACAATCAATCTATCAATCTATGAAATTTATATCTTGTCTGTCTCGATGCGCCCTCTTCTCTGCCAGCTTTCTTAGTTTGACTACTGTTTTTTCTCTAGTACCTGTTTTTGCTAATACAGCCATTAGTCGTGACAGTAGTTTGAATTCAATTGAAGCTCTTACTGCTCCTGAAAATCATACTTTAGGTATTTGCTCTAATCAAATTGAACCAGTAATTAATCAAATTATTGAACGCCCAGACATTGATAAGGGCAAATGGGCTATTTTAGTCCAATCTTTGGGTGGAACAAATATATATAGTCATAATCCCGATTCTTATATGGTTCCTGCCTCAAATATTAAGCTACTGGTTACTGCTGCTGCTTTACAAAAATTTAGTCTCAACGAACAAATTGAATCTACGTCAATTCGAGATTGGATTACTGTTACTAACCAGAGAAGTAATAATGACTATGCAAATGTACTACTGGCTCACCTAGGTGGCTTTTCTTCGGTTGAGCAAGCTTTAACAAATTTAGGGATTGATGCTAATGGCTATCGTCTGCGGGATGGGTCTGGCTTATCCCATAATAATTTGGCAACCCCCAGAACTTTGGTGTCTACACTAAGAGCGATGTCTTATGCACGAGGCAATGATGTTTTTTTGGCTTCTCTCCCCGTGGCAGGAATTAGCGGTACTTTAAAAAATCGCTTGCGCCATACTACCGCCGAAGGCACCGTAAGAGCAAAAACTGGAACTCTTAGAGGAGTAAGAGCCTTGTCTGGTTATATCGATCACCCAGAATATGGCACTCTTGTTTTTAGCATCATTACTAATCAATCAACTAGTCAACCTAGTTCTCCTGTTGTGCAAGCGATTGATGATATTGTTTTGAGCTTGAGTACTCTAACTAATTGCCAAAATTAATTTAATCGAGAACAGCTTTTATTAAGTTGTGTAACAATATTAGCGTCAAACCGTCTTAGCATCTTGACAGAATAATTCTAAGTAGGTAAATTAACATATATACCTGGGTAATTATTAAACTTAATGATATGCAAAGTAAGCAGAAAGTAACTCTATATATACCTCCAGAACTGCACAAAAAGTTAAAGATCAAGGCAGCTATAGACACGGAGTCTATGTCAGCACTCGTAGAGAGAGCGATCGCTTTTTATATGCGGTATCCTGACAAAATAGAGGAGATTGAAGCTTTTAGCCAAGGAAAAACCCACCAGCTTCATTTTTGCCCAGAATGCGAAGAGCCGATGGTGATGCGAAGAGGAAAAATGATGTCTTTAAATAATCAAGATGTAGTGTCAGCAAATGACGACATCGCGCTCAAGGTAACTGGCAAAGCGGAAAGTCAGGGCGAATCGAATGAAGAATTAGTCTCCTGTTTATAGAGAAGACTAATCAGTAGCAGTAGGGAAAGGCTTTAAGAAAGAACTAAATTTCAGCAGGGTCGAATTATGAAAGAAGAGCTAAATATTCTCGTACAGGCTCAATATCCGTTAATATACCTCATCACGCCCGAAGAGGAGCGTGCGGAGCAAGCGGTTTCTAAAATCGCAAAGGACAATGCTGAATACCGAAAAGTGTTTGTTTGGACTGTAACTCGTGGCATGGTCGAATATGGTCAGCCTCGTCAAGCAACGCAGCACAATACAGTTTCTCCCGAAGCAGCTATCGAATGGACAATCAGACAAAAAGAGTCTGGGGTTTATATCTTTAAAGATTTACATCCATTTATAGATGGTCCAGTTATCACTAGATGGCTAAGAGATGCGATCGCTGATTTTAAAGATTCAGACAAAGTTATTATCTTAATGTCTCCCGTACAGACGCTACCAATAGAACTAGAGAAAGAAGCTGTAGTATTAGACTATCCTTTGCCTAACCTAGCAGAACTTAACCAGGTGCTTTCTGCTAGATTGTCTAAAGGCAAGAAAAGCAATATAGATACTGAAACCAGAGAAAAGCTACTTAAAGCTGCTTTGGGTTTGACCAAAGATGAAGCCGAAAAAGTATATCGCAAGGCACAGGTAAAGGCTGGTCGTTTAACAGAAAGTGAAGTTGACATTGTTCTTTCTGAAAAGAAGCAGTTAATTCGTCGTAACGGAATTTTAGAATATATTGAAGAAGATGAAACTATCAATTCTGTTGGTGGCTTAGAAGAGCTTAAAGGTTGGCTGAGACAGCGTTCTAATGCTTTTACGGAAAGGGCTAGAGAGTATGGTCTGCCTCAACCCAAAGGAATGCTAATTCTGGGTATTCCTGGCTGTGGTAAATCTTTAATTGCCAAAACTACCTCCCGCCTTTGGGGTCTACCCTTACTACGTTTGGACATGGGTAGAGTTTATGATGGTTCAACGGTTGGTCGCTCTGAGGCTAATCTCCGCAATGCACTTAAGACCGCTGAATCAATTTCTCCTGTAATTTTATTTATTGACGAACTAGATAAAGCTTTTTCAGGCGGTGGAGGTTCAGGGGATTCCGATGGCGGTACTTCTGGGCGCATATTTGGCTCTTTTCTAACCTGGATGCAGGAGAAGAAATCCCCTGTGTTTGTGATGGCTACGGCAAATAGAGTAGAAAGATTGCCTGGAGAGTTTCTCAGAAAAGGAAGATTTGACGAAATATTTTTTGTAGATCTACCTAATTCTGCTGAAAGACAAGATATTTTTAGAATTCATCTTGGAAAAAGACGTTCAGATATCACTCGCTTCGATATTGAACAGTTAACCAAGGTATCAGATGGTTTTTCGGGTGCAGAGATTGAGCAAGCGATCATCGCCGCAATGTACGATGCTTTTGCTCAAGACAGGGAGTTTACGCAGCTAGACATTATCGCTGCGATCAAAGCTACCTTACCTCTGTCTCGAACAATGACTGAGCAGGTAACAGCCCTAAGAGATTGGGCTGGGCAAAGAGCCAGACCGGCATCAGCCTCCGTTGCTGAATATCAGCGACTGGAGTTCTAACAGGCTTTCTTCTATGGGTTATTTAAATCCATAGAAGCAGAGGCTAGCAATTGCTAGCAGTTTATAATAATCCGTCAGTGACGGTTATTGATTTTAAAGTTGTTGTTTACTTCTCTTCTACTGGAGGAAATCTTATGTCTCACTTTAGCACTTTACGCACCAAAATCAGCGATGCTGAAATTCTAGTTAGTTCTCTTCGTGATTTAGGTGTTAGTGTTCAAACTAATGCTGACGTTCGCGGTTACAACGGTCAAAGACTACGTGCCGATATCGTTGCTACCTTAGATGGTGAATATGATTTGGGTTGGTCTGAGAATAGTGATGGTACTTTTGATTTGATTGCTGACCTTTGGGGTGTTGCTAAAAAGCACAACCAAACTGAGCTTATCAACTCAATTAACCAAAAGTATGCTGTTAACAAAACTTTGGCTGAAGTAAAACAGCGTGGTCTACAGAATGCAAACGTTAAATTAGTTCTTCAGTAATAACAAGAATTTAATTTAAAGCGCGTTCCCAAGCATTGAGGGTTGACAACACTGTTCAACCCTTTTTTTTGTGCTTAGTTAGATGATTCCGTATTTAAAAAAAGCTGATGAATAATGCTAGACACCACAGTTAAAACAATTGAACCAAATACAGCAGGAAAAAACCCAGCTATGGTCAAGCCTGGAGTTAAATAACTAACTAGCCCTAAAGCGATCGCATTTACTACCAGAAGGAATAATCCCAGAGTTAAAATTGTTAGAGGTAGAGTTAGCAAAACGAGTATCGGTTTAACAATGGCATTCACTAATCCTAGTATCGCTGCTCCAAATATTGCTGAGGAGAAACTTACTATAGCAAAGCCGGGGACAACAAACGCGGTAATGATCAAAGAGACGGCTGTGGCTAGCCAGGTTAGCAGAAATTGCAGCATTTATTTAATTATCTAAAATAGTAAAGGTATTAAATCACCTCAATACTAATAAATTTCAGTTAGCTATTTCCACCAGTAATAGTTCGGTATTTCTGGACAACCTTGATGCGAAAACTCACATTGACAAGTGACGCGCGACGAGGCTTAATATGGATTTGAAAGAAGCTGTAAGCGATCGCGCATTAGATAATTAAAGTTGAGCAAAAATATTTGAAAAGCTAATAGCTTAAAATTAGTTGACAAACAGCTTAGTCTCTCAACCTGTCACGATTGCCCAATCACTAACTACGTAAAGTGCTGACTTACCTGATATTACTGAACATCATTGATAACCAAATTATTACGATGCACCACCGTATCTGCACCGTCATAACCCAAAATATCAGCAATTTCAGTAGAATGATGTCCTTTTATTTGTTCAATCTCGTTACTGCTGTAGTTAACTAAGCCTCTGCCTAATTCCATACCTTCTTTGTTGCATAGCTGCACTGCATCAGAAGCAAAAAAGTCTCCTTCGAGGGCGATAATACCCGCAGGTAATAAAGATGTTTTTTTGTTGGTAACTGCCTTGACTGCACCAGTATCTAAATATAGTTTGCCCATGGGAATTAAACCATAGGTGATCCAACGTTTGCGGGCATTGTCTGTTTGCGGTTGGGGTTCAAACTGTGTTCCTAAGTCTTCCCCCTGTAAGATTTTCAGAATGTTCTGAGGTTGCTTTCCTTGAGTAATCACGGTTCTAACCCCTGTGCTAGTGGCAATTCTGGCTGCGGACAGTTTAGTTGCCATTCCTCCTGTTCCCCACTGAGAACTACTAGAACCTGCATCTACCTGTAGCTGATGAAACTCCTTGCTGCTGACTAACTTAATAGGTTGAGCATCGGGGACGGTTTTGGGATCGGCAGAATACATTCTGTCTACGTCAGTCAAAAGAAACAGCCAATCTGCTTGAACTAAGCTAGCAACTAAGGCAGATAAGGTATCATTGTCGCCAAATTTTAATTCATCAACGGCAATAGTATCATTTTCATTGACAATCGGGATTACGCCTAAACCTAACAGTTCTCTAAAAGTATTAGAAGCATTAACATAAGTATTACGTTCCATTAATTCACGGCGAGTTAAAAGAACTTGCGCGATCGCCTGTTGTAAAGTACTAAATAAATCATCATATATTCGCATTAGTCTCCCCTGTCCTACCGCAGCCACCGCCTGCTTTAACGCCATTTTACGCGGTCTTTCGCTTAAGTTAAGTCTGGCGCACCCTACCCCCACCGCACCAGAGGAAACTAGAACGATATGATGTCCCTGAGAACGTAAGTAGCTTAAAGTTTCCACCAAAGAAGCAATTGTAGCGATCGCAATTTCTCCCGTCGGCTGTGTCAGGCTAGAAGTACCTATTTTGATTACTATTGTCTGAGGCTTATTGAACATTGAACATTTAGCATTAAACATTGAACAGTGAACAGTGAACATTGACTCACGGTTTCTAGCCTACTTCCAAATACTTGAAAAATGATAAATGAAGTGACTAGTAGACGTGGACGTGAATAAATCCACCATTTAAAAATTATCGAACTGGCGGCGATGGCTCAAATTAGTCCGTATCATTTTATTCGTTTATTTAAAAATAGTCTCGGCAAAACACCCCATCAATATATTTTGCAGCGTCGAATTGAGCAAGGAAAATATTTATTACAGCATACTCAATTAAGTACGGAAGAAATCGCAGCTAGCTTGGGCTTTTGCGATCGTAGTCATTTTGCCAAATATCTTAAGCGTTTTACTGGATTAACACCCAGACAACTTCAAGCCTAATCGCAATAATTTACTCAAATCTAGCAACTTTTTTCTAGAGTTTAGATAAGTCAGACTTTTAGACTGTCAGCAGTAGAGAAAAGTTAACTAGATAAAAATGAGCGATATTGAAATTAAAACTAGCTACGTCCAAATACCAAACCAAGACCTACAAATTGATGCTTACTTAGCACAGCCAACCAGGGAAGGTAAATTTGCTGCGGTAATAGTTTTTCACGAAATTTTTGGCGTGAACGCTAATATTAGGGAAATTACCGAATTAATTGCCCGACAAGGATATATCGCGATCGCACCAGCGATGTATCAACGGATTGCTCCTGATTTTAGCCGTGATTTTAGTCCAGAACATCTTGCTTTCAGTCCCGAAGCTTACGAACTCGGTTTGCAATATTATCAACAGGTAAAGTATCAAGAGATATTCAGCGATATTCAAGCTGTGATCGCCTATCTGAAAACACTACCCAATGTTAAAGCAAATGCGATCGGCTGTATTGGTTTTTGTTTTGGCGGTCATGTTACCTACATGGCAGCTACCTTACCCGATATAAAAGCTACGGCTTCGTTTTACGGTGGTGGCATTACCACTTCTAGCTATGGTGAAGATATTCCCACTCTCGATCGCACTGCCCAAATTCAAGGTACTATTTATCTGTTTTTCGGCACCAGAGATACTTTAGTTTCTCCAGAGGAAAGCCAGCAGATCGAGGCAGAATTACAAAAACAGCAGATCCAACATCGTATATTTCGCTACGATGCGGGACACGGATTTTTTGGGGGATTTTTTCAGGACAAGTATCCGTTTTTGAAACAGCATCCCAGTTACAATCCTGAAGCTGCACCTCATGCTTGGCAACAAGTATTAGAGCTTTTTCAGAATAATTTGTAAATTAATTTTCCTCATTATTGCTTAAAGCGATCGCTGTGTAATCAATTTTGCATAGATACTTATCAGGGGTGCAATTACAACCCTGGCGATAATTTGACCCCAATCTCTGACAGATCGGCTTTAAGTACAGTCCAAACAGACAATCCAAGTCTCATAACAACCAAATTGAAAGGCGATCGACCAACTTTAATCGTAGACGGAAAGACTTTGCGCGTCCGCCTTTAAATTAGATGTTAACTTTTTCGCCCTACTTCTACAAATCCAAAATCTTCAACAACTCCAAAATTACGCCATTCGTCCAACCGAAACCAATCTCATTAGAACTATAGCCAAAAAAGATTTCGTCAGAAACATTCGCCGAACAAGCGCAAACATCATATTTTTCTACTAGCGTCCCAGTTTTATTAAATTCTTGAACTGCCATGTTGAGAAACTTACCTGCAATACGTTTAGCATCTTCTTCGTAACCGTAGCGCAGCAAGCCCTCGACAGCAATTAAATTTAAAGGCGCCCAACCAAAAGGGGCATCCCATTGATTTCCACTAACGTGAGTACTGGTAAGAATTCCTCCTGCTGCTTCAAACTTAGCTAAATTTTGCCACACTCGTCGAGCCTGTTCATCAGAAGCAATACCCGTCCACAGAGGATAAAAGGTAGTAGCGTATTCGTATTGCCGGCGTTTGCCAGTACGGAAATTGTAGTCAAAATAAAGTCCTGCTTCCTCATCCCATAAAAACTGGTTAATTCTCTCCTGACGTAAAGAAGCGCGATCGCGCCATTGGGCTGCTACTGCATCATAACCGAGAATTTCATTGATTTTGACAGTATCTAATTCCATTTGAAATAGTAAAGCATTAAGACATACAGGAGCGTAATGGATAATGTCGATACTAAAAGGACCAAAACGGTTGGTGATATCAAATCCCGATTCTCGCATCGAGCGATCGCCTTGATAAAATAACTCGCTTAATTCATCTGTTTTGCGATCGTAATACAGGTTAACATCGTAATCGTCGAACTGAAAGTCGCGATAATATTCTTTGACGCGATCGTAATGAGTCTTTCCCTCTTCATCTATTTCTGACATTACCACTTCAGGAGCAGCACCAGATCCTAAAGCTGCATAATGAGAAAGTCCCGTACTAGGATTAAGATGAGGGGGTACATTCCAATAATAATAATAACTTTCGATAGTCGCAAGCATTGACTGCAACCATTGTTTATCTTGAGTATGTTCGTAAACTTTTAGAATTGCAGGAGTAAATATTGGAGGCTGCGATCGCGTCAAAAAATAGGTACGATTAGCATTAAGAATCATCCCATAATGCTCGATTTCATAGGCAAATTGATCGACCATATTTTTAGCAATTTCAGTTTCCCCATCCAGCAACAGCCCTAAAATAATAAAATAACTATCCCAACCATACATTTCGTTAAAACGTCCACCAGGAACTACGTAGGGATAGGGTAGATAGAGTAAACCATGTTCTTCGATTGATTCTACCTCAGCAGGTAAAACTCGCAATTCAAGCTGTTGCCATTCTTCAGCAGTCAGAATTTGCTGTAGAGATGTTTTGATGCGATCGAGATCTTCCTGTGGTGAGACATAAACCAACCAAGATTGCTCTGATTCATGCTCGATTTTAGGATCTTTTGCTGCTACTAAAAGGTCTTTTTGGGAACGAGTTAAAGTTTTCCAAGTATGTTTAATGTAGGTTTTGACTTTTTCGATGTCTGTAACGTTAGGCAGTTGTTGGGGTGGAAATTGATTGGTCATCTCTGCTTAATTTTAGCTATGAATATTTAGCTTAAACTGTTCTTGACTGCTGATATTGCCAATTATGACCTAATTATTCGGTTCTAAGTTAGTATATGAGTTGTAAATCCAACGCTAAATCAATAGATTGAGTATTTCGACTTAATCTTCTAAGCTAAAGCTATAGGGTTCGATTCTCCTAATCCGCTTCCAGCTTCCATGAAAAAAAACAGGCTTTTGTTTAAATTTGTAAGATGTCTCAAGCACCAGACCAATATCTAGCTCCAGAAGAGTCGGCTGATGTAGAAGCAGCACTGCTTTCTTCTGCGGAAAAGTTTCTTACACGATTAACTATTTCTTCTCAAAGATTGCTACAAAAAATTGCCCAAGACTATCAGGTTTCCGTTGAAGAACTAACTCATCAGCAAATTATTCAATGGTTTGAAAACGATAGTAAGGTCAAGCGCGAACAGGGAAATGATGCTGGCTCCTTGAAGTGGTAACTTTCAAGAAGCGTCAGGAATAAGTGTTGATTTAAGTTATTAAGCAAAGTCATTAAAGCTATAAAGGCGATCGCTATTGCCAAAATAGAATGCCTCTACGTTTTCTACGATCAAAGTTGAATCAGAATCATGAATGATAACCTGATTATCAGATGAACCACGAGCGATCGCGTAGTCGTCTAGATTGCCCCACAGCTTGAGTACATCATAGTCTTTACCGCCATCAATCGAAACGGTCGCTGTAAAGCCGCCGATCTCAAAAGTGTCATTGCCACCATCGCCAAAAATAGCAGCATTTTTAATTGAGCCTGACTGATTTGCTGACAAAGATTCTTCAGTGAATGAATTAGAATTAACTATGGCTGCTTGGAAATAGTCATTGCCTTGACCCAATCTAATCTCACTGTCTTCAATGCCAACAGTGCTGCCGTAGCCAATAATGCGATCGCATCCCTGACCTGTCTGGATCTTACCGCCTTTGATGCCCACTAAACCATAGCCAATAATAAGATCGTCTCCCTCTCCCATTTTGATGACTCCCTCACTGTTATCAATACCAATGGTGATCGCTCCTGAATTATCAGCAATGGCATTGGTGTTAATTTTCACATCTGAATCATTAGCAGTAGCCACGGCATCGGCATCAGCATTGGCATCCACGGCAGAATTGTTTACTGCAATGCCAATAATAGCGTCATTTCCTTGACCTGTCGCGATCGCACCTTGGTTGACAATTCCCACCGCACTACCCTGAGAAATCGCCAGAGATGCTGCATCTGCTGTGGCAGTGGCTACGTCGTTAGCCATAGATTCGGCTTGAGAAATGGCTAAAGAATTACTTGAGCTTCTATTGTTTGCCAAGCCGACAATTGTATCGTTGCCTTGACCCGTAAAGATTGCACCAGAATTAATTATTCCCAAAGCGTTTGTATTACTAATAGCCGTTGCTTTAGATGTGCTTTGGGAAATAGCTGTCTTAATTTCATTGAGCGTTTTAGAATCTACAGCAGCGTTATTGGCAAATGCAGTAGCCTCAGCCTCACTCAAAGCCCAGGTACTCGCTACACCAACAATAACGTCATCACCTCGACCTGTGGCGATCGCGCCCAGATTATCAATGCCGATAGCCAAACTATTAACGACGCTAACGGACTCACTCTTGGCACTGACTGAAGAGTTATCAGCAAAAGCTGATTCAGCTTGAGAAATAGCTATTGAAACACCCAACGCTGAAGCATTAGCTATGCCCAAGATTGCGTCATGACCTTTGCCTGTAGTAATCTTACCCGTATTGCTAATGCCGATGGCAAGTGCATCCGCGCTAGATTCGCTATTGGCATTAGCCGTAGCCAGATCATCTAAAGTTAATTGAGCCTCCGAAGTAGCGGTAGCATTACCAACGGTCAGAGCAGGCTCCGTCCGTTTAGAAGTCCCCGTGCTGTTCCGTTTAGGAACAGCTTCATGCGGGACGTGGCGGAGTAATCTCTGACTCGAAGCATTAGCTACACCAAGAATAATGTCATTACTTTTGCCTGTGGCGATCGCACAATTATTATTGAGCAGTGTATTAATCAGATTATTTTGAAGCCCGGTAACTACAATATCTTTAAATAATATTTTTTTGGACATAACACTTGCCTTAGCTAAAATAATTTGTTGCTAAAAAAACTGTTTCTAGCCAACTAATTATCTATTAAGCAGATCGTATTTATTATCAAGCTAAGATGAAAAAATCATTTTTAAAATAAATTAGCAGTAAAGATTTGATGTAATTTAGATAAAGCATTTCCCTGTTTTTTGTCCTTCATTTCTCAGTTTCTCAATTCCCCAAAAATATGACCGATTCACAAGCTATTAACCAAGCCGTTGCCAATCTCTACAATACTTATCCCTTTCCCCCAGATCCTCTTTCAGATCTCGAACCTCCTGGCTATAACTGGCGATGGAATTGGACATCAGCATATAGTTTTTGTACAGGAACGAAACCCACCACTCAAGACATTCGTATTTTGGATGCAGGTTGTGGTACAGGTTCGGGTACAGATTATCTGATTCACCTCAACCCTGAAGCAGAGGTTACGGCAATTGACCTGAGTGAAAAAGCATTAGAAATGGCAGAGGAACGTTGTAATCGTTCAGGAGTAATTGCTAAACACTCTAAACCAGTCAAGTTTTTTAACCTCAAGTTAGAAGAAGCAACAAACCTAGAAGGAGAGTTTGATTTTATTAACTGTGTCGGCGTTTTACATCATTTACCAGAACCAGAAAAGGGTATTCAGGCGTTGGCGAAAAAGTTAAAGCCAGGGGGAATTCTCCATATCTTTGTCTATGCCGAATTAGGACGTTGGGAAATTAGCTTGATGCAAAAAGCGATCGCACTTCTTCAAGGAGACAAGCGGGGTGACTATCGTGATGGGGTAAAAGTTGGTCGAGATATTTTTGCTAACCTACCTCAGAATAATCGCATTTTGAAGCAGGAAAAGGAAAGATGGGCATTAGAAAATCATCGCGATGAAGCCTTTGCCGATATGTATGTCCATCCCCAGGAAATTGACTATAACGTTGAAACGCTATTCGATTTAATAGACGCTTCAGGCTTGGATTTTGTCGGCTTTTCTAATCCTAAATACTGGCAGTTAGAGAGGCTATTAGGCGAATCAGCAGAATTAATGACTAGAGCAAAAGACTTGAGTGATCGCGCCTTATATCGTTTAATAGAATTATTAGATCCCAACTTGACTCACTATGAGTTTTTCTTAGCCAAACCACCTTTAAAAAAAGAAAATTGGTCAAGTGACGAGAAGTTGAGTAAAGCAATTCCCGAATGTAGTCCTTGTATGCAGGGTTTTCCTAGTCAAAGCTTTCTTGATTTTGAATACCAGATGGTTCATCTGTCTGATGCAGAGTATCAGTTTATGCTTGCTTGCGACAAAAATATCGAAAAACAAGCTAGTGTCGGCAAGATTCTTGCTAATTGTGAGTTGGATTTAGCAGGAGTGCGATCGCTTTTTGAGCGGCAGTTAACTATCCTAAGCAGCAATTAAACCTAGAGATAAAAACAAGTTAACCAGTCTGTTTAACGCGGATTAGTGTTAGGCGACTTATTAGCCATGAGATCGTATAAGCTCCCCGAAACATACTTATGAAGAATGCTAGATACAAGGGTTTGATAAGGAATTCCTTCTTCTAACGCTCGTTTTTGTATAGCCTCTAAATCCCGTGATGAGATACGAATATTTATGCGTCTATCCTTTTTAAAAGTCTTTTCAGCGACTTTTGCAAGTTGTTTCTTTCGCTGTGCAGTTAAAACAGACTTAAATTCTCCTGCCTCGAAATCACGCAGAATCTCTTTTTCTTCTGCATCCAGTTTGACTTTGCTCATAATTCGTCTCCAAGGTATTCCTTTGTCGCCTTTCTGCTGGGAATAACTGTTTTTAAGAAGATTTCCTCATCGTTTTCAACATAGGGGACTAAGTAAGCGTATTTATCAACCTCTACAATAAGCACCCGTTGATTGGGGTATTTTGCCTTGTTAGGATGTTCAATATCGTCCAGCAATCGTCCCTTTTGTAGACAAAACAAAATATCTTCAAAAGATATCTGGCGATCTTCTATGATTTGCTGATTTTTCTGGTAATTCCAATTGAAAGGCTTCATTAAGCCAACTTTAGCATAAATGTGTGCCTATTGGCATCTTTACTTTCGGTTAATGATAAAAGCCAGTGACGGTATTTAGGAAGATAATTATTGTGAGCGATCGCTTTTTAAACAACACATGATTATTTCAAATAGCAATTAAATCTGGCAATTATCTGGAATATCAAATTAATTTTTGGTTTAAGGCGATCGCCTATCAACTTAAACGCCAGAAGCACGATCACTTTTTGCTTGACAGTTAGTTTCTTAATTGAAGAGTAGGGACGATCTGGGAAAAATTTAGATAAGTAACGGCCTCAAATTGAGCGGTGCCTGTAAAATAAGCCTCTAGCTCGCGTGTCCCGTCTATCGAAGTATAAAGAACTTGCTTACCACAAAAGCAGAACCCCCAAAAAGTGTGACCGCAGCAGGAGGAGTTGAAGTCTAACTGTTTATTATACGGAAACTTTCGGGATATCTACCCCATATAGAATGATATCAGGAAACTTTTGGGATATTCCTCGGTGATATCTCGACTTTTTCTGGATATCGTCCCAAATAAGCATAATATCAAGAAAATTTTTTGATATTATCTGCTATAAAGACATTTTCTTAACGTCAACCTAAAATTTTTTAGTCTCTAGAACAATAATTTGTATTTCCTTGATTTGAGCTAATTGTCGATCATTTCTTTGCTTTGTTAGAAAGGCTTCACATTCCAATGCCCTGGCTACAGAGATCCTTTTCCTCAGATCGCAAGAATTGATTGAGGAGCGATCGCCTTTTCTGTATTTAACAGTGTTTAGGTTAAAAGCGGTACAATAAAAAGTACAATGACTAAAAATAAATTATGGATATTCACAGTGCTAGTCAAGCCAGAGCCAATCTGTTTAAGTTATTAGAGCAAGTTAATCAAGAGAGTAAGCCTTGTATCATCACTTCCCGTAAGGGGGATGTAGGGCTGTTTCATTCTCTAAAAAAGAAATGCGATCGCGAATAAGTATATTTACTATTCCTATCAATGGCACAAAGAAAGTAATAATGGCAAATTATGGCTTAAATAACTGATTGCCTCGGTCATAGAATCGAAACCATGAACTCTCAGTAGGTTAATAACCCAACTTTTAATCAAACAGATGTTTGTGGATGCTTTGCCGTGAAGTTGAGGGCTGTTATCATCTTGAGTTACGACATCCTTAAACGGCACTCAATACGGCGAACCTGCGTTGTCGTCCGTGCCTCCCCAATGAAGACGATTTTCAACAGCGTGATTGGACAAGCTGCTTGCGAAGCAGCGTCCCTCACGCTCAATATTGTCGGTACACCAAACAGCATTTTCTGAGCAAAAGAGCTTTTATAAACTCTTTGAGCGACGGTCAATTGAACTTGTCTCATGTATTTTTAGAAATAAAAAAATGTTGGTGATACAAGTAAGAATAGAATAGTTATTTAGTAAAACGAACTATCCATTAGTCTGATTTTAAAGTTAGAAAATCTTCTTTTATAAGCGATCAATAATCTTTCTTTCGGCTGTGGACAAACTGGAAATTTTTATATAATCACAATGCTTGATTTTTCCGATCTGAGTAATGATTTTGCTCTATCTATGCGACATTTAATTAAATATTGATAGGGTGTAATGCCTGTAGATCTTTTAAATGACCGACAGAAATAAAAGCGACTCATACCTATTTCAGTTACGATCGCATTTAACGATAAATCTTCGGCTAAGTGAACCTGAATATAGTCAATGGCTCGCTGTAGTTTATCAGGAGATAGACCTTTAGAATACTCTTTAAAAAGTAGTTTCCTACCCCATAAGATAAAAACAATCGTTGTAAGCCATTACATTGGCTTGTTGGCGAACGATATTATCGATCTGGGCGATCGCATTCAAACTAACAACAACTATCGCTATTTAGGGAAGTTTAACTCCTTTTAAAGGTTCGGCAGACAAGCCAGAAGTGTATTCAAATTCTTGTCCATAAGCCTCTTCTCCATGTTCCGGTACGTCTAAACCCTGTTGTTCTATATCTTGTTTTACTCTCAAAGGCATAACTAATGCCAGAAGTTTTAGAATAATAAAAGAACCAGAACCTAATGCACTGCCTCCATTAAAGCCAAATCGCAGAGTAAAATGGCAAACCCCATAAGATAAAAACAATCGTTGTAAGCTATTACATTAGCTTGTTGGCGGACATTATCAACGGCGGCAATACTTTCGCAGCGCAGTGTTATGCTGTATGGTTAACGATCCTCAGAGTTTAACAGAGTATTCAATTCCATCATCGATTGGGAGCGCAACTGAAATGAAGCCGTTATCGGGATTGCGGACGTAATCTAGATAGGGTTTCGTGTTCTCTAAAGTCAAGTTGATATCGTCTGCTAAAATGACAGCACCCGTCCGTAGATTTCCTAGTGTCAGGTGCAGAACGTCAAGATAAAGATCTTTCCAGCCATCTAAAAAGAGCAAATCGATCATCTTGTGAAGATTGCCTAGTGTTTGGAGGGCATCACCACCTCGGATTTCGACAAACTCGGATAATCCAGCATCTACAACATTTTGAGTAGCTTTAGCGACTTTACTACTATCAAGTTCAGAACTGATGACCAATCCGCCGCCGTTGTCATGTAGAGCAGCGGCTAAGTAGATTGTCGAGATACCGAAAGAGGTGCCGAATTCGACGATGTGTTTAGCTGAGATGGAGCGCGCGACACTGTAGAGAAATCTGCCATTATCCTTTGAAATTGGCAACAACGCATCACTTAGCATCGTTGCCTTTTGTTGAGGATGAACTGACTGCCAATCGGCACCGCTATCCAGAAATTGCTGAATAACAATATTATCATTAGTCTCGGCTAAAGTATGAAGCCGCTCAAGAACAGCCCGTACTTCTGGAATTAATAGTTTTGTAGAAATTGAGTTTGCCATATATCCTCCTAAATTTATTTTTTAGTTATTTGCTGGTAGAAATCTGTAATTGTTTGACTGTTTTGCCGTTGATAAAATGACTTTTGGAGATCGCCTTGACATCAGGACTAGTCAAATGACCGTATAAAATGCGATCGCGTAACAGGATCTTTTTTAGCTTGATTCGTAGTTTCGTTGGCAACCAGAATAATTGATTTCCTTTCGGATATACCATCGCTACTGGACCCGCTTGACAGTAATCTAAACATTTAGATTGACTAACTTCTACGCGATCGCTTAGTCCCAAACGTTCAACCTCTTCTTGAAACGCTTGATGAATATCTAACGCACCTGCACTACAACAACAGCCTTTTAGGTTGTTGGCAGAACGTTTTTTGGTACAGACAAAGACACGGTATTGAAATGAATCCATAACTCTTTGCTAAAATGTGAGTAATTACTTACATGATATGAGTAATTACTCGCGTTAACAACTCGCTTTTGACGAAGCTCATTCTATGTGTCCTAAAAGTACGCCAGAACCCCGTAAACTACCGCAACAAGATCGTTCCCGCGTGACGGTAGAAGCGATTTTAGAAGCAACTGCTCGCATTTTGACGGAAAAAGGCTATAGCAAAACTAACACCAACCATATTGCAGAGTTAGCAGGTGTTAGTATTGGCTCGCTATATCAGTACTTTCCTAACAAAGAATCATTGATGGCTGCTCTAATTCAACAGCATTCCGATGAAATGGTGGAGTTAGTAGAATCAAAACTAAATAATTCATTTGATACTCCCTTAGAAGAAGCCATTCCTCAACTAGTCCGCGCTGTAATTGCTGCTCATGCTATTAATCCCAGATTGCATCAGGTATTGAACGAAGAAGTACCGCTATCGCGAGAATTAGATCCTGCTGGAAAAATTGACGATCGCATTAATCAAATATTGCTGAAATATTTAGAAATTTGGCGCGATCGTCTTGCTACCCAAGATCTAAAGATGACGGTGTTTATCTTTGCTCATACTTTAGAATCATTGTGTCATGCTGCCGTGATTGAAGATGGACAGTATATGGAGAATGATGATTTTGAACGAGAAGTTTGTCGCCTGCTTCTTTCTTGCTTAATTGGCGATCGCCAACTAAGCAAGAGGTTCATTTAATTCTGCCTAGCTACTTACCTTGTTAAATGGAAAAAACTTAAACTGGTTTAATGTGCAGCAGCGTTAGCACCAGCCTTGACTTTTTTACAGAAAATTAAAGCCAAACCGCAGATTAAAATAGCAAATCCCATGAGATAAAAGCAGTCGTTGTAAGCCATTACATTGGCTTGTTGGCGGACGATATTATCGATCTGGGCGATCGCCTGTTGGTTTGCCGTTACGGCATCGCTACCTTTATTAATAAAGCTTTGGGTTAACTCACTGAGTCGTTGTTGAGTTTGGGGATCGTATAGGGATACGGCATCACCGATGCGATTTGAATGAAACTGCTCTCGCCGTGAGAGTATAGTTGATAAAGCAGCAATACCCGTCGAACCACCCAAGTTACGCATCACGTTAAACAAGCCAGAAGCCGAACCCGCCTGTTCTGGTTCTATATTACCTGTAGAGATCGTAGTTAAGGGTACAATCATCAGAGGTTGTCCCAATGCCCTAACTAGCTGCGACCACTTTAGTTGGGTAATATCGGTCTGGCTGGTCATATTAGAATTCATAAAGCAGCTTATGGCAAAAATACTAAAGCCGACGGCAGCGATAAACCTAACATCAAAACGCTGCATCAGTTTGGGAACCAAAGGAATTAATACTAGCTGGGGCAAACCAGACCACATAATTACTTCCCCAATTTGCAATGCCGTATAACCTTGAATCTGAGCTAAATATAAAGGCAAAATATAAACTGAGCCGTATAAACCTAGTCCCAAACCCATTCCCGCAATACTGCCGATTCCGAAGTTACGTCGCAGCAACAGACGTAGATTGATAAAAGGTTGACGACGAGTTAGCTCGATCCACAAGAAAATAGCGATAAAAATTACGGCAAAGATAGCGCAACGGGTGACTAACTCCGAACCAAACCAATCTTTGCGATTACCTTCTTCTAAAAATATGGTTAAAGAACCCAACCCGATCGCCATACTAAGAATACCCCACCAATCGCCTCGCTTGAGTAGATGAAGCTGCATTGGTTTAGGGGGAATGGCATAGGCGATCGTTGCTAACATAATTACTCCAGGAATTATATTGAGATAAAAGATATATTCCCAGCCAAGATGATCTGTTAGCCAACCGCCAATAGTCGGGCCAATTGAAGGTGCGAAAGTGGCAGTGATGGCAAACATCGCCATGCCCACAGCCTGTTTGGACTTGGGTAAAAAAGTCAAGACGATGGTTAACGCCATGGGAATTAAAACTCCCCCCGTAAACCCTTGGCAGCCACGAAGAACAATCATCATCCCCAAGCTAGTTGCCTGGGCGCAAGCAGTAGAAAAACAGATAAATAAAGCGACGTTGACTAAAAGATAGCGACGCACCGAAAATACTCCCGACAGCCAGCCTGAAATCGGAATTACAACAACTTCGGCAATTAGGTAAGCCGTAGAAATCCAAGAACCTTCGTCTAAAGTTGCGGCTAAAGCTCCTTGAATATCTTGTAATGACGAGTTGGTAATTTGAATATCTAGCACCGCCATAAATGCGCCTAACATGGCACCGATGACACCGATCCAAGTTTTGAGACTGACTGTATCTTCTTGTTGTTGTTGTTTGACTTGAGTTTGAGACATTTTTTTTAAAGGATGAGGAACTAATAACTAATAACTAATGAACTCCAGACGCACTCGCTTTTTTGTTTCCTTTACCAAGAAGCAACAGCAAAGGCAAGGTACAAATAAAAACAATACCGACGATTTTAAAAATGTCTTCAAAAGATAAAATCGATGACTGAAGATCGAGGGTCTGAGAAATGACTGCTAATGCCTGTTGATGGGCAGTATGGGCATCCATACCGCGACTTTGAAACGCACCAGTTAAGGCATCAAGACGTTGATTGGTTGCTGAATTATAAAGACTAACGTTATTGCTTAAAATGTCACGATGAAAAGCTTCTCGTCGGGCTAAAAGGGTAGAAAGAATCGCAATGCCAATGCTGCCTCCCAATTGACGGGTGAGATTGTAAAAACCAGATCCTGCGGGGATATCGCTTTTGGGCAGTGAACCTATGGTAGCCAAACTCAAGGGTAAAAACATTAACACTGTGCCGACTCCCCGCCAGAGTAACGGATAAAATAAGGCTTCTGTTCCCGTGTCGGGATTGATTTTTGCCAGTTGAAACATGACCAAGCTGGTAATAATTGCACCACTACCAATTAATAGTCTAGAGTCGATTTTGCTCGTTACCTTACCCAAAATAGGCATCATAATTCCTGCTGCTAAAGCCCCTGGAAACAATAGCATCCCCGTTTGCATTGCGGTAAAGTGCAGCACGTTTTGGGCGAAAATTGGCACGGCAAATAACGTGCCATAAAGTCCCATCCCCATAACTGCTGAATAGAGACTGCCAGCAGCTAAAGAACGGTGACGCAAAACCCGCAGATCGACTGCTGGTCGCTTAGTAGTAAGTTCGCGCCAGATAAACAATCCCAGCCCGATCGCAGCTACAATTCCGAAAGTAACGATGAAGCTAGAATTGAACCAATCGTCCCGTTCTCCTTCTTCTAAAAAAGTTTGTAGGCTACCAACGGCGATCGCCAATAGCCCGATTCCTAACCAATCGACTTTTCTACTAGATTGCCCTGTTGCCTTAGAATCAGGTGGCAGAAACAACCAACACATAATTACGGCTAATATTCCGAAGGGTATATTGACAAAAAATATCCATCGCCAGCCGACGCTATCGGTTAAATAACCTCCCAGGGTTGGGCCAATAGCAGGGCCAACGATTACACCCATGCCAAACACTCCTTGCGCAGTTCCTTGTTCTTCGGAGGGAAAAGTCTGAAATAAAATTGCCTGAGCTTTTGCCAGTAGCCCACCGCCACAGAGTCCCTGAAGAATGCGCGAAATTATTAGAAATGGCAAAGTAGGAGCAAACCCGCACAGCACCGAAGCAATTGTAAATCCGACTAGGGAAAAAATAAAGTAGCGTTTTTGACCGAACTGTTCGCCCAACCAGGCAGTCAACGGGATAACAATTACATTGGCGATCGCATAACCAGTTACCACCCAACCAATTTCGGTAATTGTTGCCCCTAAATTAGACTGCATATCGGGTAGTGCCACATTAACGATACTGGTATCGATAACTTCAAGGATTGCTCCTAAAGCGACGGTAATGGCGATCGCCCACTTGAGAAAGTTAGGGTTCAAGCGATCGGTAACGAAGTTTTGGGATTTATTGGTTTGAGTCATTGTCGTTATGCTGTGGTAAATCTACATGAACGACTGCCGACATACCAGGGCTGATTCGCGACTCGTAACCTTTAATACTTTGAGGATCGAGAACAATTTTCACAGAAATACGTTGTACTACTTTGGTAAAGTTACCTGTGGCATTATCAGGAGGTAGTAAAGCAAATTGCGCTCCCGAACCTGGGGCAATGCTGTTGACCTTCCCTGTAAAGGTGCGCCCGTCAAAAGCATCAATTTTGACTTCTACGGTTTCTCCTGGCTTCATTTCTCCCAGTTGGGTTTCTTTAAAGTTAGCCGTAACCCAATAATCGTCCCCGACAACTGCCATTAATGGTGTTCCTTGCTGGACTCTTTGTCCTACCTCTACTGTTTTATTACCAACTTTACCCCCAGTTGGAGCGGTAATATTAGCATAAGAAAGCTGCAAACGTGCATTTTCAAGAGTGGCTTCAGCTTGGGCAATATCGGCTTGAGCAGCAGCATACTGGGCGCGATTAGCTTCGGTTTGTCGTCCACTAGCTAATACTTGTTGCAGTTGACTTTTTGTAGAAGCTAGTTTGGCATTAGCACTATTTACCCCTTGTTGAGCCTGTTCTAACTGTGCCTGAGCTTGGTCTACTCCCCGATCGGCTGCATTCTTTTTAGCCAGAGCGACTTTATAAGCTGCTTGTGCATTATCTAACCGTTGAAGGGTAACTGCTCCCTCTTTATAAAGAGTAGAATAGCGATTGTAATCTTTTTGGGCATTGTTTAAATCGGCATCGGCTTGGGCTACTTGAGCTTGTGCTGAGGCTATTCCTGCTTTGGCTCCAGATACTGCTGCTTTGGCAGTAGAAATATTGGCAGTGGCATCGCTGATGTCTCCCTTAGCCTGAGCAGATTTGGCATCAGTTGTATCTGATGCTAGAGCAATATTTGCCTGTGCTGCTTTAGCCTGACCTTGGGCGGTTAATAATGCTGCTTCTGCTTTTGTTACCGCGACTTGAAGATCGCTCTTGTCGAGCTTGACTAGCAATTCTCCTTTTTTGACTTCTTGGTTATCGTTGACTTCTACGTCAGTTACAGTTCCAGAAATACGGCTGCTTATCGGGTGTACGTGCCCTGCGACATAAGCGTCATCTGTGCTTGCGTGGGTAGAAGCATAGTGCCACCAGCGATAGCCGAATACACCTGCGGCGATCGCGCCAACTCCTACTGCTACCCAAATCAATGCTTTTGGTAGTTTTTTACGGGGTTTTTTAGGAGCCTCTGTTTCTTCTGGCTTAAGATTATCTTGTGGCTTATCTACTAAAGGTTCTGTCACTAAGACTCGATCCTTAGCCTGTATATTTAGATCTCGATCTGCCGATCTACCGTTTAAAGTTTTCATTTGCTTCTTTCCTTTATTTAATTTCAATATGTTCAGCTAATTAATAAGTAGTCTTTTATTTCGTATGCGTACTATCGATCTTCACAAACCCATCTAGAAAAGATATCTCTCTAAGGATGGATTATAACCTATGGATTTATGACATATTAGCGATCGCGCGATCGATTAGTTGGGAAAACTGCTTTTGTTCGCTGGCTGAAAATCCAGTCATAACACGTTCTTGCAAGCCTAAAACAATTGGAGGCAAAACTGTTTCGAGTTCTTTACCCGTATCTGTCAGCCAGATTCTAACC
The DNA here is from genome assembly GCA_965217895.1 of Waterburya sp. Classification (GTDB taxonomy): domain Bacteria; phylum Cyanobacteriota; class Cyanobacteriia; order Cyanobacteriales; family Xenococcaceae; genus Waterburya. The sequence continues at coordinate 1,701,102 of CBDCJV010000002.1, forward strand.
ATGCGCCGATCGGTGCGATCGCGCTGGCGACGAATCAATTTTCTTTCTTCCATACGGTCTAAAACTCCTGTCAGAGTTCCTCCGACCTGTTGCAATTTTTCTCCAATTGCTGAAGTCGCCAAACCATCTTCTGACCAAAGACAGCATAAAACCACCCAGTGAAAAGGAGTCAAATCCCAAGGTTCTAGTAGTTCATTAAAATTACGAGCTGCAAGCTGAGATAGCAGTTTAATACGATAGCCAATACTGCATGGAGCTAAAATTTCCCGATATTGTTGAGAACTTAAATTACTTAAATTTGCAGATTTAGTAGGCATTTGGCAAAATACTTAGGGTGCGTACTATTATTATAGATATTTTAGAAAACTTTTGCAAGCTGATTAGCTGTAATGAGTTCTAAAGTACAATTTGCTAAAGCTTGAAAATATTGATAGGAAAAAACTTCATACTTCATACTTGCTGTAGATCACACCTAGCTTAGATATCTCCATGCTACTAATAGAATATATTAAAAAATTCAAAGTATCTATATATATTTCTATAACTCAAGTTCGAGCCATATAGTAATGAATCAAGCAACCTTCGTTGGGCAAAAGCCCCATTTATGTAGCAACAATATTTTAATTGTAGATGATACTCCTGATAACCTACGTTTGCTATCGCAAACTTTAATTAAAGAAGGTTATGAAATTCGCTGTGCTGTCAATGGAGCTATGGCGTTATTAACTATAAAAGCGAAGCTTCCAGATCTAATTTTACTAGATATAAATATGCCAGAGATGGACGGCTTTAAAGTTTGTGAGACATTAAAAGCATCAGATTTAACCAAAGATATTCCAATTATTTTCGTCAGTGCTTTGGACGAAATATTTGATAAGATAAAGGCTTTCGAGGCAGGAGCAGTAGATTATATCAGCAAGCCTTTTCAAATTCCCGAAGTTATTTCTAGAGTTAATAGTCAGCTAAATCTACAAAACTTGAGAAAGCAGCTAATGCAAAAAAATCAGCTTTTGCAAATAGAAATTCAAAGCAGAATTGCTGCCGAGGAAGAAATTATTCAGTTTAATTCGGAACTAGAAAAGAGAGTCGAAGAAAGAACTTTTCAATTAAGATCTGAGATTAGCGAACGACAACAAATTCAGAATAAATTAGAATACCTAGTTTGGAATAATTCCTTAACTGGATTACCTAATAGATTATGGCTAATTGAAAAACTAAAAGAAATACTGGCTTTAAAAGCTAAGGAAGGAAAGAGTCGGTTTGCCATAATTATTTTAGACTGTAATCGCTTTAAAATAATTAATGATTCTTTAGGTCGTCAAGCAGGAGACAAGCTGCTAGCTATGGTAAGTGAGAAATTAAAATCAGAAGTAATTAACCCCAGCATACATTTAACTCACTTTGGCGAAGACAAATTTGCCGTTTTGCTAGAAACAATCAACAGTGAGCATTATGCGATCGCCTTAGCTAAGAAAATACAGCAATCTTTGGGTGCAGCATTTGTATTTGAAGCCAGAGATATCTTCATGAGCTTTAATATGGGAATTGTAACTGATAACTCTAGCTATTCCCAGCCAGATGAAGTTTTTAGGGATGCAGATTTAGCGATTCAAAAAGCCAAAACCTCTAGCGGTCATTTTTATCAAGTTTTTAACTCGACAATTCAGAATAATACTCTGGAAATTCTCGAACTGGAAACAGATTTACGTATCGCCCTAAAACGTCAAGAATTTTATCTCAACTATCAGCCAATTATCTGTTTTCAGTCAGAGAAAATTGTTGGCTTTGAGACTTTGGTACGTTGGCATCATCCCAAAAAAGGCTTTATTTGCCCTGGAAAATTTATTCCTGTTGCCGAACAAACAAATCTGATTTTACCTTTAGGAATGTGGATTCTCAATCAAGCCTGTCAGCAAATTCGTATTTGGCAAGATCGGCTCGATCATCAGCTAGAAAATTTTAGCGTTAGCGTTAATATTTCTGCCAAACAGTTTGAACAAGAAGACTTTATTACTCAACTAGATCGAATAATTAAAGATACGGGAATCAATATTCAACATCTAAAGCTAGAAATTACCGAATCTTTATTGATGAATAATGCCGAAATCGCCGATCGCGCTTTCAGTCAATTAAAAGCACGAAAAATTAAGCTGGCAATTGATGATTTTGGTACGGGGTATTCTTCCCTTAGCTATTTAGATCGCTTTCCTGTAGATACTTTAAAGATAGACCGTTCCTTTGTCAGTCGTCTTAACGAGAAAAACCAAGCCTGCACTATCGTTAAAGCAACATTAGATTTGGCTCACAATTTGGGTTTCAATGTTGTGGCTGAAGGAGTAGAAACAATTGAACAGGGGGAACAATTAAAAGCTTGGGGTTGTGAATTTGCCCAAGGATATTTTTACGCCAAACCATTAAACAAAGACGCTGCTTGGCAGTTTATGATGGAGAACTTGGCTAATCAACGCCAGTTTAGGTTAAGACAATTAAACTAGTAAACGGCAGAATTAAATGTAAAACCGAATAATTCGTTTTTTAGGAGCTAATAACTAATAGCAGACTTCGGAGCAAGTTTTAGACATTCAATTAACAACATCCAAAATAGCCTGTAAACGTTTGCGAAATTCTCCTTTAGGATGACCACCTTTAACTTCACCAAGAATTTCAAAATCTGCTTCAGGAGAGTCACAAACTATATATGTTGGCCATCCCATTTCTTTTTTATCGGGGTACTGCGCCATCAAAATTTGGCGATATTGACGATAGGTAGCAGTATCCTGCATTTTGACATCTATAAATTCTAAATTTAGCTCATTAGCAACTTTGGCATCATAAAAAGACATCTTGTGGCAGACACCACAGTCTTCGGAAGAAAATTTGACAACGGCTTTAGTCATTTTAAATATTAATGTTTAAATGTCCTGGTTTGGATGCAAAATGTAGAGATATTAATTTGTCGTTGTTGCTAATAACGTTAACCATAGCAGCTTTTTTCACTGACTACTCTATCAATTCATGGTTAGAATTGGGATTATAAATTTCTTCTAAGAGAATTTTAGAACCATTTCTTGTTTCTAAATAGACATCTATTAAATTCTTTCCATTACAATCAATTATTATTAGCTTCGCTCTTCAGTATCCCTTAATTCTTAAGTATGCCGTTTGCCCTGGCAATAATCACAGTATAAATTATAAATCTATCTCAAATTCGGGTTATACTAGGAAACTGTGTGTTTATATTGATACCAATAAATTTTTATGGCTAAGAAAGCTATGGTCGAGCGAGAAAAAAAGCGCGCTCACTTAATTGAAAAATATGCTGATAAAAGAGCAGAATTGAAAGAACGTTTGCGTACATCCAAGTCCGCAGCCGAAAAGCTTGATATTAGTCGTCAAATCCAAAGGTTACCTAGAGATAGCTCTGCTACTCGTAAACGTAATCGCTGCATGATAACTGGTAGATCTAGAGGATATTACCGCGATTTTGGTTTATCTCGCAACGTTTTGCGCGAATGGGCGCATGAAGGTTTACTACCTGGAGTAGTTAAATCTAGTTGGTAGATTTAAATTAATTTAACTGACGTTACGTAAGACAACGAAAGAGACAGTTTGTTTATTAAAGGGCGATGTATCGAAAATGATATTTCTGAGGAAGAACGGGCAAGTATCACTGCTTCTAAGTTGGATACAGTCGCCCATTCCTCATCTAAATCGCTTTGGCAAGCCCGTATAAGTCACCATTTTTGCTTCATCTTCATTCAAGCATCTTTGACTTTTTTCAGCAGATGCTAGCCATTTAGTAGGATTCTTTTTCTTCTATCGGTTGCTTTTGATAGTTTCTCTTCTCTTTATTTTGATGATTGAAGTTTCTAGTTCATAACTGTATAGTGCTTAATCCCAATGGGAAACCAATCTGACTATCTACAATTAACGTCGGATGAATACAAAATCATACGTCTTGATTGTTTCCTGCCACACCTAAACCTATTTGTTCGAGTGTATTTCGGCTTATTTGGCAGACATTAACAAATAGTCTATTCAAAAAGGATCGGGCAATGGATAATAGACAGGACAAAGAATAAGCAAATCTAGCCATATTCTTGGCTGATAATCAGTAATTAGTTAAAAGCGAACAAGCCTTTCGCCCGTAAAGTAATCATGAATGAATCTACAGTTAGTAACGAACAGCACAAGCAGAAGATGCAACGTCGCCAAGAGGTTCAGGAAAAACGCTTAGCTGAGAAAAATCAAGAAAAAGGTCTAATTGTCGTTAATACGGGCAATGGTAAAGGCAAAACCACCGCTGCTTTGGGAATGGTAATGCGATCGCTTGGTCATGGTTACAACGTGGCAATTGTACAGTTTATAAAAGGAGCATGGGAACCTGCCGAAAAAGCAGTATTAGAGAAATGGTCAGATCAGTTAAAATTTCACGCCATGGGCGAAGGATTTACCTGGAATACTCAAGATCGAGATCGAGATATAGAAATGGCGACTGCTGCTTGGGAGAAGGGATTGAGCTATATCGTTGACCCCGAATATAGATTAGTGCTGCTAGATGAGGTTAATATCGCCTTAAAGCTAGGGTATTTAGACGTTGAGACTGTAATTGCAGGCTTAAAACAAAAACCAGCAGATTCTCACGTAATTTTGACAGGCAGAGGCGCACCTGAAGAATTAATTGCGATCGCTGATTTAGTAACGGAAATGACGTTAGTTAAACATCCATTTCGTGAACAAGGAGTTAAAGCCCAACCTGGAATCGAATTTTAGGCATTTGAGGATTGGGACTATAAGACTATAATTAGATGCAAATTTTTGTAAATTTGTTTTTTGTCCCTCATCCTTTTAAAAATCACTTAATGAGTAGTACCTTCAATGACAGATTTCAGATTTGGCTACAACGTTCATTAGCGGCATTGTTTCTTACAGGACAAGTTGTTGTTCATTTGCTCAAAGGAAAAATAAATCGCCGCAACACCATAGAACAAATGGTAATAGTTGGACCAGATTCTTTAACAATTGCTTTGGCAACAGCAATTTTTGTCGGCATGGTATTTACAATACAAGTCGCTCGCGAGTTTTTAAACTTTGGCGCAGTACGGGCAATTGGAGGTGTTTTAGCTTTAGCCTTAAGTAGAGAACTAGCTCCTGTACTAACAGCGGTAGTGCTAGCTGCTAGAGTTGGTTCAGCATTCGCAGCCGAGATTGGCACTATGAAAGTCACCGAACAAATTGATGCTCTGTACGTGCTAAAAAGTGATCCCATCGACTATCTCGTGATTCCTCGTCTGCTGGCTTGCTGTCTGATGTTACCGATGCTGACTATGCTTTCTTTAGTTGTTGGTTTAATTGGAGGTATTTTGGTTGCAAATAATTTTTACAATATTTCTCATGTAATCTTTATCGAGTCCATACAAAGTTTTATTCAGGTATGGGATATAGTTAGTGCCTTAATCAAAGCAGTTGTTTTTGGAGCATTAATTGCTATTGTTGGCTGCAATTGGGGATTGACCACTATAGGAGGAGCTAAAGGAGTGGGCGAATCAACTACTACGGCGGTAGTTATGGCATTGAGCGCAATTTTTATTTCTAACTTTTTTATGTCCTTGCTAATGTTTCAAGGTTTGGGTCGTTAGTTTCTTAACGTCAGTTCGGGTTACGAACATGAAATAATAGCTCTACTCTTCCACGCGAATCTTATCCCAAACTCACGTCAGCTAAAATTTGGGTCGTTGTAAAATAGAAACTATTAATCAGTAACTAATTTAAATGACTGCTAATATCAAAACTAACAATCCTAACGAAGTCGTCGAACTTTCACCAAGCTATAGAATACCTCTATTTTTAATGGTGGGAGCTTGTGCTTTAGCTTTAGTTTCCCTTTGGTTGGCTGGAGTTTGCGCTTTACTTGGTCTATTTTTAACAATACAAACAATTTTAATTAGACTGCAATTTACGGATGAAGCTCTAAACGTCCTGCGCTCGGACAAGGTTATTTTAAGATTTCCCTATAGTGAATGGTTGAATTGGGAAATCTTTTGGTCGCCTATTCCTATCCTGTTTTACTTTCGAGAAGTTAACAGCATTCATTTCTTGCCAGTTATTTTTGATTCTAAAACTTTATTAGATTGCTTAAATAAATACTATCCTCGTGAAAGACAATTATATTCATAGTCTTTAACTGTAAACTGTAATACTTACTCTTAGCGTTCTCATGAATTCTGAAAACCCTTATATTCCCGAATCAGACAATACCAATTCTAAATCTATCGAGCTAGACACTGAACTACAACCAGACCAAAAAGAATCAATTTCCCAAAGCTATACTGATGCTTGGTCTGAACAAGACGATGTGATTGATGTGACTATAGATTCAGAACTTTCAGCCGATGATTCTCTCCCAGTGGATAATTCTCAGGGTAAAGTTGAACCTTTGGATGTTTTAGAGCAGTCAGAATTAAATCAGGACGAAATATCAACTAAACCCAGCAGTGTCAATAGTGAACAGTCAACTACTAGCTTAGAATTAGCCGAGTCAGAGATTAGTTTGCCGTACAATGACGAAGTAATCTCCGAGCGGTGGTCAAGTAATGCTGATAGTGAGCCAGAATCTACTGCTGCAAAAAGCTCTAAAGCTGAACCAGAATTATTTGTAGATAGCTGGTTAGATGAACCTGAGTCAAACATATCAGCCAACGGCAATCCCGTTAAAGAAAATCAGACTTCAGATGATCGAGAGATAATCAGCTTAAAAGAGCAAAAAGCTAATCTGCAAAGTGAAATCAAAGCATTACAGCAACAAAAAGAAAAATTACTGTTACAGCAGGTAAAAGATATCCAACAAAGCATCGGACAGATGATTGAAGAGGGAACAAAAGAACTACATGAGCGCAAAACGACTCTGCAAATTGAAATTGAAAAACTAGAACGGCGTAAAGAAAGAATCAATCAGGAGATGAGACGTAATTTTGCAGGTTCATCCCAAGAGTTAGCCCTTAGAGTTCAAGGGTTTAAAAACTATTTGGTCGGTAGTCTGCAAGATTTAGCCACAGCAGCAGAAAAACTAGAGTTAGAACCCAAAGAGGTTTCTTCCTCTAGAAGCCGTGGAAGAATTAGCGACAGAGAAAGAGATAATGCTCGCAGAGATGAGCCACAAAGAGATAGAGGTAGGCGAGGCGAGAGGGAACTTCGCCGAACCAGAAACACCTCAGACCAAGCAGCCTCTGCACAAGCTCAGTTTTCTGAACCCACTTTTAGCGATCAAAGTAGGCGCATTCGTCAACTATTGGATAAATATCGTAACAGTCCCGATTATTATGGCTCTCCTTGGCAATTACGCCGTACATTTGAAGCCACTCACGCCAAAAGAGTCCAAGATTGGTTTTTCTCTCAAGGTGGTAGAGGTACAGTTGACAGTATGGGAAGCCGTCTGCAAAATATTCTGGTAGCCTCAGCAGTAGTTTCAGTTCTCCATAGTCTGTATGGGGATAGCTGTAGAGTTCTGGTGTTGACAGATACGCCCGAAAACTTAGGTGAATGGCGTAAAGGATTACAAGACTGTTTAGGTATTTCGCGAAGTAGCTTTGGTGCTAATCGAGGCGTAGTGTTGTTTGATTCTCCCGAAGTTTTGGTTCAAAGAGCCGAGCGTTTGATTCAAGACAAGTTATTACCGATGATTATCATTGATGAGACTGAAGAAATATTGAACTTATCTGTTCTCAAGTTCCCTCTTTGGCTAGCGTTTGCTTCTGGGGCTAAGTCAACATCTTCTAATTATTTGTATTAAATAACTAATGTTACGCAAATCAATGAGAAATCAATAGTTTGAACAAGGTATGAAAAAAGATCCATAAACCCCTTTTCCCAATCTTAACAAATACATTAGTGCGTAACATCAGTTAAATAAAAACTAAAAACTAAAGGTAGTCCTAATTGTGCCAACAACCAAATCGTCAGAGTTAAGAATATCGGTATCGGGTTTGGTAATCCAAACTACCCCTGGAGTAATAGCAATATTGTCATTAACCTGATATTGATAAAAAGCTTCTAGATGTAGGGAGCGTTGACTATCTTCGCCAAAACTATCCGTGTTGATGGTTGAATTGGTTACTGTCGATTCTGAACCCACTATAATTCCTGCCAAGTTACCCTCCTTGCCTAAGTCTGGTAATGCCAAGGTTGCAGCCCAGTTCCAGATATTTTGAGTGCCACGCTCAATTTGTTGATTGAGATTGCTAAGATTATTAACCTTACTAAATCCTCCCCAGCCACCAAAGACTAGGCGATCGCTAATTGACCAAGATAGCTCTAGCCCATAGGAATTGCTGACCGTTTGTGCTTCCTCGCCCAGTAATTTTGCAGTTTGAGATTGCAAATTAGCTCGATTGGTTCCTGTTTCGGTGTCGCTTTGATCGTAACTATGAATATAGGTGGCAGCCAATTTTAGACTGTTTATTGGGGCGATCGCAATTTGTCCCAGCGCGCTATATGAACCGTTAAACAAGCCACTGCCTGGATTTGAGTCATCAGTGTTAGAAGCCAAATAACCCGCACTAATTTCAATTTGCTCAATCGGACGACCCACAATCCCTAACCCCGCATTTTTAGATCGATTGTAAATAGGATTGCGAGTACCGAATCTGGAAATTGCACCCGAACCTCCATCTCCATCTAAGACGTTTATTGTATTGGCAATATCCTTTGCCTCTATTCCTGTTGCTCCTAAAATAAAGTCAACTTTATCACCTATGCCAAAAGTATATTGCAAGACTTCCAATTGAAAATCATCTTGTTCTGGCTCGGTAAAAGCCAATTCACCCTGAAAAGTGCCAATTTCCTCGGAAAAGCCAGGAAATTGCGCACTAGACAATCTAGTTAATAGTAGATCGTCTCCCCCAAAGCTAGTTTCTATATTTAATCGTAATCTACTACCTAAAATCGTACTGTTCTCGCGATCGCCAGATAAAAGGCTACCTAGCCCAAAAATCGCCTCTCCCTGAAGTTTACTGGTAGTAGAAAATTGCGTAGCTTCTAAATCTTGCAATCTTGCCTGAGAGCCGTCTGTTTTCCCTTTAAGAATGGCTAAATCTGACTGAAACTCCTGCATTAACTGTAAAACAGTATCTACATCTGTTTGAGGAATGCTGTCAGAATTGCTAATTAAACTTTCGATTTTATTTAAACAACTATTTAATCCTGCTGCAAACTCAGAACGAGAAATAGGTTGTTCGCCTCGAAAAGTGCGATCGCTATATCCGCTAATGCAACCGTAACGTTCGGTCAAGTTTTTTAATGCTGCGTAAGCCCAATCTGTAGGCTTGATATCTCGTAATCGATCGACACTATTAATTTGAGTCAACAACAATGTCCTAGTGTTTTTTTCTGAGTAAAAATTGCTAAAATTTTCTGCTTGACGGTGCAAAATTTGTGGAATAGATTGTTTTTGCTGACTTAAATTAACGTCGAGCAACTCTGGTAATTCAGCAGCTTCAACACTCGAAGATAACGATAGATAAGTAGCACAAATAGGCACTATTAGCCTAGTTTTTAACCAAAATCTAGACATTGCAAACGATCCTCACTTACACCAACATAAATCAGAATTCTTTAGCTATTAATAATCAGCAACTACTAAAGAATTTTGATGATTATTTCATCTCAAACCATTTTGGCATTGCTATAAACTAATTGGGAGAAAAAAGTAGAATTATACATTTATTTTTGTGGACAAACATAGATTCTGCGATCGCAAATCTAAAAATATGCAGCTAATTGTTAATCTCTATTCTGTTTGCGGATAACGTTGCCATAAATCTGTTTTTTGCCTGAGACTTTGATGATCGCCATTACCTAAGATTAAATGATCCAATAGCGGAATATCCAAACATTGCGAACCCTGGAGTAATTGTTCAGTCAAATAAATATCTTCACTCGAAGGCTCTAAGTTCCCAGATGGATGATTATGAGCAATAATCAGCTTAGTTGCACCTTGTCGTATAGTCTCTCGAAAAACTTCACGAGGATGAATCAATGTCTCTGTAGCTGTGCCAATAGTTAAGATTTTCGTCGCCAGCAAACGATTTTTTACGTCCAGCATCACTATGGCAAATCGTTCTTGATCTTGCCACATTAAGTCATTACTTAAAACCGCAGCAGCCGAAGCGGGACTATCGACGGCGACTCTTTCATTGGGTCGAAATTTAAAGGTGCGTTTGCCTAACTCCACAGCAGCAACAATAGTCGCAGCTTTAGCAGGGCCAATGCCAGGAATACGCATCAACTCGCGAGGATTCACGTCTCGCAACATATCCAAAGGCGATCGCTGGTATTTACCTAATTCTTGTAATATGTGTTGCCCTAAGCCAATTGCTGATAAATTACCTTTTGTTTGTCCAGTACTAATCAAAATAGCCAAAAGTTCTGCTTCAGTTAGATTTTTCGCGCCTACAGCCATTAACCTTTCACGGGGACGCTCACTGATAGGCAAGTCAGCAATTCTGAGGCTATAGGTCATGACAAATTTTTAAATCAGATAATATTTTTGTAACATAAATATAGCTTACAAAATACTAGCCTTCAATTTTCCTCATCTAATCTTTAATTAATTCCACCGCATCCCTGCCATCAATTTCATTGACATAAACCTTGACTTTTTCTTCTGAGGCGGTAGGCAGCATTTTGCCAACAAAGTCTGGATGGATGGGTAATTCGCGATGTCCCCTGTCTACAAGTACCGCTAATCTAATTACTTGAGGTCTACCATATTCAGTGACGGCATTTAGCGCAGCACGAATAGTACGACCTTTATAGATTACATCATCGATTAGCACCACAGTTTTACCCGTTAAGTCAAGAGGAATTTTGGTTTGGGCGGGAATACGAGTCCGAATCTTATCTAGATCATCACGATAGAAGGTAACATCGATCGCACCAACGGCAACGGAAGTGTTTTCTAAAATCTCAATCTGATTGGCTAACAAGTGAGCTAAAGGAACACCTTTGGTATGAATACCCAACAAAACTACGTTAGATAAATCCCCTGATTCTTCAATAATTTGCGAAGCCAAACGATTTAAGGTACGGCGAATTTCTTCAGCAGATAAAATTGTAACGACTTTGGCTGACATTTATTAAGAGTGAACAGCGAACACTTGCTATGGTATTTATGGATTTATTATATAGCTCACCTGTTGGCTAATTGTAGAACTCCCAATGAATCAAACAAAACAAGTAGTCCTTAATTCGCCCTTAGATATGCACCTTCATTTTCGCGAGGGAGTAATGGCGCAAACAGTCATTCCCCTTAGTTCATACTCGTTTGCAGGTGGGGTAGTAATGCCCAACCTTGTTCCTGCGGTGAATAATTTAGAGCGGTTGCAGGGATATATAAAGGAAATTAAATCAATTATTGGCAAAGATGTATTTGAACCCTACATGACGCTGTTCTTTCAGGAATATAGCTATCAAGAGCTTGAGCAACTTAAGCCGTATATTCTTGGAGTCAAGCTTTATCCTGCGGGAGTTACCACCAATAGCGAAGATGGAGTATCTACCTTGAGTCAGGCAGAAACTACAATTAAGCATTTAGAAGAGTTGGAAATCCCGCTAATGGTACACGGGGAAACTCATGGCTTTGTGATGGACAGAGAAAAACTGTTTCTGCCTATCTTTGAACATCTGGCACAGAAATTTCCTAAGCTAAAAATTATCATGGAGCATATTACCACTGCCGATGCAGTTTTATTGCTAGATAATTATGAGCATCTTTATGCCACCGTAACCCTTCATCACTTGATCATTACCTTAGATGACTTAGCAGGGGGATTACTTAGACCTCATTTATTCTGTAAACCCATCGCCAAACGTCCTGAAGACAGAGAAGCTTTAGTCAATGCAGCCATCAATGCCCATCCTAAACTAATGTTTGGTAGCGACTCCGCACCTCACCCGATTGATAAAAAAGAAGCTTGTGGCTGTGCTGCGGGGATTTTTACTGCGCCGATCGCACTACAGGCTTTGGTAGAATTATTTGAACAGCATAATGCGATCGCGAACTTACAAGCTTTTGTTTCTGATAATGCTCAACGTATCTATAATATTACGCCACCACAAAAATCTGTCACCTTAGAGCCTTTAGCCTATAAAGTTCCTAACCAGTATGGCAAGGTTGTACCCATGTTTGCTAATCAAGAGCTTCCTTGGTCTATTACCAAGGTGTCAATTTAAGAGACTACGCTGTTTATCAACTAGTACTAAGCTTTTAGCCTTTAGCTATTAGCTCTTAGCTTTTTAATCGGTATGAACTGTAATTTCCCATTTTCTTAGGTTGGGGATAAAAGTAAAAGACGTATACTAAATTGAATTTCTAAAACTTTTTACATCTATTCAGCCTAAATTTGCAATATTTAAATGGGGCTAATGTATAAAAAGCATATCTGATTAATTATTATTGAGCTTTAGTAAGTTTTGCTACAAAATTTAGCCTAAACCAATGTCATTCTGGGATAAAACAAGTTAAAGAAACCCAGAAATGAGAAATTTAGCACCATATTTACTTCCCTCAATTTTAGGACTAGTCGCAGGCATTGGACACGGTATTACTTCTCACAATCAAAATCTTCCTTTTTCTTTAGCAGACCAAGTTATTGAATCAGTCTCGCCACATCAATCTTTCAATTAAGTAAATTTTTGTAAAAAGTAGCGGTTGTTACAATTATTTCTGTAATAATAAAAGATACAGAAATAATTTAGAACTGTGAGGCTTCGATCAATGAATGTACAGACATCCCGCGAGAATACATCTGTTTTAGATAGAGTAATTGGATTCTCTCTAGCAGCTTTTTCTATGTTTGTAGTAGGATACACTGCTACTCGTGCTTATTTAGATCAACCTCAGACTCAAAATGTAGCACCTGCAAACTCTGATCTTGTGATTCCTCATCAAGCTCAACTATGGAGTGAGTTTGGAAGTAGGTAATTTATCATTCTAGCTATTAAGAATACTATTAAAAGCTGAGAGCGATCGCATTTCTTCAACTGCGATCGTTTTTTAATAAGCTAAGATTTGTAATTTAGCTTAGAAAAATGGGTAAAGAAATCGAAAGAAAGCATCTAATCAAAAAAGATGAATGGCAGTCTTATAAGCAATATTCATCAGTTACAGGAACAAAATACTGTCAGGGTTACATCCCTACAGGTAACACGACGACAGTTAGACTGAGAACTATTGATAAGCAAGGCTATATAACAATCAAAGGTGAAACCACAGGCTATACTCGTTCAGAATTTGAATATCCTATCCCGCTAAAGGATGCTGAAGAGATGCTAAGTACCTTATGTCTTAAACCCTTGATCGAAAAGATTAGGTATAAAGTCAATCAGAATAATTTAACTTGGGAAATAGATGAATTTTTAGGAGACAATGCGGGATTAATTATCGCCGAAGTAGAATTAGAAAGCGAAGACCAGCAAATAGATTTACCTCATTGGATCGATAAAGAAGTCAACGATAAAAAATATTTTAATTTCAGCTTGGCTAAATATCCCTATAGTCAATGGCAAGATAAATCATAAATAACGTTTTGTTGTTCTAAACATCTAAAATTTTAGAAAACCCAAGCTCAATTAGGACTTACGCAGTCTAACGAGTTTCGCCCCCCCAGACCCCCTGCTGGGTAGGGCTGTTTCATTCTAGAGCTAAAGTGCGGTAAATTGATATAAAACCTAATTTAACCGCTCAATAACTTTAAAAAACTTTGATAAAAGCTTAATTGACTATTTGAAACAAATACCTGATGAGCGAAAAGCAGGTGAATGAATGAGCATCTCAGTATACTCACAATAGTCAAGGTCAATGGATTGCAATTGATGGCAAAAGTTTGAAAAATACTGTCAACGACTGTTATGGACAACAGCAAAACTTCGTCATGATGGTTTCGGCTTTGACTCATGAAGGCGGGGAAATTTTAGGCATAAAAGTTAGGGAAAATAAGAAATAAAGTGAGATTGTCGCCGTGCAAGACTTATTAGAATTGCTGCATTTAAAAGGAGTGGTGTTCACGATGGATGCTCTACATTGTCAAAAAAAACAGTCTCAGCAATTATCGACAGTGGTAATAACTACCTAATTGTGGTTAAAAGAAATCAAAAAACATTACATCGGCAAATTGAGCGGAGGAAATGCGTGGGTTTCCCGCGCTTATTCCACTCCGCTGTTGAATTTCAAGCAACAAGTACAAAGGCGATTAGTTGCTTTGAGCAGATCGAGAAGACGAGAAATCGACTAACTCATCGAACTGTAGAAGTATTGGCTCCTCCATCAAACATTGATTCTCAATGAGTTGGAGTTCATAGTATCATCAAAATTTTCCGTTCGCGAACAAGAGGTAATCACGATTACGAATCGGATTCGGCGACTTATTATATTAGTTCTTTACCCAACTCCTTCGGAGTTAAGTAGCAAGTAGCAGCCGCTCCACGCGGCTCGACTTTCCTTCGCAAAGGCGGCGAACGACCCGTTCGCGCAGATAGCAATTAAGAAAAACTCCGAAGTTGGATATGCAGCCTCTTCATTGATGAGGAAAAGGTGAAAAAATAATTCAACTCTTGAATACATGCGGGCAAGCCCTTTGTCTGACACAGGAGCTATCGCTCCATGTCGTCGTCTTCGACGACTTTGCAAGCTTTGCTTGCTGTGGCAGAGGTTGAACTTGCAGACGCGCTTCGCGTCTGGCCGTTGCGGAGCAACGTCGGCAGCCTCCAGGCTGCGCTACTTGTTATCTGCTACTTGTGAACAGCAACTTCTTGGCTTATTCCCCAAGGTATTGGCCGACATTGGGGTATCGAGAATCGTTGGCATTGGGGAGGCACTCAATACGGCGACGCAGGTTCGCCGTATTGAGTGCCGTTTAAGGATGTCGTAACGAAAGAAGATAACAGCCCTCAACTTCACGGCAAAGCATCCACAAACATCTCTTTGATTAAAAGTTGGGTTATTAACCTACTGAGAGTTCATGGTTTCGATTCTATGACTGAGGCAATCAGTTATTTAAGCCATAATTTGCCATTATTACTTTCTTTGTGTCACTGATAGGTGTAGTGAATAGATTTATTCGCGATCGCATCTTCTATTTTGAGAATGAAACAGCCCTACCAAACTTGGGGGGCTAGGGGGGCAAAACTCGTTAAACTGCGTAAGTCCTATTAAAATAGAAAAAGAATAATCATTCAAAAAATTATCGACGAACTAAACGAAATTCCTGAAGAAAAACTCACTCATACCAACTCTCTATGACAATGCATTAAATAAAATCTACCCCCTTAGCGTCTTTGCGTCTTTGCGAGAGTTTTAAGCTCAAATACTTAAGTGCAACTTCAAGGAGAAATGGTATCAGATTTACGAATTGATACATTTTTTTCGTCTTGGAGTAAACCAACAAAACGATCAACCTCGAACTCCTGGGTTACTCCAAGGCAGAGGGCAGAAGGTTTTGAATCTCGTTAAGACTCTCATCTAAAAAGTGTACTTTGAGAATCAAATTTATAGTCATTCCAATTAATTTCCTTATAGTAGTTTCGTATTGATTGTCAGGTTGAATATTATTTGTTACTTGCTATATACGAAGCGGTTATCCGAAGGTGTCCTAAAGGATGCCTTCGGATAACCGCTTTAGGGATCGGACACCCTACAGCGATCGCCTGTAGCCCAAGAATTCTCTCTAAAAGCGATCGCAAAAATAGCCGTAGGTATCTTCAATAAAATAGAATATAGTCAGACTAGGTCAAACTACTTTGTTCTCAAACCAAACAATGAAAGTATATTCTGTTACCGATGCCAAGGCTAAGTTCTCTCAGGTAATAGAGAGTGTTTTACAAGGAGAAGAAATAATTGTTACTAAAATGGGCAAGGCAGTCGTCAGAATATCTGCTTATGAACCTTTTATAAGCAATCAACGGTTAGGTTTAATGAAAGGTCAAGCAACAATACCAGATGATTTTGGAGAATGGGATGAGTCAGAAGCTAAATCGTTGAGAATAATCGAATAGCATGAAGTTTTTGCTCGATACTCACAGTTTACTCTGGACAGTTTTTGAACCAGATAAGCTCTCAACAGAAGCTCAAAAAATCATAATTGACCACAATAACATTATTTGTGTCAGCTTAATCTCTCTTTGGGAAATTAGTATTAAACAAAATATCGGTCGTTTAGATATACCAAAAGAATTTTTTGAGGTTGTCAACAAAGGAGGGTTTGAAATGCTTGGGCTGACTATAGATCAAATCGAAAAATATCGAACATGACCTTTGCATCATCAAGATCCATTCGATCAGATGTTGATAGTTCAAGCAAGACAGCAAAAACTAATTTTTATTACCCGTGACTCAGAAATTAGCAAGTACGATGTAGAGATTGTCAAAGCCTAATGTGGGATTGATTGTTTCTATAGTTAAAAATATAATGCGATCGCCTAGAATCCAACTAATTTTAGTTTCACTAAAACTGACCCAGAACCTTAATATCGCTACAATTAGTGCGTAACATCAGTAAGCAGATGTAACCAACGGCGTATTCTGCCTCTGGCGATCGCCGATAACATTTTAAGATAGGTAATCGGATTAGTATATCTCTGGAACAACCCCGTTACATCACTCTTTTTAACGTCACTTAGATACCACTGTGACCAAACCTCCAAACTACCGTCAAGAAACATGGCTTTGCACGCACTACGTTGAACTTTGCCACTAGAAGTTTTAGGTATACGTCCTGGTTTGAGCAAGACAATGCTGTAAATGTCGATAAAATGTTCTTGAAATATCTGCCAACGGATAGCTGCTACCACCTCATCCATAACTAAAAATTGGCGATAAGTGCGCTCTATTTCTTGAGCAACCACTAATCTTGCTTTTCCCTCCACCTCAATCGAGAAAGCAGCACCACAATTAGGTTTTAATCCAGGATGACATTGTTCTACCGTTTGTTCAATCTGCTGCGGATAATGATTTAAGCCCCAAAAGACCAGCACATCATGAAGACGACCAGTAATATATAATTCTCTATTATCAATAAAGCCTAAATCTCCAGTACGTAGATATTTACCTTGACCATTTAAACTTGCCTGAAAAGTCTCTTGGGTTTTGGCTGGTAGCTGCCAATATCCTTGTCCTACACTGGAACTAGAAAACCAAATTTCTCCGATTTTATTTGCTGCACATTCTGTTAGAGAATCAGGATCGGCGATCGCAATTGTGCCATCCAACCAAGGATAACCCGCGCTAACTATCGTAGTTGTTCCTGGCTGATTATCGGCAATAACTACTTTGTTTTCTTCTAAAGCAATCTTGTCTAAATACTTCACCGTCGGTGACTTGGCTTTATCTCCCCCTGTAATTATTAGAGTAGCTTCCGCCATGCCATAGCAGGGATAGAATGCCGTTGATTTAAAGCCACAGCTAGCAAATTTACGGCTAAACTGCTTCATAGTTGCCGTTTGCACTGGTTCTGCGCCACAAAACGCTACCTCCCAACTACTGAGGTCTAATTGCGCTGCTTGTTCTTCCGTGACGCGATCGCATAATAAATCATAGGCGAAGTTGGGCGCACCGCTAGTAGTTGCTTGATATTTACTTATCGCCTGTAGCCAACGAATTGGCTTTTGCACAAAGCTAATGGGAGAGATCATCACACAATATGCACCCATGTATATCGGTTGGATCACGTTACCAATTAAGCCCATGTCGTGAAACAAAGGTAGCCAACCCACACCTACTAAATCTTTGGTATGACCAAAAGCCTGTTTTAGCATCTCTTGATTTTGCATCAGACACCCGTGAGTAATCATTACTCCCTTTGGTTCGCCTGTAGACCCAGAGGTATATTGTAAGAAAGCCAAAGTATCGGCATTTATCTTTGGTGGAGTCCAATCATCAACTTTCTGATTGATTTTGTCTGTATTTAAACAATGTAGCGAAGCGTGTCCCCACTTAGATAGCTGAGTTTTTAGCTTGCTAAACAAACTAGATTCAGTTAGCACTACTTCTGCACCCGCAGAGACAATGCGGGTTTGTACTTCTACGGTAGTCAAACGATTTTTGGGCGGATGACAGGGTACAGCTACAACTCCCGCGTACAAACAGCCAAAAAAGGCGGTAATAAACTCTAAGCCACCGCTGTAAGGATATACCAGTAAAGCTTTAGAGCCAGGTAAAACGATTTGCTGTAGTGAAAGCGCGATCGCTTTTGCCTTAGTCTCTAACTCCTGATAGGTCAGTATAATTTCTTTATTCTCACCATCCTTGAGAAAAATATACGCTGTATCCTCGCCTTGAGATATGGCTCGCTGCTGTAATATTTCGACGATGTTAGAGTTTGGCTGACTAGACATTATAGCTATCTTTAACTCGATGCAAATTAAACCATAATATAACTTGGGTTTAATCCTATATGAAAATTAAAAAGTGAGAAAAATAAGTTTCTCTACCTCAATCAACTTTTAAATAGTTAATGTCGTGCTTTAATACTTTGCTGGCACAAAGTTTTGAGTACTAATTGGTGGACGTTCATAGTCTATTGCTTTTTGGCGTGGAGGTAATTTAATTTTTTTAGCGGGCAAATCTTCGTAGGGAACAGTTTCTAGAAAATGACTAATACAGTTTAATCTTGCCTTTTTCTTATTGTCAGCCTCAACTACATTCCAAGGAGACTCAGGAACATCGGTAGCTGCAAACATATCATCTTTGGCTCTAGAATATTCTACCCATTTCTCCCTAGCCTTTAGATCCATAGGGCTAATTTTCCAGCGTTTTGTCGGATCTTCAATTCGATCTTGAAAACGTTTTTCCTGTTCGCGATCGCTAACCGAAAACCAATATTTAATTAAGATAATACCCGATCGCTGGATCATCATTTCAAACTGGGGACATGAGCGCATAAACTCGTTATACTGTTCATAGGTGCAAAAGCCCATGACTTTTTCTACCCCGGCGCGGTTATACCAGCTACGGTCAAACAGCACTATTTCTCCTGCTGCGGGGAGATGAGCCACATATCTTTGAAAATACCACTGAGTTTTTTCGCGATCGCTGGGTGTACCTAAAGCCACCACTTTACAAACACGGGGATTTAAGTATTTAGTGATGCGCTTAATTGAGCCTCCCTTTCCTGCTGCATCTCTACCTTCAAAGACAACTACAATCTTTAAGCCTTTGTGTTGCACCCATCTTTGCAATTTGACCAACTCAATTTGCAACTTTTTTAGTTCTTTTTTATATACTTTTTTGCTTAATTTTTTGGATTTATCTTTATTTTTTTTATTATCTTTTTTTGATTTAGCAGCTTGGTTATTTAAATCTTTTTTGCTCATACTTATTATTACTCTTGCTCGCTATTTAAAGAATATTTATAAACTGAACAAAAAGCAAGTTGCTGTACAAAACTTTGCTATTTCTAGATTCAGTAAAAAATATTTAGTTAAGTAAATTGATTTTGCAGGTTATAACGAGATAACATTTTTATATAGTTTGTGTATTTGAAAGCTGTAAATGAAAAAGCTGCATTTAGCAATTTCCACTAACGAGATCGAAGCAACGATTAAAGACTATAGTAAACGATTATCAGCAAAACCCTGCTTAGTCATTGCTGGCGAATATGCTCTGTGGCGAACAGAAACTCTCAATGTTTCTATTAGACAAGATGAATCTTGCCAACCAGGAAAATTAAGACATTTGGGATGGGAAGATTCTACTGTTTTAAGTATGTCTGCTGAAACCGACGTTAACGGTATTGTTTGGGAAAATTTTACCGCTAGTCAACAGGCAGAAGAAATTAACGAAATATGGTCAGAAGCTAATTATCAACCAGAATCTTAAATTGATGCTTGTTTGCTATTTAATGTTTACAGATTAATTATTTCTCAAAAACCTATTAATTATCGCTTACTGTGCTTTTCAGTTGAGTAGAACACGCAAGTTTAATTTGAAAAGCTAAAAGCTAAAAACTGATAGCTAAAAACCAGTTAATCAACAACGTAGTCTATCCAATTAAAAACTGCTGTATTACCTAAATCAACCTTCCTCCAAACAATCAGGAGAATTAAGAGCAGCTTCAATTTCTAAGACAACCTGATCTCTGTTTTCATAGAGCATGATTAAGTGATCTTTTGCTCTTGTTATCGCTGTATATAAACCCGCTTTAGCTTCAAAACTAATTTCTTTGTCTTCTGATTTATATGCAGATAAACTATCTATTCCTGCAATAATTACCGCATCAAATTCTACACCTTTTAAAGCATTCCAAGAATCAACAATTACAAAAGGACGATTAACAACATTGCGATCGCGATCGCCTGAAGTTTCAGGAGCATGATGTTCTAAATTTAACTTGGTTAATTCTTTGCTTATTTCTTGTTTTAAATCTTTAGCTTGGGGATGCACCAAAATACCAATTGAAGATTCACCATGAACCTCTAAAGCCTCTTGAACTTGAGCGGCAATTTTATCTGGCATATCTTCATAATAAACTTCGAGTAATAAAGGCTTAATACCTGAACTACGGGAAGGTTTTTTCTTAGGTTCAATTACACTACTAATACTAGGAGTATGAACCACTTTTCCTGTTTCATCTCGTTCTTTTTTCTCTACTTTTATTTCGGCTGTAGCTAAGACTGGGGCAATAAACTTCCAGGCAAGTTCCAAAATTTCGGGAGAATTACGATAATTAAGCTCAAAAACTTGCGCTCGTCCTCCAGGAATATTAATGCCTAAACTTTTCCAACTCCAATCTGATTTGCGTCGATGAAATTGTCCATAAACCGATTGAGTATTGTCGTAAACAATAAATAAAGCGTTAGTTCGCTTATCTAAAACTTCTAATAAAGCTTGAAACCATTCATCAGGAAAATCTTGCGCCTCATCAATTAAAATTGCTTGATATCTTTTTGGACATTTACGAGCCAATTCTACCAGTTTGCTAACATCATTATCGTAACTATATTTTAAATTTCTATATGCCCATTGATGAAAAGTTAAGCATTCAAACTTCTTAACTTGATTAGCTTCTAAATTAGATTTCAACCAGCTATTCATAAAGCGATTGTAGGTCAAAATCAAAATTCTATCGTAATCTTCAGCTAATTTTTTAACTCTATTTCTTAATACTAGAGACTTACCAGATCCCGCAACACCTCTGACAATTGCTGCACCTTTAGAACGCAAATTCTTAGACCTATCTTGTTCTTGATTTAACTGTTCGAGTTCTAATCTTTGCCCTACACTTTGTTCAAAATTAATCCACATTTTAAAATTATTAAAATCTTTATTTAGATCCTATGCGGATTTTTTGGCAGCGTCTCTACTGAAAACTACCTAGAATCTGTCTGCATGAACCTCATAAAGTTTAATTGGGTAGGCTGAGAAGATAAGGCGATCGCTAAAGTCAAAAGTCAAAGCTTGCGGTGGGGGTCTTCCTCCATGAGCAACTGAATCAACAAAGGCTTAAGCCGCATATAGCGATCGCTCTATCAAAGATTATTTTTCGCTTCTTTAGCAACCTGTTCAAATTCATCATCTGCCAACTTGGTAATTATTGTCTTGGCTTCTTCTCCCCCTAATCTACCTAAAGCCTGTACAAGACGGTAACGTATTTGCCAGTCTTCATTATCGGCAAAGGGAGCAAGTAAATGAATAGCGCGAGTGTCGCCCAATTCTCCCATTGAACCAATGGCTGCGGTTTGCAGGAGGTTATTATCCGAGTGAAGAGCCTCTTTTAAGAGATCGAAGCCACGAGGATCGCCTAATTCGCCCAAAGCAGCAATAATGCTAAACTGCACTAACCATTCTGATGTATCGTGATAGATATTGGCTAAATCTTCATAAGCTTCAACAAGCTTTAAACCGCCAATCGCATCTGCTGCTGCTGCTTGTACATCTGGCTCTGGATCGTTAAACAGGCGATCGCGTAAGATTTCTAGAGCAGCATCTTTATTATTTATTCCCAGAGTATCTAGCTGACTAACTGCTGCATAGCGCACGCGGGTATTATCATCGGTAATCATGGGCTGCACCATGGCAAAGGCTGTTTCTGTGTCAATTTGACGTAGTTGATTTAAGCCTCTAATCCGCTCGCCAAAATCTTCGGAATTTAGCAGAGTCTTAACTGATTCTGGGGTAATAGTCATGATTAATTAAAATTATTAGATTTAAAGTTGGTTTTAAACAGAGAAAAAATAAGGCTTTAATAGCTATTCGGCTGCCATCATCTTAATTACATCACCTTGAGTAATCATGCCGATTAACTTGGAATTATCATCTATCACTGGCAAACGCCGTACTTTTTTTTCGTGCATGATCCTAGCTGCCTCTCCCACTAGCTGATTGCCTTTCACCGTTGTCGGGCGATCGCTCATAGCTTCAGCCACGGTTTGCCCTAAAGCCTTATGTACTTCTTGATTATGCTTGGCGGGATTTTGCAGATAAATTACGCTATCGAGAAACATAATATAAGGCGGTGCTTCTACTCCTGAAGCTTGCCAAGTTAAATCAGTCTCGGATATTACTCCCACTAGCTCTCCCTGCTTATTTACCACAGGTAAACCGCTAATATCTTTTTCAGCTAGAATTTGGATCGCTTCTTCTAGAGATGTCTCAGGAGATACCGTAGTTGGATTGGCTGTCATAACGTCAGCAACAGTTTTGCTCATCTTTTTGCTCTTGGGTTTATCGTATAATTGGCTACCACTACCTGATTTAATCTATCGCAAATTGCCACCTTCTAAGGTAAAGCTGTCACTATATTTAATTTTTATATTTTTCTCTAATTTTGTAATATACGCTTGGTGTGAATTAGCTTCGTTGATATTAAACGTTTTAAGCTTTAAGCCCTTCGGGTTCGGGCGCGTTCCCTTGCGTCTTACGCCGACGCGGGGTCGCCCTCACTTTTAGCTTTTAGGAGTCAGGTTGTGTTGTCGGTGGAGTAGTAAAGAATACTAAAACTAGAAACAACATCTAAAAAGCTCATAGATTGTGGCTTATAGCTTATGGCTAAAGAGCGAATCACTTGATTTTCTGGCGTTGCTGAATCGGAATATGAAAGTAAATTGATTACTTTTGTAATCTAACTCCAAAATCAGAATAACTCAATATTTTTGGCTACTACGGGAAACCAGATTAGCTCAAATGTTATACTTGTATAACAACTTGGTTTTCAAGGAGTCGTTTTATGGAATCTCAATCAATTGCTGTTAGGCTTAACAAAGAACTACATCAGCGTCTTAGCGATCTTGCTGCTCAAACAGGTCGCTCAAAAAGCTTTTACGTCAAACGTGCCATAGCGCAATATCTGGAAGATATGGAAGATACCTATCTTGCAATAGACAGAATAGAAAACTCTGAAGGGAGAGTTTCGATGGAAGAAGCAAAGAGGATTCTTGATGTGGAAAATTGAATGGGAAAGAAAAGCTCTTAAAGATGCAGAGAAACTTGATAAATCTGCTCGTCAAAGAATAGTAAATTATCTTGAGGAGCGGGTTTTAGTAGATCAAAATCCCTATCAATTTGGAAAGCCATTAAAAGGCAGCAAATTAGGACTCTGGCGTTATAGGGTTGGTGATTATCGAATTCTATGCCAAATAGAAAAAAACCGATTAGTCGTGTTAGTGGTTGCTGTGGGTCATAGAAAAGATATTTACCTTTAAAGGTTTTTTCTTTCCACATAATTCAACGTTTTGTGAATTATGATGATTGGACGCATGGGATTAAAAAGCAGCCAAACACTGGTTCGCGTATCAGCTTGACATGGAGAGCATTTACTCAAGCTAGCTAGCCAGTAAATAATTGATTTTTATGAATAGCGATATTTAGCCATACAATTAAATAGCTAAGTTAAGATTTAGTTTATAGATTTAGCGTCTATTAATTTCATCTAGCTACTCAGCTTAAAAATCCACTGTATAAATCCAGTCTTGATATTTTGATTCTTTATTTTGAGTTATTGCTGTTAGCTTGTGCTTTATTTTCTCAGTAATGGGTCTATTAGTTGTTAGGTGATAACTTTCGATTTGTTTTACAGGAGTTACCTTAGCTGCTGTACCACTTAAAAATACTTCATCGGCAATTAATAATTCAGTTTTATCGATCGCTCTTTCCTCTGTTTCTATATCTAAATCTTTGGCGATAGTTAAGATGCTATCTCTGGTAATGCCCTCTAAAATGTCTTGATTAAAGCCAGGCGTGATTAATTTACCATTACGCACCATAAATATATTCATTCCTGAAGCTTCACAAATTTTACCTTGGGAGTTCATTAAAATCGCTTCATCAAAACCCGATTCTACGGCTTCAGTTTTAGCTAAAGAAGAAGTAATATAAGCACCGCTAATCTTACCCCGTAATGGCAAACTGCGATCTTCCTGGCGATACCAAGAACTAATCCGACAGCTAATCCCTTCAGGAGGTAAATAGTCCCCAAGTTCTAGACCATAAATAAAGAAATCTTTGGCAATTTTATGCAGTCGGGGTGCAATACCTAAATCAGAAGTATAAACAAAAGGTCGAATATAAAATGGTTTTTTGGGCTTATTCTTTTGGACAAAATCAATAATTATATGCTGTATTTTATCTGCGGGTAAATCATAATTTAGTAGTTTGGCACTTTCGCTCAATCTTTTACAGTGGCGATCGAGTCTAAATAATAATATTTGCTCAGGATTCTCTGGGTTAGGAATACCTCTCATCCCACCAAAAGCTCCTGTTCCGTAGTGTAGAGCGTGGGTAGCAATAGAAACATTTGCTTCTTTAAAAGGAACAAACTGATTTTGAAAATAAGCGATTTCTAAAAAATTGTGCATAATTGCTTGATTATTATTGATTCTTAATTACTTGGTGGGCATTAATAAGTGTATTTTTATAACGAGCAGAACTGTATTTTATGCCCACCCTACAAATTGATCGTTGGTCATCGATCATTGATTATTGTTCCCCAAGCCACCCAGTTAAATTTTGTTGCTGTATTTCTGTCAAGTTACTTTTAACTGCTACTTCATAACGGCTAGGTTGGGATTCACTTAAGGTAACGGGCAAAGTTTTAAGTTGATCTTGATGAAAAACTGTAATTTCGATTGTATCTTTAACCTGATAGTCTTTTAACCGTTCATTAAGAGATTCAGCAGTAACTTTAGTTCCGTCGATCGCTAATAGTTCATCATCAGCATCAATTCCCGCTTTGCTTGCAGGAGATTCGGCAGCAACAAATTTAATTACTTCTCTATTATTCTCCGACTGTACCCTGATTCCCATGTAAGGCGTGTCTGATTCGGTAATAGTTTTCAAGTATAAACCAAAGGGTTCAAAGTAGTCATCAAAAGGTACTTCTTCTGTGGTTTCGATATAGCGAAAGAAAAAATCATCTAGGTTTGTCTCGGCAACTTCGGCTATCATTTCTCTTAACTGAGTTTCACTAAAGCCTATTTCATCCTGTCCAAAACGCTGCCACATTAGCTGCATCACATTATCAAGCGATCGCCTATTATTATGTTTAGCTCGAATTATTAGATCTAGCAGCAGGGAAACAAATTGCCCTTTGAGGTAATAGGAAATCTGATTATTATCGCTATTGGCATCACGGCGATAAAGCTTAATCCAGGCATCATAGCTAGACTCTCCCAAGGGCTGCACTTTACGTCCAGGGGTATTAAGATATTTGGTAAGATCTTTACTCAGGTTTTTTAAACAGGTTTGACGATTATATATTCCTGCCCGTAGAGGAATTAAAAAATCGTAATAGCTAGTTGTTCCCTCGCAAAACCACAGAGAAATAGTGTAGTTTTCTCCTTCGTAATCAAATACTTCTAAAGCTTTGGGGCGGATGCGCTTTACGTTCCACAAATGGAAAAATTCGTGGGCGACTAACTGCATAAAACGTTCGTATTTCTCGCGATCGCGAAACCCAAATCGAGGATAATTTAAAGTACAGCTATCTTTATGTTCTAAACCTCCGTAGCCACTTCCTGAGAGGTGTAGCAGAAACAAATACTGTTCATAAGGTAAACCGCCAAACATCTCGGCTTCAACCTCAATTACTTTCTTAGTATCGGCAATTATTTGTTCAGGGTTGGCGTTACCTTCACTCCAAATAGCTAAAGAATGAGGCTTATCTAACACCTCAAAACTATATACCTGCTGTGTCCCCACTTCTACGGGAGTATCAACCAACGTATCAAAATTTGGAGCAACAAAAGTATTGGTTTCTCCTTCTACCTTGGGCAAGGTTGTCGTCACCTGCCAATCTGACTGTGGAGTTATAATTTTGACTGTAATTGGCTGTTGTTCTAATCCAGGCACATAAAAGAACAAGGCTGCACCATTAAAATAGCCATGAGTAGCATCTAAATGATTAGTGCGTACCGTTAAATCATTGGCAAAGATACGGTAGCTAACTATTATTTCCGAACAGTCTTGTGTTGCTACCTGCCAATGATTTTTACTGATTTTTTGGCAAGTTAAATTCTGTTTGTTGCTATCTTGCGCCACAAAATCTTGTACGTGTCTAGCATATTCTCTTACTAAATAAGAACCAGGAGTCCAGACTGGCATTTTGAGATCCAAGCTTGTTGACTGCCAATTTTTTACTTGTAAGCTGACTTCAAATAGGTGGGAAGCAGGTTGAGACATGGCAACTTGATAAAACAAGGTTGCTTTTTTTTGAGTAGGTTGTGGCTGACGAGTAGCCGTGGCTTCAGTCATTAAGCTTTCTTTTGGTAGACAAAATCAAATACAGATAGGAATGCAAGTCTATATTTTATCTATATCTTGTAGATTGCCCAAACTAAACAACGTATCAAATTCAAATTATGGATGCCGTTGCTTTATAAGTTACGTAACTATGCTATAAATATTAAGGATTATGAAATTAAAGCAATATTTTGTAATATTCCTAGAATAGTCTCAGATTAACTCGCTGTTGCTATCAGGAATCGCATATTTGTTCTTCTTCTCACGCATTTTTTTGAGTGGGACGGTTTTCATGCACATAAGTAAACAAACGTTCTTAGAGACAAATTGTTCGGTGAGATCGTCTACAGGCGATTAAAAACACAATATTTAGATCATTAACACAGATTCTATGACAGCAACATTACCAGCATCGCCACAAAGTTTAAAATCGACCCAATTAGACGACAATATCAAACTTAGAGATATTATCAATACATTACCTAAAGAAGTTTTTATTAAAAATCCTCGTAAGGCATGGTCAAAGCTAGTTATTAATGTCTTGTGTGTTGCTTTAGGCTACTGGACAGTGGCAGTTTCACCCTGGTACTTACTACCTGTTGCTTGGATATTTTTAGGCACAAGCTTACAAGGCTTATTCGTCATCGCCCATGATTGTGGTCATCGTTCCTTCTCTAACCGTATTTGGGTAAACGATTTAGTGGGACACGTTATGACTCTGCCAATTATTTATCCCTTCCATGCTTGGCGTATTTTACATAACTATCATCACAAGCATACAAATAAGCTGGATGTAGATAATGCCTGGGCTCCTTTTACTCCTGAGACGTATGATAATTGTTCTCCCACTATACAGTGGCTATATCGTCGAATGCGAGGTTGGTTTTGGGGGTTTGGTTCAATTATACATTGGGCAAAACTACACTTTATTTGGAGTAAGTTTGAAGGTAAACAAAGAGAACAGGTTCGCTTATCGGTACTAGTAGTTTTAATTGGCGGTGGTATTATTTATTCCACTTTGTTTATCACTACAGGATTTGTTGGCTTAGTTAAGTTTTGGCTTATGCCTTGGTTGGTATATCATTTCTGGATGAGTACCTTCACTATGTTTCATCACACTATGCCTGAAATTCCTTTCAAGGCAGAAAATGAATGGAATGAAGCTCGCGCTCAACTATCGGGTACGGTAAACTGCAAGTATCCTTGGTGGGTAGAGTTTCTTTGTCACGATATTAATGTGCATATCCCTCATCACCTAACTACGGGGATTCCCTGGTATAACTTGCGTTTGGCTCACGATAGTTTAGTAGAAAATTGGGGTGATTATCTTTATCCTGACTGCACCTTTAACTGGAAACTAATTCAGAAGGTAACTAAAGACTGTCATCTGTATGAAGAAAAAAATAACTATCAAAGTATAGAAAAGTATTACTTGTCTAAATCAAACTATGCTAACGATATTTAGGACTTGTGGGATATGGTAAATACTGTATCCTTTTTTTTTACTCTTTTGGTAGGTCGAAACGATTGAAAACTAATTGGACTTTAAACGATTAGTTAACCTTGCTTTCAATTCAGATTTAATACGATTGAGAATTGATTCTTCATCTAAAGAATCAAGAATTTTTTGGACTACTACCTTAGGACTTTGTTCTCCCCAGGATGCTCCATTGGCTAGATAGGTTTTTGTTACCTGCCCAATAGCGTAAGAAGATACGCCTCCTACTCCTCCTTGAGCGATCGCCACAGACAAATAGGGAGCAAGGGACAAACCTCCCGTGGCAGGAATAGCCAAGCCTAAAATTCCTTTAAGAGAGCTTAATCCTAGAGTGGCAAGCAGTTCGCTGGCACTAATTCCTCCCATGCTCAAAGCAATGCTCTTTAGAAGTTTTACTGCTCCTGATTGAGTCATGGTAATGCCATACAGACGGGATAGAGAAATAATTATCCCCACATCAATAATCGCTCCAGAGAACAAATCGATCGCCGTTACGGGATTAAGAGCGATCGCCATCGCTTTGACCATCATTCCCTTATTAATAAGCTCATTGGCAGCCTGATCGCGAATTGCCAGTTTACGCTGTAGTAACTGCTCGTTTACTTCGTCAGCAAACAGCATACTGTTAAGAGCCACCAGAGATTTTCCTTCACGGTGTAATAATTCCAGAATTTTAAGCTGCAAAGATGCTACCTGTGGTTTGCCTGGAATCCGCTGCACTTTAATTCTGCCTGCTTTGTCTTTTATCCCTCTAACTTCAATCGGCGATGCAGCCACCATAATAATTTCATCGGGGGAAATTAATTCTTTAACTCTCTCTTCTTTGATTTTTTGGTAGATAGCTAACCTGTCGGCTTGGGGATATTGATCGATTTTGTTAAACACCAACAGCATTGGTTTACCTGCTTCTCTGAGCTTTGCTAAAGCACGATATTCCACCTGGGTAATATCCCCTGAAACCATAAATAAGATTAGATCGACTCGTTTAGCCAAATCACACGCCAAAGCTTCTCTGGCTTCGCCGTTAACCTCATCAATTCCTGGAGTATCGATTAGTTGAATTTGTCCTGCTTTGCCTGGGACGATCAGGCGTTGAAGATTTTCAGAAGTTTCGGCAATTTGTTCTGGGGTTAGGTGCCATTTTATAGTATCTATACTGCGAGTTACTCCGTGAAGCGCGCCTGTGGGAAAAATATTTTGCCCTACTAAGGCATTTAGGACAGAAGATTTGCCTCTACCTACCATGCCAAAAGCTGCAATCTGCACTACCGAATGCTCTAGTTTATCAAGCATGAAACTTAAGCGATCAATCTCTGATTCTAAGCCAGCTTGTTCTTCAGCAGTTAGATCGATATTACTAATTACATCCCGTAAAGAATTCTGAGCTTGACGATAATTTAACTCAGCAGTAATTTCTTCAAAGCTAAAAAGCGTTTGTTTCAACTCTGTCTGATTTTTAGCTTCTTTTTTTGACAATTCACAATCCCTCCTATTGGCAGTTAGTAATTAATTATCAGCGATCGCCAGCTTGAAGCAACCAAATTGTATTGATATATGGTGCAACGTCTAATTTTCTTCTAAACGCTTTAAGGATATTTCTGCTGCTTCTTTTACTTGGGGGTGTATATCTTTAGCTAAAAACTTCAAGGCAGATGTGCTTTTCTCTGTTTTCAAATTACCGAGTGCTTCTGCTAACCTTTGGCGAATTAACCAATCTTCTGAACCAGCAAAATTAAGAATTTTATCTACTGCTTCAGTGGCGTTGATTTCTCCTAAAGCAGCGATCGCAGCCTGCTGAAGAATTACTTCCTCACTATCTAAAGCCTCCATTAACAATTCCTTGGCGCGAATATCCTGCAAATTACCAAGAGAAACTGCAGCACTAAATCTGACTAGCCAATTATCATCTTCATAAAATGCCCTCACTAGATGTTCAAAGGCACGAATATCATTTAAGTAGCCTAATGCCCCTGCTGCATCCGCTCGAATGCCATAATCTGGATCGGTTGCCAATAAATCGATTAGCAGTGGAAAACATTCCTTGGTTGGCTTTATCCCTAGAGCAAATACCGCCATCGAACGCACAGGAAGTATTTCATCATTTAAAACTTTTTTAATTAAGGGAACAGCATCTTCTGGTGCAACTTGTCTCAAGGAAGTTAAAGCCAATAAACGATCCTTAGAATTAGGGCTTTCTAGCTGCCTGGCAATCTTTTCTAAATCTGGCATTTGGATGATAGTTAGTTATTAAATCAGTACTATTTTTATCTTAGAGGGTTTAAATAATAATACTTAAGAGACTTTCCCTACTTGCCAACTGTAGATATTTGGTATAGAGAACGCCTGATGTGAATTACTTCTTTCAGATTCATTGGTTTTCAGCTATTAGCTCTTAGCTACTATAGCGTTTCTCTTATTTACGAGATGCACCTTAGTTGTGTCTGGTTAAGGGGAAAAGGCAAAAGGGCAAAGGTTTTGCGCTTTTTTCCAGAACTTAGTTAATGTACCTCATTGATTTGAGAATTGCTATACATGAATTTCAACCAGCAAAACTATTTTCTCATCTTCTTATGAGTTGAAGATTCTTCAAATACAGTAAATCCTAATCTTGCATATAATTTCTCAGCAGGATTACCTTTAACGATTTTTAACCACAATTTTTTGTTTTGTGATTGTGCTTGCTTAATAATTGACTGGATCAGATTCGTTCCTATTCCTTGTTTTTGATGTTGCCTATCAATCTGAATCTCTGCTAAATAAATATCTGTTTTTGAAGTAACAACTTTGATAAAGCCTAAGATTTGTCTTTTCTTTTCAATTACTTGATAGTTTTCTGGAATGAAACAAGCGCGAAAAAGCTGAGGATTCCAAGGATAAACTTTTTCAACATAGTTTCTCATATTTTCAGCGTGGATTTTATCTAATAGTTCGATATCATCTGCTTTAGCTTGGCGAATTATATATCGTTTAGAATCATCACCCCATTTGTCTGTCTTCATCTGTTAACTCTAATTAATTCAATTTAATTGAAAACAATGTCTAGAAAAGTTCTTAAACGATAATTATTAATTAGAGAATTTCTAACAAATGATCTCGCGTGTACACTACTCTCGAATGTCTTAAGTTTCCTTTATTCCAAACTAGATAAAGATTGTTACGAGGATAAAATTCTGTCTGATGTAAAAGACGGAGATTGCCAGTCTGTAGCTTTTGTTCACACAGATATTTTGGTAAAACAGTATAACCTTGACTAAAAGATACAAGCGATCGCACTATTCTTAAATCAGCAACAGTCACCGTCGCCTGAATATCTAGTTGAATTTGAAATACCTCGGCAAAATATTGACGAACTAATGGTAAATCTTCATCGTAGGCGATCAAAGGCAAACTCAATAATTGCCGTGGATCGAATGGTTTAATTAAATGTTGCTTTTCCCAATCAGCAGCAGCAACTAAAATCAAAGTCTCCTGCTCAATTTCAGCATAATCTAAAGCTTTACTTTGAGGTTGAGATGCGGTGATTGCCAGATCTACTGTGCCATCATCCAATAGTTGATAAATGCGTTCTTTTCCACCTAAATGAATTCTGACTTTGAGATCGTGAGCCAATAAAGATGCGATCGCGGGTAATACTTTAGCATCTAAAAATTCGGCTGGGGTTGCCAAATGAATTGTACCAGCAACGGTTGCAATACGCGATCGCACCGCATTAAACTACGAGATGGTGCGCCCGTTAAACCAGAATCTGCTCAATCAGAATCTTAGAAGACATCTAAAAAATTACTTTCTTACAACCTAATCTCCTAAT
The DNA here is from genome assembly GCA_965217895.1 of Waterburya sp. Classification (GTDB taxonomy): domain Bacteria; phylum Cyanobacteriota; class Cyanobacteriia; order Cyanobacteriales; family Xenococcaceae; genus Waterburya. Next base: position 1,733,130 of record CBDCJV010000002.1, read on the forward strand.
TTCGCCCCCCCGCCCCCAAGTTTGGGGTAGGGCTGTTTCATTCTCTAAAAAAGAAATGCGATCGCGAATAAGTATATTTACTATTCCTATCAATGGCACAAAGAAAGTAATAATGGCAAATTATGGCTTAAATAACTGATTGCCTCGGTCATAGAATCGAAACCATGAACTCTCAGTAGGTTAATAACCCAACTTTTAATCAAGGAGATGTTTGTAGATGCTTTGCCGTGAAGTTGAGGGCTGTTATCTTCTTTCGTTACGACATCCTTAAACGGCACTCAATACGGCGACGCAGGTTCGCCGTCCGTACCTCCCCAATGCCAACGATTCTCGATACCCCAATGTCGGCCAATACCTTGGGGAATAAGCCAAGAAGTTGCTGTTCACAAGTAGCAGTAGCGCAGCCTGGAGGCTGCCGACGTTGCTCCGCAACGGCTAGACGCGAAGCGCGTCTGCAAGTTCAACCTCTGCCACAGCAAGCAAAGCTTGCAAAGTCGTCGAAGACGACGACATGGAGCGATAGCTCCTGTGTCAGACAAAGGGCTTGCCCGCATGTATTCAAGAGTTGAATTATTTTTTCACCTTTTCCTCATCAATGAAGAGGCTGCATATCCAACTTCGGAGTTTTTCTTAATTGCTATCTGCTATTTGCACACGCTGGAGCGTGTCGCCATCGCGAAGCGATGTCGGCGTTCTCCAGAACGCGCTACTTGCTACTTAACTCCGAAGGAGTTGGGTAAAGAACTAATGTAATAAGTAGCCGAATCCGATTCATAATTATGATTACCTCTAATTCCCGAACGGAAAATCTTAATCACACTATAAACTCCAATCCAGCAAGAATTAAGATTTAGTGGAGGCTCAAATACTTCTACAGTTCGATGAGTTAGTCTGTTTCTAGTTTTTTCCGACTGCTTAAAGCGACGAATCGCAGTCTTATTGAGTGTTTGAAATTCTATTAGAGAAATGCAATATCTTTCTCACTTTGTTTCTTATTTTCCCTAACTTTTATGCCTAAAATTTCCCCGCCTTCATGAGTCAAAGCCGAAACCATCATGACGAAGTTTTGCTGTTGTCCATAACAGTCGTTGACAGTATTTTTCAAACTTTTGCCATCAATTGCAATCCATTGACCTTGACTATTGTGAGTATACTGAGATGCCCATTCATTAAATACTTGAGTTACTGCCTCATAGTCTAAGCTCATCATTACCCTTCTCATTGTCGAATAAGATGGAACTCTAGCTTGTGGGATTTTGAGCGTTTCAATTAATTGACGGCGATGCCGTTCGACAAATCTGCCCAAACCTCGATATCCCCAATAACCGCTCATTATGCCTAAAATCGTTATCAATAATATCAGCCACAAAGAATGCCTTCGACCACCTGCTTTTCGCTCATCAGGTATTTGTTTCAAATAGTCAATTAAGCTTTTATCAAAGTTTTTTAAAGTCATTGAGCGGTTAAATTAGGTTTTATATCAATTTACCGCACTTTAGCTTTAGAATGAAACAGCCCTACCAGGTGTTGGGGGTAAAAGCACTTCCCCTTCGGTAGAGATTGGTCTTCAATCCGAAAAGCGGGGATAAAAGCGGTTCTGACTGGAAGTCTAATCTGGTTCACCGCAAGCAAGAAACCCATGGGTAGCGAAAGCAAAGTATCCTCAAATTCCGTTACAAACAAATAGCCCAAAAGACTGATAGGCTATTGCCAAAAGGCAACAGGGCAAAACAACAGACATTAAAATATCATCTTTTAATGTTCAACATCCAAAACCCTCGGAACATAGGATTAGTAAACATCGTTAGTCTGAAACAGCAAAAATAGACTATTGGCTGTAGCCAAAAGGCAATAAATCTAGCTGATTTATAATTGTTTATTTCTAAATCCACACCAGCTATAGATTTCGGTGGAAGTTTACACCCTAAAGGTTCCAACCAACGGATATTCGGAACGAGGAAACCCCTCCATAACTCTCAGCAATGGTCGAACTTGTTGAGTAGTCAATTAAGACGCAATATCTCTAGAAATAGAGGTTATAGAGGGAGTAGGATTCGGTAAAAAGCTAATGCTCGTATGTAATGTATGAGATATGCCCACGTACCGACTGTAATTAGGAAGATAGTGAACAAGTAAGCGTAAATATGTCTAAAACTGATTTAAAACAATTAAATACAGTGGAATGGAACGAGATTGATTGGCGAAAAGTCGAGAAATCTGTTTTTAAGCTCCAAAAGCGAATCTATCAAGCCAGCAAAGATGACAATGTACGAAAGTTAAGAAGGAACGTCCTCAAGGAGAATAAAAAATCTCTCTCCCTTATTAGATACGCAGACGATTTCTTGATTATCCATGAAAACCTGGACGTAATTAAAACTTGTCAAGAATTAATAGGACAATGGCTCTTGGAAATAGGATTAGAACTCAATCAAGAAAAAACCAAAATTGCACATACCCTCAATAACTACGAGGATAACAAACCAGGGTTCGATTTCTTAGGGTTCAACATTAGACAATTCCCAGTAGGAAAATACCAATCAGGTAAGAATACCAACGGCGAAAATCTAGGGTTCAAAACGATTATCAAACCATCAAAAGAAAAGGTAAAAGAACATTACCGCAAGCTAGCCAATATAGTAGACAACCTTAAGGCTGCACCGCAGCACGCACTGATTTCAAAACTTAACCCAGTGATTAGAGGATGGTATAACTACTACAGAACAGTTTGCAGCAAAGAAACATATTCCAAAATGAATCAATTGCTGTTCTACAAACTTATTAAATGGGGATATCAAAGACATTCTAACAAGAGTAAAACTTGGTCTAACAATAAATACTGGCACACAATTGGTATGAATAACTTAGTTAGTTGTTTCGGCTACTTGTTTTATCGTTTTACCCGTCGATAGCAACCAATATTACTTGGTAATGACGTTACTCGCATTACGATACCTGTTTAGTAGTTTTTGTGTGCTTAAATGCTGACTGAGAGAAAGTTTTTTTGGCATTACTACTTCATTTGAATGGATGCAGTTTTATTTCAATTGATTATCCGTACTTGATATTAGTAAAGGTTTCAGCCGTTGGCTTTTTTAATCCCGTAAAAAATTACAGTCTCAAAAAATCATACCTTGATTCACCAACGCCTACTATTCAATAAAATAATTTTGCCCACCCTATAAAACTGTTTTAATTGTCAACCTCCGTTGCTAATACCAAAGGCATTATTTCTGTAGCAGGAGAAAAGCTAATATTGTTAGTAATGCGATCGCGAATCAATTGAGCAATCATCTGGTTGAGACGATACATCTCTGGACAAGGATTATAGCGATATTTCACATCGACAATACGTTGTTTTTTGCGTGTAATGACAGAAGAATTTTTCTTTTTTTCCTCTACTTGTTTACTGCGGTTACGCAGAAAAATATCGGGTTTTTCACTACTGTTTTTCACATCGGGTAAAGTTTCTAATGCGGGATTTTGCCAATAGCCCCTGTAGTTTTCACTTTTAGGATTCTTGTATAGCTTAAAGCTGTCTATAGTCGGAATATATAAAGCATAAAATTCTCCTTCTTTAACTACATGAAAACATCCCCAGTCTTTTTCTTGTCGATTGAGTAAGATATCAAGAGTCAGTCCCAAAGACGGGAGATTATCAAGGTTAGTAGGATAATTGTGATGGCTGTTCATAAACTTCAGAAATAAACTTCAAAATGTTTGTAGTATTGCCAATCAAACCAAGATATGGTCAATTGATTAAAGGCATAGTTTTATAAATTTTTTACAGGTATTAGCAAAACACTATAATCATGGAGCTAAAGAAATTTCTAGATTTAAGTGAGGGAAGATGGTTTAGTCAGCGTACTAATTATCTCTTAGGTGGGGACAAAGCAGACAACAGTAAAGCAGATATCACTATTGAAACCATCTCTGCTGATGATTTGCGAGCCGTTGAGCTATGTCAGAAACATCATTTTGACCCTAATCTCATTATTGGTGGTACAGTGCAAAGCTGGGATAATTCTGTAGACTGGGGCAAAGACAAGCAGGTAGGCTCGGCAACTATAGTTTTGGTTAGTAACCCTGGTAGCGATCGCACTGGCAAAATAATTCGTCCTCAGGATGCTAAAGTATGCGGTCATTACGTTTTAGGCGCAGATGAAGCTTTAACCTTGACCATTGAAAATGATCAAATGTACGCTGAAGAGCGTCAATGGTTTGCCAGCGATAACTTTAAAATGCGTACCACAGTTGTCAAATACCATGATGGCAGAAAACAAACCTCTTTCTATTCAGAAATTCGCAAAGCAGCACCCAAAGACAATGAGCAATGAGCATCGAACAAATTGTAGGGTGGACATTTTAAGTTGACTACAATAAGAATCGCTTATTTAACTAATGCCCACCAATCAGTAATTACATTATCTTCTAGAATGTAGCTGGCGGTAGACATCACGGATATCGACGTTATGATAAGCCAGAGCAACCAGGGTATGATAGAGTAAATCTGCTACTTCAGAGGCGATCGCCTTACTGTCATTATCTTTACAAGCCATGACTACTTCGGCTGACTCTTCGCCAATTTTCTTGAGAATCTTATTATCTCCTCCTGCAAGCAAACTACAGGTATAAGAAGTCTCGCTGGGATGAGCTTGGCGATCGCGAATGACTCGGTATACTTCTGATAAGGTATCGGCTGGAGGAGCTTTTTTATTTTTGCTTTCGCCTACTTGATGGAAACAGCTTCGCTCTCCCGTATGGCAAGCAATATCGCCTACCTGCTCAATAATAACGAGTAAAGCATCACTATCACAGTCATAACGTAATGACTGAACCTTTTGAATATGCCCCGAAGTTGCCCCTTTATGCCACAATTCCTGACGCGATCGACTCCAATACCAGGCTTCTTTTGTTTCAAGGGTTTTTTGTAATGACTCCTTGTTCATCCACGCCAACATTAAAACCGTACCGTCAAGATAATCTTGAGCGATCGCAGGTACTAATCCCTGCTCGTTGTAGCGAATTTCATCCAGAGGAATATTGCAATTATTGATTGTGCTTGAGGACATTATTTATATTGTGCAAATTTATATTAGCTCAATTACTAAATTTGAACTTGAATACGGGTTACTCAAAAAGCCTAACTTAAGAAAACCGTTTGGAGGGCAAGTTGAAGACTTTTATATTGGCGCGATCGCACTACATCATAATTTTACCGTAGTCACAAGTAACATCAGGCATTTTGAGAAAATTCAAGGATTAGAGATTGTAAGTTGGAGAGTAGGCAATAGGTAAGTAGGTAGCCCTAGATTACTCTCCGCCTCACAAAGGTAGATTTTACATTCAATGGTTTTGACTGGCGAGGAGACGAGAAGCTTTGTTTAGTCAATTTAACGTCTACTAGATTGAGTCTGGCATAATTTGTATCAATTCTCTTAAATTTAATAAAGCAGCTTCTAAAGATTCATCTCTCATTCTTTCATAACATTCAAGTAAAATTTCAGTTTTTCTCCAATCTTGCTCTGTTCTATTCTGGTTAATATTGATGTCCCAAATAATATCAGTTAACTCTCTAGCTCGTACCATTTGTTCTAGATTGTCAACAGCTTCAACAATCAACGAATATAATTGTTCTTTATCAGAATAATTTGACTTTGACATAGTATTTTTTTTTCATGTTGGCGTATTTAATGTCAATTTTTTTAGCTACTTCAGGCAAATATTTATGGCAGTAATCTGTGACCTTTGGTCAAACCATTAACGAAAGGTAGGTTCACAGTTATGTTCCTCATCTTATTTGTCATCGGCAAAACTATTTGTGAAGTTGTAGTTAACGTTTTGTTTATTTTTTACAGCCTCCCCAATTGAAATATTGAGCAAGTCTGTCAACGAATTCATATATAAATATCTTCTCCTCTGTGGAGAAAATAAATTATTAATTCCTAAATCTCTTTCAAACAGCATATTTAGCGTGTTCTGCAGTTTATAGCTAGTTGAAGCTCAACTAGCTATATTGTCTCCTTCATAAACCCTTTATATAAACTTCATAAGAACTTTATAACCGCAAATGGGCAAAATGCCTAGTGAAAATACTTAAATTGCCGATTTTAAAATTAAGGTATTGAGGCAAAATGTCTGTATAACTACTTAAAGAGAGTATTTGACATTTTCAACTAAGCAAAAATTAATTCTTATCCTGCAGAACGAGGCTCTAGGCTCAAGTTTATGAACAAATTTGCGATCGCTAGTATTAGTGAGGCGGTATATGGGCATTATTGGTGCTGCGATCGCTTCTACAGGCAGTAGTCATCTAAAGATTGTCACGCAAAAAAGCACAAATTCTAAATGGATTCAGTATTTACCAAAATTATCAAGGGTGAGTCCCCACCAGCTTTTCCGATTTGGGAAGACGAGCATTTCATTGCTATTCTTGTTCCTGAACCGATTAATCCTGGTCATACATTGCTTATACCCAAAGAACAGATAGATTACATTTTTGATTTGCCAGAAGAACTTTATAATTCTATGTGGCAAATGGTCAAGTGGTTATCTTTGTATATTCAGCAGGCGATGAAGTCTAAACGCATTGGTATTGCTGTAGAGGGTTTTGGTGTTCCTCATGTTCATATTCATCTTGTACCTGTAAATTCGGGCAATGAACTAAATCCTGAACGAGCTAGTTTAGTTACTTCAGATGAATTAACAATAGTTCAAAACAAGATTCGTAAGCTAATTGATAATTGTGGCGTTGCTGAATTGTAATGCTATTGAGCGATTTTTTATCTCTTTCACAAGAAGCTTGAAGATTGCAAGCTTCTTTTTTAATCAGAGAAAATTATAGTCTAGAGAAAAATAAATCCCATCTTCCTGTAGAGAATTGCCTTTAGTCTTGACATTGACTAAAGGAATACCCCAGTCTAAACGGGCATTAAAATTAGTGCCAGTAGAAAAGTTCAAGCCAACTCCTATAGAAGGTAAAGCCGAATTGCTAACCTCAAGATCGTCGCTGTTCCAAACCGTGCCAAAGTCAAAGAAAGGGGCAATTTGAACTATACCATCAATCTTTTTAAAATGTAATATAGGTATTCTTAACTCTGCCGAGGTAAATATACCATTGTCTCCTAAAATCAAGTCTTGGCGATAGCCTCTGGCACTATTGACACCACCTACCCTAAACTGTTCAAAAGGTACTAAAGCACCTCCTGATAACTGAATATCTCCTCGCAGCAGAAAGAGAAAATTTTCACCAAGTTTTCTTACCCATTGGCTTTGTCCACGCCAAGCAAAAAAGGTACTGTCGGGTTCGCCATCATCATTAATTGTGGCATTAAGAGCATCTACGCCAAAGCTAAATTGCGATCGCAACGCTAAAACTTTTTGGTCATTGCGATTAACATATTCTTGAAATAATCTAATTGCACTAATTTTTGTTTCCCCATCTTTATCGGCACCACGAGATAGCTGGAAATCTTTATTCTGTAATGAAATCTCACTTTCAGTACGAGAAAGACTCAAGCCAACGGCAAATTCTTGGTTAGGTTTAAGTATTAAAGGCTGGCGCAAATTTAACTCGTAATAACGGGATTTTGACTGAATATCTAAGACATTGAAAGGTTCTTCAATAACGTCATTAGAGTTGATCCCAAATTCTGCCTTAATCGTACCGTTTTTGGAATTTATAGGTAGGGCATAAGCCAGATCAAAACTATTGCTACCGCTAGTATTGGTGTAATTAAAGTCGAAGCGATCGCCAAATCCTAACAAATTACCGTGGTTCAAACCTACCGAACGTTGGTTTGAGCCGACGCTAGGAGATCTATTATTATTAAAACTAGTGGAAATATTAAATACGTCTGCTTCAGTAATCTTAATATCTAGCAAGCTTGTTCCTGGACGAATTCCTGCCGATAGTTCGGCTGAAACATTTTTGATTAAAGGATCGAGACGGAGTAGCTGTAAAGCAGACAAAAGAGACTCCACATTAACTGGCGTACCAGCAGCAGCTTCAATTCGAGAAGAAATATATTTGTCCGACAGATGTTTTGTACCAGAAACGTTAATTCCTTCCAATTTTCCTTCTAAAACGGCAATTTTCACCGTGCCATTATTTAGTTCTTGAGGCGGAATATAAGCACCTGAATTGACGTACCCTTTGTCAGTATAAAGCTTTGTAATTGTACTGCGGGCTTGAAATAGCTCTGGCAGAGTTAAAGGGCGATCGCAATAAGATTTAATCGCTTTATTTAGCTCTTGTTGACTAAATACACTACTGCCAACTACCTGAAATTTCTTGACGACAATTTGTTTTGGAACATTAGATTTTTTAGCAGTAAATGATTCTTGATTGTTAAGCTTAGGTGATGTCTGGGCTTGAGATAGCAAAGAGGATAAATCACCAGCAGTTTTTTGAGGATCGCTTTCTAATGCCTTGGTTGTCTGCTCTTGCTTTAGTAAGGAAACTGTCAGAAGTTCTGAACTATCTTTTGTGACTCTTGGAGTTGAAGTGAGTTCAACTGCATTTGCCGATCGCAATCCTGTCAAGGTTGCTATCGAAGTTATGAGAAAAACTGATAAACAAGAAGTAAATAGACCTGTATTCCTGGGATTAACTAGACTTAATCTTAAATGCCTCAAGGTATCTGGAGTAAACATATTTATAGGTATGTTTTAGGAGAGCCGTTGCCCTAACATTCCCCAAAATACGTAGCAAATAACTTCAAAGAGCAAAAAAATTGTAAAATACACGGAGGAGCGAGTAAAGGTTATGGTTGCAAATACTTACTGTTTAATCTGATAGCGCATTCCTGGTAGCTGAGAAATGAGATCCATTATTTCTAATTGAGACAAAATTGCCAAAATTTTACTGGTATTTAATTCTGTTTGTTCAGCGATCGCATCTAACGATATTGATTCATGAGTGAGCAAACTATAAATTTTTTCTAGTTCTGGTTCTAAATTGGGTATTGATTTAGGGATAGACGAGATACGATCTAAACAGGGCATTGTCCCCAGCATTTCTAGTAGGTGTTCGATGCTCAAAATGACGTGCGCCCCAGAATTAAGCAAACCTAAGCAGCCTAAAGATTGGCTATTATCTAAAGAGCCAGGTAATACATATACATCACGACCAAAATCATTGGCAAAGCGAGCCGTAATTAATGCTCCTGAACGTTCAGGAGCTTCGATGATGATTTACAGCCCGACATAAACCAGCAATGATGCGATTGCGTGCAGGAAAATGGTTGCGATCTGGCTTAGTTTGGGCTGGGTATTCACTAACGATTAAGCCTTGAGTTTTTAAACGTTGATACAAAGAGCGATTACTGTAAGGATAAATTGTATCAACTCCTGTACCTAAGACAGCGATAGTTCTGCCGTTAGCTTCTAAGCAACTATGATGAGCTACTGCGTCAATCCCTGCTGCCATACCTGAAACAATACCAACACCATGATTTACCAAAGCTTGAGTAATTTTATTAGTCCAGCGTTTACCGTATTCAGTCGGATTACGAGTGCCGACAATAGCGATCATTGGCTTAATGCCTTGATTTTCGGTAGAATCAACTACACCTAAGTAATATAGTAATGGTGGCGGACTAGGGGTTTCTAAAAGCAGTCTGGGATATGCTGCTTCTGCTGGAATCCAAAACTGAGGATTTTGCTTCTTATGTTCAGATATAAGTTCTACTGAATCAAATTTTGCTCGTCCCTGGTTTAAAGCATTAAAAAACTGACCACTCAAGCCGTCAATCTCGCCAAAAGCGATCGCTGGGGCGTGCCAAGCTTCTTTGAGAGAACCAAAATGCTGATAAACCTTTTTTAAAGAAACCGCCCCAATCCCCTTAATTTGTGACCACGCCAACCAGTAAGCTTGTTCTTGTTCCATAAAGTTTTAAAGTTTACTGATGCGATCGCTTTAGCAATTATTAACCAACGGTCACAAATTATTATTAATCGCCTTTTTTTGATTGTCAATTTATCAGTCAGGTTTTTGACAGCATCCTGACTGACAAAACTAGGCATTGTTGAATAATGAATAAGGATAAAAGCAAGTAATCTTTAGAGCTAAAAGCTAAAGGCTAAAAGCGAATAGCTTTTTTTGGTAATGATCGATTCAATTGAGCTAAAAGTCGCTTTTCTCTATATAACCACGAACGTCATTAAGGTCTATATAGCGGTCTGTAGCATTGCGTAGTTCTCTAGCGATCATGCCTTCCGTTGAGACTACGGTAATGTGAGTATTTTTTGAGCGCAAAAGTTCGATCGCCCGTTCAAAATCTCCGTCACCACTAAACAAAATGACGCGATCGTATTGCTCTACGGTGTTAAACATATCCACCACAATCTCAATATCCAGATTGGCTTTTTGAGAATAACGACCAGAAGCATCATCATAATATTCCTTGAGAATTTTAGTTCTGACCGTATAGCCCAAACTAATTAAGGCATCTCTAAAGCCACGTTGATCCTGGGCATCTTTTAGCCCCGTGTACCAAAAGGCGTTAATTAAAACCACAGTCGGATCTTTAGTGAAGTATTCTAATACTCTTCTAGGATCGAAAAACCAGCCATTTTTCTGTTGAGCATAGAACATATTGTTGCCGTCTACAAATATGGATAGACGGTCTCTCAAGTACTTATTATGAGATTCCATATAATTTACCTATAAAAACTTAAATATATTTAATGGCTAAAATTGGCAGCGCAACCAACAGCCATAACATTAAATTACGCCATAACAATTAAATGAATAAACCAGTAGCAATAACTACGACCAAATATTATTAAATAGAAATTGGGCAATAAGCATCAATTTCTACAGGGTAATACCCGAATAAAATTTAATTTAGGTATATTTCACACACATACCAGTTTAAAACAAAAAAAACCTGGATAACAACTTAATTTGCTCGCGCAAGATTTTTTTACATACGCCGATTGTAATCTAGCTAACAAAGAGTAAATTTCTTGGCAAGCAATTGAGATAAATTTATTAAATCTGATAAGAAAAAGTAGTGTTAACGTTCTACTCAATAGCGATCGCCTAATTATCAATAAATTAAAAAAAGATGTATTTTTCAGAATGATAGTGATAGTTATATAGTGCAGGCGATCGCTTCTGTATCTTCTTCAAAACAAACATAATCTAGACAGTGAGGATTCTCTCTTAATAATTTTGCTAATAGCCATCCTGCAACAGTCCAAGTTTGAAATTTGCGGGAAGATTTACCAATTAAACGACCATTTTTGCCATCATAATATTCGGGCCATTCATCATTCATCAGGCGAATTTCTGCGATCGCCATGGCTCGCTCTGCGAGATCTTCCCGACCCATTTTTTGACAGGCAGCCATCATCATCCACAACAATACAGGCCAGCTACCGCCATTGTGATAAGACCAAGGAGTATTTTTGGGATCGCAGCCAGTAACGATTTTCCAAGTTAGCCCTTCCATGGCAGGATAACAGAGTTTCAAGGGCATTTTACTCACTAAATCAGACCAGCGATGCTCAATTAAAGTTAATATTTCTTGGGATTGATGTTCGGTGGTCAGCGATCCCATAATTGCTGCCAAGTTGCCCAGAGCAAAAAAGCGAAAATCCATTTTTCCTGGTCCCAAATTTCCTGCTAAGTAGCCTCCTCGGTCGGGCATCCATTCTGTCAACCAGTAAGGAATTGATTCAGGGTAGATATTAAATTTATTAACTACCGACTCACCAAACTGCTCGGCGCGATAACGGTGGATTTGATTTAGTTTTTTAAGATCGAGCCAATAATAATCTCGCAGATGAAAATTCAAGCTGCCTAGACGATTATTAATACTGTCAGCTAAAGCCCGACCTGCTGCGTTTTTAACCAGCATTTCACGGGCAGCCCGCAAAGCCATATAAAATAGAGACTGTATTTCTAAAGGATGTCCACTTAGTCCCATCGGGCGATCAATCATACACGCACCATCAGGGACAAGCAGAGTAGGTGTCATTTCAAATTGAGGGCCCAGGCAAATTTCTAGAATAAAGGTCAAAGCTTCCTGAAAACTGCTGCTGTGTGCTAAAGCTTCGTCTTTTGTTGCTTTGACATAAGCCCGCAATAAAATAATCCACCACAAACAAGAATCGATAGGCGTAACTCGACCAATTGCCTTATCGCCAAAGTCGGCATGAAGGTATTGACTATTTCTCTGAGATTCGACTTTAAAGCTAGCTGGCATCAAGCCTGTGGGTGGCTGATAACAGTCAACTCGCCTCTTTTGCTTTTGCAAACCGACAGTTTCAATCAGAAAGTTATAAACAATCTCTGTTTTGCCCTGAATTAGAAATACCAAGGCTGCGGGGATAAAATCGCGAATAAAACACTGGTCGTAATTTAGTGCTTCTCTTTCAGAGTCTGTAGCTGCTACTACTCCCACAGGCTGCTGATTATAATAAATAATCGATTCTTCTAAAAGCCGATTTGCCTGCTGTTCGATGCTTTCCTTTGCTATCAATACCATGAAAAATTAACTTTTAAAACAAAAATAAAAATTAAGGTGAATATTTAATCTAGATATATGAATAAGACTAATTTACTATGTAATCGTATCTTGATATTTGTTTCTTTTGAGTTCAAACCTTACTAAACTCTTAAGTAAGTCTAGTTTTGCCAGTAAAACTGTTACAAAAAACAATCTTTAAAACTAAAATAAAGATTATAATGAGCAGTTTGGAATTTATCGCCCAGTCTTTAGGAGTTTGTTACACAGTGGTAGCTCAAGCAGAAAAAATTACCTTAGATACCCGCTACGAATCTAAAACCCAGTCTATTGCCCAAGAATTGATCAAAAGTACTAGACAAAAAAACAACATCTTTAATCGGATGCGGGATCAGATGCGTTGGGACGATAAAGTTTTGGACTGGACGATGGCTAACCCAGGGCTGCGGGTACAGATGTTTCGCTTTATTGATACTATTCCTGCCCTCCAGAGTAAAACTGAAATTGCCAATCACTTTCAGCAATATATGAGTACGGAGGAAGTCGAGTTACCAAATGCTCTTAAAGGTATTCTAAACTTTAGTGATGCTGATTCTTTTCCGGCCCAAACCGCAGCAGCTACTATTACTAAAGCAGTAGAAACTCTGGCATATAAATATATTGCAGGGGAAAACATAGCCGAGGTCATCAAAACCATAGAACGACTGCGTAAAGAGGGCATGACCTATACTATCGACCTTTTAGGTGAAGCAGTAATTACCGAAGTTGAGGCAGAAGATTATTTACAACGCTACATTGATTTAATCGAGCAGCTTGCTCAAAAAGCTCAAGCTTGGAAAAGGAAAGAGGGTATCGACCTAGCTGATGGGATCGAATTACCTCAGGTACAGGTATCGGTAAAGCTTACGGCTTTTTATTCTCAGTTTGACCCTTTGAATCCTGTAGGTAGTAAACAACAAGTGTGCGATCGCCTGAGAATTTTACTACGCAAGGCGGCAGAATTAGGCGCAGCAATCCATTTTGATATGGAACAATATCGTTACAAGGATCTAACGCTACAGATCCTTAAAGAGTTACTCATAGAAGAGGAATTTCGTAGTCGTACAGATTTGGGTATTACTCTCCAGGCTTACCTAAGAGATTCATATCAGGACTTGCAAGGAATTATTGAATGGGTAAAAGAAAGAGGTAATCCTTTGACGGTGCGGTTAGTCAAGGGGGCATATTGGGATCAAGAAACGATCAAATCTGAGCAAAATCATTGGCAGCAGCCCGTATACAACGATAAAGCAGCAACAGATTTAAACTACGAGCGTATGACGCAACTGCTGCTGGAAAATCATGAATACTTATATGCTGCTATCGGTAGTCATAATGTGCGCTCTCAGGCTTTAGCTTGCGCGATCGCTGAAACTTTAGATATTCCCCCCCGTCGCTTTGAAATGCAGGTTTTGTACGGCATGGGAGATAAATTGGCGCAGGCTTTAGTCAAGCGGGGTCATCGGGTACGGGTATATTCTCCCTACGGCAAGTTACTACCAGGAATGGCTTATCTGATTCGTAGACTATTGGAAAATACGGCAAATAGCTCTTTTATAAAGCAAAACCAAGAAGAAAAGCCCATTTCCGAATTAATTGCTCCTCCCATTGCTAATAATGAAGACGGTAGAGGCGTTTCGCGAAACGCCCCTACGGATAATACCCAATTTGTTTATGCCCCCGATACAGATTACGCTGATACAGAAAGACGCACAAAAGCAGAACAAGCATTAGCTAAAGTCAAGCAAGAATTGGGCAAAACTTATTTACCTCTGATTAACGGTGAATATGTTGAAACTGACAGCTATCTCGACTCCCTTAATCCTTCTAAAGAAACTGAGTTAGTGGGTAAAGTCGGGCAAATATCTGTCGAACAAGCAGAGCAAGCAATGAACGCTGCTAAAGAGGCTTTTGGCTCTTGGAAAGCAACCTCAGCAACAGATAGAGCAAATATCCTGCGTAAAGCTGCCGATCTTATGGAACAGCGACGACATGAATTAAATGCCTGGATTTGTTTAGAAGTAGGTAAAATTATTCCCCAGGCTGATGGAGAGGTTTCCGAGGCGATCGATTTTTGTCGCTATTACGCCTCGGAAATGGAAAAACTTGCAGCAGGCAAAAATTATGATATCGCTGGAGAAAATAACCGTTACTTCTATCAGCCAAAGGGAATTGCGGTAGTAATTTCTCCCTGGAATTTTCCGTTTGCGATCGCCACGGGCATGACCGTTGCTGCCCTGGTTACAGGTAACTGTACTCTCTTAAAACCTGCTGCCACATCTTCGATAATTGCTGCCAAAATCACCGAGATTCTAGTTGAGGCTGGTATTCCCAAGGGAGTATTGAGCTATGTTCCTGGTAAGGGTTCCCAAGTTGGCTCATATTTAGTAGAACACAAAGATACCCACGTAATTGCCTTTACTGGTTCAAGAGAAGTAGGCTGTAAAATATATGCGGACGCAGCCAAGCTACAGCCTGGACAAAAACATCTTAAGCGCGTCATTGCCGAGATGGGAGGCAAAAACGCTATCATCGTCGATGAAAGTGCTGATTTAGATCAGGCAGTAGTTGGAGTAGTGCAGTCAGCTTTTGGCTATAGCGGACAAAAATGTTCAGCCTGTTCGCGGGTAATCGTTGCTGCCCCTGTTTATGATGCTTTCTTAGAAAGATTAGTTGAAGCTACTAAGTCTTTGAATATCGGTGCTACGGATGACCCCAGTATCCAAATGGGTCCTGTAATCGATCCTCAGGCACGCGATCGCATTTTAGAATATATTGCCCAGGGAAAAAAGCAGAGTGAACTGGCTTTAGAAATGTCTATTCCCGATGGAGGCTACTATGTCTCCCCGACAATCTTTAGCAATGTGGCAGCGGATCATACTATTGCCCAAGAGGAAATCTTTGGTCCTGTTTTGGCAGTAATGAAGTCTAATAGCTTTGACGAGGCAATATCTATTGCTAACGGTACAGATTATGCTCTTACAGGCGGTTTATACTCCCGTACTCCCAGTCATATTGAGCAGGCATCTAGGGAGTTTGAAGTAGGAAACCTTTATATCAACCGCAACATTACTGGCGCGATCGTTGCTCGTCAACCCTTTGGAGGTTTTAAGCTTTCTGGAGTTGGCTCAAAAGCAGGAGGATCGGATTATCTGCTCCAGTTTCTAGATCCGCGAGTGGTGACAGAAAACATTCAGCGTCAGGGCTTTGCTCCTATTGAAGGAGCTGAATAATTATTGAAAGAATTGCTTTATCTGCTTCTGCTTAAACCTAACTCGCACTAGTTTTACCCCTTTTAGATTGAGCCAGATTCTTTTATTCTCAATATTACAAATACCCCATCTAGTCTTCATTTTTTTCACTCCCCAGTCATTAACTGATATTACGCAGCATGGGGTCATGGAGTAGTGAGTAAGGAGTATAGAGAAGTGGTGGAGTGGTGGAGATAGTGAAGCCAAACTACCCCAAACACCCCGCTACCCAGTCTTCATAGATCGATAAATGCGTAACACCAGTTATTAATGCTGACATTGATAACCCGCTCTCATCTAGCTATCAGGCTAGGAAGTTCTGTTTTAAGCTGTTTTAATTTAATGGTATTGCTTTGACTTTTTTTGTTGCTAGAACTCTAATTTTTACCACTAGCTCATTCTGCATTGATTCGCTACTTCCTTCCAAAGCTGTTTGAGGTTTTGCCATCACATCTACTGCCCCAGCCTTCATCACTTCATAGATATTGTCTATATCAGACTTTTGGACACTATTACTCAAAACCAAAATTGGGGTAGGACAATTTGCCATTACCTGCCTGGTAAATTCTAAGCCATCCATTTGAGGCATTTGCAGATCGGTACAAATTACATCAGGTTTAAGATGAGAAACTAATTCTAATCCCTGTTTACCATTTTCAGCTTTACCAATTACTTCGATATGGGGAGAAGAAATTAGCATTTTTTCGTAGATATTGATTGCCACAGAGGAATCTTCGACTAATAAAACTTTGATTTTTGCCATGATATTTACCCTAATTTAATGTATTTATTCTTCGATTTGATCTGTAAAAAAAGCTTTAAGCTCTAAGCTAAAGGAATTGCACTAACTTTTTTTGTTGCTAAAACTCTAATTTTGACGATTAGTTCATTTTGAATTGATTCAGAATTACCTCCAGAGGCAGTTTGAGGTTTTGCTATCACATCAACCGCTCCAGCTTTCATCACTTCATAGATATTGTCAACATCGGACTTTTGGACACTATTACTCAAAACCAAAATTGGAGTGGGATAATGTGCCATTACTTGCTTGGTGAATTCCAAGCCGTCCATCTGAGGCATTTGTAAATCAGTACAGATTACATCAGGATTGAGTTGAGAAACCAAATTCAGTCCTTCTTTCCCGTTGCCAGCCTTACCAATTACCTCGATATAAGGAGAAGAATCTAACATTTTTTCGTAGATGTTGATTGCCACAGGAGAATCTTCAACTAATAAAACTTTGATTTTAGACATATTAATAACTAGTTATTAAAGTAGAATGAATTAATTGATTGAGGGTATCAAACAAAACTTGTTGACTAAAATTACCCTTAGTTAAATAGGCATTTGCGCCTGCTTCGTGACCACGACGTTTATCTTCATCAGATGCCAAGGTGGTGAGCAGCACAATTGGTAATTGCTTATATTTGCTGTTTTGGCGAATGCTGGCAGTCATTTCCAAACCATTCATCTTGGGCATTTCCACATCGGAAAGCACAATGTCAAAATCTTGTGCTTGAATTTGCTGTAAACCTGCCAAACCGTCTTCAGCAACCACTACATCGTAACCAGCACCTCTTAGAGAACGCTGCATTTGAGTCCGAATAATAATCGAATCTTCTACCAGCAATAGTCTATTTTTGGCTATCTTTGTTTCCACTGGGGGAGAAACAGCTTGCCAGCTACCATTTCTCAATGAATGAAGCAGATCCCAAGGGTTGAGAATCATACAGACTTCACCACTACCCAAAATAGTTGCTCCTGTAATATTAGGAATACGTTTGAGTAATTTACTTTGGGGTTTAATAACTATGTCTTGTTGATCTACTAAGTCATCGACAATTACGCCAAAGCGATCGCTACCAGTTTGGAGAATAATGCAGAATAGATTATTCTTTTTTTGAGTGTAGTCTTCTAAAGTAGGCAACTGGAGTAAATTTGCCAGCCAAGCTATAGAGGTATGTTGATTTTCAAAGGTAATAGTTGGATTATCTTCAATTTCATATATATCCTGACAAGAAAGAGTAATCATAGTTTGAATGAACT
Source organism: Waterburya sp. (assembly GCA_965217895.1). Taxonomy (GTDB): domain Bacteria; phylum Cyanobacteriota; class Cyanobacteriia; order Cyanobacteriales; family Xenococcaceae; genus Waterburya. The sequence goes on from CBDCJV010000002.1 coordinate 1,750,939, forward strand.
CTAAAGGCAGAGCATAGGTAGTTTGATTGAGATTGACAATCAAAACTTTGGTAGTAGCTAAACTAGTGCTTAGGCGTATCTGGAATTTGCAACCACTGCCAGGAGTAGAAGTTACCTGAATTGAGCCTTTTAACCTTTCTACATTGGCTCGAACCACATCTAAACCGACACCTCTACCAGAAAGCTCGGTAATTTGAGTACGAGTAGAAAAGCCCGAAGCAAAGATTAGAGATTGGATTTCCGATTCACTCATGGCAGCTAATTCGGCTTCAGTACGCACTCTTTTTCTAATAGCCGTGGTGCAAATACTTTCCAAATCTAAACCCCGTCCATCATCGCTAATTTCAATCCCGATGCTGCTTCCTATTTGATAGCCTCTTAAGATTAGGGTGGCTTTTTGGGGTTTACCCTGAGCGATACGTTCTGCTGGAGTTTCAATACCATGATCGATCGCATTGCGAACAAGATGCAGTAAAGGATCTTTGATTTCTTCTAATATCTTTTTGTCGGCTTTAGTATCTCCCCCTACAATCACTAGCTCAATTTCTTTGCCCTGTTGTCTGGCTAAATCCCTTACCATACGGGGATAAATATTAAATACCGTAGACAGGGGTAACTGCCTTAAATCTTGAATTCCTGACTCCAGGCGATCGGCTATAATATCTAAACTGGAGACATCTTCATCGGCTCTGACTTTGAGATTATTAACTAAGTTACCCAAAGAGTTTAAACGCTGTTGGTTGCTGTTCAAGAAAGAGCGCAAGGGTTGAAACTGTTCTGAACTCAGGTTTGGTTCAAGCTGGGCAAAGATCTTGCTCTCATCAGAATTATGCTTACTCCAGCCTTCCCAAAGAGCTAACATCTGCTCGATTTCCGTCATCTGCTGAAAAATACGCAGTTTGGTAACTACTAACTCACTGGCTTGAGTCATTAAGGTATCTAGCTTTTGTGGCTCAACCCTAATGGTATCAATTTGATAGTCTTTGGCGGTTGTACCTGCTGTTACAGGCTGGTTAAGATTAGCTGCAACTACTACATCTGTATCTTCGAGTGGTTCTGGTTCGGCTACTGGAGAATCATCGGCAAATAAATCTGCTTCAGAACTAGTGTGATCTTTAAATAAATCAACATTATCTTGCTCGCCAAATAGATCTACTTCAGAACTAGTGTGATCTTTAAATAAATCAACATTATCTTGCTCGCCAAATAGATCTACTTCAGAACTAGTGTGATCTCCAAACAAATCATCTTGATCGGCAAATAAATCTGCTTCGGAGTTATTAACAGATTCAGAAATATCTGCTGCACCCATCAATGATGCCAGCACTTCAAACGTATTAACTTTTACCTCATCTCCTGTAATTGCCTGATGAGAAAGTTGATTGACAGCATCAATACCTTGGTACAGGCGATCGCATAATTGGGCAGTTATTTCGCTTTTTCCTGCTTTAATGCCTTCAATACAGTCTTCTAGCTGATGCACCAGCATCTCGATATCGTTTAACCCCAGCATCCGTGAATCCCCTTTGAGGGTATGAGCTTCCCGCAAAAATTCTTCGATTGCTAAACTATCCTGGGGATTTTTCTCCAAGATCATTAAGTCGGCTTCTAACTTTTGTAGGTGTTCGCTACTGGAGGTTTTGTAAAGCTCTCTTAGCTCTTCGTCTTCTATATACATAGTTTTGCTCAGAAAATTATGGTAAAAAGCTCTAAAAACTAAAGCCTATAGCTTATGGATTAGAGCCTATAGCTACAAATTAAACAATCGCTTTTAATTCTTCGGTGAATTTTTTCAGTTGGATTGTCGAAGCCCTGACATTTTCCATATCTGCTGCCGTATCCATTGCACCCAAATTAAGAGCGTTAACTGCTGCTAGAATTTCTTGAATACCTACAGCCTGTTGTTTGGCTGTGTTAGAAATTTCAGAGGTGTTGGCAAATACACTGTTAACAGCTTCCTTCACCCCAATAAATGATTCGGCTGTACCTAGTGCCAACTTAATACTAGATTCGGCGGTTTTCTTCCCTTCATCGGTTACCATTACCGCACTGTTCATTGCTGCCTGTACATCTGTAACCAGGTTGTTGATTTTGTCCGCAGACTTACGACTTTGATCCGCTAGTTTCCGAATCTCCCCCGCAACTACCCCGAAACCTTTGCCGTATTCCCCTGCCCGTGCTGCCTCCACCGCTGCGTTGAGAGCCAGCATATTTGTTTGGTTTGCCAAATCACCTACAAGTTCAGATACCCCAGCAATTTGTTCTGTTTGTTCACTCAGGTTGATAATTTGTTCGGCAATTTCTCTTACTCTTTCTTTTAGGCTTTCCATCCCTGCTCTAGTTTGATCTACTGTTTGCGCTCCAGTTTCTGCCAGAGAGAGAGCCGTGTTGGCACTTTTTGCCGATTCTTCAGCTTGAATTGCCGAGCGTCTTGAGGTTTCACCTAACAAATCTACCGTAGAAGTGGTTTGGCTGACGGAACTTGCCTGTTCGTTAGCTACCTTTTCTTGGTTCTCTACTTTAGAGGCAATATCATCAGATGATTGAGCAATATGGTTGGTAAATTGATCTAAAGTATTGGTAATTCGCCGTGAACCCGCGATAATTATCGCTAGAATGATAAAGTTAAGTAATGCTACCAATAGCTGAATTCTTTTTAACTGTCTGACACTGGTGGCTGAGTATTCTTCGGCTGCGTTTACTGCTGCGTTGGTTAATTCAAATAATTTTTCGCTCTCTGCCAAAAGAGCAGCACGGTCAGCTTCTGTAGGTCTGGTTCTTACCTGCTGAATTAACTCTTTACATTTGTTCCACTGTGCTTGAGCCTCTTGCATTCTGGCGATGTAGGCTGTATCTGTAGCTTGGGGCAGTCCTAATTCTACGTTTCCATTAATTAAGCCATCAATTAGGTTATTTAACTTAGCAATCAGCTTATCATTGGGACTGTTAGAAAGTTCTAGCTTAATCGCTCTTTGTGTAGCCCCTCGAACCACACCAGACTGGTTAATAACTTTAGAATCAGATTCGGAAGACTTAAGAAAAATAACCCCCAAATTGGCTAATACAATAACTCCAATTCCAAATGCACCTGCGGTTAACTGGGTTCCAATTTTCATGAATTTTCTACCTATATAATTTAATTTAGTTAATAAAATATCTACTTAAGCTGCTAGTTCTACCGTCAACGCTCCTTGGGCGAGTATTTTTGCTAAGTCAATCACGTTCAAAGGTCGATCTTGATAATTAGCAGTACCTTGGAGATAGCTTGCTGTCTGAGAATTGATAGCAGCAGGCACAGATTTTAGTTCTTCTGGACGCAAATCGACTATATTAAAGACCTCTTCTACGGCAATTCCCGCTACTATATTGCCAACCTCAATCACTACAGCTTTAAAGGACTGATTATTGTCCATTACCTCTAAATTCAAAGGCTGACGAATATCTACCAAGGTCAGAATCTCTCCTCTCAAATTCATATTGCCAATTATGTAATTTGGGCAGCAGGGAATAGTCATAACTCGCTCAATTTTGGTAAATTCTCTGACCATGCTGAGATCTAAGCCAAAATAATCGCCATTGATGCTGACGACTGCCAGAGAAATTAACTCAGTTGGTTCATCGTTATCGATAGCTTCTCCCAGGTTGGCAGCACGTCGAGACAAAATTTCTTTAGTATTGAGGGAGGCTGCGGGAAAATATCGCTCGTAAAAGCCACTTGCTGAGGATTTTGCTTCTAATTGTGACTCTTGGGCATCAATTAATGCTTCCAAAGTATCGGGATGTCGAACAAGATTATCTACATTAAGGAGCATAATGATTTCGTCATCCAGATTAATTACCCCTTCAATAAAAGCTTGGTTAATCTTTTTTTCTCGTCCATAATCTAAATCGACTTGAATATATCGATCGTCAATTTCATTAATTGTTTCAACCTGATGAACTACTACTCCTACCTGCAATCCTTGAGACTCCAGGACAATAACGCTATCGGTAAGATTGCACTGGTTAAACTTATGACCAAAACGGAGATCTAGGTGCATCACTGGCACAAATACAGAATGTAGATTGAGCAAGCCAACAATATCTGGTGGTGCTTCGGCGACGGCGGTTAATTCTGGTAATAAGAATATTTCCGTAACTTCTTTAGCGGCGATCGCATATCTGGTATTATGTAAGCTAAAAATTAAATAGGGCTTGGTTGCCATCTTTTCTTCCTCACCTTCGGTTATTAGTTACTAATGTATTGACGAACAACTTCTCTAAGCTCATCTGGCTCAAACGGCTTGGTCAAATATTTATTTGTACCAGCGATATGTCCTTTTGCCTTGTTTAATAAACCATCTCGCGCTGTCACCATAATGATTGGTAAATCTTTGAACTTAGTAATTTGTCGAACAGTCTTGCAAAACTGTAGTCCGTCAATATCAGGCATTGTTAAATCTAATAACAGTAGCCTGACTGGCTGTTGATTTAGGATTACCAAAGCGTCAATTGCTTTATCTGCAAGTAAGACATTGTATTGATCTTGCAAAGCGCGTTTAATTGAGGTTTGAATAATTGGACTGTCGTCAACAGATAAAATTATTGGTAAATTTTCTCTATCCTGAGATCGATTATCAACAGCAGGGGTAGATGATTTTGATACGGTTGCCGTTTGATTAGCTGAAATTCCCATCGGAGTTTGAACAAATTTTACCCAGCCATTGTTAGCCCAATCAAAATAATTTTTAGCTACGATCAACGGATCTTTTGTCATCTTGTCAGCAATATCAATCAAAGTTGATTTGCCATCAACTGAATTTTTTAAATGTTCTATGATTTGAGAATTACCAATCTGTTTCTGTTGAGCAGTAACCACAGGAATAGCATTCATGTCAGGAATATGGGCAGCATAACTTTCCCATTTCTGCTGACGTTGAACTAATTGTTTTTTAATCTCAGACCAATTTAAGCCATGATTATCTTCGTCGTAATCAAGATCGAAATCTTTGCTTTCTTGCCATTGAGCTATCCCAGAGTAAGGTAAAAATCTTTCTAAAATTAAAATGACTTTATTGGTAATAAAAGTTTCTACCTCTTGCCAAGTAAAGACTCTCATTCGACAAAGTAGTCCTACTGACTCTTTAATCGACGTAAAATTGCCAATTTTTTCACTGGCTACAGACAAGGCAGCATTGATCAAACCAGGATTTAATTCCTCACCCAACATTTTGCACAGTTCTTTGTTGTTTGGAATCTGTGAAATATTTATGTCTCCATAAACCAATGCTCCTTCTCGCAATACTAAGATGCAGGATCTTTGATTTTGCCAAGCGTCAACTTGAGTTTCTAAGCTTAAAAACCCACTGGTTTTTTGTTTAAATAAGGAGTCGAGAATAGAACTTAGCTGCTCTGATTCATACTTTTTTGAGGACATTGTTATTTTTTTTTACTTGAGCAAGCAAAAAGCAATTAATAATATCGATTAAATTAATTATTGCTAAAACTATAATTCCCAAAAAAGCGACAAAAATAACAACATAAACACGCAAATATTCATTGTTGTTATTTTTACTCTACAAATAGAATTATTAATAACAAATTGTTATCAATGAGATGCGCTTTAATTAATATTAATTAAGACAATTAAGCAAACATTACAAAATTAGGGCTTACGCAGTGAAACGAAAACTTTACAGAGTGACAGAAAAAAGATAAGCTTGAGTATTAGGCGATCGCCATAATTAATTTTAGATATTTTTAGAGCGATCCGTAGCCTAATCGCTCTTTTGAAGACATAGAATCAAAAGCTATTTATTGATATCCGATTAGTTCCTGATTATTCCAATTAAGGGTATCACCGATCTGTTTACCGTCATGATAGGCAGCTAGTATAACTTCGCTAGTTTTACCCCAAGAAATAGTACCATCAGCAGCGATCGCAATTGCGCCTAAATCTCGATGACGACTGCGAGATTCGCTCATAGATTTTTTCATGGCATCGGCTAAAGACATACCATCGGTAACGCGAATCACAATTTTGGCAGCTAAACATTCTTCCATAATGTCTTCACCAATTCCCGTACAGCTTACCCCAGCCGAGGCATCAGCATAGTTACCTGCGGGCATAGCAGAATCGCTCACTCGACCAATTCTTTCTAATCCTTTGCCTCCTGTGGAAGTTCCTGCGCTGATTTTACCGTTTTTGTCGAGAGCAACCACACCAATTGTTCCTTTACGTGGCTCGTGAATTAATGCCTGTTCGGCAACTACTCCCGCCATTTTTTTATCAAAATTCTCATTCCGTTCCTGCATCCATTCTTGCAGGCGAATTTCTACTAAAGGATCGTACTTAGGCACGTGCAGTTCTCGCAGCAGTTCAAACGCACCATAGTCCGACAATACGCGATCGTTTTCTCCCTGCAAAAACTTCGCCAGTTCAATCGGATGTCTAACACGGGATACATTAATGATCCCGCTAAAACGTTGCTTCGAGCCATCCATCAAACCAGCACTCATACGTATCTGTCCGTCAGACTGAAGTACAGAACCTGTACCTGCATTAAAAATTGGTTGATTTTCTAACAGTCTACACCCCAAAATAACAGCATCCGTAGCACTAGCTCCATAAGCGAGTAAATCATATACTTCTTCCACAACCGAATGAAGGGCTTGGCGGACTACCGCCTCACCCTTTTCACTCCTGATATGCCCTCCTGCGCCACCGTGAATAATTAGCTTGGGCTGTACTTGATTAGCTGACATAAATTAAATTGCTTTACTGAAAATTAACAACCGCATTATTGTAGATGGAAGCCCTGCATAAATGCTGTTTATGATTCACTATTATCAGATTGTTTGCGACGACGACAGCGATCTGAGCAATATTTAACGTCGTCCCAACACTTTGACCATTTTTTGCGCCAGGTAAAAGGGCGATCGCATACAGGACAAACTTTTGTAGGAAGATCGGATTTTTGACGCTGACGAGGCATATTCTAGGGGATATAAGGAAGAAACAGTTTTATTATTACTTAAAAATTGCTAATTTAAAATAGTGGAAAACTTGTTGTCGAATATTAGAATTGTGCTGGTTGAACCTGCGGGAGAATTAAACGTAGGTTCAGTTGCCAGAATTATGAAAAACATGGGTTTGACTAAACTGGTGTTGGTCAATCCTCAATGCGATCGCCATTCTGAAGACGCAAGAAGAATGGCAGTACACGCGGTAGATATCTTAGAAAATGCGATCGTTGCCGATAGTTTACCCCTTGCCTTGACGGGTTGCCAAAGAGCGATCGCCACTACCGTTCGTTCTCGTAGTGTACCAATTAAGCTAGAACCTGCCCCTACAGTACTTCCTTGGCTACTGACACCTAATGTACAGTCTGCTTTACTCTTTGGTGCAGAAGAAAGAGGCTTAAGTAACGATGAATTGAAATATGCCCAAAGGTTTATTTCCATTCCGTCTAATCCTGATTATCCTTCCCTCAACTTAGCTCAAGCAGTAGCTATTTGTAGCTATGAACTGTATCAGACTTGGCTAAAGCTTAGTCATAGCCCTGAAGAAGCAACGTTTGCCGACCAATCTCAAGCTATATTAGAATTAACTCCCAGCCGTGCATCAATAGATGTATTAGAAGGTTATTATCAACATCTCGAATCAGTACTGCTAGAAATTGGCTATCTGCATCCCCACACCGCCTCTGTGAAAATGGAAAAATTTCGTCGTTTGTATAATAAAGCCAATTTGCAACCAGAAGAGGTAGCAATGCTTAGGGGGATTTTGCGTCAGGTTCGTTGGGCAATTAAAAATCAATCTGGATAACTGATATTACGCAGCATGGGGTCATGGAGTAGTGAGTAAGGAGTATAGAGGAGTAGTGGAGTGGTAGAGATAGTGAAGCCAAATTACCCCAATTACCCCACTACCCAGTCTTCACAGATCGATAAATGCGTAACGTCAGTTAATAATTTATAGTCATTGCGATTAATTGCTGACGCTCACTAATCACACCAATATTGACATACTCTATACATCTAAAAATCAGTAATTCTACTAGTGTAATTTGCGAGAGAAACATTACATACTATTCATGACCGCAGATTATATCGTTTATCATTCAAAGTGCGGAATATCTAGCTAAAAGAGTTAGACTAAGCAAAATTGAACAATTGTGAACCATAATGTCAACTGTTTTTGGCTGATGAATTCTAAGTATTTAGTTAATACACGAGAACTGATATGAACCCCTCATAATCTGGCTAAAGTCATTTTGTAATTGTTTCCCCAGGAGTTAAGAGTGAATCGCAAAGGCAAAAAGTCTCCTCTTGCCAGAGTAAAAGCCAGCAAATCTAACTTAAAACAACCAGAAAAATCGGTCATACCTCCAAAGCAAACAAAGCCGAAAGCCAAAGGAGTTGCTGCCAAAAATCCCCGACTCAAAAATAAGTTGGAAGCTTCAAAAAATAAACTTTTGTCTAATAGCCCTGGCAAAAATAAACGCTTTCAGCAGCAGAAAAAATCGCGATCGCCTTTGTGGCTAGCTGCTTATGCGGTAGCTATCACTGTCGGACTGAGTACAATCTTGGGAACAACTATTTCCTTGGCCAACTCTTTTCAGGATTCTGTTGCTGCTAATAATTCGCCTACCGCCAGTAAAGTATCAGCCAATTCTCAAAACAAAGTTAAGTTAGAAAAGTTATTTGCGATCGCCTCTTTAGGTAAAGAAATAAGCCCTCTCAAGCTAAAGTTAGAGAATTTGGCACAACAATATCCTGAGTTAAAACCTGAATTTTTTTTAGTCGATCTTGACACCAAAGGATTTGTCAGTATTGAGGGTGACAAGAGCATTTCTTCAGCTAGTACGATTAAGCTGCCTATTGTAGTTGCTTTTTTACAAGATGTTGATCAGGGAAAAATTAGCTTAGATGAACAGTTAACCATGACCAAAGACGTAATTGGTGATGGCTCTGGGAATATGCGCTATGAAAAGCCTGGTAGTAAGTTTTCTGCTTTAGAAACTGTTATTAAGATGATGACTATTAGTGATAATACCGCCACAAATATGCTTATTAAACGTTTGGGAGGAATGGAAGCGTTAAACCAGCGATTTGCCAAAATGAAATTGACCCAAACCAGATTACGTAACCCACTGCCAGATTTAACAGGGACTAACACCACCTCCGCAGAAGATCTAGGTAATTTATTAGCTGAAATAGATAGTGGTGATTTGCTTTCATTAAGAGCGCGCGATCGCTTGATACACATTATGGGCAATATAGCAAATGATAGCTTACTACCTCAAGGTCTAGAACCAGAAGCACTTATTGCTCACAAAACAGGAGATATTAAATCGGTATTAGCCGATGTAGGCATGATTGATATGCCCAGCGGCAAACGTTATATTGCCTCTATATTTGTCAAGCGACCTGATAATTCTTCTCAGGCACGAGAGTTAATTCAAGAAGTGTCTCGCCAAACTTATCAGTATTTTCAGCATCCTTAAAATCGCTTCGCGGTCGGCTTTAAGCTTTAAGTATCAGTAGTTGACCAAAATCTCAATTGAAAATTCGTCTGCTTTTTAGCCTCCAACAGTCATCGAGCCAATCGATTAGTTCACTACGAGATGCAGTTGATTGTTTGACCACACAGCAAAGTTGCGCGATCGCATTGGGATTATCGAGTTCTACTTCTAAAGGTTGATTAGTTGAACATCTACAGGGACTTTCGAGCTGCTGTAAACGATAATATATGCTCCATCGTTCAGTGTGCTTGATGCCAACAGGATGAATGATTGGTTGAGAAGATGGACTCGATTTTATGTTTTCACTTAAAGAGAATAATTATTAATTTATTTTTTATTTAATGCCAGCTTTCAAGTATGTAGTCGAAAACTCCAAGTATTTCTACAGAAGCTTTGTTAGCCTGCCTTTCCCAAATCTAATATACAGCTTAATGCTAATAGATTGCAATAGGTGTGATTAGTATCACTCATAATGAAGTTCATAATCACTTTTGATTACTATTTATTAAATTGTTTATTGAAAAACCATATTATTATTCAAAGCCATAGATCACCATGCTTTGATCTTGAATAATAGTTTGTATTCCATAATAGACAAGTCTTATGGTGATTTTTTATTTAAAATTTATCACGATAATTTAGCAAGTTTAAATTTGCAATAAACTTTTCATGCTAAATTGAGATTATCAATAAAACTAACCTTAATGAGAGAGTAAGAATTATGTCTACTACCACAAATTTATTACGTCCGTTTGGTCACGTAGAAGATAATCCAGTATTGCTAGATAAAAGCGTCACTACGCCAGTATGTGAAGGTTTTAATGCTGTGTTGTCTAGCTTTCAAGGCTTATACTTGCAATATCAAAAACATCATTTCGTAGTTGAAGGTTCAGAATACTATTCACTACATGAGTTTTTCAACGAAAGCTATGAAGAAGTACAGGGACACATTCATGACATTGGCGAACGTCAAAACGGCTTAGGCGGTATTCCTGCTGCTAGCTTTAGTAAGCTAGCTGAGTTATGCTGCTTCGAGCAAGAAGAGGATGGTATTTTTGGCGAACGTCAGATGGTAGAACACGATCTCGCAGCAGAACAAGCAATTATTAAACTGCTACGTCAGCAAGCATCACAAGCAGAAAGTTTAGGCGATCGCGCTACTCGCTATTTATACGAGCAGATTTTACTCAAAACTGAAGAAAGAGCATATCACTTACACCACTTCCTAGTCCACGATAGTTTGACCCTGGCTTTTGTTGGTAATAATGCCAATGGTTCTAAATAGTCTCGGCAATAATGTTAATTTCTGTACCATTTTTGCGTAGCTGGTTAATTACCCAACGTCTGCTACTGTGAGTTGAAGTACAAGCGTAGATTAATTGCTTTTGTAATCTACGCAAGAAAAGTCTATTAAAAGCTAATAACTAATGACTACGAACGGTATTGCTAACGGTTTCACACCTGAAATCATCAACGCCGTAATAGATTACGGCTGATTAACAGACTCTTCTAATAGCTTGACAGTTTTATTATCAGCTAGGCCGATCAATGCCTCATCCAAGAGATTATCTGCTTCACTTTTGCCCTGATTAATGGCGACGAGAGAAGATTTAAATTTATAGGTAATTACTGCTAATTTTTTGATCATGATTTGAATCATTTTTGTATCCTTTTTAGTTTGTAAAGAGCCATTTTGATTGATTAAATTAATTTCTCTATCCAGCAGTTTATTGAGATTATTAACTTCAATTAAAATCTGGCTAGTATTTTGAAGAGGTTCTTTTATTTGCTGAATTTTTGATTGTGCCAAATTAACGATATTTTTTAGATTATCTAATTTATTAATTTCACCCTCTACTACTTGAGATTGCTCTTTCAATCTGGCTTTAGATAAAGACAAGCCTGTATGCAAAGCAATATCTTTAAAATAGGTAATTTCGCTCTTTTGCCAATCTTTAAAACTAAAGCACTGATGAGCGACTAATAAACCATATATTTTGCCGTCATCCCAATTGATTGGTGCTATGAGATTCGATCTCACACCAATTTTGGCCAAATTCTCTATATAGCAAGAAGTCATTCCTGCTTCATAAATATTGGGAATTGCACGAATTCTTCCCTGCTCGTATTGATCTATGTAGCGATACTCAAAACAGGGATCTTTAATTACACTGCCCAAAATTGTAGCCAAAGCTGGAATAGCTGCTTCAGCTACAATTTCTCCCAGACTCTGATCTTGTAAGCAATAAACTACAACCCGATCGCAATTTAAGATTGATTTAGCTTTGTCTACTCCCAACTGCAAGACTTCCTTAAAGGTTACCGCAGCATGAATTTCTTGAGTGATGCTATTAATTAACTGCTGTGCCTGCTGAGTATTTTCTAATTGATTGGTTAAGTTGATACGGGCTTTTAGCAGCGACAATTGTTCCATTGTCCAATTTGCCATTTCCAGAATAAATTCCACCTCAGACTGCATCCATTGTCGAGTTTGAGAGCATTGGTGCATTACCAGCAACCCGTATAAAGCAAAATCTTGATCGATTAAGGGAATGACTAAATTAGATTTAACATCAATTGCTTTTAAGGATTCTAAATGACAGGGAGCCATCCCTGAATTGTTGACATCACCAATAGCTATAATTCGACCTTTTTGATACTTTTCAATATATCCTTCTTCAAAACAAACATCTCTAATTACTCTGTTTAAGATTTGGGCATAGCCAGGAGTAACAGCTTCGGCGGTGATTTTACAGAATGAATTTGGCTGCATACCGTAAACCACAACCCGATCGCATTTCAAGGCTTGGTGTATAATTGCCACACTAGCTTGAAGTATTTTTTCTTCTGTATCGTTATTACGTAATTTCTTTAAAATTTCAGTGGATAATGTATTTAACTGTTTGCCATTTGAGGAAATTGCCGAAAGTGACATTGATGGCTGCATATTCATAGCTAAATAATATGTTTGTATTAATAGTTTGACAATATAATTTTTTAGGGCGTAACGTTTGAAATTAGAAATTATAAATTTACTAAATTCTCAATGGTCTTAATAGATAGATGAGTATTGTTATCTATGTATAATTACAGAAGATTTTAGCGTATTCAAGTAATTTATGTTTTTTAATCAGATTTGAATACAGACTAGAAACGCTTAAAATTAGCGGTCTTTGAGAATTAGGAAAAAAATATTATTTATAATAGAGACAGAGAAAAGTAATAAATAAGGAAGCGTTTTGATTGACTATGTTTAGGTAATTAGTAATCAATCTTTAATCGGTGCTTTGTATGAAAGACTTTATCAATTGAACAAACTCTAAAGTCTGTTCAAAATGAACATTATGACCACTATTTTTGACAATTTCTAGCTTAGAAAAGCGACATAAAAGGTCAATTTGTTGATTAATAGCTATAAACTTTCGATCTAACTCACCCACTACAAGCAGCATCGGTATATGGGCTTCTGGTAAATGATTCCAAAGAGACGGTTGCTTACCCAAACCTCCATGAAGTAGAGACTTAGCTAGTTTAAAAGGATTATTATCCAATCTTCTGGCAATCGCCTGTTGATAATTCGGATGCAAAGTAAAAGAAGTAAATAATGTATTACTATACCACTGCTGTAGAAATAAAGTAAAGTCTTGATATCTAAGTTTTTCTATTAAGTTAAAATCTTGTTTAATGCGTAATTCTCGCTCTGCTTGAGTTCGCAAACCTGGAGAAGCAGATTCTAAAATAACTCCTTTAAAATAATGAGAAAAGTAAATAGCCAAATATAAGGCAATTCTACCTCCCATTGAATAGCCTACTAAAAAACAAGACTTTATTTTCAAAGTTTTTAAGAGTTGAATCAATGCTTGGCAAATATTAGGTATTTGATAGTTATCATCTTGCCTAACTTTAGTTTTACCATGACCAGGTAAATCAACTACAAGACAATAAAACTGTGAGGAAATTAAACCAATTACTTCTAGAAAATCATTGCTATTCCCCATAAAACCATGAAGAAATAAAATAATTGGTTTTTGACGATCGCCAATCAAAGAATAGTTAAACTGATAATCTTGCTTGTATTTACTATTAATAGTGCAATTTTATTTTTATACTTTGATAAACTCTATGCAGATATTTAAACATATTATAAATGTTTATCACAACAAAACCCACTCAAGATTGCAAATTAATATTTCACTTAACTGACTAATTTGAAGCCTTTAGATTATAATTTATCTGATATATCATCAATACAAGTTGGAAATTATGGGTAGAAAAGCTAAACTAAAAAAAATGCGGAAACAGAAAACTACCGCCAAGTCTAATCAAAAATATAATCAAACTCAGTTTGTTCAACAGTTTGCCAAAATGGGTTATCAATTAAGAATCGATCCCCAGCTACAGCCAGAAACCAATAGAGGAAATATATCTCCCGAAATTCCTCAAGCAAAAATTGAACCCAAGCTTTAGGCAATGTTATCTAAAGCTAAAGCAAAATATTATGGAGGGCTTTACGACTTAATTCCCAACTAGCTATAGGTAAGACAATTGGCCAGAAAAGAGGAGTAATTAATAAAAAAGCCCAGGATGTCAAATCATTTTTTGGCGTACTTTGGTCATAAAAGAAAAGCATTGACCAATAAACAAAAACCATAAGTGTAATTGTCCAGTACCAAGTAAAGATATTATTTGACATTTTTTAAAAAGCTTAAGCAACTACTTTATGCTTAAATTGTTATTGATAAGAATCAAATTTGTAAGCCGTAAGAACACTTAAATAGAATTAAGAATAATTAAGAAGCTAAGTGATTTTGGCACACGAGTTTTAGACCTTGAAAAACTAAATTGCGCTCGACTATTATCTGTGGAGAAAGCTGAAGAAGTTGCAGACGCAAATATCGAAATAGCAACTCACCATCTCCTCCAGTAAAAATTACTTGATGATCACAAAATTGTCGCTGCCAATCAGCAATATAACTACTAATACTAGAGATCGTTGTATAAATAACCCCGCTAGCGATCGCTTCTTCGGTATTTAATGCCCAACGTTGAGGTAGAATATGAGGAAGTTCTATCTCTGGTAAAGCGGTTTTTTGCTTGAGGCTGGTAAGCTGCGATCGCAATCCAGGTAAGATTGCACCTCCTATAAGCTTTTTTTGTCGATCTACTCCTGTAAAAGTTAAAGCCGTGCCTCCATCTATTACCAGACAGGCTTTATTATAAGTTTCTACTGCGCCCCAAACTGCTAAAGCGCGATCGATTCCCATAGTGGGATAAATATTTTCTAATTCAATATCTTCTAGAGTTACTATTTTTAAATAAGCATAATTTTGCCAGAGTTTCGTTTGTCCTGAGACAACTGAAGCTAGATAAACTGGTATTTGCGTAAGCTGTTTTTCGAGTAGTTTGCTAGCTAAAAATTGCTGAGGTAACTGATTGGGTTTGATTGCGACTGATAAATGTTGTGTATGCCAAGTTTTAATTAAAATATCGTGCTGAAACCATGCCCAATGCAGCCTGGAATTACCAACAGCTAACCCTAACCAATTATCAAAGCTTGTAAACTTATTATTCACTTGTGTTCAAAACTACCCGTAGATTTACTGAGAATTAATTTTCTGCCACTTCTGTATCCAGGAAATTAACTGTGCATCACTAATTTTCTGATTAGCGTTTCTAGTTTGCAATAATTGCCTCAAATCTGCTGCCGATTCTTTTTTCTGTTGTTGACAAGCAGTAATTAAAGTATTGTCGTCAACTAGAGATTTTCCTAAGCCGAGAGATGTTTGCAGTTTTCTTTGTTCATCTTTGGCAATAGTATCTATAATAAAATCTGTACTGTTAGCTTTTTCTAATACTCCTGCTAAAGCATCAATATAAGCTGTACTATTATCTACTATCACAGTTTTAGAGATAATTGGTATACCAAAGCGACGAAAAGCAGCAGCACTAGCAACACTACCGATAACTATCATTTGTATAAACAATAGATATAAAGGAGTTTTTGCAAGATAGCTTAGAACGTCTTCTCTTTGCTCCTCAACAAGAGTTTGGCGATCTTTATAGCCATGAATATATTCGTCTATCCAGATAGCTCGATTCTGGCTTACTAACTCTGCCAGAAATTCATAATTACCAGCAGAATTTTGATAGGCGTTAGCTGCCAAATAAGGAGTGGTGCTATAGATAACTTTGCCTTTACCGAGTTTTTTTGACCAGACAATTGCCCCATAGCGATCGCTCAGTAAGCTAGGATTTTGGCTGGGAAATATGTAACGGCGAGTAGTTTCAATTTCGATCTGACGACTGGATAAAGGTCGATCTCGATAGGGTATAAAGCTTTTAAAAGGTGCTGCGGTGGCTGGTAGATTAACTCCTAAAATTACCAGGGTATTGCCTTGTTCTACCCAGCTAGACTCATCTTTAGCTAAGTCTAGGGTGCTAGACAGAAAATCAGCTTGACTGTGGATTTTAATATAGGTAATTCCCTGATGATTGTCTTTAATAAATTGGGCAAAAGGCTTTTGCCAACGTTTAATTGGTATTTCCCTTTTTGACATATACTCATACCATGCACCATAACCATCAGGAGCGCGTCCGTAGCTTGAGCCACTGTTGTTTTTACTGCCGTTGCTATTAGGTGCAGCAATTAAGGTTAAAATAATAATTACAGCGATCGCCATTGCTGCTAAGAGCCATTTACGTCGAGGAAAATTTGGCATTGGTATCAGTTGGGATTAACTTCGATTTGCTTATACGCCTGCTGACATTGCTCAAACAGAGATCGATCTGCTTGTGCGCTACTAAAACATAATCTTTGATGACTAGACAGCAATAGCTCATAGGCTTGAAGGGTAGATAGATTCTGTTCTAAAAGCGATCGCCGATATTCTTCATCGGTACGACTAGATCTTGCTGCAATAATTCCCCGCTCGTTTAGTAGCTGCAACATCGCTTGATACAGACAAAAAATTGCTTGACGATAGTTACCTTCAATTCTGGCTGATTGCGATCGCTCCAACCAGTCTGCTCTCGAAAGCTCTAGTATATTAGTAGGTTTGTCGATGATTAAAGAGCGATTATTTTTCCTTTGCCAGCCTTTCCAGTAAGGACGCAAGCCAAGCCACAGTTGCCATGTCAGCCAAACTAATAAAATAGCCAGAAGCGACCACACACAGAATTTAACGACCTGCCAGAGTAGCTTAGATTTGAGCCATCCTAGCTCCCAGGAGTCTGTATCTAATTGAGAGGCTTTATATTCAATCCATTCACCAATTCTGCGTTTAATTAAATCTATGCGCCAGCCTAAACCGTCTTGTTTGAATGACCCTGGGGACATAACAGTCTTGCATTAAACATTGAACACTAATCATTAAACATTGATATTTCAAAATTGGGTAGTAGTTAGGGCAGACAAAATCTTGGTAGAATACTAATTCAGTATTAATTGGATGTAACTATAACTATATCTATGCTTGGAATCACAGTTGCCTCTGGTAGATCGAGCTAGACTGGTAGATCGAGCTAGACTCAAAGCCTAAATTAATTATTAATTGTTTTCTAGGCTCGATATATATATATGCGTTTTTTTAATCAAATTAATTTACAAACTCCTGAAAGCGTTGAACTAGAATTTACTTTAGCAGGAATTGGCAATCGCTCATTTGCTTTAATAATAGACTACATAATTGTTGGGCTGAGCGTGTTACTAACTTGGGTAATTAGCTATTATTTTGCTTATCAAATCGATCCAGGATTTATTTTTGGTTCAAATCCAGACCTACCTGCACAGTGGATTATAGCCATTCAATCTCTCGTTGCTTTTGCTATTTATGCTGGCTATTTTGTAATTTTAGAAACTCTTTGGCAGGGACAGACTCCTGGTAAAAAATGGACAAAAATTAGAGTTATTGGCGATAATGGTAAGCCAGAAAGGTTGCCTCAAGCTATTTTACGAGCATTACTTAGACCAGTAGATGATATCTTGTTCCTTGGCGTATTTTTTATCGTTTTTTCTCAACGAGAGAAGCGTATCGGTGATTTAGTGGCAGGGACACTTGTAGTTCAAGATGAGCAGGTATCCAAATCTGCCAATTTTGATATTTCCCCAGAAGCTCAAGATTTAGCAGTCCAACTAAGAATTGAGTCTGAGATAACTAATTTACTGCCAGAAGACTTTGCCACCATTCGTGATTTTCTCCAGCGTCGTCAAAATATCATGTTGGAATATCAGCATAAATTAAGCCGTAAATTAGCCGAACAGGTTAAAGAAATTATTTTGTTAGAAAAAATTCCCGAAGGTTATAGTAACAGCCAATTTTTAGAGGCGATTTATTTAGCTTATCAACAAAACAATGATTATTAAAGGTAAGTTATCGCAGTACGTTGACTGGTTAGGACAGAAAAATGAACTGCTCGTAAGTAACAAGCGGTGCGACCCCCTAAAGGGTTCAGCAGTTTGCTTATGCCGGGGAACCCGTCCACCGCAACTGCTTCACCGCGTCGCCGTCAGGCGCAAGACAAAGGCTTTAGCCGCACGTACGCGCACCAAGACAGTAGCAAGTGTCCTAATATAAGTACGTATTGCTATATATCCAATCTAGATAGTTAACCCAACGAAGCATAGTGGCAGTCGTGTCTGTCTGTCTGTCCTATATACCACGATCTAAACTGTCTTTAAATTAAATTTAACCTGAGTATTTGCAGCTTAAATCCGAGTTAAATTAATTAACAAAAAAGCGTTTTATAATTCAATTGCCTGAGAACTAACAGGGTCAAGATTAGTGTCAAAGTCGGTAGTATGTTCATCAACATAATCAACCGCTTCTTTTAGGGCGATAGTGCGATCGCTTATTATATTTTTACTGGGTATTTTTACAATTACACCTAACTTTCTGAAGCGTTTTTCGGCTTGACTTTGCAAACCTACTAAGAATACCTGACGACCTTTTTCTAATGCTTCAGTTATAGCATTTTCCAAAGCTAAGGCAGAAGTCACACCCAAAATTGGTACTTCTGACATATCTAAAACTAACGCTTGATAGTCATCAATTAAATTGTGTTCGCGAGAGATGGCTTTGGCTACCCCAAAAATCATCGGACCACTTAAATAGAACAATAGTACGCGCCCATTGGCTCTTTCTAATAACTGTTTTTCTTCATCGTTGAGTACAATTTCTTCATCGTCATAAGTGATAGCTTTGACTTTTTCGGCTCGCAAATTAGTCAGACGTTCGATAGTCAAAATATTGGCAACAAATACACCCACACCAACAGCCACCATCAAGTCAACAAAAACAGTGAGGATAATCACCCCATACATAATTAAGGCTGCTTTGGGAGAAATTTTGTGAGCGCGTTTGAGAAAACCCCAATCCACAATATCAAAACCTACTTTAAAAGCTATCCCCGCTAAAACTGCACTAGGAATACCTGTCAAATATTGACTTAAACCTAAAACAACTACTAGTAAAATCAAGGCGCGAGTTATGCCAGATAAGGCAGTTCGACCACCAGATTGGATATTAACTACTGTCCCCATAGTTGCACCAGCACCAGCAATACCACCAAATAAACCAGAAACTAAATTACCAATACCTTGACCAATTAATTCTTTGTTAGAGTTGTGTTCGGTACGAGTTAAACTGTCCGCTACCAGAGAAGTGAGCAAAGCATCAATACAGCCTAACATCCCCAACACTAAACCGTTAACAAGCATAACTCGCAGTTGATCGGCTTCAAAGGTAGGAAGCTGTAACTTAGGTAAACCAACTGAAATTTTACCAATAGTGTGAATATTAGCGTTATCAAAGAAAATAGGGAAGATAAAGATGGCGATTATACTTCCTACAATCAAAGCCAATAATTGAGGAGGCATGAATTTTTTCAGCTTGGACGGATAAAAGAACAAGATCCCTAGGGTTAAGGTAGCCAGCAAAGTTTCTAAAGGATTAATATTTGCCAGCAGGGTCGGTAATTTTTGCACTGTACCTAAAGCACCGCCCTTAGGACTAACTTGCCCCAAAAATGGTGCAGTCTGCAAAATAATCAGAATTACCCCAATACCTGACATAAAGCCAGATATCACCGTGTAGGGCATCAGGGTAATATATCTGCCTAATTTAAAAATTCCAAAGATAATTTGAAAAATACCTGCCAACATGACGACAGTAAATGCCATTGCCAAACCGTTTTCAGGATCGGCAGCAGTTAGAGTGGCAATTACGGCAGTCATCACTACTGTCATTGGACCAGTTGGCTCAGAGATAAGACTGGGAGTTCCACCGAACAAAGCTGCAAACAAGCCAATTAAAATCGCGCCCCAAAGCCCAGCAGAAGCTCCCGCACCAGAAGCAACACCAAAAGTCAGAGCCATGGGCAAAGCGATTACCGCAGCGGTAATACCACCGAAAATATCGCCCTTGACGTTTTTCAAGTGAATTATGTTGGTGATTGGCATAATAGCAATTTAAAATATTGTGTTGATATTGTGTTGGTAAATTTTACTATGTTCTAAGTTTTAATTATTGATAAAATAGTTTCATATGTGATATACGATGGTTTTTAAACTATTGATTAAACACTATTGTTATTATTTTTCGATTGATTTAAATCTATATAAAACTGCACCCCAATCAAGTTTTAAAAGCAATCTTTACTGCTTGAATTTTTTAATCTCAAAAAGAAGGAAAGGTTATCAATCGACTATAGCTAATTATCGTTCCTGATAAAATTACGCTCGATCGCATCAGCTACACGACAAACATCAAACATTTGGGCTACATCATGAACTCTCAAGATATCTGCACCTCTGGCGATCGCACCATAGCAAGCAGCAGCCGTACCCCATACCCTCTCTTGAGGCTCGTTTTGCTTGAGTATAGGACGCATAAAGCTTTTACGAGATACCCCGACCAAGAGTGGTAGATTCAGTGCTTTTAATTCAGTCAAACGCTGAAGTAATGCCAAACTTTGTGATGCAGTTTTAGCAAAGCCAATGCCAGGATCGATAATAATATTAGTCCGCTTAATACCACAGGAGATCGCTTTCGATGTCTGCGTTGCCAAAAATTCTGCTACTTCTGCCACCACATCTTGATATTGAGTCAAAGACTGCATTTTTTGGGGATTTCCGCGAATGTGCATCAAAACAATCGGTACGTCTAATTGAGCTACGGTGGTCAACATCTGCCGATCGAGAGTTGCCCCTGATATATCATTGACCATATCTGCCCCTGCTGCGATCGCTCCAATGGCAACAGTTGCTTTAGTAGTATCAACAGAAATAGGTATAGTTGATTCTTGGCGTAGCTGCTCAATTACAGGAATAACCCGCTCTAATTCCAATTCAACTGAAATAGCCTTCGCCTGAGGACGAGTAGATTCTCCACCAATATCAATAATATCTACTCCTTGAGCAATCATATTTCGAGCCTGCATCAGGGCAGATTCTAAGCTATTAAACCTACCACCATCGCTAAAGCTATCGGGGGTAACGTTCAGAATACCCATCAAATAGGTTCTTTCTCCCCAGTTAAAATGGCGATCGCGAATTTTTAGAGTCATAGCTAGTACGAGATATTAAATTCTACCAACAAATTTACTATTTCAAATGCTTTCTTTCGTGCAACTCCTCTGGTAGATTAATCCTAGTCCCAAATTCTAAAGTTTATCTAATTTATCTTTAGACTTGGGTAATATTTATTAATTTATTTAACAAGCAATTAGGAGGAAAGTCGCAGTGGCTAAAAAGACCGTAGCGAGTTTAAGCGAAGCAGATGTCTCTGGAAAAAGAGTTTTAGTAAGAGCCGATTTTAATGTTCCTTTAGATGATAGTGGCAAGATTACAGACGATACTCGCATCAAAGCTGCATTACCCACAATTAAAGATCTGGTTGGTAAAGGCGGGAAAGTAATTTTATGTAGCCACATGGGTCGTCCCAAAGGAGAAGTTAAAGAAGAATTACGACTGACTTCTGTTGCTAAGAGACTGGGTGAGTTGTTGGAACAAGACGTTGCTAAGTGTGATGATTGCGTTGGCGATGCTGTAGCTTCTACTATTGATGGTATGAGCAATGGTCAAGTTGTTCTTTTAGAAAACCTCCGTTTTCATAGTCAAGAAGAAGCAAATGACCCTGAATTTGCCAAACAGCTTGCTTCTAACGCCGATCTGTACGTTAACGAAGCATTTGGTACTGCTCACCGCGCTCATGCTTCTACTGAAGGGGTAACTCATTATCTAAGTCCTAGCGTTGCTGGTTATTTAATTGAAAAAGAATTAGATTATCTGCAAGATGCAGTTGACAACCCCAAGCGTCCCTTGGCTGCAATTATTGGCGGTTCAAAAGTCTCTAGTAAAATTGGCGTAATTGATACTCTACTCGACAAGTGCGACAAGCTACTCATCGGTGGCGGGATGATATTTACTTTTTATAAAGCTCGTGGTCTTAGCGTTGGTAATTCTTTAGTAGAAGAAGATAAGCTAGATCTAGCTAAGTCTTTAGAAGCTAAAGCTAAAGAGCAAGGCGTTGAACTACTATTGCCTACTGATGTTGTAATAGCTGATAATTTTGCGCCTGATGCCAATGCTAAAACTGTAAGCATCAATGATATTCCCGATGGCTGGATGGGACTAGATATTGGTCCTGATTCAATTAAAGTATTTCAAGATGCTCTAGCTGACTGTAAGGCAGTAATTTGGAATGGTCCAATGGGCGTATTTGAATTCGATAAATTTGCTGCTGGTACTGAAGCGATCGCCCATACTTTGGCTGGTAAATCTGATGCTGTCACTATCATTGGTGGAGGTGATTCCGTTGCAGCAGTAGAAAAAGTTGGTGTAGCTGAAAAAATGAGCCATATTTCTACTGGTGGTGGTGCAAGTTTAGAGCTATTGGAAGGTAAAACTTTACCTGGTATTGTTGCTTTGGATGATGCTTAAATTATTAAGCATTAAGCATTAAGCATTTATTAGCCTGTAGATTGACTTATGTTGGTCTATGGGTGTTTTTTTATGGCATAAAGGTAAGAAAGTTAATTGATTGAATGTACCGTACTAATTTAGGCAAAGCCATATTGTTGATCGCAGGTATTCTTATTGCTGTAGCTTTTTATTCTTTTGGAAAAATTCAAGCTTATGAAAATATTAAATATATTTCTATGAGTGAAAGAGTTGATGAGAATTTGGCTCTCGATCGCGAAGCCAAATCGGAAACTACTTCAAGCGATCGCTTGAGAGAATTGGCTGCTTTAAATGACGATCTGGCGCAAATAGTAGCGAGCAATATTTCTGCACCTCCAGAATTACTAAAAGATTTAGCTTTTCATAAGAATCAAGCTGTCAGGAAAGCCGTTGTTAGAAACTCCAATACTCCGATAGAAACACTATTTATTTTAGGTGAATATTTCCCGCGAGATTTATTAAACAACCCAGTCTTTGAGTTTTTGACATTAGAAGATTTAAAATTCGTAGAAAAGATTTCTTCTGGTGCTATAGCTAGTCTAATTCAACAACCAAATGTCCCAGAATTTTTACTAAAGTATGCTGCTAGCCATAAAGATAAAACAATAGCATATATGGCAAAAATGAGCGTAGCTATCTCAGGAGAAATGAATGAAGGATGGCATGAAGAAGCAGCAATTGTAATTCGAGAAACTCATCTTAAATACGATATTCTCGATAATTATTTTGACGAGAAAGAAGTTAATAAATTCTTAGTATCTTCGGAATTGTTGCCTAATTTTCTTGAATTTATTCCTCCTGTTATTTTAAATAATTTGGAATTTAGAAGGAATCTAGGGAAAAATTCTAACGCAACGCCTAATTGGTTGAGACAACTGGCGAATGATTCTACTCGTTGGATTCGTAACGGTGTAGCAAAAAATCCTAATACCCCCTTAGATATATTAGAACTTTTGTCACGCGATCGCAATTATATGGTTCGTAGGGATGTGTTAGAAAATACTAATACAACAGTAGAAATAGTAGAATCCCTTGCTAATGATTCCAGTACTGAAGTTCGTAGCGGTGTAGCGAAAAATCATAAAACACCGACATATAAACTAAAATTACTTGCTGGCGATCCAAGTGAGCAAGTTCGTATGCAGGTAGCAGCAAATCCGAATACACCAGCAGCCAAACTTGAATTATTAGCTAATGACGAAGATCCAACGGTTAGTCAGCTTGCTGCAAAAAACCCAAATACACCAGATAAAATACTAGAGTCTTTAGCTAAAGACTCTAGCGAAGACAAGCGCGGATACATAGCAGAAAATATTGGTACACCCATAAGTATTCTTGAATTACTTGCTACTGATTCCGATCATTGGGTTCGCTATTATGTAGCAACAAATCCTAATACACCATTAAATATACTAAAATCACTTGCTACCGATTCTGACAATTCAGTTCGTAGTGGCGTAGCGAAAAACCCGAATACATCTCTTGATATACTAGAATTTCTTGCTACTGACTCTACCAATTCCGATGTCCATAATTGGATTCACAAATCTTTAGCGGAAAATCCCAATGCATCGGCAAAAATCTTAAAATTTATTTCTACTAATACCAATCCCTCTGTACGAGAAAATGTTGCCAGGAATCCTAATGCAACATCTGACATACTACAACTACTTGCTAAAGATTCTTTTGATATGGTTCGCTATTATGTAGCGGAAAATTCCAGTACATCATCAGAGATTTTGAAATTACTCGCCAATGATTCCAATATTTGGGTTCGTAGCAGCGTGGCGAAAAATCCGAATACAACTATCGAGACAATAGAAAAACTTGCTAATGATGCCGATAATTTAGTTCGCGAGTCTGTTTCGGCAAATCCTCAATGTACCCATAAAATAAAAGAAACTATTTTTAATAACTTTGCCAAATTGGAATATCCGTCTTTTAATCGTTTAACTTTTTTCCTAAGCGATTATGCAGAAAGCTTGGTTTTGGCTGAAAATAGCAATTCTATCTCGTGGTTAGAAAGATATGCGATCGCCCAAAATGCCAAAACTCCAAAGGATACTCTCCAACAATTAGCCCAAGATGGCAATCGTATTGTTCGTGCTACAGCAAAAGAAAGCTTAGAAAGATATTGATAACTAAAATAATATGCTGCTATGAATAAAACAGACAATAATTTCAGATTCGATTCCTTATGCCATCTTTCATACTTTAGCAAGTAAGTCTGATATCGCTATCATCATTGATGGTGAAGACTACGTAGCTGAGGTAAATAATATAGCTTGTAGATAAAAATGATTTTTCTACAGGCTTTTTTGATGGCGACATTTAAACATTGGGCGATTAGGATAGGAAGGGGAAATTAAAGGGTATGGGAAGTGAGCAGTTTCTGGGATTCTATAAATATTGATTGGCTAAACTCGGAAATTGTGGAGGGGGATTTTCCTCTGCTAAAAGTTATTCTGGTAATTGTGGTCATAACCCTGGCACAAGTGTTAAGAAAGCTTTTTTCAGCAATTATTATCAAATACATAGAAGATTTAACCAGTCAGACAGAAACAGAATTAGATGATAAGTTGATTGCTATTCTCAAGCAGCCTCTAAACTGGCTTATTGTTATTGCTGGGGTTGGAGTTGCCAAGTTAATTATCGTTACTGAATTAAACTCAGCTATTAATAAAACTGCCGATAATATAATTGGTTTGTTGGCGATCGCCACAGTTGCCTGGATTATTTTTCGTGCTTCTCCTTTGTTAGGTGAACTTTTAGGTAATTTAGCACTCGAAACAGAAACCGAACTAGATGATCTGGTTGTTCCTTATCTACCTAAACTTTTTCAAACTTTAGCTATAATCATTGTCTTACTCAAGACAGCAGAAGTCTTACTAGGTGCATCAGCAGGAGCGTTAGTCGGTTTAATTGGTGGTACAGGTATTACTTTAGGGTTATTACTCAAAGATATTGTTTACGACTGGTTTTGCACCGTAATTATTTTTGCCGATCGCCTCTATGGCCTTGATGACATCTTAAAGGTTCAAGGAATAGATAAACTAGTACAGGTAAAGAATATTGGAGTCAGAAGCACCACCCTCTGCATCTTAAGCCAAAATGCTTTAACTAAAATTCCCAACTCAAAAATGATTACGGGAATTGTGGAAAACTGGTCGCAAAATCCTGAACCGGAAAACCTCCTGGGTATTGATATTACCCTGAAGATCGACGATATTTCCTCAGAACAAACTGCCCTTATTTGTAATACTTTACGTCGCTTCCCTCAAGAAATTGAGTATTTGAGCAATCGCTTTACTGTCTGGTTTAGTGGTATGGAGCAAAATGCACGGATTATTAAAGTTCAGGCTTTTGCCCAAGTAGATAATCTCAAATCCTATAGTGCTGTTTGGGAAAAGATCAACTTAGGTATCTTAAAAGTGATGGAACAAGAAGGAATTGAACTGTTTTCTTCGACACCTTTTGCAATTCTGCCTGCTAAATCGCAAAAAGAAGTAGCGGTTAAGAATTAAGGATTTTGTTTTGATGTTTTGTCATTGAGTATATATTTTTATTTTCTAACTGAGATTTTGAAACGAAAGTTTCTACAGTCTATTTTAGGCAATGAAAAAGAGCAGATTAATTCTAGTAGACGTAAAACTCCCAACGGCATACCATCCCCAAAGAAAATTTTTTAGCGATCGCCAACAACTGTTTCAATACTACCGCCACCAATATTTATTACTAAAGCTTTGTCATCTCCTAAAGCGATTGAATTGCGGACAGCCAGAAAAATTAACCGCGCTTCTTCTTTTCCAGAAATAATCCTCAGACTAAGACCAGTTTGAGCTACTACCTCACTACCATTAGGAAATTAATTGAAATGATTCCTTATAGTCATAAGATAACGTGAATTCGGGATAAGAAAAAGGACAGGTAGTAAGCTGAAAATAACGACAAATTCAGTAAACCTGCCCTATGTTTAGTAAAGACAGAATTATTTTGCTCTGTTGACGATTTTTGTCTTGATTTTGAACCAGGTTGGAAACAACAGTTATTAACACAGGGAAAATGCCGTCTTCGTAATCGTCGATTAAGCTTGAGTGAAATTATGGCGGTGGGGGACGCTGCTTCGTAAGCAGCTTGTCCAACCACCGCGTTGACGATAGAAATAGCCTTTCATTTATCTGCTTATAAAAATTTCAAGACATTTTACTGAGAAATTGTTAACCACTATTGGTGTCAAGCTTTCCCGCACTTGGTTAGTTACAACCGATTTGTGGAATGGCAACCAAGCACTTTAATTCCTTTGATGGCATACCTTCGCTCTGGCTTGGGAACAAGTACAGGAATCGGATTTATTGATTCTACCAGTATTAAAGTTTGTCAACACGGATGACCATGCTTGACAAACAGCTATTACGCAAAAGAGCTATAGTTGAATCTGTTATTGAACAGCTCAAACATATCAGTCAAATAGAACACTCACGTCATCGTTCCCCTGCTAATTTTGTAGTTAATTTACTCTTAGGGCTTGATTGCTTATTGCCATCGTCCCCAAAAGCCATCTATTGCCGTTGATGACTTGATTTTGTCTGCTTCTGCTTAACCTGAACTCACGTTAAAATATTTGTTATGCTGTTAGTGAAATAAAATTACTACAATAACTATTAATTTCTAATGAGTTCATTAAATAGATTAATTAAGTCTGTGGTAATTGGCTTAATTGTCTTTTTATTTTCCAGTTTATTAATTATTGATCCTGTTAATGCCAAAAGTATTATAGTCATTCTAAATAGGAAAAGTATGAAACAATAGATAGAAGCTGAGAAATCGAGCGGGTGAGATGACTTATAGTGTAGATTTACGAAAGCGAGTCGTAGGCTTTGTAGCTTCAGGAGGCTCGAAAGCCGAAGCATCAAGAAGATATGAGGTGAGTCTATAGTGTGTAAATGATTGGTGTCAAAGAAAGGATTTAACTCCACCACCACAAAGTCGAAGAAAGCGAAAACTAGATTGGAAAGCACTCGCTCAACATATTCAAGAAAATCCAGATGCTTTGTTGAGGGAGCGGGCGCAACGTTTTGGAGTGCATACAAGTGCGATTGGATATGCTCAAAAGCAGATGAAATTGACTCGTAAAAAGCGGTGCGACCCCGCGGATTTCTAATCCGCTAGGGAACGCGCACCAAGACAAAACTCTAAAATACAGCGAACGTAAGCATAGTCAACGAATTACTTTTCTGAGAAACTTACGCGAAATTGTGAGCTTAAGATGAATCGGGCTTTGAAGAATATATCTATCGTCCCTATGGCTGGTCAACAGCTTGGTTCTACATGGTCGGGAAACCCGACCGTAGCCCAAGCTCAAAACGGGGACAAAAAACTTATGGCGATCGCAATGGGAAAAGAGGGTCAAGAACCAGTCTAATAGCTGGAAAAAGCGCACCGCCTGCGAGTAAAGGGTTTCCTCAGCGTAAAGACGGAGCAAGCAGAGGCAGAGAATTATTAGCACCGATTCTTTTTAGAGGAAGTACTAACGCTTTATGGTTTAATCGATGGCTCGAAGAACATCTAATTCCAGAATTGAAACCGAACTCTACTTTGATTCTCGATAATGCAGCATTTCATCGAAAGGACGATGTGTTTCGCATCGCCGAACAAGCTGGTCATCAAATTTTGTTTTTACCACTTAATAAATGGGTTTAAAGCCCCGTCATTTATGACCGCGATCTTAGGGCGACGGCTAGTCGCCATCTCTGCCCTCGACAATAGCCCTTTGTTGGAAACCAACAAGACCGCTTTGTCTCGCAATCGCGGTGTTGACAATTGGGACTGGGGACTGGGGACTGGGTACGGAAATTTCTACGTAGCCGACGGCGGCTTTTTTGTATGAATCTTCACACAAAAAACGCGCCTTATTAATCCCTAATTCCCAATCCCTAGAATCACCGTTCCTTTTAGGGCGGTGAGCAGTCAACACCTTATTCCCCAGACTTTAATCGTATCGAACAAGACTTCGCCATTCTTAAAAAAAGTCGTATTTATGAGGACACGGGTGGCGAATTCAATTCGCCACCGTGAGATGTCCGTTCCGCTCCAGATATTTCCTTAGATGACATCGTTAAATCATACGGAAATTATTTGGAATGACTATAGATTTTATAAGCAAAAAGACCATCACTTTGAAGAAATGGTCTTTTTACTTATAAGATAAAACCTGGCACTGAGCTATTTTTCCGGGGGGCTACCCCCCAAGTATCTTCGCCGCTACAGAGTTTAACTATCGAGTTCGGGATGGGATCGAAGTGGTTCCACTGCGCTAAAAACACCAGGAAGACTGGTAGGACATCCGTCCCTTCAAGACTGCATAAATCTAGAATTGTGCAGGTTGAGCCAAAATATTGAGATTACTAAATAAGTCCTTTAGTTGTTTGATAGATTGAATCAAGGTCAAGCCCTCGGTCTGTTAGCACGCCTCGGCTACAAACATTGCTGCTCTTCCACCTAACGCCTATCAACGGGTGTTCTTCCCGTGACCTTACTGGCTATTGCCATGAGAGTACTCATCTTGAGGTGGGCTTCCCACTTAGATGCTTTCAGCGGTTATCCTCTCCGCACTTGGCTACCCAGCGTTTACCGTTGGCACGATAACTGGTACACCAGCGGTGCGTTCTTCCCGGTCCTCTCGTACTAAGGAAGACTCCTCTCAATACTCTTGCGCCTACACCGGATATGGACCGAACTGTCTCACGACGTTCTGAACCCAGCTCACGTACCGCTTTAATGGGCGAACAGCCCAACCCTTGGGACCTACTTCAGCCCCAGGTTGCGATGAGCCGACATCGAGGTGCCAAACCTCCCCGTCGATGTGAACTCTTGGGGGAGATCAGCCTGTTATCCCTAGAGTAACTTTTATCCGTTGAGCGACGGCCTTTCCACGCAGCACCGTCGGATCACTAAGACCATGTTTCCATCCTGCTTGAGTTGTCTCTCTCGCAGTTAAGCTCCCTTCTGCCTTTGCACTCTGTGGCTGATTTCCATCCAGCCTGAGGAAACCTTTGTGCGCCTCCGTTACTTTTTTGGAGGCGACCGCCCCAGTCAAACTACCCACCTGAAACTGTTCTTCTCCCGGATTACGGGAGCAAGTTAGAATTCTAGCCTCCCTAGAGTGGTATCTCACATTGCGACTCCAGCAATCCCACAAGACTGCTCTCAACGTCTCCCACCTATTCTGCGCAAGGGAAGCCCGAACCCAATTCCAGGCTATAGTAAAGCTTCATAGGGTCTTTCTGTCCAAGTGTAGGTAGTCCGTATCTTCACAGACATTCCTATTTCGCCGAGCCTCTCTCCGAGACAGCGCCCAGATCGTTACGCCTTTCGTGCGGGTCGGAACTTACCCGACAAGGAATTTCGCTACCTTAGGACCGTTATAGTTACGGCCGCCGTTCACTGGGGCTTCAGTCGTTAGCTTTACCTCCTAAGAGGCTGACCAACTTCCTTAACCTTCCAGCACTGGGCAGGCGTCAGCCCCTATACATCCTCTTTCGAGTTAGCAGAGACCTATGTTTTTGGTAAACAGTCGCCTGGGCCTCTTTATTGCAACCACCTCTCGGTGGCACCCCTTCTCCCGAAGTTACGGGGTCATTTTGCCGAGTTCCTTAGAGAGAGTTATCTCGCGCCCCTTAGTATTCTCTACCTGCCCACCTGTGTCGGTTTCGGGTACGGGTACTATATTTTCAACGTTTAGATAGCTTTTCTTGGCACTAGCTTTACCACACGTTCTCCGTAGAAAACTCCCAATCCATTCAGGGCGTGGTTATTTTTGATGCGTCCCTATCTAAACTCCCATATAATAGTCAAGGAATATTCACCTTGTGTCCATCGACTACGCCTTTCGGCCTCGCCTTAGGTCCCGACTAACTCTTCGCGGACGAGCCTTCCGAAGAAACCCTTGGGCTTTCGGGGTATATGATTCTCACATATATTTTCGCTACTTAAGCCGACATTCTCACTTCTGTACTGTCCACATCTGCTTGCCGCTAATGCTTCTCCCTATACAGAACGCTCCTCTACCACTTACATAAATTAAATGCAAGTCCACAGCTTCGGTGACACACTTAGCCCCGTTCATTTTCGGCGCAGGAGCGCTAGACCAGTGAGCTATTACGCACTCTTTCAAGGGTTGCTGCTTCTAAGCAAACCTCCTGGTTGTCTATGCACTCCCACCTCCTTTCTCACTTAGTGTGTACTTGGGGACCTTAGCTGGTGGTCTGGGCTGTTTCCCTTTCGACGATGAAGCTTATCCCCCACCGTCTCACTGGCTAAATTTCATTGGGTATTCTGAGTTTGTCTCACTTTGGTACCGCTCTCGCAGCCCGCAGCGAAACAGTGCTTTACCCCCCAATCAATTCTTTAACCGCTGCGCCTAAACGCATTTCGAGGAGAACCAGCTAGCTCCGGGTTCGATTGGCATTTCACCCCTAACCACACCTCATCCGCTGGCTTTTCAACGCCAGTCGGTTCGGACCTCCACTTAGCTTTACCCAAGCTTCATCCTGGACATGGTTAGATCACCCGGGTTCGGGTCTACAAATTGTGACATTGCTTCGCCCTAATTCAGGCTCGCTTTCACTTTGGCTTCGGGTATTACCCCTTAACCTGCCACAACCTGTAAGTCGCCGGCTCATTCTTCAACAGGCACACTATCACACGTTCAATCGTGCTCTAATTGCTTGTAGGCTAACGGTTTCATATTCTATTTCACTCCCCTCGCCGGGGTTCTTTTCACCTTTCCCTCGCGGTACTGTTTCTCTATCGGTTACACAGGAGTATTTAGCCTTACGAGGTGGTCCTCGTTGATTCACACGGAATTCCACGGGCTCCGTGCTACTCGGGATTCAGTCTGGTTATTTCTAATTTCGACTACAGGACTTTCACCTCCTCTGGTGCAGCTTTCAACTGCTTCGTCTATCTTTCATAATCCGTTGTGACTGTCCCACAACCCCATCAACCTTAGTCGATGGTTTGGGCTGTTTCCGCTTCGCTCGCCGCTACTAGGGAAATCGCTTTTGCTTTCTCTTCCTTCAGCTACTAAGATGTTTCAGTTCGCTGAGTTCGCTCGCTCCTGCCTATATATTCAGCAGGTCGTTCATACGGGTTGCCCCATTCGGACACCCTCGGATCGATGCTTGTTTCCAACTCCCCGAGGCATTTCGTCGGTCACCACGTCCTTCTTCGCCTTTGTGTACCTAGGTATCCACCGTTAGCCCTTTGTAGCTTGACCTTTGATTGTTAGATGAGATCCAACAATCTTTTCTGCTCTATAGGTTATTACCTATTTGGACTTGTTTTTTTGTGAGTTTTTACACTCACTGCCTTAGTTCTATATTTTGGCTCTATCTCCAGCAAAATCTTTTTCTGTCTTTCGACATCCAAAGCTTTTGCTTTTTCTAGATATTATGCAGTTTTCAAGGTTCGCTTGCTAGAGTCTATAACTCCAGCATCCTCATCCTACCTTTTTGGCTGGTAGCTATGACAGTGCTGAATCTATTCTCTTTATTTTTAGCTCTTTTTCTCTTTTCGTTTTTTGGTGGAGATAAGCGGACTCGAACCGCTGACATCCTGCTTGCAAAGCAGGCGCTCTACCAACTGAGCTATACCCCCTTTCATTTAACATTTATCAATTAACACTTATCATTCTCCAGCCATCGCTGTTTAATGTTCCATGTCAAATGTTCAATGTTTTATGGTGGGCCATCCTGGACTTGAACCAGGGACCTCACCCTTATCAGGGGTGCGCTCTAACCACCTGAGCTAATAGCCCGCATTTTGGTTAGACTCATTTGACTGAGTTTAAACCAGAACACAATTAGTTTGACAGTTCTTGATATTTACCAATTTTTCGTTTTGTAGACCGACCTTTGGTTTGACCTGTGAAGCTCCAGACATAAATATCTGTCTTGGACTCACGGTTTTGGTCTCCCTATAAGGAGGTGATCCAGCCACACCTTCCGGTACGGCTACCTTGTTACGACTTCACCCTAGTCACCAGCCCTGCCTTCGGCATCCCCCTCCAATAAATTGGTTAGGGTAACGACTTCGGGCGTGGCCAACTTCCATGGTGTGACGGGCGGTGTGTACAAGGCCCGGGAACGAATTCACCGCAGTATGCTGACCTGCGATTACTAGCGATTCCTCCTTCATGCAGGCGAGTTGCAGCCTGCAATCTGAACTGAGGCTGGGTTTGATGAGATTCGCTTACTTTTGCAAGTTTGCTGCCCTTTGTCCCAACCATTGTAGTACGTGTGTAGCCCAGAACGTAAGGGGCATGCTGACTTGACGTCATCCCCACCTTCCTCCGGTTTGTCACCGGCAGTCTTCCTAAAGTGCCCAACTTAATGCTGGCAACTAAGAACGAGGGTTGCGCTCGTTGCGGGACTTAACCCAACATCTCACGACACGAGCTGACGACAGCCATGCACCACCTGTGTTCGAGTCCCCGAAGGTACAGAAGCTATTAGGCTTCTTTCTCGACATGTCAAGTCCTGGTAAGGTTCTTCGCGTTGCATCGAATTAAACCACATACTCCACCGCTTGTGCGGGCCCCCGTCAATTCCTTTGAGTTTCACACTTGCGTGCGTACTCCCCAGGCGGAACACTTAACGCGTTGGCTACGGCACTGCTCGGGTCGATACAAGCAACGCCTAGTGTTCATCGTTTACAGCTAGGACTACAGGGGTATCTAATCCCTTTCGCTACCCTAGCTTTCGTCCCTGAGTGTCAGTTATGGCCCAGTTGAGCGCCTTCGCCACTGGTGTTCTTCCCAATATCTACGCATTTCACCGCTACACTGGGAATTCCCTCAACCCCTACCATACTCTAGCTATCCAGTTTCCACTGCCTATCAGAAGTTGAGCTTCTGTCTTTAACAGCAGACTTGAATCGCCACCTGCGGACGCTTTACGCCCAATGATTCCGGATAACGCTTGCATCCTCCGTATTACCGCGGCTGCTGGCACGGAGTTAGCCGATGCTTATTCACTAAGTACCGTCACTTTCTTCTTCCTTAATAAAAGAGGTTTACAACCCAAGAGCCTTCCTCCCTCACGCGGTATTGCTCCGTCAGGCTTTCGCCCATTGCGGAAAATTCCCCACTGCTGCCTCCCGTAGGAGTCTGGGCCGTGTCTCAGTCCCAGTGTGGCTGCTCATCCTCTCAGACCAGCTACCGATCGCTGCCTTGGTAGGCTTTTACCCCACCAACTAACTAATCGGACGCGAGCTCCTCTTCTGGCTATTAATATTTCACCTTGCGGCATATTGGGTTTTAGCAGCGATTTCTCACTGTTGTCCCCATCCAAAAGGCAGATTCTCACGCGTTACTCACCCGTCCGCCACTAAATGCCGAAGCATTCCGTTCGACTTGCATGTGTTAGGCATACCGCCAGCGTTCATCCTGAGCCAGGATCAAACTCTCCATGATGAACATTTATTCATCAAGTTGATACTTGATTTTCTGCTCTTTCTTTTTGTTATCCTTAATAATTGACTTGCAGATAAAATCTTAAAGTCACTAAATTTGGGGATGGAATTTAATGTTTTTAATCTAAAAAACTTGGTGTTCTAAAAACTGTCAAACTATTGCTTTGTCTAGGTTCTGGGCGTTGTTGACTGACTCATGTCTGTTAACCGCGCATTTACCAATATAGGTAATCTCAATCTCTCTGTCAACCCCTAATTTGAATTTTTTTTTAAATTATTTCTGTCTATCTTCTCAAAGACTGTCATGCTATGGTGTTTGGGCAGATAAATAAAAAGTATTTTTCTTATGTCTTTATCCTTTCAAGAAATTATTGCTACTTTGAACGGTTTTTGGAGCGATCGCGGTTGCATAATTGTTCAGCCTTATGACACAGAAAAAGGGGCAGGAACAATGAGTCATCAAACTTTTCTACGGGCAATCGGTCCAGAACCTTGGTCTGTGGCATATACAGAACCTTGTCGTCGTCCAACTGATGGACGTTATGGTGAAAATCCCAATCGATTTCAACATTTTTATCAGTACCAAGTTTTAATTAAGCCATCTCCAGATAACATTCAGGACATTTATTTGGAATCACTCAAAGCCTTAGGAATTCATCTAGAAGATCATGATGTTCGTTTTGTAGAAGATAATTGGGAATCTCCCACTCTGGGTGCTTGGGGTGTAGGTTGGGAAGTCTGGTTAGATGGTATGGAAGTCACTCAGTTTACTTATTTTCAGCAGTGCGGAGGAATTGACTGTAGCCCCGTATCGATCGAAATCACTTATGGTCTTGAGAGATTAGCAATGTATCTTCAGGATGTAGATGCATTTCCAAAAATAAGCTGGAACGATCGCCTTAGTTATGGAGACATTTTCCTACAAGCTGAAATTGAGCAGTGTACCTACAACTTTGAAGCCTCTGACCCTGACCTCCTGTTCAGTTTGTTTCGTCTTTATGAGCAAGAAGCTAAACAATTAATCGAGCGAGGTTTAGTTATTCCTAGTTTAGATTACGTTCTTAAGTGTTCTCACAGTTTCAATCTATTAGATGCTAGAGGAGTGATCGCCGTTACCGAAAGAACCCGTTATATAGGTAGAATTCGCAATATGGCTAGACAAGTTGCTCAGTTGTATTTAGATCAAAGAGAAAGCTTGGGTTTTCCTTTGCAAAAGATTGGTTAGTATCTAGCTTCTTTTTATACTGTTTGTCGGTCATTTATTCAGAGCTTATTGAGAATTTATAGCAAAAGCTGTATGATGAGAAGTCTAAAAATACTCTCTTTTCTGAAAATATAGCTTTATAAATTCGTATGAATAATCAAGTAAGTAGGTTTTCTAGGCGTTTTTTTTTAGGTGCTAGTACAGCAGCGATAGTTGTTGCCTGTAGCCAAACCAAGCCTAAACAGCCTCAAAACGAAACCAAAGCAGAAAAAACGCCAAAACAAGCTGGACAGGTAAATATTTACTCTGCCCGTCACTACAATACTGACGATCAGCTATATGACGGTTTTACCAAGAAGACGGGTATCAAAGTCAACTTAATTGAAGGTAAAGATGATGAACTGATTGAAAGAATCAAAAGCGAAGGTGCAAATAGTCCCGCAGACATTTTAATGACCGTTGATGGAGGTAGGTTGTGGCGTGCTGAACAGGCTGGTGTCTTTGCCCCAGTAAATTCAGATGTTTTGAATCAAAAAATTCCTGCTAATTTACGCGATCCCAATAATCTTTGGTTTGCTTTTAGTAAACGGGCGCGGGTAATTATGTATAACAAAGATAAAGTAAAACCTACAGATTTAGCTACTTATGAAGATTTAGCCGATCCTAAATGGAAGGGGAAAATTTTGATGCGTTCTTCTAGTAATGTTTATAACCAGTCTTTAGTCGCAGGCATGATTGAAGAAAAAGGGGAAAAAGCAACATCAGAATGGATCGAGGGATTAGTAGCTAATTTTGCTCGTCCTCCCCAAAGTACTGACACAGGAAATATTGAGGCGGTAGCTGCGGGACTTGGAGATATTACTCTTGCCAATACTTATTATTTAGCTAGATACGAAGATAAGCCAGAAATATTTGAGAAAATTGGCGTGATATTTCCTAATCAAAAGGATCGAGGAACCCATGTCAATATTAGTGGTGCGGGATTATTAAAAAATGCTCCAAACAAGGAAAATGCGATCGCTTTTCTAGAATATCTTGCCAGCCCTGAAGCTCAAGAATTTTTTGCGGTAAAAAATAATGAGTATCCTGTGGTAGAAGGAACACCGCTCAAGGAAGTAATAAAAAGCTTTGGGGACTTTAAGGACAATACTACTAATGTGGCTGCATACGGCAAAAATAATTCTACTGCTGTTAAGATTATGGATCGCTCAGGATGGAAGTAATCTAATAGCTAGGTAAACAAATGAAACAATTTCTTGGTCTGGCAGCTATGGCTATTGTTTTGCTGGCAGGTGGTATATTAGCTACCCCTTTATCTGCCCAGGTGAAATCGCCATCGTCTTTATTCATTGTTTATCCACCACCAGAACATCAAACTGTCGCCGAGAAAATGTTTTTTATTGGTACAGCACCTCGGCAGGATCGAGTTTTCATCAACGATAAACTAATCAAAAATCGTAGTGATGCAGGACATTTTGCTCCTACTCTTCCTTTGAAAATGGGAGAAAATATTTTTAAAATTCGCGATCGCGATCGCGAAATAGAAGTTAAAGTTACTCGTATTAATAGCCAACCAGAAATCCCCCCAGGATTAGCTTTTGCCAATGATTCTTTAGTACCAGGAGTGAATATTGCTCGTTTGGTAGATGAACCAATCTGTTTTAGTGCAGTTGCGACCCCAAATGCCAATGTATCGGTACAGCTAGGTAAGAGTAAGATTATGCTTTTACCTCAAGTAAATTCTGTTGAGTTGCCACCAAATTCTGCGGTGTTAACAGAAGCAAATGAACCTGAACAAAATCTAAATATTGGCAAATATGCAGGATGCACTACGTTGAATTATCCGTTCAATTATGGTAAGCCCATTTTTGAATTAGAACAAGATAATAAGCAGGTAACTCGCCAAGGTGGAGGAGAAATTACAATTTTTTCTCCCCAAGACATTAAAGTAGTGGAAGTTATTGCTGATGAGGGAGTTGCTAGGACAGGGGCAAGCAGTGATTATTCTCGTTTAACTCCTTTACCTAAAGGAACACGAGCCAGAGTAACAGGCAAAGAAGGAGAATGGTTTCGGTTAGATTATGGTGGCTGGATTGAAGAGTCGGAAACAAAGCCCGTGTTGGGTAACATACCGCCTCTATCTTTGATTCGAGGCATTACTTCTAGACAAGTAGATTCGGCAACTGAAATTGTTTTTCCTTTGCAAGTGCCTGTGCCAGTAGAGGTTAAACAAAAAGAAGATAGTATTACTCTTATCTTGCACAACACTACTGCCCAAACTGATACTATTCGTCTAGATGCTGACCCTATAATTAAACGTCTTGACTGGCAACAAGTATCCCCAACTCAGCTTGATTATACTTTTGAACTTCACACGCAGCAGCAGTGGGGTTATGACTTGCGTTATGAAGGGTCAAGCTTGATATTCTCGATACGTCATTCTCCGATTGCTGGCTTAATGTTGCCTGAAGATGGTCAGATTAATAAAGCTATCAAAACCAATTCAGAAAGATTAGACAATATTAAAATACTTTTAGATCCTGGACACGGAGGTAAAGAATCTGGTTCAAAAGGTCCTACAGGCTATCCTGAAAAAGACATTACCTTATTAATGTCCAAATTAGTAGAAGAAGAGCTAACCAAACTAGGTGCCATGGTTTATGTGACTAGGGATAAAAATATTGACGTTTCTCTAGAAGAAAGAGTAGCGATGATTGATAAAATAAAACCCGATTTAGCCTTATCGATTCACTACAACGCTTTGCCAGATGGTGGAGATGCCGAGAAAACAAAAGGAATAAGTAGCTATTGGTACAATACCCAAGCTCATGCTCCTGCAATGTTTTTACAAAATTATTTAGTCACCAATTTAAATCGTTCTAACTATGGCACTTTTTGGAATAACCTCGCTCTGACTCGTCCTTATACTGCACCCTCAATTTTGTTAGAGTTGGGTTTTATGATTAACCCTGAAGAATTTGAATGGATTACAAACAGTAAAGAACAGCAAAAATTAGCTAGAGCCCTTGCTCAAGGAATTAGAGAATGGTTTGCGACGGTGGAATAATTTACTAATGTCAAATAGTACTGCCTCAACATCTCCATTTGATCAAATGAAAGCTTTTTGTTATCACTCGGGCAACTAAAGCGAAAAGTTATCACAAAAGATGGAGTCGCTTTTGGCAAAATAGTTGAATCAAGTCAGAAAAACTGTATTTATAGCAATACAAGGCTATGTTAGGACACTCCCTGCGGTGGGTACACCTTGGCTACTTATTACTTTTTACTTACGAGCAATTAAATTTTCTGTCCTAACTGATTAACGTACTGCGATACCATTAGCGATCGCAGCAATAAGTCATTGGTCAAATCAAAGAATCTATAAAGAAATATGTCAGTGATTTGAATATTTACTTGATAAACTTTTCATCTTCTGGCATACTAATGGGTGGCAAGAACATAGCACAGCCATTTCGCTGTGTATCTTATCAGTTCCCCAGGGAAATTAGATGAAATGCGGGTGTAACTCAGTGGTAGAGTGTCACCTTGCCAAGGTGAATGTCGCGCGTTCGAATCGCGTCACCCGCTTCGCTCTATAAGTCGCTTAGCCTCATGGCTTCAGCGAATCTATCAATTGAGCTACCTATTTAAAAACAAATTAGGTTGTGTTCATCTTTATCGAGATTGAGGCTGAAATTACCTCCACGCAGCGGTATTAATTAGTTCCATTCTTGTTCTTGCTCAGTCTTTAGCTGAATTAGTTTTTGCTCGATCTTTTGCCAATTGCTTGCGGTGCTTGAAATATCTAACTCTAGCTTGCCTGCATTTAAGTAAAGAAGGCGATCGCAAAAATTTTTAATTAAGCCTAACTGATGATTAACTATAATTATGGTTAGGTTTTGACTTTGGTTCAACTCTGCTAAAACACTTAAAAGATGATTTGCCGTACCTATGTCTAAAGCTGATGTCGGTTCGTCCAAGAGTAATACCTGGGGCTGCATTACCAGAGCGCGAGCGATCGCAACTAATTGTCTTTGTCCTAAAGAAAGCTGTAACTCGTTTCTATCTAGCCATTGAGTCGGTATACGCAGTAAATTTGTCCAGGTATCTAGTCTTCGGCGAATTTCTGACTCTGGTAATTCCTGTAGCCGTAAGGGATAGCTTAGGGCATCTGCTACTTTCATTCCTAACAACTTAGGTTCTTGAGAAACCAAGACGATTAAACGACGCAGTTGAATTATTCCTAATTGTTTGACTGGTAAATCATTAAGATAAATTTCTCCCTGGCTTGGTGAAATCAAACGATTAAGCAGTCTTAATAAAGATGTTTTGCCTGCACCAGATGCCCCAACCACAGCTACCTTTGCACCTGAGGAAATATCAAAAGAGATGTCCTGTAATAAATAACTAGATCCCAAAGAAGCTTGAAGGCTAACCTGTTCCAAACGCAGAATTGATGGAAGATTGCGATCGCTCATACGCTAGTAGTTTGGGACAATATGCTTACTATAAAATGCGCTGTAAAGAATGTGCCTTAGATTTCGTACCAGTCAATTTTGTGTATGCTCAAGGGTTTAATTTAAGGACACTCGCCAATCTCCAGAATAATCTAACATCTTAGAGTAAAATCTAACTGACTTATTATTATTGCTTGAGGAGTAAAGATTTGAAGCTTCTAAAACTTGCTAATTGGCTATCTAAAGGGGATTTAGAGCGATATAAACAACAAGCCCAGCAAGCCCAGCAAGCTCAACAAGAGCAATCAAAGCTGCAATACTTAGAGTCTGAGCTAAAAAGCCTCAGTGCAAAGCTTCAGCAAACTCAAAAACAATTAAGGCAAACTCAAGCTCAACTTCAGATCAACCAAGGTTTTCAAATTGAGTTAGGAGAAACTCAGCTAAGATTACAAAAAGTTGATGGCGAAGCAAAACTCTATAAAAAAGCGTTATTTGAACAACAGAAACAGTTTAACCTCACTCAGTCTCAATTGGAACATACACAGCAAGCCTTAGCTAAGTCCCAAAATTGGCTAGAGCTATTGAAAACACCGATTCAAATTGTTGAAATACAAAAAACTCTTCCCAAACAAAATTTTGATACCCTCTGGGGATTTGGAATTATTACCCCCCAGCCTCAATCTCTGTCCATCGCTGGGGCAATATTAGTCAAAGGTTGGGTTTTGGGCAAAAAATCGATTGCCAAAACTCTTAGAGTCATTTATCAGACGGATATTTTATTAGAAACTCCCGTTAAGCATTCTCGTCCGACAGTGATGCAAAGGTATCCAGATATTCCTACAGCTAATAGCAGCGGGTTTGAATTTTCTATTTCTGTGGCAGGAATACCAGAATCGGCAAAATTCAAGCTGGAAGCTCTTTTGGAGGACGAAACTATTGTTTCTCTATGTGATTTTATTCTAAAATCTGCACAAATTGAATTAAATGACACATAAACTTTTTCGGAAACTCAGTTAGACTAATAAAAATTAATCACCCCATAAACAGGATGATAATAACTATAAGGAAAATATAAAAAAATACCAAAACGTTTACAATAGAACTTGAGGTGTTCGGAGGAACAAAGTGTTTACAAGACTCGCACAACAGCATCGTCGATTTGTACAGGATCTGGTAATGACTCTTCAAGCCCTGGCGATCGCTTTTGAGAATCAAGGTTACTTAGCATCCTGCTATACCTGTGGTGGTGAAATGAATAGTGCCTCTTTTATGGTCAGTTTAAAAGATGAACATCTAATTCGTTTTTTGGTTTCAGATTACGGAATTACCTGGACTGAAATGAGAGATGATCGCGAACTGATGAAGTTAGAAGGAGCCGAAGCGATTAATCAATTGCAAGATTTGGCAGATTTAATTAAATATCAAACCCAATCACCTAAATCTTCAGAGGTTAAATCAGATAAGCCACATACATTACAACCTGTTTAGTTAATCTCAAATGACAAACATCCAGCAAAAAAGCCCAAGAT
Organism: Waterburya sp.; assembly: GCA_965217895.1. Lineage (GTDB taxonomy): Bacteria > Cyanobacteriota > Cyanobacteriia > Cyanobacteriales > Xenococcaceae > Waterburya. The sequence goes on from CBDCJV010000002.1 coordinate 1,792,065, forward strand.
AATTAACTAGATTGGGCTTTTTAATAGGTCCCTTGCACGAATAATGAAAACGATCATTAAACTTAAAATTGAAAGATTTGAAGAACAGGGACAAGAATATTTTGTCGCTACTAGTAATGATATACAAGGATTAGTTGCAGAAGGGAATACAGTAGAAGAAGCAGTAGCCATAGCCGAAGATCTTGCTCATCATCTTCTAGAACTTGATCGTCAGCCATAAAATGTAAGGGCGTTGCTCTAATTTAGGTAACGATACACAAAAGAGAAAAGAGTAATGTTCGTAGCTAAAATCTAAAAGCTGATAGCTAAAAGCTGATAGCTAAAAACAAATCGGCAAACAGCCTAACACCTTAACTTGTCATAAATGATTAATCACTAACGGCTTATTTCAATTCCTCTAGACCTTAGCTGCTGCATAAAAAATTCTTCTAGAGAAGGCCTTGCTTGATGAATACTAACTAACTGAGCTTCCAAATTATCCAGATTGGATACAAATTGATTTGGCTCAACTTTTAATTGACCATGCCAACGATTATTTTCATGGGTCAAATTAGTCATCCAGGGAGCTAAAGTTTCCGAACTTCCCCCAGTTACAATTGCCTGATAGGCATTACTAGTACCTAATAGTTCATCAAGAGATCCCTGGCAAATTAACTCTCCCAGAGCAAGGAAGGCAATGCGATCGCAAATTTGCTCAATATCAGACAGGACATGGGAATTAAAAAAGATAGTTTTACCCTGTTGTTTAAGAGACAAAACAATTTCCCGCATTCGATAGCGTCCCATAGGATCTAATCCTGACATCGGCTCATCCAAAAACACAATTTCAGGATCGTTAATCAAAGCCTGTGCCATGCCTACTCTTTGCAGCATACCTTTAGAATACTGCTTTAGTTTCTTTTTACGGGCTGTAGACTTAGCTAAACCGACTAAATCTAGTAATTCAGCAATACGTTGACGCTGAATTTTTCGTGGAATTTGGAATAACCCAGCAATAAATTCTAAAAACTCCCAGGCGGTGAGAAAATCGTAAAGAAAGGCGTTTTCGGGTAAGTAACCAATCTTTTGCTTAACAGTGCGATCGCCAATTGGTTTTCCTAAAATCACTGCCCTGCCTGTAGTTGGACGGGTAATTCCTAATAAAGTTTTGAGCAGCGTTGTTTTTCCTGCCCCATTAGGACCAAGTAAACCAAACGTTTCTCCTTGATGAATACTCAAAGAACAATTTTTTAGCGATTCTATTTTTTGATTCATCCAAAAGCCAGTACGATAAACCTTGCCCAAATTCCAGGTTTGTACCACTGAAAGAGAATCATTAGGGGAAATTGTAGAAGGCATAAACAACCGTCAGTTACAAAGTATATTTGCCTTTATAGTTCCCTAAAATCGATCATTTTTTAACATTTTAATAAAAGTGTTTTAATTAAGCTCCAAATCGAAAATTCCAATTTCCTCAACAACTCTATACTAAAAAAACAGACAATTGTGTTGGTATGTATTACTTATTGTGACTATAATTATTTAATCAAACTTAGCTTTTATTACCTCTAAGAAATGAATATTTTGTTTGTAATCACCAGGGCTGATGTTATTAGAGGAGTGCAAGTTCATGTAAAAGGTTTAGCCGTTGCTTTACAACAAGACCAACACAAAGTTTTAGTTCTTACAGGAAAAAAAGGGGCATATAACAAAGATCTTAGAGAAGCTAGAATCGAGTCAATTGCCTATAAATTCTTACAGCGGAAAATTAATCCGTTTAGAGATGGCAAAAGTTTACGTTACATTCTGTACATAATTGATTTGTTTAAGCCAGACTTAATCGCTGCCCATTCAAGCAAAGCTGGTATCTTAGGTCGTATAGCAGGAAAAATGAGCAAAGTTCCTTGTATTTTTACGGCTCATGGTTGGTCATTTACTCCTGGCATTGGTGAGCCTAATCGTACTATTTACCGATGGGTAGAAAAATTAATTGTTCCTTTAGCGACTAAAGTGATTTGCGTTTCTGAGTTTGATCGTCAAATTGGCTTAGAAGCGGGGCTTAATCCCCAAAAGTTGTTAACCGTTCATAACGGCATGAAAGATATTGTTTCCAAGTTGAGGTCTAACCCTGGTCAAGTTGGTTCAGTTAACATTGCCAGAGACGACGACGACGAATTAGATTCGTCATCCCTGGTGGTTAAAATAGCCATGGTTGCTCGTTTTGATCGACAAAAAGACCAATTAATCTTAATTAAAGCTTGTCATGGTCTTAATGTAGAGCTAATTTTAGTGGGTGACGGTGTTAATTTAGCTAAAGCTCGCCAACAAGTAGAGCAGTTAAAAATGCAAGATCGGGTCAAGTTTTTAGGCTTTCGTAAAGATATAGCCGAAATTTTGGCACGAGTACAAATTTTGACCTTAATTTCTAATTGGGAAGGGTTGCCCTGTACGATCATTGAGGCAATGCGCGCTGGTTTACCCGTCATAGCCTCCGATGTAGTTGGTGTCAAAGAAATTGTCATTGAAAATGAAACAGGCTATTTGATTTCTGACAACGACCCTGACATTCTGCGTCAGAAGTTATCCTATTTAATCGATAATAGCCAGATAAGAACTCGTATGGGAAAATTAGCCCGTCAAAGATATGAGTCTCAACTAACGTTTAAACATATGTATGATAAGACCTTGGCAATATATCAAGATGCCGTAGCTCAATAGCCCCGATCTAAAAAACAACTACCAAAAATCTCAGTGAAACAGCCAATCCTATTATCTACGCCTCATATTGGTGAACTTGAGCTAAAGTTTGTCCAGGAAGCTTTTGATACTAATTGGGTAGCACCCGTCGGTTCAAATATAGATGCTTTTGAACAAGAATTTTCCCAAGCAGTTGGCTCACAGTCTGCTGCTGCCTTATCTTCTGGAACAGCAGCTTTGCATTTAGCCCTCAAGTTAGTCGGAGTTGAAGCTGGTGACGAGGTATTTTGTTCGACGTTCACTTTTGTGGCTAGTGCCAGTCCAATTATCTATTTAGGAGCTAAACCAGTATTCATTGACAGCGATCGCCTTTCTTGGAATATGGATCCTAATTTGCTAGAAACCGCCTTAGCCAAAAGAGACAAACTGGGAAAATTGCCCAAGGCAGTAGTGGTAGTGCATCTTTATGGTCAGAGTGCCGACATTGAGCCAATCTTGGCAATATGCGATCGCTATGATATTCCCTTAGTTGAAGATGCAGCAGAAGCCTTGGGAGCAACTTATAAAAATACCTCTCCTGGCACTTGGGGTAAAGCGGGAATTTTCTCTTTCAATGGTAATAAAATTATTACCACTTCTGGAGGTGGGATGTTAGTTTCTGACGATGCAGACTTAATTCAAAAAGCCAAATTTTTAGCAACCCAGGCAAGAGATCCTCAACCTCACTATGAACATACCGAGATCGGTTTTAATTATCGATTAAGCAACATTTCGGCAGGTATTGGTAGAGGACAATTAGCAGTATTAAAAGATAGAGTTGCTGCTCGTAGACGAAATTTTGCAGTTTATCAACAGAATTTAGCAGATTTGCCAGGAATTAAATTTATGCCCGAAGCAAATTTTGGTACAAGTATACGCTGGCTTAGTTGTTTAACAATTGATCCTGAAATTTCAGGCACGGATCGAGAACAAATACGTCTACAATTGCTAGACAAACAGATAGAAACTAGACCAGTTTGGAAGCCAATGCACCTCCAGCCGATATTTGCAGATTGTGAATGTATTAATAATGGAGTAGCCGAAGAACTATTTCAACAAGGTTTGTGCTTACCTTCTGGCTCTAACCTAACTGAGTCAGACCTTGAACGAGTAATTACTGAAGTTAAAAGTATGTTTGCCTCTTGATGAAATCTTGCTTATTATTCCGCTATTATAATTTGAGTAGTTTTACGTATGTATTTTTCTTTAAATATTTTAAATATCACTATTTAGATATAACTATTAAATATTAAGCATGAACCCCCCACAAACGTCTTTAGATAATCAACAGTATTGGCAGATGATAAAAAGGCGTTGGCTGCCTGGGTCAATTGTTTTTTTAATCATATTAACTTTGGGTATTGTTGCGACTACTCTAAAGAAAAACTTTTATGAGGCTGAAGCAAGGCTTAAATTTAAAGGTAACACCGTTAGCTCTTCTTTGACAGAGGTTAGTAAAGCTTTAGAGGGCTTCTCACCAATTGCAGAGAAAGGAAATCCTATTGACACAGAAGCAGAGGTTTTACGTTCGGTTCCCTTGATTAGCAAAACTATTAACGATCCTAAGCTTCAGTTGAAAGATGCTGATGGCAAAAAGCTCAAAGTTGAAGATTTTCTAGAAAAATTAAAAGTTTCCTCGATAACTGCTACAGATATTCTCAAGATTTCCTATGCTAGTCAGAATCCAGAGCAAGCTGCCTTAGTGGTTAACACTTTGGTCAAAAATTATTTAGGTAATAATTTAATAGTTAATAAAGCTGAAGCAGTTTCAGCTAGAGAGTTTTTGCAAGAACAACTACCGAAGGCAGAAGATTCTCTACGCAAAACTGAAACAAAAATACGGGAATTAAAAGAATCAAATGGATTTGTCTCTCCTGATGAAAATACTAGCTCCTTAATTCAGGGAATGCAGCAGCTACAGGCAGAAATAGCCCAAACTCGTGGAGAAATGGCTAATGCTGAATCTCAAGCTGACTATATTAAAAAAAAGCTGGGTTTGACCGCAGAACAGGCGGTGGCTCTAACTACAATTAGCCAATCTCCAGCAATTAAAGAGACGATATCTAAACTGCAAAATGCAGAATCCGCTCTGGCGATCGCCAGAGCGCGTTTTACAGATAATAGTCCGAATGTAGTTGAACTACAACAGCAGGTAGATTCACTGTCAAAATTACTCAATCGACAAACCGCTTCTGTTGGCGGAGAGACAGCAAGAGATCTGGTAGAAAAGAATAAGACAGGTGTAATTCAAGAAGAACTTACCACCGAGCTAATTCAGCTCGAAGCTCGAAAATCTGGTCTGCAAAAGCAAATTGACAGCTTAAGCCAGGTTGAGGGCGATCGCCGTGCGAGAATCCAGAAAGTACCAGAGCTAGAGCAAAAGTTAAGTCAGCTTGAAAGACAGCAAACTTCGTATCAGTCAACCTACGATGTTTTGTGGAAACAGCTACAAACTATAAAAATTGCTGAAGTTCAAGATCCTGGAAACGTTAGGGTGATTTCTAATGCCGTTGTTCCCGATCAGCCAGTCTCTTCTCGTGCAGTAGGCTTTTTAGCTGCTGGCTCTCTAGCCTTATTATCCGCAGCTGGAGTTATTTATCTTTTAGAAATTAGTGATAAATCAATTAAAACCATTGACGAAGCCAAACAACTATATGGTTATACCTCTTTAGGGATAATTCCAGGCACAGACAGAATCAAACTATTGACTTTACCAGAATTAGAAGATCGAGATCCCTCCATTCCTAAATTAATAGTCCGAGACTATCCTTCTTTAGCACTCAGTGAGTCCTATCGGATGTTGCAGTCTAATATTAAGTCTCTAAAGACTGATAGAAAGGTAAAAACTATTGTCATTACAAGTTCTAGCGTGCAGGAAGGCAAATCAACAATAGCTGCCAACTTAGCAGCAGCAATGGCTCAAGTAGGCAATAGAGTTTTATTGGTTGATGCTAATTTACATAATCCTATTCAAGATCGTATTTGGAATACTTATAGCGACAATGGCTTAAGTAATGTAATTACCGATCACTTAGATCCCAAAATGACTATTAATGAAGTAATGCCAAATTTAGACTTGCTTACTTCAGGAAGTTTAAATCCCTCTCCTGCAACTTTACTAGATTCTCAAAGAATGAGAATGTTGATCGATTACTGGTCAGAAAGCTATGACTTTGTAATTTTTGATACTCCTTCTTTAGATTTAACTGCCGATGCTCCAATCATGGGTCGTATGGCTGACGGAGTGTTGTTAGTAGTTAGACCTGGTTTAGTAGAGCGATCGCAGGCAAAATTCACCAAAGAAATTTTAGAGCAATCAGGACTCAATATGTTAGGAATTGTCTTTAATGGAGTTGAGCCTCAATTTGATTCACGCTTTTACTACTACAATGCTTTTGAAGAGCCGCCAGCTATACTGTCCCATAACAAACTTTCAAGCATTAGCCCGATAGAAAATGAAGAGCTTTGGGATACTATTTCTTCTATGGCAATAGAGTCCAAAAAAGATAGATTAGGTGCCAACCTTGACGCAGATCAGCTGCTATTAGCACCATTGGATAAGCTAGAGTCAATGGTATTTCATTTACAGCAAGATCTAGCAGATTTAAGTAGAGTGGTCAAAGAACAAGAAGAAGAACTTTTATTGCAGCGTCAGAAAGTCAAAAAATTGCAACGACAAGCTAATGTCTCTCATGAAAATGAACTTTTCTATTCAGAAAATCAATTAAATCAGGAGCAAGAACGAAAACGTATGCTGGATGAAACTCTTGTAGGACAAAGGAGAAACCTGGAAAAACGTCGAGAAATGCTTTTCCAGTATCAGCAAGTGCTAGAAAGCAGAAAAAATGCTAGTTTTCGAGTCTAGTTATTGATTTCTTTTAGCTTGGTGCTATAAATAAAACTCCGTTTTGGCGATCGCCACAGCTTTTAATTCAAAGATTTTTTCAATTACGTCAGCCACAACTTTATCAGGGGTAGAAGCACCTGAAGTTATTCCTACGGTAATTTCCCCTTCTGGTAGCCAGTTTTCGGCTACGGTAATTTCTCGCTCTAAAGGCTTATGTTCTAAGCGATCGCGACTTAGAATACGCTCAACGCAGTCAATATGATAAGAGGGTATATTATGCTCAACAGCAATTTCTTGTAGATGAGTAGTATTAGAAGAATTAAACCCCCCAATCACAATCATTAAAGACAAGTTTTCTTCAACCAAATCAAACATGGCATCTTGCCTTTCTTGAGTCGCATCGCAGATAGTATTAAAGCTCATAAAATGCTGCGTTAACTCAGTTGGACCATACTTTTTCAGCATTGTTTGCTCTAAAAGCCTACCAATTTGCTCTGTTTCACTTTTGAGCATCGTAGTTTGATTAGCGATACCAACTCTAACCAAATCTCGGTTAGGATCGAAACCATCAGAATAAGCGTTTTTAAACTTAGTTAAAAATTCATGGCGATCGCCGCCATGAAGAATATAGTTAGTCACATATTCAGCCTCTGCTAAATTTAAGACAACTAGATAGCGATCGGCAAACGAACTTGTCGCCACAGTTTCCTCATGAGCATATTTGCCATGAATAATTGAAGTGTAGTCCCGTTTTTTATGCTTTTCTACCGAATTCCAAACTTTTGATACCCAAGGACAGGTAGTATCAACAATAGTGCAGCTTTTATCATTCAGTAGCTGCATCTCCGAAACACTTGCACCAAAAGCAGGTAGAATAACCACGTCTGTTTGACCAACAACGCTAAAATCTTTTTCACCATCAACTAATTCAATAAAGTCAACGTTCATTTCTCTCAGACGTTGATTAACTGAAGGATTGTGAATAATCTCGTTGGTAATCCAAATTTTTTCGCTGGGGAAATGCTGGCGAGTTTCGTAAGCCATAGCCACGGCTCTTTCTACTCCCCAACAAAAGCCAAAAGATTCGGCTAGAAGAATAGTAACATCTCCTTTTTGTAGACGATAGTTGCGATCGCGAATGGTTTGAATTAAATCACTTTGATACTCCGTATTCATTGTTCCAGCTACTTCTTCATCGTGTCCAAATCCTCGACGATGATAGTTTTGGGACTGTTGCAAAGAACGTTTAAAAGCTTTAGTATCCATTTTTATATCAGTCTATTTTTAAATAAAAGTGATTGTATCTATATTAAATCCAATTCAGGTAGGTTACTTAACTTTTAGATAGTTTGTAGTAAGTAGTTTTTCACTACTAACTACAAACTAATAGATAACTGTTAAATTGGCTTAGTGCTTAAAAAATTGCTGCTAGATCAGTTTGCTTGAGAAAATCAATAAATGCCCAGACTGCATGGGATAAATCTGCGTCTTTAGGAGTAGCCATAACCACAATGCGCTGTAAGGGTTTAGGAAGCTGGCATACAGTTACACCCTGGGGAATATGAAATACAGATAGCTGAGGTAAAATGGCTGCACCCGAACCTGCTGCTACTAAATTGATGATTGTGTCACTTTCTCGAACTTGTTCTGATGGTAGAAACTGGTAATTTTCAGCTTCAAAGTAGCTTTTAATTTGTCTAAAACAGGTATTTTGATTCGGATAAGAAATAATCGGCAAAGCTAATAACTCTGTCCAGCTAATTTTACTCATCTTAACCAGGGAAAATTTATTAGATGGTAGCAAGACAATATAATCATCTCGCAATACTTCTCTAACTTCGAGTTCTTTAGCGGTGGGTAAAATAGTAAAACCGAGGTCGGCTTTGCCTGACCATACCATTTGTTCTACTTGGGGACAGTCTTTTTCTTCCGTGATTTTAATCTCGATCTGAGGATATTTAATTTTAAAGCGGGCTTTTATTTTGGGCAATAATTGAGATGCTGCACCACGAAAAGCCGAAATTCTAACCGTACCTCCCTCAAGGCTTTTATAGCGATTGGCTTCTTGCTTAATATCTTCAACTGATTTTAAAATGCGATCGCAATGAGCTAAAACGCTTTCACCAACAGGGGTAAGATTGACACCTTTTTGGCTTCTAAACAGTAACTGTACCCCCAAATCATTTTCCAAAGTTGCGATCGCATGACTCACCGTAGGCTGAGTTAAATCTAACTCCATCGCTGCCTGACTAAATTTGCCACATTTAGCTACTGCCACAAACGACCTGATTTGAGAAAGTTTCATGTCTTATATCCAGATCACTATCTTTGCCAATTAATCACTCTTCCAAGTACCATGAAAACTATGGGGAATTACAGATGGCAAAGCAAGACGACACACAGGCGGTTCAAAAAGGCGATCGCTTTGATAAATTCTGACTTCACTTTGATTTATATTGCCGTCAAATACAATGGTTATTAACCAACCATGTTCTGAATCATCTTGACGCGAAACCAAAATTGGTTCAGAAGGATAACAATTATCGCCCATATCGGCGATCGCCATATTACTAGTTTGACGATCAAAACAGGCGATCGCCTGAAATAATTCTTGACCAGATTTTACGCCGTAACGATGGACGTTTAAATAGGTATAACGCCAATCTTGTCCTATCTTTGATGGTGCAACTAGGGGAAATTCTCCCGCAGCATTGGATATTTGCTTGTTGCTAATCACCTCGGCAGTTTGAGGATCGATAGTCAGTGACCATAAAGTTCCTTTAGAGGGAGTTTCGGTGTAGCCAGATGCTACTTCTTTTAAATACTGATTAGTGTCAAAGTTTTCAAAGCGAGTAAATTCAGTGACAATATTTCCTTCATTGTTGACATAGCCGTTGGCAAAGTGCCACTGAAACCAGGGATCGGTTTTACCCTGACTGACTAAAGATAAATCGTCTTTGGCAAAAATTAAAATCTCTGTACCTAATTCGGGCTTCCATTCAAGGGAATCACTATAGCTTTTTTGTCCTAGGGCAACAAGGACAAGATTGACTCTTACAGGAGAAACCAAAAAGACTAAATACTCACCTGCCAAACAAAAATCATGGATCAAAGGCAGTCCAGACAGAGTGTGAGAAGTTTGCTGCTCAAGTTTACCCGTAGAGTCGCAACGATAAAGATTGAGAGTGCTGTTTGCTCCTCCACGAACTCCGTGATTAAATATTTTGCCTGTCACGGGGTCAACTTTTGGGTGTGCCGAAAAGGGCTGCTTTTCTCCTAAGCCAGATAGAGTATCTGTGCCAATAGTAGCCAAAGTATCTAAATCTAAAGCATGAGGCTTACCACCTTCCCAAAGAGCCAATAAACGGTCTGATAATGCCAAAACTGATGTATTGGCAGCATTTTTAAGTGGCTTAAACCAATTATTCCAAAATGCACCTGCTGCCGTCATGCCATAGTTAGGATAAATAAAGGCATTTTCTTTTTGCTCGTCCACATATCCTGCGGTTTGTACATAACGATACATCCCTGTTACTCCAGAATCAGTAAAATCGACCTTGAGAATAGCTCCATCGCCGTCAAACCAATGCCCAACTTTTTGTTCGCTTCTAGATAGCCTAGCAGGACCGTTACGGTATAAAGTACCTTTTAGGTCGGTAGGAATTTCTCCTTCAATGATTGATAGAGAAGTAGAATCAAATTCCGTAGCGGGTGTGGCGATCGCTTTTGACCAAGCTTTTTGTTTAGATGAGGTGATCATTAGCTGCTTTTATGTTTTTATAACTAATTCAAAAGGTGTAGACCAGCGGACAACGGTATACTATCAATGATAACGTTAAAAATTGTATAAGCTCTAAGTGTAGTTTGAGATTAGCTTAATCTAAATATCATATACAAACATGAACTCAGGAATCGATTTACAAGGAAGTTTTGTTCAAACTCTACAAGATTTTGGTCTTTCGGCTGGTTTAGCTAAAGCTGTTTGGCTACCTTTGCCTATGATCTTAATGATAATCGGCGCAACAGTGGGAGTTTTGGTAGTTGTCTGGCTTGAACGAAAAATCTCTGCTGCTGCCCAGCAAAGAATAGGACCTGAATATGCAGGACCTTTAGGAGTATTACAACCAGTCGCCGACGGAATTAAATTAGTTTTTAAAGAAGATGTTATTCCTGCTAAAGCCGACCCTTGGTTATTTACCATAGGACCAATATTAGTAGTTATTCCCGTGTTTTTGTCCTATCTTATTGTTCCTTTTGGACAAAACCTAGTGGTTACAGATCTAAATGTGGGTATTTTTATCTGGATTTCTTTATCTAGTATTGCCCCGATTGGCTTATTGATGGCTGGTTATGCTTCCAACAACAAGTATTCACTATTAGGGGGCTTGAGAGCAGCAGCACAGTCAATTAGCTATGAAATTCCTTTAGCTTTATCCGTACTAGCGATCGTTATGATGTCTAATAGTCTTAGTACAATAGATATTGTAAATCAGCAGGCAGGCTATGGTATTTTAGGCTGGAATATCTGGAGACAACCCGTAGGTTTTATTATCTTTTGGATTGCAGCCTTAGCTGAGTGTGAACGTCTACCTTTCGATTTACCCGAAGCAGAAGAAGAATTGGTTGCTGGATATCAAACCGAATATTCAGGCATGAAGTTTGCTCTCTTTTATCTAGGCTCTTACGTTAACTTGGTCTTATCCGCCTTGGTTTTTGCTGTTCTCTATTTAGGTGGGTGGGAATTTTTTATTCCTTTGGATCATCTAGCAGATTGGATTGGGGTTGCAGACACTACTCCCTGGCTACAGGTATTGACTGCTTCTTTGGGTATTATCATGACCTTAGTTAAAGCATACTTCCTAGTATTTATCGCCATCTTGTTGCGCTGGACTGTACCTCGTGTGCGTATTGACCAATTATTAGACCTAGGTTGGAAATTTTTATTACCAGTTTCTCTTGCTAATCTCTTGATTACTGCTGCTTTAAAATTGTCTTTTCCCGTAGCATTCGGTGGTTAGTTAAACTAAAAATAATGGAGTAAAGCCAGCTAAAAATTATGTTTAAAGTTCTCAAGCAAGTACAGGATTACGCCAATGAAAGTTGGCAAGCAGCAAAGTATATTGGTCAAGGTCTTTCTGTTACTTTCGACCATATGCAGCGTCGTCCCGTTACAGTTCAGTACCCTTACGAAAAATTAGTCCCTTCCGAACGCTATCGCGGTAGAATTCACTTTGAATTTGATAAATGTATTGCCTGTGAGGTTTGCGTTCGTGTCTGTCCGATCAACCTTCCTGTAGTTGATTGGGAGTTTGATAAAAAAGCCAAGAAGAAAAAGCTCGATCACTACAGCATTGACTTTGGGGTATGTATTTTCTGCGGTAACTGCGTCGAATACTGCCCTACTAACTGTCTTTCTATGACCGAAGAGTATGAACTAGCATCCTACGATCGCCACGAGCTTAACTATGATAATGTTGCTTTAGGACGATTGCCCTATAAAGTCACTCAAGATCCGATGGTAACTCCTCTTAAAGAGTTCGCTTACCTACCAAAAGGCGAAGTTGACCCTCATGGTTTACCTAAAGGAGCGCAACGGGCTGGCAAACGCCCAGATGAGATTTTGGCAGAAATTAAAGCAGCCAAACCTAAAGAAGAAGCAAAAACTGATAGCTAATAGCTGATAGCTACCTTAACCAAGGTTATTCAACACAATCATTTAACTTAAAAAAGAGGAGAAAAAAGTGAATTTAGCTGAAGGAGTGCAGATAGTTTCTTTTGGCATCTTGGCAGTAATGATGATCGGGACAGCTTTAGGAGTTGTTCTTTTGCCCAAAATTGTTCATTCTGCTTTTTTGCTGGCTGGGGTGTTTATTAGCATTGCTGGTTTATATATCCTGCTAAATGCCGATTTTGTAGCTGCTGCTCAAATTTTGGTTTATGTAGGCGCGGTAAACGTTTTAATCTTGTTCGCTATCATGCTAGTAAATAAACAAGAAGACTATGCCGAACTTCCTGGTCGTTTAATTCGTAAAATAGCCACAGCCGTAGTTTGCTTTGGCTTGTTTGCGCTTTTGGGAACAATGGTTTTGGTAACTCCTTGGTCATTAGATACTACTTCTCCACCCGTAACGGATACGGTTGTAGCTTTAGGTGAGCATTTCTTTAGTGATTATTTGTTGCCTTTTGAGCTTGCTTCAGTCTTGTTGTTGATGGCTATGGTGGGGGCAATTATCCTGGCTCGTCGTGACTTAATTCCTGAATCTTTGGTAACAAAAGAAAGTATAACAACTAGCTTGACCTTACCTGAGCGTCCCCGTGAATTGGCTACCCTTAGTGGCGATCGCAACAAACAAAAATAATACTCTCAATCATTTATTAAGAAGATGCGAACAGCCGTTAGTCCGTACATCAATAATCAGTTCCATCTTCATGGGATAACATAATTAGTAATTAAAGCAATGCAGTTAGAATATTTTTTGGGACTGGCAGCAGCCTTGTTTTGTATAGGCATTTATGGTTTGATTACCAGCCGTAATGCGGTAAGAGTTTTGATGTCAATTGAATTAATGCTTAATGCCGTTAATCTAAATTTAGTGGGATTCTCTAACTATTTAGACCCCAGCAACATTAAAGGTCAGGTATTTTCAGTATTTGTCATCACGGTAGCAGCAGCAGAAGCTGCGGTTGGCTTGGCAATTGTGCTGGCTATTTATCGCAATCGTGATACGATCGACATGGAGCAATTTAATTTGCTTAAATGGTAGTTTTTAAAGCTTTTTCTTGTCAGAAATTGCTCCGCCACGTCCGATATGAACGCCTGGGATTTCGCCAGGCGATACGGACTCATAAACGGACTGGTCTATCTTTGACATAGAATAGAGTTAGAATTAGTTGAAGTGCTATTATTTTTTCATGAAGACCTATTTGTTCAAAATAGTTTTTCTGTTAATTTGATTGGGGCGCGTGGCTCAGTGGATAGAGCAACAGGTTCCGGTCCTGTAGGTCAGAGGTTCGAGTCCTCTCGCGCTCATTAAGTAAAAGCAATATACCAAAAGGGTTGTAGAGAAGGTACTGTTTTTTGCAACTCTTTCTTTTCAGGGCTTGATACCAGTTAAAATTTGTCTGGATATTTTGGTAGGATTGAAACTTATATTTACTAAAAAACTAATGTTCAATCAGTTCGGGGCATTGCAGTTATACTAAATCCGATTTACAACACGGGAGTGGAATATGCTTTTTAACCAAAAGCATTTCCTCCCGTCAAAACCTACTTTTAAATTAGAAATTCAGAACGGGATTAAAACCATCTGGCATCTGCCTTCACACAACTTTTAAATGATGTATTTCAATAGGATTTGGTATTATTACTGACCACCACTGCTAACAAAAAAAGTAGCAATAATCCCCCCAGCCAGCCAAATATAAGATAAGATAGCTAGCCAATACAGTAGCGTTTCAGTAAATCCTTGTTTGCCTCCACCAGGATCGTGTCCACTATGACCTTCGTGTTCTTGATGTTCTTGATGCTGATGTTGCTGGTGCTGTTTTTTTTGCTTTTTACCACTTCCAAAACGCAACCATGCTAGGACTCCTGTAGCTGCTAAAAATATCAAATTAAGCCAGAAGGTATAGTCGATCGCAAAACGTTCGGTTGACTGAGGGCTGTTACCTGCTGCACTTTTGGGTAAAACACCAAACAAAGAAAAGCCATAGTGCATCAAAATTGCCGTTGCTACCAAGGCTGCAAAAAATACACCTACAATATATAAAGCAACCTTCCAACCATAATATTTAGCATTGACGCGAATTACGGGGAACACGACCAAATCGCTAAAAATAAAAGCCATTACCCCTGCAAAGCTAACGCCGTTGTTAAATAGAATTGCAGCCAGGGGGATATTACCCATCGAACCAATAAAGGTAAAAAAGGCTGCTATTGGTCCGACGACTGCATTTTCTAAAACGGCAAAAAAGCTAGGATTTTGCGTACCCGCACCTATAAATAGAGTCTGGAAAAAAGAACGAGGTACAAATGCCGCAATAACCCCTGCTATAGTAAAGCCAAAGGTTACATCTTTCCAGACCATACCCCATTCCATAAAGTATTTTTTGGCTACCTGTTGCCATCCCTTTTTGCTGGTAATTTTGTCTTTCCAGTCAGGGGCGTTTTTGTCCTGTTTGTTTTCTCCTTCTTGTTCGTTTAAGCGTCTTCTAGCTTTTCTGATTAACTCTTTAGGACGAGTGTAGTTAACAATTAGCCAGGTAAAAAGGATTAAGAAAATTCCACCGAGATATTCACCGACGACAAATTGCCAGCCTAAGAAGATAGCGATAATAAAGCCAAGTTCGATTACGAGATTGGTTGAAGCTAATAAAAAAGCCAGAGAAGGAACAAATCCCGCACCTTTTTTGAATAAAGATTTGGTGGTAGATAAAGCTGCAAAGCTACAGGAACTAGAGAGAAAACCAAAGAAAGTGCCGATCGCAATACTTTTTTTGCCCGCTTTTCCCATAGTTTTCTGCATTCGTTCGCGAGTAACAAATACCTGGATCGCACTACTGATAATATAGCCCACAACAAATGCCCATAACGCCTTCCAAAAGAAGCTTAGGGAGGTTAATACAGCATCACTATATAGTTGCCAAAAATTAGCGTCATTCATGTTTAGTTAGTCTTTAAAATAATCGAGTAAAACTTTAAGTCAGCGTTATATCGCTGTTCTACAGCAATGTCTACGTTGGACGCATTTGGTAATAACAATACACCCTACCAAGAAGAGTTTTATTAAGCCTGTTCAAAGCATAATGAATAGCTCAAGTCGTGTATTTCACTTTTCCGTTTGGAAACATCGCGACCCTTTGCCTATCTTCAACATAAAGTCAATTAATGTTTTACTCATCTATCAAATGAAATAGTCTAAAAATCTATCTAAAAGCCAGTCGATATTTCATCCTGATTTCATTTTTATCTGATAAGTGCCATTTAGTTTGGTAAAGTTAATTAGCCTTTTTGAATCTGGTTGTTTGTGCTTTAAGGTTTATAAATTGAGATTAGATACACAAATTATCATGTAAGAATAAACTCAGCCAAGACCCATATTTCCTAAAATAATTTCTTGAAATTCAATTAGATTATTATCGCGATCGCGATAATAAGTAGACTTATGACCTTGATTGGGAAATGAGCAAATTTTATTTACTAATTCAACGCCTTTCTCCTTCAAATACTCGCAGGTTTCATCCAAATTTTTAACTTTTAGAGTCAAAACTACGGTGTCATCATTGTCTGCAAAAGTCATAAACTCTGAACCGCCCTATCCCTACCTAAGTCTCTCGCTACTAATGATAAATGGTATGAGTTTGTCCAAATGACCATTCTGTTCTGTCTGTACTCAATATCCAAGGTTGCGGTATATCCATGATGCTGATTATTGTTCTGGCAATTACTGTCGATCGCTTATCGAGTTTGAAAGATATTCTGTACCATTGGCTTGTCTATTTGGGCTGCTGCACGATCTAATTCTGCTACTTCTCCTGCGTCTAGTTGCCAGTCTTTAGCAGCAATATTTTCTTGCGCCTGTTGAATATTTTTTGCCCCAGGAATGGGAATTGCACCTTTAGCGATGCACCAGTTGATCGATACTTGAGACATGGTTTTCTGGCGGTATAAAGCGATCGCCCGAACACAGTCTAAGAGTGGTTTGGCTTCGGGAACTAGTCTTTTAAACAGTAATCCCCGCAAGCCTTTGGGATAGGTTTCAGGGTCAGTATATTTACCTGTTAAGATACCCAGACACAAAGGACTATAGGCAATTAACTTAATACCTAATTCATCACAGGCAGCTTTGATATCTAGTTCCGTTACAGGATAAGTTGAAAGCAGGGAGTACTGCACCTGTAAAGTTGCAATAGGAATATTACGGCTACTAAATTTCTCAGCTACTTTTTTCAATCTCTTTGTTCCATAGTTAGACAGTCCCACCCCTTTAATCAATCCCTGTTCGTATAAATCAGCCAAGCCGTCTAAAAGCTGCCATTCTTGCCAAGGAAAGTAATTAGCCGTTGACCAGTGCATCTGTGCCAAATCCACCCTACCCATACGTTGTATTGAAGCTTTCCCCGCAGCCACCATCGAACCTCTAGTTAATCGCCAGGGATATGCCGCCAACTTAGTCGCCAGACAGATATCATTTTTATTCACCCCTGAATATTCCTGTGCAAATTTCCCTAGTAGCTTTTCACTCTGACCATTAAACTTACCCGTACCGTAAGAATCCCCAGTGTCAAACAAAGTTACGTTACTAGCAACGCAGAGATTAAATACCTCCTGTAACTGGCTATCCATACTTTCGTCATAACCCCACAGCAGGCGGTTTCCCCACGCCCAAGTCCCGCAACCCATTGGCGGAAAAATCAGCTTTTTAGTAGTTGACATAATAACTCTTTATTTTAATTTGATAGGATATAAAAATAAAATCGGCTAAAATTAGCGAAATAAGCCTAAGTTACCAGAAAAATATCAGTTATTTGCCAAAGTCTAAAACCTAATCAAAACAAATTTTATCCTGAGAATGCCTTGTATTAAATTGAAAAATGCTAACTCAAAAATTACTATCTCATCGCTTTAGTTTAGAAGAATATCTGAATTTTTCTCAGGTAGATTCGGAAAAAACATATGAATTAGAAAATGGACAGTTGCGAGAAATGCCACCTAAATCTTGGCAAAATACGAAAATAGCTATGTATTTGCTAGTGGAAATAGCAAAGGTTATATCTTTTGAACGTATTTCTCTCAAAACCGAAATAATTACTAGTGGTAATCGAGTAAATGCCAGAATGCCTGACTTAGTTGTTTTATCTCCTGAAGGACTGTCTGAAATAGAACTGTACAAACGTGCTGTTGTGACTTTAGATATGCCTCCTCCAGTTTTGGTAGTCGAAGTGGTTTCTCCAGGAAAAGCCAATCGCGATCGCGATTACAGATACAAGCGTTCAGAGTATGCTGCAAGAGGAATTGAGCATTACTGGATTATAGATCCCCAAGAGCAAAAATTTGTTTGTTTGCAACTCCAAGATGGTTTATATGAATCAGAAATTCATGATGTTGGTAGCAAGATGATTTGTTTTGACAGACCTTTCAAACTAAATATAGATTGTAGTCAAATATTTCCAGTGCAGTAAAAGGCATTGGTAATTTAATGTATTAGGTATAAGTATGAACTCGCAACTCCCTTTAGGTTCAGTCATTCAAGGTTCTTTAACCAAAGGTTTAGAAGTAAGATTACACCCTGACGTATCAGTTGAAGATATGCGAGTCGGTAAATTCCTAGTAATTCAGGGAACTAGGTCACGTTTCTTTTGCCTGTTGACTGATGTATCTCTTGGGTGTTCGAGCGATCGCATTATTGCCAATCCCCCGCCTATTGAAGATACTTTCTTACGGGATGTTTTAGCAGGAAGCGGTACTTATGGTACTGTTGCTCTTTCGCCTATGCTGATGTTTACCCCCACAGCCACTAATAGCGATTTTCCTAGTCTACCTATAGATCCAGATAAGGATACAAGTTTGGGTTCGCTACAGGCACAAACTAGCATTGATATGGAACTGTTACCCGTTAAGACAATTCCTGCCCACTTTAGCCAAGTTTACGAAGCCACCGAACATGATTTCCGCAGTGTCTTTGGTTGGGAAGACGATCCTTTTCGTCGCAATTTTTCTATTGGTGAACCTTTAGATATGAATGTGCCTGTCTGTATCGATCTCGATCGCTTTGTAGAACGTAGTAATGGAATCTTCGGCAAATCTGGAACTGGTAAATCTTTTCTTACTCGTCTTTTGCTTTCTGGAGTGATTCGCAAGGATGCAGCAGTCAATCTGATGTTTGATATGCACTCAGAATATGGCTGGGAAGCAATGAAAGAAGGAAAGCAGGTAAGCACCGTTAAAGGCTTGCGTCAGCTTTTCCCTGGGAAAGTAGAAATGTATACTCTTGACCCCGAATCTACCAAGCGCAGAGGCGTTAGGGATGCCCAGGAACTTTATCTCAGCTACGATCAAATTGAAATTGAAGACCTAAAGTTAGTCTCTTCCGAATTAGGTCTATCTGAAGCAGCAATGGACAACGCCAACATCTTATATAACGAATATGGTAAGTCTTGGATCATGCGCCTGGTAAACATGACCAACGAAGATATTAAAATGTTCTGCGAAGCCAAACAAGGACATCAAGGTTCAATTTCTTCTTTGCAGCGTAAATTGATGCGTCTCGATAGCCTAAAATATATTCGTTCAGCCTGTCCCCACAACTATATCGAACAATTGATTCAAGCTTTAGATGCAGGGAAAAATATCATCATCGAATTTGGTTCTCAGTCTAATATGCTGTCCTATATGCTGGCAACCAATATGATTACCCGTCGTATTCACTCTAGCTACGTCAAAAAAGCCGATCGCTTTTTACAAACCAAAAACCCCCTCGATAAACCCCGCCAGCTAGTAATTACCATTGAAGAAGCGCACCGTTTCCTCGATTCAAGTATTGTCCATCAAACCATCTTTGGCACGATCGCCCGTGAAATGCGCAAGTATTTTGTTACTCTTTTAGTGGTAGATCAGCGTCCTTCGGGAATTGATAATGAAGTCATGTCCCAAATTGGTACTCGTGTTACCTGCTTGCTTAATGACGAAAAAGATATTGAGGCGATCTTTACAGGGGTTTCTGGGGGAGCTAATTTAAAGTCAGTTTTAGCTAAACTAGACTCCAAACAACAAGCTTTAATCTTAGGTCATGCTGTACCGATGCCTGTAGTAGTGCGCACTAGGGCATACGATGCTCAATTCTACCGCGAGATTGGCTGCACTGACTGGGAAGAAATGCCCAATGAAGAGGTGTATGCAGCAGCAGAAGTTGCCAAAGCAGATTTAGGTTTTTAATCTGTGAAGATCACTTGCTTAAGCAGCTTAAAAATACTGCTCTCGAACTCTGACTAAAGTAAAAATTGCAACAATAATGAACCAATACTGCCTATAAATTTACCTATGTTACCCATTCCTCCTTCTTGCTGAGTTGCATTATCTTCTGCTTCCTGAATTAAAGCCATTTTTTGCTGAAAATCCACAGCAGTTTTGTAGCCTAGTTGATGTTCTTGCTTTTTAAATAACTTAGCTGCGATCGCCGTATTTTTTTTAGCTTCTGCTCTTCGATCAAAGTTATATTCAATAATGGCTAATCCCAGGTAAGATGGAGCTAATTCAGGATCTATTTTAATTGCTTTACGGTAATTAGCGATCGCAGCATTATAATTTCCCCGCGCGGCTTCTTTGACTCCCCAACGGTGAAACTGTTCTGCCGATGCAGCCGTCTCAGATAAACCTTTAATTCCTTCTAAGTGAGCAGAATCAAGGTCAACTTCGGTCAAATTAGTGTTGCCTACATAAGCATTCCTAAGATCCGTACCAGCTAAATTTGCACCCGTTAAATTTGCCCCCGTTAGATTTGCTCCATTCAGGGATGCGCCTGTTAAATTTGCGCCCGTTAAATTTGCGCCTGCTAGATTTGCCTGACTCAAATTTGCCCCCGTAAGATCCGCCTGAAGCAAGTCAGCCCCCTTCAAATCTGCCTGTACTAATCCAGAGCTATTTAGGTCACATTGAGAACACTTTTTAGTACTTAAAAGTTGATTTAAATCAGTTAAACTTTCAGCTTGAGCAGGTAAAGATAAAGCAACAGTAGCTGAGGTAATGATTACAGATAGTAATTGAGATTTCATAGATTTTAAAATAAAGCGTTAAGATTCCGCCATTTTAGCCTCTATAAATTTCAAATGTAGAATACTAGTAGACATGAGCGTAAGTGAAGACACCATTTAGTTGACCTCAAACCTTGACTATATCTAACTTGCTATCTGCACACGCTCCAGAACGCGCTACTTGCTACTTATCTTTTCGGATCGAGAGCATCCCTTAGTCCATCGCCAATATAGTTAATACTTAATACCGTCAAAAATATTGCCATGCCAGGAAAAATTGCCATGTAAGGAGCAGAAGTTAAATAATCTTTTGCCTCAAACAACATTCGTCCCCAAGTTGGCACATCAGGAGGAAAACCTAAACCTAGAAAACTTAAGGTAGATTCGGTAATAATAGCGTTACCAACCGATAGGGTAGCAGCCACAATAATGACGCTTAAAACATTAGGAAATAAATGTGTCCAAATAAGCCGACTGGGTTTTGCGCCGATCGCTCTGGCTGCGCTAATAAATTCTAACTCTTTAAGTTTAAGAAAATCTGCTCTAACTAATCTGGCTACCGACATCCAATTCAATCCGCCGATCAGCAAGACAATTAAAATGAATATGCCTAATTCTGCCCCAGCAACTTTTTTAATTGAATCGCGAAACAGATAAACAATTAAAAGTAATAAAGGTAATTGAGGTAATGCCAAAAATAAATCAGTAATTCGCATTAAAATCCCATCAATAATACCGCCATAAAACCCAGCGATCGCGCCCACAATTGTACCGAGAAATATTGCCACCAGCATTGAAGCAATACCCACCGTTAAAGATACTCTGCCTCCCTGCAAGATTCTCGCTAATTGATCTTGCCCTAAATCATTTGTACCAAAAGGATGTTCCCAGCTAGGAGGTGCAGAAGATGCCAGGAAATCTATTTTATCAGCAGAATTAGTATAGATAAAAGGAGCAAAAACAACCGCCAAAGCGATAATTAGAATTACTATTGAGCCAAATAGCGCAGGCTTGTCTCGTTTATACCTGCGCCAGCTGTCCAACCATAAATTGCTTTCAACTTGTTTAACAGAATTCATGTATGGACTACTGATTACTAATTACTGTCTCAGTATTATCTTGTTTAACGGGAGTTTTGGCAGAGGACAATCAGCTTTTCTGGGAACGGTTGCTACTCTTTTTGGTTTTTGCCCTGTAAAAAGGCGATCGCTATAGCTTAACTTTAATTAATTTTGTGGATAACAGTTTCTCTTTCTGTTTGATTTTCAGCCTTGTTGTCGTTTCCACAGACTAAAATGAGCAAGTTGATAAATCAACTTGCTCATTTTAAAATTAATTTTTACGCCGATATAAAACGTTGACGATTAGCCTCGCAATAATTTTAAAAAAGCTAGGCTTACGTTCATTAGAAGTAGAAGATATTGAAGGTTCTTGCTCTTTGTTTTCTGATTCTTTTACGGCATCAACTTGTTGTGGTTTTGAAGTTGCTTCTGACTCTGTTTCAGCCACATTAGTCTCTTTAGCTACTCCTTCTGAGTCCGTAAAAGTTTCAGATGCTGAATGCTCTGTTGCTGAAGATGATAAAGCATGACACTTATTAAGGAACTCTTCTAGTTTTTGACGGTCTTCTAAAGCTGTTTGACGTGCATTTGCAGCGCACTGAGCAATATCATCTTTGCCGATGTAAAAAAGCCATCTTTCTAGATCTTCTCTGACTAAATAATTAGTGCCATCGTCAGGGAACTGTTGACACAATTGCAATAAATCATCGGCATTATGGGCTAGTTGACCATTGGAAAAATGAAAGGGCTGGTTCATAATCTTTGGTTGTATTTTATCAATCAAGAAAAAAGTTCAACTTTATCTTGGCACAGGTATATTGATACAAACCTTTATAAAGCCTAAATATGTTAACTTATTTATCTAAAATAAGTTTTTGGGGACAGAATAAGCTTATCTTCAAAATTTTCTATCCTGCTTGCTGAGAAAGCACCCTTGCTTTTTGTTTTAACAATCTCAAAGCTCTATTCTTAATTTGTCTTACTCTTTCTCTGCTGATACCGCAGCGATCGCCTATCTGCTCATAAGTCATTATTTCCCCGTCTTTCAAACCAAAGCGAAGAGCAATTACATCTCGTTGCTTAGGAGACAAGGTATTTAATAAATCTTCAACCTGAGAACTTAATTCTTTTTCATAAATAAAGTCAGTTGGCGAAGCTGAATCATCTGCTAATATTTGCCCTAACTCGGTCTGATTATCATCGATGGTTACGTTGAGGCTTCTTGGCTTAGTAATTTGCGAAGCTCTAAGAATAGATCTAAATTTCTTCTGGCTAATATCAAGTTCGGCAATTAATTCGTCCTCAGTGGGTTTTCTGCCCAATTTCTGAGACAATTGACGAGTGACTTTTTTAATTTTGTTCAGGTCTTGAGTAACATGAATCGGCAAGCGAATGGTACGAGCTTGATTAGCGATCGCTCTTGTCATAGCCTGTCTAATCCACCAATAGCTGTAGGTAGAAAATTTGTATCCTTTACCTGGGTCAAATTTTTCTGCTGCCCTCATTACACCGATACTGCCTTCTTGGATCAAATCAAGGAAGGACAAACCTCGATTCTGGTATTTTTTGGCAATAGAAACTACCAGACGTAAATTTGCTCTAGCCATCTTTTGTTTGGCTCGTTGTCCTTTGCGAACAATCTTTTCTTCTTCAGAGGTCAAGTTATCTTGCTCTAACAAAGGCATCATCGCCTGAATTTGATTGGCAAGCTCAACCTCTTCTTCTGCTTTTAATAGAGGTGTACGTCCAATTTCTTTTAGATATTTAGCGATAGTATTACTTGAATTCATTTTTAGCTGCTTAGATTAGTTTTATAACTGGCGATCTTCTTTAACTTGTGTAAAAAAGCTTGACAAAAGCTTTATTTGGCTTCTTTTTACTTTTCACTAAGTTAATCTTGAAGGAAAATTTAGATACCTTCATAAGAATCGAATTGTGCTGTGCTGCAAGTTTGCTCTTACATTTGCTACATATATCAATTTTTGTTTGTGGTATACATCCCTCTATAGCAGTAAACTAAAAAACTTCTTCCCACTAGTGAAAGAAGCCTTTGTGGTTAGACTGCAATTAGATGCTTAGTTCTTTTTGACTCCAAACAAAGAATCAACGATATCTTTTTCTTGGCTAATAAATAATTCTTTGTAGAGATTCTCTTTGTAAAGCATTTGCTTGTGCATCTGCACAAGTAGCTCTTGCGCTTCCTCACGAGATAGCTGCTTAACCCGGCTTTCAAATACTTTGTGATTAAATTCTTGTTCGACAGAAAGGCTATTTTCTAATCTGTTCATTATTGTTGCCCTCTTTACTTTACACTTACATTGTAAACAAAGTTTAAGAAGACTTGACTCTATCTAGAGTAGTAATATCCGAAATTTAGCCAAAGATTTTTAGAAAGAATAACTATTTGTCGTTTCTTTGATTGAAAAGAATTGAGCGTAGTTCTAACCATTGAGTCTATCGCCATTGTCGCTAAACACAATCAACTTTTAGATTTATATTCGCTTTTCTGCATAATCAAGCTTGCAATTAAACCAGTCCAGCCAGTCTGATGAGATGCGCCCAAACCTGCACCATTATCACCATGAAAATACTCATGAAATAGAATCAGGTTTTGCCAATGAGGATCGGCGTGAAATTTAGTAAAATCTCCGTATACAGGTCTTGCTCCTTTTGCCTTGGGTAAAAAGATATTAATTAATCTTCTTTCCAATTCCGAGGCTATTTCCTTGAGACTCAGCATTGTACCCGAACCTGTGGGGCATTCTACTTTAAAATTACCATCATAATAGCAGTCAAATCTTTGCAAAGATTCTATTAAAAGATAGTTGATCGGAAACCAGATAGGTCCTCGCCAGTTAGAATTTCCCCCAAACATTTTGGTCGGCGACTCGGCTGGTTCATAAGTTACATCATATTTTTTTTCTTTAGTGTTAAAGACGTAGGGATGTTCTTGATGATATTTAGATACAGAACGAATGCCATAATCACTGAGAAATTCAGTTTCATCTAGCATTTTCTCTAATAGAAGACGTAACCTGTCTTCATTAACTACTGCTAAGAGGCGACTAGAATCACTATCGCATCCTTCCATACAGGCGAGGTTGCGACTAAGCTGAGGACGTTCTTTAATAAACCAATCAATACGGCTTTTAAAGCTGGGTAGTTTTTCTAAGGTCTCTTGTTGAATAGTAGTTACAGCAAGTAGAGGAATTAAACCGACAAGCGATCGCACTTTTAGATCGATATTTTCACCATTGGGAAGATGCAAAACATCATAATAAAAACTATCTTCTTCATTCCATAAGTCTGTGCCTTCCGTCCCCAAATGGTTCATGGCATCGACAATATAAAGGAAGTGTTCAAAAAACTTACTGGCAATGTCTTCATAAACATCGTTATCCTCTGCCAACTCTAAGGCAATAGTTAGTAAGTCCAGACAGTACATTGCCATCCAGCTAGTACCATCAGACTGTGATAGTCTGCCTCCTGTGGGTAAGTCGCCACGATTAAATACGCCAATGTTATCTAAACCCAAAAATCCACCTTGGAAGACATTGTTATTTTCGTCGTCATTTTGATTTACCCACCAGGTAAAATTAAGCAATAGCTTTTGGAAAACTCTCTCCAAAAACTTCTTGTCCGAACGCCCATATATCTTTTGTTCAATAGTATATACTTGCCATGCAGCCCAAGCGTGAACAGGGGGGTTGACCCCACTAAAATCCCATTCATAGGAAGGCATTTTGCCGTTGGGGTGCATATACCATTCACGAGTAAGTCTTTGTAGCTGTTTCTTAGCAAAGTCAGGGTCGATCGCCGCCAAAGGAATCATGTGAAAAGCCAAATCCCAGGCTGCAAAATAGGGATACTCCCACTTATCGGGCATCGATATGACATCATCAGCGTGAAGATGTATCCAGTTACTGTTTGTGCCTTTCTTCCTTTTTTCAGGGGGTTTGGGTTGAGATGGATCGCCTTTTAGCCAAGTATCAACTACATAATAATAATATTGCTTGTTCCAGAGCATCCCTGCAAATGCCTGACGTTCAATATTTTGTAATTCCAGGCTTTTTTGCTGAGGAGATACGCGCTGATAAAATTCGTCGGCTTCTTGTTGCCGTACTTGAAAGGTATCGTTGAAAGTCTGCCCAAAAGGTGTTTTTAGATCTGGCTGATTAGATAGTCTTAGCTGTATGCCCGTAGTTTCCCCCGCACCTAATTCTAAGACGTGATGAATAGCGAATTTAGTACCAATATTATCGGGATTAACTGCGTCTGCTTGTCCTTTTACCACATAACTATTAAAGGCATCTTTGACGTAGGGGGAATCATTTTTTGTCTGAGATAATCTTTGATAATTGGTGTTATTTTCTGTAAACAGTAATGGTGTATCGTTATCGTGAGCGCAATACAGCCATCGTTTACCCAAATCAGGATGCTGTGTTTCAATAACGCTGTAGTTTTCGGTGCGATCGTATATTTTTAATTTTGGTTTCTCAACCTCATAACCCCAAGACCAAATATTGCGAAACCAGAGTGTAGGCAGTAAATGAATGGTTGCACTTTCGGTTGCGCGATTGGCAACCTGAATATAAATTAAAATATCTTCATCGCTAGCTTTGGCATATTCAACTGTGACATCAAAGTACTTATCTGACTCAAAAATCCCTGTTTCGATTAATTCAAACTCTCTATTTTTTAGACCTCTTTCTTTATTCTTTTGTTTTAATTGGGAGTAAGGAAAAGCTGCTTGAGGGTACTTATAGAGAAACTTCATATAAGAATGAGTAGGAGTATTATCGAGGTGGAAATAATACTCTTTGACATCTTCCCCATGATTGCCTTGAGAGTTAGTTAAACCATAAAATCTTTCTTTTAAAAAAGGGTCATTTCCATTCCAAAGGGACAGAGAAAAACATAACCTTTGGTGATTATCAGAAATACCCGCAATACCATCTTCTCCCCAACGATATGCCCGATAGTGAGACTGTTCAAAATCAAAGTAATCCCAGGCTGAACCGTCGGCACTATAGTCTTCCCGTACAGTTCCCCACTGGCGATCGCTCAAGTAACATCCCCATCTACGCCAGTATGCTTTACGCTCTCTATCTTCTTGCAACCTGAGTTCTTCTTGAGTAGGCTTTTGATGGTCTGGCATAGTTCCTGGTTAAGATAGTTATCGATATCAGCTTATGTATTAATTAACATTAACAATTATTAATAAGTTATAGGTCAGCTTAGATGATATTTTTCTAGTATTTATCGTTCTCAAGGTAGATATGTGTAAATCTTATTACCTATTTCTCTAGTTAGATATTGAACGCTGAGAATCTTTCTATATGTAGATGTGCGATCGCTTGAAATGTTGCTCTAATTAAGATAAAGACACACAAGCAATCAAATCATCTTACTACTCATGCAAAAGTTAAATATCGGTCTAACAGAAGAACAGCGACATGGCGTAATAGAACTCTTGAATCGGGATTTAGCCAATCAATACCTACTTATCATTAAAACTAAAAAGTATCATTGGGATGTCATTGGTCCTCAATTTCGTACTTTACATACCCTTTGGGAAGAGCATTACGAGGCTTTGACTCTCAATATAGATGCAACAGCCGAAAGAGTACGTGCTTTGGGTGGTTATCCCATAGGAACAGCAGCAGGATTTATTCAGTACGGTACTATTTCCGAACACGCTAACGATTTACCCAACGCTAATGAGATGGTAAGCCGTTTGGTACAGGATCACGAGCTAGTTATTCGCGACTTACGAGAAGACATCGACAAGTGTGGTGAACAGTTCCACGACGAAGGCACGGCTGACTTCCTGACAGGGTTAATGGAACAGCACGAAGAAATGGCTTGGATGTTACGTTCCTTCTTAGAGGGTGAAGAAATAAAGCCTAGTGGCGATCGCCCTGAAGCAGAAACTAAACCCACTGTCAATGCCTAAATCGATTTTGTCTAGTCATAAACCATAAAAGAAAGCATTTTTGAGGAGGATTTAAGAGAAGATGGCAGACTATACAGCCGAACGCACTATCACCGCAGTATTAAAAGAAGAAGAACAAGTAGATAATGTTGTTCGTCGTTTGATTGATCGTGGTGTGCCTCAAGACCACATTTCGGTAATGGGGCAAAACTTTCAATCTCAAACTCGCATTACTGGATTTATCAGTAAAAAAGACGTTGTGCTGGGTGGCTTGCGTACTGGTGCCGTTTTTGGCTCTTTATTTGGTTCTCTTTTGAGCTTATTTACTGGTATTGGCGTGCTGTTTATTCCCTTTATCGGTTCGGTTGTAGCCGCAGGGCCAATTACCTCTGTGTTGCTTGGTGCTGCTACTGGCGCGATCGCTGGAGGTGCGGGCGCGAGTTTAGCTTCGGCTTTAGCTACTTTGGGAATGCCCAAGGAAAAGGCTGCGGTATACGAAACCCGCGTTAAAGCGGGTGAATATTTGCTGATGGCGGAAGTTCCAGCTAATAAATCTGGAGAGTACCAGCTATTAATCGAAAGCGCAGGCGGAGAAGAAATTCACATTAATGATTCTACCTTGCCCCGCCCTTGTCCTGGTCGCTGCGAAGGAGCAGAAGATTTATCCCCAGAAATTCGCTCCCATCTTTCAGATGCAGCACAGCAAGACTTTATCGCCAGTTATAATGCTACGTTTGATGAAACAAATAATGAGACCCAAGCAGAGCATAAAGCTTGGGCAACCATTAAAGACAAATATGATGAAGATGAGAATGGCATCTGGTCAAAATCTAAAGTAGCATCATAAAAATATGGCGATCGCCTCAAGAAATATTTATTAAGGCGATCGCTGTTTTAAATACTTATCAATATTCAATCCTTCAACGAAAGGATTGATGTTTTTTTTGCTACTTATTCTTTCTTTTTTTCGCCGAACTCACGTTATACAGTATGAGCGCGAGAGGACTCGAACCTCTGACCTACAGGATCGAAACCTATAAAAAAACGTATTTCAGTATAGTTTCAATGAATTTATAAAGCTTATAGCCTCTACATTCAAGCTTGTAATTCATATAGCAAACAAAAGTGGTATCAAACTGGTACATGGGTGTTAGTGCTAATGGCAGAATCTCTATGGTTGATGCTGATAAAAGCGGTAAGTTCTTTAATCGTCATGCAATAAAACACATTAGTGCTGAAGTGCCTGATGCTAGCTTTGACCGCTTAGTAGCTGAAATCTCTAATAGTAACTTTGCTGTTAACTGGGGTTCTATGCAGAACTCCCTATTTATTAATTCACCTTTGTTAAGTTTGGCTGTTGGTGACGGTGGCTTTGTAGTCCGTAATCCTCTAACTTTCATTAGATAAAAATCGTTTGGCTGGAATTACTTAAAAAGAAAAATGCCTGCTGAGGAAGGATATATAGGCTTAATTGCTGAATTGATTATATTTTATTCAGTTAAATTGCTGAGGAAATTTATAGTTACTTTTTATATGATGCTAATAGCTGCTTTGTAGACTTGTATAATAAATTTCAAGCTAAATCCTAGGTCAAGATAAAAAAAAGGTACCAGCAACTACTACTGATACCTTTGGAGTCCCACGAACTGTGAAATACCAAATAACAAAATTTGGTACTCATACAGGATAGTCCGAATTTGCTCCTGTAATGTATCAGATTTTACCATCTATTTTTTTCTATTGCCATGAAATATCTAAAACTTTCATGACAAACTAACTGTATCTAAATCTTGATCGGTGAATAACGCAGTTATGTCACAGTAAATAAACTTTCTACAAGCTGATATGTGAAGCAGCACACTGTAGATAAAATGGATGGGTATTAGCAATCCCAAGTTTTCTGACTTTATGGCGATCGCTTTTCCGCCTGAATCCAATCCTCCAATTTCTTTGATTTTTACATTTCAGGTAAACTAAACGCTCTAATTACCTTATCTACACTGGTAATAAATGAGCTTAAAGCCCCATAATGTAGGTTCGATTAAATAGTTAAATAACCTGAGTTCAAAATAACTGAGAAGCCTTATCCTTTCGTTAGCCAAAAATACTATTCCTTTGTAAAATTACCGTCAAAATTGTCTTAACCTGAAAGTAGCGTTAAATACTTTGAATATAGGAAATTGGAAAAAATTTTATTTACATAAGAAAAAGGTTTTGGGAGTCTTGCCGTGTTTCGACCCCAAAACCTTTCTCTCTTACACTTACTCCTCACACACAATTAATAGTGTACGGCGACTATTCGATCGCTGTTGCATTTTAGGTGACACTTTTTAGATCGTCATAATATTCGAGCAAGCTTCTAGAATTAAGCCAATTTAGCTAACCGCAGAGGGTTCTTTATTTTTACTATCGAAGAAAGTTTTCAAGATACTTTCTGCCATCTGAGGACTGCTCAAGCCCAAACTAGCTTTAGATTGATTGGGGGTAGCATGATCGACCAAAATGTCTGGTATGCCAAAGCGTTCGACTGGTACTAAAACATTATGCTCTTGAAGAGCTTCTAGTACTGCCGAACCAAATCCACCCATAAGACAGCCTTCTTCTAGGGTAACGACTTTGCCGATACGTTTAGCTAAAGGAACTATCAAATTTGTGTCTAGAGGTTTAACAAAGCGAGCATTAACTACTGTAGCTTCAATACCGTGTTCGCTCAATATTTCAGCTACCTGTAAAGCAGGATATACCTGAGTGCCATAGCCAACTAGAAGTAGGTCGTCGCCACTGCGCAGAATTTCCCCTTTGCCAATTTCAATAGGTTCCCAGCCTTCTTCCATCAGCGGTACTCCAATACCATTATCACGGGAATAACGCATGGCGATCGCACCATCATTGTAGTTAACGCCTGTCACCACCATCTGCTGTAGTTCAGCCTCGTCTTTTGGTGCCATGACGACAATATTGGGAATACACCGTAGATAAGCGATATCGTACATTCCCTGGTGGGTAGGGCCATCTGCCCCGACAATTCCTGCTCGATCTAAACAAAAGAAGACAGGTAGCTTTTGAATACAGATATCATGAATGATCTGATCGTAAGCTCGCTGCAAGAAAGTTGAATAAATCGCGACTACAGGTTTCATCCCTTCACAAGCCATTCCTGCTGATAGGGTAACAGCGTGTTGTTCGGCAATGCCGACATCAATATATTGCTTGGGTAATTTGCTTTGGAGTTTATCTAAACCTGTTCCCGTTGCCATCGCTGCGGTAATGCCCACAATTTTCGGGTCGTTTTCTGCCAGGGTAGTTAGAGTATCAGCAAATACTTTGCAATATTTAGGAGGCTTAGGTTTGGTAGCGGGAATACCTTTACCTGTGGCTAAATTAAAGGGACTTTGAGCATGATAGCCTACCTGATCTTTTTCAGCGATCGCATATCCTTTTCCCTTGACAGTTGCCACATGAACTAACACAGGACCAGGTACTTTATGAGCCTGTTTAAAGGTAGAAATTAATTCTGCTAAATTGTGTCCATCAATAGGACCAAAATACTTGAAGCCTAATTCTTCAATCACTGCACCAACTTTTGGCACAGCCAGCCGTTTCATTCCTTCTTTGACTCTTTCCATTTCTGGGGTTAAAGATTGACCGAAGAAGGGTAGCTGTTTAAATTGTTCTTCTAGGTTGTCAGAAAGAAACTGCACGGGGTCAGATAGTCGAACTTTGTTCAGATAGCGAGAAATAGCTCCTACGTTGGGAGAAATAGACATTTCGTTATCGTTTAACACTACCATCAGATTAGTGTTAGGCAGGTGTCCTGCATGGTTGATAGCTTCAAGTGCCATCCCCCCAGTCAAAGCACCATCGCCGATGACCGCTACACATTTAAAATCTTCTCCTTTGGCATCCCTCGCCAACGCCATGCCTAAGGCTGCGGAAATGCTAGTCGAAGCGTGACCTGCGCCAAAATGATCGAATTTATTTTCACTTCGTTTTAAATAGCCAGCGACACCATCTTTTTGCCGTAAGGTATTAAATTTGTTGTATCTCCCCGTGAGCAATTTATGGGGGTAAGCCTGATGTCCAACATCCCAAGTCACTTTGTCGCGGTCTAAGTCCAAAGTTTGGTAGAGGGCAATAGTTAGCTCTACTACTCCTAGACCTGGACCTAAATGACCTCCACTAGCTGCAACTGTTTGTAAATGTTTTTCTCTTATTTGGCGGGCGATTTTCTCAAGTTGTCGGATTGATAAACCGTGCAACTGATTTGGGTGAGTTATTTCACTTAAATGCATACTGCCGTGTTCTCTAATAACAGATTATCTATTTATTCTTGAATTGATTATCCTACTTTCTCTGTCCTCAAAGGAAAAATTGGATACTTTTCTCAATGTGATGAGCCTTGATGCTATTTTTTTTAACTAAAATTGTCCAAAAGCAGCAACAGTAAGCTTTTGTCTCGATGTTTGAAGTATCTAAAACTTTCTGCTTGTGATTTTATTGTAGCTTGTCTGCCTGAGAAGATAATTAAAAATATCTTAAGTGAATTAGTTTCGTTTAAAGCTTTTAGCCGCAGGCTTCTTGGCTTCCAAACAAAGATTCCAGTAAAAGCACTTTTACTGGAATCTTTTAAAACTTGTTTGAAAGTTCATATTTTATATATAGAAATCAATGCCCTGATTGTCTTAGCAGCTATGATGCTTGACCAATTTTTGGCTCAATGCCAGCTATTAAACGCTGAATATTAGTTTTGTGACGTAGGATCACGTACAATCCTGCCAAAACGGCAAAGATTGAATAGGCTGGAGGTTGATTTAAAGCAACCATTAAAATATTAACGGCGATCGCGCCACAAATTGAACTGAGAGAAACTATTCTGGAAATACTCAAAGTAATTCCAAAGCTTGCTAAAGTTCCTAAAGCAACAGCAGGATTCATCACCAGCAAAATACCCAAGGTAGTAGCAACTGATTTACCTCCACTAAAGTTGAGCCAAATGGACTTACTATGTCCGATAATGGCACTTAAAGCTGCGCCTGTGATTAACCAAGAATGCCAGTCAATAGGTAAAGTTTGGCTGGGGGCAAAGTAATAAAAAAGGTTAACTATAGTTAATGCTAATAAACCTTTGCATAAGTCTATTGCCAATACGGCGATCGCCGCAGATTTACCCACAGTTCGTAAAACATTTGTAGCTCCTGTTGAACCTGAACCATGTTCTCTAATATCAATTCCCTTCAGATAACGCCCGACTATATATCCTGTCGGAATCGATCCCAATAGGTAAGCAGTCAAAATTAGTAAAGCACTAATAGCAAAATATACCACCATGATTTATTCGTTTTATTAAAATATCGTATGACCAGTTTAACGGCTTTTTGCGACAAAATAATACTTCTACTAATAGATATTTGCCTTAACATTTATCTTTCATCAGGTACAACCAACCTCAAGAAAAGATGAACTTTTGTAATTTTACCAACAGGGATCGCCTATAGTTATTTCATAGTATACTGCACTGCTAACAATTGTCTTTAAAAGAATTAAACATTTTTTTTCATTTGACTATAAATGAATCCTAATCCACTTAGAAAAAGTAACATAGGCGTTAACCAGTCTCCCCAGCGCACATATAGAGTTTTGTTTTGGCGACGATAGATAGTGTGAGCGTGAATTGCATATTGATTAATATCTGAGATCCATAAAGTATTGCCATGAGGATCGACGATCGCACTATAGCCTGTGTTTGTAGCTCTAGCAGCCCAGCGATCGCTTTCTATGGCTCGCATCACGTCATGGGCATGATGTTGGCTGGGCATCGCCGTGCTATAGTGAGCATCATTTGATGCAGTAATAATAAACTCGCCCCCTGCTTTTGCCTGTCGCCAAAAATGCTGGGGGAAAGCAGACTCGTAGCAGATAGCAATAATTGCTCTACCAAAAGGAGTATCAAATATCTGATCGCTTTTGCCAGCAGCTAGATGGGCATTTAAGGGTGAAAGGCGATCGATTATTTTGCCAACGACAGACTCAAAGGGGATGTATTCTCCCAAAGGAACAAGCTTGTATTTGTCGTAACGACTATAGGTTTTTCCTTCACCAGTTAAAGTAAAGATACTATTGGTGTAGCTGTCGCCATTTCTACCGTTTGCACCTATCCAGGCGGGAATTTTGGCTGTAATTACTGCCTGATAAAAACTAGAGCCATCAATAATATCCTGCCAATAAAAAGGTAAAGCACCTTCAGGGGTTAAGACTACATCTACTCCCTGTTTGGCTAGTCTTTGATAACCAGAAGTATAGCCAGCGATCGCTTTAGGCCAGCCTTCAGAATAAAGCTTGATTTCATTGGCAATATTTCCTTGAATAATGCCAACTTTTAGCGGTGCTAAGTTGTCTTTTGATACTGGTATTTGATAAAGATAATAGCCTACAAGATGACCTGTAATTAAAACTATTAAAGGAGAAGTTATCAATAATAGTTTAATTCTTAAGTTAGCATGATTGCGCCAAGCTAAAATAGCTTCTGCCAGTAAACCATTAACGGCAATAATGATCGCTGCAACGGTATTAACTCCTGAGATTTTGCCTAACTGAAGGATAAATAAATTGTGTGGGCTTTGAGTATAGGCGATCGCGGGCCACCACAAAGGACTATAGCTCCATAATGTTTCTAAAGTACACCATAAAGCTACACCAATTAAAACCAAGATTAGACTACTAGATATATTTTTCTGACTAATTCTTTGACTAACAAAGCCGATTAAAATTGCCCAGGTTACTACTACTCCTGCACCCCATAAAGTAATAAAAACCCAGCAGAAAATGGCGATCGCTAAACTAGCTAGCCAAGGAACACCCATCCAAGTCATCGGATGTATGCCAGTAATCCAAAACAAAGCCAAGCCGTCATAGCCAACTCCCCAAGCTAAAGCAATAATAGCTATCTGTTTGGCCGACTTGTGCTGTCTAATTAAAATCCATAAAGGAGCTAGAGCAAACCAAGCAAAATACCAAGCGTTAAACGGTGCTGGTGCTAACCCCATTAAGAAACCGCTTAGTAAAGAGATGATGATTGTTCGGATTTTCAATGGTAATAATTTCATCCTTACATTACCATCACCAGCAAGAAAAACTTGAGAAGAGATCGAGCAATTGTTTGCCGATCTCTTTACTATACTATCTGTCTCTAGACAGATGACTGAAATATTTAGCGTATGTATTCTTTTAGTATGCTATTGCGGTTAGGATGACGCAGTTTGCGTAATGCCTTGGCTTCAATTTGACGAATACGTTCGCGGGTAACATTAAAGATTTGTCCAATTTCTTCTAATGTTTTCATACGACCATCATCTAAACCATAGCGTAGGCGCAAAACGTCTCGTTCGCGGGGGCTAAGAGTATCTAATACGCTTTCTAAATCTTCTCTAAGCAAACTTTTAGATACCTGATCTTCTGGAGTCTCTCCGTCTGCCTCAATAAAATCGCCCAAACGAGAGTCTTCTTCTTTACCAATAGGTGTTTCTAAGGAAATGGGCAGTTGAGCCGATTTAGCAATAAATCTGAGCTTTTCAATGGTCATCTCCATGCGAGTAGCAATTTCTTCTTCTGTAGGCTTGCGTCCTCTTTCTTGAGAAAGTAATTTAGTAGTTTTTTTAATCCGAGAGATAGTTTCATATAGGTGAACAGGAAGGCGAATAGTCCGAGACTGATCGGCGATCGCTCTGGTAATTGCCTGTCTGATCCACCAAGTAGCATAGGTAGAAAATTTATAGCCTTTTTCGTGATCGAACTTTTCGGCGGCTCTAATCAAACCAAGAGAACCTTCTTGAATCAAGTCCTGAAAAGACAAACCACGATTCATATATTTTTTGGCAATTGAAACAACCAAGCGCAGGTTAGACTGCACCATCTTGTCTTTAGCTCTCCTACCAATATAAAGGCGACGGCGGAATTTAGGATATTCCATGTCTACTTCTCTTGCCCACTCTTCGTCACTAGCTTCGTGACCTAAACCGTCTTCTAAACTATCTTTAAGTCTTTCTAATTCCAATAAATCGGCAATTTGGCGGGCTAATTCAATTTCTTCCTCTGCTCTTAAAAGCCTAATACGACCTATTTCTTGCAGATAGATGCGAATAGAATCTTCAGTATAGGGTTTTTTTCTGCCACGTTCGACACGCTTGGTACCAGTAGCTTTTTTCTTTTTGCCTTTTGCTGCTGGCTTAAGATCAACATTGTCTTTTACTTTTTTGGAATCCTCTTCAATGAGGCTTTCCCAGTCGTTTCCAGGATTGGCGATCGTTGCTAGAACTTGATTAGCTTGGGTCATGCCGTTTTCCTCTTGCTCCTTCAGTGAAAATTTAATGATATTTTTTTAGTTAACTTTAGTTAAGTCGAAACCAGCTTGTGTCTAATTACACTTAACTTTACTATTGATTATGTAGAATCGGTTATCTGCTGACAAATAACGGTTTGATCCTTGTGTGTCAGGGTTGAGATAGGTTTTCTAGCAAGTATTATTAACTAGAAGCTGGCGATATTTTCCGATTTTAGCCTTGATCGCCATGACTTTGGTAAATATTAAACAGAAATTTAGTAGTTTTTACACAAGATTTATCAAGAAATTACAAAATTTTCTGTAATTTTACTCCTATGGCATTGTAAGCAATTTGACAGAAAATAACACGGATTAATTTTTCTGTCTAAGAAACTAATTCTTGGAGAAGCTCGTCAAATAGCATCCAAGAAGCTTTAAATGAGATCCTAATCGGAGCGTCTTTTTTCTTTACATTTATTCGTAATTCTTGATAGCGATCGCTTGGATAATTCCCTATGTCTAATTTGATTATCTGGTTAAAAGCCTCAACCAGATAAATAGCCCAAACATATAGCCACTAATCTGACATATTTAATTGATGAGCCACAGATATTGTTATCAATTAAACGATAGTCTCAACGCTCGACGAGAGACTTGACCCACTGTCACAAATGGCTTATATATGCTAAATATCTAATCTAATGGTGAAGAGTAAGTGAAAATCAACAATAAAAATTTTTATTTCTGGTTGGGTGTAAGCTTATTATTTGCTCTTTATTACGGATTATTTTTTTACTATCAGGTATTTAGCCATGAATACATAGTTCAAGATGATGCCAGACACCATGTAGTTTGGCTACAAAAATTTGTCGATCCAAAGCTATTTCCTCACGATCTGATTGCTGACTATTTTCAAAGTCTTGCTCCTTTAGGATTTAAAATACTATATTTTTTAATGGCAAAAATTGGCATTCAGCCAATTGTCTTGGCAAAAATATTGCCTCCAATACTAGGTCTAATTACTACTGTTTATATTTATTTATTTAGTTTAGAAATATTACCTCTTGCTAGTTGTGCATTCTTAAGCAGTTTATTCGTCAATCAACTCATTTGGCTAAATGACGATCTTGTTTCGGCAACCCCTAGAGCTTTTCTTTATCCGATTTTTGCAGCATTTCTCTATTATTTATCCACAAGAAAGCTTGTTGCTTGTTTGCTGTTAATGATATTGCAGGGTTTATTTTATCCTCAGTTGCTATTAGTTGAAATAATCATATTTAGTTTAAATTTATTAATAGTAAAGGACAAATTATTATTTAAACTTACCTCCAAAAAAGGAGCTTATATTTGGTTTATATCAGGAGTAATAGTTACAGCGATCGCTCTTTATCCTGAGGTTCAAAAACCTCCAGAGTTAGCAGCCTTGGTTACCGCCCAACAAATGCAGCAAATGCCAGAGTTTAATCCTGGTGGCAGAACTCCATTTTTTGGTGGTGGTTGGTTTAATTATTGGCTGGCTGGCGATAGTGGCTTGAGTTTGCCTCTTTTTCCGCCTATAGTTTGGAGTGGGTTGGCATTACCTTTTTTACTTAAAACTAAGCTACCAATTACCAAGTTAATTACCCAAAAAATTAACATTTTAACTCAGGTTGCGATCGCATCTATTCTCATGTTTATCGCTGCCCATATTTTATTGCCAAGGTTACATTTACCAAACCGTTATACATATCATAGTCTGCGGTTTGTTATGGCAATAAGCACGGCAATTGTCTTAACAATCTCGATCAATATAGCTAGAAATTGGTTGCTTAAAAAGCTTCAGTCAAAAACCCCTTTTAAATCCTCAGAAAAAATCAAAATTGCTTTAATTACTCTTTTCAGTATCACAATAATTATCCTTCCTGCTATTCCTTATGTATTTACTAATTGGTGTCAAAATTGGAGAATAGGTATGGCAACGGAAATATATCAATATTTAGCAGGGCAGCCTAAAGACATTGTGATTGCATCCTTAAGCCAAGATGCTGATAATATTCCTGCATTTTCCCAACGGTCAATCTTAGTCGGAGGTGAATTTGCCTTAGCTTATCATCCTACTTACTATAATCAATTTAAACAAAAAACAATTGATTTATTAGAGGCTCAATATAGTCCAAATCCACAAGTTTTAAAATCTTTTATCCAAAAATATAAAGTAGATTATTTACTGTTAGATAATAATGCTTTTACAGCTAATTATTTGTTAGCCAAAGGTTGGCTGGTTAATAGCAGTTGGTCAGCAGAAACAAACAAAAGCATATCCCAATTAGAATCAAATGTTTCTCCTGCATTAGTAACATTTGTTTTATCTTGTTCAGCTATATCTACAAGCAACCTAAATCTGGTAGATAGTAACTGTATTGTGAATAATTTTAACTCATTAGCAAAACCGCCGACAGCAAGAGAATAATTCCACAGTGCGATCGCATCTTTTCCTGAAATTTTCGGTAATTTAGAACGTAATAAATATGTCACCTTAGCAAATGAACATTCAGTTCTTTGAATAATTGCATTAATTCTCAAGTCATTATTTATCCAACTATAATCGAGCGACATTTATATGCACACAATCAATTGAACAAAAATCAAATATTTATACTACTTCGTTTGAAAAAGAGGTTGAGATTTGCTTGTGTATAACTTATCTTCTGACAGAAAAGCTAATTAAAACTGGCTTTTTAATGCTGCATTACAGCGATCGCATATTGTCGGATCATCTTTAAAACTACCAACAGATAAAGAATAATTCCAACAGCGATCGCATTTTTTACCGTCAGCTTTAACTACGGCGATGTTGGTAAGATCTGATTCACTCTTATATTCTGAATCAAGCAGAAAATCGACTAACTCTACTTGAGAAGCTAAGAAGAAGTAACGTAATTCATCTACATTTTTTTCACTCAAAGTATCAGAAGAATTGTAGGATGCTAGCTTATCTTTTAATTCAACATCAGCAACTTGCAACAATACTTTAGCATCAAGAGAAGAACCGATCGCTTTTGCTGTTCTCGCCTGTTCCATTACCTTGTTTACTTCATCTCTTAAACTGCCGATCATTCCCCAAAATTTATTTAATTCGGGTTTATGCCATTCGTCTTTGGTTTCTACCCAACCAGACTCAAACACCGATTTATAACCAGTGTCATAGGGTAAGGCTTGCCAAATATCTTCTGCCATGTGACATAATACTGGTGCGATCGCTTTAGCAATGTTTTCGATAGCTATGGCTAATACTGTCTGACAGCTACGACGACGGAAAGAATCAAGGCTGCTGATATAAAGTCTGTCTTTAGCGATGTCTAAATAGAAGTTAGATAAATCTACTACACAAAAGTTTTGAATGGCTTGAAAGAAGCGGAAAAATTGATAGCTTTCATAAGCGTCAGTAACTTCAGTAAATACCTCTGTCATGCGGTGCAGCATATACTTATCTAATTCTGGTAAGTCTGCATAGGCGATCGCATCTTGTTTTGGATCGAAGTCGTGTAAGTTACCCAGCAAGAAACGCGCCGTATTACGCACCTTGCGATATATTTCAGAATTTTGCTTGATAATATTCTTGCCGACACGAACATCTGAAGTATAATCAACCGAAGATACCCACAGGCGCACTACATCAGCACCATAAGCAGGTTCTTGCTTCTTGTTATTCCCCCCTTCGATAATCAATTCAGGAGCGATACCGTTGCCCTTAGACTTACTCATCTTGAAGCCTTTCTCATCAACTACATAGCCATGAGTAAGGACAGTTTTATAGGGCGCAATACCGTTAACCGCGACGCTAGTAAGTAAGCTAGATTGAAACCAACCCCGATGTTGATCGCTTCCTTCGAGGTACATATCAACAGGATATTTTAATCTTTCCTTAGCTACCGCAGCCCAAGATGAACCTGAATCAAACCAGACATCCATTGTATCTGTACCTTTGCCATAGGTGCGTCCATTATTACGGTAAGACTCAGGTAATAATTCTTCTATGGATAATTCCCACCAGGCATCAGAACCTTTTTCAGCAAAGATCGCCTTAACATGATTGATAGTTTCTTCGGTTAATAAAGGCTCATTAGTTTCTTCATCATAAAATACGGGAATCGGTACACCCCAGCTACGCTGACGGGAAATACACCAGTCAGAGCGATCGCTTACCATTGGCGTAATTCGTTTTTCTCCTTGAGCGGGAATCCAGGTGACGTTAGAAATAGCTTTCAAAGCATCGTCGCGGATGCCTTCTACTGAGGCAAACCACTGTTCGGTAGCGCGGAAGATTGTC
Source organism: Waterburya sp. (assembly GCA_965217895.1). Lineage (GTDB taxonomy): Bacteria > Cyanobacteriota > Cyanobacteriia > Cyanobacteriales > Xenococcaceae > Waterburya. The sequence continues at coordinate 1,831,998 of CBDCJV010000002.1, forward strand.
GGCTTGCCTGTACGCCAGTCATAGGGATATTTATGGGCATATTCTTCGTGCTTGAGCAATGCACCAGCCTTGGTTAAAGCATCTATAATTGCTTGATTGCCTTCGCTTACTTTTTCATTGCCCTTAGCTACCACCTGCAACCCTACAAACTTACCAGCCTCTTCGGTAAACTTACCGCCATCATCCACAGGCGAAAGAATCGGCAGACCATATTTTTGTCCCGTGATATAGTCTTCCTGTCCGTGTCCAGGGGCAGTATGTACTAATCCTGTACCAGATTCAGTGGTGATGTAGTCGCCACCAATCACAACTTTACTTTCGCGATCATACAAAGGATGACAATAGGTAGTATTTTCTAAAGCTTTGCCTGCTAGGATAGTTTTAACCTTTAACTCTAATCCCAAAGTTTCAGACAATCTTTCAACTAAATCCTTTGCCACTATTAAATAAGATACTCCTTCTTTAGCCATCATTGATTCTGTAGTAGGCAACGGCGGACTCATTTCGACAACCGCATATTTTAATTCTTCATTAACCGCCACTGCCAAATTACCTGGAATAGTCCAGGGTGTAGTAGTCCAGATAGCTACGCTTAAGTTAGGCAAATATTCTTCTAATTCGGCTGCGCCTTCGCCCAATTTAGTTACAGGAAATGCCACATAAATGCTAGGAGAAGTATGTCCTTCAGGATATTCTAATTCCGCCTCTGCTAATGCAGAACGAGAACTTGGACTCCAGTGAACAGGTTTCAAACCCCGATAGATATTTCCTTTAAGCACCATTTGCCCAAAGACATCGATTTGTGCTGCTTCATATTCGGGAGTGAGAGTCAGATAAGGATGTGACCAATCTCCCCAAATACCATAACGCTTAAAGCCTTCGCACTGTTCTCTTTGTGCTTCGAGGGCAAATTCTTTCGCTTTTTGACGCAACTTGAGGGGAGTTAACTCTTGTCTCTCTTTAGATTTAATTTTCTGTAAAACTTTTAGCTCAATTGGTAGCCCATGACAATCCCAGCCAGGAATATAGTCTATTTTGTGTCCCTGTAACAGCTTGTATTTGTTGATAATATCCTTGAGAATTTTACCCAACGCATGACCCATGTGTAGTGAACCATTAGCATAAGGAGGACCATCATGGAGAATAAAGGAGTCTTTAGGATTATTCTGTGACAGTTGCTCGTAAATTTTATTTTCTGCCCAAAATTGCTGTAGTTCTGGTTCGCGCTGCACGGCATTCGCCCGCATACTAAAGTCTGTTTGGGGCAGATTTACGGTTTCTTTGTAGCTTTTTGCTTCTGTCACAGTAATAACTAGTTGAATTTAGTCAAGGGTTTGCTCATCTTCTCATTTATATATTATTACTCGATCGCCCTACCAATTTCAGATTTTTTTCCATCTGAGATGCTGGTATTCAAAATCAAGGATGTATAGATTAATTAATCAAAGTAACTGAGTATTTATCAAAAGCTGAGTCAACAGATATGATGGGTAAGTTTTCAGCTATGGATTGAGCAATAATAAGTCGATCAAAAGGATCTCTATGGTAAAAAGGTATAGTGGCATTGACTCTAAGATGCTCTAATTCAACAGCTAGCAACCTTATGCTACTGGTTGTTACTTCTCTCTTAACAAATTCTTCGTAGTTGGGATCTAATTTGAGCTTGCCTAAGTTATATTTAATCGACATCTCCCAAAGGCTAGCTATACTCAGGTAACTAAGATTACTTTCATCTTCAATTAAATCTTTGAGGTGGTTGCTTAGTTTGAAATTATCATTTACAAACCAAAGGAATGTATGGGTATCTAGCAATAATTTCATTGCTGCATATATTCCTTAAAGTCTTCTAGAGGCTCATCAAAGTCATCAGACATCCATACCCTACCTTTTGCACTACCTCTTTTTAAAGGGTGCTGGATTGGGAATATTGGTGAGATCTTAGCTACTGGTTGATTATCTTGGGTAATAACAATCTCTTCTCCTTTAATAGCCAAATCTAAAAGTTTAGATAAATTGACCTTGGCTTGAGTTATATCTATTTGCGTCATAGGTGTAGTTCGATCCCATTAGGTCGAGGGACTGGTTCTAAGTTTATTAAAACTTATGGTCAATTGTTTTATGTGGAAGGAGATATCTTACCAGAAACAATACTCGATCGCACTACCAATTTCAGATTTTTTCCCATCTAAGATAATATCGAATATATTTAGCTTCAAAAGGTTAGATAACTTCCAAAATGTCTAAAGAATTATGTCCTTGTGGAAGCAAAAAGCAATATTCATACTGTTGTGAAATGTTTCTATCTGGTAAAAAGAAACCAGAGACGGCGGAAAAATTAATGCGATCGCGCTACACTGCTTTTGATCGGGGTAACGTTGACTATCTCCTTGCTACTCTGCATCCAGAAAAAAGGCAACCTAGCGATCGCCTTGAATTATCTAAAAGTATCAACAATACCCAATGGCTAGGCTTGAGCGTTATTGATACTCAAAAAGGCAAAAAAAATGACGTAACTGGGTATGTAGAATTTGAAGCAGTTTATCAGGTAGATGAACCAGGACAACTCCACGAACGTTCTAAGTTTATTAAAACTGATGGTCAATGGTTTTATGTAGAAGGGGACATCTTACCTGGAACAATACCCAGGCGTAACGAACCTTGTTGGTGTGGTAGTGGCAAAAAGTATAAAGATTGTCATGAAGTTTGATCTCTTTTATATCGCGCAAAGACGCAGAGGCGCAGAGAGATGATGAAAATCTATTTTTATCTGCTTTAGCTTGTCAGCGAAATCTCTATTAGTTGGCGTTTAATTCAAAATAGTCAAGCCTGTTTGATGTTAGTTTCCATCAAACAGACTTGAAATATCACTCTTTGCAAGTAAGATCAATTTGGAATAACGTTTACCGCACAAGGCCCTTTTTTACCTTGTCCGACTTCATATTCCACTTTTTGTCCCTCTTTAAGAGTAGTATCGCGATCGCCTTGAATTTCGGTGGCATGAACAAAAAGATCTTTGCCTCCGTCATCTTGAAGTATAAAACCAAAGCCTTTTTCGTCATTAAAGAACTTTACAGTACCTGTACTCATGCAGTTTTCTCTTTGCTAAATAAATAATCCAGTAGCTTGAAGTGTATCGCAAAAGTAACTAAAAATATCTAGTTTTACCCGAAGCAGATCGCGCCAAACTTGAAATTTACGGTAAAACGTCAGTTCGCCGAAATTTACTTAATGTTAAGCCGTTTTAGTAAAATTTTTTGTTAATTTAATTTCAAGTTACCGACTCGTAAAACTAAAAATAAACGATATCAGTAACTTTGCTTATAAATGCGATCGCGGAGACTAATATTGCTCACTTTAAAGTAGTTTTGAGCAACAAGTAAAATAAATAGCGAGACTTAAACAATTTTTAAGCTCTTTTAACTTCTAAATCAGCAGCAATAGGGTGTTTTTGCAGAACTTGTTTTAAATATTTTGCTGTATAAGAATTTTTATTCTCAGCTACTTCTTCTGGTGTACCTGTGGCGATAATGTGTCCGCCTTTATCGCCTCCTTCAGGGCCAAGATCGATAATCCAGTCCGAACAACGGATAACGTCTAAGTTATGTTCAATAACAATTAAGGAGTTGCCTTTATCTACCAGACGTTGCAGCACGTTTAAAAGATGATGCACATCGTAAAAGGATAAGCCCGTAGTAGGTTCATCAATTAAGTAAAGAGTTTTACCTGTGGCACGACGGGATAATTCTGAGGCTAGCTTAACTCTTTGTGCCTCGCCTCCTGAAAGAGTGGGGGCAGGCTGTCCGAGTTTGACATAACCTAAGCCTACATCCATTAGAGTTTGCAATCTATTAGCAGCACGAGGAATATTTTTAAAGATTTCTGCTGCCTCTTCTACCGTCATGTCTAAAACATCGGCAATAGAATAGTTTTTATACTTAACCTGGAGAGTTTCACGGTTATATCTTGCCCCCTTGCAGACATCACACTGTACATAGACATCAGGTAAAAAATTCATTTCGATGACATTGACTCCTTGTCCGCTACAGGCTTCGCAGCGTCCACCCTTAACGTTAAAAGAAAATCGCCCTGCTTTGTAACCTCTGGCTTTGGCTTCAATAGTTTCCACAAAGATTGCCCGAATGGCATCAAATACCCCTGTATAGGTAGCCGTGTTAGAACGAGGAGTCCGACCAATGGGAGATTGGTCTATAGTAATTACTTTATCGATCGCCTGTAAACCTTCTACTTCTCCTAGTTGTTTGGGGAAAGGAACTTTACGACTGAGGTAATGTTTTAAGGCGGGATGGAGTATTTCATTGACTAGGGTAGATTTTCCTGAACCTGATACTCCAGTGATGCAGACGAATTTACCTAAAGGAATATTTACGTCAAGATGCTGAAGATTATTTTGATGGCAGTCTTTAAGAGTTATGCAAATTGCTTTACCTCTTCTTCTCTCTTGAGGAGTAGCAATCACCCGTTTACCAGATAGATATGCCCCAGTTAAAGAAGCTTCTGAATTTAATAGGGTAGTTAAATCTCCCTGAGAAACAATCTCGCCACCATGTACCCCAGCTTTGGGTCCAATATCGACAATGCTATCGGCAGCCCGAATCGTGTCCTCGTCGTGTTCGACGACGATTAGGGTATTGCCCAAATCTCTGAGTTTTCTTAAGGTTCCTAGTAATTTATTGTTATCCCGTTGATGTAGACCGATACTCGGTTCATCAAGTACATATAATACTCCTGTTAAGCCCGCACCGATTTGGGTAGCCAAACGAATTCGCTGTGCTTCTCCTCCAGAAAGAGTCATAGCTGCACGATCTAAAGTTAAATAATCTAAACCCACATCTAGTAAAAACTGAAGGCGGGATCTGACTTCCTTAAGTGCCAATTCGCCAATTAACGCCTGACGGTTACTCAACTTAAGGTCATTTACTCGCTCTAAACACTCTCGAATTGGTACACCTGCTAAATCATTGATGCGGTATTGTCCTAGACTAACGGATAAAGAGGCTGGCTTGAGACGTTGACCATTGCAGGTTACACAAGGTTGATTGACAAGATACTGTTCTAGCTTACTCTTAATGGCATCAGAGTTCGTTTCTTGATAGTTACGCTGCAACATTTTCAGCACCCCTGAGTAGTGGCGATGATAGCCTTTTTTCTGACCGTTGCGACTGTCAGACTGAAAATACAGAGCTTCTGCTGCACCAAAAAGAATAACCTCCTGCTGTTCTTCTGTCAGCTTTGACCATTGAGTCTGAATCTCAAAACCAAACGCCTGTCCCACTCCATGCAAAAGAGAGAGATAGTAAGAATTATCTTTATCCGACCAAGGTGCGATCGCGCTATATACTGGTTGATGGGGATCGGGAACAACCAATTCAGGAGCAAAAGTTTTGTGGCTGCCTAAACCATGACAGTCAGGACAAGCACCATAGGGGGAATTGAAAGAAAACAAGCGAGGAGACAGTTCTTCGATCACCGCACCATGTTCGGGACAGGCAAAGTTTTCGGAAAAGACAATCTTCGAGAGTTGCTCTTTAGCATCAGCAGCAGGAATAATTTCTATTTCAGCAATGCCTTCAGATAAATTCAGACAAGTACCTAAAGAATCAGCTAGACGTTCGGTGATTCCTGGCTTTTTAACTAAACGATCTATAACTACTTCAATATCGTGCTTATAATTTTTATCTAGTTTAGTCCGATCGTCAAGCTGCTGCACTTCTCCATCGATTTTTACCCGTACAAAGCCTTGAGAAGCCAAACTAGACAACAATTGTTTGTGTGTCCCTTTATTACTCCGCACCACGGGAGCAAGAATCATAAACTTAGTTTTATCGGGTAGTTCCATAATGCGATCGCACATCTCATCAATAGTCTGTGGTACTATAGAACGATCGCACCTAGGACAGTGAGGTTCACCAGCTCTACCAAACAGCAACCTTAAATAATCATATATTTCTGTAACCGTCCCGACAGTAGAACGAGGATTATGAGAGGTGGACTTTTGATCGATAGAAATTGCAGGACTCAACCCTTCAATGGCATCCACATCGGGCTTATCTAGCTGTCCTAGAAACTGACGGGCATACGCACTAAGAGACTCCACATATCGTCTTTGTCCCTCGGCAAAAATAGTATCAAACGCCAAGGAAGATTTACCCGAACCTGAAACTCCAGTAAAGACAATCAGCTTGTTGCGAGGTAACTCTAAGTCAATATTTTTAAGATTATGTTGTCTTGCACCTTTAATACGAATGACATTTTCTGCTAAAGATTCTGGCTGAATTTTGCTTTTTTTACCGTTAGGTTTTGAACCGTTGCTGGAGGGAGACATACAGACAGTGCTTAACAATGCTTAAGAGTTCCTAATTATATTAGCGTTATCTAATAGTTAATGGATTGAGTTAAATAATTGGATTGCTGTTGATGGCTTTATCTTATCTGCTTCAGCTTAAACCTAATTCCTCAGAAATAAAGCAATACGCATTTATATTAGGACACTCCCTGCGGGGGATACCCCTCGGCTACTTACGAGCAACTAAATTTTCTGTCCTGTCTTGGTGCGCGTACATGCGGCTAAAGCCTTTGTCTTGCGCATTTTGACGACGCGGTGAGACAGTTGCGTTGCGGTGAAGCAGTTGCGTTGGGCGGGTTTCCCGACTTGAGCAAACTGCTGAACCCGAAGGGGGTTTCCCCCGTTGAGGAGGGCGTGTCGTCGTAGCTTTGCTGCGACGTTTATACCGCCCGTCAAACTGTTGAACCCTTTAGGGGGTCGCACCGCTAACCGATTGACGTACTGCGATAAATTGTTTCTCTTTGACATTGCGAATCAAAACTCGTTAGATGCTCACGCTCATCTGTCTGGTTATCGGCGAATAATTATGTTATGCTAATTTGTGATTCGGACTCATGCAGTATTAACGCCCGAACCTTGTCAGAGCTTGACGGCAGCAGCAATAAGGGATGCTTAACACAGGCGTGATATCCGAATCATCATTATTAAACCATGTCTATATTAAAAACAGTAGTTCTGATGAAGGCGAGATAGTATCAAATCAAAACTCGTTACTTGCTACTTGCTACTCAAAACAGTTAACTAAAAAATTACAGGTTTCAAACTAGATGCAGTTTAATAGCTCTGTTTCAAGACTCAAATCACTATGGTTCTTGGGATTAAATCACTGCCACAGATGTTGACCTAATGTTGACAAAAAGGATAAAAAACATACCTAAGAAATTTATCGTTTTTCAATTGTTGATTTTAAGTTTAGTCAGTAGCTGTACTCAAACCGTTAATCGCCAGACAGTAGATAAACAACAAACTCCCGCAACAACGGAATTAACTATCTCTGCTGCTGCTAGTATGCAGGATGTATTAACTGATATTGAAGATCTTTATACTCAACAACATCCTCAAGTAAAGATAGCTCTTAATTTTGGTTCTTCTGGTTCTTTGGAAAATCAAATAGAACAAGGCGCGCCGATTGATATTTTTATTTCTGCTGCACCAAAGCAAATAAATGATTTAGAGGCTAAAAAGCTGCTACTCGCCACAACTCGCCAAGATTTAGTAGCAAACCAAATGGTGTTAATAGTACGGCCAGACAATCAATCAATTGTTGATTTTGCCGATTTAGCCAAAGAATCAACTAAGCAAATCGCTTTAGGAGAACCGACTAGTGTTCCTGCGGGACAATATGCTGAAGAAATATTAACCAACCTAAATATTATTGATGCTGTTAGACCTAAAAGTGTTTATGGCAAAGATGTACGCCAAGTTTTAAGTTATGTGGAGACGGGCAATGTAGATGCAGGGATAGTTTATCGTACCGATGCAGAGTCTTCTAAACAAGTCAAAATTGTTGCTACTGCACCCGAAAAAAGCCATAGCCCTATAATATATCCTGTTGCCGTAATTAAAGATAGCAATCATCCCCAAGCTGCGGAACAGATGCTTCAGTTTCTCTTTTCACCTGAAGCTCAGGCTATTTTTAAACAGTATGGTTTTGTGTCAATTAACAATTAACAACTGAAGATACTTCATTGGCTGGCGTTGCTGAATCCAGGTATGATTCATAATTTTTACTCGTTGAGCAAATCAATTAAAAAGCTAAGAGCTGCAAGCTGGAGCTTGCCGACTCTCCTTCGGAGAGGCGAGGCTTTCCAAAGCCTCTAAGAGCTAATAGCTACGAACAGATTACTTTTCGGTTTCATACTTCAAATCAGCAACGCCCATTTGCTTTACCCAAATTTGTACGATTAAATCTTTTGTTAAATAGCAGTGTTTTAGCTTCCGTTTGGATATCTCTCAAAACAGCAGTAGTCGCCACGATAATTACCTTCTGCTTGGGAGTTTTGGCTGCGTGGTGGATGAGTCGATATCGAGGTAAAGCTAAAGGCTTAATTGATGGCATCTTTACTGCGCCGTTAGTATTACCACCGACAGTAGTAGGATTTTTATTACTTTTGGCTTTGGGTAAAAATGGATTTTTGGGACAACTATTAGATTTAGTAGGCATACGAGTAATTTTTACCTGGTATGCTACCGTCATTGCAGCCACAGTAGTAGCTTTTCCTTTAATGTATAAGACTGCTTTAGCAGCATTCCAGCAAAATAATACTAATAGTAATCTCGTTGCTTGTGCGAGAACTTTAGGAGCTTCAGAAACCACTATTTTCTGGCGAATCATTTTACCGTTAGCTAAACCTGGGCTGATTGCAGGAACTTTATTAGCTTTTGCTCGCGCTTTAGGCGAATTTGGGGCAACCTTGATGTTAGCAGGCAGTATTCCTGGTAAAACTCAAACCATACCAATTGCCATCTTTTTTGTTGCCGAAAGTGGGGCGATGGATCAAGCCTTATGGTTAGTAATTATATTGTTATTTATTTCTTTAGCCGTCATTATGGGGGTTAATTATTGGGAAAACAGAGAAAGTAGGGGCAAATGGTTGTTAACCCACAAGAAAGCTAGAGGCTATTCGCAAACAGCCTTTAGAAAAAGTAAGCAAATAGAAGAGATAAAGTTAGAGGTAGATATTCAAAAACAACTACCAGATTTTTTATTGGACATTACCTTTAAAATTGATAGCCAGCAAAATACTTTAGGAATACTAGGAAGTTCTGGAGCAGGAAAAACCACTCTTTTACGCTGTATTGCAGGATTAGACACTCCAGACCGAGGCAGAATTATCCTCAACAATCGAGTTTTATTTGATTCAGCCAAGGAAATTAACTTACCACCTCAAGAACGTACTGTGGGTTTAGTATTTCAAGATTATGCTCTTTTCTCTCATCTTACTGTAGCTGAAAATATTGCTTTTGGGATGTCTGCTACACACTCAGCTTTGGTAATTCAGGAAGAAATAAATAAGCAATTAGAACAAGTAAATTTGTTGTCAAAAAGCGATCGCTTTTCTGCCCAGCTATCAGGAGGAGAACAGCAAAGAATCGCCTTAGCAAGAGCTTTAGCTAGCAATCCTGCTGTAACCTTACTAGATGAGCCATTTTCTGCTTTAGACACTAACTTAAAAGCTAGATTAATTAAATTGCTCCACAAGCGTTTAACTAATTATCCAGGCTTAACTCTATACGTTACTCACAATTTGGCAGAGGCATATTATCTTTGTCCGCAATTATTAATTATCGATCGCGGCACAGCGATCGCTTTTGATCAAAAACAAAATATAATTAATCATCCTCCTAACCTCAAAACGGCTCAAATAACAGGATGCAATAATTTTTCTCGTGCCAAGAAAACTTCACCGCAAACTATTAAAGCAGTAGATTGGCAATGCGAGCTACAGGTTGAGCATCCCATACCTAAAAACTTAAGCCAAATTGGTATTCATGCTCATGCAATTACCTTTACCAAGAATGAGTCAGGGGTAAATATATTTCCCGTTTGGCTGGCTAAATATAGTGAATTTCCTAACAAAGTTATTGCGTATTTAAAACTTCATTCCACAATTAATAATTCAGAAGACTATCATTTAGAAGTGGAAGTAACTTTTTCTCAATGGCAACAGTTACAACAGCTAGCTTTACCTTGGCAGATACAATTACCTGCTAATCAAATAATAATGTTTAGCTAAGAACTAAACCGCATCTAGTTTGAAATGCGCAAATGCCTGGGTTTCAAATATCTGTTTGAGAGAGTAGAGAGTTGTATTATATTAGGTTCGGATGAAGAGTTAAATTTAGGTAGGTAGAGTAGCAAGTAGCAGATAGCAAGTTTTTTAGACCCAGTTTTAATTATTTCATGGATACATATTGTATTAAAGCAATTATCCGAACTTGATATTAGACCTTTTCTAAATACAAAATTACCATCTCTAAATTAATTAGAATGACTATAGCTTTCAATATTTTAAAAACTATCTATTTTTCAATTGTTTCTAGTTATGGGTCTTTCCCCATCAATATCTAAAGTATCGACAACTTCGTATTTATTAGCCATGATGGGGCGTTCTCCGTCGTCTTGAAAAGTATCAACAACTTTTACACCATGATTATTCGCAGGACGCTTACTGTCTTTTTCTTCTGGCTGATTTTGAGGTTTATTTGATTCTGAAGAATTATTTACCAGAAAATCAAGACTTTTAGCAATTGGCCGTTCTCCATCTTCTTGAAAAGTATCTACTATATCGATTTCACCTTCATCAATCGGACGAATACCATCTTCTTGAAAAGTTTTGTTTTCTTGTTGTTCGCTCATGATCTTTGTATTTTTATTAAGGATATAGTTATTTAGCTTTTAGTAAGTAGTGAGTAGTAAGTAGTGAGTAGTTTTCTATGCAATACCGTTCGTTTAAGCCCCCCAGCCCCCAACTTTGGGGGAGCTAGACTTGTGTAGCTGTCCCCCAGGATTGGGGGATTTAGGGGGCGGATGAAATAACTTAAGAGACTAACCGAACAGTATTGGTTTTTTATGACTACTTACTACAAACCACGAACTACAAACTTCATTTCAATACCATTAAATAAATTGTTGTTCTCAAACTGTCTTAGTCGAAGAAATCTTTAACTGAATCTACGAAACTTTCCGACTTATCTCCTACAGTATCTTTAGCATCATCTAATTTGTTTTTAGCAGTGCCAATACCTTGCTTAGCTGAACCTTTTGCTTGGTTCAATGCACCTTCTGCCTTATTATCTATGTCGCTTGATGCTTTACGTTTGGCTGTACCCATGCCCTTTTGCATACCGCCTTCAACCTGATCGGAAATTCCCGATGCTGTTGCTGCTAGCAAAGGATTATTAAAAGTTTCTATATTTACTGAGGCATTAGCCGAAGCAGTAAAAGAATTAAAACCTATAAAGATAGTAAAGGCGATCGCGCTCAAGGCGATCGTTAATTTACCTGCATATATTTTGAATTTACTGATCATTTTTTGTCCTTTATCTAAAACGTAATGTTTATTGCTCTGTTCTTTAGCTTTAACAGTATATTTGGTATTTTATTTTATTTAATCATTCTAGAGTTAGAGATTAAGAAAAATTAAACTGCTCGCGTCTGTCTATCGCCCAACTTCACTATCCTTTAACTCCACTGCTAACGTCCGTCGGAATTATATATCGCTGAATCAATAAAAATAAAATTAAAATTGGGGCAATAGAAATAACTGAACCTGCTGCTACCAATCTCCAATCTAAAGAAAAAGAACCAGCTAAATTTTCTACCGCTAGGGGTAAAGTGTAATAATCTGGATCGTCTAAGACAATTAAAGGCCAGATAAAATCACTCCAGGAGCCGATGAATACAAAAATAGCTAGAGTAAATAAGGCAGGACGAATTGCGGGTATCATTATATTCCACCAAATACCAAGTTCAGAACAGCCATCGATACGTGCAGCTTCTTCCAACTCCAAAGGAACAGCTTTTAGTGCTTGTCTGAGCAGAAATATTCCAAATGCTGAGGCAAGATTAGGCAAAATAATTCCCATATAGGTATTTCTCAAACCTAAATTTACCGCCAAGATATATAGAGGAATCATGATGATCTGAAAGGGAATCATAATGGTTGCCAAAATAAGAGTAAAAAGCAACTCCCGTCCGCGAAAAGACAAACGAGCTAAGGGATAGGCTGCTAATGAGCAGAAGATTAGATTTGAACCTACGGTGCAAACAGCAACAACTGTACTATTAATTAGATATTGTCCAAAAGGATAACTTTGCCAAACCGTGACAAAATTTTCCCAGGTAGGTTGAGTTGGCAATATTTGCGGGGGAAAAGCAAAAACATCTTCGGTGGGAGATTTAAAAGACGTGCCAATTAACCACATGAGAGGGAACAACATCAAAAAAGCGATCGCGCTAAGAACTAGATACGTGACTATGGTTTTGGTTATTGATCGCTGATTTATTGTCATTTTTGTAGCAATTCAGTTTTCAGTAATTAATTATCAATAAACAATGAACAATTATCAATAAAAGTTTGTCTTGCTTAGTGATTATTTCTGTTCTTTACAGCGGAATCTTCCCTCAATAAAACCCCTTTGGGCTAAATGTTTCGTTTTTCTACCTGTGACTCGCTTGCGCCACATTTTAAAGCTTGAATGTTTCATTTCTTTTCTCATCAAGGCTATGACTTCTTTTTCTTGTAAGCCAAACTGAGTTTCAATTGCGCTAAAAGGGGTACGATCTTCCCAAGCCATTTCCACAATGCGATCAATACTTTTTACGTCTAGATCGGGTAGTTTCATAATGTTTAAATCAATTTAATTTATATATACTTTGATTTAACAACTTATTATATTTCAGCAATTATCGCTTCTGTAGCAAGATAGAACAATCAAAATTTTAGCTATAATGCCCACCAGAATGAGCTATTACCTCTTACCGAGTTATGACATCCACAATTAGACAACCTCGTCGATTTCATCTGACTCTTTCCCAAAGTTTAACTATTATCGGCTTAATTATTACTCTTGGCTGTATTGCGATCGCAATATTTGCTCCCGCATTACAAGACATTGGCTGGTTACAAGATCCCTTAGAAGGTTTGGCTAATCCAGTTGACGAACCTCCAGGGGCAGATTATTGGTTTGGGACGACTCGTCAGGGATATGATGTGTTTTCCCGCACTCTTTTTGGTACTCAAGCTGCTTTAAAAGTGGTGGTGTTGGCGACAACCATTAGTTTAGTATTAGGCGTTCCTTTGGGCTTGGTAAGTGGCTACCTCGGTGGCAAAATTGATAAGGTTCTGATTTTCTTTATGGATACAATTTATACTTTACCTGGATTATTGTTGTCTGTAACTCTGGCTTTTGTGGTCGGACAGGGAGTGTTAAACGCAGCTTTAGCTCTGAGCATTGCTTATATTCCTCAATATTATCGAATCGTTCGCAACCATACTACTAGTGTCAAAACCGAGTTATTTATTGAAGCTGCCCAGGCGATGGGCGCACCTACCAGCAGGATTTTATCTCGCTATTTGTTTTTTAATGTGATTCAAAGCGTTCCTGTTTTGTTTACCTTAAATGCTGCCGATGCAATTTTAATTCTTGGTGGTCTGGGTTTTTTGGGCTTAGGTCTACCTCCTGAAGTTCCAGAATGGGGTCACGATCTTCGTTTGGCTTTAGATGCTTTGCCCACGGGTGTCTGGTGGTCTGCTACTTTTCCTGGTTTGGCAATGACAACTATGGTAACGGGTTTGTCTTTAGTTGGGGAAGGACTGGGAGATATGCTGAATTCAGGAATACGTAAGTAGGGGCGATTCGCGAATCGCTTGACAAACAAAAACGATTTTGCAATATTTATAGTAATAATTACCAAAATTATATCAGATTTCCAGAATGAAAACAATCCTAGCAAAAGATGCCCTAAATATAAACCCTCAAGATTACTCTTTATTAACAGATTTATATCAGTTAACCATGATTGCCTGCTATGGGGGAGAAGGAATTGCCACTAAAAGAGCAAGTTTTGAGTTATTTACACGGCATTTACCTCAAGACTTTGGCTATCTAATTGCCATGGGATTGACTCAGGTACTGGAGTATCTAGAAGCACTGAGCTTTAGTTCTGAGCAAATTCAAGCATTAAAAGATACAGGAATATTCACTCATGCACCTAAAGCATTTTGGCAGTTATTGGACTCTGGGGGTTTTACGGGAGATGTTTGGGCAGTACCAGAAGGCACGGCAATATTTGCTAATGAACCGATATTAAGAATCGAAGCTCAACTGTGGCAGGCACAGCTAGTAGAGACTTATCTGCTAAATACAATTAATTATCAAACTATAGTTGCTACCAAAGCAGCAAGAATCAGAGATGTTGCGGGAAAACAGGCGACTATTCTCGAATTTGGCACGAGAAGGGCATTTAGTCCCCAAGGGGCAGTTTGGGCAGCTAGAGCAGCCTTATCAGCAGGATTTGACGGCACGTCGAATGTATTGGCAGCATTAAGGCTAGGAGAAAAACCGCGAGGCACAATGGCTCATGCTTTAGTTATGGCAATAAAGGCGATCGCAGGCAGCGAAGACGAGGCTTTTAAGGCTTTTCAGAATTACTTTCCTGATGCAACTTTACTTATCGATACCTATGACACTGTAGCAGCAGCACAACGTCTACAAGTCCAAAGGGATGCAGGAGAAATTAGCGTCAAGGGAGTACGAATTGATTCAGGAGATTTGGCAGAATTATCACAAAAAGTACGCCACTATTTACCAGAGACTAAAATTTTTGCCAGCGGTGATTTAGATGAATGGGAAATCAGCAAACTACAGCAACAGGGTGCATCTTTAGACGGCTATGGCATTGGTACTAAATTAGTCACAGGTGTAACAGTCAACGGGGTATATAAGCTAGTAGAAATAGATTCTATTGCGACTATGAAACAATCTAGCCACAAGCTCACATATCCAGGTTGCAAACAAATATTCCGTAAAGTAATTGATGGTCACATAAGTTCAGACAGACTGGGTTTGAAAGATGAAATGCCTGATGATGATGAACAAGGTTTATTAGAAATAGTTATGCAGTCTGGGAAAAGACTACAATCATCTGAAGGCTTGGATACAATTCGTCAGCGCGCTGCCAGTTCTGTAGCAAGTCTTCCTACTAAGGTTCGTCAAATTAGCCAGCCTTTTGCTTTTGAAGTTGATATTTCTGATGCTTTAGAGTCTTTGCGGGATGAAGTAGCTAGACGAAATAATAAGTAATAAGTCAGGATAATCAATACAGCCAATTTGATCTAGAAAAAATCTACCAAGTCGGATCATCGTATATATTTACCGTTAATTCTGATCTGTCTCCAGGAACAGAACTAATGCAGGCACAAATAGCTTCCCCATCCCCTAGTTCCACTTCACAAGCATGACAAGAACCCATTAAACATCCCGTGGCAATAAACACCCCTGCTCGTTCTGCCACCTGTAACATTGGTTCTCCTGGTTCTGCTTCAACTGTAATATTGTCTGGCAGAAAACAAACCTTAATACTCATTTACTTTTATACGCCTGATGTGAATTACTTCGTTTAGATTTATTGGTTTTCAGCTATTAGCCCTTAGCTCTTAGCTCTTAGCTACTACGATCTTCGTGTAAGGTTCGGCAAACCCTAGCTACGTAAATTAATTACAAAATTTTACTTTTGTAAAATGATTAATCGATGCATTTTGAATATGGGGGATGCTGAAATTATTTCAGCATATCCAACCACGTTGTTAAAGTTTTTTAATTTACATTAGACGTTTTATAGATAACCTTCAATAATAATTAGACAAAATTTTCTTTAAATCTAAATGTTTTTCTACAATGTCTGCCAAGGTATTCAAAGTAGTCTCTCTTTGATCTCGGTAATTAGAAATCCCTGTAGCTAAAGACGACATTCCCCTTTGCTTACGTAAGTGATTAATCCAAGAGCGTCGCCAAGCACCATTATCAAATAGCCCATGAATATAGCAACCCCAAACAGACTGATTTTTGTCTACCAATCCTAAGCCAGCATCATCAAAAATTGGTCGATAATCTTCTTCTCCTCCTTCTTTAAGACGACGACTAAGACGAGTGCGCCCTTGGTGAATTTCATAGCCGTCTACGGGTAATCCAGGTTGGGGAAAGTGGGAAATTACCTGTCTTTGACGAGCGATTTTGTTAGGGGAAAGCATAGTTGTAATTGGCAATAGATCGAGAGCATTGTATTCTCCTGCTTCTCCTTCAAAGCCTTCGGGGTCAATTATACGCTGTCCTAAGATTTGATAACCGCCACAGATACCTAATACTGTACCTCCCGCAGCAGCATAACTTTTAATTTGTTCTGCCATACCGCTTCTTTCCATTGCTAACAAATCGGCAATAGTGGTTTTAGTGCCAGGAATAATTACTGCATCAGGATGTCCTAGAGAATCTTGAATATCTATATAGTTAACGGCTACAGAAGATTCTGCCTCTAAGGGGTCAAAATCAGTAAAGTTGGCAATTCTTGGTAGCCTAATAACGTGAATATTAATATCTTGACTACTGCGACGACGATTTCTTTCTAACAAATCGAGGGAATCCTCGGAGGGAAACCGCTCATTACTCCAGGGAATTACACCTAAAACAGGTATTTTGGTCTTTTCTTCTAACCACTCGATTCCTGAGTCGAGAAGTTCTTTCTGTCCGCGAAATTTATTAATTACCACTCCTTTGACAAGCGATCGCTCTGTCGGGTCTAATAGTTCTAACGTGCCTACTACGTGAGCAAACGCGCCACCACGCTCAATATCTACCACCAAAATAGTTGGCGCATTAAGATGTTTGGCAACTCTCATGTTAGTCAGATCTCGGTGTTTGAGATTAATTTCTGCGGGGCTTCCTGCCCCCTCACAGACAACTAAATCAAATTCTAAAGATAGACGATATAAAGACTCTTGAATTACTTCCCAGCCCAAATCAAAATATTTCTCATAATATTCGCTGGCTTTAACCGTACCTACAGCCTTGCCCTTAATAATTATCTGAGAAGTCATATCCCCTTGAGGCTTTAAGAGAATGGGGTTCATTTCTACTCTGGGGGCAACTCCTGCTGCCCAAGCCTGAACTGCCTGAGCGTGTCCTATTTCTCCTCCAGTCGATGTTACATAAGCATTTAGTGCCATGTTTTGCCCTTTAAAGGGGGCAACTCGCCAACCTTTTCTTGCCAAAATACGGCATAGTGCAGCAGTCAGGAAGGATTTTCCTGCATGAGATGTTGTCCCGACCACCATAATCGCTTTCATCGATCGCTCCTGTGCTGGAATATATACACTGTTATAACAGCTAGATCGGCAGTTAATATTAGTGAAGCGTTTATTTTAACCAACGATTGAGCCAATTGAAAACTAAATCTAACAAAGAGGCAGGAGGAATCTGATTTTGTGACTGTTCCCATTGGGCTACAATCTTTCTACCCAAAGGAGTTAAACGAAAACTATCGGTTAATCCCTGACCGTCTACTTCCCGTCTTAACAAGCCTACACTAATTAGCCAAACTAATTTGGCTTCAGTTTTTGGTTCACTAAAAGCTTGGGTGGCATAACCCAATTTAATTCCTGTTTCACCAGCAATTTGCTGAATTGGTACGCTTTGATTACGCATATCTTGGAATAGCTTAAGGCAAAAAGGAGAACAGGATAATGCTCTTTTGGCTCTATTAATTATTCTGGGAGCATAATCGACAGTGGTGCTGTCTATATTTGAAGTCATTATTATTAAATATGTTTTAACTCGTCCAATTGCCGATTCAATAGTTAAATTTATGATTTAAACATTATATTAAAGGTAACTCAATTGTAAATGTGCTTCCTCTATCTAATTGGCTACTAACCCTAATTGAGCCATGATGCGATCGCACTATCGCCTGAGCAATAGCTAAACCCAATCCTGAACCTCCACTATTACGAGAGCGATCGCTATTGACGCGATAGAACCGCTCAAAAATACGGGATTGTTCTGCTTCTCGAATCCCAATTCCCGTATCTCGAATTTGAATTATGGCGTAGCGGTTATCTCGATCTAAGATCGCGGTAACTTTACCTTTTTGTGGAGTGTATTGAATCGCATTAATCACTAAATTGGCAACTAGGCGATACAGTTCGGGTTCATTTCCTGCTATTTGTAAAGCATGACAGACACGAATATCAGTTGCTAATTTAATCTTAGAAGCTAAAGCCAAAGCAGTGAATTCTTCGGCAATATCGTTAACTAGATCGTTGAGTATAATGCGATCGCCTTGATAGTGAGTGGATAAGTTGCGATCGCTTTCTCGCTCCATTCGAGATAAAGTTAATAAATCAGCAACCAAGCCTGACATACGATTATTTTGTCGCTCAATTGCTGCTAGAGATTCTTTTACTTCATTTTCTTGCCAGACTGGCAACAATGATACTGATTCTATTGTGGCTCTAATTGTTGCCAAAGGTGTTCTTAATTCGTGTGCCGCATCTGCTGTAAACTGCTGAATTTGGAGATAAGAACTGTATATTGGTTGCATTGCTAACCCAGCTAAATACCAAGCTGAAATAACTACCAATATTAAAGCCAGGGGAAATCCTAATAATAAGATCCAGGCAACGTTGGCTACATAACGATTGAAATCTTGTAAACTTCTGCCAACTAATAAATATCCCCATGGCCGATTGTCAACTGTTTCTAGGGTTAGTACAATCTGATGATAGCGATTACCCTGGTTATCTCGAAGATGAATCCAGGATTGCTGCTGAAACTTTATCGGCAAACCTCCAGGCTGGATTCCCACCACAGCCACCAAACGCCCAGAAGTATCTAATAAACGTAGATAGTAATCCCCTCGATCGACAGCGTTTATTTGATGGCGATCGCGATTATTTACCTGAGAACAATTGGTTGCCACCAGACATAAACTAGGGAATAGGTTGTTAACGGCTGGCTCTAATTTTCCTGGCTCTTGGAGATATAGTTCCAGGCTATCGTGAAATGCACCTGCTACCGATTCAATTTCGCGATCAACTGTCACTTTATGGGCATGGGCGATCGCCTGATAAGCTCCCAAACCACATCCGCCAAGAATGATACTCATTACTCCTGCATACCAACAGGCTAAACGCCAGCGAGTTGTTTTAAAGAGTCGATCTTGATTCACAATTTGTCAGGAGAAAAACGATAACCCAAACCATAAACTGTCTCTATTACATCTTCAAATCCTTGTTGAGCTAGTTTACGTCGTAACAGTCGCATTTGCGCTGCGACTACGTTACTTATAGGCTCTGTACCCCATTCCCATAGTTGAGATAAAAGTTGTTCACGGGTCAAGATTTGCTGAGGATGGCGCATAAAATACTCTAATAGCTTAAATTCTTTTAAAGTTAAGTTGATTTTTCGTCTTATCGCTGTTTTATCTTCGATCCATACTTGATTTGTACCATAGTTTAAAATTAACCTACCTACCTGCAACTGTTGCGGTGCTAGATTTGGCGATCGCCTTTGTAAAGCCCTCAATCTCGCTAGTAATTCTCTCATCCCAAAGGGTTTAACGAGATAATCATCTGCACCAGCATCTAAACCCGTAACGCGATCATTCATGCTGTCTTTTGCTGTCAGCATTAATATTGGTAAATTATCTTGCTTGCGCCTCAACCGCCTCAGTAACTCGACACCAGATAAACCAGGTAACAACCAGTCAAATATCCCTAAATTATATTCGGTTTGCTTGTCTTCTAAATAACACCAGGCTTCTGTGCCATCTTGTACCCAGTCAACCACATAGGCTTGTTGATGGAGAGTGCGCTTAATGGCAGTGCCTAAATCAGGCTCGTCTTCTACTAATAAGATACGCATAGATACTAGCCAAAATTAACTTAACTCTGACATATTTTCGATTCTTTGACTTAAGACTAAAAACATTAACAAACAAAAATGAAATCAGGATGAAATCAGTTTCTTTCTTTAGCCATAAATTACTATTCACTCATTGGAAAGATGTGAAGATTATGCAAGCCTTATAGCTTAGATATTGTAGGCAACTACATCACGTTAAATAAATCAATTGGAATTAAATTATGACAGCTACACAAACTCAATCATCTAATCTAGAATCTTGTATTCAGGCTTGCTTGGATTGCCTTAAAGACTGTGAAAACTGCGCTACTGCCTGTTTAAAAAGCGATATGGTGCAAATGATGTCCAAATGTATTGAATTATGCCGTGACTGTTCTGATACTTGCGACCTTTGCGCTCGTTTGATGATGCGTAACTCAGGTATTCATGCTCAAATGTGCGGTGTTTGCGCGCAAGCGTGCGATCGCTGTGCCGAAGAATGCGGTAGTCATGATAGCGACCACTGTAAACGTTGTGCGGAATCCTGTCGCCGTTGTGCAGAGTCTTGCCGTCAACACCGCGATTAGAGATGCTCTCTGAGCGAGAGCCTCTCTCGCGGTCAAATGGCAGCAGCATAAATTTTAAGGTATTGCCATCGGTTTATATAAAAGTAGTCTGGGAGACTAGAGGACTGGGGGACTGGGAGATCGTTTGTTACTTGTTAACTCTTCCCTACTTGCTACTCTCCGCTCGTTTTTTAAATCGTTTTGCACTAAAGAGATCGCTTTCAACTAGAATCTACAACCCTTTCAGAATATTTATCTGTTTGTGACAACAAAATTAGCTGCATTGATAATTACTTCTCGTGCGATCGCTTTAAACTGAAAATATTTCTACTAAAATATCAGCCATTAATTGACATTCTTCTGTATTAATCATCCATAATTTCTTTATATCTACACCAATTACTAAACCTTGCTCTCCTACGATTCTTGCCAAGGGAATGGCTACTAAACCAGTTCCCGTACATACATCAAGAATTGTTTGACTTGATCGCAAAGTTACAAAATCTAATAGTCTTTGAGCGTTTTCAGGATGTCCCCTATCTTCAGAATCATAAGCAGTTCTATTGTTAAAAAAATCAACTATTCTTTGCTGATAGTTTTTCTGCATTTCTAATCAGTAATTGAGTTTAGTAATCAATAAATAGTAATCAATCACTGTCTTTGGCGAAACACCTCATAAAGTGCGATCGCTTTTTTTCTTGGCTGTTTTCAATTTGCATAACGAAGTTAAGCTGTTAGGCTTATCGCCTTCTGTCTCAATATCAGCACACTATTAAAAATTTAAATTTTTATTTAAATTTAGAATTGCCCGTGGGTGTTGCAGTTTTCCCAGAAAAAAGTGTGTCTGGTTTGGCTTTGGATATATTAGTGCAAATTATACAAAGCAGTATGAGTTGAAGATAGTTGCTATCCAGAGGTCTAGTAATTGGTAACCAGCAATGATTATTGTCTCTGACGAAACACTTCATAAAGTGCGATCGCTGCTGCCACAGAAGCATTAAGACTAGGTGTTTTACCTACTAGAAAATAGAGAACACAGAGTTGTTTATCAGGTTACAGATTGGATTCTTAGCTTTTCAAATTTGATGAGATCTAACGTAATTACTTTACAGCCATAAGAGTAACCAAGCCATTATTGGTGTTAGAAACAATTTTATTAAAACCTACATCACTAAGCTGTTTATCTACCCACTGCTTAGATAAGCGTAACTTTCTATAAAAACTTTTATTTAACTTCCAACTATCATGATTTTTTTGATAGATAAGATCGTGAACTTTAACTGTATCTGGTTCATATTCTAAAAAGCAGGTAAATATTGTTTGCTCATCACTCTTAATGGTTATAAAGCGATCAAGTTCAGATAACTCAACAGAAAGATCCCTGAAGGTAATAATAAACTTACCGTTGTCTTCTAATGCTGAAAACACTTTTCTAAGCAGAGAAATCACTTTATCTGGCGACTCTAAATGAAGCAGAGTATCAGTCATGCAGGTGATTAACTCTACTTGAGTATTAATATATTGCTCAAAATTGATGAGATCGTCTTGAATTGTAGAGATAGCCAAGTTAGTGGTACAATTTGCTTCTAATTCATCAAGCAACTGCCGATCTAAATCAATAGCTGTAACGGTAAAACCTAGTTTAGCCAGAGGAATTGATTGAAATCCGCATCCTGCACCAAGATCGATTGCTTTAGCCGAGCTTGTTGGACTAACATGGTGTTCGTTCAAAAACTTAATATTTTTGCTGATACCTTGTTCAAACCCATTAAATATCCAAGAGTAAACATCTGCAAGAACTTGATTATAATGCTCCTGAACTGTTGTCATAATCACCCTCAATATTTATTGTTGTCTTGATTATTAGTTACTGTCTTTGTCTAAATACTTCATAAAGGGCGATCGCTGCTGCCACAGAAGCATTAAGACTGGGAGTTTTACCACTTAGAGGAATTGCCACTAGCTGATCGCAGTTTTTCTCTGTTGATTGACTCAAGCCTTGACCTTCTGAGCCGATAACTAAACCCACAGAGCCACTAAAGTTAGTCTGGTGCAGCATATTATCTGTATCGGCTGTTGTGCCATAGATCCAAAAGCCAGCATCTTTAAGCTTGATAATTGCTTGGTTCAAGTTTACGACTCTGGCGATCGCCATATTTTCTAATGCCCCTGCTGCCACCTTCATTACCGTTGAAGTAATACCTGCTGCGCGCCGTTGAGGAATAACTATTCCTTGGACACCTAATGCTTCGGCAGTACGGATAATTGCACCCAGATTATGAGGATCTTCGATCCCATCGGCAATGACAATTACAGGATCGGGTGTTTTTTTAGCATGGTCAATTAAAGCGGGCAAATCCCAGTAAGAGTAAGGAGCAACCTGGGCTGCAATGCCCTGATGATTGCCTCCTTGGGTTAACTGAGCTAAACGACGGGAATCTACCTCATCAATAATTGTACCGTTGGCTTTAGCCTCTTTAACTAAGGGATAAAACTGTCCGTGAGCGAGGAGTTTATCCGTAAGCCAAATTCGATTAATCTGGCGATCGCTTTTTAAGGCAGCCAAAACCGCATGACGACCATAAGTTAAATCTATTTCTTCTGCTGGTTGAGTAAAAATCTCAGGAGTATTCTTACTATTAGAGTTAATTTTTGATTGAATTTTTTTCTTTGGTGGAGACGATTTGGGTTTCATTATTTAATGCCTGTTACAAAAAAAAGCTGAATATCTATTCTCCACTGTCAACGAAAGCAAAATCCAATTTGGCAAACAATTCTTGTAAACGCTGAGGATTAGTTAAATGAAGATAGCCGACTAATGCTTCTAAGCCAGTTGCTTGCTGGTAAACGTGGCGAGATAAACGGCGAGGCTTGGTTGCACAAGCGTTGCGTCCTCGGCGTAAAATTTCCTTTTCCCCATCAGTTAAATATGGGAGTAAGGAGGATAAATGTATCGCCTGACTTTCGGCTCTTACTTGGGTGACGACTCGATCATGATAATCAGCCATACGTTTCGGGGGCATTAAGAATCTGGTGCGAACATATAGTTCAAATACAGCATCTCCTACATACGCTAGAGCGATCGGCGACAACCGTTCAATTTCCGTCAATTGAATTGTTGTAGTCGAATCTGCCATAACTCCCAATTTTACCTAAGCATGAGCCGTGTCTATTGGCGTATTATCGAGTAGTTTATCTTCTGGTAAAAAAGCATCCATCAAGGACGTTATTTTTTTAGGCTTTCTAGTGCCTCTTCTACAGAAGGCTGGAGAGAAAGAAATTTCTCTAAACGAACTAGCTTAACAGTTTGTGTCACCCTAGGGTTAGTAACAACCTGTAAACTACCTCCTATTGTCTGCGCCTTCTTCACGAGCTGCACCAAAGCTCCCAGCCCAGAACTGTCGATAAAATCAATTTGTGCAAGAACCAAAATTAGGTTTTTTGGCCCCTCGTCTATACAGTTACCAATAACCTTACGGAATGCTGGTTCTGAAAAGGCATCGAGTAACCCAGTTAGACGAAATATTTGATAGTTTTCCCTGACTTCGCGGGTGCCTCTTAAGCTTACAGTCAGGTTTAGCTGCTCAGGAATAGCCTCCTCCTCAACTTTACCTTATGATTGCTAGCAGTAAGTGCTGTGCCGAATACCGACTTGTAACATTACTTTTAGCTTTGTCAATGGTAAAGTATAGCTCATTTTTACTAGGGTTGATAATTATTCAATTAAACATAATCTATAAGCTTTATTTAAGCTCAAAGTAACAGAATAAATATAAATATATACAAAAAACCCTGCTTTAGCTATAAATGCAGGGTTGTAGAGCAAGAGGAATTAATTTTAGAAAGCTGTGTAAAATCACCTTGCAAATAGTGGATTACCTTTTGATTAACCAAATATTACTGTTGGTAAAATTCAAATACATTCGTACAAACACGGAAGTTTTTTAGTAGATGGTGTTTTGATGGCTTTTTTGTTAAAGATTTTTAATTTTTGATTGCTAAGGGTACTTCGTTGTAAAGTAGGCACACGCATTTAAATACTACTAATATTGCTAATCATTTAGCTTAATAAATATAAATAATGTTAATTCTGCGTCCGATCGCAAAAATCAAAAAAAACACCTTTAAATTTATCAAAACTAATTTCCTAATTGTTTTACTGGCTGGTTTGGGTTTAGCTTTTTTCGTAATCTTACCTGCCTGGACTCAGCAAGCTGTGACGATCGCAACTTTGGTCAGAGCCGATGAAGCACAACAGCTACAGCCTTTAGTTAATAAATTTAATCAACAGCACTCAAATATTCGCTTTCAAATTATCGAAGCTCCTAGTGATAGTAACCAAGTAGAAGATTTATATACATCTTCGTTTTTACTAGGTAATTCTCCTTACGATTTGGTTTATATGGATATCGTTTGGACTTCCAAATTCGCTGCTGCGGGTTGGTTGAGAGATATTAGCGATCGCCTGCCTGATGCTGAAGCAGCCGAATATCTCAAGGCAGATCTTGCAGGGGGAATGTATGAAGATAAGCTGTATCGTCTTCCTTTTCGCTCTGATGCGGGAATGCTTTATTATCGCCAAGACTTACTCGAACAAACTGGCTATGAAGCCCCAGAAACCTTTGATGAACTACTAAAAATTTCTCAGGACTTACAAAAGCAAGGATTAGCGGACTGGGGTTATCTATGGCAGGGGAAGCAGTATGAAGGACTAGCTGCCATGTTTGTCGAGATCTTGGCAGGAAATGGAGCTTTTTGGGTCGATCCTGACACTTTGGAGGTTGGTTTAGATCGGCCAGAAGCGATCGCTTCGGCAGAATTTTTACATAAGGCGATCGCGTTAAAAGTTTCTCCTCCAGGTGTCACTACCTATGCCGAAGAGGAAACCCGCCGTTTATTCGAGAATGGCAAGGCAGTTTTTCTCAGAAATTGGCCTTACGTCTACAGCTTGGCGTTAGAGTCTCCCATTGCCGGAAAATTTAACATTAGGCCAATGGTTCATGCAAAGGGTAAAAATAGCGGTGCAACTCTTGGAGGATGGGGATTAGGTATTTCTACAAGCACCAAGCATCCCGATGAAACTTGGCAAGTAATGAAATTTCTTAGTAGTGAAGACTCTCAACGAAAATTTGTCTTAGAAACTGGTTTTGTTCCCAGTCGCACGGTTTTATTTAATGACCCTGAGATTGTGGCTAAATATAATTACTATCCCAAGCTACTAGATGTTGTTAAAAGCTCTGCCTTACGCCCGCCTATTGCTCAGTATGCTCAAGCTTCAGATATTCTTCAGCGTTATCTTAGTGCAGTCATAACAGGCAGTTCGACTCCTAAACAAGCTATGAAAGCTGCTGCCAATGAAACCCGCAACCTGTTGAAAAGATGAGGGATGAAGAAAAAGAAAATAACAATAATCATGAACAATGCTTAATAAACAAGAAAAACTAACGGGCTGGCTTTTACTGTTTCCAGCTTTACTGATAATGGGTTTGGTATTTATTTATCCCATTGCTAGAGCCTTTTATCTAAGCTGGTTTACCGAAAACTTAGGTACACAGCTACAGCCAGTTTTTGCAGGTTTTGGTAATTACCAGCGAATGCTAGGGGATGGCAGATTTTGGCAAAGTTTATTTAATACCTCTGTCTTTACCGTAATCAGTGTCTCCCTAGAATTGATCTTAGGCTTGGGAATTGCCCTAGTTTTAAACAAATCTTTTTTTGGTCGCGGAATTGTCCGCACAATTTCGATCATTCCCTGGGCTTTACCTACCGCTGTCATGGGGTTAGCTTGGGCTTGGATTTTTAACGATCAGTATGGAGTGGTCAACGATATACTCACCCGTTTAGGATTGATTGATACGGGAATCAACTGGCTAGGGACACCTGCTTTAGCCCTGACGGCTTTAATCGTGGCTGATGTTTGGAAAACAACCCCTTTTATTAGCATTATTTTATTAGCTGGACTGCAATCTATCTCCGAAGATTTGTATGAAGCTCATCGAATGGATGGGGCAAGTTCCTGGCAGAGTTTCTATCAAATAACTTTACCCTTACTGATGCCTCAGATTTTAATTGCCTTGCTGTTTAGATTTGCTCAGTCTTTTGGTATTTTCGATCTGGTGCAGGTAATGACAGGCGGTGGCCCAGCAGGTTCAACGGAAACGGTTTCAATCTATATTTACTCGACGGTAATGCGCTATTTAGATTTTGGTTATGGTGCAGCTTTGGTTGTAGTAACTTTTCTCTTGTTAATATTAGCCGTAGCCCTTACTTCTTTGATGTTGAAAAAAGTTCGCGCTTAAAATAAATTGTTATGTTGTACCAAATTAGATGGCACTTACTACAGAAATCTCGTAAGGGCGAATCAGCCTTAGCCCCTACAAATTATAATGTGTAATGTCTTTCATTTTAATCGGTATTACTACAAAATCAAAGATTGATTAGAATTCATCATCAAATCATCAAATTCTTCAAAAGTCTCAAATTGTAGCTTTTTAGCAAAAAGAGTCGCAAAATCCGACATAGATTTAATTATTTCTTCATGATTTTTGGAGGCTAACCCCACGTCTATAGCAGCAAAACAAGCTTCAAATTCAGCACAACGGACTTGAAACTCAACTGCAAATAAGCGTTCAAATTCTGCTCGCTGTTCTTTCATAGTTTTACAAGCTTCATTACACATCGCGATGATACGTTCGGTTTCTACTTTAGCCAAATGAGCTTCCTTAAAAATAGCAGTAGCCGATTGATAAACACTAGCAGCAATAAGATATCCAGCCATACTTCCCACGACTGCACCTAAGGGGCCAAAAATTGCTCCTGCTGCTGCACCAGCATATAAACTAGATGTCGTGCAAGTTCCAGTTTGTCCAATTCTCTCAATTAACTCTTCGACGGTAATTTCTCCTTTCGCAAAGCTGTAAACTGACGCTCCAGTGTCAATCACTCCTGCTGCTACCGTTACTGCTACATTGGATTTACTTATTACTTTGACTCCCAATTTAGTTGCACCATAACGAATTATTGTCCCACCTGCGCTGGTAGCACTACTACGCAAAGCTAATTTTCCTCCATCTATGACAGTATTAGCGATCGCTTCTTCAAATGATGTATCATGATTTGACGTAGCCAAAGTATTTTTAACTCCTGATATTGCTGCTCCAATAACAAATCCAGCAATCGCTGCATTAGCTCCTGTAAAGACAGCTTCTTTAGCAACATATTTAACTTCTGTTATTGCGCCGTAAAGCTCTGGGTTTTTAGCTGCCCAAATATTTTCCTGATAAGATGTTCCTTCAGATTTAACCTGATCGTATTCTAATTTATCGGTTACATTCCTGGCGGTATCTGCATAATCATCAGTATGATATTGAGAACGTTTTTGAGCTAATTCTCTGACATTTGAACCATTGCCATGAGGAACTAACTTTTGCATTTCCTCATATTTAGGATTGCTTAAAGAATCAGTTAGATTACTAACCTTGTTCATAGATTTGGCTTGAACTTCTTGAACAACCTGATTACTATTTTTAATTAGCAAATCGGCAGCAGCATAAGAGATTGCCCTCAGCAGCCGTAATACTTGCTTTTAATGGAGAGCCTTTTAAAGCAGCATCAGCATTAAACTTAGCTGCTTCTATGTATTCAAATAAATTACCTTGAGCAATTTTAGGATTGACTGCTCCTAATTTTTTAGCAGCTATTCTAAATAAATCCATTCCTTGCTGCATTGTATCTGTAGCGTTTGCGTGTAACTTAGAAACTTCAGTTCCATATATACCAGCACCAAGAGCAATATTAAAGTTATGTTGAGATCTTTTGGGAGTCATTATTGTTTGATTCAATTTAAATTTATAACCCCCAACTCGTCTCAAGTGAATAAGTTAGGGAATTAGAGAAAATTATGCTTAATAGTTTTGTTATGCTCATAGAGCTTAGCTTCGAGATAAAAATATCTTCTCCCCTTGTTCTAGAGCTTTAAAGTACTTATCATTAACTGCACCTTCTTCAGTTAAAAGTGGAGTTTCTAAAACTATTTTTAATACTTGAACAAATTGAACCGCTAAATGAACTTGGCGTTTTTGTGAGGGGCTATATAGAGAATAATCTCCTCCTAAAGCCACAATTGTACTTTCTAAAGTATCTAGAACAGGTATCATAGTTTTAGATAATCTTTGAATGACTTCCTCAAACTTGAGAGCTATATCATTTATCGCTTCTGACCTAGAAATAGCATCATTCATCTGCTCAACAGCCTTTGTTGTCTCTGCTTGATACTTTTGAGCGTTAGCCAAATTTTCTTGTGCTTTAGAAGCCATCATCAAACCACCGACAGCAAACACGGGACTCGCTATAATTCCTCCCAAAACTGCCATTCCACCAGCCATACCTAGACCACCTGCTGCTAACGAGCCTCCACCAAACCAGGCTAAGGTAGCATTGGTAGCTGCTGCACCTGCTAGAGAGCCAATAGCAGTTCCCGTTGAAGCAGAAGCAAACATCATCGCTCCACCGTAACTTACTACTCCAACTAATGCCCCACTGCCTACAGCACCAGCACCGCCCATCATTACTTCTTGAGCCTTCAAAGACAAATCTTTCATTTGCCCTAATTCTTCTATGGTAAATTTAGCAGCATTAAATTCACCAACATTAGCCTGTCCTTTTAATTCAATATTTTTTAACTGTTCGTAAAGTTGAACAAAGCGACCTAACTGACGATCCCATACCTCTAATTTAAGTTTTCCTAGATTTTCTAGTGATTGAATGGTGGTTTGTCGTACATACTTGAGATCAAGTTCTGTACGTTTATAAATTGCTTGTGCTTCTTTCTGTAATTCTTCAGCTTTTGAGTTGTCAGAACCTGCTTCGATACCTTTTATAATACCTGTTACACCAGCAGTTATAGCTGCTGCACCTAAAATAAAGGGGAGAACCATATAAAAACCATTTTATAAATAACCTTAAATTAATATTAATTTTACTCATTCAAACAAAGCAGTGATCTGAATCAATAAAGACAATAATCTTTCTAATTGCAATTACAGAAACCGCTAAAATGAATAGAGGAGGGGATTACGCTGCGTGTAGCCGACGGATCTCGTTTAACTATTTCAAATCCGTGTTTAATTCTTTATTCCTCATCCTTTGGTATGGGCAACATGATCCAGGCTTGAGCAATCAATTCGCTCAACCACTTGCGCCGATCTAACTCCAAAAGGCTATCGTCTTGTAAAATTCCTGCGGTTAGATCTTCTAAAGACTGTCCTTGCTGACGAGCGATCTGAACCACCCCTGCGATCGCACTGGCAATAACTTCTTCATTAACGGAACTATTTCTTAATGCTAATATTTCTTCTGTGTTAGCGGGAATGGGATAATCCATAGATATAAGGCAGCAATATGAGGACAAATTAGTTATTGTGTACTAACAACAAGACTTGTCTGGCTAAAAGTCAAATTGCCTCGCAAGTATAGCCCATTTCTAATTAATTCAACTTTGTTTTAAAACTTCTTACAAAGAAAATAATAGTCTTTATATATGAAAGAGTTACTATATACAGAAATACCTACTGCCGATCTAGAAGCGGTTAAAACTTGGTTAAAAAATACATGGCAACCAGTCAAGGGCAAGAAAACTGCTACTCCTGACGGTGTTCGTCTTCATTTTGCGGGATTGCCTGATAGTGAATTGTCTATTTTTGTATGGCAGCTACAGCGTACTACCTATTTAAAAGTTTTTCAATGGGGAAGCAAAGCAATTTCAGCAGCGAATCAAATTAAGCAGCAGTTAATAAGTGAAATTCAGGCAGAATTCCCTCAAAAGTATCCTATTCCTCCAGCTATAGATTTATCACAGCAGTCTATCTTTGAGGCTTTAGCCGATCGCTATCCCCAGACAGTACATTATTTCCAGAAGATGCCTAATGGAGAATACGATCTCAATCGAGTTTACTGGTGGGAAAAACGCTGGCGAGATAGCGTCAATAATCCTCAACAGCCAAAAGAAGTAATTTTTAAAGGTAATTCTGATTCAGCACCAGAGAAAGAATACGATTTAATTTATATCGGTGGTGCTTTAGGGGTAATTCATGCTGCGGTAATGGCACAAAAAGGCTATCGAGTGCTGTTAGTGGAGAGATTGCCTTTTGGCAGAATGAATCGAGAGTGGAATATTTCTCGTGATGAGTTTCAAAGTTTAATTAATTTGGGTTTATTTACCCCAGAAGATTTTGAGTCAGTAATTGCAGCCGAATATATTGACGGCTTTAGTAAGTTCTTTGATGCCTATAATCCTAATCACCTTAAAGCTTCAGTGTTGCATACTCCTGAAGTTTTAAACGTAGCAATTGATGCGGAGAAGCTTTTGCATTTCTGTGGTGATAAACTGCGTCAGGCTGGGGGAGATATCTGGGATGAGACAGAATTTGTGCGTGCTGATGTTTCTGAAACTGAAGTTACAGTGCAGTTAACTCATTTGCCAACCAAAGCAAGTAAGCAGACAACCGCTAGATTACTAATAGACGCAATGGGAACAGCCTCTCCGATTGCTTGGCAGCTAAATGGCGGTAGAACTTTTGATAGCGTATGCCCTACAGTGGGGGCAGTAATCGAAAGTGGTTTTGCCCCTGAAGTTTGGGACAAAGACTATGGAGATGTCTTAAATTCCCATGGGGATATATCGAGAGGTAGACAGTTAATTTGGGAATTGTTTCCCGCAGGAAATGGAGAATTAACCTTTTATCTGTTTCACTACCATCAGGTGCATCCAGAAAACCCTGGTTCTCTTTTAGAAATGTACGAAGACTTCTTTACCATTTTGCCAGAGTACCGCCGTTGCGATGTAGAACAACTTGTCTGGAAAAAGCCCACTTTTGGCTATATTCCTGGTCATTTTAGCGTAGGCGATCGCGATCGCACTGTGGCATTTGATCGTTTAGTAGCCATTGGCGATGCTGCTTCATTACAGTCTCCCTTAGTTTTTACGGGGTTTGGTTCATTGGTGCGTAATCTAGAACGGCTGACAACGCTTTTAAATACCGCTCTGCAACACGATCTACTTTCTGCCAAGCACCTAAACCAAATTAGAGCTTATCAAAGCAATATTGCTGTTACCTGGCTGTTTTCTAGAGGAATGATGGTGCCTACAGGCAAAACTTTACCTCCCCAAAGAATCAACTCCATGTTAAATACCTTTTTTGGCTTACTAGCTGATGAACCGACCGAGGTTGCCGATACTTTTATAAAAGATCGCACTGACTGGTTGACCTTTACCAGATTAGCCCTGATTGCAGCACGCAAAAATCCTGCTTTACTAATCTGGATCTGGGAAATGGCAGGAAGTAAAGACATGATGCGCTGGCTAGGTTCTTATGCTGCTTTTAACTTAGATGCCCTCAGAAATTTATTGCTAGCTAGATGGTTTCCTGGCTGGATCGCCAAATCCCAGCCATGGTTAGAAAACAAATATCCTGGTTTATGGCTTAAGCTTTTGAGCCTAAATTATCAGCTACGTTACTCTGGCAATACTAAGCAGTAGACGAATAAACCTAGCCTTTGGTAATGAGTTTATGACTGCTTTTATTCAGCGTGCTGACGATACCAGTCAATAGTATTTTTTAAGCCTTGACGAAATTCTGTTTCTGCCACAAAGCCAAATTTTTCTTTTGCTCTTTGGGTATCTAAACAACGTCGAGGTTGACCATTAGGCTGATCTGTTTGCCAAACAATCTCTCCTGAAAAATCCATCAATTCGCAAATAGTTTCTACCAAATCTTTGATGGGTACTTCATGATTAGTACCCAAATTGACTGGCGCAGCTTCATTATATTTTTGGGTTGCCATGACAATACCCCGCGCTGCATCAGTAGAATATAAAAATTCACGAGTCGGGCTACCATCTCCCCAGGCTAGTAATTCTCTGTCTCCTCTTTGTTGAGCCTCATGGACTTTGCGAATCAAAGCAGGAATTACGTGAGAACTATTTGGGTCAAAATTATCTTCAGGACCATAAAGATTAACGGGCAGTAGATAAATACCGTTAAAGTCATATTGCTGCCGATAGGCTTCTAGCTGAACTAGCAAAGCTTTTTTGGCAATACCATAGGGGGCATTAGTTTCTTCAGGATAACCGTTCCACAAATCATCTTCTTTAAAAGGGACGGGAGTAAATTTGGGGTAAGCACAGATAGTGCCGACGCAGACAAACTTACCTACACCCTCTTGATAAGCAGCATGAATTAACTGTGTACCCATCATTAGGTTGTCGTAAAACAGTTCGGCAGGCTTTTCTCGGTTTAGACCAATACCACCCACATGAGCAGCAAGATGAACGACTATATCTTGCTCTTTGACCGCCTGCTGGCAATTTGGCCACTCACGCAAATCAAGCTGACGCGATCGCGGTGTGCTAATTTTACCAATAGTTGCTCCAGCCTTACACAATTGCTCTACAACCTGTTTGCCTAAAAAACCAGTTCCGCCAGTAACTAAAATCCTTTTGTCTTGTAAATCTAACATTACTAATTACAATTAAATGTATACAGATATA
Source organism: Waterburya sp. (assembly GCA_965217895.1). GTDB lineage: Bacteria > Cyanobacteriota > Cyanobacteriia > Cyanobacteriales > Xenococcaceae > Waterburya. The sequence continues at coordinate 1,864,876 of CBDCJV010000002.1, forward strand.
GAAGCAGAAAAATAAAACCTTTACCCTTTACCCAGTCTTTACAGGCAGATTAGTGCGTAACATCAGTTAGTAAGCTATTTAGTTTTTATCTAATCGATAATTGTGGCGAAATTTCTGCGTAAAGAAGTATTATCACAATCATGACTACCATCAGGAGTAGACAAACCCAAATTGATTAAGTCAGCATTTACCATCAACCGAACTAGCTCTTCAAAGGTAACAGTTGGCTGCCAGCCCAGTTTTTGTTTAGCTTTAGTAGGATCGCCAATTAGCAAATCTACCTCCGCAGGACGAAGATAGCGAGGGTCAAACTCTACGTAGTCGTGCCAGTCAAGATTTACGTGATTAAAAGCAATATCTAAAAATTCTTTAATTTGGTAAGTTTCGCCTGTGGCGATAACATAATCATCGGGCAGATCTTGTTGCAGCATTAGCCACATCGCCTTAACGTAATCCTTAGCATAGCCCCAGTCTCTTTTTGAGTCTAAATTACCCAAATATAGTTTCTGTTGTGTTCCCTGAACAATTCGAGCGATCGCTCTAGTGATTTTGCGGGTCACAAAGGTTTCACCACGACGAGGAGATTCATGATTAAATAAGATACCGTTACAGGCAAATAAATCGTAGGATTCACGATAGTTTATAGTTTGCCAATGAGCATAGACTTTGGCACAAGAATAAGGGCTACGAGGATAAAAGGGTGTGGTTTCTTTTTGAGGAACATCTTGAACCTTACCAAACATTTCTGAAGAACCTGCTTGATAAAATCTAACTTCGATGCCTGTACGATGCTGATAATCTCTTATTGCTTCTAAAAGACGCAAAGTACCCATGGCTACCGAATCAACCGTATACTCTGGAGAATCGAAGCTGACTCTAACGTGAGACTGCGCACCTAAGTTATAAATTTCAGTAGGCTTAACTTGCTCTAAAATACGCCTTAAGGTAGTACCGTCAGTTAGATCGCCGTAATGAAGAAATAATTGGGCTTGAGGACTATGGGGATCTACGTAAATGTGATCGATGCGATCGGTGTTAAAAGTAGAAGTTCTACGAATAATACCGTGAACTTCATAACCTTTCTCTAAAAGAAACTCACTTAAATAAGAACCATCTTGTCCGGTAACACCTGTAATCAAAGCTACTTTGCGATCGCTCATTTAACTACTTTTACTACTATTTTGTTTTACTGTTTGGCTATTTTGCACTACCACATTATATTGATAGGCTAAATCTCAGAGTGATTTGGGCAAATACATTGCCATAATACATTGTTATTAGGTTACTGTTTTATATTAACAGCAGCTCATTTAGAAAATAAAGGTTAGAAAAATCTTTTATTAATCTTAGAAACCAGACATAGATTAGCCTGCAAAGATTAATAAAGGATTATATAACTAAGCTTAAACCTAAAAAACTATGCCCTTTTTTAGACATTTTCAGTTATTTCCCCCATATTGAGAGACTGCATTTTACCTTGTATATTTAACTGTTGATAATATTGGAGAATTTTCTCTAAAAAGTCAATGTTTTCATCTAGATTAACTCCAAAGTTATGAGAATGCCACCATAAATGATACATAAAACCTCGATTGACTGCATATTTCAATGCCGATGTAATGCGACGCAAACGTAAGCCATCATTATCTATTATTTCCCAACAAGTCTAGTTTTTTAATTAAATCTCTGCTTGCCAAATTTGCCAGTAATTACTCAGGCGAGCGGTAAAATCTTTTGGTTTTTCTGTATAAATCCTTCTGCCTAAGAATATCGCTGCTGACTGTAATTCTTGGCGACGACGATCAATTGAAGCAGTTAAAGTCTCTAGTGTGTCTTGACGATATCTTTCTGGCTGACCTAAAACCAATTCTTTTAACACAGCTAAATCGTGATCTTCACCCAAATAATCAGATATGTTATGAGTTTGATCGACCCACTCTGTCATCATTTCAGACCAAATTTGACTCAAAACTTCTAGCTGGTAGCGAAGATATTTAACTTGCTTACGCCATTGGTGAAGATTTTCTGCTGTTGGTTTGGATCTACTTTGGTCTAAACCTTTATAACCTTGCTTGTAAACACGCTGCAAGCTCTTATCGATCGCTGACCAATCATTCGCTTCAATTTTCCAATCAGCGATCGCATCTTTTGTATCTTTCAATTGATTTTTGACCGAGATTAAAATAGCCTCATTTAAGACTTGCTGATATTCTCGACGATAATTAACCTGTAACTCTTGGCGCACATCTGTAAAGGTTTCAGGCGCAATATCGTCAAAATGTGTAGTCAGCTTATTTAAAGCTTCAATCTGTACTTTGCCGTCTCTTAAACTAGCTAGATTGCGTCCCAAATCGCGAAAACGAGCATTTTCTCGCTTATAAGATTTCTTTCCTAAACTATCTCGTACCAAACGAACTATGGCTCTAGTTTTTTTCAAGCGTTTGCGAACTTGATGTACTGCTTTATCAACGCCAAGCTCATCCGTAGCAGATAACTCACTTATTGCTTTTTCTATTTGCTCGCTAGCAATTCTTTTAATTCCCTTGGATACGGATTCATTAGCTTTGAGTCTGTAGGTCATTGGCTAATACCTTTAACTTAACTTGAATGTCTTGCGGATATTTTGCCTCTATAAGTTACTACAGCAAAACTTTTAGCCGATGCAAAGATGTAAGTATCCGTTTAATTAAATACTAGAAAATAAAGCACTAATCGTTCTTCCCACTTTTGATAGATAATCTGTGACCAAAATAATTACATTTTTTGATAATAGTTAAGGGAACACCTTGTCTTTTAACGGAATAAACCACTGGACAATCTGAATATTGACTTTGAAAATCCCATCGAGGTAGAGCTACATAATAAAACTGCTTAGAATCCCCCACAAATAAGTCAAGTTTGGGAGATGCGGCTATTTTGGATAAAAATGGGCTTTGAGATCCAACTTTAGCCCTTGGAGCAGAATTATTATTAAGCCACTCCATAGCTTCGCGGACGCTTAAGCCCCAATAATCAGTTTCATATTGATTTTCCGCTGCACCCAATCCTCCAAACAGCCGATTGAAATAAATATATTCATAGGGATGTAAGGTTATCATGTCCAAAACAATAGGACTTAATAAAGCGATCATTAACATTGAAGCGAATATCTGCCAACTTTTTCTGGATATCGTTTGATAAATCCAAGCTAATGCAGTAGTAGAGAAGACGGCAATTCCAGGCAGCATAAACAAAAATTGTCGCATCCCATCATACATAGTTGATTGTTTGAGGATGGCAATACCTGGTAAAACAAATATCTGTAGCGAAACCAAGATCACACAAGCCCTTTGAATATTAGTCAATGCTTTATATTTATAGACAATTAGCAGTAAACAGATAAAAAACGTAATTTGGAAAATTAAAGGAATGGTAATCACTAACCATCTGGGGAGATAATCCCACGGCAAAGAACTAGCTAAAATTTGTTGACCTTTAAACAAAACAGTGTTGGGCCACTTAAATTTAGATAAATATTGCAAAGTTTCCACAAACCAGCGCACGGGATTAGACCAAGATGCAGGATGAATAATAGTTGTGGTTATCATCCAAGCAACAAACATTAATCCATATAAGCTCCAGAAGCGCAATAAATTCCTAATACTTTCTATTCCCAGGCTGATTAAAAGATGAGCTAGAGGTACAAAAAACAGTAAAAAAAATCCGCCAATTCTAGTTCCTGTAGTTAACCCGACTAAAACACCGTAAAGTAAGGAGTAGATGGTAATACGGTTGATGCCTAATTTAATATTCTTTCTGGGTGCTTTAAGATAGTAATCTACTAAGCAAGCTCCTAACCAAGTCCCCAATGTAAACATAGCTGCCAAGGGAATATCTTTCGGATTAAAGAAGCTATGACCCCAAAACCTAGGGAAAAGAGCTAAATTGAGCGACCCTAACCAAGCATATTCAAAGCCAGCTAAAATTCCCACTATTCCTGCTACAGAAATATAAGCTATTAGAGATAGCAAAAAAGTCAGCAGATGCTTGACTGGAATTCTGGCAGCGATCGCCCGATCGGTGGGTTCACCATTGAGCAAATTATCGTCTTTGAGAGGATTATAAGCAAATCCCTGCTTAAAGATTTTCTGGACTTGAAAAACGGTTTCCGCAGTGACATCGAATATAATGCCGTAGTATTTAAGATCGATGGGTATTGGTTCGCCTTTAGTGATTAAATCGTAGTTATATTTAACATTCCTGATATGCGTTTCCTCATCCACGGAAACTCCATAATTACCAATAGTCGTCAGACCGATTAAAGCTATAACTGCCAGTGTGCTACAAAATTTGAGATAGGCTTTTTTTGAGATGTATCTCATTAATTTAATTTTCGCTTTTTACCTAAGAAAATATAAATCTTTGAGCGGAGATTTTAGCTTTGACGATTAGGCTTGCGCCTGCCTTAGTGCGCCTAGATGCGGACAAGCCCTTTGTTTCTGTTGAATCCTTTAGGGGATAACATCTCTAGCCGAGCGATCGCAATTTAGCAATCATTTTTACGACCACCAGCTAACAATAAAATCTGGACTAATGCTCTATCTAACTACAAAGATAAAGCATTAGAAGCCCAAATTAAAATTAATTTTCTATTTCACTTAGCTAATACTGGATAATACATCGGCAGCATGAGTACCAGTATTTACCTTGTCATAAACGTGGGTAATTTTGCCGTCAGCATCAATGATGTAGGTTACGCGCTTAGCATGACCACCACCGTCAACATCATAGGCCTTGGTCATTGTGCCATCGCTATCAACTAAAAGCGTAAAAGGTAAACCATATTTTTCTTTAAATTGCTGATGAGATGCCTGATCGTCCATACTGACACCAAGTACCACCATGTCTTTAGTTTGGTATTCGCTAATACTGTCGCGAAAACTTTGAGCTTGTTTCGTGCAGCCAGGAGTATCATCTTTCGGGTAAAAATAGAGAACAACTATTTTTCCCTGAAAATCTGCTAGAGAAACATTGTTACCCTGATCGTCGATAGTAGTAAAAGCTGGTGCTGTTGTGCCAACTGATAGAGTCATAGTTGATAAATCCTTTTAAATCTAGCTTTCGCCTTTAAACTTTAACGTAATTAGATCGATTTATGCTTAAGGCGATCGCTTTAAACTTGAGAATGAATATCAAAAGGTAAACATTTAGACAGCCGAGCAAATCAGCTAAAAATTAAGAATTTTCAGTTGACCAAGAAGTTAAGCTAAAGATCCCAATATAAACAGCAACCAGACCTAACTTTAAAATCCAGGGAGCGCATAATAGAGTTACCAGGGAAAATGCCACAGACGTAAAGCGAATTGCAGCCTTAAAAACATCGTCATTTATTCTAGAACTTACGTATAGTGCGATCGCTGCCACGGATAATGTCACTAATGAAAGCGCGAGCATTTGATTTCCCCTCTTGCTATTAAAATACGATACATTTCTCTATTGGCAATAATTAGTATTTTTTCTCAGTTTTGCAGAATAAAATTAATTATAAAAAAATGTTTATTCAACCTAGTATTAGGATATTATAGCTTTCCTGTTCTTTGTCAACCCATGATTATAGCTGAACATTAAAAATGAAAGTTTGGTGTAGATTACTGATTTTGTTCCAACCAAAGCTGGCAGGCGTAACGCAATTCTTCTCTTTCTTGAGTGCTTATCCCTTGTGGATCGAAACAGTAGCGGTAGTGTAGCCTAATAATTGAGTCGAGATTGTCGATCGCTTTTGATGTATCAGGATTATTTTTCACTTTTATAATCCAGTCTTGCCAAGTTTCAGTGCGATCGCGTTTTATACCTAGTTTATTTAATCTTTGCTCAATTAGATAGATTTCTGAGTCTGCACCAATGCGTGCTTCAGCAGAGTCTTTTTGGTTGATTCTTTGGATGGTTAAATGTCTTTTTTGTCCTCTGTTAACAAATTTAAGCAGGACAAAGGCTATGGGTAAGGCAAGTATCCAGATATATTTTAAATTTCCTGCACTTTGGAAAATGACCAATACCTGAGAGAATTTAAACCAAATTAATGAGCCTAGATCCTGCAAATATTGCCAATTAGATGCAGCATTATCTTCCATCGCTCTCCAAGTAGAGGGAGTTGTATCAAACGCTTGCCATTTACCGTTGATATATACCTGTGTCCAGGCATGAGCATGACGACTGCGTACAATATACTGTTGCTCTAAACTACTCAATTCATGAACCGAATAGCCTACAGCATAACGAGTAGGAATACCAACTCCCCGTAATAACAAGGCAGTAGCGGTGGCAAAATATTCACAATGTCCTGAGCGATGACTTAATAAGAAAGCTGATAAAGGAGTTTTATTGTTTCGCTGGCGCGCTAATTCTAAGGAATAATCAAACTCAGTATTAAAAAATTGATTAACGGTGTTTAAAATTTCTTGAGGTGATTTATTAACTAGATTCAATTCGGTGATAATCTGATTAATAGCAGGTTTTTCCGCATCTAATATTTGTAGATCTTCTGGTGTAGGAGAAATATCTCCAGATAAATCAGGAGCGTATTGAACTTGATAAGACAATAGGCTTTGGTTGCTAAATATTTGCACCGTACCATATTGGTTTTGTTCAATTTTTTCCACAGGTAATTGAGCAAGTTGAAAACTAATATCAGGAAGTTTTAGTAAACTTTGACCATCATTAATATTTTCACTGATAGTTAATTCTCTGGCTTCAGCAGATTGAGTTTGAAGCTGCCAGGTATTATCTTCTTTTCCTGGTTTGACAGGCTCAAATTCGGCTTTTGCAGCACTCCAAAACCCAGAGCTATATCTGTTATAGGTAGCTCTACGCAATAGCTGGGGTGGAATTTGTCCTGGTGCGGGTTTAACTCGCAAGACAATTTCATTAGACTGCTTAACGGAGCCAATATCGCCTATTGCCGTACTAACCTGATTAGGATCGGTTTTCGGTCGATAATAACCATATAAAAATCTAGCCGTACTTTGTGACATCGCCATTTGCAGACGATGTAGTCCAATATGTCCAACTATACCCAAAGCTGTTGCCAGCAACAATAATATTAAAAATACCCAATAAGAATATCTTGGAGAGCGAATAGAATTTAGGGCAAAAGTAATTAAAACGACGATGCCCAGATAAAAAGACAATTCCCGAACATTGGCAGCACTTGCAGCCAGGATACAAATAGCAAAATAAGGATAGGTCAAGTCCAAAGAAAAAAACTGTTGCTGATTAGCTTGCTCCTTAAAAAATAAAAGTGCCTGAAGATCGACGCGATCGCTGGTAGAATATGCCTGAGCAATCAATAAGGGTGAACAAATTACTGGTAGCCACTGAAAAAAGCTAAAAACTAACTTCAAAGAGCGATCGCTAATAAATAGGTAAATTAACACTCCTACCAAAAGCACCGTACATAGATGAGAAAAGGTGCGGAAATTGGCGGTAGTAAAAACCCATCGCCAGTTGATATAGCTAGAGCCTTCATAAATAATTGCCAAAGGAATAGCTATAATCCAAAAACCTGTTTGCCAGCCCCAAAATAATATTGTTGCACCGAGTAGAAATGGTGGTAGTTTCATGAGAAAAAACAGAGATAATAAATAAAATGTTAACCTCTGTTTTTTTGCTTTTTTCTGCGATACAACAACGAACTAATTTGTTACGAAAGTAGAGGCAAACGACCGTTTGCCCTTACTGTTTTTAAAATAAACTCTTTACAAAATAGGACAGAAACTGGTTAGCTGGAGGATGGTTTAAAAAGTATTTTTAGATTAAATTTTTATTGAAGCAAGAGGGCTGATATTTTGGGCGTAGAACTTCGTAGTTATGTATATTTAGACAGGTTACAAGCCCAGCACGCAGCTTATATTGGTACAGTGGCATTAGGTTTTTTACCCCTACCAGGAGATGCTTCTTTATGGATTGAAATTTCTCCAGGGATTGAAATCAATCGTATTACTGATGTTGCCCTCAAGTCGGCGGTAGTTCGTCCAGGAGTTCAGTTTGTGGAAAGACTTTATGGATTATTAGAAATTCATGCTAGTAATCAAGGGGAGGTTAAAGCCGCAGGCAGAGCAATCTTAGAAACATTAGGGGTAAAGCAAAACCAAGGTTTAAAGCCTAGAGTTGTTTCTAGCCAAATTATTCGTAATATCGATCCTTATCAAGCACAATTGATTAATCGCGACTGTCGTGGACAGATGCTACTTGAAGGACAAACTTTATATGTCTTAGAAGTTCAACCAGCAGCCTACGCAGCCCTAGCAGCTAACGAAGCTGAGAAAGCAGCTTTGATTAATATTCTTAAGGTAACTTCAGTAGGCAGCTTTGGCAGACTGTATTTGGGAGGAGAAGAACGAGATATTATTGCAGGATCGGCAGCAGCCTTAGAAGCAATAGAAAGTATTAGAGGTAGAGAAGGCTTAACTGCTAAGAAAAACGAATAGCTATTACCGCTACGCTCAAGTAGCAAGTAGCAAGTAGCAAGTAGCAAGTAGCAAGTAGCAAGTAGCAAGTAGCAAGTAGCAAGTAGTAGGTAGTAGGTAAGATATCTTTAAGGTTTCAAGTTGAATCAATGGTGAGGTTATTTATGCCTCCGTCTACTAAAATAGGAGTTTTGACAAAATCAATTATAAAAAGGCGATCGCAGGTGAGTATTTAAGTGGCAAATTTTGAACATCTAACCAAATTAAAACAAGGAACAAATAATTGGCTCAATTGGCTAGATAGTAATGGTCAAATAGAAATTGATTTAATTAATGCCGATCTTCGAGGGGTTAATTTATCAGAAGTGTATTTAGTTAAAGCCAATTTAACTGGTGCAGACTTTACTAACGCGCAACTAAGTAAAGCCAACCTTACAGGAGCAAACTTAAACGAGGCAGAATTAATTAATGCTAATCTCCAAGGAACAAACCTAACTGGGACAAATTTACAGTCAGCATATTTAATTGAAGCAGATTTAGATCGGGCAAACTTGATTGGTGCAGATTTGCGGTTTGTTAAAGGGCGAAGTGCCAATTTTAGTGGGGCAAATTTAATTGGTACTTCGATTCGACAAGCACAGCTACGTCAGGCAAACTTTATGCAGGCAAAGCTCAACCGTGCCAATCTCAGTGAAACAGATTTGGCTTGGGCTAGTTTCGATCAGGCAGATCTATCAGGTGCCAACTTTTTTGAAGCGGAGGTACAGTCAGCTAGCTTTTATCAGGCTAATCTTTTTCAGGTTAGCGCGATCGCCACTCATCTAAGTCATAGCTATTTTTTGGCTAGCAATCTGGCACAAGCCAGTATGTCTCGATGCGATTTACGCTGGGCAAATCTAAGTTACGCTAATCTTTCCAGTGCAGATTTACAGCAGGCTAAGTTACGAGGGGCAAATCTTACTAAAGCCAATTTAACCACAGCCAACCTAAGTCATGCCAACCTCAGAGGCACAAATCTTACTAAAGCCAATTTAACGGGAGCAAATCTAACAGCAGCAGATATTGAAGATACAGTTTTTGACCGAGCGATTCTCACCAAGACAATTATGCCCGATGGCACAGTTCATCATTGAACATTAAGCATTGAGCATTAAGCATTTAAGATTTATTGGTGTTAATTCTGGTGGTTTTCAAAATTGAAAAGAGAATCTTAGCTAACTCATCTGCATTTTGATAGATACTGTCAAAGGATTTTATATCTATGTAACCAGTGTCTTTCAATAGAGACAGCCAATATTTTGTCTCTAAAGTTTCTTTATAAGCTATAGATATTTTTGCTGAAAAGTCAGATTTAGAAATTGCTCCATTGGCTTCAGCTATATTCGCTCCAATCGATGTGCCACTTCTTAATAGTTGCTTAGATAAAACATACTCTCTTTTGTGTTCAATCAAATACTTATAAGCATTAACAATTCTGATAGCGAAGCAATATGCCTTATCATAAGTGACATTATTTTTGCCCATCCTTTAAGATTGCTCAATGTTTAATATTTAATTTTTATCCCATCCTTCTATTCCTAATGTTTTAGGCGATAGCAAAAGATATTCGCTTTGCTTTTGGCGATAGCGAGATAAACGTTTGCGAGATTTCAATGTTTCTCTAGCAATATATTTAAACCATTTATGTACATTACTTCCTGAACTATAGCCCTCTATCAAAGCCTCTTCAGCAATGTCTAGTAAAATTTGTACCAAATCCGCAGCAAAAATTTCTAAATAACGATTGTATACATTAGACTCCTCTCGCCAATGAGGCAATGTTTCATCTCCTACTCCCATGTTTCTTGCCAACTCAATTAGATCATAATGATCTGTATACCAGATATTTTCATAATCCATGTCAGGAAAAATATTGGCTTTACTGGCAAGAATATCGATCAGGCTGATAATAATGTTATTGATTTTATTTTGTTCAGCGGAAGTATAGCGTTCTTTGACTACGGCTCGTAACATCTGTGCTATTTCGCCATATCGCTTTTGAGCGATCGCACAGGCTTGAGGATAGTCTTGATTTGCTAACTGAGTAAACTTGTCCTGTTGAGTTTTGGGTAATTTATGATGTCTCTCTCTGGCTCTATCCAACTGTGGGTTATGAGTAGTTCCAGCCAAAAAATTAGGAAATAATTTGATTAATAACATAGGTTAAATAGGGTTGCTAAATACTTCTGACAATGAAAGTGGAAATTTGAATTTATGTGGTTCGATCTAGCTATGATTTAAAATCATTACTCAGCTAAAAGCGATCGCAAATGATTTCGATCGCATTCTTGAAAGATCTACGTCCTTAACTTAAAATCCTGGTTTAGTCTGGATGTCACGTGACTATAATTTGCTAGACTAGAAGTTATACTTTAGTTCTTTAGTACTATATAAAAACCATGAGTCTTAACGTTGTTAATTTAGTAGGTCGTGCTGGTGCTGCACCTGAGATAATCCACTTTCAGTCAGGTTCAATGCTGTGTAAGCTTCCTTTGGCTGTTAATCGCCGTAGTCGCAACAGTGACCAGCCAGACTGGTTCAACCTCGAAATTTGGGGAAAAACTGCGGAAATAGCGGGAAACTACGTTCAAAAAGGCAAGCTGATTGGCATTCAAGGTTCTTTAAAGATTGAAACCTGGACAGATAAAAATACAGGCGGACAGCGATCGCGTCCTACAATAAAAGTCGATCGCTTAGAATTACTGGGTTCAAAACAAGACAATGATTCTAATGCGGTAAGCGGATACCCAGAGTAATTCATTTATCAGTTATCATTTACCAAACTCCTTCGGAGTTAAGTAGCAAGTAGCAGCCGCGTGGAGCGGCTCGACTTTCCTTCGGAAAGGCGGCGAACGACCGTTCGCGCAGATAGCAATTAAGAAAAACTCCGAAGTTGGTAATTGCGCCTCTTCACTCATGAGGAAAAGGTGAAAAAATAATTCAACTCTTGAATCCTCTGACACAGAGGCTATCGGCTCAAGTCGCGACGCTTGCCTGCGATAGCAGGCTGTGGCAGAGGTTGAACTTGCAGACGCGCTTCGCGTCTGGCCGTTGCGGAGCAACGTCGGCAGCCTCCAGGCTGCGCTACTTGTTATGCTACTTGTGAACATTTACCAATTGACGAGGTTGGGGAGATGGGGAGTTGGAGAGATGGTGACAAGTTAATAAATAGCGATCGCCTGTATTTCCTTGGTTTGCTTATTGCTGCGGTGTTTCTTTATACCTCTGGTTTAGGGAATTTGCCTCTGAGGGACTGGGATGAAGGTATTGTGGCGGGGGTGGCGCGTAATATTTGGCGTGCTTCTCCAGGGGAACATACTTGGCTTTATCCGACGATTAACTATGACCAGCCTTATTGGAATAAACCGCCTTTGGTGCATTGGCTAATTGCTTTTGCTTATCGCCTGTTTGGGATAAGTGAATGGAGTACTAGGCTTTTTCCTGCTTTGCTGTCAGCTTTGGCTGTTCCCTTGCTTTATAAGATTGGTCGAGAAGTTTTTCCTACTCGTTCAGCAGCAATCTTGTCAGCTTTGGTGTACTTGACTCTTTTGCCAGTCGCCCGTCACGGTAGATTGGCGATGTTAGACGGTGCGATCGCCTGTTGGTTTTGTCTAGGGATCTGGTGTCTATTACGGGGACGTAAATCACCTCGCTGGTTATTAGGTGCAGGCTTGGGGATTGGTTTAATCTGTCTGACTAAAGGCATCATGATGGGAGTATTGCTAGGGGGAATTGCTCTTATTTTTATCGCCTGGGATAGTCCTGACTTATTACGTAGTTCTTATTTATGGAGTGGCTTAATTTTAGGAGTAACTCCAGCGATCGCCTGGTATGTACTTCAATATTTACATTATGGGTCACAATTTTTAGGGATTAGCTTAGGCACACAAACCTTCAACCGCATCTGGAAGCCTGTAAGCCATGTTTCAGGTTCTCCATGGTTCTATTTACTAGAAATTGCTAAATACAGCCTTCCCTGGCTTATTTTCCTACCTAGAGGCATTAAATTGGCGGTTGAGAATCGCGATAAAACCTGGGGAAAGTTAGCTTTAATCTGGAGTGGAGTTTATCTGCTGGCTATTTCTCTCATGGCGACTAAGTTACCGTGGTATGTCATCCCCATCTATCCTGGATTATCGTTATTTATTGGAGCTAGTTTAAACACAGCTTGGCAAAAAAGAAGTCCTTACTCTTGGAAGATTTGCTTGAGTTTGGTTGCTCTAATCTGTTGGATAGGTAACGGTATCTATGCCTGGGGCTATTTAAATTCAGGTTCAAATCTAGATCTAACTATAATTTTATTGATAGTGGCTGTTAGCCTGAGCATTGCTGCCCTTCTACTCTGGCGATCTTCAGCATATTTTATTTTTGTAACAATTGCTGGTTTTTATCTTGCTCTATTGTTGCTATTCAATTCAAATGATTGGCTATGGGAATTAAATGAAGCTTTTCCCGTCAAGCCTGTGGCTGAAGTGATTCAAAAAAATACACCGCCTCGACAACCTATATATACTGCTTACGCTAACTTTCGTCCCTCTTTAGAATTTTATAGCGATCGCGTCGTTGCCCCCGCCTCAGATGAGAAACTACAGCAATACTGGCAACAAAACCAGCCTGTATACCTTCTGGTAGATCGAGACGCTATTGAGCGATTAAATTTAAAACCCTATAAAAAATTAGGGAATGAGCCAAATGATGTAATATGGCAATTGATTACTCAGGCGGATAAGTAATTACGTGGATCTAAAATATGCTTTTGTGCATGAATGGTTGACTCCCAAGGCGACAGGGGGTTCAGAATTAGTGGTCAAAGAAATTTTGCAACATATCGATGCGGATCTTTACGCTTTAATTGATTTTGAATCTGTTAACCCCGAAAGCTATCTCTATCAAAGAAAAATAGGCACTACATTTCTCCAAAAGTTTCCCCAGGCTCAAAATGGCATCCAAAAATATTTGCCTTTGTTGCCCTTAGCAATTGAGCAATTAGATCTAAATGACTATGATATAATTCTTTCTTCTTCCCACGCAGTAGCCAAAGGAATCCTGACTAATCCTCATCAACTACACATTTGTTATTGTCATACTCCAATGCGATATGCTTGGGATCTAACTTTTGATTATTTAAATGGCGATCGCCAAGGAAAAGGAATCAAAGGCATAATTGCCAGGTATATCCTCCACCGTCTGCGTCAATGGGACGTTATTTCGGCAAATCGAGTTGATTACTTTATTGCTAATTCTAACCATACAGCCAAACGTATTTGGCGTTGTTACCGTCGTTCTGCTAAAGTAATTTATCCTCCAGTTGAGTTAGAAAGATTTGATTTCCAGCCAGAAAAAGCAGACTTCTATCTGACAATTTCTCGACTGGTAAGTTATAAACAAATATGCTTGATTGTTAAAGCATTTAATCAATTAAGAAAACCCTTAGTAATTATTGGAGAGGGACCACAGATAGAAGAGATACGTCAATTAGCCCAATCCAATATTCAAGTTCTAGGTTGGCAACCCTATAACATTGTTCAAAAATACATAACCAAAGCTAAAGCCTTTGTTTATGCAGCTTGTGAAGACTTTGGAATTGCTCTAGTAGAAGCGCAGGCTTGTGGAACACCAGTAATTGCCTATGGAAAAGGAGGTGCTTTAGAAACAGTCAAAGATATTCGGCAAAATCCTCAAGATGGTACAGGTTTGTTTTTTGAGGTTCAAAAACCAGAAGCTTTAGTGGCGACGGTCAATAATTTTGAAAAACTGCAAACTCAAATTGAGCCAGAAAATTGTCGCTTGCAGGCAAGCAAATTTAGCTCAACAAATTTTAAACAATCCTATTTAAAATTTATCGAAGATTGTTATCAAGAATGGAAGTATCCCAATTAAAGTCATGAAGTTACTGTTTATTTGACAATAATCTGTTAATTAAGACTTTATAGATTTATTATTGGAAAAGTGGTGTGATGTGTGAAGGAGTAAGATGACTGCTAACAGCCAACTTATTTCCGTCAAAGTAGTACAGGGATTCGTTAGAAAAGGTTTTCAATCTTTTCTCAATCTTTACAGGTTGAATTTATCTTTCCCTATTTTGGACGGAAATTTTATAAAACGTCTATTTGATATAGTATTTGCTTTATTTATTCTCATTGTATTTTCTCCCTTGTATCTGATTCTGATGGCATTAATTGCCCTCAATTCCCAAGGACCAATTTTTTATGTACAACAAAGAGTTGGTAAAAACCATAAGCCTTTTAACTGTATTAAATTTAGGACGATGGTTGACAATGCAGACGAAGTTTTAGAAACCATGATGCAAGATTCTGCTCAAATGCGTCATGAGTTCCAATCTAGTTTTAAGCTTAAGCGAGATCCGCGAATTACTAAAATTGGTAAATTCTTACGCTTGACGAGTTTAGATGAATTTCCTCAATTTTGGAATGTATTAAGAGGAGATATGAGCGTAATTGGACCAAGACCTTTAGTTCCTGAAGAATTGCCCAAATATGGTCGCAGAATTAATACTGTGCTGACAATCAGACCAGGAATCACTGGTCTTTGGCAGGTATCTGGTAGAAATGATATTCCCTATCCTAAAAGAGTGAAAATAGATGTATATTACGCCACTAGCCATAGCTGGATACTTGATTTGTGGATTGTTTATAAAACTATCGGCGTAATTGTTTTTCCTAAAAATAATGGTGCCTATTAACTTTGCAAGAAACAAATTTTTTCCTGTAGACATCTAGTTACATAAGTTTAATAGTTACAAGTTGTTAGCTAGCCGTTATCTCTAATCGGAATTAAATTAACCTAATCAGTATTGAATAAAATTTTATACTACCTTCTATGAATCCGATTACGTTTTTGACTCTGATCGCAGGACTAGTATTGCTGGTAGTGGGTGCAGAGTTCTTGGTCAGGGGTGCATCAACGGCTGCTGCTGTTCTCAAAATTCCTCCCTTAATTATTGGGCTGACTATTGTAGCTTATGGAACTAGCGCGCCAGAAATGTCTGTTAGCGTTATGTCTGCCTTTAAAGGACAGGGTGATATTGCCATGGGCAACGTAGTTGGTAGCAATATCTGTAATATTTTGCTCGTTTTGGGCTTATCCTCAATTGTTGCCCCTTTAACTGTTACAAAGCAGATAATTCGCTCGGATGTGCCAATTATGATTGGTGTTTCATTGTTGCTATTGTTGTTTTGTCTGGATGGTGAGCTTAGTAGGGTAGACAGTTTAATTTTGTTTGTTGGTGCTATTGTCTATACTCTTTCATTGATTTATCAAACTAGTAAGCAAGGTGCAGAGCAAGATGAATTTGCCGAAGAATATAGTTTTTCTGGCACAAGTAGCCCGATTTTATGGTTAAAAAATATTGTTTTTATACTAGGCGGTTCAGCATTACTAATCTTAGGATCTCGCTGGCTAGTAGAATCGGCAGTTAAAATTGCTGGAAGTTTTGGAGTCAGCGAGTTGTTAATTGGGTTAACGATTGTAGCGTTGGGAACATCCTTACCAGAGCTTGCTACATCAGTGGTTGCTAGTTTTCGGGGAGAACGAGATATTGCTGTAGGAAATGTCTTAGGAAGTAATATTTTTAATATTTTAGCGGTACTAGGTATTGCAGGAATAGTTGCACCAAATGGGATTAGCGTTAGCAATAGCGTAATCCAGTTTAACGCTCCTGTGGCGATCGCCGTAGCTTTTGCCTGTTTGCCAATTTTTTATTCAGGAAAAAAAATTGATCGCTGGGAAGGCTTTTTGTTTCTATTCTATTATCTAGCTTATAACGCTTATCTTATTTTAGATGCTCTTAATCACAAAGCTTTACCTACATATACCAATATTATGCTTTTTATTATTATACCTTTAACCATTGTTGCCCTAATTGCTATGGCAATTATCGAAAAACGCAAACGAACAGAAAGAAAAAACTCTGCTTAAAGACAGGTAGTTCACCAGAGGGCAAACCCATACTCAAATAGTAAGTGAGAAAGTTTATAGTTATTCAGCGATCGCTTAATCGTTTAATTAGTATTATTAGCTACGGTTTAAATATTATGATAAGAAAAATATTTATTTAGGAGGGTTCATGTCCTCAGACAAGGTTGAAGTGTGTCCAGTTTGCCAAGTTCAGATCAAAAACGATCGCGAAGTAATCTTTAGTAGTGGTCAGCCAGGCGATCGTACAAAACTCTGGGCAAGAGTCTGTAAATATGTTGGCGATCGCAAAGAAGGCTGTATTAATCAAGACACCAGCAAAATAAAGCCGATTAAACCTACTGATGGCTATAAACCAGTGACATTTGAACAACGAGATTCAACAATGAACAATGAACAATGAACAGTTGATAATTACTGATTGAACAGTTGGGGCAGTAAGACGAGCGACCCCGCGTCGCCGACAGGCGCAAGGGAACGCGCGAGGGAAGCAGTGGGAATAGTCTTTTATCTATGGGCAATTGTTCTTACTAGATTACTGCTCTTACTGAACGTATCATTAACTAATACTAAATCCTGTTCACAGAGGTTGCTTACATATCGCCCCCTAAATCTCCCAATTCTGGGGGACTTAAACGAGTCTTTGTTTCCTACCAATCGAATTTAGTATGATTACTAGTCGCTCACAGATAGTCAACTCAGGAACAGCTTATAAGAAGGATTGGTGCTTTCATCCCAATAACGATAACCTAGAGAATTGAGAAACTTTTGCCACTCTGGCATCTCATTAGGCGGAACTTGCATACCTACGGCGATACGTCCGTAGTCTGCACCATTATTACGGTAGTGAAATAAGCTGATGTTCCAGTTAGGACTCATACAGCTAAGAAACTTTACTAATGCCCCTGGACGTTCGGGAAACTCAAAGCGATATAGCAGTTCGTTTTCTGCTAAAGGCGATCGCCCGCCCACCATGTGACGCAGGTGCATCTTAGCAAGTTCGTCATCGGTCAGATCGATTGTTTTAAATCCTTGTGCCTCAAAAGCTGCGACAATTTCTGCTGCATCAGCGCGGTTTTTAATTTGTACCCCCACAAAGATATTAGCCTTGCGATTGTCGGCAATACGATAGTTAAATTCAGTTAGATTACGCTTGCCAATACACTCACAAAAACGACGGAAACTGCCTCTTTCTTCAGGGATAGTGACGGCAAAAATGGCTTCTCGTCGTTCGCCAATTTCTGCTCTTTCTGAGACAAAACGGAGACGATCAAAGTTCATATTTGCACCACAGGCGATCGCCACTAAAGTTTCTCCTGTAATGTTTTCTCTTTCTACATAGGCTTTTGCTCCTGCGATCGCCAATGCTCCCGCTGGTTCTAAAATAGAACGAGTATCCTCAAACACATCTTTGATTGCAGCACAGGTATCATCCGTACTTACTAAAATAATCTCGTCTACATAATCCTGACAGAGGCGAAATGTTTCTACTCCCACTTCTCTTACCGCCACACCATCGGCAAATAAACCAACTTTGGGCAAGCATACCCGATAACCAGCCTTTAGAGATTGAGACATCCCATCGGCATCAATGGGTTCAACGCCAATTATCTTGATTTCGGGACGTAATCGCTTAATGTATGCCGAAATTCCGCTAATTAAGCCTCCACCACCGATCGCCACAAAAATAGCATGAATCGGCTGTTGATACTGCCGTAAAATCTCCATGCCGATTGTTCCTTGTCCTGCGATCACATCAGGATCGTCAAAAGGATGAATAAAAGTCAAACCTTTCTCTGCACACAATTCTTTAGCATGGGCGCAGGCATCATCATAAGTATCTCCATGCAAAACCACATTCGCGTCACGGGCAATTACTGCATCTATCTTTACTTGAGGAGTAGTAATAGGCATAACAATAATTGCCTTTGTCCCCAGTTGCTTTGCAGCCAATGCAACCCCTTGAGCATGATTTCCTGCCGAGGCTGCAATCACTCCCTGTTGTAAAATATCAGTAGATAATTGCGCCATTTTGTTATATGCACCCCGCAGCTTAAAAGAAAATACAGACTGCATATCCTCTCGTTTCAAAAGTAGTTTATTTTGCAGTCTAGTAGAAAGATTGGGAGCATATTCTAGAGGTGACTCTTGAGCCACATCATAAACGCGGGCGTTGAGAATCCTCTCCAAGTAATCGGATTTCATTGGCGGGATGGGTATATGAAGATAATTTCAGATCTTATCAAAGTTTATCAATTCAAATATAATATCTCGATTCAGTAATACTCTTAAGCAGTCAGAAACTTTAAATTGTGCGATCGCTTTTTTGATTGGGAATTATTTAACTAGACAATAAGCATTAATTTCTCTAACTAAATCATTTTGCATTGCTCCTGCTTTCTCTGCGTCTATTCGAGCAGACTTCAAAGCTTCGATATCTCTGTTCTCTCTAGCTTGGGCTGCGTCATAAGTAGCTTGGGAATATATACGATAAATAGTTACTAATTTATTTTGATATTTAATCAATTCGCCGTCATCGATGTTCAAAGCTTGAATATTGTCGGCAGCTTGATTCATTCTGTTAGCAACTTCTAACGAGCTTTTCAATTCCGTCGGCTGTTCGCCTTTAATATAGGCAACATTTTTATTATCTTTAACAACATCATTGGCAATGTGAAAGATTTGTTCGCATTGAATATACTTAGTCTCATATTTAGTCTCTCCACAGCCAGAAACTAGACAACCCAATAACACGTTATTTATTGTCAGCAGACAAACAACTTTATTTCTGAGAAAAAAATTATGATAATCAACTGTATTTTTTTTATCTCTCATTTTCTTTGTTTCCTTGTCTATTTTTAGGCATTGCAAATAATTTTATTTCAGTTGATAGATTAAAAATTCTATCCAAGAATTTTGTAAATCGTATCGTTGCTACCAAGTGAAACAAAAACATATTAGATAAGCAAGCCTATTTCATATTAACCAGAAAAATATAAATAATTTTTAGAGCTATTCAAATGACTCATGGGCAGCGGGATAGGCTTAAAGCACGTATTTACAGTAATTGATTGAATTCAATTAAACCCCGTCCACATAAAAGACTGTAGTTCTAGATAAGTGATGTCATCCCTACTTCCTACTTTCTTGAACAGATAAATAAAACTAAGGGTTTCAAAATAGTTGCGGTTTGTTAAAGCCTAATATATGCGACTAACCACATATTTAGTTAACTCTTTGAGTGCTTCTTTTGATGGGGAAGGAGCCAAACAACTTAAATTTTGCGCCGCCTCATCAGCGTGTTTGGTTGCTAACTGTCTGGCTTGCTCAATTCCATCGCTTTTTTTAATTAATTCCAAGGCTTTGTTAATATCATCTGGTTCAGAAAATTCTCTTTCAATTAGAATTTCTAGATAAGGCTGCTGTTCCATAGCATAGATAACTGGAATAGTTAAATTACCGCTGGCTAAATCCGCTTCTGCTGGTTTACCAAGAACTTCAGCCGAACCAGTAAAGTCTAAAATATCATCAACAATTTGAAAAGCCAAACCTAAGTTGCGACCATAACGATAAAGACTATCGGTAACTTCAGCATTAGCATCGCTTAATTCTCCAGCAGCTTTAGCACTATTAGCCATTAAAGAAGCAGTTTTGTAATAGCTCTTGTCTAAATAAGAATCAATTGAAACATTAGTATCAAAATGATTTAAACTCTGTAAAATTTCTCCCTCAGCAAAATCTCTAATTACCTCTGATAGAAGCTTGACTACCTTTAAGTTATCTAAATTGGCTAAGTACCAAGATGACTGGGCAAAAAGAAAATCTCCGGCCAACACGGCGATTTTATTATCAAACAAGTTATTAACTGTTTCTACGTTACGGCGCAAATCAGCCTCGTCAACCACATCATCATGTACTAGGCTTGCCGTATGAATCATTTCCGTAATTTCTGCTAAACGGCGATGACGATTAGTTAGTGTGTGATTTGGCATGGTTGCCCGCGAAGCCAATAAGACAATTGCTGGTCTAATTTGCTTACCTCCAGCATCAAACAAGTGTTCGGCAGCAGCACCCAAAATCGGATGACGCGCACCAATTAGTTGCTTGAGATTGTCTGTAAGGATGTGTAAATCATTTTCAACGGGTGCTAGTAAAGAAGTAGTAAAAGATGTCATTGTTAAGCCAAGTTTGGCAACTATTTTTTATTTAAGAAACTTTACATATTATTGTACTTATTTTAAGGGAAGCTAACCTAATAACCAACCATCAACTCTTAAAATGCTGTTGAATTAGAAAAAATTCTGCTATAACAACAGTTCAATCAGTATTTAATCTCAAATAATATGTTAAGCTATAAGATAGGAATTTTGAAGAAATAGTTAAGAGTTTCTGAGGCAAGGTAATTGACCAGAAATAACTAGCAAAGTTAGCTAACACGACCATGCGGTGATTAGCAGGTTTTGATATTTATAATTTCCCATACATAAGGCTAGATATTATTAAAAGTCTATTTTTAATCAATAGTATCTAAAAAAGTTACTGGCTTCTAAGCCAAATTATCTTAGCTAGCTTGAGCAACTAGACAGGGTAAAGGCTCATTTTTGGGATTGAAGAATCTAGATGGCGAAAAAGTCACTTAGAGATTGTTCTTTTGTCTGGCTGTTTTTGCTGCCAAAACAACTAATTTTTCTTCAAGGCTCATTTTTAATGACTAGTTTCCTCAACAAAAATTAATTTCCTTAATCAAGCATCTACTTCAGCAAATGAACTCCGTAAACCTACCTCTGTTTATCTTATTTTTCTCTGGTGTCTATCTTTCAAGCATTTATGGATTGCTAGCAATTGCACAAATGCAGAAATTTGGCAAGAATATTGTTAACCACAGTCTTCACGATCAAGACAACTCATTAGAAACGCTATAAAACTTAATCCAGCGAAATAAAGCCTATTTCAAAGCGTTATTCGACTGGATTAAGTACCATCATTGGCGACGATAGCTCTCTCATAGAAATCTTTGTTACCTGGGGATAATATCCCAGCCATTGCTGAGATATATTAGCAAATTGCTCAGGAGAGCCGCTGACACAGAAACGAGTTGGCAAAGGAAATTGTTCGTTGCGCAATCCCAGCAGAGATAATTCTTTTTTGGCTGCGACAACAATATATTCGGCTGGATCGATAACTTGTACTGATGTTGGTAGTAAAGAACGAATTGTTTTTTCTAGATGTCTGTAGTGAGTACAGCCGTAGATGAGAGTATCGATGTTTTTGGCTATTAGGGGTCGCAAATATTCTTGGGCAACGCTGCGAGTATAATCCGTGTAAAGCTGATTTTGTTCAATTAGATGGACAAATTCGGGGCAAGGAATCTCCCACACTTTGGTTTGAGGATTAATTTCCTGTATTGCCTGACGATAAGCAT
Source organism: Waterburya sp. (assembly GCA_965217895.1). Lineage (GTDB taxonomy): Bacteria > Cyanobacteriota > Cyanobacteriia > Cyanobacteriales > Xenococcaceae > Waterburya. The sequence goes on from CBDCJV010000002.1 coordinate 1,886,716, forward strand.
GGCTTTTGGCAGTGGCAGAAGTAGAAATTACACCTATTCTTTTTCCTTGTTTAACCGCAGCTTTGGCTCCTGAAAAGATAACCCCAAGTATGGGGATATCATATTCTTTTCTAACTGCCTCTAAAGCTAGAGCTGAACTTGTATTGCAAGCCATAATGATCATTTTTACGTCTTGAGCGCACATCCAGTCTAGAATTTCGCGGACAAACTGAAGAATTTCTGAGCGCGATCGCGTCCCGTAGGGTAGACGAGCCGAATCAGCAAAATAAAGCAAAGACTCCGAAGGCATTTGGCGATACATCTCACGTAATACGGTTAATCCCCCCACTCCGCTATCAAATAAGCCAATGCGCCAACCAGAATGTTTCATCATTAATTTGTTAATTTTAAAAGGTAATATTTCCCTGTAATCCCATAAAAATGAGTAATCTCAGATAAGATGATACATCAGAGCATCAATACTCAGCTTGGAAGCTATAAATTATTTTGCTTAATATACTCTATAATGCCCCTGGCGATCGCTTCTGCCATTTGATGACGATGATTGGGGTCTTTGAGGTGGGAAGCATCATCCGCTCCAGTTACAAAGCCAACCTCAACTAATACAGCAGGTGCGATCGAATGTCTGAGGACATAAAATCTAGCTCGGCGAATACCTCGATCGTCTATATTGACACCATTTAAAATACTGTAGTGAATTAACTCGGCTAAACGACGGCCACTTTCATAGTAGTAGGTTTCTAAACCACTAACATCAGGACGGGAAAGATTAATAGAGTTAGCGTGAATACTGACAAACAAATCAGCATTTAGATCATTAGCTAAATCAGTTCGACCCTCAAGACTGATAAAGTTATCGTTATCTCTGGTCATGATCACATCAATTCCCTGTTTTCCAAGAATTTCGGCTACATCTAAAGAAATAGGCAGTATTACATCTTTTTCCCGTAAGCCACCAATGCCGATTGCGCCTGAATCATATCCTCCATGCCCTGGGTCAATAACAACTCTGGGGCGATCGCTGTTGGGAATAGGAGTCGCAAGAGTAGGAAAAGAATGCTTTTTAGGAACTTTGGCAAATCCTGGCGGTAGAAGTGGTGCATCATTTTGAGGCAGTGGATCTGCGCCAATTTCTATTGGTAGTGCGATCTCTTGGTCATCTGCATTCAACCGCCCTAGACGATATCTTAGTCTGGTGGTAATGTCTAAGACCACCCTAGAGCTTTCTTGACGCACCTTTAGTTCCGAAATTGGACTACCAGCTTCTAATTCTGGTCCCTTAAAATCTTCGGTCAATGCCGCATTGTCAATGGTTACTTGATAAATACCGTTGCTTTGTCTAGTAGTTACTGCCGATAGCTCATTATTTCCCTTAACTAAAAGTTCTGTATCGTCGTTTTTTAGTTCAATTTCGTCAATTAGACTTAACTTAGTAAGATCTTTGAGAGGCTTATCTGGTTTAGGTATTATCTCTTGGGGTTGAGAATTATCTAAAGTAGTGGCTAAGGTAGAAGCAGGTAATTCGCCTTTGGGTAACAATAACAAGCCCTTAATCCGACTAAAAGTAGCAAGCCATTCAGGACTATCTTTGGCTACCTTCAGGCTCATTTTCGCTTCATCATCGTCAACCTGCTCAAAATCAATGGTAGAAACACCATATTGATTTACCGCTACTTCTTCATCGTCAAGATCGTCAGGAAGAGTTATGCCTTCTAAAAAGAAGTCAATGCGATCGCCGTCTCTTCTTGAATCAATTTTTATTTTTCTACTGCCATCAAGATCGATGAAAAACCCATTTTTTGTTGCTTTGATATAAGGAGAACCAGTATCTGTTTCTGTATTTATATCTGTAGAAACATTTTCCGTAGACGCAGCTACATCTTCCAATCCTGGTAATGACGAAGCAATATCGACTTCAGGCACTTCTACATCTATCGGGTCTGGGTTGCGATCGGCTATATCAACACGAGAAATTCTGGGCTGGGGAATCTCAACCTTCCATTCAGTCCCAGAATCTTCTCGAAACTTAATATCATCGGCATCGATAGTGTAGCCAGGAGCAAATTCCACCACAAGACGGGAAGTATCTGACTCTGGCTGCCCAATTCTAAAGCCTCTAATTGGACCTTGATATTCTTCTTTGACAGTTTCTCTATCTAATGTTGTTCCAGGTAGATCGATTACTAGGCGTGTTGGATTACTGAGTAACTGTGCTTCGGGCTGTACCCCTTCATCAGTAGTAAATTCTAAATTTTGATCTTGTTCTTCAAATTCCCAAGATACTATTTTCCCTGCCCTTGCGGGGGAGCAAAATAGAAAAACACCTATAAAACCTGATAATAGCCAGTGAAATTTCACAATGATTGCTCCTCACAAACAGTAGGTAATTGACCGTGGAAGGCGGTCAGCGCAGACACTGCATCGGAGCGCGTTCCCTTGCGCCTGTCGGCGACGCGGGGTCGCTCCTCCTTTTCAAGGCGGTGTACCGCTGACTTTTTAGATAAAACTAGCCAAGACTCTCTAGGGAAACAATAGTATAAGCACCAATAAAAACTGAGTAACTTATTAAACTGCTTTTTTAAAAGTAATGCTAAATCCAAAATATTCCTAGCCAATTCTATTAGAACTATATAATACCCATTCTTAGATTTTGATCTATCGAGACGTAAATAGAAGCAATTAGGTTTCATGAACTGATCGAGGCAAATCACAAGGTAGCTTATAAATATAGATGTTTTTGGGGTTTTACCAAGGGTCACAGATTACTCTGTCGTGAGACGGCATCCCGTCAAGCCGAATTGAGATAATCTGTAACCTCGCCTAATTATGTTGTCAATCTTGAACTTTGTCCACTGGTTGAGCTATAGTTTCTTCTTCTTTAAATACAAGACGTAATAAAGGAGGAGCAATAAACGTGGTTGCAATTACCATAACGATGATGGCTGCATCCGTGGACTCAGATAAAGCTCCACTAGCAGAACCAACTCCAGCAAAGACCAAGCCAACTTCTCCCCTAGGAATCATGCCAACACCGATCGCTAATTTATTCAGTTCAGGATTGCCAAAAACGGTAAATCCCGTAATAACTTTACCTAGAATAGCAACCAAAATTAAAAATGCGGCAATAATTAGTCCTTCACGATTGCTAGGAACGGCTGGATTGAGTACGCTAAGGTCTGTTCTTGCCCCTACACAGACAAAGAATATAGGTACAAAAAAGTCAGCTAGAGGAATCACCTGTTCTTCTAATTCTTTACGCTTTTCGGTTTCTGCCAGAATTAACCCCGCAGCAAACGCCCCCAAAATCCCTTCTAAATGAATTGCAGTGGCAATATAAGAGAGGGAAAAAGCAAATACTAAACTGGTTAACAGTAATTCTCCCCTGGTTTTCATTTCGTTGACTAAGCCCATTAACAAAGGACTAATCCAACGACCAAGTAAAATTGAACCAATCAGAAATACCGCTGCACTAATAACAAGATAAACAATATTGCTAATTTGAATTTCTCCAGTTTTGACCAGGCTGGCTACCACAGCCAAAACGACAATACCCAAAATATCATCTAGTACCGCAGCACCAATGATAATTTGACCTTCTTCTGAACTTAGCTGTCCTATTTCTGCTAATACCTTAGCGGTAATACCAATACTGGTAGCGGTTAAAGCTGCCCCTGCAAAAATTGCAGGAATAACAGGAGTGTTGAAAATATACACTAGCCCCGCTGTACCTGCGACAAAAGGAGTAACTACACCGACAACTGCCACTACAGCAGCAATTGGTCCAACGCGAATTAATTCTTTGAGATCGGACTCTAAACCAATCTCAAAAAGAAGAATAATTACCCCTAACTCCGAAAGAAGGGAAATTACCTCACTTTGAGCAGCAAAGACTGATGAGGCTGATTCTACAGATAATCCTGCGGTATTCTCAAGCAAGCTGACTATCAAAGAGTCTGTGGCTAAACTACCACCTTCAGGAAAAACCAAAAGACGAAAGGCAGAAATACCAATCAAAACTCCGCCAACTAATTGCCCTAAAACTGGCGGTAAATTAATGCGGGAGCAAATTTCTCCTCCTAATTGGCTCGCAAAGTAGATTACGACCAGGCTGAGTAAAACCCCTGCCAGGATTAAAGAACCTTCTTCGGTAGTAGATTCTGTAGCTGCTTCTGTGGCAGCAGCAAGTAAAGGCGAACCACTCAGCCAATTCCAAGTCAACATATAAATATTGGTCATATTTTCGGCTAAAAAACTTTTCTCTAATTAATTAGCTTATCGTTATCTTTCCCGATAAGATGTTTACTCACTTTTTTGTTCGAGAAATAACTATTTTCATTTATTATGGTGATTTCTGCCTAAGTCCTCACTAATTCAGCATTTTCTCAAAGATGATTCCCAGACGATATCAAAAATTAAGGCAAGTTCTCGACAAAAGACAACCAGATCTAACGATTTTGACTGAAGATGTTCATAAACCCCATAATCTTTCCGCTATAATTCGTACCTGCGATGCAGTAGGAGTTTTTGCGGTACACGCCGTTAACCGTCACAGCGACACTCCAACATATTCCCAAGTTGCTCAAGGAAGCGAAAAATGGGTAAGGCTACATTCCCATACCAATATTAAAACCGCTATTGAACTTCTGCAACAAAAGAGTTATAGAGTGTATGCTGCTCATTTAAGTGATACAGCCATCGATTATCGTCAAGTGGATTATACTCAGCCAACGGCTATTCTTTTGGGTACAGAAAAATGGGGCGTTACCAGTGAAGCAGCGGATTTAGTAGACGGACATATTGTTATTCCCATGCAGGGGATGGTGCAGTCTCTGAATGTATCTGTCGCTAATGGGGTAATTTTGTTTGAAGCGCAACGTCAACGTTTAGAAGCTGGCTTATATAATCGGGTTCGCTTAGATCCAGAAACTTATAGGCAAGTTGTTTTTGAATGGAGTTATCCTGATTTAGCTGCTATGTATCAGCGTCAGGGTAAATCTTATCCTGAATTGGGAGAGCAAGGAGAAATTTTGAATGTTCAAAGGGAAAAAAAGCGATAAAGGTGTGACGGTAAAATAAGATTAATAAACAATAAGTAAAGCAAAATAAATCTCAATGGATCGACTACATAACGCCTTCACTTTATTTTTGAGTTTATTAGTTGAAGCCCTACCTTTTCTCTTATTAGGCGTATTACTTTCTAGCTTTTTATTATTTTTAATTAATGAAAAACAATTAATTGCTAGATTACCCAAAAATCCATTTTTAGGTGCAGTGATTGGTAGTTGTATTGGCTTTTTATTTCCTGTGTGTGAATGCGGTAATGTTCCTGTAGCCAGAAGATTATTATTAACAGGAGTATCTCCTTCGGTTGCCATATCTTTTCTTTTAGCAGCACCAACAATTAATCCGATTGTGATTTGGTCTACTTGGGTTGCTTTTGGCGATCGCCCTAGCATTGTCTTTTTTAGAGTCTTATTTTCTTTAGCGATCGCAACAATAATTGGCTGTGTTTTTAGTGTGCAAAAAGATGTCCGTTTTTTGTTACAAGAATCATTCGCCAAAAGATTAAAACCTGTTAATTATTATCAGCTAGAACCAGTTCAATCGATATCACCATTGTTGCAGTCGGGTAGTTTTATCATAGAACAAGGGCAATCTTTGCCTTTGGATAGTTCGTTTTCGTCAGTCGTAACTTCCAAGCAGGCAGCATCATTTAAATCTAAATTCCAGCCTTTTTTTGATAACGTACAGCAAGAATTTAGTGAATTAGGAGCAATGCTAGTTTTTGGTAGTGCGATCGCCGCAATTATTCAAGTTTTTGTACCCCGCGAACTAATTTTGAGTCTTGGTCAAGATACTATAACTTCAATTTTGGCAATGATGCTCTTGGCTGCAATTGTCTCAATTTGTTCAACGGTTGATTCTTTTTTTGCCCTGTCTTTTGCTTCTACTTTTACGGGCGGTTCTTTATTAGCTTTTTTGGTATTTGGACCGACAATAGATATTAAAAGCATTGGCTTGATGGCATCAATTTTTAAACCAAAAATAATTATTTATATTTTTACATTAATTGCTCAGTTGACTTTTATTTTTACCTTAGCTTATAGTTATTTTTTCTAATCAAGATCATGATTCCTAATCAACCCTTACGTTCAAGTTCTCCTCAACCAAATAGTTACTTATTAACCTGGATCGAGGGATTAGCTTTATTAGCTTGGGGAAATTTACTACTAAAATATGCCCTCACAGGAGAGTATAAATTGTTAATTCACCCCAATTATTATGGATTGCTATTTGGCAGTGGCATACTTTTACTGGGTTTAGGTATAGTCAAGGTCAAATTAATTTTTACTCGTAGATCTAACAATTCTAGGGAACATATTAGTCTTTTCCCTCCTGGAGTTGGCAGTAGCCTGTTATTAATAGTTGCGATCGCTGGATTACTGATTCCGCCCACGGTTTTAACTAGCCAAACTGCCATTAAAAGGGGAGTTGGGGATATTTCCTTTACAAGTTCCCAACCTCAAGCCTTCCGTACTGCAACCAAGCCAGAAGAGCGATCGCTTATTGACTGGATACGGACAATTAACGCCTATCCCGAACCTGATGCCTACAGTGGGCAACCTGCTAACGTTACTGGTTTTGTGCTGCACTTACCAGAACTTCCTGACAATTACCTCATGCTGTCTCGGTTTGTAATTACCTGTTGTGCGGTGGATGCTTATCCTATTGGTATTCCTGTAAAACTAAAAACTAGCCGTAGTAATTATCCTGCCGATACTTGGTTAGAAATTCAGGGGGAAATGATCACCGCAACTTTACCCAGTAAAGATAAGTTAGACTCCAAAGCTGTTACTGAAAAACGTTCTTTAGTTTTGGCTGCCAAATCAATTAAATCAATTCCTACTCCAGCAGATCCTTATAGTTACAAATAAAATCATGAATGCAAAAAGGCTATTACAACCAATTGACAGACTAGCGATCGCCTTAGTTATTTTGCTGGCATTAATTATCGGCTTGTTAATTTGGGGTGGTAGTGCTTGTGATGATAACTGTATATTTCATGCAGGGGCAAGGGTCAACGATTTCAACTGGGAAAATAAAATCATCGGCAGAGAAGATCGAGATTTTATCTTAAGCTTTAATCGTCCAATGGATCGCACTAGTGTCGAGCAAAATGTAACTATTACTCCTCCTTTAGCAGGTAAGATTAGCTGGTCGGGTTTAAGACTGGCTTATACATTAAAGTCTCCTGCACCCTACGGGGAAACTTATCAAATATCTTTGACAGGAGCAACAGAAAGATTTCCTCAGCAAGAAAAAACAGGGGACAAAATTAAGCCTTTTACCGCTGAATTTCGCAGTCGCGATCGCGCCTCTGCCTATATTGGTAGTGAAGGGATAGAGAAAGGTAAATTAGTTCTGTTTAACTGGACGCAGCAAAAAAAATCAATTCTTACTCCCGATGGTTTAAGTGTATTTGATTTTGAACCCTATCCTCAGAGCGATCGCCTACTGTTTTCCGCTGCTGACACCAAGCTGGGAATAAACGGAATTCAGAATTTACAGCTTTATACCATTACTACGGGTTTAAATTCTCAAGTAGCCAACAAGAATCCTCAGGTAGAGTTAATTTTAGATAATCAAAAATATCAGAATAATCAATTCGATCTGACACAGGATGGTAAGAAGATTTTGGTACAAAGGCTGAATCGTAATAATCCTAACAACTCTGGCTTATGGATGATTACTGCCGATAAACCACCGCAGCTAATAACCGATGCTCAAATTGGCGATTTTCTGATTGCTCCTGATAGTCAAACCGTAGCAGTTGCCCAAGGGGAAGGTATCGCCTTGTTGCCCTTAGAAACCACTGCTAAACCGTTAGACTTTATCCCTAAATTTGGTCAAGTTCTCGATTTTACTGCTGATGGTACGGGAGCAGCGATGATTAATTATAATACCGACAATGCTAAGTTAAGCTACACGCGATCGCTTTTTTATGTCAATACTCAGGGAATCCAAAAAGAACTTTTAAACACGGAAGGTTCAATTCAAAACTGTCAGTTCGATCCGACTGCAAGCTATTTATATTGTTGGCTGACAGAGTTAATTAAAGGTAAAGAATATATTGAAAAACCCTACATAGCCGAAATTAATCTCAAAACTAGCAAAGTTAAAACATTGATATCTTTAGCAGAATATCAAGACAGCAAACTTAGTATTGCACCAGATGGACTAGGAATTCTCTTCGAGCGATCGCCAAATAGTACTTCTTCAGCTACCGATTCTTCCACCACAAGCGATCAAAGCATTTGGCTGTTAGTTCGAGCTTCCCAAAAGTCTAATTCTGCTGATTTTAACGCCGAACAGCTACCATTTGTGGGTTTTCGTCCCCAGTGGTTACCTTGAGCGATCGCTATTTTGGTTAAATTTTACTCTGATTTAGATAACCAATTTAATTTAAGATAATAAATCAACCCCATAAAAATCGACTAATATTTCAGCTATGATAAAGCACACCATTTCTGTCTTAGTAGAAGACGAAGCAGGAGTTTTGACCCGCATTTCAGGATTATTTGCCCGTCGTGGTTTTAATATTGAAAGTCTGGCAGTAGGGCCTGCCGAACAACTAGGTGTTTCTCGTATCACCATGGTTGTGCCTGGAGATGAACAAATTATCGAGCAGCTAATCAAACAACTCTACAAGTTAATTAGCGTACTTAAGGTACAGGATATTAGCCAACAGCCTAGCGTCGAACGAGAATTAATGTTAATCAAAGTCAACGCCACTGCATCTAATCGAGCCGAAGTTATTCAGTTGGCTCAAATTTTCCGCGCTCGTATTGTCGATCTCTCAGAAGAGGCTCTAACCATTGAAGTAGTAGGCGATCCTGGCAAGATAGTCGCTATTATTCAAATGTTAAACAAGTTTGGCATCCGCGAAATTGCCCGTACTGGTAAAATTGCCCTAATTAGAGAGTCTAAGGTAAATACGGAGTATCTCAAGTCTTTAGAAGCAAAAGTAACTCTATCGTAAGTCGTAATTAGTAATTAGTTGTTAGCTGCTTTTTAGATAAATAGATAAATATTTGAAAAAATTAAGCGTATCTAGATCTTGTTCGCAAAATCCATGAGATTATAAGAATATCTTAATAATTTGCTAGAAAATAGTTATCGTTTTGTTAAGAGTTTTCATTAACTAATCTTATCCATAAATCGTCTCTCAAAGCGAGTTTAAAGCACAAGCAGCTACCATGAACCAACAGATTATTGCAGCGATCGACATCGGCACTAACTCAATTCACATGGTAATTGTTAAGATAGAGCCTTCTCTGCCATCCTTTACAGTCATTGCCAAAGAAAAAGATACGGTAAGATTAGGCGATCGCGACCCAGCAACAGGTAAGTTAACCCCTGAAGCAATTCAACGTTCTCTTGAGACTCTAAGACGCTGTAGAGATTTAGCCAATAGCTTAAATGCCAGTCAAATTACTGCTGTAGCAACTAGTGCAACTAGAGAAGCACCCAATGGGGAAGCTTTTTTGCGTCAAATTGAATCAGAATTAGGTATTGTGGTTAATCTAATCTCTGGTCAGGAAGAAGCTAGGCGAATCTATTTGGGAGTCCTATCGGGAATGGACTTTAACGATCAGCCCCATATTATTATTGATATTGGGGGTGGTTCAACTGAACTAGTATTAGCAGATATCCATGAACCCCGCTTTTTGAGCAGTACCAAAATCGGTGCGGTACGTTTAGCTAAAGAATTTGTGACGACAGATCCCATTAGCGATAGCGAACTAAAGGTCTTGAGAGCTTATATCAAAGGGATGCTAGAGCGTCCTGTAGATGAAATTTGGCGCAATTTACAGCTAAATGAAGTACCTCGAACCATTGGAACATCTGGCACTATTGAAACTATTGCAGCGATTCATGCCAAAGACGAGTTGGGTTCAGTTCCCGATCCCCTTAACGGTTATGAAGTTAGCCGTAAGGACATTGAAAAAATTGTCAAGAAGCTGGCAAAAATGAGCTTCAAAGAAAGACTGGATGTATCAGGACTTTCAGAAAAAAGAGCCGAAATTATCATCCCAGGGGCAGTTATTCTGCTAGAGGTGATGACTATGCTCAAGCTAGAATCAATTATGATTTGTGAACGAGCATTAAGAGAAGGCATGATTGTTGACTGGATGTTAACTCGTGGCCTGATCAACAGTCGATTACGTTATCAAAACGAAGTTAAAAAGCGCAATGTTTTAAAAATTGCCCAAAAATATCATGTAGATTTAGATTACGGCGAGAGAGTAGCGCACTTTGCCTTGAGTATCTTTGACCAGCTAAAAGATAAATTACATTCTTGGGACGTAGCAGAAAGAGAATTATTGTGGTCAGCAGCAACTTTGCATAACTGTGGACTATATATTAGTCACTCATCTCATCACAAGCATTCTTATTATCTAATTCGTAACGCCGAATTGCTAGGCTTTACTGAATTAGAATTAGAGTTAATTGCTAGTATTGCCCGCTACCATCGAAAAAGTAAGCCCAAGAAAAAACATGAACCATATAATAGTTTGCCCGATAAACATTATCAGCTAATGGTAAGACAGTTGAGTGCTATCCTTAGACTGGCAGTAGCTTTAGAACGCCGAAATAAAGGCGCGATCGCAGGTGTAAACTGTGAATACGATAAGCACGATCGCTCTCTCGATTTCCAAATTGAGCCAGTAGAAATAGGAGATAAATGCAAGCTTGAATTATGGAACTTAAGCTATAAAAAAGAACTCTTTGAAGAAGAATTTGGCGTGGAACTAATTGCCACTCTCGCCGAGAGTAAACTACCCGTGAAAACTTAATCGGCAATTAGTAGTGGTAGGGTGGGCATAATACAAAATTATGTTCATTATAAAAATACAACTTGATGCCTACCAAGTAGTAGTTAGTAATCATAAAAATGACCGCAGAATTCAAAGCGATCGCATCTATGCAAAATTGGTCTGAAGTATACGATTTAGCCGATACCTACCGCAAGCAAGAACAGTGGCAATCGGCGACAGTAGCTTTTAGACGTGCAATTGAGCTAAAAGCTGACTTTTTCTGGTCTTATCATCATTTAGGAGATACTTTAAGTAAGCTTGAGCAATGGCAAGAGGCGGTCTTAGCTTATAATTGTGCAGTAGAACTTGACTCTAGCTTTTTTTGGTCTTGGCATAATTTGGGTACTGCTTTGGGCAAGTTAGAACAATGGCAAGAGGCGGTCTTAGCTTATAGTTGTGCAGTAGAACTTGACTCTAACTTTTTTTGGTCTTGGTATAATCTGGCAGATGTATTGAGCAAATTAGGTCAATGGGACAAAGCGATCGCCAATTATCTTCAGGCTATTCAACTCGATCCCCAACATCAGCTTGTTTATCAAAAATTAGGCACAGCTTTTAAACAAAGAGATAGTTTAGAGCGATCAATTCATTATTATCGTCAGAGAATTTTGTCTTGTGAGCATAGTTCTATTTTCCATGCTTTTAAGACAAAGCCCCAAGAGTTAGTCGATCTGGCAAATATTTTAGCCACCAAACATCAAACTGTTGGCGCAATTATTGTTTACTACATGATTTTGGAAGTTAAGCCAAATCAGACTGGGGTTTTGCAGCAGCTTGCTCAATTGCTTCCACGGCAAAACCAATTAGAACAAAAAATTGCCTCTAATCAAAGCAATCTAGAAAGTGAATTGGTCACAAGATATACAACCGTCACTCATAAACCTGAAAATAATTCGATTGCGGGGAAAGTTATTTTTCAAGCTAATTGCCTAATTCTACCAAATCAGCTAGAAGATTTAGGCGTTGCTGTAGGCTGGTCACGCCGTCCTTTAGACAAGGTAGAACAAGCGATCGCCAATAGCTTTTGTTATGTCTGCGCTTGGCATCTTGTTGATGACAGACGACAATTAATTGGATTTGCTAGAGCCGTTTCTGATGGAGTGTTTCAAGCAACATTGCTGGATATAGTAACTCATCCCAATTTTCAAGGACAAGGCATAGGCAAAAAGACTGTTAAAAGCTTAATTAAGCTGCTGCATCAAAGAAAAATTAAAGATCTTACTTTATTCGCCAGTCCTCACATTATCGATTTTTATCATCAATTAGGATTTGTTGCTCAACCTGGTAATTTACAGTGGATGCTGTGGAGTGCCGATCTTGCAAAAGATAAATAGACTTCTTGCACGAATTAGAAATCTTGGTTAGGTCAGAGGTCAGAGGTCAGGAATTCAAAACTAGTATAAAATCTTTCTTAAGTGTATCTATAGGTTTTTAAATTATGATATAGCAATACGTATTAATGTTAGGACATTTTAAACTTGCTATTTGCTATTTGCTATTTGCTATTTGCTACTTGCTACTTGCTACTTGCTATTTGCTACTTGCTACTTGCTACTTTCGAGCAGATATCTTATGTGTCCTAATTTAACTTTGTACGGCTATACTATTCAATTGAATCCCATGCCATGATGTCTGCAAACAAATTTTGATAGCCACTTACATTAGGATGTAAACCATCATCTCCTAGCTGAGTGTCGATCCAGTTGGTCTTCCTTGATAGCCAAATATCAAAGATATCTAGATAGGGAATATCTCGCTGCTGACAAGCCTGTAAAGTTGCTTCTTTGTAACGGTATTGATCGAAGTGATTGTAATATAAACAATTCATAAAGGGCATTTTTGCCTCATCAACTGGAGTCATACCAATAAACAATACAGGGCAAAGGTTTTGCGAAACATCAAGTAAATATGCCATCTGTTGCTTAAAATCTTCAAAATTAGTGTAAAGCTTTCCGTTTGGCTTGCCCACACGAGCAGAATCGTTAAGACCAACTGAAAGTAGAATCAAGTCTGGAACACAATTGCGTAATTCTCCACGACAGTTGAATTCTTGTTCTAAACGTTGGGCAACTTGGTGCGTGCGATCGCCTCTTACGCCTAAATTATATAATACGTGACCTTCCCCCTGGGGGGACATCCACTGGCGACGTAGCCTTTCTACCCAACCACCTCCCACATAATCTCCATAACCATAAATCAGACTATCTCCCAAAGCAATAACTTTTAGTGCCTGCTTGGTCTGTAATTTTTGCTGTAAAACTTTATTATTACTGAAGGTAAAAGTAGAGTCAGGAGAAAGAATAGTCTGCATAGAAAAGAATATAGAAGTATTTTATCAAGAGGAATTTATATTTAGAAACAATAATACACAATTAAACGATTATTTAAGAGATTATTCTCAAAAATAAAGTATAGCCGATCCCCAAAAAACCTTTATTGATAATTGTTTGCAAACTCATGTTCATTGTCTTCCCCACCAGTCTAAAATCCGATTCCATGCCCACCAACAGTCGCGATCGCCATTGGCTCGTTGACAAGCTGAACTACTGATATAGCCTACGTGTCCCCCAAATTCTGTGAGCCATAAATCTAACGCTTGATTATGCTGACAAACCTCTTCTAGGTCGTCAATAACTTCAGGCGCAAACATCGGATCATCTGCTGCATAAAGAATCAAAGTTGGCTTATTGATTTTAGGCAAAATCCGCAACGGACTACTAGCACTAAAATATTCTTCTACTGAAGCAAACCCCAAGCGAGGAATTACTAGTTCGTGGTCAAATCCCCAGATAGTATTGGCTCGTTCAATTGCTGCCAAATCAATCTTCTCAGGATGATAAGAATGAAGCTTAAGAGCCAGCTTTTTTAGTTCCTTGGCGATCGCTTTTTCGATATATTTACCAGTTGAATGCTTCATTAAGTAAGGTAAGGAGCGATTAGAATCTAAATTCGGGCAGATAACTGCTCCTCCTGCCACATCAGAAGCACTCAAGCCGTTTGCCTCCATAAATTGAGAATAATAAATCCCCCACAAAGCCAACTGTCCTCCCAAAGAATAGCCCGTAAACCAAAATGGCGCAGGACAACCCATTGCTTTACTCTCGGCGGCAACACTTACAAAGTCTTTTCCTTCATTAATGCCATCCGAAGTAAGTGCAGGAGATAACTTAGCTGATTCTCCGTGAGCGCGCCAATCAAATAAAACTACAGCATAATTTTGAGCATAGGCTTTTCTGCCTATTATCTGTAGAAACCACTGATTATCTAAAGTTCCAGTTATGCCATAAGTCCCAACAATTGTTCCTCGTGAATTATCAGGAATTGCTATCCAGCCAAAAAGAGGGACTTCTCCCTTAGTAAATTGCACTTTTTGGTATACAGGCTGAGATTCTACTAGAGTTTTTGACCAGACTTTACTAGAACGCAGTGCGGTATGTAAGGTCATTAACAGCCCATTGTTGAGCAACCAAGGTGGAGAAAATAAACTGTTCATTTCTAAGAGAATACCCTCGTTTAGTTGAATATAAACAGTCCCCTCAAACTAATTATCAGAGTCAATCGGCTTCTTTTGCCAATGATTCGCTTTCCACAATGAGCTAGAAACTAAATTGGTAATAATATGAGCAGTTACAGGCACAGCTAAATTTCCTGTAACTAAGGCGCAGTAGCCCAAGGCAAAACCGATAATTGTTGCCCAGACTACATAAGGCCATTGTCCTGAGCCGCTTAAATGCAAGACTCCAAAGAGAAGACTAGAGATAGCTACTGCAGCTACATTTAAACCTAAAGCTGGTAACATGACTCCCCGAAAGAATAGTTCTTCGCTCAGTCCAGGCAACAGTCCAAGCCAAATTAAATCAGTCCACACTAGGGGCTTAATTACTAATTCTAAGTAAACATCAGCACTACGACGATAGCCTGGCCACAAACGGTAAATTAGACCACTGGTAAGAGTAATGCCAGTTGCCAGCCCCATACTCCACAATAGAGCTTGAGTATCAAACTGGATCGAAAGCATTTGAACTGCTCCCAACTTTTGCCAAATCTTAGCGACTGCCAACAAAATAATGGCAGTAATACCCATAAACACTAAGATCTGGGTACGGCTAAGGGGTTCGAGTTCGGGATTATTAGGATTTGCCACTGGTTTCTATACTATACAACGAAGAGAAGACAAATTAGGATCTAAAACTCGATAATCTACCCCCGCTCGACGAGCCACTAAAACACCCAAAGCTTCTAGATAAGAATTAACTTTAGTTACTTTAATGCCCAAAGGTTCTGGAGGTACTTGAATATGAGTTGAATTGTTGGCTACAGCTATAATTTCGGTTTGGGCATTGCTAAAGCTGAGAATTCCACTACTACCACAGGCACTATAGGGAACGATCGCCACATCTACTGATTCTGCCCAAATACTATCATCGGTCAAGGATTTAGCTTCGGTAATAAATTGGGGGGCGCGACTCAAGCCCACTAAAACACAAGGAAGAAAAGTATAGCCTAATTCTTCAGCAGCAGCACGGGGATGTACATCAGCATCAACAGCTAAAGGTTGGAGGGCGGGAGCGTGTGCCGCAGGTATTTGAAAATGACGCACGATCAGGTGGGAAATAACTGCTTCTGCCCCTGCTAGGTGATCTACTCCTTCCCCATGACGATAATTTTGTAGTTCTAGACTATCATCATCAGGAAAACGAGCGACGACGGCGATCGCTTCTGCACCTCCTTGCTTAATTAGCTTTTCTGCTCCCCTTAGCAAACTGCCAGGGTTACCAATTGTTCCCCAACTAGCCCCAGAATCGGCAGTACGCAACTCAACTTCTAAAGGAGAATCGGTAATTACATAATCGGTTAAACTTAGCCCTAAAGTTGCTCTAGCAGCATCAGCTGCCTGAATATGTCGTAGACGCAATTCAGGTTCAATACCCCGATCTAATAATAACCCGACTTTATTTTGTCTGACAGGACGTAATCCCCATTGATTAGCAGCAAAACGATCCAAACCATAACCTTCGACGTAATAAGTGTTGTCCAATGACCAATAAAGCTGTGCGCCATTAAGAACATTGGGATGGGTAATCAGGCGATCGCAAGTTTGGGAGATCGCTTTAGCTACAGGTAGGGCATCTCCCGCATAACCACCTATAGCTGCACCCACGCCTGTGGGAATAATAAGAACAACTGTAAACGGGGACATAAAATTTTAATCTTTAATCTAGTCTGAAAACTTATTCTTTGGTAACAATAGCTTCTAGTGTCGCTGTTTGTTTCTCTTTATTTACCTGAGTCACAGCCCAACGTAAAGGCTTACCCTCTTTTTCTAGTTGAGATTCAATTTCTTGCTGAAGTTGCAGGGGAGTTTCTTGAAGGTTTATTTCGGCGGTAATAAAATGCGTAGTCATTATTTTTACTTTAATTATTAGTTAACATTTTGCAATTTAAAATGTACAAATTATAAAATAAAAGGTAATAGTTAATATTTTTTGATTATTTATTACTTCTTTTGTATTTTTTGCAACATTTTTCAACATTTAATAGTCAAATTTAAGATATATCTAATCCCTGCTTTAAATAATAAGCAATTTTTATTAACCAGCATTACCAAACTTTGATGGCAAGAAACTTGTTGATATTTATATACAAAGATAAAAGCATTTTAAACTACGAGGTATTTTAATGAAATTTATAAACTTATACTTAATAATTTTAAATATTTTAATTTTCCCGACAATTACTTTAGCAGGCTCTGCCACAGACAGCAAGGTTAATCAGACAAATACAGTTAACCTAGTAAAATCAGAGTCAAATAATCCTAAGACTCCTGCCAAGGATACATCAACCGAAGATTTAAAAAAGCCAGAACCTCAGCAACAAACATCAACCGAAGATACTGAAGTAGACAAGAGCGAAGCAGATACCTCAGCAGAAAAGTCCGAGCCAGAAACTACCGATCAAGATAGACCAAAAGACGAGTCTGAAGCTAAAGATAAAGTCAAAAAACCAACTCCTGAAGAAATTGCGCGCTTAAAAAAATTAGCCGCAGCAGATAAGCTATATCTGGCAGGAAATAAAGCTGCTGCTGTCAAACTATATCGCGAGGCTAAAGAAGTCTGGCCAATTGAAAAGGAAAGAGCCACAGAAAATAAACAAGTGGCAACTTTTGACGATCCTGAGCAATTAAGCCCCGCAGGTCAAGTATTTTGGCGCAACTATCAACAAGGAAAAAAAGAAGGGCTAGAAACTAAGGTTATTGCTTCACTAAAGCTGTTAACCACCAGAGAGCCTCAATTTATTCCTGGTCATATTCGCTATGCAGAGGTGCTAAAACAAGACGAAAGAGAAGAAGAATCTCAGCAAGTTTTAAATCGGGCAGTTAGTCTTTATCCTAATGAAGCAAAGTTGCTCAAAGCCAAAATGAATGCCGATATTGCTGAAGATAAATGGCTTGATGCCTCAATTACGGCACGTCAGTTTGCT
Organism: Waterburya sp.; assembly: GCA_965217895.1. Classification (GTDB taxonomy): domain Bacteria; phylum Cyanobacteriota; class Cyanobacteriia; order Cyanobacteriales; family Xenococcaceae; genus Waterburya. The sequence goes on from CBDCJV010000002.1 coordinate 1,904,076, forward strand.
TTATTTAATCCTAATTTACCCGAAGCAAAAGAATTTAGTCAATTAGCCGATCAATATTTAGCTAAGTATCAAAGCAATTTACGCTCTTCAATTACTTGGAATGCGATCGGCAATGCGATCGCTGGTACAGTTGGTTTTGCTCTGACGGGTAATTTATTTGGTCCTCTTTCTGCCTTACAAACTAGCTCTTTGTTGCTAAAAGGAGAGTCGGCGGTAGGAGAAAGTTCCGTTAAACAAATTAAAAAACAGCTACCTCTGCTTGAAGATAAACAAGCAACTCAATATGTAAATGAAGTTGGTCAAAAAGTGGCTGCTGCATCTGGCAGAGATGAATTTAAATATGAATTTTATTTAGTTATGGATAATCAACTTAACGCCTTTGCTCTACCTGGAGGAAAAGTATTTGTTAATGCGGGGGCAATTATGAACACCGATTCTGAGGCTGAATTAGCTGGCTTGTTGGCACACGAAATTTCTCATGCTGCTTTATCTCATGGCTTCCAATTGGCTGCCAAAGGCAATTTGACCGCCAATATTATCAGCTACGTCCCCTATGTGGGCAATACTGCCAGTAGCTTAATCGTCCTTAACTACAGCCGAGGAATGGAAAAACAAGCAGATCTATTTGGCACCAGAATCTTAGTCAACGCTGGCTATGCAGCAGATGGAGTCAGAAATTTGATGGCAAAACTCGATAAAGCTAATCAAGATGATGAAAATTCAGAGCCTCCTGCTTGGCTATCAACCCATCCCAACAGCAAACAAAGGATTGAGTACATGGAAAAATTGATTGTGGATAACAATCTTAATCGCTACGCTTACGAAGGAGTAGCTCGACACCAAAGAATTAAAAAGCTCGTAACTGCTAAGTGGCAAGAGTACGAAAAATGTGCTAAAGATATCAACACCATTAAAGAAGCTAAGAAATGTGCAGGGAATGTAGAGCCAGAAAAATCTAAAGACAAACCCCAGACAAATGAAGAAACAGACGAAAAAAAAGTTGAAAATAGCAATCAGCGATCCCAGAAGCGCGATCGCTAATCTAAATCAGAATCAAACCTAGAAACTAAAAATAAAGATAAAATTAAAGGAGCTAAACACCAAAAACTTCAATCATTTTGAATACCTTGAACATTGTTGCTAAAACCATCACCTATCCGATTGTAGAAACTTTTCATTCTGTTCAAGGGGAGGGTTATTGGACTGGAGTAAACGCTTTTTTTATTCGTTTAGGTGGTTGTGATGTTCATTGTCCTTGGTGCGATACCAAGCATTCTTGGAATTCTCAACATCATCCTCAACAGTCTACGGTTGAGCTAGCTCGTGCAGCAAAAGCAGCTAGTCCTGCCATCGTCATTATTACGGGAGGTGAACCCCTAATGCACGATTTAACTCCTCTGACTAAAGTACTCAAAAAAGCAGGATTGCAAGTTCATGTAGAGACTTCAGGCGCACATCCTTTTAGCGGTCATTTTGATTGGGTCACTTTTTCTCCCAAACAGTTTAAAGCACCTCATAGTAGTGTTTATGAGCGTGTCAACGAATTGAAAGTAGTGGTGACTAATGAATATGACTTAAAATGGGCAGAACAACAGGCAGCCTTAGTTCCTAAAACCGCCTTGTATTATTTACAGCCAGAATGGAATTCTCCTTTGAGTAAAGACTTAATTTTCCAATACGTGCTTCAGCATCCGCAATGGCGCATTAGTTTGCAAACTCATAAACTATTAGATATTCAATAATTTATTTATGTTTACAAAGCAAATATAGTCAAAGAGATCGCCACCGAAACCAAGAGCATTAAAAAGAAAGCTTTTCTCGATTGGGATTTTAGACTGTCTTGGCAAAATAGATATAGCAACTATTATCAGTCTAAAAGTGGACGAATTGGAAATTTTGCCTTACAAAACATAGAATAGCAACCATCAAATCAACTAAATATCTTCTTAAACTTTGCTTTTAAGTAATTCTATGGAAATGCTGGGGTAAAGACAATCTCCTTCATAGATTATTCTCCCTATTTTTGCCAGTTTATCAAAGCTTATGATTGTCTCGCAATTGTGTATTTATCCCCTTAAATCTTGTCAAGGAATTGAGTTACAGCAAACGCAGATTAAAACTAAAGGATTTCTATTGGATCGAGAAATGATGCTTGTTTCTGGTAATGGCAAATTTATTACTCAAAGACAATTTCCTCAATTGGCTAAAGTAATAGTCGAACTGGGCGAGAATCAAATTACTTTGAGGTTGTCAGACGAAGCCTTGCCTCCATTGGTTTTTACCCCCACCCTGACAGGAACAACTATAGAAGTAGAAATTTGGCGTGATCGCATTTTGGCAATCGATCAGGGAAATGAGGTGGCTCAATGGTTTCATCAATTATTAAATCTTGAGCTTGGCAAAGTCTGCCGTTTGGTTAGGCAGTCTGGCGAACATACTCGCCTACTAGATAAAAAATATTCTAGCGATCTCGACAATCCTCTCAGCTTTGCTGATAACTATCCGATCATGCTGACGGCAACAGCTTCTTTAGTGGAGTTGAACCAAAGAATTATGGAAATTCATCAGCAACAAAAACAGGCTATTCCCATGGATCGCTTTCGCCCAAACATAGTCATAGAGACTATAGAGCCTTTTATTGAAGACGTTTGGAGCGTAATTCAGATTGGCGAGATTAAATTTACAGTCGCCAAACCCTGTAGTCGCTGTATTATCACTACTATCAATCAAACAAGTGGAGACAAAAATCAATTAAAAGAACCCCTCAATACACTAGGAACTTTTAGACAGTTAAGTGAACAAGGGGTAATGTTTGGAGTCAATATGATTCCCCAGAATGAGGGAATTATCCAGGTAGGCGATCGCCTACAGGTTTTAGAAACTAGAAGCTAAAGTCTAGTTCTGCGATGTTTTCTATGTCTGGGGTGCTTCTGATACGGGTTCTGCCGCAGCATTTTGAGCAGCAATAATCGCTCGTTTTTTGGGTTTAAGGGTCAGATAACGAATAGTGTCTTCACTCAACCGCATCATCCTTTCTAAGGGTGCTATCTGGCTTCCATCAGCTTGATAATTCATCTGTACATAAATACCGTCCAAATACTTACCTACAGCATAGGCGAGTCTTCTTTTGCCCTTGATTTGAACCTCAAGGTTTTCAGCACCGTTTTCATTGAGAAAAGTCTGATATTTACTCACTGCTTCTCCTACCTGATCTTCTGACAAATCAGGACGGAGGATGTACATCATTTCATAAGTGTTGCTCATTTTAATTATTCTCCTTGTGGACAGTATGGCTTTTGGGAATTGGCTTGATTCGAGGTTTGCGCTTTTTAGCCATCACAAAAGCAAGGAATTACAATCTTACTATTACTTGATGATTAATTACCAGTTCTTTGATTTTCTATCGTCAAATTAACTTAAAATTGAGCTAGCTTAAAACAGCACTATTTTTAAGTTAGATAGTGAATCTTATACTTCATATATGACTAATTTTTAACTTGGTTTTTTTATGGCACAACGCTATGTTCGCATTAAAACTAATCGTGACCAGATTTACTATGGTCTGCTACAGCCCAATCGAAGTGTATCTATATATGATGCTCCTCCTTGGTTGGGAGGACAAGCAACTGAGCTTGAACAAGATTTAGGTACTTACGAATTACTTGCTCCTTGTGTACCTTCAAAAATTGTAGCAGTTGGCAAAAACTATACCAAACACGCAGCCGAAATGGGTGGGAACGTACCAAAAGAACCATTGCTGTTTCTTAAGCCATCGACAACTGTAATTGCTGATGGTCAAAATATTCATTATCCTCCTCAGTCTCAACGGGTTGATTATGAAGGAGAGTTGGCTGTAGTAATTGGCGATCGCTGTAGTCATGTCACCTCAGAACAAGCTGCTAAAAGTATTTGGGGATATACCATTGCCAACGACGTTACGGCAAGAGATCTACAGAAAAAAGACGGACAGTGGACAAGAGCCAAGGGATTTGACACTTTTTGCCCTCTAGGACCTTGGATTGTCCGAGAATTGAGCGTCGAAGCAAAAATACAGACTTTCCTTAACAATGGAGATCGGCCTCAGCAATTTGCTTCTATTGCTAATATGGTATTCAACCCCGATGTACTGGTATCTTATATTTCTCAGGTAATGACTCTAACCCCAGGAGACGTTGTTTTGACAGGCACACCTGAGGGAATTGGCTCAATGAATCCAGGAGATACAGTTAGAATAGAAATCGAAGGTATTGGCTGTATTTCCAATCAAATTATAGCAGTCTTGAATTAATAATCAATAAATATCAGGATTCTAAGTCTATTTTTATCTGGAGATGAAATTATAGACAAAATTAGAGAAAGAAGGAATTTCGGGACGACGACCCAAGAGGCACTGCACCATACAGTAAAAACAAACACCAATTGCCACCAGAGAAATTACGCTACCAACCAAAGCCAACGCTGGTAAAGTCTGCAAGATAATTTGAATTAAAGATAGAGCAATACCCAGCAAAATTGATTGCATGGCACTAAAACGAATAAAAAAGGAAATATTATTATTTTGGACTACCGCTAAATACAAAGCAAAAAAGACAATTAAACTACCCAACCCTAGGGGAATCAATCCATAAAGCGTAGAAATTGGAAGTAAGAGAACTTGTATCAATTGAAATAGTGGTCGTAGAGCAGGAATAGTCAATAAAGCAGCCCCCAAAACTACGGCATCGTATAGAGCAAAAAGATAGACAGCTGCCCCAAAAAAACGATCTTTGTAATCACCATAACCACTTCCCATAAAAATATCTCCTTAATTATCAATATTTAACGTCTGATGTAAATTAAAACTATTTCTAAAATAGCTTTACTTGCGAATAATCTAGGCTTTCAAGCCCCAAGAAGAGTAAATATATAACTTAAAACCATGCTCATAAACCTTATTTTGGTTGATTTTCTAAAGCTGAAAGCTAAGAGCTACGAATCAATAAATTTTCAACAAAGCTAATCCACATCAAGCGTATTTATGTATTTTAGCTACTTTTAATCTAAATTTATTTTGAACTATCCAACTTAGTAGTTTTCTCTTTCATCGTCTTGAGTTTTGTGATTCAATATAAATCTGCGCCTTTATTCTAAAAACTGCTCTATGTGTGCTGAAAGAACCTTGCCTAAATTTGATACTGCTTCTGTCAAAATCACCAAAGAAGAAGGACTGATTCTGTACGAAGATATGGTTTTGGGACGCTTATTTGAAGACAAGTGTGCTGAAATGTATTATCGAGGCAAAATGTTTGGTTTTGTCCATCTCTACAATGGTCAGGAGGCAGTTTCTTCTGGCATAGTTAAGGCTTTACGCGCCAAGGGAGACTACGTTTGCAGTACTTATCGCGATCACGTTCATGCCTTGAGTGCAGGTGTTCCTGCCCAAGAAGTAATGGCAGAGCTTTTTGGCAAAGAAACTGGATGTAGTAAGGGTCGAGGTGGGTCAATGCATATGTTCTCTGCCGAACATGGACTCTTGGGAGGTTACGCTTTTGTAGCCGAAGGAATTCCCGTAGCTACTGGTGCAGCTTTTCAAAGTAAATATCGCCGTGAAGCAATGGGCGACGATAGTTCAGATAGTGTTGCGGTTTGCTTTTTTGGGGATGGAGCAAGTAACAATGGTCAATTTTTTGAATGTTTGAATATGGCAGCCCTCTGGAAGCTGCCAATTATATACGTGGTTGAAAATAATAAGTGGGCAATTGGCATGGCTCACGATCGGGCTACTTCTCAACCCGAAATTTACAAAAAGGCCAGCGTGTTTAACATGGCAGGTTATGAAGTTGATGGTATGGACGTGTTGGCAGTTAACACTTTAGCTAAGGAAGCTGTCGCCCGCGCTCGTGCTGGAGAAGGCCCTACCTTGATTGAAGCCTTGACCTATCGTTTTAGAGGTCATTCTCTAGCCGATCCAGATGAACTGCGAGATCCTGCGGAAAAAGAATTCTGGGGTCAACGAGATCCGCTTAAAAAATTCGCGGCATATATGATTGAGCAAAATTTGGCTAATGCAGAAGAGCTTAAGGAAATTAACCATAAGATATCGGCAACAGTAGATGAGGCGGTTAAATTTGCTGAAAGCAGTTCTGAACCTAGTCCGAGCGATTTACATCGTTATATTTTTGCGGAAGATTAGTAGAGAATATTTAATTTTTTAGCCTAGGGATCTTAGTTTTCAACAAGTCGTTTAAAGAGGCTTTCTGACCAAAAGCCTCTTTAAACTCCAATTCCCCGCTCATTGCTAATAAATCAGCTTGCGCGATCGCCTGTTGTTCTCCTGATGCTAACCATTTTAAGTTAACTTTTTTATTGGCTGCTTCTGCATCGCCCAAAACCAAACAGGCAACTGCCCCACTGCGATCGGCTCGTTTAAACTGCTTTCCAAAGGCACTGCCACTAAGATCTAGCTCAACACCTAAGCCAACACTGCGTAATTTCTGCGCCAGAATCAGACTTTGAGCTTCGGCAGCTTCACCACGAGAGACGATATATAAATCGGGATTATTTACGGGGTTAGACCGCAGTTTTTGCAGCAACAACACCAGTCTTTCCATGCCGATCGCCCAACCTACAGCCTGCGTCTGTGGTCCGCCTAATTCGCCAACTAAACCATCATAGCGTCCACCTCCACATACAGTTGCCTGTGCGCCCAAATCATCAGACTTGATTTCAAAAGCCGTATGGGTATAGTAGTCTAGACCCCTAACTAAGCAGTGATTTATTTGGTATTTGATGTTTAAATCGGTTAACAATTGCAGCACGGTATCAAAGTGTTTTTTTGATTCAGCACTAAGATGTTCGGTAATTTTAGGCGCGTTTCGAGCAATTTTTTGGGTTTGAGGATCTTTGCTATCTAATATTCTGAGTGGGTTGCGGGTTAAACGATCTTGAGAATCTCGATCCAAATCGTCGTTGTAAGGTTCAAGATAGCTAACTAATGCCTCTCGATAGTTGGCGCGATCGCTACTGTTGCCAACCGAGTTTATATCTAGTTCCAAATTTTTTAAACCCAAAGTTTGCAAAATATCAGTCGCTAAGGCAATTACCTCCACATCTGCACGAGGAGCATCACTACCCAGTAACTCTAAACCAACCTGATGAAACTGACGCTGACGACCAGCTTGAGGACGTTCATAACGAAACATTGGTCCAGTGTACCAAAGACGCTGGACTCCTCCTTGAGCATAAAGTTTATTGCTGATATAAGCTCGTACTACTCCTGCTGTACCTTCTGGACGCAGTGTTAAAGAGCGATCGCCCCTATCTTTGAAGGTATACATTTCTTTGCCTACTACGTCTGTAGCTTCACCGATACCACGCTCAAATAAGTCTGTTTGCTCAAAGATTGGCGATCGAATCTCCTGGTACACCGCTCGACCTAGTATTTCTTTGACAGTGGCTTCAATTAACTGCCAGTAAACGACTTCCTCTGGCAGAATATCTCTTGTTCCTCTGAGTGCTTGAATCATTTATTAGTTATTAACTAAGCTGTTATCAATTATCGGTTATTATTGAACACTTATCAATTATTCGGTCACAGCTAGTCCCACGCAGATGGAACAATATAGCTGATGGCTGATAGCTGAAAAGCAATTATTTTGAATGAAATTATCTAGTATCAGTTTATATATCTAAAAATAGTGCAAGTTTTAAAAAGTTTATCTCTTCTTCATTTATCATCAATAACTTTATCAAGAAATTAAGCAAGAACTACCAAAGATAATGTTATTATTTGTTCTAAGCCTTTTATTTAGATTGTTAATAAAAACTTGATTCAAACTTTAAACAAATAAACAAGATTGATAGCTAAGATAATTAATATAGTTTAATATCGTTGCTGTTCTTTAGCTGTTCAGTCTCTTGAAGAGTTTTCCATCCAGATAGCCAGAGAGAATCATCTTTGAGTTGCGAGGCATTCAACCAGAAACGAGTTTTGGGATCACAAGATGCTACCATTTCGGCAAATACCCACTTATCATGGTTTTTGCGGTTAATTACCTGGAAATGCCTCCATCCCCAAGTTTTTTGTTTAGCTGTCCACTTTGAACCAATTAAATAAGGGAACTTCTGTTTTCTTTTTTTCGACATTTTAACTTCAAGAGATAATAATGATAGTCTAGTCGCAATAATCAACCTTTTTTCATTGTGATGTTATTTATGAAAACTAAATCTGTTTTGTATCAATTAATTTTAGAACGAGTTAATAAATATAGTGCGATCGCCTTAGCTTTTAGTTTGGCATTGGCAACTGCACCAGCGATCGCTCAGGACAATACCATAAAATTGCAGGATGCAGGTTCAGGAGAATCAAAAACTCCAAACCAACCAATCAATTCTCCAAACCAACCAATTAATTATCGAGATTTACCTCCTTTAGAAGGTCAAACTGTTCCTCAGTCTGTTCCTGGTAGTAATGTTACTCCTATTCCCGCAGAAAACATCAAATTTGCCACTGACGAAACTGATTATACCCTCGGTGCTGGAGATCAAATCAAACTTGACATTTTTCAAGTAGCCGAATACAGCGGAGAATATCCCGTATTAGTTGATGGCACAATTAGTCTTCCATTAGTAGGACGTGTCGATGTTCGAGGATTGAGCTTAAAAGAAACCTCCGAAAAAGTTTCTAAAAAGTATTCTACTTACCTCAAAAGACCTATTATTACCGTCGGTTTAGTTGCTCCTCGCCCTCTAAAAATTGGCGTTTCAGGAGAAGTAGATAATCCAGGATCTTATCAAGTCGCTATTACTGCCGACAGTCCTCAGTTTCCTACTGTAACTGATTTATTGGAGCAGGCTGGTGGTATAAATACTATTGCTGATGTACGCAATGTTAGAGTTACACGAGACACGAATGGCAAAGCGATTGTCTACAACTCTAACCTATGGGATTTATTAACCAAGGGTCAAATCAAACAAGATATTTCCTTAAGAGATGGAGATACTATTTTTGTACCTACTACTGACAAAATTAATACCGCTGAGTTAAATAAACTAGCCACCGCCAGCTATGGTCTACAAACAGATAAGCCGATTCAAGTAGCAGTAGTTGGAGAAGTTAATCGTCCTGGTTCTCACTTTATTCAGCCAGAGCAATTGGCAAATAATAACGGTGGTAGGGTAAATGAAGGCAAACAAGAGTCCAGTCCTCCCAGACTTACTCAAGCCATAGGTGCTGCGAAAGGAATTAAGCCTTTAGCCGACGTTAGAGATATAAAAGTCAAACGCACAGCTTGGGATGGTTCGGAAAAAGTTATTGATGTAAATTTGTGGGATTTAATTCAGTCTGGAGACACCAACCAAGATCTTATTCTCCAAGATGGAGACAAGATTGTTATTGCTAAAGCAGATAATTTGACCGAACAAGACAGGCGGACAACTGCTTCAGGTAGTTTCAATCAACCCATCACAGTTAATGTTGTTGGCGAAGTTGTTACTCCTGGACCAGTGACAGTAGAACCCAATACTCCTCTTAACCAAGCTATTTTAGCTGCTGGTGGCTTTGATGCCACCCGTGCTAATAGCAATAAAGTACAGCTAGTTAGTCTAAAGCCTGATGGCACGGTAGATAAACGCCAAATCGAGGTTGACCTAGGCTCGGAAGTTAATGAAGAGACAAACCCTGTTCTCAATGAAAATGATGTGGTTATTGTTGGTCGCTCTGGTTCAACAAAAGCTTCTGATAGCGTAGGTAAGTTCCTCGGTCCACTTGGAGCATTTGGTGGTTTATTAAATCTCATCTTCTAAGCCTCAAACACAAATAACAGTAGTCCATTGCTTTACCGTGCATTAGTAATGGACTACTATTACAACTGCTTATAAAAAATACTTCGTGTTGTGAGGATTGATAAAATAATGCCCGATAGAAGTTCAGATCATTCTACTTATCTCCCCTCAAGAAATGGAAACGGCAAGGGAATTAACAATCAAAATGGAAATAATAACTATGTTTATTCCTTACCTATTGTTAATCAACCAGAAAAAAAAGCCGATGGAGATAGTATAGATCTGCGTCAACTTGCGAGCATAATAAAACATCGCTTGCGCCTCATTGGTGCTGTAACTCTCGGTGTCACTACCACTACGGTAATATTAACATTTACTCAAGAACCAAAATATGAAGGCAGTTTTCAGCTTTTGGTTGAACCTGTTTCCGAGGAGCAAGACAGTTCCTTAGGTAATAACCCCTTATCTATCTTGCAACAAAATCTTGGTGGTCTAGATTACGATTCTCAAATAGCAGTACTACGTAGCCCTCGCGTTTTAAAACCGATCATCAAAAGCCTCGCGAGTAAATATCCCAAAATTGAATACGATGAATTAATCAAACCTAAAAAATCTCCCCTCAAAATCGAGCAGTTAGACGAAACAAAAATTTTAGAGGTTTCTTACGTCGATCCTGACCCCCAAAAAATTCAATTTGTCCTAGATAATTTAGCCGAGGCGTATCTAAAATACTCTTTAGAGGAAAAAAGAGCCAAAGTGCAGCAAGGAATAGACTTCGTTGAACAGCAACTACCAAAAGTGAGAGGACGAGTTAATCGCTTGCAGGGTGAAGTACAAAGATTTCGTCAAGTTCATAATTTGCTCGACCCAGAACAACAGGCAAAAATACTGGCAGGGCAACAAGTTAACTTTGAGCAAAAGCTATTTGACACTCAAGCCAAAACTAAAGAAACAAAATCTTTATATATTCTGCTGCAAAAACAATTAGGATTGGAACCACAACAGGCATTAGCAGCTAGCTATTTAAGTGAATCTCCACGCTATCAAAACTTGCTGGACGAATTACAAAAGGTAGAAGTAGAGTTAGCTACAGAATCTACTCGCTTTTCAGCCAAAAATCCTACTGTTCAAGCTTTAGAAGAGAAAAGAGCAAATTTAACTAATCTACTTCAAAAAGAAGCTGGCGGAGTACTAGGAAACAATCTATCTAACTTCGTAGAAAATAAGCCAAATAATACCTCTCCAAGCTCTTTACGTTTGAAACTCAATCAGCAATATATTCAGGCAGCCAACGAGCTAGAAATATTGAAAATTCGCGAACAGGCTCTTAAGGGAGGATTGGCGAAAATTAACAAATATACTAAGCAAATGCCTGTGATTGCTCGCCAATATACAGATTTGATGCGACAGTTAAGAGTAGCAACGCAAAGCCTAACTCGTTTTTTGACTGCTCAAGAAGAATTGCAGCTACAGGGAGCGCAACAGGTCTTGCCCTGGCAAACAATTTCTCAGCCAGCTTTGTTAAAAAAGCCTATCTCCCCTAACCCTCCTCGTAATCTTATTTTAGGTCTGTTTTCTGGCGTTCTTTTGGGTATTGGTGCAGCATTACTGGCTGAACGCCTTGACCCTGTTTTCCATTCGGCAGAAGAATTAAAAGAGAGCATTAATTTACCTCTGCTGGGTCAAATACCCATTGAAAAAGATCTAAGGCCTTTAGATGAAATAGAAGCAACGCCTAAAAAAGATAAATTTAGCCTACCTCAACTACACATAGGAAACACACCGTTAAACATCAATCAATTAACGCCAGCGTCAACTATAGATAGTGGTCAAAAATGGTATGGTGTTACTCCTTTTCTAGAATCATTTCGCTCTCTTAACACCAATATTAAGCTTTTGGGTTCTGATACTTCAATTCGTACATTTGTAATCAGTTCATCTATTCCCTCCGAAGGAAAGTCAACTGTCTCTTGTCACTTGGCGCAAGCAGCCGCAGCAATGGGACAAAAGGTACTGGTAATTGATGCTGATTTGCGTCGTCCTCAAGTTCATCGTTGGATTGGTGTTAAAAATAAAGCTGGTTTGAGTAATGTTTTGGCGACTGGTTTAGATATAGAATCAGCAATTATTGAAGTTCCTCAGTGGGAAAATTTATCCGTCATTCCCGCAGGAGACATTCCACCCGATCCTACTCGCCTACTTTCTTCTCAGAAAATGTATGCTTTGATGGAGCAGCTAAAAGCAAGTAAGCAATACGATTTAATTATTTATGATACTCCACCCATATTAGAGTTTGCTGATGGTCGAATTCTCTCAAGTCAAACTAACGGAGTTGTGCTAGTAGTGAGAATTGGCAAAACAGATCGCTTTTTGTTAAAGCAGAATATTGACAACATTAGAATGTCTAATGTACCTATTCTAGGAGTCATAGCTAATCAGGTAAATCGCTCTACAGGTTCTTATAACTATTACAGTCATTATTATGCTAGTAGGAAATAGTCTATATTCTTTATAGACTTAATCTTGATAATCAAACTAAATTTAATCAGCGTGAATCTGCCAATTATTTCCTCAACTTTTCTTTTGACCCTATTAATGATGATTGGGTTATTCTTCTTTATTCGTGCTTCGGTTAAAGATCGTACCAAACAAATTCAACTTGTTCCTGATGAATCAGAAGATGTTTTAATTAAAAAATTGCAGGAGTATTTTGAAACACGAGCCTATCAGATGACTGCTGTCGATCCAGAAAACAAACAGGTTACTTTTAAAGGCTTTGTGCAGCCTAGTCTATTTCTGGCTATATTGCTTACCTTTTTAGCTTTGGTTGGCTTTTCCTGCTTGGCTCTAATTTTGTTTCTCTTGTTTCCTAATGTCAAAGGCGTATTTTGGCTTTTGCTTTTACTCGCCCCCGCAGCAGGTGCTTTTTATTGGCGCAAAGCAGGACGTTGGGAACAAATACTACTTCGGGTTGTGTCTAAAACTGATAGTCCTAATTTAGTTAGTGTCATTGCCCATAGAGATGAATTGATTCAACTACAGGAAAATTTATCTGTACAAACAGTAGATTAAATTTAGGGTCAGAATCTAAGTTATTTGGATGCTCAATATCATCTAGCAATCAAATTATTGTCTCAATAATTCTTTTAGCTTGATTAGCGTATCCACTGCCGAAGAGATTGAAGTGATTCAAGACGTGGTAGAGATTGTAAACACTTTTACGTTGTTGATAACCAGTGTCTAATTGCCAAGCCTCATTATAGCCATGATAAAAAACAGCAGGAAAACCACCAAATAATTCTGTCATGGCAATATCAGTTTCGCGATCGCCATAATATGTGGCAGGATCTATGATAACAGGTGCGCCATCAGCGGTAATTGCAGCATTCCCAGACCAAAGATCGCCATGTACGATAGAGGCTTCAGGCTGCCTATCAGCCAATCTATCCCTAACTGCATCAACAACCCTGTTTGTATCAGGGAAATTTCCGCCACTACGTTTAGCCAACTTTAATTGATAGCCAATACGCTGTTGGGCAAAAAAGTCTGCCCAGTTGGCCATCCAGGTGTTAATCTGAGGGGTAGAACCAATAGTGTTATTAATTTCAAATCCAAAGTTTTGGTTTTTTCCTTGACGGTGCATTGATGCCAACTGACGACCCATTTTTGTCCAGCTTTCATTGTTTCCCCTACCCAAATTTAGCCATTGCAGGACAATATAGCTAGAATCATCTGCTACTCCCCAACATACAGGCTGTGGCACGGTAATTGTCTGAGTAGCATACATTTGTTTTAGTCCCAAAGCTTCGGCTGCAAACATTTCTACCTGAGAAGCCTGATTGAGCTTAACGAAATATTCTGTATCATTTCCGCTTATTTTATAACCTTGATTGATACAGCCTCCACTGACTGATTTGGTATTGGCGATCGCAAATTCTTTTCCCGTAGCTTGGGTTATGGCTTGAGTAATCTGTGTCCACATTGGCTTGAAAGTTGAAAATTCAACTAAATATTAGATCAATTAATAATTTAGTAAAATTACCATACACCCAAATGTAAATTACAAAGATAGTAAATAAATTTGTAATAAGCTAATGAACGATTGTAGTTAGCTTAAAAACTTCAACTAACCAAGTTGATTCAAAGATTAATCTAAGCTTAACCTTTATATGTCTTCTCAGCCTTCTCCTCGTGAAATACTCCAGACACTACTACCCCACTTAAGAGTGGCTGCGGGTTATGCACAGCATATTCAAGCTAAAATTGTTTCTTTACCAGCCAAAGAAGCAGGGGATAATTTTTTATCAGCAGCATTAACCGATGCGGATCTTTCAATTCAGACTTTAGTAGAAGTAGCTTTACTGGGAAATTTTCCCGATCTTGCCTTTTATGGTGAGGAATATGAAAAATCTTGTAATACCAAATATTTTACTTCTACGGAATTAGGCAAAAATGATTATTTAATTACCTTAGATCCCATTGATGGCACTCAATACTATCTCGATGGTTTTGATAATTACCAAATTATTTTAAGTATTTTAAATGCAGAACACTATGAAGCGGTAATTGCTATTTCTCCTGCACAGGATTGCTATTACTATACTTTTAAAAATCAGGGGGTATACAAAGGCAAGCTAGATCGAGACTTAGATGAATGCCAATTATTAAAGATCACAAATCCCTCTCAAAGTATTTTATTAGGTTGGGGAATGGCACACCTCAAACCTGCTTTGCAATCCAGGTATAATGTAATCGATATCGAAAACTGCTATTCTAGCGATCGCCAACTACCCAACTATAACGGCATTTTTTCAGGAGATCTCATTGGCTGGATTACTAAACGGGGTAAGTTTATTGATAGTGCTGCGCTGGCGTTTATGGCGCAGGAAAATGGCTGTCAGGTGACGGGATTAGATGGTTTACCCTTGCCTCCTTTACACGCCTGTAAAGACTATAGCTATAATGGCGCGATCATCGCTAATTCCATAGAACTTTATCAAGATTTATTGGCAGCCTGTCGAAAATCAGAACACGATAATTAATTTCTAATTAATTAATAATAATTTATCTATTTTGACGATGATTGATAATTAATTCTGCTAACTCATAAAAGCCTTCGCCCTCGGATTTACTAGTAATATAAGTAGGTAAATACTTTAAGCGATCGCGATACTTCAACACATTTGCTACCCCAACTGAAAGAGGAAACTGTGATTGATTGAACATAGACTCATCATTAGGACTGTCGCCCATAGTCAGTATTTGATCTGGTTTTAGATCGGGAAAATACTGCGAAATAACTTGATTTAAACCAAAAGCCTTATCTTGATGCAGCGGTTTGATATGACACTGAATACTACTGTAAGTAAATCCAAAACCTTCAGATTGACATATATACTCTATTTGTTCTAAGCAATCTTGACTCAATCCCTCAACATCAAAAGTCCAGTCTGTTAAGCGAAAACGATTATCTTGGGACTCTTTTAGCTGAGGAAACTTGCTTTGCAATAACCCAAATACTCGACTTAACTGTAGACGGTGTTTATCAATGTCGATTTCGCTCATCAATTGCGGTACTATACTACCCTGCCAATACAGCAAACCACCGTTTTCGGCGATCGCACCCACGATAGGTAAATAAGTTGCGATCGCCTGAACCCATCCCGCTGAACGTCCTGTGGTAATTAGAATATCCACTTCCGCAGCAGCTAACCTGCTTAAAGTCTTAAATAAGTCAGAATCAAACTTCTCTTCTTTTGTTAGCGTACCATCCATATCCGAGGCAATTAATTTGATATTTCCCCAATCATAATTATTAATTGCCGTTAATTGTGCTTGATTCATAGTTTATTTCCCTCATGCCTCATTTATTTAATTAACTCTACTTGAAATACTTCTGCGAAAGCTTCTGCCAATTCAACCCGAACTCGATCTGTGGAAATACTAGGAATAAACTCGGCTAAACTGCCAACTGGCTTATCGACTATGCCACAAGGGACTATTTGCTTAAATCCACTCATGTCAGGGCATACGTTTAAGGCAAAACCGTGCATGGTAATCCAGCGTCGAACCTTTATGCCAATAGCAGCTATTTTCTTTCCTTCTAACCAAACCCCTGTCAATTTAGGAAGACGATAAGCCTTTAAATCATATTTGGCTATGGTTTTAATTATGACTTCTTCCAACTGTCTGAGATACCAGTGCAAATCCTGTTGATAATAGCGCAGATTGAGGATTGGATAGCCTACTAGCTGGTTGGGACAGTGATAGGTAACTTCTCCGCCTCTTTCGGTACGATGAATTTCAAAGTCATTTACTTGCGGATCGAACTTGAGAAAATCAAGAGTAGAACCTGTTCCTAATGTATAGACAGGTGGATGTTCTAATAAGATTAAAACATCATTTAAACTCGAATTATTGATTCTTTCAGCTACTAGCGATCGCTGATATGCCCATGCTTGGCTGTATGTAACTAATTTATAGTTATTTAATTGACAATATCTTTTATTTTGTACCATATCGCTATTGCTATTCTATTTAAACAAATATTAAACAATGTAACAGAACATCAAAACAACTGAAATTATTAATGTTTTGCAGGCTACAAAGTGTTAGTATATTTACCATAAAGCTATTAAAAAAAAGCGCATTAACTTAAGGAATTGCAAAGAAAAAAAACTGCAAACTATCCCAAATGTATAATGCTTGAACAAGTAGATTTTCCATCAGCACAAGTTAAATTTAAGCCTAAACCAGTTTAATTAACCTTTGATAATTGTTTAGGGAATCTGCAAAGCACAGGACTGTAAAACTGTAATATAAGAATTCTGTAGTAGTTATATTTAGAGCTTATAGTATCTGAGCCGACCAGATTTAAATTAAATTTTTCAATTTTAAAAGGTAACTTTAGCTACTAAGTTTCGTAGTTTAAAAATATCATTTTTAGATTGAGGAACTTGTATATCTTACTATTAATTAGTAAAAACGATCTATCTACTTTGTTATTAGCTTGGCAACTGTATTATATGGAGTAGCAAACATGAAGCTTTTGATCCAAGGAAACAACATTACAGTAACAGAATCAATTCATGATTATGTCGAACAAAAATTAGAAAAAGCGGTTAAACACTTTCAAAATATAACCAGTAAAGTAGATGTTCACTTGTCTGTAGCCCGCAATTCTCGGATCGAAAAAAAACATAAGGCTGAAGTTACAGTATTTGCCAACGGAACAGTAATTCGCGCTCAAGAAGGAAGCGAAAGTCTCTACGCAAGTATAGACATGGTTGCAGATAAAATTGCTCGTCAGTTACGCAAGTATAAAGAAAAGCATTTAGCCAAAAACGCTCATGCTCATGCGCGCCAGGATGAAATAGTAGAGGAAGACGCTGTAATTAAAACACAGGAATTAGATAGCGATCGCGCCCCAGAATTACCTGCTAAAGTAGTTAGAAGCAAGTATTTTGCCATGCCCCCAATGACTACAGAGGAGGCCTTAGAACACCTACAGCTTGTAGACCACGATTTTTATATGTTCCAAAACAGTGAAACTAAAGAAATCAACGTTATCTACAGTCGCAATCATGGTGGTTATGGCGTAATTCAACCTCGTTCAGATAGCGATGCTCGTAAGGCAGATTATTCACACTAATAAAAAGATAAATTATGCGGTAGAAAGGCGCACTTCCGCATATAAAAATAAAGTAGCTTACCGCCCCTGTTAAAAGCTCAAAAACATAAGGTGAGAAAGACTGAAGATAACTCTTACCTTTTCTCGCTTTATCCCTTTTCAACTATTTATATGAACAAAGAGACTCTAGTTAATAGGGTGGAAAACTAAGGTTAATGTTTACGACAGGGGTTTGGGGAGAGTCGTAACGTCCCCAACAGGGGGTCTGGGGGAAAGTTCCCCCAGTATTATATTCTGGTTTTTACAGATAAATTTTAGATACAAAGGGAAGATTAAACCTTTTTTCTTTGTCAGCATTAGATGCGGACAAGTCGTTTCTTTGCGCTCGTTGGCGATATCGGAAAGCATTCCCTTGCGCCTTCGGACGACGAGGGGTCTAACCGCTAATTCACATCAAGCGTAATATATATTTTTTCAATCTAGATTGAAAGCATTTTCTTCAACTTCTGACTCTATAGACAAATTAAGAGATTGGACAACAAAAGGAAAACCAGCACCAGATAAACCTTGTTTAATGCGATCGCTAGTAGCTTCAAAAACAACAAACAGGGGATTAATTGCTTCTGCTGCTTCGCTAAACATATGCTGTTCATTAGGAGGCATCAGCCATTCATAGTCTTGGTCGAGATAAACCTGGGTTTTGCGCCAGCGATCGATTAGATCGGAAAAATCTTCTTCTGGACGATGAATAAAAACAATAATTTCCGTACCCAACTTAATTTTCCATTCTGGGTCGCACATCAAAATACCCAGGTCACAAGGAAGAGATGTAGCAATGCGCGGAGTTCTAGGCTGTAAGGGATTCTGTAAATCTAATTCTGGTCGGCGAATGCGGACGACAGGCAGGGGAATTGTAATTAAACTTTGTTCTGAGCGACGAATGCTTGGCAAAGCCTCCAAATAAGGACGATGTTGCTTGAGTAAAGCGATCGCCCCACTACGGGTGCTATATTCAGCCAGCAAAGTTTCGTAGTCAGATTTTTTAATAGACATAATACGCCCACAAGCCTTGAAACATCTTCGCTCCTTAAAATTAACCCAACTGATCGAAGATAGAGAACATCGGTAGGTACATAGATAGCAAAATCGTACCCACCATCAAAGCAATACCCACCATCATAATTGGTTCAATCATGCTAGTAAGAGCTTTAACTGCTTGTTCTACCTCATCCTCGTAGAAATCTGCCACCTTCTCCATCATGCCGTCAAGTTCACCAGTTTCTTCACCAATACTAATCATCTGAATTGCTAGAGGTGGAAAAACGTTTTCCTTTTGAATTGCTAAAGAAATCATGCCCCCTTGTTGAATGTCCGATTTTGCACTCATGACAGCATTAATAATTACTTGATTACCAATGGTATTACAAACAATATCAAAACACTGCAAGACGGGAACACCAGAACGAGTCAGAGTACCAAATACACGACAAAAACGAGCTACAGCAATTTTTTGGTTTAAGTCACCAAACAACGGCATTTTTAGCATAAAGCCATCAATTTGCAGACGACCCATAGTGGTTTTGTAATAATTGCGAAGTAAAAAACTAGTGCCGACAAAGGCAACAATAGGAATTACCACTTTCCAGCTACGGAGAGTATTACTTATACCTAACATAACTCTGGTAAGAAGCGGTAGTTCTGCCCCTAAACCTTCAAAAATTCCGCCAAATACAGGAATCAAAAAGATTGTCATTCCCAAAAAGGCGATGACAGCAAAAATACCCACGGTAACAGGATAAGCCATAGCTGACTTAATTTGGTTTTGTAACTTCGCCATGTCTTCTAAAAGTTTAGATAGACGCATCAAGACTTCATCAAGTACCCCACCAGCTTCTCCAGCCTCCACCATGTAGACATAGAGATCGTTAAAACACTCAGGGTATTTGCTCATCGACTCAGAAAGACTTA
The DNA here is from genome assembly GCA_965217895.1 of Waterburya sp. Classification (GTDB taxonomy): domain Bacteria; phylum Cyanobacteriota; class Cyanobacteriia; order Cyanobacteriales; family Xenococcaceae; genus Waterburya. The sequence continues at coordinate 1,923,436 of CBDCJV010000002.1, forward strand.
TCCCCTGCTGTACCTCAGCACTGATGCCTAAAAGGGCTCTTTTTAATTTGACGTTGGGAGCTTGATCCGAGAGAATACCCAAAGCGCGAACAATTGCTACCCCCGCATTGACCATGACCGAAAACTGGCGGGAAAATACAGCCTTGTCTTTAATTGTGACTTTGGCTAAAGCCATTTCCAACCCAGACAGATCAATTTCCATACCAGACTTATTGATCTTGCCCACGGCAACGTATTTGTTTTTTAGTGCTAAACGGGCTTGTTCAGCAGAGGCTGCCTCGATCTTTTCTTTAAAGATTTTTCCCGAATGATCTTTGACTTTGGCTACGAATACAGACATAAAATAAACCAATATAGGTAAGTATTAATCTCAATTAATGACGCTTGGCATTTGCTGCCATTCCCATACTCGCAGCAGCACCTGTAAGACGCTGTAGCTCATCGGGTCGAGAACTTTTTGCCATTCCTTCTTCCATGCTGACGATGCCTTTTTTAACAAGCTCAGCTAAAGCTTGTTCCATAGTTTGCATCTCCATTTTTGCTCCTGTTTGAATGGCAGAATAGACCATCGCCGCTTTTCCTTCGCGGATTAAATTGGCGATCGCAGGAGTGACGATCATTATTTCCTGTGCCATGACTCTTCCAAACTCTCCAGGCTTAGGACTTTTCTTTTTGACTAAGGTTTGACTAAATACGGCAATCAAAGAGTTAGACAGCATGGCGCGAATTTGTGCCTGTTGACCTGCGGGAAAAACATCAATTATTCGATCGACTGTTCCTGAAGCAGAGTTAGTATGTAGAGTGCCAAATACTAGGTGACCCGTTTCGGCTGCGGAGATTGCCAGGGAAATTGTTTCTAAATCCCGCATCTCCCCTACCAGAATGATGTCTGGGTCTTCCCGTAGTGCTGCTTTTAGGGCGTTAGCAAAGCTTTTAGTATCTTCTCCCTTCTGTCGCTGGTGAAATAAGCTTTTAACGTTATCAAAGACATATTCAATCGGGTCTTCTACCGTTAGGATATGCTCGCCTCTAGTACGGTTAATTAAATCGAGCATTGCTGCCAGGGTGGTAGTTTTGCCTGAGCCTGTAGGTCCAGTTACCAAGACAAGTCCCCTTGGTCTTTCGGTGGTTCGTCTAATTACATCAGGTAAACCCAACTGATCGAAGTTAGGAATTTTAGAAGACAATGCCCGTAAACAAGCTGCATAAGAGCCTCGCTCTTTGTAGACATTGACCCGAAAACGAGCCAGTCCTTTGACACCGTAAGAACAATCTAATTCCCAGTGCTGTTCCAATTCCTTTCTTTGGTTGTTGTTAAGCATACTAAAAATTAACCTTTGGCACTCTTGAGGATTAAGAATTTCGCCAATCGGGGTTAATTTGCCACTGATCCGAAAATAGACTGGCGCACTAGCCTGGACGTGCATATCTGAGCCACCCATTTCTACTAGTTGTTCCATCAAGTCTTCAATCATTAAATCCATAATTCTTTTCTCCTAAAGTCATAATTTAAAATGCGAACTTTATTTATTTACTGACGTTACCCACTACCTACTACCTACTACCCACTACCTAGGCTTCATAGATTAATTAGTGCGTAACATCAGTTATTTACTAAAGCGAGGAGTCATACAATAGGGACAATCCAACCACTCAGGCTGTAGATCGGCACTACAGGTACGACAAGTCAGGCTAGTTTTTTGCTTGGATTTGCGCTCTGCTTCAACGCCAGAATCGGTAAACGTGACCCGCTCTACTTCTTCAAGGGTGGTCTGACCTTCTTTGACTAAATTTAGGCTATATGCCAGGATAGTAATCATCCCTTCTTCGATTGCTACTTCTTTAAGGCGATCGGTGTTTGCTCCCTGGTTAATTAAGCTTTCCAATCTTTCGGAATTTTTCATGACTTCATAAACACCAACTCTGCCTTTGTAGCCCACTCCAGAACATTTAGGACAGATACTGCCATTGGCTTTTGCCTTAGACAATTGTTCTACGTCCAGCTTATTGGCTTTGAAAAACGTAACTTCCTCTTCTGCTGCTGCGGATAATCCAAATCTAGATAACTCGGCGCGAGTCGGATTATAGGCAATACGACATTCGCTACAGACTTTACGCATTAGCCTTTGAGCCAATACTCCTAGCAATGCACCAGAGATCATAAATGGCTCTACCCCCATTTCATCAAGACGAGCGATCGCGCCAGCAGCATCATTGGTGTGTAGAGTAGTTAATACTAGGTGACCTGTAAGGGCAGCTTCAATCGCCGTTTTAGCTGTTTCTGAGTCCCTAGTCTCACCTACCAAGATTACGTCTGGATCTTGTCTTAAAAAAGCCCGCAGAATCGAGGCAAAGTTCATGCCTTTTTCCCGTATTACCTGTACTTGAGTAATTCCATCTAGAGAGTATTCAATCGGATCTTCAGCGGTACAAATGTTAACGTCAGGGCTATTTCTCTCTGCTAAGACGGAGTAAAGACTTGTTGATTTACCCGAACCAGTCGGGCCTGTTACCAGAATTAAACCAAAGGGGCGTTTTGCCATGTCCCGAACCATTTCTAAAGTAGGCTCATGAGAAATCAGCTTATCAAGACCTAGCTGGGTAGCTGTGTTATCCAAAATCCTTAGTACTACCTTTTCTCCATAGCGACTAGGCAAGGTGTTGACCCGAAAATCCACCTTTCGACCCTGGAACATACGGCGAATCTTACCATCTTGAGGCAAGCGTTTTTCGGCAATGTCTAGCTCTGCCATAATCTTGAAGCGAGCTACTACCGCAGGAATAATCTTTTTCGGCATCTTATCAAAAGGCTGCTGTAAAACGCTGTCCTTGCGATAACGAACTTTTAGACTATCTTCTTGGGGTTCAATGTGAATATCAGAAACCCCTTCTTGTAATGCTTTTGCCAGAATTTTGTTAACTAGGGTAATAATCGGTGCTGCCTGTGCCTCATTGGCAGCACCCAAATCATCAGCCAGCTCGTCCTCTGCATCTTCCAAATTAAACTCAAAATTGTCTAATTCTAAGGAAACATCAACGTTAACTTCTTTTTTCTTGGCGGTTTCTTTTTTAACCTGCTCATCTAAAAATTGATCGATTAACTGCTGATAGTCAGCCTGGGTAATAACTAATCGTCTAAGATTAATTTTTTTAGGTCGAAGAATACGGTTGAGATCGTCCTGAGCCTCCAGGTTTTCAGGATCGACCATGGCTACCACTAGCGTTGCAGGCTCTCCCTCTTCTTTTCTGATAGGGATCAATCGATAGCGACGGCAAATATCCAAGGAAATTAAAGAATTGATTAATTCCCCCATTTGATTATTATTTAGCTGGTCTGTTTCTAGCTCTAAATCTGCCGACTCTACGCCAAACAAAACCTTAAGCTCAAACAGATGGTGTCTCTTATACTGACGTAATAAATCTGGCGGTAATTGTTTACCTGTAGCTGATTCCAAGATGTCTACTAAGGAACGACCAGTTTTGCGACTTTCAGCTAAAGCCTTCTGCATTTCGATGCCATCAATAAATCCTTTTTGAACCAATTGGTTGCCAAAAGGAGATAAATTGTTACGCAGAGCGATCGCCCTGGTTTTTTTAGAAGAGGAAGAATAAGCCATAGAATGTAAAAAGATCTTAGTCACGTTATCTAGTGTTCCCCAAAGTATTAGTAAAATTTCAATTCACCCTGACAAAACATAATTTTTCTAGCTGATTTACCGATTTTTTTAGTTATTACTTTTAAGCTGAGTTATTCTGTTCATAGGGCTTGAGCTAACGTGAATTAAAAAAACCGACTTTGGGCGATCGCTTATAAAGCAAAATGATTACCGAGAAGCTCCCTAAATTTCCCTAAAAACTGTTATTTTCCCCAAAGAATGCAATATCCTATATTTTGTATATGGAGAAACAAACATTCCTATGACTGAAGAGCAGAAGCAACCAGAAACAATTGACCAAAACCTTGAAGCAACGACTTCAGATATCCCAGCAGATACTTTTGACGCTGCTTCAGAATCTATTGAGAAAAATTCTGTAGAGTCCACTGTCGAAACTACCGAGTCTACCGAGGTCAACTTAGAACCAGAAGACCAAATTTTTGAAGAGCAGGCAGAAATATTTGCTGCTTTTCAACAAGAAAATGCCAATCTTAAAAATCTTTTAGACGAAAAAAGCCAACAGGCAGAACTAACAAAAGCGCAATACGCTCGATTAGCTGCTGATTTCGAGAATTTTCGCCGTCGAACCACTAATGAAAAAGAAATTTTAGAAATACAGGCAAAAAAAAATGTAATTACTGAATTACTTCCAGTGGTCGATAATTTTGAACGGGCTAGAACTCAACTTAAGCCAGAAACTGACGGCGAAAAGGCAATTCATACTAGCTATCAAGGCGTTTACAAGACTTTGGTAGAATGTCTCAAAAAAATGGGTGTATCGGCAATGCGTCCTGAAGGCAAAGAATTCGATCCCAATTTTCATGAAGCAATGTTGCGGGAACAAACTGATGAGTATCCAGAAGGAACTGTTATGGAACAGTTGATGCGAGGATATGTTTTGGGGGATACAATTTTGCGTCATGCTATGGTTAAAGTTGCTGTTCCTAAAGATCCTGTGATAACTTCGGAAGAGAAAAATACAGAAGAACAGGAAAAAGGTTAAGAAATTTTAGAATACTAAATATTTTAAGTATTTTATACTTGGCTGAGGATACGTAGCTTTGGCATCAGGAAATGCCGATTACTATTATTCTAATTTGCTGTTAACTTCTGATCACCCTATAGAACAATGAAAGTTACTGCCTAAGCACTATGGCAAAAGTTATCGGTATTGACCTTGGAACTACTAACAGTTGCGTTGCTGTACTTGAAGGAGGTAAGCCAGTAGTAATTGCCAACTCAGAAGGTGCGCGAACAACGCCAAGTATGGTGGCATTTGCCAAAGGTGACACTCGTTTAGTTGGTCAACTAGCCAAAAGACAATCAGTTACTAATGCCAAAAATACTGTTCACAGTATTAAGCGTTTTATTGGTCGTCGCTGGGAAGATACAGAAGAAGAGCGATCGCGTACTCCATATAAATGTATTTCTGGTCGAGATGGTACTGTTGATGTGCAAATTAACAATCATCAGTATACCCCCCAAGAAATTTCAGCGATGATTTTGCAAAAATTAAAAGCAGATGCCGAAAGTTTCTTGGGAGAACCCGTAACTGAAGTAGTTATTACTGTTCCAGCCTACTTTACCGATGCTCAAAGACAGGCGACAAAGGACGCAGGAACTATCGCTGGCTTAGACGTTTTGCGCATTGTCAATGAACCAACGGCAGCAGCCTTGGCTTATGGTCTAGATAAACAAGACCGAGAAGAAAACATCTTAGTCTTTGACTTGGGTGGCGGTACTTTTGATGTTTCCATTTTGCAACTAGGAAATGGCGTTTTTGAAGTTAAGGCAACTTCGGGCAACAATCATTTGGGTGGAGATGACTTTGATAATGTTGTTGTCCGTTGGATGATCAAAACTTTTTATGCTCAGGAAGAAATTGACCTAAGAACTGACAAAATGGCATTACAGAGGATGCGAGAAGCTGCAGAAAAAGCAAAAATCGAGCTTTCTACTGCTCCAACAACTTCAATAAACCTACCGTTTATTACAGCGGATGAAACTGGACCAAAACATATTGAAATGGAGTTGAGTCGGGCAAAATTTGAAGAATTAGCTAAAGACCTAATTCAAAAAACTTTAGATCCTGTTAGACGAGCTTTAAAAGATGCAGATTCAGAGCCTGGAGAAATAGATCGTATTATCCTAGTGGGAGGCTCAACCCGCATTCCCGCTGTACAACAAGCAATTCAAACCATCTTTGAGGGAATGCAGATCGATAGATCTGTTAATCCAGATGAGGCGGTAGCTGCTGGTGCTGCAATTCAAGCAGGAGTGCTAGGTGGAGAAATAGAAGATGTTTTGCTACTGGACATTACTCCTCTATCTTTAGGTATTGAAACTTTAGGAGAAGTTTTTACCAAGATTATCGAAAGAAATACCACTGTACCGACAAGCAAATCTCAAGTTTTTTCTACTGCTGCTGACGGTCAAACTACCGTCGAAATTCATGTGCTTCAGGGTGAAAGAGCCATGGCAAAAGATAACAAAAGCCTTGGTAAATTTTTACTCACGGGCATTCCTGTTGCGCCTAGAGGAATGCCCCAAATAGAAGTTGCTTTTGAAATTGATGTCAACGGAATTTTGCAGGTTGGGGCGCAAGATAAAGGTACAAACAAGCAACAAGGCATTACTATTAGCAATACTGGAGGCTTGAGTTCTAACGAAGTTGAGCGAATGCGCTTGGAGGCAGATAATTATGCCGAACAAGACCGTCGCAATATCGAGTTGGTTAATTTGAAAAATCAGGCTGAAAATCTTATTTATAACTACGAATCAACTTTAAGCGAACAAGGAGATTTGATCCGTGATGAATTAAAGGCAAAAATTGCTAGAATCAGCGAAGAATTTAAGATAGCCTGTAATAATCCCAACACAACTATCAAAAATGTCAGCAGTATTTTAGAAAACCTGCGTCAAACTCTACTAGAAGTTGGAACAGATGTCTATCAACAAAAGAATTCTGACTTAGATGATTCATTTACATTTGATGATGATGATTTTGCTGATGCTAAAACTGAAATGGATATTTCACAAGATAATAGCGTCAAGGCAGTAGTTAGCGTATCCAACGATGCCAACATTGAAGGCGGTGCTGGTTTAGGTCTTGATGATGATGATTATGAAGCAGTTGACTAGTAACACTTCGCTCTTTGTAGCAAGTTAGATATCGCTACTGGTTTCAAGTTAAATCAATAGTTACTCTATTACGTCCACGTCTACTAGCCAAATAATAAGATTGTAAATAATCAAGTTTGGCTTGCTTGGCTGGAAGTAAACAACTCTTAGTAGTAACCGTACTATGTTTTCTGGTGCTGATTTTGCTAAAGTACAATCAACAAACCATAGGAAAAAATTAAGATTTTATGGCAGGGGACTACTATCAAATTCTGGGCGTATCCCAAGATGTAGATAAAGATGAATTAAAGCGCGCTTATCGCCGTCTGGCTCGCCAGTACCATCCCGATGTCAACAAAGAGGCGGGAGCAGAGGAAAAGTTCAAAGAAATCAGTCGCGCCTATGAGGTTCTTTCTGAACCTGAAACTCGCGCTAGATACGATCGCTTTGGGGAAGCTGGCGTAGGTGGTGCAGCAGGGGCATCAGGATACGATTACGGCGACATGGGTGGATTTGCCGATATCTTTGAAACTATCTTTAGTGGATTTGGCGGTGGTGTTGGTACTAGCCCTGGTCAATCTCGTCGTCGTAACGGTCCAGCTAGAGGAGACGATCTGCGACTAGACTTAAAGCTGGACTTCCGAGAGGCTGTCTTTGGTGGCGAAAAGCAAATAAAAATTCCTCATCTAGAATCATGTGACACCTGCAACGGTACGGGAGCAAAACCAGGTACAGGAGTTAAAACTTGTGGTACCTGTAGCGGTAGCGGTCAGGTACGCCGGGCAACTCGCACTCCTTTTGGTAGTTTTGCTCAGGTTGCAGCCTGTACTACCTGTAATGGTACAGGACAAGTAATTGAAGAAAAATGTAGTATTTGTCATGGTGCAGGTCGTCAACAAGAGACTAAAAAGCTAAAAATTACTATTCCTCCTGGTGTAGATAACGGAACTCGTCTGAGAGTCTCTGGAGAGGGAGATGCTGGAGTTCGTAGCGGTACACCAGGCGACCTATACGTATATTTGTTTGTTGAATCTGACAAAGAGTTTACCAGAGAAGGAATCAACATTAGGTCAGAACTTACCGTCAGCTATCTCCAGGCAATTTTGGGCTGTAATTTAAATATAAATACTGTTGATGGCAAAGAAGAATTAATCATTCCAGCGGGAACTCAACCTAATACTGTGCTGACTTTAGAAAATAAAGGAGTACCCAAATTAGGTAATCCTGTTAGTAGAGGCAATCATTTAATTACAGTCAAGATAGATATTCCGACTAAGATTAACTCCGAGGAAAGGGAACTGTTAGAAAAGCTAGCCACCGTTAGAGGTGAAGCTACAGGTAAAGGTAGCAAAGAGGGCTTTTTAGGAGGTTTGTTCCAAAAATGAACCCTGTTGACCCCTTAAAAGGTACGGATAATCCTACCTCCAAAGAGGCTGATGCTCATTTAGATTTGCGTGGCACTCCCTGCCCGATTAATTTTGTGCGAACTAAGCTTCGTTTAGAACAAATGTCCCCTGGTTCTTTATTAGAAGTTTGGCTCGATGCTGGTGAGCCGATTGAGCAAGTTCCAGACAGTCTCAAGATGGAAGGTTATCATCTAGAAGCTATTGATGAGCGTCAAGACTTTTTTTCTTTACTAGTTCGTCGTCCGACAAAATCGTGAAAGATGCAGATTTAAACGGCGCAGTTGAGCTTAAGCTTGGTTGCTCTATTCAGTCTACAGATACTGATAGCCACATAATTGGCACTGTGGTAGCTGTTCAGGCGAACTTTTACCATGTCAAACTAGAAAATAATGACAAGGCTCAATTCTTGCTGTGTACCCGTCGAACTCGGCTCAAAAAAATTGGGCAAAAAGTGATGGTTGGCGATCGCATTATCGTGGAAGAACCAGATTGGCAAGATGCTAGAGGGGCGATCGCTCAAGTTATTCCTCGCACTACAGAACTACAGCGTCCTCCAGTTGCCAATGCCCAGAGCATTTTACTAGTATTTGCGGTTGAAGAACCTACTTTAGATCCCTGGCAGTTGAGTCGCTTTTTAGTTAAAGCCGAATCTACTGCTTTAAATTTATGTTTATGTCTCAATAAATGCGATTTGATTACCCAATTGCAACAGCAAAAGTGGCAGAAACGTCTTGAGCAATGGGGTTATCAGGCAAACTATATCAGCGTTCAGCAGCAGTCTGGCATCAATGAGCTACTGGAACAGTTAAAGGGAATGATTACCGTGGTAGCAGGACCAAGTGGTGTCGGCAAATCGAGCTTAATTGATGCCTTAATTCCTTCTGTTAATCTCAGGATTGCTGAAGTCTCAGGCAAGCTACAGCGAGGTCGTCATACTACCCGCCATGTGGAGTTATTTGAGCTTCCTGGGGGTGGTTTGTTGGCAGATAGCCCAGGCTTCAACCAGCCAGATTTGGACTGTTTACCGAAGGATTTAGCTCAGTATTTTCCCGAAGCCAAAGCTAGACTGCAAACAAAAAGCTGTCAGTTTAGTGATTGTCTGCACCGAGATGAACCTAATTGCGCAGTTAGAGGAGATTGGGAACGTTATGAATATTATCTTGATTTTTTAAATAAGGCGATCGCTCGTCAAGATATTTTAGATCGACAGCCAGATCCAGAGTCTAGCCTAAAACTAAAGGTCAAAAGAGCAGGAAAAAGCCATTACGAACCAAAATTACAAACTAAGAAATACCGTCGTACCTCTCGCAAAACGAAACATCAAAATCTACAAGATGTTTATGATCGACAGTTACAAGAACAAATAGAAGATGAGAATTAACTAAGTGATTATTAATTAAGTCAATATGCAAACTACTTCTGAATATACCTGCGCTTTTTGTGGCGAGTCTAATAGCACTTTCATCGATCTAAGCGCGGGAATGCAGCAGTCTTATACCGAAGATTGCCAGGTGTGTTGCCGTCCTAATGTTTTATATATTTGTGTTGATGAAGATACTCTAGATGTTCAAATTAACAGCGATTATGAAGAATAGGATTTAAGTAATTTCATTTAAATAACCTGAGTTCGGGATAAGAAAAAGGACAGGTAGTAAGCTGAAAATAACAACTTTCTTCAGTAAACCTGCCCTATGTTTAGTTTAGATGCTTTATTTTGTGATGTAGACGATTTTTGTCTTGTTTTTGAACCTGAATGGCAAAAGAAGTTGCTAAGTCATGGCGGAATAAAAAGACGCAGAGCGAAAAACCTCTGTTTGAGTGAAATAATGACGATTTTAATTGCGTTTCATCAAAATCACTATCGCAATTTTAAACACTTTTATCTTGACTATGTAAAACAGCATTGGCATTTGGCTTTTCCAGGACTTCCTAGCTATCAAAGATTTGTGGAATGGACTCCTTCAACTTTAATTCCGTTGTGTGTCTACCTCAAACGTTGTTTTGGAAACTGTACAGGGATTGGTTTTGTTGATGCTACTAGTCTCAAAGTTTGTCAACACGGTGGTTGTATAAGCTGGGGAAACCCCAGCATACCCCACCGTCACAATCGCCGAATTAAACGCCACAAAGTTTTTGATGGTTTAGCTCAAAGAGGTAAAACTTCGGTTGATTGGTTTTGCGGTGCGACCCCGCTGGGGTTTCCCCAGCATGGGAACGCGCACCAAGATGGTTTTAAGCTCCACTTAGTAGTCAACGAGATCGGTCAACTGTTAAATGCTCAACTTACTCCTGGAAACTTTGATGATCGTCGTCCTATTCCTGACTTGCTTCAAGGTCTTTTTGGTAAATTTTTTGCAGACAGAGGCTATGTCTCCCAAAAGCTTGCTAATCAATTGCTCGAAGAGTTTGGGATTCAGTTTTTTGCTAAACCCAGACGTAATATGAAGAATAAATTAATGCGACTTCATGACAAACTTCTATCCCGCCACCGATCAATTATTGAGACAATTAATGACCAACTCAAAAATATTTCTCAAATCGAACATTCTCGCCATCGATTGCGAAGCTAGCCGAAGGCATCGCCAGTAAGTTTTTGCGTTAATGTTCTTTGTGGATTAATCGCTTATTGTCATCAACCTAAAAAGCCTAGTCTCCGCCTTGATTGGCTTTTGCCTCAATCTGCTTAACCCGAACTCAGGTTAACTAATTTTTATTAAGTTGGCAACTATATTTTAAAAATAAGAAAAAATACTTAGTTGCAAATGTAAAAATACTGAGATTAACTTTAAACATCAGTTAATCTCTTGTTTAAATTTAGGTAGGCTTTCGGATGTCTATTAGCTGACAAACATCTAATAATTAGAACAGAAAGCTACAAAATAAAAAGTAAATCAAACATATGAAATATTATTTTTTGATTGACTTTAAACAAACCAAAAGCTAGGAGTTGCTAAAAAGCTTTTTTAGAACAATTTCGTAATTAGCTAAGGTTCAGTTTGTTTTGTAACTAAAAAAGAAAATGCGGTCAAATATATTCAGTCTGCAAACTAGTAGATTTCACCGCAAATGTTTAATGAATTGTTTTGTGATTCTTATGGCTGAAAATGCTAACACAGGTGCTAGTGATCGAGCAAGAAGTAGCCAAGATCAATTAGATCTTGATAACACAGAATGGGTGCAAATTGCCCCAGATAAAGTAGTAGTAGCTACTGCTGAGCGTGCTTGGTTGTATCAATCTCGTTCTGCTGACGATCGCTTTGCTCAACCAATGGAAGGTGCTGGTAGTTTTGCTACCACTCGGAAGTTGTTAGATACGGCGATCGCTGCTGCTAAATGTGCAGTCAAGTCTGAACTCAGACCACCTGCGTTGACCTCTATTCGCTGGATTTGGCGATTGGCTGGTGCTTACCACATGACTTTTTCTGTCCCAGATCTAATGAGAAATGTTGCTAAAAGCTTTGCTGTTAATAGCCGTTTTGCATTAGAAGAGTGGGCTTTAGAAAAAGCTGAAGAGGAAACAGGTCACGATCGCCTAGCTTTGCTCGATATTCAGTCCTTGGGATACGATGCTGAGGCTGTGGTTGAGACTCTTGTTCCTCCTGCTGCTGTTGCTTTGATGGATTATTTTACTCGTAGTGCCAAAGATAGTAATCCAATCGATTGTGTGGGCTACACCTATACAATGGAACGTTTATCTTTGGGCATTGAGGAAGAATATATCCAAAAGGTTGAAGCTTTGCTTCCGACTCAGACCAATGCTACTCGCTGTCTGCGCGTACATAGTTCCGTTGGTGCTGATGCTGGACACGCAGTAGAAAATGTTTCACTAGTAGCAGGGCTTACTGCCTCTGAACGAACTCGTGTGGCAAGAGCTTGTTATGAAACTGCACTTATGTCTTTTAGTCCACCACCTGGAGGCTATATTTCTGATCTTGAGCTTCAGCAAACTCTAGAGTCATTTAAGCTTAATTGATTCTATTAAGTTGATTTAAGCCTAGTCACAAAATAATTCATCAACCAAGAACAAACAGTTTTTGGTACAAATTAACAATTAAAAATTCACGGAGAATAAATATGAATACTGCAACAGCTACTCAAATCAAACACGTTGAAAATACTCTAGAAATTTTGAACCAATTTGGCATCGAAATCGATTTGGACAATATTTTGGCTAAAGAGTTTGAAGCAGGATTATCTAGTGATATTAGCAACTGCATTTAAAATTTAAGGCTTAACGTCAATTAGAAAAAAGCACTTTTTTCGCTTTTCATTTATTTATAGATAACGCCTGTTGAAGGCTAAAAATACTACCTCACTGAGCTTAATTTTTACTTGAAAATAAACTCAGTGAGGTGTTTCTTTTGTTTTTTTTAAATTTTCTTTAGTTTAATTGTTCTGATAAAGTAGATTTACTCGCGATCGCTGTTGCTTCATCCAGATGTTTAACTAGTGTTTTTTGGGGTAATGCGCCTTGGATATGCTGCCAGGGAAGAATCTGCTTACCTGAATCCCAATGGTCATGAACATAGTAATCTAAGGTGGGTATTTGCCCTCGCAGTTGTTTAAAGGCTCGTTTGTAGCTGCCTACAGAGTCACCATATTCTCTGGTTAATTGCAGCAGCTTTCCTAAACGGCGATCACCACGAGAAATTAAAGCCTGAATTACTGACCAATTATAGCTTTCAGGGCGAAAATCAATACCTTGTTGGCGCAGATTTTTCTCTAGATATTTAAGTCTTTTCTTGGCTTCGGGATTGACTCCAAACCATTGAAAGGGAGTGTGAGATTTTGGTACAAAGGTGCTGCATCCTAAAGTCAGGCGTAAACTAGGCACAGCTTTTTTAATTGCCGACATCATGGACACAGTTGCTTCTACATCAGCCATATCTTCCCCTGGAATGCCAACCATTCCGTAAAGCTTAAGGGCTTTTAATCCTCCTGCTTTGGCATTGATAGCTGCTTGAATAATTTCGTCGTTAGTGAGTTTTTTATTGACGATCTGTCTAACTTTGGCTGAACCACTTTCTACAGCAATGGTAATTGAACGGGTATTACGGTTTGCTAAGGTAGCAGCCAGCTTTTCTGTGACGGTGTTAGTACGCACTGAAGCAATACTAAGACGCACATCTTCATATTGAGGCTGAGATAGATAATCCAAGATGGCTGCAAATTCTGGATGCTGGGTTACAGATGCGCCTAATAAACCCAAACGCTTAGTAACTTTCAAACCTTTTTCAATAGCAGGAATTAAAGAGTCATTTAAAGATGCAGTACGAAATGGCAAAGTCAAATAGCTAGCTAAACAGAAGCGACACATTTCAGGACAACTGCGGACAACCTCCACCATATAAATATTCTCCCAGGCTGCCTTTTCCGTAACCACGGTAGAAGCCGAGAGAGTATTGCCACGATAGGTTTGTTTTTGAACTGCTGCGGGAATATCAGGATCGACAGGTGCGATCGCCTTGATTTCGCCATCAGGAGCATGATAAGTTACTTCGTATAGACTGGGAATATAAATACCTGGGACTTGGGCTAGATGCTTAAGCTTAGTCAAGCGGTCTGCGTTTCTTACCTGTTGATAAGCATCAATAAAGCTATCGAGTAAATTCTCTCCATCTCCTAGCAAAATTACATCAAAGAAATCAGCAAAAGGTTCAGGGTTAGCGGTTAAAACCGTTCCTCCTCCGAATACTAGAGGATGATCGTTTTGTCTATCGATGCTCTCAAGAGGAATATCTAAAGACTCCAATAGATTAAAAATATTAATATAATCTAGTTCCCAGGATACCGAAAAACCCAGTAATTCGGGATTTCTGGGTAGAGTTTCGCTTAGGTCAGTAAATAGGCGACTAACATCAACATCAGAACGCATTGCCAAAGTCGCCCAAACGATTTGAAAACCCAAACTAGTAATACCAATGGTGTATTCATTAGGAAAAGCAAAAATAGCGGGAATGGCGTTGGTCTTTGGAGTTGCAGGAGTAAATAACAGACGTTCTTGTTGAAATACAGTCACAGATTATTAATTGGTTGGCTTTGATTGTAGCTTGGATATGCAGCTATTTTAATTATCTATCCCTTTGGAGTTAGGTTGCAGAAATTCTCAATATTTTTAAAAATTACAATCATCTCCTATAGCCATTTAAGCTGATGTGTATTTGAACTGCGCTTTATTTAAATCTGACAATGGTATTTGCAACAATATGAATCCAAAGAAAGCTAAAAGTCAACATTATAATTCCAGCCAAAAATGGTTGGCAATGCTAGGTATGTGTTTGGGAACTTTAATGTTTGTCCTCGATACTAGCGCAGTTAATATTGCTGTGCCGACTTTAATCGAGGCTTTTGATACTAGTTTTGCGATCGCCCAATTAGCCGTTGTCAGTTACCTGTTAGCTATTACATCCTTACTTTTAGGTGCAGCACGTTTGGGAGATATTTGGGGCAGAAAAAAACTGTACCTATTAGGATTGGCTATTTTTACTATCGGTTCGCTGCTATGCGGTCTTGCACCTTCTATTTACTTCTTAATTGGCTTCCGAATATTGCAGGGGTTAGGGGCGGTATTCATTTCAGCCTTGGGTCCAGCTATTGTTACCGAAATTTTTCCCAGTTCAGAAAGAGGTAAAGCATTAGGCATTTTTAGTACTGTTGTTTCTGTTGGTATAGCATCAGGACCAACAATTGGTGGTTTTTTGATCGATATATCAAGCTGGCGCGCTATCTTCTTTATTAATTTGCCAGTCGGTCTTTTAGCAGGATACGTTATCGCCCGTTTTGTGACTAAATCGACAACTACTAATAAAGGTCAGAAAAGTTTCGACGTGACTGGGGCAGTCGTTTTTATGCTGACTTTAGTTGCTTTTACCGTAGGGATGAATCAAGGGCAAGATCGAGGTTGGAATAGTCAGATTGTGTTTATTTGTGGCGCGATCGCCCTTTTAGGCGCGATCGGTTTTATCGTTATTGAAACCCGTATCGCTCAACCAATATTTGACTTAGGGTTACTTCGCAATTCTCAACTAGCGTTGGGACTATCGACTAAGCTGCTTGTATTTATCGTGCTTTCGGGCGCAGTATTTATTTTGCCTTTCTTCATTGAGAGATCTATGGGCTATTCTACCCAAAAAACAGGCTTGCTGATGGCAGCATCCCCCTTTTTAGGAGGCGTTTTTTCTCCCATATCTGGAATTTTAGCGGATCGCTTTGGTTCAAGGATCATTAGTCTGTGTGGATTATGTCTGATAGTAATTGGTTGTTATTGTCTGAGTACCTTCGATGCCCAATTAACAGATTGGGGATACGTTGCCCGCATTGCCCCCTTCGGCATTGGGATAGGAATATTTCAATCTCCTAATAACAGCACCATTCTGGGAGAAGCACCCCAAGACAAAATAGGAGTCGTTTCAGGACTGCTAGCACTGTCTCGTACTGTCGGGCAAACGATAGGAATTCCGATTATGGCTAGTTTTTTAGTTGCCTTTACGGGTGGTATAGCTTCTGGTCAGACTACAGCAATAATGTCGGCATCTAGATCGGCTTTGCTAGGTGGCATCAAGGCAACTTTTTTAATAGCTACCGTAATCATGAGCTTGAGCGTAGTTTTAGCGGTAGTCGAGCTTCGACAGTATTCTTTTAAAAAGGCAAGTAGAAAGTAGGCGAGCGACCCCATTAGATTATTTAAGAAACTGACACGGCGATCGCTTTACCTAAATTTTAGCCGCGAGCGCATTTTTGTTGTTCCTGGAGGATAATTTCAGTGCTTGTTCGCGGGTTATTGGCTGTGGTTTACCGACCTCAACTTAGCGAACCGCCACCAGAACCTTGAAACATTAGCCAAGAGAGAAAGAAATTGGTTATAAAAATTAAAATCAAGGCTATAACCACTGCCGACGTTGTAGATTCTCCTACCCCTTTTGCTCCCCCTGTAGTAGTAAGACCCCAGTTACAGCCTACCACGGCAATAATTGCCCCGAAAATTACTGATTTAATTAGCGCAGCAGTCAAGTCCCAAATATGCAGGAAGTTTTGTACTGAGTCGAGGAAAATTGTGTGAGGGATATCATACAAATTTTGGGCGATAATCAGTCCACTAATTATGCCAACTATAAAAGAAATTATCGTCAACATTGGCAACATCAAACAGCAGGCAACGACACGAGGTACAACTAAATAATCAATCGGATCGGTTTTTAAAATATACAGAGCATCAATTTGTTCTGTGACTTTCATAGTTCCAAGCTCGGCTGCAAAAGCCGAACCGATTCTTCCTGCTACAACTACTGCTGTTAGTACGGGGGTTAATTCTCTACTAAGTGCTATGGCTAAAACCCCGCCAATTATTTGAGTTGTGCCAAAATTTTGAAATTCTCTTGTTACCTGAATGGTAAACACCATGCCAATCGCCACAGAGGTAATTAGGGCAATAGGCAACGAGGCTGGCCCTACAGATACCATCTGCTCTAATGTGTTGCGAAAGTTGATCTTCTGGTGGATAAGATGAATCACTACTTGTCCCATCAAAAAGACTGCGCTAATTGGACGCTCTAGCCAAGATGTGATTCTGCTGCCCAAGTTTAATATTAGACTCATCGTTTAAGGTAATTTATTAATCAAAAAATTTTCCCAGTCTTCCAGCCATGAAGATATAACGCCTAATTTTTTAATTAGCATGACTTTTCTCCGCCCATAATTGAATCATATGTGCCACTACTCCCGTCCAGCCAGTCTGATGGGATGCACCCAAACCGGCACCATTATCTCCATGAAAATATTCGTGAAAGTAAATATAATCGCGCCAATGAGGGTCATTTTGAAATTTTTCTATGCCACCAAACACGGGTCGTTTATCTGAGTCATCTTGCAAAAAGATACTAGTCATTCGTACAGCTAGTTCGACGATAATTTGGCTGAGATTTTTAAACTCGCCCGAATCTGTGGGAAACTCAATTTGAAAGTCATCTCCCAAATATTCGTGAAAGTTTTGCAGGGCTTCTAACAGTAGGTAATTAATTGGAAACCAAATCGGCCCTCGCCAGTTGGAGTTACCGCCAAACATCCCCGAAGTTGATTCTGCTGGCTCGTAGTCTACCTGATACCTCGTGCCGTTGACGCTCATCACAAAAGGATGATCTTGGTGGTATTTAGAAACCGAGCGAATCCCATAGGGACTCAAAAACTCAGCTTCATCAAACATATACGAGAGCAATCTTTGCAGCTTATTAGATTTGCCATCATCTCTGGGAGTGGCATAGCATAAAGCCAACAATCTTTTGGCACTTAAGCCTTCTGTTTCCATACAGGCAACGTTCTTTTTGAGATCGTGACGATTATGAATAAACCACTCTAGACGTTTTCTAAATCCTGGTAAATTTTTAATTGTTTCTGGTTTTGCTACGCTTACTCCTAGCAAGGGAATTAGACCAACAAGCGATCGCACTTTTAAAAGCTTTCTTCCTCCATCAGGAAAGTTAATCGCGTCGTAATAGAAACCATCTTCTTCATCCCACAGTGCCACTCCATCACCAACCTGATTCATGGCATCAGCAATGTAGAGAAAATGCTCAAAGAACTTGCTGGCAATATCTTCATAGGGTGGTCGATCCTGCGCCAACTCTAAGGCAATCTGGAGCATCTTGAGACTGTAGGTTGCCATCCAGCTTGTAGCATCTGCCTGTTCTAAGTTACCGCCTGTTGGTAACTCTTGAGAGCGATCAAATACGCCAATATTGTCTAAACCCAAAAAGCCACCTTCAAAAACATTCCTTCCTGCGGCATCTTCACGATTTACCCACCAGGTAAAGTTAAGCAGTAGCTTCTGAAATATACGCTCTAAAAAGTCTTGGTCTTTGCGTCCCCAATACTTTTCTTCTAGGGTATAAATTTGCCATGCTGCCCAAGCCTGGACTGGAGGATTAACGTCGCTAAATGCCCATTCATAGGCTGGTATCTGTCCGCTAGGATGCATATACCATTCACGAGTCAACCGAGATAGCTGTAGTTTGGCATATTCGGGATCGAGTATGGCTAAAGGTATCAGGTGAAAAGCTAAATCCCAGGCAGCATACCAAGGATATTCCCACTTATCGGGCATGGAGATAATATCATCGTTAAATAAAGTTTTCCATTGGGAGTTTCTGCCGTTTTTGCGCGATTCTGGGGGCGCAACTGTATTAGGATCTCCCTGTAACCAGTCTTCGACTACATAATAGTAAAACTGTTTGTTCCACAACATTCCTGCAAACGCCTGTCGCTGAACGTTGCGCTGATCTTGAGATATATCTTGAGGGGTCAGACTATGGTAAAACTCATCAGCTTCTTGTTGTCTTTGATTAAAGATGTCGTCAAACTTACTGAAGGGATTTTGTAAAGAATCAGAGTCGCACAGTCTTAACTCAACAGTACGACTTTCACCTGGGGGAATAGATAGTTGATAGTGAGATGCAAATTTTGTGCCAATATTATCTGGATTAACAGCATTGCGATCGCCATTAACTACATAGTTGTTAATTCCGTCTTTAACATAGGGAGAAGCGTTTTCTTGCCCGAATAATAATTCAAAGTTGGTTTCGTTTTCCGTAAACAATAAGCCGTCGGAATTATTACAGTACAGCCATCTTTCTCCCAAACTGGGATGTGATGCTTCAATTACAGTGTAGTCATCTTGTTGGGAATAAACCTTTAATTTTGGTTTTTCAGCGTCCTTGTACCAAGACCAAGTGTTGCGAAACCAAAGAGTAGGTAGTATATGCAATGGTTTCTCGACCTCGCCGCGATTGTGCGCCGTGACTTTAATTAAAATATCCTCGTCGCTAGCTTTGGCATATTCAATAAAAATATCGAAATACTTATCTTCGTCAAATACGCCCGTATCTAGCAATTCATATTCAGGAGCATCTTTACCGCGTCTTTGATTTTCCTCTACCAGATCGGCATAAGGATATTCAGACTGGGGATACTTATACAAATACTTCATGTAAGAATGAGTCGGCGTATTATCGAGATAAAAATAGTACTCTTTGACATCTTCTCCATGATTGCCTTGATTACCAGTCAAGCCGAACATCTTTTCTTTGATAATGGGATCTCGTTCGTTCCAAAAAGCTAGAGCAAAACAAAGACGCTGATGGTTATCACAGATGCCTGCAATACCGTCTTCTCCCCAACGGTATGCCCTAGATAAAGACTGACTATGAGGAAAATATTCCCAAGCAGTACCATTTTCGCTGTAGTCTTCTCTGACCGTTCCCCACTGTCTTTCGCTGACATAAGGACCCCAGCGAGTCCAATAGGCTTTACGTTCTTTGTTTTCCTGTAGTCTTTGCTTTTCGGCATTCATTATTCTTGCTCTCTTGTTTGTCTCTAGATACTGCTGCTCTCTATTTACTTAACCCCTGCTGCTTCAGAGACTTCAAGAGCGATCGCAGCCCAATCCATATCGCTCCTTCCCTTCGCCATTGCTGCCAGAAATTGGTTGTGAACTAAACTGGCTAAAGGCATCGGCATATTACAGGCTTGGGCGGTTTGCAAAGCTAAAGTAACATCTTTTAGCCCCAAGGAGAGTTTGAAGCCTGGTTCATAGTCCTGTTCGACGATCTGCTTGCCATACCCTTTATATACCGTACAAGAGAATAAGGTTTCGCCAAATAGTTCGGCTACTTTGGCTGGGTCAACACCATTTTTTTTAGCTAGGGTAAAAGCTTCTGCCATCGCTTCAATTGCTGCTACGATAGCAAAGTTAGCTGACAATTTAACTACGTTGGCACTACCAATAACGTCGCCAAAATCATATACTTTTTGCCCCATAGCTTCTAACAGTGGCTGCACCCGCACTTTAGCTGTAAAATTTCCCGACAGACAAATATTGAGTTTCGCTGCTTCGGCAGCATCGGGACGACCCAAAACGGGAGATGCTAAGTAGTAAGAACCTACTTCTTGATGCGCTTGAGCTAATTTCTCCGCTGTACTAGGGGCAATAGTACTCATAGATAGATGAATACCGTCTTTACCTAACTGTTTGAGAATACCATCATCTCCTAAGACTACGCTTTCAACTACAGAATCGTTCGATAGCATGGTAATCACAATGCCCCCTGGGGTAACTGCATCGGCGGGCGTGTCTGATAATTCTGCACCTTTTTCAATCAATGGTTGAGCTTTTTCGGCAGTACGATTATAAACTTTGAGTTTGTAACCCGCATTGATTAAATTGGCTGCCATTTGCAGACCCATGTTACCCAGACCGATAAATCCAATTGGTTGTTTCATTGTTTGTCTCTTTAAGTTTAATAAATTAATATGTGCCAAGGCGAACCACTATTGCTACCCGTAATAAACCAAACTTTATTGTCAGTATTCGTAGTATTTACCGATTTAATTTAATTTTGTTTTTGCCTCACCTTCAAAATAAAAAATAGCTGCATATATTAGCTTCCACAATCTTGCTTATACTTGTCGATTATTGCTTCTTATAGTCATGCCAATTCTTTTTTGAGTACGAAGGTTGATGACATAGTTTTTTATTTGAAAAGTCAAGTTAAGGACAAAACCCATCAATTGCCTACTTATCTGCATACACTAATCTAGCTGCCTAAATATTTAGGCTTGAGAGGTTTTTCTTTTACTCTACCGTTTTGATTTTCTAAAAAGTAAGCCATCGCTGTTGGGCGAGAAGAGACAATATTAGCTAGGTTATCGCTAACAAAATGCAAAGCAACTCCATCATCAGCAGCATATCCTTCACTAATCAAGCCTTGAGATAATAATTGGTGATAGGATGGTCTTCTTTCAGTTTCACCATCGTAATGAGGACAATTGCTACCAGTCAGAAAGCCCAGGCATTTTAAGGTAGTGTATTTTTCTGGAATAGAATCTGTAACTCCTTCTTCAAACCAACAGATTGAACCAGCACTTAAGCCACAAAGGATTATGCCTTGTGTCCATGCTTGTCTCAAAATACCGTCAAGCTGCCATTCTTTCCACAGAGCAATTAAACTTTTAGTATTTCCCCCACCGACATAAATAATATCTTGATCGAGAATAAAAGTTCTTAAATCGGCAGTATGAGGTTTAAATAATGACAAATGAGATAAATGAGCGGGTTTTGGTGCAAAATGTCGATAAAATCTTTCTGTATATTCTTCTGAGTCTCCGCTTGCCGTAGGAACAAAGCACACTTTCGGTTCTTCTTTGTTGGATAAATTGTAAATATAAAAATCCAACAGAGGATTATCGGGTTCCATTCCCCATCCCCCACCACCCATAGCAACTATTTGTCTTTGAGGCAATTTTTCTGACATTGGAGTAGGGATAATTATTTTTACTTGTAGTTAATATATCAAACACATCAAAGATAATAATTGCGATCGCTCTTTTCCATTTGGTAAAAAAATTTACTACCATAACTTATAGAATAATTTATTTAGTGAATTGGGGTTGTTGGTCGTGATTGTAGTAATGAAAGTCGGTTCTCCAGAAGCAGAAATTAAGAGAATAGAGTTGGAATTACAGGAGTGGGGACTAACACCAGAGAAGATTGTTGGTAAACACAAGATCGTGATGGGTTTGGTGGGTGATACTGCTTCTCTCGATCCTCTGCAAATAAAAGAAATTAGCTCTTGGATTGAGAATGTTCTCAGGGTAGAAAAGCCCTATAAACGCACCAGCTTAGAATTTCGTAACGGAGAACATAGCAATGTTGTTGTGCCTACCCCTAGTGGAAAAGTTACTTTTGGGCGTAATCATCCTGTAGTAATCATTGCTGGACCTTGTTCAGTAGAAAATGAAACCATGATCATTGAAACAGCTAAGGCTGTTAAAGCTGCTGGTGCTAGTTTTTTGCGTGGTGGTGCTTACAAACCCCGCACTTCTCCCTATTCTTTTCAAGGTCATGGAGAAAGTGCCTTAGACTTGTTAGCTGCTGCTAGAGACGCTAGTGGTTTGGGAATTATTACCGAGGTTATGGACACTGCCGATCTCGACAAAGTGGCGGAGGTTGCCGATATTGTCCAGGTTGGCGCAAGAAATATGCAGAATTTTCCTCTGTTAAAAAAAGTTGGCGCACAAGATAAACCTGTATTTTTGAAGCGGGGTATGTCGGCAACTATTGATGAGTGGCTGATGGCAGCCGAGTATATTTTGGCTGCGGGTAATTCTAACGTGATTTTATGTGAGCGAGGAATTCGTACCTTTGAGCGTAAATACGCCCGTAATACTCTAGATTTGGCGGTAGTACCTGTCTTACGCTCTCTGACTCATTTACCCATTGCGATCGATCCCAGTCATGGTACTGGCATAGCTAAATATGTTCCGCCGATGGCAAAAGCAGCGATCGCCGCAGGAGCAGATTCTTTGATGATCGAAGTTCACCCTAACCCAGCCAAAGCCCTTTCAGATGGACCTCAATCTCAGACTTTTGAAAGCTTTCGAGATTTAATGGCAGAATTGAGCGTAATCGGTAAAGCCGTCGGGCGTTGGTCAGAATTGCCCATAGCTTCAATTTAATTTGCCTCAGTGCAATATGGTTGATGTAAATCAGAGGCAGGATTGATAAAAAATACAGATAGAGAAGCTTATCTTTACCATGTCAGACCTTAAAAGTTGACTATTCAGATTAGATATTAACAATAACTATGAAGGAAACTACTCCAATTGAACCTGTTCCTAACTCCGATTCTCAGCCAGAAGAACAAAAAGATAATGTAACTCCCCTCAAGTGTTTCTTATCCTCAATTGTTTCGGGAGGGTTTACTTTTGCTATTTATCTATTGTTCAATTCCATTGTCCAAACTTATGCTAACAAGACAATTACTGGGACAAATCCTTTAGTAATCAATATCACGGCAGCGGTTAGAACCCTGGTAATGGGAACTGTGGCAATGGCTACTGGAATCTTTGGATTAGCAGCCTTAGGATTGTTTTTGTTGGGTATTCAGCTAACCATTCAGAATCTTAAGAAAGCTTAAGTTAACGTTGTGGCTGTGACCAACAAAAATTGCGTTCTTGTTTGATAAGAGCGCAATTAAATAAAATAAATTAAGCTATACAGACTATACAGAAGATTCTTGCTGCTGATAGAGATAGCAATAACGCCCTTTTAACGCCATCAGTTCTTCGTGAGTACCTCGCTCGACAATTGAACCTGCATCCATCATCACAATCGTGTCGGCATTTTTAATTGTGCCTAAACGGTGAGTAATAAAGAATACTGTACGTCCTTTGAGAGCTTCTTTTAGATTACGAGAGACTTCTTGTTCTGTAGAAAAATCCAAGGCACTAGTTGCTTCATCTAAGACCATCATGGCGGGGGCTTGCAAAATTGTACGAGCGATCGCAATCCGCTGTCTTTGTCCCCCAGATAATGATGAACCTCGCTCTCCTACCCTAGTGTTGTAACCATTGGGTAAAGTCATGATAAAGTCGTGGGCAGCAGCAATTTGAGCAGCAGCTATTATTTCTTCGGTAGTAGCATCGGGGTTTGTTAAGGCAATATTATCCAAGATTGTACCCTCAAATAACAGCGTTTCTTGGGGAACAACACCAATTTGACGACGAATAGAATATAACTCCACGCGGTTGATATCATAACCGTCAATTAAAATTCTTCCCCCTTCTGGCTCATAAAGTCTAGACAGCAGCTTAGTCATAGTACTTTTGCCTGCACCACTTTCGCCGACTATCGCCACAAATGTCCCAGCTTCAAACTCGGTAGTCACGTTTTTAAGCTGAAGCGGACCAGTATTTTTAAAGCGGAAGGAAAGGTCGTCGTATTTAACTCTACCCCTAATAGCAGGCATTGGAATATTATTGCGATCGGCTTCTCCTTCTTCTGGGTTATCGACGATATCAGCTAGACGTTCTAAAGATAAAGCCGTTTCTTGGAAGTTTTGCCACAGGGTTGCTAAACGCATCACGGGAGAAGTTACGTAACCACCAATAATCCTAAAGGCAATTAATTGACCCAGGGTGAGTTTACCATCCAAGACCAAATAAGCACCCAAGCCAATGATAACTACACGAGAAAGCTTATTGAGAAAATCACTGGCAGATTTAGCCAAAGTGGAGGTAACTACAGTTTTAAACCCAGTCGAAATATAGCGGGCGTATCTCTCCTGCCATTTCCAGCGCGATCGCAATTCAATATTCTGCGCCTTGACGGTTTGAATTCCCGTTAATATCTCAACTAAGTAAGACTGAGTTTCAGCATTACGTTCAGCTTTAACTCTAAGCTGTTGGCGAATTGTGGGCGAAAATATTAAAGTAAGAGCTATAAAAATAGGAATAATTGATAAGGTAACAGCCGTTAGCAAAGGGCTGTACAGGAACATTACCACTACATATATTACCGAGAATATACAGTCTAAAACTACTGTTAAAGCTGTCCCTGTCAAAAACTGACGAATTCTTTCAAGTTCGTTAACGCGAGTCGAAATTTCTCCCACTGGTCGCCGTTCAAAATAACGTAGAGGCAGTCTCAGTAAATGATCGATAATTTCCGAACCCAGGGTTAAATCGATCCGATTCGTTGTATCTACAAACAGATACGTTCGCAAAGTAGTCAGCAGTGCTTCAAAAATATTAATTACAACTAAGAAGAAAATTAGATAGCCCAATGTACTAGGACTATTTTGACTAATTACCTTATCAATAATGACCTGAATCATTAGCGGGTTGGCAAGTTGAAATAGCTGTACAAAGAATGAAGCAATGAATACTTCAATTAAAACTCGCTTATATTTCTGTAAAGCTGGTAAAAACCAATTAATCCCAAATCTTTCTTGGGGAGTTTCCTTAGTTTTTTTCAGTAATAAAACTTCTCCGCCTTCGCCCCAAGTGGCGATAAAGTCTTCAGGCTTATAACGACGTAAACCTAGTTCAGGAACAGCAATTACTAATTCAGTTTCGCTATGCTCATAGATTATGGCCAGGCTATCTTGCCAAACTACCATACTAGGTCCCTCAAGGCGAGTAATTGCCTGGGCAGGAATATTAATTAATTGCGGATTAAGTCCCATTAGTTCGGAAACAGCACCGCATAAAGGTAATGATAAATTTGGTGTTCTGTCTAGCTGTTCTTTCAAAACACGCTTAATTACCTCTTTGCGAAAAGGCATTCCAAAATATTTACTTAACATTTGGAAACAGGCAACACCTATTTCTAAGGTAGTTTTAGCAGCAACAAAGGGGTATTCTTTTGTCCCTGAGTTGACAACCTCTTCCTCCTCTTGAAAGGTATATCCTTCTCCTAATCCTTCAGCTTCGTCAAAGTTTGTATCATCTAAATCCAGACTAGGTACAATTGCCGAACCATCTAAAGTCTTGCCAAAAGTTTCCTCAAATACTGATGCTTCGCTTTCTCCATCGAACCAATATTCTCTGGGAATTGAAATAAGACGGGCTGGCTGGCTACCGCTAACAGCAATAGTTTGGCGATCATTGGTTAATTCCAGGCGACTGCCAGCCGGGTATTCTTTGATCGCTCCACCGCCACTCACCAGCCAAATCAAATTAGGATCTTTTAAAGGTTGTCCCAGTTCAGAATTAAGCTCGTGTTCCCCAGGAGGCAAATAATACACCTGAGCAACTTCCGTCATCTTCTGGGCATATTCGGCTAGATCCCAATCTCCTTGAGCCTGCTGTTCTAGCTGAATACCCAGTAAATCAAAAATTTCTACCTTAGCGGGCTTATATTTGTATTCTTCTGCTAGTTGAGGATATTGCTCAATCAGGCTCAAAAAATATTCGTTGTCTAAAGCCAGACAAACAACTTCCGTACTAGCCATTGCTGTTTCGCACGGCAAGCCTCTGGCCAAATTAACCCAGCCAATCATCTGTCCTGGTTTGAGCTTATCTAAAGTAGTAGGCATTTTAGTGCGGGGATCATAGCCAAGTAGCCTTACTTCTCCTTCAGAAATAATAGCTACTTGTCCCTGCATTTTTTCCCGCATGATCATTACCTTACCCACTCCAAACCGTAGCGGTTTGAGTTTTGGGGCGATGCTAGAAATAGCTTCAGATGAAAGTCGGTTAAATTGCGGAACTAAAGAGAGAAATTGTTCGACAATTTTAGTAGTGTTGGTGTTTGTATTGGTCATAAGTCAAGTACGCCTCAAGAAGTGACAGGGCTAGATAAAAAAGATACTTTTTGTTTAGTTACCTCATTGAGCCATTGATTAAATAGTTCGTCTAGCATCCGTTGTCGCATGGGAGAATCGAGCTTTGCCGAAAGATAATTTTCTAGTCTGACAATGACAATCCACTCACCCACGCGAGCTGGAGGAATTAGCTGTCCTGGTTGACAAGTAGCAAGTATCTGAGCAATTTTAGGATGGGGAGCGTTAATTTCCACAGGTCCAATTAAACCGCCTGTTTGAGCTTCTGTACCTAAGGAGTACTCCATTGCTAGCCCACTAAAAGTGTTTTCGTCATCTTTTATGCGAAAATATAGTTCTTGTGCTATTTCTGGTCTTTCTACCCGAATCAAAGAATAAACAACTCGATCAAGTTGAGACTTGCGTTTAATAAAATGGGCATCAACCTGATCGTTCCAATTAGCTTGCTTAAACTTTTCGAGTCTTAATCTTTTGGTAATGAGCTTCTGCAACTGCTCACGGCTCATTCCCTGTTTATTCAGCCAATCTTCCACCTGTTCGTCTGAGGCTAATTGATTTTGTTGACAAAACTGATTGAAGGTTGAGGTGTTTTCTTCTTCAGTACACTCAATCTCAGCAATTAGTCGATCAATCAAAATTTCTTGTGCCAGCTTAGGTAGCATCTGATACTGGGTTAGCAATGGAACTAAATCTTCGGCGGTGTAAACTTGATTATCTACTTCTAAAACTACGCTCATACTTTTTGAGTTAGGCGAAAAGTACGCCAATACACATAAATTAAATAATAATTACAATTTATTCTATAGTTGTGACATTAAGATGCGATTTTACTTAAGAATATCAATACTCTGTGCTTCTGAATCTTGCTTGACTCATAGCTCTTCTTCAATTTCGCTATTTTAACTTAACCTACTTTAGTGGGAATGACACATTGTCTGTCGTTTTTCTTAGCTTGAGGATTAGGAAAAATTTGCTTAATTTGCTTCAATTACGATCAATTAACAAAATTACTACATAAGCACAAATTCCCTCTTCCCTGCCAACAGGACCAAGCTTTTCGTTGGTTGTGGCTTTGATGCTAATTTGACTCTCTTCAATTTTTAAGGTTTTAGCAAGGTTAGAACGCATTAACTTGAGATAAGGTTTAAGCTTGGGGTTTTCTGCCACCACGGTAGAGTCTATATTGCCAATTTGCCAGCCTTGAGAGAAGATAATTTCGGCAACTTGCTGTAGCAAGATCATACTGTCTGCTCCTTTCCACTTCGGGTCGCTAGGGGGAAAATAATGACCAATATCTCCTAGTCCCAAAGCTCCCAGCATAGCGTCCATAGTGGCATGGACAAGAACATCAGCATCGCTATGCCCCAACAGTCCCTGGGAATGGGGAATATTAACCCCAGCCAGGATTAACGGTCTGCCTGCTACTAATTGATGAATATCGTAACCATTGCCAATACGAATGTTCATTGTGAGAATGAATTATCCTAGATTAATTGTGTTTTTTATTTAGTGTTGGAGTGTCAAAGAGATGCTGAATCGTTTTCGTTTTATCCAACAAGCAATTTTGACTAGCATTTGTGCTGCCTCGGTTTCGGCAGTATGTGCTGTTCCTGCTTCAAGTCAAATTTTACCTGAAATTTGGGGTACGATTGGCTCAGTAGATGATTTAATTAGCTACGGTGCTGGGGTCAGGTTTGCTGGCACGGGTATCGAAATTGGGACGGGTGAAAAAGGCGCAACGGGTGGAGACTTTTTAACTTTTTTTAGTTTACCTATTGTTTCCCCTTATATAGGACTTGGTTACTATAGTGGCGATGAAAACATAGCCTTCTCAGGAGGATTACATCTAAATGCAGGCAGCCATATCGTTATCGGTGCTGGATATCATTCTGTTAGGGGTGTGAACGGTCAATTAGGCTTTAAATTTTAGTTAATTTGCTGCTAGTTCAATATTTCGTCTTTTATCTTGGTTACCTACTTGACAACCAACTAATTAAGTGGCACTTTCTGGCTAAAAATACGTCTAGTTATTTGATAGATTGATCGAAGTAAAATCCAGTATTAACTAACTGCTAAATCAAACAATTTATGTTATTTAACAAATCACTTTACAAAACTTTTTTAATGGGTTTGGCTCTCACTGCTTTGGCTACAGGCGGGGTTGCTACCGTTGTTAAAGCCCAAGGAACACCAGGATTAGTCATCTTTGGCAACAGAGACGTTGATGTTCTCAACTATTACTTGGACTTTGGAGGAGTTGCCGATAGTCGCGATCGCTATCGCTTCCGAATTCCTAAAAACAAACTGCCCAATGGAGTATCACAATTAAAGATTTCTTATCCTGATTATTTTGATGGTAAATTTGATACTGACAAAATTGAAGTTAGACCTAATGGAGATAAGAAAAAGTCTTTACCTCTAAAATCTGTAGTTTGGGACGAAAAAAATAGATTTCTCCAAATAGATTTGGCAACACCACTCCAAGAAGCAAAAAAACTGGAGATTGTTATGTCCAATACTAAAAATCCTGAAGTGGGTACTTATTATTTTTATGGTCAGGTTATTCCCGCTCGTAATACCCCAGTTCCCGAAAAAATCGGTGCTTGGGTTGTGAACATTAATCCCCATTAAAAATAAACTTTAAAAAAGCTTAGAGCTTGGAGCTACAGACCTTAAGCTCTATTAAGGCGGTCGCTTTTATCTAGATTACGGCTCGATGTAGTAAGATTAGAGATTGTGGCTTTTTATCAAGCATATTAAGACAAATTTATTGAGGAAATAATCAGTGACTCAGCGTACATTAGGCGGAACTAACCGCAAACAGAAAAGAAAATCTGGTTTTCGCGCGCGGATGCGTACCACCAATGGTAGAAGAGTAGTTCATGCTCGTCGCAAAAAAGGTCGTCATCGCCTAGCAGTTTAACTTGTTGGGGTGGGATTACCAAAAGCCTATAGGCTTAAAAATCGCCAGGATTATAGGGCTGTTTATGAGCAGGGTATTCGTCGTTACAGTCCTCATCTAACCTTAATTGCGCTTTTAACAACGCCAAAGCAGTTAGGTGCGGTTTCTACCACCGCAACAATGTTCGGAATTTCTATCAGTAAGAAAGTTAGTAAAAAAGCTGTAGTTCGCAACCGCATAAAAAGACAGATAAAAGGGGTTGTTCGGAGTAAGCTAAAGGCGATCGCTCCTGGATGGAAAGTAGTGATTGTAGTTAAGCCCCAAGCAATAGAATGCAAATATGAACATTTTTTGCGAGAATTAGAAGAGTTATTAAAACAAGCAAAAATTATTAATGGGCATTAAAGAAGAAGTTTATTTTGAAAGCGGTCCCCACGTTGGCGACCTGATTTTCAATATACTATTAGCGTTTACAGTCATTTGTATTCCCTTGACAGTGGGCGCGATTGTCAGGGCTTTATGGTTACGCTATCGTATTACAGATCGTCGCATTTGCGTCACTGGTGGCTGGATGGGCAGAGAACGCACAGACATCATTTACTCTGAAGTTATTAAGATTGTCAAAGTTCCTAGAGGAATAGGTCTGTGGGGAGATTTGGTCATAACCCTAAGAGATAAAAGCCGCTTAGAAATGCGGGCAGTACCTCAATTTAGAGAAATATATGACTATATCTCTGAAAAGGCAGCAGCGAAAACAGGTAGACCATTAGAAGCAATTCAAAGCTAACTAAACTCCTGCAAACAGTTTTGATCGGTTTTCCTCATGGGCGATCGACTAAACTGAGTTAAAAATTACAATATTTCGTAAAGGCTGGATAGATTAAAAAATGGATTTTGGTATCGGCTTTCTTTCAAACAACATCATGCTCCCAATCCTAGATTTTTTCTACGGGATTTTTCCGAGCTATGGTTTTGCCATTATCGCCTTGACAATCGTAATTCGTCTGGCGGTTGTTCCTCTAAGTGCGGGACAAATTCGCAATATGCGCAAGATGAAAATTGTTCAACCGCTGATGAAAGAGCGACAGGAACAAATTAAGCAAAAATATAAAAACGACCCAGAGAAACAAAGAGAAGAACAAGCCAAAGTAATGCAGGAGTTTGGAAATCCTCTTGCAGGCTGTTTACCTCTATTGTTACAAATGCCAATTTTATTTGCCCTATTTGCTACTTTAAGAGGATCGCCATTTACCAACACTCCTTACGATATAAATGTGCAAATATTACCGAAGGAGCAAATAGAAAGAATTGTACCCCAGCCTTTTGCTACTAAACCCAAGAACATTTATATTGACGAAGGAACTCACCAACGAATCGCAGCAATGTTGCCTGGCGGAAACAAGCTAGCAGTGGGAGAAACTACAAAAGTAGAACTGCAAACCCCTGATGGTAAATCTCTAGATAATTTATTAGCAGAATATCCCAGCAATAATGATCTCAAGCCTACTTTATCAATAACTAAGGGTTCTGAGCGGCTACAGATCGATCCAGATGGCACATTCAAAGCTTTAGAACCAGGAGATGCCACAATTCAAGTAACCGTTCCTGGCATTGCGGCTAATACAGGCTTTTTGTTTATTGAGAAACTGGGTCGAGTTGGGGTAACGGATGAAAATGGTAATATCAACTTTGATATTTTGGCAATGGTCTTGATGTTTGGTGTAGGTATTTATGTTAACCAGCAAATGAGTGGTGCGCAAAATGCAAGTGCAGGAGCAGATCAACAGCAAGCAATAAATAAAATTACGCCTTTACTGTTTAGTGGGATGTTTTTATTCTTTCCCCTTCCTGCTGGCGTACTAATGTATATTGTAGTAGCCAACTTTTTCCAAACTGGTCAAACTTGGTTCTTGATGCGAGAACCTCTACCAGAAAATTTGCAGGAGATCTTGAAAGAGCAAGAAAAAGCAGAAGCAGCAGCCAAAAGAGATACTCTTCCTTTCGAGAAAAAGCGTTCTAAGAAAAAAGAAAAAACTTCAGGTTAAATTATCAACCATCGTGGAAAGTCAACTTCAGTCAGGAAAACAGTGGTTAGAGCAGCTTTTAGATTCTATGGGTCTGGCTGCTAGAGTAACCACTGAAGGGTTTGAGACGGTAACTACTGATTCAAACTCTAATTGGTTAAACATAGACGGCAGCAATCTAACCTCAGAGCAAAAAGAACAGCTAATTGGCAATAAAGGCCAAAGTATTGATGCAATTCAATATCTTGCCAACACCATACTTAATTTAGAGGCAGACCCTGAAGCTCAAAGCTCCTTTACTTTAGAATTAGATGGCTATAGAGTTGAACGTTATAAAGAATTAGCAGTCTTGACTCAAGAGGCGATCGCCAAGGTAAGAGAAACAGGAGAAGATGTAGAAATACCTGGCTTATCGCCGGCTGAAAGAAAACAGATACATTCTTCCTTGGAAGAAATAGAAGATTTAAGCAGCGAAAGTCGAGGTCAAGAACCAGACAGAAGATTGATTTTGCGATCGCAATAATCGAAATTAACCTCGAAACACGTTGCCAATACACAGCGTTAAATGAGAAGCACATAATGGAAGCGGTATACATACCTCATCTGCTAAAAGCACCAAGAAGAACAGCAGAAATTATTGTCGATGACAATATTAGTGAATTAGACACTTTAATACCCGTAAAAGGCAAAATTGTTATACGCCACGGGGGAAACTTTTTAGAAGTAGCATCTCAAGCAGAAACAATTATCACTCTAGTTTGCGATCGCTGTCTACAACATTATAATCACCGTTTGAAAATCGATACATCAGAATTGATTTGGCTAGAATCTGAACTAGAAAATATTGAAGATCTCCCAGCAGAAAGAGAAGTCTCAATGGAGGATTTATCAGAAACTCTGCCTCCCAACGGACATTTCAATCCCCAAATGTGGCTTTTTGAACAATTGTCTCTGGCTTTACCTTTGAGGAAAGTATGCGGTGAGAACTGTCCAGGAGCAGCAAAAACACCTTTGAAAAAAGAATTTCAAGTAGATAGTCGCTGGTCTAGTTTAGCAGCCTTAAAAGAGCAATTAAACGGTAGTCAGGATTAATTAGTAATTATACTGAATACTTAAATCAAAGGTAAAATCATTTATCGGTAAATAGTACTAAATAATTATTTAAAATCAACTAATCATGTCTGATTCGCCGACAAATATAGAAAAAGCAGATAACTCAGGGGATTCTAAAGCTCGTCAATTGCTGGGTATGAAAGGCGCAGCGACCGGGGAAACTTCTCTTTGGAAAATAAGGCTGCAGTTAATGAAGCCGATTACCTGGATTCCTCTTATTTGGGGGGTGATCTGCGGTGCAGCATCTTCAGGTAACTATAGTTGGACAGTGGAGAATGTTCTGCTAGCGGCTGCCTGTATGTTACTTTCAGGTCCATTAATGACTGGTTATACCCAGACCGTTAACGAACTGTATGACCGTGAAATTGATGCAATCAATGAACCCTATCGACCTATTCCTTCGGGGGCAATTTCTCTAACGCAAGCAAAAGTACAGATTTGGGTCTTGGTACTAACTGCTTGGGCATTAGCTTACGGCTTGGATGTAGCAGTAGGTCATGATTTTCCGACTATTCTCTGTCTTGCTTTAGGTGGTTCTATTATTGCCTATATTTATTCTGCACCACCATTAAAACTCAAGCAAAATGGCTGGTTAGGCACTTATGCACTTGGTTCTAGCTATATTGCCTTGCCTTGGTGGACTGGTCACGCTTTGTTTGGCGAATTGAGTTGGAAAATTGTAATTTTAACCCTGATCTACAGCTTTGCAGGGTTGGGTATTGCCATTGTCAACGACTTCAAAAGTGTAGAAGGCGATCGCGCTTTGGGCTTAAAATCTCTGCCAGTAATGTTTGGAGTTACCACTGCTGCTTGGATTTGCGTCATTGCGATCGACGTTTTTCAAATTGGTATTAGTGGTTACCTTGTTTCAATTCATGAGAATCTCTACGCCACCATTGTCTTTTTACTAGTGATTCCCCAGATTGTCTTTCAGGATATGTATTTTCTCCGCAATCCTTTAGAAAATGATGTCAAGTATCAAGCCAGCGCACAGCCTTTTCTAGTTTTTGGGATGCTATTTACAGGTATTGCTTTAGGACACGCAGGAATTTAATCAGTGAACAATAACCAGAGTAAGAAGTAATTCACTACTTCTTACTCAAAGCGAAGCGTAACTATAGGTTAATTATTCAATGAATCCCAACAATTGGTTGACAGCCTTGTCCTTTATAGCGATCGCTACTCTCTTAAGTACGATCTATGGCTGGCTGGTGAAAAAAGGAAAATTGCCATTTAGGTCGGGCATTGATTATAGTAATGCTCAATTGCAATTTATGAAAGTTTGGGTCAAGGTTGCACTCCTACTTGGGGTAATCATTCCTGTAGTTTTGTGGTTAGTTTTTTGGAATAAACCAGTTATACGCCAGTTTTTTAGTTGCTACTTGTTAGTAGTCGTTGTTCAGTTAGCAAGCGAAAAAAGTTTTAAAAGTATCTTTTGTCCGAGCGTTGTTGTAATTATTGGAACTCTTTACACTGGATTTCGGATTTGGCAATTATGGTCGGGGTTACACTTAACAACTTATCTGATGCCCTGGCTTAGTTTATTTTGGTTAGTTGTTCTCTTTTGGGTAGCAAATATGATTATGCTAATCACAATGCCAATTCCTAACATACTTCCCCAATCAAATAATTACAGTTTAGGTAATGAAGAGTTAGATTAAGTTTAACTTACAAATAGTTGAATTTTTGATTTTGTTATTAGACAGCTTAAAAGAGTTAGAAATTCATGAAAAACATTCAACTTCTTGCTATATCAGGTAGTTTAAGAGCTAATTCATCTAATACAGAGGTTCTAAAAGCAGCAAAAATACTAGCTCCAGCAACCGTAGATATTGTTCTTTATTCAGAATTATCTAGACTTCCTCACTTCAATCCCGATTTAGATCGAGAGCCTTTACCTGAATCTATAGTGTCTTGGCGAAAACATATTGAAAATAGTGATGGCATAATCATTTCAAGTCCTGAATATGCCCATGGTGTTCCAGGTTCACTAAAAAATGCTCTTGATTGGCTAGTTAGCAGCATAGAATTTCCTGGTAAGCCAGTAGCTTTAATTAATGCAAACCCCAGAGCGAGTATTGCCCTCGCCTCTCTCAAAGAAATACTTACTACCATGTCAGCCAGAACGTCTGAATCTAATAACGTAACTCTAGCAATTGCTGGAAAAGCCTTAAATGCTCAGGGAATTATATCTGATCCTCAATTGTCTGTAGCTTTAGAGAAAGCAATTGCAATATTTGCTCAAACTATTTTTGTTTCCAAATAAGATTTTTTTCTTTCTGCAATGTTTAACTTTATAGAAAGTGTTCAATGCGGGTAACTAAATTTGTATCTAAAACTTTGCGTATCTATGTAACTTCTTGTTCAAAAAAGAGCTTCCAATTAGGATTATGTTCAACAATGATGATCTCATCCATTGCCAATTTATTAGCTATTAGTTATCCAGTCTAACCGCACAAAGTAACCAGAATTGCCCAATTTATCAGTAATTTTGGTGATTTTATTAAGCTTTAAATTAAAAGGAATGGCAGTAGTTATGTATTTCTGTACATATATACCAATATCGGGAGCAAGATAGTTAGCAGCAAGAGTGGCTAATCCCATACCCAGCAGTTGATGTACTGGTTCTTTCGGCAAGCTCAAGTGTGCCATCATTGCCATACTAGTAGTCAGCATCACTGCCACAGAAGAATTTGTACCACAGCGAGGATGAAGTGCTAGGTTCCATTCTCCTTGTTGTAAACGAATCAAAGCCAGATTTACAGCCTTTCTTAATCTAAAGGGATCGATATTGCCGTAAAGGTAAAATCCTTTCTCAGTAGACATTCCGCCGATATCTTCGTTGTCTGCGGATAAATAGCTAGCTGAGAATTTTGTCGTTGTACTGGAATTGCCTAAATTACTTAACACCCAGACAGTAGCGTGTTCTAAAGCGTGTACTTGACGAATGGCTAGAAAGTCTTTAAAACCAGGAATAAAGCCTAGTTGCTTAATTAACTCAGTATCCCCATAAGAATTAGGGAAGTCAAAACCTGGATTGGTGTAAGTGGCATCGATCATAATGAATTAAGGAGCGATCGCTTTTTGTCTACAGTTTGTGGTCAACAAAATTATTTTGAATCTACTACTGATACTTTTTAAGTCTAATTATTTTATCGTCTATCTTCGGATTGTTTTAATAAAATTTAGTCACTCTGACTCCTACTTCGCAAGAATATAAGGCTCTTGTGTTCTCAAACACAATTTTTATGATTTGTTCATTATTCGTGAATTCAGTAGCTGGATGAAATCAAATATAAACATAAATTTCACAATCCCTGAAGCAGACTAGAAGATTTAGGCTGGGTATATTAAAGGGCAGAAGTCCGCTATTTTTATCACTAGTAAATTTAACCAAAAACTGTATATGCCTATTCCCTTCGATGTTGCATTTGCCCAAAAACGGATTGATAAGTTTTGGTGTCTGCCTGCTAGTTTTGGTATGGAACGAAACGCTTATCATAATTATCTTAACGAAATTGTCAGCGATCGCTATGCTTTAGTCAATGGACTACAGGTATTAAGAGACGAACTACAGTTTGCTGCTTCTAGCAACAGTGATATACATATATGTGGAGCAGATTTGAGCTTACCCAGCGTCGTGACAACTTTGGCATATACCAACTGTGGCGATCGCATTCACCAAGGAGAAGTCACCAAACGTTACCGAGATGTAGTAGCATCCCGTTTTGCAACCCTCTCAGAAATTGGCGAACTAAAGCTAGAAGCATTTTTTCCCGCAGGCGGAGGGACAGATAATGGGGCAACTCTTGCTCACGTTACCGTGGCACATCAAATGGACGAACCATTACGCCGAAGACTATATGAGGGAAATTCCCAGTCAATGGTATTAGTGGCAGTAGATCTAAAAACTCATGTAGGGCGTTTGGAAGAAGGAGAAAAGCGCATCTACGGTAAAACCCGTGAATCTCCTTGGCGAGAACCTCGTAATGCCTGTGGTGCAATTGTTGGCGCGTTATCAAACTATCATCCCCACAATATGATTCACCGTCGTATAAGGGATGATTTAGGCGAAAAAAACTTTCAGTATCTTTCTAACCAAAAGATTGTTACTGAGAGTGGAATAGATATCACTATGGCAGTAGCTTCGGCAATTGTAGCTATTCGTGGTATTCGCAACACCGCCATGGCAATGACTCAGGAAATAGATGAACGAGGATTAGCTCATCTCACCGCTAGCACTACGGTAAATCGTCCATCAAGGGATGATCTGGTAATTTATTTAGCCAGAGCAACGGTATTTGGTGGCAAAGTACGAATACAAAGTTTGGGAACAAAAGCCGAGCTATACAGTGGCAAACTGATTGAGTATGCGGGAGAACGTAGGCTTCAATTAACCTATAACGATTTAGATGGAGAGCATTTGCCCGTGGAAGAAATTCCCTATCAGGTTAAACCTTCGGGATTATAAAAAGCTAAAATTATTTTTTTTAAGCTGTTGATATTGATAATATGCTCATCAGTAATGCTGTTGTCGTGCGTGGCGGGGTGATCTCTGACTAGCCGTTCCCAATTCCCAAGGCTAAAATCGGGGTGAACACAACCCCGTAAAAAAAGCAAATTTTATGAGTAATTTTATACAAGAAACTCAAAGTGGCAAAATTGATTTAATAAATGTTTTGGTCGATATAAGATTAACTAACGTAACCGAAATCAAAGTTCTTCAGGAAGTAGTTAGCTTTATTGATACTCACTACCAAGAACACAAAGTACACATCAAAGCTGCCAGCGTTGCTGCTTTAATTTTAAATCGTCAAGATATCCCCAATCTATATGCTACTTCTCCAAGAGGTTACAACAACCAAGTGCTAGAATTTCAAAATCAATTTGGAATTTCAGGCTTTAAAATTAGAGAAAAACTAATACCTTGGGCTATAGATAAAATAATTAGAACTAGATTGTCTCAAAATTTACATTTAGACTTGACAGAAGCTAAAGACAACCAAATCAGCCAAATTGCGGTAGATAATCAGAACTTTTTAGAAATTTTAGCCAACATCGATCTGGCTAATGTAACAGAGTTTCAAGTGATAGAAGAAGCCTTTAATCATATACAGCAGAAATTTTCTGGAGTGGCACAACAAATTAACTTATCTGATGTTTGTGCTTTAGTACTCAACCATAAATCTGTCTGTTCTTTATATGCTACTACTACTGAAGAGTACGATAAATTAAAGCAAATCTATCTGTCCGAACATCAGTTTCAAGTAAATGAAATTGTTCATCAGATGGTAGAAAAAGTTCATTCAGAAGGTTCAGAACTTTCTTTAAACCACGATTCTTTGATTGCAGTCAACTTCCAAAGACGAAAAAACGTAGCTCAGTCTTGGCATCTTTAAATGCACGCCTGATGTGAATTAACGGTGAGACTCCTTAAAGGGTTTCGCCTTATCCTGAACTCAGGTTTATTAAGTTAAGTAAACATAATTTTACGCATTATAAAAGCCATCAGACTAACTGCACACACAACGGCTAATTGTCCTGGTAGAGGATGAATTGTATAAATGGCGATCGCTTGAGACAAAGAGATGCCTTCGCCTAAACCCCTTAAATAATAAATTATTGTTAAATAAATCAGACCGACTAAATGAATGACCACTAATCCTGTAAAACAACTGGCAATCAAAGCAGAGAATCGCACCAAAGTTTGAAATGCTAGCCAGCCACAAAGCCAAGCACCAAGTATAAATCCCAGAAGATAGCCAAAATTAGGCTGCTGTAAATAACTCAATCCACCGCCTTGGTCAAATATAGGTAGTCCACTAATTCCCAACAGCACATATGCAGTTTGAGAGATTAAAGCAGCATTTTTTCCACCCACACAGGCAATAAATAATGCTGCTCCAATTTGATAGCTTACTCCTAAAGTATGAACTCCAAAGGTATCACCAAACCAAGACCAAGGGGCAGCAATGGTATAGGCAGGAATAAAAGTTCCACCAATAGTCAAAATCAGACCAACTCCTGCCCACAGGAGCATCTCAGGCACAGGAGGAACATAAGCTCGATTTGGCTTATCTAATCTAATGTCTAGCTGATCTCGTAACCACTTGTTTTCTTTTTGTAGGCTCTCTAAATTTTGCTGCTTTTGTTGAGTAAGTTGTTGTAATTGATCGATAACTTCTTTAACTGGACGGGGAGTAATTTCCCATTCGTAATCACTAATGTCGGTGTTGGGTTTAGACGATTCTTTCAGATTGGACATAAACCGAGACTGTTGATGGCATTTTCCAGTTTAGCTTTTGATTAGCTATTTGTTGAGCAAATTGAACATTAAACATTAAGCATTGAGCATTGAGCATCGAGCATTAAATATTCTAATCAAGCACAGCGTCGCCAGTCCACCAGCCTGATATTATGATAGTTCCTCTGTGGTGTTTGACTCTATTTACAGTCATAAAATAAGCATAAGCTTTGCCTAAAAATCGATCATCTAAGCTATAAATATTAACCAACTGGCGATCGTATTCATTGAGACTTGAATCTCGCCCTGGTTGATAACCTTCTAACCTGTCCAAGCTATTTAAAACATTAAGGTCAATAAAAGAAAGTAAAATTCCCCTAACTTTATTTTTTCCTTCAGTCATAGCGGGATAACCAACGGGCAAAGTATATAAATTTCCCCAGGTATAGGCAGAAATTTGTTGTTGAACTTTTCTACCGCAATAGTAAGAAAAATTGACTTCTCCTGGCTTGAGTGTACCGTAAACAAAAACATTAAGAGTTAACGGGTCAGATTTCATTGGATAATTAATATCTGATAATTAATAATTAGGATTTAATCATTGAGAGTAGCTACTTGGAACGTTAACTCAATTCGGACTCGCCAGCAGATCGTTGTTGATTGGTTACAGCAACATCGAGTAGACGTTCTTTGTCTGCAAGAAACCAAGGTGCAGGATCATGAGTTTCCGCGATCGCCTTTTGTAGATTTGGGCTACAACACCTACATCTCAGGTCAAAAATCTTATAATGGCGTAGCTATTTTTAGTCTTCAGCCTCTAAGTGAAATTAGTTGTGGCTTTAGTCCGATTGTGGGAGATGAGGCGCAGGATTTCGATCTGCAAAAGCGGGTGATTACTGGTGTGGTAGATAATATACGAATTGTCAATCTCTATGTGCCTAACGGTTCGGCGATCGCTAGTGAAAAATATGAATATAAACTAAACTGGCTCAAGATTTTGCAGAAATACCTGCAAACACTACAGATTCAAGAACAAGAAATATGTGTCTGTGGCGATTTTAATATTGCCCTAGAAGATAAAGATATTTATACTTCCAAGGGTAGAGAAGAACATATTATGTCTTCTCCTGTTGAGCGAGAAGCCTTAAAGCAAGTATTACAACTTGGCTTTCAAGATGCCTTTCGTAAATTTACCTTAGATGAAGGTCATTATAGCTGGTGGGATTACCGCGCTGCTGGCTTTAATCGCAATCGAGGTTGGCGTATCGATCATCATTATCTAACCCCAAAGCTATATCAACAGGCAACTAAATCTTGGATTGATGCTGAACCCAGAAAGCTAGCCAAACCTAGCGATCATGCCCCTGCGATCGTCGAATTTTAATCTGCAACAGCATTACGAACCCAGGTTAGATTTGGGCGATCCGCAAACGTTCAATATCTTGAATTGGCGGCGCACCAAACATACGGGAATACTCGCGGCTAAACTGTGAGGGGCTTTCATAACCCACCTGATAAGCAGTACTGGCTGCATCCGCATTTTCTGCCAGCATTAGGTGACGGGCGTTTAATAGTCTTATTTGTTTTTGATATTGCAGCGGACTCATGGATGTGACTGCTTTAAAATGGCGATGGAGTGAAGAAGAGGACAAATTAACCTGTTCGGCTAAATCTTCAATCCGCATTGGTTTAGCGAAGTTAGTTTTGATTATTTTAATCGCCCTAGCAATATTCTGCATATTGCTGCCAGATGTAGCGATTTGACGAACCGCTTCGCTTTGTTCGCTGACTAAAAGGCGGTAATAAATTTCACGTATAATTAACGGTGCTAAAAAAGGAATGTCTTGGGGTGTATCCAAAAGCCTTACCAGCTTGAGCGCACAGTCAATCAAGGGTAAGGTAGCATCGCTAACAAACCAGCCTTTAACAGATTCTTTTTTGTTTGCAGTTGGAGTCTGAGAAATAATGTCACAAAGCTGAACGGGATCTAAATCTAGCTTAAGTCCCAAATAAGGGCGATCTGGTGTTGCTTCTGTAACAAATCCACTAAGGGGTAAATCGACTGAGATAACTAAATACTGAGCAACTCCATAACGATGGGTTTCTTCCCCTAGCAATGCTTCTTTTTTTCCTTGAACCACAATGGCGAGAATCGGCTCGCTAACATTGTGCATAGAGGTCAAAGTATCAGACTCTCGCGTAAATTCTAAAGGTGCGATCGCTGTTCCATGGATGCCATGACCTTTGCCATCGGTACGCCTTGAAATTAATTGCGCTATCTCTTTACACTTGCTGATAGTCGTCTCATGCTCCAGTGCTTCAATGGTCATGTTTAATTCCTAACGAGTTTGGCTATGTTTACCAGCTTATTATAAAAAAACCTACTCTCGTTAATCTTGTATTTGAGAGAATTAGGCAATTGTACGAGAGGATTAGGCATTCAGGAAGCTATTATTCAAGCCTATGATGAAACTGTCCAGAAAAAATATGGCAGGATAAAGCAATGACTGAGAACAAAAGAAAAATCGCGCTGGTAACGGGAGCGAGCAGAGGACTAGGCAAAAATACGGCTTTGGCACTGGCGAAAAAAGGGATTGATGTCATCGTGACCTATCACAGCAACGAAGCAGAAGCTAATAACGTTGTCTCTGCAATTGAAGCAAATGGCGGACAGGCGATCGCGCTACAGCTAGATACGTCTGACACAAAAACCTTTGATGGGTTTGCAGCACAAATCAAGCGATCGCTTCAGGAAACATGGCAGACAGAACAGTTTGATTTTCTGATTAATAATGCGGGAATTGGAATTAACAAACCCTTTGCAGAAACAACCGAAGCAGACTTTGATCGCTTGATGAATATCCAGCTTAAGGGCGTTTTCTTCCTAACGCAGAAACTTCTGACTGTGATAAAAAATGGCGGACGCATCATTAATATTTCATCAGGGCTAGCTCGATTTACACTACCAGGATATTCTGCATACGCAACCATGAAGGGAGGAATAGAGGTATTAACCCGTTACATGGCAAAGGAACTGGGAGAAAGACAGATTACCGTCAATGTAGTTGCTCCAGGGGCAATTGAAACAGATTTCGGTGGAGGCGCAGTGCGTGACAATTCAGAAATTAACGACTTTATTGCTTCACAAACAGCCTTGGGTCGCGTCGGTGTTCCCGATGATATCGGTGGTGCGATCGCCTCTTTACTTTCTGAAGATAACCGCTGGGTAAATGCCCAGAGAATTGAAATTTCTGGCGGTACGTTCCTTTAGATCTCAGCCTTAGCTAAACAGAACAAGAAATAAATTTATAAGGTCACTGTCACTAAAAAATAAGAGGTCATTAAAATGCCAAATCCTTCAAATACCGCAGCCTGGCAGCCAGAACCAGGCGTTGCACTAGAGATTAAACCAGCCCCATACACTTCACCAGGCGAGCATGAGATTGTTGTCAGGAATCTCGCGATCGCCGTCAATCCCGTCGATTGGATTATCCAAGACCAGGCTATGTTCGACTGGCTTAAATATTCGCTCATTCTTGGCAGCGACGTGGCGGGTGAAGTCGTAGAGATCGGCAAGGGCGTATCCCGCTTCAAACCGGGCGATCGCGTACTCGCTCAAGCAACTGGCGGGTTGAGAAACGAGCCTGCCA
Source organism: Waterburya sp. (assembly GCA_965217895.1). Classification (GTDB taxonomy): domain Bacteria; phylum Cyanobacteriota; class Cyanobacteriia; order Cyanobacteriales; family Xenococcaceae; genus Waterburya. The sequence goes on from CBDCJV010000002.1 coordinate 1,965,664, forward strand.
GGAGCGCCTTTCAACAATACACAGTTATTGCTGAAAATATGGCAGCGCATATCCCAGACCCCATTGACTACGCCAACGCTGCTGTTCTGCCACTGGGTCTTGGGACTGCATCATGCGGTCTGTTCGAGAAAGACCAGTTGGCACTTCAATATCCTTCGGTGCCGCCCAAACCAACAGGCAAGGCACTGCTCATTTGGGGAGGATCTTCGAGCGTTGGTTGCAATGGTATTCAGCTTGCCGTGGCAGCCGGGTACGAAGTTATTAGCACCGCCTCGCCGAAGAATTTTGATTTGCTCAAGCGATTGGGGGCTAGCCATGTATGCGACTACAATAGCGAGAATATTGTCGAAGAACTGGTTCAAGTATTGAAAGGTAAAACGATAGCTGGCGCACTTCATACTGTTGGAGATTTGGAAAAATGCTTTGCCGTCGTTGACCGCTGTTCGGGACGAAAATTTGTCTCTATGACTTCGCCACTACCCGAAAGCAAACCTGCTAACGTCGATGCCAAGCAAATTTTTGGCGATACGCTCAAGGACAACGAGGTCAGTCGAGCGGTCTATGTAGATTTCCTTGGCAACGCTCTCAGCGACGGTGTCTATGTTCTCGCGCCTGAGCCTTGGGTCGTCGGGACTGGTCTTGAGTCTCTTCAAAAGGGTCTGGAAGTTCAGAAGCAAGGTGTGTCGGCAAAGAAAGTGGTCATCACACTCGAATAATCTCAAATATATGCGATCGCTTCTTAAACGGCGCGGATGCGCCAGCGTCCCTGAAAGGGACTTTGCACCCAAAGGGTGCTGTGTCGCTTCACCCTCGACAATAGCTTTAACGGGTCGCAGACCCGCAACGCTTTGTCTGGCAAGTCGAGATGCGGACAAGTCCTTTGGTCGCATCTGACCCGCCCAACGCCCTGCATCGCCTTTTTACTTTCTGAAGACAACCTCTGGGTAAATGCCCAAAGAACTGAAATTTTTGGCGGTCAGTCTATTTAATTCAAATCAATTAAAACAATAAGGAAAATTACTATGTTAAACGTAGAAAACAAAGTGATTGCTATCACAGGAGCTAGCAGTGGTATTGGCGAAGCTACCGCCAAACTGCTCGCCCAAAATGGTGCCAAGGTAATTCTGGGCGCGCGGCGCACCGAAAAGCTAGCCAAGATTGTTGAGGCGATCGGTAGTCAAGGCGGTATAGCGGAATTTAAAGCAGTAGATGTCACCAATCGCCAAGATGTAACAGCGTTCGTTCACTTTGCCAAAGACAAGTTTGGTCGCGTCGATGTCATCTTTAACAATGCAGGGGTAATGCCTTTGTCGCCGATGAATGCCTTGAAAGTCGAAGAATGGGACAACACAGTCAACGTGAACATCAACGGCGTATTGAACGGGATTGCAGCGGGTTTGCCAATTATGGAGGCGCAAGGTGGCGGACACTTTATTAATACCGCCTCAATTGGCGCACATTTAGTATCACCCACCGCTGCGGTCTATTGTGCAACCAAGTATGCCGTTTGGGCAATTTCTGAGGGTCTACGTCAGGAGTCAAAAAATATTCGCGTGACTACTATATCTCCTGGAGTGGTTGAAACCGAACTCGGCTCTGAAATTACGGACGATTCAGCCAAAGGCTTTTTGCAAGAGTTACGCAAAACTGCACTAACTCCAGACGCGATCGCCTGTGCTGTCTTATATGCCGTGTCTCAGTCAGATGATGTGGATGTTAATGAAGTGATTGTTCGTCCAACGGCGAGTGCATATTAATTATTAGAAGAAAGTACTTGAGTTTGACGCTCATTCTAAAACAGAGACGATTCTATTACTATCGTCAATTTGATTGAAAGCAGAGATGTTTTTAAGCAGGTTTAAAGTTATTCATGGCTTGTATATCTGGACAAACAAAGCAAGGTTTAATCAAGAAAACATTAACTTAAAGATAATTCCAGCGAAGGAAGTGCTTTAGCTGAAATAAAATTTTGCTCAATTAATATCTGATAAAGATCGATCTCGGTTTCCAGAAGGCACGCATGACCACTTTGAGGTAATATTGCCATTTTTGCTTTGGGCATCATGTTAACTAGTTTTTTAGCTTCTGCCACCGAAGGCAACAAGCCATCGGCTGCACCAGCAAGAATCAGGCTAGGAATTTTTAAACTACCTAACTCCTCATCAGCGATTTTAAAATCTCTAAGCAGAGATAAACGCCAGCTAATTACCTGGGGTGGCAAAGATTTCATACTTTCTACTAAGCTAAGGCGATCGCATTCATTAATTCGATTTAGTTGCGCTAAAAAAGGTAATAGTCCCGCAGCCGAGTAGCGATGTATCCAGGTAGGTAGCCAAGGAGCAATATCCGCGCCTAAACCTAAAATAGGTAGCTGGTTAGAAGAGGAAGCGGGGTTGACTAAAACTAGTTTTTTAATCAATGATGGTGCAGCCAAAGCTGTTTTTAGTGCTAAACAACCACCAAAAGATTCACCACACAGATATACTTCTTTATTTGTCTTACAGTCTAATTCAGATCTAATCAGCTTTACCGTATCCCTAGCTAAATCTTGCCAGTTACTGTAGTTATCGCTCCGAATCTTCAGACAACGCAAATCAAAACGAGCCGCTAATTTATCCGCCTGATTCTGAAATAGCTTACCTGTACCGTCCATTCCAGGCAAGTAAACAAACAAAGGAGCATCTCGGTTAACTTTTCTTGCCTCTATAAAATCTACGCTATATTCAAAACTCATAAATAATAAATAAAATAAATATGTAAATCGAAAAACTTAAAACTTAAAATTACTTCATATACACTATTGTACTATTGTTTTATATTCCTCTTCAAAGATAAATTTATTTACACTTTTCTTTATATTGTGTTCACAGCAAATAATGAAGGGTTTACTTCTTACTCCTTACTTCTTACTCACCCTTTATAAGTCCCTTCTTGTAATAACTCTGTGATCTGATTCTGGCAATAGTTAGTTAAGTCTGTAGCGAGTATTTTTGCCTGTTTACCCTTATACTCCTGTTTTTGTGCCGTATTTATCAAGTAAGGACGACCGATCAATACTTTAACGCGGTGGTAAACCAACATTGGATGTAACCCCTGGTGTTCAAAAAATGGTTCTTGGCGATCGAATTGTTTAAGCCAACTAATAGGAATACTGGGATAATTTGTTTCTGATAAAGAAGCGATCGCCACTGGTAAAACAGCTAAATTATTAACAGGAACTCTCCAGGCTAGATGAGCAAAACCACGCTGAAATTCGCCCATTTCATAGGGTGCGGTAGGCTCGATCATTGGTTTAGTACCTTCAGGAAATAAACCAACCCACTGTCTAGAAGCAAGAAGATTGCTTGCTTGGGCAAAAAACTGCTTTTGTCTTTGATTAGCCTCAGCCAAGGGAAAGCAGCCTAAAGAATCAACAATTTCTTTGACTACTGGAATTTCTCCCATGTAATGATGACAGGCAATTCTTAAAGAATAAGGAATTGTTTTAATCAGAATTGGCGCATCTAAAAAACTACGGTGGTTGCTGATAACAATAGTCGGAATATCTTGGGGAATGCGATCGCCATAAGATAGAGTCAAATTTAGATTAACTGCCGATATCAAAGACTGAGCGATTAAACGAGGTGGAATAGATGGCATTTAACGAGATTATTGGCTGATCTGAAACAAAATAAACAATACCTTGATGTTGTTGCCAGTTTAGGCTTATCTATAGTATGAAGCACTATTCAACAATTAACAAAGGTTTTGTGTTTTCTCGATTTATAGAAATTATATTGAAGCTGCAATGATTAATTGAAGGTTAATACAGTTTTTTAATCACTTTGCTAACGAAGTCGAAAAATTATTAAGTATTTTCTTCAACCCCAAGTTAACCAACATTTTGCAATTGATACTATTTATGTATAGTTCTTATAATTTATTTAAACCAAACTAAAGTCCTTCAATCTATTAAAATAATTGTTTTAGAGAAGTTTAAAAGTTAGATTAAGGCGTATTGAACATCAATTTTGGCTATATTGCTTTTAAACCTTAAGGGCTATTAAACATATATCCTTTTGGTTTGGGCAAAACGATCGCTCTTTTTTAAATGAATAATACAGATCATCAATTTGCTTTAACTACTCCCCTTTATTACGTTAACGGTGTACCGCATATTGGTAGTGCCTACACTACTATGGTGGCTGATGCTGCTGCTAGATTTCAGCGTTTGCAGGGAAAATCTGTTTTATTTATTACTGGAACAGATGAACACGGACAAAAGATTCAGCGTACTGCTGTTGAACAAAACTTAGATCCTCAAGTTTTTTGCGATCGCAATGTTGAAAGCTTTAAATCTTTGTGGTCACAATTAAACATCAAATACGATCGTTTTAGTCGTACTACTGCGCCTAATCATCAAGCAATTGTCAATGAGTTTTTTGAGCGTGTCTGGCAACAGGGTGATATTTACCTCGATCGCCAACAGGGTTGGTACTGCGTCTCGTGTGAAGAGTTCAAGGAAGAACGAGAATTAATCGACGATCATCATTGCGCTATTCATACCAATAAACAAGCAGAATGGCGAGATGAAGAAAATTATTTCTTTCGTCTTTCTAACTATCAGAAGTATTTAGAAAAACTATACGAGTCTCAACCAGACTTTATCCAACCAGCTACTCGGCGTAATGAAGTTATCAACTTTGTCAAACAAGGTTTAAAAGATTTCTCTATTTCTCGCGTTAATTTAGACTGGGGTTTTCCTGTTCCTGTAGATGAAAAGCACACTATCTATGTTTGGTTTGATGCTCTTTTAGGCTATATTACCGCTCTGCTTGAAAGCGATCGAGAACCAACTTTAGATAATGCCTTGTCTCAATGGTGGCCGATTAATTTACATTTAATTGGTAAAGATATATTGCGTTTTCATGCGGTTTACTGGCCTGCTATGTTAGCTTCTGCTGGTTTGCCTATACCAAATAAAGTGTTTGGTCATGGTTTTTTGACCAAAGATGGACTCAAAATGGGAAAAACTTTGGGCAATACCGTCGATCCCTTTGAGTTAGTAAATAAGTATGGTGCAGACGCTGTACGCTATTACTTTCTCAAAGAAATTGAGTTAGGTAAAGACGGCGATTTTAATGAAACTCGTTTTATTGAAGTGCTTAATAATGATTTAGCTAATGTCTTGGGCAACTCGCTAAACCGAACTCTGGGGATGTTAACCAAATATTGCCAAAGTAAAGTTCCGCAGTTAAACAGCGATGACTATGGTTCAAACCATCCACTTTTTAGTATTGGCGTGAATTTAGGCGATCGCGTGGCTTTAGCTTACGAAAATCTGCAATTTAGTCAGGCTTGCGAAGAAATATTAACTTTGGTGCGCTCTTGCAATAAATATATTGATGAGAGTGCGCCTTGGAGTTTATTTAAGCAGCAAAAGCAATCTGAGGTAGAACATATTTTATCTGCCGTCTTAGAGTCTGTACGTTTGTCCGCTTACTTATTATCTCCTGTGATCCCCGACATCAGCACTAAAATTTATCAACAGTTAGGGTTTGACTGGGATTTTAACAGTAGCGATCGAGTACAGACTAAGGAAGATTTTCTGGTTCATTCAAAGTGGGGCAAACTGTCTATTAATAAAAAACTAGATAAGGCTAGCCCAGTCTTTTCTAAATTAGAATTACCGTCGAAAGATTAAATTAAGACGAGTAATTTAGCACAGTATTTTTTTACTGGTATAAGGTTACTTACATAAACAACAAGCAACCGTGACACTATCGTTGATATTTAAGCCTATCTAGATTAACAAATACTATAGATAGAAAATTGATTATTTACTTTAACGCTCAACTGTAGACCGCACAAGGCGGTCAAAAATTTAAAAGCTCGATCTCAACTTATAAAACTAGAATACTCGGTTTGGCTGTTTTATACGGTCAGTAATTATAGGGTTAATCCACCCAAATAGAAAAACTTTTTTGTATAAAAAACGAGGCTTAATAAAATGTTGGACAACTTCGGAAGTGACCCTATCTTTACATCTGAACAGATTTTAGAAAATAGAGGACGGGTGGGAATTTTTATTGATGGTTCAAATTTGTTTTACGCTGCACTACAGCTAGGTATTGAAATTGATTACAGTAAACTCTTGTACCGTCTTACGGGAGGTTCAAGATTACTCAGATCGTTTTTCTACACGGGAGTAGATCGCACTAACGAAAAACAACAGGGCTTTTTATTGTGGATGCGCCGTAATGGTTATCGCGTCATTGCCAAAGACTTAGTACAGCTACCAGATGGCTCCAAAAAAGCTAATCTAGACGTAGAAATTGCCGTTGATATGATGGCTTTGGTATCTGCCTATGACACCGCCGTATTGGTCAGTGGCGACGGGGATCTTGCTTATGCAGTAGATGCAGTTAGTTATCGTGGTGCAAGAGTAGAAGTTGTCAGCTTGCGATCGATGACTAGCGATAGCTTAATTAATGTAGCCGATCGCTATATTGATTTGGATCAAATAAAAGAAGATATTCAAAAAAATACCAAACATGGCGATCCCTATCGCAGTTTTTCTGGATTTGGCATCTTGGATGAATAGAAAATCTCTGAGGAGAAAGGCATTGCTTTTCTCCTACAGTTCATTGTTGGTATTATTACTGGTTATTCTGGTAGGCTGTCAAACATCGCCTCCTAATCTCAAATCTAAACCTGAACCTGAAAGTACAGAGAAGACTAGATTAGATACTCAGTTAGTTTTAAACAACGCCATTTTAGAGCAGTCTAATAAGCAAGAAAATACAGTCTGGAAAATTAGGGCTGATACTATTACCTACAGTGAAGACAAAGAGATCGCTAACTTAAGTCAGGTTGTAGGCAATTTATTACAAGATGGCAAAATAATCTTGCAAATTAGTGCCAAGAGTGGAGAAGTTCAAGATCATGGCAACGTCATAGTTTTAAAAGAAGATGTAATTGCCAGCGATCCCCGCAACCAAAGCACCATTGAAAGTAATATTGTAGAATGGCGACCTCAAGAAAATGTGTTATTGATCGAAGACAGTTTAAAAGGTATCGATTCTAATTTAGAAGTTACTGCTAAATCAGGCAAGTATTTTACTGACCGTGAAAGCTTAGAAATACAGGGTAATGTTGTCGCTACGACGAATAAACCTGCCTTGCAGTTAACCAGCGATCGCCTGACCTGGAATATTGCTCAAAACCAGCTCAAAAGTCCTGGCGCGGTCGAAATAGTAGGTTTCGACCAAGGTGAAACCGTTACCGATAAATTAGTGAGCGATCGCGCTGAAGTTAATTTAACTCAAAACATTGCTACTTTATACAACAATATTGAATTTATATCGCTTCAGCCAAAATTACAGGCTGCTACCAATTTTTTAACCTGGGATTATCAAAAGCGTGTCGGCAAAACGGATAAACCAATTGAGATTTTAAACCGCGATCGCCAAATTAGCCTTACAGGTAACACGGGCGAAATTGACCTTCAGCAGCAGATAGCTAAATTACAGGATGGAGTGCGGGGAATTAATCAGCAAAAGCAATCAGAATTGTATGCTCGTCAATTAACCTGGAAAATAGATACAGAAGAAATTACCGCGACCGATAATGTGATTTACGAGCAAACAGATCCAAAAGCCAGATTAGCGGGAGAAAAAGCAGTAGGTACTTTGAGCAACAACAACATCGTCGTCACCAGCGATGGCAAAAAACAAGTTACTTCAGTTATCGATAACTGAGTCATTTTGAATTTATATTGAATTTTGTAATTTGAATTAATTAATGGAATTGCCAGAAAAAAAGATTAGAAAGAAGACAAAGAACACTAATACTGTCAAAGGGATAGAGCATTCCTGGGCAATTACCGTAGTGTTTAGCCTATTTTTTATTTCGGGCTTTACGGCACTGCTTTATCAGGTGACTTGGCAGCGGATGTTGGGATTATTTTCTGGTTCGGATGTTCGCTCAGTGACGGTGGTAATTGCTTCATATTTACTCGGATTAGGATTGGGAAATCTAATCAGTAGTTATAATTGCGATCGCCTTAATAATCGACAGTGTGTTCAAGTTTATGGCTTGTGTAATTTGGGCATTGCTATTTTTGCTGTTTTAAGCCGTTTCTTATTTTATGACCTGCTATTTCTCAGGTTGCAATATTTAGCTCAATCTGGTCTATTGATGCTAGCGATCGTGTTTGTAAGCCTTTTGATACCCACTACCTTAATGGGTTTATCTCTGCCTTTGTTATCTAAAGCAATCAATAGTGGTGTAGAAAAGGCAGCTTCTCGGATTGGTTGGCTATACGGCGTAAATACTTTGGGTTCGGGATTAGGTACTTTAGTTTCTGGCTGGTATCTAGTTGGAACTTTTGGCTATGAAAAAACGGTGTATTTAGGGGCGATATTTAGTAGTTTAGTTTGTTTGACTGCCCTAATTATTGCTCGACAATTTAAAAATACAAATCTTAGTCGGCAAAAAGATACGGCGGTTTCTACTTCTCAACAAAAGCAGCAAGAATCTATCCGAGAATGGTATTTACTGGTTTTTCTTTCAGGTTTTACGGCGATCTCTTGGGAAATTATTTGGTTTCGGGTTTTAGATATTGCCTTACAGTCAAATGCCTATACTTACGGTCATTTATTAGCTTTTATACTAGTTAGTAATGGTTTGGGAAGTATGCTGGGGTCAAAAACAATCCAGCATATTCGTCGCCCCAAAAAAGCGTTTTTATTAATTCAAGGAACGGTAGCGATTTACTCGGCGATCGCTATTTGGGCGACCGCTCTTGTTTGGCAAACTTATCCTAATTTACGCTCAGATGGTGGCTATATCAACCTCGATCGTATTGATTTTCCTTTAGTTTTCAAATATTTAATTGTACCTTCGGTGATGATGATAGTGCCTAATTTGCTGCTGGGCTTTTATTTTCCTTTGGTACAAAAGGCAGTTCAAAGTCAAGAACAGTCTATCGGCAAACGAGTTGGTTCAATTTTGGTTGCCAATATTCTTGGTAACGTCACGGGAAGTCTATTAACGGGTTTGGTTTTATTAAATTTATTAGGAACTTCAGGATCGATTAAATTGCTTTGCTGTCTGGGGTTAGGTTTTCTTGTGGCAATTCGTCCTCGCTGGATTCAAGCTAAATTAACCACTATTTTGGCAGTTATTGCTCTGGCGGTAATTATTACTTTCCCTCAAAACAGCCAGTTTTGGGCAGCCTTACAAGGAATCAACAAAGATGCTTATTTTATTGTGGCAGAAGATTCTACCAGCGTCGCTGCCATCACCCAAGCAAACAAAAAAGGACGACTATTTGCCAGTGGACAGGTGCAGGCTAATTTTCCCTATCTGCACATTCATGGGCTTTTAGGAAGCATTCCTGCTTTGCTTCATCCCCATCCCACCAACGTCATGATTATTGGACTGGGTTCGGGAGGAACACCTCATAGCATCGGTGCCAATCCTCTGACTAAGCAAATTAAAGTTGTTGAACTTTTGGGTGCAGAGTTAACCGTACTCAAAAAATATGCTCAAACCCCTGTAGGCAAACCTCTAAAAAACTTATTTGCCGATCCTCGTTACCAAATTGTTGTTGGTGATGGACGTAGAGAATTAGCCCTCTCAGACCAAAAGTTTGACATTATTGAAGCCGACGCGATTCAGCCCTGGCGATCGCGTGCGGGAATGCTTTATTCCCAAGAATTTTTTCGAGAAGTACGGGCAAAACTCAAGCCAGGCGGTTTTTTCGTGGAGTGGAACGTTGGTTCGGGTACACAGAAAACTATGCTTAGTGTATTTCCTCACGTTACCAATGTTGGTCTTGGCAAAAGCAAAAATCTTTGGATTTTGATTGGTAGCGATCGCCCTGTTGAATTTGACCGACAGAAGCTACTTAGCAAGCTAGATTTACCGCCAGTCATTAATTTTCTCTCAGAAAAAGTAGGTCTTGATGTGGCAAAAGTTCGTCAAGATGTCAAAACAGCCCAAGTACAAATGTATTCTCAGACATCAAAAGGTATACCCAAGAAGGTAAATACAGATTTATTTCCTAGAGGCGAATATTATCTCAATTGATCTGGCTAAATTACGCTTACTGTGAATTAGCTTTGTTTTGATTTACTGGTTTTAAGCTATCAGCTATTAGCTTTTAGCTTTTTAAACATCTGTAATTTCTTGATTAATTCAGCCAGTACTCAAATTTCTTCGATCATTGCCACTGGCTACGAATGCGATCGACTGCTTCCATAATTTTGAGAGTTTCATTTAAAGGCATAACTTCACTTTCTAATTGCCCATTTTGAAGACAGTTCATGACTTCTAATGCTTCATAGTTATAACCATTCCCTGTCATAGGTTCGACTGTTGTTTGGTCAGACACAAGCAGGCTGGAAATAAACATATACCCGCGCTTAATTAGTCTGTTTTGTTTGGCAGCAGCAACCAACCTCTGTTTAAAACTGAGAGGTGTCAAAGGAGAAGGATAAGATTGAGTCAATTGAGAAAACTTGCTGACAGATATTTTTTCAGGTTTAATAAAGAGTTCATGAATAACAATCTTGCCCTTTGTACCCATAATTACCGCTTGATTAGAACTATAGGTACAAAGGGATTGAGATAAGGTAGCTAGTTTCCCTTGAGGATAATTTAATAAAATTGTAGACTGTTCATCTACACCAGAAGGAGCGATCGCCCCCTGAGCAACTATTTGTGAAGGCTCTCCAAAAAGATAATAAGCTAAAGACAGTCCATAAACACCGCGATCTAATAATGCTCCACCCCCAACTTCTGGCTTAAAAAAGCGACTGTCAGAATCGTAGGCAAAAGGATAGCCAAAATCAGCACTTAGCAGCTTAAGATCGCCTATTTCCCCTGACTCAATTTTTCTTTTTACTGTTTGGATCAGAGGCATAAAACGCATCCACATTGCTTCCATGCAGAACAGCTTTTGGCTGCGCGCCACTTGAATTATCTCTTGTGTCTCTTGGGCATTAAGAGCAAAGGGCTTTTCACAAAGAACGGGCTTGCCAGCTTTTAAAGCTAAAATACACAAATCTTTGTGGGTATGATTTGGGGTAGCAACATAAACAACATCAAGATCGGGGTCATTGACTAATTGTTCATAGCTTTTATAAGCTCGTGGTAGAGCAAATATTTGCGCAAAAGCTTGAGCTTTTTTCTCTTTTCTCGAAGCTACACCCAATAATTGTGCATTTGGGACAGATTCTAATCCTTTGGCAAATTCTCCTGCTATAAAACCTGTACCTAATATTCCCCAGCGTATAAATTGTGATGACATTACTCAGATTTAAATTGCTTTCTTGAAAAAACGGTTTCTTGAAAAAATGCTGGTTTATTTAGCCCAGGACATAGGTTCAATCGGTTCAAAAGAAGACTTGATTTGATAAGTGCCATTGGTTTGTCTAGCATTATGTATTGCCAAAGTTAACTCATTAACATGAAGAGAATATCGAGCCGAAAGGCGACAGGGACGATTCTCTCTAGCTGCATCGACCATTTCGACGATGCCTCTAGCGAAATCCATTTGAAAAGCAGCGCGATAGTTGAATTTTTTGAATTGTTGATTTTTAAGCTTGTATTTCTGCTTAATAGGACTTATAAATCTTTTGCGTCGCAGATTAAACATTCGTCTGATATGCACAGGAGAATTATAAAACCAGCAATCTTGAATGCTGATTATTCCGTCCTCGCCAAAAATTCGCAAACTATGGTCGTGAGGGGCAATAATACTACAGGTCAACCTAGCCACTACTCCTGAAGCAAATTTGATGCAGGCTACAGAGAAATCAGGGGAGTCTATCTCTAAAGCTATATCTGTTTCCTTATCTTTAATTTGAGTAGAACCAAAGGCGGTAACGCTTTCGGCTCTGCCAAAAAAGGCAGGCAACCAAGAAAGATAGTAACCAGCGTGTTCTAGGGTGCAGCCTACTTCAAATTCGTCTATGTATGGCCAAGGAATACCCGACTCACTAACCCAAGATTTGTAGGGCATCTTATGAATCAATCCATCATCCATTTCAGCATAAACCAAGTAAACTTTCCCTACTACTTCTTCTCGTAGTGCCTTCCACATTGTTTGTGCGGCTTGGCTTAAAAGATTGCACGGGGCTGAGGCTAAATATAGTCCTTGTTGCTCGGCGAAATCAACTAATTTTTCTGCTTGCTCCATTTCCATTGCTAAAGGTTTTTCTGAGTAAACGTGCTTATTCGCCTTTAGACAAGCAAGAGTTATTTCATAGTGACTTTTGGGGTTTGTCAAATTGACAACCAGCGTTACATCTTGGTCTTCAAGTAATTCTTCTAGTGAGGTATAAATGGGAACGCGATGGTATTGAGCAAAATTTTCCGCTCTTGTTTTCTTCCAATCATATACTCCCGCTATTTTTAATTCTGAATAGCTTTGCAAGGTTTTTAAGTAGTAATCAGCTACAAAACCGCATCCAATAATGGCAATTTTAGTATCAGGCATTTTCAAGTTAGTTTCAATCTTGAGCCTGATTTTAACTTACAATTGAGCTAATTAGTTCACAATTATAAAAGCGATGCTAATGTCTCATACAATGCTCTTTTGATGCTAATTTTTAGAAATTACATTACTAAATTTAGGCGTATCAATCTTAGCTCAATTTTTAGTGGTGTATTATCTCGCTCTAATCTGCATAAAAACATATTTAACTCATAAGAGCTTTAGACAATCAGGTAAAATAATCAGTGATCGCAAATTTTAAAATTTTAAAGGAGATATTCAATGGGTGGCGTAATTGCTTTTGTATTAATTATTGGTTTGTATACAGGAATTGCTTTAGGTCTATACTTTGGTTTACGCAAATTTAAAATTATTTAATCTACTCATCAACTGATACAGTCAAAGCATTGCCAATCATGACGATGCTTTGAAATTTAGCTTTAATTCTCTGATTATGACAATTTCTGTTATTTAAACGGCACAATAAACATATATGAGACTTAATGGTAATAACAGCAATGCTAGTTATTTAACCAAAACAATTGAATCAGAGGTAAGTTAGATTGGACGAATCATATCAAGACTATATCAACCGAGTTGCTAGGTTAACTTTACCCAGTGCTTGTTCGATGCAATTACAAACTGTTCAACACTCTCCCAAGTTTATCGACGGCAAGCCAGTATCATTTCCTGGGTATAGTGTAATTACTCCTCCTGCGAAAGAAGATACAGCCAACGAAGGTTTTTATAAGCAGGTAGAAAACCTACAGCAGCAATTATCTCAGCAATTAGAGCCTGGCTTTTTTATTCCCTTGCCGTCAACAAGTTTTCATTTTACTTTGGCAGACTTAGTTTGGGATGATAATTATCGGCAGATAGCAGCAGCAAATCCTAGTTTTGATCGAGAGTTACGCCATCAGGTTGCTATTAGTTTTGAGCAGTATAAAGATTCTATATCGGCTCATCAATCTCTTTCATGGCAATTATGGGGAATTATTACCAGACCTAGAGCAATTATGGCTTGTCTAGTCCCTAAAGACCAAGAGAGCTATCAGTTGGTAGTTAAATTGCGTCGTTCTCTTTATCAGAATGCAGGGTTAATTGGTTTAGGAATTGAACAGCAGTACGACTTAACGGCTCATATTACTTTAGGGTACTTTGGTGATATACCTTCTAGTTTAAACCGCGATCGCCTTTGTATTGTTCTATCGCAAATTAACGATCGCCTAGTGGAAAGTGAACTACCCGAATTTGTGATTGAACAGGCGCAACTACGCAAGTTTGAAGACATGGTTCATTATCATCGTGAACCTGATTGGGCTGCCGTTCAATTCAATTAACAATGAACAATTAAGTGTATTAAATGATGTTTTTAATAGTTGAGCAATATCAGCTTTGAATCATAGTGAGTTAAATCATCCAATTGTTGAACAAAGTTTTGCCATCATAGACAAGGAGGTAGGAGAGCATAATCTTAGTCTAGAAGAATATGCGATCGCCCGTCGGGTAATTCATGCTACTGCGGACTTTGAATATTTGAACCTGTTGCAGTTTAGTCCCAAGGCGATCGCTTCTGGTATCTCAGCACTGAGGTCAGGTGTGCCAATTGTGACAGATGTGACGATGGTGCAGCGGGGAATTGCTAGTTTGGTGGCAAAAACTTTTAAAAACCCAGTTATTGCTGCTATAGAACAGGTGCAGATAGCCGAATCAGAAAAAACTCGCACCGAAACAGGCTTGCTTAAATGTTGGTCAAAATATCCCCAGGCTGTGTATGTTATCGGCAATGCGCCCACTGCTCTTTTTGCTCTTTGTCAACAGATTGCTAATTCTGCCTCAAAAACGAGACCAGCATTAGTTATCGGTGTTCCTGTAGGCTTTGTCTCGGTAATTGAATCTAAACAAGCCCTAACAGAGATAAACGTACCGCAAATTTTAATAAAAGGTAGAAAAGGAGGCTCTCCCGCAGCAGCTTCTATTTTAAATGCGTTATTGATCTTAGCATCTGATCAAAAAAGATCTAGGCTTTAGCGATCGCCCCAGACGATCTAATTTCTAAATCACAATCATGTCATTTGGACGAGCATTCTTTAATATTTCATTTAGATTCAGACGACTCAGTGAAGCTACACTAAAAGTGTCGGCAAAAAATATTTCGCATCCATGCGAATGTATAGTATCAAGCTGTAAATCTAATACTAAATCCGATTGGAAAAAGCATCTTAAGTATTAAGTTAGTTGTTCGTAGTTTGTAGTTCGTATCCCAAAAAACTACAAACGACTAACTACCTACTACCTACTTCTTAATCCAACAGTTAAGTAACCTATACCAACAGGATTTAGTATAATTATCCCATTTCTACTCAGGCACTCAGTAAAGACATAATGACACTTCAAACAATAAAAAAATCAGACAATTCTAAAGTTCTCTTGGGCAAATCTTTGGCTGAGTTAACCGCTTGGGTAGAAGAACAGGGGCAACCTGCCTATAGGGGAAAGCAGCTATACCAATGGTTATACCAAAAAGAAGCGCGATCGCTTTCAGATATTTCTGTATTCCCTAAAAAATGGCGCGAAGAGATGGCAGACTATCCTCTGGGACGCTCTACAATTCACTATCGTAGTGTTGCTGCCGATGCTACCCGTAAATATCTCTTGCGTCTTGGAGATGGGTTAATTATCGAAGCAGTAGGAATACCCACTGCTAAACGTTTGACGGTGTGTGTTTCTTCTCAGGTTGGTTGTCCAATGGACTGTGATTTTTGCGCCACAGGTAAAGGCGGTTTTACTCGCAATCTCAAGGCTTATGAAATCGTCGATCAGGTGCTGACGGTACAAGAAGATTTCCAACAAAGAGTAAGTAACGTAGTATTTATGGGTATGGGAGAACCTATGGCAAATATTGAGGAGGTTGTGGCTGCGGTTAGATCTCTTAACCAAGATGTAGGAATTGGAGCGCGATCGCTTACTGTGTCAACAGTGGGTATTCCTGGTAAAATCCAACAGTTAGCTCAACATCAACTACAGATTGTGCTGGCGGTCAGTCTTCATGCCTCAAATCAAGCTTTGCGAGAACAATTAATCCCTAGTGCTAAAAAATACACTCTAAATAACCTATTGGATGAATGTCGCGATTATGTTCAGGTTACAGGTAGAAGAGTAACCTTTGAATATGTTCTACTAGCGGGAGTTAATGACCTATCAGAAAATGCCAGGGAATTGGTTCAGTGTCTCAGAGGCTTCCAAGCCCACGTCAACCTGATTCCCTATAATCCCATTTCTGAAGTTGATTATCAAAGACCAGATAAACGCCGTATTCAAGCATTTACTGATATTCTAGAAGAGGCAAATATAGCCGTCAGCGTTCGCTATTCTCGTGGCTTGGAAGCAGATGCAGCCTGCGGACAGCTAAGAGCCTCAAAAATTTAGGCTGAAACAGAAACAGAAGAATTGACGCGGTGACATTTGACACCTGGAGCGTAAGCTTCAATCACTTTGCCAGTTTTAGCGCATTGAACTAGCAAATAGTCACAGCTACGACAAGAAATGCGCTTGATAGAATCGTTTATACTTTTTATAGCGCGATCGCCACAGTTAGAGCAAGGAATTATTTGTGTCTTAGTCATTTTTACTTCCCAGAACCTTGAGACTTAAATAATCAAGTCCTGAATTCTGTTTGCAGGTAAAGCTTTAATTTTAGTTTATATTGATAAGTATAATTACTTTTTAAGTATTTCTTTTCAGTCTTTAGATATATCTTATATCTTCCAACATCGATCCCTGATGACTCTAGGTCTAATTCAATCTGTATGTTCTGTCTAAAAAGTATTTTTAGCTAATTTTCAAATATTAATTATAAAAACATAATTTATCTTCACTCTTTTCTAAGCCTTCATTTTTTTTCGCCATTATGCTATAGCGTTTCTCGTATTAACGAGGTACACCTTAGTTTTGACTGGAGACTAGTTCTTTCCTAATCCCCGATCCCTAATCCCTAAAAGCAATCAATTCTGTATCTTATTAGTGGCGTTGCTGAATGTGTAATGCTAAAAGTATATTTAGCTTATTTATTAAGTAGTGATGATTTATTCAAAGCTTAGAGCTTACAGCTACGAACAGTCATCTTTTGTATGACATTATTTAATCAGCAACGCCTTATTAGTTTGAGAACCGCTATAAATAATGATTTAATTTTAGAAAACAATTCTTTTGCTTTATGTGGCAATAATCTATGCAAGTTGAATGGCAGACAGTTAAAAGTTACGAAGATATTTTCTATCACAAGTGGAACGGTATTGCCAAAATCACTATTAATCGTCCTCACAAGCGCAATGCGTTTCGACCCAAAACTATATTTGAAATGTATGATGCTTTTATCGACGCTCGCGAAGACAATACTGTAGGGGTAGTTTTATTAACAGGTGCTGGACCTCATACAGACGGTAAATATGCTTTTTGTGCTGGTGGCGATCAAAGCATTAGGGGAAAAGCAGGATACATAGACGAACAAGGTACACCAAGATTAAATGTCTTAGACTTACAGCGTTTGATTCGCTCATTACCCAAAGTAACCATCGCTTTAGTAGCTGGTTATGCGATCGGTGGAGGTCATGTACTTCATGTATTATGCGACTTAACTATTGCAGCAGATAATGCCATTTTTGGGCAAACTGGGCCAAAAGTAGGCAGTTTTGACGGTGGATTTGGCTCTAGCTATCTAGCCAGAATTGTCGGTCAAAAAAAAGCCAGAGAAATTTGGTTTTTGTGTCGCCAATATAACGCTACAGAAGCTGAGGAAATGGGGTTAGTTAACTGCGTCGTGCCGATAGATCGTTTGGAAGCCGAGGGAATTAAGTGGTCACAAGAGATTTTAGCCAAAAGTCCTATCGCCATTCGCTGTCTTAAAGCTGCTTTTAATGCCGACTGTGACGGACAAGCAGGTTTACAAGAATTGGCTGGCAACGCTACTATGCTCTACTACATGACAGAAGAAGGAGCAGAAGGAAAACAAGCCTTCTTAGAAAAGCGATCGCCAAATTTTCAACAGTATCCTTGGCTACCTTAAAAAACAAAGATACAAAATTCTGGCATTTTCCAACTGTTATTGATCAAAAAAAGCGCGTCCCTATAATCTTAGGGCGCACTTTTTAAATAGGCAAAAAAATATGAATATACCAAATTGCCAAGTTCTAATTAACTCAAAGCTTCATCTTTATTTTTTACAAATCGTGTCCTGCGCGTAGCTGCAATCTCGATTTCGGATATGTTCGAGGTCAATTGGCTGGTTAATTTTGGTTCTATAGAAGTAGAATACTGAAAAATATCTTCTAATTTTTTTAAAGTTGTTTCAAAAGGATGAGAGGCTAATGTACAAGCTTTCCAACTGCCTTGAACAGGTACTCCCAACCTCTGGCAAGAACCACCTCTACGACCTTCTGGTTTATAAGAGCGACAGAAGCGACAGGCTGAAGTTGAAAAATTTATTTCTTCCATTAGGTTATGTAGGACTCGGTTTAATTCCATTCCGTTACTTCTATTTTGTGCTTTCTTCATAAACCGCTAAATTCAATTGCAGCCATTATCTACTATGTCTTTGAGTGATCCCCAGGCACTATACAGGTTTAACAATCTCTTTATAATTGAGTAATGAATGGAAACAATAACTTTATAAAACGGTATCAAAAATAGTTTTGTTCTCGGTAATTTTAAGGAAATTGCTGCAAAACCTATAGGGATCGTGAATAAAAAACAGATAAACCTTTATATTTTTTTTATTAAAACTAGGAAGAAGTTGAGGGAATATATTCTGAACACCATTTTTGAGCAATGCAGTGATAACATGAATTCCACCGTTCAATCTCCTTCATTGGTGTAGGAGCATCACATTGAGGACAAGGAGATAAAGATGATGAATTTTTTTTGATAGTTTCTAACCAGCGTCTAGCTGCCAATTTTGCATCTGTAGAAGAAGATAGATGATCTTGCTTACTCTCGAAATTTAAGGCTTTATATTCAACAGAATTATGTTTAAATTTCTGCTGCTCACTCATACTAAATAAGTTGGTATTAATAGTATTTTGAGCAGTTGCTTGATGCCATTGGGAAGATGAGAAGCGAACATCTTTAAGTACAAAAGGCAGCTGCTTGTTAAGCTTTTTAAGTAGAGTGTAGCGTTGAAAAGAAAGCTCCTGCGCTCTTGCTGCGCTAGATGTTGCCACCCAAAGCACCTGCCGATTAATGTAAAGAGGACGAGTATGCTGAGCGGTATTTTGACTGACGGTATCGTGCCAGCATTTTAAGAGTTGACGATGTTCACGAAGTTTCTCCCAACCTGGCTGTTGCTCCAGTTGAGCTAGTATTTGTTCTACCGAATCAAAAAACAATGAAGCTAGGGATCTTTGAGATCATAAATTTACCATTATTATCAGCATAGCCTTTAAATTTGGCTAAACTAACCTAACCTGAACTGACATAACTTAGTCAGAGTTTTTTTTGGGTGCAGGTACAGGATCGTATCCACCTGGATGAAAAGGATGACAGCGTAATATACGATTAACCGCTAGCCAGCTACCTTTAATAGTTCCATGAAGAGCGATCGCCTCAATGGCATATTGTGAACAGGTGGGTTGAAAGCGACAGGTGGGAGGAAAAAGAGGAGAAATAAAGCGACGATAGCTTTTAATTAGCCACAGCAGTAAAGTTTTCATGATTTCTTACTCCACAAGTGTTCTAATCAACAGACAATAAAATAAATTCAAGCACATATCTTATTTTATATATGGGTAATTTAGAACTGTCATCTTCTGCACAAGAGGCGATCGCCCTTTTTTTATATCCTCTAGGAACTGTTTTTGCTTACTTGGCAATGTTAGTTATTGTAGCTGACGTTCTTAGTCGCTTCGTTGTCGATGATCCCGAATTAACCCGCAAAGTTGTTCATATTGGCAGTGGCAACGTCATCCTTATAGCTTGGTGGTTGGATATATCCTCGGCGGTAATTATTGGTGCTGCCATAATTGCTGCGGCGATCGCCATTATCTCTTATCTTATTCCTATTCTTCCTAGCATTGAAAGCGTTGGGCGCAAAAGTTTTGGTACGCTATTTTATGCCCTCAGCATTGGTATCTTAGCTGCCTGTTTCTGGCAAAATAGCCCTCAATATACGACAATTGGCATTTTAATTATGGCTTGGGGAGATGGCATGGCAGCCATTATTGGTCAGCGTTTTGGCAAACATCCTTATCATGTCGGCGGGATAACTAAAAGCTGGGAAGGCTCTTTTGCCATGCTAGGAGCAGCTTTTAGCGTTACTGGAGCAATTTTATTATTTGTAGAGGGGAATAATTGGCAAGTATGGTCAATTTCTTTAGTGGTTGCTGTAGTTGCCACTATATTAGAAGCTTTCTCTAAGCTAGGTGTAGATAATTTAACTGTCCCTATAAGCAGTGGATTTTTGTGTTTTTTTTGTGTTCAGGTACTATCATTTAATTAAATATTATTTAACCGTACAAATCCAAAATTAATTAATAACTCCAGATAATGACTAATTCTGCGCCCAAACAAGCACCAGAAGCGACTATACCTCCTGAATCTACTTCAGAGGAGACTGAAGATAATAATATCTCAGAAATTTCCAAGCCCAAAGATAGCTATGTTAAGTTAGCAATGCGGAACATGGTTCGCAAAGGAAGGCAATCTTTGTGGCACTTTTTTCTGACTACTGCTGGTTTAGTCGGGCTTTTAGTTGGTTTAGCTTACTTAACTAAACCATAAATTAAGTAAATCTATGGACATGACCTTTCATTGAACATTAAGCATTTAACATTTCATGAGAAGTAGGTAATTAGTAATCAAAAACTACAAACTACGAACTACGAACTACGAACTTCATTGAACATTCAAATATCTGATAAATGAAATGACTGTTAAGCAACCTGTAAATGCTCTAATTTACGTCGAAAACATATATGAGGGAGAATTATCTAAAAATAGTTTAAAAGCTGTTGAATCTATTCCCTGGGACGACTGGATTAAAGTTTGGCTTGACTTACTTGGGTCTATAAGTAATTTAAATCAAGACTGCGAAATAGGCTTGAGATTAACTGGCGATCGCCAAATTCAGGCTCTTAACCGTCAGTATCGCTCAATTGACCAACCTACAGATGTTTTGGCATTTGCAGCTACAGAAGCAAATGTTCCTCTACCACAGGATATTGCTGAACCTCTTTATTTAGGAGATGTTATTATTTCACTTGATACGGCTGAAAAACAAGCGCAGGAGCAAAACCATTTATTAACAACAGAGTTGGCTTGGTTGGCTAGTCATGGTGTGTTACACCTGCTAGGTTGGGATCATCCTGATGAGGTTAGCCTAGAAAAAATGTTAAAGCAACAGTCTAAACTGGTTCAATTGTCAACGATACACCGCCGTAGAAGCGACGAGACCCCGCGTCGGCGTAAGACGCAAGGGAATGCTCGTCAAGACACGACGGTGCCTGCGTTGACCGCCTTGCGCGGTCAAAAGTTTCGCAAAGCTAGTGAGTAAGATTACGTAGTTGTACTGTTTTATTTGAACATAACATTGTGTGATTGTTGAGTTATTATTGCATTATAAATAAGCAAATATACGGATCGAGTTTGATATCAAGATGATTGAAACAAACAAGAAAAGTAGTCCGACCTTATCTTTATTAGATAAAAATATGAAATCTTCTACTATTGCTTCTCAAGAAGCTTCTACAGCCAGTAATAAAATAATCCGCAATTTAGCTTGGCAGGTAGCACCAAATTTATTTTTGAGCTTTAAATATGCTTGGGCGGGAGTGCGTTACGCTTTTGTTACCCAAAGAAATTTCCGTATTCATACTTTGATTGGTACCCTGGCGGTTAGCTTGGGTATTTTTTTAGAAGTTCAGGCTATGGAAATGGCAGTAATCGTCATGACTTGCGCTATGGTAATGGTTCTAGAGTTAATCAATACGGCTCTTGAGGCGGTAGTCGATCTAACGGTAAAGCAAACATACCACGAGCTAGCTAAAATAGCTAAAGACTGTGCTGCTGGGGCAGTTTTAATCAGCGCGATCGCAGCGGTTATAGTGGCAGCTTTTATTCTGCTTCCCAATCTCTTAGAATTTATTATCCCAATGTTGTAATGGAGATTTGACTTGATTTTAGTTATTGATAACTATGATAGTTTCACCTATAACTTGGTGCAGTATTTAGGAGAATTGGGTCAAGAATTGCCTATAGCATCAGACATTCGCGTCTACAGAAACGATGCAATCGATCTTGAGACTATAAATCAGCTTCAGCCAGACGGCATTTTAATCTCTCCTGGTCCAGGTCGCCCTGAAGATGCAGGAATATCACTACAGTTAATTGAAAAACTTGGTTCTCAAATCCCTATTTTGGGAGTTTGTTTAGGTCATCAAAGTATTGGACAAGTTTTTGGCGGTCAAGTTGTCTCTGCACCCGTTTTGATGCACGGCAAAACATCTCTGGTTCATCATCACAATACGGGAATATTCGCTGGGCTAGAATCTCCTTTTACCGCCACTAGATATCATAGCTTAGTGATTGAGCGTCAAACTATTCCTGATACTTTGGAAATAACGGCTTGGGTGGAAGACGGTACAATTATGGGAGTTCGTCATCGCGATTATCATCATCTTCAAGGAGTGCAGTTTCATCCTGAAAGCATTTTGACGGATAATGGCAAATTATTGTTACGTAATTTTTTAAATTCTTTAGGTAGTAAGTAAATATATGAAACGGCGACAGTTAATTCGCTACGGCGGAGTAGGTTTGACAACGGCGATCGCCAGCAGTTTGATTCCCCCTCAGTTTTCCTTGGCTAAAGAAGCCACCGATGGCGTGACTATTCAATATCTCGGACATACCTGCTTTTTGTTTACGGGTAATGGTATAAAAGTTCTGGTTAATCCCTATGATTCGGCTGGCTGTACCGCTGGCTTAACTCTACCTGACGTGCAGCCAGACGTAGTGCTAGTTAGTAGCTTTCTTTTAGATGAAGGAGCAGTAAATAAAGTACAGGGTAATCCGCAAATTATTACGCAGCCAGGTATTCATCAGTTTAAAAGTATTAAGTTCCAAGGATTTTCTATGCCCCACGATCTTCAAGGAGGAAAACGCTTTGGCAAGAATATTGCCTGGCGATGGACTCAAGGAGGAGTAAATATTCTCCATCTTGGCGGTGCTGCTGCGCCTCTAACTACAGAAGATAAAATATTGCTAGGTGGTGCAGATATACTGCTTGCTCCAGTTGGAGGTGGTCCAAAAGCCTATGATGCGTCCGAGGCGAATCAGGCAGTAAAGGTTCTTCATCCTAAAATGGTAATTCCTACTCAATATCGAGTTGCCACAGCCGATAAAGCAAGCTGCGATCTTGCTCCTGTGGATGACTTTTTGGCTTTGGTCAAGAGTGAAAACATGGAAGTAGCCGAAGTAGGTAGAGATCGCTTTCAAGTCAAAAAATCTTATTTGAATGGCGATCGCACTTTAGTCAGAGTTCTCGACTATACCTCATGAGCTTTGTCGTTTTTCTCGGATTAGGATTAAGCGCGATTACGCTATCGCGTAGCCTTCGGATCGCCTGAGGTCTAAAAGCCACTGAAGAAGTTGTGCAACTGTCTAGGGCAATTATCGGCGCAATTCTTTTGGTTTGGGAGCTATGTTTAACCCCTAAGATGTTTTTGGCAGTTATTGCCGTGTTTCGCATTTGTATTCCTTGTTGCGAGTGCGATCAATAAAATTATAGGGACGTTTCGTGAGGTAGTGTGGTCTTGGGGGTTTCTCTGATGAACAACTATCGAACCCGAAGGGCGAAACGCCCCTACAACGAAATATGATGCAATTAATTTTTTTCGGCTTTTGGCTCAATGCCTTGGTCAAGCTGCCAGGCGATCGCATTAAGAACTAAACTACCATTGCCTGTACAACTCTCTTGGTATTCTTCCTGTGCTGCGACAACAGAGCCTAATTTCTCGATGGTTTTACCGTACTTCTTGTCTTTAGCTAGTTCTTTTTCTTCGGCGGTCAAAGGACGCGATCGCTCTAAAACAACTTTGATAATCGGTATATACTGCTCTGCCTGTTCTGATGCTTCTTGCACCTCTAATTGCAGCTTAGTAAGTTCAATAATTTCTTTTGCTCCCTGAACAATGGGCAATAATTCTTGACTATCTGACACGGTTTGAGTTGATTTTACTGGGGGACTAACCGATGGTACATAAAAAATGTGGTCTGGTGTTAAACCATCAGGAAAACGATTGACATCAATCTCTTCTTTTTCCCACATTTCTTGCACAATCTCCAAAGCTTTGGCACGATTTTTTTGGGTATCTCCTGTTGTACTAGACACCTCTACCAAAATTCCTTCTTGCTCTTCAACTGGTTTAGAAAGATCGCTAACTGCGACAAAATGAGAAACTGCTGCGGTTTTTGCCATCTTTAAGAAAGATTTAAATTTTTTCAATATTATTGTAATATCATAATTATTATCGCCGTTAAGAGCAACAACTCAATAAAAGTTGCCTCTTGTATCAAATCTCATTCAACCCCAAATACAATTTTAATTCATGCCCAAAATGGTATTCCCTACTGTTGGTTTAATAGCGATAATTACCTCTCGATCCTTAACAAAAACCTGTTTGACAAATTAAGCTTCTATCGTTATTTAAATACTGTTGATAGTAATGGTGTTTTAGAGAAAAATTTGCGCGATCGCACTATAGTAGGATGTGTAGTTAAAGCTCCTTGTCAACAAACAAAAGAGGGAAAAATTCAAGTTAAAAAACCGCCTCGATTAATTTTGGGTTTGACCAAAAGCGATAGTCACAATTTAAAACAGCAGGCTGTAGTTCAACGCCTATGTGATTTATTTTCTCAACATGGTATAGCTGCTACCTACACTGATAAGATACGCGCTGCCGTGTGCGACAAGCTAGCCATTAATATAGCCACCAATGTTCTTTCAGCTTTGACTGGCAGAGTAATTGCCGATTTAACCGCAAACTACTATACCAACAGTCTAATTAAAACTATTATTGCCGAGTTTAATCATGTTTTTTGCTGTTACGGCATCAAGCCAGAAGATTTGCCCACCGAACAAGCAATTTGTTCATATATCAAAGCCCCAAGCAGCCAAAGTCATCTACCTTCTCTCGCCCAAGATTTTTCTCAACACAAACCTGGAGAAATAAGTTCAATTACCGCTGACGCTTGCTCCTTCTCTAAGAATTACACCACCACCCAAAAAACCAACTCCTGAAACTATTTGAGCAGGAATTCTCGTGGGGGTGGCATCTCCTGGAGTCATTATCGAAAGCATGACAAACATTGCTGATCCTAAAGTTACCAGCACATTTGTTTTTAAAATTGCTCTAGTTTTAAGCCATTGTCTTTCAATACCGATACCTACAGCTAGGAAAAATCCTACTAACAAACGAAGGGCAAAAGTCGTCCACGTAATGATCATATTAATATTCTCTGTAGACTGAAGGTTTAAGTAATTTAGACAGAATTATTTCGTAAAAATAGCTTTGATAAACCAACACATAAAAACACGCTAAGTTTAATACAAGATTAAGGCTCAACTCTAACCGATGTTAATCAATAATTTGCACAAAAAGTCTATTTTTTATGTTCATCTTGAATTGCCTGGAGTGCAGCCTTAATCAGTTGAAAATAAGGCGATTGAGTTACATTAACCTGTTTAGCGACCTCTCGACTTTTACCTAGTAACCCCAGAGAATTTCCTTGACTGACGGCTAAAACATTACCGCGATCATTTCTAATACGTAGTTCGGTATTAGTTTTGCTGCACACATAAATTCTGCCACTGTGAGTAAACACAGCTTTTTGAACCTTATGGTTAATTCTTTTATTTAAAACAGCAATCTGATTACTAGATTGA
This sequence comes from Waterburya sp., assembly GCA_965217895.1. GTDB lineage: Bacteria > Cyanobacteriota > Cyanobacteriia > Cyanobacteriales > Xenococcaceae > Waterburya. The sequence goes on from CBDCJV010000002.1 coordinate 1,991,082, forward strand.
GTTTGAGATAACCTGACTCCGACTATTTCTAGCTCAATGTTGGTGCTGCCTTGCCAATGGTTTTCTTTTAGTTTGTAAGCTATGTCCAAATATTCTGGCAGAGGACAATATTCTCCCCATCGCCATGCCAGTGCCTTAATCTGTGTGGAGGTATCGGCTTCTTGAACAGTTAGCTTTAAATGAGCCTGGCTTTTGCCGATCGCTCTTTGTTTAATCACTCGCACATTAGGAGTCCAAAATACGGGGGTACTATTGCCAATTCCCCAAGGCTGTAAACCTTCTAGCTGTTCGTAGAGAGTAAAATCCACCTGTCCTAAGCTGGCTTGAGCATCTATTTTGACTAGGGGTTTGAGATGTTCTACTTCTAAACATTTATGGGAAAACTCGCTCAATCTTTGCTTTATTTGTTCTAGATTGACTGCGGGGAAGCTAAACCCACCTGCTGCGCGATGTCCGCCAAATTTGCCTAATAAATCGCTGCAATAGTTGAGAGCGTCAAAGACATTAAATTCATCAATACTTCTGGCAGAGCCACGAATCATTTCAGGTAAAGGGGCATCTGAAGATTCTGACTGCTCATCTTCATAAGTACCAATAAACACAGGTACACCATAGCGTTCGACTAAACGGGATGCCACAATGCCAATTACGCCATGATGCCAACCAGCAGAGACAACAATTAAAACGCGATCGCGTTGCCAGGGAATTGGCGTAGATTCTACTAAAGCGATCGCCTCTTTTTCTATTTGTTCGCATAGTAAGCGACGGTGCTGGTTGATCTGTTCACACTGCATCGCTCTTTCTAGAGCCACCCCAGGATCGTCAGTGGTCAATAGTTCAATTACCATTTGCGGGTCGCCAATTCTGCCTACCGCATTGATGCGAGGCCCTAAGCGAAAGCCAATATCATCAGGCTTTAGCTGTTTTTGCGCCTCGTCAATTCCTGCCACCTGCATCAATGCCTGAATGCCCAACAACTGAGAATTGGGTAAGGCTCTTAACCCGCGCTTGAGCCAACGACGATTCACGCCAATTAAAGGAGCGAGATCGGCAATTGTTCCCAGGGTAAATAATTCTAAAATAGGGTTGGTTAAACCTTTGAGTTGTCCCAGACTTTGTGCCGTGGCGATCGCCAATATATATGCTACTCCAACTCCTGCAAGCCCCTTATAGGGAGAACTATCTGCCAATAGTTTAGGATTCAAAATAGCGTCGGCAGGAGGAAGTTGGGCTGGCAAGTCGTGGTGGTCAGTAATAATCACGCTCAAGCCAAGTTCTACAGCCCTAGCAATGGGTTCATAAGCCGAAATACCGTTATCGACCGTCAGAATTAGACCGACCCCGTTTGCGGCAAATTCTTCAACGATGCGCGTATTAATACCATAGCCATCCTTTATACGGCTAGGAATAGCATAATCTACCTTTGCTCCTAGATGTTTTAACGCCCTTAATAACAATGCCGTGCTAGTCATGCCGTCGGCATCATAATCGCCACAGATAGCAATTTGCTCTTCTTCGGCGATCGCTTTTTTGATTAGTTCGACACTGATCCACAAATCCTCAAATTCGTCTAAAGGCGAAGGCAAATCCTGAGATTCTGGTTCAATATAGGTATGAGCCTGTTGGGCAGTAGCAATATCACGATTAATAATTACTTGAGCTACTAAGGGTAATAAACCAGTAGAGATACTCAACTCCTGGACTGCCTTTGGCTGAGACGGTGCAATGTGCCATCTTTGATTAGGCAATCGTTTGTGGTTAGGGAGATTACGCTGCACGAATCCTTGGCGATCGCTCATACTAGAATCAAATATCTATAATGTAATGCGGGCAACCAAAAGTATAACAATCAGCACCCTCACTAAAATATCAATCACAAATAAGCATCTTATCTATTACCTATTGCTTATCCCTGGGGACTCCTGTGATTCAATTAATTTCCTAACTTGTTTTTCCCAGTCTCTACCAATTTGGATAGTAATGTCAGATCCTAAAACTCCAGTGCTTTCTACTACAACATCCCCCACACCTAAAATCGAGCGTACTTCTTGAGCAGCATCATCATCTCCTGACTGAGCAATTACTCTAGTTTGCCCTAAGGGTTCTTGCCAATTCTTACTGGCAGATACTCTTGTATAACCTGCTTCTCTAAGGGCATCTAAAGCAGACTGCAATGCCTTTTGGTTATCGATACTGTCCTGTACATAAATTCTGAGGCGAGGATTAAGGATGGTAGGAGTATTAGTATTGTTTAGACTAGCGTAGCGGTTATTAGAAAGTGCTTCTTCTTCATTCTTCGGCAGATTAAAATGCTGAGTCATCAACTTGTGGATAGCTCGATCATTGGGCAACCAATAGCTAACGGGTTCATTTCCACTATTAAAATCTCCTGGTAACATCATCATCTTGATGTTGTGTCTGTCAATTTTGGAGGCAAAATTAGCCAACGCCATTAATTCTCTAACGCTGAGGTTAGTATCCAAATGAGATTGAATTACGGAAAGTAGTTTGGGTATCTTGATTACCGTAGCAGGCTTAAGAGTTTGCTCCACCGCAGCGCGCATCAGCATTTGCTGACGCTGTACCCTAGAAATATCGCCAAACTCATCATAGCGAAAACGTAAAAATTGCATCGCCTTATCGCCGTCTAAATGCTGAATTCCTTTTTTTAAATTGATATAAAGATGCTGGCTAAAGTCTGTGTACTTCATGTCTTTAGGCACGTCAACCGTTACGCCACCCAAAGCATCAATTAATTTTTCTACTCCCTGAACATTGACCCTTACATAGCGATCAATTTTAACCCCGTCGAGTAAATTACTGGCAACCTCAGCAGTTAAGGCAGGACCTCCATATGTATTGGCGTGGTTAATTTTTCTAACTCCATGACCATCAATATAAACGCGAGTATCTCTAGGAATAGAAAGTACAGAAACTTTTTCTTTCTTAGGGTCAAACCTTACCAGCAACATACTGTCACTTAGACCGTCAAAAGAGTTAACCAGATGAAGATAGCCAACATTTTTTTTATCATATTTTATGCCTTGATCGTCAAGATCAGAGGTAATTACCTTGATGCCCATAACTAAAATATTTACAGGGCGAGATAATTCTGGTAGGTTAAGATTTTCGGCGGTTACGGTTTCTCCTTTATTGAAAACCTTTTGCTCCTCGTTGCTCAATTGTGCTTGTTGTAGTGGAGAAGCAGTAGATAAAGCAACGGCTAAAAACGCCCCTACGGCTGCTGAAACCATAGAAACACCAGCTAAACCAAGTCCAACTAAAATCGCTCTTCCTTTATTCAATTTTCTTTTATGGCTTTTAGAGTGGTGATTTGCAGAATGACCTTGAATAGGCTGCTGTCCTCCTGAAGGAGTAGACCGATAAGCTTTTCTAACTGACACTGAATACCCTCACGCTAAATAAAGAAATATAGAATACACTACTAAAAAATTCAAATATATATATACAAATATTAATCGATCAATGGTAACAGGTATTTGCTATAAAAAAAACTTGTTACAGGATTGCCTTTAATTAGTTACCCAATTTTATTTGACCCACTACTTATACTATTTTAGAAAACCTTTTTGGTTTCAGCTTCCTCATTAGGGTAACGATAGTTTAGATAAGTGGCAATTTTCAGGATTTATTTTCTAAAAATAGGGCTGAATTCATTTTCTTGATTTCAGCCGTTGGGGACAAGCTTTTTTTACCAAGACTAGCCATTAACAAAGTACAGGTTACAAAATATCCCGTAGTCAGAATGGCGTTGGCATAAAGCAAGCGAAAGGACACGAGATCTACAGCATTAGCTGCACCCAAAGAGAGTAAAGAATAAGAACCTAACCAAACTAAAATTAAAGAAATAGCTAAACGGCTAACTTTTTGTTGTTCACGATCTACTGTGCTTTGTATCTGGTTTTGAGGGTGGTACATAGTCCAAAGAGCAGGAATTACCCCCACAATAGGTAACAAATAAATCCACAGTTTGAGATGTCGCTCTATTTGTCCTGGGGAACGATGTGGATGATTCATAATTGTTTTTCCATATATAAATCTAAATCTGGTGAAAAGATCGATCAAAGACAAGATTACAGCACTTGTTTTGGCTGGAGGCGAAAGTTCTCGTATGGGACAAGATAAAGCCTTGTTAGCCATTAAAAACAAAACTTTGCTGTCTCAAATTTGTTTAACTGCTAGTGAATGCGTTGCTCAAGTTTATGTAGTCACACCCTGGATTGAAAAATACCAGGAAATTTTACCTCCAGACTGTCAGCTAATTGAGGAAAAGCTAGTTTTAAATGCTAAATCCAACACGCCTTTGATTGGCTTTGCACAAGGATTAAAGATAGTTAATACAAAATGGGTATTGTTATTAGCTTGTGACCTGCCTCAGTTGTCTTCGTCTCAAGTAAAACAGTGGTCGCAAATTTTGGCAACAGTATTACCCACAGAAATTGCTTTGTTACCCCGTCATCCTAAAGGTTGGGAGCCTTTGTGTGGTTTTTATCGTTCTAGTTGCTTGTCGTTGTTAGAATCTTATCTATACGATGGTGGTCAATCTTTTCAAGACTGGCTTAATAAGTACCCTGTCAGAGAATTATCGACTAGCGATCGCGCTTGTTTATTTAACTGTAACACTCCTGATGACTGGAAATTGTTCCAAGAAAAGAAATAAAAGCAAATTTTTTTTGACACAGATTACTATGGGTTTCTAACTAGATGTGGTTTAGTATCACTCTAAAGCTGAACAAAATTGGTACACTTTTTATTGCTTTGGAGTGGTTCAGCGCAGGCTCGAATTTCGATATCTTTACCTGAAGCCATGTCTGCATAATGTCTTTGCTACTGATCTACAGGAACAACAGCCGTACCATATTTCTTTCCTTGGCATTCTTCAATATAGTGACTTGAACCAGGAGGAGCTTCAGTTCTTGCCCAAGTAGCCTGACAAATTGGCGAGTAACGAATTTCTAATCTATAAGCTTTAAGTAGATCTGGCTTAAGCTGATAGTTGCCAGTATCTGAGGTGATAGTTTGAGAAATGCGATCGCCGATATTTTTCTTAACTGAAAGATGACCAAGGTAATCAAAGCTAGCAAGCAGACCAATTTAAAATCAATTTTAGTCGAATAATAAATACCAAGATTCTCTGGTAAGTTGCCACTCAATTTGATTCCAGCCGCGATCGCTCATCCAATCTGGACTAGGGCGTGTGCCAATTTTAATAAAACCATATCGCTTTGCCAAACGCGCAACCCGCAAATTTGCACTGACAGAAATACCTCTAATCTCTTTTAAACCCAGATCGTTAAAACCAAACTCAATTAAAGCTTTGCCAACTTCAATTGCATAAGCGTAACGACTCCAAAACTGCGGTGCTAATTCAATTCCCATTTCCGCCTTATGCGAATCGTAATTCTCGCGACGTAGCCCACAACAACCGATTAAATTTAAGTTTCGGCGATCGATAATAGCAAGTTGATAATTGCAACGGGGACTTTCAGTTGCCCATTGAGTAAAAAGATTGAGTAATTCTCCTGTATGGCTAGGTGATACCTCTTCTGGCGCACAAAACTCAGCATATTTGGGATCGCCATGATAGGCAAAAAATGCTGATTCATCTTTTTGGATAAAGTCTCGTAGAAGAAATCTATTGGTAAAAATCTCCATATCATTTTCAAGTAAAAACTTAAGCTAAACGGAAAGCGATCGCAAATGCTGTTGTTGCTCCAAATGCTGCTATTGTGCGAACATGATTCCAAAGTGTCCAGTTCGTTAGGTATTTAGCCCATAAACTTGCGCCTTCAGCACTACTCGGATCGACTTTTGCTAAAGCATCGTTTAACGGTACATTAAAGGCGATCGTTACTCCAACAGTACCAACGATATAAAGTAAGCTGCCAACGAGTAAGTAGATTGAATTTGGTTGATGAAACTTTAACAGAGAAAAAACAGCTAGAAAAAGGCAAACTACAGCCGTACCAAACAATGCGGTCATAAACAAGGGATTAATTACAGTAATGTTAATAGACTGCATGGCAACAATACCCTCTGAAGGTTTTAGTCGAGCAAGAGCTTTCATCACAAAAGACGAGAAAGCAAAAAAAACTCCAGCCACTAGTCCAGTTCCCAGTATGGCAAAAAGCTGTAATAACAAAAATGATTTATTATTTATCAGCATATAAATCTCCGATGATTGTGCTAATTCATTTTTAGATAATTTAGCAGTGAGAAAGGCAATCGGGTAAATTAAGAAATTAGAGGTTATTGGGTTGTTGCCTCGGATTCCATATAAATAATTTCCCAAATATGACCATCTAAGTCTTGAAAACCATGAGCATACATAAAACTGTGGTCTTGCGGTTCATTGTAAGTTTTCATCTACTGACCGTATTAAAGCCGTAGGAGATTGATGCTTTTACTGCTTGGGTTGCAATTCCTCTTCCCCAATATGCTTTTGCTAAACTGTAAAGAACTTCAACTTCATCTAACTTATTTAAATAACGCAGACCACAATAGCCAATCATTTGAAGTAAATCATCTTTTGTAATAGCCCAAATTCCATATTCTCGCTGTTGCCAATGCTCAACAAAAGATTGAAGCGATTTTTCGACATTTTCTCTAGAAATTGGGACTCCTCAACTTGGAAGAAAACGAGTTACTTCAGGATTGCCCCAAATTGCTGTCAGAGCATCCAAATCTAATAGCTGAATTGGTCGCATTATAAAACCGTCAATCTGCAAAACTGTTGGCTCGGCAAGATTTGTCATTACAATATTTTCAACTACTCTATTGTTTGTTTATAGGGCAAATTAAACCAACATTATCGATTATTTTTCTGCATTTCTTAAGTACTTGTGGCAAAAAACCAGATTCTCTATTTAATTAATAAGGTAAACCAAAAAGTTGTTCCCGAACCTGGATTACTAATTACGCCGATTTCTCCACCATGAGCGTTAATAATTTGACGACAAAGATATAATCCCAATCCTAAATTTACATTACATCGCTTACCGTATCCTTGAAAGTACCGTTTAAATAGCTGTTGGCATTGTTGGAAACTCATACCAACGCCGTCATCTTGAATTTGGCAACGGATGAATTTTTGCTCACCTTTATTCTCGATCGCTTCAGCACTAATAGTTAAATTGACTCCTGGAGGATTATGATTTAAAGCATTAGCAATCAAGTTTTGTAAGACTCGCCATAGCTGATGTGGATCGCCTTGAATTAGGGGTAGCTCGTCGCTAATATAGTTAGTAATCGCAGCTCGATTTTTGCTAATTAATGGTTCTAATTCGGTAATAAGATCGGCGACTAAATAACTTAGTTGCAGTGACTCAAGCTTGATCGCAAATCCCTGTACTTTATTTCCATAAATTTCTAGAAGAGAATCGATTAAGTTTAATTGGCGATCGCTTCCTTGAATCATTCTTTCAATCACACGGCGCGGTACGGGTACTAGATCGGATTCTGGTTGAGCATGGCGATGATTTTCCAATAAACTATTCAGCGTTAACACCATTCCCGTAACTGGATTGCGTAGATCGTGGGAAACGGCGTGTAAAAAAAGCTGAATTTCACGACGAGATTCTAATTCAGCAGATTTGAGACGTTCGTATAAATATACTCCCAGATTACAAATCAGACAAATCCAAGCAATATAAATAGGAACTGTGGGTAAATAAGATAAGGTTCTGGCTTCAACCAAGCCCATTCCTATGTTAACTACAAAAAAGTAAATTAATACTCCTAATTGAGAGAGTAAATGTAGTCGCCAGCGCACGGGAATAAAAATTGCCTGAGTTAAAAATACTAAAGTCCAAAACCAAACTTGTTCGTTAGCTGCGCCTACTAAAGTAAGTAAAATTTGGTCAACCAAAGTAATCGACCAAGAAGTGCCGATAAAAACTACTCCTGGATGATTTTTGCCGAATTTACTGCGATGCAAAGCCAAACACCCGATTAAGCAAATGGCGATCGCAGCTTCGATAACTAAATTGTAGCTTTCGCAAAGTTCCGAACCATTAGTACATTCGCGAATACTTAAACTCAAAAGCGCGAAACTTGCCACACAAAACAAAGCAATCCCAATGACTAAGGGCAATCTTTGATATAGAAAATAGTTACGCCAGGTTTGCTCGTCTAAACTAAGATCGTTTTCTATAATTAAATCAGACGAAAAAATCGTTGTATTCAAAAGAATCTGAATTTTTTTGGCAAACCTTTTTTTGGCTCTTAGTAAACTGACTATAGGCATAAAAAAGTTTTAATTCACATTGTTATGAGCGATCGCTTATCACGCTACCATCATGCCATTTTTCCAAAGCTCATACTCACTCAGATCGATATCTTCATTCCACACAATCCCGTAGCCCCCTTGCTCAACCTTAAAGTTTTTGAAAAATGCAGGTTGACGAAGTGGAGCAAATATGGGATTTTCTAAAAGATGGAAAATATCACATTTCTTGACTTCTTGATTGGTAAATTTAATCACTAAGGTGCGATCGTTAATTGCTTCTGCCTTGCAAATTCGAGGGCATTTCATACTATTTTTAGTCTACTTTTCTGCATTGTAGTAAGAGATAGGGTTTGTCAAGTGCGATCGCCATTTTCAGGTATTTCAACTAAGACAGAAAGCACCAGCGCAGCCAACCCCATAATCTTAATAATGGCATTTGTGGCATGGGTATATTCCCATTGGTTACGATATTTCATCCAATCCACTGGAAATGATGTTGGTGTCCATTTAGCTAGTTCGGCATTGACAGGTGCGATAAACGCGAACCAAAGCATGAGTGCCAGTACCACACAAATTGCTCCTACTAAAGTCCAATAGAAAGTTACACCACGTCTAAATAAAAGTAAAACCAAAACAATCGCCGTGAGTACCGAGCCAACTTCAATAACTGCACCAACAGTACCAAAAAGATAATATAAACCTTTAGTAGTTATTGTTATCCAAAGTTGCGCGTCAAAATAAAAAACTCTGGGTGGTAGCTCTAATAAATGGCAAAAAGACAATCCCGTACTGAGAGCAGTCAGCATAATAGAGACAAAACGCCATGCTTTTATCGGCATATTTACGCTCTTTTCTTTAAGATACATTTGATTTCTCTCCAGCCGTCGAACTTTTAAAAAGCTTGACACAAATCAAATTATGGCTTAAATCCCCAACAGGCATAGCTAGTTGCCCTAGCTAATCCAAGCGGAAATTGCTGAAAGCGAATATCTTTTAAACCAGCATCAGTCATTATTTCAGCTAAATCTTTTTGAGTAAGACAATTATTGCCCCAGTGTAATTGGACACAGGAGCTTAATAACCCCCAACGGCTGACTGACAAAATTAGTGGAGCTTGAGGTTTAAGTATTCTGACCATTTCCTTTAGTCCGACTATTGGTTCTGGTAAATGCTCCAAAACATGAGCAGCAATGACAAGATCGAAGCTGTTATCTGCAACAGGAATTGCTATTAAATTAGCGCGAGTTATTCGAGCCTTGATTCGAGCCTGTTGCAGATTTTGTTGTGCCGTTAGCAGCATTTGCGGAGAAATATCGACCCCAGTAACATTTAACCGACTCTGAATTTGTGCTAAAGCCAAGCTAAAAGCTGCTGTGCCAATACCACAATCGCAGACAGTTGAATTTCCTCCCAGCTTTATTACGCCCGATGCTTGAAGCGACTCAAACAAGCTAAGATAAGCACGAAAATATCCCAATCGTAGAATTTGATGATGCCAGTTGCGAGCAGCGTCATCGTACATAGATTTTATCTGGTCGTAAGTCGGATAAACTCGCTGAACCGAAATTTGCCACCAGCCAACTGTGAGTTTCATAAAATTAATCTGATGTAACCTCGAACTGTCTTAAAATTACACCAAGCAGCAAAGAGCGCACTTCCTGCGACTGGCTCACTCGATTGGGTGATATTAATTAAATTGAGCTAGATGGAATAATAACTATAGCAGCCCCGACCTCAGAGCGATTACAGCAGCTTGAACGCGATCGCTCACAGCTAGTTTATTCATTACTCCCTTAACGTGAGTTTTCACGGTGTTAGTACTTAAATAAAGTTGAGCAGCAATTTCAGGGTTGCTACAGCCTTCGACAATCAGTTTTAATACTTCTAGTTCTCGCGAAGATAAGTTAGCACTGCTCGATGTCTGCGGTGATGGCGATTTAAGATTACCCATTACTTGTTGGGCAATTTGCGGATCGAGATAAACCCCTCCATCTTGGGCAATGGCGATCGCTGTTAATAATCGCTCTACTTTGACTCCTTTGATACAGTAAGCATCTGCACCACTAGCAAGAGCAGCGATTACTTCGGTTTTATTGGTATGAGAAGTTAGTATTACTACCCGAACCTTAGGCAAAGCTTTTTTAATCTCTTGGGTAACGGCTATGCCATCGAGGCGAGGTAAGCCAATATCGACGATCGCTAAATCGGGCTGAAACTTAATTGCATCTTCTACAGCTAAATAGCCGTCATCACTAAATCCTACTATCTCCCACTCGGATTTTTTTGCTAGAATTTGTTCCAATCCCATTTGCATCATCGGATCGTCTTCAACAATTAAGACCCTTAGTTTGGAAGAATTAGATTGAAGATTCATCTTAATTTTGCCTCACCTACCTACCGAGTTTGAAAGATATTCTTTCTGTATCATTGGCTTGTCTATTCGGGCTGCTGCACGATCTAATTCTGCTACTTCTCTTGCGTCTAGTTGCCAGTCTTTAGCAGCAATATTTTCTTGCGTTTGTTGAATATTCTTTGCTCCAGGAATGAGAATTGCACCTTTAGCGATGCACCAGTTGATAGCTACTTAAGACATAGTTTTCTGGCGGTATAAAGCGATCGCCTGTATTCTCAAACTAGAGTAATGCGTAGCGTTGCCATGTCTTAAGTTTATCGCTTTTTGCTGAGATGTAGCGCGATCGCGCTTGTTTATTTAACTGCAATACTCCTGATGACTGGCAAATGTTTAGACAAAAGGATTGAGGTGTTTTATTTTAGTAAAGGTTGCAAAAGTTAAAATAGTCGATAGAATCGGGAATAATATTTTTCTGATGAGATCTTCTTTTTATTCTTAATTCTTACCAACAAAGTGATTAAATCTCGCTCCCAACCCAGAACAACTAATTCCCCTAAATTTAAGCTCAAATATTTGGGACGGCAAATATTAGATTCGCTTTATTCTTGGCGACGGCTAGACTGGTTTTTACTTGTATCAGTAGTTGGTCTAACTATCTTTGGTGGTTTTACTATTTACAGTACAGAATCCTCTTCAACTCATAGCTATAGCTATCAACATTGGACAATTAGCCTCTTAGGTTTAGGATTAGTTTTGTTTTTGTCCCGTTGGCGTTATCAGTCTCTATTGCGCTGGCATTGGCTGATTTATGTTCTGACTAATCTTTCTTTGATTGCGGTGATGATTACTGGGGTAACTGCAAAAGGAGCGCAGCGTTGGATTACGGTGGCGGGATTTAATGTTCAGCCCTCAGAGTTCGCCAAAATTGGCATGGTAATTACTCTTGCTGCCCTGTTACACAATCAAGATGGAGCAAATTTAAAAACGGTTTTACGCACTCTGGCAATTACAGCAATTCCCTGGGGACTAGTGTTTTTACAGCCCGATTTGGGTACTTCTTTAGTGTTTGGCGTAATTGTATTGACCATGCTGTACTGGGCTAACGTTAATACGGGTTGGTTAATTTTAATGACTTCTCCCTTAGTTTCAGCTATTCTTTATCACCTTTATCTGCCTGGATGGTTGATTTGGGTTCTAGCTGTAGGAGGAGTTGCCTGGCTGACTTTACCTGCAAAAATTGTTTCTACCCTCAGTGCGATCGCTATAAATTTGGGCGCGGTAGAATTGGGCAATGTTTTCTGGGGACTGCTTAAGGATTATCAACAAGCTAGACTTACTATGTTTCTCGATCCCGAACAAGATCCTTTAGGTAACGGCTATCATTTGATTCAGTCTCGAATTGCGATCGGCGCAGGTAAACTTTGGGGACAGGGATGGCATCAAGGAACACAAACAAACCTTAATTTTATTCCCGAACAGCACACTGATTTTATTTTTTCGGCTGTAGGAGAACAGTTTGGTTTTATTGGTAGTATTCTCTTGCTAGCAGTGTTTTGGTTTATTTGTATGCGTCTAATGTGGATTGCTTCTACCGCTAAAGATAATTTTGGCTCTTTGTTAGCCATAGGTATTCTCAGTATTATTGCTTTTCAAGCCGTAATTAATATTAGTATGACTATCGGACTTGCACCCATTACAGGAATTCCTCTACCCTGGATGAGCTATGGACGATCCTCCTTGTTATCTAGTTTTATTAGTATTGGCTTGGCAGAGTCAGTAGCTAATCATCGAGAAAGCAAAACTAGAAAATCTTACTAATTGAAATTATTTATAACACCATCTATTAGTTTTTCTATAGAGAACATATGGTGTTTGGGTATGAACAATTAGTAAATCCAATTAAAGTTTTTGTATCAACACTACTAATTGATTAAAAGATTGAGTTATGGTCATAGACTGTGCCGAAATTCGCTCGGCGATGCTTGCTACTTCCTGTACAGAATCTTTGGCAAAGGTTGAACTCTGGGTTTGATTTTCTACGGATCTAGAAATATTTTCAATTAGAGAATTCATCTTGTTGTGTAAAGTAACAACTCGATCTAACTTTTGACGAACTGCTTGAAACTCTCCCACGCCACTGATTAATTGCTCTGTTCCTGAGTCTAAAGTAATTGTTTTTTCTCTTATCTCGGTCTGAATATTGACAAACAATGGTTCGACTTTAGCAGAGGCTTCATATAGCTGCTGCATTAAAGAGAAAATAGTATCAGACAAATCCATAACTGAGTTTTGACTACCTGCTTCAATCTGACTACGATTTACTGCTCTAATTATGTTCATAGACTGTTGAACTATTTGCTTACTCAAATCTCTGAGCGTATTGACAGTTTCCGAAAGCTTTTGGGAAGAATAACTAAGATTATCGAATCCAACTGCGACATTTTGAACCGTGCGCTGAATATTAGAAATGCTGTCTACAGCACGGTCTAAACTTGCCTGAGTATCTTGTATTACTAGGTCATTTTGCTGTTCTTGGAATTTAACCTGCTGCACATTTAAGGCTATGCCGTTGAATGAATCAGCAACCTTTTGGATTTGATGGAGAACGTTAATTGTTGTCTCCGATTGACGCATAGCCTCCTGAGAAAGAGTTTGATAAGCGTCTCCATTGTCGGCAAGGATCTCAACTACCTGATTTTTAAGAGTCTCTGTTTGCTCGTATTGTTGATGGGATATTTGGTTATTTGTTTGAGTTGATTCTTGAAGCTGTTCTAGGAGTTTGGCATTATCTAGAGCAAAACCAACCTGCGTGGCAACTTGAGCCATCCAGCGAATTTCAGCCTGCTGCCATTCACGGGTATCAGAACATTGATGGGCTACCAACAAGCCAAACAGCTTGCCTTCATTGATGATTGGCGTTACAAGATTAGCCTTAACCTCTAATTTTTCGAGCTGCTCAATGTAACATTTGGTCATGTCCGCTTCGTAAATATTGTTCCAGGCGCGGACGCGACCATTAAGATATTTGTCTCGATAAGTAGGTTCAAAGCAGGGATCGTCTATTTTTTGACCTAAAGCTCGTGTCCAACCAGGGGCAACAGATTCGGCAAGTACTGTGCCATAGCGAAAATCCTGGTTTAAACTGTAGACTACTGCGCGATCGCATTCTAAAACCCGCCTTACTTCTTTGACGCTAGCTTTGAGGATATCTTCGGTTTTAAGGGATTCTCTAAGATGCTGAATAGCATCGGTAAAGTGTTCTGTCCATTTGTTTTCGTCCTCTACCTGCTGCTGTAAATGTCTAGCTTTGACTAATAATTTGGCATTATCTAGAGCAAAACCGACTTGTGTAGCAATTTGAGCTACCCAGCGAATCTCAGATTGCTGCCACTGACGAGGATTGGAACATTGATGGATAATTAATAAACCAAACAGCTTATCTTTTTGAACAATTGGCGCAACTAAGTTTGCTTTGACCTCTAATTCTTCTAATTGTTCTAGATAACAAGGGGTAACATTAACATCGTAAATATTATTTAAGGCGCGAACTCGACCATGACGATATTCTTCGATATATTTAACCGCTAAACAAGGGTCATCGATCATTCTCCCTTTGGCTTTAGTCCATCGAGGCGCAACTGATTCAGCTAGCACTAAACCACAATTGTTTTGATCCAAACTGTAAATCACGACGCGATCGCAGTTTAAAACTCGCCGTACTTCTTCGACGCTGACTTCAAGCAGATCTTCTTCTCGCTCTAGTGATTCTCGGATGTAGTGAGTCGCATCGGTGAAATATTGGGTTAGTTTGGCTTCATCTTCTAGCTGATGCTGCAATTGTTTGGCATCGGCTAGTAATTTGGCATTATCAAGGGCAAAACCAACTTGAGCGGCAATTTGAGCTACCCAGCGAACTTCAGGCTGCTGCCAATTACGAAAGTCCGAACACTGGTGAGCTACCAATAAGCCAAATAGTTTACCCTCATTGATAATCGGAGTTACGAGATTGGCTTTAACCTCTAACTCTTCTAACTGCTTGACATAACATTGAGTCATCCCCGCTTCATAAATGTTGTTCCAGGCGCGGACGCGACCATTAAGATACTTGTCTCGATAGGTAGGTTCAAAACAGGGGTCGTCTATTTCTTTGTTCAAAGCCTTTGTCCAACCAGGAGCAACGGATTCGGCAATTACTGCACCATAGCGGAGATCTCGGTTTAGACTATAGACTACCACGCGATCGCATTCTAAAACCCGCCGTACTTCTTTGACGCTGGCTTTTAAAATATCTTCTTGATTGATAGATTGACGAATATACTGAATCGCATCGGTGAAATGTTGATTCCATTTGTTTTCACCTGCAGCTAATAATTTTTGTGATTCAGAGTCAGAAATTACTCCACCGTTAAACGAGGAGGTAATCTCTAAGCGTTGGTCAGTGTCGGCAAGTATTTCAGTATATTCGAGCATCAAACCTACTTGATTACCGATTTCAGTTATCCAGTTAATTTCTTCTTCTTGCCAATGGCGAGGGTTGGAACACTGATGGGCAATTAATAAACCAAATAATTGACCCTGACTGACAATTGGTGCAACTAAGTTTGCTTTTACCTCTAGCTCTTCTAGCTGTTCGAGATAACAAGGAGTAATACTCGCGCTGTGAATATCATCTATAGCGCGGACTCGACCATTTTTATATTCTTCGATATATCTAACCGCCAAACAGGGATCGTCGATCATTCTTCCTTTAGCTTTAGTCCATTGGGGCGCAACCGACTCAGCTACTACTATCCCATAATTATTTTCGTCTAAACTGTAAACCACCACGCGATCGCACTCAAGCAGATAACGTAGTTCATTAACTGTAGTGTTAAGGATATTTTCTTGTCCCAATTGATCGGCTATTCTGTCGTTGACATCAGAGAACAATTTAGTTTTGTTCTTCTGAATCTTCGTCTGTTGTTCTAAACGTTGAGTATTTCCATTGCTATTACCGTTTTTTTCTAGACCCATCGTTAGAGAATTTTTGCTTTTTGCTGTTTGTTGTGCTGTTTCTAAAACTTCATGGTTAGAAGACCGACTAAGGGGTATATTTCCATTTCCAATTGACTCAGACTTTTGAGCTTTGACAATATTAGAGAGAGCAAACCCTGCTGTGTTGGCTTTTTGGGTTAAAAATGTGCTTGTTTCAGAATTCCAAGCGCGAAATTCAGAGCATTGTTGAGCAACCAAAAAAGCTAATAATTCGTTATAGACAGAGATCGGCGCAATTAATAGACTCTTGATTTTCAGTTTTTCTAAGTCTTCTAATTTGCTTTTGCTTATATCTGTGTCATAAATATTATTTATAGCTACAGCTTGACCATAGCAATACAGTTCTAGATACTCTTCTGCTAAAAAAGGATCTACAATCGTCTTTCCTAAAATAGAAGCATATTGAGAATCTACAGACTCAGCCATTATTTCTGATTTGGGCAGTTCACTAGCATCATAAATAATGACGCGATCGCATTTAAGGGTTTTCCTCGTTGTCTCAACAGTAAGCCAGAATATTTCTTCAAAATGCTGATAACTATTTGTTTTTAGATTAGGAGATTGACTCATTGATTGCCTAGGTAGATAGTTTTTAAAATATTTGAATAAATCGACAATTGCAATTAAAAAACTCGTTTAGCCGTCCCTTCACAAGTAGCAGATAGCAAGTAGCGCAGCCTGGAGGCTGCCGACGTTGCTCCGCGTCTGCAAGTTCAACCTCTGCCTGAACTCAGAGGATTTAAGAATTGAATTGTTTTTTCACCTTTTCCTCATGAATGAGGAGGCGCAATTACCAACTTCGGAGTTTTTCTTAATTGCTATCTGCTATTTACTACTTGCTACTTCAACTCCAAAGGAGTTGGTAAAATCAAATTCCAGGGGCAAAAATAACGTTTAAAAACAATTGTTTAGGTAAAATTACTTAATACTATCTAAATATAGCTTATCTAATATCGATAAAATAGCTTGAAAATTTTTTATGCACAATTTTATTCGGCTTTTCCAGGCACAATGTTTGGTCAGCATTTTCACTTAGTATAAGTAGAAAGTAAACACATTACTGACTTTAAAATTAATTTTATGGGCGATCCGTATGAGAAAAGTTATGAAAAGCTAACTTTTATTACTGTAGGTATAGCAGCCTTTGTTTGTCTAGCATGGTCAGTAGGATTAGTCAGCAAAGGAATTTGGCAATTGTCCAAATTCAGGATTGAAGTTGGGTCAAACAGCAAAAATATTCCTGATTTTTCTCGTGTGCCAAATGTAAATACTGGAATCTTCAATTATGGCGGTAGCACCGCTTGGGCTTCGCTTCGTTTAGCCGTAGACTCAGTTATTCAGTCAGAACGACCTGAAATACAATTTCGCTATGTTCAACCTCAAGATGAGCCGCCAGGCTCTAGCCCAGGAATTAGAATGCTGCTCGAAGGTCAAGTAGATTTTGTCCAATCTTCTCGTTCTCTACGTCCAGAAGAATATCAGCTAGCTAAACAAAAAGGCATAAAGCTTAAACAAGTGCCAGTGGCTGTTGATAGTATCGCTGTGGCAGTTAATCCTAAGCTTGACATTCCTGGTTTGACTCTTAGCCAACTCCAAGCAATCTACACGGGAAAAATAATCTCAAATTGGCAAGAAATAGGTGGACCCGATCTACCCATTACCCTTTATTCTCGTCCTGTCAGTGCGGGAGAAAAAGTCAATTTTATTAATTCTAAGATCTTTCAAAATAGGGAAATGGGTTCAAATGTTAAATTTGTGCCGACAGCTACTCAAGCTCTTCGTCAATTAGCTAATAATCCAGGAGGCATTTACTATGATTCCACGGCAACAATTATGCCTCAATGTACTGTCAAACCTTTGCCTTTAGGGAAGCAAAAGAATGATTTGGTTGCTCCTTATCAACAGCCTTTAGTACCTGCTTCTGAATGCCCTCAAAGGCGCAACCAACTAAATGTTAAAGCTCTACGTACCGCACAGTACCCTCTGACTCATTATTTATATGTGGTATTTCGGCAAAGTGAAGACGGTAAGTCACAAATTGGTCAGGCATATGCTAATTTCCTGCTTACTCCTCAAGGTCAAAAGCTGATAACCAAGGCTGGCTTTGTTCCTCTTAACTAGTTGGTTTTAAAGTTCTTTACGTTCTGATAGCTGTTGAGCAAACTCAGCTAACTTGCGAAAAGAATCAGTGACAATTAAAGATTGTTGGGAGATCTGATCTGACACCTCAGTAATATCGCCGATAAATTGATTTGTTAAAAGCAAGCGTGGTTCTGATTCTGAGCTTTTAGTTAAATCCCCTGTAATTACATCTAGATCGTAATCATAGCTATCCATTGGCTCCAAAGTTACTTCACTAGCTTCAAGAATAATTTCTCCCATTGGTAACTGGGCTGGTTGATTCGGTGCTGATGAACGATTGCTCTTTTCTTTTATGTCATTAATTAGTTTGACCATTTGATGCAGATTCTGGTGCGACTGATTTAGTATTTCAACTTTTTTTGCACCATCAACATCATTCTCTATTTGAGTATTGTTTGATATGCTAGGCATTTCTGGTGTTGCTGTTAACTGATGGCTAGTTTTTGCTCTAAGATCCTGCAATTCAGCTTGGTTTTCTGTTAGTAGCCTGGAGATCTTTTGATTAAGACTTTGTTGTTCTAGGTATTGTTTGTCAGTCTCATTTCTTTGGGCATTCTTGGCTGCATCCAATGCTTCTCTTAACTGGACTCGATCTAAAGCTAATCCCAATTGCAGAGCCAGTTGAGCAAACAGATCTATTTCCGACTGTGACCACGGGCGAGGCTGTTGGCATTGATGTCCAATAAGTAAACCAAACAATTGCTCGTCCTGCAAAATTGGTACTATTATACTGGCTTTGACCGATAAAGATTCAAGCTGTTCTAAATGATATGCTGTTAAATTTGCCTGATGAATATTAGCGATCGCCTCTGTCTCACCCTGACGGTATTTTTCGCCATATTCTTTGGCAAAGCAAAAGTCTTTTATTTGAGAATTTAAAGCTTTAGGATAACCAGGGACAACCGATTCAGCGACAATATTTCCGTTTGGATTGTCATCAAACTGATAGACGATTACGCGATCGAGCTTAATTACTTTACGAGCTTGTTCGACGGCTATTTTTAAGAGTTCGGATTTGTTAACTTTTTCGCTGATACCAAGACTAAAGTTGTTTAATAGTTGCGTTGGCAGACCGTCATTTTTTGATTTTTTTAGCAGTTTTAGCAGTGTGGCATTGTCGAGGGCAAAACCTACTTGGGTGGCAATTTGTGTCATCCAGCGAATTTCATAATCCTGCCAGTTGCGAGTTTGACTACACTGATGAGCTACCAGTAAACCAAACAGCTTTCCTTCATTAATAATTGGCGTAACTAAGTTGGCTTTTACCTTTAGGTTTTCTAGCTGTTCGATATAGCATTTGGTCATCCCTGCCTGATAAATATCATTAATGGCTCTAACCCTACCATCACGGTACTTATCGAGATATCTAGCTTCAAAACAGGGGTCTTCAATGGTTTTATTTAATGCCCTGGGATATCCTGCTGATACAGATTCGGCGATTACTACGCCGTACTTGTCTTGATTAAGACTATAAACCACTACGCGATCGCATTCTAAGACTCTTCTGACTTCTTCGACGCTGAT
Organism: Waterburya sp.; assembly: GCA_965217895.1. Taxonomy (GTDB): domain Bacteria; phylum Cyanobacteriota; class Cyanobacteriia; order Cyanobacteriales; family Xenococcaceae; genus Waterburya. The sequence continues at coordinate 2,010,383 of CBDCJV010000002.1, forward strand.
ATCTAGAACATCATCTTGTTTGATTGAGGCACGAATGTATTGAATACTATCGGTAAAGTAGTTAGTCCATCGGCGTTCTCTTTCTGCTTGAATCTGAGCGATCGCTGATGCTGCTAATACCTTAGCATTATCGAGGGCAAAACCTACTTGGGTGGCAATTTGTGTCATCCAGCGAATTTCATAATCCTGCCAGTTGCGAGTTTGACTACACTGATGAGCTACCAGTAAACCAAACAGCTTTCCTTCATTAATAATTGGCGTAACTAAGTTGGCTTTTACCTTTAGGTTTTCTAGCTGTTCGATATAGCATTTGGTCATCCCTGCCTGATAAATATCATTAATGGCTCTAACCCTACCATCACGGTACTTATCGAGATATCTAGCTTCAAAACAGGGGTCTTCAATGGTTTTATTTAATGCCCTGGGATATCCTGCTGATACAGATTCGGCGATTACTACGCCGTACTTGTCTTGATTAAGACTATAAACCACTACGCGATCGCATTCTAAGACTCTTCTGACTTCTTCGACGCTGATATCTAGGACATCATCTTGTTTGATTGAGGCGCGAATGTATTGAATACTATCGGTAAAGTAGTTAGTCCATCGGCGTTCTCTTTCTGCTTGAGTTTGGAGATCGACCAGATCGACTAACAACTTAGCGTTTTCCAAAGCCAAACCAGTTTTTTTGGCTAGCTGGTGTAAAAACTTAATTTCTCCTTGCTGCCACTGTCGTGGTTGATCGCACTGATGAGCTACAAGCAAGCCAAATAGCTTGCCTTCAATGATAATAGGCGTAACTAAATTGGCTTTTACCTCTAGTTTTTCTAGCTGTTCGATATAGCACTGAGTCATGCCTACTTGATAAATATCATTAATGGCTCTGACCCTGCCGTCGCGGTATTTATCCAGATATCGAGCCTCAAAACAAGGGTCTTTTATAGTTTTATCTAACGCTTGCGTGTAACCAAAGGCTACTGACTCTGCCACTATTACGCCGTACTGATCTTGGTTGAGGCTATAGACTACAGCGCGATCGCAATTCAAATAGTTGCGTGCCTCTTCTACAATGGCTTTAAGAGTATTTTTTTGTGAAACAGACTGGCTTGAATTATCAATAAACTCTTCATATACTTGAGTGTTCGCTTCTTCAGCCATTGCCGATTTAGACGTTTTAGACATCGAATCGAAAAGCCGTTTTGTTCCCAAAGCCGCGATCGCACCAGCCAGTAAAGCTGTTATTCCAGTACCAATTAATAGAGCAGCCAGTAGTTCTTGTTGTCTGGCTAACTCTGTTTCGGCCAGATCTATGTTATCAGATCGTTTTGCCAAGATTGTCTGTTTATCGACAGCTTGACTACCAAAATAGTAGGTTGCAGTTCCTACTGCGAGTATAGGTAACATTATTGCACTACCTACCAATGCTGCTGCTGTTTCAGCTTTCAGCCTTTGAAAGATTGATTTGCCTAAGTTTTTACTCGGTGGTTTTGTCTCAACCCTAATTAGTTCACCTCTTTTGTCAGCATTTTCTGTATGCAAATTAGCTTGCTCTTCTGCTGGTTCAAAGACAGCTGATTTAGAGGCTTTAACTAATGTAAGTTTATCTTCTGCCTTATTCAATGAAACCGATCTCTGAGAAATATCAGTTAAATTAGTTTGGCGATTAATATCAGTTTTAAGTACCTGAGAACTAAATTTATCTTTGCCGTTGTTGGTTCTGTTGCTAGGCGTTTTAGTCATTATTAATCCAATAAAAAATGGAATAAATTCTTTTTAAATCGGGTGTTGAAAATAAAATATTCAGAAATAAGAGAATTTATGACGAGCAAATAACTTTTGATAGAAGATACCAAAAATTTACGTATTTTTACTTAATTTATAATACTACATTAATTCAAGATAACTGTTGGCTTAGTTATGTCATCTGGAAGGTTAAACTGGAAGATGCTGTTAGCAAAGCCACAAAGATAAAATTTGGAGATTTCATAGCCATAGATATTAAAACTTCACCGCAAAATATCAAGACTGAACGATTCTATTGTCTATTTTGCTGACGCTCTCTAAGAGACTGTTTGTAAAAAGAAAATTTAATTTTCCTGCTGTTAAGTAGGGTCGTGTTTGAGGTGTTTGAGGTGTTTGAGGTGTTTGAGGTGTTTGGGGTAATTGGGGGAGTAAAGTTTCTACTCCATCTTCACCACCTCACTATCTTCACCACTTCTCCACCCCCTTAACATTTACTTTACAAACAGTTTCTAAGTATTGTCTAGCTACATAATCAACCTGAGTTTGACGAGAATAATCATGAGTCTCAAAACGAGCCAGGACGAGATTGGATTCGGGCGGTCAACATTCTAAGGTTTCTTTAGAATTGCGTTCTTAGAATATGCGCCTTGGAAAAAAGCATTTCCTCTCGTCAATGTCTCACGTTTTTTCAGTATTTCTGACCTCTAACCTTCCGTAATTTAACGTCGATTGGTCTTTTTTCTCGACTTGATGCCACGTCTGTTGGCGCGAAATAGTTGTTTAAGGTCTTAACCTTTACTTCGACTGCTATATATCTAAAAATATCGCTAATTCATCGAGAATTTGCAGATGCTTTAATCATTTTACTTTTGATAAAAGGTTTAGAAGCCAAATCCTCTAAACCAACCGTCCTTAATAATTCTGCCCATTTCTTTCTGACTACAGATTGTTGGGCATTAAAATCTTGCTCGTGAGCTAGTGTAGCGATCGCATCATACCAAAAACCTTGTTCACTATATAATTCAGCCTTTTCTATAGAAGTGGCAGATTGAAGTTTTTGTTCAACAGAGCGATCAATTTCTTCTTGACGCAGCCAGCCTTCGACAACTACATCACGTGAACGCTCTTGAGGATTACAAATCATTGATAGATACCAATGATAATTTTGATCGGTTTCCAATTGATTTGAATTAATTACAGCAGGAATTTTGACGCTCATAATTCCTTTTCCTGGAGTAGTCAAAAAAGCCTCATACATCAATTCGTCTTGTTCATTGCGCAGCACAAACTCAATAGTTTTTTGTTGGCTAACTTCTGGGACGTAAAAGAAAAGTGTAGGAGAGGCAGAAGCATTAATTCCTAAAGTTTCATTGGGAATCAAGGCAACTAAATCACTATTATTAGCATTTGCTAAACAATTATCACCACCACCTCGACTTCCGCCATCTCGACGATTGGTAGGCAAACCATAATTAGAATTGACGGACTGACTTTTTTCTGATTTTTGTTCGGCTGTAGCTGGATTAACTAAACCTACCTGCAACAAATTTAAAATAATTAATAAGCCAAATAATCTATTTAGTTTACCTAGCACTAATTTAATATTTAACATCATTTATTAACTAAATAAGTTAGTTGATAATATATAAATATATTAGTCTTATTCGCCAATTAATGTCCATAGAGGTAAATCCCAACTATACTTGTTTAAACTAATATTTTATAAGCTGATAAATTAAATATTTTCACCGATCATTTTACTAAAATTGCCTTGCTACTAGTAGATTTACTTAATTAATAATATATTTTTTTGCTCTTTAAACTCTCGATTGTGTAGGAATTAACTAGTCGATGAATAATAATAATGCCAAAACAGTTTATAAATACTTTAATTTTAAAAAGGCTAGGAATTGGATTGGCGCATATAGTTTATCCTTACTTTTGTTGACGGTTTTTGTTACCTTGATAGTATTAGGGGCTAGACAATTTGGTGGGTTACAGAGATTAGAATTATTGGCCTACGACTGGATGATTAATTTTAAAAGCAAAAACGAAATCGATCCAAGATTATTAGTAGTTGAAATTACGGATAAAGATATTGAGTCACAAAATAGCTGGCCAATTACTGATGAAACGATTGCTCAGTTGCTCAAAAATATACAGCAGTATCAGCCAAAGGTAATTGGCTTTGATCTTTATCGAGAAGTAGCTTATCCTCCAGGTACAAAATCCCTCAGACAAGAATTACAAAAAGATAATGTAGTCGCCATTCAACTATTAGGAAATGGAGATAACAGTGTTTCTGCTCCTCCAGGGCTAAAGCCCGAGCAAATTGGTTTTAATGACATAGTTATCGACGAAAGCGATGATGTTCTGCGTCGGAATCTAATGTATGCTCGGTTGGGTAAAAAAGAAGAGGAAAAAATGTATGCTTTTTCTTTACGCTTAAGTCTCAAATATTTGGCAGAGCCTAATCTTTTATTTCAAGTTCATGATGATTCTTTGCAAATCGGTAATGCAGTTTTTCCTGATTTAAAAGCAAATTCAGGTGGTTATCAGCTAAAGTCATCTGAGACTGCGGGCTGGCAAACTTTAATTAATTATCGTTCTCCTAATATTGCCCAAAAAGTTACTTTATCGGCGGTATTAGCGGGAAAAGTTCCACCCGATCTAATCAAAAATAAGATCGTTTTAATTGGTACTACCGCCCCTAGCATTAAAGATATTCATTCCACTCCTTACAAAGGTGCTAAGGGATATATGCCAGGAGTAATGGCTCATGCTCAAATGGTCAGTCAAATTCTAAACGTGGTTTTAGACGGCGGTTCTGTATTCTGGTTTTGGTCTGAATGGATTGAAGGGACATGGATTTGGGGGTGGGCATTGTTAGGAGCAGCGATCGCCTGGAAGCTAAAACATCCCCTAGCAATTATAACCGTAAGTATAATTAGCATTGGCGGTTTATGGGGAATTTGCTTTATTATCTTTACTTTTAACGGCTGGATTCCATTTGTTCCTCCTGCTGTTACTTTAGCGATAACTACCGCCAGCGTTTTAGGCTATAAATCTTTATATAATCTGTTTTATGACTCTTTGACAGGACTACCCAACCGTACTTTATTTACCAAAAAACTTAAGGAACTAAAACAGAGAAATCGCTTTAAATCAAAAGGATTAATTGCAATTCTCTGTCTAGATTTAGACCGTTTTAAATTAATTAATGACGGCTTAGGATATCAGGCGGGCGATCGCATTTTGATCGAGACGGCTCAACGTTTACAGGACAATTTGGATTCCAAGGCAATTCTAGCTAGGGTAGGGGCTGATGAATTTGCGATCGCTCTTAAAACCACCGCAGCAACTACAGAAGCGATCGAGATAGCTAATAAATTAAATAAAGTATTATCTATTCCTTTTAAACTTAGTCAGCAAGATATCTTTACCTCTGCCAGTATTGGTTTAGCTCTCAATCGTCTGGGGGAAGATTTTCAAGCAGAAGAACTCCTGCAAGCATCTCATACCGCCATGTATAAGGCTAAGGTATCAGGGAAAAGCCAACATGAAGTATTTGCCACCAAGATGCACGAACAGGCATTACAGCGACTGCAACTAGAAGCAGATTTAAATCAGGCGATTATTAATCAAGAATTTGAGCTTTATTATCAGCCCATTATCTCTCTGGCTACGGGAATGCTCGGTGGTTTTGAGGCTTTGGTACGCTGGCAATCTCCCACTAGGGGTTTTATTTCTCCTGGAGCTTTTATTCCCGTCGCCGAAGAAACAGGTTTAATTGTGCCAATGGGAAAATGGATCTTAGAAACAGCCTGTAGTCAGATGCAGGAATGGCGCAGAGAGTTTGCTCAAGCACAATCAGTAGTTATGAGCGTCAATCTTTCTAGCCGACAGTTTGCTCAACCTGACTTGATCGCTCAAATTCAGGAAGCTTTAATTATTACAGAATTAGATCCAGCTAATTTGAAGCTGGAGATCACCGAAAGCATGGTGATGGACGATGTGGAAAATACAATTATTTTACTCAATCAGTTGAAAAAATTAAATATTAAAATCAGCATGGATGACTTTGGTACAGGGTTTTCTTCTTTTAGTTATCTTCATCGTTTTCCCACGGACACTCTCAAAATAGATCGTTCCTTTGTCAGTAATATGAGTCAGGGAGTCAAAAATTTGGAGATTGTTAATACCATCGTTATTTTGGCTCACAAACTGGGTATGGATGTCATCGCCGAAGGTATTGAAACTGAGTCAGAAAGAAAAATCATTCAAGACTTTAAATGCGAATATGGACAAGGTTATTTCTTTGCGAAACCTTTATCTCGACGTGATGCTACAGAGTTATTTGTTCAAAATAGGCAGTGGTAATTTTAAAACTGCTTGTATTTGGAGCAAACAGATAACTTTTTCTTTACATATCCTTAATGAGAGTAGGGTAAATAAATACTAGTAGAATGTTTACTGATAACTATTTTAATTTCAATCATTATCCTCAGTACCAATAGAATAAAAAGCAATTTAATTAAGTTATGAATAATAATTATGAGCCAAGAATTGAACCCCGTTCGGGAATTGAAAGAAGTTTAGATACTAGTTTTTATTGGATATCAAAGATTCTGGCATTTGCGATCGCTGGTGTTTTAGTTTGGATTACAATTCAAGTAGCTATTAAAGCTATGCCGGCAATCAGTGAATTTGGCTTAGGCTTTCTGACTAGCAGTAGCTGGAATCCTGTTAATAACCAATATGGAGTTTGGCCAGCAATTTACGGCACTTTGGTTAGCTCATTTATTGCCCTGGCAATTTCAGTACCAATTGGTTTAGGGGTAGCTATTTTTCTAAGTGAAGATTATTTGCCCCCTATGGTGCAAAGAATTATTGTTTTTCTAGTGGAATTATTAGCAGCCGTACCCAGCGTTGTTTATGGTCTGTGGGGAATTTTTGTTTTGATTCCCTTCCTCAAAGGTTTTACCCCCCTTAGAGGACCTGGAATGTTACCTGCTGCTCTAATTTTGTCGGTGATGATTTTGCCCACTATTGCTGTTATTTCTCGCGATGCAATTATCAATGTAGACCAAGGTATGCGTCAAGCAGCCGTTGGCTTAGGAGCAACTCGTTGGGAAGCTATTTTACAAATTATTTTACCTGCTGCCTCTTCTGGTATTATCGGCGGAATTATGCTGGCTTTGGGTCGAGCTTTAGGTGAGACAATGGCAGTAACCATGTTGATTGGTAACTCTAATAAAGTCGATGCTTCGGTTTTTGCTCCCTCCAATACAGTTTCGTCTCTTTTGGCAAACCAGTTTGCTGAGGCTAGTGGCTTACAGGTAGCAGCTTTGATGTACGCAGCTTTGATTTTATTTTTTATTACCTTGGTAGTAAATGTTTTGGCACAGCTATTAGTTACTAGACTCCAAAGAATTTAAGAGATTGTCAAAAATTAAGCAAAACTAATTAAAAAAATAATGACCATAAACACCTCAAAAAAATCAGGTTTTGACGTTGTAAGCCTCAATAAAAATTCCTCCTCTCCCCGTACTCTGTTTGGCTTGATTATGAGTGGTATTGCTGGCTTTTTTACCCTGCTAGCAATAATTCCTTTATTTATCATCCTGACTTATTTAATCACTAAAGGAGTTAGCTCTCTCTCTGCATCTGCTTTTACTGAGCTACCTCCACCGCCAATGGTAGATGGCGGTGGTTTTGGAAATGCCATTTTAGGTACGCTAATCATGGTAGGTATTGGCGCATTAATCAGCGTGCCGATAGGAGTTATGGCTGCAATTTATCTCTCGGAATTTTATGAGGGTAAAGCCGCGGATTTGATTCGCTTTGCGACGAATGTACTTAGTGGCGTACCTTCAATTATTGTGGGTGTATTTGCCTATAGTGCAGTTGTTTTGACTTTTGGGAAATATTCTGCTTGGGCAGGGGGATTTGCCTTGGCAATTTTAATGTTGCCCATCATCGTCCGTACCACTGATGAAGCCCTCAAGCTTGTTCCCCAAGAAGTGCGACAAGCATCAGTTGGTATTGGCGCAAATCAATACCAGACAGTTTTGCAGGTAGTCTTACCCGCTGCCATCCCCGCCATTATTACAGGCGTTACTCTAGCGATCGCTCGTGCTGCTGGAGAAACCGCCCCGTTGCTCTTTACCGCCCTATTTACTCAATATTGGCCTAATTGGGGTAATGGTTTAGCTGAACCTACGGCTTCTCTGGCGGTGCTTGTTTATAATTTTGCGATCGTTCCTTTTAAAAACCAGCAAGAATTAGCTTGGGGTGCAGCATTTATCTTGGTGCTAATGGTTTTAATTACCAGTGTTGCTTCACGCTTGGCAACGGCAAAGAGGACTTATTGATTTTCTGATATTGTAAATTAAAATACGGTCTTCACTTTATAATAAAACATCTAAAATTTTAAATTCGCGAAGAATTATTTTCGCTTTTATTACTTTGTTTGAGAATAATAAGAGATGTAATAATAACATATAACATTATCAAAAAGACGCTGAAAAATAAGGCTCTAGGTACAATAATAAAGCCAGCTATACTCAATAGTATTCCAGATAGAAAAAGAATAATTATCTTATTACTAATTAAATCTTTAGCATCTATTTGGCTGCTAATAATCAGTAGAGGCAAGATCATTTGAATATCATAATAAGAATATCTACCGACTGGAATAAAAAAGTCGCCGATTAAACAGATTAAAGTTCCCAATAAAAATAAATGAGCCATATTCTTATTTTTTAAGGAAAACTTTAAAACATACAGTGAGAAAAATACTAGAGTAATTACAAATCCAATTAACAAAATATCTCGCTTGTTAGGTATATCTAAAGCATTTAAAACATCATATAAAGAAGTATTGTCAAGATAGTATTCTAAAGGGTTTCTAACGGTTGTATCGAATCCTTCAATCATTTTGGGATAAACAATATCTGGGCTAGGAAGAGTTCTTTCTGAAGGTGGCAAATATGTATTTAAATCTATAAAGCCAGTCATTCCCAGCATAGTCAGGAGGTATTTTTTCCAAATAAAAACACCAGCTACAGTACACGATAAAGCTACGCTAAGTACTAAACCAAAAAATCCTCCTAAGAGAAAGGAATATCTCTGGCAAATTAGAAAAGGAATAAAAAATAGGATAAAAGAGGGTCTTAGGCTAACCGTTATGCCTACAAATAAACCACCAAGAATATTATTGAATTTTGATGGTTGATTTAGAAAAAACCAGGCTATTGATAGTAGAAAAACATAAACGATATATATTTGACCTGAGTTAACGTGAAAACGCCAAAACAAGCTATTGGCAAAAAAAAACTAACAACAAGTATTAAGTTCTTTTCAGGCTGAGAATTGCTAGTTTTTAGAAAGATTATTACAGTGCCTAATAATGCTGCCCATTGGACTATTAGCCAAATTACTTTTTGCTGTAGATAAGATAGTCCTGCGATCGCTGAATGCAAAACTAAGACAGTAGGTGGAACGCTAACTTTGGACAATAATTCTGTGGGAATATCTAACGGATCGTAAAATTTTGCTGATAATCCTGGATGCCATTTAAAAAAATAAGGATCTATTCCTTCCAGCATTAATCTTGCTCCTACAATCCTATTTCTTAAATCTGTACCTGGATATATAAGAGTATTTCGTAGATCGACTAGAAAGCCGATAATTGTAATAACTATTGCTACGATTAGCAGTAGATTTATTATTTTGTTTTTTTTAGTTAATTCCATGTTTTTGATTTTATTATTTTGCTTTAAAAAAACTAAACAGTACGAGTTGAATTAAAATTAAATCTTTCCCAGAAAAAGCCAGCAACATTAGCTACCTGAGAAATAAGAAATAAACCAGAGATAAGCAATTTTGGTTGCCGAGAAGCTTGAGAAAAAGGATAGGAAAGCAAATTAAAATAAAAGGATAATGGTTCGACTTCTATATTTTTGGCTACTCTTTGCGATTGCAATTTGTGAAAACAAAAAGCCCCTCTACCATAGCCAAAGTGTTGTTTCCAGAATGAAGCTAAACTGAGCTTGTGATAGTGATTAACCTGAGCGTCAGGAACATATAGCATCGGATAAACTTGATTCCAGCGATCGCAAAACTCTCTATCTTCCGCAGCAGCCAAAGGGAAAGATACATCAAAACCATTTAAGGCTTTAAAATTAGCAGCGGGCATGGCAATATTATTAGAAGCAAAAAAAGCATTCTTACCTTTTGCAGGGTTGTAATATTCATAGAGATAATCAATCAGTTTTTGGGATGCAGTAGAAAAAGGATTATTATCTAAAGCATTAATTGTTTTACCGCCAATCATGGCTTCTGGATTATTCGCCAAGCCAACAGCCAACTGAGCTAGCCAATTAGGGGTTGGCTGACAATCATCATCGGTAAAAGCCAAAAATTCTCCTGTTGCCACTTCTGCGCCCTTATTTCTGGCAGCAGCCGGACCAGCATTTTTTTGGCGTAATAACTTAAGATTTATCTTGTCTTGTAAAAGGGCAACTACCTCATTCAAAGGTGTTTTGCTGCCGTCATCTACTATAATTACTTGAAAATGATCGCGGGGATAGTCTAAAAGAGCGATCGCCTGTAAACAGCTTGCTAGTCTTTCAGGGCGATTATAGGTAGGAATAATAATTGAGAAAAAGGGCATATTCATAATAATAAATAATTATTTAAAAGACTTTATACCGTTGACTATTTCTAATGTCGAGGATTTACCCCCAGGCAACAACAACCAAAACGCTATATAAATCAAGCCATAAGTAACAGATCTGCCGATAAACTCCAAGAATAGGCGATCGCTAGTTATCAAACCTCTACTAAAATAGAGGCAAGCTGCTGCAATAATCGAAGCTACAAATGGTCGCCAAATTGCATCCATAAAATCACTCCAGCCAAGAGGAGAAAACTTGAGACAGTAGTTAACCGCAGGATAGGTTAACAAACAAGTCCCAATCATATATCCCATCGCTACACCATAAGCACCCCACTTGGCACCAATGACTACCGCAGCAATCATTACTGGAGTGTGAATCAATGCCCAACGAAACTGTCTTTGAGTTTGACCAGCAGAGACATAGAGCCATTTGGTAACGCGGTACATACTAACAACGTATACTGAAATAGCCAGTAACTTGAATAACGGCACTGCTTCTAGCCATTGTTCTCCTAGCAGTAACAAGATGACGTTATGCGCTTCTACAAAAGAATAAGCCAAGGCAGGGAAACAAAAAGCAAAGATTGGCATTAATCCGTGACGAGAATAGGATCGATACAAATCAGGATCGTGCTGGACGCGACTGAGGCTGGATACTGCCACATCAAACATAGGAAAATAAACCTGTTCAAAAGGAAAATATGCCCATTTATAAGCTATATAGTATAAACCCAAAGCGTTAGAACCACTGACATAACCAATCAGAATGCGGTCGAGGTGCATTCCTATCCGAGTAAGAAAACGAAAGCCTGTTAAATGTCTGCCATAGCTCAACATTGAATCCAATTCGGCGTTTGAGTTATTATCTTTGACGTATTTGCTGGGTCGCCAGTCACAAACCCACCATTGAGCAATGCTTTGAGTTACCTGCATTACTGATAGTTGCAATACTAATGCCCAGTAACCCCAGCCGATTTTAGCAGCAGCGATCGCAACTATAGTACTTAACAACAGGGCAACTAATTCAATGATTGTTAGAGTTCCAAAGCGCATTTGTCGCTTTAACAAAGAATTATGTTGAAAAGCAAGACAGACACTAAATGCACCTACAGCCAGACCCAAAATCATTCCTGTGAGTCTTGATTCATTGTAAAACCTTGCCACAAAGGGAGCAAACAAGACCGTTATCCCAATCAGTAAAGCATTAATTTTCAGCGCTCGCCAGAAAACTGCACTAGCCTGTTGCTGATCTAAAACATCTTTTTGTACTATTGCCGTTTCTAAACCAAAGCTGCTTAAGCTGTCTACCAGCAGAAATACGGGAGTAGCCATAGCCAACAGTCCGAAGTCTCCTGGAGTAAGTAAACGAGCTAAGATAGCAGTCGAACCAATACCCAGAACCAACTTTAGTGGCTGAGAAGCAAAGGTAATCATACCTGAGCGGATTGACTTCTGCTTCAAGTTGGCAGATAGATCGTCAGTATCAAAGTGCTGCTGAGAGGATTTCTGGGTCATGACGGTTTATCTCCTCTATGCTTTTACCAAGCGTTTGATTTTGCCAAGCGACCAGTCTTTTGCTAGATTTGCTTTTGCAGAGATAGTTCTTTGACTATTTAAAAAACCATAAAAACGCTGTACCTGCTCTAAAGGTGAGCGATGAGAAATATTAACTGCTGTTTTTAATGCTGCACGATCTATATTTTTAGATAGGTTAGGTAAATGTTGCTGTGTAGGAGGATATCCCAACAAATCTAGCATTGGTGCTGCAACTTGTGCTACTTTTTGTTTTTGGCGACCGCTTAAAGTCTTTTGCCATTGACCCGAACTACCCTTCCTTAAATGCTTTGGGCTTTGCTGCTGCATGGTTTTAAAAGCAACGTTGTGTTTGATTTGGGCGATCGCTTCTGGGGATAATTCTATTTCTAAATAAGCCAGTAATCCTTCTAACTCACTGTCAAATGAATGTAGCAATCGCTCATAAAAAATAGGATAAACATTTAATTCTGTCTGATATTTTAAATAACCGCCTACGTGCTGCACCCATTGGCGCGTCATCTCTTCAATCCTGTTCTCTAAATAAGCTTCGGGGTTTTGTTCGTAATGAGGCAAACTATTTTTGAGCTTATGTTCGGTAAAGGCAAACTTTGAATAAGAAATTGCCACGTCACGAGGATCGCGAATAATATAAATAATTTTATTAAATTTAGGTAATATAGACTTGGCTAGCGGATTTAAAGTCGAATGAGTCCACACCTGACTACATTGCTGAATATAATCATCTATATCTGCAATTTCTTCACGAAAAACTCCGCTGAGACGACAGTAGCAACTTTTTCCTTCAATAGATAAAAAATCCATCGAACTTTGACCCGCAAAGCTCAACTGCCAATTCTTTGCTTGCCGTTGAATCGGGTGCTGTTGAATATAGCTGCGATGTTCTTCTCCTGCTGAGGCGAGAATATTACGAATAATACTATAAAGCCAATAATTTCCGCTTTTAGGAACTCCTGCTTGTAATACATTTATCATTGAACATTTATCATTGATCATTTATCAGTCCCCTAGTCCCCTAGTCTCCCAGTCCCCCAGTCTTGTAGTAACAACTGAATTAGTAGTTTGATATTTCTCTTGTAAGCGAGTATAAATCTCGATAAACCTTTGGTTGCGGGTGTTTTCGCTAAATTTGACCAGAGCGCGATCGCGTCCCATATTGCCCATTTTGGCTGCTAATTGGCGGTCAGACAACAACGCAATTAAGTTTGCCGTCCAAGATTCTATATCTTCAGGGGATGGCACCAAAAAACCCGTTTCGCCATCAACAACAATTTCTGGTTGCGCGCCCACAGCCGAGGCAATTACCGCCGTTCCGCGCATCATCGCTTCAGTGGTAACGTTGCCAAAAGGTTCTGCCCATTGAGAAGGAACTACCTGCACCCAAGCACCTGTAAGATGTTGTTCCATTTCCTCTTGTGGTAAATAGCCTAACCAAGTTACAGCATGGGCAATGCCTAAATCTTGGCTCAAAGTTTGTAGATTGTTTTTCTCTGCACCATCACCAGCAATTAATAGTTTGGATTGAGGTACTTGTACTAAAGTTTTGGCAAAGGCTTTAAGTAGAATATCTACGCCCTTTTCTGGGACTAAGCGACCTGCATATACTATTGTAGGTATCTGACTTAAAGGCAATTGTTCTTCTCGAACTGGTACGCCGTTATAAACTACTTCAACAGGTTTAATTTCCGCTTCTTCTAGTTTTGTTTTCATACCCTGACTCAAAGCAACTACCAGATCAAAAGCATCTTGCCAGTATGACCAAAGTTTATGCTGTACCATTAATACTGCCCAAGATTGGGGAGTAAGACAGCCATTGCTCAGACAAACTGTTCCAGGTTGACTATGACAATCACTACCATCGGGTAATACTTTTGTTCCTGCGGGGCAAATTGCTTTATAGACTGCGGTTTGATAAATACAGGGGATATCTTTAAGCAATGTCAAAATGGCTGGTGACATTTGCCACATAAACATTCTGACGTGAACCACATCAGGTTGAAATTCCCGTAGAATTTGGCGTAGTTTAAAATAAGCACTGGGGTTAATAGTCTGGGATAATACTTGCAATAAAGTATTTGTGCCAAAACAGCTATAGTCAGCTAGTAACTCGCTGTCCTTGACTGGCGTTGCCAAGCTAGAAAACAACCTGACATCGTGACCCAAATCCCGCAAACCTTGGCGTAAAGAAAGCATTTGTAATTCTGCTCCTCCCGTTGCCGTGCCGATATCGTGAATCATCAGAATTTTCATAGATCAACGATGAACTAGTTCTCTAGTATCAGCTTGTTTGGCAGGAGAGCTTTTTTGTCTTTGCTGCGCTGCTTGTTCGTGGCCAGATGTTAGATAGTGATTTAGGGTTTTTTCAACGGGTGCTAATAAACCAAACATCACTAGTTTTTTTAAGAAACGATTATTTATACCTAAAGTCAGTTTATTAACCATAGGAGACAAGATCGTATCTCTGCGTCGCCAACCTAATGCTTTGTGCTTTTGCTTAAAGTAGCTGTCCTCTGCCAAATCCCATTTTTGGCGCATCCGAATCAGGCTTTTGGTTTCCCAGTCATCGCTCCAGCGAAGCATATAATAGTGTAAGTCGCTCCACTGTAAAGGAACTGCGGGAACATAGGTAACTAAACTATCTGGCTCAAAATAAACTTTATAACCTGCTTGCATTACGCCCAGGCAAAAATCAATATGTTCTTTGGTATTAAGCATTTCTTCATCAAAATAGCCCAATTCCTCAAAGATGCTGGTGCGGACAAGCATACAGTGAAATTCACATAGTTCGGTTTCGCTGCGCTGCATTTGCGATCGCATTTTTCCCGTTGCCTGACCCTGTTTATACATTTTTTCCCGCATCCGTCTTCTGCCTTTGGCATCAACCACAATACGAGATTCCCCCCCAGCGCAATGAATTTCTTCATGGATTGGTTCGTATTGACACATCAAAGGTCCAACAACCACCGCATCAGTTGTTTCGGCGCAGTCTACCAAGGTTTTAAGCCAGCCTGGCTGCACGACTATATCATTATCGGCAAAGACAACATATTTAGTGTCAACCTTGGCTAAACCTAAATTACGAGCCTGATTAGGATACAGGTAATAATTGGTTCTAATTAGCTCAAACTCTTTTTGTTGGGCTTGAGTTTCTAGATATTCTTTAATCGGTTTGGGAGAATTACCGTCTACATATACAAGCTTGAAAGGTAATTCTGTATTTTGATAAATACTTTCTAATGATTCACGAGTATAGCTAAAGCGTTCGCGAGGAACGACAACTATTGTAACTATAGGATTAGTCATAAACTTTATCTTTGTTTGGGATAAACTAGCTAAATTTAATCAGGCTAACAGCTAACGACTAATAGCTAATAACCCTATTGTTTTCAAGCGTAAACTTTGAATCAGTGACGTTTGTTTCGTTTTTTAGATTAGAGTAAGCTTCTTTGCTATTGGTAAAATCTTCGTGATAAGAACGCTCAACATTAACATTCCAGAGATCGTGTTTTTCACCCAGAATATTTTTCGCTGCTAATAAACCAGTTAACATTGAATGGTCGCTGTTATTATAACGGTGCATACCATTGCGACCTATCGTTTGTAGGTTCTCAAATTTCTGAATGTATTCCTGGATGATTTTCACATTCTGACGATATTCATCATCATAGACAGGATAGGCTTTAAACTGACGTATTACCGTACCGTCTTCAATATTAACTTCTGGATCTACTAGACCTAGAGCTTTAACTTCACGGCTGGCTAATTCCACTAATTGCTCGTTGCACATTTGCCATAGCTCGTCACCCTCGTTACAAAAGTATTCCATTCCTAAACAGGTTTTACTTTGATCGCGAACCATTGCTTTACTCCAGTTTTTGAAGTTTTGGATTCTGCCTACCTTAAATTCTGGACTATGGATATAAATCCAGTTATCAGGAAATAGTTCAGCTTTGTCTACTACTAAAGAAACTATTAGGAAATCTCGATATTTAAGACTGTTAGCAGCTTTTAGCACTGCTTCTGGAGGTGCAGGATTGAGTTTTTTTAGTAATAAAGATACAGGCATACTAGAAACAAAGTTTTCTCCCACAACCTTGCTAGTTGAACCATTTTGTTTAATGGTAACGCTATTGACTCGGTAACCATCCCGTTCTATTTTAACCACCTCAGTATTAAGATGTACGGGTGAACCTTTACTATTTAACTTTTCTTGAAAACGCTCCCACATTTGCCCAGGACCATATACGGGATAGTTAAATTCTTTAATTAAAGTTTTAGTATCATTACTGCCAAACAAGGCGTTAGTTATGGCTTTTTTAAGGGACAAGCCTTTAATGCGTTGTGCTGCCCAATCTGCTCTAATTTCTGTACAGGGTATACCCCAAACCTTTTCTGTATAAGTTTTAAAAAAAGTTTTAAATAAGCGTTTGCCAAAGCGATTAGAAACCCACTGCTCAAAATTATCCTCTACGGGATTGGGTTTGATTTTGGCTTTAAAATAGCTCCACATAATTAGGGTGCTATTGATTAGACCTAAATTAGATAAGGCATTGTAAGGTTCTAAAGGGTAATTGAAGAACTTGCTCTTATAATAGATTCTGGACAGGCGAGGAACTTTAATAAATTCATCCCCCATAACTTCTTGCCAAAGCTGTTCTACTTCTCCAACTTTAGTAAAAAATCGATGCCCACCAATGTCGAAGCGGTAGCCTTTATAAGTTTCTGTGCGGGATATGCCACCAACGCGATCTGCTTTTTCAAACACAACTGATTTCTTGCCGTGCTTACTTAGTTCATAAGCAGCAGTTAGACCAGCAGGACCACCACCAATAACAACTGTCGGGATTTGATTCATAATGATTACCTGCAAATAATTTTGGATCGTTATATGTTTAACCTGTCTTTAAGGCAATCATTGATTTGGCAAGAAAACTTTCAAAGCAAATATGATGATTGGCAATTTGAACAAATATTTATTGCAGTTGAACATTAGTATTTTTGTTCAAATTCACTACACAATATAGGTATTTTGTAAATGTTTTTAGTGTTGCCATGATGATAGTGTTAGCAATATTACCATGCAATTAAGTATTTTTACTCTTAACGGTAATTATAAGTTCAAAAAAAATCTTATGTAAGATACGCTGTGCAAACTTCATATAATTTTTACATGAAAAGTCGCTTTAGCCTGTACAAAATAAAGTTGGCGTGAAACAAAATATCTTGAATGCAATTTAAGTTTTTAAGTTAGTGTTATTTTAATTGAAACTAAAGTTAAAGATGCGATCGCCTTCTATGAATAAAGATTTGCATATCTAAGCAAATATGAAGACGGCGCAAAAAGTAACCGTAATAGCATTACTGTGGTTAATGTTCGTTAATCCTGGCAGCATAACTAATCTTGATACTGAGCGCAGATTAAATATGTCTCATGCCTGGTGGACTGGAACTGAAGAAAGTTTTCCAGGAAACAAGGTAGTGATTAACATTAATGGCAAAAATTATATTCCCTATGACTTGGGGCAGTCAATGCTTATGCTTCCAGGGGATTGGCTGGGAGATAAACTTGGTCAAAATCTTGACAACGAAAAAGAACGTCAATATTTTAGGGAAGCAGTTGTCAGCTTCTTAATTTTCTTACCAATAAATTTGCTAGCTGTACTAACTTGCTTTAAATTTTTACAGCTTATTGGTTATTCAGAAAGAATTGCTGGACTATCCAGTATTGTTTGGCTTCTAGGAACTAGCGTCTTATTCTACTCTAGTTTTCATCAGCAAAATAATCAAATACTGCTGTTTGTCTTAATTGGTTATCAAGCTGCTTTAGCTTATATTATCAAAAATAAGAAATTTCTGGCGATATTGAGCGGAGCGAGCTTAGGAATTGCTTTTCTAATCAGAATTACTAGTATTTTATACGCAGTCAGCGTTCTAATATTTTTGATAGGATGCGTCTTTAGTAAACGTAATAAAAATTTGATGCACCATTACGTCCATCAGCAAGGTAGCGAAGATGCTTCGACTTTTTGGTCTGGTTTTGGTGTCATTAAGCGCGAACTATTTTTAAAATTGGATGGCTTTGATATCAAACGTTATCTCCGTCCTAGTATTGAAGATATCGATCTAGGTTATCGGCTAAAACAAACTGGTGCAAAAATTTATTTGGCTAAGGAATTACAGGTAAAGCATCATAAAGCCTGGAAGCTATTTGGTTTAATTAAAACAGATGTATTTGATCGGGGTATTCCCTGGACAATATTGCTTCTTAGCAACAAATCAAATCGGATTAATGATTTAAACCTGCAAACCAATAGTCGTATTAGCGCAATTGCCACCTATAGTTTGCTTCTTTGTCTCTTAGCTAGTATTTTCTATGCTGCTGCAATTGTTCCCAGTCTCATATTAACTATGTTGCTTTTAATTCTGAACTGGGATATATACCTGTTTTTTTATCAAAAACGTGGTTTTTGGTTTGCTTTGAGAGTAATTCCCTTGCATTGGCTATATTACTTTTATGCAGCATTATCTTTCGTCATCGGCACTTTAGCATATTGGAAAACTAATTTGTTGAGCAAAGACACAATTTCTGTCGAATTTCCAGCTTCATCTTAATAAGATATTACTTAACGTTTATTGCAAAACTTGGGTCAATGTCTCGACAAAGTTAGGATAAGAAATTGAAGCTGCTTCGGCACGGTGAATAGTCGTTTTTCCTTTGGCATTTAAAGCTGCGATCGCTAAACTCATGGCGATCCGATGATCCGTAAAGCTATCAACTTGTGCGCCTTTAAGTTGCTTCCCGCCAGTAATTTCTAAGCCATCACTTAATTCGCTAATATTTGCCCCCATTTTGCCTAATTCTGTTGCCATGGCTGCCAGGCGATCGCTTTCTTTGACTCTTAATTCTGCTGCATCCTTAATCACCGTTGTTCCTTCGGCAAAAGCAGCAGCAACCGCTAGGATGGGTATTTCATCAATTAGACGGGGAATGATATCTCCTGATATTTCACAGGCTTTTAGCTGACTGTATTTAACTCGCAAGTCTGCCACAGGTTCACCTGCTACAGTTCGCTCATTCTCACGCCCGATGTCTGCTTCCATCATCGCTAAAGCTTCTAATACCCCCGTGCGGGTAGGATTTACCCCGACATTGGTAATCAGCAAATCTGAACCAGGAACAATTGCCCCAGCCACTAGCCAAAAAGCAGCCGAACTTATATCTCCAGGGACAACAACCTGTTGTCCTTTTAGTTCTGGTTGTCCTGTTAAAGTAACGCTATGGGTATCAGCATCAATAGCTAAAGTTGCGCCAAAAGCTTGCAACATTCTTTCACTATGATCGCGGGATAAGGCAGGTTCGGTTACGGTAGTTTTGCCCTCTACCATTAAGCCTGCCAATAACACACAGGATTTAACCTGTGCCGAGGCAATGGGAGAATAATAGTGTGTTGGTTTTAGCTGTTGTCCTTTTACCGCTAAGGGCGCGAGAGAATTGCCTTTTCTGCCCCAAATTCTTGCTCCCATTTGCTCTAGTGGCTCGATCACCCGCGACATGGGACGCGATCGCAATGAGTTGTCCCCTGTTACTGTAAATAAACGATCTGGGACAGAAGCTAACAACCCTAACATCAAGCGCATAGTAGTCCCTGAGTTGCCAGCATCTAAGATGTCTGGAGGCTCTTGGAGATTGCCTAAACCGACTCCTCGCACTACTACTCTTTGGGAATTTAATTCGGAGATCTCTGCCCCCATTGCCTGAAAACAGGCTGCTGTGCTGCGAGGATCTTCTCCCAACAGTAAACCTTCAATTACTGTTTCTCCCTTGGCGATCGCTCCTAGCATCAAGGCACGATGAGAAATAGACTTATCCCCAGGAATAGTAATATTACCTTTGACTGCAATTCCCGTACTACAAGGGTTGATCGATAACGTTTGAGAATTTAACACGCTGTTTTGAATGCTTACAAAAGGAGAAGCCATAAGTAGGTAATAGGTAGTAGGTCAGAATAATTAACAGATTAGAACAAAATGGCGATCGCCCATTTAGTCTGTAGGTATTACCAATTGCTGATTATTTGCCAAGTTTAACGTTTTTTTACGGCTCTAACTGCCCTAACTGTTGTTAATGAACGACAATAATATTTCTTTCAGGACGGCTTAAGAAACCTTCTTGTTCTAGCTGATTAATCAACTTAGTAACTGATACTCTAGTTGCACCAATAATTTCAGCCAAATCTTGGTGAGTTAGGCGCATATCGATTAGCTGCCCGATTTCAACTTCAGTTCCAAACTTCTGCGCTAGCCAAATCAGCATTTTGCATAACCGTTGATATATTTTTTCCGAATGCAGAATAGAAAGTAATTCTTCAGTTTGCTGGGTGTGTTTAACAATTAATTCCGTCATATTCTCCGCCTGCGCTACGGGAATGTTCATAGCTTCAACGTAAGTCAAACATTTCACTCTGCAAGGATAAACCAGAAGTAAAGGCTGACCTATTAAGTCATCTTTCCCCCAATATCCGAGGGTAATAGGGTTTTCTTCATCTGTATAAGCAATAGTTTTAACAATACCTTGTTGCAATAACCAAAAAGAATCTAGTTTTAGAGGAAGCAATTCACCAGCAACAAATGTTCGATGCTCTATCTTGGAATGGAAATTATCTTGCATCAGGATCTTACTTCGAATGGATGTATTGAAAATTAATATTACCAAATAACTGGGTTTGGTAGAGTCGAGGGAGGTTATTAAGCTTCGCCCCTCTGTGTTAGAGCTGGGCGGGTGATTTTCATTGCACCCAGCTCTCGATATTCTTAGCTTTCGCTTTTGCTCAAAGGAGTGCTACGAAACTTGCCGTTTTTCTGTACTTTAAAGTACTAGCCTAGCAAGTCAAATCCATCTGTCGTGGCGGTTAGCTTGGTTTTCTGCTCACTGACTTTCATTCCTCTTGTCGCTAGAAATTCGCTAATTTTTTCAAGTTCAAAGCGTCCTCCAAACGTGAGTGATTTTTGACCATAGAATACCGCTTCGCATTTAAGGCATATAAATTCAAACTCTACGAAAATAGGCGAAATAGATACTTGAAACGAAGTATTAATGCTTCGGCTTGTTCCACTCTCGTCGCGATTCCAGAATCCTAAGCGCGAAGCATTGCTTTAGCAAGAGGAGTACGTCAAATGAGCCGGTGAGGTTTAACTACAGTCGCAAGAAATTGCGATATTTTCTGAGAAAATTTATGATGGTTATTTAATCTAAGACTGGATAAAAAGCCATGCTGAAGGTATTCTTTATTTCTCTAATGGGTTTTCTTAGCCTATATATATTAAGAGGATTGGGCTTTCTTACCTTTATTTCGGGAGGAGTGATTATAATCTTGTTACTGATGGCGATTATATCTGGCTTGATATGGGGTATTGCCAAGACCAGAAGGTATTAGATTTCCTGCATCAATCAAATGTCTTGGTTAGAAGTGAAATAAAAAGTAAATGTGTCAGGCAGAGAGGGTAATTGTTATTGGTGGTGGTGCAGCGGGTTTTTTTGGTGCGATCGCCTGTGCAGAAGTCAATCCCCAACTCAAAGTAACTTTAATTGAAGCTGGACAAAAACCTTTGGCTAAAGTTCGCATATCTGGTGGTGGCAGATGTAATGTAACCCATCACTGTTTCGATCCTGCACGTTTGATTGAACATTACCCTAGAGGCGGAAAAGCTTTACGGGGTGCATTTACCCGTTTTCAACCCCAGGATACGGTGCAGTGGTATGAGTCACGCGGGGTAAAGTTAAAAACTGAAGCTGACGGCAGAATGTTTCCTGTTACTGATGATTCCCAAACAATTATTAATTGCCTAATGAAAGCAGCAGATAAGGCAGGTGTGAAATTGTTAACTGGGACTGGGGTAAAGACAGTTAAGCAATTTTATGACGAAGAAAATAAAAGTTATTTTCAGGTTGAATTAAAAAACGGTAAAATTTTCGAGGGCGATCGCCTGTTAATCGCTACAGGTAGTAATCCTTTAGGATATCGCTGGGCAAAAAACTTAGGACACAAAATTGAGCCAGCAGTTCCATCATTATTTACTTTAAATGTCAAAGATCTTCGTTTACAAAGTTTAGCGGGAGTAAGCGTTGGTAATGCTCAAGTTAAGCTAGGTACGGGCAAGCATAAAATAGAACAAGCAGGGGCGTTATTAATTACCCATTGGGGCGTAAGTGGCCCTGCTATCCTGAAACTATCTGCTTGGAGTGCCAGATTTTTATACGATCTTAAATATGATTCTGGTTTACAAATTAATTGGCTACCTGAATATAACCAAGAGACTTTGAAGCAAAAGTTGATAACAGTAAAAGAAACTAATTCTAAGAGAAAGATAGTTAATTACTGTCCTGTAGAATTGCCCAAACGTCTTTGGCAAAGCTTTGTTAGCCATGTAGAAATTAAGCCAGACAAAATTTGGTCAGAGATCGCTAAAAAAGAATTAAATAAACTGGTGTTGGAGATAGTGCAAGGACAGTATGAGGTCAAGGGCAAAGGAGTATTCAAAGAAGAATTTGTTACCTGTGGCGGAGTAAGTCTTAAAGAAGTAAATTTTAAGACCATGGAAAGCAAAAAATGTCCTGGGCTTTATTTTGCAGGAGAAGTATTAGATATAGACGGTGTAACAGGCGGGTTTAATTTTCAAAGTGCCTGGACGACTGCTTGGTTAGCAGGTCAAGCGATCGCTGCTGCGACCAATAATTAAATACGCTTTGTGTGAATTAGCTTCGTTCAAACTAACTTGTACGCAGCTCTTAGCTATTAGCTTTTAGCCTTTAGCCTTTAGCCTTTAGAATAGATACTAGGAAGATCGGGAAAATTATCTTTTCTTCTTGACCTATTGCCGTTAATCTAGATAAGGTAAAGTTACAGTCAGGACTAAAGTTGTGGCTTTCAAAATTGGGTTATTAGGATACGGGACAGTTGGTACAGGCACAGCAGAAATTATTCTCGATCCATCGGGAAGAAACAATTTGCTGAGGGAAATAGAAATAGCGAAGGTGGGGGTCAGATCCCTTGATAAACCACGATCGCCTGAACTATCCCCAGGAGTTTTGACGACGGATTTAGAAACTATTGTTAGCGATCCTGAGATTGATATTATAGTTGAACTTTTAGGTGGATTAGAGCCGTCGCGATCGCTAATTCTCCAAGCCATAGCCAACGGTAAACATATTGTTACAGCTAATAAAGCCGTAATTGCGCGTCATGGCGCAGAAATTTATACAGCAGCTAACAAGGCTGGCGTGTATGTCTTACTAGAAGCAGCCGTAGGTGGAGGAATACCAGTAATTAAACCTCTTAAACAGTCTTTAGGAGTCAATCGCATCCAGACTGTAACGGGAATTATCAACGGCACAACTAACTACATCTTGACCCAAATGACTCAAGAGGGAGCAGATTTTGCCGATGTCCTGGCTGAGGCACAAAAGTTAGGCTATGCTGAAGCCGATCCCACTGCGGACGTTGATGGTTACGATGCTGCGGATAAAATTGCTATTCTGGCTGCGATCGCTTTTGGTGGCAGAATAAAACGAGAAGACATTCCCTGTGAAGGCATTCGTCAGATAAACGCTACAGATATCAGTTATGCTGACGATTTAGGCTTTGTAATCAAGCTACTGGCGATCGCTAAAGCAAGCCAAGATAATGATTCTCTTCAGGTTAGGGTTCATCCTACTTTAGTATCCAAAGAACATCCTTTGGCAAATGTAAATGGTGTTTACAACGCTATTCTGGTAGAAGGTGAACCTCTAGGACAAGTTATGTTTTTTGGACCTGGAGCGGGAAAAGGAGCAACGGCTAGCGCGGTAGTATCAGATATTGTCAATATTGTAAGTATTTTGCAGACAAGTAGCACGAGTCAAAAACTAGATCCTTTGCTGCGTTGTTCCCACGAACACTTTAAAGAGCTTACGCCTGTTGCAGACATTAAAACCCGTTTTTATGCTCGTTTTCTTTGCGAAGATGTTTCAGGGGTAATTGGTCATTTGGGTACTAGCTTTGGCAATCATAATGTCAGCCTAGAATCAGTAGTGCAAATTGGTTTCCGTGACTCTTTAGCCGAAATCGTCGTTGTTACCCATGATGTCCAAGAAGGTAACTTTCGTGACTCTTTAGCCGAAATTAAAAACCTAGAGGCGATTAATAGTATTCCTAGCATTCTGAGAGTTTTATAATTTTGGGGTTGCAAAAATAAGAAATAAATTTACACACCAAAATAACAATCAGCTTTCTTGATACAAAGAGACAGGGAGATGATGGGAGTAGTGAATGAAGTCTTTGTCGTTTGTATATATCTCCATTTTTAATCTAGTCGATACTGCACAAATCAAAAAATCAGTATGAGAACCTTGGATTCCTTTTTTTCGGCATAGGTTTGAATATTCAGCAGCAAATTCGTAATCTAAATCTATCACCTGCTCGTTAGGAAAATACCGCAGTTTATCTCGCAGTTTTTCATAACGGGAAAAATCACTATAACCAGAAAGTACTTCTTGTCTGATCGAGCCAATAATCTTGGCACGATTTTCATTTATAAGTATAGTTAGTTCTTCAGCAACTTTTTTATTTTTTAATATTCTGCCCCTCAAGGCAAAAGACCATATACAAGTGTCAATAATTACGCCACTCATCTACGTCTTTGCTTATAATCATAGTCTTCATCACTAGGAAAAATTCCAAATAAATTGATAATTTCTTGTTGTTTTCTTCTTTGAACAAATTCTTTTAATGCTTGATTTACAGTATCCTTTTTAGTGCGAAAACCACCAACCTGTAAAGCTTCTTCCAATAATTTTGGATCTATTGATAAATTTGTAGCCATAATCACACTAAAATTCACACATTTACTTACACATCATAGCGTATTGTAAACATTGAGCATTGAGTATCAAAATAATCAACTGTTGTCTAGATTTAGAAAGCCCCCAAAATGTTACAAAAAAGCGATCGCACTGACAAAAGCAATAGAACCTGTATCATTATTGGCGGTGGAATTTCAGGCTTGATTACCGCTACAGTTTTGCAGCGTCAGGGAATTAAAGTAACAGTATTAGATAAAGGTAGAGGCATTGGCGGACGTTTGGCAACTCGGCGGATTAAGTACTCAGAATCTATAGTTGGAGTGTTTGACTATGGTACGCAGTATTTCAGCGTTGAGCAGCCTGAGTTTCAAGTTTGGGTGGATGAATGGTTACAGCAGGGAGTAATCAAAGAATGGTGTCAGGGTTTTGGCGAGGCAGACGGCAAACCCCGTTATTGTGGTGTAAACGGCACTCGTGGCATTGCTAAATATTTAGCACAGGATTTAGATGTTCATCTTGATACGAGGGTAGTAAAGGTTAGTTATGACAAGCATTGGCTGGTGGAAACAGAAAATAAGCAGCTTTATCAGGCAGATATGTTGCTTATGACTCTTCCTGTACCTCAAGCTCTAGATTTATTAGATGCTTCTCTAATAGTTCTACCATTAGAAATTAGATTTTCTTTAGAAAGCATTACTTATCATCGCTGTATTGCTGTTTTAGCTCTACTAGAAAGACCCAGCAATATACCCGCACCAGGGGGTATGACCTTAGAAGATGATTATTTAGTTTGGTTGGCTGATAATCATCAAAAAGGCATTTCTCCTAATGGTTATGCTGTGACGCTTCATGCTACCTCTGGTTTTAGTGATGATTATTGGAATAGTGATGAGGCTGAAATTGCCTATAAATTGCTGAGTGCAGCAGCCGATTATTTGGGTTCGACTGTAATCAAATATGAGATACATCGTTGGCGTTACAGCTTACCCAAAACTTTTTATTTTGAACCTTGCTTAGCTTTATTAGAATTACCTTTGATCTTTGCAGGAGATGGCTTTGTTGCACCCAAAATAGAAGGTGCTGTTTTGTCAGGTATGGCAGCAGGAAAACTAATTAGTCAGAGGTTTGGCTTAAAGAGCTAGAAACTAATATGAATTTCCAAAAAGAATAATACGAATCAGGTGACGAGGTGAAGTTATGTTTCTCCAAGTCCCCAAGTCTCCCAGATAAATGAGTGCGTATCCTCAGTTATCAACGGGAAATACAAACTAGAAGAGAAAATTACTAGACTATAAATAATAGCTAGCTTAATCTTTCTTAACCAACATGAAATTAATTCCCAGGCTAAAACAATCATCTGTTCAACAAAAATTTCAATGGGTTGTAAAACCAGATAAATATATGGACTCGGCAGTTAAACAAGCTCCTGATATATTTATTGCCGATATTGCAGGTAAAGACGGATATGTGTTTGTCAATCATCCTGAAGCAATGCGCCAGATAGTAACGAGCGATCGCGATAAGTTTTTTGCTTCTGGTAAAGATAACGATCTTTTAAGACCTTTGGTGGGCGATAATTCTTTATTCTTAATTGAGGGCGATCGCCATAAGCAACGTCGTAAGTTACTTTTGCCCCCGTTTCATGGCGAAAGAATGCAGACTTATAGCAAGTTAATTTGCGATCTGACTCAGAATATTTTCGCTAAGCTAAAGCCCAATCAGCCTTTTATGGCTCGTCAGGTGACTCAAGAGATATCTTTACAGGTAATTCTTGAAGCGGTTTATGGAGTACAGGATCGCGAAAGATACGAGGAATTAAAACAGCGCATTGCTAAACTGGCAGATATATTTGAGTCTCCTCTTACTTCCGCTTTCTTATTTTTTCCCTGGTTACAGCAAGACTTAGGTGCCTGGAGTCCTTGGGGAAACTTTATTCGCCAACAAAAAGCCATTGATAAGGCAATTTATCAAGAACTTGCTACCAGAAGAACTCAGGATAATAGTCAACGTCAGGATATTCTCTCTCTGATGATGTCTGCCAAAGATGAAGCAGGAGAAGGCATGAAAGACATTGAATTGCGAGATGAACTAATGACTCTAATGCTGGCGGGTCATGAAACAACGGCTACGGCGATCGCCTGGGCATTATATTGGGTTTATCGTCAGCCAGATATAAAAGCAAAATTACAGGCAGAAATAGCCAGTTTGGGGACAGATCCTGACCCGATGGAAATTGCTAAACTACCTTATTTAGATGCCGTCTGCAAAGAAACCTTGCGGATTTATCCTGTAGCTATGCTTACTTTCCCCAGAGTAGTCCAAAAACCAATGGAACTAATGGACTATAAATTAGAAACGGGACAAGTATTAATGGGCTGTATTTATCTCCTCCACCACCGAGAAGAAGTGTATCCTGAATCCCAAAAGTTCAAGCCAGAACGTTTTTTGGAACATGAATTTGATCCTTATGAATTTTTTCCTTTTGGTGGTGGTAAGCGTCGCTGTATTGGTGAAGCTTTAGCAAAACTAGAAATGAAGTTAGCTTTAGCAACCATTATCTCCCAATATGAATTGGAGCTAATTGACAACAAGCCAGAAACACCAGCCAGGCGTGGCGTTACCCTTGCTCCCCAAACAGGAGTTAGAATGATGTTTAAA
Organism: Waterburya sp.; assembly: GCA_965217895.1. Taxonomy (GTDB): domain Bacteria; phylum Cyanobacteriota; class Cyanobacteriia; order Cyanobacteriales; family Xenococcaceae; genus Waterburya. Next base: position 2,037,859 of record CBDCJV010000002.1, read on the forward strand.
GGAAAGCGACAATAGATTAGCAATGGAAATAAAATAAGAATTAAAGAATTGAGTGAAATCGATTGTGAATTATCTTATTTCTCAACTCTTTAACATTCTTGAATCGGCTTTATTTGATCGATAATCTCAGTCCACCACTTAGGTTCAGAGTTCGATTCGCTTTCCAGAATTTGTAATCCTTTAACAGCAAGGTTCGGATAAAGCTCATTGTAATATTCTTTAGCTACGTCTTGGCAATAGCGGTTCAGTTGGTCAAAAACATTAAAATAAAATGGAGAAAGAACCATCCCCATGCCAGAGTGATCTGATGATTCAAGTATGGATAATAGTGGCTCTCTCAAATCTTCTGGAACACAACCATAATTTTTGCGAACTTCGCTGACGACCGATGTTGTGTCTCTACTTCTAAGTATTCCTGGAGTGTTAAATATTCTAGAGGCAGCTATTTCGTATTTACTAAATATTTTGTTAAAGCAACTTTCTTTAATTGAAGGAATTTCTAAAAAATCACTAACACTATATTTATCTTCAGGTTTAGCAAAGAGGTCGCTTAGAAGACGAGCAGCAGTAGCATCAATTCTGATGGTTATTCTAGTTTCTCCAGAAGTAGTTACAGTTTTGGTTATATCTAACCAAGGGGAAGTAATAGTATCTGGATAGGGTTTTGCTTGCCACTTTCTAGGTGGTGAGTCGTCCCTGATAGTTAGACCATCGTAGTAAAGTAAGACCCTGATTTTTGAAGGGTCTATACCTTCATTAGCCAATGCTTTCTTGATTGCTGAAACTGCTGTAATATGCGTCTCTATTACAGCAGTTTCAGCATAAAGCTGAGATGTTTCTTTTTTACCTGTAGTTGCCTGGATAACTTCATAGTAATCTCGATTATTTTTAATATCTTCTTCAGTCAACTTCAACTGAGTTGAGGCTAATAATAGTGGAAATATAAAAATTGTTAGTAACTTTTGAATCACTTTGTAATTTTTTCGCTCATTGAAGTATGTTTGATTAACATTATAAATTTTTACTTTAATTAATCTTGGCGATCGCATTAATAACTTATAAGTGCGATCGCACTTCAACTGACATGAGTATGATATGGATATATTTTTGCTAAATTGTAAAATAGATAAACACACAGTAAGGCAATAATTAATTCAGCAATTTTGTTCTGTGCTGATTAAACTCTCGTTTAGCAATGTATCGGTTAAAATTTTGTTAACCTTTGACCAAAGCTGAAATATGTCTGAACCTGTTCTTGATGTTCGCCATCTCCAAGTCCAATTTACCACCGAGGCTAAACCTGTTGTTGCCGTTGAGGATTTGAGTTTCCAACTGAGAAAAGGAGAAAAATTGGGGATTGTCGGGGAATCTGGTTCGGGTAAATCGGTTACGTCTTTGGCAATTATGGGCTTAGTCCCCACTCCTGGGCAAATTACGGCAGGAGAAGTTTATTTTATCCCCGAAGGTAAGTCTAAGGTTGACTTGTTGCAAATCAACGAAGCAGAGCGCAGAAGCTATCGTGGTGGGGAAATTGCCATGATTTTTCAAGAGCCAATGAGCGCGCTTAATCCTGTGTACAATATTGGCTTTCAGCTTACAGAAGCAATTTTACTACATCAAAAGGTATCATCTGCCGAGGCGAGAAGAAAAGCGATCGCCCTATTACAAGAGGTTCAACTTTTACCCGCCGATGAAGTCTTTAAACAGCAGTATTCAACGGAAAATTCTGGTGCAGTTTTAGGAGAAAGGGAATTAGCTAGTCACATCAATCAGCGTAAGCAGGAAATTCTTAAACGTTATCCCCACGAGCTTTCAGGGGGACAACTACAGCGAGTGACAATTGCGATGGCGATTTCTTGTAACCCTAGCATCTTAATTGCCGATGAGCCGACAACCGCTTTAGATGTAACGGTTCAGGCTACTATCCTCGATCTGTTGCGAGATCTTTGCACCGAACGAGGCATGGCGTTGATTTTTATTACTCATGATTTGGGGGTAATTGCCGAATTGGTAGACTCTGTAGCGGTGATGTATCGTGGCAAGGTAGTAGAATCTGGAGATATTAAAACCGTCTTCGCTAATCCTAGTCATCCCTATACTAAAGGCTTGTTGGCTTGTCGTCCTAGCTTGAAACGTCAGCTAAAGATTTTACCTACGGTGGCAGATTTTATGGATGTGTCTACCACTGAGTTGGGAGAAATTGAGATTACCGAAAAATCAACAGATCTTAACCATAGATTAAGTGAAGTGGTCACCAAAGCAGAACAGCGAGAAAGGCTAGAGAATTTGTTTCAGCAACAGCCAATTATGTCTGTTAAACAACTGCGGGTAGGCTTTCCTCTTAAGGGGATGTTTGGCACAACCAAAAAATATATGATGGCGGTAAACGATGTTTCTTTTGAGGTGTATCCAGGGGAAACACTAGGCTTAGTTGGCGAATCTGGCTGTGGGAAATCTACTCTAGCTAGAACTTTACTACGGCTGATTCAACCCATGCAGGGAGATATAGTTTTTGATGGCGACAACATTACCAATTTATCTTTAAGAAGCCAAAAATTGCGATCGCTCCGTCGGCAAATGCAGATTGTCTTTCAAAACCCCTATAATTCTCTCAATCCTCGCATTAATATTGGTAAAGCGATCGCTGAACCCCTAGTTGTTCACAAGATAAAATGCGATCGCCAGAAGAAAGTCGCTGAATTATTAGAACGAGTTGGCTTAAACCCCAACATGAAAAACCGTTATCCTCATGAGTTTTCTGGTGGACAAAGACAACGGGTATGTATCGCCCGCGCCTTGGCTTTAGAACCTCAGTTTATTATCTGTGACGAGTCGGTTTCGGCTTTAGATGTTTCGGTACAGGCGCAGGTATTAAACCTTTTAAAGAAGCTTCAGGCAGAAATGGGATTGACCTACATCTTTATCTCTCACGATCTGAGCGTCGTTAAGTTTATGAGCGATCGCATTATCGTCATGAACCAGGGCAAAATTGAAGAAATTGATACCGCCGAAGAAATTTATCGTCATCCAAAAACAGACTATACTCGCAAATTAATTGAGTCTATTCCTACAGGGAACATGGCAAGTTGATCTAAGTTTATCGACAATCAGATGATATCGAGGCTTTAATAGGATAACTCTATCTTATAGAGCAATCAAATTAAGATTGATGAGCTAAACAAGGAGAATATTTTCTGTGAATAGAATGTCAAATACAAGCTTGAAGCAAGCCCTAGGATTTTTTACGGCAGCAATAGTTGCAGCTTTTATATATAAGTTTACTTTAGATATATCTGACGTTAGGTTATTTGTTTTAAAAATATTATTAACTATTTTTATTAGTGCGGGGGTTTGGCTAATAATTTGCTACGTAATCGACAAAATTGATACTGGTAAATAAATCTAAACCTGAAAAGGATTAGAAAGATAATCGGCAGTGTTTTCTACCAAGGCGATCGCATTTTCGTATAACATTCTCTTAGGACCGAGAATACCTACGCTGCCTACTGCTACATCATCTCGATAATAGTTAGCCGAAACTAAAGTACAGGTACGCATGGGTTCTAAATGATTTTCCCTGCCAATTTTGATACTTACTCGCTTAAGAGAATCTTCGATAGCAGGAATAGTAAAAATAGCTGGCAAAAGCTCTTCTTGCTGTTCTTCTAACAAAGATAATAGAGCTTGCACCTGCTGAAGCTGAGTAAACTCTGGCTGACGTAAAAATTCGGCTACACCATGAATTAGGATGGGACTTGAGTAGCTAGTTTGCATAGATAGTTTAAGCTGCTTGAGTAATATACCCAAAAAACCTGCATACTGAGCAAAATCACGGTCTATTTCTGCCCAATCTAAAGTAGCAATTTCTGTTAAAGAACGTCCCCTCAGTTCATGGTCGAGAAAGTTAGACAATAATTGCAGTTCACGATCAATAATTGACTCATCTGCTTCTTTATCTATTGCAGGAGATTCCATTAGGATTGATTGGGTTTGATAGGAATCTGTAACCACAATCAACATAACCTGATTGTCAGCCACCCGTACAAGCTGTAAATGGCGCAGAGTACTATTTTGGTTTTGAGGAAAGGTAATTAGGGCAATATAGCCACTTAAGGCAGCGAGAATTTTAGCTGATTGCTGCAATAAAGCTTCAAAACTAGCTCGTCCTAACTGCAACTCTTGCTGAAGCAATTTCTGCACCATTGTATTAATTTTGTCGTCGGGAATGAGCAAATGATCGACGTAGGTGCGATAGCCTGAATCAGAAGGAACTCTTCCCGCAGATATATGAGGCTGGTAAAGTAGTCCTGCCTCTTCTAAACGCCCCATAATATTACGTATAGTTGCTGAACTGACGTTAAAGTCATATTCCTGCGCCAAAGTTTTGGAAGCTACTGGCTCTGCTGTGGCAATGTAATGTTTAATCGTTGCTTTTAATATATTTTGATATCTTGCACTCAGTTTAGATTGATGTGCCATTAAAGATAATTAATTATTGGGTTAACTATAATTTTCGCTAAAGTATAGCCTGTAAGTCAGATTAATAAAAGCAAATTAGTAACGGTAAATAGTTGAATCGACAAGAAGTGAATACGCATCTATACCTCCCATTACATTATAAAGGTTGCTAAAACCTCTGGTGGCTAGCCATTGACACATTTGAGCCGAACGTCTTCCATGGTGACACAGAACTATAGTTTCTGCCTCTGGCTGAAGACAGGTAAAAATTTTTTCTGACCATTGTTCAATTTCACTTAAGGGATATAAGTCAAATCCTTCAATCTTTGCCAAATTTGCCTCCGATCTTTCTCTTACGTCAACTAACTGTAACGATTGACTGACTTGTGCCAAACGCAGAGCCAACTGCTGAACATCGATTTCAGAGATGGCTGAATTATAGTGCATTTTTACTACTAGAGATTTTACTATACTTTGATTCTCCCTTAAGTTTAAGGAAATTTATTGTTAATTTTTTTACCGACCGACAGTACCTATAATATTAAGCATGGTTATGATTGCTCTTAATTAGCTTCTAGGTAATGAAATTTCGTTCTTTTTTTTGGGCTTTGATTACAGGGGCCGCGATCGTATTTGCGATCGCTATGAGTAGTTTAGGTTGGATTGCCACTCAAAGTCCAATCAATCTGGTAAAAGGTGGAGTTAATACCTTGCCCCAAGCAGCAATGTTTATGCCCAGACAAGCTCCTGCAATGGTTTCATTATTAATCAATCCAGAAAAATTATATGCTTGGAGAGAAGTTTCTTTACCTTTAAAAGACCGCAATAGCGATCGCCAGCAGTGGCAGAAATGGAAAACAAGCTTGCTAAATAAAATCGGCTTTGATTATCAGCAAGATATTAAACCCTGGCTAGGAGACGAGATAACCTGGGGAATCACTAGCATAGATTATGACCGTAACTCTAGTAACGGTACTCAACCAGGATATCTCTTAGCAGCAGCAACCAGAAATACTAACCAAGCTCAAGAATCTCTACGCAGCTTTTATAGAGAGAAAGATAATGTTACCAGCGAGCAGTACAAAGGAGCAAATATTATCTCTCAATCTGCCAAGGTTAAATCTAATACTGTCCCGTGGGCAAGTGTAGTAGTGGGTAATTTTGTTTTGTTTGCCAATCAGCCTCAAATTCTCAAAGAAGCGATTAATCAAGCTCAAGCAGTTAGCTTAAATTTAGCCAACACAGATTATTATCAAACAGCTTTGGGAGAAATTAAAAAACCCCATGTAGGATTAGCCTATCTAAATGTTTTGGGGACATCAGCATGGTTAAATAAGTCACCAACATTAACTAAGCTTAATCCCGAACAGATATTAAGCGCATCTTTATCGATCCATCGATCGGGATTAACTGCCAATACTGCCTTAATTGACATAAATAAGCCTGCTGAAAATTCCCAAACAGTCCAAACCTTTTTAGACAACCCTGAATTACAAAAGATTTTTGCTTCTCTTCCCTTTGATCGGCAAAATTTTGCCTATATAGACTTACAGGAAAGAACATCGTTGCTAGAAGAACAAATCCCACTCTATAAGGTAACCAAGCTGGCAATTCAATCCTTGTTTCCGCGTTTAAAAGCGATCGCCATTAATAATTTAGGTGATCGAGAAGATGCTGGTATTAGTCGCACCAAGCTTAATTTAATTTTTAGAAAGTGATAGAAAAGGGATATATAGCCGTACAAAATTAGATTAGGACACTTAAATTACTTATTACTTATTACTTTTTACTTACGAGCAACTAAATTTTCCGTCCTAACCGATTAACGTACTGCGATATATAGCTAAGGCGATCGCTTACTAAAACGGTTGGCGTTGCTGAATCAGGGTATGAAATATAAAATTTTTAATATTGTATATTTTTTAAAAGTTAAAAGCTAATAGCTACGATGTGTAGATGAACTTACTATTTCAATCAACTCGTCGTCGTCTTGCCCTCTGGTATACGGCTGTCACGGCTGTCTTGCTGCTGATTTTTGCCACTGGGGTATATTTTTATGTCCGCAATACCTTAGTAGATCGTATCGATGATACTCTCAAACACGTTGTGGAAGTAGTAGATCGTTCTTTAGTTATTCAGCCATTGGCAGAAACCAAAGGTAGATACGGAGTAAATGTTGACGCTAGCTTTAATCAGAACGTAGGTAGCCTAGAAGACGATCATATTGACTTAGAATGGTTCAACCCTCAACAAAGCTTGCTTTGGTCTACTTTTGAGCAACCAATAGATTATCCTCTACATCCCAACCGCAGTGGTGAAACAGTTTATTTAAGTGGCGATCGCGTTCTGCGCCAAATTGTTCAAAAAGTGGAGTTAGAACATCGTGTCTTAGGCTATCTACGGGTAAGCCATCCTTGGTTTGAGGTCACAAAACCAATTAACCAGCTAACGAGGGATCTGATTATTGGCATTAGCTTAATGATACTTTCTGTTGGTGGCATCGGCTGGTTTTTGTCGGGAATCGCAATCAAGCCTGTTCAAGTTTCTTATTCTAGCTTAAAACAGTTTACTGCTGATGCCTCCCATGAGTTACGCAATCCGATTGCAACTATTCAAACCAACGTCCAGATGGCATTGGCATATCCCGAAGCTGAACCCCAGCTACAGCAAAGGCAGTTGCAGATTATTGAACGCCTAACCCAAAAGCTAGGGCGTTTGGTTAACGATCTCTTGTTTTTAGCTCGCGCCGATAGTGGTATGGCACAGTTAGATTGGCAAACAGTACCTTTAGATGCTCTTTTAATTGATGTCATTGAAGAACAAAGGCTTGCTGCTACCCAAAAAGGCTTGTTTCTTTCCTTACGTATAGTTGAGCCAGAAATTGAAGCAGAATTTAACGAAGAAGACGTTTTTACTGTTAGGGGAGACTGGGACTATTTATCTCGCCTCTTTACTAATTTGATTGCCAATGCGATAGAGCATACAGAATCGTCAGAAGAATCTGTCGAGACTTCAATTGAAGTAGAGTTAGCGTTAATTAAACCTATCCTCAAAACTATCAGAGTTAGAGAATCTTATCGTCAGTATGAGTTACAGGTGAAGGTTACAGACAGTGGTAAAGGTATTTCCGAATCTTCTCTTCCCCATATCTTCGATCGCTTTTATCGTGGCGATCCTGCTCGCTCTTTTCAACGCCAGATTAACACACCTACAGGTGCAGGTTTAGGACTGGCGATCGCTAAAGCCATTGTCGAAAATCATCAGGGACAAATTACAGTAAAGAGTGTCTTAGAACAGGGAACGACTTTTACCGTCACTCTTCCTCAATATGAAAATTAATTATATTACTTACGAGCAATTAAATTTTTCCTCATCGATTAACATACCGCAATATTTTCCCTAGCCAATTTCAGCTAGAGCAGCATTAATAGTTAAAGAATTTGCCCCAGGCAAACAAGCGTGTTGACTAATATAGCGTTTCCAGGCTTTTGTCCCAGGCTGCTCAGCAAATAGCTGTAACATATGACGGCTAATAGAATTAAGTCTTGTTTCTCTACCAATCCAATAGTCAATATAGGGAATCATTGCCCGAACAATCTGCTGACGGCTTAAAGGAGTTGTGTCTTCTCCATAAATATCTTTATCTACCGTAGCGAAAATATAGGGGCGATCGTAAGCAGCCCTGCCAATCATAGCTGCATCTACAGACTGAAGGTGTTTTTTCGCTTGTTCAATATTAGTAATGCCACCGTTAATCTCAATAAAAAGATGGGGAAAATCTTGTTTAAGACGATAGACATCTTCATAGCGCAACGGGGGAACATGACGATTTTCTTTGGGACTCAAACCCTGTAACCAAGCTTTACGCGCGTGAATCGAAAAATTGGTACAGCCAACTTCTGAGACAATACGCACAAAGTTGACCATATCTTCATAGCGATCGCACTCGTCCACGCCAATACGATGTTTAACCGTTACAGGGATATCTACTGCCTTTCGCATCGCTTCTACCCCCGCAGCGACTAATTCAGGCTGGGTCATCAAACAGGCACCAAAGTTTCCGTTTTGTACCCTGGGACTAGGACAGCCAATATTTAAGTTAAGAGCGTCGTAGCCCCAATCTGCGCCAATTTTGGCACACTCTGCCAACTGAGTAGGATCATCTCCTCCTAGCTGTAATACTAAAGGTTTTTCTTCGGGAGAAAAATCCAATAGCTTGTGGCGATCGCCATAAATAATTGCTTGGGTAGTAATCATCTCTGTGTATAGCAAAGTGCGACGACTAATTTGACGCATGAAATAACGATAATGACGATCTGTACGATCCATCATTGGCGCAATACTCAGAGGATTATTAACAATGGCTTGTTTGTTTAAATTATTGCTGTTCATAATGCCATTTATCTAATGCTGATAAATAATAGTTCTCGCCTTGCTTCAGTTGCTAATATTCTAGATATATCTCATAAAACTAAAAAAATTATCAGCTTATGGCTCGTTTAAATATTCACAGTCTGTCGATGCAAATTAGTCGTATGTTTGAGCAAGGGCAGTCTTTTTTCTGTGCTATCAAAGTCCAAGACTGGCTGAAAGAAAGAAATGAAAACCCTGATGATTACGATATTTTGTTTCACGAAAAACCAGCTCCACCAGGATCGGGATTAATCATCATGCGAGAAATTGAGTTGCGTCGCAAAGACGGCAAACCAGTTGAGGCTTGGTTACAAGAGGATATAAATAGCTATACCTAATTGAACTAAACTTGAGTGAGTATTTCTTAAACTATACGACCATAATCTAGTTTAATCAGGCGATGAGGCTTAGGCAAGCGATCGCTTTTTTAGATTGAGTAAAGTAGAATAAGAAATATTTACAGAGCCAACAGTCATCCAAATGACACCAGCAGAAATCCAAAGCACTATTGAACAAATGCTATCTGTTCAAAGACAAATTCAGGAAAGTCAAATTAAAAACACAGACAATATAGCTAGGTTAGAAAGCCAAACTCAGTCAAACAGTCAGTTAATCCGAGAAAATAGTCAATCAATCCGAGAAAACGGTCAGTTAATCCGAGAAAATAGTCAATCAATCCGAGAAGAAGGTGAGTTAATTCGAGAATTTGCTAGCGATACCAGGGCAGATATTGCACTTTTAGTAGAAGAGATTGCTAAATTAGCTGTAGACCAAAGAGAGAAATTTAATCAATTTTATGGCTATCATATAGCTGCTGATTCCGATCGACTAAATATTATTGAAAGACTCCACTTTGTTGAGCAAGAAGTAGAAAGGCTCAAGGGAAGGCTGGATAACGAAACAAATTGAAAATTAACTTTTAATTTAGTTTTATGTTTAAACTACACAACCATAATCTAATTTTATAAGACGATCGCTCGAACAGAAGTAACTATAGCAATCCGACTGGGGCTATTTAATTCTAAATTATCATGCACTTAGCAAATAACCGTGAAATAACTCAACAGCGAAATTGTTAGCGTTTATTTTACAGTCCCCAAAACTCAATTCTTTTTTCTAACCAGCCTGATTTCTGCCAACGAGCGATCGCCCGATCAACTTTATAATACAGTTCTTTATATTGCAATCCCTTGGGCATGACAATTGCTAATGCGTCCCCCGAAAGCCTTTCTGGAAGAAGTTTATAAGCAGGGTATTCCTGTGTCCAACCTGTAAGCACAGAGCGATCGCCCGCAAAGGCATCAGCTTGTTTGGTTTCAATTAGCCGTAATGCTTTTTGATAAGACTCTACACCAATTAAAGTGGCATTAGGTAGTTTATTTCTGACTACGGCAATAGTTGCCGAATTTTCTAGTACAGCTATCCTGCTATTATTCAAACCATTAATATTTTTAATTTCAGTGTTTTTGGTAATGAGACCTGTGCCATCGAGATAATAATAAGGGCTAAAATCGACTATTCTACTACGGGAAGAAGTAACGGCGACTCTAGCGATCGCCATATCTACTCGATTGTTGAGAACTACTTGCAAACGTTCTTTATTAGTTACAGGTAAAAACTCTATCGCTTCAGCGTCACCGAGTAATTCTTCGGCTAATTTATGAGCAATATCAATTTCTAGCCCAACTAAATTCCCCTTTTTATTGATAAAGCCCAAAGGACGCAAATTATCTTTGACAGCGATTTTCAATTCTCCTCTTGAGGCAATTTCTGACCATTCCTCTGCAAGTATTAGTTGCGGGTTAGTTGTTAGAAAAGCGATCGCCAAGCTAGTCGAAGATATTGCCGTAACCAGACTTAAAAGCCGTTGTTTCATTCTGCTATTGCATTTGTTTGCTGAAGCAAATCTAACACTCGATGGTAATTTTGTTGAACAACTCAAGTTTCAATTTCTCAATCCAGTAAAATTAAAAACTATTAGAAGGAATGATGAAAGTTTTTTGTACGTCAAATAATAAGCTAATTAGGAGGCTTGACTACTTCTCCTTTTATCCCTTTTATATTTTTAATATCTTTGACGATTTCTAATGTTGAACGCCAACCTACTGGTAACAGCAGCCAATTGGACAGACAAATAAAAATAGAAAATTGAGATAGGATTTTTAAAGATGCGATCGCTAACCTAACTTGAAAAGTATTTAATGTGAATTCCTACATTTACTAATGTTTTTAATTTTTAAATAGGAATTTTAGGTGATTTTGTTCTTGCTCAGAAAAAATAGATGCCAAACGACGCGGAATACTCTCAGAAATTTTCGAGATCATAAATGTCCAAAATTCCCAGTCAAAATCGATTGTCGCTAAACAGTTTCTTAAGTCACCTTTTTTTAGAGGTTCAACAAAACGATAGTATTTCAACCATCGGCGCGTTTGTCGGTCTTTTTCTTGAATGGCAGCTAAAACATCGGGATTATTTTGCAGATAATCTTGATAAAGAAAGAAGTTGGCGATCGCTCTACATTCATCTTCTAAACGTCGTATTTTATCAGTGTAGATACCAGAATTTTGCCGAGAACGATAATAATAGTAAGGCTCAGGAACTAAACAATATTTAGCTCCATGGGCAAAACATTCCATATCAAACCAAAAATCTTGAGTAACTTTGAGGGTTTCATCATATTGAATGTGATGATTTACCAGAAAATCCCTGTTAAATAGAGGTTTAGTAAATCCAAGATGTAAACCTTCTTTGCCTGGAATGTCAGAGTTAACAAAATTAGCTGCGTCTATTTTCTGAATTGAATTTATTGACTCTTGATGTTTACCGATCAAAGTCCCCCAGGGAACAGTTGTCCCATCATCAATCAAATATAGATCATCAGCAACTAAATCAGCATTTTCCTCGGTTGCTACTTTGACTAATCTTTCTAGTCTATTAGGATCATACCAATCATCAGCATCTAGAACAGCTATCCACTTACCCTGAGCTTCTCTTAAAGCTCGGTTGCGCGTTCCTCCAACACCGAGATTTTGCTGATTAATAAACAATTTCAAACGAGCGTCGTCAATTTGCCGAATAGTTTCTAGACTATTATCCTGAGAAACATCATCGACGACAATAACCTCAATTTCTTGTAGGGTTTGATCGAGAGCAGATTTAATTGCTTTATATATGTACTTAGCTGTATTATAGGAGGGGATAATGACCGAAACAATTACCGACTGATCTTGAAAAACATCTGATTCTTGAAAATTTTCCTGACAAGCAGACATAGCACTCTACGTTTTTGCTAAATTACTAATTTATTTTTATTAGATTCCATTTTTGTTGTTGCTAGAGTCTATAAACATCACTCTGGCAATTCTCACAAATTAACTCTTGTTGATTATGAGATCTTTGCAGAGGTTTGTATCGGCTGATGCTATCTCTCCAGTGATTACAGAACTTATTTTGAGTTAAATTGAGATATTGTAAGTATAATACTTTTTGTTTTTATAATACCAATTTGAATGATCAATAGTGCTAGTAATTTTTTAATTTAGTTTATGTTTATATTCAATGCGAAAGCGTCTGACTGGTTTAGATCCCTGGTCTAGATAATCTTCAAATCTAATTTGTTCCAAGCCGAGTTGTTCACAATAAGCCAATTCTTCTTTCGTAAGCGGAAAAGGTAAGCTTGTAGCTGGCTCATTTATATCTCTTCCACGGCAGATGATTAACAACCTTCCTTGAGGAGCAAGAAGTTTGCTAATCGACTCAATTCCTTGAGGTCTAACGTTAGCAGGTAAAGCTTGAAGGGTATAAGACTCTAAAATAAAATCAAAGTCGCGATTGTTAATTACGGTAGGATTTAACAGATCATCGATGACGTAGTTAACCTGTGAATCGGGAAAACGCTTTTGACACCAGGCGATCGCAGTTGATGAAATATCAAATCCTACAACTTTAAAACCCGTATTTGCCAAAGCTTCTGCATCATCTCCTAAACCACAGCCAACCACTAAGGCAGTTTTTCCTTGTCCTGTAATTTTTTGTTTTTTGAGCCAACTGGCTAAGTTAGGGTTAACAGTCAAATTTGCCCAAGGAATAGCTGATTCATTTCCTTGAGCGGTATTATATAGCTCTTCAAACCATCCTGTTGGATCGTTACGAGCATAAGACTGTTGCGCAAGCTTTTCAACTTTACTTATATTTGCTTCTGTCATCATCCTCACAATGCTTTAATTGTTCATTGATTTAAGTTTCCGAATCTGAGGTAGGAGGTTGGGCAAATGAGGGCGACAGAAAGGCGACAACTGCCCCTAAAGCAAAACCAATTATGTTGCGGAACAATGGTAGAAATTCGGGTGTACGAGTCACAACAGGACCCATGCCAAAGGCAATAAAAAGAATTCCCCACAGAGGCGACATAATCAGACCCCACTGCCAAGCAATAAACTGTTTTTCTGTGCGAGGTATGACAGCAACCCCCAAAATTACTCCTCCAACAATCGAGCTAATCAAGGTCAAGATCCATAGCTCTTGAGATAGTCCAGGTACACTATTACAGCCTTGGTTAATTAAACAACCTTTTACTGATTCCAATGCCTCAACTATGGCGTTGTTTTCCCCGTGTTCGCGGATATAGTACATATTGCCAAAGCGAGTTTGCAGTTCTATCCAGAAGTTACGGGGTAATAATTCATAAACATCATCACCAATACTAAAAGCTAACAGGTTTCCACCTCTGCCGTCTGCTACCAGTAAAATGCTTTTATCATCTAGACCCCAGAATTTCTTAACCGCACGACCAGGAGAGCGATCGTATTGAGTCAAGACTCTCATCTTCCAGCCCGTCTCTGCTTCAAAATTCTCTAGGTTTTTAATCAAAGATTCTTCTTGCAGCGTAGGTAAGAAGTTGGCTAAATCAACCACAGGGGTTTCTATATCGGGTAGTAATTCTGGATTATTAACCGCCAAGGCAGCAGGAGTAAAGCAAGTAGTTAAAATCAATAAGCAAGCCCCAACGGTAATTAGGAAACGCTGTATAAATTTATTTACCATAGTCTTTATAGTCTTTTTATTTAAAAATTTTTATGTACACAACTTTGATTTTATTAAAATCGTGCTTATTTTTGTTACATTTATTTACTTTAACTTAAGATTATCAGTAATTAGTAGCACTGAAAACTTTCTCTTCTAGAAAAACAGCAAATATTATTCTGGCATTTAAGATTTAGGTTCTTTATATTGTTTGGAGCTGTTAGCAGAATTTGGCAGAATATTGTTACGATTGGGATTTTGCCATACTTTCCAGGCAGTTTTGACCCCTGCTACCAGACCGCGACTATTTTTCTGAACCTGCTGCACCTGTTGCTTGGCTTTAACTAAACCTTGGTCTACTTGTTTGACTACTCCTGTGGCACTATTAACTCCCTGATTTATTTCGTCAGTTAATTCTCCTACTTCTCTTCCTGTCAAGCGGATAGCTTCAAGAGTTGGCGGAAATTCACGATTGAGAGTATCAAACAATTTTTCGGCAGTGCGAGCAGCTTTTGCTACTTCTTGCAGAGTCGGAATGGTCACAAGCAAGACGGCAAACAAACTAAAAGAGACTAAAAATAGAGATAGTCCTAGCCAAAATAACGGGTCTATCATAAAAAAATAAGCGTTTTTTTCGCACCTTCTAATTTTAGAAGCGATCGGTAATAGACGAATTTAAATCTTTTTGAGGATTTGATTGAGCAGCACGATTAGTTTCTCGACTAGTTTCAATACCAGCAGCGATCGCTTTACGCAATCTACTCAGTGTACCTTCCCAATTTTCTAAAGTAGATGCAGACAAACGATCTGCCTGCATCTGAAGACTAGTGGCTAAATCTTCAGTTATCTCTGGCAGTGCATCAGCAGACTTTTTGATTACTTTTCGAGTATCTTTTCCTGTGCGAGGAGCAATTAACAATCCCAATGCTGTCCCTACTGCGCTACCAATAATTAGTCCACCAATAAATACTCCTGTTGATTTTGGTTTAGACATAGCTCTATCTACTCTTCTCTATTTTGTTTAGTTTAAGCTTATCAACAGAACAGTTTTTTGAAGCATGATGAAGGAGTAAGAAAGATTGCTATTATCTAATCGCTCATCTAAAAACTATTGATAAACAAAGCTTATATATGTGATGATTAATAACAATGTAATATTCCTTGATATTTCTTAAACATTTAGCTACTATGTTTATATAGGCAAAAAAGCAAATTATTAATTTATCTAGCTTTCAGTCTCGTTCTTAACAGAACCTTGAAAAACAAATAAAGCAATTATCTAACACATGACAACTACCTTACAACAACGCGAAACACGCGGAGCTTGGGAGAACTTCTGTCAGTGGATCACCAGCACCAACAACCGCATCTATGTCGGTTGGTTTGGAGTCCTAATGATCCCGACACTCCTAGCAGCAACAACCTGTTTCCTAATCGCCTTCGTCGCAGCACCCCCTGTAGACATCGACGGCATCCGTGAACCTGTAGCAGGTTCGCTACTATACGGAAACAACATCATCTCAGGTGCAGTAGTACCTAGCTCCAATGCAATTGGTCTTCACTTCTACCCAATTTGGGAAGCAGCATCACTTGACGAATGGTTATATAACGGTGGACCATACCAACTGATAATCTTTCACTTCCTGATCGGCGTATTCTCATACCTGGGTCGTCAGTGGGAACTATCATTCAGATTAGGAATGCGTCCTTGGATATGTGTAGCCTACTCAGCACCAGTATCAGCAGCCACAGCAGTATTTCTAATCTATCCCCTAGGACAAGGTTCATTCTCTGATGGTATGCCGCTGGGTATCTCTGGAACATTCAACTTCATGTTAGTCTTCCAAGCAGAACACAACATCCTGATGCACCCGTTCCACATGTTAGGAGTAGCAGGAGTATTCGGTGGAGCATTATTCTCTGCCATGCACGGTTCGTTGGTAACATCATCCTTGGTACGTGAAACAACCGAAAGCGAATCACAAAACTACGGCTACAAATTCGGACAAGAAGAAGAAACATACAACATCGTCGCAGCCCACGGCTACTTCGGTCGTCTAATCTTCCAGTACGCAAGTTTCAACAACTCACGTGCCTTGCACTTCTTCTTAGGAGCATGGCCAGTAATCGGCATCTGGTTCACAGCAATGGGAATATCCACCATGGCGTTCAACCTGAATGGATTTAACTTCAACCAGTCGGTAATGGATTCACAAGGTCGTGTAGTCAACACATGGGCAGACATCTTGAACCGAGCCAACCTAGGTTTTGAGGTCATGCACGAACGTAACGCTCACAACTTCCCGCTTGACTTAGCCAGTGGCGATATTGCTCCTGTAGCACTAACTGCTCCTGCTATCAACGGTTAAATTGACCCTGATTACAGTTCTGTAATTGATTAATTGAAAAACAGTTTAAAAAGCGCTCTCCAGCGATGGAGAGCGCTTTTTTTTTGGCTAAACTCTCGAAAAGGCGATCGCTAAAATTAGATTGGTTACCACTGCACGCTCATATTAGAAAAGATCCCGATGCGTCGATTGCACATGGTCGGGAAACCCGACTGTGCCTCGACCTCATATTGCGTCTTGGTTTGGCAAAAAACTGAATACCAAACCAAAATTCTTCAAGTAGTTTTTTGGCAAGAGGTTGAGATACATATCCACGGTCGGGATAGAAATGTTTGAAATTGCGAGTCAGCGCGTTGCGGGTCTGTGACCCGTTGTAGCGACTAACGAGGGTACGATAATGATAAGAGTGAAATGCAACTAAAATTGTCATGATTTCGCGATTGCCTTTTCATTAGCAACCTCGCCAAACTATTCAGCCCTATAATAAATCCATAATTAACAACTAAAACAATGCAAGTTCCTACCAAAGCCTATTATTCTCCAGAAGAATATTTAGAACTAGAAACTGCTGCCGAATACAGAAGCGAATATCTTAATGGTCAAATTATACCAATGGCAGGCGGAAAACCCAATCACAATCAACTGATAATCAATTTGACTAGTGCAATTAACTACAAAATACGCAAGAAATTATATCGAGTTTTCATGAGCGATCTGCGTTTATCAATTCCTAATTGTCGCCTATATACTTACCCCGACGTGATGGTAGCTGAGACTCCCTTGATATTTGCTGAAAATAGAGAGGATACTATTACAAATCCGATTTTAATTGCCGAAATTCTATCAGATTCTACGGAAAAATACGATAGAGGCGATAAATTCAGAATGTATCGCACCATTCCCAGTTTTAGAGAATATCTTCTGATCAGTCAGATAGCAATGCAGGTGGAGAAATTTGCTAAAAATGAGGTTAATCAATGGGTACTGTCGGAATATGCAGAAAAAGATGCCAAAATAAGCTTTGAATCCTTTGACTTTGAGATTAGCTTAGATGAACTCTACGATCGCGTTGATTTTGCTTAAAAGACTCATAATAGAAGATAAAATATTGAACATTAGTTAAAAATATAATGCGATCGCGCTTTTAACAAACTGAGTATTATTGAGGTTATATGCTGCATCTAATCTAGAAAAAATCATAGCTAAATTTAGCAGAACCTGGTGGGGTCAAGTTTTTATTGAAGCGTTAGAGTCTTTTACTGATGCTGGTAGATTGGAACGGGGACGTTCCTACGCCAACGGCAACAAAGTAAAAAGCTTTGACATTAATGGAAGAACTATACCTCTAGAAGGGAAATCTTGAATAGTTATCCAAGGCTTGTAGTCTTTTCCTCTACCTTTACCTCTTTCTTCTTTTATATATGGCTCAAACTTAGCTTGAGTCCAATCGTATATGCTTCTTACCATAAAAAAACTGTACAATACAGGATTACTATTAGTGTACAGCTTTAGTTACCAACTTTATGGTTATTCTACAAAAATGTAAAATCATAATTCGGTTGAACAATTTTAATTTACATAAAGCTATTAAAATCGTTAGCTTAATAATAATTTGAGCGAACAATTTACTTTTTAAGAATTAAACCATGTTAATTGTGACCTCAAAGCTGTAATAACACGAGGGGACAATTTTTATGACGCTTGCTACGAAAGACTTTTGCATATCAAGTGCGGATGATTCGTTTTTTGCTTCAGTATACTATTTTCAAAAAAAGTATGGCGATTGCCTGTTTTTCGTTTCACCAAAACTGTGCAAGACCCTAATTAATTCATCACCATACCAGCTATATTTTTGGGGACTCCATTCTTCTTCAAGTCGTTTGGACAAGCTGCTTGAGAAGCAGCGTCCCCCGACTTCTATCTCTGCGTTGAAATCTGGTTTGAAATTAATCTAAGTAGACAAAAGAGCGTGTTGATCTGCTCGGTTTTTGTCCTGTACTTAGAACTAATTCAACTTTTTGCCACACTGCCGTACTCATCGTTATGGTAGATTTACTTAAAAAATAAATATAAAAATGCCTAATATAAATCGTCAATCTAAAACTAAAGCCACTCTTTCAGCGATCGCGGTTGTGGGGATGAGTTGTCAATATCCAGGGGCCAAAGACATTAGGCAACTTTGGTCGAATATCTTGGCAAAACGACAGCAATTTCGACAAATTCCCGATGTACGCCTACCAATAGCTGAATATTACGATCGCGATCGCTCTGTCCCCGATAAGACTTATGGCGATCGCGCTGCGGTAATTGATGGTTTTGAGTTTGATTGGATTGGGCGACGCATTCCTCAGCAAACAGTACAGACTACAGATATCGTACATTGGCTGGCGTTGGAAACTGCCAATGAAGCTTTAAAAGATGCAGGCTTTAATCGCCAAAATGTGAATACAGCCAAAACGGGGGTAATTTTAGGCAACACCTTAACTGGAGAGCAAACTCGTGCCAGTACCTTACGTTTGCGCTGGCCTTACGTCAGACGAGCTTTAATCGCATCTGCCCAAGCTAGAAAAATGAGCGATCGAGTAATTGAAGCTTTGGTTGAAACAATGGAGCAGTTTTATAAATCTGTTTTTGCTCCCGTCAACGAAGATTCTTTGGCAGGAGGACTTTCTAACACTATTGCTGGTAGGATTTGCAACTTTTTCAATTTTGATGGTGGAGGATACACGGTTGATGGGGCTTGTGCTTCTTCCTTAATTGCTACAGCTACAGCTTGCAGCAAATTAGTTAGTGGCGATCTAGATTTGGCTTTGGCGGGAGGAGTAGACGTTAGTTTAGATACCTTTGAGCTAATTGGTTTTGCTAAAACTGGAGCTTTGACTGCGGGCGATATGGCAGTTTACGATCGCCGTGCTAGTGGTTTTATTCCAGGAGAAGGCTGTGGTTTTGTCGTTCTCAAACGATTAGCAGACGCAAGAGCAGCAGGAGATTATGTTTATGGCGTAATTCGAGGCTGGGGCATTTCTTCTGACGGTAAAGGCGGAATCACTGCACCTTCTGGGATAGGACAAAGCAAAGCTATACTCAGAGCCTATGAAAAAGCAGGTTATCATCCATCAGAATTAGATTTCATTGAAGGACATGGTACGGGAACTCCTGTAGGCGATCGCGTAGAATTAGAAGGGATTGCTTTAGCCATTTCTCAAGGAGAAGCCCAGATTAAACTCCGCTCGGTAGGCATTACTTCATTCAAATCTTTAGTCGGACATACCAAAGCAGCAGCAGGGGTTGGTGGTTTGATTAAAGCTGTTATGGCAGTCAACCAGAGAATAATTCCTCCTACTGCTGGCTGTGCTGAAGCAAATCCTTTATTTGCCACTACTGCCCAATCTATTTATCCTGTTTTAACGGGAAAAGTTTGTCAGCCAAATACGACTCTTCGGGCTGGAGTTTCGGCAATGGGTTTTGGGGGAATTAATTCTCACCTTACTTTAGAGTCGGGCGATCATGCAGCCGAGCATTTGAAAACCGATTTGTTTCCTAAAGCTTTGCTAGTTTCGGCTCAAGACAGCGAAGTATTTATTTTAAGTGCCATTTCTGTTGAGAAATTATTAGAGCGCATTGAAAGACTAATCGATCTGGCAAGGGGAATTAGTCTGGCAGAGATGGTAGATTTAGCTGCCCTGCTAACAAGGCAAATAGATTCCCAGCAACAGGTAAGAGCAGCAATAATTGTGACGACACCCAAGCAGTTAGCTGAAATTCTCCAGAAAATCAAACAGATTTTAGCAGATTCGCCACCAGCGAAAGGAGAACTGACAACATCTCCCACTCAAGATTTTTGGCTGGCAAATACAGTTAACCATTCTAAAGTAGCCTTTATCTTTCCAGGACAAGGTTCGCAAAGATTGAACATGGCGAGTACTTTAGTGGAGCGTTATGACTGGGCGCAGCAGTTAGTTAGACAAGCAGACAAATGGTTAGAGGAAGTTAGTTGTCAGCCAGTTAGCCCTTTAATCTATTGTTGTTTAGAACAAGCAGCAGACGAAAGCGAAATAACTAATTGGTTTAGGGATCTATCTCGTGCTGAAATTGCTTCTCCTGCTATTTGCTTGGTTTCTTTATTGTGGCTGCGCTATCTCCAAGAACTAGGAATTGAACCCGTGGCAGTCGGTGGACATAGCTTAGGCGAATTGACGGCTTTTTATCAAATAGGAGCTTTTGACGCTAAGACTTTAATTCAGTTTGCAGCAATTAGAGGTCGAGCTTTAGCCAATTCTGGCAAAGAAACAGGAGCTATGGCTAGTCTGGGTTGCGATCGCGCCTTTGCTGACCAAATCATTCAACAGGCATCGGGCTATGTGGTTATTGCTAATTTAAATAGTCCCAGCCAAACGGTTGTTTCAGGGGAATCTGAGAGTATTGACTCAGTTGTAAAAATAGCGGTTGCTCGAGGAATTCAAGTTAAAAAATTGCCTGTAGCTAATGCTTTTCATTCTGAGATAGTCAGAGAAGCAGCTAAATATATTACAAATAATGCTGCAGTTCCCGCCAAGCTAGTAGACACTGCGACTCCTTTATTTTCCAGTATCGATGGCAAACAAATTCAACCAGAAGTTAAATTAAGCCACCATTTTGGCAAACAGATAGTTTCTGCGGTAGATTTTGTAGCTTTAACAACAAATATTTACCAGCATTGCGATTTAATACTAGAGGTTGGTTCTGGTCGAGTTTTAGCTAACCTAATTAATACAACTATCAACTCTAAACAGCCCGTTGGCTTTTGTACTGAAGGCAAACCGACAACAAGTAAAAATCTTAACTGCTTTTTAGGCAGATTATTCGTTGCCAATCAAGAAATAAACTGGCAAGCACTATATAAAAATCGTTTAGTACATTCTTTTATTCCACCGTCGGAAAAATTATTTATTGATAATCCTTGCGAACGTCCTTTTAAAGTACCTGAAACTTATTTATCTCAATTAACACCAATTTTGACTGAGAATCAACCACCAAACAGTTTAAATAAACTAGAAAGCCTAGATAAAATTATGGCTGCTAATCAACACGACTTTAAAGAAATATTATCTCAGTATTTTAGCGATCGCAGTTCCTTTTTAGCTGAAATAATTAAAGCAGATCTGGCAACTCTACCAAAGCAATTATTAAATTTAGAAAGCAGAAGCGATCGGGATTTAGTACCTATGCTATCTCGGTATTTCCAGATCAGAGGCTCGTTTCTAGGGCAAATCATTAATTCAGACCTAAAATCTTTAAACTATCTCGATGGGTTAAAAACGCGATCGCCCTACCAAGAATTAGAGTTGAGCAATGCTATAAAATCAAATCTCAATTATCTCAATGGCAATAGTAATAATCATCAACAAGCCGAGCAAAATTATGTTAACAAAGCTGTTTCATTGAAGCCAGAAGTAAAGCATCAAGCCGAAGCAGCTAATAATTTGCGATCGCATATCGAACAATTTTTATTAAACTCAGTTGTCGAGAAAACAGGTTATCCCCTAGAAAGTATCGACCTAAGTTTAAAATTATTAGATGACTTAAATTTAGACTCGATTAAAGCAGGAGAACTAATTGCTATAACTGCTAAGAAGTTTGGTGTAGCTGGGCAATTACAGCCCTCTAGTTTGGCTAACGGTACTCTCAAGCAGATAGCAGAAGAAATTGTCTTATCAATTTCTGGAGATTCAAAAGTAGTCAATGACAATCCTAAAGCTGAAGGCGCGGTACTAGCCAACAAAAATCAGAAAATCGTTCCAAATATTGTAGTTAGATCGTCAACTTCTACCTGGGTGCGTAATTTTGCGATCGCCTATGTCGAGCAAAAAATACCTCAACGGGATAAAGATTGGTTACAAGCCAAAGTTTTAGTTGTTACTGACAAGACTCATTTAATTGCTGATGTGGTAGCCGAACAGCTTGGTAATTTAGGTGCGCGAGTTGATCGCATTACTTATCAAGAAATAGATGATAATCTGACTGTAACTGCTAACTATTCTGATTATTTTGCGTTGCTACCCCAGACGAGTAGCTCTTTACCATTAAAGACAATGGTAGAAAGGCTTAAAAGCATTGTTACGGCTAGTAAAAACAGTCTTACTCCCAATATTGCTTATATTCAGTTTGGCGGTGGTTATTTCGGCGAGCGACCCCGCGCGCGGTCAACGCGCAAGGGAACCCGCGAGCTTGGACAGGGAAAACAAGCAATATCTCCAGAAGTATGTTGCGCTGCTGCTTTTGCTCGAAGCTGGCATTTAGAGCGTTCGGATTTGCGAGTGCGAGTTATCGATCTGGCTACAGAAATTGAACCCAATGATGCTGCTCAATTAGCGATCGCCGAACTAGCAGGAAATGAAGCGATTGTTACTGTAGGCTATGATGCAAATAAGAGACGTTTAGTTCCCAGACCCCTATTACAGCAACCAGTTCACTACCAAAAGCGCGATCGCTCATGGTCGGAACAAGATGTGATTTTAGTTACGGGAGGCGCGAAAGGAATCACCGCCGAGTGTGCTTTAGCTTTAGCGCAGTCAATTGATGTAAGAATGGCAATAGTGGGACGTTCTAACCAATCAAAGGTAGCTCAAACCTTAGAACGATTTCCTAAGCAAGATCGAATCCGCTACTATACCTGCGATATTACCGATGCTGATGCAGTCAAACGATTAATTACTACGATTACTGCCGACTTAGGTACAGTTACTGGCGTAATTCATGGTGCGGGAGTCAATCAGCCTCAAAGAGTTGAAGAAGTCAGTGTTGAAGCTGCGGTTGAAGAAGTGTCGCCCAAGCTACTAGGAGCATATAACCTCTTGCAATCCTTGGCAGCAACTCCACCAAAGTTATTTATGGCGTTTAGCTCGATCATCGGCGTAACGGGAATGCCTGGTAATGCTTGGTATGGATTTTCTAACGAATCTCTAGCCATCTTACTGCGCCAGTTTAACCGCCATCACCCAGAAACTCAAACTCTTTCTTTGGCTTACAGCGTTTGGGGTGAGGTAGGCATGGGAGCGCGTTTGGGTAGTCTCAAAAATCTAGAGCGCATGGGCATTGATGCTATTCCTACCCAAGAAGGAGTAAATCGCTTTGTTCAGCTTTTTCATTACGATCCAGGAGTACAGCAGATAATTATTGCTGCACGTTTGGGTGGTTTGGATACCTGGCTACCAGATTTTTCTCCACCAACCAAATTACGTTTTATCGAG
The DNA here is from genome assembly GCA_965217895.1 of Waterburya sp. Classification (GTDB taxonomy): domain Bacteria; phylum Cyanobacteriota; class Cyanobacteriia; order Cyanobacteriales; family Xenococcaceae; genus Waterburya. Next base: position 2,061,330 of record CBDCJV010000002.1, read on the forward strand.
TCAGTTTTGCACCTCGAACCCGAAGTAGAATTGACCGCTCGCACTCATCTTAGTTTAGAACGGGATTTATACTTACAAGACCATCTCTGGCGCGGGTCTTATCTCTTTCCCACCGTATTCGGTTTAGAAGCAATGGCTCAAGCAACTGCCTACGTTCTGGGGGAAGAAAAACCTGCGATCGCAGCAATTGAAGATATTTCTTTGAAACAGCCAATTGTCGTCGATCCAGATCGGGGAGTGGCTATAGAAATTTATGCTGAGGTGTTAGAAGTCGATCTTCAGGGAGAACGACGAGTCAAAGTCGCAATTCGCAGCGAACAGAGTAACTTTACTAGCGATTGCTTTACCGCCACATTAGTTATTAAAGAGGCAAAAGCACCAGTAAAACTAGATTTGAAACTAGATCGAGCCTTAGAATTAAATCCCCAAACCGATCTTTATGGCGACTTACTCTTTCAGGGTTCGCGTTTTCAAAGAATGGGTAAAATTTTTACTCTGACTTCTACAAATTGTGTTTTCCAGGCTGAAATGCGATCGCCAGACGAACTAATAGCAGATAGCTTTACTACTTATGAAGATAGCTATCTAATTTTGGGCGATCCTTACTTGAGAGATGTATTACTCCAGTCAGTCCAGCTTACTATTCCCCGCGATATTTCCTTGCCCGTTAAGATCGGTAAGATTGAACTGTTTAATAATTCTTCAAGTCGCAATAATTCTAACAAAATCGTAACGGCTCATTTGCAACCGCGGTCAGGAAATGAATATTTAAGTGAAGTTTTGCTTACCGACGACTCAGGCCTTGTTTTAGAAAAATTGACTAGCTATCGTCTGCGGATTCTCGAAGAACATCCTGATAACCCAACTGCGGTCGAATTGGCTTTTCCTGAAACTCGCGATCGCCAGCTACTCGATCGGGCTTTAAAATCTGTTACAGATAAGTTCGATCTAAATTTACCTGCTATAGCTCTGGGAGTTACGCCCAATATACACAAAGTCAGCAAAGAACAACGCCGTCAAATAGAAAAACCGATTGTAGCTGATGCTCTAAATACTAAACTAGGTTTATCCTCCACAGCAGAAATTGAATTTGAGATTGAGTCTTTAGCTTCTGGGAAACCACAGCTGAAGGGGGCGGAAACCGCAGGATTAGAACTGTCTCTATCTCACTGCGATCGCTATTGTTTGGCTGTAATAGATAAAACGCCACAAGGATGCGACATTGAGCCAATTACTCTTCGTTTGACAGAAGATTGGCAAGCCCTTTTAGGAAACTCCCAAAGCGAGATTATTGCAGAATTAATTCAACAAGGAGACAGCCTAGACATGGCTGGTACTAGAATTTGGTCGGCAGGTGAAGCAATTAATAAAGCCTTCAACGACACTGATGCCCAATTTTCAATTAGCAATCGCGATGGCGATGCGGTGTTGTTAAAGTGTTTGACTCCTACAGGCAAATACTATGTCGTTACATTTCCTATTAAATTAACTCGTCCTCTAGAAAGAATCATTGCGATCGCCGTTTCCTTACCTGGAACTGATTCAATCCCTGTAGTTTCTGCCCTCTCAACTGATATTGCCGAAAATCGCAGCCATCGCTCCCGTTATACCAGAGACAATCCCCAAGGACAATTAGTTTACGAACAGCGTTTTCAAGCCAGCTTTAAAGATAGTGGCAGTATTAGTCGTCACGTCTATTTCTCCCAGTATTTTCGCTGGATTGGTAAAATTCGCGAAATACCGATGGAAAGCATTGCCAACCAAATTTTAAGAGACTTCTTAACTGGAGAATGGGGCATGGTAACTAATACCGTTAGTCTGCGGGTATTGGGTGAAGCCACTGCTTATGATGTGATTCAAGCCCGCGCTTGGGTAGGTAATATTGTTGATTCTTCTTTTACTACTTATATTGAATTTTGCCAAGTGCTGCCTGACGAATCTTTAAGCAGACTGGCGATCGCTGAAGTTAAAGCTACCTGGGTACGTCTAGTTAGCTATGGTGTTCCTTCTCCTATGACTTTTCCAGACTATCTACAAGAATACCTCGACCGATTCGCGACCAAAAAACCAGCCACTCTCGATCTTAAACAACCCGATTCTTTACCCCTGCCACCATTACCTGCTAGTCTGAAGGAAATAAACTTAGGTCATTTACTACAACAGGCTTCTTCTCAGGAGCGTTATGGACAGCTAATCTACTCCGAAGTTTTTCAGACAACTCTAGAAGAATCAAATTTAGTCGGTAATGTTTATTACGGCAACTACTTTATCTGGCAAGGTCGGATTCTCGATCTGTTTCTCTACTCAATCGCTCCTGAATATTTACGGGTTTCAAACCCTCGCGGGGAAATGATTTGTCTGTACAGTCGTATGGACTATCTAAAAGAAGCAATGCCTTTTGACAAAATTCGCGTCGATCTTTATGTCAGCTCGGTTTTTGAATCTGGAGCAAAATTTAACTTTGAATTCTTTCGAGAACAACCAGACGGAAAAAGAGAAAAACTTCACATTGGTCAGCAAGAGGTGGCATGGGTAAAACGGCTAGAAAATGGTACTCCTGTATCTACATCGTTGCCTCCGATATTGAGACAAAAGCTTTTAAAATCATTTAGCAAAAACTAATTATGGATCTAGGTCTGTAAAATTAGCTGTAGTTTGAAACAATTTTGAGGAGCAATTGATATGGACAATATGGAATTTATTATTAATGCAGTCAGTGGTACTGATGCCAATGACTTTCTCTTGGGCAGTCCTAACAATGATGCGATCGAGGGAAACGGTGGTAATGATTTGCTACTTGCTAATCTTGGAGATGACGCTTTAGTAGGTGGCAACGGTAACGATGCCATGTTTGGTGGTCCTGGGGTTGATGTTTTAGATGGAGGCCCTGACGAGGATACGATCTTTGGTCAAGACGGTCTTGACGCGCTCAACGGTGGTGATGGCAACGATGCCATATTTGGTGGTGCAGACCAAGATGCGCTCAACGGTGGCAATGGCGACGACGCTTTGTTTGGTGAGGGCGGTCTTAACTCGATTGACGGTGGTGATGGTCGCGATGCCCTATTTGGTGGTGAAGATAACGATATTTTAAATGGCGGTGCTGGGGATGATGGTTTATTAGGTAACGGCGGTAATGATGTCTTATTTGGCGAACTGGGCAACGATGTGATGTCTGGCGGTGACGGCGACGATCGCATGAATGGCGATAAAAACAACGATGCTATGTTTGGTGGCAACGGTGACGATATCTTAATTGGTGGCGATGATAACGACGTGCTTTCTGGAGATGACGGTAGCGATCTTTTAATTGGTGGCGCGGGAATAGACCAAATTACAGGCGGTGCTGGTGCCGATTTCTTTGGTTTGACTACCGAAACAGGAGCCAACATTATTACCGATTTTGTAGTTGAAGATGATACTCTCTTTGTCTCCGCTGCGGATTTTGGTGGAGGCTTAACCCCAGGTGCGCTGATTCAACCAGAGAGTTTTGTCCTGGGAACGTCAGCTACTACGGAGAGCGATCGCTTTATTTACAATGATGCGGACGGTTCTCTATTCTTTGATGTAGATGGAGTTGGCGCAAGCGAACAGATTCAAATAGCAAGCTTATCAACAGGACTTGAATTGACTAATAACGATATTTTCGTTTTTGCTTAATTCATATAAACCGCACCTCTATATTACCGAGAATAGAAAAGGAGACAATAATGAAAATTCTCAGCCCTAAAATTCATGGATATCTAGACTATTTAGTAGTTGTCTGGTTTTTAGCTGCACCGACGTTATTCGGCTTGACTGACGTTGCTGCTAATATTTCTTATGCTCTGGCGATTATTCATCTAGGGTTAACTGTTTTGACGGCTTTTCCCTTGGGTGTAATTAAAGTAATTCCCTTGCAGTTTCACGGCGCGATCGAATTTATTGTCTCTTTTGCTTTGATTGCTTTGCCCTGGGTACTAGGATTTGCTTCAGTGGCATCGGCGCGTAATTTTTATATCGCTTCAGGAATTGCCATCTTTATAGTTTGGCTGATTACTCGCTATCAAAGTGCAGGAGTTAAAACAAAAACAATCAATCAACCATAAAGATTATCTAGTTAAGAAGTTAAGCAATCGCATTTAATTCTCGAATAGAAATACCGATCTATCATTAGAACACAGTTAAATACTCACAATAATAATCTTTCGTCTTTAATCGATCAAAATAAATAATGCTTACTGCTAAATTATTAGAATACGACGTAGTAATTATGGGTGCGGGTTTTGCTGGACTCTGCCAAGCTCGGCACTTAATGCTTAATGTTCCAGGAGTAAAAGTTGCTTTAGTCGATCCGCGACCCGAAAAGCGATCTCATAAAGATCTGAAAATTGGTGAATCGACGATCGAAATTGCGGCTCTTTTTCTGTCCAAAGAATTAGGTCTGCACGAATACTTAATTGAAAACCACGCACCCAAAAAAGGCTTGAATTTTCACTGGGCAAAAAACGGAGGCGCGGGTAAAACCAACGCTATAGAAGACTACTACCACGTTTGGTCAAACCGACAAGTACCAATTCCTTCTTTTCAAATTAATCGAGCGAGGTTTGAAGAGGACTTGCTGGCTATGAATCAAGAAATGGGGGCTGTATTCTATCACGGGCGAGTAGTTGATGCCGATCTTACTCCCAAAGATGTAGTTAAAATCGTCACGATCAAAACTGGTGGAGAAAACTTGGAACTAAAAGCCAAGCACGTTATTGATGCTGCTGGTCGCAAGTTTATCATTGGGCGCAAAACAGACAATCTAATTTTTGAACCAGAAAATCTGATGGGATTGAATACTGGTTCTGCCTGGATGCGGATTAAAAACGCCGACCGCACTATTTTCCACGACGGATATGACCCAACGGGAGCATCAACCAGTCATTACTACTCTACTAATCATTTTTTTGGGCGCGGTCATTGGCTGTGGATGATTCCTACCGATACTGAATCTGGAGAATTATCTATTGGCATGATTCACCATCATCAAGAGTTACCAGCTAGCCAAGTTAATACCCAAGAAAAATTCCGTACTTTTCTGCAAAATAACCATGCCATCTTAGATCGGTTGATTGAAAGTGGCGAACCAGTAGATTTTCAGTATCGATCGCGTTTGGCACACACTAGTAAAACCATGTTCTCAGAAGACAACTGGTACGTACTCGGCGATGCTGCCTATATCTTCGATGCCTTTTATTCCTTTGGCACAACAACCGTTGCTTTAGCTATTGAAGCAATCACCGAAATCGTGCGGGCTAAACTTGCTCAAGAACCAGATGCCGAAGCCAAACGTGCTGCATACAATGAGTTTAACTTGGCTTATGCCCGTAGCGTTAACTGTCTCTATCGGGGTCACGATAAACAGCTAGGTCATGCCAGCGTCATGAGCTGGCGCATTTACTTTGAGTATATGTGGTGGTTTGGGGTTCAAGTCCCGATGTACGTTGGTAAATGGCATTTGGATCTCACCTTCATCTCGATATATGTCAAAACTTTAAATAGTAATGTAGATGGGCTGTTTGCCGATGTATGCCAACAGTTCGAGCAGTTGGTAGAACAAGATGTCAACCTTGGTTTAATGGACTGTTACCGCGCCGATGGATTGCTGGGTAACTATCACACCCTCAAGCACTTTGATCGCTTCTTAGAAAATACTAAACTCGAACCCAGACACTGCAACGTTTTTGCAGGTCTAAAATCTACTTGTTTTTATGCTGCTATTTGGTATGCCAAGTTTCAGTGGAAGGGTTTTGGCGTGCGGGGATTGTTAAGACCCCTCAGTCTTTATCATTTTGGTAGGTTATTAGCACTATCGGCTCAAGGAGCAATAGGCGAACTGGTCTACAAATCTAAAACTAGAAATTTACCTGCTAACAGTCAAGTCGAACAAATGCAGCGAGAGTTTGAGTCTTACCAATACCAAACCGAACTACAGCCTTGGATTTAATAAATAGCTTTCCTGAAGGATACCGCCTTCTTATATTCGTAGAGGCGAACAATTGTTCGCCTCTACCTTTCTACTTTTTTAATAAAACCAACTATGAATTCTCTTACCACTCAGACATTAGAATACGACGTTGCCATTATGGGGGCGGGATTTGCTGGTGTTTGCCAAGCCCGACATCTGCTGCTAAATATTCCTAATATTCGAGTGGCGATAATTGACCCTCGCCCCATGCTGCGATCGCAGAAAGATTTAAAACTCGGTGAATCGTTAATTGAAGTCGCTGCTCTTTTTCTAGCTAAAGAATTAGGACTTAATGATTATCTAATCGAAAACCACACGCCCAAATCTGGGTTAAACTTTCACTGGCCCAAACAAAGCGATCGCACCGAAACTCTCGATGACTACTATCACGTTTGGGCAAATCGACAGACCCCCATTGCTTCATACCACTTACACCGAGCTAAATTCGAGCAGGATCTGCTCAAAATGAACGCAGACATGGGAGCAATTTTTTATCACGGTCGCGTTACCGATGTAGATCTAACCGAGGGAGACGCGCTTAAAAATATTGAAGTTAAACAAGGCAAAGAAACTTTAAACATCAAAGCCAAGCACGTTATCGATGCTGCTGGTCGTCGATTTCTCATCGGACAGAAAACCGATAATCTATTGTTTGGTGCCGAAAATCTCCTTGGAGTTAATAACGGTTCTGCTTGGCTGCGAGTTAAAAACGTTGATCGCCAGATCTTTGATGAGGGATACGATCCTACGGGAACAACGAGCAGCCGTTACTATGCTACCAATCACTATTTTGGTTCGGGACATTGGCTGTGGATGATTCCTATCGATAAACATTCCAACGAGCTATCAATTGGGGTGGTTCACCATCACAATGTTATTGCAGCTAAAGAAATTAATACCCAAGAGAAATTTTTTGGGTTTCTCGAAGCAAATCACAAGCTTTTGGCACGTCTGATTGATAGTGGTGAAATTGTTGATTTTCACTATTGGTCGAAGCTAGCTTATAAAAGTAAAACTCTGTTTTCCCCAGATAATTGGTATGTCCTGGGGGATGCAGCGCAAATCTTTGATGGTTTCTATTCCTATGGAACGACGATGATTGCTTTTGCGGTAGAAAGCACCACAGAAATTATTCGCGCCAAGCTAGCGGGAGAGGCTGATGCTGAAATCAAGCGATCGGCATACAATGACTTTAATCTTGCTTACGGTCGCAGCGTTAACTGTCTCTATCGAGGTCATGATAAACAATTAGGTCATGCCAGCGTTATGAGTTGGCGTATTTACTTTGAGTATATGTGGTGGTTTGGGGTACATATACCAATGTATATCGGTAAATGGCATCTCAACCTGAAGTTTGTTGACAAATACGTAGACATTGCTAATGCCAACGTCGATGGGCTTTTTGCCGATCTTTCTCAGCAATTTGATCGCTTAGTAGAACAAAGAGCGAATATCGGCTTGATGGATCCTTACCGAGCCGATCGCCTGTTTGGATATAGCACATTACAGCACTTTGATGACTTTTTAGAAAATACTAAATTCGAGCCAATGCGGTGTAATGTTTTCGCCAGCATGAAAAATGCTTATTTTTACATCGCGCTGTGGTATGTACTGTTTCAGTGGAAAGGGTTTGGTATTGCTGGGTTAATCAATCCCCGTCATCTATATCACTTCGGTCGTTTGTTAGCACTATCGGTTAAAGCAGTTATCGGTGAAATAATTTATAAATTCAAAACCAGAGGTTTGCCCGACAATAGCCAAGTCGAACAGATTCGTCAAGAGTTTGAGAGTTACCGATACCGACCACAGCAGTTGATGCCAACAAAAGCGGTGCAACAGGAGCAGGAGGAGTTTGCCAAACAGCGATAACCATTTAGATCTGCTGTCAATTTTAATAACTTAAATTTAAATAGATATGTTATTGGAATTAGCTAAATATATACTCGCAGGTGCGATCGCCTTGCTTTTATTCTTGATAGTGATAGGAAGGGTCTACCAAGCCACTGCTACTGCAAGAGATTGCTCCAAATATCCGCCTCCAGGTAAGCTAATATATATCGGCGGGTATAAACTTCACCTTGATTGTCAGGGAGAAGGCGAGATTACCGTAGTTATGGATTATGGTTTGGGGGGCTTATCTTCCCTTTGGAGTCTGGTACAGTCAAAAGTAGCAAAATTTACTCAGGTCTGTACCTATGACCGTGCTGGTTATGGTTGGAGCGATCGCAGTCCTTATCCTCGTACGAGTCAGCAGCTAGTTCGAGAACTGCATTTATTGTTAACTAAAGCCGAAATTAAACCTCCCTACATCTTGGTGGGTCATTCTTTAGGAGGCTTGAATATGCGTTTATTCGCCAGTCAATATCCCGATGAAGTTAGAGCAATAGTATTGGTAGATGCCGTACCCGCTAATATTTATTCTCGCTTAAATCCTCAGTTTCAGAAATATATGGCCAAAACCAACCAGATGTTTTTTTGGTTGTCTATTCTGTCGCGATTTGGTTTGTTGCGCTTGGGAACTCAACTGCTAGGGAATAAAGTCGCTCCAGATTTTGTCCGTAAGCTACCTGCTGAAATTCAACCAATAGTTCTGGCTCAGTTTTGCCCTAAGACTTTTAATACAGCGATCGCCGAAAGTCTGTTAATGGAAGATAGTGCCAAGCAAGTTAGCCAGACAAAATTACCAGAAGATTTGCCCTTAATATTGCTATCTCACGGAATCAATATGTTTTCTAACCTTTCAGTTTCAGAAGCAGAAAAAGCTGGGTCGGTTTGGCAGAAACTGCAAGCAGAAACGGCATTGACTTCAAAAGGTATGTTAAACCAGGCTCAAACAAGCGGTCATGATATTCATATCGATTGCCCTCAGCTAGTAATAGATGGGATTCGTCAAGCGATTTTATTGTCCGAAGGGCGATCGCGCGATCAATAAGATAAAAGCTCGAAAAAATATTTAAATTAATAGAAAAGAGTAGACACAATTTAGTCAACCCAAAATACTATTTATGATTCGCATTCTGCTAGTAGACGATTGCAACATGATACGGCAAGGACTTCAAGCATTGCTCGAACTCAGAGCGAAACTAAAAGTAGTGGGTACTGCCGAAGATGGTCACAGCGTAATAGAACAGGTAAAGAATCTCCAACCTGATATTGTGTTGATGGATATCGAGATGCCAGGAATGAGTGGCATAACTGCCACCGAAAAAATTTGTCAGCAATTTCCCCAGACAAAAGTTATCGTTCTCAGCAGCCACGAAGAGCAAGAATATGTTATTCAAGCTTTAAAAGCGGGAGCAGAAGGCTATTTACTAAAAAATGCTCATGCTGATGATCTAGAACAGGCAATTTTCGCAGTATATCGAGGTCAGTGCCAGATAGAGTCAAAATTATTTAAAGAAGTATTCGCCAAATCTTCTATTTTGCGATCTCTTGAATCATCAGAACTAAACACATCTACTTCGATAGGCGAGCGATCGCCTGAGTTAGAAAGGGATCTCAACCAGGCGTTTAATTATACGGAGAACAGTAAAAATGGCTCATCGTCAAAGATTAGCAAGACGATTCCAAAACTAGTAAATGAACGATCGTCATCTGAGATTGACGAAGTAAACGCTAGCTCTGCTTCAAAACGAGATACTGTTTATCAGCCATTAGCTTGGGGTTTAGAAACATCGGCGTTAAACTCTGACTCGATTGAGGAAAAACCAAAATTGCAGCCTAAAAAAACCATATTTTTCCAGTATTTGTGGTGGTGGATTATCGGCTTAGGGGTCTTTTCCATCTTATTGATTGCTATAATTACTTTTGTTTATTTACGAGCTAGCAAAAATTCTCCTCAACCAGTTGTAGAAACTCGCGTCGTACCCCAAGCAGTTTCAGCAATTGGTTATTTAGAACCACAAGGAGAAGCAATTAAACTATCTGCACCTGCTTTTTTGGAAGGGGCGCGTATCGAGCAGTTGCTGGTCAAACGAGGAGAAAAGGTTAAAACTGGGCAAGTAGTAGCAATTTTAGATAATCGCGATCGCTTACAGGCTGCTCTCCAACAAGCACAAGCAGAAGTAAAAACGGCTCAAGCTCGTCTGGCACAAGTCAAAGCAGGAGCCAAACAAGGAGAAATCCAATCGCAAAACGCTAAACTTCAAGAGACAAAAGCCGAATTAGCTGGGCAAATTGCTACCCAAACCGCCAACATTGCTAATTTAAAAGCTCAACTTGAAGGACAAACTAATTCTCAACGGGCAACTATTGCCAGATTAAAGGCTGAATTAAACAACGCGACTAAAGAATGTCAGCGATACGAATTTCTCTTAGCCGATGGTGCGATCGCTGCTTCCAAACGCGATCGGATCTGCTTGCAGCAAGAAACTACTCAAAAACAACTCCAAGCTGCAAATGTAAATTTAATTGAAACTAAAGCGACCCTACAACAACAAATCGGTGAAGCCCAAGCTAATTTGAAACGTACTAAAGCAACTTTAGCTAACCAAATTAATGAAGCCGAAGCTAGTTTTAAAGCCGTAGCCGAAGTCCGCCCTGTAGATGTAGCCGTCGCTCAATCCGAATTAGCAACTGCGATCGCTGCTGTTAAAAAGGGACAAGCAGACTTAGATTTAGCCTCTGTAAAATCGCCAATAAACGGTCAGATCTTAGAGATTAATACTTGGCCAGGAGAATTTGTTGACAATGCCAAAGGTATAGTGGTGATGGGCGATACCCAGAATATGTACGTAGTCGCAGAAGTCTACGAAACCGATATAGATCGCGTTCACATCGGTCAAAGCGCAACCATTACTAGCGATGGAATTACTCAAAAACTAGCTGGAACTGTCGATGATGTTGGTTGGCAAATTGGCACTAAAGACGTTCTTGGTACTGATCCTGTAGCAGATACAGACGCTAGAGTTGTCAAAGTCAAAATTCGCTTAAACGCCAAATCTAGCCAGCGAGTAAAGCATTTAACTAACCTAGAAGTTAACGCCATTATCAATACATCCAAACAGATTCAAAAATAGGGGATTAAATTAATGTTCGATCGCTTGTTTACTGCTTGGCTACAGCTAAAATATCAAAAAATTCGGTTTTTAATTGCACTTTCGGGGGTAATTTTTGCCGTTGTCATTGTTTTTATGCAATTGGGTATTCGCGATGCCTTATTTAACAGTGCGGTTCGTTTTCACCAAGGTTTACAAGGAGACTGCTTTATTATTAGTCCTCGCTCGACATCTTTAATCGCCATGGAAAGTTTTTCTCAACGCCGTTTGGTGCAAGCCTTAGCTTTTGAAGAAGTAGAATTTGTTAATCCGATTTATCTTGATTTTGTCCAGTGGAAAAATCCCGAATCTAGAAAATACTGGCGTAATATTTTTGTAATAGGTTTCGATCTTCGACACCAAACTTTCGACTTACCTGGAGTTAAAGCAAGTCTCAATCAACTTCAACTTCCAGATACTATTTTATTTGATCGCACTTCGAGAACTGAATTTGGACCAGTAGCCGAACAATTTGAGGAAAAAGGTTCGGTGATTACCGAACTGGGAAGTAATAGCGGTTCTAATTGTCGAGTTAAAGTAGTAGGATTATTTGAGTTAGGAACTTCTTTTGGTTCTGATGGCAACATTATTACCAGCGACGTTAACTTTTTGCGGATCTCAAATACTCGTCAAAAAGGCTTTATTGATGTTGGTTTAATTAAATTAAAATCGGCTGTCAATCCAGAACTTTTTAAAACTAAGCTGCAAAAATATTTAGCCCAAGATGTCAGAATTTTTACCAAACAGGGATTTATTAACTTTGAAAAAAGCTATTGGCAAAGCAGCACTGCCATTGGCTTTATTTTTAATTTGGGTGTCGCTTTGGGCCTAATCGTCGGCATTGTCGTGGTTTATCAAATACTTTATACCAACATTTCCGACCACTTGCAGGAATACGCCACTTTAAAAGCGATCGGTTACAGTCGAAGATATATGTTAAATATAGTTTTTCAACAAGCTTTAATTATCGGAATTTTGGGTTATATTCCAGGATTATTAATTACTATTATTCAATATGAGTTTACCAAACAGGCAACTTTGCTACCAATTGAGATGACTTGGCAAAGAGCGGCGTATGTCTTGGTAGCAACCATAATTATGTGTTCGATCTCTGGGGTTTCGGCGATGAATAAGCTGAAGTCTGCCAACCCTGCCGATATCTTTTAATCTTTTTAGCGATGAACCCAATTGTGATCCGCAATTTAAATCATTATTTTGGCGAACAAGCTTTAGTCAAACAAACCTTATTTGACATCAATATAGAAATCAAAGCGGGTGAGATTATAATCCTAACTGGTCCTTCAGGATCTGGTAAAACTACCTTGCTAACTTTAATCGGTGGACTGCGATCGGTTCAATCTGGCAGCTTGCTAACTTTAAATCGAGAATTATGCGGGGCAAGTGAAGCCGACTTAGTCCAACTCAGACGCAAAATTGGCTATATCTTTCAGGCACACAATTTATTACCCTTTATGACCGCACAACAAAACGTGCAGATGTCTTTAGAACTAGATAATAATTTAAGTAGTCGTCAAGCTGCTGTAAAAGCCATGGAAATGCTGGCAGCAGTAGGCTTAGAAGCAAGAGCTAAATACTATCCCCAAAAACTTTCAGGGGGACAAAAACAACGGGTGGCGATCGCCAGAGCTTTAGCCAGCAATCCTGAGTTAGTTTTAGCCGATGAACCAACTGCTGCTTTAGATAGTAAAACAGGTCGAGAAGTTGTCAATATAATGCGTCGCTTGGTCAAAGAAAAAAACTCGACGATCCTTTTAGTAACTCATGACAATCGTATTTTAGACACAGCCGATCAAGTTATCCATCTAGAGGATGGTCGCTCGATCGGGATAAGTGGTAACTAACCTATCCTACTAATATAATAGTAGTGGGGGTTTGAGTAGCAACTGATACTGAGCCACGAACTTAACATTTAGACGAAAGGCGATCGCCAGCAAAAATAGCCAAAGTTAATCAGGAGCTAACTTAGCAAAAGAAGATACGCGAGTTTTTGCAAAAGGGATACCCTCAAACCACGCAAACAGACGAACCGCATTCATCGCAGCCACTGTAAGTATGTATTGTAAATGAACTTTATCCAATTGATTCGACATTATGTTGTTGCTTACTCTTAACTAATAAAGTGCCATCTACATAACCCGCATCAATCAAATGCTCAGATGGTAATAATTCTTTGTCAGCTAAAGATTGATGAATTGATTCAGTTTGGTCTACATCACTTAAGTGGGCTTGTATTGTTTGAACATTGGTAATTAAATGAACTTGCCTTTTCTCACAAGTTTCAGTTAGATGTACCTTTCAAGGCTAAACTGCCAGGACGCAGGACTGGCTGACCTTCAGATGAATAAAGTTCGGCAAAATCTTCATCATCGTAAAATGTTCCCAATTTATCTCTCAGGCTTATATAAAGATTCCCTTTGGGAAAAGCTTGGTGGGCTATTTCTTTAGTGAGAGATGGGATGGGTTTGATTGATTTACGATGTAGAACCATAATTAATGACTCTCCCAGAACTTTTTTAATTACCTATAAGCTCAATTTAGGTCATTTTGTGAAACTAAATTATTAAAGATTGCGACCGCTTTTCGTCTAAATGTTAAGTTCGTCAGCCTGTGGGGGCGACACAAGAGGGATAAAAGCAAGCCAGGAGTGAGATTGAGAAAAGTAGTCTCCCAAAAGATGAGAGACTATTATCAATAATCTTTTTTGTTGAAAACGGAATGATTCTGTCTTGGTCAGCGTTCCCTTGCGTCTTACGCCGACGCGGGGTCTGACCGCAACTACCCGAATTATATAGCAAACATCTCAAAAAACAATTTAGTTGTTCTCAGTATCTAATCTTCGTAATCCTAATCAACTTACTTCAAGATTTACACACAGTCCGATTAGAAGAATTAGCCCGTCGTTTTCCTATATCCATTCAATTAAGAAGCAGAGTCAAGAAAATACAACGATTTTTATCTCTTCCTCTATTTAATATTCAAAATCTTTGGTTTCCCATTTTAGAAACTTGGCTAAAAACAGAGTGGCAAGGCAAGCAAACAATTTATTTAGCCATTGATCGTAGTCAGTGGAGAACTATAAATTTACTGATGGTTAGTATGATTTATAATAATCGAGCGATTCCAGTATATTTTTTTCTCTTACCTAAGAAGGGAAATAGTAACTTAGCACAGCAAAAACAAGTTTTAGAACCAACACTAAAACTGTTACAAGACTATCAAATTGTTGTGCTAGGAGATCGAGAATTTTGCGGAGTAGAGTTAGCTCGATGGCTTTCAGATTTTTCCAAGATGTCGTTCAAGAATTGATCCGTTTTTCAACTGCCAAACACGATTATTATCGAAAAGGTATGAGGGCTAAAGCCTTGATTCAGCAAGCTTTCTGATTCGTTCTGTTGCCCCTACAGGGCTAATTTATCAACCTTTTCTTCGAGTTTAAGATTAGAACTATTGACTATGGTTTTTACTTTTTTACGAAATTTCAAGAAATTCTCCTTAGATGGAGTGCTTCTGAATTTGCCGTTGCTTTGAACCTTGAAGTTCCAGCCTAAAAAGTCAAATCCATCTGTCGAGGCTGTTAGCTTTGTTTTCTTCTCGCTTATTTCCATTCCTCTTTCGGCTAAAAATTCTTTTACTTTGTTTAATAACTCTTTAGCATTGTCTTTGGATTTTAAGAAGAAAATCATATCATCTGCATATCTAACGCATATTGATTGCATTTTTCTTTTGGCTTTGATTTCGCCTATTCTTTCAATACCGTTTAATGCTATGTTGACAAGTAATGGGCTAACCACCCCGCCTTGAGGAGTTCCTTGTTCTGGAAATTGAACGTTTGTCCCCGCTTTAAGACATCTGAAAATGCCTAGACTTAAGTTTCGGGGGCAGAGAAGTTCGTCCATTATGGCTTTGTGGCTAATCCTATCGAAGCATTTGCTGATATCAAGTTCTAGGACTCTTTTATCCATTCCTTTTACTCGGCTGTTTAGATTTTGAAAGATTATCTTTTGGGCATCGTGACACCATCTAGCTGGTCTGAATCCGTAGCTTTGGGCATGAAATGTAGCTTCATGTGCTGGTTCTAGAGTTGGCGCGAACAAAACCAATAAACTGAGTCTCCCCTGGAAATGGTAGATAATCCATCATTAGAGCCAGATAGAGCCAGAGTCATAATTTCGCTGTCACTCATTTCTGGCTTTACCCCAGGACATTTACGCTCGCTTGATTTCTCTAGCTGATACCAATCGTCTACAAGAACGAAAACTATCACTCTTTTGGCTTTCAAAGTCTATGCTATTCATGAGGAAAGATATTTAGATGGGCAGCTTGATAACTTTCATCTTCTGTCTTTTCCTCACTTTTTCCTAATTCACACTAGACGTACAATATTGAAAATTTTATTATTTGTAACAGTGCTTGATACTCCATTAATATCTATTTCTTTGGCAATCTCTAGTACGCGATCGGCGATCGCGATTGGTACTTTTATTGTTTTTGTTTTCCCAGACTTCCACTTTGGCTAATATTTAACCAAAGAAGATTCATTACCTTTTTTATTAGCCATGATTCACTTGATACACTGTACTAACCATAACAAATTTCCATATTTAAATAACTTGTGTCAAGTGATTAACTAATAATCGCGGTCTTTATTTTGTACAGTTAGTTTGTGTTGTAGGTTTATCTTTTTTGCTCATCTACCACCTAAATCTAGCTACACAATCTAGAAAATAGGCTTCGTTTGTACCTACTCTTACTACTGGAACTCCAATAATGTTATCCATTTTTACCAAAAAGTTAAGTAAGTCATCTTTGCTTCTTCTAGCATTAACCAAGTTTTGCATCTCATCAATAACTAACATCCCTAAGTGATGAGTATGAGCTAGTTGAGCTACCTGAGCCAACATATAATCTTCAGAGTTACGAGTTGAGCCAAATTTTTTAAAATAATTCGTGCCAAGCAAGAGATCGATTTCCTTGAAAATATCGATACATAATCCTTTTAGCGAACCAACGTGAGGACAATCTACTTTAATCCATACAAGCTGATAAACGTTATATTCTGAATGGGCAATAACTTGAGGGTATAGATTGAGAATATTCTTTAAATTAGTGGATTTACCCATTCCTGAAGGACCGATTAGCGTAAAACCAGAAGCAGAGGTTGGTACATTGACATAATCTTCAATAGTTTTACCATTTCCTGTTTTGATGGCTTCATAGATTTGATTGGCACGGCGAGCGTATTCTGGCTCGATAGGATTGCGAGCTAAGTAGCCTTGCATCAATAGAACGCTAACAATTCTTTGTAGTTCAAAAGTTTGATTCAAAGGAAAAAAATATCTTGATAATCTTTCAACGCAATGAAACCTAAATTGCGAGTCGAAAAATCTTTCCTCTTCCGCAAAATTAGGCATTCGAGTGACGCGATCGACAAATTCTTCATTAGAAAAAATTGCTGGTAATGCCCTAATCATGAGATTAGCATTGTACTCAGCAAGTTTTTGGTCGTTATAATCAGCAATTGCTGCTATTGTACCGTTTGAAATTTGTATTTGAGCCATTTTAAATTATTATTTTTCTCTGTTTTTTTGCTCTCTGCGTTTTCTCGCGATCAGATTTAAATTTTTGCGTTTTACCGACTTGGAACTCGAATTTTCAGAATTTTCAGAAGATTGATGAGTAATCTTATGCTTTGATAGCCTGTTTTTTTCTAAATCTTAAGAACGTTTATCTGCTTTTATCTTGACAGTGGCTTGCGACTCTTCTTGGCGGTCGCTTAATTCAAAACCTTCTTGTTCGCGTCGTTTTTCTTTTTCAAAGGCGCGATTATCACGAATTCCTTTAACTCGTTCGTTTTTACTTAAGGTTTTATCTTTAACTACATCAGTTAAAGTTGTGGCTTGCTTCACTACCGATTCAATTTCAGACATCAAATTTATTTCCTGTTGAATTTGCTTACCCTGATATTTCTGATGTTGATAATTTTCATAAGCAAATAAATATTCTATGTCATCAAAAGGCTTTCCCTTATATTTATTATCAGGATCGATAATGAAACATTTTTCGTACTCTCTACCATTAGGCGAACGAAGATAAATAAAGTCTGGCTTTCTTGGATCGTATGAAATGTTTAATGATTTCTCATCTTTAGTTAGCAGTTTATTTCTAGCTCTTTCAAACCACTGCTCTTTGATAGCTTTGTCACATATATAGTAAAGATCTTTTTTAAACTTAATTCCCTTTGCAGTAATAGTTGCTTTTTCCGCAGGCATTAAATTCAGTTTGACAATATCCTCACTAAAAGTTTTGAGTTTTCCAGAACGATTGCTAATTCCCCATTTCCAAAGTTCTCGAGGAATTGGTTCGATATCGTCCGTTATCATCATTTCTTCTCGATCATAGTTTTCTAAGAAATGATGATTATTGTGATGTCTAATTAAGTGAATAATGATTTCGGTAAATTGATTTGTGTCAAGTTTGGCATCCAAGCGATAGTCTTTTCCGCCTCTTTGTGTAAAGTTAATATCTACATAACCTGGTAAAAATGGCTTGACTCGATCGTGAATAATACGAAAGTGTCTTTCCACTAAACCTTTCCAATCGGCTCGATAGGGAGCAGCATTTTCAATGCGAATTCCCAGATTGCTGATTAAAGTTTCGACTTTTTTACCTGCTAGTTCGCCACGATCGCCCAGAATAGCATCTGGTATATGATGTGCCAACCATTCTTCTTCCTCAATCTCTATTCCATATTCAGCACAATATTCAACCTTATTTCTAGCAGCATTGACCAAAGCCATCATCATTCCGACCCACGAAGGTCCTTCCAAGCCAACATACACGCCAGTTATCATGCGACTAAAAACATCTATAACCACGTACACTACTGGTCTGCCACTAATCCAATTGCGATTGTAAGGTGAAACTAAATAAACATCAGCAACAGTGGCATCGATTTGATAGCGAGAACCAGGACCAATTGATTCTTGTTTAGAGTTTCCTAAAATAGCTCGATGTTTGAGTGCAAAAGTTCTACTTGCTTTTCTAGAAGAAATAGTTTTTTTAATATCATTTTGTTCCTTATTATACCAATATCTAAATTGATTTAATGTTGGTCTTTTTTCGGGAGGAATCAGAATTGTTTTTTTAACACCGCGATTGTCAAATGTAATTTCTTCTGTATAGTATTCCTTGAGCATTAGCTTATATGCTGTAGTTAAAGAATTTTTTTTGCGATTATTATAAAATTTGGTTATTGCTGTTCGGAAAGTTCTTCTATCTTCTTCTGTAATATTTATACCTTTACCTATTTCTGGAACAATACCGTACTTTCTAGGTCTACCTCTCTTTACACTATTCGATTTTCGCGTTGTACCTTTTCCCGCAGAATTAACATGATCTGGGATTAAGGCATTTTTGATCTTTCCTCGCTGCCAATATCTTCTTAGGTAACCGTATACTGTTTTTTCTACTACTTTTCCTTTAGTTTTTCCTTGATTATATTTTTCTACAACTTCTTTTACTAAAGAGCCTCGTAAATGTCTATAGTATATATCTGGTTCTTGAGTTACTAGTGATGAAATGATATTCCAGGCTTTATTTCTAATATCTATTTCTCTCTCTAATAAATTTTCATCTTGAATTATCCTTGCCCAAGGATCGTTAGAATATTTTGAAGCTATTTCATTTAAGATCGCCTCTTCAATTTCAGCAATTGATTTTGGATAGGGAAACCCTTTGTTAGCTTCAATCTCAAAAAGAAAAGCAATTGAATAGTCATCATCAATCCACACAACTCGTTCTATCGAGCCATCATTCCATTTAATTAAATCGTTAACATATAAATTCATAGCTATCTTAGATTTAATTCAAATTAATATCAAATAACTTGTTTGATAATATTTGTATATGAGTTGTTAAAGACTTTTGCTTCTTCCATTTCAATTACAATTTCTTTTCTGGCAATTAAATGTTTAAATAATGACAAACAAGTATCAGCCTCAAGATCCATATCTCGATCTAATTTTGATGTAATTGTACTAATTCTTGATTTTTTGCTATTTAATATATCTTTCAAAATATTGTTAATGTAATAGCGATTTTCGCTATTTTTTTCAACTGGTAGTTCCCAATGATAATTTGGATGAACCCACTTGACGTTATCAGCCAAAATTTTAGATATTTCTTGTTCTGTTACTAATGCCCAATCAACATTTTGTCTTTCCCAATACAGTTTTTCTATTGTCCTCTTCTTTTCCAATTCTTTAGTCATTTTTATTGTGCGGGAAATTTTAACTAATTTACCACCCTGCTTGATTATCAACATAAAATCAGTGGTTAGTACATAGGGAACATCTGTGTTTTTATCTTTGGGATATTCAATTCCTATCTCATCAGCAATACAAAATGCCAGATCCAAATCGATCAATGGATATTGTTCTTGTATATCTTGAACTGCATCACTCCATTCAAGTAAATAAAAAAACCTTAATTCCCAATCAGACATAAAATGATGTACGCGATCGCTTCTCCATCCAGGCGTTCTTGAAACTCTGCCTTGTGAGGGGAAATCTTGAATGGTTATCCAGGGTTTATAATTTTTTCCACTACCTTTTCCTCTTCCCTCTTTTACAAATCGCTCGAATTTCGTTTTTGTCCAATCCTGCTTGCGTCTACCCATAAAAACAAAGCATAAAAAACAGTACAGTCTTATTAGTTAAGATTGTACTATTTTATGACATAATTGTCGCGTCGAATTATAAATTGTTTAACCGAATTACCATTGTACACAAAAAACGATAAAAAAGCAAATTCGCTATTCAACAGTGACGCTTTTTGCGAGATTTCTCGGTTGATCCACATCTAATCCTTTAATCGCTGCAATGTGATATGACAACATCTGCAAAGGAACAACCGCCAACACAGGGGAAATCAACTCATCTACCTCTGGGACAGTCAAAATATCATCAAAGGTGTGTGCTGCTTCCGTAGCATTCATGGCAGTAGTGACACCAATTAAACGAGCATCTCTAGCTTTTGCTTCTTGGGCGTTAGAAATCACTTTATCATAAACACTTCCAGGCATAGCAACTGCTACTACGGGTACTTTGTTATCCAATAAAGCGATCGGTCCATGCTTCATTTCACCAGCGGGATATGCCTCTGCATGGATGTAAGAGATTTCTTTGAGCTTTAATGCACCTTCGAGAGCAATAGGAAAGTTAATACCTCTGCCAATAAAGATAAAGTCTTCGGTTTCGGTAGTAAAGTCGTGTGCCAATTCTTCGATCGCTTCGGCTTGAGTATCTAAGATAGTTTCTATCTGACTAGGAATATGGCGCAAGCCTTCGAGTATCTCTTCAATTCTGGTGTTGGGTATAGCCTGACGGCGATAAGCCAAGTCTAGAGATAGGAAATAAAAGCTCATGGTTTGAGCGACAAAAGTTTTGGTAGCAGCCACACCAATTTCAATACCTGCGTGGGTGTCGATAATGCGATCGCATATTTGCGCAATACTGCTTTCGGCGCGGTTGGTAATAGCCAATAGTTTTGCCTGGAATTTAGGTTCTAAATTAGCTCTTCTGGCTCTTTCTGATTCTAAAGCAGCAATGGTATCAGCAGTTTCCCCAGATTGGGTTACACCGATGGTTAAAGTGTTAGGAATTATAGGTTTAGGAGAATAGCGAAACTCAGAAGCATAATCTACTGTAGTGGGGATACCTGCCACTTGTTCTAATAAATATTTGCCAATCAAAGCAGCGTGCCAACTCGTACCACAGGCTAATATTTGAATATGTTGGAGATCATCCGTTAGATTGGGAGATAAACCGATATTTACAGGGCTATAATCAGGATTTTCCTCGGCGTGCCAGTTAGGATTAATATATGTATCCAAACAAGTTCTAACTACTGCTGGCTGCTCATAGATTTCCTTGAGCATATAGTGACGGAAGCCTTGTTTTTCTGTCTGTACGGGATTCCAATCTAGGGTGCGAGGAAAGCGAGAAACGCGATCGCCAGCAAAATTGTAAATTTCCACTCCTAATGGCGTAAGCTTGGCTATTTCGCCATTTTCCAAACCAAGAACGGCACGAGTATGGGGCAGCAATGCTGTAATATCAGAGTTACAAAAAAATTCTCCTTGTCCAAAACCGATGGCTAAGGGGGCTTGTTGTCTTACGGCGATTATTTCTTCGGGATAATCAGCGCAAATAATAGCTAGCGCAAATGCTCCTTTTAATCTATTTACTGTTTTTTGAACTGCTGCCAGCAAACGAGCGTAACGAGGTAAAAAATCTTCCTCAGCGGTTTTGAGAACTTCAGCAATCAAATTGGGAATAACTTCTGTATCTGTTTCCGAGCAAAACTCGTATCCTTTGATTTTTAATTCGTCTTTTATTTCCTGATAGTTTTCAATAATTCCATTTTGAACCACAGCAATCCGCTTTTCCATGTCCAGATGCGGATGAGCATTGTGTTCTTCTGGTTTACCGTGAGTTGCCCAACGAGTGTGTCCAATTCCTATTTGAGCAGGATTAACGTCCCGTTCTATTTTTTCCCGCAGATTATAAAGTTTGCCTTTTGCTTTGATGCAATTAATATCTCCTTCTAGTACCGTGGCTACTCCTGCTGAGTCGTAACCCCGATACTCTAATCTTTCTAGACCAGAAATTAAAATGTCTGTAGCAGCTTGAGTACCTATATAGCCGACAATTCCACACATATTAATGGTTTTTATATATAAAGTTGTTTTATCGCCTCTAGTTTAGACCAAATGTTTCAAATAGTCCTTAGAAATTGTCTGATTCTGGTAACGCTCCTGATTGCCCATTTTGTAAAAATAAATTTCCCGCAGCATCGTTTTGATAAACACAGTCGATTTTAGGCTTTCCTTCTAATGGCCCGATAAACCCAAAAGTATTCATGCGTCTCTTGCAATCTCTTTCCTGTTCGGAACTGACTAATTTTCTTTGCTCTAAAATAGACCAATTAGTACGCCGTAGAACACACCCAGGCTGCATACTAGGTTGGGTTAAATAGACGCTAAAGGGGTTCAAGGTCAAAAACACCCGCATATCTGTGACGATCGCACTAGCTCCAAATTGCTGACAGAGTTCGGGGTTTGGTGCTGCGCGATCTATTTGTAAACTAGAATCGACCGATTCATTACCGCTCGAGCCACTAGAGAGGTTTAAAGATAATCCAATAACTATACCAACGACAAAAACACTGGCGATAATTGCAGCTTTAGCTACATCTATAGGACTTTTTTTGGGAGAAGGGGTAGGAGGAGTTGAGCGATAATCCTGAGGATCGTAGCGATCGCCAGGATTATCGTAACTATTTCGATTGCGATTTCTGCGAGCCATAAATAATTACTGATAAAGTTTTAAGCAATATTGATTGTTTATATATTAATATTTTAAAAGTTTTAGTTAGTGAATCACCACAATCGGCATAAATAGGCAGAAGAATAAGACCCAGCATAAAAGCTATAGACTCTCAGAAATAATAGCTAGAAGCGATGCATCGCGGTCTTTGCGAGAGGAAATGCCCTGAGTTAAAGGGCTGTCTTGGTGAGCATTCCCTTGCGCCCAGCCCTGGAGGGCTGCGACTTTCCTTCGGAAAGGCGGCGAACTCCAGTTCGCGCGACGCGGGGTCTCACCGCTATTCCACTCTCGCGGTGTTGATTTCCAAAGGCGGCTTTTGAGACAGAGTATTCTTTCTCAACCTCGACAGTTTGCTCACCCTCGACAATAACCTCAACGGGTCATAGACCCGCAACGGTTTTGTCTCGCAAAACGCGCCGTACAAAGAGCGAATGCGCCAAGAAGCTTATAGCTACAGCAGTTTGATCGGTGACTAATACCGGCAAGCCTGCAACACTTTATGGATGAATTGAACCATCGGGTAAAGTAGCACCAGTTAATTTAACAGCGGTGATTTTTACCATTATTTTATTGTTAAAGCCAACTTTTGCACCGTTTAGGTTAGCACCGCTTAAGTCTGAACCGCTCAAGTCTGCACCAATTAGGTTAGCATCTTGCAGATTGGCGTTTCTCAGGTTTGCCTGAAGTAAGTTAGCACCTTTTAAGTTCGCCCCCTGAAGATTAGCACCCTCCAGAATTATCTTGTGCAAGAAAGTATCACTCAGATCGGCGTAGGAGAGATTTGCCTCGGATAGATCTCTACAAGAAAAATCCTTTTCTTTAAAGTTAGATCTGCTCAAATCCGCACCGCGAAGGTCTTTGAAGTATGGTCTTGTACAGCTATTTTCTGCTGGACGAGGTGAACTATAGCTTTTTCCAGCCTGATGGAAGTCTTGATAACCGTCGCTGCCACTAGTTTTGCGATCGCTTGGATTACTGGATGTAGAATAATATGCCCGATAGTCCCAAGGGCGACTTTGCTGGTAGTTTCCTGAGTAGTAGCTGGATTTAGCATAAGCCTGTTGCTGATTGGCTGTATCAGCAGAGGTACGATTGCTCTTAGAGTAAGCCTGTGTATTACGAGAATAGGCTCTAGCTTGAGATCTATCGTAATAGGTTTTTGATTCAGGCTGATGTTTGGCAGTCTTTTTGTGCTGACGATGATACGAACGCAAGGAGTCTCGCGCCTCATTTATCTGCTGCAATTTCTCAACAGATTTCTGGATCAACCGCTCATTTTCTTGTGGAAGGCGATCGGGATGCCAAATAAATACCAAATCTTTATATGCCTGATTAACCTCTTCAAGAGATGCGCCTGGGTTTAATCCCAAGACTTTGTAGTGCTGATCTAGGTTTTGAATCACTATGGCAATCCTTCCTCAACTGTACCTAAGTTTTACTCAAACATTTGGCGATGTAAGTGCCTAATTTTACTAATTAATTTTTATTTTAGAATAATTGTTTTCAGAATCGAAAACCCTAAATAATTTCCTTATTATTATAGATATTAACTTTATTCATGTAAGCTTCTAATTAGATTTGTAAACCAAGCTGTCATCTAAATTAACTATAATTGGCAAGTTGTTCAACATAAAAGTCGCTATTTCACTAATTAAAATACGGTTAACTTCAATTCTAAAGGATTAATAATGCAATTGAAGCGAATAATCTGGAGAATCGAAAAGGTTTCAATTTTTAATCGTCTTTTGGAGCGATCGCAACTATTGTTCCCACCAATGACTAATTTTAAAGATGATACCTATGATTTTGAGATAGATTTGGAGAAAGGGCAGATAACTTATTTAAAGCTATGGAAGAGTTGCTGGAGTTAAGGAAATACATAGAGGAGAAAAACTACGCTAAGGCGTTAGAAATTGTTGGCGAATTAGAGGAAATGTCAAAAGAGGATAAGTTAAATAAAATTTACAGTTACGCTGTAATCCTCTTAATTCATCTAATTAAGCAAGAGGTAGAAAAACGCACTACTAGATCTTGGAATGTATCTATTAAAAATTCGGTGCGCGAAATTGATCGTGTCAACAAAAGGAGGAAATCAGGGGGTTATTATGCCTCTGATGTCGAACTGTTAGACATTATCAGTGAAGCAATGCCAGCAGCCGTCGATCGCTCATCTTTAGAAGTTTGCGAGGGACTTTATGAGTCCAGGGATCTGATATCTCTATTTGACCAAAATTTGATTATTAAACGAGCTTTCAAGCTGATAAAAAACTCTTGAAAACGATCGCTTGCTTATTAACTGACAGTTATCTTTATCTGACGGCTGTTAATAATTTCTGTAAACAGTTCGGTAGACAAAGCTTGTTCTACGGGATAAATACCTGGCTGCTTCAGCTTACCCTCTAAGATTAATTGGACTATCGCACCTGTGCCTATTCCCGCAGCGATCGCGGTATTTTCATGTACCATAGTGGCATAATATGTTTGAGTTTTGCCCTCTTTTTCTCCTGTAATCTCCGCCCGCATTGCCACGCCGATACCGCTAAATCTGTCTGTAATATTAGTCATCAGATAACTGACGCGAGCGAAAAATTCGATTCCCTGGGGACTACTTACCCAAGCTTCAGGAAATATATGCGCCGTAATCCAGGTTAAATGGTTATACCAGTCAGGAATTGAGCCAAATTTGGTAATTACGGTATCTACACCAAAAGAATCAGCAAAAGTATAGGTTTCTGGCACATCAAACCAATATACTCCAGTCTTTCCATAGGGCTGAGGAAACTCAACTACTTCTCTGTCGGTATAGGGTAAAGTGTCCTGCCATTTGCCGTTAATCCAGGCAGAGAATTTGTTTCTCAAGCCCAAGAAGGTAGTCCGCATCACGGTTAATCCTGCACCCCCCGATCCTCCTACCACATAGCTTAAATGAATCTTCTGAGGTTGATCGAACTGTTCAACGCCTTGTTTGACCATGCTGTTGGAAATACCAGGAAAAATGCCCGTATTGAGTATCGCTGTGACTCCAGAGGCGATCGCTCTATCCTGATATTTGATTGCCCGTTCATAAAAAGAGCGGTGATCGCTCACGTCAACGTAATCTATCCCTGCCTCGATACAAGCATCTAAGACTCTACCATCTCGATGATGAAAAGGCCCTGCACAGTGAACCACCAAATCTTGAGGAGAGATCGCCTTTTTTAGCTTTTCTAGATCTGCCAAATCTAAAGTCAAGAATTGAAAGGGTGAATTAATCTGTTGAGGTTTACGAGAGGTTATAGTAACTTCTGCATCGGTATGATTAGCGATATCTTGAGCAACACTATTACCAATTCTGCCACTACCTCCAATTACTAAAACTTTTTTGGTCATACTGCGATCCTCTTTGGTGCGTACAAGTCACGGGTAACACGGGTAACAATTGAGCAACTAATAAAATTATATTTATTTTCAAAAATAAAATTATGACCGAGCTTTATTTTTTAACAGTTAATTACAATTCTAGTAGTTTGATAGCTCGTTTGCTTGAATCTTTGCCCGAACAAGATAATTGTAAATACCAGGTAGTTATTGTTAATAATTCTCCTGAAGATATAGATTTGTTAAAACTAGAGAACCAGCATATAAAAAGAATAGAAGCAAACTCTAATTTGGGTTTTGGGAAAGCCTGTAATTTAGGTTTAAATTGGATTAATAATCAAAATAATAAAGCCATTGTTTGGTTGATCAATCCTGATGCCTACTTTAAAGAGGACATTGTTAAAACCATCTTACCTTTTTTCAAAAAATATTCTGAAATCTCTATTTTGGGAACTTTAGTTAACAACTCTATCGGAGAAATAACTTCTGCTGGTGGAACATTTACCTCTGGTAGTGCTGCTATATCTATTATTAATACATTGCCAAAAGATCTAAGCCAGGACTATATCAAAACTGATTGGGTAAGCGGCTGTAGTTTGTTGATTAACTTTAAAAACTTTTCCCAATGTCCTCAATTTTGCGATCGCTATTTTTTATATTACGAAGATTTAGATTTTTGTCTGCGCTATGGTCAGCAAGGACATCAAATAGCCGTAACTCCTTTAATAGAAGTTATACACGATACATCTTCAATTACTAATCGTGATACATTTCAAAAATACAAACACATTACCCATAGCTATTTAATTCACATTGAGAACTATGGTAACTATTCTACTTTTCTAATAACTAATATCCGAATCTTGCTTAACACCTTAAGATTGCTTGTAATCAAACCTCACCAGGGTTGGGGAAAGCTGACTGGTTTTTATAACTACTGGCGAACAAGAATTAGTAATAATTGATTAATGATTAAGTAGTGCCAAAGACTATTGATTTACGGTTTTGGGAGCAGTTGTTTAAGATTTTTTTTCTGCTTCTTATAGTAGGATAGTCCCCAAAAACTACCGACTATTAATAATCCTAAAGTTGGTGAAAATTCAAAAGGAACGGCAGTGGCACTTAGATTACCAATTCCTACCGCAGAATTATCATATTTTGTAAGAATACCAGCAACGTCGGGAGCTTCTAGAAGAGTTGCTTGTATAGTATAGCTATCAATTGGTAATCCTCCATCAATTATGAATGAATTATTACGCTTGTAACTATAAGTATTGGTTAATTGCAAATTAGAATCGAGATCGACATCAACAGTTAATGGATTTGCTCCAGTTCCCACAACAGCTACTACAAAAGTATCTAAGTTTAAACCCAAAATGCTTTTTTGATTACCTTGAAATATCCAGTCAAATTCTATGGCTATATCTTTATTTTGATTTTCTTCTGTAATTTCAATTCCCCCAAATATTGCTGTATTTAGCACATCAATATTTATTAGTGAATTGCCATTATCAGAAATAGCCTTATCCTCTTTTGCTCCCAAAAGCACAAAAGGGCTATCAAAAAAATCATCTGTAGAATTATTGTAATTTCCAAAACCGTCAGGTGTATTTGTCTGATTTATGTTACTACTGGCAGGAACATTATTATATACCTCTCCTATACTGCTATCAAAAGTAATTTCAAATGCGTCAGCAGGTAGAGGAATAGTCAATGATAATAAGCAAAATATTGTCCAATAATTTTTGTTTTTTATTATCTTCATATAACTAGTATCTTGATAGTTATTTTTATAACAATGATAAAAATAATATTTAATAAATATAACCGTGTAAATAACTAAGTGGTGAAGTCTATAAATTTAGTACTTGATTGCATTTAAAATTAGCAATTTTTAATGTAATCTATTTTACATTCAATGTAAAATAGATTACATATTTGTTATTGGAGACAAAAAATATTAATTTGTTTTGTATATTTATTTTGATTTGACTAACAGCAAACATTAAGTTTACTGATTACTGATTACCTAAAAAACTTTTGTTCGTAAAGATGCTTAACTATCGTTGCATCGGTAAGATTATATTGCAGAGGCGTAATGGTAATATAGCGATCGCGAATTGCCTGAACATCTGTCAAAATATGAGGCGGTAAATTAATATCTTCTGGCTGTTCAATATCTTCAATAATTTCTCCTTCTAGCCAATAATAGCTTTTGCCACGAGGATCTAGTCTTTTGGCAAACTTTTCAATGTAGCGACGTAAACCCTGACGGGTAACTAATACCCCCGTTATTTCTGAGGTTGGCACAGGAGGAATATTAACGCTTAATAATGGTGGTTTAGGATAATCTTGAGCTGCCATCTGCTGCACCAGCTTAAGGGCAAAATCTGCTGCGGGTTGAAAC
Source organism: Waterburya sp. (assembly GCA_965217895.1). Classification (GTDB taxonomy): domain Bacteria; phylum Cyanobacteriota; class Cyanobacteriia; order Cyanobacteriales; family Xenococcaceae; genus Waterburya. The sequence goes on from CBDCJV010000002.1 coordinate 2,089,530, forward strand.
TCTAAAGTAGAAAAGCTTGCCAAACTAAAAGCAACGCTAGGGATACCTTCTAATACTCCTTCCATTGCTGCTGATACCGTACCAGAATATAAAACGTCTGTACCCAAATTAGGACCATGATTAATTCCCGAATAAACAACATCTGGTCGAGTTTTGAGAACGGCACTAAGGGCAAACTTAACGCAGTCAGCAGGAGTTCCCGAACAAGACCAAGCAATCACGTTATCATCAAAGACAGAATCAACTTCTTTAGCCCTAATTGGTTGATGAAGAGTTAACCCATGTCCAGTAGCCGAACGTTCGCGATCTGGACAGACAACCGTTACCTGATGACCAGCCTGTGCCAATGTATTAGCTAAAGTACGCACACCTAAAGCAAAAATACCATCATCGTTACTAATTAAGATATTGCTCATCGATCAGTTATTGGGTTGAAGTTGGTTATTACTACAAACCAAACCATAGCAAAAAATAGCTTTTAAAATGATATTATGCCCTAATCTAACTTTGCACGGCTATGAGTGATGGTTGAACTGTACTTAGGCATCGATTTTGGTACTTCAGGTGCTAGAGCAATAGTTATTGATCGAGAAACAAACATTTTTGCCAGCACTAGTGCCAAATTTACTAATATTGCAGCTACCAAATTAGCTCAGACTTGGCAAGCAGCATTAGATAACTTGATTTTGCAGCTACCAGTTGAGATTAGAAAACAGTTAAAGGCGATCGCAATTAACGGAACTTCTTCTACAGTCTTACTAGGCGATGCTACAGGTAAACCTATTACTGCGCCACTGCTATATAACGACTCAAAAGGTAAAGAAGTACTAGCAGAAATTAAAGCTATTGCTCCAAAAGATCATGTAGTAATCAGTGCGACTTCCAGTTTAGCAAAACTACTCTGGTGGCAACAGCAGCCTTATTTCACCCAAGCTCGCTATTTACTGCATCAGGCTGACTGGTTAGCTTACTTATTACATGGCAAACTAGGCGTTAGCGATTATCATAATGCCCTCAAGCTTGGTTACGATGTAGACAATTTTAATTATCCTGACTGGCTACAAAATTTGCCCTTTAGTAACTTGTATCCTCAAGTACTTGCTCCTGGCGCGCCTGTAGGGGAAATAACGTCAGAAAATGGCGATCGCTTTGATATTGCTCCTAATTGCGTTATATGTACAGGTACTACCGACAGCATTGCAGCTTTTCTTGCCAGTGGTGCTAGTCAGCCAGGCGAAGCGGTTACTTCCCTTGGTTCAACCTTAGTTTTAAAATTGTTGAGTAAAACCAAAGTCACCGCGTCTAAATATGGCATTTATAGTCATCGCTTAGGGCAATTATGGCTGACTGGCGGTGCTTCTAATACAGGTGGTGCTGTTTTAAAGCATTTTTTCTCTGAGCAACAGTTAGAAGATTTATCAAAGCAAATAAATCCTGATATTATAAGTCCTCTAGAATACTATCCTTTATTAAAGCCAGGCGATCGCTTTCCCGTTAATAATCCTAATTTACCACCTCAGCTAACACCTCGCCCGACAAACTCCGTCGAGTTTTTACATGGCTTACTAGAAAGTATGTCCCGTATTGAACAGTTAGGTTATCAAAAGTTACAAGAATTAGGTGCTAGTCAGTTAACTCATATTTATACCGCAGGTGGAGGCGCGGAAAATGCAGTATGGCGTAAAATTCGTCAACGACACTTAAAAGTACCAGTCAGCAAAGCTACTAACACTCAAGCAGCCTATGGCACAGCTTTGTTAGCTGCGAGGAAATCTATTTTATTATAAAAGGATGCAAGCGTCCGACACGAGGGCATCCCTAGAAAAGCCACGCGAACTTGGGAATGCTGACTTAGCAAAGGAATGCTCACCAAGACGCTTCGTTCAGATTCATTGGTTTCTAGCTCTTCGCTACTAGATGCTTTAACTGATTTTAATAATAAGTTTACAAAAAAGAAGCCGATATTTTTAATGGTAACTACTACCTGATGCAACCGACTCTTCTTATCTACGCTGTAACTTGATCTTCAGGAACAAGCATTTGCTCCGCGCTAGGCAACTCTAAGCAATATCCTGCACCATAAACAGTTTTGATATAGCTAGGATGACGAGGATCTGGTTCTAGCTTAGTCCGTAGGTGGCGAATATGAACCCTAATAGTTTCAATATCGTCATCAGGATCGTAACCCCAAACTTCCTTCAAGATCTCTGGAGGCGCGACAGTTTGTCCGTGACGCTGCAATAGACAATGGAGTAATTCAAACTCTAAATGAGTTAGTTTAACAGTTTTCTCAAACCAAATTGCTTCAAAACGTTCGGGAATTAAGGTCAAAGGTCCAAAGTTAAGAATTTCTGAGTGCTTGGCTGCCTGGGGTATGCGGTCTGTACGACGTAACAAAGCCCTTACCCTGGCTAGCATTTCTTCTACTTCAAAGGGTTTGGTTAAGTAGTCATCTGCGCCTGCATTAAAGCCTTCTACCTTATCTTGGGTTTGCCCCAAAGCACTCAACATTAAAACTGGAATGTCAGAGGTGCGATTATCTCGGCGTAATCTTTGACAGACGGTAAAGCCATCGACTTTTGGCAACATCAGATCGAGCATTACTAAATCTGGCTGAAGCTGCACAGCTAAAGCTTGACCCTTGATTCCGTCTTCTGCTTGGTTGACATCATAGCCAGCCATCTCCAAGTTGATAGAGACTAATTCAGAGATTGCGGGGTCATCGTCAATTACAAGTATTCTGGGCATATCAAATATCTGGTAAATATTATTTTTTGGTAACAGGGCAATAAGCCCAAAGGCATTGCATCGCCACGCTTAACTTTTTATTAAACACAATTGTTAAGGAATATGTAACAAACCTTATCATGATTATAAGCAAAAATGCTTATTGTGTTAATTTCGCTTATTTTACATTAAACATTTATAAAGTTTAATTTCTGATATGAGCGTACTTTTATGGCTATTGACTTATATAAATTAAAGATTATCTTTGACGAGGATACTAATTGTTAAATTGCAAAATATAGTCTGTTGATACATTATTAACCAACCATACACCGTTTTCAGAACAGTAGAATTGAAACCCTTCTAAAACCATTCTCTCTGCATCTATTTCTAAGACAATTGGTTTTCCTCTTCTAGCACCAACTTTTTGCGCCGTCGGCCAATCTGATGATAGGTGAACATGATGGCGCGACATTTTTCTCAAACCCTGTTGCAAAATTGATTGCAGTGCTGCTTCATAAGTACCGTGATATAAAACTGATGGTGGAGTTGATGGCTGTAGCTCTAAATCTACAACAACGCTGTGTCCTTGATTGGCTCGAATTAATTTGTCAGTCCGATCAAAAGAGAAACGCTGCTTATCGCTTTGAGCAACTACAGTTTTTAATTCAGCCAAGCTGAGAGTAAATTTATTTTTCTCTGCTGCTGCCAATAAACTATCAACCTCAACCCAACCACCAGGAGAAAGTTCTAAGCCGAGTAGATCAGGACGATGACGCAAATGATAGCTCAGAAATTTACTAATTTTAAGCAGACGACTAGAAGATATGTTCACAACTTTAAGCTTCCGTAAGTCTCAGAAATTAAATAGTGTAACGCTAGAAAAGGAAAAAGCTAGGTAATACACAAGCGTGACAACTATGTATCTCAATCTTTAGAAGCAGCTTCTGGGTGACAGGAAAGATTTTAAATATTATCTTGGATGTAAGAATTCTTAATAACAATTCTCATTAATTCAGTTTAATCTAAAAAATTAGGCAGTATTATTAGATCTTTTGTAAAAAATATAGATCGAATAAGTTAATCATAAAAAAGCGGGAAATTTTAGTATGAGCGTAAATTTAGCCACTATGTTACGTGAAGGGACGAAAAAGTCTCACACAATGGCAGAGAATGTTGGTTTTGTTAAATGTTTTCTTAAAGGAGTAGTCGAGAAAAAGTCTTATCGGAAGCTAGTCACTAGTCTTTACTTTGTCTATTCGGCAATGGAAGAGGAAATGGAGAATTTGAAAGATCATCCTGTAGTTTCTAAAATTTATTTTCCTGAACTTAATCGTAAAGAGAGTTTAGAACAGGATTTGCATTTTTACTACGGTGCAAACTGGCGCGAAGAAGCTAAAAATTCTCAAGCAGGAAAAGCTTATGTAGCTCGCATTAGAGAAATAGCAAAATCTCAGCCAGAATTGTTAGTGGCTCACTGCTACACGCGCTACCTAGGAGATCTTTCTGGAGGACAAATCCTCAAGAAAATTTCTCAAAGAGCGATGAATTTAACTGATGGCGAAGGAACAGCTTTTTATGAGTTTGAAGACATTGCCGACGAAAAAGCATTTAAAGACAAATACCGTCAAGCAATGAACGAATTGCCTATTGACCAGGCTACTGCCGAAAAGATAGTTGATGAAGCTAATGATGCTTTTGCCATGAACATGGAGTTGTTCCAAGAGCTTGAAGGTAACTTAATCAAAGCAGTTGGGGTTATGTTATTTAACACTTTAACTCGTCGTCGCGTTCGCGGTAGTACAGAGCTTGCCACTGCTGAATAATCAATGTAAGCTTTTGAGCTTGATAATTCAAAAAAATTAATATCACCAAGAACAACCTCAAAAGCTGGGTTGCGGTTATTAGACTTAAATTCTAAGGCGATCGCTTTCTAGCTCTTGAGGTTGTTTGGTGTTTTAAAAGATTACAGAAAAATTATCTGTTGTTATGCTTTGGGAAGGTTTTGGCTAGCGTAAGTGTCTAAAGCAAAGGCGGGAATGCGATCACTATAATCTGTACTTTTGCCAGTAAAAGTTCTAGCCAATTGCTCAAAAGATTCTGATTTGAGGTTGCGCTCATGAATTGGCTTAGTTTGTTCCCCCAGATAATAAGCCTGTGTACCAATAACTGCTGCTGCTACCCAACCCATAAAAAATACGCCGATTAATAAAGCGATCATAATAAACCTCTGCTACTTTTACTATGTAAATTTTTATGTTGTTTATGTAAATAAATGTAACAGAATTTTGTTTATATTCGCAATATATGACTTTACGGCTTTACTCATTATCTGGCGAAAAAACCGAACTTACGAAGCGAAATTATGCCGTAAAAAATTGCCAAATCAGCTAATTTTTTTGCCGAAACGGCGATCGCGCTTTTGATATGATTGTAAAGCCCGATCGAACTGCTGATGATTAAAATCGGGCCAAAGTGTATCAGTGACGTAAATTTCTGTATAGGCTAGCTGCCACAGCAAGAAATTACTCAAGCGCATTTCTCCACTGGTGCGAATTAGCAGATCGGGATCGGCACTGGCAGAAGTATAAAGGTGCTGAGCGATCGTCTCTTCGTTAATCGAATCTGGAGATAGTTCTCCTTGCTGCACCTTCTCGGCAATTGTGCGACAGGCTTTTACCATTTCATGACGACTACCATAGTTAATTGCTACGTTAAAAAACACTCCTTGATTATTCTTAGTCCGCTCCATCGAATGACGCATTTCCTGCTGCAAAGATGTGGGCAAAGGCGATAAATCACCAATAAAGTTGATACATACCTCTTCGGCTTCCATTTCTTTTAATTCTTTCTGTAACAGCCTTTCAAATAATGCCATCAAAAAATTAACTTCAACCGTCGGGCGACCCCAATTTTCAGTCGAAAAGGCATAGGCGGTTAGAGTTTTAATACCCAAATCTTTGCAATAGCGCAGCATTTCCTTGAGAGTTTTTGCCCCTTGCCGATGTCCTTCAATGCGGGGTAGACCTTTTTGTTTTGCCCAGCGACCATTGCCATCCATAATTACAGCTACGTGGTGAGGCAATTTTGCTAAATTCAGTTCGGTGGATAAAGTGGTTAATAGTTGGGCTGTCATGGGAATTATCTTAAATTAAGGACGTTAAATTAAAAATTTTAGTATTACTGCTTAGAAAATGCTGATTTCAAGGCAATCATCCTCAAAGCTATTATTCCCAAAAAATTCTGGGGTTGCACAGCATGATTGTAAATATTCTGGTGTCAATTGGCTACTCCAGTGCCACATAGGTTTTAATACCCAAATAAAAGTGTAAATTAATTCGCCTCTAGATAAGATTGACCAAGACTGCCAATCTAAAACTGACATCATACGTTGGAAGGTTGATTTCAACAACTCGATTGGGTCTGGCGAGGTTTCCTCGCCACCCCTCTCGTTCAAATTTGACTGAGATTGTAAACTTACTTCACAGGATATAGGCAAGATGGTATGAATTTGGCTAAGAAGATACTGAATTAGGTGTTTTGTACCATGAGGATATAACCACATTCCCATCCCCCAAAACTTAACTAGATGATTAACTTCATCCTTTAATAATTCTGCTAATATCTGTTGAATTGTGCCTGTAGTATGGGACATCAGCCACAAATATAAACAAGCTGCGCTGTATTCTGTAGCTACGCGGTGTAATCCGTGTTTGTAGAGGTCTTGATAAGGATTTTCCCAGGCTTGATAGCTTTTTGCCGTTCGGAGTTGGGGAATAATTTTTTGATTGGTAAGCTGCTGATAAATTTTAGCTAGGGCTGGAGTGTGTCGTCGCTCTTCTTTTTCCCATAAGCCCAATTCAATTATTTTGCCATTTTCGCCTACTTCCCCACCGACAAATTTTGCCATAGAAGGATGAATAGGTTCAAGATATTGTCTACTGGTTTGGGTGTAGTCTCTGATTGGTGCTTCTGTGTCTAACGCACCTTTTATAATCGACAAAAAAATATCTAGTTCAAGACCAACGACTTGTTCTGGATTTATATCCTGCCAATTTATAGTAGCCCATTGTCGAGGTTGGGGATTCTTAAACTGTTGGGGTAAATCTTCTAGGCGATCGCCCAATTCTTCCAAACTTAAATATTGATCAATTAAATAATTAATTCTGGCTTTGGTTTGAAAAAAGTTGGGGCGAAAACAAACTTCTCCCGCTAAATCTCTGGCTGGTTGGTACATATTACTCCCAAAAACTGTGTTTTATTTGTATGACTTACAGCTTATGTAAATTCCCGTAGTTTGTCTGTCGGGGAAAGTAGGGAGTTTTTGTCTTAGATTAAGTCGGAAAAAGTAGGGGCGTGTCTTGGTCAGCATTCCCAAGTCCATGTCGCCTGGGGAGACCCCAGGCGTTTATACTGGACGTTTGCGCCTTCGAACCCTTTAGGGGGTCTGACCGCTTCGCAAAACAGTCAGGTAGGGTGGGCAAGCTCAAAATGAAGTGTGTCAATTTATATCAAAACTAAGTTTGCCCACCTTACAAGTAAGGGCGAACGGTCGTTTTCCCCTATATCAGTAATTAGTAATTATCTCCTGTAATTTGGCGGGAGTTAGAGAACGGATCAGAGAAAACTCAAACGCATCATTAGTCAATAGGTCTAGGCGATCGCTTTGTAGATAGTTTTTATATTTTTGTTGATGAGCAAGATAGGCTTCAAAAAAAGCAGTGCTTAGTGCTTTTAGCCCAGGATAAGCTGAAGTTGGGCTTGGGCCTACTATGCCTTCAGGAACAGGTAAAACTCCCAAACCTTCTTGCAAAAAACTAAAGTGTGTTCCTGGTTTGACTAGCACAAGATATTTATCAAGATCTCGATCCAGCCAAGTAAAAGGTTTTAGTTGCTCCTCAACAGAAGGCGTAACCAAATCATGAGTTCCCGAAATTAGCATAGTCGGAATTTTGATTGCACCCATTCCCTCTTGACCAAATATTTTGCCTAAGGGGTTGATGGCAACTACCGCTTTAATTCTCGGATCTCGTAACTGATAGTGAGAATCTTTTAGATCGTCAAAAGTACATTTAGCTAGAGAAGATAAATCCAGCAAAACATCTCGATAGTTTTCTGACTGACATTCCTCAGCCGTTTTATCGGCAGTTAGTTTTCCGCCAGCTAAGGCTAAAGACGTATAACCCCCTATCGATTGTCCAAGTACTCCTACCTCTTGCAAATTCAATTTATTTCGCAGCCAAGGATTTGTGGCTGACTCTTGTTCTAAACGATCTAGAACAGATTTAACATCTAAAGGTTGATCGATTAAGTTATTAGGTTCAGGAAATCTTTCTGTTCCTGATAGAACGCGATCAAATTTATTTAAGCTAATATCATCATGCTCCACTACGGCAACAGCAAAACCATAAGAGGCGAAATGTTCAGCCAAGTAGGCAAATGTTTGACGATCGGAAGCAAGACCATGAGAAATAACGATCAAAGGAACAGGCTGCTTTACCTTTGGCTGATACAGATCGAAATATCCTTGGCGATCGCGATGAGGATTTTTATAGCTGAAAGTACGCTTGTTCCAGGTATACGTCCCTTGAGTTTGTAGCCTTTGAAGTTCGGGTTGAGCTTTGCTGCTGGTTTTTTGAGCATGGTTAAAAAAAGCGCGATCGAGTACTGCTCTATTTTTAAGCAGCGTCGATCCTCGCTTAATATACTGCTCTATCACCTCTGAATCTATATATACAGTTTCTGAAGGAAATTGACGCAGCAGGTTCATAATCGTTAATCCTCGGTCATCAAATGCAGCAGCAATAATCGCGCCTCTAAGAGCAAAAAGACCGTTGATATTAGCATCGGCTCTTATTCCTTTGCCAAAGTTTCTAATCACTGCTTCGCCTACAGTTGAGTTACTAAAATTAGAGATGCTCAAAGGATTAACTTCTAGGGGAGTAGACAATAGCTTGGGTAATTTTTTTACCTGCTGAGGAGGTAAACGATTAAGGTAGTAAGCAAGCTCAGGAGATACTTCTCTAGTATTTACAAACCTTTCTAGGTCATCAACTTGGATATTAAACCGACCAAAGGGAGATAAGTTAAAGGTAATTCTTTCGGCTGCTATTGCTGCAACTGGAAATACAGTTGTAAATGTACCTAAAATGAAAGACGCGATCGCCAGCCTAGCAGATTGAGCAAAATTCACTTAATTTGAGTGATTTATCGAAACTTGGATATTTTCTAGTTTAAACTATTATTTATCACCTGCTGTTTGCTATTTGAGCTTGAACACTGGAATTAAAGTGCAATATGTCAAATATTTAAATTTTACGCTCAAGCAATTTCCACAAAACCTCATCATTAAAATCTTTGATCGTCATCCTTGCTCCTGCATCCATTAAATACTCTGAAGGATAGCTAGACGTGATACCAATAGTGTATATTCCAGCACTAACAGCGGAGTTTATACCTGCTGGCGAATCTTCAAAAGCGATCGCTCTTTTATTTTTCACTCCTAAACTTTTTAAAGCTAACCTATAAGGAGCAGGATCTGGTTTTCCTGGAGGTGCATCCTTTGCCATAATTACCGTGGGAAACGTCCCTGTTAAACGCAGTATTTTGAGCATATAAACGGCATTTTCTTCGGGCGCATTGGTCACAACAGCACGTTTTAACGAGGCGGTGTCTGTCAAACTGATTAACCTATCCAACCCAGGAGTTGGTCGCAGAGAATTAGCAAGTCGCCGATAAGTTTCTTCTTTTTCTGTAGCCAGTTTCCAAGCCTCTTCTAAAGTTAGCTGGGGAATAATATCTTTAATTATCTTCGAGTTGGTTCTACCAGATATTCTTTGGCGATAAAAGGTGCGATCAATATCAAGCTCAAACCTAACCAATAAATCTTGCCAGACGGCAAAGTGAATTGAGTCAGTATCAGCCAAAGTACCATCTAAATCGAATAAAATCGCTTTTAACATTAACCTTACACCACGTTTTTGTCTGTAATCAATACTGATATTTCACCAGTAGCATTTCTATTTAAGACTTTAATTCATTTACTGTAGGGGCGACACCACAGGGTTAGAAATTGTAGAATCAAACGAAATATTTAAAATCCAATAATTATCTGCCACATAGCTACAGCTAAAACTATGGTGGCTAGATGCTGGGGTAATAGATACTTGAATTGTTGACGAGCAATCTTTTGGGTCAACAAAATAGATAACAATACGCCAAAAATTAAAGAGCATCCTTGCAAAAAAGCAATTACTGCGGGATCGGCAATCAAGATCGGAAAACCTGCACCATCTAAGCCAAAGGTTGCCATCGTTACGGGTAATATTTTTCCTCCTTCTGCTAAACCCAAGCGGAGATAATGAGCTAAGTTACCTGCCAACACCAAAGGTAAATAACCATAAGCCAGTTCAACAAACTTGCGGGGTTTATATTTATTATTTAATTTACCCACAAGTTCGGATGCGATTTGCGCCAGCAGAGGCACAGCCAGGGGTAGACTCAAAGCAATAACGGATACTAAAGCATGATTGCCAAATTGCTCAAGGTGTAGGCTAGTACCTAGTCGAGCTGATATTTCTGGTAAACGGTGTAAAAAAACCACGTTTAACAAGAGGAACAACAAAGCTACTTCATAACTGTGGGGAATGTGGGTTGTCCATAGTTCAATTCCAGGGGGACGCAGGTTAACTTCGACTGAGCGATGGGGACAGGCTTTTAAACAAGTCATACACAATACACAGTCTTTGTTATCCATTAGCTGTGCAGGATGGGAGTACAAAGGACAGCCATTGGTTTCTTGTCCCTCTCCTTTGGCTGGGCCTCCTTTGTAGCATTGATAGGTAGTGCATTCTGCCGAGCAAGTACCCTGTTGCGCTCGCAATTCCGTCATGGAAAGTTTGGCAAACAAGCCATTCATCCCGCCGATAGGACAAAGATAGCGACACCAAAAACGACGTTCAAAGATGGCAGAAAAGATCATTGCTCCTGCGGTAATTAGTAGCAGTAAGCAAGCGGAAAGATAGGCGGTGTTTTCTAAATTCCATAGTTCTTCCCAAAGCAAAATTAGGGCAAACAAACCAAATAAAAACCAGCCACCCCATTTTTCCGCAGTATTTCTTGGCCATCTTTTAAGCTGTCGTGGAAACAGAATTAGCGATAGCTTTTGGGTGATTTCGCCATAAATCATAAAAGGACATACGGCGCACCATAATCTTCCCACAAAGGGAAAAGCAACTAAAATTAGGGGCCACCACCAAGCCCAAAATAAGTTTAGAGCAAAGTTATGCTGACGGTTTTGGGGAGCTAGAAAAAGGACTAAAACAATAAAGGCAAAGAAGCTGGCGGTAAAGCCATAATTAATCTTGTCAGGATACCAGTCGCTACGCAGGAAGTAACGTAGCTTGGGATATTTATTAAGGAGATTTAGGCGATACTGTTTCTTTTTACTTTGAGAGTGCCAAACAACTTCTTCGGTAATGTCATCACAACCCTGTAGCTGAGTTAAAGCTCGCTCGATGAGACTTTCTAGTTCCCTGAGATTGTTAGGAAAATCATAAGCCTGAAGGTTTCTGATTGCTTCGGGAGTTATCTTGGTTTTTCGCAGACATTTGTTGCGTCCAATCAGATTTAGATAATAATTGATCTGCTCATCTAAATCAGTTTTTCGGACTCTTAGGGGAGGAACTTTGATCAAATTGGCGACTACAGAGTCGATCGCCTGTACAGTTTGTTCAGAAATGAGAATTATTCTGGCTTGGGAAGTTTGTACTTGCGGGATATCTCCCCCAGGACGCATTACAGGAGTATATTGATTATCTTTAATTAAAGTGGCGATCGCATCTATTAATTCAGTAGGTAATAAATGTATATTATTTAAGACTAAAGTTCCTCTGTCTAAGCTGGCAATTAGTCCAGGCTTCCCACCGCTACGACCAAATAACTCTGCACCACTAGTTTGTAATTTTGCACAATCAACTTTAATAATTGGCTGACGACGATTGGCTGAACCAAAATGAATTAAAGCTGCTGTATTATCCTTTTCTAATCCTGGTTCACCAAAAATTAGTACCGAGTCTCTAGTTTGAGCAGCCGCTTTAATTTGCGATCGCAATCTAGCTGCATAACGGCTTTTACCAATTATTCCCCGTCTAGCTTTACTAACTAGATAAGGTCTTAAAGTTATCTGACGCTCTTGTTCAAACTGAAGCTTATCTGATAGTTCTCTAACCTCTGTAGCTAACTGCTGGGAAAAAGTCTGAGCAATTGCGGGGTATTGCTCAATTAATTTTTGAAACTCTGCCGCCTCTAGAAACCAAATCTTGGCTTCACTAACAGTCTCGACCGTATATTGCGTCGGCCGATCTAACAACAGAGCATATAAATTCAGTACTGTCCCTGATAATAAGCTGCTGGGACGTGACTCTGATTGACTATCGCTTAATACTTTTCCTGTATGAATAATATACAGCCCATCAGGCTGGGTATCTTCAGTAATAACGATCTCGTCTGTGGCAATTGTTTGTTCAGATAACAAATATGCGATCGCCTCTAAAACTTCTAATGATAAATTACCCAGACAAGTTTTCTGCTGTAGAAAAGAAACTAGATCAGAATTCATATTTTAGCCATCACAAGTTAGGTGATACCAACCAGATTAGCTTATGCCAGTAAAACAAAGGGCGAAGAAATAAAATTTCTTTTTATTCTTTCGCCCTCAATCCTCATCCCTTATCCCTTAAGGTAAGTTTAGCTATTGCGCCAAACTCCAACCTCTAGTACATTTCACCTTGCCCTGAATCACAGTATTAAGGTATTGCAGTCTAATACCGTACTTATTGCCTAATTCTTTGGCTGTGCAATGTTCAGATATATTTCTTTTTTCGTTTTTCCAGCTATAGGCATTTTGATCTAAAGGTATATCTGACCGTTTGGCGGTATTTACTTCAACGGTCGAAATTAGCTCGGCAACTGAGTTTTCAATTAAAATTACAGGAGCGGTTAGCTTACCGACTTCTGGGTTAGAAGCAGCCAAATTTAATCTTTTAGTACCATCTTTTACAGTTAGCTTCTTCATCCCAAATCGGCTTGTAGCACCATCAGTAGTAAAAATAATCGGCGAAGTTACACCAGATTGCAAAAGACTTTGGACTAATTCGGGGTCTGTATAATTTTCTGTGGGAACTAAAAGTGCCAGATCTTTGAGGGTAGCTTGATAGGTGATCTTTTTCATAGTTAACTTGTTTTTGTCACTATTGATTAAGAGAATGTTTACGCCAAATATTCTTAAGCGTGAAATTAATGATGATTGAATAGTACCTAATAGATTCAACATCAACTTTGCTTTCCTCTAAACAGCCTAATATAGGCGTTTTTTTGAGAAATTTATGATACTTAGATGAAGAAAACGATTTGCTGATTTGCTAAAGTTCACCAAGAAATTTATCAGTTACTGCTCATCATACATTTAAGAATTTTCTAACTGTAAACTCTCCTAGGTGAGTGGATGTCCTTAGACACATTGTATTCATCTCAGCAATTTTACTCATCCGTATTTTTACTGTTTTTAAGTATTATTCGGCAACATTTGCTCAAAGACGACAGCCGTGATTTATAGAAAGCAAGCTTCTTGCTTGATAATCGACTTGTTTGATAATTAACAGCTAGATAGCAAAATCGAGATTAATTTCCATATATCTATAAAGTATACAAAGTATCTAGAGCAAAAATTAGTTCGGGCTTCAGATAACAAGAAAAGCTGAGTATAATGATAAATCGCTCATTTGTACAACATTATTAGTACACTAAAAAACAAATTATGTACTAAAATGAATTTTGATCCATTTTAGCTATTGGTTAGGTTAAGTTTTCTTTTGATTGTCTATGACAAGCCGAATCTATACCTATTATTATAAAAATGCTATTGCCAGTCATTATATGCTATTAATCTGCATTCATAAATAGCATTCACTAAATTTATTTGTCCTTTTAAGTATTGATTTTTTTAGTAACTAATCGAATGAACCTTGATTTTTTCATAAAGACTAATTGTTAATAAGAAGATTTTTATTGCCGATAGTAATTAAAGCATTTTTAAAATAAAAAATTGCCTAGTTGGTCTAATTTAGGAAATTGTCTTTTATCGCCAAAGTAAAAGGGAAATAATCATGAAGTCTAAGAATCAAATTCTATGTTTAAAATCGCCTAAACAAAAGCTGATTCAAATCATACATAACGTGCCACTGTGCTTAGCAATAGCAGCACCAATTATTATTGATATCGGCATTACCTATAGCTTAATAAAATACTTTTCTTTTGATAGAGATCGACAAACCATAGAGAATATAGCTAAACAAGCACAAAATCAAATTAGCGATCGCCTATTTTTACATCTGAATAAATACTTAAGTAAAAATAGGGATCGACGCTCAGAGATTATTTCTAACTCAGATCTAACTAAGTCAAATTTACCCAAGATTTTGCAGCAGGTAGACGTTCCCTTTACGGCAAAAGTCCTGATTATCCGAAAAAATACGGTTGTAGCTACTAATTTTCAGCAGCAAATTAACAGCAATCAAGCAATTATCAAGGCATTGAAACAATCGTTGTCTGAAATAGAAGATATTGAGGGTAAGCCTTTTAGGTTTACAGCTAAACAGCAGAATTTTTGGGGGCAGATATATCCTTGGCAGCATCAAGGTGGTCAAGACAAGCTAATAGTAGTAATACCTGAATTCTTGCTAGCTAGCTATGTTGCGATTAAGCCTGAAGAACAAACAAAGCAATATCAATATTTAGCTTATTTATTACCGACAATCTTATTAGGAATAATAGCCTATATTTGGATTAAACACAGCTTCAATCGATTACAGCAAGTTTCACAGGTAGTAGGAGTAGATGCTGAATCTGACGACTTTTTTCAGACAAAACCTATTGTGAGCGTTGATAAATCTTTAAAACAAATTGCTGCTCAACCAGAGGCAATATCTCAATCTACGACAAACTCTCTTTTGATAGATATGAGCCATGAGTTGCGATCGCCTTTAAATGCCATTTTAGGATTCGCGCAGATCATGCAGCAAGAATCATCCCTGACGCGATCGCAGCAAGAAAATATGACAATTATTAATCACAGTGGCAAGCGGATGTTGTCAACGATTAATGACTTAGTAGACTTGTCTAAAATTGAAAATAATTGTCTGGTTTTAGCCAAAGATAGCTTCGATCTTTATCTTTGGCTTGATAGTTTTGAATGCAGCCTCAGACATAAAGCAAATAATCAAGGTTTAGACATTTCTCTAATTAAACATTCTCAGCTACCACAATATATTTGCGCCGACGAAAGGAGATTACGTCAGATCTTGACTAATTTAGTCAGCTATTGCTTAAAACACAATCAGAGCGAATCAATAATTGTTCAAATAAGTTCTTCTGCCATTGATTTAGACTCGATTGAATCTAAGCTGCAAAATCTTCATTTTGTCATCGAAAATCTTAATTTCTCTTTTGCTTTACTAGAGCTTGTAGACTTATTCGATCCTCTCGTCAGCGTTCGCCAAAAAGGCAAGTTTTACGATCAAAGCCCCTTAAGTTTGCCTATTAGCCGTCAGCTAGCAAAACTAATGAAAGGGGACATAACCGTTGAGCATGACAACCATCGACAAGGAAGAATGATCTTTCGCTTAGATTTGGCGATTGAAGTAGTTACTAGTCAAGAAGTGGAGATTAAGGCTGAATCTTCTCCTCAAAAAGTTATTAGTCTAGAGGTAGAGCAGCCCCATTACCGAGTTCTAGTTGTGGATGATTCTAAAACCAACCGTAAAGTTTTGGCACAGATATTAGAAAAAGTAGGCTTTGAAATTCAAGAAGCAGCTAACGGCAAAGAAGCAGTTGATATCTGGCTGCGCTGGCAACCTCACATGATTTGGATGGATATCCAAATGCCCGTGATGAATGGTTATGAGGCTACAAAGCAAATTAAATCTTCCCCTCAGTCCAAAATACCGATTGTGGCATTTTCCGCTAGCAGCTTAGAAGAAGAGCGATCGCTATACCAAGCTTCAGGATGTGATGACTTTGTAGAGAAACCTTTCTCAGAAAATATTATCTTTGAGAAGATTGCTCAACATTTAGGAGTGCGTTATGTTTATCAATCGATAACACCTTCACCCAGCAGCTTCAGATTAACTGCAAATGCTTTGAGAGTTATGCCCGATAGCTGGATCGAGCAGTTAGAAGACGCAGCAGCAGCATTAGACGACAAGTTATTAACTCAACTATTACAA
Source organism: Waterburya sp. (assembly GCA_965217895.1). Classification (GTDB taxonomy): domain Bacteria; phylum Cyanobacteriota; class Cyanobacteriia; order Cyanobacteriales; family Xenococcaceae; genus Waterburya. The sequence continues at coordinate 2,105,540 of CBDCJV010000002.1, forward strand.
GAAATTCCCCCAGAACATTCCAATCTGCAAGATGCACTGCAAAAACAGGTCAACAATTTTGATTTTGATCGAATTCTTGATTTAGCTCAAGAGAAAAACTCATAGGCACTAGCCAATCTTACACACTTTCATCTTTTACACACACAAAAAACGATGATTTCTTTTCCCACTCAAGACATCAATATTCTAATTGTGGATGACATGGCTGATAATTTGAAAGTTCTCGCCAATACTCTGAGTGAGCAAGGCTATCAAGTACGCTGTGCTAAAAATGGTTCGACAGCATTACGAGGTGCAAGTACAATTTTGCCCGATTTAATTTTGCTAGACATAAAAATGCCCGATCTAGATGGCTACGAAGTTTGTCAAAGACTTAAGGCAGATATTTTAACCTGTAATATACCCGTAATTTTCTTAAGTGCCTTAGATGACGTATTGGACAAGGTTAGAGCATTTGAAGTTGGGGGGGTAGACTTTATCAGTAAACCAATTCAGGTCAAAGAAGTACTGGTGCGGGTTAAAAATCAAATTGCCCTCCAGTTAGCCAACGCTAAAATATCTCAGTTAAACCAAGAGTTAGAAATAAGAGTTCAGCAGCGTACAATTGAGCTAAAAACAGTTAATCAAAGCCTCATTAGAGAAATCAATGAGCGTCAGAGAATTCAGGAAAAGTTGGTTTACGATTCTCTCCACGATGGTTTGACGGGGTTGGGTAACCGTAGCTTATTAATGGAAAGAGTTGAGTGGACTATTAAACACGCCCAACGTCATCCAGATTATATGTATGCCCTATTATTTATCGATCTTGATCGCTTTAAAGTAATTAACGATAGCTTAGGTCATTCAACTGGCGATCAATTATTAATTGCGGTGGCAAATTTACTGCAAAAATGTCTACGAGAAAATGACCTAGTAGCACGTTTAGGAGGAGATGAATTTGTTATTTTATTAGACGGCATTAGCAGTATTGAAGATGCAACGATGATCGGCGATCGCATTCAACGAAAATTGCGATCGCCTTTTGAACTGAAAGGTCAAAATATTTTTACTAGTGCCAGTATTGGCATCGTCTTTAGTTCACCCAACTACAGTAACGCAGCGGAATTGCTGAGAGACGCTGATATTGCCATGTATCGTGCCAAAGCTAAAGGAAAATCGCGTTATGAAATTTTTGACATGGCTATGTACCAAGAGACTCTAAAGCTATTAGAGTTAGAAAATTGTTTGCGTCAGGCTGTCAAACGTAATGAATTTGTGCTTCACTACCAGCCAATTATTTCTTTAAGCCATAGTAAATTAGTTGGCTTTGAAGCTTTAATTCGTTGGCAACATCCTACTAAGGGTTCTATTTCTCCTATTGATTTTATTCCCATTGCCGAAGACACGGGCTTAATTTTAGAAATTGGCGAGTGGTTACTAAAAGAAGCTTGTCGACAGCTAAAGCAGTGGCAACAACAGTTTGCTCAGATTCCTCAAATTGCTTCTCTCAAAATGAATGTTAATATAGCCAGTCAGCAGTTACAACAACCAGAGTTTATTCAAAAGCTAGATCGCATACTACAAGAAACTGGTTTAAACGGTAACTGTTTGCGTTTAGAGATTACAGAAAGCGTATTGATCGATCCAGAAGGAGGTATACAAGATACCCTTAAGCAAATTAGAGAGCGAAATATCAAGCTCAGTATTGATGATTTTGGGACTGGTTATTCATCTTTAAGTTATTTACGCCAATTTCCCATTGATAATTTAAAAATAGATCGCTCTTTTATCGAACAAATGAACTATGATTCAGAAAACTTGGAGATTGTTAGAGTAATTATTACTTTAGCCAAAACTTTAGGCATGGATGCTATTTCTGAGGGGGTAGAAACACCTCAGCAACTCCAGCAGCTAAAAGCCTTTGGATGCGAATTTGGTCAGGGATTTTTATTTTCTAGACCTTTACCCTCTATTGGAGTTGAATCAATGCTAGCTCACTATCCAAGATCGTTTAATGAAAATTACCCTCATTTTAACTGAAATTATATTTACTCTATTATTCTCCATATAGAGGAACAAGCCCTGCTTTTCTAACTATTGCTTGACCTTCACGAGACAGTAACATCTGGGCATAGGCTTTCCCTGCCAACTGATCGGGAGTTCCATCTTGACGAATAACTAAGAACAATCTTCGCGTCAGGGGATAATTACCGCTTTTAAATATCCTTAAGTTAGGCTTTCCTGCTATCAAGGGATTCATGTAGTTGCTCGAATTTCCCTCAGCCAAACCAAATACTTTAATTAATTGCTGATTTTGGACTAAAGATGAAGAGGCAAAAGATATTGTCCCAGGCGTGGCGATTACTTTGCGCAAAGCAAGAGTATAGTTAGAGACATATTCAGTTGCTGAAGGAATCTTAGCAGCATTATCTAAGTTCAATAGCTCAATATCCTCTGGACTAAGTAAAACTGGAGTTATCGGCAGATCCTGGTTTCCTAACTGTTTCCAATTAGTAATTTTGCCAGTGAAAATATTCCTAACCTGGTCTAAACTCAAGCCTTTATTGGGAATCTGATTATTTCCAAAAATGACAATACCGTCAATAGCAATGGGAACTTGTTGTAGTTTCATGTCCCGTAAGCGTGCTTGAGAATATTCTTGATCGACTAAAGGGCGACCATTAAAAGCAAAGCTGAGTTCGCCATCCAACAGCATCTTAATGCCATTGCTATAGCTTTGGTCATTGTTTCGAGGTTTAGTATACCTCAGATCAAAGTTAGGGTGTTCCAAGACCATGGCATCATTCATACCATGAGCCACTAAAGAAGCAAAATATAGTGCGCCTCCATAGCTAAACAATCCGTCGGGTACATCTGGTACTTGACTCATAGAGTCGTAAAGAGCCAGACTATCTCCCTGAGCAGAAGTGATGTAGCTAGGTTGGCGAGAAATAAAATAATTAACCCAAAGAGCGATCGCAATTCCCAAAACCGCTAAACCACTAAGCACGCTTGGCTTTTGAAGCTCCTGCCTGAAACTATTTGCTGAGGACTTAGGTATATTTGCTCGTTGAGGCTTAACTACGGGCGGTTTTGTAGCTAATGATTTATCAGCATTGGGTTCATCAATGCTTAAGGGATAAAAACAAATCTCACAATAAACGGCAGAATTATGATTTTCAAAACCGCATTTAGGACAAATATGCTTTTGGTTCTTAAGTGTAAAAGCTTTTCTTTGGTGATTATTTGACTGCATAAGCTTTGATAAAATTTTGATTAAAGATTTTGGTTAAACTGGGCTTATTATCAATAGACTTTAATTTATTGACCAAAAAATCGGTGATTTTGAAGGCAGCATAGGGTAAATGTTTCATACTATCTCCTTCACTAAAAGCTTCCAAGTTCTCCTCAAGGGTAAATATTTTAGTTCCCTCTTTAAATAATTGAAATTCTTCATCGTTTACTCCAGCTCTATCTGCCAAAATTTTATCGGCTTGGGCAGAATGATCGGACATAAACTGCAAAATGTCAAACCAAGTATCGATTAAAGCCTGTACTTGTTCTGGCTGCTCTTTAATTAACTCTTCGGTTACGACCAAAAGATCGGGAATTGCTCCAGGAAATTCTTTGGATGAGGCTATTTCCTTCGATCCTTTTCTTTGCAGCGCATTTAACCAAAAAGGAGGAAACGCGCCCACTGCATCAGCTTGCCCAGCAACAAAGGCTTCTGCTGCTGCACCAGTTTCAATATCGATGATTTGTACGTCATCCCGGGACATTCCCTCTTTTTCTAGTGCTAAAGTCAACAGAAAATCATCCACAACCCCCGCCTCAACCGCCACACGCTTATTTTTCAAGTCTTTGACTCCATTAATTCCCGCAGCAGCAACAATTTTGTCATTACCGGCTGAATTGTCGTTGACCAAAACTGCGACTTCTCCTTTTACTGCATCCACGGCAAAGCTAATTGTATCGTTGAGGGTTTGACAGTTGCCGTCTATGTAGCCAGAAGCCAAATCTTCCATCGATTTAGTATAGTTGTCGTACCATTTCAGTTCGACATTAGCTCCATTTTTGGTAAATAATCCTTCAGATTCGGCGATCGCCCAGGGCCACCAGCCAGCCCAACTGCTATAACCAATTACCACTGCTGGTTTTGTATCCTGAGATGGATTATTAGAAGCCTTTGACGGTATTTTGTGCCAATTAGTTGTAATTACAAAGCTCAACAATAAAGAAATAGCTAAAAACCAAATTTTCTTTGCCATTTGCAAGCGTCATTTGTCGTTATTTGTACTATTGCTTTTCAGAGCTATAGGCTATGAGCATCAATATGAGTTAATTTAGAGGCAATTAATTCACAAGTAGCAAGTAGCAAGTAGCAAGTAGCAATTTTACCTCTCGTTAAAACAAGAGGATTGAAACAAAGAAATGTGTTTTATTTTTTTTCGTCTTTAAAGAGCGCAACGCGCAAGCGTTGCCAGTCGTCTTCGACGACGATCTGAGCCTGAAAGGCTCTGCGCTTTAGACCAACTTCGGAGTTACTTAATTGCTATCTGTTATCTGCGCGAACTGGAGTTCGCCGCCTTTCCGAAGGAAAGTCGAGCCGCTCCACGCGGCTGCTACTTAACTCCGAAGGAGTTGGTAATTTAGTTAACAATTGCTTAGTTTCTGAATTAATTTTAAATTATAGTAATCATAAAGGAAAACGCAGCTTTTTCAAACCTTTAAATTATAAATATTTTGGCGATAATTATGATTTTTGGTTATAAATCAAGCTTTTTATTTCTCTAATCAAACCAGAATTGCCAAATAAGAGTACCAAAACAAGAATTCCTGAAGCAACAGGCGCGATCGCCTATTTTGGCAAGATAGAATGACTAATAGCATCTCCTCGCAACGCTAATCTTTGTACCATCAGGTAACTACCAGCGATCGCTGCACAAAGCCGTATTACAAGGGTTCAAATATGGTTTCTGACATTTAAAATAAGGGATAAGCAATTATAGATACAGCATGGAAGAATTAATTAAGCTACGAAAAAGTATTGAAAATAAAAACTATTTAAAAGCTCTGCAAATTGTCGATGAACTAGAGGAAATGTCGGTAGAAGACAAGCTTAATAAGATATATAGCTACATGATTGTTATACTTCTACACCTTATCAAGCAATCTGCTGAAAATAAGCTAACAAGATCTTGGGAGCTTTCGATTGCTAACTCAGTCAAGCAAATTAATAGAACAAATAAAAGACGTAAAGCTGGTGGATATTATGCCCAACAACAAGATTTAGAAGAAATAATCAACGATGCTTTTGACATTGCTTTAAAGGGGGCAGCTATAGAAGCGTTTGATGGTGACTACAGCCAAGAAGAAATTTTGAAGTTAATCGATCCCAAAGAAATTAAAAGCCAAGCACTCTGTTTAATTGATTATTAATAATGCTAGTTAAAAGATAATTGATGTAATAAGAGATGATACTAAATCCTGTTGAGATACAACATTTAAAACTTAGGTAAAGGCAGAGAGCAGACTGTAGAGGCAAATGATTTTAGACATTCTTAAGAGACTGTTTGTAAAAATAAAATTCTCCTGCTGTTGGGTAGGTTAGGTTTTATATTTAATTCTGCTTACTTACTTATGATTAAAGAAATAATTCCCCTGATTTTTAGCTGTTTTGCAAAGCATTAGTAGTCATGGGCTCGAGATGCGATCGCTTAATTATAATTTTCGTAAAAGATTAATAGTTAAAATCTCAACTGTAAATTAAGTTTGAAATATAGTTTTCCATCACTTTCCATAATTACCTTGCCATATCTATGTCTAGTTGTGGAAGGAGTATCCAGCTTTATATTTTTAAATAAATAAGACTTTAGACTTTCCAAGTCAATAATATGAAATGCTACTTGTTCACCAGATTCTTTGACTATAATAGTTCCATTTGATTCATAACTACCATTCCATTTACTACCTGCAAAAAAGCCTAATAAAGCATCTACTAAAAGATTTTTTACTTTACTGATTAAAAAGTTTTTATCTTCATATTTAATTTTATTAATTAAATTAGTATTTTCATGAACATGATTAATAATTTTAGAAATAGAAGAAATCCTATATTTATAAAAAGTAAGCAGTATACTACCAATAATTTCAGGCATAGAAGAATCAACCATTTTAAGATTATATTGCATAGTTGATTTTTCTGGAGCAATGTATTTAAATAATCCTCCATATTTTTCAATTGCTTCAATCCTATCTTTCAACTTAGTTTTGGTATTAATAGAATTAATTTCGTCTACGTTTTCCTTGTTCATATTCTCGATCTCAAATATAAAATTGGTATTGCCAGAAGCATTAAGTAGCGTTGGTTTACTTCCTAAATAAGACTTGATACCAAATCCTTCATTTTCTTTTACCAAAACATCATTTTGAATATCTAAAAAAATATCTGCCTTTTGATTGCTTGTTCCACCTTTGATTAATGTCAAACCTAAAGCATCTTGAATAATCTCAAAACTAGGAATGGCAAAGGTACTTTTACTCGTTTTTATTTGAAAAATCAAATCATTTAATATTTTGCTGTTGATTAATTTATCTATCTGAATTCTTTCTATTATAGCTGTATTTTTATTAAAGATTTCTAGTTGATTATTATCTATCAATAAAAACTCTAAGTTTATATTTTTTCCAGTAACTTTTGTTACATTAAAATAATTATTTGTTGGATTAAGATTTTCGTCTGCAAGTATTATTTTCCGTTCAACTAAAATTCTGATAAAAGTTAGCAATTCTGACCACTCGCCTTTATTTTTAGTTTTCTTCATTATTGTTTGGTTATCATTTAAACTATTCATATAAGCAATAATATTTTTACCTACAGCTTTTACTGCATTAACTGCAACACTATTACCAAGTTGTTTGATGGCTTGAGTGGGACTAACAGGAAATTCAAAATTATCAGGAAAACCCTGCATTTTTTTTGCTTCAATGTAACTTAGCTTCTTAACTTCGCCATCAACCAAATATGAATCCCAATTACGGCGATCCTTAATATCTGAACCACGACCACCAATTCTTAAAGTGAATCCTATTTCTCTGCTACAAACACCACCCCATACATCACTCATCTTAAATTCCAAGGGCTGTTTAACAGGAAAATTGAATCCTTTAAAAAACGATTCATCACGAAAACCCACCATGAAAGTTCTAGGTCTTAATTGAGGTAAACCATAATCTGATGCTTTGATAATTTGAAAATAAAATGAATAGCCCAAATCTATCTCTAAAATTTCACGAATTAGTTTAAAAGTTTTACCTCGATCGTGATTAACTAACCCTCTAACATTTTCTAAAAAGTATGCTTTTGGACGTTTGGCTTCCAAAATATCGGCAATATTAAAAAATAAATTGCCTCTCTCAGAATTATGAATATCATTAAAGCCTCTCTTATATCCTGCTTGGCTAAAAGGCTGACAAGGAAAACCGGCACACAAAATATCAAAGTCAGGAATTTCATCAGGAACAACCTGTCTTATATCTTGGTTAAATAAACCAGATTCAAATAGTTGAGGCGAGATTTTTTGGAAATTATGAATATAGGTTTTTCTGGCATATTGGTCAATTTCCGATGCAAAAACGCATTTACCTCCTAAAGTGTGCATCGCCAAATGAAATCCGCCTATTCCTGCAAACAGATCGATGAATTTAAATCTTTCTTGTTTCATACCAAATTTGATATTACACAAACTATTTATAACAGTATCAATTGTATTTAGGACAATATTAACCTTGGAGATATTGCTTTATTTCAACTTTTACAAGAAATTATCCATCGCTAATTATCAATTTAAGCAGTACCTCACCCATCTCTTTACAGCCTACCGCCTTCATCCCTGGTGACATAATATCTCCTGTACGGTAGCCACGATCCAAAACTCGGTTAACTACGTTCTCAATTTCGGTTGCGGCATCGGGGACATTTAAACCGTAACGCAACATCATCGCTGCACTAAGCACCTGTGCCAGAGGATTTGCTTTATCTTGTCCTGCAATGTCGGGTGCCGATCCGTGAACAGGCTCAAATACTCCAGGTGTACCCGCACTGCCTAAGCTAGCAGAGGGTAACATTCCAATACTGCCCGTTAGCATCGCCGCAGCATCAGAAAGAATATCCCCAAATAAATTACCTGTAACGATGGTATCAAACTGTTTGGGAGCGCGAACTAGCTGCATTGCTGCATTGTCTACGTATAAATGGCTTAACTCTACATCATTATAATCCTTTGCCATTGCCGTAACGCGATCGCGCCACAGTTGAGAAACGTCTAGTACATTAGCTTTATCAACCGAGCATAATTTACCGCTGCGTTTTTGAGCAGTTTCAAAACCGACTTTGGCAATGCGATCTATTTCACTAACGCTATACGCCATCGTATTAACGCCCCGTTTTTCTCCTGTTTCAGTTTCAAAAATCCCTTTCGGCTGTCCAAAATATATACCGCCAGTCAACTCTCGCACCACCATAATGTCTACTCCCTCTACTATTTCTCGCTTGAGAGAAGAAGCGTCAATTAGCTGAGGTAAAATAGTTGCTGGTCGAAGATTAGCAAACAATCTTAGTCCAGCACGCATTGCCAACAAGCCAGTTTCAGGACGTTTATTGCGGGGTAAGCTATCCCATTTATAACCACCAATTGCCGCTAGCAAGACTGCATCACTTTGACGACAGGCTGTCAATGTTTGTTTGGGTAAAGGTTCTCCTGTCTCATCGATCGCAGCACCGCCAATCAAAGCCTCCGTAAAGGTAAACTTTAAATTATGTTTAGGTGCGATCGCCTTTAATACTTCCACCGCCACAGAAATAATTTCAGGGCCAATACCATCCCCAGGAAGTAAAGTAATGTGGTGGTTTTTAGTCATAATAGCTGTTGAACTTTTCTGAGAAATGCAATTTGGCAATAGCTATTAATTTACCATTTAGCAGTGACTCAAAAAGATAGAGTTAATTATTTTTGAAGTTGTCATACATCTACCCATTTGCGGAGAAGATTAGCAATACTCTTAGAAACTAGGTCAAATTCAGGAGTTTTGCCAGATTTAGCAAAGATAGCGCGACGAGCCGTATCTAAATCAAAGAGAATTTCGCGATCGCCCGCATCCCGAATTGTACTCTGTACCCAACCAACAGCAACTAACCTTATTCCCTGAGTCACAGAATTAACACGGTGCAGGGTAGTAGAAGGATAAACTATAGCCGAACCAGCTTCAAGTTTATAGCTTTGTTCTTCCTGCACTCCTTCAATGACTAGCTCTCCTCCTTCATAGTCTTGGGGCGAATTCAGAAATAAGGTAAAGGAAACATCAGAGCGACATAAGCTAGAGTTGCCCTTCATCAGCGCATTATCTATATGGGTGTCGTAAGACATTCCCTCGCTATAGCGACTAAAAAGCAATGAATGAACCGCTTTGGGACGAACTGTTGATTGGAATAAAACATTGTCGGCTAAAGCAATACCAATCTTTCTTTGAAGTTCTTTTTGAAATGTTCCTGTTTTTAGTTGCTGATTGTTTTTAACTAACTTAGCGTGCCAACCTGCCGTCAGCTTACCATCAACAAATTCTGCTTGTTCTAAAACTTGTCTAATTTCGGCTAAATCTTCAGGAGAAAGAATTTGCTCAATTGAGAAAATCATAACTTTTGACTTTTTAACTCTTGAAACTAAGTTGCTTTCATAGAGATAATATTATCTCGCGCAAAGGCGCAAAGGCGCAAAGAAAAACGCTGATAGTAAAGTTATAAGTTTAAATGCACATCAGCCTAGCTTGATGTCCTACACCTGAAGGACAAAGAATGCCAAAATGTATCATAGCAATGATCGATAAGCGGAGAATGATTTGTAGTTAATAACATTCTCCTGCACATCGAACTTATTTGTTAAATTCGATCTGAGTTACTAGAGCAGAAATTTCACCAGGCTGTTTAATCGGTTTTGCGGGTGGCTCAATAGATGGCCAAGCTGTTTTTAATTCTGCCAAACTATCGGTAATTATTTTATGTCCTTCTGGATCTGCCTGGCTTTTTTGGTCAGCTACGGTTTGATATAGCTCGTCGGCATAATAGACAAATCCTCTGGAATCTTGATACTCTACAACTTCGACAAACTGATTGTTGGCGATCGCTGCCTTGTATTCAGCATCTGCATTTTTCAGCATTTCTACCATCACCTCTAGCACAAATTCTGGAGAGTTGCGTTGTTCTTGGGGGACAGCAGCGATCGCTTCATCAATAGAAGCCTCAGACTTAGCGAACAATGTTTTCATTTCAGGAGAATCAGGAGCAGATATTGCTAAATCATGTAGTTGATTTAAGGTTGGCTTAAAGTCGTTCACCCCCTTCTGCGGTAATACAGTTTCAATATCGCTATAAAGTTCTTCTACAGGATGACCAATATGAGGTTCAGCTTCTTCATAGTTTTTTTTAGCGATCAATTCTTTGGCTGCGAGCAAATGTCCTTTCATCAAACCTAGAGAAGTCATATAGTCTACATTGGGATCTCCAGTAGCAGTTCCATCTTCACCACCGCCCTCTGCACCCTCACCGCCTTCACCGCCTTCTGCACCTTGTGCCAAGAGTAAATAAGTTTGGGAAGTAGATGCCTCTAGCATATCATCAGTTTCATGAGCATTTGAGGGTAGAGCTTGAGTCCCCACTGCTGTTACAAAACCACAGGCTAAAAATAATTCTATAGTTTTAATTCGAGTAGACATAAATTTGAATTTGGCATTTATACGTAATTGTTCTGAATTAGTAATTTACTATTATTGCGAATTTAAGTCAATAATTTTAAAAATAGTAAATTTATTTTTAGGTTGAGCCAAATTATGTATCTGATGTTACGCATTTATCGATCTGTGAAGACTGGGTAGTGAGGTGTTTGGGGTAATGAGGTATTTGTGGTGGTGAGGTGTTTGAGGTAATTACTCCAAAGATCGACCCTATCTTCTATACTCATTACTCACTACTCCATGACCCCATGCTGCGTAATATCAGTTATGTATCTTCAGGAATTACGTCAAAATAACCCATACAGCCATATTCAGCAATATAGTCTTGATGGGGATGAAACATATATTTGCCAGGATACTTATAAGCAAATTCTAGAATGTGTCGCTCGGCTGTCCCCATCGTAATTACGTCACTTTCTTCATTGGGTTCTAGACTTCTGCCAGTACGATAAACCTGAAACATATTGGCATGAATATGAAAAGTGATAGCTGGATCGAACTCAATCATGTTGAGTACATAGAGACGAATCAATTGATTTTGATAAATGGGAATTGGATAATCGCGATAATAGTTAGGAATCCCATTAAAAGCGTATAGTTCGTTTTTGCCATCAGTATCAAGATCGTAAGCACCCATCACCATCACCATTTCATCTGCGGGAGGACGACCTTCGGGGGGATCGACAATAAACAAGCCATATAAACCTTTACTTACATGACGAGTAACAGGAGCAACATGACAATGATAGGGATAAACACCATAAAGTTCGGCATCAAATTCATAGATCATTGTTTTGCCCCTACGTACAGATGTGACTCCATCCATTTCAACTGGGTGAGTGCCATGAAAATGCAGGCTATGAGAATGCCCATCTTCGTTATGGAAAATAATGCGAACGCGATCGCCTTCTGTGGCTCTCAGGGTAGGGGCGGGAACGCGATTGTTTAAATTCCAGCTTACAAAAGTAATGGCACTATTAAGCTGTAAGGTCGTACTGTGAGCAGCAAGTTCAAATTCTCGGATGGTACGCCCAGCTTCTTCTTTGACTGTGCCATAGTTAAAATCTCGCAAAACTGCCATCGGCTCAAAACTTTGAGCTAATGAACTATTGGTTTGGGGAAGGGGAGGAATTTTGACTGGTTCAGCAGCCTTAACCTCGCTACTACAAAGCTTTAATGCCGTAGCAGAAATGCCTGCTGCTAATAAACCCCAGCGAATAACCTGCCGACGACTTCTCAGTTGACGGTCTAATGGGAATATATCTGACATAAAAAATTATTTTATACGTGAACAAATCTATAGAAAAGTGCTAATTAAATAATTGCATATTTTTCTTATTAAGGAAAATTTGGTTTACCGACCTCACTATAAATACGTAAACAGAAATTAATTTACCCTGACTACGATCGAATTAAGTATATTTTCGATTAGACTAATCGATATATCGGGAGTAAATTAGATCCGACTCAGATAAAGCTACGCAAATTTCTTCGGAGAAATAAATCAAAGTGGGTTTTCTTAATCGTTTTAATCTTTCGCGGGACATGGGTATCGATCTAGGTACTGCTAATACACTAATTTACGTATCCGGTAAGGGAATCGTCTTAGAAGAACCTTCTGTGGTGGCAATAGATCGCAAAACGGAAATCCCACAGGCATTTGGTAAAGAAGCAAAATTGTTGTTAGGTCGCTCTCCCGAACATATTCAGGCTTTGCGTCCGCTCAAAGATGGTGTAATTGCTGATTTTGATGCGACAGAAGCCATGATTCATGAGTTTGTCAAACGAGCTTATGAAGGCAAGCCCTTAGTTCATCCCCGCATGGTTATTGGTATTCCTAGCGGAGTTACCAAATTAGAGCGTCGTGCTGTAATTGAAGCAGCCTCTAATGCAGGGGCAAGAGAGGTAGATTTGATTGAAGAACCCCTCGCAGCAGCTATTGGCGCAGGATTACCTATTAGTGAACCCACAGGTAACATGATTGTCGATATTGGTGGTGGCACAACGGAGGTGGCGGTAATTAGCTCTCAGGGCAAAGTAATTAGCGAATCAATCCGCATTGCTGGAGATGAATTGAGCGAAGTAATTGCTAATCAGATCAAAAGAGAGCATAAGCTAGCTATTGGCGAAAATACAGCCGAAGCGATCAAGTTCAAGCTAGGTTCAGCTTATCCTGTGGATGAAACTAACAATCGCACCATAGAAGTAAGAGGTTTACACCTATTATCAGGCTTACCTCGCACTATTGAAGTTAGTGAATCAGAAATTCGCCAATGTTTACAAGAACCAGTCAAAAGTATTATTGAAACGATTAAACTTACCCTTGAGCAAACTCCCCCAGATTTAGCTGCGGATATTATTGACCGTGGCATTATGTTGGCTGGTGGAGGAGCATTATTAAGGGGGTTAGACGTTTTAATTAGCCATGAAACAGGAATTGTCACTCATATTGCTGCTGAACCTTTAAAATGCGTCGTTTTAGGGACAGGTAGAGTATTGGAAGATAAAACCTTAGATCGAGTATTTAGCGATCGCTCCATACTTATTTAAATCGTCATTACCAATTGGATGAAATATGGGTCGCTGGTGGGATAAATTTGGTTTTCGCACAACAATAGTTATAGTGGCTTTAATTATTGCCCTCTTGATTAGACAAACTCAGGCTGCAATTTTATCAGAGATGTATTATTTTGTGGTCAGTCCTTTTCAGTCCCAAAAGCAGCTAACTCTAGAAGATAGACTAACCAACGCTCGTATTTTAGAGTTAGAACAGCGGGTAACAGAATTAGAACAGCAAAATAAGCAGCTAAAACAGTTGCTAAATTACAGTTCGACTCAAACAAGCAAAACTATAGCTGCACCAGTAATTAGCCGTAGTCGCGATCGCTGGTGGGAGCAAGTTACCCTAGGTAAAGGTAGCCAAGATAATATTAAACCAGGTTTTATCGTGTCGGGAATTGGCGGTTTGGTAGGTAGAGTTACCAGCGTTACTCCTCACACTAGTAAAGTACTGCTAATTAGCGATGATACTAGTCGAGTTGGCGCAGTTATCAGCCGTAGTCGTCAATTGGGCTATGTTCAAGGTGAAAAAGCATCTAGTGTGGTGATGCACTTTTTTGAAGAGGTTACAGGCATTAAACCTGGAGATCAAATAGTCACTTCAAATCTGAGTAAGCTATATCCCCCTGGTTTACCTATTGGCAAAGTAAAAGCTCAAGAACTAAAAGAAGAAGCCGTTTCGGAAATAGAAATAGAATTAACTGCACCTATTGATGTTTTGGAATGGGTTATTGTTCAGCCTTTTGAACCTAAAATTAAGTAATAGGTAATCAGTAATCAGTTAGGGGCGAACGGCCGTTCGCTCGTACAGTAATGCCTAGTAAAAAAACACCATCAATAGACGTATTAAAAATTTTAAATGTCCTGTTTATTTTTGCTTCTGTAGTTATATGTTCTTTTTTAATGCTGTTGCATATTCCTGGAATGGAACTGTTAGGCACAAATCCTAATTGGCTGTTAATTTGGGTAGTTGCTTGGAGTATCAAGCGTAATATTTGGCAAGGTGCGATCGCAGGCTTAATGATCGGCTGTATCTATGACGGTATAGTTGTTAGCACCCCTTCTTATATACTTAGTTTTGTTTTGGTTGGGGTGTTAACCTCTAGTCTGCAAAAGCAAAAATATATTGGAGAAGACTTTATCTCTGTAGCTTTTATTGTCTTTTTTATGACGATTCTGGCTGAAACAGTCTATGGATTGCAATATGCAAGATATCATTTTTTTAGTATCTCAGAAATTATCGATAAGTATCAGCAGATAGCTATCATCTCGGCAATTATAAATAGTCTCTGGAGTCCAGCTTTTTATTATCCTTTTAATCTTTGGAATAATAGAATGACCAAGAGAGCAAGTCAGTTTTGAGCTAACAAATGAAAAAGCAAAATGTAAAATAAAGCTGAAGTTAATAGCGATGTAAGAAATGGATATTGGATAACTATAACCTATTTAAAATATTAAAATTAATCAGGCAAAAGTTGATTTAAGGCGATCGCAATCTTCGGAAAAGCTAGAGGCGAAATCGCACCTGTTTTGTATTCGGAAATTTGCCTATAACCGTCAGCTTGAGGTTCAGTATGAACTATTAGTTTTTGATTAACTAAGTCACAGATTACTCCGCCCTAAACGGACGGAGCCTGTCTTGGACAGCGTTCCCTTGCGCCTGACGGCGACGCGGGGTCTGTCCGCTGCTGTGACCGTTGGTCAATTACCCAATATTCAGGAATGCTATTGCAAGCATAAATAATTGTTTTCTGTTCCAAGTCCTTCTTGAAACAATCGCTGCACAACGCGAAGCGTTGAGTCGCGTCTAGCGACGCTCTGGGCGCATAGCCCTGCGGGGAAACCCCCAAGACCGCGTTGTTTCGCTTCCTCAAGGTTTCCTTAGAAACTTCTATTAGCCAATAGATATTCTCTGGATAGGGATGATGAGCATCATAAATGCTCTCTGGTAACTGAACAATGGCGATATCTGGTTCTGGTTCGCTTGCTCTCGAATAGGGGGAGTTGTTTAAAGTAATCGGGTGGGATTCATAGACTTCCGCTAATCCATCTAAAAGCTTTCTCAAGTATTTAACAGCCCTATGATTGGTATTGCGGTGAGGGACTCCTTCGTGACTCATGGCAGTTATTTCTCCCTCTAAAAATTCGACTTTTTTACCAGCCAAAACTCCTGAATCAACTAGATCGTGCCATTCTTCAATTGACCATTTATAAGTAGTTATAGTCATATTATTGTTTATGCTTGATCGATAAAGGATTTAAGATCTATCTCTAACTTTCTCCATAATTTTGATAGCTTCTACCACGACATTTTATAGGTTTTTCGGACAATTGTAATGTGAATATCGATAAAGATGAGTCTGAATGGAGATTATTGCACTTAATTGGGGAAAAGTAAGAAGAGTTAGGTAAAGCATGAATATTAGATGACAACTAATGAACTACAAATCGAAAAAAGAGATTGCTCAAAGTAAAACTACTATTTTTTGGATTGTTTTAATCTTATTATCTCTATGGTTGGGTTGGAAGGCTCAGAATCAAGAACCTGCTTATTCTTTTGAACAATATCCAACTGAGAACAATATCATCAAAACCAAAGAACAAGAAATTAAAGTAAGCCGAGTTTACATAACCAAATCATTTGTAGCAGGTTTGACAAACGAAGTTCGCACTGCGAAAGGAAAATATTTAGTTTTAGAGGTAGATGTTACTAACACTAGTAAAAAAACAGATTCAATAGAAGACCATAGTTTAAAGCTTAAAGATAACCAAGGAAGAACTTATCAACAAGATTTTTCAGTTGAAAGTGATTTGATTTGGAATAATAAAAATAAGTTTGACGAAGGTTTAATTTTGCCTGGAATGACCAATAGAGATCTATTAGCTTATGATGTTCTCGAAGATGCTCAAGGAGTGACATTAAATTACAGAGACTCGTTAGGAATGGAAGAATATACTATTCCAATTACTCAATGAAAATTGATAAAATGTTTAGTCCGCTTAATAAACGATTTGTCCTTGGTCAATGAGTTAAACCTATTTAAATTCAATATTTTCATACAGATCGGCAATTTTGAACTGTACGTCCACTGAACTCAAGGTTAAAGTCATTTCGGAGTCGGTATATTCCGATAATAACCATTGATGAGCATTCGTTTTAACGTAATGTTCGACCTGAATTTTATATTGATCGATCAAAAGATATTCTTGAAAAGTCTCAATCGTGCGGTATGCCACAAACTTTTCACTGCGATCATAATCTTTAGTTGATTTTGATAGTACTTCCGCTATTAAACAGGGATTCATCACCGTATCAGTTCGACTTTCCTGAAGCTGAATTGGTTTTTCCAGAACCATAATATCGGGATAAGTATAGAGATTGCGATTGGAAATCCAAAGACGCTGATCTGTAAAAAAAGTTTCATAAGGTTGTTCTTTGAAAGCGAGTTCAAGAGCAATCAGTAAATTACGGCAAATTCTATTGTGGTTGGGCGTACCTCCTGTCATTAATCTAATTTCTCCATCGTCATATTCATGACGTTCTTCTGAGAGTATTTCCCAGTTTAAATACTCTTCAGAGGTGTAAGTTTTCTTCTCAAGTGCCTGTGTCATTTCACCTAATATTCAATATTTATCGCTGAAGAAAACCATGTTTGCATAGTTAAACCAAAGTATCTAAATGCTGAATCAACTGTTGCGCTTGCAACACGCCTTCTATTCTCTCTGCGGGTTGACCATCTTTGAATAAAACTAAAGTAGGTAAAGCTTCTATTTGATACTTAGTAGCCAGATTAGGATACTTATCGGTATCAATTTTGACTACCTGAAGGCGATCGCGTAAATTAGCCCCTACCTGTTCTAAAATTGGGGTCATCATCTGACAAGGACCACACCAAGTTGCGTAAAAATCTACTAAAACAGGAAGCTCTGAACCTTTCAATAGATCTTCAAAACTGGAGAATTGTTTTTTAACTGCCATAGCGATCGCCTTATATACAAGTAATTGAGTCGCGAACTAGTCTAAGGGACTAATAAGCCTATATGATAGCTAAGTTAATCAGAAGTATCAGAATTTTGTTGAGTTTCTTAAGCTTATTTCCAAGGGGCAAGATATGGAGTTATTACCAGAAAATTTACAGCATTTGAAAGATAAAGTAGCATTAGTCACGGGTGCTTCTAGGGGAATTGGTAAAGCAGCAGCGATCGCTCTAGTCGGTCAAGGCGCAAAGGTTGTGGTCAACTATGCTCGTTCAAGTGAGGCAGCAGAGGCTATAGTCCAAGCAATTACCGCAGCAGGAGGAGAAGCAATCGCATTACAGGCAGATGTTTCTCAAGCTGAACAAGTAGATAATTTAATTAAACAAACCCTTGATAAGTTTGGGCGCATTGATGTTTTGGTCAATAATGCAGGTATTACTAGAGATACTTTATTACTGCGAATGAAGCCTGAACAGTGGCAGGCGGTAATTGATTTAAATCTGACTGGAGTATTCTTGTGTACCAAAGCAGTTAGCAAAATCATGCTTAAGCAACGCAATGGCAGAATTGTTAATATTGCTTCGGTTGCAGGACAAATGGGTAATCCTGGACAGGCAAACTACAGTGCAGCCAAGGCTGGAGTAATTGGCTTTACCAAAACCGTTGCCAAGGAATTAGCTAATCGTGGTATTACCGTTAACGCTGTAGCACCAGGGTTTATTGAGACTGACATGACGAATGACCTGAAATCTGACGACATTCTTAAATTCATTCCCCTTGGTCGTTATGGCAAGCCAGCCGAAGTTGCAGGCACAATCCGCTTTTTAGCAGCCGATCCCGCAGCGGCATATATTACAGGTCAGGTATTTAACGTTGATGGAGGAATGGTGATGGCTTAAAATCGCTGCTGTTCTTTCGGTTTAAATTCTCAGTGATATGACTCGTAGCTATCAGCTATTAGCCATTGGTGACAAGTTAAGAAAATATACAGCTCAAGTCTATAGAAGTGGTGTAATCTTACAAAAATATCAAATAACAAATGCGATCGTACTAGATGATTTTGATTTGAAACAAGTTAATTGCGATCGCATTTTTCAATATTCAATTGCGTTAATTTAGTAGTATAGTTGTTGTCAAATACTTCCATCGAAAAAGCGAACTCGAATGAGAAGAATATATTAAACAATAAGCATTACTCTTTAACTTGAAGTACGTGGAATGAAGGCGATGACTTCTATTGCTTGATTTTCCGCAGGACGCAGAATTGTATAATCGTAATCAAGGTAGCCAAGTGATGGATGATCAAATTCTTTACGCCCATTATCGCGTCCAGTAACATCTGTTTCCCTCCACCATTTGCTAAATTGAGTGCTAATATTACTTAACCGTTCTATCAACGAGACAAATATTGGATTGCCAATTTCTGTCGCATAAATTGCTCTAAATTGTCGTATGGCAATCTTTGCGTGCCACTCCCACTGTCTTAAATATTGCGTAAAAATTGGATCGGTAAAAAATAGATAAAGTAGGTTTCTGTCGTTATCCTCAAGGTAAGACCAAGTATTAAAGAATTTATTAGCAGAGTTATTCTGCGCGAGTATTTGCCAATCTTTTCTGAGAATAAGTGCGGGTGCTTTTGACAAATGTGAAATCATGCGCTGCATAAGCTGAATGTCTGCATCTAATACTTCAGTTGGAATAGGAGTATAGTCGGCAAGAGAATAGAGGTGTCTTCGTTCTGGTTCGTTTAATTGAAAAACTTTTGCTAATTGATTCAATACATCAGTTGAAGGACAAATGTTGCGACCTTGTTCCAACCAAGTGTACCAGTCTACGCTCATTCCAGCGAGATTAGCGACTTCGGCTCTGGATAAACCAGGATTTCGTCTGCGCGGTCGTTCGGGCAATCCCAAAATTTCTGGATTGGTACGCTGGCGACAAGATTTGAGAAATTCCGATAGCTGCGTAAGACGTTCAGAGTTGATGCGATCGATTTTATCGCGATGATTAGGATTCGTACTCCTAGGTTTAATGCTCATCTTGTCCCCTTACTTTTTACAAGATATTGTTAAACAGTAATAGTTGTCATAAACACTATCACAGTATGACAACGGAGCGACTGAAACCAAGGAGGTAAGCAAATGAAATTAATTGAATACCAGAACATCGTGATGCCCATTAACCAATATGCGCGAGGAGCGATGGAAGGCAACAGCATCGTTATGAAACAGGGCTTTCACACATCAGCTTTGATTCACGGCTATTTGGATGGCAGCTTATTAGCAGATCCGATTCAAGTTCTCTATGACTACGTGGACACTCATCCACCAGCTAGCAATCTTAAATATGTAATACGTTCAGTTGACTGGGAAGGAAATGCAGCATCAGCAAGAGTAGAAATCGAAAACTGGCACGACCATACATACACAGATTTATTCACGCTTTTGAAAATTGAAGAACGGTGGCAAATTACTGGCAAGATCTTCGTACAACATTGATGAAATTAAGTGGAGTTTGTATTTTAAAGATGAATAATCCTTGACGAATGAAGTTCTCAAAGACGATCGCATTATACATCTTCAACTTTCTCCAGAACCGTTACAGCAATTAAAAAAGATAGCTGGTAGTGATGAGTATATTTTATTATGATGCAACTGCAAAAACGTACAAGAAATATAATCCTAGTTTCTCTACTCTTAAGTTTAGGTTAATTTCTACATATTGAGGAGTAAAATTGAATCAGAGTCAGGTTGATCGTTATTCACCTTTAACCGAATTTATTGCTGGCACAAAAGCTATTGTACCTTTAGTCATTGGCGCAATTCCCTTTGGTATTATTTTCGGCACTTTAGCTCAAAGTAGCGGTTTGTCTTTCGGTGGTGCGATCGCTATGTCGGCATTAGTTTTTGCTGGCTCGGCTCAGTTTATTGCTTTGGGGTTATTGGCGACAGGAACAGCTTTGCCAATAATTATCCTGACTACTTTTGTGGTCAATTTACGTCACCTGCTGTACTCTCTCAGTCTAGTTACTCACGTTCAACGCTTGTCACCAGTTTGGAAAGTTATTTTGGCTTTTTGGCTGACTGATGAAGTATTTGCAGTGGTAATCAATCGCTATAATCAAAGCGATCGCTCTATCTATAAGCACTGGTATTATTTTGGTGCAGCTATTTTTATGTATACTAACTGGCAGGTTTGCACCGTAATAGGTTTAAGCATTGGACATCTTATCCCAGATGCAACTAGTTGGGGTTTGGATTTTGCCATGTCGGTTACTTTTATCGGGATGATTATGCCGTATATCCGAAATAAACCGATGGTTGTCACCGTAATTATCTCAGGAATTATGGCTTTATTGACTCAGAATTTTCCCTATCAGTCAGGTTTGATGGTGGCAGCTACAGCAGGAATCATGGCTGGTATGGTTGCCAAAAAAATAAACGTCTAAAAAATTTATGTCCGAACAAGAATTTTACTTAATTGGGGCGATGGCGGTAGTTACATTTTTGATTCGCTATCCTCTCTTGGCTTTTAGCAATCGAATTAAACTTCCTTCTCGGCTAGTCGAAGCACTAAATTATCTTCCCCCTGCTATTCTCACGGCAATTATTGTCTCTGCGGTATTGATGCCAACGGGAGATAAAATTCTACTGAGTTATACCAATGCTAAACTAATTGGCGCGATCGCAGCTATTTTCATTAGCTGGCGCACCAAAAATCTTCTCGCTACTATTATTGGTGGGATGCTCACGTTTTTTATTTGGCAATGGTTGTTGACCATGTTTTATAGTCATTCCAATTAATTTCCTTATGGTAGTTTTGTATTGATTGTAAGGTTAAATATTATTTGCTACTTGCTACTTGCTACTTTTTTCAAAGATAATCTGGTTGCTATTTAAAACGACTATAGTTTGGCTCAAGATTGAGATTGTACTGCTACTACTTCAATCTCTACCAACCAGCCTGGGTTAACTAAACCAGCAATCTGCATTGCCGATCGCGCTGGTAAATTTGGCTGTGTTTCTGTCCCGAAAAATTGCGTATAACCTTCCATAAATCCACCAAAGTCCATTTGTCCCCCATTATCAGGATCGCCGACTAAAAAAGCCTGCATTTTTACCACATCACCCATAGTCAAATCGAGACTTTCGAGGATGCTTTGAATTTCTTCTAAAACATTAACAGTTTGAGTCTTCGTATCGCCAAAGGCTGCAATTGAGTCTGGTTTAGCACTGTCATCAACTATGGAAGGGACTTGACCGCTTACATACACTAAAGTGCTTTCAGGTGGTACTGACACGGATTGAGAGATCGGAAAATCTGAATCAGGAATGGGATTTCGGATGACTTGAGCTAAAGTACCTTTGAGACTACCAATTAGCAATCCTACTGCCAGAAGCGAAATTAAAGCTATTTTTTGCCAAAATCGAAACATTTATTTTTTCCTTACATAATATTATACCAATTCCTCAAATCACCACTACACATAAATCCCCGTGTCTCCCCGTCCCCCAGTCTTTGAGTCAATCATAGTCACGCCAATTTAAAGAGAAACGGTATTATGCTATTTTATGCTTGAGTCGCTTTTACTTTTTCAGTAATCTTGGCGATCGCTTGATATGCCGAAAGTATTGCTCCTTCTTGCCAACCCGTTAAATAGCTTAAATGTTCTCCAGCTAAGTAAATCGATCCTTCGACCTGATTAAGTGTACGATAAGCGCGATCGCGATCTTCTTCTGACCATTCTGCCCAACCACCCAGGCTATAGGGCATTTTCTCCCAAGCGATAGTTACACCCATTGCAGGATCGATAAACTCTCGGTAATTGGGGTGAACTTTTGAGCCATTGGCGATCGCTTTGGCAATTCGCTGGGCTGGCATCATTTTCCCCCAAGGATTACCAATCGAATTATCCCAGATATATGCACCGACGATAATACCTTTTTCCTGATGAAATCCGCTTGAAGGATACCAAATTTGCGTAATATCTCGATCTGTCCAGGAAATTCCGCCATAAATGTGGTCTTGTTGTTCCCAAAAGCGTTGGTTAGCTTGAAAACCGACTTTAACTGCATTAGTGTAATTCGTCCCTTGAGTGATCGCCTGCTTTACCTGTAGTGAAAAGTTGGTATCGATCTTGTTTAAGACAGGTAAGGGAAAAGTGCAGATGGCATAATCTGCGGTCAACTCCTGTTGTCCATCTTTGTCTTGATAGACGACGCTGACTCCATTTCCAGTTTGGCGCATCTGCTTAACCACAGCCTTGTATTGAATGCGATCGCCTACTTGAGTTTCAAACGCTTTAGCAATTCGATCCATGCCGCCGACAGGTTCAAGCATTGTTGCTGCTTGATGATACCCTTCCGCGAAATTTAATTTGTATGCCCAAAAATCTGACTTGAGTAGCTCGGAAAATTCCAGTGGTTCGTAAAGTTTTCCTGGGGTTAAGCCTGCCCCTGGAGGTGAACTATATCCAGCATAATCCGTTCCTTGGTAGCGATAATCTTCACTAAGACCACCATAGCTACTAACAAATTCTAACAGTCGTTCTCGATCTTCAGCCTGTATCTCTGTATCTAAAGCTTTTTGGTTAATTGCCTTTGCCAACAACTCCGCTATATATCCCCGACTGTCATTGACGACGCGCCGATTTAGAATAGCTTGACCGCCAAAAGCCTTATCGTCCTGAAAATAAGTAGCTCTGTTTTCATTGATCCGCACCTGCAAAGGCACGCCAAATTCCCGACAATAACCTAAAATTTCTCGATGGTGGTAGGGAATTCGGGCAGGGCCAGGATTAAAATACAAATCTTCTTCAGAATCGAAAGGACAGGCCTGTTTACTGGCTAGTTCTGCAATTTCTGTACCAGCACGAATTGTCCAGCATCTACCACCAGGGCGATCGCGTGCTTCGAGAATTGTACAATCATATCCAGCTTTGCCTAACTCATAAGCAGCTGTCATTCCCGCAATTCCTGACCCTAGAATTGCCACCTTCACTCCACCTCCTACATCAGCAGCTAATTTGGGCTTAGTTATTGCTTGCGCTGGTGAATTAAGCAAATTTAAAGTTTTCATGGTGCTGTAAACCGCTGCTACACCACCTACTCTACCAACTAATTTTAGCAGCTTGCGTCGCGTAAACTGATTCACAACAACCTCTTTAAAATGCGCTTAAGCTTTACTGATTTGATCGACAAGATATTTCAGTAATTTTTCTTAAGTAAGAAATTAGCTTTTATACCAAAAGTAGAATGTATTGCCCTATACTATAATTCTTATCAAAAATTTGATGTTGCTATATTAGCCTTTGTTCGGCAGTGGATAAGGCTTGGCAAAGGTGAAAGATTTAGGCGAATCTCCGTGCAATGTCAGATATTCTAGTTTAGAGAATTATTTAAAACTTAAGAATTTTTAAAATAGGGCAAACAAGCAATAAAAGACGAGGAGACGGAAAGACATGGAAGAAAGTAATCATGCCATAGCTTTGACAGAAAAAGCGCAGCGCAAACTTCAAGAAGTAACTCTCGACTTCGGTAGTCAGTTTGCTGGTTATTATTGTCGTCGCACTAATGTATTATGTAAAGCAATTTTCCAAAGTCTCGAACAAAATGGTAAACCAAGTTTGAATAGGTCAGAAGCTGGCTTACAAAATACTCTGTTTGAACTAGACCGCGAAGTAAGACTGTGCAATATGAAGATGAAGAAGACGATGACTTCCTGGGCTTCCTATTTGAGCGGTAATGACGATAAGTGATAAGCGATCTACCTATCACTTCTGACTTCTAACTTCTGACTTCATTAATGACACTTACCATGACCATTACTTGACGGTGGTACATCCATAGCTGGGTTAGCATCAAAGAAGCCAATCGGTTTGAGCTTAAAGCCAATATATGCCACGGGCATGACGGGCCAATCTTCGGGACGAGTAACATGATGCTGTCCAAAGGTGTACCAGACAACAACATCGGTATCTTCAATAGAGCGATCGCCTTGAGTCCATTTGGTTATACCTTCATCTCCTGGATGCTGATTGGGATAGTCCCCCGTACTGTACATTTCATCTGGGCTGTAGGGAGTTATCCAGAGATGCTTATTCATAAAGCCAGCCCGTTTCATTACGCTTGCTTCGGGGTGGGCAAAAGGCAGAATATTATCCCCTGGCATTAGTTTGTAGCCGACGGGCTGTCCCAAACCATTTAAGCTAGAGGGATTGGTAATTTTCCAGTAACGACCAGAAAAGGGGTTGGTAATTCGCTGTGCTGCTAACTCACTAGTTAAGGGAGTAGATTTAGCAAAAAAGGCATTACCGTAAGGGTTAGTTTCTCCTAGGGGTTCGGCTTCGGTATTTACTTCATAAACTGTATTATCCTTGCCATCAACGCACATATCTAAGCGAACATTAAAAAAGTGCTGGTGAATTGGCGCATTAAGCTGGGGTGCTACTAGTGTGCCGTATTTGGGGTCTTCTCCTGGTATTGCCGACGCAGTATTAACAATGCCCGTTAGCTTGATTTCGTACTGAATTGTGCCATCCTGATAAAAATACCAGAAAAAGCCGTATTCATAATTACCTACCGTAGAAATAAAAGAAACCACCAAGCGACGCGATCGCCTTACCTCTGCCTGTTCTGTGCGCCAGTCTACGTGCTTCCAGAGAATGCCAAAGTCTTCTTCGTGCATACATACTGCGTTCTCAATGGTGAAGACATCCCCTCGGCTATTGGTCATAAAGGCATCGAAGTAGCGAATTACTCCCAAACAGTCGCAGCCTAGCTTTAGGGAATTAGCTAATGTCCCAACTCCATATTCCCCTACATCAAAAGCGTTTTTACGGTAATGCTGAGGTCGAGGATCGCCGTAGGGAACGACCATATCTGATAAAGAAGCGCGATAAATAATTGGTCGTAATCGTCCGCCATCTTCATAACCAACGGTATAGAGAATTAAGCCTTCGCGAGGAGTAAAGCCGATGCGAAACTGCCACTTTTGCCAGCGCACAAAATGCCCCTCTATTTCAAAGCTAGTTCCTTGAGGCTGAGTAATGTCTAAAGGTTTGAGATCTTTGCGAAATTCATCGATAAATTCTTTGGCATAGTTTCCCGACTGGGGCGGTAAGGGAACAACTCCGTGATCTTCGACGCGAATTACCTCCATCGTGTTCAAATCCACTACGGGAATTACTCCCTCAATAGGTCGGGCGTAACCGTTATCTGTGGGACTAGATCGCACCCAGCATAAAGCCCTTGATAGTCGTTGTCCTTTCTCCTCTTCGATCTCGTAGTAGCCAGCCGACCAAGGATCGACCATTACTAAGTCAGGGTCTTCAATGCCTCGCTTTTTAATTGCTGCTTGGAACTCAGGGCTAGCTTTAACCGCAGCCTCACACTCTTCAAATTCATCGAGCATAATTGAAGGCTGTACGTCTGGTATATGTTCCCAGGATGTCACGGTTTCTGAGGTTAAGGATACTACCGCTTCATAGGTTGCCCCGTCGGCATTATCGAGAATAATAATAAAAACTTCGCGCTCGATTTTATCATCCTCTTCAAAGTTAAAGACAGCCTGCTTATCAGGTTCTTTTAACGTAACAGTGGGAAATCTAATTGTTTTACCTAACTGTTTCTCTCGTTTGAGAATACTAACGGCCGTTTTAATCTCCTTTGGTGTTAATGGTTCGAGAGGGTGTTGAGGAGAAGCGAGATTGCGGAAAGTTTGCGATTGGGCTGACGCCCAGCCTTCGGATCGTGTTGTGGTTGTAGTCATGGCAATAAATTTGTGTGGCAAACAATAGAATAAATATTTAAATTCACTTTAATCTTGGAAAAGGTCGAGACAAGCGATACCAGCCCAACCGATTAAAACTATACCGCCCAAGAAAGAAGCAATATAAACAATCGGACCCCAGCCGAAGTCTGTAGTCATGATTAGGCAAAAGAAGCAAGTTGAAACTAATAGTACAAAGATTGCCATCAAAAAATTCATAAATTCTAGCCTAAGTACTCACTAATTTTTTCAGTTTATTTAAACTAGAAATTACAGTTTGTTGTTCTCCAACTAAGGTCACTTCTGTAAGAATTAGATTAGAAGAGTCAACTTCTCCTAAGTCTCGACTTCTTTGAGTTTTAATCATGGTAATTTGGCTAGTCAAGACAAAACTGACAAAAGAGGCGATCGCAATTACTGGTAACATTGCCGTACCTGATAGTACGCTAAGGATAATGCTGGTACTGACAGGAGTTTTGGTAACAGCTACATTGATTGCTGCCATCAAGCAGACCATGCCAACAGTAGGATGAACTTGTGGTACTGCTAAAGATATGGCATAACCAACATTGGCACCGATAAAGAACAAGGGGAAAATAAAGCCACCTAAAAAGCCAGAATGAAGAGTAAAGCTTATAGTAAACATCTTAGCTACAGCGATCGCCAGCAACAAACCAACACCCAAACCAGCCCCCGTTTCAATTACGGTTTGAATTTGTGCCTCGCTAAAGAAGAGGGTTTGGGGAAAAGCAAAAGCAATTAGACCGATGGATAAGCCACCTAAAGTTGCTAAGACAATCGGATAGTGTTCTAAAGGTTTCAAGAGCTTACCAATGATGCGAAAGATGATAATAAACATAACTGCTAATCCAGCACCAATTACGCCCAAAACTAAGCCTTCAGCTAAGTTCTGAGGAGATAATGCAGGAACTTCTTCAAAGTGATAAAAACCACCGATAGTTATGCCCGTATTGAGTCGGAAGACAGCAAAAGAAAAAATTGCAGAAATAATAGCCGGTGCGATCGCTTCAAAATATTGTAGACCTCGACGATGGGGAATTTCTAGGGCAAACAAAGCTGCGCCAATCGGTGCGCCAAAAAAAGCTCCCAGAGCTGCACTCATCCCGCAAAAAGTGAGAATTCTGACTGAAGTTTTGGCAAGCTTCAAGCGATCGCCCAACCAGCTACCAAAGCTACCATTAACCTGAACTAAAGGTGCTTCAGGTCCCGCGCTACCACCAGAGGTAATGGCAATTAGAGAAGCAACAATCATCGCTGGAGTTTTGCGGATATCAATTTTGCCTGGATCGTGAATTTTATCGACTACCTGAGCCATTTCCCCAGGAAGCCCAAAGAAATAAAGAGCTAAACCGACAAAAAATCCTCCAATAGTAGTGGCAATCCAGACATAGTTACTAACCCCAAGCCAGCTTGGAAAATAAGGCTTGACTATTTCAGGCAGCGTGTGCCACATACCGTGCATCATGGTTTCTAGCACGAAGTAGTAAATAGTAGCCACCATACCGCCAAAGATACCTATAACTATGGCGCAAAGATAAAGCTGTGAGTAAGTTAGCTGTTTATTATTGCTAGTGTTTTCTATGCTATTGCCATTTTCGTGGCGATCGCTTATTTCAATCTGACCATTCGACGACATAATGACTCCTAATATCTAAATAAAATCTGTCAATTTCTTTACTCTTTTTGCAAAAAAAGTAACAATGGCTACCTTTTTTGCGATATTCTTTCTACAATTGAAATGTATGCTCTTAACGAATAGAGCGATCGCACAATTGCTAAAAACTTGTTAACCGAGTAAAAGAGGTTGAAATGAAATCCCGAAGAATGTCCCGCGATGTGTTGTATGTTCCCTTTTACTTAAGACATTTCAACGTTAGCGAAAAAATAATCATAGCTTCGTTGGTTTTTATCTCTTCAATTACTGTGGGTTTGATTCCGATTATTTATGCTTTGACTAACACAACAGAACCAACCAAAACACCGATTTACAGGGGCGAAGTTCAACTTTGGAAAGTGCTTGGAGAAGCGGATTAGAGTTATCTAATCATTCTAAAATCAGGCAGAGTAAATAATCGGTACTTAATGAACAGATCGAAGAGTTTCTTGGTAAATTTAATTGTGAATTAGGCTTAACTCTGTTATCGCTCGTTCGGCAATTTACTAGATACTGCTGGCGTTGGCAGTTCCAATTCTTCCTCCTCATGAGAGCCTGTAGGTTCTTTGAGAAAGAACCAAAGCAGGAAAAACATAATCAAGCTACTAATTCCCATCGTCGAGAAGAAAATCTTGTTGCCAGCATCAGTCTTAGGTAAGAAACTGAAGAGAAGTAAGAAACTCACCCCGCCTACGTTGCCCCAAGCACCAACACTTCCCGCAATTTGACCAGTAATTTGTGGCTTAATCAGAGGGACTATTGCATAGGTCGCGCCCTCCGCTGCTTGGACAGCAAAAGAGGCAAACATAGTCACGCCAATTGCCAAAGGAAGCAACCAACCACCGTTGAGCGACCCCATTGTTAGATAGCCAACTCCTGTCACAGCCTGCAAGATAACCAATGTCCATTTTCGGCTGCCGATTGTATCAGAGATCAAACCACCTCCAGGACGGGCAACTAAATTCATAAAGGCATAGCTAGAAGCCACCGCTCCCGCTAACGCTAGAGGTAAGTTAAAGGTCGCTCGAAAAAATAGCGGTATCATCGAGACAACGGCTAGCTCTGAGCCAAAACAAACAAAGTAGGTCAGATTTAGCAAGACTACTTGGGAAAAATCGTAGCGTTCCTCGGGGGCATAACGCTTTTGACCTGCCATTAACTGTCGGTTTACTTTCCAGTTCCAGTAAGTTTGGAATAGGTATAAAGCGAGTAACGCTACACAGGTAATGACTACCGCCGTTGAATTTAAGGCTTCAACTACGTTGAATCGCCAAGCTACGATGCCTAAAGCAGCATATAGAGGCAAATTCGAGAGCGTCATCAGCCAGAAGTCCTTTTTAGTCGTTACTTCGATCGCGCCTGGATTCTTAGCTCGCTTGAATTCCTTATCGGGTGGTGAATTTTCAACGTTGAAGAAATAAAACACCCCATAAACAGCAGCAACGACACCGCTAAGGGCGATTGTATATCGCCAGCTACTTTGACCACCCACAAAAAAGCTTGCCCCAGTCGCAACCAGAGGTAGAGCGATCGCAGCCACACCAGAGCCAAAGTTCCCCCAGCCACCGTAAATTCCTTCTGCAAAGCCAATTTCTTGAGAAGGAAACCAATTCGCCACCATCCGAATGCCAACGACAAATCCTGCTGCAACCACTCCAATAGCTAGGCGGCTCCAAAGCAACTGGTTATAGTTCTGGGCGAAGGCAAATGCGAAGCAGGGAATGGCAGCATAAACTAAGACACCTGAAAAAACGATGCGAGGACCGATGCGGTCTACCAACATACCAAAGATAATCCGAAACGGAATCGCCAAAGTTAAATTGCACAGAAGCATCGTCCGATATTGCAGCTCGCTTAGTCCAAACTCTTCTATGATCGGTTCAGCTAGAGGAGCTGCGTTAAATATGACTACGAAAGATAATAAGAAGGCAAACCATGATAGGTGTAAGATGCGGTATCGACCACTAAATGACCATAATCTTTTGAGCATATTAAAACTTTCTAACCAATGAATTTAGGTAGAATAAATGAGGACACATCATCAATAAAATAAAAAGTATAATTATGCTATTGATAGTAGTATCAAAATTGTGAAATTTATTATTTTTAAATCAAAAATAAATTAATTATTAACTGAACCTAATATTAATTGGTCTATGCTAGATGTAGCTATAGACACACATTTTCCTGGCTTAATTCTTTTTTAATGTTTCTGTTTTCTGCCAACAATTATTGGTTTTAATGTCATGAATTGTTTACAAAACGAGCTTGTAAATTATAAAAGAGATGAGTTTAGAAGATTCAGCTAAAAAGTCTTATTGATTAGTAAAAATCGATACTAAAAAGCCGAGTCAATTTATTTATTATTAAGTGTTAAGTGTTTAAGCACTATTGCTTAATTTATCGGATATTTAAATAACACATTTATTAATGTCGCAATTTTCCAGAAGGCGATTTGTCGGTTCGGCAGGAGCGATCGCTGCTAGCCTTCTCGGTTATGGCTGTGCGTCTAGAACTCCTGAGAAAACCACTCAATCTATTAGCTATGCAGTTTCTAGTAGCAATGGGCTGGAAGTGAAGCAAATTCGCTTGGGATTTATTGCCCTGACTGATGCTGCCCCTTTAATAATTGCTCTAGAAAAAGGATATTTTCGCAAATACGGTCTGACTCAAGTTGAAGTTGTGCGACAAGCTTCATGGGCAAGTACCCGCGATAATCTAGTGCGAGGTTCAGCAGCAGGTGGCATAGATGGAGCGCATATTCTCAGCCCCATGCCTTATTTAATGGCTGCGGGAACAATTACATCAGATCGGCCACTGGCGATGAATATTTTGGCACGTTTAAATGTTAACGGTCAGGGAATTTCCTTAGCAAATATCTACAGGTCAGTTGGTTTAAAAAGCGAAAAACTCAAAGAAGAAGCAGAACAAGCCAAAAGCAAAGGTCCAGGCAGAAAACTCAAGGTAGCAATGACCTTTCCAGGAGGGACTCACGATTTATGGATTCGCTACTGGCTAGCAGCGGGAGGAATTAATCCCGATACAGATGTATCGATGTTTGTCGTCCCACCGCCACAAATGCTGGCAAACCTTAAAACAGGAACGATGAATATGCTCTGTGTGGGAGAGCCTTGGAATGCCCAGATAATCAGGCGTAATGTCGGACATTCTGCTTTAACTACAGGGCAACTATGGCAAGATCACCCCGAAAAAGCCCTGGCAATGCGTGCCGATTGGGTTGAGCGTTCTCCTCGTGCTAGTAAAGCAATGTTGATGGCGGTTTTAGAAGCGCAAATATGGTGTGAGGCTCTGGCTAATAAAGAAGAAATGTGTCAGATAGTCTCGGCTCGAAAGTATTTTAACGTCCCTGTCAAAGATATTTTGGCGCGAAGTAAAGGTAACTTTGATTTTGGTAACGGAGAAATTCTAACTAATAGTCCGTATCGGATGAAATTTTGGCAAAATTCGGCTTCTTATCCCTATCAAAGCCACGATCTTTGGTTTTTGATGGAAAACATTCGCTGGGGCTACTTACCAGCCGATACCAATACTCAAGATTTGATCAAGCAAGTTAATCGCGAAGATTTATGGCGAGAAGCAGCGCAAGCCATTGGTCAAGAGCAAGCAATCCCTAAAAGCACATCTAGAGGAATTGAAACTTTTTACGACGGCGTGCGGTTTGACCCTGAAAACCCCTCAGCTTATTTGAATAGCTTACCAATTAAAAAGCAGCGAATATGACTAAGACTAAACCACCTTCAGGATATCGCGATCGCCTCTCAAGACGTAAAAATACCAGAATAAACCGTTTAAAGTGCTTTATTTTCAAAATGTTAGAGGTCACTCACCACGATGACCTGTTGGGCAAAGCTTTCGATAACTTTATGATTGTGCTGATTTCCTTAAACGTCATTGCTTTCGCCTTTGAGACTGTGTATTCAATCTCTATTCCTTATAAAAGCTATTTTAATAACTTTGAAACGTTTTCCGTTATTATTTTCACTATAGAATACTGCCTGCGGTTATGGACTTGTACCCTAGAGCAGCAATATCGTCATCCTCTTTGGGGCAGAGTCAAGTTTATCTTCAAACCTTTATCGGCGATCGATTTACTGTCAATATTGCCCTATTATTTATTTATCTTTTTTCCTAATTTAGTTTTTATTCCCGAACTTCACCTGCTGCGACTGGCACGATTATTAAAAATAGGTCGTTATTCCGAGTCCATGAGAACTTTAGGCAATGTTGTTGCTGCTAAACGTCATGACTTGCTTTCGGCTACCTTCACAGTATTTATCTTACTCATGTTTTCTGCCAGTTTGGTCTATTTCGCCGAACAAGCTTCTCAACCAGAACTCTTTTCTAGCATTCCCGCTTCAATGTGGTGGTCTGTCGTCACCTTAACCAGTGTTGGTTATGGAGATGTCTATCCTGTCACGCCGATGGGCAAATTATTAGGCGGAGTTATTGCAGTATTGGGATTAGGGTTGGTAGCACTACCCACGGGGATTTTAGCTTCTGGCTTTGCTGAAGAAGTACAGCGTAAGCGCACTAATCCTACTTGTCCCCACTGTGGAAAACAGCTTGAATAGCTAAATTAACTTGAGAATTGCGATCGCACCCTCGACAGTTCCTACAACAGGGGAAACCCCCGCAACGGACTGTCTCGCAATTCAGATTCCTCCTCTTGGCTAATTAGATGATTAAAGAAAAAAAAGAGATTCTGGTTTGCGATGTCCTGCATAAACAGCTTTTCCATCTGATTCAGCGAGGAAAGTTACTACCAAGAAAATCTCTCTTTAGGATCGTGTTTATCTTTCTTTTAACTGTAAAACTAGATGATAAATACAAAATAAAGACTATGGAAAAGACGTTGTTCGATAAAATCTTCCGTGACAGTAATGGTAATATTGTGATTGCTCAACCACCAAACTTGCCTATTATTGTCTGGGGTGTAGCTAGTTTGCTCAAACTAATTTTTACAAGTGGCTTGATTAATATAGGATTAGACCTAATAGCTTTTGGCTCTTTATTTACTTGGGGGTGGCTTGAATTGTTTCAAGGCGTTAATTATTTTCGCAGGATGCTAGGTTTAGTTGTATTGGTTGGATTTGTTGGGTTAAGAATTTTCAGTAATAACACAATTTAAACTTTGATCGCTGTTGCTGCTTAAGTCGCCTTACTACCAGAAAAATCGCCTGTGAAAACGCGCATTGATCGCGAATATTTCCACGGGCGATCGCTCTAAAACGAGATTTCTTAGAAGTGCGATCGCCATCAATGATTATAGTAAGCCAGTTACCTGTTTGATTGATTCTTTTTTACTATTGGGTGCTTTTTGCTCGATAAATAAGGTAATGATGTATTTCAGCAGGATTTAGTACAATAGGACTTACGCAGTTTAACTAGTTTTGCCCCCCTAGCCCCCCAAATCTGGGGGAACAAGAATTAAAAGTCCCCCAAATTTGGGGGATTTAGGGGGCGAGTGCATAAGACCTTAATTCATTTTTATTTATAGCTGCAAAAATTCTTGAGCTTTATTGACCACATTAGCCAGAGAGTCAGATTTAAACGGAGAAACCAAGTTAGCCGAGCTTACCAACTCCTGAAACGGAGCTTTGCCACCCCGTTGACATAGGGCAATATAGTCAGTTAAGGTTTGTTCAAAATCAGATTCCGCTTTGACCCAAAACTGCATCGCGCAGCACAAAGCAAGGGTGTAATCGATGTAGTAAAAGGGATAGCAATAAATATGCTGTTTTTCTTGCCACAAACCACCTTGAGCAGGATATGCTAAATCGCCATACTGTCGCCAGGGAAGATAACGCGACTCCATTTGCTGCCACATTTGGTTTCTTGCTTGGGGAGTGGCTTCGGGGTTGGCATAGACTAAATGCTGAAAATGGTCAACCGCACAGCCATAAGGCAGAAATAAAATTGATTGTGCCAAATGAATTTCCCGAAAACGATCTGCATCATTATCAAAGAACTTATCCATCTGTGACCAAGTTAAAAACTCTAAACTCATAGAATGGATTTCGCAGGATTCATAGGTAGGCCAAAGATAGTCAGTCGGGAGATTACGGCTTTTCCAAGCCTGAAAAGCATGACCCATTTCGTGAGTGAAAACTTCAACATCCCCTTGTGTGCCATTAAAATTAGCAAAGATGTAGGGAATACCCTCTTGAGGAAAACCAGTACAGAAGCCTCCACCAGCTTTACCAGGGCGAGTTTTAAGATCGAGAAAGTTGCCTTTGTTCATCATCTCAAAAAAGCTGCCTAACTCTGGATGCAGGTTATCAAACATCGATTGTGCCTGGTTTAGCATCCAGTCATGATCTCCCTGGGGTTTGGGGTTTCCCTGTAGATCGAATACCGACTCATCCCAAAAGTTAACCGCATCTAAGTTGAGCTTTTGGGCTTTTTTGGCAATAATTTTTTGCGCTAAGGGAACGACATTATCTACTACTCCTTGACGATAATTTTCCACGTCGGCTTCCGTATAGTCGATGCGCTGCATCCGCTTGTAGCCCAAACCAATGTAGTTGTCGTAACCTAACTTTTGCGCCATACCGTGACGTAATTTAACTAACCGATCGAAAATACTGTCTAGCTGGGACTGATGCTGAGTAAAGAAATTCCAGCGTGCTTTTTCTGCTTGATAACGGACATGGCGATCGCTGTCTTGAGTATATTTACGAATCCCCGACAGGTTTACTTTCTCTCCTTGGAACTCGATTTCGGCCGAGGCTAAAAGTTCTACATACTGATTAACAAGCTTAGACTCTTGCACCAAATCTTCTTCAATTGCAGGTTCAAAAGTGGTAACATCTGCCGACCAGAGACTAAAGGCTTGTTTGCCTAAGATTGACTCAAATTCTTCTCGATCGGGGCTATCTAACAATCTTTGCTTCATAGCGATCGCCAGTGCAGTCAGTTTTGGCTGTAGCTCATCACTATATTCCTGCGCCCGTTTATAATCTTTGTTAGTGGTATCTTGACTAAAATGAAGGGAGGTTAAGGCAGACCAATTATCTAAGCGACGACGCAAATTATCCCACTGTTGTAAAGCCTGTTTTTTTGCCTCGGTAGTATCTGCCTCATCTAAAGCAGCATTAATACTCTCATACTCTGCGGTAACGTCTTCTATAGTAGGCTTTTCTGCTTTTATATCGGCAAAATTAATTGTAGTCTGGCTCATGATCGATGGAGATAGATAGTTACACCTAAAATTTTAACGAAGTTTGCTATTGCAAATATGGATCGAACATTTATTGCTAATATACATAAGTTAATTCAGCGCGATCGCGATTTGGCGAAGATAATTGAAGCTTATGGCTATCCGCCTCAGTGGCAAAGAGATCCTGGCTTTGCGACTTTAATTCAGATTATCTTAGAACAACAGGTTTCACTCGCTTCGGCTAAGGCAGCTTTTGAACGTCTGAAGAACTTTGTAGGAGAATTGACTCCAGCTAGCTTTTTGGCTTTAGATGATGCTGAACTTAAAACAATTGGCTTTAGTCGCCAGAAAACCAGATATGGTCGTGAATTGGCTCAAGCGATCGCCGATCGCACTATAGATTTAGCAAGTTTGCACGAACTAGATGATGCAGCTATTAGAAAGAAACTAACCGCAATCAAAGGCATTGGTGACTGGACTGTAGATATGTACCTGATGATGGCTTTGCAACGCCTAGATGTATTCCCCTCTAAGGATTTAGCTGTGGCGATCGCCATCAAAGAAATTAAAAACCTCACAACTCGTCCCAAAGTAGCAGAATTAGAGTCAATTACTCAATCTTGGCAACCTTATAGAGCCGTGGCTACGCAAATTCTTTGGCACTATTATCTTAATCGCCAAGCACACTGAATCAGTACTTCGTGGCGGTAGTCATGACGTTTTTGAAATGACTGCTCTCAATTAATTTTATTTTTGAAATTGATTAATTATCGGCGCGAGGCATAACTAGATTTTTGGTAAAATGCGATCGCGCTTTTTGCTGACAATATATAATTTTTGCAATAAGCAATTATCTCGCCCAGAGGCGCACCAGGTGCAAAGAGATACAGAAAACTATAATTTTATCTAAAAAAAAGGCAGCTTGTTAAGCTACCTTCTCAATTTAATTAAACATTTAAGCTTAATTTATTAGCTAAATTTTAATTAGCAATCAACTATTAACAATCTTACCTATTTGCTAGTTTCTTAGTTTTCAACTTACGCAGACGGATAGATTCGGGAGTTACTTCTACAAGTTCATCAGAACCAATATATTCTAAAGCCCTTTCTAAACTCATTTCTGTGGGTGCTTGAAGTTGAACTAGCTCGTCTCCGCTAGCTGCACGGTGGTTAGTTAGCTGCTTGGCTTTGCAGACATTGAGGTCTAAATCTTGAGAACGATTGTGTTCACCAACAATCATACCCTTATATACTTTAGTACCAGGAGTGATAAAGAATACTCCTCGATCTTCAGCGTTTTTAAGCGCGTAAAATGTTGCCACACCTTCTTCAAAAGCAATAATTACGCCATTGAAGCGAGTTTCTAGTTCTCCAGAAAAGTGGCGATACTCTAAGAAACTATGGTTCATAATTCCTTCGCCACGAGTTATCCGTACAAAATCCCCACGGAAACCAATTAAACCCCTAGCTGGAATAACAAACTCTAGCTGAGTACGTCCACTGCTATTCTGCATATCCTTCATCTCGCCTTTACGCTGCCCAAGACGCTCAATACAGCTACCAACAGCAGCTTCAGGGACATCTAATACAAGATACTCAAAAGGCTCACAAGGCTTACCGTTGATTTCGCGATAGATCACCTGGGGTTGAGATACCTGAAACTCATATCCCTCACGGCGCATGGTTTCAATTAAAATACCTAAATGTAGTTCACCTCTACCTGATACGAGAAATTGCTCGGCTGATTCTCCGTCTTCGACACGCAGAGCCACATTAGTTTCCAATTCTCGCATCAGGCGATCGCGAATTTGTCTAGAAGTTACAAAATCTCCTTCTTGTCCTGCAAAAGGTGAATTATTAACCGAGAAAGTCATTTGTAAAGTTGGTTCATCTACCTTAATCAAAGGCAATGCCTGAGGTTCGCTAGGACAAGTAATTGTCTCGCCGATATTGGCATCGGCAAAGCCTGCCACAGCGACAATGTTACCAGCACTAGCTTCATCTAATTCCACTCTGGCTAGTCCTTTAAAGCCCATGAGCTTAGAAATTTTTGATTTAACAATCTTGCCGTCTTCTTTAATCAGCGCAGCTTGTTGTCCAGCTTTCAAGACTCCGTTGTGGATTCTACCAATAACAATCCGACCTAAATAGTCAGAATAGTCGAGAGTAGTAACCTGTAGCTGTAAAGGCTTGTCTGCGTCTCCTGCTGGTGGTGGAACATGATTGAGAATCGCTTCAAATAAAGGCTTCATATCTACCCCTTCTTCTTCCAGGGTTTCTTTGACGTAACCTTCCAATCCAGAAGCATAAAGGGTGGTAAAGTCGCACTGATCGTCATCTGCACCCAACTCCACAAATAGATCGAATACTTTATCTACTGCACCATCGGGGTGAGCGCGAGGGCGATCAATTTTATTGACCACTACAATGGGACGCAAGCCCTTTTCTAAGGCTTTTTTGAGTACAAAGCGAGTTTGAGGCATTGGTCCTTCGTTGGCATCGACGATTAGTACACAGCCATCCACCATACCCAAGACTCGTTCCACTTCTCCACCGAAGTCAGCGTGTCCAGGAGTATCAACAATATTAATTAAGGTATCTTGATAGCTAACAGCGGTATTTTTAGACAGAATTGTGATTCCTCGCTCTCTTTCGAGGTCATTGGAGTCCATGACACAATCTGGTACGTCTTCCCCCTCGCGGAAAATCCCCGACTGTTTTAGTAATGCGTCTACGAGAGTGGTTTTACCGTGATCGACGTGGGCAATGATTGCAATGTTACGAATGGGAAGAGACATAAAGGTAGTCTATAGACTTTTGTATCGTCAGCTCAAAGTTTCTTAATAATTATAACTCAGTTCCGTTTTTATTTATATTTAAATGTTATGAGCAGTAAATTTATTAGACGAAAACGCGGCTTTTGGCTAGTTGCTATTTTGGGTATTATTTTTGATCAAATAACTAAATATTTAGTAGTCCAGAATTTTACTAATGTCCGTGACACTATTCCCTTATGGGAAGGCGTATTTCATTTAACTTATGTAATTAATACAGGAGCAGCTTTTAGCTTTTTTACAGGACAGGTAGATATATTACGCTGGGTTTCGCTAATTGTTAGCTTATTATTAGTTATTTTTGTTTGGTATACTCCAAAATTAACTTTGATTGAGCAACTGGGCTATGGATTTATTTTGTCTGGGGCGGTGGGCAACGGTATTGACCGCTTTTTATTTGGTTATGTAGTCGATTTTATAGATTTTCGTTTAATCAACTTTCCCGTATTTAATATCGCTGATGTAGCAATCAATATTGGAGTATTACTATTGCTAATTGCCAGTTTCACTCCACCTCCCAGACCTCAAACAAAGGTCGAGCGAAAATAATCCCTGGACTAAAGCTGACTGCACTATTTTCTATATCGACCTCCTTTTAGTCTCAGTTGAAGGCTAGTATATTTTTATTCCTAGTTTGTGAACGGCAAGCTCATGACATCTCTTGCAAAATTATTTTATGAATATTTGCTCCTGATAATATCACCATAGATAAGGATGTCAGATTTAGCAGCAATAGCCTTTTGGCAAACCAAGGAGACATCAATACGGTTCACTAACAAACTTAGTGTTTTGCACCTTGGTCAAATAAAGAATATCAAGATCAGTTAAAATTCAACCTGGGGTAGTTAATGGACAATAAGCAATTGATAGTTAATTACCTTTTTTAACTTCAAACAGTAAATACCTTTTAATGATCTGGCCGTTTAACAAAACTAAAAAACAAATTGCGCGCATTGAAATCACTGGTGCGATCGCTTCAGAGACTCGTAAACACGTTCTTAAAGCTTTTAAAACCATTGAGGAAAAGAAATTTCCAGCCCTGCTGTTACGCATCGATTCTCCTGGGGGGACAGTGGCAGATTCTCAAGAAATCTTTGCTGCCCTTCAACGATTGCAGTCTGAAAAAGACGTTAAGGTTGTCGCTAGCTTTGGCAATATTTCAGCTTCAGGAGGAGTTTATATTGGCGTAGGTGCAAAGCACATTGTTTCTAATCCAGGCACAATCACAGGCAGCATTGGGGTAATTCTGCGCGGTAATAATTTAGAACGGTTATTGGACAAAGTAGGAGTTTCTTTTAAGGTGATTAAATCTGGACCCTACAAAGATATTCTGGCGTTCGACCGCCAATTGACCAGGGAAGAAGAAGTTATTCTCCAACAGTTAATTGATGTTAGTTATAGTCAGTTTGTCGCCACCGTAGCTAAAGGTCGTGGCTTAGACGAAGAGACAGTCAGAACCTTCGCTGATGGTCGAGTATTTACTGGTGAACAGGCTCTGGAATTAGGTTTGGTAGATCGCTTGGGTACAGAAGAAGATGCCCGACGTTGGGCAGCAGAATTAGTCGGGCTAGATTCTGAAAAAACCGAATGCTTTAATATCGAAGAACCAAAACCGTTTATTAATCGCTTTATTCCTGGTAGAAGCCAAGCTAAGTCTGGCATTGGCATGGCGATAGATTCACTACAGTTCGATCTTACTACTAGTGGTTTACCTCTGTGGCTATATCGCCCCTAAAACTAATTTCAAAAGCTAATAGCTAATAGCTACCTCAACAGACTAATCTTGTTAACCCGAACTTGGGTTACATAGCCTTAATTGCTGCTTCTATGGCGATCGCAATATGTGTCCAGTGCGTTCCTCCTTGACAAAAGGCAATATAAGGCTCGCGCAATGGACCATCGGCTGAGAACTCAGAAGTACTGCCATCTATAAATGTTCCTCCAGCCATTACTAATTTACTCTCATACCCAGGCATCTGGGCAGGAACAGGTTCTAGATAAGAATCTATAGGGGAGTGTTGTTGAATTGCTTTACAAAAGGCAATCAGCTTTTGAGGAGAACCTAATTGAACAGCTTGAATAATATCTCGACGAGTCACAAGCGGTAGAGGATTAACTGGATATCCGAGTTTATCAAACACGTAGGCAATTAAATGGCTACCCTTAACCGCTTCGCCTACCATTTGGGGTGCAAGAAACAATCCTTGAAACATCAGTCGGTTTTGGTCTAAGGTTGCTCCTCCGCTGCTACCAATTCCTGGTGCGGTCAGACGACAAGTCGCTGCTTCGACTAGTTCTGCTTTTCCTGCTATGTATCCCCCCGCAGTTACGATAGTTCCTCCAGGATTTTTAATTAATGACCCTGCTATTAAATCTGCACCCACCGCCGTTGGTTCGATATCTGCCACAAATTCTCCATAACAGTTATCCACTAGGCAAACAGTATTTGAGTTTTGCTGTTTAACTAATTCAACTATTTTTTTGATTTCTTCAATCGATAAACTCTCTCGCCAAGAATATCCGCAAGACCTTTGAATCAAAACTAGGCGAGTTTTCTTAGTAACGGCAGTGCTTAACCCTTCCCAATCTATCGTTCCTACTTCGGTTAAATTTAGTTGGCGATAGTCAATCTGAAAGTCTTTTAAAGAACCCTGATTGTTACCACGCAAACCGATTACTTCTTCTAGGGTATCGTAGGGCGCACCAGCCACCGCTAGCATTTCATCACCTGGACGTAGCACGCCATATAGTCCGCAGGCAATCGCTTGAGTGCCAGAAACAAACTGAACTCGCACCGCAGCAGCTTCTGCATCCATAATTTGCGCAAAAACTTTGTCTAAAGTATCTCGCCCTAAATCATCGTGTCCGTAACCGCTAACGCTAGCAAAATGCTGCACTCCAACTCGATGATCGCGAAAAGCTGACAAAACTTTTTTGAGATTTTCCTTGACCTGAGCGTCAATACCAGAAAAAATCGGTATTAGTGCTTTTTCTGCTTCTAGAAGCAGATTTTCAGTCTTCATACAATTAAAAATTAAATTATTAAATGACAGTTGCTACATCAGAAAAAATCCCACCCGCCTGGGGAACAATCATCTACATGGGCATAATTCACTTTATGGCATTATTTGCCCTTGTTCCCAGCAATTTTAGCTGGGGGGCATTAGGAATAGCATTTTTGCTTTACTGTATTACCGCAGGAGTAGGTATAACTTTAGGATTTCATCGCCTTGTTGCCCATCGCAGCTTTGAAGTTCCCAAATTACTAGAATATATTTTAATTTTTTGTGGCACTTTAGCAGGTCAAGGCAGCCCTATAGATTGGATCGGCTTACATCGTATCCATCATCAATATTCTGACATGGATTTCGACCCTCATAACTCTCTCAAAGGTTTTTATTGGAGTCATCTGGGCTGGATGTTGTGCAAAAATCCCGCTAATGAAAAGATCGCTCGCTACACCAATGACATTTCAGGCGATCGCTTTTATCGATTTTGTCACTATGGCATGATTCCAATTCAACTTGTCTTAGCTGCCTTGCTCTATTACTTAGGCGGTACTTCCTTTGTAGTTTGGGGTATATTTGTCCGCTTAGTTGTAGTCTTTCACTGCACTTGGTTTGTTAACAGTGCAACCCATAAATTTGGCTATAAAACCTATGACTCTGGAGATACTTCTCTAAACTGTTGGTGGGTAGCTTTATTAACCTTTGGTGAAGGCTGGCACAATAATCATCATGCTTTTCAGTATTCGGCACGGCATGGTTTAAAGCGTTCGGAAATTGACCTAACCTGGATTATGATCCAAACTCTAGCCTTTTTTGGTTTGGCGAAGAAGGTTAAACTACCGCCCAAAAAGGCTATTCGAGCCTAAAATTATTAGCGATCGCCTGATACTAGTAATATTAGGCGATCGCTTTGAAAATATACAAAAGTTGAGCTTTGTTTGAAGTTAGACTGCAACTTCGGCAGCTAATGTCTCCAGAGCAAGGTCACTGATAAGAGCCTGGCCTGCTTCAGTAGGATGAAGAGTATCAAAAAACAAGTATTCATCGGGATTAGCACCAACAGTTGGAGCCATTGTTATGGGGTCTAAGAAAGATTCAGTAACGTTAGTCAAACCATATTCTTGAGGATTAGCCACAACATCATCAAATAAAGAATTTACGTCTACAACCGTAACATCAGCACCATTTAAAGTATTTTCTAGCTCCTGGACAGTTGAGTCCAAAAGCGAATTATGAGTGTTAGATAATTGAGTCAATTCTTCTGGAGAGCGTCCAAGATTTGGGTTGTCAGCTTCAGGAATCGCTCCTAAATCTGGTAAATTGAATACCAAAAATTCACGCGCGCCCGAATCGTAAAGTGATTCTACCTCTGTTTCAATGTTATCAACTACTTGTTCGGGATTGGCATCAGTACCTAAATAGTCATTACTGCCCCCCCACAAAGTATAAAGAGCATTAGGATCTGCTGCTTGGTTAGCCTGTAAATGATCCTGTACGAAAAAATCGACCTGTTTTTCCATTCCAGGAATCAAGCTACCTAATTCACCTGTACCGTTAGCTCCAGTAGTTGCCAAACCATAGGCAAAATTGACGCTTTGATTAGTTGTATTGCCATTGAAGAAAGGACTAACAGCAGGATTTCCTTCAACTACAGTAACTGGACTGAGAACGTCTGAACCTGGACTCACAACTGACAACTCAGTAGCAGGAGTTAAGTCGATATTCAGTTCATCTGCTAGGTTATCAATCCAAATTTCCCCATTGGAAAAACGCCCTTCAAAGTAGGGGGGACTGGGGGGCAGTACAGGAATATCTAACCCCAATGATGCTGAAGTTTCTTGGACAGCAGTTGTGACATTGAAAATATTTCCTGTATCTACTAGGCTATCGCCAAAAGCATAAATCTTGCTATAGGTATTAGCTTGAGCAGGGTCAAAATCAATCCCTGTCACTGCACCACTACCAGTTAAATCAATATCCAGGCTGGCTACATTATTAACATCAAAGTCTATTTCTTGAAAACTGTTATCACCTAAATTCTCAATTTCTACTGTTTCAATCGGGTTAGAATTGTCATCGTAAAACGTAATTGAACTCCCAGGCTCGTCAATATCTAGTAACCCGATACTATTGACTGTAGCAACTTCATCAAGCTCAAGACTAATAGTTCCTCCTGCTGCATTGTCGTCAGGATCGCTAGCGTTCCCATCCTCGGAAATAATTAGGACATTTCCTAAATCTGTAGCTGAAAGATCCCAATCCTCTCCTGTTATATTGTTGGTATCAAATAACATTACCCCAAACTCAGAAGAGCTAGAAAATTCAACGCCATCAAACTGATCTGTAACGATAGTTCCCGCTGCCAAATTATTTTCGTCAAAGTTGACCAAATCCGATGCTTGCTCTGAGTTGGAATTTGAGCCGATTGGTTCTTCTGAAGTAACATTGAAGTCTGATATTGAATTCATCATAAATATTTTTTATTTAGCAGTATGATTTCGTATCTAATCAATAGACTTAATCATCACTTTTTAATAGCAATTAC
Organism: Waterburya sp.; assembly: GCA_965217895.1. Taxonomy (GTDB): domain Bacteria; phylum Cyanobacteriota; class Cyanobacteriia; order Cyanobacteriales; family Xenococcaceae; genus Waterburya. The sequence continues at coordinate 2,148,852 of CBDCJV010000002.1, forward strand.
GGATATAATAATTGCTATTAAATACGCTCAATGTAAATTAAAGATAATTGTTTGAAATCTTTACCTGAGCTAAATATCGACATATTTATTAAACTCAAACACGGCTTGGTGCCTCAACTCTAAGGACTAAGAGCTAAAAACTAGTAAGTTAACCTGTGTTCGAGACAAGCTCAAACCATTGTTCTTTCCCTAGCTGAAAATATTATTACTCGGTAAAATTTTCTGCAAAATCGTCTCAACCCGAACTAATGTTAATTAGAAACTTCTGCCATTTCGATCGTGCGATTTTCGAGATCTTTAACCAAAAAATTCAAAGGGCGATCGCGACGGATCTTATACTTCAAACGTCTTGACTGAACGCGCATTAATAAAGCTTCCAAACAATCACGGTCGAAGCATACATGACGCTGACGCTCTTTATAGCCACCGCTTGCACCCGCAATAACGTGGAGTTGAGTGTTTTTTCTCAGTTGATACCACAATCCTTCTGAGCCGTTTTGTTCTGTACTGGTAGGAGTCGCCGACATATATAAAGGATCTAGTCCGCTTGCTCCCATTGCCTGCTCATAATTGTAGTAATAGTGAAGTGGCACATCAGCAGCAGAAAGCTCCAGCAGCCCTTCATAAAATCTTTGGGCAGTTTGTAGATCCGAAACCATTACCGTATATACTTTAGGCGCACTGCTGAGAAACATCCACATTGCTCCTGCATAAGCAACCAGAAGCATGACCATAACGCCTTGGGTAGAAAATAAACTATCTAAAGCAATTGGCGGTAAAAATGCACCAAGATAATTTGTCATTACTTTACCTGAAAAAACAATATTAGCTATCATTTTGAACCAAAATCTTTTAAAACTTATTTTTTATAATCTGATTTAATAATTGTCAATTGTCCATTTTAAATTGTCAATTATTGAGTCAAGCCATGTTGCAGGGCAAATCTCACTAGTTCAGTACGGCTATTTGTACCTGTTTTGCCAAAAAGACGACTAACGTATTTTTCGACATTTCTGACGCTGGTTTGCAATTCCCTGGCAATTTCTTTATTCATTAAACCTTTCGCCACCAGATCCAAAACACTTTGTTCCCTAGGGGTTAAATCGATTTTAATCGGTGGAGGAGTTACGGTAATTCCACCGCTTCCGCCTATTTTATCGTCTAGCTTAGCTTTAATCTCTACTAATTCTTTGGCAATTTTTTCTAGTTCAACGCTACTGTCACCACCGCCAGTATTTACTTTGGTTTTAGACAAGAGGTTTTTAACTATTGCTTCTAATTCCTCTGGATCAAAAGGCTTAGAAAGATAGGCATCACAGCCAGATTCATAACCCTGAATGCGATCGCTTGTCATGCCTCTGGCAGTTAGAAAAACAACAGGTATAGAACGATAGCGGGGATCTTCTCTAATCTTTGCCAAAAATTCATAGCCATTAACCTCTGGCATCATAATATCGGAAATAATCAAGTCAGGAATCTGGGCTTCAATTGTTTGCCAGGCTTCTTCGGCATTACTGGCTACAGTTACTTTCCAGGCTTCATTATCTTCTAAATATGCTTGCACTGATTCTCTAATACCAGGCTCATCGTCTACAAGTAGCAATTGTTGTTTTTCTGACATAGGTTTCTAAATTATGTATTTAGCCATATAAAGTCCATGACTATATACATAATAAGACTTATAAGTAAAATTAGAAGCCACATAGCATAATTCCCCATCATTGTTGACAGGGAATTGAGGTATTAAGCGGTTGTTAGTTATTAACGATCTACTTTTAAAAAGACAATTGATCCTAAATTTGATTGGTAAAAGTATCTTAAATATTAAGTCTGTAGTTCGCCGTCATAAAAAACTACAAACGACTAACTACCTACTACCTACTACCTACAAGTCAAGTAACCGATACCAAGAGGATTTAGGTTGATTTACTTGGCTTGAATTGTATCTAGCTTTGCCTGAACCTTCTGTACTACGTTAGCAGGTAAAGGAACATAGCCTAATTCTTTAGCATATTGTTGTCCGTCAGTTAGTGACCAGTTGATTACGTCCTTCAAACCTTGCAATTTATTAGGATCATCATAATTTTGATATGCCAAAATCCAAGTATAGGTAACAATGGGATAAGAACTTTCTCCTTCGGGATCGGTGACAAAAGCCCGTAAATTTTCTGGCAGAGTTGTAGCACTTAAAGCTCCAGCAGCAGACTCATCAGAAGCGGTAACATATTTTCCCGATTTGTTTTCTAAAGTGGCAAAAGGAATATCCTGCTGTTTGGCATAACCATATTCAACGTAGCCAAGCGAGCCTTCGGTTTGCAGAATTTGAGCCGTTACCCCTTCATTTCCTTTGGCACCTATACCTGTAGGCCATTCTACGGTTTTACCGTCGCCAACTTTTTGTTCCCATTCAGGACTAATTGCGCTTAGATGTTTGGTAAATACTCCAGTAGTCCCACTACCGTCAGAACGATGAACTACGGTAATTTTGCTGTCGGGAAGCTTGGCATCAGGGTTAAGAGAGGCGATCGCGGGATCGTTCCATTTGGTAATCTTACCCAGTAAAATATTTACATAATCTTGACGAGATAATTTTAATTGGGTCACATCTGGCAAATTATACGCTAGTACAATACTGCCAGCAGTCATAGGCAACAAAGCTACTCCTCGCTGTACCGCGGCAATTTCTTCATCGGTCATCGCCACGTCACTGGCACCAAAATCCACTGTTCCTTGACTAAACTGCTCAACTCCAGCACCACTACCAACAGACTGATAAGATACCTGAACATTAGGATTCTGCTTATTGTATTCAGAAAACCAGCGTTGATACAGAGGTGCAGGAAAACTCGCCCCCGCCCCTGTTAAGGATACGGACTGCCCTCCAGAATTGTTGCTATTAGCATCAGGGGTCGAATTAGTCGGCGGAGCTTGAGTTTGAGTACCACCACAAGATGTCAGACCTAAGGTAAGAGCTAATACGGGGACTAACCAAACTTTTCGCTTAAGAGAAACTGTAGAAATCATATATATTATATATTGTCTTGCTAATTTATTCTGAGTAGTTTTAGATGAGTTAACAATCTGATTTGCTATTACTAGAGGAAAACAAGCGATAAATGCGCTTTTGTTTTCGTAGTTACATTAATTTATCTTGTTTCTATTACTCACAGATAAAGAAAAGGTTAACGAAAAATTAACAAAAAATTATTTCAAGTAATAAAAAAGCAAGGTTGGATTTATCAACCTTGCTTTATATAAGTATTAATTAAATCAGTAGTCTAGAAACTGAAGTAACCACGTAGAACACCTGCATAGACAGTATCATTATTGGTGTTGCCGTTAGCGTTGAATATTGCGTAAGCACCAGGGGTGATCGAAATATTATCGTTGAGCGGGAATTTGTACTGTGCCTCAACTAAATAGGATCTGTCAACGTCTCCGACGACACCGGCTGCTGTTGCGTCAGCATTAGTAGGAGCAAATCTAGGTACTTGACCACCAGCAAAAGATAGTTGAGAACCTTCTTTAACTAGGTCTAAGAAAGAAATGCTACCTTGCCAAGTCCAGAGTTCGCCAGATGGATTATTGCCGTTTCCAGGTGCTAATGCTGAGACATCGGAATAACCACCAAAACCAGCTAAGACAATTCTTTCACCCAGGTTGTAGCTAGCGTTGACACCAATATTATTAGAAGTGGTGCTAAGCCCAAGACCTCCGTTAAGTGCATTAAAAGGATTAGCTGCCAAATCACTACCAGTACTGCCAGTTAAATTGACGCTATCAGCAGTTTGGAAACCGCGAAGATAACTTGCACTGACTTTTAAAGCGTCAAAAGGCGTAAAGTCTATTTGTCCACCTGCACTGTAGGAACCGTTAAATAAACCTTGTCCGTTAGTAGGATCTTCTGCATTATCTGTCAGATACAGCCCTGTAACCGCTATTTTATCGGGAACAATGTCAAGTTTGACACCAGCCCCAGCATTAGCAGTACTACGATAAATCAAAGGATTAAAGCGGTTGAAACGAGCTAGCGCACCATCACCACTGTTTTCTAGGGCAGGGTTGCCAGGATCGAAAACCTTATCCACTGACAAGCCAGTCGTTCCCACATAACCAGTAATTCTATCGTTAAAAAGAGGAAACCGGTAGGATAACTCACTAAGCTCAATATTGTTACCATTGTTGGATTCAAAATTGAGACGTGCTGAATCTGTGCCAGTTACATCACCATAATTAGGTACGTTGCCTGCTTCTAATCTAGCTCTCAAACGGTCTTTACCGTAGAAACTACTGTCAAAGTTTAAACGAATGCGATCGCTAAATGTAGTCTGTGTGCTATTACTAACGTCGTTGATCGCGTCAACTGTTCCACCATAGGCATCGGTAACAGCGAAGACTGCTTCAGCATTTAGCTTGGTGGTAGTAGAAAACTGGTTATCTTCTAAAGTAGCAGTACGGCTTTCAAGCTCATCCACTCTGCCACCGAGGGTAGCTAATTCTGCCTCGAACTCTTGTTGGAGACGATTGATAGTATCAAGGTCTTCTTGACTAACCGATCCTTGAGAAGCAATCAAGCGTTCAATTTGGTTTAAGCAGGAGTTTAAACCAGCCGCAAACTCATAACGAGTCAGAGGCTGATTACCACGGAAAGTTTGATTAGGATAACCAGCAATACAGCCATAACGATCGACTAAACTACGTAAAGCTTCATAAGCCCAGTCTGTAGGCGATACGTCTCTTAATTGGTTGACGTTAGTTACCTGAGATAAAGGCTGATCTTGACCTAATTTTTGATAGTTATTTATTTGTTCTAGAGTTTTGTTAACTCCTTCATCTTCAGCACCAGCAGTTTGCGCGCTAGCACCGCTAGCAGCAAATAAAGAAGCTGCGAATAAGAGAGGAGCGACTTTCAATGTTTGCCAAAATAATTTAATCATTTATTATGTATCCTCACACACCTAAAATATGAATTAACTACAAAACCGTAGTATTAGTTACAACAAAGATTTTTATTCAATGGTAGCTAATATCCCAATAGTATAATCAACCCTTAACTGGATTAATTAAAACATGGTGACATTTTATTTTCCGCACACTAGAGAAAATATTCTTGATAAAATTTCTCTAGTTTTTCAAGTCATATTGATACTATAGTAACAAGCTAATCACGTAGTTAAGATTCTGTAAAGCTTAAATTAATATCTACATAGACTCTAGCTAATAAAAATTTACAGGCTGTTGCAGCTTATTTTCTTTCACCCGTGACGATATAAGAGACTCGCTGACCAATATTAGTAGCATGATCCGCCATTCTTTCTAGGTGACGAATAGTTAAACCCAAAAGCAAGATGGGTTCGACTACCCCTGGAACATCTTTTTGGAAAGCAATGATATTGTAAAGGCGATCGTAAGCGTCATCAACTACATCGTCTAGTTCTTTGACTCTACTCCCTGCGCTAACATCTAAATCAGCCAAAGCAACTAAACTAGTCGCTAACATCAACTGAGCGTGTTCAGACATCAAAGCAATCTCAGATAAAGCCTCGTGGGGAGCATATTTCATTAGCTTAACTGCCATTTCTGTCAGATCTTGAGCATAGTCACCAATACGCTCTAAATCTCTAACTAGCTGCATTATGGCACTAAGCAAACGTAAATCCCGAGCAACGGGTGCTTGTAGAGTCATAAGGGTAGAGCAGTCTGATTCAATCTGACGATAGTATATATCGATCTGTTTTTCGATAGTGATTATCTTGCGGGTTGCCTCCAAATCACGCTCAAACAGTGATTGATGACTTAGACGAAAAGATTGTTCGACCAAAGTTCCCATGCGTAGAACTTCCTGCTGAACTTTTCTAATCGATCTTTCTAGCTGATTTGACTCTGAGGGGCTAGCTTTGGAAGATAAGGTCACTGATTTGATAAATAATTAATTAAATATTTTTCTATTAGGCTACATACAATAGATAACAACAAAAGTTTAAATTTTGATTACAATTTGTATATAATCTAACTAAGTTATTGTTTATTATCAAGAGGTAGAACAATTTCTAGCCATGCTCCACCAAAAGTAGGATGGTTTTTAGCAGCGATCGCACCTCCATGAGCCTGAATTATTTGCTCGACAATTGCTAAACCCAAACCACTACCATCAACCAAAGCAGAATTGTCTGCCTGTTGTCTGGTACGAGATCTGTCTCCTCGGTAAAGCCGTTCAAATATATAGGGTAAGTCCCTCGCTTCAAAACCCGTTCCCGAATCAATAATATCAATCTTAACCTGTTTCACAGTCGCAGAATCTTCTGTAACAGATGATAACTGGACTAAAATTTCCTTGTTTGACGGATTATGCTTAATCGCATTATCCAAAAGATTAAGAAAAACTTGAATCAAGCGAGAGCGATCGCCATCAATAGTAAGATCGAGATTGCCAGCATAAGCTAAAGTTATCTCTTTTCTGGCGGCAACTGGTTCTAAGGTATGCCAAACCGACTGGATCAGATCGTGTAGCTGAATCGGTTCATATTTCAGGGTTTTATTAGGTGCAGCCTCTAGCTGAGTTAGATCTAGCCATTCCTGAACTAATTCGATCAAACGATTGGTTTCCTTGAGCATTTGTTCTACCCAACGACGCTCAGGGTTTTGCAGTCGCGATTGTAAAGTTTCTGCTACTAAAGAAATAGCGGTTAGGGGAGTACGAAGTTCGTGAGTCAGATCGGCAAAAGTGCGATCTCGCGATTGAGATAGATCGAATAAAAGCTGTCGGTTTTCGAGAAAGACGGCGATCTGTCCTCCAGACAAAGGAAAACCATAACCCTTAATAGCGTGGGACTCTACTATTCTCCTGGGCGGTGAAGAGGTGTCTGCTTCGACAGGACTATCTTCAGGAGGGACGTAGCGAGTATAGTAAAAAACCCATTCCTTTTCTTGGGGATGCCCAGAGCTACGGGTGACTTCGATCAGGCTATCCAAATCGTAGGAACGTACCAATTCTAATAGTAAACGAACTCGTTGCGATCGCCAAGAATCAATTTTCAGTAATTCTTTAGCAGTTCGGTTACAGCCTAAAAGCTGATTTTCAGCGTCTACTTGCAAATAACCAATCGGTGCTTGTTCGATTAATTCTTGCCAAGTTTGCTTATTTTTTTCTAGCTTCTGACGTTGACGATCTAAATCAAGCAATTCGCGACGAATTAAAGAATGCACTGGTAAAGAAACATCACCGTCAGCATTAACACCATAAGAACTAAGAGTTTTCTTTAACTTTTTTTTAAACCGATATTGTTGCCCAGCATAAATTCCCAGACCGACTGCCAGTCCCATGAAAAAATCTATAGCTGCCATAGGTTAGTTATTACTTCTGAATGAACTAACTCTAGCAAATGCCTCTAGCTTTTGAAAGCTAGCTTTCAAAATCTCAAATTACTTTTTATAGTAGGTAGTAGGTAGTTTTAAAAACTACCTACTACCTACTACGAACTTACCTCTTGGCAAAGTAATCTATGGTAATTTGTGCGCACAAGTCTAATATTAACCAAAACGATAGCCAAAACCTCTGACCGTAATCAAATATTCAGGCTGACTGGGTTCTTCTTCTAGTTTTTCTCGTAACCAACGAATATGAACATCCACGGTTTTAGTATCTCCCAAGAAGTCTGGACCCCAAACTTGGTCGATTAATTGTTCTCTAGACCAAACTCGACGGGGATAACTCATAAACAATTCTAATAAGCGAAATTCTTTAGGGGACAAATTTACTTCTGAACCCCTGACCACAACCCGACACTCTTCAGCAAAGAGATTTATATCACGATACTTCTGAACCGAACTAGGACTAGAAGATGGGTTAGTGTATCTTTGGCGACGTAACAAGGCACGACAGCGAGCTACGAGTTCTCTCATGCTAAAAGGTTTGGTCAGATAGTCATCCGCTCCTACCTCTAAACCCAATACGCGGTCTGTTTCACTGCTTTTAGCACTAATTACTAAAATAGGCGTAATATCCTCTTCATAGCGTAATAAACGGCAGATATCTAAGCCATTAACTTCAGGCAGCATCAAGTCTAAGATAATTAAATCTGGAGCTAATTTTGCTTGGCTCAGGTTAGGGTTTTGCAACATATTTAGTGCTGTTCTACCATTGCTGGCGGTGTGAACCTCAAAACCTTCTTCTTCTAAAGCAATTACAACCATCTCTCTAATTAAGTCTTCATCTTCAACTAGCAAGATGCGATTTGTTTGAGTCAATTTAGATTCGACTGGAGGCTGGATTTCTGAACACAGCATAAATAAATACTTTAAATTATCGGTAATATTACATATACATTAAAATTGGCACTTAGTGACATTCTAAGCAAATTATTAATGTTGTTAAGGTTTGGTTATCTTCCTGCATAGCGTTCTTCTGCCCATGGTTCTCCCCGTCGATGATAGCCATTTCGTTCCCAAAAACCAGATTCATCATGGTCTAAAAATTCGATGCCGTTAATCCATTTAGCACTTTTCCAAGCATATAAATGAGGCACAACTAATCTCATTGGACCACCATGTTCGGCGGGCAGAGGTTCACCGTCAAGGGTATGAGCAAAAAAGTTTTCGGCGTGGGCAAAGTCCTCTAAGGGCAAATTAGTCGTGTAACCACCATAGGAATGTTGCAAAATATGAGTTGCTTTGGAGTCAATCTCAATTGCCTGAAGAAAATCTGTAACCCTGACTCCTCTCCACTTTACATCTAGCTTTGACCAACGAGTTACGCAGTGAAAATCAGCGATAATGTCCTGCTGGGGCAAACTCATAAAATCTGACCAGTCAAAGGCTTTAGGTGTAACCAAACCCCATACTTTAAACAGCCAATTGTCGGTGGAAATTTGCGGTGTTTCTCCATAGGTGAGAACAGGAAACCCCTTAGCTAAATACTGACCAGGAGGGACTCTTTCTTTTTGGTCTGCTTCTGGTTTAGTAAAAAATTTTCTCGCCATAGTTTCAGTTTAATAAACTTCTCGCTCAAATTAATTCTACTAAAAAACAAAGGTGCGTCACCTTAAGGCACACACCATTACTTTTCCAATCTAACCTATAAACAGTTCGTCGTTAGTAGTTGGTAGTTAGTAGGTAATAAGTAGTTTATACCCGACTACAACAAGTCGATTGGACTTGCGCCCTTCGGCGACGCGTCCCTCGACTTCAAACGACAGACAACAAACTACAAACTCTTAGATAGACAAAACCTATTCTTCGTCATCCTCTTCATCATCTTGAGGATAGACAAAGCTATTAGAACGTCCAGACAAGACGGATTTACCCAGAGATAAAGCTTTCTCAGCTTCCACTGCTGCCTTGTGCTTCCAGACTGCTTTGCGACTATCACGTTTCGATTTAGATGTTTTCTTCTTTGGTACTGCCATAATTATTTAATTTAAGAGGACAACCTTACTATTGTAATGGTTATGTCCCAAAAAGCTAGAGAGTTTGACCAGGAAAAAGGCTAGTCTCACCAATAGATTGCTCGGCATTGCCAACATCAGAGTCTAAAAACTTGTGATTAACTATGTCTCTAAATTCTGCTAAATCATTTTTCCAGTGATCTAAAAAGCTTTGTACTTGGGCTAATCTCTTCTCCTGGCTTCCTTCTGGATTAACGCTGTAGTTAAAGTTGCCAGCAAACAAAATTGCCGTTATGGATTGTTGTTCAGGTTGCTGTAGTCGAGCTTCAGAAACACTGATGCTCAATTGGCATCTATCCAAAAGATACATCAAATTAATGCTTGCCTGTACAGGAGCTTGACCAATTTTTTTCCAAGAGCCAGCACCAAGTAGGCTACTAGTAATAAATTCACGCACAGTTGCGGGGTTATCAGGAAAAGGCATCAAAATTTTAGGACTCATTCCCAAGCCCATATAGTCTGCATGAGGCAGTTTTTCAATGTACTTGGCTGCTACAGTTGCGATCGCTAGTTCTTCTGTTCTATTTCCCAAAGATTCTCGTACTGTGATGGTATGAGGCTGGGCAGTTATGCCGACACCATTGGTAAAGTTTAACTGCGCCAAATTAGGATTTAGTACTGGCTGCTGGGAGAGTTCCCATTCTTTGGGGATGATGCCACTAAATTTGAGAAAATCTTGGCTCATCATGGTAGGAGTTAAGTCTTGTGCGGCGATAATGATGGACAATTCTTCAATAGAATCAGTAAGAGTCGAGGGATTAACGGCAGATGCCACGTTAGATGTAGTCATAATCTAATCAGCCAAAAATTGTTTTATATAATATGTATCTATAAGTACTTTGCCCAAAAAAAGTAGCAAACTCCCATAAGGCTAAAAATAATTTTGACTCTTAACTCTTGACTTTTGACTTCAATATTTGCGAGTCTGCAATAACATTCCAACTTAAACCACGCTCATGACTTTAAACGTATACAATACTCTTACCCGCACCAAGTCAACGTTTCAAACCATTGAAGAGAATAAAGTGCGGATGTATTGCTGTGGCATAACTGTCTATGATTATTGTCACCTTGGTCATGCTAGAACTTGTCTAGTATGGGACGTGGTGCGTCGTTACCTACGGTGGAGTGGTTATAAAGTAAATTACATTCAGAATTTTACTGACATTGACGATAAAATCCTCAAGCGCGCCAGACAAGAAGGAACTTCAATGGAGGCAGTTTCCGAAAAGTATATTGAGGCATACTTTGAAGACATGGAACAGTTAGGAGTTGGCAAAGCCGATGCCTATCCCCGCGCTACCCATACCTTAGATGGCATTAAGCGTTTAGTTTATGAATTAGAACAAAAAGGTTTTGCCTATCCTGCCGAGGGAGATGTTTATTATTCTGTACAAAAGTTTCCTGAATACGGCAAGCTATCAGGCAGAAAGTTAGAAGATATGCAGGCTGGTGCTAGTGGCAGAGTTAGAGTTGAAGATCCCGAAGCTAGTAAGAAGCGCGCCAGCACTGCGGACGATGTTCTCGACCCAGGTGACTGGCGTAAGAAGCAGTATGCCTTCGATTTCGCCCTTTGGAAAGCTGCCAAAGAAGGTGAACCTGCTTGGGAATCTCCTTGGGGAAATGGTCGTCCTGGCTGGCATATTGAGTGTTCGGCAATGGTCAGAGAAAGACTAGGAGAAACCATCGATCTTCATGTCGGCGGTGGAGACTTGATTTTTCCCCATCATGAAAACGAAATTGCTCAATCTGAAGCAGTAACGGGTAAACCCCTGGCTAACTATTGGCTGCACAACGGCATGATCATTGTGGAAGGGAAAAAGATGTCTAAGTCTTTAGGTAACTTTATTACTATCCGCGAGTTGTTAGATAAATATGAGCCAATGGCAGTACGTTTGTTTATTTTGCAGACTCAATATCGTAAGCCTGTAGACTTTACTGAATCAGCCTTAGCTACAGCTACTAATAGCTGGGAGACTTTGAAAGAAGGATTGCTGTTTGGTTATCAATATGGCAAAAAATTAGCTTTTTCAGCCTCTAGCGATCGCGCTATTCGCAACCAAGAATTAGTTAAGCGATTTAAAGAAGCGGTTGACGATGATTTTAACTTTGCCGGTGGTTTAGCGATTTTATTTGAAATTGCTAAGAATCTAAGTAAAGAAGGTAATATTCTAGTCCATCAAGGAACAACCAAAACAACAACAGAAGAGTTGGCTGCACAATGGCATACTTTAATTGAGCTTGCAGGAATCTTGGGTTTTGCAGTGCAGATTGAAGATGTTGATGACAATAGTAACCAAGGCTTAAGTGATGGAGAGATAGATGCTTTGGTGCAGCAGCGTAATGATGCTAGAGCTAATAAAAACTATGGCCAAAGCGATCGCCTTAGAGACGAACTACAGGCACAAGGTATTACTCTAATTGATAAACCAGGAGGCATTACTATTTGGAATCGAGGTTAAATTTTAATTACACTCACTTATTAATTTGATGACCACTGAACAACAATTAGAACTAGAAGAAATTAAAAAGCAGATCGGCGATCGCTTTGATAAACAAGATGAAAAGATTAATGCTCGCTTTGATAAGCAAGATGAAAAAATTAGCGATATTAGAATTGAACTTGCTGAAATCAAAGTTGATACTACATGGATTAAATGGTTATTTGGTGGATTATTGAGCTTTATTTTGATTCTGTTAAGTGTGATCATCACGATGATTTTCAAGTTAGTTAGTTGAATAATGATGCAGTAGCGTAATGATGCTCAAGCTAATAAACATCATTCAAAAAGCGATGCCTACGGCTAGCTCCGCAATCGCCTGAGAAACGAATTACAGGTACAAGGTACTACTTTAATCAATGAACCAGGAGGAGTAACTATTTGGAATCGAAGTTAGATTTTGTTTTAAACAAGCTGACTAAAGTAAAGCTTAATAATTAGAAAAGAAAACTTTTGGTCAAGAATTGAATACGAATCTAAACACAAAATGTTTTTTGTAATTTATTTTGCTGTTAATTACAGTTTTGAAAGCGATATTCCCAACATTTTGCAATATATTGAAAAGTTATTTTAACTATGAAGCAAGTAAAAATAATAGTCTCAGGAAAAGTGCAGGGTGTAGGATTTAGGTATTACACTCGCAAAAAAGCAGAGCAATTAGGCGTTCGGGGATATGTGCGAAATTTGAAAAATGGCAATGTAGAAATTGTTACCGTCGGAGAAACAAAACAAGTGGATACACTAATTGAATGGGCTAGATCTGGTTCTCCTGCTGCTGTAGTAAATGATCTGAAGATAAAAGCTATTGATGAGCTTGAAGAAAAATATCAAGACTTTGAAATTCTCAGGTAAGTATAAATGTTCAAACTCTATCAGCCAACTTTGCTTAAATCTATAACGACCGATTTAGAAAAGTTAATTGAGTCAAACGCCAAGACAGAGATGAACTACACAAAGATATTACTCTAATTGATAAACCAAGAGGAGTAACTGTTTAAAATTGAGGACAAACCAAAGCAATGATGCTTGACTTTTTAAATGTTCTTTAATAGATAATCTTGGGCAATTTTAACAATTCTCGCTGAAGCCTGACCATCACCGAAAGGATTAATCGCTGTTGCCATTTGTTGATAAATAGCTTGGTTTTCTAGCAGTTCGGTAGTGTAATCTAAAATTGCTTGGGGATCTGTACCAATTAGCTTTGCAGTACCAGCTTCAACAGCTTCTGGTCTTTCTGTAGTTTCTCGTAAAACTAATACAGGCTTGCCTAAACTTGGAGCTTCTTCTTGTAGTCCTCCTGAATCTGTCAGTAGCATATAACAGCCAGAAATTGCTCCCACTAATTCTGTATAGTCTAAAGGTTCGGTCAAAAATACTCTAGGGCGATCGCCTAATGCAGCTTTAATTGGCTCTCGCACGGTAGGATTACGATGCAAAGGTAGAAGTAATGCTGTATCGGGAAAACGATCTAAGATAGCGTTAAATCCCTGCAAAATGTCTTGTAAAGGTTTGCCCCAATTTTCTCGACGGTGTACCGTTGCTAGTAAAACTCGATATTTAGACCAGTCTAAGTTGGGTATTCGACATTCAGGTTTATTATTTGCCACAGTCAAAAGAGTATCTATTACGGTGTTTCCTGTATGGTGAATTTCTCCTGTCACCCCAGATTTTTGTAAATTTTTGACTGCTAATTCAGTTGGCGCAAAGTGAAATTGAGCAATTTGTGAGATTAAACGACGATTAGCTTCTTCTGGATATGGATTATACAGATCATCAGTCCGCAAACCAGCCTCAACATGACCTACAGGAATCTGATGGTAGAATGCTGCCAAAGCAGCCGAAAAAGCAGTAGTTGTATCTCCCTGTACAAAGATTAGTTTAGGTTGGACTGTCGCAAAAATTTTTTCTAATCCCAGCAGACTGTCACAAGTAATACTAGTTAATGTTTGTTTTGGCTTCATGATTGCTAAATCGTGGTCTGCACTCAAGTCAAATAACTCCATGACTCGATCTACCATTTCTCTATGTTGTCCCGTAAGAATAAGATGAGTCTTAATTTGAACAACAGAATTAAGCTGTTTGATAACTGGTGCTAGTTTGATAGCTTCGGGACGAGTTCCTAAAATTACCCCGACAGAAATAGTTGATGTAGTCATATTTATTTAACTTAACTAAACTAATGTTACGCGCTAATTGAGCGGTGAGGATTGGCAAAAGCAATTGTCTTGAATGTTAAGTCTAATTCTTAGATTCAGGCGATCGCTTTTTTTAAGATACAAGCTTAAAGGGTAGGTAGGTTATTCTATTTTCATTTCTCATTGGAAGCTGATTGCTTGTCATACTGCGTAACGTCAGTGATTTAATTGCCTAAGCGTAAAGTTTTGCACAAGCTGCCTCCTTTGCCCGACAATATTTTGTTACAATTACGTTCGGTAAAATTAAGTTGTGAAAAATTCGTTCATTGAGCCAACAACCATTAGACACCGTAACTATTAGCGATCCTAGCCTCGATACATTGACCCAGGAGTTAGCTGCTATTCAGCAGATTGATTCTAAACGAATCGCTTTACTAGGTTCTCGTCATGTACCTCTGATGCACCAACAGCTAATCGAAATGATGAGCTATGCTCTAGTGTTAGCAGGTAATCGCCTAGTAACTTCAGGAGCAATTGGGACAAACTCAGCAGCTATTAAAGGTGCAATGCGCGCCGATGCTAACTCACTTACGGTAATTCTTCCCCAGAGTTTATCCCGTCAGCCTAGAGAATCAAAAAAGCAATTAGAAAAAGTTATTCACCTAATCGAAAACTCCAGTAACGATCATTTATCTTTAGGTGAGGCGAGTGCTATGTGCAATAGTGAAATTATTGCCCGCAGCGATCAATTAATTTGCTTTGCTTTCCACGATAGCGGTACTCTTTTAAAGACCTGTCAAGAAGCAGAAGAACAACGTAAAATAGTTACCCTATTTTATTTTGATTAGATAGCTTAAATAAACTTATGGATTTATCTGTTGATGTAATTCTGCTTTATTCTATAGTTGGAGCAGTGATTTTGGTCTATGCACCATTTTTGGTTGTGGCTTGGGGACGTTTACGCTCAGGATATGACCAGTCTGCACCTCGTGCGATGTTTGATAAACTACCTGCCTTTGCTCAAAGAGCAACCTGGGCGCATCAAAATAGCTTTGAGGCTTTAACTATTTATGGCTTGGCTGCTTTGATGGCTTACGCTACGGGAGTAGAATCAGATTGGGCAAAAATGGCGGCGATCGCTTTTTTGGTAGCCCGTTTACTTTATTCTGTATTTTACATTCTCAATATTCCAATCGGGCGATCGCTAATGTTCGCGCTCGGCTCTTTATGCGGTTGGACTTTGTTTGCCCTCAGCATCATCCAGGCAATGAATTAAAAGCTATCGCTTGACCTGGGTAATTTTAACTGTTTTTGCCTGCTTTTTCTGCAAACGTCTTTTGTGACGCGAACTAATTAAATCGCTGATGCTATGGCTCATAGCACCCAATTCTAAGCCGAGAAGTAGAGCCATAGTTTCCTTCAAATATTTGTGAGTTAGTAAATGTGACTTGTCCAGCGCAAATTTATGCCAATTCCAGGGAAAACCCCAAAACAACTGAGCAATTCCCACCAGAAAAATAGCTAGCCAAGCGATAACAACAAATAGATACAAAACTCGAACACAAGTACCAATTATCGGACCATGAGAAAATAAAGAGCGGTGGCGGAAAAACATACGGTAAGGTATCCAGATCCCTTTCAAAAAGCCCCAGCGTTTGTATTGTATAGAGCGAATATCTAAATCGGGGCCAAACATCAGACCGCTAAACAAATATCCTCCAGAAAGAATTAGGGTCAATTCACTGCTACGGGTTAAACCGTAGGTAATTCCAACTATCCAAGGAAGAGTCCAAAGAGTAATTCGATCGTGGGTGTTACCAGAAGGCATAGGTTAATTCATCGATCAATGTAGCTAGGATAAAGTATTTTGAAAAGAATGAAAAATAATTAATCCTCAAAATATCAAAATAAAACACCTTTTTAGCAAGAAGGAAGCCCGCGTCCCCCATTCTTCAAAGCCTGTTAGCGTTGAGCTAGTTTTGGTGTTTTGCCTAGTAAACCTGTCATGAGTTTTAAAGCAAAAATTTTTAGTGGCTTTAAATAGCTGATTAACCATAATCCTAAACGACGAAATACCACCATAGGCAGCCAATCGTTAGAAAACATTCGGTCTAATAAATCTGTAAAGCCCAGGATAGCTAGATTTTCTATTTTCCGCCAGCCTTCATAGCGTTGCAAAACTTTGAGATCGCCAATGTCTTGTCCTTGCTGATGAGCAGTCTGCAATACCTCAGCTAAACTAGCAGCGTCGCGAATACCTAAGTTTAAGCCCTGTCCACCAACGGGATG
Source organism: Waterburya sp. (assembly GCA_965217895.1). Lineage (GTDB taxonomy): Bacteria > Cyanobacteriota > Cyanobacteriia > Cyanobacteriales > Xenococcaceae > Waterburya. The sequence goes on from CBDCJV010000002.1 coordinate 2,165,220, forward strand.
ACAACAGTGAGCAGCATCTCCCACTAAAGCAAGGCGAGAACGAATATAGCGATCGCACTGCATTAACTGTACAGGAAAAACAAGGCGATCGCTTACTAGCTCCAAATCTCCTAAAACCCCTCCTGTATAGGTTTGTAGTTTCGCTAAAAAATCAGTTTCGTTCAATTCTGCCAAAGCCTTTGCTTCTGCATGAGGATGTGTCCAGACAATTTGACAGCGATTTCCTGGTAAGGGCAATACTCCCATTGGGCCACTGGGCCAAAAACGTTCAAAGGCAGTATTATTTTCTAAGGCAGTATGCTTAATTGTAAACGCCACGCAGGATTGCCAGTACTTCCAGCCACGGGCTTTAATTGCTGCTAAACTGCGAATGTGCGATCGCGCTCCATCTGCTCCTACTACTAGTTTAGTTTTGATTAAACGTTTTGACTGGTTTACTTTGACCTCTATAAGCGAAAAAGTTTTCTCCGTTACGACGTTTGTTACTTCTCCAGGACAAAGCCAGGTAAGGTTAGGGCAATCTGCAAGGTGCTTTTGGAGGGCGGTTAAAACTATGTTGTGTTGAGCTACGTAGCCTAAATACTCTCCTGGAAAATCTTGCGCGCCGAACCTTACCTGTTGAGGATAATTCCCATCAGATAGGCTGATATTGCTGTATTTGCCAATGTAAGGCACTATTTTGTCCCAAATACCAATGCCCTGATAAATACGACTAGATAAGGGAGAAAAAGCATAAGCTTGGGTTTTTGCTGCTGCCAGCTCTAATGGTCGAGCTTCAATAATAATTATCCTCAAGCCAGAATCTTTTAAGGCTGCTGCTAAAGTTGCACCGACAATGCCACCACCGACAATTGCTAAATCGCAGTTTAAATCTGCTGAATCTGCCGAACTAATTTCTGGTTGCTTTTTGACTAACATTCTTAAAGGATTGTCCAAGAAAATAATATATGAGTATATATACTTCTCTTTATTGTGACGCGATCGGCATTTAAGAACAAGTTTTGAAGGGTTAAGAGATGAAAGATAAAGGATGAGGAAAAATCAAAAGCTATTGTCCAAACTCGACTCTAGCTTGTTCTACAATCTCGGCAGTAACTTCTTCTAATTCTGCTGCTCGTGCGAGCGCTTCAATTTTTTGGCGTGCTTGGGGACGAGCAAAAAAGGGAATCATTTTTAGTTTTGTCTGTGCTTGAAGTGTCCAGGATAAGTCATCGGTTAAATTAAAGTTATTCATTGCTAACCTCTTAATTTTCGCTATAAATTTATTTTTATTGTAAATTCTGATTTTTACTCAGGCTTAACTAACTTAGCTAAAGTTAACTTCCAATTTTGGCTATGTTGGTAGTTTTTAATACAAAACATAAGTCTAATACTGAGATTAGATGAATAGCAGTCCGTTCTTGTTCTATTTCCCATGTAGTCAAGACTTCTCAAGACAGCAAGTAGAGTATGCAGGAGTCATTTAAGCGCGTTTTTACGGGAACAATTATTTTTGTTCTCACTTTAATCATTGCAGTAATTGGTTATGTCTTATTTGGTTGGTCGTTATTAGACTCCATTTACATGGTAGTAATTACCATTTTTGGTGTTGGTTATGGGGAAGTGCATCCTTTAACAACTCCACCAGAAAAGATTTTTACCATGATGGTAATTTTGGCGGGAACAACATCGGCAGTATATATCGTAGGGGGTTTTATACAGATGGTTGCAGAAGGAGAAATTCATAAGGCGTTAGATACTCATCGTCTGGATAAACATATAAAAAGCTTAGAAAATCACGCTATTATCTGTGGTTTTGGGCGCATGGGGCAAATAATGGCTCAACAACTTCTTAAGGATCACCAGAAGTTTGTTATCCTCGACCGAGAAAGCGATCGCGTTGCTAAAGCAGAACGAATGGGCTACTTAGCTACAATGGGAAATGCTACAGACGAAAACTTGCTGATATCCGTCGGCATCGAAAAAGCCAGAGTTTTAGCTACAGTCTTACCAGATGATGCTGCTAACGTATTTATTACTTTAACAGCCCGTGGCTTGAACCAACGTTTAATTATCCTCGCACGAGGAGAGTTACCCACCACAGAAAAGAAATTGAAGTTAGCAGGGGCAGATCGGGTGGTTTTACCTGCTATTATTGGCGGGATGCGGATGGCAAATTTAATTACCCGTCCCACTGCTACAGATTTTCTCAAAAGTAAAAGCGATCGCCATTATCTTGATGAACTATTGGGTCAAATCAATGTGCAGATTGATGAATTAGTGATTAACAAAAGTTCGCCTTTAGCAAATAAAAGTGTTGGTCAACTTGAAGTACAAGGTAAGGGAACTTTTATTATTGTTGCTATCCGTCGCGAGGATAAAACCGTAATTAAAAATCCCGATCGCAGCGTTATGCTAAGAACAGGAGATACAGTTATTGTCATGGGACATGAGGGTGATATTCCTAAATTTGCCAAATTTAATGAGCTAAAAAGCAAAATGCGCTATCGAGGTTCGAGCATTGGGTAAACATTGAACATTGCGAGACAAAACCGTTGCGGGGGTTTCCCCCGTTGAGGTTATTGTCGAGGGTGAGCATTGAGCATTGAGAAATTATTGCTTTTGGTAGATTAGCTAGAAATAAAAGTTATTTACGATTAAAACAGTAAATATAAAATATTTCCAGGAAATACTAATTATGAGTACTGAAGACAAATCCAAAAAAATGGCTGACGAGTATGGCATGAAGGCTAAAGAAGCTATGGATAAAGTTACTGACGAACAACCTCCCGAGGTCGCCGAAAGAGTGGATAAAGTACAAAATGCTGTAGAGAAAACAATTGATTCGACAAAAGACGCTGTTAGCTAAAGCGGATATTTGTCTCAAGTTAGAGAGAATTATTAATTCTCTCTAACTCTCTAGCTGTTGATTATCAATTGATAAAATTAAAATAAATAGATAAAGGTAAGATTATAAAACCAGTCGCAATTAGAATAGCTAAGATAAGGGCGATCGCATATACAAAAGGACTTATTTTAGAGTTAAGCAGCCCAATAGATTGCCAAGCACTCCAAATACCGTGACGCAGATGGAAAGCTAGCATAATCATCACTCCTGTATAACCAAAGGCATAGGCTGGATTACGGAATTTTTCAATTACTAAACGAGACAGGTTGCGCATCTCAACCCCATTAATGATGGTTGTGTAATATGTCCCAAACTTAAAAGTTGCTAGATGCAGTACCAAAAACCCTAGCAATACAACCCCAGTAATAAGCATACTGCGCGAACTCAAAGACTGTTTGCTAGGCTCACCTACGCTTTTGATTTGGCTATAGCCAATTGGTCTTGCTTGCAAAGTATTTAATCTAATTTTAATTCCAACTAATATGTGTAATATTGCCAACCCTAATAAGCTAAACTCAATGACATATAGTAGAATGCCCAAACTTTCGAGAAAATGCGCTAGCTGATTATACGCCTTACTACCAGCTAACAAAGTCAAATTTCCCGCCATGTGAACTAGGACAAACAAAGACAAACTCAAGCCTGTAATGCCTGTAATAATTTTTTTACCGATGGGAGAAGTATAAAAGTTAATTAGCTTTGGGCGATCGCTACTTATAGTCATAACAATTTTAGTAATCCGTACGATTCATTGTAAGCCTTGTTTCTAAGGTTCTGCCAACGGTTCAATTTAAAAACCCAACGATATTTAAATTATTACTCATTACTTGTTACCTAAGCATAGCGATACTAAACTCCACTACCCAAAACAAACAAACTAATTAACGTGCCACTATTCCAGAGGCTATGAAGTAACATTGGAGCTAAGAGATTACGCGATCGCGTGTAGACCACTCCTAAGACAATACCTAAAGTAGCTAAAGGTAAAACTTCTGATAAGCTCAAGTGAGCGATCGCAAAAATAAAGCCACTCAGAACAATTGCACTCCACACTGGCATATAGCGAGTCAAAGAAGGTAACAAAAAACCTCTAAACATTATCTCTTCAAAAATCGGTGCGGCGATCGAGGCTGTACTAAAAAATACTGCTAACGCTACTTTATCTTGTGCTTGCAAAGCTAAAAATAGCAATGGGTTACTTCCTCCTTGTCCGTGCCATATTTGCTGATTAATCAAAGACACCAATAAGACTAAAGGTACAGCAGCTAAATAGCCTCCAAACCCCCAAATAAACCAGTTACTTTTCAGCTTAAATTTAAACCAGTCTTCAGGTAAGGGAAGAAAAGACTTAATTGAAAAATAAAGTACTGAAATACCTCCTGCGGCCATCAAGAAATAAGTCGCCAAAACATATAAAGCCTTAATTCTGAGAGAGAAAACGGCAGGGTTAAGCTTAAAAATGCCTAATAATAAAGGCAGTACAAAAATAGGTAAGACAACTTGACTAATAAAGAAAAAGCCGACAATTAAAACCTGCCAGGTTATTTCCCAATCCCAAGGAGTTTCCCATCTGTTGTTATTGTTTATAGCCAGAATCGCCGTCTCTTTTTTGGTCAACCGTTGCACAATTAAGAAGACCAATAAAATTACTCCACCTGTGCCACCAAAAACAGGAATACCACTAATTACGGCTAGCTTGATGACTGAATTGGTAGCAATTTGTATTTCTTTGTTTTCTAGCGCAGCTAAATCATCTGTCAGATTGTTAACCCGATCCAATTTTGCCAAAGCCTGATAGCGAAACCAACTATCTAAATTGTTTTCTATAGTTGCCATGCTTGCATCTAATTCTGGAGATTTACCTTGCCATAGTTGCTTGAGTAGCGTTGCCGTTTGCACATAATTATCTTCAGGGTTGTCGATTTGCTTAATTTCCCGCTCCCAAATTGTAACTGCCTCTTCTGGCTTACCCTGTACCGCCATTAAGATTCCTTGTTTTAGACCTAATTCATTAATAAAGCGATCTAATTCGTTTATCTGCTGCTTTAGCTGTCTTTTTTGAGCATTTGCTTCAGGGTTATTGCTGTCTATATTAGTTTTTTCTAACTGCTGTAGCTTAGATCTAAAAGTCTTACGACTAGCTGCTGATTCTTGGCGAACTTTTTGATACTGCTTGCTGGCTGAGGAGTAAGGATCTTCGCCCACTAAGGAATCGACTGCACTGTTAAGATCGAACTCATCTGTGGGATTAGATTTAAATTCTGCTACCTGGAGGACTAAATTAGTTTGATATAGCTCTAAACGGCTTTGAATCTGTGGTTGGGAAAGACTGTTGTTTAGAGAAAAGCCAATCATGGCGATCGCAAATATGGTCAGTAAAGCTAGAATTATTCGCTTAAGTGTCATTAGATAGGGAAATTAATAATCATTATTTTCTTATATGCCTTTGGCATTATCCCCTTTCCGAGAATACTTATCAATCTTTTGACAACTCAATACCTTTTTCTGACTTCTGACTTTTGTACGGGCGAACAGCCCTAAAGGGTGCGGTAGTCGCTCTTTGCTGGAAACCAACACCGCAAGCGTGGAATAAGCTGCTTACGAAGCAGCATTTCCGCTTGCAAAGACCAAGCTACCTTACCGTTCGCCCCTAACTGATTTCTGACTTTTTTTGGCAACTAATGAATAAAAACTTACGATCCAGGAGATTCGTCGGTTTGTGGATACAATAACGGAGGTGAATCAATTTGGAGGATTAAAAGATTGGCTACTCGTGTAATTATCGTTCGTCATGGAAAAAGCACCTTTAACGCTCAGAAGATAATTCAGGGTCGTTGTAATGAATCTGTCTTAACTGACAAAGGGATTGCTGACGCGCAACAGGTAGGACAAGCTCTCAGTGACATAAAGATTGATGCCTTTTATTGTAGTCCCTTACAGCGAGCAAAACAGACGGCAGAGACGATCCATGCAGGTTTGGTCAATCTTCCCGATCTAGAGCCTACAGACAAATTGATGGAAATTGATTTACCTTTGTGGGAAAAACTAAAAAAAGACGAAGTAATGTCGAGATTTGCTGATGATTATCGTCAGTGGAAAGAAAATCCGCAAGAATTTAAGATGATTCTCGAAGATGGTACAGAACACTACCCTGTACTAGCTCTCTATCAACAGGCACAAGACTTCTGGCGTGAAACTATTGCCCAGCATTTTGGCAAAACAATTTTGATTGTGGCTCATAACGGCATCAATCGTTGTCTAATCATGAGTGCAATTGGCATCATGAGCGATCGCTATCACTCGATTCAGCAGTCTAATTGCTGTATTAATATTCTTAACTTTACTGGGAGTTTTGGCGACCCTGTACAGCTAGAATCCCTCAATCAAACATCCCACCTGGGTATTCCTATTCCCCCGACTCGTCCATTTCACCAAGGACCTCGTTTGTTACTGGTGCGTCATGGAGAAACTAATTGGAACAAAGAATCCCGCTTTCAGGGCGTTAGAGATATTCCCCTTAATGATAACGGGCGATCGCAAAGTCGTAAAGCTGGCACGTTTTTACAAAATGTATCCATTGATTTTGCCATCTCAAGCCCGATGATGCGTCCTAAAGAGACCGCAGAGATCATCTTGGAAGAACATCCAGATGTCAGACTAGAGACAACTTCTGGATTGATTGAAATTTGTCATGGCTTATGGGAAGGGATGTTAGAGACAGAAATAAAGGCAGAGTATCCTGACTTGCTGCAACGATGGAAAGATAAACCTGAAACAGTACAAATGCCAGAAGGCGAAAACTTACAGCAGGTTTGGGATCGAGGTGTAGCAGCCTGGAACAAAATTGCCGCTGATTACAGTAATACAGACACACCTAAAACCCTTCTGGTAGTAGCTCACGATGCCATCAACAAAGTAATTCTTTGCTATTTACTTGGCTTAAAGCCAGATAACTTTTGGAACATTAAACAGGGTAACTGTGCAGTTAGCGTCATCGATTATCCTAACGGTGCATCGGGTAAACCAGTAATGCAAGCCATCAACATCACTACTCACTTAAGCGGTGGCAGCATCATAGACAAAACCGCAGCAGGAGCATTATAAAAGGATGGGGTACGAGGAAAAGATATGGAAATAACGACCACATAATTCATAGTGACGATGCTATTAAGATTTTGCGATCGCAAGTCAATAATGATTTTGTCTAATAGAATTTAGTAATCCTTGTGAATAGGCTTGATGAACGGCTTGAATGCGAGTTTTTGCGTTTAATTTGGTTACTGCATTATTGATGTGAAACTTAACGGTGCGATCGCTAATAAACAACTTCTTCGCAATTTCGCGATCGCGCATTCCCTCAGCTAAAAGTTGAATTATTTCTTGTTCTCTATAGGAAAGATAAATATTTTGTTTTAGGTTATGTCGATCGGGGAGAGACAACTTAATTTTAATTATATTGTTGTCTAAAACATCGGTATTGAATTTACCGCCTATATTACTAATAACAAAACTAAGATCCTTAAAAAGAGCTTCTATTTTTAGATTTGAATTTAAGACTAACATTGATTCTAGATCGAGGCGATCGCTTTGGTAAGTAAGACGACAATAATTACAGTTGTTTGTTTTAAGAATCTCTGCGGTTTTTAATAATATATAGTTGCCAGAAATATTTAAGGGTTTTTCCGTCCCGACTAGAATCAAACGAACGTTAGTTAAAATATTTGCTATTTGCTCAGAAAGAGGCGTATTAGCTGATAATTCTGAATTATAATGCTGTAATCGTGCTTCAGATTCTTGCTGATATAGTTGAGCATTGTTTAAAGCTACCGCTACCGAACTACAGAGTATTCTTAATGCTTCTAAAAACTCGGCTGACATTGGCTGATAACTAAAAACTACTAGCACTCCAATTGTTTGACCTGCAATAGCTAGAGGCAAACCTGCAAAGCCACAAATCTGGTTATCAATTGCCCATTGGCGATCCTTTACCCAAGACTCTTCTGCTAGCTGGTTACTCAAAAAAGGAATACAATTCTGGGCTATTTTTCCCACTTTATAAGCACCCATAGATACTCTGGCAAAATCGCCATCTAGACGAGTATACAATCCCGATGAGGCAACCAAGGTGAGTGCAGTGCGATCGCTTTCTACTAGCCAAAGACGCACAAAAGAACAGTCAAAGCGATCTACCAAACCCTCTGTTATCTTAGTTGCGATCGCTTTTGGTTCGATGCAGCCAGACAAACTTTGATTCAGGCAATTAATATTTTGTAGCTCAAATAACAGCCGAGTCGGGTTGATTAGGTCATTATTATCATCAGACACAATACGAGAAACAAATAAGCTAATACATCTATTGAGATGCAAGTTACAAATTTCTCCTGTATTCAAAGTTACAAATGTAGCTTAAGTTCTAATCTTGCAATTTTACTTTGGAAGTAAGATCTGATAACTTTTTAAGTATGCTTGGCGATCGCCATATTTTTTTTGGCTTGACTGCGTTTGCCGTTTAAGATTAAAGGAACGCCATTATTAGGAGCAATTGTAGCACCGCGACGTTTAGGAAGAATAGGGCGATCGCTCGTTAAGCTCAAATCCCATCCTGTTAGGATCTTGGCTAGGACTAATTTCATTTCCAGTAAAGCTAAAGCATAGCCAATACAACGACGATTACCGCCACCAAAAGGCAAAAACTCATAGGTTGAATAGCGGTGAGACCCCGAATGCTCACCAAGACGTTGATGCTCTAAAAACCGTTCTGGCTTGAATTGCTTAGGTTCAGGATATAAATCTTGCCGATGATGAGTTAAGTAAATAGCAGGTGCAAGCATTTCTTCTGGGTCAAACTGATGCCCCATAACTTTAATCGGCGATTTGGCAAACCGTAAAAAAGCAATAAATGCCACTGGATAAATCCTTAGAGTTTCATTGCAGACAGCAGTTAAATAGGGCAAGCGAGAAATTGTCAAAGGATCGGCATCAGAATCCAAACTATCCAATTCTGCTAGTAATTTTTGTTTGACCTCTGGGAGTTTATGAACCCAATACAAAGCCCAAGATAAAGCAGTAGCAGTAGTTTCATGTCCTGCTACCAACAGAGTCATCATCTGATCCTTTAGCTCAATGTTGCTTAAGCCTTCTCCCTGTTCATCGCGGGCAGACATCAATAAACTGAGAACGTCGTTACCTAATAATTCTGAATTAGCTCGTCTCTCATCGATTTCAGCTTGTAATAACTCGTAAATTTTGCGCTTGCGTCTTACTACCTTACCCCAAGGACTCCATTCGCCCAAATCCTGCTGTAAGAAAGGTAAAAAGATGACGCTAGCTTTAATTGGCGAGCCTGTTAGGTCTAACAACTCAATTAGCGGGGGTTTTATCTGTTGATAACGTTCTCCTTCACTTAACCCAAAAACAACGTGCAGAATTGTTTCTAAAGTAATATCCTGCATTGCTTTTTGAGCCACAAAAGTTGATTTTTCTTGCCATCGATTTGCTACTTGTTCAGTGATCTGACAAATAGTTTCGGCGTAAGACTTGACCTTTTCGCCATGAAAAGGAGGCATCATTAACTTGCGCTGTCGGCGATGCTGCACACCGTCTAGCAGAACTAAAGAGTTATCTCCCAGCAAACTGGCAGCTAAATTGTTAGTACGTCCCACATCAAATTGTTTAGCATCTACGCTCAAGATTTCTTCAATTCCTTGAGGATCGCTGACAACGGTAAAAGGTGGCAAGCCCATTAAGTTTAAATTAAATGTATCTCCGTACTTTCTGGCGCATTCTTCTAAGAAATCAAGGGGTCTAAAAATCCAGTTCATTAACTGCACAAATGGCGAACTTTGAGGTCCATTTAAAGATTTCATGCTTAAATTTAGAATAAGTTTCAGGTTAGAAAATTTGCTTTTTAGGGAAGTTTAGTTTTAGTGTAAATGCGATCGCAACGAAAAAACAAAATTGTAACTGAGTCCCGTAATGAAAATTGCCTTATTTACCTACTCAACGAAACCTAGAGGCGGAGTGATTCATACTCTAGAATTAGGAGAAGCACTGCAAGCAGAAGGTCACCAAGTTTGCATCTATGCTTTGGATAAAGATAATATTGGCTTTCATCGTTCTGTGAATTGTTTTAGTAAGTTAATTCCGACTCAACCAGCAGCAGATCGCCAATTGTTGTTGCATAGGGAACAAGACTATTCCCAGGGAAAGGCAGAAAAGCAGAATTTAGATTTAGTAGACGAACTAATTAAACAAAGAATACAAGAGTTTATTAATTATTTAACTCAGGAAACTGAGGAATACGATATTTATCACTCTCAAGACTGTATTAGTGCTAATGCTTTGAAAGTTATGCGAGACGAAGGAACGATTCCTTATTTTATTCGTACCGTACACCATATTGATGAGTTTAATAGTCCATATTTACAAGCGTGCCACGATCGCTCTATTTTAGAACCAGATTTATGTTTGTGTGTGTCTCAGTATTGGCAGCAGCAATTACAACAACAGTATCAAATAGACGCGCCAGTAATTATTAACGGTGTTGATACCAAAAGATTTTCTAACAAGGTTAATGGTGAAGAAGCTAAGTTGAAACAGCAATTAAATATTCAAGGCAATCCTGTTTATTTAACTATCGGAGGAATTGAACCTCGTAAAAATTCCTTGAAACTATTACAAGCTTTTACTGAGATATTAAAAACTCATTCTCAAGCACAGCTAATTATCGCTGGTGGAGAGACTCTATTTGATTATGAACCTTATCGCCTCCAGTTTTTTAACCTTGCAAAACAAAATAAGATTAAGATTGGAGAGTCTCTAATTCTACCTGGAGTGATGGCAGATAAAGACATCTCAGTTTTATATCGCTGTGCTGATGCCTTTGTCTTTCCTTCCGTTAAAGAAGGCTGGGGATTAGTATTATTAGAAGCGATCGCTTCAGGATTGCCCATAATTACCTCTAATATTCCTCCTTTTACCGAATTTTTGGACGATGAATCAGCCTTACTTGTAGATCCCAATTCAAGTAAAAATATGGCGATCGCCATGCTTGATATATTAAATAAAAACCTAACTCAAAAACTAATTAGCAACAGCGCAAATATCCCCTCTCAATACTCCTGGCAAAAATCGGCACAAATGCACCTAAAACATTACTCACAACTGTTACAAAATCATTAACCTTTTTACTTTTTACTTCTTACTTTTTTAAACCATGCCTGAAATCAACTTTCAAATACAATGGCCAGACGGTACACAGCAAAGCTGTTATTCTCCTTCTTTGGTGGTAAAACAATACTTTACTCCTGGAGAAGAATACCAATTGACAGAGTTTGTGGAAAAATCCCGTATTGCCCTTAACATTGCCAGCGATCGCGTTAAAGAGGCTTATGGTTTTCCCTGTAGTCGAGCGTTAGGGCAACTACAGCAAATAGAATCTAAAGCATCTGAATATCAAAAGCTATCCGAAGCAAAAGTGCTGTTTGTAGATTTTGAGGGATAGTAGCGATAAATTTCGCTCAAGGCAGAGATTGAATATAATCAACTTCTTCTTGCCAATAGGAGGGGAGGCTGTTCCAAGGATCGCCATCACTATCTGTAGGGCTATCATCTGTAACGTAAATATAGCCAAAGTTACGCTTTACAGCCAGATCGATGTAGCTTTTCATGGTGGCAGCATCGGGTACAGAATGAATCAAGCTAGCAAAATGCTTACTGTTAATTTGGTCTACATAAGCTGGTGGTTTGTATCCTATCCAAGCTTGAAAAAAGTCTTCAAAGATAACTGCTGTATCTGCTGCGGGACGAGTCAGATAAGCGCGATCGGTATGTGTACCTGGATTAATTACTACTTGGTTTTGATTGCCTTTGGCTTTTATATAGTGATAAATCTGCTGATAATAAGCAATTTGCTGGACATGACTAGCACTTTCATCGAGAAAAATTCCTTTAACGCCAAAATGAGCATAGTAAAGATCGATATCTCTTTTTACTTCTGCCAAAGGGCGATCGCCATATTTAGTATAGACATAGCCCAAAATGGTAATATTTGCCTGTTTTAAATCTTTCAAACCCCTGGCATAATCTTGGTTAGGCGGTTGACCATCAGGACCATTATTAGGATTGATAATTGCTACAATTGATACTTGCTTGGCTGCTGAAACTACATCTGACCAGACATAATTATCTGGCTCATACCAGTTAGGGTAAATATAAAGCGGTAAGAGAATTTTCAATGAGTTACTCTTTGCTGCTTGAGAATTACAGGATAGAACCAGAAAAATAATTATAATAGCAATTAAAAGCTGGCTTAATTTGGATTTGTTTTTGCTAAATGGTAATTCAATCATGATTAATTAAGGTGGGCAATAATTTATTTTTAAATACTTGATTAAGAGAAAAATAAAGTTTGCCCACCCTACACCTTAATAAAAATTTCACTTGATACTTGCTACTTATCAATACCCACCGAGGTAATAAGCATAATCAGGATTATCAATCGCCTGGAGAATCTTACGTCGAGAAAGCAAGAAAAAGACAGTTGAACCTATGACCAAACCAAGTACTGCCCATTCTGGCGCGATCGCCTTGGCTGCAATATAGCCTACGACCAAATTAACAATGAGACTGGGAAACAGCGCGGAGATAGCTGCAAAGGCAATATTGAGATTAAATAAAATCACTGCATTTAATAAACCCAATACTAATAAAAAATATCCTAAGCAACCCATCAGAGTTAAAGCAGGATTAACAGTTGCCCAAGGCTTAGGAGTAGGGATACCAACGGTAAAGTAAACCAGTAAAACAAAGAAAAGTAGAATAATGGCAATCAAAAGTAAATAGCCTTGATGTAACTTTTGAGATAAAGCAGCCATGTTTTCAAATGTCCTTACCTTTGCCTGTTTATACCAATAGTTGATGAGCTTGTAAGCCAAATATTCACTCAGGGGTACAGCTAAGAGGAAATTAAGTAAAGCCAAATCCATTGCTCGTTGATATGCCGAATCTATGGCGAAAATTAGTCCCGAAGCAGCATCTACTGACCAACCTGCCACCAGGCGATCTGCGAAAATAAAGCAAAAATAAACAATTCCATAACCGAAAAAAGGAGCGAGTAAATAGACGCTTGCACTAAGGCTAGGTAATTCAACTTCTCCATCGGTAGGATAGGCAAACTGTTGTTTCTTGAATAAGATAGCAACGGCGATCGCCAAAAGAATTAGAGTCAAAAAGATGGCGATAATTTGCGCCTCTAATGCCCCCATGCCTAACTGAAACTTGATACCCCAAAATAATGCGGTTAAGCCAATCAAGGTCAAGGGCGTACCCCAAATTGAGAGTAAAGAAAGGATAGATAACAATATCCAAAGTAAACTTAAGACTAAATAATAGCTAGTTCCTAAAACCAGATATTCATCGGCAAACAAACCGCGATAGAAACCGAACCAGATGCTGATTACAGCCAATATAAAGCTAGTGAGCATTCCCAAGCCCAAAAGAGCCAGACAGGCTTTTCTTGCCTGTTGAGGTAAGCCTAAACCGAGATAAAATTCGCCTCTTCGAGCGATCGCCTGGACAAATCCGCCACTGGTAATTAGACTTGCTAAAGTAGCTAAGGTAAACAAGGCAGCTAATTGAGGCGGGATAAACTTCCAGGTATTGCCAGAGTCTACATTGCCTAAGACCAAAAGAGAAATTAGAGGAATAGCATAAACAAAGCTACGGGAAAATTGTTCGACAAAAGCATATAGTTCCTTGGTTATCCTGGCTTGACCACTAAAAGCTGGCGGAGTTTTGGGTTTTAGGACACGAGGATTATTACGCTCAAAAATATACTGCCCAATTTCTAAAACATCGGCAAAGCCAAACTCTTGTTCAATAATGCGATCCGTGTAGCCCAAAGATTCAACAATCGCCATTGTTTGCCAACGATCGACTAGCCTAGGACTAACGGTTTCTACCTGTGCGATTAATTCTAAAAGTTTTTGTTCAGGGGACATATATAGGTAGGGGCTAACGGCCGTTAGCCCTTACAGGCAATAAATAATTACCTGTTTTTTAGTAATTGGTAATAAGTATCCAAATGTTCAGATAAAAATGTTTTTTGCGTAAATAATTTTAGGGAACGATCCAAAGCCCGTTTGCCGTATTGCGATCGCTTTTCAGGAGATAGCAACAATAGTTTCAAGACCGCTTCTGCCATTTGTTCTGGGCGACCAGCCCGCACCATCAAGCCCGTATCGGCGATCGCCTCTCGCACTCCGCCTACATCCGTAGAGACGATAGTTGCCCCCGAAAGCATAGCCTCGATAATGGCGAAAGGAAAGCCTTCGGAAATACTAGAAGAAACGACTACATCCGCCTCGCTATATGCTCGCCAGGGTTCACTAGTAAAACCAGCAAAGTTAATGGTTTCCTCCAGGTTGTGTTCCCGCACAAGTTTTTGACACTGGGCAAAATAATTTTCGTCACTAGCTTTGCCATAGAAGCGAAATTCTACATCAGGGATCTTATCCCGCACCGTCACCGCAGCTTGAATTAAGTCTAGTTGACCTTTAAGCGGAAAGATCAAGCCCATATTCATTACTTGAGGGCGTGCTTTTGTAATCGGTGGGGTAGGATGAAATTTCTCTGGATCTGCACCGTTATAAATAACCTTTATCTTCTCAGAAGGTACACCCCACCAGCGTTCCCAACGAGCATTATATTCACAGACGGGTGCCACAAGATCGGCAAAGTAAAAGTTGAGTTTAACCACTGCACCCATCAGACGATATAAAAACTTACGCACAAATAAAGAAGGAATACTTTGATTTAGATTTAAATATTGCTCGCGAATGTTAATCCCGTGTTCGGTGAGTAAATAGGGAGTTCCTCGTTGCAGTTTGGCAATGATGCAGGGGAGTCCACAAAAAGCTGCTGCTGAAGAATGGGTAATGTCGGTTTTGGGGACAGGTACGTGGATAGTAATTAAAAATCGATACAGTAAGCGCATGGCTTCAGTTAATTCAGCCAGGGTAACCTCTGCTAAATCTGCTTCTTGCTGACAATAATCCCATGCCAAATTCTTAAAGCACGACCATACTAAAGCTGAGTTCATGGTTTGATGATAGTCATAGCGCAGAAAGTATTCATGAAGGGCTAAAAGTAACAAACCAAAAGATTCTGCTTCAATTTCAGCAAGTAATACTGTCCTAAGAAAAGATTCGAAAAAAGTCAGGAACTTAGTTTGAATTAGCTTCGTACTTACCGCTTTCTTGCTTTTAAGTGCCTCAGAAAAAGGCGATCGCCAGCTATATTCAACAGGATCTTCTGTTCCCCACAGAGGGATTTTTAAAACTTCTAAAACATTGGCAGATAAATCATAGTGTTGTTTTTGATATGGGTTAGCCACAACAGCCAGCAGCTTAAAATCTATTTCTGGTAGCTGTTGAGTTAAAACATGACACCAGGTACTGACTCCCCCCTTAGCAAAAGGATAAGTTCCCTCCGTTGTCAGCAGTACACAAGGTCTAGCCAATTTTAATTACCTCCAACAACCTTAGCTACAAATTTTTCTCCCAGTCCCCTAGTCCCCCAGTCAGTCATTTGTAGCCAACATAAATAGAAACGGTATAATTCCAGTCTTTGTCTGGTATAGGATTCACAGTTGCGATCTTACCCGCAAATTTCTGTGCCGTCACTCTTGTTCTGACGTTGCTGATTTAAAGTATGAAACTGAAAATGATACTGTTCGTAGCTCTTAGCTTTTAATTGACTGTCATACTCCGATTCAGCAACGCCCTTCTTTTTTTTTATCTATTGTGGGAGATGCTGACAACATTGGAGGCTATATGCAAATAATTCAAGCTTAAATCAAGCCACTGCTGGGGGGTTTAAAAGATTCTCCAGAACTTTTATTTTCAGAAGAATTAAATTTGACAGACTTGGAAGAAAAAATGTTTTTCTGTCTCACAATATTTTGATAAGAACTAGAAATAGACTTTAACCAAGATATACGAGAAGGAATAGGAGCGCGAGCAGGTTTTAATCCTTGCAGTACATCCGCTAGCTGCAACCCTTCTAAAGGCTTAGCTTCCTTGATTTTGTGCCACACAGAACGAGACATCAACAAAGTATGCTCGACAGAAATTGCGCCTATTTTATTAAAGTATTCTTCTCTTTCTGGTTGATAGTCAGCAGAGACTATTTCTAACGGTTGAGCATAAAATTGGTTTTCAGGAGCCAAACCCTGTTTTCGCTCCACAGATTTCTGAACTATTTGCGCCATTTGCGCCGTCAGCTTCGGATACAGCCAGGTATAGGCAGGGTTGACGGTTAACTGCGCTCGATGAGGACGAGAACCATCTTTAGAGGATTCTAGTCGAAAATAGCCAATTGCTGCTTTTCTTTGTGGTTCAAAAACATACCCACTAACTACATCGGTGCCGTTGAGCCAATGTCGAATCTGACTAACTGCACTTTGAACTATGCTGCTTTTAAAATCTTCTGCGTGGCGGTCAAAAACTTGCCGTAGCAAAGGTGGCATAGAAACACAATCTAGCTGATAAAGTAATGGTGCATCCGCATTACTTATAGGCAGAAAATTGGGTAAGTCTGGATTTTGCTGTGCCAATTGAGTAATTAATTCGGCTGATATTTGCCAGTAGGTCATTTGAGCTAAAGGCTGAAAACCATTTTCTCGATAAAGAGCTAAATGATTTTTTTCATTCACGTTTACCTCTAGCATCCATGTCCTTGCTTCCCAAATATTTTGCAGACAGTGACGCAATAACTGCGAACCAATTTCTTTTTGGGTTTTAAGTAACTCCACTTCAGACGAGTTGCTATTGAGCAATACTCTTTCTACTCTCCAGGTGCTACGAGTGCTGTTGAGAGAAGCAACCTGGATTAAACCTAAAACTTCTTCTAGATATTGAGCTACATATACTCGCCAACCATGATAATAAGAACGAGGTAAAAGACTCAAAAACCTTTTTAGTCCGTACCAAGAACCTACTTGTTCTAGTTCCCTATCGATAGTTATAAGACGTTTGGAGGTTTCTTTGGCAACACATTCGCTCACCAAAGCATTAATTGCATCCACGTCACGATATTGAAGAGGACGAACTGTTAGCTGTTCATTATTAGGTACGGATGAAGTCATGATCTTTTTTAATCAACCCTTTCTAACTGCCACAAAATTTGATTTCCTTCTCGTCTGACTCTAGATACAACCCAATTGCGCCATGACCAATGATCGCCTCTGCTAGTTACAGCACTGGCATTGATATCCATTAGGTCGGCAAGCTCGGAACTGCTGATGAGATAACCTTTACTAGCTATTTCTTCAGCGATTCTGAGGGTGTCAATTAAATCTCTTAATTGAGGTACTCTTTCCTCGCTTGATGTTCTGGTTTCTTCCATTGTACTGTTTGATAATTCAGTCATAGCTAGCTAGATTTAAAATATCTAATGATTAGTTCTGAAGATGAAAGTACATCTTACGGATAATAAAGTGTATCCCATAACTTGATTACCGTCATCTTAGCTAATTTGAACGAGAGTTATCTGCTACTAGGTTAATATATCTTGAACGTGCTGGTTGAAAATCGGGCTTGATTTCTAAAGATTTTTCATAGCTGACAATTGCTTCTGTCCAATATTCTAATTGTTCTAATCCGCAACCGCGATTGTACCAAAACAAATGATTGGCTGGCATGAGCTTGAGAGCGTTGTTCCAGCTCATTATGGCTTCTGTCCAATTTTCTAGTTGATATAAAGCATGAGCGCGATCGTTCCAAGCCTGATAATTATTAGGATCGATAGTTAAAGCATTTTGAAAAGATTTTACCGCCAACTCATAGTCGCCTAAACGACCTAAGGCACTGCCACGATTGTGCCAAGCTTCTGACAAATTGGGGTTTATTTGTAAAGCCTTTTCCCAGGAAGCGATCGCTTTGGTGAATTCTCCTGCACTAACCTGCTTTAGTCCCAAATTAAACCAGCTTTCGATTAGATCTATACTAGTGGAATCCAAATCATTGGTTTGTATCGTCTGGGACTGCTCTAACGTTAAGTTGTCCAACTTTACAGGAGAAATATTTAGCTTTTGAGATATTTGCTGTGCCAATTCTTTGTCTTTTTGAATTAAGCTGATTAGCTGCTGTATATCAATAGCTTCAGCCTCGTCCTCTTTTTGAGGTTCGACAATTGATGATAAATTGGAGTCTGTTGAGCTTAAATCTAAAGATTTGTTTTCAGATGTATTTGATTTTGCCTCAGTAATAGATTCTGTTTCTTCTTGAGGATCTAGTTCTTCAGATAAATCCCTAGACTCAGTTAATTCAAATTCGTCCCTTGATAAAGGTATTTCATCTGAAGTTGAGAAATTATAAACAGAAACAGTCGGGGTAGAATTTTCTTCTAAACTTTCTGTAATATCTGCTGTTAGATTGTCTGCTTCTACAGATGAATTTGATTCTCTAGGAATAGATAAACCTAGTGCCGTAAAATCAGTAGGTAATCGGTTAGATAGTTCTTGCTCTGTTTCTACTTCAGAGTCGTCGTTTGTTAAATCAGAACCAACATATTCCCAAATAACATCTTCTGTATTGCCAAACAATAATTCTCTGCCAATGTGGTTAGAGATCGTGCCAATCTGCTTGACTTCTGGGGCAGATTGAGTCAGTTCGCCAAGGCGAATCATCATTGTTCCCAATTGACGCTTAGACTCGATTGGCAGAGTCAATACTCTAGTTCGTAAACGCTCTAGCCAAATAACCCAATCTTCTTGGTTACCGCGATCGCCTAATTGGTTAAAAAATTTAACAATTCTGTGATCGTGCCAGCCATGAGCAATTCCTTCTAATAGTTGATTAAATAAAAATTCATAATCAGCATCCGCCAGAGAAGATATAGGTGTCTTATCTTCAGGCTTTGGCGAGTCTTGGCTAGTCTCCGAAGCCTTAGAGTTTGGCTGTTGATTGTTTTGTTGGAGTTGTCCGATCGTATGACTCATTACCTTAGATCAAATATACTGATTTCAAGAGTTAACATCACCCTGCGATGAAGCCAAACTAATTTCATTTAAAGTTAACAGTTCTTTAACAGAACGGCATTGCTTTGAGCCAGCTAAATATTGCTCAACTGTACAAAGATAATTTTCTAGTAACTAGTGGAAAGCCAAAAAATCCACATATAATATGCCTTACGAACCTCTTCATCACAAGTACCGACCACAAACTTTTAAAGATTTAGTAGGTCAAGAGACGATTTCCTTGACCCTCAGTAATGCTTTGAAACAGGAAAAAATTGCTCCAGCATATTTATTTACAGGACCTAGAGGAACAGGTAAAACCTCTAGTGCTAGAATTCTAGCGAAATCTTTAAATTGTTTAAATAGCAATCAGCCAACTCCTGAACCCTGTGGGGAGTGTGAAGCCTGTTTAGCGATCGCCAAAGGTTCGGCGTTAGACGTGCTGGAAATTGATGCTGCTAGTAACACAGGGGTTGATAATATTCGCGAAATCATCGAGCGATCGCGCTTTGCTCCCGTGCAGTGTCGCTATAAAATTTATGCGATCGATGAATGTTTGACAGGAGATTCACTTATCCAAACTAATGAAGGATTGATGCGAATTGATAATCCTAATCTGAAAGGAAAAATGGTTCTTAGCTATAACGAGAACACAAAAGTATGGGAGTATAAAACAGTAATACGCTGGCTAGAACAAGGGAGTAAAAAAACTCTAATTATCAAAACTAGCGATAAACAAATTCGCTGCACAGAAAATCATCTCATTCGGACAGAAATAGGATGGATCGAAGCAAGAAACGTCAAAGAAGGAATGAAGATACTATCTCCTGCGAGTGTGGATGTGAAACAAGCATTTATAAATATGGGACAGATGGGCGAACACGCTGATTTGCAACGGGACATCAATTCAAAGGAAATAAATAAAGACATCCATACAAAAAAGGTCATGGAATCTGGGATAAGCGAGGCAGGGATTTTATCGATTCCTGTCAGCAATTACAAACTGAGCAATTGGGACTCATATACGAAACTTTACTTGGGGATGGAAGCATCGAATACCCAAACTTACATAGCAGATTTCCTCGATTGCGCTGGACTCATGGATCAAAGCAGCAAAAATGGATGGAATATAAAGCAAATCGCTTACAACAATTGCGTCCACAGATACAAAATATCATCAATCGAGGATATGGCAAAGAATCAACCATTTGCTATACAGCTTGCCACCCTCAACTACAAGAAGTTTGCGAAATTGTTAAGCCAAATGATAAAGGTAAATTTATCTCATGGGAATGGCTTCAACTTATCACTCCAGAAGGACTTGCGTGGTGGTACATGGATGACGGTTCTCTTCAGCTTACTCCACAAGATAGTCCCGCAGTCTTTCTTCACACTGAGGGATTTTCTCAAGCAGAAAACCAAATTATTGCTGAATGGCTTACAAATATGGGATATCCTGCCAAATCAAAATCTTATACAAGAAAATCTACCCAAAAAACCTACTACTACGTCAAATTGGGGGCAAAATCTAGTCGAAAATGGTTGTCAGATTTACAACAATACTCAATTCCCTCAATGGACTACAAATTTGGAGAAGGTCAAATCTGTAAGCCACGCTGGTCATGAACCTGTCTATGATCTTGATATAGAAGACAATCATAATTTTGTAGCAAATGATCTATTAGTACATAATTGTCATATGCTCAGCACAGCAGCATTCAATGCCTTGCTCAAGACTTTAGAAGAACCACCCCCAAGGGTAGTTTTTATCTTAGCTACTACCGATCCTCAACGAGTTTTGTCCACAATCATTTCTCGTTGTCAGAGGTTTGATTATCGCCGTATTCCCTTGCCAGCGATGATTAGACATTTAAAGTATATTGCTGGCGAGGAAAATATTGCGATCGCATCATCGGCGATCGCTTTAATTGCCCAAATTGCCAACGGTGGCTTGCGAGATGCCGAAAGCCTTTTAGATCAGCTAAGTCTGTTACCAGAAGAAATTTCTGTGGCAAAGGTATGGGATCTTGTCGGGGCTGTACCCGAACAAGATTTGTTAAAACTACTTCAGGTAATTAATGGTAATGATTCTTTAGCAGTTTTACAGCAGTGTCGTAGTCTTTTAGATCGGGGACGAGAACCCATAATCGTCTTACAGAATCTGGCTGGTTTTTATCTCAACCTACTAATTGCTAAAACTGCCCCTCAGCGT
Organism: Waterburya sp.; assembly: GCA_965217895.1. GTDB lineage: Bacteria > Cyanobacteriota > Cyanobacteriia > Cyanobacteriales > Xenococcaceae > Waterburya. The sequence goes on from CBDCJV010000002.1 coordinate 2,186,337, forward strand.
CCAGATATGGTGGCAGTTACTGAAACCTGCTGGCAACAATTATGTACTGAAGCAACAAATTGGAATACCTCTGTAATTTTGCGCGGACAACAGCACTTAAAAGAAGCAGAACCTCAGCTAAAGCATACTACCCAGCCTCGTCTATGGCTAGAGGTGACTTTGCTAGGACTATTGCCGAGTGCCGAGCAAATTGTTAGCCAGCCTCTTGATACAGCTAAAGTCCCAGTTAATTTTCCGAGTATTCAATCTCAGCCAACACCTGCTCAAAAAAACACCACTAGCTCTAATACCGCTGCGTCGCCAGAAGTTACAGAAACAAAACCTTTAGCTATAGCACCTACAGAGACAAGCAAACAGATAGAGCCAAGTGAAGTTACATCTTCTTCATCTTATAGTCCTGGAGTAAATAAGGTTGTCGCTCAACTACCTGCTGTTGTTGAACCCACACCACAGCAATCATCAAGTCCTGAATTAGTCACCAATGACTTTGCCAAAAATAAAGAAATCTGGAGCAAGGTTGTAGCTTGTTTGCAACCACCTACAACTCAGGCACTTTTAAAACAGCAGTGTTATTTAGTTGACTTTGATGGTTCAAGTGCTATTGTAGGCATTAGTTCTGCAAAATTACAAAAACTTAATCAGGGTAAAATTCCTAATATTGAAGCTGCTTTTGCTCAGGTTTGTCAACGTAAGGTTAAAGTTCAGTTAGAAGTTGCTACTCCCAAAGATAGCCTCGCACAAAATTCAGCTACACCAAAAGATAATAAGCCGCTTCAAACATCTCAACCCGCTCCAGATTTAGGTAATTCTCCCTCAGAAAACAAATCCATAGCACCGCAGCCTGAAACAAATTTAACAATAGCTAAAAATTTTCCTAATCATAAGTCAGAATTTCCCAAGCCCGAAGCAAACATTGCTGTAGTAACGCCTTCTTCATCAACGAGTGATTTACAGTCTGCTAAAAAGAAAGATTCTGTTTCCTCATCTCCTCTAGCTAAATTGGAAGAAACAATAGCTGCAAATCCTCTACCTATTGAGCAAAATTTAAACAGTGATTATACAGACAATCATTTACAGCAGGCAATAGATAGCCTGACTCAAAGTTTTGAAGGTGAATTAGTGAAAATGGATAATGCTCAGGAAGAATTTTTAGAGTCTGAAGAAATATTAGAGTTACCAGAAGCAGGTAGACCAAACATGGAAGATTATGACGACGAATGGTAAGCAGTCTCTTGGTTGATTCAAATTTTTGGCTTGATTGGTAAAAAATAAATTATTCAAAAATGTTATGAACAGATCGGCAGCGATCGCCTGCCAAGGCTCCTTGAGCGGTAACAGTTTCAATTTGCCTTAATTCCTCATCCCTTACTTAGTCTCCTAAGCAAATACCTAAACCTCTTGCGGTTTTAATCAAAGTATCTTCTGGATCTACAGCGCGGTAATTTTTAATAGCCTCAGCGATAGGAATACTGGTAACTTGACGATCTTGCCAAGCAACCATGCGATCGTATTTTTCCTGAGCAATAAGCTCTACTGCTGCTACCCCAAAAGCCGAAGCTAAGATGCGATCTAGAGGCGAAGAAATACCTCCTCGTTGAGTATGACCCAAAACGGTAACTCTAGTTTCTGCACCGCTTTTTTGCGTAATTTGTTCGGCTAAATACTGACCAATGCCCCCCAAACGGCAATCAGCAAAATGCCCTTGCTCTAGTACATTCCCTGCTTCGGTACATACAGCTTCCGAGACTACGGCAATAGAGTAATCTTGTCCTCTGGCTTGTCTTTTCTTAATATGCCGACAAATATTTTCAAGCTTATAGGAAATTTCAGGAATCATAATTATATTTGCCCCGCCAGCAATTCCTGCATTAAGAGCAATATGTCCTGCGTCTCTGCCCATCACTTCGAGGATCAAAACTCGGCTATGACTAGCAGCAGTAAAGTGTAAGCGATCTAGGGCTTCGGTAGCAATGTTAACTGCTGTATCAAAACCAATTGATCGCTCTGTAATACCTACATCATTATCAATGGTTTTAGGAATACCAACTAAATTTATTCCTCCTTGCTGTGCCAGCTTCCGTAGAATAGCTAGGCTGCCGTCTCCACCAATGCCAATTAAGGCATCTAAATCTAGCTTTCTATAGCCCTCAATGATTTCTGAAGAGCGATCGCCTATTGTGCCATCAGACATGGGAAAAGCAAAAGGATCGCCTTTGTTTGTTGTCCCCAAAATTGTTCCACCCATAGTCAACAAGCGATCAACTTGGGTTACATCTAGGGGCATCGCTTCGGGGGGACGAGTCATCAAGCCATGAGTTGCTTTACAAATCCCCAATACTTCCCAACCATATACATCAACTGCACAACGAGTTACCGCTCGAATTACCGCATTTAAACCAGCACAGTCACCACCACTAGTTAAAATACCAATTCTTTTTCTTTCTGGCATTCATCAAAATCAAATAGCTTACGCTTTAATTTTTGTACCTAATGGTAACAAAGACTACAAAATGTAACAAAACTCCAGAAATAGTTTTTCCAAAACACTTTTGGCAGCAATTTTCTTATAGTATGATCGATCAAAAGGCAGCTTTGATATACCAAAAGCAGACATTGCTGCTTGATTAAACTGTAACGATGTAAAGCTATGTTGATAAATGCTAAACTGCCGTTCGATCCAGAACGTCTTAGTCAAGAAGACCAAACTTTGAGTTTAGCAGGAATGAGTTGGGCTGATTATGAAAAATTTGATTCTCAAGAATATTTAGGTTATCGCGTCTCATTTTTTAATGGGGTAATCACTTTAGTGTCTCCCAGTCAAAATCATGAAATCATAGCCGAGGTAATCAACTATTTAGTAGTTGCTTACTGCAAGAAAATCAATTTGCCCTATTATCCTATGCGATCTACCAGATTAATCAACAAGCCTCTGGCTGGAAAAGAACCAGACGTTAGTTTTTCTTTTGATTCCCAAAAAAACATTCCCGATCTGGCTATTGAAGTAATATTTTCTAGTGGTAGTATCGAAGATCTTAAAAAGTACCAGTCTTTAAAAGTTGCAGAAGTCTGGTTTTGGCAAGATAACAAAATCGCTTTTTATCATTTAGGTATAGAGGAATATGTCGAAATAGGTGAAAGCGTATTTTTGCATAATCTAGCTGCTAAAGATCTAGAAGTTTTTGTTAATCGTGGATTTAATGAAAGTCCATTGACAATAGAGTCCGATTTTCTTAACTTCATTTAGAAGAAATTTTCTAGCTTAATTGGCAGAATAAAGCGATCGCTACACTACTTTTAGATAATACAGCGATCGCGCTAATCAATGATTCCAGTTCAAAAATCCAGCAGTAGTAACTGCTAACTGCTCACTGAACTTAAGGTGTTTGTAGCTTAATAAACTTGTCTTCGGGAACAAAACTACGGAATTCACCGCGATCGCAAAAGATAGCTAAGATCTCTAGAGTATAGTCAGGTTGAATATGTAAGTCTGCCCAAGGAACAGCAATTTCTAGACACTGATCGAAAGCAGCTTCGGCACGACAGGCGCGTATCTGCCACTGCAATTCACCATGAGCCTCTTCCAACCAAACTGAATCATTGATCAGGTTGATGCCCAGATGATGGTGGAAAGAATAATTTGTCGGAGCTTCATTAGGTAACCCAGATATAGGTGCAGGACTATTATGATTGGTCATTCCAGGGTAATACCAGAGTAGATGTAATTCCCCAGGAATATCTTTACCAGGCTCGACTCCTGCCTTAAAGTCCATTCGCAAATAAAAATTACGGTGGTCTAAACCATAATACAATCTCTGGACGACGCTGCTGCGGTGCATTGTGCCTCTTGCGCCACCCACTTCGATTCTGCCTGCACGATCCCAATCTTGTTCGTCGCCAATACCGTTAATAATAGGATGAATAAAGCTTTGGGGAGGGCGATCGCCTTTTACTTCATGTTTATCCACTGCTTGATAAATGTTTTCAGGAATCGGCTCATCTAGTGCTTGATAAATAGCGCAAATATGTTCGCGGAATAGCTGATCGAACATCTCATCTTGGTTAGAAGAATGTCCTTCGCCAAACCACCAAAACCAGTCTGAACCTTCGGCTGCATATAAAGCTTCCCAAACTTCGGGATTTGTTTCTTCGGTGGCTTCTGGATGTCTGGCTAAAGTTTCTCTGGCTTGAGTTAATAAGTCCCAAGCGCGATTTTTGACAGGATCGCCAATCCAGGTGGTAAAGCTACCGTCTACCCAAGAGCCACTGTGTAACTGTTGAGCGGGAATCGTTTCTGTGGGGGGAAACTGTTCGATAAACTCTTTAACCGTTACTAGCTTAATATCTTCACCACGGCTCAGTCTAGCGTATAAAGCGTCTAGAAAAGGCATTCCGTCACGAGGGTAGTATTCCCAACAGTTTTCTCCATCTAGGGCAATCGTTACCAGCCAAGGCTGTTCTAAAGCAGCATCGGGGTTATCCTGATGAGATTTAAGGGAACGGGCGATCGCTTCTAAATGCCCGATCAAATCCGCAGCAGCATTACGAGGACTCATGCCGCTGTAGGTAAAGCCAATTAAATCCGACAGACGGTGATCGCGGAAGACAATTGCCAAGTCGCCGTTTTCGGTTTCTAATTTATAAGGACGATAGAGTAATTCTGGTTGATAGACATTTCCTGCTTCGTCACGATGGAAGAAGTGCTTCATACTCCAGCCCAAAACCGCCTCATCCGAACAAATCCATTTAAAGCCTTGTTGGGTTATATAGGGCAAAATTGTCGGGCTAACAGACTGTTCAGAGGGCCACAAACCCGCAGGTTCTTGTTCAAAACGGTCTAAATACATTTCCCAAGCAATACTTAAATGACGGGGAATATCTTCCTCCCACTGGAAACGACTCTGGGGTAAGCTCATATTGGGGACAGCTACTCGCCCCGCATTGGTATCTGCCAGTAAAGGTAAGATCGGATGAGTATAGGGGGTAGTCATAATCTCTAGCTGCCCAGCATCCTGCATTTTCTTATGTTGAGGGATAATGCGCTTAATAATTTCCTGTTGCTTAGAATAAATTCTCTGGCGATCGCTTAAGGTAAAATTCTTACCCTGTTCTAACCAGCCTGCAATTTCGGCATCATCCCAAAATAAAGGATCGATCCAAGCCAAATTATGCCAAGCCAACAAATCACTATAGTCTTGATTAGTCCAATTGGCTAAACACCAGTCAAAACCATTGTCTTGTCGTTGGTGATAGAGTTGAGCATAGCGAGGATGGGGTTCAACTAACGTGTGATAGTAACCATCAAAGAAGTGCTTGATAATGTATTGCTTTTCTTTCGGTTTGAGGTTTGCTTCTGGGGTTAATGCTAATGCTAAATAAGGATCGATCGCTTCCCCTTCAGCATAGTCTTCTAGCTGCAAGATCAGTGAAGGCACAAGATTTACTGTCTGGTGCAGTTTTGGATATTTCTCCAACATCAAAACTAAATCTAAATAATCTTTAGTGCCATGAAGACGCACCCAGGGTAAACGATATTGTCCCCAAGCATCTGAGTCTGCTTCTCTGGACTTGTATAGGGGTTGATGTTGATGCCAAACAAAAGCTACATAAAGAGGATGAGACATAAATCAATCAGCGGTGAGCAGGATACAAAGTTAATATAGATCTTTATCCCAGTCTACAATTCTTAAAACAAAAGAAAGGACTTAGAGGGTCAGCCTAAGTCCATTAAAAAAAGAAGGGTATTATTTTTAAGTTTGCGTATCCTGATTTACGATTTATCTAGCTGACTAGATTACGTTAATATTTACTTTCGCGTAGTCCATATCTAAGCCGTTGAGGCTATTGTTCGTTTCATCGCTTTCAGCCACGTCTCCGTAAGGATCTGCTGCCACACCAACATAATATTCACCGCTACCCGCAGTAAAACCAGCCCAGTTTTCAGGCAAAGTTAACTTAGTAGTCATGGTGGTGCTGCCATTAGCTTCAAGACTCATTCGAGCAGAATCTTTATCTCCCTGTAGGAAGAATGCTCCAGGATCATCTTTAATACTTAACTCATCGTGATTAGTTAGATAATCCTTGGTGAAGACATAGAAACCTGCTGCAAAGTCATCAGCAGAAGCATTTCCTTTATTTTCAATCTCATAGATAACTTCAAAAGTCGATCCAGTTGAGATAGTATCGGCACTAACTTTAAAAGTCGATCCAGTTAGCAGATCGGCAGTACCTTCAGGAGCATTATCAATGCTGACTTTCTGGTAGTCTACATCTACTCCAGTCAGGCTATTATTAGCCTCATCACTTTCGGCAACATCATCATAAACATCTGCCTCCGCACCCAGATAATAATCTCCAGAGCCAGTGAAGCCTTTCCACTCTTGGGGGATAGTTATATCAGTGGTCATAGTGGCACTTTTACCAGCTTCAAGACTCATTCGAGCCGAATCTTTATCTCCTTGCAGGAAGAATACTCCAGGATCATCTTCAATACTTAGACTATCGTTATTCGCTAAATAATCTTCTGTAAATAAATAGAAACCTGTACCAAAATCATCAGCAGTAGAATCACCTTGGTTAGTGATTTCGTATTCTACTGTCACGGTATCTCCAGCAGCTACATTATCTGGTACTTTAAAACCAGTTACAGCCAAATCTGCTGAACTAGGAACAGCATCAAATCCAGTATTAATAGCACTTATGCTTGTATAGTCTAATCCTGCATTTTGTCCGCTATTGTTAACTTCATTGGTTTCGCTTACTTCATCTTTGGAGTCAACATCTAAAAGAACATTATATTTTCCATCACCACTTTTCCAAAAAGGATGACCTTCTGGAGGAACTTGATAACTGTATTTTTTAACCCCTGTATTGCTATTGGGATTTACGATGTCTCTAATATCGTAAGTGCCAAGTTTGGCATCATCTTCGGATACCTTTGCATCTTTAGAAAGATAAATATCAACTGAAAATGGGTTGGCTATTTGGTCGGGACTGACATTTGCCACAGAGAAACTAAGGTCTATATAACTTCCAGCAGCAACCTCTGGCTTGCCAACCGTGGTTTGCAACCCAACTAAATCAGAATCTTTGAACTCTACGACTCCAACTGTATCTAGATCGACTCCTATGCCTTGGTTACTATTATTGCTTTTATCAGACTCAGAGAACTTGTTTTTGGGATCGAGACGTAGACCTACTGTATAAGTACTATCTTTGTCTAGCCAAAATGGACTTGTAACGCTAGGAGTTTTGTAGCGAAAACTTTTAAGACCTGAATCTTTACCAGCTTCTAGTCCATTTTTTATTTCATAGTTACCGATTTTTAGATCATTTTCATCAATATTCTCATCTTGAGAAATAACAATATCAAAATCAAATGGTTGAATATCTTCATCGCCATTATTAACAACAGAAAAATCAAGATTTATATCTTGTCCTCTACTTATTTTCTGTTGAGTAATATTAAAAAAACTACCAGTTAGATCTATTGCCATAAGATTTATTATTTTAAATACTCCACGCAAACGTAATCTATTTAATATTATTGAGTATGTATCAAGATTGAAACTGGTAATTATTCTATTCTTTTTATATTTTTTAGATAAAGCTTATTGCCCAATTTAAGTAATTTTGCAGTTATAAAAAATGCTTTAAATATTAATTTTTTAAGAAGTGTAAAAGATAAGTATAAAAGCGTAACCGAAAATATTGAATATAGTACAAAACAATCTAGTTATTACTTAAGTATATGTGCTATCTTATATCGGAACACTAAGGAATTACATCTACAAAGCAAATGTCGATAATTTTTAAGCATTTATACATACTTTTAATTAAACTACAATAATATTTATCAGTATAAATATCTATAAAATTGTCAGACACAAACAGTTTAAAGAGTGATCTAAATTAATTTAATAATTCGACTCAAATTAATTATTCAACATACTAATTGAATTTCGTAAAACAGATGATGGCTAAATTTTGGAATCAATTTAAGGCAATAATTTTGAAAAATTTTACTTAGTAATAGATAATATTTAGTAAAGAAAAAATATTTATTTATCGTTGATATAAATAGAAATGCAATGCAGCTAATTACAGGACAAACAAAGCTTCTAGGAATAATAGGAAACCCCGTAGAACATTCTTTATCTCCAGTGATGCACAATGCAGCGATCGCCCATTTAGGCTTAGATTATATTTATGTACCCTTTCCTGTAAAACAGATCGATTTAGAAAAGGCGATCGCTGGATTTGAAGCTGTTAACTTAAAGGGATTTAGCATTACTATTCCCCATAAACAAACAATTATTCCTTTACTAAAAGAAATTACAGATGATGCAGTTAATATTGGTGCAGTCAATACTGTTTGGCGTACTGCTTCTGGTTGGAAAGGCACAAACACAGATGTAGAAGGCTTTGTTGCTCCTCTGAAAAATATGTCGCAAAATTGGCAGCAGATGACTCCTGTGATTTTAGGTAATGGCGGTGCAGCTAGAGCGGTGATTGCTGGTTTGGCTAATTTAGGCTGTAAAGAAATTCATGTTGTTGGGCGTAATCCCGATAAATTAGCTCTATTCTATCAAAGTTGGTCACACGCGCCCAATATTACTTCCCTACTCAAAATTCATAACTGGGATAATCTCACTAGCCTAATTCCTGCTGCGGATCTACTGGTCAATACAACTCCTGTGGGAATGTCTCCTCAGACAGATGCTTCTCCTATTGATGCAGACTTGATGCAGAGGCTCAAAAAAAGTGCGATCGCCTATGATTTAATCTATACCCCTAACCCGACTCAATTTCTTAAACTAGCTCAAGCTCAAGGAGCAACAACCATAAATGGATTAGAAATGCTAGTGCAACAGGGAGTAGCTGCGCTTAAAATTTGGCTAAAGCAACCAGTCCCTATAGATATCATGCGAAATTCACTCCTTAACTTGTTTGCACTTCTTTAATTAAAATTTTCTTTGGCGTAAGTCCTATTGATAATTAATTGTTAGTTGTTAGAGAGTAATTATGAGGCTGTAAAAATTCTCTGACGGTTTCTAGATATGCTGCGGGATCTTCTAGCATGGGAAAGTGAGAAGTTTTAGGTAGTTCGACATATTTAATTTTGTCGTTTAAGGCTGCTGCTTGTTTACCCATTACCGCAGGTATAATAATGTCTTTTTCGCCAGACACCATGAGAGTTGGTACGGTGATTTGAGCAAATTCTTGAGGCATAATTTCTACAGCCTTTTGGCTGACAGAGGTGTAGATTGTTCCTGCTGCTGCATCATAATCGGCTAACAAAAAATCTTCTAAAAATGCCAGGCGATCGCTTTTGTTGATTGGACGATGGAGAAATCGCGCCATAAACATTTGATCGGCAAAAGGAAATTTCAAAAACCAGCTATAGCGAAACTTAACCACGTATCCACCAAATTTATGAAAAGCAGCAAAGGCTTTGGCATCATATTCAAAAATACCGTTACAGGTAAGAATTGCTGCCTGGACGCGATCGCCATAACGATTGAGAAACATAGTAGCGATCGAAGCACCCATGGAGTGAGCATTGATATATACCCGCTCAAGCCCTAAAGCATCTAATAAAGCTGCTAAATCTGCTGCATAGTCTTCCATGTCATAACCTAAGCCTACGGGTTCTTGAGGCAAAGAAGAACGACCAAAACCCCGCAGATCGTAAAGTAGACAATCAAAATCGTCTGCTAAAGCCTCGGCGGTACTACGCCAATATCTTGCCGAACCTCCCCAGCCGTGAACAAATACCATTACAGGCTTAGGGTTAGCTTGCTGATGACGAACCCATTCATAATAATGACTTACTCCACGGACGACTACTGTAGGCATATTATTGTTAATATTGTGGCTGCTTGATATTTAGTCTAGAACTTAGGATCGGCATATTTCTGGTTGTTTTAATTGTCTTAACATTGGAGATTTTAAACATGGGATCTACAACAATTTATGGTGATCTAAACAAACTAATCGAATCCAAATCACAAAATAATGTCGCCTGGGGTTGTTGGCGTAAAATGGTTGCAGGAAAATTAGGCGCGATCGCCCGAGTTAAAGTTTTCTCAACTACTCCTGCTTTATGACTTCCCACCGCTAAACAAAAGATCTTCTTTGCTGCACAAATTGTCGGGATAGTCAGAGTATAGGCATAACCAGGTACAGCATCTAAATTGGGAAAGCAACCACCATTAACCTGTTGTTGACGGGTTTTAGTTTCTAGCTGGGCTAGCTTTACTATGTAAATATCGTTAAAATCGGCAACGGTAGGCTCATTAAAAGCAATGTGTCCATTGTCGCCAATGCCTAACAAGCAAAGGTCAATTTCCTGCTGCTGTAATAAATTAGCATAACGCAGACATTCGGTTAAGGGTTCTGGTGCATCACCTTGAATATAGTGAAATATAAAAGGCTGAACTCGCTTTTCTAGCTTATGGTGCAAATAATAACGAAAACTTCCAGGATGATCTGCGCTAATGCCTAAATATTCATCTAGATGGAACAGAGTTATACGTGACCAATCTAATTTATCTTGAGAAGCTATTTCACTCAAAAACTGTAGCTGAGAGTTACCCGTTGCTAGAATAATACTTACTGTTTCTTGTTGTGCCAACAGCGATCGCAAATAATTTTGAGCTTGATTAGCTGCATCGTTAGTAAACTCAGTGGCAGAAACGGCAATTCTGACAGATAAATCATCAACTTTAATAACCTGAGTATCCAAAAGAGATGGTACAGTACGATCTGTCATATTTAGTAAATCTGATTCTAAAGCAGAACATGAGTAATATATCCGATATAGCTATAAAAAACATCGATGGTGATGAAGAAAAATTTGCCGACTATAGAGGCATGGTCTTGTTAATTGTTAACGTTGCTTCTTACTGTGGCTATACTCCCCAATACCAAGGACTAGAAGAGTTGAATCAAGAATATGGCGATAAAGGTTTACGAGTTCTGGGTTTTCCCTGTAATGATTTTGGCTCTCAAGAACCAGGTTCAAACGAAGAGATTGCCGAATTTTGTGAAACTAAATACGGTGTCAGCTTCGATATGTTTGATAAAGTTCATGCCAAGGGTTCTAAGCAACATCCTTTATATCAAATTCTAACTAATTCTGTTGAACCTCAAGGAGATGTAGCCTGGAACTTTGAAAAGTTTTTGATCGACAAAAAAGGTGAGGTGGTGGCAAGATTTGGTAGTGGCGTTACTCCTACTTCTTCTGAATTAGTTCAAGCCATTGAAGCAGAATTGGCAAAGTAAATGTTATTAGAATAAATGTTTCTTAGGCGATCGCTTTTCTGGTCAAAAAGCTCTCAGCTTGACCACAGGAAAAAGCTAAAAACTTTTTACTTGCGTCTAAAATCGGCGGAGCTTTTGACTCATATTTAGGATTATATTTTTTTCGATAAGATATATCTCTTCCAAATCAATGTATAAAATTTGTTTTGTTTTCGTAAAGTAATTTTAAAGTTTTTATTTAGAATTGCTAATTTGTTTATCTGTTTCTAGATTATTTGATTTTAATAAGACATACTAATATATATAGGGATAGGTTGTAGAGGAATTAGCGATGTTAGAAAGAATGATATTAGCAGCAATCATAACGTGCTGCATATATTTGTTTTTAAATTTGGGTGGCAAATCATCCAATGCACCATCTTTTGATAGCAAAAACGTTACATTTCCAGCCCTTTTACATCGTGTTGCCTTTTTTAATCTGTAGCCAAACAGTTAGTTTCAACCGAAGTTTTAAGGCGATTTTTCATGTTTTTAGATAATCAAGACCTGAAAACTATCAAATACAGTAATTATTTCGGTTCGTATACTGATAAATCATTAATTCAAGATTACTACTTTTCATTGTCTATTTTCAAGGCAGGTTTACAGTATTTCTGAATTGTTTTCCTAAGAAAAATAGCCAGAAAAGGCGATCGCTCGATCCGCTCGACAATTTGAATGTCTTAAATAGCTCTTTTTCCTCATCCCTCATTCCTTTAAAACCCTGGTACTTTTTTGTGCGATAATCCATAAAAGAATAATATTTTAATATTTGCTTAATATAAAGCAATGAATGAGCCAGCCAAAGAACAATCAAACCCAGAAGAAAATCTAGCCAAACAGACTTCCTCACAAGAGAAAACCCTGGCAGAACAAGCCCCATCAAGCTATGAATGTCGCTCTTGTGGTTATGTTTACGTACCATCCAAAGGGGATAATCAAGGGAATGTTCCCGCAGGAACTCTGTTTACAGAACTACCGAATGACTGGCGTTGTCCTGTCTGCGGTGTACGTAAAACTCAATTTGTTAATGTTGGCGCTCAAGGCGCACCATCTGGCTTTGCTGAGAATTTAAATTATGGCTTAGGAGTTAATCGTCTGACTCCTGCCCAAAAAAATCTTTTAATTTTTGGTGCTTTAGGTTTAGGCTTTTTGTTATTCCTGAGCTTATATGGCTTACACTAGCAATTTTATTTCCATGGCTGCGGTTTAGAGAAAGTCATTTTAGTCAACTTGTCTCTCGAATTTGCTGCTTATCTGCCTCAATTAATCACAACAACATTTATGAATTTATTGATTCAAGCACGTAGTTGGATGTATGCCATAAAACAACGCATTTCCTACGTTAAAAACTTAAAGCAAGTAGCTATATTATTTGCAGTTTGTATATTTTGTATTAGCTGTAGCCAAGTGCCTTCAACCACCGCTAATCCTTGGAAAACAATGACTCTACCAACGGAAGCCATTTTTTCTGATATTGCTTTTACTAGTAATAGCGATCGCGGTTGGTTAGTGGGAACTCAATCCAGCTTGTTTGAAACCAAAGACGGTGGCGAAACCTGGTCGCAGCAATCTTTAGAATTAGGAGAAGAAAAGGTAACTCTAGAAGCCATCAGTTTTGATGGTGATGAAGGCTGGATTGCTGGTCAACCATCTATTTTGCTACACACAGAAGATGGCGGTGATAGTTGGTCGCGTATTCCTCTTAGTGCTAAACTTCCTGGCGCACCTCTTGATATCATTGCTTTAGATAAGTCTACCGCAGAGATGGTAACCAATCTAGGGGCAATCTATAAAACCGAAGACGGTGGTAAAAACTGGAAGGCTTTAGTAGAAGGTTCAGTAGGGGTAGCCAGAAGTATTCATCGCTCTAACAATGGTAAATATGTAGCTGTTTCTGCCAAGGGTAATTTTTACTCTACTTGGGAACCAGGTCAAACCGAATGGACTCCGCACCAGAGAACCTCATCTCGTCGTCTGCAAAATATGGGCTTTAACGATGATGAAAGTCTCTGGTTGCTGGCTCGTGGCGGTCAGGTTCAGTTTAGCAAATCAGACAACTATGAAGAATGGGGAGAACCTATCTATCCTGAATTTTCCTCTAGCTGGGGCTTTTTGGATGTTGGTTATCGTACTCCCGAAGAGATTTGGGTAGCGGGAGGAAGTGCTAATCTATTAGTAAGTCCTGATGGTGGTCAAACCTGGTCAAAAGACCGTGATGTAGAAGACGCGCCCTCTAATTTTTATAAGGTAGTATTTATTTCACCACAAAAAGGCTTTGTTTTGGGTGAGCGAGGAACACTACTGAAATACGTGCCTGAAGCTGGTACTGCTGCCTAATTACTTTAGGTAAGTTGTAGGCAGTTACCTTTGTTTCGTATTATGTAAATAAGGCTTTTAATATTCACAAGGCTTGAAAACTTTTAATAAGGAGAAATAGAAAATATGGCTGGAGATACTGGAGAACGTCCATTTTCCGATATTATTACAAGCGTTCGCTACTGGGTAATCCACAGCGTTACAATTCCCATGCTGTTTATAGCTGGATGGCTCTTTGTTAGCACTGGGCTGGCTTATGATGCTTTTGGTACTCCTCGTCCTGATGAGTACTTTACCCAAGAACGAATTGAAATTCCTGTGATTAGCGATCGCTATGATGCTAAAGAGCAAATCAAAGAATTTAATCAGTAAAAATTAAGTAAAAAAATATGACCAGCAATAACCCCAATCAACCCGTTTCTTACCCCATCTTTACCGTTAGATGGTTGGCAATTCACACTCTAGCCGTACCAACTGTTTTTTTTCTTGGTGCGATCGCCTCTATGCAATTTATTCAAAGATAGGAGTTAATCATGGAAAGAAAGCAAAATACCAATAGACAACCAGTAGAGCTAAACCGTACTTCTCTTTACTTGGGTTTACTTTTAATTGCTGTTCTAGGTATTCTCTTCTCTAGTTACTTCTTTAACTAGAGAAGTGACCTGAACAGCTTATTTCAATATTCATAACAAGAGGAGAATTAAAAAGAATGTTTGCAAATGGAAGAATTCCCATATGGATTGTTGCCACCGTAGCTGGCATAGGCGCAATCACCGTTGTCGGTATCTTTTTCTACGGTTCTTATGGTGGTGTTGGCTCTGGAATGTAGAGTTATTCGCGATCGAGCTACACCTTGAAAGGTAGAATTAGTTATGTAACGAACCGCCTAGTATCTTTACTCGGCGGTATTTTTTTGGCTGTTGTTCATTTATCGTTTATAGATAAGTACCTAAGCAAAATTAAGAAGTAAGAAGTAGTAATTTACAAAATGTCAAGCACGTTTATAGTTAATGCTATACTTCTCGCTCCGATTAAAAGCATAACTCAAAGAGTTATTTGCCAATACAAAAACGGCTAAAAATACGCTCTAATACAGACTCGGTAACTTCTTCTCCTGTAATTTCTCCTAAAGCCTGAATTGCGCCTCTTAGATCTATTGTCCAGAAGTCAAGGGGAAGTTGGTTGGCAACAGTCTCTTGTACCTGCTCTAAAGATGCTTTGGCTCGAACCAAAGCAGCAGCCTGCCTTTGATTTACGGCTATCTCAGCATTAGCAGCAGTTGCTCCTTGATTAACTAAAGACAAAATAGCTTTTTCCAAGTCTTCAATTCCCTTATAGTTAGCTGCGCTGGTATGAACTATCTGCTTAATTTCTGGGGGATAGACATCTTGAGGAATAGCTAAATCAGTTTTATTAATTACTAAAATAAGGGGTCGGTGTTTTACCTGCTGATAGATTGCCCGATCTTCTATTGTCCAGCCTCTAGCTGCATCGATGGTCAACAAAATCAAGTCTGCTTTGGCTGCTGCGGTGCGCGATCGCTCTACGCCAATTTTTTCTACCGTATCGGCAGTATCTCTAATACCTGCGGTGTCTAATACCTGAACAGGAATTCCTCCCACAACTAAAGTAGATTCAATCACGTCGCGGGTAGTACCAGGAAGCTCGGTTACTATGGCGCGATCGCTTTTACTCCAGGCATTGAGCAAGCTAGATTTGCCAACATTTGGACAGCCAACGATGGCAACTTTTAAACCACTCCTCAGTAATTCGCCTTGCTCGGCGGTGGCTAATATATTCTCTACCTGAGTCAAAACAGCCTGTATTTGTTGTTTGGTTTCCGCTTCATCTAATGGCGGTAAATCATCTTCAAAATCGATGCGAGCTTCTACCTCTGCCAAAATATCAAGACAGGCAGCCCGCAACTCGCCTATAGGACTGCTTAATTTTCCCTGTATTCCTGCTAAAGCTAATTGGGATGCTTCAACTGACTGGGCAGCAACAAGTTCGGCAATACTTTCAGCCTGGGTTAGATCGATTCTGCCGTTGAGAAAAGCTCTTAAGCTAAACTCACCTGGCTGTGCCAATCTTGCTCCTTGAGCAATACACAATTGTAAAACTGCTTGAACTGCCATGATGCCTCCGTGACAGTGAAATTCAACTACATCTTCACGGGTAAAAGAACGAGGCGCAAGCATTAATAATAGTAGTGCTTCATCTATAGTCTGATTAGTTAAGGGATGCTGAACATAGCCATAAATAATTCGATGAGTTGACCAATCTTGTTTTCCTGGTGCAAAGAATAGGGCTTTAGCGATCGCTAAAGCTTTTGCTCCTGATAAACGAACTATGCCGACGCTGCCCTGCTGAGGTACAATTGCCGTGGCGATCGCTACTATAGTTTCTCCCTGAATTAAAGACATTTAATCTGCCTGATGTGAACTAGCCTTTTAGATTACATAGTAACCTTTCAAAGCCTTTGTTCTTGTTGTATAAAGATAATAGGTAATTAGGTTATAGGTTGTAGGTTATGAAAAAAGCAGTAGTTTTACTTTCTGGAGGTTTAGACTCGGCTACCACTGCTGCAATAGCAATTGAGAAAGGTTATCAGTTAATTGCTCTTTCTTTTCGTTATGGTCAAAAACATCATAAAGAGTTAAAGTCTGCCAAAAAAATTGCCGCTGCCCTCAATATCCAGAAACACTTTATTGTCGATGTTAATTTGTCTCAATGGGGTGGATCTTCATTAACTGATGACTCGATGACTATTCCTCAAGCTGGTTTGCAAGCAGATGTAATTCCCTCTACCTATGTACCAGGGCGCAACACGGTTTTTATTGCGATTGCTCTTTCTTTAGCCGAAGCTCAAAATGCTCAAGCAATTTACCTGGGCATTAATGCAGTGGATTACTCTGGCTACCCTGATTGTCGCCCCGAATATTTGCAGTCGTATCAACACTTAGCCAATTTATCATCTAAAGCTGGAATTGAAGGTCATGCCCCGCAGCTAATTGCTCCTTTGGTGGAAGATTCTAAAACAGATATCGTCCGTCGCGCCCTAAGTTTGAATGTTCCCATTGCCGATACTTGGTCGTGTTATCAAGGTGGAGATACCCCTTGCGGTTTATGTGATTCTTGTCGAATACGCGATCGCGCTTTAATTGAAGTCGGACGCTCTGATTTGGTTACTCAAGCACTGAATTAACTTGGCGTGGAGACAATAATGTAATAATGTTTATTATTACGCCCACCAAACCCAAATTATTGATTGTCTGGTTTTTAATTTGGTGGGCAAATCTTTTTGTCTGAAATGCTCTTCTGTCTTCTAACTTTTTGCCCACCCTACAGTAAAACTATTAGCGTGTTTACTTGTTGAGCAAGCAAGCGTCAAATTTTTCTTAATTTGAGGTTTCTTTGGCGATCGCACTTTATGGTAAAATTATTTTCATAATGGGTGTGGTGACTTCAATATCTAACTCCAAATCTTCCCATTATGAAAGCTTCAATTTCAATTAAATCACGTTTGGCGATCGCTAGTCAAGATTTTTGGCGTTTTTTTCTAGAAACGCGAAATTCTCTAAAATGGTGACAAGATTTTATAGTTCCCCATTACAAGAAAGTTAAAATTAATGCAGAGTGTCAAAAAGGGTAAAACAAAGGAGTTAGACTAACTGTAATCAGCCAAAATAAAATATTTAGAGGAATTCCAACGCGCATAAAATCGGTAAACTTATAGCCTCCCGGGCCGTATACCATCAGATTGGTTTGGTAGCCAATAGGAGTAGAAAAGCTAGCAGAGGCAGCGATCATAATAGCGATCGCAAAAGGCAAAAAGCTAACGTTTAAGCTCTCAGACAAAGCAAGAGCAATAGGAAAAATCAAGGCTGCTGCTGCGTTATTGGTAATTGCTTCTGTCAGAATGTTGGTAACGGCATAAATTATCGCTAAAGCTAGCCAGGGATTGTCTCCTGCAAAGGTAACAAGACCAGAGGCGATCGCTCCTGCTGCCCCCGTAGACTCTAGTGCTTTGCCGATGCTTAAAGCTGCACCGATTACTAGTAATACCGACCATTCAATATTTCCTAAAGCTCTAATTGAAGAACAACAGCCCGTTAAGATCATTGCTACTGAAGCCAAGATTGCCGCCTTGAGCATACTCATCAAGCCTACAGCAGTCAGTAAAACCATAACCGCTAGAATAGCAACCGCCAGAGTCGCTTTTTCGTGACGCAGAGGCTCAGAATCAGGAATACCGTTAACTAAATAAAAGTCATTAGATATGCGCTGTTGAGCTAAAAAATTGGCATTGGCTTCGAGCAATAAAGTATCTCCAGGTCGCAGACGTATACTACCTATTTTGCCTCGCAAACGTTCGCCGTTACGGGCTACAGCTAAGACTACAGCCTTGTACTGAGTTCTAAATTTACCTTCGCGAATAGTTCGACCCACTAGCGGACAAGTATTTGACACCACTGCTTCAATTAAACAACGCTCTGAGCGCGGGGTATCAAGCTTAAATACTTCGTCCGTATCAGGTTGCAGTCCCCTGAGGCGATGTAAATCGACGATGGAATCAATCATGCCAATAAATGCCAGGCGATCGCCGTCCCGCAAGATTTCTTTGGGGCTAACTGCGGGGATAACGATTTGATTGCGCATAATCTCAACTAAATATAGCCCTGGTAAGTGCCTTAAGCCAGCATCTTCAATGCTCTTGCCAGCTAAGGGGCTATGATCAGAAACCACCATTTCTACGGTGTACTGGCGTACATCATCGGTTTCACTAATTACAGGCTGACGATCGGGTAAGACCCAAGGATGAGCAAAAAATAAATAAATCATCCCAGCGATCGCGCAGGGTAATCCGACTACCGCTAAATCAAACAACTTCAAGCCAGGTAAATCTGTCGCCGATATTAACAAGCCATTAACTACTAAATTGGTACTCGTGCCAATCAAAGTGCAAATGCCTCCAAATATGGCTGCATAACTCAAGGGAATCATTAATTTAGAAGGACTAATCCGCAGTTTTTTTGACCAATTACTCACCACAGGAATAAACATCGCCACTACGGGAGTATTATTGAGAAACGCACTCATACCCATTACAGGAGTCATCAAGCGCAACAGAGCAGCATTTTGTCCTTTAGGCAGTCCTAAAACTCTTTGAGAAATCCAGTTTAAACCTCCCGTTTGCGATAAACCTGTAACTACAATATAAAGTACGGCTACAGTAATCATTCCTGGATTGCTAAAGCCAGCTAAAGCATCTGACTCTGTCAAGATACCGCTAACATATAAAACTGCCGTACCACCTAAAAAAATAACTTCGGCAGGCAAAGTTGCGATCGCATTAAGCAGAAAGACACCTAGAGTGACGGCAATTGTTGCCCATCCTTGCCAAGAAAGCTCGAAATTAGAGGCAAAATCCGCAGTAAATAGAGCAATTGCACAGGAGGTAATAAAACCCACTAATGCTAACAAAAATAGTTGTTTACGAGTGCTATAGGCGGAAATACGGCGAGAAAATTGTCGCGTCTCCATGCTCAATCCTCTAGAGATATTATTTTCTCAGTTAGTGTATCACGAATAAATCTTAAACGTTTTAAAATGCAATTAAATACTCATCCTACTTTATTTCTAAATTAATCGCCTCAAAATAATCCTTAATTTGACTAACGCGTGTAGTAATTAAATATGAGCAAATCAACTGTAGAATCTGAAAAATTAGAGATGATTGAATATCTAACGCAAAAAAATTTTTTGTTTAAAGATTTAGATCGATCGTGGCTAGCCGAACAAATCGCTTCACAACAGCTTGTTGTCGAAAAATTATACTCTAGTCGCCCTGTATATACGGCATTTCGCCCTGATACATCTTTAGAATATTTATATGCGGTAATTCAAGGCGGACCAATTGTTATCCGCTCTACTCCTTTAGATCGTATTATCGCCCTAACCTATGCCAATAGCTGTTTTGGAATGCAAAATCTGGCTTTGAGCTATGGTAATTTCTCCAGTGGTTTTCCTAGTTTAGTAGAGGCTTATAAAACGGCAGACGTGGTTAAAATTCCGATTGAGGTTATTAAATCAATACATCAAGAATCTGAAATATTTCGTCAGCGTTATGGGCTAATGTTTGAATTGCAGGAAAAATTTCAATATCATTTGCTTAATTGCAGCACCTATCCTCCTCAAGCGGTGGCAGCTTTATTGAGAGCTTTGATTTATCAAGAGAGAGAGCTAGGTAATCAACCTCAAGCTAATGGAGTATTTGTTTTTGATTTGCCTGTAGATGTGATTGCCAAAGCTTGCCAACTAAATAATCGCACTGTAGAACAAGTTTTAAAAGGAATGACAAAAGTTGGGTTGCTTAAATCTCAAAAAGGTTCTCAAGGTGATTTACTAAGTGTAGTTAATCCAGAGGAATTGAAGGTGGTCTATGGGGCAACTCGCGATAAAGTTGCCTGGTGGCCCTTGCGTTAACTATAGTTTATTTCAATATTGCTTTGGCTTTAATGGCAAAAAATTTAGCACGACTAAGCTGATAGGCGATCGCATTTTTTGGCAGCATCTTTAATATGGATTATCTTATGGCGATCGCTTATAAATCTCTAGAACTTTTGTTAGCTTTCTAAACCGTCAAGAAATTTGTCGTTTTTTTCAGAGGCAATCGTTTTAGAATCAATTAAAAGGTTATTAAAGGCGATTTCGCTCAATTTGTTAATAAGTCACCTGATATATTATCAAATGTCATTTCATTAGTAAATTTGACTAGACTAAAGAAAGATGAAAATAATCTGTTTATTTTGTAACTTTATAATTACTGTATCAAATCTAAACTTTATACGGATTTTATATATACAAAAAGTATAACTATATAAATTAATCAATTAGATTACAATGCGAGAGGCTCAAACTCTACTAGATAATCGCTATTCCATTTTACATATAGAACGTACCAGTAATTTTAGTAAGGTTTTTTTTGCTTTAGATACTTACCAAAATCCACCACGTAGTTGTGTAATTAAAATACTTCAACCGATTGTCCAAAAACCACAGGTTGCTCAATGGATACAAGAGGAATTTCAAAAGGAGGCAAACCATCTCAAACAATTAAGCTTGTGTAATCCTTGTCTTCCTCAAATTTATACCTATTCAAAAGATTCTTTAGGCTATTATCTAGTTCGAGAATTAATTGAAGGCATAACTTTAAAAGAACAAGTTGAGACCAAGGGTAAGCTATCTGCTATAGAGGTTAGACAGATATTAGTCAAACTTTTAAAAGTGTTGAACTATCTGCACAAAAGAAAAGTAATTCACCAAAACATTAAACCTAAAAATATCATTTTACGTGACAACGATCATCTGCCAATGTTGATCAACTTTGGCAGTATTAGGCAGATAGTCACGACCTTTGATTTTTGTGGAGATAGGCAAATATTCTCTTCTAACAATGTTTATGGTTATATTCCCTCAGAACAAGCTTTGGGACAGTCTGTACCTGCTAGTGATTTATATAGCTTAGGATTGACGGCAGTTTATTTATTGACGGCTAAAAATCCTTTGGATTTGCATATCGATTTAAATTATGGCAACTTTGAAATGCCTTTAGAAATAAGTCATACAGATCCTGAGTTAGCAGCAATTCTTGCCCGTGCTATTAGTTTAAACTCAAGCGATCGCTATAGTTCGGCTCAAGAAATGCTCGATGCTTTGCTGCAAATAAAATCTCAGCCATCTCTAGACAAGGACAAGCCAGAAAATTCCGAAATTTCATACCTTAACCTTGATACACCGTCGTCAAAGCCTGAAGGCTCATTTTCGACTTCCAAAGCCGTAGCCGTCGAGCGAGCAAACAAATACGATTTTAGTTGGTGGAAAATCATCATTTACATTCTCAGCAGTTTGTATTTTTTAGGTGCAGGCATAATTGCTTTATATGACTGGAATTCAAGCCAAAATACTTTTATTCCTCAATTGCCTGAACCATCGATACCATTCCCCTCTACTTTAAGCGATCCAACTAAAGCAGTCAGTAAAAAGCCATCTATGCTTCATAGCCAATCAAAAGATTTAGTTGAAGTACCTATTTTTGCTACAGGAACTCAAAAAAAGCAGTTAAGAAAAGTTTTGGGAGAACCTAACGCTATTCAAAAAGGATACTGGCAAAACAGTAGTGCCTGGATTTATAAAGGTAGGGGTAATGGCTTAATAGACATGGGTTATTTGTTCGATCTCAATACCAATAAATTGCGACAAACCGAAGTGGCAATTTCACCCGCTGTAGGTTTAGGAACAACCAGCGAAATTTTGAGCAGTTTGCTTCAGGGTAATATTACGCCATCGGTAAACCAAGGTTTAAAAAAAATATATCAACGTCAGGCAAAGGATTATTCGTTTAGGCTGGGAGATTTATCAGGAAGTATTGAAAGGGATAAAGATGACAATATTTATTTAGGAGTGTGGGAGTCCGATTTCCACTAAACTAGATCTCAAATCAAAATTATAAAAATAAATATATAGAAATGAAGTTGATTTCAAAATTATTTAATCAGTTAGCGATTTTTACTATATTAATTGCTGTTACACCTATGGCGATCGCCGAGCAGTCAGCTAAAAAAACTGATAGTGACTATTTAAATAGTATCTTACCAGAGGCAGAAAGAATTCAAAAACAATATGGTATTCCTCTCGATCTAACTCTAGCGATCGCCCGTCAAGAAAGTGGTAACGGAGAATATGTAATTGGCAAGGGAAACCACTTTGGTCTAAGGTGCGATAGTGATGATTGTATAACCTTGGAAAAAAATGGTCAGATGATTAACTATGAAACTTGTCCTGATGTTTCTGAGTGCTTTAATATTTTTGCCGAAAGTATCAAAGCTATAGCTGGCGATAAACCGATTACACTTACCAGACTATATGAAAATGGTTATGCTACCAGTCCTACCTGGGTAGAAAGAGTGAATACAATTCAAAAAGAGGTGCAGCAAACTTTATCAGCAGCAGGTATTAAATACTAAGCAATAGCTTAGATTATTTGTTCACCAGGTTTCTAGCTTGTAATGTTTGAGCTTCTAAAATAGCCATTCCAAATTAATTCCAGCACGATTATCGTTGTTTTCTATGGAGTTTTGCCATTCTAAATCTGTAGATAAGCGCAGTTTGGAAGTAACGGCATAGCCAACAGATAGTGAAGTTATACCCACTTCTGTATCACTTCCTGGAGAAATAAAGCTTTGTGATAAAGAAATATCTCCTGCACCAGTGCGAGAAAGAGCCAGCATTAACCTTAAACCAATGTGCAAACCATCGGTATTAAAGTCGTTGCTCTGCACATAACGATAGCCAAGCAGCGGCGCAAAATTAATATAGCTACCTAAAGGGAATAAAAAATAATCTAAGTCTGCACCAAAAGCATTGCGATCGCCATTAAATGCTGATTGATAGTCGGCACTAAAGGTTAAGCCAGTACGACCAATAAATATATCTTCAATACCAATATTAATTCCTCCTGCATCATTATTAGAAGGAAAAGTAGTAAAACCTAAACGAAAGCGAGTATCAAAACTCGGATCGTGGCGAATATCCTTTAGTACATCAGGAACTTTTATGAGCCAGCGTTGTAGAGTCGGACTTTCTTTGAGAACCTTGGCGGGAATATCCAGCTTGTCGCTAACGGTATTAGTCGGAATTTTAGACTCTTGAGCCAAAAGAGGAAGGTTGGCAATGCCAACTAAAGCAACTTGCCAACCAATCTGAATAGATAATAGCTTTAAGAAATAATTGACGTTCAAAGATATACCTTGAGTTTTTTTACGCCAATCCATCTTAAATCACTAGATAACGCAATGATGCCACTATTTTTCTGGAGCAAATTCTAGAGATACACCATTCATACAGTAACGTAAACCAGTAGGCTTAGGGCCATCATTAAATACATGACCCAAATGACCACCACAACGACTACAGTGGACTTCTGTTCTAGTCATAAATAAAGAGCGATCGCTTTTTGTATCAATCGCCTCTTCTAGTGGCTGATAAAAACTAGGCCATCCTGTACCGCTATCAAATTTGGTATCAGCACTAAATAGAGGTTGACCACAGCCAGCACAGAGATAAGTCCCCTCATCATAGACTTTATCTAAAGAACTTGTTCCTGCTCTTTCTGTACCGTGTTTGCGTAATACTTTAAACTGCTCTGGAGTTAGGGTTTCTTTCCACTCCTGCTCGGTTTTTTGAATTTCGTATTGATTTTCGGATGTTGTCATAATTAGTAAATTAATAATTGTAAAGAATCCCCAACTATATTTTAATTGGAAATATAGCTTTTCAAGCAAATTACGACAGTGGTGATTATAGTATTAGTAGCTAATTTGTCATCTAGCACCAGGCATTTTATAACAACAGCCTACGGCACAGCTTTTGCTAATCGAGATAATCTGTGACTCAGCCAGTAACGTAAATTGTTATGTTTCGTAAGAATTTATGGCTAGGTAGGTTTGATAAACTGGACAGTGAAGTTGAATAGCTAGTATTTTTTTATCTAGCCATAAACTAACTATATAAGAAAACTGCCTTTGGTATTTTCTTATCGAAAACAAAATAAAATTTATTTTCAGGAGACTAATCAATTATGGTTCAACGAGGGTCTACAGTCAGAATTCTTCGTCCAGAATCCTATTGGTATAATGAAGTTGGCTCAGTAGCATCGGTAGATACAAGCGGTATTCGTTACCCTGTAGTCGTACGCTTTGAGAAAGTTAACTATGCTGGCGTGAATACCAATAACTTTGCAGAAGCAGAAGTCAAGGAAGTATCTGCTCCTCCCAAAAAAGCTGCTAAAAAAGCACCGGCTGGGAAGAAAGCACCGGCTGAGAAGAAAATACCCGCTGAGGAGAAAGCACCTGCTGCCAAACAAGATCCAGCACCAGCTAAAGATAAAGAACCTGAGTCAGGTGCAGGCTAAATAAATATATTTCTAGAAATACTTTTCCTAGAAATATACTTGCTCAATCAAGCGTGATTATTATACTTTGTCCTAATCTAATCCCTCAGTATTAAATTGTTCTGAGGGATTGTTTTTTGGCTAACAATCGCGACTGTTGCTATAAGAACATGACTATCTATCTATGAGTAATCGAGATTTATTTGCTCGCGAGGCATTGGCGCAGATTCCTAAAATTCTGACTTTGTTAGATCGCAATCATCATAGCCCTACCTATGGTTGTTTTGATCGCACTTTTTGGCAGTATAAGGTAATTGATTTTCCTGCGGGGATGTCACAGGAATTCGTCTACCCTTTGGCTTTGGCATATTACTGTAATCTAAACGGCAACATTTTTTATCAACAGCCAGCTATTAAAGAGTGGGTGGAAGCAGGTATTGTTTATGCAGCCAGGAGTAGCCATTCTAACGGTTCATGTGATGATTACTTTCCTTACGAAAGGGCAGCGGGGGCAGCAGCTTTTTCTTTGTTTGCCTGTATTGAAAGCTATAAATTAATGGGTTTAGATAACCCTGAAATACTCAAGTTCTTTTGTAGACGGGCAGACTGGTTAGCAAAACATCAAGAAAGCGGACGTTTAACTAATCATCAGGCTTTAATTGTCTTGTGCTTGGAGTCTTTAGGTAATCTGCTTAAAATAGATCGCTGGGATGTATATAAACAAGAACGTTTAGAACAGGTGCTAGCTTGGCAAAACCCTGAAGGCTGGTTTATTGAATACGAGGGTTGCGATCCTGGATATCATACTTTGACTATTTCCTGTTTGGCGCGGATATATGAGCTTAATCCAAGTGACCAACTTAAAAGAGCGATCGCCTTGGCAGTCAAACTTGCAGCCCAATTTGTTCATCCTGATGGTTCTTATGGGGGAGAATATACTAGTCGCAACACCTACAATTTTTTTCCTCATGGCTTTGAGTTGGTAGGTAAATGGCTACCAGAAGCTTTAAATATTAACGATCGCTTTTTACAGGGACTTGCTCATGGTTTAGGCTCTTGTTATGCTGACGATCGCATTATTGGTCATCATACCTGGAATTATCTTTTGGCTTGGAGCGATTTTATTTCCACCCGCCCGCCTTTGCAGCCTCGTCCCCAAGGACGTATTTATCTTGAGCAAGGCGGTATTTTGATTGATCGCCGTGACACAACTGAATTATATTTGGCTTTGAATAAAGGTGGTGTGTTTAAGCTATTTCGTGATGGTCAGTTGGTTGCTTCAGATACTCAGTTTTCTCTATTAGTCCAAAAAGGTAACAAGCTCAAAAATGCAGTGGCGCATTTGGTAGGCAATTACGAAATTGAGCTAGAAGCAAATCAAATTGCGATCGCTGGAAACTTGGGCTGGGCAAAGCAAAAGCAGATGAATTCTCTCAATTTGATTATTCTGCGCCTAGTTATGTTATCTCTGGGGCGGTTTTTTCCTAATCTAATTCGTCGAATATTACAAAAAATCTTAATTACGGGTAAGACAGACGCACCTTTTAAGTTCTGCCGACGTTTATCTTGGCAAAACGGTTGCTGGTGCGTTGAGGATCGACTAACTGCGGAATCTTGGGCTAATGTCGTAGCAGCAGATATTGGTTGCGATCGCACTTCTATTTATGTGGTGATGAGCCGTACTTTCCAACCAGGACAACTGCAACCTGCTGTAGATTTAAGCGATCGGGTTAATAAATTAAATCCAAACGAACCACTTAATCTATCTAGAAATATCTAAAACAAATAATCAGACTAATGGCTGAATTTTAGCTAGTCGTAAATAAATGTAATCTAATTTACCAAAACATAAAAATGTAATTTCTCATTTAAATTACATAGCTATTATTAGTTATATTTAGGCATAGTTTTGCTATTTTTATGCTGCTTTTTGTATCTATTTTTTAGATCTAAAACAATATTAAATATTTCGATTTTTGCTGTTATAAATTATTTAATAATAAGCATTAAAAGGAAAATATAAACTACTAATGAATTCAGCTAAATAGCTGATGCTTTATTACTATTATGTTAACTATAGTCTATTCATAGGATCGAAAAAAGTTGCGTGTTCAACTACAGTTTAGATCAAAATCTAAGTAAAAATAAAGTTGAAAAAGCTTTTTTCTTTTTTATAAACCTATTTAAACTTAAAAGTTGCTAAAGTATACTGAATATAGAAATAACATTATGGCAATGATTGACCAAACTAAATCTACCCTCACTTTAAGTTGGCTCAAAACCAAGCTAATCCATTGCGAAAATGGCGTTATCATCGAAAATACCTGTTCTTGTAGTTTTGAAGGTATTCAAAGCTTTATTGAAAGTATCGAGCATAATTCCATGACTCCAGCTATTTACTATCAAGCTTTTCCCGAAGAAAGTGCAGATCAATTCTTAGATACTTTGAGAGAGGAATTAGCCTCTAAATTAGGAAATATTGAATTTAAATCCAATCAATCTTTATTAGATATCATCAAAGCAGCAGCCTTGAAAATGGTGATTATAGATCGAAGTCATCTTCATCCTTTAAACACCATCAATCACCTTTTAGATTTCTTTGGTTACTGCAATGTTTCTTTAATTTTGGTTGGTTCTCGTAATAAATTGGAAATAGCTCAAATTTTGAGTAATCCTACTATTTCTCAATGGGAACAATTTAGCGTGTGTGACAAATCTAAGGCGTGATCTAAATTGCCCTAAAACAAGCTAATAAATTTCTTCTTCTGCTTCAAGATGAATTTTAAGCTAAAAGCGATCGCATATTTGATGGTTTTAGTAACGGACTACTTAGCTATTATAATTTTTTTAATTTCCTGCTGGCAAATCCACCAAAAGTAAATCGTCAGGTTAATTAAACCAATCAGCTTCGTCCCATCTTCTAGCATGGCATGAATACCTCGACTGTTAATAGGCGCAATATCGATCGCGCCAGAAAAGCCAAATAAACAAAAAGATGCCAGTAAGGGAATATAAGGAGTTCGACTGATTGTGCGACGAAACACCCGACCATAGGTAATGAGCAACAAACCATATAGAAGATATATGCTTAGCTTGACTAGTTTACAAGTTCCAAAAAAGGCGCACAAAATCAAAGTTAAACGAAAGCGATCGTCAATGTAGAGTAATAACATTAATAACGCACTAGCAAATAAAAAAATTTGAAAGCGACGGTTTGCAGGAGGTAATAAAAAAGCGGTAAAAAGGGTTATGGCGATCGCCGTACACCACATAAACTCAGAAACGCTGGTTAACCAGCCTAGATAAAAAATCCCAAAATAAAAAGGATCGCCAAACAGACTTTCTATTCCTGCCCCTTTACTTTTAAGCTTGGCGTAGATACTAAGTAAGCTCAAAATTACAATAGTGATGGCATTCAACCAAATTAAAATGGGAATGCTGTTAAAGTGCTGCTGACTCTTACTTAGCCAAGATCTAAAAAATGGTAAAGAAGTAGATTTATCTTTCATAAATAGTAAATATAAGATTTTTGAGCTTGATTAAACAAACCAATATTAATCATTCTTATGCTACGAAAAGAAAAACAAGTAATGGAGAATTGCGATTGCCATCCACAACTAGCAATAATCAAATATAAATTAATTTATTATCTTTTCCTATACACTTTTAAAAGCTTACGGCTTAAAGCTTAAAGCTACGATCGAAAATCATTTATGAATCTTAAACGCTTTATATCCCTGGTAATTAGCGTCGCTATTTTACTTTATATCTATACTCAAATTGATTTTGCTAATCTTTTGAAGGTTTTTCAAAATTGCGATCGCCTGATGTTATTGATTAGTTTAGCAATGGTGATTCCCATTACTTTGATTACCTCATGGAGACTACAGCAGCTAGTACCACGGCGTACTTTAGGGTTTTTAGAGGCCAATCGTTTGATTTTGGGTGCTAGCGTACTGAATATGATTTTACCCTCAAAGATGGGAGATCTTGCCAAGTCCTATTTTATGGCTGAACGTTCTAATCTAAGCGGTAGCTTGGCTTTATCTATTTCTATTTTTGAAAAGGCTTGTGACTTACTTTCCCTGCTGCTGTGGTGCGTTTTTGGCTTAATTTTATATCCTGCCAAAGATAGTTTATTTTGGATCATGACCGCAGGTGTGGCGATCGGCTTAATTATGGGAATATTGCTATTAAGCTGGCAACAATTTGCCGAGTTATTTTTCAAATTAGGTATTAGAATTGCCCCCAAGTCTCTCAAAAATAAGCTACAAAAAATGCAGGCTGCTTGGGGAGAAATGCACAGTTATTTTTGGCATAATAAGCAACAGCTATTGCTAGTTACCAGCACTTCTATTTTTATCTGGTTTTTGCACTTATTACAAATTTGGCTATTTATCTTAGCTCTCAAAGCCTTCACTCCTTTTATTATTAGTTTGGCTCTTTCTCCTCTAGCAATCCTGGCAGGATTGCTACCCTTAACTTTTGCAGGAATTGGCACTCGCGATGCAGCCATAATTTATTTTTACCAAGACTACTTTAGTCAAGCAACAGGGGCAGCATTAGGCTTGCTGTGTACCTCTCGCTACTTTATTCCCGCTTTGATTGGACTCCCTTTTTTGGGGCAAATGCTGGGAGCGGTCAATCAGAAAGTTAAGGATAATTATACTAAATCCGATTGACCAAGGTAGTTATCAACTTCCTGACCTCTGACTTCTAAAATAAATAAGTTATCTATACGAACAAGATTTAGTATAAATTGAGTAATTTTTCATAAAAACCAGAGAATTATTTATTTCTACCCAAGGTCTAACACGACAAAATGTTATGTTTAACATTAAGTTAAATTACGACCAAGATATTGTTAAAATTCCCTCAGCTTGAATAAAAATAGTTTACTAATCCCAGATAACCAAACCGAACAGATTTCTGCCAAGGATCTGTCTTCTAGGGAAAAAATAATTGCTAGTAGCATAAGCCTAGGAATTTTATTTATAGCGATAGTTGCTTTGGCTTTTTCGCCTATATTTACCAAACTCAGCGAAATAGAATTTCTCACCCCAACGACAATTGTTTTCAATCGCCTGTGGATTGCAACTATTATTATTAGTTGTTGGCAACTTATTAAGACTCCTTCAGAATTTAAGCAGATCCAATCTCTAGACAATATTCCCAATTACAAAGAACAAGGTTTGCTGATCCTAGCTAGCGTTGCGGCTACAGTTTCATCTTTGTTGTGGGCAGTATCTTTAACTCAGACAAGCGTTGCTAGTTCTACAGTTTTGCGAAGTCTAACACCTGTATTTATCAGTTTAGGTGCATGGCTCATCTTAAAACAACAGTTTAGCCGTCAGTTTGTTACGGGTATGGCAATATCCATAGCTGGTGGAATGATAATTGGCTGGGATGATTTGCACTTAGGGACAGAGTATTTATCTGGTGACAGCATGGCATTACTGTCGGCTGCACTGCACGGAGTAAACTTACTTACGGTGGGCTATTTACGCGATCGCGACTGTAACACGACTAAAGTACTATTTTGGCGATGTGGTTTTGGTACTTTAATTATTTTGCCTGTACTTTTCTTAACGGATACCCCAATGTTTCCAGTATCAATTCAAGGCTGGTCAACAGTTATTGCCCTGGCGGTTATTTGTCAGACTTTTGGACAAGGTTTGTTGATTTATAGTTTAAAGCAATTCTCTTCAAGCTTTGTAGGCATATTTACTTTACTCAAGCCAATAATTACTGCCTTTCTTGCCTGGGTGATTTTTGCCGAAAATTTAAATATGACTAGCTGTATTGCCGTAATTTTAATTTTATGGGGCATTCATCTCGCAAAATCGAGCAACTCAGCCGTAAACTAAAATCCAAAAGCTTTTTTAATCAATTTGTGAATGTTTACGTGGTCGTATTTTTGAACCATACATCCGAGTATAAACATGGGTGAACTCTGCCCCAAATAAAATAATTTGAGCAGAATAGTATACCCATGCCAAAAAGACAATCAGCGAACCTGCTGCACCATAGGCTGAACCCAAGCTGCCTTTACTAAGATACAAACCCAGCAAATACTTGCCAAACAGAAATAGCAGTGCCGTAATTATTGAGCCGATCAAAACATCTTTCCAAGCAATTTTTACATCGGGAACATATTTAAACATCAGGCAAAATAAAAAGGTAATCAGCCCAAAAGAGACGATGAAGTCTAGGTTTTCCCAGAGAATCGCTGAACCAGGCAGAAAATCTGTTCGGTAACGGCTTAGAGTAGCAACAACAGCACTTAATATTAAAGATAAAATCAGTAAAACTCCGATCGCCAACACCATTAGAAATGATGATAAACGTTTGCGTAGAAACGGCATAATTCCTTGTCCTGGTTGGGGTTTTACTTTCCAAACTGTATTGAGGGCATCCTGTAGCTGGGCAAAAATACCTGATGCACCGATTATTAATACTCCAATGCTAATTAAAGAAGCAAACCCCCTAATTTTAGGCTGGCTGATGTTGTTGAGTGCTTGCAAAATCGGTTTAACTCCATCCTGCCCTACCAAAGCAACTAGCTGATCGGTAATTTTTGTTTGAGCCGTCTGATCCCCAAAAATTGTCCCCGCAATGGCGATCGCAATTACTAGTAAAGGTGAGATTGAAAAGACGGTGTAATATGCCAAGGCTGCTGCAATCAAAGGTGCTTTATCTGCTTGCCATTCTTTAAAGGTTTCTTGAAGCAATCGCCCGATTTTACGTAAATTCATTGATTTTAGGTTTCATTTACCAAAAGTTTTTACTGCCCTTAAATTGAGCATTTTGTAAAGAATGTATCATCGCGCATCTAGTTTTTATCAAGACTTGGCTAATTTGGGATGAGTATTATCTCTTAGGCAAAAATACGTAATAGCATATATGTTTACCAAAAATTTCAAAAAGCTATTTCGTGATGAAATTACCTAATTTATTAAAAACTTTTACTCTTGGTGCTTCATTATCTATGCTTTCGCCAGCTACAGTTACTAGCTGCCAAACTAGCAAAGATTCGCCAGTTAGTCATCAAGAATCTTTAGTCGCCACAGATAATCTAGATTTTCTTTACAGTCAAGCAATCAAGCATCAACTTGTTGATTCAAAAATTATTACTCAGTTTGCTCCCAAAAACAGTCAAGGAAACAACATAAAACTCAATCAATTAGCGATCGCTCTAGGCTACGATCATTTTAATTGGGTAAGTTATGTAGAAAAGGATCCTTATGGCATACGGGATAATCAAGGACAACCCTTGACTACTCCCTATAATGACCCACCAATAGGAGGTTATCAATACGACGGGGCAGACAAACTTCCTTTCTATTGGGATTTAGTCAAATGCAATCTTTGTCAACAACGCTATTACTTCCAAGAGCCAAATAACTCTGGAGAATTTGCCATAACCTTTCAAGACTCTCCCACCGATTATCGCCTCAAACCAGGGGAAGCAGTTGAGTTTATTACCAACTTAGTAGGGGTCAAAAATTATAATCTACAACAACAGACAGCAGAATGGGAAGTTCTTTATACTTTTCGTTGGCAGCTAACCAATACTCGTCGTAACTACAGCCAGGTTTCTCTGATTGATACTAATGTTAATTTGAGCGATATAGCTCCTTCTCTCTTAACAAGAATGCAGCAAGATGGAGCAATATTTCCTGCCTCTGGTTCGGTAGCCAACTTTACGCCCGATCTAAATTAGCGGTGAGAAATTACGTCTTAACAATCTTGAGCATTACTACATTCTTTACTTCAGCACAGTATCGTTTTATTTAACTTGAAATCCCGATTTTATCTAACTTTTTATTTATACTAAGTACTACTTAGGAATTTCGACAAATTCAAACACGTCATGACTTCCACCTCTGAGGACTGATTCAGTGTGTTTGCCTCTGAGACTCTTTTTCTGAGATTGTTCTACTGCTCCCCATACTGCTCCTAAAGTATAGGTGCATTTACGCTTAGAACCTTGAGGTTCACCAGCAGAACATATTGTCTCTCTTGTATAAACTCTAATTACATCATTAGCTTGGTCAATTTTATCGATCAGGCAAAGGCGAGTTCCATTTTTGCCTAAAATGCTGTTAAGCTTATTGCCTAAATCTTCTAAGGACAAATTACTTTCTGATAAACGCAGCTCGTTAGCAAGCTTTTTACCTCTAGCTCTACCAGCAGCGATAAGGGCGATCGCTGTAGCTCTTTCTCCTAAAGAGTCTTCCATACCCGTAATTAGAGCCTTGAAGCAGACAATACTGTTAAAATCTCCTAAAGATTCGCGAATCATCAGCTTTTTCCTGCTTGAGCTAAAGTTTATAGTTTAAATTTAATTACAGTTTGATTTGTTTGAGAAAGCTATGCAGCCAGTAAAGGTTTAATATCTGCAATCAAACGCTTAATTACGAGGAATACTAAACCCTGCTTTGCTTCTTTACTTGCCAAAACTATCAGCATGGCTTCATCTCCGCAACCACTTAAAATGCTGTAGCCTGTTTTTCCTTCCACCGTGACCCTTTCAACAACGCCTCGCGTAAGTTCTTGACCTATTTTTTCACCGAGGGAAAGCATCGCCGCGGACATTGCTGCTGTTCGCTCTTCATCAAAACTGCTGGGTAATACAGAAGTTAGTGGTAAGCCATCAAGAGTTACCAAAGCTGCTCCTTGGAGATCGGGAGTGCTGCTAACAAATTTTTCGAGCAGCTCTTTAAGCAGGGAAATTTGAAACATAGTAAGTTTTTCTATAGATGGTATTATCGAGTCTGAATTAGGTTCAGGCAAATCTACTCCAGAGTCTGACCTAAACAGACTGGCGATCTGACTGACAATCGACTTAAAGGGGTCTAACAATGCACGTATATTTTTCTTTGATAGTGAATTATTATCAGCGATTTAAGTACAGTAGCATAATTGCAGTTTTCAAAGTTACCTTTAATAATATTAATTATGATATTAAGATAATACAATTTCTTGAATAATACATACAAAAAGAATTTAAAAAGAAAATTTATCGAATTTGTAAAGCAGGAAGCTTAAGTTTTAAAGTTTTGGACTGAGGGCGTGTAATTATTGGAAGGGAAGAATGCTTTTAGGCAAGATTAGAGGGTAAAGACATCAATTCTTCTAATAATACTATTAAGCATTGAACAACCGATTGAGAGTTATCAGCATTTACATTAACTATTGCGGGTCTATTTAACTGCTCAATTAACCCTAAAGCTAAAGCTATATCTTCAGATTCCCAAGCTCCTTTACAGTCTGTATGAGTCAGACCGATAATCATGGGAATTTGCGCTCTCTGCTGCATAAAATTGAAGATCTTACGCGCAGCATGAAAATTTTCGGGACGATGAGCATCAACCAAAAGAATATAAGCCTGAACCTGATCGATGAGAATTTCCCACATAAAATCAAAGCGAAACTGTCCTGGTGTTCCATAAAGATATAAAACTTGTCCAGAATCTAAAGTTAGACGACCAAAATCAAAAGCTACGGTTGTAGTAGATTTGAGTAAAGAAGTTTCATCAGTAGCATGACGATCGGTGTCAACTACATCTATTTCGCTGATAGTACGAACAAAGCTGGTCTTGCCCGCGCCAACAGGTCCAGTTAGAGCAATTTGTAATCTTTCCATCTACAATTTACTCCTTAAAAAATTAACTAGTTTTTTTAGCAATGCTTGACTTAATTTGGGTTTTTCGGGTTGAGGTATTTCTCTCTTGGCGGGGAGAAGAGTTTTGGGCGTATTAATTTCGGTGTTATTTTGAACAGCGATCGCCAGTTCACTGATGCTAGTGCCTGAAGGAGCGAGGCGAGCGATCGCCGAAGAAGATCCTATGCGGGGAGCAGGCTTAAAGTTTGCCAGAGGAATTTCTTCGACCAATCTTGCCATCATCAAGCAGAAAGTGGCTTTACGAATTTCTAATAACGATATATTTTTTGATTGTGCCAATTGTTCGAGAGACATATTACCCAGAGCCATCTGCCAAATTTCTTGTTCTAAACCTGTTAAGCGAAATTTTGGTTGATGAATCAACTGTTGCAGAGCCGAATTTTTCTCAGGCAGCTTTTGGGCAAAAC
This sequence comes from Waterburya sp., assembly GCA_965217895.1. Classification (GTDB taxonomy): domain Bacteria; phylum Cyanobacteriota; class Cyanobacteriia; order Cyanobacteriales; family Xenococcaceae; genus Waterburya. The sequence continues at coordinate 2,221,003 of CBDCJV010000002.1, forward strand.
TATTCCAGTTTCTTACTATGCGTAAAGCTAATAAATTTACCTGAGATGCTTGCATACTAACTCCTGTCATATCCAGCCAAGGTATAGAGGCTGAACTGAGCTTTTGCGGTGGAATTATTTTTAGCTGAAATTGACCAGAATTGAGATTGAACAATTGATAAACTTGATGTAGCTGTAGCTGAAAAAGTAGTTTAAGTTTTTCTTTCTCTAATACTTTCATTTGGCAAAGATAGTTACCAAAAGGAACTCCGAAAGGACATATCTCCGAGAGCTTTTCAATTACGCGACTACTAAGCCAGCCTCGACTTTCAATGAGTGATACTAAAGGTTGATGATTCAAGCTATTATCAACTATAGTAATTAGCCTACCTTTATGAAACCAAAGATGATAGGTTGTAGATTGATAATCATCAAAATTACGAGATGGATGATTTAGAGGTAGTTGAATAATTAACTTTCCTGTTTTTGCGCCAGAATCAATTAATCGAAATAGTTCGGGCAGAGAAAAAGTTTCTAAAGAACCAGTCATGCTCATTTGATGTAGTCTCCGAACTATTTGGCACCGTGTATAACTTGTTTACTATACGTCGCTGCGACCAATTTATGCTTGTTTTGAGTATATATACTTGAAGACTTTTTGTAAATTGCTTATTTTGAATGAATAATATAGGCAGTTTTTAAACAAAAATATTGTCCATATAAGTTTAAGCAATTAAATATTCCGCCCTAATTATTCAACTGATATTACGCAGTTGAATAATTAGAATCAACAAAATTTAGTAATGATTGCCTACTTTGCGATGATGGACTGCGGTTAAACCGTCGGGGTTGGAAACTCGACCGAGATCGACGTGACTATAAACAATCCAGTGGTCGTTACATTCCATCCGACTAGACACTTTACATTCTAGATACGCTAAAGCGTCTGTCAATATCGGTGAACCATTGGCTGCGGTTTGAGTTTTGATTCCTGCAAAACGATCTGCACCTGGCTTAAATCGTTTGAGAAAATGCTTCATCAATGGCTGATATTTGCCTTCTTCGAGGATGTTTAAGACAAAGCGATCGCCTACCTGCATCAAGGACTCAATTGCCCGATCTTTGGCGACGGCGATCGTTAATCCAGGTGGTTCAAAGCTAGCTTGAGATACCCAAGAAGCAAGCATGGCACTGTTGACATCTCCTTTAGTTGCAGTAATGATGTAAAGCCCACCGCTTAAACGACCAATTGCTTTATCTAAATTAGTATCAAGGGCTTTCATCTGCTGAATCAGTTCTTTGCGGGTTAGAAGCTGTCCTAAATCTGTTCCCGACTCTTCACATAGCTGATAGTCAGCCTCAGTAGGAGTATCCTTGAGTTTAATTACGGGGAAAGCAGGTTTTAAGCCTGCTTCACGGAACTTGGTTAACATCGGGTCGATGGGTTCGTCATCGTCACCATAGGCTTCAAACATACCAACTAGCTGCTTTTCTGTGGCTGCTGCTAAGACTGTTCCTAAGTTAGTCGTAATCTCTGCTTGATTTTTGCTATTTAAGGGAGGCATTCCTAGAACAATACCTACGGAACGATTAACTATCTCCTGAACTTCGGTGTTATCAGCCGATCGCAAATCGACCATTTCCACTTCTACCCCTGTTTTGGTAATTCCTTTGGCGATCGCTTGACTCAGGCGATCGCTATAGCCATAATCAGCAACATAAAATACGGCAACGCTTTTACCTGTCTTAGTTTGTGCCTTACTCCAGGTTCGATAACGGTCTAATAGTTCCTGAAGGTTATGACGCAATAGAGGACCATGACCGTTAGCAACGATCTTAATTTCACCTAGCTTGTCCATGCGCTTCATCGCCGAAAGCACAGAACGGGCATTGGGACCCATCAGACAATCATAGTAAAAGCGATAGTCTTTGGCGATCGCCTTTAAGTTTTCGTCATAGGTAGCATCATCACAGTAGTGCATCCCAAAAGCATCGCAGGTAAACAAGATACCTGTCTTATGGTCGTAGCTAAAGATAGTGTCGGGCCAGTGTAGGTTGGGCGCATTAACAAACTCGATTACATGACCTTGACCTAAATCAATCGTCTCACCGTTTTTAATTATTTGCTGCTTGAAAGGTTGATGAACTAAATCTTCTAAGAACTTAATTGCCATCTTCGATGCCACAACTGTTGCTTGGGGTGCAAGTTCTAAAAAGTCTTTTACTAGTCCACTATGATCGGGTTCAGTGTGACTAACAATTAGATAATCAATCTCTGTTGGCTCGATTAAACCTTTTAATGTGTCTAGATATAGCTGACGAAACTTAGCGTGGGAAGTATCAACTAAGGCAGTCTTGTCGCCACGAATTAAATAAGAATTATAGGTTGTACCATTTTGTAAACCGAATTCAATGTCAAAGCGATCGCGATCCCAGTCTAGAGAACGAATTGCTGTAGTATCAGCAGTTATTGCAGCCGTTTGAATAGTTAACCTTGCTTGGGTTTTGATTGGTGTTGCGACCATAGCCCCTCTTTTAACTTTTATTAAATTTTTTTACTCTCTTTTATTGTGACACGACTTCTAGTTGTGTAATTTTTTAGTTATTTATCAGACTGTTTGACTTTATTGATAGTTGGTCAACATTTGGGTATAGTTAGTTTAGCTAAGTCTAGCTAGATTATTGTCAACCATCATTTTAATATGAAAATAGCTAATATTCATGAAGCTAAATCACAACTATCCAAGCTGATTAAAGCTGCCCTGGCAGGTGAAGAAATTATTATTGCTAAAGCGGGAAAGCCTTTGGTCAAATTAATTCCCTACCATGAGCAAGCAGAATCAAGAATGCCTGGCGGTTGGGAAGGCAAAGTATTTATGAGTGATGATTTTGATGAAGAACTTCAAGATGATCTTCTAGCACAATTCACGGGTAAAGAATAATTGTGCAATACCTCTTGGATACTCATGCTTTAATTTGGTGGCTAGCTAATGACTCCAATCTTACTCCCCAGGCTAAAAGAGAAATTGCCAATCCAAGTAATTTAGTTTTTGTTTCTGCTGCTTCAACTTGGGAAATTGCGATTAAAAAGTCTATCGGCAAATTAGAATCGCCAGACGATCTGGTACAACAAATCAAAGAGAAAAAATTTAAATCTTTACCGATTAATATTGAAGAAACTTTAATAGTCGAAAAGTTACCTCCCCATCATCAAGATCCTTTCGACCGTATTTTGATCGCCCAAGCTAAATTATTCAATTTGACTATTATTACTCGCGATCGCAAGTTTAATATTTATGATATTAATTTATTAAAGTGTTAGATAAATCTTTGGAGGATGATGGCGGGACATAGTAAGTGGGCAAATATCAAAAGGCAAAAAGCAAGAGTGGATGCCAAAAAGGGCAAAACATTTACTCAACTGTCACGGGCGATTATTGTTGCTGCTCGCCATGGTGTAGCCGATCCTGATGGTAATTTCCAGCTTCGCACCGCTATCAATAAAGCCAAAGCTGCGGGGGTTACTAATGACAGCATAGAGCGATCGCTAGCTAAGGGAGTAGGAACATACCAAGATGATGATGCTACCCTCGAAGAAGTACGCTACGAAGGCTATGGTGCAGGGGGTGTAGCTGTGCTAATTGAAGCCTTGACGGATAATCGCAACCGTACTGCTGCCTATCTTCGCTCGGCATTTAGCAAAAACGGCGGTAACCTAGGAGAAACAGGTTGTGTTAGCTGGATGTTCGATCAAAAAGGAGTAGTTACTCTAGAAACTGCCAACGAAGAAAAGTTGTTGTCAGCTTCAATTGAAGCAGGGGCAGATACCTATGAAATAGACGATGACGATACCGTAGAAGTGTATACGATCGCGACTAACTTAGATAATTTAAATCAAACTTTGCTGCGATATAACTTGGTGGTTAAAGATCTGGAGTTACGCTGGATACCTAATAGCGATATTGAGATTACCGATGCAGAGCAAGGGCGATCGCTTTTAAAATTAATCGACACTTTAGAATCACTAGATGATGTACAAAATGTTACCGCTAATTTTTCTCTGACTGAAGAAGTAATAACAGTAATGAGCTAAAAGCAGTTGACAATTATATTTTTTTAGGTTATTACACTATGCAAAATACGAGTGAAATTTTCTGAAGATGGGAAACTGTGGAGCAACCTATAATATTCATCAACAGCCTATGTTGCCGTTCTTTGAGCCATTAGATCGCAGACGACTCAAACCAGTAGATCCTCTACCCATCGGTATCAAAATCAAATCTTATAAGTTAAAGGACGTTAACATTTCTGCTTCATCTGCAAAAAAAACTCTAACCAAAACAAGTATTCAGCTACCTAACTTTGCCCATTTACATTCAGGCTCACCAAACGCTAAAAACGAACGGATTATCAGCAAATCTTTGAATCTTGTTGAGCAGACTGATTGTTGGCCAAACGAAATCCCTAGGCTTGATTCTGGGAACTTGGGGGCAGCCTCTAAATTCTGGTGGCACTGGTTGTTATCAGCCAGTAGTGCGGTACTAATTTTAGTCTTGCCTATATTATTTCAGTCTTCTTCTCAAGCAGATAACTTATTAGATAAGGCAAAGGTTTATCTAGAGTTAGATTCGCAAACAGCAATGAGCCTTCCTGAAAGTGGTAGAACCTATTTAGATAATACTCAGGCATCCCCATTTAATCGAGCAATTGAACAAGCTCAAAAAATTGAAGCTGATTCTCCTTTTTATCCTCAGGCACAGGCTGATATTGCCCGCTGGAGTGAAACAATTTTAGACATTGCTCAAGGAAGGGCAAGTAATCAAAATTTTGCTGGGGCGATCGCTGCTGCCAATCTTGTTCCTCAAGCTGAAGCTCCTGCTGAACTAGTTGCACAGCAAGCAACAGAAGCAGTTGAAGATTGGCAACGAAGAGCGCGAAGATCTAATTTATATGCAGATTATCTAGTCGAAGCCAAAAAAATTATTAATTCTAATCACGCTTCATCTTATAGCCAGGCAATAGGTATCTTAAGGCAGATAACCCCTGAAGCCAATGAATATTTAGAAGCTCAAAGTTTGATTAGGCAATGGAACAAGCAAATATATCTAATTGTCGAGCATCGCGCAGCTAAAGGAAATTTTTCAGGAGCAATGGCAGCAGCAGCATTAGTCCCTCAAGATTCTCCCTATTATCAAGCAGCCAAAATATCGATGAGTATTTGGAAAAATCAGGCAAAAGTATTCAAATCTAGTTCAAGTAGCTAGGGGATGCGATTATTTATTGATTTGGCGTTGGTTAATCTGGGGATAATTTTTGATCTTTTGAGATCTTAAAATTGAATTAAAAAGGCTAAAAGCTTATAGCTAAGAGCTATGAACAGAAACATTTTATACGTCATACATTAAATCATCAACGCCATTGATTTTTTATTCAATCATCTCATAGGCTTGCAGCTTAACAAGATCTAACCAAGCGTGACAAATTTTATGGCAAAAAAGATTCGATTGATTGAGGTAAAGATCGGCTTGATTTGCTAGTTGTTCTGGGAAGTTAGGATGATTGCTTTGCAGATAGTCTCTACCATTAGCTAGCCAACCTTGTAAAATTGCTCGGTCTACTTCAAAATGACATTGAAATCCATAAATATTGTCGTCAAGACGATAGGCTTGGTTTTGGCAACTATCTCCCGTCATCAATAATTTTGCTCGATCTGGTAAATCAAAAGTATCAAAGTGCCATTCCATAATGTGAACCGTCTCAGAATCAGATGGCAGTAACGATTTTAATAAAGGATCGTCAGCGATCGCTGTAGGAATTAGACGCAGCGGTGTAAAACCCAGTTCAACAATTTCGTGCTGATATACTCGGCTGCCAAAGGCTCTAGCAATTAATTGCGCTCCCAGACAAATGCCAAGAATTGGCTTGTGTTCTGCCGCAAACAGTTGCACCAGACGAACCACATCCATTAAGTGAGGATACTGTGCATCATCTTCAGCATTCATCGGTCCACCTAAAATAATTAAACCATTATAGGCAGTAGAAATAGGCAGTCTTTCACCAGCCAAGGGAGTCAAGATTTCTAGTGAAACATCGCGATCGCGAATATATTGATTTAAAACACCTAGAGGTGCAGTAGAAGAGTTTTGAATTATTAAAAGCCTGATAGTCATTAATTACTTTTGGTTAAAATCCACTCTTTGTATTGGCGCGGTGCATTTGTCAAAGCTTTTTTTATTTCTACATTATCTTTAAATTGTACTTGCGATAGATGGGATGTTTCGACATACAGTTTAACTTTATCTTCTTTAAAACACCAGGGCAGGATTGTTATCGACTCGTCTCCAGACATAGCAATGTAGTATTTTTTGCCATCTGGACCATCATTAATTTCTAATTTTCTTTGGTTATCTGGTAACTGTTGCTGACACAAAATTAAGGACAGGCGATCGCACCATTTCATAAACTGATATGATGATTCTGCCTCTTTTTTACTAATGTCTAGCTCTTTACGCCATTGCTGCTGTAGTTTTTCCTGTTCTTTAAGAAATTTAGCCATATCTGCTGATTCGCTGCCTTGATTGAGAAAACAAGTGTGCATTGAAGTTAGCAATGCCACCCAACGTCCCCGATATAAAGACTCTTCGATATGTTTGGTTAGTTTTTCAACGGAAGTTTGTCCTTCAATAGTAAAATCTTTGGGCGCACCAGCCTCAGTTAATAAACCTTTTTCCCATTCTTTTTCTAAATCATCATGGTGGGAAATAGCAGCAATAGTATCAGTAGTCCTTAGTGGTGTATCTTTTTGCTGCCAATGTGCTGCTATTTGGGCTGCTAATAGGGCATGGGCGCGATGATAAATTATCTCCCAGCCATCGGTTTTCATGTTGACAATCATTACTGCTCCCCTAAATTAATATTTTCTTGTACGTACTGTTTAACTATGGTTGTTATTTGACTCAGTACAGTCTCAATTACTTGTCGATCTTTTGTTGTCCATTGACGAGGGTGATTAAACACAGATGGTTGCAAAACTCCCCATAGCTGTCCTGGCTCACAGACATGAGCGTGGATTAAGGCTCTGTGTCCAAATGCTTCTGCCTCAAAATCTCTATTTACCAGCTTCAGGTTAGCGGTTTCTACGTCTTCTACATAGATAGAGGGCTGACAGTTTAAAGCTGCTTGAAACAGCGGATCTCTGGCTGCCAAACCTGATGATTCTTGTTGCCATTTCTCTGTGCTGATGTATGGCACTGTTGAATTTCGGCAATAACAAGAAGCAACCTGACCAAAGCAAGTTTTGGGGTCACGAACATAAAGGAAACAGCGATCTGCCTCTAAAGAATTGGCGATCGCCACCATCAGTTTTGATAATGTAATGTTCGCTGGGTTTTTAGTATTTAGAATTTTTTGAACGTCGATAGTTGACACAATCAGATTATTCTTATTATTATCAAAACAGAAGATAAATTACTCGAACATCATTCATTAGTCATATATTTGCCAAAATCAGGATCTAGCAATCGCTAATATTCCTATGCAGTAGAAGAATTGTTAATTATTAACTGACATACTCAGACAATAAGCTGCTAGAATCTCAATGCAGTTAGAGATCGCACATAGATGAGCAATTTCGTAGCCGTGGGTGTTTTGAGTTGGAAAACTTAAACAAGCTCCCCGACAGACATGACCAAACTTCATGGCGATCGAAGCATCACTCCCAAAACCATCGATAACTGCTAGCTGAAGGGGAATATTAGCTTTAGTAGCTGCCAGACGAATCTCTGCATTGAGATATTCATCATAAATACCATAGCTATCTTGAGAGAGCAATACTGGAGCTATTCCTGATTCAATCGGATACTCGTCGGCTAAAGGACAAATTTCTAAGGCAATTAAAGCTTCTAGCTTTTGGTTTTGGGTAAAGTACAATGCGCCAATTGCCCCTACTTCTTCTTTGGCTGAAGCGACTAAATAAATATCTACAGGCGGGTTTTTAATTCTAGCAGCCAATTCTAACAAAATAGCCACAGAAGCTTTATTATCCAGGGTGTAGCTAGCAATATAGTCTTTGAGACGAAAAGGCTGTTTGCGATGTTTACCCACTACTACTCTTGTGCCTGGGCGTACTCCTAAAGCTGCTAGTTCTTCTAAATCACATTTAGTTTCTACCCAAGCATCCTCCCAGATCAAAGGCGTATCTAACTGTTGAGCTTTTTGGGGTGACTCGTGGGAAACATGACGAGAGCCAAAAGACAAAATGCCGCTGATAGTTTCTCGATCGCCCAGGATATCTACTACTCCTTCCCCATATACCCAGGGAAATGAGCCTCCTAAACGGCGCACCTGGAGACAGCCGTTGGGGTCAATGGACTTAACGATCGCGCCAATTTCATCTTTGTGAGCAGTAATAGCGATCGCCCGATTGCCATCTTGACCAGGAATTTTGGCAATTATGTTACCTGCTGAGTCCTGACAGTGTTCGACATTTAAAGCAGTAAAGCGATCGACTAGCTCTCGATCTATTTCACCTTCCACGCCACTAGGAGAATGAGCTAAAACTAATTCTTTAATCGTGTCAAAAAGGCGATCGTAATCTAAAGCTGGTTTACTACCATTACTTTCCATTTTGAGGATATTACTGATTTAAAGGATGACATCGATTATAGTACTGTTTGCAGCTCTGTCTTTTTTGAGAAATCAAACTACTCAGCTTTTACTTCTTGGCAAGAAATTAATCACGAGCAATATCTTCTGATATCCTTTTTTCTGAGCTTTCTGTAATTTCTAAATTCTCTGGATGATTAAGCTGTAGCAGTTTGCTGGCCTCATCCGCAGCTAGAGGACGACCAAACCAAAACCCCTGCATTTGTTGACAATCCAATTTGCGTAGCAAATCTACTTGCTCTTCAGTTTCTACTCCTTCTGCCACTACTCTTAAGTCAAATCCTTCGCCCAATTCTATTAATGCAGCTACAATTGCTAAATCCTGAGGATTATCAGTTAATTGTTGAACCAGAGAACGATCTATTTTCAGTGTATTTAAAGGAAACTGCTTGAGATATTCCAGAGTCGAAAATCCTGCTGTAAAACTATCAACGGCAATATGCACCCCTAAAGAATGTAGCTGGTTTAGTATATAATTACTATGATCTATGCTTTCCATTAAGCTGATGGCACTGATCTCAAGCTCCAATAATTGAGGTTCTAAAGCCGTTTCTGCCAGTATTTCGGCGATTTTTTGGGTTAAATCAGGCTGTTGAAATTGAACAGCCGATAAACTTACCGTAATTTTGGCTGATGGTAATCCTTGTGATTGCCAAGCCTTATTTTGGCTACAGGCTTGACGAATTGCCCATTCTCCAATTGGTATAATTAATTTTGACTTTTCGGCTGATTTAATAAAATTGGTGGGAGTAACTAAGCCCAATTCTGGGTGTTTCCAGCGCAACAAAGCTTCAATAGCCTCTAATTTGCCAGTGTCAACATTAATTTGTGGCTGATAGTACAGTCTAAACTCTTCTTTATCTAATCCTTGTTTAAGCAAGGCTTCCATTTCTAAAGCTACTAAAGCTTGAGAATTCATTGCTTCATCGTAAAACTGATAGCTATTTTTGTTTTGACGAGCGCGTTCTAATGCGGTGTTAGCACTGGCTAATAAAATCTCCCCTTCATCACCGTCTTGAGGATAAATTGCAATACCAGTAGTACTATTGGCATTAACCCTAGTTTCGCCAATCTTGAAAGATTGCCCAATTAATTCTTTGATTCTCTGATTAATTTTGACTACTTCTTCGACGTTAACAATTTGCGGTAATAGTAAAGCAAACTTATCTTCCTGCCACTGAATAACCGTATCTCCTGCACGTAAACAGGTTTTTAGTCTTTCCTCTAAAGTAGATAACAACTGATTAACTTTGTCTGTACCAATAACTGCTTGAATATCGGTCAAAGAATTAAGCTGGCAAAACATTACTGCCAAAAGCTTTTGACTTCTTTTAGCATTGGCGATCGCCGTTATTAGCTGTTGGTTAAATATTTCTCTTTCAGATAATTTTACTGAAACAACAGAACTATCAGGTTGAATCCTCGATTCGGCTTGATTCTTAATCATCAAGCATATTTTTTCATCTGTCTGAGAACTAATCAAGCTTATGTTTACAAGCGCATTGACTATATTGCCATTTTGCTTTTTAAATAAACAGTCTCCAGTATAGCCTTGCTTTTCGGCGATTACTCTTTGAAGAACTGTGGCAAACTGATTTGATTCATTGCTCAACTCATAGACGTTCATCTGTAGCATTTCCACATCAGAATACCCTAGCAGATCCCTACAGGCTAAGTTAGATTCCACTATTTGCTTAGTTGCCGATTCAGCTATGATAATTCCTTCAGTAATTTGTTCAGTTATTTGGTTATAAAAAGTTGTTTTTTGCTGTAGTTTGATCTCCAAGGTTTTTTGAGCGGTGATATCTACCATATAATTCCTAATTGCTCTTTTTTCTGGCAAATAATAAGCAGTTTGCTGAAAGGTTTTATTGCCTACTTTGACCTCACGAGTAATTATATTATTGTCACCCTGATGGTATTTAGCAATTAAATTGGCTAATAAAGGATGATTTAGTTTTTGATGATGTATATCTTTAAAATTAATAATACCAGCCGAATTAATGTAGATGATATTGCCGTATAAATCTATTTCTATAATTGGCTGCGGACTAAGCTCCGCTAGAGAAGCTTGCTGTGAAGAAGCAAGAGGCTTGGATATACTTGCTTCTGGCTGAGAAACTTCTGAGGAATTAACAATCGTATCTTTGTTGACTAGATCGTTTACTGGTAGCAAACTAGGCTTGATTTGCTGCCCAGAAGAAGTATTTTTGGCTGAATTAGCAGATGTTCGATATGTAGCCTGAGCGTCTGCACTAAACTGAATCGTATCTCCCGATTTTAATTCGTGAACTAAGCTTTTTTTGCCATTAACATAAATTCCATTACGACTTCTATTGCCCTGTAAATCTCCATCTAGTACCCAATAAGAACATTTGTTAGTTTTTAGATCGGTTCTGCGCAAGAGAGTGGCATGATTGCGAGAAGTCTTTTGGCAAGAAAGAACAATATCATTACTAGAGTGCCGACCAATAGAATAAGTTGCAGCATCAAGGTTAATTTCTTTTTTGAAAGAAGGATCTTCAATTACCAATATGTGGTGTAACTGATCTAGACTATCCATTGTATTGTTAGGGTTTAATGTGTTTATCTCGCTTTGACAATCAATAAGAGTCAGAGATTACTCCGCCCTAAACGGACGAAGCCTGCTCTGACCGTTGGTCAATCAGCCATTAGAGTAGAATTCGTTATAAGAAAGAAGATAAAGTAGTCTCTGATTTTTAGAAATAATAATAACTTAAGTACGCATTTCTAATAGACTGTCGTAAATTAAAGATTAAAACAATTAATTATACTTTTCATATTTTGATTCCTCGACACCGAAAATAGTGTCGAAAAACCTAATTTCTGTAATGTTAATTGCAAGTTATAAACTGACTTACCATATATTTATTAGACGCATTAGATGTTATTGACAGCTTATTGAATTACAGTAGCTGTTTATATTGTTCCCGAAAGCCAGAAAAAATTATCAGCCAGAATACAATTATCCATTTCTTATTATTAATGAATAGCTAATCTTGAGCAAATACTGGTGAATTTGCGGTTAGCCAATGCAGTTAATCAAGAATAGGCTGGGAGAGATGAATGGTAAATTAATTAATGTTGGTAAGGGTTTGGAGTACAGCGATCGCCTATCTATAATTAGCTTTTGACATAATCATTTTATTTCGATAGCTTTAATCAATCATGCTGTTATGGCTATGAGAAAGTATGCTTTTGCTTTTAAGAAACAATAGGGTTTTTCATCAGGGGACAAAAATGTCCTTGGGTGATACAATGTATGAAAGGAAGAGAGTTTGTCAAGAAAGTCAAAAAGTTGGGTGAGCAACTTAACGTCAATGTTCGGGTAGAGCAAAAACGGGGCAAAGGTAGCCACGTAACTCTCTATTTTGGAGAAAAATTCACCATTGTACGAAATCTTAAAGACGAACTCAAAACAGGTACTTTCAATGCAATGTTAAAACAACTAGGAATAAAAAAAGATGAAATCTAGAAATCACAATACTGAAAATCGTTTTAAGTTTCCTGCTACCTTAACTCCTGATACAGATGATGGTGGTTTTGTCGTCACCTTTCGCGATCTTCCAGAAGCTATTACTCAAGGAGATTCTATCGAAGAAGCTTTGCAGGAAGCATCTGATTGTTTAGATGAGGCGATCGCAGCTAGAATTGACGATAATATGGATATTCCTTATCCATCTAATAATAAACAGGCGCACGAATATTTGGTTTCTGTTCCTTTGCAAACTGCTTTGAAGGCTGCGGTAGCTTTAGCAATGCGAGAATCCAATATGACTCAAGTTGAATTAGCTAAAGCCCTTAACACTAAACCAAGAGAAGTAAGACGTATTTTAAATCCTTATCATGGTACAAAATTAACCAAAATGGAACAAACTCTGGCAGCACTTGGTAAAAAAGTAGAGTTGTGCGTGTTTTGAGTAAAAAGAGAGTTCATTAACTAATGTCAGTTCGGGTTAATAGCAATCAGGGTGATTGAATAGTTTAAACCTATAACCTATAACCTATAACGGCTTGGCATTAAATCGAAAAACCAAGAAACAATTAATAATCGTAACCAAACAAAAAGGGTTATAGACTATCCTGAATTCACGTTAATTAATCTTGGGCAAATACTGGTAAATTTGCGGTTAGCCGATTTAGTCAATCAGGAATAGGCTAGGGTTGATGAATGGTTAATTAATTAATGTTGGCAAGGGTTTGGAGTGCGGCGATCGCCGGTATTGATGCGATTAAAGTAGGAGTAGAGGTTGATGTTTCTGGAGGACTGCCCAAAATTATCGTTGTCGGACTACCCGACATTGCAGTTCAGGAATCGCGCGAAAGAGTTAAAGCTGCTCTAAAGAATGCTGATTTTGCTTTTCCTGTGCGTAAGATTGTAATTAATCTTACTCCCGCAGATCTACGTAAAGAAGGACCTTGTTTCGATTTACCGATTAGTGTGGGCATTTTAGCAGCATCAGAACAGGTAGATCCGCAATTATTGGGAGATCATTTATTTTATGGCGAAGTTTCTCTTGACGGCACTTTAAGAGCAGTTTCAGGAGTCTTACCCGTTGCAGCAGCAGCCTCTAAAATGGGAATTGCAGGATTGATTGTGCCTCTAGGTAATGCCCAGGAAGCAGCAGTAGTTGAGGATATCTCTGTATACGGATTTGAAAATTTAGGTCAGGTAGCCAGCTTTCTTAATCAGCCAGACAAGTATAAGCCTGTAGTGCCAGCCGAACAATCACCTGACCAACAATCTTGGTCACACATACCCAATTTAAAAGATGTTAAGGGACAGGTTCAGGCTCGACGAGCTTTGGAGATTGCAGCAGCAGGGGGACATAACCTGATTTTTGTTGGTCCTCCTGGGAGTGGCAAAACCATGTTGGCAAAGCGTCTGCCTGGAATTTTACCCAGTCTTTCTTTTCCTGAAGCTTTGGAAGTTTCGCAAATTTATTCTGTGGCGGGTTTACTTAAAGATCGAGGTCGATTAATTACGGTCAGACCATTTCGTAGTCCCCACCATTCGGCATCAGGACCATCTTTAGTAGGTGGCGGTAGCTATCCTCGTCCTGGAGAAATATCTTTGGCACACAAAGGCATACTTTTTTTGGATGAACTGACAGAATTCAAACGCAACGTTTTAGAATATTTGCGTCAACCCCTTGAAGATGGTCAGGTAACAATTTCGCGTACTCGTCAATCGGTGGTGTTTCCCGCTCAGTTTACATTAATTGCCAGCACCAATCCTTGTCCCTGTGGTTACTTTGGCGATTCGATCCAAAATTGTACCTGTTCTCCTCGTCACAGAGAGAACTATTGGGCTAAATTATCAGGACCTCTGATGGATCGGATTGATTTACAGGTGGCGGTAAATCGTCTCAAGCCAGAAGAAATGACCAGACAAAGTACGGGCGAAGATTCTGAAGCAGTAAGAATCAGGGTTATTGCTGCTCGTAAACTGGCAGAAAAGCGTTTTCAGGGTGAACCAGGAATTAGCTGTAATGCGGAAATGCGATCGCACCATCTGCGAGATTTTTGCGTTTTAGATGATGCCAGCCGTAACTTATTAGAGGCAGCAATTCGCAAGCTGGGTTTATCTGCTAGAGCAATGGATCGGGTTTTAAAAGTATCTCGGACTATTGCTGACTTGGCAGGCGATCGCAATTTGCAGAGTAATCATTTAGCAGAAGCAATTCAATATCGCACTATCGATAGGATGCAGTAATTTTTGACTAAATAAGATGAACCACTCCAGGACTTCTGACAATCCTCTTCTAAAAACTAGAGCCTCAAGCCTATGAATTTGCATTCATAATCAAATTAACCATCAGACTAATAACTGAAGCGTTAAAGTCGATCGCATTTTCATTAGTAGTATAGGAAAGTTGGTCATCAATATAGCTAAGTTGACCTTTATTGATATACACCATGCCATCTTGGGCTTTGGCGTTAGGGCCTCCTACTACCAAACCAGTCAGTGAAATATTCTTGGCTCTAGTGTACAGGTTACTAAGGTGCTTCACAGGATTAGTGCCGATACCTGTAATAAAGGTTTGATCGAAGTGATTGCGTCCTAAAATATAGTCTAGTTGAGCGATCGCACCATTGAAATAAGCCTGATTTTTGGTCAACTGATAAGCATAAACCAAGGTAACACCATCTTCGGCGGTCATCTTATTAGAACCCCAAATAAAGCGATCATTGGCGATCGCATAGGCACTTTGATTGACATTTGCTAAAATCAAATCTGCTCGTTGAAGAATTTTAGTTTTAATCTTGGCAACGAGTTCATCTGAAGTTGACTGACGTTGTTGTCGGAGGTAGTCAACCAATGCCAAAGGGGCAGGATTTTTCCACTCAAATAAAGTGTAATTTACCCGATCTAAATAAGTAGAAAAATACTCAGCAAAGTCTTGTTTTCCTGTAGTGATATACAGTTCCGCTGCTGCCCAAAGGCGATCGTCTGTATCAGTTTTTAAGCTTTCTTCCTGATTTAAATCTGAAAACAAATATCGATCGGATCCGCTATCGTCTCCTTTTACCCAGTCCACTTTCATTTCTTGCGTTTGCAAATATTGCCAAGCCGACTCAGCAGCAGCTAAATACTTGGCAGCCATTTCAGGGTTTACAGACTGATAGTTCCTACTGGCGATCGCCATTACTGCTGCAAACTTGGCTGTTTCAGGGGTAGAAATACCATAAAGATAACGAGGCTGTTTGTCTTGATCGGGAGCTAAATTCATCGGCCATTTTTTTCCTGACAACTTGCGATATACAGCCCCGTCCTCCCGCTGCATTTTCAAAAGCCAATCCAAACCAAATGCCATCTCATCGAGCAAGTCCGATACTCCATTGCCACTTTCGGGAATACTTAACTGACTATCAGGGAATAAAGCTGGATACTGGGCGTAAAGATTGAGCAAATTAGCAATTGTTACCGTAGTGGTAGCCACATACTTGTTATAAGCTCCCGTGTCATGCCAACCTCCCAAAGCTTGAACGTATGCTCCTGCCGCATGATACTGATCTTGATGAGCTATTAACCCATCTTTAACATGACAAGGAGCATGAGATATGCCCGTAATCGGATCGTTTATAGCCACACCACATCTTTGCAGATAATAAGAGCGTAATAGAGTAATCAAAGGTTGCTGGTAAATATCTGTACCAATTGAAAAGGGCGCAGATTCAAATTTTCCTAGCTTGAGAAAATAAGCACCAGGTTTATTGACGCTACTAAAATCGATTGAATAAACTTTGTCCTGAACAACAGGATCTATTTTTCCTCGATCTAAGGGTAATTTAGCGATCGCTTCGCCAGTATTGGAGTCAACTAACTCGGCAGAATCATTTGCGTCGATCTCCTTAAAATTAAATGCCGTACTTTGGCGAAAAAATGCCACTTTATGCCACTGAGGCAAATATCCTAGCTGATTAACGATAATCTCTGGCTTTCGCTCGACAATTCCCGCTTTAGATAAAGTTTTAATATCACTATCTAGACTAGACAGAGCGACAATTAAGGCAGTAAATAAAACTGCAATTATGGCAGCTTGTTGTCTAAATTTCATACTTTTCATTTTTTATTTTTTACTTCATTTTCTAGCCAATTAAGAATTGCTACAGGTAGGTCAACTCTGCTTCTAATTTGAGGATTAATACAGACATGACTAGTTTTAGCCTTGACTAAAACCTGTGCTAAATTATCAGCCGTAAATATTTGATAAGCGATCGCAAATTCAGTTAGATTTATTTGCTTAGCAGTAAGCTCGATCTCCAGGCGATCGCCACAAAACAAGGGACGAAAAAAATCTATCTCTGCATGAGTAATTGGTAAGGCAATTTCTTGGCCTCGCAACATTTGCTGTAAGCTGATTCCTGCTGCTGTTAAAGACTCTTCATAGGCTTCGTGACAGATTTCTAACCCTCTGGCAAAATAAACTACTCCTGCTGCATCAGTATCCGCTAGATAAACTCTGCGTGAATAATTAAATACCATTACGGGCTAACTTTTTCTTATTGATTACTGTATAACAACAACTATTGACCAATTTGCGATCAAGATTGTTTCCTCTGCATTCAGTAATGGGCAATCTAAAAGAAACACGTTACTAAAAAAGCTTTTTCTTTAATATTTTCTTTATGAATAACCAAAGTCAGTTTAATTCAATCGAACGGATTAGTCTGGGCATCAATAACACTGAAGCCAATAACGATAGTAGCAAAGGCATGATTAGCGATGATGGTCGATATGTTACTTTCGTATCCAAGGCAAATAATCTTGTTCTAGGGGATACTAATCGTTATCCCGATATATTTGTTTACGATCGCACCGATAAAACAACCGAACGTATTAGCGTTAATTCTAATGGTGTCCAGGCAAATAGTTTTAGTCAAGACCCCGTAATTAGTAGTAATGGTCGATATACAGCCTTTACTTCTGATGCCAGTAATTTAGTCCCAAACGATCTTAATAAAAATACAGATATATTTGTTGACGATCGCCAACAAAAAACAACCGAGCGTATTAGCGTTGACTCTAATGGTATAGAAGCTGACTCCTACAGCTTTGCAGCTTCAATTAGCGATGATGGTAGGTATGTTGTCTTTGAATCTGATGCAGAGAAGTTAATACCCGAGGACAACAATCATAGCAGAGATGTATTTATTCATGACCGTAATAATAAAACGACGGAATTAGTTAGCCAAACGATCGATAAGACTGTTGCTAATAATCGTAGTCAAGATGCCTCAATTAGCCAAGATAGCAGATATATTGCTTTTGAATCTGATGCCGATAATTTGATACCCAATGATATTAATGATGACACGGATATATTTGTCTACGATCGCCAGAAAAATATAACTGAAATAATTAGTGTTGCTTCAGACAAAACAATAGGAAATGCCTATAGTTTTAATCCTTCTATTAGTGATGACGGTAGATATGTTGTCTTTGAATCAAGAGCTAGTAATTTAGTACCCAACGATACCAACCGCAAACTAGATATATTTATTCGCGATCGCGCTCTCCAGACAACCAAACGTATTATTGTTAATAATATTCAAGGAAATGATGATAGTTTTAATCCTTCTATTAGTGATGACGGTCGGTATGTTGTCTTTGAATCAAAAGCTAGTAATTTAGTACCCAACGATACCAATAATCTAAAAGATCAGTTTCTCTTCGATTTACTTCAAGGAACAATTGAACGGGTTAATGTTGCTGCCGATGGAATACAAGCTAACAACAAAAGCGATACTTCTTCTATTAATGCTGATGGTCAATACATAACTTTTGGCTCTGGTGCTGATAACTTAGTAGCTGGGGACACTAACAATGCGGTAGATATTTTTGTTAGGAAAAATGACCAGACAGAAGATAACTTATTAAATAATTTAGACCTAAGCCACTTCCATACCGAGCGAGTACAACGTTTTTATGAATTTAATCGGGGAAATCATTTTTATACTAGTGATGCTCGTGAAGCTGAGACAATTAGAACTAAAAGTAAAGCAGGAGAATTGTCCTACCAAGATGAAGGTGTTAAATTTAATGTTTTAGCTGATAATTTAGATGCTCTTACGGGAGAAACTTTAACAGGAGTTAGACCTATTTATCGCTTTTTTAATACAGGTACAGGTTCTCATCTTTACACCATGGATGAAAATGAAAAAAGTTTTATCCAAGAAAATTTAGACAACTACAATTTTGAAGGCGTTAAATATTATGCCTTTGAATCTGAACCTGAAAATATAGCTACAATTCCTGTATATAGACTGCTCAACAATACATCAGGGTCACATTTATTTACTGTCGATCGAAATGAAGTAAATTATATTCAAGAAAATCTACCCTATTTTTCTTTGGAAAACAATGGTGATGCAGCTTTTCATGTTTTTGAACTGTAAAAAAAAGAGCGATCGCTGGTTGAGTTTTCAGGCGATCGCTTTTTTTATTCTAAAATTATTTGAAATTAATCGATATATTGACCTCTGTACTTTTGAGGAGGCTTATTTTGTTGAGACATTTCTTGTACTGCTGCCCAATCTACAACTTCCTCTTCGTACTCTTGACCACGATACTTCTTAGTCACTTTTTTAGTTGGCAGTGGCTGATTGACGGACTGTATTTGTCTATTAGCTTCTTGGTGTTTATTTTCTGGAGACTCCAAAGATTGAGTATTTTTTGATTTTTCTTCAATCCAAATTGTTAAGATATCCTGACTTTTTACGACTAAAGTATTGATATTAAAGCCATTATATTTATTGCAAATGTCTAATACTTCTTTGATTTGATGATGATCGAAGGCATCGCTTTTTCTAAAAAGTAGATTGTTTAAAGTGCATTCGGAACTAGAAGAACCAAGAACTCTTCGAGTCTCAAAATCTTCTGTTTTGATATAGGTTATTTTACTAGCCATAAAAATTAAGTGGGATTTATATTAATTTTTCCTATATGCCTATAGTTCCCAAAATGCAATGGAAGAAAACATTTTTAAATAATTTTCCGCTCTAATTGATGACACGCCCCAAAACACTAACTTCGCGCTGAATAATCTGTACTCGTGCTTCTAAACTCTGAATATTCAACTCAAGCTGTATAATTTTACAAACAAACTGTTCTATTGAGGGGCAATTGTTATATGGAGCGACAGCTTGTAGAACAAATTCGCACAAAGATTCTTTGTTAGCTTCGACTTTGTTCATAAGATGCCTATTATATAACTTCATTAGTTAATAAATATAATAGTCTGTCCAAAAAAAAATGTCAGTAGTAATAAAAAGTAATCTTAAAATTTTATTTAAAATATTAAAATATAATTACGATTGGTACAACTGATTACAAACAAGTTGAGAAAAAACCGAATTAAAAAGCTTTCTATCTAACATCTATTAAAGTCTTTGCTAAACCCTGCCAAATCCAGACAAAATAGGTTATCAAGATATATGTTCGCCAAGAAATCAGATCATGCAACTATTGGATCGAGTTCGTTTGGGTTTAGCTGTAGGGGTCGCAAAAATTGTTACAGGAGTAGTGCGATCGCTGCGTCTGGGTGCAGCTTCTGTCTTACCAGGAGAAATATCTCGTCGTCTTCATTCTCGTCTGCTACCGCTATTGTTTGAGCAGGTAAGCAACGGGGTAATCTTGGTGGTAGGGACAAACGGCAAAACCACCACCTCTTTGTTGCTCAAGCAAATTTTGAGCGATAAGCCTAAAGGACAGGACGTTAGCCCAGATCGTCGTCTGGCGACGACTGGCGATGCCTCAGCATTGCGTGCTTCGCAACGCGGTTTTAAGGTAGTTCATAATTCTAGCGGTGCTAATCTTCTCAATGGCTTAATTACTGCTTTATTAAACAGCACAAATATGACTGGCAAACTTTCTGCCGATTACGCCATCTTAGAGGTAGACGAAAATATTTTACCCTTGATTTTGAAAGATTGTCAGCCGAAGTATATTTTGGCGTTAAATCTTTTTCGCGATCAGTTAGATAGATATGGTGAAGTAGATATCATTGCCCAACGTTGGGGTAAAGCGATCGCACCTTTACCAACAGATACAACTATCGTCTTAAACGCAGACGATCCCAGCCTTTCTAGTCTAGGACAAAAACTCAAACAAAAGGTTCTTTATTTTGGACTAAATGAACCAGAATTATATCTTGATGAAATCCCTCACGCCGTTGATTCAATCTATTGTCCTAGCTGTGGACATCTTTTAGATTATCAGGGGGTTTATCTTTCTCATCTAGGAGATTATCATTGCCCTAGCTGTGGCTTTGAGAAAAGTAAAACATCTTTAGACAGCAAAGAATATCCGCAAATTCTGATCGGGGTTTATAATAAATACAACACTTTAGCAGCAGCTTTAATAGCTCAAGAAATGGGTGTTGAAACTAATGATATCTTCAGGACAATTAAAAACTTCAAAGCTGCCTTTGGGCGCGCTGAAGAACTAGAAATCGATCACAAGCAGGTTCGTATAATGTTATCTAAAAACCCTGTTGGCATGAATGAAACAATCAGGGCAGTAAATAACATTAAAAAGACTGGTAAATCTGAGGTAACACTTTTAGTATTAAATGATCGCATTCCCGATGGTACTGATGTCTCTTGGATTTGGGATGTAGATACCGAAGAGTTGGTTAAGCTGGGGGGAACTCTAATTGTCAGTGGCGATCGCACTTACGATATGGCATTAAGATTAGCTTATAGCTCAGAAGAAATTGAAGCCGATCAAACAAATTTTCAACTAGTAGTTAAAGAGAATTTACAAGAGGCAATAACTACTGCTCTAGAACATACTAATAAAGCAGAAACTTTACATATTATTCCTACTTATTCGGCAATGCTAGAAGTTAGAGAAATTTTAATCGGGCGCAAGATTCTTTGATTTTTAAATTAATAGTCACAAGCTGTGTTTAAGAGCTTAGATATTAAATCTAACCTTCACATAGTTCATGTTTTATGCTATTTTTACCATTATTTTTCACTTGATACATCAAACTATCTGCTCTTTCAAGCATTTTATCAACTGAATTTGGTAATTTCTTAAAAGTAGCAGCCCCAATGCTAAAGCTTACGTCAAATGATTTTTCTTTAACCTTAATCATTAATTCTTGTTGTATACGTTTTAAAACTAACTGAGTTGATTCATAGTTTGTTTCAGGTAATAGTAAAGCAAACTCATCACCTCCTAAACGAGCAAAGACATCAGTTTCACGAATACATTGGGTAACTGTATGAGCGATTAAACATAATAATTGATCTCCTTTGGCGTGTCCAAACACATCGTTAACTGACTTAAAATTATCTACATCAAAATAGATCAAAGTCAAACATCGCTCGTTACGTATACTTCTCTTAGTTTCGGCATAGAGCATTTCTATAAAGCAACGGCGATTATATATTTTGGTTAAGCTATCAATACGAGCTAGATTTTTTTCTCGTTCATAGGCATTTTTAAGAGCCGATAGTAAATGAACCACTATTAAAAATACTATCAATCTAACAAGAGCATTCCAGATTAGTACCACGGTACTTAAGTCTGTTTTAGCCGCTTTCTCAGCTATGTACCAGCTAAACGTACAGATAATTGATAATAAAATGCCTGCTTGCTCATCTAAATACTTGGTAACAATCAAGACTGGAATAAGATAACAAATTGACAGATAAACATCGACAGTAATCAAATAATCGAGTACGCCAATCAGCAAAACACTAAATATCCCAATAATCAAAGTGCCAAGATTAGAAGTAGGCATAAAATAAAGCAGAGTCTTGATATGTATCTCTTTTAAGCAATAGATTAACTCGATTATCGATATTAACCACCGTGAATTTATGGTAGCTTATCTGCTTTAAAATCTGATGTTACGCACTAATTAATTTGTTAAGGCTGGTCAAGGGGTAAAGGGGAAGGGTTAAAGGGTTTATAAATTTGCTTTCATACCTCATTAAATTTGCTGATTTCTCGTTATGATGCGTAACATCAGTTAAAATGGTAGGATATGAGCAGACGACTAAGAATTCTTATCTAGAGATTGAATCAACTCTTCAACATTGCCAGATATAGTGTCGCAGATTAAACTTAAAGGTAAATGATTCGGGTCGCGCCCAAAAGGATTTTCTAGCTCAGAGCCAATATCTTCAATACCAAACAAAATTAAGGTGATCACAGCAATTGTCGGAACTGTCCACCACTTTAAAGTGTCAACCATTTCGATAGGTAAACTGAGACAATAAAGTATCAATAATTGCTTGAGTAAAATAGAAATAGCTAAAGGTGTTGGGGTTTTCAAAATGCGCTCGCAACCGCCCAAAGTATCTACCAAATCATCAACTAGCTTGTGTAAGGCAATTAGTTGATATATATCGAGAAAATTTCGACCATACTGCTCTTGTAAATATTCTCCAATCCACAGAGCAATTTCTAATGGCAGATGATTAGTATTTTGCAGTTTTGAATATCGAGATAAAGACATTAGCACTATTAACTGTTTGTCCAATGGCTCACGGCGTAAATGTAATTCCATCGCCCTGGCAAAAGCAACTATCAACCTTAAAGTTTCTTCTTTTTCTAATCGCTCTTTGTTGGAGTGAACCTTGATTGTTATTGCAATCCCACGAGTTAGGTTGCGAACTGAATTAACTAAAGCTCCCCATAATTTTCGACCTTCCCAATATCGGTCGTAGGCAGCATTTACCCGAAAAACTAGCAGCAAACTTAAAATAAGATTAAAGCTCAAAACAATATTCGGAACACCAGCCGTAATTTTTGGCAACAATAATTGTTTTTCATGATAATCGAGTAAGACAATAACGATACTGTATCCAGAAAAAAAAGTTATCCAAGGAATAATGTTGGTTATATTTGAAGTTTGAAGCCGTAAAATTATTTGAAACCAATTTAATTTTTCGTTAGTGTGATTATGAAACTTGTGCTTCCAAGTTCTTGAAGAACTACTCGTTTGACCTAAAAATTTCATTTAGCTCCTTTGTTTTTCAGGGCGTGCAAATCAAACCTTGGTTTAGATAAGCCCACACCGAGCAGATATTTGAGGTCATTGGTATTTCTTTTGTCTGAAGGTTAAATAAGTAACCAAGATTGCAATTGTAAAAAGAAAAATTATCCTGATTGACTTTTGGCTAAAGAGTAATAAAGAGAAAGCATCAATCCTGCACTGATCTTAGGAGCGTAGCTGCTATTCTCTTCAAATTTGCACTTTCACTTCCAGTCTTATAGTCATTCTAATTAGTTTGCGTATGGTAGTTTTGTATTTGATAACCAGGTTAAATGCTAATCGTTACTCGTTACTTTTTCCCAAAACTAACTGGTTGCTATTTAAAATGACTATAACTTAGATTTATCCAAGACATTCAGAATCTAAACCAAGTCTGGTCTTTAGCGGATTTCTTGAGTCTCATTTCCTCCGTCTTGGTCATTTGGCTCATCAGGATTTTCACGAGCTTCATCTCCTCCGTCTCGATCTTCAGAAACTTTTTGATTGCGCTCAATCTCACTGGCTTGAGTAGACCCATTCTCTGGTGAGTTTTTCTTTTCTAATTGTGCTTCTAGGGCATCATTCATTTCTCCATCCCCGTCGCTGGCTTCTGCTATTTGAATAGCATTGTCCCGTTGAGAAATAGTGGGATTGGCTGGATTTTTGACTGATGCTTGTGCTGCTACTCCACCTAAGACAACGGCGTTAATTAATGACGTAGCTAGAATGACTTTAGTTAAAGAGTTCATAAGTGTTCATTTTTTTGTTGGATACCTCAGTTTAAAAAGTAAATGTCAGGAACTTTGCAAGATTGTAACTCTCAGAAATTAAGTAGCGTTAAATCTTTAGAGTTATTTGGCGCAATACAGATACTTTTTAAGAGAGATATTTACGTTAGCTGTTTTGACAGTTAATTCAACTGGTTTTACCTTTCTAAAAACAATTATCTGGTCAAGAAAAAGAAGATCGCTTTTTTCCTAAAATCCTGTCTACTAAATCGTGGAGCAGTATGTAAAAACAGGGAATAATAAACAAAGTTAGTAAAGTTGCCAGTGCTAATCCTGAAAAGACAACAATACCTAATGGTTGCAAAAACTCTCCCCCCTGTCCTAAGCCCAATGCTAATGGAAACATTCCGACTACGGTAGTAATAGTAGTCATCAGAATAGGACGCAATCTTTGGGGTGCAGCTTGTAAAATTGCCTTGGCGCGATCGCATTTTTCTCGCTCTCGAATTTGATTGGCTAACTCTACCAAGATAATGGCATTATTGACCACAATGCCGACTAGTAAAACTGCCCCCACAATCACAGTTATACCGATCGCTGTTTGGGTAATAAACAATCCCCAAATTCCTCCCGCTAATGCTAGAGGGAGAGTAAACATAATTACCAGAGGATCGACAAGAGAATTATACAATACCGCCATTACCACAAAAACTAAAAAAGCAGCTAGTCCACCCAAGACAGCGAAAGCAGACTGGATTGCTTGATTACTTTGGGCAGCAGCACTCGGCAGACGACTAACCCCTTGTGGTAAGTCAATCTCTTGAAAAATTTGGTCTAGTTCAGCCAGAGCTTGACTTAAATCTGCGTCTTTTTCAAGGCTACCTGTAATTAAAAATACCTGTCGTTGATTGATGCGCTGAATTTCTCCAGGGGCTTGTCCTTGTTCAATGCGGGTGACATCTCCCAAACGAACTAGGCGATCGCTATTCTGAATAAACAAGGGAATTTGTGCTAGCTGAGAAGGACGGCTAATAGCATCTTTTTTGAGTTCGACTCGCACGTCTACCAAACGATTACCCCGTTGCAGTTGAGTAGGTATAGAACCAGCGATCGCCGTTTCTAAAGTGTTACCAATGTCTTGAACATTTAAGTTGAGTTCGGCAGCCCGTTCTCGATCTAGCCGAATTTGAATTTCGGGCTGTCTGGGATCGGCATCGGGACGAAAGCTAGATAAGGTTGCTCGTTTTTCTAAGGCATCTAATACCTGCTGTCCTGCCTGCTCCAGAACTTGAGTGTTGTCTCCTTGGAGGATAATATCGACATCACCTCGAACTGGAGAGTTGCTTAAAATTAAGCCTCGCACTTCACCAGGACTAACTCGCAAGCGAATATCAACTAAGTTAAGCTTGTCAAATTCGGCTGATACTTGTGAGACATAAGCTTCGACATCTGTATCTGGTTTGAGAGTAATAGTGCTAGAACCGCGTAAAGAGTTTTCGCTGGTGTTGCTACCAAACAAAAAGCCACCCGATGTGGTAAAAACATATTCAGTCTCTGGCTGCGCTAACAGAATCTCATCCACTTTTGCCATAACTCGGCGATTTGTCTCTAGGGGAGTTCCTGGAGGAAATTGGGCAAACAATCTCGCCTGTCCTGTATTGATTCGCGGCAAAATCTCTTGAGGAATTTGACCGATAATAAAAAAACTACTGCCACCCAACAGTAAGAAAGTTAAGCCAATTACCAGCAACCGCCTTCGCAAAACTTGTTTAAGCATTATGCCGTAGCGTCTGGTAGCAGCTTCAAATTGACGATTAAATGCTTGTAGTAACCAAAAACGTCCAATTTTACTGGATTTGCGAATTCCCAGCAAACGAGAAGCGAGCATTGGTACGACTGTTATTGCTACCAAAATTGAGGCAGCTACTGCAAAACTAACGGTCAGAACTAGTTCGTTAAACAATAGCGAAATAAAACCGCCGATGAGCAAAAAAGGCAGAACAGAAACTAAGTTAGTACTGGTAGAAGCAACCAAAGCCGATTCAACCTCTTGACTACTAGAGATTGATTGCTCGATCAACTGCTGGGAATTGAGTCGTGTCTTGGCATCTTTACCTGGGGTCATTCCTGCACCCTCGGCAATGTTTTCTAACATAACAATAGAGTTATCCACTACAATACCCACCCCTACTGCCAATCCGCCTAAGCTAAACACATTGAGAGATAAGCCAAACAGCTTCATTAAAATAATTGCTGCTAGTGCTGCCAAAGGAATTGCCGAGACGACGATCGCCGTTTGACGCAGAGAGCCGAGGAATAATAGAACTGCGATCGCAGCTAGCCCCGCACCAATCAGACCAGAACGTGTGACGTTGCTAATGGCATTACTAATAAAGATCGATTCGTCTAGGGTAGCAACCAATTTGAGATCTTTAGGAACTATTCCCGTCTGTCGTAACTGTTCAATTCGTTGTTTGATTCCCTCTACGACCTCAATCGTGTTCGCTTCGGGCTGCTTTTGAATGCTAACTTTAACCGCAGGTTGCTCGTTGAGAAACACAAAAAGACGCTGATCGGCTTGACCGTCAATAACCTGGGCAAAATCTCGCAGATATACACGGGAGGAAGATACTGAATTATTTTCTGTTGCTGTATTTGTTGCTGTCGATCCTACTTCAAAAGAGAGATTGAGAATTTCCTTAGCATCTTGAAACTTTCCCACTACACGAGTTAAAGGTTCGTTAAGATCCCCCAGAATTCGTCCACCAGAAATATCCTGATTAGTTTCTTCTAGTTCGGTAAGCACATCATTTAGCCCCACACCCAAAGCTTGAAGCCGACTGAGATCGACTAAAACTCTTACTTCTTCTTCTACACCGCCCGAAATATCAACCACGGCTACTCCCTCAACGACTCCTAATTCCCGTGCTAGTTCTTCATCAGCAAGCACGCGCAATTGTAAAGGATCTAAAGATTTAGATGTCAATGCTAGTTCGTAAATAGGTAATTGAGAAGGATCGACTTTAAACAACCTTGGTTCTTCGACAGTATCAGGTAAATTAGAGCGCGCCCGATTAAAAGCAGCAGTAGCATCGTTTAAAGCGCGATCGATATTTCCTCCTGGTTGAAAGTAAAGGTCTATACTTACCTGTCCTTCGCGAGTTTGCGAAAAAATCTGTACTACACCTTCGGTGGCAGCTAATCCTTCTTCTAAAGGTCGAGTTACTTCATCTACTGCAACTTCGGGAGAAACACCAGGTATGTTAACTCTTAAGCCGATGCGCGGGTAGGTGATCGAGGGAAGCAAATCTACCTGGATATTAAACAGAAAAAATACGCCGATCACAATTACCGCTAGGGTCAACATCAAAGTTCCAATGTGCCGACGAATGGCGATCGCGCTGAGATTAAAATTGTTGGATTTCATGATGAAAGAACGTGCAGAAATTGAGAGCTAGAATTTTACGATTCATAAAAGTCAAAATGGTAAATTATGTTTAGAAATAATTGCTTTAAATATAAATAAGAAAAGTCTTATGAAATATTGGATAAATACAATCTCTAGAGATCATGTGATGGTCGGAAAAAAAGAAGATTTTGTTCAAGCAGGTCCTGGAAAAGAAGCCCCATTAAAGAAATTACAAACCGACGATTACATGATTTTCTATTCTCCAAAAACATCATTGCAAAATGGCAAATCAGTTCAAGCATTTACAGCAGTTGCTAAAATAAAAGAGCGAGACGTTTATCAGGTTGTTGTAAACGAAAACTTTCAGTCTTACAGAAAAGATGCGAAATATGAACATTGTCAAGAAGTCCCAATTAGACCTTTAATTGAACAGTTAAAATTTATTACCAATAAAAAACATTGGGGCTTTAGGTTTAGATCTAGATTGTTTGAAATCAATCAACATGATTTTGAGTTAATTTATAGGTTAATGAAAAATTTTTAAGTTAGATAATGTCTACGGGATCTACTGATTGAAGCTTGTGAACGGCGATCGCACTAATATTCAAGAAAGACTCGGAAAATTTCATGGTTAATATTTAAATTTCATTAGTTTTTGATTCTGAAAGAAAGCTGAGATGAACAGAGTCACCATCTTTTAAATCGCCACTGCTAGCCACAACAAATTCTTCTCCAGGTTTTAGTCCAGAAATAATTTCTACCCGTGAATTAGCGCGATCGCCCAATTTTACCTGTCGAACTACAACTGTAGCTTTTTCTCCTTCTCGCTGGAGAACAAAAATTGTTGCCATATCTGAGTTGGAATTATTTTCTTTTATCTTTGCTGAAGCTAACTGAACTGCTGTTTCGGGAACAACTAACGTTTTATCGCTTTGAGGAGTGAAATTAACCCGCGCTAGTAATCCTCTACCAATACGGCGATCGCTATTGGGAATAGTCACCTCAATAGGTATCAGACGAGCAGTAGCATCGGCAGCCAAAGAAATCTGCGTCACTTTTCCTTTAAACGCTCGTTTGGGAAAGGCATCTAATTGTACCTGCGCCGTCTGTCCTACCTGAATCCTTGCCAGTTCTAATTCGGAGATCTGCACCTGTACCTTAATCTGGCTGAAGTCTCCTAATTGCAAGACTTCATCACCTACTTGCGCTAAATCTCCTGGTTCTAAAACTCTGGCTAAGACTGAACCCGTGACAGGAGAAGTCAACACGGTAAATGACTGCCTTTTTTGCTCCTGTGCCACTAATGCCTCTTGAGCCGTCACGCGACCTTGAGCCGCTACTACTGCTGAGGAGCGATTGGCTACTTGTTGTTGTGCCGACTTTAATGCTTGTTGAGCATTATCTAGGGTATTCTGTGCCTGTTCTGCCGACTGTTTGGTAACTGCACCTTCTCGAACAAGCTGATTCGACCGAGCAAGATCCGACTGTGCCTGCCGTAATGTGATTTTTGCCTGCTCAATTTGAGTCAGACCTTCATTTACGTCTGCCTGAAGACTAGCTACTTCCGACTGGAGGGCAGCAACCTGAGCTTCGGCTTCTGTTACCGCAGCTTTTGAGATTGAATCATCAATTCTGGCTAATATTTGACCTTGCTCAACGCGATCGCCTACGTCTACTGTCATATCTAGTATTTGTCCTTCAACGCGCGATCGCATAGAAACCTCGCGCACTGGAAAAGTCGTGCCGACATACTCGGTATCTTTTTCTAGTGCGCCGAGACTAGCAACTACTACATCAACAGATACAGTTTTTTCTTGCTGTTGAGGTTTGGAGGGGCTAGAAGATTTGCTTTTAGCATCTCCTGGAGGCAATAAACCGCAACCTGTCGAAAACAATAGTAATCCAGGCAACAAGATTATCCAATATATAAGTGTGGCTCGATTTGGCAACTGATTGATATATTTGGCAATGGAAAACCTGCGGGACATGATTGTTACGAAGAAGTAGGCAGCAGTAATTTAACTTTACTAAGTGTTGAATTAAACTATATCAAACTGATATTCTAGATAATTATATCAATTTTATATTTAGAACTGTTTGTCTTAATGGTCACCAAAAATGCTAGAGTTAGCTGCTCTTGGTTTACTACTTAAAAAACCTTTACACGGATATCTTTTAAAACAACAGCTAGAAAGGTTTATGAGTGGCTGTATTAGCGTCAACTATGGGGCTATATACCCTCTACTTAAGCGACTAGAAAAACAGGGATACATCAAAACTTTTAAAAAATCAGTAGAAAATACTGGCTCAAATCGCCAAGTCTATCAAATCACCGAGTCAGGACGCGATCGCTGGCGACAAGCAATGTTGGCGCATCCCCATGAAAGCTGGGTTAACAGTCGTTCTCGTTTCATGATTAAATTCTTTTTCTTTAGTCAATTAGAACCAGTAGAGCGAATTAAATTGATGCAGTCTCGCTTAATGACCTGTCAATTACGTCTAGAAAATCGCGAATCACAACTTGTTGAGCAAGATACCGAAGATCCCTATCAAGCGATCGCTCTACAACGTCATTTAGCTAATCTCCACTTTGAAATTGAATGGTTAAAAGCACAAATTCTTAAAGAACAGCCTAATACGCAATCGAATGAAGACTCTACTGTAGACTATTTATATCTTTAGTCTTCGATAACTTTGGCGATGGTTTGCAAAATTGGGCTATGAAAAAGCATAACTTCAAATAATTAGGAAGCTATGCTAAATATTTATATTTGATTTATATTTGCCCGCTCGATAATTAATAATTGCTGAGCCTAGAAAATTGACTAATAGATGAAATTTTATCTATTAATTATGTAAGAGTGTGAGAAATAGAAGTAAATGTGAGAGTGAAAAAATTAATTTTACAGAGCAAAGTTATTTTTAAAATCTAGTCTAGTCATAGGTTGATTAATTATCAATCCTTCTTGCCCTAGGGTTTTAAGCGGTTCTCCTTCAACATTAATCCAGACAGGAACATCAGGATTTGAGCTAGTAGCCGTATAAATAATTTGAGCTAATCTACTGCTCATAGAGGCACTACCGCCACCAGAAACAAATTCTTTAGATAAGTTCAGGTCAATGCCTTTTTTATCTACAGTTAAACCCAATAACTTAGTTCCTGGAGGAATAGCCGTAGTGTATTGAGAGTCTTCAGGTGGACTAGATAACAAAGTTTCAAAAGCAGTTTTTAAGACTCGCTCAGATTTAACCGACTTTTCAAAAGTCATCGTCTTAGAAACCAATTCAATCTTGTTTCCTTGAGGATTAAGCCAGCAAATCTGGACAACTTTTTCTTGAGTAATAGGCTTAGGCGCGCTTGGTGTTTGTTCCTCAACTATGGGAGAAGGATGAGGCTGAGTTTTGCTAGCGTCTCGCTCTAAAGAAGATTTTGCCCACCAAGCAGCACCTCCTCCCGCAGCCAGAATAATCCCTGTGATTACTGCTACCACAGGCAGAGAAAAGCGATTTTTATTTTGATCCTGCATGGATAATGCTCCTGCTTAAGAGAAATAGGTAAAAAACAAAAAACAAGTTTTGAGTTAGGGAATTGCTTTTATCTCTTTTGAAGACAATTGTGATCCTTTTGTTTCCAGTTTGAGGAAGCCAACTAACTTTAATTTATCCTCGTTGATTTCTAATTGTAAGACACGAGCCAGGATTCCGTCTGCTTGTAGAGAGTCCAAATTAAGGCGATCGCTAATACCTTCAGCAAAACCATTTAGTAGCCTGGACGACATAGGACGACCGTTTACAGTTCCTTGTGGCTCGCTAATGCGAATTGTTTTACCCTTAAAAACTTTTATTTTCAATTCCAAGGCGATCGCTAATTCTCTACTAGGTCTAGAAAGGGAGCTTTTAGCAGTTTTATCGATCTCAAAATTATTTACAGGTCTATTTAATTTAAATTTAATTTTTAAGCGATTTGCAGGGAGTAATGCCACCTGAAAATCTCGTAATTGATAGGCAATATTTGTTGAACCAGCCCTGCGGGCTATAAGGCGATTGAGGTTGTTTGACAATTGCGCCAAAATTTCAGGAGATTCTAAAGCTTGATTGAGATTAGCTTCGGTTAAGATTAGTTTCCCCGCTCCCTGTAAAGGCTGGTCTAAAGACTCTCTTAATTCGTCGATGTTATTAAAATTTAATTTTGCTAAATTAACATCTAAGGGATCTGTTTCCAGTTCTAAAACCGCAATTTCCAGATCGGGCTTTACTTTTATGTCCCTAGCAGCAATTCTAACTTTAGTTAATTTTCCTTGGGCAATTTGATAACTAGGAGTGTTATCAATTCTAATTGCTTGTTTTTGGGAACTAATAATTTGGGACTTAATTCGATGGACAGCTACAGAATCTAAAATCGCGCCTCCACTTGAGGTGAGAGAAAGCAACCCCGCTAGCACTATTGTCAGAATTTCCATATATGGCCGTACAAGATTAGCTTAGAACAATTAGGGTAATTGGCTCAAGGGTAGTAGGTAGTGGGTAGTAAGAAGATTCTTTGTCCTTATCCCTTATTTTTTATCCTTTTATTATTCTGGATTGACTCTCATCAAAACTTGCCCAAACTCAACTGGTTCGCCATTTTGGACAGATATTTCCATAACTTGTCCTGATACTTCTCCTTCTATTTCGTTCATTAGCTTCATCGCTTCAATGATACAGACTGTATCTCCTTTGTTAATGCGATCGCCTACGGCAGCAAAAGGGTCTTCATCGGGAGCAGGAGCAGAATAAAATGTTCCTACCATAGGCGATGTAATATCTACCCATTTTTTGTCATCTACTGTAGGAATAGTAGGTGCTACTTCTGGGGTAGCCGCAGTTTGAGTTGCGATCGCTCCTGGGATATTTGTTGTTTCAACAGCAGTGGGAGGTGCGACGCTAGCTTGAGGAATAGAAACTGCACTTTGTCCTGTTTGTTTTTTGACAACCAATTCAAAATCGCTATTTTTGAGAGTTAACTCCGTAATATCAGTTTGAGAGATCGCCCTTAGCAAATCGCGGAGTTCTTGAAAATTTATAGACACAAACTATACAACCATTATTCTAGTAATTTTGCCAGATCTCCAAGATAGCTGTGTAGTATTGCATATCTAAGAGATTGAGAAACCCGTCGCTCAATTCAGGAGGGGATTAATTTTCTCTACCCAAGTAAGAACCATCACGAGTATCAACTTTAATTTTTTCACCGATAGAGATGAACAAAGGTACCATTACCTGCGCTCCAGTTTCAACGATGGCAGGTTTTGTTCCTCCTGTGGCAGTATCCCCTTTAACTCCAGGATCGGTATCGGTAATTTCTAAGACTACTGAAGTAGGTAGCTCGATCTCCAATACTTTTTCGTCCCAGAAAATAACGTTAACCTCCATTTCTTCTTTAAGAAAATTAATGCGATCGCCTAAGTTTTCTTCATTTAGGCGCGTTTCTTCGTAGGTTTGCATATCCATAAAGACAAATTCTTCTCCGTCTTTATAGGTATACTGCATAGTGCGCTTTTCTAAATTTGCTTGGGGAACAGTTTCACCAGCGCGAAAGGTTTTTTCTACCGTATTACCCGTTTGCACATTTTTGAGCTTAGTTCTGACAAAAGCAGAGCCTTTGCCTGGTTTGACGTGAAGAAATTCTACAACTCGCCAGACAGAGCCATCAAGCTCAACAGTAACCCCTGTGCGAAAGTCATTACTAGAAATCATGAAGCTAAAAATACTTGCTTAGAGATCGACATTTAATTGTACCTGATGGAGGACTTTAAAAGGGATCGAGGTATAAATCAAGGATTTTTAAGTCCTAAAATTCTCGATATAACTGGATTTATTGCTGCAAACAGCCGAAACTTAGTCATATCTTATTCTTTTATGCCAAATTCTTCACCAAAAGTTAATAATGCTTGATGGACTACAGGATATACTACAAACTGGATAAGTAGAAATTTTGCTGAAATTAATCTTTTGCCAAAAGATTACCGTTATTTTCACGAAAATGATGTTTATAATGCTGTACCTTATCCAAACCCAAAAATTTTCTAGCGATAGTCCTGCGCATAAGTATGATTGGCTACGTCATATAGAAAAATATATAAAACTTATAAATTAATTAGATCTATGAATCCAGAGGTATCGATAATAATTCCTACTTACAATAGCGAGAATTATATTGCTAAAGCTTTAAAATCTGTCTTTAATCAAACCTACAGTAATTTTGAAATCATATTGATTGATGATGCCTCAAGCGATTCTACAGTGGAGATTGCCAGTAGTTGTAACGATAAAAGACTTAAAATAATTGCCAATAAACATAATCGTGGCGTGAGCTATGGACGCAACTGTGGCATCAAACAAGCAAAAGGACAGTGGATTGCACTTCTCGATTCTGATGATTGGTATGCACCTCAGCGACTTGAAAGGTTGTTGTCCGCAGCAAAAAAAAGCCGTATAGACTTGATTGCAGACAATTTGTTGCTTATTCAAGAACAAGCAACAATGTATTGGAGTACTCTTTTGCAAGAAAATGCACAGGATCTATTTTCTGCACAACTGATTAATGCTGTAGAATTTGTGACAAGCGATCGCCTACCTTCTATTAATGCTAAACGTAACTGGAGTCTCGGTTATCTAAAACCTCTAATTAGAAAAGAATTTTTGGTTGAAAACAATATTTGGTACGATGAAGCCTTAAACGTCGGCGAAGATTTTAGCCTTTACTTGGAATGTTTAAGACATCAAGGACGCTTTTATCTTATTCCTGAAGCTTACTATTATTATCAAACTCGCTCTCTTTCTCTATCTACTAGAAAACCCACAGAATATCTATCTCAGTCTTGTGAAATAACTCAACGCTTTATCAATCGAGAAAACTGTGTCTCCAGAGATAGCAAATTGCTTAAGGCTTTATTGCAAAATTTAGCAGCTTTTGAAAGAAGACTGGCTTATCAATATTTGTTAGAAAATATCAAAAACAAAAAAATACTGAAAATTTATCAACAGATTGTTGAAAAACCTTATCTTTTAACAGATGTAACTATTAGACTGCTTTATGTTTTGGTCAATAAATTTGAATCCAAGCTAGATTTAAAGAAGATTTATCAAAATATTAATGCTTCTTATCTTAAAAACCCAATTTTTACTTCTGAGATATTGAAATAATTGAGCATTTAAGCAGGCAATACGCTTGATGTGAATTAGCGGTAAGGAAGGGGTATCCCCCACATCTGCGCCTAAAGAGTTCGACATCAAAAAGCATTCTCTTGCATGGGAATGCTCACCAAGACAGCTTTGTTCTGATTTACTTATTTTTAGCTTTTAGCTCTTATCTTAGCCGAGTTAAAAATCTAACCGAAATTCCAAACCTCGTTCATGAAAACCTAATTTTTGATATAGTTGATGAACTTGAGGGCGAGATTTTCTGCTGGTGGCAATTAGCTTATAACAACCCTGTTCTTTGGCAGCCTCAATTGCCTGTTCAATTACTTGCGTTCCTAAACCTCTGCCTCGATGATTTTCAGCAACATAAACATCTTCAAGTAAACCAAAAGGCTCTCGATGCAAATCATTGTGCATGATATATAGATAAGCTCTTGCTATTTCACTTTCCTCTTCAACAAGAGAAAATTTAATTCCTTTGGCGTTGACAGTTTGCGCTTTAACTTTCATTTTTTCAGCAATCTGAATTAAGTAGGTTGGTGGAATTAAATGTAAAACCAAATAAGCAATATATTACAAGCTATTTTCGTTCGACTATCTTCTAATTAATTTGTCCTAGCTACTTAGTTGGCAATGTGTTATCTCAGCACTAAAGATTTGTTCTACTGCATAATAAACTATATAAGTCTTTCTACATAGAGTGCTAAGGAATTAAAACAGAATGGGGATTGAGCAACAAGAATACCGCCAACGTCAGCAAGAATTAATGTCCAAGATTGGCAACGGTACGGCAATTTTCCGTAGTGCGCGGTTGGCTACTATGCACAACGATGTTGAATATACCTACCGCCAGGAAAGCAGCTTTTATTATTTAACTGGATTTAATGAACCAGAAGCGGTGGCAGTATTCGCGCCTCATCATGAAGAACATCAGTATATTCTCTTTGTGCAGCCTAAAGACCCTGAAAAAGAAACTTGGACGGGCTATCGTTGCGGTGTAGACGCAGCCAAAGAAATTTATGGTGCGGACGAAGCCTATCCTATTGCCGAATTAGACGAAAAACTACCTCAATACTTAGTTAATGCCGATCGCATTTATTATCATTTAGGTAGTGAGGAAAGTTTTAATAACACCATTATCTCTCACTGGCAGAGACTAATGCGAGGCTACCAAAAACGTGGCAAAGCTCCTTTAGCACTAGAAGATACTCGACCTCTCACATTTGCGATGCGCTCAGTCAAAAGCCCTGGCGAAATTGCCATGATGCGTCAGGCAACCAAGATATCCGCCATGGCTCATAATCGCGCCCGTGAATTTGCTCAGCCAGGGCTTTATGAATATCAAGTACAGGCAGAAATAGAGCATATATTTCGCAAGGAAGGAGGAATCGGTATCGCCTATCCTTCAATTGTGGCATCGGGTGAAAATGCCTGTATTTTGCACTATATAGAAAATGAACGCCAGATGCAGGACAATGAATTGCTGTTAATCGATGCTGGCTGTTCCTATGGCTATTACAATGGCGATATTACCCGTACTTTTCCCGTGGGGGGAAAGTTTACTTCAGAACAAAAAGCCCTGTATGAAATTGTTTTAGAGGCACAGCTAAAGGCGATCGCCGAAGTTGTGCCAGGTAAGCCTTATAATGAGTTTCATGATATGGCTGTCTGTGTAATCGTTCAAGGTTTATTAGATTTAGGATTACTTCAAGGTGACCTGGAAGAAATCATTAAAGAAGAGAAGTACAAACCTTTTTATATGCACCGAACAGGACATTGGCTAGGTTTAGATGTCCATGATGTAGGAATATATAAGCATAACGAGGAGGATTGGCAAAATCTTACTCCTGGACATATAGTCACAGTTGAACCAGGAATTTATATTTCTCCCCACATTAAACCTGCCGAAGGACAGCCAGAAATTCCCGACAAGTGGAAAGGTATAGGCATCAGGATTGAAGACGATTTACTCGTAACTGCCGATGGACACGATATTTTAACTTCAGATGTACCTAAATCCGTTGCGGAAATGGAAAAATAATTACTGAATTACTTGGTGGGCATTAATGAGAGTGCATTTTTATGATGAACAAAATTTTATTTCATGCCCACCCTACTACTAACAACTAACAATTTTATTTGAAGTGAAAATTGCTAAATTAACCAAGGAAATAACTGAAGGTAAAGGGTATGTTATCTTACCTGATTTGCTAAGTCTTAAAGAAACAACAGAAGCGAGAAATTTAATTCTTGAACTTGCCCAACAGGAAAAGCAGGAAAATAAACTGGTTGTTCAGGATAAAAAAGAAAGACTGTATGGCTTGATTTATAAAGGAGAGTTTTTCGCTAAATTAGTTCAAGACAAGCTTATTCTGGCAATTATTGAGGCAATTCTTGGGGAAGATATTGTCTTAGGTGGTTTCTCGGCGCATATTCTGAAGCCAGGGGCAAAAAGAATGGGCATTCATGTCGATTATCCATACTGGGCAATGACTTCTCCTTTTCCTAGCCAACCAATTTTAGAGATTCAAGTTATTTGGCTAATGGAAGATTTTACTGCGGACAATGGCGCACCTTTGTTTGCTGCGGGAACACAAAACCTAGCCACCAAGCCGAACAAAAGACAGTTTGAGCAAACGGCAGAAAAAATTACGGGAACAGCAGGAACAGCCATTATTTCCCATGGTCTATGTTGGCACGATACTTCGGTCAACAAAAGCGATCGCCCTAGAGTATCTTTACTGGGTAACTATACACCTCAATATGTTCATCCCTTAGAAAATAATCTATTTAATTATCAACCAGAAGTAATCGCTAATTCTAGCCCCAAGCTGAGAAAGCTACTAAGACACACCTGGATGCCTAAAAATCAGCCTATGTATGGCATGAATTTTGTCAAATAATAAATGTTGTAGGTCATCACCGTCTTGAACGAGTCGCTTATTACCAATGCCTTTATTTTCTTACCGAATCAGTAAGAGCGACATCTTGTCTCTTACCGTTTTGGCTTTCTTTACCAGTAGGAGGAGAAGGCAAACGTTGAGAAATGCGATCGCTAAAACCAGAAATTACGATATACAGCACAGGAACGATAATTAAGCTGAGGAAAGTAGAGACAATCATCCCGCCGATTACCACAGTTCCCAAAGACTGACGGGAAGCAGCACCCGCACCACTGGCGATCGCTAGAGGAAATAGACCGACAATGGTAGAAAATGTCGTCATCAGAATGGGGCGCAGCCGTTTTTCGGCAGCCTCGATCACAGCTTTGGTAATTGAATATCCTCGCTTTCGCAGTTGGTTGGCAAATTCGACAATCAGAATGGCATTTTTACTTGCCAAACCGATTAACATTACCAAACCAATCTGACCGTAAATATCATTATCCAATCCTCTCAACGATAGTGCTAGCAACGCACCCATCACCGCTAAAGGCACCGCCATCATAATAATTAGCGGATCGAAATAATTTTCATATTGAGCAGCTAAGACTAAAAATACCACCACTAACCCTAGTCCAAAAATTATCGGTGCTTGACCACCAGAGCTAATTTCTTCTAATGCCGTTCCCGACCAAGCATAGCCGTAACCAGATGGCAAGGATGTTTCTGCCAAATTGCTAATAGTAGAAATGGCTTCTCCCGAACTAGAACCCTCGGCAGCCGAACCAGAGATTTCAATGGCTCGGAACAAATTAAAATGGGTAATGGTAGAAGGGCCAGAAGTGGGATTTAGGGTAACTAAATTAGCCAAAGAAACCATCTGATTATTGGCAGAACGGACGTATAGTTGTCTGACATCATCTGGTCGAGCGCGAAACTGTTGGTCTGCCTCGACATAAACCCGATAATTACGCTGTTGTAGGGTAAAGTCATTGACGTACTGCGAACCAAAAGCAATGCCCAAGGTGGAGAGAATATCATCAATATTTACCTGGAGTGCGTTCGCCGCATCGCGATTGATATTTACCTCATAGCGAGGAGTATCGGCAGTAAAAGTAGTATAGACTGAATTTAATTGCGATCGCCCATTTGCCTGCTGTATAAATTTATTAGATACCTGGACGAGATTATTAATATCTTCGCCAGAGTTGAGCTGTTGGAGTTCGAGGGTAAATCCACCAAAAGAGCCGAGTCCGCGAATTGCTGGTGGGTTGTTCGGTAAAATTCGCGCTTCTGAAATAGTCGCAAACTGCTGTCTCAATTTGGCGATAATTGCCTGGGCTGACTGATTGGCTTTGGTTCGTTGTGACCAAGGTTTAAGGCTGGTAAACATCAAGCCACTATTAGCACCACCACCTCCAAAACTAAAGCCACCAATGGCAAAGACAGTATTCACTTCTGGTAGTTTTAGCATCTCCGCTTCGGCTTGCACTAACACTTTTCTAGTATAGTCGAGAGACACTCCAGGAGGTCCTTGGGCAATGGTAATAAAGTATCCTTGGTCTTCTTCGGGCAGAAATCCCCCAGGAACTTGGGTATATAGAAATGCAGTAAATCCTAACGAAAGAATAAATAGACCGATCGCAATGCCTTTGAAATGAGTTATATTCTCTAACAAACCGCGATACTTGCGTCGAAACCAGTCCAAAAAGCGATTAAACCGCGTAAAAAACCAGTTTAGCCAACGGGGAGGTCGATTTTCTCGGCGCAACAATAGTGCTGAGACAGCAGGAGCGAGGGTAAGTGCCAAAAAAGTAGAAACGGCGATGGAAAATGCTAGAGTCAGGGCAAACTGACGGTAAATTGCTCCTGTCGCCCCTGGAAAGAAGGCTACGGGAATAAATACCGCCATTAATACCAAAGAAGTAGCAATGACAGCACTAGAAAGTTCTTCCATAGAGTTAAGGGAGGCTTTGCCAGGACTCTCTCCTGATTCAATCAGTCGGCTGATGTTTTCCACCACAATAATCGCATCATCTACGACCATTCCCGTTGCTAGGGTTAGTCCAAATAGCGTCAAAGTGTTGAGGGAGAAGCCAAATGCCTTGACGAAGATAAAAGTACCGATTAAAGATGTGGGAATGGTCAGCACGGGAATAATTGTGGTGCGCCAATCTTGCAGGAAGATAAAAATGATTAAAATTACCAGTGCGATCGCCTGTACTAAGGTAAAAATCACCTCTGAAAGAGATTCATTTACAAAAGCAGTCGAATCAAAAGCAATCTGATATTTAATTCCTGGGGGAAAATCTTGCGCTAAACGAGCTAATTCTGCTTTAACTGCTTTGGCAACCTGTAGAGCATTACTGCCAGGAAGTTGGGCAATTCCTAAACCAACCCCTTCATGTCCGTTAAATCTCAAAAAGGTGCTGTAGTCCTGTGCGCCTAATTCGACTCGTCCAATATCCTTGACCTGAACTAGCTCGTTATCTGTGCCAGATCTAACTACAATATTTTCAAACTCCGCTACGGTTGATAATCGAGTATCGGCTTCTAGATCGATTTGATAGAGCAAATTGTCAGAAGAGGGCGGTTCTCCCAATCCGCCGATTGCTGCCTGGAGATTCTGATCGTTAATGGCATTGACCACATCTTGAGGAGTTAAATTGCGAGCTGCTAATTGATTGGGGTTCAACCAGAGACGCATAGCATAACGTCGCTCGCCGAAAATTTGGACGTTCCCCACCCCATCTATTCGTTGCAATGCCTCTACCATTGAAATATCGGCATAATTGCTCAAAAATATAGGACTATAGCGATCGCCTTCTGTATAAATTCCAATTGCCATCAAAAAGCCCGCACTTTGCCGCCGTACCGTTACCCCAGTACGCTGAACTGCATCGGGTAGCTGTGCCTGCGCCACCGAAACGCGGTTCTGCACGTCAACGGCTGCTAAGTCTGGATCTCTAGAAGTTTCAAAGGTAATATCAATGCTGCTGCTGCCG
This sequence comes from Waterburya sp., assembly GCA_965217895.1. GTDB lineage: Bacteria > Cyanobacteriota > Cyanobacteriia > Cyanobacteriales > Xenococcaceae > Waterburya. The sequence goes on from CBDCJV010000002.1 coordinate 2,261,371, forward strand.
CTGCTGCTGGAAGAGGAAATGTATTGCGATGCCTCAACCCCATTAATCTGTCGTTCCAATATATTAGTTACGGTGTTTTCGACTACGTCGGCACTAGCCCCAGTGTAGTTAGCCGTAACCGTAACCTGGGGAGGAGCGATCTCAGGATACTGAGCGATGGGCAATGTCGGAATACTAACCGCACCTAACAGCAAGATTAGCAAGGCACAAACACTGGCAAAAATAGGTCGCTTAATAAAGAAGGATGAAAACATATAGTAGCGATTGGCAATTGATGGAATGAAGTAGGGGCGAACGACCGTTCGTCCCTACTGGGATTTGATTGGCGCACCATTAGAAAGATTGAGAATACCTGACGTTATAATGCGATCGCCCTTCTCAAGTCCTTCTAAGACTGGATAGCTGTTATTTTGCAGTTCTCCTAGTTCTACGGGAACTTGTCGAGCGACTAATTGCGGTTGTTTCTGAGGTGGGTTTTTAGCTTGGTCTTGAGCTTTTGTTTCTTTGTTAGCTGGTTTTTCTGCTACATAAACAAAGGCTTGTCCGCCGATGCGGGTAACGGCAGTTGTCGGCACTAAAACCCCCGCTCGTTCAGACCAAATTATCCGCGCCCGTACATTTTGACTATCACGCAACTGACCGTCAGAATTGGGAAAGCGAGCCTGGGTTAAAATTGTTTGGCTGTTGGCATTTACCTGGGCTGATACAAAAGTGATGCGTCCTTTTCCTAAAGGATTTCCTTGGATATCTTCAAGTTCGACTGGCAAACCAGTACGGAGATCGGCGCGATGTTGTATGGGAATTGCCAATTCTAGTTCTATGGGGTCGTTTTGGGTCACGCTAGTCAACGGGTTGCCTGGAGCGACATATGCCCCCAACTTTGTGATAATATTTCCTACCTCCCCAGCGAACGGTGCGGTTATGTTGGTGTATTGCAGTTGATCTTGAGCAACGTTTACATTAGCCTGAGCTTCTTTTATTGCTGCCTCAGACTGGTCGAGACTGGCACGGGCTGCTTGAATTTTGTCATTAGAAGAATTAAGTTGTGCGATCGCACTGGCGCGATCGTTGTTAAATATATCTAGTTCTTCTCGTGCTAATGCCCCTTGCTGTACCAAAAATTTACGGCGTTCATATTGCTTGTTTTGTAGTTTTACATTGGCAGCAGCAGATGCTCGATCTGACAGTGCCGATTGTAGCTGTGCTTGGGCATTAGCTTTTGCAGCCTGAGCCGAATTAAGGGCTGCTTGCAGGCTGCTTAACTGTCCCGTCTGAATATTTGGTCTTAGCTGAATTAACGGCTGTCCTACCTGAACTTTATCCCCTTCCGTGACATAAATTTGATTAATCTTACCTTCGATTTGTGGGCTAATCGTTACCGACTGGGGAGAAGTCAAACTGCCAATAAACTGAGAGGTTTCTTGTATGGTAGAAGATTGTAGGCTTTTTAAGCCTACAGACGCAGCTTGAGTTTGAGCTTGAGATGCTTGAGAAGAAGTATTATTAGCATGACTGCTTTGCCACCAACGCCATCCTCCATATCCTAGTAATAACAACAGAATTAATCCCAGCACTACTTTCCAGGGTTGCTTGGGCTTGGGATTAGAAGTAGAATGAGTTTTATCGTTTTGAATAGGCTGGTCTTGTTTTATCTGTTCTTCGGCGATTTCTGAAGAGGAATTTACTTCAGATTCGGGAGAAGAACGGGAAGAGCGTGACTGCATTGCTTGAATGTTTTTTTGCTAGATTTGAGACAAGGTTCAATAAATAAATGACTGGCCGATTGAGAGTTAAACAAGCAATAATCGAACTTTTTGTGTCAAATAATACAATACGCTTAGTGTGAATTAGCTTCGCTCTAATTTACTAGTTTTTAGCTATCAGCTCTTAGCTTTAGAAAACTACGTGAAAATTCATCACTTTTTATAGCTTAGGAGGCGTGTTTATTCTCCTGCAACTCGAAAAAGCTAATATTTCCATAACCAAAGCTATCCTAAAAGCAAGTTTTAATTCACACCAGATGTATAATTATAATCTTCCTAAACAACAGTTAGGACAGTTAGAGCAGTTAAAAAGCCTAATTTACCGTTGATTATCTTTAACTTAAGCCAGACTTGCCCTTACGAGACAGCGCGTTGTGGGTCTGTGACCCATTGAAGCGACTATCGAGGGCGCGCCTGAAGGCGACGCGGGCTATATGCGGACAAGTCCTTTGTTTGCTCAAAAAGGGCTTTGATAGCTGTTGTTTCGTTCATGATTAAATTTTGTCCGAACTATTACTAAAGGTAGAAAAAAAAATAAGAAAAAAGATCTATCATTAGTCAGATTTAAGAAAGTATAAGCCTAAAAAATTGTTAATTTTTGATTTGATTAATAATAACTCTAGGAGCAAATTTTTCTATTTTTAGATGATTATGTCATTATTCCTTGGCAGTTTTTAGATCCTATCCTTCAGCCTTTAACTTTTGAATATTTAACCTGAGTTGCTAAATAATTAGTCGTCTGCCTTACCTAAAAAATAAAACGATATAAAAACTCAAAAATTGGAATCGATTTCTATTAGTTATCTTGCTCTACTGTTTATTATTTATTCAATTTATTCACCATTTTAAGCTTTAGTCAAAATAAATAAGCTACCATCTCCACCACGACCAATTCTCATTGTTTCATCAATATAGGTAATGTCTAAACTGGGAATTCTACCTTCAGGATTTCGAGCTTCTAAAACTTTAAGCGGATCGAGTATTTTTGTCTTAATTCCTAATATTTTAGTAATAGCAATAAAGCGTTTTCTAAAATTTACGTTAATTTTTTGATTGGGAAGCTGTTCGTCTTCTGTTGATGCTGGTTCAAATGTGGCTGTTACTCTGACATATCCTGATAATAAACCCGTTTTGTGTTCTACCCAGGCTTTATTTTCAAAGGATGCAGTTTGAATGTCGATTATTTGGTATATTTTTCCAACCAAAAAACCGAGAGGTAAACGCCTCAGAGAGCGAATTTCTCTGGCGGTTGAATATTCTAGTAACCAAGCACCATCAAGTAGCTGACTACCGTAAGACAGAGGACGAGGAAAAGGGGTAAGATTTTCTAAATTAACCGTTAATGCTTCTATCTCTCGAACCCTTTTTTTGCCGATTTCCAAATCTATAATTGGTGAACCAGCAAGGGCTTGACGATTATTTTGTAGTTCTTTAATTTCTGCAAGTAAATTCTGTTTGACTTCTAGCCTATTTTGTACTTTTGGCATTTGAAATTTGGTGTAAATAAATCGATGATCGCGATCGCCTGTGAAGTATTTGAGTAGTTGATAATATTACTAACCAAACTAAATTATAAAAAGCGATCGCCAATCACTCTCTTCTCAAGGACTTCTATCCTAAGCACAATAGCACTAGCCTCTAGTAATGTTGACGTGGCTCATAATTCTACTTTTGCGTTCTTGCCTATTAACAGAATTAAGATTGTAATTACCTTTGCTGCGCTCTATATGTTCTTTGTGACTTTTCTTACTGCTAGATAGGGTGGCAGATTTATCGTCAGGATTATAATTTTGGGGAGAACGCTGAAAATCGACTTCACCACCAGAACTTTTTGCTAAATGCTCTCTAATCTGCTTTTGACGATCTGTTGAGAATGATTGATCTCTTGCCATAATTTATTTAATGTATCAAATGTTTCCAACTATATTGTGACTCAATTTGTTGCACTATCGACAGGTAAAACGATAAAAAAAGTAGCCGAAACAACCGCCCAACATTAGGGAAATACCACTAATTTAGTTGCTTATTTGACGGCATTTAAGAATCAAGATTTGGCTGTAGTTAAACAGCCTTGTTCTACACGAGCAAAACTACCCTTTGATTTGTCGCCTTTTCCGTCGTCTTGACTTTTTTCTGATTTTCTTAACTTGTCACCAATGGGTAATGTAATAGGTAATAGCCACCTTAACAGACTAATTTTGTCAACCCGAACTTTTACGTTAATCAAGAGTTTAGTGAGTAAGATTCAAAATATCCTCAATCCTAGGCAGATCTTCAATTGAAATTACTCTACCTTCATCTTCAAAGTTATCAATTTGATCGAAGTTAAGATAGCGATATAAATCACTTTCAAACGGGGCAATTTTCTCCTTCACCACTGCCATATATTCTTCCACTGTCGGAATTTTACCTAACAAGGCACAAACAGCAGCTAATTCTGCTGAACCTAAGTAAACCTGTGCGCCTTTGCCCATACGGTTGTTAAAGTTACGGGTAGAAGTAGAAAAAACTGTAGCATTATCCTCGACGCGAGCTTGATTACCCATACAGAGAGAACAGCCAGGCATTTCGGTACGTGCGCCAGCAGCAGCAAACACGCCATATACTCCTTCTTCACGGAGTTGTTTTTCATCCATGCGAGTAGGAGGACAGATCCATAAGCGTCCTTTAACTACTCCTGCACCTTCTAAGATTTTGGCAGCAGCGCGGTAGTGTCCAATGTTAGTCATGCAAGAACCAATAAACACCTCGTCTACTTTGTCTCCTGCACATTCTGACATCAATTTAACGTTGTCAGGATCGTTGGGTGCAGCGACGATAGGCTCTTTAATTCCATTAAGGTTGATTTCAATCGTGTCTGCATATTCCGCATCTTGGTCGGCAGACATTAACTCAGGTTCAGCTAACCACTGTTCCATCTTGGCAACGCGACGCATTAGAGTACGAGCATCGTTATAACCACGAGCAACCATGTTTTTAAGCAGTGCCACATTAGAACGCAAGTATTCGGCAACTGTATCTTCGCTTAGTTTGATGGTGCTACCAGAGCAAGAACGTTCAGCAGTAGCATCAGTAAGTTCAAAAGCCTGTTCTACTTTAAGATTGGGTAAGCCTTCCATTTCCATGACTCGCCCGTTGAAAACATTCTGCTTGTTATTTTTATCAACGGTAAGTTTTCCTGCTTGAATAGCCACCCAAGGAATAGCATTAACTATGTCTCTGAGCGTTATGCCTGGCTGCAAGTCTCCAGTAAAGCGCACCAAAACAGATTCAGGCATATCTAGAGGCATTACCCCCAAAGCGGAGGCAAAAGCAACTAAACCAGAACCAGCAGGAAAGGATATACCCAAAGGGAAACGGGTATGAGAGTCACCACCAGTACCAACGGTGTCGGGTAGTAGCATTCTGTTTAACCAGGAGTGAATAATTCCGTCTCCTGGGCGCAAGGCAACTCCACCACGAGTTGAAAAGAAGTCGGGTAAATCTTTATGAGTTTCGATGTCTACAGGCTTAGGATAAGCTGCGGTATGACAAAAGGTTTGTAGAGTTAAATCCGCATTAAAACCAAGACAGGCTAATTCTTTTAATTCATCTCTTGTCATTGGTCCGGTGGTGTCTTGAGAACCAACAGTAGTCATAATGGGTTCGCAAGATGTCCCAGGGCGAACTCCTGCTAAACCACAAGCTTTACCCACCATTTTTTGTGCCAAGGTAAATCCTTTACCTGTATCTTTTGGCATAGATGGGCGAGTAAATACCTCAGAAACTTCTAAGCCTAGTGCTTCGCGGGTTTTATCGGTCAATGCCCGACCAATAAGCAAAGGAATACGTCCCCCTGCGCGGACTTCATCAGTGATGGTATCAGGTTTGAGACTGAAGCTAGAAATAAGTTTGCCAGCGTCGTTTTTAATTTCACCTTTGTAGGGATAAATAGTTATTACATCACCTGTATTCATCTGGGCAACATCACACTCGATTGGTAATGCCCCAGAGTCTTCGGCAGTGTTAAAAAAGATAGGTGCAATTTTGTTACCCAAGATGTATCCACCAGCTTTTTTATTGGGAACAAAGGGAATTTCATCGCCAATATGCCATAAAACAGAGTTGATAGCAGATTTTCGAGACGAACCTGTACCAACTACATCACCTACATAAGCAACAGGATGACCTTTTTCTTTTAACTTAGCAATAGTTTCTAACCCATCAGGCATCTTGGACTCTAACATTACCAAAGCATGAAGGGGAATATCTGGGCGAGTTGTAGCATGAGGTGCAGGAGAGAGATCGTCGGTGTTGGTTTCTCCTGGTACTTTAAAGACCGTAACGGTAATCTCTTCGGCTAATTCTGGACGATTAGTAAACCACTCGGCATTTGCCCAGGAATCAATTACCTGTTTGGCATAATCATTACTTCCTGATAACTCTAAAACCTCGTTAAAGGCATCAAACACTAATAGCGTTTTGCTTAATGCTTTGGTTGCGCCCGTTGCGATTGCGGAGCTAGCGGTCGGCATCGCACTATCATCAGACTTTAATAAATCTACCAAAGACTGAACGTTATAGCCACCAATCATCGTCCCCAGCAAATGTACTGCATCTGTAGCCGAAATTACGGGACACTGAATCTCATCCTTAGCTACTCCAGTCAAAAATCCAGCTTTAACATAAGCTGCATCATCCACACCAGGGGGAACTCTCTCCCTCAACAATGCCAGCAGTTCTTCTTTTTCTGATTCAGGAGGATTTTTGAGTAATTCACACAATTCTGAAGTTTGCTCAGCCGTCAAAGGTAATGCGGGAATACCTAAGGCTGCTCTTTGAGCTGCGTGTTTTCTATATGCTTCTAACATCTAGTAGTTCTCCTCTTCTATATGTAGATTTATTGCAGAATATTTATTGTATTGTCTCATCGATCTCTCTCCTTTTTTTGTTCACAGGGAGAACTTTTTGGTTAATACACTTATATTGTATTGATTTGACAGAACTAACTGTACGTTCTTTTTTTCGAGCAGCTAGATTATTATTTTACGAGTTACTCAACGAGATAATATCTTAGATAGAAAGTGTGAGTGTTAGTGACCAGGAAAAAACTGTGAGCGATCGCCTTAAAAAATTTTCGATTAAATATTTACTTATTTCTATATATATCCTCTTTACCCTGACAAGCTGTAGTTTACCCCAGAGAGTGAGTGCCACAGAGAGGATGTTTCGTAAGTTTTCCCTAGAATTTGTCGATTACTATCAAATACCCAAAACCAGCTTTAAAAATACCAAGATTGGTGGGCTATCGGCGATCGATTATAAGCGTCAACAGGATAAATTTTATATATTATCAGACGATCGCAGTCAACTTGCCCCTGCCCGTTTTTATACCTTTAGGCTCAAGCTTAAACAGACAAATGATGGGATTAAAATAGCTAGTTTTCAGCCCGAAGATGTTACTTTTCTTCAAGATGAACAGGGTAATTATCAAACAGGTAGTATCGATCCAGAAGGATTAGCTCTTTCTCCCAGAAATACGGTATTTATTTCCAGTGAAGGTGATCCAGCCAAAAATATTAAGCCTTTTATTGCTGAATTTGCCTTAGACACGGGCAAAAAAATAGCCGATGTCCGTATACCACAACGTTATTTGACAGGAAAAGAACCAGAACAGCCTCAAGGAGTACAAGAGAATCTGGCATTTGAATCTTTGACCATTAATAGTGTTGGTTTACCTCAAGATCCTTTTCGTTTATTTACCGCTACTGAATCAGCCCTATTACAGGATGAATCTTTGGCAAGAGAAGAACAGTCAAGAATTCGCTTTTTACATTACGTCATCAATCCGATTGGCAATCCAGTTTTAGTGGCTGAACATTTATATCTACTTGAACCCACACCAACGGAAGTTATTGCCAATGGGCTGTCAGAACTACTAGCACTACAAACCGAAGGCTATTTTTTCAGTTTAGAAAGAACCTTTGGCTTTGCTGGGGCTGGAGCAAAAATATTTCAGGTAGTAGTCGGCGATGCCACTGATACGAGTAATATAGCCAGTCTTAAAGGAAATATAGCTCAAATAAGACCTTTAAAAAAGCAACTATTGCTTAATTTAGCAGATTTAAAGATTGAGCTAGATAACTTGGAAGGAATGACCATCGGACCACGTTTACCTGATGGTAGTCAAAGCTTGCTTTTAATTAGTGATGATAATTTTAATGATGAACAAGTTAATCAGTTATTTTTGTTTCGTTTAGTAGAAAATTAGGCGTTGGTGATTTAAGTAATGACGCACAAAATAATATGTTCGTAGCTCTCAGCTATTAGCTTCTTGGTCACAATGCCGAAAATTAAAACGATAGGGTCAGAAAGTATTATTTACTTACAGAGGTTACTTGAAAATTTTGTGGCTCAGGTAGAGATTCTCCCTGGGATTTTGATAACTCTACTAAAAATTGCAAAGCTTCTTGAGCATTTTCTAAAGCCTGCTCGTAAGATTCTCCTTGAGCATGGCGATTTTCCCATTCAGGCAGAGTTGCTACAAAGCAGTTATCTTTCTCAGACCACTGAATAACTATCGAGTAAAGATCGTTCATTATTATTTATTTCTTAGAGTTAATATGAGCAATTGCTAAGATGTTTAACGTCATCTCTGTTATAACCTGACTCTAAATAAATACCCAAAAATCCTCTAAGCCTTCGCGCTTTTTCTTATACCAACTCTCTATGATTGCAGATCGCGTCATGATTATTACTAGACCAAAAATTTTCATTAGTATATAGCGTTTCTCGTATTAACGAGACGCACCTTAGTTCTGTCTGGGGACTAGGAACTGGGAACTAGTTCTTTCCTAATCCCTAATCCCTAATCCCTAAAGGCAATCAATTCTGTATCTCATTAGTTTAAGAACTGTTATAAAGAAATTAACACAAGTTAAGAGGCTCAATCTATCAATGACATTAACAGAAGTTTTGATTTTACTGCTTATTGCTGCGATCTGCGGCTCAATTGGGCAATCACTAGTTGGTTATTCAGCAGGAGGTTGTCTTGCTTCAATTTTTGTCGGCATTATTGGAGCTTATTTAGGGGTTTGGCTAGCCAGAAAATTAAGTTTGCCTATACTGTTCGCCGTTGACGTTGGCGGTCAACCTTTTCCAATTATTTGGTCAATTATCGGTTCGATAATATTTGCAGCCATTTTAGGTTTAATCAATCGCTCAATCTCAAGAAGAAGATAAGTAAGTGAGCTAATTGCTGTATCTATTCACTAGTTGTTTATCCGAACATGGAGGCTATTTTTAATAAGCTTGTTCTGAACGATTTCTGAAAAATTTTCCACTCTCTTCAATCGATGTTTCTGTTGCTAACCAAATGGCAGTATCTGCACCCTGTTCGGGAGTACGAGGCGCGGAATCGCCACCCATATCGGTTCTTACCCAACCTGGACACATGGCATAAACCGCTATGTCTTTTGACTTCAAGGCGTTAGCCAGTAAGATAGTTGCACCATTAAGAGCGAGTTTTGATAAAGAGTAGCTGGGGACACTGGCTGAGATACTGTCAAGCTGTCCATTACCGCTAGATACATTGATCACTTTAGAATTAGCTGATTTTTCTAATAAAGGAAGAAAGGCTTGAGTAATAACAATTGGACTAAAAGCATTAATGTTCATTGCTTTGGTGAGTAAATCTCGCGAAACGGTAAGAATATTTACTCCTTGTTGCAATCCCCTTAAGTCAGGATAAATACCCGCATTATTAACCAAGATATCTAAGGAGTGTGTTCTATTGCTAACGCTGGTTACAGCATTTTTAATACTTTTGTCATCAGCAACATCAAGTTCTACAAGCTGTACCGAGTTATTATCTGTAGATAGTTTTTTAATGGCAGCTTTACCTTTATCTGGATCTCTGGCTGCGAGAAAAAGATCAAATCCTGCATCTAGTAATCCTTGGCAGATAGCAAAACCAATACCTTTATTACCACCTGTGACTAAAGCTGTTTTTTGTGATTGAGATGACATATTGTTTTAATTTCTATTGATTAATAATTTGTTAATACTTGCTACTTGCTACTTCCATCAGGTCTTTCCAACCTGACTGCATCTCCCGTATCATCAGTGCGATAAGTCCAATTTTTTAAACCATCGGTAACAACCACCTGATAGCCAGGTGTAATCGCTTGAGTGCATATTTCATCAGATTTACCAAATCCCAAACAGCCGTCCGACCATTGTTGCTGTTGAACCTCTAAGATTCTCATTGCAGAGACTGTTCTGCTGATGCGTTTCACGGCATCATTAAACACAGCCGTTTTGACCGAGAGGGGTGGCGAGGTTGTCTTGGAGGACATTCCCTTGCGCCCTTCGGCGACGCGGGCTTCCTTTGCTTCCTTGCCATACCCAATCGAGATGTTAACTTTTGCGGGTAGGGTATTAACTTCAGTGGTTGGTAATTCTCCAGATTTTTCTTGGAAACTGGGTGCAGGAATTAGGCTAGTTTGAGCGATCGCCTTACTCGAAGCTAGCGGATTAGTCCAGGAAATTAGGATCGCACCTATAGTTTTTAAAATTAAGCGTGATAATTTATCTTGAGTTATCATAGCTAACCTATTTTTTTATCGAAGCTAAGTAGAGCGACATAATTAAACTGAAAATAGAATTCTCCCAGTCTCCCAGTCTCAAGCGTCAATCTATACCAAGGTTTATTGTTTCCTGCCTACTTACTACATTTTACTTCTGTCTAAAATTAATACTTTCCTGACGAGCCAAAGGTAGTTTGTACCAAGGTAAATTAGGATACTGATGATGCTCCCAATGATACCCAAAATGATAACAAGCAATAAAAGACCAAAATGCTGAGTAATTATTACTTTTTGCTCTATGGAGATCGCCTTTATCCTGTTGCCGATGAGGTAAAAATATTCCAAAGGTAAAAAGTTGTAAAGAGCTAAGCAAAATAGGGATTACCCAAAATAAAAAAATATTGCTTGGGGAAATATGCAAACTGATAAAAGTCCAATAAATAACTGTCATTCCAATCAGTAATATCCAGACTTGTTTTCTTTTTTGATATTCTTTCATAAAGCTGAAATACCAAACCAAAAAATTGTTAGAATCTGCCAAATAAAAATCAGGGTCTTTTTCAGTAGCAGGATAGAGATGATGTAATTGATGATTTTTGGCAAGAAGTTTATAGGGTAATAAGGCGTACAAAAAAGAAGTTGTGTAGCCAATTCCATTATTAACCTGGCGATTTTGAGAAATAATTCCGTGTATTGCTTCGTGGGTAGTAATAAATAATCCAGTATGCAAAAAAGATCTTAAAAGAACGCCAACAATAATCCATAGTGGAAAGACTGTAGTAGTATCTATTCTTAAAAATCCAATCAAACTAACAAACCAAAGAAATATTGTTGTAAGTCCAACAATAATACTCGTTTGAGAATTAGACTCAATACAAGTTGTTTTTGATCCTAAAAATTTGTGCATAAACTATTTTTAAATTTAGTATTTTAATCACGATTATATTTGTGTGGTAATATTTTTTGAGTTAGCTTCTTGTTGTTCTGGAGATGCTGCTAACTTTTCCAACTGTTGTAGCAATAGAACTTTTTGTTCCTGTTCTTGAATAACTAAAGCTACTAAATGTATTGCCGATAAAGCGATCGCTATTACCGATAAAATATAACTATGGATAGTGTAAAAATGAACAATTGTTGTAGTGTTAATGCCTCCTGTTCCTGTTAGGATATTCTTGATAGTTCCGCCAATTAAAGGAATGGCTGCAATAGTTCCCAGCTCTATTTTTAAACGCCAATAGCCTAATTGATTCCAGCTGAGAATCATCGCTGTCCAACCTAGTCCAATAACTGATAAAGTCAGCAGAATCCCGCTAATCCAGGCGGTCAACCAGCTACGTTGAAATTGTCTGCCAAAAAACATCACAATAATTTGCATTAGTGCTGCTGCTATAATTCCGTTACCAGCTAAATTGTGTAGACTGTAGATTGCCCAACCATAAGGAATAGTTTCACTAATCTCGGCAAGAGATTGATGAGCGTCTCCCGCAGCAGGTTCGTAGTAAAAACTGATTAGAATACCCGATACGGCTGCAGTAATAGCTAAGATTAAAATTGCAATTGATAAAATTGTCGATGTTCGTCGCAGCACAAAATTGCGTCTAGAAAAATTCATGGTTTAAGTTCGTAGATGAAGAGTAAAAAAGTAACTTTAGCTCGATTATGTTGATGTGTTTTATCAAGCTAAAAACTGCTATAGGTTTAAGCTTGGGAATTTTGCAAGTCGAGCAATGAATCAAAAAAGAGATTTCAGTTTATTAATAACCAAAAAACTTACTCTCTCTAATGATTTTCTAACTCTAACAAAGCAAGAAAATGATAATTCCAAATTAATGATGAATTACATAATACCAAGCTGTCCTAGAATGCCTTGACCTGTGACAATTTCAACAATTACAGCAGACAAGAAACCGATCATCGCCAAGCGACCATTCCACAGTTCGGCAAATCTGGTAAATCCTAATTTTGGTTCTGGTGTTTGAGTTTGCATATTTTGTTAACCTTTTTGAATTTTGTTTTGAGTACTTATACAAAACTTAACAAACTGATTTTTGGCAAAACTCTATCACAAGTTATAAGATTGTTTTTTAGTGTTGCTAATTTAGTCAGAAAAAGGCAAAAAGTATCAAAAATAACAAAATATTATTGATTGGACTTGAATTATCTCTTCAATTCTTTACCAAAGCAACTTCTAACTAATTTGACGAGCGGAAATGCTCTTGGTTAGAGAGCTTATCCCACGCTCGTGTCGATCCGTCTACTGCTTAGTCAACTAAATTAATGATGGATAGACTGTTTCTCTGTGTCTCCCTGTCTCCCCGTCAACCCCAACCAATCATTTTGTAATTGACAGACTACTACTTAGGCGTTTATTATTTCCCACTTTTGAAAGATGAAAAATAAGCACTGCCAACTTACCCTTATGTGTAAGATTAGAAAATATAAAAGATGTTTATACCTTTTGGTTTCAGCCAAAAATCTACTCAGACAAATTTGGGTTATATAGTTTATTACACCAACGATCGCCCGCCTTGGAATGATACAGAAGTAAATTCTAGAGAAACTTTAATATTTTTACATGGTCTGGGCGGTGGTTCTTCGGCTTACGAGTGGTCAAAAGTTTATCCTGCCTTTGCCACCGAATATCGCATCCTTGCTCCCGATATGTTGGGTTGGGGTAGATCGGCACATCCCGAACGTAACTATGAAGTAGAAGATTATGTTACATCTATTCAGAAGTTTATTGAACATACCTGTAGCGAACCTGTTACAGTAATTGCTTCAGCTCTTACAGCAGCCTTTACGATTCGTGCTGCGATCGCTCGTCCCGAATTATTTAAATCTTTGATTTTGACTACCGCAGCAGGATTAAATGAGTTCGGCAAAGATTATCAAGATAACTTTTTTACTAAACTAGCTGCTACACCAATAATCGATCGCATACTTTATGGTACGGGAGTTGCGACCAGTTTTGGTATTCGGAGTTTTTTGGAACAACGGCAGTTTGCCAAGGGCGATCGAGTTTATCCTGAATTAATTGAAGCATATTTACAGTCAGCACAGCAGCCTAAGGCTGAGTATGCTGCACTGTCTTTTGTCAGAGGCGATCTTTGTTTCGATCTGACTCAGTATATTACTCAATTAACCATTCCTACGGCATTGATTTGGGGTCAGGCATCAGAATATACAGGACCAGAAGTAGGACATCGTTTACAAGAAATGAATCCCCAAGCAATCCGCATTATGTATCAGTTGAACGATGTAGGCTTCACACCCCAGTTAGAACTTCCTAGCGTTACTGTGGGACTAATCCGTAAGTTTTTACCTCTACTCGAACCAGCCAACAGCAACGCTACCATAAACATAAATGAAGCAACAATATAAGAGCAAAATCAAGCAATATTTTTGACCTTTTTGGGAATCATAAGCATAATGCTTATCTATTTCTGTTTGTGTAGCTATGGATCGAGAATTAATTATTCAAGCCTTGAAAAGTACCTGTGGCAATAAAAACTTTCGCTTTCAAGTCCTGGTGCAAAATTTCGAGCTACATATTTATGTCAATCATAAAACAGAAAAACATCCAGATTATTTACTTTTAACCGATCTGATAACAAAGGTGACTGTTAGTTTACCTTTAGATGCTTATCAAGGTATGTGGTTATATAGCCGTAAATTGGGGGATATTGAACCAAAATGGCAGACTTATATAAAATTTCCTTTAAAAAATAATCCAGATGACCTGGATACTGTAGCTAATTCTCCAGAAACAGCCAATTCTGAAGCGGGAGATATAAATCGGGTTTTAAACGCAGATATAGTTTATCAAGCTTCTTTACCAGAAGAGGTTAATACCTTTGCTCCTAAGTTCACAGAAACAACAGAGATAATTGACGACTTAGAAAGTTTAGTCGAGCTTAGCACTGGTAATACTGACTTGCTCGACAAGACAGGAATGATTCATAAAGCTGCTTTACCAGAAGAAGAGATCGATACTTTTCCTTATAGGCTGGTAGAAGAAACAGATACGACTGATTTAGACAAGATAAATCTGACCCAATATTGTTTTGTTACCAATCAAAAACTCCTCACTAGCGATATTCTTGCGCCAGACAAAGATACTGTCCGTTTGGTCAAGTTTTTTCACCATTTATCTGACAATAATAAGCAAAAGATTCTGCCAGCCTTAAATGGTTATTTTAAGCTAGCTAAAATTCCTGATACCGAAAAGCTATCCGTAGCATTACAAAACTGGCTCAAGCAAATAACCGAATTAGATGATGAACATCGTCGTGCAGCCGAAATTTGGCTAAGTCGCTACTGTTTTGATCGCGATGCAACCTTAAATGAGTTTAAAACTGTGGCAGACAGAAATGCTGTCATTGCTGCCAAAAACAAGAAAACTCAAAGCCATGTTGAGTATAGCTTTACTTCAGCAAATCCAGATTTTTCTAGTAGTGATGATTTTCATCAGCAAAAATTCAAACTTCCTCCCGTGATTAGGAAATTCTTTTTTCCTTTTGTTTGGACATTGGCTACCTTAATTTGCCTAATTCTGGGAATTTATACCACCAACTTGCAAACAACTTCTCAAGCTATTCCCTCTATTTGTAACAGCACCATAGGTTCACCTAATTACTGCCGTTTGGCAGTTAACTTGGCAGGAGAAAAAGCAATTAAGCAATTATCCTCTAGTATTTTTCCTCTCACAGAAATAACCGAAACTGCGGCTAATTATGGTTGTCAAAGATATGCCAATGTTAAAGCGGGAATTGCAGGTAATATCGATCCTCGCCAAACTCATGTTATATCTAGCTATGGAGAGAAAATATTGCCTCGTGCTTATGTAGTTGAGGCTCAACAAAAAAATGTAGGGCAACCAGATAATGTTAGGGTGGGATGCGTATATGCTGCGGGACAAACAGAGCGATCGCCTAAACTATTAGCAGCAGACATTATTCCTAACAATTGGCCAACCGAACACTACCAACCACGAACTAAACCTGGGTCTAATATTTCTTTTGGTTTCTATACCAATATTGTTAACTTGGGTTTGTACGCCATATTTTACGCCATTGGTATTGCGATCGCCTCTAAGCTAAATTTAGGCATTAAAATCAATCATACTCGAACTATTTATCTTGTTGCTGTAATCCTAGCAATGGTGCAGTTGCTCCCAGGCAAGCTACCAGTATTTAACTTAATTGCCAGTACCATGCTGCCAATTCTAGCTGTACTAAGTCTTGGCATAGTGATTAAAGATTTTAAGCTGGATCGTAACTACGGCTATCCTCTGGTAGCTGCGGGAATTTTAGTTATTGTAGCCGTGCAGTTTTTACTCTATGGTTTGTTTTTAAAATTGGTCAACGTTACACCGCCGTAAAAGCGGTCAGACCCCGCGTCGCCGTTAGGCGCAAGGGAATGCTGACCAAGACACGACGGTGCCTGCGTTGACCGCCTTCCGCGGTCAATTAACTAGTTTAATCCCAACTCATAGAGCGATCGCCAAGCGAAGATTTAGTGCGTTGATAATCATTTGTTTATTTGCAGAAATTGGTCAATTTTTGCTGCTGCTTGACGGAGAATTTCAAAATCTTTAACCAAGGCAAAGCGCACATATCCTTCTCCTGCTTGCCCAAAACCTGCACCAGGAGATGCTACCACGCCAGTTTGAGCTACTAATTTAGTACAGAAGTCAACAGATTTGTTTTCCCAAGGATGGGGAAGTTTTGCCCAAACATACATAGTTGCTTCGGGTAATTCTACCTGCCAGCCAATGTCATTGAGAGCTTGAACAAAAACATCTCGACGTTGTTGAAAGGTTTTGACAGTTTCGGTTATGGACTCTTGTGAACCAGATAAAGCTGCGATCGCACCATTGAGAATTCCCCTATATTGATTAAAATCGACAACGGCTTTGATTTGTCTTAAAGCCTGAATTAAAGAACTATTGCCAATGGCATAACCAATCCGAAATCCGCCCATATTATAGGATTTAGACAAGGTGAAAAATTCTATGCTGAGTTCTTTATCAGGATCGGCTTGCAGAATTGAAGGTGCAAAGGAATTAGTATCAGCAGAATCGGTAAATACCAAATCGACATAGGGGAAATCGTGAACGAGAACTAGATTATGTTGACGACAAAAGCTAACTGCTTTTTCAAAAAAAGCTAGAGGTGCGATCGCTGCTGTGGGATTATGGGGATAACTTAGCACCATCATTTTTGATTTAGCTAACGTAGCAGCAGGAATATCTTCCAAAGCAGGCAAAAAATTATCGGTTGCCAATAATGGCATAGGGTAAATTTCGCCTCCAGCCAAATAGACTCCTCCAGCATGGGAAGGATAACCAGGATCTTGTAATAAAGCTATGTCCCCAGGGTTCAAAATTGCTAGAGGTAGATGTGCAGTGCCTTCTTGAGAGCCAATCAAGGGTAGTACTTCAGTCTCAGGATCGACAGTCATACCAAATCGATTACTATACCAATTAGCTACCGCAACTCGAAAGTCTTTGGTGCCAGCATGAAGCAGATAGCCGTGGGTATGAGGATCTTTTAAAGAAGTTTCAATCACTTTGATTGTTGAGTCAGCTACAGGTAAATCTGATGAACCCAAGGATAAATCAATAATTTCTTTTCCAGAATTTTTAGCTTCAGTTTTGGCTCGATCCATATCAGCAAATACATTGCGAGCGAGATTTTGGAGGCGATTGGCAAATTGCATTTGATCTCAAAATAAAATTTTAACTTATTTATCGATTTGCTATTTTTAAAAGCTTATAGCTTACAGCTTACAGCTTATAGCTACGAACAACATCACTATTAAACTCATGCTTCAACTTAACAACGTCAATGTGGCAATTAAAAATTTCCTGAGATAAAATTGACCAGCTTTCTTCTTTAGCCGAATTCTTTAATATGCGTGAGTTCGATGAACACAAATTCTAATACTTCAACCCTGCCTTCAAAAGATAGTCTCAATTATCACAATTTAGACACTCAATCTTTGACGATAACTCAACAAAATCAATTGGATCGGCCAACTCAACAGCAGAAAAAGTCAATTGCGCGGATTTATTCAGAACAAGCTTGGATGTATTTTCAGGAGCGAAATTGGCATAAAGCTATGATTGCTTGTAAAAATGCTTTAGAAATTGCTCCTGATACTGTAGATGCCTATAAAATTTTGGGCAACATCTTGCAACGTCAGGGTAAACAAGCTGAAGCTTTGGGAGCATACGCTAAAGCACTAGCCTGTAATCCTAATTCAGCAGCTGTATACGCTAATTTGGGCAGTTTGTATGCCGAACAAAAAAATTGGCAGAATGCTTTAGATTACTTTCAACAGGCTGTAATTTTAGATCCTAATCTAGCTGGAGCATATCGCAGCCTGGCTCAAATTTGGGAGGAATTAGGGGATATAAACCAAGCCTTAGAATGTTTTTGTCAAGCCGTAAATTTAGAACCTGAAATCTTAACTGCCGAAGAATATTTTAATTTTGCCCAAGAACTATATCAGCAGGGAAGAATTAAAGAAGCAAGCGTTTTTTATATTCAGGGAGTCAAGCTAAATCCCCAGGCAAAACAAGAACTAATACAGCTAGTCAAGATTTTAGAAGAGCTAGAAGAATGGAAAAAAGCAGTATTTTACTATCATCAGTTAATTTCTTTAGCCAGTCCGAATAGCGATCGCCAAAGCTCAATTAAAAAAGATAAGCCAATTAAAAATCTGCTGTCTCAGTCTAAATTTAAGGACAAACGCAGAAATGCTCCCCAGACTCATTTAATTCCGCCATCACCAAAAAGTGCTGTACCTCGATTAATGCCTAAAGCAGAAGCTAGTTCTTCAGCCTTGGCAGCTATCCCATCTAAAAACCCTTCATCAGAACAACATCCTGATTCTGCTGTTGCCTGGAATAATCTGGGTAGTTTGTATGCTCAAAAACAGCAGTGGGCAAAAGCAATTAGCTGTTATCAAGAAGCGTTACAGCTTGATGCTAAATATAGTAAAAGCTATCGTAATTTGGCAAGAGTTTATCAAAAATTAGGAGAACAACAAAAAGCCACTCTTTATTGGTATCAAGCATTTACTTTAGAACCCGATCGGGTTAAACCTGAAGAGTATTTTAGTTTGGCAAAGAATTTACTTAAACAAAGCCAAGTTGAAAAAGCGATCGCCTGTTTGCGTCGCACGATTGAACTTAAACCAAACTTCGATCAGGCTCGTTTAATTCTGGGTAAATTGCTCGAAAGCCAAGAAAAGTGATTTTAGATTCTAGTGTAGGGGCGATTCACGAATCACCCCTGCTGGGCTGTTTGCTATTTACTTGTCGAGTTGAGAACGTAACTCATCTAATTCTGCATCAATTACGGCATCTTGGGGTGCAGGTGTGTCGGCTGCTGGTGTCAATATTGGGGTTTCTACAGAAGTTCCAGACAATTGGGCTTTCATCGCTGCCAATTCATCGTCAACCCCACTACCAGCCTCTAAAGCTGCAAACTGTTGCTCTAGACCTGTTCCACCTAATGAAACTGCGGCTTCAGATTCTGCCTCTACCTGCATCACCTTTTCTTCCATGCGCTCAAATGCGCCCATTGCACTGCTAGTACCAATGTTGTTTACTGAGTCCTGTAGCTGCTTGTTGGCTTTGGCAGCATTTGCCCTTGCCTTGAGCATATCTTTTTTGGTTTTTGCCTCAGAAATTTTGCTTTCTAGGGCAATTAGATTGCGTTTGAGGGTGCCAACAGTACCACTTTGCTGATCGAGCTGCGCTTTAAGAGTAGCAGCGGTGTCGGCAAAGGATTTTTTGCGGACTAATGCCTCGCGAGCTAAATTCTCATCTCCTTTGGATAAAGCCAACTGCGCCCTTTGCTGCCAGCTATTAGCCTCTGACTGATTTTTATTGTACTGTTGTTCGGTGCGTTTTTGAGTTGCGATCGCCCTGGCAACAGCTTGACGTAGCTGCACCAAATCTTCCTGCATATCAATTACTGCCTGTTCCAGCACCTTTTCTGGATCTTCAGCTTTGCTGACTAGATCGTTAATATTGGATCGAACAACTCTGCTAAGGCGATCAAATAATCCCATGACTTTGTATATCCTTATAATCGTTTACAAAAAAGTATAGGCTTGGTAGACTCCAGGATACTAAGTCCACCATCAACTATTTATTAAGAACGTGATTTTTCTTTTCACGTTTCTAGTGTGACATATTATTCTAGTGTACTGTCGATCTTCGAGAAAATGTACTATTGCCTGAAAAACAATAAATTTTGCAGGTTGAAATTGTCAAAAATGCAGCACTTACCATAAACCTGTAATTTATTTGCAGTCTTATATATAATTCAAGGCAAAAAATTCAGCATTTAAAATGGTCAATTAGATTAATGAATCAAAAATGCTACGCAGTCTTAAAACGGGGTACTGAATATTGGAACAAGTGGAAGAAAAACAATCTGCAACAGCTCGATCTTAGAGGCATAAACTTAAGTGGAGAAGTTTTGCTCGGCATCAATTTAACAGGAGTTAATTTAGCAGGGGCGAACCTAGTCAAGACTAATTTTTGTGGTGCAAATTTAACTGGTGCAAACCTAACGGGTGCAAACTTAAGTGGCGCAAGCATAAGTGGTGCTAATTTAACTGGTGCAAACCTGATCAAAACCAATTATAGAGGTGCAGAATTAGTTGGTTCTAACCTTAGCTTGGCAGACTTAAGTATAGCCAATTTTAGAGTGGTTAATTTTACGGCTGCCGATTTAACAGGAGTCAATTTTAGTCAAGCCGACATTGAAAGCGCAAATTTTGCGGAAGCCAACTTAACTAGGGCTAATTTTGAACTAGCGCAGCTTAGTCATAGTAGCTTCAAAAATGCTATTTAACTCAGGTTCGTTTTGATCGGGCTAATTTGAGTCAGGCTGATTTAGAACAGGCTGATTTAAGTGAAGCCAGTTTAATCCGCGTCGATCTCAGACAGGCAAATTTAAAAGGTGCTAATTTAACTGAAGTTAACTTGAGTGCAGCTAATTTGAGTGAGGCAAATTTGAGCAAATCTGAACTAAATGATGCTTATCTAGCTGAAGCTAATCTATATGGGGCAAATTTAACCCAGACCAATTTGCTTCAAACTAAAGCCTGGTTGACTAATTTCTCTGGTTGCATTTTGACAGGCGTATGTATTGATAATTTACAAATTAATCGCCAAACATCTTTTAAAAAGGTTATCTGCAAATATCTCTATCTAAAATATTATCAGCAGCAGCGTAAACCAGAAAATCCTGACCAATACCTAACTTCAGATGAATTTAATCTAATTCTTCAAGATTTGATTGCCTCGGTCAATATAGTATTGGATGCCGATATCAATTGGTCATTTCTGCTAAATACTGTTGAAGAATTACAGCGAGAGTATCAGGATAAGATTGAAATCAAGGCAGTTGAAGTTTTGACTAACCATCGATTTATGGTGAGAATGACATTCCCTGCTGATTCAGAAATTGAAGCAATTAAAAAGTATTTTTTGCACAAATATAATTTAATTTCATTGTCTCAAAATAAGTTAATTGGCAAAAAAAATTCAAGAGTAATATAATTGCTATAAATAAAATTAGTTAAAAGGATATATATAAGCAGCGAAATTATCTTTTTGTAATTGAGCTATAAACTTATCGGCTTGTTCTTTATGAGTAAATGCTCCTAAATAAATAAACACCCCTTGAGGCAAATTAACTAAAGAAATTTGTTTGACTTTTTGTCTAGCTTCAGACAAAGATTTGTCTCCCGTATATTCAGTTAATATATAGTAATATTGAGTATTAATTGCTGAAAGATTAGTAATATTATTTAAAGGTGCAAGATCAGGACTAATGGGTGTAATATTTGCCTTAGATTCTTCTATTGAAGTGTCTTCAATCGGCTTTATTTTGCTCAATGTACTCAAATTTAAAGGCATAAATTCTTGGGCAGATAAGTCGGCATTGCCTACCGTCGATACTGACGAGCGACCCCGCGTCGCCGTCAGGCGCAAGGGAACGCGCGAGTTTGCTAAATTTGCCTCTTGAGGATTGACGGCTATAGAAGCATTGCGCCAGATAACCGCAGCCGAAATCAAATTGGCAAAGAAAAGAATTGCGATCGCGCTAATTCCCCAGGGACTGAGTAAGCTATCTAGCCAGTTTCTATCCTGATATTCTCTTGCAGGCAATTCTAGTGCAGAAGGCTCAAAGATAGAGTTTATTTCTGTCTCTTCTGTCTTCTTCTCTAATTCGTTATTTGAAAATAACTTAGGCTTGTTTAATTCTCCCTTTTTCTTACTTCGATAAGGGTTAAAAATATTAATTGTTCCCGTAGCAAATGGTTTATGAACAATACCAGATTTTAGCTGAGTATTAACCGTCGGCTTTTGCCCTTTGTTATTCAAGCTCTTAAAAGACATAATTCCTAGGCGATTTAAATATAAAATTAAGTCTAATTCAACTAGCGAAATGTCTAGCTTAACTCCATATTTAAAAAATCGCTGCTGCTATGTAAATAATAAATTTTGGTGATTGATTCATTAACCGTCAGTATACAGACTGGATTTGTTCTAATACTTGCTCAATATTAGTTGCTGGTTCTAGACAAGACGAACTTTGGCAAACTAAAGCAACTGAATCTTTAGGTAACTCAGCCTCTACTCTGAAGACAGTAGTAGGCAAATAATGAGAACCTAACTGTTTTATGTTGTCAATGCTACTTTTAACGCTTGTGCCATGCAAAAACCAATCTAATGCCGTAAATAAACTAGGACAAGCGGTAGGAGATTTTTCCATCACCGAACTAAAAGCCTGTAGTCCTCTTTTCGCCTGTTCTAAATATTTCAAGTTGTCAGTCAATAACGAAAGGCGCACTAAGTTAGCGATCGCAATACCGTTAGCAGATGGTGTAGCATTATCCATATAGCTACGTTCTCGTATTAGTAGCTCGTTTCCCGCATCGGTGGAGTTATTGTAATATCCGCCTACTTCAATACTCCAAAGTAATTCATCAAATTCGTTTTGAATTCTGATAGCGTGTTCTAACCACTGTGGATCATCTGGACAAGCAGCCTGTAGGTCTAACAAAGCTTTGATTAAAAAAGCATAGTCTTCTGACTGTGCAGGTACTGTTGCCAGTCCATCATAGTTAAGTCGCTGCAATCTACCCTCTAGCCATTGGTTTTGCAGTATAAACTGAACTGCATCAGTGGCTAAATCTAAGTAAGATTGCTCTTTAAATACAGCATAAGCCCTAGCCAATCCTGAAATTGCTAAACTATTCCAGGCTGCGATCGCTTTTGTATCAGTTACAGGGGGAATGCGTCCTAACCAATCTTTAGTTTTGGCTTCTTGATTATTTTTAGCAGGAGGAAAAGTAGCTATTTCAGTAGCAGGTTTTCCGTAGCGAATTGTAAATAGCTTATTCAAAGCTTGCTCTAAATTCGATGATAATAGGTCACTTCCCAAACGCTGTAAGACATTTTTGCCTTCAAAATTGCCTTGAGGTGCAACCGTGAATTCTTGCTGTAATTCGGCTAATTCTGACTCGTTGAGTATAGATTCTAATTCTGCATAACTCCAAACATAAAAATCACCTTCTTCTGGCTCAATTTCTTCGGCAGTAGTAAAGTTATCAGCATCTTGAGCAGCATAAAAATAGCCTTGAGGATTAGTCATTTCTCGCTGTAGCCATTTTACTGTACCTGCGATCGCTCTTTGAATAGCAGGTTGCTGTCCACCATTACTCCACAAATTAGTTAAATACTCTAAAATTTGCCCATTATCATAAAGCATTTTTTCAAAATGGGGTACTGTCCAAGTATTATCTACCGTGTAGCGATGAAATCCTCCTCCTACATGGTCAGAGATGCCACCCAAAGCCAAATCTAATCCGCGCTGTTGAGATAATGCTTGAGAATTGTACTTAGATTCTTGTTCAAACCTACTACCCTGCAAAGCGATAGTAGAGTAGGGAATCATCGGGAAACTAGGACGACCAGGATCATTAGCCTGCAATACCGCAGTATTATCGTTAATTCCTCGATTCAATAGCTCTTTGGTTAAAGTATTTACCTGACTGACTGGCAACAAAGCCGATTGCTGAAGATTGCCTAAAATTTCCGTTTTAAAAGCTGCTAGCTTTTCTGGTTCCTGGTTGTAAAAACGCCGTATTGCCTTAAGAATTTCTAGAAACCCAGGACGACCATATTTAGGTTCGACAGGAAAATAAGTCCCACCGTAAAACGGCACTAAATCTTCAGGATTGAGAAAAATATTAAGCGGCCAACCTCCTTGTCCAGTCATCATTTGTAATGTCTGCATATAGATGCTGTCGATGTCTGGTCTTTCTTCTCTATCTACCTTGATTGGCAGAAAATTAGCGTTAAGATAATCAGCGATCGCCCTATCTGAAAACGCTTCTCCTTCCATCACCGTACACCAATGACAGCTAGAGTAACCAATCGACAGAAATATAGGCTTATTTTCTTGTTTTGCTTCGGCTAATGCCGAATCACACCAATACCACCAATTAATCGGATTTTCAACGTGCTTTTGTAAATAAAGACTTTGAGTTGATTGAAGATGGTTAGCCATAAGTAATTAATAATTGATAATTGACAATGAATAATTAAGGTTTATTCATTTTGTTATTCCCTCAAAAGCTCTTTGGCTTTATCGTAGATAGATTTTTGTTCTGGAGTTGCAGCAGCCAAACATTCAGCGTGTATTCGTTTTAGACTGGCAATATAATCTTGGTTTTTACTCAGAACAGCATTTGACTTAGATGAAGTGATAGTAGCTAACTGCGCCCTTAAAGGTAGTTTACGAAAGACTGCTAAACGTTGTTCAATTGATGCCATAAATTTAAATGAGTAAGCCAAATTGTGCGTTGACAAAGTTTATTAAAAAAGCGATCGCCAGATTATACAGCGGTTTGCATAACTAATTAGTACAGTACCATTCCCCTACTCACTTTGAGTTGTGTTGCCAGTTTTCGGATTGATGTTCCTTCTTCGTGACTAGCAATTATGCAGAAAAAATTCAATCAGCATTACGAAAGTGCGAAGAAATCAATTAGGAATCATCTTTTGTTAGCCAAACATTCCTTTAAAAGTTCGTCTGCCGTTGACATAAATTCTACATCAATACAGATAAATCTAAGACGCTTAACCTCCTGCTTCATGCGTTTATTATAAAATAAGGTGCGATTCAAAAACTTTTGAATTAAATACTTTTCATCCTCAGCTATTTGATTAAAATTACTTTCCTGATAAATTCTATTTTGCAAGAATCGATCGCTAGCTGTAAGCCAAATCGCTTGGATTTTGATATTATTTTCGCTCACTAAATCTGCTACCAATCCAGGCCATAACGCAGAACCTTCAATGATAAGGCATTCCGTTAATAAATCAGACAAATGAGAGTGAACAATAGCCTCAACTTGTGGCAGCACGTTTTGCTCATAGTGGGACAAGACATCAAAGAAAAGAGCATTGACAGATAGAGTCTTATAATGTTCGACTACGTGTTCTCGAACAGGCTTTTGATCGGCATTTGCCCAAGGACGACCAGGATGACGGGCAAGATTGTCCGTAGAAAGATAATTCCAGTCTAGTTTTGCTGCTAAAGATTGGGCAAGGGTTGATTTGCCTACATGAGAAGAACCACCAATTAGAAGCACTCGTGTTTCATTAATTAATTTATCCATTAGAGTTGAGATCAAAATCCGACTAAGGAATAAAAAAGACAAATAACAATGGTTCAGACAAAATTTTATTGTTAACGAAATAATAGGTGTTTGACCCTTGTTTGAGATTAAGATAGCTAACGGTAAATTGCGGTTTTAAACTGTCTTAACTATCCTAACTGCTCTAACTGTCCTATCTAACTGTTGAAATAGGTAAAGGTAGTTTTACTTATTAACAAAACTGGTATAGCTTAGTTCATTGATTTTGTTCCACTCAGAAACTCCCTTACGGAATTGATTCCATTGGTCATATACTTTCTTAAAGCCAGGGCTTTTAGCAGATTGTGATTCATAATATTCAAAAGATGCTTTCTGTGCAGCTTGCAATATTTCTGCGGGATATGGAGTTAGTTTGGTGCCACCGTCTACCAGAGTTTTTAAAGCTTGCCGATTCAAAGCATCATATTTAGACAGCATATTGAGATTAGCTTCCATCGCTGCGGATTTAAATATTTCCTGATACTCGACGGGTAATTTATCCCACTGAGATTTGTTTACCTGTACTTCTAGTGTAGGGCCTGGTTCCCACCAACCAGGATAATAATAGTAGGATGCAGCTTTGTTTAAACCTAGCTTAAGATCGTCATAAGGACCTACCCATTCGGCAGCATCAATTGCCCCCCTATCCAAAGCCAAATAGATTTCGCCTCCTGGAAGTACCTGAACATTTACTCCCAAGCGAGACATAACTTCTCCCCCCAAGCCAGGAATACGCATTTTTAATCCTTGTAAGTCTTGTAGAGATCTCACTTCTTTTTTAAACCAGCCTCCCATTTGCGCCCCCGTATTACCCGCAGGGAAGTTAATTACGTTAAAATTGCTATACAGTTCGTGCATAGCTGCTAAACCGCCACCATGATAATACCAAGCATTTTGCTGTTGTGCAGTTAAGCCAAAAGGAACAGAAGAACCAAAAGCCAAAGCGGGATTTTTGCCTACGTAATAGTAACTGGCGGTGTGTCCACATTCAACAGTGCCGTTTTGTACCGCATCTAATACTTCTAAACCAGGAACAATTTCTCCTGCTGCATAAGGTTCAATGGTAAATTTACCTCCTGTCATCGCAGCTACACGATCGCATACTGCTTGCGCTCCACCATAAATAGTATCGAGGGATTTGGGCCAGCTTGTAACCATACGCCATTTAATATTAGGCAGACTATCTGCTTGAACACTGGGACTATTATTAGTTTGATCGCAGGCAACGAGGATAGTGCTGGTGGTAGCAGCGATCGCCATTTTATTAAATACTTGTCTGCGTCTCATAATTCTTATTTTTATTCGGTTTTATATTTCCCCTTAAGCCACCGTCAATTGTATCAGAGAGTACTAAAAAAGGATGAAGAAAGAGAGGCTAACGCCGTTCAAGAAGCGATCGCCAACCTCAAGCAAAATAAGTTGGCTATTGGTTATCTTAGATTGAGCCGTCATAGTCTAAAAGCAATAAAATTGTTATGTGTAAGTAAGTAGGCAGAATTAAATATAAAACCGAATAAGCAAGATTTTACTTCTTACTTCTTACGAAGACTATCTTCTAATTAATTTCACCCACCTACTTAAGAGCAATGCTATTTTGTTAACAACTTGCTGGAGTGATCTAATCAATAATATTTCTGGATGTTAAATAAACTACTTAACTCAATTATTTTTAATCATAAAACCGATTACTTACGCTTAATTTTACTATTTAATTTGATTTTGCTATTTACCATAAGTTCTTTTAGTATTTGTTTTCCAGCGACGGCATTACTCAGACAACACCATGAAACGCCAGGAGTGCTACGTTATCACGCTCAAGATTCCTTGAAAGATGGCGATCGCAATACATGGCAGGTGATATTATTTCCTGACAATCTCCAGACTTCTAAAACAAGGTATTATTTACGTCTGGTAGGATTTCCTGGCATCAAATCTTTTAATCATCCTCAGTCTTTAGAAATTATTACTTCTCAAGGAAACATTCTTACCGCAGCAGATGCTTACCCAAAATCTGCTCCTGCACCTAACGTTGGTCAATATGATTTCACGCCGATTATGGCTAAGCTACCAACAAAAGGGAGTTTGAAATTAGCAGTTATCCTCAAGGGGAATAGCGAACTATCTCTAAAAATTCCTCATGAAGTATTAACCGAATGGCAACTATTAGCCAAAGAAATTGAAGATCGGTAGTTTAATTATTTCCTTGTCCCTCATCCTTTTAAAATCTCCTGTTACTTTAGGGTGGCGATCGGGAATTATAAATTTATCCCCATCGCCAGTTGTTGAGATAGCAATCTAAATTTAATGAATGGAGAAGAGTTATTATTACTTTATAAACAGGGTAATAAAGATTTTAGTCGTGCCGATCTGAGTCAAATACAGATTATGCAGGTGGAATTGATTGATATCGATCTAAGTCGAACAGAATTAGACTGGGCGAACTTTAGTGGTGCTAATCTGGCTAAAGGTAATTTTAATCGAGCTAATTTAGCAAATGCTCGCCTGATAAAAGCCAATTTAGCAGGCGCAAGCTTAAACAGTGCTGATTTAACCAATGCCGATCTTAGCTGGGCTAATTTAGAGAACACTTCTTTAATTAGAGCCAATCTAAGCAACGCTAATCTTAGTCAATCTTTTTTTCGGGATGCCAATCTTGCTGATGCTGATTTAAGCAATGCCAATCTTACCAGGGTCAATCTTGCGGGTGCTAATCTCAGCCGAGCGAATCTTGCGGGTGCAGACCTTACAGGAGTAGACTTAAACGGTGCAAATTTGACACGTGCAGATTTGAGTGAAGCTAATTTAACTAATGCAGATTTAAGTTATGCCAACTTTAATCGAGCTGACTTAAGCGGTAGCAATTTAAGACAGTCAAATTTACAGCAGGCGATCTTACAGGGAGCCAATTTACGCTCAACTAACCTACGCAGTGCCATACTTGCAGGAGCAGTGTTAAAAGAAACTGATAGCAGTAACAGTAGTCTGGCTAGTATATCTCAATTAAGTTTGGGCAACCTAAAACCAGGCAACAAGATAGATTTAAGTAATGCCAATCTCACTGGAGCTAATTTACAAGGAGTCAATCTGCAAAATGCTAATTTTAGATTTGCCTTATTGTTTAAAACTAATCTAGAAAAAACTAATTTAGAAAATGCCAGTTTAATCGACGTATATCTGCGAGGAGCTAATTTAAGAGGTGCTAACCTAAAAAATAGTGTCTTAAGTGGTATTAATTGGAAAGGAACAACTATGCCTGATGGTACGATTCATCCTTAGATCAATTATCAATTAACAATGATCAATAGCTATAAACCCAAAATAGTTTTAGCAATATAAAAGTAAATTAATACTCCCAAGACATCAACGGCGGTAGTAATAAAAGGTGCAGACATAAGAGCTGGATCTAAGCCAAAAGAGCGGAATAAAAATGGTAAAGCCGAACCCGCAACGGAAGCTAAAAGTGCGATCGCAATAAGGCTGATACCTACAGACACTGCTACTTCTATACTCCCCTGAAGGAAATAAGCCCATACCGTCGCCAATGTGCCTAAGATTAAACCTAATAAAATTCCCGCAGCAGCTTCGCGAAAAATAACTTTTCCCGCACCCATGTTTTGAATTTCTTCTGTATTTAAACCACGAATTACTACTGTAGAAGACTGTGCGCCTACGTTTCCTCCCGTCCCCGTTAACAAAGGGATAAAAGCAGCTAAAATAACTACCTGCTTTAAAAGCTCCTCGTTATAGCGAATGATTGCCCCTGTGACAGTATTGGTAAGCAAAAGCACAAATAACCAAACTACTCGACGACGAGCTACCGTCAGTAAATTGGTTTGAAAATAGTTGTCTTTATCAGACTGTACGCCACCCAAAGCATAGATATCTTCGGTGGCTTCCCGCTCAATAATATCAATCACATCATCAACGGTGACAACTCCCACTAACCTTTCCTCGCTGTCAACGACGGGCAATGCCAGGATATCATAGCGTTGAATAGTTCTTGCCACTTCTTCTTGATCTGTATCGGTATGAACAAAAACCACGTCACGGGTCATAATTTCTGCCAAAGTTGTTTCGGGGCTGGCGATCACTAAATCTCTTAAAGAAACAATTCCCTTTAGCTGTCGAGATACATCGGTCACGTATAGATAATAAACTACTTCTGAGGCATTAGATAAGCTACGAATTCGCTCTAGAGTCTGGCTAACGGTCAGATTCTCTTTTAAAGAGATATATTCGGGGGTCATGATCCGCCCCGCGGTATCTTCCCCGTAACCGAGTAGAATAGCTGTAGCTTGTCTTTCTCCTGGACTTAACTGTGACAATAGACGACGGACGATTTTTGCTGGGAGTTCATCAAACATTCTAGCGCGATCGTCAGGAGACATTTTATCAACAATGTCTAAAACTTCTTGGCGTTTGAATTCTTGAATTAGTGCTTGTTGGACATCAGTATTGAGATATTCATAAACTTCGATCGCCTCGGCTTTTGATAGTAGGCGAAAAGCAATTAATTGACTTGATTCGGGTAAACCTTCAATTGCTTCGGCGATGTCTACTGGCTGTACAGGAATTAAAAGAGATTTTGCTCCTTGCAGGTTGCCACTTTCTAACAGCAATTCCAGTTGCGATCGAACCAACTGCCGTAATTCGTTGTGTTTAACTCCATTTGGTATCATACATTACGTCCAATAATACAAACTGATTATTTTTTGATTTTTACTATTCTTTTGAATCAATAAAATTTAGTTATTAAAGGTATTTATAATAAAATCCTTTACATTTTTGTATTTTTTAACATTGTTTTCCATCTTGAAATGAATCCTTTTAATTTGGCTGTGTTAACCTACTAAAAAGTAGAGATTTCGATTCGGTAAGCCTGTTTATTTTAATTTGTTATAACCTCTCGGCTGCATATAGATTGACAAGCTTTCTGCCGAAATATCTATCTCAAAATAATTTCGTTAATCAGGAGACAATCAATGTCAATCTATGTAGGTAATCTTTCTTACGAGGTCACTAAAGAAGATCTTACGACTGTTTTTGAAGAATATGGTACTGTATCTAGGGTATCTCTTCCTTCCGACCGTGAAACAGGTCGTCCTAGAGGATTTGGATTTGTAGAAATGGGCAGTGAAGACGAGGAAACAAAAGCAATCGAAAACTTGGATGGTGCAGAATGGATGGGAAGAGAACTAAGAGTTAATAAAGCAAGACCTCGCGAAAATAACAAAGGAGGCGGAGGTAGCCGTCGTTTTGAAAGCTCCTCTAGTAACTACTAAATTCTAGTTTCAGAAAGTCATTACCTTAAAAAATCATTGTTTTAAGACAATGATTTTCAAAGTTATCAGTATCTGAGTTTAACTGATATGACTCAGATACTGTTGTTTTTCTATTCAAAATTGTTTATTACCTAGGATGCTTTGGATTAAAATTTTTGCCTAAATATTAGGTAAAGCGATCGCCTTAATGTAATAAATTCTTAATTTATAGGTGTGAAAAAACCTATAAAAGTGAATCCATCAAAGTCATTATTTCAATACCAGCTTGAGACATTTCTGAGCTATTGTGTTGTAAATCAGCTTCAAGTAATCCTTTTAAAGCAATCAGTTTCATGCTGTTTTCGGCTAGAGTATTGGCGATCGCTTTTCCTGCCTTAATGTATCCCACTGCACCTAAATCCATTAAAGCAGAACGACGTAATTGTAAATCATCCCCTTCTAAAGCTGCGATTAAAATTGCGCCATATCGATCTTCTTTAGTTAACTGATACATCGCTCTTGCAGCAGCGTACTTTACTTTGTCCGTTGTATGACCTGTAAACGGCTCAATTAGCGCAATGGCTTCCGTAGCCCCTAATGTTCCTAATGCCTCAATTACTGCTTCGTAAGGCTGCACTAGATGCGGTTTCCCAGCTACTCTAGTAGCTGCTGCTACTCCTCCCCTTAATAGCTTCATCAAACCCCGAATACAACTTTTGTCACCTAACATCTCTAAAGCTTGAGCAGCAGCTTCTCTGACGTAAAAATCAGGAAACTCCAAACAGCGAGTTAATGGCTCGACTGCTCTGCGATCGCCTAATTTTCCTAACGCTCTAGCAGCATTACGGCGCAAAGGATAACCGCCATCAGGAGCGCGATCTTGTTCATCCTCTAATGCCATTAATAAAGTAGCGATCGCTTCAGGCTGCTTGATGCGAAATTTTCCTAACCACCAAGCAGCATAATAGCGTGCGCCTAAATCTTCTTTTTGCTTCAGGTTGGCGATCGCTTTTTCTACCGTTAACTGCTCTGCTTCATTCCTTTCTTCATCCCGCATCCCGCATTCCTCATCCTTTTAAAACGACAATACTCAGAGAAGTAAACAAATACTAGCTATGGTGCTGGCATTCGCATACTCTTCTGAGTAATGCTTTGTTAATCAAGTATCTTGATTTTATATATTACCTATCTTTCTTAGATAGATTGTACGACCCGTAACTAAAACCAACCAAAGGTTATTAGCTAAGTGCGTTGATTGCATAATCTAAGTAGCTGTTGGCTTCAGTAGCAGGATCGCCACTTAAACCGTGATTGCTCTTGATATATTTCAGAGCTTCGATATACCAGCTAGGAGATAGTTCGTAAGCGCGGTTAATTTCATCCAATCCAGCTACCAAATACTCATCCATAGGACCTGTACCACCAGAAACCAAACAGTAAGTTACCATTCTTAGGTAGTAGCCAATGTCACGAGAACATTTAGCTTTACCAGTAGGGGTGGAGGCGTAGTTGGGTCCTTGAGTGCTAGTAGTGTAAGGAAACTTAGAATACACTGCGTTAGCTGCACCGTCGATTAAACTTTGAGAATTGCTAGTTAAAGCTTTAGCAGCTTCCAGTGAAGCACTAGCTTGGTTAAAACGACCAAAAGCAGTCTGAATTTCAGTGCTGCTCAAGAAACGACCCTGGGAATCAGCAGAGGATACTGCTTCAGTTAGAGGAGTTTTCATGATTGTGATGATTCTCTATAATTTTACTAATTTTTTCTAAACAACCAAAGCTTTGGTTGAGGTTGCCTAAACAGTTGCTCTGTTGGAATTAACCTACTGAGGAAGCAGCGCGATCAAAGTAGCCAGCAATTTCAGAAGTAATTGCGCTACAGTCACCAGGAGTGATGCCATTAGTATCTTTAACGATCGCCAAAGCAGCGTCTTTCATTTTTTGAACGCCAACAGCTACAGAAGCACCAGGAGTACCAAGCGCTAGGTAAGTTTCACGTAGTCCATTAAGACAACGATCTTCTAGAACACTTGCGTCACCAGTGAAGATAGCGTAAGTGATGTAGCGTAAGATAATTTCCATGTCGCGCAAGCAAGCTGCGTTACGACGACTTGTGTAAGCATTTCCACCAGGTGCAATTAATTGAGGCTGCTCGGCAAACAAAGCACGAGCTGCATTAGTAACAATAGCGGAAGCATTTCCAGTGATGCGGTTTACAGAGTCCATGCGTTTGTTGCTGGCAGAAACCATGGCGCTGAGAGCGTCTAATTGGCTAGTGGATAGGAATTCACCACGAGCATCAGCTTGAGACACGACTCTAGTAAATGCGTCGAACATTATAATTAATCTCCTACTCGATTTAAATTTGGTTTAGTTGAACTTCAAAAAGAAATTTTAACTTAAAACTACTTTCAGCTACTGATCGAAATCAGCTAGAAAAAAGTTTTTTTATCGCTGAAGGTGCTAAGTTACTATTCTCTACGTGCTTAGTAAAAGTTTCTTAAGCCACTAAATAAAACTTTACACTCTTAATAAAAAATTCTAAGAGAGATAGCTTGACAACGATCGCTCCTTAAGCTCTCGTCCATAAAGCATTTACCCCTCAGGTAACTTTTATACAACGATGATGAACCTTTATTTGTTACATCTTGTTAATTTTACCTAATTTAGCCACTTATGCTCAATCAAGGACTTTTTGAAAACAACTTTTCTTATACCTTATTATCTTATTTTTCTGTAACCTAAAGCAATTTTCTGTAACTTTTATCAACAATTGTCAAATAGATAACCAAAACTGACTCATAGTCTTTAGCTAGCCAACGCTAGCTGGCGATCGAGATCGAAAAGAAAGCCATGAATATATTCTTCTGTCCATTCAGAGCCATATAAGCGAGTCAGCATTCCCCTTGCAGGGTCTTTTTCGGCTCGGTAATCAGCATAGCTTTTTTGAGCTTTTAAAATTGCTGCTAGCTTTTGTGGATCTTTTATCTCTTCAGCTTGTTCAACAAAGTTAAGATAAGCATTAAAATAGTCGCTAAAAGCCTCAAATACTTTTGTTTTTACTACTTCTGTTTCTGTCGGACGAGTCCATAAAAACGCGGGAGAAAAATATTGTTGTGCTTCTGCGGGAAAGTCTCCACCCCAGGGTAAATCTTTTTGATAATTCTGGAACATCGGCATGATCGGTTCAGTGTATTTAGCCTGATAAGATTTATCTTGACTAAATAAAGGCTGCATATCGATCGCAATTAAATGTCCTCCAGGCAAAGTAACTAAATCTGCACCAAAAAAAGGCAAATCATAATTGAGCTTCGGAAAGATAACAAAATTAAGTACCTGCAAAGAGCTTCCACCCTGAACATGAGCGGCTCTAATTTGTCTCAGTTTATCAGATTGAAAACCATAGCTGGTCGTTAAGACAGGCTCTTGTTTTTTGCCTTTCCCCATCACGCCTTCTTTGTTTTCAAAGCCAGAAGGTATGGGATAGGGTTCTAGGTTCAATTTTGCTTGTAAAGTGGCGATCGCCTGCTCGATAAAAGGCTGATATAAAGTCATTTTTATTCATTTATCATTTGTCATTGACCATTAAACATTTGAAATTCAACGTTTAGAAGTAGATACGGCTAGAGGAGAGGCATCTTCAAACAAGAATTCATACAAGAATTTTTCTGACCATTCTGCACCAAAATAACTGCTAAATAAGCCATGAGCGGGATCGCGTTCGGCACTATATTGATCGTAGTGTTTTTGGGCTTCGACAATGCGCTGAATGTCTTCTGGATTAGTTAGAGGTTCAGCATTAGCTAGCATCTGCCAATATAAATCAAGATATTCTTGAAAAGCAGGAAATAGTCGATTGACTACGGTTTCTGAGTCGAGTTTAGCAAACAGCAAGTATTTAGAAAAATATTGATTAGCGTCGTAGAACTTCATTTCTAGATTCTGCGCCAATTCATTGTATTTATCCCGAATATCTCGCATCGGCTCAATGTATTTGTCAATATAGGCGCGATCGCGAAATAATGGTTGAAAGTCCATCACTACCAATATTTTTTTCTTGCCAAAGGAAAGAAAATCGACCCCTAACAAGGGAATGTCGTAATGATGAGCAGGATAAACAACGCTGTTAAATACTTGAGCAGTTTCGCCTGCATCTATATAGGAATAGCGTATCTTCCTTAATTGTTCAGATTGATAACACCAACTTTGAATAGTGGCGGGGTTTTTGCCTCGTTCACTGACGTTCCATTCCAATCCTGCGGGAATAGGACGACTACGTAAATCGAAGCGTTTAAAAAGTTCTTCTTCTAAATATTCGTTAAAGGGCGCGAACATATAATTATTGCTATATACAGTATGCCTCGTTACCAGAATAAAAAAGCTTCTGGATGTAAGTCTCTTTTTCTGAGAACAATGCAACAAAGCTTAATGAATATACGAGTTAATTATCTAGTATTTCATTTGGAGGCTAACTATACTATCACTATTCAATCATTTAAAATATCTTCTAAGCGGTATTTTCTATCTAAAGGAAAGCGATTGTCTTTAATACTACTTTTAGTTTTTTTGATTGCAGCTTTACGTGATTGATCGTATAAAAAATCTAGGCGTTCCTGAAGATGATTAAGTAAATTAGTTGTTAATTTGTTATTTAACTGTAGGCGAAACCCTGTAATTTCTGATTCCCAATGATCTCGCGTCCATTCAGCCTGCTCGCGCCAATAATCGACTAGTAAAAGATGAAGCATGATCAGGTATGCAAACTGTTCTACCGATGATTTTTCACCTCTTACCAACGCTTCTAACTCCCCAATTAAGTTATTCACATCTAAATTCTCAAAATCTCTTTGGCGCAGTATTTCCGCCTGTTCTAGCAACCATGAATCATATTCTTGCTCAATATCACTTTTGTTTTGTAACATTTTGAGGATATTTATTTTTTATCAAGATATAAATATTCTAATATTAGTTTTAGTTGAGGCGGTTTTAAGCTCATTGATATTTATTTTGCGATCGCCAATATTATTTCCAGACATATCATACGCTTTGTGTGAATTAGCTTCGTTCAAATAAACTTGTACGTAGCTCTTAGCTATTAGCTATCAGCTCTTAGCTTTTAGAACAAACACAAGATAACTAAATTACTTTTTATTCTTTCTTTAGCTGTAATCAAGGATAAAAATCCAGCATTTCTGTAATTTGGTTTGGGTACAAGTTCATTTATTTTATAGCACTTATGGCTTATGGCTTACGGCTAAAAAATGAATCGCTCTGATTTTTAATTCACACTAGACGTATATCATATATATCAACAGGAAAGATCTAGAAATTAGTACTTGCTTTTAGTTAACTGTCTCAGCGCGCCACGAAAAATTTCAGAGCAGCTTACAGCAATAATCAAAAAACGATAGTGCAAAAAGGCAGAATTTATTTACTTAAATTTATCCGACTGACCATCAATAATTTAAAAACAAGCAACAATCATGTTGCGATAATGTTACTTTGTTTATGGTTCAATTTAATGTCAGACAAAACACAAAATATAGTAGTTGAAGCAAAGGTTGCCATACAATCTACAGAGATATTTTTCAAACAAATAAAATATCCCCATAGCCTTAAATTAGATCGTTTACGCTGCTTGATTGCTATTAACAAGCTTGCGAGCAGCTATTTTATTGCGTAAGCGAGAAGCTCCAAACATTCCAGCTAGGATTAAGATTCCCAGATCAGGAGCAACACCGAAAGGAACGGGAGTCGCTCCTCCTCCTGTCACCAATGGAGAAAAGGTTAGGTCAGAGCCACTTGAACTTCCAGAAGAACCAAAACCATTGAAACTTCCAGCGGTGGTACTGCCATTTAAAAATAAATTACCTGACGTATTTGAACTGTTGTAATTGACATTAGTAATGTTTCCCCCAGTTACGTTAAAAGAATTGGGATTAGCAGTATTAAAGGTAACGTTATCAGGTGAATTGAGAGATACGGATGATGCGGGTTGGTTGCTGGTATTATTATTCAAACCAAAAATAGTTCCCGATACAGGAATTCCAGAGTTATTGAAAGAAAAATTGAAATCTAAGGCACTGGCACTTTTAGCAAACATGGTTGACGATAGAAGAGCAGCTATAGTTATACCTGCTACTTGAATATATTTATTGAGCATAAATAGAAAATATAAAGTACATATAAAGGCTATCTTTTTTATCTAATAATGACTTCAGTGAGATCTCTGTTTTTCCTTTCAGTATATTCTCGCATTGTCATATTTTCTTTAAGTTTATTCCACCAGATTTATTTCACGAAATAGCCTATTCATAATCTGACACAAGAGAGATAGTCGTCGGTTTTCTGATGATTTAAAACTTAAGGCAATTTCATATCAAAACTGATTGCCGTTAATAGTTTTCTAAGTTATAAAAAAACATAACTATCTCCTAGCAACAGCTAAATTTGTATGCTGAAATATCGTCTTAGGCGACTACGTAAAAGTCTTCAATCTAACTCTCGATCTGATCTTAGCCATAAAAGAATTAATATAATAGTCGAACAAAGATCTACACACATTATTAATTTAGTCGGCTACGTTATGTTATTCTTAGTATTGTTAGATTACGGCTTTTTATTAGCCTCTAAACAAGTTTTTGAGCCTATTTTTGCCTACAATACAGGAGGTAACTTGGTTGAGAACGTTTGGGGTCTCTTTTTGGGATTTTTACTCATCTTTTATCGTCGCGACCAAGATTTGATTAAACCAACTGAATTTAGGCTGTTATCTTTTTTGTCGTGGTTTGTTTTAGTTATTGGTATTAGTTACTTTTTAATCATTCCTATAATTGTCGGTAATGCCGTTCGCATTCATCGCGTAGAGCAAGCTCAAATGATGAATCAAGTTGATGTACAAAACTCTCAGGTTCAACAGTATTCTCAACAACTTAACCAAGCTGGCCCAGAACAACTCGATAATTTATTGCAAAACTACCAACAAACTACTGATATTAAAGTTACTTCAGTACAGCAATTAAAAAGTAACTTGATAGATCAAGCTAAACAAAAACAAGCAGCAGCAAAACAAGAACTTCTAACTAAATTTAGTCAGCAAAAAGCTAGTCTTTTTAAGACTACGGTGAAGTGGTCAATTGGAGCAATTATTTCTGGTGTATGCTTTATTTTGATTTGGAAACATACAAACTGGACAAGAGGAAAAAGCAAAATATTAAACTAAAAATGATTCAGTTAAAAAATAAGCTTAGTTTTGATGACCATCGTTTTTGGCTCTTAATTATTGCTGGTTTATTAATCGCCTTCAATTTATGTTTGGTAGATCATAGTTCGGTGTATTTACTGTTTTGGTGTGCAGCACTATCGATTACCTGGCGCAGAAGAAATAGGCTGAATTTTGAAAGTGACTTTATTTCTACAGCTATTGGTTTGAGTTTAATTACCTGGCTGCTATTTCGAGGAGTTGTCAACAATCATTCAATTGATGTTATTACGCGAATGTATCCTATATTCTCAGCTGTAGCAATATATCTAGTCGCATCTAAAGCTAGCAAAATAAGTCAGTACTGGCGAGAAATTGTTATTATCAGCCTAACTGGTATTCCCTGGGAGCATATAGCTGCGGTATTATCCCCAATAAACAAAATTTCTATCCTTGATGCAAAGATTTCTTGGCTAATACTATGGTATCTCGGCTTTGATGTATCTCAAACCGATAACTTAGTTATTTTACCCACAGGAGCAATCAAAATTGCTGGAGGTTGTTCCAGCTTTAATTTATTGGGATTGCTATGGCAATCATGTTTGGTAATGTGCCTCTACTTTACAATTCAGAAAAACCAGCAATTATTGCTGTATTTATGCTCTACCTTAATTGCTTTAGGAGTTAATGGAATGCGTCTTTGTTTGATGGCTCTTTTAGTAGCTAGCAATCATAAATCAGCTTTTCATTATTGGCATGGTAGCGCAGGGGCAGAAATTTTTACGACACTGGCAATTTTATTATTAGCTTTGGTTTATTGGTTGCTAATTAAAAGAAAAAGGGAAGCTGTAAACGAAATATGATTCAATTAAATTGGCAAAAGTCACGACTGTTGATATTGGGTAGCTATAGTTTTGCTATTTTGGTATCAGCGGTATTTGTCTTAACTAAACCCAATCAGAATAAATTTCCTAAAAGTATTGTCTTAGATCGTTGGGAGACAATTAAAACAGATAAATTTAATGATGAATCTAAATTGACTGAAGGGAGAAAATATAAGGAAGAGAAACACAATTTGGGGATGGAGATATATTTTATTCCTAATAGTCAGGGAGAAACTTTAAGCTTGATGAATCAGTATCTAGAATTGCAGCTAAAGCCTGAAGATATAGCAGTCAAGTCAGACAGTCAGATTGGCTCTTATGGTTTGCTGAATAAAAACAATCAGACTTATCTTGATACCTGTATACATTCTAGTGGAAAAACAGCCTTTACTCCTCAACAGTTTAGTCAATTAGCCAACAATAATCTTTCTTCTCGTCTACTACCTTGGATTTTCGGCTTATCGGATTTAAGAGACTGGAGTTGTTTGTGGGTAAATATGTCTGTTTCAACGGACGATATCACGAAAGAGGAAGCTGCTGAATTGTTAAAGCGAAAGTTGTTTACTTTATTGAGTGAAGCTAAGTTTGATAAGTAGCTGGCTAAAATTAAATACGCTGATGTGAATTTGATTTTAGCCAGGAACCACAGATTGAAAAATTTAAAAAGTAAAAGTAGTGCGTAAAGTACCAATAACGATATCATTATTTTGGCTGTCATGATCGGGAGCAGTGATCCAGACTGCACCAGGAGTAACCGCAATGTTATCTGTTAGCTGATACTGGTAAAAAGCCTCAACGTGCAAGGAAGTGTCGGAATCGGTATTTTCGGCTACGCCTGCAATATTGATATTAGAACCTGTAACTCTAGGTTCCATACCAAAGACAATCCCACCCAAACTGCCCTCTTTGAGAAGATCGGGTAAAGCAAGACTAACTGCCCAATTCCAAACATCTTGATCGCCACGACTGATTATAGTTGCACCATTTCTGACAACAGATTCAAGAACGCGATTGGTAGTATAGCCACCCCAGCCAGCAATAATAAAGCGATCGCTGATGTTAAAAGAAGCTTCTACACCATAAGAATTACTGGTAATAGGTACAGTTTCACCTACCGTAGCTTGGGTAAAGGAATTAAAGTTAGATAGATTACTACCGCTAAAGTTATCACTGCTATTGTAAGAATTAACGTAGGTTAGACCCAATTTAAAGCGATCGCCTGGCTTAAAGACAACTTGTCCTAGTGCAGAATATGCCCCGTTAAACAAACCATTGCCAGAAGTAGGATCGGCTGCATTAGGAGACAAATATCCTGCACTGAGTTCAAAGCTATCGCTCAGTTCACTTTTAATACCAATTCCCGAACCAGAAACCTGATTATAAATAGGGTTGCGTACCCCAAAAGCCGAAATAGCACCACTAGCACTATCGTTAAATCGATCGAGAGGACTAATAGTATCGGCAAAGTCAAAAGCAATCCCGCCAAAACCTTCTAAAACGACGGTAGTGCGATCGCTAAGTGGAAAAGCATAAAGGGCAACCAACAGGTTCAAATCGTTACCATTATTGGCAATCAAGCCCAGATCTCCTTCAAAAGTTCCTGTCTGTTCACTATAAAAGGGAAAGTTACCAGCCGTAAGCTGGGTAAGTAGTAAATCTTTACCTGTAAAACTGGTATTGAAGGCTAAACGCGCCCTATCACCAAGAACAGGTTGACTATCGATTTTTTCACCAGAAGCATTATCCCCAGTAAATATATCACCAACGCTAAATACTACTTCTCCCGCTAATTTAGTTGTGGCAGAAAACTGCCGATCTTCTAACACAGCCGTACGCTCTTCTACCGTATCAAGTCGCCCTTTTAAAGTTGCTAATTCTGCTTCAAACTCTTGTTGAAGACGATTAATAGTATCTAGGTCTTCTTGACTAACCGATCCTTGAGAAGCGATTAAACGCTCAATTTGATTTAGACAAGAGTTCAAACCTGCTGCAAATTCATAACGAGTCAAAGATTGATTACCGCGAAATGTTTGATTAGGGTAGCCAACAATACAACCATAGCGATCTACCAAACTACGAAGTGCCTCGTAACTCCAATCAGTGGGAGAAACATCTCTTAGCTGATTAATATTAGTAACTTGCCCTAAAGCATCATCTCGTTCGGGAATAGAATAGCGATTGATTTGCTCTAGCAAACTATTCTCTGATAATGATTCTGTCGTTTGCGAGTATGCTGTGGTTGCTGTCCAATTTAGCAGCAACGCCATCGAACCCAAAGTTAAACCAGTATTAATACTTAGAGTTAGTAATTTATAATTTCTCTGGAAATGATCCTCTCTGTTATCTAGTAAATCTTTATCTCTAATGAGATTAACTGCTGTCATTTTCTCCTCACTCAAGCTTACAACAAGCTATAAAACCGCTAATCCATAATTCCCGTTTTTGCCAAAAAAGGAACATTTTCTAGATAAAAAAACTTAGATTAGAATCAAATAGCCTGTAAATAAACGCTTTTGCTCTCAGTAATACTTAGGATTGAGCTTGGAGATAAACTTGACTAATTAAGTAACTTTACTTACTTTTATGGCGATCGATAACAATTGAATCTACGCACTTTTCCAGTTAATATAGGGTAATTTTGCTGCTGTGGCTTTAATGCCTTGGGCATTACCAACCAACTGTCCACAATTATCCCATGTACCTTCAAGAAACATTTGTTTTGAGCCTTCATTCATCTCAACTGGAACGGAAAAATTATCACTCTTGACTTCCATTGTTTTTAAACTAAGGGTTAAATTAGCTTGAGGATTTTCGCTAATTAATGTCTGCAACCGTTTTATTTCTTCGGAGGTAGCGATCGCACAAGGAACACCTATCGCTACGCAGTTACCAAAAAAAATCTCCGCAAAACTTTGACCGACGATCGCCTTAATTCCCCATTTAGACAAAGCTTGGGGCGCGTGTTCACGGGACGATCCACAGCCAAAATTATTATTTACAACTAAAATAGTGGCATTCTGATATTGAGGTCGATCGAAAGGATGTTTGCCCTCAGTCTGGGCGCGATCGTCAGCAAATGCGTGTTCTCCTAAACCATCAAAAGTCACACAGCGCAGAAAACGAGCGGGGATTATTCGATCTGTATCTATATCATCCCCTACTACGGCGATCGCCTTTCCAGATATTTCTTTAACTTTACTCATGTTTTGATTATTGATTACTTGGTGGGCATTGATGAGCTTATTTTTTTTATGTGAACAAAATTTTATTTTATGCCCACCCTACTACTACTCTTTATGAGCCTGATTCTAATTCTTTTTGCCAATCTCGATCTATTTTGTCAGCATTTTTAATGTTTTGATCGAGAAGATCGTCTTCGGTAGTGTAAGCAAGATCGCGATCGCTAATTACTTTTTGTTGAGCAAACTGACTAGCATAGGCTAGTTTCTGACGTAGAGATTGATCGGGCTGGTTGAGAGCGATCGCTCTTTGTTGGCGAGATTGATTGCGCTGAATAATCTTCGGGTTGCGCCCCTGAATCCAGAAATAGCGCACCAGAGGAATCAAAAGATACAATACGCCGTAGCCAAACAGTAGCACCAGAATTGACTGTACAAACGCTACTATTCCACCCAATTCTGCTGCGATCGTACCATCCTGTAAAAGATTACCTAAGACCAAAGCCAAAACAATGTTTAATACACCCAAACCAGCAGCCATCGTAATTTGACCACTATTAGCCTGACTAAAACGCCAAGGTTTTTCCTCCAGATACCCCGCAGCAGATATTTGTTGTGGTTGTCTATCTTTTGCCGTTACTTGAAGTTCAGGAAAATAATAAATTATTTCTCCTTGAGGTGAAACTTCGGGATAGCCATTAAAGCGACTAAGTACAGGAAGCATATAGTCTTCATCTCGATCCATCTTGTCCACGTAAGGCGCAATTTGTTCTCCTGCTACTGCACCTTTTTGGCTACGAATTACCAAACCAATAGTTTGCCAGCGATGTTCTTCTAAATCAGCATTGGGGTTTCCATCTCCAAACAGAAAGGAAAAAACTGATTCTAGAAAATTCATTTGATAATTACTTGTCTGTCTTCTGCGCTGACG
The DNA here is from genome assembly GCA_965217895.1 of Waterburya sp. Classification (GTDB taxonomy): domain Bacteria; phylum Cyanobacteriota; class Cyanobacteriia; order Cyanobacteriales; family Xenococcaceae; genus Waterburya. The sequence continues at coordinate 2,303,890 of CBDCJV010000002.1, forward strand.
ACGACGACGATTGTAGCCAGGATCGAACAACCAAAAAATATCGCCAAACCAAAAATGAGGTACAAAAAAGCCTCCTCCGAAACCTCCGCCATAGCTTCTGTTACTACCACCTTCTCTGTCGTCGTTACTCGAATTGGCAGCGACTATAATGGCAATAATTGCTACTGCCATCAATAGAATTGAAGCAATTAAAATAATTCCAAAAGAAATCCGAATTATATAAAATAAAATCCGCCAGATTTTTGACCAAGTTTTTTGCCAGCGCAGTCGCCAGTACTTATTCCGCAAAATTCCTTGAAAATTTTTAGGAAACAGATAAACTACGTCTCCTGACTCTGCCACCTGGAGATGTCCCCCAGCCTCACTTGCCAAGGCTAACAAACCCTGCTGGGCAAAATTTAGTTCTAACCCTGCTTGTGCTGCGACATCGCCAACGGTAACACGATAATCTAGCTTTTCAATTGATCGAACAATTTTAGGGTTGGGGGTCATTATTGGTCACGAGAATAAGAATACTTGCTTTCTCTATATTTTATCGTTTAAATTTTTTCTCTTAGATAACTTTTGAGCAGAAGACAACAAAAAGGCTAAATGCTATTTTTTAAGTATCAGAAACATTTAGCCCAGGATGAATTTTGTTTAACTCGTGCTGGTGTTTTCAAGAAATGAAAAGCTAGCGTAAAAAACAGCTTACTAGCCAAAATAGACATAAAGTTACCGCTGAAGCAAATTGATCTACACCCAAAACAGTTACACCACCCTGACCAAAAAGCAGGTTAGCCAAGCCAGTACCAAGAGCAATACCGACAAATAGAGTAATAAAACTGATTAGAAATGCCCGCCCCGAACGTCCCTCTTTACGATTGAGAAAGTAGATATTAGCAATAAAGCCTAAAGCCATTAAGAGAGGAACGATAGAAGCTGCTGAATTCTGAGAAAAAACGGCGATCGCTGATAGAGTCAAGAAAATGCCTGTAGGCCAAAGAATATCAGCTTGGGAAGGGGTGTCTATAAGCTTTTGTAGCCAAACAGCAGAGTCTTGCTTGACCATTTGAGGTACTTTAAGAGATTTCTCTATACTGCGCTCAGGAAAGCGAATTTTTTCGGGTACTTTTATTTTACCTTCTTGACGTAAACGTAAGCGATCCATAATGATTGAGTCGTAGGCAATTTCTACTTGTTCGACGACATTACTATCATTGCTATGCTGCTCAAACAGTCTTTTTTTAGCAGCCTGTATTTCTTCAAATGAAGAATTTTCTGTGACCCCAAGTTGTTCGTAGGGATTTTGTTCGCTCATCTCTTAACCTGCCCTTTATTTGTCTATCTTAATTTTAGTTCTTAAAATTTTACCCGAGGCTTTTTTCAATAAACTTCCCAGAAACCAAATGCTGGTCCAATAAATCTGACGGTAAACCAGACAGCAATCATTATAGCTATACCTATCCAAGCACCTTTACTAGTTAGTTTAATAAATTTTTCTGATTGAGCTTTGGTAATTGGTATGCCAGGCAAAATTCTTTCCGAGTTTTGCCCATATTGTTTTCCTAGTGATTCTTTACGACGTTTTGATTCTCCCATAATATTAACTATTGATTGTTAATTAGTCAGTCATGGGTCGATCATAACGTTTTCTGGTCAAGCAAGAAACCAGTTTTAGTCCTACTTTTTGTTAATAATAATGAAATCTTCTAGAGTTATTTTCTGCGATTTTGATGGCACAATTACCACTGAGGATACTTTTGTCAGGATTCTCGAAAAATTTGCCCCCGAAGTAGCCGCTGAACTGCTACCTATAATATACAGCCGTAAAATGACTCTAATCGAGGGAATACGGCAAACTTTAGGCTCAATTTCTGCCATACATTATCCCCAAATTATTGAATATATTGCTTACCGTCCCGTGCGTCCTGGACTAAAAGAATTGATAGAATTTCTTAACTATTGTGAAGTGCCTTTTGTAGTTGTTTCAGGTGGACTAACAGATATAGTTAAAGCAGTATTAGAACATCAGCAGCTTATTGATGGCGTATCAGCAATCTATGCAGGAGATGTTGACGTTACAGGCGAATATCTGCGAGTTCATTCGGCAATTGGCAGTAAAACTGAATTAGTTGCCAAAGCAGAGGTAATGAAAAAATATCCAGCAGCAGAGAAAATTGCCATTGGTGATTCTGTCACAGATATTAATATGTCATTAGCTGCGGACTTAGTTTTTGCACGCGATCGCCTACCAGCATATTTAGATGAAGAAAATAAACCCTACGTTAAATGGAACGATTTCTGGGAAGTGCGCGACTACTTAGCTGACCGTTGGTCGATATTTAAGCAAAACCCTGAGTGAAAAAACTTGTATTTACTGTCCGTTTCCAGTACCATCATAAGTTTGTTGTTTTTTTACTTGATTACCTTTATCTACGTCAAAATAAGCGGGTAAGCCTTAATACTTTCAACTATCAAATTAATTAGAACTTAAAAAACCATTAGGCAGAGAATATGGGAAATTATTATGGCTAAATTTGTATTTATTACTGGTGGTGTCGTCTCCAGTATTGGTAAGGGAATTGTGGCAGCTAGTTTGGGCAGATTATTAAAGTCGCGAGATTATTCTGTATCTATTTTAAAATTAGATCCTTATATCAATGTTGACCCTGGCACCATGAGTCCCTATCAACATGGGGAAGTATTTGTAACTGATGATGGTGCAGAAACAGATCTAGATCTAGGACACTATGAGCGTTTTACTGATACTTCTATGTCTCGCCTCAATAGCGTAACCACGGGATCGATCTATCAGGCGGTAATTAATAAAGAAAGACGGGGCGACTATGAAGGAGGTACTGTTCAGGTAATTCCCCATATTACTAACGAGATTAAAGAAAGAATTCATCGTGTTGCTAGCAATACCAATTCAGACGTGGTGATTACGGAAATTGGGGGTACGGTAGGGGATATTGAATCTTTGCCGTTTATGGAGGCAATTAGGCAGTTTCGTAAAGATGTAGGCAAAAATAATGCTGTCTATATGCACGTTACACTTATTCCCTGGATCGGCGCAGCAGGGGAAATGAAAACTAAACCTACCCAACACTCCGTCAAAGAATTACGCTCAATTGGGATTCAACCAGATGTCTTAGTCTGTCGTAGCGATCGCCCATTGATCCCAGGAATTAAGGAAAAAATAGCCGAATTTTGCGATGTTGACGTAAATTCTGTGGTTACTTCCCTTGATGCCAGTACCATCTATGAAGTTCCTTTGATTTTAGAAAAAGAAGGATTGGCACAACAAACTTTAGAGTTGTTGCACCTAGAACAACGTCAGCCCGATCTCCAAAAATGGCGTGGTTTAGTTACTAAACTGAACTCTACGCGCCCGCAGGTTAATATTGCCATTGTGGGTAAATACATTCAACTGAGTGATGCCTATTTGTCCGTAGTTGAGGCTTTGGGACATAGCGCGATCGCTGCTGATTGTGAAGTTAATGTACGTTGGGTAAGTGCTGAAGATATTGAAACTCATGATGCAGCCAAATATTTACATGACGTTAGTGGAGTAATTGTCCCTGGAGGTTTTGGTATTCGTGGCGTAGACGGTAAAGTTGCGGCGATTGAATATGCTCGTACTGTTAAGATTCCCTTCTTGGGTCTATGTTTAGGAATGCAGTGTAGCGCGATCGAGTGGGCGCGTAACGTCGCTAAATTAAAGGATGCTAATAGTTCAGAATTCGATCCACAAAGCCCAAATCCGATTATTAATATCTTGCCAGAACAACAGGATGTAATTGATTTAGGAGGTACGATGCGCTTAGGAACTTATCCTTGTCGTTTACAACCTGGCACTATAGCCTTCTCTTTGTATGAAAATGAGGTAATTTATGAGCGTCATCGTCACCGCTATGAATTTAACAATGCCTATCGTAGTTTGTTATTAGAAACAGGTTACGAAATTAGTGGCACTTCTCCTGATGGACGTCTAGTAGAAATTATTGAACTGCCAAATCATCCATTTTTTGTTGCAACTCAATTTCATCCTGAATTTCGCTCTCGCCCCAACAATCCCCATCCATTATTTTTAGGATTTGTGCGTGCAGCTTTTAAAAAAACTAATCCATTTGCAGACGAATCTATTCCTGTTGCTTCTACACAATCTAAATTTCAAGATAACTAAATTCCTTAATTCTCCCTTAAGGCATAAAGTTCGACTTACCGATATAGATCGAGGTATTGACTGTACCTTATTTAGAGTCAGAATAGCTATAGTTTGGAAAGAACAAAAAATTGTATATTATCGATAAGTTGGGAAAGAGGCATGATGGGCGAATCAAATGTAGCGGAAGTTTTAGTTAGATGTTTAGAAAATGAAGAGGTAGAATACGTCTTTGGTTTACCAGGAGAAGAAAACCTGCATATCTTAGAAGCTTTAAGAGATTCTCCAATCCAGTTTATTACTACTCGTCATGAACAGGGTGCTGCGTTTATGGCAGATGTTTATGGTCGTTTGACAGGTAAAGCGGGTGTTTGCTTGTCTACTTTAGGACCTGGAGCAACCAACCTCATGACAGGTGTAGCCGATGCTAATCTTGATGGTGCGCCTTTAGTAGCAATTACAGGACAGGTGGGTACAGACAGGATGCACATTGAATCCCATCAGTATCTCGATCTAGTTGCATTGTTCGCCCCAATAACTAAATGGAATGCGCAAATTGTTCGTCCTGATACTACCCCCGAAATTATTCGTAAAGCCTTTAAAGTTGCTCAATCAGAAAAGCCTGGTGCAGTTCACATTGATTTACCAGAAAACATTGCCGCCATGCCTCTTAAAGGCAATCCTCTTCATCGTGATAACCGAGAAAAAACTTATGCTTCAACCCGTAGCCTGAATGCTGCTGCCGTTGCTATATCTAAAGCTAAAAATCCTTTGATCTTGGCAGGAAATGGCGTAATTCGTGGTTGTGCAAGTGAAGCATTGACTGAATTTGCTACTCAGCTAAATATTCCTGTTGCTAATACCTTTATGGGCAAAGGAGCAATTCCCTATACTCATCCCTTATCTTTATGGACTGTTGGACTACAGCAGCGAGATTTAATTAGCTGTGCCTTTGATGAAGCGGATCTAGTTATTGCTGTGGGTTATGACCTAGTTGAATATTCCCCGAAAAAATGGAATCCTGATGGCGACACCACAATTATTCACATCGACGAAAGCAGATCCGAAATTGATAGCAGCTATATTCCTTTAGTAGAAGTATTTGGCGATATTTCCGATTCACTTAATGATATCGTTAAACGTTGCGATCGCGAGGCATATCCTGGTGATAATCGCAACGGCAAAGAAGCTACTACTGCAGTAAGCTTGCGACATCAAATCAAAGAAGATTACGAACAGTACGCCAATGATGACGGTTTTCCCATAAAACCCCAAAAAATTATCTATGACCTTCGTCAGGTAATGGGTCCAGAAGATATAGTTATTTCTGATGTAGGAGCGCATAAAATGTGGATGGCGCGTCACTATCACTCTGATTGCCCTAATACCTGTATTATCTCTAATGGCTTTGCCGCTATGGGCATTGCTATTCCTGGAGCAATGGCAGCTAAATTAGTCCACCCAGAGCGTAAAGTCGTGGCAGTGACAGGAGATGGCGGTTTTATGATGAACTGTCAAGAGTTAGAAACCGCCTTAAGAGTCAACACTCCTTTTGTGACTTTGATTTTTAATGACAATGGCTATGGCTTAATTGAGTGGAAGCAAATTAGTCAATTTGGTCACTCTACTTCAATTAATTTTGGAAATCCAAACTTTGTTAAATTTGCTGAAAGTATGGGACTAAAAGGTTATCGAGTTGAATCAGCAGCAGACTTGATTCCTACTTTGAAACAGGCTCTAGCCGATGATGTGCCAGCAATTATTGATTGTCCTGTAGACTACAAGGAAAACTTACGCTTTTCGCAAAAATCAGGAGATCTAAGTTGCAAAATCACTATTTAATCCACAAAAACACAGAAAACTAGCTGCGTAATTATCAATTTTCGGCCAGCAATAACTAACCCTAATTCAAAATGGTGTTGCTAAACCAGAATCTGGAATCTAAAAAACAGTTGGTTTGCAGTATCTTGTCAAAAAACTTAAAGCTGTAAATTACACTGTTATGAGTTTCATACTTTGGTTTGGCAACGCTGTTTAAATTATATTTAACATTTAACTTATAGTTTTTAATTGGCATTTGGAGTTAATATCAAAAATAACTATAATTAATTAATTTTTAAATTTCCTATGCCACGTACCCAAAGAAACGATAACTTTGTAGATAAGACCTTTACCGTCATGGCAGACATCATCCTCAAAGCTCTGCCGACCAACAAAAAAGCCAAAGAAGCTTTTGCCTATTATCGTGATGGGATGTCTGCCCAAGGTGATGGAGAATATGCAGAAGCTTTAGAAAACTATGAAGAGGCATTAACCCTCGAAGAAGATCCTAACGATCGCAGCTATATTCTCTACAATATGGGCTTGATCTATGCCAGTAATGGAAATATTGACAAGGCAATGGAGCTTTATACTGAGTCTATCGATCTTAACCCAAGAATGCCCCAAGCATTGAATAACATCGCTGTTATTTATCACTATGAAGGAGAAAAAGCCAAGGAAGCAGGAGACGTAGAAAAAGCAGAGTCTTATTATGATAAAGCTGCCGAGTATTGGAAGCAAGCGATTAGAATTGCACCCAACAACTATATGGAAGCTCAAAATTGGCTCAAAATTACGGGACGTTCGGAAATGGATGTATTCTTTTAACAATGATCGATAGACCAATGATCATTAATCAATTGTAGGGTGGGCAGAGAACACAATTTTGTTCATTACCAAAAAATATCTATTAATGCCCACCAGGTAAACAGCATACAGCAGTAGGGTGGGCATGAAATAAAATTCTGTTAATCATAAGAATACTCATCAATGCCCACCAAGTAAACAGCAGACAGTAATCAAATATGATCGATCGCCAAGAAGTAAGAAAAGTTGCCAATTTAGCTAGACTCAATATTACTGAAGCAGAAGAAGAAGAATTTACCACCCAGCTTAATAGTATTCTTGAATACTTCGATCAGTTGAGTGAGCTAGACACTACTGATGTTCCGCCAACTACCAGAGCCATTGAAACTAGTAATATTACTCGCGCTGATGAGCTTAGTCCTTTCCCCGCTAAAGAAGAGTTATTAAAGGCTGCTCCCGAACAACAGGGAGAATTTTTTAGAGTACCTAAAATCATTAGTACAGATGAAGAATAAGATGAAAAGTCTTGAATTAAAAGTAGTTTAAATCTACTTTTAATTAAGCTAAGAGCTAATGACTAAGAGCTAATAGCTACCGCGAAGCGGTTTTAAGTAAATTTTGAGACAGTTTTGTTGATAATAAATAAAGTTTTGATGAACTTAAAATATAAAGTTTTATATCTACTAAATCTAAAAACGTTGATGTTAAAAGAAACGTAGTTCTTTCGACTACTTTTATTAATCTTTTTTGCCAGAGCTATCAGTTGTTATTGATTAAGTAAATGTATAACATAAGTGTAATCTCGTAAGAGAAAATACTGAATGTAGAACGTTTTCTTTCTTTGTCAATTAGATTATGTCCCTTGCCATCACTAAAAAAATCACCAATTTTCTGCCCGCATTTTTGCCCTTCATCTGTTTAGCAGGAATTGTAATCTTACAAGCTCAAGAATATAAACAATCAGTCCAAAAACTAAATCGTGCTAATTACTTTAGTCGAGAACAAGAACAAGCAAAACTAATTGAATTTCAAAAAGAAACGCCACTTCTTGGCTTAGATAACATGGTTGCTGATTGGTCATATTTAAATTTTGTGCAGTATTTTGGCGATCGCCATGCTAGAGATACAATTGGTTATAAACTCGTTCCAGATTATTTTGAAACCATCAGTCAGATCGATCCTCGCTTTACTCAAGCATATCTTAGGCTATCAATTGCTAATTCCATGTATGCGGGATATCCCGAACAAACTATTGCTTTGATGAAAGAAGTTTTAGCTTCTGTAGAGCCAGATTCTGAACAGGCTGCATTACTTTGGACCTCTAAAGGTTTGGATGAACTATTATTTTTGGGAGATAAAGAAGCAGCAATCAAATCTTATAAAATAGCAGCCAAATGGGCAGCTTTAGAATCAAGTGGTCTTCCTGATGGTTTAACGATTAAAGACCTAGAAACGGCTTTAAAATCAACCGATGAAATAGATTTAAAAGAAGCGCAAATTAGAGCTTGGTCAAGTGTTTTAGTTTATATTAAAGACAATCAGCGATCGCGAGAGATTGTTGCTAAAATTGATCGTCTTCAAGCAGAACTTTTGACCTTAGAACAAAAAGCAAAACTATCAGTACAACAAAGTCATTCTCAATTAACCTCAGATTAATCGTAATTTTATTGGGCAAGAAAAAAGGAGTAAAATCTCAAACCTCACTCCCAAAAAATCAACAAATTTACGTAATTACTTGACTATTAAATATTACATTAAACCTTTAACGTGACTCATGATGCCTTCTGGATCTAAACCTTGGAAGGGAAACTGTTCCCAAAGTCCACCACAGCCTTCTTCGTGAACACCAAGATAAGCAAATTTAGGAGTCAAGCCTCGCTCAAGTAGCCAAGAACCAAAGCGACTACCTAAACCAGTACGACGGTTAAAAGATTCAACAACCACAACAAAAGGTGCTTGACCAATTTTTGCCATCATCTCTTCATCGACTACGTTAAGTGTAGCTTTATTGATCAAACCGACGTTGATACCTTCTTTTTGCAAGCGTTCTACCGCATCTAAAGAGCGATATAAAGCATCTCCAAAGCTGACAATATAACCTGCGTCTCCTTCGCGAATTACTTCGTCTTTGCCAGGAGTGAAAGTATAGTCGCCACCAAACAACTCTTTGCCCGCATCATCTAAAATCATGGGAACTTTGGAGCGAGTAGAGAAAATAAAGCGCATACCTGGATTATGAAACACTTTGTTTACACAGGCAGTCATTTGGTTGGCATCAGCAGGGAAATAGAGACGGGTTTCGTAACCATCTTCTAGTCCGTTGTCGGCAAACATATTGTTAATCCCGAAGTGACAGGTATTATCTGCCATGTCGTCGATACCAGCATGGGAGAAATGGCATAAAACATTGGACTTGTTAAGACGAGCCATAGTGATCTCAGAAACACACATTTCTAAGAAAGCACTAAAGGTGGCGAATACTCCCTGCTTGCCTTCTTCCATGCCAAAACCAGCAGCAGCCGAAAAATTACCCCGTTCCATAATTCCAGAAGGAATAAAGACTTCAGGGTGAGCATCGTGGATTTGTTTGAAACCACAAGAACCTTCTAAATCACTATCAATAAAGATGACTTTGGCTTTACGTTCGGCATCGCTCATTTTACCGAGGATAGATACTACAGCCTCACCAAAAACGTTGCGGTTAGAACCAACCTTGTCGCTAACTCCCAAGAACTTATAGTCGTTGCTCTGTTTTTCGATATTTTTGAGAAAGTCTGCTGCTGCACTCTGTCCGTGTTTTTCGAGATAGGAAATTGCCTTATCAACGGCAATTACATCATGTCCATGAGTAGAGCCTTCAATACCCTCAATACCAGGACACATAGGACGCTTATTGATCAATGCCACTGGACCATTACCAGTTACCGCAGCGCACATACGGCTATAGAGTGAATCAATATCTTCGCCATCTCCCGTATTAACCTCTAAACCATGACCAGTTAATGTTTGACCAACATCATAACCAGGCAAATAATCAGAAGGATGTCCTGCAATAGTGACATCGTTATCATCGATAAATAGCTTCACGTTAAGGTTTTGAGCCACTGCCAAACGAGCAGCCTCTGCGTCATTCCCCTCTTGTTGTGAACCATCAGAACCCAAGCAAACCACTACCTTATCTGGGTTAGCCAAGGCTATACCATTGATGAAAGGCCACATATGTCCTAAACGGCCAGAACTAAATTTAATCCCAGGTGTCAAGCCCAATTCGGGGTGTCCAGGCAGCTTAGAATTCGCGCCACGATACTTGAGCAATTCTTCTTGAGGCAAGTCGCCATTTAGTGTCGCCATTAAATATTGTGTGGCAACACGATGTCCTGCTTCATCAAAAAAGATCGGCACAAACATATCAGGCGCACCACGAAAGAAAGCATCAAGGATCATAACTTCGGGAACGGTATCAAAAGGCCCTCCAGTATGTCCGCCAACGCCTCTAGCACCGCCAGTAGCTGTAAAAAAGACAATCGCCTCGCGGCAAAGTTGAATATTGGCTGTTAAAGTTTCTTTTTGTTCGGCTGTTAAGGTAGGCTGGTTGGGGTCTAAAGCTAGTCGCTTGTAAGCACCTAAATCGATGGGAAAACGGGTGGTTGTTGCAGTCATAATTTATTTTTTGGTGTGTGAGTAAAGCTGTAAATTAAAAAACGTTGCTAGTTTGAAGTAGAAAACTTTGGCTGATATTACCTGTAGCTATCAGCTTTTGATTTAGTTTTGTAAGTAACTAATTTGTTTTTCATACTTTAGCCTTAGTCTAGCAATGCTAATTAAAAAATTATTACACCTTAAATCGGTGTTAATTATTATTAGATAAATCTATTGTTCACTTAGAGTGGTAAACAAGTTCAAGTTTATCTGGTTGTGGTCTTTGAGGGAAATCATCTTTTGGTGGATATAGTAACAATTTGATTAATAAAACTATTTTTTGACCAGTCTTATTTAATTTCTTTTAACTTACCCAGTACATATTTATACAAAGCCTCCTTGTTTTGCCGTTTGAATAGAGTTGCAGCATAATCTAGGTTTTTCACTGCTTTACGCTTTTCTCCCACCGTTTGATAAACTAAACCCAAGTTGCCATAGGCCTCAGCATAGTTAGGTTTGAGTTTGATAGCAGTTTGGTGATCGGCGATCGCCTTTTGATATTCTTGAATTTTGTTATAAGCAACAGCCCGATTATAATAAGCTTCGGTATAGTTTTCATTGAGGCTAATTGCCTGGTCAAAATCAGCGATCGCCTGGTGATATTTTTGCGCCGTTAGATAAGACGTGCCTCGGTTGTAGTAAGTTGGGGCGTGACGAGAATTAAAGTTAATAATATGAGTATAGTCGGCGATCGCTTTTTCAGAATACAGGGTTTTATGATAGACGTTAGCGCGATTATAGTAAGCTTCTAGATCTTGGGGATTGAGGCGAATCGTTTGCCCATAGTCAGCTAATGCTTGAGGATATTGCTGAAGCTTATTGTAAGTATTAGCGCGATTGTAATATGCCTCGGCATCTTGAGGGTTAAGGCGAATTACCTGGGTATAACTAGCAACTCCCTGCTGATATTGTTTTAACTTGTTGTAAGCAATACCTAGGTTGTAATAAGCATCGCTATAATCGGGGTTTAATTTGACTGCTCGATTAAAATCAGCGATCGCTTGGTGGTATTCTTCTAGCTGATTGTAGACAGTGCCTCGATTAAAGTACGCCTTAGCATAATTAGGACAAAGCTTAATAGCGCAGCTATAATCAGCGATCGCTTTTTGTTGTTTGACTAGCTGTCCATAACCATAACCGCGTAGAGTGTAAGCCAAAAAGTTATTGCCATCTCGTTGTAAGATAGCATTTAAATCTTCAATGCCCGTACTATAGTTTCCTTGGGCATAGTACACTTCACTACGGCGATAATAAGCATCAATATTTTCAGGATCTTCAACTAGAGTTAGACGTAGCTCTTCTAAGATATTTTGATAATCTGGTGATGCCGATTCTTTATCCATTACTTATTGTCTAACAACCTCTTGATTACCATGCAGGTTTTGAATTTTGAGAAAAATTTGTTGTCCTAACTCCTGTTTGCCCTGTTTTTGAAACAAATAAGCAGCAAGAGTCAAATCTTTGATTGATTTGCTTCTTTTCTGAAGAATATAATAAACTAGTCCTCGATTGTAGTAGGCATCGCCATAGTCAGGATCGAAGAAAATGGCTTGAGTGTAGTCAGCGATCGCTTTTTGATATGACTGGAGTTTTTTGCAAGCATTGCCCCGATTATTATAAATTAGAGCAGACTGAGGCTTGATGACTATTGCTCGATTATAGTCGGCGATCGCCTCTTGATATAGTTCCAGATAACTATAGCTAACTCCCCGATTATAATAAGCGTTACAGTAATCAGGCTCTAAGGCTATACATCGGTCGTAATCCATAATTGCCTGTTTATATTCTTGCAGGAAATTGAAAGCATTGCCACGATGATAATAGGCATTCCCATCCTCTGAGTTTAAATCAATGGCTATGGAATAATCGGCGATCGCCTGAGGGTAATCTTTGAGCTTACCGTGGATATAGCCTCGATCTTTGTGTGCAGAAGAGAATTTGGGCTGAAGGCGAATCACCTCACTATAACAAGCTAAAGCGTTATCGTAGTCTTTAAGCTGACCATAGGAATGCCCCTGACTGTAAATTGACTGCCAATCCTGGGGATTGAGTAAAATTGCCTGACTATAGTCTATAATTGCGTAGCGGTGATGATGAACTAGGGAATTTGCTCTTGCTCTATTGCTGTAGGCTTCAGCATCATCTGGATTAAGGCGAATCAGCTGAGTAAGGTCGGCGATTGCCTGGTAATAATTTTCCAAGAAACTGTAGATACTGGCTCGACGCTCATAGGCCTTGGTATCATCAGGTTGAAGCTGAATCACCTGGGTAAAATCCGCGATCGCTGACTGATGCTGTTCTAAAATCTGATAGGTACAGCCACGATTGTAATAAGCTTGGCTATAGTTGAGGTCTAGCCTAATCGCTTCGGTAAAATCTGCCAATGCCTGTTGATAATCTTGCAGAATACCATAGGCATAACCCCGACTACGATAAGCTTTAGCTAGCTGATGATCGAGACGAATTGCTTCAGTGTAGTCGGCAATTTCTTGGTGATAATTTTTTAGCTCACCGTAGGTATACCCCCTAATCAAATAGGCTTTGGTATTTTCAGGCTCAAGCTGTAGGACAGTATCAAAATCATCAATTGCCTTAGCATATTCTTTTAACTTAAGATAAGTTTTGCCACGCTTATAATAAGTTTCGCTCAATTGCCGATCAAACTGGGCGATCGCATGATGATAGATCCTTTGAGAGCTTTTTCTCGCTTTCATGTTGCCTGATAACTCAAAAATACTAGCCAAATTTATCAATTACATTAAAACTCTCTTATTCATAAGCAGCAATAGCAATTAATCTTACCTATATTAAGAAATATGTAATCAATAAAAAATTAATATTTAACTATTAATTAACGCTACTTTCGAGTTGAGACAATTTGAAGGTTAGGGTAGTAGCCTATCAACTTAGATTGATGGACTAAGGCAGGTGGAGGAAGTAGAGGAGTAGTGAGAATGAAGGAGTATTATCTATATAATGGTTAGAACAGTTAAGCAGTTAGACGAGCGATTCGGGGTCTGACCGCTTTTGAGCAACTTTGGTTGTGGTGGCTGTAAAAAATCGAAAGTAATTAGCAACGCAAAATTCTTTAAGGGGAAAAAGAATAAAAGTAAGCGGATTAATGGTGACGATGATATTGCGAATGTCTCTGCGTGCCAAGTTGACAATTTGTTTAGCTACCCAATCAGCAGACATAATACCCACGGGGTTTAGCTGACTTTTAAACGGCCCTAAAATGAGCTTGCGAATCATACAAGGAGCATCTAAGCGACGCATGGTAACAAGATCTCCTGTGGCTCTTTTACTTAGCTCATATAGGGGACTAAAGGCTGGGTTTACTTCTGCTTCTGAGGTGTTTACCCACACTTCTTTTGTGATCTTGTCGCGATCGCTTTCAATTGTCTGAAAAAATAGCTCCATCAATCGTAGAGTCGAAAAAGTATTGATTTCATAGGATTTGGCGATCGCAGCTTCGTCTCTTTGGTCGTGAACATTAACCCCGTGATTAATAATTAAAATATCGATTTGCTTTAGCTGAGTTAGTAATTCTGTTTCTTTGCCAATTTGCCATGCCACAGTTTTGATCGCCAACTCTTTCCCTGAGACATTTAAAGTAATGTCAGTATCAGATGAAGTAAGGGCAGTAACTTTTGCCCCTGCCAAATGTAGCTGGGTTAACAAAGCCTTGCCTAGAGTACCCGATGCACCAGTAACCGCTATCCGCTTATTTTTTAGCGACAGTGCTGTCCCTAGCAGTTTATCTACAAAGGTTAAAGTGCCAGAAAAATAGGCATCCTGGTTATCAAAATGATGTCGCCAGTGATAAGGGCGATTTATCAGCCAGCGAGCAGGTAAACTGGTAAATTCTCCTGGACGATGGGTAATGTCCGTAAGCTCATCTACAAAGGGAATACCTAGCCCACGAGCGATCGCCCCTATTAAAAAGCTTAGAGTATATAAAGATCCAGTCCAAGCTGCCCATTGAGGAGCGAGATTCCAAGTATAAGCGACACTCCAGGGCAAAATGCTAAACAGCAGCATCACCAAAGATTCGGGGACATCATTGTACCAATGTGCTTGGCGATAGATAGTGTCGCTAACAACGGATAGATCGGGGCGAAAAACTTTATGATGCCAAATATGGAGACGATATAACGGCTGCCAGAGATGGGACAAAACATGATAAAAATCCCTGACTAACTCTACCCATAATACAGAACCTAGAGCGATCGCCAAACCCGTAGCCAAACTGTTCATCATTTAAATAATTTTATTTTGTTCTGTACGTAAGAGCTAAAAACCAACAATTCTCAAGTTCACCAATTAATATCAAGCCTATATTAAATTTTAGCTAAGAAAGTTTACATTTTTGGTTACAATTGAGCGAAGGCGATTTATTTAGCTGGCATTACAACAGCCATAATCGCTATAAATACAAGCAGCGAGCAAATGTAACAACTATGGCAGAGAATTACTGGCGCAAAAAGGAATCAGATCTAGAATCCGACCCCATTAACTCTCTCCTAAGCGAATTAGCCGACCCAGAAGCAGCAGAAGCAGAATTTCGAGAAGATTTTTTTCGCGGACTGGCAGGGCGGAGACAAAAAGCTGCTTTCTTACTAATGGTAATCTGGATAGTTACTATTACTCTACATTTGGTTAGTTGGGGTCAATGGATTGTCTTGGGGATAGTTTGCTTGGCGGGAATGCAAATACTGCGCTATCTATTTACTCAACCTGAAAATACGCCTCTACCCTTGGATCTAAATGACTCAGAATCTATTCCCAAAGTTTCTCTTTTAGTAGCAGCTAAAAACGAAGAGACGGTAATTAGCAACCTGGTAGCTATGCTCTGTAGTCTCGATTACCCTACTGATAAATACGAAGTATGGGCAATAGATGATCGCAGTACAGATAATACGCCGATCATTTTAGATAAATTAGCCCTAGAATATTCTCAATTGAGAGTAGTTCATCGGGCAGCAAAAGCAAGTGGGGGAAAATCTGGAGCGTTAAATCAGGTAGTACCTCAAACCTTCGGCGATATTATTGGCGTTTTTGACGCTGATGCCAAGGTAAGTCCCGATTTACTAAGAAGAGTTGTACCTCTATTTGACAGCCATACAGGGGCAGTCCAGGTGCGAAAAGCGATCGCTAATAGTTCAGAAAACTTTTGGACAAAGGGGCAAGCAGGAGAGATGGCACTAGATAGCTATGTCCAACAACAGCGTATTGCCGTGGATGGTATTGGCGAGTTACGGGGGAATGGTCAGTTTGTGAGTCGCGTTGCCTTAAATAGCTGTGGTGGCTGGAATGAAGAAACTATTACCGACGATCTCGATTTAACTATTCGTCTGCATTTGGACAATTGGCGCGTCGGCTTTTTATTAACTCCCGCAGTATTAGAAGAAGGAGTAACCAAAGCTAGTTCGTTGTGGCATCAGCGCAACCGTTGGGCAGAAGGAGGTTATCAACGCTATCTCGATTACTGGCGTTATATCTTTACTAAGCCGATGGGTTTTGGCAAGAGAATCGATTTATTATGCTGGATGCTGTTGCAATATATTCTTCCTGCTGCCAATGTTCCTGATGGTATTATGGCGATCGCTCGCCACCGTTTGCCTATTCTGAGTCCGATAACTATTCTTTTATTTGTTTGGGGTTTTATCGGTATGTTTAAAGGCTTAGTACGTATTCATGTCGCCGAAAACAAAGCTCTAACTTTTCCCGTTCTATTAAGTATGGTTGGGCAGTCTATTAGAGGCTTAATCTACATGGCTCACTGGCAAGTTGTAATGCTGAGTATTACTGCAAGAATGTCTATTCGCCCGAAAAGATTAAAGTGGGTGAAAACGGTTCATGAAGGGACAACTAGTCTTAATAATGGGTAGCGTTTATAAGTAATATTAACTTTGAAATTTATTGGTGAGAACCGTAATTTATTCCTGGGGGAACTTTCCCCCAGACCCCCTGTTGGGGACGTTACGCCCTCCCCAAACCCCTGACGTAAACATTAACCTTGATTTTCCGCTCTATTAACTGGAGTCTCATCATCCGTATCAATAGTTGAATTTGCCTAATTTAAAAGAAGATCTTTCTATTCACTAACAAATAAGGATTTTTAGTGACATGAGAGAAAAAAGTTAATTTACATCAAACGTAGTATATAGCAATCCTAAATGAATCGTGAAATTTTTGTTCCCTGTTCCCTGTTCCCGACATCGAGATTTAACTGTTCGCAAATGAAATAGGATTGCTATATTAGAACGAAGCTAATTCACATTAAGCGTACAATATGCAATTTAAGTGCATCAACAGCTTATGAAAGCAAATGATGAATCTCCTCGTTTTGTTTTGGCCTCTGCTTCTACGGCTCGTTTGAAGTTGCTGCGGATGGTAGGAATAGCACCTCTGGTATGTAAAAGCGATTTTGATGAAGATCGGGTGCAGATAGAAGATGCTGCTGAATTGGTTACAACTTTAGCTAAATGTAAAGCGGAAACCGTTGCACCTCAATTTAGTAATGCTTTAGTTTTGGGATGTGATTCAGTATTAACAATTAATAATTGCATCTATGGTAAACCAGATTCATCTCAACAGGCGATCGCTCGCTGGCGCGAAATGCGCGGTAAAATGGGTGAGATCTATACAGGTCATGCTTTGGTAGACCTCAAACAACAAAGACAAATAATTCGCTGCGGTATTACAAAAGTTTATTTTGCTAATATTAGCGATCGCACTATAGAGGCTTATGTTGCCACGGGTGAACCTCTTAAATGTGCTGGTAGCTTTGCCTTGGAAGGAAAAGGAGGTATGTTTGTGGAGAAAATTGAAGGCTGCCATAGCAACGTCATCGGCTTAAGCCTTCCCTTATTACATCAGATGTTAGAAAACTTAGGCTACAATATCACCAACTTTTGGCAGTGATGAACTGCTAATACTGGTATTTGGGAGTTTAAAAAGTGCAAGGCAAGATTCAGGCTCAAGAAATTTTTACAGCTTTGACTATAGCGATAAGTAAAACGGTAGAAATAAACGTTACCACCTGCATTGAAAATGATCTAGATCGAGCTACCCAATCCTTGTTACCAGAGAGATTTACGACACAAATCAACTTGTTAAACGGCACGGTAGAACATGAAATAGATCTTAAATTGATTGACAATCCTGCCTATAGGGAATTACAACGATGGCATATTGAGCAAGTAAAACAGAGACAGGGCTTCTTAAACAAAAATCTTGCTAGCTTAGAAGAAATGCGTCGTCTTGTAAGCCCAAGTTGTTTGAATAAATAATCAAGTCTATACTGCTCACTCAATTTAATAGTTGTTCTTTATTTAAGTTTGAAACCTATGACATCTAGCGAAGATTTTAAACAGGCAATCCGAGCAGGCAATATTCAGGAAGCTTTCCTA
The DNA here is from genome assembly GCA_965217895.1 of Waterburya sp. GTDB lineage: Bacteria > Cyanobacteriota > Cyanobacteriia > Cyanobacteriales > Xenococcaceae > Waterburya. The sequence continues at coordinate 2,321,779 of CBDCJV010000002.1, forward strand.
GTTGCCATGAGTAATGCACCTGAATTAAACATTACTACTAAGATTATTACCGCTCAAGGCGATCAGCATCAGGTAGATAATAATCAGTCTCAAGGAGATAATAGTTTACGCACCCATATCAGTTTAATTGAAGGCAAAGTCGAGAATGAAATTGGCGAAAAGCTAACAGGCGATCGCTATTCGGAAATTAAACAGTTTCATATTGAGCAGGTAACTCAAGGACATCAGACGATTCAACATAATTTAATTAGTCTCCAAAAGATGTTCCAGTTGATGTCCACTTTTCAAGAACAGCAAATTTCTGAGGATTCTAATTGGGTTGATATTGCTGCCGATGTAGCCAGAGAGCCTCTATCCCCAAGGCGTAAGACAAATCAACTATCTGCTAAAACTCCAGAAGCGATCGCCGCGGCAAAACCGACTCATAAAACCGAAGCACCTCCCGTCTCTAGTTTGGAAGTAACAACTAATAATCCAGAGCCTAACTTGCCTTCTTTTGTTCCAGAAGAAGATGACGCTCTAGTAGAGGATTTAATGTCTTTGGCCGATCTTGATGATGAAAGTGATGATGATGAGGCACAAGAAGATCCTCAGCCAGGACAAGGAGATTGGGGTGATTGGTTAGAAGAAGATGCCGACGATGAGAAAGTAAAGTCCGAGGTATTCGATCTTAAGTCTCTCAATATCCGAGATGCTCAAAATTGGCAAAATTGGGAAGGAAAAGTTAATTCTTCGGAATCTCCAGAGGAGCAACATTAAGGAAGTTAGAGGTCAGAAGTAAATTAACCTTTTTTAGTTCACACGATTAGGCAGAGTTAATTAATGAATCATAATTTGCTAGATAGTATTACTGCCGTGGAAATTAGCACCGTTATAGTCGAGGAGATTGTGGACGAGATGTTTATTCCTTGGGAAGTTTATCAAGGCATATATTATCTTTCTCGTAGTTATTTGGAACAAATTGATTTCTCTTTGAGCGATCGCTATTTACAGTTACGCCGTCAGCTAGAACTAGCATATTGTTTGCAAGTAATTGATCCCAATTCTTCTTTATACAATCGCACCCTAGTATCTGAAATTAAACGAGATTTGCCAGTTCTCAGCCAGAATGAATCCAAGTGGGAAACTATCCCAACTAGATTACCTGAACCTATTCCCCATAGCCGTCAGCAAAGTATGTCTAGGGTCAACAAACTATTGCGCGATCGCTCTTTTGTTAATATTTTACAGCAGTTAAACAAAAAAAAAGCTGCTTTGGATAGGCGCGCTCGCATTTTACGTAATTCATCAGCTTATGACAATATTGCTGATACTACCTATGCTCAGACATCTTTGCAATTGGATGGCAAAATTATCAATCGCTATGCTCAGTCTATTTTAGAACGAAGCGATCGCGATTTATTGTTACGACTGCACGAACAATCTACCACCGCAGGGGAACAACAATGGCGAGGTTTGATTAAATTTATGCTCTCTTTGTTTTGATCTAAATTCTAAATCCGCAAAGCTAAAAACTTAGTGAAAAATCAACAGCCAACAGCCACCGATATTTTTAATTCTTGTATTCAAATAGATAGAGTTAGAATTAGCCGTAAATTAGCTATTCCCCGTCAGATTGTTTTTCGCTTCGAGCCAAAGATTTTAAGCCAAATAGAACAAGCAAAAGAAAACAACCATCAATTCATTCTTTCTCCTGGTAATCTCGCTGATTTGCGCTATTATGCCCTGCTTAATTATTTTTCAGCCGAGCAATTAGATTTTTGTCAGGGACATCTAGCAAAATTAATCTCTTTAGAGCAATTACGCGATCGCGTAGCCTTTGAATCGCCACTAATTTTTACCAGTAATTATTTATTCTCTCATAGCCAGTCAAAAAAAGTAGTTCGGAGCATTATTAATTCAGAAGGACAAATCTCCCAACAAGTTCAGCAAGATTTGTGGCAAAACCCTCAATTATTAGCGAAAGTTACTAAGGCTCATTACTGGTTAATTTTACAGATACTAGCTCAACTACCTTTAAAAGTTAATAATTCCCTTACAAGGCTATTTAAAACTTTATGGCTAGCAACTTTAATTGTGTTTAGCATCTGTCTATGGATTTATTTACCGTTAGACATTTTACTTAAAATATTAATAATTAGTTTTTCTATTTATTTATTTACAAACTGCCTCAAACAAACAATCAAAAACAAGTTTAAAATCTGGATTTTGTATAGTTTAATTAATGGTTTTTGGTCAAATAGCACTAAAAAGCATCAAATTGCCTGGAATGCTATAAGTGTTTTATCATAATTAATCACTAGAACATAGTACTTACCGAATTGTCTGGATGAGGTTATCCACACTAAGCTAGCAGCTAAGAAGTGTCATAATAAAAACAACTTAATCGAGGACATAAAAACAAAGATGAATTTTTCCCTCTCTTCCTTATATGAATGGTATCGCAGCGCAATTCGTCATCCAAAGTATCGTTGGTGGGTAATGCTAGGGACAGCAATCTATCTTGTTAGTCCTATCGATGTTATACCCGATATTTTTCCAATTGTCGGACAAATTGATGATGTGGTTTTAGCTGGTTTATTATTTACAGAATTATCACAAATGGCTTTTGCTAAACTGCAAAGTCGCCAAGAAAAAAATAACGTTACCACTGAAAATGTAGGTGGCGAAACTAATGTTGTTGATGTTGATGCAGAAACAATAGCTACAAATTAATCTATTACTTTAAGTTTTAATTATTATTCTCACCTCAGCTATCTAAGCTGAATATTTAAAGGGCGATCACTCTATGGCGATCGCCCTTTAATCTTTATAAATTTGACTGATGAATATTTAACTCGTAGCACTGCATCTGCGGAAAATCTTGCTGAATTATGGCGATCGCTTTTTGTTGGCTATAGCGATCGCTAGCAATAAACTGTGCCGTACCGTCTCCCTGAGATCCTACTCCCTTTCCACCACAAACATAAGTTTGTAAAGGTTTGTGCTTGAGTAGCTGATGTAATATAGGTGCGTTTAATTGTTGAGGACAAGCAGGAATCAAATTGCGGTCAAATTCAGTTTGCGCTTGAGACATTAAACTACCAAGTATAGCTGCATCTCCTCGCTCTAAAGCCAAAATAACTTCTTGAACTATCCGAGCATTAATTTTGCCTAAATAGTCTTGCACCTGAGCTTCTAGAGCATTTTTAGCAAGAGGATAACATTGATTAAGTTGAGCCAGTATTTCTTGAGTATTTTTTGAACCAGCTAAGTCAACCACGATAAAATACAGGTCTTGACCTATGGTCAAAGGTTTTAGCTGATGGTGATCGCCATTAAAGATCATTAAAATTGGCTGGTTACCAAAAGCACAGGCTTGATCTAGTCTGCCACACTGGCTGGGGGTTGTTTTTTCTCCCCAATAAGCTAGATCCATCTCTTCTTCAATAGTCAAATTTAGCTGATAAAAATAATTAAATGCTCTGGCAACCAACACACAAATTGCTGCACTAGAAGATAAACCTTTTTTAATAGGTAAATTCGTTAAATAATTATCAATTTCTAAACCACCCACTCCATAACGAGTCAAAGCTTGATAGGCAACACCCGCTATGTAACTATAAAAATTTTCTGTTTGAGCCATCTCTAACAATAAATTCTTATCCATAGCTAATTTTAATATTTGAGGCTGATTTGCCGTTTTAAAAACTAAATTACGATGGGTTTCAACTTGAGCATAAATGCCTTGATTGATGCCAACCACGATCGCGTAGCCTAGTTCAATATTAGGATTAATCTGGCGATATTCTGCTGCCCAATCACTATGTTCACCAAATAGACAAAGACGACCAGGAACAAAAAAATTCATCTTTTAAACAATCCTGTTAAAATATTGGGTCATATATATAGTCATTAAATAAAGGCAGAAAATTGCAATAAAAACCAAGCTGAAGCCAAAAAAGGCTTTATTATTCGGCTTTTTATTTAATTCTGTCGTAGAAATACGGAGTATTATCAAATATGGGTAAAATTACTAAACATTTTCGATTGTGGAGCAGTTTTCGACCTTCACTAAATCAAAAATTAATTAATAAGTCTGCCTCTATTGAGCCAATTGTTCTAGATAAAACAATTCCTAAAATCACTTCAAGTTTGATTATTAGCTTTATAACTATTTTAGCTAGCCTCCAGCCATTGAGCGTTAAACCTGCTCAAGCTGCTTCTGGCCCTTATTGTCATTTTACTGCCGACAAAGTTGAGGCAAAAGAAAAGCTGTTAAAAGCCTCTTTAGAAGGAGATCAAACCGCTAGCCAAGAGTATCAAGAAATTGTGCAAAAGCACGCTCAAATGCTACAGCTATGTCGTAGTCAGACTTGGCCAGCAGAAGAGGCAATTTGGTTGCGTCTTTATCCCTGTGACGTAACTGCTGGTTCAATAGATTCTGTACTAGACCGTATCGTCAATCTCGGCTACAACAAAATACATTTAGAAGTTTTTTACGATAGTCAAGTTCTTTTGCCGCCTGGAGATAATCCTACTCCTTGGATACCAGTAGTGCGATCGCCTGGAGCAGAAAATGCTGATTTACTAAAGCAAACTATTGATAAGGCACATCAACGAGGTATAAAAGTCTACGCTTGGTTATTTACCATGAACTATGGCTATACCTATGCCCAGCTTCGCGATCGCCAAGAAGCATTGGCTCGCAATGGACAAGGTTCAAATAGTCTTACTTTTGTTAACGATCGCGCTCAGGCATTTGTCGATCCTTATTCCCCTCAAGCACAAGCGGATTACTATAATTTGCTGCAGGCAGTCCTCAAACGCCAGCCAGACGGTGTTTTATTTGATTACGTTCGTTACCCTCAAGGTACAGGTGGACAGTCCTATGTTCATAACGTCCGAGATTTATGGATTTATGGTAAATCCTCTCTTGAGGCTTTGTACAATAGAGCCACCAACAAAAAAGGATTAGCCGTAATCAAAAAATATGTAGAAACTGGCAATTTTACCGCTCAGGATCTCAAAAATATCGATCGGCAATATCCCCAAGAAAAAGATCCAAGCTGGCAGGGTAGTCGTAATCTGCCTGACTCTAAAGCAACTCTCCAGTCACGCTATCTTAGCTTGAGCCAACAACTCTGGGTCTTATCTGTAGCTCATGCAGCACAAGGTGTACTTGATTTTCTGTCTTTTGCTGCTAAACCTGTTCAAGATCGAGGCATTCCCGCAGGAGCAGTCTTTTTTCCTGAGGGTAATCGTTTAATAGGTAAAAATAGCTTTGATTCTCGTCTCCAGGCTTGGGATAAATTTCCTCCAGACTTAGAGTGGCATCCTATGTCTTATGCTCTGTGTGAAGAAAAGACAGATTGTATTGCCAAGCAGGTAGAAAGTGTTTTAAAAATAGCCCCCAAGACAACAAAAGTTGTTCCTTCTTTAGCTGGTGCCTGGGGTAAAGTTTATCGCAACCATCCCCCCTTAGAAGCTCAGATGGAAGCATTACGCAAGGCAACTCCAGAAATTAATTCTGTTAGTCATTTTGGCTATTCCTGGCAAGAGCCAAATCACGATCGCCAACGAAATTCATGTAATTTACTTTAAAATTTTTATTTATTCTGTGCATCTGTTATGATAGTTAGCGTCGCATACAAAGAGCGGATGTGGCGGAATTGGTAGACGCGCTAGATTTAGGTTCTAGTGTTTTCGGACGTGAAGGTTCAAGTCCTTTCATCCGCACTCTCACTAACGTTCGAGTCTTAGGGCTTTTCACTATCATGTCCTAAGACACCAGAACGGAATTTTGCTTAAAACTGAATATAACAAAAAGCTGAAGGCTAATAAATAGGATACATAGATACCCCAGTTTTTAAGGCGGTTAATATAAGCAGCGAAAAAAGAGGCTGGCATTGTATCATCCCTTAAGCATTTTTTCTCGCCTTCCTCTTTCATAATTACTCCTAAATGTGTTGATACTTCTAAAGCGTTGAACAAAGTGTTTAACGCTTTCTCGATACGCCTACGTCTCTTCCTCTTACGAGAATGCTTATCTTTTCATCAGCTAAAACTAATTTGGGCTGGTTGGCTAAGGCTCTGGCGATCGCAACTCGTTGTTTTTGTCCTCTTGGGTCAGAGTATTCTGTCTCAACAGGCGAGTGGAACAAGCCCCCCATACTTGGTAGGGCTGTTTCATTCGCCAAAGTATGAAGTATTCTTTCTGCCTTCATTTAAGGGCGATAAAAGTTATCGTGGAAAAGTTCATAGCATTCACAGGCAGTGTCTTCTAAACCTGACCGAGTTAAAACAGTAATTTTGCCACGAGTATAACTTATCAACCCTGCCTTTTGAAAAATCCCTGCTGCTATGGTTACGCCCGAACGACGAACTCCAAGCATATTACTAATAAATTCCTGAGTCAGAGGGAACTCGTTAGATTGAGTTAAATCTTGAACCGTCAGCAGCCAACGAGCCAAACGCTCTTCTATTGTATGATGACCATTGCAAACTGCTAGTTGGGCAGTCTCATCTAGTCTGGTTTGAGCGTAGTTTAACAATATTCTTTGTAACTCTCCTCCTCGGTCAAACTCCCGTTTCAAAACTAGAGCAGAAATCTTCATCGCTCCGTCTGGTACTTGAACAATGGCGCGCTGACTACTATAACTATTGCTGAGAATAACTGGAAGACCGATCATTCCCGTACCGCCAATTAGACCAATTTCGGTGCTGATGCCGTTACTCAGTATAGAAACCAGAGAAATCAGCGCAGTATTGGGAAAATAAACGGTTTCGATCTTTTCTGAAGCTTCGTAGAAAACAGTTCCCACAGGAAGAGAGACAGGCGTTAAGTAAGGCTCTAGTCGCTGGTATTCAATTTTTGGCAAAGCTGCCAAAAGACGATTAGCCGAGTGCAAATGATCTTGAAACACAAGAAAAATCCTCTTATATTGTGCTGCTGCTAAAAAAAGCTAACGGCACAAAAAGGAAACTCGTGTTTAAATTCCTATGTCGCCAAATCTTACAAGCATACCGATCATAACTCGATTCCACTGACTTGTGATCGGTATGCTTAGAAGAGGTCTACTTTAAAATTTATCTTTATTGGCTTGCCAAACTTGCCGCAAAAATTTATTCAAATATTGGCGATTCGATGCTTTAGGCATCAATGTCTCATCAGCATCCTTTAATCTACTCAGTAAAGAAATAACTTCAGTATCTAAAGCGGGTCTAAATAAATTCATTGGCCACAGTAAATCAGATCCAGACTGTAGATCGATTATTTGATTAACGTTCATGCGATCGCAGCTTAGTTCAACTAGGCACATTGATCTGAACCAGCATAATTTGCGGTCAGGTATTAACTGAATTACTTCTCCATAAAGGCAATTATGCTGATATTCTAAGCAGATGATTTGATTTGTTTTAAAAAGCAAATCTGAAGCATTAGATACAATGTCTCTCATAGTAAATTTAGCTGTGAAGCTGCATTGTTTTATTAACGGTCAGAGATTAAGTTTATTTATTGTTGGCTTAATTATCACGCTATAAAAATAGCTGTATTTAACCCATGCTTATTATAAATAGAGCATATACAACAATTGGAAGTAGTTGTTGCCTAATTAAACCTTTTCCATCTCAAGATGCGATCGCTAAAACAGCAATTATTGATATTTAAGCTGTTTTTTAGAGTTCAAATTACAACGCCGATTAACGCTTTGTTATTTACCCTAAGAGATAGCCTGATTCTTTTAGTTTACTAATTATTTTATCTACGCTTTGGGATATTTCTTCCAAATCGGTACGACACTCTACTTCAGGATTTGTTGGTGGTTCGTAAGGATCATCAATACCAGTAAATTGCTTTATTTCTCCTGCTCGGACTTTCTTATAAAGTCCTTTTACATCACGATCTTCGCAAACAGAAAGAGGAGCATTGACAAATACCTCGACAAAGCTATTAATGTTTGCCCGCATTTCTTCTCTAATAGCGCGATAAGGTGAAATTACAGGAACTAAAACAATGACTCCATTTCGAGCTAAGAGTTTGGCAACAAATCCAATTCTGCGAATGTTAGTATCTCTGTCTTCCTTGGAAAACCCTAAGTCTTTGGTTAAGTTTTCTCTAATTTCGTCGCCATCTAGAACCTCAAGCTGATACCCCTGAGATTTTAGTTCATTAGTAAGTGCATCTGCAATAGTACTTTTGCCCGCACCACTAAAGCCTGTAAACCAGACGGCCACACCACGTTGATTCATAATTGTTTATATTCTTTAATATGTTTTTATACTCCACAATATACTACCTTGGAATGCGCTTAGAGAATGTCTAAATAAGATAGAGCAGTTCATCCAACTCAATCGACTCGCATTTTTTACATTTTAAAGTTTTAAAACTCAAATCTAGATAAAATGTAAGCGTTATAATCCTTATGTTGCTATGATTAACGCGCCTATTTTTCATTTAGCTATACCGATCGACGATATTACTGAGGCAAAGCAATTTTATGGAGCAAGTTTAGGCTGTGAGATAGGCAGAGAGAACAAAGCAGCCGTAATTTTTAACTTTTACGGAACTCAACTGGTTGGTCATATCTCGCACCAGAAATTAGACAGACAGCCAGGAATTTATCCGCGACATTTAGGCTTAATTTTACCTTCTATGTTAGATTGGCAAACAATTTGCGATCGCGCTCGGCAAAAGCAGCTTACATTTTACGAACAGCCAAAACTACGTTTTCCTCAGCAATTATTGGAACACCATAGTTTTTTTCTCGAAGATCCTTTTCATAATCTACTGGAATTTAAATACTATAGCGATTCATCAGTAATCTTTGGTGGACGCGAATCAAATTTGATTGGCGAGACTGCTATACAAAACAAACATCACAGCTAATGCTGATTGATTTAAGCACTACCACCAACGGTCATGATTAAGAACATCATAATTAATACTGTGAAAACTCCCAATAAAAAGCTAGCAATGAATAAAAAGTGTTGTCGTCTTTGACTAGCAAATTTAGGCATCAAACTATTGCGATAGCTATTAATTCTACTACTACTAGTAAGCCGCTTGTCTTTTTTAAGCTTTGATTTGATTTCTTGTTGAACTTGCGAATACTGATTAGTTAGATTAATAATAGTATTTTCCTGGGATTTGATCGTTTCCTGTAGTCGAAATAAACCTGAAGTTAGATTAGATAAAACATGGTTCATTTCCGATGTCTCAGCCGAGTTGGCTGAGTTGGCAGAATTATTCTCAACTAATACTCCAACTTTACTGGGGATTTTTTGAGGCTTCAAAATATGGGTATCTGACTGCAAGCTGTGATGTTGAGAACTATCCCAATTACCGAGAATTGGTCCAATCTGGAAGAAGCCTTTCTCGGTTAGACGGATAATAGTTGCAATGTCTTTAACGCTAGTATTTTTTAAAATATAACCCCTAGCACCTGCCTGAAGTGCTAAATTCAACTGTCGCCGATCGTCTTGACTAGTTAACAACAAAACTCTACTCTCAGGATAGCGACTAGAAATTGTCTTGGTTGCAGCTATGCCGTCTATATTGCCTGGCATTTCGATATCCATTAACACGATATCAGGCTGATGTTCTCCCACCTGGGCGATCGCACTTTGACCATTATCTGCCAAACCAATTACTTCTATGTCTGGTTCGCTAGATAAATTGATTTTTAAAAACTCTCTTATACTCCCTAAATCGTCAACTATTAGAACTGTAGTCATGATGATAAAAATTTTAAATAGATAAATTGATAAGTATTTTCTTAAGTCTGTTTTTTAAAATGATTGATTACAAATTGCTATAAATACAGGACTGTAAAGAAGACTTAAAAATATTAGGTTAAAGAATAAATTTTCTAGATTGCTTATTTTAGGTATGCTTGAGCCTCTAATCATTTCGTAGTTTAAAGCTTAACTGCCAATTGCTCAACTAATTTGCTCCCAAGCGTAAGTCTATGCACATTAGTTTTTTGTTGATGGAAAAATAGTCTACCAAATGTTGCTAAAAATTACTACACATTTGTCAAATCTAATTAGTAATAAGGAGAAACTTCATCAAACTGCAATCAATATTTAACACAGAAAAAATATCTGAGCGCATTTGGATTTATTAATCATATAATATAACTTGTATAGAAAATGCAATAAAAGTAAACAAAACAAAATATTTTTTTCCAGTGCATTTCAAAATTATAGGAGATAGTGTATGTTGCGACTCGAACACATCAGCAAAATTTACCCAACGGGAGAGGTTTTAAAAGATGTCACTTGGGAAGTTAAACCTGGAGAAAGAGTTGGTTTAGTTGGAGTCAATGGTGCAGGAAAATCCACTCAACTAAAAATTATCAGCGGCGAAGTTGAAGCCACATCAGGGGAAGTAGTTCGCCCTAATAGTTTGAAGATTGCCTATTTGACTCAAGAATTTGAGGTAGAGCCGACGCGAACAGTTTACGAAGAGTTTTGGACAGTATTTACTGAGGCCAACGCTACTCAACAAAAGATGAATCAAATTCATCAGGAAATGGAAAAAGCCACTCCTGAAGAGTTAAATAAACTAATTGATCGGCTAGACAAGCTACAGCGCAAATTTGAGGCTTTAGACGGCTATACTTTAGATGCTCAAATAGAAAAGATTTTGCCCGAAATGGGCTTTACCACAGAAGATGGCGATCGCCTGGTAAGCTCTTATAGTGGAGGCTGGCAGATGCGCATGAGTTTGGGTAAGATACTCCTGCAAGAGCCAGACTTACTGCTGCTGGATGAGCCTACCAACCATCTAGACCTAGAAACAATTGAGTGGCTAGAAAACTACCTGCGCGGGATTAATACACCGATGGTGATCGTCTCCCATGACCGCGAATTTCTAGACCGTCTTTGTACAAAAATCGTCGAGACAGAACGAGGAATTTCTACTACTTATTTAGGTAATTATTCGGCTTATCTCCAGCAAAAAGCAGAGACGCAAATAGCTCAAGGAGCAACTTATGAGCGACAGCAAAAAGAAATGGCTAAGCAGCAGGAATTTATCGAAAAGTTTCGAGCTAGTGCTACCCGTAGTACTCAAGCTAAAAGCAGAGAAAAGCAGTTAGACAAAGTAGAATTAGTCGAAGCACCTGTTGCTGGCTTGAGAACGCTAAAATTCCGTTTTCCTCCTTCTCCTAGAAGCGGTAGGGAAGTAATCGCCATTAAAGATCTAGTTCATGCTTACAACAGCGATATTTTGTTTTTAGGAGCAGAATTAACCATCGAAAGAGGCGATCGCATTGCCATCTTAGGACCAAATGGTGCAGGAAAATCCACTCTGTTACGTATGATTATGGGAATGGAAAAGTTTGACGAAGGAGAAGTGGAAATTGGCAAACACAACGTAATTCCTGGCTATTTTGAACAGAATCAAGCAGAAGCTCTAGACATGGATAAAACTGTCATGAACACGATTCATGATGAAGTTCCTGACTGGAAGAACGAACAGGTGCGTACTTTATTAGGACAGTTTTTGTTTAGTGGCGAAACCGCCTTTAAAAAAGTCGCTGCTTTAAGCGGAGGCGAAAAAGCGCGTTTGGCTTTAGCCAAAATGCTCTTGACTCCTGCTAATCTATTAATTTTAGATGAGCCGACTAATCATTTAGATATTCCTGCCAAAGAAATGCTGGAAGAAGCATTACAGCACTATGACGGTACGGTAGTCATTGTTTCTCACGATCGCTATTTTATTTCTCAAGCTGCTACCAAAATTGTCGAGATTCGTGATGGAGAATTAATAGTATATCGAGGCGATTATCATTATTATTTAGATAAGATAGCCGAAGAAAAAGAAAAAGCGAGACAAAAAGCAGAAGCCGAACAAAAGGCGGTTAAAAAAGCAGAGAAACAAGCCAAGCAGGCTACTAAAAAGAAACAAAAAAAAGCTAAAGCATAAAAAAGCAATGGAATTGGAGCAACAGTTAGCAGCAATAATTAATGAAGCACCTAACTTTGGTGTACCAGCTATCGTCGCCGAAAAAGCGATCGCTCCTGTTCTAAAACTATTTGCCGAGCAGTTAAAGTATTTAGAATACTATGTGCTGCAAAATCTTGAAGAGGATTGGGTTTTAACTACTATTGCTAATCCTCAAACATCTCAAGAAAAGCAGGTGATTTATGCTTTTGTTTCGGTTCAAGATGCTGCTACATCTCAAGGAAAAACTAACCCAGATCTAATTGCCATACCAATCTCTATTGTTCAGCTTTTGTTTAGGCTATTCTCTTTACAGCAGGTAGATAGCCTAATTTTTCTGGAAAATTCTCGCGATCTCAATCAAGGAGTAGAAATAAAAAGAGAACATCTAGCAAACTTAATCAAAACCCAAATTGAACATCTACAAACCCCGCCCAATCTTGCTTGATTTGGCGTTGCTGATTCAAATTATGAAACTCCTACCTATACGCAAAAAGTCCTGCTAAAAAACAGGACTTAAGAAATTAGAAAATAGCTAAAAAACAATATGGCGTTGCTGATTCAAATAATGACGTACAGAATATTACTGTTCGTAGCTTTTAGCTATTAGCTTTCAGGTATTCTTCATGTTCCAACAAAGTGAGAGATGGCGAGGAAACCTCGCCATCTCTCACTTTCAAATTAGGAAATTAAAAACCTGTACAGCATTACAATTCAACAACGCCAACAATATTAACGAACAGTATCAGCTAATCGATCTACGCGAATTGGTTTGATAAAGTACATTTTGATGAGTTGCGTGCCATTAGAAACATAGTGAGGTAGCTTACGCAAAAGCTTGATAGGTGCAGGAGAATTTGAACTAGCAATTTTAGTTAATTTCTCGTTATTGTTCACACACTTTTCTAAACGCTGATAAAAATCAGGATGTTCTACATCTAAAACGACAGGAAACACTCTACCTGCGGTTTCGTTGGTTTTTTCAATGACGTGCTTGTCATATTCTCTAGCATCCAAGCCCAAAGACTCATAAAAACCAGAGCGTTGAACATCATTCAGGTACATAGTCGCAAAGACTGACAGCAAAAAGAAACGACTCCATAATCTTGCTTTCCAGTCATTAAGAAACTGAGGCTGAGACTTCATGATTGCATCGAAGAAGTCACCGTGACGGTTTTCATCCTGACACCAATTTTCAAAGAAGCTGAAGATAGGATAAATCTCGTTTTCAGGATGCTGCTGTAGATGGCGGAAAATGGTAATGTAACGCCAGTAACCAATCTTCTCAGAAAGATAGGTTGCATAGAAAATAAACTTAGGCTTAAAGAAAGTATATTTGCGACTCTTAGTTAAAAACCCTAGGTCAAGTGAAAGATTAAAGTCAGATAAGGCTTTATTCAAGAAACCTGCATGACGAGCTTCATCTCGCGACATAAGGGTAAAGATTTCTGCCAATACTGGGCTTTTTCCTTTTAAACGTCTACCTAATTCTTTGTAAAGTAGAAAGCCAGAAAACTCAGCCGTACAAGAACGTTCGAGAAATTCAATAAAGAGCTTGCGAGTTTCGCCACTAATGCTATCCCAAGACTTTTGGAACTGCTCATCTCTGACAAAATGATGGCGATTATAGTCAATACGAAACTCTTCTAAGATTGCCCTTAGTTCATCTTCATTAACTGAGATGTCCATTTTAGCCATCTCTTCAAAATCGGTTGTATAAAAGCGAGGAGTGAGAATAGTTTCTGCCGCAGGAGATTTGACTCCAGGGCGTACTTCCTCGAACTGTGGTTTTTTAAGGCTATCTACCATTATTTTAAATACTTAACTTCTTTTTCTATTGAACAAACTGACTCTGTACAGTTGCCATCATTTAGGTGCTTGTAGATTAACATTCTCTAATAGTTACGTTATTCTGTGGCAGTTTGTTAACGAATATTAATCAGTTATTTGAAAGTTATTAGCCATTAGCTTTTATTTTTATCAAAATTAAATATGATTTACCTATAGCGATCGCAATTTGACTCAAGTGACTTTACTAGAAACTGAATATCTGTGCTGCTGTCAATGATAGTTGTACAAGAACGTTTGAATAGATCGCCCGATCTTTTTCAAATACTGTTTCTTCATATAAACCATCTACCAAAGATAAAATTGTAATCTTGTTAATCTGAGGATCGACAATCCAATATTCTAAAATCCCTCTAGCAGCATACTCAGATCGCTTATATCTATAATCCCTATCTTCATTTGCTTTGCCAGGAGACACCACTTCGACAACTAAAACAGGAGATGGCATATCAGAAGTGATAGTGGCACGTCTACCACCAATTGCTGCTAATAATTCCTCAGTTAGGATCATTAAGTCAGGAATCCTAACTCTAGTACGATTGCCTGTAACTACAATTTCCGTGTCTTTATGGCGGATGAGTTGAATCGGAATAAGTTTAAGAAACTCTGTAAGTAAATATAAAGCAATTAAATTGTTGCGATCGCTTTCTGGAGGCATATTTACTAATATTCCATCTACTAATTCATAGCGATTATCTGTACCATCGTTGTATGCCAGATATTCTTCTAAAGTTAAATAAGCGTTAGTAGTTATCATTATTTTGTGAGGTTAAGCATACGGTGAAAAGATTATGTCAACAGAAGAAACCAGTCAAGAAATCGAAATAGCATCTGATTCGCGTGATAGAAATTGTAGTAAGTCCTTTGTCCAGAAGCTTATTACTAAAACAAAATGGAAATTACATCCGTCCAGAAACTTTGTAGCCAACTCCAATTCAGCCCAACTTAGCTATTTACTTGGCTGGAAAATGCTTCTTGTGTGTGCATTTGTCTTCATCTATTTTGTATTTTTTCCTAAACTATCGATTTTTTGGATTGGATTCTTCTTCCTAGTATTAGCAGCAATCAGCTTTTGTCTTGGCTTTGCGATAGAAACATATTCGTTCTGGAAATCAAAAAACAAACTTCTCATTAAGATATTTTTTATTATTGGAGGGATTTTAACACCAGTATCTCTATATTTTGCTAGATGTATTTTTGTTGATATTACTACATTAGAACCTTCTAACTTATCAAGAGCTTTAATTGTTTTTTCAGCTATTATTCAAATACCACTTTGGTTATGTTTATTCATAATAGTTTTATTGCTGATATGTTTTTTGGGTCAATTTTTCGTACTGCTCAATTTTATATTTCTTCAAATATTTATCTTAGTTAAAAATAATCCTTTGTTCCTCTTCTGGCTGGGAAAAACAAAAGTTGTTGACATTGAAAAGAATATCTTTTCTCGATTCCTTGCAGGAACATTTATTGGTGCTGCGGCTTGGGCATTTGTTTTGATTTTATTGTTAAATTTTGCTCAATGGAGAATTGAGCCACACTATTTGATTAACATCACAGAAGAGGTAATTATACTTGCAGATTATCGCCCTTACAACAAAATTTCTGAATGCACTAATTTAGAACAGGGTGATTGGGGTTTATTAGCTGGCTATAAAAAGATTAGCGTGGCTCATCCACAAAAATCGGGAAGGTATACTTTTACAACCAAAACTTGCTTGTTTGCAGATAAGACTTTGAAGTTAGATTCATTTTAAGCTTAAAAATAGATTATCTGCTCAAGGTTAAAACTGCATTTTGTCCACCGAAGCCAAAGCTAAAGCACATCGCATAATTTACCTTAGCTTTTCGTGGCTGAGTAACAAGATCGAGATCGAATTCGGTATTTTTTAAACCTATACATGGAGGTAAGCAATCATTTTGTAACGCCATAAAAGTTAAAGCGGTACCAATTGCACCTGATGTACCTAAAGTATGTCCTGTTGCACCTTTCGTTGAGCTTACAGCAACTCCTTGAGGGAAGATATGTTGAATTAGTTGAGCTTCATGGCGATCGTTTAAAGTTGTACTAGTACCGTGAGCATGAATATAGTCGATCGCCTGAACTTCTAAATTACTTCGCTCTAAAGCTTGTTTAATAGCTCTGGCTGCACTACCATTTGCCGTCCTAGGTGCGCTAATGTGGTAGGCATCACAGGTTAATCCAAAGCCTAATATTTTGCCGTAAATCTTTGCTTGACGGCGATTTGCTGACGCTGCTGTTTCTAAAACAAATATTGCTCCACCTTCTCCTAAAACCAGTCCTTCTCGCTTTGAGTCAAAAGGATAACAGCCTGTAGTTGCTAATGCCCCCATGCGTTCAAAAGCAGCTAAAGTTAAAGGAGTAACTGGAGCTTCTACTGCACCAGCAATTACTCTTTCGCATCGACCAGTTTTAATTAACTCATAGCCTCTGGCTAATGCCCAAATTCCCGTAGCGCAAGCAGCCGTAGGAGCTAAAACTGGTGCAGTAGTTTGGATCTTTTTGGCAGTTGCGATCGCGCTTTGATGAGGTAAAGTTTCTAGCCAGTTAGGAATATAACTATCTTTTTGAGCTATTAATTCTTCCCAAGTTGCCTGACAACTACGACTTGAACCTATAACTACTCCACATTCAGATAAAGGAACTTGTAACTTAGCGTCTTTGAGGGTAGCAAGCAGAATTCTTTGAGTTAAATTATCTATTTTGCTCGGTTGAGAGTTAATTAAGGCTAGAGGATAAACTGGGAGTTCAGCAAAAGGCTGCTGGAGTTTAATCCCTGATTTACCCTGCACAATACTTGACCAGGTAGACTGGAGTGAGCCAAGACAAGACTCTAATCCTATTCCTGTAACTACAACGTCCATATTGTTCTAATTAAGAGTTGCAAGCCTAAAATAATCAAGTTCAAATTAAATTCAAAACTGACAACTCATAATTTATAGTTAGCTTAAAACTAGCTTATTTCTTCAGGTTTTCCATGCCTTCAATTACCTTGGCTGAAGTAATGCGATCTCCTTGATTAATTTTATCAACTACATCCATTCCTTCAATAACTTTACCAAATACGGCATAGTCGCCATCGAGGGAAGGTAAATCTTCTAAAGCGATATAAAACTGTGAAGAAGCAGAATCAGGCATAGCCGAGCGAGCCATGGCAACTGCACCGCGATCGTGTTTGAGAACGACATCAGAACCAGAAAGTTTAGCTTTACCGTAGGTAGGCTTGTCTTCACCTTTTAATTTAATCTCAAGAGGGATACGACGTTCTGAACCTGTAGCTGGATCTGTATAACCCCCTGTACCTAATTGCCCAGCAAATTTGGGATCTTTTCCTTGAGGATCTCCACCTTGCGCTACAAAGCCAGGAATAACGCGGTGAAATACTAATCCGTCGTAAACACCTTGAGAGACTAAATCTACGAAATTACCTGCCGTTGTTGGAGCTTCTTTGCCGTTTATTTCCAGAATTATCGGTGATCCGTTAACCTGCAATTCGACTTTCGCCATCCCCTCTAATTGGGGCAAATTGTTACTCATGTTTTTATTACTGTTTTTGTCTTTGGCGATCGCCGTTTGTGCTTGATTATTTGTCAGATTATCAGATGATGAGGATGATTGGGAAATATTTGTAGCTGATGTAGCGCAGCCTCCCAAAATCATGCTGCCGATCAGCAGCAAAGAAAACATCTTAATCAACCATTCTTTATTGTTTTTAGCCATATTTTAAATTTTGACTTACTATCGCTCATAACATTGAACGTTGTAGCCTAATTTTTTCTCAACTGGGTATTTAATGCAATCTCATTTTTCAGTATATCTTTATAGTTTCTCTAACCAAATTATTTTGAATATTGTACTATATATGTAGGTAAAAATCTTAGTAAAATGCCACACGAACAATTAAATTTAGCAAGTGATAAACCAGTGTTGTCTTGGGCAAACCATAATCTTGGTAATAATGAAGCCCAAATGGCAAAAAATGTAGCCTCTCTCCCTTTTGTATTTAAGCACGTGGCACTTATGCCTGATGTTCATTTAGGAAAAGGTGCGTTAGTAGGCTCGGTAATTGCCACCAAAGATGCGGTGATTCCTGCTGCTGTGGGTGTAGATATTGGCTGCGGGATGGCGGCGGTTAAGCTGCCCTTTACGGGCGATCGCCTTGAAGGCAAACTAAAAAAAATCCGTCATCAAATAGAGCGATCGATTCCCGTTGGCAGATGGGGAAACAAAAGAATTGAAAGCAACGTTACCAATTGGCAAGGATGGCGAGATTTTAAAGAACTGCATCCAGGAGTGCAGGATTTAGACGATAAAGCACTGCAACAAATGGGTTCTCTTGGTGGAGGAAATCACTTTATCGAACTCTGTTTGGATACAGATAATTATGTCTGGTTAATGCTGCATTCTGGTTCTAGACACATTGGTAACAAATTGGCGCAGTGTCATATTTCTACAGGAAAAAAACTAGCAGAATTAGCCAATCTTAGTTTGCCCGATCCTGATTTAGCTTACTTTGTGGCTGGTACGCCTGAATTTGAGGCATACTGGCGTGATTTACAGTGGGCGCAAGATTATGCTCGTTTTAACCGAGACGTGATGATGGGGCGTTTTAAAAAGTTAGTGGAGGAATTTGTCACGGGAGGTAAAACAACTAAGCCTTTGTTATCTGTAAACTGTCATCATAATTACGCCGAAAAAGAAATCCACTTCGGCGAAGATGTCTATGTTACCCGTAAAGGTGCAGTACGGGCAGAAAAAGAAGATTATGGGATTATTCCTGGTTCAATGGGGACTAAATCTTATATTGTCAAAGGCAGAGGCAATCATGATAGCTATTGCTCTTGTTCTCATGGCGCAGGAAGGTTAATGTCTCGTACCAAAGCTAAAAAAGAGTTTACGGTTGAAGATGTGATCGAACAAACCAAAGGAGTTGAATGTCGTAAAGATAGCAAAATTATCGATGAAATTCCTGGGGCATATAAGCCGATTGAAGAAGTTATGGCAAATCAGTCTGATTTAGTTGAAGTTGTCGCCACTCTTAAGCAGATTGTTTGTGTTAAAGGATAGTTGACATTTGCTATGTAGAATAGACAATGCTCATCCTACGCTTTTTTAGATCCTAGCTTTCTCTACTTCGTTTTGAATTGGTTCTAAAATTGCGTAACCCTCAATTAGTGATGATTCTGGTAAACTTGCCAATTTTTGTTCAAAAATAGTATCAATTTTATCTTTAGACTTTAAAAGCTATCAAGCTAAAAATAGAAATTTAAACGTCCAATAAGTTGCACACGGCATATACAATCTA
This sequence comes from Waterburya sp., assembly GCA_965217895.1. Taxonomy (GTDB): domain Bacteria; phylum Cyanobacteriota; class Cyanobacteriia; order Cyanobacteriales; family Xenococcaceae; genus Waterburya. The sequence goes on from CBDCJV010000002.1 coordinate 2,340,886, forward strand.
ATTTGCTAGGATATCTAACCGTTGTTTGAGGGAGCATCAAAAACCTGAGATAATGGTTAGCGAGTATAAGATATAAGAACCAAAGTTCTAGTAAAATCTTGCCAACTTAGATAAATATGTTATTTGCTTTTCAGTTTCAATCTCCTGGTCCAATTATTTTTGAAGTCGGACCGATTGTGATTCGTTGGTATGGCTTATTGATTGCTTCAGCGGTTTTGATTGGCGTTAGTCTGTCACAATACTTAGCCAAACGTCGTGGAGTAAATCCAGATGCGCTAGCCGATTTGGCTATCTGGTTGGTTATTGGAGCTATCCCCTGCGCTAGAATTTATTATGTTTTATTTGAATGGCAAGAATATGCTCAACGCCCTGAAGATATTATCGCCATTTGGAAAGGCGGTATTGCGATTCATGGGGCAATAATTGGTGGGACTATTGCCACAATTCTTTTTGCTCGCTTAAACCGTATTTCTTTTTGGCAATTACTAGACTTGATTGCACCATCTTTGATTTTAGGTCAGGCGATCGGACGTTGGGGTAATTTCTTTAATTCTGAGGCTTTTGGTAAACCAACAGATTTACCTTGGAAGCTTTATATTGCCCCTCGCTATCGTCCTGTGGAGTTTTTTGATTTTGCTTACTTTCATCCCACTTTTTTATATGAATCCCTGTGGGATCTTAGCGTTTTTATTCTCCTGCTGTCACTATTTTTTTGGGGACTCAAACATTATAACGACCTAAAAACTGGTACTTTAGCAGCAGTATATTTGATTAGCTATAGTCTAGGACGGATATGGATTGAAGCGTTGCGTACTGACAGCTTAATGCTGGGTCCGCTCAAAATGGCTCAGGTAGTTAGCTTAAGCGCGATCGCTTTAGGATTATTGATTCTTGCCTGGCTCTATTGGTTTAAGCGTCCTTTACCTGATGTAGTATCGCCTCGGACAATTAACAATTAACAATGACACTAACTCAACCTCTCCTCCAGCCTGCGGTTTATATTATTGGTGCAGGGCCTGGAGATCCAGAATTATTAACTTTAAAAGCTTATAGAATTCTGGCTCAAGCAGACGTAATTCTCTATGCTGACTCCCTTGTGCCTAAGCAAATATTGCAGGATGTTCGTGCTGATGCAGAATTAATACCTACAGGAAATAAGACCCTAGAGCAAATAATCCCTCTAGCCATCGAACGAGTTAGGGACGGTAAAGCAGTTGTTCGTCTACATTCTGGAGATCTTACCTTATATAGTGCGATCGGCGAGCAAATGCAGGCTTTTATTGAAGCGGAGATTCCTTTTGAACTTATTCCTGGCATTAGTGCTTTTCAGGCTGCTGCTGCCAAACTTAGTACCGAATTAACTATTCCCGAACTGGTTCAGACAATTATCTTGACAAGAATTAGCGGCGAGGCTTCGTCTGTGCCTGAAGCAGAGGAACTAAGTTCTTTAGCTGCACACAAGGCAAGCTTATGTCTTTATCTAGCTGCTCGTCATATAGAGAAGGCACAAGCCAAACTATTAGAACATTATCCTCAAGATACTCCAGTGGCGGTTTGTTACCGAGTTGGTTGGCAAGATGAACAGATTTGGGTGGTTTCTTTAACAGAGATGGCTGCGGTTACTCGTAAAAACAATCTTATTAGAACTACCCTTTATTTAATAAGTCCTGCTTTGCAATCAATCGTAACTACCCGTTCTCGCCTATATCATCCTGAACATTCTCATCTATTTCGTCCAGGGGGTAATAAGAAAACTATTGAAAAATAATTGCGATCCATAGTTATATAATAAAATGCTTATAGTAAAAATGCTGACCTTGATTGTCTGGGCAGCGATAACTTCGTTAAGCTTTGCCAACGCGCTTTGATCATAACCATGCTTAATCCAAATTTGGAAGCAATTGAACTTAATAAAGATGAGTATCAAAGGTACTCGCGCCATATCATTCTGCCAGAAGTAGGATTAGAAGGGCAAAAACGCCTCAAGGCAGCTAGCGTTCTCTGTATCGGTAGCGGTGGTCTTGGTTCTCCCCTCTTGTTATATCTTGCAGCAGCAGGTATTGGCAGAATTGGTCTAGTAGACTTTGATATTGTCGATAGTTCTAATTTGCAACGTCAGATCATTCATAGTGAATCATGGGTAGGCAAACCAAAGATTCAGTCAGCAAAAGACCGTATTCATAGTATTAATCCTCACTGTCAGGTAGATTTATACGAAACGGCTATTAGTTCCGAAAATGCCTTAGACATTTTAGCTCTTTATGATGTAATTGTTGATGGGACAGATAACTTCCCAACTCGTTATTTGACTAACGATGCTTGTGTATTGCTAGACAAACCTAACGTCTACGGATCTATCTTTCGTTTTGAAGGACAGGCAACGGTCTTTAACTACCAAGGTGGTCCTAACTACCGTGACCTATACCCCGAACCACCACCACCAGGAATGGTTCCCTCTTGTGCAGAGGGAGGAGTATTAGGAGTTCTCTGTGGCATTATTGGCACAATTCAGGCAACAGAAGCAATTAAGATTATTTTGGGGGCAGAAAATACCCTTAGCGGTAGATTACTGCTTTACAATGCTTGGGATATGAAGTTCCGTGAGCTTAAGCTACGACCTAATCCTGAACGTCCTGTAATCGAAAAACTAATTGATTATCAAGAGTTTTGTGGTATACCTCAAGCAGCAGCCAAAGAAGCAGAAAATATGATTCCAGAAATGTCGGTCAAAGATTTGAAGCAGCTTATGGATAGCGGTAAAGATGATTTTGTCTTGCTAGATGTTCGTAATCCTAATGAATACGAAATTGCCAAAATTGACGGTTCGATTTTAATTCCTTTGTCTGAACTAGAAGACGGCAGCGGTATAGATAAAGTAAAAGAACTAGCTAATGGTCGTCGTCTTATTGCTCATTGTAAACTCGGAGGGCGATCGGCAAAAGCCTTGAACATTCTCAAGGAAGCGGGAATTGAAGGTACAAATGTAAAAGGAGGTATCGCTGCTTGGAGTGAGGAGATAGATCCTAGCATTCCTCAATATTAGATAAAAGGAAAAAGGATATTTCAATCGCTTATTTTTCTCATCCCTAATCCTTTTATATTTTCTCATTCCAGTTTTGGCAATCTACCCTTAATATGGGTGTGAGTTAAAAATATTGTTAAATTGCCATGCAAATTCTAGTAAAAGTTATTCGTTGGACTAGTTTAGTTTCTTTACCTGTGTTTTTGTTAGCTATTCCCAATTCTCCAGCGATAGCTGGTGATATTGGTAGTTGTGCCGATAGTCTAATTTTTGATGGTGTTGCCAAATCATCAGCAGCAGCAGCTTGTTCTGATGCCTTAGAACCCAAGCTGCTTGCTTCTTGTGTTCAAGATATTAAAGCTAATACTGATATAAAGGGAGATAATGCTTTGCAGTCTTGTTATCGTGTTCGTAGACCTGATGAGTTAGCTAGTTGCGTCATCGATATTAGTAGTAGTTCAGAGCAAGTTAATTCTGCTATGGCTTTGGACAACTGCCGTCGTAGTTTACTGCCTATGCACTATGCTGAGTGTACTCTCGATTTGACAGGCATTGCTAAAATGCCTAGTGAAGAAGCAATGAAAAGCTGTATTGCAGCAGAGTTTCAACCTAGTAAAGTAAATCCAGAAACTGCTCAATAATATTTATCACATACGTACGAATGATTGATTTGAGAGCGATCGCTCTTTATCTGGTAAAGAGCGATCGCTCTCAAACTTAATAAGAAGTCTATCTAACCTCTTTTTGAATATGTAAGGTGTTCAACGTTGCTACGACTTTCACCTATTGTAACGTTGACTCAAACTCACAATACCTATCTTATGACAAACCTGTATTCATACCTTGTTTACCTGTTGCCAACTCTACTTTGATAATTTTGCCACCCATTTTCATGATTCGCTGTTGTTCGCGAAACCAATTATCATAAGGTACAAGCTTAGTAAAGAAAGTATTTTGCAATTCTCTTTGAGTACGAATTCTAGTTTGACTGGGAACACAAGCAGTCACCTTGAACATACGCATGAGATGTATTCTCTCCTAATTTAATAAAAAAAAGTTTAATCTTCTAACAAGTTTTAATCAGCAAAAATTACGTTAGCTGTTTGATGCTGTTTAAATTATCGAATAGTCTTAAAATGCCAAAATTCGGGAGTCAAGAGTCAATACTAGATCGTCTAAACTTATCTTTCTTTCGCGCTCGAAAAACTAAGCTTTATTAGAACTAGCACTCACTCTAGACTTCCCGAATCTATACGTCAACTATTCTACGTCTAGCTCAGGTTAAAAAAGAATTTAGCTTAAGCCAGAGCAGATATAGTCGAAATAAACGCCCATTTCTTTACCTGCATCAGCACCTACTAAACTAGCGGTTACTTCTTTCATAGCTTGAATAGCTTGAACTGTAGAAGAAACAGGAACTCCCAAAGAGTTATAAGTTTCTTTCAAACCGTTAAGTACACGCTCATCTAGAATAGAAGGATCTCCAGCTAGCATAGCGTAGGTAGAATAACGAAGGTAATAGTCTAAGTCGCGAATACAAGCTGCATAGCGACGAGTGGTGTACATATTGCCACCAGGACGAGTAACATCAGAATATAGCAATGACTTTGCTACTGCTTCTTTAACGATGCTAGCTGCGTTAGCACTGATTACACTGGCTGCACGTACTCTTAGTTGACCAGTTTGAAAATAGCTTTTTAACTTGTCCATAGCAGCACCATCGAGGTATCTGCCTTGAACGTCGGCCGAATTAATTACAGAGGTAATTGCGTCTTGCATAGTTTTGTTTCCTTATCTCACCTAGTCTTAAATTATTTAGCACTGATAAGTTAGTGTGTTGTTTGAAAAAGTTTGTTACTGGTATATGAGCAAAGTATGAATTAAATACTTACTGCATAGCTCCAATAACGTAATCGAAATAAGAAGCAGCTTCACTAGTGTCATCACCAGACATCATTGAAGTAGCTACGTTTTTCATTTCGCGGATGCTTTGTGCCATAGCACCAACATCGGTACCTAAAGACTTATACATCTCTTTTGCACCAACTAAACCAATTTCTTCAATTGGAGTCACGTCGCCAGCTACTACACCATAGGTAATTAGGCGTAAGTAGTAGTCCATGTCACGAAGACAAGTTGCTGTCATTTCTTCACCATATGCGTTACCGCCAGGAGAAACAACATCAGGACGCTTTTGAAATAACTGATCGCCAGCTTGTTTAACGATACGCTCACGAGACTCAGTTAGAGTTTGAGCAATACGCAAACGGCTTTCACCAGTTGTGACAAAAGATTTAATTCTTTCTAATTCGCCAGGACTCAAGTAACGAGCCTCTGCATCGGCGTTCACGATGGATTTCGTGACTATACTCATCGATGGATTCCTCCCAATACAATGAAATCAAATAATTAACAAGCTATCTTTAAGTCGATAGTTTTATCTGAGCAAGATTTCTAGCTACCCTTCAGACCACCCAAAGCATTTAGCCTAGGCTTTCAGCTTAACTATGGTCAAATAGGGCTGTGCAACTAAACTTAGGTTCTATGGTTAAAATCTACGCTTGGCTGTTGCTAGTCAAACCCCTCTGGATAATAGGTTACTTTGTTTTGTTACCCAGTTTTCAACTTTTAGCTACAAATTAGTATTGCAGCTTGCCCAAACTAATGTGCAAAAAGTAGCTGCTGCCTTAACAAACCTTTACATAGAGTCAATAAATAACATACAGATTATAAGTATTGATCTACGCTAACTTTTGCTTTTAAAAAGCCCTAGAATTTGCAGTGCTGCTCATCTCTAAAGGCTAATTTTTTATTTGAGCGATAACCCAACCTAACTATCATCTAATATTTTGTTGCGGTTTATTAGTTTACCTTAACAGAATTTAATGTTAGATTATCAACCTTTTGACGCTTTGGACATATAAAAATAAGTAATCAATATCGTGTAGATGATTTCATTAGTTTTTTAGTTAAAAAACTAAGTTTGCCGATCACAGATATTAACCGCGCAAGGCAGTCAGCGCAGACACCTCATCGGAGTGCGTTCCCCAGCGCGGAGTTGCTCCTCTTCAAAACGGTGTACCGCTGACTACTTAATAATGAGATTGTCCCAGTTTATACGTTTAGCTTAGTTGGTTCAAAACTAGGAATAACGATTTCATCGTTTTGCTTCGTAAGCTGATTATAAAGCTTCTCTGTGTTAGGAAAATTAGCAGCAGGTAGCGTTGGAAAACGCCGATAAGGAACAGTATCCTCACCAAATACATGAATGTATTCTATGCTGTTAACCATTGCTCCAATAAACGCTTTTAGCCCTTGAGAAGCTAGAATTTTGTTGTATTTCTGAATTTCTCTCTGGTTTAGAGGCGCGCGCCCTAAAAAGTGCTTCGTACCTAGCTCGATCGCTTTAGTATTAGGATAAGGAGTATAGAATTCCTTGAGATACAGCTCGGAACAGCCTAAGCCTTCGATCAATTCTTTAACGTTAATTTCTCCGTTACCCAAACGGCTTTCCAGCACAGAAAACTGCGTTTGCACTACATAGGGATTAATATCCCGCTCAAAGACCTGACGATAAGCAGCATTAATGAGATTTTTCACTGCCACCTTATCAGTAGTAGTAGAAAGTTTAAAGACTTTGCTTTGTTGACGCTGAACACTAACACCTTGAGCTATTTTTTGCTCAACTTCGGGAGTAGTTCTCAAACCAGCAGCTTGACCAAGTTCTACGAAACGAGGAGTTTGCTCTTTTTCAACGTTTGCACCAATACCAGGTTCAATTGCACCAGGACGAGCTTTGCGTAGCTGCAAACCACCAGGAGTAAGATAACGCTCGTAGGGAACGGTATCATCGCCAAAAGCATCAGAATATTCAGTAGAGTCGATCATTTCATCTACTAGCGCGTAGAAGCCTTTTTTAGAGCAAATATCAAAGTACTTGTTAATCTCTTGACGACCATAGGTAGGGCGACCCAACAAACGACGATGAATATATTCCACTGCCTTGACTACATATAAAGAAGTCCAGTACAGGTTACGGAAAGTGTCAGACTTAGCTAATGTTCTGACAAACTCACGTAGGGTAATATCGCCGTTTTCTAGCTTAATTTCCGCTACTTTTAGTTCTTGCCCTAGATAGACATCGCGACCAAAAACCTGACGATAGCAAGCGCGAATCACTGCCTGAGTTGAATTTTCCGAAAACTTAACGCTACCGCCGTTACTAGCACCAGGTAGCTCGTTGTTTAGGCGGAAGACTTTAGCACCCAACGAACCAGGAAATTCGCTTCGCGCAGCAGGATTGCTATTTTGATTATTAATTCCTGCGCCACGATGAATTAATAGACGCTTGGTATCTTTGTTAAATGGTGCAGGACTACTGCTAGGGTTACGGGTTTCTTTAGGGAAAATCGCCCCAAACTGAATTTCTAGAGGATCGTTACCAGAACCATAAACGTGCTGATCTGGTAAAGGGCGGTTATAGCGAGCAAAAGTAGTAACAAACTGAGGTACTTTGCGGAATGGCGCGCTATAGTTTAAGAGGTCTTGCTGCATTCCCCAGTTGCGACATTCTTGAGCTTCCTGACCCAAACCTCTGAGGTAAGGAACAGTTTCTTCCCCGAAGTAGTCTGCGTATTCCTTAGAATCAACCAAGGCATCAACTAATCCCGCTAATCCCTTCTCGGACACGATAGAGAAATAGTCCTGGACTTCTTCACGAGAAGAAGGACCTCTACCTAAGATGTGACGAAACGCTAGTTCTAAAGCACGACTGTTAATAAATGGCTCAAAGAATTGCTTGCGATATAGTTCAGACTTACATAAGCGGCGAACAAACTCTTTCATCGAGATATCGCCATTTTTCACCTGAGATTCCAGGTAAGAAATAGACTGACCGTAAGCACGAGTGATATCTCGCTCAAAAATCTGTCTATATGCTGCTTTAATTACCGTCTGCTTCTCTAAAGTAGACAAACCAGTCTTCATGACAAATTTAGGACGGTTCTCCGAAGCATTAAAGTAGCTTTGGGGAAGCTGTAAGCCTTGTTTATCAGAAGCTTGGCTTTGGCGTAATTTATTAGAAGGAGTAGGAGCTTTAAATTCGCTAATAGCAACGTCAAAATATTGAGTGATGATATCTGTTGCTGCTTGATCTTTGCGGAAATAATCTGCTGATGCTGCACGCATTTCCTGTAAGGCGACGATAGTTGCTGCGCTAGAACAGGCTCTTTCAATAATCTCTCGTAACCCTCTGATATTTACCACCAGAATATTAGGATCGCCTGCCACAATTGCATAGCTAATATAGCGTAAAAACCAAGCCATATCCCGTAAAGACTTCTGCATATTAGCAGGACCATACTGAGAAACATTGATTGGTCTAAAGTTAGCAGGGGTTGGGCCAGAGCCACCGGCAAACAAGGATTTGAAGGCTTTTAATAGTTTTGTACTGTTGCCGTCACTGCCGTTTTGCTCGGATTTTTGCTCTACAATAAGCTCGCCAGGGATACCAGTGTTGCCACTAGGAGTAGCCATAGCCATTTCTTCTACTTCTGCTGGTTTTTCCAAGTAGGACATTGGTGAACCACCAGTAAAAATGCGGTTAGCTGCTCTAGATACGATTATGTCTGCATTATTGGTTATGGTTTGAGCAATATTTAAACGTTGAAAACCAGATTTATAATATGCTGTTAATTCTTTGAGTTCGCCCTGTTCTAAGTAGCGATCTTGCTGTTCTGCCTGCAAGATTGCAGACACCGCTACTGTTTGATAGAGTTGAGGACGGGCTAATGAACTGCCACCACTTGCCGTTACACTCATGTTTATTTTATGTAGGTTTTTACTTATACTTCAGCTTTTAGAGTAAATCTTTTCGGACTTAGAAAGGTGATTTATTAAGAACTATGTACTAACATTATAAGTTTAAATAGGGCGATCGCCCATATTTATTTATTTTTATGATTATCCGTGAAGCAAAGAAAAGATAAGTACCTATGCAAAATTAATTACATAGCGATCGCCGAAATCTCGCAAAATATGTTCGACGTGATGAGTTAAATGCTTCCAGCTTGTGTAAGCTTGAGCTTCGATCCATTCATATTTCATAAATCGCCACAAAATTTCTATTAAGTTCAGTTGAGGAGAATAGGTTGGCAACCAAAAGATTTCCATTTTCTGCTTACGCCATTGTGCTATCTTTTTCCGAAATGCTAGTGAGCGATGAATGGGGGCATTGTCTAAAACTACTACCGTGGATTTGTTGATTTGTTGAACATATAAATCCAAAAATTTAATTACTACTTCACTAATGTAAGAATATAACTCGTTTTCTCTATTTAAAAGACCTAGAATATTTAGTCGTTTACTTTGTTTGCTATCTATTCCCACTTGCTGTTTTGTTTCTTGCCAAGCGTAGGGAACATAAGGAGTGAGACAGAATCCTGTTTCGTCCAAATAGCTTAAATCTATACTTCCCTGCTGTGATAACCTTTGTAAAGCTTTGAGAATTTGCTTTTTGACTTCGTACATCTTTTTGTCTGGTTGCCCATTGGTTACTTTTCTCACTCTCTTCCATTTCATTGCCAGACATTTTAGAATTCTTTTAACTGTGTCTTTGCTAGCAACTATTCCCCATTCTTCTCTGATTTTTTCAATTACCTGCTTAAGGTTTTTCGGATTTTGTGTAACCCACTTTTTAATCTGCTGTTTTTGTGGCGTACTAAAAATTTCTTTTCTTCCTCTTCCAAGCCGATTATACAAACCTACTAATTTGTACTTTGACCAGTTATTTTTCCAGTTGTATTACGATGAAATAATTGTTTCTTGTATTTGTTTAAGTCTGTAATTTTAATTTTAAATTTATATTAGTGCTAAATTTTACTTAAACAGTAATTTTTTCAGTCTAAACCACTAAAAAAAGACAGGTATAAAACCTGCCTCAATGTTATTTAATTCAAACTGCTAAAAATAAATTAGAAATTCATCTCTGCTGCTTGAACTCTTTCGACTTGTTTCTTCTTAATTACCAATAAAATTTGGCAAATCATAATACCGCCAGCAAAAGCCATCAAGCCAGCAATACGGGCGGGACTTTGCAGAACTACTTCAGTATCCATTTGTCCAAAACCACCAACGTTGGGGTTGTTGGTTAAAGCTTCACCTGTAGCAACTTGCTGTCCTTCGGATACAATTAATTCTGGGCCAGCAGGAATAGTGTCAGTTGCCGTGCCATCTTCAGTGTTGATGGTAACTTCATAACCACCAGCTTCTTGAGGGGTAATAGAAGCGATTGTTCCCGTGGCAGAAGCTTTAATTTGGTTGTTGTTGCTTGCTTCACCAGTAGGATATATTTGTCCGCGTCCTCGGTTAGCTCCTAAATGAACTGGATATTTACCAAAACGGATATTTTTGTCCGTTTTGGGATTAGGAGAAAGCACGGGGAAAGTAATCTCTTGATACTGATCTCCAGGAAGAGGTCCGACAAGAACAACGTTATCATCGCCTTCTTTATACTCTTGGAAGTAAACACCCGCTGATTCCTCCTTCATTGATTCAGGAATACGGTCTTCAGGAGCGATTTTAAATCCTTCAGGCAGCATCAAGACTGCACCGACGTTTAAGCCGCCTTTTGAACCATCTCCAAGCACCTGTTGACTTTCTAAGTCGTAAGGGATCTTGACTACAGCTTCAAATACAGTGTCAGGTAAGACCGACTGTGGAATTTCTACTTCTGCCTCTTTAGCTGCGAGGTGGCAGTTAGCACAGACAATTCTGCCTGTGGCTTCTCTAGGAGTTTCTGGAGCAGTTTGTTGCGCCCAAAAAGGATATGCTTCGGCAGACTGAGAGATAGCAATATCGCTAGCGAAGAAAATAGCAATAGTCGCGATCGCCACAATTGCAGATTTAGCAATTACCTGTTGAGCAAGTTTAATAACTGCTAATGGTTTCAATGTTCTCATTTGTTTGATCGATAATCTCAAAAAGATTAATATTTTATGAATAAATATTTGCTGTTAATAAAAAGATTCAAAATTCACGATTAAGGAAATTTCTGTATCTCCTTATCCCTCATCCTTTATCTCTTTACTTAAACCCAATAAGGTTTTTTGTCAGTACGAAAGTCTGTTTCTGTCCACTGACTAAATATTAGTTTATCGTCTTGCTCTTCAGCGTGAACTAGTTGCAATGATAAAGGTGCAGGACCTCTAACCACTTTACCAGCCTCGTTATACTGAGAGCCATGACAAGGACAAATAAATTTGTTTTCACTAGCATTCCAAGGCACTACACAACCCAAGTGAGTACATACGGCATTGATACCGTAGTTGCGTAGAGTAGAATCACCCTCAACTACAACATAGGTAGGATCGCCTTTAAGACCTTGAGCCAAAGTGCGATCGCCTGGTTGATGTTCTGCTAAAAATTCGCTGATAACAATATCGTTGCCCAAAGCGTCTTTAGCAGTTACACCGCCAGCACCACTGCCACCAGTATTAGGAATAAAATATTTTACAACTGGATATAAAGCTCCCAAGGCTACTCCTGTGATTGAGCCAAAGGTAAGCAAGTTCATAAATTGTCTTCGTCCCAGATCGGGGACATCATTGTCGTCCATGTTGGGAACGTTGCCAGAAATTTGAGCCATAACTTAACTATAGATAAATTGTATTTTTTGTAAACTGAGGATAATGACATAAACCAATGTATTAAATTATTACAGAGATTGAGTATTGATTCCACTCTGAGTTAGTTTCTTTTTTAATAAAAATATGATTACAGGCGAACAATTACACCAGCTTTTATTAGAAAAGTGGGGCTGTTCCTATGATGTACAACTAAGAAAAGTCAAGGGCAGAATTTTTGTGCAGGTAATGTGGAAGTACCTCGAACAAGCCTCTTTTCCCCTGTCTCCTCAAGAATACGCGGAAAATTTGAATGCGATCGCTAATTATCTCAATGCTTGGAATGGGGTAGAGCAGCTACAGTCTTTTATTCAGAAAACTAAAGAACGTCCTCGTTTAGGTAAAGCCGTCAGCCTTCAACTGGATTTGGGTGAACGCAGTTCGGAATGGATTTTGGACGATATTTAAGGAATGTAAATAAATGTTAAGCTTGTCTCGGTTGACCGACAAAATTAATTGGTTGAGGATGTTAATAGTTGGTTGTTAATCTTAAATATGAATGATTTGTGTAGGGGCTATTCGTGAGACAGTTGCGGTGGGTCGAGACCCCGCGCCGCCGTCAGGCGTAAGGGAATGCTTTCCGATGTCGAACCCGAAGGGCGAATAGCCCTTACGAGACATATGTAAGAAACACTATTTAATTTGGTATTAGGTCAAAAGTTTGGTGCTGCCAACCCATTGATCTTTGGCGGCAACAAAAGCACGAACAGAACGGGTAATATCTTCCTCAGTCGTCGCCCAAGAACAGATGCTGATCCGAATAGCGACTCTGCCGTTCCAGGTTGTTCCACCTGCCCAGCATTCGCCAGATTTTTGAACCTGTTCCATAATTATCTTAGTGGCTTCGTCGCGATCGCCAGCGATTAGCACCTGATTGAAAACAACATCATTCAAAACATGAAAGCCTGCTGCGCTTAGTTCATTGCCCATTTGAACCGCTCTTTGATGCAGACCAAATACCAATTCATCCACCCCCGCCTTACCTAAATATTTTAAGGAAGCCCATAGTTCTGTAGCCCGCGCCCGTCTAGACATTTCAGGGGTATAGAGCATCCCGTCTCGGTTTTCGCTGTATGCCATATACGACCCAGAAGTATGGAGAGCATGGGTCAAAGCAGCTTTGTCACTGCATAATATAATCCCGCTATCGTAGGGCGTATTAAGGGTTTTGTGACCATCTCCCGACCAGGAATTTGCCTTTTCTATTCCTTTTGTTAAGTGGCAAAGTCTTTTTGTGCCAGCAGCCCAAAGACCAAATGCGCCGTCGATATGAACCCAAGCCTGGGCTTGGTTGGCGTGATCGCAAATTTCATCAAAAGGATCGAAAGCACCAGAACTTACCTGTCCTGCTTGCAAAATAATAATTGTGCTTCCATCTAACTCAGGCACACAAGAGGAAATAATTCTGCCCTGGCTGTCCGTATCTACCCACTCTATGTTATCCGTACCCAAGCCTAATAGTGCGATCGCTTTGACAACCGTTCCGTGAGTTTGGCGACCAGTGACAACTCTAATCTTAGGCGCACCATTTAGTCCTTGCTTGTTAATGTCCCAATGATGGTTTTGCAAAATTCGGTATCGAGCAGCAGCTAAACCACAAAATATCGCTAAAGAAGAACCACTGACAAAACCAGCTACAGTTTGTTTGGGCAAGCCTAGTAGCTCTATCAGCCACGTTTCAACCACAGATTCAAGTTTGGCAGAGATGGGTGACATGGCATAGAGTGCCGAATTTTGATCCCAAAAGTCAGCTAGCCAACGCACGGCAAGGGCTGCTGGTAAAACGCCTCCAGTGACGAAGCCAAAGTAACGCCCGCCGATTTGTGATGTCGTTCCAGGCGATCCATATTTATGTAGCTTGGCTAAAATGTCAGCCGTTTCTCCGACATCAGTAGGTAAGTCTTCAATAAAGTGTTCTAAATTCTCGATCGCTTCATCTGTGGGGAAAACATTGCGTTCGAGGGCATTGTCTGCATATTTAAAGGCATAACTTTGCGCCTGGTTAAATATTTCTTTGCGCTTCATTTCCTGAAACATCTTTGACTGAAAACTATTAGCCATCGTGTTTTTCCTTAGACTTAATGAGTTCGTGTTTTTACCTGACGTTGGTTTGGTCGTAGTTTAAAAATAAATAATTAGTGTGAGGCGATCGCTCTTATCCCACAATGGGCATTCTATAATTATTCGCGATCGCTAAATTTAATCTAAATGCCCAACTATCGACGACTGTACATTCTTGGTGGCACTTATTTTCTAACGATAGTTACCTATTGTCGTCGTCCATTATTCAAAGATGCTCAAAACATTGAGCTTTTACGTACTGCTGTTGCTAAAGTCCAAGGGAAGCAACCATTTAAAATTATAGCTGCGGTAATTTTGCCAGACCACCTGCATTTTATTTGGCAGTTACCTCCTGATGATTCTAATTATTCTCAAAGAATATCGAGATTAAAAGTATTGTTTACCCGCGCTTATAAAGCCAGAAATCCCTCCAATCTGGAAATTTCCCTCTCGTTACAAACATCGAGAAAGTGATGTCTGGCAAAGAAGGTTTTGGGAACATTCAATTAGAGATGAAGCAGATTTGCAAAAGCATTTAGATTATATCCATTACAATCCCGTCAAACATGGACTGGTTTCTTGTCCTCATTTGTGGTCATATTCTAGTTTTTCTCATTGGGTAAAGAGAGATAGATACGCTCAAGATTGGTGTTGCGTTTGTCAAAACAAGGTTTGGTAGGGTGGGCATTGCAAAATATATAGAACGGCAAGATTAATTGGTTAATGCCCACCATTATCGATATTTGATGTTGATTTGATTTGGTGGGCAGCAAGCTATTCTTGAAATGCTAATTAGCTTGTATTATTCTTGCCCACCCTACAGGCGATCGCTTTCAGCTAATTTTAATTCATTCGTTACGGATACTTCCATCGACCCAAATAGTGTTCCTATAGATGTTTTCTTTGAGGAAAAGATGTTCGATATCAGCTCCGACAAAACTAGCGTTAGTCAGATTACTTCTAGCAATCTCAGCAGATCCCAAATTAGCTCCATTCAAAATAGCACCAGTCAGATTAGCTCTTTTGAAAGTAGCCCAACTGAGTTCGGCACCAGTTAGATTAGCTCCACTGAGATTGGAATGATCTAAACAAGCGGAATTGAAGTAAGTTCCAGTCAAATTAGCCCCACTCAAGTCAATTCCTTCCATATAGGAGTCGGACAAATCCAATCCACTAAAGTTAACTCCAGCCAAACTAGTATTGACAATCTGACCAATGAACAATTTATAAATAGTGAAATCTCTGACTCCTTCACTATAGAGTTTAAGGATATCTTCGTCCTCAAGCAGTGGTTTATCGATCATGCTGTTTCTCCTAAATCATCTGTCGGTATTTTAGATAAAATTAATAATCTAATGTTTTAATGCCCACCACAATTAATATTTAATGTTAATGATGGTTTGATTTGGTGTGCCACAAGTTATTTTTGAAACGCATAATTTGTTGGTGTTGTTTTTTGCCCACCCTACTAACGGTTATGACTTATTTCTTTAGGGTAGACAAACAAGTAAACTGGTTAATGGTCAAATCGGATAACTTGAGGTAGTCATGAAAGACAGACGAGTTGGCGTAATTGGTGGCGGACAACTGGCTTGGATGATGGGACTAGAAGCACCCAAATTGGGTATTAAGCTGATTGTACAAACTCCCGATCGAGACGATCCAGCCGTAGAGCGATCGCATCAGGTAGTTTTAACAAACATTGATGATGCAGAAGGGACAGATAAGTTAGCTCAAATGTGTGATGTTATCACTTTTGAAAATGAATTTATCGATCTAAAGGCATTATACAAGCTCGAACAAAAGGGAGTATGTTTTCGACCTAGTTTGGATACTCTTGCGCCTCTATTAGATAAGTACGATCAACGTAGTTATCTCCAGAGTATTGATGTTCCTGTCCCCCAGTTTAGTCTTTATTCATCTGAAAAAGAGCTTGTTTCTAACTATGGTTTTTCTGTCGTTTTGAAAGCGCGTCGTCATGGCTACGATGGTCAAGGAACTTTTATTATTAAGGATCTTCAAAGCTTACAGACTTTAGCTAAAAGTGTTCCTGTTGATGAATTACTAGTTGAAGAATTTGTTCCTTTTGCCCAAGAATTAGGGATTATCGCTGCACGTAATGTATCGGGGGAGATTGCTATTTATCCCGTTACTGAAACCTACCAGAAGAATCAGGTGTGTCACTGGACAATAACCCCTGCTGATATTAGTTATGAGGTAGCTGAAGAAGTAAAGGCGATCGCCCGCAAGATTTTAGATAAACTTAAGGTAGTTGGAGTATTTGGCATTGAATTTTTCCTAACTGCCGATAACAAAGTGTTGGTAAACGAAATTGCACCACGTACTCATAATTCGGGACACTATACCCTAGATGCTTGTTATATTTCTCAGTTTGCCATGCAGCTACAGGCAGTAACGGGTTTACCTCTGGGTTCGACAGAATTGAAATCCGCAGGTGCTTTGATGGTGAATCTATTAGGTTATGAAGAGTCTGAGTCTGAATATTTAGAAAAGCGCGATCGCATTTTAACTATTCCTAATTCCTTCTTGCATTGGTATAGCAAAACATCTCATCCTGGTAGAAAATTAGGTCACGTTACAGTTATTCTCGATAGTTCACAATTAACTGATGCTAAATCGATTATTAGTCACATCGAATCTGTTTGGTATGGAAAAGAATAAGCAGCTATCAAAATAAAGACTTTTATAATATTACAAATATATGCCAACAGTTTTGAGGATAGGAGCATATCGTTTTTATTTCTACAGTCACGAACCAAATGAACCTCCTCATATTCATATTGATAGAGATAATTTTTCGGCAAAATTCTGGTTAGAGCCAGTGGCGTTAGCTAAAAATATTGGATTTAGGGGTAAAGAACTCAGAAAGCTAGAATTATTAGTAAGAGAAAATCAAATCAACTTAGTAGAGGCGTGGAATGGGTATTTTAGCAATTAG
Source organism: Waterburya sp. (assembly GCA_965217895.1). Lineage (GTDB taxonomy): Bacteria > Cyanobacteriota > Cyanobacteriia > Cyanobacteriales > Xenococcaceae > Waterburya. Next base: position 2,357,609 of record CBDCJV010000002.1, read on the forward strand.
AGCCGATGAAAGAGTTCAGGATGTCTACTTTAGCGAAGATACTATTAGTGTAGATATTATGGATGGCAGAACTATTACCGTTCCTTTGGTTTGGTATCCTAGACTGTTAGCAGCTACCCCCAAACAAAGAGAAAAATGGTCAATTTGTGGTGGTGGCTACGGTATCCACTGGTCAGAAATAAACGAAGATCTAAGTACAGAGGGATTATTACGAGGCGCACCAGCACCCCGCAGCCAATTTCCAGATAAATAAAATAGTCGTATTAAAAATGAACTAGCATCAATCTCTAAACTGCAAAATCTACGTTAATGAATTACTTTGATAAATAATTTGTCGCTGATAATTATTCCTCAAGTCTGAGCAAATGTAACGAAATGCAAAGTATAATAATCAAACTAGGTCACAAAGTCACAAAAACTTACTGAGTGACTTATGAGTGTAAACCGTTATTTGAGATTGATATATTTAAATGCGAGTTGCGATCGCCGGAGCAGGATTAGCAGGATTAGCCTGTGCCAAGTATTTAGTCGATGCGGGACATCAACCCATCGTTTTAGAGCGTAGAGATGTTTTAGGTGGCTTGGTAGCTGCCTGGAAAGATGAGGATGGAGACTGGTATGAAACAGGTCTACACGTCTTTTTTGGAGCATATCCCAATATGCTTCAGCTATTTAAGGAGTTGGGAATCGAAGATCGGCTTCAGTGGAAAGAACACGCTTTGATTTTTAATCAGCCAGAGAAGCCAGGAACATATTCTCGTTTCAACGTGCCGAATATTCCTGCACCTTTCAACGTTATTGTTTCAATTCTGCGTAACAACGATATGTTGACCTGGACACAAAAGTTCAAGTTTGCAGTCGGTTTGTTACCCGCCATTATTCGAGGACAGCAGTACGTTGAGAACATGGATCGATACGATTTACTTGCTTGGTTAGAACAGCAGGGAATTGACGAGCGTGTTAACAGCGATATTTTTATTGCCGCTTCTAAAGCTTTAACCTTTATTAACCCAGAGGATGTTTCGGCTACTATTCCTCTAACGGCGATAAATCGCTTTCTCAAAGAGCGTTATGGTTCTAAAGTTGCTTTTCTTGATGGCTCACCGACAGAAAGACTATGCCAGCCAATGGTGGACTATATCACCGAAAGAGGAGGCGAAGTAAGGCTTAATGTTCCTCTAAAAGAAATTATGCTTGATGAAGATGGGGAAGTAAAAGGCTTTTTGCTTCGCGGTTTAGATGGTGCAGAGGATGAAGTGTTAAACGCCGATGCTTATGTTTCAGCTATGCCTGTTGATGTCTTAAAGTTAATGCTTCCTAAGCCTTGGCAAGAAAAAACTTTCTTTAAACAAATGTCTAAACTAGAAGGAGTAGAAGTAATTAACCTGCACCTCTGGTTTGACCGCAAGATTACCGAAATCGATCACTTACTTTTTTCGCGATCGCCTTTACTCAGTGTATACGCGGACATGAGCAACACCTGCAAAGAATATGCCGATCCTGATAAGTCGATGTTAGAACTGGTGCTTGCCCCTGCTAAAGACTGGATTGCTAAGTCTGATGAGGAGATTATAGAGGCTACCATGCTAGAACTCAAAAGACTGTTTCCCCAGCACTTTGAAGGAGATGATCGGGCAAAACTGCTGAAGTCAAAAGTAGTCAAGACTCCTCGCTCTGTCTATCGCGCTATAGCTGGTACACAAGCGGTTAAACCCACTCAAAAAACCCCGATTGATAACTTTTATCTAGCAGGTAGCTTTACCAAACAAGAATATTTAGGAAGTATGGAAGGTGCAGTGCTTTCTGGTAAACTAGCAGCCACTGCGATCGCCCAAGACAATCGAGCCAGTAAACAAGTTGACAATAAAGCCACTCCCGTCGCAATCTAAATATTTGTTACTTGTGAATTGTCCCTAGTAGCTAATAGGATGAGACAATGCTAAATGGCTAGGGCAACAAATGTCTATAACCCTAACACCTGCCAAATCAAAGATAGTACATCTGCTTGCTTTGTGAATGTTGCAATTACCAAAAACAAAAACGAAAAAAAATCTAGTCTCGGTAGATGAGGCTTATGAACTCTGTCGCCAAATCACGGCAGAATATGCCAAAACTTTTTACTTTGGTACTCTGTTGATGCCAAAAGAAAAAAGCAAAGCTATCTGGGCAATCTATGCCTGGTGTCGTCTGACAGATGAGTTAGTAGATGGTGCTAAAGCACAATTTACTACTAATGAAACTTTAGTAGAATGGGAACAACAGCTAGAATCCATCTTTGCAGGATATCCCCTAGATGATACAGATGTGGCATTAGTTGATACCATTCAACACTATCCTATGGGCATCCAGCCTTTTCGGGATATGATTGCGGGTCAACAAATGGATTTAGTCAAAAACCGCTATCAAACCTTTAAAGAACTTGAGCTATACTGTTATCGCGTTGCGGGTACAGTGGGCTTAATGTCCAATGCGGTATTAGGTATTGGGGCAGATGCCAATGGTGTGCCTTGGGAAAGAGAAAAGCCCATCTACGTACCGACAGAAGAAGCTATTTCTCTAGGGATGGCAATGCAGCTAACTAATATTTTGCGAGATGTTGGGGAAGATATGCAGCGCGATCGCATTTATCTTCCTCTTGAAGATCTTCACGCCTTTAACTATACAGAGGCAGATCTATTAGCTGGAGTAGTTGATGAACGTTGGAAAGCAATGATGAAATTCCAAATTAAGCGCGCTAGGAAATATTATAAGCAAGCCGAAATAGGTATTCGTTATCTAATTCGTGATTCTCGCCTACCAGTTTGGGCTTCATTGATGCTTTATCAGGGCATTCTTAATGAAATTGAAGCCAATGGTTATGATGTTTTTAATCAAAGAGCTTTTGTGTCAAAACCCAAAAAAACTCTATCTTTACCCATAGCTTGGTTGAGGGCGCAAGTATTGTAACTTTTGTCGATGGGTATTTCAAGTTAAGCTGAGATATTAGAATAATTACCAAAAACAAAAATTACTTATGATATTTCGATTTGTAGCGGTATTGCTAATTACTAGTCTTTTTTGGCTAAGTAGCTGGGTCGTGACTCCCACAGCAGAAGCAATGACTTCGATAAAACTTTCTAATCTTACTTATGAACCCTGCGCTGGAGATGATGCTAATGGCAGCGTCACTAGTGGAGATATTAGACCAGCCAGTTGTTATACCATTAAAGGTAAAGCCAAAAACATAACAGGTAAAACCGTAGTGGATGCCGATGTATTTGGGCGTATCTATGATGCCAATGACAATTTAACCTATGAAAATCGAGGGCGCGTTGGCACAATAGAAGAAGTTCCTCCAGGAGTCAGCGACTTTGCAATTAGAGTCAGTGTTCCTGCAAATCAGCCAACACCTTTGAAGCTAAAAGATTTTAAAGCTTCTGGATTTGCAGGAAAAGTTCGCCCTTATTACTACGACGATTTTGAGTACGACAATTGAGCTTAAAATCCCATAGCATAAGAGCTATTGGCTAAGCTGACGGCGATCGCTCCTAACTGGCTTTGCACAAATCCCAAGAGAAGTATTGCCAAAATTGCCGAGATATCAATCCCGCCAAGAGGTGGGATAATTGAGCGAAATATATTGAGGTAAGGGTCTGTAATGGGACTCAAGAAAGAAATAATTTGTCCTGCCCATTCAGCAGTTTGAAACCATGAAAGCAAAATTCTGACAATTAGTAATACGTAATAAATTTGTAAAAACTTAATAAGACTAGTTACTATTAAACTACTCATAAACTTAGTTAACTCCGCAGTAAATCAATATATTTTTGGTGTGGCTATTATAACTCTACTATTTTAAAGGAAAAACTATGCAGATAGAAATGCTAATCGAGTTAGTAATTACCGACAATCATCCAAGATCATAGAAGTGAGAAATAAATATGGACGGGGTTTTCATAGCAAAGAAAAATTAATTGTAAAGGTACTGCCTTGATTTAGCTGAGAGCGGACTGTAATATTGCCCCCCATTCCTTCAATAAGAGTTTTGACAATTGACAACCCTAATCCAGTTCCACCAGAGCGGTTACGAGACTCGTCAACACGGAAGAAGCGTTCAAAAACACGTCCCTGTTGCTGTAGGGAAATGCCTACGCCGCGATCGCAAACTTGAATTACTGCTTGGTTATTTTGGCGATTTAATTCTATGGTTATTGGTGTCTGGGCATCAGAATACTTGACAGCATTGTCAATCAGATTTAGCAATACCTGTTTAAAGCGATGAGCGTCGGCTTTGATCGTAATTTCTGGAGCAGAGCAATTAACTGTAATCGTTCTTTTGCTATACTGTTGTGCCATACCAGCTACTTCTTGAATCAGATCGTTTAGCACGATTTTTTCCAACTGAAATTGAATTCTCCCGCTATCAGCCCGCGCTAAATCTAATAGATCTTGTAATAACTGTACAGTGCGATCGGCTTCTGAGGCAGCGATAGTCAAGGCTTCTTTTTGCATTTCTGATAGGTTGTCTCCTCGCCTTAGAATACTTTGAATATAGCCAGAAACAATCGTCAAAGGAGTACGTAATTCATGGGAAACATTACTCAGTAATTCTCGTTGATGTTCCCAAGCTTCAGACAATCTAACCAACATCCGATCAACAGTTTGGGCTAATTCTTTAACTTCAGTCGGGGCTTGCTCCAAATTAAGATGAGCCTGGTCTAGTTTATCAGCCGAAATTGTCGCCGTAAGCTGACTAACCTTTTTAAGAGGCTGCATTGAACGGTCAATATACAGGGCAATTATAGTGACCATAGCTGCGATCGCAATTATCGTCGCGATAGTTAAACTACGAACCAAATGGCGAAACATGACCAAATTTTCAGTAATGTTGTGTGCCAAATATAATGTGCCTAAATTGACATCTTTGACTTTTAATGGCGTAGCACACATTAGCCAATAGCTCCCATTCAGGTCTTGAACGGTGGGGATTAAAGGCACATTTTTAACAGCCAAAAGAATATCACCAATTTCTGCTTTATTCAAGGCAGAAGACCTAGCTGTTATTTTACCTGTAGCATTTTCGATCCAGATGAGTTGATCCTTGGTAGATAGACTATTAATTGCCCTTTGTGCGCCTGTTTCCAGAGGAATCATTTCGCTATAGATCTTTACATCCATAGGAAAGCGAGCGGCAATATAATTCATATTCTCTTTATGTGTCAAGATAAGAATATGCTGCATCTTGGCACTTGTCCAAGCTGCTAAACTGCCTAATCCTAATGCTGCCACCGCAGCAATGCCAACGGTCAATCTTACTTTTAGTGAAGCTGTATCAAATAGTTTGCTCACTGTCTTCGATATTACCCATATATATATAAGATTGGCAAAATTTATTTACCTCAATTATTGCTAACCATTCTTAAAAAACGCTGAAAATTCTCTGATAAATAACCATTAAAGTTCTTTGATAAATTGAGCGTCACGCGCTAATAATTAAATCTTGTCGGTGAGTTTTGTTTACAATAAAGCTAATTCAACACTTTTTAAGAATATAAATAGCTTTATGATACAAGCTCCTATACAGCAAACCAACAAAGGATTAGCTACTTTGGCAGTAGATTTAATTCGTCAGGCTGGTTGTGAATATGGCGATATTCGCGTTTGCCACTATCGTAAACAAAGCTTATCGGCGCGCGATCGCTCTTTGAGCAGATTATCTGACAATGTTAGTTCGGGCTTTGGGGTGAGAGTTCTATTAGATGGTGCCTGGGGTTTTGTAGCTTCTCATCGCTTGACTCCAGAAGAAATTACTAGAGTGGTCAACCTGGCTATTGAAACCGCCAAAGGCAGTCGGCTAACTCAGCAAAATCCGATTAAGCTAGTTCCTGTAGAGGCATATCAGGATAAATATATTACGCCAATTCAAATCGATCCCTTTGAAGTGCCGATCCAAGAAAAAGCAGAATTGCTGTTAAATATTAACGATAAATTTCTTAGCTATGGAGAACAAGGCATCAAAAAAGCCTATTCTTTTCTAAGTTTTGGCAAAGAAGATAAAATATTTGCCTCGACAGTTGGTTCAGTAATTGAACAAACTATTTATCGTAGTTTTCCTGGCATGGGCTGTACGGCGATCGCCAATGGCGATGCCAAAAGCAGAAATTATGAACGCCCGCCCCTCAATACTGGTTATGAACATATCAATCCCGCAGATTTATTGGGCAATATTGAACGAGTTGCTAATGAAGCAATTGAAAAAGTTTATGCCCCAGAATTAACTAGTGAAGGTAAAACAACTCTAATTTTAAAACCAAGTAATTTATTTCTCACCATTCACGAATCTGTAGGACACCCCACAGAGTTAGATCGCGTCTATGGTTACGAGGCGAATTTTGCTGGCACAAGCTTTGCTACAACGGATCGGCTGCACAAGCTACAGTATGCCGCACCTTGGGTAAACTTGGTTGCCGATCGCACTCAGCCCCAAGGACGCAGCACTATGGCTTATGATGATGAGGGTGTACCAGCACAGCAGTGGTATATAGTTAAAGACGGAATTCTAAATGATTATTTAACAGACAGGGAAACTGCTTACCGTTTAGGTCGAGGTAGCAGTAACGGCAGTGCTTATGCCGATAGTTGGTCAAGCACGCCAATGGTACGTATTCCCAATTTAGGATTAGAGCCAGGCAAACCAGACGATAGCCATACTGCAACCCTAGAAGAAATGATTGCAGATACCAAAGACGGCATTTTAATTGATGGGATTGGTAGCTATTCTATCGATCAGCAAAGACGTAACTTTCAGTTTGGAGGTGATGCTTTCTGGCAGGTAAAAAACGGCAAAGTAACCAGAATGCTTAAAAACATTACCTATCACAGCATGACCACCGACTTTTGGAATAGTGTTGATGCTCTTGGGGGTGAATCGGAGTTAGTTCAGTGTGGCACAAATATGTGTGGCAAAGGAGAACCGATGCAGATAGCTCAGATGACTCATGCTTGTGTACCTGTTAGGGTAAGAGATATTCATGTTGGTAGGGCTTCTTGAAATAGCAGCTTAAAGTAGAGCGATCGCTCTGCAAAATGTATTTCTTTTTAGTTAAATACGCCTGATGTAGATTAGCTTCATTCTAGTTTAACGTGAATTCGGGTTAACAAAATTAGCTTGTTGAAGTAGCTATTAGCTATTAGCTTTTGAGAGATTCTGAGTTGAGTCTTAAGCTTGAGATTAAATGAAAAATAGCATTTCTCAAATATACTATTTAAAAGGGTTTGGGCTTATCCCGAACTCAGGTTAGTTTACTAGTTTTCAGCTCTTAGCTCTACCTCTGTTAAGGTGTGAGCGTTTGTACTATTTACGCTACCGAAGAAGAAAAGCGATGCAGCGCGTTGGGTAGTTTTCCTCGGTTGTAGCAACTGCATCAAGAAGCGTTTGAGATTGACTAAAGCTGCTCATTGTTTAAGAGTCTGAGCAAACTTTGAGTTACTCATCTGAAGATAAGACAGCCAATTGGTTTTAGGATCTTACTAATTAAGCAATCACGTTGTTAGTTTTTTTGTTAGTACATCTGTTCAGCTTAACCAAGATAGAGCTAACGGCTCTGAAGCTCCGAACAGAATTATCATGTATATCATTACTTCAATTAGCAACGCCTCAGAATCAAATCCGATCCTCCATCATTTTTTGTACCGCTTCGGCAATTTGCGCGGGTTGCACAATGGTTAAACTTTCCAATTTGCCATTATAGGGAGTAGGAATATCTTGAGAAGATAAACGCAATACGGGTGCGTCTAATTCATCAAATAGCTGCTCGTTTATTAGTGCTACTAATTCAGCACCAATACCACCAGTTTTCATACATTCTTCGACAATGATTACCTTATGAGTTTTACGTACAGACTCACTAATAGTTTCCATGTCAAAAGGCTTAAGAGAAATTAAATCGATAATTTCGGGGTCATAGCCCTGTTTTTCAATCTCTTTAAGAGCTTGAGTACAGTGGTGACGCATTCTTGAATAGGTAAGAATAGTTACATCCTTTCCTTTACGCACCATTTCTGCTTTATCTAGCGGTAAGATATACTCATCATCAGGCAGATCGTCTTTTAAGTTGTAAAGTAAGACGTGTTCAAAAAACAGTACGGGATTATTATCTCTAATAGCTGCCTTGAGCAAACCCTTAGAATTATATGCTGTAGAGCAAGCAACAATTTTTAAGCCTGGAACAGCATGGAAATAAGCTTCTAGTCTTTGGGAGTGTTCTGCCCCCAAGCGACTACCTACACCACCAGGGCCACGAATCACTAAGGGAATTGTAAAGTTACCTCCAGAAGTGTATCTCAGCATCCCTGCATTGTTGGCAATCTGGTTGAATGCCAAGAGCAAAAAGCCCATGTTCATCCCTTCAACTATTGGGCGCAAGCCAGTCATGGCAGCACCAATAGCCATTCCACAAAAGCTATTTTCGGCAATGGGAGTATCTAATAAACGAAGATCGCCATACTTCTTATACAAATCTTTGGTGACTTTATATGAACCACCATAATGTCCGACATCTTCACCTAAGACGAAGACAGTCTTATCTCTCGCCATTTCTTCGTCTGTCGCCTCTCTCAAAGCGTTAAACATTAAAGTTTCAGCCATAACAATATTTATCCTAAGTCACCAAAAATTAATACTATCATTCCCAGATTGTTACTATATAACTTTACATAGTTTAGGCTTTTACGGCAAAAGCTTCTAGCCTTTTACCTACCAATTGTTAGTTAAATATGACTTTAACCACTCTCAATACATTTGTTACACAAACTGAAGCCCTAGCTTTAATTGAATTTGCGATCGCCCAATCTCAAGCCGATGGTATTTTTGTCAGCCTGAGTGCAAGTGAAACCGCCCTGAGTCGCTTCAGTGAAAATCAAATTAGTCAAAACGTTCGCAAGAATACCTTTAGCATTACCGTAACTAGTTATTTTGGTAAACGTAGTGCCTCTGCTTCGACTACAGAATTAGACCGAGATGCGATCGCCTTAACGGTCAAACGAGCAGAAGACTTAGCTAGTATCGCCCCGGTCGATCCTGAATGGGTTGAATTATTACCCCAGCAAATCTATAGCGATCGCACTCCCGCATTTGATCGAGCCACGGCTACTCTTTCTCCCTTGAAAAAAGGCGAAATTATTCAGCAGGTATGTTCCCTCAGTAAAAATGCCGGAGTTAACGGATCGGGGACGCTTAGTTTCCAGGTTTCTTTAAACGCTATTGGTAACTCGGCGGGTTTGCGGGGTTGCGATCGCACTACCGAAGCCGACTTTAGCTTTACCGCCCGCATTGATAATGGTTCTAGCTGGAATCGCTGTACTGCCTGGAGTATTGAACAGTTACCAATTGTTGAATTAACTGAGAAAGTTATCGAAAGAGCGATCGCCTCACGTAATCCTCAAGTTATTGAACCAGGAGACTACACGGTTATCTTTGAACCCTCAGCATTCGCTAGTTTACTTCCCTGGATAATCTGGAATTTAGATGCTCGTGCAGCAGATGAAGGGCGTTCTTTTATGTCCCGTCGCGACGATTCTGGTAAGCCTATAGGTAATAAAGTTGGTGAACAGCTATTCGATCCTATTATTCAAGTTCAGCGCAATGCTGCTCATCCTCTGTTGCAGGGAGGCAGATTTTTTGGCGACGGTTTAAGCAACGAAAATCTGGATATCATTAAAGATGGTATCCCCCTAACTCTCTCCTATAGTCGTTATTGGGCAAAAGAACAGGACAAAGAACCAACAGGCTCAATGTATCCTCTAGTGATGACTGGCTCAGATCAAACTATTGCCGATCTAATTGGCAGTACGGAACGAGGCATTTTTGTAAGTCGCGCTTGGTATGTGCGCTATGTTAACCCCCGCACCCTAGAAGTTACGGGTATGACTAGAGACGGTACTTTTCTTATTGAAAACGGCAAAATATCTTACCCAATAAAAAATCTGCGCTTTAATCAATGTTTACCAGAAATGCTTAAAAACGTAGTGGCATTGAGTCAAGCAAAACGCTGTGGCGGTAGCGTTATTCCTGGCTGCAAAGTAGAGAATTTTCACTTTAGCAGTATTACTGACAGTATTTAGAGGGATGAGGGATAATGCTATTTACTCAATATTTAAAATGTCTTTAACTTGATTTTTTAATTCGGGTAGATATCGCTCGATAATTTTCCATACAGCTTTCAAATCAATTCTAAAATATTCATGAACCAGAATATTTCTGAAAGCGATGATTTGCGCCCAAGGAACTTTTAGATGTTGAACGATCAAGGTTTGAGAAAGACGGCTGGAAGCTTCGCCAATAATTTGTAGATGGTGAACAATCCAAACTTGAATCAGTTCATTTTTCAAAAATTCTGCTTGTCCTTAAACTGCATACTTTTCAATTTGAGCGATCGCCTCAAGAATATCTCTCAAACGTTCTTGGTCGTATCTCATAGCGCGATCGCTTCACTCAATACTCTTTCTCTAATTCTCTCTTTTAAAGCCTCTTCCGTTGCTACATCTACTTTCCGCCCCAGTAATTTTTCCAAATCCAGCATTAAACCCGCAGGAAACCAAGGACTAATATCATCGATGGAGTAGTCCACTAAATAATGATTTTTGATATTTTTATAGGCGATCGCTTTATTTGTTCAATCTTACAAAGAGATTGGTGTCGATTATGGATCATTAAAAGAAATTAATTGCTCATTAATCCAAAAAACTTAGCAGCACCCCCTAAGACAATCACAATGATGCCAATTAATATTCCGCGATTCGTAAATTCGGAATTACTGATTCGTTTATCTAATTGTTCTACCTTTGTATCTAGGGTATTGATCTGACCAGATAATTTTGTATCTAAAGTATTAATCTGACCAGATAGTTTTTCATCAATAGATCTAATTTCGCCTTTAACTTCGGCAATACCTACTCTAGTCTCAGTCTTTAGCTCATTAATCTCAGTTTTAACTCAATAGTAGTTTCTGAAATTTTTTCTAGCCGTCGATTGATTTGTCCTAATAATTCTGCTAAGTCGGTTTGAATTGTAGGATTATCCATTGTCATAGTCGGTCTAGAAAGTTTTAAAAGGTATTCTTAGCTAGATGCTCTAATTGTAGCCGTTAAGCGATCGCAATATATTGCGATCGCTTTTTAAGCTTAGTTAACGAATTTGCGAAGAGGCAGCATCAGAAAGAAGAGGAAGTTCGGGATATTGTCCTTGAATTGAACGAAAAATACAAAAGAAACAGGCAGCAACAGAACCCATAAAAATAGTGTTAGTTAAAGTTTCACTAATCAGACTTTGCCCTCCAAAAGCAGGAACTAAAACTCCCATAATTAAGCTAAACAAAATCTGCAAAATATTGAGCATAATAGCCTGCATAGCGTTAAAGCGCAGAAAATTGCTCACATTTTCATTTCTAACTACGGCAAACCATAGACCAAAGAAAATAAGCAAACTGGCAAAAGGCAGACTGTTAGTAATGCCATAAAGAGCCACTAAAGGAGCAAAAAACTGATACAGCCAGGGAAACTGAGATAATAAAAGTATGCCAAATGGCAAAGAATAAACCAGCGGGAATAAATAGATTAAAGCTCCAAGGCTACGATCTTTGGTGTCTATTTCAGGAGTGTTCATAAATAATATCGTTGAGTATTGTGCTTGATAAATGACAATTGCAGTTATACTCTTCATTCTAAATCTACATTCAGTATTTCTCTATATAAGCAAATTTAGCCTTGCCGATGATGAGGCTTTTGTAAATCAGTAATATCTGGTCCAATGGGAATAATACCGCCTGGATTTAAAGGAAACAAATTACCATAATAATCTCGTTTGACGCTTTCCAAATCGCAGGTTTTGGCAACTCCTGGCAACTGATAAATATCTCTTAGATAAGCTCCTAAATAGTCGTAGTCGCGGATACGACGAAGATTGCATTTAAACAGCCCATAATAAACGATATCAAAACGAAACAAAGTAGTAAATAAGCGTATGTCTGCTAAAGTTAAGCGATCGCCACAAAGATAGCGATTAGTTTTCAAAACGGCATCTATCTCATCAAGAGTGGCAAATAATTCTTGACTTGCTTGTTCGTAAGCGGATTGAGTTTGGGCAAAACCGCAACGATAAACCCCATTATTGACAGTATGATAAATTTTCTCATTCCAGCTATCAATAGCAGTTTTTAGAGATTCTGGATAAAGTTCCAAGTCAGGACGATCGGCATATTGATTAAATTCTGAATTGAGTATGGCAATAATCTCAGCACTTTCATTATTAACAATGGTATTAGTTTGCTCATCCCATAAAATTGGCACGGTAGAACGTCCCTGATAGCCTGGGCGCGATCGCTGATAAAGTTCGGGTACGGTATTGCAGCCCAATTCTGGCTTGGACAAAACCCAAATTCCTGCATCAGGTGAAGGATAAACAATCGACACGGCGATCGCCTCTTCTAGCCCTTTTAAAGCCCTAGTAACTAAAGTACGATGCGCCCAAGGGCAACCCATGCCAACATACAGACGGTAACGATTAGCTTCAGGCTGATAAATATTATCTGGCTTGGTATTAATAAAATTTCTTAACTGGCTTTGGGGGCGAATATAAGCCCCAGTCTTATTGCCAGGAGCAAGTTGAGACATCATAATTTGCCACATTGTTGTCCAAACAAACTTGCCAGATTTAACAATCAGTTTACCTGGAAGAGATTTATTTGCCATTAGCTTACTTTCTCTATATTAGATACATTTTCAGCTTACTACTCTCTACTTTTCTTATTCCGAACTCAGGTTAAATATTTAATTGATATTACGCAGCATGGGGTCATGGAGTAGTGAGTAAGGAGTATAGAAGATAGAGGAGTGATAGAGATAGAGGAGTAATTACCTCAAACACCTCACCACCACAAATACCTCATTACCCCAAACACCCCACTACTCAGTCTTCACAGATCGATAAATGCGTAACATCAAATATTTAATTGTTTTCGTAATGACCATTACTACTATAGGCATCAATTACTATTATTCTATGAGCATGGCATTTTTAACTACGTTTGCTTTGGCTTATTTAACCAAAGGTTCACGCTCTAAATAGCTACTAAAACTTCCTACTTTAAAAAAATATGCTTTCTCAAATCGTCCGCCCGATGGTTAATACTCAAATACATTTATTGGCTAAAAGTAAAGCAACAAAAATAACCTTAATCAAAACGATCGCCAAATGGCTTGGTTTTCTGGGAGTAGAGGCTCAAGTTACCCAGCTTAAGACCACGGGAGACAAAATTCAGGTATCAATTACTGTTGGTCAGCCAGAAAATAGCGATCGCGCCGACTGGCAAAAAATTATCGATAATCTTAGTCAAGACACTTTAGAAATAAAAGAATTAGATGCTAATCAATCTACTTCTATTCACTCTAGTTCTATTTCTGCCGAGCAAAAAATAAAATATTATCGTATTTTGGCATACGCTATTCAAATGAGCGATCGCGCTCAAGCTATTGATTGGTCGAAAATACATCCTCAGTTACAAGCACTTGGACTCGAAGAATCAATGATGTTAGGAATTAAATCGGCTTTGAAAGTACCCCAATCTATCGATCGCCTAGTTAAAGATTTAGATGCAGATGTAGCAGCAATAGCACTTTCTCAAGCAGCCAGTATTGCTTTACTCGATCGCCAAGTAAACCCCGAAGAATATCAGGTAATGCAAACATTATTAAACGCGATGACGGATAACTGTCGTTAAGTTAGGACTTACGCACTCGCCCCCTAAATCCCCCAAGGCGAGCGACCCCCGCGCATGGTTCAGCAGTTTGCTTATGCCAGGAAACCTGTCCACCGCAACTGCTTCACCGCGTCGCCGTCAGAGGTCAGACCCCGCGTCGTCCGAAGGCGCAAGGGAATGCTGACCTAGCAAGGGAATGCGCGAGAGGGGGACTTTTAATTCTTGTTCCCCCAGATTTGGGGGGCTAGGGGGGCAAAACTCGTTAAACTGCGTAAGTCCTATAAGTAATGGTTGTTTAATTATTCCTTATTCTCTATCTCTTACTTATTCATGCCTATTTACTAGTTTAAAGTAAAGAAAAGCAAGATTAGACAAGTCTAAGCAACAAAAGAGAAGAATTGCTCGACGATATTTTGTAGGTTGTGATTATTGAGCAATCTTAATTATAGCGATCGCCTTATCAAAGCGAAGTAATAAAAAGCTAAAAACTGAACCACTGCTTTTGGTGAGGGAAGATGCAGTTGACGATTGAGAGTAAGTTTAAACAAAAATAATTATGATTAGTACAGCACAAAAATGTCAGACTAAAATTGAGCAGCCTGAACCAGCAGAGCCTTGTGCGATCGCAATTTTCGGCGCAGCAGGAGATTTGACCAAACGCCTACTGATGCCAGCGTTGTACAATTTGGCTAAATCTGGTTTATTGCCTAAAAAGTTCGCTATTATCGGCGTAGCACATACAGACTTGAGTAGCGACGAGTTTCGCAGTCAAATGAGCCAGGATATTAAGGAGTTTGCTACCCAAGAAGTTGATAGTAAAATCTGGGACTGGATTGAAGAGCGACTGGATTATCTTCAGGCTGATTTTGAAGACCCTGATACCTATAAACAATTACAAAAGCGGTTATCAGAGGCAGATGAGCGACAGGGAACGAACGGTAATTATTTATTCTACTTAGCAACCTCTCCTAGCTTTTTTCGACCAATTATTGAAGGACTGGGCAAAGCCAAACTAACAGCAGAATCAGATGAACAATGGCGCAGGGTGATTATTGAAAAGCCTTTCGGACAAGATTTAGATTCTGCTCGTAGTCTCAATCAAGATATTTTTAAGGTTCTAAATGAAAACCAAGTTTACCGCATCGACCATTATTTAGGTAAAGAAACCGTGCAAAATCTGCTGGTTTTCCGTTTTGCTAACGGACTGTTTGAACCGATCTGGAATCGCAACAATATTGACCACGTGCAAATTACGGTATCCGAAACCGTGGGCGTAGAAAAGCGGGGTAACTATTACGACAAGGCTGGTGCATTGAGGGACATGATTCCCAATCACCTGTTTCAATTACTGGCATTAACAGCGATGGAAGCACCTACCTGTTTTGCAGCCGATGCAGTACGGGACGAAAAAACCAAACTGTTTCATGCAGTACAGGCGATCGCAACCGAAGAGGCTGATAACTATGCAGTACGAGGACAATACGACCAAGGACAGGTAGGGGATGGAGAAGCAAAAGCATATCGCGATGAACCCAGAGTCGATCCTGACTCCGATACCGAATCTTATGTAGCACTCAAGCTATTAATCGATAATTGGCGTTGGGCGGGAGTACCTTTCTATCTAAGAACGGGTAAATATATGCCCCAAAAGACCAGCGAGATTGCGATTCAGTTTAAGCAAGCACCTTTTGCCATGTTTCGCGACACCCCAGTTGAATGCCTAACTCCTAATTTTCTGGTAATTCAAATACAGCCAGTTGAAAGAATCTCTTTGCAAATTGGGGCGAAAGTTCCAGGAGCGAAGGTAAATATCGACGGTGTAGAAATGGACTTTTCTTACAAAGATTGTTTTGGTGCTGCTCCCCAAACTGGCTACGAAACCCTGATTTATGACTGCTTAATCGGCGATGCCACTCTGTTTCAAAGGGCGGACAACACCGAAGCAGCCTGGAAGATTGTCGATCCCATACTTGAAGCCTGGAAGCAAAGTAAAGCCGATTTTCCTAACTATACTGCGGGAACTTGGGGACCAAAATCGGCAGATGAGTTGCTAGAACGAGATGGTCGTCAGTGGCGAGTTATGTCTGTTGAGTAGGAGGTAGGGAGTCATGGAGAACTTTTCCCTAAATTTTACAGTTAAGTCCGATCAAAGATTGCACTAATCAATTTAACAATTAAACAAGGAGAATACTATGTCAGATCTAACAATTCAAGCTAAAGATAACGGTCCTTTTATCGTTAAAGGAGATGCTTCCATTACCGACGGTAGTGGAGACGCTTTTGAAACCAAAGACCATATAGCTCTTTGCCGTTGCGGGGCTTCTACCGAGCGACCTTTCTGCGATGGTACTCATGGCAAAATCGGTTTTGAAGCAGCAGAAAAAGCCTCCGAATGACAAAGCATAGCTCAAGAAATATAGCGATCTCCCTTATCAAATCAACTTATACAGCGATCGCTATCTAAAAAATTCGAGAAATTTGGAATAATCACAATGAATAAATCTACCAAAGTTTCCTTAGTAGTCGCTGACGTAGACGGAACCCTAGTCAACCATGATAAAGTGTTAACCGATCGCGCCTGTGCTGCGGTCAAAAAACTACACGATGCCGACATTATATTTGCTATCACCAGCGGACGACCACCTTTGGGTATGAAAATGCTGGTTGAACCGCTAAATCTCAAAGCACCGATAGGTGCATTTAATGGCGGAATATTTATCAATCCTGACTTTTCGGTTATCGAACAAAATAGTCTGCCCCAAGATGTTACCGAACAGGCAATTTCCATTATCAGAGAGCATAACTTAGATGTTTGGATTTATCTAGAAAAAGACTGGTACGTTCAGGACAAAAATGGTTCTCATGTAAACCGCGAGAGCAATACCGTGAAGTTTAAGCCTACTGTGGTTGATAACTACGACAACTTACTGAGTAATGTAGTCAAGATTGTGGGTGTCAGCGATGACCTGGATGCGGTCGCAGAATGCGAAGCTGCTACTCAAAAGACATTGGGAGATCGCGCCTCTGCTTCTCGTTCTCAGCCTTATTATCTTGATATTACCCATCCTCAGGCGAATAAAGAAACCGTAATTAAGCGTCTCTCCCAAATGCTTGATATTTCTCTAGAAGAAATTGCTACCCTAGGCGATATGTCAAATGACGTGCCGATGTTCAAGCTTAGCGGCATGAGTATTGCAATGGGCAACTCTAATGAAGATGTGCAAAACCAGGCAACATACACGACTGATTCTTATACAGAAGAAGGTTTCGCCAAGGCGAGCGACCCCCTAAAGGGTTCAACAGTTTGACGGGCGGTATAAACGTCGCAGCAAAGCTACGACGACACGCCCCCCAAGTTTGGGTAGGGCTGTTTCATTCTAGAGCTAAAGTGCGGTAAATTGATATAAAACCTAATTTAACCGCTCAATGACTTTAAAAAACTTTGATAAAAGCTTAATTGACTATTTGAAACAAATACCTGATGAGCGAAAAGCAGGTGAATGAATGAGCATCTCAGTATACTCACAATAGTCAAGGTCAATGGATTGCAATTGATGGCAAAAGTTTGAAAAATACTGTCAACGACTGTTATGGACAACAGCAAAACTTCGTCATGATGGTTTCGGCTTTGACTCATGAAGGCGGGGAAATTTTAGGCATAAAAGTTAGGGAAAATAAGAAACAAAGTGAGATTGTCGCCGTGCAAGACTTATTAGAATTGCTGCATTTAAAAGGAGTGGTGTTCACGATGGATGCTCTACATTGTCAAAAAAAACAGTCTCAGCAATTATCGACAGTGGTAATAACTACCTAATTGTGGTCAAAAGAAATCAAAAAACATTACATCGACAAATTGAGCGGAGGAAATGCGTGGGTTTCCCGCGCTTATTCCACTCCGCTGTTGAATTTCAAGCAACAAGTACAAAGGCGATTAGTTGCTTTGAGCAGATCGAGAAGACGAGAAATCGACTAACTCATCGAACTGTAGAAGTATTGGCTCCTCCATCAAACATTGATTCTCAATGGGTTGGAGTTCATAGTATCATCAAAATTTTCCGTTCGCGAACAAGAGGTAATCACGATTACGAATCGGATTCGGCGACTTATTATATTAGTTCTTTACCCAACTCCTTCGGAGTTAAGTAGCAAGTAGCGCGTTCTGGAGAACGCCGACATCGCTTCGCGATGGCGACACGCTCCAGCGTGTGCAAATAGCAGATAGCAATTAAGAAAAACTCCGAAGTTGGATATGCAGTCTCTTCATTGATGAGGAAAAGATGAAAAAATAATTCAACTCTCGAATACATGCGGGCAAGCCCTTTGTCTGACACAGGAGCTATCGCTCCATGTCGTCGTCTTCGACGACTTTGCAAGCTTTGCTTGCTGTGGCAGAGGTTGAACTTGCAGACGCGAAGCGCGTCTGGCCGTTGCGGAGCAACGTCGGCAGCCTCCAGGCTGCGCTACTTGTTATCTTGCTACTTGTGAACAGCAACTTCTTGGCTTATTCCCCAAGGTATTGGCCGACATTGGGGTATCGAGAATCGTTGGCATTGGGGAGGCACGGACGGCGAACCTGCGTCGCCGTATTGAGTGCCGTTTAAGGATGTCGTAACGAAAGAAGATAACAGCCCTCAACTTCACGGCAAAGCATCCACAAACATCTCTTTGATTAAAAGTTGGGTTATTAACCTACTGAGAGTTCATGGTTTTGATTCTATGACTGAGGCAATCAGTTATTTAAGCCATAATTTGCCATTATTACTTTCTTTGTGTCACTGATAGGTGTAGTGAATAGATTTATTCGCGATCGCATCTTCTATTTTGAGAATGAAACAGCCCTACCAAACTTGAGGGAACAAGATCTAAAAGTCCCTCAGAATTGAGGGATTTAGGGGGCGGTATTCATTCCCAGTCAAACAGATAAGCGATCGCTTGAGTCTTAATCTACGCTGTATACTTTACCTAAATTTATGGTTTTGCCCCCCTAGCCCCCCAAGTTTGGGGGGAACAAGATCTAAAAGTCTCCCAGGATTGGGGGATTTAGGGGGCGGTATTCATTCCCAGTCAAACAGATAAGCGATCGCTTGAGTCTTAATCTACGCTGTATACTTTCATCCCAAGCCTAGGGGAAACAAAATCCAAAAGTCCCCCAGGATTGGGGGATTTAGGGGGCGGTATTTGTTTCCGAACTAAACTTAAAAGAACAAACTAAACTGCTTCTAGGTTTTTCTCCCCAGTACGAATACGGACAACCTGATCCACAGGATAAACAAAGATCTTGCCGTCGCCAATTTCGCCAGTGCGGGCAGCAGCA
Organism: Waterburya sp.; assembly: GCA_965217895.1. Classification (GTDB taxonomy): domain Bacteria; phylum Cyanobacteriota; class Cyanobacteriia; order Cyanobacteriales; family Xenococcaceae; genus Waterburya. The sequence continues at coordinate 2,376,656 of CBDCJV010000002.1, forward strand.
ATAATTTTATCTACCACCATATCTACCTGATCGTTTTCGATCACGATTTCTAGCTTCAGCTTTTGCAAAAACTCTACGGTATATTCTGAACCACGATAACGTTCAGTTTGCCCCTTCTGGCGACCAAAACCCCGCACCTCAGAAACCGTCATCCCCACGACTCCAGCATTAACTAGAGCAATCTTGACTTCATCTAATTTAAAAGGTCTGATAATAGCTTCTATTTTTTTCAATTTTACAGTCTCCTGTCGTTGTTATAAGAATTAGACTTTCACTATTTTACGTATATTCATCCATAAAGCTAGCCCTTCAGTTTATACATTTTATTTGTTCGTTTTATGATATAGGATTTGGGCTTTGAGGCTCAAGGCGATCGCACGTGCGTAGTGCGATCGAAGCTTTGGGGTTTCCTCAGGCGTTCATGTCGGACGTGGCGGAGTAATCTGTGACTGTCGAGTTATAATTTTGATCGAAATCGACAAATTAGAAAATAGTTATGTCAACCCTTGAGCAAATTGAAGCAGCTATCCTTACACTTTCGCCAAATGAGTTTCAACAACTCAGAAAGTGGCTTTTTGACCTGGATTATGAGCGTTGGGACGAGCAGTTAGAGCAGAATGTCGCAGACGGTAAGTTAGAGGCTTTAGCTGAAGAAGCGATCTCTCAATTCAAATTATAGATTGTAAAGCGATCGCCCTAAAGAATTCCGATCGCGGATATCGCTACCTGTAGCTTTAGGATCGCTGAAATAACGATGTTATAATTATTTTCATAATCGGCGCGGTAACTTTTGATAACGAACGCAAAGGCTTCAAAGTATAACAGTACAACAATGAGTAACATACAAATAGAGTCCGACCTCAAAGAAATTCTTAATAAGCTGGAGCAAAAACTAGATCGCATCGAGAATAAGTTCGATCAAAAACTAGATCATCTTCAGAAAGACGTTACTGATATAAATCTGAGATTAACCAAGGTAGAAACCAAACTTGACAGCACCGTAGAAGATATCAAGGAAATTAAAGGTTCACAAAAAGCGCAGATCTGGACGCTGATTGGAGTCTTGATTACTGCTGTTGCTGGGTTTCTCATAGCAGTTGGCAGATCTGTTTTTTCATTTAATCCTTAAGATCAAATAGTATAGGACTTCCTCACTCGCCCCCTAAATCCCCCAAGACGAGCGACCCCCGCGCATGGTTCGACATCGGAAAGCATTCCCTTGCGCCTGACGGCGGCGCGGGGTCTTTCCTCAGTTTGACGGGCGTCATAAACGCCTGGGAAACCACAGGCGCAAGGGGGGGAACTTTCAATTCTTGCAGTATTTTGACTCATTCTTCTTAAAATAGCAGCGCGAAAAACCTTGGAAATTTTGGCTTTACTCAGCGATCGCCGTAATGGTATAATTTTTTTATAATGGGAGTGGTGACTTCGATACATAACTCTAAGCACTTCCATTATGAAAATCTTAATTTCAATTAAACCACGTTTGGCGATCGCCAGTCAAGATTTTAATTTTTCAGTACAAAATAACTAATCATTTGTTTTATTTGAAATAACTATTTTGAAATAAAACAAATGATTAGGTAAGGGCGAACGGCGAAACGCCCCTACAATGAAAATTTTAGTTCTAATATTTTACGTATATTCATCCAGAAAGCTAGCCCTTCAGTTTATACATTTCATTTGTTCGTTTTATGATGTGGGATTTGGGCTTTTAGACTGAAGGCGATCGCTTCACCGATGCAGTCGCTCTTTGTAGGAAACCAACAAGACCCCTAAAGGCGCGTACTGCATCGCCTTTTTTTTGCCAATTTTGAAACTAAATATTAGTAAAAATACAGATGTTTTTTATCAATTGATATTTGGTAATTATCTTCATCCTAAATTTATCAAATTCAAGTCAACAATATCATTTCTTATTATTGAAAGTTCAGTATTTTCAGGAGTTTACGTTGCCTATTCGTCACTGTTATTGTTGATTCACTGGCAAATTAAAGTCCAACAAAGACTAAAGACTCTCAAATTAACTAATACAAAAACTATTTATTTAGAAACAAAGGAAATCAATTCAAATGCTTAAATTTATTAATTCTATAAAATACAGTTCAACTATTCTTTTAGGTGTTTTGATAGCAAGCTCTATAGCTGCCAAACCTGCATCTGCTGATAATAATGCTTTGACAGTCACAATAGAAGCACCAACAATTCAAACTGCACTATCAAAAACAAATACTTATGTAGTTGATTTTAATGATCAATCTGGAACAACAGGATTTATTAAAACCAATGGTACTGGTACTAATGCTACTACCTATACTTATGGTGGCAGTTTAACAATTCTAAATGCAGATCAATGGGGCGGTGCAAACAAAACTAAATATATTACCCAATCTCAAAACATCAGCAGCTTCAACGTAAAAGTTAATAAAGACCAAAAATACTTTGGCTTTTGGTGGTCAGCAGGTGATAGTGCCAATAAGATAATTTTCAAAAATAAAGGTGCGGAGGTAGCTGTTTTTCAGACAAAAGATTTAGTAGGCTTTATCAACAGCCGACCCGCTGCTGAAAAAACTTTATACTATGGAAATCCTAATTGTCTTATTGCTGGTGTTGCTCCTTGTGGTACTAATACAGGTCATAAAGCTGAACCATTTGCTTATGTCAACGTCTATTTTAATAACCAAGTATACGATGAAATCGTGATTGAAACTACATCATCTTCAAAATTTGAATCGGATAATCACACTTTTTCAGCACAAAATCAAACTGTTACGGGTGTAAATGTACCACAACTAGCTAGTGCTGCGAATGACCTGCTTTCTACTAGTGAAGATGATAGTATTACTGGCAATGTGATTACCAATGATTTAGGTGTAGGCTTGAGTGTCACGAAGGTCAATAATGTTACAGCTAATGTAGGTAAGCAAATTACTTTGTCTTCTGGTGCTTTAGTAAAACTCAATAACGATGGAACTTTTACTTATAATCCTAACAGCAAGTTTGAGCGTCTCAACCCTGGTGAGACTGATACTGATACTTTTTCCTACACCATTAAAGATAATCAGAACAACGTTAGTACTGCCACTGTAACCATGACTATTAATGGTGCTGCGGATAACCCTGTAGCGGTAGATGATACGGCTATTACAGATGAAGATACAGTTAAAGAGATTTCTGTTCTAGAGAATGATAGCGATCCTAATACTCCTAAAGAAAATCTAACTATCACTCAAATTGGTAGTTCCGCAATTAGTGTTGGAAGTCCAGTTACACTTCGTTCTGGTGCAAGAGTTGAGCTTATTCTAAACACAGATTCGTCAAAATATAGTACTGAAGGAAAGTATATTTTGAAATACGATCCAAGCCCTAGTGCTTCTTTAAATCTTCTTAACAATGGACAACAGGCTACTCCTCCAGAAACCTTTACTTATACAGTGAGCGATCCTGAAGGTAATACTGGTCGAGGTAATGTAACTGTTACAGTTAACGGTATCACAGATACTTATTCTGACTAACATTAACTAGTTAAACTTTAAATAATTCTTCAAAGCGATCGCACGTGCATAGTGCGATCGCTTTTTTCTTTGATGTGGTAATAGTGCGATCAAATTTTAATTATTCCATCGCCAGGTAAGATAGATAGTTTAAAGAAACAAACCAAGTTATAGCGATCGCGTAGCTTTTAGATCGCTTGTTTATGAGGTGATAATGCGATCGCTTTTTTGTTTAAAATACTATTTGCTTGAATTCAGGCGATTACGAGATCGTGTAGCCGAAGGCGATCGCTCTTTCTTGATTTTGTATATACAATTATGTATATTCTAATTATGGAATTTGAGTGGGACGAGGATAAAAATCAAAGTAATATCACCAAGCACGGTATTGACTTTCAGCAAGCGAAGCGAGTTTTTGAAGATCCTAATATATTAACTTATGAAGACACCCGCTTAAACTATAAAGAAATAAGAGAGATATCTGTCGGACAATTACTATTAACAACTCAGCAACAAATAATCATCGTGGTGGTTATTCATACCGATAGAGATGGAAAAGTCAGGCTAATTTCAGCTAGAAGAGCGAGTAAACGAGAGAGAAAACTATATGAACAACAGTCAATTTAGTCCTAATATGTCTCTTGAAGAAAGAGAAAAAAAACTGGTAGAAATGTCCGATCGCGATATTGACTTCTCCGATATTCCAGAGTTAGATGAAGCCTTTTTTAATAATGCCAAACTGGTGAAAAAGAAACCAGCGACAGAGGCAATATCCATAAGAGTTGATACTGATACCCTAGAGTGGCTTCGTAAGACAGCCAAAAACAATCCAGAAATCAAAGGATATCAGACTTTAATCAACGATGTACTAAGAACTTATATGATTCATCAAATAAAGAATCGAGAATACCCTACGAAATCATCGACATAAGAAAAGTTATTTCATTCTCAAACTAAATATTTAAAAGCGATCGCACGTGCATAGTGCGATCGCTTTTTTGGTAGTTTATTGAGAATAATAATGCGATCGTCACACTAAATAAAATACATTGAGATTTTTATAGGCTATTAATAAACTCTTCTGGACTTACTCGTGCTTGTTTGAGAATACCGCTTAAAGTTCCTATTTTTAACTCTCGATGTATAGGTACAACACAACCTATTTGTCCATCTGGCGTTATTTTTTTCATAATGACATGACTATCAGTTTGACGGGTTTTCTCAAAGCCCAAACTTTCTAATGCTTTAATTGCTTTCTTGCTAGAAATTCTAGGCAATCTAGGCATAGCTAACATCCATAGTGGTGATGTATCTAGGAGAGGTTTCTGGTAAAGGAAATTATTCTAAATACAATCTCGTAGCTTCTTTTAAACCTGAAACAGCTTGTTCGATTGTTTCTCCTTGATCTACCGTTCCAACTTCAGGACATTCGGCAATATACATATCGTCTTCTCTATAAACTAATACAGTAAAGCTACGGTTTTTCATATTGATTTACTTGCAATTAATTTTTTTATAATTTTAGCTGGAAAAAACTGTTAAGGGCGATCGCACGTGCGTAGTGCGATCGCTTTTCTATTTGAATTGATAAATAAGGCGATCGCCAATTAAACTATCAGAAAAATTGCAAGTATTTTAGAATTGAGAGAATCATATTTTAATAATTATCATTCATGATAGAAATTGTTTTTTTGGTTGAAGACGATCTTGATGGAGGTTATACAGCAAAGGCATTAGGTGAATCTATATTTACTCAAGCAGATGATTTGGACAGTCTTAAAAAAATGATACGTGATGCGGTTGACTGTCATTTTACAGAAGATCAAAAACCAAAAGTAATTCGATTGCATATTGTTCGAGATGAGGTAATTGCATCGTGAGATTACCGCGAGATATATCAGGAAAAGACTTAATTAAAGCTCTTTCTTGTCTTGATTATGAAGTTACTCGTCAGACTGGTAGTCATATTAGGTTGACCAGTAAACGTAAAGGGGAACACCATATTACAGTCCCAGCACACGATCCAATAAAAATAGGAACTCTCAACGCTATTCTCAAAGAAATTGCTGAACATAACGGTCTAGATCGTGCTGAATTAATTAGAATGTTATTTGGCTGAAGCCTTTTTTTTACTCCTTTTTATGATTTTAGCTGGAAAAAACTGTTAAGGGAGATCGCTCTTCTATTTGATGTGGTAATAATGCGATGCTTTTTTGTTTAAAATACTATTTGCTTGAATTCAGGCGATTACGAGATCGTGTAGCTGAAGGCGATCGCTTTCTATAAGAGAATAGTCATTTTTTATCAGGATTAGAATAGTGGATAAGGGCGTAAATAAAGTAGCCATTTGTTTAGCTTGAAACCTTGACGAGATCTAAACTCATTACTTGTTACTCATTATTCGTTACTTCCGCATAGCGGTAATAGTACTATTATTCCAACACTAAGAAAGAGGAACGTAAAGCGATTGATAACCTCTAAGCAAGCATTAAGAGCTTGTATTCTCTGCGAATTTTTAACCTCAAAAGGTATGCCAATTAGGGTTTTTCAATACCAAGACACAGAAAGATTGATTCGGATAGAAGCAGGTTTCAGAACACGACAAATTAGAATTGTAATTAACGAAGGAGGAAAATTTAAATATGTCTAAATCTCTTGAAACGATGGGCATCAAGGAGCTTCAGCAGTACATGAAAGACCATCAAGATAACCATGATGAATGGCAAAAAGCGTATAGCTTATTTGCTCAAAAGTCAGATTGGCAGGAAATACCAGAAGGAGCGACTTGGGATGAAGAAAAACAATTTATTGAAGATTTTGTTACTCAGGTAATAAATTGATCGCAAGTTTATTTGTTCACTGCTGAGATGATAATAGCGATTATCATAGAGTTATACATAAGCGATTACGCGATCGTTTATCCTTTAGGGCTTTTTTTTTTGATGTGGTAATAATGCGATCGCTTTTCTATTTGATATGGTAATAATGCGATGGGATTTTAGTTATTCTATTGTCAGGTAAGATAGACAGTCTAAACGAACAAACCAAGTCGTAGCGATCGCGTAGCTTTTTGATCGCTTTTTTATGAGGTGATAATGCGATCGCTAATCTCAAAACAAGATGATTACTAATTGGAGTTGTAGTAACGTTAATTCCTCGTCGCTTTATATTCGTCTGCGATCGCCTTACATAGTGCGATCGCTTTTTTCTTTGATGTGGTAATAATGCGATCGCTTTTTAGATACTGTTTAAAATACTTGTTTTTTATCAATTTATTCTTGAGAATTTCGCAACAAAGGTAAACGGCGCATTCTAATTTTTCTTGAATCAACAGTTACAGCAACACCCTTTTGTAACTCCTCATAACATTTATTTATTACATTTAGAAGCAATTTTGTTAGAGCTTCAGCACGTAATCCTTCTACGCGAATTCTAATCACAGAAGGAGAAGAGGCATTGCTTAAAGCAAGTAGAGAATGAAAGTCAGCATCTAAAGTAACTACAACACAATTGATTTCTCTGGCTTTTTGAATAATTTCAATATCTTCAGCAGCCCATAAACCAATTTCGCCAACATGGATGGTGTCAATTTTATGAGCTTTTAATAATTTTGCTGCTGAACAAGGTAATCCTTGATCAAGCAACAGTTTCATAGTTATTTGGCAGTTCAATAATTTGATCATCTAAAGACAAAGAGGCAAAAAGTAAAGCCTGTTGAATGTCTTCTTCTTCTAGTTCAGGAAACTCTTGATATAATTCCTCTCGGTTGGGATAAGTAGCAATCAAATTGATTACTCGACGAACTGTCAAGCGAAGATTACGAATGCAGGGTTGCCCATTCATTTTGCTAGGATTGCTAGTAATGCGATCGAGTTTCATTTTGAGTAAGCTACTATACAAATTTTTAACTATCTATTTAATAAATTTACCAAAATAAAGCTGTAATGAATAAATTGTTGCCTACCACAAATAAGTAAGATGCGATATCGGTAATTTTTAAGATTTCCTTAGAAAAGAGATCGCTTTTCTATTTGATGCGGTGACAATGCGATCGCAGATCTCAAAACAATATGATTACTAAATAAATTCTACTTTTCCTTTAATATCCTCTAATTCTACCCATTCCTAAATTAAAGCTAAGGTATTAATATATTAATAATTTCGCCAATAGTTCTACTTCTTTGACGACAATATGTAAGTAATTCCACCATGATTAACACCAGCTTGATGAAGCCTTAAAAAATCATCATCTTGGGTAAAAATAACCCTTTTTTCCGTAATTGCAAATGCAACTTGCTCTTCATCAGATGCACTAATCAAGCTTATTTCTGGAGTTGCAGTAACGTCAATTCCTCGTCGTTTTAAACCGTCTGCGATCGCATTACTTACATTTTCATCCAGATGAAACTTAATCCTATTGAACATTTCCTTGTTTTAGTTTGCGCTGGAGAATTGAAGGTGTTTTGCCAGCCAACTCTTGAGCAGAAGTTTCACTATCTCTAATATTTTGCCTAATTTCTGCTAGATGGTCATAATAATAAGACAATGCAGCGTACACATCAGCTAGGGTAATACTAGGGTAATGATAAATAATTTCGTCTGCCGAAAGCCCCATCATTTCGTACCAAACAACTATATCCTGTACTCTAATACGATGCCCAGCGATACGAGGTTTTCCACCGCATACTCCTGGGGTGATTTCAATGTGTTGGGTTATTGATGTTGAAGACACTATTTTTGTTTGCTGCTCAATTATTGAAATATTTATAATTCTACAAACTATAGAATTAATTTGGTATAAGTCTGGCTTGGTAAACAACTACTGTGAAACTACTGGTTTTCATCTCGATCTAGCTTTAAGTTTTTTGGTAATTTCATCTGGTCAAGGTTGTTGAAAGCGATTGCACGGTCGCTTTTTTCGGGGATTATTTACAGCATTTATACGTAAACGATTAACAATTAACAATTAACCAAAATAATCATCTTTCATAATTTGCTCAACCTCAACAAAACCCGATTCAGGAATTTCAAAGTCAAACACCATAGTAGCGATCGCATCCTGATAAAGATCGAGATATTCAGATTTGAGATAATTCTTCAGGCTGGGATTTTTCTTAAGGATTCGATTAATACGATTGCGGAAGTTAACAACTTCTTGCTGCCATCCTTTGCGACATCTTTCTACTTCCGAATTCCAGTACTTTAGCTTGAGGATATGCTCAATCAATCGCTGCATATAACTGTCTAGCGAGCGCTTTTCTGACTTCCCCATGTCGTCGATTTCATCTAACAGATTATCCCAGTCCATATTTTCAAAATCTTTATTTTGAATAGCTTCTTTTATCTTTTCAACCCAAAGGTTGAAGTCGCGATCGTGTAACTGTTTTAAATTAGTCATGAGCTTTAATTTTTTGGACAATTATTTTTTATTGCTTTTATTATTGATGTTAATAAAAAGGGTACAAAGCGATTATGCGATCGCTTCTATATCTTTGATCGTTCTCTCAAGATAAAAAGTAAATATCTTATAAAAGTAATTCGATTGCATATTGTTCGAGATGAGGTTATTGCCTCGTGAAATTACCGCCAGATATATCAGGAAAAGATCTAATTAAAAATATTGCTGTTACTTTAAAATTTCGTTCACCTGAACAACCAAATTGATCGCAGCTTGTCGAATAGTATCTTTATTTGAATCTTCGCTACCATACAGATGAGGATACATAATTGCCCTAGAACTACTAACTACTGCACCCAAACCGTCGGCATTAAAACAGGCTTTGATTCCTTTGTTCCCCCCTCCCTGTGCGCCAACACCTGGGACAAGAAATAGACTATTAGGTAATTGTTGACGTAGGCGAATAGCTGCTTCAGGATAGGTTGCGCCGACGACTGCGCCAATAGCACTATAGCCTGATTCGCCAATACTTTTATCAGAAGCAGGTTTAATTAAATCGGCAATAATTTCATAGAGATATTTGCCATCTATTTGCTGTTCCTGAATTATTGCAGCACCAGGATTAGAAGTTTTAACACAGACGAATATACCTTTACCCCATTTTGTTGCTTCTTCAAAAAATGGTTCGAGACAGTCTTTGCCAAGGTAAGGAACAATGGTAATGGCATCAGCTTCTAAAGGGCGTGCTGGTTCACCTGATAAATAGCCTTGGGCGTAAGCTGTGGCTGTAGAGGCTATATCTCCCCGTTTTACATCTAAAACTATCAACAAATCGCGAGCGCGCGCTGCCATAATTGTCTTTTCTAGTGCCACAATTCCTGCCGAACCAAACAACTCATAATAAGCACTTTGGGGTTTTACAGCAGGGACAAGATCGGCAACGGCATCTAACACCATCAGGTTATATTGATAGATTGCCTCAGCGCAATCAGCTAAACTGCTTTTTTTAGTAATACCTTGTTTTTGCAACCAGCTTTCAGGCATTCTCGCTAATGCAGGATCTAATCCGACAATGCAAGAAGTTTTTTTAATCTGGATCTTCTCGATTAGGCGATCAATAAATATTTTTTTCATCTATGACTGCTTTTAATATTGCTCGATGTAAACATTAACTATTTGAGATCGAGAAAGTTTATTTAGAATATTCTCTTATATTAGTCATTCTATGTATTCTCAAAAAGTAGGCGATGTACCTACCCGCTCCTTATTTTTACTCCTTAACGACTCAGAGATTGACAATTCCCCGTTGGTAGGCAGCAACAACAGCTTGAGTGCGATCGCTCACCTCCAATTTGTGCAAAATGTTAGTAATGTGAAATTTAACCGTTCCTTCACTGACGTATAACGCTGCACTAATCGCTTTGGTGCTATTACCTTTGGCTAACAGCTTTAATACCTCAATTTCGCGATCGCTTAGTTGCGCACTATTCATACGGCTGGCTAATTTGGCACCCACAGATGTTGAAATATAATTTTGCCCAGCAGATACTGTCCGAATTGCCTTTAATAGTTCAGCCCGCTCGGCAGTTTTAAGTAGATAACCTTTAGCTCCAGCCTGTAGCCCGCGATAGATGTTTTCGTCTCCATCATAGGAGGTGAGAATAATGATATGTGCGTTGGGAAAGTCTTGAATAATTGCTGAAATTGCCTCAACTCCAGTTAGTTCTGGCAAACTTAAATCCATCAGCGTCACGTCGGGATGCAGCGTCTTGAACTGCGCGATTGCCTCGCTTCCAGTTTTCGCTTCACCGATAGGCTCTAGACCTGGCTCAGATTTCAGCATCGTTATTAACCCACTTCGCACCATCGGATGGTCATCGACTACTAGAACGCGGATATTGGAAGATGAAGTCATGATGATGAAGACGTAAGTGGAATCTGAACCAGGATACAGGTTCCCTGTTCGGGTGAACTGCGGAGGGTAAACTGTCCCCCCAGACGATCGCAACGTTGTCGCATTGAGACTAAGCCAAAGCCGCTGCGATCGCTAGCCAGTTGCCGATTGAATCCTTTGCCGTCATCTTCAATGCGAAGCGTAATTAGATCTGTCGCCAGGCTAAGTTCTACCTCTAGAGTTCGTGCTTGAGCGTAACGCAGGGAGTTAGTTATAGCTTCTTGTCCAATTCTTAATAGGTTCATGCCGATGTCGGGTGGCGCAGGCTGCACTGTTCCCACCAGCTTAAAGTTTACCTGTAGGTCGGCGTGAAGAGTAAGCAGATTCAGCGATCGCTGTAACGACCCTGCTAAATCTCGATATTCATCGGCATCGGGATGCAGTGACCACACCGAACGACGAGCCTCGATTAGTCCAGAATGAGCTAAAGTTTTGACCTGTTTAATAATGTCCTGTGAAATTGCGGAATCTTGGGTGGCGTAATATTCGGCATTATTAAGTTGCAGCGAGATACTGTTTAGAGTTTGGGCGAGGGTATCGTGGATTTCTCGCGCCATACGGTTGTGTTCTTCAACCACCGCCACTTGTTTTGCATCTTCGGCTAAACGAGTTAGCTGAATGGCTAAAACGACCTGCTGTCCTAAAGCAGTGAGAAGACGTAAGTATTCGGGCGAACAAAAATGACTTTCAAGATAGCTAATCATCAAAGAACCCAAAAAACCGTCACCAAATACAAGGGGAATCAGCACCATTGTTTGAACCCCGTCGCGCACGGCTGACCAAGAGAGATAAAGATCCAAGTCAGAATGGTTTGGTAAATCTGAATAGACAAATGGCTGCTGTTTACTCAAGAATTTCCAGGCTGAACTCTGTTTAAAGGCAGATAGAGGAATCGGATTTTGATTTAAAGCTTGGGGCGGATCGCCAATCAGCCGAGGATTCCAACGAGTTAAATGAAGTTTGTTCGTTGTTTGCCCAGCATCCCGCAACCAAATATCTACAACCGGGGCATCAAACTGCTCGACGATGGTGGCAAGGACTTGCCCCAAAAAATCATCGAGTTCTGGCTTAGTAGCGAGATAAGAGAGGCTGCTTTGGAGTGCCGTCTGTTGCCCTTGGGCTAAAACTTCTGCTTCTTTACGCTGGCTAATATCCTGCATAATAGTGATGAAGCAGACAGGCTGACCAACAGCATCGCAGACGGCAGATACAGTTATGCTAGCCCAAAGCAAAGAACCATCTTTACAAATGTAGCGTTTTTCATTTTGGTAGCAAGGCAGTTCGCCACAAACTAAGCGGGGAATAAAGGCGAGATCGGTAGCCAGGTCATCGGGGTGAGTAATGTCAGCAAACGTAAGTGCCATTATTTCAGCTTCGCTATAGCCTACCATGTCACAAAACCGCTGATTGACTTGCAGCCAGCGACCGTCTAAATCATCTATGGCCATGCCGACAGCAGCTTGCCCAAAGGTATAGCGGAAAAGCCGTTCACTCTCATGTAGGTCAACTTCAGCTTGTTGGCAGCGCAAAGCCTCAATTTGTAATGCTTGGTTAAGGGCTGCAACCTTGGCAGCGTATTCTTGAACAGTCTTTTCTTGAGCAGCTATTTCTGATTTTCTTTGCCGTAAGTCAGCAATCTCAGCCCGAAAAGCCTTATTTTCTGCTTCTAGTTGGGCAATGCGTTCTTGTGGCGATCGCTCAACTGGCTCATTATGCTGCTGTAGCATTTTTACGAGTTCTCCTAGGATAACCTAATAGAATAGAGATTAGCTTCCTAATTAAATTTTGCCAAAGGTAATCTTAAATCTAGAAATGAAACTGACTAAATAGCTGTCTAGCATAATTTTTGCGCGTTAATAAATTATTTGTATCTAACTAAAGTTAGAGATTATAAGTTTTAGATAAATACTAGTCGAAAGTCAAGGTGACAACCTACTTTTTGCTTAGGGCGGAAAAAAAGTATTTTCAATAGGATGAAATCGAGTAATAGATAGAGCAGACAATAAGTTTCGCCTAGTTCTTTCTAGATTTTCAGCAATATTAAAACAGATTTATCATGGCTTTTGAACTTTTACCCCTACCTTATGCTTATGATGCCCTAGAACCTTATATGTCTCAAAAAACATTAGAGTTTCATCATGACGAGTATCACGCAACCTGTGTGTCTGTTCTTAATGTCTTGGTTAAAGAAACTGAATTTGCTGATAAATCTTTAGAAGACATCATTTTTAAAACTTACGGCGATACCAGTAAAGCAAAGATTTTTAACAACGCCGCCCAGATATGGAATCACAATTTCTTCTGGAAATGTATGAAACCAAACGGAGGCGGTCAGCCGAATCAATGGCTGGCGGAGAGACTGATTGCTAATTTTGACAGTTTAGATCGCTTTGCTGCTGAGTTTAAGAATGCAGGAATAGCTCAGTTTAGCAATGGCTATGTTTGGTTGGTACTCGATCGCGATCAACTCAAAGTTGTTAGAACTGAAAATGCGCTGAATCCGATGGTAAAAAAGCAAATTCCTTTATTGACTTGCGATGTTTGGGAACACGCTTACTATCTCGACTATCAAAATCGTCGTTCTAGTTTCCTGCAAACATTTTTAGAGCATTTGATTAATTGGGAGTTCGTGAGTCAGCAATTGCAGAAGCATCAATTGATATCTGCGTAAGCCTATTTTTAGCTGAATAGACCACGTTGTCAATCGACTGGTTTTTAGCTTTTAGCTTTCAGCTTTTTAGAAATATAATCACTTATTTTATATCTACAAACAAAGGAGTTACCAATGAAAAAGTTAGAAGAAAAAGTCGCCATCGTCACTGGATCGAGTCGTGGAATCGGTAAAGAGATTGTGATGAGATTGGCTCAGGAAGGAGCTAAAGTAGTTTTCAACTACAGAAGTAGCCCTAACGAAGCTGAAAAAGTTGTCAGCAAAATTGAGCAGCAGGGTGGCGAAGCCATGGCAATACAGACTGATGTCAGTCAGGTTGACCAAAGTAAACAGCTAGTCGAACAAACAGTTGAGAAGTACGGCAAGCTAAATATTTTAGTCAGCAATGCAGGTATCGAACATTTCGGAAAACTAGAAGAAATTACCCTGGAAGATTTTAATCGGGTGTTTTCAGCCAATGTTGCAGGTCAACTATTTGCAGCGCAAGCAGTTGCTCCCTACCTTCCCTCTGGTGGACGTATTGTAATGACTTCCTCTGTCAGTGCCAAAATTGCCGTTTTTTATCACACGCTCTATGCTGCCAGCAAAGCTGCGGTTTCAACGATGGTGCGTAATCTGGCTCCCGAACTGGGAGAGCGAGGAATTACGATTAATGCAATCGCACCTGGCGGTACAGCAACAGACATGGCAGCAAAAAATGCCAAGAAATACACTCACCCTGCCCTCAAAGATGTACCGCCCGAAGTTCTATTCAAAACCATAGGTGCATTGCAACGTTTGGCTCAACCAGAAGAAATTGCAGCAGCAGTAGCATTTTTAGTCTCTGAAGACGCTTCCTATGTCACTGGCAGCACTCTCGCTGTTGACGGCGGAGAGTTTTAAGCGAAGGCACAAAGGGGTACTAGATGCGGATAAATCCTTTCTCGCATATAGGCAGCCCTAAAGGATTAGCTAGCGCGTCAGGGCAGAAGGTTGATTGTTCAGATGGAGATTTAACAATTAAACGACCCTAAAGATAATGGAGCAAGAAGAGAAAATGAAAGTGTTAATGGTAGGAGCAACTGGCACATATGCCAGCCTAATCGTACCTGAGTTAATAAAGCGCGGTGTGACGGTACGGGCGTTGGTGAGAGACGAAAGTAAATTGGACGTAGCCAAACAACAAGGAGCAAAGGAAATAGCGATCGCCGACCTTCGTGACCCAGATAGTCTCCGTGCAGCAGCTAAAGGCGTAGATGGCGTTTTTCATATCAATCCAGCCTTTGCAGCCGATGAAGCCGACCTCGGTGTGGCAATGGTCGAAGCTGCTAAAGCAGTTGGTGTTAATAAGTTTGTCTTCTCTGGTGCTATCCATCCAACCATCTCTAAGATGACTAACCATGCCTCTAAGCAGCCAGTCGAAGAGGCGATGTATGAATCGGGTATGACATTCACCGTATTGCAGCCCACTATGTTTATGCAGACTCTGGGCAGCGGTTGGTCTACCGTACTCGAACAGGGTCGCTTTGTCTTACCCTACTCTAAACAGGCAAAGGTTTGCTATGTAGACTACCGCGACGTAGCAGAGGCAGCAGCGATCGCACTGAGCGAAGACAAGCTGGACTACGGTACGTTCGAGCTATGCGCCCCTGGTATGGTCAATCGTCTCGAAATTACCTCAATGATGAGTGAAGCCCTCGGTCGTACCATTGAAGCGGGTGAGATGCCACCAGATAAATGGGCGCAGGTAGCCCATATTCCAGACGGGTCAATGAAAGAAGGCATGATGCGTATGTTTGCCAACTACGATCGCTACGGCTTTCCTGGTGGTAACGCTTTGGTGCTGCGAGCCATTCTGGGACGAGAACCCCGCACGCTACGACAGTACATCCAGGAGCTTGCAGCTTCATAAGCTTTGGCAGACAGCACGCGATCGACAATCCTACTGTAATACAGTGCCGTGCTATTGCACATTTTTTAACAAACCAATTTATTAGAGATCGACAATGCTATCACTAAAATATTGTTCTACTACAAATCCTCAGCAAGTTCCACCACAAGTTCAACCACGATGGAATTGTCAGCCTCTTTTGTCTAGCACAGGTTTAAATTGGCAGAACATTCAGTTCGATTATTATCGGCATTGTCAATATGTTTTGCCTCAAAATCACAACTCACAGCATTTGTTAAAGATTTTTCTCTCTGAAGGTGAAATTAAAGGAAGTTTAAACGGTCGAGAATGGACTGAAAATGTTTCTGCTGGTGATATAGCTATTATTCCTGCTAACACTGATTATTGTGCTGATTTTGAAAGCGAAATTGAATTTATCTTACTTTCACTTCAACCAAATCTATTGAGAGATCTAGCGATAAATAAAGCTAATACCACAGTACAAATCCTGCCCCAGTTTACAGTAAAAGATCCTTTGATTTCTGGTATTGCTACAACGCTTAAAACCCAATTAGAAAACAACCGCGACTCATGTTCTGACTATGCACGGATTTTAGCTAATGCGATCGCCATTCACCTATTCAAAAAATACTCCAAACCATCATTTGCTGTAAATAATACTTGCAAAAGCGTAACTGAAAAAAAAATACAGGTCGTACTGGATTACATTGACCAGAATATAGACGAAAAACTGACTCTAAGCTCAATTGCCAAGCAGGTGAACCTTAGTAAATATTATCTGTGTCGCTTATTTTCCAGACATCTAGATATATCACCGCACCAGTACATCATCCAAAAGCGAATTATTCAATCGAAGCAGTTACTCAAACAAGAATTATCCATGCAGATCGTTGATATTGCTTTCGACTGCGGTTTTGCCAGTCATAGTCACTTCAATCGGCAGTTTAACAAAAATGTTGGCATGAGTCCCAAAGCCTATCGTCATGCTGTATAGGTGCAATAAATGCAACTTTTGAAAGACAATTCATCTAGATAATATTAGAGTTTTTGGAGAGAAAATATATCAATAACATTGTAGCTAGATTACAGGGCACACTTTTCCTGCTAGTGGTGGGTATGTGTAAATTAGCTTTTAGCTTCTAGCCTTTAGCTTTTTGTGCTGCAATATGTTCAGCCAAGACTTGAGAATTAATGGATGGTTCAGTCTCGTCTTTAGCACCCTTGTTTGCTGCTGCTTACGCCACGCACAACGCTCACACTGCTTTTATTGTTTGGCTTGCCACAGCGGTTGGAGCAGGGATCAGTATGGCTTTTGCTGAAGCATTGTCAGACGACGGAAAAGTTAGCGGTCGCGGTAAACCTTGGATACGAGGACTTGTGTGTGGAGGAATAATGCTGATTGGGGGAATAGGACATACACTGCCGTTTTTACTCAAAAACTTCTGGGTCGCAGTTTGGATTGCCTTTGCACCCTCTGCCCTCTGCCTTCAAAGGCGAAGCCCGATAATTTGCATATAACTAAAGTCAGAGATTTATTTATCTCAGTTAAAGACTAGTCGAAAGTCAAGGTGATAACCTATTTTTTGCCTAGGGCGAGTCAGAAGTATTTTTAATAGGATGAAATCAAGTATTAGACTGAGCTAACGATAAGTTTGGCACAGTTCTTTTTAGATTTTTAGCAATATTAAACCAGATTAGTGAGGTAGAAGCTCATATTATGACTACTTTAAAAATAAAACCCGTTTTAATTGTGGGCGCAGGACCCACAGGCATGACGGCAGCAATAGAACTAAGCCGCTTTGGTATTCCCGTGCGGCTGGTGGAAAAAAGGGATGAGCCAGCGACCACTTCACGCGCCGTAGGGGTACAGGCACGTACCCTAGAACTCTTTGAACAGCGGGGAATGGCTGAAAAGATGCTGGAGGTTGGTAATAAAGCCCCAGGTGCCAGCATTCACGGCGGTGGCAAACGAATCGCTCGGCTCGAATACTCCCATATTGACAGCAATTACGGCTACACTCTCTTTATCTCACAAGCGGAAACAGAGCGTATTTTGAGAGAGCAGCTTGCTGAACAGAACGTCCCGATTGAATGGAGCGTAGAGATGATCGCCTTTGCACAGGCAGAATCGCACTCGTCTGGTCTTCCTGGTAGCGTGTCGGCTACCCTTCGCCATGGAGATGGTTCGCTAGAAGAAGTGGAAGCCTCCTATATGATTAGTGCCGAGGGAGCGCACAGCAAGGCTCGTAAAACCCTTGGACTGGATTTTCACGGCAAAGCTCTCCCAGAAAGTTACGCCCTAGGTGATTTCTACCTTGATGGCGACCTGACCGAAAGCGATATGCATATCTTCTCCTCCGAGTACGGCTTTATGGGAATGTTCCCCATGGGCGATCGCCGCTGGCGCGTAATTGCCAGCAACCCTCTTAGTGAGCCGAGTAAAGATACTAAGCCCGAACTTGACGAGCTGCAAAAGATCTATGATATGCGAGCGGAGATTCCGGCCAAGTTCCGAGATTTGCAATGGAGTTCGTGGTTTCATATCAACAGTCGCATGACAGACTGTCTCCAAGACGAGCAAATCTTCCTGGGGGGCGATTCGGCGCATATCCACAGTCCAGCAGGAGCGCAAGGGATGAACACGGGCATTCAAGACGCGATCGATTTGGGTTGGAAACTGGCGATGGTGCTGCAAGGTAAAGCGGCAAACCATCTTCTCGATACCTACGGCGAAGACCGCCTTCCAGTTATCCACAGCGTACTAGAAGGAACAGAAGGACTGACTAGACTCATTGGTTCCCAAAATCCCGCTGTACGAACCGCCGTCTCTCACATCGCGCCGATGCTTATGGGTACTGAGTTTGTCCAGACTAAAAGCACCACGACGCTGAGCCAGATTGGGTTGAACTATCGTGAAAGTTCGCTCTCACAAACTCACGAGCATCACGGGTCTGTGCGAGCGGGCGATCGCCTTCGGGATCTTGATGTTACCGTGTTGAACAAGCCTCATGATGAAAAACAGAATATCGCCGAACAGAACCCAACCCCAGCCAAGCTTTTTAGCCTGATCGACCCCTCTATGTTGACGCTGCTGTACGTAAATATCGCCGATCCACAGTCTCTACACGATCGAGTGCAGAAACAGCTAGAGCCTTGGCAAGACATAATTAACGGCTATCAGATTGCCCCCCCAGCACCCGACTCTGGACAGCAAAAACACTTTACCGACAACTTTGGTAGTGCGCCGATCCTAGTTTTGGTTCGCCCCGATTCTTACATCGGCTTTACTGCTGGTGCAAACTCTCTGCCAAAACTCGTCACCTACTTACAAAAATGGTTCATGCCTAACAATAAGCAAACTACCCAAAAAACCCATGCAAAGTCCCACTAAAATATCAGCCCAAGATGTGCAGTTGCTCTTTATCGATCTACAACCCCAAATCGTTCAGCGGAGTAAAACCACCGACCCCAAAGCGATCGCCCAGTCGGCAGCCGTGCTAGCACAATTAGCAAAAGTATTTTCACTGCCGCTCACCATTACCATCGTCCCAGAGGCAGAAGAGGGGAAAGACCCAGGAAGTATTCCAGAACTTGTCAAAGAAGCTGCTGAAGCATCCCAAATTCTGCGTGCGAGTCCCGACCCTTTCCTAGATGAGAAAGTAAAGCAGACCCTAGCCGATAACGATCGCAAAACGCTAGTCATTTCTGGCTTCGCCACCGAAGCTGCCGTTATTCACGCCGTCGTCGGAGCTATTGAAGCGGGCTATCGGGCGATCGTTCCTATAGATGCCTGTGGCGGTATGTCGGAGCGAACAGAATCAGCGGCACTACGCCAGATCGAAGCGGTGGGTGGAGAGGTAACTTCTACCGTTACCATCGCGACTTCACTAGAACCCGACCTTAAAACAGATTTAGGTCAGAAAATGTTCGGCGTGCTTCAGCAACTTCGGTTGGCATAAGGGGCTTCGCCCCAGCTATAAGCCATAAGCTATAAGCTTCAATCATTTTGTTAGCGAACAAGACAATCACAAATCAAAAGTTAAGAACAAGGGTTCATTATGTCACCATTCACACTGGCTACACTTTCTTACCGAAATGAACCCCGCGCAGCAATCGGTGTTGAGGGCAGCTACTATCTCATTCACGAGCTTCAGCCAGAGCAGCATTCTACAGTGCGATCGCTTCTTAATAATTGGTCAACCTCATTTCCCATACTTGAAGAGCTGGTAGGTTGCATTATCTCAGGCAAAGTAAGCACCGTTGCTCCCATTAAACAGAGCGAGGTGAAATTCAAGACGCCAGTGAAGAAGCCCAGAAGCAAAAAGGCTTCGATCCCATAACCATTGCCGTAGATGACCGCACCGCTCTTGAAGCCTGGGGCAAGTACCTGGATGAACTCAACATCGAGCATTCACCTGTCACTACTGCGATTCAAGCATGGTTAATTGTATAAAACTAATATAACTAGGTTAAAGCTTTGCACGAAAAGAGTTTTAGGGTTTTAGGTATCTGTGTAAGCGATCGCAAAAGAAATTGAAGGCTCAACTTCTCACTTTGCAAGGGTTGTGCTGAAATATTACACGGTTGAATAATTAACTTAATTTAAATTAAAGCGTCTTGGAAAGAGACAGCCAGCCAAAGGCAATACCCTATATTATTTAACCTATCTGATATCAGCTCCTCACACTTTCAATGATAGAGAATTTGCCCTAAACTGGCTCTTTTGGAGATGTTTGCTAGCTTGTTTCTGGTATAGGTATTAAATTTTAAGATCAACTATTTATACGCTGGCGTAATTCTTGATTGATAACTAGATTTCTGACTAGAAGCAATAAATGTGCGCCTATATGGCGAACATGGTCATAACAGGATCTATGCTGGAAACAACAATGACTTTTTGTTCTCCAGGGTGTTTGATCGCGATCGCTAGTCGTAGACATCGCTTTTGGCATCCGATCTTGTATACCAATATGCCCAAGCAATGAGTACAAATTGAAACGGCAGCCTAATTGCTTGAAACCAGTCACCATCAGGAACATTATCAAGATGGATATTATTGACCGCCATATTTATATTAGCTGGATAGACAGCAATCAGCAGCAATACTAAACCCCAAGCAGCAGCTTGACTAACCAAAGGAATTAATAAACCAATGCCGCCTAAGATTTCAAAAAAACCGCTGATATAGACAATAGCTTCGGGATAGGGTAGCTGTGGTGGCACAATCTTGACGTAAGTGTCGGGGGCGATAAAATGAGTAATTCCTGCCACAATCATACAAACGGCAAACACGCCTTTCAATGTTTGTTTTTTTTCCAAGATTAAATCTGTCATCATTTAAATACTAATTATTAAGGCGGACAATTGCCCGCCTGTAATACAAAGGTTTTAAGCGTTAACTACCGCACCACCATTAGGATGTAATACTTGTCCTGCAAAGTAAGAAGAATCTTCTGAAGCCAAGAAAACAAAACTAGTTGCAACCTCTACAGGTTGTCCTGGACGTTTCATTGGTACCTGTTTGCCAAATCCTTCTACTTGTTCGGCAGGGAAGGCATCAGGAATAAAAGGAGTCCAAATTGGACCAGGAGCAACACCATTGACGCGAATGCCTTTTTTAAGGAGAGATTGGGACAAAGAGCGAGTAAAGGCTAAAATTGCACCTTTGGTAGTGGAATAGCTAAGTAAAGGTGCATTGCCTTTATAAGCATTAATTGAGGTGGTGTTAATAATTGCACTACCTTCTTTTAGGTGAGGGATGGCTGCTTTGCAAAAATAGAACATGGCAAAGATATTAGTACTGAAGATACTGCCCAAACGCGCCGAGTCGATATCTTCGAGTGTTTCAGGATTTTCCATGTACTGTTCGGCAGCATTGTTAACCAAGATATCTAGCTTGCCTAGTTCGTCTACAGTTTTTTGTACTGCTTCAGCGCAAAATTGTTCGCCACTAATATCACCAGGAATTAGTAAGCATTTTTGACCTTCGGCTTCTACTAGTTCTTTAGTTTTTTTGGCATCTTCATGCTCGTCGAGGTAAACAATAGCAACATCAGCACCTTCTTTAGCATAGAGTACGGCTACTGAACGACCGATACCACTATCGCCACCAGTAATCAGGGCAACTTTTCCCTTTAGTTTATCGCTACCTTTGTAGCTATCGCGATCGTATATCGGTTTAGGAGTCATTTCTGACTCGTGGGCTGGTTGCTTATCTTGAGCTTGAGCGGGAATTTGATCGGCAGAAATAGTCATAATTTTATATTTTTCAACATTCTCTAAAAACGTTAATGAAAAATAATCTTAAATAGTATGAGTCTAAAGTAATATTTTTTTTAATTTAGCCATCTTCAAAAACTATGGCTTTTGATGGAGTGTTTACCAGGAAATTTTTGGCTTAATAAAAAGTAATACCGAAATTTACAGAAATAAGAATTTATGTCAGAACAAAAAGCAGAAGCAAAAGTAATTTCCGATGCCAAGGAAAAGCTAGGCGAAGTAATTCCAACACCCCCTGAAGCTACTCCCAAAGCCAGCGCACAGTCGCTAAAAGAACGGCTGCAATGGGGTGAACCAGGCTTGACTATTATAGATGCGCGCGATCGCGAATCTTACCTTGATGAACGCATAACAGGTTCGATGCTGGTTGAAGAAGTGGATAGTCTTTCTAAAAATCGCGAAATTTACATTTACAGCAACACAGATCGAGAAGCAGCAGAAGCAGCAGACAATCTACGTCAAGCTGGTTTTGAAAGCGTATCTCAATTGCAGGGTGGCTTGGCAGGTTGGAAGGCAATTCTAGGTGCGACAGAAGGCAGATCCGCCACAGCGCAGTAGTTTCTATTCCAATTATTCTCAGGTGAATAGTGGTCTTAGATCAGCAACTATAAACTATATGTAGTTGCTATTTACTATTTATTTGGAGTATATCTGGGGAAAAAATAACTTAGCAGCTTGACAATTCATCATAGCTGTGAATATCTTAACAATTATCCATCAAAACTCTTTACATTTTTATTGAGTTTGCCAAAAATAACATAGACAAATTAAGGACATTCTTGACAATGAACAAATTAACTATTAGTAGCTTATTATTATTATTCTCTACTGCATTTGCCGTTCCCAAAGCGATCGCCCAAACACCAGATCAGCCAAATGATACTAGAGTTGAGAAATATGAAGATCTAACCCAACCTGAAGTTTCTCAATCTGAGATGGAAACAACTGAAATGGAACAAGGGGAAATGAAACATGGCGAAGGTATGGGGACAGAAGGCGCTCAACCACCAACTACCCGTACAGAAGAAAAGCAAGACGAGGCTCAATCTGGAGATATGCAGTCTGGAGATATGCAGTCTGGAGGTATGCAGTCTGGGGAAGATATGGGAACAGAAGGCGCTCAACCACCAACTACCCGTACAGAAGAAAAGCAAGACGAGGCTCAATCTGGAGATATGCAGTCTGGAGGTATGCAGTCTGGAGGTATGGATGTACGTCGTACTGAGGCATTTAATTTAGTAAGTTCGGCATACAGAGGTGACTTTGAGAAGCAAGGTATTAATGGCTATCAAGTATTAATTAGTAATTATGAGCAAGGTCAATTAACTGCTGAGGACTTAATTAAAGCAGGCATTGATTCTGGAGAGGTATCTCCTAGCGCAATGAAAGATGATTCTTATATTGAAGCCGTAGATTCCCAATTAATGTCATTAACTAATCGATAACATAATCAACAACATAGGTTTTTTACCAAGCCCTTTTGGTTGAAGTCAAATATCGTAATAAATTGCTAGACATTTAGTCCTAGCGTAGTGTCTAGCCAATATATTCTCACAAAAAGGAAAATATGAATACTGGTGAAGAGAAGTTTGCTCAGACAGACCCCATTACAGAGATTAACAAAGCCGATGATGAGATGAATGATGTTGACAAGCTAGGCGAGCAAGCTGGCTTAGAAATGGACGATCGCGAAACCCTTGGTCTAAAGAAAAAGTTGGAAGAGCGCGACGACAGCCGTTTAGATATAGATAATGCTAATCAAAATCTAGCTGATTAAGAATTCATCGGCTATTCGATAGTGTTATTGTTGTTAACAAATAACATCATATTGACTAAATCTGGTTACTATCAGGCTTATCAAGGCAATCTACTTAAGAAATACTTTTTTAAGTAGATTGCTTTTTTATTTTTGATTTGACTATTGATATATTGTTATTGGCAGTATGGACTTTGCGTTTCTGTAGAAGTTGACCTATAACTGTAACAAATAGTTGGGATTGAAAAAACAGACTGTGATTGTACTACATTTTGTTCAAAAATAAGAACGATAATAATAATTATATTGATTATTATTGTGTACAAAAATTAAATAATATTTTTAGAATCAAAAGAAATTTAAAGTAAATTTTAAAAGTCGGGTTAAAGACATAAGTTAGATAAAGCTATATTCTATCCATTATGCGATCGTGTGAGGAAGCAAAAAGATGAAGATTTTAGTGCTAGCTTGGGAATTCCCTCCTCGTATAGTCGGGGGAATAGCTCGTCATGTAGCAGAACTATATCCAGAATTAATTAAGTTAGGACACGAAATTCACCTCATCACTGTTGAATTTGGTTCTACTCCAAGATACGAAATAGTTGAAGGTATTCATCTGTATCGTTGTCATGTTGCCCACGGCAATGATTTTTTTCATTGGGTTGTCAACATGAACGACAGCATGGGTTGTATAGGGGGAGAGTTATTAACCAAACATGGCGATTTTGATCTAATCCATGCTCACGATTGGTTAGTAGGAGATGCTGCGATCGCTCTTAAAAATAATTTTAAACTGCCGATTGTGGCAACGATCCATGCCACGGAATATGGACGCTATAACGGTATCCATACAGTAAAGCAACATTATATCAACGGCAAAGAAAAACTATTGGCACACGAAGCTTGGCGAATCATTGTCTGTAGTCAGTATATGCGTCAGGAAATTCAGCGTGTATTCCAATCTCCTGAAGATAAACTTGATGTAGTTTACAATGGCATTCGTCCTGAAAAAAAGCATCATAATTACGAATTTGATCGAGTAAAGTTTCGTCGTCGTTTTGCCAACGATCAAGAAAAAATTATCTATTACGTAGGACGTATGACCTATGAAAAAGGCATTTCCGTCTTGCTTAACGCTGCACCTAAAATACTTTCAGAACTAGGCAACAAGGTAAAATTTGTAATTATTGGTGGCGGAAATACAAGTCATCTTAAGTATCAAGCTAGCTATTTAAATATTTGGGAACAATGTTACTTTACAGGGTTTATGTCTGATACTGATTTAGATAAGTTTCAAACAATTGCTGATTGTGCAGTTTTCCCTAGTTTGTACGAACCTTTTGGAATTGTGGCATTAGAAAGCTTTGCTGCTCGTGTGCCTGTAGTAGTTTCTAATACTGGTGGTTTACCAGAAGTAGTACAGCACAACTATACGGGTATTGTTACTCAAGCTAACGATGTTAACTCTCTAACCTGGGGCATTTTAGAAGTGCTAAACAATCCCGCTCATTCTCAGTATTTAGTCAAAAATGCCTACAAATCTATAGCAAAGCGTTTTAGCTGGGATGATTTAGCCAAACAAACAGTTGAAGTCTATCATCAAGTTGCCAAAGAGCGATCGCAAGTTAAATGGTAATGTTGTTAATTTATTATTATATTATTATCTTTATACGTATAGATGGGAAAAGCGAGTGCCTTCTCTTAATTGCTTAAAGATAGCAAAATTTTGGCTCTTGATTTAGTAGGTTGCCTATTCGTTGCATGATTTTATTTTGATTTCTGTAAGTAGCAGCTATTCTCTGTATTTTCTGTGCTCTTGTAACTTCAAAATAGTAAAAGATATAATTATCATACGTTTGGCTTGCAAAAGTAGTTTATCAATATAAAAATCAACCGTTTGATTAAAAACTAGTACAAGAATTGATAATAAGACTAATAATAAAAAAACAAAGTGATTGGTATCGTAAAAAATATATTGGGTAAATGCGAATAGACTTAAGGCAGTCGCTATAAGAGCAGAAATATAAGGTTTTTTGCTTTTCTTGCCTTCTATTCTCAGTTTATTACAAAAACCAACGAGCATTGTATAAATAATTGTACTAGTAATTTCTTCGGGATTTTCTGGGAATAAAATAACTGTTAAGAAAGATATTATTACTTTAATAATAAAAAACAGTAGTTTGTTACCTGTATTAAATATAATAAAGAAATAAACTAAAGTTGTAAATCTAACAAAAGCCAAATTGGCAATTAAAGGAAATAAAGTATCCATATCATTGTGTATTCTATAATTTAAGTGCCAATATAACAAGTACTAATACAATAGTTTCATTAATTTAATATTAAAATTATGCAGTTTCAGTTAACTAAAGTTTTTCAAAAAGTACCTGAAGGATATATTGGCTTTGTCGAAGAATTGCCAGGAGCTAATACTCAGGGAGATAGTTTAGAAGAAACTAGGACAAATCTAGAAGAAGCTATTGAATTAGTCTTAGAAGCCAATCGTCTGCTATCGCAAGAGCAATTTCAGGGACAAGAAGTAATTCGAGAATCAGTAACTTTCTCTGCTGCATGAAACGCCAAGATTTAATTCGCTACCTGGAAAAAAATGGCTGTGAGTTTTTAAGAGAGGGTGGAAGACATACAATCTATGTGAATCGTGCTGTGCAAAAATCTTCAGCAATTCCTCGACACCGTGAGATCAACAACTTTCTGGCACGCAAAATTTGTCGTGATTTACAAATATCAGAACCCTAGACTGAAATATAGCAATGCCAAGTTTTTCTACAGGCTAGATCAAGCGAAAATTTTCTATCATTATCATAGGGAGTAATTTAAACCTATGACTGCATTGATTGAAAATATACCATTATTAAAACAAAGCGATCGCCTTGAAGCTCGTCTTAAAGAAATACCCCCCGAACCTGGAGTATATTTGATGCGTAGCCAGAATGGGGATATTTTATATATTGGCAAGTCTAAGAAATTGAGATCGCGAGTTCGTTCTTATTTCCGTAACTCCCAAAAGTTGAGTGACAGGATTGCTATGATGGTGCGACAGGTAACAGAAATTGAGTTTATTGTTACCGACACCGAAGCAGAAGCTTTGGCACTAGAAGCTAACTTAGTAAAAAAACATCAGCCTTACTATAATGTCTTGCTTAAGGATGATAAAAAATATCCTTATGTGTGCATTACTTGGTCAGAAGATTATCCGCGCATCTTTATTACCCGTAAACGTCGAGCAACCAAACAGCGCGATCGCTATTATGGTCCTTATGTAGATACTCGTCTATTGCGCTATACTCTGCATATCATTAAGCGCGTCTTTCCGCTGCGTCAGCGTCGCCAGCCTTTATTTAAAGATCGTCCCTGTCTTAATTACGATATGGGAAGATGTCCTGGTGTATGTCAGTCTTTAGTTACTCCTGAAGACTATAAAAAGATCGTTCAAAAAGTAGCCATGGTCTTCCAGGGAAGGAGTGATGAATTAGTTGATACCATTTCGTCGCAAATGGAAAAGGCAGTAGAAAGACTAGATTTTGAAAAGGCTGCTCAATTACGAGATCAAATTAAGGCTTTACAAAATCTCACTGCCGATCAGAAAGTATCCTTACCCGACGATACCATTTCCCGTGATGCGATCGCCTTAGCTACCGATGATAAGCACTGCTGTATTCAATTATTTCAAATTCGTGCAGGTAAATTGGTCGGACGCTTAGGCTTCTTTGCCGATGCGAGATCGGGTACGCCTGGGGCAATTTTACAGAGAGTTTTAGAAGAACATTATTCTACCGTCGAAGCAGTAGAAATTCCTACTGAAATCCTTGTACAGCATGAATTACCTGAAGGAGAAATGCTGACAGAATGGCTGACTAAGCAAAAGGCGAAAAAAGTTAGCTTGATTAATCCTCAAAGACAGGTCAAAGCCGAACTAATTGAAATGGTCGAACGCAATGCCAACTATGAATTAGAACGAACTCAAAGAGTAAGCGATCGCAATAATCAAGCCTTACAAGATTTGGCAACTGTTCTCGATTTACCCGAATTACCTAAACGGATTGAGGGTTATGATATTTCTCACATTCAGGGATCGAATGCCGTAGCTTCTCAAGTTGTTTTTGTGGATGGTGTACCCGCCAAACAACATTATCGTCATTACAAAATTAAAAATCCCGATGTGAGAATTGGACGTTCGGACGATTTTGCCAGCATGGCAGAAGTGATTGGTCGTCGCTTTCGCAAGTATGCAAATACTTCTCCTTTATCAAAGGGAACTGGGGGAGATGATTTTCCTGATGTGGTGATGATTGATGGCGGTAAAGGACAATTATCTTCGGTGGTTAAAGTGCTGCAAGAGATGAATCTTTTAGAAGCTGTAAAAGTAGTTAGTTTAGCCAAAAAAAGAGAAGAAATCTTTTTACCAGGAGAAACAAAGCCTTTAAATACCGATGCCGAACAATCTGGAGTACAGTTACTTAGAAGGGTGCGGGATGAGTCCCATCGTTTTGCTGTTAGCTTCCATCGTCAACAACGACTTAAAAGCAGCAGGCGATCGCGCTTAGAAGAGATTCCAGGCTTGGGTTTTCAGCGTCAAAAGCAATTGCTGGCTCATTTTCACTCAATTGATTATATCCGTGAAGCTTCCGTGGATAAGTTAACTGAAGTTTCAGGGATCGGTCGAAATTTAGCACAGGAAATTTATAATTATTTTCATCCAAATCAAAATTAAGCAATATGTGTAGCAACATGGATCTATAGTCCGCCTAATGTGAATTAAAAAATGCTTATTCTCGCTTCTAAATGAAATTGGTCTATGAAAACCAGGATTTATTCCTGGGGGAACTTTCCCCCAGATCCCAATCTCGCGCGTTCCCAAGTCCGCGTGGCTTCCCGTTTAGGGATGCCCTCGTGTCGGACGCTTGCGCTAAGCCCTGGAGTTCGCGCGACGCGGTGAGACAGTTGCGGTGGCAAATGTATTTCGCGATCGCTTAACCTTTGAAGATATATTTATCCTTAATAATCTCTATACAACCTTCAATAAAAAGATTACTCTTAAAAATGATACACCAGCCGAATTAGCGATGAACTATCTTAGAGATTGGGACTGTTAATCTATTGCAAAAGTTAAAAGTCAAAACTAAAATGCTTAATCCTTGAGGCTTTGGGTATTTCAAAGTATCCTAACCTTATATGTCCACAGCTATAGTTTTGGCAATCTTTGTTACAGTAATTTTCTATGAGCAAAATTTTTCTCGCCTTAGCTTTGAGCATCATTTTAGGTGGATGTTCCAGCGTCAGTGAATTAAAAATCTCATCAACACAACCTATAGCCATGACTGAAGATAGTCAACCCGCCAAAGTAACCCAAGTGCAAGCAACTGGAGAAAGTCAAAACTATACTTTTGCTGTTACCGTTAACAGTCCTGATACTGGTTGCGATCGCTATGCTAACTGGTGGGAAGTAATTACCCCCGAAGGAGAGTTGCTATATCGCCGAGTTCTGTTACACAGCCACGTAGATGAACAACCTTTTGAGCGCACAGGAGGAATAATACCAGTCGATCCCGATCAAGAAGTAATTGTTAGAGTGCATATGTCTACTGGTGGTTATAGTCCTATGGCACAACGAGGATCGGTAAAATTTGGTTTTTCTGAAGTTACTTTACCTCCAGAATTTGCTTCTAGGTTAGAGTCTGTCGAACCTCTACCTAGTGACTGTGCATTTTAATCTGGATCTTCTTTTTACCCTTTGCCCAATCACTGAAAGTCGCAAATATTTAGATACTTGGTGCAGATAACATCATAAGCCACTGAAACAATTGCGGAAAGATACGTTGACACCAGGTTGCAAGATAGCTTTGCCATCCTACTAGGATCTCACCTGAATTATGATACAGTCCTGAAACCAAAGCTTGAGCTACCTTTTCGGGTGTCATGGGCATGACCCAACGAAATAGCTTAAGACCTCGCGCCATATCAGTATCAGTTAGGGTTGGCAAAAGGGCGACAACCTGGATATTATGACCAGCCAATTCACTTCGCAAAGCTTGAGTAAAACCAACAATTGCAAACTTAGTTGCTGAATAAGTTGACATAGTGGGGGCTGCTACTTTTCCCATCAGGCTTGAGACATTAACGATCGTGCCTTCTTTTTGTCTTGCCATACGCTTTGCTAACAGGCGAGTGATGGTCATCATCCCCAGCAAATTAGTAGTAATCTCTTCTTCAACTTCAGGTAATTTTGTTTCCAAAAAAGGTGCTTGATGAGCTACTCCTGCACAGTTAACTAGTAAATGAATCGGTCTATGGGTGCGCCATGCTTGAGCGATCGCAATATTAATGGCAGATGACTGAGATAAATCTACAGATAAGGTAGTAACTTTTACGCCCTTTGCTTCTATTTCTTGAGCAACATCTGCTAGTTTTTGGCGATCCCTGGCTACTAATAGTAAATGCTTAATTCCTTGGTGAGCAAATTCCAAGGCGATCGCTCTACCAATGCCACGAGAAGCACCTGTAATCAAAGCTGTTTTTCCTTTGATATTCATTATTTAAATCCTCTCTATATACTTTGAGCAATATTAACTAACTTGGCAAGTTAGATATCTATATTTCAGTAAGTTAATTCATTATTAAGTAGGTAAACACCAAAGCTTTTTTTTGAATCGGGCTTTAGTTTTTAGTTAGTCATAGAATCAATTTGCATCTATGTTTAAAGCTTTAATTCAAGTTTTTTGTCGTTATTAAGTGTTTGTATGTACAAAAAAGCTTTTTGAATTAAGTACTAATATTTGTTGATTCTAGGTTCAATTTATGATCAGTTTAGTGGCTTGAAATAAGTTGGCAGTAGCATATGAGTTTTTTCTCCAATTGCTTGATTATTCTGAGGCTTTGAAAAGTAATTTTTAGGTAATCTAACCACTTCACATACCTTAACAAATAAAAATCTAAATTGACGATTTTTTCGTATCAAAAAATGCAGTTAGTCAATTTTACTTTTGGGGATCATTCACAAGTTAAGTAATTATTGACTTTTGGCTTTTACTACAGATAAATTTATATCAAGCATAAGTTTTTTTTATAGCTTGTCCAGCATTTGGACTGGGATCATGAGGGGATATAGATAATTAACAATTGAAATAATTAAAGGTTATAAAATACGTCTGATGTGAATTAAAAAAAGCTGATTCTTCCATTCCCATCCAAAATTTGTCTGTAAAAACCGAAATATAATACTGGGGGAACTTTCCCCCAGACCCCAATCTCGCGCGTTCCCAAGTCCGCGTGGCTTCCCGTTTAGGGATGCCCTCGTGTCGGACGCTTGCGCCTGACGGCGACGCGGTGAAGCAGTTGCGGTGGACAGGTTCCCTGGCATAAGCAAACTGCTGAACCCTTTAGGGGGTCGCTCGCCTGCTGGGGACGTGACGACCCTCCCCAGACCCCTTCCGTAAACATTAACCCTGATGAGTGAAATCAGCTAATTTCTAATTATCTAGATGAAGAATTGAATTTGCTTGAGTCAGGTTCAGGTTCTCAAAAAACCTTTATTCCTCTAGAAATATTGGACTTTTTATAAGCTGATAGTGAAAAAGTCAATTCACATTAGGCGTAAAATATGAAAAAATAGCTCGCTCAAAACTTCTAGATAAGTACAAACAAGACACCAATGACTCATTCTCAAGATGTAACCACTCTTGCCCGCTGGATGGCATCAGACTTTAGTAATCAAGCACAAGCCTATGCCAATCCACCATTTTTTGCTCATATCCGCGTCTGTATGCGTCCTTTGCCAGACGATTTACTCGATGGTACTAGCTTATTTCTAGAACAGGCCTACGATTTTATGCTCAATCAACCCTATCGTTTACGAGTAATTAAATTGAAGGTAGTAGGCGATCGCCTTGAACTAGAAAACTATAAGGTAAAAGAACAAGAGAAATTTTTTGGTGCGTCACGCAATCTAGATTTATTAAATACATTAACTGCCAATCTGATTGAGAAAATGGAAGGGTGTGATATGGACGTGACCTGGACTGGCAGCAGTTTCCAAGGTGAAATAAAGCCAGGCAAAGCCTGTATTGTTGAACGTGAGGGCAAAATAACTTATTTAGATAACAGCTTTGAGATTACTAATAATAAACTTATCAGCTATGACAGAGGACGAGATCCTGAAACCGATCGGCTAATTTGGGGATCGGTGGCAGGCCCATTTGAATTTACTCCTTTGCAAAGTTTTGCTGAAGAAGTAACCTCCCTCCAGAACAAAAGCGCGATTTAAGCTCAATATTCCTCAGACTGATAAACTATTCTTGAATACATTTTTATTAAGGAACAGCTTGCACTTTGCCAGAACTGCCAGAAGTAGAAACCGTTCGCCGAGGCTTAAACAAATTAACTGTTAAACAGCCGGTTCAAGAAGTCGAAGTTCTATTACCCAGAACTTTGGCTTATCCTGCTGAGATCGAAGAATTTGGGCAGGGAATTACAGGAATGGCGATCGCAAGCTGGCAAAGAAGGGGCAAGTACCTTTTGGCACAGCTAGAAAACAACTCTGCCCAACCTGCTGGATGGCTTGGGGTACATCTGCGTATGACAGGACAGCTATTATGGGTGCAGCAAGACTCAGCCTTACAAAAGCATACTCGTATTCGCCTGTTGTTTGCTCAAAATAAAGAGCTACGTTTTGTTGACACTCGCACCTTTGGTAAAGTTTGGTATGTGCCACCTCATCTAGAAATTGCATCAGTTATTACAGGATTGCAGAAGTTGGGTCCCGAACCTTTTTCTGACGACTTTTCTCTGGAGTACTTTACCGAGAAATTAAACAATCGTCGCCGTCTAATTAAAACTTTTCTTTTGGATCAAAGTATAGTTGCGGGTATCGGTAATATCTATGCAGATGAAGCTTTATTCAAAAGCGGAATTCGACCTGACACAGTGGCAGCCGACTTAACGACCAAACAAATAAAACGTCTTCACTACTCAATCACCGAGGTTTTACAAACTTCTATCGACCGAGGCGGTACTACCTTTAGCGATTTTCTCAACTTATTGGGAGTCAGTGGTAACTATGGTGATGCAGCTTTAGTTTATGGCAGAAAAGCTGAACCCTGTCGCGTTTGTGGCACTTCTATTAAGAAGACGAGGCTGGGAGGGAGATCTGCTCATTTTTGCCCCAGTTGCCAGAATTAATCTTCAAATTTTAAAATAAAGAAGAGAAGTCGTCATTTGACGGAGATCTTAATTACTCGACTAAAGCCGAGGAAACCTCGATTTATTTCACTCGCTTCCAATGTGAAAACTGCAAAAAGTCTACTTCCATTTTGCCTTACAACTTTTATTAAGTAACGTTAAGATACCTGTAGCTGATTCTTTTCAGCAATCTTTATCTTTGAGAAAATTTGTGAAAGCTTGGAAAGTTCTCGAAAAAACCACAAAACAAAAGCTGATTAACCTATTTACAGCAGGATTGCTATTCTGGATCGGCATTACCTTATTGTTGCCGACTTTACCAACTTATATTCAAGTAATGGGCGGTACTACTCAACAGGTAGGAATAGTAATGAGTTGTTTTGCGATTGGGCTTTTGAGTTCTCGCACTTGGTTAGGAAAAGTAGCAGATCGCCGTAGCCGAAAACTAGTGATTTTAATCGGTGCGCTAGTAGCAGCCATAGCCCCGATAGGTTATTTACTGGTTAATTCTATAGTTGGTTTAGCAGAAGTTAGGGCTTTTCACGGCATCAGTATCGCCGCTTTTACCATTGGCTATAGTGCTTTGGTAGTAGATTTAGCACCGCTGCAATATCGAGGAACGTTGATTGGC
Organism: Waterburya sp.; assembly: GCA_965217895.1. Taxonomy (GTDB): domain Bacteria; phylum Cyanobacteriota; class Cyanobacteriia; order Cyanobacteriales; family Xenococcaceae; genus Waterburya. The sequence continues at coordinate 2,409,925 of CBDCJV010000002.1, forward strand.
TATATGAATTTGGTTGTGCCGATTGGAATGTCTGTCGGACCAGCTATGGGGGGATTTTTACAGGCTAGTGGCAAACTATTTGTTCGAGATGGTACGGGCTACGAAGTTGTATTTGTAAGCTCAATAATCTGCGGTATTTTAGCTTTTTTATTGGCTAGTCAAATTAAAGAATCAGCACTACCAGAAGCAGAATCTCTACAAAAGTTGAGTAACAGTAGGCGAAGTTTTTGGCAGTTAACCAAAGATCCTGGTTTAATTGTGCCAACTATTATTTTACTGCTGGTAGGTTTAGTTTTTGGGAGTTTAGTTGCTTTTTTGCCTTTGTATATCAAGGAGCTACAGCTAGATTTTAACGTAGGATTATTCTATACAGCAACTGCGATCGCCTCATTTTCAGTCCGACTATTTATTGGTCAAGCAAGCGATCGCTATGGTCGAGGCTTATTTATCAGTGGCGCGCTTGTTTGCTATATTGTTTCGATGGTGTTGTTGACCCTAGCACGGACTCCCGTCATGTTTCTATTTGCGGCGATCGCCGAAGGAGCAGGAGCAGGAATACTGATTCCTTTGGTTTTAGCTTTAATTGCCGATCGCTCCTATGCCCAAGAAAGAGGACAGGTTTTTGCCTTGTGTATGGGGGGATTTGACTTAGGAATTGCTCTAGGTGGCTTTACTCTTGGTTCCTTATCTTTTATCTTGGGAGGTTATCAAGGCATCTTTGCCCTAGCTGCTGTTCTTGCCTTAGTTGCCTTGGTCGTTTTTGTGACCCAAGCAGGTAAAAACCTCCGTCATTCTCTTTACTTTGCTCTGGGAAAAGCTCAGGATGTTTATGCCCTAAATAAATAGTTGAACAAAATTGAATTTAACGTTGATGCTCAAAGTCAGAGGTCAGAGGTCAGAGGTCAGTAATAATTAGCTGTAGTTGCTTCTGTCCATGTACTTCAGCCCGTTATTCTTGTTCTAAAGAATTAGACTGTACTGACCCCAACTGTTGTCTAACATCATCAATTGCCAAATTCAATTGAGCAATTTTGTCTTCTAAACCATGACGAGCTAGTTCAATACTCTCTTCACTATCAAAAGATGTTGCTTTACCACTGCGTAAAATTGTCTTATCTTGTTCTACAATTTGTTTCTCGCTGCGATTTGCCAGTGCTGTCCCCAGCAGTCCGCCAACAACACCGCCAATAATTGAACCGAAAATAAATCCACTGCCAAAACCATTCTGCTGACTCATAGTAATCAAACTACTTAATACTGTTTATTTGAAGTTTGGTAATTTAAGTGCCAAAAGCGCGATCGCCTGCATCCCCTAGACCAGGAACTATATATCCTTTGCTGTTTAATCCTTCATCGATAGTAGCCGTGTAAATTTCTAGTCCAGGATAATTTTCGCTCAACTGTCTAAGAGCAGGAGGAGCAGCAACCACGGAGACAATCCGAATAAACTCAGGTTCGACACCTCGACTAACAATCTCCTTCATTGCCATCATAATCGATCCTCCCGTGGCTAGCATCGGTTCAAGAATGACGATTCTTGCTTGGGGGTTAAAGCGATCGGGTAATTTGTTTAAATAACACTCAGGTTCGAGAGTTGATTCATTGCGCACCAAACCTAAATGATAAATCCCTGCCAAAGGCAGAATTTGTTGCACTCCATCTAACAATACCAAACCTGCTCGTAGAATTGGTACTATTCCCACGGGCATCTCAGGGTTAATAAATGTGGCAGAGCATTCTTTTAAGGGGGTTTGGACTACTGTATCTAAAGTAGGCAGCCAATTCCTAGTCGCTTCATAGGTCAACCATCGTCCTAATTCCGTCATTGCACTTTTGAACAGCACAGAAGGCGTATTAGCGTCTCGTGCAACCGCCAGCCAATGTTTAATCAAAGGGTGTTCTGGAACATAAACTCGCAGTTGTAAAGTCATATTGGCAAAATATTCTGTGCTGAGAAACGTTGAACTTACAGCCAGATTAGCATTTCATAGCCATTCTACAAACCTGCGTCAGCTTTTAAATTTAATTCTGCCTAATATTTTACTGGTAAAAATACCAATTAAATCGATCTACATCTTTGATCGATCCAAAGTTTAGCTTTACGAATAGCATCTATGCTGCTCATAGCAAAAGGTACAGCTACAGCACAGCCTTGTTCATGATTGACCCATGCTGCATAGATACAGTGTCCATCTAATTCGTCACGGTCTATTTCTACTTTGCAGCCACGATAAGCAAAAGAGAGAATAATATGAGGATAATTAGGCTTCATTATGGTTGTTCAAAAAACAAAATTGACAGTATCGAATCAAATGATTGTTGATAGGTAAACTATTTACACGCTCGAATTAGCGACTCGTCTAAGTTTTACTGGTTTTGTTTCTCGCTTCAACAATTTCCCAAACTTCGTGCCATCTATTAATAATTATGCGCTTCATTTTGTTTGATTGCCATTGAGGAATACCACGGGTTTGAGAGTTTTTGAATTTAGTCATGATACTTATTTGTTAAATATGAATCAAATGAGCGGATATAGAGTTAAATGTCTGAAATATCCGCTCTTGTTTTAATTTCTACTTAAACAGCAGCCAAATTTTGAGCCACAAAATCCCAATTGACTAATTTTCCGAGAAAATCATCGATATAAGCAGGACGTTTATTTTGATAATCGAGATAGTAGGCGTGTTCCCAAACATCCATAGTTAGTAGAGGAACTTGTTCGCTGGTTAAGGGATTATCAGCATTCAGAGTTTTAGTAACTTTGAGTGTATCGCCGTCTAAAACTAGCCACGCCCAACCACTGCCAAACTGAGTTGCACCTGCGTTTTTAAAAGCTTCGACAAATTTGTCAAAACTACCAAAGTCAGCCTCAATTTTCTGAGCTAATTCTCCTGTAGGAGTACCACCGCCATCGGGTTTCATACATTGCCAATAAAAAGTATGATTCCAAGCTTGGGCAGCATTATTAAATAGTCCAGCTTTGTTAGCATCTTGGGCGATCGCTTTGATGACCTCTTCAATAGATTGGCTATCTAATTCTGTTCCTTTTACTGCGTCATTATATTTACTAACGTAGGCAGCGTGATGCTTGTCGTGATGGAATTCTAAGGTGTCTTGAGAAATAGATGGTTCTAAAGCCTTGTAATCGTAAGGAAGAGATGGTAATTCGTAAGCCATTTTTGTTTGTTCTCCTCTCGCTATAAAAAATTGCGTTAGTCAAATATCTGGAACATTGCTTTTGTTATTAGCGTAATTTTGGCAGCAAATAACAGGTGTTAAGCCTATTTCCAGTCCTTTTGCTGATATTACCGTAGTTTTGATTAATAAAAAATGCTCATCCCCAGGAGGGGGAATCAAATGTTTTGAGGCAAGACCAACTGAGATTAACCCTGCTGCTAAATCTTGCTGATACCAAGTCGCTTTCAAAGAGACAAGATTATCTCGCGCAAAGACGCAATTCGAGCATTCCCTTGCGCCTGACGGCGACGCGGGGTCTCGAAAAAGACGCAAAGAAAAAATTACAGGTTTGAATGCAACTCGGTAAGTACATGGACAGAAATAACTACAGCTAATTGTTAATGAAGTAAGAAGTAAGAAGTAAAAAGTAACTGACCTCTGACCTGAAGCAAGCGATCATCAACAGCGAGACTTGCCCTTGCGCCTGAAGGCGACGCGGGCTTCCTCGCTCAACGTTGAATTTAATTTTGTCCAACTACTTATGAACACTTTACTGAAGGCGATCGCTCGGCTACGCTTTTTTTGATCTATTTTTGATCTATATAGAATGAAAATGTTTTTTAAATGTATTGTAATTCATTTAAAATTCAACTAAAATTAAAACTCAAATAAATCAAGTCGTAAATTTATGATTAAAAGCAAGCGATTTATCGGTTGGATGTTAGCAGAGCTGATCGCTAGCGGTGCGATCGCTAGTTGTTCTTCTTCCCGTGAAGCTAGTAATGGTAGCCAAGCTCAAGCACAAGAGCCAGAAGAAGCTAAGCTGACTTTAGTTTCCTACGCAGTTACTCAAAGTGCTTATGAAAAAATAATTCCTAAATTTACCCAACAGTGGAAAGCCAAAACTGGTCAAGATGTAGTGTTCGAGCAAAGTTATGGCGGTTCTGGTTCGCAAACTCGCGCTGTAATTGATGGTTTGGAAGCAGATGTTGTAGCCTTGGCATTAGCTTTAGATACCAAAAAGATTGAAGAAGCAGGATTAATCAAACCAAACTGGGAACAAGAACTACCTAATGAATCGATCGCCCATAAATCCGTAGTAGCAATAGTCAAGCGAGATGATAGCGTCAAGGTATCTAAATGGTCTGATTTAGCAAATAAAGGGATTGAAGTAATTACCGCTAATCCAAAAACCTCTGGTGGTGCGAGATGGAATTATCTGGCTCTCTGGGGTTCTATAACCCAGGCTGGGGGAAGCCAGCAAAAAGCAGAAGCCTTTACCGAAAAAATATTTGCCAACGCTCCTGTATTACCTGAAGATGCCCGCGAATCGAGTGATGTTTTCTATCAACAGGGACAGGGTAATGTCTTAATTAATTACGAAAACGAAGTCTTACTAGCTAAACAAAAAGGCGAAACATTGCCTTACATTATTCCTACCGATTACAACATTTCAATTGATAGTCCAGTAGCGGTAGTCGATGCCAATGTGGATAAGCACGGTACAAGAGAAGTTGCTGAGGCTTTTACTGAATTTCTTTTTACTCCTGAAGCACAACAAGAATTCGCTCAAGCTGGCTTTCGTCCGATCGAAACAACTGTCAACAAAGAATTTACCAAACAATATCCCGCAATCAACAAACTATTTACCGTCAAGGATTTAGGTGGTTGGGACAAAATCCAGGGGCAATTTTTTGATGATGGTGCAGAGTTCGACAAAATGATGACCAAAATCAATCAAAAATAGTTTTAAGCATCAATTAATTCTACTTAGCAAAAATATTCAGGTGCAATTATGAAAAACCAAAAATCGAATCTACAACAATACTGTGAAAATCTTGACTCTTTGAGGGTCAAATTGGCTCTTAAAATTCCCAAGCATAATTTTTCTGAGTTGATGCTATGGAATATAGCTCAGGTCACAATGGTAGATTTACAAATTATTTCCAAGTTACCAGGAATCAATAGCGATCGCTTTGACTGGTATTTGGTAGAAGTTTTAGGAACATTTGACGATTTGTTTTTGACAATTAATTGCTGGGAGGAACTGGGAGTCGAAAAATGTTTGCCAATTTTATCTTGATAGTTGCGTAGGTACATAATTATGAATAGTCTTCAATTCAACCAGTTATTAACGCGCCACCATAAGCAAATCAACTCCAAGAAAATCTCGCTTCCTTGGGTAATGACCGTCGGCTATTTGAGCTTAATTCTAATCTTGCCCTTAGCAGCTTTAATTACCAAGTCTCTAAGTATTGGCACGGTTGAATTTTGGCAAACTGCCACCGATCCTGTCGCCCTGTCTGCTTATGAAGTAACCTTTGTCACGGCATTAGCTGCGGGGATAATTAACGGCATTATGGGAACTCTGGTTGCTTGGATTTTAGTCCGCTATCAATTTCCTGGCAAAAAAATTGTCGATGGCGCGATCGATATTCCCTTTGCCTTACCTACTTCTGTAGCTGGTTTAGTTCTAGCGACTATCTATAGCAATCATGGCTGGATTGGACAATTCTTTGCACCCTTCGGCATCAAAATTGCTTTCACTAGACTGGGGGTGTTTGTGGCAATGCTGTTTATTTCTTTACCTTTTATTGTCCGCACTTTACAGCCAGTCTTACTCGAACTCGAACCAGAAATCGAACAGGCAGCTTGGTCTTTAGGTGCGTCGGACTCTCAAACCTTTTGGCGAGTTATATTACCGCCATTAATTCCCCCAATTTTAACAGGGGTGGCTTTAGGTTTTTCGCGGGCGGTAGGAGAATACGGTTCGGTAGTTATGGTGGCATCGAGCATTCCTTTTAAAGATTTAATTGCGCCTGTTCTAGTGTTCCAAAAATTAGAACAGTATGATTACGTTGGGGCTACGGTAATTGGTACAGTGCTGCTGTTGGTTTCTTTAATACTCTTGTTGCTCATCAATCTTTTACAGCAGTGGAGTCGTCGCTATGCTCGCTAAACCTAAATTATCAGCAGTACTTTTACCGATCGCCTTAATCTATCTATCGCTATTGTTACTAATACCAGCGATCGCCATCTTCTATGAAGCTTTTCATCAGGGCATCAATGTCTTTTTAACCTCGGTCAATCAACGAGACTTTTGGCAAGCTACGATTTTAACTTTAATTGTTACCGCGATCGCCGTTCCCATTAATACGCTCTTTGGTCTTTGTGCTGCTTGGGTAATCGGTCGCAATCAGTTTCGCGGTCGTACTTTATTACTCAGTATTATCGACCTTCCCTTCTCAATTTCTCCCGTTGTCGCAGGCTTAACTATCGTTCTGCTTTATGGCAAAAATGGCTGGCTGGGCAATTTACTGGAAAGCTCAAACATTAAGATTTTGTTTGCTATCCCAGGAATTGTTTTGGCGACTGCCTTTGTTACTTTACCTTTTGTTGCCCGCGAAGTCATTCCTATTTTAGAAGAAATCGGCGAAGAACAAGAAACTGCTGCCCGTACTTTGGGTGCGAGTGATTGGCAGGTTTTTTCCCGCGTTACTCTACCTAATATTCGCTGGGGCTTGCTTTATGGTATTTTACTGACCAACGCTAGAGCCATGGGTGAATTTGGGGCGGTATCGGTAGTATCTGGCAGTATTTTGGGTAAAACAGCTACTTTATCGATTTTTGTCGAACAGGCTTATAAAAACTATCAGGCAGAATCTGCTTTTGGTGCAGCAGCTATTTTGGCTTCACTCGGCGTATTAACTTTGATTTTCAAAGAAATACTCGAAACAAAAACCCATCATTAAAAAGCTAATAGCTAATAGCTAACAGCTACGAATAATCTAACTATCAATTTAGACCTTAAATCAACAACGTCTCATGAGCATTACAATCTCTCAGGTATCCAAGAAATTTGGTAACTTTCAAGCTTTAAATAACATCGATTTAAACGTTGAACCTGGAATCTTAGTCGCTTTACTCGGTCCTTCAGGTTCGGGCAAATCTACTTTACTCCGAACGATCGCTGGTTTGGAAACTCCCGATCGCGGTAAGGTTCAGATTGGCGATCGCGATACCACTCATCTTGATATTAGAAAGCGCAATATCGGTTTTGTCTTTCAACACTATGCTTTATTTAAACATCTAACAGTCAGACAAAATATTTCTTTTGGGCTAGATATCCGTAAAAAACCTCGTAAAGTTATTAAACAGAGAGTCAACGAACTATTAGAACTAATCCAGCTTCAAGGTTTTGGCGATCGCTATCCCAGTCAGCTTTCTGGTGGGCAAAGACAGCGTGTGGCACTTGCCCGTGCTTTAGCAGTCCAGCCAGAAGTGTTACTCCTCGACGAACCTTTTGGGGCATTAGATGCCAAAGTTAGACAAGAATTACGTAACTGGTTGCGCCGTCTCCATGATGAGGTACATCTTACCAGTATTTTTGTCACTCACGATCGCGAAGAAGCAATGGCTGTAGCCGACAAAATTGTGGTTATGAACCAAGGTAGAATCGAACAAATTGGCACCCCAGCAGAAGTATACGAGCATCCAATCAATCCTTTTGTGATGGGCTTTGTGGGTGAAGTTAACGTTTTGACTCCCACTAGTCCGATTTTAAGTAATACTTATCAGTCTGGCTCTAACTCACGCTTTTTCATTCGCCCTCATGATTTTGAAGTCTGGTCAACGCCTCAAAAAAATACTGTTCCTGCAAAAGTTCAACGAATTGTTCATTTGGGCTGGGAAATCCAATTAGAGTTAATTCTACTTGATAATTCTTTAGTTACCGTTCATTTGAATCGAGAAAAATTTGCTCGGCTTAACTTACAAGCAGAACAAAAAGTTTATCTTCAATCGCTTCAGGTCAAATCTTTTGAGCAATATGAACCAAACTTTCACTCTCCCCAACCAGCAACCGTCAGTTAGTGGTTTAACTTGGCTTTTGGATGTCAAAGGTGAAATGTAGCAAACCTATGAATATCAAAACAGAAAAAAACCCAGAAAATTTAGCTCAATTGAAACGGAGAAATTCTTCCCGTATTAGAGATCATTTAGCAAACGAGCGACTTATCTAGCATGGATGCGGACAGCAATCTCTTTGATGGGTTTTGGTGTCGTCATCGTACGTTTGCGCTTTTTTAGACCACCGATAACTACTACTCCTGGTAATGGCTGGAAGTTAGGATTAATCTTTTCTTTGGTAGGACTCTCAACAGTACTGCTCTCAACTTATCATTATTTTGCTGTACGTCATGATATAGATGAAGATACATACGAACCCGCCCGATCGCTGGGTATTAGTTTTTAGCTTGACCATAGCACTTCTGGGCGCAGGCATTATTTATTATGTTTTTACTCTGCCTCTCAATCCAATTAATACTCTTATTTTTGAATAAAAGCTGAAATAAATTACCCAAAAAAACATGATTAATAAAAAAGTAGGGGAACTAAGATGAATCAATGTTTGTGCTGCCGAGATCGCTTGATTAAACATTTAAATCAGACAAGAATGTATTGGTTTTGTCCTTCCTGTTATCAAGAAATGCCAAATGTCGACGTAATTGCAACAGAATATCCGCAAAAAGTCAGGAAGCAATTGATAGCTCAAAAATAATGCGTTCAAATTGGCTAATTAGCGTAAGAATTTACGCACTCCTAGAGTAGAGATAATATAAAAGTAAAGCCAAGGCAAAAAATTGTGCTTTAACAACACAATTTTTTGTCTTGGCAACTTATACAGATCATCATAAAAACCTAGTAGATTAAATTTTGGTTTTGCTGACCCTACCTTTGTGGGAATTATTGTTTTCAGAAATGTCAGATACTTTTGCTTTTGGACCGCTGTATTTAGGAATCTGATTGCCCAAAGTTCCTTTATCGTAGTAACTTTTAGCATAACGACCATGATAAGAATAGCGATCAAAGTCGTTTGGCTTGACTCCATTAACGACCATTCCCAATACCTTTTGTCCTGTAGTAGCCAAAGCCTCTTGAGCAAGCTCCGCGCTTTCTTGTTCAACAATTCCTGGTCTAGTTACAAAAACGATTCCATCTACTAGCTTACTAAGGGTAAGTACATCTGCCGTAACAGGCAAAGGAGGTGCATCGATGAGAATCAGGTCATATTCTCGGCGGGAGCGACCCACAAAGTCACTTAAGGCAGGAGAGTCAAGTATAGCCAAAGGATTAGAGTTAACCATACCACTGGTTAACAAGCTTAGATTTGGCATTGGCTTTTTAAGAATCGATATAGGAGTGACATTGTTGGTCACAATGTCTTTCAAGCCTTGGTTATTGTCTACATCCCATAAATAATGTTGAGAAGAACGGCGCAGATCTCCGTCTACTAATAAGACATTACGACCCAGTTGGGCGATCGCTGCTCCTAAGTTAGCTGTTACTGTTGATTTTCCTTCTTCAGGAACAGAGCTGGTAATCAAGATTACTTTGGGAGGCTTATCGCTAGTCAAGAATTTAAGATTTGCCTGAATCATGCGATAAATTTCGCTGGTAAAAGAATCTGGTTCTTCCCTGGTAATAATTCTACCCTGATAGCTAGGTGGCTCTAAGGGAGTAATACCAATAACGTTATAGGCAAATCTCTTTTTAACTTCTGCTAGAGTCTGAAGGGAACGATCCTGCATTTCCAGCAAAATAACCGATAAATTCGCCAAAAACGCGCCCAAAACTATCCCTAGCCCCATCAACACTACCCTGCCAGAGCTACCTTTATCTGGAACAGAGGCATATTCTACAATATCAGTATTACCACTTTGTTGATTTCCTGCTATTTGCGCTTGCTGTAGGCTATCTAATAGGGTCTTATATGTTTTGCCCGCAGCTTCTGAATTACGAACTAATTCTTGCTCTTGCTTTTCTAGTCGCGGTAGTTCTTTAGCTCGCTGCAAATATTTCTGCTGGGATTCATACAGAGAAGAAACCTGTCTTTGCAAGCTTAATTCGTCAATTTTTAAGCTAATAAATCTCTCTAGCTGGTTCTCTTTAGTTCCGTCTTTACTGTTTAATAAACCTTCAGATACATTGACTCCCTGTCCGACAGAACTAGCAATTAATCCTTTTAGCTGCTGTGTTAAGTCATTTTTCTTTTCTAGAAGACTGACTATAGTAGGATGGTCATCCTTAAATCTTTGACGCTGTTTAGATAGCTCTGATTCGGTTGCACCTAACTGCTCTATAATACTTTGAACTTCAGGAGAAGCTCCTAATTGATTAGCAGCAATAGCCTGATTCATATCTAAGCCGATCTGACTTTGTAGCGCAGAAGTTTGAGCCTGAGTACCTTGTAGTTCAGAGCCAGTGGTTGTTATTTGCTGGTTCAATGCTCCCAGGTTAGCAACTAAATCTTTCTTTTCTTCACCAATGTCAACAATACTATTTTCTGTTCTAAATTTAGAGATATTAGACTCCGCTTGCTCTACCTTGGTTTCGATACTTGGTAGCTCTTTTTCGATAAAGCCTTTGGCTGCTTCAGGCTGAGACTGATTGCTTCTAATCTGCTCCTGAACATAGACATCCATTAAGGAATTTACTACTTCAGAAGCTACTTTTGGATTGGGACTCTTGTATTTTATTTGAACTACATCAGTCCCGCCAACTAATTCTGTAGCCAGTTTTTTTCTAAAATCCTCAGGTTTTAAAGGTTCTCCTTTGTCATCGGTTAGCTTTTGCCGATCAATTACCTGTTGAATTACTGGTTCAGAAGTTAAAACCTCAATTTGGGTACTTAAAGGACTTTGGCTATTTAATAGAGGTTGTAGTTCGTCTGCCTGTTGCCCAATTCCTACATACTTGGCTGCGGTTTTTTGTTTGAACAGCAATTTGCCTTCTGCTTGATATGTTCTCTGCTGTAATAAGCTCAGACCTCCCGTGACTCCTAAAGTTAAGAGAAATATCGCCAAGGCAGGTTTCCAACGTCTTTTAACTTTAAGTAGATACTCGCTAAAATTTACGTCTAGGGAGTCTCTCGAAGAACCTGCTGATGCAGGAGAATTATTGATATTTTGGTCTTTAGAGTTATTACTCAACATATTAAGTCAGGAAATTTTATGGTTATGGTGATACTCTGATTTTTTTTAGTTGTGTTAGACAGTACTTCTAGTGTTTATATTAATACTTCATCTAAGATATATCATGGGCTACAGAATAAACTGTCTCAATCGCTATAATCTTGCAGATAATCTTATGTATGTTTTACAACTAACTTATCCACGCTTTCGGAAATTTCTTTGATTTTATCCTTTGCTTATCTATTAGTTTTTCATGGTAGTCGAAGTCGCAGAACTCAATCTGCTGCATCAGATTTATGTAGGCTGTTAACTATAAAATTTAGATCTAGAAATATATTAACTCAGCAAAATTACTTAAAAACCAATTTAACTTGTTCTGAGCCAGAAATAACCACAATTAAAAATTTACCGATCAATCCTTTGGTTGAAGTTGCTGCTTTGGAATTAGCACCGCTTTCTTTAAATGAAAGTTTAGTTAATTTTGCTCAGGCAGCCACTCAAAAAGGTTACAGGAAAATTAAGATATTGCCTCTATTTCTTGCTCCTGGTATCCATGTAACCAAAGATATCCCTGATGAGATTGCTTTAGCCGCAGAACAAATTAATAATCATTTAACTATAGAATTATTGCCATATTTAGGTAAATATTCGGGAATGATACCCCTAATATCTCGTAAATTTTCTCAACTTTCAGGAGAAACAGGCATTTTGGTGGCACATGGAAGTTCTTTATCTACAGCAACTAGATACTTTCAAAATTTAAGCGTCAAGGTAAATGCAGCAATCGCCTATTGGTCAATTAGCCCTAGTCTTAGGGAACAGGTAACGACGCAAATTGCTGCTGGCTATCAAAAAATTGCCATCCTGCCTTATTTTCTTTTTCCAGGCAAAATCTCGGAGGCGATCGCCCTGGAGGTTGAGGCATTACAAGCAGAAAATCCTCAAGTTGAGTTGATTTTGGGACAGCCTTTGGGAGCTTGTGAGGCTTTGGCGCAATTGATTTTTGAGGAGATGTAAATAGAATGAAACAAGCTAAATATGTCGGCAAAGTTTATTTAGTTGGTGCAGGTCCAGGCGATCCTGGCTTATTGACGGTTAAAGGTAAAACCCTGTTAGAACACGCTGATGTGGTAATTTATGATGCTTTGGTAAGCCCAGAAATATTGGCTATTATTAATCCCCAAGCAGAAAAGATCGATGCAGGAAAACGCCGAGGTCGTCACTCTTTGCCCCAGGCTCAAACTACAGAATTATTAAAGCTCAAGGCTGAAAAAAGTGCTGTAGTAGTACGTTTAAAAGGAGGAGATCCTTTTGTTTTTGGCAGGGGTGGAGAAGAAATGGCAGATTTAATCAAAGCAGGAATAAAAGTCGAAGTTGTTCCAGGAATCACTTCAGGTATTGCTGCACCTGCCTATGCAGGGATTCCCGTTACCCATCGTCAATATAATTCTGCGGTCACTTTTGTGACTGGACATGAGACAACCGAGAAATATCGCCCTGGAGTAAACTGGCAAGCGATCGCCCAAGGCTCGGAAACTATAGTAATTTATATGGGCGTGCATAATCTACCGCAGATTATTCCTCAACTGCTAGCAGGAGGAATGACTTTGGATACTTCTATTGCCCTCATTCGTTGGGGAACAAGACCAGACCAAACTCAGCTTATAGGTACTCTTAAAACAATTGTCGAGCAAATTGCAGCAGCAGATTTTCAAGCTCCCGCGATCGCTGTTATTGGTCAAGTGGTGGATTTGCGCTCTCTACTATCTATCCAGCCATAAAACCTACACCCTACACTTAGCCACAAATTTTTGCAGCAATTAGGTCTATTAAATGGGATGATATTTAGTGGGCAGATGTGCTGCTGCATAAGCAGTATATTTCACGTCCAATGATTTATCATCATCACTCTAGGAATCAAGATTTGCTAAGTATTTCTACTTAGTCTGTCTTGACAGAAATCCTAGTATAATACATAACTACTGAATCCTGACAATTTATTAATCATTTCGTCTTTGTTGACGAGATTTATATAGACCGTGCTTATGGGCTTTGCAGAACTGTCAATTGCTGATATTGCAGCAGAATACCAAATAAAAGAACAAAAAGTGTTTGAGCTTTGCGATCGCTTTAAAATCAATTATAAAAACGAACGCACCTGTCTAGCACTAGAAGATGCTAAGACAATTATCATGGAAATTCTGGCTGCTAAAACTAACTCAGAAGCTAAATAAAAATAACTAAACTTAGCTTTGATAGGTTCTATCTGCACTTATAGCGATAAGATTGTTTACTGTTTTTATTAAAAACCAGGTATTCTGTCAAGATAAATAACTGAAGATTATGTATATTGGTGCATTACAAATAGCATCACTATCAAATTAAAACTTTTGAGGAAAACAATGTTGAAGCGATTATTATTTGCTGCTGTAGCTGCCTTATTTTTGGCAATTCAATTTAATATCGGTAGCGTAAACGCGCTCGAATTAGATGAAAATATTCGTACTGTTCCCCTAAACGATCAGGGTGAGAAAACTGTTCTAAGTCTAAAGCAAGTAAAACAAGGGCAGAAAGTGTTTGTCGATACTTGTTCTTATTGCCATAAAAATGGTGTAACTAAAACTAATCCTAACGTTAACTTAGGTTTGACTGCGTTGGCTGGTGCTTATCCTGCTAGAGACAACTTAGAAGGAATTGTGGATTACCTTAAAAACCCCACTACTTATGACGGGGAAAAAGAAATCTATGAATTTCATCCTAACACTACCCGCTCGGATCTTTATCCTTTGATGCGTAATTTGACTGATGAAGATTTAGAGGCTGTTGCAGGACACATTTTAATCCAGCCTGAAGTTCGTGGCATCCTTTGGGGTGGAGGAAAAGTTTACAACTAAATTGTGAAGCAAATAGCTGTCGGCTTTTAGCCATCAACTACTAACTTAATTATTTGTATATAGACAGGATAAGAGATTGAAGATAAATTCTTCTGGTTTCTTGTCCTTTTTGTTGGCTGAATATTAAAAGGTGATACAAATTATATTTGCATTTCCACTAATATTGATAACATTACCAATGTTGCCAGAATTAATATAGATTCCACAATAATTAAGTAATAATTGTTTTTTTGTTAGCGATCGCCGCATTTAAGCCAATAGTAGTAATATTAGAACGGACACTTTTAAAGAATTAAGTATACATACGGTTTAAATAACCGCTAATAACAAGATTACCTGTTGATGCCTTTCCTATGTTTTAAATTGAATTGACTTTATCCAATCTTTAAGGAAACAAAAAGATTTCATGAACTAAAAGAAACTGTGATGAAAAAAACCCTGAACTCTCAAATAAAACTTTAAAGTTGGCGATCGCTAATTATGATTAAATGTTAAACGTCAAATGTTTACGTTCAGAACCCTTTGTCTGGATTCATCTATCGGGAATTGTTCTTTTTCCTGTTTTATTAGAAGTAGCTTGGATTGGCTTGTCGCTGGGCAATCGTTTTAATTACATATTGGAACTAGCATTGTTGATTGGCAGCAGCGTTTTTCCTGTGCTGTTGATGCAGCTAACTCGCCCGTTTAACATTTTTAGCATTTTATTTGTATCTTTAAAATCTGAATGCTTAAGTGAGAAGCAAAGGCAAATACTGACCTTGTTTAGAACCGCCAAGCAAAAAATTTTTAGCATGGTGGCAGCAGGAATTATGATCGTAACATTGTTGCTGCTCTATCGCTTATCTCCATTAGCTGTTGGTGTTGTTAACTTTTTACCCCAATGGCATATATTAGGCTTGGCGATCGCCATTGTCGCTTTTTTGGCGAGTAACTTGTTTTTACAAGTACCTTTAAGCGTCTTGCTGGTTTTACTTACCAAAGAATCAAAACTAGCTGAGATTGAACCATATCCTCTAGAAAAAATAAATGAAAGCTTTACCACACCTGGAATTAAGGTAAATAAAATACTTTGGTTTTTAGAACCTGCACTCGAAACTACAGATAATGCCTGAGTGTTCTTTGAAGGTGTTTTTTAAAATTTTCAATTATGTATTTCCAACTACAAACTCTTTTTACGGTTGAGGTACGCTTATAATTATAGAGTAAGAAATATAATATCTTTCCCCATGGTAGATTCAAATATAGCAGTACAAAACGGCAGCAATCAAGATCGAGAAATCTGGAACAATCTTCAACGGGCGATCGCCGAAAGCTCTGGTTTTCAAAGCTGGAAGCAAGAAAGAAATGTGAGCATCGAAGAGAACTTGGATATTCAAGTACGACGCTATCTAGAAGAAACTCTAGAAACTCTTGCTTACTAAATAATAAGGCTTTAATTAATTTTTTGCTTAATCTTCGTAGGGACGTATAATAAATGCGTCCCTACTGTAGTTTTTAGATAATAAATATCGCTATTCATATCTTTTACCATTGTATTTAATCCATCCCCCAGGATGATTTCCCGCAGGATCGTGATGTGTCCAATGTATTACACCACCCTGAGCATTCCATTCATATTCACCCTTAAATATAACCAAATCACCTTTTTGAAGTGAATTAATTCTTGGAGCAATGTCGATGTTGTGAGCAATTAATAAAGTTTTACCAGAACTTAGCTTAATAATAAATCTTTGGTGTCTACTACCATCTAGATCATCTGCAAGAATCTTAATTACAGTCCCTTGACCTTCTACTTGAGCATTACTGTTTTGAGTTTTAAAAGCATTTTCTGATAGTTGCTTATTGTTTTTAATTAATGGCGAAAGTTCTGCATTAGAAACTGGTGTCATTTTAGTAGATCCACAAGCCAACTCAATCAAAGTAATTAAAATCAGCAGTTTGCGTAAGAACTTCATTTTCGTTCTGAAAAATACTATCTTAACTCTGTATTATTTGAAATACAAAATCGACGATAGGACTTACGCATTAGTTAATCTATGAAGCTTAAGTAGTAGGTAGTAATTTATCTGTTTATATCGTACGTCTGATGTGAATCAGGCTTACTCATGTTTACTAATATTAATCAGTGAAAAGCTTTGAATTTAGGGCAATAAATTAGTTAGTAAAACAAATATTGTAGCTATACTCTTATAGAAGCCATTTGGGATCTTGGTAAAAGAGGTATAATCAGGTCAAAATGCCTTATTCAAGCAGTTTGACCGATAAAGAGGGGGAAATTGTTGAACCCCTATTGCCTAAGAAGAAAAGAACCAAGCCTCCAACATGGAGCAAAAGAGAAATCTTGGATGGGGTTTTGTATCAACTCAAGAACGGCTGTAACTGGTGTGATTTACCGAAAGATTTACCACCTTACTCAACAGTATTTTGGCATTACAAACAGTGGCGAGGACAAGGAGTAATCGAAGATATCAGGGATGTATTACATGGTCAAGTCCGTCAACAAATAAAAAAAAACCAAATGGACAACCTTAATCATAATCGATTCACAAGCGTTCACAAGTAGCAAGTAGCAAGTAGCAAGTAGCAATTTTACCTCTCGTTAAAACAAGAGGATTGAAACAAAGAAATGTGTTTTATTTTTTTTCGTCTTTAAAGAGCGCAACGCGCAAGCGTTGCCAGTCGTCTTCAACGACGATCTGAGCCTTTCAGGCTCTGCGCTTTAGACCAACTTCGGAGTTACTTAATTGCTATCTGTTATCTGCGCGAACTCCACGCGGCTGCTACTTAACTCCGAAGGAGTTGGTAAAAAATACTTGTAACGCCAGTGTAGAGTCTAAGGGGTTTTGTTTTTACAAATCTACGAACGGAATTAAGAGGCATTTAGCGGTAGATACTTGGGGTTTTCCTTTCTTGACTCACTGCACCAAAGCTTCAGTGTCAGATGATCTGGGTTTAATTGAAATGTTGTCAGATAACATTGATTACTTCAAATCGAAGCCTGTCAACATTCCTAGGATAACCATTCTACTTGACAATGGATACCACCCAGAAAAATTAATCCAGGAGTTGACCAAAATTTAGCCTCAGATCATGACCAAGAGCAAATTTTTGCTCTCGCCCAAACCGTCGAAAGCACAAAAGAAAAAGGAAGGAAAAACAGGATTTGTACCAGTTAAAGCTAGGTGGGTTATAGAAAGAACCAATTCCTGGATGCAAAGGTGCAAAAGTTTAGTCAAGAATTTTGAAAGAACTCTTGAGAATGCCACCACCGAGATTAACCTTTGTTTTGTCAGACTGATGCTCAAAAGATTAGCTGCTGGTTAGATAGATCCCAAATAGGTTCTATACGGAAGGGGTCTGGGTACATTGCTGACTCAGGCTGGTTTTGAACGGGTAGATAATCAACCATTTACTGTCCATCATGTTTATAGTTTAGATAGCCAAGAACTACGGGGCTTTATTGAATATGTGGACTCTTGGCTAGCACCTACCGTTGAACAGGCTGCTACTAAGTTAGGCAAAGATGTTCAAAGACTCAAGGCTGGATTAAATTGGTTTGTAAGTATTCCTAAGCGTGATAACGGTGCAGTTTCCGCTACCATCTATCGTGCGATCGCAATTTGTTAGAGTTTTTACTCTTATCTCTGATTTATTCTAAGATTGTCGCAATCTCTTTTAAATAGACCTGCTCTAGTAATTCTCCTGATTCTAATTCATACTGTTCT
Source organism: Waterburya sp. (assembly GCA_965217895.1). Classification (GTDB taxonomy): domain Bacteria; phylum Cyanobacteriota; class Cyanobacteriia; order Cyanobacteriales; family Xenococcaceae; genus Waterburya. The sequence goes on from CBDCJV010000002.1 coordinate 2,427,694, forward strand.
AATAAACCTCGATGTTTGATACTAATTTGTTGGTCTTGTTTAATAATTACCGTCGAGTCAGTAAAGACATCTCGTGCCAACATGGTTTCTACTTCGTCAGGATCGTCTAAAACTACCATATTGCTACCATAGTAAAACATTCCTTCTCTATCCAACACTTCTCGATCGTATTCGGCAATTAGCAAATCTAACCGAGGATTGCGTAACAGATTGCGCACGTTGGTATTGTAGTTAGAGTTAAGCTGCTTTTCTGAACGGTTAACAATTATTCCTTCACGACACACTGCACCAATTGTCCAATCAGGATGAAAAGTTAAAATGCGATCGCTCAATTTCTGTAGCTGTCGTAGGGTAATGCGGTTAAAACTGATAATCGGAATTCGAGCATCTTTCCCCGAATCAAAGAAGGTTTCCAGGATACGGGAGGTAACGTCTACTGGTTCACCAATGGCGGGGTTGAGGTGCATATAAACCCCTGGTGCAGCATTGATTTCAATGATGCCAAAACTGCTTTGTTTCCACGATTGAGCAACATCGGCAGTAATAATATCAATTCCCATACAGGTAAGGCGGAAATGTTGGGCAATATCCTGAGCCAAGATAATATTATCAGGATGTACTCTATTAGTGGCATCGATACTAAAGCCACCAGAAGAAAGATTAGCAACCTTGCGTAAATAGACAGTGCGATCGCTTTCAATTACGCTATCTAAATTTAGTCCCTGTTCTGCTAAATACAGGTGCATTGACTCATCCATTTGAATTTTACCCATAGGGGAAGTAGGAGTGTCGCTACGTTGGGGAGAACGATTCTCTCGTTCGATTAGTTCTCTTACCGAAGATCGACCATTACCAACTACTGAGGCTGGTTGACGTTCAATCGCTGCTACAAAACGACCATTAACACACAGTAAACGATAATCATGACCGGCAATGCTATTTTCGACAATAATTGCTGCTTTTTCCCCTTCAGGTACGGCATCTACCGCTCTTTGGTAGGCAGATTCCAATTCTACTTCTTCCTGAATATCGGCAGTTACGCCAATGCCTTTGTGTCCCGATACAGGCTTGACAGCTACGGGATAACCTAATTTTTCGGCTGCGTCACAGGCTGCTGCTAAAAAGTAAACTATATCTCCTTGGGGTACGGGAAAACCCAACTCAGCCAAAAATCTTTTGCAGTCGTCTTTTTGGGTGGTAAAGTCCGAATCTAAATGACTATCGGTATCAAAAGTTGTAGCGACTCCTCTAATCTGTTTTTTGCCATAACCATACTGCATCAATCTTTCATCCCAAAGATAAAAACTGGGAATTTCTTTGGCATTTGCCGATCGCAACAAGGCATATACGGTTGGACCACCATATACTGAATTACGAAATACTTGCTGCAAGCTATCAATTTGGGAGGCAATTTCAAAGTCTTCGCCTCTAGCGATCGCTTCAAACCAATCCCAGACCGTATAAATTACTTCTCTAGTAGTTCGCAGATGTAGTGATTCTATAGCAATTTTTGCCGATCCAGATTCCTGCTGCTGCACATTCCAACCCTGAAGGTGTAAATCCATGTCTAGCTTATTTACCACCGAAGCTGTGTTGGCAAATAACTCTGCGTGAGAAGCATATTCTCTTTCGGTTAATCGAGGATAGCGATCGCCTAATACAGCTAAATAGTCGGAAATAGGTAAAGGGCGATCGTATTCTGTTAAAGCTAATTCAAATACTAATGAGGCTCTATTTAAATATTGATTTGGTCCTAAATATTCTTGAACGTTGAATAAATCAAAAACATCGCTATCTCTAGCATTAACGCGAACTGGTTGTTCTACTTGGTCAATTAACATCAAACTTCTTTTACGGCAACACCAACCATGATAGTAAAAAATTGGGTTTTCAACGTCTATCTAGAGATTTATTTTGTTGATCGCCTATAGCTGACTATCATGGTATTTTTCACTTTAAAATATAGACTAATTAAGTTGAGATTTGGATTAAAAACCATAGGGATCGAGCCTTATTTGCAAATTATTGCTGCTTATTTATACTGTAAAATATAAAAATCTATCTTTGGCAATAGTATAAGTATTGAGTAAATATGTTTTATTAAAAATAATTAATAGTAGATAAGTATTTAATACAGCTATGGTGGCACTCAAATCAAGAAGCAGCGATGACAGCAGTATGGACGCTGTTAAAAAATCTCAAACTGGACAGCTAATAATCATTGGTGGCGGGGAAGACAAAGAAGGTGAATGTAAAATATTAAGAGAATTTATCCGCCGTGCAGGAGGCAGAGATGCTCGAATCGCGGTGATGACTGTAGCGACATCTTTACCTGGGGAAGTAGGCTTAGAATATCGCGATCTATTTGAAAAGTTGGGTGCAGACATAGTAGATATTGTTGATACCGAACGAAGAGAAGATGCTAGCTATTCGCGAAATTTAGAAATTATTGAAAGTGCTACTGGAGTGTTCTTTACAGGTGGCGATCAGGCTCGGATTACCGAAGTACTTAAAGACAGTGAACTTGACGATTTGCTTCATCAAAAGTTTGAGCGCGGTTTAGTTATTGCAGGTACAAGTGCTGGAGCTGCTATGATGCCTGATATTATGATCGTCGAAGGCGATGGTGAAACTAATCCCCGTCTTGATAGTGTTACTTTAGAGCCAGGTATGGGCTTTTTACCCCAAGTTGCGATCGATCAGCATTTTTCCCAAAGAGGTAGACTGGGTAGATTTATTTCTGCTTTGATTCAACAGCCAGCGGTATTGGGTTTTGGTATTGACGAAGATACGGCGATCGCTGTAGATGGAGATGAAATCGAAGTTATTGGTGAAGGCGCAGTAACTATAGTTGATGTTGCTAATCTTAGTCATACCAACCTCAAAGAATCTCTAAACGACGAAGCTTTAGCAATTTGTGGTGCCAAGCTGCATATTTTACCTAATGGTTATCGCTTTAGTCTTAAGCAAAGAGATTGTCTTTGTTAATAAGCAATAGTTAGGACAGTTAAAGCAGTAAAGATGTTCAAAAACTTAAGGCTGGGTTAGATTGGTCTGGAGGTATTTCTAAGCGCGATCCGATCGTGGTGCAGTTTCGGCTACAATCTAGCGAGCGATAAGCCTACGGCATGGCTTCGCTACGCATTTTGCTAACGTGTGGTTGCTCCTTATTTTTCATCCCTTAAATCATGATTCCATCAAGACGATGTTATGTACTGCTATCAATAGGTGGTGCGAGTGCTGCGCTACTGGATGTTTTAATCAATCGTCAGGTGAGTTTAAATTTTCTGGGGATTTATGATTTTGCTTTACTAGTGGCAACCATTGCCGATGCATCTGGAGTTAAGTCTAATGCAGTTGAGGTAGTACGGCAGCCAATAGATCGCCTCTCAGTCGGCAGAGATAACCCAATTGAGTTACAGATCCAAGCTAATAAAAATAAAGCTACTGTCCTTATCCGCGATGCTTTCCCTCAAGAGTTTACGGTTGACAAAGACATTCTAAAAGTCAACATACCTGCCAATAGCATTAGTGAACAAACTTATATTATTCATCCTGATAGTCGTGGAGAATACGAGTGGGGCGATATTCATATTCGTCAGTTGGGCAAGCTTAGTTTAGCTTGGCGAGATTGGAAAATACCAGCCAAACAGAAAGTAACGATTTATCCAGATTTAATTGGCTTAAAGCAGCTTTCAATTCGCTTGACCATTGAAAATAGTGGCGCAATGCGTCAGGCGAGAAGACTGGGTAACGGTACAGAATTTGCTGAGTTAAGGGAATATAGTTCGGGGGAAGATATTCGCCTGATTGACTGGAAAGCTACTGCCCGTCGCGATCGCCCTGTAGTTAGAGTTTTAGAACCAGAACAAGAACAAACCATCTTTACCTTACTAGATCGGGGGCGTTTGATGACTGCTAGGGTGGAGGGTCTAAAACGATTTGATTGGGGCTTAAATGCCACCTTGTCTCTAGCTTTGGCAGGGTTAAGCCGTGGAGATAAAGTCGGGGTGGCAGCATTCGATCGCGATATCACAACCTGGATACCACCAGAACGGGGTAATCATCATTTATCAAAACTAGTTGATCGCCTGACACCAATTCAGCCTGTATTATTAGAACCAGATTATCTTGGTGCAGTAACTAAAGTTATCACCCAACAAACTCGCCGTGCTTTGGTAGTAGTCATCACAGATATAGTTGATGAGACAGCATCGAGTGAATTACTCAGTGCCATGATGCGACTGTCTCCCCGTTATCTGCCTTTCTGTGTCACTCTCCGCGATCCTGTAATTGATCGGCTTGCTCACTCCCATACCGACAATACCAAAGATACTTATGCCCGTGCGGTGGCTTTAGATCTGTTAGCACAGCGTCAGCTAGCCTTTGCCAAATTAAGACAGCGAGGCGTATTAGTTTTAGATGCACCCTGCGATCGCCTTGGCGAAGAATTAGTCGATCGCTATTTGCAGTTAAAAGCCCACAACCTCTTATAGTTTCAATTTTATTTTATACTCCATAATATTACGCATTCACTGACGGCAATAATTTAAACTGACGAGTTAAACCACATCCAGTTTGAAACCAGGAGTTTTTAAGTTGACTGTTCGTAAGTAGCAAGTAGCAAGTAGAAATTATATCCTGCTGTTTGACCAACGGTCACAGCAGGCTTCGTCCGTTTAGGGCGGAGTAATCTGTGACTAGCTCAATCTCCGATTCAAAAACTACGGTTTTCGTTTGACAGACGGGGTTTAACTACTAAGAAAATAACTCCATCAAAACTTGTTGGCTTATAAATAATTGTCAACACTTATTACTTTTGAGCGATGAATAAATCGAAGATGCACAGAAAAATTGAGGTGTCGTTTATCAAAAGGAAACAATGAATAAGTACAAACGTTCAGTAGGTTTATTTTATAGTCGCGATGAAGCAGAAAAAGCATTACGCGCTCTCAAGGACGACGGTTTCGACATGAACCGAGTCAACGTCATTGCTAAAGATGCAGACAAGGTAACAGAATCGGCTGGGGTAGATACAGCTTACGATGAAGGTAACAATGCAGCCGAGGGTGCTGGTGCGGGTGCAGCTTCTGGTGCTGTATTAGGCGGTATCGGTGGTTTATTAGTCGGTTTAGGTACTTTAGCTATTCCTGGCGTTGGTCCAATTATCGTTGCTGGTGAAGCAGCTACAGCTATAGCAACTACTTTAGCTGGTGCGGGTATTGGTGCAGCAGCGGGAGGAATTATCGGCGGTTTGGTAGGCTTGGGTATTCCTGAAGACAAAGCCAAAATCTATAGCGATCGCGTTGGTGGCGGAAGTTATTTAGTTATGGTCAATGGTACGGATGATGATATCAGCCGTGCAGAGAGAATCTTGCACGACAGTGGTATTGAAGAGTACGGCGTATACGATGCTCATGACATTGATGATGACATATATAATAGAGTCCCTAGTACCAATCGCGTAAATACTAACCAGTCTGTAACTAGTATGGGGGATATAGATCGCTCTGGAGTAATTGAACCCAATACCACAGGTAAGGTTATGGCTACTCGTACTGAAGTCGGTGAACCGACAACCACTAGCGATCGCAATATTACTACAGATAGTGATGCCGATGTGATTGTGGTCGAACCGCGAGACAATGTATAAAGTAATTCTCTCGCGTTTCTAACCAATCTATTTCTAGTTAGTCACATTAGCCGAACAATCAATACTAATTAGAGACTGATGTTACGCACTAATCAACACGGGCGTGGAACAAGCTCCCGTTTAGGGAGCGTTTCCACCCGTCAATCTGTAAAACCGAGGTAATAGGTATTGATGACACGCCCTAAATCGTCTTTGTATCTTTGCTTCAATAATTTGCTAGCTTAATAGCCATATGCAATAGGTTATAAAGCTAGCAAAGGGGCAAATATGGAAAGTTTATTGATTTTGGCTGGCGGTGGTGTTGTATCTGGGATTTTAGCTGGATTATTGGGAATAGGCGGAGGATTTTTGATTGTCTCTTTACTGGTGGCGTTAAATTATCCGCCGATTCAAGCCGTTGCCACAAGTAGCTTGGTAATTATTATGAGTTCTACTGCGGGCAGTTTTACCAACTGGCGTATGGGCTACTTAGATCTACGTCGAGTATTATATATTGCCATTCCAGCTATTTTATTTGCCCAATTAGGAGTAGAAGTAGCGGTAAAAATACCAAACTATATTTTATTAATAATATTTGGCGTATTTTTGCTAACTAATATTTTTCTAATTAAGCTGCGCCAAAATCTGGTTGCGAAGCAAAAAAACTCCTCTAAATTATTTAATTTTACCTTAGCCAAGATTTTTACGGGAGGTATTGCTGGTTTCTTAGCTGGTTTATTAGGAGTTGGTGGAGGAACAATTATGGTACCTTTACAAATGCTGCTCTTAAATGAAAATATTAAAGTGGCAATTCGGACTAGTTTGGGTGTGATTGTTGCAGCTACAGTTTCTTCTTGTATAAGTTATGCAGCTAAAGGCAATGTTTTGTTTTTTGAAGGTACAATTCTCGGCATTGGCGGGATGTTAGGTACTCAAATTGGTACAAGGGTCTTGCCAAAGCTATCAGATTCTTTAGTCAGCAAAATTTTTGTTTTGTTTCTGGCAACTATGGCTATATTTATGTTTTGGAAAGCTTGGAATACCTATCAAAGTATTTCAGTAGAGTTATAAGCAACTAAACTATAGATTGAGACGTTAGATTTGATGAAGAGGCATTTCGCGAAACGCCCTTACAAGGGCTATGTATTTTAACTTTTATTTTGAGCAGTCAAAATTTTATATTAGTTTAAAAAGTGGCTTTTAATCTTGAGAAGCCTTTATTATATTTGTTGGTAAATTAAATAAGCGTTCTATATTTTGATGTCAATTACTATTAATAAAAGCAATTTAAAAGTCATAGATGAAGAGCTTTCCAAACGTCCTATTGCTCTCGATCCTGGTGGTTATTACGTTATTTATTTAGATCGTGAGGCGGGGTTAATTTGCGCTAAACACTATACCAATTCAATCAACGAACAAGGATTGGCGGTAGATCCCCAAACAGGAGATGTAATTGCTTGTGGAGGCAAAAAAGTTGTTGAGCGTCCCGTAGAAAAGCTGTACACAGGTAGAACTGCTAAAGAACTCTGTGTCGAAGTAGTTGAGAAACCCCAACCTTGTCCGATTACCATGCTAGATCATGCTGCATATTTGGGTAGGGAATTTGTTAGGGCTGAATATGCTTTGGTTAATGGTATCGAGTATATTCAAGATTAGTACCAACACAGCATACTTAGTCAGGTGGGCAAGATACTTTTGAGTTTTTTATTGTGTTTTAAGCCAAGTATTGCCCACTCTACTCTTAATTTTGTCAACGACACCTCGTCTACTGAGAGTTAATTGCCCAATCCTACATACCAGTAGTAAGTCGCCATCGGAATAACGGTAGCAACAATTAAAAAGCCAATCACCCAAACGGTTGCACTACCCTGATCTGTATCTTCAGCTTTGGTAAATGTACCTTCGATTTGAACTTCGTCTTCAATAACTGGAGGTCCTGGATCTTCTTGACCAGAAAGAACTGCTGTTAGGCGATCGCCTGTATCAATAAAAGCCTGATTGTATTTACTATCTTTGCGAATATTGTAGCCAATAGTATCATCAATAATACTATTAGCCATATCTGCATTGACGAATCCTTTAGCAGTCTCTCCAGTACGAATTGCAGCTTTGTTAGTTAAAGTATCCATAACTATTAAAGTTTGATTGGCTTGTGCCTCAGAAGTAGGATACCAAGCTTCAAATATCTCTTTTGCTAGACTATCTACCGTTTCGCCATAGTCTAAGCGACGAACTGCCACCATTCTTACTTCTTGACCTGTCTTAGTCGCCAATTCTTGTAAGTCTTTGGTTAATTTGCTTTGATTAGAGTTGCTAATAGCATTAGCCGTGTCAACCACCCAAATTCGATCGGCATCAAAATCGGGTAGATCGAATAATCCTGTGGCGATCGCTGGAGTTGCCAAACAGGAAATAAAAATCACAAGTAACAAGGATGAAGCAATTAGGTTTTTTAAGCGTATACCAGCCTGTTTCAACGCTATTGGGTAGGACTTTATCATGTTTTTCTCAAATAACTACTTATTTTAAGGAATATATCTTAGCTGACAGCAAAAATATCTGTTGAATGTCTATATAAATAATAAAGCCCAGAGTTACCTCTAGGCTGTAATAAATTAGTGACTTATGAGCATAAAACTTTAGTCATCCTTAAGTTCTCTACTCTCAATCTCCTGAAAATCAAAGACCAGGGATTAGATTTCTAAAGTCACCGATATAGGCGGTTGAAAGCAAGAAATAAGCAAAGAATGCTCCGCCAGCACCACCAATAAAGAAGCCACTACCAAACTCACTCCAGCCTTCTTTGGTAGCGAAAGCAGCAGGAACATTACCTGTAGTAATTGTTTCGGTTGGTTTGCCACCCATAGTACTAGCATATAGAGACAAACAAAGAGTCAAGATTGCTACTAAACCAATAGATGATAATAAAGCTCCAATATCGGCACTTTGGGTGTTTCTTAATGGTCCTAAAACTAGAAATGGACCATAGAGAAAATATCCATGAGCCATACCTACTTCTAAGCCACGGCGAAATGGTGCTAACCCATCGCGGTAGGCGGGTAGATTGCGGATTAAGGTTTTGCTAAAGTCGGAAGAATTAAGAGGAGTAGCCAAGTTGCCGATTTGTGGATCTCCAGCGGGCTGAATTGCATTGTATTCGTTCATAAAGATTCAATTTCTCCTAAATTTTGTATTTGTACGAATCCTTTAAATAGCATCACTCTATCTTGGTTTAAGTTCGCTTTTTGTTAAGAATCTTTATAACTAAACCTATTGGGGTTAGGCTTGGCAGTAATATCCATGTTGTTAACGTTCTTTAAAATAGGAAAGTAAACTATGATTGGCGATTATGCAGCTTCTTGGTTACCTGTAGCTATGGTACCTCTCGTGGGCATTGTAAGCGCAGCAGTTTCTATGGCTCTTCTCTTCATTTATATTGAAGGCGAAACCCAAACAAAATAATCCAGCAAAACTAGTATCTTAAGTAATCTTACTTTTGCTTATCAAAAGTTAATACTCTGCCTCTTGTGGCGGGGTATTTTTTTAGAATCACAGATTATCTGACTGTTATTAGTAGTAAAGCGATCGCAATTAAAGCAAAGATACTTCCACAGACAAAAGTTGCTTGAGGGCTGATATTTTGCCATAAGCTTCCTGCAATTAAGTTAGCTGGTAAAAGTGCAATTCCCGTAGCCAAGTTGATTCCGCCAAAAGCCGTACCCCTTAAATTGGCGGGAACTCTATCGGCTACAAAAGCTAATAATACACCCTGACTCATGCCCTGATGAAGTCCATACAAGCCAAACAACAGCCAAACTTGCCAGGTATGATTGACAAAGGCAAAACCAAGATAGGTCAAGGCATATAATAATATTCCGTTACTAAATAGACCTATTCGACCAATGCGATCGGATAATAAACCTACAGGATAAGCACTAAGAGAATAGGCTATATTCATAACCACTAAAGTAAGCGGTATAAGGTTAGCAGCAATACCAATTTGCTCAGCTCGTAATAATAAAAAAGCATCGCTGGAGTTGCCTAGGTTAAACAATAATGCCACTAGCATCAGCAACCAATAGTTTTTACCCAAGCTGCTCAATGATGCCCAGTTTAAGGGATTATTTCGCTGTTGAGTAACCGCAGCTTTTGGTTCTTTGATCCCTTTTGCCAAGAGAGCTACAGCCAAAATTCCAGGTAGGACAGCTAACCAAAACACTAGTCGAAAATTTTGCCCAGATACAGACATTAAGCCAAAAGCAGCTAAAGGACCTAAAAATGCGCCAATAGTATCGAGGGATTGGCGAAAACCATAAGCAGCACCACGACTAGCTAGATCGGTAGCATCTGCAACTAGAGCATCGCGAGGCGCAACCCGAATTCCTTTGCCTAGGCGATCGCCAAAACGAGCAATTAAAACCCAAGTTGGATTAATTGCCATAGCAAATAATGGTTTGACCAGGGTTGATAATCCATAACCTGCTATAGCCAGAGTTTTACGCTTTCCTAAATAATCACTTAAAGCACCAGAAAAGACTTTTAGAATAGAAGCTGTGGATTCAGCAATTCCTTCAATTGAACCGACAGTAACTAGATTTGCGCCTAAAGAAGAAACTAGAAACAAAGGAAGTACCGAATGAATCATCTCAGTACTTATATCTGTCAATAGACTAACGAATCCTAAAACCCAAACATTGTCAGGAATGTTAGGTAAAAGCTTGAATTTCAAAATATCTACTGGTTCAATAATTAGTCCATTCAGTATAAATCTAAAATCATTATCTTACGGCGGTTTTAACACGATTAATTTGACATTTCACTTCTATTCAAGTGTTCTCGGTAATTTTCTAGCGAGATGGAAGTAATTAGAAAATACATCTGCCCCAAGAAATATTTTTTTTTTTTAGCTCAATAAGCAATAAGAGCTGCATTCAATCATCATTTATCTTTTTAAGCAGTTGAGATAATTCAACCTAAGATAGATAAAATATTGCGACAAATGTTTGAGTATTAATTAGTAGCAAATACTTTTAAAAAATAGCGGTCAACCGAAAAAAGTAGTTTACAACTGCAAATCTTAGATTATCGATCGACCTTCTGATCTTTAAGTTTAAAAAAGAAGCAATACGATATTAGCTAAAAATAAAATTCGTAATCAAGAATCAAAGAGTAAAAGCGTACTATACGCTAATTGAACAACAGAAACCAAATTAAAAAAATACGGGAATAAGCATGGATTTTGGCATAAAAGACAAGGTAGCTGTAATTACTGGAGGAGACTCTGGCATGGGCAGGGCAACAGCCAAGTTGCTAGCAGCTGAGGGCGTTAAAATTGCTTTAATAGACAAAACTAACGATGAATTAAATACAACCGCAGCAGAAATTAACAAGATTGGTGAAGCAATATCAGTAACCGCAGATTTAAGAAACTTAGAAGCAGTTGAAGCAGCAAAACAACAGATACTTGAGCATTATGGCACGGTTCATATTTTAGTTAACTGCGCTGGGATAACAGGTTCAACCAAAGAATTTTTGAGTTTAACCGATGAAGACTGGTACGAAACTATCGATGTTGATTTTATGTCTGCGGTAAGGATGTGTAGAGCCTTTATTCCCTCCATGCAAAAAGAAGGCTGGGGCAGAATTGTCCTCATTGGTTCAGAAGATGCCGTGCAGCCATACACCGATGAGATGCCTTACTGTGCAGCCAAAGCTGGAATACTCAATTTAACCAAAAACCTATCTAAAGCCTTTGCTAAGGACGGTATTTTGATTAACTCAGTTTCTCCTGCCTATATTGCCACGCCAATGACTGATGCCATGATGGAAAAACGAGCAAAAGAAAAAGGGATGAGTTTTGATGAGGCAATTGAAACTTTCCTAGATGAAAAACGCCCTCACTTAGAATTACGTCGTCGAGGCAAAGCGCAAGAGGTAGCTGCGGTAATTGCCTTTCTTTGTTCTCAACATTCAAGCTTTGTTGTGGGTGCAAATTATCGAGTTGATGGTGGTTCTGTAGCTACCGTTGGTTAATTTATCAAAAAAGCTTTTAGCCTTTAGCTTTTAGCTTTTAGCCTTGGTTTAACTTCCAAAAGCGCATTGCGAGACAGTTACGTTGCGCGGGTTTCCCGCGTTGAGTAAACTGTCGAGGGCGGGTTCAAGACCCCACCGTCTGCACGGTGTCTACGATCGCCCAATTGTTCAAGACTATGTTTGATCGAGCTAAGAGCTAAGAGCTAATAGCTGGGCGAAGCCCTTTATTTTAGTAGGGGCGAACGTTCGTTCGCCCCTAGGTATTTGCCTAAGACAAGATAATTGCCACGGGAAAAGTTACCGTAAAAGTAGAGCCTTGTTCAAGTTGGGAAACTAAATCAACTTTGCCTTGTAGCAGCTTGACTAGCTTTTCGACAATGGCTAATCCTAAGCCAGTGCCGTCGTCAGAAGGATCGCTCTTTGAACTAGCTCGATAATAAGGTTCAAAAATATGGGTTTGTACTTCTGGGCTAATGCCGATGCCTGTATCTTCAACCACAATCGACCATCGATCGTGATCGTCGCTTTTACAGGTAATTCTTATAGTTCCTGATTCGGTGTAGCGAATAGCGTTGCTAACCAGATTAGTAAGCACCTGCTGTAGTCTTAATGAATCGGTTTGTACCAATTTAGGAGCATCATTACCATCAAAAATTATTTCCAGATTTTTTTGATTGGCAGAAGGTTCAAAAGCCTCTGTAACTCCAAGAATTAGCGATCGCAAATCGATTGATTCTAATTTTAACGGTATTTTACCCATTTCATAACGGGATATTTCCAGCACGTCGTTAATCAAACGCAGCAGTTGTTTGCTATTTTTAATAACTTTTCTGGTCATTTGTAGATCCAGAGCATTTTCTCCCTGGGCAGATCTTTGTTGTTGCTGCATCAAAAGGTTAGAAAAGCCCATTATAGAATTGAGGGGAGACTTGAGTTCATGAGCCAAATGAGCCAAATCTTCTTTTTGTGTTTCTATCAAGCGCGTTAATTCTTGATTGGTTAGTACCAGTTGACCTCTTAGTTGCCTGAATTCTTCTAATCGCGCATCTACATAGCTATCTAGAGACAAAGAAACAACATGGTCTATTACTGAGTCAATAAGCTCGATTGTCTGAAACATTTCATCTCTAGAGCCAGTTAGTAAGTCTGGCTTCAGGATTGCAAAAATAATTTTCCGTAATAAACTATATTCCCGCATAATTTCAGCCACGTCATAGCCCTGTTCGGCTCTGATAAATCCATGCTCTAAACCACCATTTTGTAGCTGTTGCGGTTTATCGGTTATGGAATCTGAGAGTAAACTAGCCAGTGCTTCTATCACTAGAGGAATGCTGTCTCGTACCGATGTATGGGCAAGACCTTTAGAGCTTTTGATGTCTATATCTTGGCGAATGGTTTCGATCCAACTTTCAACGATGGTGTCGGTTTTTGCTAGCAGAATCTTGCCAATATCGTTGCTCAAGGAATATTACCAAATCATATATTTGCTAACTTATTACAATAATACCTATATCTATCTGATGTCAAACAGCTAGGCGTTGGTGATTTAACTTATAGTCATTCCAATTAATTTCCGCAGGTTTATCTGTGGTAGAAGGCAGAAGGTTTACGCTTAACTGCTACAGTTTTTTTATCTATATGGTTTCTATTTAGAATGACTATAAATGTCGAAAAGAATTCCCTTATGTTCTATAGCTTAGGGATGAATTTTCGATCAGTTAAATTATTTTAGAGCTTACAGCCTATAGCTTATAACTTTTTCTAAGACAGTCCCTTTAGCTGAGTTGTGACAACTTTTAATTTCAAAGTGCGATCGCTGCGTTTCACGGTAAACTGTAGGCTTTGATTTAGGTTACTGCTGTCCACAACCGACTGTAATTGACCTGCATCGGTAATTGTTTGACCATCAATAGCTACAATTACGTCTCCCAGTCGCAAACCTGCTTTTTCGGCTGGTGTATTGGGTAAAACTCTAACGATCAATACCCCATTTGTTTCGGGAATAGCAAAAGGAGAATTAGGATTTTGGTTGTTTTTTTGAGCCAACTCAGGAGTTAGACTTCGCATCTGCACACCAATATAAGGATGGGGAACTTGTTTACCCGCAATCAGAGTATCAGTAATGGATTTTACTTTGTCAATGGGAATAGCAAAGCCGATGCCGTTAGCATCAGGACGAATAGCTGTATTAATACCAATCACGTCCCCCTGTTCATTGAGTAATGGTCCGCCAGAGTTACCAGGATTGATAGCTGCATCGGTTTGCAAAAAGTCAATTTTCTTGTCGGGGATACCAACCTCAGCCGAGGAACGAGTTAAAGTACTAATAATGCCCAAGGTAACGGTATTGTCCAAGCCCACAGGGTTTCCCACAGCGATCGCCCAGTCTCCGACTCGAACATCACCAGAGCTACCTAATACAGCGATCGGCAGATCTTCGCCTGGATCGTCAATTTTTACTACCGCCAAATCAGTTACCTCGTCAGTGCCTTTAACCACCCCTACAAATTCTCGTCCGTCTTTGAGAGTTACGGTCACTCGATCTGCACCACTAACTACATGGGCGTTAGTTAAAATCGTGCCGTCTTTTTGGGTAATAAAGCCCGAACCTTGTCCTCGTAACTGCCTTTGTCTGGGCATTTGTTCCCCAAGGCGATCGCCAAAAAATTCCCGAAAGAAAGGATCTTGAAACATGGGATCTATTTTGGTGGCAATAGTTTTCTCTGTATCAATTCTAACTACGGCTGCTCCAGTCTTGGCTACTGCTGCTGCCACGAAACTAGTAGAAGCTTTGGCAACAGGTGCTTGTGCTTGAATTTGTGGTTGAGGGGTAAGGGTAATAGTATTTTGTTTAGTTTGGGAATCTATAGGCAAGGTGTCTGCCTTTGAAGACATCACTCTAATACTGCTAAAAGTTAAAATAACTCCTAAAAAAAGGGCTATGGCATGACTAGCCACTTTACCTAGAAATCGCTGCTTGGTCATTATTTTTAATTAACTTAAATATTTTTGAATTAATCATACGTTTTAATCATAGCTTGACTAAATATCCGCCTGCTATGACTAGAACAACGATAATTAGCTTTTTTAGGATTTTGCTTCTACTTGCAATCTTATAGCCATAAGTTCTAAGCTTTAAGCCATAGGTTGATGACAATTAATTCTTGGCAATGGTAAGTAATAGTTCGACTAGTTATGCAATAGATTTTGGTACAAGCAATACGGCGATCGCTCGCTGGAATTCAGCAACGGAAAAAGCAGAACTAGTTACCTTACCTAATTTATCGCAGCAGCTTAGTTCTCTTCCGCCTCTTATTCCTAGCTTGGTATACGTAGAGGATGCAGCTACAGGCAAAATTATTGCTGGACAAGGAGTGCGCGATCGCGGTTTGGATATTCAAAGCAACCCCCGTTTTTTTCGCAGTTTTAAGCGCGGAATTGGTACAGATATTCAGGGCTTTTTACCTCAACTCGACGGCAGAAATTTATCTTTTGAACAGGTTGGCGAATGGTTTTTAAGAGAATTGATTACCAGCCTACGAGGGGAAACGGAAGAAGATCTCCAATCATTAGTTTTAACTGTCCCCGTCGATAGTTTTGAATCTTACCGCCATTGGCTGATGGGGGTATGTCAGTCTTTAAAAGTAGAGCAAATTAGAATCCTCGATGAGCCGACTGCTGCTGCTTTAGGCTATGGTGCAGGGGCAGAAGAATTACTGTTGGTGGTAGATTTTGGTGGAGGAACAATTGATTTGTCTCTAGTGCAGCTATCGTCCACCAGCCCTCAAAGCGGCTATCTCCTCAAGTGGGGACGAAAAATGTTAGGGGAAAATACGGCACAGCAAAAAAATACGGCGCGGGTAATTGCCAAGGTGGGAGACAATTTGGGGGGAGCAGATATTGATAATTGGCTGGTAGATTATTTTGCCACCACCCAAGCTTTGCCTAAATCTGCTTTAACGACTCGTTTGGCAGAAAGATTGAAAATTAAGCTGACCAAAGAAACAGAAGCACAAGAGGTTTACTTCAACGATGAAACCTTGGAAACCTATGAGCTAGCTTTAGACCGCGATCGCTTTAACAATATTTTAGAGCAGCAGCAGTTTTTTAACCGACTTGATGAGCTAATGACTCAGGTTTTGCAACAGGCTAGGCGTAATGGCGTAGAAACTACTGACATTGATTCAGTCTTATTGGTGGGTGGCTCAGTACAAATACCTGCCGTCCAAAATTGGGTCAGGCAGTATTTTGATGAAGATTTGATAAAGAATCAACAGCCCTTAGAAGCGATCGCTACTGGGGCATTACAGGTATCTCGAAGCATTGAGGTAAAAGACTTTCTCTATCATAGCTACGGTATTCGCTACTGGAATCGGCAAACAAATAGTCATGGTTGGCATCCGATTATTAAAACAGGACAGCCTTATCCCACAGAGAAACCAGTAGAGATAGTTTTGGGTGCTTCTACTCCAGGGCAAAGCAGTATTGAGTTAATTATTGGTGAACTGAGTGCAGCCACCGCCACCACAGAAGTTTATTTTGATGGCGATCGCTTAATTACTAAGGCTGTAGATACTCTCGGCGATCGGGTACAGCCGTTAAACGATCGAGATGGGGCAAGGACAATTGCTCAACTTGAGCCTCAAGGCAATCCTGGGAGCGATCGCCTTCAGCTTTTGTTTAGCGTTGACGAGCAAAGGCATTTGCGTATTACCGTTGAAGACCTATTAACCCAGCAAACTTTACTAAATAATTACATAGTGGTCAAGCTAAATTAACGAAGCATACTGTAATATGTACTTAAGTAAAAATCAGGGTGTTAATCACCTGTAATTCTAGCAATTATAAGTATTCTACCTAAAATTTGCTTATTTAAAAAGGCTATAGGTCTAATTACACAAAAATTGATTTTGGTTAAATTTTTTTAAATGATATTTGATATTTATAAAGTAAACTGGCTGATTAATTTAGACCAATCTAACTTAATTAGTCAAAATTAATCTCAATTTAAGCGATTTTTAGGTTATCATTACTTAGTTTAATTGCAATTACCTAGTAATAACTACTGATTAAGCATAAAACCAAAAGTTAAGCGTGACAGCACTCATGCTGAAAAAGTATACATAAAAAATATTAGATAAACGATGAAGTCTAAGCGAGTAAACATATTAAATATTCCTATTGATGATATAGGCAAACATAAGCTTTTAGAAAAACTCAAAATGGGTGGAGTGGTGTTTACGCCAAACGTAGATCACCTAGTTAAGCTGCAAAAAAATTCAGAATTCTACCAAGCATATCAAGAAGCTGATTATCGAGTCTGCGATAGTCAATTAATTATGTTTGCTTCACGTTTTTTGGGACAACCCATTAGGGAAAAGATTTCTGGCTCTGATTTGTTTCCTGCTTTTTATCAACGTTACGGTAAAGATGAAAGCGTTAAGCTGTTTTTACTTGGTGGCTTAGAAGGAGTGGCACACAAGGCTAGTGATAATATCAATGCCAAAGTTGGTCGCAACATGGTGGTAGATAATTATTGCCCACCTTTTGGTTTTGAAGAAGATCCTGCTGAGTGCCAAAAAATCATTGAAATTATTAATGCTTCAGAGGCAAATGTATTAGCTATTGGAGTTGGTGCGCCGAAGCAGGAAATCTGGATCGCTCAGCATCGAGCTAAGATGACAAACATAAAAACTTTCTTGGCGATTGGAGCTACCTTAGACTTTGAGGCAGGTACTTTAAAAAGAGCGCCTGCTTGGATGAGTTCAGCGGGTTTGGAATGGCTTTACAGACTAATAAAAGAGCCTGTTAGGCTTTGGAAAAGATATTTAATCGAAGATACAAGCTTTTTTATTTTAATATTACGCCAAAAATTTCACCTAGATAATAAACGAAATTTTTCAAGCAAAAAAGGTATGCTTGAATCTAGTCCCGTTGGCAGAGAGTAATCAATGCTAACGCGATCGCGCCTAAGCTTCAAACTGGAGACAGTGTTTGTTTAATAGTCTAAAGCCTCAACTCTAAGACTACCATCTGCTTCAATCCAAATTAATTGTTTAATACGACAGGTTTGAGCATATCGTCTAACTGCTGCTGGCGATCGTTCTCCTAGGTCAATTTCTATCTTGAGGGGAGCATTTTCTTTTCTCAGTTTGCGAGCATATTTAAGCGCAGCAGCCTCTGCTTCTGTGGTAGTAGGAATAACCAGACAATCACTGCTAGGAGCTTGTTGAGGCAGTTTATCTGTAGATAACAAGCTCGAATGCAAATCTTCAATCGAGAGAGAAAAGCCAATTCCAGGAGATGATTTTCCTTGAGGATCGTATAGCCCCAGCAGTTGATCGTAACGTCCACCTTTGGCTAAAACATAAGACTGATGGTCTTGAAAACAAACGGCTTTAAAAACAATACCTGTATAGTAATCAAAGGTTTGTAGTAAACTAAGATCTAAGGTTAAAGGTAAAGGCTGCTCTGAACTACTATTAAGTAATTCAATTAAAGATTTGAGATTATTAACTATTTCTCTGGCGGCAGGATCTAAATCGAGAGTAGAAACTTTACTTAAAACAGCTTCTGGTTTACCCCGCAAATCAAATAAAAATAAAGCCTGAGCTTTTAAATCTGCATCTAACTCTAAATTCTCTAAGGTAATGCGGTCAAGATTAGCAATACATTGACGTACTGAGGAACGAATCGATTCAGGAAATGCCGATAGGAGCGATCGCGTTAATCCTGCCTCTCCTAACAAAATAGACCAATCTGGCGTACCTAACTTATATAGGCAGTCCGCTAGCAAAAGAATTATTTCTGCATCAGCTAAGACACCACCAGCAAAAAGTAGCTCAACTCCAGCCTGATAAAATTCTAGCTGCCGACCATGATGGCTTTGGGGTGGATTACGAAATACATTGGCACGATAGCAAAGACGCTGAGGATAAGTGCTGCTGGCCATGCGTGTCACTGCTGCACGAGCGATCGAAGCAGTTAGTTCAGGACGTAGACCCAAAGAGCTTTCGCCGTTATTGCGTAGCTGAATCACTTTAGACGGCTGTATTGCACCACCTGCCGTTAAAGTATCTAGCCACTCTAGGGTAGAGGTGACAATACGCTGATAACCCCATGTTTGAAACGTGTGCTGTAGACGGTCATTGATCCAGCGTTTCTGTTCTACTTCTAAGGGTAATAAATCTCTAGCTCCAGCAGGGGTTTGATAAATCATTTCAGGTTAAGTACAGATTCAGTTTCGACGTTGCAGGCAACATCTACTTGTGCCATCTTACTTTTTTTTCGACCCAAAAAAACCACTAAAGAAACCACTATTACCTTGCTTATCATTTGACTTTTGAGCAGACCCAGGTTGAGAAGTTTTAGATTTGCTGGCTACTTTGCCAAGTTTATCTAATGCCTTTTTGCTTTCGATGACGGTAGCATTGTGCGGATCTGCTTTGCAAGCTTTGTCAATATGTACTTTTGCCATGGTCAACTGTCTTTTGTGCAGATAGGTTTTACCTATGACGGCGTGAGCAACGCCGTGATTGGGATCGATTCTCAACGCATCTCGCAACTCTGTAACAGCCCGATCAAATTCTCCTCTTGAGATGTATTGTTGAGCGCGATCGACAAAAGCATCAACTCTTGATTCAGGAGTAGGCTCTTCTGTCTTAGCTGTAGTCTGAGAAGATAAATCTTGTGCTTGAGTGACCGTACTTTTGCTTTGAGGAATGGTTTGCTTATCTTGATTGGGTTTTGCCTTAGCAGAAGAATTCAAGCTTTGTTTAATTTTGCTTTGAGGTACAAACTCTGCCGCGCGATCGCATTTCAACATCAGATAAACTAAATTCAGTTCGCTGATCCTGCCTATATCTTTTGTAATTTGTTCTAAAGATTGGTAATGATCGACGGTCAGTTTTTTTAATAGTTGGGGATAAATCAACTCAGCACCATTGCCAGCCTGCAATAGTTCCTCTGCCAGTTCACTTTTTACGTTTATTTTTGCTTTATTCTCCGCTAGGCGTTTGCCAACCTGGGTTAATACTAGTTGATGTTCGGCAAAATCGGCTTTTCGCGATAGCTGTTCATAGGCTGGATTGACTAACTTAGACAAAATTTGACCTGCCATCTTGACTTTAGATTCATCCAGGCGACATTTATCTGGATGAAGTTTTTGAGCAATTTTTAAATATTTTAACCGAATCTGTTTAGGATCGGCGTCTATGGATACGCCAAGGATTGCATGGTGATCGATTATTTTGAGCTTGAAAAGTCCCTGATTAATGGCAAAAGACATAGGAAATATAAATATAAATATAATTTACAGATATATACATCTGTAATCATGGAAATGCTAATCACAATACCAACTGTATTTTTATAGTTCCCCAAAATCCCCCTAGAACTAACAGAATTCTTAAATGACTAGAGAAAAATTAAGCTGCTAATTATTGACTATTTAGTCTGTCAAAATTGTTTTGAGGAGTAATTGGGGTAGTGAGGTGTTTGGAGTAGTGGGGTGTTTGGGGTAATAGATAATACTTCTCCATCTCCTCTACTCCTCTAACTCTTATAACTGCTTTAACTATGCCCTACGATTTCCATGATGCTAAAGGCGGAGTTTGAAGTAGAGCTTTACTTAAACTGTCATGAATCAAGCCATTAGTAGCTAAAATACGACCAGAACTAATATCTAAAGGACTACCATCATAGGCGGTAATTTTCCCCCCTGCTTCGGCTAAAATCACAATTCCTGCTGCCATATCCCAAGGCTGAATGCCTCTCTCCCAATATCCATCTAATCTACCGCAGGCAACCCCTGCCAAATCCATTGAAGCACAGCCAAGGCGACGCACCCCCTGAGTTAAATGAGTCAGATGACAAAATTCAGCATAGTTATTGTCACTGGTTTCTCGGCGATCGTAGGCAAAGCCAGTAATCAGAAGGCTTCTGTTTAATTCTTTAGTAACAGAAACTTGAATCGGACGACGATTACAGGTTGCCCCCAAACCTGTAGCAGCGCGGAATAGTTCATCACTAAAAGGATTATAAACTGCACCTACAGCAGGAACTCCCTCGATCATTAATCCCACAGAGGTTGCTGCCATTGGCAAACCATGAGCATAGTTAGTTGTTCCGTCTAGCGGATCGATCGCCCAAAGATATTCGCTATCAGCATTACCTAATGATCCTGACTCTTCCGCCAATATTTGATGATTTGGCAAGTGACGTTTCAATACTTTTAAAACTGCTGCTTCTGCTAGCTTATCGGCTTCGGTGACCAAATCTCCTGGACGACCTTTTTCTTGAATATCAGTTAATTTACCCCAACGTTCTTTTAATACCGCTCCCGCAGCTAAGACTGATTCGGTAGCAACATCTAAAAATATTTGTAGTTGTTCGGTAGAAGGTTGAGTCATTGTTTGAGATTTGAGCGAAATTGATTAGGAGTGTAGCGCATAGCCTGCTTTGGATTCCAGATTCCGTAACCCATTAAGCGAGCATATTCTTGAGCGTCTATAAGCAGCTTACTATATGAATGGCTATATCTGGTGTTTGCCAATACATTACCGTCTTTAACTAGCTCTTGACTAACTAAAGTTTTAGCTTGCCACACATGAGCATTGAAACGATTGAAACTGTCTGGCTGTGAGGTTTCCATCTCTAATTTAATTGGCAATCCTGTTACTAGCTTAGATAATTTCTGCTGTGCCGTTTTTCCCCAAGGAGACTGACGAAAATCGGGGGCATCGATACCTACAATTCTTACCTGGGCGACCTCTGAAGTTCCTGCTAATATAACTTCAATAGTTTGACCACTAACTACCCGCGTTACTTTTGCAGAGATTAAATTAGTCTGGTTAGGTTTAAAATTACAGCCAAACAATAATATTAAACAACAGCAAACAGTTATTACTTTAAACATTAAATACGTCTAATGTGAATTAAAAAATGTTTATTCTCGTTTCTTAATGAAATTGGTCTGTGAAAACCGTGATTTTGTTCCTGGGGGAACTTTCCCCCAGACCCCAATCTCGCGCGTTCCCAAGTCCGCGTGGCTTCCCGTTTAGGGATGCCCTCGTGTCGGACGCTTGCGCCTGACGGCGACGCGGTGAAGCAGTTGCGGTGGACAGGTTCCCTGGCATAAGCAAACTGCTGAACCCTTTAGGGGGTCGCTCGCCTGCTGGGGACGTGACGACCCTCCCCAGACCCCTTCCGTAAAAGCTAAAAGCTAAAAGCTAAAGGCTAAAAGCTTTTTTCGTAGTAAAACTACTTTGCATTTGATTCTCTGTAACGTTCTACTGCTAAATTGATTAAGTTATCAACTAGCTGAGGAAAAGTAACTCCACTGTGCGCCCAAAGTCGGGGATACATACTGGTAGCAGTAAAGCCTGGTATTGTGTTGATTTCATTGATAAAAACTTCTCCCGTTTCTTCTACGTAGAAAAAATCAACTCTGGCTAATCCTGCTGCATCTACGGCTAAAAATGCCTTGATCGCCATTTCTTGTATTTGAGAAGCTACAGCATCAGGAAGATTGGCAGGGATATGTAGCTGGGCTGCACCTTCGGTGTATTTAGTTTCATAATCGTAAAAGTCACTTTCAAAGGTAATTTCTCCCACTACCGAAACTTGGGGATTATCGTTACCTAATACAGCACATTCAACTTCTCTGGCGGTTACTCCTGCCTCGACGACAATACGGCGATCGTAGCTAGCAGCGTTGTCTAAAGCTTTTTCTAGTTCCTCGCGCGATCGCACTTTGGCAATTCCCACCGATGAACCCAGATTAGCAGGTTTGACAAAACAGGGATAGTCTAGCTTTGCCTCAATATCGTCGCAGAGTTTTGGATAAATACAGGGATTGGAATATATTTGCGCCCTATTGACCGCCACATATTTTACCTGGGGTAATTCTGCTTGAGTGAACGCCATTTTCATAGCAATCTTATCCATACCCAAAGCCGAACCTAATACCCCCGAACCGACAAAGGGAACGTTCATTAGGCTAAGTAAACCCTGCACCGTGCCATCTTCGCCATTGGGACCATGAAGAATGGGAAACCAGACATCTATTTCTGAATAATTAGTGTTTTGTCCTGCGGGGGTTAAAGAAGAAAATCCTGTAGCGGTTAGCTTACTCTCTTCGCCTTTGGCAACTTGAGTTTCTGCTTCTAAGAGCAGAGGCTCTCCTGACTCTAGTACCTGTTGGGCAAGGTTACTAGGTTGCCATGTACCGCTTTTATCGATATATACAGGTAGGATATCGTATTTAGTTTGATTATCCCCTGCTTTTAAAGCTGAGGCGATCGCTCTGGCTGAAGCAATAGAAACTTCATGTTCTCCAGAACAACCGCCAAACAATAAACCAATTTGTTTTGCCATGTCATATCCCCAAAATCTCACCAGTAATGCTACATCATCTCTGGGTTTTTGGTTAGATACTTGAGGTATTTGTTTTTAAAAGATAAAAGATTATCTGCCAAGGTAACGAGATGCCATTCTCATTGCATCACCCATATCTACATCACCGTCACCATCAGAATCTAAAAACGCGCTGGCAATTGAATTATTTCCCTGCATATTGCTTTTACTATTGCCAGTTTTTAATAAATTTAGGACTAAAGGAACTAAAATTGGCAGCATTGATTGAATTGTTCCTGCATTTAAACCAGTACGACCACTAATTTGCTGAATCATACCCTCTAGCTGGGAACTATTGAATAGAGTTGATAAAACTTGCGAATTTGCTCTAGTACCGCCAAATTGATTGATAATTTGATTTACTTGAGAAGCACCGCCTTGATTACGTTTTTCTCTGAGGGCAGACTTAGTGTGATTACCTACAATAGACATGGCTGATTCTACTGCGTCTGAACTAGCCTGATTATTGCCGCTTAACTGCTTTACCGTATCGAGTATTGAGCCAAGCTGATTAGTGCTTGCTTCTTTTTGAGGATCGTCGATCGCGCTTAAAATTTGATTGAAAATGCTCATCTTCTTTGATTTGAATTCTGGTTTGCTTTTCTAAATTATTATCTAAAATTAGGAGTATTAAAAACATAATTTTTACTCAAATCTCCAGGCTGCCACTCCTAAACAAGCCCAACCAACAATAAACGCCACGCCACCTAAAGGCGTAATAGCACCAAGCCATTTAACCCCGCTTAAGCTCAGGGCATACAGACTACCAGAAAATAGCACTATGCCCGCCGTAAAAGCATATCCCGCTGCTATTAAAAAAACAGATTCTGTAGATAAACGAGTCAGCAGCAATGCCACTAAAATTAGAGCCAGAGCATGATACATCTGATATTTTGTGCCAGTTTCCCAGATCTCTAAAGCCCGTTCACTCAATCTGTCTTTGAGGGCATGACTAGCAAATGCCCCCAAAATTACGGATATACCCCCTAATGCTGCTGCGATCGCTAAGAAAATTCGAGCCACAATTGTTTTCCTTTAGTTATTTACAAATTATCTAATCTGACAACATTAACTTTATTGAGAAAAATTAGAGTCTTACAGATAAAATAAGCATAATATAACCCTTCTCTCAATCTTGATTTTAGTAACGTTGATGACTTCAAGAAAGTTTTATTTGGGCTAATTTCAAATATATTATCTTTATTTAATCTAGGAAAATTTATGACAGCTACATTTTGTGAGTATAAGCCAGGTTTAGAAGGTATTCCAGCTACAAAATCTAGTATTAGTTCCGTTGATGGTCAAAAAGGAATTTTAGAATATCGTGGTATTGCGATCGAAGAATTAACTAAACAGGGTAGTTTTTTAGAAACTGCGTACTTACTTATTTGGGGTAAACTACCCAGCGAACAACAGCTTGAAGAATTCCAAACTGAAATTTTATATCATCGTCGGATTAAATATCGTATTCGAGATATGATGAAATGCTTTCCTGAGACTGGACATCCGATGGATGCACTACAAACATCAGCAGCAGCCCTGGGTCTATTTTATGCTCGACGCGCCTTAGATGATCCTGAATATATTAGACGAGCGGTAGTACGTATTTTGGCTAAAATTCCGACTATGGTGGCTGCATTTCACCAGATGCGTCGGGGAAATGATGCCATTACACCAAATGACAATCTTGACTATGCAGCCAACTTTTTATATATGCTGACGGAGAGAAAACCCCATCCTTTGGAAGCTAAAGTTTTTGATGTTTGTTTAACGCTGCACGCAGAACATACAATTAATGCCTCAACTTTTTCGGCTATGGTAACGGCTTCAACTCTTACCGATCCTTATGCAGTTGTAGCTTCAGCAGTTGGGACTTTGGCTGGACCACTTCACGGAGGGGCAAATGAAGAAGTATTGTTGATGTTAGAAGATATTGGCTCAATTGATAATGTTCAGCCCTATCTAGAAAATTTGATAGCTAACAAACACAAAATTATGGGTTTTGGGCATCGAGTTTATAAGGTAAAAGATCCTAGAGCTAAGATATTGCAAGAGTTAGCCGAACAGCTATTCGACGCAACTGGACACGATCGCTATTATGATTTGGCTTTAGAATTAGAAAGGGTAATTGAGACAAAATTAGGACACAAAGGGATATACCCTAACGTCGATTTTTATTCTGGTTTAGTTTACCGCAAGCTAGGCATCCCTGACGATCTGTTTACGCCTATTTTTGCGATCGCTCGTGTGGCTGGCTGGCTAGCACACTGGAAAGAACAATTAGCTGTAAATAGAATCTTTCGTCCTACTCAAATTTATACGGGTGAACATAACTCTCCCTACATTCCGATGGCAGAAAGATAGCTGGCGAAATAAGGGATGAGAAATTTTTGGAGTTAATCCTTTAAGCTTTATGCCCAAAGATATTATGATTATGCTTGACGATGGTAATGCAAGCGCATTACCATTGATGTATAGTTTAATAAATAGCTTTAAAGATACTATGGCTGCAAAATTAAAACCATGTTCAGAATCTAGTCTCACCGATCGTTATCAAACGACTGTGCCTGAACCTGTTCGTAAAGTCCTTGACTTAAAAAAGCGCGATAAAATTAGCTATACCATTGAGTCTGACGGAAAAGTGGTAATGTCTCGTGTTGAAAATAAAATAAGCGATCCTATATTAGGTAAGTTTCTCAACTTTCTTGCTCATGATCTTGCCAAAAATCCTCAGCATCTACAAGCAATTAGCTCTGGTTTAGTAAATCATGTTCAATCCTTAGTCTCTGAGGTTGAGATCGATCTTGATGCACCACTCTTGGACGAGGATGAATAAATTTGTCTGTAAAAAAGCCACTAGTGATTAACGGGTGGAACATATTTGCCCATCCTCTTTTTCTCAATCAGTTTGAAGAACTTTTGGCGCAGGTAGAAGATTTGCGTCAGAAGCATCCTCAAGACTACAAGAAAAAAAATGCTACGAAGCGTTTAGCTGCTATATCAAGGCTAGCATTTGATGTTATTCCTGAAGATCCGACGCGGAGTGATTATCGCCAAGGCACTACCCTAGGAAGCGATTTTAAACACTGGTTCAGAGCCAAATTTTTTCAACAGTATCGTCTTTTTTTTCGATATCATCAAGAAAGTAAAATCATTGTCTTTGCTTGGGTCAACGATGAAAAATCTAAACGAGCCTATGATAGCAAAACAGATGCTTATCGAGTGTTTAAGAAAATGCTTCAAGATGGAAACCCTCCAGACGATTGGAATGATTTACTTAATGATGCAAAAGGTGAAACTAATCGTTTACAGCAAGTAATCAAAACAAAATTTTAGCCTAAGCTGGCAAGCTTTTCTCAAGCTGTTGATAGACCATGATTAACTTTTGCTATCAGTCGATCTTTCTCAAGAACTATTGGTCAAAAAGGAAAAAGTTGTTAAGATTTGTAGCATGGCACATTCACGGCTACAGAAATTAGGCAATTACCTTCGTCCCTACTGGCGAATGGTTTTATTAGGGGGAGTCGCCCTAGTAATTGTCAATGCTTTAAAGGTTTATATTCCCCTATTAATCCGCGACAGCATCGATCAGTTACAGGGAGAGTTTAGTTTTAATCAATTATCTCGCTCTGCATTATGGCTGCTATTTTTGTCAGCGGTAATGTGGGGGTTTCGGATGTATTCTCGCGTGTCTATTTTTGGCATAGGTAGACAGGTTGAGTTTAGTCTTAAGCAGCGAATTTTCCAACATTTACTGACTATTGAACCAGGATATTTTTCAGACAATAGATCGGGCGATTTGATTAACCGCGCCACTAGTGATGTAGATAATATTCGCCGTTTAGTGGGGTTTGCTCTATTAAGCTTTATCAACATTATCTTCGCTTATGCTTTCACCTTACCAGCGATGCTCAAGATTGACGTGCGACTTAGTTTGCTGGCTGTCGCCGTATATCCAGTCATGTTAATCACGGTACAGTTGTTTAGTGGCAAGATGCGTCGCTACCAACAAGAAGTCCAGGTAGAACTTTCTAATTTGAGCGAGCTAATTCAAGAAGACATGAGTGGCATGGCTTTGATTAGAATTTATGCTCAAGAAGGTCAAGAAAGATTAGCATTTAAAGAGAAGAATCAAAACCTATTAGCGGCAAATCTGAAATTAGCTAGAACTAGAAATTTTTTGTTTCCCATTATCGAAGCTATTTCTTACGTTAGCTTATTAATTCTTTTATGGTTAGGTACGGAAGCGATCGCTAATGGACAAATTACCGTGGGTGACTTTGTGGCATTAGTTTTGTTTGTCGAAGGATTGGTATTTCCTACTGCTTTGTTGGGTTTTACCATTACGGCATATCAGCAGGGAGAAGTTAGTATTGATCGAGTTGAAGCAATTACTCAAGCCGAACCAAAAATCAAAAATAGCTCCAACTCTATTGTTTTACCTCTAGAAGACATTCAGGGAGAAATTACCGCACGCAACCTTACCTACACTTATCCATGTACTCACAACCCCGCTCTATATGATTTAAACTTTACAATTAAGCCTGGAGAAACCATTGCCATTGTCGGCTCAATTGGCTCTGGTAAATCTACTCTAGCTAATACTATTCCCCGCTTGCTAAATATAGAGTCAGGAGAGCTATTTCTCGATAATTACGACATTACTAAGCTAGATCTAGATACTTTAAGAAGAGCGATCGCCTATGTACCTCAAGATAGCTTTTTGTTTAGCACTAGTATTAAAAATAATATTCGCTACGGTGAGCCATTGAGTGAAAGTTTGGAAGTAGAGCAAGCAGCTAAACAGGCTCAAATTCACCCAGAAATCATGTCTTTTCCGCAAGAATACGAAACCTTAGTTGGTGAGCGAGGTATTACTCTATCTGGAGGACAAAGACAGCGTACTGCTCTGGCTAGAGCTTTATTAGAAGAAGCCAAAGTCTTAATTTTAGATGATGCACTTTCTAGTGTAGATAACGAAACTGCTACCAGGATTCTTAATAGTTTGTCACCTACAAGAGCTAAAAAAACTGTCATTTTTATCTCCCATCAACTATCGGCTGCGGCAATGTGCGATCGCATTTTAGTGATGGATGAAGGCAAAATTGTCCAAAATGGTACTCACGAAAGTCTAGTCAAAGAATCAGGACTATATCAATCTTTATGGCAGCAGCACCAGTTGAAAGAAGTGTTAAATTAACTTAATTCCGATTTTCAATATTTTTACGCTTTAATAATTTAACCAAAAATATTTCTATCTCCCTTATCTCGACTAGATGAGGGAATTTTTTTGTCCATTTTGAACATTTAAACAAAAATTAAATTTGTCAAGATTACTTTACACATTGTTACAAAACTTGTTATATTTGTTTACAGAAATTAAAAAAACTAGAGTAACGGAGAAATATCTGTGCCATTTACTATAGATTCCGCCCGTAATATATTCTCATCAAATACTTTAACTGCTGATGCAGTACCAGCTTTGACGGCTAGATTTAATCAACTTAGTGCTGAAGATCAATTGGCTTGGATTTGGTTTGCTTATTTAGAAATGGGTAAAACTGTTACAGTTGCTGCTCCTGGAGCAGCAAATATGCAGTTTGCCGAGCCTACTCTTGATGAAATTAAGTCAATGGATTTTCAAGCACAGTCTCAGGTGATGTGCGATTTAGCTAACCATGCAGATACACCAATTTGTCGCACCTATGCTACCTGGAGTCCTAATATTAAGCTAGGCTTTTGGTTCAAGCTGGGAGAATGGATGGAGCAGGGTATTGTTGCTCCAATTCCTGAAGGGTATAAGCTGTCTGCCAATGCTAATGCAGTATTAACTACGCTTCAAGGATTAGAGTCTGGTCAACAAATTACGGTACTACGCAATACTGTTGTTGACATGGGATTTGACACTGGTAAGATGGGCAACTTCAAGAGCATTAGCGAACCAGTTGCTCCGCCTACAGAAATGTCCAAAAGAACAAAGGTCAATATAGAGGGCATTAGCAACTCCACTATCTTGAGCTACATGAACTTGTTGAATGCCAATGACTTCGATGAGTTGATTAAGCTATTTGCTGATGATGGTGCGCTGCAACCTCCTTTTAAAAAGCCCATTGTTGGTAAAGATAACGTTTATAAGTTTTTCAAGGAAGAATGCGCCAATCTAAAATTAGCACCTGAACGCGGTGTTGAAGAATCAGCCGAAGATGGTTACACTCAAACCAAAGTTACAGGTAAAGTACAGACCCCTTGGTTTGGTGCTGATGTAGGCATGAATATGTCATGGAGATTTTTGGTCAACTCCGAAAACAAAATCTTCTTTGTGGCGATCGATTTGTTAGCATCTCCCAAAGAACTACTTAAGCTGGCTCGTTAGTTAAAAACCGAGTCTTAGCTAGTCTTGGAACTTCAAAGCCAATCACATTGGTGGGCAAAGGCTTTGAAGTTTTATAGTTATATTTAGACAAATATTGTAAATTAAATTTCAGTTATTAGTATTACAAGTGAGTAAAATTCAATGGTCTCAAACGGAAGATCAAATAGCAAAACAAGCTTTTCAGACAGCTTATGAAAGAGAAACTTCTACCTTAATTGCCAATGTACGCGATCGCGCTGGTTCAATTACAGAGCTAGAGGATTTATGGTATTTACACGATCTATTGAGTACCAAAAGGTATGAAATAGACGGCAAGTATGACTATGATTCTTCTACTGCCGTGTTCGATTTTGCTAAATTGATTAAAGAAGGCTGGCTTAATCTTGAAGATCTTAAAGGTTTAAATGCCGAAATACTGTCTAAAATATCGGCTTTAGTTCGGATGTAAAAGCAGGGCTATTTCATTCTCGCTCTTCTAGATGAGGGAATTTTCTGTCTAACAAACAAACTTCAATAACCATGAATCAAGCAAAAAATTCCTATATCCGTTGGTTTGCCGATTTAACTAACAAAGATGTCGAACTTGTGGGGGGCAAAAATGCCTCCCTCGGCGAAATAATTGGCACACTTAAAGAAGAAGATGTTAGAGTCCCTGACGGTTTTGCGACGACGGCGGAGGCATATCAGCTCTAGGGCTGCCGTCAGGTACATCACTCAAAGCTTGCTGTACATCACTCGATTTGCCCACAGCGAATCTACTCCGACCAAGTATAAAGGCTTGTCATTGTTTGGCAGTTGCAGTTGAACCGCTTTATTTTCTAATACTTTTATACTAGCAGGTTCTAAAGCTGTTTCCACCTTTCTAGTTAATTATCAGCATTTCAAAAATAAATAAAGGCGATCGCTATTTAAAGCTATATATTGACAGCTTGGAAAACTTATTGACAAAGTTTTTGCTCAGTTGGCTTTACATTAGGATTAGTTGAGAGATAATCAGACAAGCGATCGCATCCTTGAGTTAAAAGATTATCTAAGTCTAGATTCCACCAGAATAAACCCTGTTGTTCTTCGCCACTAATAATTGATCGATCATCGCTACTAAAAGCCAGGCTATTTATCTGGCTGGTATGTCCCCGCAGAATTTTAATCAACTCCCCTGTTGCGGTATTCCAGAGTTTAATATTGCGATCGCCACTTCCTGACGCTAAAACCGTACCATCGGTATTAAAGCTGATGGTAATTACTCCGTCTTGATGTCTCAAAGTATGCAGTAACTTGCTGCTTTTCCCTACATCGTCAATTGACCAAAGCTTGACTGTATTGTCCCAACTTCCAGAGGCTAAGGTTTTACCATCAGGGGTAAATGCCAAGGAAGTAATTGCTAGTTTATGTGCATCAATTGTTTGTAATAATTCCCCTGCGATCGACCACAGTTTAATAGTGTTATCATAACCGCCAGAAGCAATTATTTTGCCGTCGGGACTAATACTAACTGCTTTAATACTATCAGTATGTCCTGTTAAAGTTTTAATTAGCTTTGGTTTATTTATTATGTTCCAGATTTTGATAGTTTTGTCTTCACTTCCAGAAATCAAAGTCTGATTATCAGGACTAAAAGCAATACTGTTGACTCCATCTTTATGCCCTTTCAAGGTATTAATTAATTTACCGCTTTCAGCATTCCAAAGTTTTATAGTTTTATCCCAACCACTAGAAGCAATTAACTTGCCGTTGGGACTATATTTAATTTGTGATATAGTATTTTTAGATGCTTTAAAAGTACGAATCAATTCTTGCCTTCCATCAGCATTGTTGCGCCAGATATTAATTTTGCCATCTTCACTAGCAGCATAAATATTAGAAGCTGTAGGAGAAACAGCAACACTAGAAATAGCTTCAGCTTGATTTGAATAGCGATTAAAAACTTGCCAAATTCTAACGGTTTTATCAACACCAGTTGAAATTAGTTCATATTTATTTTTTTCTTTACTAGGAATAAACTTAACGTCTAAAACTTCTCCTGTGTGTCCATTTAAAGTCTGTTGTAAAATCCCTTCTTTACTCCAAATATTGACTTTCCCATCGGTAGTTGAGGTAGCTATTAGTTTGCTATCTTGACTAATACTGACGCTATCAACTGGTGCTTGATGAGAGTAAGAGTTAATCAGTTGATTGTCAGATTTTGACCTAAGTTCAACTATTGTTTCATCTTTGATGCTGACTAGGTAATCACTCTTCTTAGTAGAAATATTATTTGGTTCTAAACTAGGATTGTAAATTTTATTTCGACCCCAAAAAGCAGGATTTTCTCGCGCTTCTTTTTTAGTAAAAGTCTTAAGCAATTTACCCTTTTTATTCCAAATTTCAACACTTTGGTCATCACTTGCAGTAGCAATTAGTTCAGCATTATCATTTACAGTAACTGCATTTACTGCTTGACTATAACCTTCAAGGCGATTTAGTTCTTGAGTGCCATAAATAGACTGCTGAAGAGTTGCGGTAGTTTTAGTCTTAGTTTCTTGCCAGTTATCTTCACCAACTAAAGCTTTACCTAAGTTATTTATTTGCTTAAATTGTTTTCCTGCTTTAACGCTTGTAGTTAAAGACTCCAACTGTTGATTAGATAATAATTGCGCTTCGGCAACGGAATTTAGACTATCAATATTTTCAATTTGCGTAATTAGTTTCTGACGATAGGCACTAACACCAAAAGCTGTCGCAGCTATTCCTAAAATGCCTAAAGCGGTTGCGGTCAATTGTGTTTTACGTAAACGCTTTTTTGTTTCTTTTTGTTCTGCTAGTCTGGCATCAATACAGGTAGCCACATATTCTTTAGCAGTATCTGATAACTCATCAGTGTATTGAATAAATATTTCTTCTGCTTCAGCTAAACGAATACCCCGCAAGAGAAAGTCATCTTGGCAATCTTTTTGTTGCCATAGTATTGCTGCTTGTTCGATCTGACGTTGCGATCGCAATCTAGATCTGTTTTCCTCTAACCACCAGCGCAAACTTGACCAATGACGAATTAATATTTCATGGACAACTTCCACTGTTGCCTCTTGGCGCATGGCTTCGAGGAATAATTTATCGTCTTCGGGGGAATTAGCTAGGCTACGGCTTTGTCCTAAGTTGCTACCATCATCTAGATTAACTACCAGCAGCTTGGCATCAGTGAGAAGGCGCAGAGTTCTGTTAACTAAAGCTTCAGGGTATTTGGCGACGATTAAATCAGATTTGGCAACCCGACGACGAGTATCTTCTGTACCCTCTCCCAGTTGAGTTAGATTCAGAAAAATCCAGCGCGCACAGTCTTGAGATGGAGGATCGAGATTATCATATACTGCCTGTGCCTGTCTTTCTAATGCACCCTTGATTCCTCCCAATTCTTGATATGCCTGGAGGGTTAATTTGCCGTTGTGGCGACGTGACCATAGTTGCTGCAAGGCAAACTGCAACAGGGGTAAATCGCCTGCGGAACGATCTAAATCTTTTAATAGTACTTCGACTAAACCCGATTCAACCTGCAAGCCAACCTGTTGGGCAGGTTTGATAATAGCACTACGATAATCGGCTTCTGTGAGATAAGGCGGTACTAAAATACTGTTATTTTGCAATATTTGGGTTAATTCGGATATTTCTAAGCAAGAAGCGACAAAATCAGCACGAATAGTTAAAACCAATTTAAAGCGATCGCCTGCGTATTTAATTGCGCCTAAAATTAATTTGATAAACTCTTGACGTTCTCTCTCTCCTGCTAGAGTAAACAACTCTTCAAACTGGTCAATTACCAGTAATACCATCGGTTCTGTACGAGTTCTTAGCCAACAGACAAATCCTTCTACTCCTTGGTAAAGCAATCCCTCAATTTGTAGTTGTTCTTGGGCTTGGGATTCTTTGCTACGAGAATCGGTTAATAACTTAGCTAAAGTTTGCACAGGCTGGCTACCAGGACGAAAACAACCAAGCCACCAGCGATCGCTACCTGGAATTTGTTTACCCTGTCTCAGTTGTGCCATCAATCCCGCCTGGACGGCAGAAGATTTACCACTCCCTGAAGCACCGACCACCGCCATAGTTAGCTTATGATTAATTTGGTTAAGCATTTTCTGCACCAGTGCTTCTCGACCATGAAAGTATTCGGCACTATCTTCACCAAAAGCTTTTAAGCCCATGTAAGGACAAATACCTAAATCTAATGGCTGTTGATGCTCATTAATTCCCTTGGAAGCTGCTAAGACATCAATTACTCCCTGAGTACCTGATAGCCACACCTGGGGAACAATTCCCGTACCTGCCAAACTTAACTGTAATTGAGCGATCAAAGCTGCAATAGTTAATTCTGAGTCAGAATCAGCATTTTGAAGCGTTTCTAATACTGCCTCGGCAAACTGCTGAGAATTATCTAAGGGTGCATTGGCTGCAATCAAACATTGCCCTCTCGATTCTTCAAGCTGTAGATCTTCTACCCAATCAGCTAAAGAATTTTCTCCAGGACAGTCAAGAATGACTATTTGCTGGTTAACACGAGAATCTTTGAGAACCTTTCTTAACCAAGAACGAGATAAGCGAATATTGTTCTGCAATACTAACCATGACTCCCCTGTGGCGGTGGTTGATATTTCTGCCCGTAAGTAGAGTAAAGCAGTATTAATTTTTTCCTTCCCTTGAGTTTTTACTCTAGCATCCAAACAAGTTGCGATCGCATTTTTTACCCATGACCAAGATTCATTAGTTTGAGGAAAGTATCTCAGCTTAAAATCCCCTGCACTTTGTAAAATTTGACTCAAAGCCAAAGTCGTCGAGTTTGCCTTAAATCCACCATCAACTACTAATGCTTGGCGAGGATTAATCTTTAAGTTGCCTGGCGATCGCTTTCCTAGTACAACTTTACCAAAACCCTCGACAATACGCTTAGGAGTCTGGAAAGGAAACTCTGATTGCAGTCTACTTTCGCCTCGACTGCTTTTTTGCTGGTTAATTAGGCGTATCTGCTGATTAGTCTTATCGATGTAGCGCAGAGTTTGATGATAAACATATTGATATAAAGCATCAGCTTCAATGATTCCTTGGGAGTCGGCTGCTTCTCCTTGTAAACCACGCATTAGATAGTAGGTAAACACCCCATGCCCTAATTCAGGAAACTCCCAAGACTGTTGCGAGCGATCGCAGGATAATAAAGCATAAAAGCCTTTACTTTCGGCGGCTTTATGACGTAGAACTTCAACTAATCGAGTACTTGGATTAGGCAAAGATATCTTTGATGTGCCTCTTAGAGTCATCCCGCCACTATGACAAGCATCTAACCAAACCAATTGCTGACTGGCTGCACAATTGCTTAATTGTTTTAATAAAGTATTTAACGGTAAACCTGTTGTTAATAGTTTCTCTGTATTAGTATCGGCTAAACAAAGAACTACCTGCTGGCTACTCGCTTCTAAAATACCGTGTCCTGAAAAATAGAACAAAATCGTATCTTCAGCTTGTGCAGCATTAATAATTTGGGAGATACTTTGCTGAACGTTTGCTATGTAAGGACGCTGATTGATAAAATCATGGTGAATAATAACTTCTTTGGCATTAAAGCTAGCGGTTGCCTCGGTTAGTGCCTCTCCTAATCCCTGACAGTCTAGTGCTGAATATTGTAGTGAAGGTAAGTTTTTTCGATCTTGGTATTGGTTAACGCCAATCAAAAGAATCCACAGTTTAGCGGTTTTTGTAGGAGTTGAGCTAGGGCGGGATTTGACGCGAGGACACATCGCTATTTATAAATCTATTATAAAAGTCAGTATATATCTATAGATTAAATGTTCTATATTTATGCGGTTTGGTTTTTAATGTTGTGACTAAAATCGCCTTAATATACTTAGGACACTCAGAATAGTAAAATTAGCTTTTAGCAGATTTCAGATTGTAAATTTTAACCAATTTTAATTTGCCAATGTCCGATGTTCAACAATTAATCAATGCGGTAAACAAAGCCGACTCAGCCGATTTACTCTTAGAAACTGTCGAAAACTTAGCCGAAGTTGGCGATCAAGCTGCTATACCCACTTTAGTAGAAGTTTTAGGGTTCAATAACCCTGGTGCAGCAGTGGCTGCGGTAGATGGTTTAATTCAAATTGGCGAACCTGTTGTTCCTTATTTACTTCAAAACCTGGATGGATATAACTATGGTGCAAGGGCTTGGGCAACTAGAGTCTTTGCAGGTATTGGCGATCCTGCTGCTTTAGATTTATTACTTGAGGCTGCGGTTTCTGATTTTTCTCAAAGTGTACGTCGTGCAGCAGCAAAAGGCTTAGGCAGTATTCTCTGGTCAAAGCTGCCTGAGAGTGAGGTTATTCCTGCTCAAAAAAAGGTGCTAAAAACCTTGCTTCTTGCCACAAAAGACGGCGAGTGGGTAGTGCGCTACGCTGCGGTAGTTGGTTTAGAGGCTTTAAGCAATACCTTTTCCCAAACTCAACCAGAATTTATTTCAAAAATTGCGATCGCTTTTCAGAAATTGATTGATAGTGAACCAGAAGCAGCTATTCGCGCTCGTATTAAGTATGCAATGCACAAATAACATTTCTGTATGTACTATTTACGCTAACAGAAAATTACACTTAAAAAATTTAATCAAAGGATTAACTAATTCTACAATCTTGTTCAATGAACTAGTAATAGTTACCATGAACGATAAGCTTCCCAAATTACCAGTAGTACATTTTCCTATTAAAACAGCAGCTATTAAGACAAATGATAATTTTCTGCCTTTAGCAGCAGCCAGAAATAAATGCGCAGAAATTGCTACAGGAAATAAGTTAGTTTTTCTCGATATAGATTGTATTAGCAATCCTAATTTAATTGAAGTTTTTAATCATCATTTAAAAAAAGAAGATGCGCTGTATCAAGGTTCTATTCGCTATTTGGCTTCAGGTTGGCAACAAGAACAATGGACATATAATGCTTTAGAAAAACAGTCTTTACCCCACAAGCTACAGGGAAAAGAAGTTACTAATTACAATAAAGCATTGCATCCTTATGAATTGTTTTGGTCTTTGTGTTTTGGCATCAAAAAGAAAACCTTTCTCGATCTTGGTGGTTTTGATACAGGATATCGTGGCTATGGAGGCGAAGATACTGACTTTGCTTTCATAATGCGATCGCAACATATACCTTTATATAAAATAGGTGCTTTAGCCTATCATCAGTTTCATCCATCCTATACTCCTCCATTAAATTATCTAGAGGAAATAGTCAGTAATGCTCAGTTTTTTTATCAGAAGTGGCAAATATTACCAATGAAAAAATGGCTTGATCAGTTTGCTGAGATGGGATATATTAGCCTACAAGATAATCAAATAGAAATTATTAAATATCCTACAGAAACAGAGATACAGACTTGTTTAAAAAATAGTAGGGGCGATTCGCGAATCGCCCCTACTAGATACGAATAACATCATTTTGGATATCATGCTCAAAATTACAAACGGTTAAATAATTAGCTAACAATTTCACTTCAGATTCAATTGCTTTGGCTGCTTGTGCTGCACCGTCAACAGCCATAATCCGATCCCATTGATCGACATTGATTGTTTTTAAATTCTCTAGAGTAAAGGCTATCGAATCACTACAGGGAAAAGCTTCTCTTATCAAACACAAACCCAGCTTTTCTAATAGTTGAGCTTTAATTACTTGTTCGTCAAAAGGTCTAGCTTCAGGAATACAGAGATAAGGTATTTTCGCTGTGCCAATTTCCATGACGGTATTATGTCCCCCAGAAGCGATCGCCATATCCGCAGCTTTAAGATAAATATAGGTATCCTCGCACCACCCCACAACAGAAACGTTGTCAGGTAAAACGTTATCTTCTCGATCAACTTTGCCCACTATTAACCATAGCCATGCTGGCGTAGCTAGTGCAGCAGCAGTAATATCAGCTAGAGAATGTTTGCTACCTCCTTTGCCGTTTAGCACCAAAGCCACCTGTTGCTGGGGAGATATATTTAGTGATTTTCTAGCAGCAGATTTGGTAGTTGTTCGCTGTGAATATCGAGAAAAACCAGGTGAATATATAGTTTTGGCTCGAATCCAGCTAGGTATACCCTCAAATTCTAAAATTTCAGGATAAGGAGCAAACAATTTATAGGCTGCATCATAACCTGCAAGATGAGGGTAGTCAGTGCGATCGCCATGTTGACGCACGGCAATTACGGGTACACCTAAAAACCGCAAATACTGGCTTATTTCGGCAGATACATCGACAATTACCGCCGTGGGGTTAGTTTTGCCTACCCATTCACTTAGCATGACTGCTCTTTGCCGATAGGCATCACTATAGTAGGGAGCATAATGAAAAGAATAAGTTTGACAGTTTTGATTAATTGGCAAGTCAGGAACATACTCTACCTTATCTGGAGGCAAATCTAGTAGCTGGTAATTGCTCACTCCCTGCCAGTTTTGTTGACTAACCCCCGTGCCGATGAAGGTAAGGGGGAAATTGAAGTTTTGGGCGATCGCATTAGCTCTTTGGGCGTGTCCCTTGCCGTGGAGGTGTATGTAGTAGCCAAGGTGCATAGTTTTTCTTTATGTCGGTTAATAATTCGTTCAAAAGCCTGAATATATTTATCAATCATGGTTTCTAGGCTAAAACGTTCTAAAGCTAGCTTTCTGCATGAGTAGCGAGACAAACGTTTTACCTGCTTCATCGCCTTTGCCATGGCATCGGTATCGTTAGGAGGAACTAAAATACCTGTTTGACAATCTAAAATTTCAGACATGGCACCACGATCAAATGCCACCACAGGAGTACCACAGGCAAGACTTTCTATAACCACTAAGCCAAAAGGTTCAGACCACACAGGAGTAGAGAGAGTCATTGCCGCTGACTGCAATAAAGGCACTAACTCTTCTTGTCCTAAATGTCCTAAATATTCAACTCCTTTATTCAGGTGAGGTTCAATTTTGGTAGCAAAATATTCTCGATCGCCAATTTTCCCAGCGATAACTAACTGAATTTTTGCTTTTTGAGCAGCTTCAATAGCCAGATGAGTACCTTTATCAGGAATAATTCTTCCTATCCAAACAGCGCAGTTTCGATGATAAAAAGGTAAATAACTAAATGTTTTTGTGTCCACGCCATTATGAATTATTTCCAGGCGATCGCTATCTAAACCCCATAGTTTGGTGTTAAACTTAGAAATAGAAATATAGTAACCCCGCTTTTTCCTTTCACGATAGCGAATGGCACTCAATAGACGGGAAAAAGGAGGAGTATGTAAGGTTGTGACCAAAGGCGCAGATAAACGATCTTCTAGAATTATCGGAAAGTAGTTTAGAGAATTATCGTGTACTAAATCAAAGTCTTCAGTGCTGAGATAGTCCATAATGTTCAGATAAGCCTCATGAGATTCCTCTTCATGATTTAAACAAAAAGAAGTGTCTAAAATTGGCTCTAAAGATAGGTTAAGACTGCGATCGCTTTCTGGATGAGCAAATAAAGTGACTTGACAACCTTTTTTTTCTAATTCTGTGACGATGCTATGGGTGAAGCGTTCAATACCTCCAGCAAATGGCTCTTTAATTGGAAATCGACGATGCCCTAGAACTGCTATTTTCATTTTGATTTAGATTACTAAAAACTAATTAACAATGGCAGAGCAATTAACAAGTTCAAGCAGCTATATTTTTGTCATTTTATTTATTGAAGTTAGTCGTTAGTCGTTTGTAGTCAAAGAAACTAGTCGCCAGCCACTACTTATACCATTTCTCCTTGAAGTTGCACTTAAGTATTTGAGCTTAAAACTCTCGCAAAGACGCAAAGCGGTGCGACCCCGCGTCGACGTAAGGCGCAAGGGAACGCGCACCAAGACAGACGCTAAGGGGGTAGATTTTATTTAGTGCATTGTCATAGAGAGTTGGTATTACTTCCAATGAGAAGTCAACAAAGCATAGACAAAAAATAGGTGCTTTAATATACAAATGAAATTCTTAAAACTATCTTAATAGCCTGTTAATGTGCTGATTTTATTTAATCAAGACATTGAATTTGTAAATATTCTCTGTTACAAAAATAACATTCTCAGCTGATTACCTATATCTGTCTAGATAAATATTTTTATTATTTTTGTGGTTTGTTTTTGTATCTTTTCTATAACTATTGAATGATGCAAATTTTATGAATAAATTAAAGTTTAACTGAAGTCTTGTCATAGTTTTAGACTAACTATCTATTAGATGTTAGATGTCTAAAAAAACTTTAGTTACACCCTGACGTAGTTGCTTTTGTCTTCTTAGCCATGATGCGCGGATGCCTGGACGAATTATGGTTGCAAAGGTTTTCGCACCCCAACGCAAAAAAGCATAATTATGCAATAATTCGGCTTGTCCCACTTCTTGTGCCTGTAGCTGTTGAATACGTATAATTTCGGGTTCTCTTTCTAACTGAATTTGAGGTAGTGCTGCATCAATTTTGCTTAAATTGGCTGATGATTGAGTTAATAGAGGGACTAGATGGTTGATAGCGACAATTACGTCTCGAAACGCCATATTAATACCCTGAGCGCGGATGGGGGACATGGGATGAACCGCATCTCCTAATAAAAGTAAGCCAGGCACTGACCAGCGATCGCAGCGTCCAACAACAACGGACAATAACATAGGCTTGGTCAAACTTTGTCTGTGTTCTAAAATATGTTCTGCTAACCAAGGAGGTGAAGTGGCTGCTAATTTTTCAACCCAGTCTACCTGTTGCCAATCATAATTATCATCGGCGTGCAATCCCCAACCTATATGAAATTGACCTGATGAAGCTCGAAACAAACCAAACCTCTCACGCCCTTGCAAGATTGAATAAAAGATATTTTTTGATTTTGCGAAAACACCAGAATCCAACTTAAACCAAAGAATATCTAGATTATTTTGTAGCTTAGTTAAATTTAAGCCCGCTTTTTTTCTAATTACAGAATTCCGCCCATCTCCTGCAATAACTAAATCGGCAGTTATTTCTTGACCTGAAGCCAGTTTAACTCCAGAAACTCTCTCTGAAGAATATAAAAGATCTTGGATAGCTTCACCCTGAATAAATTCAAACGAGGGATATGTTTCGGCCTGCTCAATAATTGCTGCCAGCAAATGAGGCTGAGAAACTACTGTAGTGTGGTGTTTTCCTCTTCCTATTGGTTCATCAACTCGAAATAAAGTTCGACCAGACAATAAAAATTCCCAGGCATCTATGGCTCGATGGGGAACTTCTGCTAAAAGCTCTAATAAATCCATTTGTTTTAGAGCATCTAAGCCACTAGGCATTAAGCCTTCTCCCCGAAACAACCGCTTAAAATCACGAGATGCCTCTACTAATTTGACTGCAATTCCCTTTTTGCTCAACAGCAGTGCCATTGTCGCTCCAGTAGGCCCTGCCCCAACAATTACAACCTGCGTCATGAAATAATTTTACTAATTAGGCGTAGTAAATAAAATTGTATTTCATGTTCACCCTAAAACTGACTTAAATGCTTAATGTTTAATGCTCAATGTCAAATATTACTGGCTTTAATTAAAACCTGTTCGTATTTTTGCCCTACCTTATCCCAAGTGTATTCCTGCTTGACGAGCGATCGCGCATTTGCCGATAGCTTTTCTCGTAGCTTGGGTTCAGAAAACAAACGACCAATAGCATAAATATATTCTTCTAAAGTATTAGCCCGCATAGCTCTTAGGGGAACAGTTGCCCCGTCAACCTTAAACTCTGCCAAAGCGCGATCGCTCCCCACCACGGGAACTCCTGCTGCCATTGCTTCTAAAGTGCGGTTTCGTAAGCCATATCCTTGGCGAATGGGAATTACGCAGACAGTTGCCCAATGCAGATATTCTACAACAGAGCTAACTTCACCCGTTACAAGTATTCCTGGTAAGTTTTTTAATTCTAAAATCTCTGCTACGGGGTTTGCGCCTACTAGCTCTAAGACAGCTTCAGGATAGCGTTGGCGAATGGCGGGAAATACCTCTAGTGCCAAAAAAAGGGCTGCATCGATATTTACAGGGCTATCCATCTTACCCACAAAGACAATTTTTTGTCCTCCCTGGTTGGTAATTCGATAGGGAAACTTGTCCAAATCAACGCCGTTAGGAATCATGGTTACTGAACATTCTGACTCTAATTCACGGACAATACGTCTATCTTTGCTTGTTACCGTCACAATCTGGCTAAATTTTTCTAGATAGCTTTGTTCGTAGCGTTTTTGCAATCCTAAATTAATTTGATCTTTAATTTCGTTATTGGAGTCTCCTGTTGCCAGTTGCTGTTTGTATTTACCGTATTCTGAAAAGTGCAGATTTAAGACCACTCCTAGCTGTTTGTGCCATTTTGGATCAACATAAATCTCATCGCTACTATCTTCGCAGGCGATCGCTTCAAACTTATTTTGACCAACAGCTTGATTGATCCACTCTGCCATTTCAGGAGAATAATTGTCTAAGACATCAGGTGGTGTTCGCTGCTGAATAAATACTCCTAGACGTTTGGCTTTATCGAGCAATTTTAAAGGTTCAACCTTTTTGGCTACAGGAAAAGTAACTAGCTTATGTGTCTGCTTTTGTATATTTTCTACCTCCCGATCGCTAACTTCTGCACTGCGACGAGTCACTAAGGTAACTTGATGGCGACTATAAAGATATTGCAGTAAATGAAATGTTCTTAGCTGTTTTCTGCCTTTAGTTGGTGGATAAGGAAAAGTAGAGCAGAGAATAAGGATGTTCATATACAGTTACTCATAAAAAGATGGCGTTAAGAGATACTGATTGACCAAGAATTACACTAACGATTTCTATTCTTAGGTTTTTTATTAATCGACTATGGGCAAGATCACTTACCAACCAACATAATTAAAGCTTTAAATCATACTTTATTAAAATGAGAACTACTATATTATTCGATCTTAATTTAAATGTTAAAGACTCTCAGCAGAATATTAGGTGGATTTGGAACTGTTAGAGGTGCTACTTATCCTTTTAAAGCCTTGATAACTTTTATTAAAAATCCCTGCCTGATTAAATATATTGCAGTTGCGATCGCCCTATACGGTCGTATTTAGGAAATTATTTCCAAAATCATAGTCACGTCTGGCGACTAAGCTGTTACCTTTGAACAGAAAAACTATATTTGTTGAAATTTTAACCGTGAGGCAATATCTTGAATACTTAATTCCTTTTGTCAATCCTAAAATTAAGTTTTGGACATGGGAAGCTCGCTTATTGAATTGGTTAACCTGTGTTTGGTTGATTATTGGTTTGGTTACTTTAGTATCAGCGTCTTATCCTGAAGGAGTTGTAAACAACAATGATGGGCTATACATTTTAAAACGACAGCTAATTGGCGTTGGTGTGGGAATTATTGGATTCAACTTGATGGCAAATCAGCCCCTCAAAAAAACTATCAGGATTTCTCCTCTGATGGTTTTGGTTTTTCTTCTATTTATCTTTGTTACTTTGATTCCAGGTTTAGGCAAGACAACGATGGGAGCTAGTCGCTGGATTGCTATTGGACCATTTTCATTACAGCCATCAGAATTAATCAAACCTTTCCTCGTACTACAGGCAGCTTATTTATTCTCTCGCTGGGGAAGGCTAACAAATAAGATACGTCTAGCTTGGCTAGCTGTGTTTGCGTTGGTATTAGCAGGAATTCTCAAACAGCCCAATTTAAGTACTACGGGATTATGTGGCATGAGTTTGTGGTTAATTGCTTTA
The DNA here is from genome assembly GCA_965217895.1 of Waterburya sp. Taxonomy (GTDB): domain Bacteria; phylum Cyanobacteriota; class Cyanobacteriia; order Cyanobacteriales; family Xenococcaceae; genus Waterburya. The sequence goes on from CBDCJV010000002.1 coordinate 2,470,875, forward strand.
GCAGCAGAATTGCCCTGGAGTCAGCTAATGGCAGTTTCTCTGGGTGGAATCAGCATCGCTAGCTTAAGTATTGCTTTAAATTCTTATCAGCTAGACCGAATTACTTCTTTTATTAATCCCTGGAAAGATTATCATAATAAGGGATACCAGCTAATTCAAAGCTTGCTGGCGATCGCCTCAGGCAAATTTGATGGTTCGGGTTTTGGATTATCGCAACAAAAATTATCATACTTACCAATTCGCTCTACAGACTTTATTTTTGCGGTTTATGCCGAGGAATTTGGCTTTATTGGCTGTGTGCTACTATTATTGCTGATTATTGGCTATGGAACACTAGCTTTGAGGGTAGCCATTAAATGTCGCCAAAGTATCCCCAGATTAGTCGCCGTAGGAAGTATGGTATTTATCGTTGGTCAATCATTAATCAACATTGGGGTGGCAACAGGTTCTTTGCCTACTACTGGACTGCCTTTACCCTTCTTTAGCTATGGCATCAATTCAATTATTGCCTCATTATTGCTGGCTGGATTATTGGTGCGAGTTGCCAGAGAAAGCAACACCGCTCAGGTAATTAACCTTAAAGGAATTTCTCCGACTCAGCAGCCCTTGACTAGGAGATAAAAAACGATTATACGATAGGGCATCTAAACTTAATTAAGATTAAATTAGTAATCAAAATAAATCTCATAAAAATTTCTGCCTTATTTTCTAATCTGGATTAACTATGTCCACTCCCGACAGGTATTTGCTCAATTCTGCCTTTGAAGTCACTAATTCCGAGAAAAAAATGCACGTTCCAGGCTCAATTATTGGCAATCGTTATCAGATTATTCAAAAGTTAGGTAGAGAAGAAATAAGAAAAACTTACTTAGCTAAAGATTTGCAGGCTACAGGAGATGCTAGATGTGCTGTGGAGCAGTTAAGCCCAGTCTGTAATGAGACAAATTGGCAGCTTATTAAGCAGCACTTAATCAAAGAAGTAGAGGTTCTTAAAAGACTGGGAGATCACCCCCAAATCCCGCAATTTTACAATTACTTTAGCGAAGATCGGCAATTTTATCTGATTCGAGAGTATATTGATGGGGACAATTTAGAGCAGGAAGTCGAACGAAAACTACTAGATGAAGCCGAAGTAATTCATCTAATGCAGGATGCCTTGAGAATTCTTGATTTTGTTCATAAAACAAACGTTATTCATGGTGATGTTAAACCAATCCACTTAGTTAGAAGAAAGCGTGATAACAACTTTGTTTTAATTAATTTTGGGGCTATTCGAGAGCTTGAATCAACGGCACTCAATTTTCAAGGAGAAGTAATCTCCAGCAAATCTTTAGGTAATTGGGCTTATATTGCCCCAGAGCAGCAATCAGGAGAGTCTAACTTTAGTAGCGATCTTTATGCCCTTGCTCAAACGGCTATTTATGCCTTGACAGGAAAATCTCCTCAAGAGCTTGAGCAAGCCAATATTACTTGGTCAAGTCAGTGTCAGATAAGCTCTAAGCTAGAGGCAATTCTCAGCAAAATGACCTTATTCAAGATTGAAGAACGATATCTCTCTGCCCTAGAAGTTTTGCAGGATTTACGACCATTACTTAGGCTGAAGCAGGTGGTAGGAGGACGTTATGCTATCACTAATTATTTAGGCGGAAAAAAACGCATAGAAACCTATTTAGCCGACAACCTGCGCCGTCAATATCAGTCTCCTTGTTTAATTAAGCAAATTGAATTACCGAATGTTCAGGGTGATGGCGAGACAAAAATAGAAAAGCGTTTTGCTGAAGAATTATCAATTTTAGAAAGGCTGGGTTATCACGAGCAAATTCCTCAGCTTCGGGATCATTTTACCGAAAATGATGAATTTTACTTGGTTCAAGAATATATTCCTGGAGAAAATCTAGCTCAGAAAATAGAGCAGCAAGCTTTATCCACCGCTCAAATAATCAATATTTTAATTAGTACTCTAGGTGTTCTGCATTTTATTCATCAAAACCGTATTATTCATCGTAATATCAGACCTTCTAATTTACTAATTTGCCCAGCAGATCAGCAGGTGGTAATTACTGACTTTGGAACTTTGGCAGATATTGCAACTTTGCCCAATGCTACTTTAGATCCTAGTCAAAGTCAGGATAAACAAAACTATTGCTCTCCTGAACAAATCGCTGGTAGACCAACTATTAGCAGCGATCTTTATGCTTTGGGTATGACAGCAATAGAGGCTCTGACTAAAACTAAACCAGGTAGGTTTTCTAGAGATAGACAAACGGGTAAGCTACTATGGCAGGAAAATCTGGTGGTCGATCGCCGTTTTGCCAAAATTATTGACAAAATGGTTTGTTTGGATTTAGGTCAACGTTATCAATCTGCTTCCAAGATTCTTGATGATCTGCAAAAAATTAAATCTGTTTCTAAGTTGGCTACTAGAAAACCGCTACAGCAGAAAAAAAGGAAAGCTGCAGGTCATCGACAGTCTCAATTTAAACTACCTGTATTACCAGCTTTAATCGGATTGTTAGGTCTAATCTGTTTATTAGGCAGTATTGAATTTGCTTTTCCTACAGTTAGACCAATTTATTACTGGTATCAAGGCAAAAAACTATTATCTAAAAAACCTCAAGCTGCTCTCAACAATTTTACAAAAGCCATCGATCTTAAACCCAGTAGTTTCCTGGCTTGGTCAGGGAGAGGAGATGCTTTATCTAATTTAGGACGTTATCCCCAAGCTTTGGGAGCATATTCTGAAGCAATTAAATTGAGTAAAGCCAACTTTAAAATTTGGAAAAAACAGGGAGACAGCTATTATCAATTAGAACAGTTTACTAAAGCGATCGCTGCTTATAATCGCGCTTTAGAATTAGAACAAAACGATGCAGAATTATATAATCACAAAGGTAAAGCTCTATATGAGTTACAGAACTATGATGCAGCTTTAACTATGCAGGACTCTGCTATAGCCTTAGATGAGTCTAATGCTGAGTTTTTGAGCGATCGCGCTAAGAATTTACTGGCATTAAATAAATATGACGATGCTTTGACGGTGTTTAATCGAGTTCAGGCAATTAAACCTTTGGACGTAGAACTATGGCAAGATAAACCTTTGGTCTTAGCAGCTTTAAACCGTCCTCAAGAAGCAAAGCAAGTCTATCAGGAAATTATTGCCAACTATCAAAAATTGCTGCAAAAACCGCCTCAAGATGCCCAAATATGGCTGACACAAGCAGAGTTTTTTACCAATAGTCAAATGTACCAAAAAGCCCTCAATTCCTTTGAACAGGCAATTAAGTTAAAACCCGATTTCTACCAGGCTTGGCTGGGCAAAGGCAAAGTTTTAGCAGAATTAGATCGCCCTCAAGAAGCTTTAACCGCCTTGGACAAAGCTTTGCAAATTCAATCAGAATCATATCTAGCTTGGCAAGCAAAGGGTCAAGTATATCAAAATCAGCAAAATTTAGCTCTAGCGATCGCCAGCTACAATCAGGCTATTAGCCTTAACCCTAGTTATGCTCCGCTTTGGCGCGATCGCGGATTGGCATTTAATCAGCAACAGAACTACACTAAAGGCATTGAATCTTTAACTAAAGCTAGCAAAATTGCGCCCCAAGATCAGGCTACCTGGGTCGGTTTAGCTACTGCATGGGATATGATTGGGGAAGATAATAAAGCCTTAACTGCTTTAGATCGCGCCCTAGAAGTTCAACCGCAAAATGTTGATGCTTGGAGTCAAAAAGGTTTGATTTACACCAAGAATGCTCAATACAATGAAGCCTGTCAGACCTATCGGCAATCTCGTTCAGCCATTCCTAATTCCCAAACAATCCTTGATTCTATGAGAACTTTGGGCTGTCGAATTCAATAGCGCAAAACGAATCATAATAAATGGCGAGTAAAAATAGTAGTTCATCTTTTGAGATCGTTATTAATAATTTTTAAAAATAAATATAATTAATAAATAGAAACAAATCAGGTAAGCATAATAGCTGCTTGGTTATCTAGTAATTCACAATTTTTTATACATAATGTGTAGGCAGTAATTGGTATAATGAGACATAAAGCTATGAGCAAACTATTGGTCCGTTGGTGTACAGCTTTAGGAATAGCAGGAAGTGCTTTCCTAGGTTCGGCAATAGCAGGTAATATGGCAGCATTAGCTTTACCTGAAGAGGAAGTATTGCAAAAATTAAATCCTGTTCCCGTATTTACAATAGCTGATGAACAGGGCGCGCCTTTAGTCGCATCAGGTGAAGGTAAAGACAAAGGTAAAGTAGCAGGGGTTTTTATCAGCCAAAATGATGCTAATCAGTTTGTTAACCAGTTAAAAACAAAGAACCCAGAATTAGCAAGTAAGGTCAAAGTAGTTCCTGTCTCATTAGGGGAAGTACACAAATTAGCTCAATCTTCTCAAAGCCAACAAAATGCTCTAGAATTTCATTACGTTCCTCAAGAGGCAGCAGTTAATTCGGCTAAAACTATTGGCGAAGCTAATAAACAGCCATATCAGGGTGGAGTTCCCTTATTTGTAGCTAAAGGTGGAAAGGACAAGGGTTATTTAACCATTGAAAAAGACTCTCAACAGGTAATTCCTTTCTTCTTTGATAAACAACAGCTAGAAGACATGATTGCCAAGTTTAAACAGCAAAAGCCTGATGTAGCTTCTAGCGTAGATATTGAGGTTGTTCCCTTAGAAGGAGTGATTCAAACATTAGAAACTAGTGAAGACAAAATGTTAGAGAAAATTGTTTTAGTTCCTTCTGCTGAATCAATTAAGTTTCTCCAAAATGCGTCTGTGCAACCTGCACCTGGCGCAGCACCTGCTCCTGAGGCAGCACCCGCAAAATAATCAAAATTGAATCTTATTGCTGGCGAAAAATTATATTATTGGTATCAACAGGCGAAAAAAACGGCGATCGCCTGCAAGATTGACCCAAGTGAGGTTGATTGGCTATTACAAACACTTACTAGTTTAAGCAGTCTCTCTCTTCGCTTAGGTTCTTGGCAAAATCAAGCAGAAATTGAAAGCACTAAATCCTTATCAGAGCTAAAGCAGCTTTGGCAGCAGCGTCTTCAAGAAAATCTACCAGTTCAATATCTGGCAGAAACTGTTTTTTGGAGACGTTTTCAATTAAAAGTTACCCCTGCCGTTTTAATTCCTCGTCCTGAAACTGAATTAATTATCGATCTTGCTGCTGAAGCAGCCAAATCCAATCAGCATTTTTCGGCAACACATTGGGTAGATTTAGGAACAGGTAGTGGTGCGATCGCTTTTGGACTAGCAGATATTTTTCCTCAGGCAACTATTCATGCTGTAGATTTAAGCCAGGATGCTTTAAATATCGCTCAGGAGAATGCAGGTAATTTAAAGTTAGCAAATATTAATTTTTATCATGGTAGCTGGTGGAGTCCTTTGAAGTTTCTCAAAGGTCAAGTTCAAGGAATGGTTTCCAACCCACCTTATATTCCCACAGATCAATTGTCTCAATTACAAATAGAAGTTGCTAAACACGAGCCTCAGTTAGCTCTTGACGGCGGTAAAGATGGTTTAGATGATATTCGTCATTTAATCACAACTGCCCCCGAATATTTGGTTTCTGGGGGGGCTTGGTTAATTGAAATTATGCTTGGTCAATCGGATCTAGTTGTTGAACTTCTAAAACGACAGGGAGAATATTATGATATTAAAATATTTGCCGATCTTAATGGCATTGAGCGTTTTGCCTTGGCATATCGACGGTGAATAAGTAATCAGTTAGGGGCGAACGGCCGTTCGCCCGTACACTAGTAGTCAATAATGTAATGGTTAGGGTTTCTCAAACGGAATTAATTAAAGGAGCGATCGCGGGTCAAGCCGTTAGTTTTCCTACGGATACAGTACCTGCATTAGCAAGCAAGCCAGAGCAAGCTAAGCTTATTTTTCAACTCAAGCAACGTCCTGATTCTAAACCGTTGATTTTGATGGGCGCATCGATCGCTGAGTTATTGAGCTATACGGTTTATACTTCTGAAGAGTTAACAGTTTGGCAACAGTTAATCGAGCGATATTTGCCTGGAGCGTTAACTCTGATTTTGCCCGCATCACCTAAAGTACCTAAGATAATTAACCCAACCAATTCCAAGACAGTTGGCATTCGGATTCCTAACCATCCTATAGCTCTAGAAATATTAAAACAAACTGGTGTTTTAGCTACTAGTAGTGCTAATCTTTCTGGAAAAGATGCTTTAACTACAACCAAAGCCATAAATCAAGAGTTTCCCAATGTTTTGGTCTTAGACGATGCTGATTTAAACTCAAAAACCAAAATAGCTAGTGGACTCCCTTCGACAATAGTTTGTTGGCAAGATCTCAAATGGAAAGTCTTACGTCAGGGAAGCGTGACTATTGAATCCTTGAATTGACACGTAATTCTCTTAAAAGGCCATGTTAAATTTACAAAAATATGTTGTGATAAACCATTAGCAGTTAAGATCTTTAGTAGACGTAAAATTGTCGATAATAGTGCATAATAGTCGGCTTGACTAAAGAATCCATCTTTTAAATTATGAACGAAATTGATGAGCTAAAGGAAGAACTCAAACAGGCGCAGCTTGCTTATCAAATGGCAGCGCAAATGAGCCAATTTAAGGCGGGTTTTTTAGCTCGAACCTCCCATGAATTGCGATCGCCTCTAAGCAGCATGATTGGGTTACATCAGTTGATTCTCTCAGATCTTTGCGAAAGCCCAGAAGAACAAAAAGAATTTATTGCCCAAGCCTATCAATCTGCCTTAAAGTTGCTCAAATTAATCGATGAAATTGTAGCTGTATCCAAAACTGAATATGGCAGCAATCGATTAAACTTAGAATCTTTGCAGCTAGCAGAAATATTTAGCGAAATAGATCGCTTAACTCATCTTCAAGCAGCTAACCGCAATTTAAAATTAGAAATTGTTGCTCCCGATCCTACTACTACAGTATATGCAGATCGCGATCGCCTGATTCAGCTAATTTTTAACTTGATTGATAGTGGCATAGGTTTTATGAACAAAGGAAGAATTAAATTATCAACAGCCGAGGTTACATCTGAGACGGTTGCTGTTGAAATAGATCTAGAATGTCCTATTGCTTTATGGCAAGAGCAAAAAAGCATTGAAGCAAATTTTGATAGCAGTGACTTAACAGAAATACGACAGTTTCTGCAAGAGATTAGCTTATCTGCAAATATGAAGCTGTTGCTATCTCAAACATTATTAGAAACTATGGGGGGAAATTTAAAATTGCTAGATCTTTCTGGGCAAAATAATCGACAGCCATTGACTCGTATGGTTTTAAGCTGCAAGAAAGGCTAGAGATTTAGTTTTTAAGCATTTAATTTAAAAGGGAAAAGATTATTTAGCAAATTATAAACATTCAACTAATAATTCTTTTCCCTTATCTAGTTGATAATTGTTCAAGGAGAAAGTGTTTTCTCAAAATAAAAAAACTAAATTTTTGATAATAGGTACTTAATATTGATGATTACTCTTTTTAGAGTATTCTTGTTCCCAGCATTTTCTAAACAAGGTAATTTGATATAAATACCAAAAATGCCTAACATTCCAAATAGAATACTTATGAAAAAGCTGCTGATTAAAATATTGCCAAATTAAATTAGTTGTAAGTTTTATTTTTCTGTTCATCGACACAAATTCCTTGATTAATAATTTAAATTGATTTTAAAGTCAAGAGATGGTGGTATTTCTCAAACTCGAAATAGCCAATAGCGTGACAAAGACAATACACTTGGAGTAAAGATCCGCGTCTTCTATGCTTAATCGGCTTGTTGAATCATCTTCCTATTATTAATTTGCCCAATTAAATAGCAATCTCCATGCTCACAAATGCCTAAAAATAATAACCTACATACTACAAATTAAGTATTGTTACCAATTGTCAAAAAGTAATTTTTCTGTATAGTTAAGTTAAACTTCGAGTGATGTCTAAAGTTATTTTGCCACCAAAATCAGGTATTGGTGCTGCGGGTTTAGAAAGTTTGACGCGAACCTGATTGACTTTCTCTAGGCTTAATAGCTCATCGGCGATCGCACTAATTAACTTCTCAACTAGATCAAACTTAGCGGTGGTAATTTGTGACTTGACTATGGCGATCGCTTCTCGATAGTCCACAGTATCTTTAATATCGTCGCTGTGACCGGCAGTAGCCAAATCTACCCAAAGAGTGAGATCCACCTCAAACCACTGCCCTAAAACTCTTTCTTCGGGTAAATAACCCACATAACCATAGGCACGAATACCATTTACTTGAATTGAATCCATTTTTGATTACTGATTACTAATTTTTAACTTCAATTCAGCAAAACCTCACTTATTTTTCCTGCTTCAACCGATAAGATTTGGGAGTCTTTGAGCCAATCATAATTAAAGCTATCAATATGGGTAGTGGTAATCATAGTTTGAAAGCGATCGCCAATTGCTTCTAAAAGTTGCTTTTGACGATTAGGATCGAGTTCGGCTAAGACATCATCCAAAAGCAGCAAAGGTGGTTCGCCAATGACTTCTTCAATTAGCTTTAATTCTGCTAACTTCAAAGCTAAAACCAAAGTACGCTGCTGTCCTTGAGAACCATAATAGCGAGCAGGTGTCTGATTAATTATAAAATCTATTTCATCGCGGTGTGTGCCTACAACCGTCTTGCCTTGGAACTGCTCTGCAACACGACGCAATTCAATTTTATGCAAAAAAGCCTGCTGTACTCTTTCAGGTTCATCTTCTGTCCATTTTACGTTAGGAAGATAGCCGATCTCTAGCCGTTCAGTCTCCCCACTGATCCATTGATGACAAGCTTGAGCAAGAGGTGCTAGTCGAGCGATTACCCTAGCGCGTCTACGAGCTACCCTTGAGCCTGCTGCTGCTAACTGTTTATCCCATAATCTAAGCTGAGGTTCATAAGCATCAATAGATCCTGTTAACTCATCCTGTCTAATGGCACGCATTTTTTTGAGCAGAGCGTTACGCTGCCGTAATACCTGATTGTACTCTTGTAAGATGCTGGCATATATTGGTTCAAGTTGAATCAATAAGCCGTCAATCCAGTTACGGCGAGTATCTGGCGCACCTCTAACTAAATCCAAATCCAGGCTAGAAAACTGTACTGCATTAAGTACACCCAGAAAATCTAGCTGGCGACGTAAAGACTCTCGATTAAGAGCAACAGTTCGTCTCCCTTGTTTGCGAAAAATAATGCTTAGTTCACTAGTGCCATAAGCACGTTCTAGGGTAGCTTCAATTTGCCCAGCAGTGGCGGTATCCAAAACAAATTCGCGATCGCGACTGGTACGATGGCTCTTAAGACTGGCGAGTAATTCTACTGCTTCTAATAAATTAGATTTTCCCTGAGCATTATTGCCAACTAAAATAGTTTTTTTGGCAGTAAATTCTATCTGGCGATCGACATAATTCCGAAATGAGCGCAGATGCAGTCTTTTTAAAAACATTAGCTCCTTCCCCAAAGATAAAGATATTATCATCTTTATCCTTTTTATCCTTTAACGAGCCTGATGGTGATTGACTTATTGATGATATCCTGAATCAGCTTCTGATTTTAAAGGAGTGAATTGTTTAATTTGTGGGGAGTTTATTAACAATGAATATTTCAAAACTAAATATTTGGCTAATCTTTATAGCCAATTTAGGATTGGCAACTATGACTGCTGATTCGACTATGGCAGAAGTAACAAAAAAGAGCGATCGCGCCGAGGAAAAAAATACTCAATTGTTGACACGCAACAAGACTTCAACTAAAGCGATCGACCTAATCATATTGCCAAATCAAAAGAACTCGATTGACTCCTCGTTAAAAAGCCAAATTGCCCAACGAGATTTAGTCAAATTTTGCCAAGACTATCCATACAATTCTCAATGTGCAGGCACTAGTCCATCTAATCCCAACTCACCAGGAGTAGAAACCATTCCTGTACCAGCACCACCTCCCACATCAGAAACAGAAACCAATGATAGTAACTCTAGTGGTCAAAAAACTGGTTGGGCGATCGTGCCAGAGATTAGTACCTTGGGTTTTGGCGGTAATATAGTCAGGAAAATAACTCCTGCACTTAACGCTAGGGTGGGAATTAATGCTTTTGGAGTTGGTATTAATCTAAATGAATCACAGTTTGATTACGAAGGAGATTTAAATCTGTTTAATGTTTCTAGCATTGTTGATGTTCATCCTTTCAAAAGCTCTGGCTTTAGAATTAGTGCTGGTTTAATTTTCGGCAATAATAATATTCAAGGAACAGCAGATGTATCCGAGCAAGTTGCTGATGAAATAGGACAAGTTGAAGTGAATGGACAGACAGTTGATATTAGAGATTTAAATATTAATGAATTAGCTACATTAGATGCAGATGTTGATATTAACAATAGTGTTTCTCCCTATGTGGGCATTGGCGGTGGCAATCCTGTAAGAGAAGGCAAAGGTTTGGGGTTTTGGTGGAATACAGGAGTAGTCTTTGGTGGTTCGCCTGATGTTACAGTCACTCCTAATATTTCTAATAACGTTCCCGCAGAATTGAGAAATGAAGCCGAACAAGCTGCTAATACATTAATTGCAAATGAAGAACAAGAGATCGAAGATCAGCTAAACTTTATTAATATCTATCCAGTTGTGTCTTTAGGAATTTCTTATCAGTTTTGAGCTGTTTCTAGTGGATTATCTTTCGTTTAAATTTATTGGTTTTAAGCTTCAAGCTATTAGCTGTTTAAGTTGTATGGGCAGAATACTACTTTGACCATACAACGTATTAAATATTTTTCCATTACAAAAGTTTGCATCTTTTGTAATGCTCATGACTATTGTTTTAAGCTAAAAATCATTACCTATAACTGCAATCGATAAATTTTCTCTTATATATGACTGTTTCTCCTCACAAAAAAGCCAAGGCACTTAAGCCAGGTAGTCGTCGTCCAGCTAAAGAACTGTGTAGTGAATGTGGACTCTGCGATACATATTATGTTCATTATGTTAAAGAAGCCTGTGCTTTTCTCAATCAACAAATTGCTGAATTAGAAACAGTTGCTCATGGACGTAGCCGTGACTTAGATAATGAGGATGAATGGTATTTTGGTGTTAGTCAAGAAATGATGGCTGCACGGAACTCCGAACCGATTGAGGGAGCGCAATGGACGGGAATCGTCAGTGCGGTCGCCTGTGAAATGTTAGAACAGGGTATGGTTGAGGGGGTAGTTTGTGTACAAAACACCCCCGAAGATCGTTTTCAACCAATGCCAATAATTGCTCGAACTCCCCAAGAGGTTTTAGCAGCCAAGGTCAACAAACCCACCCTTTCTCCTAACCTAAATGTCTTAGAGCAAATCGAACAGTCGGGGATGAAACGTTTATTGGTCATTGGCGTAGGCTGTCAGATTCAGGCATTACGAGCCGTAGAAAAGGAATTAGGTCTAGAGAAACTCTATGTCTTGGGTACACCCTGCGTGGATAATGTCAGTCGTCAAGGGTTGCAGAAGTTTCTCGATACTACCAGTCGTTCTCCAGAAACAGTAGTGCATTATGAATTTATGCAGGACTTTCGGATTCATTTTAAACATAAAGATGGCTCGATTGAAAAAGTCCCTTTCTTCGGATTGAAAACCAATCAGCTAAAAGATGTCTTTGCTCCTTCCTGTATGAGTTGCTTTGATTATGTCAACTCCTTGGCAGATTTGGTTGTGGGCTATATGGGTGCGCCTTTTGGTTGGCAATGGATTGTAGTTCGCAACGATACTGGTAAAGAAATGCTAAATCTAGTTGAAGATCGGCTAAATACTCAGCCTGTAATGTCTCAAGGCGATCGCACTTCTGCTGTACAGCAAAGTATTCCTGCTTATGATAAGGGAGTCACCTTGCCTATGTGGGCTGCAAAAATGATGGGAGTTGTCATCGAGCGTATTGGTCCTAAAGGATTAGAATATGCCCGTTTTTCGATTGATTCTCACTTTACTCGCAACTATATTTATCTTAAACGCAATTATCCTCACAAGTTGGAACAGCACGTGCCTGATTACGCTAAAAAAATTGTTGAGCAATATAAGTTGCCTGAATAATATTCTGGTGAAGATAAATTCACTAGTAACGAGTAACGAGTAATGAGTAACGAAAATAGATTGTAATATTTTGCTTACGCTTGTCTTACATTTAATTTCACCCACTCACTTAATTAAATTATCAACGGCTAAGACTGACATATATCTTCCCTGATTTTAAGTTGATTAACGTTTTCTGGTTGTTTTTCAACACAAAAATCTTCAATTTCTTCGCTCAATTCTTCTAGCTCTTTACTAACTTCTACTATTTCTTTATTTACTTCTTTAGCTTTACTGATATCTATTTCTTCTGTCATGTCGTTTAATCTTTCTTTAGAGATATCAATACACTTACTATCAAGGCGAACATAGGTTTCGTAAGGGCAGCCGTTTTCTGCCGTGACATATTGTTTGACAAATAAAGGTAGACATAAGGCTATTAAGGGTAAGGTAATTATGTAATTATGAACCCGTTCTTTTTTGGCCATATCATCAACCCTAGCTGAATACTATTTATAGTTGTTTTCTTCTATAATTGTGGTTGATTTTAAGCTATTTTTACTTGACCTAGATCACAATAAAATGTGATAAGTAGGCGGTTGCAATTAAATATAATCTAGAAAAGCGATCGCTGTAAATTTAAATGAAGGATAGATCTAATATCAAGTTCGGATAATTGCCTTAATACAATATGTATCCATGAAATAATTAAAACTAGGTCTAAAAAACTTGCTATCTGCACACGCTGGAGCGTGTCGCCATCGCGAAGCGATGTCGGCGTTCTCCAGAACGCGCTACTTGCTACTTTACCTACCTAAATTTAACTCTTCATCCGAACCTAATATAATTCTACGCTTGAAGTGAGCTTAGGTTAATTGTTTAGCAGTTGTCATCAATAAATATCTATCTACCGCATCTTTATCTAAAAGTTTAGAAATCAAATATCCTTGTCCTTGATCGCAACCCAAGTTTTTAAGCAAATTTAGTTGAAAATTGTTTTCGATGCCTGTGGCTGTAACCACCATATTCATTTGATGAGCGATCGCAATAATTTGCTTTAACAGTAGCGTGGTCGATTTTTCCTGTTCTAAATTAGGAGTTGCTTGACCAATGTGAGCAATTAAAGAGCGATCTATCGACAATTCATCAAAGGGAAAACGATGGAGGCAGGTTAAAGACGAATAACCCGAACCAAAATTGTCTAAACAAAGTTTTACGCGACGTTTTTTTAACTCCCGCAAAATACTCAAGGTATTTTGAGGCTGTTCTAGCAAAACCGTTTCAGCGATATCAAATTTAATCTGCTTTCCCTGAATTTTGATTTTGCGCAAAATCATATCAACTTTATCAACCAAACTAGAATGAAAAAGCTGTTTAGCCGATAGGTTAATACAAATTCCTAAGTCGTTTTGATTTTTATGGTTATGTTGCCAATGTTTAATATGTTGACAGGCTTGTTTTAAAACTAAATTGCCGATCGCATTCATCAATCCCATATCTTCGGCTGTAACAATAAAATCTTGGGGCAGAATAACTCCTTGTTGGGGGTGATGCCAACGAACCAAAGCTTCTAATTCCACAATTTGCTGGTTTGCTAAAGATATGATGGGTAGATAATAATTGACAAATTCCTGGCGTTGAATTGCCTGTTTTAAGCTCATTTCATGATTTGCCAACTCCCGATCTTCTTGAAGCTGAATATACATCTCTGGCTTAAACACCTGATAGCGATCGCCTTCTAAGTCTTTTGCCTGCTGCATGGCAATATCAGCATCATTAAATAGACGATCTATATCTTGATAATCTTGATTGCCAATTACTATACCCATGTTGGCATTGATTAAGATTTTTCTTTGTTTAATTACAAAGGGAGTAGTTAGCTTTTGTCTAATTTTTTCAACTACAGCGATCGCCTCATTCACATTACGAATATTATCTAAAAAAATAGCAAACTCATCTCCTTCTAAGCGACTAAGTAAGGCTGAATCAGGTAAGCAAGAGTCTAGTCCATGGGCGATCGCCATTAACAGTTGATTGGTTTCAACATTACTGATGGTGCGTTTAATGGTCTTAAAGCGATCGCATTCTAATAAGATTACGGCAAAATAATAATTAGGCTGCTGTCCCGTAACTTTCAGTGCCTGCTTAAGACGACTGACAAGAGAATTGCGATTGCCAAAGCCAGTGATCGGATCATTTAGAGCCATTTTCAACAGTCGATCCTGAGCCTGTTGACGGCGATTGACCTCTTCTTGTAACTGCTGATTGCTGTTTTCGAGTTCAGCAGTACGCTCTTTTACCTTTTGCTCTAGTTGATTATTAAGCTCAATAATTTTACTATTGTTGGAGTTGATGGTAATTTGATTGGCAACTCTAACTACTACCTCTTTGATTTCAAAAGGCTTATTAATGTAGTCTACGCCACCAACTTTAAAGGCTCTTTTCTTGTTGGCAAAATCATCTAAAGCACTGATAAAGATGACAGGAATATCTTTAGTTTGAGCATCAGCTTTAAGTTGCTCACACACCTGATAACCATCCATTTCTGGCATCTGAATATCTAATAAAATCAAATCAGCCCAACCAGATCGAGCAATTTCTATTGCTTCAGAGCCATTGTTAATACAACGAGTTTGATAACCTCGCTTATTTAGAATAGCGGCGAGTAACTCTAAATTATCTAGAGTATCATCAACAATCAAAAGATTTGCTTGGGGTTTTTCAGTCTGATTAGTGTTCAAGAAACCATTTATAAGGAATGTTTTTTAGGTGTGTAAATTTATAGTTCCCGAAAATCATTTGAAGCTATCATCATATTGGTTATAAGTTTTAGTTTATGAGCGTGGTTCAGAATCTAGAACCACGCTGATTGGGTCGTAAGCAGGCGAGCCAATCAGCCTCACTGTCCCAACTTAATCTTGTACGGCTATAGCCGTGGGTAAAATTAGCATTCCATCGCCAAAGGAATAAAAACGGTAATTAAGAGCGATCGCCTGCTGATATAGATCCAGTAAACGTTTCCTGCCAATTAAGGCACTTACCAGCATCAATAAGCTAGAGCCTGGTAAATGAAAATTAGTAATTAAACCATCTATTATCTGCCATTGATAACCTGGATAGATAAATAAATCAGTCTTGCCTCGAAAAGGCTGTAAAATATTTCCCGACTCGGCAGCTATTTTGGCTGCTCCTTCTAATGCCCTAGTTGCGGTTGTTCCTACGGCAAATACTCTCCCGCCTCTGGCTTTTGTCGCTAAAACTCGATCGACCGTAGCTTGGCTAACTTCAATCCATTCTTGGTGCATGGAGTGCTGGAGAATATTTTCCGACTCTATAGGGCGAAAAGTACCAATTCCTACGTGGAGAGTAATAGAAGTTTGAGCAATACCCTGCTGCTGTAATCTGGATAATAATTCGGTCGTAAAATGTAATCCCGCAGTGGGAGCAGCGATCGCTCCTAGCTGTTGAGCATATACTGTTTGGTAGCGATCGCGATCGGCTTCTCGATCGGTAATATAGGGCGGTAAAGGTAGCTCTCCGTAGTCCTCTAAAAAATGCCACAATGACTTGTTTTCAGGTAGCTCAAATCGCAAAATTCTCCCCCCTGTTGCTTCGTCTGTGGCAACTACAGTCGCTTTTAGCTGAAAACCTGCTATTGCCTGATTATTATTCTGTGGCTCGAAAATAAATTTTGCCCCAGGAGTAAAGCGTTTACCTGGCTTAACTAAAGCCAACCAGCAGTTGTCTAATCTTTCTTCAATTAGTAAAATTTCAACTTTAGAACCACTAATTTTATGACCGTGTAGACGAGCAGGAATTACACGGGTGTTGTTGAGAACCAATAAATCCCCTGATTTAAGCCAATGGGGCAAATCGTGAAAATTTTTATGAACACAAGCTGTCGGTGAATCTACTATCAGCAAACGAGAACTGTCTCTGGGAATTGCAGGCGTTTGCGCAATCAGCTTTTGAGGTAGATGATAATTATAATTAGACAGTAAAAAATCCTGATTCATTTTCATTTATTAGTTCATTTTAAGCGATCGCTATTGGGTAATATCCCCCATAAGAAATTTAAAAGATCGGGTGCTTTTCCCCTAGCGCAACTGACCTATTCATTGTCAAACTATAGATAAGCCTCAGTGAAAATGGTGTTTATGGATTATCTTTTTTTTCTGGCAAATGCCAGCGTAACTCTCAGAACGATTGATTATCTCCTCAATATGGAGCATACATCAAACGCTTGTTTAACTGTAATTCATCAAATAGACGGTTGGATTGTTAAAATTCGTTTTCCCCAAGCTCTTGAACCTAGACTGCATGGAAACTTTAAAGCTTTTATGTCCGAACTAGGTATTGCTTATGAACCAGAGATGCGAATTAAAATGGTGTTTTGGAGCTTAGAAACAGGTCAATCTCCTGTAGAAGTAATGCGTCGCTACCAGGTGGCAGTGGTTTCTCACGGCAAACCCGATACTAAAGATATCGAGGCATTCCGTCAGCAGTTTACCAGGGGATTGGGTTACTGTCCAGAAACTTTAGCTTAGATAATTTGTCTCGCGCAAAGAAAACAACCAATAAAAAAGGTGAGCTAATTACTCACCTTTTTTATTAATTTATCAAATGATTGACCACTAACTACTAACTTTTTTATTTAACGAGTTGCTTCTACCAAAACTTGCTCTTGTACAGCAGAGACGGTAGTATTGCCATCTTCATCAATATCAACTAAGGCATTATCGCCATCGTTGACGCGACCTGTAAGAATCGCTTCGGCTAAACTATCTTCCAATAGACGCATAATTGCTCTACGCAGAGGTCTTGCACCATAGCTAGGATCGAAGCCTTGGTCAATTACCTTATCTTCAAAGGCAGAGGTTACACCAATGGTAATTTGTCTTTGTTCTTCTAGTCTGCTCGATATCTCGTCAAGCAAAATACTGGCAATTTGTCTGACTTCGGGTTTGGTTAACTGACGGAAGACAATAATTTCATCCAGACGGTTAATAAATTCAGGACGGAAATAGTTTTTCAATTCCTGATTAACTAAATCTTTGATGCGGTTGTATTGTGCGTCATCTTTATCGCCAGAGAAATCGAAACCTAAACCAGTACCACCTTTTTCGATTACTTTAGAACCGATATTAGAGGTCATGATAATTACAGTATTCTTAAAGCTAACCACCCGTCCTTGAGCATCGGTCAGACGACCATCATCAAGTAGCTGTAGCATTAAGTTAAAGACATCGGGATGAGCCTTTTCAATCTCATCAAATAAGACAATCGTGTAAGGTTGACGACGTACTGCTTCAGTTAGCTGTCCACCTTCGTCATAACCGACGAATCCTGGAGGAGAACCAATAAGCTTCGATACGGTATGGGATTCCATGTACTCAGACATATCTACCCGCACGATTGCCTCATCAGAACCAAACATTTGTACTGCTAAAGCTTTTGCTAGTTCAGTTTTACCTACCCCTGTAGGACCAGAGAAGAACAGACTAGCAATAGGTCTATTGCGATCGCCTAATCCAGAACGAGAGCGACGTAAGGCACGAGAAACGGCTCGTACAGCCTCATCCTGACCAATTACTCTCTCGTGTAAGTTGTCTTCTAAGTACATTAAGGCTTCGGATTCTGTTTCCGTCATTTTAGTGACGGGTACGCTAGTCCAAGCAGCAACTATCTTAGCGATCGCTTCTTCATCAACCACAGGAGTCAATGCCTGGGGATTAATAGTCGGCACATCAGATTTTTCTTCATCCTGCTGCAAACAGTGATTTAGATGAGTCCGAGAACCAGCTTCGTCAATTAAGTCAATTGCTTTGTCGGGTAAAAAGCGATCGCTGATATATCTTTCAGAAAAAGTTACCGCAGCTTCGATAGCTGCATCGGTATATTTGACCTTGTGAAAATCTTCGTAAGTTTTGCGTAAACCCTGAAGAATAGCGATCGCATCTTCGACTGAAGGCTCACCAATCGTTACTTTTTGGAAACGACGTTCTAAAGCAGCATCTCGCTCGATGTGCTGACGAAATTCATCTAGAGTAGTGCTACCAAGACATTGAATTTCGCCTCTGGCTAAAGCTGGCTTGAGCATATTGGCAGCGTCCATTGCCCCGCCCATTGCTCCGGCACCTACAATAGTATGGATTTCGTCAATTACCAGAATTATATTGCCCGCAGCACGAACTTCTTCGACAATTGACTTAAGGCGTTCTTCAAATTCACCTCTAAACTTAGTCCCTGCTAGCAGCGAACCCATGTCCAAACTGATAACTTCTTTATCTTCTAAAAGAGAAGAAACATCACCATCGACAATGCGTTGAGCAAGTCCTTCGGCGATCGCCGTTTTGCCTACGCCTGGTTCTCCAACTAGAATCGGGTTGTTTTTAGTGCGTCTGCCCAATATTTGAACTGCGCGTTCGATTTCTGGATATCTGCCGATCACAGGGTCTAGTTTCCCCTCTCTAGCCAGTTCAGTCAGGTTGATACTAAACTCTTTGAGCTTGGTAGCTTTTTCTCTACCCCCACCAAAACCGAAGGGATTTTCTTTAGTAGCCGTCGCTGCGACTGTCTCGGCTTCACCTAACTTTTTGATAATGTCTGTGCGTAGCTGTCTGAGATCGACATCTTGTTTGGTCAACAGCTTGGCAGCCATATTATCAGGATGCTTAACAATTGCCAGTAAGATATGTTCTGGACTGATAAAATTACTCTTTAACTGACGTGCTTCATTAAAAGCTTGCTCGAGAATTCTTTTGGCTTTTGGTGTAAAGGGAATATTAGCAGGGATAAACCCAGAACCTTTGCCCACAAACTCAATGGCTAGTTCTCTGGTTCTTGCCGAATTAACGCCAAAATTTGCCAGTAATTCTGCTGCCTTAGATGTTCCCTCCCCAATCACCCCCAACAAAATATGTTCTGTCCCGACAAGATTGTGTCCAGTATTTCTGGCTTCCTCTTGGGCGAGTACAACGTTTTTAATAGCTTTCTCATTGAAGTATTCAAACATCGTTTAAAAGACTCCTCTTCTTTAGTATTAACATTTCTTTATCTTCTCTATTTAATTTATCTTTTTTAGTTATCAATATGTAGTGGTAAAAGCCGTAACCTTTATTCTACATTTTGCTTAATTAATCGTAATATCTTCAATTATTGTAGACTACCAAACCTCACCCTATGTACGACGAAGGATATATCAAATATCAATGCCACTGGCAAAATCAACCATCGATTAATGAAAAGGAAATTGTCGAGTTAAATCAATGGCGAAACCAGCTATATCAGCTAGGTTTAATCGGCAAATACGATAACGGAATTGGTTTTGGTAATCTGAGTGTTCGTATTCCTCAATCTCAAAATATCATCATTTCAGGCACCCAAACGGGGGGAATTGCCGAACTCACCGCGCGACACTATACCAAAGTTACTGATTTTAACTGGCACAAAAATTATGTCACCTGTAAAGGTCTAATTAAAGCCTCTTCTGAGACTTTAACTCATGGTGCAATTTACGTTGCCCAACCTCAAGTAAATGCTGTAGTTCATGTTCATCATGCAGACTTATGGCGTAAATTAATAAATCATGTCCCCACTACCAATTCCAATTGCGCCTATGGCACACCAGAAATGGCAGAGGAAATTATTAGGCTGTGTCAGCAAAAAGAAGCTCAAACACAGAAAATTATCGTTATGAGTGGTCATAAGGAGGGCATTCTCACCTTTGGCAAAAGCCTCAGCGAAGCAGGTAATGTGCTGTTAAACTTTTTTGGCGTGCAAGATCTTTAAAAAATTAACCTAAATTTGGCTAGAATAAGCAAAACTCAATATTCTAATATTACTAAATACTACAAATTGATTAATAAATTTTATCGACGAAAATATCAGCTAGGAATATTTTCGTTTTTGATGGCGATCGCCTTAATTTCAAGTGTTGTATTTAGTCCTGTAGCTACAGCTAGACTGTTCGATGGGCCAGTAGATATTTTGCCTTTGGAACAGAGGGTTTCTTTGCGAGACGGCGAAGTTGTTTTTTTGGGAACAGACGGTAAGTACACCTGTCGTATACTCGTAAAATCTTCAGTAGATACTGCTTGGAAAGTTATCACTGATTACGGTCACTTTGCCGAATTTCTGCCAGGGGTTATAAGTAGCCGAGTGGTGGAAAAACTTGGCGATCGCCAAGTTTTTGAACAGATTAATAAAATCAAGACTTTTGTTTTTAGTATTGAGTCGCGAGTGAAAATTGCCACCAGGGAGTATTATCCCAAGCAAATTACTTTTCAGGCAGTAGGTGGAGATTTAAAAACCTTAAATGGAGAATGGATTTTAGAGCCAGTAGCTACTTCCCCCAGCCTTCCCCCCGACAAAGTTTTAATGACCTATAAGGTAACGGTAAAACCTGCTAAAGTACCTAGTGATATATTTTTCGGCATCTATGAAAAACGCTTGCAAGAAACCATAATAGCAATTAAACAAGAAACAGAAAAACGTTCAGGTAAGGAGGAAGAATCCATCAACTCAACCAAAAGTTGACTCATTCCAGCCCCACATATAGCCTTTGGCATCAGCAAATTCAATATAGATGCGGCTAGTTGGAACGCTTAATTTCTCACTAATTTGCTGACAAAAATCTTGGCTCATGGTTTTGGTTTGAGATGAACTCATATTGCCAACACTTTTGATCTCCACATAGCAAACAGGCTCGAATGTACCTGCAAAAGTCATGGGTACATCGGCTTCAAAAGCTGTCATCACATAAGATTCTGGCTTGCCAAGGTGTTCGGCTAGCTTTGCCGATAGTCCCGTTAACAAGCTGGCAACTGCTGTACTTTCAGGCTGGGAGACAGAAGACTGAACTTTTATTAAAGGCATAATAATTTTTTGGCGTTAATGATTAAAAGTATGAAACCGCTAATAGTACTATTCGTAGCTTTTGGCTTTCGATCATTATCATAAGAACGATGATTTAGATCATCATACCTCGATTCCCCAACGCCGATTTTCTTACTTTAGATCCTGGGTTTCGATCTTGTCATAATTGATAAATTAATGTGGTCTACCCAATTGAAAATTGCTGTAAAAGCGATCGCTGCTAGGCGAGCAAACAAAAGTGAAATTAAAATGTCTATTTCAGTAGTTAAAAGTAAAGTAGGGAATAGAGAATAATTAAACAATCATTACTTAACGACAATTATCTGCCCTCGCATCTAATAAAGTTTGGTTTACTTGGTATTCTTCAAGGTTCACTTGGCGATCGAGTAAAGCAATACTGGCTGCTTGAGAAAGTGCTGTTGTTGCTACATCTGCATCTAAGTCTTTGACTAAGCGATCTATAGACTCATCCAGTCCTAGTCTCTGTAACAGAAAATGAATTTCTGACCACTCAATAGCGCGGTCGGGATTACTTATTTGAATAGCATAGGCAAGAATACGTTGATATTTCGTTTCTTGGTCGGGGGGAATCAAACTAGAGTGAAAATCAGCAGTTATTTCTGTTGTTTCTGAAGAGTCTTGACTAAGATTGACCAAGATTTCTTGCCAGTCAGTGCGATTGCTATTCTCAGGCTGATCTACAGTGATTGACACTTTAATTTTGTCTTTTACTGCATCTAGTTGAGTAACTTTGGCTTCTACTCCTAAAAAACCTAATCATTTGGCAATAGTTTTGATCAAAGTTATTTTGGTTGCTTTGCTTTTAGCCAACAAACTGATTTGAGTGACCATCGGACGGACTATTTGGGAAAGCATATATCGTAGTTTTCTCTAGTTTTAGAAAGTGATGGAGTTTGATTGAGTAGTAAATACGAGGAATGGATAAATTGCTTTCATTTTATGTTGAATTGAAAATTAATATATTAATATCTTGATAAATCTCGATCAATAATTATCAGTTCTTTATTATTTACTACGCGAACCTTTAGTTAAGTAAGCTAAAGTAAATGTGCTTAAAAATATCATAGACATAGAATAAAAATTATTGATGCTGGCAGCAGTAATTAATACTACAAAAACTACTAAATATTTACATTTAAGATCAAAAATTGTAATATTACCTAATAATGACCCATCTTTTTGCTGACGAAAATTGCAATTTAATCTACTAATTATTTTTTCTCTCTTCATTTTTTATTTATTTCTTACTTTGATACATTCATTACGTTTACTAAGTGACAATTAGTCTGTCTCTTCGCGATCGCGATTTTGCTGCATTGCTTCATAACCAACGCCGATCGCAAAACCCAGCCCAGACCCCACTACAATGGCAGCGGGTCTTCTAGACTCTTTCTCGGCAATATGGGCAACTACTAATCCTAATAAAGCACCACACAAGGCGGTCATGATTCCTGAGAAAATTAGCATTCTAATATTCATAGTTTTAAAAAGTTATAAAAATACAAACGAACAAATTAAGATGACAATTGTTAGAAAAAACAAGCCATTATTCATCCAGTCATTAAGATTCCATTCTTTAAACATTTTGTTAATTGTTAGCTGTTAGTTATTAGTTGTTGATTCTTGTTCTGCATTTTCTTCTTGTCTGTTACTCCCATTATGATTACTATTAGCTCGGTCTTCTGATTCTTGCTGTGTCTCTTCCCGTCTTTCTTGCTCCTTGTCTTTCTTTCTACCTCCTTTTAAGAAAGACTCTTCAAAATCTTTAATAACGATGTAAAGAATAGGTACAAAGATTAGACTCAAGACAGTTGCCACTATCATTCCGCCAAAGACCGCCGTACCCAACGACCAGCGACTTACCGCCCCAGCACCAGAGGCAATCACCAGCGGCATAAAACCGAATATAGCAGCAATTGCAGTCATTAAAATTGGTCGAAAACGTTGCTCCGAAGCGTAAATAGAAGCTTTTGTGATACTCATGCCCAAATCGCGGTTTTGATTGGCAAATTCCACAATTAGAATCGCGTTTTTACTCGCTATACCGACCAACATAAGCAATCCTACTTGGACATAGATATTGTTGTCCAAAACGGGATAAACGCCTCCAGCCTGTAAAAAAGTCGCCCGAAGCCAAGTTGCACCCAATGCACCTAAGACAGACAGAGGCACGGTGAGCATGATAATTAAAGGGTCGATATAACTTTCGTATTGGGCTGCTAGCACCAAGAAAACCATCACAAAACTTAAGCCAAACACTAAAGGTGCAGAACCCCCAGAAGTTTTTTGTTCGGCGGCGGTGCTTGTCCACTCATAACCGAAACCTGGTTGCAGAGTAGCTGTAGTCGCTTCTTCCATTGCTTTGATTGCCTGTCCAGAACTGTAGCCATCGGCAGGAGAGACATTGATCTTAATCGCTGGGTATACATTGTAGTGGGTAAGAATCGGGGGAGAGGAAGTTTTCTGAGCCTTTAACAGTTCACCTATTGGAATTGAATTCCCATCACGAGAGCGCACATAGAGGCTGTCGATATCATCAGGATTACTACGACTTGCTGCTTCTGCTTGAGCATATACGCGGTATAGCCTGCCATCTAGCACAAACTGATTGACATAGTTAGAACCAAGATAGGTTTGTAGAGTGCTAATGATTTCGTTGACATCGACATTTTGCGCATTAGCTTTGTCGCGATCAATATTTGCTTCGAGCATCGGACCGTCAAAGGTAAAGGTGGTTATTGCTTGACCAATTTCGGGTCTTTTGCTGGCTGCGGCAATTACCTGTTGAGTATTAGTAATTAGACCATCAATTCCCTTTCCCTGACGGTCTTCGATGTAAATTTCCGAACCACCAAAGTTACTCAAGCCATCTACAGGAGGAGCATTAACGCCAATCACTCTGGCACCACCAATATTTTGTTGAAACTCTTGGTTTACTTGTTGCAAAAGTCCAAACACCGAGCTAGAATTTCCAGTTCGCTCATCCCAAGGAATAAGCTTGGCGAATACAATCGCTTTGTTGCTATTTTGACCTTCAAAAGAAAATCCCGTCAGTCCCACAGAGTTCTGCACTTTTTTATGTCCCATAACTATCTTTGCTACCTGTTTAGTAATGTTATGGGTGTAGCTCAAGGAAACTCCTGGAGGTGCTTCAATAATGTTAATGAAATAGCCCTGATCCTCTTCGGGAATAAATCCTTGGGGCAAACTAATATAAGTCCAGCCTGTCAGTACTAAAGCACCAATAAATACCGCGATGACCAATAGCTTTAAGCCAGTCAAAAATTCAATCAAACCTCGGTAACGATCTTTGATCCAGTCAAAGCCACGGTTAAACCGAGGAAATAGCCAGCCTAAAGGTCCTTTTACGGGTTCTGGGGGACGCAGAAATATCCCTGACATGGCAGGAGAAAAACTTATCGCATTAAAGAAAGAAAAAATCATTGCAAAAGCTATAGTCAAGCCAAACTGTTTGTAAACAATTCCCGTCGTACCAGGAAAAAAAGTCACGGGAATAAACACAGCTAATAAAACTATCGAGGTAGCAAATATTGCTCCCGCCAATTCTCCCATTGCATCTAAAGCTGCCTGTTGAGGACGCATTCCCCGAGATAATTTACTTACTACTGCTTCGACAACAATAATACCGTCATCTACCACCAAACCCGTTGCTAGTACACAGGCAAATAAGGTTAATTGATTGAGAGTAAACCCAAAAGCTTCTAGGGCAATCATTGCCCCAACTAGAGATACAGGAATAGCGATCGCGGGAATTAGAGTAGTACGCCAGTCCTGGAGAAAGAGAAAGATAATTAATATTACTAGGGCGATCGCTTGGATTAGAGTTATTACTATGTCTTTGAGAGAAGCATTGATAAATGAGGTGTTATCAGTAACCACTGCTGCTTTTAAACCTCTAGGAAAACTTGTTTCTTTTAATTCTGCCATTTTCGCTTTAATCGCCGAGGCAGTATCCAGGGCATTTGTCCCAGGAAGCTGATTAATAACCAATGCCACTGCGGGATCTTTTGCATCAAATACGGCTTTGGTAAAATAATTTTCTACTCCCAGTTCGGCTCGTCCAATATCTTTAACTTTAATGAGCGTACCGTCTGTTCCTACTTGTACGACGATAGCTTCTGCTTCTTCGGCTGTAGTAAAACGCCCGTTGACCTGCAACGGTAGCTGATACTGTTGTGAATCTGGTACTGGTTCTTGCCCTATCCCTCCTGTACCGACTTGAAAGTTTTGATTAGAAATTGCATCAACCACATCGCTTGAAGTTAATCCTCTAGCAGCCAATTTATCAGGATCGAGCCAAATTCGCATTGAATAGGTAGCCGAACCAACTAAGCGGAGACTTCCTACTCCTTCAATTCGCTTGAGTTCATTCCATAAATAGCGATCGGCGTAATTATAAAGAAATACGGGGTCATAATAATATTCCCCCGCTTCATTTTTTTCGGAGTACAAAGCATAAACCAGAGTAATACTGGGGGATTGTTTCTCAGTAGTTACTCCCGTAGAAGTTACGGTTTGCGGTAGGTTAGGCTGTGCCTGAGCAACTCGGTTTTGCACCAACACTTGAGAGATATTGGCATCTTTCATAATCGGAAAAGACACATTGATAGTTGCGTTACCGTTATTGTCGGTATTGGAGTCAATCCACTTTACGTCCTCGGTACCGTTAATTTCTCGCTCCAATACGGTAGTTACATTATCTACGGTAGTTTTAGCATCCGCACCTACGTAGTTAGCACTTACCGTAATTTGCTTTGGTGCAATCTGAGGGAGTTTATCTAAGGGCAATAATGCTAGACAAATAGCTCCCAATAGCACAATTACAATCGAACAAACGGTAGTTAATACAGGTCTTTTAATAAATGGGGTTGAGATAGACATTTTTTAGAAGAAGATAGTATTTATGTATTAAATAGCGAGTTAGGAACAAGTGATTGTTTATTTGTTGTAACTTACCTACTTTGTCTACTGGTTTGCTTTTGTCCCCGCCTCAGAAACGGCTTGATTTTTATTTGCTTTATTTTGTTCGGCAGTCTGGATAGACGTGCCGTCTTTGAGACTAAGAATATTAGAAACCGCAACCCTGTCTCCTGGTTTGAGACCAGAGACAACCTGATAACTTTGATTTTGGATACTGCCTAACTTAACTGGTTGCTGCTGGGCAATCAAAGATGTGCTTGAAGACTTGGTATTATTTTGAGACTTAGCATTATCTTTCGGTTGAGAATTGTCCTTTTTGGCTGAAGATTGAGGAT
Organism: Waterburya sp.; assembly: GCA_965217895.1. Classification (GTDB taxonomy): domain Bacteria; phylum Cyanobacteriota; class Cyanobacteriia; order Cyanobacteriales; family Xenococcaceae; genus Waterburya. The sequence continues at coordinate 2,497,100 of CBDCJV010000002.1, forward strand.
TATTTTTTGGTTGAGAATTATCCTTTTTGGCGACATAAACAAAATCTTGTCCTCCCAAGGTCGATATAGCGGTAGTGGGGATTAATACTCCTGGCTTTTTATCCCAAATAACTTTAACTCGCACATATTGTCGATCTCTAAGACTTGCTTGATTGGTAAAAGTAACTTTAGTCAGTACAGATTGAGTGTTTTGTTGAACTAAGGGTGCAATATAGGTGATTTTTCCTTCGACTCCTGGGCTACCATCTTTGTTGATGGCTTGTACTAGTAGTCCTAGCTTGAGGCGATCGCGATATTCCACGGGGATCTGAATATTGAGGTCGAATAATTTATTATTAGTGATGGTGGTCAACTCTTCTCCAGCACTAACATAATCACCAACTTTCGTAGTATCAAAACTACCGACAACACCATCTATAGGTGCAGTTATCTGGTGATAAGCCAAATTTTGTTTTGTAGAGCCTAGTTGTGCTTCTGCCTGTTTGATAGCTGCCATTTGCCCATCCACATTGGCTCTAGCTTGATCTACCTGTTTTTCCGCTGCCCGCAGGGATTCGATTTTGGCATTAAGAGTTTCTTGCTGAGAATTACGTTGAGCAATACTAGTTTTAAGAGTACGATTTTGGTTGTCCAAATTCTGTTGGGGCAATGCACCGCCCTTGACTAGAGTTCTGGTTCGCTTAATATTAATTTTTGCTAGTTCTACTTGTGCCTGTGAGTCCTCAACATCAGATCTAGCAGCCTTTACGTCGGCAGCAGCAGCAGCGCGGTTAGCTTCGGCTGTACTCAATGCAGCTTGAGCTTGACCTAAGGAAGCTCTTTGAACATTAACGTTTTGAGCAGCTGCATTAACATTTTCCTGTTGTTGAGTTGGTTCAAGCTCAACAATAGGCTTCCCCAGACTAACGGTATCGCCTTGGCGAGCATATATTTTTAGGATTCTGCCCTGGGTACGAGGTGCTAGACTAACGCGAGTTCTAGCCTCTAAAGAGCCAACATATTGGCTACTATCAATTATGGTCGCTGATTTTATAGTTTTTAATTTAACGGCGATCGCTGGCGGTTTACTACTGGCTTGTTTTTTTTTGTCACCACCGCAGCCACCAAGACCAATTGATAGTAAAGTAACAGCTACAGCATAGCTAGCTGCACGTATTAAAGAAGCAGATATAAATTGAGGCTTTTTTAGACAAATCATTTATTTTAGTTATTAGTTCCGATTTAGCAGTGTCCGAACTAGAAATAGAATTAAAATCCAAATTTATGTTATGGTTATTAATCAAAATATAGGTTTTGATTAATACTTTGCCTTGTATGGGATTGCCGGAGTTTCAGTTGAACATTTTGGTAGTGATTATGAGTATTTATCTTTAATTTTAGAAAGTAAAAAGAAGAGCTACTGTATCAACTATGGATTTGTCCGCAAGTAGCGATCGATGATTTCGCAACTCAGGATCAAATTTGACAACTCATCAATCGTGCTAAAAAGTAATTAGTCATTTTAGATCCATAGGGAGAATTCCACCAAAGACCAGGAAGTCCTCCTTTTGCTGCATCCTGAGAATAGTTAAGATCGCTGCATTTAATCCAATTTCCATTTTCTCGCCATCCCAAGCGATCGCCCCACTTCTCTAATACTTGATTATTTTGTTCGATAGTAGTTTGCTCGCTACCGCCTGAGTCTTGATATATCTGTACCTGAACACTAAAACCAAAACGATTATCGCTGTAATTAAGCCATAAACGATCTATTACCTGTAATTCGCTACAGTCAATCTGTTTTATTTCATCAGGACGTAAATTTTCTATTTCTGTTTGACCAGCAATTGCTAAAATTAGCTGCACTGTCTCTTTGTCTGCTTCTAACCATTTTCCTTCTTTTAAAAGATTTTGCAGAGTTTCGTAACGGTAGATATTGCTAACCCGCAGCAGTTTTTCTTCTAGACTATTTATTCTTTCCTTGAGTTGTTCGACTTCAGTATTTGAAGAAGATTGAGTATCTGTTTGGGACATAAAGAGAACCTAGCTGACCTAAATTTATCTTATCGAAATAATAGATAATAATCACGCTATCAAAACTAAATAGGGTTTGACTTCTCAAATGTTGCCAAAAATCGTCTAATCTTGTCCTGAAATAAAAAAATAGTAATTTGTAAGGGCGATTCGCGAATCGCCCTTACGAGATATCTGTAGTTAAGTAACCTACGCCAACAGGATTTAGTCTGAAACGAAATTAAGATCGTCATGATTTCACTCAGCCTTAATTTTTTTTGGCGATCGCGACGGCATTTTACGCTTGACACCAATTGTCTGTGCCAAGCAGGTTCAAATTCGAGACAAAAATCATCCTACTCTTTTTCTTATTATTTGTTCTCCCTCCCAGAATTGGGGGGTTGGGGGGCGAAAATCAGTAAAAATTCAGCCTGAATAACTTTTCAGATATCCTCTAAAGGATTAGCTTCGCGTCCTTCCCATCTGATTGACTACTAACTACTAACTACGAACTTTTTTATTTTGTCCAAAGTCCAAGCTATTTAAAAGCTTTTGTTAAATATGTAACAGGAAGAACAAAACCTCAAAGGTTATGATTGCTTAATATCCGCCAGTATAGCTATTTAATGCCAAAACTAAGCAAATCCCTGAGGCAAGCCAAATTTAACGCTAATAAATTTGAACTAAGTAATGGATTAACTATCATCCATCAGCATTTGCCTGCTACTCCTGTAGTCGTTGCAGATGTCTGGATAAAGGCAGGAGCGATCGCCGAGCCTGGAGAATGGTCGGGAATGGCACATTTTTTAGAACACATGATTTTTAAGGGTTCTCCCAACGTGATGGTGGGAGAATTTGACTCGTTGATTGAGAATACGGGAGGTGTAGCTAATGCAGCCACTAGCTATGATTATGCTCATTTTTATTTGACCACCGCAGCACCACATCTAGAGCAGACCTTACCCTGTTTGGCGGACATTTTATTAAGGGCGACTATTGCTGAGGATGAATTTATTCGGGAGCGAGAAGTAGTTTTAGAAGAGATATATTCTAGCAACGATAATCCCGATTTTGTTGGGTTTCAGGCTTTGTGTCAAAATATTTATCAGCATCATCCATACCGACGCTCAATTTTGGGAGACAAGGAACTATTGTTAAAACATACGCCTAATCAAATGCGGTGTTTTCATCACACCCATTACCAGCCAGAAAACATGAGCGTAGTGGTTGTGGGTGGTATTGAACAGGAAAAAGCCTTGACTTTGATCGAGCGAAATTTTAGCGACTTTAGCGTACGTTCAGAATGTCCGCCTACAGCGATCGCAGCAGAACCACCGACGTTGGATATTCGTCGCCAAGAATTGTATTTGCCCAGAATCGAACAGGCACGCTTATTGATGGCTTGGATTTGTCCTGGTGCAGAGTCTTTAGAAGAGGCGATCGCTTTGGATTTAATTGCTCTAATTTTTGCTGGAGGACGCAGTTCGGGTTTAGTTAGAGAACTAAGAGAAGAAAGACAGTTGGTGATGGATATTGACTGTAATCTGTCTTTGCAAAAAGACTCAAGTATGTTTTCAATTAGTGCTTGGTTGGCAGTAGAACACTTAGAGATGGTCGAAAACATTATCCGCGATCGCCTGCAAAAACTACATCACGAGCTTATCCCTACAGCAGAAATTAACCGCGCCAAACGGCAGTTAATCAATGATTATATCTTTTCTAGTGAAACCCCTAGCCAGCTAGCTAGCATCTACGGATTCTATAATATTGTCGCTACAGCTTCTGATTCAGCACTATACCCCCAGATTATCAATCAACAACAGCCAGAGCAGCTACGACAAATCCTGAGCCGATATTTATCTCCCGAACGCTATGCTGTGACGATCTTGAAGCCAATTGTTTAGTAATCAGTAACGTTCTAAATCGAACCTGGAGATGCACTCAAGCTTGGCAAAAAACTAACTATTGGCGGAAAAATAATAATAAGTGTCAAAACCAGAAGCTGCAACAAAATAAAAGGAATTGCTCCGCGATAAATTTCTACGGTTTTAAGCTCTGGTGGTGCTACCCCTCTCAAATAAAACAAAGCAAAACCAAAGGGAGGAGTTAGAAAAGAAGTCTGCAAATTTGCCCCAATAATTACTCCATACCAAACCAGATCTAATCCTAGCTGTTGGGCAACGGGAGCAAATATGGGAATCACAATAAAGGCAATTTCAAAAAAGTCAATAAAGAAGCCCAGGAAAAAAATCACCAGCATATTAACCAGTAAAAAACCAAACGTTCCCCCAGGAATATTAATCAGGAGATCTGCCATAAACCTATCTCCCCCTAAGCCACGAAATACTAAACTAAAGGCAGTTGAACCGAGCAGAATAAGCATTACCATAGTGGTAATTTTCATAGTTGCATCACAGACTTCTCTTAAGGCTGCCCAGTTTAACTGACGATTAATCGCCGCTAAAATTATTGCCCCCACTGAACCTAATGCACCAGCTTCCGTTGGGGTGGCGATACCTAAGAAAATACTGCCTAACACCACTAGAATTAGCAACAAAGGAGGAAACATTACCGTTACCACTCTGATCAAAAGTTCTCTACCCCCAATTCTGACGCTAGCGGGCAAAGCGGGTGCAACTTCAGGCTTAAGATAAGCAACAATTAAAACGTGCAGAGCAAATGCACCCGCCATCATTAATCCAGGAATTAATGAACCAAGGAATAGATCGCCGACGGGAACACCCAACTGATCTCCTAAAACAACCAGCACTACACTAGGAGGAATAATTTGTCCGAGAGTACCAGAAGCCACAATTACTCCTGCTGCCAACTCTTTGCTGTAGCCATAGCGCAGCATAATTGGTAGAGATATTAAGCCCATCGCCACCACCGTAGCTGCCACAACTCCCGTAGAAGCTCCCAGTAATGCACCGACAATTACCACCGCCAAAGCCAAACCACCCCGCACTCTGCCGAAGAGAATGCCCATGGTTTCTAACAGCTTTTCGGCAATGCCTGTTTTTTCGAGCATCGAACCAAGAAAAATAAAGTAAGGAATAGCCAGAAGAGTATAATTAGCCATGATGCCAAAAATACGGCTAGGCATAGCGTTAAAGAAACTAAAGCTAAATTCTCCTACTGCTGTACCAATCAAGGCAAATAAAAGAGCCACTCCTCCCAAGGAAAATGCCACAGGAAAGCCGATGGACAGTAAGATTAATGCTCCTGCAAACATTGTTATACTTAACCAGTCGTAATTCATTGATTATCCTCCTGACTGGGATTGGTTTGTTGATAGATATTCCAGTTTTTTATCGCTTCGGAAATTCCTTGTAAGATTAATAAAATAAAAGCAATAATAATCGCTGATTTAATTGGATAACGGGGTAATCCGCCAGGATCGGGAGACATTTCGCCTATGCTCCAAGAACTGACCACTGTTCCCCAAGAATAATAAATTATTAAAAAACTGAAGGGAATTAGAAATAAAATATTACCCAAAAAGTTGGCAAGAGCCTGGCGACGGCGACTCCAGCCTTTATAAAAAATATCGACTCGCACGTGTTCATTATATTTGAGGGCATATGCAGCCCCTAACAGAAATACCAGATCGAAAAGATACCACTGTATTTCAATTAGAGCATTAGAAGTAAGATTAATACCGATAATGCGTCCTATGTACCTACCAATAACGTTCCACGCGCCTACTGCAACCATTAGCAATACGAGCCAGTAGGTGATGCGTCCAATCCATTCATTAATTAGATCGATTACATCGGCTATTTGTAATAGCTTTCTCAAACTCTTTCCTCTACACAGTTTTTTGCTTAGTAGCTAATGCTAAGGGCTTTAGAGCATGAAGTCTAGATGTATTTGATTAATCGTTATGTTTCACCAACGTATTTTGCTTAACTGACCAATTAAAAACAGTTCTGGATAACCATGAATTAGCCAGACACAAAGATACAGAATAAGCTGAAATTCTGGTTGTTTCGTCAGTTGAAATAACAATTCTTGGGTAAAATAATCCTCGAAATCGTCTTAACCTGAACCGATATTAAGCTGAAATATTTACCAACTCCGAAGGAGTTGAAGTAGCAAGTAGAAGCCGCGTGGAGCGGCTCGCCTGCACAAAGTGCAGTCGGCGAACTCCAGTTCGCGCAGATAGCAATTAAGAAAAACTCCGAAGTTGGATATGCAGCCTCCTCATTCATGAGGAAAAGGTGAAAAAATAATTCAATTCTTGAATACATGCGGGCAAGCCCTTTGTCTGACTTCAGGCAGAGGTTGAACTTGCAGACGCGCTTCGCGTCTGGCCGTTGCGGAGCAACGTCGGCAGCCTCCAGGCTGCGCTACTTGCTATCTGCTACTTGTGAACCGTTCTTCTCCTCCTAAACCAAAAGCCTCGTGAACTGCATTTAAAGCTTTGATTCCTTCAGATTCGGCAATCACACAGCTAATTTTAATCTCAGAGGTAGTAATCATTTGAATATTGATTTTTTCATGAGCTAAAGCAGCAAAAAATTTAGCTGCTACCCCTGGATGCCCGATCATTCCTGCACCAACTACGCTTAATTTGGCGATCGCTGTATCCCCTGTAACGGTGCCACAGCCAATTTGTTGATTTAGTTCGCTAATTAGCTTACAGGCTTGCTCTGCATCTGCTTGCTCGACGGTAAAAGCAATGTCGCGAGTCGGCACATCATTTACAATATGACAACGCTGAGATTGAATAATAGCGTCAACGCTAATATTCTTTTTCGCCAGGAGGGAAAATATTTGCGCTGCCATCCCTGGAGTGTCTGGGACGTGGCGGATGCCAATTTGAGCCTGTTTGGTGTCTAGAGCCACTCCCCTTACGGGGGGATGTTTTCCTGGATACTTATTAACAGCTATTTCTTTTTGAGAGCTTAGATCGATGTCAAAAGCCTGAGAAAGCAAGTGTAAAGCGCGATCGCATTCTGATTCATCAATGACGCAGCTAACTTTAACTTCAGAAGTGGAAATCATCTGAATATTAATCTTGGCATCAGCTAGAGTCTTAAACATCTTCGCCGCAATACCAGGACGACCAATCATCCCCGCACCAGAAATAGCAACTTTAGCAATTTTGCGGTCAACCATCACTTCCGCTTCTGTAGTGGCAGCGGGATGAGTACGCAAAGAAGGAGCGATCGCTTCTGCTACTGCTTCTGCCTGTTGCAGTACTCGATTAACGACGGTAAAGGCAATGTCGTTACTGTTCCCCTCATGAATTGACTGAATAATTAAATCTACGTCAATATTACGCTGGGATATTTCCCCAAACAGACTAGCTGCCACACCAGGAAAATCTGGTACTCTTAATAAGGCAATTTTTGCCTGATCTCGGTCTACTTCTACACCGTCAACCGCCTTGGCAATTTCCATTCCCTGTAAAGAACGAGGTTGAGGTAAACGGGATACTACTTTTGTTCCAGGGCGATCGCTCCAGCTAGATAAAACTATTAGAGGCATTCCATAATTACGAGCAATTTCCACGGCGCGGGGATGTAATACTTTTGCTCCTAAACTAGCTAACTCTAACATCTCATCAGCAGTAATTTCTGACATCAGTTGTGCAGAGGGAACAAGCCGAGGATCGGTAGTCAAAATTCCAGGTACGTCGGTATATATTTCGCAACGATCTGCTTTGAGTGAAGCTGCTAAAGCCACGGCTGAAGTATCTGAGCCACCTCTACCTAAAGTCGTAATTTCAAAATCTTTGATGCTGCTAACTCCCTGAAAACCCGCAACTACAACCACTTCTCCTTTATCAAGGTGTCTCTGTAGGCGATCTGTAGATACCTGCAAAATTCTGGCACGATTATGTTCAGCTTCGGTGACAATTCCTACCTGCGCTCCTGTCAAGGAAATAGCTGGCTGTCCCAATTCCTGTAACGCCATACTCAAAAGAGCAATAGTAACCTGTTCTCCTGTAGATAAGAGCATATCCATTTCCCGACGGGAAGGATTATTTGATACACCCTTAGCAAGCTTGACCAAAGTATCTGTGGTTTTTCCCATCGCCGAAACCACAACTACTAAGCTGTTTCCTTGCTTTACGGTTTTTTGCACCCTATTGGCAACAGCTTGGATGCGCTCTATTGAACCAACAGATGTTCCGCCGTATTTCTGAACAACTAAAGCCATAATCTTTTCTTTCTATCCCACAGGAAGCATCGCTTATATTATCAGTTATTTGTCATAAGTTACCATGTATTAATCAGAATTGGGTGTTTGAGCAATAGCGATCGCATCACCTAAAATCTACTTAACTGATGTTACGCATTTATCGATCTGTGAAGACTGGGTAGTGGGGTAATTGGGGTAGTGGGGTGTTTGGGGTAGTTTGGCTTCACTATCTCCACCACTCCTCTATACTGCTTACTCACTACTCCATGACTGCATGCTGCGTAACATCAGTTACTTAACTTTAGTGGCTTTATTCGCGCCTCTTTCCAATTCACGCATCTTTTTACCACGCCAAATAAGTCTGACTGGCGTACCCGTAAAGCCTAGCTGATCGCGAAATTGGCGATCGATATAACGACGATAGTTATCGTTAAAACGCTTAGGCTCGTTGACAAATAGAGCAATTGTGGGCGGTTGTGCGCTTACCTGTGTGCCGTAATAGATTCTGCCCTGTTTTCCCTGACGAGTAGTTGGGGGCGAGTGCCAGCTAACGGCTTCTTCTAAGACTTCGTTAATTACAGAGGTGCTAACGCGACGACGATGTGCCTCGGCTGCCGTATCTACTAGATCGAGTATTTTATTGACTCGTTGACCAGTCATGGCACTAACAAAAATTGTTTGCGCCCACTCCATAAAGTAGAGACGAGCCATTATTTCTTTTTTATATTCGTTGATTGTGCCAGTGTCTTTTTCAACCGCATCCCATTTATTGATGACTAAGATAACTGCTCTACCTTCATCAATAATGCGTCCTGCCAATTTGAGATCTTGTTCGGTAACGCCATCGAGAACATCAATTACGAATAGCACCACATCTGAGCGACGAATAGCTTTAAAAGCACGGTTAATGCCAAAGAATTCTGCACCATAGTCAACGTTCTTTTTGCGTCTAATACCTGCCGTATCAATCAAACGATAGGTTTGTTCTCCCCGTTGGACAATCATATCGATCGCATCACGAGTTGTGCCAGACACAGGACTAACAATCGAGCGTTGTTCTCCTGTTAAAGCATTTAGCAAACTTGATTTACCCACATTCGGGCGACCAATTATAGCTACTTTGATCTCGTTATCTTCTATTAATTCATCTGGTGGAGGTAAATGAGTCACCAGTTCATCTAATAATTCTCCTGTCCCGCTACCGTGTATGGCGGAGATGGCATAAGGTTCACCCAAGCCTAATTCCCAGAACTCGGCAGCTTGAGCCAAACCCTGCTCAACCGACTCACATTTATTAACCGCCAATAAAACGGGAACAGATTGACGACGTAACCATTCAGCAATTTCGCGATCGCCAGCCGTTAAGCCCAATTGACCATCGACGACAAAAATTGCAGCAGAAGCATCTACCAAGGCAGCCATAGCCTGCTGGCGAATCATGGGTAAAAATTCAGTATCATCATCAAAGACAAGTCCGCCTGTATCGACAATTTGGAAGTCTCGGTCTAGCCAAAATGCGGGACGGTAAGTGCGATCGCGGGTGATGCCTGGTTCATCATGAACGATCGCCTGTTGATCTCCAGCCAAACGATTAACGAAGGTAGATTTCCCAACGTTGGGTCTACCAATAACAGCTACAATAGGTAATTTCATATTCTGTTGAGACGCTACACATTACGCCTGTAAATTTAATTGAGAATGAAGCGATTATTTTGCTTTTACACAAGTTAATACCAATTTAATCATAGTTCATTTAGGCTTTGGCCAAATGTGTAATTCTTAATAATGATTTTGTTAATTTACTTCCAAGTAAACAATGTATTTTTTATCTTAGAAACCCACCTTCACTAGCTATAGTTTGACCTGTAATCCATTTTGCATAATCACTGTGGAGAAATAGATCGCTTGGGGCGATCGCTTTTAAATTGTGTTTTTTGGCTAATTCTGTATAAAAGCTTGTTGAAGCGTCTGAATATTTCCTGTCAACATCATACTGAGAATTTCCGTGAGTCACAACGTTAGCACCCGCTTGTACGCATATTTTAGCGATCGCTGCACCGATACCAGATGCTCTACTGACACCTGTTACGAGTATGTTTTGATTTTTTAAAGATAAACTATCCTCCATGTTTTATTTCCTTAAGGTTAGTTAATTTACTAGAGTATTTGACCTATCGCGATCGCATCTTGGAGATAATTAAGTTGGGCAGACAAGAAAAAACGATCCCGATTTAAAGTTACCTATAATCGGGTTTAATTGTCTATATTTCTCATTTTCTGTCAATGCGTAAGTCCTATGGGTATACTGCAAGATGGTTATATAGATTGTTGAAAAAATACTGCACAACAGATGAACAGTGAAAGCTCTGATTCTACCCTCAATAATAATTTAGAAAAAATAACGGAACCAAAAAACTCTCAAACAGAAATAGATGAACAATCTTTATCTTTGGTAACCCCAGAATCAGCAGAACCATCGGTAACGCCAAGACCTCAAATTCCCAAGAAAAACTATGGTCGCAAGATCAGCTTGTCCCAATCCCAGTTAATTGTCATTGCTCTTTTGTTAATGGGATTGGGCTTGTGGTTTAGGCTTCCCTGGTTGGGTCTTACCAGTTCTATTGCTGCTTTATTGCTTTGTTTGGGGGTAGTTTTTAATTCTGTTAGGAGTTGGATCAAAAAGTTTTTAACAACCCAAGAGAGAAGAAGTATCTTAGCGTTTACTGGCTTTATACTGGCGATCGCAGGATTATGCAATTATTTAGGTATTTATAGCAACATTGGCAGTTGGCTTACCCAGTTCAAATATGATGAATTTGGCTCTTGGGCAGAGTGGATCGGCGCGTTGGGGCAAATTTTAATTGCTATGTTGGCGGTATATGTGGCTTGGGCGCAATATGTAATTTCTAAAGATCTAACTATTCAACAAAACCGTATTACTCAACAACAAACCATCGATACTTATTTTCAGGGAATTTCCGATCTAACTTTAAATGAAGAAGGTCTACTAGAAGATTGGCCTCAAGAAAGAGCGATCGCCGAAGGGAGAACTGCTTCGATCCTCTCCAGCATTGATGAAAATGGTAAGTCAAAAGTAATCCGTTTTTTGTCTCAATCACGCTTACTAACTCCTCTTCAAAGAGATAATCGTCTAGGTAGAGCGATCCTCGATGGTAGTGGAGGATATGCTGAAGATCGTCCCTATGGAACTAGAGTAGTTGACCTTGGTGTCATGTTAGCAGGAGCATATTTAGTGGAACAAGATTTGCGCTGGACAGATTTGAGTGATGCTAATATGGTTCGAGCCAATCTAAGTCATTGCGACTTGGTAAAAGCTAATCTTGCCCGTACAGTATTATACGAGGCTAATCTAGCGGGAGCAGATCTAAAAGGTACTCGCCTATTTTATGGTCTAGTAGAAACTTCTACTCCTCGTAGTATTACCGCCCCGCCAGACTATCAAACAGGCAAACATACGGGAGTTGTCGTCGAAAAAGCCAACCTTTCAGGAATCAAGCGACTGAGTGAAGAACAACGCTATTATTTGTGTGCTTGGTGTGGCGAAAAGTCAAGAGCTACTGTCCCAGGAGGTTGTGAAGGTATTCCTAATAAATTGGGTAGATAAAAAAACTGTAGCTAGAGTAAATTTAAAACAAGCTAAACTTTTGTTATGGGTGCAGATAATAATAGCATCGAGCCTAGATATAGGATGACCATCATCTAAAGCGATCGCTCTAATCTTATCAGCTTCAATATAAATAAAAGTAAGGTGGGTGAGAATATCATAAATTTCTGCCTGTAGAGTTAATAAAGCCTCACTCAAAGCTCTGGCGATGGCAATTGTTATGAGATTTAGCAAATATTAGCAGCCATTGCCAAAAAACATGATTAGGTTAAGGGGTAGAGGTAGTCCTAGGTTCTGAGAGGAAAGTCTGCAAAGATTTTATTCCAAGCAGCGTCGCATCCTTGCATCGCCGATGTTCTAGGAGCAAAGTAAGGAAAATATCCGTTAATTAAATATGGATTTTTCCACTGAGGCTCGGCAAACTTTTCTAACTGAAGACATAGAATTTGGAAATTATGATTTTCATAATTATTGTGGAAAAGTTCACATAATTTAGAAACCATATTTTCAGTTAAATATTTTTGATCGGAATCATTTTTCAAAATGAACAGAATTCTTCTTTCTGACTGCATCATTTGATTCCACTTTCCTATTAGATAGTTTATTTTATTGGTTTCGCTTTGAAATACTTTTTCAAAATCATAGGTTGACGAAAACTCTTGATTACCTTTTTGATCTATTTTTGAACTGAGTTGAGAATGAAAAGCAATTCCATACTTGTTATTGACAACCATGCTTTTACAGTTAGGACGTGGAAAAATATATTTACGCTCAAATACATCTTTAAAATTATTATTAATAATTTTGAATGTAGTATTAAATTTTGAAGAAGTGAATCTAAAAAAACTACTTTCTTTATAGCCTATTCTCACAAATTGAATACCAGCTTCACAGTTGTCACCCAAAGAAACATAAGCATCAAAAGATTTTTCTTTTTCGGTATTTGTAAGCTGATTTAAACTAAACTTTTTGTGTAGAGCTTCAAATTCTTGATGTACTTTGGTCGATAAATTAGGATTGATTTCAAAAGCCTTTTGATAGGAAGCGATCGCACTATAAATTTTATTCTTTTTTTTTAATACTCTTGCCAGCTTGATATAGAAGGATGATTTTTTTGGTTTGATGCGAGTCAAACGCTGATAGTATTTGATAACTTGAGTCCATTTTTTTTGAGATTTATAGTACTCTGCTAATGCAATCAATGGTTCTACATAATCAGCCTTAATAGCGATCGCTCTTTTATAGCTTTGAATAGATAATTCTAAATTGCCCTGTTGCTGTAATTTGACACCCTGTTCAAATTCAAGTTTAGCCTTTTGAGCAATTTGTATGGGAGTGATTTCATCTAATAGCTTTGTCATTTTTTGCCAAATGTTTAATAGTTAGTAGTTTTTAAAAAGCATAAGTCTAGCTTATTTTCTTTATTTTAAAAAAGCTTTACAGGTTAGAATTCATCATTAGACTCTCTCTCGCTATCCTGATTTTTTTCTTCAATGAGACTTTATTAGGACGACCATGACCTTCTACGCCATAATAGCTGTCAAAAACAGACTGATTCTCTTGACCTCTAGCAATAAACAATTTTTGATATAGCTGATAAAATTTGTAATTTCTTTGATATAAGGGATCGTTAACGTTAGCCAATAGATAAATGTTTGGGACATGATTGAGATTCTGCTTGAATCGATGTAGACACGAAACGCGATCGCCAAATTTCTTGACCAAGGTTTGACGATTATCTGTTCCTAAGAGAACTTTCATAACCCTAGATAAATTGTGGGTGTAAATTTGAGTATTAACTGATAAAACCTGGACTTTACTATCAAAGTAAGTACTGCTTAATAAAGCTCCCATGCCACCAGCGGAAGAGCCAAACAAAAGGGTGTTTTCTAGCTTAATTTTTGCACTACTACAAATTGCTTCAATAATATTGCTGATTAAGCTAACGAAATTGATACTTTGGGTACCTACATAGAAGCTGGATTTTAATCCTGGAATAAAATGACCAGGATCGCTAATACAAATTACAGATTCTGGTTCTGTAAAGGCAGACATAATCCCCTCAAAAGCAATTTTCCCCTGAGATATGCCGTAGTCTTTTTGTTTTAATGAATTGCTGATAACCATTGCACTTTGAAAATAAACGTTCAAATTACAAGGATTTTCTTTGATATAGCAAAAAAGATAGAAAAAGGGAATGCCCCTCATTGATTGTTCATGAGGAAAACTAATTTTAAAAATAACAGGTTCACCTATAGGTAAGCTCGAACAATTAAAGACACCATCGTGCCAATTATTGAGCTTGATTTCTCTAAATAGACTTGGTATGTAACCAAATACCTGGCGGTTTACTTTGCTTGAATTATGATTTAGGGAAGATGATAGAAATTGAGCTATTTCAGGGTAGGCTGATTTGCCTTGAAGAGTGTTAAGCTTTTCTAGCAAATATTGCTGTACATTATCTTGCTTGTTAAGGTTATTAATTAAGAGCATAAATTATTCTAGCTAGGCTTTACTTAAAATAATAAAACATACAACTGTTGCCTATCAATAAAATGAGACTTAGACAAATTAATTAAATTTCTTTAATAGATTATCTTTAAGTATATAATTAGCATTTTTTTTAATGTAATCTATTTGTTGAGCGTTCAGACTGGTTGAAGAATTCAAAGAATAACCTTGTTTGCTGAGCCAATCTTTTTTCATCTCATCAAAATAAATTTTAATACTAGATTCAATCTCAACCTCAAGGAAATCTAAGATTCTATTTAAGTATTCCAAATCATAGCTAAAAAGCTTCTCATATTCGCATATAAACAAATTTGAATTTGGGTTTTGCTTTTGATACTTCCAGGTTTCAACTAAAGATTCATTCCAGTGATCTACTGCTTTTTTAAAATCAGCTTGTTCTGACCAAGTATCATTGGGATCGGCAGCTCTGGCATTGTAAGATTTAGCGATACTAGTAATATCTCTGACTATGAAAATCCATTTTACCTGAGTTAAATTTTGATTAATCCGATTGTAAAAACGATAATAATGAGGATACTTGTCACCTAAGTACTTTACTTTAGATTGATATTTGTCTCTTAGTCGATTATAAAAATATTTCCACTGAATATTAGTTTGATTGTTTTTTAAATCAAAGAAAAAATCTGATGTAAATGAATCTTGATTAATCCGATTTATGTTTTTTCTATTTGCATAATATTTATATCTTTCCATCCCGATCGCAAATGAATGATGAGAATTTAGTAATTCTACTAAAGCAGTGGTGCCAGAACGAGGACAGCCACAAACAAACAGATAATTTTGATTCATCCTATTTTTTTCTTCAATAACCATAATATATTATGTATACGATAAAGGACTTTGCTATAGCTAATAGCTAACGGCTACAAGCTTTTGGATCAAAAAATTTGCAAATGACATTATCTACATTTTTTTTCCTAAGTTTTGTACCATTGGAATTTCATCCCAATGGTACTGAGACAAAAATTCAGAACTCTCTAAAATAGTTTTAGCCAAGGCATGACTTTGACAATTCCCAAATATTACTAAGTTTTTCATTTATTTTTTATTTGACTCAAGATTTTGCAACATTTTTAAAGCATTTTCACAGGTTGGATCTACTTTTAAACATTCTTGAAGATGATCTACAGAGCGAGTAAAATCTTGCTTAGCTTCGTAAATTTTGGCAAGCTTAAAATGGCTCGCGAGAAAAGAACTATTGATTGCCAAAGATTTTAGTAATAACTTTTCTGCTTCTTCTGGTTGATTTTCGCTTAAAACTCTTCTGGCTCTATCAAATAGTACACCTTCTTCTTTAGTGTTAATTTCGCCATGATGATATAGAGGAACTAGATTTTTGTTTCTATATTCATTGATAATTTTGGTGGTATAATCGTATGTTATTTCAGCAGATAATGCAGCGGAGTCTTCTTCATGGTTAGAGATACAATCATGATCGAATGTATATCCAAACATACTATGAAAACTTTCAAATATTGTCGAACTAGTTTTTAGTTCATTTTTTAAAAACCAAGCTTTATAATTATCAAAACTTTTACTTCTCTCGGTTCTTCTGAATTGTTTAGAAACCTTGATCTTGTTAGATATTTCGCGATTTAAAAAATCACTTAAGCTATCTAAATTGTTTTGAATAAAATCTTCGTATTTGAGTACCAAGAAATCTTGGGCGTAAGAGCTTTGATAAAAATCTTGAACGTTTTTTGACTGTTCTTCAACGGCTTTAATTAGAGAACCTCGACCACTAACATCGATATCGCTATAGCATTTATCAATATCGAATATTCCAACCGAATCAGGTTGTTCTACTTTTTTCTTGAGAAGATTTATATATGTTTGAGTATTGCGGTCATCAGAAAAACCGTCCCCATTATAAGGCATATATAATAAATAGCTGATAATTCTATCTAAAGGATTTCTAACCAGCAGAATGCTTTTGTCAAATTTCTCAAAACAATCTCGATCTTTCTTCCAGCGATTAGCAAATATTGATTTAACAATTAAATTTTCGCGATTATAATCAACGGCACTTAACTGACTAGGTTCTAAAACCAATTCATAATTATCAAAAGCTTTATTAATTGAGTAGGCTAGTGCGGTTGTTCCGCTTTTTCCCAAGGAATAAATTAGGATTTTCATAGTCGATTTCTTTGTATAGGATAGATGTTTGAACTCTGAGATGGCTTCTATTTAATCGATCTGATTCAAAGCCTGCTCAAAAATATTGACATAACAATCTGCGTAGTTAGACATTAAATATTGGCTAAATACAGTTTTCTTGGCTGTTTCTGCTAATAGCTGCAATTTATCTCGATTACCTATACATTTAGATATTGCCTGATGCCAAGATTCTGGAGTATTCTCACTAAGAATGCCATTTAGTCCATCTGTAACAACCTCTTTATAGGGAGTACAGTTGCTATAGATTGCAGATAAGCCGACGGCAGAATATTGGAGAAACTTTAGAGGACTTTTGTATTGGTTAAACTCATTGGCTACTAAAGGAGCGATCGCTAAATCACAGGACTCAGCAATTTGACGAAACCACGGTATAAACTGTTGATAGGACTCGTATCCTTTAGGTATAGAAAGACGAGTGTACCAATCGGGAGCATTTTCGGCTACTTCAGATTCACCACCAACCATTAGCAGTCTGACATTATGGTTTTCTCTATATAGTCTTTCAAACACAGGCTCGATCATTGCCAAGTCTTCTCCATGTGAAGAATTGCCCATATAAAGTATTTTGAAAGTTCCTTTAGCAATGTCTAGTAACTGTTGAGGCAATTGGCTGACTTCAATCGGCTTAAGCCAAGCAGATTCAGCTATTACATTAGGGATAACTGTAACCTGAGTGTTAAACTGACGCATCTCTCTTGCTAAAGGCTCGGTACTAACAACCACTTGGGTTGCTGCGGTGACTAAGGTTTTGATTGTGGGGGCAGTTCGAGCATATACCCCCTTACGATCCTTGTCTGGAGGAACATTTAAGAGGTTGTCATCAATTTCATAAACTATGGGTAAATTACGCTCACGGCAAATATCAATCAAGGGCTGAACCTTATCGGGTTGAATAATGTTGCGCTGGATTAAGATTACATCAAGCTCAAATATCTGATGTACATCATTAATAAAGGCATCGATATCTAGGAATTGCGTGTCCAGGCGATCGCAGATTAGAGGATGCTGTAGCCATTCTAAGACTCGAATATGAGCCGTAGGCGGTAGCTGGGAATTAACAAATACTCCTACCCTCAGATAATTTTTAGTCTGCTGCGGTAACTCGAAGGGGCGAGATTGGGCGATTACCTGTTGATAAAGCTGATGATATTGAGCCGCCATCGTCGCAATATTGTTTTGTCTGGCATAGGTTAACTGCCACTGATTGAGGTAAGACATTTTTTCGCTATAGCCCTCTGTATCATCAGCAATTACTAATAGCCTGTCATAAATTACCTGAGGATCGACCTCATCAATTAACCAGCCACAACCATGACGGGCAATTCGTTCGCCGACAGCACCTTTATTAATTGCCACTACAGGAACACCACTTGCCCAAGACTCGGTTAGGGTATGACAATAAGTTTCTGGCCAAATTGAGAAAATACCTACACAGTGGGGTTTAATTTTCTGCATCCACCGATCAAAATCAGCACGGGTATAAGTGCCGTGAAGCTTACCTATCGGCTTAAGGAAGTGTCTGGTATTGCCAAGAAAATGAAATTCCAAACGATTATCTACGTCTAGCTTTTTGATGGCGACGATTAACTCTGCTCCTTTAGATGAGCTTATATTACCTGGAAAAAGAACCTTCAAGGGTTTATTCGGCTTCGGTGGACTAAAAACAATTGGCTTAGTTTGGAGATGGGGAAAGTCCCTACCGTGAGGAATAACTTTAAAATTAGCCTGTTCTAGTTGAGGATAAATTTTAGTCATCATTTCTCTAGCCGAGGGCGCGGTAGTTACAAAAGCATCAATGTATTGAAACATCTTTGCCATATTATGCTGCCAAGTCTTAATAAAATTATGCTTCAGGTTCACTAAGCGATATTCTGACCAAATCGGCGTAGGACAACGCCCATCGGTGGCTGTACACTCTCCACCACAAAAGGTTAGATTTTCATCCAAGAGATTTACCGTAGGGCAAATAGTATAAAAATCATGGATAGACAGAATAGTAGGGATATCAAGCCTGCTGGTCAAACTCGCTAGAGAAATACTGTGCCAGGCTATATGACGAATATGTACCAGTTCAATTCCGTAGCGGATTAAAAGATCGCCAACGATGTTGTCGTATTCTTTAGAAGTATGGGCGGTAGGATTGATCGGCGAACTTAGCTTAATTTCTTCTAAGAGAAGATGCTCTTTTGGACGAGCATCGTAGAAGCTAATTTCTTTAGCGTTGCAAATCAATAACATTGGCTGATAGCGATCGCCCAAACCAGTCATCAAGTCCTGATTAGTCTGGGGTGTGCCGCCTGTTTTGGTTGAAATGACAAATAGTACACGGGGGCGGGGGTTTGGTAATTTAGGAGAGTTTTCTAGTAGTTTTCTAATTCGATAGCGCATCATGTCCATTTGCGGAGAATGGACAAAATGAGTTACCAGTGCTTTATATTCAGGGTAGCGTTTGTCCACTACTTCTCTACCTGGTTTGTAAAGAGCCGTTTTCTCTCCTTGAAAGCTAGCCGAACGCACATGATAAACCAGGGTGCGGTCATCGACAATATGTCGCCATCCCGCCCGCAGCGATCGCATACAAAAGTCATTTTCTTCACCGTAGCCTCTGGGAAAAGCCTCTTCATCAAATAAGCCAATATCATCTAGCAATTGACGACGAATATAGATGCAGAAGCCACTACCTGTTGGAGTTTCGGGATAGATTTGAGGACTATGTTGATTAATCGTTCTCGCTATCTCGACTGGCTGTAACCAGACAGGAAAATCATTTGCCTGACCCATTGTCGGTACCGAAAAAGCACCAGAATTATCCGA
Organism: Waterburya sp.; assembly: GCA_965217895.1. Classification (GTDB taxonomy): domain Bacteria; phylum Cyanobacteriota; class Cyanobacteriia; order Cyanobacteriales; family Xenococcaceae; genus Waterburya. Next base: position 2,516,394 of record CBDCJV010000002.1, read on the forward strand.
GATTGCCGTTACCGTCCCAATATCCTGTTCACGATAAGCAGCAATTCTGATGTTCTGCAACCAACGAGGCCCGACTGAAGTATCGCTGTTGAGCAGGATAATATCATCCCCTGAAGCAAGATTAATACCTTTATTGATGGTTTTTGTATAGCCTAAATTTTGCTCATTAGTAATTAGCTGCACGTTAGGTCGATTAGCTACCGCCTTCTCTAGCATTGGCCCAACGCGATCGTCAGGACTAGCATCATTGATGATAATCAGCTTTGCATCTCTAGAAGTTTGTTGAAACACTGAGCTTAAACATTGCTGTACCGCATCGTAAGCATTGTAAACAGGAATTAAGATCGTTACTTGCTGAACATTTGGCTGGGGTTGGCTATGGAGTTGAGAGAATTGACCAAACTGACTAGATAGCTTATCTGAGTCATAGGTAATGGTGGCTGGGCTTCTTTTAAGGTTTTGCCTCGTGCCTTTGAAGAAAATTTCCACCTCATATTTTGTTTCTGTTCCAGGAGGAGTTGGCAAAGCAATTTCAAAGCCGTTTTCGCCCTTGGCACTAATGCGGTGCTTAATTAAATCTCGGCGTAAAATATTTGCTTTGACTTCTTTATAAAAGGTGCCGTCGATATGGACATCTAGCATGGCAGCTACATCAACATGATTATCGGGCAATACCCATCCTTGCAAACAATTGCCATTCCACTTATCAATTACGCCAAAACCTCGGCGAGGGATGATCGTCGAAAAAGAAATTGGCGTCAGGTTTTCTTGAGTTTTGCTGATTGGAATTAAAGAAATAGAGTGTTCTTGGTCATCAAGCAAATCTATGGATAGCTGCACCTCAAACTTTCTGATAGTAATCGGCAGCAATCGATCGCTGCGATCGAGAAAAAATTGCGTAGTTTCGACTACAGCAATCTGCTTCTGGTCAATAATTACCTTGAGGTTAACTGAGGGATCTACCTTGTTAGAAACAATCAACCACCCTTGCAGGATTCCTCCTAAGGCAACTTCGCAAGCTTGATGAGATAAGCTATTTAATTCGTCATAGCACTGTCTAAAAGCACTGTCTAATTCCAACGCCTGTAAATAAGCACTAGCTGCTTCTTCAATTCGATTGAGCTTAGATAATCTTCTTCCTCTTAAAAAATGACCTCTGGCGGAATTTAAATCATACTCTCTTTTCTCTTTTTTACTGTGGAGCAAAAAATGCCGAATAGCTTGATACTTATTACCTTTGTAGTTTTGGTTTACATCAGGATTTAGATATAGATAGTTTTCTGGTTTAAAATTTTGGGGTAAGTTCGCTATTTTGTCAGCAAATCTTTGATAAAAATCTGATTCGTTACAGCACAGACTTCTCTTTTGTTTATTTTCTTGCCAATGTTGATATGCTGCTTCAGGCTCAAGACTTCCAATTTCATTTTGGTAATATCCAGAGTAAAACTGCCAATTAAAATCTTTTTGCAGCAATAATTCTTTTAGCTTATTACGACACGGCTGTAGGGTACTATCTAGCTGTAATGCTCGGCAATAAGCAGCGATCGCCTCGTCTACCAGATTGAGCTTAACCAGCTTTTCCCCTCTTATAAAATGACCTTTAGCAGAATTTAAACCGTATTCTCTTTGTTCAGCTTGACCGTAAAGTAGAAAATGCCTAGTAGCACGATACTTGTTATTACTATATTTTTTAGCTAGGTTAGGATTTAAATATAAATAATTCTCTGGCTCAAAGTCTTGAGGTAAATCAGATAATTTATCTTCATATCTTTGATAAAAATCAGCTTCATTGCGACAAAAATCTTTATGCTTACCCACTGTTAACCAGTGCTGAAAAGCACTTTCAGGGCTAAAATCTCCTATTTCGTCTTGATGATATTCACAGTAAAATTTCCAGTCTAATCCTTGCTGAGTTAAGATTTTTTCTAATTTACTTCTACACGGATCGAAAGTATTATCCAATTTTAATGCCTGGCAATAAGCATCAACTGCATCCTCTTTCTCTCCTAATTCTTCAGAAGCAAGTCCAAGATAGTAATACGCTTTTGCTACACCCGCTTCATAAGCAAGAGAACTTTGAAGATATTCCTTGGCTAATTGCCACTGATCTTGTTCGAGTAAAGCGTTACCAAGCTTTAGATAAGTATCGGCAGATTCAGGAACTAATTCAATCGCCTGTAAATAGTATTCTACTGACTTGACCAAATCACCTTGTTGATAAAAATTATCTCCTTCTTGAATACAGTTATGGAAGCGTAAATCAGAATCTGCAAACATTAATTTTGCCATTTTAGATTTTTGAATTTTAAAGTTTTATCTTAATTACTTAGGCTTTGAATACAATCTTTAAACTCTCAGTAAAAATAACATGATATTTTTACAAATCGGTTCAGTAAAATTACTGAAGTTAATCTTTCTTTGGCAAATATTTACCAAAGCTTTTAAAGCTTAGTTGTCAAAGCAAAAAAAGCAGTTTGTTCATGGGTAACTCAGTAATTCTACTTAAGCTCTTTTGTTTAAAGACGATCTTTTTATCAATGTATTTACTCATATCAAAATGTTTTAAGCAATGCTATCTTGATTTGCAACTATGGTTTTTAAAAATATGTGGTATTTTTGTAATTTTAACAGTTAAGAGATTCTTTAAAGAAGATTGATAAAATATCTAATTTTTAACTGTGGTCTTAAAGTATAGCTTTTAAAAACTTATCAAAGACGTATTTATTTAATTGCTTAAGCTAAAATAGACAGGCGATCGCCAGCCTGAATTGTTGATAACAACTATTTTATAGCTACGAAACTTTGGGTTTAGTCAAACAAAAGCCAAAGATGCTTTTACTAGTAAATAACTAACGTTTAAAATTGTCATCTAATTCTCTGTAATTACTACCAAAAGATATGAATAGCTCAACTGAAACTGAACCAAACCTATCGGAACAGATTGATTATTTACATACTCAAGCAGTAAAAAAACATAAGCAAGGTGAATTGGCTTCAGCAGTAGATTTCTATTTACAGTCTATCAAGGTAGATCAAAAGCAGCCACCATGGATTTATGGAAATGCAATTACTCTACTTAATCAGTTGGGAAAAGTAAATGAGGCATTAGAAGTTGGTAAAATAGCCTTAAAAGTTGATGCCAATAGTGACGAAATATTGCGTGCTTTAGGTAGCGTCTATAAAAGTAATGGAAACTCCCTTAATAGTATAAGATTTTACCGACAGGCAATTGAAAAAAATCATAGCCAACCAATCTGGGTATATGAACATTTAATCGAGAGTTTGATTCAACAAAACGATTTGTCACAAGCACTTGAATATGGAACGCTAGGTACTCAAATTAATCCTGAATCCTGTTGGTTAAAATATCATTTAGGAAATATTTTTTTCGAGCAAGAAAGATGGTCAAAAGCCTGTGAACTATATATCCAAATACTAGAAGTTGAGCCAGATTTTCTGAATGTAGCCGATAAACTAAATGAAGCTACAGGGTATCAGGCAAACAAAGTATTAAACCTAGATGCTCAAGTAGCAAACGCTACGGTAGAAAAAAAGCCTGAGTATAATTTAGAAGATTTAGAAAGCACTATTACTAACTCAGGCAGTAGCTTTGTAGCTGAAATTACTCAAGTAGGCTTAGGTGGATTTATTCAAGGTTGGGCAATAGATAACTATAATCCTGAAGCAGCTTTAGAAATCAAGCTGGTTGTGGATGGACAACCGATTGGCGTAGTCAAAGCCGAGCCAAAAATTGTGGTAACAACTAAGCAAGATCTTAGAGGAATACCCAGAGAATTTGAATTTTCTATTCCTGCCACTTTATTAGACGATAGGAAACATCAATTTGAATTAATCTATCTTAGAGATAAGCAATCAACTACTGCTCATTTGACAGTTCCTCGCCGTGGTGTAGGGCGTATTACTGGGTGTCAAAATAACTGTATATCGGGATGGGCTTTAGCTGACGGTCACTTTGGTTCTTCAGCCAACCTAGATGTATATATTGATAATATTTTTTATACAGAAATCCAGGCCAACAAATCTCAAGCGGACTTACTAAAATATGGTTTGGGTAATGGCAAGAATGGATTTGAAATTCTTTTGCCATTTCTACCAGAAGCAAAACCTTATCAAATAGATGTATTTTTTCAAGGGACTAAAACCCATTTACAAAAAAGCCCCCTTTATCTAGAAAACAAAAACTCTAGCATTCCTACTCAAGCTCATTTTTTAGCAGGTATTGATCGTGTAAGTACAGGAGGAATACTAAACGCTTGGGCAATTGATAGCGTCAATCTTGATAGCCAACTTAAAATTAAAATTTATGCTGATGGTAGTCCTATTGGTGTAGTTAAAACTACTCAAGACTATCCAGAGTCTATGTCTGTTCATGGACTTTGCCCCAAAACACCTAAAAAACTGCAAATACAGCTACCATATACGTTACTAGACAATCGAGAACATCAGTTTGAATTATTTTTGCTAGACGAAAAGCACAATGAAACGCAGTCAATCAAATCAAGAATTGTAGTTCCTCGTCTTAGCACTGGTCGTATTGACAACTGGAGTGATAATTGCGTTACAGGTTGGGCAATACCAGAAGGACACTTTGGTGCTGCTGCAATGTTAGATGTTTATATTGATGGAACTTTTTATCGAGAAATAAAGGCTAATACCCCTAGAAAAGATTTACTTAAATATAGCTTGGGCAATGGCAATAATGGATTTGAATTTGCTTTACCTTTGCCACCAGAAAACAAACAAGCCTATAAAATAGATATATTTTTCCAGGGAACGTCACAAAAGCTGCAAAAAAGCCCAATAAATATTAGCTTTGCCCCTGATGTCACTTTAGATAAGCAGCAAAAAGGTCAATTTTCTCTTCTTTATCGAGGTAAAAATCTTCTGCATCGTCATTTAACAATTGTCATTCCCGTATTTAATGCCTATGAAGAACTGTGTTTATGCCTCAAGTCGGTATTTAAATACACTTCTATTAAAGTCAAGCTGGTAATTATAAATGACTGTAGTACAGATCGAAGAATCCCTGAACTTTTAGTTTGGGCAGGTAGCCATCCTCATGTTACCGTCATGTCTAACGAAGAAAACATTGGCTACACCAGAACTATTAATCGGGGCATAAACTTTGCCGAAGATGACGATATTGTTTTGCTAAATAGTGATACGGTGGTTGGTCCGCACTGGCTACAAAATTTAAGTTCGGCGGTTTATCATCAACCAGATATTGCCACTGCAACCGCTATTTCTGATAACTCTGGAGCATTTTCTGTACCTGATGTGGGACGCGCCAACGACTTTCCCCTCTGGTTAACTAAAGAAGAAATGGTTCGCGCTATTAGCCAAAACAGTAAGATAATTTATCCTGAAACACCGACTGGAAGCGGATTTTGTATTTATATTCGACGGGAGGTCTTTCAAGAAATTGGTATTTTTGATGAAATTAATTTTCCTAGAGGCTATGGGGAAGAAAATGATTTCTGTATGCGTGCAGTGCGTGCTGGCTGGAGAAACATAGTTGACGATCGCACCTTAGTATATCATGTGCGCTCGGCAAGCTTTCGTGATGAAAAAACTAATCTATACGATACGGGTCGCGGTGTAGTGGACGAACGTTATCCTGACTATCGAGGAAGAGTTAGCGTATTTGTTCATTCCCCTCAGATGAACGTCATGCGTTATGGAGTGAGGAAGCTAATTGAGGGAAAATGGTCAACTCCCGTCTATCAGCCTCGTCAAAGAGTTCTCTATGTTATTTCAACGCAGACTGGAGGCACACCTCAAACTAATCAGGACTTGATGAACGGCTTGAGCGATCGCTATCATCCTTTGGTTTTGCGCTGTAGTGCTACAGAAATCTTTCTTTACGATACTAGGAATGAAGCAGAAGTTGCCCGTGAAACTGCCCAACTGCGATCGCCTATAACCTTAACGGCGCACCAATCTAGCGAATACGAGGACATCGTTGGTGATTGGTTAATTAAGTACAGTATCGAGATTCTGCACGTGCGTCATATAGCTTGGCATAGTCTTTCTTTGTGTCGTGTAGCTAAACGGCTAGGAATTACGGTAATCTTTTCTTTTCATGATTTTTATGCTGTGTGTCCCACAGTTAACCTGCTGGATGAGAACCAGGTTTTTTGTGGTGGTAACTGCACAAATACCGCAGCCGACTGTGAAGTATCGTTATGGAAAAAGCACAATCACGTACCTAAGTTAAAACACTCATTTATCAAAGCCTGGCGAGAAATGATTGCGGATATGCTGCCCTATGTAGATGCCTTTGTTACCACTTCAGCTTCTACCAAAAAATTACTTGAGGATATTTATCCAGAATTAAAGCAGCGAGATTTTGCAGTTATTCCCCACGGTCGAGACTTTCACCAACTAACAACTAAAGGCAATACCTTTTCGGTTAGTTATCCTCTAGACAGTGAACCTCTACGTATTCTCTTTCCAGGTAATATTCAGTCTGCCAAAGGAGCAGATTTAATCGCCCAAATCAAAAGCTTGGATCTTGAAAACAGGTTAGAGCTTCATTTTTTAGGAACTAAAGCTGATGTTTTAGATGCTCAGGTTGGTACTTATCACGGTCGCTATCAGCGAGAAAATTTTAGCCAATTAGTTGGTCAAATTAAGCCTCATTATATTGGCATCTTTTCTATCTGGCCTGAAACCTATTGCCACACCTTGACCGAATCTTGGGCGAGTGGCATACCCACAATTGCGATCGCCCTGGGGGCAGTTGAAGAACGAATTAAACAACATGGCGGTGGCTGGCTAATTGAACCTAGTTTAAAAGCTGAATTAATCTATGCCAAACTGCTGGAGATAGCTGCTGATAGCGAAGCATATATGAGAAAAGTAGAAGAAGTCAATCGCTGGCAGCTAGCCTATGGACGACAAAACAGCATTGCCACCATGGCACAAAAATATCACCATCTTTATCAGCGCGTTTTGCAATCATCTCTACCATTTGTCGATCGCTCAGCAACTAAGTCGCAGTACCTGAGAGTCGGGGTTTTTGTTTATCGCAATGCCAACCAGGAATCAAATCCCTCTACTCATGTTCGAGTTTTAGAGTGGTTAAAATGTCATGCCGTAGCTCAAAAAATACACTTTCAGTTGATTGAGATTGATTCTTTTTTGTATGACAGCTTAAACACCTTAGAAATAGATCTGGTATTGGTACAGCGCAACATAATTAAGTCTTACCTTGCAGAGAGATTTATTCAGCAATGTCGAGAGCGCAACTTACCTATTATCTTAGAAATTGATGATGATCTAATCAATGTCCCCGTAACAAAAGATCCTCTAGGGGTTTATGCTCAAACTGCGGTGGGCATCAAAGCGATCGCGATCGCAGCAACTACTGTAATAGTTAGTACCCCACCTTTAAAGGCAAAAATAAGCCAATACAATAGCAACATTGTAGTAATTCCTAACGTTATCCCTGAATACACTTGGTTCAAACCCGTAGAAGCAAAAGCTCTAAATCAGGCTGAAGGTGAAGAAGATGTTTCTCAAGAAATCAAAATTCTTTATATGGGTAATCCAACTCATGGAGAAGATTTGGCTTTGGTCAAACCAGTATTTGAACAGTTAGCAAAAGAAGGGTATCCTCTGAGGCTATACGTCATCGGTGGTGAAACCCCAGCCCCAAACAATGAATCAAGCTGGTATAAGCGAATCGATATTCCTCCCCAGTGTCGTCACTATCCTCAGTTTGTAGACTGGTTTCGCAGTATTGCTAATAACTTTTGTTTGGCGATCGCACCTTTGGTAGAAACAGAATTTAATCAGTGCAAAAGCCCGCTTAAGTTCCTTCAGTATGCTGCTATTGATTTACCGAGTATTTCTAGCAACTGTACCCCTTACAAAGAGGTAGTTGAATCTGGTGTTAATGGTATTTTAGTTGACAATGACGAAGACGCATGGCGTAATGCAATTATTCAATCTATCGACAATCTGGAAAAATTAAATAAAATTGCAGTCAATGCCAAAAAGTTAATTTTGGACAAATACTTAATGTCCCACTACGCTGAGTCTTATATCAACATTTTTCAAACTGCATTTAATCTAGCTTCAACAAGTAAGTTAAAGTAAATATGGCTCAATTAAATCCCTTAAATTACTAAAACTACACCCTAGCAATATCATCACTATATGAGAATTTTAATCTATTCTTTGGGCAAAAGCGGTACAACTGCTCTGGCTTACGCAATTAATAATGCTTTCGCTCATTATTCCCTGATTTTAGAGCCTGAACAGTTAAATAACGTCGATTACAGTGATGATAATTTAATTGTCAAATCTATTTATGGCGATCGCTGGAAAAAAGACGTAGATTATTTTACAAAATTTGACAAAAAAATTCTTCTGCTCAGAAACCCTTTAGATAGAATTATTAGCTATCTACTGTATATGCCCTACAATGGAGACGGTTTTTCTGATGATCGTAATGCTTATAAATATATCGATCTTTTAATGAAAAAAGCTAACGCTCCTGAATTAGTTGGTGTTAATGATATCGACCGTTGTTTTAAAAATGTAACGGAGCGAAGTTCTTTAATTAGAGCAGTTGCCAAACAATCAAATAGTATTTATGACTTAGCTCAAAATACTCAAGAATTTTTTCTGCTAAAATATGAAGATTTTATTCAGAACAACCTGCAAGGATTAAGTGGTTACTTGGGCAGAGAAATATTTAACCAGGTTAAAGTTTCTAAGCAATTTGCCAGAACAGAACGAAGTAAAAGTTTTGATAACTATAAATATTTTTTTTTAAATCAGGAAATTCACTCTATTTTAGAGCCGCTTAAGAGCTTTAATAATATGTTTGAATATGCCTTCGATCTCGATCATTTAAATTCATCTGTTGGCGAAAAACCATCGGCTCTATCGGCGGAGTTAACTTATAATTATACAATAAAAGTAATTAACGAATATAGAAGTAGACATTTAATTCCCTTGTACAATCATGGACAAATTCAGGTAAAAGAAGAAGGAGTTTTGTTTGACAAAGCAAAAAGGTTTTTGGCGAATGAAAAGCTAGATGAAGCGGAAAAGTTGTTTTTAGAATCTGTCAGTTTAAATAATTCTTTTTTAGCCAGCTATTTTAAGCTTGCCAAAATTCACGAAGCCAGAGAAAACTTCGATCTATCTAGTCATTATCTTCATGAATGCCTGAGAATAGATCCTCAATGCAAAGCTGCTTTACAAATGCTACAGCATCTTGAGCGTGTAAAGTTAGTCAATCGAGTTTCCCATTAAATTAAAACAGTTATTACAAACAAGAAAAAAAATAAAATTATCGGCGTTGCTGAATCGAGGTGTGATTACGTAAAAATTTATTTCCTGATTAATATTTGAAAAGCTTAAAGTTTAGAGTCCTTAGTTATTTGAAAATACTATATTTACGCCCACGTCTACTGATGTATTTTAATTTCTAGCTGATCTTGTATTTTAGAAGGTTCATAGACAGGCGCGATCGCACTTTTTTCAGGAGTTATGTCCCAGTCATAGTGACGCAGCAGCAAAGACATAAATATTTTCATTTCCATCTGGGCGAACTGATAACCCAGACAGACATGAGAACCGCCACCAAAACCAACTAGGGAAAAAGGATGCTGTTTGTCTTCTTCGCGGGGAGGGGCAAAACGATCTGGATCGAAAGAATCTGGGTTAGCATATATTTCTGGTAGGCGGTGAGTCAGCATGGGGGATACATCCACCATCCAGCCAGCAGGAATACGATAGCCGTTGTATTCGATATCTTTGACTACACCGCGAGATATATTTTGCACTGGAGGATAAAGTCTTTCTACTTCTTTGAGAGCGTAGCCCAGGTAAGTAAACTGTTTTAAATGAGATAGATGCAAAGGCTCATCGCCGACAACCTCTTTTTGTTCGTTAAGCAAACGTTCTTTCCATTCAGGATTTGCATTTAGTTCCAACAGTAACCAAGAAATTAAGACGGCGGGGTTTTCGTGTCCTGCAAACAAAACCATTAACAATTGGTCGATAATTTCCGTATCGCTTAACGGATCGCCGTCTTCGGTAACGGAAGCCAAAAATAAGCCTAAAAAGTCTTGAGACTCTTTGAGATCGCCATTTCGGCGACGAGTAGCTATTTTTTGCTGCAAAAATGTTTTCAGTTTACGACGGGCTGACTGAGAACGTCCATACAGGGTAAAAGGCAAGTCTAGATTTAATTTTGCTCTACGCCCAACCAACATAGTTAGAAAATATTGAAGAGATTCTGCAAACTCGGCTTTTGTTTCTGTACCCAAAATTAGCTGAAGTGCTACGGTTAGGGAAAATTCTGTAAAAGCGTCGATCGCGGGTAAAATTCCTTCAGTGGCTTTTTCTGCCAGAAAATTCTCGGCAAGCAGATGGATGGTAGCAAAATAATTATTAAGTGCCTGTCCGTGCATTGCAGGATGGATCAGGCGACGAATGGCTTTATGTCTTTTGCCATCTTGAAGCAGTACCCCGCTTCCAAAAATTGGTTTAAGAAATATCCAACCTTGTTCTGCCGACAGATGATCTGCTTTATCCATCAACACTAGCTTGTTGGCTTCGGTGCCGATCAAAAAAGCAAACTTTTTACCAAATATGCGCGATTTGAAAACTGAACCATGACGCTCAAAACGCTGGCGATAAAACATTTCCTCTCCAGCAAAGAGTTCTTTAGTCTCACCTTTAGAACTACCAAAACTTCCTGGCATTTCTTCGGCGGATTTTAGCTTCGATCTTTGTTGTAATACCATTTATAGTTATATTTATTAGTTTTTACACGCGGGGTAATAGAAGTTACCTTCATTCTTGGTTAAAAGCTAAAAGCTAAAAGCTAATAGCTAATAGCTTTATCAATACCGATCAATGTAAATCGAAGTAATTTATCAAACAGGTACAGCTTCAATAATGCTGTTTGCCGTTTGGGTGGGAATGATTCGGGCAATTTTAAAACCTGCTTTGATTAACAAATCTCGATATTCATCTTCTTTGCGTTCGCGTCCCCCAGGAGTAGTCAGGAGAGATTCTAGATCGATTAATTTACCGACAAAAGGTTCATTGCCTTCAGGCATAATCATTTCTACTAGTAAAAGCTTGCCTGTGTCTGTAATTGCCTCGCGACAGTTTTGCAGGATTTTGATTGCTTGTTTGTCGTCCCAGTTATGAATAACGAACATCAAAATATAGGTATCTCCACCCCTAGGAACTGTCTCGACACAGTTACCTGAAACTAGCTGACAGCGTTCTGTTAGCCCAGCTTGCGCGATCGCGGGTTGAGCCACAGCGATCGCACTTTCAAAGTCTAATAAAATTCCCTTCATTTCTGGATAAGCTTTGAGCAAGGGAATAATCGTACTTCCCGCCCCAGCAAAGATTCCTAGTTCCACTAATGTAGATGTGCTAGAAAAATCGTAGTTAGCCATTAAAGAATTAGAGGCGCGACTAGAAATACTAACTTTAGAATTGCTGGCAGTTTTGGCTGCTTCAGGATCTAAATAATATTCAAACAAGCCCTGTCCAAAAAGGCGATCAAATGCTGGCTTTCCAGTCTTAATACTGTAGGGAAGTTCTCCCCATACCTGCCAGTGCCAGTCTTGTCCGAGGAATTTAATCGCATCGCGGAGTGAACCTGGGGTATCACCTGCTAAATATTCAGCAGGAGGAGTTAGTTTAAACTTACCGTCATCGTCTTGGGCAAATATGCCGACGCTTGCTAGCGATCGCAATACTCGATAAAGAGATGATTCGTGGGTTTGGGTAGCTTGTGCTAATTCTGCGCTGGTTTTTGCCCCATCGACCAATAAATCGGCAATGCCTAACTCGGCTACGACATAAATGATTCTGGCAATACGAAACCCGCCCAAAAAGCGCAACATAGCGATCGCAGGTGGTACATTGGGCAATGCGCTAGGCTGTCTTGCTTTGGGAGTACTAGTTGTAGTCGTCATGTTTTGCTCTAATAAGGTTGATTTAAAGAATTAAATGAGTAGAACTGACTTATGCAGCAATGTTAATTTCGCCCCCCCTAGCCTCCCAACTTTTTGGGAAAAAAGAGTTAAAAGTCCCCCAGAATTGGGGGATTTAGGGGGCAAATACTTAAGTCTAAACTGGTACGGCTTCGATAATGCTCATTGGCGATTTGGTGGGAATAATTCGCTTAACTTCAAAACCAGATTGGGCAAATAATTTCTCGTATTCTTCGCCAGTGCGTTCGATCGCGCCTGGAGTCATGATCATTGCTTCCACGTCCAAAATTTTGGCTAAAGATGGTTCATTGCCTGGAGGAACGATCATTTCGACGACTAAAAGCTTACCGTCACAGGCAATCGCCTGATGTATGTTGCTCAAAATCTGACCAGCTTTGGCATCGTCATAATCGTGAATCAAATTTTTGACTAGATAGGCATCTGCTTGGGTAGGGACAGACTGCCAAAAGTCACCAGCTATTAGTTCGCAGCGATCGCCTAAAGACTTGTCTTCAGCTACCGCCTCGGCTTTAGATATACGGGCTGAAGTATCAAAATGAATCCCCTTTAAGTCCTGATTTTGGCGCAGGATAGAAGCAATTAGTTCACCATCTCCTTGACCACCCGTGGCAATATCCACCACCTGCTTAAAGTTAGAAAAGTCATAGCCTCCCAAGATAGCGCGATCGCTGAGGGTTAAAGCTCCTTTCATGGCTGCATCAAAGTCTTGGGCTACATCAGGATTTCGTTGATAATATTCTTCAAAATCCATGCCGTGTATCTCTTCAAATGCCGAGTTGCCAGTTTTGACGCTGTGCAAAACATCTTGCCACATCCGCCAATGCCAGGGAGTCCCCATGACGCTTGCATAGCCCTGTAATGAACCAGAAACATCAGACTGTAGTAAAGCTGCTCTAGGGGTCAAGTCAAAAGTGCGATCGTCTAATTCTTGAAAAATATCAAAGCTAGCTAAGGTTCTTAATAGCCTATATAAAGATTGAGGATGGGTTGAAGTTTCTTTTGCCAGTTCAAAGATACTTTTTGGCTTATCTTTTAATAAATTGGCAATACCAAGCTGCGCTGCTACTGAAATGCTTTGGGAAAGACGGTAAGCATTCATCATTTGCAGAATCATAATCTGCGGTGGCATTCCCCGCTCCTTTTTTTCAGGCGTTGCTGATGCTGGTTTATTCGGTTTGGCAATAGTCATTTCATTTATCATTTATCATTCGGCTGTTCAGTGCTTCAATGCTCAATGCTCTAAGCGTGTCTGGTATAGCAAACTTCGTAGAGTACGGGAGAAGATTCAGCGATCGCACCTATCTTGGGCATATGTTCGCGAGCTTCGGGATTCTGGAAAATGCCACGAAAATCTTCAACGCTTCTCCATTGGGCATAGTTAGTTACCCATTCCCCATCTAAGCTTTTATGAATGTTGGCACTAATAAACCCTGGTAGTTTCCCCATAGTTTCTTCAGTGGCATCAATTAGCATATCTACTAACTGCTGCTGATTCTCTGGCTTAACTTTGAAAACGTTAACTAAAGTAACTAAGTCTGCGTCTAGAGAAATTGTAGCTTTTGATTCTGATGAAATTACACTCATTGGATTTTTTCGGATAACTAATAGATTAAATCGTGGGACATTTTTTTGGCTCATAATCATTAGTCAATGATTTACCAAGAAAATATCCAAAAGTTATTTAAATGTTATTGACTTGAGTTTGACATACAACAACTTTTCTTATGTATAAATAATCTAGTCTTTATGTTCAAAATCTGTTTAAGTTTTGTTCAAAGACATAAATACAATTTTTAAACCTGATATTTTATTGTTTACAAGTTAGCAGCTACTTGAAATACTTTTGTAGCTTTAGAAGGTTTCAAAAGCGATCCTGATTTAAAATGATTTGACAGCCTGCAAAGCCTGCAAACTGAACAGTATAACGGTTGTAAAAAAATATTAGATAATAGTTAGATCGCTAAATTTTGTTACTAGCTTGTGAGAGTTAAATATGATAATCTTAATTTAAGCCGTTTATAGGTATAATTTAATGGCAAAAATTTGTTTATGTACGTAATAGGACATAATCTATATATAAAATGGAACATAGCTCCTTTTTGCAATAATTACTGTGTTTAAACAGACTATAAAAATAATTATCCTTAAGGCAATAGCTAATAAAAACCCGTGGAGAAAAAAATAACCATTTTTGGTAAAGTACGTAACTTTTTAACATATAAGTTTGTTAGTAATAGAGCATATTACTTGCGCTATTTTGTTGAATTTTAAACTGTAATAGTGTAATTATTAATGTAGATTGATTGTCAAGCAATTAAATATAAATAGCTAACTAAAGCAAGAAAGATGGTACACATTTCCAAAAGATCATTAAAGGCTTCAAAAGAGGGCATTCAGTTAGCTAGTCGGGCAATACTTAGATTTCCTACAAAAATAGATTTTGCAGCAGAACTAGAAATTTCCCGTTCTACCGTCCAGAACTTTTTTGCAGGTAAACCTGTAGGTAGAGAAAATTTTCATAAAATTTGTCAAGAGCTAGATCTGCTTTGGCAAGAAGTGGCGGAACTCCCCCCAGAAGTAGCAAAATTACCGAAACCAACTGCAATAAATAATGAAGTAACTGAAAATAACAAGATCGCCGTTAATATTGGTCAACAGGACAGTGGCTTTAGTCCCATCTGTCCACCATTCATACGTGCAGACTCTTTAAATGATAAAGACAAAACAGTCTCTGACTCTGTAGTCGAGCAATTTCGGAATTTGGCTAGAGGTAGAATTTGGTCAATGTGCGGGACGATGCGAGTATTAGATATGTCTTGTCCTAAACTTACTGAGGATATATATGTTGACACTAAAGTCTACTTAAAAATAAAAGGTAGGCGAAGGCTGAAAGTTGGCGATCTGCATTCATTTCAGGTTGTTAGTAATCATAAATCTTGTGATTTGCAGTTCAACGACGAGCAACCAAAACAGATAGAAATACCTGGTAACAAAGCAGCAATGTGCTATTCCAAGTTAGTTGTTTTGGGAAAGCCTGGTTCTGGGAAAACCATGTTTTTGAAACATTTGACTTTACAATGTCTAAAAGGTAAGTTTCAAAGCGATCGCATTCCTATATTTGTTCCCTTAAGAGATTTTGTAGCTTACACATCATCTTTAAATTTAGTTGACTATATATCCAATCAGTTAGCTGAAGATTATCAAATAGAAATTAATTTGGTCAGACACTTATTGAATCGAGGCAGATTTTTAATCGTTCTCGATGGACTAGATGAAGTCCAACTTTCAAGTCGTAGTGTTGTTTGTCAGCATTTACGCAGATTTACAAAATGGTTTCCCCATAATTATTACATCATTAGCTGTCGTCACGGCGTACAGTGCTGCAATTTTGAACAGTTCACCGAAGTAGAAATTGCTGATTTTCAACCCAGACAGATTGAAGATTTTGCCGTTAAATGGTTCGATCCTGAAGATACTCAACTAAGCTACAACTTTCTAGCCAAAGTGGTCAAGAATAATTCAATTCAGGAGTTTGCGACTAACCCACTATTATTGGTTCTGTTATGTATTGTGTTTGAAGAATCAGCCAATTTTCCCGTTAGCCGTGCTGAAATATATGAGGAAGGTTTGGATATCATGCTCAGACAGTGGGATGCAGAGCGGGCGATAGAAAGAGAGCAAGGGGCAGGTTTGACTCTAGAACAGGAAAAAGAATTACTTTGTAGAGTTGCTCGCAAAACCTTTGAACGTAAAGAATATTTCTTTAAAGAAACAGAGCTAAAATTTTATATTGCCGACTATGCAATTAACCTGAGCCAAACAGACACATTCCCAATTGATGCTCAGAAAGTTCTCAAATCGATTGAAGCCAAACATGGTTTGTTAGTAGAACAAGCCAAAAAGGTTTATTCATTTTCTCATTTAGCATTTCAAGAATATTTAACAGCTAAAGAATTTGTTTCTCCCTGCGATCTAGCTGTATCTATAGCGATGTTAAATCATTTAGTCAGCCACCTAACAGAAGAAAGATGGCATGAAATTTTTTTACTAGTAGCAGAAATGTCACCTCAAGGGGATCGGTTATTTACCCTAATGAGTAGACAAATCGATGACATTGGCGATCGCTCTGCCCAGATTACAGCGTTTTTAGAATGGGTAAACTGTAAAGCTGAGTCAATAATTAGCCCTAGGTTAGAGCATTTTCAAGAGAAAGTAGATCTAGCTGAAACTTCTGGCGGTTTAAGAGTAACTGAGTGCCAAAAAGAAGTAATTCGGGCATTTTATTTTAGTTTAGGATTAGGTCAGATTTTAGGTTGTATTGGCACTAACTTTTCTTTAATGTTAAAGCTCGACCCCCACTTTGGTGAGGGGATCGCTGTCAATGCAGACTTAGCGTTAGATTTGAGCTTATTTAATCTTTTGAACTTGATGCCCTTTCTAGAATCAATACATAATCCTGCACTAACTTTGCAACGTTCGCTCAAGCGAGTAATTAGCCATGGGATAAAAATTGAACCAGAATTAACTAAAGAATTACAAAGAATGAAACAAAGAATTCCTACTTCCCAAGAAAATGAAACTCAGTTTTGGCTGTGGTGGCATCAAGAAGGAAAAGCTTGGTTTAGCGATCTCAACTCCATGGCAATGAAGTATCGTAATATAGCTCATCAATGGAATTTTAACGCTCAGCAGCAAGAAGTTCTCCAACAATATTTTCAGGCTAATCTATTATTATTAGATTGTCTCGATCGCAGTAGCTATGTAAGTTCTGAAGTTAGAGACAGTATTAGGCGTCAATTATTAAAGCCGACTAAAAGCAAAACAAATCACCTGCAAGACACCGAAGTGTTGCAATCAAATATATCTTATATAACCTAGAAATTTTATAAATTAAATATAGATGCAGTTGGGCAAATTCTCACAATTAATTATTATTGAGCAGGAAATATATTTTATCGAAGAAATGCAGTTGCGATCGCTCCAAAATCGAACTGATATATTTTCTCCTTATGAACAAAATTATTGCCTCAACAAGCCAACTCCCTTACTATCTGTTGCTGGTTTATGGTGCGCCAAACAAGCCTTCATCAAAGCTACCAATAGATTAAACTTTCCTAATTTCAACTACCTGGACTTAGAAGTTAGACATCGTGATAGTGGTCAACCCAAAATACTGCTTCAGGATAATTTAAGACAGCAGTTGGGAGAAAATATTAAGCTAGAACTAGCGATCGCCCACGAGAAAACCTTAGCTGTAGCCAGCGTGCTTTTTTGGAGCGAGGTTTAATAGTATTCCTTACTTCTTACTTTTTACTGTCTTGGTGCGCGTTCCCTTGCGCCTAACGGCGACGCGGTGAAGCAGTTGCGGTGGACGGGTTCCCCGGCATAAGCAAACTGCTGAACCCTTTAGGGGGTCGCACCGCTTTTTACTTCCTACTTATTACATTACCTTTTCTCTATTTACTTGAGCAAAGGTTGTACCAGAAGATCGAGCCGCAAATTCTCTTTCCAGGCGATCGTACCACTGACGATAGCGTAGAGAAAGTAAATCTGCCTTAACCGTACATTTCCAGTCTCCGTAACCTTTTTCGTGCCATTCCTGCTGCATCATCAGCATGGGAAAATCTTCTTCCAATATTTTGCTAGCTTTCTTTTTCAGTCCAAAGGTAACTAACGGATTCCAAACTAGCCAGTCGCGACACTCGAAGACAAATATTCTAGTTTTGTTTTCTGTCAGTGGAACAAAGTAATCATTAGCAATTAGTTTCCAGCCTGGTTTGGGTTCAATCAAGACTTTAACTAAACAAGGTGGCTCAAAAAAGTAGACGAAATCATTATATTCCCCGTCAGGATTTTTCACCTTCATATTCATGCCGTGTTCGTATTTCTCTAAGCTAACGTCCAACGGGCGTAAATAATTTCGTTGCTCTTTCTTAGCAATGGTTTGGGTATGCAGGAAGGGAAAATGAGCAAAATCCAATGCCCCAGCAATCATAATTTTGTGGGAGGCATCTAATTCTTTGACAATTACTTCGTGTCTCCAACCCTCTTCAGTTGTACCTTCTGGCAAGCGTAAAGGTGTCATTGCCGTGCGATCGCCAGCAAATACCCATACTACCCCTAATTTTTCTTCTGTAGGGTAGGCAAAGTTACACTTAGCACCTTTGGGAATAGGAGCATCTTCTGCCATTGAGGGAATTTTTTTGCAGTCTCCACCTTCGCCGAACTGCCAGCCGTGATAGGGACATTCTACGTTGCCATTTTTAACTTGACCGCGAGATAGAGGAACACCTTGATGAGGGCAAGAGTCGTAAAGACAAATAACCTGATTATCTTCGTCTCGAAACAGCACCAATGGTTCATTTAATAGTGAAGTACTATAAGGCTTGTCGGCTGGTACTTCGGACGATAAAGCTAGAGGATACCAATAGTTTTTGAGAAATTCCATAATTTAAGTTTCAATATATTTGGGGATTTGGAGACTCGTTGTTCACTTCCTACTTCTGTACGGGCGAACGACCGTTCGCCCCTACTTAATTCCTTCAATAATGCTGACGTTAGAGCGAGTAGGAATAATTTTATTTAAGCTAAAGCCAGATGCTTCTAGAAGCGATTCATATTCGGCTGCGGTACGTTCGCGACCGCCTAACGTTACCAACATATGTAAATCGATTAATTTGCCTGAAAATGGCTCATTACCTGGAGGAATAATCTGTTCGACTATCAGCAGCTTGCCGTTGGCTGACATTGCTTGATGACAGTTCCGTAAAATAGCGATCGCCTGGTCGTCATCCCAGTTGTGCAGTATATACTTTAAGAAGTAAGCATCAGCATCGCTAGGCACAGACTCAAAAAAATCTCCCGCTAGCATTTCACAGCGATCGCTTACTTCGGCTTGGTTCAAGATTGGCTCAGATGCAGCCACCACAATGTCTTGGTCGAATAAAATGCCCTGAAGATGGGGATTAGCTTTAAGGATTGCTGCAATTAGACTACCATTGCCACCACCAACATCGACTAAAGTAGTAATTTCTGAAAAGTCATAGCCGTTAACAATCGCTGGTTCAAGCGCACGAGAAATATTTTTCATAGCGCGATCAAATATTTCACCCGATTCTACATTTTGACTGTAGTAATCAAAAACAGGCATTCCATACTCTTGCTCAAACCCGTTTTCGCCAGTTTTCAGGCTATGGAGTAAGTTACCCCAGGCATGATAGTATTCTTCGCCTCCTAATAAAATAGAGTCCCGCATCGAGCCTGGAAGATCGCTACGAAGTCCTTGGGCGATGGGAGTTAAGACAAAGTAACCAGGTTCTTGTTCGGCAAAAACCTCTACACTTGCTAGGGCGCGCAGCAATCGATATAGAGATCGGGCATCGGTATTTGTAATACTGGCTAGGCGATCGCAACTTTGGGCATCGTCTTTTAGCAAATCGGCAATCCCCAACTTAGCAACAGCATAGAGTGACTGCGTAATCCAGTATCCGCTAGACATTTGAAGCAACGTCATTCTTGATTTGATGTCTACAGTAGGCTGTCCATTCTTTTGCTGTAATTGCATTTAGAGAACCACTTGATAGTTGTTTATAATCGCTTTCCCCATATTTAGCATTTGTGAATCGAAGTATGGGTATAACAAAAGCAGAAGATATCAACAACTTTTGTTTTGCTTATGTTGAAAACGAATTATTTTTAGGTATTGAGTTATACCAAAACTATTAATAAATTATTTGTTATAAATCCGATTTGATTTGTTGATTAATAGTATTTAAAACTGTTATTTTAGATATTTATAGTAGTTTTATAAATCTAGAATTGCCAAAAGAATTATAAATTTTAAATATAGTTCAACGAGAATTAAGCTTTTCAATATAAATTTTGCGTAAACTAACTCAAAAACACACAAAAACCCCTGTTTATAAAAAGATAAATATACTATGCTCTGGTGTAAGGTTTATAAGTCAAATAGCTTAAATAAACAGCTTAAATTACTTCTAAATAGATTAGAGTTACAAAATTCTATCTAAAAGTGATATTAACCAGTAAAACTTTATTTATAGCTACTAACTGAATTCATCATTTTGACTATATTTGGCTTCGATTTTTGATATTTTTGGCGCAAGTTGAGCCAATCTAAATAGTACGTCTACTTTAAGATTGTGAAAATCAATTATTTATTTGCCAAAGTTTATCAAGATTTAGATCGGCTAAACCGTCTCAAAATTGAATTGTAATGATGCCAAAAAATAGCATCGAATAATTGTCATATCTCTATTTCTATCAACTATGAATAGCTTAAACTTTGTACGACTATCCGATACTATTGCACCGACCTATACTTCTTTTGCTAATCCTGCAATTAACGCAAAAGGTGATATAGCTTTTGAAGGTTTTATCAGTCCAGATTTACCTCCAACTGGTATCTTCTATGCTAATAATTTTCAAGACAATTTTGAAAGTAGAACGGTTGTAGACAATAGCGAAATATTCCTAACTACGGGAGCTTTTCAGCCTGTTTTTGACCCATCAATTAATGACTGGGGGCAAGTTGCTTTTATTGAGAATGAAACCAGTATTTTGACTGATGAAAATGGCGCACCGATTTTTGATGAGAGTGGCGCACCAATTATCCAGTTGGATAAAGCTTCGATTAAGGTTGGCAACGGCGAACAAGAACCATCTACCTTAATTGAAAGTACTGAACCATTTAATTCTTTTGCTGGTGCTAATTTAAACAATCGCGGTACGGTTGTCTACGTTGCAGGAAACCTATTAGATGTACCAGTGGATTTTCCAGTCACAAGCACAATCTCTACCATAAGCAATGGACAGACCACAGAAATTGCTTCGACTGACGGTATTTTTAGTAGCTTTGATGTAAGTTTAGATACGATTGGTGGTGATGGACCGATAACAGCTTTAGACATCTCCCCCTCGATTAATGAAAGCGATCTTGTGGCATTCAACGCGGGTTTAGATGCAGGAGGACAAGGTATTTTTATCGGTGATGGTGAAACAATTACTGAAGTTGCCAATAGCGATGGAGAATTCGATCTATTTAGTAACCCAGATCTTAACGACGAAGGTACAACCGCCTTTTTGGCACAAAAAGACGATGGCAGTCGCGGTATTTATCTCAATGGTTATGGGGAAACTAAACTACTGGCAGACGACAGCGATATTTTTAGCTTTTTCAATTCCGAACCAGCCCTCAATAACAATGGAGAAGTGGCATTTTATGCTGAACTAGATGACGGTAGCGCAGGTATTTATGTTGCCTCGGAGTTGGGAAGCAGTCTTGTTGCTTCTGTAGGAGATGAAATTGCTGGAGTCAAAATCGAAGGATTAGTAATTGTCCAAGATGGACTCAACGATTCAGGTCAGATTGCTTTTCAAGCCAAACTTGAAGATGGTACTTTCGCTATTTTCCGCGCCGATCCTGTTTCACAACCCAGCCATGATAACGATAGACTCTATGGTGATATTGGCAACAACTATATTGATGGTTGTGCAGGAAACGATCTAATTGTAGGCGATCTAGGAAACGACACCCTATTAGGTGGAGAAGGAAATGATATTCTGCGAGGCGATGAGGGGTATGATATCCTTACAGGCGGAGCAGGTAACGATACCTTAGTAGGTGGAGATAATGCTGATATATTCGAGCTTACGTCGGCTAATTGTACGGATCAAATTCTTGACTACACTGATGGAGAAGATAAATTTTCTTTAGATAGTCATTTACAATTCGACCAGTTAGTAGTGTCGCAGCAGGATAGCAATACCGAAATTAGTTTGTCTTCTACAGGAGAAGTGCTGGCTTCTTTATACGAAGTAAATGCCCAGGCGATCGACATATTAGATTTTGTCTAGTTTTATTGTTGACAAACTGCTTGGCGTTGCCGCCTTTCTAGTTGCAAAGACCGCTTCTTGATGCAGTCGCTCTAACAGAGGCTTTAGCCGTATGTAGGACTTTCACCGCGAAAGTGATTCGGGCGTAATTCTGAGGGCGAGATTCGGCAATGCGGGCGGTCAACAATGTGAGGTTTCCTCACATTTACGCCCTTAGAATTTAGTTCGCCTTGAATAATCTCCCTCACGGGATTTCCCCAGAATATACGCCGTAAAACGACGCATTTCCTTGCAGCAAAGACCGCGTTGACCATACCGACTAAAGCCTTTGGAACTTTTGACTTGTGAACGCTTGACAAAGTAGTCTATGGTTATTTGTGCAAGAATAATCTATAACTATGCTGCTACCTTTTCGTGCTTAAGCTCTTTAAATTTACCCAAAAGACGATCTGCCCAATATTTTACGTCGTAGGTGGTTACGGTTTCGTACATCTTAGTCATTTGCTTTTTCTGTTCTTCTGGTGTCATACTTAAAGCCTTTTCGATCGCTCGATCCATGCCGTCGAGTGAATAAGGATTAGTTAAAATGGCTTCAGGCAATTCTACTGCTGCACCGACAAATTCAGAGAGAACTAAAACACCATCTTCGCCACCATGAGCGACAATATATTCTTTAGCCACTAAATTCAGACCATCTCGCAAAGGAGTTGTCCAACAAATATCGGCAGCCTTATAGTAGGCAATCAAATGAGGTATGGGTATAGGCTGAGTAAACAAGCGAATCGGCATCCAGTCGAGTGTACCGTAGCGACCGTTAATTTGACCTGCTAGCTGCTCAATTGTGCTTTGAGCCGTTTTATAAACGCGCATTCCTGGGGCAGATTCAACACAGGTCATCACGAAGCTTATTTGTTTGTGTAAATCGGGACGACGCTCTAATAAACGACCATACGCTGCTAATTTTTCTTCATTTCCTTTGACATAATCAACCCGCCCAGCAGCAATAATTAGTTTCTTACCTCCTAGTTCTTCTTTAATTTGGTAGAGTCTATTTTTGGTTTCTGTCTTCTCTAAAACTGTTTGAATATGTTTAGGATCTGTCCCCACAGGGAAAGCATCAATATTAACGATTTGTCCTTTGTAGCTCAATTGCGTAGTCATTTCAGGTTCAGCCAAAGCCACACCTACAGGAGTCATATGCCCACTTACGGCTTCTTGTTTGAGGATCTTAACAGGCTTAAGACTACGAACTACGTTGACAAAGTTTTCAGAATAACGAGGAACATGAAAACCAACAATATCACAGCAAAGTAGACTTTCGGCGATCGCATCACGCCACGGTAAAATATTAAAGACATCTACTGAAGGGAAAGGGGTATGGTGGAAAAAAGCAATCCGAGCATCAGGCTTTAATTCGCGAATATATTGCGGTACCATCCAGAGATTGTAGTCATGAATCCAGATCAAGGCATCGTCGGTAGCTTCTTCGCAAGCAGCTTCAGCAAAAAGGCGATTAATATGTTTGAAGTTTTCCCACTCGGCTGTTTCAGAAGTGAAATGATAGGGAAAAGAATGCAGAATAGGCCAAAAAGCCTCTTTAGAGGTGATGTGATAAAACTGTTTAACCTGCTCTTCGTCTAAAGGGATGCGTCGCACATTATAATTAGCTTCTCCTTCAATATTGACTCGCTCTTCAAAGCTATCTTTTTGCTCTTCGTTTATTTCTTTCCAAGCAATCCATGTTCCTTGGTTGACATCAGCAAAGAAACTTTTGAGGGTGGGAACAATGCCGTTGGGGCTTTTCTTGGGGACATAATGAATTTTGCCATCTTCTATTACTTCGTCATGAGGTTCGCGATGATAGAGAATAACTAAAGATGATTTCATAATTTTGGTGGTTAATTTACGGTGTAAAAGGACAATGACTTAAGAAGATAAAATGAAAGCCAAATTATCTATGCTATTTGATTTTCAACTCCTGACAACTTTTCTATTTGAAATAGTTTTTAGATTTAATACCTAAAAAATAGCTGTTTTTTCTTTAGCCAGTTAAATCTTGTGGTCGTTCTATTTACCCGATAAATCAAGTTTCTCCTAACTAATAAAAATGAGACTTATACAATTAAATCCTACACTAATTTCTGTCTTCAGCTCAAATCTAATAATATACAGCAAATTTTAATAAATAATTACTCACTGAAAATAATATTTAGAGACGCGATCGCCTGGCTTATCCAGATTTATTTGACATTCAAGGCGATCGCTACTTTACTAGAGTTAGACCTCGCGATCAAAGCCAAACTTATCGCGAATTTGAGAATTAAAGTATTGACCGACAGAGCTAGTTTCTTTTAGTTCTTTATAAATTGACTCAGGAACATCAGAATACTTATAAACGCTTCCGTTACCAAAGCTAATGCGGAGAGTTTGCTTATCAGTATCATAATCAAAGTCTTTAACCGCCGTACTTTGATTTTTCAGCAGCGGAAAGGCAATCACGTCGCGGATGCTGGGAGAGTCGGTAAGCAGCATTACTAAGCGATCTATACCAATGCCTAAACCAGCAGTAGGAGGCATTCCATATTCTAATGCCGCTAAAAAGTCCTCATCAATATCATTTGCTTCCAAATCCCCTGCTGCTTTCTTGGCTGCTTGAGCTTCTAGCCTCGCTCTTTGATCCAAAGGATCGGTTAACTCCGAAAAGCTATTAGCGGTTTCTCTGCCCACCATAAATAGCTCAAACCTTTCTACCAGCCCAGGCTTATCGCGGTGAGGTTTGGCTAGAGGAGATATTTCCAGAGGATAATCGATGACAAAAGTAGGCTGAATTAAAGTGGTTTCTACTCTTTGTTCAAAGGCTTCGTTGAGCAACTTGCCGATAGTTTGACAGTCTGCGGGTACTTCAATTCCTGCATCTTTGGCTGCGGTTTTAGCTGAGTCAAAGTCTTTAAACTGAGCAAAATCTACTCCAGTAGCATCTTGTACAATCTCGTGCATAGTTACTCTACGCCAAGGAGGAGTTAAGTCTATATCTTGACCTTGATAGGTAACTTTAGTTGTGCCGAGAACTTCTTGCGCTACATCACTAATCATGCTTTCGGTCAACGCCATCATGTCATAATAGTCAGCGTAGGCCTGATAGACTTCAATAGAAGTAAATTCAGGATTATGACGGGTAGACACACCCTCATTACGGAAGATTCTGCCCATTTCAAACACGCGCTCAAATCCACCTACAATTAGCCTTTTGAGGTGCAATTCTGTAGCGATGCGGAGATATAAGTCCATCTCCAAAGTATTGTGATAGGTGATAAAAGGACGCGCTTCTGCACCACCTGCTTCGCTTTGTAAAACTGGGGTTTCAATTTCTAAAAAGTCTTTAGTTTCTAGGTAACGACGAATTGCAGCCGTGATTTTTGCCCGAATGCGGAAAGTTTGTCTTACCTGGGGGTTAACAATCAGATCTACATAACGCTGACGATAACGCTTCTCTGTATCCGTTAAGCCATGCCATTTATCGGGAAGGGGTAACAAAGATTTAGTCAGAATTTGAAACTCGCTGACATATACAGAAAGTTCGCCTTTTTCTGTTCTTTTGATAGTGCCTTTTACCCCTAAAATATCCCCCGTATCAGACAGTTTTTTTAGATGATTAAATGCCCCTACCAAGTCTTCTGACATGGTGCTGTTGATTCTTTTCTTGTCAAGATAAAGCTGAATTTTGCCTGTTTCGTCTTGCAGTTCAAAAAATGCTAGCTTACCAAAGACACGACGAGCCATAATTCTACCAGCGATCGCAACTCGATCTTCTACTTCTTCTCCACTGGCAAGATCCACGTACTTTGACTGTAACTGGGCAGCATGATGAGTTGATTCCCATTTATAAGCATAGGGATTTAGTCCTAACTCCTTGATCTGCTCTACCTTCTCAATTCTGGTAGCACGAATTTCTTCTAAGTTAGAGGCACTTTGAGGCTTATTGCGGGAATTGTCTTCACTATTCATCTTTTAACACACTGCTTTTTTGATAATCGGTATAGCTATCTAGCTGTATACCCTGTTGTCTTGCCAATAATTAACTTACCAAACTTTCGCTTTACCTGATGCTTATTAAGTGACGTTACGCATTTAATCTGACTGCTGTGACGGGGTGACGGGGAGCGTATTCACAAGTAGCAAGTAACAGATGCGTTTCGCCTCTCGACTTTCCTTCGCAAAGGCGGCGAACGACCGTTCGCGCAAGTAACAAGTAAAGATATGCAGCTAGTTAAACTGTCTGAATAGCTAGTTAATTTTGCCTCTACTTCCGAAAACTTTTTACTGTCTTGGTGCGCGTTCCCTTGCGCCTGACGGCGACGAGGGGTCGCACCGCTTTTTACTTTTTACTTGTTACTTCTCCAAGTCCCCAAGTCCCCAAGTCTTACAGATCGATGAGTGCGCAACATCAGTTATTGAGTGAGCCGACACTAACATTATTTATACTGCTCTTTCGGCTAATTCCAGCCAACGTTCAGTATTAGTATCAATCTCTTTGTTTAAGGTTGCCAATTTTTCTGATAGTTCTTGCACCAAATTAAAGTCACTACAGTTAAGAGCTAGATCTTTTTCTAGTTTTTCCTTGTCTGTCTCCATCTGAGCAATTGTAGCCTCTAATTTCTCATATTCTCGTCTTTCATAATTAGACAGAGATTTAGTTTTTTTATCGCTGGATGTCTTGCTGCTGGTATTTTGTGTTTTATTTACCTGGGGTTTTTCCTGATTTTTTGCCTGTTTAGCTTGTTTTTCTGCTTTCTTTTTATGCTCTAAATAGACAGAATAATTACCAGGATAGTTACGTACTTCTCCCCCAGCCTCGATCGCAAATATAAATTCGACGGTGCGATCTAAAAAGTAGCGATCGTGAGAAACTATAATTACACAGCCATTGAAGTTTTCTAAATAGTCTTCTAAGATAGCTAAAGTCTGCACGTCTAGGTCGTTAGTTGGTTCATCCAGAATCAAGACGTTGGGAGCTTCCATTAATACCTGTAGCAAAAACAGACGACGCTTTTCGCCTCCAGAAAGTTTGTGTATGGGCGCATACTGTTGGTCAGGAGGAAAGAGAAACTTCTCTAGCATCATCGACGCACTGATTTGATCGCCGTTAGCGGTAGTAACAATTTCAGCTACATCTTTAATATATTCAATTACTCTTTGTTCTTGGTTAAGGGCATCTAAGATATTGTCTGAATGCTGATCGAAATAGCCGATGTGAATCGTTTTACCAATCTCTACTTTTCCCCGATCTGGCTCAATACGTCCTGTAATAATGTTTACTAGGGTTGTTTTCCCTGTACCATTCCCGCCAATAATGCCAATGCGATCGCGCGGGGTAAATTCGTAGCTAAAATCTTTAATCAGGGTGCGCCCATCGTAACCTTTGCTAATATTTTCTAGCTCAATTACCTTCTTACCAATACGCCTACCTGGAGTATCGATATCTACTTTACCTTGAGCTTGTTTAAACTCCTTATCCTGCATATCGCCAATGCGATCGATGCGAGCTTTTTGCTTAGTGCTGCGAGCTTTAGGGCCTTTTTTTAGCCATTCCAATTCCCGCCTTAATACCCCTTGATGTTTGCGCTCGCTGCTGGCAGCAGAATCTTCCTGTAAAGCTTTCTTTTCTAGGTAATAAGAATAATTCCCTGCGTAGGTAAACAAATCAGCACGGTCGATTTCTATGATACGAGTAGTAACATTATCCAAGAAATAGCGATCGTGAGTAATCAATAGAATAGCGCCACCAAAACGACTCAAATATTCTTGCAACCACTCTACCGACTCTGCATCAAGATGGTTTGTCGGCTCATCCATCATCAGTAGATCTGGTTCATTGAGTAAAGCTGTAGCTAAGGCAATGCGCTTACGATATCCTCCAGAAAGATCTCCTACCCTGGCATCAAAATCTTCGATGCCTAATTTGCTGAGAATAATTTTGGCTTTGGTTTCTAGCTCCCAAGCTCCAAGAGACTCCATTTTCTCGTTGACCGTAGCCAAACGAGCCATCAACGCATCTAAGTCATTTCCCTTTGCATGAGCTATTTTATGGGACAAATCTTCGTACTCTCGTACCAAACTCATTTGCTCGTTACTATCAGCAAAGATTTGATCGATCACGCTCAGGTTTTCGTTTACTTCTGGCTGTTGGGGTAAGTAAATAATTCTGACACCACTTTTTACCAAACGTTGACCACCATCAGTTGGCTCAAGTCCTGCAATCATTTTTAGTAGAGTAGACTTACCAGAGCCATTGACCCCAATTAACCCTACTTTGTCATTTGGTTCAATGCTAAAGCTAGCATCCCGCAGTATTTCTTTAATACCAAAATCTTTTTTGATGTTCTGTAGAGTTAAAATGCTCATTTATGATGTTTTTTATGAATTAGCGACTTTCAAATTTACTGATTTTTAGCTTTTAGCTTCACGATGCGAAGCATCGAAGCCCTAAGAGTGCGGACTGCGCGAACGCGCTGAGCTTTTAGCTTTAGGTTAGACATCGTGTAGCTAATTTTTGAAGTAGATGCTAATTGTTAATTATCTATTATTTATGATTGATTATGTTGTGTATTGGACACCGAGGAGCAATGGGACATGAGCCAGAAAATACTTTACTCTCGATTAAAAAGGCATTGGCATTAAAAGTTGATGCTGTAGAAATTGATGTTTATAATGTCGAGGATAATTTAATTGTAATTCACGATCGCACTTTATCACGAACAACCAACGGCACTGGTTACATAGAAGAATATAGTTTTGAACAATTGCGATCGCTCGATGCTGGCAAAAGGGAAAAAATTCCTACCCTACAAGAAGTTTTTGACACCGTAGATCGACAAGCTATTATTAATATTGAATTAAAAGGAAGTAATACCGCCAGGCTGGTTAGCAACTTAATTAGAAAATACATTAACCAGGGATGGACTGAAGCAGATTTTGTAGTTTCCTCTTTTGATCATTATGAATTAATGAGAGCAAAAACGCTTTATCCTGCCCTGAAAATTGGGATGTTAATTTATGGTTTGCCTTGGGAATATCTAAAAATTGCTCAAAAGCTACAGGCTGATATAGTTATTGCTGGTTTAGATTTTGTGACCCCAGACCTAATAAACTCTATACATCAGCAAAACTTGTTGGCTTGGGTTTACACCGTTAATGAGCCTGCTGATATTAGTCGTATGCAGGAATTAAAAGTAGATGGCATATTTACCAATTATCCTGAACGAGTTGTTTAAAAGTTTCTAGTTAAATACTCTTGGTTTGCTAACTATTACCACTAATTATATGCCGACTATGAAAGCAAAACGATTGAGATTTGGCAGCGTGGTAGCATTATGGGCATATTTAGCTCTAACAATAGGTTTAATTGGGTGCAATCATAAGGCGACTAGCGATCGAGGAATTGCCATCTCCACACATACAGTAAGTCAAGCACCACAAGCAAAAAATCCTCCTTCTCAAGAGCAACAGATAGCACAAAACAATCAGCAACCATATCTCGACGATCGCAGTACTCCAATACAGGTTCTTAAGTCTTATTACAACGCGATTAACCGCCAAGAATACGTGCGTGCTTATTCTTATTGGGGACAGAAAGGTACTGGTGCTAAATCCCAACCGCCTGCATATCCACAGTTTGCAGCAGGCTATAGTAATACGGCTAAAGTAAAGCTGACCACAGGCAAAGCCAGAGGCGAAGGTGCAGCAGGTTCGGTGTATACGACTGTACCAGTTACGCTGGCGGTAACCAACACCAACGGTTCAAAAAATACTTTTGTTGGCTGTTATACTCTTCGACAAGTGAACCCTAAAATGTTCGCAGAGCCACCCTTTACTCCTATACATATCGAGTCAGCAAAAATCCAAAAAGTAGCCGAGAATGAAAATGCAGCTTTATTGATGGAGCAAAGCTGTACGTCAAAATAGGGTTACCATCGCTCTGGGTTTAAAGCCTTGCCCTTTTAGGGCGACTTGCTAGTAGTATTTAATATTTAGTCTGTGCTATTAATAACCAGAATCCTTGTTCGTGATAGACGAGGAGGATGTCAATTTGAGCGAGCCTTCGCTGAATAATTTAAAAAGGTGGAAAGCTTATTCATTGTTGCTCGACCAATATTAAGTCCAAATTGCGATTGCCTTAAATTATACTTAAAAGAAGCATTAGAACTAAAGCTAGTACCTATAAAAACACCAAACGAAAGTTGCCGCTACAGCAATAATAGTTAGCAACTAGGAATAATTAATTTGATAATTGACAAAATTCTGGCATTTATAATCTATAGGACTTACGCACTCGCCCCCTAAATCCCCCAAGGCGAGCGACCCCCGCGCATGGTTCAACAGTTTGACGGGCGGTATAAACGTCGCAGCAAAGCTACGACGACACGCCCTTCTCAACGGGTAGGGCTGTTTCATTCTCTAAAAAAGAAATGCGATCGCGGTTGCGGAGCAAGTCCGAAGGACTCAGCTAGCCGAAGGCATCACCAGCGAGAAAAAATTATTGCTTATGAAACCAGTGACTTTAAAAAGTAGACAGAACAAACCCAAAGTCAAACCTGCAAAAGCAAAAGCTTCAAATTGGGATAAATTTGTGAACCATAATCATTAAGTAGATAAAAATGGCTAAATCAACTCAACAATCAATTGAAACACAACCGCTTGTAAAAAATAAGGACGAAGTAATTCAAGAAGAGATAAATAGTATCTTAAGAAAAAATCCTTATCTAAAAACCGATCAAGATGAAGATCTTCATGGATGGCTTGATAAGCAGAGAAAACTAAAGCTATGTGGTTTAGTAGTGGAAGATAAGGGGTCTAACTTATTGCGATCTCATTGACTCCCTGTGTGAATTGTTGCTACAGGCTAAAGGTAATTCTTATATAGAAGCCATTTGGGATCTTGGTAAAAGAGGTATAATCAGGTCAAAATGCCTTATTCAAGCAGTTTGACCGATAAAGAGGGGGAAATTGTTGAACCCCTATTGCCTAAGAAGAAAAGAACCAAGCCTCCAACATGGAGCAAAAGAGAAATCTTGGATGGGGTTTTGTATCAACTCAAGAACGGCTGTAACTGGTGTGATTTACCGAAAGATTTACCACCTTACTCAACAGTATTTTGGCATTACAAACAGTGGCGAGGACAAGGAGTAATCGAAGATATCAGGGATGTATTACATGGTCAAGTCCGTCAACAAATAAAAAAAAACCAAATGGACAACCTTAATCATAATCGATTCACAAGCGTTCACAAGTAGCAAGTAGCAAGTAGCAAGTAGCAATTTTACCTCTCGTTAAAACAAGAGGATTGAAACAAAGAAATGTGTTTTATTTTTTTTCGTCTTTAAAGAGCGCAACGCGCAAGCGTTGCCAGTCGTCTTCAACGACGATCTGAGCCTTTCAGGCTCTGCGCTTTAGACCAACTTCGGAGTTACTTAATTGCTATCTGTTATCTGCGCGAACTCCACGCGGCTGCTACTTAACTCCGAAGGAGTTGGTAAAAAATACTTGTAACGCCAGTGTAGAGTCTAAGGGGTTTTGTTTTTACAAATCTACGAACGGAATTAAGAGGCATTTAGCGGTAGATACTTGGGGTTTTCCTTTCTTGACTCACTGCACCAAAGCTTCAGTGTCAGATGATCTGGGTTTAATTGAAATGTTGTCAGATAACATTGATTACTTCAAATCGAAGCCTGTCAACATTCCTAGGATAACCATTCTACTTGACAATGGATACCACCCAGAAAAATTAATCCAGGAGTTGACCAAAATTTAGCCTCAGATCATGACCAAGAGCAAATTTTTGCTCTCGCCCAAACCGTCGAAAGCACAAAAGAAAAAGGAAGGAAAAACAGGATTTGTACCAGTTAAAGCTAGGTGGGTTATAGAAAGAACCAATTCCTGGATGCAAAGGTGCAAAAGTTTAGTCAAGAATTTTGAAAGAACTCTTGAGAATGCCACCACCGAGATTAACCTTTGTTTTGTCAGACTGATGCTCAAAAGATTAGCTGCTGGTTAGATAGATCCCAAATAGGTTCTATAATAAATTGATAATTATTGCTTCCCGTGTTGGTAGACAATACTCCAGCTGGATGCAAGAAGGCTCAGAAGCGATATGCCAAGGAGTATCGCAAAAATGTCAACCGTTGGAGTTACGCTCGTTTGTGTGATGCAATTAAATCAAAAGCTGCTCAGAAAAATCTTGCTATAGAATGCGATCTCCAAATTTCTAATGGAACACCAGAAATACAAGCCAGAGATTTAGCTTTAACTGCTTACAACAATCGTCACAAAGCAACAGGCTAGAGCAAAGCTTTTAAACATTTATTATAGTTTTTTTGTACCTAGACAATTTATTATTAAAGTAATGTGCGCCGTATATTCCAATCTGGAATTACGATAAGTGTGGGGTTGTTTGGCTGTTTAGAAAACAGTCTTACTTTCTGACCTCTGTAGCTACTAGCTCACAGTGCTTGACTCAGTTAAGCAAAGCATTTCATTCTTGATGAATAAATTTGTGGAGAATAGATAAAGGTTTATATGGGCGGTGTTGCTTCGACTCTGCCGATGTAGAAGATGTTAAAAGTCAATGACAATAAACATTCTTAACAACTAAACTGGTTGCTACGACTCTCCCAATGTGGGAGATGTTGAGATTATTGGAAAAGTTGAAAGGAGCAAAGGACTGAAAATTTATAAACGCAGTCCTATTTTTTGACATTAATATTAATTCTTTAAATCTGATTTTTTTAGCAAAAATATTTGCAATCTAATTATAGGAAAACACATTCATAGGCTCAAACATTTATAAAATCGTTCAAGCCATGCAGTTTTTTGACATTAATTATTTAAAACTGACAAATAATTCTTTAATGTACAGGCACTTACAACCTTTGGAGGAAGCTAGATTCGCTTATATTCTTTAAGTGCCGGGAGGCAGACTTGAACTGCCGACACGAGGATTTTCAGTCCTCAAACAAATCTCTTAGTATCAATAGTTCTAGAGTTTGTAAAATATATTTACACCCAATTTACACCCAAAATTCATATTAAAATTAAAGAACTGTCTTATATTATGAATCCCTGACAATAGCTTCATTCTTTAATTATTTGGGAGCATCCCATTTTGGCAAATAGACTAAGCAGCAATTTGTCCATTAAGATAAGCACAGCGTAATCGCAGCATTGAACTAACTGAATCTGGATTCCATTGTGAGCCTGAAATTTTTAGACGGCGATCGAGTTGCTTTATAGCTGATTCAACTGCTCGCCTCACCAATTGAAATATGATACTCAGTTTGTAGCAACTCGTAATTAACTAAACGATGACGGTGTTTTTCGATATAAGCTAAAAACTTTCGCGCCCGTCTAGGACATTCTTGCTCGAATAAAGCGATCGCTTGCTCTACTTTTCCTGACCACAAAAATGTTTCTACTTGTCTCAGGCGTTTTAATGAACCACCAACTTTAAACAAATTTTCTTTCAGATGAAACCAATCTAAAATTTCATATCGTTGTTGTGTCGTAGCAATTCGACTGAAAAGATTCCACACTCCTGAATGACCATCCCCCAAACAGATTAGAGGATTAGTTAATACTTGAGAATCGATCCATGCAGTTAACTCTTCTTTTCCTCGGAATGTTGCCCCATAGTAGACTCCCGATAAACGTGCTGCTTGATAATCTCGCCATTCACATTTTTCTCCTAGGGTTGGAGTTCTTAAGCTCACTTTGCCTCCATCATTGCACACCTCATTGATCGCTATTGGACTAGCGGGAAAATCTAAATGCTCTTTTTCTGTTTCTGTATAGACTTGTCTTTGTAATGTGCTATGCCCTACTTTCATTCCTGTCAGTAAAAACAAGTCTTGTTCTGCTTGAGAAAATGATTCATTGGCACTCAGACACAAGCAGCATTTTTGAAGCAAAGGACTAATACGGGTCCTTGCTTGTACACCTAGTTTTTCTAATTGTCGGTGACGTAGACGTAGTTTTCCTACGGAGCTTTTGATTATTCGCTCTTTCCCGATGTTTGTTTTGGTCTTTTGTTCGATAAAAAAAATGCCATCTCAGGTCCTACTGATTCCAAAAGATGTTCTCTAACTGCTTTTTCTATGTGCTCCAGGGTTTGACATTTATCTGGTGCAGTATTGCGATACAAAATTTTTGATAGTTCTTGGACACATTCTTGTACACGAGCTTTATCTGATGGGGTCATTAGCTTTCTTCATCACTCAAGTCTTCTTTTAGTTTGCTCCCCATCCCTCCTATTTCTCTACTTCTTCTGTTTTTCTTCCAAATTGAGTTTTGTTTGTTGCCTACATTTTTGTCTACCAATTTTCTAGCACTTTTAGTCTTATCAAACGGAAAATTTCTCAATATTTAAATATATTAATCTGAAATTTATTTAACTTAACCTTCTGCAAAATCCTGGGACTCAAACTTGAGTGTGTGACAATTTTCCCTAATTGTCCGAATTACATTTTCTGGAATGCCACTTTCTACTTCAGCTTCAATTTCTAAAGTGACTTTAACTTTCGCCCCAACTAAACTAATTAGATGCTGCAAAATTTCATCAGCTATTTGCGAAGCATCTCTATTGATTCGTTCCGAATCCAATTCTACAGAGCCATAGAATCGCTTTTTGGGTTGTTGAGGTTCAATTATAGTAACTATAGAGGAATTAGCTGTCATCTCTGTAGAATTGATAGATAGAGAAACGGAATCTGTTATGTAACTACTAGTGGTAGTTTTAACTGTTTTTTCGTTCTTATTGTTGCCCGAAGATGTATATTCTAATTTTTGTTTTTCTTCTTTTTCTATTTTAAATTGAGCTGACGCTACTTCTGGTTTAACTAAAAAATCAGAACTGCTGAAATTGGGAACAATTGGCTGACCTGCTGTCAACCTTAAATATCTTCCTGTGGCTTCATCAAAACCACTGGCATAAGCAAAATTTTCTTGCCAAGAACATAAATCTTTTCCCACTCCATTTGCGATCGCATCTAATAAAACCTGTTCGTTTTTGAGTCGTGTAGGAAAATTAGTAAATTTTTACAATAACGGGGTGCAGAACTTTTGCTATCTAATATTTGTTTGGCTTGCGTTAACGCATTACTACTATCAGCTTTGCTACTGTGGTTCAGGTTTGGATGAAGTAGCACCAATCTTACTCCCATTGTTAATTCATCAGGCACATCAGAAGAGGAACTGGGTGCAATATGAACTCCCGCAAAATCGCCCTTTTCTTTGTCTTGCTTGAGTCTTCTAATAATTTCATCCCAGGTTCGATCTTCTCTAATTTGGGTAGCGCGGTCAACAGCAGTACGGGTAACGTTTGGCTGAGTATCAATCCAATAGCGATCGCTAGAATCGACATAAAGATAAGTCGCTTGGTTAGTCAGTCGGCGCAGGGCATCGCCAAAGGTTGCTACATTTTCTCCTGGTTGGGTACAGCCTAATTTGATTCGGCGAATGTCTAAGCCTTTGTTAGCAGCTTTTTGTAGTGGTGCTGAACCCATATAGATAGTTCGTGTTACCCGACGACAAGCAGAATAACGTCCTAAATTAGAATGTTGACGGTCGAGATCGACGGGAAGAGAGTTTGTGCCATCTACATCTTTATCGATAATCGGTCGCCATTGATCGTCTAGATAACGAGTCAATTCTGACTGTACCTGAGAATCAGCCATTGGTATATTGGCAGGAAGAATCATCAGATTTTTATCGTTCTCTTGCCAGAGATAACTAATGACCTTTGCCATCAAGCGCAATACTCCACGAGTGCGTTGGAATTTGTCTAAACTAGACCAATCTTCGTATAAACGTTCAAACAGTTCGGGATGAATCGGATAAGCATCTGTAATTCTTCTTTCGTAATCTTTTTCACGACATTCTGCGGGGAATTCTGTCTTTTGAGCGCGATACATCTGACTAAATGCTCGAATTACAGTATCACGGGCAGTAAATAAACTAGGATCGATAATATCTTTAAACAGACGACGACGGACAATATGAAAGCTTTCTTCGGCAGAGGCAGGCTGCCAAGGAGATTCTACCCGACCAATAGCATTTTTGAGACGATTCAAAGCCTCAAAACCTTTTTCACCACCAATCTCAATATCTGAAGCAGGAATACTAACTACCAGTAATGTATTATCAGCATTTTTAGCTGATTCACTTAGGGTTTGAGCAAAGGTAAAGTGGGTATCAAAATCTCCAGCGGGAAGATCTTTCTTATAATGCAGTTGACGAGCATAGGCTACCCATTCATCAATGAGGATTAGACAAGGTGAATATCGGTTGAATAGGTCTTTAAGCTTATCACCAGGATTGGTAGAGTTTTCATCTGCTTCTCGTAGCATTTCATAGCCTTCTTTGCCCCCAAGTTGCCAAGCAATTTCTCCCCAAAGAGTTTTAACTACTGTGCCATCTTTTTTGCGATCGGGAGTTCCAGGATCGATTTTATTTCCTACCAGAACAGCAGTATTAACGTTTTTAGGTGGATTATCAATTCCAGTTTGGGTAAAAATAGCTTCACATCCGGGTAAATCTTTAGCAGAAACACCAAAGCACAGATGGTACAGAGCTAACATAGCATGGGTTTTACCACCACCAAAGTTAGTTTGTAGTTCAATTACGGGGTCGCCCCCTTTGCCACTGAGACGAATTAAAGCGTTAGCGAGTAAATCTTTAAGTCCTTCAGTAAGATAGGTGCGGTGAAAGAACTCTGTAGGGTCGCGATATTCATCGGCGCAGTTTTTATCATCTAGGTACACTTGCCATAAATCGGCTGCGAATTCGGCTTGTTGAAAACGTCCAGAAGCTACATCGTCGTGAGGGGTTACTATTTCTCGCCAGGGTTTTAAAACCACCTTGAGGATCGCTTTCAATTGCCACATTGGTTGCTTTGCGTTTTTCATGGCGGGCTTGTTCTTCAAAGCGCAGACGTAATAGTTCTTGTTTTTGTTTTTCTACTGTATCTGCTTGGGGTGCGGAGATGGAAGAGAGTAGTCTGGCTGTACTGTCTAAAGCACGGTAGGCATCATCTGTAGTGAAGTTATTGCCGTGCGCCCAATCATTGCGAACTGTTTTTAGTTCCCCCACCAGATTGCGTTCGGCGTTTCCCAGAGTTTTTTTGAAGACATTGTGCCATTCACCGAAAATAACGTTTATTAGATCGGTTACATCCTGTTGTAATCTTTCGGCGGTAGTTCGCTTGAGGTTACGGTCTTCATATAAATGGCTCAGGGCATGATTTTCCCAATGTTCGTTATAGGCAGAACGCATTTCTCTTTCTACGAAGGGATACAAGCCTTCTTTGAGGATATCTAATGCTCTGCCTACTCTTTCTTTGTTGGTAATAGCCATGTGGGAACTCTGCTCGTGAAACGACCTCGCCTTATGCGAGATCGCAATAACCTTAGAGTTCCCGAATATTAAGCAAAAGTTAAACTACTAGGGGTAATTCTGTATTTTTGCTGATTATTCGCGCTTAAGCGTTGTCAATGTTAACTCTTACTTCAGCGATAGCCTTATCACTTTCCCAGGGACTTTTGCTCTTGAATAGTTTTATTAGTTTAGGATCGGGTTCAAAGTCTTCAATAGCAAAATATTGAAGATCGGTTTTTTTAAGAAGGAATATTTATCGCTCGCGATAATTACTATTCATAATTGACTTGGGTTAGGATTCCAAAATTCTATGTTTTTGAAAATACTAAAGTCTCTATAGTTAAGAGTCCAAATCGGACAACGGTAACGTAAAGCAGTAATTGCTACAGTTGCATCCTCTAAGCTACCGCGCCACTGAGGTAAAGAAAAAACTAGAGCCTGTACTTCAAGATGCATAGAGTCATCCATGCTAATAAAATGCAAGCTTTCTTTCATAGTTTTGAGGGTATTTTGAGCGACTTGGGGAGTAGTTCTTTGTAATAGCCACTTGTATACTTCAAACACTATAGGTAATGGAGTCAATAGTATAGTTCTCGATTGACTTAATTCAGTGAACCCCGAAACACACAAACTATGATGTGTGTCTTTAGCGTAAAATAGAGCAATTAGAGGGGCTGCATCGATAACGATTTGTTTCAAATTTCACGATCCTCTGGGTGTTCGTCGGCGTTATAAGGAGCTTCGGTAACAATTCCTGCTAGGGTTAATAGTTTAGAAGTATCTCTAAAAATTAATTTAGTTTCTAAAGCTTCTTTTACGAGACTAAAAAAAGTTTCCTCTGGATGTTCTTGTAAATAAGTATCTAGGCTTTGAGCTAATTCTTCTGGTAAATCGATAACGCGCTTCATGATTTGATTTTTTTTAGATTTCTAATTCTCCTTGTACCATTTTTTCTGACTGTTGTTCCATTGCAGCTAAACGAGATATTTCTGACCAGGAAGTAACCAGACTATTATAAGAAATTGCCTCCTGTGTCCAGCCCTGGCGATCAATTTTCTCAAAGTGTCCAAAAGGATTAGCTTCGCGTCCGATCGCACTATCTTCAAATTTTGCAGATTAATCAACAAACTAAAGCACGAGCTTTTTCTTTCAAATTGTGATCGTAGTTTAGATTCTGATTTTGCTTTTCTAAATTAAACTGCATCGCAAATTCTGCTACTTCTAGTAAGGCGGTATCTATGTTTTTCCCTCTTTTTTGATACCATTTGAGTACTTCTGCTAAGTGCCAATTTAATGATTTACCATCGCTATTAATCGGAAATGGAAAAGTGTCTATGTGACTATTTTTTAGCTTGAGGATGTTCTGTCTACGACAGTTCATAATAGTTGCGATCTCTGGAATACCTACAACGTCTGGAGAGATGTAGTAAAGTTCGGAATCAGGTACAACACTTTTTACATTTTCAATTGCACTATAAATAGCCTCAATCGCACTATCAGAGCTACGAATAAAATCTAATCCTATATATCCTCTCTGACCTATACCCAGTAAAGCATCATCGCATCCTGCTTCAAACAATCTATCTTCGTAGATGCTTGGATCTGCTTTGTGGTCGGCTAATTTAAAATGCAATGCAAAATCATATTCGTTCATAGTATTAAAATTCTATCGCTCAGTATCTTTATTTATGCAGCGGTCTACAACACGCCGTATTGCTCTGGCATGATTCTGGGGTTTTCTCGGCGTAGACCAAACACTTTCAAGACAAAATTTTCCACATCTACACTCAGGATCGTTATAAGGACATTTCAGCCTAGCCCAAGCGTGTGAACTCGAACCAGCTTCTACAACTTCCCATCCATTTTCGACGGCGTATTTTACAGCATCATTAATATCTTTATTAGGATGTTTTTTCACGTTATACAATTCAAATTATAATTTAAAAGTTGTCCAATGACAACCATAACAAAAAATACGCTGCATGATTTTAGCCTGTTAAACTTCTAATTCCACCTGTACGAATGTTTCAAGCTGTTGTTCCATTGCAGCTAGACGAGATATTTCTGACCAGGAGGTAACTAAACTATTATAAGAAATTGCATCTTGTGTCCAGCCCTGGCGATCGCAAATTATGTACAAGCGATAAGCCAAATCTCGGCATATTTCCCCTTTATCTCCCAGTTGAGCCAGGAGTTTAGCTGCGCCAGTTTCCCCTTGTTTATCAAGGGTTTGAATTAGATGTTGGGTTGCTTCCCAGTCGGGAGTGCGGTTATCTTTGGCTGGATTCCAAGTTTCGGGTAGTTCTTCTCGTTTGAGCAGTCTGACTTTACCGTTTTTAGCTAGCAAAATCCCTGCTTCTTCTAAACCTTTGATGCTGGTGTTTTTAGCTTTAGAAAGAGTTTCCGCATCACCATATTGTCCCGCTTCAAATTGATATTGTTCAAACCAAGTCAAAGCCCAACGGGTATCAGGGTCAAATTCTCCTTCCTGTTCGTTGAGGAATTCATCGATATAGGAGTTAATTATCTGTAAGGCGGTACGGACGCGCATGGGATTACCATCAGCTTCTAATACCTTGCTGTAGCGGGAGAATATAGACATTCCCAAACCGATACTGGCTTGAGCTAAATCTACAGGGGCGATATTTCCTTGTTGTAGGGTTGCTAAGTCAACGGGAAATTCTTTTTGTAATTGTTTGAGAAATTGGCGACGGGTAGCAGAGGGAGCATCGTCTGGGCGAGGACGACAGACAAGGGCAATAGAGGAAGCGAGTGCATTTGCACCACTGCCAACCATACGATTGCTTAATTCTGTTCGCATTGGTAGTGTACCAGTAATAGAAAAACCAGCTTTCATCAATCCTTCGAGCATAGTTTCCCAACCAGTTGAAGCAGTGGTTGAATCTCCGTTTTTGCCATTGGTTTCTGTTTCTGTTTGTTTGAAAGCGTAATAGATCGTTAGAGGATACTTGTTACTTGCCATCTTACGCATTCTTTGGAAAGCTTTGTTTAATCCCGACTCAAAAAATTCTTTGGCTTTTTTCTTACTTCCTCCGAAACGATATGGAGTAGCTACTAACTCTGGCTCTTTAGGTAAAAGAAGAGTGCTAAAAAGCTCGGGATAAATTGAAATTAGGGAACGACGCAGCCAAACATAAAAAAAATCAGATAAATCGGCATAGCCAATGTTATCGTAATAGGGTGGGTCTGTTGAGACAACGATTGATTCTTGATAAATTTCGGAAGTAGTTGCATCAATCTGTTTAACGATTCCATTAGTATTACAAGTAGCTTGTTCAACTACCTTTACTACCCAATCTAAAGCACCAAAAAATTTCCTGTAGAGTCGCTTAGTGGATTTGCTTCGACGTAATCCCAAGTCATAGGAATAGCTTGACGAGCGAAAGTGTTACGGGTGCTGTCTCTACTAACATCCCATGAACAAATAGTAGAATTTCTGTCTGATAGTCTATCCATAGCAAACGCCAAGTAAGTTGCTATGGCATCAGCATAAGCTTTTATTCCAGCTTCGTCTTCATTTAAAGATAGATTATCAATTTTAATTCCGATGCCAATAGCATTTTTTAAAATAATTTCTCTGATTTCACCTACCAAATCACAAAAAGTATTTAAAGCAACAAGCTGACGATGAGTAAAAAGTTTATCAAACGTATTAATTCCATAAATAGGCGTATTAAAGTTACGTGGATTACTTGGTAATTCTGCTTCTGGTTTCCATTCTGGTTTTGCAGATACAGCAATCTTTTCGTGTTTATTGTTGGGAGATAAATAA
This sequence comes from Waterburya sp., assembly GCA_965217895.1. GTDB lineage: Bacteria > Cyanobacteriota > Cyanobacteriia > Cyanobacteriales > Xenococcaceae > Waterburya. The sequence goes on from CBDCJV010000002.1 coordinate 2,557,488, forward strand.
ATTCTTCTTCTATCTCCTTCACCTACAATTGCCATCAATTGAGCATCCATCCGTCCTGCTGTTCCTTCACTGCGTATATAGTTGAGATTTGAAGGGGTAGCACAAGCGAGACAAATAGCACCCTTGCGACTCACTGTTCCCTCTAACGGTTTACCTTCACCATTTCTTACTTCAAACTTAATTAATGGAGGACTTTGACTGTTATCAATCATTGGCTCTACCCAAGCCTCTTTACCTTTTTTAGCCGATAGCTGAAATGACTTAACCAATGGCGTTTGACAACCACAAGCAGGATTGGGACATTTAACCGTTCGCGCCCACAATCAAGCAATTACAGTTGCTTCACCACCACCATGTTTCTCGGGTAACTCAACCTTGGGATAAAGATGACCGATACGTTTTTGAGCTTTATCTCGCATCCACTTACCGTAGTAGCGCACATCTTCCGCTAGTCCCTGCGCTCCTCGCCATTGGTTAATGTCTTTGGTTTTTCTTGCTTCTGGATTGATTGGAGGTTTATCTTTAAATTTAGGCGGAATTTCTATCAAAGCCTTGGTAATCAATACCGCAACAGGGTTTAGATCGCTGCCATGAGCTTCAATACCTAGTCTTTGAGCTTCCAAAGGGATCGAACCCCCACCACAGAAAGGATCGTAAACTGGTGGAGCATATTCTTGAAGATATTTTCTGACTGCTTCTGGTTCGGTAGGTGGTTCGTGGTTATTTTCCCAAGCTAAACAACGAGCAATCTCTTTTTGTGCTGCTTCAATGATGGGCGAGATGCCCCTTTCATCGGTTTTAATATCGTCCCAGGAAACCAAACCTCTTACTACTTGCTTGGACTTTCCCCGTTTTTCTTCTATCTCAATTTTGCCGATCAAATCATGTAATCGCTGCCTTTCTACTTGTTGTTCCTCTTCGGTGGGGAATTTATCTGGATGTGCGGAAGGATCGTCTACTAATGAAGCAAATAATACCGCCCGACAAGCTGCTAGAGGTCGTCTTGCCCACCACAAATGTAGCGTAGAAGGATGCCCGTGCCTAATCGATTTTTCCCTAGCTGACTCTTGGTTTATTGCCTCAAGAGGCATGGAAACTTCGATTAGCTTTTTGCGGTAAGACATAAAGTTGGCAGATAGAACAACCAACTATTATTGCTGCTGGGTTGAGCTATTCGCTTCAGTAATTCTCAAGACAATTATGGCTCTCGGTAAATATTGTTAAATAAATTTAGCTACTACGTTTATAAAACTTCTCTATCAAATCTTTATAGTTATTAAGTATAACTTAGGTATAAAATAAATATAAATTCGCCGATTCACCCCAAGGCTGAATAAGCAGTTTATAATGCGGAAGACTCTTCTGCATCTTGGAAGGTAAACGGTGAGGTTTGAATTTAAGAAAAACAAAATAAAACTACTTTATACAGAGGAAAAAAATGCTCACAAATATCCTGGGGTTGTAGATGACTTTTTTGAAGTCATGGCAATTATTGCAGCAGCCGAAAGCGAACAAGATTTATACGCTAATAAAGGTCTGAGATTTGAAAAACTCTCAGGTAAACGAGGCAAAAAGAATCAAAGGTCGTTACGCCTAAATAAGCAATGGCGTTTAATTGTGGTACTCGAAAAAGATGAATCAGGCAAATATATCCTAATCGTCGATATTGAGGACTATCACTAAATAAAGAGAGAGGAAGGCAAGGATGAGCAACACTTTAACACCAGCAAGAGCAGTATCACCAGGGCGTATCTTACAAAGAGAACTAGATGCGCGGGGCTGGACTCAAAAAGATTTAGCTGAAATTACCAAACGTCCACCACAAACAATCAACGAAATTATTAAAGGAACAAAACAAATTACTCCTGAGACAGCTAGAGAATTATCGTGCGCGTTGGGAACTACTGCGGAATTTTGGATTAATTTAGAAACTAATTATCGTTTAAATCTGGCAAAAAAAAAGCAGAAAGAGTCGGAAATTGAGCGTCGGAGTCGTTTGTATACTCTTGCGCCAATTCTTGAATTGAGCAAACGCGGATGGATTAAATCTACAGAATCTTTAGATGAATTAGAGCAATCTGTCTGTGAATTTTTAGGTATTAACTCACCTCAAGAAACTCCTCAATTCTCCGTTAATTTCCGTCACAGTCCAATTTTTGAACCAGAACATAGTGCCAAAATTGCCTGGTGTAAAAGAGTCGAACAAGTAGTCAGCAAGCAAACTTTGGGAGAATTTCAGCTAGACAGGCTAAAGGTAGCAATTCCCGATCTTCTTCGCTATACAAAAAAAGAAGAGGATGTAGCTCATGTTCCTCAAATGTTAATCGATTTGGGTGTTCATTTTGCGCTCGTTCCCCATCTGAATAAAACATATTTAGATGGTGCTGCTTTTTATTTGGGAAACCACCCAGTAATCGCTCTTACCCTAAGACACAATAGAATCGATTGCTTTTGGTTTAGTCTAATGCACGAACTCGGTCATATAGTTGCTGGACATCAAGGAGTCTACTTAGATAACCTTGATGAACTAGAAACGAATTCAGAAGAACAAGAAGCAAACCAACTAGCTCGTGATTGGCTAGTGAACGAACAGGCTTTAAATTCTTTTGTAGCTCAAACCAAGCCAAAATTTTCCAAAAAAGCAGTAACTAATTTTGCTCAATCACAAAATAGGCATCCAGGTATTATTCTCGGTCGTCTTCAGCATGAGGGTTTAGTTCCATATCAAAACTTACGGATATTGCTTAATAAAGTTAAACCGTTTTTGTCTGAGTGGATTTATGATTGAGCTTACTTTACCCAATAAATAATTTGGAAATTCACTTGAGATAATTCATCATTCAGCAAACAAGCTCAATTATTAGGAAGGTTTTTGACTTCGTTCTTTTAATTCTTTCAAATTATAATTAACGCTCGTCACGCCAAAATCAGGCTCTTTTTGAAATGGTTGTCGGAGATAATAAACGTTGGAATTATCTCCTTCAGTTAATTCTTCAGAAGTCGGAACTTCCACCACTGCCAAAATATAGTTATCTGGTTTATTCAAAGCAGTAATAATTTCATTATTGGTAACTGTAACTGTCTCTGCACCTTCAATTCTGCCTTTTACCTCAATAAACCTTAACGCTCCTGTTTCGGGAATACGCGACTCAACATCGTAACCACATTTAAAGCTGCTGACATCTTTTGGTTCATAACCTAGTTTTTTCTCTACTGCCATTACTGCATTCATAGCAAACATTTCTACCCGTTTGGTTTCTCTAGCAAACATCTGAGCTTTGGCTTCGCTTTTGCCCTGTAATTTCTGTAGCAAGCCCATTGGTATAACTAATGCCCCTCCTACTACTACAGGTGGTAGGGGAGATAAGCGTCTTTCTTGCTGTAGTTCGTCGATACGTCGGGCTAATCTAGCCTGTAGTTCATCTGCTCTAACTCTAGCTTTAGCCGAGTTGATTTTAGCGTTGGGTTTTCCCGCTTCTTCCTGATACTTGAGTTCGGCTGCACGATAATCCCAATAGTTGATTTCCTTGGTCAGTCTGTCTTTAACTGCTACTAGGGTTTTATTAATTAGTTCTTCTTTGTGCTGCTTGACCTCTTGCAGATGTTGGGGAACTATCTGGGAAATGGCATATTTGGTTGCTTCGGCTTCAATATCCGTCGGTAAATTAGATTCTTCTAAGAAGGTTTTTATAACTGTTTGTTCGTCTTCAAGTAAAGGTCGATAGTCGAGATAGGGAGCATAACCAGCATTGCGGATGGTTGTTTGTTTATCGTCAGTCGAGGACTTTAAATCGTCCAAGATAATCTCTACATACTGCATTCGGCGAGAAACAATCCTTCGTTTCCCCGATAGATCGGTTTTAGCATCTTGAATTGAATGCTGGAGCGTAACTAAGATTCTTACTTCTTCGCTATAGTCATTTTCATCTATTAAAATACTTCCACGCTTTAGCACATCTCGATGACGCTCTAAAACTAGATCGATGGTAGCATCCAGTAAAGGATGACCAGGACAAACAAAAGCAGCTAAGGGCTTACCTGGAACACTAATTAATTCCTTGTCAAAACAAATACGTTCGTAGCGGGTTAAAATTGGCTCTCTAGTACCAATTTGACGACCGCGATTGCGAATCAAGGCAGGAACATTACTGATTTGATAGCGTTTGGGTTCTCGTTGACGAATTACTCCTCCTAGATGTTGGAAGGCTTCAATAAAGAATGAGCCGATAAAATGGGGTTGCAGCTTTCTAGCTTCGGCTCGTTCCATTTCTTCGCGAATGCGCTGAATCTTGGTAATATCCATCGCATTTCGTGCTAGCACTTTTTCGGAAAGTAAGTCTTGTAACCTTTCTCGATTTAAACGGTTAGAAACTATTTGTTCTAGTTTGGCTCTAGTTTCTGGTAAATCTCCATAGCGAATGGCTTCAATTAATAGTTGTCGTAACTCCACACCATCAATCGCTTGACCTAGAACATCAAACACTTTACCTCCCAATGCTTTTTGTTCTACTTCTAGTTTCTTGAGTAGCTTGAGATATACGTCCCCTTCCCTAGTTTCTGCTGCCAATAAATTCCAGAGGTGACAGACTTCGGTTTGTCCGATACGGTGAATCCGTCCAAACCTTTGCTCTAGGCGGTTGGGATTCCAGGGTAGGTCATAATTAACCATTAGATGCGCCCGTTGTAGGTTAATTCCTTCCCCCGCAGCATCGGTGGCAATTAACACCTGAATGTCTGGGTCTTGAGTAAAGGCTTTTTGTGCTTTACGCCGTTCTTCTCTCCCCGAACCGCCACTGATGGTAACTACTGTTTCTTGTTTGCCGATCAGATTGCGAATGCGATCGGCTAAATAGTTGAGGGTATCCCGATGTTCGGTAAAGATAACCAGTTTGCGCCGATGTCCTCTAACATCAAATAGTTCGGCTTCATTTTGCAGGATGCGACTGAGTTCTTCCCACTTGCGATCCGTACCACTGAGCTTAACCTGAAGAGCTATTTTCTCCAGCTTTTGTAGTAAATCTATTTCTACCTTAAGTTCGGCTATGGTTCGCGCAGCAGTGGCTTGGTCAACTAATTCTTCCTCAGTAGTTTCTCGTTCATCATTGAATAGGTCATCTTCAAAGTCCTCCCAGTCTTCTTCTTTAACTCCTGGTAAGTTTTGCCAGTTTAACTCTACTTCCTGTCCTCGTTTAACTAATTCTTCTAGCTAAGGCTGCTTCAATCCTCAAATGCAACTTAGCCACTAGCGTTCTTAAATATCCTGGTTTTGATGCCTTATCTTTAGTTTTATCAATCTTACGAGCGATTGCTTTCTCTATTGGACTTAGTTCAGACTGATTCATTGCGCGGTTTTTTATTTAGACAATCTATTCATTGTGCCAAATATTTAGCCAGTAAAGCAATTTATTTGAACGAAAAAGATTCACTTTCAGTGGAAAAGATTAATTAGAGCATAGCTAGCTGTATACTCATTAAAATTCCACACCTGATGCACCCTTGGTGAGAATAAAATAAATACAAGCTATTTTTCAAATAAACATAGAAGAGGTATTTTTAGATATTTTGAACATCAACAATAAGATATGTTAACTTGCTTTTTAATAACAGTTATTTAAGCTCAAAAATGCCAACATAAAATAATAAAAAACAAGCAAAATAATTCAAGATGGTTTGCTCGATTGGTAGACTCTACGCCAAGGTAAACGACTATTTTCAAGACAATTACTACACTCAAAACCAAGGATTAACCAATAGTCAATGGTATGGACAAGGAGCAGCAATACTCGGTCTTGATAGTCAAGTTGCCACAGAAGAATATAACAACGCCTATCAGGGACTAGATAGCCAAGGAAATTCTTTACGTCAAAGACAGTCGGGAAAAAAATATAATCCAGGCAGAGATATCACTTTATCTGCTCCTAAATCAGTAACTCTACTCGGTCTAGTAAAAGAAGATAGAGCAGTAATTAATGCTCATCAACAAGCAGTAAAAACCACTCTTTCTTATGTAGAGCAGAATTGTATTTTTACCAGAACGGGAAAAGGAGGAGTCAATCATATTCAGACCGACAACGCTTTATTTGCTGTCTTCCAACACGACGATAATCGCAACCTAGATCCTCAACTCCATAGCCATTGCGTGATTTTTAACCAGACACAAGGCGCAGATGGCAAATGGCGAGCGATGGATAACCGCCAGCTTTACCAGCAGAAGATGACGATTGGGATGGTTTATCATCATGAGCTTGGTAGAAGACTACAAACTCTAGGATACGGACTGGACTGGAATCGCGATGGCACGTTTGATGTCAGGGGATACAGCCAATTACAGTTAAAAGAATTTAGTACTCGCCAACAAGAAATAGAACAAGCAGTAGGGCATGAAGCTAATGCAGTAGCTAAGGCTAAAGCTTGTACCAAGACTCGCCAAGATAAAGTACACCAAGCTGCTGAAGAAAGAGAGGAGCTAAGGCAAATATGGCAGCAGAGATCTGAGTCAATAGGTATCAGCCATCCCCAACCCAATTATCAATACAAACATAATCTAAAAGACCAAAGGGAGTTACTAAAAGAAGCTACCGAAGTGGTTGCAGAAAAACAGGTAGCTTTTCCCAGACATATACTCCTCAAAGAGTCACTAAGACAATCTCAAGGAAAATTTAGTCTGGAAGACTTAGAAAAAGAAATTAACCAAAGTAGGAGCTTAATCCAAGCCCAGGATGGAAGACTAACAACCCAAGCTGCCATCAACCGAGAAAAACAAACGATCGATCTGGCTATAAGTGGGAAAGATAAATATCTTCCCCTGGCAAGTTATGAAGCTGCTCATCAGCAAGCCCAGGAGTTAGGACTAAATAAAGCTCAGGCAAATGCTCTGACTCATTTTGTGAATAATCGCGATGGGGTAATACTTTGTCAGGGAGATGCGGGAGTTGGTAAAACTTACACTGTTAAAGCTTTAAAAGAAACTATCTCTTCTAATACTAAGATGCGTGGTTTAGCCCCTAGTGCTGCTGCTGCGGGGGAACTAAAAAAAGGCGCAAACATTAACTGTCAAACCCTTGATGCCTATCTAAACATTCCCCTTAAATCTCTACCTCAAAACGAATTAATTGTAGTGGATGAAGCGGGGATGATTAGCAGCAGTCAAATGCAAAGTTTATTAAAAAAAGCTCAACAAACCAACTCCCGTATATTGCTAATCGGCGATACAAAACAGCTTGCTGCGGTACAGGCAGGCTCACCATTTAAATTACTACAAGAGCAAACCAATCTAACCACAGTTGAAATCGATCTCAACGTTAGACAGCAAAATTTTCAGCTCAAAGAAGTTGTAGATTTATTGTCGGCAGGAAAAATAAAACAGGGGTATCAAAAGCTTAACGAGCAAGGAGGCGTTACTTAACGTGAGTTCGGGATAAGAGAAGGGACAGGTAGTAAGCTGAAAATAACGACAAATTCAGTAAACCTGCCCTATGTTCAGTTTAGAAGAATTATTTTGTTCTGTTGACGATTTTTGCTCTAATTTTGAGCTTGGCTGGAAGCAGCAGCTATTGACACAGGGAAAACGTCGTCTTCGTAATCGCCGATTAAGTTTGAGTGAAATTATGGCGGTGGGGGACGCTGCTTCGTAAGCAGCTTGTCCAACCACCGCGTTGACTATAGAAATAGCATTTCATTTGTCTGCCTACAAAACTTTCAAGACATTTTACCTAGAAATTGTTAGCTTCTATTGGCGCGAGGCTTTCCCAAACTTAGTCAGTTATAACCGTTTTGTCGAATGGCAACCAAGCACTCTAATTCCTTTAATGGCATATCTTCGCTCCCGTTTAGGAGCAAGTACGGGAATCGGATTTATTGATTCAACGAGTCTAAAAGTCTGTCACAATCGACGTATTAAACAGCATCGAGTTTTTCAAGCAATCGCTGAAAGAGGAAAAACATCCGTAGATTGGTTTTATGGTTTCAAACTTCATTTGGCAATCAATCACAAAGGAGAATTATTAAATGTAGCTTTAACAAAAGGAAATATTGACGACCGTAAACCTGTTAAAGAATTACTTCAAGGGCAGTTTGGTCAGTTTTTTGGCGACAAAGGTTACATTTCTGCACCTTTAGCGCGCGACCTGAGAGCTTCTAACGTCATACTAGTGACTAAATTCAAGAAGAATATGAACAATCGATTGATGACGATGCTGGACAAACAACTATTACGAAAAAGAGCAATCGTTGAATCTGTGATTGAACAGTTAAAGCATATCAGCCAGATCGAACACTCTCGTCATCGTTCACCTACTAACTTTGTCGTTAATTTGCTGGCTGGCTTAGTTGCAAGCTCGCCATCGCTCTAAAAAACCGTCTATTGCCATTGATGACTTCGTTTTATCTGCTTCTGCTTAACCCGAACTCACGTTAAACAGATGCCTATCGATAGTTTAAGACTAAAAGCAGTGGTCAATGACTACTTAGCAAGGGATAAAAAAACTCAAACACAAACGTTGATTCTCGCTGGCACAAACAAAGAAAAAGATGCCATTACCAAGCAGGTACGTCAAGGACTAGTCGAGCAAGAAAAGCTAAGTCAAGAATCTCGACAGATAGATATTCTCAAAGCCAAAGATTTAGATAAATTCAGCCTTACCCAAGCTAGTAGCTACGAGGTAGGAGATGTAATTAAATTTGGTTACACTACAGCCAAATTTAAAAAGGATATTTACTACCGAGTTGATGCAGTAAATAATAATACAAAAACCCTAACTCTTAGAGATAACCTTGGCAATAAACAGGGTCTAAAGCTCAACTCCTACAAAGAGCGAACAGTATTTCAATCTCAAGATTTAGAACTGCGTCTAGGAGAACAAATGAAGTTCACTCGCAACCATTATCACAATCAGCAAAAACAAACCAACGCTCAACAGTTTAGTGTATTGGGCTTCAACACTAATGGACAAATAAAAATACAAACCAAAGGAAAAACTCAAACAGTTAACCCCGATGCCCTTAACTTCTGTACTATCCACTGTCTCAAACTACTGTCAGTTTTACTCTTGTCTAATTCAGCCTCAGAATAAGGCACTAAGTTTTTATGACTGGGGAAGGAGTAATAGTCCTCGGTGGATCTTTGTCACCTTGAGAGAAGATGAGTCTGAACTATTAAAACCTCTCCACAGTTTGATTTTTGAGTTGATGCTTAAAGGTTTGCTATCAAATGAAAATCGAACTATCAAGACAGCAATTATTATCGATGAATTAGGGGCGTTAAATCAGTTGCCCAGTTTACATCGTCTACTTAGTGAAAGTCGTAAGTACTTGGGCTGTCCTATTCTCGGAACTCAAACCGAAGCACAGATTACGAAGGCTTATGGCGCAGAGGATACGCGCATTATTTTGCAGGGGACGAAGACTAAGTTGATCCTAAACTGTACTGATCCCCAGACGGCGGAAACAATGGCGAAGATTATCGGCAGACAAGAGTTTATTCACACGAGCGAAAATTATAGTCGCTCTCATCATTCTGGTAGGAGTGGAAATGGCAGAACGATTACGAGGAACGAACAATTAAGAGAAAGTTATGCTGTGATGCCCGATGAGTTGGCTAATTTGCCTGACCTTGAAGGCTATCTAAAGATTGCTGAATATTGCGCTCCTGTTAGATTAAAAAGAAGAAATTTTGCTGTTAGTACTCAAAGATTTATTTCCTTACAGGGTTAATCTACAAATCATCGAAAACAAAGTATTCAAGAACAGTGGAAGGATTTGGAGGAATAAAGAGTTGCCAGCCGTCGGGCTGCGATGGCTCGATCGTAGAATGTTTAAGATCTTGAAGATCTCTTCGCACGCCCGATTCGCTTTGCCGACTGACTCAAATACTTAATCTCCGTAATGTTCTTCAAAAAGCGATCGCTCAAATTTAAATTTTTGATTTATTTCGTCTTGCCGAGCAAATCCTCAAAAATCTGCTGAAGAAACAAGCGATGCCTAACGGCTAGCTTCGCAATCGCACCAATAGAGAACAAGCTTAATTTTTCTGGTCTTACCAGATACCAAATTTACCTTTTTTAGCGATTGTTTCAGCCCAGACTAAATGTTCGGGTTCGCGACAGCGAGAAGCTTCTTTGATATTCCGACGGGCTTCACCTCTTTCGATCAGCTAGGTGTTGAGATGAATTTCTTGCCCTACTAATTCATTGGGTTTATTAGATACGTGCTTTACTAGTTCCACATCGTATCCTGGCTTGAGTGACACCCAAGCTTCATAGCTATTCTTTATTTGTTCGAGTTCTACCGTACCATCTCCCAATCCAATTACAGACGTTAGATACTGTTTTGTTACGTTCTCTATAGGTGCAACACCACATAGATTAACGTTTTTAGTTTCATTGTGACTCGTCACAATAAGGCTAGAATCGCTATCAATAGTAGTTACTTTCCAGGGAGTCAGATCGATAGTTCTATCTTTAAATTTGAGCCAGTTATCCAAACCAATGATGATTGTAGCTGCGACTATTGAGAATATAATTATGGGTTTCTTGAATCTCAAGTAGAACAAGAATAATTTAGCTTGAAGAGTTGATTTTTTCATGGGGTCAAAGATTGGGCAACCTCAAACATCGCGTCCTTCCCAGTATTCCCAATCCTTAAACGGAATCATCTACCCAACCACAGCTAAGACAATCATAGTGAATAATGCGATCGCTTCGATTAAATCTATGTCTGCATTGAGGACAAACACCAGTAAAAAAAGAATGATTATCTAATATTTCTGTTTGTTCTGACTGGCTATAACGAGAAGGGCGATCGGTAATCAGTTCGTTACCATATCAAGAATATCCTTGAGGACTCCATTGCTTCTGTACTTCGGCATTAGGGTGTGGTCTAAAGTCCGAACATTTATCAGTCTCCACACCATCTGGATGAACGGCACAGACTAAGTGAGGATTGTGAGCATAAAGAGTACAGCGATCGCATTCGGGAATTTTTGACATAGTATTTTTATCCATAGTTGAGTAGAAGCGACCGATTTCAATCATAATATAGGTTTAATACAGTCTGGATTATCATTTTTGGGACTGTTGACTGTTTTACTGACTTGGTGCATTTGCAGTTCTACTTCTGGCAAGGATTCAATTAATTCTTTTCTTCCGTCAAGCTCTCCCAACCAAAGATCGTAATATTGGGCAGAAATAATTACAGGCATTCTGTGATGAATTGCCGAGGTTGCACCTTTAGCCTCAGAAGTCAAAATTGTACAGGATAAAAGCTTTTCTTCTGTCTCAGAGTCGCTCCAGGTTGACCAGATGCCAGCCAGTGCGAAAATCCGTTGCGGGGGTTTCCCCCGTTGAGGATATTTCGTAAGACGCGCCAACAATGATTTGTCCTGATAGAAATAGTAAGGCTGTTTGTCCTTCGTCCATTCATAAAATCCAGATACGGGAATCAAACAGGGATGCTTCTTAAAACCATCTCTAAAACTAGGCTTTTCTTCAATTGTCTCTACTCGCGCATTAATTAAATTGCTTTTCCAAGAATCCAAACTCTTGACCCAACTGGGAATCAAGCCCCAACGCATTAAGACAGCTTCGTTATTCTCGCCAGTATTAATGACAACAGTAATGTTTTGAGATGGAGCAACGTTGAATTTAGAGCTATTTAAAGCTACGCTACTACATTTAAACTCTTTTGCTATTTCTGCCTTGGTTGTATCTAGACTAAAGCGACCGCACATTTATTCAATTCATTAGTAATAACTACAGTATAAATATACTATTAATAACCGATAACTGTTTTGATACTTTCTATCCCTACACTTAAAGTGCGGAATGCACTGCCGCTTTCCAGCTTGAATACATTCAAGCTGGGTCGGCAGCTTTATCTGCCGTATCGTAGATTTCCTGGGGCTGATATATAGAACCATCCCAAAATAAAATCTCATACTGATAGCAAAGGTCGCCAACATAATAAACTACCACGACAGCACCATTAAAACTGATTAAACGTTCGAGCTTCATAGTTTTATTTAAGGTTAGACAAGACAAACCGAACCGTTACAAGTATAGTTTTCCCGACCAATTCAATTAATTAGTTGTTAGGGATAAAAGCATTACTATGTATGAGATGCAAGCCACACTTCTTTATTTTTTACTGGCTGATTAATATATAAATAACGAAAGAAGATAACAGCCCTCAACTTCACGGCAAAGCATCCACAAACATCTCTTTGATTAAAAGTTGGGTTATTAACCTACTGAGAGTTCATGGTTTCGATTCTATGACTGAGGCAATCAGTTATTTAAGCCATAATTTGCCATTATTACTTTCTTTGTGTCACTGATAGGTGTAGTGAATAGATTTATTCGCGATCGCATCTTCTATTTTGAGAATGAAACAGCCCTACCAATCTTGGGGGAAACCCCCCTTCGGGTTCAGCAGTTTGCTTATGCCAGGGAACCCTTTCGACACTTTGCTCAACGGAGGATACCTCCGCAACGCAAGTGTCTCACCACCGCAACTGCTTCACCACGTCGCCGTCAGGCGCAAGCGTCCGACACGAGGGCATCCCTAAACGGGAAGCCACGCGGACTTGGGAATGCGCGAGATTGGGGTCTGGGGGAAAGTTCCCCCAGGAACAAATCACGGTTTTCACAGACCAATTTCATTAAGAAATGAGAATAAACATTTTTTCTTGGTTAACATTCCCTTGCTAGAGCAGCGTTCCTTTGCGAGACAGCGCGTTGTGAAGCCAGTCCTTTGCGGGTGTTCCGCCCGTTGTAGGAACTGGCGCGGGATTCCCCCCATTGTAGCGACTGTCGAGGGTGCGCCTGACGGCGACGCAGGGTCTGACCGCTAATTCACATTAGGCGTACTAGTATATCTGTTTATGAAGTTAATATTTTAAGTTTTTCCTGCTCATCTTGGGTCAAGTCAGTTGACTGACCAAGAATTTCTTTATACATCTTGATGTATTCCAAAGCCGATTTTACCCAGCTAAAGTTTTGACTCATGGCTCGTTGCTGTAATTCTTGCCATCTATCTTTATAAACAAATCCTTCGGAAGCTCGAACCATACAGGTAAATAAATCTAGGGGTTCGTAACGATCAAAACAATAGCCAGTACCTGCTTTGTTCATTGGCTCGTGATGACTTACCGTATCTACTAAACCACCAGTGCGCCTGACAATCGGAATGCAACCATAGCGCATTGCCAACATCTGACTAATACCGCAGGGTTCAAACTTAGAAGGCATTAGAAAGACATCACAACCGCCGTAGATCCTGCGTCCTAATGAGTCGTTGTAAAGTAGCTGTACTGACACTCTGCCAGGAAAACGAGTGGCTACCTGCCACAGTTGGGTTTCAATTTGGCGATCGCCCGTACCTAAGACTACTAGCTGAGAATTGCTATATGCCATAAAGCGATCGATTATCTGCAACAGCAGGTCAATTCCTTTCTGGTCAACTAATCTGGAGACAATTCCCATGAAGAAAACGTTGGGATCTACGCTCAAACCCAATTCTTTTTGTAAAGCGGATTTATTGATCGCTCTTTTGGCTATAGTATCTTGAGTAAAATTTTGCTCTAGAGCTTTGTCTTGGGCAGGATCGTAACTATCTGTATCAATGCCATTTAAAATTCCTCTAGTCTTACCGCTAATAAAGGAAAGTAAACCTTCAAGTTTTTCGCCATATTCAACGGTTTTAATTTGTTGATTGTAGGTAGGAGAGACAGTATTAACGCGATCGGCAAACTGCACCGCAGCAGCCATTACATTATGTCCCTGCATATACCAAGGACACCAGGTAATCTGCTCTAAATACCATCGCCAAGGACCTTGATAAGCTAAATTATGAATTGTAAAAACGCTAGAAATATCAGGTGACTGATTCAACCACACAGGAAGCATTCCTGTATGCCAGTCATGACAGTGAACTATTTCTGGCTTCCAGTAATTCCAGCAAAACTCGGCTGCACCATTACTAAAGAAAGTAAACCGCCAAGCCTCATCTTCTCCTGCATAAATTCTGGGCGGATCGAAAGCAGGATGACCAAATAAGTAGAGTGGAACATCACTATCTGGTAAAACACTTTCATAAACAGCAAAGCCATTAAACATGGCATTTCCCCACCAGACGGGATTAGGGGGAATATTTATTTTGTCGTTTAAAAAGCCATAGTAAGGCATAAAAATACGGACATCATGACCTAGCTTTTTTAATACTTTAGGTAACGCACCTACCACATCCCCTAGTCCCCCTACCTTGGCAATAGGAGCGACTTCTGCTGCTACAAATAAAATCCGCATTTAATTACTATGGTGCTTATTCCTGCTAACGCTTTCTGTGTGATTATATAGGTCGGAGGGTAAAGGCGATAGGGGATCGAGAAAAAGATTTAGTATAATTTATTTTGAGCCAAGGTCACAGCAAAGATTTTGTAGGGTGGGCAAAAGCTGAAAAATATAAAACCGTTTCGGAAGAAACCCTTTGCCCACCAAATTAAAAATCATAAAATTAATAATTTGTGCTTGATTCTGATTTTGGTGGGCATCAAATAAATATTCTTATTTTAATCATGGTTTTTCTCTGCCCGCCCTACGATTCATATCTTTGGTAAATACAAAAAAGGAGTAAGTTTTGCTTAATACAAACGAACATAAAGCGTATTTGCAAGGTTTGCCTAGAAAAAGAATGGGTACTGGATGTTTGTTTTTTAACGATCAAGGAAAAATGTTGATTCTTAAGCCTACCTATAAAAATAACTGGCTGCTTCCTGGTGGCGTAATTGAAGCCAATGAATCACCGAGACAAGCCTGTATTCGAGAAGTAAAAGAAGAAATAGGGATTGACTGTCAACCAAGCAGATTACTTTGCGTTGATTACGTTGGCGATCGCCTTAATAATATAGAATCAGTACAGTTTGTTTTTCTAGGAGGAATTATTGCGAATGAAACAAAAATCAGTCTTCCTGAACAAGAAATTAGCACCTATCAATTTCTAGAATCTAAAACGGCAGTATCAATGCTAGGAGTTCATTCTCAATCAAGGTTAGAAAATTGTTTGCCTTATTTAGCAAGCCAGACAACAGTTTACTTAGAGAATGGCAAGCAACCATAATATCTTGCTTCAGTTATCAAGCTACGTTATTTATTTTTGGAGCAGACAAATAAGAAGTTAACTGTCAAAATCAATTGGTGATGGTATTACTTACAATTGAATTAATTTAGATCAAAATTTTTGGCGTTTTTTTCGCGAGATTACTTAATGACTACCAAACCTCCTGCTAAGGGCAATAACTCTCAATCACCCATTAGTAAAGCTGTCACCCAAGCGGTACAAAAGATTAAAGTTAACTTTAGCCGTGGCAATTTTCAATCAGGCAAAGCGACTCCAGAGTTAAGAATTAAAGAAGCTAATGGTAAAGAAGAAACTTATCCCTTAATTGGCGATCGCTATACTTTAGGACGTAGTTCAAACTGTGATATCAGTATCCGCAATGCGGTAGTCAGTCAAACTCATTTAATCTTAAAAAGAAATCGCAAAAAACCTCGTTCGTTTATAGTTCAAGACGAGCAGTCTACTAATGGTACTTACCGAGGTAAGCGTCGCTTTAAAAATTTCTCTTTATTTCATGGAGAAAGCTTTACCTTGGGGCCCCCAGAATTGGCTGCTGCCGTTACGGTTAAATACATTAATCCTCCTCCACTGTGGCTCTATATTATCCGTTATTCTCTTTATGGCATGGGAGGGCTGTTGGGTTTGATGTTATTGATTTTGGGCATTGAATGGCTCAAAGTCCCTGTATATCCCATACCAAGAGAATCAACTCTACCTGTAGTGGTTTATGCCCAGGATGGAGTAACGCCGATTAATCCTACGGCACAGAATAACACCCATCGCGAATTAAAAAAACTCTCGGATTTTTCGACCTATCTACCCAAGGCGGCGATCGCTTCTGAAGATAGTCGTTACTACTGGCATTTTGGCGTTGACCCTATTGGCATTAGCAGGGCGGTAATGATTAATCTTTCTTCTTCCCAATTACGCCAGGGTGCAAGTACCCTTACTCAGCAGTTGGCAAGGAGTCTTTTTCCTGAAGTCGGCAGACAAAATACCGCAGGGCGTAAAATTCGGGAAATGATCGTGGCTTTGAAGCTAGAAACTTTTTACAGCAAAGATTTTATTCTTAAAACCTATCTCAACCGCGTCTATCTAGGCATTGGTAGCTATGGCTTTGAAGATGCTGCCCAATTTTATTTTGAAAAGTCGGCAGCCGATCTTGACCTATCTGAAGCTGCTACTTTGGTGGCGATCTTACCTGCACCAAATTTATATAACCCTGTCAAAGACTATAATACTGCCGTTGGCTTACGTAACCGTATTATCGACCGTATGCTGGCATTAGGCATGGTAAATGCAGAAGAGGCAGATCGGGCAAGGCGATCGCGCATTGAAGTTAGCCCTAAAGCCCAAGAAACTCTTAATAGTGCGGTTGCTCCTTACTTTTACAGCTATGTTTTAGATGAGCTTAAAACTCTATTGGGTGCAGACGTGGCACAGGAAGGCAACTTTATCGTCGAAACAGCGTTAGATCCTCAACTACAACAAGAAGCAGAAGAATCTTTGGAGTATTCTGTTGCTAACAACGGCGATCGCTTTGGCTATTCTCAAGGGGCAGTAGTTACCCTCGATAGTCGAAACGGCAATATACTGGCTATGGTTGGTGGCGTTGACCACGATCAAAGTCAATTTAATCGGGTAGTCCAGGCAAAAAGACAACCAGGTTCAACCTTCAAAATCTTTACCTATGCAGCAGCTATTGAAGAAGGCATCGACACGGATACAAAATATTCCTGCGCCCCTTTCTCTTGGAAAGGACAGCAATATCGTGGTTGTGAACGTAGTAGTGGCGATATTGATATGTATCAGGGTTTAGCACAGTCAGAAAACGTTATCGCTCTTCGGGTTGCCGAAGAGGTGGGCTTGAAAAAAGTTATGGAGGTAGCTCAACGTCTTGGAGTCTCGTCCCCGCTTACCGAAGCCCCTGGTTTAGTTATCGGACAAAGTGAAACTAACGTACTGGAAATGACTGGTGCTTATGCCACCATTGCCAATGACGGCATTTGGAATAAACCCCACGCCATCAATCGAATTTTAGATGGAAATGACTGCAAAAAATCAGGCAAACCTGATACCTGTCGCGAAATTTATGTTTTTGACGACGATAAAGCAACCTATCGCGATGTCATCTCTCAAGATGTTACCGACAAACTTACCGATATGCTCAAAGAAGTTGTGGAAAACGGTACGGGCAAAGCTGCATACATAGATAAAGGGGAAGCAGGGAAAACAGGCACAACAGATAACAATGTCGATCTCTGGTTTATCGGCTATGTACCCAAAGATGATTACGACTACGTGACGGGGGTTTGGTTGGGCAATGACAACAATTCACCCACCAGTGGTAGTAGTTCGCAAGCAGCAAGTCTTTGGGGCAGATATATGAAACAAGCGGTTAGTAATTAAGTGAAGATAATTTTTGGATCATGACTACCAAAATACCAAATCTTAACCAGTTGTATGACCGCGATTATCATTTGTGGCTAGAAGAAACTGCACAACTATTGAAAACTAAAAACTTTAGCCAACTAGATATTAAAAATTTAATTGAAGAAATAGAAACCTTGGGCAGAAGTGAACGCAATAAAATAGTATCTAGCCTCAGATTAATCTATCAGCATCTACTTAAATGGCAATATCAGCCAGAAAAACGTAGTATAAGCTGGACAAACACTATTGATCGCGAACGAGATAATATCTGTGACTATATAGAAGATATGCCCAGTCTCAAAAAAATATTAGACAATCCAGAAATAATAGCAAAAGCCTATCGACGAGGTAAAAGAGATGCAATTAAAGAAACAGGAATGATAAATCTGCCAGCAGATTGTCCTTTTACAATTCAGCAAGTTCTTGATTCTAGCTATTTACCATCCTGCGATTTCTAAGAAGATACAGCCGTTTTCAGTCGGATGAACTACGTTTTCAATTGGGTAGCCTGTAGTTCTAAGCCATAAGCTCTAAGCTTTAAGCGTTTTTTAATTCGAGTTATAATTGTGGTCTACCAATATGAAAAGCGCAGTATCTGAAAAGCTATTTTTTACATTCAAGTTCTTGGTTTTGCCCCCCTAGCCCCCCAAGTTTGGGTAGGGCTGTTTCATTCTAGAGCTAAAGTGCGGTAAATTGATATAAAACCTAATTTAACCGCTCAATGACTTCAAAAGACTGGAATAAAAGCTTAATTGACTATTTGAAACAAATACCTGATGAGCGAAAAGCAGGTGAATGAATGAGCATCTCAGTATACTCACAATAGTCAAGGTCAATGGATTGCAATTGATGGCAAAAGTTTGAAAAATACTGTCAACGACTGTTATGGACAACAGCAAAACTTCGTCATGATGGTTTCGGCTTTGACTCATGAAGGCGGGGAAATTTTAGGCATAAAAGTTAGGGAAAATAAGAAACAAAGTGAGATTGTCGCCGTGCAAGACTTATTAGAATTGCTGCATTTAAAAGGAGTGGTGTTCACGATGGATGCTCTACATTGTCAAAAAAAACAGTCTCAGCAATTATCGACAGTGGTAATAACTACCTAATTGTGGTCAAAAGAAATCAAAAAACATTACATCGACAAATTGAGCGGAGGAAATGCGTGGGTTTCCCGCGCTTATTCCACTCCGCTGTTGAATTTCAAGCAACAAGTACAAAGGCGATTAGTTGCTTTGAGCAGATCGAGAAGACAAGAAATCGACTAACTCATCGAACTGTAGAAGTATTGGCTCCTCCATCAAACATTGATTCTCAATGGGTTGGAGTTCATAGTATCATCAAAATTTTCCGTTCGCGAACAAGAGGTAATCACGATTACGAATCGGATTCGGCGACTTATTATATTAGTTCTTTACCCAACTCCTTCGGAGTTAAGTAGCAAGTAGCGCGTTCTGGAGAACGCCGACATCGCTTCGCGATGGCGACACGCTCCAGCGTGTGCAAATAGCAGATAGCAATTAAGAAAAACTCCGAAGTTGGATATGCAGCCTCTTCATTGATGAGGAAAAGATGAAAAAATAATTCAACTCTTGAATACATGCGGGCAAGCCCTTTGTCTGACACAGGAGCTATCGCTCCATGTCGTCGTCTTCGACGACTTTGCAAGCTTTGCTTGCTGTGGCAGAGGTTGAACTTGCAGACGCGCTTCGCGTCTGGCCGTTGCGGAGCAACGTCGGCAGCCTCCAGGCTGCGCTACTTGTTATCTGCTACTTGTGAACAGCAACTTCTTGGCTTATTCCCCAAGGTATTGGCCGACATTGGGGTATCGAGAATCGTTGGCATTGGGGAGGCACGGACGGCGAACCTGCGTCGCCGTATTGAGTGCCGTTTAAGGATGTCGTAACGAAAGAAGATAACAGCCCTCAACTTCACGGCAAAGCATCCACAAACATCTCTTTGATTAAAAGTTGGGTTATTAACCTACTGAGAGTTCATGGTCTCGATTCTATGACTGAGGCAATCAGTTATTTAAGCTATAATTTGCCATTATTACTTTCTTTGTGTCACTAATAGGTGTAGTGAATAGATTTATTCGCGATCGCATCTTCTATTTTGAGAATGAAACAGCTCTACCCCAAGTTTGGGGGGCTGGGGGGGCAAAAGCTAGTAAAAGTTTAGCAAAAACAGCTTTTCAGATATCCTCTTAGACAAATATAAGAAGGGCAAGTGTAATTGAACTACTTGCTCTTTTTTTACGACTACATAGCAATAAGATCCAATTGTTAATTGACCATTAGCTAAATATTTCTTCTAAATTTTATACAAGCTTCACCTATAATTCACCTATTTATCTATTTTGTTAGACATACTTGGGTAAAAGCACTGAAGCAAATATTACCAAGATAGAAACTGCGAGATTAGTACACGCCATTCTTTTCAATTTTAAAAATCCTTTAAAACTTTTAATACTTTTATATTTCACTCATTATTTAGTAACTTTATCCAATGATTAAGTCTTATCTGTTAAACCAAACTTTTAATCTTCAGTCTTTAAGACAGCTTCAAGTTCTAGGCAATGCTACTAAAAATCCTACGTCTTTACCAGCAACATCTTTATTTGGGACAGACGGTATTCGAGGATGCGTTGGTGCAGATAAACTTTTGAACTCTTCTTTAGCTTTGCAAGTTGGCTTTTGGGCAGGACAAGTATTACGAGCAAACAGTATGCAGCTAGCTCCCATTATTCTTGGTCAAGACTCCAGAAATTCTAGCAATATGCTATCGATGGCATTGTCTGAGGGCTTAACTGCTGCGGGGGTAGAAGTTTGGAATTTGGGTTTATGTCCGACTCCTGCGGTGGCACACTTAACTAGCATTAGTGGAGCGATCGCGGGAATCATGATTTCTGCTAGTCATAATCCTCCCGAAGACAACGGCATAAAGTTCTTTGGGGCTGAAGGAACTAAGCTTTCTGCTTTAGTTCAGGCACAAATTGAGGCAGGAATTCGCGGTAGATGGGAAGGAAATGACATCGTAGTTTCTAGCTCTCAATTTTTGGGTAAACAGTACTATCGACCAGAATTAGTAACTCAATACATTAAATCAGTGCGTAAACCTTTTGAGTCTAAAATTAATTTGCACCAAATGCGAATTGTCTTAGATCTAGCCTGGGGGGCTGCGGTCAATACTGCCCCAGCCATATTTAAAGCTATGGGTGCAGAGGTAATTACCCTCCACGATCTTCCTGATGGCGATCGCATTAACGTTAACTGCGGTTCAACTCATCTGGCTACTTTGCAACAGGCCGTTAAAGAACATCAGGCCGATTTGGGATTTGCCTTTGATGGTGATGCTGACCGAGTTATGGCGGTCGATTCCCAGGGTCAAGTAGTAGATGGCGACTATATTCTCTATTTTTGGGGTCAAGCATTACGTCAACAGCAGATGTTGCCCAATAACACCATTGTGGCTACAGTAATGGCAAACTTAGGGTTTGAGAACGCCTGGGTCAAATCGGGAGGCAAACTAATTAGAACTCCTGTAGGCGATCGGCACGTTCATTCAAAAATGGTTGAACTGAATGCAAAGCTAGGGGGAGAACAGTCTGGACACATACTTTGTCCTCATCATGCTGTTTCTGGAGATGGTGTTTTAACCGCATTGCACCTATCAACCTTAGTTAAACAGTCAGGCACGTCTCTGACTCAAATGCTGGCTCAAAGCTTTCAGACTTATCCTCAGCTACTCAAAAATGTCCGAGTTGAAGATCCCGAACGTCGTCTGAATTGGCAGGAATGCGAGCCTTTACAAAAAGCGATCGCCCAAGCAGAGACAGCAATGGGCAACGAAGGAAGAATTCTTGTGCGTCCTTCAGGTACAGAGCCTTTGATTCGCGTCATGGTCGAGGCGGTCAACATGGACTTAGCTCAACACTGGTCTAATGTTTTGGTTGACTGCACAGAAAAACATTTATCAATGACCAATGAACAATGATCGATGAGCAGTAAGTAGGGTAGGTAAGACCAAAGATAAGATTCTACAACAAGGCAAGTAAGCTAATTTTGCCCACCATTTAACGATCACCTATCGGTAATTAGTAATCATCTCCACGTCATGTATATGCAAACCAACGACACATTAAAGCCACCAATGGGACTGCCAAAAAGAAACATTAAGTATTTCTCTAGCACCCTCAGCGATGACCTGGCTGAAATCGCCACTTGTTTTAAATGGTTAACCCCAGGATTGTCAGTTAAACGCTGGCTAATAGTTAACGTCATCGGCATTTTGCTGACTATTATAGGGTTGGCAAGTTTTCTCCCGCTAAATTTGGTTATTAATTTAATTACTTTTATCAGTGGTCTTTCGACCATAATCACCAATCTTGTTCCTAGCTATGTATGCAGTCTCTTAACTACTCTTCTAGGTTTATGCTTGGTTTTCTTTGGGCAAACCCGTACGATTGAATCTATTACTGAAGTTATCAAGCCTCAGGGAAACCAAAGATTAGTCGATCTCTTACTATCCCGTCGCCGTTTACACCGAGGCGCAAAGATCGTTGCTGTCGGCGGAGGTACAGGTCTTTCTAGCCTGTTAAGAGGTTTAAAACATTACACTAATAACCTTACCGCTATTGTTACCGTTGCTGATGATGGCGGCTCTTCTGGACGATTAAGAGAAGAATTTGGGGTATTGCCTCCAGGAGATATACGCAACTGTATAGCAGCTTTAGCTAAGGAAGAAAGCTTGTTAACCGAATTGTTTCAATATCGCTTTACCTGTGGTGATGGTTTAAAAGGTCACAGCTTTGGTAATTTATTTCTCACTGCTATGAGTGAAATTACAGGGAATTTAGAAAAAGCGATCGCAGCTAGTTCTAGAGTTTTAGCTATTCAAGGGCAAGTTTTGCCTGCAACCCTTAATGATGTGCGTTTATGGGCAGAATTAGACCAAGGACAACGGGTAGAAGGTGAATCAAATATTGCAGCAGTCAAAGGAAAAATCAAGAAGATTGGCTGTATTCCCGCTAATCCTACTGCTTTACCTGCAACCATCAAGGCGATCAAATCAGCAAACTGTATTGTTTTAGGACCAGGAAGTCTTTACACGAGCATCATTCCCAACTTATTAGTGCCAGAAATTAGAGATGCGATCGCCTTAGCAAAAGTTCCCCGTATTTATGTCTGCAATATTATGACCCAGCCTGGAGAAACAGATGGCTATAGTGTCTCAGAACATATCAAAGCGATCGATAGGGCTTGTGGTCAAAAACTATTTGATGCAGTAATTGTTAATAGTCAACCTCTCTCCTCAGCAGCCTTAGCGAAATATGCTCAAGAAGGTTCTTATCCTGTAGTTATCGACCGAGAAGAAATTGCTTTGTTAGGTCGTCAGGTAATATTAGCTGATGTTTTAGACGAAAACCAAAAAACTCACTGTATTCGCCACAACTCTAATAAATTAGCTCAAAAAATCTCTGGAAAATCTTTGAAAAAAGAGCTGGTTACTATTGAAGCGCATAATATTTAACATCAAAGCTAGACTCCAAAATTATCCATAACTTTATACATATTTCACCGCTTCTTGATGCAATTGCCTTTTTTATAAGCCACATTAGTAATGAAGAGAGATTCACTTAGTTAAATACCGCAAGATAAAAGAAAATATCAGTATTTATCAGGTAGTCAATTGAATTACTAGACTCTTCAAAATAAATAAAATTATCAAAAAAATTTCAGGTTGCTTTGAACACTACAGGCGATCGCTAATAACTAATAACTAACAACTAATTACTAATAACTTTTTAAAAATCATGATTAGCATTTTAATTGTCGATGATCAAAAAAGTGTTCGCGCTAGACTTGAATACTTAATAAATTCAGTTGCCGACTTTAAAGTGGCTGGCGTTGCCAAAAATGGTTTAGAGGCAATTTCTTGTGCTGCTAGCCTATATCCAGATATTATTTTGCTGGATATGGAAATGCCACAAATCGATGGTTTGACAGCAATTAGACTTATCTCGGCAGAATCTCCTGATAGCAGAATTTTGGTACTCAGCAGCCACGATCAACCTGAATATGTAGCCGAATCTATGTCTGTCGGAGCGATGGGCTATTTATTAAAAGGAACTTGTGATCTAGAAATCGAACAGGCAATCAGGTTTGTTCATAAAGGTCATACTCACATGGGTGCAGGATTGTTTGCCAAAATGTTGCCTATGATGCAAACTAAGGAAAAATTTTTATTGCCAATTAGGGAAGAAGCTGCCAGTTCGTTGGCAATTATGGATCGCCCTCAGAAAATAACTTTTTATCAACCTAGTATTAATAGCAATACCGATACCAATATTAATACTGGTAGCAATGGGACAAAAAAACAAATATTAGCTTGGTTAATACTAATGTTAAGTCTGACTGCTGGTATTTACGGTATACGTCAGTGGCTCAGACAGCCTCTTCCTGCTTTGGGTTATACAGAGCAATCCGCTACTCTAGCAGACACGAAATTTACAGGTAAATTGCAGCC
The DNA here is from genome assembly GCA_965217895.1 of Waterburya sp. GTDB lineage: Bacteria > Cyanobacteriota > Cyanobacteriia > Cyanobacteriales > Xenococcaceae > Waterburya. The sequence continues at coordinate 2,581,560 of CBDCJV010000002.1, forward strand.
TGCTAAAACTTTTAAGATAGCTGCAATCAACCCTGGTGTAGTGGAAAACATTGAAGTACAGGTAGGGGACAAGGTAGAAGTTGGTCAAACTTTATTAACCCTCAAAAATTTAGCTGCGGTCGATCAAAAGAAACAGATCGTCCAAGAAAGGCAGTTAACTAAACAACAGCAACAAGAGGTACTTCAACAGCAGCAAAGTGCCAAACAAAAAATAATTGAGCTAGAGCAAAACATTAATCGCCTTAAGTATAGTTTAGTTCCCCTGCGGGCTAAAATTGCCGAAGCAAACCTAGATATGTCCCTAGCCAAAAGCCAAGCCGATCAGCTTCCTTTAGGTCAAAAACAGGATTCTGTACCCAGAACTAAAGCCATCTACCAACGCGCAAACGCCCGCTTCAATCGTCTTCAAAGTCTGCATAACCAGGGAGCGATCGCCCAAGAACAGCTAGAACAAGCACAGGCAGATCTAGACGTAGCTAAAGTTGATTATGACATGGCGATCGCAGCCTCGGTTGCTAGTTCAAAACTAGAGCGTAGTCAAAAAGAACTATCTCACCTCCAAGAAAGGCTAGAGATTCAAGAACAGCAAGAGGCGATCGCCAATCTGGAAAAGCAAAAGCAAACTGCTAACTTAGAATATCAGCAGGCAACAGATAAATTGGCTTTGTTGAATCAACAGGCTAAACAGCTTAATGAGTATCAAGTTCCTGATGTTCGCAGGGTTGTTACAGCAACTGAAGCAGGAATTATTGCTGAGTTACCAGTTGCGGTAGGAGATCAAATCTATGCAGGTAATACTGTGGTTGGATTAGCTAAATTAGAACAGATCAGAGTCGCTGTGGCTGTTAATGCTCGCGTCATTAATGCTTTAGATGAACAGCAGGAGGCGTTGATTCAAATTGGATCGGGAGTGGCTGCACAGAAATTTGCAGGTAAGATTGCGACTATTAACCCCATACCCAACGAAAACTTGAATTACCTAGTGGAAGTGGAATTTGCCAACCCAACTCGCTCTTTGATTATTGGTCAATTAGCTCAAGTCCAATTTTTGCCGCAGACAGTTGCTGAAGGTAATTAATTCCAATGCTCGAAAGTAACAATAAATTTAGTAGAGGTCAGAAGTCAGAAATAAAACTGCCCTAACTGCTCTAACTGTATATTTACCAAGGATTACCAATAAGAGTAAATCCTGCCCAATAATAAGGGTGATCGAAATTTTGTGATTCAATTTCAGTAACGTTATCAGGCAAATCTACCTCCACTTTTGAACCTCTGACTTTAGTTCCTTCGACAAAAACTTTCTTCTGCAACATATTTATTTGAGCCTGTCTTAAAGCTTCGGCTTTGATTGGGGTTGATTTTAGCTGTTGATAAAACTCACTCATCAAAACAACTGTTCCAGCATCATTGATATTCCACAAACTTGCTAAAGCCGATTTGACTCCCGCCTGCATAGCTAATCCTGCAAAACCAAATTCAGCATCTTTATCCCCTAAAGCAGTTTCACAAGCACTAAGAACTAATAAATCTACTGGTGGCAGTTCTAATTTTAAATCAGCAAGCTGTTCTAAACTTAATTTGCGATCGCTAAACTGTATATATGAATACTCTGGTGAACCTGAGCTAAACCTGGAGTGGGAGGCAATATGAATAATATCAAAACCTCCTTGCTGATGAGCTTTTTTGAGATTTTGAATAGTAAATTTTTTGTTAATCACCTTTAGTCCAGGCCATAACTTAGGCACAATGGTATTTAGCTCTACTTCTACTCCTGGCAAAGATGGTAGATCCTTGAACTTTGACGCTCCCATTGCCAGAACCTTTTTATCTGTTTCGGGTTTATAGCTGGTATCAGTCAGGTTAAATGCTGGAATAAGAGCCAGATTGTACTTTTCTATCACAAACTTTTCTCCGTCGTGAAGTGCAGCAAAAGGAAGAGAGCGCAAGCTAGAACCCGTACAAAGTAGTAAGGTATCAATTTTTTCTGCTTCTAAATATGGCTCTAAAGGTTTAAACAGCCATTGGTAAAGTATCCTCGCCGGGGGTAAATAGTCTAAGGATAGAGTATCGGTAATTTCTGTGTTTAATTCTTCAATTCTTAAAGTTAACCTGTCAAGTTTGGCAGCTCTAATTTCTTTATTTATAAACTGGCGTTCGGGAGTAATTAACATTAAGTGCAAGAAATCATCTTGAGGCATTATCCAAATAACTGCTGGTTTGATCCCCGTTGACTTGCTGATTTCATTTAAATGTCCAGCAATTTGCCAGGCAGAGCGAGAACTACTAGCAAAGTTGCGTTTAAAATAGCCTTCGTAATCGTTTTCCCATCTATTTTCTGCATTGGCAATCATGTCAGAAAACGCTCCCAAATCTACCAAGTCTTTTGTTGGTGGCTTTTCCTCAGCAACAGTTTGAGATTTTAGTGGCTGGGCATTGGTAAGAATAATTGCGATCGCAATTAAGCCAAAAATTAAAAAATAGAACCATCTATGGCTTATCTTGATGAATATTTTTCGCAGCATGATAGATACCCCTGGTTTAGCTTCAAACTATTACGCTACACGATTAACTATCAAATTTCTTAATAGATGTTAGTAAGGATCGGCAGAGTCAAGTCTGATTAAGTAATAATAAACTTACAATAAATGATGAGCATTTCCCTAGTCCGACAATATTATAAAAGCGATCGCTATGACATCTGTTAATACTCAAGTTCAAGCACCTTCTGACATGGATATGTCTAAAAGAGGTTTGCCCGTTACTATTATTACTGGTTTTCTAGGTAGCGGTAAAACCACATTACTTAACCACATTCTGACCAACCAAGCAGGAATTAAAACCGCAGTCTTAGTCAATGAATTTGGTGAAATTGGCATTGATAATGAGCTAATTGTTACTACCGATGAAAACATGGTCGAGTTGAATAATGGCTGTATCTGCTGCACTATTAACGAAGACCTAGTTAACGCCGTTTACAAAATACTCGAACGAGAAGAAAAAATTGATTACCTAGTAGTAGAGACAACTGGATTAGCCGATCCTCTACCTGTGGCGTTAACCTTTTTAGGAACAGAATTGCGGGACATGACTCGCCTTGATTCGATTGTGACTATGGTAGACTGCGCTAACTTTAGCTTAGATCTATTTAATAGCGAAGCTGCACAAAGTCAGATTCAATATGGTGATGTGATTGTTCTGAATAAAACTGACTTGGTAGATGAGGCGGATGTAGATGCTTTAGAAGTCAGACTCAAAGATATGAAAAAAGATGCGCGTATTCTGCGTACTCAAAACTCTCAAGTATCTCTTCCTCTGATTTTGAGCGTTGGTTTGTTTGAGTCTGACAAATATTATGAACAGACTGAATCAGCAGAACACGATCACGATCATGACCATGAACACCACCACGATCACGATCATGAACACCACGATCATGACCACCATCACGATCACAATCATGAAAATCACGAGCATTCCCATCATTTAGAAAATGACGGCTTTTCCTCCATGTCATTTCAGTTTGATAAACCCTTAGCAATTCGCAAATTTCAGTACTTTCTAGACAATCAGTTACCAGAAAATATTTTTCGCGCTAAAGGTATTTTGTGGTTTGATGAAAGTCCCAAACGCCATATTTTTCACCTTAGCGGTAAGCGATTTACTTTAGAGGACGAAGAATGGCAAGGCGAAAAGAAAAATCGGCTAGTTCTAATTGGTCAAAACCTAGATGAAGAAACCCTCCGCCAACAAATTAATAATTGTGTATGCCTGCCAAAAAGCGATCGCGGTAAAGGCTTTGGAAAGTAATTAAATGCTTGTTGTTCTATACAACAAGTTAAATCAATTTCTTTCTTCAGGATTGACTTAAACTATCTCATCGCACCGCCGAAAGCCAGCCCTGCGTCGGCGGTAAGAGGGCAAACCCCCTAAAGGGTTCAGCAGTTTGAGCTTATTTTCTATTTTAAAAAGCGACATAATCTATAAATTTATTAGAAAACTCTATTGTTGTTATTAAAGAAAATTTACAAAATAATACAAATCACTATTGCAGAAGAGTGCGATCGCGCCAATTATAATCAATTAAATAAATTTAAAAATATTAGGATACTATCTAAATTTAGCAACCTTAATGAATTTAGAAGCTGTAATTTTGAGATGTCCATCAAAACTTTCAACTGTATAAGACCTCGATTCTTTTTGAGTTGAACCGTCTAGCCAAATATAAGTGTTTTGTCCGATGAAACTGATTGAATTTTGGGTTTTTGAGGTTATACGTAAGTTTTCTACTGTTACTCTTTGAAATTGACTAAAGAAATTGGAGTTAAATTGATATGCCAATTGAGGATTGTACAATAATTCAGCTTCGGCAAAACTTTTTTGTGAGAGTAAATCATATAATCTTGTAATAATATTGATTGATTCGCTCTCATTAATATCTTCATAACTTTCATTATTTATCGAAGAATTTTGAGATGAATAATTATTAACATCTTTATCGAGGTTATAGACTGTTGGTTCGCCAACTTCTCCACTTCCTACTTTTTCCTGCATTAAGCTGGCAAATTGTTCGGCTTTTGATTCATTAATAAAGGAAGCAACTTGAATCGAGTGAATTTGTTTTTGCTGGCGATATTTACGAATCGCATCTTGGCAATAGTAACTACGAATTGTGCTTAAATTTTCTGGCGTGTCATCAACATAAACTGGATACCAAGTATTAGCACCACCAGGATCGTTATCACCACAAGAATCTAAAGGAAAGTCATAATTATCAAAAGTTTTTTCTTGAAGTTGAGTAGATACCTTTGCTGAAGAATTAATTATCTTTTCTGTCTCTGGTATATTATCTTGTTCAAAAGTCTCTGAAGTGATAGTGTCAGAAGTTTGTTGTTCGATATTGCTTGCTGTTTGATTTGCTATGTAACCATTTATCACTAAGCCTAAAAAAATAAAAAATCCGATTGTCCCACCAATAATCCAGGCTTTCCCTGATTCTTTAGAGTTATTAGATGGTGAAATAACTGGAGTAAAAACAGGAGTAATAATATCAGAATTTTCTTCCTTATGATTTAAATTACCAACTTGGCTATTTCGATTACTTTCTATCTGTTTGTTAAGCTCAATTTTAGGCTCTACTGGAATAGAGGTATCGATTATAGAAGCAGTATGTTGTACTTGTTTTTCTTGTTTGATTTCTCTGCGATCAACTAACTCATTATTATTTAAGATAAACTCGGACTTGAGAGATTCAAGTTCTTGCTGTTCTTGTTCGAGTTGTTCTATCTGACTTTTGGAACGTTTGAGCTTTTTAATTTCCCTTTCTAACTGTTTCTTTTGCTCGTTACGTTCAATTGGATCGGAAATATTAGCTTCTAATTCATTTAATTGCTGCTCTAGTAATTTAATATCTCTTTTTATTTTTAAAGCTGACATAATATATGAGTTTATTAAATTCAAAACTCTATTATCAGTATTTATCAGCTAGTTGAAAAGGATACAAATCACAGTCAGTAAAGATTGCGATCGCTTTACAAATTCCTTAATCTTTTTGAACGGCATAACATAAGCGTCCAATAGTAGAACCAGACTCATTCATGGAATTAAGAGTAATATTTTTTAGGCTATTCATAAAGTCAGATAAATTACTGGTTTTTGAGCCATCACTACCACTATTTAGATTCCACTCACTCCACCAATCAGGTTTTTGTAAATCTTTAGCAGTTACATCAACTTTAAAATAGTAAATGTTAGATTCAGTCAGATTATTCGGGTTTATAGTTGTAACAAAATTAAGTTGATTATTATCAATTTGCCAATCTTTAAAATTTAAAGCTTTGGCAGCAGCAGGTGCTTGCTTGAACTGTTGTTTATTAAATTTATCAAATTCACTTACGTCTATGGCTACTTTCAAATCGTTAGGATCGGCTGATAAAGTATGATTGATTTGCTTTAAAGGTATTTGATATTTTACTTCCAAAGCATCAGCATTTTTATTCTTAATTTCTAATAATTCTATCGGTTGATTGTTCTTTTCTACAGACACATCTCCATTATTTAATAAGCTTGGTGCTGCTAAATCTGATGACAGGTTTAGAGGCGAATTGAGATAGGATACATCGGCAACTAAATTATGTGGTGAAAAAATTAAAAATTTACTGCGATCGCTCAAGTTTCCTTCTTCTTTGGCTAACTTATCAAAGTAATTCGTAATATCTTGATAGTCGCCGAGAAATAATATGTAAAATGGTCGATACTGCTTGCTTGTTTTTCCGACCGTATTGTAATTAAACTTTTTATTGGCATCACTGGCAGAATAAACAGTACCATTAAATTCGCTTTTTACTGCCCAAATACCTACAGCATAGTTGTTATCTTGACTATTAAAATAATTCTCTTTAATTTTGTTAGCAATTAAATTAACATCACCATCATTTTGTTCTAAATCTGTAATGATTACCGTCAGGCGATCGCTATTTTTTGGTTTAGTAATCAGAGAACCTAAATCGCTAGAAACAGCAGGGAAAGTAGAATTTGTTCCATCATAAAAATCTGACTTGTTAGCTTTACGAAATTCTGAACGAGTTAGTCCTTTAGCTTGATGTTGATAATCTCCAGAACGATAATATTTAACAGTAGATGGAGAACGCCTACTACTTAAATTTAGAGTACTATCTAATAATTTTAATGCTTGGATATAAGAGCTATTTTCTTGATTTATATAGCCCAACATTGATCCAGAACCGTCAATATTAACATCGATAGCTAATGGATTTGTAAGTTCAGCCTGTTGGTCTTTTTGCTCTAATTCACAATGTAAATTAGCATAATCTCCATTGACTGGCGTTCCTTCTGGCTCTCCTTTAGCAACTGCAACACAGCCAGACAACATACCTACAATAGCCAAATAACTAATATTTCTTTTAAATAAAAACATACTTGTAGTTAAAAATAAGTTTTAGCAGTTTAGCTAAATTTCAGGGTAAATACCCATAAACATGATGTTTTCAATCAAAAATTTATGAGTTAAATTGTAATTAACTAATATTTATTATGACAATAAGCTAAATATATGAAATCAGGAGAAATAACTAGACTAATAATCTGTTTGATTATTGGTGCGTTAATAATTTTTCTCGGACAGCCAAAACTTTATGATTTAAGAATAGTTAGAATTACTGATATCCCCGATCTTAAAGAATGGATTGGTAGCTACTATATGAATCAAGCTGCTATTGTTTTTGTAATCTCTTTAATTTCGGTAATTTTTTGGTCTATTTCTGCTGTTCGCTCAAAAGCTAACGGCAGTGAATTAAAAACCTGGCAAGGCGTTTGGTATGCACTTTTATTTGTTAACGTTTTGAGTATTTTTATTGCTATTTATCTGAATAAGGTCAGTGATGATGCCCTACTTTCATCAATATTTTTCTTACTATTTGATGTGATTTGGGTTTTTTGGCTAGGAACAGCTTTAAGTTCACCTAATTTATTTATGTATTTACCCCCAGGTTCGGGAACAATACGCCGAGTTTTTGGAGATTAAATTAATGACTATATATCTAGTTGGTATTGGTGGCAGTGGGGCAAAATGTGTAGAGTCAGTAGTGCATTTAGCATCAGTAGGATTGTTTCCTCAAGAGCCAATCAAAGTATTATTTGTCGATGCCGACGAAAGTAACGGCAATGTTGAAAGAGCGAGAAATAGTTTAAATATTCAAACTGAATGCCAGCGAATATTATCGGCAATTGATAAACAACAGTGTCCTTGGATGCAGACATCAATTAAATCTTTCGATCTCTGGTCGCCATTTGCCAAAAATAGTTTAAATAAAGAATTAAGTGCGTTTTTTAATTACAACAACATTAAACAAAGTGAGCCAGCCTTAGCTAATCTCTTTGATGTTCTCTATACAGACACAGAAAAACAAGAAAATTTAGATGTAGGTTTTCGTGGTAGACCTGCTATCGGTGCTGCGGTGATGAGTCAAGTAGACCTCAATCGCCTAGATGAAGAACCCTGGGGGACTTTTATCGAACAAATTAGAGCCGATGTCAACGAAGGTAAACAACCAAAAGTGTTGCTGTGTGGCTCGATCTTTGGCGGTACTGGGGCATCGGGACTACCTACTATTGCTCGCTTGATTGCTAATAAATTAAACGAGATTAAGATTAGAGAACGAGTCAAGATTGGTTCTGTTTTTATTCTGCCTTATTTTGGCTTTACTGCTCCTGCGGGAGAAAGTGAAAACGGCATTTATGCTCAGTCGGATAAGTTTTTGCTCAACACAGAAGCAGCACTGCGTTACTATGTCACCCAAGCTCAAGGCATTTTTGATACCGTCTATTTATTAGGCAACGAGAATTTAGCTAGGGTTAACTTTAGCATTGGTAAAAATACCCAGTGCAATCAGCCTCATTTTATTGAATTATATGCTGGTCTGGCTGCCAGACATTTCTTAACGGAAACTCATCCCCAAGAAGAAACAATTGTCTTGTTATCTCGTTCACGTTCGCAATATATCAACTGGGATGACATTCCCGATGGCAATAATGTCCAAAAGATTTTAGGCAGTACCACTAGATTTGCTTATACCTGGCTGGCAGAAATTGCTCCAGAATTAACCAATGCTAAACAAGAAGGATTTAAAAGCTACATTAGGTTCGCTCCTTGGATGAGTAGATTTTACGATACCGATCCTAAAAAACCGCTTCAGTTTGACAGCAGCCAGCAGCAAAATGCGATCGTCATAATAAACAACTGGTGCAAAGACTATTTACGCTGGTTACAAGAAATTCATCAATGCGAAAGCGACAGAATTGAACTATTTAAACACAGCATTTTTGCCCAAGTCGATCAGCTTCAGGGAACTAAATTACAAGATTTGATCCTGGGAGATAACCGCGATGCCAAAACCAGACAACGCAACGATGAACCAACCAGAATTAAAAATAATCTTCATCCCAAAAATATTCAAGGCAATAATAACGGCACGGTGGGATTAGCTCAAGCTGTATATCAGGCTTGTCAGCTTTAGTAGGGGCGATTCGCGAATCGCCCCTACGATTTTCAACTTCTGTACGGGCGAACGGCCGTTCGCCCCTACGACTTTTGACTTTTGATGTTATGCCCTTGTGGTGCTTTTAACTTAAAAACTATGGCTAATTTAATATTACCGAAACTAAAAACGGGTACAGATGTCAGACCTCCAGAAAGGGAAGGAATTTGGACAAGCTTAGAATCAAGATCGGCGTTTCAGAATGTCGCAACCAGTCTCGATTATCAAGCTTCGGGAGAAACTAAAAGCGTAAGTTCCGTCCCGACAATGTGGGCGCGTCCTCTATCGATAGAGATGGCGTTACACAATAAAAACTATCCGATTCGTCGGGAAATGATTGCCCAGTGGCAGGGAATGTTAGCTGCCGTGGCTTTAGCCGAAGTAAGACGATTTCCTTTAACCGCTCAATTAGTCGATTTGAGCAAATTACGCCAACAGCAGCCTTTTAGTAGAGCTTTATACCAACTGTTACCTCATCCCGTTAATGCTCTTTACAGTCTCGACGGTAATAATCCCTGGCAGGAAGTTTATGTTTTCCTCTGGAATAATCAACCTGTGGGTATGACTTCCCCTAGTACTATAGTTGCCAACTCCGAAGAAGGAAATTGGTCTGGTTTACCCTGGTGGAATGAGGAAACAAAATGTTTAGGATCTCCCCTGACTGGTAATCACCTCAACAAGAATGAAAAAGCTTTATTATGGCGGTGGTTAGAAAATTTAAGTACTCATCTCCATAATCAAAATTATCAAGGTCAACCCAGAGCGATCGATGAAATTAGCGGTTTAATTAATCAATTTCGCGATAGTTTGGGTTCTTATCCCGAACAAGCTGTCAGCTTAAGCGATAATCCGCAGTATTTCGGCGTATCTCTCAATCGTGGTGTCCTTAACGGCATTAACAAGCCTGCTAAAGCCGAGGCGCAACCATCCAATGTGCGCTTGATTGGTAGTCAAGGTTTAAGCCAAGTACAAGACTTACTGATCCTCGATCCGCAGATAGCCGAAGCTTGGGGAAAATCACCCCAAAATATTTGGCTACATCAAGACCAAACTTTAGCATCACTAAAAATCGAAGATTTAAAGTCAGGTAAAGTCATCTGGCAAAATGTACGCTGGATTGAATCAAAGGATTTATTTTTACCAGAATTAACCTTTATTGATATCGAAGATGCCTTACCTGGTGGTTATTTACCTCCAGAAACTCAACCTTTAATTTTCAACAAACGCAGAATCACCCCATTACTTCCCCTAAATCAAATCCTGCTGGAATATTTCACTCCTGAAGATCTGATCCGTCACCTCAATATAACTCCCCTTAATAGTAGCGATGGGACATTTATCAGAATTGAGTTAGATTTACCTCTTTCGGGCAATAATAACCAATCTCAAAATTATCGCATCTACAAAGATTATCCACTGAAAGAAGAAAATGCTCTAGCTGACGGCGTACCTATCTTAGAAGTGTGGCCCCATTTCCAAGCTGAAGGTTGGCAAGAGTATTACGGCTTCTACTACGATGCAGGTTTGGGAGAAGATACCTTTCACGTCAGTTTCCCCCAAGCCAAAGAACCTCATGTCTTTCAGGAAGGTCAAGGCAATTATCAACTAACGCGACTAGACAAGTTTCCTTCTCATATTCAGTGTCAAAATCGCAACAGACAACCACTTGGTTTAATTCCTTTAAAAACACCTCAAAAGATTTCATTGGCTGATAATTGGCGAGTTGGGGTAGACTTCGGTACTTCTTTCACCAATATCTATGTCAATAGAAGAGATAACGTCGAACCTTTATCTCTTAAGAGTTTACATTTAAAGGTAACGGAAGCAGATATCGAAACTCGTATTCCTGTACTTTTTGAATACTTCGTCCCAGAAAAATTTATTCCTCTTGATAAACCTTTACCTTTTTCCAGTGTTCTCACTACTAGAGGTAAAACTAACAGTCCCGAAGGAAGAGAACGGGCTTTATTTGATGGTCGGATATATAATCCAGACCTTAATTTTCAACCAGATAAAAACTGGATCGAAACCGATCTCAAATGGGATAATTTTGTTCCCAATCGACTGTTTTTAGAACATTTAGCACTGCACGTTTCCGCCCTGGCTGCTAGCGAAGGAATCACAGAGATTCAATGGTCTTTATCTTATCCTTCCGCTTTTTCCAGGGGAGATCACACTAGATATATGAGCACTTGGCGCGAATTAACTGAAAAACTGCAAGAAAAAACTGGCATTATTCAAAGTTGTCCAGAACAAAAGAATTTAGAGTGTTTTCGTACTGAAAGTCTAGCAGTTGCTCAATACTTTTCTGACCAGGAAGGATACGATTTAATTAATAGTGTTTGTATCGATATTGGTGGCGGGACATCAGACATCTCAATATGGGAAAATAATCAATTAGTTCATCAATGTTCGGTTAGATTAGCAGGTCGTCAGTTATTTTCGCAATTTATAGAATTAAATCCCGACTTTATACGTAACAGTTTAAAACTCAAACACAGTGGTTACGAACGTTTAAAAAAAGACAAGCTATATGCCAAGTTAGATGTTTTACTCCGTAACAATGGAGAAACATGGCTAAAGGAAATAGTTAAAACTATCGATAAAGATGAAAAATCTCAAGGATTGATTCGCTTAATTGCCTTGGGAACGGCTGGACTATACTATTACATCGGTATTTTATTAGGTGCATTGTATTCGGAAGAAAAATATACTACAGATGAAATTACTCCTGTTTATGTTGGTGGTAATGCTTCTCGATTCTTAAATTGGCTAGATATCGGAGGCAAGTTTGACAAACATTCTCAAGTCAATGAATTATTTAGCCATATGTTAAGTAAGGGTTCTGGCTTTAAAGATACTGAAGAAGTCACTCGTTTAAGTCAAAAGCCAAAAGATGAGGTAGCCTGTGGATTGGTTCTTACTGATACCAAGCTCAAAGGCTTAAATAAAAAACAAAAAGATCCTTTAATTGCAGGAGAAAATTGTGTAATTAATGGAAAAGAAATTTCTTACGAAAATCGCCTAGAATTTGAGGATAGAATTGAAAGTTTTGAAATTCCTGAATTGCATCAGCTATTTGCTTTTGTTGATGAGTTTAATTCAGCTATTAAGGAATTAGAACTAGAAGGAATTAAACCAATGTCTCAATTTCAAAGAGGTAAAGGCTTAGAACCTAAATATAAAGACAAACTCTACAGTAGTACCAAAAGAGAACTAAAGAATATACTACTCAAAGAATTTGGACAAGGTGATTCTGAAAATATTCGTCCTGATGCTCCTTTTATTTTAGGATTGAAAGCTTTGTTACTTGCCTTGGGTAGAGAATGGGCAGAGCATTAGTAGTAATTAATTATATTTGGCTTAAAGAGTTATGTAAATAAATCAATTTTTTTGAAATAACTCTTTGAACATTATTTTTTTGAAATAAATAAATTAATCCTATGGCTTCTTTTGATAATGTACAAGTACATAACTGTCCTGCTTGTGGAACTAAATATAAGGCTCAACGGGATGATTATATTTGTTGTGAATGTAAGTATCCTGTTAATTCAACAGCAGATTCAAAAGTTATTGATTGGTCGAAAAAAACTATTCAACAAATACAAGAACAAAATCAAATAAATCAAAAATTAACAGAAGACTTAGACAATCAAAATAAGAAAGAAAGTAATAACTTTAACATTTTTCAACAAACTATAGGCAGAATATCTCAACCTATAAGTAATTTGGCTCAGGAAATCAATAGTTTAACTCAAGAAATTAAAACCTTAACACAACAACAATATAATTCAAATCTCAAGCAAAATAATAATTCTAAAATAGAAGGAAATTTAGAAGCATCACAACAAAATGATAATTCAGATATCGACGATTCTAAAGACTGTCTAGAAAAAAATAAAAGTGATAATTCGCATTCAGAAAATAATATAGACAATGATTCATTACCAGAAGCATCAAATGATAATAATGCTCTAAATAATATTCCTCAATTTTTAAGAGATTATAATCATGACAAAAATTTACTACTTGGCAAAGCGATCGCGACAGTTTCAGAAACAGCAGAAAGTATAAGTAATCGTCGCGATGCAAGAGATATTCCAGTCCAGTTAGAAGTAAAAGCATCGAGGGGAAGCTATTGGATTATTAATGAAGAAGGTATTAATTATTTAGTTCCTACAATCGATATTAAATTTAACGAGTTTAACCTTGACACACTTCAAGCCTTATTTGAATACGATAATTCTTGCAACAACTCTTATGAGTTTCAACTAATTAAACCAGCTAAAGTATCTCAAATATCATCAAAAACATGGCAAATTGAGAAAAAAGGCAAGCTATATTTTTATTAAAGACTAAGAATTAAGCATAATTTAATCAATAATTTGAAAACAATTAACGAAATCTCATGGCTACAAGTGATAAAAACACAGTTGTCACTCAAGGATTTGTCGATAAACTAATTGACAAAATAGGTAAAATCCTAAAAGAACAACATACTCTTGTTGAACGAGATGAACAACAAGCAGAATCAATAGAATTATTATTAGAAAAAGTTAGTTCTATTGAAAAAAACTTTGAGGAATTAACTAAATCTTTAGCTAAAGGTAGCTATCCGCTGAAGTTAGCGCGATCTATAAAAGTAACACCATCTTCCATAAAACCTCATATCTTACCTGTCGATCTGACTAAAGCTCAATTGATTGCCACCTATAACGAATTAGTAGCCGTGTTATCTGGTTATATTATCCCCGTTACCCTTACGCCAGAAAGTTATCGAGGTTCAAATTCAGATGGAATAATTCTAGAAACAACTATCAAAGGAAATTATTGGGCGATCGCAACTCTAGAAAACAAACAGCATAAATATTGGCTTGTACCTAATAATAATATCAGTTTTAATATTCACAAATTAAAAACAGTTGAAAATTTATTCCAGCTACAAGGAGATTATAATTCATCCGAATGCGAGTTTATCTTACAAGAACCCGCAATTCTTTCTTTATTGCCGAATAACAAACAATGGAAGCTACTTCAGCCTGGTATTCTATTTTTTGGTAGCATAAAATCTGCATCACCTCAATTAAAACAGCCTGAAAATGTAGTTGACGATAAGCAATCTAAAATTAATCAACAGATTTTGTCTAGCTTGACAGCATTTCAAACAAAAGTAAAGCTACTAGATAATAAAATAACGCAGTTTGAAATTCAATCGGAAATATCGGAAAAAGTTTATCAACGAGATAAACAAGATTGGCTTACAGAAAAAAAAATTCTCAATGAACAAATACAAAAAACTGATGTCTTACAATCTCAGCTAAATAACTTGATTAATCAAAGCGATCATACTGAAAATTTCAACTCAGACAATAGTGTTCAACAGTTTACCGAATTATACAATCAACATAAAAATTCATTTAACGAATTTGTAATAGCTACAGTTATAGAGACACAAGAAAGTATGGAAAATCGTTTAGCAGGTCGTTCTGAAACAGTTTTTCTTTCAAGTATAAGTAAAGGTAACTATTGGATAGTAGAAGAAAACAACAATTCTTATTTAGTTCCTCATGCAAAAATTAGCATCAATGAACACAATAAACGATATACTATTGAAAATCTTTTTGAGTGTAATGAATCAAGCTCAGGTGATTATAGTTTTCAATTAATTCAGCCAGCAAAGGTTTTAAAACTCAATTCGGAATTATGGCAACTTGAGAGAAAAGGCAAAATAGAGTTCATATCAGATAATCACAACAAAATAGACAATACAGAGATTAAAGATAGTCAGGATACAAAAATAGATTTAAAAACTAAAATATCTCGATTTAGACAAGACTATACTCAAGACATTAAGCTAATCTCTGATCTGATCGTGGCTAAAGTTACAATTAGTGTAGAAACTCTATTACAACTTGTAATCTATAAACCCGATCTAATTAAATTAGAAAATAATGCTGATGGTAAGTATTGGATTATTGATTACTTAGGTGTTTATTGCTTGATACCAAGCGAAATACATCAGATAACTAACGCTACAGAAAAATCCTTAAACGATGCCAAAATCTTATTCGATCTAGTTGGATACTATCCTCAATACTCTAGCTATCATTTAATTAAACCTGCAATAGTAACCAAGCTCTCTACGAATCAATGGAAATTGGAAGAAAAAGGTAAATTTAATTTTTCGTAGATATTGCTAGGCATAAAGTTTGAGTTTTGCTTTATAGGCTAAAAAGCGATCGCACAAGCGCGAGCAAATCTTTCTAAAAGCTGATAGCTATTGATAAAAGTTTATTATTTAATTTTATAATAACTCTCTTAATTATGATTTATCTTGATTCGGCTTTAATTGAAGAAGCTCAAGCAGCAGTGGCAATGGGCTGGGTAAAGGGAATTACAACCAATCCAACTCTACTAAATAAAAGCGATCTAGCTCCTGAAGACTGTCTTCAACAATTGACGGCTATCAGTCCTGGAGAACTATATTATCAGCTATGTGCCACAGATTTTGAGGCAATGGTTACAGAAGCAAAAAAAGCCCAAGCAATTATTGGCGATAAGCTGGTCTTAAAAATTCCTGCTACTCCATTAGGATTTCAGGTTACAGCTTATTTATCATCAGCAATAAATTGTTCGGTAACAGCTATTTATAGTCCTGCCCAAGCAGCAGTTGCTGCCCAGGCGGGAGCAAAATATGCGATCGCCTACGTAAACCGTGCTACCAGGCTTTTAGGAGATGGTTTAGCACTAGTCAGAGAAATGTCTGATGTACTCAAACATAGCAATACTGAAATTCTGGCAGCCAGCCTTAAGTCGCCTGAAGAAGCTGCTGCTACCCTGCAAGCAGGAGCGCATCACCTCACCGTTCCTATGTCAATCTTAGAGGCAATGGCAACACATGATTTATCAGATCAGACCGTAACTGAGTTTTTAGATAAGGGCATTGGCATTAGTATTTAAGCTGACGTATTTATTTACTGATATTACGCAGCATGGGGTCATGGAGTAGTGAGTAAGGAGTATAGAGGAGTAGTGGAGATAGTGAAGCCAAACTACCCCAATTACCCCACTACCCAGTCTTCACAGATCAATGAGTGCGTAACATCAGTTATTTAGATAAGGCGATCGCCTGTGCTATCTTATCAAACATATTTGTTACGTCCTGTCCTGTCTTTGCCGAAGTTAGATAGGCAGCAATTACTTGTTCACAATCAAAAGAGCTATATGCTTGGCTTAGTTTGTCTAGCTTTTCTTGAGCGACTAAATCAGCCTTGTTTAAACTTATTGCTATAATGGTTTGAGGATTTACCTCGGAAAAAAGGTTAATATGATTATTTAAATTATTGAGGGTATCTGAGCGAGTCAAATCTCCCACAATAATTGCGGCACTTGCACCTTTAAGATAGCTGGGGGTAATTGACTTGAACTTAGTATTACCTTCTAAATCCCAGACCAAAAGATTAATTTGATCGATCTGTGAGTCAGTTTTGATATTTACTGATTTGCGAGATACCTTAACTCCAACCGTAGACAAATATTGATCGCTAAACTTATCTTCAACAAAGCGTCGAATTAAGCTGGTTTTACCAACATTAAAATCTCCTATTAAACAAATTTTCTTGGTAATTACTGACATTAGTTAGTTTTTCTTGATATTGCTCGTAGGAATAAATGGTTCAAAGCTTACATAACGATCTAACCACGCTGCTTGGTTGTTTGTATTTTGGGAAACATCTAATTTTGTGCAACGAGCCACAAGCTTAGTTGAATCAACTCCTTTGGCAACTAAGGCTGCCTGGACATTTTGACAACGCTCTTGGTTTAATTTTTGGTTAATTTTGTCTGTACCTTTTCCATCATTATGAGCTATTAATTTGAGATTTAGTTGGGGATATTGCTCTAAAAACTGGACTACAGAGTCAAGCTTGGCAGAAGTATCGGTAAATTCTAGCCGATTAGATCCTGAATTGAAGTAAATACGTTGTTTTACCTTTGGTAACTGCGTATTTACGTTGAGAATTATTTTGGCAATTCCTGGTACTTGCTCGAACAGCTTAAGCATAAATTCTTGCTTTGATAAACTGCTTACAGTTCCTTCTATAGTTAAAGTTTTGGTAGGAGATTCATAATTGGTTTTAATCAAGTTATTTGGCTGTTGATTAAATAAGCGAGTCAACCTTTGAACTTCACCAGCAACCACATCAGGACTGGGAGAAATCTGAATAGCGATAATTTGGTTATCGAACTGGAGATTATTTTGACTGGCAATTTTTTGTGTAATTGCCCCTGCCTGATTTTTGAGGTATTCACTCGGAACTCTGCCACTAATAGTTAGTGTTCGATGATTTACATAGGGTTCTAAGCGATAAATAGATAGTTCTGGTGCAGCATCTAGTTTTGCTGCTGTTATTTGTTCAATATTGTGAGCTACATTGCCACGGTAGCTAATAATTCCCCAAGGAATAAGAACTAAACCCAGAAGAAAGGCTATTAGCCACAACAACGTCGACGGAGAAGACTTAAGTTTTGACTGCTGAGGATCTTGTTCGTAAATTAGCTTTCCTAATGCGGCTCTAATTTGTGGAGGATTAGTTGTCATGTCTCCCTGATAATTAGCGATCGCCTTTCCATGCTTGAGGACAATTTCCCCTAAAACTCGGCGAATTCTGACTCGAAATTCTTTTGTCGGTTCTCCCTTAACCACTACGGCTAAATAACAATAGCCAGCTACTTCAATGGGAATCTGCCAGTCACCATAATCAATTGCGTCTAATTCTGAGCCAGAGGTAATACATTCATTAGCAAAACTACGAATTGCCGTTAACATTCCTGCAATCATGTCCGAATCTAAATGCCGATCTGCTTCCCTTTTAATCTCCTCAATCACAATTCCCGAATCTTTAGCAATCAAAAATACGGCTTGAACATAATAGCCAATGGACTCTCGAAAAATTAGTTCGGCTTCAGAAACTCCCTGGATTTTTGCTTTTACCTTGCGCTTAATTCCCTCTGGGCTTAGGGTATTCTCCACCTTTCTATTGATATCCTGCACCACCTCCACCATATATTTAGAAATAGTGCTGCCAATGACGGGGTAGAGTGCATCTACCATGGCATCTTTTTCAAGCTCAATCTGAGTTTTAATTGCCTTGCCCATTTCTGAACCTAAAGCTTCGGAGATTGCATCTTGGTCTAAACGAATTTGCTCTTTAATACACAGAGCCAATTCTGGAGCGATCGCCTTAGCAATCTCTTCAGGAGTCAGATTAATACCTTCGCTGATGGCATGGGGCAAAATTTTAGCGATCGCGGCTGCCATTTTAGGCGAGTCTTCGAGCGATCGCTGTTCGATTATCCGATCTAGTACAGGTGATACTGTTTTTATAATTGTCTCTTGAGAATCATCTATTTTATATTTCAGTAGCTCTACCATTAAAGGAATCAGGGCATTTACTGAATCAACAAGATCTAACTCTTGAGCAGAATCTGCTTGTGTCTGTAGCTCACTGCTATCTTTAGCGACAGACTCGATGGCTTCATCAAAAGTTACTTCCCAAGATGATGAGCGATCTGGTTCTGAGTCAGATGCTGAATGCTGTTGAGGCTTTACAGTTTGTCGGAGAAATGCTTGATACTCAACGGCTTTTTCGAGAGTGAGATTTTCTATTTCGCTTTCTACATCTATTTCTAAATCGGCATCTTCAGTATGTTGAAAGCTTGGGCGATCGGCATTAGAGTTTACCTGTTCTGATTTTGGTTTCTCAAAAGTAGAGTCGAAAGCCTTTTCTTGATAATATGACGGTTGCTTGCTATCTGTATCTCCTACCTCTGCCGTTTCTGCTTGGGATACGCCATTTGCTGATGACTTTTCATCTAATAAAAGATTAAGTAAATTGTCAATCGGCTCAAGATCTGGTTTTGTTGATTGAGAATTATTATCTTGAGGAGGTAAATTTTCAGAAAAAGAATTCATAAGCAATTTTACAATATCTGAAGCTTAAAACAGTTAGAGCAGTTTTCTTTGACTACTAACGACTAACTACTAACTACCAACTACCAACTACTAAGATTGCTATATAGTCTTTGAGGTGATCTCGCTGATTTCTAGAGAATCGCTTCTTTTTGCTATGGCCTGTTCTAGGTTTTGCTCTGCCTGCTGAAGAATGCTGCGACTATCTATTACGTCTGTGGGATCGACAACTACTCCTCCTGCATTCATTTTAAGCGATAATGACGTTCCATCTGCTTTTTGTAAAGGAGTTTGCGTAATTTTCTCTCGTAAATATGCTCCATATTCTGTTATCTCTGTTCCTCTCAAGCCCAAAATCAAGCTAATAAAACGTTTGCGGTCTGTAGTGCCTAGAAAACTATCAGGAATTACAGCATTGACAAACCGATTGGCGATCGCTTTATAAACTGCATTTTCGCTGCCTACATCGGCAAAATTACGCTGAGATTTAGCTGGTTCAACCGTAAATAAGATTACGGTGAGTGATGAATAGCGCGGATTATTAGGTTGATTTTTCATTTGCTGGAGCAAATGTTCTGTTAGCTGCACTGTGGCATCTTTGGTTAACAAACCCGTTACCGTATCAGCTAAATTAAAAGTCTGAAGTAGCTCTTGAGTCGCTTCTTGTTTAGCTAGATCTTGCTGCTGTTGTTGGGTGTTTGTTTTGCTTTGCATTTTTAGCTGGGTTTGTAGCTCGGCAATTTGCTTTTTTTGTCGCGAATTCTGCCAACCCCGCTTAAAAATTGTGGGAGTTGATAATAGCAAGCTGATTATGATTCCTAACCCTAAGGTAAGAAGTAAAATAATAGCTAAAGACTCTTTAAATTGCCAGACACCAAAACTAATGGTTACCACCGCAGCATTTTGAAAAGCAAAAAGCACGGCAACTACCGCCATGATCAAGCCGATAATTACTAGAAAAACCATAGGTTTATATTTACTAAAAAACTAATTATATGAGTTATGTTATATTTCTTATATTATTGGCATAATCCCATGATTAGTTGAATTCAAAATTAAATGTAATCTAAGTCCAGATTGTTGATTTAAAGCACATCTTCGTAAATCTCTGACATTGTTAGGGTTAATTCCACTGAATCCAACTGCAATTTATTATCTTTTATTATGTCTATTTTAATTTTGTATAGTGATATTGTAGTAAGGTGATCGCCTTGATAACTGACGTTACGCATTTATCGATACTGTGAAGACTGGGTAGTGGGGTAATTGGGATGTGGGGTGTTTAGGGTAGTTTGGCTTCACTACTTCACTATCTCCACTACTCCTCCATACTCCTTATTCACTACTTCATGACCCCATGCTGCGTAATATCAGTAATAATAAGAGTCTGTTAAATTGATTAGCAGGTAAAATCGCTAATAGCCCATAGAATAGAGATATAATTTAGAGGAAAGCTTTATCTAAACTTTGTCTTATGAGCAACACCAATCCTGTAACTAATGCCTTTTTTTTTGGCAGAGCTTTAGCCGAAGTCTTTAGCGAAAAGATGGAAGAATCTTTTACCAACGCCATGAGCGATCTAGGCAAGTTTGATGCCGAACAAAGAGAAAATTTAAGACAATTTATGGAGGAAGTTCAGTTAAGAGCCGAACAAGCAGCAGGTAGCACCTATTATCCAAATAGCACTACTACGACTACTAGTCGTCCCAACACTGCCTCTAACTCGATCAATATTGATATTAATACTACTAATTCAAGCGATCTACAGGCAATGCTCGATCAATTAAGAGCCGAAATTGCCACTTTGCGATCAGAGTTAAAAAAATATCGTGACTAATTAAATTGCGATCGACTAAATTTTCTATTCTGGTAAGTAGCTTGACGCTTTGGTTTTAATCGATCGGATTCTCAAGCAAATAGTAAAGTACTTTTGTACTTACGCTGTTTTTTTGGCGATAAGTCGCTACTATTTAGATTAGTTAATCTTATTTAATCAAACATCACAGTTAAACTTCTGTAAAAATTTAGTGTCTTCTGCTATTCCCAATCAAAAATCAATAGACGATCGGTCTAACCAGTCTGATTCAGCCAAAACCGTCAAAGAAGTTGGAGCAGCAGTCACTCATAGTCAAGAAGCAGGAGTGATGGTAGCTGCTAAGTCCTACCGTTGGAATCGTGCCAAATATTCACGCAATCGTCGGCGACTAGATATCTGGCGTTTTGTGCTGACGTTTCTATTTAGAAATTGGTGGGACAAGCGTAAGTGGGCTTATCCAGGGGGAATAACTCCAGAGAAACAGGCGTTGAGACGGAGAGAGCAAGCTGTTTGGATTCGAGAAAACTTTCTAGAGTTGGGACCTACCTTTATCAAAGTTGGTCAACTATTCTCTACCCGTGGGGATTTGTTTCCCATAGAGTATGTTGAAGAGCTTTCTAAGCTGCAAGATCGAGTTCCTGCCTTTCCCTACGAGCAGGTTGAAGAGACTATTAAATCAGATTTTGGCAAGTCAATTAATCAGTTATTCTCTAGTTTTGAGCCTACTCCCTTGGCAGCAGCAAGTTTAGGGCAGGTACATAAAGCTAAACTTCACAGTGGCGAAGAGGTAGTAGTTAAGGTTCAACGACCAGGTTTAAAGCAGCTATTTACCGTAGATTTAGTAATTCTGCGCCAAATTGCTCGTTATTTTCAAAATCACCGTGAATGGGGTAATAACCGAGATTGGCTGGGTATTTACGACGAATGCTGTCGCATTTTGTGGGAAGAAACTGATTACCTTCATGAAGGACGGAATGCAGATACCTTTCGCCGTAATTTTCAGAAAGAGAATTGGGTGCGTGTTCCTCGTGTCTACTGGAAATACGCTTCTCCCAAGGTGTTAACCTTGGAATATATGCCAGGAATTAAGATCAGCCACTACGAAGCAATTGAAGCTGCTGGTTTAGATCGCAAATTATTAGCCAGATTAGGAGCGAAGGCATATCTTCAGCAAATTTTGAATGGAGGGTTTTTTCATGCCGATCCTCACCCAGGTAATATTGCTGTAGCGACAGACGGGTCGCTGATCTTCTATGATTTTGGCATGATGGGACAAATTGAAAGTAACATCCGCGAAGGTTTGATGGATACTTTAGTCGGTATTGCCCAAAAAAATAGCGAAAAGGTGGTCAACTCCCTAATTAACCTGGGAGCTTTAGTCCCTACAGGAGATATGACTTCGGTAAGGCGTTCAATTCAGTTTATGCTAGACAATTTTATGGACAAACCTTTTGAGGAACAGTCCGTAGATGCGATTAGCGAAGATCTATATGACATAGCCTATGGTCAACCATTCCGTTTTCCGGCAACGTTTACCTTTGTGATGCGGGCTTTTTCTACTTTAGAAGGAGTGGGCAAAGGTTTAGACCCTGAATTTAATTTTATGGAAGTAGCTCAACCTTATGCAATGAAGCTTATGACTAATACAAGTTCTAATGGCAGTACTATTTTTGATGAGTTAGGTAGACAAGCAGCACAGGTAGGAACAACTGCCCTGGGGCTGCCTAGACGAATCGACGATACAATAGATAAATTAGAAAGAGGAGATTTACGGGTTCGTGTTCGTTCAATTGAATCAGAGCGAGTTATACGCCGATTGAGTGCAATTCAGCTTGGTACGAACTATACTATGTTGTTTAGTGCTTTACTTATTTGTGCTACTCTCCTTTTGGTTGGTGGATACGAGACAGTAGCAGCGATCGCTGCTATCATTGCTTTAGTCCCTGGTTGGGCATTATTGCGGTTGCTAAGGCGCCTCGATCGCATCGATCGTATGTTCTAAACAAAGATATTATGTTTCAATCACCAAGCGTAGTATTGACTACATCTTTGGTTTTTATCAGTTTATTGACTAACCTTTTATGAAGCGTCACTTTATAGGTCTTACGGATACAGGGGTTGTAAGAACAGCCAACCAAGATAATTACTTTGTTGACGATGAATTGGGGCGTTTTTTCATTGTTGCCGACGGTATGGGAGGACACGCTGGAGGACAAGAAGCTAGTAGAATTGCCACAGAAGTAATTCACGCCTACTTAGCAGAAAATTGGGATACTCCTCTCTCTTCAGAGGTATTGCTCAAAGAAGCAGTAGAAAAAGCCAACTTCAGCATCATTGAAGACCAGCAGACTCATCCTGAACGTCGCGACATGGGTACTACGGTAGTAGTGCTAATTTTTCGCGAAGACAAGCCTTGGTGCGCTCATGTAGGAGATTCTCGTTTGTATCGCCTCAGAAGTTCTCAACTAGAGCAAATTACAGACGATCATACCTGGGTGGGTATGGCTCTAAAAAAAGGTGAAATTAATGCAGAACAGGCAAAATTTCATCCCTGGAGACACGTTTTATCTCAATGTTTAGGTCGTGAAGATCTCCAGCATATCGATATTCAAGAATTTGAAATTAAGCCTGGAGATCGATTATTAATTTGTAGCGATGGCTTGACAGAAGAAGTAAGTGACGAACAAATTCAAGCTTCTTTAGCTAATTTAGAATCTTGTCAGACAACTGCTCAGGAGTTGATTGATACTGCTAAGACCGCAGGAGGCTCTGATAATATTACCGTGGTTATTGTTAAGCAAGAATGAAGCTATATTTATAATTAATTAATGCTCTCAGAAATAAAAAACATCGCTCAAGATTTCGCGCCACGACTAATTGAAATTCGTCGTCATATTCATTCTCATCCTGAATTAAGCGGAGAAGAATATCAAACCTCTGCCTATATCGCGGGGGTGTTGTCTTCTTGTGGTTTAAACGTGCAAGAATCTGTGGGTAAAACTGGAGTTGTGGGAGAGCTAATCGGTTCAGGCAGCGATCGCCGTACTTTGGCAATTCGTACCGATATGGATGCTCTGCCGATTCAAGAGCATCCCAAATTTGATTTTGCTTCTCGCAAGCAAGGAATTATGCACGCCTGCGGACACGATGTTCATTCTACTTTGGGCTTAGGTACAGCCATGGTCTTATCTCAGCTAGTCGATAAGCTGCCAGGCAATGTGCGCTTTTTGTTTCAGCCTGCCGAGGAAATCGCCCAAGGAGCGAAATGGATGGTCAAAGACGGAGCAATCGAGGGAGTAAATGCAATTTATGGGGTTCATGTATTTCCTTCAATTCCTGTTCGTCGGATAGGGATCCGTTATGGAGCTTTGACTTCGGCTGCCGATGAATTAGAAATAGTCATTCAAGGAGAGTCAGGACATGGCGCGCGTCCTCATCAGGCGATCGACGCTATTTGGATTGCTGCTCAGGTCATTACTACTCTGCAACAGGCAATTAGTCGGACACAAAACCCATTGCATCCGATTGTGCTGTCTATTGGGCAAATAGAAGGAGGTAGAGGGCATAACATAATTGCCGATCGCGTCAGAATGGTTGGCACGGTGCGATCGCTTCATGCCGATAGCCACGCTAACCTACCTCAGTGGATTGAGAACATCGTTCAAGGAGTCTGTCAAACTTTTGGTGCCAAGTGTCAAGTAGATTACCGTAGAGGAGTTCCTTCGGTATACAATGACAAAATTTTGACTCAGATAATTGAATCAGCCACTCGTGAAGCCTGGGGTGATGCGAGCGTTCAAATTTTACCTGAGCCTTCATTAGGTGCAGAAGATTTTTCTGTGTACCTAGATCGAGTTCCTGGATGTATGTTCCGTCTAGGAGTAGGACATAATGGTAAAACCAATTATCCTCTCCATCATCCCAAATTTGAGGTGGATGAAGAGGCAATTATCACAGGAGTGGTAACTATGGCTTATGCTGCTTATAAATATTGGCAACATTGAGAGAAAATCAGGGTCAACTAGGGCGATCGCAATCCCGCTCACAAGGGTAGGTTTTTAACAAAAGCAAATCAACGGAGTTACAGAAATTATGGGCAGATACCCATCACTTTTTGAAGCTAGTGCTAACATTACTAAGCAAAGTTCATAATGTCTACTTTATTTAGGTTGAATAGTGGCACAGGTAGTAGTAGAAAGCGTTTATAAAAGCTACTCTCGCGGAAAAGCAGATCGAAATAGTATATCTGAACCAGCAGATATTCAAGAGAAGGGTACTTTATCAACTAAAGCAAAACAAGTTAGCGTGCTGCGGGACATTAACTTTACGGTAGAAGATGGTGAGTTTTTGGTTTTAGTTGGTCCTTCTGGCTGTGGCAAAAGTACGCTGTTACGTTTGCTAGCAGGATTAGAAGAATTAACGGGAGGAAATATTAAAATTGGCGATCGCCTAGTGAACAATCTCCCACCCAAAGCTAGAGACATCGCTATGGTGTTTCAAAATTATGCTCTTTATCCCCATCTAAATATTTACGACAACATCGCCTTTGGTTTACGACGCAATTATCAAAAAGAAGATCGGGTTAATTCTTTTGCGTTAGAAAATATTTTGACGGGGACAACTAAATATTTACCTCGCAGTCTGCGGTATATCTCGGCAAAAGAAAAGGTGATTAAAGACAGAGTTAGATATGTGTCGAGTTTATTGCAGATAGATTCTTTGCTTTACCGTTTACCCAAAGAATTATCAGGAGGACAAAAACAACGGGTAGCATTAGGCAGAGCGATCGCCCGTAACCCCCAAGTCTTTTTGATGGATGAACCATTATCTAACCTAGATGCCAAACTCCGCACCCAAACCCGCGCTCAAATCGTCCAGCTACAGCGACAGTTAAAGACAACTACCATATATGTAACCCACGATCAAATTGAAGCAATGACTATGGGCGATCGCATTGCGGTCATGAACAAGGGTAAAATTCAGCAAATTGCCCCACCTTTAGAAATATACGAACATCCTGTAAATCGCTTTGTGGCTGAATTTATTGGTTCACCGCCCATGAATTTTTTACCTGTTGATTTAGTTAAACCTTTGAAGTTGGCACACCAATACTTTAAGCTTGATTTACCTGATGTCTGGACTCAATCTCTACAGTCTTTTCAGGCAAAATCACTTATTTTAGGTATTCGTCCTCAGCATTTATCAATAGACAATCAAAAGGAGTCTAACATACAGATTACGGTAGATTTAGTAGAGGCATTAGGGAGTGAAACCTATATCTCTACCCATTTAACAGCAGATGCCAAGACGAGATTAACCGTATCTTTGCCTCCGAGTCAGCGACTTGCGATCGGTGATTCTATTTGGTTAGCTATAGATATGAGTAAAATCCATCTTTTTACAGTTGATGACGGACGAGCAATAGTTATTAAATAACTATAGAGATAAGTATTTATCTTGAGTACGAAATAGAAACAACTAAACTCAAAATCGTTGAACGACTACTTACAACTAACTATTAACTCTAGACAATCAATTATTTACAATGATTAAAACGCCAGATTGGGTCAAAAACGCCGTTTTTTACCAAATATTTCCTGACCGCTTCGCCAAAAGTCCCGCGACTGTTAAAAGTCACTGGGAGGCTTCAGCTTATGAAGGTTGGGATGCTACTCCCACACTTCAAGGATACAAAGGTGGTAATCTTTGGGGAATAATCGACAAGCTAGACTATCTCAAGGATTTGGGAATTAATGCAATTTACTTTACTCCTATTTTTCAGTCTGCTTCCAACCACCGCTACCACACCCACGACTACTATGAGGTAGATCCAATGTTGGGAGGTAATATAGCTTTTGATGCCCTGCTGAAAGCTGCCCATGAGCATGATATCAAGGTGGTGTTAGATGGTGTATTTAATCATGCGAGTCGAGGTTTTTTCTTCTTTAACGATATTTTAGAAAATGGTCCTCATTCCCCTTGGCTAGATTGGTTTAAGATCCATGACTGGCCCCTATCTCCCTATGATGGTGATAAACCTGCCAATTATGAAGGGTGGGTTGGCAATCGCGCTTTGCCTGAGTTTAACACCGACAATCCCCAGGTAAAAGAATACATTATGCAGGTTGCTGAATATTGGCTGCATAAAGGCATTGATGGTTGGCGATTAGACGTGCCTAATGAAATCGATACTCCTGGTTTTTGGCAAGAATTTCGCGATCGCGTTAAAGCCATAAACCCTGAAGCTTATATCGTTGGCGAGATTTGGGGAGATGCTAGCTATTGGTTGGACGGTACGCAGTTCGATGGCGTAATGAACTATCGCTTTACTGAACCCACTATTGCTTTTGTTGGGGGCGAAAAATACGATCCTGAATATTGTCAGGGAGAATTAAAACCCTATCCACCTATTTCTGCCGCCGAATATGCTGCCAGAATCGATGCTCTACTTAAGCTATACGACTGGGAAATACAGCAAACACAGCTAAACCTATTAGACAGCCATGATACCCCTAGAATGCTGACTACGGTAGGAGAAGATAAAAATATCTTTATGCTGGCTACAGTGCTGTTGATGACTTTTCCTGGCGCGCCCAGCATTTTTTATGGAGATGAAGTTGCTTTATCTGGGGGCAAAGATCCTGATAGCCGTCGTGTTTTTCCCAAACCTGAAAATTGGGATGTAGAAATACTAAAGTCTCACAAGCAGCTAATTGCTTTACGTCACCAATATCCTGCTTTGCGCACTGGGACATATAAAACTCTTTTTGCCGATCAATGTGTCTATGTTTTTGCGCGTATTCTAGATGACGAAGAAATCATAGTTGCTGTCAATGTTGAAGACGAACAGGCTACGGCTACTTTCTTGGCTATAGAATTAAAGTTTAAACCCCAAGACTTAGTATATGGCTCAGGAAGATTAGCTTGGCACGATACTTCAGAAGGACAAAAGCTAGAAGTTAGTCTACCTGCTAAAAGCAGCATCATAGTTGCCTAATATTTTGTCTAGACAGAAGCATCATGATGCTTCTGTCTACATGGTTAAACAGTTTTTTCACAGGCTTGAGGCTCTAGTTTTTAGAAGAGGATTGAAGGTGAGAGAGAGCAAGCAAGGGTTTTAAACCCAGAAAACGGGACTCGGTTTTCGGTTTAGTTCTCAAGCCTAAAGCCAAGAGCCTCGTCCCGCAAGGATAAATAAATCATGTAGAGGCGAATCAATCTTTACCCTTACAATTTATCTTGTCCTAAAGTGTCAATCACTCAGATAATACTAAATAGAGTTTGCTAAAACAACACAGTAGAATGACAACATAATTTGTTTTGCCAAACAATTCTAAATTTAAGTTTGTAATCTTTCTGGGAAGAATTTATGAGTCGCCTAAAATTATTACTGTTTATAATACTCATCGGCGTATTGACGATTGTATTTGTTCAAAATAGAGAACCTATAGCTCTCAAACTACTTTGTGATGACGTTAATAATCAATATTGCTTCTATCAGACTCCTCAATTACCACTTGCGGTCTGGATTGGCTTGTTTGCCTTGGGAGGAATGCTAACTAGCTTATTAAGTCAAGTTTTTAGTCGCTTTAGCTACTCAGGTTTGAGTAAAAGTAGATCGAGGAAAACTGCCAACGATCTCTATCCCGAAAGAGAAAGTTGGGTCGACCGAGATGGCAAAGAACAATATGGTGTTGATTCAACTCCGATTCAAGATACTTCAACTAGATTTACTGACGTTAAGACCTATGAAGCTTCTCAGCAACCAGAAAGCGTAGAGCGATCGGGGTCTAATTATTCTTACAAGTATAGTCCAGCAGATAAATCATCTAATATGCGAAATAATTCTAAGAATAACTCAATTGATTTAGACAAAAACACTAACATTACTCCTGATAAGGAGGATGAGGACTGGATCTAAGAACATTTAACTAGAGCAGCAAATAGCTCCCTAGATTCTTGTTTAACTATGCCCAGCATAGTAGCTTGCTGCAAATCTATAAACGCTTCTAAATCCTCTAGTTCGTATTTATTTCTCAGCATCAGCTTGAGGTTTTCTTCTGCTTCTAGCGTCAAGTAACCTGTATTTAAAGCCTGTTCTGCAATTTTACTGATCATCCCCATGACTAGTTTTTAACTCCTAATTTATATTAATCTTATTTAAAAATTACTGAGATATTGTTTGTAAAAAAGTATTATGATTGTTTTAGGTTTATACCGTGTTATTTAATAACTTTATTGATTTATTATTAGATTTTAATTAAACTTGAGTGTTTATTCTGTAATCTCGATCACGTTCATCTAAACACTTATGTAGCAAATATAATAAGTTGGTAAAGCAACCAAGTATTTGATGAAGCAGAGAAGAAATACAGGTTAGTTATCGTTTTTTGATTAATTCATAATGATTGTTTGGTCATAAATCAAGGCTGCTTGAAAAACTTCAAACAGGATTGCGCTTATATTAGGTGATTATAAACGTTTGTTATATTATTTTTATCGGTAATTCTACTTACTATTATGACTTTAAAATTATGGAAATGAAAAATTAAGACATAAAAGATAGTAAAAACCTTTAAATTATTAATAATCTGGTTCACGATTAGAAATTAACTAGTAAAAACACTCCTATGGGCAAAAATGAGTAATCTGTTACAGGGTTTAAATGTTTATTTAATAGGCATGATGGGTTCAGGGAAAACAACTATTGGTAAATGTTTAGCCAAAGATCTTAAGTACCGTTTTGTAGATACAGACCAAACCATAGAAGCGATCGCTAAAAAGCCAATTTCGGCAATTTTCCAACAGTCAGGAGAATCATATTTTCGGGAGTTAGAAAAGGCAGTTTTAGCCGAATTTTCGGTATATACACGCACTGTTGTAGCCACTGGCGGGGGAATTATTCAACAACAGCTTAACTGGAGTTATCTACGTCACGGTTTAATTATTTGGTTGGACGTAGATGTAGAAATACTAAAAAGAAGATTAGCCAAAGATGAAGCTAGACCCCTGGCTGACAAACTAGAATCATTGCTAGAGACTCGTCGTCCTCTTTATGCCCAAGCAGACATTCAAATTGCGATCGCCAAAGAGCAGTCCCCCTCAGAAATATCGGCTCAAATTATAGAAACTATTCCGACTGCTTTAAAGCCACAGGTTAGAAAAATCCAGCTTTAAGACGACTATAAATTAATTGACCTAGGTTTATTTGTACTATAAATAACGAGTAACGAGTAATGAGTGCTAAAAGCGAATTTCATATATTTCCTATTAGGAATGACTATACTTCGTAAAAAATATCACTTTGTAAGTGTTGATTAGCCAGTAGCATAACTAAATATCTTTAATCTTGAACAACTAAAACTATATGGTCTACGAAAGCGAATATTTCCAAGAAGCAGCAGCAAGCCGTGTTCGTATTCTCAGTGAAGCTCTGCCTTATATTCAGAAATTTGCCAATCGCACTATCGTTATTAAATACGGTGGCGCAGCCATGAAAGATAGCAGCTTAAAAGCTCAAGTTATTGGTGACATAGTTTTTCTTGCCTGTGTTGGAGTGCGTCCCGTGGTGGTACATGGAGGAGGACCTGAAATTAATACCTGGCTGCAAAAATTAAACATAGCATCAGCTTTTAAAGATGGATTGCGCATTACCGATGCAGCAACAATGGATGTGGTAGAAATGGTCTTGGCAGGTAGGGTAAATAAAGAACTAGTATCTTTAATCAGCCGTGCAGGAGCGTTAGCGGTTGGTTTATGTGGCAAAGATGGCAATCTGATTCAAGCTCGTCCTGTAGGCAAAGAAGGAGTTGGATTTGTCGGGGAAGTTACCAACGTTAATATAGGCTTGGTTGAATCCTTGGTTGATAATGGTTATGTCCCTGTAATCTCCAGCGTTGCTGCCGACGAAAACGGACAGGCGTATAACATCAATGCTGATACGGTAGCAGGAGAAATAGCGGCAGCTTTAGATGCTGAGAAGCTAATTTTGTTAACCGATACTCCAGGCATTTTGTACGATTATCACGATCCTTCTACCCTAATCAAAATATTGGATATCCAAAAAGCTAGAAACTTAATTGACCAAGAAATTGTTTCAGGCGGAATGATTCCTAAAGTCAATTGTTGCGTGCGATCGCTTGCTCAAGGGGTTCGTGCTGCCCATATTTTAGATGGTCGTTTACCCCACTCGCTGTTATTAGAGATTTTGACCGATGAAGGTACTGGCTCAATGATTGTTGCCTCAGAATTACTAAATTATTAGAGTAGTTAAACAAGTAGCCAACTGCAATGGCGTTGCATCATTATGGGATGGTTAGGTTTGACTAGTGGAATGGCAAACTAGGAGCGGTAGCCAAGGAACGCGCAAGGGAATGTCTACCGAGAGGGGAATCATTAATCTTCTTCATTCAGAATCATCCCGCAACTGTGCAATGCCTTGACTGCTTACTTTCTAATAACTCGGATGTAGTTACTATCACTGCTATAGCTACTCTCAGTGGCTGGATTAATAATAATTGTAGTCCCACCTCGGTTGTGGTTTCTTTCATAAGAATCATAATCGTGGTGATAATTATAGTCCCGTCCTCTATAATCACTTTCTCTTGTGCGATCGCTTCTATAGTCTTCATAGCGAATATAATCTCGTGATGAACCTCCTCGATCGCGATAATAGTCCCGATTATTGTAATTGCTTTGGGGAAGAGGAATATGAGTCCCAGGGGGAGGAGTTATATTTAAAGGAGTTGGCGCATCAATTTGACTACGTACCCCAACCTGAGCTATTTCAAAGCTGCCTTGAAAGTTATGAGGGTTGGCAACGGCAGAAGACTCAACGATACCCATGGCTCCTAGAGCGATCGCCATAGCACCTAAAGCCTGCTGCCAATAAAATTTATGCTGAGTTTGAACTCTTAACAGCTTTCTTAATTCATTTAAAGTCTCTTCGATCTCTAGCTGATAAACTCCTGGCATCTGTCATCCTCTTTGCTATACAAGATATCTGTATCGTGTGTAGTCTTTATTTTGCGACTTGATATTAGTAATGATTGACATATTTTATTGTAATATAAAAAACGACAACAGTGGGCAAAAATAATTTAGTGTAAAAATCATTTCAAGCATAAATTTTTGTCCACCAAAATCAAATATCTGAGTTAATGTTTTAGGGGGAGAATAGTTAAAGCTCTCCCCAGCTTGGCATAAGATTTCCCAAAAATCAAAGCATCTCAAACTGTTTTCCTGTAACAGTGTCCGCATCAGAACCATTAGTGATATTGACATCATCTAAAGTTACCTGTTGACCAAAAATATCTGTAACTAGTAGGTCTTGTGCGCCATTTAAAGGATAGTTTCCATCTAAAACAAAACGATTATCAGACTCACGATTAAGCTCTACAGTATTATCTTGATCGGTGATAAGTTCAACACTTTCAATTGGATAGCGATGATTGTTTAATCTTACTGCTGCATAATAAGGATTACTCTGAGGGATTCCTTCTACAACAATACCTTGACCGATACTATAGCCATAAGCAGTAACATAGTCATCAGCAGGACCAACTAGCTGATATTCGATATTAACCACACCATCAACCGGATCTGCTACTTCAGCAAATGCTTCAGCACTCATATCAAATCCATCTGCTCGTTCAACGAGATAGTCTACAACTTGAACTGTTATTGGTGCAGCACCTTCTCTTTGTTTTGGTCCTGATACTTGGAAAAAAGCACCACTGGCTTCTGAACCATTCCACTGCACGTTATTAATCGCTACGACTTTTTCTAGTTCGCTTGACACTGGCACATCATAACCAGAAGCACCTTTTCCGCCAGCAGGATTAGCTGCATCATAAAATGTAGCTCGTCCTTGATAGCTGCCGTTAAGTTCTAATTCTGGCTCAAGATTGGGATTATCATAGGTGTAAATGCTCTCGGACGTGCTAGGACTTGCAAAAGTCGATCCTTCTAGCTTAAAATTCCGTGGTTCTGATGTAACCGAATTGTCTCCAGTAAAGCCAAAGGTTAGAGTTTCTCCCGCAGCAATTTCCCGATTCCAAGCAGCATTGCCAATTACATAAGTTCCATTTTCTTTTTGTTCGATCTCAGCATCCCAAATGTTATCGATCGAATTAGAAAAATCGAATTCTAGAGACCAGCTATCGATGTTGCTACCAGTGGTGTTAGTAATTGATATTTGACCTTGAAAACCACTACCCCAGTCGCTAATTAGAGAAAAATCAACATCGGCGGATAGGTTGTTGTCTGTTGCTTGAACTGTATCTGAAGTTGAAGTAGTCTCTGTAGGTAAGTCTTGCGCTATGGTTTCTTCTATTGATTGAGGTGCATCAACTGAAGAACTGTTTTTATAACTAGCATCGTCATTGAAAACAAGGTTGTTGGGATTAATAATCTGTCCGTCTATTTTGCTAGCGTTAAAAACAATTTCGGTTTTTTGTTGAGAATTGATTGTTTCGTTATAGCCCAATGGTTTTAGAGTATAGCGATCGCCCTGGTGACTAACAATTTCTGCACCCCAGATTTGATTTGGTTCAATTTCTAAAGGAGATTCAAACTCTATTGTCCAGTCTTTAACTATTTTTCCCGTATTAAAAATATCAAATTTGCCTGTAAATCCTCGATCCCATTCTGTATCGACGGAAAAATCCGTTCGGATTAAATTATTTGTAGTTAAATTTTCCATTGATTTAGCTCCTGGTCTTTATCTAAAAAGCAAATTTATAATGTATTGCTTAATAATTCCTTCATAAATCAAAAGAGACAGTGATTCAAATCAAGAAGAACTGTGATGCTGCGGTTTGCACATCAATCTGAGACAATAAAGAAAAAAAAATATCTCGCGCCAAGAAATCAAGAGATGTCCTAATTAATGATTCGATTGCTATATTTCGTTCTCAACCAACGACCGAAATTATTAAAATTTACTTTAACTGCGTAACGTCATTTATTAAAAAAGCCATAGATGCACCTGTTAAACTTTGACAATCTAGTTGCCAAGTATAGTGCAATCTACGACCAATATATTTCATAGTCTATTAATCAATACTATTTTTGACCTGTTTGAGCTGCTACTTCGTCAGCAAAGTTAGATTCTTCTTTTTCGATTCCTTCCCCAAGAACAAAGCGCACAAAACGGCGAACCTGAATGTTTTCTCCCAATTTGGCAATGCTTTGTTTTACTAGGTCTTCAACGGTCATAGTTTGATCGCGGATATAAGGTTGAGGGAGCAAAGCTATTTCGTTTAAACGCTTATCAATTCTACCAGAAACAATTTTTTCTTTGATGTTGTCTGGCTTACCTTCTAGGTCGTCTCGACCCATTTCAATTTCTTTTTCCTTGGTAACTGTTGCTTCGGGGATATCTTCTACCCTCACAAATTCTACGTTAGGGCAAGCCGCAATCTGCATGGCAATGTTTTTTACCAATTCTTGAAACTCTTCGCGACGAGCTACGAAATCTGTTTCGCAGTTTACCTCAACCAACACCCCAATACGCCCACCAGTGTGAATATAGCTTTCAACTAATCCCTCTGCTGCTACTCGACCTTGTTTTTTGTCAGCAGAAATAGTTCCTTTTTGGCGCAGCCATTCTGTGGCTTTAGTCATGTCGCCATCATTTTCTGTCAAAGCTTTTTTACAATCCATCATCCCCGCGCCAGTTTTTTCGCGGAGTTCCTTGACTAATTTTGCCGATATACCTGCCATATTATTTTCGTTTTAATTTTGATTAACTTAGTGACGACAAAATAATTTTAAATTATGTTTGCGGGGGCTTAAAACTTTGCCCCCGACTTATAGTATCTGTTAAAGCAAGATTCTATTCTTCGCTATCGTCTCCAGACTCAGATTCAGGAACTTCTTCGGCTACTGCTTCTTCTTCAGCAGCAGGATAATCGTCCTCTTCAATGCCTTCATCTAGTTCATCATAGTCATCTTGGTTGTCTGGTTGACCATGACGACCTTCATAGATTGCATCAGCTAGCTTACCCACAATCAGCTTGATTGAACGAATAGCATCATCATTTGCCGGAATTGGTACATCAGCAACTAAAGGATCGCAATTAGTATCTAAAATAGAAACTACAATAATGCCTAGTTTCTGACATTCGGCGATCGCATTATGTTCGCGTTTTTGATCGATAATAACTACAATATCAGGCACTTTACGCATTGATTTAATGCCACCCAGATATTTTTGCAGCTTACCCATCTCGCGACGTAGTACTGAACCTTCTTTTTTTGGTCTTTTGTCAAGCGCACCACTTTCTTCTAAATGCTCAAGTTCTTTGAGTCTTTCTACTCTGGTTTTAATGGTTTCCCAGTTGGTTAGCATACCGCCCAACCATCTTTGGTTAACGTAGAAAGCTCCACAGCGAGAGGCTTCTTGAGCAATAATTCCTGCTGCTTGGCGTTTTGTACCTACAAACAAGACTCTTCTGCCCTGCTCGGAAGAAGAACGCATATATTCATAAGCTTCTTCCATTAACTGTGCTGTTTGCACTAGGTCGATGATATGAACACCGTTACGAGCGGTGTAAATGTACTGGGACATTCTGGGATTCCAACGACGGGTTTGGTGTCCAAAGTGAACCCCAGATTCTAAAAGTTCTGCGAGAGAAACTACTGGCATATTATTTTTACTCCTATTTCGGGTTAATCCTCCATTCAGGGACATTTTCTCGATGGGAAAACACCCGAAATCCTGAATGTGTGAATTTTTAAAGCCTATATAGTGTAGCACTATTAGCCATTAGGTTTTTTAAGTTTTTGGTCGGTATCTGGTCGGAAATCACTCTCTTTTTTAAAATAGAGAGTTGTCACCTTGATAAAAGTTCAACCTTCCTGCACCAAGATATAAACCTTGTGGCTTTGTGCCAGCGGGAAAAGCCGTTACTCCAAATAGATATGCTCCAGCAAAGTCAGGATTTTCTTTGGGCTTTAAGCCAATAGTTAGCTTGTTTCCAGGCGGAATAGCCTGCTTCAATTCTACGGTAATTGCACCAGTTGTTTCGTCCTGGGAAGTAGTCACCTCAAGCTGCTGCTGCTTATCATTATGATTTCCGAGGTAAGCTTTGGTTTTATCCAGCCTGAATCTTATCTCATCGCTCCCTGTTCGCTGTTTGATTTCCACCTTTTGCAGCGATTCTCCTACATTCTTGGGCAATTCGAGATCGAAATAGTAAACTGCCTGTCTAATCCTAACGCCACTAAAGGTAGTATGACTATCCACTAGTAAAACAGCCGAATCAAATCCTACCGTTCCATTAGGAGATTGAGCAGCTTGAGCTTGAGGATTAATTCTATTGGTAATAGCTATAGTAACTAAGCAAGCTAATAAAAATTGCCACAAATATGCTATTTTTTTGGTTAAAATACTTGGCGGTCGCTTATACATAACTTAATCATGTCAATACAAAAATTTTTAAAAATGTTAGTATAAATGCTGAGAAAAAGATATGAAAGATAGAATTTGTATTCAGTATTGCAGGGTTTAGCCACAACGTATTGATTTAGCTCTCTTCTAATTATCGTCTCTCAGCGCAACATCTAACAAGGAGACAATCGATTTATGTCAATTTATGTGGGCAATTTATCCTACGAAATTAACCAAGAAGACTTGAGTGAAGTCTTTGCAGAGTATGGAACTGTAAAACGAGTTCACATTCCCACTGACCGTGAAACAGGACGTGTTCGCGGTTTTGCTTTTGTAGAAATGGAAGTAGAATCAGACGAAGATAAAGCTATTGAAGCTTTAGATGGTGCTGAATGGATGGAAAGAAATCTTAAGGTCAACAAAGCAAGACCTCGTGAAAACAGAAATTCTTTTAGCGGTGGCAGCCGTAATAATCGTTTTTAAGCTTTAAATTTAGCATTAGGTCTTAAGCTGAAATTTAATTACGCTTCTGGGAGAGGATTAATTCCACAGGCTTTTCCCAGAAGCGTTTTTGTTGTTTAAATGGAGATTATTATACAGATGGCAAAACGCCGTAACGCTAAGAAAGAAAAAGCTGCTCGTAATAAAATCAACGCTCGCAAGTATCGCAAGCCAACCTCTCGGTACTCTAAAAAAGGCGGCAGAAGATGGTCTAATCAGAATAATCAAGATTCTGAGAAAAAGACTGATGAAAATAATTCTAGTCAAACTGGAGCTTCTGACATCAATTCCAGTGGAAGTCAATAGCTCTTAGTAGGTTTTAAGCTATAAGCTAGAGTTTAATTATTAAAAACAGTTAGAGCAGCAAAGGCGCGTCGCGCTAACGAACTGCCTCTCTCGCACATTCCCTTGCGCCTAACAGCGAAGCGGTGAGACAGTTGCGGTGGCCGGTTTCACTGGCATAAGGAGGGCGCGTCGCCTGTGGTTTCCCAGGCGTTTATGCCGCCCGTCAAACTGTCTCACCCTTTAGGGGGTCGCTCGTCTAACTGCTCTAACTACCCTCAATGAGTTTTTTATTTTTATCTAAATTATTACCTTTATTTATTTATCCCTTAGGGTTTTCCTGTCTTTTATTATTAGTATCTTTAGGGCTTTGTTTTAGGCGTTCTCGCTGGACTTTTGTTCCTGTTCTACTAGCTTTTTTAATTTTAGTTATCGCTAGTAATGTTAGATTTAGCAATAATTTGACTATATCCTTAGAAAGACAGTATCTACCCCAGGAAAATATGCCCTCGGCAGAGGCAATTGTGGTTTTGGGTGGGGCTACCAGAAACAATGAACCACCGAGGATATTGCCAGATATGAGCGATCGCGGCGATCGCCTGCTCTATGCAGTTAAACTGTATAAAGATGGAGTCGCCCCTTTGATTATTCTGACTGGAGGACGGATTCAATGGTATGGAGGCGGATCTTCTGAAGCCCAAAGTATGGCGACGATTTTAGAATTAATGAGTATTCCTGGCGATGTGATGATCTTAGAGTCAAGGGCATTAAATACCTACGAAAACGCCGTATATACCAAGGAAATTTTAGATCGTCGAAACATCAAGAAAATTGTCTTGGTTACCTCTGCTGCCCATATGCCACGCTCTATGGGCATTTTTAAAAAACAGGGAATGAATCCCATTGCTGCACCCACAGATTTTTTAATTAGCGATCGCAATTTAATTGAGCATACATTTACTACTGAATCAAAAATACTTAGTTTTTTTCCCGATACAGAAAGTCTTGACCGCACTACTCAAGCTTTGAAAGAATATATTGGTATTGCTATTTATCGCTTAAGAGGATGGATGTAGAAGTTATTGACATACTCATCTTCGTGAACAGCGGGTAGATTCTTAAGTAGCAAGTAGCAAGTAGCAAGTAGCAAGTAGCAATTAAGAATAATCTTTAGGCTAATCAAAGAAAACTGTCCTAACTGTCCTAACTGTCCTAACTGTTGAAATGTTCAATGTTTAATGGTCAATGTTTAATCACTTTCCCATTCAAGTTTACCAACCAGATCGATAATGCGATCGCGTAAAAAATAGTCGTGTATTTCCAGTTCACATTCAATATCTTTCCACTGTTGGATTGGTAAATAATCGTACAAAATTCTTAGGGGCTGATCTTGGGTAATTACCCCATTCTCCATTAAACTATAGGCCTCTTCTCTGATTGTGTCTATAGAGTAGCGTTTAATTGATGTTGCAAATGCCATGAGCAATATTTCACCTCGTAATACAATTTCACTGAAAATAAAAATAAATTGTTTTAAAGGAGTTATTAAAAAGCTAAAACATCAGTTGCTTTGTTAGCAGACAGAATTTTTGCTGACAAAACAAGTAAAAAATTTAAATTATTTGTTTTTATATAGATCAATCATAATGTTTTTGGCAACGATTGTTAGTTACTAAATGTTAAGAAAATGTCATTGTTGATACATAATCATCAAGATCTCATAAACGTTTCAATATTAGGTACGTCTACCCAACTTTGCTGTTGATAAGATTGATGAGTTAGATCCATCAACAATTGAGAATACACTCCTTCCTTTAATGAGGGAACAAGAGATGTGCCAGAATCAATAGCTGCCACAAAGCGATCTACAACGCGAATAAAAGGAGCTAATCTACCGTCAGTAAATACCTGAGTAAAATCAAATTGCTTGGGAATAGATACCTGTTTTAAAGACTCCCCAGCAGGCGCAGCAAACAATTTAAAACCATGAACGTAATCTTTGAGGTTGCTACTGCCTAAGACTAATGTTCCTTTTTCACCATATATTTCTACCCAGTGTCCTCTTCCTGCATAAGTAACCGAACTAATAGAAAGCTGTACGGGTGTTCCATCTGCCAACTCCAGCATAATTAAGCAAGTATCGTCAGCATCAACGGGCTTCATTTTGCCATCTTCATGAGGATCGCGACGTTCGGGAATTGCACAGTTGAGATAGCCGCTTAGGCGAGATACTGAACCAAACAGCCAGTTAATATAGTCAAAAGCATGGGAAGCCACCGCACCTAATGCGCCACCCCCAGCCTCTTGTTGCGAATACCAATTCCATTCCCGTTGTGGGTCAGCGCGACTAGTTACTAGCCAATCAATTTTAATCAATCTTTTCTTCCCTACATAATCATCTTGCAGATGTTCGGCTAACAGTTGCCAGGCTGGTACATAACGAAATTCAAAATCGGCGATCGCACAAACCCCTTGAGCTTCTGCTAAGTGATATAGTTCTTTAACTTGAGCAGCATTCATTGCCATAGGTTTTTCTAGCAGGAGATGCTTTTTCGCCTCCAATACTTTCTTTGCCATTTCATAATGCAAAAATGGGGGAGTCGAGATACTCACTGCATCTACTTCTGAAAGAGCGAGAATTTTATCGAGATTGTTGTAGGCATAATAAATTTGGTTCGTGTCAGCAATTTCCTTGGCTTTATTTAAATCGCGATTATATACAGCTACCAATTCAGTGCGGGGATGATGTCTAAATCCTGGAGTGTGTATTTTTTGTCCAAACCCCGTCCCAACCACTGCTACGCCAATCTGCTTAGATGTAGATGTCATATAAAATTTCTTACTCAAAAATAACTCTACTTAAAAAATATCAAATTTTTGCCAAACTGCCGTTTACCGCCACATCATTTTAAAATCCTAGTAGCATTTAGAATTGCTAACAGTGCCACACCTACATCGGCAAACACGGCTGACCACAGAGAAGCTATTCCAATTGCTCCTAATAAAATAAACA
This sequence comes from Waterburya sp., assembly GCA_965217895.1. Lineage (GTDB taxonomy): Bacteria > Cyanobacteriota > Cyanobacteriia > Cyanobacteriales > Xenococcaceae > Waterburya. Next base: position 2,621,589 of record CBDCJV010000002.1, read on the forward strand.
AAGCTTTGATTGTCATTGCTAGGATGATATTCTGCCAGACAATAGAGTGAGTTTTACGACCGATATTTATTGCTTCTGCCACTTTAGAAGGGGCATCGTTCATTAACACCACATCGGCAGTTTCAATGGCTGCATCTGAACCTAATGCACCCATCGCCATACCTACATCGGCTCTAGCTATTACAGGTGCATCATTAATTCCGTCTCCTACAAAAGCTACCTTGTTCTTTTTACTTGACTTACGAAGATACTGCTCGATCGCTTCTACCTTATCTTCTGGTAGTAATTCGGCTTTGTAGGTATCTAAACCAAGCTTATCGGCAACACTCTTAGCTACAACTCGGTTATCTCCCGTCAGCATTACAGTTTCGGTAACTCCTGCTTTTTTAAGTCGGGCGATCGCTTCTTGAGCATCTTCTTTAATTCTATCGGCGATTAAGATATAGCCAGCATATTTTTTATCTACTGCTAAATGAACTACCGTACCCTCGACATTGCAGGTGTCATGCTGTATGTTTTCTCGGTGTAACAGGCGATCGTTTCCTGCTAATACTGACCTTCCCTGAACTTGGGCGCGTATGCCGTGTCCTGGGATTTCTTTGTAGTCGGTGACATCAGAATCGGTAATTGCGCCACCGTAAGCTTCTACAATCGATCGCGCTACGGGATGATTGGATTGAGATTCTGCTAAAGCTGCTAAAGTTAGCAATTTCTTTTCACTGAAGCCGTTATAAGGAGATATTTGAGTAACTTGAAATACACCTTCGGTTAACGTTCCAGTTTTATCAAAAATAACCGTCTTGACATCGGTTAAAGCATCTAAGAAAGTCGAACCTTTGACTAAGATTCCTCTTTTTGCTGCACCACCAACTCCACCGAAGTAACCTAGGGGAATGCTAATCACTAATCCGCAGGGACAGGATATTACTAACAAGACTAACGCCCGATAAACCCATAGTTCGCTTGTTGCACCTGGAATAAATAAAGGCGGTAAGATGGCAACGGCTAAAGATAAGAAAACCACTACAGGAGTGTAGTAACGGGCAAAGCGAGTAATAAATTGCTCTGTTGGGGCTTTTTTACTGCTAGCATTTTCTACCAAGTCCAAAATCTTAGCAATGGAAGATTCGGCAAATAGTTTGGTTACTCGAACGGTTAAACTACCCGTTTGGTTAATCGCACCTGCTAAAATCGTTTCTCCTTCTCTTACAGTTCGAGGTACAGATTCACCCGTAAGTGCCGAGGTATCCACCTGAGAATTACCCGCTAGTATCTCCCCATCTAAAGGAACTTTCTCCCCTGGCTTGATAATGATAATATCCCCAACTTCTACTTTTTCTGGCGCAATTTCTCTAATTTCACCATTTATCTTTAGATTCGCCGTGTCGGGGCGTACTTCTAATAATGACTTAATCGAACGACGCGATCGCCCGACCGCAAAGCCCTGAAACAGTTCCCCCACCTGGAAAAACAGCATCACAGCTACGGCTTCGGGTATTTGATGAATGGCGATTGCACCTATAGTTGCAATAGTCATCAAGAAGTTTTCATCGAAGATTTTACCCCGCAAAATATTACGTCCCGCGCTGGTTAAAACAGTCCAGCCACTTATCAGATATGCAGGAATTAAAACTGCGTATTCAGCGATCGCTCCAGGGGTATTGTGCAAAGGCTGGTTAAAAATTAAGCCAATCAGAAATAAAACTACGGCAATGCTTAAAGGAATGAGTTCCTTTCGTAAGTCGGCATCATTATGAGCGTGGCTATGGTCATGACCTTTATGACTGTGGCTTTCATCGGTAGAACAGCAACCAGAAGAATGTTGATTTGACATTATCTAAACATTTAAACAGTTTTATTATCTGAACAATTGAATACTTGTTCAGATAATATCCAAAAAAAAGCAATTAAGCAATCAATAGGATGAATTAAACCTCGTCCAGATGCTCTGCTACTTCTCGATAAAGATTGCCAATATGTGCATCTGCCAGGCTGTAATAAACATTACGGCCCTCACGGCGATGTTTAACCAAGCGCAGGTTTCGTAACAGACGTAACTGATGAGAGACAGCAGATTCACTCATCTTTACTACTGCTGCTAAGTCACAGACACAAAGTTCAGCTTTGAATAGTGCAGAAAGAAGTTTCAGCCGATGGGGGTCTGCCATTGCGCCAAAAAATTGAGCCATTTGTTGTGCTTTTTCTGTGGTTACAATTTGAGACTGCACTCGGCGTACTTGCTCTAAATGAACTAAAGAGGAATCACAAGTCGGTGCGTCGGACTCTGAGGAGGCTTGTTTTTTCGATTGGTCAACTTTACTCATTTTTCAGACTCTAAAACTTATCAGTCTAGTTATGCAGACAATAATAGGCTTTGCTGATTTGAAGTATCAAACTGCTAATAATACTGCTCATAGCTATCAGCTTTTAGCTTTTTGAAAGCAGGTAAAAATGCAAATCCAATTTTTCCTGTATTGATTCAGCAATGCCCAATAATATTGAGTTAACACAGCTTTAAACTAGCTTCTATGATAATGATACTCATTATTTTACCTGAATGTCTATTCAGATGAACAAATACACTTATCAATCGTTTCCATATATTTACGCTTGGGCAATCTGATAGACTAAAGCCTAGTTTTCTAGCAGTACTTTTTTGTTAAATTAATAACGTCTCTAAAAATGCACTTAATTCTCTACAGCAAACCAGGCTGTCATCTCTGTGAAGGCTTGCAAGAAAAACTGACACAGGTAAGCAACGTTGATTTTGAGTTGGAAATTCGCGATATAAACACTAATGAGAACTGGTTTGCTGCTTATCAGTATGAAATTCCTGTACTCTGTCAAAAGATAAGCGAAGCAGAAAAAACTCTGCCTCGTTTGTCTCCTCGTGCTTCGGTGGCGAAATTAGAGCAAATGTTACAGACAAATTTAACAATCTTAGGTTAAAAAAGTGTCCAAAATGTAGTAGAAACTTTTGTTTACTCAAAAAGAAATATGATGAAGCTGCGGGAACTATTAGCTAAGGTAAATCTTCAGCAACCAGAACATTCTGCTTTAGATTTGGAAGTCAATCGAGTTTGTACTAATTCTCATGCGTGCCAACAGGGAGATTTATTTATTGGGATGCCTGGCACAAGAGTTGATGGCGGAGAATTTTGGCGTAGTGCTTTAGGGCAAGGCGCGATCGCAGCAGTAGTAACTCCTAGTGCAGCGGATAAACAGCCTCCTACCGCCGATGCCTGTGTGATTCAAACTGAGGATATGATTGCTACCTGTAGTGCGATCACCGCAGCTTTTTATGATTATCCTACCCACAAGCTCAAAACCATTGGTGTAACTGGCACAAACGGTAAAACTACTACCAGTCATTTAATTGAATATTTCTTACTTCAGGCACAACAGCCTACAGCTTTGCTGGGTACTCTCTACACCCGTTGGCAAGGATATAGCCAAACTGCTACTCATACTACGCCTTTTTCGGTAGAATTACAGTCTCAGCTAGCAGAAGCGGTAAAGGCAGGAAATAAATACGCCGTAATGGAAGTTAGTTCCCATGCCTTAGCTCAAGGTAGAGTTAAAGCCTGTAGTTTTGAGGTGGGAGTCTTTACTAACCTGACTCAAGACCACCTTGACTATCACAAGGATATGGAAGACTATTTTCAAGCGAAGTCTTTGCTCTTTACTCCCGAATATCTCAACGGTAAAGCCATTATTAACCTAGATGATGCTTATGGTAAGCGTTTGATCGATCGGCTCGATCGCAGTAAGGTTTGGACTTATAGCGTAAATAATCAGGCTGCGGATTTATATACCAGTAACTTAGATTATCAATCCACGGGAGTTAGAGGTATTTTACATACTCCTGTTGGCGAAATAGCTTTTAATTCTCCTTTGGTTGGTCAATTTAACTTAGCTAACTTGCTGGCAGCAGTAGGAACAGCCTTGTATTTAGGAGTAGAATTACAAGTTTTGGTAGATAGTCTTCCGCAGTTTGCAGGTGTACCTGGCAGAATGGAAAGAGTCCAGCTTACTCCCGAACAAGATATTAGCGTTATTGTCGATTATGCCCATACTCCCGATAGTTTAGAAAACTTGCTCAAGGCTGCCCGCCCCTTTATTAGTGGGAAAATGATCTGTGTCTTTGGCTGTGGTGGCGATCGCGATCGCACTAAACGCCCTTTAATGGGCAAAATTGCCGCCGAACTAGCAGACGTAGCGGTAGTTACATCAGATAATCCCCGTACCGAAAACCCCGATCAGATTCTCAAAGATATAGTAGCAGGAATTCCTCTAACGATTGAACCAATGGTTATTAGCGATCGCGCTAGGGCGATCACCACTGCGATCGAGCAAGCACAGCCAGGCGATGGGGTGCTAATCGCTGGGAAGGGACACGAAGACTATCAAATTTTAGGTACAGAGAAAATTCATTTTGACGATCGCGAACAGGCAAGAGTTGCTTTAGGCGATCGCTGACTTTAAAGCTATAAGCTTCAGGCTATAAGCTTAGAGCTTATAGCTTCGCTCATTTACTAGTTAGTTGAAATTTGCCGATTAAGAATAACAATCTTCCACTGTCCAAGCTGACTAGCTTGAAAAGCAATTTTACTACCGTCACCGTTAATTGTCGGCTGGGAAACAGAACCTTTAATGTTTACAGTTAATAGTTCTGTTTTTTGTTGTTGGCGATCGTAGACAAAAATATCTGTTTTTCCTCTTTCTGTGGAAACATAGGCAATATAGCGACCATTATCACTCAAGGCAGGTTGATCTTGACTAGAATCTCGGCGATTAAGATTAGGCAAAGATACTAGCTGTTTAGATTTTAAGTCGTAAAGAAATATATTTCTCCTATCGCGACGATCTGAGGCGAAAGCTAAGTAACGACCGTCCGAACTATAGGCAGGATATTCTTCTACAGAATTGCTGTTGATACCTCCAGGAATAATCTCTGGCTGAACTAATAAACTACTGCTACAGCCATTAATCAAAAAAAAAGTTAGCAAGAATAATCTTAAAATCATACGTGACAATTTACATATAAAAAAGACCGCGCTCGTTCGCTTAATCAGCAATGCCCTTTTTGATATTGATTTAATATTTGGCAACATTCCAAGATCGCCATTATTTAATTGATTTATAGATAAATTTGACTAAATATATATGCCCTGATTCTATGGTTTTCCGTACGAGTAGCTTCACTGTTAATAATAATTAAATTAAAACAAGGCATTTTAAGTGTTTTCACTATTTCTTTTGTACCATTAATTGTAATTATAAAATTCCCCTGACTTAATATTCTTTGAATCAATGCTCTACGGTAAACAACGGTCAAAGTATTTATCGACCTTATTAGTATATAGTCGTACCTCCCGTATGCTTGTTGTCTTCTTACTAGTTATTGGAGACATTCTCGGTTTACTATTGTGCTTCAATATAGCCCTTAAGCTAAGACTATCCGAATCTCTTGATTTGCGATCGCCAGTTCTCTATGCTTTGATAGCTATATATCTGTTTGGATTATATTTAACCGACACTTATAAGCTAAATAGACAGGCTTCTGGCGTTCGTCTTTCAGAAAGAGCCGTTTTAAGTATTGTGGCAACTATGGCAGCAGTCACTTCTGGTATCTACCTTACAGGCTTGTGGGGTAGTGAGTTTCTAGTTGGTAGAGGCGTACTATTAATTAGCGTCTGCCTTTTTTCTGTTTGGACGGTAGCCAGCCGAATGGTTGCTGACAAATGGCTTGAGGCAAATCAACACCATAGTAGATTTTTAGTCCTAGGAGACTATCAAAAGGTTATCGAGTTTGGGAAGGAACACCGCAAGCTAAATTCCCGTACTGAATTTGTTTCCTTTTCAGATAAATTAGCTGCCAATAATTCTAGTTCTCTAGAGAAAAACTTTAGAAGAGGAGATAACAACTCTTTAATCTTAGACAAGGTAAATAGTCTAAGCTCAACTTGGAAACAGCAATACTGGTCAGGAATTTTGATTGATGGGGCAGAGCGTAATCTATCTGAGCAAATGATTCGAGAATTGATGGATATGAGGCTTAAAGGGGTATATGTTTACAGCATAGCTCGTTTCTGTGAACAGTTTTGGCAAAAAATTCCTCCCGCTTATGTTCAAGATGATTGGTTTGCCTTTACCTCTGGTTTTAACATTTTACACAACCGCATTAAGGCAAAATTAAAGCAGCTCATCGACTTCTTGGTTGCAGCAGTTTTGTTGATTGCGACTTTACCCATTACGGTTTCCATTGCTTTAGCCATTAAGTTTAGCAGCGAAGGCCCAATATTTTATTCTCAATTGAGAACGGGTCTAAATGGTAAAAAGTTTCGGGTATATAAATTCCGTTCTATGTATCAAAATGCTGAAGCCAAAGGCATTCAGTGGGCGAAGAAAAGAGATCCCCGTATTACTCCCGTTGGCAACTTTATCCGCTTGACTAGAATCGATGAATTACCGCAGCTATGGAATGTCTTTAAAGGAGATATGAGCTTGGTAGGACCTCGCCCTGAGCGTCCAGAATTTGATATTAATCTCAGAGAAGAAATACCTTATTATGATGTCCGCTATTTAGTTAAGCCAGGGATTACTGGTTGGGCGCAGGTTTGTTACCCCTATGGTGCTTCAGTTGAAGATTCATATCAAAAGGTAGCTTACGATCTTTATTACATCAAAAATTATTCTCTCTTTTTGGACTTATCAATCGCCTTGAAAACTCTCAGGATAGTGTTTTTGGGCAAAGGTAGATAGTTATCGTTGTACGTTAATCGGTCGAGAAAAAATTCAACTGTTCGTAAGTAAGAAGTAAGGTTACTATTTAAAATGACTATAGCTGGGGTAAAAATTTTTTACTGATTTTTAGTAGGGTGGTAAGAGACGATAAAAACCATGAAACAAAATAGTTAGCAAAAATACTATATTGCGTAGAGGAATCAAATATATAGACAAAGGTAATGGTGGCTGTGATTCATTTTCAGATATGCTTCTAGATAACCGTTCCCCAACTGAAATAATCCAGTTGACGCTGCGAGGAAAGTCTAAAATGTCATTCAGCCATTTTCGGGGTATTTCTCCCCTACCCACGGATGCGCCAATAATTCCTCCTAAAATAGCAGCAGTAGTGTCGGTGTCTCCTCCTAGGTAAATTATTTCTTTAATACTTTCTGAATAACGATTCTGATTTCTCAGCCAAATCTGAATTACTACTGATACGGTGTCGTATATACGATTGCTGATACCCTTGTTGTTCGCCAATTTTGTTGCCAAAGTAACACCTGCTTCTTTGTGTTCAGCACTAATACAGGCTTCTTTAATCAGGCTCAGAAATGCTTTGGTTTCTGAGTCGGCAGATTCGATGTTGGAGTCTACTAAGATTTTTTGTAAGGTTTGATGATAATCTTTTGGTGTCACAAAAGATTGGCAAGAAGCTAAATAAGCTGCAACAGCAATAGCGATCGCACCTAATTCTGCTTGAGGACTACTATGGGTAATAACAGTAGAAGCTTTAACCAAAGCTAACAGTTTTTTGGGACGATCTCCATAACAAACCCCAATAATCCCACTTCTCAAAGCAGCACTATTACCTGCTGAATTTACACCGCTAGTTTGGGGAGTAAAACCAAACAGTAATTTTAAAATAGATTTACAGCTAGTCCCATCAATAACCGTGGGAAATCCTAAGAGCCAAAACCTTAAACGCCAGGCTAAACACTGAGAAAATTTGTTCACATCTCCCCCTGAAACGATCAGAGATTGTGCCACCATACAGCTATGCTCTGTTCCCATAGAGATCATGCCTTTGTTTAAAATTAAACGATGTCCTCTAATGGGTGCATAGAATTTATAAATACGATTTCTAGATAATCCTTTATAGGGTAGACCTAAAGCGTTTGCCGCTGTAGTTCCTAGAAGACAACCTACTATAGATCTTAATTTGCGATCGCTCATATTACTATCAGGAAAACATTAATATTAGGTGGTATTTCCCCGTTCCAACTAAATTATGTATTTATTCTTATAGTTCCCACAGGTTAGCAAATTAATCGACGTTGATGAGTTGAAACATGAATCTATTTTTAGGTTTATTAAGAGAAATATTGCCTGGGCTTGAGATACGGGCATTATCGTTATAGTAGCGATCGCTCTATTAAGCTAATAACCTACAATTAATAATTAACCAATGAAAGATTTATATCCACCGATCGAACCCTACAATCAGGGCAAATTAAAAGTCTCTGGGCTACATACAGTTCACTACGAAGAATCTGGTAATCCCCAAGGCAAACCAGTAATATTTCTTCATGGTGGTCCTGGTGGAGGAATTGCCCCTATGTATCGGCAATATTTTGATCCTCAGCAATGGCGTATTGTTATCTTCGCTCAAAGAGGATGTGGGCAAAGCACTCCCTATGCAGAATTACGCGAAAACACTACCTGGGATTTGGTCAGCGATATTGAAAAGCTTAGACAGCATCTAAATATAGATCGGTGGGTAGTATTTGGTGGTAGTTGGGGCAGTACATTAGCTTTGGCGTATAGCCAAACTCATCCAGATAGCTGTAAAGGTCTAATCCTGCGGGGCGTATTTATGTTACGCCCATCAGAAATTCGCTGGTTTTACCAAGAGGGTGCGAGTAATATCTATCCTGACGCTTGGCAGGAGTATATTAAGCCTATTCCGACCGCAGAAAGAGATGATTTATTATCTGCTTTTTACAAAAGGTTAACCAGTGAAAATGCCCAAATCCGTCTAGAGGCAGCCCGTGCTTGGTCTGTTTGGGAGGCTAGCACCAGCAAATTAATTCCTTCTCAAGCCAGCAAAGTTAGTTTTGGCAGGGCAGAATTTGCCGAGGCTTTTGCTCGCATTGAATGTCATTATTTTGTTAACAAAGGCTTTCTCAAGAGTGAAAATCAGTTATTAGATAACGTCGATCGCATCCGCCATTTACCAGGGGTCATTGTTCAGGGCAGATATGATGTAGTCTGTCCCATGATTACCGCTTGGGAACTTCATCAGGTTTGGCCAGAAGCAGAATTTGTTGTTATTGCCGATGCAGGACATTCTGTATCCGAGCCTGGAATTAAAGATGCTCTAATTAGGGCAAGCGATCGATTTGCTGCGTTATAGCTGAAAAACAATGCTCGAAAAAGAGTATGTATTACAGTAATGCTGGCAGTAGCCAATTTATTGATTTTTAGTGATAGTGTAAAAGCACCCAGGAATGCTTTGTAAACTTAAACTTTGATGCTCCAAAATCGCATTCGACAAGCTATTTATGCTGCCCTGACAGCCATCGGCTTCGTCTTGACAAATTATTATTTAGTGCAGTTCACTATTACCACCAAAGGAGAATTGACCCTAGCTAACTTTCTTAACTTCGATATTGCTTTATTTATCGAACAAGTTTATGCTAATTCCGCCTCCAGTTTTATTGGAATAGATGTAACTATTGCAGCCTTGTGTGCAATTGTGCTAATCGTGACCGAAGGACGACGGCTAAAAATGAAGTTGTGGGGTCTTTACATTGCCGCTATCTTCTTAGTGTCCTTTGGTTTTGGATTTCCGTTGTTTCTGTTCATGCGAGAGCGCAAGCAGATTGAAATTAGGTCTAGCAGAAGATATTCAGAAGGAAAACATTTCACCAACGTAAATGATAGATAACCTGAGTTCGGGTTAGGAAAACAAGTCGGCGGAAGTAGCTATAAGCTCTAAGCCATAAGCTTTTTAGGTTTTTTTCCAGAAGCTCTAGGGCAAAAAAGTGCGCCGAATACTATTTTTAAAATACTTTTACCATAAGGGTTTCGGCTTATTCCGAACTTAGGTTAGATAATAAAAAGCGATCGCTCTCCTAACAAAGCGATCGCTTTTTTCAGCAATATGTCTTAATTTAATTTAAGCAAAAGCAAAATTATCTTCACTAGCCAGAAAATCGGCAGGAGTGTCAGCCACAATTGCTAGGTTATGACCATTGACAGAAATCAATGCCCCAGCATCGGTTTGAGTAATATTGAGGTCGTCGTAACCAATACCCAAACTAGAAATACCAATTACATCTTCACCACTAGTAAAGTCAGTAATAGTACTAGGAAATTCAGGATCATTGGCAATCCAAAATTGATCTGCACCTAAACTACCAGTGATAGTGTTACCTCCTTCTACCTCTAAAAGATCGTCTTTTACAGTACCAACTACGGTAGTAGGAATTTCTTCAACCTTACTTGTTTCGGGGGCATCCGTAGTCAAGAAATTTAATTGACCACCCTCAACTAAATCAGCCTCGGCGATAATACCATCTTCGACACTGTGAGCCTGAACATCAAAGATAAAGCGCGTCCCAGGTGCTTCATCAAACAACTCAGAAACATCGAGAATTCCCGAAGATTCCCAGTTACCAATATCATCTGGTTCGGGGTCAGTTTGTCCTTCAGCTAATGCCGAACGATCCATTTGAGCAACACGAGTTAATTCACCACTTTCAGGATCTAACTTCCAAATTGAAGCTTCTTCCCCAGAAGTCCCACCAAAGTCTTCATCTTCAGCCGTAGCTCGATCTTCTTGAAGATAAATATAACCATCATCTGCCCAATCTGTATTATCAGGACTACGTAAACCGAAGTCAGAACCCTCAAATTGACCATTCCCCGCATCGTCTCCATCATAGAGAATGTCAATTTGTCCAGTCAAAGGATCGCCAGATTCGTCAAACTCCGTACTTATTTTGTAGGTAGTTCCAAAGTTATCCTCTGCAAAGCGATCGCCACGACCAGTAGAGTTTAACACCGCTTGAGTGCCATTTTCTGGGTTAGTCGCTACATCTTCAGGACGAGAAAATTGGAAACCACCCGCATCAATAGACATTTGATCTTGCTGTGCTTGAGTTGCAAACCCTTGTTCGTCATAACCAAGCTCATCTTGGATCTCGCCATCATCATTAGTATCTACTGCCGAACTAGCCAAGTCAGGACGATAGTAATCGAGTTCTACCCAGCTACCAGCTTGACTGCTACCCGTACCATTAAATCCAGCAGGGTCGGGGGCGTTATCATCGTCTACTTCTTCTCCGTCTTCATTGGTAAAAGTAAGAGTATCGGCAAGGTCGCCATCGGGAACCCAAGTATAGAGTTTCCCACCGACTAAACCATTGCTTTCGAGCAAACCCGCATTTTCACAGGTATCTTTTTCCCCGACATACATTGTTAAAGGGGCAGCTTCTCGGTCATCTCCTACCAAAAAAGCAACTTGATTCGTAGTACCAGTATCCAATTCAGTCACATTTTCCCAAGCAGCGCGACCCATCCAAGGCGCAGCCTGAAGGGTATTAGTAGCAGGATCGAGGATAAATTCGGTACCGCCAGCATTTTCTTCTCCAGTAAAGAACAAACTATCTGTTAAACCGCGACCTTCACCAAATTGATTTGCCTCGATATAGTGTGCCGAACAAAGGCGATTAAGACCCTCGTATTCTAGGTCTGTAACTTCGTCTACCTCTTCGCCATTGCGGTTAATAATCTTGTCGTAAGCCAAGCCCGCATCTTCAAGTTGTAGAGTTTCTTTGTTGAGGTCAAAAAAGCTAACCCGTCCGCCAGTCAATTCTGTACCATTAGCTAAAGTGTAAGCGTAACCTTCCTCACTAAGTTCGTGGTTAGCTACTATTCTCACCGTATCGTCATCTAGGGCAAATGCACCCAAGCCATCAAGATCGCCTGGAGGTGCATAACCGTCAAATTCTTCACCAATGGTAAATATTGGATCTACTTCATAGCCGTTCAAACCTATCATTTGTGCAGGTTGTTCTGTAATTCCAGTATTTTCGATAGGTGTGGGGTTCATAATATTTCCTCCTAGATTTGGATCTAAATTTAATGGGGTGTCTAAATTGATGGCGATTACTTCGTTGTTGTCGATATCTCCTTCTCTTCCCTGGGAAAAAGGATAGTTATTATCGTTAGCAACCAAGATGGTATTTTCGTCAGCGACTACTATGTTTTCAATAGTTTCAAAGGGAAAATCGAAGGTAGTGTTGCCGTCACTGTTTAAATCGTTAGGATCTTCAATGTTTAATAGGTCAACAACTTCTTCTTTAGCTACAAAACCGTTCTCATCTACCTGAGAAATATCGATTTTGAAGATTTTTTTGAATTTGGCTTCTTCTCCCTGGTTGTTATCCCGTTCGATAACGAGAAACTCATGGTCATTGATAGGAGTAAAGTCACCAATAGGATTACCGTCGGTGGTGGGATAGTAACCAACCAAGCCGTTATAAGAAGCAGACGCAACATCAAATTCATAGATGCGTAAGGCATTCTCAGGATCGCCATCTACTGTCCCTTCTAAAAGGGGATAAAGAGTTTTGCGGTCTGGACTAAAAGCCATACCTTCAAAACCTTTGGAACGTTCCAAATTGGGTATTCCATTACCTAAACTGGGATTTTGAGGAGACTGGACAAACTCGCCAGTGACAGAATCTACTACCGCTACTCCTGTTGCAGGAAAGTCAGTAAAAAAGCCATCTACGCCTACATCAATGAGTTGTTTAAACTCTTCTTCGGGGGTTTGAGAATTACCCTCGGCATCGAGAGTTAAAAATTGCTCTTCATTCCGAAGGGTGTAAGGATGAACCTGCAAGCCTGCATCGTGGGCATAGTCAACCAGAGGAAAAACTTCCCCCGTTAGCTGAGTGGTAATTTCGGCTTTGCCATCGCCATTACCATCTACGGGTTTGTCTAAATCCTCTCGCAACAAGATATTGTTTTTCCAAGGCCCTAAACCATCAGCGTAGCTACTGATGATTTCAATTACTTCTGGGTTGGCAAAATCACCATAGGTAATTGATTGAGCGACTTCAGGTTTATAGCTGCCGTCCTCGCCAAGGATGCCTAAAGCGGTAAGTAATTCCTCGCCATAAGCAGCCACAGCGTCTTCTTGAGTAAATTCCTCTTGACTAAAGTTAGCAACAAAATCGTAAGGGACAGAAAAACCACCACCACCTTCGTTGATGTCATCGTCCTCAGTGTCACCAAACAACTGTACTAGGGGAATATCTTCTAGACCAAGTTCAGTTAAAGTTGCGTTAAGCTCAATTAAATTACTAACCTCAAAAGACTGGATAAAGATACGGTCTGGATCGGTAAAACCACTATCCTGTAAAGTCTTAATCAAAGGTTCTTCTAAAGATAAACCCTGCTCATCAAAAAAGGATGGATGCTTTGTTTCGGGATAAATACCCACCTTTACTCCTGTTTCGGCTTCCGTCTCTTGAACTAGTTGAATGACCTCTTCCAAGGTGGGGATTTCAAACGCGCCATTAAAACTTTGATCGCGAAATTCTTGGGGCTGTACTGCCCGTATCTGTTTAATCTCCTCTAAAGTAAAGTCCTCAGCAAAATACGCTGTCACCTCTTCGCCATCAAGGATTTTAGTAGACATTTTGTCTTCACCAAAGACTTCGGCGACGTTGGTAGTGTCGTCTAATATTGGTTCATGACGATCTATTAAAACCCCATCTTTAGTAGATACTAAGTCTGGTTCGATAAAATCTGCCCCTTGAGCGATCGCCACACGGTAAGCTTCTAAGGTATGCTCTGGTAACACCCCACTTGCGCCGCGATGCCCAATAACTAATGGGTCTTGACCATTCAGAGTATTTAAATTAGTAATGTTAGGAGTCGGAACAGGTGCTTCGAGTAACTTGCCCTCTGAATCAAAGTGCAATAAGTAGGGACCAAATTCATCACCTACCCATATATCACCGTTATCATCAATTACAAAGGACTCAACATCCAAGTCTCCCCCTGTAAGTAAACGCTCTTTACTATCTTGATTAACGATATCAAAATCAATAAGCTTGTCAGGATCTGATAGTTGAATAAAGTCTTCTATTTCAATACTGCCGTCACCATTTTCTAATCCTGCAAAATTTGGATCTGCTTGATAGATGCGTAATAGATAATCTTGGCTGTTTTCTTGGCTACCAAAGCCATTATCAGATAAAAACCAAAATGCCCCTGTGTTTCCAGGGGCAAACTGTACGCCACTAAAACCTTGTATAGGTTGTCCTTCAAAAGGACCAGTACGTCCATTGGCATCTATAGGATTACCTTCGCCATCATTGCCCCCCGCGGGACTGCCCTCAGCGAAAGTATCTGCTGGCAAAGTGGCAAAGCCAGCCAGTTTGTTAGCCATGTTGTGTTCTTCTAGTTAGGTGAATTATAAATTCCTAAAATTTGCAAACAAAAACATGGAAATAATTTGATTGTGTTATTTCCATGTTTTTGCTCTTTCACCTATTAGAATTGCACAGTTAAATTAAGAACAAGCAATTAGTTATTTAACAATTAACCAAGCTTATTTAACAACTGTTTAATTTAAGTTTAAGTATGAATATTTATCAATATATTATCTATTGTAGTATGTTTTATGATAAAAAATATATCTTTGTAACATTTTTGACTAAAGCTCTAAAATATAAAAATTATCGATAGCATAATATTGTCTTAACCGTTAACTTAACTAATGCTTACCTAATTATTGATTCGTAATTTTACCTAAATAAATTCGCTTTGAATTATCGTTTTTTATAATCCAACCTAAAGATTTCAGGCGATAAAGAAGATTAGATATTGTTACTCCAAATTTATTGGCGATCGCATTTTGGGTAAAGTTGTATACTTTTGATCGCCAATTTTTACAGAAGGCTAACAATTTAACTGAATGCCTATTTAAACAGCCTTAGTTCTTTCAGCTACTTCATTTGCTTGATAATTTTCATTGTCTCTACGCTGACTGTACAAACACGCTGAAGCAGATCGATTACTTGTTCTTTATAATCAGCAAAACGATAGGTATTAAACTTCTCGGCAATAGTTTTATCTTTGGGTTTTTTTTCTTTATATTGATCTAAAATCCATTCAAGCGCGCTACGGTTGCCGAGTTTGTATTCCCAAGCTTCACAGGGAACATTATGCAAACTAGTATCCGCATCAAGAGTAATAATTCCCTTGTCTCGATCTGCCTTCAGCTTTACTTTGGGCGATGTTTTACTTACTGAGGGAATATCAATACGCTTTAGTGCATAAGGTTCAATAGTTTCGTAATTGATATGTAAATCCATTAGCTGTCTTCCCCAATCTGCCCATTGACGAAAGTTATCGTAAAAAGGAATACGAGGAAATTCTCGTTTTAGGTTAAGTTCGTATTTTTCTCTATATGCAGGGTTGTGTAAGACAGCGTAGGTGTAATGGAATATTTCTAGCTTGGTAATTGCCTCATCTTCGTATATAGCTTTTAGGAACTTTTGTTTTTCGTGATGATTGGCAATATTAGCAGCGGTACGTTTAATTACTTCGTAATAACTGTTGATTTTAGAGAAAGTATTTCTTTTAACATTGCCAGTGAAAAAAGTGTTGACTACTAAATGTAGTTCCCTTGCTATATTATTTTCTCGATGAAATTGCGTTTCATTAAAAATGCTAATAAATATATCTTCTGTTAAAATGTGCTGAATAATCATTTCTCGCACATCAAGAAAACTAACTTCAGGATTAATCGACTGTCGGCAAATAGCTAAAAACTTATCCTTAGAATCGCTAAACTGTTTATTTGTTTCTGTTTGCTTTTCAATTAAATCTCTTAGCTCAATTAAAATCTTAGGTATATCTTCTCTAAAAGACTTAATTGCTTGACGAAAATTAGTTACTTCTGGAGGAACATAATTAACAAATTCACTGATCAAACCATCTAAACCAGTCGTATCTTTCATGTCAATACGTCCAGTTTCATCTCCATGCTGAATTAAAACAGCAGTTAGTGAATCTTCAAAAAGAATATTTTGATCTGGATATCCTTTAGCAAACTTTTTTTCTATCTCTTCATCAAGATTGTCATATTTATCTTTTGCTTACCAATAACCATAATCAAGCCTAATTGCATCTTTTACAGTGCCATCGGGACGAACCGTTTTACCTGCTTTAGTTTTATAATCTAATTCGGGAATCAATAAATAGTCTTTAGGCTTACAATATTCATTGAGTAAATTTTGAAAAGCCGACCTAATTGCAGTTTC
The DNA here is from genome assembly GCA_965217895.1 of Waterburya sp. Classification (GTDB taxonomy): domain Bacteria; phylum Cyanobacteriota; class Cyanobacteriia; order Cyanobacteriales; family Xenococcaceae; genus Waterburya. Next base: position 2,637,665 of record CBDCJV010000002.1, read on the forward strand.
TTTGATTGTTCCACCATACTGAATTAGTTTTTCTACTTCTTGATGATATTGGGCTACTAAAAACTTAGACATAATAAAGAAAGAATATAAAACAGTTTTAATAAACTTATTCTTCCCTTTATATTCTTGATAAGTTTCTAGTTGTTGTCCGCAATTTTATAAAGAATTGATGAAGAAAAATTATAAATAGTATAAAAGTCTATAATCGCCATCGATCTACACTATATGTAGAGTAGATTGTTAAAATTGGTTGTTTGATATTGACTCAAATTTATATTCGTCTTTAATAATTAGATATATATAAGCGCGTAAAAATAACTAGAGCGGCTAATTCAACCGAGAAATTAACGACGTAAATTTATTTATATCTTTTACTAACTAAGTAAAATTATCGCTTTTCTCAAGTATCTTGATCGCTAAATATCTATTCATAATGATGACCCATGTTCCACTTTCCTTTGATCGTAATCGTAATTACAGTTGATAGCTTTTGGCTATTTCTTAATTAAATTAAACGATAAAGATTATCTCTCGCTTCTTTAGCAGTAAATGGTTTCATTCTTTACACCGTACCATTACAAACTAGATCGAAAAGCGATCGCGATAAATATTTAAACTGTCGGTTTTACTCTCTTATTTGACTAGTGAAAATATCACATGGTTTCTATATGGTAAGCAAGGAGAATTTATTCGGTATTAGATAGCTAGTGATTCAGCAACCGAAAAAGAGGTTAGCTAAAATTGATTCGCAACTATATAACTTAGATTGAATTAAAGGGTCTTCGTCTTGCTATAATCAGCTTTAAACTGACCTTTAACTAATGAGAAATAAATGGTAGACTGGCAGGTAGTCAAAGGTGGAATCACTGCACCAAAAGGATTTAGGGCAGCAGGAGTTGTTGCGGGATTGAAATCTAGTGGAGCAAAAGACTTGGCTTTGATCTTATCAGAGACAGATGCGATCGCCGCAGGCGTGTTTACCACTTCGCAAGTACGGGCTGCCTGTGTGGATTATTGTCGTCAGCGTCTTCAGACTAAGGCAAGTGCTAGAGCTATTCTATGTAATGCAGGACAGGCTAACGCTGCTACAGGAGAACCTGGTTGGAATGATGCAGTTGAGACTGCCAAATTGCTAGGCGAAGCACTAAATATTTCTGGGGATGCTGTACTCCTTGCCTCTACAGGAGTAATCGGACAGAGAATAAAAATGGATGCGCTGCGACGAGGAATTCCCCAGGTAGTTAGTGCAGCTACCGTTGAAGGTGGTGCTGATGCTGCCAGGGCGATCGTTACCACTGATTTAGTTATCAAAGAAATTGCCCTAGAAGCTATTATTGAGGGTCGTCCTGTACGCATTGGCGGAATTGCTAAAGGTTCAGGCATGATTGCTCCTAATATGGCAACTATGCTCGGATTTGTTACCTGTGATGCTGCGGTGTCTACTGGTTTGTGGCACGAAATGCTAAAACGAGCCGTAGATAAAAGCTTCAATCAGATTACCGTAGATGGCGACACTAGTACTAATGATTGCGTGCTTGCTTTAGCTAATGGACAGTCTCGCACTACCGCTATTACTAGTGATAGTGCCAACGCCAAAAAGTTAGAGGCAATGCTCACTGAAGTTTGTCAATATTTGGCTAAAGCAGTGGCTCGTGATGGCGAAGGAGCAACCTGCCTGATTGAAGTACAGGTATCAGGAGCAGCAGACGATCTCGCTGCTTCTCAAGTAGCCAAAACTATTGCTGGCTCATCTTTAGTCAAGTCAGCAGTTTTTGGGCGCGATCCTAACTGGGGAAGGATTGCAGCAGCAGCAGGTAGAGCAGGGGTCAAGTTTCATCAAGACGAGTTAAATATTAAGCTGGGAGACATCGTGTTGATGAAAAATGGTCAACCCCAAGACTTTGACCGCAGTGCAGCAAGTGACTATCTCAAGCAAGCAGCAGCAGGAGAATATTTAAAAACAGATACGGTATTGATTTTAGTAAATATCGGCGTAGGTACAGGAAAAAGCACCGCTTGGGGCTGCGACTTAACCTATAAATATGTCGAAATTAACGCTGAGTACACTACTTAAATCTTGCTTTAATTCTTAATCATCAATTTTTTCGCTCACCAAACCACTCATAGCGATGGTCGCGTATTTGCTCATAACTGCGATCGCCAAGCCATTTCATGCCTGGAATAGCTCGATAGGCTGCAATAAATAACTCGCCCAAGGGTAGCAAGCGGGTAATTTCTTCGGCTGCTTCACTACCCTGCCATCTTTTAGCTGGCTGATTACCATCAATTAAAATCATACCTGCTTCGCAATCTGTAGGCACAATGCCAAATTTTGCCAAAGCCGATTCATCCTGCATGGGAATATAGTCGAAAAGCTTCCCGCGATCGTATTGCTGTAGAAGCTCTGTAAAAGTGCTACAGAAGTTACATTTACCATCATAAATAACTTTATATTTCATATTAAATTTTTTTATTAAACAGCAGTTAATATCCTAGTCGCTAGGTTTTACATTCTTCACAGATTCAACTAAAAGAATTTAAGCTATGGGAACAGTTTAAGCCAGCACATAACCTTTATTAAAAATAAATCACTAAAGAAGTAAAAAAAAGCTGGCTGACGATCTCTTTGTGAAATACTAATATTACACACCAACTAATCAATATAAATTTGGTCGATGTAACACCAACGCCAATCTTCATTTGGTTCAAAAGATTCTACGATAGGATGTTTTGTCGTATCAAAATGTTTCTGAGCGTGTTTATTTTTAGAGGAATTACAGCATCCTACATGACCGCAGATTAGGCACATCCGTAGATGCACCCAGGAATCACCCAACTTCAGACACTCTTCGCATCCTTCAGCACTAGGAGTAACTTGTTGAATCTGGCTGGTATGAGTACATTGAGTCATAATTTTTAATTAGTTTGATAGTTGTAAAAAAAATAATCTTCTTTGGCTAGTTTTCAAAATTACCAACCATATTAAAGTTGACAACTATTTTTTGTCTAGCTCGTTTTTTCTCAGCTCGTTAAGTAAAGCACCGCCTTTGTTAGCTGGTTCTAATGCCGATATCGCTGTAGCTAACTCCATGACTTTGTGCAATTCTTCCCACGTCGCTCCTGCTTGACGAGCAGCTAAAGCATGAAATTTAGCTGCTCCAGAACCTTCTATTAAAAGCATGGCAAACAACATTAGCTGAGTAGTTTTCAGGTCGAAAACATCGTTATAAAAGGCGTGAGCGCGAAGTTTTTCGACTAAAAGTAAAGCTTCTGGATCGACATCCGAACTAAATTCAAATTTAGCTTTGGGTAAAGGTGGAACTTCGCCAAACATTTCAGTATAGCTATGGCGAAAATTATCGATCTCATTTTGTTGGGTTGAATCTGACATAGTTAGTGATTTAATTAATTTTGAGTGAACATCTTTACCACTTCTGGGGGTGGTGCGACATTTCCTGTTGCCATGAGTTTTTTGCCAGCAAGTTCCTTAGTCACCCTGGCAATATTCGCCCCGTGATGATAGCCAGCCTCTAACATTTCTATAGTCACACCTACAGGCTTCATTACCTTATCTCCAGAACGCCCGTTAGGTCCCCAGTGCATTCCAGCTACATCAAAACCTGGAGTAGTTTTGGGCAGAGTAACCAAAATCATGCCACAGGCTGCCATTGCCGATAACATTCCTAATTGTGCTAGCTCACAACCCGCACCCATATTGCCATAACCACCACCAACGCTAAACACACCACCTACTTTGCCTACTACTTCATCAGTCAACCAAAGTTTTTCTAAGGTATCTTCAATAAACTTTTTAATCCGTGCATCGGCGGTGCGATGGCGGATAGGAGAACCAAGAATTAAAGCATCGCCAGCTTTTACGTCTTCAATTGTTGCTTCATCAGAGGATTTTAGAATAACTTCTACTTCTACAGATTTTGCACCATCAGCAACCGCTTGTGCCATTTTTTGCGTATTACCGATGCTGGTAGTGTAAACAATTAGAATTTTTGCCATGTTTGGTTATTTTCTATTTAGTATTCAACTTTCTTCAAAAAAGCAAATATATGTTTTAAAAGGATTTGCTGGATATTTTCTGACAGCAATACTGGCTCATCTAAGTAAACCAAGGTATCGACTAAACAGAGAATTAAACTTGTCATTATTCAACATTTTTAATTTAACTACCGTGTCGCCGCAATATCTCCCAAAAAGTCATAAAGTCCCATATGTTCGCCAAAAGCCTTATTCATTCCAGCAGAGGTATCACGATTTTCGTCGTGTTTTAATTCCGCTGCTACAGCAATCCAGTTAGTCATAATTACTCCAGCCTGAGTTAAGCGCATAACGGTAGCTAGTTCAGCTTGAGCAGTCCATGTTCCAGAAGCATCAATGACGGCATAAACGTCATACCCTGCTTTAATTGCTGCTAGGGCAGGAAAAGCCAAACAAACATCGGTGGTAATAGCTGCCATGATTAGCTTTTTACGATTGGTATCTTTGACAGCCTGAAGACATTCAGGATCGTTCCAAAGATTAATTGGGGAGCGGTCGTGAATTTTATGGTCGGGAAATAGTTCTTTAATTTCGGGAATCGTTGGTCCATTAGGACCTTGCGCCGAACTTGTAAACAACACGGTAGGGAAGTCAAATACCCTAGCTGTTTTAGCCAAACCAATTACATTATTTTTCAAGATTTGTTGATCGATGCTTTTTACTCCCAAAAATAGTCCCGCCTGATGATCGATTAACAGCATGGAGCAATTATCTGGGGTAAGCTGTTCGTAATAAGCGGGAAATTGGGCGATCGCATTGGTATTCATTAAGTAATTACTCCTGATTTTGATAATTTTTAAATCAACATTAATTTAAAAACTCTATTCCATATCTTTAAAATTAGATTAAGGAGCGTTGAGGCTCTGATAGTGTGACTTGAACAGTGATTTTGCCGTCATTGAGAAGCCAAGGGCGGATAGTGAAGGTACGAGCGCCACTAATATGCATCGGATCTGCTTGTGCAGTTTTTTGAGCTTCTTCAACAGAATTGGCTCGGTAGATCAACAAGCCATCTCCTTCAAAATATTGACCGTCATTTGTCCAAAGTGGTCCTGCTCCAAACAAAACATTTCTATCTTCTAATTCTTTTAAGTAGGCTCGATGCTCTAACAAATTTTGTTTGACGGATTCTAAGTTTTTTGCCGTAGAAACTACGACGTAAAGCTGCATCCGTAGAGAATTTCCTGAGTCTTCGATAATTTTGTTGGCTTCAACGCGATCGCTCATATTTCTAGCTTATATATGAATTTTAATTTTAAGCAATTTGGGGCAACACATCTTGGAACATAACTTGAAGTAATTGTGCGCCTTCTGGTCGGCTCCAATCTTGTGCTAGTTCTGCCATCATCGTATTGGTTGCTGTTAAGACTACTCCTTCGCGCTCCATTCGTCGTCTTGACATTTCTTCGGAAACCTCATAGGGTGAACCCGAAGCATCCATCACAGCTTGAACTTGATAGCCTTCTTGACGTGCGCTAATTGCAGGAAAAACAAGACAGATATCGGTGGTCACTCCTGCCATAATTAAGTTTTTTCGTTCAGTGGCTTCAACCGCTGCTTTAAAATTTGTATCATTCCAAGCGTTAACAATGCCTGCTCTTTTGATACGAGCTTCATAAGCTTTCGGTAAAACTTCTGCTAGTTCTCGAAAGAGCGAACCTTGAATATTTTCCTCTTGACTACTGGTAAGAATTACAGGGATATTGAGAATTTTCGCTGTCTTTGCCAGAGCTAAAGTATTTTTTTTCACCACTTCTTGCGAAATATTATGGATCAGCTTCATTGTTCCAATCTGGTGATCGATTAACAATAATGCTGAGTTTTCAGATGTGAAGATACCGTTCATTTCTGCCTCCAAAGAGTTTTGCGCTTTGTAATAATTTGATGTTTTGATTATCAATTACTTGCATACGAAAATACAAGTAGGCACAAAAAAATGCTATACATACAAAAATGTGTGTATTAACCTTGAAGCCATGACCAACGAAAAACCAATGCTGCTTTAGAAGCAATGCAAGACTAAAGGTTAGTGTACGGTAATCAATATTATGGCAACACTGTTTTAATAGTCGTCGTTGCTAGCTTTATTACTTTGTTAAACCAGGAATACCATTTTTAACTGCGTTTTGGTTATTAGAGAGGAAGTCATAAAAGGGAAGATGCTGATGGAATACATCTAGTGTTCCTTGGGCGGTGGGTCGTCGCCAGTCTGCCTGTAAGTCGGCCGTGATTGATGGCCAGTTTACTACCTTAATTCCAGCCTGTACCATTCGCATACAAGACATCATTTCCGACATCTGATCCCAGCATCCCGAACAGTCATATACTGCGTATACGTCATAGCCTGCTGCTTTAGCTTGTAGTGCTGGAAACATGAGGCAAACATCAGTAGTAACACCTGACATGATGAGTTTTTGACGACCAGTGGCTTCAACAGCTTGAACAAAGTTTGGGTCATCCCAAGCACTGATCGGACCAGGACGATAGATAGTAGGTGTATCAGGAAACATTTCGGTCAACTCTTCCATAAGCGGACCGTTAGGACCTTCTGCATAGCTTGCTGTAAGAACGGTTGGCAAGTCGTGCATCTTTGCCGTTTTGGCTAATGCCAATACGTTGCTGCGAAACTCAGACAGTTTGATATCTTGAACGCCCAGCATCGTTCCTGTCTGGTGATCGATCATTAACATGGCGCAGTTGTCTTTGGTCAATCGGTCGTAATAAATATTGTCCATTTTGGTTTTTCTTTGTTGTTAAAGTATATTTCTGAGCGCGATTTGATTATTGACTACTTACATCTAAAAAAACAAGTAGGTACAAAAAGATGCTATACGTACAAAAATGTGTGTAACCTTGAATCCATGACCAACGAAAAACCAAATAATGTTTTAGATTCACATCCCTATTTACGTCAAGCTCTCAATTTGATTACAGATAAATGGGTTGTTGCAGTGCTATATGTTCTTTCTTACGGTACAAAGCGTTACGGAGAAATTCAGAGGGAGATTGGAGATATCTCACAGCGAATGCTGACTCGCACATTAAGAGATTTAGAACGTAATGGATTAGTGCATCGCCAAGTCTATCCTGTTGTGCCACCAATGGTTGAATATTCATTGACTTCTCTTGGCAAATCCCTTAGCGAAGTCGCAAAAACTCTCTGCAATTGGTCAATAGATAATTTTCAGCAAGTGGAAATTGCCAGAAAAAACTTTGACAATGTTGAAAAGTAACGGGCATTGCTGAGTAAGCAGTGATCAGTTGTCAAAAAAGAACTGATATCGCTTAAAAACAGCTTTGATCCTGCTTAGTAGTCGATCGCCACCAAGGCAGCACTGTTATAAATAATAAATAAATGTTTAGATTGACAAGAACTGATGTACGAACTTTACCGTCATCGAGCCTTCCCCGACCGCCGAAGCTACTCGCTTGATAGAATCAAAACGCACGTCCCCCGCTGCAAAAATTCTTGGTTGAGAAGTTTCTAGTAAAAAAGGTTGACGATTATGCGATCGCTTTTCTTCATCACTTAGCTGCATTCCTGTTTTGATAAATCCTTTTTCATCGGTAGCAATATTTTTGGGTAGCCAATCAGTACAAGGGGTCGCACCAATAAAGATAAATACTCCTGAAACATTAACCTCTCGTGTTTCTTGAGTTTGATTGTTAGTAATTTCTACTACTTCCAAGCAATCATCCCCCATCATTTTTGTGACTTCGCTATGAGTTAGAAGCTCAATTTCATTACTTTGTTCAAGGCGATCGCTCAAGTATGCCGACATACTATCACTGAGATTATCACCCCGAATCAATAACAAAACTTTCTTAGCATATTGAGACAGAAAAATAGCAGCCTGTCCAGCCGAATTACCACCGCCAACAATTACCACCGTGCGATCGCGACACAATTCGGCTTCTACAGCCGTGGCACTATAATAAACCCCGCTGTCTTCAAATTCTTCGCATCTATCTACTGGTAAACGTCGATAATTAACCCCTGTGGCAATCAAGACACAACGAGCAGTTACTTCTTGTTCGTCGGCAAGCTTAATAATTTTATATCCTTTGTCTGATTCTATACCGATTACTTCTGCTGGATTGGTAATCTGCGCCCCAAACTTTTCTGCCTGTATCGAAGCGCGGTTAGCTAAATCTGTCCCTGAAAGTCCTAGAGGAAAACCCATATAGTTTTCAATTTTAGAACTACAGCCAGCTTGTCCTCCTGGCGTATTTTTTTCTAGCACTACCGTTTTTAGTCCTTCGGATGCACCATAAACCGCTCCTGCCAAGCCTCCTGGTCCTGCACCAATAATCGCCAAATCGTAGACGACATCTTCCAAAGATTTTTTAATTCCCAAAACTTCAGCTAGTTTAACATTGTCAGGATTTCTAAGGACTGAACTATTACCGAATAAAACAATTGGCAGATTATCTCTTTTTACCTCAAATTGCTGAAGCAGCTTATCGACAGCGCGATCGCTCTCTAGCTCGATCCAGGTAAAAGGAACTCTATTTTTTGCCAAAAAATCGCGCAGTCTGAAAGTATCGCGATCGTATTTTGAACCGACTATTCTTAAGCCAACAAACTCAGAAGATTCTAGCAGTTGTCTGCGAGTCAAAAAGGCTTGGAGGATACAATCACCAAGTTGAGGAATCTCTTTAAGAATTTGCTTAAGATCGGCGTTAGAAACTTCATAAATTTGGCAATCACCTATGGCATATGCGCTTACAGGGGAGGGACTACCAGTTAACATCGAGATATCCCCCGTAAACTCTTTCTCTTCATGAACGGTAACAGTCTTTTGCTTTCCTGTAGAGCGTTCGACAATCTCTACCTGTCCTTGCTTAATGACAAAGAACTTAAAATCACTGTCTCCAGCTTTAAATAAATGTTCTCCATCCTGATAACTTTTTAATGTAGTAAATTTAGCCAAAGCCGATAGCTGCTTATCCGTTAGTTGAGGAAAAGCCATTTGCTTTAAATTATCTTTGGTCATTATCTTTAACTAATAATTGCACTTTACAGATTACCAATTAACTGAACAAGAAAGTAAAAGTTACTATGGGAGATAATTATTTATATATAGTCTTAACTTCGACTACTATACATTTTATTAAAATTACTATTGCGCTATGTTTTTCCTCATCCCTTATCCTTCTAAAAGAGGTAGGGTAATCCGCACAGTTGGAGGTAGGGTATCCTGGAACATTTTAGCTGGAGCGATCGGACAATATTAATATTGAAGGAAATCTACGATTGAGACTGTAACTATAAATATGGCTGTACTTGAAAAAGGCAACATTACGATTCATACCGAGAATATCTTCCCGATTATTAAGAAGTCTCTTTATACCGATCACGAAATCTTCTTGCGGGAACTAATTTCTAACTCTGTTGATGCGATCTCGAAACTAAAGATGGCATCTTTGGCGGGTGAAATGCAGGGAGAAATTGCTGAACCTCAAATCAAACTGGCAGTTGATAAAACTAAGAAAACTCTTTCCATCGCTGATAACGGTATTGGCATGACTGCCGATGAGATCAAAAAATATATCAATCAAGTCGCTTTTTCTAGTGCTGAAGACTTTATCAAAAAATATGAAAAAAATTCCAATGAGCTAATTGGTCATTTTGGCTTAGGCTTCTACTCTGCTTTTATGGTGGCAGCGAAAGTAGAAATCGATACCCTATCTTATCAAGAAGGCGCAACTGCGGTACATTGGTCTTGTGATGGTTCACCAGAGTTTGAACTGACTCAAAGCGATCGCACCACTGTCGGTACAACTATTACTCTTACTTTGCAAGACGAAGAGCTAGAATATGCCGAACCTCAAAGAGTCAAACAGTTAGTCAAAACCTACTGTGACTTTATGCCTGTCAAGATTGTTCTAGATAACGAACAAATTAATAAGCAGGAGGCACTTTGGAAAAAATCCCCCCAAGAATTAACAGACAAAGATTATCTAGAGTTTTATCGTTATCTTTATCCTTTCCAAGAAGATCCTTTGTTATGGGTGCATTTAAATACAGACTATCCTTTTTTACTCAACGGAATTCTCTATTTTCCCAAACTTAAACCCGACGTAGACTTTTCTAAAGGACAAATTCAGCTTTTCTGCAACCAGGTATTTGTTAGCAAACACTGTGAGGAGATTATCCCCGAATTTTTAATGCCGTTGCAGGGTGTAATTGATAGTCCTGATATTCCTCTCAACGTTTCCCGTAGTGCTTTAACTAACGATCGCACCGTCCGCCGTATTGCTGACTTTATTAGTAAGAAAATTGGTAATCGTCTCAAGTCTCTTTACAACGAAGATCGTAACAAATACGTTAGCTCTTGGTCAGATGTAGGCACGTTTGTAAAATACGGCGCAATTAGAGACGAGAAGTTTAAAAAACAGGTAGAGGATCTAATTATCTACCGCACTACCTATCAAGCAGATACATCAAATCCTGCACCAGAAGAAGCACCAAAAGTTGAAGTGCAGTCTGCTGGGGATGATGCTTGGTCAAGTGTTGATGAGGATAAGAACACCGCACCAATAAAACCCTACACTACTTTACAAGAGTATCTAGACCGCAACAAAGAAAAACAAGAAAACCGCGTTATTTACTGTAGCGATCCTGGTACGCAAAATACCTATGTCGAACTGTATAAAAATCAAGGCTTAGAAGTTCTCTTCCTCGACTCATTTATTGATACCAACTATTTTATTCCTTTTCTTGAGCGAGAATATTCTGAGGTCAAGTTCGCCCGTGTTGATTCAGAACTAGACGACACTTTAGTAGAAGACGACAAAGCACAAGAAATTGTCGATCCAACTACCAATAAGACTCGTAGCGAGTTGATTAAAGAGTTGTTTGAAAAAGCAATCAACAAGCCAAGAGTCAACATCAAAACTCAAGCTATCAAATCTGACGATCCTCAAGGTACACCTCCAGCAATGGTCTTGCTGCCTGAAGCTATGCGACGGATGCAGGAAATGGCTGCCTTGATGCAGGAAAAAATGATGGCATTCCCTGAAGATCATGTTCTCATGATCAATACTGCTCATCCTTTAATTCAAAACCTCTTGGATCTAAATAAAGGCACGATTATTCAAGATGGCGAAGATTCTAATCCTATGGTCAAGCTAATGTGCAACCATATTTATGATTTGGCTTTAATGTCCCAGAAAGCCTTTGATGCCGAGGGAATGAAAGCCTTTGTCGAACGTTCAAATGAAGTACTTACCAACTTGACTAAGAAATAATATCAATTCCTAAAAGGAATGATACGAATCAGGTGACGGGGTGACGAGGTGACGAGGAGCGACTACGCAGGTGAGGCGGAAACGGCGAGGTTTCCTCACCATGTTCCACGCCGTAGCAAATCCCTCTCCCAGTCCCCAAGTCCCCAAGTCCATAAATTATACTAAATCCGATTACCAAAGTGTGTATAAAATAGTGAGGAATAACTTAAAAATGTTAAATGCCAAAAACAGCTTATTTAGCAAAACATTTTAGTTCTTCTGAACTAAAAGAAAAGTATCTGAAGAGTCAAAACTCAGTGGAAGTGAGAAGATGGCATCTGAATCGCGAAAATATCTTTGGGATGGACGATTAAAAATAGTGCGCTCGCTGTGGGATGTTCTTATTCTTATGCTCAAAAGATTCTCGGTCGGTACAACCTCTATGGAGAGGAAGGGGTCAAAAATTGCCAAAATAAAACCAGCAATCATGTTAGAGGAAAAAAAAGGTTACTATCACAACCACAATTAGAAAAACTAACAAAAGCGATCGCCAAAGAGTTACCAGACGGAGGAATCTGGACAGGAACTAAGGTAGCTCGCTGGATTGAAAAAGAAACGGGCAGAGAAAAAGTCGGGAATCAGAGAGGATGGGACTACTTAAAAAAGTGCGGTTACTCTTGGCAAAGTCCAAGACCAACACATAAAAAAGCCAATAAATTAGAGCAAGAGATGTTCAAAAGTAACTTGCCATTGAAACTTAAGCAACTTGAACAAGAAAATCCAGATGTGGAGGTAGAACTGTGGTTTTTCGACGAGCATAGAGTAGGATTAAAACCAATACTAAAAAAGGTTTGGTCAAAAGTTGGTCATCGACCAGAAGCAATAGTACAACATCGATACGAATGGTTGTATGTTTATGGGTTCGTTAAGCCAAAAACTGGAGAAACTTTATGGTATCTAATTCCCAGAGTTAATACAAATTGGCTGAATCTGGTTTATCAACAGTTTGCTATTGATGCTGGAATTAATAATCAAAAAAAATTCTTTTGATAGAAGATAATGCAGGATGGCATCACAGCAAAAAAGCGATTATTCCAGAGGGAATAAAGATTGATTTTTTACCTCCTTATTCTCCAGAGTTACAGCCAGCCGAAAGGTTATGGCAGTTAGTAGATGAACCTCTGGTAAATCAATATTTTGAAACTATCAATGAGATAGAGGACATTTTAGTTGAGCGTTGTTGTGTAGTCAGTGAAATGAAAGATGAAGTTCGTAAATTGACTAACTATCATTGGCTAAAAAACGCTTGTTGTTTACATACTTTATAAATCGGATTTAGTATCAGTCAATTTATAGTGTCAGAAATCCCGACAAGCTCAAGCAGATTTACAAGGAAATATCTTTAGAGTAGCAAGCGATCATCGAACCACTTCAAACTCGATCTAGCCAGGGCAATTGAGAAGCAAATTGACAATGTGATTCAAAAAAATCGTTTATCTGTCACAACCAATGAAGCTATTTCGTCTTAATTTACAAAGATCTCATATCTAAAAATTGGTAAGGAGCAATCATGTCTGAAAAAAGAGCGTCAACAGACTACCCGATCCACAAATTTCTTGCAGAACGCTGGAGTCCTTATGCCTTTGAGGAACGTCCAGTTTCCGAAGCAGATCTCTGTTCGTTGTTCGAGGCAGCACGATGGGCAGCGTCTTCTTATAATGAGCAACCTTGGAACTATATCGTCGCAACTAAAGAAAACTCCGACCATTTTCAACAGCTTTTATCCTGTCTTGTCGAAGAAAATCAGATCTGGGCAAAGAACGCCCCAGTTTTAGCTTTGGGCATTGCCAGCCTTAAATTTGCTCTCAATAACAAAGACAATCGGGCAGCGATTCACGACCTTGGACTTGCTACTGGCAATCTTTCGGTGGAGGCGACGGCAAGAGGAATTTGTGTGCATCAAATGATTGGGATCTATCCCGACAAAGCACGGGATATCTTTGACATACCCGATGGTTATGAGGCGTGGACAGCTTTGGCAATCGGCTATCGAGGCGAGCCGATGACGCTCCTAGATCCTCTCAAGGAACGTGACTTGATACCGAGGCAGCGCAAACCTTTGGAGCAATTTGTATTCAGTGGTAAGTGGGGAAATCCTACATTGTTGGTGAGTCAAGCAGTAACATCCGAACAAGCTTAGTTAACAACAATACAGTTGATACTTATTTTTCATAGAGGTTAATTTAATATGTTCGATCTCGACCAAACTATCAAAGACCGACACTCAACACGCAAATTCTTATCCCAGCCTGTGCCACGAACTTTGCTCGATCAAGCCCTTGCACTAGCACAACACGCACCGTCGAATTCAAACATCCAACCCTGGCGGATGGTTTTTGCTGAAGGTGTCCGTCGCGATTGTCTGAAAGAAGCTTTGCTAAACCAAGCCAAGCAGCAACAACCCAATATTCCGCCCCTGCCAGGGTCCTTCCAGCATTACCGCCAGGAACTGGGCGCACAGGTCTATGGAGCGATGGGGATTGCTCGTGACGATAAAGTTAACAGACAGCTAGCTGTTTTGCGTAATTATGAATTTTTTGGCGCACCAATAGTCGGTATTGTCTGTATGCACCAAGATTTAGGTATGGCAGATGCTTTGAGTGTGGGGATGTATCTACAAACCCTGGTGTTGTGCCTAACTGCTCGTGGACTCGGCACCTGCGTAGAAGTTTCGCTTACGGGCTATCCTGAAATCATTCGTCGCGAGTTGAACATCGCGCCAGAATTATTAATTATTTGTGGTTTAGCTGTTGGCTACTGCGATCCTGATTTTCCAGCCAATCATCTGCATACAAACCGTGAAGTTGTTGAGAAAGACGTCTGGTTTCTCAATAATTAAGCAAAATTTAGAATGACATCATTTGATGCGGTCGAGCAGGCTTACATTTATTTAAAGAGAAAGACATTTCTCGTTATTTTTTCCTAATATCTCCTGACATAGAGTTTTATCAAATGTCAAACTACATAAAAGCTACGCTGTGCGATCGAGCTTATGTTGTCACAACTAATGATGCTATCTCGTCTTATTTGTAGATAACTTATCTAGATACTTTTTCAAGTTTCAAAAAAACACTAATAAAGAGGGTTTTGAGATGGATAATCTTACAGCTTCTACTAACTCGCCCGTAACGCCACCCGAAGTTACATTAATTCCCAATAACTCACTACTAACTGAGACACCAGAAGCAGGACGACAACTGGCAGTCAAAATGGCACGGCTGATTATTAAACTGACTCAGCCTGACGAAGAAAAACGCAACCAGTTAAGAGAGGTTTATGGCAATGATGCCATGATGCTAATTGCGGTGGGACAGACAGTGGCGACAGAGTTTGCCACGATCGCTGCTGCTAATAATTACTGGCAGAAGTAGTCTTTTTAAAGACTCAGATTAAATATGCTTAGAGGTAAATTTTATGCGCACAAAGTTGAAACTCTTGCCAAATTCTACCTAGAAGGAAAATCTGTTGACATCTCAGACATAGTCCAGCAAGAACTTTGTGACTGGCTCATGGATGAGTTTCAGCAACTGCCGATTAATCCCATGTTTTCTGACTATATGCGCTATCGGACGGCTGCCCAAATGTGTGAGGATATTGCCCAAGAAAAGCTTTGGGTGTCGGCTGATAGTTACGACAGCGAGATTTATCCCAACCCGTTTTATGGTTTTGCCTTCCTGGCAATTCATGATTATTACCACTGTGTAGCACAGGCTGACTTTAGCCTTGAAGGAGAAATCATTGCTTACCATACGCTGGCAAATCGAGTCCCCAGTTTAGAGATTCAAAAAATTCTCTACTCCGAAATTGTGCTGAAATCGTCTGCTCACATTTACTTGAATCATTTACCTGAACCTAAACTCGTATTCCCCTAAACGTCTATTCTTTGCCCAACATATGAATACTACAATTGCCTCATCTAATAGTTCTTTTGCTGCTACTTTAAAGGATTTAATTGAATACTCTACAAATGGTAAAGTGAACCACAGACTCAAACATAAACGCGCACTTACTACCAGAGGTAGTCGCGGTATTGGAGCCACAATTTTTGAGGAGCAATAAGCAATGTTATACCATTTAGATTTTCAAATTGAATATGCGGATAATATGTCGCAACACGATCTCTTTACGATCTGGGCAGAAGAGGCTAAGGCTGCACTGGACGCTAAAAAGGCAGGAGTTATAGTAGATTTGTGGAAATGCGTGGGAATGCGTCGCGTAATTGCGATCGTCAATGTTGCTTCTGCCGATCTACTCGACCAAATTTTGCTGGATTTACCCATTATGAAAAAGATGGGGCAGTATGTTTATGTGGATGTCGTTTCGTTAAGACCCTATGAAGATTTTGCTATGGATGTAAGCAATCGCCTTTCTGAATCCAACTGATTATAGGTAAGATTTAGAGAAACTGACTTGTTAAAAGTTCACTTTGCCGAAACCTGGAACGAATTACTTAATGAATCCAATCCCCGTGGTTGTTCTCAAGCGAGACTGAATTTGTCATTATTTTCAGCTTATTACCTGCCCTTTTCTGATCCCGAACTCACGTTGACTAAGGCTGACCAGAAAATTAAAGATATTATTATTGAGCTAAATCGTTTTAACAAATTTGTTTCTTACTCATGATTTTGCAGAAATATTCTGAGGAATATATAGCTGTGACTCGTAGTCTTCTTCGATTTCGGTTTTAGGTGTGGAAAATACAAAAACTGCCATCCTACCTAAAGCAAAGGCTAAGAAGATTCCTGCGATCGCTAAGATAAAGGTAATAATAAGATTACTGGGTCGTTTCATAATTTCTAATAAATATTAATATAAAAGCGCGATCACTAATTTAAAAATTTATAATGCGATCGCCTACTTGGAACAAGTTCAAAGTTATTATAAACTTTGGTAGGCATAGATTTATCTTTCATATCTGCATTCTTCATTAATGTATACTCCGCCATCTTCTTCAATTCTGACTACATCTAAGTTTCTCTCAGTAGCTTCATCAAAAGCCACTTCTAAAATGCCATCTTCGTTAATCATTGGTTCAGTGCTGCTATATGTAGATTAAACAATTACCCCGATCAACTTCATCTGTTGTAAGGATGAAAATGTTGTAAGGATGAAAATGCCCATAATTATTAGTTAAATTAAATACAACTTTAGTTATACATTGCGTTTTAAAACTGCCAGCCAAGTAAGTTCCAGTAAGCAAGTAGGGGAACAAAGGTAATTGCCGCAATAGTGACTAAAGTATAGTGCGATCGCCCTTGCCAAGACCAATAGTTTTTCCGCCAAATCACCAGCATCATGATCGACAAGATGGCAGATAATACAGCAGTTAATATCGGGATAATAAGCAAGCCCATTGCTACAGGAGGCACGCCATAAACTAGTTTCCAAGCACCCCACCGCCATAGGTACAATGGCAATCCAACAATGAAAATTAGATTTAATATTCCTACCAAACCAGCTATAGTACGAACCCAAGTTAATTTGGGTAGTTGCCTTGCTTTCCCTAGCAAAAGCCCCAGCAATGGGCGAACAATGCCTGCAACTGTAGCTGTTAGAAACAACATCAGGCAGAAAATTAATATTCCTAAATGTAGCTTAATCGTCTCGTACCAAGGCACTCGTTGATATGTATTAATTTTGGGGTACAGGGGATTGGAAACATGAGTAATTTTTCCCGAATCGTCGGCGACAAAATAAACATAGGCATTATCGTTGTTGCGGTAAAATAAACTTGGTTCTTGAGTAGGAATTAGTTTAATATTTTTGACTTTGCTGCGGAACAATAATGGAGGAGTTTTAATTAGTAAAGTTCCTTTTGCTTGGGTAGTAACTTGAATCTCTTTAGCAATACCAGTAATCTTGGCAATAGTCGATCGCGGATACTCCATATCTCGAAAAGTGCCAGTATATTTTTCTAACTGTTGAGGTGATAATTTGCCAGCACTAATTTTTGTCTGAGGTGCTGGAAAGTAACGATTAAAGAATTGATTAAGGAATTTACTATGTACGCCACTAAAGCTATTGGTTGCAATAAAAATACCGATGTTCTCTTTAGAAATCAAAGTAAGGGAACTAGAATAACCTCGCAGACTACCCAAATGTCCAATTGCTCTTTTATTGTTAATTAAACGTTCTCTAAAACCATAGCCCGTACCTGGTAACTTGGGATGTATCTGGTAGTGAGTCGAGTGCATCAATTCAACGGTTTCAGGCTTCAATATGCGATTGTTTTGATAGCTTCCCTGCTGTAAATGAGCCAGCATAAAATGAGCCATGTCGGTGGCGGTAGTAGTCAAGGCAGCAGCAGGAGCAATATTAAGATAAAGGTAGGGAACTGGTTTGGCTTTACCATTCTGTATTTGATAACCTGTAGCCAAGTTTTTCGGTAATTCAGATACGGGAGGTTGCTCAAAACTACTATGGTTCATTGATAGGGGTTGCAAGATATTCTTATCTATATATTCGACAAAAGGTACACCCGATATCTTTTCTACCAGGTAACCTAGCAGGGCAATACTGTGATTTGAGTAGCTATAAAACTTGCCTGGAGGATAGTTAATTCCTGGCATATATTCAGGCAGATATTTTGCCAACGGCTGTATCTGGGCTTTGGTTCTCGCACCTAATCCCACTAAACGCTGTGTTGTGCCGTCGGTGTGCATCATCATGCGGGCTGGGGTAACAGGTTCGGGGTAAGGATTTTCTAATTGCCAGCCTTCTAAGTATTGATCGACATTATCATTTAAAGCAAGATCCCCTTGTTCGTATAGCTGCATTGCTGCGGTAGCGGTAAATAGTTTTGAAAGGGAAGCTACCCGAAACAAAGTCTTTTCCGCATCTACAGGAATCTTTTGCTCTATATCTGCATAACCATAGCCATTACTAAATAAAATTTCGCCATCTTTTACTATTGAAATAGCTGCCCCAGGTATATTAGATTGTTCTAGCTGTTGTTTAAAATAACCATTAACAAAGGTTGCCAAGTCTTCAGAGTCCTCCAAATCCAATGGTTTAGCGGAGGAAGTATCCACAGAATCATCTGGTGATAGTTGTTGAGGTTGATTATCTAAAATATGAAACTGAGGAGTGTTGTTAGCTAAACTAGGCTGTAGAGAAACGAAAACCAACAGAATAAATCCGCTTACCAGAGCAATAAATTTACGAACAGTCTTATTATTGACTGAATATCTTAGAATTTGATGTTTTGGCGATTTATTCATCTTTAGCAGTTATGACATTACCAATATAGTCATTCCAATTAATTTCCGCAGGTTAATCTGTTATGGAAGTCAGAGGTCAGAAGTCAGAGGGTTTACGGCGATTCTGGCAGATTATACTATTCATCAGGTTTTTTTTGGGAATGACTATAGTTAGGACAATCTGTACTGCTCTAATAGGAGTGGTAGCTGCTTTAGCCTTAGTACCTGCGATCGCAGCAGCAGGAATAGCCTTTCTCTCTAAAAATCCCGTAATGGGTTTTGGCGGTCTGCTTCTCTTAAGTATTAATGTCGGGTTTATTATTATCTCTGGTATTTTAACTATTATTATTATGCGACCAGAGCAACGAGATTAAGTCCTATTTGAGTCTATGCCTGGGGAGCATCCCATTTTGGCAAATAGACTAAGCAGCAATTTGTCCATTAAGATAAGCACAGCGTAATCGCAGCATTGAACTAACTGAATCTGGATTCCATTGTGAGCCTGAAATTTTTAGACGGCGATCGAGTTGCTTTATAGCTGATTCAACTGCTCGCCTCACCAATTGAAATATGATACTCAGTTTGTAGCAACTCGTAATTAACTAAACGATGACGGTGTTTTTCGATATAAGCTAAAAACTTTCGCGCCCGTCTAGGACATTCTTGCTCGAATAAAGCGATCGCTTGCTCTACTTTTCCTGACCACAAAAATGTTTCTACTTGTCTCAGGCGTTTTAATGAACCACCAACTTTAAACAAATTTTCTTTCAGATGAAACCAATCTAAAATTTCATATCGTTGTTGTGTCGTAGCAATTCGACTGAAAAGATTCCACACTCCTGAATGACCATCCCCCAAACAGATTAGAGGATTAGTTAATACTTGAGAATCGATCCATGCAGTTAACTCTTCTTTTCCTCGGAATGTTGCCCCATAGTAGACTCCCGATAAACGTGCTGCTTGATAATCTCGCCATTCACATTTTTCTCCTAGGGTTGGAGTTCTTAAGCTCACTTTGCCTCCATCATTGCACACCTCATTGATCGCTATTGGACTAGCGGGAAAATCTAAATGCTCTTTTTCTGTTTCTGTATAGACTTGTCTTTGTAATGTGCTATGCCCTACTTTCATTCCTGTCAGTAAAAACAAGTCTTGTTCTGCTTGAGAAAATGATTCATTGGCACTCAGACACAAGCAGCATTTTTGAAGCAAAGGACTAATACGGGTCCTTGCTTGTACACCTAGTTTTTCTAATTGTCGGTGACGTAGACGTAGTTTTCCTACGGAGCTTTTGATTATTCGCTCTTTCCCGATGTTTGTTTTGGTCTTTTGTTCGATAAAAAAAATGCCATCTCAGGTCCTACTGATTCCAAAAGATGTTCTCTAACTGCTTTTTCTATGTGCTCCAGGGTTTGACATTTATCTGGTGCAGTATTGCGATACAAAATTTTTGATAGTTCTTGGACACATTCTTGTACACGAGCTTTATCTGATGGGGTCATTAGCTTTCTTCATCACTCAAGTCTTCTTTTAGTTTGCTCCCCATCCCTCCTATTTCTCTACTTCTTCTGTTTTTCTTCCAAAATGGGATGCTCCCTACCAGTGTTCTAATAATTTACAGTGTAGAGTAGAAAAAAATATCTATCTACAGAAACAAATTTGATAAATTCTTTGTATATAATTCGTATATTAAATATCTACTTTTTCTTTTTATAAAAATAATGTATTATCTTTGCTTTAAGAATTTTATTAGATTACACTACCTGTTCGTCCATCGACCCAAGATAATCTTCAACAGAAGACAAGTGCCATTTAGATTGTCCTTTAATTTGCAAAACCTGTTGATGGTATTTTAATAGGCTAGGACGATGACCAACACTGACTATCGTAGTTTCTGACTGCTGCAACAGTTGATAAAGTCGTTTTTCATTTTGTGTATCTAATGCAGAGGTAGCTTCGTCTAAAATCGCATAGTTTGGTTTGGTTAACAGTAACCGTGCAAAAGCTAATCGCTGTTGTTCTCCTAAAGATAAAACATCCGACCAACTTAATTCCACATCCAATCCTCCGACTTTACTAGATAGATCTGGCAAATTTACCTGCTGTAAAACTTGAATTAGTCGATCATCGGCAACACTACTTTCAGTATTGGGATAAAGCAACTGTTGTCGTAGCGTACCCAAAATCATATAGGGCTTCTGGGGCAAAAACAGCATCGAATCTGAGGATGGTCTGATAATTGTTCCCGTACCTTTGTTCCATAATCCTGCGATCGCTCTTAATAAAGAACTTTTCCCCGCCCCACTTTCACCGACAATTGCTAAACTCTGACCAGGTGCGATCGCCATGGAAAGATTTTCTACCAGGGTTTGTTGACGATTAGGAGTCTGTAGCGTTACCTTTTCTAATGCCAAACGAGAATCAACTTCAGTATTAATCGTAGTGGCTTCAGGGGTCGATTTTTGCCCCTGTGTCAATTCACTTAAGGTTTCATCAAAGGCAGCAATCCGATTGATTCCCGCTGCAAAGGCTGTCAAAAGCTCAAATTGGGTAATAACAATCGCTAAAGCTCCAAAAATCTGACTAAACGCCAAACTTGCTTGACTAATCGCGCCAAAATCAATATTTCCTGCCAGATAAATTGGTGCAACAACTAAATAGGGTAAGATGCGAACAAAATAATTGTGTCCCGTAGTGAAGAAGTCTAGGTTACGCTGCCAACCAATCAAAATGTGATAGTTTCTAATTGCCCTCATAAACCTTTGTCCGACGCTTTCAAGTTCTTGTGATTCTCCCCCATAAAAGGCGATCGATTCCGCGTTGTCTCGCAAATGCACCAACCCATAACGGAAGTCTGCTTCTCGCTGTAGCTGATTGTAGTTAAGTCCAATTAATCTTCTGCCGATTAACACCGTTACCACCGTACCAAACACGGCATAGATAATTAATACCATTGATAGGCTGCTAGAAATTGCCCAGAGTACGCCGACAAAAGAAAAAAGCGTGATTACAGAATCTAAAATCACTAAGAGAAAAGTCAAGCTAGTACGAGTAAAAGACCTAATATCTTCGGCAATCCGCTGATCGGGGTTATCAATCTGCCTAAGAGCATTAATCTGATAATAGGCTCTATTTTGCAAGTATCGCTGCATAAAGTTGTCCGTCAACCACTCACGCCAATAAACCCCCAGTAATTCCTGACAGTAGCGATAAATCACTACTATGGGCGTACCAATAACAAATACTGCGCCAAACACCCCTAAAAAGAGCCAAAAAGTAGATGCTTCTTTATCTACCAAAGCCGTTTCAATAAAGCGCACCACAAAGGACAAAACAACATTTAAACCGCTAACCATAATTGAAAATAATAGCAGCAGTGCTAGCAAACCCCATTGTTTTGTTCGTCCTCTTAGTCTGCGCCATTGCCAAGCAAAAATAGCTGCGGGGATAACTAAAGCCAAAGCCAGTACAGTTTGATAACCAGAGTCAGTCAATACCTTCTCTCTGATGCTAATCAAACCAGAAGCAACCTGTTGGGTAAATTCAGGAACAAACTGCTGACCTAGCCAAGTAGTAATAGCGATCGCGATAAATAAAGCAGCAAATAGAAAGATTAATAGCATTAGCAGCATAAAAAAGAAAATCCCTGCTTGTTTTTTTGTGGGATACCAGTAGGGTAATGCTACTTCGATAAAGCGTTGCCAAAGACGGCGATCAATTCTATTAATTGGCGGTGTATTTTGAATCATAAGAATTAACTAAAATTGATCTTGCCAGACCTAGATTTGAAAATAAATAAAACTTTAGTTAGATATTTTAATTAAATATTTTACCTATCATCTAACATGAATGGGCAGAATTAATACTGCACAATTTGCTGATATACAAGAAAAGGAGTCAAGCATATTTATGTCAAAATTAAATCTATCATTTAAGTTAGGAACAGGCGCAGTAATTTTATCCCTAGCTTCAGTTTTTGCTACTGACCCTGCTAGCCTACAAGCTCAAGAAACTGATAGTAATACCACTATTGAAGAGATTGAAGAAGATAATGCCGATGCAACAGGCAAACAAGTAACTGTCAGAGGTGAAGTAAATGAAGTTGAACCTGGTATATCCTTCCAAATTTCTGAAGAAGGTTTTTTGGAAGGCAGCGAAGTACTAGTGGTTAACGTTTCTGGTGAAATGCTTCCCGAAATGCCTGACGAAGATTTAGAATTACAGGTAACAGGAGAATTGAATCAATTCGTATATGCCGATGTCGATCGTCTCTACGATTTAGACCTAGACCCCGATCTTTATGTAGATTATGAAAATAAACCAGTCATTTTTGCCGAATCAATGACTTTATCTCCTGGTATTGAAGATATTTCTGAAAGACCAGACAATTTTTATAGCAAAGAAGTTGCTTTAGAAGGAGAAGTTGGCGAAATAAAAAGCGATTCAGCCTTTACTCTCAGTGAAGATGAATTAATTGGCGACAACGATATGCTAATGATTAACGTAACTGGTGAGCCTATTCCCCAACAGGAGCAAAAAGTAGTAGTGACTGGTACGGTTCGTCCATATGTTTCTGCTGAATTTGAGAGAGATTATGACCTAACCTGGGATTTGGACGTGCAGAAAGAAATAGAGGCAGAATATTCCCAAAAGCCTGTCTTGGTAGTAGACAGCATCGAGCCAGCCAAAGATGAAGGATTATTCGAGTAATTATTTATTAATGCATTTTTAGAGCGTAATTATATTACGCTTTATTTTTTAGATTGCAGTTAAATAATCACAGTTATAAATAGCTAACAGCATCTCTGATTAATCAAATTTACATAACGTAAAACTCAACATTATTTATGAATCAAAACAGAAATAAAATATTTTGGACGACCTTACTATTTTTAGGTACATTCTACGCCTGGAACAACACTATTAATTATAGCATTGCCGAGTCTATAATTAGTGACCCTGTTCGCAGTTTGCCAAAAGAGCAAACTAAAGAAACTCCTAACAGTAATACTTTACCTGAGTCAGTTAAAAGTGCTGTGCTTAAAGCTGCTTCCGGGCAAACAAGTAGGACAGTGGCATATTTGAAAATACTTGATTCGCAACCAAAAGAATGGAGTAACGGTTGTTTAGGTTTAACCGAACCAGGAAAAGTATGCGTTCAAAATATTGTTTCTGGCTGGCAAGTTAAAGTTACCGACGGTTTGAGAAACTGGACTTATCGTACCAATGATTCAGGAGATCTCGTTAAGCTCGAACCATCGCCAGAATGATAAAATATCAACATATTATGCACAAATAAAATAATGCCGCGTGTCCTCTCATAAACCAAAGGTTAGCGATCGCACAATCGAAAAAGTCAGTAAGCAAGCGCGTCTTACAGCCTCCTATTTAGTATTTATGGCAACCGCAGGGGTATTAGCTACGGTTGCATTGCTAACTAACTCTATACCAATCAAGATTGGTTCGATGGTGATAGCCCCTGCCTTACCACCTTTGGGCTTAGTATCATTAGCGATAGTAGTTAAAAAAAAGCCAAAATTAATAATGACGGGTTTAACTACAGCGTTTTTAGGTTTTCTAATTGCCATGGTTTTTGCCATGCTAACCACTTGGTTATTAAACATTACTCATGTAATTCCCGCCGAAACTAATTTGCTGGGCAAAGAACTTTTAGATGAACGAGTAAAGCCTGGATGGTATAGCGTAATAGCTGCAATGGCAGCGGGAGTTGCTGGTTCGGTCGCTTTGATAAAGCAAAAAACAGACACTTACTTTGGTAGGAGTGGTAGCTGCTTTAGCCTTAGTACCCGCGATCGCAGCAGCAGGTATTGCTTTCTTGTCTAAGAATCCGAGAATGGGTTTTAGTAGTTTGCTTTTGCTGGCAATTAACGTGGGATTTATTATTTCTGGGTTTTAACTATTTATTCTTTTGCGACCAGAACAAAAAGATTAAGTTAATTAACGATCGCCAATTTTGCTAATTTGTCTCTCTCGGTAGAGACATAAAACAATAATATAGTGCAACCTAATAGTAAAGCTTATTAGATATTTACTATGCAAGACAAATTAAACTCTTTTAACATACCTGACAAACAAAAGTTTGCTAGCGTTTTTCGACTCTTGGGTCAAGTTAGCTATTGGGTTCATTTAATTTTGGCTGCTACTTCAGCAATAATTTTGGGACTAATTGTATTCAGTCGTAGATTAGGCACACCTGCAAACAATGCAGCTATTAGCGTGAGTATTGTTCTCACCGTTAGTAGTCTGGTAGCTTTAGGAATTAGAGTTTTCTTTGCTTGGCGTTATAGTAAGATGGCAAAACAATTACAGATTGCCAGATCCTCACAATTAGATAGATTGGAAATAATTAGTACTTTGCGGGTTGGTTTAACAATTAGTTTAATCGGCTTAGTCCTAGCCTTTTTAGCCTCAGAAACTACGGTAGTGAGTATAATTGCTCAAGCGATCGCCCAGCCCCAAGGTACTAGAGTGTATGAACCACAGCAGGCGATCGAAACCGCCGATTTATTTCTAGATTTCGTTAACGTAACTATTTTGGGCGCACACGCTTTGGGTACAATTAATTCTTTGGGGTTACTCAACTGGATTACGCGAGAATAAATCGTATACGTATCTACTGTTTTGTATTTTGTCAACTAAAAATTGACTGAGAAAGGAAAACCTAAAGAGTATATACCAAACGGTATTCTTAAGGATACCTTCGGATAAGGGATAAAGGAAAAAAAACATATCTAAACCCAAAAAACTACCGACCGTTGATTAGTTGACAAAGCACTGTCTTATATAAATTAGCCTTATTCAAATAGAAGAATATGTATGAACCAGCAGAATTGACACCCAACAATAAGTTGCCCAACAAGCAGAAATTTGCCCGCATCTTCCGCACATTAAGCCGTATTAGCTATTGGATTCATCTAATCTTAGGTGCTATATCGGGAGTGACTCTATTGCTTGTTTTCTTTAGTCGCGGAGCAAGTAACAGTGGTACAGGATTGGGTATCTTTATAGCTATGTTTAGCTTAATTGCTTTGGGTTTTAGAGTTTATTGGGCCTATCGATACCGTCAATTAGCTAAAAAATTAGAGAGAGTTAATCCCGATAAGCAACCTAGCAGAACAGAAATTATTAGATTACTCCGCATCGGATTGTTATCTAGTTTAATAGGACTGTTATTAGCTTTTATTGCTTCAGAGATTAGTCTCATTTCATTAGTTGTAGGTGCGATCGGCAGACCCCAAGGCGTTGCTGTATATGAAAGAGAACAGGTGATTAAAATCGCCGATTTATTATTAATCCTGGCGCAATTTAATATTTTAGGCGCACACTTTTTTGGCACTGCTAATTCTTTAGGATTACTTAATTGGATATCAAAAGAAGAAGTATAGTCATACTAAATTCCCCCAGCACTCTTTTCCTCCGCTGCTTGGACTTTGAGAAAAATGCGATCGCCTAAAGGCTTAACGTAGATGTTTATAAAGCTAAGGTTGCCATGAAAAAATTCTCCTAACTATTGAATACAGGAACTAACAAAACATTTATGATTTAGAGGAAGTGGAATTTGAACCCACTTCCTCTAAATCATCTAAACTGAGGCTAGTTCTAGATTCTCTTCAGAATCCGCTTCTGGTAAAGAAGTGGCTGCGTTTGCCTGTTCGAGATTAATCTTGACTACTTTTTGCTTGGCTTCTTCTACTTTGGGTAAGATTAAA
Source organism: Waterburya sp. (assembly GCA_965217895.1). Taxonomy (GTDB): domain Bacteria; phylum Cyanobacteriota; class Cyanobacteriia; order Cyanobacteriales; family Xenococcaceae; genus Waterburya. The sequence continues at coordinate 2,663,940 of CBDCJV010000002.1, forward strand.
GTCAAGATACCGTCTGCATAAACCGCTGTGACTTCAGTATTGACTATCGGCACAGGTAAAGAGATTTGGCGGTGGAATTTACCATGATTAAATTCCGAATATAAATATCGAGATGATTCTGTTTCTAAAGCATGACGTTCTCCAGAAACAGTCACCGATTTTCTCGTTGCTTCAATATCAATATTTTGGCGATCTACTCCAGCCAAAGAAAGTCTGACAATTAACTTGTCATCATGGTCTAATAGTTCCATTGCGGGTTGCCAAGAATTATAATTCTGACTAGCCCCCTCTATATCGTTAAAAACGCGATCAATTTGATTGCGTAAAGAATCCATTTGCTCAAAGGGTGAAAAGCTCACAATTTTCATAACGAAATTTCCTCCGTTGTATATGCAACTCAACATACCGTTGAATAAAATTAGTTAGTTGAAAAATTTCCAAAGCCTGGCTGAATCACTGTTAAGGTTGTGAGTTAGCACTCGCGCTTTGTTATTGCTAATATAGCAAAGCTATTTTTTGGTTGACAACTATTTCTAAAGTAGGGTTTCCCGAACTAATTTGTCGTGGTAAATAAAACCTCAATGGCGATCGCCCTACTACAAACTTCCTTTTTTATTATATTACAGCGGTTTGCATTGTTCTTTCTAAAACAACTAAAATTGCTTTTGATATCTGATTTTGACTTCATTAAAAAAGTAATCGTAGGTAGCATTAACCGAAGAATCATCATTCAGTTGATAAGTTCCTTCCACTGCTGGATAAACTCGCAAATAATCTAAGCCGATTTTTTCGCCAATGTTGTTAATAGTCTTGTCGGCAAAATTAAAGATTTCTCGTTCGATGGGTGTAAAGATAAACTGGGTTACGCCAAATTCTAATAGCTGTTCTTCATTACTATCCTGTAATTGTTCGGCTAAACCGATAAATCTGTTACCCAATAAAGATAAAATTGCGCCTTGGCTACGAGGAGGATTACTTTCTAGATTTACGGCGGGGGAGTTTAATAACTCTTTAACCGTTCCTTCTTCAAAAGCATTGAAGTTAACGCATTCTGCTAGCTGATTTAATTCAGTTTTAGTATAAATCTCATCGGCAAACAGAGGTTCTAAAGGTGGTTCGATGCGACAATTGGCTGGATCTTCATTAATGCGAGGAATTATTTGTTCTGTCTCGCCTTCTATTGCCAAAATAACGTTAACGATTTCATTTCTGCCAGCTTGAGAAATAGGATCGGGTATTTCATTATCATCGACTACACCTAGGTCGATATTATCCAAGTCTGACACTTCTGTTTGCAATCTTACATCTACAAAAGGATTAAGAATAGTTTTCTTGGGATCGAAGACAATAGTATTTTCATAGTCTTGCTTTAGATTAAATTGATTACTAACAAAATCCACATCACCCTGTTGTACTTGCAGCGTACCATCAGCCTTTATTTCTGGTATATTATTGGCTGCACCATTCAAAATTAGATCGCCATTAACTACGAATTTGTATAAGGGTGTTTGTTGAAATTTAAAATCTGCTAGAACTACCTCAAAGTCTGTTAATTGAGGCTTAAAAGCACTTTCAGGATCGGTATCAGCGATCGCATTGTTTAAATCTGCTATTTCTTCTTCATCGTCTTCAGGTATAAATCCTTGACCATCAAATAGCTCAACTTTTCCCGCAATTAAGGGACTAAAAGCATCTCCTGTAATAATTACTTCTCCCTCAATACCACCTTTATATAATTGGTCGAGATCTATTTCGCTTTTATAAATAGTTAGAGTCAGCGGATCGTTAATATTTTTCGGTTCGAGTAAAGGTAAGACTCCCGAAGCTGAGATATTACTTTTGGCAAGTGTTCCTGCTAATTGTTCTACCTGTAGTAATCCCTCGTCTAAAACGATTTTGCCAGTAACATCGAGGGGTTCGGTAAAAGCAGCAGTTTTAAGTAAAGTCTTGTTGAGAGTAATATTCCCTACGGCATCAAGATCTTGAAAAATAAAGTCTTGATTTAAATCTAAACGCGCATTAGCATTTAGAGTAATATCTGCGTCGCCGCCGATAAATTCAATCGCACCATTGGTAAAGCCATCAATTAAAGCTATTCCACCTTCATCTAGATCGGCGGTTAAACTTACGAAGTCATTTCCTGGTTTAATGGGAAAGGGAATACTAGCCTGAATTTGAGCCGAAGGAGTTTCGGTAGTGTCTAATTCTAATCGAGCATTATTATAAACGTATTTTCCTGTTATCTGCGGTAAATTGCGATCGCTTAATCTTCCGTTGGTTAAGGCAACGTCTCCGACAAGTTTGGGAGTTGGTAGGCTTTGACTAGCTTTCCCAGTCGTGCTAATTCTACCAGCTAGATCGAAGGGAATATCTATGAAATTGTCGATCGCATCTATAGGTAAATCTTGAATCTTATAGTCTGCCGTTACCTGTTCGCCTTTTAGTTTTCCCTCTAATGCCACGACAGCCTGCGCCCCTTGAACTAAGAGAGAATCGAGAGTAATCGCCTGATTATTATAATTCCCTTCTACTAATAGTTTGTTAATTGCAACTATCCCTGGTTGTCGAGGAATCTCAAAGACAACGTTTCTGCTAGTATCCCAAAGCCAATCATCGCCAGATATTTTCCACGCTACGTTAGGAGAATCTAAGCTACCTGCGATCGCAATTTCTCCTGTGTATGCGCCTTTAATATCTAACGGCGTCGCTAACAGATCTGAATCTTCAGCCACTTCCTGTAGTCGTTCGGTAACTATTACCAGTAGCTTTAGTAGATCGCCAACTCTGGCATCTTTGTCCCCTACTTCCAGGGTTGATAAAGCCTCTGCTTTGGCTAAATCTGGAGTCTTAAATAGTTCTGTTACTCTTTTGATGTCGTACCAACCAAAAGTAGAAATTAAATCCTGAATGTATGCTTGAGGAATATCTAGTTCCCCTGTTATTTCTTGAGTCTGTAGATTATACTCACCCTCTAGATTATAGATACTTTCTCCAAATTTTAAAGTAGCAGAATCTAATCTGGCTAAATTTTGTTCGGGACTATAGGCAAAATCAGCGGCGATCGCTTCGCCGTCAATATAACCGACACTGGGTTTAATGACTCGCACTTTGGCAGTAGTGGCGAAGGTAAACAAGTTAATCAATGCTTTTCCGGTAACTTCACCTTTTAAGGCTTTGGTGAAGCCTAAATTAGCTGCGGGACTTATATTGAGTAAGGACAGAGGAAAGTTTTTAACATCTACATCTAAAAATTCTCCTTCTCGGTTGGCAATTGCGACAATGGGTTCGGGTGTTTTTTCTCCCTGACGTAATCTAATGGAAGTGGGTAGATAAGCAAAAGGACATTGTTCTTTCTGACAGGGTTCAAACTCAGCAGCAATTACATCCTGTTGTCCCTCAAGATTAATTGATAGTTCTTCTCCTGGTGATATATTTACCGTTCCTGATAAAATGCGATCAAATGCGGTATTAGCTACAGCAAAATCCTCTAGCTGTAAGTCTCCTGTCAAATCTAAGTTATTGGGGGTAGAAAGTAAATCTTGTCCCTGCAAAAGTCCATTGAAACTAGCATTACCTGCTAGGTTAAAGTTTTTTGCTAAAAACTGATTGTTGGTAGCTAGATTATTAAGTAATTGCTTGGGTAGAGTACCTAAATTAGAATCAGCCTGTATATTTAGATCGACATTGGCATCGAGGCTAGTAGCCAAGTCAGTTAAGAATATCTCTCCCTTGGCGTTTAAAGACTGTTCTTCCAGCTGAACCGCAATATTATTCGCATCAATTGCAATTGTTTTTTCTATTGATTCCAAATTTGCCGAAAAGTTAACTTGAGCATCTACGGGTTCAGAGACAACCCCTGTTATAAAATCGTTTACAGGTACATCAATGGCGTTGGCTTTAACATTAAGATTGCCAGAATTTATATCGCTTCTAACGAAAACATCTCCGCTACCCACGTCGAGGTTTAGATTAGCAACGCCGTCAAGGGTATCTAATGAAGGAGTTGATTTTCCGTTCAATCTAACCGTACCTTCTTCTAGAGTAATTGGTTCTTCTAACTTTAACTGTTTTGATAATGGTTGCAAAAAAGGATTCAGAGGAACGTTATTGGCGTTTAAAATAGCTTGCCAATTATTATTAGCTAAATTACCAGTACCGCTAAGATTTATATTTCCTGAATCTATTTCTAACTTGGTGTCCCGCACCGTTAAAATAGAATTATTGAATAAAACTGACCCACTCCCAGAAACATCAGTTTTGGCTGAAGTAGTAACAGTTGGTGCTTGCCAATCAACTAATACCTTTGGTTTGGCTACCGTACCGTCTACTTTGGTGATCGCAGTTACAGTATCAACATTAAACGGTACAGAATTGACATAGTAAGGCTTGAGCAGTTCTTCTGCTGGTAACTTCGCCTGAAACTGGAGGGATAGCGGTGTCGGATCTCCGCTAATCTTGTTTGAGTTACTCCCAATCAAGCCTCCTCCCGTAATTTCTCCCCCTGCTGCGGGAATGATGCTCAAATTTTCGATAACAACCTTGTCTAAACTAGCCGTTAGTTCTGCTTCTACTTCGTCTAACTTGGTTTTGGCAACCATAACAGGTTGAGTATTACTAACTGTGCCTTTCAATAGTGGTTCAGTTATTGCACCTGTCAACTGCAAATTAACTTTAATTTTTCCTGCAACATCTACTGGTGAATCTGCTGGTACAATATTAAGCAGGTTATTTACAGCAAAAGGCGGGACAACTATATTTAGGTCATAACCAGTTTTCCAGTTGATTCGTCCATCTACCCTAGCAACAATATTACCAATGCTAGCCTGAGTCTTATTGATCTTAACTCGATCGCCATTGAAGTTTAAACGCGATCGCGCCTTAACTGGCTTTTCTAACTGTTTGGCTTTAGCCTTTACCTGTTGCAAACTCAACGTTCCTCGAACTTGAGTATTGTTTATCTCTGCCAAGGAAGCAATGTTTAAATCCAAGTTGGCGTTTAACTCACCTTTTAGTAGATCTACAGGTAAATCCCTTGGCAATAAGGGTATAACTTTTGGTAGAGACAAGTCTTGCACCAAAATTTGTGTTTTTGTCTTTCCTGTTTCGATAGAAGTTTTTCCTTCAGCCTTGACTACACCATCGCCAACTTTAGTATCCAAATCGTAGCGAATATACTGGGGTTGAGTTTGATCATAATTAACCTCACCGTTTAGCTTCAGGTTAATAGAATCTTGTCGATCGTTCGGCAGTAATGCTAGTTCTCCTGATTCAACTAAAACATTAACATCAAAATCAATTGGCAATCCTCCCTCTTCTGATGAACTAGAAGGTAATTCCAACCACGTACCGTTTTTATCCTCTTCTAAGTAAAGATTGGGATCGACTAAGGTAACTTCTAAGGGCAAAACTTGACGAAATATAACAGGTAAAATATTAAACCCAACCTCAACCCGATCTATAACTGCATAGTCAGGATCGTCATCATTAACTGAAATAGTAGACTCACCAAAGGTAATGCGGTTCAAAGAGAAACTTTCTACTTCTCCCAGGTCAATCGGACGTTCGAAAGTTTTACTCAACTGCTGTTCTAGAAAAGGCGGGAGTTTTTCCGTGACTAACCATCTTATTCCCACATATCCTATTACACCACAGGCTACTGCAATACTCCCCACAACAATAGTTGAAGGCTTTTTAAAAATATGCCACCAGCGTTTTAAATCAGAATTACTTTGCTCTTGCGTCATTACCTCACGATCCAAAATAATCGAACTATTGGATCGACAATACAAGTTTGAGTCACAACAACATTCTGGCTAAATATGGAATTACTTCCTAATATTGATCGCTGCTAACTTCATTTATTTTAAAATTGGGTCAATTAGACTGAGATTTGAAGCTTTATTAAACTATGGATTAGACTATGGACTTACATCAACATCAACATTGCTTGGATCGACATCGGTGGGAGAAATCTTTTCAACTATTAATACAGCAGTTTCCCCAGATTCATTTTCTGATTCGTTAGTGGCATATACGCTCAGATCTTGGTCATATCCATACTCTTGTGCTAATTGTTTTTGGTCGTAAGCACGAACTTGACCCTCAATTAGTATATCGGCACCGCTTTCTGGCATGGGTTCATCTGTTGTATTTAGCACCAGTAAATTCTTGTCACTCGTCAAAGAAAACTCTTTTAGGGTGAAAGCATTTTCGTCCAACACATCTGCTACCTTTCCCGATACCGCCACGTCTTTGTCGTAGAAATTGGCTGGAGTTTCTACAACCTCTACGGGATCGGGAGCAAGAACAATTGAGTCGGCATAAATAGCAGGCTTATTCCCTACCTCGTCCGCAATGCCTTCAGGAACATCTACTGGTGTACCTTCATAATATTCCTCAGTACCTACCGTGTCTACTTTTCCGGTAATCCGTAAGGAAATATTCTCCTCTGGTAATTCTGGCAGAGGTTCATCAGATTCGTTGATAATTAAAACGCGATCGCTACCAAAATAATTATCAGCTTCTAGGGTAAAAGTATTGTCGTCCTTAAGCTCGTCCATTGTTCCCGTAATAGTTACGGTTTTGCCAATCCAATTATCGGTATTATCGATAATTTCTTCCATCGTTGCATTGCCTTCAGCAGATTGGGCTACCGCCTGTTTGCTGCTATCTACCTCCAAAGGAAGCAACAACGCCAAGCTGAATAAACACCAAAATATTGAATATTTCATAATTATCAACAACTTTTATTTTTACTCTATACAATTTATAGTTGCTATATAATCTATTTTTTTTGCTTCGTTGAGCTTCCTTCTAAGGTTAGATATGTACAATAAAGCATACCTATTTTAGTTATGGTCAAAATAGAAAAGCGGAGTTGGAAAATAACAGTTGATAGTTTTATGGCATATTTAGCGTAAAAACAAAGTTGTAGTCCTAAAGAAAGAGTTGTAACGATTGAGATTTTGTTAGCCTACGATAGCAGATTGTTCGCTAATATTAGTTTTTAGAGTGGGTAGCATTAAAATTATTTAAAATGTCATTACAATTTCTACAAAAACAATTTTTCAGTAATCAAATTTCTGATTATCTAATTGCTTTAGCAGTTTTAGTTGCAGGCAGTATAGTTGCCAGACTATTATGTCGCTTTATCTTTCAACGCTTAAAAAAGTGGGCGGATAAAACTCCAACATCTTTAGACAATCGCTTAATTGCAATTATTGAAACTCATTCAACTCCTATTATTTATTTAGGCAGTTTTTATCTGGCTATATCTAATCTGGCTCTCCATCCAATATTAGATAAAGTTGTCAACGCGATCTTAATTATTTTGGCGACAATTATTGGAGTTAGATTAATTAATTCTTTAGTTAAATATCTACTGCGATTATACTGGATAACTCACAGTCGTAATAATTCAAACTTTGAACTAACTATCAATGCTATTTTACCAGCCATTAGAACAATAGTTTGGGTAATTGGCTTACTTTTTGTTTTGGATAACTTAGGCTTTAATATTTCAGCGGTAATAGCTAGTTTAGGTATTGGCGGAGTTGCAGTTGCTTTAGCTTCTCAAGGAATATTACAGGATTTATTTAGCTATTTTGCCATCTTACTTGATCGCCCTTTTGAACTCGGCGACTTTATTATTGTTGGTGACTATATGGGTGATGTGGAATATGTCGGAATTAAAACCACTAGGCTAAAAAGTATTGATGGTGAAGAGATAATTATTGCTAATACCGATCTGACAGGTTCGCGAATTCGCAACTTTAAGCGAATGAGACAAAGACGAATAGTCTTTGACTTTGGCGTAGTTTATGAAACTCATAGCAATCAGTTAACTGCTATTCCTTCAATAGTAGAAAATATTATTCGACAAACAAAAAACACCACATTTGATCGCGCTCATTTTCTCGCTTATGGAGATTTTAGCCTTAATTTTGAAGTGGCTTATCTAATTAATAGCAATGATTACGATCTTTACATGGATGCTCAACAACAAATCAATTTTCAATTAAAGCAAGAATTTGACAGAAAAGGAATTCAATTTGCTTATCCAACCCAGATAAGTTATTTACGTTCTTCCGCAACTTCTGATGATCGAAATACTAGTAATGCTAATTCAAATAATTTGAATCATTTGCAAGATATACACAGCAGATAATGAACTAAGCTGTTAAGTATTTAATTGGCTTGTTGAGATTAATGCGGAGACGAGGAGACTGGGAGAGGGTTTAACGGTTTGTTTTCTAATTTAAAAAGATGCAGTTTAAATGCACATCAGCTTATCTCTCTTCTGTCAAAGTCGGTTAAACCCTCTATTTCTCGTTGGCTAAAATGGCGCAAATTCGTTAAATTATCCTAGAGTGACAGAAGAGAGTTATACCGATCCAAAACTGCTGTTTACGTAGAGCGATCGCATATGATATATCTACGGTGATATGCGATCGCCATTTAGGTAAAACTATTTCTTCTCAACTACAGTCTGATTATCAGTGTCAATCGCTAATTCTTCTTTACGTAGGGTTTCGGATGTTTCAACCGTGTCATGCTCTACTTGTTTATGAACGCTCACTTCTTCTCTAATCACTGCTTGCTTTTCTATATTTATAGATTACGCAAAAATAAAAGCTAAGAGATAAACTTAAAATTGAGATAAAAGTAAGTTTCGCCGTCCACCACTATAGCTGCTTAACCATTTTTACATGAGAGATATTAGCTTCATCAAATTCTTTGCCTACTATTTCAAATCCTAGCTGTTGATATAGCTGGGCGATATAGACTTGAGCATGAACTATTGCTTGGGACTTGTTTTGCAGCGAGATAGTTTCTAAAGCTATTATCATCAGCTTTTTGCCAATACCCTGCTTTCTTGCTTCTGGTAAAACTGCTAGCCTTTCAACTTTGGCTGCATTATAGTTAACTTCTCTAATTCTGGCTGTTCCTACCGCTTTGTTGTTCCAGTATGCCAAAAAATGGGTTGCATCTCGATCTAATCCATCAAACTCTAACTCAGATGAAACTCCTTGTTCTTCTTGAAATACTGTAGTTCTGATATTTTTGATTGCTTCTATTGCGTCTTGATATACTACAGTTTCAATCTTGATTGAACCTTTGCCCTGAGCAAATTCATTTTCGTTCATCATTATAGATAATCTCAAAATTAGTGCGATCGCAATACCTATAGAGTAGGTCAAATAGCGTAGACTAAAAAAGCTAACGGCTAAAAAAAATGGATATAATTCTGTGTCATCAAACTGTAGATTTTGACGCTTTAGGTTCGGCAATTGGCTTATCTCGGCTCAAATTAGGAGCAAAAATTGTCCTGACTGGAGGCGCACATCCTACGGTGAAAAACTTTCTGGCACTATATCGAGATGAATTTGACTTTGCCGAAATGCGAAGTATTAACAGTAAGGCGATCGCTGTTATTTATATTGTCGATACCCAAAAGAGCGATCGCCTGGGTGCAGCAGCGGACTGGTTAAACCTGCCTAGCCTTAAGGGAATTGAAGTCTTCGATCATCATCTAGATACTAATTCTGATATTCGGGCAACCGAGATTCACACTGAAGCAGTAGGGGCAATTACCACCTACATTACTGAATTATTGCAGGAGCAGAATGTTACTTTAACAACCTTTGAGGCAACGGCGATGGCGTTAGGAATTCATGTAGACACGGGAAGTTTAACCTTTGAACAAACTACTCCCCGTGATGCTAGAGCGATCGCTTGGCTGATGGAACAGGGCGCAAATGTGTCTATAATCGCTGAATATAATGAGCCAGGTTTATCTAACGAGCTACAGGATTTATTTAAAGAGGCTCTGAATGATCTAAAGCAAACATCTATGCATGGATACACTGTGGCGACCGTACTGTTGCAGACTGACAAGTTTGTCAGCGGTTTGGCTACTTTAACAGCAAGATTAATCGATCTAACAGAAAGCGATGTTTTATTGTTGGGTCATCAGTATCAAAGAAGTGATAGTCAAAAACTAGTAGTAATTGGGCGATCGCGTATACCCCAAACCAATCTCAATCAGCTTTTTACACCTTTTGGTGGTGGCGGTCATGGTCAAGCAGCCTCTATGTCTACCCAAACAGATGAGCCTGAGCAAGTATTTGAGCAATTATTAAACGAGCTACAGCAGCAGATTCCCCAGCCGCCAACCGCCAGAGACATTATGTCTTCCCCTGTGCGGACTATTCGCCCTGATGTAACTATTGAACAGGCACAAAGAATCTTGTTTCGCTATGGGCATTCAGGACTATCGGTAGTAGATGAAAGGGATAGTTTGGTAGGCATCATATCCCGCCGAGATCTGGATTTAGCCATTCATCACGGTTTCGATCATGCCCCTGTAAAAGGTTATATGAGCCGTAATCTTAAAACCATTACCCCAGATACCCCACTGCCTGAGATAGAGTCTTTGATGGTGACTTACGACGTGGGTAGATTACCTGTATTAGAAAATGCTGAATTGATTGGCATTGTGACTCGTACCGATGTATTACGTCAGCTACACGATCAGCGTTCAGATAATCAAGCAGACCCAAGCGATCGCAAGAATCTAACTTCTCGTTTATTACCCACCCTGCAAAAACGTTTAGAACCTGCTATTTGGCAACTGCTACAGCAAGTAACCAGCGCAGCACAGTCAAGAGGTTGGAATCTTTATTTAGTTGGCGGAGGAGTCAGGGACGTTTTATTAACTAGCGATAGTGAACCCTTGTTGTTACAAGATATTGATTTGGTAGTTGATGGCTATCATCGATCTGCCGACGATCGCGCTGGGGTAGAATTAGCCCAGACAATTCAGGCTATGTATACTAACGTGAGCGTATCTATACATGGAGAGTTTCAGACGGCAGCCTTGTCTTGGCATCAAGATCCCGCGTTGGGTAATCTTTTAATTGATATTGCTACTGCCCGCACCGAGTTTTATCCCTATCCCGCAGCCAACCCCCAGGTAGAAGCTAGCTCTATTCGTCAGGACTTGTATCGCCGAGATTTTACAATTAATGCCTTGGCTGTCAGGCTCACGCCTCCCAAACGGGGCGAATTTTCTCGTAAAGGCGACTTGTTGGACTTTTTTGGCGGTTTATTAGACTTGCGATCGCGCCAAATCCGCGTCCTTCATGCCAACAGCTTTATTGAAGATCCTACCCGTATTTATCGCGCTGTCAGGTTTGCGGTGCGTTTGGGTTTTACTATTGAGCCTCAGACGCAAGAGTATATTGAATATGCTCTTAAAAGTGGTGTCTATGAAAAACTGAGAATTGGCGATCGCCAAGCTCCTGCTTTAACCACCAGACTACGAGCCGAATTAAAATATATTCTGCAAGCTAACTACTGGAAACCTGCTTTAAAACTGCTGGCTAAGTTAAATGCCTTGAGCTGTTTACATCCAGATTTAAGCTTAACTCCAGCCTTAGAATGGGAAATACACTGCGTTTCTAAATGGTTATCATACCTAGAATCTCAATCTGTATGCCAACACTGGTTAATTAGGTTAGAAGCTTTGGTTGCTCACTTGCAACTAAATGACAGAATAATAGTAGCAAATAATCTTCAGCTACCAAAAGATAGCTTACAACGATTACAGCAGTTGGAAGTATTAGAAACAAAAGTTACTGCTAAATTGAATAATTGCAGTTCTCCCAGTCAAATATATCAGACATTGCGTTCTTATAAAACTCCAGGATTGATTTTATTTGCTGCTAGAAGTAAGAAGCATATTCGTCGTTTGGTTTGGCAATATATCGCTGATTTATCCCAGATAAAACCACTATTAAATGGTCAAGACCTCAAGACCTTCGGTTTTAAACCAGGGCCATTATATAAACAAATTTTAGATGATGTTTTAGCAGCTACTATTGATGGTAAAATAGGCGATCTCGCTACTGCCAAAGAGTACGTAAAAGCTAAATATTAGTCAGGATAAATAACAGGATTATTGTTTACTTTTAAAACTACATCTTGAAGATCGAAAGCAGTGCTTGTTTTATTAGTTGTACCAAGTTCTACTAAGAACAATTCTTCATAATCATTCAAACCATTAAGCATAGTTTGAATCGAGTTTTGGGCATAAACTCCAGGTACATTAGGAACTGTATCTCTAGATCCTAATACTGTTTCGCTAGGTGTAGCCAAGCCACAGTTGGTAGTGTTATTAATCACGCTATATCTAAAAGTTAAATCTTTGACTGAGTTTACGGGTAATAAAACGCGCTCGTTTACCGTCATAGTTTTAACAAGTGCTTGGTTTTGGTAAACATCAACTTTGACATTTAAAAAATCGCCAGCAGCACCACATTGAATTTGTGAGGCGAAGTATAGTAGTTCAATCATAGTTATTAAAATTGGTAAGTTTAAATGAGAGTAATTAATCTGTAATCAACAACTATTGCTTGCGCGCTTTTACGATTACTGTTTTGCTAGCTGTATTTGATTAACTACAATAATTACCTATCTTTTTTGCTATTAGGTAAATCTATGATTAAGAATTAGTATACTTACGTAAAGTACTAATAAACTTTTGCCTTTTTCACTGCAATTAATCGGTTTTTATACCAAATTGAAAAAAGGAAGTGACACATCCTGTAAGGGCAATTCTCAAATTGCTCTTACCCAAACATTAATTGAATTGTTATTAGTTAATCGAACAATTTGTTTTGAGTGAGATTGTTGATCGGGTAGATACAAAAGAGATCGCTCTGAGATAAATCATGGGACAGATGTTTTAAAATATTTTATAAAGATTAAATTAACCTAAAATAATGACTTCCACTTCGACAGAATCTACTAACAATAAATCAAAACCAACCTGGAAAATAAAGCTGCTATATGACGGACAATGCCCCTTGTGTGTGCGGGAAGTAAACTTTCTAACCAAAAAAGATCGAGGCAGAGGAATTGTCAATTTTGTCGATATTGCCGATCTCAACTACAGTCCTCAAGACAATGCAGGAATAGACTTTGCCACGGCTATGGGCAGAATCCATGCAATTTTGCCTGATGGCACTGTAATCAAAAATGTTGAAGTATTTCAACGAGTTTATGAAGAGTTAGGTATTGGCTGGATCTACGCCCTAACCAAATTACCAATTTTAGGTGCGATCGCCAACTGGCTTTATGGTATTTGGGCAGACTGGCGACTAAAGCTTACAGGTAGACCAAATATTGATGCTGTAATTGCCCAAAGGCAAGAAAAATTAAAATTAAAGTCAAATTCAGACAGATGTAAGATAAATTAATGATTAATAAACTGGCAATCAGGCAATAATCATTGCTACATAACAAAAACGCTCGAAATAAAGTAGTTCGCGATGCTATTATCAATGTGCCAGTGATTATTTTAAGGTAACAATTATGGATCGAGCACCTATATCTCCAGTGGTGCTAGCTATCTTAGATGGTTGGGGTCATCGTGAATCAGCAGAGGCTAACGCTATTGTCTCTGCCCAGACACCAATATTTGATAGCTTGCAGGCTGCATATCCCCACACGCTAATCAATACATCTGGTAAAGATGTTGGTCTACCTAACGGTCAAATGGGTAATTCGGAGGTGGGACATCTAAATTTGGGTGCAGGAAGAGTTGTTCCTCAAGAATTGGTTAGAATATCTGATGCCGTTGAAGATGGTTCAATCTTAGAAAATCAAGAATTAATTGCTGCCTGTACCAAAGCCAAGGCTGCGGGTGGAAAATTACATCTAATTGGTCTTTGCTCTGAAGGTGGAGTTCATTCCCATCTTAAACATATTTTAGGGTTACTGAAATTAGCCAAGTCTAATAATGTCAAAGATGTCTGTATTCATGCTATTACCGACGGTAGAGATACCTACACTACCGAGGGAATCAAGGCACTAAGCAATATTCAAGACTTTATTAATCAGGTTGGCATCGGGCGCATAGTTACTATTAGTGGTCGTTATTTTGCCATGGATCGCGATCGCCGTTGGGATCGGGTTCAGCAAGCTTACGAAATTATGACTGGGGACAACATTACCGATAATCGCTCTGTGTCCAAGATTTTAGAAAGTTTTTATGCCCAAGAAATTACCGATGAGTTTATTACACCTACTAGAATAGCCTCAGGCGCAGTTGAACCTGGGGATTCGGTAATCTTCTATAATTTTCGCCCAGACAGGGCAAGACAGCTAACCTATGCCTTTGTAAATGAGACTTTTGATGGCTTTACTAGAGAAAAAATAGACTCTTTATATTTTGTTACTTTTACTCAGTACGACGCTAATGCTCCTGTAGAAGTGGCTTTTAAGCCTCAAAACCTGACTAATATTTTAGGTGAAGTAATTGCCGATCATGGTTTACGTCAGTTTCGCACCTCAGAAACCGAAAAATATCCCCACGTTACTTATTTCTTTAATGGCGGTTTAGAACAGCCTCTAGAAGGAGAAGACAGGGAGATGATTCAAAGCCCTATGGTTGCCACCTATGACCGTGCGCCAGAGATGTCGGCAGTAGCAGTAACGGATGCAGTTTGTAACGCAGTCAAAAAACAGATTTACTCTTTAATTGTGGTCAACTATGCTAACCCAGATATGGTAGGACATACGGGTAACTTAGAAGCAGCAATTAAGGCGATCGAAACGGTAGATAAATGTTTGGGAAAATTAATTGAGACTGTTAATCAAGCTGGTGGAACTCTCTTGATTACTGCCGATCACGGTAATGCTGAATATATGAAAGATCAGGCTGGTAATCCTTGGACGGCACATACCACCAATCCTGTTCCCTTTATCTTAGTTGAAGGCGAAGCCAGAAAAATAGTGGGACATGGGACTGAGGTACCGCTGAGAGAGGGTGGATGCCTAGCAGATGTTGCACCAACCATCTTAGAAATATTGCAGCTAACTCAACCAGCAGAAATGACTGGCAGATCTTTGATTGAGTCAGCAGTTTACGAAGCTAGAAAAGAGCGCACTCCCATTCAAATATCAATGTGATTAAAGCTATAAGCTACTCTCATAAATTGTGCTTAAGAAATCTAGTTGAATATAGCTCTGTTGGCAGCTTACAATGAGAATCTACCAGCCTTAGATAAAAAATAAAAACTTAAATTAATGAGTACTTATAAAATAGTTCAGATTATTTGGGCAGCTTGTGCCTTTCTAACAATTGTCTTAATTTTGTTGCACAGTCCAAAAGGAGATGGTTTAGGGGGAATTGGTGGACAATCTCAAATGTTTACCAGTACCAAAAGTGCTGAAAATGCTTTAAATCGTATTACCTGGGGTTTGGGTATTGCTTTTATAGCTTTAACTGTTGTCTTAAGCGCAGGTTGGTTAGGATAGTATCTTCGGGGAATAAAAGTTGATGAATCATTGGCGATCGCCTTTACCCAAGCTTAGCGTTTTAGCGATCGCTACTTTTGTTACTTTGATTTTTAGCATTCGCTGGCTCGATTCTCAAATCTCTTTCTCGGCTGATTTACCCCCTGCTGAAGTCCATTCTCTGCCTAAATCTTTAGCTAATTGGCAGGATCGAGCAAAAAGCGGTGACTATTTTCGCCAGATTAAGTCAACTCCCTTGGGCTATTTAGTTTGGTCTAAGTTTCCCGTTACGGTCTTTGTCGATAAGCCTCTTAAGGCAAATATCGCCAATACCGCAGCCGATCGGCGTTTTCAACAGTGGGTGATAGCGGTGCGTAAAGCGATCGCCGAGTGGAATGTCTATTTACCTTTAAAAGAAATAGCCGACTCAGAAAAAGCCGATATAGTTATCTGGCGATCGCAACCAGACAGAGAAGCCAAATTAAATCCTGATACAGGACTTTTTGATATTCCCAGAGCAGTTACAGCCGAAACCAACTACAAATTTTATTTAAGACAAAAGCCTCGGTTTATCGATCATAAAATGATTATAGAGATCAGTCCTAGCTATACAGGGTTAGGTTTTTTAGCTACCGCACGCCATGAATTAGGTCATGCTTTAGGAATTTGGGGACATAGTTCAAATGAAAATGATGCGCTGTATTTTTCGCAAGTTAGCTATCCTCCTGCAATTTCTTCCAGAGATATTAATACCCTCAAAAAAATTTATCAGCAGCCAACCAAATTAGGTTGGAAAATTTAGCTATTAAACGCTCAATAAACTAAAAAGGCGTTGCTAAATCGGAGGCTGACAGCTAATAGCCAAAAACCAGTTAATCAACAACGTAGTCTATCAAGCATGAAAACTGCTGTAAGAGGCTAAACTTTGTCATTGCTCACCTTAACGCGATCGCCATCTTGAAGATAAGCTGCACCCTCGATTACAATGCGATCGCCTGGCTGTAAACCTTCAATCACCTCTACTTTTTCACCAGAAAGAATCTCTCCCATTTTGACTGTCTGAGCTTTAACAGTATTATCAGACTGTAAGACAAAGGCAATTGCTTGGTTATCAGACTGGGGTAACAATGCCTCAATGGGGACAGCTTGCCCCCTACTCGTATTAGTGCTAATTGCTGCATTAAGAAACATTCCTGGCCTAAGATTTGTCCCGCTAGGCAAATCTACCTCTACAGTTGCCTGACGAGAGCTATCATCGATTAAGGGATCGATTTCTCTTACTTTTCCAGTTAGGTCTAAATCTTGATTGGCATTGGAGCTGATCTGTACCAGTTGTCCTGGCTCGATTTTGCCAATTAAAGTTTCAGGTATTTGCAGCTTTAACTCCAAGCGTCCATTTTCAATGATGGAAAACAGCATCTGGGAAGCGGAAGTAATTTGTCCGACTTGGGCATCTCTAGAGGCAACAATACCGCTACTTGGAGCAACAACAGTAGTGTCTGCTAGCTGGGCTTCAATCCCCTCTAACCGTCCTTTTGCTTGGACTAGTTCAGCTTGTGCCTGAGCGATAGTTTGAGGGCGAGAACCAGCCTTTAACTGTGCTAGTGCCTGTTGTGCCTCCTGAAAATTAGCTTTAGCTCCAGCTAAATCTGATTTCGTAACCTGTTCTTGATTGAGAACTTGGTCAAAACTATCGCGAGTAATTGCTCCCTCTGACTGAAGATTTCGATTACGCTCAACTCTTGTCTGGACTAATTTTAGATCGGATTCAGCTTTGGCGATCGCCGATCTGGCATTATCTACCTTAGCTTGTGCTTGAGCTATTTCTTCGGTGCGTGTTCCTGCCTGTAACTCATCTAACCGAGCTTGAGCTTGGGCGAGCGAACCTTCTGCTTCTGCTTTCTGTGCCAAAATACTTCGATTATCAAGCTTAGCTAAGACCTGTCCTTGTTTAACGACATCTCCCTTCTCTGCCAAAATTTCAACAATTTGTAAACCCTCTGCTTGGGACATGACGGGGGTTTTTTCATAAGCTGTTACCGTACCTGAGGCATTTAGACGATTATCAATATCTGTAGTTGTAACTTTGGTTACAGTTACTGCTTGAGCAGGCGTAATAGATTTGGTGACATTAGCGGTTGGCTTTGAGTTATTAGAAGCAGTAGGAGCTAGAAATAGACGGGTTGCTCCTAGGGTCAACAACACTCCCAAACCAATTCCCAAAAATAAACCCTTTTTGCCCAGGAAAAAAGAATTAGAAGTAGAGTTACTAACTGTTGATAGGTTCGCAGAAAGATCGGTATTTACTTTAGCTATTTGTTGAGATTCAACTACATTTATTTTATTTAACGGAGTTGGTTTCGGTTTTTTTGTACTATCGGTGTAGTCTAAGAGACAAAATTCGCCGTCAATTTCCGTGATGTATATTGCTTTTTGCAGAGCAGTATCTGGTTTAACAGAGAAATTAGTTAGTTCAACAAAATCCTCCTCTAGAAACGCTTTATTAAGAGTAAGACTATCAAGACTGTCAAACAATTCGTCCGTTATAGGAGCATTTATAGCAGTCGTAAATTCTTGACTATAGTTATTAGATTTCTGCTTCACAATTTTTAAAAAAGTATATTTAAATTAACTAATACAATTATTTTGAGAACTGAAAATTTTTATTAAATAAAGGTTGAGCGATAGCATTTAAAAAATAGTCGGTGTTAATCTAAATAATATGGATAGGGCTTATTGCCCTGCTAAAAACAAGCGAGGATTTAAGAGACAATTTTTTTCTCCTGATTCTCGAGCGACATAAAATTTTTTCGTTGGCTCCACTGGGAGTTTTTCTTGCAGATCATAGGAGTCGAAACTATGGATTTCCCACTTAACTGTACAAGTACAAATCTCGAACAGGCTGCTTTAAATAAGTTTCGTTTTTTAGCATCTTTTTTACCCAAGGATAGCAAAATTTTTCGCGAGCCTTGGGGTCGCTCCACAGTCTTGTGTATTGATTTTGCAAATTGCCCTCATTTATCTAGTTTAGACGAAGAACAAGCCCATTTACTAACTAAGGCGATCGCTCAACTGGGTTTGGCTAATTCGGTTATTTTTCGTATTGGTAGTAAGATTGTGGGCTGGAAAAACATCAAGGGATAAGACTAAACCGCATCCAGTTTGAAGTGCGGAAATGCTTGGGTTTCCCAAGCTAGCTGCGGCTAATCCCTTGCTTCCACGCACTTGTTGAAACCAGGAGTTTTTAAGTTAACTGTTCGTAAGTAGCAATTAGCAAGTAGAAAGTAGAAATTGTATCCTGCTGTTTGACCAACGGTCACAGCAGGCTCCGTCCGTTTAGGGCGGAGTAATCTGTGACTAGCTCAATCTCCGATTCAAAAAATACGGTTTTCTATTTTTCTATGTAGACGGGGTTTATAAGTATTTTTGGCATTGCTAATTTAAATCATGATAATGATAGCGTTTTAGTAAACTTTAGTTATCTTCAAAAACCTGGTTTATAGCTGGTAAAGGCTTGTTATCGTCTTGTTCTAATGTCTTAGTTTCCTGCTGCTCAACTTCTCTTGATTCCTCAATGTCTTTTTCTGACCGATCGTTTAGCGGATTTTTGAGGCGATCGCTCAATCTTCTCAGCACACCATTAATAAATCTAAATCCTTCTTCATCAGAATAGCGTTTAGCCAATTCTACTGACTCGTTGATAGCAACCTTTTCAGGAATTTCTAAATAAATTATTTCAGCTACAGCAATTCGCAAAATATCTCGGTCAATTCTTGGTAAACGACTCAATTGCCAAGCTACCAGGACGTTTTCTATAGACTGCTCAATTTCATGACGATTATCATTAACCACCGTAATTAACTCAATGGCATACTCCCTAACCTGTCCTTGATTAGTAAGCTGCAAAAATTCAGGAAACTCAACTGCCATTCCCAAACGATTGACTGCGGTTTGCGAGACTTCTAAAGCCTCTTGAATCATAACCCTCGCACCATCTAAATCACTGGCGCGGGTTTCACTGTTAAGCAGACGATCTTCACCTCGTTTTAGTTCTGCTGAGGCAGCCTCAAGATTATCTTGAACTTCCATAGTCAAGGTGCGAATGGCAGCTAAAATTAAATAGTCTAAATCTTCTTCTGTAAGTTTGTTTTTTTTGCTTTTAACCTGACTGATGCTCAACAATGCCAATTCGCGAGCAATACTTCGGGGTTGTTTGCGGAGAGCCATATTCTATCTAATGTGGATTACCAATGTTTCGATACGCAGCTAATATGTTGCCAGGGTTTCCCCGTTGCGAGACACCCTCAGCAGTCGCTCATGGGGGGAACCCCCGCCGCAAGCGTGGAATAAGCTGCTTGCGAAGCAGCATTTCCGCTTGCAAAGACCGCGCTGCTTCGCAAAACCGTTGCGGGTCTGTGACCCGTTGAGGTACCTGCGGGGAGTACCCCTTGGTTGTCGAGGGCGAGCAACTTTCGTAAGAACTGTCGAAGGTGCTACTTAAGCATAGCGGTACTAGCAATAATATCTAGCTTAGTATTCTTTAACCATCTTCTTCCACAGAAATTAATGCCGCTCTCTCAGTTGCAAAACTATTTTTTACAGGTATTTCTTGGTGTGCATCAGGAGTAGACGTGGAAGTTTTTGGGGCTGGAGTTTCAGGACTAACAATTCCACCCGATATAAGCACTTTAAAAGCGTCTTCAATCGAGATGTCAATATCGATCGCTTCCTTTTTGGGAACTATGGCATACCATCCCGAAGTTGGATTGGGGGTAGTAGGAATAAAGACGCTAATCATCTCCTCTACTAAATGAGTTTGCAGGGCAGAACTAACTTTTCCTGTGACAAAGCCAATTGTCCAGACTCCTTTGCGGGGATATTCCACCATCACTACTCGTCTAAATTTAGTTTTAGAATCTCCTAAAAGCGTTTCTAAAATCTGCTTAAGAGTTTTATATACTGAACCTGCTAAGGGGATAGCCTGAAGAAACTGTTCGCCAAAATCTAGTAGCCAGCGACCTACTATATTTCTTGCCATCAAGCCAATAATGAGAATAGTCAGCAATGGCACTGCCAAGCCGACAATAAAATTGAGAAAATTGGTCAAAATAGGGTCTAATCCATCAAAGGGATTGATCTGTTTGGGTATACGGGTAAACAGGTCGATCGCCCATTTTGCCAAAGAAACAGACAGCCAGATAGTTGTAGCTAAAGGAATTACTACTAATAATCCAGCAATTAAATCGCTTTTTAGATCTTGCTTTAAACGTTGCAGCACAGAGCAATTACTCTCCTTACAACTAATTTGTAATAAATTTAACGTCTACTATAAGTTTTAAAGCTTATAAATAATTGTTGCAAGTACTGACCACCGTACCAGCCACTTATAGCCTCAAAATCTAAATAGGCTAAATCCAGGACTAAACAAACTAAGACTTAGTACGCGATCGCGCTAATTTTTGTAGTTTTAGCATCGTGATACAAAAGGTTAGCCACAAAAAGCCAATACCATAGCCACCGATAATGTCAGTTGGCCAATGCACTCCTAAATATAGTCTGCTTAAGCCAATCATACCAATAAGAAATATCGCTACCGTATAAATTAACAAAGTAAATTGCGGGTAGCGGGTTGCCAAAAGATAAGCCAGAAATCCATACAAAACCGTTGAGCCTAGAGCATGACCACTAGGATAACTAAATGAGGTTTCTTCAATGGCAGACTGCCAAAGAGCGGGTCTAACTTTGCCAAATACCGATTTAAGACCGTAACTAAGAATCACACCGCCTAAACAGTCGATCGCAAATATTTTGGCTTCTGGATAATATTGTCGCCACCAAAGCAATGCTAGAGTAAAAATAGCGATCGCCGTAACCGTATTAGGATTGTTTAAGCGGGTGAAAACGTGCATGATCGCATCCAGAGTCGGATTAGAAAAGGAGTGAATCCAGAGCAGAATGATCTTGTCAAAAACAAAGGCTTCTCGATCTAATACTTCATCGGAGATCTGAGCCACAACATAGATAATGATTAAACAGCTAAGTATCCCTACAGTGCCGATCGCGGCAATTAGAGAGGTTAGCCGCTGATGAAAGTTACGCTGCCAAAATTTAACTAGTTTTTGTAGAAGAGTTTGCATAGTAAAACATGGTCAAACATTTATTGGTATATTACTGGTTGATGTTTGACTGATTTTAATCAATTTAATATCTATAATTATTCTGAGGTAGGTATAGCATAACAGCCATAGAAGCATATTATTTGATTTTCAGATTACTAATGAGGAGAAACTAAACTATTGAAACGTCGCCAAATACTATATTGGGGAATAGCAAGCGGAATGGGATTAGCTTTAGGAGGTCATCATCTGATTTCTAAAGCTACTGCTTCTCCAGAATCTTCTTCCTCGTTTCGCTTTGTCGCTTTAGCAGATGTGGGAACAGGAAATATCGGACAATTGGCGATCGCCGATGTAATGAACGACTATTTTAGACAGAATCCTTTTAAGCTGGTTTTGATGGCTGGAGACAATATTTATGAGGATGGCGCAATTGAGAGGGTTGGAGCGACGTTTGGCAGACCTTATCGTTTCTTAAGAAAACAAAAAGTTCCATTTTATGCCGTTTTAGGTAATCACGACATAAGAACTAACAACGGTGTCGATCAGGTCAACTACTCAGCATTTAATATGCAGGGACGACGATATTACACTTTTACCCAGGGTATTGTGCAGTATTTCGCCCTTGATACCAACAGTAATGCCAACTGGTCAAAACAGCTCAATTGGTTAGCCAAGAACTTAGCCAAATCTAACGCCACTTGGAAAATTGTTTATGGACATCATCCTTTATATTCCTCTGGAGTTCATGGCAGTAGTTCTGAATTAATTGCCAAGCTATCGCCTTTGTTTGCTCGCTACGGAGTTCATCTATACATTAACGGTCACGATCATGACTATGAGCGCACCAAACCAATTGGGGGAACAACTTATCTTACCTGTGGTGCGGGGGCAAAAACCCGTCCAGTAGGGAGTTCTGACTGGACTGCCAACTCAGCAGCCAGATTGAGCTTCGCTACTATTGATGTTTATCCAGAACGCTTAGAAATTCAGGGCGTTGGTAAGGATGGAAAAGTTTTTGATCGCGGGGAAATAACTGTTTAGTTAAAAATAAACGGCGTTGCTGATTCAAGTAATGACGTACAGAATATTACTGTTCGTAGCTTTTAGCTCTCAGCTTTTAGCTATTAGCTTTTAAGTATTCTTCATGTTCTAACAAGGTGATTAGAGATTTCCTCGCCATCTCTCACCTTCAAATTAGGAAATAAAAAACCTGTACAGCATTACAATTCAGCAACGCCAGCAGCCTTACCCAAAAAATATCTGATATTATCCCCTTTTGTTTACTGAAGAAGAACTGCACAATAATCATCACAAAGTTTGAGCCGTTCGATAAGGAGTATTTAGCTAATGAAATTACGCTTTTTGGGTCAAACCTATTCTCAATTTCCACAGCAGATTTCAACTATCCCTTCTGAAAATATAGCTTGCTATGGAAGACAACAATATAACCTCCGCGTGCCTGTATTAATCTCTCGTCCGCGATCGCCAGATTCCCAAATGAGCGTATTTATTTACAAGTATTGCGGAGTTAGTTATGTAGTCGAGCGTCATCATTTCCCGACAAAGCCAAACAGAACAATAGCTTATCGTTGATAACTATACAGACTTTAATAAATTTCTAATATCAAACCGCGTCTACATAGAAAACAGTACACTCAAACTGGACGCGGTTTGTTTAGTAATTAAGGCGATCGCTATGGCAACTATAATTCCAGAGACTAAATTTTGCCCAAGCAAATTCTTTACCCATCTATTTTATACTAACCACGTGGTTCAATATAATCGATCATGATTATTCAAGCTTTCTGGAAAGCCATTCAAGTAAAAGACTCTCAGTCACCTTACGATACGATACACCTAAAGGTGTTTTATCCTGGTGATGATTCTGATACTCAAAATCCATTTTCTAATACTCCTGCTGCGCGAGATTTAGCTCCTTTTCCAGTAGTCATCTTTTTTAGTGGTTTTAACTGTAGTTTGGCTACGTATCAATGGTTAGCGATGAAGCTGGCTGCTCGCGGATTAGTAGTCGTTTTGTTTGATTGGTTGGTAAAAACAGCAGATCGAGATCCTCTGCTCTCTCCTGGTGTCAACTTGGCGGCGTTTTCGACTGAAACCTATGGTACTGTTCCTTCTGCCTCTGCTTTACCTCTACTTTTGGATGAATTAGGTAATTTACAATCGGTTGGCGTATTGGCAGGTTTACTCGATTTGCAAAAGATTGTTCTAGGCGGACATTCTGCTGGTGGGAGGCTAGCTTTAGAAAATGCCGAACCGAAGTTTTTTGAGCGGGTTGCTGGTGCTTTTAGCTATGGTGCGCATTCTGCTGCTCCTATGCCACTAGGATATAATCCTGGTACTGTTTTACCTTTACCTGACTTGCTACCCATGCTTTTAATCGGCGGTACTGAAGATGGAGTAATTGCCAGCAATAGTCAGATTTATGGGATTGAGCAATGGTCAACTCCCGCTACTCCTATTATACGTACATTTAGAGAGGCAATTAATCAAAAGCGAGGCGATAGTTATTTAATTATAATTGAAGGTGCAAACCACTTTGCGATCGCCGATTATGCCGACCCTACTCTTAGTGTAACTGCCAGCGATTTTCTGCCCACCCAATCTGAACCTGAAATTCGCTGCCTAATAGCTTCTATGATTGGTTTATTTATCGATACATTTATTCTTCATCAACTAGAAGGATCGCAATTTGAGCAACTGCTACAAACTCATAATTCTTTGATTGCTTTAGCTGAGCTTAAATAAGCTGATACTCTAAATTCCTCAACACCTGCTTTCAAATTGTTCATCAAATTATCCAAAACAATTAGGACTCGCTACTATCGATTACTCTGGATTTTCCAAGCGATAGCCGAAGCCTGTGTAGACCTGGATGTTCAGTTAATTGTTGCTTTAGGCGGTGGAACTAGTCCAGAATCTCTGCCAGAATTACCTGGAGTTGATGAAGCAAGGAGGAGGAGTAAGTAAAGCTGCCGATATTATCGAACGGGTAGTTGCTTGTTGAAAAATAGAGCAAGCAAATCTTAGCAATAAATTGCCATTTAGCTGAGGAGTCGGTCATTTAATGTAGAACCAAATCATTCATTTCCGTTTCATCATCCAAATTTGTAGCTCTATTAGTTGTATGGCTAGAAGCTACAGCCTCCCATGTCCAGCCGTCATTTTTAATTAAAGCTAAAAGTAACTTCCGTCGGTGATTAATATGGCTGGTAGCTTCAATAAAAGTGCGATCGCTTATTGTAGGAATGCCATGAACTCGAAGTAATTCTAGAGGAGTTAAAGCAGGTTCTTGGTCACTAGGTTCAAGATATGCCGACTTTAAGGTTTTAAGAAAAGCTGCACTAGCGCGACGAGCAGGTTTCAAGGCTGCGGGGTCGGGTTTACAATTGGCTGGTAGGGCATATTGCAAGAGGGTCATCGCCTCATCAAAAGCTGTAATGCTCAAGGGAAGACAGCGCGATCGCTCGCTGGTGTGGAAATAATACAAAATTGGGTAGGTTAGATGTTTTTCCCCTACATCGGTAATCATGGACGTAAGAGAAATTAAATGTTGATCTAAGTTTCCAAAATCACTACCATTCCAGGCTCTAGTAAGTATTTCATCTGCCGTACCTCCTAAAGTAGAAATGTAGACTGCTAAAGTTCTTTGCTCAGTCAAAGCCGAAACCACAGGAAAGAAATAGGCGATCGCCAAGGTTACTAAGAAAAATCCGTTAGCTGCTGCTAAGCCTGTAAAAAGATGCCAGATTAAACCCCCAGCTAGGTAATCACCTCGACCCAAAGTAGTAATGGTATAGATCGTAAAATAAATTCTACCCCAAGTACTTGCTGGATCTTTATTTGAGGAATTGAGTACAGCATTGTCAAAAGAACAAAAAATTAGCGACCAAGATATCCAGGTCAAGAAGAACCAGGAAACAGCCATACCAACAATGATCAGTAGTCCAACCCCTGCTAGTAACTTGTGATTTTGTTTAGCTTTGTGCAGCCTGATTGCCCAATGCCATACCCAAGAAGAGAAACGATTAGTCAAAAAACCACCACCCTTTAAAGTAAGGGTGGTTAATAATACATCTGAGGATGTAATTGCTAATAAAGCAAAACCCAAAATTAACAGCAAAACCGACATGATGTTCAAACGATAAGGAATAAATTATGAGGTCGAAGGAAAGAAGAAAGAAAACACCTCATTCTTTGTCCCTCATCCTTCATCCTTTTTTACACTGTTGCTGGTTTTGGTTCTGGTTTTGGTGGTTCAGAGTTTGCCATTTCCTCTTGAACCTTGTCCGCTAGTACGGGATAAACGTTGCGGAATAGCTGCATCTGATCTCTAATGACCTCTTGGCTACATTTGCCTAAACTGCCAGCGATATTATGATACAGACGCTTTTTCTCATCATCGTTGAGCATATCATAATACATCCGCGCCTGATCGTAATGATCTTCTTCGTCTAACTCGATTCGCGCTGCCATACCAGAGACGTGATAAGCTGGGTCTTCTGCACGCTTGTCTGGTTGAGGATAACCTTCGTGGGAAGGATTGTAGTTAATCCGCGAACCATTATTATCGTCATGTCGCATTAAACCATCGCGATAGGGGGTATTAGCTTTAGTTGCATGGGGTTTGTTAACAGGGAGACTGTCATAGTTTACGCTCAAGCGATGACGGTGAGCATCAGCATAGGACATAATTCTCGCCTGTAGCATTCTATCTGGCGACCAAGATATTCCTGGAACGACATTACCAGGTGAAAACGCAGCCTGTTCTACTTCGGCGAAATAGTTTTCTGGATTGCGATTTAACTCAAATGTACCAACATCAATTAGAGGAAAATCACCATGAGGCCATATTTTAGTTAGGTCAAAAGGATTCCACTGGAAGTTTTGCGCTTGTTTGTCGGTCATTAATTGAATTTTCATTTTCCAAGAAGGATACTTCCCTTCTTCAATGGCATTATATAAGTCCTTAGTTGCCCAACGAGGTTCTACACCCTGCATATTGCGCCACTGTTCGTCAGTAAAGAACTTATTGCCTTGGTCGGTAATAAAGTGGAATTTAACCCAGATGCGCTCGTTTTCTTCGTTGATAAAGCTGAAAGTATGGCTACCATAACCGTTCATGTGTCGCCAGCCTATGGGCGCACCGCGATCGCCCATTAGCCAAAGAACCTGATGTATACTTTCAGGAGTTAGTGACCAAAAATCCCACCACATCTGATCGTGTCGCCAATGTTCTTGGGGATGTTCTTTTTGCGAACGGATAAAGTCCATAAATTTCATGGGGTCACGCACAAAGAAAATGGGTGTGTTGTTACCTACCATGTCCCAGTTGCCATCTTCAGTGTAGAACTTAAGGGCAAAACCTCTCAAGTCACGATAAATATCCGAACCGCCTTTCGATTTGGCTACGGTAGAAAAACGAGCAAATAGCTCGGTTTGCTTACCAACTTCGGAAAACATTTTGGCTTTGGTATATTTGGTAATATCTTCGGTGACGGTAAAAGTACCATAAGCACCAGCACCAAGAGCATGAACTACTCGCTCAGGAATACGCTCACGGTTAAAGTGCGCCATTTTCTCTAGAAGGGTATAGTCTTCTAGTAGTAAAGGTCCTTGTTTACCCACAGACTTCGATACTGTGTTGCTGGCTACGGGAATACCCGCAGCGTTGGTCAATGTTTCTTGATTGTTATCTACCACAATAAATTTTTATCTCCTTTAAATACTTAACTTAAGGCGATCGCTTTGCTTACTGTTCTATCTAGATGCTAATTGAGTAACTGAAGTGAAAGCGTCTAACTCTAGACAGATAAAGACTTTTGATTCGACCTCGGATTTTTGTCTAAGTATATTCTCAACATTAATAATGTAAATTAAAGGAGTTTTTGACAGAGATTAAACCTTTCGTTTTCTAATTTCTCTGACTTTTTGGCGATCGCAATTTAATCTAAGAATATTAGGGAAAATACTAAGTACGAAATCACAGTCATTGAAAGATGTATTTACTATGCTTTGATTAATCGACAATAGTTAGCATAGGATATGAATAACATTGCTCAATATTATGCGGTTCTAAGTATAGATTCTGCTGCATCTCCAGAAACAGTCAAAAAAGCTTATCGTAACTTAGCAAAAGTTTGGCATCCAGATCGATATATTCACGATCCTAGACTAAAAGCTCAGGCTGAAATAGAAATCAAAAAAATCAATCAAGCTTATACGGCAATTAAATCTTATTGGGAACTTAAGCATAATACTTTAGGGCAAATCGATGGTGATGCCCAGTCACAACTATCCATCAAGAAAAATACACCTGATTTTTATTATTGTCAGGGAGTCGATTATGCTGCACAACAAAATTATAACGATGCTCTAATTAGCTTTGCTCAGGCGATTAAATTAGATACAAATCATATAGAAGCCTATCAGTATCGTGGCTTTATTCTATCTAAACTAGGTTATGAATATCGAGCAGCAACAGAATTTGAGAAAGCTAATCAGATTAAGGCAAATAATAAAACTAGACCATCTTCGTCTACTACTTCTAAACCTCAAACAAATGCTTCTCACCAAAAGAGCGTTGAAACTCAAGTTATGAAATGCCATAAGTCGATTTTAGCAGCGAATCGACCTATTACATCTGTAGTTATTAGTTCAGATAATCAGGTTTTTGCCAGTGTCAATGACGATCAAGAAATTAAACTCTGGGAAATAAATACAGGTCAGAGAATTGCTACTTTTCGGGGTCATACTGATATTGTAAAGTCATTAGTTGTCGATAGCAGAGGTACAACTTTAATTAGCGGCAGTAAAGATACAACAATTAGATTTTGGGATTTGAAGACGAAAAAAATAATTAAAACTTTTGATGGATATTTTAACGGTCATTCCGAGGCTGTACTAGCTTTAGCTTTGAGTCCAGATAATAAAAGTTTATTAAGCTATAGCGCCGATAATACCATTAAAACTTGGGATATAAGCCGCGCCAAGGTAAACCAAAGCATTTCCTTTTCTGCTGATTTAACCTGTTTAGAGATTAGTCCAAACTGTCAATTATTTTGCACTGGTAGTTTAGAACCACAGTTAAGAATTAGACAGATTAAAAATGGGCAGGTAATTCGTTCGATCAACAACAATTCTGGTGTTCTTTGTATGGCTTTTAGTCCTGATAGTAATGTTTTGGCTACAGGAGAAATTGATCGACTGATTAGGCTCTGGGACATTAATACAGGCAAAATAATTCATACTCTTGCTGGACATTCAGACCGATTATCCAGCCTAGCTTTTAGTCATAACGGGAAAACTTTAGTGAGTGGTGGATGGGATCGAACAATCAAAGTTTGGCAGCTAAAAACAGGCGAAGAAATTGGTAGTACTAAAGCTAACTCTAGCAAAATCCAGACTATGGCGATCGCATCTAATCATCAAACTTTAGTAAGTGGTGGAGATGATGGCAAAATTGAGATTTGGCGATGTTTTTTTAACAGTTAAATTAATAACTGTTCACTAATTTAATGGAGCCGAGCAGAGTCGAACTGCTGTCCAGACCAACTATTCACTTGCTCATTCATTCACAGGTTTAGCTCCTCTAACCCTTAGAGCGGGGATCATCAATTGTCCCTGATGGCAGGATTCTTTGATAAAGTCTTTTCCTATGGGTCTACCAAAGAAAACCGATAGGAGCATCCGTTGGGGTTTTGTCTCTAATCCTTAACGGAGTCAAACTAGAGACGAGCAAATCTAAAAGAGATTTTTAGATTTAGGCAGCTACTGCCTGACGCTCAAATTTTACGATGTTGTTTGCATCTATATTTATTTTGAGTCTGTATTTACGAGAGGATACTCACTCTCGACCTGAATCACGAGTCAGCTTTTGCTAACCTGTCGAAACCTTTACGGCCCCGTGTATGAATACCAACTGATAATAATCTAGTTAGCTTCTTTTAGTATTGTAGCTAACTTTCTGTTATTTGGGCTACAAAAAGCTAGGCTCAAACGTTACAAAACATTGATTAGTGCCATTACCAATATTATTAAGATCGAGATTCGTTTTACACTAGTTAAAGTACTGACTGACATAATAAAAAGTATGAGTTAGTAAAGTTTTGCTGTTTTAGATTGCCAACTTAGTATAAAAACTCTTATGTTTCCCATCAATCGCCCTCGCCGTTTACGATCGTCAACTCAACTGCGTCGTATGGTGCAAGAAACCCTAGTGACTGCCAATGATTTAATTTATCCTTTATTTGCTGTACCTGGAACTTCTGTAGCAAATGAGGTTGTTTCTATGCCTGGAGTGTATCAGCTTTCGGTTGATAAAATTGTTGAAGAGGCAAAAGAAGTTTACGATTTAGGCATACCTGCGGTTATTTTGTTTGGTATCCCCGAAGATAAAGATATCGAGGCAACTGGAGCATGGCACGACTGCGGTATTGTCCAAAAGGCTGCTACTGCAATCAAAGAGGCTGTTCCCAATCTTTTAGTTATTGCTGATACTTGTCTTTGTGAATATACGTCCCACGGACACTGCGGATATTTAGAAACGGGAGATTTGACAGGCAGAGTACTCAACGATCCGACTCTAGAATTACTGAAGAAAACAGCAGTTTCTCAGGCAAATGCTGGAGCAGATATTATTGCTCCTTCTGGCATGATGGATGGCTTTGTCAAGGCGATTAGAGAAGGTTTGGACGAGGCTGGTTTTCAGGATACGCCGATACTTTCTTATGCAGCTAAATACGCTTCTGCTTATTATGGTCCATTTCGTGATGCTGCTGATTCTGCGCCCAGTTTTGGCGATCGCCGTACTTATCAAATGGATCCTGCTAACGGTACGGAAGCCCTCAAAGAGATTGAATTAGATATCGCTGAAGGTGCAGATATGCTAATGGTCAAGCCCGCCTTATCATACATGGATATTATCTGGCGCGTTAAAGAAGCAACTAACTTACCTGTAGCTGCCTATAATGTTTCTGGGGAATACTCAATGATCAAAGCAGCAGCTTTAAATGGCTGGATTGATGAGAAGAAAGTTACCATAGAAACTTTGACTAGCTTCAAACGTGCTGGTGCAGATCTAATTCTGACTTATCACGCCAAGGATGCGGTGCGCTGGTTAAATGAATAAACTTTCTTTGTGCCTTCATTCTTGAGGGGCGTTTAAAGGGCGAAGACTGATAAAATAAAAAGTCTGCAAGCTTACCGAAGGAAATAACCATGCGACTAAACGAGATGCTGTTTGTAACACTGCGAGAAACACCAGCAGAGGCAGAAATACCCAGTCATCAATTGTTACTTCGGGCTGGCTATATTCGTCGCATCGGTAGCGGTATCTATGCTTATATGCCCTTAATGTGGCGCGTGTTGCAAAAGGTGTCTCAGATTGTGCGAGAAGAAATGGATGCAACGGGGGCGCAAGAATGTTTATTACCTCAACTGCAGCCATCTCAGCTATGGCAAGAATCAGGACGCTGGGATACCTATACCAAAGCAGAAGGGATTATGTTTTCCCTCACAGATCGTAGCGACAGGGAGTTAGGTTTAGGCCCTACTCATGAAGAGGTGATCACAACTATCGCCCGTGAAACTATTCGTTCCTATAAGCAGCTACCTCTGAATCTATACCAAATACAAACTAAGTTTCGCGATGAAATTCGTCCTCGTTTTGGCTTGATGCGAGGCAGAGAATTTATTATGAAGGATGCCTATTCTTTCCATGCTGATGAAGCAAGTTTGAAAAATACTTATCAGGCAATGGATCGGGCATATCGCCAGATTATGACTCGTTGTGGGTTGCAGTTTCGCCCTGTAGAGGCTGATTCTGGAGCGATTGGTGGTTCTGGTTCACAGGAATTTATGATTCTAGCAGAGGCGGGAGAAGATGAGATTCTCTACACTGAGGATGGCAAGTATGCAGCCAACACGGAAAAAGCAGTATCTCTTATTTCAGATGTTGAAACATCACCCTTTAACAGCTACGAAAAGCTAGCCACTCCCGATACAGAAACCATTGCCAAATTGGCAGAGACGCTTAAATGCTCGCCTACAGTAATCGTTAAAAATGTTTTATACGAAGTTATTTATGATAACGGCATGACTGTATTGGTCTTAATTAATATCCGTGGCGATCGCGATGTTAATCAAGTCAAACTAACTAATGAGTTAACCAAACTCGCGCCACAGTATAAAGCCAAAACAATTATTTCTCTTGCCGTACCCAATGCCACCGCCCAGAAGAAATGGGCAGCCAAACCTTTACCTTTAGGCTATATTGCACCCGATCTTGATGACGACTATATAAGCACCTCAAAAAACGTAGCCAAAAAGTTTTTACGTCTGGCAGATCGAACCGTTATCAATGCTAAAAACTTTGTCACAGGAGCAAATGAAGTGGGCTATCACGTTGTAGGGGCAAACTGGGGCGATAATTTTAGCTTACCCGAACTTCAGGTAGATATTCAAGAGGCAAAGGCAGGCGATCGCGCTGTTCACGATCAAAGTCAAACTTTAATGAGTGCGCGGGGTATTGAAGCAGGGCATATTTTCCAGTTAGGCACAAAATACTCCGAGGCAATGGGGGCAAACTTTACTAATGAACAG
Source organism: Waterburya sp. (assembly GCA_965217895.1). Lineage (GTDB taxonomy): Bacteria > Cyanobacteriota > Cyanobacteriia > Cyanobacteriales > Xenococcaceae > Waterburya. Next base: position 2,695,982 of record CBDCJV010000002.1, read on the forward strand.
GGTAAAACAGAACCTTTATGGATGGGTTGCTATGGTATTGGTGTCTCGCGGTTAGCTCAAGCAGCAGTAGAACAATCCCATGATAAAGATGGTATTATTTGGCCTGTGGCGATCGCACCCTATCATGTAGTAGTTATTGTGCCTAATATCTCCGATCAAGAAAAAATGGCAGCCGGAGAAAAGCTATATGCAGAGTTTAAGCAGGCTGGGGTAGAAGTTTTGCTCGACGATCGCCAAGAACGGGCAGGAGTTAAATTTAAAGATAGTGAATTAATTGGTATTCCCTATCGCGTGGTTACAGGGCGATCGCTTTGTGAAGGTAAAGTTGAGGTAGTTAAACGTGCTAATAAAGAGTCTCAGGATATACCGATACAAGAAGTGGTGACAACGGTTAAACAATGGATTAGGCAAGATGTTTAATCATTTTAAGAAATATAAAAACATACGAAAAAATGCTTAAGAATAATAACTTTATCTTTTCTGGGGATTGACGTTAAACTTGATTCTTAGAGAAGAATTTAGATACTTTTGGACTATGCCAAAAGCTTATATGAACCACAGCATATTCAGTAATGGATATTTACCAACAATATTAATCGCTAGAGATTATCCCGCCGAACTTGTATTTGATTCGCCGATCTTAGCGTCATTTAATCAGGTTTATGCGCCGATAATAGAAGCCATGGCAATTTTAGCTTGGGTACAACAGCATCAGCCCGATCTAATTATTTTGGATATTCAATGGTCAAAAATAGTGGAATTAGGGCTAATTACGACTTTAAGATTAGATTGGTTGACTCGCAATATTCCGATAGTTATTATTGGCAGCCTATCCGAGCAAAAAATTCAGCCCAAGACGAATTTAGATGGTAATGCTTATTTGACTAAGCCCTATTCAACACAAGAATTAGAAAAGGTTGTTTGTTCTTTAGTACCTTGTCCAGCTTGTAAAGCTCTAAACACAGCATCTTGAGCAGTCTAAGTAGGTGGGTGGAATTAAATGTAAAACAAGCGTAAGCAAGATATTACGATCTATTTTTTTTACTCGTTACTCGTTACTCGTTACTCATTGCTAAGACTATCTTCTAATTAATTTCACCCAGTTTTCTGTTCTCGCTTTATAGCTAGTCTAAACTACAGTTAATTAGTTTTTAGTTAAACTTGATAAATAAGAAGCTATTAGCTCTAAAAAAAGGTATTGCAATGTATTTAGTCACAGGCGCAACAGGATCTTTGGGACGTAGAATTGTCAGACAATTGAGAGAAAATAACGAGCTTGTAAGAGCTTTTGTTCGTCTTGCTTCCCATTATGGTGAATTGGAAGATCGAGGAGCAGAAATTTTTATTGGCGACTTAAAACAAGAGAGAGATATCGTCAAAGCTTGTCGGGATATTAAATACATTATTAGTAGTCATGGCTCTGGTAGTGATGCTCAAGCTCTAGATTACCGAGCTAATATTGATTTAATCGATCAGGCTGTGGCTAATGAGGTAGAACATTTTGTCTTTATTTCTGTTTTAGGAGTAGACCGAGGTTACCAAGATTCGGCTACCTTTAAAGCTAAACGAGAAGTAGAAAAATATCTGGCTGCTAGTGGCTTAAACTATACAATTCTCCGCCCTTCAGGTTTTGCTAATAATTTAATTACCTTGGCAGAGAGATTTCGAGATACGGGGATTTATTTCTCAATTGGCGACCAGCAAAATCGCTCCTCTATAGTTAGTACCGATGATCTAGCTAAAATTGCGATCGCTTCAACTCAGATTGAAGCAGCAAAGAATCAAATTTTTGCGGTAGGAGGCCCCGATATTCTCAAAAGAGAAGATATTCCGCGAATTTTTGCTCGTTTATTTAATCGTGAACCAATTGTCATTAATCCGCCTCTACAGCTATTTGATGGTCTGCGTGCAGGAGTAGGTTTAATTAATCCGCAGTTAAATAAATCATTAGGTACATTACGGACTCTTTTGGCACATGAATTTTTCTGTACTAATGATGAGATTACGCGCCTAGAATCTGTTTTTGCTGTAAAAATGGAATCATTAGAAAGTTTTATGAATCGCTATGTCGGGCAATAATAAAACCTGAAACCAACAATTATTTGATGTTTGATGTTAAATATTTAATGTTCAATGCTCAATATTTAATGTCAAATGTCTCAGCCAGCTATTTATCTTGCAGTAACCAGCCACGGTTTTGGTCATGCTGTGCGGACAGCAACAGTAGCCGAGAAATTACAGCAGTTACGTCCTGACATTCCTATCATATTTGTCACGGTTGCTCCTGAATGGTTACTTAAATCCTATGTGCCAGGGGAATTCGTTTACCGCCAGCGCGTTTTTGATGTAGGGGTAATTCAAAGTGATAGTCTGACCATGAATAAGCAAGCAACCTTGAGTAATATGCAAGGAATTATTGCTCGGCAGGATAACATTATTGCCGAAGAAACAGACTTTATTCGTAATAATAATGTGGGGCTAATACTTGCTGACATACCTGCCTTGGCTGTTCCTATAGCTCATGCTGCGGGTATTCCCTGCTGGATGATGAGCAACTTTGGCTGGGACTTTATCTATCGTGACTGGGGAGAAGATTTTGAGGAAGTAGTGCAGTGGATAGCCAAGTATTATAGTCAAAGCGATCGCCTTTTCCGTCTACCTTTAGCTGAACCCATGAGTGCTTTTCCTCAAATTACCGATGTCGGATTGACAGGCAGTACACCTCGCTACGGTAAAGAAATAAAACAAAAATTTCAGCTAACAGCACCTGCTGAGAAAACTATTTTACTGACTTTTGGCGGTTTAGGATTACAGTCAATTCCCTACCATAATCTAAAACATTTCCCTGACTGGCAGTTTATTACCTTTGATCGTGCTGCACCAGATTTAGCAAATTTACTCAAGATTGCAGATAATACCCTGCGTCCTTTAGACTTCATGCCTATTTGTGGACGAATAGTTTCTAAACCAGGCTATAGTACATTTTCTGAGGCACTGTGTTTGGACTTACCTATCGTCTCTCTAACCCGTCAAGACTTTGCTGAAGCGTCAGTGTTGCTCAAAGCCATACAAGACTATTCTCAACATCAAATTATTTCTACGAATGAATTTTTCAAAGGAGACTGGAGCTTTTTAAATCAGGATATGCTGCCTCCTCGGAAGACCGAGCGTTTATCCAAAGATGGCGCAACTCAAATTGCCCAGGAAATCTCCAACTATTTTTCTTAATTTTGACTCTGAAGACTGCATTATGACCCGCCAAAATACAGAACTAAATACTGTCGAATTAGTGGCAAAAGACTTTGGACTTGCAGCTAATTTGTTAGCAGATGCTTTTTTCGATAATCCTGCTCACGTATATATTTTTGCCGATCAATCCTCCAGACTAAAAGCATTGCAATGGGAATTAAAAGCTAATCTTAAGCTTAATTTGAGCCAACCAACACCTATTGGTAAGAGTTTTGCTTTAGTTGAAGCCAATAAACCGCCAGGAAATAGACAAATCAAAGCTATGGCTTTTTGGAATACTTCCAACTCAAGGTCTATTAGTTTTGTCAGCAAAATCAAGACAGGGCTGCTAACATTTCCGTTTCGCTATGGTTGGCAAACTTGGCAACATTTGTCAGAAATAATGTCAGCGATAGAAGAAATTAAAGAGAAAACTATAGGACAAAGCCCAGCATGGTATCTAAATAATATGGTGGTAGCCAAACAAATAAGAGGGATAGGAATTGGTACAAAACTGCTTAACCATCAACTTCAATCTGTAGTTGTCCCTTCTAATTTTCCTGTCGTTTTGATGGCGAGGGGTGCTACGTGCGGACAAGTCCTTCGTGTTTAGGAAGCATGGTAGAGTTGAGGGAGAGTATTACCTCTGGCCCCTCTCTGTTAGATCTGTACGTGCGTCTTTCGACGCATACAGCTCCCGAAACTTTTAGCTGTCGCTTTTACGGTTGTGTATATAGTCATGACAGGATTCGTGTATTGCCACTAAATTGTTATGACTCCAGTTGTTGTGATTTCCATCTACATGATGTAGATTTACTTTCTCATTGCCTATGAGTTTTAATCTACAGGCTACAGATGAATGGTTTTGCCTTCTAAGGGCTTTAGAGGTTTCTCCATCGTATAGTTTGCTGTTGCGTTTACTCCAGTAAACTATATCTCCGTCAAATGGGGATTTATCTCCTTTGACGTTGATGAATTTATTTTCGGAGTATGGGACTTTTGGGAACGCTATATCCAGAAGTTTTTTGCTAGAATAACGGTCTTGTTTTGTTTGCCGATTAAATACCTTAAACGCTCTTTTCTGCATATAGTAGAGGCTATTTCTAGCCCCATCCATTTTGCAGTAGCAATGGTAGTTTCTCCATCCTCTAACAACGGCGGCTAGTTTACTAGCCTTGACCGTCGCACCATAGTTGGAGTTATTGATGATAGATTTTGTTTTCCTATAGAAAGCTCTGAAGTTTTCCACCGAAGGTCGGCTTCTGAACTTTCCATTCTTTTGGACTCGAAAATTCCAGCCCAGGAAGTTGAATCCATCTGTCGTTGCTGTCAGCTTTGTCTTTGTTTCGCTGATTTCCATTCCTCGTTTGGCAAGGAATTCTTTAACCTCATCAAGTATTTTTTTAGCATCGTCTTGAGGTTTTAGGATGTAAATCATATCGTCTGCATATCTAATACATTTTGATGTGCTTAATCCCCTGGTGCTTTTATATTCACCAATGTTCTCAATTGCGTTGAGTGCTATGTTAGCTAATAAAGGCGAAGCAACCCCGCCCTGTGGCGTTCCTTGTTCTGGAAATCCTACATTTGTTCCTGCTTTGAGGCATCTGAAGATGCCAAGCTTTAACCCTGATGGGGCAATTAGGTTCTCCATAATTGTGGAATGGTTGATTCTATCAAAGCATTTTTTAATATCAATTTCGAGTACTCGTTTATTGATACCTTTCACTCTCGCATTTAAGTTGTCGAACAGGTGCTTTTGCGCGCAATGCGTGCTTCTTCCTGTTCTGAAACCGTAACTACGGGCGTGGAAAGTGGCTTCGTGTGCTGGTTCTAAAGCGTATTTTGCCAGGCATTGCCAAGCTCTGTCGCTAATAGTTGGAACTTTTAAAATTCGTTTAGTACCATCCTTTTTTGGGATAGGTATTTCCCGTAATCCTTGGTGTTTCCAATTATTAACTTTCAACTTTATTTGTTTTTCGAGTTCAAAGCGTTCTTGAAAATTCAAGTTACCTTTTCCGTCGATACCAGCGGTTTTCTTTCCCTCGTTTAGCTGTGTTACTTGCCTAATGGCTAAGAATCTTGCTCCTTGAGAGCGGAGTATCAGTTTTTGCAGTGACCTTGCTTTTTGCATATCTGCTGCTCGAACTGCTTTCCATACGCGCTTTTGTAAGCGGAAAGTCTCTTTTTGGAATTTCTTCCAAGGTAAGAATTCCCAGGATTCACTATTAACTGTGTCAATGTGTCTAATCATGCTTTACTCTAGTTTGTATGTTCTAAGTTCCTCAGACCAATTACGGTCTGTCCTACCCGAATCTAAGGGATTAATCCTCTCGTCTGGTCTACCGTGGATGCGACCTATCCACAGACCTTAGATTCGTTTTTATTCGTTCCATTCGATTGATGTTTATTTCCTTTAGGTAGAATCAATTAAACCGCCTAAATCCCATACTCTTGCCAATGTCTTGGATAAAACTTGGCGGGATACATAGCTTAGGCAACCTCGGACTAGGAATTGCGTCCGTGTAGGCGTAGGTTTCTTTTCTAGGTTCTGTTTTACCGTGGGAATTCCCTATTAGCGTCAGTGTCTTCTGCAATTGAAGTCTGATTACGCCCTGTTCCCAGCTTCGCTCTGTAGAATTCCGAGTCTACTCGGCGTGGGCAGATAAGGAGTCACCCGTGAGTTTCGGGGGGAGGGCTTGCACCTCCATTAATCGAACAGTTATCATCTAGCTAATGAAAACTAGAAGCCCTGATTTATATGGGTTTTATCTCACTTTCGTCAGGAACGAATCGCACACCCAATCGCCATGTTGATGACACAGAAAGAAGAAAACGTTAGATTTTATCAGCGATTAGGATTTGAAATTGCCCATAAATCAGTAATAGGCAGAAAAAATGTGTTTACCAACTGGTGTTTAGTTTTCACTTAGCCACAACTCTAGTAATCAGCAGGCTTTTAACAGCATCAAGATAATTAGCAATCAATTTATTTCCCAAGAATCAATAATCTTTTCGGCAGTTTCTAAAAATTTAGAATACTTAGCTTTTTCGGCAGTATAAATAGCAATATATACTTGCTTATTTTTGATTGTAAATACTTCCATTTGCCTTAACTGTAATCCTCTTTCTTGACGAGAATAAACGATCATGCGGGCAGGAAACTCATCGATTTTGGTTTGACGGTTTTCATCTATTTCGATATTGTTTGCCTTATCTTGTTTGATCCGCTTAAAAACAGTCTGACCATATTGTTCTAAGGTAGTAGATTTAGAAGGTAAATATTCAACAGCAATAGACACCTTTTCTAAAAACAAGTCTGCGTTATTTTCCAAAGGAGAAGCAAAAACTACTACTTCTCCTGTAATCGGGTCATCTAAATCTCTTTTTGACCACGTTTGAGGATATTTAAGCTTAAATTGATAATAATTGTTGACATAATCGACAAAGCCTTGATAGGCATTTTTGTTCATGCCAATGAATATGATTATCAAGGCGATAATAAAAGGCAGTGCTAATAATGACCAAATGATTCGTTTGCTAAATTTAAAACGGGAATTGCTTTTAGACCTAATCTGCTTTCTGCTTTTAGGCATTACAGTAAAAGGCATTTCCCCGCCAGAAGATTGAGGCGATTGAGGATTAAGTGCAAAAGGAGGCGGAAAAACAACTACATTTTGTTGCTCAAAATCGAGTTCGGCGATAACTTCAGCAGCAGACTGATAACGTAAAGATGGTTTTTTTTCTACCATTTTGTTGAGAATACTAGCAAGTTTAGAATCAATATCGGCACTGGAGTAGGTGTTAGATGTTGAAGCTTGCTGAGTGTCGTCGGGAGAAGGTGTTTTTGGCTGAATAAATTCCGAAACCTTTTTGGTTAGAGCATAAATAATTGTTTTGCCTAAGGCATAAACGTCAGTAGTAAAATCGGCTTTTCCTTCTATCTGTTCGGGGGCAGCAAAATCTTGATTAACTATAGTTTGTAAAGATTTATTTTTAAATAGAATAGAGTTTTTAATTGCTGCAAAATTGGTCAAAAACTTTCTACCATCTTGATGCTGAATTAAACTTGAAGGCTGAATATTTAAGTGAGCTACATTAGCTTGATGAATAAATTCGAGAATTCTTAAAATTTCTTGTAACCATTCAATAGCTTCTGCCTCATCAATAAGAGAACGTTCTAACCTTTGCTCTAAAGTTTCGCTCTCAAAAAGTTCCTGAACCAAATAAAATTGGCGATCGCATTCAAAAAAAGCCAGTAGTTGAGGGATTTGCGGATGCTGGCTAATTTTTTTAAGGACATTACCCTGTTCGACAAACGCCTGGAGTACCTTTTGCCAAGACTGAGTACCTAAGACTTCACTTTCATACTGAGGCTGTAACCTTTCAATTTGACATTGAGGAGAGTTTACATTTGCCAGATCTTCGGCTGCATAAAGGGTACTAAAATCATCCTGACTTAGTTCTCGAATAATGCGATAGCGATCGCTTAATATCTTACCAACTATTGACTCCATGCAAGTCCAGCTATATTTACGATTGCAAATAAATAAAAAGTTAAAAGTTACTATTACTGATTATAACTAGGACAATTTTTTAGCTAGATAGTTCCTGTTCTAACTTGTCTAAACGAGCAAGTACTTCTTGACTATGAATACTAGGTCTAACTCCCAAAAAAGCCTCTCGTAAAACACCTTGAGGATCGATTAAATAAGTGTGTCTTAAGGACATTGCTCCTAACCAAGAGCCATAAGCCTTACTTACGCTACCTTTGGTATCTGCTAATAAAGGAAATTTAAGCCCCTGAGCATCGCAAAATTCAGCATGAGAATCAACATCATCAACGCTCACTCCCAAAATTTGCGTGTTTCTTGCCTCATATTCTGCTAGATCTTGCTGAAAACGTCGAGCTTCCAGGGTACAGCCAGAAGTAAAATCTTTAGGGTAGAAATATAGCACTACCCATTTACCCTGGTAATCTTTGAGAGAAATATCACCATCTCCCGTGTTGGTAGGTAAGACAAATTCGGGTGCAGGTTCATTTAGAGGCGGTTGTTTGCCTCCCATTGCCCAAGCATTAGGCAATATCGTTGTGCAAGAAAGTAATAAAGACAAGGCAACAGCTAGCCAGAATCGAATCGAAATCAAACGTTTCATAATTTACAAAAATATGATTTACTTAACATAAAGATTACAAGTAATGCTAAGACCATAACAAAAAATTAATATATTCAATTAATTTAGAATGGTTCTCATGGAGAAAATATTCTCGTGCGACTTGTTAGCATCGTCATTCTGAACCAAGCATAAGCAATAAAAATTAAGATGCAGATATTATGAGTAAAGACTTAATTGCACCTCATGGTGGTGAATTAATCGATCGTTTGGCAACCCCAGCCGAAAAAGAAGACTTTCTAGCCAAAGCCGACTCTTTACCCAGAGTTCAGTTAGACGAAAGAGCTACATCCGATCTGGTCATGATCGCCATTGGCGGATTTAGCCCAATTAATGGCTTTATGGGTCAAGAAGACTATATAGGCGTAGTGGAAAAAATGCGTTTAGCTAATGGTTTACCTTGGTCTATACCTGTGACTCTCTCCGTAACTAAAGAGGTTGCCGATCCTTTAGAAGTAAATAGTTTGATTCGTTTAGATAATCCTGATGGCAAATTTGTTGGGGTTTTACAGCTAAAAGAGAAGTATAGCTACGATAAGAAGCACGAGGCTGCAAACGTTTACGGCACGGAGGAAGACAAGCATCCTGGAGTCAAAGTGATTTATGACCAAGGAGAAATCAATCTAGCTGGCAAAGTCTGGTTGCTAAAAAGAGAAGATCACCCTCAGTTTCCTGAGTATCAAATCGATCCTGCTGCCTCTAGAGCCATGTTTAAAGACAGAGGCTGGAAAACGGTAGTCGGCTTTCAAACTCGTAATCCAATTCACCGCGCTCACGAATACATTATCAAGTGTGCTTTAGAAATTGTTGATGGTTTGTTTCTTCATCCTTTGGTGGGAGCAACAAAAAGCGATGACATTCCTGCTGATGTCCGAATGCGCTGTTACGAAATCATGATGGAAAACTATTTTCCTCAAGAACGAGTAATTTTAGCTATTAATCCCTCTGCCATGCGTTATGCAGGACCAAGAGAAGCTATTTTCCACGCTTTAATTCGCAAAAATTATGGCTGTACTCACTTTATTGTTGGTCGCGATCACGCTGGAGTAGGTGACTATTATGGAACTTATGATGCTCAAGAAATTTTTGGAGAATTTGCACCAGAAGAACTAGGTATTACACCTCTCAAGTTTGAACACGCCTTTTACTGCACGCGAACAGAACAGATGGCAACAGCTAAAACTAGCCCTGCAACTAAAGATGAGCGAATTCATTTATCAGGAACAAAGGTAAGGGCTATGTTAAGAGAAGGCAAAACACCTCCACCTCAATTCTCTCGTCCTAAAGTTGCCGAAGAACTAGCTAGAGCCATGAAAGCTTAATAGTCTAGGACATTACCTCGTTACGAGATAATTTATGAATTACTAAAGTAAAACACTATAATTGGTTACAGGTTGAGAATACTTAAGCTAGTCTCAATCTGTAACCTTTTTGATTTTAAATAATATTTAACAGCTATTGCTGATAGGCTGATAGCTGATATTAAAAGCTAGTAGCTGATATGATTGATCGCCGAACTTTTCTACAGCAGGCTGGATTGGCTTTGTTTACTTGGGGAGCAACCGAAGCAGGAATCTCATCTTTAGACAAAAATAGTCAATTAGCAGCCTTAGTTAAAAATTATCATCAAACTTTAGCAGCATCTACTAGTCGCAAGCTAGCTTTGCTTGTGGGCATTAATCGCTATCCTGAGCATGAACATCTAGATGGTTGTTTGACAGATGTTGAACTGCAAAGGGAACTATTAATTCATCGTTTTGGATTTAATCCCCAAGATATTGTTACCTTATGCGATCGCCAAGCCACCAGAGAAAATATTGAAACTGCTTTTGTTGAACACTTAGCTCAACAGGCTCAAGCTGATGATGTAGTAGTGTTTCATTTTAGCGGCTACGGTGGTCAAATCAAGATGCCTTTAGCTTCAGAGATGGCAACAGCTAACGATATAAATAATGTCGATCCCTTTAAACTAGTTAATAGTTTTGTACCTGTGGATGGGGTGCTACCTTCTCAAAAAATTTCTATTGCCAATAGCATTTTGCAAGATACTCTACTGGTATTGGCACAGTCTTTGTCTACCTCCAAATGCACTTTTGTTTTAGATACTAGCTTTAATACTACTCCTCGGAGCAAACATAGTAATCTCAGGGTGCGCTCGGTGACGGAGATTGCCGAGAATTCTAGTCCTCAAGAGTTGCTTTTTTTAGAACAGTTACGCAGCGATTTTGCTGCTAAAGGACTTAAGCCCACCAAAAGATTATTATCCTTGCCTGGAGTTGTTCTTTCTGCAAGCAGCAATAATCAAGTGGCAGCAGAAAGACGGTGGAACGGCTTTAGCGCAGGACTATTCACCCACGCTTTAACTCAACATCTTTGGCATTTAACTCCCAGTAATAAGGTGCAAATAGCTTTAGCGAGAACAGCAGCGACCGTTGAGCAAACAATGGGTAGACAACAACAACCTTCTCTCAATAGCCCTGAAAAGTCGGCGATCGCCTATTATTTAGCTACCAGCGATGCTACTAATGCCACGGGAGTTGTTAGCAAAGTCAGCAATAATATTATTGAAGTTAAACTTTTGGGTTTACCGGCAACAATTCTTGACTGTTATGGAGTTTACTCCTGTCTGCGTTTGCTATCTGCCGATAGTCTAGACGCGACTCAACTCCAAATGCAATCAAAAGCAGGTTTTGTTGGCAAAACCAAGGTTGTGCAGCCAGGTGCAGTTGATTTACCGCTTCTGGGGCAGTTAGTCCGCGAGAGTATTCGGATGCTAGAGCGTAACTTAGGGATAAACTTAGCCTTAGATGCTGATATGCCGAGAATTGAACGAGTAGATGCCACTAGTGCTATTGCTAATATTTCGGGGGTCAACTTGGCGACCGCTTCGGGAGAGCAAAACGCTGATTGTCTTTTGGGTAAGATCGAGCGAATTTCAGCCAAAGATAGCAATTCAAACACTGAAAATCAAACCTCTAGCTACGGTTTATATACTGCTGGAGGAGAATTAATTAGCAAAACTACAGGTGTAGATGAAGAAGCAGTTAAAATTGCTATCGATCGCCTCAAGCCACAGTTTAACAATTTGCTAGCAGCTAAATGGCTCAAGCTGACTGACAATGAATTTTCTTCAGGTTTAAAAGTAGGTGCTACCTTATCAACAGTCACAACCGAACAGCCTATCAATTTGCATAGAACAACTTTGGTCGCTGAGAATGAATTGCCAGCCAAGAAGAAGCAAATTTTTTCTGGCGATCGCTATAGTGCCGAGCCAAATTATGATACTGTACCGATTTTAATTAAAGGTTTAGACATTCAACTTTCTTTGACTAATACTAGCGATCGACCGCTGTATCTGCTTATTTTGGGAATTAATTCTGACAGTAGTATTTTTGCCCTGTATACTCCTACTGAATCGACACCAGCCGAAGCCCAGACGCAATTAAAAAATCTAGAGATTGCACCCCAGAGTGACCTGACAGTACCATCAGCAGAGGATTCTTGGAAATGGAAAGTTTCTGATTCTGTTGGTATAAATACTTTATATGCTGTTTTTTCTGTAAAACCATTTGCTAAGACCTTAACGGCTTTGGCAACCCAGCCAACCTTTAAACTAGACCAAGAGCAGATACTAAACGTGACTAACCCAATAGCTGTAGTCAATTCTTTAATGGAAGATTTACACCTTGCTAGTTCTGTACCTCCAGAGCTTTTACCTAATGGCGATGTTTATGCCTTGGATGTAAATCACTGGGCAACCCTCAGCTTTATCTATGAAGTCGCTAATTCTTAAGGGATGAAGGATGAAGTAAGTAGGGTGGGCAAACTAAAAACGAAGTGTGTCAACATACGCTAAAACCAAATTTGCCCACCTTATTGAAGTAATCAGTAATCAATTAAGTGCTATATGCAATCAACTGACATCGTGATTTTGTCCAATGGACCAGGGGAAGTCGCAACTTGGGTACGTCCTGTGGTTGAATGTCTGCGTCAAACTTTGGGGGATGAACAACAAGTCAGAATTTCGGTTTTATTGTCTCCTTGTCCCCACAGTACGGGCAAAGAGGCAGCGATCGCTTTAAGCTATCGGCAAGTAGATCGGGTACTGCCAGCATCAAAGTTTTTTGGCTTTTTGCTTTGGGGTAAAACTCCAGACAATTGGCAATGGCACAAGCAGGGAATGGTAGTTTTCTTAGGCGGCGATCAGTTTTATACCGTTGCTATTAGCAAACGATTGAGATACTCTAGCTTAATTTATGCCGAATGGGATGCCCGTTGGTATCGCTTAGTTAATTACTTTGCGGCAATGAACCAAAAGGTAATCGAGGCAGTACCCAAATCTTATCAACACAAGTTTACTTTGGTAGGCGACTTGATGGCAGATACCGCCTTAGAAGTAAAAAACCAGTCTGGAAAATTAGACCCAGACATTACCAAAATTGGTTTGCTCGTAGGTTCAAAACCCGCCAAACTAGCTCAAGGAGTTCCTTTATGTTTGGCGATCGCTCAAAAAATACAGCAACAAAAGCCTCAAGCTCAATTTATCATTCCTGTTGCGCCCACTCTAGATTTAAGCGATTTGGGCAACTATGCTAATTCACAACATAACCCTTTGATCTCATCTTTGGGCAACGTAGAAGGCAAATTAATCATATCGACAGAGGAAGATCTTGCTTATCTAGTTACTTCAGGAGGAACAAAGATCGAACTAATTACCCAGTTTCCTGCCTATGAAACATTAGTCTCTTGTCAGCTTTGCCTGACAACCGTGGGTGCAAATACAGCTGAATTAGCATCTTTAGGAATCGCGATGATTGTTTTATTACCAACTCAGCAGCTAGATGCTATGCGCTCTTGGGATGGAATACCAGGAATTATGGCTAATCTACCAGGAGTAGGCACGTTTTTCGCCAAACTAATCAATTGGCTAATACTTAAGCAAGGTCGTTTGTTTGCTTGGCCCAATATCTGGGCTGGGCGAGAAATAGTTCCAGAACTAGTTGGTAGGCTAAAACCTGAAACTGTTGCTGAGTTGGTGTTAGATTATCTCGCCCATCCTGATAAACTTGAAAAGATGCAGGCTAATTTGCTAGCGGTCAGAGGAAAGAGTGGTGCAGCGCAACAGATCGCAGATATAATAAAGCAAGAAATAACTAAAATTAACTAATTAGCTCAAGATCCCTATTCGGCAATGTTACCGAGTAGAACAGCTAATTTCCTTGCCAAAGATTACCCTTCAAGGTTATATTCAGGTTAAAATTTGGTAGAGTAACGTCTCAGCAACTCCTTAGTCGCTTAGTAATTTTAGTCAAAAGAATGTAAAGTGAAATCATTGGCGCTCAACAGTTTGGAAAAACCTCAAGCTTACGCCTATGCAACTAACAGTATCTTCTAGCGATGGCAGAGCCAAACGCTAATTTAAGGTTAATTGAACTTCCTTGGTTGCTAGAAATTACATCAATTGGCTATTGCTTTACTAATTTTAATGAAGTTTTAGTTACAGCTATTGATTATTACTTTTGACTAGGGAATCTTCCTATAGTCTTCTGCTTAAAACAGAAGAAAACAAAGTAAAAAGCTAAATCCATAAAAAGACAAAAGATTAACTCCCAAGCACCAGCCAAATAATTGAGACTGCTCAAACAGATATTATTTGTTAATATCTAAACGCCATAGATACATACGTGAAATTTACTGATTTATTTTTATTGCCTACCTTTCTTGAATTGAAAAACACTGAAAAATAATTAAGATAAGACAAATTATTTCTGACTCAGTGAATTACATGGTTTTACGACAGGCTAACTAATAATCAGCCAGCAAAATTTTTGAGGAAAATTAATGTCAAAACAGATAATTATTGCAGAACAACATCACATAGCTGCTGTTTTCTGGGAAGAACAAATACAAGAGTTAATTGTTGCTACAGGTTATCAGCAAGTAAGTGATATTTACCTAGGTACGGTAGAAAATATTATTCCTGGTATCGATGCTGCGTTTGTTAATATTGGCAATAGCGAACGCAACGGCTTTATTCACGTCACAGATTTAGGACCATTACGCCTCAAAAGAAGCGCGGCAGCCATTACTGAACTTTTAGCTCCTCAGCAAAAGGCTTTAGTTCAGGTCATGAAAGAACCTACAGGCAATAAAGGACCAAGACTTACTGGAAATATTACTTTACCAGGACGTTACCTGGTCTTGATGCCCTATGGCAAGGGAGTTAAACTATCTCGTCGGATCGCCGATGAAAATGAGCGTAGTCGTCTTCGCGCCTTGGCAATTTTGATTAAACCACCAGGAATGGGTATCTTGATCAGAACTGAGGCAGATGGTAAAGCCGAAGAAGCGATCATGGAAGATTTAGAGTTTTTGCAAAAGCAGTGGGAATCGATTCAGTACCAGGCAAACTACGCCAAACCTCCAGCTTTACTTAATCGGGACGATGACTTTATTCAGCGTGTTTTACGAGATACATACTCGGCTGAAGTTAATACTATTGTGGTTGACTCCTCTGCTGGAGTAAAAAGAGTCAAGCAACAGTTAATGAATTGGAGTAGCGGTCGCTCACCTCAGGGTGTCTTTATTGATTATCACCGCGAACAGCAGCCAATTTTAGACTATTATCGCGTTAATGCTGCAATCAAAGAGGCTCTTAAACCTAGAGTCGAACTGCCTTCTGGAGGTTATGTAATAATTGAACCAACAGAAGCCTTAACGGTAATTGATGTAAACTCAGGGTCGTTTACTCGCTCGGCAACTGCCAGAGAGACAGTGCTGTGGACAAATACTGAAGCTGCTACCGAGATTGCTCGTCAGTTGCGTTTACGGAATATTGGCGGGGTGATTGTAGTTGACTTTATTGATATGGATTCCCATCGAGATAAAATTAAATTATTAGAACACTTTAATAAAAGTCTCAAGGGAGATAAAGCCCGCCCGCAAATTGCTCAACTTTCGGAACTAGGGTTAGTAGAACTTACTCGTAAACGCCAAGGCAAAAATATATACGAATTGTTTGGTCAAACTTGCCATACTTGCGGTGGTTTAGGACAGATAGCCCATCTCCCAGGAAAATCAGAGGCAGAACCTTTAGAGACTTCGCCGATAATTTCTCCTGCTGCGATTCGTGAACCCGTTAATAATATTCGCCCTGTAATTCCCTCTCCTGTAGAACGGCCAGAAAAACCAGAGCTAGTCAACAACTCAACTTCAGATCTAGGATACGATCGCAGTAGTCGTCAACCAGACTTAATTAATCATCCTAACTATCAAGAACAGGCAGGAAGTAGCAACGGTAATCGCCGTCGTCGTCGTAGTCGTCGCAACGATTTGTTAATCAAAGAAGAGTTAATCGAACAAGAAAATTTAGAGCAAAACAACAGAATTGATTCAGATAGTGAAAATAATACCGAAGAGCGCAAATCTCGTTCTCAATCCCGTTCTCCTCGTAGAGATGAAGCTAATTTAGAAAAAGTGACCATAGAAATGGATGGCATGGAACAGGAGATCTATGCCTTAATGGGTATATCTCCTCTAGTTTATGCCGACCAAGAAGCTAAAGACCCTAAATCTGTTTTAGTTTACGTCAAAAAACCTGGAGAAGAGTTAGCTGAATTTGAAACAACAACTCAGGTTCATAAACAGCCAGAAGTTGAAAGAAAACCCAAAACTAAAGTCAAGAAGACCCAGAGCCAGGATAAAACTGAATTTGTCCCTGAACCAGAAGCTGAAGTTGAATTAGAGCCTGAAACTGAACCAGAGGTTAAAATCGAACCAGAATTAGAATCAGTAGCCGAGTCAGAAGCTTCAAATACTGGTCGTCGTCGTCGCCGTCGTCGTTCTTCAGCCGCCCAAGAAGTTGAGGTTTAACCAATTATCAATTAACAGTGAGCAACGATCGCTTGGCGGACAATTTCGACAATTCCTTACTATTAGAATTTATCTCCCCCGATACTTTAGTTGCGGGGGTAGATGAAGTTGGTAGAGGAGCTTTGTTTGGTTCAGTAGTAGCAGCAACAGTAGTTTTGCCTTTATCGGCTATTCCCAAATTAGTTGCTGCTGGAGTCAAAGATAGCAAAAAGCTCTCGGCTAAGAAACGTCAGGAACTTGTACCTTTAATTAAACAGATAATAACTGATTATTATGTTGGCTTTGCCAATGTTGCTGAAATAGACAGCATGAATATTTTACAGGCTTCATTATTGGCAATGAGGCGAAGCTTGTTGAAGTTAGAAGTTATTCCAGATATATGTTTAGTGGATGGCAAGTTTCCCATTCCTAATTTAGCAATTCCCCAAAAGACGGTGATTAAAGGAGACTTGCGATCGCCTGTAATTGCAGCAGCTAGCATTTTAGCTAAGGTGTGGCGAGATGAGTTAATTATTAGCCAAGCAGAGAAATATCCTGAATACCATCTAGCTGCAAACAAAGGATATCCTACTGCTGACCATCGTTTAGCGATTCAAAAACATGGTATTTCCCTCGAACACCGACGTTCTTTTAAGTCCTGTCAATAGCTGTTTGTAATGTAATAAATTATTAGATAGTATTTTAAGCAACTAGTAATTAGAAAATTCATACACCATCAAATTAGTAATGTTTATTCTAAACACCTAAGCTATAAAAATTTCAAATTTAATATTTATTAAATATCAATCAACTAATATTGTTACAGTTTTTCCTTCAATTTTAAATTTGTTACAAATCACTGGTAAATTATGACAGAAATCATAGCTTTAGAGTTTTTTTTTGAGAAAATGAAAATTATAAAGTGTAAAATGATGCCTTAAATTAATGTACCTGTTATGTCCAACAATTATAATGATCAGTTACCTATCGTTAATTCTACTGATATCTCAGTTGTTAACACTTCTTTTAGTCCAGTCACATATGAAAAGTTGTTTCAGAGTAGTCCTAGTAATGTAAATAATATAGATGTTGATACTAAAGATTTTATCTCTAGATATGCTAAAGCACATGATATTGAAACCCCTGTAAAACAAGCGTATGATGAGAAATTAGCTAATACCAAATCCAAAAAAGATGTTGAGACAAATAAGCAAACTTATATAATTATTGGTATAGTCTCGATTATATTATCTTTTTTCTTATCTTTAAACCATAAAAATGGAAGTGATAAAGCTGTAGTTAGTGTTCTGTTTTTTGGAGGTAGTATCATAACATTAGCGCAAGTTATTGGAAAAGGAAATTATAATGATACGAGCAAGGCAAAAATAGCTAGAAAAATAAAAGCAGAAAATTATGAAATCTTAGCAAACTTTTATAATATATGTCTTATAAATGCGCGTCAAGATTATCAAAAACATTTTGATTTTTTAGCTATTAATCCCACTTTAGAAGAAGTAGAACAATATTTAGATCAATATAAAAATAATGAATTATTAGATATTGTGCAACTTGAATTATATTTGGCTGCGTACAACAAGTTTTTAAGCACAAGGTCTACTTCTAACTATTTAGATAATGCAGATTTAGGTGTAAGCATTGGAATCGGATTTGCGTTTGATTTCTGGGAACTTTTCTCCTAATAATAAATATTGTCACTATGCAAGTTAGTAAAGATAAAGTTGTTTTCAATAGAAATCATACCCATTCCACTCTATGATTACCTAACTCAAATTAAATATTTGAAATTTTAAGTGTAGTGACTAAATAGTTAGAATTTAGTATCCTGGATCGGGAGATAGTTTGGATGAAGATTTCGTTTCTGGCTTAGTTTCTTGAGATGCCCAGACTCGATAATCCTGAACTAATTGAGTTGTCAGCTTTTGTTTAATTCTAACTAGAACGCTTTTGAGCAGTTTATTCCCTGCTTTTTCTAAAAATGGTTTAGGGGTAAACATTAAAGCAGTTGGTAACTCCACTTTTACTTCTAAATCAGCTTGACCCTCCAAGGTGGTATTGCCTGCTGACTCTTGAGCAGCTAAAATACCCTTGAGCTTGAGAGAAAAACGCCGATTGATATAGTCAATACCTTTAATTTGACAACCTTCAGATTTTAAATACACGCTGCCATTAGTACCAGACCAAACTTTTAACAGTACAATTGGCTGGAAATGATAAATTTCCATAAAGTTAATCGGTCGCATTTTCAACTCATATAAATCATCAGATACTTGCTTCATCAACTGCGGATCGGCGATCGCCTTTACCAGGCGTTTAGGTTGACGCAAATAATGCTGTATCGGAGTTTCCTCATTAGCTACCGATATCTGAACTAACTCTGAGGCACTGAAACTGACATTCATAAGTGAAACTACTGAAATCTTTACCTTTTATTAATTTTAGGTTACATTTCTTCAAAAATTATTTATATGTCGAAAAATTAATACTATGGTTAGATCTTTGTATTTGTGTTGAAAAAGATGCGATCGCTATGAATCCTTCTCTTGCCTATTTAGGACCGACTGGAACTAACTCTGAAACTGCTGCCTTGGCATATGCAAAATGGTTAACCGTTAATAAAAATCAGACAGCGATTCTATGTCCTTATCCTAGTATTGCTCTGGCATTACAGTCTGTTATTCAAGGTAAAGTTGATTATGCAGTCGTACCAATTGAAAATTCCGTTGAGGGAAGCGTTACGGTTGTTTTAGATACTCTATGGCAATCAACTAATCTCCAGGTACATCAAGAATTAACCATCCCTATTCTTCATGGATTATTATCTTACGCTCAATCATTAGAGCAAATCAATACAGTTTACTCTCATCCCCAAGCTTTAGCTCAATGTCAGCAGTGGCTCGAAAAATTTTTACCTCAGGTTCAACTCGTCCCGACAAACTCTACTACCGAAGGCATACAAAAGCTCAAAGACGATTTAACCGCAGCAGCAGTTTCTGCTCCTAGAGCCGCACAATTATACCAAGTTCCCTTATTAAGACAGGATATTAAAGATCGCCCCGACAACTGTACTCGTTTTTGGATTGTTAGCTCTGCCATTAGCGATTGCGGTAGCCATCTTTCCTTGGCTTTTAGCCTGCCTCAAAACGCTCCAGGAGCATTGGTAAAAGCTTTAGAAATTTTTGCTCGTAGAGAAATTAACTTAAGCAAAATTGAATCTCGTCCGACTAAGCGTTCCTTAGGAGAATACATCTTTTTTATCGATTTAGAAGGCAATTCTCGTGATCTAGAAATTAGAGATGCTATCAATGATTTATCTGCCTGTACAGAGGTTTTAAAGATCTTTGGCAATTACAGTCTTTTATCAATATTTACATGACCTCCATTGCCCTGAAAAAATTAGGCAATAGCTTTGTTGAGGCTGGCTTTTTTAAAGTACGAATATTCAATTTAAAGGGTTGAGTTGGGATCTTAATGTTTTTTATTGAGATTTAGAAACAGGGAAAGCCAAAGCTCTCCCCGAACATGAAACTATCAGGATAATTTACTTTTGACTAACGCCTGAATTTTTTTACCATCTGCCTTTCCCTTCAGCTTCTGCATGGCAGGACCCATTACTTTGCCCAAATCTTTGAGTGATGTCGCTCCAGAATCAGTAACGATTTCATCGATAATAGCTTCTAATTCACTATCGCTAACTTGTTCGGGCAGATAGGTTTCAATGATAGCCAATTCTTGACTTTCTTTGGCTGCTAAGTCGTCTCTTCCTGCATCTGTAAACTGCTCAATAGAATCACGGCGTTGTTTTGCCTGCTGAGAAAGCAATTCTATTTCTTGTTCTGGTGTAAGACTATCTTGACCCTTGGGGCGGACTTCTACTTCTTTATCTAAGATTGCTTTTTTGATCCCGCGTACAGTCTGTAAGCGAATCTTGTCTTTGGCTTTCATTGCCGTTTTGATGTCTTCTCCAATTTTATCTTTTAGACTCATTTTTTTATCCATTACATCTGAGTCATTTATTATAAGATACTTTTATCGTAATACAAAAGAAATTATCTAATTTTTAAATTATCTTTTCTCAGAAAGTCTAAAAAAAAATAGAATTATTCCACTTTCTTAGTTAATTTTGGTATTTGTGCAAATTAGCGATCGCTAATCTTCTAAATTAGTAATTAATAACTCCTATCATGCCCAATATAGGGCTTTGATAATTTAATGTATGAAACGAAACTGCTAATGATATTGTTCGCAGTGAAGCATTTTCGTTGCGGGGCTTTCCCCGTTGAGACAAAGGACTTGACTTGTCCGCATGTAGTGCTGAACCCGAAGAACTATTAGCTGTTAGCTTCAACCGTTAGTAATCCTAAAGATGTAATGATGAACGAAATACCGAATTTAAAATAGTAGGTGGTAAAGATGACATTAGCTACATACGGAAGTTTATGTACGGAGGTATATGAGATTACCAAACCAGTAGGTAAGGACTATCCTGATGTTTCCTATTTTATTCAACATCTTTCTCAGCTAGACGGGCGAATTCTGGAGGCAATGGTTGGCACAGGACGCTTACTGATTCCTCTACTAGAAGCTGGGTTAAACGTTGAAGGAATTGATGTATCACCCGATATGCTAGCTGCCTGTAAACAAAATTGTGCAACAAGAGGCTTAAATCCTGTACTTTACGAAGGTTCAATCGAAAACTTGAACATTTCAGGTAAGTTTAGTGCAATTATCATCACTTTAGGCTCTTTCATGTTGTTAGGAAAACGCTCTGCTGCGATCTCCGCATTACAAGCATTTGCAAAACATCTAGAACCCAATGGAAGAATTTTTATAGATTTAGGATTACCTGTAGATTTAATTACAACTGAGAACATTGTTAAACAACGAGAACCCGTCAAGTGTTTTGATGGTTCAGTGATTCTAATGCAAACATCATCTCGTATCGATTGGATAGAGCAAGTAGAGCATACTCTGATTCGCTATGAAAAATGGCAAGATGGAAAACTAATTGATACAGAACTACAACATCTTCCGTTACATTGGTTTGGGCTAGAAGAATTTGTCATGTGTTTACGAGAGAATGGATACACTGACATTAGTGTTTGTGCTAATCATACAGATGAATTAAAACCAAGTTCTTGTCATGACCAACTCTGTTTTTCAGCAACTCTTGCCTCAAAAGTATTTGAGAATTAGCTAATTTTTGAAAAATTGCTGATTTTAATCAGCAATTAAACTATCATTTTTTTGATGTTAGTGTAGATTTTTGTTTGGGTGATTATAGCAATTAAACTAGTACTAGAAGACATTAAAGAAGCGCGATCGCCGAAATAAGTCCCTGCAATAACCTTCTATCCTTATATCTTTAGGACTACCTAAGCGTCTTTAATTTTTTAAGAAATCATACCTTGGTTCACCAACGCCTATTAAATGAACCAAATTGAGCCAAAAAAGCCTGACTAATCATTTAGTCAGGCAAAACGAGTGTGAAGTTAAATCGAATAAGCTATTAGTATCGCGATCCAGTAAAAATTAAGCTCTTAAACTGATATTGTCTCTTTAGATTGAGAGGTAGCTCTCTCTTGCTTCTTGGGAGGTTCAATTTCTAACTGTAGAGAAGGTTTTTCGGTGATTAAGCGCGCTCCTCTGCCTAAAGTGATATAGTTCCAAGCCCATTGGATCATCACAATTAGTTTATTATCAAACTCAATGAGATAATAAATGTGAGCAAAGATCCAAATAATCCAGGCGACAAAACCAGAGAATCTGGCAAAGTTAAGGTCTACCACAGCTTTATTTTGCCCAATTACTGCCATGCTGCCAAAGTCTTGATAGTTGAATTGTCCAACGGTTTTACCGACATTGCGCTTAGTAATTAAATTTGCCACGTATTCCCCCTGCTTCATAGCTACTGGGGCAACTCCAGGTAAAGGGCGATCGCCTTGATGCGCAAAGTTGGCTAAATCGCCAATAACAAAGATATTGCCATAGTCTTTTAAACTCAAGTCAGGTTCAACTATAACTCTGCCCACACGATCTAATTCTGCCCCAGCGCGCTCGGCTAATACTCCTCCCATAAAGGAAGCTCTAACTCCCGCTGCCCAAAGAATAGTGTGAGCTTGAATAGTTTTTATTTCTTCACCCTGACGGAAGGTGACGGAATTATCGGCAATATTAGTTACCAAGGTTTTAGTTTGCACATTTACCCTAAGCTCTTCTAGAGCCTTTTGTGCTTCAGAGGAACACTCTACGGGGTAGGGAGGTAAAATTCTGTCCATACCTTCAAATAACAATACCTGGGCTTGGGTAGGATCGATGTTGCGGAAATCGTTTTTGACTGACTGATGGGCAATTTCGGCGATCGCACCAGCTAATTCGACTCCCGTAGGACCACCACCCACCACGACAAAAGTAAGCAAAGCTTTTCGTCTTTGAGGGTTTGGTTCTTTTTCGGCCGCTTCAAATGCCATAAAGATACGACGACGCATTTCCAAAGCATCCTCCACGGTTTTTAAGCCAGGGGCATCATTTTGCCACTGATCGTTACCAAAATAGTGATGACTTACTCCCGTTGCTACAATCAGCGCGTCATAGTCTAACTCTTCTCTCTCTTCTAAAAATACTTTCTTCGCTTCTGGATCGATGTCTATTACTTTATCTAGCAGTACCTGCGTATTTTTGTGCTTACTCAAAATTACCCGCAAAGGCGAAGCGATATCTGCGGGAGACAATGTACCTGTAGCTACTTGATATAGAAGTGGTTGAAATAAATGAAAATTACGCTTGTCAATTAAAGTTACTTTGACAGGAGCATCCTTAAGAGTTTTGGCTGCATAAAGCCCGCCAAAACCTCCGCCAACAATAACTACATGGGGTATTGATGTTTGCCTAGTTTGAGTATTGTTCATAGCAAAGACTTTGAGTATAGGAGATATATCTTTATCTAATAAATTTTGAATGTTGAGAGTATCGAGAAACGTAAAATCAATTTGTCAGCAATTATATACTAATATTAACTTTTATGAACCAAAGCTAACATAATCTTGGGCAAAATTGAAAATTTATTTATTTTTATTGTCTGGATTAAATATTATTTTGCTGAGAGACTATAAACGCCCCTAAGATATGGAGTTCGATACATTCATTAATAGCCTTTATTTCTTAAACATGATGTAACAATCAAAACAAAAGTTAGATAGATATTCCAAATATGTACTATCAGAACGAGTAATCACTTCAAATCATGACGAAACAAATATAGTTTATTATTTTGGGTTGGGCTTTTACTTGTTGTCACTCAAAAAACCTACTGCTATAAATTAGATTTACTGGCGATCGCTTTAGCTATCAAAAATTAAAAGCGATCGCCATCAATACAGTCCAAACTTCAGAATAAAGGCTTAAATAGATTTTTGAGCATTCTGATGATAGTAGCCAGATTCAATTTCGTCTAATAAACTTGCTCCTGTAGGATTCCAAGAGAGCATTTTTTGGGCTTTAGCTGCCGTAACCCGACTATTAGAACCAAAGGCAAAGTGAGCCATTTCTGCACCCCATTCGGCGATCGCATCATCGAGAGATATCTGTTCTGTTTTTTTCTCTAAACCCAACATTCGACTAATCGCTTCGGCGACTGTCTTCATTGATGCCTCACCGTTTTCTACATAGAAAAACGAACCAGCAGGAGCATTTTCGATTGCCAGCAAATATAACTGCGCTACATCATCAATATGAACGTGCGACCAAATATTTTCGCCTTTGCCAATATGACTGGCTTTGCCAGTTTTTTTAGCTAGTTCAATCAGCCCAGGAACTTGAATACTCTCTGCATGAATTCCCTGACCTTGACCATAAATTAGGCTGTGACATAAAACTATAGAATGCACGCCTTGTTGGGCAGCATTTAAAACTCTTTCATTAATGGCAATACGTCCTACTTTTTCGATTGCAGGATGAAATGGCGTATCTTCATTAAAAACTAATTCGCTCTTATTGCCAGCAGCTTTATCGCCGACAAGACTAGAACCGCTAGTTTGAATAAATAGTTTATCAGTACCATTTAATACTGGCAAAATTGTTGTTACTATCCAAGGATTATCAGAATCAGCAGCATTGATTACGGCATCAGATTTTTGTGTAGTCTCAATTAAAAGCCTGCTGTCTGTAAGGCTACCGACAACAGGTTCAATGCCCATTTTGTCAAGCTGTTGGGCTTTTTCTTTTGAGCGTGTAAGTCCTAAAACTTGATGACCTGCATCAATTAGTTTTACTGCCACTGACCCACCAATATATCCAGTCGCACCAGTTAGAAAAATTTTCATAGCTTTGTTTCTTATCAGTCTGACTTTGTTTACTATTTGTTAGTCTGACAAAAGCCTAATCTTAGTACCAGAGTTTACTTATACTGGTATAAAAACTAATATCTTAAATGAATGAAAAAGAGCGATTAAAGGAGCTTGCTGATTTTCTTCGCACCCGCAGAGCTAAACTTTCACCCGCTCAAGTTGGTTTATTACCAGGATTACGCCGTCGAGTTCCTGGTTTGCGCCGAGAGGAAGTAGCCGAACTTGCCCAAATAAGCGTTACTTGGTACACATGGTTAGAACAAACAAGATCGGTTAAAGTATCTCCCCAAGCTCTTTCAAGAATTGCTCAAGCACTTCAATTAGATCGGCACGAACAAGAGCATTTGTTTTTTTTAGCAGGACAGTCGCCACCACCTTCATCTCTGGCGCAAGAGCAAGTTACAGAATCAATTCGACAGGTGTTAGAAAGTTTAGAACCAAACCCCGCTTATCTGGTAGACTTGCGCTGGAATTTGCTGGCGTGGAATCAAGCAGCTATTTCAGTTTTTGGAGACTTTAGCGTGTTTCCATCATCAGAATGCAATTTAATGTGGTTAGCGTTTACCAACTCAGCCATAAAGGAACTTTTTGTCAACTGGTCGGACTTTGCACACTGCTTACTTGTTCACTATCGAGCCGATTACGCGCAAAATGCAAGCGATCGCAACTGGAGCGAATTAGCCATAGCACTTCAAAAAGTCAGTCCTCAGTTTCGCCAGTGCTGGAAGAGTCATGATGTTGCTCGTCCTCATGAAGTACAAGAATTAAATCATCCTATTGTCGGAAAACTGGTGTTAGATTCGGTTACTTTTCAAGTTTATCCAGCAGCTAATCTACGACTTACCGCCTACACGCCGAAAGCAGGTATAGATAAGTCAAAGTTACAAAAGCTGCAAAAAACTAAAGAATATAGCGGTTAGTGCGATCGCTTTTATCAGCTTACTTATAACTTTAGTTTCTCACTTATTGGAGGAGTGCGATCGCCTTCTTAATGACTAACTTAAAATATTTTTTAACTTTGACAACGAGCAAGTTGTTAATGTAGTCTACAATATACTTAAACAACATTTTTGTTGTTTTAATACCAAACAGTAGCAAGCAACATAATTAGTCTTCTCCCTGGTATAGTCTGTCCTAATCAGAGCTTGGGAATTACCCGTAAAAATAGTCAGAAATTGTTTATTTAACAAACAATGAGTCAAACAATCTTATCAATACGCAATTTAACAGCCAACGTCGATGGTACGCCAATTCTTAAGGGTGTCAACTTAGAAATTAAGGCAGGTGAAATCCATGCCATTATGGGGCGCAATGGCTCAGGAAAAAGCACCTTATCTAAGATTATTGCTGGACATCCTGACTATGAAGTAACTGGTGGAGAAATTATTTATCAGGGTGAAAGTATTCTTGATAAAGAGCCTGACGAAAGAGCTAATAGCGGTATCTTTTTGGCTTTTCAATACCCTTTAGCAATTCCTGGAGTCAGCAATCTTGACTTTATGCGAGTGGCATATAACGCCAAGCGTAAATATCAAGGATTAGAAGAAATAGATACTTTCGATTTTGAAGATCTCATCGAAGAAAAGCTAGAAGTAGTGAAAATGAATCCTAGTTTTTTAGCCAGAAGCCTAAACGAAGGATTTTCTGGTGGAGAAAAAAAGCGCAACGAAATTCTCCAGATGGCTTTACTTAATCCTACTCTGACTATCTTAGACGAGATTGATTCAGGTTTAGATATTGATGCTCTAAGAATAGTTTCTGATGGGGTAAATCAGTTAAAAACTCCTGAAAAAGGTTATTTATTAATTACTCATTATCAACGTTTACTAGAATACATCGAACCAGATTTTATCCACGTCATGGGGGATGGCAAGATTATCACTAGTGGCGGTAAGGAATTAGCTTTGGAATTAGAAAGTCGCGGTTACGATTTTCTCGATGATAAGTCGCCTGCGGAGGTTGGATAATGGCAGTACAGATTCCCTTTGCTACTGTTTCTAAGCTGCATGAAGCAAAAGTAATCGAAGATATTTTCTTTACAGGTTTATTGCAGCAGTGTCAGGTGCGTGACAATGAATCTAAGTGGTTGCAAAATGTCCGTCAACAGTCGAAAAACTGGTTGTCTCGTTTATCTGTACCGACAAACAAGGATGAAGACTGGCGTTTTATTGATTTGTCATCCTTGAGCAAAGCAAAATTTGTAGCAGCACAAAATGTAGTAGGGGTGTTTCGCGAAAGCGGTGCGACCCCGCGTCGACGAAAGGCGCAAGGGAACGCGCACCAAGACACGCCCCTGCCAGATACAGAATCTAGCCGTTTAGTTTATGTCAACGGAATATACAACGCTGAATTATCAAACATATCAGGGTTGCCCACAGGTGTATACTTTGGTGGTTTGGACGATTTACCGAAAGACTATGACGCTGCTCAATATTTTGCTCAACAACATGGTGCGGAGGACGCCTTTACAGCATTAAATACCGCAGGTGGTTTAGATGTAGCGGTGATTTGGACGAGTAAAGATGTGGTAGTAGAAACTCCAATACACCTAGTGTTTATCGCCGATGGCGAATCAGAGTCTATCTTTGCTCAACCTCGTACCTTAGTTGTAACAGAAAGTGGCTCAAATATTTCTTTAATCGAAGAATATATTGGTACAGGAGAATACTTCACTAACGCTGTTACCGAAGTTTTTGTCAAAGATAACGCCAGAGTAAATCATACCCGTCTGCAAGAAGAATCAGCAGCTAGCTTTCATATTGGCAAAACTGCCGTATCTCAAGGGCGTGATAGTCACTATACAATTAACGAGATTAATCTGGGCGCAAAACTATTTCGTCATAACCCAGAGGTATTGCAGCAGGGAGAACAAACCGAAAGCAACCTCAATGGTTTGACTGTAGCTACAAAAGAACAAGTATCTGATACCCATAGTATTATTGCTTTAACTAAACCTCATGGCACTACAAATCAACTGCATAAATGTATTGTAGGCGATCGCGCTCACACAGTTTTTAACGGTAAGGTATTTGTCCCCAAAGAAGCACAGCTTACGGATGCCACACAGCTAAACCGCAACCTCTTACTTTCTTCTAAAGCTAGGGTAGACACTAAGCCAGAGTTACAAATTACCGCCGATAACGTAAAGTGCGCTCATGGTGCAACAGTAAGCCAGCTAGAAGCCGAGGAAATTTTCTATCTTCGTAGTCGTGGTTTAAGTGAATCTGATGCTAACCAATTATTAATCGATGCTTTTGCAGCAGAGATAGTCGATCGCATTCCTCTAGAATCTTTAAGAAACAGAATTACCCAGACTATCAAACAAAAAGTTATTAACCAATAACAAATAGCAAAAATTACCCAAAATATGACTTTTACCCAAGAGAAAACTTTAGGCGATCGCGTCAGAGGCGACTTCCCGATTTTACATCAGAAGGTTAACGATAATCCCTTGATTTATTTTGATAGTGCTGCCTCTTCTCAAAAACCCCAAGCAGTATTAGATGTATTGCAACATTATTATCAACAGGATAATGCCAATGTTCACCGTGGGGCGCATACATTAAGTGGGAGGGCGACAGATGCCTATGAAGGGGCAAGAGACAAAATTGCTCAGTTTATTAATGCTGCTTCGCGAGAAGAGATTGTTTTTACTCGTAACGCCAGTGAAGCAATCAACTTGGTGGCATATAGTTGGGGACTAGCTAACCTCAAACCAGGAGACGAGATTATTCTCTCGGTAATGGAACATCACAGCAACATTGTTCCCTGGCAGCTTATCTCTCAGAAAACTGGTGCGATACTTAAATATGTCGAACTTACTCCCAACGAAGAGTTTGATTTTGAGCAATACAAGTCTTTGTTGTCAGATAAAACTAAGCTAGTTTCTCTTGTTCATGTTTCTAATACTTTGGGAGTGATTAATCCAGTAGCAGAAATTACTAAAGAAGCTCATAAATATGGCGCAAAAGTATTAATTGATGCTTGCCAAAGCGTTCCTCATCTACCAGTTGATGTTCAGGCAATCGATTGTGATTGGTTAGTAGCATCAGGACATAAGATGTGTGCTACTACAGGGATTGGCTTTCTCTATGGTAAAAAAGATATCTTGCTAGATATGCCTCCTTTTATGGGTGGTGGAGAAATGATTGACGAGGTATTTCTCGATCATTCTACCTATGGGGATTTACCTCATAAATTTGAAGCGGGAACTCCTGCTATTGGTGAAGCGATCGCCCTTGGTGCAGCAATAGATTATCTTAATAACATAGGCATGGATAAGATTCACGCTTATGAAGAAGAGTTGACTGCCTACTTATTTAAGCAATTAGAAACAATTCCTAACCTCAGAATCTACGGTAATAAACCTACCCTAGAAGGTAAAGGCAGAGCAGCTTTAGCAGCTTTTAACGTGCCAGGAATACACGCCAGCGACTTAGCAACTCTGTTAGATCATGAAGGTATTGCCATTCGCTCAGGACATCACTGTACCCAACCACTACACCGTATTTTTAATGCTTCTGGTAGCGCAAGAGCTAGTCTATATTTTTACAACACCCGCGAAGAAATTGATGCTTTTATTACGGCTTTGAAAAGTACGATTGATTTTTTTAATAGTATGAATGAGTAAGTAGCAAGCAGCTAATATTAAAAGTGATGGCGTTGCTGAATGTGTAATGCTAAAAAGATATTTAGCTTATTTATTAAGTAGTGATGATTTCTTAAAAGCTTACAGCTTACAGCTTACAGCTATGAACAGTCATCCTTTGTACGACATTACTTAATCAGCAACGCCAAAGTGATTAAATTAGACACGCGATAAAAAGAATTATACTGATCCATACATGAATATATTTGTTGTACGTAAATATTTTCATAGTTTAATTGTAGACTTTGAATATCTATAATATTCCCAGTCTGAGAAGGTTTCTTTTCTACAAATTTGTGAAAAATGATTACTAGTAATTATTTAGTCTTGAGGTAAATAGTCAGGATTCAGAGCTTCTGAAGGGGTAAAAGGTGAAAGAGTAGGAAAAGTATCAACAGGTAATCCTGTCTCATCGGCAGCTTGTTCTCTTCCGTCTTGGTAACATTGCTTAAAAACTTCTTCAAAGTAAGGTTTTAAGCTTGGGCTGGTTTGAAAATCATCTCTTAATCTGCGTCGATGCTCTCTAATACTGGATTTCCAGCTATTCGTTCTTTTAGTTGGTTGATATTTATATTTGAGCAAATGAAGCAGCACAATGACCAAATTACTTTTGACTGCCCGTTTCTCACTTCTGCCCATGTCTTCAATTTCTTCAATTAAATTGGCTGTATCTATCTGGGAAAATTTACCTTCCTTGATTAGTTGGGCAGTATGAGACAACCAAAGATAATAATCGCGATCATAAAGATCTGTCGTATTAGTATTAGTTGATAATTGAGTAGTCATGTTAATAAGCTCTTTTTAAAAGTATTTTTGTATTATTTGAATAAATTATTTACTAATTTCTTGTTAACCTAGCATTTACAAAAGCGTTAAGTAAGATTCAGCTTTAATAGCTAAGGCTCTAAGGACAAACCTTTTAGATTTTGATTTACTTTAGTTAAACGATAGAACAGTTAAAAAGCGCGATCGCATTGATGATTTGTCAAAATTTTGTCAATACTGACATAACAATGACATAGCTATGAAAGAAGTGCTTGCTAACTTAAGACAATAAATCATTTTTGGTTGTTAAGCTTTTTATTTTTTGGGATAGAAACTATGAATACTTGTATTTGCTGTTCCTATAATTTACTGCTTCATCTTCGTTTCCATAACCTTTACTGGTATTGTCAACACTGTCGTTCAAAATTCAATAGCTTTTCAACCATTTGTCAGCAATCAAAATCATTTAAGTCAGAGCAAATTCAATCTCATAGCTCATGTTTAATTTCTGCACAATAATTATTAATATTTATAACGATGAATCCACCTCAAACAATTGCTTTAATTTCAGTTTATAGCGATCCTGCTGCGGAAGTTGGCAGTCAAAATGTATATGTGCGATCCTTAGCAGAAGCTTTATCTCGTTTGGGATGGCAAATAGATATATTTACCCGCAAAACCGATGTTGCCCAAGCAAACATAGTACAGCATAGTCCTAAGTGTCGAACTATTCGCCTAACCGCTGGGGTAATGCAATATATCCCACAACAACAATTAATTGGTTACTTACCAGAATTTCTCAAACAACTACGTCAGTTTCAACTAATTAACAGAATTCAGTATCGTTTAATTCATACTAATTATTGGCTATCGGCTTGGGTAGGCATGGAACTTAAGAAAACCCAGCCTCTCAAACACGTCCATACTTATCATTCTCTTGGTGCTGTAAAATATGCTCATGCTAACAATCTGACTAATATTGTCAAGACTCGTTTAGCAATAGAAAAAGCTTGTTTGGAAACAGCCGATTTAAGTATTGCCACTTGCCCTCAGCAAAAAGAATATCTCCAAGAATTAGTTTCTACTAAAGGTAACATCGAGATTGTCCCCTGCGCTACGGATACTAGAATATTTGGCTCTGTTGCCCATGAAACAGCCAGACAAAAACTAAGAATTGAGCCTGATATATTCAATATTCTTTATGTTGGCAGGTTCAATCATCGTCAGGGATTAGAAACTCTTTTGAAAGCAGTCAGCAAACCCTGTTTACACAGCGGTAATAATATTCGTCTGACTTTAGTTAACAATTCCCATCGCTATTCTCATCATCAGCTAGAAAGAAAACGAATTGAGAAACGGGTGCGGGATTTAAGCATTGAGAATATTACTACTTTTAGAGAACGACTCAGTCGAGAAAAATTAGCGGTATGCTATGCTGCTGCGGATGTCTGTGTAGTGCCTAGTCATTATAATCCTTTGGGAATGGTGGCAATTGAAGCTATGGCAAGTGGGACATCTGTAATTGCTTCTAATGCAGATAGTTTGAAATACGTGGTTCAACATGAACAAACAGGTTTACTATTTCCTGCTCGAAATTCGTTTGTCTTGAGTAAGGCAATTTTCCGCTTGATGAACGAACCTGAATGGAGATTAAAGTTAAGCGTTTTTGCCAGAGAAAGAGTTTATGAATTATTTGACTGGGATGGCGTGGCTAATCAATTGGGAGAATTTTATCTAGAATTGATTACTTCACAGGATATAAATATACCAAACAAATCGTTAAAATATTCAGTTCAACCTGTAGGAGTTTCAGTATATTAGACTTTTGGCAAACTTGCTAATCTAGAAGGATTTGTTAAGTATTACTGCATTCATTTTTGTTAATTCAGATTATTAAAGCAAGAAAAAGATAAAATTGATGCTGCAATCTTGAGCAATATTTATTAGGCTAATTAGTAAACTGATCTACTTAAGTTTGTCCTTTAGTCCTAAAAATAAAATACCTTATGATTGAGCAGATTAAATCTCAATATTCAATAGCTTGGGTGTCTCAAATTGCCGAAATTCCTCAACCAGATTGGGATAAGTTGGCAAAGCCTTTAAATACTCCTTTTCTTGAATGGGAATGGTTAAATAACATTGAAACTTCTGGTAGCGCGACTGCCCGTACAGGTTGGCAACCGTGCCATTTAGCACTGTGGCGCGACGCTCAGCTAATTGGTGCAGCACCACTATATATTAAAGGTCATAGCTACGGTGAATTTGTCTTTGACCATCAGTGGGCAGATTTATCCCATCGCTTGGGCATTGAGTATTATCCAAAATTATTGGGTATGACCCCCTTTACTCCTGCCGTCGGCTATCGCTTCTTAATTGCCCCTGGAGAAGATGAAGAGATGCTGACAGAGATTATGATAGCAGCAATTGATAATTTTTGCGATCGCCATCGTCTTTCGGGCTGTAATTTCTTATTTGTCGATCCTGACTGGGGCGCAATGATGGAAAAAAACGGTTTTCATAGCTGGCTACACCATGGCTATATTTGGTCAAATCATGATTTCAAAAGCTTTGACGACTATCTCAAAATGTTTAATAGTAATCAGCGCAAAAATATTAAGCGTGAGCGAAAAGCCGTTGTTAAAGCTGGTTTGTATACTAAAACTTATGTCGGTTCAGAAATTCCACGTCATCTATATTCTGAGATTTATCGCTTCTATAATAGTACCTGCAATAAATTTTACTGGGGAAGCAAATATTTAACCCGTAAGTTTTTTGAACAGCTCGCTCCCAACTACAGCGATCGCCTTGTATTAATTGTGGCATATACTGAGCATGACGATCAAAAACCTGTGGGTATGTCGTTTTGTCTTCGCAAAGGTAAAAATTTATATGGACGCTATTGGGGCTGTGACGAGGAATATGATTGTCTCCATTTTGAAGCCTGTTATTACAAACCTATTGAATGGGCAATAGCCAACGGTATTCAAATGTATGATCCAGGCGCAGGAGGTAGGCACAAAAAAAGAAGAGGCTTTCCCGCAACAGCCAATTATAGTTTGCACCGTTTTTACAACGGTCGTATGGCTAAAATTCTGCGTAATTACATTGGCGAGATGAATCGCGGTTCACAAGCAGAAATTACTGCTATTAATGAAGATTTGCCCTTCAACAAACAACTGCCTTTAAGTTTTGAGGTAAATTAATTAAAATTAACAAGATCGGCTATTAAAGGCAACTGAACTATTTTTTGAGATGCTTGCTAAAATCTCATTGATAAAAAATGGTGAGCTATATCTAGATAACCCACCTTAATAACTTTACCAACTGTCACAGATTGCTCTGTCCGTTTAGGAGTCCACTTTGCCTGGGGTGTCCCCAGGCATTTATGAGCGTGGGCTATGCCGAACTTGGTTTCGCATCTAGAACCACGCTGTTGTGGGACGTGGAGGAGTAATCTGTGACTTACTAATTTTCCTAGGGAAATTCAATAAGTTCTAGCTAGCTTTGACAAAGCTAACGTCACGTTCTTTAGTTGCCCAAAACATTTCATGGATTTTTTTAACTGCTTCCATTAATTCATTGGCGTGTTCTGTGCTTACTTCTACTTTACAAGCAGAACAGAGTTTAGCAGCTTTCCAAAAAGTATCGTGAAGATCGGGATATTTCTCCAAATGCACAGGCTTAAAGTAGTCTGTCCAGAGAATTAATAAATCTTCCTTGGTTTTTTGAGCCTGCTCTTCTTTGATTGCTACATAGCGAGAAAGAGTATTGTGGTAAGCAATATTAGCAGCTTTATCCTCATGAGGAGGAGCTTCCATATCCATAATTTTCTTAGTCATCGAAACCACAGCCTCAGCCGTAATACGCGCCGAAGCGGGATCGTACACACCACAAGGACCATCACAATGAGCATGAACTGCGGGTGCAGGAGAGAAATTTTTGACCTGGGCAATGACTTGTTTTAGTATCATAATTTATGGTGTTCTTTGTTTTAGAATGCGATAAGTGCGATCTTGGTTATTTAAAGCAGAAATAATTTTAAATGAGGGTTGTAGGAAGTACAAAAGATATAGATCGCAATTATATATTTTGTTCCTATCTCAACTTAAGCTTAGTTTGATTCAGGGTTAGTTTGCAAGAGAAGAAATCTGTGGTTGTTGGTCAGACTATTTGTTGCTGACAGGATTAACTTTGTTTAAGGTTGCTGCTTGAGAATCACACTTGTTTTTAGAAAATTAAGAAAACATCAAAAAAACGTTTTTCTTAAACTGTACGGAGAGGGGGGGATTCGAACCCCCGATGAAGTTTACACCCCATAACTCCTTAGCAGGGAGCCGCTTTCAACCGCTCAGCCACCTCTCCTTAAACACATCGATTTAGAATTATAACAGATTTATTTGAGCTAGGAAGTAAATATGAATTAGGTTGCTAAAATTAAATTATTATTTAAGATGCGAGATTATCGACCGTTGCTTTTACTCTGGCAGCTTTAGCAACTCTTAAAGCCCAAAAAGCTGACAATTGCCGATAAATAAGTAATTTTGCTGTATACCTCCATAAAATTAAAACATATAGCATAATGGATCAGGTAAAATGCTCAATCTAAAAAATTAATTTATTGATTAAGGTTAAACGAATGGAAAAAATGGGAACTCATCTGGTTGTAGATGCTTGGCAAGCACCAGCTGAATTACTCAACAATCCCGAAGCTATCAAACAAGGATTATTAGAAGCTATCAAAGCAGGAGAAGTGACTTTAATTGATCTGTGTGTTCATCAATTTAGTCCTCATGGTGTAACCGCTACAGCAACCCTGGCAGAGTCTCATATTGCTATTCATACTTGGCCCGAATACGGTTATTTTGCAGCAGATTTATTTTTTTGTGGTGCAGGAAAACCTAAAGTAGCCATAAAAATTTTGCAAACAGCACTACAGGCAAAACAAGTGAGAATGCGCGAGCTTGAAAGAGGATTCATCCCTAGCGTTTTAAATCCCGTCGGTTCTTTAGAACTTTAATCTATTGTTTAGTTTAGTTAAGCAGTGGTTGCTATTTGTTGGGCTAAGCCAATTGGAGTCAATAATAGTCAAATCTAAAATTATCTGCCAATTAACGGATATATATCCAGTTAAGCAGCCATAATAGAAATTAGGTTACAGCAATCACAACTAGCACTTCCGCAGACTTATCTAGCTCAATATGACTAACTACTCCATCGATTTTGTCATCAAGCTAGCTCTTATCCTCTTGCTAAGTATTCTACCTTCTTTAGTTTACTTAGCTATCTTCCGCAAAGCTAAAGAACGCTGGCAAATGAGGTTAAGACGCGCTCAAATTTTAACTACCTACTCTGATCGCCATCGAGAGAGTTTTCGTAATGATGCTTATTATTATGATCGCGATTCTTATATCATAAGCGATCGCCGTAGACCAATAACCAAATATTTTATTGGTGATACAACCTGTGCCAATAACGCCCGCTCACCCTATATTCGTTGTGCAATCAATCCTAGTGGACCATGTGATGACTGCTCTCATTATGAAAAACGCGATCAAAATTCAAATTAAATTAAATAGTTTTGAAAGTAGCTTGATCTAGTCATTTGGCAGTTAACATTTATCACTGGTCAATGTTCAATTGCGCGATCGCCGTGTTAACAACACCACTCTGATTATTATCGGCTAGCTTCATTTAAAATAAAAATTTGAGTGAAGTAGTATTCTCCTTGTTGATTTTTTGCTATTCCAATGCCTGTTAGATTGTAGTTTCCTACTATGTTTTGTCTATGACCCTCACTTTTTATCCACCCAGTTACGGCTTCACTAGCAGGATCGCGATATCCTTGATTGTAAGCTACGTTTTCTGCTGCACTACTCAAAGCAATATTATTTTTTAAAGCTTTTACTCTAGAGTCAAAACCCTGATGACCAAACTTTACTTTTTGTTGTGCCATATTCTCGCTGTGAATTTGAGCTTGCTCGCTTATTTTAGGATTTAATTTTAAAGGCGGAAGATTGACAGAGGCGCGATATTTATTTATTTGCTGATGAACTTGTTGCGCTAAATTGTTCAATTCCAAATCTCGTTGAGTCGCTGCTACAGAATTGCCTTTTAGAGTATATTCTTGACTATCTACTTTGCTAGATACTGTCCATGAAAACATTGTAATCATAGCAGTTGACAGGAAAATTTTTATTAGTAGAGGAGTCTGTAGAGAGATTCGAGCTTTAAACATTTTTTTTAGACTGGGCGAAAAAAATCATATTTTTCTATTGTAGTGCAATGAAACCGTTTTAATTACAAGATTTTTCTGACTACAAAAATTGCCTTAGGATACAAGGTTTTAAACTCAAAATATTTTACTTATTCAGGTATCAAATCACAGTTAGTTTGTATGTGCCGTTATTAAAATTAATTTAATATACACATTTAATTTTGGTATTTACAAATGAATTTTATCAATAGTTTTAATCATTTAGCTTTCCCTTTATTTCTACTCGGCGCATTTCTAGTTTTTTTCAGCCTTATGTCGGCTGATTTTTCCAAAAAATCTCAAGATCACAATGTTGAGTTAGAAAAGTTTTATGAAACGGTATGTCAAAACAAAAACATTGAACTGCAATTAGAATCAGTTGAGACAAAATCTGATTTTATTAACACTTTAGTCAGAGTAGGCTCGTCATTAGGATATAGCTTTACTGTCACCGACGTAGAAGAATCAATCCAAAGTTTTACAAACCAAACTTATAGCGATCATATTTGTTTATCAATTGGCTGCTGGAAGTTCGGTTAATTAGAAATTATGCTGAAATTATAAATTAGTGTCTCAATTATTTAACGCCGAAAACCAACGGCGTTGCTGATTAAGTAATGTCGTACAAAAGATTACTATCTGTAGCTATAAGCTTTTTTAAATCAACATGGCGATTGGACTTGCTTGCAGACCCCGCGTCGCCATCAAACTCTATTTTTGAAGAGACAAAATAATGCTTCATAGCATTACAATTCAGCAACGCCAAACCAACTAATCGCAATCTTGACGAGGAGATATAGTTGCGCTGCTGCATAAATCGTCTAAATATTGCTCTAGCAATGCAAACTGGGACAAATTAAGACTATAGTAAATCCAGCGTCCTGACTGTCTAGGAGAAATTAATTTTGCTTCTTTTAGGGTTTTGAGATGAAAGGAT
Source organism: Waterburya sp. (assembly GCA_965217895.1). GTDB lineage: Bacteria > Cyanobacteriota > Cyanobacteriia > Cyanobacteriales > Xenococcaceae > Waterburya. Next base: position 2,733,202 of record CBDCJV010000002.1, read on the forward strand.
AATTTAGATTGGTTAACTTTAAGGCGATCGCACAAATCACAAACGCATAGTTCTTGCTCCCGTAGCAGTTGAACAATTTTGAGGCGTAAAGAATCAGATAGGGCATGAAACCCTGTCATAATATAAATATTTGCAGGATTATAAACTTGCATCAAGTCTTTTTGAACTAAAATCTCTGTTAATTTAGTATAGCAAACTAATGTTGTTTAAATCACTTTGTTCGTGGTCGTTTTAGGCTCTCAAAATAAGTAAAAATTCTATTTTGATTGGCTTAGAGCTTTTTTTAAATCACGTTTACCCAAAAATCGGCAGTGATAATTTCTCCATTACGGTTAAATTGACCCCAAAGTTTATATTTTCCTGGTTCGGGGAATTGAGTGTGAAAATCAACTTTACCCAAAGATGTTCCTTCGCTGGCATGGGCATGAATGTAATCCTCACTGCTGAGAGGATTTGACTGCTTAATAATTACCAAATGTCCAGTTTTGCCTAAGTAGGGTTGCAAGTTGGTTACAGGAGTATTGCTGGCTATATCTTTGAGATCGAACTGTAAAGTAACTGGTTCGTTGGCTTTTATTTGTTCTTTGTCGGTACTAAAATTAACTTTGGTTTTACCAAAAGATTTAGTCACACTGGTGTCGATCTTCGCAGAAGTTGCTTTAATCCCAGTAACTGATAGCTGCATTAAAGAAACTCTGTCAGCGTCTTTTGCTGGTTTGTAGTCGCTAAATAAAGTGTAATTACCAGATTGAGGAAAGCTGGTTTCGATATCAAATTCTCCTCTGCTGTTATATGTAGGATGAATATGACTAAAAAACTCTAAATCGTCGCTAACTACAATCAAGTGCATCCGCTTTTCTTGGAATATATCAAAATTACTCACAGGTTTTCCTGCCGAATCTTGGATATTTATGGCTAATGGTACGGATTGATTTGGTGCGATCGCATCTAGTACTGTTAGTTTGGCTTCAGTCTGGGTTTGTACTGTCTCCTCTGACATATCCATATTGTCCGTGTCATGATGAGAACCAGGTTCGGCATTCATATTCTTCATATCATGATGAGAACTACCTTCATCCATGTTGCTCATATCATGATGCTTCATCATTTGCTGTTCTCGATCTGAAGCTTCAACATTTTTAGAAAGTAGCGAACAGCCTTGGAACAAGAATAAACCTGAAGCAAATAAGAAAGTAGAAATAAAACGATTCATAGTTAATGTTTCCTCAAATTGAATATAGACGCTAACAAACATAGTTGACGAATGATTGCGAACGGCTGTTCGCCACTACTTACTTACTGAAAGTAAAACGACCATTAACTTTCTCACCATTAATGTAATGTCCGTTTGGATTGCAGCTTTATATTCACCAGATGCCGATGTGGGCAGAACGGCGGTATAGTGTCCACCTTCGGCATCGTAGGTAAAATCGACGCTTTTTTGTTCCCCTGACGGTAGCTGAATTTGACCTAATACCTGAGCATTAGCAACTGGTTCATGACTATCTCCAGACTGGAGATAGAAATCGAGGTGAAACTGTTCGGCTTCAGCTTCGGGAACAAACTCTAAATGATACTTTCCTGCTTCGACAACTTGTCCGCCAGCAGCGGGTTGAGAATGGTCTTCAGTAGTTGTTTTGGTTGTAGGTGCTAAATTTGCTATAGAATTAAGCATAATATTTAGTCAATATTTTTAGAATCGATCTCCGTAATCGTTTCGTCTGATTTATCAAGAGGATCTTTATCGCTTCTGGGTTTGTCCATTTACTTTAATCCCCGTTGGTTAAGTAATAATGATGTTTCCATTATTAAACTCATCTCCATGACCACCATGTGCCAAAACTACTGAAGGTTGGGACATGGGCAAGAGTAGAGCAAGAAAAACTATTAGCTTTTGCTGGGTTTCCATAGAGACTAAAGAAAAAGTTTAAAACCAGTCCTAAGTATGGCATTGGAATATGAAATCAGGATGAAATGCTTTGTCTTTAGGAGATTTTACTGAGTTTGATTGAAGGTAATTCCTTTCGTTGAGCTTTTTGTTTTAATACAGAAATAATTAAACTGCTCATTCCTACTGTGAGTAGCACTAACCTGACAATGTGAAACAAATGCCAGCGATCGTAATATTGCGTCCAGTTAGTTGGATAACAAGAAGCCGTCCAGGTATCAACCACCGCATTAATTGGTTCGATGAAAACTCCCCAAACTATTGTTTTTTGGCTGCAGGAAGAGTCAGGAGATAAATAGATTCTACTGACGAAAAAAGAGTTTCAATCAGCAAAACGTTCTAATCTGAAGAACAATCGCGATCGCCACTGGGTAAAATTATTAGTCAAGACTCGCCGTTTGGTAGAAACAAGCTCTGGATAGCTTCGACGTGCTTTGCACGGCGGAGTGTCGTAGGCACTCATTGGACAACTGAGCGAACGTTTTCACCTTCAAAGTGTTCGAGCCAGAGATTTGTGGCATTTAACTAACCGTGTTAACCGTAAACTTTTGGCACATACTTTAGCTTTCTGGATTAATCGCTATTCTTTTTATCCCCTCCGTTTTGAGCAGATCATTTCTGACTAAATAAAAAAGATGCACACGCCGTATTTGATATCAGTCTGATGATTAAATAGCCGATCGCATCTTTGATTTTCTTTAAACTTCCTTAAACTTCAGTGCTATTTTGTCTTTCTATCGTCTCGATCGCGGCGTTAATTGCTGCTAATCGTGTCTCTAGATCGTCTCGCATAGATTTAAGAAAGTTGAGTTTATGTTGCCTCCATTCTGAGGCTGAATTGGATTCAGGATTAAAACAAGATTGGCATTAAGGAAAAAACATCTTTATGATCTTCAGATTAGAGACCTATCGTAATTTTAATTTTATCAATGGTTCGGACAAAATTTAATTATTAACGAAATAACAGCTATCGAAGCCCTTTTTGAGTTGAAGATAATCAACGGTAAATTGGGCTTGTCAACTGCTCTAACTGTTCTAACTGCTTAACTGTCCTAACTGTTGTTTTATAATAACTTTAATTAACTATTCACTTAGATGTTCGGCAATAAAATTGGTGTATATTTCGCCTTTAAGAAAAGCAGGGGTTTCTAAAATAAGCTGATGAAATTCAATGGTGGTAGGTACTCCAGTAATAGCACATTCTCTTAAAGCTCTTTTCATACGCTTGATTGCCACCTCACGATTTTCGCCCCAGACAATTAATTTACCGATCAAGGAATCATAATAAGGAGGAATTTCGTAGTCGGTATAGACATGAGAATCCATTCTTACTCCTGGCCCTCCTGGAGGTAGATAGGCACTAATTCGTCCTGGATGGGGGCGGAAGTTATGCTTGGGATCTTCAGCGTTAATTCGACATTCGATCGCATGACCAGTCAATTTTACTTGGTCTTGGGTAAGCCTCAGTTTCTCTCCCTGAGCCACGCGGATCTGTTCGGCAATGAGGTCAATTCCCGTTATCATTTCTGTAACGGGATGTTCTACCTGAATGCGGGTATTCATTTCCATAAAGTAAAAATCCCCAGATTTATCCAGGAGAAATTCGACTGTCCCCGCCCCAACATAATCGATTGATTTGGCGGCCTTTACCGCAGCATCACCCATTTTTTGGCGCAATTGGGAGCTTAAGACCGCGCTAGGTGCTTCTTCTAACAGTTTTTGGTGACGACGCTGAATTGAACAGTCTCTTTCCCCTAAATGAATAACATTACCGTAGCTGTCGGCAAGAATTTGAAACTCAATGTGACGAGGGCATTCAACAAATTTTTCTAAATAGACTCCACCATTGCCAAAAGCTGCCTCAGCTTCTCCTTGAGCAGCTTGGAACATTCTGAGTAGATCTGTCTCCTCATGTACTAAACGCATTCCTCGACCACCACCACCAGCAGTGGCTTTAATCATTACGGGGTAACCAATTTGGCTGGCAATTGTTTTTGCTTCCTCTTCATCACGTAGCAAACCGTTACTACCAGGTACAGTAGGAACACCTGCCGCCTCCATAGTTTTTTTGGCAGTAGATTTATCTCCCATCGCTAACATCGCTTCCTTGGAAGGACCGATAAAAGTAAGCTGATGATCGTTACAAATTTCGACAAAACGAGCGTTTTCGGCTAAAAAACCATAGCCAGGATGAATGGCATTAGCGTTGCGGGTCAAAGCAGCAGCTATGATGTTAGGAATATTTAAATAGCTTTTACCAGATGGGGGAGGACCAATACATACACTCTCATCCGCTAACTGAACATGAAGAGCTTGGCGATCGATGGTAGAGTGGACGGCTACCGTAGCAATGCCCATTTCAGCACAGGTGTGTAAAATGCGTAGAGCAATTTCCCCTCGATTGGCGATTAGAATTTTGTCAAACTGCATTCTTTGAGTAGATAACTAGAGTCATGTTGTTAGAATAGAGCTTTTTATGGTTTAAAGAAGAAATAAAATTTATCCTTTACCTAATTTTGAAGGTGGGCGATCGTCACTCCAGCCCCACCAAGCAGCGTCACACTCGCATTGATAAAATTCTTGCCATTTGCGACGACCATCTACACTTACAGGTGCGCGACGGTTTAGCCAAACATTTTGTGCCTTTTTGGGGTTAGATTTACAGCTAGGACAGCAAAAATCAACCGTATGCACTGCTGATTTAGTCCATTCTGGAGGTACTAAAGCAAAAGCATCCATAAATGTTTTGTTTGATAATAGTTTTAAAATAGTATTCTTAATTATCCCTGTTATTTGTCTATCTTGGTGTTATCTTAACGGGAATTATTTTAAGAACTGTAAGAGGAGTAAAAACGGTATTCATAAAAGGCTACAAGATCCCATCTACACCTTAAGGATAAGTATATCGATATATTGATTAATTTAACGGGCTTTGAACTGGTGAACTATTGCTTCTTTGGGACAGCAAATATAACAAATATAATTTTAATAAGCCCCCAGTGAGAATTGAACTCACGGCCTCATTCTTACCAAGAATGCGCGCTACCACTGGGCTATGGGGGCGTTGAGCTTCTTGATAAGTATAACACCAACCCTTGAAAAGTTAAAGATAGTCTGAATGTGATTGAAATTACGGCAAGATTTCTTTACATAAGACGCTCAACATAAGATTAGGTATTAAACCACAGTAATGAAATCTCTACAAACGGGCATTTCGTAGTCAGAGGATGAGGATGTAGATGTAGGGTATTAAAATGAAGAGTCAAAAGGTATGCTTCCTCAAAGAGTTAATAAAAACAAAATAAATGCCGATTACAACAGATAAAATCCAGGTGGGTAAGCTTCAGTGGTTTTATTGTCAAACTGAATTAGAAAGCGAACGCACTCCCGTGTTGTTTTTACATGGTTTGCCATCTCATAGCTATACTTGGCGACAAATTATGTCTCTGTTAGCAGATGAAGATATTCCCAGTGTTGCACCAGACTGGATCGGTTGTGGATTTTCAGACAAACCCAGTAAAAAAGATTTTAGCTATACTCCTGACGCTTTTTTGACAGGTTTAAGTGAGTTGATTACTGCTTTAGAACTAAAAAAATTTTACTTAGTTGTTCAAGGATTTTTGGGTTCAGTTGGATTGCAGTATGCGCTGCAAAATCCTGAGCAAATAGAAGGACTAGTTGTTCTTAATACTCCTCTTGCTTCAAATGCCAAACTTCCCTGGCTGATGAAGCAGTTGAGTTTACCCTTAGTAGGAGACATGATGACTCAAGATCCCTTATTGGTCGATCGCATTATCGAGAAAGGCAGTGGTTTTATAGTCGCTGATCGAGATCTAGATATGTTACGTAAACCCTTTCTGCAAAGTTCAGATGTAGGTAGATCTCTCATGGCAATTCTCCAGAAATTACAGCTAGACCAAACCATGCTAGAAATCGAAACTGGCTTGAGTCAATGGTCAAAACCAACCTTGATAATTTGGGGGACGGCTGATAAATGGCTAGATGTTGCAGAACCCCAAAAACTAGCTGCTGCTAATTCTAATATCACTTTAATCGAGTTGCCCGAAGCCAAGCATTATCCTCAAGAACATTGGGCATCAGATATTGCTAAAGAAATTGTGCAGTTTTTTCTCTAATATGAAAAACTACAGGCGTAATGAAAGGAATAAGTGAATTATCAGAAAACAGAAAATATAAGTGAGATTTAATCAGAAATCTCGGCAACTGGCAAAATCATCGACCGAGTAACGCCAAACTAAGTTAAATTAGTGGGGTTTCGCTATATTATACGGCTGTGAGTTAAAGCTGATTTTTGCCTGTAGTCTTCTACTATTCTCATGAGTGAATTAGAACGTCCCTACTTTAAACTAATTGATGTTTTACTGAGTAGCCCGCGAGAGCAAGAGATGAATATTCTCAACGCTAATCAAAAATTGATCGATCAAAAGTTTATTAGCTGTTTAATGTCGGTGGGAGAAAGATTAAGACGAGCGGGCGAAATTCCTCCTGCCGAGCGTTTAATTAATTTGGCAGGGAAACTGTTGCAGCTAGAAAATCCTAATTCTACTCCTTATCGCCGTCGAGAATCTTTTCAGTTTTTGATGACTCTTTTGCAGCAGGTATCCCATCAAGTTGCCCCAGGTAAAATTTATGCTCTAATTCGCGAAAATCAGGGCAAGCTAGATCGACAATCCACCAATATTTTGGAATATTGGGCAAATGAAACTATTTTGTCCGTAAACCCCAAGCAAAAAAGAGCGATCGCCAACGATCTGGTCAACCTGGGAAATTTAATTTGTGCCTATCCCGCAGGGGATAAAGCTAATAACATGGAATTAGCAATTGTTAGCTTTCAGGCTGCACTCAAAGCTTATCAGCCCACGGATTTTCCTAAGGATTGGGCGATGATTGAGTCAAATCTAGCTGATGCCTTTCGCGATCGCGTTTTGGGCGATCGCCAAGCTAATATCGAACAGGCATTAACTACTTATCAGCTGGCTTTAGAAGTAATCACTCGAGAAAAATATCCTTATTTGTGGGCAAATATTCAGCGTAATTTAGGTATTGCCCACAACTACCGTCTTCTAGGAGAACGTTCCCAGAATATCGAACAGGCGATTATTTGCTACAGGAGATCTTTATCTATCCATACCCAAAAAGATTATCCCCAAGATTGGGCAGGATCTCACAATAATTTAGGAGATATTTATCCCCAGCGCATCGAAGGTAACAAAGCAGCTAATATCGAAACGGCAATTAACCATTTAGAACAGGCTTTAGAGATATTTACCCTCTCGTCTAATCCTCATCGCTGGGCAATGTTGCAAAATAATTTGGGTAATGCTTTCCAATCTCGGATCGATGGTGATAAAAGTAGCAATATCGAACGTGCTATTTCCTACTATGGCAACGCTCTATCAATTCACAACTTAGAAAAATTCCCTTACAATTGGGCGATGGTCAATAACAATTTGGGCGGTGCTTATCGTTATCGCCTCAAAGGCAATGCGGCTGATAATAAACAACAGGCGATCGCCTTTTTAAATAAAGCCACGATCATCTACACCAAAGACAAGTTCCCCCGCCAGTGGTCAGAAATTCAGCATAATATTCAAAATATTAAAAAGTTATAATAAGCAATTCCGTTACATTTACTTCACTACCCTAAGAAAGCTATAAGTTAATCTGCTCAAGTAAACAAAAAAAAGAGTCGAGCTAATAAACTTGACTCTTTGATCTTTTTTTTTTGATACCCCCAAGGGAATTTGAATCCCTGTCGCCTCCGTGAAAGGGAGGTGTCCTAGGCCACTAGACGATGGGGGCTTAGGGCTGTTGCTTGCTTTTGCGCAGCGCAACTGGCAACGTTTCTAAATATATCGAATATTTTTATAGGTGTCAATGCTTTTTGAAAAAATAGTCATTCAAACCAAGAAAAATTATTATTGTATACCCCGCTGCATTTGCCTGAGACGTTTTTGCGCTGCGGGATCGAGGGTATTGAATAAAAAACGACCAGAAGGCTTCTTCTTTGTCTGTTTTCTGGTTTTGCTTTTGATTTGATAGTCTGCTCGTTTTACTTCTTTTGCCAGCATAGGAGCGGACAGCCATTCTGCACCGTATCCTACTACCGTAAGCTGTTGGGCGCGATCGCTCGTGGCAACAATTAACCGAGTAGACTCTTGCTGATATTTTTTTCGGCCAAATGTGGCACAGAATTTTTCGATGTAGGTATCGGCGGTTTCGGCAAACGCTGTGTAATGGACTGATAAAGCAGCGGTATGATCTTCCACGCTGCGAGGGGTGTCTTGATAGTGAGCGTCGAAAACTACTTTAGTGCGGTAAGCAACCGCAGCAGTATAATTAATTAGGCATTCAACTAATTCATAACGGGCTGCTTCTAAACCGTGGCGATCGCGACTGTTTTTTAAGTCCGACCAGTCGCCAATGATATTGTAACCATCGACGAGTAGTATCGCCTGGTATGAGTGAGGTAACATTGTAGTAAATGGTTTTATAGGAGAGTAGGTGTTGATCTAAATCCTATTCTAAGCAAAATTGTTAACAAAAAGTTAAACAAGATGAATATCGTGGCTAACTCGAACTCTTGAGCAGTCAGTAACGATATTCATAGCTTTTAGCTATTAGCAATCAGCTTTATGAAGAAATCCACCTTAGTTAAAGGCAATTAGTGCAGAATTGGCATTAAGGGGTTTATGATCTTCCTGTTGCCAGTAATTTTTCCTTAAGTCTTTGAGGATCTCCTTTTGCCATCACTTTTCCTCTGTCTAGCAGAAAAGCTCCGTCACAATAGTCTAATTCTTCTAGGCGATGAGTTACCCACAAAGCAGTAAGATTGCGCTGCTTAACCAAATTTTTTACCTGAGCTACCAATTCTAGTTGCGTATCAGGGTCTAGTAAAGCTGTGGGTTCGTCAAACAAAATTGTCTCACAGTTACGGGCAACAGCACCAGCGATCGCAATTCTTTGTTTTTGTCCCCCACTCAGCGCGTGAATTGGTCGTCTTTCTAAATTCAATAGATTGACTGCATCTAAAGCTGCTCTAACTCTTTCTCTGACCTGAGCTATAGACAATTTCTCACTCACCAAACCAAAAGCAATATCTGCCCCAACCGTGGGCATAACTAGCTGATGGTCTGGGTTCTGGAAAACAAATCCTGTCTTATAAGGCATGACAATAGAGCCAGCATCAGGAATTAACAATCCTGCTAATAGTCTTAATAAGGTGGATTTTCCGCTACCGTTGTTGCCCAGCAGCATCCAAAATTCTCCTTGAGGGACTTCTAGGGAGCAATCATTTAGTACTATAGCCTCTGGTGACCAGCGAAAACATAAGTTGTTAACTTTAATAACTGATGATTTGTCTAACTTCTGCTCAGTGGAGTAGGTCATTATTCGCTGACGGCAGTAGCAGCGAAGAAACCAGGCACTCGACCTTCTGCCATGCCGCCAGACTTTTTATTTATGTTGACAGCGCAGATCATGTTACCTTTGACCGCCACTTTTTTATCCTCATCTTTATCACAGGTGAGTTCAACGAGGTCTGAACTACCAGAACGCATGACCTGAAGTATCTCTTGATAAAGACTGTCTGCTGCTTCAGACTCTTTGCGATGTACGGAAATAGGTAAAGGAATGTCTTGTAAAACAATATCAATAGTGAACATAGAGCTTTAAAAAAAGATTGCAACACTTAAATTATGGTCTAAATTCACGGAAATTCCCATCTTTATTTGGTCTAATCTTTAGAAAAACTTTAACTTTTCTTTGGATTTGAGCTGGAAATTTTAGTTACTTTCTCTTATTATGTATAATATAAGTAAAGAAAAGTTAACTTTTCTCACAATTGGCTTGATGTGTTTTCGTGTCAAGTCATAAAAAATTGTAATTATTCCAACGATCTTAATAAGTATAATTTCGGAGATCTAATCTATATGACAATAGCAGTAGGACGCGCGCCGTCACAACAGGGCATCTTTGATGCAGTTGATGACTGGCTAAAGCGCGATCGCTTTGTATTCGTAGGCTGGTCGGGGATTCTTCTATTCCCCTGTGCCTACATGGCAATCGGTGGCTGGCTAACCTGCACCACCTTCGTTACCAGTTGGTACACCCACGGTTTAGCTTCTTCATATCTAGAAGGATGCAACTTCCTAACCGTAGCAGCATCCACCCCCGCAGACAGCATGGGACATTCTCTATTGTTCCTTTGGGGGCCAGAAGCAGGCTGGAGCTTTACCCGCTGGTGTCAAATCGGTGGTTTGTGGGCATTTGTGGCACTGCATGGAGCATTTGCCCTAATCGGCTTTATGCTGCGTCAGTTTGAGATTTCGCGTTTAGTAGGGATTCGTCCTTACAATGCGATCGCCTTTTCTGCCCCCATCGCCGTATTTGTCTCCGTATTCTTGCTCTATCCTTTAGGACAGTCAAGCTGGTTCTTTGCACCTAGCTTAGGTGTAGCGGGAATCTTCCGTTTCATCCTGTTTGTTCAAGGATTCCACAACTTCACCCTCAATCCCTTCCACATGATGGGAGTAGCTGGTGTGTTAGGTGGGGCATTACTCTGTGCGATTCACGGAGCAACAGTCGAAAACACTCTGTTTGATGACGGTGGTGAAGCAAACACATTTAGAGCCTTTGAGCCGACCCAAGCAGAAGAAACCTATAGTATGGTAACAGCCAACCGCTTCTGGTCACAGATATTTGGAATTGCTTTTTCCAACAAACGTTGGCTGCACTTCTTTATGTTATTCGTACCCGTAACAGGACTATGGATGGCAAGTATCGGCATCATCGGTATTGCCTTGAACCTAAGAGCTTATGACTTCGTATCTCAAGAATTGAGAGCAGCAGAAGATCCTGAGTTTGAAACGTTCTACACTAAAAACATCTTGCTCAATGAAGGTCTAAGAGCATGGATGGCATCACAAGACCAACCACATCAAAACTTTGAGTTTCCTGAAGAAGTATTGCCTCGTGGTAACGCGCTGTAAGAAACGCCAGAAAATTTATGCAGGTGAGGACAATATTATTCTTACTTGTTAATGTGAACTATACTTGGTTCTAGATAAACTCCTCGCTATTGAGGGGTTTATTTTATTTGATTATAATAAGTCTGCTCTAACTCTATTTATCCACTACGTTTTCAACAACTTATTTCTGATCAAAAGTAGCACACGACATATTATCTAGATTAAAACAGTGCGATCGCCAAATTAGCAAACAACCACAAGCTATTTAACGATAAAATACTTTAGCGGAATATATAAATCATCAAAAAGGGCTTCGATGCGCGTCTCTCTAAACTGGTTAAAAGAATTAGTCGATATCAATATGTCCCCAGAAGAGTTAGGTAGAGTCCTAACCATAGCAGGGTTTGAATTAGAAGAATTAATCAATCTGCGCGCCAACGCTGATGGTGTGGTGGTGGGGAAAGTAATAGAGCGATCGCAACATCCCAATGCTGATAAACTAAGCGTCTGTAAAGTAGATATAGGTGCGGACGAACCTTTAGATATTGTTTGTGGTGCATCTAATGTCAAGGCCGATATATTTGTTCCTGTAGCTACGGTAGGAACTTTTCTACCCGCCATTAATTTAAAACTCAAGCCGACTAAACTGCGGGGTGAACCTTCAGAGGGAATGATTTGTTCTTTGACGGAGTTGGGTTTGGGAAAAGAGTCCGACGGGATATATATATTTGAAAAGAATAATATCAAGCCTGGGGATGATGTTCGTCCTTTATTGGGTTTAGATGATGTCATTCTGGATTTGGCGACTACGGCTAACCGCGCTGATGCTTTAAGTATGGTAGGTATTGCACGAGAAGTTGCGGCTTTGACTGGTGCAGAAGTGAGACTACCTGAAATAAAAGAACAGAATATTGCAGCCAACAACTCTTTAGCTATTGAGATTCAAGAACCAGCAGCCTGCATGGCATATATCGGTACAGTAATCGAAGGGGTAAAAGTTGCCCCTTCTCCTGACTGGTTGAAGTGGCGACTAGAAGCAGCAGGAACACGCCCGATCAATAACGTAGTAGATATTACTAACTATGTTTTATTGGAATGGGGACAACCTCTTCATGCTTTTGATCGCGAGAGACTTCAGCAGGTTGCAGGAAGTAATAATTTAACTATCGGCGTGCGTTTTGCTCAATCAGGTGAAAAATTAAAAACGCTAGATGAACAAGAGCGAAATTTAGCTACTCAGAATTTATTAATTACCGCTAATGACAAGCCTGTAGCTTTAGGAGGAGTTATGGGGGGAGAATCAACAGAAGTTGACGACAATACGAGCAATATCGTCTTAGAGGCAGCCCTATTCGATCCTGTGGCTATCCGTCGTTCATCCCGCGCCCAAAGTCTCCGCAGTGAAGCCTCTACCCGTTATGAAAGGGGCGTAAACCAAGTAGAATTAGAATTTGCCTGTAAAAGAGCGATCGCACTATTACAAAAATTAGCTAGCGGTACTCTTGTTACTCAAGCTATGTCCGATTATCGCCTCGATTTTTCTAGCCTTGATGCCATTAAATTACGTCTGAGTAGAATTAATCAGATTTTAGGTACGGTAAACAATGAAGACGGCATTGGTTACATCAAGGCTGCTGATGTCGAATCAATTTTGGGTGCATTAGGCTGTGATTTAGAGCCAGTCGCCGAGGAAGAGAATACCTGGATGGTGAAAGTTCCTCCCTATCGTTATCGCGATTTAGAGCGAGAAATTGACCTAATTGAAGAAGTTGCCCGTCTTTATGGTTACGATCGCTTTTGTGATACTCTTCCTAATAAAACCGAACCTGGTTATCTTTCAACGGAATATGCAGTCAAAAATAAACTTCGCGCTATTTTACGAGGTGTTGGCTTAACAGAAGTAGTGCAGTATTCTCTAGTAAAACCTACAGGTAAAGAAGTTACCTTGGCTAATCCTCTATTTGCCGAATATTCGGCATTACGTGGTGATTTATTCTCTGGTTTATTGGATGCTTTTGTTTATAACCAGTCTCAGGGTAATGGCGCACTCAATGCTTTTGAAATCGAACGAGTATTTTGGCAAGCAGAAGATCGCTTACAAGAAAAAGATTCCGTTGCGGGAATTATGGGCGGTAATATTACCTCTCAGGGTATGTGGGTTGATGGTGGCAAAGGTACACCCATAACTTGGTATCAGGCGAAAGGAGTTTTAGAAAACGTCTTTAGTAATTTGGGAGTTAGCGTTGAATATCGCCAAGAAAGTGAAGAAGAAAGACTACATCCAGGGCGTACTGCTGCTTTATGGATACAAGGCAAGCGTTTAGGTGTCTTTGGACAAATTCACCCTCAACTGGCACAGGAGCGAGATTTAGCTAACGAAGTATATCTCTTTGAACTGGATTTTAGCATCTTGCTGACGGCCTTAAATCGAGATGCCATCACCACACCCAAATTTAAAACCTATTCTACCTATCCAGGTTCAGCTAGAGACTTGGCTTTCTTTGCCCCACTAGATTTATCTGTAGCAACTCTTGAGAAGGCAATAAGCAAAGCTGCTGGTAAATTACTCCAAAAAGTAGAGGTGTTTGATGAATATAAAGGTAAAAACGTCCCCGAGGGACAGCGCAGTTTAGCTTTCAACTTAGTTTATCAAGCAGGCGATCGCACTTTAACTGACAAAGATGTCGATCCTGTTCATCAAAAAGTCCGCGACATTTTAGTTAAGAAGTTTAATGTGACTTTGCGAAGTTAATTTTGCGTTTTCTCATAGCTTCTTAAGGCTAAAAGCTAATTCACATCAGGCGTATAATATATCGTAGTACATTGACTAGTTAGAACAGAAAAATGAACTGCTCGTAAATAACAGGTAACAAGTAACAAGTAATACTAAATCCTGTTCGTATAGGTGAGTTATTGATTTGAGAGGTCAGAGGTCAGAGGTCAGGAAGTTGATAATTAGCTTTGTCAATCAGATTTAGTATAATATCAAGTTCGGATAATTGCTTTAATACAATATGTATCCATGAAATGATTAAAACTGGGTCTAAAAAACTTGCTATCTGCACACGCTCCAGAACGCGCTACTTGCTACTTTACCTACCTAAATTTAACTCTTCATCCGAACCTAATATAACAAGTACGTATTGCTTATTTACTCAAACAGTTTGTAACATTCCTTGGAAAGTATTAACTTCTGGCAAAGCTATACCTTCTTCAATAGAAGAAGCAATCATTAATTGCAAGACCTCTTTACCATTACTCAGTGCTTCTTCGTAAGTATCTCCGTAAGTTTGACATTGTTCTCCCCACTCTGGAAAAGTAACCACGAAACAACTATCTTTTTTAGACCACTGAATAACTATGCTGTAATTTAACATTTTGATTCTGCCCCTCAATATTTTAGAAAGTCATAGATTATCTCAATCCCCCTTGATGGCTTGCTCTCGGATGGGGAGACTCCGCCACGCTCATAAATGCCTTTTCGGGCGGTCAACGCGGACTCCTAAAATGTTTATTCAATCATAAATAAAGATTTTGAGAACGTCATGTTTTAAAAAACCAGAAAAGTAAAATAAATCTAGGTGGGCAAACATCTCTGTCCACCCTACAAAGCGATCGCACTAAATCTCCAAGATCAAAGTTTAAACAGAAACTATAGTTGCCAAAAACCCAGCCAAAGCAGAAGCGACAGCAGAAGTGAAGGAAATAGCCAAGATCCAGTAAGCAGCAGTGGCGATCGCTTTTTTGGCTGCCTCTACTTGTTGTAAGGTTTGTTGTTTAAGAGTTTGAGTCTTTTCGTCAACCGTCATTTTAACGGTTTCAATTTGCTGGGCGACATAATCTTGTATTCCTTGAATTTGCTGCAAGGTTGAGTCGTGAAATAGCTCGTTAGCGTCAGTAATTGTTGATAGAGTTTCGCGACTTAATTGTTCTAGGCGATCGCCTAATTCTTCTAGAGGTATTTCTGCTATCGTTTCTTGCCACGAATCACTCAAAGATTGAAAGTCAAAATTAGCCAGGCTATCTTTAATCCGTTCGTAATCGAGATGAAATAAATTGAGTGAACTGAGATATTCGCCGAGGCGATCTCGTAGATCTTCAGTAAGTTCGTTAGTTTGCTTTTGCTTGGTTCTAATCTCTGCCGATAGTTGCTGAGTAATGTCTGCAAAGCGATCGCTAATTTTTTCTATTTCAACGGCAGTAAGATCCTGTCGTTCAGAAAGGGCTTTGTTCACACTTACTAGAGTTGATTCTAACAGATGATCGTCACTAGAGGCAGCAGAATCAGGTTCTGAATCGAACTGTGTTTTTGAGCGATTGAAAATACTTTTAAGCTCTTGTTCGAGGTGTTCTGAAGTGAATTCGATTTTATTACCGTGGCGGGCAAAATCTGCCAGTTCATCAACTGCATTTTTAGCTTGCCGAGTAGTGCGAGTTGCCCAGCGTCTTGGAGTTTTAATCAGCTTACGAGTTGCTTCTCGTGCCTGTTTAATTGTCGTTTGGATTTTTGTTTCGCTATATTTTTGAGCTTGTTTGAGCTTTGCCTCAATCTCTTGCCAGTTTAATTGAGCCAGTTGCTGATCTACTAAAGTCTTTGTTTGTTCGCGATCGAGATTTAATTGTGGCAGTAAATCTGCTTCAATTTCTGCCAGATTTGAGTTTTGTTCAATTGCCTGATATAAGTAATCGACTAAGTTTTCACTCAATTCTCTAGATTTTGTTTGTAGCTGCCAACTTTCGGGAATTATAGAGTCGTTTGATTTTTGCCATTTGGTTTCTATTTGAGTAACGACAGTCTCAACCAGATCTCCATCTATTCCTTTCCGTTTCTCTAATATCTTTGTCAATTCAGAGCGATCTATATTTAACAACTGCTGCTGCGCTGATGGTGGAAGATCGTCGGCTGCTGATTGCCAGAGTTGGTCTAACTTGGCATCAATCTTGGCTGGGGTTAAATGGTCTAAATTAGTGTAACGCAGATATGATTCTAGTTTATGCTGTAACTCCTTAGCAGTTGAGGCAATTTGAACCTGCCAATCTTTTACTCGATCGAGTAAGCGATCGCCTATCATAGTCAACTGTTCTGTAGTTTGCTTGAGCTTCGTTGGCTCTAAATCTTGTCTTTGCTGTAACCAGGTGTGCCAATCTAGCTGCTGCCAATCATCTAAAAACTGAGTTAATACCCCTGTAGTTACCGCCGATTTAATTAGTAGCTGTTCGAGCTTGGATGATAAATTAGTCTCTTGCAGTTCAGTTAGTTCTGCTTGTTGTAAGTAGTTTTTAAGAAGTTCGCTTAATTGTTGCTTTTGTTCTGATAATTCTGCTTGCTCGATTAAAGACAAAACCTCTTGCTTCACTATTTCTAGGTGTTCGACAATTTTATCAATCCTGGCTGCATCTAAGTCATCTCTTTGCTGGAGGATTTCGACCAAATCTTGTGGCTGAACCTGTTTTAATTGAGAGCGAACCTGTGCTGGATCTGCTTGAGGATCGTAAATTATCTCTTTAAATTCTTGCCAACCCTGTTCACAATTCAAATACCAGGGTGGCGCGTGCCACAAAAAATCTTCTACATCGTTTCTAATAATATTAAAAGACTGTGACCCTGATTCTGATGAATTAATTTTCTGGTACAGAGATTGGAGGCTATGCCAAACATCTTCCAACTCTACTTCTGAAAGATCGACTCTGTTGAGTAGTGCATTTTTAATTGCTCTCCAGTCTAGGTTATTCCAGCTTTCAATGATCGAACTAGAATTATCGTCTATGGCGACTTCATCTACTTCAAGCGATCGCTGGTCTGAATCAACTGAATTATCCTGATCTTCTTTGCCTACTATCTGTTCCAAGCGTTTAGCTAGCTGCTCAAACTGTAGCTCTTCAGGATTGACCGACTGAAGAAATTGCAGTAATTTCCCATTTAAATCCTGCTTTTCATCCCTAGCTACGGCTTGTTGCCAAACCCTATCTAATCGATCGACAATTTGCTCAACTACTGACGTGGGAAGATTTGTACGTTCATTAATTAAAGCGATAAAAGTTTGCCGATCTATTTTTTGTAATAGGTTGGCATCGGCAAAAGATTCTAGGTTCAATTTGCTGAGTAAATCGCTAAATCCCCGATCGATTGCGGTCAAGTCTAGCTGAGGCGACGGTGTTGTCTTGAGATAATCATCAATGCTCTGTTGGAGGTCAAATTCACCTAAAGCAGCCTTTAATTCTTGATGGATTAGGTCTGATGCTGCTGCTTCAGTCAAAAATTCTGAAGTTGCTAATTCTGTTCCTTGAATCGCCAGGGCGATCGCTTTAATTAATTGACGCAACTTTGTCCCTACCGAACCGAATATCCAACCCGTAACCGAACCTACTGCACTGTAGCTCGCCCAAATTAAAACCAGGAAGTAAATTGACCAAATAACAATCCCTAAAGTTGCTCCCGAAATAGGATCTCTAGCGGTACTAAACCTGACAGCTAAAAAACAAGCAATAAATAAGACTGAGTTGAGGGTAAGTAAAATTCCTAATCCTGCGAAGAAACTAATATTAACGTTGATTCCAGCACTTTCGGGTCGAGATTCAGCGACTTTTGATGAGGCTTGGGGTCGATATTTAAGCAGCGAGATACCTAATGCCAATCCCAAGTTAGTCAGCAGAAATTGAACGGCAAAAGCAGTCAGTAATCCTACTATCACTGCCACTATAATCTGAGTCCCGACTGAAGCAGGATTAGCAACGACTAGTCCCTTAGCGATCGCAGCTTGATAAAGATTGTAAACAATAGTCAGTTTGGTAAAAATCGTAATTTAAGAACAGATAATGAGAGTTATGAATCAATCATATCGTACTGATTTAACTGAATGTTATGCACTCATTTTTAACTATCTAATATACCTTCAATGTTTGCAGCGATCGCTTTTACTGTAGATTTAATAGTTTTACTAAATAAGATTACCTAATTAAATCTTATTTAGCTTGATTCTACCTTTTGCCTTAACACTTTTAACTATCACTATATTTTCAATCATTTGCAAGTATCAAAAAAGACGAGGACTAGAATAGGTTCTAATCCTCGTCATCTATAATTCATTGCTTTAAATTTAATGATTGCTATCAAACTGGCAGGTCAAAGGACAAGACGCATAAACAGGCAGATTAACTAAATCTTTTTGTCCGTGTAGCCAACTTAACCAGCTTACTTCTTCAGGATGAATTCCTTTGAAAGAAAGAACTGCGGCACTAACTAAAACTACGGCAACATTTAAGCTAAAAATACCAGCAGTAACGACCAAAACCGCACTGGCAGGGATAACAGTTTGCAAAATAATGGTAGCCAAAATGCCAATCGTAACGATCAAAGCTCCTACAGGAAATCCAACTACTAACAGGCATACTGTTAAGGTAAAGCTCCAAATCAAGAAGCTCTTTACTAAACCAAAATAACTATTCTTTCGTACTAATTCCATTTTTTTAAGGCTAAACAACAACAACTTATGGCGATAATAATGAGCTACTGCTAGCTCTCTTTACTCGTTAACAATAAGTATAAGAAGCTTTGATCGATAAAATTCATTTTTAAAATATAATTTTACAATTTGCCTAAACACAAAATGTAGCTTAAGTATAGATTTTTAGTACTGCTGACTATTGATCCCTAGTTATTTGTTGACTTTAACAACTAATATTGCAGCTAATCTTATAGATATAAAAGGCATTTTTATGTTTTCTAACATATACAAATTGTAGGTAGAATAGTAAGAATAAGTATTTATACTTATAGTTTTTAAAAGCTTGATTTGGCTAAATATATCTTAATTACTAAAACTAACAATAAAGAAAATTAAAGCTAATTAACAATAAATATGTTCCAATAGACTAAATTTTATAAACATATAAAACTGAACTTAAGCAAAGCTAGACTTTCGAGCGATCGCTCTATCAAAAAGCACCTTGGAAGTACAAAAAGCTCAAAACCTATACACTAATATCTTTTTAAGCTATTTGTGTTAGGCAGTCAGGTTTAAATGTTTTAATTAGGACAGCTAATTAATTGTTCAAAAATACTTCTTGATTTACTTTGGCAGATACCTTTAAAGCAGACTCAATATTGGTTATTAGTTAATACCGTCAGTAACTAGCAAACCTCGCGCAAAAATTTCTAATTGCTCCATTACGGCCATATCTACGTCTTTATTATCATTATTGCTTTTTACTACCTGAGTGTCTTTGGCACGTCGAGAGACAACCCAATTGGCTTGAGAAGTTTTAATGGATGCTCGTGCTACCGATCCACCTAAGCTAAAGATATTAACTAAGAACGTAGCTAAAACGACTTTACCTAAAGAGTTCATAAATGTTCAATTTTTGTAGGACAACTTACTTTAGAAATAAAATGTCAGGAACTTTACAAGATTAAAGCAAAAATTACTCGTTCATGTTTTCAAGAAAAGTAATAGACCTAGTGAGCTTAAATAAATATATTTACGTAGTTTTCTTGCAAACTTCTTGACATCTTTTACTTATTTTGAAAAGTAGATTAGATAAGTAGTCTCAGTAAGTATAATCTGCGTTCTATATTTGTAAGTAAAAGAAACCCATCATGTTGAAACCAATAATTACAACTGTTGCGACTGCGCTCTTAACTCTACCAGTCAGCGCACTGCCTATGTCAGCACAGACAATTTCTACCTCGCTCCCTCCTGGCAGTAAAATGATTTTTATTAATGACATTGCGTTTAATCGTGCCAAAAATTTAGCGAGACAAACGGCAGAAAAGATTAACGGAGGATTGAGCCATTATCGTGCAGAAAGCTCAATGTATGGTTCTGCTTGGGAAACTCCTTATAAAGACAATGGTGATGGAACTTGGACATTCTCATTTACTGGACATAAACCCGATTCAACTATCCCCTCTACCAAAAGCATTATAACCGTTTCTCAGAATGGACAAATAGCTGTTAAATACAATGGTTTAACTGAGTAGTAGTAGTCAATTAGTTACTACTGCATGACGATTTAAGCCAAAACAATTATCATCTAAAGATTGAACAGCAACTGTTTGTTTTGACAAGAAAAGTAACTGCCGATTAGGTTACGGGCGAGCTGCGTCCTTTCAACGGCAAAATATTGCGAAATTCCCTTTCAAAAGCAGCATTGGCAAAAGCGCAAAGAATAGAAATTTAATTTTTTGGCGTTGCTGAATCCAGGTATGATTCATAATTTTTACTCGTTGAGCAAATCAATTAAAAAGCTAAGAGCTGCAAGCTGGAGCTTGCCGACTCTCCTTCGGAGAGGCGAGGCTTTCCAAAGCCTCTAAGAGCTAATAGCTATGAACAGATTACTTTTCGGTTTCATACTTCAAATCAGCAACGCCAATTTTTTATGTAGAGTAGTTTACTTTCATTATGCAACCATGGTTACACAAACTAGCTAGTTTTTGGCTTCAAAAAGTCAACCCTCAAATAGTTTCTTTAACCGCTGCGATTGGCACGGTGGGACTGTTGATCTGCTTGGCAATTATTTATATATTAGCCAAACTGTCTGAAGATGTATTAGAACAAGAAGCTTTTGGTTTTGATAAAGCTATTCTGTTGTGGATACATCAATTTGCCAATCCAGCATTCGATACAATAGTGCTAAATGTTACGCGCCTGGGCAATCCTGGTACAGTAGTATTGATCGCCTTACTTACTTTGGGAATATTATGGTGGCGACGTTACCATCAAGAGGCTAGAATTTTTT
The DNA here is from genome assembly GCA_965217895.1 of Waterburya sp. Lineage (GTDB taxonomy): Bacteria > Cyanobacteriota > Cyanobacteriia > Cyanobacteriales > Xenococcaceae > Waterburya. Next base: position 2,753,878 of record CBDCJV010000002.1, read on the forward strand.
TACTCAACTGTTTGGGTGGTGCAGTTCTCAGTTACGGATTAAAGTTAGCTTTTAGTAAACCTCGTCCTCAACTCTGGAATTTGCTCATTTCAGAACAGTCTTATAGTTATCCTAGCGGTCATGCCTTGGGTTCGATGGTGCTGTATGGTTTTTTAGCTTATTTGCTAGGAACTCATTATCCACGATATGCCAGAGTCTTCTACTGTATAGCTGTAATATTAATAGTTGCGATTGGTTTTAGCAGACTTTACTTAGGGGTGCATTGGCCGACAGATGTGATTGCTGGCTACGGCGTAGGATTTTTGTGGATTACTTTCAACATTACAATGTTGAAGTTACACAGAGTTTAACTAGCGTACATTACTTTCAACGGTTCTAAAAACTAGAGTAAGCGAGCCTCAAGCCTATGAACAATATCAATTGTCGTTATGAATAAAAATAAGTTTGTTTATCATATAACTTCTTTTGCTGAGTGGAATGCTGCTCAACCTCAAGAAATTTACCAAGCACAAGGTTTTGACAAAGAAGGGTTTATTCACTGTTCTTATTGTCATCAAATATTGACAGTGGCACATCGATTTTTCAAAGGACAAAGTGGTCTTGTAATATTAGTTATTGAATCCTCTAAAATAAATAACAGTCTGGTTGAGGAAAATCTAGAGGAGGGTGTAGAACTATATCCTCATCTTTATAGTGTATTGCCAACTAAAGCGGTTAGTAAGGCGATCGCCTTTCCCTGTGATGCTGATGGTAACTTTACTTTGCCAGATGAACTTAAAGTTTAGATTATGGGATAAATAATATTTAGCTCGATCACGATTGCCTTGGAAATGCGATCATCCTTCATGGAAAAAGTCAAATCTTGCGGTGTAATCTGCTTCACTCAAACAAAACAGCCATCATTTCTCTTGATGAAGAGATCATATCGTTATGATTTGCCCAAAGGTCACATTGAACCTGGGGAAACTGAACTTCAGTGCGCTTTGAGAGAGTTGTTTGAGGAAACAGGAATCACTAAACAGCAAGTTTGCTTAGAGCTAGATTTTCGGTTTAAAACTATTTATTATCCTCGATACAGACGTTTTGGCGGAGATAAAGTTGAAAAGTCTTTAGTTATTTTTTTCGCTTGGGTAAGCGAAGAACTAGAAATTGTGATGACAGAACATAATGCTTCTGAATGGGTTAAATGGAATCCTCCCCATTATTTTCATAACAGAATTATTGATGAGTTGCTGTTGACAGTTGATCGGCAGTTAATTGTTAAAGGTAAATAGTAGGGGCGGACAGCCGTTCGCCCGTACAAAAGTGAATGGAACAGACTGGTATCAAGAAGAAGAAGCAAAATTTCAAATAGGAAAGGCTTTCTATAATCCTCAAAGTAAGCTGGTGCGGGATTTGGGAATTTTGGCTGCAAAGGTTTATCAGCAGGATCGCGGAAGTCTCAGGGTTTTGGATGCTTTAGCTGGTTGTGGTGTTCGTAGCTTACGTTATTGGCAAGAAAGTAATGCTGACTATGTTTGGGTAAATGAAGGAAATGCCGATTATAGTTTTATATTACAGCAAAATTTATCTCAGGCGATCGCATCTGGTCATTGTCAGATTACTCATCAAGATGCCCATCGAGTATTTTTTAAATGCTATGAACATCGGGATTATTATGATTTAGTTGACGTGGATTGTTTTGGTAGTGCTGTACCCTATCTTAGTACTATGCTGTGGGCAACTAAGATTGGTGGCTTGATGTATCTTACTAGCACTGACGGACGCACGTTAACAGGACATTTACCAGAAAATAGCATTCAGGCTTATGGCGCGATCGCCCGTTCTCATCCCGCAGCGCACGAACAGGCTTTAAGACTATTGATTGGCAGCACTCAACAACAGGCTGCGACTAAAGGTTTAGGAGTTGAACCAGTTTTTTCTTTGTTTACAGGGAAAACTTATCGTCTGATGATGCGGTTGTTGTCTAAACCTAATCTAACTGACAGCAATTATGGTTTTCTCGCCTATTGCCATAGCTGTGGTAACTATCAAACTATTCCCTGGCGTAAATTAAATAAAATTGCCTGTACCTGTTCTAATTCTGCCATAACCGTCAGTGGTGCAATGTGGCTAGGTAAATTACACAACCTAAAACAAATAGAACGGTTTATAATTTTGGCTCAACAGTTAGGCTGGCAAAAAGTTGTTGAATTACTAAGTTTAATGAAAGATGAGATTAATCTACCGCCTTACTTTTACAAATTAGGCGAAATTGGTCGTCGCGGAAAAATAGACATAGCAAAGCGATCGCTCTTAATCAAAGCTTTACAGGACAAAGGTTATCAAGCAGCAGCAACCCATATCGATCCCCAAGGAATCAAAACCGATGCGGATCTCGAAACCTGTATTGCGATCGCGTCTATGCTATATAGCCATATAAGGTTGGACAAAAAATAAAATTATGTTTCTATTATTGGCAATATTCTAATGCCCACCCAGTAATCAGAATGAACCTGTATGTACTTAGTAAGCAGTAATAAGTAATCTATAAACATATCCTTAAGGAATTGTGTGTGTAACAATAATTAGCGTTACTCATCAAAGTAGTTAAGCAATTTATCCTTAGATCTAAACATGGAACCGCTTTATCAATATGCCTGGCTAATTCCCGTATTGCCTCTACTGGGGGCGATGTTGGTAGGGATTGGTTTAATTTCCGTAAACAAGGCAACTAACAATCTGCGTCAGATAGTTGCCGTCTTTATTGTCTCCGTCCTTGGAGCAACAATGGTAATGTCTTTTGCCATTCTCTGGAGTCAAATTCATGGACATGAATCAGTTACTCGCACCATTGAGTGGGCTTCGGCGGGAGATTTTCATCTTTCTATGGGCTATACCATCGATCATCTCAGTGCTTTGATGCTGGTAATCGTGACCACCGTAGCTTTTCTAGTGATGATTTATACCGATGGCTATATGGCTCACGACTCTGGCTACGTGCGCTTTTACGCTTACCTGAGTATATTTAGCTCTTCTATGCTGGGATTAGTAATCAGTCCTAACTTAGTTCAGATATACATCTTCTGGGAACTAGTGGGGATGTGTTCTTATCTCCTGATTGGTTTTTGGTTTGATAAGCAACCCGCAGCCGATGCCTGTCAAAAAGCCTTTGTAACTAACCGCGTCGGTGACTTTGGCTTATTGCTAGGAATGTTGGGCTTATATTGGGCAACAGGCAGCTTTGAATTTGGCGTAATGGGCGATCGCTTGGGAGAATTGGTTTCTTCTGGGGCTATTAGCGCGTTTCTTGCCACCTTATTTGCCATCTTAGTCTTTTTAGGGCCCGTAGCTAAATCGGCTCAGTTTCCCCTGCACGTTTGGCTACCAGACGCGATGGAAGGACCTACTCCCATCTCGGCACTGATTCACGCTGCCACTATGGTTGCTGCGGGAGTATTTTTGATTGCGCGGATGTATCCCGTATTTGAAAATGTGCCTGTAGCGATGGAAGTTATTGCCTGGACTGGGGCATTTACGGCATTCCTTGGTGCAAGTATTGCTTTAACCCAAAACGACATTAAAAAGGGTTTGGCATACTCTACCGTCTCTCAGCTAGGCTACATGGTCATGGCAATGGGTATTGGTTCATATAGTGCTGGTTTATTCCACCTGATGACTCACGCTTACTTTAAAGCCATGCTATTCCTTTGTTCTGGTTCAGTAATTCACGGCATGGAAGACGTAGTAGGACATAATCCTTTACTCGCTCAAGATATGCGTCTTATGGGTGGCTTAAGAAAATATATGCCCATCACCGCTGGTGCTTTTTTCGTTGGTAATTTAGCTATCTGTGGGATTCCTCCTTTTGCTGGTTTTTGGTCAAAAGACGAAATCTTAGGACAGGCTTTTGAAGCCAATCCCGCCCTCTGGTTTATCGGTTGGGCTACGGCTGGTTTAACTGCTTTTTATATGTTCCGTATGTACTTTATGACCTTTGAAGGTGAGTTTCGCGGTAACGATAATGCTGTCAAACAACAGTTGATGTCTGAAGCAGGAATGGCTTTTGGTCCTGGGGCAATGGATACCAAAGAAGGTGACAGTCATGGACATAGTGAATATCCCCATGAATCTCCTCTAACGATGGCATTACCTCTGCTAGTTTTAGCCATACCTTCGATTGGTATAGGTCTACTTGGTCGCCCTTGGGAAAATTATTTTGAAGAATTTATTCACGCCCCAAGCGAAATAGTGGCAGGCGTAGGCGAACACGCTTTTGACTGGAATGAATTCCTGATTATGGCAGGCTTATCAGTGGCGATCGCCGTAACGGGAATTATCGTGGCACTATTAATGTATCGTACTAAAAAAATCGATCATAGTGCGATCGCCAAAAAAGTTCCTACCCTCTATCGTTTCTCCCTCAATAAATGGTATTTTGATGACCTTTACCATAAAGTCTTTGTTATGGGTATTCGTCGTCTAGCCAGACAAATCATGGAAGTAGATTACCGCGTAGTCGATGGTGCTGTTAACTTAACTGGTTTAGCTGCTGTCCTTAGTGGAGAGGGCTTAAAGTATCTAGAAAATGGTCGCGCCCAATTCTATGCCCTGATTGTCTTTGGTGCAGTTTTAGGATTTGTGATTGTGTTTAGTGTTGCTTAATGAGCTTTTAGCTTTTAGTTTCTAATTAATTTCGCAAGTCTTAGTGTAAAAAGATCGCCCTTCTCAAAAGAAGAGCGATCTCTTTTTTGTTACTAGTAAATTTGCTCTTGATCGGCTTATCTGTTATCTATAGCATTACGCATCAAGATTAGGACGTTTTATAAAATTGCTAGCTGCTACTTGCTACTTTCGAGCCGATAACCAAATATGTCCTAACGTAACTTTGTACGACTATATCTCGCTCTATTTTTACTAATTTTTTTCAGAAATGTAATCAGGCCTTACCATAAGATAAAATGGACGATTGGATTAGCTGAATATAAAGGACGATTTCATGGAAGACAAGCATATGTTGATGATTCCTGGACCTACACCAGTTCCAGAGAAAGTATTAATGGCTTTAGGTAAACATCCCATCGGACATCGCAGTGGTGACTTTAGTAAGATCATCGCTGAGATCAATCAGAATTTAAAATGGTTACACCAAACTAAGAACGAAGTACTTTCCCTTAACGTATCAGGTACGGGGGCAATGGAGGCGGGAATGATTAACTTCCTCAGTCCAGGCGATCGCGTTTTGGTCGGAGTTAATGGTAAATTTGGCGATCGCTGGGCGCAGATTTGCGAAGCTTTTGGTTTACAAACTGAGCGTATTACTGCTGATTGGGGGACACCTCTAGACACAGAAGAAATTCGCACTAAATTAGAAGCAGATAGCAACAAAGAAATTAAAGCGGTTGTAATTACCCACTCAGAAACTTCCGCTGGAGTGCTTAATGATTTAGAAACCATTAATAAGCACGTTAAAGCGCACGGCGAAGCTTTAATCATTGTCGATGCAGTAACCAGCTTAGGTGCATACAATATCCCTATTGACGACTGGGGATTAGACGTGGTGGCATCTGGTTCACAAAAAGGCTATATGATTCCCCCAGGGATGGGCTTTATTGCTGTTAGCGATAAAGCATGGAAAGCTTACGAAACTAGTAAGTTTCCGCGCTTCTATATGGACTTAGGTAAGTACAAAAAAGCTAACGCTAAAGACAGTACTCCCTTTACTCCCCCAATTAACCTGATGTATGGTTTGCAAACTGCCCTCCAAATGATGCAAAGAGAAGGATTAGAAAACATCTTTGCCCGCCACCTGCGCTTAACTAATGCTTCCCGCGCTGCTGCTAAAGCAATAGGGTTAAAGCTACTTGCACCTGATGATGCAGCTAGTACAGCGGTAACGGCGATCCTGACTGACGATGCAGAAGCAATCAGATCGACTATGCGTCAGAAATACGATATCGCCCTAGCAGGAGGACAAGATCACCTCAAGGGTAAAATTTTCCGTATTGGTCATCTTGGCTTTGTAAGCGATCGCGATATTTTAACGGCGATTTCTTGTCTTGAAGCAACTTTAATTGAGCTTGGTCACGATTTTGATTCTAAAGCTGGAGTTAAGGCTGCTGCTGCTGCATTAGTTTAAATATTGTTCAATTTTAAGAGAATTTAGCCCCCCAAATCCACCGACTCTGGGGGATTTTTTTGGGGTTTTATCCCTCTATTACTTTAGGCAATTCTCTCGCTTGACTGTAGGGGCGACACAAGAAGGTAAAAAGTAAGCGAGAAACGGCATTTCAAAGTGCTGGAGATCGTCATGAACAGGAACTCTCCATTTTTTGCCATGGTAGCGTGCTAGGAGCAGTTTATTTTCGTCGTCACCGAAACATCTTATTTTATGGGGTTGTATTTGCGCCATTTGTCGCCTCTTGTAATTAGCAACTGATGTCGCTTGAACCATAAATTATTGTTAATTGAAAGCAATTCCAGGCATTTCAATAAAGTTAGGTAGTTGTTTAATGCGATCGCACCATTGTTTTATAGCAGGATATTTATCTAACATCACACCGCCTTCTGGTGCTAATGCGATATAGGGAAAACAGGCGATATCGGCAATGGTAGGGCGATCTGAGGCTAACCATTGATGTTGGGTTAAATGTTGTTCGACTATGTTGAGAATTGACTCTGCTTTTTGTTGCGCTGCTTCTAAGTTAATGGCAAAGCCAAACTTCTGGTTTAGCCTGGCATCATTAGGACCACGAGCAATTTCGTTTGCTGCTGTTGATAACCATTGAGTTACTTGCGCCATGCCTGCTGGATCGCTCGGTAGCCAAGCTTCTCCACCATATTTTTTAGCTAAGTAAACTAAAATTGCTTGGGAATCTCTTAAAACTAAACTGTCATCTTCTAATACTGGAATTTGTCCTAAAGGATTTAATTGCAAAAACTCCAGTGATTTATGTTGTCCAGCCATAAAATCAACAGCCACAAGCTCATATTTGATATTTAACAAAGATAAAAATAAACGTACTTTGTAACAATTTCCTGAAAGCTCTAAGTCGTATAGTTTCATAGTTGAAATTTCCTGAATATCTTGTTGTGCAGCAAGTGGATAGATCTGGTCGAACTCTAATACGTTGCCATCAGGATCGCGAATAAAACAAACTCTACGACGTTCTCCAAGGTAAAGTGGTCCTTCTGTAACTTGAATATTCTCTTGTCTTAATTTGGTGAGTACCAAATCTAAATCATCAACAATAAAGGCTGAATGAGTTATTCCTGGATATTTAATCGGTTCATCCATAAGAATGTTGCGAGACAGTCCGTTGCGAGCCAAAGCGTTGCGGGGGTTTCCCCCGTTATAGCTATTGGCGAGGGTGCGGGGGTCAGATGCGACTAAAGCCTTTCTCCCGTTATAGGAACTGTCGAGGGTGCGATCGCGTTTTGCTCCATTAAAAATCAAATTAAGATAAACACCATCTGCCGTAACTAACTCGCTTGCTTGGTCTTTAGGAAAATATCTTTCTTCGATAAACCCTAGTTTTGCGTAAAATTTCAGAGCTTCAATGCGATCGCTAACGCGAATACCTACGTGTTCGTAATCAATAATCTTCATTATTTTGGGCTTTTAGAATCAAGCTTAGAGTTTTTTGTACCGAACGTTCTGTTAAAATACTTTACCGATTGTTCGGTACAATGTCAAGACAACGACTTAAAGTTTTTCATGTCCAAAGAACAAGCGATCGCCAAATTAGTTCCAGCTTTTAGACAATATGGCTATGAAGGTGCAACTCTATCATTGCTCTCAAAAGCCAGTGGTTTAGGTAAAGCCAGTCTATATCATCATTTTCCTGGTGGTAAATCAGAAATAGCTGCATCTGTACTCGAATACGTCAACAGTTGTTTTAAAGATCGGGTATTAAAGACTTTACAGGGAGAAGATGACCCAAAGTCGAAAATTCAAGCTATGTGCAGCAGTCTGCAAGAGTTTTACGATCGCGGTCAAAAACCTTGCTTTTTAGCCATTATGTCATTCGGTGAAGCCGACAATCTGTTTCATGATCGAGTAAAAGCATCATTAAAACAGATAATTAAAGCCTTGGCTAAAGTTTTGATAGATGCAGGAATTGAACCAAAAATTGCGGAAGTGCGATCGCAAGATGCCATTGCTCAAATTCAAGGAGCATTAGTTTTAGTCAGAATTTTAGAGGATACCGAATCTTTTGAGAGGACGATCGAGAGTTTGCCAGAAAAGTTATTAAGTTAACTTCTATATAATCGCATCTTTTATATCGCCGACTAATTCATCAATTCGAGATTTAGTAGTATCCCAAGCACAGACAAAACGAACCCCTTCAACACCAATAAAGGTGTAAAAATTCCAGCCTTTAGCTCTTAAGGCTTTAATCACTGTTTCGGGCATTTTAAGAAAAACACTATTTACCTGCCTAGGGAACATCAGCTCAAGCTGCGGAATTACGGATAATCTTTGTTCAAGATACTCCGCGCATTCATTGGCATGACGAGCATTCCTCAGCCAAGCACCAGTCTCTAATAAACCTAAAAAAGGTGCAGCAATAAAGCGCATCTTAGAAGCTAGTTGTCCCGCTTGCTTGCAACGATAGGCAAAATCTTCGGCTAATTCTTTATTAAAGAAAATAATCGCTTCACCTAATGCCATGCCGTTTTTAGTCCCGCAAAAACACAATACATCTACGCCACATTTCCAGGTTATTTCTGCTGGAGTTTTGTTCATTGCTACTACCGCATTAGCAAACCTTGCACCATCCAAATGAATTTTCAATTGATATTTTTGGGCAATTTCCTTAATTGCCATTAATTCTTCAACTGTGTATAAAGTCCCTAATTCTGTTGCCTGAGTTAGGCTGATAACTTTAGGTTTGGGATAGTGAATATCCGTTCTTTTATTAATAATTGAAACAATAGCTTCGGTGGTTAATTTGCCATTGATTCCTTGACCTAACAGCAATTTAGAACCATTAGAAGCAAATTCTGGCGCACCACATTCATCAGTCTCAATATGAGCTAGTTCGTGACATATCACACTATGATAGGATTGACAAAGAGCAGCCAAGGATAAAGAATTGGCTGCTGTACCGTTAAAGACAAAAAAGACTTCACAATCAGCTTCAAAAACATTACGGAAATAGTCTGTTGCCTTTTGAGTCCATTCGTCATTACCATAGGCCAAGGCACTTCCTTGATTTGCCCTAATCATATACTCCATTGCTTCTGGGCAGATGCCAGAATAATTATCACTGGTAAATTGTTCTGACATTAGCTTAAAGTCTCGGTAGTTGATTAAAGACACTGATTCAAGGCGATAATGGCGATCGCCAAACATAAACTGGACAATGAGCTAGGCGGACTACCCTTTCTGTAACCGAACCGACAATAAAATGCTCTAAATTGTCTTGCCCGTGAGCAGGAATCACGATTAAATCGATGTTTTTTTCTTGAGCATAGTCAACTATTTTCTTACTGGTTTTGCCAAACAAAACATCAAAGTGAACCTTTTGGTATTTTGGACTGTCAAATTTGGTGCGAAAAGTTTTTTCTACGTTCTGCTTACGGGTTTCATCGTTAAGTTTATCCCAGACTATTCCTGGTTCAAAGGGAGATAAAGGAGAAAGTACATGGACTATATAAAGATGAGCAGGATCTTCGACAAATTCTAGAGTTTGCTCCTGTGCTATCGAAGCGAGTTCGGAAAAATCAGTCGGAAAAAGAACGCGATTCTTGTCAAATAGGCTCATGATCTAAACCAAAATGGTGAGTTTTATTACTTAAGGATCGTCAAGATCGCTCTAATGTTTGGGGGTTATTTCTGGGCTTGAATTGCGCCTGGCAACTTCAGCATCATAAGTAAGCATTTGACCCGAATTCAGACGTTTCATATAGTCTTTGAGTTCTGAAGCTATCATTCCTGAGAGCAGATAGCAGCCGATTAAGTTAGGAATTGACATTGCCAAAATCATCATGTCACTAAAATCAAGTACCGCGCCCAGGTTAACTACCGAGCCAACAAATACGAAAAAGACAAACAAACCCTTGTAAATTAGAATGCTGCCGCCACCAAATAAATATTCCCAAGCTCTTTCGCCATAATAACTCCAGGAAATCATGGTAGAAAAAGCAAACAAGGCTACGGCGATCGCCAAAATTACAGGAAACCAGTTAGCTACCGTAGCGAAAGATTCAGTGGTCAATAACACCCCATCATCTATAGAAGCATCCTTATAAGTTCCAGTAATGACAATTACTAAAGCGGTCATATTACAAATTATAATTGTATCGATTAGAGGCTCTAGCAAAGCTACTAAGCCTTCTCTAAGGGGTTCGTCGGTGCGGGCAGCAGAATGAGCGATCGCTGCCGACCCAACTCCAGCTTCATTAGAAAAAGCACTGCGTCTGATTCCCTGCACCATTACCCCAATAATGCCACCGCCGACTGCTTTGGGAGAAAACGCTTCTGTGAAAATAGTGGCGATCGCGTTGGGAATTTCCGTAAAGTTGCTCAAAATAATCCATAAACAAGAACCAATATAAATTATTGCCATCAAAGGAACTAAACTGCCTGTAATCGAGGCAATACGAGTAAGACCGCCAATAATCACCACTCCTACCAACGCAGCGACGATTATACCAAAGAGCCAGCTAGGTAGATTAGGAATAACATTGGCTACAGCGACATAAGACTGGTTTGCCTGGAACATATTGCCTCCCCCAAAAGAGCCACAGATACAGAGGATGGCAAACAAAGCTGCCAAACCTTTGCCTACAGGACGTAAACCCATATCTGATAGGGGACGAGAAATGTAATACATTGGTCCGCCAGCTATCGAGCCATCTGCTTTAACCCGTCGATATTTCTGAGCTAGGGTACATTCAGTGAACTTACTGGACATCCCAAAAAAGCCCCCCAGGGTCATCCACAGTACTGCTCCTGGTCCTCCAGTCTGTACGGCGATCGCAACTCCAGCAATGTTACCTAATCCGACTGTCCCTGATAGTGCCGTTGCCAATGCCTGAAAGTGAGATACCTCACCATCATCGTTAGGATCGTCATATTTACCCTGCACAATATCGATAGCGTGTTTTAAACCGCGAATATTAACAAATCCCATTCGCAGCGTAAAGAAAATTGAGCCACAGATCAACCACAGCACAATTAGGGGAAAACCAGCAATTTCAAAAAAGAGTACTTTATCTAAAATATCAACAAGTTTAGAAAAAACGCTATCAAGCGCACCAATGAAACCCCCTGGTGCTTTTTCCTCCGCAGCTAGAGCTACGTTCGGTAAAGCAAAGCTGAGTACTATGACCAAAGCCAAACATGATTTCCATTTATGTTTAAATTCATATGATTGTTTTACAAGCTGCATCTGTTTCAGCTTTCCGATCAAGCATTGAATATTTCTCATAGTATTTATAGTCTTTTGACAATGAAAATTTAATTGTAGTGTTTTGGTAACTTGTATATTTTTAAAATAAAATGCACATTTTATTTTAATTGGCAAAGCTGGCTCAATTATTATGCTTTATGAAAAGATAGGCGGTAACATTTTCTACAAAAAATGTCATAATTACTTTATTCTTTGTCAAAGCTATAGTTGATAATTCCTAAGTCTTGAATTTTGACTTGAGTTTTAAATAGTTTATTTAAGGGTAAATAATAGTTAATTGATAGCAGCTTATATAAAAAAGTAAAATTTAAATCTACCAAAATAATGTCCTAACATTACTAATTAATACAGATAATTTTTAAGCTGGCATTAGTACATCAACTACTGTTGCTAAATGGCAATGCCTACAGGGCGCGCTTCGCGATCGCCAGAATATTCTACTTCAACATTATTACCTGGTGTAGAGTACAAAGAAGAGGCAAATAACTATAGAAAACATAATATGTCATGCAAACCTTTGCAGATCCAAAACTTGCCAAAATTGTTGCTCAAGTTAATGTCAGTTCCTGTGAGGAAATTATTGAGCTTGATGCGTGTCGGCAGGGAATAAGCGATCTTTCAGGGATCGAAAACCTCAAAAATCTCCGCAAACTGCACCTCGAACACAATCAGATCCACGATCTTACACCGTTGGCATTTTTGACGAGACTTACAGGTTTGTTCTTAAGTCACAATCAGATTGAGTTAATCGAACCACTTAATAGACTTACAGCTTTGCCTGCGTTAGATCTCAGTCATAATCGTATCAACGATCTTTCTTTCATCGTTTATCAATAAGTCTAAGTTAACGTGGTTAAATCTCTCGCACAATAATATTAGCGATATCTCTGCACTAAAATCATGTCTCTATCTGACATAACTTAACATCAGCAGTAATTATCTTGAAAATGTATCCATTTTTATAGAACTCACACAATTACGTTCGCTTAACTTAAGTGACAATTTGATAGTAGAGCTTCCTTGTCTTACACTATCGAGGACGATATTCCTGAAAACCAGATTCAGGAGCTAGATGTGAAAAACATGAGTAATTTTCGCCGTCCTGATTGGAAAAAGCAGACAGTAAATTGACCGTTAACCTAGATCCTTGACCGTTGCTAAATAGCGATCGCCAAAATATTCTATTTCGACATTAGTTCCAGGTGTAGAGTAAGCAAGAGGCAAATAGGCATAAACAACGCATCTGCCCAGACTATAACCATAACCCGCACTAGTGGCATAACCTAATATTTTTCCTCCTGCTAAGATTGGCTCTTTACCCATAATCACTACACTAGGGTCATCTAAGGTTAAATAGCAGAGTTTACGGCTTTGATATTGTTGGCGTTGAAGTAGAGCATCTCGACCGATAAATTCATCTTTATTGGGCTTAACTGCAAAACCTAAACCAGCCTCATAAGGGTCGTATTCGGTATGAATATCTGTACCCCAGGCTAGATAGCCTTTTTCTAAACGTAGGGACTCAAACGCACCAACCCCAGCAGCAATGATGCCATAGGGTTGACCTGCTTGCCAAAGTAAATCCCATAGCTTTAGTCCTGATTCAGTAGGAACATAGATTTCCCAGCCTAGTTCTCCGACATAGGATACCCTCACGGCTAAAGCGGGAATTGCGCTAAGATAAATTTGGCGTGCGGTAAAGAAACCAAAGCCTTTATTTGAGACATCGGTATCAGTGACTTCTGATAATACCTTGGGTGCTGAAGGTCCCCACAACCCCAGACAACAATAGCTAGAAGAGACATCGGCAATGTTTACTGAATTATCTTTTGGTAAATGCGATCGCATCCAGGCTAAATCGTGACCGCCCACTGCACCTCCAGTTACTACCCAAAACCGATCTTTGTTTAGACAAGTTATGGTTAGGTCGCACATGATGCCAGCGTTAGCATCCAGCATTGAGGTGTAAGTTACTTTGCCGACAGTAGAATTAATCTGATTGGCACAAAGATATTGCAGATATGCTAAAGCTTTTTCTCCCGCGATCTCAAGCTTAGTAAATGATGTCAGGTCATACATTGCCACCCCTTCACGAGTTGCTAAATGTTCTGCCCCCTGGATGCTTGACCAGTTTTGTGCCGACCAGCCCTGACGTTTGGGAATAGTATATTTCTCTAGCAGCTTGGCATTGGATTCAAACCACTGAGGACGTTCCCAGCCAGCACTAGTAAAGAACACTGCCCCCAACTCCTGCAAACGGGGATAAAAAGGACTCACCCGCAGTTGACGAGAATGAGTCGGCTGTGCCAGAGGATGAACAATATCGTAAACTTGCCGATACTGTTGGGCTGCCCTTGCCCAAATATATTCACGGCTTTGAGCTACTTTCGGAAAACGGTTGATATCGCACTCATGCAAATCGAGGCTAGGGATTCCTGTAGTCAATAATTCCGCTACCATTTTACCCACGCCACCACCATGAGTTACCCAAACTGCTTCGGCGACCCAAAAGCCTTTAACTTGCTTAGATTCGCCGATGATCGGGAAGCTATCGGGGGTAAAAGACATCATGCCGTTTATTTTATAAGGCAATTCCTTCTGTGCCAAACTTGGCAGCAGTTCTACTGTAGATTGCCATGCTGCTTGAAAATGTGATTCAGTAAATTGCTTTACCGACGGCATCATTGGCGAATCTTTGTCAGCCAGGATATCCTTGGGGTCTACTAATAAAGGTTCGTGTTGATAAGAACCAATGCCGTAACAGTCGGAATGCTGGCGAAAATACATCGACCGATCTTGATGGCGCAAGATCGGCTGCACCACTTCACGAGTTTCCCCTGCTAATTCTGCTAAGGGAGAGGTTTTAACATATTGATGCTGTACGGGAACTAGAGGAATGATCTCTCCGACCATCTCGCCAATGAGAGATCCCCAAATGCCAGCACAGACTACAACTTTATCGGTAGTAATCTTACCTTTGTCGGTAACAACTGATTTGACTTGTCCCTGTTCTACTTCAATATCTAATACCTGAGTATCGCCATAAAACTTAGCTGCATCGGAGTCCATGGCAAAGTTGGCTAGTGCCTCTGCTGCCCTTACTGCTTTAGCAATACCGTCCGTAGGAACATAATAAGCACCGAGTATTTTAGTTTCATCCAGGAGAGGTATTTTTTCTTTTGCCTGTTCGGGAGTAAGCATTGCACCTTCAATACCCCAGGATTTTGCCCATCCTAGCTTGCGCTTTAGTTCTTGCCAACGGGCTTCGGTATAAGCCACTTCTACGCTACCCACCCCATAGAAAGCCAAACCTTCACTACTTTCAAGCTGACTGTAAAGTTCTACGGTGTATTTTGCCAGTTGAGTCATGGTCTTAGAAGAGTTGGTCTGAAAAACCAAACCAGGGGCATGGGAAGTAGAACCACCAGTAGCAAATAGCGGACCGCGATCTATAACTATAATATCGCGCCAGCCAAGTTTTGCCAGATGGTAAGCGGTACTACAGCCAACTATTCCCGCACCGATAATTACCAGTTTTGCCTTATTTTCCATTGGTATAAAGTCAGAGGTCATCGAGTTGGATAAAAATCGCGCAAAGACGCAAAAGCGCAAAGAACAGTACAGAGACTTTTTGATTACAAGTTGTGCGGACTAAATATCAGAAGTCACCGAGTCAGGAGTTTTGAGGTCAAGATAGTATACTTACTTATTACTTACATAGGATCGCCTTCGCGACTAAACGTTGAAATTGATGAACCGTTGTTTCTAAAGCAGGAGAGAAGCAACCACCTTTAAATGCAGGTGAGTTTCTGCCTTTTTGCATCCGTTCGATGGTTTCTAAGTCTTCTTCGTTCGTAATTTTCCACAGGTCGATGGGAATCTGGCGTAAAGCTTCATATTCAATATCTGTTGCCCCATCGCCGATGAAATAAAATGACATTCTTTCTACCGAACGACTGGGACTCAGGGGATTGACGGTCAAAGCTAAAAAGTAGTCGGGGTGAATGCCCAGCATTAAATTGGGAAAGACAGAAATATACTCGGCTACGGTTTCTCGCCCTGTTTTTGATAGATTGGGAAATACAGGTAGAGTTAGCTCGCCGATCGCCCCAATGCGATAAAGTTTACTACCTTGACCGACATGATTCTCTCCCACCTCAAAACCAAAATGGTCTTCCATGCGAGAACAGTTATTTAACTGTGGATGAACCCAGGGTAGGTGGTAACTTTCAGAAAAGTTTTCTACTGCCAGTTTCCAGTTGGCATCAAACTCAAAACTCAGATCCCGTCCGTGAGAGAGCAAGCTCAGATCGTAATCCGACCATCTATCTATAACTGGCTGTAGATAATCTTTTAATGGCGGCGCATTGCCAGCCAAATTAATAAAAATTAGGTCAAGCCACTGTTCGCACCTAATTGACTGTAAATTTTTGCTAGTGCGATCGAATCCTTCATAGGTATCCTGCCAATAGCCGCCAAAGTGAGGCGTAGATTTTAGTTCACCGTCGAGATCGTATGCCCAGGAATGATAGGGACAGCGTATGCGCTTTTGCTGCTGACAGGGTTGAGTAACTAGCTGTAAGCCTCGGTGGGAACAAATATTGTGAAAAGCACGGATTTCCCCAGAGCGATCGCGCACCAGCATAATCGGCATCCCCGCCACCTCTACAGGAACTAAATCCCCAGAATTGGGCAAATCTGAACCTATTCCGACACAAATCCAATGATTAGTAAATATAGTCCGTTGTTCACGGTTTAAAAAATCCTCACTGGTATATGCCTCAGCAGGTAAGCCAACAGCATTAGCCGTAGAATTATCTAAAGATGCGATCTGCGAGTCAAAGGCAATCGCCTGTTCAATTTTGTTGCTCTGGAAATTCTTATTTGAATTTTGGTCATCGCTTAGACGCGCTAACACTTTCTCGGTCATAATTTACCTCGTCACGGGCAAAAATTATAAATATGCTTAAACAGTGATGATCTCACCAATAAAAATCCGCACGTAAGCCGTCTTTATATAACTAAAGAACAGATTAATAGTTGTCGTCGGCTATAAAATTATAAACCCAAGACTTCAGCAAGCATAACGTAAAATTAGCTTAACTAATTTAACTTGTAATTACAAGTGTAAAAGCCAAAATTTTGCTTTTATTTTTTATTGTAAAAATGTGTGCTTTTTTACAGTTTTAAAATTGCATTGGGCGTACAAAGAGTAGATAATCTAAAACCATGATTCTGAAAGACTAATCCTTTGATTCGAGTTCAAGCATTTAGACTTATAAAGAACTATGTTGATGATATTTGTCAGGATATCTTGAGTTTTTATCTAAGGGCATTGCTCTTAATTCAATCAGCCATAGGGATTTATCGGCTTAATTTTGGCATATCAAGCTCGACGTAATATCTAATTAAATATTTAAACCGCTAAGTTATGAAAATTGAGTAGCTAACAATTTATTATTGGCAAAATAACTAAGAACTAAGTAGGTAGGTGTAATTAAATATAAAATGGATTTGATAAAGGCCAGAGGTCAAAGGTCAGGGCAAAAAGTTAATGTTGGTATCTTATAAATGATTTCGCCCACCTACTTACCTGATGTTATGAAAAAACACTTTAAAAATATTTCTTAACTTATAGCTATTCAGATTTTGTGCTTATAATACCCTATTCAATGAGGAAAAATTATGAATGGAAAAGAGCCTCGTTCGAGAAAAAGTTCTAGCCTTAATTCTTTAAAGCGAGTTCCTGGAGATAGAAATCTGCAAAAATGGGGGTTTGATATTCACCCAGAAGTTTTTTTTGTTTCGGCAGGACTAATTCTACTTTTTGTATTAGTAACTCTTATTTTTCAGAAACCAGCAGAAGCAGCCTTTAGCAGCTTACAAACCTTTATTGCCAATGCAATGGGTTGGTTTATGATTTTGGTAGTTAGTATCTACTTAAGCGTAGTTGTCATTCTGGCATTTAGTCGGTTTGGCAAAATCCGCCTTGGAGGACAGAATGCTCGTCCAGAATTTCCCACCTTTGCCTGGCTTGCCATGCTTATGAGTGCAGGTATGGGAATTGGACTGATGTTCTGGAGCGTTGCCGAACCAGTTTTTCACTTTCAAACTCCGCCGATTGGTGGCGTGAAGACCAATACAGCAGCAGCAGCACAGGAAGCGTTGGGCATTACCTTTTTTCACTGGGGACTTCATGCCTGGGGAGTATATGCGCTTGTTGGATTGGCTTTAGGCTTTTTTGCCTATAATCGCGGCTTACCTCTAACTATTCGTTCTGTATTTTATCCCCTGTTGGGCGATCGCATTTATGGTTGGTGGGGTAATGTAGTTGATATTCTAGCGGTGGCATCAACTTTGTTTGGACTAGCCACTTCTTTAGGTTTGGGGGTACAGCAGGTTAATGCAGGACTTAATTTCTTGTTCGGACTGGCGAACAATACTTCAGTTCAAGTTGCTTTGATTGCGATTATTACTGGTTTTGCCACCGCCTCCGTAGTATCTGGCTTGGATAGTGGCGTGCGCCGTTTGAGCGAACTGAATATGTTGCTGGCTGGTTTATTTATGGCGTTTGTGCTGTTAGCTGGACCAACATTATTTATTCTCGGTTCATTTGTGCAAACCCTTGGTTATTATATTGCCTCACTGCCTACCCTCAGCTTTTGGACGGAGACTTTCGAGCAAACCGACTGGCAAAATAGCTGGACAGTATTTTACTGGGGTTGGTGGGTATCTTGGTCGCCTTTCGTTGGTATTTTTATCGCTCGCATCTCTAAGGGTAGAACTATACGGGAGTTTATCTTAGGAGTTTTACTGCTACCTTCTTTACTGACTTTTTTATGGATGTCTACTTTTGGCGGTACGGCACTGTTTTTAGAACTAACTCAACCAGGGACAGCAATTAGCCAAGCGGTTGAAGATAATGTAGCAACGGCACTGTTTGTGATGTTGCAGCAGTTACCTCTAACCGGCATCACTTCTTTTATTGGCATTATCTTAGTAGTCGTATTTTTTGTCACCTCTTCCGACTCAGGCTCGTTAGTAGTAGATAGCATAACCTCTGGAGGAAAATTAGATTCTCCTACTCCTCAAAGAGTATTTTGGGCAGTTACCGAAGGAGTAGTAGCAGCAGCTTTGCTTTTGGGCGGTGGTTTAGAAGCCCTACAAACTGCTTCTATTACTACAGGCTTGCCTTTTGCTGTAGTGCTTTTGGTAATGTGCTTTAGTCTCTATCGTGGTTTAAATGAAGAAATGGCAATGTTAGAGGCAGAGGAACTTAGAGAAACTGAGGTAGAAAAAAGCCTGATTGTGAATAAGTAATAAGTCTAATGAATGAACTTTTACCGCCTTGGTCATTACTTACAGCCTTTTTAGCTGCCAGCTTCATTCTGGCAGTAACACCTGGACCTGGTGTTTTCTATATTGTCACTCGCAGCCTAGCTCAAGGCAGGCGTTCTGGTCTGGCTTCCGTTGCGGGGGTTGCGTTGGGCAACCTTGGCAATGCCATCGGTGCATCGGTAGGACTGGCTGCTGTATTTGCCGTGTCGTCAGTTGCCTTCACGGCAGTCAAGTATGCGGGAGCTTTGTATCTAGTTTATATGGGAATTCAAGTACTGCGTAGCGAAGCCATGCCGTCGGGCTTATCGCCTGAGTCAGAAGTGAGGAGAAAAGACCTTAAGTCTGCTCAACCCTGGAGGATTTTTCGAGATGGTTTTCTAGTGGCGTTATTCAATCCCAAAACAGCCATTTTCTTTGCTGCTTTTCTGCCTCAATTTATGGGGACAACAACGCCCATGCTGCAAAGCGTGATACTTGGTGCGCTATTTGTGGCAATAGCTGCGACAACCGATACCCTTTATGCGTTAGCTGCGGGTTCTATTGCCCCAGCGTTAGCACGAGCAAAGGGATTTCGCCAAGGACGTTACTTAACTGGTGGTGCATTTATTGGACTAGGTATGATGACTGCCTTTGCTGGTCGTAGCAGCAAATAGCTATTGATGAGTGGTTCAAAAAAATAATTATAATAAATAACTGTAAATTATTGATTTGTAATGGTGCAAAAATTTGATGCGATCGTTCTGGGTGCTGGAGGTGTAGGTAGTGCTGCTGCTTACTATCTTGCTAGATCGGGACAAAAAGTTTTATTACTAGAGCAGTTTGAACTCAACCATCAATTAGGAAGTTCCTACGGCTTTTCGCGGGTAATTCGCTATACTTACGACAATCCAATCTATATCGAGCTAATGCGGGCTGCTTATCCCCTGTGGTTTGCTTTACAAGAAGAAGCAGGAGAGCAGCTTTATGTAAAGACAGGAGGTTTAGATTTTGGCTTTCCCACCGAAGATACATTCCAAAAGCTAAAGCAAAGTATGGATGGGGCAGGATTAGATTATGAATATTTAGACAAACAAGAGGTTAGGCAGCGTTTTCCTCAGTTTAATCTGGATAATGGTATGGCAGCTTTGTTTCAGGCGGACACGGGCTTGCTAAGAGCTTCTGGCTGTGTGCTGGCTCATATTCGTTTAGCTCAAAAGCACGGGGCGACAGTTTGCGATCGCACTCCCGTCATTAAGATTATTCCCCATACTGATAGTGTAGAGGTACATACCGAAACAGAGACTTACATAGCCGAACGTCTGGTAATCACCGTAGGTAGCTGGTCAAAAGCTTTACTCGCCGAACAAGGTATTGATCTACCGCTAAAAATTATGCCCTGTCAGCTAGGATTTTACCGACCAAAAGAACCAGCAGCATTTAAGCCTGGAAACTTTCCCGTATTTTTTGCTCACATGAATGGCGAATACGGCGAGATGCCCTATGGTATTCCCCACGAAGATGAAAGCATTGGCGTAAAAGTAACAACCTTTTATGGCTGGCAAACTGTAGATCATCCCAGTGAGGTAGACTATACCCCTAGTGAAGAGTGGGTAGAATATATCCGTAACTTTTCTCGACAATATATTCCTGGTGCAGCAGGAGAAACTCTTTCTACTCGTCGCTGTCTATATACCCTGACACCTGACAAAGATTTTGTGATTGATCGCCATCCTAATTATCCTCACATAGTATTTGGGGCAGGCTTTTCGGGACACGGTTTTAAATTTACCACCTTGACAGGAAAAATGCTGGCGGAGTTGGCTTTAGAAGGAAAAACTCAGCATGATACAAGCTTATTTAAGCTGTCTCGTTTTCAGCAGGTAGCTGTTTAAACTAGAAATTAAAATCAGGCTGCTAGTTGATTAAAGAAGCGATCGCGCTATAAATGATTATTCTGATGTCAATCCTATTGCTGTAAATCTTTTTGTAGTTGAGCGATCGCAGCATATTCGGTTTTAAAGCCATCTAAAAGACGACAATAAAGGGGTAAAACTTGCTGATAGTTAGCTACATTACTGGCAATTGGTTGATGCTGATGAATCTCGCCATTTATGAGTTGAGATTCGGTCAAATCAGCGATTTCTCCCATAGCGTACAGTCCTAAAATTGCTGCTCCCAAACTAGAGCTTTCATAACTTTCGGGGATGCTTACTTCTTTATTAAAAACATCAGCCAACATTTGTCTCCATAGGGGAGAGCGGGCAAAACCTCCTGCTGCTCTAATATTTTTTACTTCGCCAGTAATAGATTCTAAAGCTTGAAAAACTAAATACAGATTGTAAACTACGCCTTCTAATACCGCCCGAATCAGATGAGCTTTGTTATGATGCAGTGCCAGACCAAAAAAACTACCTCTGGCGTTAGCATCCCATAATGGCGATCGCTCTCCTGATAAATAAGGGTGAAAGATCAAGCCTTCTGAGCCTGCGGGGATAGTTGCAGCGATCGCCGTCAACATATCATAGGGGTTTTGTTTGAGTAACTTAGCGGTATCAATTTCCGCATCGGCTAATTGGTCACGCACCCAGCGCAAAGTGATTCCCCCGTTATTGACCGCACCGCCGACAACCCAGTAATCTTCGGTTAGAGGATAGCAAAACAACCGTTGTTGGGGATCGGTTTGGGGTTTACTGACGGTTGCCCGAACTGCGCCACTTGTGCCAACTGTCACTGTTGCAATGCCAGGAGCGATCGCACCTACTCCTAAATTGGCTAAAACTCCATCATTTGCACCAATGACTACAGGAGTATCTGCTGCAATACCCATTTCATCTGCATATTCTGTCTTTAGCGATCGCAAAATGTGAGTAGTAGGTACAAGTTGAGATAGCCCAGACGCTTTAATCCCTGCCAACTCTAGTGCTTCGGTGTCCCAAGTTAAGCTATTGAAATTAAATAAGCCCGTCGCTGAGGCGATGGAGTAATCGACGATATATTCTTGAAATAGCTGCCAGAAAATATATTCTTTGATGGAAATAAATTTTGCTGCTTGTTGCCAAAGTTCAGGCTTACTTTCCCGTAACCACATCAGTTTGACTAGTGGTGACATTGGGTGAGTCGGAGTTCCCGTACGAGTATATATTTCATGTCCTCCATACTCGTATTTTAGCTTATCTGCCCAGTCAGCACTACGGTTATCTGCCCAAGTCAAACTTGGTGTCAAAGGTTTTCCTTCGCTATCAACTACAATCAAACTGTGCATCGCTGCACTAAAAGATAGACAGAGAATCTCCGACTGATTTACGCTACTTTTCGCAACTACCTGCTTTACAGTTGTGATTACCGCTTGAAAAATTTGCTCTGGGTTTTGTACGGCTGCCCCTAGAGTAGGTGCATTTAGAGGATACCCGACTGCGTGCTGTTCAATTAGCTTGCCGCGATCGCTATACAATACTGATTTAGTGCTACTCGTACCAATATCAACACCAATTACATATTTACTCATTCTTGCTTTTAAAAACCCTAGAAAACTAGCTAATTGTGCCAGTCAAAGGAGAACTAGCAGTAGCATATTGCTTGACAGGAATTCTACCTGATAGATAAGCTAGCCTTCCTGCTTCTGCTGCCAAACCCATCGCCCGTGCCATAGCTGCGGGGTTTTTTGCTAGGGCGATCGCGCTATTAACTAGCAAGGCATCTGCACCCATTTCCATTGCCAAAGCAGCTTCGCTAGGTGTGCCTATACCTGCATCGACCACCACAGGAATGTTGGCTTCTTCAATGATAATAGCAATATTAGCTGCGTTATTAATTCCTTGTCCTGAACCAATTGGTGAACCTAAGGGCATAACTGTAACACAGCCAGCTTCTTCTAGACGTTTAGCTAAAAGCGGATCGGCATTGATATAGGGTAAAACTGCAAAGCCTTCTTTAACTAACTGTTCTGCTGCTTCTAGAGTACCGATAGGATCGGGTAACAGATATTTGGCATCGGGAATGACCTCTAGCTTGATAAAATTATTGTCTTCCTGCCCTAATAATTTTGCCATCTCTCGACCGAGACGAGCAACTCGCACGGCTTCCTCGGCAGTTTTACAGCCTGCGGTATTGGGCAGCATCCAGATTTTATCCCAGTCGAGAGCTTCGGCTAAACCTTCGTGTCCTGGGGCTTTGGTTTGAACTCTTCTCACCGCCACGGTAACTATTTGACAACCGCTAGCAGCTACACTTTGCTGCATCGCCTTGATGCTGGAATACTTGCCTGTACCAGTCATTAAACGAGAATTAAAGGTTCGCCCTGCAATAGTTAGCTGATTTAGATCTTCAACAATTGTTTGATTAGGTAGTAAAGAATTTGCTGATGAAGCTAGAGAAGGATTTGATTGCATCTGTAAAGATTTTTGAGAATTATTGCCCAAGTTGCTAAGAGAAGTCATGCTGGTTGAATTGTAAAAACGTTGATAACTAAATTCTGCTAGGAGAGGGTCAGATTTTTGTTTGAGGATCAAATCGGTGAGTAAGGCAGCGGTGACGGGAGCAAGCAAAATACCGTTACGGTAATGCCCTGTTGCCAAATATAGATTGCCACAGGCACTACGACCCAGAATGGGCAATTCATCAGGAGTACCAGGACGAAAACCCCACCAAAATTCTTCAATCTGCCAATCAGCGATCGCAGGATACAGTTCAGTAGCTCGATCCAACAAACTTTGAACACTTTTAGGAGTATTATAAGGAGTCCATTCTACTTCTTCTACCGTTGCACCGATAACCAGTCTACCGTCTTGTCTCGGCACAAGATAAATGCCTTCACCGTATAAGACTCGCTGGAGAGGAAAAGGCTGATGTGGCTTTTGGGGCATTCGCAAAGATAACATTTGTCCTTTAACTGGACGCACTGGTAATGGTAGTAATTGACTAGACCATGAACCCGCAGCCAAAACGTATTCTTCTGCTTCTAGCTGTCCTATATCGGTCAAAACCCCGTTTATCCTGCCCTGCTTTTGCTGTATTGCTTTAACTGCAACTCCTTCTTTAATCTCTACTCCTAAAGTTTGAGCAGCCTGGAGTAAAGATCGCATTAAACAGCGACTATCTACTTGACCATCTTCGGGATGCCACCAACCGCCAATGACGCGATCGCTCAATCCTGGTTGATAAAGGTGAATTGCCTGTTTGTCCAACCAAACTGCACCTTTATCTGTTTCGCTAATAAATTCAGGTTGATTATAAACAGGAGCAAGAATACCGCAGGACAAGTAACCAGTATCAACTCCTGTTAACTCTTCCAACTTTTGTGTCCACTCAGGATATAGCCAACGGGATCTAGAGCATAAGTCAAACATAGCAGCAGAAGTTAGTTTTTCTGCCATTGGTGCTAACATTCCTGCTGCTGCATGGGAAGCTGCCTGCATAAAATCTTTGCTAACTACAGTAACTTTTGCTGCCTGACGTTTTAACTCAATAGCGATCGATAGACTTATTATGCCACCGCCAATAATCAGAATATCCTTGGTTTTCATCTTCTTAACCCCCGTCCCTATAACTTTACCCCGAAACTCCCTTAACTTTAGTATGGGATATATCCCTAAAAAAAAGTATGCGATCGCCACTCAACCTCAAAACTTGGCAAAAACAATCAGGCAAAGAAGTACAGGTTTACATTTCTGCTCCTCATCAGTTTGTAATTGACCATCAGCCAGAGCTTCTACCTGATTGGAATCTCCGTCCAGCTAACTTAGTTCTATTTTTACAGCGATCGTCTATTTCTCTCCAAGAATCCGATCCAGAAGCTGCTCATGAAAAAGATATCTTGAGACAGGAGTTTATTCGTTTTGGCTGCAATTTGATTTTTGCTTTACAGGATCGAGGATACAAAAGCGATCTTTTTGATCCTCGTACTGGTTATCCTCTATTAACTCGTCCAGGAGAATTAAAGCTAGATGATAATGCGGTAGTCAAAGCACTACTAAATTATCCAGTAATTAGCTACAAAAGTTGCTCTTTAATCGTTCATCCGCTCTGGGGTAATTGTGTTTATCCTTCGACAATAGTTTCTTCTGCTCCTCAGAGTTTAATAGAGTCCATAATTAATGAATTGATGTAAGTACTTAAGCAAACACTAAGTGGGTAGGTGTAATTAAATATAAAATGGATTTGATAGAGGTCAGAGGTCAGGGCAAAAGTTAATGTTGGCATCTTATAAATGATTTCGCCCACCTACTTATCAAGCAGGACAAAGAAGTCATTGCATTTTACTTTCTAAACATAATAAAATGCGCTATCAGCCTCTTCAATTTTTAGATTAATAGGCTGATAAACAAAGCACAAGAAAATTATTTTTTTCTTAATTTAAAGTTAACTTATTTATGGTACTGGCTTTTTTGTTTGCATAACATAAAAAAAATCTTGTTTTGTCACAAAAAGCATTGTTAAGCCTAATCCAAAAATTTTTAACCATAAATCAATGACCCACAATATACAAAAACTAGATTGATAGTATGATTAGCAATTGCTCGTAAACTCGATTGCTTTTATACTTATTTGGTATTTGATGCAGATTAAAAATGAAAATATATAAGCTATAAATATCAAAATGCTAGTTAAAAATAGCATTTTTTAAATCCTTAATTTTCTCTTTACCTAAATCAAATATTGTTAGTTGTTGACAAACTAATTTACTAAAATCAGATGGTTTTTAAAACTAAACAAAATTTTTGCTTAACTCTTATATCAGCGGTGTCTTTAGGACTTGTCGCACAAAATATAGATATTTCTGCTAATAAAGTTAATTTTTCTACCCCTGTTGCTAATGCACAAGATGTCAGTTTGACTGGTGCTGGTGCATCTTTCCCTGCTCCTCTGTATCAACGCTGGTTTTCTGAATACAATAAACTAAATCCTAACGTTCAGGTATCTTATCAGTCTGTTGGTAGTGGTGCTGGAGTTGAGCAATTTACTCAAGGAACAGTGGATTTTGGTGCGAGTGATGTGGCAATGACCGATGAGGAAATGGCTGCGGTACAGCAAGGAGTGGCTTTATTACCTATGACTGCTGGCAGTATTGTACTGGCATATAATTTGCCTGGTGTAACTCAATTAAAATTTTCTCGTCAAGTTTATGTAGATATTTTACTGGGTAAGATTACCAAATGGAACGATCCCGCGATCGCCTCTCTTAACCCTGATGCCAAGCTTCCCGACAGCAAAATTACCGTAGTTCATCGCTCAGACGGTAGTGGGACTACTGGAGTATTTACCAAACATCTAAGCGCAATTAGTCCTGAATGGAAACAAAAAGTTGGCGATGGTAAAACCGTAGAATGGCCTACAGGTATAGGTGCTAAAGGAAATGAAGGAGTAACGGCTCAAATTCTGCAAACCGAAGGCTCGCTTGGCTACGTTGAATATGGTTATGCCAAACAGCAGGATATTCCCTTTGCCTCTTTAGAAAACAAATCGGGAAATTACGTTACAGCCTCTGATGAGTCTGCTGCTAACGCTTTGAGTGCTACCACCTTACCAGAAAATCTCAGGGCTTTTGTTACCGACCCAGAAGGCGAAAATTCTTATCCTATTGTTACCTATACTTGGATTTTGGCATATCAAAATTATAGCGATCCTAATAAATTGCAAGGTTTGAAGGACGTAATCAACTGGTCATTAACTGACGGACAGGCTTATGCCAAAGAATTAGGTTATGTTCCTCTACCTGCTAACGTAGTACAGAAGGTTCAGGCAAAGCTAGATACAATTCAAGCCAAGTAAGACAACTTTGGCGTTGCTGATTTGAAGTATGAAACTGAAAAGTAACCTGTTCGTAGCTATCAGCTATTAGCTATTAGCTTTTTGATCGATCTGCTCAATCGTTAAAATGGTAGAATCATACCTCGATCCAGCAACGCCATAAAATACATTTTGAGCGAGAATGAGTTGAAAGGATAGTCAGTAGACTAAGTATCTGTTAGGCTATAGCTTCTAATCTGATAATTGCCTAATTCTAATCGGTGTTTAACAAGAAGTTTATCGTTGTTAACTACTATTTATTTGCTGGTTTGAGCCTAAGCGCGATCGCTCTATCATTGGCAGGATACTTAGGCAGATTAAATCTCTATTTTGAGTTTGCTTCAGGCTATAAGCTGCAACTTTTGCTCATGGCTTTATGCAGCTTGGTTTATTTCTTGCTAACCCACGACAAACTTTGGATTGCTGCTAGTTTGTTTTGCGTCTTGCTCAATTTAGCGGAAATCTTACCCTGGTACTTTAATCAACCAAAAATCGTTAACTCTGGTCAATACCAAGCACTAAAAGTCTTTTCTTATAATGTTTTGTGGTCAAATAAAAACTACGCTCAGGCGATCGCTTCAGTTGATCGAGAACAGCCAGATATAGCGGTTTTTCTAGAAGCCGTCCCCCACTGGCATCCTCATCTAGCAGCATTAGACTCAAGTTATCCGTACCATATTCGCTCAGAAAAAATGGAAATGGAGGTTTACAGTAAACTGCCATTAGCTAATGCTCAACTAAAGCTTTACGGTACTTATCGTGGCTTAATTATTGCCGATATCGAAGTTGGCGATCGCCTGGTGAAGTTTGTTGCCACTCATGCCTACCCTCAACTATATTATGGTCGTCCAGGCTGGGAGATTCGGAATCAGCATTTAGAAATAGGCATTGGCGAATATGTAAAAACCCTAACGCAGCCAGTTATCGTGATTGGCGATCTAAATGTTTCGATGTGGTCGCCTTTTTATCACTCTATGATTAAGCTTTCTGGTTTACATAATGCCCGTCAAGGATTTGGAATCTTACCCACTCATTCGATAGTTGCGCCTCAAATTGCTGCTCTATCTGCACCGATAGACCATTGCTTAGTGAGTGCCGATATTCAGGTTAAAAACTTCAAATTAGGACGCGCTATTGGTTCGGATCATCTGCCAATTATAGCTAAACTATTAATTCCGCAATTGCCAGATTCGCCGTTGTGATGATTGTTTTAAAAACCTACTTTTGAATAGAAAAATTAGGTATAAGCTCGGCAAAACTAAACTGTTGTTCGAGTTTCAAGGATTTTAAATACCAAAAAACTATTGCCAGTGGCAAAACATATTTACTCCAATAATGCGCTTTCATCATTATCAAGCAGTTAAATAAAACGCATAGAAACATCAGGTTAGGCTGAGAAAAACGCACACAGGCAAGGAAAGATAAAATATAAAATAAAGCTAGCTTCAAGATTTCGTAACGAAAAAGATTAAGGATAAGCGAAAACATACCATCGCTAGTTGTTGGAGGAGGAAAAGCGATGCAGTACAATAACAAGCCTACTGCAATTAGCATGATTTTGCGCCACCGTGGCTTGAAAGTCTTAATTTTAGCTAATGGCTGAAAAAGAATAAACTCTGGAATAACTATGAAGACGCTGACAAATGCCAAGAAATAAATAGCTCTATTGGGTTTCAAAAACCAGGTTGTTTTTTGAACAGTCGGAGCTAATTCTTCGATTCCCGTTGAAGGTGCTAAACCTTGAAATAAATAAAACCAGCCCAAAATAGACAAAGCTGCTATGAAAGGAGCTATCCACCGCCAATGCTCGGACAACTGGAATTTTCTACCGCTTTTAATTTCAGGTAAAACAATTATAAACTCATATAAAGCGATCGCCAGAGGAAATGCTAACATATATTGTCGCGACGCGATCGCTAAAATGAAAGCTATGGAGCTTAAGAGGTGGCGACTGTGAACATAGGATACGAATCCCAGCAGCACCCAGAAGCAGGCAATTATATCAGTAACCAAGGCTCCGCTACACAAAAGATAATACGGACAGGTAAATAGTCCTATTAAACATAAAATAGCTTTTGCTCCTCGATTCCGACTTGGCCAACCGATAATAAAAACCATGACCAAAGACAGGATTAAATTCAGCAGTCGCCCAGCAAATACGCCCTGATGAAAAAGATATTCCAACACACCAAAAGTTACAAATGGCAGAGGAGTACTTAAGTCTCGATAATCTTTTAAGTTACTAATTGAGGGA
Organism: Waterburya sp.; assembly: GCA_965217895.1. GTDB lineage: Bacteria > Cyanobacteriota > Cyanobacteriia > Cyanobacteriales > Xenococcaceae > Waterburya. Next base: position 2,782,633 of record CBDCJV010000002.1, read on the forward strand.
ATTAGACTCTTACTAAAAATTAGGCTAGTTTGCCAAAAATGTACCTCATCATTTACTTTTTCGCCCTGTAGAAAATCAAACCAAAACACTAACGCAGTATAGATAGCGGTAATAAATAGCAAAAACAAAAACTTTTGTTGAGATCGCTTGAGTTGAACATTCATAAGTATCTGCTGAAATATATATCCTCTGTATATCAGAGAAAAATCTAAAATTAGATACGGTTAAGCCCAAACTTTCTGCTCTATAAAAGTCAGGTAGGTCACAAAAGATTTACTTCAGTAGCTCAAATTATAATGAAGCTGAAGATTCGGCGGAAATTGTATTCTTATCAAACAAATTAGTTTTCCAGTACGCTAAAGTACCGATAACGAAGGACAATGCTGCATAAAAGTAATACAGCCAATGTAAAGGAATTACCTTAAGCGCAAACCAAAAACCGCGTTTTTGTTCAAAGAACAAGTATACGTCCCAGTTAATCAATAAGAGCAACAAAATTAATCCCAGACTAGGGATGATTGCAGCAGCATAGAAAATACTAACTAAGAGACAAAGAAGCAAACTATAGGTAGCGACTGCACTAACACGACTGTCGGTTTGCAGGTTTAAATCATTAATCCGATTTGATTTGTTGCTGTGTAAGAGCATTGTCCAGGGAATACCTCGATCGAATATGTCTGTTTTGATTAAGCCAAATAGCTTCCAGGCTTTGTGATGCTTTACCTGTAATTTCTTAGCCAAATAAATTTTTGCACCAGTTTGTTTTAATCGATAACCTAAATCGATATCTTCAATGCTAGGACGGGAGTAACGCTTAATATCAAAGCCACCCAATTTTAAAAAGAGTTCGCGCTTCACAACACCAAAACCAGCCCAAAATGTCGAGGCTTCTTCACTACTTTGCTGATGAACGTAATGGTGCATCAAATTTCTATATTGAGCTATAAAATTAGTTGCTGCGGGGGCATCATCATAAGAGCCAAATAACGCATCTATTTGTGGTTGTGACCTAAGTTTTTGAGCTAAATCGGCGATCGCATCTTCACAGACTTCACAGTCGGCATCAATAAAGCATAGATACTTTCCTTTAGCTACTTCTGCTCCTAAGTTTCTGGCTGCGCCAGGGCCTTCTCTGCCACTTGTTTGTAACACCTTCGCGTTGAATTTTTCAGCGATCGCCGCCGACTCATCCGTAGAGCCATCATCTACTACTATTAGTTCATAGTCAGTAAATTGCGTTTTAGACATAGCTAATAAGCAGCAAAAAAAAGGATAGCCACCATTATATACAGGGGTAATAATTGAGATCAAAGGAGATTTATTCATAGTGTTTAATTTAGGTTTTAAATAATTTAAGCTAATTTTTAATGTTATTGCTCGACAAACACCCATAGGGTAGAAGCGATCGCAGCTATTAAGATCAAGCTCCAAACCACAAACAATATGGGAATAAATTTGTTTAGTGAGGAATTATTTCCTAGCTTATCTTGATACCGAAACGGTAGTAAATCCCAGATGACTTTACGATTTGGTTCGTCTATTTGCCATTTCTGCTCTACTTTTGATATTTGAAAGTGGGGTTTAGAGTCAAGCATATAAGAGATGTTATACATTCTTTGGACAAGACGAAACCTAGAGCCAACGCCCAGTTCTTGCTGATTTGCTTCCAATCCGTAGGGCAGAACTATTGATGTAAACTGAATTAATATCGCCATAACAACTATAATTTTGGCGATCGCGCTCAACAAAATTTTGGCGGGGGCTGTACTTTTGGTGATTCTTTTGGTAGCACCTATAATCAAAATGGGGATTAAAGGGATGAGCAACAAATGAATCGAGGTTATACGATACCTTGCCCCCCATTCTCCTTGTTTTATCCACTCAGAAGTCCAGGAATAGATATACAAGTGCAGCAAAAAACTAACTGATATAGTTACTACATACCATCTAATATATTGAGACAAAGATTTCCAGCAGACAAACAATAGAATTAAGCATGGTAGTAATAAGGGATCGTAAATGAAAATACTTTTTTCTGGAGAAAATAGTGGTGCTAACAATCCCTCTGGTTGGACTTTCGCCAGTAGCTTGAGAAAGGAAAAACCCTTGTTATCTCCTTGGGCGATCGCATTTGGGTCAATTAAACTATTTGCTCTGGCGTACACTTGCAGATGAAGCGAAGTACTGGTTGCTACCCAGCTACCGTAACGGTAATAGGTTAGTATTCTTTCTAATAAAACGAAAGGAATAAAGCCAGTCATCCACAAAGCTATCGATCTTAGAGATTGGGATACGGGTTTAAACTTATATTGACGAGCAACGCAGCCGATCATAAACATAAGTACGCCAACAGCGTATAGAATACTAGTAATTCTAGTTAAAAAAGCTATTCCCAAGGCTATTCCACTCAAGATCGCTAATCTTTTTTGGGCTTTGATGGCGTAAGCTAGAGCAGTTTGGTAGCTAATTAAGACAAATAATAGTATTTGATTATTTTGTTGGTGGAAACTTGAGTAGAACAATACGCTAGTTCCAAGAAGCCAAACGATACTAGATAGTCCAGCAATTTTTTCTGAATAATTTAATAACTTTAAAAATCGAAAATAGGTAAGGTTGACGTTAGGGTACATCATCATAAAAACCGAACAGAGCATTTATTTCTATACGAAACCGAAACTTTATTCGCTTTGTTTTCAATTAAAAAAACAATTTTGATTAAATTACAAATTATCCCATTTAATTAAAATTAATACTGTATAAAAAGTAGCCAACATAGTAATCTTTTACTTACATCTTCAAACAGAAGAAACAAAAAATTACTTAAGATTTAGTTTTTCCTTAATATTTAAGTTTAATGCGAAAACATGAAATGAGTAACTTAAAAATACTCAATTTCACATAAACTTTATTTTATGCGGATAAAGCGGCTTCTTCTATAAAAGTTACATAAACTCAAGGCAACATAACTTACGAATCTATTTTTTGAACCTATAATTTAATTACTGCCAAAGTGTGAAAATACTTAGTTGGATGGTAAGATTAACATCATGATAATATCAAAAACATTATTTACAAATGTCAGCAAGTTGGAATAAAGGCAGTTTCAACGTCTAAAAGACATTAATATCCAACGCTTATCAAATTATTTACCAGATCGCCAATCATCATATTTGCCTTAAAGGTTTTCTTGCCAAATTAATGATTGCCACTAAAAACAAGTCAGACATATTCATAATACAGTATAGAAATTATTTGCAGGCAATCATTATGAATCAAATCCCCACAGTTGTTATTGGTGGTGGTCCTGCTGGTCTAACTGCTGCTTATGAACTAAGTAAGCACGGCAAGAAATCAGTTGTGTTTGAAAAAGCAGATCGCGTTGGTGGCATATCCCGCACAGAAACCTATAAAGGCTATCGCTTTGACATTGGTGGGCATCGATTTTTTACTAAAGTTGGAGAAGTAGAACAGCTTTGGCAAGAAGTTATGGGGGATGAATTTATCAAAGTTCCTCGCCTGTCCAGAATCTATTATAAGAGCAAGTTCTTCAATTACCCTTTAGAACCTTACAATGCCTTATCTAATTTAGGTCTAATCAATAGCACCCTAATTATGTGGAGCTATTTTAAAGCCAAAATCAAACCTAATCCCGTAGAGGATAATTTTGAGCAGTGGGTTTCTAATCGCTTTGGCAAACGCTTATTTAAAACTTTTTTTAAAACTTATACAGAAAAGGTTTGGGGTATACCCTGTACAGAAATTAGAGCAGATTGGGCAGCACAACGCATTAAAGGCTTGTCCCTTAAAAAAGCCATAACTAACGCCTTGTTTGGCAGTAATGATACTAAAACTTTAATTAAAGAATTTAACTATCCCGTATATGGTCCTGGGCAAATGTGGGAGCGTTTTCAAGAAAAGTTAAATAGTAAAGGTTCACCCGTACATCTTAATACTGAGGTGGTTAAAATAGAACGGGATGGTTACCGAGTCAATAGCGTTACCATTAAACAAAATGGTTCAACTAGCAAGGTTGTGGGAGAAAACTTTGTTTCTAGTATGCCTGTATCTTTATTACTAAAAAAACTCAATCCTGCACCTCCAGAAGCAGTGCTAAAAGCTGCTAACAGTCTTAAATATCGAGATTTCCTAATAGTTTCTTTAGTAGTAGACAAAGCTGAACTATTTCCTGATAACTGGATTTATATCCATAGTCCAGAATTTAAGGTAGGCAGAATCCAAAACTTCAAAAACTGGAGTAAAGCAATGGTTCGCGATCAAAGTAAAACCTGTTTAGGAATGGAATACTTTTGTAACGAGGGTGACGAGCTATGGCAAATGTGCAACGAGCAATTAGTGGAATTAGCCAGCCGTGAAGTTAAAGCTCTAGGTCTAGTAGATCCAGAAGTTAATATTGAAGACGGTACGGTAATACGCCAGTTTAAAGCCTATCCTGTCTATGATGATGAATATCGTCAGAATGTGAAAATCATCCAGGAATACATTCAGAAATTTGAGAACCTACAAACGATAGGTCGCAATGGTATGCACCGTTATAATAACAGCGACCATTCAATGTTAACTGGTTTATTAGCAGCGAAAAATATTCTGGGTGAAAAACACGATCTCTGGAATGTTAATGTTGAGCGTTCTTATCACGAAGATTTTACCAATAGCAAAGAAGCTTACTCTAAGCTGAAAAAAGAAGTTGTTGCTGTATCTAATTAACGTTTGATATGAATTAGCTTTGTTAAAAGTTTATTGGTTGTTAGCTTTAAGCTATTAGCTATTAGCGTTTAATACTAAATCCGATTGGAAAAAGTATCTTAAACATTAAGTTTGTAGTTCGTAGTCTGTGGTTTGTAGTCAGAATTATATTACCAACTACCTAAAAGTATAAATAACCTACGCCAACAGGATTTAGTATAAGAAGTTCTTGTTTGCAAACGGCTAGAGTAAATAATGTTTTAGCATTACACATTCAGTAACGCCTTAATTTTTTTGTTATCTAACCGTCAATTAGCGGTAGAAATGGGCAAAGCAGGAAGCGATCGCGCTATTAGTGAATTTAGCGAAAATACCCGTAATCAAAGGTTTTTGGAAATTTACAACCGCCTAAGAAGCAAATATGTAATTGCCAAGCCAATTATTAATGAATCATTGACCAAAAATTAATTCTTATCTTGGATGATTCTAGTCCCTTCAGGCTTTAAGGTGAGTCAGAGCAGCTAGAATAGTAATATCAGTAAAGCAAACACGAGCATTAAAGGCGCGACGCGCCAACGTCCCAACTGTTATTAATTATTTCTGGTTAATTGCTTTGAGGAACCGTTTGCATCGATAATAAATTGCAGGTAATAATACTTGGTTTAAACAACGGCGATAAGTTTGATGACTTTTGCTAGCTTGGCGAGATCGCTCTTTTGAGGAGAATAAATTAAATAATGTTGGATACACAATCGGTTTTAGAAGTATTACGTCCCGTACAAGACCCTGAGCTACAAAAAAGTCTTGTGGAGCTAAACATGATTCGTAATGTGGCGGTAGACGGGGGAAAAGTCAGCTTTACTTTAGTGTTGACCACTCCCTCTTGTCCTCTACGAGAATTTATTGTCGAAGATTGTCAAACTGCGGTCAAAACGCTTCCAGATGTAGAAACCGTAGACGTTGAAGTTACCGCAGAAACCCCCCAGCAAAAGTCGCTTCCCGATCGCACTTCTGTCCCAGGTATTAAGAATATTATTGCTATCTCTAGTGGCAAAGGTGGTGTAGGAAAAAGCTCGGTGGCAGCAAATGTAGCGGTTGCCCTGGCTGCCCAAGGCTCTAAAGTTGGTCTATTAGATGCAGACATCTATGGCCCTAATGCGCCTAATATGTTTGGTTTAAGTAAAGCCAAAATCGCCGTTAAACAGGGCAGTAGTGGTGAGATACTCGAACCTGCATTTAATCATGGAGTTAAGCTGGTTTCTATGGCGTTTCTGATCGACCCAGATCAGCCCGTAATTTGGCGCGGTCCGATGCTTAACGGTATTATTCGTCAGTTTCTTTATCAGGTAGAGTGGGGCGAACTTGACTACTTAATTGTGGATATGCCGCCTGGTACAGGAGATGCTCAATTAACCATGGCTCAAGCCGTACCAATGGCAGGAGCAGTAATTGTTACTACTCCTCAAACTGTATCGTTGATTGATGCCCGTCGTGGTTTGAAAATGTTCCAGCAGCTAGGAGTAAATCTACTGGGAATTGTGGAGAATATGAGCTACTTTATTCCTCCAGATATGCCTGATAAGAGTTACGATCTGTTTGGTTCAGGGGGTGGCGAAAGAACGGCCAAAGAACTAGATATTCCTTTGCTTGGCTGTGTTCCTTTAGAAATTGCCTTAAGAGAAGGAGGCGATAACGGAACGCCTATTGTAGTTGCCGATCCAGATTGCGCTTCTGCAAAAGCTCTAGTTGCGATCGCCGAACAAATTGCTGCCAAAGTGTCTATTGCTGCTTTTGCCTAAGTTCTCAACTAAGCTTCCAATTGACAAGTAAGAGAAGTTAATAATTCTGTTACTTGTCTTTTCTATTGGTGAGTAGATTTAGGTTAACTTTACTCAAGCTCACAATGGTAGTGTGTATTAAGAATAATTTATTTTATATATTAATTTATGTCTCAGCTAGAACGGCTTATCATGATGGCAGAGGACGAGCTAACAGAATATAGTAGCGATGCTCGAAAAATAGAAAAACTACGACGCAAAATCGGTTTATCTGTACCGCCAGCAGAGCAAAAAGAAGTCAAAGCAGAATTATTAGAAGAAATGCCTAAAGGCTTTTTGGGTAAGTTGATTGAAGAACAGCGTCAGACTGTAGCCTTACCTTTTTGGGGAATTGCTGGATTAGGGCTACTATTTGGAATTTCTTTGCGTCAGCCAGTGGATTTTCTCGCTCCTGCTATTTGTATTCCTATTGCTTTTAATATTCAAAAATGGGGTTGGCAACTACAGGCAAAACGCATTTTGCTTAAAACTTTAGAAGAGATTGAAGAACAAAGCAAACAACCAATTAAAGATTAAATAACTCCTAACATTACAAATCAAAATTCGTCGGACGCTGATGTTAAGCACTTAAACAGCCTACTCACTTTTGATCACTATGTGTTTTTCCCCATCAATGTAAACTAATTCTTGACGTTGAAAATCTCCTAGAGTTCTGGTCACTGTAACTCTTGTAGTATTAATAGCTTCTGCCAGGTGCTGATGAGTAAAACGCACCTGTAAACGAACACCATCGCTCACGGGTTGCCCAATTTCTTGCTTCATCAATAACAACAAATTTTTTAAGCGATCTTCAACTTTTTTAATGGCGATAATTGCTAATAGCTGCTGCGACTTGATCAGGCGATCGCTAAATTGAGTCAAAAATTGTCGTCCTAGCTGAGGATATCTGCCGATATCTTGAGCCACATAACGTTTGGCATAAACATCTCCCAAGGCAACAGCGCGATAGGAAATAAGTGAATCATCTAAACCACCGAAAACACCATTTGATGTTACCCAGCCGACAACTACTTCGGTGCCATCTAACTGAACACGGCTTAACTGCACCACGCCTCGATAAACCTGCCAAATTGCTAAATCTAGAGTAACGATTTCGTCTCCTCTTTCATATCTTTGTAAAGGTAATTCCTCAACGCTTTTTCCTAGATATAGTTTAGAGCTTGGCTTGTGACTCAGAAACATAATTTGATGGGTTATTATTACGTGAATATACTAACTTATAACTTATTTTTTAATATAAGTTAGAAAAGTAAACAGAGAATGAGGATAGGGTTAAGCTTTGGATATGTCTAAAGGCTTTTGATACTTTTTTTTCAAGGAAATTAAAAACTGCATCCAAGCGATAGCAGGAAGATGGAAAAAAGTAAAAATATCTCCATAAGCTAAATTAACATTTTGATGATGCTGCCAATGTCGTTCTGGAGTAGTAATAAAACATAATTGACAGCAAAAGGCGATCGCCTTGGGAGTTTGCCAATTGATAATAGAAACGTGTCGCCAAATAACGTGTAATTCACCCAAAATAAGTCCAATAGCCGTACCAATTGGCGATATTTGCCAACCAAAAGGTATAAAAATAAAGTATGGCAATGCTCCCAAAAAGCCATCGACAATTACCAAGGGATTTCTGCTCAAAACTGCGTAATGGAAAAAACTACGATTTTTGCCATGATGAACTATGGTGTGAATTTTACCAAAAACGTGTTCTGGTACATGATAAGCAAAAGTAGATAGGAAATCTCCTATGAGGAGCAATAATCCTGCAACGGCAACAATTTTAATTAATAACAAAGCTAACTCCATGAATACAGGAGCTAGCTTAATCTCTACAAGTTAAGGTTTTTTAAATAATAGCTTAAAGCTCTAGGTACTTAAAGTTAAATTGCCGTAATTCCTGTTTCTTTGGTTCTAATCCTGATAATTTGCTCGGCATTAGAAACAAAGATTTTACCATCTCCAATTTCTCCCGTACGACCAGCCAGAGATATTTGTTGCACCACCAGATCCTGCATTTCGTCTTCGACTATGGTTTCAATTTTGACTTTGGTGGTAAAGTCAACTCGATATTCCGTACCTCTGTAACGAGTGGTTAAACCTTTTTTGTGTCCATATCCTTTAATCTCTGAGATAGTCATACCAATTACGCCTACAGAAATTAGGCTGGTTTTAACATCATCAAGTTTATGGGAATGAATAATTGCTTCAATTTTTTTCAATTTTGACTCCTGTTGTTTAGGGAGAAATTCAAGCCTGCTGACAAAACAATGATAAATGTTAACTGCTAAATGATTTGACGCTTTGATAAATCTTTTCGTTAGCTTTAACTGATTTAAAAAAGTCAACGACTGGGTGGGGATAATCTACACCTAAGCGTACTCCATAACGTTTTTGTTCATCCTGGCTTAGTTTCCACGGTTCACGAACTTTATCACCAGCCAGAGATGTTAATTCTGGTAGCCAGTGCTTGATATATTCTCCTTGAGGATCGTAATCTTTGGTTTGTTTAGGAATATTAAAATAGCGGAAGCCTCGTGCATCGTTGCCAACTCCTGCGGTGTAGTTCCAGTTACCCCAGTTGCTGCACACATCGTAATCAACCAAAAGTGATTCAAACCATTCTGCGCCCATCATCCAGTTAATACCCAGATTTTTCGTTAAGAAACTAGCTACATTTTGTCTGCCTCGGTTGGACATAAAGCCTGTGGCTGCTATTTCTCTCATGTTGGCATCAATTAAAGGATAACCAGTTTTTCCCTCACGCCAGAGGTCGAAGCGTTGCCAATCTTCCTTCCAGGGTATTTCTAGCCCCTGCATTCCTGTAATTTTAAACACTTGATTGCCGTGTTTTGCCACAATAAAGCGAAAGAAATCACGCCAAATTAGTTCAAATATTAGCCAGTAGGTAGAGTTATTTTTTACTCTTTCAGCTTCGTATTCAATTACCCGATCGTTAATATAGCGTGGAGAAATACAGCCCAAAGCCAACCAGGGAGAGAATTTAGACGAATAGTTAGCACCCAACATTCCGTTGCGGGTTTCTTTATATTCTCGCAGACAATCTGATTGCCAAAAGTAGTCCTGTAAGCGTTTAATGGCTTCAGTTTCTCCGCCTTTAAATTTTAGCACTGCTCTTTGGTCAAATTTTGGAGTTTCTAAGCCTAATTCGGCTAAGGTAGGAATATCTCCTATTTCTATTTCGGGAATGGCTGGTAACTTCTTGGGTGCAGGAATAGCCCTATTTATTTCTGCATTTTTTTCAACCTGCTTGCGAAAATTTGTATACAACTCTGGTGTCTCGTTAATCTCAAAAGGCAAATCTTCTGGTGCATATAAAGTTGCATCCCAATAAGTATTAACTTTAATTTTTTGGGCTGATAGGGCTTTTCTCAGCTTTTTCTCAACCTGTTTTTCCTCGGATGTAGCCTCTTGGCTATAGTGAACCCGATCTACATTTAGCTGTTGGGCGATCGCAGGAATGATCTCTTCTGGTAAACCTCGACGTACAATTAAGTTGCTCCCTAACTTCTGCAAAGAAGAACATAGATCGGCAACGCTTTCGACTAGAAATTGAGCGCGGAAGCTACCCGTTTTAGGAAAGCCAAAGGAAGTTTCGCCAAAGTTGCGATCGTCAAAACAATAAACAGGAACTATTTCTGCCTGTTGTTGAACTGCCTCATCAAGAGCTAATAAGTCATGTACTCTTAAATCGTGGCGATACCAGATTAAAATACGTTGTTTGGTCATGAAAATACAAGCTGGAATATTATGCTACTTCTAATAATTAAAGCAATAATTGTTTTTAAATGAAGAGCAATTAAAGGCGATCGCCTTGTTCTTTGTCTATTTGGACTTTTTGACCAACTTTTAAATGATAATAAAAAAAGCCAACTTCAATTTTACTACTAAAAATTATCATGTCTGAATCTATTACCCCCTCTATTAGCGAGCGCATCTGTAAACACATGAACGAAGATCACTCTGAAGCGATCGCTCTATATGCAAAAGCCTTTGGCAATCAGCCCCAAACAGAAATTGCTACGCTAGAATCCATCGATCCTCAAGGAATGAATATCTCGGCTCAAATTGCAGGGGAAACCGTTCCCGTCAGAGTAGAATTTGACCATACTCTCAAAAATGCTGAAGATGCTCATCATACATTGGTAGCCATGATTAAACAGGCGCGGACAGCTTCAAATTAAAGTAATGAAATTAGCGGTTCAAACATTTACTGTTCACAAAAAATTTGCCTTGCAGATTAGTCGAGGGACAACGGCGCAAAGTAGCAATATTTGGTTGCGTATTCAACAAGACAATATTGAAGGATGGGGAGAAGCGTCGCCGTTCTCTATTGATAATCGGCCTCAGGATACTTCTGTCCTTGTGTCGCAATTAGAGCAGCTTATTCCATTACTAGAAACTTTTCATCCTCTACAAAGACAAGAAATCAGAGAAGAACTAGATAAATTAAAGGTTTTCTCTGGGATTCAAGCAGCCGTAGATATGGCTCTTTATGACTGGTTGGGCAAAAAAGCTGGTTTACCTCTGTGGCAAATTTGGGGTTTAAATTGCGATCGCATTGTACCTATATCTGTAACTATTGGCATCAGCACCCCAGAAGCAGCAGTTACCAGGCTCAAAGACTGGCAAAGCACTTTAGAAGTTAAAATGATCAAGCTTAAGCTAGGAAATCCCCAAGGAATAGAGGCAGATAAGGCTATGCTGAGTGCAATTCGTCAAGCAGCACCCGAAACTAGGCTGATGGTTGATGCTAATGGTGGCTGGAGTTTTGATGATGCGGTTAAGATGTCTCACTGGTTGGCACAACAGGGAGTCGAATATATTGAACAACCTTTGCCTGTAGCAGACGATCATCTTTTAGCAGCTTTGTCAGCTAGCTCTTCCTTACCGATATTTGTCGATGAAAGTTGTTTTACCAGTGCAGACATTCTACGACTGGCAAATTCGGTGGCAGGAATTAATCTTAAAATTATGAAGACTGGAGGCTTAACGGGTGCGATGCAGGCAATTCAAATTGCCAAAGCCTGCAATTTAAAGATTATGTTTGGCTGCTATTCAGATAGTAGCTTGGCTAATACAGCTATGGCGCAGCTTGCTCCTTGGGCAGATTATTTAGACTTAGATAGTCATCTGAACTTAATAGATGACCCCTTCGCTGGAGCAACTATAGAATCGGGATGTTTGTTACCCAACGCTAAACCAGGATTAGGAGTAAGGTACAGTGCTGACAGCTAAAACCCGCGTAGCAATTTTATTAGAAGAGGGAATTAAAGGCGATCATGGTAAAACTGGACTAGCTTTTCTGCGCTATAGCAATACACAAATAGTTGCGGTAATCGATCGCGTCTGTGCAGGACAATCTTTAGCTGAGTTAACAAAAATTGCTCGAGATATTCCTATCGTCGCCGATGTTCAAGCAGCATTGGCTTACAAACCCGATGCTTTACTAATAGGCATTGCCCCTTCAGGTGGTCAACTACCTGGGGAGCTTCAGCAAGAGGTAGAAGTTGCTATCAAAGAAGGTATATCAATTGTTAACGGTTTGCATACTCTACTTGCACCTCAGTTTCCTGATCTAAAGCCAGGACAATGGATTTGGGATATTCGCCAAGAGCCTGATGGGTTGAATATTGGCAGAGGTGAAGCAAAATCCCTTGCTGCACAGAGAATCTTAACTGTCGGTACAGATATGGCGATTGGCAAGATGTCTACTAGCTTGGAAATATATCGCGCAGCTTTGAGGCAGGGAATTAAAGCCCAGTTTGTTGCTACAGGACAAGCAGGAATTGCGATCGCCAGTCAGGGAATTGCTCTAGATGCGGTGCGGGTAGACTTTGCTGCGGGGGCAGTTGAAAAAACCGTACTAGAATTAGGCAAAGATCGAGATTTAGTAATTATTGAAGGTCAAGGTTCGCTTCTACATCCAGGCTCAACAGCAACTTTACCCCTAATTCGTGGTAGCCAGCCTACGGGCTTAATTTTAGTCCATCGTGCGGGAGCAAAACATATCCGCGATTTACCTGATATTCTGATTCCTCCTTTACCAGAGGTAATTAAACTCTACGAAACTGTAGCCAGTGCAGGAGGGACGTTTGGGGATGTGAGAGTAAAAGCGATCGCTCTTAACACTTTTGACATGGATACGACTGCAGCCCAAGAAGCAATCAAATTTACTTCAAAATTAACAGGATTACCCTGTAGTGATGTTGTTCGTTTTGGCGGAGAAACTCTGTTGTCAGTAATCATTTAGGAGTGATTTGCAAATCGCCCCTGCATCAGTAATCAGTAATCAAATTGTTTTTTCTGAACTGTTTGTGTTATTGTTACTAAAGCGACGCGGGATAGAGCAGTCTGGTAGCTCGTCGGGCTCATAACCCGAAGGTCGGTGGTTCAAATCCGCCTCCCGCCATTTCTCTATAGCTCAATCTACAAGCGTCTTTTTATGACGTAAAATCTTAATTTCCTAAGATTAATTTTCTGAGACGCTCAACTAAAGAAATTACTTCCTGAATAATCTGCTCAGAACTAATATTAAAAACAATTTGTAATAAAATAACAATAACGGCGATTGCCAAAAAAGTCGTAATACTGGCTTTAAAAACTTTAATTGACCAGGTAAGCAACAGCCACAAAATTAAAACCGCAGCGATGGGAATGATTATTTCCATAATTCTTAGCTTGTGTACGGGCGAACGGCTGTTCGCCCCTAATACTTATATTCCAAAAAAAAGAGAGAGATAATTATTTCTCTCCCTTTCTCTTCCTGTGTCCTTATTTGCTGCATTGCCTTTAAGTTTTTGGCGTAGCATCTGTTCTCTTTTACGCAGTTGCCTTGCTCTGGCAGAGCCACCCTTTCCTTTGTCATTGCGTCCTCGCTGGCGAGGAGACTCCCAGCTTTTTAGTCTTTCAGCCATCATTGTTATATTTTGACCTATACATACATATTTATTGTAGCTTGCCGATCGCTGAATTTAATTTTCCACTACGATAACCTTCTAAATCGAGAGTGACGTAAACAAATCCCAAATCTTGAAAAGCCTTAACTAGTTGAGGCAAATTAACCTGTTGAACAAACTGAGCAATTTCTGCTGCGGGTAATTCAATTTTGGCGGTGTCTGATTGCGATCGCACTCGCAAATTTTGATAGCCCAACTGGCGGAGATAAATTTCGGCTCTTCCCACCCGTTGCAGCTTAGTAACGGTAATAGCCTCGCCATAGGGAAAACGAGAGCTAAGACAGGGTTGAGCGGGTTTGTCCCACCAAGCTAACCCCAGACTACGAGAAATTTCTCTCACTTCGGGTTTGCTAACGCCAATTTCTGCCAAAGGCGATCGCGCTCCTCTTTCTGTTGCTGCTTGAATTCCTGGGCGATAGTCTTGCAAATCGTCGGCATTAACTCCATCCACAACATAAGGATAGCCTCGCTTAAGAGCCAGAGGTTTTAAAGTGTCGTGAAGTTCACTTTTACAAAAATAACAGCGGTTAATGGGGTTAGAAGTATAGTCGGGATTATCCATTTCATGAGTTTCGACTAGCTCGTGTTTGATGCCAATCTGCGCTGCTTGAGTTTGAGCATCGATCAATTCTTCAGGAAGTAAAGAAGGAGATACGGCAGTTACAGCCAAAGCGCGATCGCCTAAAACATCATAAGCAAGTTTAGCTACCAGAGTACTGTCAACTCCACCAGAATAGGCTATCAAAGCCTTTTCCATTCCCTGAAATAAACTTTTCAACTGTTTTAATTTCTGCTCACTCATTAACTCAACCAACTATCTATTGCTTACTACTTTTATGGTAGCTAATCTCGATCGCAGAAGTTACATAAGCAAAAAAAATTTCTGTATTCATTGTTCATTGTTATAGCAATACGTATTAATGTTAGGGCATTTTAAACTTGTTACTTGTTACTTGTTACTTGTTACTTGTTACTTGCTACTTGCTACTTGCTACTTTCGAGCAGATATCTTATGTGTCCTGATTTAACTTTGTACGGCTATAACTGATACTGAGGTATGCAAAGCGTAAAACAACTACCCTCATCCAAGCTAGAAGTTACTTTAATCTTCCCTTGGTGAAGCTGAGCTATTTTTTTTGAGAGTGTTAAGCCTAAGCCAGTGCTTTCATGGTGATTAGTAATTTGCGGAAAAGGTTGAAATAGTTTGGTCTGGTTTTGAGGCGAAATACCTATTCCCGTATCAATTACTGAAAAATACAGCCAGTCTGCTTTCAGCTTAACTTCTAGAGTTACCGAACCGCGATCGGTAAATTTGATGGCATTATTAAGCAAGTTGACCAAAATTTGCTTGAGACGAACAGAATCGGCGGTACAAAAGTCAATATTATCTTCTAAATTAAAAATTAAATCTAATCCTTTTTGTTTGGCTTTTTCTGTAACTATGAATAAAGATGCCTGACAAATTTCTGCTACAACAAGCCTCTCTATGTCTAATATCTGCTTGTTGGCATCAATTTTAACTAGATCGAGATAATTGTTGACCAGATCTAGCATATATCCGCCTACACTAAGTAAGGCACTAACATACTGCATCTGCTTACAGTTGAGAGTGCCATAATATTGTTCTTTGAGCATTCCCGCAAAACCCAATATAGATGAAATAGGATTACGCAACTCATGATTTAGATGGGCAATATGCTCTTGCTTTAGCTGTTCTCGATCCAGCCAGCTTTGTCTCTCTATTTCTAGCTGCTGGATCTTCCTTTGCTGCTGTTTAATTAGATTTTGTTGTTGATTAACAATATTTTGTTGCTTGGCAAAATTAGATACAGTTTTTGCTAGGATATCAGGTAATTGATACAGCTTTTGTTTTAGTACATAACCACTAACACCAGCCTGAATTAATTCTACTGCTCGTTCCTCACCTAAATAATTAGTGATCAAAATCAAAGGTGCATCTGGATATAAATGACACCACCACTGAAGATTCTCGACTAAAGTATCAGCAACATCCTCATTTGTAGCCTGGGCATAATTATAGATAACGGCACTATATTGCCCACGAGGTAGATTAGTATCCCATTCATTTATAGTGATAATATCATAGGTAAAATCAATTTCGGCTGCATATAGAGAAGCTGTAATATCGTGAAAATCAGCAGGGTTAGCAGTAGCAATAAGAAGATTCACGTTGCTGAGTGCCGTTATTTTTGTTTGTAGCTGTAAAATAGACCCAGAACTATCGGACATATTAATTAATGCTTGGTAAGGTCTTAATGTATGTTAGGCGGTTTTGCTCTTATAATACCGACAAACTTCTAATCTCGATCATAATTTTAGATAAACTTTTGCTCAGTATTTCTCGATAGAATTCTAGGTATTATTGTTGCATCAAATTGTATAGTAGCTAAAACCTTTCTTATCTTTCAGCCGCAGAAGCAAAAGCGGTTGTGTTAGTTACTCAATTCAAGAGTGGCGATAAATTTGCATAATTAAAGCATCAAGGATAATTTGCCCAGGAACAAAAATTGGATTAAAACGAAAATCATTAAAATTCTTTTTGAGCAAAAATCATCATCGAAATAGTCAATAGTAAGGTGGTATAAAGCAAACCATATAAAGCATTACTTAAAAGCTCGGTAGGACTGGGGAGTAAACCATAAACTGCTTCATTTTTTAAATCTAGCCGCGAAAGATTAGGTAACACTAGATACAGACTGGTAGTTAAACTTTCGATACTGGCATTTTTGCTAAGTTTACCTAGCTCTACTAAGTCTTCGCTAAAGTGTCCCATTAAATAGACACCAAAGCTGAGCAGGGTAGCCAAAATTGAACTAGTAAATACGCCAAACAGGATGGCTACAGCTACAATTAAAGCTAATTCTAAAAGCAGATAAGCCCCTGCCGTAAGCAATGCACCTGTAGGGTAGTTAATATCTGAAAAACTGAGCATGGCTAAATAAATACCCATCATAATTGTAATCATCACAGCGAGTACCGCGCTCAGCCCTAAATGCTTACCTAATATAAGTTCTGCACGACTAATTGGCTTAGGAATTAACATTAACAAAGTACGCTTTTCTATTTCTTTGTTGATTAAAGCCGTACCGACAAAAATTGCCACAATCGCGCTTAAAATGGCGATCGCACCAATACCAAAGTCTAAAAGAATTTTCTCATGAGTCCCCGCAGCAATCTCTGGAATTATTCGTTGAGCCAGGAGTAAGAGTAAAGTAAAGAAACCAATAAAATAGAGAATGCGATCGCGCATGACTTCTTGAAAACCATTGTTGGCGATAGTAAAAACTCTGACTACGTTCATCGACTTTAAAAAGATATTTCAGGGTTTACACTGCTATTATTCCCAAATCGATCTCGAAAATTAACGTCACTTATTAAATTTGTCAGTGATCTCTTTGACTGAAAGAGAAATCAAGACGGAGAATACTTAAAAATTTAGACAAAAGCCAAACTTGTAAGAGTTTTTATTTAAGCCTCAAGATAGATTTAATCTAGCTGATACTCAATCAAATTAAGGAGTATGAAAGATGAATATTTAACGCTTCACCTTTTTGAGTTACTTGTTAACGACCAATGAGCAATAAAAATGCGACAGTTACTAATTGAGGTAAAGCTTGGAAAAGGAAAGAAAATTATAGAATTAGCCGAACAAAAGTTTCAGGGAGCTAACTTAAGTCAAACAGCAGCAAAGACCTCCAGAGGAGAGATCGATTTAGTAATAGCCTATATTCCCAACTCTCAGGTAGAGGAATTTCTTGGAGAATTAGAAGACTTTGAAGACCTTCACGTTACTTTAATTCCCCGTGGGGTAATGCCTCTCCAGCCTCCTGTGGATGAAGTTCCTGATAAAGTAATTGATGTTGAACCCAAAAGTCCCTTAGAAGTATTTCTAGCTGGTTTACAAAGTGTAGGCTCTTGGAAAGGTTTTATCGCTTATGCCATAGCTGGCGGAATTATTGTCTGGATTGGTTTGTATACCAACAGTAGCTTTCTTTTGGTGGCAGCAATGTTAATTGCTCCTTTTGCTGGTCCAGCGATGAACTTTGCGATCGCGACTGCTAGAGGAGACGGTTTATTACTCAAAAAAAGTTTAGTTCGCTATGTAAGTGCAATCTTGGTAACTGCTACGGTGACTTGTTTGCTGAGCTTAATTTTGAGTCAAGATCTAGCTTCTAATTCAATGGTAGAAAGTAGCAAGGTTTCTGCTGTGTCGGTTTTGCTACCTTTAGTTGGTGGTGCTGCGGGAGCTTTAAATTTAGTGCAGTCAGAACGGAGTAGTTTAGTTTCGGGGACGGCGGTAGGAATGCTGGTTGCTGCTGCTTTAGCACCGCCTGCGGGAACTCTAGGAATGGCAGTTGCTTTGGGGATGTGGAGTATGACCCTTAACTGTGGATTTCTTTTGATTTTGCAGTTAATAGGGATTAACCTAGCAGCGGCGATTGTTTTTCGTATCTATGGATTGTCCTCTCAAGGAGCGCGTTACAAACGAGGAAGCAAGTGGATTTTTCCCGTCACCTTAGCTATTACATCTACGGTATTAGCCATTTTGTTGAGCGTGCAGTTTTCTCTTGACCCAAATTTGCAGCGTTCTAGTTTGGAACAGCGTGCTAATGCTGAGGTGCAGAAAGTTATTAACAATAGCGACTTAGGTAAGTTAGTTAAATCTAACGTTAGTTTTACTAGAGCCGATATTAAAGATCAAAATACTTTGTTGTGTTTAATTTATGTCCAACGTCCACGAAATATTAGCTTATCCGATCGACAAATAAGCGATCGCCTAACAGAAAAAGTTCAAAATAGTCTTATACAAAAGGATTTTAAGGCGACACCTTTAGTCAACATCAGCGTATTAAAACCGCCGAGGTCTAATTAACGTCAATTCGGGTTAAGAACATTTATCTGTTGAGATAGCTATAGGCTATAAGCTTTAAGCCTTTGAAATATTTTTTCAACTAGCAAATTCTTAAATTCAAGCGCCAAAAGGCTTTCGTAGATTTCTTTATTTACAAGGGATTCAGCTTATCTCCAATTCACGTTAATTAAGAATTTGATTGTTTTGGTTTTAGAAAATTTCTACACCTACAATATTACAACCGATGATAGATATTTAAATTCGTTTTGTAATTCAAGAGATAGATTGATGTATCCCTAAAACAAGAGAATATATTTCTTATACCCGGCTTTATTTTCTAATCTAAAACCATAGCATAGGTATTTTGATTGAAAATGATAAAAAAATGACAAAATATCAATTAATGATTAACCGAGGCTCAGTATTGTTATTAGCCTTAACTACGATTTTGATGGCGACAAAATATCAGAATACTCAAGAGAAGGATAATAACGCAACCAAAGAAATTGAGTTTTATCAAAAATGATTTTAAAAAACGTCTCGATACTACTGATATCTAATCTCAAAATAAACAGCCAGAAACTTATAAATACAAAAAAAGACAATCTATCTATACAAGTAAATTCATGTACGAGCCATTAGAATCAAATAAAACTAATAATTTGCCCGATAAAAGCAATTTCAGCCGTACTTTTCGCATTTTAAGCCGTATTAGCTACTGGATTCATTTGATTTTAGGGGTTATATCAGGAGTTACTTTACTACTGATTATTTTGAGCCGTAGCGCAACTAATAGTGGTACGGGAATTGGCATCTTTATCGCCGTGTTTAGCTTATTGGCTTTGGGTTTTAGAGTTTATTGGGCTTGGCGTTATCGTCAATTAGCTAAAAAATTGCAGCGAGTTAATCCTGATGTGCAACCTAGTAGAACAGAAATTATTGAAACGTTACGCATTGGACTTATAGCTAGTCTTATCGGACTGTTATTGGCATTTGTAGCTTCAGAGATTAGCTTAGTGTCTTTGGTGGCAGGTGCGATCGCTCGTCCTCAAGGAGTTGCTGTTTACGAACGAGAACAGGTAATAAAGATTGCCGATCTACTTTTGGTTTTAGCGCAGTTAAATATTTTGGGCGCTCACTTTTTTGGTGCTGCTAATTCTTTAGGATTGCTTAGTTGGATCTCAAAAGAAGAAGTCTAGTTATATAAATTAATTTTAGTATTGTTGGTTATGATTAAAAATCAAGAGTCTTCCCCAGCGGAATCGAGTTCTGCATCTACAAAAACAAACTCAAACAGCAGCATCAAGAAAAAACTGCTTTGGGGTATTGCTGCTATTCCTTTGCTATTGATATTTTTAGTTGCTTGGGGTTTGATTGAGCCTTATATTTTAGATGATGAAGAAGAAAACGCAATCATTCCCAATCTTCCTACAGCTTGGTCAGGACAGAAAATTGGGCAGTTATCTGATTTTCAAGTAGGAATGTGGTGGGACAATGTTGATACTGTCGCTCAAAGCGTCAACAAACTAATTGAAGAACAACCCGCAGCAGTTTTTATTACAGGAGACTTTATTTATCATGCCAACCCAGATCCAAATCCAGAAATCGATGAAGTAGCTGATCTGCTGAGTCCTTTAACTGAGGCTAACATTCCTACTTATGCCGTATTGGGTAATCATGATTATGGAATTAACAACAGAGGCGCAAAGCCAGATACAAAATTAGCTGCACAATTAGAACAAGCATTGGAAAATATTGGAATTAAAGTATTAAACAATAAAGCAGTAAAAATGCCTCTGCAAAATAATGAATCTGATTTATACGTAGTCGGCATTGATTCCCATTGGGCAAATAAAGACCAAATCGAGCAAGCTTTGGCTCAATTACCTGATAATAGCCCAAGAGTAGTCTTAATGCACAATCCCGACTCTTTTAAGGCTTTTCCTGCTAATTCTGCTCCTTTTGCTATGGCAGGACATACCCATGGTGGACAAATTCGTCTCCCTTACTCACCCCAATGGTCATGGTTAGCTTTTGCAAAAGATAATCGAATTGTTGCAGATGGATGGGCAAAAGGTTATGGAAATGCAGGAAATAAACTGTATATCAATCGCGGTATTGGTTTTAGTGATGTACCAATTAGAATTAATTGCGCTCCTGAAGTCACCTTTTTTACCCTAAAGTCAGATTAGTCATGAGTTTAACTTCAGGAAATTTCGATTGTTATTTATTTTCGTCTAAACTATTAGCAGAAGAACTCGATCATCAAATATGGCTTTTTTGATACCTTATAGCTTGATAAGTTAAATAAAATTTTTAGTAAAATTACTTTTATGAGTTTACCAGAGGCAGACACCCCTTTATACAATCACACCTTACCAAGTATCGAAGACTGGTTACGAAGTCAAGGGTGTAATCAAGATCGAGAAAATCTTCATTGCTGGTATCTTGACAAATTTGGTTGGAAAGCAGAAATTTGCTTAGATGTGGAAGAATTGACTGTACGCTATTACGATGCACAAGAGGCAAGTCAAAACCTTAGTCGTTCATTTAAATACTCTCTGAGTCGCCAAGATATTGAAGAGGCGGTTTTCTCAGGGCCATGATTTTGATAGACAAAAATCTAATTTGTTAACGCTACTCACCACATTTGATTAATATTTCTCGAACATCGAAATATTAGCAGGGATGCCAAAGATTCACACTAATGTTTTTAATTTGTCTTGCTGTTTATTCTGTAGCTTCATCTTTTAACACAGGAATATCGGCGGTGAACTCTGGAAAGACTTCAAAAGGATCGCGAGTATCGTATCCCAAGGCTTCCATAAAAGGCATAATAAAAAATTAAAGAATACACATATCTTAATAATGTTCTCAAAACAATACCTGTCATACAGAACATTGAAATTCTGCGCTTAAAAAAAATTTTACGGCGAATAACATAGACAGGTGCAAATGCTGGTTGAAATCGCGATCGGTCTACAGCATAGACTCGCTATGCAATTTTGCAACTATCGAAAGTTTCCTTAACAATATTTCAAACAATAAATCTAATTTCTAGTTCCTAAGACTTAAAAATTATGAAAAATTCCCAAGAAAATCTAAGTCTAAATAATCCTATTGTCACAATTTTGGATGACGAAGATGATGGAAACCTAGCTCCCAATGACATTTCCCTACGAGAGGCAATTGTCCATAGTCAAGATGGAAGTACAATTAGCTTCGACAACAGCCTGAAGAATAAAACTATTTTGCTGACTCGTGGCGAATTAAGTATTGATAAAAATCTAACTATTCAAGGTTTTAATAATGGTCAACTGACTATTGACGGTAATAATAAAAGTTCAGTTTTCAATATTAATAATCTCGATAAATCTGTAGATGTAACTATAGATAATTTAACTATCACTGGTGGTAATGCGAGGAATCAAGACGGTAGCGGCATCCGAAATACGGAAAATTTAACTATCAATAACAGTATCATTACTGGTAATTCTACAACTGGATCTGGCGGTGGTATATCTAATTTTGGATCTGTCACGACAATTAACAACAGCGTTATTAGTAATAATTCGGCAGCAGAGAGAGGCGGTGGTATAAATATTGATTTTCCATATACAGTCAATAACAATCCTGCCGTAATAATCAACAACAGTCTTATTAGTAATAATTCGGCAGCAGGGGGAGGTGGTGGAATTTACAACAATTCTGGTGGATTAAGGATTAATGATAGTACTATCGATCAAAATACGGCATCAGGCTCTGGAGGTGGTATTAATTCCGATAGTACAACCAAAATAATTGATAGTACAATTAGCAACAATCAAGCAGATTCTGGAGCAGGTTTCAATTCTAGCGGATTTGATAGCGATAGTACCTTTATCAACAGCACTATTAGTGGTAATACTGCTAAGGTTAATGGTGGTGGTATTTTCGTAAGTACTGAATATGGTTATCACACTGTTACTAATAGCACCATTACTAATAATTCGGCTCCAGATGGTGCAGGAATAGATCAAAGTTCAGCTATTGCAAATATTACCAGCAGCATCATTGCAGGCAACGTAGATAACAATGATGTAAATGGTGCAGGTATCATCTCTGGAGGTAATAACCTAATTGGCAATGGCGATGGTGCGCCAGATTTTGTCAATCTATTCAATGGCGATCTTGTCGGTACTGCCAATAAGCCAATAGATCCTCAACTAGGTGAGTTAAAGGATAATGGTGGAAATACTTTTACCCATGCTCTGTTACCTGAAAGTATCGCGATTAATACAGGTAGCAACCCTGAAAAACTAACTACCGATCAACGAGGAAAAGGGTTTGAGCGTGTTTTGTTTGATGCTTCTGATATTGGAGCTTTTGAAGCCGATACCGACTCAATTTACGATCTGCCATTTCTGCCGCCAGAGCCAACATCAAGGATAGTAACAACTCTAGATGATGAAGATGATGGTGATTTGAGTGCCGATGATATTTCCCTGCGAGAAGCAATTCTAGAGAGCAATCCTGGAGATACCATTACTTTCGATCCTCGTCTCAGTGATGGCAAGATAACTCTAACTTTAGGAGAATTAGCAGTAGACAAAAGCCTGAACATTACTGGTTTGGGTGCAGATAAGTTAACCATAGATGCTGATAATAAAAGTCGAGTATTTAGTGTAGATAATGGTTCTGATACTGATGTTGATGTGGCGATCGCCAAACTAACTATTACTGGCGCAAATGCTGGCGAAGAAGGAGGCGGGGGGATTGATAATCACGAAAATCTGACAGTTAATCAATCAATTATTAGCGGTAATTCAGCTAAATACGGCGGTGGTGTATTAACGAATGACTTTGCCACAACAACTATTAATAATTCCACTATTAAGGATAATTCGGCTGACAGTATCGGTGGTGGTGTGTCGAATCTCTCATCTTATACTATTATTAATAACTCTACTATTAGCGGTAATTCCACCAAAGGAAAAGGTGGAAGAGGTGGCGGTATTTCTAGCGCCAGTTCCGAGGGTGGGACAACCACAGTTAACAACTCTACTATTAGTGGTAATATTGCCAATGAAGTTGGTGGCGGTATTGATGCTTTTGATACCCGTTTAGAAGTTACCAATAGTACAATTACTGATAATACTGCTAAGAATAGTCGTAATTTTACTGGAGGTAATGGTAGTGGAGTTTCTGTTGATTTTGCAATCGGTACTTTTACTAGCAGTATTATTGCTGGCAATGCTGAGAATGATGATTTTACTAGCGGTGGAAATATAACTAGTGGTGGTAACAATCTAATTGGCAATGGCGAAAATACAGAAGCTTTTCAAGATGGCGTTAATCAAGATATCGTTGGTACTGCTGATGCTCCTGTTAAACCTCGCTTAGGTGAGTTAAAAGATAATGGTGGTCTTACCTTAACTTATGCTCTACTTCCCGACTCTTTAGCAATTAATGTAGGAAGCAATCCTGAAGAATTTACCACCGATCAACGAGGATTAGAACGTTCAATTCAACAAACTGATATTGGTGCTTATGAAGTTCAATCAGGGTCAATTGATTTTGCCAATCTTAAGATTATTGATGGCGATATAAATGATAATACGTTGACTGGTACTACTAAGAGAAATATCCTGAACGGTAAGGGTGGCAATGATACTTTAAACGGTGGTCAACAGTTTGATCGCCTTAATGGTGGCGATGGCGATGATGTTTTGATCGGTAAAGGAGGAATTGATGTTCTACTTGGTGAGGAAGGAGAGGATCTGTTTTATCTAGAAAATATAAAAGGAAGTCTCGATTGGATTCGTGATTTTGAACTTAATCAAGATCGCCTTGGTTTAGCTGATAACATTACCTACGATGAACTGGAAATTAGTGGTAGAGTTAATAGCTTTATTAGTTATCAAGGTAAAGAGTTGGCAGTGGTGCTAGGTGTTAGTCCAAGCCAACTGACCATCGACCAGTTTAAAGAACTATAGACTAAAAAGCCGATTCTGATTCGACTTACTAAATAATATTAAAGAAAAGAGCGATCGCGATCGCTCTTTTCTTTTGCGATCTAGCAAGCAAACTCAAGTTAAAATAAACCTTAAAGCTATTTTTTGCGTTTAGGTAATTACCAATGAATCCTGCTCTATCTCAATTTGGTTCGCAGATGTCTCAACTAACGGGAGTCAGAGCAATCATGAAAGACATTATTGAAACCTTGAGCAATAGTGCAGGCAAAGAATTTATTAATCTTAGTGCAGGTAATCCTGTAATTTTGCCTGAAGTTGAACAGCTATGGCGCGACTGTACCCAAGAATTGTTGGATAGTGATGAATACGGCGAAGTGGTTTGTCGTTATGGTTCATCTCAAGGCTATGCACCTTTAATTGACGCAGTAATTAACGATTTTAATGCTCGTTATGACTTAAACTTGAGCGATCGCAATATTCTGATTACAGGTGGTTCTCAGGCTCTATATCTCTATGCTGCTAATGCTTTTGGTGGCTATACCGCATCAGGAGAACTAAAGCAGGTTGTTCTACCTCTTAGTCCCGACTATACAGGCTATGGTGGCGTTAGTTTAACTCCAGAGGCGTTACTGGCATATAAACCCAATTTAGAAATCGACGAAGACAAACATCGGTTTAAATATCGTCCTGATTTTAGCCAACTGCAAATCAATGAGCAAACTGGCTGTGTAATTTTTTCTCGTCCCTGCAACCCTACAGGAAACGTAATCAGCGATGAAGAAGTAGCTAAAATAGCTGCCTTGGCTGCCAAACTAGATGTTCCTGTATTTATCGACTCTGCTTACGCACCGCCTTTTCCTGCCTTAAACTTTACAGAGATGACTCCCCAGTTTGGCGAGAATATTATTCACTGTATGAGCTTATCCAAAGCAGGATTACCAGGGGAGAGAATTGGTATTGCTATTGGCGATCCTCAACTGATTCAAATATTAGAATCTTTTCAAACAAATGCCTGTATACATTCTTCCCGCTATGGACAGGCGATCGCCGCTAGGGCGATCGCCTCTGGTAAACTAGCTAATATTGCCACAGATGTTATTCGTCCTCACTATCAGCGCAAAATCGAAGTTTTAGCCAATACTCTCGATGCCGCTATGCCCCAAGACATTCCTTGGTATCTTCATCAGGGAGAAGGAGCAATTTTTGCCTGGCTATGGCTTAAGGATTTGCCGATGACAGACTGGGAATTTTATCAACAATTAAAAGCGGTGGGAGTGATTGCTGTACCTGGAAGTAGCTTTTTTCCTGGCTTAAAAGCAGATTGGCAACACAAGCAACAGTGTTTACGAATCAGCCTAACTGCAACCGAAACCGAAATAGCCGAAGCAATGCAGCGTTTAGCCAAAGTTGCTAGAAATGTTTATCAAACAGCGACAGTTTAAATTAAGTATCAATAATGAACAATCCCGAATTAACCATCAACCAAGAAATAGAATGGTTAGAAGTAGGAACTATCACCTCGCCTCAAGGTTTAAAAGGAGAGTTACGGGTATATCCAGACTCCGATTTTCCTGAACGTTTTACTAAAGCAGGTACTCGTTGGCTCAAACATCCTCAGACTTCGGCGATTACAGAAGTCCAGTTGCGAGGAGGCAGATACATTGCGGGCAAAAACCTGTATGTAATTAAATTAGAGGGAATAGAAGATCGCAGCCAAGCTGATGAACTACGGGATTATAAACTGCTGGTGGATAAAAGCGATCGCCCAAAACTAAAGGCAGATGAGTATCATGTTGCTGATTTAGTCGGTTTAGAAGTCTATCACCAAGAAACAGGGGAAAATATAGGAGTAGTTGTCGATCTGTATACAGCAGGGAATGATTTATTAGAAATCCAGCTACACCAACAGCCAGATACTAAAGCCAAAAGCGATCGGGATTTGTCTGAGATTAGCCGACGCAGCAAACGCAAAAAATACAGACCAAAATCGTCAAAACCTGTTACTGTTTTTGTTCCCTTTGTCAAAGAAATAGTTCCCGTAGTCGATCTTGACAACCAACGTCTAGAAATAACTCCACCTGATGGCTTGTTAAATATACACGAGTCCATAAGTTGAAAACACTTTGAGTTTTCTATCTAATGAATGAAGTTAAGCTTCAATATTTAGATGAAGAATATAAGAACCCAACTGAATTTTTGCTGACCATATTTCATATTCAAGGCGTAAATTTTTAGGAAAAGGATCGCTATTTACTTTCAAGTAACGGGTAAAATTACGAAAACGTAAGGAGTGACTGGGTTGTTCGGGATCGCTATTCAAACAGTATCGACTCACGCCATACACTCCTCTTTCCCAAAAGTGTCGATAGCTCAACTTTCCTCGACTCTGCATGGTCATCACTACTCGATAAGGAGAGATTTCTAGCCAGAACAATCCTTGAGCGGATTCACTTTGATGATTAACAAAAGGCGAAGTAGAATGAGGCAGTTTTTGCTGGTCTAATAATAAATGAAATCTTTCTCGATCTTTTTGGTATAACGATGCAGTTGCTTCAATTACATTCCAGATTGGTAAATCTGTGGAAATTAGGGAAAGAGAAACAGTTTGGTAGCGATTAACTTGCATGAGGAGAATATCTAGTAGCTAAAGCTCACTTTCTTTCTAGGATATACTTAACCAGAAGCAAATCGGTAGACTCAAAATTAGTTTGCTGGGAAAACTTGCTAATTGTAAGAGTATTCGTTATTATTGCTAATGGTTACTAAAGCAATCCTCAGTAGCTCAGTGGCAGAGCGGTCGACTGTTAATCGATTGGTCGTAGGTTCAAATCCTACCTGGGGAGTATCATCTGCATATAATCGCGCATTCGCTACAGAAAATGGTTTTATTGTTGCGCTTCTGCGGGACGACTATCAGGGATAGATTCGGCAGGAGTAGTGTCTAATTCTCCGCTTGTTTGCTCTCCTGGTATGGGTAAGCTTAAATTAGGGCCAGTACGAATGATACGACTAGCAAAGTAAAGAGCAAAAACAAATAAAATGCTGTAGACGATCGCAAAAACACTCAAAGAAGTCAATACATTGCTGGCTGGTATTTGAGAAGCTGCATCCACTGTGCGAATTTCCCCGTAAACTGTCCAGGGTTGTCTACCCACACAACGCACGATCCAGCCCGATTCAACGGCAATATAGCCTAACGGTGCAGCAAACATCCAAGCTCTGAGCAACCAACGTTGTTGATCAATGTTTTCAGCAGCTAATTTACCCCGTAACCACTGCAAAACTGTCAGTGCCATCAAGCCCGCCAAGATAAAGCCGATGGCAATCATAATCCTAAAAGCATAGTAAATTAAGCCTATTTGATGGGGTCGATCTTCAGGAGCATATTCCTTTAAACCGATAACAGGTTCAGATAGCTGAGGTTTAATTTCTAGAATATAGCTCAATAGCCCAGGGATAGAAATTTCCCAGTCGTTTTGTTCTGCCTTATCGTTAGGTAAGGCGATCGCACTCCAAGAAGGCGATTCTCCTGCGGGAATTGTTTCCCACTGTGCCTCCATTGCAGCCAGTTTTGTAGGCTGATAATGATAAACCTGCTCGCCGCTAAGGTGTCCGATGTAGAGTTGCAGAGGGGTAACGGCAATGGCGATCGCCAAGACAATTTTAAAAGACAGGCTAAAAAATTCTGAATTACGTTGATTAAGAATGTACCAGGCACTTATCCCACCAATGACAAATAAAGAAGTTTCCATAGTGGCAAAAAACATATGGAGAACGCTATTGAGCATGAAAGGGTTGAAAATTGCCTGAAAGTAATCGCTGACTACAAAATTGCCATCAATAAACTGTCCACCCGCTGGGGTTTGTAGCCAAGAGTTCGCGCTCAAAATCCAGAAAATAGATAAATTCGCCCCAATAGCAACCATAATGGTGGCGAAATAGTGGACAGCAGGAGGAACTCGTTCCCAACCAAACAACATGATGCCCAAAAAGCCAGCCTCCAGGGCAAATGCCATAGAAGCCTCAAATCCTAAAACACTGCCAAAGAAATCGCCTACAGCTTGGGAAAAAGGAGCCCAGTTAGTACCAAATTCAAATTCCATTGGTAATCCTGATGCTACGCCAATGCCAAAATTGAGGACATAAAGTTTTGACCAGAAACGAGCGTGATAGTAATAATTTTTGTTGTTAGTTTTTAGCCATAATCCTTCCACTACAATTAGATAAATTGCCATACCCGTAGTCAAAACTGGCCACAACATATGAAAAATTGCGGTGAGAGCAAATTGCAAACGAGACAACACTACCGTATCAGATAAAAATTCCATCAGTACTTTGTTTTGTATAGATAAGCTAATAAGTTATGACGAAATGATGTCATCGATCTTAATTACGATCGGGATTTTTAAATCCTCTGTTTCAGTGTAACGAGTCGTGTTGAGCTTTGCTATTTGTGTCTTTTCCCTTTTGTCTCAAAAAGCTTTGTGGCATTAGTTTTCTAGACATACTTCTATAAAAAAACTATAGAGAACACCTGGCAGTTGATGTATTTATCCCTTTAATGTTTCTGTCAAACAGAAGAAGTCAGACATTCAGAAAATTTTTGAGCAATTTGCTAAAAATTAGGTTATTTATACCATTTCTCCTTGAAGTTGCACTTAATTATTTGAGCTTAAAACTCTCGCAAAGACGCAAAGCGGTGCGACCCCGCGTCGACGTAAGGCGCAAGGGAACGCGCACCAAGACAGACGCTAAGGGGTTAGATTTTATTTAGTGCATTGTCATAGAGAGTTGGTATTAGGAATTTAAAACTTTCTCATCTGAGTTAGATGAAAATAGCCCCAACATTGGTCCGAGAATTGCTCCTGCTACAAATCCCCCTGCGTGCGCCCAATAAGCTACGCCACCGCTTTCCATACCGACACTTGCAGTAACCTCAAAAGAGCTAATGCCGTTTAATGCCTGTTCGACAAACCAAAAGCCGAGAAAGTAGACCGCAGGTATTCTAAATAGCGGAAAAAAGAAGCCTAAGGGGATGACGGTGACAATTTTTGCTTGGGGAAACTTAAGAATATATGCTCCCATAACTCCAGCGATCGCGCCACTCGCTCCTAAAGATGGTACAGTAGACATGGCGGAAAAGAACCATTGCGCTAGTACGGCTATAACGCCACAGGACAAGTAAAACAAAACAAATTTGGCTCTTCCCAACTCTTCTTCAATGTTGTTGCCAAATATCCAGAGAAATAGCATATTAAAGCCAACATGAGTAAATCCCGCATGAAGAAACTGAGAGGTGATAGGAGTAACTATTTCGGGAATGCCCTGATGCACATCAACTCCATTAAAGCTAGCGGTTAACTCTTTGGGTACAACTGCAAACAAATGGAAGAAAACATCTAACTGATTTGAGTTTAAGCTTAGTTCATAAATAAAAACCAGAATATTAACTGCAATTAAGATGTAAGTAATATAAGGGACAATTTTGATCGGATTTTCGTCTTTTAAAGGAACCATTTTTTAAGGGATGAGGGATGAGAGATGAAGACAGGAGTTGGTCATAATTAGACCTCTTGCATAAGTCCCATAAATTTCGGTTGAGTTTAGGGAAAAGGGAAAAGGGGTTAATTTAAATTCCTAATTTATTTTTGCAAGAGGTCTATTGAACATTATTCTAGATTTTATAGTAAATGATTAACCGCTATTTTCAGTCAGTCTTTTGATATGATTGTCAATCCCTATAATATTTTCTAAGAGCGATCGCAGTTGATCTGCCATAGTTTCTCTATTTGAGCCGATGCGGTGTGATGTTTTTGTCAGCACGAAAAATGCTTACTTTTATATCGCCTAATGTAATAATTGTGTAAACGCTTGAGAAATAAGAGTTTGAAATCGCTGTCGATGTTTTAGCTGAAAAAAGGAACGAGCAATTTGAGTCGAAGCTCCTAACTCTTCAATTTGAACTGGACGAAGACTGTTTAGCTGCAATTCTTTTTTAATCATTAGTTCAGAAATTGCTGTTACGCCAACTCCGTTTTCAACAACAGCCTTAACCATTTCACCGCTACTCATTGCTAGAACAACATTCAAGTCGCTAGGGTCAATACCCCATTTTCTTAAAGCCGGTTCAAATACTGCTCTAGTTCCCGAACCTGGTTCGCGCATTACCCATCTGGTTTGAGTAAATGCTGTTAGAGAAACTTGTGTAGTTGAAAACAAAGGATGAGATTGACCGACAACAATAAGCAAGCGATCGCTACCAATGGTTTCTATCTTTAGAGCATCAGCCACCAAGGAATTGACTTCTCCTTCGACAAAGCCCAGATCGAATTGTCCATCCATTGTTCCCTTACTGATTTCTGCGGTATTCCCCAATGTACAGTAAATTTCAATACCAGGATACTGACGCTTAAATTCGCTAATTTTATCAGGAAGCCAATAGTTACCGATGGTCAGGCTTGCGCCTAATTTTAGTTCACCTCGGTGTAAGTTATTCAGTTCCCGCAAGCCGCGCTCGGTTAAATTAACCTGCTCTAAGATTTTTTGCGCCTCAATTTTCAGGAGTCTACCTGCTTCGGTAATCTCAATATGGCGACCAATGCGATCGAATAGCTTCAGCCCGTAGTGCTTCTCTAAATTCTGGATTGCCGAACTGACAGAAGATTGGGTCATGTAAAGCACTTCAGCAGCATGAGTAAAATGCATCTGTTCTACTACAGCAAGAAAGATTCGGAGTCGATCGAGTGTTATGCCTGTCATTGTTTAAACACATTGAGTAAGAATCATTAATCGATTTTAACGATTGAATTGACAGAAAAGAACGTTTGTTTCGATGAGTAAAACTTCTTAAGGTGAAGTTAATCTCTCATGGTGCTACAGATAATGAATACTTCAAGAGCATTTAGACGTAATTTAGCGGTACAGAAAATACTACAGCGTTCTATAACATTGCAGTTTACACCGCAACAAGCGTTATTTTTGGGTATTGCAAGTACTTCTCTAACAACCTGGATTTCACCACCCCTAGCTCTGACATTGGGAATGGGGGTTGCATTAACGATTCAAAATCCGTTTCAGCGCACCAGTAGCCAGATGGCTCGACTGCTTTTACAAGTCTGCGTTGTCCTGCTCGGTTTTGGCATGGATTTAGCGGTTGTGCTACAGGCGGGTCAAAAAGGCGCATTGTTGGCAGCAATTAGCATTGGAATGACATTGTTGCTAGGGCAGTGGCTCGGCAAAAAGTTGAAGATTCCAGTGAAAACATCGGTATTAATTTCTGTAGGAACGGCGATTTGTGGCGGTTCGGCGATCGCAGCAGTTGCTTCAGTCATTGGTGCAGCAGAACAAGAAATTTCTATTGCCATCGGCACAATTTTTCTGCTTAATGCCGTTGCCTTATACATTTTTCCAATATTGGGACATCTTTTACACTTAACGCCAGACCAATTTGGTACTTGGGCAGGCATCGCAATTCACGACATTTCTAGCGTTGTGGGTGCAGCATCGCATTTTGGGGCGACAGCATTAAATACGGCAACGGCGGTCAAACTATCTCGTGCGCTTTGGATCGTGCCAATTTCGCTCTTGTATTCATTTTTGTTTCAGCGTCGAGCAACAGAACAACATAAAGCTCATACTATTCAAATTCCTTGGTTTATCGGTCTATTTTTACTAGCATCCCTTACGCGATCGCTCGTTCCCAATGTCGCTAACTGGTCGCCTATTTTAACGCTGTTCTCAGAAGCTGGATTGAAGCTAACCCTATTTTTAATTGGATCGGGGCTATCGATCCAGGCATTGAAAGTTGTGGGCTGGCAAGCGATCGCCCAAGGAATTGTGCTGTGGATTGTTATGAGTGTCAGTTCACTTGGCTTTATTTTGTGGATGATTCACTGAATGAGATATTAGATTGGTTTTTAGCTGTCAGTTTTTAGTTCTTAGTTTCGAGTTGTCTTTCTCGTCCCCCTAATTCCCTATTCCCTACCCTTTATTCTTTTTGCTTCTTAGTTTTGTTTTGCTGTTTGCAAAAATTCTGGCTCTATCCAGCGATTTAAGTCGATTTTACCTAAATGTTTGGTTGTGGGAATTAATTTGAGTTGAGCGATATGGCTTTCTAGCCAATCTTGACGGATTTGCCAATCGGTTATGAATAGATTTGAAGTCTCTGTTTGAGTAGAACTGAGAATACTTGCTAGAATTTGCGGCTTAATTTTTGTCCACTGGCTTACTAGAGAAAAGGCTGAGGGGTTGTTAGCTAGCCAATATTGAGCAGCCATCAAGGCTTTGAGATAACCAACTACTATTTCGGGATATCCTTCGGCAAAAGAGTGGCGCACTACTACACCATAAAATCCTGGTAAGCTACTGGCATTTTCGTCTTTTAAGTATTTAAAATTGCCGCGCTCGCTCGCTAGTTGGTGAAACGGTGAAAAATAAGCATATCCTGCCGCTATTTCTGGCTGTAGTGGTGCTTGAATCAGAGAATTTTTCAGAGGAAAAAGCTGTACTTGGGAAAGCAAATTGAGATTGGATAAAGTTCTGAGTAACATTCCATGAGCCGAAGAACCAAAAGGTAGTGCCACGGTTTGTCCCTGCAAATCCTCAACAGTTTCCAGTTTTGATGTTTGAGGAACGATAATCGCACTGCCTTCGCCATTGGGAGCGATGGCAACAAAGCTGACTAGCAGAGTAGGTTCAAATTGCTCATTATCACGTTGAGTCGCACTTTCAAGTAGGGGATAGTCTCCTAATATGCCAATATCTAATCTTTTTGAATGTAATCCTTTGACAATTGGCGTTCCCAAAGAAAAATCATGCCAGCGAAGCTCGTATTTGACTTGACTATATCGTCCAGTGCGGGGTAAAAAATGTTCGAGCAATCCCAAACGCTGCACGATTAATCCTGCTGTAACGGCAGGAATTGTTACGTTTTGAATGCCAAGATTAATAGCAATAGTTTCTTGAGAAGATTGTGAGCGATTTACATAGCAACCAGGCGATCGCATTTTGGGAAACGGCAAGGAAGAATCAAGCTTATTGGTTTGGTTTGTAGGAGTAGAAAGCAAAGCCAGAAATCTATTAACCTGATTGTCGAGGGAGCTTTTGCTCAGTTGCGACTGAGATACATAGATTGCTGCTGCTAGAGCAAATTCTTGGAGAGTAATTGAGGTTAATATTTGCGAATCTAACTCTGCTTGAAATTCTAGATTAGAAGCAAATCCTAGGTAATTGCCTTGAGTAAGATAAGTTCGCATCAAACCAATTGTATCTACAGTCTCTAAGCGGGGAAAATCGGTTAGTTTTAAACCTAATTCTGACAGTCGAGATTCAAAAACTTGACGGCTGGCAAAGCGATCGCTTAACAACACCAAAGGTTTTTGTTTGATATCTGCAAGAGAGAGCCAATTTTTTTTAGTTAGAGGTTGACTGGATGCAGCTAATAAACCGTATTGAATAGTAGTAATTTCCTGCTGCCAAATTTCAGGACAATCGATAAATTTAGTTTCGTCAAAGCTAAGGTCAATAATACCTTGGCTAACTGCTTGGCACAGTAATTTGCGATCGCTAAAAAGTTTTAATTGAGTTTCAATCTCAGGATATTTTTGTCGATAAGCCGAAGTATTAATTTTAGAAAAAGCTAATATACGACGTAGTGGCGCGATCGCCATGGGGATGGATGGAGTTAATACCGCAGTCATTCCAGGTAACTCTACTGCCGAACAATATGTCCGCGAAATTACTATTGCTAACGATGGCATCCTTAATCAAAAAGCAGTTTATCAGACGGGAAACTTAGGCTACGAAGTCATTCAAGAGTTGGATAGTTGGGGGGTTAAGTTTCAAAAAGATACTTACGGTAACTACGACTTAAAACAGGTTCATCGCGTTGGTAAATACGTTCTGCCAATGCCTGAAGGTAAAGATCTTAAAAAAATTCTCACTCGTCAGGTTAAAAAGCATAAAGCCAAAGTTACCAATCGCGTGATGGCAACCCGCGTCATGGTCAAAGATGGTAGAGCGATCGGCGCAGTGGGTTTTGATGTCCGCAATGGCGATTTTGTGGTCATTCAGGCTAAAGCAGTCGTTCTCAGTACGGGAGCTTGTGGTAGATTGGGACTACCAGAATCGGGGTATCTCTACGGCACTTATGAAAACCCCACTAACGCTGGTGATGGCTATTCGATGGCGTATCATGCAGGTGCAGAATTAACCAACATTGAATGCTTTCAAATTAATCCCCTGATCAAAGATTACAATGGTCCTGCTTGTGCATACGTTGCTAGTCCCTTTGGGGCATACACGGCTAATGCTGAAGGACACCGCTTCGTTAATTGCGACTACTGGAGTGGTCAAATGATGCTAGAGGTTTGGAAAGAGTTACACTCTGGCAAAGGTCCAATCCAGCTAAAAATGACCCATTTAGATGAAGATACCATCTCCGAAATTGAAACGATCTTGTGGGCAAATGAGCGTCCTAGTCGAGAAAGATTTCATCAAAACAGAGGGGAAAACTACCGCACTCACGGGGTAGAAATGCACATTTCCGAAATCGGCTTGTGTAGCGGACATAGTGCTTCGGGAGTCTGGGTTAATGAAAAAGCCGAAACCACAGTAACAGGACTGTACGCTGCGGGAGATATGGCTTCTGTTCCTCATAACTACATGATTGGGGCTTTTGTTTTCGGTCGTCTTGCGGGCATCAATGCGATGGAATACGTGGCAGATGTAGAATATTTAGAACCCGATGCCGATTGGTTGGCAGCAGAAAAAGAGCGCATTTATAAACCGATGCAAAACCCTGATGGTGTCCCTCACACCCAGGTTGAATACAAACTGCGCCGTATTGTTAATGACTATTTACAACCGCCCAAAAATCCCCACAAAATGGAAATTGGCTTAAATAAATTTGTCAACTACTACGACAGTTTGAACATCATGGGAGCTAGAGATCCTCACGAATTAATGCGCTGTATGGAAGTTCATTTTATTCGCGACTGCGCGGAAATGGCAGCCAGAGCTTCTCTCTATCGTAAAGAAAGCCGTTGGGGTTTATATCACTATCGCATCGATTATCCAGAGAAAAACAATGAAGAGTGGTTTTGTCACGTCAATATAAAGAAAGAAGCTGACAACATGACTCTCTTTAAGCGTCCTGTAGAACCTTATATTGTCGATGTCAATTTAGAGCAAGAAGTCTACGACGTAAAAGTGACTACAGCGTAGAAAAATTGCTTGCTGATAACAAATTATTGGCTACGAGCGCGATCGCATACGCATTTACAAACAATCGATAACGCAACCATCGCATTTGGCAAACAGCCGTTTGCTCTTAGCAAAACACAAATTAACCGAAAAATATGGCTTTAACTACTCAACGCGCTGACGTTCCTGTAATTGTAGACGAATCTAAATGTTTAGAAAAATGTCGTGCTTGCATTGAAGTTTGTCCTTTAGATGTCTTGGCAAAGAATCCAGAAACAGGCAAAGCTTACATGAAATATGACGAATGCTGGTTTTGTTTGCCTTGTGAAAAAGAATGTCCGATAAATGCGATTACGGTACAAATTCCTTTTTTATTGAGGTAAATGATCGCCTACTTGACCAACTGTTAGAGCAGAAAGAACTTGTCCAAGCGGAGTAGATGCGGCTATATGCGGAGCGGTGACGCGAAGCTAATCATGCACGGAATCCTTTAGGAAAGCCTTTCTGTCAAGCGGGATGCGGTATCCCTGATAGACGGCTAGGCTACGCCAATCGAGGTTATCTCTGACTATTTTAAAATTAGGATTATTTTCATGTACGACGATATAAATGACGAATTGAAACCATGGGTGGAAATGCTTCAGTCAACAGAAGTTGAAGATCGCTTGGTAGCAGTCAAGACTTTGCAACACATTGGAGACGAAGAGGCAATTATGCCTTTAATTCAGGCTTTACAAGATGAAAATACGACTGTCCAAAAGCTTGCCATAACTGGTATTTGGGAACTTAACAATCCCATCGCCATCAAACCATTGATGACCTGTTTGCGATCGCCTAATGAAGAAGTCAGAAAAGAAGCATTATCGGCATTAAAAGAATTAATTGCACCAGCAGATCTCATGATGCTTCTAGATGCGGTTCAAGAAGACAACTTTTATATGCAGCTTAATGTATTAATTCTGCTGCGAAAGATACACGACGCGCAAGCATTACCTTATGTATTACCGTTTTTTGAATCGTCGAGAGATGAACTACGAGAAGCAGCTATTACTACCCTGCGCTACCTCAATCAGGTAGAAACCTGTCCCCCTGCTTTAGCTTTGATGAATGATAAAGCTCCAAAAGTGCGCCGAGAAGCCACTTTAACTTTAGGTCATCTAAAAGATGAGTCAGTAGTTAAACTACTTTGTCAAGCTTTAACCGACGACCCTGATTGGCAAGTACGCGGTAGGGCTGCTCAATCTCTAGCTTTACACAAAGATGCTAGTTCAGTCTCATCTTTAGCCAAAGCCTTAACAGACGAACATTGGCAAGTACGGAAATTTACGGCTCGAACCCTGCAAGTAGTTGCCGATGAGAGCGTTACCCCTGCTTTAGTCAGATGTCTTACAGATGAGTACTCCGATATCCGTCGCGATGCGGCGATCGCACTAGGAAATATAGGCAATCGAGATGTCTTAAATGCTCTCCAGCAAACCTTAGACGACCCTGATGCCGATGTACGGATCTTCTCTCAACGGGCGATCGATCAAATTCGAGAAACAGAAGGTGTTGCTTCATGAATGACAAAGAACAACAAACGATTCAACTGCTTAAACAAATTATCGAACCAAATCTGAACAAGGACATTGTTAGTTTAGGTATGGTGCGTAACCTCAAGCTAATAGATGAGTACGTCTACCTCAAGCTGTATTTAGGTTCTCATCAATCCGATTTAAAAGACAAAGTTTCAACTACTTTATCTACTCTCGATTGGTGCAAAAAACCTTACGTTCAAGTCTGTACTATTCCTGGGGTCAAGATTACTTTAGCAATTTCTAGCGGTAAAGGAGGAGTAGGCAAATCTACCACCTCAGTTAATTTAGCAATGGCATTAAGTCAGTCTGGGGTAAAAGTTGGCTTACTCGATGCTGATGTCTATGGACCTAATATCCCGCAAATGCTGGGATTAAAACAGTCTGAGGTTATGGCGATTGATACTCCCCTGGGACAAAAATTTATTCCCTTAGAAGCTCATGGAATCAAAGTAATGTCTGTAGGCTCACTTGTCGAACCCGAACGTCCTTTGGCTTGGCGTGGTCCCGTGCTTCACAAAATTATTACTCAGTTTATTAATGATGTGGAATGGGGCGAATTAGACTATCTGTTAATCGATCTACCTCCAGGTACGGGAGATGCTCAAATTACCATCGTCCAAGAAAGTCCCATCTGCGGTGTAGTTATGGTAACTACTCCCCAACAGGTAGCCCTATCTGACGTGCGACGGGGAATCTATATGTTTCGTCAAGTAGGCGTTCCCGTTTTGGGAATTGTCGAAAATATGAGTTATCTAGAAGATGCAGCAGGAAAACGTACGCCGATTTTTGGTAGCGGTGGTGGCGAACAAATTGCTCAGGAATTGTCAGCACCATTACTCGGACAAATTCCACTCGATCCGCGTATTTGTAACGGTGGAGATGAAGGAAAGCCTATTGCTATTAGTCAACCTGATTCTTTGGCTACTCAGATATTTAACCAAATTGCCGTTGCTTTGGGTCAAACTTTTAAAATAGCTTTGAATCAGACAATTAAATCTCTAACCAAAGTTTGAGAGGACGAAAATTAGATGCGATCGCGAATTGCATAAAATAGTCTCTCATATTTTGGGAGGCTATTATCAATAAGTTTTATTTGTTGCTGACCAACGTTTATTACATTCTAAAAACAAAAATTTAAAGCTCAAGGTGTATAGAGCTATTTAACATTCAAAAAATTTATTTTACTAAGTTAGAAAAATAGGTATCTTGTTCTTAATTTATTTAGAATTATATAGTAGATTATCTGACTAATTCATAATAACAAAAAGAATGTAAAGCCAAATTAAAAGTGTTTTTGGCTTTACATTTTAACTTTTATTCAATCTTGTACAATTCAATAGCATTAATTAATCAAGATCGAGATTCAATTGTGTTAAGAATCGTTTTTTGTGCCTAATTTACCAGATAAAAAATCAGAAAAATGTATTACAATTTCAGCAAAAACAATATAAAAAAAATCTATTAATCTATCAATTTTTTTGTTGATTGAATTAGTGTTGTGTAGCTTAAATTACAAAAAGCCTAAATTTTAACTATTAAATTTAGAGTAACAAAAACAATATAGAAAAACACTATGGTTGCTCTTAGATATCGTTCTTGGAAGAAAAAAATAGTTATAACTTTTGTATTTCTAGGCATCACAATTTTCACTAATGGGTGTACTAGTAATAGCCCTTCAGCAAAATCAGGAACAACAGATGCAGCAGAAAACTCTGGTAAAAAAGAAACAATTCGCATTTCAATTGGTACGCAGGATCAGGTAATTAATACTGCCGTAGGCGGAGCTACAGTAAGAGAATTAAAATTATTGGAAAAGCATTTACCTCATACTGGTAAATATGCCAATGTCAAGTATGACATTCAGTGGTCGAGCTATACATCGGGACCACCGATTACCAACAAAATGCTAGCAGATCAAATTGATATTGGTCTGATGGGTGACTTTCCTGCCGCTATTAACTTGATTAAGTTTCGCGAAGCAGGAGGAGATGTCAAGTCTATTTATATCGCTACCTTAGCTTACAGTCCTAGTGGGGCGGGTAATGCGGTAGTCGTTCCTAAAGATAGCGAAGTAACTTCTCTAGCCCAGCTTAAAGGCAAAGCGGTCTCGGTTCCTTTTGGTTCTGCGGCTCACGGTATGCTATTAAAAGCTTTGAAAGATAATGGAATCGATCCAGAAAAAGATGTTCAACTAATTTCGCAAGCTCCTGAAGTAGGTGGAACGAGCCTGCGTACTGGTCAAATTGATGCTCACGCTGACTTTGTACCTTTTGGCGAACTATTTCCCTTCCGAGGCTTTGCCAGAAAGATTTATGATGGAGCGCAAACAGGGATACCAACTTTACATGGAATTGTCGTGCGCTCGGACTTTGCCAAAAAGTATCCAGAATTGGTGATAGCTTATCTCGAAGCCGTGTTAGAAGCCAACCAAACCTTCAGGGAACATCCCGAAGAAACCTCAGCCAAGATTGAGGAATGGTCGGGAATTGAAAAAGAAGTAGTCTATATGTTTTTAGGTCCTTCTGGTTTACAGCCTCTCGATCCGACAATTCGTCAGGTTAATCTAGACGCACTCAAAAACAGTATTACAACTTTGACTGAGTTGGGCAAAGTAGAAGGAAAAGTCGATCCAGCAAAGGTTACGGGATGGGTTGACGAAAGCTATTTAAAAACAGCGATGAAAGAGATGAAGCTCGATCGCCAAAAGGTAATCGCAACAGCCGAAAACTACAAAATTACGGGTAAAGATGCTTTAACGGGAGAACCAATAGAAGATCCCAAAAAGGCTGCTCAGTTATGGATTCAAGACGAACCAACCGTGACTAACTTTGCTTCAATTGCCAACATGATGAAAATGCTAGGACAGTTACAAAAAGAAGGAAAAGCCGCAAGCGTCATGTTTGTACACGACAAAAACAACGGTTGGAAGCTATTTGCCGAGAATTCTTACTATGTTAACAACGGCGAGGAGGTTTCCGCTTTCTTGCTCAAACAAGATGCCGACCAGTTTGCAGCTTCTTCTGGGAGTCAAGTAACGGCATTTAAGGAATTACAGCAAACCTTAGCTCAGAAAACTACACCTGCATTAGTCGGTGCTGCTGGTAAAAAATAATCTACCCTTTGTCTTGTCTCTACCGACTTTCATTAGAACGTTTACTATTAATCACAATTCAAAGGCTCTAAGATGACTAGCTCTTCTAAATTAACTAGAACTCCTTTGATTCAAAGTTTTCGTCAGCTAATCAACCCAATGTTTGGGAACACTAGCACTCATAAATTGGCGCGACGTGTCTTATCTTTGATCGTCTTTTTTGGAGTTTGGCAGTTTTTATGCCAGATCAAGTTTGATTTCATTATCAAGTTTAATCTTTTACCTTCACCCATAGAAGTAGTCGCAGCTACCTGGGAATTTTTTACTAGCGATCCTTGGATTCATTTCCAGTCCAGTATTACTAGGGTGTTAATCGGTTATGCGATCGCCTCTTGTTTGGGTATTATCTTGGGGATCTTTATTGGTGCGTTTCAACAAGTTGACGATTTTTTATCGCCTCCTTTGGAATTATTGCGCCCAATTCCCGCAGTAGCCTGGATTCCTCTGGCTATTTTAATGTTTCCCACCGCCGAAGCAGGGATGATCTTTATTACCTTTATAGGGGGCTTTTTTCCCGTTTTGATTAGCACCATCAAAGGAGTAGAAAGCACCATTAATGACACGCTTTTAATTCAGGTGGGACAGTGTTTGGGGGCAAAAACCCGACATACCTTTTTAGACATTATCATTCCTGGGGCATTACCTAGCATTGCTAGTGGTTTGGTTATCGGCATGGGTAATGCCTGGTTTTGTTTGGTAACGGCAGAAATTTTGGCAGGACGCTATGGCATAGGCTATATAACCTGGGAATCTTATGTTACCTCCAACTATCCACCAATTGTCATGGGAATGCTGCTAATTGGATTGATGGGTGCTTTTAGCTCTTGGGCAGTTAGTCGTTTAACTGCTGCATTGATGCCTTGGAGAACGATTAAAAAATAAGTTAATTAAGGAATTAGTCATAAAGTTATGCAGGATATTGCGGTACAAACATCAACAACGGTGCAATCAATCGAAGGGTTGGTAGAGGTAGAAGGCTTGTCGGTTAGCTTTAGCGATCGCCATCGCACCGTTAAAGTATTAGATAATATAAATTTTCAAGTAGAACCTGGTTCATTTGTTTGTGTGCTGGGACCATCTGGCTGTGGCAAATCAACTTTACTTAATGCGATCGCTGGATTTGTTCGTCCTACAACAGGCTGTATTTCAGTAGATAATCAAACTGTAACCAAACCTGGCTCAGAGCGCGGTTTTGTTTTTCAACAGTATTCATTGCTTCCTTGGAAAACTACTACCCAAAATGTCGAATTTGGCTTGCGGATTAAAGGTATGGCAAAAAAGCAGCGACGCGAGTTAGTCGATGAATATCTCAATCGAGTCGGTTTGTACAAGCATCGTCATGCTTATCCCCACCAGCTTTCAGGAGGAATGAAGCAACGAGCTAGTATTATCAGAGCATTAGTTAATTCTCCTTCAGTTTTATTGATGGATGAACCTTTTGGCGCATTGGATGCACAAACGCGACATATGATGCAGGAACTGTTGATGGAGATTTGGAGCGATTTAAGAACTACCGTTGTTTTTGTAACTCATGATATTGAAGAGGCAGTTTTTTTAGGCGATCGCGTTTTGATTTTGGGTGTAAATCCAGGGCATATTAAAGAAGATATTTTAGTGGACTTCAAACGTCCGCGTCACATCGATGACACCATGACACCAGAATTTGTCCAACTCAGTCGTCAAGTATTTGAAGTTATTCGCGAAGAAACTCTGAAAAGTATGGAATAATCACAACAGCGATCGCCCAAAGTTGCTATTAAAAAATTCCTAAGTGATCGTTTTTTTTCTGCTAGGCAAACGCCAAATAGAAAAAAACATGATACCTTACTGGCTCAAAATCAGTTTCAAATAGAGACATTAAGGTAAGCGCGAGGTTGTTTATAACTTGAATTTACGCACATTAAAAACTATTGCTTATACTTGCTTTTCTCTGATAGCTTTTGCAGGAAATTCAATCCTCTGTAGATTGGCATTGGGTGAAAATAAGCTTGATGCTGCTAGTTTTACAATCATTCGTCTGCTATCTGGAATTGTGATGCTGTTCCTAATGTCAAAAATATTTAATGTTAAAAATAGCTCTACTACGAAGAGAAATTATATCTCTTCCTGTGTGCTGTTTTTGTATGCAGTAACTTTTTCTTACGCCTATATCTCTCTAGATACTGGTACAGGAGCATTGATTTTATTTGGAGCGGTACAAATTACCATGATTTTAGCTAGTCTAACCTTTGGAAACAGACTTCAGGTTTCTGAGTGGATGGGAATAGTTACGGCATTCTCTGGGTTTGTATATTTAGTTAAGCCTAGTCTGACGACACCCTCCTTGACAGGTTTTATACTCATGACTATTTCAGGTATGGCTTGGGGAATATATACCCTTAGAGGAAAAGGTTCAAAACAACCTATTCATGATTCGGCTTCTAATTTTTTGTATACGTTTCCATTCATTCTCGCGCTATTAATTATTGAATTTAAAAACACTAACCTATCTCAGCAAGGCATTATTTTAGCTTTAGTATCAGGTGCTATAACTTCAGGAGTTGGATATACGGTTTGGTATATGGCTGTAAGGAGACTTTCTACAATGCAAGCATCTGTTGTTCAGTTGTTAGTTCCAATTATTGCTGCAACTGGTGGTGTAATATTTGCCAATGAAGTGATATCAATGCGTTTAATCCTATCGTCTATTATGATTTTTGGAGGTATTGTGTTTGTATTATTTAAGTCCAACAAGAATAATTATGAGTATTAATACCAATTTTCAAAAGTGTCTAGATAAATGAGCAAATTATTAATTACGCCTGATGTGAATTACTTTGTTTGGGGTAATGAGGTGTTTGTGGTGGTGAGGTGTTTGAGGTAATTACTCCAAAGATCGACCCTACTCCTCTATCTCCATCACTCCACCACTCCCCTATCTTTTATACTCCTTACTCACTACCCCATGACCCCATGCTGCGTAATATCAGTTCTTGAGTAAAAGTTCGCAGCAGTACTAACTTGTTACTGATAGTTGCTCATTACTAAGCGAAAGTTGTTCAACTTCGGTGGTAATC
Source organism: Waterburya sp. (assembly GCA_965217895.1). Classification (GTDB taxonomy): domain Bacteria; phylum Cyanobacteriota; class Cyanobacteriia; order Cyanobacteriales; family Xenococcaceae; genus Waterburya. The sequence goes on from CBDCJV010000002.1 coordinate 2,825,962, forward strand.
TTCTGGATTTCTGCTTTGATAGTCTCTGCTTCAGTAGTAATTGATTTACTGGTGGCTATTTTTTTAGCAATCTCTTCCTGTTTGGGTCGAATAACATCAGCAAACTGCTGTAAGCACTTATTTAACTCTGCTGCCAAGGTATCTTTTAAAGTGTTAGTGTAATTTTCTTGGAGATTACGATAGGTCTGCTCTAGTTCCGCTTTGACCTGTTTGCGCTTGCGAGGTAGAGCATTAAAGCTCATCAAGGCAAATAAACCAGCAATAAAAAATGCCGTCGCATCAGCAGAAGCTGCACTAAATAGAAGCTGCCCGCCAAACCCTGTCGCAGCAGCGGTGATGCCCAGTCGCCAAAAGCTGTCTAATCCTTCTTCGGCTGCTTCTTTAATTCTAGCTGCAAATTCATTAACCTCTAGGTGATTGGTATTAATGGACGGTAATGCTAAATCATTCTCAGATACGGTGATAGCGGTGGATAAATCTTCTCTAGCTTCTCTAACAATGCGATCGCGATATTTAAGAAAAGTAGAAGTGGCTTCTTTAAATATCTCTTGGAGATTTTTATCTAGCTGCACATCTTTGATTATTTTAGCCAGCCTTTCTTCAACAAAATCTTCTTCTTTGGTAATTCTTCTTTTGAGGACAGTTAAAAAGCCAGTATTACTATCAATTAATTTATTTGTCTCTTGAATTAAGTTGGTAAATAAATCGTCGATGTTATCGCCAAAGATACCAAATAAAAGATTATACTCCTCAAGCCGTTCTTCGATGCGTCGAGAAGTGCGATCAAAAATAACTTTTTCCGCCTCTAATTTAGACTGTACAGACTGATTTTGCTTCTCCAGTTGATTTAAATAAACCAGCAAAGAATTTTGTGGTCCCTGTAGCTTTAATTTAACTTTTTCTCCATCTGCCAAAAATGCTAGTAAAAAGCTTTTTAACTCGTCAATTCCTGCCCCTGTTTGCGCCGAAATAGCAAATACGGGGGGCATTTCGGCTAAAATTTTGCCCAAACCTTCGCTGACATATTCACGGATTTGTCTGGCTTCATCATCATTAACTAGATCTGTTTTGTTCATGGTAACGATAATTTTACGCGCCCAAGTTTGATCGACTAAAGTAAGAAAGTCCTGTTCCGATTTACTTAAAGGGCGTTCAACTGAGGTAACAAACAAGATAATATCTGCCTGCTGTAGATAATTTTCGGTTAATTCTTGGTGTTGTTCAATAATAGAGTTGGTACCAGGGCTATCAATAAATGCCAAGCCACCAAAGCCTTCGGGGTTGTAAGATTCAATTTCTTGGGTAGTAGGCAGAAAACCAACCCTAGCAATTTCCTGATTATTAAGCTGATTGAGCAAGCTAGATTTACCTGCGTTAAACTCACCGCAAATAAAGATAGAGAAGGGATTGACTAGCTGTTTTTTGAGGACTTCGGTGTCGGGATGAAACTCAGGAAAAAGCACTTTTGCCTCCACAAAAAGACCTTCAACTTTTTGAATGGTTTCTAGGCTGCGATCGAAAAGTTGCTGTTGTTCTCCTGAAAGAGTTAGAGGCATTATATTCTCTTCCTTGATCTTAGATTAGGTACATTCTTCATATTAATAGCAGTTTTTGAGCTAATCGACCTCAGACTTTAAGATTAACTAAGATTATTTAGATTAAGAAAAAATTAAAATACGTTTTGCACTTTGTCCTGACATCAGCCTAATCTCTTAAAATAAGAAGACAAATATCAATAAATTTTGATGCAACAAGTTATTAACCAACAATCTAACCAAATCTGGGCTAGTTTTCGCGCACTTTCCGATCCTCTAAGAATCCAAATCATTGAATTACTGCGTTCTCAAGAACTCTGCGTGTGCGAATTATGCGAAAAACTGGAGGTGAGCCAGTCTAAATTATCTTTTCATCTCAAGAACCTTAAAGAAGCTAACCTCGTCCATTCTCGTCAACAAGGGCGTTGGATCTACTATCGCCCCAACTTAGCTCAATTTGTGGCTTTAGAACAATACTTAGCTGAATACAGGCGTTTTGGTGACATCTTACCAGCTAGAGGCTGCGAATAGACTATCTAATTCTCAAGAATCTTTCTTTAATCTAACAAATCAAGATTATTTGATATATCAAGATTATTTGATGTAAGATAAAACTACTCCTTCAATTTTTAGTGGAGTAGAAAAGATGAATCCAGAAAGTAAACAAATCAACGCCAAAGCCGTCAAAGCTGGTAGTCAGCTTAGTTTTTTTGAGAAATATCTTACCGTGTGGGTTGCTCTGTGCATTATTGCGGGAATTGCACTAGGAAAACTATTTCCTGGGGTAGCTCAGTCCTTAGACTCTATGAGCGTTTATAACGTTTCGATTCCTATTGCTATCTGCCTGTTCTTCATGATGTATCCGATCATGGTCAAGATTGACTTTTCTCAGGCGAAGAAGGCAGCGAAATCGCCTAAACCAGTCTTGTTAACCCTAGTAATTAACTGGCTAATCAAGCCATTTACAATGGTGGCATTTTCTCAGTTTTTTCTTGGTTGGCTATTTCTGCCTTTATTGTCGCAAACTGAATTAATCAGAGGAGTCCAAGTTACCCTGGCTAATTCCTATATTGCAGGTACGATTTTATTAGGAATTGCTCCCTGTACGGCAATGGTGCTGATGTGGGGCTATCTCTCTTACAGCAACCAAGGACATACCTTGGTAATGGTAGCGGTTAACTCCTTAGCAATGTTGTTTCTCTATGCACCGTTGGGTAAATGGCTGCTTTCAGCTAATCATCTCACCGTACCTTGGGAAACAATTGTACTTTCTGTCTTGATTTATGTTGGGTTGCCAATGTTGGCGGGAGTTCTCAGCCGTTACTGGATTTTCCACAACAAGGGAAGACAGTGGTTTGAAGAAAAGTTTTTACATTATCTTTCACCAGTAGCGATCGCAGCATTACTACTAACCCTAGTTCTTTTGTTTGCCTTCAAAGGAGAATTAATTGTTAATAATCCCCTGCATATTCTCTTAATCGCTGTCCCTTTATTTTTACAGACCAACTTTATCTTTTTTATTACCTATGTCGCAGCCCAGAAAATGGGCTTAGATTACGAAGACGCAGCCCCCGCAGCCTTAATTGGGGCGAGTAACAATTTTGAAGTAGCGATCGCCACTGCCGTAATTTTATTTGGTTTAAATTCAGGTGCAGCTTTAGCCACAGTAGTTGGTGTACTAATTGAAGTACCAGTAATGTTGATGTTGGTGGAATTTTGTAAGCGTACTGCTAATTGGTTTCCTCGACATCCTGAAAAAGCAACCTTACTCGATCCTCGATGCGCCAGTCCTTATAAATAATTTTGATTTAATACAGATTTCATAATAATGACCAGTTTCAATCATCCACCAAGGATCTTATTTTTATACGGCTCATTAAGAGAGCGTTCCTATAGTCGTCTCGTAGCAGAAGAAGCAGCCCGAATCATTACTGACATGGGGGCAGAAGTTAAATTCTTTCATCCCCATGAATTACCCCTACGAGGACAGGTAGAAGAAACCCATCCCCAAGTGCAGGAATTAAGAGAGTTAAGCCAATGGTCTGAAGGTCAGGTGTGGTCTTCTCCTGAAATGCACGGCAATGTTACGGGTATTCTTAAAAACCAAATTGACTGGATACCTCTGAGTATTGGTGCAGTGCGTCCAACTCAAGGTAGAACTTTAGCGGTGATGCAGGTTAGTGGTGGTTCGCAGTCTTTTAATGCGGTTAATACTATGCGGATTTTGGGGCGGTGGATGAGGATGTTCACTATTCCCAATCAATCCTCAGTAGCCAAAGCCTATCAAGAGTTTCATGAAGACGGGACAATGAAAGATTCGCCTTATAGAGACAGGGTAGTGGACGTAATGGAGGAACTATATAAATTTACCCTGCTGTTGCGGGAACAGGTCGATTATTTGACCGACCGTTACAGTGAGAGAAAAGAAAAAGAAACAGCTAACAGTAAGTAGACAAATATAAAGGAGTGTCGCATTCAAAATCGATGAAAATTTTATTTATGTGCGTTGCCAATTCTGCCCGTTCTCAGATTGCTGAAGCACTGGCAAAAGATATTTTAGGAGAACAGGTTACGGTGATGAGTGCGGGGATACATCCCGCAGTTACCGTTCATCCAGGGGCAGTAGCCGTAATGGAGGAGATTGGTATCGATATCTCTTCTGCTAAACCCAAGCTGCATGGAGATTTACCACCGAGCTTTTTAGCTAATCTCGATTACGTGATTACCGTCTGCGAACAAGAACTTTGTCCCGAACTGACCACCAGAAAAGAACGTCTGCGCTGGTCTTTCCCTGACCCCGTATTGCTTCAAGGAGAAAAACAAGCAGAGGCTTTTCGCTCTGTCCGCGATGAACTAAAGCAAAAAATTCTTGCTTTTGGTCGTCAACAGCAACTTTTAGTTTAATCACCATATATTATCTGGAGTAAGAACCATGAAAAAAGTTATGTTTGTCTGTCGTCGTAATTCTTGCCGTTCCCAAATGGCGGAAGGTTTTGCCAAAACACTAGGGAAAGACAAAATTGAAGTCACATCTTCTGGGCTAGAAGCTAGTCGAGTAAACCCTACAGCCAAAGAGGTCATGTCAGAAATTGGCATTGATATTAGTAATCAAACCTCAGACCCCTTGAGTAACTTTAAGGCCGAGGACTACGATGCGGTAATTTCTATGTGTGGCTGTGGTGCGGGTCTACCCCCTGAATGGGTAACTCAAGAAGTGTTTGAAGACTGGGAGTTAAACGATCCTGACGGACAACCAATAGAGACGTTTCACCGCGTTCGAGATGAAATTAAAGAACGAGTAGCTAAACTAATCGACCAACTTAGTTAGTGTATTGAGATAATATGCGATTCTGAAAGTAGTTTCCAAAAGGAGAATTACCAGAAAAAGCGATCGCTCTTGTTTGAGAAGCACGACCAACAGCTAAAAACAAATAAACTTAAATGAAATAATATACATCAGACGTAAAATATCATTTGGCTATGAGTTCTCGTTGGCAATTCTGGATTGATCGCGGTGGTACATTTACCGATATTGTGGCGCAAACTCCCGCAGGAGAAATTGTAGTTCATAAGTTGTTATCAGAAAATCCCGAACAATATGAGGATGCGCCAATTCAGGGAATTAGAGACATAATGGGCATTGCTCACAATCAGCCCATTCCTACAGCCGAGATAGAAGCGATCAAGATGGGAACAACAGTGGCAACTAATGCCCTGCTAGAAAGAAAAGGCGATCGCACTGTTTTAGCCATCACCAAAGGGTTTAAAGATGCTCTGCGTATTGGCTATCAAAACCGCCCCGATATTTTTGCCTTAGAAATTATTCTGCCTGAAATGCTTTACGAACAGGTAGTAGAAATTAACGAACGTTATGATGCCCAGGGCAATGAATTAATTCGGGTAGATACATTTGCAGCAAAACAAGATCTACAGGCTGCTTATAATACTGGAATACGCAGTTGCGCCATTGTTCTGATGCACAGCTATCGCTATCCCCACCATGAGTTAGAAGTCGCCGATATTGCCCGTGCAATTGGCTTCACCCAGATATCTATTTCCCATCAGGTTAGCCCGTTAATTAAATTCATCTCGCGGGGAGACACTACCGTCGTCGATGCCTATCTTTCTCCTATTCTGCGTCGTTATGTCAACGAGTTTACTAAAAACTTAAAACTAACAACTAAAAACTCATGCAAACTTATGTTTATGCAGTCCAATGGCGGACTAGTCGATGCAGACTTATTTCAAGGCAAAGATAGCATTCTTTCTGGCCCTGCGGGGGGCATTGTGGGGGCAGTTAAAACCTGTGCTTTAGCTGGCTACGACAAGATAATTGGCTTTGATATGGGGGGAACGTCTACCGATGTCAGTCACTATGCAGGAGAGTATGAACGCAGCTTAGAAACAGAAGTGGCTGGGGTCAGATTGCGATCGCCGATGATGTCCATCCATACTGTAGCAGCGGGAGGCGGTTCAATTCTCTACTTTGATGGTAGTCGCTATCGGGTAGGCCCTGAATCAGCAGGGGCAAATCCTGGTGCTGCTGCCTATGGCAAAGGTGGCGATTTAACCGTGACTGACTGCAACGTGATGGTAGGAAAACTCCAGCCAGAGTTTTTCCCTAAAGTATTTGGCATCAATGGTGATGCACCTTTAAATCGAGAAATTGTTAAAGAAAAATTCCAGACTCTAGCTAACCAAATTCAAGACGGTAAAACACCTGAACAAATTGCCTCTGGCTTCTTGGCGATCGCTGTTGCCAATATGGCAAATGCGATTAAAAAAATATCTTTGCAAAAGGGTTACGATGTTTCCACCTACACTCTTTGTTGCTTTGGTGGTGCGGGAGGACAGCACGCCTGTCTAATTGCCGATGTATTGGGCATCAAGCGAATTTTTATTCATCCCTATGCGGGAGTCTTATCGGCCTACGGTATTGGGCTAGCAGATATTAGAATTATGAAGGAAAAATCTATTGAAGCAGAATTAAAACCAGAGTTACTAGCAACTTTAGAACAGGCTTTTCAAACATTAACTACTCAAGCCGAAACCGAATTAGCACAACAGGTTGAAACTCCAGAAACCCAAATTTTATTGAAAGTACATCTTAAATACAGTGGCGTAGACTCTAGCCTAATTGTCGATTTTGCCGATATTCCAGCAATGCGATCGCAGTTTGAACAACAATACACTCAACGCTATGGCTTTGTAGTTGCTAACAAAGATCTGGTGGTAGAAACCATTTCTATCGAATTAATTTGTCCTACATATAGTCCCAAATCAAATTTAATTCAACGGCAAAACAACAATCCACCCCAAGCAGTTACATCTGTCTCTATATACACTGCTGATGTTTGGCATGATGCCCGTATATATCAACGAGAAAGTTTACAGCCAGGAGATATAATAGACTCCTCAGCTATTATTATTGAACCTACAGGCACAAATATCATTGAGCCAGGTTGGCACGGAAAAATTAGCGATCGCCTTAATTTAATTCTCGAAAAAATTTAGCAAAATTCACGCATAATTTTACAATCACATCTTGAGCTTATCTGCCTTAAACTCTGCTAGGGAAAGTAATGAAGCCTATTCTGCTGCAATCTAATTAAAACTGTTCAATTAAGAAATTATCGTAACTTCGCGATCGCTTAAATAGCGTATACTCAACAACGCTTACTTAATTATTTTTAATTAATTTAACGATGGTTCGCCAAATAACCAGGAAAAAAGGTGGCTTTTTAGCTTTGATTGCAGCTTTACTAATTTTAGGAGCTTGTGCTAATCAAGATATACAAGCAAATGCTGCTAACAATAATCTATCTCAAACGAATTCAAATCATCTAGATCTAGTTAAAGAAAGAGGCAAATTAATCTGCGGAGTTAGCGGTGAACTACCAGGATTTAGCTTTGTCGATGCCAACGGTAACTATGCAGGCATGGATGTCGATCTCTGTCGGGCGATCGCCGCAGCCATATTTGATGACCCTAAAAAAGTTGTTTTTCGTGACCTAAGTGCAGCAGAAAGGTTTGATGTGCTTAAGTCTGGAGAGATTGATTTACTCAGTCGCAACACAACTCAAACCCTAAGCCGTGATACCGAGGCGAACTTTGATTTTACGCCTGTCGTCTTTTATGACAATCAGGGAATATTAGTCAGTCAAGACAGTAAGATTAAGAGCGTTGCTAATTTAAACAATAAATCAATCTGCGTTGCCGATCAAACTACTAGCTACGACAATTTGCGAGATTATATGGCTCAGAAAAAGATTAAATATCAGGCTGTAGCATCATCAGATATAGATTCTTTATATAACTCTTATGAACACAATCGTTGCCAGGCTATAACAGGAGATATTTCTCAATTGATTGCCCGCAAATCGGTGTTGGCAAACCCCAAAGAACACCATATTTTACCGCAAAAAATATCTCAAGAACCTTTAGCACCAGTTTTGTTAAATCAAGATTCCCAATGGTTTGATGTAGTTAAATGGATAACTTTTGCCTTGGTTGAGGCTGAAGAGTTGGGCATTGATTCAGAAAATCTCAGCACCTATAAAAATAGCAAAGATTCAGAAATTAGGCGTTTTCTAGGTCTAGAAGGCAATTTGGGGGCAGAGATGAGTTTATCTAATGACTTCACCGCCAAAATTATTAAGCACGTTGGCAACTATGGGGAGATATTTGAACGTAATGTTGGTCAGCCTTTTGGTCTATCTAGGGGATCAAATGCGCTGTGGAAAGACGGTGGCTTGATGTATTCTCCGCCATTCAACTAAAAAATCCGCCTCAATTTACAGTCTATATTAATACATTTTTTTAACTCAAGAATTGTAGATATTGCAAATGTTCAACTGTTCAATTCAACCTAAAATCTGTTGCCTGCTCTTAATTTTGCTGCTTTTGACAACTGGTGGATGTAATATTAATCAAACTTTTTCAGAAGATAATAATAATCAAATAAAACAGCAACTAGGCGATCGCCTGAAGATTATCAAACAACGGGGTAAGCTGATTTGTGGCGTAAGCGATCAAATACCTGGATTTAATTTTAAAGAGAAAAACGGCGAATACACAGGAATTTCTGTAGATTTGTGTCGGGCTTTGGCGGTAGCTCTATTTGATGAGCCTTCTATAGTAGAATACCGTAATCTCAATGCCGAAGAACGCTTTACAGCAGTAGCGTCAGGACAGGTAGATTTGCTCAGTAGTAATACAACGTGGACTCTAAACCGCGATACCACTGATGGTTTAGAGTTTGCGCCGACAACTTTTTACGATGGACAGGGATTATTAGTTGGCAAGAATAGTAACATTGAAAAATTAGCAGACATCAATGGAAAATCAGTCTGTGTAGCTTCAGGAACTACATCTGAGCAAAATTTAGCCGAACAAATGCGTAAACTTGGTTTAAATTACTCTCCCATCCTTTTTGAAGATACCGATAAATTATATAATGCCTACGAATCTAACCGTTGCGATGCGGCTACTAGCGATCGCTCTGAATTAGTTGCTCGTCGTGTTGGTTTTACCAACCCTAATGCCCACGAAGTTTTAGACTTGGTTCTATCAAAAGAACCATTAGGAGCGGCAATTGCTGATGGAGAACCTAAATGGTTTGATGTGGTTAAATGGACAACTTACGCGACGATAAAAGCCGAAGAGTTGGGCATAAATTCGCAAAATATTGACAGCTATGCCCAAACTAATAATCCTGAGATTAGACGCTTTTTGGGAATAGAAGGAGGTTTGGGCGCAGATCTAGGACTAGCCAATGATTTTGCTAAAGAAATAATTCAGCAGGTAGGTAACTATGGAGAAATATACGATCGCAACATTGGCAAACCCTTTAGTTTAAAACGAGGAAAAAATGCGCTGTGGAAAAACGGTGGTTTGATCTATTCTCCTCCCTTTAGATAGAAGACGTTTTTGAATTTTTCCTCATCTCGTGCCTTTTATCCCTTACCTTTCATCTCTTAAAAAATGGTATTCTGGAATTTATAGTAAAAATACTTAACGCTTAATATCATTAGGATTAAAGCAGATTTTAAAATTATTTTAGTTTGGTTAAAAAGTTTTTTAGGCTGAAAAATTATGTCACCATCTCAGTTTAATCGGGACGAGGGATACGAAGAGGAAACTCTAATTATTGTGGATGAAGTTGGGCGATCGCTGCCATGCTACATTGAACAGTCTTTAGAAATCGACGATATGACTTACCTGCTGTTGTTTCCCGTTGATATCCCTGTGGTGATTATGAGCATCAGCAGCGACAGCGATGAAGAATTAGAAGCAGCATTGCTGGATGATGATGAAGCGATCGCCGAAATTTTTGATAATGCTAAAGCCGTATTAGCAGAACAAAACCTGGCACTACATCATACCGCTTATACTCTAACGGCAATAGGAGAACTTCCGCCCATCGAAGAAGAGCAGATTTTAACCCTCGAAGATGATGGTGACATGGAAGAAGAAGAATTACAGTCTTTGGCGTATTTCTATCACGACGAACAAAAATACGGGATCTATACACCCTTAACTCCCCTCTTGTTTTTTGCTAGATACGACTTTGAAAACCATCTAGAATTAGTTTCTCCCGATCAGGAAAATTTAATGCCCATTCTCGAAGAATTGTTGTCAGAAGATTAAATAACGAAAGTCCAGTATAGATTTTTGGTATAGATATGACAAAGATTGGGCAATTCTCAAAAAAGCAAGGTAAGATGAAGCGCGATTAGCTACGCTACCCTTGCGATCGCACTCCTTGCTCACGGATTATTAATAACTTTACCGAACTATTTCAATATATCTATCCAAAATGATGACTCGTAATAGATCGAACAATAAAAAAGCTGTTAGAAAAAAGATAAGAGGTAATTTAGCTGCTAAACTAATCCCTGCAAGTGTTGGGGTTTTGTTACTCGTGGGCTGGGCTGGTTGGCATAGTTTAACCGCACCAGTAGAAACCCAAGGTGAACAACTCAACCAAGAAAAACAGGTTAAGTTTACAGTTAAGCCTGGCTCTTCTGGCAATCAAATTGGTGGTGAATTGGCACGCTCTGGTTTGATTAAATCTAATAATGGCTGGAAGCTTTGGACAAAGCTAAAGCAGCTCACAGATTCATCTGGTGATTTTAAAGCGGGTACATATTTAGTATCCCCTGAAGAATCTTTACCAGATATCGCCAGCAAAATTTGGAATGGAGACATTATGCAGACTACCTTTACTATTCCTGAAGGTTGGTCTACAAAGCAAATGGCGAAATATTTTGAGTCTTTGGGCTACTTTTCTGCCGAGGAATTTGCTAGCGCAGTTAAGAAAATTCCCTATGATAAATATCCCTGGCTGCCACCAAACTTGCCTATCTTAGAAGGATTTTTATATCCTGATACCTATAAAATTTCTAGCGATCGCCTTAACAATCCCCAAGCAATAATTAACACAATGCTAGACCGCTTTGAGAAATATGCCCTGCCCGTTTACGAGGCTGCCAAACCCAAAATGAGCCTTTTAGACTGGGTAACTCTAGCTAGTATCGTCGAAAAAGAAGCAGTAATTGGTAAAGAGCGTCCTGTAATTGCAGGCGTATTTACCGCCAGACTTAAACAAGGAATGAAGTTAGAGTCCGATCCCACCGTAGAATATGGTTTAAATATTAGACAAACAGCAGATCGACCTTTGACCTATTCTCAAGTAGGAACACCATCTCCCTACAATACCTACATGAACACTGGCTTAACCCCTACTCCTATTGCCTCCCCTGGCATAGCCAGCCTAAAAGCGACCTTGAACCCTGAAAAAAGCGATTATTTGTATTTCGTGGCTCGTTATGATGGTACTCATGTCTTTAGTAAAACTTTGAGTGAACATGAAGCAGCTACCCAAGAAATTCGTCGCCAAAGAAACGAGTAGGCAATAAGCAATTATTACAGTCCTGTGAAAAATTCAGAAAAGATCTATATTTGTATGGGTATAACCAATTAAACCTATTTGTTACTCTTAAAAGGATAAATGCGTATTTCCTCATCTCTTATCCCTCATCATTTATCCTTTTAAAATGGATTTATTGCGATCGCTTCCTATTGGTTCATATCTCGAACAGCCTGTCACTTGGCTACATCAGATCGATCCGCGAGTAAAATTAGTCTGGTTAATGACTTTTTTGATTGCTCCGCTGTTGGGCAATCCTTTTTGGCGTATTGGTCTGGCTGCATCTTTAATTGTGTTAACTATCGTTGCGGGCATTCCCTTTAGGGCTTGGAGTAAGCAGATGGGTTGGTTACTGTTGCTTTGTTTGTTTATGTTTTTGTTTGCCAGCGTTGCCCCTGACTCCTTGGCAGCTAAACACCAGCCTAGAGTGCCTGAGTTTTGCGCTGATGTAGCTACCAGCAGTAGTACAGCCGAAAAGCCAAGTAAGCAACTTGAGTGCAAATCCCAGTTGCCACAACCGACAAGCTACCGTTATGTTTATTTGGATCAGCCTAAGTTTGTTTTTATTCCTCGTTTAGTAGTTACCCGACGCTCTTTAGATGTAGCAGTACGAGTTTCTACTTTAATTTTCACTTTGATTTACAGTACGAGCCTGTATCTTTTAACCACCGCTCCTGAAGAAATTACTGCAGGTTTAGAAGATCTGATGAGTCCTCTACGCCGTTTCAATCTGCCAATCTCCGAAATTACTCTGACTCTAACTCTTTCTCTACGTTTTATTCCCCTTGTCTTAGAAGAAGTTCAAAATTTAGTTCGCTCTATCCGTACCAGGGCGATAGACTGGAAGAAACTAGGTATACGTCGTAGCACCCAGCTATGGTTAATTGTCTCGGAGAAGCTATTAGAAAATTTGTTATTAAGAGCCGAACAAATAGCTACAGCCATGGATGTTCGCGGTTTTACTACCCCAAATGAACATCGGGTTCAATGGCATCAGCTACGGTTGCGGTGGCGTGACTGGCTAGCTTTAGGAATTTTGATTCCTTTTTGGTGTGCGCGTTGGTTTGTGGGGGGAATCTAAGCTTGATCGATAAAACAGCTACACCCCCAGCAACAAAAATACAGTCATGGCATTGGCGATCGCTGGCTCTAGAAAATCGCACCGCTTCAGATATATTTACTGCCTTATTTGCCGATGAAAAAATTGCCACCCTGCTTGAAAGCCCCGCTATAGCCGATCCAGAATATCCCCAGCTAGCTCGCTATTCTATCTGTGCAGGTTCTCCCCGCACTGTTCAAGGCAATCCTCAATTATGGACTCCTGAAATTGGTAAAATTCTACCTTTTTTGCGATCGCGCCTGCAACAACCTACTATAGATAATCCTGAAGTTGCTCACTTGCCTTTTACGGGTGGTTGGTTAGGTTGGTTGGGTTATGATTTAGCCTGGGAAATTGAACGTTTACCTAGTTTAAATCAGGATACTCTACCCTTTCCTGTCGCCTATTGGTATGAGCCAGATTGTTTTGCTGTCCTCGATCATGTAGAACAAATCCTCTGGTTAGCTGTCGGTGAATCTCAAGAATTAGATAATTTAGAAAACCGACTGGCTTTATGTAAGGGCGAACGGTCGTTCGCCCCTACGTCTTCAAAAATATGTTTTTTAACCAACAAACAACAATATCAAAACGCCGTCAAAAAGGCTAAACAATACATTCAGGCGGGAGATATCTTTCAAACGAATTTATCCTTGCGTTTTCAGACAGAAACTACCGCTAATAGCTGGACAATTTATCGTCAGCTACAGCAGATAAACCCTTCTCCTTTTGCTAGTTATTGGCGATCGCCTTGGGGAGATATGATTAGCTGTTCTCCTGAGAGACTAGTATTGTTAGAAGGAAAAAAAGCCCAGACTAGACCCATTGCAGGGACAAGAAGCAGAGGTAAGAATCAAGAAAGCGATCGCGCTTTGGCAGCAGAATTACTTAGTAATACTAAAGAAAAAGCCGAACACATTATGCTTGTGGACTTAGAACGCAACGATCTCGGTAGAGTCTGTCAATGGGGTTCAGTGAAAGTAGATGAATTATTAGCAATAGAACGCTACAGCCACGTAATGCACTTAGTAAGTAACGTCAAAGGAATTTTACAGCCTGATTATGATGCCGTAGATTTGATTCGGGGCATATTTCCAGGAGGAACAATTACTGGTTGTCCCAAGGTACGCTGCATGGAAATCATTGAAGAATTAGAGCCAGTGCGTCGCAGCCTATTTTATGGTTCTTGTGGCTATCTCGATCAGCGAGGCAATTTAGATCTGAATATTCTTATCCGTACTTTGCTATACGTCAAAACTGCTGATTGTGATCTAGCTCAAGTATTTGGACAGGTTGGGGCTGGCATTGTTGCCGATAGCGATCCAGAACAAGAATGGTACGAGTCTTTAAATAAAGCCGAAGCACAGATAGCCGCTCTATCAATGAACAATAAACCTACAACTGCTCTAACTGCTCTAACTGTCGAAGCGGGTGTGGAACAAGCTTCTTAAACACAAAGGCTTTAGCCAGATGTAGCGTTTCCACCCGCTCTAACTGCCCTTCTCAGGCAAATCTCTTTCTGTCTTTAGCCATCTGCTTTGGGGTTTAACTAAGAACTTAAAATAAATAGGAATTTTGCCCAGGATATAAAAGGGAATAGCAATTAAATTTTTGAGAGGCAAATCAGAACGACCAAATTTAAGCCAGGCGAGTAATACTCCCGTCATTAAAAACCCTCCCGCAATGCTGACAAGAATTGCAGGAGTGCTAGAGATTCCGCCGACAATGGCTGCTAAGCAAGTAATAATCATGCTCACCATCCAAGCCATTACCAACAAAGAAAGAGGTGGAACAGAGATATCTAAAGCTAATCCTAACGCTGCAAAATTACCTGTTTTCAAGAAGGCTCTGAGGAGTCGGGGAACTTCTACTAAAATCATTTCTAAATGTCCGTGTTCCCAGCGCGATCGCTGACTTGCAGCGTCTTTATCTTTCATTAGGCGACCAACCACAAAAGCATTCTCACAAAACACAGGAGTAGATCCAGCCAAGGCTAAATCTACCGTTAGCTGCATATCATCAGTGGTTTTGCTTCCTGCCAAAGAAACCTCATTAATTAATGACCAGGGAAAGGCCATTCCCGAACCTGTGAGTAAACAGTGCCAACCAAGACGATTTAAACCCAATAATCGAACTAGGTTTTTTACCTTAATCGAAAACATCGAAATATTATCTTTGAGGCTAGGATCTTCTGGCTGTTGCATCAAATAGGTAGATTGTACTGGTCTACCTGTGGCGATCGCTTTACAGGTAATGTTTTTGATAGTATTAGGTTCGATAATGCAGTCCCCGTCTAAAATTACTAATACTTCAGGAGGATTATTTTTAATTTGCTGCATTGCATAATCTAGAGCATATCCTTTACCGCGCTTAGTTAAGTGCTTCCTTTCTAATACTGTGACTCCTGCTGCTCTAGCTAATTCTGCCGTATTATCATGACAATTATCAGCAATGACAATGACTCGATCTTGTTCTGTAATTTGTGGCAGTAATACTTCTAATACTTCTTTAATTTGTTCGGCTTCATTATGAGCAGGAATTAAAACCGTTGTTTTTGGTCGTTCTGATTCTTCTATATTTGCTAAATCTGAATTAGATGAGCCAGAAACAAAAGCAGCCAGGCATTCTATAAAAAAAATCAGACAGGGAATAATTAAAACTCCTCCTGTCAACAGTAAAGCGATATTAATAATGTATAAAAGATTCATTTGAATATTTATTTATAATTCGATAAATTTAAACGCCTATCAATTAGCAATACCATGTTAACCTTTAACCCCTAATAAAGTTGTAAATCACTTTTTTAAACAGCTTTGTATTCACGGTAGGTATCTTATGAAAACCGTGTTAAGTTTGGTGAGATAGATAATAGGTAATCTAGATAACATAAATTTAGCAATTAACCATATTTGTTTGAGGTCAATGCTTATCGTTAAATTATGCAATTCAACTGCTTCTAGGTTTAGTGAATTAATATATCGTTCGACCAAGCTTGCTTTTATAACTCGCAATCTAAACAAATTATGCTAATTTCTATTTGTGTTATTACTCTTAAGCGTCCTGAAGGATTAAAGCGTCTTTTAGAAAGCGTCAATCAGTTAACATTTGAAACCATGGAAGCTCCAGAAATTGAGATGATTGTGGTAGACAATGATACTTGTGGTGTAGCAGAAGAAGTTTGCAACAAAGTAAAACCAAATTTTAAGTGGTCACTAAAAACTGACGTACAGCCACAAAGAGGAATTACCTACGCTCGTAATAAATCACTCAACTTGGCTTCAAAAGAAGCAGACTTTATTGCTATTATTGATGATGACGAAGTAACAGAGCCATCTTGGCTGGAAAAATTGTTGTTGACACAGCAGAAATATGATGCAGATGTAGTCACTGGTCCTGTTGTACCTCACTTTCAAGATAGCGATGTTCCTGACTGGATAATAAAGGGAAGCTTTTTTAATACTCCTCGCTACACAACTGGAGAACAGCGTCATGTTGCCTTTACCAATAATGTCATGATTCGCGGTGAAATTATTCGTCAGCAAGAGCAGGTTTTTGACGATCGCTTTGCGATTACGGGAGGAGAAGATTCTCACTTTTTTCTTACCCTCAATAAAGCAGGATACAAAATCATTTGGGCAGATGAAGCAGTAGTCTATGACTGGATTCCTTTATCACGTACTAACTCAAAATGGATTTTAAATAGAGGTTATCGTACCTGGGGGAGTCATAGCCGATTAGAAAAAGAACTATATCCTTCATTGTGGGTGCAATTTATCAGAGCGTTGAAAGGATTAGCATTAGTTTTGATTGGGAGCATTAAATTGATCCCTGCCTTGTTGATAGGTAAACAGGCAACGGTTAATGCCTTACTCTATATTTATCGTGGTGCAGGTACTTTTGCAGGTTTATTAGGAATTGATTATCAAGAATATAAAACAGTTCATACTGATTTGGGACTTAGTAAATAGTATCCTTAATAACTGATGTTACCATCGCTCTGGGTTTAAAGCCTTGCCCTTATAGGGCGACTTCTCGTTAGCTTTTAGCTGTTAGCTATTAGCTTTTAGCTTTAAGTCCCTGCGTAGCGCAACTTAACTAATTAACTACGCTTCAACCGAAGGTAAGCTCTGAAGCTCAAAGCTAAGAGCTAAGAGCTTGTTCCACTCCGCTGTTGGGGACTAGCCCTGTTCTGTCACTCTCCGATAATTAAACTACAATAGAAAAAGTTTTTATTGGTTGTGAGATAGATAGGGTAATGGATGTAGAATTACAGATTCTTAAACATTTGAAAAGAGATGCTCGACCAACAGTTTCTGTCATCGACAAATATTGCTCTGCTTACAATGACTTGTTTTCTGATGTGAGAAGTTACGAATGTTTCAAATATTTACATCAAGGAATCATCTCACCAATCAAAAGGAAATCACTACCAGAGATAGCAAAGGTAGTAGGGATAAACTCACCGCAATCATTACATCATTTTTTAGCCAATTCACCTTGGTCAGCAACAAAATTAAAAGAAAAAAGATTAACTCTAACTTTAGAAGCTTTAAAAAATCAAAAAATTAAAGTCATAATCGATGAAACGGGAGACAGAAAGAAGGGAAAGAGAACAGATTATGTAGCTAGACAATATTTAGGTAGTGTCGGCAAAATAGACAACGGAATAGTATCAGTAAATGCTTATGGAGTTTATGAAAATATAACTTTTCCCTTGATTTTTAAAGTCTTCAAACCCAAAGGAACATTGAAAGAGGTAGACAACTACAAAACTAAAATTCAGCTAGCCTCATCTATTATTACAGAACTAGTGGAATTTGGATTTAATATTGATTTGGTATTAGCGGATAGTTTGTATGGCGAAGCTAGTTCATTTATTAGAACATTGGATAAACACGACCTACCTTGGGTTCTAGCAATTAGAAGTAATCACGGTGTTTGGCTGTCTTCTGAGCAAAAGGTTAGAGCCAATAAGTGGTGTAAATTCAAGAGAATTTTTAGTGACCAAAAAGCGGTGCGACCCCGCGCCGACGTAAGGCGCAAGGGAACGCGCACCAAGACATCTGAAATCAGATATATCAGAGAGATAATTTATGGCAAACGAAATAGAAAAACTTATTGGGAAATAACTACTGACACTGAAACTATGCCAGAGAATTCTACTTCTTTCGTAATGACCAATATTCAAGCAACCCGAAGTCAAATGAAAAAGACTTTGGGCAATTTATACAGATTAAGAACGTGGGTTGAATATGGATTTAGACAATGTAAACAAGAACTGGGATGGACTGATTATCGATTTACTAATTTTTCAGAGATTAATAAGTCTCTAAATAACTTCCGTTTAATCATTCAGCCAACAATTCTTTTCTGGATGATTGTTCCTTGGTTAGAAGTCTTTCCCAACCGTTCTTTATTACTTGGTTTTCATCAATTGATTGCTGTAATGAATCAATTTTATTTCTCTTTTCCTGATGGGTAAATTCTGTTTTTGCTACTCCTTGATTTCGGAGAGTGACAGAACAGGGTTAAGTACCTGGGCAAAATTAATTGTATATTTTGTGCCGAAATTTTTTAAAACCTTTTCGACATACTCAACTAAATTTTTCCAGCTCAAGTATGCCTCCGTTTCAATCCACTCATATTTCATAAATCTCCAGAGAATCTCGCTCAAATTAAGTTGTGGTGAATAGGTCGGAAACCAGAATATTTCCAATTTTTTCTGTCTCCATTCTGTGATTTTTTTCTGAAAAGCTTTGCTTCGATGAATGGGAGCATTATCTATAACTATTACTGTGAGTTTTTTGATTTTTTGAACATATTGGTCGAGAAATTTTATCACGATATCACTATTGATTTTGCATTCAAAAATATAAGATTCTAATTCATTATTTCTATTGAGTAAACCTAGGACATTTAATCGTTTACTTTGTTGACTTTTTAAAGCTTCTTTCTCTCTAGATGCTTGCCAGGCGTAAGGTACATATGGTGTCAAACAAAACCCAGTCTCATCCAAATATCTTAAGTCTAGAGTTCCTTGTTCTGATAGTCTTTTTAAGCCTGCCAATATCTTTTTTTTCTCTCGTACAACTCTGGTTCAGGTTTTCCTCGAACTGTTTTTCTCAATCTTTTCCATTTCATTCCCAGACACTTTAAAACTCTCTTAATTGTGTCTTTACTTGCTCTGATACCCCATTTGCTGCAAATTTTTTCTTGAACCACTACTAAGTTTTTAGGGGTTTCTTTTACCCAGTCTTTAATAATTTTCTGTTGCTCTTTATCAAAGATTTTTTTTCGTCCTTGACCTTCACGATTATATAGTCCAACTAAGCCTAGCGATTCCCAATTATTCAGCCAATTGTAAATTGTGTTCCGACTGACTTTAAATATTTCCATCAACTCGCAAATTCGATATTTTTGATGAGAAAGTAAAATACAATGGCTTCTTTGCCTTACTTGATAGTATTTACTCTGTTGGTAAATTCTTTTTAAGAGTTTAATAGTATCTTTTGTTAAACCTTTGATATATCTCATTTAAGATTTATTCTCCTTTTCACTTTCTTGAGCGATCGCCACAGAACATTTGGCGATCTTTCGAGGATAACTCCCTCAATATAATCCTCTCAAACTTTCTTAAAAATATACAAATAATTTTGTTTGAGTACTTATTTAGTTACACAGCACTGATAATCTTTTTGGCTTAAATCTAGATACCTTAATATCAGATAGGCGATCGCATTCCTGGAACTATAGGAAAGGTTGTCAGCAAAACTTATTCATATCAAGGTAAATGGGTTTACTGCATTGCTTTTGATGAAGGCTTTTTAACCATCACAGAAAATGATATTGATGTATCAATCATCTCCCGTATTAAAGCCAAAAAAATAACCGCCTGATGAGTATCGTCATGTGGACAGGCGATCAAAACATTTAGATGTATGAATGTCGCGGTGGTGTCCAAAGCCAACGTATGGGTATAGTTTGGGCTTTTGTACGGAAATAAGCCAGTAGTTTATTAACTGTATTTAAGCAGTTGACTCAGAGCTTTCAACTTTCATAAGCCAAGATACTCATTAAAAATCGCGAGAATAGCGTGCTTTTAGAGGGAAGAAAGCTTGATGTATCGAGCTTTCGGGAGTTTCGTAAGCCAGACCGCGATTATTTTTCCTTAACTCTTAGTATATATGAATCGAATAGTAGGTTTAGATGTCGGTCGTGGATCGGCTGTTTTCTGCTGCCTTGATGAATTTCCCAGCAATATTCTACAGCATTACCAAAAGTTAGTTAAAGAGAAAAAATTTTATAAAGCTAATTGTTCTAGAACTGGTGTAGAAAAACTACTTTCACTATTGCCTGATGGCATAGTAATTGAACCAACGGGCTATTGGTATTCAGAATTTTGGGTGACGGTCGCCAAAGCCAACGATCTTAAAATCTATTGGATAGGACACACAGATTTGAAAGGTCAACGCACTCATTACGAATTCACCAACAAGCGGGATGAAGAAGACGCGCTGTGTTTGGCAGCTTGCTATTTCGATCCTAGCTTTATTGACATCAACGGCAACAAAAGGTTTCTTAGGCTTACCCACAACGAAACAATTAATCTTGTTCGACAATTGTTCCACCAAAAAGAGCAACTGCAAAAATTACGAACTAGTTTAATTCTTCATTTGCGTCAGAGATTAAGCTTAGAATTTCCAGAGGCAGCGCGTCACACGATGAAAATATCTGACTCAAAAGGCTACACTCCTATCATTTACTGGCTAGCTACCGAACAAAAAAATAAACGATACGAGAATAAATATAGTCAGTCAATTGCACCAGAACTAGGAATTAACATTACTAATTACACTCGCGCTCACGCTCAAATTATTATTAAAATTGAGGTTCGCATTGTTAAAACCATTTCTCAAATTGCCAAGACAATCGCTTTACCTGAGTTTGATGACTATAACCGCGTGTTTAATAGGTTTTGTTTTGGGCTTAATACTCGTGCCATACTCCTAGTTCACGTTTTCCCTATCAATAGATTTTTAGTTAATGAAAAACCATTGGTAGAATATGAACCACGTAAAGGCAAATTACAAAAGCGTAATCGCTCCTTACGTAAGTTTCAGGCTTATTTGGGATTGTCTTTCAGTTATGAAATATCTGGCAATAGCAAAAAGCGTAAATTTCATGGCTCATCTTTAGTTCGTTCTCATCTTTATGGATGGGCTTTATGTTTGGTTACTCGCCAAAAAAATATTATTGGTGGTCAAATTGGTCAAAAAATTAGCGATCGCTATCATCATCTAAAGCAAACAGTAAAAGGTAAAGATAGTATCACCAGAATATTGTTCAAGGTAACGCGAATGCTTTTCTATGAATTAGTAAATGAAATTTATAACAAAAAAGATTAGAGGGAAAAGTTTCACAAATACAATGGCAATCAAAAGATCTTCTGACTCATCTAACTCAACCCCAAAACAGCCATTTTCGACCCGCCAACGCCAATCTGAACCAGACTTGATGTTGGCACAGGCAAATCAGGAAGAAAGGGAAAATACTGAAGATAAAATTCGTCCTCAGCGATTATCAGACTATATCGGACAAAAGGATCTTAAGGGAATTCTTAATATTGCGATCGCAGCAGCCAAAGGTAGACAAGACTCTTTAGATCATCTGCTGCTGTATGGTCCTCCTGGGTTAGGTAAAACCACCATGTCTTTGATCTTAGCCACAGAAATGGGAGTCAACTGCAAAATAACCTCCGCACCAGCCTTAGAACGTCCCAGAGATATCACAGGACTACTGGTAAATCTTCAGCCAGGAGATATTTTGTTTATCGATGAAATTCATCGCCTAAATCGAATGACGGAGGAATTACTTTATCCTGCTATGGAAGATTTTCGTCTTGACGTTACTATTGGTAAGGGACAGACCGCCAAAACCCGCAGTATTCCTTTATCTCCCTTTACTCTTGTGGGTGCAACCACTAAAGCTGGTTCTCTTTCTTCGCCATTGCGCGATCGCTTCGGTATTATTCAAAGACTCCGCTTTTATGAGCTTGATGAACTAACTTTAATTGTTAAACGCACTGCAGAAATTATTAGTACAACGATAACAGAATCAGGGGCGATCGAAATTGCTCGTCGTTCTCGCGGCACACCCCGTATTGCCAATCGCCTGTTAAGAAGGGTTAGAGACTATGTAGAGGTGCAAAAAGCCGAAATCATTACCGCAGAATTGGCAGCCACGGCAATGGATCTGTTTGATGTGGATCGAGAAGGTTTAGATTGGACAGATCGCTTGGTATTAAACACTATTATCAAACAGTTTAATGGTGGACCTGTTGGCTTAGAAGCGATCGCTGCTGCTACAGGAGAAGATCGCAAAACTATCGAAGAGGTTTATGAACCATATCTGTTGCAAAACGGTTATCTGAGTCGCACCCACCGAGGCAGAATGGTTACTGCTAAAGCCTACGAACATCTAGGGTTTTCTAGCCATGGTTCTATTAGTATTTTTTCCAAGTAAAATCGAAGGTAAATAAAGCAAAACACTAATGTCTTAACTCAAACTGATATATTATTACCGTGTAATAAATGGGTTTAAAGCCCCGCACAAAGAGTGCGATTAAGTAGCGCGGACTGGAGTCCGCCGACTTGCCCTTGGCAAGGCGAGACGCGAAGCGCGTCTCCAGATAGCAATTAGCAATTGGGATATTTTCTTAATTGCTACTTGCTACTTGCTACCTGCTACTTAAGAATCACCGATCATTTATGACGGTGAGTATGTCAAGTTCAGCAACGCCAAAAAAATAATAGATAAACCATAATCTGCATACTCATAGTTGTACAATTAACAGTTGTATTCTGCTAAACAGACTGTGATTGAACGCTATACCCTGCCCGAAATGGGCAAAATTTGGACTGACGACTATAAACTCAAGACATGGCTACAGGTAGAAATAGCAGTCTGCGAGGCACAAGCAGAACTAGGTTATATTCCCCAAGCAGCCGTTGATGAAATTAAAGCTAAAGCTAACTTCGATCCGCAACGTGTATTAGAAATTGAGGCTGAAGTTCGCCATGACGTTATTGCTTTTCTGACTAACGTTAATGAATATGTAGGGGATGCAGGGAGATATATTCATGTAGGGTTGACCAGTTCTGATGTTTTGGATACTGGACTTGCTCTCCAGATGGTTATTAGCCTTAACCTGATTTTAGAAAAACTGGAAGAATTGACCCAGGCAATTCGCTACCAAGCACAGCAACACCGCTACACTGTAATGGTGGGGAGATCTCACGGAATTCACGCTGAACCAATTACCTTTGGCTTTAAGCTCGCTGGATGGCTAGCTGAAGTATTTCGTAATCGCGATCGCCTGGTAAGATTGCGTAAAGAAATTGCCGTTGGTAAGATTTCTGGTGCAGTAGGTACTTACGCTAACGTCGATCCCAAAATAGAAGCGATCGCCTGTCAGAAGTTAGGCTTAGAACCAGATTGCGCCTCAACTCAAGTAATATCTCGCGATCGCCATGCCGACTATGTGCAGCAGTTGGCACTTCTAACAGCCTCTATTGAACGCTTTGCCGTAGAAATTCGTAACCTTCAACGTACAGATGTTTTGGAGGTAGAAGAATTTTTTTCCAAAAAGCAAAAAGGTTCTTCGGCTATGCCTCACAAACGCAACCCCATTCGTTCGGAAAGATTGACAGGTATGGCGCGTATTGTCCGTGGTAACGCGGTAGCAGCCTTAGAAAACGTTGCCCTCTGGCACGAACGAGATATTTCCCACAGTTCCGTAGAACGGGTTATCTTGCCCGATAGCTGTATCCTGACTCACTTTATGCTCAAGGAAATCACAGGCTTAATTAAAAACCTGCTGGTATATCCTGAAAACATGAAGTGCAACATGAATGTCTACGGTGGCGTAATCTTTAGTCAACGAGTAATGCTAACTCTGGTAGAGAAAGGCATGAACCGAGAATCAGCCTATAGCTTAGTGCAAAAATGCGCTCACGAGGCTTGGAATAAAACTGATGGTGATTTTCGTAAACTAATTTCTCAAGATGAGACAGTAACTAAAACTTTATCTACTAAGGAAATTGATGCCTGTTTCGATCCAAATCACCACTTGAAAAATCTAGATGAAATTTATCAACGTTTAGGAATTTAGTTTTTCTTCGGTTTTGTAGTTGGGTTACAAGTCATATGCTTAATAGAAATATTGACCCAACTGCGTTGAGCTAAGACGCTGAACATAGCGATCAATCAAAATATGACTGTACAAATACTCCAATAACAATATCGGCTTTGCTAAAAATGGGTCGCCTGGGATTCGAACCCAGAGCAAATCGGTTAAAAGCCGAGTACTCTACCATTGAGCTAGCGACCCGTGCAGAAATAGACAGGACTTATTTCCACGAATTTCAATCATAGCATGACTTTAAAAAATTTGAGCAATTAAAGCTTTTTTTTCGCTGATATTGCTTTTTGTAAGCTTGGAGATAACCAAGAATAATACTGAGGATATACTGGCAGTCTATGTTTGAGATTCCAACCAGTAGGCTGTAGAATTTCTGATAAAGATTGATAAGTAGGGTGAGGATAGTCTGGGTTAACTTCATCTTTGGGACTAATTCCTCCTAAGTCGGTTGCTCCTGCTGCTAGACACTCCAGCAAAAAAGCAGGATCTGGTATCAAATTAGGTGGAATCTGAATAGAAATACTTTCTGGAAGAATTTTTCTGGCTTGAGCAATAATTTCTGGTAAATGAGTTGGCTCAAAACTGGGAATATTTGACTGCTGCTGACTCCCTATGCTGTGAGGCTGCAAAATTACTTCTTGAATGTGTCCCCATTTATTTTGTAATATGGCGATCGCCTTTAATGATTCTTCAATATCTAACTTTGTCTCGCCAATGCCTAAAAGCAATCCTGTTGTAAAAGGAATTTTGAGCTTTCCTGCCCATTCTAATTGCTGTAAACGTAATTTTGGCTCTTTGCTGGGTGCGAAACGATGCACCGTTTGCCTAAACTTAGGATTCAACT
The DNA here is from genome assembly GCA_965217895.1 of Waterburya sp. GTDB lineage: Bacteria > Cyanobacteriota > Cyanobacteriia > Cyanobacteriales > Xenococcaceae > Waterburya. Next base: position 2,850,568 of record CBDCJV010000002.1, read on the forward strand.
GTTCTAACATCAAACCCATAGAAACATTAACCAGTCTCAACTGTTTCATTTCTTGCCAGCTTAAAAGACCAGCGTTTGTATGAGGCAAAAAACCCATGGCTAGGGCCAGCTCACATATTTGATAGATTTTGGCAAACCAAGTTGCTCTATTTGGCGATAGTAAAGGGACTTCTCCGCTGACAACCAGTATCTCTATCACCAAATCTTTCTCTAAGCTTTGTAGCTGTTTAGCAATATTTTCTAAAGAGAAAAAACCTTCTGTCCCTAGATCAACTCGAAAATTACAGTAACTACATCTATTGAAGCACTCGTATGTAGGGACTATCGTATATGCGGGACTGTAAGTTATTTCAGAGTTCATATATAAAAGATAAAGATAGCTTATTCTTTATATAAGATAATATTTTATTAAAATAGTTTACAAAACTCAAAAGTGTTCTATACTGATTAGTGTCAGTTCAAAAGAACCTCGACAAACAAATAAAGCAATTATCTAACACATGACAACTACCTTACAACAACGCGAAACACGCGGAGCTTGGGAGAACTTCTGTCAGTGGATCACCAGCACCAACAACCGCATCTATGTCGGTTGGTTTGGAGTCCTAATGATCCCGACACTCCTAGCAGCAACAACCTGTTTCCTAATCGCCTTCGTCGCAGCACCCCCTGTAGACATCGACGGCATCCGTGAACCTGTAGCAGGTTCGCTACTATACGGAAACAACATCATCTCAGGTGCAGTAGTACCTAGCTCCAATGCAATTGGTCTTCACTTCTACCCAATTTGGGAAGCAGCATCACTTGACGAATGGTTATATAACGGTGGACCATACCAACTGATAATCTTTCACTTCCTGATCGGCGTATTCTCATACCTGGGTCGTCAGTGGGAACTATCATTCAGATTAGGAATGCGTCCTTGGATATGTGTAGCCTACTCAGCACCAGTATCAGCAGCCACAGCAGTATTTCTAATCTATCCCCTAGGACAAGGTTCATTCTCTGATGGTATGCCGCTGGGTATCTCTGGAACATTCAACTTCATGTTAGTCTTCCAAGCAGAACACAACATCCTGATGCACCCGTTCCACATGTTAGGAGTAGCAGGAGTATTCGGTGGAGCATTATTCTCTGCCATGCACGGTTCGTTGGTAACATCATCCTTGGTACGTGAAACAACCGAAAGCGAATCACAAAACTACGGCTACAAATTCGGACAAGAAGAAGAAACATACAACATCGTCGCAGCCCACGGCTACTTCGGTCGTCTAATCTTCCAGTACGCAAGTTTCAACAACTCACGTGCCTTGCACTTCTTCTTAGGAGCATGGCCAGTAATCGGCATCTGGTTCACAGCAATGGGAATATCCACCATGGCGTTCAACCTGAATGGATTTAACTTCAACCAGTCGGTAATGGATTCACAAGGTCGTGTAGTCAACACATGGGCAGACATCTTGAACCGAGCCAACCTAGGTTTTGAGGTCATGCACGAACGTAACGCTCACAACTTCCCGCTTGACTTAGCCAGTGGCGATATTGCTCCTGTAGCACTAACTGCTCCTGCTATCAACGGTTAAATTGACCCTGATTACAGTTCTGTAATTGATTAATTGAAAAAAAGCTCTCCAGCGCTGGAGAGCTTTTTTTTTGGCTATTTTTATAGCTAATACCAGCAAAATATAACTTAGTCAAAAACAGAACTGATATCAGTCAGCTCAAACAAAAAACATTAGAAACTTGACTCTTCAATAATTGTTTATACTGGTATTCACCTAGTTAGGATGCAGATAGTTAAAATACAAAAGATAATTTGCAAATAAAAAAATTAGAGAGATAACTAAATTATGTGTTGGAGTGGAGAAGCCTCAGCAACCCTAGCCACAATCGGTCTTACTAGTACAGCCTATGTTGCTTGGAAGGGTGAAAAAAAAGCATTATGGATTCCTCTTGGTTATTTTTCATTAATGGAGTTACTCCAGGCATTTACCTATAGAGTAATCGATCAGCCAGATTTGCCTTTGAATCAGCTTCTTACTTTATTTGGAGTATTACATATTATTTTTCAGCCGTTTTTTATCAGTGCGGTATCACTGCATTTTATTCCAGAGAAAGCCAGACAAAAGATTACACCATTAATTTATAGTTTGTGTTTTATAGGTGCAATTTTGATGTTAGTCAAACTGTATCCATTTGCCTGGGCTGGAACTTGTACAATCGGATACGAACCTCTGTGTGGCAGTAAACTTTGCTCGGTTTCTGGAAATTGGCACATAGCCTGGAACGTGCCGATGAATGGATTAAAATGGCTGACTTTAGGATACTATATCCCAGTTTTTGTTGCTCCTTTAATCTATGGTTCTTGGAAATTTACGGTTTATCATCTTATTGTTGGACCTTTAGCTGCGAGAATGTTAACCGATAATCTTAATGAATGGCCAGCAGTATGGTGCTTAATATCAATAGGATTGTTTTTGATCGCCATTAAGTCTCCATTACGACAAATTCTTTACGTAAAACATTGGTGGCTATGGGATTCTGAAGCGATCGCCTTAGATTCTGATGCAGACGAGTCCAAGTCAATTCAAATTCCTGCAATTTCCTTAGCCGATAAGAAATAGCAATTATAAATACGACTACCTAAGTTATCTGTGGGATATGCGGTTAAGATTATCAGTAATTTGAGCAATGGCGATCGCACTTATCTTTTCAAGATAGTTTAGGGTAGTTTCTTCGCGTGCTGCTTCAACTGTTTATACATCTGATACATTTCAGGCAGTCGCTTATACATTACAAACAGCTTACGATATAGTTTGCTAGGCAGATAGGGCATCCCCGAAATCATTTCCCCTGGTGCTACGTTGCCCGTAATACCTGTTTTTCCTGTAGCAATTACGCGATCGCCTACGGTTACTTGGTTGGCTACGCCTACCTGTCCCCCTAGCATTACGCCGTTACCAATAATTGCCCCACCCGCTAATCCTACCTGAGATGCAAAGGCGCAGTTGCGTCCAATTTTACAGCCATGACCAATTTGCACTAGATTATCTATTTTAGTATTACGTTCAATTCTAGTTTCTCCCACCGCAGGGCGATCTATCGCGCTGTTGCAGCCAACTTCTACGCCGTCTTCTAAGATAGTGCAGCCAGACTGTTCCATCTTGTACCAGCCTGTAGAAGTGGGTACAAAACCAAAGCCTTCTGAACCTATGGCTGCACCGCTATGAATTACACAACCAGAGCCTATACTGGTTCGTTCGTGAATGGTACAGTTAGCGTGTAGAGTTGTATTGCTGCCAATATTTACATTAGGATAAATTACAACATTAGGATGAATGCAGGTGCGATCGCCAATAGTTACTCCTGAGTAGATCACCACGTTTGCCCCAATATAGACATCTTGTCCTATCTTAGTATTAAGATCTATAACTGCGGTAGAATGAATACTAGGAGAGGGTTTAAAAGGTTGATAGAATAGAGCGATCGCCTGAGCAAACAATAATCTTGGTTGAGCAGTAGCAATCCAGGCAATGCCCTTAGCTGATGCTTGAGTTTGACAGGTTTCATCTAGAGGTAAAATTAAGACATCAGCTTTAGTTTCGGCGATCATCTTTGCAAATTTTCCCCCTTCCACATAGCTTAAAGCACCAGCAGTAGCTTCATCTATAGCGGCAATCCCTGTGATTTGAGGATTCAACTGATTATGATTTAAACTATTGTTTTTGGCTACTTGACCTAACTTGGTAATTATTTCTTGAAACTGCATTTTATTTTGATCCTAAAAATAATTATTATTTTCTAATAAAGTTGACTTGAGATAATTCAAGCAAAATTTACTTTAAAGCAGAAACACTTACTAATATTTGGCTCAAAAGCTTAAAATAATGGGATTTTATTCTAATTTAATTATTCCTTACTGTATCGACTTTGCTATGTCTGATTCGACTCTTGGGGAATATCGCCAGCAGCTTTTAGCAGATGTGTCAGGAGAGATTCTAGAAATTGGTTTTGGTACGGGCTTGAATTTGCCACACTATCCAGACAGTGTGACCAAAATTACCACTATCGATCCCAATGCGGGAATGCAAAAGCTAGCGCGATCGCGTATTGCTGCTTCTAACATCTCTGTAGATCATAAGGTACTAGACGGTGAAAGTCTACCTATGGCCAATGCTAGCTTTGATTCGGTGGTGTGTACCTGGACTTTATGCAGTATTCCTCAAGCAGATAAAGCGATCGCCGAAGTTTATCGTTTACTCAAGCCAGGCGGAAAATTTTTCTTTATTGAACACGGTTTAAGCCAAGATCCGAAAATTCAAGCTTGGCAAAATCGTCTTACTCCAATTCAAAAGGCGATCGCCGATGGTTGTCATCTTAATCGCCAGATCGAACATATTGTTCGGCAAAAGTTTAATGACCTAACTGTCAAACAGTTTTATGCACCCAAATTGCCTAAAGTAATCGGCTATATGTATCGAGGTATTGCTGTTAAGTGAGTAAATAAAATGACTTATGTATCCTAATTTATGGAAAAATTATTTATTATTAGCTTTATCGTCTTAATCGACACCAAATAAACCATAAAATAGCGATCGCTAGATATCAGAAATAAGTTTTAATCAGCAATTTAAACTCCAGCAAATAAATTAATCATGACTATCTATTATTACGTTGCGGCTAGCCAAAAGTTTTTATTAGAAGAAGAACCTTTTGCAGAGGTAATTGAAGAGAGAATTCGTAATTACCAAGAAAGAAACAAAGAAATTGATTTTTGGTTAATTAAGCAGCCTGCTTTTTTAGAAGCACCTGAAATGGCGAACGTTAAGGCAAAGATTCCCCAACCCTCAGTAGCCGTAGTTACTACTAATGAACAACTATCTACCTGGCTAAAACTAAGATTAGAGTACGTAGCAACTGGAAAATTTGAAGCACCTTCTAACATTATTCCTGAACCTTTAGAATCTTTATAACAAGTTGCTTACAAGAGTAGGCGTTGGTGACTGCTAATAGCTAATAGTGAGACAGTTACGTTCACCAACGCTTTATAGATTAATAAGATTTTTTGGGTTTGATATTTCGCTTCAGAGCAATGTTATATGATTTATAGAAACAAGATGCCGACAGATTAATGACCAAAACCCATTCCCCAACAGCAGACGAGATTAAGGAGATTTTTGAGCGTATTGCTCCTGTATACGATCGCCTGAACGATCGCCTTAGCTTTGGACAGCATCGAATTTGGAAGCTAATGGCGGTAAAATGGAGTGAGGCAAAGCCAGGAGATCAGGCTCTAGATATTTGCTGTGGTAGCGGAGATTTAGCTTTATTGTTGGCAAAAAAAGTAGGAACAACTGGTAAGGTCACAGGATTAGATTTTGCTACTGAGCAACTGGCGATCGCGCGATCGCGACAGATGGTTAAATGCCCTACCGTGCCGATGGAATGGCTAGAAGGAGATGCTTTGGATTTGCCCTTTGCCGACAATCAGTTTGACTGCGCCACAATGGGCTATGGTTTGCGTAATGTAACCAATATTCCTCGCTGCCTACAGGAGCTATACCGTGTCCTCAAGCCAGGAGCAAAGGCAGCCGTGTTAGATTTTCATCGTCCTAGTCAAGGCTGGATGCAGAATTTTCAGCAGTGGTATTTAGCGACTATTGTTGTGCCTACTGCTGAGAACATGGGCATGAAAAAAGAATATGCCTATTTAAATCCTAGTATTGAGCGATTTCCTGACGGTGCAAAACAGGTTGAAATGTCTAAACTAGCGGGTTTTGAGCAGGCAATTCATTATCCGCTGATGGGAGACATGATGGGGATATTAGTGCTAAGGAAATAGAATAGGATATAGAATTAACTTTTGCTGTTTAAACTTTATTACTGATTCAATATATTGCTTTGGCACTAGCGAATCTCTGGATATTTTTTGTTCCCCCCATAGCTGGAAGCATTATTGGCTATTTCACCAACGATATAGCTATCAAAATGCTTTTTCGCCCCTATAAGGCTATTTATGTTGGCAAACGCAAGCTACCTTTTACACCTGGGCTGATTCCTAGTAATCAAGAGCGTTTAGCTCAGAAAGTCTCTGATACGATTATGGGTTCGTTACTCACTCCAGGGGAACTTCAAAAGCTAGCTCAACGGCTTTTGGCAACTGAACGTATTGAAGAAGCAATATTATGGCTTTTAAAACTGGCACTTGACCAGGTTAGATCGGATCGAGAGCAGAAGACGGCTAAAATTTTGGCTAACATTCTCCACGACTTATTCAGTCAATCTTTACCTCGACTTTTAAAGGTATTAGCCAGAAAAGACGATTTCTTAGAAGCTCAAACCAATCAGATTTTTGAGCAAATACTGCTTAATTTTCAGTTAAAAGACGATCAGGCAAAGAAATTTTCTGACTGGTTACTCGGCTCGGTACTACCTGCTGATACTATTCGCCGAGCAATGATTGATTTTCTAAGCGATCGCAACATCAAGATTATTGATGAAGGTTTTCGCGAAAAAACTAGCGGTACATATTGGGTAGTTGCTAATTTATTTGGTTTACGCAATAGTTTGATACGGCTTCGTTCTTTTTGCCTGGATGAACCAGAAATAAGTAATGCTAGGCTTGAAGAATTAACTTACTCACTACAAATTCGCGATCGCATCAAAAACTGGCTGAGGAATCTTTCCCTGCAAAATTTACCCGTCTCTACGGTTAGACAACTTCGTAAAACTGTACAAGAAGCAGTGCGCAATTACATTAGAGAAGAAGGCGGCGATGTAATAGTTCGTCTGGGCGACTCTGTAGAATGGGAAAACTTAGCTGCGTTGATCCTTAAGCGTCTTCAATCTTCTCCTACGGTCAATGATTCCTTAGAAATAATTAGCCAAGAATTAGCTTTAGTTCTAGAACGTTACCTAGAAAAAGATTTAGAAAAGCTTGTTACTCAAGCTATACCCATTCTCTCAATCGATCGGGTAATTATTGAGCGGATTAGTGCCACCACCCCTGAAGAATTAGAAACCGCAGTCCAGGGTATTGTAAAAAACGAACTTCAGGCTATTGTTAACTTGGGGGGCGTATTAGGATTTATTGTGGGGCTATTGCAAACAGTTATTTTATTTTTTAACTAGCTGCTGATAACTAATCTCCCTGCTGAAGTTGAAATTTAAGTTCTCGAATTAGTCATTTTTATTAGTAGAGATGTTGCTTAATCTAGCTACAATAAAAAAGTTCGTCGTTAGTAGTTAGTAGGTAATAGGTAGTTTATTACGACTACAAACGACAGACTACGAACTACAAGCTCTTTGATAAAAGACTACACGCAAATAAAAAATTAATTTCAAGCAAGAGGTATTTTGTGAGTGTTAGAGTAAGGATTGCTCCTTCACCAACAGGTAATTTACATATTGGCACAGCGCGGACAGCAGTGTTTAATTGGCTGTTTGCCCATCGTCATCAAGGTGTATTTGTTTTACGGGTAGAAGATACAGATGCAGCGCGATCGCGCCCTGAATATACGGAAAATATTAAATCAGGATTAGAATGGCTAGGCTTAAATTGGGATGAAGGACCATTTTTCCAAACCCAACGTTTGGATCAGTATCAACAAGCAGTACAGACTTTACTAGATAAAGGTTTAGCCTATCCTTGCTACTGTAGCCCTGAAGAATTAGACGAAATACGCGAAACTCAACAAGCCAAGGGACAAGCCCCTGGTTATGATAATCGTCACCGCAACCTAACCTCTGAAGCAAAGCAGGCATTTGAGGCAGAAGGACGCAAGCCTGTGATTCGTTTCAAAATAGACGGCGAGCGCACTATTGCCTGGAAAGATGTGATTAGAGATACCGTTACTTGGCAGGGTAGCGATTTGGGAGGCGATATGGTAATTGCCCGCACAGCAGAGAATGACGAGCCTTATGGACAGGCTTTGTATAATCTGGCAGTAGTGGTCGATGATATAGATATGAACATCTCCCACGTTATTCGGGGAGAAGATCATATTGCCAACACCGCCAAACAAATTTTGCTTTATGAAGCATTGGCTGGAGAAATTCCGATCTTTGCCCATACTCCTTTGATTCTCAATGAAGAAGGACGCAAGCTGTCTAAACGTGATGGCGTAACTTCAATTGATGATTTTCGGAAAATGGGCTTTTTGCCCGAAGCATTGGTTAACTACATGACTTTATTGGGGTGGACTTTCCCCGACTCTACTCAAGAGATTTTTACTTTAGAAGAAGCAGCCAAAGAATTTGATTTAGAGCGAGTTAACAAGGCAGGAGCAAAGTTTGACTGGGATAAATTAGATTGGCTCAATAGTCAGTATCTTCATCAAATGCCTGCTGACAAGTTAACTGATTTGCTGATTCCCTATTGGCAAGAAGAAGGATATGCTGTAGATAAAATGGATCGGGGTTGGTTAGAAAAGCTGACGGCATTAACTGCACCCACTCTTAATCGTTTAACTGATGTAATTAAAGAAACCAGCGTCTTTTTTGTTGACTCAGTTGAATATACTACTGAAGCAATGGATCTACTCCAGCAAGAAGGGGTGACAGCAGTACTTAGTGAAATTGTCTCAGGAGTAAGCAACACTGACAGTATGACCGAAGATGATGCTCAAGCTTTAATCAAGCAAGTTACCAAAAGCCAAAAAGTCAAAAAAGGCTTAGTAATGCGATCGCTACGGGCAAGTTTAACAGGCGAATTACATGGTCCAGATCTCACTCAAACTTGGTTACTACTCAATCAATTAGGGGTAGACAAAACCCGACTCCAACAAACCTTAGCTAAGATTGCAGGTTAAGAACTAGTTGACCAACGGTTAGAGATTATTCCGTTATGCAGTGGCGGAATAATCTCTAACTAAAAAAAAGCTTTCTGTAGAGATTTCCAACTGAAATTTTGACAAGCAATTAAACTATAAATTTTGTAATTTAATGTAATCTAATTTACCAACGTGCAACCAATACTTATATCAATAGATTATTATTGTACAGTATCAATATAAACAAAAGCTATAAATGCTGTTGTGAAAGCTACTGGTTCAACTATCGAAGTTTTATTAATAGATAACGATCGCTTTGACGATCGGCAGGTAGAATCTGCCTTATCTCAAATAAAATCTTATGATGTTAAGCTAGTTAAATTTTATAATTTAAGGGATGGAATCTATTTTTTAGACCTACATTGCCCAGACATTGTTTTATTAAAATTAAAAGCTCACAAAAGTCATGATGCAGAAGCTTTGAAAATAATCCAGGCGATTAAGAGTAGCAAAATTCCTGTAGTTACAGTTATTAAAAAGCAAGATCTGTAAGATAATTGATAATCGACAGTTAACCTTAGCTTTTGATTCAGATTTATTAGATTCCAAATCTGATTATGCTGCTTGTGAAGTTGCGAAATTACCAATAAAAAAAGTAAAACAATACTGGAAACATTTATTGTCAGGAAATATTATCGCTCTAGATGACTTTTCTTTAATAAAAATAATTAATAGTGATGACCCAGATTTAGGTAGTGTTATTTGTTCTCAATTAATAGTACCGATTATTTCTCATCAGCAACTTTGGGGTTTATTTTGTATTGAACAAGAATCTATTCCTAGATATTGGCAGCCAACAGAACTTGATTTTATCAAACGTATAGTAATACAGCTGGGTATTGCTATCAGACAATCAAAACTTTATCAAGAATTGGAACAAGTCAATCAGGGGTTAAAGCAACTAGCCGTAATAGATTGCTTAACAGAAGTTGCCAATCGTCGTCGATTCGATCAATATTTAGCTGTTGAATGGAAGAGGCTGGCTAGAGAAAAAAATTGTTTGTCTCTCATCATGTGTGATGTCGATCACTTTAAACTTTACAATGATGCTTATGGACATCAAGCAGGGGATCTTTGCCTTTATAAAATTGCCCAAGCAATTAATAACACTGTTAAGCGTCCTGGGGACTTAGTAGCTCGTTATGGCGGAGAGGAGTTTGCTGTTATTTTACCCAATACCGATCTAAAAGGGGCAAAGCACGTAGCCCAGGAGATATTTGACCACATAGAGACTCTTAAAATTCCTCATATCAATTCCCCCGTAAATCTCTATGTAACAATATCTGTGGGAATGGTAAGCAGTAAGCCCAGCAAAAAATATGAATCCGAGGATTTGATTGCTGCTGCCGACCAAAATTTGTATAAGGCCAAAGAATTGGGACGCAATCAAGCTGTAGAATCTAAGCTTGACAATGAACAATTATCAATGAGCAATTAATAATAAAGAAAGTTAATATTACTGATTTCTGTACGGGCGAACGATCATTCGTCCCTAACTGACCTTTAACTTGACTAAAAATGTCTACTGGATATACTTTACCTGTTTTTGCCTGTGCTAGCGCGATCGCAGCTTTACGCCATCTCCATCAACAATCACCGCAAGCTACGGTCAAAGTAAATTTAATTAAACCAGCCCAAATAGTAGATATAGCCATTGAACAGGTGGCAAAAGTTGATCAATATACAGCGATCGCCATTAGCCGCAGCGATCCTGGAGATCACCTGGATTTAACTCGTAATACCCCTATCTGGGCAAAGGTGAGCTTGAATAATTCTGATTCAGAGCAAATCACCATCAAAGGAGGTGAAGGTATTGGTCGTTATGGTGAGAATCAAGCAGCAATTTATAGTTATGCCCAAGAATTAATTATAGAAAATCTCAAACCCTTGCTTCAAAGTAATGAAAGCATTGAAATAACTATTATTATGCCCGAAGGACAAAGATTAGCTAAACGCACATCTAATGAAGCCTTTGGAGTAGTAGCAGGATTATCTTTGTTAGGGACAACAGGAATTGTTCAGCCATTAATAGCCCCTAGTCAGCTAGAAGAATATCAGACTCAAATAAAAGAAAAGGCAGCTTTGTATGATTCTTTAGTCTTTTGTATTGGTGAAAACGGTATCGATCTGGCGCAAAGAGCGGGCATAGATCCCCAAAGAATTATCAAAACCGCCAACTGGCTGGGTTCAATGTTAGTTACCGCAGGCTTCGCAGAAGTAAAGTCAATTTTGCTATTTGGTTATCACGGTAAGCTGATCAAGTTAGCTGGAGGCATTTTTCACACCCATAATCATCTTGCCGATGGCAGACTAGAGATCTTAACCGCTTATTGTGCCAAGCTGGGTTTACCTCAGGCTGAAGCGATTAAAATTCTTGACTGTTCTACCACCGAATCTGCTTTGAACCTGCTGCGGGAATTAGACTCAGGCAATGAACAAGATTTTAGCTGGAGCGATCTAGTTTATGAACAACTCACTCAGGCGATCGACCTAAAATCTCAGGCATATATTCGCAAGTATACTGAAAAGAAACTTTGCGTTGGCTCAGTATTATTCGATCGCCAGAGAAACATCATCAAAAAAAGCCAAAATGCTCTCCTTTTGCTGCCCAATCTATGTTAACCTGTTAAGAATATTTATAGCACTTTATATATAGAGCATGACCCTGTTGGATCGTAACTCTTCAGATACAAAAATGGCGTAAAAGCCGATAATTATTCACACTTTGTTACTTAATTACCTACATCACCATTACCTACACAGACTTTACTAGAGTATAGTGACTATCCAGACAGAATCAATCTCCCCTAGCAATGAGACTTTATCTCCTAAGTCTCTGATAAATCAGACTAATCGCCAGAAAATAATCATTATAGATTTTGGTTCTCAATACTCTGAATTGATTGCTCGTAGAATACGAGAAACTCAGGTGTATTCAGAAGTTTTATCTTATCGAACTACTGCCGATCAGCTTCGCGACATAAATCCTCAAGGAATCATTCTTTCTGGTGGCCCCAATTCTGTATACGACGATCATGCTCCTAAATGCGACTCCGAAATTTGGAATTTAGATATTCCTATTCTTGGTGTATGCTACGGAATGCAGCTAATGGTAAAGCAACTGGGCGGTACGGTAGAAAAAGTTAAATTAGGCGAATATGGTAAAGCCCCACTGTTTATACAAGATCCTACAGACCTGCTAACTAATGTTGAGTCAGGAGCTACCATGTGGATGAGTCATGGCGACTCCTGCATTAAGCTTCCAGAAGGGTTTTCCATTTTGGCATATACCAAGAATACTCCCTGTGCTGCAATTTCCAATCCTGAGAAAAAGCTTTTCGGCGTACAGTTTCACCCTGAAGTAGTGCATTCAAATGGTGGGATCGCTTTGATTCGTAATTTTGTTTACCATGTCTGCGAATGTGAACCAACCTGGACAACAGAAGCCTTTGTTGAGGAGTCGATTCGAGATATTCGGGCAAAAGTAGGTAATAAACGAGTTTTATTGGCTCTTTCTGGGGGAGTTGATTCTTCTACCTTGGCTTTTCTGCTTCATAGAGCCATTGGCGACCAGCTAACCTGTATGTTTATTGATCAGGGGTTCATGCGTAAAGGTGAACCAGAAAGGCTGGTAGAAATATTTAAAAATAAGTTTTTGATTCCTGTAGAATATGTGATGGCTCGCGATCGCTTTTTGAAACAGGTAGAGGGTGTAAGCGATCCCGAACTTAAGCGTCGTCGTATTGGACATGAGTTTATCAAAGTTTTTGAGGAAGAGTCAAAAAAATTAGGACCTTTTGATTATTTGGCACAGGGAACTCTTTATCCTGATGTGATTGAGTCGGCTGATACTAACGTTGACCCTAAAACAGGGGAAAGAGTAGCAGTTAAAATTAAAAGCCATCATAATGTCGGTGGTTTACCCAAGGATCTGCGCTTTAAATTAGTTGAACCTTTACGCAAGCTATTTAAAGACGAGGTGCGTAATGTTGCCCGTGCTATTGGTCTGCCAGAAGAAATTGTGCATCGTCATCCCTTTCCAGGACCAGGTTTAGCAATTCGGATTGTCGGAGAAGTTACCGCCCAAAGATTAAATATTTTGCGGGATGCTGATTTTATTGTTCGCGATGAAATTAGTAAACAGGGTATGTACCATGACTACTGGCAAGCCTTTGCGGTGCTATTGCCAATTCGCAGCGTGGGAGTAATGGGAGATAAACGCACCTATGCTCATCCAATTGTGCTGCGCTTTATTACCAGTGAAGACGGCATGACCGCAGATTGGTCAAGAGTGCCTTATGATTTATTAGAAACTATTTCTAATCGAATTGTTAACGAGGTAAAAGGAGTAAATCGCGTGGTTTACGATATTACCTCCAAACCTCCAGGGACAATTGAGTGGGAATAGATTTTGAGGGATGAGAGACAAAAGCGCATTTTCGCATATATAGCAATAAGTTTAGCCACGATCAAATTAACCGTTTCCTTAAAGGAGAAAAAATCACACCGAGACTAATTTGGAATAATATCAAATCACAACTAGTAACTACTGAGTTGGGATACCTCATATTTGATGATACGGTACTAAACAAAAATTTCTTATTCAAAATAGAGCTAGTCAGAAGACAACAAGCGTGATAACGCCAAGAAATTAACTCTTCACCGACCCTTTTAGGACGGTGAAGAGTTAACAACTCAAAAATCCTTCACTGAAAATACTTCTTGCGTAAGTCCTATTAGTATGAAATGGTAGGTTCTATCTATAATTTAAGTGAGTTAATTCGTTAAATTCGGGTATTGGTTTCAACGAAATTAGATTTGATAGCGATAGATAATAAAAGGAATTCTGCCTCTTCCTTGTCTGAGAATTGAAGTAATACTATTTGGATAAGTACCAAATTGAAATACCTGCTCTCTAAGTGCCTCACGGACTATCGAAGTAGGAGGAACTTTGTAACGTCTTATATATGCTGTATAGTCTGTACCTATTTCGTTACCACCATAGTAAGAGCTATCGGCAAAGCTTGACTTAATGGAAAGATTGTTTTCTCCCAAAATATATACATTATCATCTACTGAAAGCTTTGATTCTAATGGTTTGGAGTCGATATTAATATTATTATTGTTAATAATATTCTGACCCTCATTGGTAACAGGTTCTGTCTTAGGCGATTGCTTCTGACTAGCATTGCAGATATCAGTTAAATCTTTCAGTTGTCCAGAATTGTCGATTAGGTAACATTTAGGGCGTTCTTGCGCGACAGCTATTGATGCCAACCCACCGATCGAACCTAGGCTAGTTAAAAATATTGTTAGTAGAAATTTATAAGTCATATTTTTTGCTCATTATTATAAACAACAACAGTATATTTACTGATATCTTTATTGTTGCTTAAAAGTGGAGCATTGTACTACTAATTAAAGAAATTTATATTGCCAACAGTGAACCAAATAAAGTCGCGATCGCCATCAAGCTTGATTCTCCAGGTTCAATATTTTTTAGTCAAACTCGTTGCGGTTGGCTAGGAGGAAAATTCGAGATCTGGAAGTTTCGCTCGATGTGTGCTGATGCCGAAGCGATGAAATCAAAAGTTCCCAATCAAGTCCAGGGAGCTTTTTTTAAAAATGATTTAGATCCTAGAATTACCAAGGTAGGTAGATTTCTGCGCCGTACTAGCCTAGATGAATTGCCTCAATTTTGGAATGTGTTAAAGGGAGATATGAGTTTAGTTGGAACTCGTCCTCCAACCCCAGAAGAAGCGGATAAATATCAAATTTCTGCCTGGCAAAGACTAAATGTTAAACCAGGAATGACGGGAGAATGGCAAGTTAACGGGCGATCGCAGATTCGTAATTTTGAAGACGTAATTAGATTGGACTTGATCTATCAAAAGAATTGGAATTTGCTGTACGATCTCAAATTAATTTTGAAGACAATTATGGTAGTTTTTCATCGAAACAATGGAGCAATGTAGCCATAGATTTTTTTGAATAGATAATTTTTAAAAGCCTAAAAGTACTTTTTGGTAAGCAAAGCCAATTTTTCTTTAGTTGCAGCAGGTATCTGATCGCGAGGAGTTAAGATGGCATATTTTAAAGCTGAATGAGCCATTGATTCTGGCGGTTTAGCGTTCAATTTTTTGACTATTTCTTTAATTACTAATTGAGCGTTAATCGCATTTTTCTGTAAATTATCAATAATCATTTCCACCGTAACGCTGTCATGATCGTTATGCCAGCAGTCGTAATCTGTAACTAAAGCAAGAGTAGCATAGGCAATTTCTGCTTCTCTGGCTAACTTAGCTTCAGTCAAATTGGTCATGCCAATCACGGTTGCTCCCCAACTGCGATATAAATTAGATTCGGCTTTGGTAGAAAATGCAGGGCCTTCCATACAAACATAAGTGCCACCGCGATGCAGATTGGACTCAGATAAATCTAAAGACTCCACAGCATCAGCCAAGACACTAGCCAGATTAGGGCAAACAGGATCGCCAAAAGCAATGTGAGCTACTAAACCTTCGCCAAAAAAAGTCGATTCGCGATTCTTGGTGCGATCGATAAACTGATCGGGTATTACCATATCTAAGGGTTTAGCTTCTTCTTTTAATGAGCCAACGGCAGAAGCCGAAATAATATATTCCACTCCCAGTTGTTTCATAGCATGAATATTGGCACGAAAAGGTAGCTCTGAGGGAAGCAGATGATGACCACGCCCATGACGAGCTAAAAAAGCTACTGTTGCGCCTTCTAAGTCACCAACTATCAAGACATCAGAAGGATCTCCAAAAGGAGTAGATAATTTTATCTCGTGAACATCTTTTAGAGCGTCCATTTTATACAAACCACTACCGCCAATGATGCCGATCTTCGCTTTTACCATAAAAATTAAGCCTGCCGTATTATATCTAGTCGAACTTGATTATTTTAGCGATTTAAGCAAACATCTATTAATATTTTTAATTGTTGATTTAAAGCGATCGCATCTCAAATCGGTGGGCAAACTCTAGAAATTAGATAGTACTATTCGGCGTTGGTGATTTTATGTATGACGTACAAGCAAGACTTGCCCTTGCGAGACAGCGCGTTGTGGGTCACAGACCCACAACGCGCTGTCGAGGGCGCGCCGTTAGGCGCAAGACATTAGAAGATAAAGACTCTGGACTTTGGCGTATCCTAATCCAGTCTTTTGCTGCTTCATCAACAACCTTAGTTCTTCTACTGATTCTCTAACTTCTATTTGTTGAAAGCTCCTACGCAGGTGAGGCGGAAACGGAGAGGTTTCCACGCGAAGCGCGTTCCACGCCGTAGTCAATTAAATAGCTTAGAGCTTTTGGATAAATGCTTTCTAGTGTTTTGTTAGGACTCAGTATTAACCCTGTGATAAAGCGATGAAGTGTGGTCTTGGGGGTTTCCCCCATGAACAACTTCATCAAGACAGCGACTGACTATTTCAAACCCTTTTTTGCGCTTAAATAGCTCTCTATATTGCTCTGGATACTCAGCTATTGATTTCGGAACTCCTACCAAGCAAATCATCGCTCAAATTGATTTTTAGGATTTCATTTTTTACCTTACTTTCTTTTTGCTTTTTTTTCTTCGTAAAATTGCCAAGTCGTGAAAAAATCGTATCGTGATGTGAAGCAACTGCTTTCTTGACTTTAGGTTTGCAACCGTAATCTAATTTTCTAATACTTCTAATACCGCTTTTGACTGTAGCTTATTTTTAAACCAGATTAACCTATTTGGTAAATCAGTAAACTTAACTCCTGCCTTTTCTAAATTTAATCTTTCAGAAACAGCAAGAATTAGGTTTTCAGTGTCACCACTACGCACCTGATAAAATTTTTTCTGTAGATATTCTGGTTTCCAGTAACCAACAATTTCTAAAAGAAATTCTCTGCCGTCTGGATGAGTTAGACGAAAGTCAGGGATCATTACGCTGCCTGGAAGAGGAATTAAATCGACCTCTCTTTCTAATCGCCATTCAGTTTTTGTTTTCGCCCAACTTTTAGCAAAAGAAGCCTCCAGCATACTATCATATTGTTTTCCTGGGGGATAGTGAGAAATTAAATTACAACGATCGCTCGCTAAATTAAACTTACCTGTTTTAACACTCCCAGAATATTGATCGCGATTTTGTAGTTTAGCCTGGAGACTCCATTTTGTTACATGAAGCAAAGCAGGAATCATTTTTGCCAGAGCCAAACCATATCTGGTGCTTGCTTTAAAAAGACTAGCGGGTCCATCCATGGTTAAAGTAAATCCCGTATCAGCATCTCCTTCTATGTATGCCATTAACTGAAATAATTTGATGTAGCGAAACAGTAATTTGTATTCTCCAGGATCATTGCGGTGAGCATTGATAACAACATTGCTGGCATGGTAAAAAATGCCCTGTACTTGAGAAAGATTGTAACGATGAAGCAATGACTCAGGAATTGGTGCTTCAAACTGAGTAAGTAGACGATTTTCTTGAAGGTCTGCGTATAATCCTGCTTCAATTTCAGCGCGAGATACAGCATATTTCAATTCATTAGATAGACAGAGGGAAATTGCTTCTAAAGTATCGCTACGATTATTAGGTATAGTTGCTGTTTTAGCTGCTTGTGAGAAAACTCTTTGCCGAAGCATTGTTGGCTCAAGAGGACTGATAATTTCAAAAGTAGAAAATGTATTACGTAATATATGAGCTAGACCTCTTATCAATCGATAATTAGGGCTGTTGCCTTCTAGGTCTAAAAGTCGCCGATCTAAATCTCCTTGAGTTTTACCTATGTAATCTTGAAAACAACTGATTATATCTTCTGCTATGCCTAAATTATGACCATTAATTTCTAACTTCTTAGGTATGATTGTTTCGCCACTACGTCTATAGATAAGTAAGTCGCTCTTTAACATCAGAATTTCAATAAATCTCTCACGGGAAAGCTAAGACTATAGCTAATATCAATAGTAAATTGAATATGCTCAATTTTTTAGCTTTCAAATTTAAATATAAAAGTAATCATTATGTACATCTTGGTATAAAGAAAAAAAACAGGATCGGCGAAAGATATAATTATTAAAACAAGTTTAGCGATTTTACTCAATCTGGAGAACGATTAATTTCTGCCTATCAATTTATGTCACCATCCGACTTAGAAACCTCTGTCAAAGATCAAGAGAAAGAAAAATATTTAAATGAACTTCCAGATGAAGTAGAAATGTCGCTGTTCGATCATTTAGAAGAACTACGCTTGCGCATTTTCTATGCTCTGATTACAGTAGCGATCGCAGCTTTAGGCTGCTTTGTTTTTGTTAAACCTTTAGTGAGGATTTTGGAAGTTCCTGCTCAGGGTGTAAAATTCTTGCAGCTAGCCCCAGGAGAGTTTTTCTTTGTATCTATTAAGGTAGCTGGCTATAGCGGGATGGTACTGGCAAGTCCGTTTATTCTTTATCAGATTGTCCAATTTGTCTTGCCAGGATTGACTAGGAAAGAACGTCGTCTACTCGCTCCTGTAATTTTTGGCTCTAGTATTTTGTTTTTTGCAGGTTTGTTTTTTGCCTATATTGCTTTAATTCCTGCTGCGCTTAATTTCTTTATTAACTATGGCGGCGATGTAGTTGAACAATCTTGGTCGATTGATAAATATTTCGAGTTCGTATTACTTTTACTATTTAGTACGGGGTTAGCATTTCAAATTCCTGTAATTCAGTTAATTTTGGGTTTTTTAGGCATTGTTTCGGCGGCGCAAATGTTTGCAGGTTGGCGTTATGTAGTGCTTGGCTCGGTAGTTATGGGAGCAGTTTTAACTCCTTCAACCGATCCTCTAACTCAATCTTTATTGGCTGGTGCAGTTCTAGGACTATATTTTGGCGGTATTGGTGCAGTTAAATTACTGGGAAAATAGCTTCTGACATATTATCGCGATCGCTATATTGTTAGCTATAAGCTCGCTTGCCATTAGCTCTAAGCTTGGGTAAAATCCCCTCTTCTATTTCTTTGAGATGAAGAGTCTTCAATTAAAAGTAGTCCAAATCTACTTTTAATTGGCTTAAAGCTTAGAGCTTATAGCTCGGTTTAATTATTTATTCTCCTGACTATACTATCAAAATACCAGTTTAATATAGGGCTTAAAAGACTATGAAATCGATTCAAAATCGTTAACTCTGTTCCAGGCGCGATCGCAAATTTACCTTTCTCCACGCCTCGAACAATCTGTTTTGCTACCGCATCGGCTGTCAAAATTTTGGCTGTAGCGGTAATCTTTTTAGTTTCGACAGGTTTTATTTTATTTTCTGCCTCTAACTGAGGAGTATCAGTATCAGGGGGATATACAATTGTGACTTTAATCCCCTTTGGCTTTAGTTCGCCCCTAAGAGATTCTGCTAATCCTCTTAGGGCAAACTTAGAAGGACAGTAAGCAGTATAGCCATAAATACCGATTAATCCTGCACCAGATGATATTAAGACCAAATTTCCCTTTTGCTGCTGTTCCATAGCTGATACAACGGCTCTAATGGCGTATAGAGAACCAAAATAATTTACCGCCATAATCCGTTCAAAAACTCCCAAGGGAATTTCAGTGAAGTAACCAGGATGAGTTATTCCCGCCGAAGTAATCAGCATCTTTGGTATTCCTTGTTGAGCGATCGCATTTTCTATAGCGGTTTTAATAGCAGTCGAATTAGATACATCGGCTGGAAAAATAAGCACTTGCTGGGAAGTTACAGCTAAGGTGGCTATTTCTCGTTGAGCAGTGACTAGCTTTTGGCGATCGCGAGCAATTAGGGAAATATTTGCGCCCTGTTGAGCTAACAACTTTGCCGTAGCTTTACCAATACCGCTAGAGCCACCCGTAATAATTACGTGTTGATTTAAGTATTTCATGTAAACAAAGATTAAGATAGAAAAGCAAACGCTATCTTTTAAAGTTGCTTATATATGTTAGCCAAGCGTTATTATTTTCCATTTAAGACCATAAAAAAATTGCTAGTTAACTTTACTATAATTGCGATCGCGTTATTTATCTCTTGTTATATTTATGGTTCAAAAATAGAGCCTAATTGGATTGAAGTAGTGCCAATTCAACTCACAATTCCTAACTTAAGTCCAGCTTTTAATGAGTTTAAAATTGTACAGATTAGCGATCTTCACAGCAATCGCTTTATGCCTGCAAAAAGATTAGATAGAATCATCAAACTAGTTAATCAACAAAAGCCAGACGCGATCGCCATTACAGGAGACTTTATCACTAAACATAATGATTTTAACAGTCAGGAACTAGAGGAAAAATTAAGTAAATTAGTATCTCAGATAAGCACTTTATCAGTTTTGGGCAATCACGACCACAAGGGAAGTGCAACCGACATTCTAAAACAAGCTTTGACAAACAGTAATGTAACCAACCTAGACAATCAGGTCTATGTGATTGAGCGAGGTACAGAAAAACTAATTTTTGCTGGAGTTGACGATCCTTACTGGGGCAAACCAGATTTAGATCGAGTTATCAAGCTTGTACCCAATAATAGTGCTGCCATACTATTGGTTCACGAACCAGACTACATCGCCAAAAGTGCAGCAACTCATAAATTTGCTCTCCAGTTATCGGGACATTCTCATGGAGGACAAATTAGAATTCCTTTTCTCAATCCTTTGATACTACCTTATGGTGGGAGAAAATATTTTGCTGGTTTGAATCAGGTTGAAGATACTCTAGAGTATACTAATCGCGGTCTGGGCATGACGGGTTTACCGCTGCGTATTAATAGTCGTCCAGAAATTACTGTTTTTACTCTTCATAGCCAAACCTAAATTGTCTATTGTTTAATGCTCAATGCTCAATGCTCATTGTTCCAACCCTGTAGCAATTTGAATTACCTGCATCAAATCTTCAATACTGCGGCATTGGGCAGAAACCAAACAAGGATAAACGTTTAATCCTTCAATTTGGTTGGCAGCTTCGGTGGTTCTAGTGTCTAAAGTTACTATGGGTAGGCTAGCCAAATATTCAGAGGCTTGAAGCGATCGCCAATATTGAAGAGGATCGGCAATTTGATGTCCATCTAGCACAATCACATCTAACTTCCAAATACGGGCTAAGGTGTGTGCTTGCTCTAAACCATCGGCTTCAATAATACGATGTTGATAATAATGCTTTTTACTGATGTTCGTCCAATCTTGTTCCGCCCAGTTTTTCAGATTAAAATTCAAACCACTATAGTTATCGATCATCGGATCGACCATTTCTGGTTCAGGATAAAGGCAAAGTACAGTCAAATTTTTCTTGACTTTGCCTTGAGTATCAAAAGCTAAATCTATGTCTGAAGAATGATTGCTAATCTCAGTTTTGGCTTGAGGTAGCAGTAAAGTAAGCTGACAGCCATCTGCTGAATAGTCACTTTGTATTTTTAGCTGAGCAATCCGTGCCAAATATTGGGCAATAACTAAATTTAGACCAGAACTTTGCTGAGGAGAACCAGAATTTTCAGGGGATGATGCCAACTCAAAATCACTCATTAGACCATTACTAACTATGATTGCCGTGCATTCCTGCCAATTTTTGACCTCAATGGTCAAGTCACTATGGGTTAGTTCACAAAACTGGAGAGTTTCCAAAATCAGATGAGAAAGTATAGTTGATAAATGTATCTTGTCGGCGATCGCCTTTTCTGCCTCAGGCTGTATATCTAATTTTAATTGTGCCTCTGGAAAAAAATTAGATTCTGCTGCGCTGGCTGATTTATATTTGCTCATCGCCTGTTCAAAAAGCCGACGACAAAGAAGCCTCAGATCGATTGCTTCTAAATGGGGCTGAAACTTCTCAACAGTTAAACTGGTTAATTCTAGTAAGTCATTGACAATACTCATCAGCTTTTGTCCACCATGATAAATTAACTGTGCGTAACGCAGTTGACGCTGATTAAGTTTTCCTAGTTGCTGATCTTTAAACAGGCTAGATAAACCAACAATGCCAGTTAAAGGTGATTTTAGTTCATGGCTAACTGTTCCCAGCAGTTTCTCTACTAATGTCAATGTCTCAGTAGTTGCTGATGCACCATCTGCTAGCTGTATGGCAACTGAATCGACAATGGATGCCTTAGTTGCCAAGCTAAGCCAACACTCAGAAGTATTGTCCAAAAATTTATCAGTATGATGAGAATCTGCAATCTTTGCCTGGGGTAAAATCTGGGGCGTATTAGCGATAGTTCTCTCAAAGTTTGATGCTAAATATTTGAGTATTTGTGAAGTTTCTAGCCTTCCCTGTAGCTTACCCAACTCATCAATTATTAAATATTGGCGATCGCTCAATGAAACATTTTCTAAATTATTTAAAAACTCTTGCAGTTTAATCTTGCCTTGATAAGCGATCGCTGGCTTGATTAAATAATCAAAATTTTTGTATTTTAGATCAGAAATATTTTCTTGATGAGCTTGACTCCTCGGATGACTAATCATGACTACAGAATCTCTCTGCCATAGTTGAGCCATCAACGATAGCAAATCTTGAGAGCTAATTGTTCCCCAGGCATTGTTTTCTAAAGGAACTGCAATTATTTGGCAATTACCATGCTTAAAAATATTTAAGATACTCCCCAAATCTGCTTCTGGTTGACAGATGGGAATTGAATAGGCAAAATCGTTCAGAGTAAGAGCGTGACTAAACATAAATTCTCGTTTTTTTGTCTTCCCGAAGAAAAGTTAACCAACGGTCACAGCAGACTAGATTCTACCGTTTTCTAGCAAAGTAATTTTAGACTTATCAGCAACTATTGATTCGATCAACCTTCAAAGATTACTCCGCCTTTGCAAGGCAAGGAACGGTTGACATTATGCTCAATTAAAAAGGGATTTTATCTCACAATCTAGCCAGTCTAATTTAGCAAGATGCTATCTCTATATCTCTATATATATTATTACCTTTAGTGAGTCAGTTCATTATTGCTTTAGATTATGTTTTATTACAATTCGCAAAGTCGAACAATAAATGTTAAATTTTTATAAATATTAGATATTAATTGACGTTAAAACATCGTCAGTTCATGGTGGTTGCGTTCTCTGAATATCACATAGGCTTCTATAGGCTGCTCTAGCTGTCTTGATAGCAATGCCTTGTTTTATTTCAGATTCAGATGTAATTCTGGCAACCATAACGTAGAATTTACTCAACAATGTCAGATTATCAAGACAAATTTTGTTCAACCGAAAACTCGATTAGGAGCAAACTGCATATTTGTTTGTTTTATACCCAACAAAAATTGGCTAAATTAGTTATTGAGCAATTGAATAGCGATCGCTTTAAAGTTAAAGATCTTAGTTCAAGTAGTAATCTAGTTGATTTTTTGACTGACAATCAAGAGCAGATTGACTGCATTGTTTTAGTCAAAGATAGTCAATCAAATTTAGCCTTAGAGCAGTTATGGCAATCAAGAATTTTACTGCCGATGGTAATAGTCGAGACTGAACAGCCTGTTAGTCCTAATCTTGAATTAGCAGATGATTGCAACCAGTTTTTTGACGATATTACCCAAACCTGCATTATTTATCATCAAGCAGAGATACATTTGTACCCAACTCAGCTAGCAGAAATCAATACTTATATTAATCTAGCTATTACTAAATTTTTGAGCCTCGCTCCTAGTCCCGATCTTAATATTCACAAAACTATAAATGAACCAGAAACAGAAAAAGCGTCCTCGCTTAAATTACAACAGCGTCGGCTAACGGAAAAAATTCAAGCAAGACTGGGGGGATATTTGGGGATTTATTACAAACGCCAATCCAGCCTTTTTTACCGTAATTTATCTAAAAAAGAGCAAGAAGAATTAAACCAAAAATTAAGCCAAAACTACTGTCAAATTCTGCTGGAATACTTTAATGAAAACTCAGAAATAAATAAGCTAATTGATGAGTTTGTCGATCGAGCTTTTTTTGCTGATATTTCTACTTCGCAAATTCTTGAAATACACATGAAACTGATTGATGAGTTCTCTTATCAGTTACAGATAGAAGGCAGAAATGATGACATTTTGCTTGACTATCGTTTGCCACTAATTGATATTACCGCTCACTTGTGCGAAATGTATCGTCGCTCT
The DNA here is from genome assembly GCA_965217895.1 of Waterburya sp. Classification (GTDB taxonomy): domain Bacteria; phylum Cyanobacteriota; class Cyanobacteriia; order Cyanobacteriales; family Xenococcaceae; genus Waterburya. Next base: position 2,874,477 of record CBDCJV010000002.1, read on the forward strand.
ATTCCTGGAGAAGACTTCTCCTTAGAATTATTGTTTACAGTAGAATAAACGGTAAATTGCTATGCTGCCAAAGATTAATTGATACTAGAAATAAAACCTGCTTCAAGCTCAAATTCAAGACAACAATGTAAAACTATTAAGCAAAATTTTGTAGTCATAGCATTACGTATAAAGGTGTTTGATATTTTGTTAAATTAATACTTTCTACTTTTTACTTACGAACCAACACTCACGCGCTCTTTTACTGCTTGCAAAGCAGCAGGGTCGTTCGCCTTTTTGTGTCCTAACCTAATTTCGTACGACTATATCGCCTCATCTCAACGCATAAATTATTCAACATTATGGATCAATTTAGAAAAACCTATGTACTCAAGCTATACGTAGCGGGAAACACACCAAACTCAGTTAGAGCTTTGAAGACTTTAAAGAACATTTTAGAGAAAGATTTTCAAGGAGTTTATGCTCTTAAAGTGATTGATGTCTTAAAGAGTCCTCAGTTAGCTGAAGAAGACAAAATCTTGGCAACTCCAACCCTATCTAAGGTTTTACCGCCTCCTGTTCGTAAAATAATTGGCGATTTGAGCGATCGCGAAAAGGTTCTGATTGGCTTAGATTTGCTCTATGAAGAAATCCGTGAGCGAGAAATGTAACGTTATACTCATCGCATTGGATGTAAGATATTATACTGCCGTGACTAAAGTTAAACGGCAGTTGCTTTAAATAAGCAAATAAGAACCATCATTCTTAGCTTAGATGAACGAACCAAATCCTAATCAACCAACAACAGAACTATCTACCAAAGGAGTTCGCAAAATCCGCACCATGATTGAAGGATTTGACGAAATCACCCATGGCGGTTTGCCCGCCAGTAGAACAACTTTAGTTAGTGGAACATCTGGTACAGGTAAAACCCTCTTGGCCATTCAGTTTCTTTATCTAGGAATTGAATTTTTTGATTGTCCTGGTGTTTTTGTTACCTTTGAAGAATCCCCAAAAGATATTATTGAAAATGCCTATAGTTTTGGCTGGGATTTACAAAGCTTAATTGATCGAGGCAAATTATTTATCTTAGATGCTTCCCCCGATCCTGAAGGGCAGGAAGTGGTAGGAAATTTTGACCTATCGGCATTGATCGAACGTATTCAGTATGCAATACGTAAATATAAGGCGCAGCTAGTCTCAATTGACTCGGTTACAGCAGTATTTCAACAGTACGATGCAGCTTCAGTAGTAAGGCGAGAAATTTTTCGTTTAGTAGCCCGTCTCAAGCAGCTAGAAGTCACTTCTATTCTAACTACTGAAAGAGTTAAAGAATATGGCTCTGTTGCCCGTTTTGGAGTCGAAGAATTTGTTTCGGACAATGTAATTATTATCCGCAATGTCTTAGAAGGAGAACGTCGGCGACGTACCATTGAAATCCTCAAGCTGCGAGGTACTACCCACATGAAGGGAGAATATCCTTTTACGATTACCAATGACGGGATCAATATCTTTCCCCTTGGGGCTATGCGTCTTACTCAACGTTCTTCAAACGTACGACGTTCTTCAGGAGTTAAAACCCTCGATAAACTGTGTGGCGGTGGCTTTTTTAAAGATTCGATTATTTTGGCTACGGGAGCAACAGGGACAGGCAAAACCCTATTAGTTAGCAAGTTTTTAGAAGAGGGGTGTCGTCAAGGAGAGAGAGCCGTATTATTTGCCTATGAAGAATCTAGGGCGCAGCTATCTCGTAACGCCTCCTCTTGGGGAGTAGATTTTGAAGAGATGGAGCGTAAAGGCTTACTTAAATTACTTTGTTGTTATCCAGAATCAGCAGGTTTAGAAGATCATCTACAGATGATCAAGTCAGAGATAACTGATTTCAAGCCTGCTCGAATTGCGATCGATTCCCTTTCGGCGTTAGCTAGGGGAGTCAGTAATAATGCCTTCCGTCAGTTTGTCATTGGTGTTACTGGTTATGCCAAACAAGAAGAGATTACAGGCTTTTTTACCAACACTACCGATCAGTTTTTGGGAGCTAATTCAATTACCGAGTCCCATATTTCTACTATTACCGACACGATTATTCTTTTACAATATGTAGAAATTCGCGGTGAGATGTCAAGAGCCATGAATGTCTTTAAAATGCGCGGTTCATGGCATGATAAAGGTATTAGAGAATATATAATTAGCTCTGATGCGCCAGAAATTCCCTTTATTAAAGAATCTTTTCGTAACTACGAAGGCATTATTAGTGGTTCACCCTCTCGTGTATCTCTAAATGAAAAAAGTGAGCTATCTAGAATTGCTAGAAACGTTAAGGATATGAGCATTGACTCCAAAGACGAAGGATAAGCTATGGAGTATGATCTTCCGTAAAAATCATAATTGATAATTATCAAAAATTACACGATATTGTTTGTATTTGTAGATAACAATCAGAGTAAGTAATTAATGCTTTTACCTTCAATACCAAATAAAAAAAACGCAACAGATCGCTCGTAGGATGAGCATTGCCCACCCTACCCTCAGATTATTTTTATGTGTCGCCAAGATTTATTGATTTGGTATTACACCTTTAACTACCAATAAACTGTTTAACTCAACTGATTTTAAAAATTTTAGGATATGCTGGTGAGGAAATAGCTGGGAACTAATTGTTTTAAACCAAGAAGTTAGCTATTGAGCGAATCCGCTCTCTCAAAAAACATATTTGTCAGACAGAGCCTTGTAGGTATTTTGAATGAGCTATTGCCTAAATCCATCCTGTCCAAAACCAGTTAATCATCCCAAATCCAAACTCTGTGCAGCGTGCGGAGCAAAATTGCTGCTACATGGTCGCTATCACTTAGTTAAAGGTCTAGGTAAAGGAGGTTTTGGCGCAACTTTTCTAGCTGCCGATCTCTCCCTTCCAGGAAAACCATTATGTGTAATTAAGCAACTACGTCCTAATACAGACAATCCTAACTTCTTGTCCATGGCAAGAGAATTATTTGAAAGAGAAGCCAGAACATTAGGCAGAATTGGTAATCACCCTAAAATACCTAGACTGCTAGATTATTTTGAGGATCGCAATCAATTTTATTTAATTCAAGAGTTTGTTAAGGGCAACAATCTTCAGCAGGAAGTCAAAAAAATTGGCGTTTTGAATGAGGCAAAGGCAAGACAGGTACTCAAAGAAGTTTTGGTGATCCTGCGGGATATTCACGTTCAAAAAGTTATTCACCGAGATATCAAACCTGCTAATATTATTCGTCGCGAAATAGACGATCAGTTAGTTTTAATTGACTTTGGGGTAGTTAAAAATCAAGTTAATAGTCTTGGTGCAGCAGGTTCTAATCAAACGGCATTTACTGCTTTTGCAGTCGGCACTCCTGGCTTTGCTCCTCCTGAACAGTTAGCCATGCGTCCTGTCTATGCCAGCGATGTCTATGCCCTTGGTGTTACCTGTATGTATTTGATGACGGGAAAAGCACCCAAAAATATGGATTGCGATCCTATTACTGGAGATATTGATTGGTTTAAGTATGTTAATGTCAGCGATAGTTTTGCGGAAATTTTGACCAAGATGCTAGAGGTAGCGGTGAAAAGCCGTTATAAGAGTGCCGAAGAAGTATTACAGGTGCTAGATATTGAAAATCATGTAGATAGCCTGTCTGACAGTATGCTTAGTTTTCCTACTGCTAATGAGCCTCCTAGTACTCCTGTTGCTAATCGGTCGAGAATGGGCTACTCTCGAGGGGATACATCTAGTTCTAGAGGTGACAGCAGAATGTCCCGCCAGACAGGCAGAACAACTTCTACCTCCAGATATTCGAGAAATGCTGCTCAAACTAGTCCTAGTCATGCTTCTCTTAGTCAAGCTGCAAAAAATCCTCCTAAGCCTGCAAAAATCTCGGCCGAAGAGGTTTTGAAAGCCTATAGTTCTGGTAGAAAAGACTTTGGCTTAAAAGATATGACCATGCAAGATCTACAAAAAGCCGATTTATCCGAATCTAAGTTTCATGATTCTAAATTAATCAGAGTTAACCTCCAGGGAGCAGATTTAAATAAAACCAGCTTTACAAGTTGTGATATGCGTCAGGCTATGCTGCGTAATGCTGACCTAACTCGCGCTCTGTTTAATGCTGCTAATTTAGAAGATGTAGATCTTCGTGGTGCAAATTTAAGCTACGTCAATTTTAAAGATACTAAGCTTAAAGGAGCAAATCTCTGTGGTGCTAACCTAAGTAATACTAATCTAACTAAAGAACAGCTAGAAGAAGTTAAAACAAACTGGATGACTATTATGCCTTCAGGAAAACGAGGATTCTGGTAAAATGTTTAAAAATCATATCCTGATTCACCAATGCCAGCTTACTCAGTATTTTCAGAAAAGATCGCTTTTTCCAACTTAGCGATCGCCTTTTCTAAATCATCATTGACAATTTGAACTTCAAATTCATCTTTGGCTGCCATTTCTTCTCTAGCAATCTTTAACCGTTGGGCGATCGACTCTTCTGAGTTTTTGCCCCTAGTTCTAATTCTCTGTTCTAGTTCCTCAATAGAAGGAGGCATAATAAAAATACGGCGAGCATCAGGAAACATATTGGCGATCGCTCTAGCTCCTCGCAACTCTATTTCTAAAATGATGTAGTTTCCCTGCTCGATTTGTTCTAATATCTGGGCTTTGGGCGTGCCATAATAATTTCCTGCGTATTCTGCCCATTCTAAAAGTTCATGATTGAGAATTGCCGTTTCAAAGTCTTTTTGACTCAGAAAATAATAATTTACGCCTTCAGTTTCTCCTGGACGAGGTTGTCTAGTAGTAGCAGAAACAGACACCCGTAGTTGAGGATGGCGTTGCAATAGTAAACTGACAATCGTACCCTTTCCTACACCACTTGGTCCTGTGATCGCGATGAGTTTACCTGGCTGTTCTGCTGACATTGATGATAATCTAATCTAGTTGGAATTTTATTCTTTATTAACTACAAATCGATGAGCCACAGTCTCAGGCTGTATTGCGGACAATACTACATGAGATGAATCTGTAATAATGACAGCGCGAGTACGGCGACCATAAGTTGCATCTATTAATAAGCTTTTCTCTCTAGCTTCGGTAATAATCCTTTTGATAGGTGCGGACTCTGGGCTAACAATAGCAATAATGCGATTAGCGGAAACTATATTACCAAAACCAATATTAATTAATTGAATATCCATAATTATTTGTGAATTGCGATTTTTAGGGTGATTTATCGCCAAGTTTAGAAAATATAGTTTTAATACTATAGTTAAAAACCTTGATTTACAAGCAAAATGGCATATAGACGACGTTATTTAAGGAAACTTTAGCTTTTAGCACCAATCTAAACACTTTGTAGCCATAATTACAGTAATTTAATTATTTATTTAAACTTTTATTATATTTACTATTATGCAACCAGTTGACTACACAACCTTGATGGCAAGCTGCAATGAACTTAATCGAGACTGGATTCCTGCTCGTATTGAGCAGATATATCAGCGCGATCGCTTTACCATTTCTTTAGCTCTACGCACCCTCAAAGCCAAGCCTTGGCTCACAATTTGCTGGCATCCTGAAGCAGCCAGAATTAATATCGGCGATCCCCCACCCAGGGTTAAGGACACTTTTACCTTTAGCGATCAGCTACGGCATCAGCTTAATGGTTTAGCTTTGATTAATATTAAGGCGATCGCCCCCTGGGAAAGAGTCTTAGATCTCCAGTTTGCTAATCGCCCAGGAGAAGAACCTCTTTGGCATTTATACGTAGAAATTATGGGCAAATACAGCAACGTAATTCTTACCGATGCCGACCAACAAATTATTACTCCTGCTCGTCAAATTAGTGCTGCTCAATCTAGCGTGCGTCCAATTCAAACTGGTCAAGGTTACGAAATGCCCCCAGCCCTGACTGGCACTACGCCCAAGCTAGAAGAATCTTTTGCACGCTGGCAAGAGAGAGTAAGCTTAATTCCTGGTAAACTTAAAAGTCAATTACTCAAGTCTTATCGTGGTTTAAGCCCCAGAGTTGCTGAGGAAATTGTTATTGCAGCAGGCTTATCACCTCAGCAAAATACAGATACTCTTGAAGCTGAACACTGGCAGGAGTTATTTAGCTATTGGCAAAAATGGCTGATAGTTTTAGATAGGAATCAGTTCGATCCTGGCTGGCTAGCCAATGGTTATACAGTGTTGGGCTGGAATAAAACTGAGTCTGCGGAGCAAGTGCAAACTTTGCTTCATCGCTACTACACCGATGAGGTTAATCAACAGCAGTTTAAGCAACTACATCATCAGCTAAATCAAAAATTAACTAATCTACTTAAAAAGCTAAACGTCAAAGCCAATAAATTCCGTCAACGCTTACAACAGTCTGCCGATGCGGATAGCGATCGCTTTTGTGCAGATTTATTGATGGCGCATCTCCATCAATGTCAGCCAGGCATGAAGTCAATAACTTTAAATGATTTTGAAACAGGCAAGCCAGTTAAAATTAAGCTTAATCCTGAAAAAAACGCGGTGCAGAATGCTCAGGCTCTCTATAAAAATAGCCAGAAGCTAAAAAGAGCCAAAGGGGCAGTTGTCCCTCTATTAGCAGAAGTTGATAGTGAAATTAATTATTTATCTCAGGTACAAACAGCCTTAAATCAGCTACAGGGAGAACAAGTAGTTGGTAGCTCGGAAAATCTCCACGCTCTAGAAGAAATTAAAGAAGAGCTAATTCAACAAAATTATCTTACTGTCGAGCGTCAGGGAGATGACAGAAAAGCAGACCGAGATACCCAACCCTATCGCTATACTGCTCCATCTGGATGTGAAATTTGGATTGGACGTAATAATCGTCAAAATGATATCTTAACTTTCCGTACTGCCGTAGAATATGATCTTTGGTTTCATACCCAAGAAATACCTGGTAGTCATGTATTGCTGCGTTTAGATCCAGGTATAGTTCCCAGTGAGGCAGATCTTCAGTTTACTGCCGATTTGGCAGCTTATTACAGTCAAGCTCGCGAAAGCGAACAAGTCCCGGTAACTTACACTAAACCTAAATATGTCTATAAACCCAAGGGCGCAAAGCCTGGAATGGTAATTTATAAACAAGAAACAGTTATCTGGGGTAAACCTCAAGTAGCCAAAAAATATCTTTCTCAAAAAACATAAATTCTAATTGAAAGATCTAAATCACATCATTTCATAACCTACTAGCGTAAAATTGGTGTAACAGACAATACAGTTATTATTTTTTTACAAATATAGCGTATCTTCTGTTACAATTCTTAGTTAAGTCAAAAATTAAAAGTTGCCTCTTTTGAGAACGCGCAACACAAGATTTTTCCAGACTTAAACAACAACAACATTTTACTTAGCCAGCGATCGCGATCGCTGGTATTTTTTTTAGGTAATAATAAAATCAGAGATTACTCCGTCCGTTTAGGGCGGAGCCTGCTCTAATCGTTGATCAATATCTTTAAGCGGACATTTACCTTCTCATGAGTTACGTAAATCAAGTAAACCAGAATCTTAGAACAACCGAAGAAGAGGAAGAAGATTTATTTGATTATGCTTATGAGCAGCCAGGCAGTATGCCAGGTACGCTTAATATTGAAGATGATGCTGAGTTACCTGAGATAATTTTAATTGACTATAGCAAAGATCGCGTTGAAAGAATTAGCAATCTAACTCCTGAAGCCTGCGCCCAACATCTCGATACAGAATCAGTATCATGGCTTGATGTCAAGGGTTTTGGTAGCGAAAACATTTTGCAGAGATTAGGCAAGGTATTTGGGTTACATCCTTTGGTATTAGAAGACGTGGTTAATGTTCCCCAAAGACCAAAGGTTGAAGATTATCCGCAACAGCTAGTAATTATTACTCAAATGGTTATCCCAAAAACTTCAGGAGAGGGTTTTTGGTTAGAACAAGTGAGTTTAATAGTGGGCAAAAACTATGTACTAACCGTACAGGAAAAACCAGATAAAGACTGTTTTCGACCAGTCAGAAGGCGAATTAAATTTAAAAAAGGAAATATTACCACAATGGGGGCAGATTATCTAGCTTATGCTCTTTGGGATGCAATCATAGATGGTTTTTTCCCCGTTTTAGAAATTTATGGCGAAAAGATAGAAGACCTAGAAGACGAAGTTCTTTTTAATCCTAGTAACCAAAGCTTGGCTAAAGTATATCAAATAAAAAGAGAACTATTAGCTTTACGTAGGGCAATTTGGCCTCAAAGAAATGCCTTAAATAAATTGATTAGAGACGGTAGTAGCGTTATAAATCCAGAGATCTTAATCTTTTTGAGAGACTGTTATGACCACGCCGTACAAATTATTGACATTATTGAAACATACCGTGAATTAGCCTCTAGTTTGACAGATATTTATCTGTCTGCTATTAGCAATAAAATGAATGAAGTTATGAAACTATTAACGGTAATATCCAGTATTTTCATTCCTCTAACTTTTATCGTCGGTATCTATGGCATGAACTTTAATCCTGATAAGTCTCCCTGGAATATGCCAGAGTTAGACTGGTATTGGGGCTATCCTCTTTGTTGGTTATTGATGTTGGCTACGGCGGCTTCTTTGATTTATTTCTTTTGGCAGCGAGGTTGGTTTGAAAACTTTTCCAAGATACCCAAACAAAAATGAAATTAGTGGCTCAAAGAAACAAATTTCTTGATGATGTGATTGTGATCTAGATTGGGAAAACTGAAAGATATAGTCAACTGCTTAAATGTATCTCTGCCAAACTAAACTTATCTTGAGCGGAAAATATTAAACGTCTCTAAAAGTTTAAGACTGATAATAAATAACCTAATATATGTTTCAAACCAAGTCTCAAGAGCCAATCAATCGTAGTGTAGGCAATCAACTGCAAACAATTCCTCTTGCTATGGTCATTAGTTTGATTCTTTTTGGAGGAATTGGTTGGCGTTTGAGTTATTTACAAATACAGCGGGGAGATTTAAACCAATTAAAAGCCGATCAAAATCGAACTCGTATTGTTCCCAAACCACCAGTTAGAGGAAGCATTCTAGATCGCCGAGGAAAAGTTTTAGCCACTAATCGTTCATCTTATTCTGCTTATTTGTGGCCCAAGGCATACAAACAAAAAAACTGGGTAGCAAACCGCAATATTATTGCTGCAATCTTAAACATTGATGCCCAAAATTTACAAAAAAGAGTAGAAGACGCAGGATATAACTATCCGAGTTTAATTCCCATTGCTAGTCATCTAACTCCAGCGCAAATTACGGCACTAGAAGAATACCATTCTCAGTTTCAGTGGGTGGAAATAGATATTGGCAAAGTAAGATATTACCCCCAAGGAAAATTTGCTGCTCATATCCTCGGCTATACAGGAGAATTAGACCAAGAGCAATTAGAACAAAGAAAATCCAAAGGTTATCGTCTTGGGGATGTAATCGGCAAAATGGGCGTAGAGTCTGCCTATGAATCTGAACTTAGGGGTAAATGGGGTGGATTAAAGCTAGAAGTTGATGGTGCAGGACGCATTATTCGATATTTGGGTGAAAATCCCGCCAAATCAGGCAAAGATCTTAAATTAACTATTGATGCTGATGTGCAGAAAGCTGCCGAAGCTGCTTTAGGAACAAGAAAAGGCGCAATTGTTGCTTTAGATCCTAATAATGGCGCAGTGTTGGCGATGGCGAGTTATCCTAGCTTCGATCCTAATATTTTTTCTACTTCGGTGACGAACGATACCTGGAAGGAATTACAGGCGCAGGGTAATCCTTTCCTCAACATGGCTTTACGGGCTTTTCCTCCTGCTTCTACATTTAAAATAGTTACCGATACAGCAGGAATGCAATCGGGAAAGTATCCTCCCAATACTATTTTAGGTACATATCCCTATTTATCTGTCGGGGGGACAAGATTTGGAGAATGGAATAAAAGAGGATTTGGTCCATTAGGATATGTATCTGCCTTGGCTTGGAGTAGTAATACTTTTCATGGTCAAATTGGACAGGGAGTTGGTGGCGAAGAGTTAATCAAATGGGCAAGAGCCTATGGTTTAGGAAAACTTACAGGCATCGAACTACAAGGAGAAACGGCGGGACTGATTGCCGATGATGCCTGGAAACGCCGTAATTTTGACAATTGGGGCTGGACTGTGGGCGATACGGTAAATATGTCGATTGGTCAAGGATTTACCACCGCTACGCCTTTACAAATAGCCGTTATGTTTAGTGCGATCGCTAATAATGGATATCGAGTCAAGCCTCATTTACGAGAAACAGATAATCAGACTAAACAAGCCCAAAGAGTAAATCTAAACCTCAAACCCACTACCTTATCTACTATTCAACAAGGACTTAGAGCCGTAGTCAACGGAGGAACAGGCTCAAGATTAAACTCCCCTGATATTCCTCCAGGAGCAGGAAAAAGTGGTACAGCCGAAGCCCCTCCAGGGAAAGCCCACGCTTGGTTTGGAGCTTACGCCCCTTTTGATAAACCAGAAATTGTGGTGGTGGCTTTTGCTGAACATTCTGGTGGTGGCGGTGGTTCGGTGGCTGCACCCTTAGTAAGACAGGTAATGGAAGCTTATTTTAAACTTAAAAAGTAGTATTCTTTTCTGCCACTCTTTGAGTATTAAAGTCAAAATCGACAGGATTTACTCTTTTCCATGATAAGAAACCACCTCGTCTACTACTTTGTTTAAACCCACTGAGTTTGAGGCTTTACACAAAATACGATCGCCCGAGCGCATTACTTCTTTTAATTTACCTGTTAAGCTGGCGCGATCGCTAAAGCATTCTGTGGTTATTTTCCTCGCTCCCTTAGCAATCTCTTTAGTTGCAGCTTCTTCAGCTAATACCAGCAGTAGATCTAAGTCTAATTCCTGCGCCTTTTCCCCTACCTGACGGTGTAGCTGAGGGGAATGTTCTCCTAATTCTTTCATTGTGCCTAAAACGGCAATATGACGCTTGCCTGGGGTTTCTTTGAGCATCTTTAGTGCAGCCAGCATGGACTCTAAACCCGCGTTATAGGTTTCATCGAGAACAACTAGATCATTAGCTAAATCATAGCGACGCGATCGCCCTTGGGGTAATTCTACTTTTAACCCTGCTATTAAAGGTGTCAGATCGATGTTTAAAACTTGAGCAACAGCGATCGCCGCCAGATAGTTACTGGCGTTATGCTCTCCTGGTAAGGGTAAGGGTAGATTTTTACCTAAGACATTTAAAGTATTGCCATTAATTATTTCCCCAGCAATATCTCCTGTCGTAAAACCATAGGTAATAGTTTTCCCTTGCCATATTGCAGCAGTCTTCATCAGTAAAGAATTGTCATGATTTAAAATAGCGACACTAGAATCAGGCATTTGTGCCAAGAGTTCACATTTTGCGCTGGCAATCGCTTCTCTTGAGCCTAATCTGCCAATATGAGCCGTTCCCACATTAGTTATGATGCCGATAGTCGGACGGGCAATATCTGTTAATAAAGCGATTTCTCCTTTTGCTCGCATTGCCATTTCAATTACGGCATAGCTATGTTCGGAGGTAATTTGTAACAGGGTTTTAGGTACGCCAATTTCGTTATTGAAGTTTGCCTCGGTTTTTAATACTTTTCCCTGGGTGCTTAAAACGGCACTAACTAATTCTTTCGTACTAGTTTTACCGACTGAACCCGTGATGCCAATTACGGGAATATCAAAGCGATCGCGCCACCACTGAGCTATTTGCTGATAGGCTTTGAGGGTGTCTTGAACAACAAATTTCGGGATGTCTGAGGAGATTTTTTGAGATTGAGAAACAACTACGGCGATCGCGCCTTTAGCTAATGCTGACTCGACAAAGTTATGACCATCGAAATTTTCTCCTACCAAGGCAATAAATATTTCTCCAGGTTGGATATTTCTACTGTCTGTAGTAATACCAATTACAGAATCATCTGTAACCTCAGAAGTAAGAGCGATTAAATTTGTCTTGAGAATTGTACGGAGTTGCGACAAAGAAAAATAGATGCTCATGGTCTTATCTATAGAGAAAAATACCTAAATATGCTTTTGAGCAACTTCAGTAGCTCAATGTTTTGAGTGTATATACTAACAACTATCAAGTAAAATCTTGATGTAATTTTTACAGCATTAATTAACATAAGCCTTTAATATTTAGGAATAAATTAAATTTTTACAGTTAATTTTTATAAGTATTTTTAAATAAAAGCTCCTTAAAAGGGAGGATAATCAACTGTGGTTCAAAATAAGCTTCAATGTATTGCCCATTCAAGTAAACAAGAGCAGGAAGAAATTTACGATCACTTACTATTTTGTGTCAAGACAGAATCTCCAGTTAAGATATTAGAGAGATTTAGTCACTTGTTTATCAAAGGTACTGGTTACGAAGATAATCGTATCCGTAATACTTTGGCAAAGATTGTTGATGCCAAAGATGCAGAATTAAACTTTCCGCAATTTTTTAATCGCTGTTGCCATATCATAGTCAACCGTTGGCAAATGCAGCCAAATCTAAAAATTGAAATTGTAGAATTGGTATATCTGTTGGAAAGAGCTTTACCTCCTGGCGGTGCGGTTTCTCGCTCGGCGCGCAAACAAAGACAGCTAATCAAAAACTTCCTAGAAACTGAATATTATTTGCGATTACAGCGTCTTGCTCGTTTAATTGACGGTAGCTTAGAGCCTGAGAATCGTCGTCCTCGTCGTATCGAGGTTATCAGCAATTCTGTAGGCGATCTAATTCAGCGTTATCCTTACTTACATCAACACTGCTTATTGACTGAAGCCAGCACCGAAGAATTTCAACAAACCGTAAACAGCATTCAGCTAGGAATCCAATCAAGCTATGAATTAAATTTGTCTCAATATATAACTAATCGGGTGCGTCTGGCTCAAGTGGTTAGAAAGTATAAAACTGAAAATAAAACCAGAATTCCCAAAAGATTGGTGCAAAAGATTGAAAATCCGACTCTGTTGAGCGATCGCGAATTGGATCGAGCTTTGAGGCAATATATGGGTAAAATAGAGCAAAATTGGAGTTATTACGATCTATCACAAAACTTTCTCACTCATACTAGTCAGATCAAGACATATAAGGTATTTAAGGCTGAATTGTACGATTATGTTATGGCGGGGGTTGATACAAAATACGGCAGACAGCGATTCAGTGACAGACTAAGTGATTGTTTACAAAATACTTTAGTAGACTTTAATGATCGTGAGCTGGACGAATTTATAACTATGCGGACTTACTGCCAATTATTCAAATTCTTGGTAGTTGATAGCAAAGGCAATTTGGATCATCAACGTTATTTAGAGTTAATTGCCTATTTAGGAGAAGTTAAAACCATTGGTTTGTTATTAAAGTTGGTCTTGCTATGTAGTAAAGTTAAACCTTATTTAGAACAAAGATTTTCAATTCTTTTTTCCCATTATGAAACAGTAGCCGAAGAGCAGGCTGCATGGCTGGTTAAATCCCTAGAAAATTTGCAGGTAGCCTTTAGCGTTCATTTCGGTCAAGCAGATTTTTCTCTAATTCAGATTATCTAAGGTTAAGATGTGGCAGGAGTTTATATATTTCTTTTCTATCTGTGATTAAAAATATAAATAATTCGGCTCAACCAGTTAATCAGGCAAGCAATATTGTCTATGAATACTTATTGCAGTGTGTGATCGCAAAATCGCCCCCTGAAGTAATTCAAGAATTTAAAAACTTATTAATTCAAGGAAGAAATGTCGATCAACTAGCATCTAAGGCTTTAGAGAAGGTTATTTTTTTTGCTGGAGGACAACAGCAGTTTGACAACATTTTAAGCTATTGTTTTTATCTTATTTTAGATAATTGGTCAGACACTCCAGAATCATTATCTTATTTGCCTCAATTATGGTCAATTCTCGATCTGGTTAATCAAACCAAATCCTACGATCGCCGTCGTCAACAGCTAATTAAATTAATTAAAGATTATCAGCATTCATCAGCATATTTCCACTTGAAAGCTATCATGGCAATTATCGATCCTCAAGCAGTCAATAATATTGTTTCGGCAAATGCTGCTATTACTAATGGGGAATCTAACAATAGTAATTCAATTAATACTAGTATTATCAATACTTATTTGCCTCGTTATACCTATTTATATAACTATTTTTTACCTCAAGAACTTGAGCTTAATCACCTGAGAAAATACATTCAAACTTTACAGGAAAATCGCCAAAAAAACTTTGAAATTCAGCTTTCAAAACATATTATCTATCGCTTTCGGCTCAAACAGGTTGCCAAAATGAAGCTGTTGTCCAAAGGAGCGGGCAAAATTATCACTAAAGCCAACAACCCAAGCCTACTGTCAGAACGTGCTTTTAGAATTGCTTTGCAACAGTATTTAGGACAGGTAGATCATGGCGGCACAATTTTACAGCGATCGCAACGCTTTGTGATTGACAATAGTTCGCGCAGTTCTTTTCAGGTCTTTAAACAAGATTTACATCGCTTTTTAACTAATAATATCAAACCACGAAATAGTAACTATGACTTTTCTCAAAAGCTTAAGCAAAAACTAGATGATGCTTTTTTCCAATCTGATCGCAAACCACTAAACGATACTTTGATTCTGCAAACTTGCCGTCAGCTATATAGCTTTTTAATTACCGATACTCATTCAGCAGCAGATTCAAATAAGTTGACTAATCTAATTATTAATTTAGGCACTGCTCAGGTGATGATAATTTTAATTAAGATAGTCTTAATCTGTCCCGAATCAAAATCTAACTTAGAAAAAAAAATTGCCTTAATTACAAGCTATTATCAGTTAAATGCTATTCAAGAAATCCCTTGGTTATTTAAAACTTTAGAACATTTGCTCATGGCTTTTAGCATTTATTTTGGCAATATTGATGTTTCAATTGCCAAGTCAGTAGTTAAGGTAAAGTGACTAACTTAGCTTTAGTTCTCCTGTCAAAATCTTTTTGATTCCACTCGCTAGAAAGCATGGCGATCGCCATGCTATTAAATTCAAAGATTACTGATAGAGTTCTGTTTCTTTTACGCCTAGTTCATTAGCTAAAGTACTTTGTAAGTCTGCTGGTATCAAGACTCGATTTACAGCGTGAATGACTCCATTGCTTGCTTCGATATCTGGAGTAACAACGCTAGCATTATTGACAATAACACCCTGGTCGGTAACTTCTGTGGTTAAACCACCGTCAAGGGATTCGACCTCACCACCAGAAATATCGGTGGATGCTATTGCTTCGGGTATGACGTGGTAAGAAAGTACACGTTGTAATACTTCTTTATTTTCTGGCTGTAGTAGATACTCCAATGTACCTTTAGGTAAATGGCTAAACGCTTCATTTGTAGGTGCAAATACTGTATATGAGGAGCTAGAATCAGATAGGGTATCTGCTAATCCTGCTGCTTCTATCGCTTGGGCTAAGGTACTAAATGTTTCATTTCCCGATGCTACCTCAACAACATTACCAGCTTTGGCATTGGCTTTGTCCATTGACATTTCTTCTTTTTCCATCGAAGATTCCTTCATGCCTTCATAATTACCAGCTAATGCGGGAGATACAGATAAAGTTCCTAGGCTTAGAATTCCTGTCAATATTAATGACTGTTTGGCAGTTTTGGTAAGAAAGTTGAATTTCATAAATATGTTGAAAGTTATTAAGTTACATTTATACCTTAGTAGTTATTACTTAGTAACTTTTATTACTTAAGATAGAGATTTTGCTCTGTAATATTATGTAATTCTTGATGATTAATATTGGTAGCTATTGCATATTTGCTACACATAATCTTTTACTGGGCTAATTCCTGGCATCCAGCGATACATTGTCCCTCTCCATCAAACTCCATTGCTTGACCGCTTAAAGGAACATAAACAGGCACATCAGTAGCTTGAATAAACAAATCTGTTTTTGTACCTGGAACAACTATTCCATTTTTTGTAGCAGCTTCGTTAGCATGAGAAGCGATCGCTGAAGTCGGTTGAATCAATTCATTAACTACATAAGCTGCTTCTTTTGGTCCTGTGGTGTAAGTATCACCAATATTAATTACTGCTAAAGAAGCATTATATTGGTTTTTTACAACCGTTTCCTGTTCGGCGGTAACACCAGTATCGCCCGATAAATATACTACTAGCCCATTGCTAAAGGTGAGTACATAACCAGTCGGTGGTCCAACATAAGCAGTAAGACCAGCAGTTTCTAAATTTTCTCCCAACTCGCCTTCGATAAACTCACCACTCAATCCATTCGAGTGAACGGCGGGGACGGTGGTAATTTTTACCCCGCCGACGTTAGTAGAAGCACCAAAACGGACAAGCTGAACAGACTCAGGGTTTCCGCCCGAAGCTTCAACTTTATGCGCCAAAAAATCAGCCATCTCGCTACCGACGACAATTTTAGCTTTCTTAGCTACGGCAATATCGACGGTATTAGAACTAGGAGTGGCATCTTCATTGGCTTCTGGCTTACCACATTCACCTGCATTGACTGTTGCTATACGGCGATCGCCTAAATGATCTCCGTGAACGTGACTTAATAAAACTACATCTATATTGCCCAAACGCTCATCCTGACCTCCTGCAACAGTTTGCCCCGCATCGAAGAGGAGGCGCGTACCATTAGGATCTTCAAAGATTAAGGCGCGATCTCGGGCGCAAAATTCTCCATCATGACTACCCAGTGGTGTAATCTTTACCTCAGAGGCATAACTGGCAGAGGTGGTGAAAATAGCAATTGCTAATGTAACTAGTCCTGATAAGCATTTTTTCATAAGTGTCATTATCCAATTTAGTACTGCAAAATACACTTTATCGCTATAGAGAGATAAACAGTTAGATTTTAAGCTCAAACAAAGTCAAGGCTGTATTTCTAAACTTTCTTTAGTGTTGCAGCGAGTATAAGCATTCCAGGTAGTTAAATCGGGTGCAGGAAACCCTAAAATAGCAGAACGAGCTTGCTCACTTAAACCATTAACCATGCTAAAGTCTGCTCCCGCCACATTTTGAATATTATCTAGATTTGCCCCTGTCAAATCAGCGGCACGAAAATCAACGCCCTTCAATTCCGTGTTACCTAAACGAGCATTGCGTAAACTAGCTCCTGTCATAATCGCCTTTTGCAGGTTTGCGCCACTCAAGGAAACATCATCTAATATCGCCCCTGTTAAATCTGCACCGCTAAGATATGCCCCGATCATTTTTGCCCCAGTTAAGTCTACCCCTCGCAGGTTAGCCGTATTAAGATAAGCACCGTTAAGACTGGCTCCAGGGCCTACTGCACCAGAACTTTTATAGTTAAATCCTTGAGGAAAAATAGTTTCGTTGTCGTAAATAGTTACTTGAAACTGGGCATCTTCTAAATTGGTATTCTTGAGATTAGCCCCACGTAAATCAGCACGGCTTAAATACGCCTTTGTTAAGTTTGCTCCTCTTAAATCTGCTCCTTGAAGATTAGCCCCTCTTAAATCTGCTCCTTGAAGATTAGCCCCTGTAAGATTTACTTTGATTAAATCTGCATTAGTCAAAATACTGTGAGAAAAGTTAACTTGTGCCAAATTAGCTTGATTTAGAGCGATCGCATATAAATCTAAACCACTATAGTCTGCATTAGCTAAACTTTCTCCTGCCTGTAATTTGGCAGTAATATCAGCAGCGAGAGGAGATTTATTGCTAGAAGCGGTTGTGGGCATAATTCAGTTGAAATTTTGTCGAATTTATTTTAAATAGTGACTTGTCAAAAAGTATAAATTATTTAGTATCTTTCATGAGGTTGAGAATTGTTGACACAATAAATAGAAGAGTTCAGTTAGACAAAACTCTTCTATTCTTCAAGCTTTACATTGATTTACATAATAAAATTTCAGCTTCAATAGCTTATAGCTGCTCCAATCCTTAAATTAACGTTATTACAGCTTGCTTCTAATTTCTTCAACTCGCTTACGATTAACTCCTAAATCTGATTTACCCAACCGCGAAGCAGAACGTACTTGAACCGCATTTGTTCCAGAGTCTAGGTAAAATTCCACATCATCCACATAGCCCATTAACTTACTCTTGAATTCCGCGTAAAGATAATTATCTGTCTCTTCAATTACGGTAGTTCCCTCCATAGCTTCTACTACTTGCTTAATTTCAGCAATAGACTCAGTTGGCAAAGGTTCAATCTTGGATTGGGCATCGTTACTCTGACTATTAACACAGTTAGGAGTTCCCGGACAGGCAGTTAACTTTCCATCTTTTATGCCTAAATTATTTGGTCTTTCCCCTGAAAAATTGAACATCTTAAATACTTCTTTTTAAAACTTGGTTTTAATGCTAATAAGATGATTTTATAGCAATTCCCTGGTTTAATTCAGATATAGTCAGAATATTTAGTAATTAACTAAGGAGTGCGATCAATTAAGTCAAACAACAGAAGCAGCCAGATGAATAGAACCCAAAAAATTAGCTGCGGTCTGATCATAACCAGTTGCGATCGCTCTATTTAATCGGTCACACTTTATATTAGTAATCAATACTAGTCTAATAAATTTCTAGTTGTCTTTGAGCAAAGCGGGAAGAGAAATAGTAGTGGCGACAATTATTCCTGCTATTGCGCCGACACTTAATTCTCTAAATCTTAGTTGAGTAGGTTCGACTGTCCAGCAATTATCATTTGTCATACAGTTTGCGTCTTCTAAACGATACTTTACTTCGCCCATAAAAGCACCTACAATCGCCATGAGAAAAATATATAGATAAATTCTCTTTACTATTGGCAATTTCCTTATTGTGCTAATTAATTCTGAACTTTTGTTTTCATTACGAGCTGTTTCTATTCTGTAATTGCGTTGAAAATTCATTATGCTTGATAGATAGAGTACGTTACAAATTAAAATAACTAGCTCATGCTATCTATCAGTGTGATCTCAAACCCAATTCTAAAGTAGGCGCGATCGCTCTAGCCATTTCAAGCATCATTGGTAAAATGAAGTTAACAGGAATTTAGTAGTATTCCAACAAGTCTAAGCAGCCAGATAGATAATATTATTGCTTTGCTTAAATATTCGAGTAATATTAAGAAAATTAAAATCATTACTTCTTGATTACTGCAATTATTATCAAAGTCGTTTTTGTTAGTTAGTCTTTAAATAAGCGTCGATTTATATGTTGACTTTTTTGTCAACTTGTGAGAAAATATAAAATATATATCATAGATATCATCACGGGAATTGAAGTTACTATCCTTTTCATATCAGTTCTGATAAGTAGGTTTAACCTTGTGCTAATGAGACTGAATACAAGGTGTAAAATTCAAAGCAAACTTTACAGTTATTTTCAAAACTATTTTCCACTATATTGATTGAGGCATTCATGGCAACTCGGACAAATACTTCTAACACTTCTAGTACCTCTGGCAATTCTGATAAAGACAAAGCTCTCAACCTAGTTTTAAAACAAATTGAGCGCAACTTTGGTAAAGGTGCGATTATGCGCCTGGGAGATGCTGCTCAAATGAGGGTAGAAACTATACCCAGTGGTGCATTAACTTTAGACGTTGCTTTGGGTGGAGGTTTACCAAAGGGAAGAATTATTGAGATTTATGGACCAGAAAGCTCTGGTAAGACTACATTGGCATTACACGCGATCGCTGAAACGCAAAAAATGGGAGGTGTAGCCGCCTTTGTCGATGCCGAACACGCCTTAGATCCTACCTACTCCGCAGCATTAGGAGTAGATATTGAAAACTTATTGGTAGCTCAACCAGATAATGGAGAATCAGGCTTAGAAATTGTCGATCAGTTAGTGCGATCGGCAGCAGTAGACTTAGTAGTAGTAGATTCGGTTGCTGCGTTGACTCCCCGCGCTGAAATTGAGGGAGAAATGGGTGATAACCAAGTAGGCTTACAGGCTCGTTTAATGAGTAAAGCCTTAAGAAAAATTGCGGGAAACATCGGCAAATCTGGAGCGACAGTTATCTTTCTCAACCAGCTACGGCAAAAAATCGGCATTAGCTATGGCAACCCCGAAGTAACCACAGGAGGTAATGCTCTAAAATTTTATTGCTCAGTTCGCCTAGATATTCGCCGTATTCAAACCCTTAAAAAAGGTAACGAAGGAATGTATGGTATCCGAGCAAAGGTAAAAGTAGCTAAAAACAAAGTTGCGCCGCCTTTCCGTATTGCCGAATTCGATATTATCTTTGGCAAGGGAATATCTAACATCGGCTGTTTGCTTGATTTGGCTGAAGATGCAGATATTGTTGTTCGCAAAGGAGCTTGGTATAGCTACAAAGGCGATAATGTTGGGCAGGGTAGAGATAATACTATTAACTATCTTTTAGAAAATCCAGAAGTAGCAGCAGAAATTGAGCAGAAAGTTAAAGAAAACATGAAAGCAGGAGTAGGATCAAACGGAGCATCTTCCTCTGAAGATTTAAATGCTGATGATGATGACTTTGATTCTGAAGAATAACTAGCTGTAAAAAATAACTTTTCAAATGTTCTCTTTAGATTATCTCCGCGGGACGAGGCTTCAGGCTTAAGGACTAAACCGAGTCCCGTTTTTGGGTCCCAAACCCTTCCTTTGAAAGAGTAATAAGATTGTTTAAGAATGTTCTTAAAAAACCGTTTGAGATATTCTAGGCTAGTATCCTAGCTGTTACGATTTGGTTCTAACGGGGAACAGCCGTTGGAGGAAACAGGGAAAGAGCAGTGTAAATCTGCCACTGTCCCGCAACTGTAATTGAGGATGACAAACTTCCTCATCAGCCAGGATGCCTGCCAAATCAGATTATCCATCATCTGCTGCGAGGTACAGTTTGAAGACGAAAAATCGAAAATGGGTCAGCCTGGGACTGATGGCTGGTCTAAGTTGTTATATTGTTCTTGGTTCTGCGACTCCTGCTGCTGCAATGCACATTGCAGAAGGCTTTTTGCCCGTTCGGTGGGCTATCTTTTGGTGGGCAGTCTCATTACCATTTTTTATCGTTGGCTTGCGATCGCTGACTCGCATTACAACCGCACACCCAGAGCTTAAGTTGCTCCTTGCCCTATCAGGAGCCTTCACGTTTGTTTTATCCGCTTTGAAAATTCCTTCAGTCACTGGAAGTTGTTCTCACCCTACGGGAACTGGACTCGGAGCGATCTTGTTTGGCCCTTCGGTGATGACTGTACTAGGAGGATTAGTGCTGCTATTTCAGGCAGTTTTGTTGGCTCATGGCGGATTGACTACCTTGGGAGCCAATATGTTTTCTATGGCGATCGTTGGTCCCTTTGTAGCGTACTTTATTTATCACCTGCTGCTGCGTACAGAGCGACCAAAGGTGGCAATTTTTTGTGCTTCGGCTCTAGAAGACTTGTTGACCTATGTAACCACTTCAATTCAGTTGGCGTTAGCCTTCCCCGCAGCCAGTGGAGGCTTTATGGCTTCGTTTCTCAAATTTGCGGGTATCTTTGCGATCACACAGGTGCCGCTTGCCATCAGTGAGGGATTGCTCACCGTCTTGGTCTGGAATTGGCTGCAATCCTATGGGCAGCCAGAACTCGAAACCCTCAAGCTTTTGAAAGAGACATAAATCATGTCAAAATCTTCAACAGAAAATCAAACCCCCAAGCAGCATAATTGGCTCTTAGCGATCGCCGTTATTCTTCTGGCAGTCTTTCCCCTTGTCTTTGTGCGTGGAGAATATACTGGCTCAGATGACCAGGGTGAGCAAGCCATCACTGAGATTAAACCAGGCTATAAGCCCTGGTTTAAGCCCTTCTTTGAACCTCCCAGTGGTGAAATTGAAAGTCTGCTGTTTGCCAGCCAAGCTGCCCTGGGAGCTGGAGTCATTGGCTATGTAATTGGACTGTACAAGGGACGCACCCAGAAACAGATCCAGAGGCAGCAGTCTGAGCAGAGATCGCCAGAGTGAGCCATCAGATTGATAGTTTTGCATACACAAACCGCTTACGATGGTTGCCGCCAAGCCACAAGCTGTCCTTGGGTATTGTGCTGCTGATGCTGTCTCTGGCTTCCCATCCAGTCGTACAATTGCTGATTAGTCTTTGGTTGATTTTTTGGGTTGTTGCTTATGCGAATATTCCAGCGACATTTTATTGTCGATTACTGCTGTTGCCGTTAAGTTTCTGGCTCACAAGTTTACCTGCTTTTATCATCAACGGCGTTCACTACAGTGAGATCGAGTTAGTACAGTCGGATATTTGGCAAGGCTGGGGTACAGAGGTTGGCAGTTTCTATTTGTACATTAGTCAAACTGGACTGCATCAAGTGAGTTGGCTATTTGCCCGTGCTTTAGCTACAACCAGCAGTATGTATTTTATCCTCCTAACGACTCCCTTTACAGAGGTACTACAGGTTCTCAAGCGGTTGCGTTTTCCACCGTTATTAATCGAATTGTTATTGATGATGTATCGATTTATTTTTACCTTATTGGCGATCGCTGATGAACTTTGGATCGCGCAAAATTCTCGCTGTGGCTATCGCACTTGGCGACGGGGAATGCACAGT
Organism: Waterburya sp.; assembly: GCA_965217895.1. Taxonomy (GTDB): domain Bacteria; phylum Cyanobacteriota; class Cyanobacteriia; order Cyanobacteriales; family Xenococcaceae; genus Waterburya. The sequence goes on from CBDCJV010000002.1 coordinate 2,896,950, forward strand.
CTCGGTATTTTGGTCGGGCAATTACTTCAGCGATCAATGGAAAGCTATCGGCAAGTTTCGTTGAGTCTGGCAGCACGCGGGTTCAATGGAGAACTGCGCGTCTGGCGTTCCTATCCCTATCAGCCTTCTCGTCGATATAGCCTCGAAGCAATTATAGGCTGCATGGTATTGATCGTTCTCAGCGTTGTCCTTCGCTAAATTCCTATTGATTTATGTCTCAATGGATTCTCGAATTCACTAATGTTAAATATGGCTATCCTTGTAGTCGCAGACCTGCAATTCAAGGCTTAACTCTTAACGTGCCTGCTGGAAAAAGATGCGGACTCATTGGGCAAAATGGCTGTGGTAAAACAACCTTCTTTTTGCTGGCAAACGGTCTTTATCAGTCGCAGAGTGGAATCATTCGCTGGCAAGGCAAACCGATTCAATATGATCGCTCTTTTTTAATGCAGCTACGCCAACAAATTGGGCTGGTGTTTCAAAATCCCGAACATCAATTGGTGGCTTCGACGGTGGAGGAAGATATTTCCTATGGGCTGTGTAACTTGGGTCTGCCAGAATCCGAAGTCGCTCAGCGGGTGCAACAGGCGATCGCCGATTTTGATCTCAAGGAACTGGCTCATCAGCCGATTCACAATCTCAGCCTGGGGCAAAAAAAGCGCGTCTCAATCGCCGATGTCATGGTTCTCCAGCCTAAATTACTATTGCTTGATGAACCAACTGCCTATCTCGATCCACGCCATACCCAAGAACTGATTATGCAGCTTAAACGAATTCATGCTGCTGGAACGACGATTATTTTAGCTAGTCACGATCTCGACTTTATTTATCGATGGGCAGATTGGGTTTTTGTAATTAATCAAGGACAATTAGTCTTGGAAGGAACACCCGAAGATGTTTTTGTTCAACGGGATATTTTAGAACAACTACAGCTTGGTTTACCATTTGCAATTGAGCTAATCGAGCAGATGAAAACAATAGTTGAAAATAATCAACCAGAAAAAATACTGACTTTGGAACAACTCCAGCAACAGATTTTAAAATCTCGCCGATTGCTTTAGGTGTCTGTTAATAGTGCCAAATCTGAATGTGACTACGAGATGGCAAAAAATCACGCGCCAAGCGATCAAATTTAGCCGATTCACTTGAATATATGTTCTAGTTTTTACCCTTGAATTTCGCAATCTGCTTAAAAACTAGCAAGGCTTTACTGTTTAGCTTCATCCTTTGGTTTGTCTACACGAAACAAAAACACCATTAGAGCAACAACTCCTATTTGAAGCGCGAAATTAGGCAGATTAGCTGCTAAATCTTGACCTGCTGCTAACTTAGCTAAAAAGACAAATGCGCCAATTAAACCAGAAGCACCAAAAGCGACGTAAAAGAACCTTCTAAAACCTCTGTAAGGAGCTTTTGCTTCTGCACGCAGGCGAGCGTATTTTTCAGGCGTAAGATTGTTTTTTTTAGCTCTAGCTAATTCTTCTGGAGATAAATCTATCATTTCAAATTTTATATTTTATGTCTAGCGTGAATTAAAAATCAGAGCGATTCTTTTTTAGCTACAAGCTATAAGCCATTAAACGACATAGCTCTATCTGTCTGCTGGTGCAAAAACAAGAGCCTTTTTAATCCGATTGCAGCAAACCCAAGATAATAACTGAACATATTGATTCTATTTTAGAGGCTAAAAGCGCCTTCTGGAGAACGCCGACGTTGCTTGGCAACGGCGAAACGCTCCAGCGTTTGCTGAGAGCTACGAACCAGTACTTTCTGAACAAAGCTAATTTACACTAGGCGTATTTTATCTGAATGCTTAAAGATGAGAAATATTTATCGATAATATTGATATTAACGGGAAAAGGAGAGATAAACATAAAAACATTTACCTCTCCTTTTCGATTGCGAGAATTAATTTTTAGCTCAAAGCTTATTGAACAATTACTTTACCTACCATTCCAGCACCACGATGAGGCTCACAGTAGTAGGAATATTCTCCAGCTTCATTAAAAGTACTTTCATAGCTTTCTCCTGGAGAGAATACTAAGTTTTTGTGAGATTTGTCAGTAGCATTCTCAAAAACTACGTTATGGGGAGACATTTTATTATTATCCCACTTGACTGTATCTCCTTCTTTGATAGTTACAGTCTCGGGTACAAACTTGAGCATTCCGTTATCGCTACCCATTTTTACATCAACGGTATTAGCTGCTGCGGGAGCAACGCTGAAGAAAAATGTAGATACTACTAATACTAGTGCGGACAATAACAAACTTATTTTTTTAGCCATTTTTGTTGAACTCTCTCGATCAAATATGATTTTTTTTAGTAAACATTTTGTGAATACGAGGAATTAGAACTTAGATCGAACCCTCTTGCTTTTACAACGATATGTCCGTATTTCTATTGGCTCTATCCCTTTATTCATATATTACTACAGAAGTTTGACGAGTTGTAAAACTTTGACGACTTGTCTTTTGACTATTTTGTACGGATAACACACCATAGTTATTTAATCACAATCAGCTTTTTTAATTGAAGCTTAATAATTTTGAGAGGAGATACCATGTTTATGTTTGCCAAACTATTAACAACACTACTGGTGTTTTTAACTGCTGCGATGTTTACTTTCGCTACTCCCGCCATAGCAGGCGATGCTGCTAGCGGGGCAAAAATTTTTAGTGCCAACTGTGCTGCTTGTCATGCTGGGGGCAGAAACGTTATTAGCGGAGCAAAAACACTGCAAAAAGATGCCTTAGATAAATACGAAATGAACTCTCTTGAGGCGATTACTCATCAAGTAATCAATGGCAAAAATGCCATGCCAGCTTTTAAAGGTCGTTTAAGTGATACTCAAATTGATGACGTAGCAACTTACGTTCTTTCTCAAGCAGAAAAAGGCTGGTAAGCTATATTTATCTTTAAAAAAACTAATTAAATTGGATTTTTTTATCCCCGATCGCTCTACTCTGAGATTGGGGATATTTCTTTTTTGTGAAACAATGTAAGCATATTAAAGACTATGAAGCAGGAGCGAGCAAAATGGATCGGGGTAAGTTAATCGCCATTGTAACAGGAGTAATTTCAATCTTAATTGCGATCGCCTATTTGGTAGTTGTACAGTTACTCGATTTTCGTGGGGAAATGATTCCTGCTCCTCTGGGTCAATTATCAACCTCGACAGTTCTTACGAAAGTTGCTCATGGGGGAAACCCCCATGAGCAACTTTCGCGCTTTACTCAACGGGTCATAGACCACGGGGCTTATAAAGGGCGCGATGCAATCACGCCCACAGCCCCTCCGCAACGTAACTGTCTCGCAATAATCAGTAATCAGTTACTAGCTTAAAGATGCGTATTTACACTAAAGAACTAGAATGTGCCTTGGTAAATCTCTGGGTAAATACTATAGTTCATTAAAGCTAAGCAGTTTATCTTGAATGAGTTAATTTAGACGCTGGCAAGACACTTCATGCTCAAGGATGCTAGTCATAGACAAGTAGTTCAAAAATTCTCATTTATTCAAAGCTTAAATTTATCTCGCAAAGTAAATGAGAATCAAACTAGTGTCAATCGAGCTGCAATTTCTCAGCTAAAAGATCCAAATTCTACGACGATGGTAGCAGCAGCTACCATCGATACAAGCTGGTATGGGTCAGATGTTGATACTGATTCCTCTGGCTTAAATTTGGCAGAAATAGTTAAATATTCTGCTTTAGATAATTCAACTGATGCTTATCAGCCAAAAAATCATAATTATCTGGGTAAAATTTTATTTTCTCTTGCTGTAAGCTATTGCCTATTTGTTCTCTGGTGGTTATTTGGGCATCAGGTCAATCAGCTTTTGACTACCTGGACAGGGGGTAAATACTTTACTATCTCCAAATCTGACGAGGAATTTATCAATTATGCAGAGCGATCGCTCGAAGTGATAGATCGTCAGCTAGAAACCAGCAAAACTAAAGCAGATAAGGAAGAGCAGATAGTCTACGTACCTGTGTATACCCCGCCTACTACCCCTAGTCTTCCTCCAGTATCTAATTTACCTTTAACCGCATCCAGTAACGATACACCTCAGATTCCTGAACCTGCTGCTGATGAGCCTCTAAAAATCCCCGCACCGCCACCACTTCCCCCTGCAACGCCGATTGAATCAGAATCAGCTAGTCCACCTGAGAGTGAAAAAAGTGAACAAGTTGCTGTCCAACCAACTCCTCAACCAGCTATAAAATATACATTGATTGGGATTTTAGAATTGGGAGCAAATAAATCCGCAGCACTAGTTAAAGTTGATGGTCAAACTCAACGTGTCTGGGTAGGTGAAAAAATCAATAATGATGGTTGGATCTTAGAATCAGTGGGAAATGAGTCAGCTAATATTAGCTATCAAGGACAAATTCGCTCTATCTCTGTAGGAGAAACGTTCTAAGATATTAATTGAACTATGGGCGTTTTTAGTACCTAAATAAAAGCAAAATGGGTTTATTTGACGACATCAATCAATTCTTAGAAGAGCGACTTGACGAATTTCTGCGTAACAATCCTCATTTAGAATTTCAGGCGATTGAAGAACAATTAAGAGAGCAAGAGCGAGATACTATCAAATTGATTGCCAAGCTACAGCTTGAAGAGAAAAGCCTGCAAAGCCAAATATTAGAAACTGCCGAAAATATCCAAGCTTGGCACAAAAGAATTGGTAAAGCTGAGGCAGCTAAAAGACAAGATCTGGCTGATGCTGCTAGAGAAAGAGAGGCTGAATTACTCAGACAAGGCAATCAAGTTTGGGGACAAATGGAAGGAGTAAAGCAGCGCATTGTTCAAGCACAAGAACTTTTGCATAAGGTCAAGCAAAAGCACCAGGAAATGAAAACCCAGTCAACTCAGGCAAAAACTTCCGCAACTGCCAATAATTATTCTAGTGATACTATAGGCTGGGATCGCGGTGCTAATGCCCCTCAATATAACCGTGGTGCAGATCCCCTAGAGGCAGAATTTCAAAAATGGGAAGTGGACGAAGAATTAGAAAGAATTAAAAGAAATATGAAATAAGCATAGTCATTGCAATTAATTTTTGCAGGTTTGTCTGTAATGGAGGTTAGAGGTCAGATTGTGAATCTTGAGAAAATTCGGGTAAATTTGAAGTCTTGTTTCTGCATTCTTCTAAAACACCAACCTGATTAATTAGAGTTGCAGTTTGATATAAAGCATCGTCAGTTGCCGACTCTTGACGAAACATTGCCATTATTCCTTTTTCATAGTTAGATGCGATCGCTAAAAAAGCTCCAGCTAATATATAAAGAGGCAAAGGCATTATAAACTGCTTTAACCAAATACTAAACTCAGCCAACACAAACAAAATCCCTACACCAATCAACCAAGCTTTCATATTTACCGTTCTCTATTGTTAGATCGAATGCTTGAAATATTCATTGTTAATTGCTCATTGTTCATTGTCAATTGTTCACCATCCCCACGTTCCTGATTCTCCTTTAAACGGTCCAACTATATCTTGAGTTATCCAACCACCATAAAAATCTCCTGCTTGCGCCTTGACTAGCTCATCATCGACATAACAGGCATCCATTTTACTCGGATAAAAAGCCAAATAGTCTTTAATTGGCGCAAAATAATCCGTTGGCGAACTATAGTACCAAGCTGCATTTTGTACCTGCTTATCTCCTACAGTCAAATTGTAATAGCTAGCTAACCCTTTCCATTCACAAAAAGAGCTTTTAGAATTGGCAAGCTCAAGATATTCGGTTTTAATATCTACGGGAGGAATATAGTAAACAGGAGGATGACTAGTTTCTAACACACGATAAGCGTTACCGCTATCGGCAATAGTAATGTCATTAAAAATGATTCTAATTTGTTTTGGCGATTGCTCTAGAAGTGGCGGACGAGGATAATCCCAGACAGATTCTTGTCCTGGCTTCGGTTCAATACGCTGTAGATGATTCATTAGTAATTGATAATTGATTATCCTTGAACTATTTGCTTGATGGTTGTAAAGGTTTCTACACTAATTAAACCTTGACGATATCCTTTTTGATTGGACATTCCTAAAAACACATCTTCTCCCCCTTCAGGATTACGAGAAAATCTAGGTGAAGTGTTGATATAAACCAAAGCACTATCAATCCCTTGAACAAATTGACGACCCTCTTGATAGGATTCTGTCACAATACAGTCAGCATGACCACTGCTGTAACGATTTATCCAAGATACGGCTTTGGATAAGTTATCTACAAAGCGAAATGCTACTATTTTTCGTAAATAAGGTCTTCCCCATTCTTCAGACTTCATTAACTTTAGGTATTCAGGAAACTCGTTTACCAACACCTCATCTCCTCGTAGCCTAAACCCTTTTTGCTGAAGACTATTAAACAAAGACTCTAATGCAGAAGGTTTAATATTCTGATTGATCAATACCTTTTCAATCGCATTAACTGCATCTGGTTCACTATCATGACTGTCTACAATTACCTGGCGAATCAATTCTAAATCTCCGCTGAGTGACCAATATAAATAACAATTGCCAATCGTAGTTCTTAGTACCGTTGCCGTTGCTTTTTCTGCCACCTGCTGCACCAAACTAGGACGACCATAAGGAATTACTAAATTAAGATGGCGATCTTGGGTGACTAAATCTTGAACGGAGATCCCTGAATCTGGAGAGATAGTTTCAATCGAGCTTGGAGGCAAGTCTGTATTAGCCAAAGCTTTTTTTAAAACAGCCGCAATGACTTGATTGGAATTGCTGGCAACACCACAGCCTCTAACTATCAAGCTGTTACCTGTTTTGAGGCACATTCCTGCTGCGATCGCTGCAAGTTCGGGAAAAGCTTCATGTACTAAAGCGATTGTTCCCAAAGGTATTAGCTGACAATAAGTTTGAGATGGCTCTAGCTGGTAGGGAGCGTTGATTAAGCGTCGTGTCGGATCTGCCGATTTTGATAGCTGTTGCAAAATAGAAACAGTCATTTCTAATCTCTCTGGAGTCAACTTTAGCCAATCAACAACTGGTTCGGCGATCGCCATCTCTCGACTCATTTCTAAGTCTAAAGTATTGGCTTCAAGTATTTGATCGAAACTGTCTTCCATTAACTCTGCCAATGCTGACACACCCAGCCTTCTTTTAGCTGCCGATGTTTGAGCCAGTATAGCGGCGGCTCGGTTAGATTCTCGAACTATAGTCAGCAGTTGGTTGGATGAACTTTGCATTGCTTTTTTGTTAATGCCGATAGACTACAAACAGTGCCATTAGCAGCAGTATGATTAAAATTAAAAATGATACCGCCCAAGAAATGATACTCTGGGTACTCAGCCAGCGCAACATTATAGGTAACACAACCACTGCTATAAAGGTTGAGATGCTTAATATGAGTATTTTTGCTAGATAGTTTTGTGTCCAAATATCATAGGCACTTTTCCAGCGGTGTCCTGTCCACCGCCAAGATTTTTTTTGATACATTGAGGCTAATTGCTCAATTACCTGACCATCTTTTTTGATCTCAAAAATTTGTTGACAGCGATCGCAGCCTAAAGCTTCAGTCAACACGATCGGCTTAAGATTGCCTTTACGTCTGCAAGGACAAGGATATTCGCTACTTGAATCTATTTTCTGTATTTTGTGAGAGCGCACTGGAGTTGATTTAAGTTAGGAAAAGTTAATTGTTCGATCTAATTTGATAACTATCTATTAAAGATAAATATATTATCTTCCACTATTGTCTTAACACTCTTCAACTTTATTTTTATTTTAATGAAGCCGTAGGATTTAATAGCCTCTTGCTTAACTTAAATTCTTGATATTTTTCTTAACGAGAGCTTATAAATAGCTCTTGATTTCAGACTGGTTACAAAAAGCATTATACCAAATCCGATTGATAAAGGTAACGATCAATTTACTGACTTCTGGCTTGAAAAGCAGATAAATTATCTATACGAACAGGATTTAGTATTATCTTCTGCTTTAAATTTATGCGCCGACTTCAGCTAGATAGCGATGAACAAACATAATGGCAATTGACCCTTCCCCCACTCCAGAAGCTACCCGTTTAACTGAATTATGTCGGACATCTCCCGCCACAAAAATACCAGGAACACTAGTTTCTAATAAAAAAGGATCGCGATCGCGATTCCAGCCTTTAAAATGCTCGCTTTTCTTAAGATCCGCCCCTGCATAGATAAAGCCTCGTTCATCTTTTGCCACTAACCCATCTAACCATTCGGTTTCAGGTTTAGCCCCAATAAAAACAAATAGAGAATTGGTTTCTACCTGTTCGGTTTCCCCTGTTTGATTATACAGCAAAGTCAATCCTGTCAGGCTATTTTCTCCCTGTACTTCGGTAACTTCGGTATGGTTTAATACTTCAATGTTATCGGTGGCATCTATTTGATCGATAAGATACTGAGACATACTTTTAGTTAAAGAGTCTCCCCTAACTAGCATCGAAACTTTAGCAGCATACTGAGAAAAATACATGGCTGCTTGTCCTGCTGAATTTGCCCCGCCAATGAGATAAATATGTTCATCTTGACAAGACAAAGCCTCGGTTTTGGCTGCACCATAATAAATACCTCTACCCGTCAGGCGATCGCATCCAGGCAAATTTAATCTACGCCAATATACTCCCGTTGCCAGTAACAAAGCATGACAGTTGATTTCGCTACCGTCAGCTAACTTAACAAGGCGATAGGGGTCTTCTAGCCTTACCTGTACAACCTCCTGGGGAGTAAGGATTTCTACCCCAAACCGTCTGGCTTGAGTAACGCCTCTTCTGGCTAAATCGTCACCGCTTAAGCCCACAGGGAAACCGAGATAGTTTTCAATTCGAGAACTTGAACCTGCCTGTCCACCAGGGGCAGAACGTTCGATCATTACCGTACTCAAGCCTTCTGATGCCCCATATACTGCTGCTGCCAAACCCGCAGGGCCTCCACCGACAATTACTAAGTCATAAAAGGGTTTCTCCGCTTGAGTTTGTAGCCCGATTTTTTCGGCAACTTCTAGGTTACTAGGCTGTTCTAACTTATCGCCGTTGGCAAACAATACCAGAGGAAGTTTAGGCTGGCTATCTTGATGGGATACATATTCAATTAGCTTAGTTGCTTCTGGTTCAATTTCTACATCCAGCCACTGATAGGGAATCTGGTTACGTGCCAAAAAGTCTTTCACATTATGGGAACAGGGCGACCAGCGATCGCCAATTACTCTAATTCCTTCAAATGCAGGACGATATACCGCTAACCAATCTTCTAATAAATCATCTAAGACAGGATATAGCTTTTCTTCTGGAGGATCCCAAGGCTTAAGGAGATAATAATCTAGTCGGGCGGTATTAATCGCCTCAATTGCAGCATTAGTGTCGGCATAGGCTGTGAGTAATACCCGTTTAGCTTTCAGAAACATCGGTGCCGCTTTTTCAATAAACTCCACCCCGCTCATTTCGGGCATTCTTTGATCGGTGAGGAACAAAGCTACTGTTTCATTGCGTAACTTAAGCTGTTCTAAAGCCTCAATTGCCGATGCCCCAGAGTTAGCGCGAACAATGCGAAAGCGATCGCCATATTGCTTTCTTAAGTCACGAGCGATCGCCTGTAGTACTTCTAAATCGTCATCGACGGTTAAAATTGTTGGTTTAGCCATTTTAAAGGGATGAAGGCGAAAGGATGAGGCATGAGGAAATATAGCGATTGTATCGTAGGGACGATTCGCGAATCGCCCTTACAAGATCTACACCGTACAAACTACTTCATAGAGATGATATTCATTATCGGCAATACCATCCCAATAAGGTTGATCTTTGCCAAATCCAGGTTGTTTTGTTAGTTCTTCGATGGCTTCTTTGCTTTCCCACTGCCCATAGTTAATCACGCGAGTACCGTCTAAACTACGGTGAAAAGTAGCGGAAATTAATCCTGGCTGTTCCATGGCAGATTTAACATGGCTTTTAGCTAATTCTATCATTTTCGGCTGATTGGCTGGCTGCATACCAAATTCAGCAAAATGAACGATGTATTCTCCTTCTTTTATTTCAGGCGTACCTACTTTTGATTCTGAAGTCACGATTTCATATACGTGGGAATCTGGAGGAGTAAATTCTCGAAGTTTTCCTGCCTGCGACTGTACTTCTTGGTTATTTACAAAAGATTGATAAGCATCCATACTTGACCACTGAGCATAGTTAACGACTTTTACTCCGTCAATGCTTTTATGTAAATTAGCTGAAATAAAGCCAGGTTGAGTCTTAACAGTTTCGAGAAATTTTTTAATCGTGTTAAAAAGTTCTTGCTGCTGTTCGGATTCAACCGTAAAAATAACCATTACGGTAGTCAAACTATTATCCAAAGAAAGAGTAGCCATAATTTAAAGGATAAGGAGTGAAGGGTAAGGGATGAAAATATATTAGCGTAGTTAAAATGCTTAATGTTCAATGCTCAATGCTCAATGTCAATATCACAGGTAATCAAGCGACCTAAAAAGAAATTAGTCATCTTCGATCCATAGGGAGAATTCCACCAGCGAGAAGGATGACAACCCAACGGCGCATTAAGACTAAAATCTAATTCATCACAGGGAAGCCAACGATTATCTTTGCGCCATCCTAAGTGTTCGCCCCAAGTTTCGATTAGCTGTCGGTTTTGCTCAAGGATAGTATTAAAACCACCGCCCAGTTCTTGATATGTTTTTAACTGAGGACTAAAACCAAAATGACCATCACTGTATTTTATCCATAGGCGATCAATTACGATCAAATCATTACAGGGAAAGTGTCGAATGTCTTCGGGAGTCAACTCTTCAATTTCTTTGGCTGTCACCGACAGAATTAATCTGATAGTTTCTTTGTCCGCTTCAAACCAATTATTTTCAGCTAAATATTGTTGAAGACTTTTATAACGATAGCGATCGCCTAACAACATCAAATCAGCTTCAAACTGAGAGATTTTAGCTGGTAGTTTGGATACTTCCCCTAAATTATTTTCTAAGTTATCAAAACGGCGGGTTAATTGACTTAACTGTTCTTGAATCGCAGATAGCTGGGTCGTAAGTTGCTCAACAACTCGATCTTGATTGTCGCTCATCAGTGCATTCACTTAAACTTTAGTAAAAGATTAACATTATTGGTCAATAATGAGCAGTCAACAATTCAATCAAATTCAAAACAAATAAATCAGTTCAGATGAAACGTAATCTTTAAGATCGCACTTCTTGAGGTGGCGAAGTCAATCTTGAGAGGGATGGAGGTTGGTCGATTTCGCTCTTTTGTTTATCTAGCGATAAAGATTTTCCCTCTGCATCGGCACTTTTATCAATTGCCATTAACAAGAGGTGATTTAAAACTGTTCGCAGTAAAATAATTGCGGCTAGTTGTCCTAGATCGTTCCAGGTTGGTGTAATCGTCGTCTTTAAAATGCTTCCTCCAACCAAAAAACTCAGTCCTAGAGAAAAAGCATAGCCTAACTCTAATCGACTTCCTTGAAAGGCGATCGCCGAACTAAAATCAGTAAAAATATGCTTACCATAAATAATTAAAGCTTTAATTATGCCTGTAACGATAATGAACAGTGCTAGTAACTGACATAAACTAACTACCCAATTATTAAGAGTGCTGACTAGATGTATAAACATTGTTGTTTTTTATTTGATTAACCCGTCTTTGGCGATACTTTTAATTATCGGCTGTTCTAGTAAAATAACTAAAAACTAAATATATGCTGACTCAATGGGACTATTTTCTCAAAAATTTAGGTGAATGGCACGGCTCGTTTACTCGTTTTTCACCTCAAGGGGAAAAGCTAACAGATACTCCTACTTTAGTTACCTTAGAAGGACTAAATGATAATAAAAATGTTCACCAGGTAGTCCGCTATCTACCACCAGATGAACCTAGTCGTGATGTAGTGGTAGATTATGACTCTCTTAATCGCAGTATTATTTTCTTTGCTAATGGTGCTTTCTCTCAGGGAAGTATGCAGTGGAGTCCTTACAGCACTTTCGGCGGTGAGTTTGGCTTAATTGATAATGATTTTGGCGATGGCACTCGTAGACTGCGAATGGTAGAACTTTATAATAGTGCTTCTGAGTTAGACAAGGTAGTGCTAATTAGGGAAAAGCTGCCCAACAGCAACGTTCCTCAAAGATCAGCTTTAACCGTTGCTAGTTTAATAGGAGAATGGCAGGGAGAGGCAACCACTATGTATGCCGATCTGCGAAATCCCGATACCTTTACTAGCTACTTAAAGATCGAGCAAAAAGACAGTGAGCATCTAGAACAGAGTTTGTCTTTTGGCGATCGCACCATAAGCTCCATTGCCAGAATAGAAAACTCCAAATTATTATTTGAAAATAGCAGTTTACCAACCCAAGTTTTGCTGCTACCTGATGGGGCATCCTGCAATTGCCCTTTGAAAATTCAACTCGGTCACAATTTTGTCCTAGAAATGGGATGGTTGCTCAAACCAGATATTAGACAAAGAATTATCCGTAGCTACAACGAGAAAGGTAACTGGGTTAGCTGTACCTTAGTCACAGAAAAAAAGGTTAGATGACTTTTTATTAATTATTTCGCAACAAGTCTAATTAACAATTAATTAGGTTTGAGAGTCAATTACCGAACTCCAGTCATCGTTTTTGACTGCTGCTTCTAATTGGTGACGGCGTTTGATTTCGACCTCGCTTTGTATAGCTTGTGATGTCAATTCATCGGTTAAGGTGGCATCTGCCATTGCTTTACGTAGCTTTAATTTCTTATCTTCATAGGCATCACGTTCGGCATTGGTCATAGCAGCTTTGGCTGCTTCACCAATTGTCCGCGCCCAAGTTCCTTGTTCGCCAGTATTTCCAGTGGGAGTATAGTTAATTTCTGCTATCCACTCATTTTTAAGTGCTTCCATTGCTTGACGTTTGGGAAACTTAAAAGTTTGAACCCGAACAAAAGTACATACTTGAGTCCCGTTTTGAGCAATATGTCCCCTAAGAGAACGTAAAACATCTCTAGAATAACCAACATACTGATAAACGCGATCGCTATTTAAAACTGCATAAACTCCAGCAACTTTAGCATTTCCTGCTTGTTTTTCCCATGCGGATAAAGCAACTATGGCTGTTCCATCAGACTGCGGGACAACGGTAGAGGCATCAGCAGTATGCTCATGGTCAGAACTATATAAAAAGCTATGCAAACCTTGATGAGCAGTAGGAACGTTTTGATGTTCGATGGGAGTATTTTTTTCAGATTCCACAGCTATAGTCTTGGTAAAGATCTATTGATTATCCTACCCGTATATAGCTCGACAAAACCTTTCTAGATAAGAATTGTAATTTAATTTATGGCGTTGCCGATTACAGATTTGCCATAAAAAAGACTAGAGAGAATTACAGCAAACGTTTCTTTAAAACTCAACTTGTGCCAAACGCTTCTGTAACATCCCTGGGAAAGCCTCATAGTATTTTTGATTGAGGGGAGAAGGATGGGGCAAGGGTAGCAATTTCACTGAACGTTGATGAGTCATGCCCAGATCGTCTGTAGCACTGAGGTTTACGGTTAGAGAATTTTCAAAGCGATCGCTACTTTTATAAAAACTTTCAACTTCTCCTTTTGCACCATAGGGAACAAACCACTTAAAAGCTTCTGTTCCTAGGGGGATAATTTGATCTCCCTGCCAATGAAAGACAAATAATTTCTCTATAAAAGGACGAAATCTTTTTTTTACCTTCATCAAATAAGCTTTGTTTCCTGGTGGCTTATACGGCACAGTATTAGTTAATAAAACTCTCTCAATAATCGTCGCGTCTAAATCTTTTCTGGAAGGGGCTTTTTGTTTATAAATCCCATAATAAAAACCTTCTCTGACCATTGTCCCTGAAGCACCAATCAAAGGTTGCTCAGCATGAACCTCATCTTTACCTAAATCACGACCAAAAAAACAAAGGGGACTTTGTAAATTTCCTGCATAAAGAATTGGCTTAGTAGGCTCAAGACCAGCAGATTTATATACAGGAATATCTATCGGAAAATCTTCTCTTTGTGCTTCTTGTTGCACCTGAGCAATTAAAGTAGCAATATCAGACATAAATTAATTTGGTTAATTATTTAATTATTAAGCTGCTGTCAACGATCGCTCTTTGTGGCGATCGCAGAATAAAAGAGATTAAGTCTTTAGAAACCAAGGAAATTCTTTTTCATTAGTAAATTCCAACGTCTCAGCTATTTTATAGTTTTTTTGCCCACCTATTTAGTTTTTAAGCTTGAGACTTTCTAACTCAGATCGCGGTAAAATAATAAAAAGTCAAAAAACTTAATAACAGTTCAACTTATACCTACATTTTAAGGAAAACAATTAAGCAATAGTCATGATTCTTCAAGATCCGCAAACAATTCGGCATTATCAAACAATCACCGACGGCATGGTAAACCTCTGGCGTAGACGCTATAGCTTTGAGGAAATTAGATTGTATTTGGATGGCTATATTGCTTGTTTGCGCAACAGCAACTTTATTGAGCAATACCAGATTCATAAATTAGAAGAGCAAGCATTAAGCTTTCTGCGAGATCCCTCTAATTTTGAGCTATCTTTTCCCCAAACCCAAATGGAAACTGACCCAGACTATTATTAACTCGATCAAAAGCCATTAGCTCTAAAGTATATAAAATATTTAAAACACGAAAGAGACGGATAGTTACAGCCGTCTCTTTCGTATTATGGGCAGCAAATTTCAGGAGGCCAAAGCAACTTCCACCATCTGTTGCAGTTCACCACTTTGATACAGTTCGATCGCAATATCTGAACCGCCAACAAACTCCCCATTAATGTATATTTGCGGGATAGTAGGCCAGTTAGAATATTCTTTAATTCCTTGGCGTATATCTTGATCTGCCAAAATATCTACGGTTTCGTAAGGAACACCCAGAGTGTTGAGAATTTGGACTACATTGTTAGAAAAACCACACTGGGGCATCAGTTTCGATCCCTTCATAAATACCATGACTTTGTTGTCATTAAGTAATTTATCAATTTTTGTTTTTACTTCAGGTGTCATAAGTCTTAATTATCTATTTTGCTTAATTTACAAATAACGCCAGCTATTCTTTGTAGCGATTGATTAATTTGATCTTACTAAACTTCAAAGCATTAGATCACTTAACAATTTTAAATGATTAATACTAGACAGCTTGACCAGCAGCCTGCCAAGCTTCAGGAGTGTAGGTTTTAAGAGAGAGAGCATGAATCGTTTCTGATGCCAACTCAGCTTGCAGTGCAGCATAAACTATCTGATGCTGTTTGACTCTGGATTTGTTTGCAAAGTCTGGAGATACAATTATGGCTTCAAAATGCTGTCCGTCGCCTACAACTTTAACTTTGGCATTGGACAGTTTTTCTTGAATCATTGTTTGTACTTGTTCGGGGCTAATCATATTTTATTTTAGTAGAATGGGTATAGACTTTAATTTTAGACAGTATTTAGTTGTTGTTACCTAAACCTAATTTGCTTTATGCAATTAAGTTATTAGGCATCTGTGACAAGTTAAAGGACTACGCTTTTTGTTAACTGGTTTTTAGCTCTTAGCTCTCAGCTATTAGCTATTAGCTTTTGAACTGTTTTTCATGAACTTTATTTTTCATGAACTTTAAATATCTGATGGCGATCGCGCCATACTAACTCAGTCTAATCCATATCAGGTGTTATCCGAAACACAAGATGATCGGTGCATCGCGGTCTTTGCTGCACTCTCGCGGTGGAGGTTTCCAAAGGCGGCTTTTTCTTAACTTGTCACCAATGGTTATTAGGGATTAGGAATCGCTGGATCTGCACTTGGCGGTTGAGCTTCTGGGTTAGGAGCTTGAGGGGCAGTTTCAGGGGAAGACTGAGGAGACTGGGGAGTAGATGCTGGATTTTGCGGAGGAGTAGAATCTGGTTTGGAAATAGTAAGAGGCGTGTCTACAAAACCCATCTCTAATAGCTGATCGTAAGCCTTTTTACCCAATCCAATTCCTGGGCTTTGAGAGGTAATAACTTGAATTAGCAAAGGAATAGATAATTCTGGGTTTCCCTGCGCTCGATGAACTAAAGCCAACTGATAAGTTGCATTGTCTCTGGCAACACCAGTTTCTAAAGCTTTTTTGCGCTGAGATTCAGCAGCAGCATTATCTATTCCAGTGGTGCTTTGAAATAGCTGAAGATAGAAGTTAGATAGTTGGTTGTATACCTGACGCGCACTCTGTAATTTCTTTGCTGCTAGAGCATAATTTTGATTATCAATAGCCTTATCGGCTTCCTCCATCAGTTTTTTTCCTCCTTCGATGCTAAAAATGCTGGCTGAGGGAAGAGAATTACCTTCAGTGGCTTTATTTTCAGTCGATTGAGACTCTGCGGGAGTAGTTGTTGGCTGTGCTTGAATAGAAGCAATAGGAAAACCAATTAAAAATAAAGTCAAAAACAATAAGCGAGGCACAGAAGAGTTAATTATATTTAGTTTAAGCATAGGTTATGTTTTACCATTTTGTTTCGGTCTTGAGAGGTGATGGCTTTAAGGCTTCAGGTATCTTATCACCCAAATAACCCGCATGTGAAAATCAAAAACTTTACTTTGATTGTGATTTGAAAACTGGTTGATTTATCATTTGATCGCTTATGGTGGAAAGGTTTATTTCTAGGCAGCTTTAGCTTAGTCTATGTATCGCTTAATTTGGATTTTATCCTGCATAACTTTAATTACCGCTTGTCAGAAAACGCCTTCTAGACTAGCTAATTTACCTCAAGATAAATTTATTCAAGCTTATTTTAATCATCGACAGAGTAATGATGATACTTACATCGATCCTTATCGTCAAATAGAACATTCAGGTGATAATTTAGAGGCAGTAGTCATTAACGAGATAGAAAAAGCAAAAACTAATATCGATCTAGCTGTACAAGAGCTAAATTTACCATTAGTTGCCCAGGCTCTAGCTCAAAGTTATCGCTCAGGGGTAAAAATAAGAGTAATTTTAGATAATAATTATAGTCGCCCTTTAAGTAGTTTAAGCTCACAGCAAATTAAGCAGTTCAACCAGAGCGATCGCCTAAAATATAATCAGTTTTTTCAGTTAGTAGATCTCAACCACGATGGTCGTTTAAGTTCTCAAGAAATTGCCCAAAGAGACGCTTTAGCGATTTTAGAACAGGCAGGTATTCCTGTCATTGACGATGCTGCTGATGGCTCAAAGGGAAGCGGTTTGATGCACCATAAATTTATGGTAGTTGATGGCGAAAAAGTAGTCACAGGGTCAGCGAATCTAACCCTCAGTGGTGTTCATGGAGATATTGATAATTTAAATACCACAGGTAATGTTAATCATTTACTTACTATTAATAATAGGCAGGTTGCCAGCTTATTTACTGAAGAATTTGACTATATGTGGGGAGATAATCAGCAAGGCGGATTGAATAGCAAATTTGGTTTAAATAAACCTTGGCGATCGCCTGTATCTATTCAAGCAGAAAATACTCAGATTACAGTTCAATTTTCGCCTACTTCTAGCAGTAAAAATTGGCAGGATAGTACTAATGGTCTAATTGCCAAGACAATTAATCAGGCTAACAAGTCTATCGATCTAGCATTGTTTGTTTTTAGTGACCAAGAAATAGCTAACACTTTACAAAAAAAACAGCAGCAAGGGCTGAGCCTACGAGGTGTTTTCGACCCTGGTTTTGCCTTTCGTTACTACAGCGAAGTATTAGATATGCGAGGCATTACCCTCAGCAATAGCTCTTTGAAGCAAAGAAATTCTCTTTGCCAAGCAGAAACTGGTAACAATCCTTGGCAAAAACCTCTGCAAACTATGGGTATAGCCAATCTAAGCACGGGGGACAAGCTTCATCATAAGTTTGCCCTAATTGACGATCAAACCGTGATTTCTGGCTCACAAAATTGGTCTGAGGCTGCTAATAGTAACAATGATGAAACTGTAATGGCGATCGATAACCCAACAGTTGCCCAGCATTTTAAACAAGAGTTTGAGAACCTTTATCAAGTGGCTTTTTTCGAGCTACCTCCCAAAATAAAAACAAAGCTTCAGCAACAACAATCTTGTAATAACAGAAATTAGTTTTTTAGAGTTAAGCTACTTATCCCTAGATCTTCATAATCACAAAAGTTTCATACTTTGGTCGGATAGATGAAAAAAGCATTGTAGATAAAGTGAACAGGAAATAGGAGGAATAAACATGGAAACACGCAAACTAGGACAGGAACTCGAAGTTTCAGCCCTCGGACTCGGCTGCATGGGTATGTCAGAGTTTTATGGCAAACCCGACGAACAAGGAGCGATCGCCACGATTCACCGCGCTCTCGATCTCGGTGTGACGCTGTTAGATACGGCGGATATGTACGGACAGGGGGACAATGAAGAACTAGTAGGTAAGGCGATCGCCGATCGTCGCGATCATGTCATTTTAGCTACCAAGTTTGGCATTCTTCGCGGTGAGGATGCAAGCATGAGGGGCTTTAACGCTAAACCAGAATACGTACATCAGGCTTGCGACGCATCCTTGCAACGTTTGGGCATTGACACTATCGATCTCTATTATCTGCACCGTGTCGATCCTGAAGTTCCCATCGAAGACACCGTAGGGACAATGGCGGAATTAGTACAGCAGGGAAAAGTGCGCTACCTGGGTCTATCTGAAGCTGCCCCCCAAACCATTCGTCGCGCCCAAGCAGTGCATCCAATTAGTGCGTTGCAAACTGAATATTCTCTTTGGAGTCGCGATCCTGAAGATAAGGTCTTACCTACCGTGCGCGAGTTGGGCATTGGCTTCGTGCCATACAGTCCTCTAGGAAGAGGCTTTTTATCAGGACAGTTTAAAAGTCCCGATGATTTTCCAGAAGGCGATTACCGTCGTAATTCACCCCGGTTCCAGGGAGAGAACTTTTATAAGAACTTGGAACTCGTCGATCGGGTTAAAGAAATTGCCCAAGCCAAAGAAGTAACAGCGAGTCAACTGGCGATCGCCTGGTTGCTAGCTCAAGGTAATGATATTGTGCCGATTCCTGGCACTAAGCACCGTAAGTATCTAGAAGAAAATGTTGCTGCTGCCGATATTTCCTTAACTTCAGAAGAACTAAAACAAATCGAAGCCGTTGCCCCCCAGGGAGTTGCAGCAGGCGATCGCTACTCTAATATGAGTCAGGTCAATCGTTAACTAAATCAGACGATTGCACTTAATAAACAATCTTTACTAAAGTAAACGGCTAATAGCTTGTAGCTATTAGCCGTTTATCCAATTAAATCGGCGATTATTATTACTTTTATTTTATATTTTATTGATAATAATTTTCGATTAACGGCTATAATTTTTTAATCGGACTAATTGATTAAAATTCTCAATAACCAATGACTAATAAAGATCGCGAATCATATTCCTCAAGTCGAAAAAAAGACAATCTAGAACCTTCTTGTCATCTAGAACAGAATAAACTTAGTCAGGTTTTAGCGGTTAAATGGTCTTCACGCTGGGATGTATTTCGTCGGCTTAAGGAACTAGAGATAAATTGTCAGTGTTCCACCAATGAGCCTTTGCTGGTTCATTTGCATAGTCCAGCTACTGCTATACAAATTTGGAGTGTAGTTAGACAATTCAATGGATCTCGCCAGGAATTGATTGGTTGCTTAGATGATTGCTGGCAGATAAGGTACGATCGTAGAAGCAAATAATTTTGAGCGAGCAACGATGAAAAAAGCAGATAATGCAGTCTCTTCTTTTAATCTCAGTGGAAAATTGAGCAAAATCAAGCTTGAGAAACATAAAATTAAATACATCAAACTGGCTACCGAGCAAAATAAAGTTTGGATCAAGATCGGCAAAAAGCTGAGAAAGCAGATTTCACAACTACCGCTGGAGTCTAAGCTAGAGGTAGCAGGAAAGCTTAAGCAGTATCCCAAAACTGGTAAGGTTAAATACAAAGCCCAAACTATTACTGTACTGCCTCAAAACCTGGAGCAATCTGCCAAAATTAAAACCAAGCAGGTTTCTTTACTGCCTGTATTTGACTCTAAAACAAAATCAAAAGCCAAAGTGTTGATCTGCCAAAAGTCTAACTGCTGGAAAAAAGGAGGAAAACAAGTCTTTGAAGAATTAGAATCCGTATTGAGCGATCGCAATTTAAGCGAGCAGATTCCAATTCGCAAAACAGGCTGTTTAAACAAATGCAAAAAAGCACCTAATTTAGTCATGTTGCCTGACAAAGCTCATTACACCAAGGTCAAACCAAAGCAGGTTGCTGATTTTGTGGAAAAGCACCTAATCTCTGAAGCTTAAACAACAGTTAAGGTAGTTAAAGCAGTAAGAACAGTAAAGATTTAGTGCCTGGATGAACATTGATAAGTCGCCATTTTAAACTCCTAAGAAACAAATTAATTTGTTAGGAATGGTAAAAAGGGAAAGAAGAAAGGGGAAAAGGGTAATTTGTTTCTTTCTGAGATTACAAATCTAAATTCGTCGGACGCTGATGTTAGGCAATTAAGACGAAAATCTTGAGATACATAAACGCTACAAACAGACAAGTTATTATCCATTGTTGACAAGTTAAGATTGTGTGTTGTTTGTCAACTGTAGTCATTCTAAATAGAAACCGTAGCAGTTAAGCCTAAACCTTCTGCCCTCTGCCTTCTATAGCAATACTTATATTAGGACACTTGCTACTTACTACTTGCTACTTACTACTTGCTACTTGCTACTTGCTACTTGCTACTTGCTACTTACTACTTACTACTTGCTACTTGCTACTTACTACTTGCTACTTGCTACTTGCTACTTGCTACTTGCTACTTACAAGCAGTTCATTTTCCTGTCCTGTCTTGGTGCGCGTTCCCTTGCGCCTGTCGGCGACGCGGGGTCGCACCGCTAACCAGTCAACGGACTGCGATACTACAGATAAACCTGCGGAAATTAATTGGAATGACTATAGTTTTTAGCTTTTAGCTTGCAGCCTAGAGCTTAGAGCTATTGAATTGAGTCTGATTACGCTGTGGATCGCCTAGATACCAGTGGTTTTTTTGAGTCAAACTAAAGCTATTAGGTCTTAATTTCCACGTCTGAACTAGCTCATTTAACAACTTGTCCTGCTGTTGGCGAAAATACTCTACCTGATGACCATGGTTAATAATAGTAAAATAAACTCTACCGTGTTGCGATCGCCCAGCAAGTCCTTCAGTAGAAATAACACCAGCTAAGGCACTAACATTATCTAGTGTTCCCGTTTTGATAGTTGTGCCAGGAGGTAAGCCCCGATCCTTCACCGTGCCGACAATATCTCTGCCTGCGGTGGGAAACAAGTCTGTGGCACTAAAAGAATATTTCTCCAGTAATCTATCAATAGTCATTAACATCTTGCAGATGGCGCGAGGAGAAATACGATTTTCTTCTCCTAAACCTGAACCATTAACTAGGTGAATTTCTGTGCTAGGAAAGCCAGCTATATCGGCAGCAGCTTGAGCAACTTTATTCGCCCCACCAGCTAAATCAGCTAACATCTGTGCCATCTGATTATTACTGTAGATGTTCATTTGTCTGAGGATCTCTGCTAAAGGCAAAGACTGGTGGGTAATCAGTAACCGAGCATCTGGTGGCACTTTGGCAATTGCCTTAACCTTACCAGCGATCGCAATTTCTGGCTGTTTTGTTCCTGGTGGCATTTGCAGATATTGCTCAGTAGCTTCCCTTTGCCATAACTTTTGATTTAATCCTTCTTTTAACAATTCTCCTGCCATTTCTGGCTTGTTTTCAAAATTCATATAAAACTTGTCCGTCACTAAGATATCGCCCTGCACCTGACGAATACCTAGTTGATTTAATGTGTTGCCCAAAGCGATCGCTTCTTCCCAAACAAACAAAGGATCGCCACTTCCTTCAACAACTAAATCTCCAGTGAGAATACCGTTTTTAATTTCTTTAGTCGTCAATATTTTAGTCGTAAACTGATGTTTTGCGCCCCATTTATGCAGTGCAGTCAAAGTAGTGGCAATTTTGCTCAATGAAGCCGCAGGAAGCAGCGTTTTTCCCTGATTACTAGCTAATGTTGTCCAGTCTGATTGCACCCATACTCCCTGTTGTTCAGGTTTAATTCCTTGGGTGGTTAGATTTTGGAGATAAGTTTTAACAATGCTTTGAGTCAATGGATCTTGAGTAATAGTAGGCAGATTAAAAATAACTGAATTTTGCCAAGGAAACTCTTGCAAAGGCTGCAAGTTTTGCTTAGGTGGCACAAAAATATTTAGCCAAGCAGCAATCATGCTTGAAATAATTAAATCTAGCACAAATGTAATTATTAATGATGAAAAATAAAAATGTTTAAAAATTTACTTCCTCTACTCAACGATCACAATTTAACCTGTCCCGATACTATTTACCCCATCGTGGTTCATTTTGTAATGGCGATCGCCCTCTTTCTTTTGTTAAATTCGCGACTCAGTATCAGTTGCTATTCAAACCCCATTAACGATAGTTACGATCACATTTATGAATCTTAATACTCTGTTTTTCAAACAGAAACCTATATAACACTCATGATTATTTTTAATGTAATAACAATTACATTTTTTGACTAAGATAATATGTTGTGACTCAAAAAAATAGTCTCTATAATCAGTCATAACGCTGATATACAACCAAGTAAATTAATTTACTACTTGTACAATACATATTAAAAAATAAACTAAGGGGGGGGGTATAAGTTGATCTTATTAATGTTTTATAATTTAGTAATTTACTATACACATTTTACTTAATTCTAATTAGCATAAACTATCCAGAAAAGGCAAGATTTAACGAGGCTAGCAATCTCTATTACTGTTTCGTAATAACTACGGAGCAAGCATTTCAAGCGCAATTAGACCATGAAAGCCTCGTTAGCTTTTCTCTATATTATGTGTGATAAATTACATTAATTTCTCTGGATTTTAAAACTTTATTTAAGCGTTGAGTATGAACATATTTTGTTGTACACTGACACCCATGACACCCAGTGAAACAAAAAGCTTAATTGATTTTTAACTTCGCATATTTAAGAATTGCTTAAACTTAGATTTTTTAAGCATCTGATCGTTGTCGAAGTTAAAAGTTAATAGAAAAGCCAGAAAACGAGAATTTTTTCAAGTGTTTTTCTTGTGACGCATAACGAGCACTAATACAATTCCGTTTGATACACTACCAAATTTTCTAACAATACTAAGAGGAGTAAGAATGACGCGCTCGAATCAACTTATCATTGGGTGTGCCTCAACAGGAGCAAAATTTACCCCACTCAATCATCGTTCTACTGATAACTTGCATTTTGATAACATCTGTTGGGGTACAGATATTCCAATTACTAGAGATGAGATCCAGTTAGAACTCGATCTTATATACGCTCTAGGCTGTCGATATTATCACTATCATGCTCGTAATCCAGTAACACGTGAACAAACTACAGATAATGTAGTCTATCAAGGTATAAGCCAGCTTATTCAATCAAGATGTCCAGATACATTAATCAGCTTTGGAACCAGCCGAAATGGGAAAGAGGTCAGAGACGCTATTAATAAATTTGGCGAATGGGAAAGAGTAAGCCAATGTGCACTTCCTATACATTTAGGAGGAGCACACTTGGTTACGATACAAGCAGCAATTGAGCTTCAAATTATCTGCCAGATTGAGCGAAATACAAAGCATCTCTGTCAGAAAGACATCGAAAGCATTAAGTTTCTTGAAACAATAAGCTCTTATAATCCGTCATATAAAAGAGAAAAATTCGCTATAGAGACCAACTCCACATCAAAAGGTTCAAACTACGGGTCTTCGTCTCCTAAAGTTCAGTTCGATACTTATCGAAGCGCGATCAATTAGAGAAATCAACTAAATCTCTTACATGAGGTTGAGTGGACTCAGTTCAATCGTAGTTATGCAATGACACGGTTTGCTATCGAACACCCCCAACTGAGGTTAGGTAGTTCAGGGCAAATTAGTATTACATTGTTATTTGGATTCTCACCGCGTCTTCCCTTTCCAAAGACATACAATGAATTTAAAAAGGTCGTGAATGCTGCTAAACGGCTAGAATATGACGTTGGTGGAAAAGAAAGGAAAAGGCGGATCAGTATTACGGTTGGAGCCGCTGTGATGCTAAATCAAGCTCAAGAAAACTTTAGGGAGTTAGATATTGGGTCGTTTCAAGGAGAAAAGATGTGTGCACTTCGGCGGCTTGTGGCTTACGCGACTCAACCTGATAGCAATGTAGATGTTCTCAGAACTGGAATGGAAGACACTCCGTACGAGGTTACGCCTGATGGACATATCGTTCGGACAAATAATGTTAGGTTAATACAAATTGTAACTTCAGAACTTAAAAGAAATGGAGTTGAAATTGAAACAGATTCGGGTCGAGTTCGTGACCGATTGGGACTTACAAATTTGAATAAAGTATACCTAGAGTCTTTAAAAAGTAAGGTGTAAAGCTTAATCTACAGGTATTTATATGAAGAACCATGAGGAAAAATCAGTAGAGTTACACAATCAAAATTTTCGTTGGGCTGTGCTTATTGTTGCGACTGTTGCACAGGCGACCGCCTGTTTTCTGGTTCAGGGACTTGGTGCTTTTGCAGAATATATGCAAGAGGCTTTTAATCTAAGCACTTTCGAGATTGGGCTACTCGTTTCGGCTGCACAATTCTTCCCAGTTATCGGATTGCTAGTTGCTGGCGAACTGCTTGACCGCTTTAGCGAAAGACTGATCGTTGGGGTCGGGTCATTGATCGTTGCTGCTTCTCTTTTTATTTTATCCTATGCTAGGAGTTATGAAAATATTCTGATCGGGCTTTTTATCGTAGGCATGGGCTATAGTACTGCACAACCAGGTGGAAGCAAGTCGGTATCAATATGGTTCTCAAAGTCGCAACGCGGATTGGCGATGGGGATTCGTCAAGCTGGTTTACCTCTAGGTGGTGCGCTCGCAGCGGCAAGTCTACCACTAGTAGCGGCAAGTTATGGGTGGCGTGCGGCATTCCTTGTAGGAGCCAGTGTTGCGTTTATTGGTGGTGTTCTATTCATCATTGTCTATAGGTCACCAATTGTTAGTACTCCTAATACTCAGAATCAAAGGGTCGTATCAATTAAAGCTGCTTTGCGTAATCGATTATCTTTGTTAAAGCATCCCAGTATGCGGAATATAGTGTGGTCTGGGATAACGTTGATAACAACACAATATGGTATAGTCATTTTTCTCGCGCTTTATGTGCATGAAAGGTTTAATGTGTCGGTCGAGAACAGTACCAATATGCTTTTGGTTGCTCAATGCGCAGGTGTGCTTGGACGTATTACACTTGCAGCGTGGAGCGATCAAAGTAGATATGGACGATATTTTCCAGTTGTAACCAGCATGAGTGCGCTGATTTTGGGCTTGATTATGCTCTTAATGTTGTGGACAAAATTATTAATAATATTATTCCCTCTTGCAGCTTGGCTTGGTTTTTTTGGACTTGGTTGGTATGGACCGTGGGTAGCCTATGTTAGCGAATCAGCTCCTCCTGAAAGAGTAGGGTTTGCACTAGGTTTAGTAATGGCAATCAACCAGGTAGCGGTAATAGGAAGTCCGCCGTTGTTTGGGTGGTTGCGAGATATAACGGGCAGCTATGTCACTAGCTGGTCTCTACTGATTGCGATATTAATTAGTTCTATTCTTTGGCAATTTTTTGCATTCCTTTATAGGAGATGACATTAACGAATCGGAAAGCAGAAACAGCAATGCGATCGCTCTATAACTTTATCTTAAGTATCTTAGAAGTGTAGATTCTGAGCGATCAATGGGCAAATTATTTGATTTACCAGAAGAAATAAAATTAGACACAATACAAGTTTTAGATGAAGATTGGTTTCCTGATTAACTATGTGTAATCAATAATTAACCAATAACAAATTATGATTATCGGCGATCGCTTTTAGGCGGCAATACTAAAATCTATAGTGGGGCGTTATTACGTCTGTAGGAAAAAGATTTTGAGCAGGTACAGCATCAAGACTGAATTTCTTCGGCCAGAGGTTGACTGTAAAGTTAAAATGGCAGAAACACAACGTCAACATCTTTTATAACTGTTGGTAAAGTTCTTTAGTTATTTCTCACAGATATTAAAAAGATCTAACCTCAGACTGTTAAAATTTGTGAGGCTTCTATAAAATTGGCTAAATGGTATTAAAGCGCGCAAGGATCGCAGTAGACGCTATGGGGGGAGATTACGCCCCTGAAGAAATTGTGGCGGGGGCAGTTCAAGCCTCAGCAGAACTAGATTTAGATGTCTTACTGGTGGGAGATGAACAACAGATAAGCCCGTTACTGGAAAAATATAACGGCAAGGGAATAGCCCAAGCTGAAGTTGTTCACGCTGAAGATGTGATCGCCATGAAGGAAGAACCTCTAAAAGCGATTCGCCGTAAGCCCAAAGCCTCGATCAATGTGGCAATGAATTTAGTTAAGCAAAAAAAAGCTGATGCGGTAGTTTCGGCTGGACATTCAGGGGCAGCAATGGCATCGGCTCATCTAAGATTAGGTCGTTTGCAAGGTATCGAACGTCCTGCTATTGGTGCAGTATTACCTACCATTATTCCTGGTCAATCGGTCATCGTTTTAGACGTGGGGGCAAACGTAGACAGCAAAGCCAAATATCTGGATCAGTTTGCCTTAATGGGTACAATCTACAGTAGATATGTTTTGGGCAAGGAAGAGCCGAAAGTAGGATTGCTCAATATTGGCGAAGAATCTTGCAAGGGCAATGAATTGGCACTCTCTACCTATAAGTTGCTGTCGAATAATTCCCAGATTCTTTTTGTGGGTAACGCCGAAGGCAGAGATGTTTTGTCTGGAGAGTTTGATATTATCGTTTGCGATGGTTTTGTGGGCAATATTGTTCTCAAGTTTGCTGAAGCAATTGGCGAAGTGATGCTGCAAATTATGAAAGAAGAACTACCCCAAGGATTGCACGGTAAGATGGGAACAGCTTTACTCAAGCCCAATCTAAAAAATATAAAACGTCGAATAGATCGCGCCGAACATGGTGGAGGATTGCTGTTTGGAGTAGCGGGAATCTGCATTATCAGCCACGGTAGCTCTCGTCGGGGGTCAATGTTTAGTGCGATTCGCTTGGCAAAAGAGGCGATAGATAACGATGTATTAGCCAAAATAAAAGCTTACAACAACCAAAGAATTGAAGAACAGATAAATCATACAGAAGCAGCTTCTGCTAAATAAATGTATCAATCAATAAGCCCTAATAAATAACGGAGTGAAACATTGAACAATATGGGTGCGGGGATAGCGATTACTGGATGTGGTTCGGCTGCACCAAAGGCAGTTTTGACTAACGATCATTTGGCGCAGATGGTTGCCACCTCTGATGAATGGATTAATACCAGAACGGGCATGAGCAATCGTCATATCGCCTCAGCTACCGAATCTCTTAGTCAACTATCTGCTGTGGCTGCCCAAAATGCGATCGCTATGGCAGGAATTACCGCCACCGATATTGATTTGATTATTCTGGCTACCTCCACTCCTGATGATCTGTTTGGTAGTGCCTGTAAGGTTCAAGGATTGATTGGGGCAACTAACGCGGTGGCTTTCGATTTAGGTGCTGCTTGTTCTGGGTTTATTTTTGCTTTGATTACGGCTTCTGGGTTTATTCGCACTGGAGTGTATAAAAACGTCTTGATTATCGGCGCAGATATACTTTCTCGTTGGGTAGATTGGTCAGATCGCTCTAGCTGTGTTTTGTTTGGTGATGGTGCGGGGGCAATGGTATGTCAAAGAACTAGTCAAGGCGATCGCCTATTAAGCATGGGAATGTATAGTAACGGTAGCCAAAATGATTCTCTAAATTTAAACTACTATAGTCAATCTAAACCACTGGTAGAGAATATAACTGCCCAATACGGTTCATATCAGCCAATAACCATGAATGGTAAAGAAGTATATCGTTTTGCTGTAGCTAAAGTTCCTGAAGCAGTTAGTAAAGCTATGTTTCAAGCTAACTTAACGGCAGATGATATTGATTGGCTGTTGCTGCATCAGGCAAATCAGCGCATCATGGATGCAGTAGCAAAAAGGCTCAAAATTCCTACAGAAAAGATTTTAAGTAATATAGCTGAATATGGAAATACGTCTGCTGCTTCTATTCCTCTGGCGTTAGATGCTGCGGTTAGAGACGGTCGAGTTCAGCCAGGACATACCATTGCTGCTTCTGGCTTTGGTGCAGGTTTAACCTGGGGTACAGCTATTTTTAAATGGGGCTAGATTTGGTGATTACTGAGCCGTCAGGTATTTGTTAGGCTGTTAGCAAAATAAAATTACTATAATAACTATTAATTTCTAATGGGTTCATTAAATAGATTAATTAAGTCTGTGGTAATTGGCTTAATTGTCTTTTTATTTTCCAGTTTATTAATTATTGATCCTGTTAATGCCAAAAGTATTACTGGTAGTTTTGGCGCAGGTACTATGATTGCAACACCCGATAGGAATGTTGTAATTGAAGATTTACAGCCAGGCGATCGCCATTGTGGTTAGTTTTCGCGATCGCATCTTTATTTACAGAATATTTTTTGACAATCTACAAAATCCATGATGCCAACTAGCCAAAGTATAGACTTTTACCTTTATTTTTATCTGACCAAAGAAAGATCAAATCAACATTTTTAGCTGATAACTTTTATCTATAAGCCTGATAACTATTTAATAATTTGACGCGCTATATAAGTGACATTTTTTAAATAGTTTATTCGTTTAAGTCTCTCTTAATAAAAGATACTTAAAATGAATAGTTTTGTTTGGAGCAGCCTTTTGAAATGTTGTTCTAGAAAACTTTAAAGACTAAGTAAGTACTAACTAATTGAGTTTAGTAATGTTGGGTATTTATTGTTAGCCATCCCTTACTAGCATTTTATTGTGTGTTGCATCAAAGTTATTTGGATTAATTATTCAGGCTTTGTTTTAAGCTGATTTTACTTGCTCGATAGATTCCAACGAAAATGTTGATGTCAATACTGAAACTGGTGGATATGGTAATCAAGATGTCTGGAATGATTCTCAACAGGCTAGTTCAGAACAAACAGCAGCTAATTAAAATTAGCTTTTTCAGGCTTAAAACCACAAAAATCAAACAACAAGAATATTAAACTAATCATGACTTCTAATAACACTCAGCAAGATGATCTCAGTTCCAAAGCACAACCTGGTTCTCGCGAATCTAGTAGTGGTGGTGAAACTAGTACTACAGGTGGTAGTTCTCAGGTTGATGTCAAAGATGTATTGAATACTAATGAGACAGGTAAGTCACCAGAAAACGTTAATACTGTACCAGATGATTCTGGCGACTCTAAATCAAAAGAAGGCGGTACTTCAGAAGTCTCTGCCAAAGAACAACTGAACACCCACGGTTCAGGTGAGCCATCCGCCGACAATGTTGATGTCGAAGCTGATTCTCAAGCAGCAAATAGTTAATGATTTGAACATTGCATAGTTAATAGCATTTATTTTAACTGTGCAACGCACTTTATTAAATAAAATTGTCTGGCTAATCGATCGCCTTAGCAATCATTAGCCAGACAACACTAGAGAATTTATCATGTTCAAACGCGATCGCTCTATTCTTTTCAAAGAAACTCTGCTTGATGCTTCGCTTAAAAATGAGTTCGGCTTCCAAGAACAAGATATTTTACCTTTGTTTCTAAAATATCAAAGTAAGCGACAAATTCTAATTAATATTGTCAGTTTTATGACTTACGTGGTTCAATTAGCGACTCAGTTTTATTTACGGCGTTTGCAAAGAGGCAATACTGTTTATCAACCAGGAACTCGATTTAACTGGTTTAAAGTAGGTAGATCTAAATCTTAAGCAACATCAAAATTAGATGGCTTATTGCGATTCAAAATAAACCAGCCAACTGCTATAGATAGAATACCTGCACCGATAAAGCTCAAATCCCAAGCAAGCTGATGCGCTCCTGGCTTGACATGGTGAATCTGAAAAATATGGTGGCTAAGAATACCTTCGACTACATTAAACATACCCGCACCGATACAAAAAGCACCAATTAAAACCGATGTAGATAGTAATACATCATCGCGCTTAACTGCTAGCCATAAGGCTATTATGCCAGCCAGAGTTATCAGCCAGTCTGCCAAATGAAATAAACCATCACCTAAAGTATTTAATTCCAAACCTGCAACAGTATTACCACTTTCAATATTGGTAAACATATGATGCCACTGTAGCAGTTGGTGAAAAAAGATCCCGTCGAAAAAGCCAGCTTGTCCTAAACCAAGTAGGATTCCAGCAATAATTAAAGGGCGGTTGTTGTTAACAGTATTATTTGTTGACATAATAAGTCTTTCAAAGTTGCAGTAACTATTTTTTAAGTAATAAAATTTGAGCTTTTATCTAATACGAAAATGTTTTTTTATAGTGAGCAGAATGCTTGCATTTTCTAATAAAAATTAGAATTCTAAGAACTGTTTAATGCTATAAGTTCGGCAAAAAGATAGCGATCACGCGAGTTTAAATATAATCTGCCTTTAAGGTCTGAAAAGAATAATTCATTAAATGCACCATATATATTATATTTTATTACTTGATAACTACAATAGCTGTATGGTAGTTAATGCTAATAAAACTATCTACATCTTAGCTAAAAAGTATTCAGCCATTAGAGGGATATTAATACTTGTTTGCTATCAGCATTAAAACTAAAAAGATTGCAAAAAACATCTACTTTTTTAGAGATTAATCAAAGCTACGATTAATGATATAAGTCTATCTTTGTGAAGAAGCAAAGCAAGATACAAATTAGCAAAAATGTAACTACCTCACTACATAATAAAAAATTAATGCTACAAATTGCTGCTGTAAATCTGCTTCAGCCTATAGCAGGACAGATAGACTATAATGCCAATTTACAACCATTAGTCAGTCGATCGCCTTTAATTAGCTGTGAAATTTGCGTAATCGTTCCCGTGCGCGATGAAGCAGAAAATATTGAAGCTACGCTTTTGGCTTTGACAAATCAAGTAGATTTAACAGGTAAGCCTTTAGATAAAAACCGTTACGAAATTATTGTTCTGGCGAATAACTGTACCGACAATTCCGCAGAAGTGGCTAGGCGTTTTGCTCTAACTCAGCCAAATTTGATACTTCATATTGTAGAAATGACTATCGAAAGCGATCGCGCTCACATTGGCTGGGTGAGAAAGCTCTTGATGGATGAGGCATACAGACGATTAAAATCGATCAAACGCGACTTTGGTGTAATTGCCTCTACCGATGGAGATACGCGAGTTTCTTCTACATGGATTGCTGCAACTCTAGCAGAAATTAAGGCTGGGGCTGATGCTGTTGGTGGTCGCATCGTTACCAATAACAGAGAAAGAAGTAAACTAGACAAGACTACCAGACTATATTTTCTGAGTTATCTGCGTTATGGCTATTTAACCTCACAGCTAGAAGCTTTTCTCGATCCCTATTTCGATCCGCTCCCCCGACATCATCATCATTACGGCGCAAGTTTTGCCATAACTGCGCAAATGTACGCTAAAGTTGGCGGTCTACCTCCTTTACCTTCCTCTGAAGATTTGGCTCTTTATAATGCCTTGATGCGTGTAGATGCTTGTTTTCGCCACAGTCCAGCAGTGCGGGTAGTTACCAGTGCTAGAGATTTAGGAAGGGCGAAGGCTGGGCTAGCAGATCGATTGTCTCAGCTAAAGACTATAGGGCAACAGCAACAGTGTTTGTGGGTCGAGTCGGCTTTGACAACCGAAGCCCGTTTTCGTCTACGTCGTCAGCTACGCTATTTGTGGCACAGAACTTTAACAGGCAAAGCTTCGGCAGTTAAGATGGCAATTGTGGCTCAAAAGTTGGGCATAAATCAAGACTTACTAGTAGAAATTATCTGGCGTAGCCAAGCCATGCCGATAGGCTTATCGCCTAGTTTTGGATT
The DNA here is from genome assembly GCA_965217895.1 of Waterburya sp. GTDB lineage: Bacteria > Cyanobacteriota > Cyanobacteriia > Cyanobacteriales > Xenococcaceae > Waterburya. Next base: position 2,928,948 of record CBDCJV010000002.1, read on the forward strand.
GCTTGTCGAGCAGATTGGACAATATCAAGCAGAAAATGCCCATTTATACAGTAAATACGCCCAAAAAGTCACGATTCAACAGGCAATTGTGGATTTACAGGCTCTAGTAAACAAAACTTACATCGATCGCCATCATTTAAGAAAACAAACTAATTATTATTCAAGTCTAAACTCGCTCGAACAAATCGAGCCGATATCGCTCCTCCCGCAGTCCTTTTAAATGTTTTAAACCAGTAAGTTGTAGAAAAGAATTGTGAACTTCATCGCCTGTAAGGGGATAATCTTTGGCAAATAGCGTCCAGTGAACCAGCAAAAGATGTCCTCCTACCTGGAGATGCTTGAGAATCAATTGCTGAGTTTTTTTAAGATCGTCCCAACTCAGGTAATAGCCAACTTCTGATACCAAAGTTAGATCAAACATTTCATCAGGATAGTCTTGTGGCACTTGAGCAATTTTAAAGCGTACCTGGGGTAAATCTTGACAACGAGCGATCGCCTTTTTTTGAGCTATTTCCGAAACATCAATCGAAAGCAAAGAGTCGCAGCGTTGAGCCAGCAAAGCCGTTAGTACCCCAATCGAGCCACCTATTTCTAAGACATTGCTGTAGCGGGGTTTGGGTAAGGTGGCAATAGTTGTCTGATATTTTTGGGCTTCATAATCGCTGGTTTCAAAATCCCAAGGATCGGGATTTGCTCGATACATATCTTCAAAATAATTTGGCGGAAGCGAATTTTTTGGCTTATTCATAATTTTGTCGTTGGTAATTTAATACATAACATACAAGGTGTTTCTGACCGCAGCTTTAAGCTATAAGCTTTTAAGCAGTGAATGTAAGAGATAATTTCAAAAATCAGAACCTGCATCAACCCCAACTTCTAAATATATTTCCCAGGGTTGAGTAAAATTTCGCAGCATTTCTGGTGTTAAACGGAAACCTTCTGGGTCATCGTCGATTAAATCGCTTATTTGAGAACGATATTGAGCGATCGCCTGTTGTTTTAATTCGAGAACACTACTAATATCTAATCGCCAAGCATTTATCGACTCAGGAAAATTCTGTCTTTGCTTACTGTCCCAATCCCAAATAGGATACTCGATTAGACGCGGAATGTTATCTTGATTATTAATAGCTGCTTTAAACAATTGCCAACTAGCGCGGTGATCTGGGTGAGGATCTCTACGCCAAGGAAGCAAGACAATTGAAGGTGTCGTGTTTTTTAAATACTGATGACAAAGTGAAATTGCATCCTGATATTCCTGTCCTCTTTCTTTTGTCCTCTTGTCTATCTCTACTATTTCATTGCTATTCAAATTTACAGCCGGAACTGCACCATCAGGCATTCCTAAAAAAGTAACTGCTTCAGGCGCAACGCCTAAAACCGCCAAAGCAGCCAAACTTTCTTGTTCTCGTAATTTCTTCAGTGCTGGAGGTGGATAGGTTTTAGAATTAGGATGAGATTTTGTGCCATCACTAACGACCAATACTTTTACCGCTATATTTAATTGGCGTAATAAAGCAATCGCGCCTCCGCAACCCAAGGTTTCATCATCGGGATGAGGTGCGACTATTAATATAGATTGATGATCTGATTTTCGCTCAACTAAAGTTTCAATTTCCCAAAGAGGTAAAAACTCTGGAGTGTTAAAAAAAGAGCGATCGCCTGTAGGGGCGAACGGCCGTTCGCCCCTACCAAAGTTGACTGGCATCATCGGTTTGGATAAGAACATATTTGCCGACATCGGTAAGGGCAGCATCAAAAGCAGGTTGACGCAGATATAAACTCAAATCTCTAATTATGCGTTCCATAGGTTCTGGTGGTAGTAAGCCCAATGTACCGATAGAACGTTGACTTAACTGAATTGTATCAAAACAAATTTGTTCGATCGCCGTTCGCACCATGTTGGCATAAGCTACTAATTTTGGGGCTTGTTCTTGGTTATCTTCAGGATAACCGCCAAAAACGGGGGCATAGTTGTTTACCATTTGCCCTGCACTTTGAAGCCAAAGCTTACCGCTTTCAATGGCGATCGCCATTTTGCCAAAACGCTCTTGCTGTTGGGGATGTTCACAGCGATCTAGCTTCTGTAAATATTGACGACTAACGTTAAATAGAGCTTCTGCACCACCTAGCTGTACCGCAGCAAAACGAATTACACCACCACTCAACCAAGGTTGACGAAAATAGTCTCCAGGTTTACCAATCAAAGATTTTGCTTCTACCTCTACGCCCGTAAAGTCTACCTTATAACTTACTGTCGCCCGCATTCCTGATGGCTGCCACCAGTCAGGATCTACCACTGTTTCGACTTCATCCATTGGCATGATACACATTTGCCAACTACCGTCAGGTAATTTACCATTTACAAAGGGACGCTCTACATAACCGCAGCCCGTACAAAAAGTTTTACTACCTTCTAATCGATACCTGCCATTATTTAAAGGGATAATTTTTACGCCATCTTTCCCTTCGGCATTCCATACCCCAAATATTTTATGTTGTCTGGCATCGGCAGCATAGGCTTCAATTTGCTCAGAAGTGCCAAAGGTTTGTATCAGTTGCAAAGCATTAACATGACCTTCATAAATACGCCCAATAACTAGGTTTCCACGTCCAATTTCCTTGAGAAGCATCAATAACTCCTCAGTGTGACCTGTTTCAAAACCTAACCCCAGCCCACCGAAGGGACGACTTAAAGGGGCAGTCAACAAACCTGCTGCTGCAATCTGCTTAAACTCTTCAACGGGGAAGATTCTTTGTTTATCAAGCGAATCTGCATTAACTGCTGCAAAATCTGCTACTTTTTTAGCTTTAAGCGCGATATCTTCGATTAGCTTCGCGATCGCTTCTAAAGATAAATTCTGATTGGGTGCTGCTTTAGAGAATAGTTGGGTAGTAATGTCCCTTCTCCTAATTAAATAATTGAACCTAATTAGATTGTTGCAATTAAGGTTGTGTTGGTGCTTCTATCAAAAGATTTAAAAGCTAGTAAAGGCGATCGCAATGCTAATAAATAACATTAATTGGCGATCGCACCTGTCAATATGAAATATCTACAGATCGAAGCCAAACTATTAGGCTTTATGAAGAAAAATTGGTTACTAGCAAAGAACGTCGTGAAGTTGGTGAAGTGACTATTGGTAAAAAAATAGAAACAGAAACCAAAGAAGTAGAAATACCAGTAGAGAAAGAAAAGGTAGTAGTTAAAGTCAAAGATGTTGCTGAAGAAATTCCAGCAGAACCAGGCGAGGCTAGGTTTCAAGAGGGTGCAGTAGCAAAAGTAAAAGTTTATGAAGAAAAAGCAGAAGTTGAAAAAAAAGCTTTTGTGCGTCAGGAAGTAGAAGTTAAAAAAGAAGTGGAAGAGACAGCAGTTAAAGCTGAGGAAACTTTACGTAAAGAAGAACTAGAAATGACAGGAGAAGAAAATATTGAAATAGAAAAATAGTAATTAAGCAAAATCCTACTCTTTAGTTTAAGGCGATCGGTAGCAATACCGATCGCCTTAAATATTCTGAATTGTAATGCTATCGATTAATCTTCTGTTTCTTTTACAAAAAACTGTTATTTAAAAAAGCTTATAGCTGCACGCTGCCACCGCAGCGAGTCGCGCTACTCGACGCTCTGGGCGGTTCGCGCCCAGAGCGTCGAGTTACGAACAGTAATTCTTTGTACGACATTACTCAATCAGCAACGCCAATATTGTTATTATTAGGCGTTAACTTTGTCGGTTGAAGTTGTTTGTTCTTTACCAAAGAAACCATAGTAACCTGCGATCGCACCTGACAAGCCATTAAACCAAACGTTGTTACCAAAAATGGGCATAATCCCAAAGACAGTTTTAGTTAAGGGTATCAAACCCATTGCAAAAATCAAAGCATAGCTAATTGCAAAACCTCGATTATAAAGCTTGGCATTGCCAGTGGTAGCAGCAGCAATACCTAAAATACCAACAGAAAGATGAACGAGATTATGGATAAAATTGGTAGGAAAGGCACCAAACAGCAAGCTAAATCCTTTGGCATAAATAGTGTCGGCATTCAAAGGAATACCAGAATTGAAACTTTCTCCAGGCAGGGTAGTAAAACCAGGAATAAAGCCAGCTATGCCTAACAGAAGAAAAATGATGCCTAAAGCTAATGCACAGTTACGTTGCATAATTTTGTTACCTCTATTGTATTGATTGTTAATTTATTTGTTGGATGTTGAAAGTTGAGATTAGGACAAATGGTTTTCGCCCTAAAGGTTTATTTACTGTTTCCCTGTACTGTGAAATCTGGGATCGGGTGCTGGAGGATCGGGCATTTCCGACTCGCCTTGAGGATTTTCCAAGTATTCAAATTCTCCTTTGCCATCGGGGGCTGGTCCTTTCGCCCAACGTCCTTCTTTACTCTCTGTCCCTTCAGATAAGTTCCAGAATTGATAGGAAGCGTGTTGCTTTTCTTGTTCTTGAGGGAAAGAACTAGGAATAGGTAAATCTTCCAAACCATCAGCTTTTAATTCTTCAATTGCTGCTATCCATTGATTCTGATGCATGGTATCGCGGGCAATCATATAAGCCAGAGTATCTTTTACCCCAGGATCTTTTGCCATTTCATAGATTCTGACTGCCTGTAATCGTCCCTGGGCTTCTGCTTGAACGTTGGAATAAAAATCAGCCATCAGATTGCCAGAAGCAGCTACATAGCGACCATTCCAAGGATATCCTGTACTATCAGCAGGTAGCGCACCACCACCAGTAACGGTAGCGTGTTGCGGATTCATGCTTGACATGATGATGTCTTCGGCTTTCATTCCGCCCATAACGCCTTGCATGATTGGATCTTTGACTGCTTCTTCTTTTTGTTCTACTGGTGCATTATCTAATAGATAAGCCATGGTAGTTGCCAACATCTCAATATGTCCGATTTCCTCGGTGGCAATATCGAGCATCATGTCTTTATATTTAGCAGGTCCACGACAGTTCCAGCCTTGGAAGAAATACTGCATCATTACAGTCATTTCTCCAAAAGGACCACCGATTAATTCCTGCATTTTTTTAGCCAGAATCGGATCGGGATTTTCTGGTTTGGTGAAATACTGTAGCCTTTTTTTGTGATAAAACATATAATTTTTTTGAGATTGAAAGATCTTACTCTTGGGCAGGAAATAGTGGTTGTCCAGACTCCTATCCTCCCAAGTTTGATAAGAAGAACACTTTTTTCAATAATCATTGAACAAATGTTCGACGTTATGTAGTGCTGTTCTCATCAAACTAAAAAGGTTAGCAACTTTATTTTGATAACGGACTATTAATTAACTGCTTTGGCTAGTCTGATAAAAAGCAAGCAGTGAAAGATTAATAGTTTAGGTGAAAAAGGCGTTGAAAATTAAACTAACGCCAAACTACTTTAAAAAGACTTATTTAAGCTTCTAGTCGTCATCGTCATCGTCATCACCATCATGTCTGCGGTAACGGCGTTCATCATCATCATCATCATCGCCATCGCGATAACTACGTTTTTCATCGTCATCATCATCACGTCTACGATACTCTCGATCATCATCGCGATCGCGGTAACGGCGTTCGTCATCATTATAGCGATCGCCATCAACCTTGCGTTTTAAATCTCGTTGAATCCCGTCAAACATATCTTTGATTCCCATTTTTATTCTTTTTAACAATCAATAGTTTGTTCTTATTTTTAGCTTCGCAAATCGCTCGAATAGATGTGTCGGCTAACAGTTAGATCTACTCTCTGTCTTAGGAAATATATTATTCAAAGTTAAAATTGCTTTAGAACTGATTTTTCGGTGAAGAGAAAGCGATAGGCAGTTGTAAAATTTGATTTACTAATATTTTAGTTAAGCAAATTTGCTTTAAATTCAGTCCTAACTGTAGTTAGATAAAAATTAATTTAAAATCTGTTTGCCTAAGCTATCTGAATCGTAGAAATTAACCTAAAAAAATAACGTCTGAAAAGCGTCTTGAATTGAACCTATACTTACTGAGTATATTTTTCTGTTACTAAAGTCTTAACTAGAATCAGGAAAAAGAGGCGATCGCAATATCACTCAATTTATAACACTTTGACTTGCTTTTGATCGAGCGATCGCCATGTTCTCGTTTAACTACTTCACACAATAAAATTCTTCAGCGCAGTTTGCAGAGAATTTAGATTTGCTAATTAACTTATACGTCTTATAGCTCGCTTTTCTTACCATATTCATTGCTTATCGCACTTTAACTCAGAAAAGCGATTTGTAAGTAGCGATTTTTGAAATATCTCTTATAATCTCAGGTAATACTTTTTTAAAAAATTAGTTATTCTTTACTTATTTACTTATTTAGTTTTCACATTGGGCTTTAGTTATCTCATGGCGATAGCGAAACATATCTTGAAGACGAGCATTTACCCACCAACCCAAAATAAACTCTGCTAACCAGCCTCCAGGTATTTCATAGGCGATCGCATCTGTTAACTTAGTTTTACCGTTTTTGGCAACAAATTCATGACGATGTACCCATGACTCCATTAGACCTTTTGTTTGTTTATCCACAAAGAGGGAATGTGGCTGACATTCAGTATGAGTAGCAATCCAAGGTATAGGAATTCCTGCTAAAGATAAGCGAAACTCACTAATTGCCCCAACTTCTAAGCCTCCTACACGGCGAACTATAGTCACAGGTTGCCAAGGAGGAGTTAAAAGATTTAAGATATCTGGTCGTTCGTGAAACTGCCAAACTGTTTCTACAGGAGCGTTAATTAAGCTGGAATATTGAAAATTTTGCACAGCGAATTGCTTACCACTCACAAAGATAAATAAGACCTAGCTGAAAGTATCGAGGTAATGGTTAAAAGAATTCCTAAAAGGATGATTGTCCATGTTTTGTATGTACTAGAAGCACCTTTTTTGGCTGCTAAAGATGTTTGTTCTTCTAATTGCGATCGCAAATTCTCAATCAAACTATTTTGTTCATTTCCTTTAAGATCTAATAAAGCGTAGCTTTCCTTTTCTGATCCAAGCTGCTGATTTAGCTGTTCTATCAAAGCTAAATGTTCATTCATCTCACTCGCTAACTGACTGCTTTTAGCTGTTTCTTGGCTTAAATTAGCAATTTGCTTTTCTTTAGTAGCTTTTTCTTGTTCTAACAACTCTTGAATTTGACTCAGGCTTTCTTCCCTAGAAGATATTTGCTGATTCAATTCTGCTACTTGTTGCTTTTGTTCAGCCAGCTTTTGTTCAAGATCCTGATTTGCTTTATTTGCTGCTTCTATTTGCGCTTTTTGCTGTTTGACCTGTTCTTGCTTACTAGTTATTTGTTTTTGATTAGTTTGACTCTCTGCACTCAGGCGATCTATTTCTTGTTGTAGCTGTTGCTGAATATGATCGCGATCGCTTTTGGCATTATCAGCTTCATTTTGCTTTTCACTTAACTGCTGCTGTAGTTGAGTAATTGCTTCGTCTTTTTCTGTTACCTGTTGCTGGATGTTATCGCGATCGCTCTTAACACTATCAGCTTCACTTTGCTTGTCTGCTAATTGCTGCTGTAGTTGAGTAATCGCTTCTTCTTTTTCTGTTACCTGTTGCTGGATGTTATCAGCTTCACTTTCTTTTTCTGCTAACTGCTGTTGTAACTGAGTAATTGCTTCGTCTTTTTCTGTTACCTGCTTTTGGATATTATCGTGATCGCTTTTGGCATTATCAGCTTCATTTTGCTTTTCTGCTAGCTGCTGCTGTAGTTGAGTTATCGCTTCTTCTTTTTCTGTTACCTGCTTTTGGATATTATCGCGATCGCTTTTGGCATTATCAGCTTCATTTTGCTTTTCTGCTAGCTGCTGCTGTAGTTGAGTTATCGCTTCTTCTTTTTCTGTTATCTGCTTTTGCAAGTTAGCATTATTATCTTGCTGTGCGGATAATTGCTGCTCTAACTCTTTAAGACTAGCTTCACTAACTTCTTTGGCAGTTTGACTATCAGCTTCTTGTTGTGCTAATTGTTGCTTTAACTGTTCAATTTCTTCAATTCGCTGCTGGTCTAGATTACTATCGGCTTCACTTTTTTTTGACTCAGTATTTCCTTGTTCTGCAATTTGCTCCTGTAGTTTTTCAATCAAAGCTTCTTGATCTTGGGAGCGTTTTTTTAAAGCTTGAAAACTAGCTTTATGCTCATTAATTTTTTCTTTTAATTCTGTCAATACCGTAGACTCATCTGCATCTTTTTCCTTTACAGAAGAATTAGCATTTGGTATATTTTCAGTGCTTATACTGCCTTCTACCACTTCTATCTTAGTTGATGAAGCTTCTGAAGTTTCATCACCGTTTGATTCAATAGAAATAGTTTGTTCTGCTATTTGACTTGCGATCGCCAAGTTTCCTGTAACCAAGCTTTCTACAACTTTTGACTTAGATAAACCTGTCTCCAAAACAATTTTATTTAAATTTTCAACAGCCTGAGAAGTCAAAGAAATTCCCACCTGAGATTTTTCTATAAAACTAGTTTTTTTTGGTGTTCTACCACCAGATTTAGTTTTTTTACGTGGCATACTATTTTTTATCTCCGATGTTTAGTTAAAGCTTTTTTGATTATGTATGTCCTAAACAAATTTTATTTTAATTATCATTCTAGATAAATCTATTATTTCTAAGATTTAATAACAATTTACGTAATGCTTGCTACCGTTTTATTAATTATTGATTGCTGATAAATTACCTTTTAGGTTTAATATCAAAACTTTGAACTTTGCTTTTTAACTATTATCTTTAATTACATCAATGTTAGGTTTATACCTAATGTTTTACTTAGTATAACGATAATTTATTGTATTACGTATAAATGTGATAGACATTTTTTTAACTACTGCCTATTACCTATTACCTACTACCTTCGAGTTAATCAGCCTCATTGTCTTAGTCCGATTTTGTACGGCTGTATTCAAGGTTTGTAGTTAGTATTGTAGAACAAAATCAATCTATTTTTTTGTTCTAGAGTATTAACTTTGCTCATTAATAATCGAGAGCAAGTTGCCAAATGCTAATCTTGCCCTCTAAATTTCAATCTATAAAATCAAACTAACCTAAGCTACGGGCAAAGTGAGTTAAAAGAAGACACGGCTACGCCATTTATTCAAACGAGCTTCGCCAATATTAGCCAGGCGTTGAGCATCTGCTATTTTCTGCTCCAAATCAGCAATAGTCTGCTGGCTTTTAGTTTTCTTGGTTGATGCTTGTCGATCAGAAGTACTAGCTTCAATACTCCCTCCAGACATTCCTGTAGATTGCCATTTGTTAGTCTCTGATGCGCCGATACTAGCAAAAGAGCTTAAACTTGCTAGTTTCTGCCGTAGCTGTTCTATTTTTTGCTCCTGTTGTTCAGATTGTTTATCTTGACTAGAATAAGACTTAGAAACAGCAGAATTTGAATTAAGTTGATCGCTATTTTCAACTGAAACTGGTGCTTTCGCTTTTTTAGGACTTAAGGCGTTTGCCAGCAATTTATTAATATCAGTAACTCCTCCATAGCTATTAACATTGGAAGGGGGAATAATAGCACTAGGAGTATTATTAATCAAAGAACTAGTCAAGCGAGGTTCGTCTTTGGTAGTTAGTTTCTTATCACTACAAGAAGCACCTCGCAGTAATTTAAATAGATGGGTAAAACCAACTATATTTTTGCCTGTTTGAGTCTTATAACCACAATAGTAAGGAACAATATTTTCGCCAAATTTATTTTGATACTCCTCACTATCAATGTAAGAATTAATTTCTGCCTCATAACCTCCTTTGTCTAAAATTTGACTATGAGCATTGGTTTCAGCATAGCTATCAGGAGCGCGTCCTAATAAATGTTTAAAGTTAAGCTCAATACTACGATAACGAGGACAGTTTTCAAAAAACCGAGACTTGTATAACTCTGATTGGGCAACCTGACGTACAAACTCGCGAACAGTAATACTACCTTCTTTGAGTTTTGATTCGGGTACGGTAAGCTTTTCACTTTCCATTACATAAGCATTACCCAAAACTTGACGGTAAATAGCACGAATTACTATTTCTACCGATTCTGCTGAATCATTAATGCGCAATTCAGCAGGTTTTGTATCTTCATAGGAGCTAACTCCAAGTTCGGCTGCTCGACTGATTACTGGACTAATAAAAGTGCTGACCATGATCTTAAATTTCTCCAAATTGTGTATTTGTTATTAGCAAGAACGCTCATCAAACCTGGTATAAAAACCACCATATTTAATCCAGTACTGTTTTAATTCATGGTGGGGAGTATGTAAACTAGCTTTAGCCTGGTACAAAATCACCTGACGATGATTTCCAATCCAAACTTTACGCACAGGTTCGACAGAGATAAATGTTCCTCCTAACCCTTTGACACATTCTTCAAATCTTTCAACTGTGGAATATTCCAGAGTTTCAAAAATAAAAAAGTTGCCTGAACAAATCAGATGACGGCTTCTGATCCAGGCTTGCATTTTTTTGCTAGCTACTGGTGGCAACATACTTCTAGCTGTTAGCTCCGATATAATCATCTCTTCTTTTTATTTAATGTGGCTGTTTATAATGATTTGGTTATTTAAAAAACAATTAGGCTTTGACGGATGGATAACTATGGCAATTCCGCAGCAAAACTGGCTCTTTTCTTAAACTTTAAAGAGCCGATGGCTGAACCCCAAACTTGCTTGTGGGTATTTAAATCCATGCCTCGATCCCAGCTAACCCAGGTAGTTTCAGTTAGTTCAACATCACTAACTAAATAGGTATCTACGCCTTGGCGATGAATAAAACATTTGTTTCCAGGTTCAACGCTGCCACGAAATAAATCTCCCTCTTTTTTAAACACCATTGAACAGTTGTAACGTCGTTCAATACCATCTGGGGGAATTGTCAGAAGAATATCACGATTGTGACCAGAACCTGCATAGTTCTCTGCTTCCTTGAGGCTGTAATTTTCGATATAAATATGGTCGCCCTTGTCTACTAAGCGGTGAATTCCTTGACGATAAGGACTCCAAAGATCGTAATCGTAAACTTGTTCAGAATAAAAGCCTATCCCTGAAAAAAATTCCCAAGGCAATGGGCGAAAAAAAATCCGAATATGAGCATAGTTTTTAGGATCGGCATCAGACTGTTGACGATTGCAAAAATCTCCTGCCATCAGGCAAGCTAGCTCATGCAGCAGACCATTATCTTGCTCGGTAGAATTGTTATCTTTAGTCAACATTGTCTTTTATATATAAGTTCAAACAAAAAATTAAAAAGAGATTAAAAAATTAGAGCGTTGCTGAATTTAAACATGAAAGATAAAATTTTTCATCAATGGGGATATTTTAAAAAGCTAATAGCTGAGAGCTAATAGCTACGAACAGTAATACTATCAGGTTCATACCTGGATTCAGCAACGCTAAAATTAGTTATCTAAATTTAAAGAACGAATCTCAGAAGAGAAAGAAGCGGTAGTGACTCCTTTACCATCACCTGTCTTAATTAGAGACACTCGAAGTCTTAAATTGGGCGTAGCAAACCAGATTTTTTCTTCTGCTGCTGCTCTTTCATATTTGGTAGTCAAAATAAACGAACCGTCTTCTACAAGCTGATAATAACCGATCGCTGGCACGGTTTCAGCATAGCCCTGTTCTCTCAATAATTTTCCCAGGGTAGGGTTTTCTAAGTCGGGAACAGGCACTAGCACCGTTGAACCTGACAGCACCTCATCTTCATCCCAGTCAGATTGTCCTGACCAACTCATATAAAAAGGACTAGTAACTAGATGAGCATCGACTTGATTAGTTTTGCAAAGTTCAATAACTCTCTTGTCATTATGAGCCAAAGATTTAATCTCAATCTCAGAAGTTACTTCTTCAAAATGGCGAAAAGCTAAATGGTGCGCGCTACGTTGCGATCGCCATTTTCCTAAAGAACGTTCTACAAATTCGTCGATATTCATAGATTTTAAATATAAAGAAATTGTCTGCGCGAGTATTAAATCTGTTTTTAGTTTTTGATCCCTGCGGGAAAGGTGTACTCACCGCATCTATTACCCCTTGGCTAGTTTTTAGCTATTCGTAGCTAAGCCGAAAAGAAGTTTTTTTATCCTAGCAGCACATTAATTATGGCTGCTAGAAAGTAACAAGCGTAACGATAATTGGTTTGGGTACTATTTATTTTTATTGCGATTTTTCCTACCGCCAGAACGCTTTTCAGGCTCAGACTCAGGAGCTTGTGCTTCGCTATGTGCAGGTGCAGCAGTTTCTCCCAAAGAAACATTAGCTACTTTGCCCCCCATACGACTGATGTTTTGGATGGTTTGAGACATCCGACTATAGGGAACTTTAATGGTGTAATTACTGTTACGCATTACGTCTTGGTGACACATCCCCGTAACCTCGATGGCAATGGTACGATTACCATATCCACTTATATTAGTATCTCCAGTAGTAATCATTCCTGACATAATCTTAGATTCCTCCGATTTATTTTCTGTCTCATATACTGAGGGAATTTGTTTACCCTCAGTATTTTTTCACTTTAAAAGTGAAGGAGTTATGCCATAGCTAAAAGCTGATAGTAAGGCAGTGCGGTCTTGGGGGTTTCCCCCCATGAGCAACTGCCGAACCCGAAGGGCTAAAAGCTAATAGCTTTGTTATTAAACTTCCGTAATACTCAGAATTTTGGCACCAGTACGATGCAAGTTCTTAATTTTGGCGTTTAGCTGTGCATAGTCAACATTGTAAGTTTGATTGCTAAAACGATTTATAGAACCAACACTTGCCTTGGTTGCCTTGATGCGGAAACGCTTATTATTAGTGCCAGGAGTTCCTCCAGAGCTTCTCTTGGGAAAGACAACGGGAGTAGGTTTGTTAGCTGCTAAATCAGAAATTAGCGTCGCTTTATTGGTAATGTTGTCGCTACTAGCATAGCCATTGTATAAAGCATAGGTACGGTTAAAACCTACATTTAGCAAAGTGCGCTGGTTGCTTTCTGTACGAGGACAAGGAATAATATTTTCGCCATAAGCATTGTTGTACTCTTCGCTATCGATGTAAGAATCGATTTCAGCTTCATAACCAAGGTTGTTATAAATCTGCACGTGCTTAGATATTTCCGCCTGATCTAAAGGCGCACGTCCTAAGAAATGCTTGCAGTTCATTTCAATAAAGCGATACTGAGAACAGTTTTCAAAGAAAAAAGAACGGTACAGTTCTGATTGTCCGATCGCTCTAACGAAACCACGTATGGTAAGATCTCCATTTCTCAGCAGAGATTCAGCCGTCTCTAAACGCTCTCCTTCTAGTAGATAGGCGTTGCCCAAAACTTGTTTGTAAGCTTGGCGAATGATGATATTAAAATCTTGGTCTGGATCTCGTTCCCGCAGTTCAACTGGACGTAAATCAGTTATCCAAAATGACATAATAAGTTTCTCCTAAATTGAGTTATTTGTTAGTTAATAATTACTAAATTTCGGTGATGCTGACGATTTTTGCGCCAGTACGGTGAATGCGCTGGATCTGAGGTGTCATGCGATCGCCTGGGACGATATACTCTGTGTTGCTCACGCGACGAGGACTATCGAATTTAGCACCTGTCACCACGATTTTGAACCGCTTGGCAGTAGCATCTGGACTAGGGGAAATTCGTCCACCGACAGAAGGCGTTTTAGCACTAACGGCACTATTGGTAGCAACACTGTTGACTAAACGAGAATTTTTATTAGCACTATCTACCCCAGCAATACCCTGAAGTAAGGTTAAAGTGCGATTATAGTTAACCTGCTTTTGACCTACTTGGCTTTTTGCTCCTACATAATAAGGAACAATGTTTTCCCCAAACTTCTCTGAATATTCAACGCTATCGATATAAGAATCTATTTCTGCGTCATAGCCTTCATTTACACAACGTTGAATATGTTCGGATAGTTCAGCCTGATCGGCGGGCGCGCGTCCCAAAAGATGTTTAAAGTTAAGCTCGACAAAACGATATGGCGCACAGCTTTCAAAGTAGCGAGTGCGATAAAAATTTGATTTGGCTACAGCACGGACAAATTCTCTGAGGCTAATGTTGTCATCGCCAAACTGAGATTCTGCACTAACTAAACGCTCACTCTCCATGACGTGAGGATTGCCCAAAACTTGCTTATATACGTTGCGAATAGCGATCGCTTTGTCATCAGCAGTGCTATTAGCGCGAATTTCGACTGGTGAATCTAATACAGCGGTCATGTCTTATTTCTCCTAAAATAAATATTCTTTTGTTAATTTAAGAATTGCTAATTGAGAACAGGAAAGTCCGACACTTTTCTGTTCCCTAATTTGGCTTTTGTACCAGTTTTTCCTAGTTGACGGGAGTAATACTGGCTATTTTTCCACCTTGCTTGTGAATACGTTGGTATTCTTGAGAAAGCTGCTCATAAGGTACTAGGTAAACCTTATTGCTACGACGGAATTTAGAAACACTGTTGATTGGAAATCTGCCAACTCGATTTCTAACTCCAGCAGCCTGATAACCAGTAACCTCGATGCGATATACGGTGCCGTTTGCTCCTGCACCAACTCCCTGACGAGTACGAGCAGATAAAGGAGGTTCACGGAAAGACCAACCATCGCCAGCAGCACCACCAGAAGGAGGAACTATCGCCAAAGGCGTGCCTTGAATAATGTTTTTGTTAAGTACAGGGCTTTTCCCTGCCAAACTGCCTTTAAAGTCACTAGAGGAAGCCCCACGAGCTAAAGCAAACATATGAGTGAATTCCACCATAGTTTGACCAGGGCGACTCTTATATCCTCGATAAAAAGGAACGAAGTTTTCTCCATAGGCTTCTTGATATTCATCGCTATCAAGATAGGAATCAATTTCTGCTTCCCAACCACCTTTGTCTAGAATGGCACTGTGAGCCTTCATTTCGTCATAGCCATTGGGCGCACGTCCCAGAAAATGCTTAAAGTTTAGCTCAATAAAGCGATAACGAGGGCAAGTTGCAAAAAAACGAGAAAAATAAGCTTCAGATTTGCCTATTTCTCGCACAAATTCCCGCACGCTCAGTTGTCCGAGTTTAAATTGAGATTCAGGAACTGTTGCTCGTTCGCTCTCCATAATGTAAGCGTTGCCTAGTACCTGTCTGTAGACAGCACGAATAATGCTTTCTACTTCTTCTTCTGAACGACCTGGTACGTATTCAAAAGGTGCGGTATCTTCAAATAAGCCGACACCTAATTCGGATGCTGGTCCAAAAGTCATTTAATAAATCTCCCAGATTAGGAATTAATTTTTCACGGGATGTAAAACCAGAGTTGTTAAGCGTGGTTAAATCTGCTAGTCAAGCTACTGATATTGATATACAACCGTTTTACAATGAGCTTTATGTAAATATAAAAACTCGACAAGTAAAGCTTTTTTTGAGTAAAAATACTCCTCTATTTGCTTTATTACTTGTCACTGCTTACTTTCTTGATTGAGAGAAAATAAGCTTTAAGCTAGCAAATTCGACTATTAGCAAAAGCAAAGTAGCAAGATATCAAAAATTATCATTTTGATGTTTCACTCCCATACAGTTGCCAAAGTCACTGCCAGCCAGTCAGAGATTACTTCGCCCTAGACGGACGGAGTAATCTCTGAGCGTCGATCAATTTAATTACAAATATTTCGAGTAGACTACTTCTTGTTAAGAAGCAATGTTGACTCTCATATTAATGCACTGTTTTAATTAAGTGCAGTTTGTTAAAAGGTGTTTGTTCTAGTATCTAGACGAAATATAAATTGATTTGCAACACCTATGATAAATGAATGAAAACCCTAACTTTTCAAGAGCAAAGTAGCCATTCACAGTCTATTTATACAATGCTGTCAGAACTGTTCTTATCAAGTTTTGTAAAACTTAATGAGAATATTATTAACAATTGTTGCATACTTGTGCTTTAAACTAAGAATATTGACTAAAAAACTAGTTCAAACTTTCTAAAGTTTAATGAAACTCAATCACAGAGTACTTTTAAAAAGCTGACTGATATGTAAAAAAATATTACGCAATCCACAGAAAAAATAAAAATATTCAAACATCAAACCAGCTTTAGACTTTTTGTTCCACCCCAAAACCAACCAGAAGAACATTTTCTAAAGGTTGTCCCGCAGGAGGTTTGGCATAGTTTAGAATCTTACGGATACGCATTTTAGGATTAGTAAGAGTGATAGAATCAACCGAAACTACGCGAGTATAGTTGGTAGTCATTAATAATTCTTTGGTATCGGAATCAAAACGAAAATGAGAAACAATTGGTCTAGCTTCTTCGTAGGCGCGATCGCGTAAATAATCCCCTTCTAATATTTCACCCTCTTCTGATTTAGGCACAAACATCAGGTTAAGGTTTTGTCTTACTTCTTCCCCTTTCTCAGAGATGGTATAAAAACCTAGATTAAAGCCAGGAAGTTGTTCCAGATTATCGAGCTTATCGTAAGCATTGTCAGCTAAAACCTTTGATTTTTGCTCGTTGCTTAGAGGCTGAACCTCAAAAGTAGTTTGCGATCGCTCTATTTCCTTATGAGTCAGATAATGATAAGTGCGATCGGATTGCCAATTGCCAACACAATCAGCGAAAAATTGTTCAAATACAGCAGTGTTCATAATTCTAGTAACTCAGTATAAATCAAAGTCGAAATAATTTTAAAAGGTAGGGTGGGCAAATTCGGTTTTTAAAGATCTTAGATTCCACCTCATATTTGCCCACCTTACTAAGCAGTTTTTAAAAATTCAATTTTAAAAATGCCGTCGCTGGGTTTGTCGGCAGTCATCTTTTCCCAGGCTATTTCTCGCAAAAATATTTCGGCTTGGATTGTCTCTACCACGTCAACTCCCCATTCTCCTATTTGTAAAGAAGTAGGAGACATACTAGTAGCGGGAGTAGTTTTCTTGCCACCGAGGATTAACGTATCGGTAGTTAACTTCGAGTCGGACTGTTGACTTTTTCGTTTGTTAGTTAAAATCTCGCCACACATCTGACCAATTTCTTTAGGCTCAAACTTTTCTGTCGGAAACAGGATTTCTACTACCCAATGAGGATTTTTAATAAAGCTGCACTTGATACCATTTTTGTCTAGTCCATCAATAAATACTTGAGCAAACTTTTCCCTTTCCAATGCAGGAAGTTCGTTGTTACGTAGGTTGAAATTGTGTGAGAGTAGCATTCTCCCAGTTGATTGATCGCTCACGACATTAATTTATATCTATATTAAAAAGACTATTTATAAACATATTAGTAGAAGCTGACATAAATAAAGTGACCATCGAATAATCTATTAAAGCCGTTCAATAGCTTTTAGCTTTTAGCCGTTAGCTTTTAGCTTGAGTTAACTGTTAAAAGCGGCGCAGCGCGGTGTTGAAGGGTCCCTTCTTAGAGCGACTGCCTTTTAATGTTCTCAGCTTTAGAGCTAAGAGCTAATAGCTTTTTTGATAAATCAGTATTTATCACCTAATTATCTAAATCAAAACTCTCCTAGATCGTAAGCACCACCTCGTTCTAAAGCCTTTTGGTAAGCTGGACGCGCCTGAATACGCTTTAAAAAATCCATAAGCTGCGGACGAGTCTGATCTAAACCAGCATAAGCAGCAGCAGCCTCTAAGGGAAAGCTTAATTGAATATCGGCTGCGGTGAATTCATTTCCAGCAAACCAAGTGTTCTTTTCAAGTTCTGCTTCTAAGAAATCTAAATTCTGTTTAATTTGAGGTTTAATAAATGTCTTTTTGACTTCTCCTGTAATGATTTTGGCAATCGGGCTTAAGAAGAAAGGTGTTTTTTGCTCGATTTGATTGAAGACAAGCTGCATCACCAATGGTGGCATTGCCGAACCTTCTGCATAGTGCAGCCAATAGGTATAGCGTAAGTTTTCTGAAGTTCCAGGTGCAGGTACTAATCGTCCGTCGCCATAGCGTTCAACTAGGTACTCAATAATCGCCCCAGATTCAGCTATGGTTAACTCTCCATCGGTAATTACGGGAGATTTACCAAGTGGATGAACCTCTCGCAGTGACTCAGGTGCTAGCATGGTTTTAGGGTCACGTTCGTAACGCTTAATTTCGTAGTCTAAACCGAGTTCTTCTAATAGCCAAAGAATACGCTGCGATCGCGAGTTATTTAAATGATGAACAGTGATAGTCAAATTATTCTTGCATTATTTTAAACAGTCGATAAAAGTATACTGAATTTTTCCGCAATGACTATCTAACTATAGTTGGGTATCACTATAATTAGATAGATGCCTATAAAAATCTCACAACTTCACAACTGGCTTCTAAATTAGCGATCGCATCAACAATATCTTTGAACGAAGGCAGAAGCCTTGGTAATATCCATCTTTGAGGCGATCGCTTTGCCAATTCCTGAAGATGCTCCTGTTACCAATACCACCTTGGAACTGTTTACAGTTTGAATATTCATAGAACTATTTAATTCAAAAAGGTATTTTGCTTTTCATCCTAATTAATAAATTTGTTCATCGATCGCCATTTTTCCCAAAGATCGGGACGGCGATCGCGAGTACGCTCGATCTGTCGATCTTTACGCCACTCGTCGATCAATTTATGATTGCCTGAACGTAATACCTCTGGCACTTGCCAGCCTCGGTATTCGGCGGGTCGAGTATATTGAGGATAGTCTAATAAATCGGTTTCAAAACTTTCTGCTTTAAGAGATTCTAGTTTACCTACTGTTCCAGGTAACAAACGAACTACTCCATTAATCAAAGTAAGAGCAGGAATTTCACCACAGGTTAGGACAAAATCGCCTAAAGATATCTCTTTAGTTACTAAATGCTGCCTTATTCTTTCATCTACTCCTTCATAGTGTCCACAGATAATAACTAACTGCTGATAATTGCTAGCTAAATCTTTGAGTAGAGGTTGACTCATAGGCTGTCCTTGCGGAGTCATGAGAATAATTTCTCGCTGAGGCAAAACTGGTAGAGATTCTACTGCTGCAAACATTGGTTCAGGCTTCAGCAACATTCCTACACCCCCGCCATAGGTAATGTCATCTACCTTGTGATGCTTGTCGATAGTAAAGTCACGCGGATTTATTAAATTAACCGTAGCAATTTCTTTGGCGATCGCTTTACCTAGTAAACTAGTATTGAGAGGAGAAGCGAAAAAGTCAGGGAAAAGAGTGATAATATCAAAACGCACGATAATTAAGAGAATTAATAGAGAATACTAACTAATAAGGGTTCAGTGTAAGCTTTATAACTTGCAGGAGTTAAGTATTTTTTGACACAGCAGTAAATCGTCAGTGTCGTTACGATCAGCAGTAGTCAAGGGTTTATCTCCTGTCCGCAAATTCAATTATGATCAATACCGAAGTAAAAAATCACACCATCGACTCTTCGCAATCCACCAAAAACGCCATTTTAGTCATTGGCGGTGCTGAAGATAAAGTACACGGCAAACAAATACTACAAACTTTTTTCAATTGTTCTGGAGGAACAGATGCCATTATAGGCGTTGTTCCTTGTGCATCTAGAGAACCAAATTTAATTGGCGAACGCTACAATCGGCTCTTTAGCGAGATGGGAGCAAAGGAGATTAAGGTCTTAGATGTGCGCGATCGCGATGGAGCAGATGATTTAGTTTATCTTAATTTCGTTGAGAACTGCACGGGAATTTTTCTGACTGGTGGAGATCAGCTTCGCCTCTGTAGTTTGCTTGGTGGCACTTCTTTGATGAATCAAATTATCGCCAAAGCCCAACAAAGAAAAATTAGTTTAGCGGGAACTAGCGCAGGGGCTGCGGTGATGGGTCATCACATGATCTCAGGTGGCAGCAGTGCCGAATCTCCTAACCGTGCTTTAGTCGATATGTCTACAGGTTTAAGTATTATTCCAGAAGTATTAGTCGATCAACACTTTTATAATCGTAATCGTTTGGCAAGGCTTTTAAGTGCGATCGCTCTTCATCCAAGTCTTTTGGGAATTGGCATCGATGAAGACACCTGTGCCATGTTTGAAAATGACGACACAATGCAAGTAATTGGCAAAGGCACCGTTACCATTGTTGACGCAAGGGAAATGACTCACACTAATTTAGAAAAAGTACAGGGAAACGAACCTTTGAGCCTGCATAATCTAAAGCTGCATATCTTAGAACATGGCGATCGCTACGATTTATACCAGCATACCCCTCTAACTAAATAACTTATGTTACGCGCTTATTAATCTGTAAAGCCGAGGTAATAAGTAACTAACTTATCGATATTATGTTGCTTAGTGTAGCCCTCGATTTTCATTGTTTTGCGTAACGTCAGCAAATAAAATAAGAAAAAGACTAAAATTGATCTTGAATTGACGATTAAATTGTTCATTGAGAACAGTTTGCTGGCTTAGAAAAGCGAGATTATAGTTTAATTATCCTGGCGCTGTTAATCAGCCTTCAGCAGCGAAGCATAAAGCATAATGAGAATTCTGAAAACTCAAACGTTACGTGGACCAAACTACTGGAGCATCCGACGCAATAAGTTGGTTGCTATGGTACTAGATTTAGAGGAGCTAATCGAAAAGCCCTCTAACGAGATTTCTGGATTTTATGATGGTTTAGTAGAAGTATTGCCTAGTCTGATCGAACACTATTGTTCTCGTGGCTATCGTGGTGGTTTTCTCGAAAGAGTCAATGAAGGCACGCTAATGGGTCACATTGTTGAACACGTAGCCTTGGAACTGCAAGAGCGAGCAGGTATGCCTGTGGGTTTTGGACGTACCAGAGAAACTTCCACTCCAGGGGTGTTCAACGTCGTGTTTGAATACGTAGAAGAACAGGCGGGTCGCTATGCAGGCAGAGCAGCAGTCAGACTATGTAGCGCAATTGTGGAAACGGGGACTTATCCTCAGGCTGAATTAGAACAAGATTTAGCGGATCTGCGGGAACTTTACGCTAACACTGCTTTAGGTCCTTCTACAGAAACTATTATCAAAGAAGCAGAAGCACGTAAGATTCCTTGGGCGTGGCTAGGTGCGCGGGCGATGTTGCAGTTGGGCTACGGAGCCAGACAAAAACGGATTCAGGCTACCTTAAGCAATAATACGGGCATTTTAGCAGTGGAGCTTGCCAGTGATAAAGAAGGCACTAAGACCATGCTAGGTAATGCAGGAATTCGAGTACCACAAGGAACGGTAATTGAATATGTAGACGAATTAAGAGACGCGATCGCCGATGTTGGCGGATTTCCCATCGTCATCAAACCTCTAGACGGCAATCATGGACGGGGCATTACGATTAACATTAATGACTGGTCAGAAGCAGAAAAAGCTTATGACATAGCGAGCAAGGCTGCCAAAACGCGATCGGTAATTGTTGAGCAGTATTATCAGGGAAACGATCATCGAGTTTTAGTAATCGACAACAAAGTTGTAGCTGTAGCCGAAAGAGTCCCTGCTCACGTAGTTGGCGATGGTAAATCTACCATCAAAGAGCTAATTGATATTACTAATCAAGACCCTAAAAGAGGCGACGGACACGATAACGTTTTGACTAAGATTATTGTCGATCCGACATCTCAGGCGGTATTAACCAAACAAGGCTATAGTTTAGATTCGATTTTACCCAAACAGGAAATAGCCTATTTAAGAGCAACAGCTAACTTAAGTACAGGCGGTATTGCTATTGACCGCACCGACGAGATTCATCCCGAAAATGTCTGGATAGCTCAAAGAGTGGCTAAAATAATTGGTCTTGATATTGCAGGCATTGATATTGTTACCTCAGATATTAGTCGCCCTTTAAAAGAAACTAAAGGGGTTATCGTCGAAGTTAACGCCGCGCCTGGTTTTAGAATGCACGCTTCCCCCAGTCAAGGACTTCCACGTAATATCGGGGCTTCGGTCTTGGAAATGCTGTTTCCGAATAAAGCTCCTAGTCGTATTCCCATCGTCGCAATTACGGGAACAAATGGTAAAACTACCACGACTCGTCTAACTGCCCATATTTATCGTCAAACTAATAAAGTGGTTGGTTTTACAGCTACCGATGGCATTTATATTCAAGAATATCTAGTCGAACAAGGAGACAATACAGGCCCTTATAGTGCAGGGGCGATCTTAAGAGATCCTACAGTAGAAGTAGCCGTGCTAGAAACTGCGCGGGGCGGTATGTTGCGTTCGGGATTAGCTTTTGATAGCTGTGATATTGGCGTAGTTTTAAATGTCGCTGCCGATCATCTTGGTTTGGGTGGTATCGATACCATCGAACAAATGGCAAGAGTTAAGAGCATAGTTGCCGAAACAGTGAAAGCAGACGGCTATGCAATTTTAAACGCCGACGATCCTTTGGTGGCAGCAATGGCAGAGCGGGTAAAATGTAAAGTTGCCTATTTTTCGATGAATCCTGACAATCAAATTATTATCGAGCATTGCCGTCGCAATGGGTTAGCTGCAATTTATGAAAATGGCTATCTTTCAATTTTAGAAGGAAAATGGACTCTCAGGATTGAAAAAGCGATTAATATTCCCATGACGATGCAAGGCATGGCTCCTTTTATGATTGCTAATGCTTTAGCCGGCTGTTTAGCAGCTTTTGCCCAAGGGGTTGATATAGAGCTTATTCGCCGAGGAATACGTACGTTTCAAATTTCTGCCGAACAAACTCCAGGCAGGATGAATCTATTCGATGTGAGTGATTATAGCGTACTGGTAGACTATGCTCATAATGCTCATGGATACAAGGCTGTGGGCGATTTTGTCTGTAACTGGCAGGGCAAAAGAATTGGCGTAGTTGGTGGTCCTGGCGATCGCCGTGATGAAGATTTGGTTTTGTTAGGTAATATTGCAGCCAAGAATTTTAATCATATTCTAATTAAAGAAGACAAAGACTTTAGAGGCAGAGAACCAAAAGAAGTTGCCGATCTGATTGTCAAAGGTATCTGTCAATCAGATCCTGCTGCCAGCTATGAAATTATGCTAAATGAAACAGAAGCTATTAACAAAGCTTTAAATTTAGCTCAAGCTAATGATTTGGTAGTTATTTTTCCTGAAAAAGTTGACCCAGTAATTAAATTAATTAAAGAGCAAATGAAATAGCTTAATTAGTTCAATTACCGTTAATTACCGAGAGAAGATCAATAATTTAATTAAGTCTAATTTAATTTCTCCGTAAAGAAATGCAGTCTGATAGCTATAAAAAACAAAGTTTAGGCAAATATCCGCTATTCCACGGTACTTGCTCCTAGGCAATCAAGTTTATTTATGTATATATAGAGAGAGCAAGATTTGATTTTGAATTCTTGTTTGCTTTAGTATTATTTATTAGTAAAATTTACAGCGATGGCAATTAACCGCTCAGAAAACGATTATATTAATCGCAATGTTATGGAAGTATTGGTTTCAGAAGAAATTGAAAGGCAGATAGTTCGCCTACCCAATAATATTCAAAAGTTTGTCAACCCCATAGAAGTAGCTACCTATGCTTTAAATAGACTGCCAGCATTATATGCTTCTTCTCAGCAAGGATACAATAAACAGAAATTAAAGGGACGCTCAGAATATAGCGTCCAAATCACTCAGGAAGTTCGCAAAGGATTGGCTGCGGTTCAAAAAGACCTTTTGCGTAGCTCTACTCCTTTAACAGCAGAAAAAGAACAAGATCTAGATCGAGTCATAAAAGAAGCCCAAGATGCTCTAAGAGAGCTAGCTGAATACCTACCTGAAAAAGACTTATCTTGGAAAAACATAGTTAAGTTAGTTAAACCTTTATTAGCAGAGCTACAGGCAGAAGACGATGCAGCAGCAAATGCTCGCAAAGTTCGCTCTAGGTCTACTAATATGTGGGATAATCCAGCACACAAAAAGTAAGTTGGGCAGGGAAGTTATCTATTAAGTTAGCAAATGCTCCTAGAATAACCATAAATTTGATTAGTAATATAATACGCATAGCCTTATCGTTATTCACTATAAAATGTCGAAGCGTTATTTCTGTTAACTAACCAATCTTCGTTTTCACCACCAATTATTAGTTTGTCGATTTGCACAAATTCTTTACTAAGCTGATTTATGGCATTGATCAAAATATCGATCGCAATTAAATCGCTCGTGCCAAGATCGAACCAACATCGACCCCACGTTCCTAAATATTCAATTTCTCCCATATTGTGCATCGGCGACATGAGAGCATTGTCTAAATTTTCTTGGTCGTATTCCATATAGCTAATCTCTACACCCACATCCTGCACGGGCAAATTCTCAGCATTATAGCCTCCCAGCTTACCAAGATAAAACCAGGAATCAAGTAGTTCTTCGATGTATTGTTGTTCCATTCTTGAAGGCACTGTGGGAAACTCCAGCCAAATCCATAAATCAAAAGGGTTAAATTCCCGAAATTGTATTTCCATAATTTTTAAGTAATAAACGCCCAAAGATCGTAGTAGCTAATAGCTACTACGATCTTCGCATAAAGTTTGACTCAGCAAGCTGAGGTTTTGAATTCACATTAAGCATAATAAAGAACTTTCTAGTAGACTTAACTTATCTCTATTTCTTAATTTCCTCATATTTAACGCTACATTTTTGTCCGAACCGTAAAAGTGTAGTCGCTACCTGCTTCTAGCTGATAATCGCAACGCTCTAAAAATCTTTCTAAAGGTTCTTGAATTAAGGCTCTTCCCAAAGAAGGTTGAACAGATAACCGACGTTGACGAAATCGCCAGCGAAATTGCCATTCGTATTCAGCAGCTTTGACTTCTCCTTCAATTTTCCCCATCGGTAAAGATTGTTGAGTAATTCGGACGTGGGCAATTGTTTCTGGTAAATAACTACGGTTCACAGTTTCTGACGGGGAATTCAATTAGTAGATAATTTTTATAATCAATATAGCGACTCTTTAGTGAATAAGGTATAAATTTAGCTCAATAAGAATCAATTGAAAAATCGAGTTAAGAAGAGATTTCAATTCGTGTGCTAAGTGAGAGAGGACTTCTTTTCATGCTGCTTGTTACTAGGCTCGTTGATTCAAAGCAGTATCAAAAAAAAAGAGGCACTTTTAAATGGTGATCACAACTGTCTTTGTAGTAGTGATGAAATCACCGTAAACTCAGTGTAAAGCTTTTATAAAGGTAACTAACTACAAATATATAGGTTACTTTTATATGGCTACTAATAAAGCGTTTGACATTAATTCTAACATTGTCGAAGATTGGCTAGGAGGATACAAACTAGAACTCGATCTAGCTCCAAAATCCAACGCTGACAACTGGACATTAGACTTCGAGCTTCCTTATAAAATCTCTGCTGCTTATGGTGTAGATCTAGTCAACAATGGCAACGGTAGCTATACAATCAGTGGTCAAAACGATTGGGCAAACCTAAACCAAGGACAATCGATTAAACCCATCTTCATAATTGAAGACAATGGACAACAGGCACTAAATCCAGAATTCAAAGCTACGCCTGCTGAGGTTGCCGTAATTCCTGATGTGTCTCTCAACTCAGGTTCAATTGATAACGTTGATTCAACTTCAAATACTAGTTTCGAGAGTACAGATACTAATAAAGCGTTTAACATTAATTCAAACGTTGTCGAAGATTGGCTAGGAGGATACAAACTAGAACTCGATCTAACTTCAGAATCCAACGCTGACAACTGGACATTAGACTTCGAGCTTCCTTATAAAATCTCTGCTGCTTATGGTGTAGATCTAGTTAACAATGGCAACGGTAGCTATACAATCAGTGGTCAAAATAATCAGGCAAATCTAAACCAAGGACAATCGATTAAACCCATCTTCATAATTGAAGACAATGGACAACAGGCATTAACTCCAGAATTCAAAGCTACGCCTGCCGAAATTTCTTCGCCATCTAATGATGTGCCTATTAACTCAGGTTCGATTGATAACGTTGATTCAACTTCAAATAATAGTCCCAATAACGATATTGTTACTGAACCAAAAAGCGGTGAAAAAATTATCAGCGTGGATAATGATTTTGGTGGCAATTTAGCAAGTGCGATCGCCTCGGCAAATAATGGTGATATAGTTCAGTTAGGTAGTAAAACTTACTACACTTCGGGAATCACGATTGACAAAGATATTACCATTGATGGTCAAAAAGGTTCGGTTGTCAACGGAGGCGGAACATTAGAATCGATCTTTACAGTAGCTCAAGGAGCGACTGGCGCAACTATCCAAGACATAGAAATAACCAATGGTAATAATGGCATCTCTGGTAATGGCGCGCGCAACCTCTTGTTGCAAAATCTTAATGTCAACAATATCGGTATCAATAATCCCATTAGAGAAGGTCAGAATAACACTGGCATTAGTCTTGGTCATGCGGATGGACTTCAGATACTTAATATAGACGTATCTAACATAGGCAGAAAAGGTGTTAGCGTTGGCGACACCAACGGAGCAATAATCAGCGGTATCTCAGTACAAGGTGTTAATCTGGCAGCGCAACACGCCCAAAGTCATGATGCTGCTGGCATTAAATTTTTTAACACTAATCAAGTTACCATCAAAGATAGTTACTTTGCCGATATAAATGCGATGAATATTTGGAACGATACTACCAATGGTACGGTAATTGATAATAATGTAATTAAAAACGTAGGAGAAGACTTTATAGCACCTGGTTTTAATAATAATGTAGATATCCATGGTATCTACAATGAAAAAAGCTCTAACTCAATTGTTAAAAATAATTCTGCTACCGCAGTTGGCAGTTTTGCTGCATTTAATGCAACAGAATTTACTACTGAAACCATGACTCTGGAAAACAATAATAATTTCTCAAGCTCAGAAATTGGGACACAAGACTATTGGGTTAATGAAGAAGCTGAAAAGCTGATTGCCCTAACCGAAAATCCAGATGAGGCAAACTTTGATTTATTTGCCGACGAATATTATGCCCAGGCTAATATTTAATATTTCCTAATATTTCTTAGCATTACAGATTTACCAACATCTTCATCTATCTCTTGATGTAGATAAATAATATTTTTCTGGCAGAAATTTATCACTTTAGCCAGATTTTTGCTTTGATATTTTCTAGTAAATTTATTTTGATCGTAAAAGTATAAAATTTAAAAAATACATAGGCGCATAGTAACAAGATGGACATTGTTAGAATTATTTGTGCAATATTTCTGCCACCTCTAGGAGTATTTTTGCAAACAGGCTTTAGTACTCAACTAGCAATTAATATCGTATTGACTTTACTAGGCTATATACCTGGAATTGTTCATGCAATATGGATAATTGCTAGGGAATAAATTAAAAATCTTAATTGATTAATTTATCAGACTAGGAAGTGCGATCGCCCAAACTTAACTACTTAGCCTTTTACTATCGCCCCAAAGTCGGCTAACACTCTGGCATGATTTCGCAGTAATCCTAAAAGATTCAAGCGGTTGCGTTTAACATTCGGGTTGTCTGCCATCACCAGCACGCTATTTTCACCATCAAAAAAGCTACTAACAACAGGTGCAATTTTTCCTAATCCGTCGATTAATAATTGATAATTACGCTCTGCTTGGGAAGCTTCGGTTTGAGGTAACAACTCTAACAGTGCGTCATAAAACTCTCTCTCAGAAGATTCTTCAAACAATTCAGGATTAACTAATCCTTCGGGGTTTAATGCTGAAGTATCTAAATTGCCTTTAGCTGCCAAACGAGCAGAACGATTGATAGTTTCGTAGATTTCAGTGAGCTTACCATTGTTGCGAGTCTCCTGTAGAAATAAAGCGCGATCGCGAACGTCTAATAAATCCGTCAAAGCTCGCTCGGCATATTCGGCATCACCATCACCAACAATGGCATTAACTAAATCGTAATCAATATTTTTTTCTTGCAAAAGGCTACAGATTCGCTGAAGAAAGAATTCTTGTAAAGCTGCTACAGGAGAAGTGCGATCGCTATGACCCGAAACAAAATCTGCTGCACCTTGTTCAATTAGCTGATTCAAATTTATTTCTAAATCGGCATCCCAAATAATATTAATTATCCCGTTAGCTGCACGGCGCAGGGCAAATGGATCTGATGAACCTGTAGGCATCATACCAATCCCAAAAATGCCAATTAAAGTATCCAGGCGATCGGCTAAACCTACTACCTGACCGTTTAAGGTACTAGGCATCATATCGTCTGCGCCTCTGGGTAAATAATGCTCAAAGATACCTTTTGCCACTGTCTCGGATTCGCCACTCACCACAGCATATTTTTCTCCCATAACCCCCTGTAGTTCGGGAAACTCATAAACCATTTGGGTAACTAAGTCGGCTTTGCAAAGTAAGGCGGTGCTTTCGATTTCGTTTTGCTGTTCCTCGCTAACCTCAAGCTGTTGGGCGATGATCTTGGCAGTATCAATAATACGATCTACCTTATCCCGCATTGTGCCAAGTTCTGCTTGAAAAGTGACCGTTTCTAGTTGAGGAATATAAGTATCAAGATGCTCGTCGCAATCAGCTTGATAGAAAAATTGAGCATCTGCTAATCTAGCGCGGATCACTCTGCCGTTACCTTCCGCGATCGCCTCTTTTTTGTCAGGGTCGCCATTGGAAATAGTAATAAAGTTAGGCAAAAGGATATTATCAACCCCTGCTTGATGAACAGGGAAATAACGCTGATGGCTTACCATAACTGTAGTAATTACCTCAGTTGGTAGCTTCAGAAAATCTGCTGCAAACTTTCCCGTAACTGCGGTCGGATATTCGACTAAATTAATCACTTCTGCCAGCAGGTCTGGGTATATTTCGGCTTTTGCGCCTAATTTTTCGGCTTCAGCTAAAATACCTGCCGTTATTTTCTCTTTCCTAGCTTCTAATTCAACTTCTACAAAGGCAGATCTAAGAGTTGTTATATAATCTGTCGCCTGGGCAATACTAACAGCGTCAGGATGTAAAACTCGATGTCCGCGAGAGATGCGATCGCTTTTAATGGTTTCTGAACCATTAATCAGTTCTAAAGGCATGACTTGGCTGTCCCACAATGCCACTAGCCAGCGAATAGGTCGGGGAAACCGTAAATCCCCGTCGCCCCAACGCATAAAGCGTTTCCCTTCTAAGCCAGTAATCCATTGAGGGCATAACTCTTGGAGAATTTCCACTGTATTGCGACCTGGGATTTTTTTCTGGATAAAGGTAAACTCTCCTTTAGGAGTATCACGAATTTCAAGCTCATCAAGACTGACTCCCTGTTTACGAGCAAAACCCTCTGCTGCCTTAGTTGGTTGACCATCTTTAAATGCTGCTTTGACAGGAGGTCCTTTTATCTCTTCTTCTCGGTCTGCTTGCTGACTGGGAATATCTTTAATTAGAATGGCTAAACGGCGAGGAGTTCCATAATATTCTACTGCTGCGGGATTTAAAAACTCTTGTGCTAAACTAGCGGGAACTTTATTTTGCCACTGTGCGATCGCGCTACTGACAAAATCTGCGGGTAATTCTTCTGTACCTACTTCCAACAAAAAATCAGCCATGAAATAAAGATCTATTTACTGCCGTACCGTTTAAACAGGATAGCAGTTATCCCCCATCAATTATCAGCTATCGCGAGCTAATCTTTGACTTGCAGAAAAATAGTTTAATCTTACAAAATAACTACACAAGAAAAAACCACCTTTTTAGATTAAGGTGGCTTGGCGCGAAATGCGTTTAATTTTTAGCCTTGAATTAGGCTATATTCAATGTGAGTCTCGTTTGAGTCAACAATCTCCACAGTTCCCCAGGACTCTAAATCTTTAAGGTAGTTCAAGTTTTGTTGATTATTTTTGATCTTACCTAAAAATCTGTCCCGCGTTTTTTTTGCTTTGCTTCTGAGAATGTAGATATTCATAGACTATATATTTACCTAAAGTGTTTGCGTATTTAGACTCGTTACTTACCAATTTGATAACACCATAAATAATAATAGTAAAGTTACGGACAAGTTTTATTCGCTATATAAAGTTAACGTAAAGTTTACTTAGTCGAATTACAGAATATAATTTTTTATTGCCGATTAAAATTTAGGGTTTAGTTAAAATTAATGACTAAAATCAAAAGATGAAGTAACTATAAATCCTTCTGCCATAATAAAAAATTACTAAATGTAACTTTGGGCAAACATGAAAAAACTATTAATTAATTTATGATTGCTCAATAAAAAACTGGCAAGTTACAATAACTCACCAGTAAAATAGTTGACGCAACCACTTATATTTATCAGTAATCTCAACTACTCTTTTTCTTCAATTACCCGATCGATCAGACCATACTCCTTCGCTTCGTAAGCCGACATAAAGTAGTCGCGATCGGTATCTTTCTTAATTTTCTCGATAGACTGCCCCGTGTTGTCAGCCATCATTTGGTTTAGCTGATCGCGAATACGCAGGATTTCTCTAGCTTCAATGTCAATATCTGTCGCCTGTCTGCGTCCTTGAACACCTCCTAAAGGTTGGTGAATCATAATTCGCGCATGGGGTAACGCTAAACGCTTACCTTTTGTACCGCCAGAGAGCAAAAATGCACCCATAGAGGCAGCCAAGCCAACGCAGATAGTTACAACTTCCGATTTAATATGACGCATGGTGTCATAAATCGCCAGTCCAGCAGTTACCGAACCACCAGGAGAATTGATATATAAGTAAATTGGCTTACCAGGATCATCAGAATCGAGGTAGAGCATAATGGCAATTATTTGATTTGCCAAGGCATCGTTAACGCCTCTGCCGAGGAAGATAATACGCTCGCGATAGAGGCGATCGTAAATGCCAATCCAGTCGCTATATTGCTGACCAGGCATTTGATAGGGAACTTTAGGAACACCAATGGGCATAAGATTTTTTACCTTAGTTATTGATTACGTTTGTTTTAAGTCAGAGTAGAAACAGGAGTAGGTAGATCGCTTGTACTTTCTAGAACTTTGTCAATTAACCCATACTCCTTGGCATCTTGAGGAGTCATATACAGCATCCTGTCTGTATCTTTCTCTAATTTTTCGATTGGCTGACCAGTGTTTTGACTAAAAATTTCTAGCACAGCACGTTTATTTTCTAATACTTCCTTAGCACGGATTTGAATGTCTGAGGCTTGACCCTGCGCTCCCTGACGAGCTTGGTGGAGAATAATCGTACCATTAGGCAAACTAGCGCGATAGCCTTTTGCTCCTGAAGAGAGGATCATGGCTGCTGTCCCCATAGCCTGACCAATACAAATAGTATGTACTGGAGGCTTGATGTAGGAAATAGTGTCGCAAATCGCAAAAGCTTCGGTTTCAAAGCCAATTGAATCTCCACCATACCAAGATGTACCAGTAGAATTGATATACATGGTGATTGGCTTTTCAGGATCGTCAAATTGCAGATAGAGCAACTGAGCCACAATCAACTCTGTAACGTCAATGCCAATCTGATCTTTATATTCGTCAGGAGATACTAAAGGAAGTCCTAAATAAACGATACGTTCTTTTAGTAGTAGAGAAGGTAAATCTGGGGGTGGAGTGCGATACATACTACCACCGCCTCCTCTGTAGGGTGCTTGTACTGCCTGAATTGGTGAATCCATAGTATTTTTAAGTTAATTTACCTCTTAATATTGTTATCTCCCAGGGCAAATTGGTGAAAAAACAACTAATAAACTTTATTTATGCTTCTATGCCAAGGTTAGTAAAATGATTTTAACGCATCTATTAAGCCAGGATTAAGCTAGTTTTAATCCCTAAAACCGAACACAACCGAACCATTTTCATTTTTTCTTTGCTGTTGACAATCACTTATGGCTAGAACGATCGCTCTAATTGCCCATGACAATAAAAAAGACGATATAGTAAAATTTGCCATTCGTCACCAGCCTCTATTAGCTCGCTATCATCTTGTCGCTACAGAAACTACGGGTAAACGTATCGAAGACGCTACCAATCTAATCATAGAACGTATGGCATCAGGATCGGTGGGAGGAGATGCTCAAATTGCTGCCAGGGTGGTTGCAGGGGAAATAATCGCGGTTATCTTTTTAATCGATCCTTCAAATGCCAAACCTCACGAGCCAAACATTCAGGCACTGCTGCGGATTTGTAACGTTCACTTAGTTCCTCTGGCAACGAATCTGGGTACGGCAGAAGCGATCGCCACTAGCTTTGCTCAAAGTTTAGTCGCTCATCTGATCTTTAATCCTGTATCTGGTGGAGGCAATGGCGAGCAAGATCTCAACTTTATTAAACAAATGCTCGAACCTCATTTACACCTAGAGGTTCATTTAACCAGCCTCGATATCAGCCCTCAAGAATTAGCAATTGTGGCGATCGCTCAAGATGCAGATTTGATTATTGCCTCTGGGGGAGATGGTACAGTTTCTGCCGTAGCGGGGGCGATGATTGGTACAGATGTGCCTTTAGGTGTTATCCCTAGAGGTACGGCAAATGCTTTTGGTATGGCGTTAGGAATTACCCAACAAATCAATCAGCTACGACGAGCCTGCGAAATAATCTTGGCAGGAAATACCAGAGTAATTGATGCAGCCAGATGTAATAATTTGCCTTTAATTTTATTAGCGGGCATTGGCTACGAAGCCGAAACCATTGAAAAAGCCGATCGCGAAGCCAAAAACCGTTGGGGCCCTTTGGCATATATAATGGCTGGTTGGCAGCAGCTAGACGAACAACAGCTATTTGAGGCAGAAATTGAAATTGAAGGGGAAATAAGAACTGTTCAGGCTGGAGCAATTACCATTGCTAACGCTGCGCCTCCTACCTCAGTATTGGCTCAGGGAATTGGCGAGGTGGTAGTAGATGATGGCTTATTGGATATTACTATTGCCACGGTGGAAAACAAAATTCAGGCTGTGACCACTATGTTAAGTATGCTTGGTGCAGCTTTAATTAGAACTAGTGCAGAATTAGATAATATAGTTCATTTGCGATCGCCTAAAGTAAAAATCTCCGCCAACCCAATTCAGAAAGTTGTTTTAGATGGCGAAATTATTGGCAATACGCCTCTAGAAATTGAATGTTTGCCCCAAAGTTTAACTGTTTTTGTTCCCGTCTTGTGAAGGTTGAAGTTTACAATAGCAACAGTTTTGTAGGGTGGGCAAATTCCTGAAATTGGATAGTAGTATTCAATCAAATAATTTTTGCCCACAGAATAGAGCAGTTAGGTGAGGAACATTTTTAGATTTCAACGTCAATATCAATAAATATTATTATTTAAACCTATTAAACCTATGGAGATAAGTAAATGAAATTCTCTGGAAAGATGAGCCATATATTACTGGGAACAGTAGGCTTGAGTGCTGCTTTAGGTGCTTTTAACCTACTACAGCCACAAATTACCCAGGCTGCTATTGCTCAAATAGCTCAAGTTCTTTCTCCAGAAGAAGTTAACCTGCGTGCTAAACAAGTTACTGTACGCATAGACGGGGCTAATACTGGCTCTGGTGCAATCGTTGACTATTCAAACAAAGTTTACACTGTGCTGACCAACTGGCACGTGATGAAAAATCCAGGAGATTATGTCGTCCAAACCATAGATGGTAGACAACATCAGGTAGATCCCGCTTCGATTAAGGAATTACCAGGATTAGATTTAGCAATATTGAAGTTCAACAGCAATGAAAACTATCAGGTAGCTGAAACTGGTAATTCGTCAGACTTAAACGAAGGACAAAGTATTTATTTTGCTGGCTATCCTGGAGAATTACGCACAGAAGACAATCGTTACTATCGGTTCTTTACAGCTAACCTGGTGGGCATATTACCAAAATCGACTGATAATGGCTATTCTCTAATTTATAGTGGAGAAGCCTTTCCTGGGATGAGTGGAGGTCCTGTTTATAATCAAGAAGGATATATGATTGGAGTTCATGGAGAGGCAAATATCAATGCCATATCTGGAGGCACTTCCAACTATGGCATTCCAATTAATAGCTATAAAAGTGCGATCGCCAAATTAAATAATCCAACGCCATCAACTCCTGCCGCCAATAATACAGCCAGTCAGCCAGAATCTAAAACCCCTAAGCCAGCCAATAATCAGCCAGAAACTCAAGATAATTCTGGCGAAATTTCTTCTGTTCCTACTTTTACCCCAGATCGAGCCAACACCCCTACCCCTAAAACTCCAGAAATAGAAAAACAACCGAAACAACCAGAAGAATCAGCTAAACCTGAGCCACAACCATCAAAAGCAGAGAATGAATCAACACAAGCCACAAATTCTCAACCCGCTCCAGCAGCATCAGAAGCTACAAACACACCTGCTACCTCACCTGTTTCTTTAGTCTCTCCCAGAACTGGCATTGACTATACTAAACTGCGAGATTTACTAAAGGAAAAAAAATGGTCAGAAGCAGATATACATACCTACCAACTCGTAGAGCAAATTATTAAAACCGCTAAACAGGAAAATAAACACGTTTTTATTGAATTAAAAGCCATTGCTCAGTTTTCTTGTCCCGATATTAGAACTATAGACAACCTCTGGGAAAAATACAGCGACCAAAAATTCGGCTTTAGTTCCCAGCAGAAAATTTGGCAAAGCGTCAATCAAAAAGGCGATTATTCCACTGAAACCTGGCGCAAGTTTGCCACAAAAGTGGGCTGGAAAAAAGGTGATGTAATCAACGGTAGTGGCTATCTACTATACGATGAGCTTAATTTTGATCCTGCAAAAGCACCTCAAGGTCAACTGCCTTGGTGGTTTGCTCTACCAGATGAAGAACAAAAGGTAATCAAGCAATTATTTGCTAGCTGCAACTTTAATCCTAGCGTTGAAGAGTTAAAGGCAGAAGCTGAAAGAGATAACCCTAAAAAGTCTCCTGAGAATGCCTCTAGCAATCAACCTAATATTAATAAAGCCCCTAAATCTTTTTAACATTGAGCATTGAACAATTATCAATAAACAATGCAAGACACAAAGAATTACCATCAAAAGTGTCTGAAAAAAAAGCTAATAGCTGCAAATAATAACACCAAAGGCTTCATACGGAAAATTAGCAACGTTTAAAAATGAAACACCATCAAACAGCCTTAAAAATAAAAACTACAGGAAAATCACTCCATAAAATTACTCGTCAAGTCGAACAAGCAGTAGAAAAATCTGGCGTTGCTACAGGCTTGTGTACTATATTTGTGCGTCATACTTCTGCATCTTTATTGATCCAAGAAAATGCCGATCCTGATGTTTTAGTCGATCTAGAAAACTTCTTTGCTCAATTAGTTCCTGAAGACGCGACGCGATATAATCATAGTGCCGAAGGAATGGATGATATGCCTGCTCATATTCGCTCTGCTTTAACCCATACTTCAGAACATATTCCTATTTCTAGAGCGCGATTAGCTTTAGGAACTTGGCAGGGTATTTATCTATGGGAACACCGTCAACGGGGCAATCAAAGAGAAGTAATTGTTCACGTCAGTGGAGATGAACATTAAAATCAACAATCGAATAGTGTTACTAGGCAGTTTTGGTAAGCGATCGCCATTTTGAAGAACAAAACTTTTTAAGCTACTTAAACTATCTCCTAACTGTTTTTAAGAGGTCGCATTAACAACAGTTAGGACAAGTTGAGGCAACTTTAAAACTATCAATTTATTTGCCTTGTATTAAGCCACTCAATTCATTTTCTACAGCTTCCATATATCCAGAATTTTCTAAAGCAGCAGGAGCTAGTTTTCCTGAATCAATTCCAGCCTGCACAAGATCTTTCGCCGTCACCTCTTTGTCTTGATACTCTTGAAGCAAAGTCCCAAAACCAGAGATTCCCCGATCTTTAAATTTGCCTTGGTAAGCCTGAGATACCAAAGCAGAAGGGCTAGTTTTTTCTTCTGTCATGTTCTGTTTGTCATTTGCCAATTCCAAACTACTTTCTTTAATAGAAGCTGTTTTGGCAAACACGGGTGAGTTATTTACCAGAGGCAAAACGATTGCAATAGACAAAGCACTGATACCTGCAATTATTTGATTTTTTGTTGAACGTTTCATAGTTATTAACTCTCTTGAATAAAGCTAAGAGAAATTCCTTTATTGATTACTAATGTAACTATAGAATTATATTGTCAAGAACATAGCAAGATTAAGAGAAAGCAAATGTTTATTTGCAATTTATTATTCATGTAAAAAAAGTTCGATCAAAGCAATTCTGATATAAAACGAACTTTTTCTTTATATCTTAGTTTTTCTTTTTGAATAGCTTAAATTTTAAAAATCAATCATAAAACTTGCAAAGTTCTTGACATTTATCTTTTAAAGTTCACTCGTCAATGAACTTCATACAAGAACTTTGATAAAAATATTTAATCTTTAATGAATAATCAAGCTTTTACTCTTACTCCTGTGCCAACTGGTTCATTGAAGATTTTGGCTACATCACTATGTACTGAGATTAATTCCTCTACTCCTCTGAAATTTTCGCTGATTATTCCTTCCTATAACGAAGGTGATAACATCCAACAAATAATTATTATTCTTTGTCAACTTCTCGAACAAGCTATTCCTGGAAAATATGAGTTAATTGTAGTTGACGACAACAGCCCTGATAAAACTTGGAAACTAGCTCAAGAATTGACACCCAAATATCCTCAGTTGAGGGTGATGCGCCGAGACAAGGAAAAAGGGCTGGCAACAGCAGTAATTAGAGGTTGGCAGGCAGCACGAGGAGAGATTTTGGGAGTAATTGACGGGGATTTGCAGCATCCTCCTGAAGTTTTACTAAAGCTATGGCAAGAAATTGAAAGGGGTGCTGATTTAGCGGTTGCTAGTCGTAATATCGAAGATGGTGGAATTAGCGATTGGAGTATTATTCGTCGTTTTCTGTCCCGTGGTGCGCAGATGGCAGGATTAATTATGCTTCCAGAAGTAGTTAGTCGTCTTAGCGACCCGATGAGTGGCTATTTTCTGGTGCGTCGAGATGTTTTAGTCGGTCAGACCCTCAAACCATTAGGATACAAAATATTAATTGAAGTTTTAGCCAGAGGTCGGATACGCTGGATTGGCGAAGTAGGCTATATCTTTCAAGAAAGAGAGAATGGAGCAAGTAAAGTTACCGCAAAACAGTATGCAGAATATATTCAGCATCTACTGCGCCTGCGCTTAGATTTGTGGCAGATGAAACGCTTTATTCGGTTTGGAATCTCAGGCTTTAGCGGTGTGTTTATTAATATGGGTGTTCTCTATTTGCTGCGAGAATTTGTTGGTTTAGGGTTGACTCGTAGTGCGATTTTAGCAGCAGAAGTTGCGGTCGCTAATAATTTTGTCTGGAATGATTTATGGACTTTTCAAGATATTTCCCGCAATCAAAGAGGTAATCGTCAAAGATTTCAACGATTTCTGAAATTTAATCTAATTTGCTTATCTGGGCTAGTTTTAAATGTTCTAATTCTGAATCTACTTTACAATTTTTTGGGCATCAGTGAATATATTGCCAACCTTATGGCGATCGCCATTGTGACTTTCTGGAATTTTTGGTTAAACCTTAAACTAAGCTGGCGTGTTACGGAAATTGATTAGGAGAGGAATTGACTAAAAATCATGGTTCATATTCAGTCAGGTTTTACTAAAACTGTTTTTAAGACAGGCATCGTGTTTGTTTTTCTTAGTTTAAGATTGTTGTTAGACAGCAACATGGATGGTCATGTTTGGAATGAAGTGGATGTTTTACCTTTAGCCAAGCAGTTTGTCGCTCCTGACTGGATAGCTAACGACTGGTATCTCAACCTAGAAACCAACTATAGATATTTGTTTCAAATTATTTTTGGCTGGTTAATAGTTCACTTTGGGTTTTTGGCAACTTCTATTATCGGACGTTTGATTTGTTATGCTCTGGTATCGTGGGGAATAGTACTGCTAGGTCAAAAACTAGGCTTGAGCTTGTCCTATCTGTTGTTAGCAACGGTGGTAATTACTTATCAAGGAAATCTCCAGGGGACAATTGCAGGGGAATGGTTCGTTGGGGGACTTGAAGCCAAAGCTTTAGCCTATGGACTAATTCTGATTGCTCTGCCTTTGATGTTGAGCAAAAAATATATTTTAATGACCTTGTTATTAGGATTGGCTACTTCTTTTCATGTCTTAGTCGGTGGTTGGGCTTTTATCACTACATTGGGTTGGTTTTGTTTTCGTCCTCAACGTTTGTTCAAACTCGGCAAGAATGTCTGGTTATTGTTAGTAATTTATTTAGCGGCTAGTGCCTTTGCCATTCCCACAGCTTTTCAGCAGCTTTTTGCCCCCTCCATCTCAGCAAATATTTCTCCCTCTTTTATTTATGTTTTTCTCAGACTTCCCCACCACTTAAACCCCTTTGCCTGGCATCCACTATTGTGGCTAAGATTAACAATCTATCTTTCGATCTGGGCATTGTGTATGGTGTCTTTGCAAAAAAATGCCGATCTCCAAGGTTGGAAATCAGAAGATTATGCCCGTTTTGAACTGGCAGAATTCACCCTAATTAGTTTGATTCCCTTTGTTACGGGAGTGGCGATCGCTTTTTTCGACCATCAAGGACAGTGGCTACAATATTATCCCTTTCGCTTCGGGGACATGATGTTGCCTTTAACTACCTTTTTGCTCCTTGCCTGTAGTCTGCAAGCAAAATTCTCTTTTAAGAACAATAGGTTTCGGCTAATCTTGATAGCTTTATTAAGCTGTATTTTGTTGACTCAAGGAGCAATTTTTAACCAACGGGCGATCGCTTATGCAGATTTTCCCACAAGCGAACAAGATGTAGATTCTCAATTTAAGTTAATGAGTACTTGGATTGACGAGCATATTGATCGCGAGGCGATCGTTATTTCCCACCCCTGGAAACTAACTAGCTTTAGCTGGATGAGCGAACGAGCAACTATTGTTAAGTTGAAAATGTTTCCTCAAACTAAAAAATCAATTGTGGAGTATTATGAGCGTTTGAATGACCTTAGTGCTGGGGCTGTAGCCAAAATATATTTTGGCGATCGCAAAATAGATCAAGGGAATATGGTAAAAGCTATTAGTGCAGGTTTTTCTCACCTCAATACTTCTCAGGTGAAGCAATTGATGACTAAGTATCAATCTAATTATTTCTTAACTGATGAGTCCCATCATTTAGATTTGCCCGTTGTTCATATCCAGGCACCTTATATTCTTTATGGACTAACTGAGGACTTTTGAGTTATGCCAGAAATCTAACCATTTGCTTGGGCTAATAATCCCCCTGCTGCCCCTAAACAAAGCAAATTTGGCAGCCAAGCAGCCAACAAAGGAGAAACAGCTCCAGAAGTCCCTAAAGATTGGCAGATAAAAGACAAGAAATAATAAATAAAAATTAGTCCAATACAAATACCGAAACTGGTTGCTTTACCCGAATTTTGGGGTTTAACGCCCAAAGCAGCCCCAAACAGGGCAAATACTAAACAAGCAAAAGGCACCGCAATTTTTGATTGGATACTAACTTGCAGAAGGCGAATTTCTTTTTCATCAGCACTGTCCTTAATTATTTTTAAATACTCTCGCGCTTCAAAAATATTCATTTCATTGGTTTCCTTGCTTTTTTTGGTAATATCTAAAGCCGAGCGTGGTAATTCTAGTTTTTGGTGCTGAAAACGGATTACGTTGTTGTAGCTGCCATTTTCCCCCACCAAATAAATCGTGCCATTATTGAAATCCCAAATATTTTCCAAGACATTCCACTGAGCTGATTCTGCCGTGACAATTTGGCTTAGGGGTCTACTGGTGCGATCTAATACCGTTATGTTTTTCATTTGCTGACCGTCAAATTCTTCAGCATAAAACAAACGGCTTAAAACCTTTCTAGTATCACCATTTTCTAGCTGAATATCTTCATACTCAGGAAACAAGATATTCTCCGTTTTAAAATTAGGTTTAGTTTCTCCCAATGCTTCATTCAGAGTTACCGACGCTTGATAGCTGCTAGCAGGAGCAATAAAATTGTTAAACATAAAGGTGATGGCAACTACACACAAACTAAAGGCGATCGCTGGTTTAATTAGAGCATAAACACTAACTCCAATACTACGTAAGGCAATCAGTTCGCTATCACTAGAAAGACGGCTATAACTCATCAAGGTCGCCAATAAGATCGACATAGGAAAAGCAAGCACAATAAATTCAGGCATTTTCAGAACTAGTACTTCGAGAGCAACCCCCCAAAACAATCCTGAATCCGTGACTTGGCGAATTAGTTCAAATACTGCGCCAATTGACAAGCCCAGAGCGGTAAATATCCCCATCCCAAATAAAAATGGTAAGATTAGCTCCTTGATGATGTAGAGATTTAGCACTGATAAGCTTAATTCTCTAAATGGCTTTAATACACCGATTTTCATAGATAAATTTAGACAATTATGTTTTGAATTAGCTGGCTAGTAATTAATCTCATTTAGATTTGACGTAGAGGATATAAGGAGATTGACGATGAGCAGTCTCCAAGTCTAAATGATGGGCAACGTTAGTTAAAAAATAATTGGCTTTATATTTGGTCATCAAAGTTTCTACTTGAGCCACAGTCAAATGAGCGTAACCGTTTGCTAATACTTTTCTCGTTTTTTGTTTGCTTAGGCTTCCACTCTTCAGATAGGCTGATAATACACTATTGCCACTAAGATCATCCCAACGCTGGTATTGTTCCAATATTCGAGCTTTAGTTTGCGCGAAAAGTTTAAATTTGGCGATTGTAGGACGTTCGGTTAACCAGCTAAAATTATCTAGCTCAACGGGATTGGAGATAATTACGGCATTTTTAGCAGTATTGAGTCGAATCCAATTACTCATCTCTTTCCACTCAGGAGATACATTTTGCTCTTGAGCGGGAAATTGCCCTAGAGCTAAAAAATTTTGATAAAAAGGTATAATTTGTAAGCTCAAAGCCCAACTTATAAGTACAGTGCAGATCGTCAACTTTAGCTTGTGTTGATGTGCTAAAAGAAAATGCTCTAAAATACAGGCAAACAGTAAACAACCAGTTAACGGCAGTATTACATCTGCAAAACGAAAAGGATAATACTGCAACCATTGCCCTTGAGAGTCAAAAAAAGCAATTACTATACCTAGAAAAAAGGGAATCAAACTGACCAATGCTAATTCCCCCAGTTCCTGACGAGCATAATCAGCTTGCTCTTGGTATTCTCCTTTATCAGCTAGCTTCTTGAGCAAGATCATACTAACCAGCAGCACTAGCAAATACAGTATAGGTTTAATCCACTGTTCACTAGACCAAGTAAAAGGATTAAGGTGATGGGATAGTCGCAGATAAACATATATATAGGATGGAGAAGGAATATCATTATTAATATTAATTGGCTTGGCAGCAGCTATTTGCTGCCAGACGGCGGGAATCGCAAAAATACTGGCAGAAATATATGCTAAAAGCAATTGAGGAATAGCTTGACTAATCTGACCCAATCTTTTGGAATAATGAAGACAAAACCAGCCTGCAATCGTCATAAAAGCCCATCCACCTACTAAAACCTGAAAAGAAGTGGCAACACCTAATAACAAAGCTGTAAATAGGTAACGTTTAGCTAATAAAAAAGCGATCGCCACCAAAACAAAACCATAGGCAAATGCTTTAGCTTCTAGTCCTCCAACTATCCATTCCCCAGCGATTACCCCTTGTTCATAACTTTTATTAAGATAAGTAAATAAAACAATGGCTAGCAATAAAAAAGGCAGGCTTAAACGTAGTTGTTTACCAATCAATACTAATCCTATAGCAACCAGTACGTAACAAAGCGATCGACCGATAATTGAAGCAGCTAAAAAACCCCAGTTAACAATCAACCAGCCTACTAAAGTTTGAAATAACAATCTATAGCCAGCAGCTTGATTAAGATACCAATCTCCAGGTATCCAAGATGGATCAAAATATTGCCGAGCAAGAGGTAATACGTCAACCTCATTCAAGCCTGAGTTTCCCATATTTTTATACAAAAGCAATCTCAAACTAAGGAATACCGTAACTGCGACTATTTGCCAAAAAGTATTGAGTAGGGGTGAGGCATTTATTTTATACATACATTGTTTGTTCTCAATTCAAGCCAAAAATATCCAGCCTCACCATAGATATAAAGCGTCAAGAACTTTATAAGATGCTTTCCTACTTTTGTGAATGTTCATATTTGCTAACGCAGACTGAATTGTGAGCTAGTCAAAAAATAGATTTGATGACGGTAATCCTTTACTGCAAAACACTTTTCTTGTTCAATAGTTTTGATGTGCAGTCGAAATATTAGCGATTGATGACAAAACTTGCAAAGTTCTTGACATTTGTTTTTTAGATTGGAATCGCCAACTTAAATAAACGAGGCAAAACAAATGGCAAACCAACTATTGAATGTGAATGACCAAGAAACACAAGATGACTTAATGAACATGGGAGCTACTCAAGATAGCCAGAATAACGACCAAGAAACACAAGATGACATTGGTGCAGATGGCGAGATCCAAGACGACTATCAAACAGTCGGAATTAAGGACTTAAGTGCAGATATGATCCAGAGTGCAACTGGAACTGTTTCCGCAGTTTCTGACAATGGATTTGTCCTGACGGACTCTACGGGTCAGATTCAAGTAGATACTCCAGGGAAATTGAATCTTGCGGATGGAGAACAAGTTACTGTCATTGGCGAATATTCTAATTTAGGAGGTCAGAATGTCTTTGATGGATTAGATATTACTAAAGCAGATGGAACAGTCGCTCTCAATCCTTTTGGAACTACTGATACTGGAGGGCAAAACGACATTCTCGATGGTAATGCACAAGCAAATATGCTTGAGGGCGATTCTGGTAATGATTATATTACAGGGCGAGGTGGCAATGACAACCTTGTTGGTAATGATGGTACAGACATCTTATTAGGAGGAGCAGGTCAAGATATCCTGACTGGCGGCAGTGGAGCAGATCAGTTCAGCTATCAATCACTTGCAGATGGTGGCGATTCTATTAGCGACTTTAACGCTACCGAGGATGTTATTAATGTAGGTGAAATTTTTGGCTCTACAAATTATAGTAGCCAAAACCCTTTTGCGGAATACGTGCAGCTAACACAAGTCGGTTCTAGCACTCAGGTCGGTATCGATCCTGATGGTAGTGCAGGAACAAATCCGTTCGAGGTTTTGACTACTTTAGAAAATACCACCGCTAGCAGTTTGAGTCAAGATAACTTTAATTTTAATCCTCTGGGTTAAGAAAAAAGTTTTATAACTAACAGAACTTTCTTTATAAAATAAAGAAAGTTCTGATTAAACTAAACTCACGTTACCTTCAACTCGATCTACAGATTTTCAGTGCTATCGGGGGAAATTTCTTTTACTTTTCTATTTGTTTTAGCAACCTGCTGATCGGTGATTAGATCATCTAGTTCGTTGATGTCTACACCAATTTGCTGACAGGCTTGATGTAAGTTGGCGATAAATAAATCGGTGTTTTGCTCGTATCCAGAGTTTTTGGCAGCGATCGCAATTCCTTGCTTGGCATTTGCCTTGGCACAGTCTATTAGCTCTATTCCTTGAAGCATAATTTTTTATAGTAAAATGTTTTTACATCTTAAGCTGGCATATTAAATTGCCAATTACATCTGTCTAAAGATCTATCTTAATTGGTTACTGTACTTAAATCTTGAGCTACTCGAACTCGATCGCTGGCTTCGTTTTTCTCAATGTGCTTTTCTAATATGTCTAGGTTACGCATATTTGCTTTAAAGTAGGCATCAAAAATATCGCCAGCAATAGGAACAGAACCAATTGCTGTTTCTATCGCCACATTTTTGAACATCTTTAGTATTTCGCCTCGCTCTAGTCCAAAACGAGCCGCTAAATAAATCATGTAGGCGGAGATACCAGCCGAAATCAAATCTCCTCCTCCTGGAATTAAACCCAAAATAGGATCTAAACCAAAACGAATTTTTGTACCTGGAATACCGATAGCTGTATCTAAAAGTTTGGCTATTTTACGAATCTTTTTTAGGTTTTTAAGCTGCTGAATTTTATCCATCAATTGCAGTACACTAGAATGTAATTCTTTTATCTTATAGCGATCGCCTT
This sequence comes from Waterburya sp., assembly GCA_965217895.1. GTDB lineage: Bacteria > Cyanobacteriota > Cyanobacteriia > Cyanobacteriales > Xenococcaceae > Waterburya. The sequence continues at coordinate 2,972,895 of CBDCJV010000002.1, forward strand.
TGAGTTTCTTCTCTCTGTAGATATAAATTTTATGGCGTTGCTGATTTGAAGTATGAAACCGAAAAGTAATCTGTTCGTAGCTATTAGCTCTTAGAGGCTTTGGAAAGCCTCGCCTCTCCGAAGGAGAGTCGGCAAGCTCCAGCTTGCAGCTCTTAGCTTTTTAATTGATTTGCTCAACGAGTAAAAATTATGAATCATACCTGGATTCAGCAACGCCAATTTTATCTATCTAAGTCCAATACAAAATTTCCCCATCAGGAAAATTAGTGACAATTTGCGTTTGAATAAACTCTTTAAGTTCTGTCATAGTATCGCGGTCATAGACATATTTAACACCACCAAACTTATTACGCTTTTGAATGCGCTCGGCTGCTTCTAAATCTAGTTTGCTGTTAGGATACCATGTCTGCAAAACCTCTTTTGATTTAGGGGTAAAGCGATGAGTAATTAGTTCAAAAGTAAGATCGCATTCAAAATCCAAAGCCTGACGAATTTTAGCAAACAAGTTCTCATAATGCTGCTGCCAATCGGCAACGATCATAATCGGCGCAACGACAACGCCTACGGGATAACCGCTCAAAGCTAGCTTTCGTAGTCCCTGTAGCCTTTCTTCTACGGTAGCCGTACCTCCCTCCATAAAACGACTTACAGGATCGGCATTGACGCTAACACGACAGCGAGTATGCCCATTATGAGGTAAATCTAAGAGCCGATCGACATGATCGAACTTGGTTACCCAACGTAGATAAGCAGATTTCCTCGTGCCGAAATAGCGAATACATTCAGCTAAACTACCAGTCAAGTGTTCTATGCCTAAAGGATCTGTATAACAGCTAACTTCATAGGTTGTATCTTCCTCTTCTTTTTCGTAATTGCTTAAATTCGCGAGAATTTGGGGCAAATTTCCATAAGCCTTAACGACAGGAACACCTGACAAACTTCCTGCCAGATAACAATACTGACAGTGAGCAGGACAACCTTGTGCCAAATGAAATTGCCAATCAGCCGATGGCGGAATCGGAGTAAGTTTAAGTTGGCTGGGTGGTGCGTTAACTATAGCTAAAGTATTTTTGGCGATCGCATAAGTCTCTTTTTCAGTCTTACCACGCAATCCCGTGATTCTGTTTTGAGATAGCTTTTTGACAGGAATACCCAAAGCTTCAACCCTGGCAATAATTTGTTGTCCCCAAGGTTGAGAATCGGCAGCAGGAGTTACTAATACTTGCTTTGGCAGCCAAAGTTTAGTCTTAGAAGAAACAGTACCGTTAGATTGCGTAGAATCGATTGGTGTTGAAATAGCAGGTTTGTTCATAAAATTATCTCAAGCTATAGGTTAGCTTGATTAAAATTATTTGTTTTTTAAATAAGTAATGCTATTGGTTGATATTTAGAATCAATAAATTTCTTGTATAAAGAGCGCGATCGCTGTTAATGAAGCAATATATCAATAATCTTGATATAGCAATACCATTTAGTATCCATTCTATAACTTTGAACACCAATTATGCTTCTGCATCTAGCTCCTCCTCATCTTCGGCTAGGATGTCTTCCAGTTCATTTGTTTCTTTATCATCACTAAAGCGATCTGATTGACTAGGCATAAATCGACCAGTACTCTTAATCCATCTAAAAAGAGATTCATTTTCTCTAGGGGCGATAATCGATGCAGGTTCGCCTATTGGTTCTTCTTGAAGTGCGGGATTTTGGTATTTTTTAGTCATTTTTATTATTGTCTCAAGTTCCTATTTAATAAATTGCTTTTTGATAAAAGGTGAAGTCATTGCTGTCAAAAGACTGCCGTAATCGAGGTTAAAATTTACCCCTATTCCGACTTTGAGATCGGAGTTTATACTATTAATAACCGTGTGATCGCTACTAGATCCCAGTATTTCGAGATCTCGATCTGGACTTAAACCAGAGATCAGAGTGTCCTGCTTGCCTAAAGCAATAATCGCTCTTTGGTGTGTGCCACGATCTTTGAATACGGGGATATTACCAAAAGCATCTTGTCCAATTTCTCCAAAAGGTACAGAAGGCTTTATTTTCGATTCAATAACCTCGGCAATCAATTTAAAAGCATTGGTATGTAATTTCGGAATGGCTTGGCGGTTGACAGTTCCGCAGCCTAGAAGAATTGATTCTCCGATCCGCAGGTTATTAATTCGCCCAACCTGATTAGTGGATTTATACCATTCATAATTAGCGGAGTTTCCTCCAGAAATTAAAGCCAAATTAATTGAAAAATTTTTTTCTATGGCATCAGTTAATGCTGACAGTTGCTGCATTTTCTGATTGTCAGGCTTGATGCCTCCATAGCAAGCCAAATTACAGCCGAGTCCAATAATTTTGAGATAAGGTAAGCAAAGAACTTTTTGAATGAAGAGGAAGATGTCATCAGGAAGTATTCCCTCTCGCAAGTCGCCCATTTCCACCATTAAAATTATCTGATGGATTTTATTTTGCAAAGAAGCATAATAGTTGAGCTTTTCCAGGGTAGCGATTTCTGTATTCAGGCTAATATCTACATCTTCAACAACTGATTCTGCTTGACTCAATGCCGTGCGGAGTAAGACAAACTGAGCCGATATTCTGGCATTTTTCATCCGCTGAATATTTTCTAAACGAGAGTCGGCAATAAACTTAACCCCGCCACGAATCATTGCTTCGGCAATCAACGGCTCTCCTAATACTGCCTTGGAAACTCCCATCAAGGAAATACCTTGTTTTCCATAAAGTTCGCATAACATCTGAGCATTATGCTGTATGTCGGACAGGGTAATTTCGATTCTGGGCATAAACCCTTGCGTATTTTTGTGGCAACTTTTAACGTTCACCCCGTTGTTAATAAAGGACGTATCTGAGAATTTCTTTGGTTTTGTCGTCGGTTGAGAGTGGGAAAAAGCTTACTCAAGGCAAGTATTAGTTTGTCACAGCCATAGGTTAAAACATCTGTTGTGGGTAACAAAAGCTGTTCTTCATAGCCTTGGATAGTCTTCTGGATTTCTGTTTCAGTCAAGTTTTCATGGCTTAAAGCGATCGCAATTACCTGAGATTGGGAAATTGCTTTAATCAACTGAATTTCACTAACAATATTTGGCATTGGTAAAAGGGGAAAATCGCAACGAAATTTCCTGCTAGGAGGATGTTGTAAAATAACTCCATCTGGCATACATCCTTTAAGAATACCGACAGAACTCATAAAGGCAGGATGGGATACGGCACTTTGCCCTTCGACTAGAATAATATCGGGATTCTCTTGTTCAAAGGCTCGAACAACAGCGTGTTCTATTTCGCCAATCACAAATTGAGACACCAGCGCATCGATGGATACGCCATATCTTGCTCCTTGCATCAAGCCAGTTTGACCTGTTGCCACCAGCACTGATTTAATTCCCAGATTGTTTAAGGCTTTATTTAATTCCACTGCGGTAGTCATTTTACCGCAGGCGCAATCAGTACCTAAAACCGCAATTACAGGAACGGTGACTTTAGCAATTTGACCAGTAAACACATGGAGATCTTTTAATTCGGGCGGTTTTCTAATATCTTGAATTTCGACTCCCCACCGATTAGCCGCTTCAATAAATTCAGTATCTTCAGAAAAGAACTGATGAAGACCATTAATGATATCCATTCCTTCGCTCATTGCTTCCAAGATTAAGGCTCTTTCAGCAATAGCTATGGTCGCTTCTAAAGTAGCTTTGCCGTAAATGTAGCAGTCTGGAACATTTGCTAAGTTAGCTAAAGCTGAATCTAAGTTAGTAAAAATGGGAATATGGTTCTTTTTATTATCTAACTCTTCTCCTGCATCTTTACCAGCTAAGGAACTATCAATTACTCCCACAATATTATAAGTTTCGGAGTGTCGGACTAACCCTGCTGCGGTTTTGCCATCCATTAAGCCAAATTGATTTTCACAGTAAACCAAAGCTGTTTTTTTATTAACTAACATTAAGATTATTTTCCCTCTGAAATTTCTTGAGCATTCATATTTTATGTCTCCTGAAATATGTATTTGAAAAGCAAGTTAAGTAATTTAATTAGAAAGCTGGCTATTTTTTGGTAACAGTAAATACAACCGCTTTATAGATGACAAAGTAGAATATATTAAATATCAAGGGCAAATGTATCTACTTATCATCAATCTAGTATGTATGGCTGCTTTCCTTTGACTGTTTACGTTTAAACCAATCGTTGAGAAGACATATCTAAATAAAATATGTATTGTTAAAATCCGATTTTTGTTGGTGTCTAGCTCGGTGAAGTCAGCAGAAAACTGTAGCTGAATCCATAATCTTTGTTAACCTTAGAGGCTAAAAATATTTCAATTACAGGCACTAATCACTTATTTTTAATTGGTAACTTCAGAAGCAATTTTGAAGCTACAAAACGAAACAAATTAGCTAGATAAAACCAAGAAAAAATAGATATTTATGGCAAGTGAATCGGCATCAAAGTTCTTCCTCGATTAATGGGTGTAGAGATCTATACTCGGAAGGAGGTTTGTGAATCTAAAAAATCAAGATTCCGAAAATATTTCTTAACACTTTAAATTGTAACGCGGAACTCTATTACAAATAAGATCGAGACATAACTCTTATTAATCGTCGATCTTATTTGATAACTTTTCAGGCGGGAGCGATCGCGCTGATAAGTAAGAACATCAACTTGAATTAGTCTTTAGCTTCTCAAATACCTTAATATTATTGTTGTGTAGAACCACGAAGTTGAAAACTTTTTATTATTTACGATCTATCTATCTTCCTTCAAAATAGCTTTTAGCTTAAATTATATTAGAGTGAAATTGTGAGATTTAATGCAGCTACATTAAAGTAATAACTTATTGTCAATAGCATAAATATTTGACGTTGCTGAATCAAGACATAGAATATTTTTGTATTGTGATCTTAATTACTATTAAATAATTTAAATAGTGTGTCCCATTAAAAATCAATATTTTAGAAAATGATTTGAATAAAAGACACACATTACAGCTTTTTAGCCCAGGCTATCTTTAAGATTATCGCTTACTCTTAAAGCATTTGCCACGATGGTTAAGGTAGGATTTACCGCACCCATGCTAGGAAAGAAGCTAGCATCAACAACATAAAGATTTTCGACATCATGAGTACGACAGTTAAGATCGAGAACGTTGGTTTTAGGGTCTGAACCAAATCTACAGGTACCTACCTGATGCCATACTGCGCTTAAAGGTACTTCGGTTATCATAAACATAAAAAATCCAACTTTACGTAGATATCCCTGCCACATATCAAGAAACTGCTGATGAGCTTTGGTATTATTGCGAGTAAAGTCCACCTTAATTTTTCCTGCTTCTGTAAGGGTGACACGATTATCAAGATCGGGTAAGTCTTCGCTAGTTAGCCACCAGTCTACGGCGTGGTCTGCAATATATTCTAAAGTTGCTTGAGGTACTGAGTCAGGAGAAAAAGTTGCTAATCGATTCCATTTCGATTTACCCGTCATTTGAATTTGTCCCAAAGGATAGTCATGTTCGGGACTGCCAAAATAAAAGTCATTAAAACCAAGAGTTTTTTGGAATTTAGTTGGATTAGGCTTATCGGCGATCGCCATTATGGCAGAATGGTTATGCAACATTAAGTTGCGTCCTACCATGCCCGAAGAGTTTGCTAAACCTTCAGGACATTGCTCATTAGCTGATTTTAGGAGTAAGGCAGCAGAGTTAATTGCCCCAGCAGAAAGCACAAAAGTATCGGCAGAATATTGTTCTTTATTGCCGTCAATTTCTACTTCTACAGTTTTTACCTGTCTGCCACTATCATCAGTAATTAATTTTGTAACCAGAGCATTGATTTTTAACTCTATATTTTCATATTCTGTAGCAGGATCGACACAGGCTATTTGAGCATCAAGTTTGGCATCAATTTTGCAGGGATAAGGATCGCAGGTAGCACAGCGAATACAGTTGCTATTTTCAGGGTCTTCAACGTTGCGGTCTACTGCTAGGGTTAAATGATGGGGATGCAAACCCAATTTTTGTAAATCATTTGCTACCTCCTCCATACGTGGTTCGTGAGGTAGAGGGGGGAAAGGATATTCGGCGGACATAGGCGGTTCGGTGGGATCTTCCCCTTTTTGCCCGTGTATTTTAAATATACTTTCGGCACGGGTATAATAAGTCTCTAGATCTTGATAGCTTAATTCCCAAGCAGGAGATATACCACCTTTATGTTTTACTTCGCCAAAGTCGGCTTCACGCATTCTCTGTAAAGCTGCGCCATAAACTTTAGTATTACCGCCAACATTATAAAAAGCTTGGGGTACAAAACTATTGTTGTCCTTGTCAAACCATTTTTCTGTTACCTGATATTTTTTATCCTGAAAAATTGCCTCAGGATTCCAATTGTCATCTTCTTTTGGTAAATATCCTCCTCTTTCAATAATTAAAATGCGTTTTCCCGTAGGCGCAAGAGAATAAGCTACTGTTCCGCCACCGGCACCCGCACCGATAATAATAATGTCGTAATGATTCATGTTTTTAGTTGATTAATTTTTAACTGTATTGATGTTTTTTTAATGTATATCAGATAAGTTAGTAGTTCGTAGTTCGTCGTATGTAGTCTTTTTAAACTATCAACTACTAAACTAGTAATTACCTTTTGTACAAGCTTAGAATAGCAGTGAGACTCTCCTCTAAAAGGTTTGGCAGTTCCTATATTGGCTGTCTAACATCTCAGTTCGCCTATTGCCTCTTGTTAAAGTAGTCTCTGGTGATTTGTGCAACAAGTCTAATTAAATCAGATCGATCCAGTTAATTTCAGTATTTTTTATTTCATTTGCGTCTGGCATTTTTTGCTGACGCATCAGTTCGGAAATAGCTGCAATATCCTTATCTCTATTTACTCCTGCAACTGCCATTACCTTGTTGTTTTGCAAATAGAATGCCAGAAATTCGGACTCTTCCAAATTCTCACCAACTTTTCCATCAATTTTGATTTCATCCCATGATTCAGCGTGTCCCACATAGCGTAGTTTTAAGTCATATTGACCAGACCAAAAGAAAGGAACAATATCATCAGCTTTTGCTAACTTACTTTTTTCTAGCATATTGATTGCTGCAATCTTGCCGTGCTGTGCTGCTAGTCGCCAGTGTTCGATGCGGGTTGATTCTCCCATAGGTTGATAGGGAAAAGAAGCAATATCTCCTGCTGCGTAGATGTCTTTTATTTCAGTTTGCAGATATTCATTGACAGGAATACTCTGATCTTTCTCGTTAAGCTCAATTCCCTCTAAGTAACCAGTGTTGGGTTGAACACCAATACCAACAATAACTAGGTCAGTAGCTATTTTTTCGCCGTTTTCTAAAACAGCATATTCAACTTTGCCATCGCCACCAAATTCTGTTGCTTTAGTTCCAAATTTAAAGGTTACGCCGTTTTGCTCATGAAGCTTCTGGAACATCTTACCTAATCGATCGCCTAATATCTTTTTAAAAGGGACATCACTAGGAGAAACTACAACAACCTCTAACCCTTGCTGATTTAAACTAGCTGCTGCTTCCATACCAATAAAGCTCGAACCGATTATCAAAGCTTTCTTCGCTTTTTTAACTTCCGTCAGAATCGAGTTGACATCTTCTGTATTCCTTAAGGTAAAAATATTAGCTAGATTTGACCCTGGCAGATCCATTTTCTTGGCTTGTCCTCCTGTAGCAAGCAGTAAAGAATCATACTCAAGGCTTGAATTGTCTGCAAAAGTAATTAATTTATTTATAGAATCTACCTTAGTGACTGCCTCACCAAAGCGCAAATCTATATTATGTTGGTCGTAAAACTCACAGCTACGTAAAGGCAAAGAATCTTCTTCAGCCTTACCTTGAAGATAGTTTTTACTTAACTTAGTACGGTCATAGGGTAGCTTTTGTTCGGCACTGACTAAAACAACTTTTCCCTGAAAACCTTCCTGGCGTAAAGTTTCTACGGCAATGGTTCCTGCTGACCCTGCCCCCAAAATCACAAAGGTACGCTGGTCAACTTTCGGTTCATACCTTGCCATAGCTAGAGTTCGCTGCTGAGGTACAGACTCTGGCAGCCTTACTAATATCTGCTCTCCCTCTACTCTGACAGGAAAATTTGTGAGAGAATCTAAGGCTGGAGGTTCTTCCTGTTGTCCTGCGATCGCATTAAAACAGGCATTATGCCAAGGGCAAACAATTCTTTCCTTACATAAAATTCCTTTGGCTAAAGGTGCGCCATAGTGGGTGCAAAATGCTCCTGTAGCGTAAAATTGACCGTCAATCTTAGATAATAATATTTGGTCGTCACCTACAGCTATTTGCTGCATTTGACCGTCTTCTAGTTCACCGACTTGGGCTACAGCTATTTCCTTCATATACTGTGAGGCTAAATTTGGACAAAAGTGATCGGTTAATAAATTTGTTAAGCCAGGACGCATAAAACATTTAATAGCGATCGCATCTTTGACTTAATATTTATTAACATTTATTTTCCAATAAATTAAATCTTGTTTGTATCTGACAATAGTATTAGATCGATTTCAAAATTTATGCTTATATCAGCATTTGATGCTTCGGTAATTAAAATGCTGTCTGTAATCATCTATCAAAAGTTGTATAAATTTTTAACTGCGCTTATTTTTTTATCGCTCATCGAGATAATGGATATACTGCGGTAGTTAAAAATAAAGTTCTACACTCATAAATAAGCACACATAAAATAAACTTCATTTCTATCTTTATGCCTCAACTTCTTTTCTGCGCCTCTGTGATTCTGTGCGAGACTCAATAAATCATAAAAAATGCAAAAATAAATAAATACGGTAAATTGCATCTATCTAAACTACTATGGTCGATCTCCCACACCTAAGCGGTAGCGATATCCGCGACAAGTTTTTAAAATTCTACGAGTCCAGACAGCATAAGATATTGCCCAGCGCATCTTTAATTCCCGAAGATCCGACGGTGATGCTGACTATTGCGGGAATGCTGCCTTTTAAACCAATATTTTTGGGACAGCGCAAAGCACCTCAAGCCCGCGCTACTACATCCCAAAAGTGTATTCGCACCAATGATATTGAGAATGTAGGACGTACCGCCAGACATCATACTTTCTTTGAGATGCTGGGTAACTTTAGCTTTGGCGATTATTTCAAAGAACAGGCGATCGCTTGGGCATGGGAACTATCAACTCAAGTATATCAATTACCAGCAGAGAGAATTATTCCTAGTGTTTATCACGATGATGACGAGGCTTTTGCTATTTGGCGCGACAACATAGGTATTCCCGAACACCGTATTCAGCGTCTGGGAAAAGATAACTTCTGGGAATCTGGTATTACTGGCCCTTGTGGTCCTAGTTCGGAGTTATTCTACGATTTTCATCCAGAATTAGGCGATGAGAATATCGATTTAGAAGATGACAGCAGATTTATCGAGTTTTATAACTTGGTATTTATGCAATATAACCGTGATGCAGAAGGAAATCTGACACCTTTAGCCAACAAAAATATTGATACGGGTTTGGGTTTGGAAAGGATGGCGCAAATCCTCCAGCAAGTACCAAATAATTATGAAACTGATTTAATTCTGCCAATTATCGAGACTGCTGCTGAAATTGCAGGAGTAGATTATGCCCAAGCCGACGATCAAACTAAAACTTCCCTCAAAGTAATTGGCGATCACGTTCGGGCAGTAGTTCACATGATTGCAGACGGGGTGACTGCTTCTAATGTCGGCAGAGGTTATATTCTACGTCGTCTAATCCGTCGAGTGATTCGTCACGGCAGATTGATAGGCATTGAAGGGAATTTTATTAACCAAGTTGTCGAAAGTGCGATCGCCTTATCCGAATCAGCTTATCCTAACGTTAGAGAAAGGGAAGAGTTTATCAAAAGTCAGCTACAAAGAGAAGAATCGCAATTTCTCAAGACATTAGAGAGAGGAGAAAAAATACTAGCAGATATTATTGCTGAGGCAGCTAATCTATCGGTAAGTCAGATATCGGGCAAAGATGCTTTTGAACTCTATGACACCTACGGTTTTCCTTTAGAATTAACTCAAGAAATCGCCGAAGAACAGGGAATGACTGTCGATCTTGAAGGTTTTGAACAGGAAATGGAGTCACAAAAAACCCGTTCTAAAGATTCTCATGAGGCGATCGACTTAATGACTCAAAACGCTCTAGGTGAAATAGTCAAAGACAGTAATGAAACTAGCTTTTTAGGTTATTCTCAGCTTGCAGTACAATCTCAGATTATGGGAATTGTGGTTAACAACAATGATGATGATAGGGGCAGTTCGCGAACTGCCCTTACGCAAAACGCCCTTACTGCCACTGCGGGTGATACGGTGCAAATAATTCTCGATCAAACCCCATTTTATGGTGAGTCTGGAGGGCAAATTGGCGATCGCGGTTATCTATCTGTTGGGGCGAACGGCCGTTCGCCCTTACTAATCCGCATTGAAGACGTACAAAAGGACGGCAATGTCTTCATCCACAAAGGAAAAGTCGAGCGAGGTACGGTAAATTTAGGAGATGTGGTTAACTCAACTATAGACCGCGCCTGTCGTCGTCGAGTTCAGGCGAATCATACCGCAACTCATTTATTACAGGCTGCCCTTAAGAAAATAGTTGATGATTCAGTATCTCAAGCTGGTTCATTAGTTAGCTTTGATCGCTTGCGCTTTGATTTTAATTCTCCTCGTCCTCTAACCCCAGAAGACGTGCAGCAAGTAGAAGATTTGGTCAACACCTGGATTTCTGAGGCGCACGAAGCCGATGTAAACGTGATGCCCGTCGAAGATGCTAAAGCTAAAGGGGCAACGGCTATGTTTGGCGAAAAGTATGGCGATGAAGTCAGAGTTATTGACTTTCCTGGAGTCTCGATGGAACTTTGTGGCGGTACTCATGTAACCAATACCGCAGAAATTGGCGTATTTAAAATCATCTCCGAAACTGGTATTGCTTCTGGAGTCAGAAGAATTGAAGCAGTAGCGGGGGCTGCTATTCTAGATTATCTAAACGTGCGGGATAAAGTAGTTAAAGAATTGAGCGACAAGTTTAAAGTTAAGCCAGAAGAAATTGGCGATCGCGTCTTGAGTTTGCAAACCGAACTTAAAACTACTCAAAAGGAACTAGAAGCAGCAAAACAAGAACTGGCACTGGCTAAATCCGATAGCTTATTGTCTCAGGCGGAAACAATAGGTAAATATAAAGTTTTAGTAGCAAATATGGGGGAAATGGATGCCAAATCCTTGCAGTCTGCTGCTGAAAGATTACAGCAAAAATTAGGCGAATCAGCCGTAGTTGTTGCTTCTATTCCCTCAGAAGATAAAGTTAGTCTGGTAGCTGCCTTTAGTCAGCAGGTTATTCAAGCCAAACAACTACAGGCTGGTAAATTCATCGGCGAGATTGCCAAAATTTGCGGTGGCGGAGGCGGAGGCAGACCAAATGTGGCACAGGCAGGGGGCAGAGATGCTAGTAAAATAGATGAGGCTTTGGATACCGCTAGACAACAGTTAGTTGCGGAGTTGAGTTAGATCTAATACTAAAATCCGATTGACAAAAGTAGTTATCAACTTTCTGACTTCTGGAATAAATAACTCATCTATACGAACAGGATTTAGTATGATGGCTGGGTTGAATGCCTCTGCAATTGCTCTTCTTGCCTTCGTTCAACCCAACTCAGATTATATAGTTACAGTCATTCCAATTAATTTCCTCATGAATTAACTGGTTTTAAGCCAGAGGTTAGAGGTCATACTAAATCCGATTACCAAAGTGTGTATAAAATAGTGAGGAATAACTTAAAAATGTTAAATGCCAAAAACAGCTTATTTAGCAAAACATTTTAGTTCTTCTGAACTAAAAGAAAAGTATCTGAAGAGTCAAAACTCAGTGGAAGTGAGAAGATGGCATCTGAATCGCGAAAATATCTTTGGGATGGACGATTAAAAATAGTGCGCTCGCTGTGGGATGTTCTTATTCTTATGCTCAAAAGATTCTCGGTCGGTACAACCTCTATGGAGAGGAAGGGGTCAAAAATTGCCAAAATAAAACCAGCAATCATGTTAGAGGAAAAAAAAGGTTACTATCACAACCACAATTAGAAAAACTAACAAAAGCGATCGCCAAAGAGTTACCAGACGGAGGAATCTGGACAGGAACTAAGGTAGCTCGCTGGATTGAAAAAGAAACGGGCAGAGAAAAAGTCGGGAATCAGAGAGGATGGGACTACTTAAAAAAGTGCGGTTACTCTTGGCAAAGTCCAAGACCAACACATAAAAAAGCCAATAAATTAGAGCAAGAGATGTTCAAAAGTAACTTGCCATTGAAACTTAAGCAACTTGAACAAGAAAATCCAGATGTGGAGGTAGAACTGTGGTTTTTCGACGAGCATAGAGTAGGATTAAAACCAATACTAAAAAAGGTTTGGTCAAAAGTTGGTCATCGACCAGAAGCAATAGTACAACATCGATACGAATGGTTGTATGTTTATGGGTTCGTTAAGCCAAAAACTGGAGAAACTTTATGGTATCTAATTCCCAGAGTTAATACAAATTGGCTGAATCTGGTTTATCAACAGTTTGCTATTGATGCTGGAATTAATAATCAAAAAAAATTCTTTTGATAGAAGATAATGCAGGATGGCATCACAGCAAAAAAGCGATTATTCCAGAGGGAATAAAGATTGATTTTTTACCTCCTTATTCTCCAGAGTTACAGCCAGCCGAAAGGTTATGGCAGTTAGTAGATGAACCTCTGGTAAATCAATATTTTGAAACTATCAATGAGATAGAGGACATTTTAGTTGAGCGTTGTTGTGTAGTCAGTGAAATGAAAGATGAAGTTCGTAAATTGACTAACTATCATTGGCTAAAAAACGCTTGTTGTTTACATACTTTATAAATCGGATTTAGTATTAATCATTCATAACAAACATTTGACCACTTTACATAAAATGGGAACTAGCAACAATCAGGCAAATTCTTGAGGACGCAGTTGACTCCAAGGTTGAGCCTGTTCTAGCCCAGATGCTAAAGCAACAATTGTTGCTTCTGAGGTAGGTTTGCCAATTAGCTGCACACCTAAAGGTAAGCCATTGCTATCAAAACCCGCAGGTATATTAACTACAGGCTGACCTGTGACGTTAAAAGCTGGGTTGGGAAAAATCCAGTTAATAATCTTTTCTAATGTATCTTCGGGACTTAGATCTGCCCACTCGCCGACTTTAATTGTCGGGTGCATATAAGTAGGAGCGACTAAGACATCAATCTGAGCAAACAGACTGACTAACTGTCTGGCAAATAGCTGCATTTGCGTCACCGCCTGTAAATATTCTCCTGCCGTACCAGACTGAGTAAGCACCCATTGGTTCATCGGGCTTAATGCCTCTGGAGGGATTCCTGAAGCAGCTACAGCCGTAGCCCAAACAGTTTTAAATGGTTCGATTAAAGCAGAAAAGTCGATCGCCTGAGGAATAGCTGTATGTCCCATTGTAGTCAACTGCCCAACTACTGTAGCTAAGCTTTTCTGACATTCTGGGGCTGGTTCACCTATGGGTAAAAATGAAGTAGCAAAACCAATCTTTAACGGTGGTAATGTTTGTTTAGTCGCCGCTAGAAAGGGAATCTTTGGCTTGGCTAGCCAATAGGGATCTCCTACCATATATCCAGAAGCAATGTCCAAAAACGCAGCAGCATCAGCAACGGTGCGGGTTAAGATCCCGTGAGTTCCTAGCCCACTCAAGCGATCGCCCACGGGCGCGAAAGAGATTCTACCACGACTGGGTTTAATACCTACTAGCCTACAAGAAGCAGCAGGGCCTCTGATCGAACCTCCTGCATCTCCTCCGAGGGCAATAGAACATAATCCCGCAGCCACCGCAGCAGCCGAGCCACCACTAGAACCACCAGGAGTATAGTCGAGATTCCAAGGGTTACGAGTTGCTTTAAAGCCTTCTGGCTCGGTATAGGGAAAAGAGCCTAACTGAGACGTAGCGGTTTTGCCTAAAATAATAAATCCTGCTTCTTTAATTTTAGCTACTACACCTTCGTCATATTTGGCTATTTGATCTGATAAAGCAGCAATACCATAGGTAATAGGCATATTGGCTACAAATTTAAGATCTTTAATGCCAATGGGAACACCAAAGAAAGGAGGAAGATAATTAGTATCTAAAGTTTGAGCTATTTGTTCGGTTTTCTGTTGGGCATCAGCGATCGCACTTTCTTTTGCCACATAATAAAAGCAGCCAAGAGCAGGATTATACTTGGCTATTCTGGCTAAATATAGCTCCGTTAATTCTAAAGGCGTAACCTGACGCTCTTTGATTAAGCGAGCCTGTTCTAGAGTAGAAGTAAAAGCTAAATCCGTGGGGTTGTTTAAAGACATATTTATTGAGAATTAACAATAAGTTAAGTGCTATTAACTTTTTACTGATTAGTTCTACCCTATTAAACAGCAAATACAATTAAGGTGTCACCGCAACCAAAAATCACAAAGGACTTGTCCGCATGTAGTCAGAAGTCAAAGGTTCTAAAGCGACTTAATTATAGTAATTTTTTTTAAATTAAATTTCTTTATAGAGTGATGACAAATTAACGACACTAGAGAAAGTTTACAGAATACTCTCAGAAATTTTAACTTAAAAGGTGGAGTAGTTTTTTATGATAAATAGATCGAGAAAAAATTGGATTTCAGTATTGGGGATGAAGCTACTATAAAGTTCTACCGTTATCTGGCTCAAAAACAAATAATTTTTCTAGGTCAAATTTTACCCAGATAGGATTGTCTTTCTTTCCCTGCCACGTAGCACCAGCTAACAAATTAAGTCTAGTGCTAGAGTCTGGAGCGATCGCTTTAATCAAAGTTTCTCTACCCAAAGGTTCAATTAAATCAACCTGTAATATAAGGCAATTATCGTTATTGTCTAGTTCTGAATTGGCAATAGTAATATGTTCAGGACGAATACCAATGTCGAATTTTTGTCTATTGGTTGGTAATCGTTGTCTAATAGAAGCATTTATTGCTATTGATTGATTATTAAAAACAATCAGGCGATCGCTTTCATAAACTGTAGGCAAAATATTCATCGGTGGATTGCCCAAAAACCCCGCCACCATACTATTAACAGGGTGAGCATAGACCTCTTGAGGACTGCCTATCTGCTGAACTTTGCCATCTTTTAAAACTACTATTTGGTCTGCTAAGGTCATTGCCTCCACCTGATCGTGGGTAACATAAATAGTGGTGATGCCGACTCTTTGATGTAGCTGCTTTAATTCTGCTCTTGTATCATCTCGCAATTGAGTATCTAAATTGGATAAAGGTTCATCTAAAAGAAATACCTGAGGTTGACGAGCGATCGCTCTACCTAATGCTACTCGCTGCTGTTGTCCTCCCGATAGCTGTTTGGGCTTACGCTTGAGTAAATGTTCAATATCTAAAGAGCGGGCTACTTCCTGAACTCTTCTGGCGATCGCTTTAGGTTTGGCTCGGCGCATTTTTAAACCAAAAGCTAAGTTTTCAGCCACGCTCATATGAGGATAAAGGGCATAATTTTGAAATACCATTGCCACATCTCTTTGTCTTGCGGGAATATCGTTAACCAACCTGTCGCCAATATAAAGCTCGCCCCTAGTGATAGATTCTAATCCAGCGATCGTCCTTAAAATAGTCGATTTTCCACAGCCAGAGGGACCAACTAACACCCAAAAGGCGCGATCGGCAATTTCAAAAGTAATATTTTCAATTGCCGTAACATTGTCAAATTGACGAGTGATTTCTTGCAGACTGACTTGAGCCATTTAAATTAATTCTTTGCTGCCTAAAAAATTATGATAACTAGCTCTCAGCCTTTAGCTCTTAGCTATTAGCTTTTATTAATGAAGCTTATATTTTTAAGCTTTCGCATTTATCATTTACTTTTTCTCAGCACCTAGAGTATAAATCTCCATTTGAAAGAGTCATTGTTCAATGTTTAATGCTCAATGTTCAATGTTTACCTTGTTGATTTTCAAAAACCGTTGCTACAATAGCCTTGTTTTCTGGGAATAAAAAAGCTGCTAATGTCTAGAACCTCTGCTACTTTGCGGGATGGAGTTATCCTTAACAATCGTTACCGAATTGTTAAGCAGATAGGTCGAGGTGGTTTTGGTAGAGCCTACTTAGCCGAAGATACCCACCGCTACCGAGAATTATGCGTTCTCAAAGAGTTTGCCCCCCAAGTAGAAAGCGATCGCGAACTGAATAAAGCCGAAGAACTATTTGAACGGGAAGCGGGAATACTCTATAAACTGAAGCATAAACAGATTCCTAAGTTTGAAGCACTGTTGCAGACTCGCATTGATGGCAAGCGATCGCTATTTTTAGTGCAAGAATACATTGAAGGGGAAGATTATTGGGAATTGTTGACCAGAAAAGGTCGCTTAAGCGAGGCTGAAGTCACTGATATGATCTGGGACTTGCTGCCAGTTTTGGACTATATTCATGCTTCTAAGGTAGTTCATCGCGATATTTCTCCCGATAACTTGATTCGTCGAGAGAGTGATGACAAAACTGTCTTGATTGACTTTGGCTGCGTCAAAATTGCTGCTAATGCTATTTCTAGATCGACAGGACAGTCGGTTACTTTGATCGGCAAAAAAGGTTATTCTCCTGACGAGCAAACCCGCCGTGGTCAGGCTTTTCCCTGTAGCGATCTTTATTCTTTAGCAGCTACGGCGGTGGTTCTTTTAACTGGAAAACAGCCTAGTCAACTATACAATAGCTATCAAGGAAAATGGCAGTGGGAATCTGAGGCAAAAGTTAGTCCTGGCTTGAAAAAGGTCTTAAATAAAATGCTGGCAGATAAACCTAGCGATCGCTACGGGTCAGCAGATCGGGTTTTACAAGTTTTAAATAAAAAGAATAAATCCCCTGTTAGCAGCTTTATTTCTAGGGTTCGTACTTTGATAGTTGCTCCAGGAAATTCTGAAGATTTTGATTCTAATTTTTCTGGCAGCTTTAAATCTAAAAGCTACGGTAATATTTCTCGGATCGCTACTAAAGCGATCGCTGTCTCACGACGGCAAGTTGCTCGTCTTCCTTGGACGATGGATTTAAAACGGATTAAACCCTGGCAATGGGGAATGATTAGTGCTGGAGTGATTTTGATTCCAGGTTTACTTAGCTTTGCGACGATTAAAACCAAAATGTCTCCAACAATTGCCCTTGGCTCTAATAATGCAGAACATTCTGTTCTTAGCCAAAATGAACGGGACTTACAACAGGAAATTTATCAACGTATCAAAGCTTTAAATCTTGATGCCAGTGCTTTTTATAAAGAGGTAGATACTGTTTTTCACGCTCAACATCCTGAGTTAAAGAGATTGCAGCTTACTGAAAGCTCAGAAGATCGGACTTATCGTCAAATGTGGTATGAAATTGCCAGCAATTTATTGAACAAGCAAGAAAGAAGTAGACAGTAAACTTTTGTGCAAAAAATTAAGGATTTACTAGCTTGAAGAGAATAGTAATTATGATGTTCAACAAAATTAAAATTGCACTGAGTAGTACTCCAAATAGCCATTTAATCCAATTGACATCAACTTTAATTCCTGCTATTTCTTGATCAGGATAATTATCAAAGGTAATATCAACGTTAGTGTTAGTAATGAATCCTGCATTATTTTTAATAATGCGATCGCAATTTACTATCGAGCTAAAAATATTACTTGTGCCGATTAATATCTTCTATCTCTTTCTAAGTCTCTAATTACTTCTTGATGCAGTCGCTCTAAGAAGGAAACCTTCAAGACCGCGCTGCATCGCCTTTTCATGATACCAAAGATAAGTTTGACCAGGATTTTTTTGGCGAGCGTGTCTTAACAACCTTAAAGCAACTTTTTTGTCACCGTTCAACATAATCAATAATTGCTTGTCTAAACTCTTATCTAATTTGTGCTTAGGTTTTGCTTTTTTCTGCTTCTTAATTTCTCTTAATAAGATGAAAATCAGCAAAGACAAGGTTATGAATATGACAACGATCAAAATATTGTCCATAGCTTAATCTAATTCTGGAAACTAACTATTAATTTAGTAATTCCCTTGTTTTAAGCAATAATTTCATTTTTTTCGCTTATTTGACTGATTTGCCTAAAATAATTTTTCCCTTTACTCAAAGAAGTTCATATAATGGGACTTAATGTAACTTAACCTGTTGATCAGCAGTCGCTAGCAATGAACAGCATCTTTTTAGAACGTCTCCATAGTCCCAACCGTCCTGTACTCGTCTTAGATGGCGCGATGGGAACAAACCTGCAAGTTCAAAACCTCACCGCCGAAGATTTCGGTGGTGAAGCTTATGAAGGGTGCAATGAATATCTTGTCCATACCAAACCAGAAGCAGTGGCAACAGTGCATCGTGGCTTTTTAGAAGCTGGTGCGGATGTGATTGAAACCGATACCTTTGGCGGAACAAAGCTAGTTTTAGCTGAATATGATTTAGCCGACCAAGCTTACTATCTGAATAAAACCGCAGCCGAATTAGCTAAAAAAGTTGCGGCCGAATTTTCGACTCCTGAAAAGCCTCGTTTTGTTGCAGGTTCAATTGGGCCTGGTACTAAGTTGCCTACTTTGGGACATATTGATTTTGATAGTCTAAAAGATGCTTACGTCGAACAAGCAGAAGCATTGTATGACGGTGGAGTAGATTTACTATTGGTAGAAACCTGTCAGGATGTATTGCAAATTAAAGCTGCATTAAACGCCATTGAAGAAGTATTTGAAAAGAAAGGTGCAAGGCTTCCCTTAATGGTTTCGGTGACTATGGAACAGATGGGAACAATGCTAGTCGGTACAGAAATTGATGCAGCATTAGCAATTTTAGAACGCTACCCCATAGACATTTTGGGTTTGAACTGCGCTACAGGGCCAGACCTGATGAAAGAACATATCAAGTATCTTTCGGAACACTCTCCTTTTATTGTCTCTTGTGTTCCTAATGCGGGACTGCCTGAAAACGTTGGGGGACAGGCACACTATAAGCTGACACCAATGGAACTTCGTATGGCGTTGATGCATTTCGTGGAAGACTTGGGGGTACAGATAATTGGTGGTTGTTGCGGAACCAGGTTCGATCATATTCAAGCTTTAGCTGAGATGACTAAGGACTTAACGCCAAAAGAACGTCATCCTCATTATGAGCCATCTGCTGCATCTATCTATAGTACTCAACCCTATATTCAAGATAATTCTTTCCTAATTGTGGGCGAGAGATTAAATGCCAGTGGTTCTAAGCAATGCCGTACTCTACTCAATGATGAAAACTGGGATAGTTTAGTTTCCCTTGCTAAGTCTCAAGTCAAAGAAGGCGCGCACATCCTTGATGTCAATGTAGACTACGTAGGACGAGACGGAGAGAGAGATATGCACGAACTAGCATCGCGTCTAGTTAATAATGTGACTTTACCTCTAATGCTTGACTCTACTGAGTCAACCAAAATGGAGGCGGGGTTAAAGGTTGCTGGTGGTAAATGTATTCTTAACTCTACCAACTACGAGGATGGAGAAGAAAGGTTTTATCAGGTATTAGATTTAGCCAAAAGATATGGCGCAGGAATAGTAATTGGTACTATCGATGAAGAGGGTATGGGTCGTACTGCCGATAAGAAGTTTGAAATTGCCAAACGTGCCTATGATGCAGCAGTAGCCTATGGCATTCCCGCCCCAGAAATATTCTTCGATCCTTTAGCTTTGCCAGTCTCTACAGGTATTGAGGAAGATCGAGAAAATGGTAAGGCTACCGTCCTAGCAACCAAAAGAATTAGAGAAGAACTACCTGGTTGTCACGTACTTTTGGGTGTTTCTAATGTTTCCTTTGGCTTGAATCTAGCTGCTAGACAAGTCTTAAATTCTGTCTTTTTGCATGAATGTATGCAGGTAGGATTAGATTCTGCGATCGTTAACCCTAGTAAAATTTTACCCTTAGCTAAAATCGATCCTGCACATCAAAAGATCTGTTACGACTTAATTTATGACAAGCGGGAATTTGATGGCGATATTTGTACCTACGATCCTTTAGGTGAATTAACTACTCTATTTGATGGCAAGAAAGTCAAGAAGTCCGAAGCAGTAGATAAGAACCTTCCCATCGAAGAACGCCTTAAACAGCACATCATTGATGGCGAACGGATTGGCTTAGACGAAGCTTTAGAGGAAGCTTTGCAACAGTATCCACCGTTAGATATAGTTAATATCTTTCTTCTAGATGGCATGAAGGTTGTGGGCGAACTATTTGGTTCGGGACAAATGCAGCTACCCTTTGTACTTCAGTCGGCGCAAACTATGAAAGCAGCAGTGGCGCATCTAGAACCCTACATGGATAAAGAAGAAGCTGATGACAGTGGTAAAGGCAAATTCGTCATTGCTACGGTAAAGGGTGACGTTCATGATATTGGTAAAAACCTCGTTGATATTATCCTTTCTAATAACGGTTACAAAGTAATCAACCTGGGTATCAAACAGCCTGTAGAGAATATTATCAAAGCTTATGAAGAACACCAGCCAGATTGCATCGCCATGAGTGGCTTGTTGGTAAAATCTACGGCATTCATGAAAGACAATCTAGAAACTTTTAATCAAAAAGGTATTAATGTTCCCGTCATCTTAGGTGGTGCAGCTTTAACTCCTAAGTTTGTTTATCAGGATTGTCAAAATGTATATAAGGGAAAGGTTGTTTATGGCAAGGATGCTTTTGCTGATTTGCATTTTATGGATAAATTGATGCCCGCTAAAGTAGAGCATAACTGGGATAATACCAAAGGTTTCTTAAATGAAGAGGATTTATCTGCCATAGAAGAAGGTGAGGCAAAACCATTTGAGGGAGAAAACCAAGATAAAATCTTTGTCGATGAAGTTAGTAGAAAAGAAGAACCAAAAATAATAGATACCAAGCGTTCTGAAGATGTACCTTTAGACATAGATCGCCCTACTCCTCCTTTTTGGGGTACAAAGATCTTAGAATCGGCAGATATTCCTCTAAATGAAATCTTTCCTTATTTGGATTTACAGGCTTTATACGTAGGACAATGGCAATTTCGTAAGCCAAAAGAACAATCAAGAGAACAGTATGACGAGTTTTTAGCTAGAAAAGTCGATCCTGTTTTAGAAGAGTGGAAACAAAGAATTATTGCCGATAATTTATTGCAACCCACCATAATTTATGGTTATTTTCCCTGCAATGCCGAAGGAAATACCCTTTATATTTACGAACCTACAGATAAAGGATTCGTCAAACCTGTAACCTCTTTTGAATTTCCGCGCCAACGTTCTGGCAAACGTCTTTGTATCGCCGATTTCTTTGCTACTAAAGAATCTGGACACATAGATGTCTTTCCTATGCAGGCGGTAACGGTGGGAGAAGTCGCCACCGAATATGCCCAAAAGCTCTTTAAAGCAGATAATTACACCGATTACCTTTACTATCACGGTATGGCGGTACAAATGGCAGAAGCCTTAGCAGAATGGACACACGCCAGAATCCGTCATGAACTAGGTTTTGCAGCCGAAGAATCAGACAACATTCGCGATACTTTGCAACAACGCTATCGAGGTTCTCGCTATAGTTTTGGTTATCCTGCTTGTCCTAATATCGAGGATCAATATAAACAATTAGATTTATTGGATACGAAGCGAATCAATATGTACATGGATGAAAGTGAACAACTGTATCCTGAACAGTCTACTACGGCGATTATTACCTATCATCCTGTAGCAAGGTATTTCAGTACTTAGTTAAACTATTAATGCAGACTAATTTCATTATTCATGATTGAAATATTTTGTTTTTAGTCTGCACTATATTGATAGTTTAGCGAAGATAAAAAATTATGATGATAGTAAAGAAAATCAAAAACGAATTGTTACTGCACCTCAAACAAGTTTGTTACTAGATTTAACCACAAATAATGTACCTTTTGCTGTAATTAGTGTTGAGTTAAATAAGAATGAAGAGGTGGAGTGGATTTGGACAATCTTAACAGGTTACAATAGGCGTTGCATCAAACGTTACGCTAAAGCACTCAAAGACTATTTCACTAAAGGAGAAGCTGGAGACGCAGCCTTTGGAGAAGTCAAATTTTACGGCATAGGTGCAAATCCCGCTTTTACAGCTCAACTACAAGACTTTGTGGGCTACTGATTGAACAAGCGCGGGAGTGGCTTGCTAGCGCATAAGATAGCGGTCTAAAAAATGAAAATATTCAAGCTATTTCTGGCAATTGCTCTTACTAGCCTGAGGGCAGTTGCACCTTCAAATCGACTCATGCGATCGCAGTAATAGCACTGGGGTCGAACAGGATGCTTCCCCAGTTTTAGCGAGAGTTGGATTCAAACTAATTCCCAGTTCATTTAATTCCGATTGAAGGTCAAAATAGACCCAGGCATAGTTGCTTTTGGACGGGAATATACGGGACGACATGGATATTATCTATGGATATATGCTGACAGTGGGTAGAAAAATTGATGAGAATAGCTATCAATAAACTACCATTTAATCTCAAAGGTCTTAAGGCTATAAAACTTATACAGAGTATAGTCTAGCTTAGTTGTCTCCCCGTCAGGGAGTTTAAGGTGATTCATTTTTTAACTTGAGATTTAGCTTAATTTGATCGCAAGTCTTGAAATACCGTCATAATCATAGATAGACGATTTTTCGACAAAATTATGAAAACACTACAATTAAAATCGGCAAAAGAAGTACCCATACTCGGTCAGGGGACTTGGCGCATGGGGGAAAAAGCCAGCCAAAAACAAGCAGAAATAGACGCGCTGCGTCTAGGAATTGATTTGGGAATGACTCTGATTGATACTGCTGAGATGTATGGAGAAGGTGGTGCAGAAAAGATAGTTGCAGAAGCGATCGCATCTCGTCGAGATGAAGTATATTTGGTTAGTAAGTTTTATCCTTACAATGCCAGTTATCAGGGATTAATAGCTGCTTGCGATCGCTCTTTGTCCCGACTTAAAACTGATTATTTAGATCTATATTTACTTCACTGGCGCGGCTCTGTACCCTTATCAGAAACCCTATCGGGATTGCAGCATCTTAAGCAAGCTGGAAAGATTTTGGACTACGGCGTTAGCAACTTCGACGCGGATGATATGGAAACAGGATTATCTTTGCCTGGCGGGCAAGAAATAGTTGCTAATCAGGTACTTTATAACTTAATGCGTCGTGGCATTGAATGGGATTTGCTTCCCTGGTGTAAAGAGCGTAATCTGGCGATTATGGCTTATTCTCCTGTAGAGCAACGAGCTTTTGTTGATGATTCTAAGCTAAAAGATATTGCAGCCAAACACAACGCCACATCTACCCAAATTGCCCTAAGTTGGTTACTACATCAGGATAATGTCATTTCTATCCCGAAAGCTACCAATCCCAAACACGTTAAAGAAAATCGTGCTGCTTTGGATATCAAGTTGACCGAAGAAGATTTGCAAAAATTAGACTATACTTTTAAACCTCCCAGTCGTAAAATCTCTTTAGCAATGCGATAATTTATTTAGCGTTGGTGATTTAAGTAAAAAAGGGTGGCATCTTTTTACAATTTTATGCAGAGATGCCACCCTAAAATCTTATTTCTTTTGTTTATCAATCAGACAAGCTTAAAAAGTATTAACTCGATAACCTGCAAAGCTCTTTCTGCTGTTGCGCGGTCTGGCTTTGTCAACTTTAATATCGCGTCCCATCCATTCTGCTCCGTTAAGAACTTTGATGGCTTTATCTTCGTTAGCTTCGGACTTCATTTCGATAAAAGCAAATCCTCTAGCTCGACCTGTTTCGCGATCTGTGGGAATATCAACTCGTTGAACGAAGCCATATTCATTAAAGACTTCGCTTAAGTCTTCTTGATTGATTTCATAGGCTAAGTTACCTACATAAATAGACATATTGTTATTGTCTCCTCAATTGATGTTGTGTTCAGAGTGACAAGATTATTAGAAAGAAATAGCTCAATACTTGATGGAAAAAACCTTCGTTACTGAATGCACACTTAATCGTTAATCTTTTGTTCTTGTTTTTTATTGTAACATAAATTTAAAAAACCTGCATGGTAACTACGTTTAGGCTACTCACTTCAGGAATTAATTCTAAAATATGAGGGTGCTTAAATTATTCTCTAACGGTTAATTAATATGCCTGAAGGCCCTGAAATCAGGATTGCTGCTGATAAAATAGCTAAAGCGATCGCCCTTAGACCAATAACAGAGATATTCTTCGCCTTCGAGCATCTCAAACCATACCAAGATATATTAGCAAAGCAGCTAATTACTGAGGTAAATACTAAGGGCAAAGGAATGTTGATTCGCTTTGATAATGGCTTGAGTATATTTAGTCATAATCAGCTTTACGGCAAGTGGATGATTCGCAAGTCCCATAGTTATCCTGATACAAAGCGTCAATTAAGATTAGCTATTCATAACGAGCAGAAGTCGGCGTTACTTTATAGTGCATCGGATATAGAAGTTTTAGACGAAAAGGCGATCGCCATTCATCCTTTTCTCAGTCGTTTGGGTTTAGATGTTTTAGACAGCAAGACAACTCTTAAAAAAGTTAAAGCCAGATTGCAAAATAAGTCTTTTCAGCGTCGCCGTTTTACTAGCTTACTGCTCGACCAGGGTTTTTTGGCAGGCTTAGGCAATTATCTTCGTAGCGAAATACTATTTGTCGCGCGAATACATCCTACATTACGCCCTGTTGACTGTAGCGAACAACAGATATCTGCACTGGCAAAAGCTGCCATTAGAGTCCCTCAACAGTCTTATCAAACCCAAGGAATTACCAATGATTTAAAGCTAGTCCAACGGTTAAAGAAACAGGGATACAAACGTCAAGATTACCGTCATTGGGTATTTGGCAGAGAAGAAAGACCTTGTTATGTCTGCAATACGTCTATTATCAAAGAGATTTCTGGAGGACGCAGATATTATTTTTGTCCTAACTGCCAAAAAGTATGATGCAAAATAATAATTTGCTAATTATCTCTAACCAAAGTTTGATTTTAAATACTTAGCTAATTTTATTTTTCTACAACCAATTATAGGTGTTGAGATCTAAATTATTGTTCATGATAAATATAGAGGCAGGCAAAAAAATTACCAACCAACTAATAATTCGCGCCTCAACCATGTACAAATTTTAGAGATATTTTATGAGCGTAGCAGAAAACAAAATTTCCCAACTTCATTCTTTAAAAGATGACGATCAATTAGCTGTTCTGTGGTATTTATATAAAGATATTGCTAAAGATAAAATTACAGCAGAGCCAGAAAGAGAAGGCGAGAATTTGGATCAAGCTAACAGTTTAATTGATAGTATCAAAGAAATGTCAAAAGACGATCAGCTACAGGTACAAAAAGATATTTTATCTGGTAGCGATCGCGAAGAATTTAATACATACAAATCATATTCTTCAAACCAAAAACTATTTTTCTGGTATCAATTAGCAGCCGAAATGGAACAGGGTTCTGTTGTGGAGTTTCCTAGTGACTATCAGTTAGCTTCTGAAGGCAAAGAATTGCTAAACTCTTTAAAAACAATTGGTTTTGACCAGCAATTAACTTTTATGCGTGATGCTGTAGGCTATAGTTCTGATGATTCAAATTAAATCAAACCAAAAAGCCAATTTATCTGTGTAATTAATTAGTTTTTTCTTTAGGGGTTTGGCATTGCCGAATCCCTATTGCTATTTGTCATTTTATGACGTTGCTGATTTGAGATATAAAATCGAACAGCGTAGTTAGAGATGCTCTTCTTTGAGCATCTCTTTTAATTTGGCGATCGCTATATAATCAATTTTGCCTAGCTACTTATATACTACAGTTCTCGCACATCAGCTACCTGACCTTTGACCGCTGCTGCTACAACCATTGCTGGACTCATGAGTAATGTTCTGCCTGTAGATGAACCCTGGCGACCTTTGAAGTTGCGGTTAGAAGAAGAAGCACTAATTTGCGTCCCTTCTAGTTTGTCTGGATTCATTGCCAAACACATTGAACAGCCTGGTTCACGCCATTCAAACCCCGCTTGCTCAAAAATTTTATTTAAGCCTTCTGCTTCTGCCTCTTGTTTTACTCGTTCTGAACCAGGAACAACAAAAGCTTTGACTCCCGATGCTACATGGTGTCCCTGGGCAACTTTGGCAGCTTCTCTTAGATCGCTAATTCTGCCATTGGTGCAGCTACCAATAAAACAAACATCAATTTTTGTACCTTTAATCGGCTTTCCTGGAGTTAATTTCATATAGCTATATGCCTCTTGGGCGAGCGCGCGCTCGCCTTGAGGTAAACCATCAGCCGTGGGGATATTTTCACTAATACTCAATCCCTGTCCTGGAGTAATGCCCCAAGTTATGGTTGGTTCGATCTCGGCAGCTTCAAAGGTAACTACATTATCATAAACTGCATCATCATCGCTATGAATACTCCGCCACCAAGCAACCGCTTTGTCCCATGCTTCTGCTTGAGGCGCAAAATCTCGACCTTTGAGATAGGTAAAAGTAGTCTCATCAGGATTTATATATCCGCAACGCGCCCCACCTTCGATAGACATATTACAAACAGTCATTCGTTCTTCCATACTCATACATTCAAAGGTAGTGCCTGCAAATTCGTAGGCATAACCTACCCCACCTTTTACTCCAAGTTGGCGAATGACATAAAGAATCACGTCTTTAGCGAATACCCCATGAGGTAACTTGCCGTTTATCTCAATTTTGCGTACTTTTAGTTTGGCTAGGGCAAGGGTTTGGGAAGCTAAGACATCCCTGACTTGAGAAGTGCCAATGCCAAAAGCGATCGCGCCAAACGCGCCATGAGTCGAAGTATGAGAATCACCACAGGCAACGGTCATTCCTGGTTGAGTCAGACCTTGTTCGGGGGCTATTACGTGGACTATGCCCTGATTACCCGAACCAATATTATAAAATTTAATGCCATAGTCATTAGTATTTTTTTCTAATGCCTGCATCATTTCTTCTGCTAAGCGATCGGCAAAAGGACGAGCCTGGTTTTCCGTCGGCACAATATGATCGACTGTGGCAACTGTCCTCTCAGGAAACAATACTTTGAGATTTCTGGCTCGCAGCATCGCAAAAGCTTGAGGGCTGGTTACTTCGTGAATTAAATGTAAACCAATAAATAGCTGAGTTTGACCAGAAGGTAATGTGCCAACGGTATGTAAATCCCAAACTTTATCAAATAGTGTTCCCTGACTCATATAACCAATTGCTGCTGACAGTTTGTTTAAAGTATCTGTAGTTTATTTTACATTTTTTGTCTTAAGCAAAGCATAAGTTTTGAATTTTCTTAGATCGAGTTTGTATAATGGCTGAAAAGAAAATTTCCAACGGACATCTCACGCTTGTCGGGAAACCCGACAAGGCGTGTCTTCTTCCTAAGTATGACCTCCAGTAAAAAGATGCCGATTTTGTTGTTGCTCAGTCTAATATTTTGGGCGATCGCTGATAACCGCTAGGCATGAGTTAATAATTGATCTGCTTGTTTAGCTGTTTCAAAGAAATGACGCACATTGTCTTCAGGGGTGCCAACTAGTACACCATGTCCCAAATTAAGAATGTGTCCTTGGTTGCCTGCTTTACGGATAGTGTCTAAAATGCGATCGCGAATCACATCATGAGAGCCAAATAGCACTCCAGGGTCAATATTGCCCTGCACCTTCATATCTTTGCCTAGTCTTTGTCTAGCTTCTGCCATATCTACTGTCCAGTCAACGCTAATAATATCTGCACCAGAATTAGTCATGCGTTCTAATAAACCAGCACTACCGCTAACTAAAAGAATCAATGGAGTGTCAGGATGAGTTTCTTTTACCTTACGAAATACCTGCTGCTGGTAAGGTAAAGCAAAAGTTTCATAGTCTTGAGGACATAGTTGACCAGCCCAAGAGTCAAACATTTGAACTGCCTGCGCGCCACAGTCAATTTGATAGCAGATATAAGTGGCGATCGCATCTGCTAGCTTGCTCAATAACTGATGCAAAATAGTCGGATCGCAAAAGGCCATCTTTTTAATGTTGGCATAGGTTTTAGAACCTTTTCCTTCTACGGTATAGGCAGCCAGCGTCCAGGGCGCACCGACAAAGCCCAGCACAGTGGACTTGTTACCTACTTCAGCACGCAAACTTTCTAGGATAGTCTTGATGAAAGGTAGAGACTCTTCTGGCTGTAAAGGATGGAGTGCATCTACCTGTTTCTGACTACGAATAGGAGAACTAATAATTGGGCCTTTGCCTTCGGCGATATCCATATCGATCCCTAAGCCTGGCAAGGGAGTAACAATATCGGAAAACATAATTACCCCATCAGGCTGAAAAGCTTTCCAAGGTTGTAAAGAAATTTCAATAGCTACTTCGGGAATCTCTGAGCGATCGCGAAAGCTGGGATACTTTTCTCTAATATCCCGATATGCTTTCATATATCTACCCGCCTGGCGCATCATCCATACAGGGGGACGTTCTAATACTTCGCCACGGGCTGCCCTTAACAATAATGGCGTTTCATTTACTTCGCTCATTTGATAAATTCTCTCTAACTGTCAGTTACTAAAATTTCTTTGACTAGATCGTAGAATAACATTGGAGCTACCTTGAAGAATATACCAGCTAAACTATACTTTACCTTTATAGCAATAACAATTGTGCTTAGAACAATATGAATTATGAATTGCAGGGGCGAATCGCGATTCGCCCCGACACAAATCTATTTATGACATCATGCGGTCTAAAATCTTCTGGACAATCTGCATTCCGCTAATTGCTTGCCAACCAAATAATCCCAATAGCAGAATATTAAGCGAAACATGGGTATTGCGAGCCAGACTATTGCCTTTTTGCATATAAGGAACTAGTGATGCAGAAACAGCAATCAAGCCAGTCATACCTAATCCAGCTAAAAGATGAGGACCAACAAACAGTTTGCCATTATTGATATAGGTGACTGCCATAGCACCTAAACTACCTAAAATCATGAAAGCCAGAAGAATTGACCCCATTCTGTGGTGTCTTTGACCAAAGTTTTTCTTAACTAATTCTTTCCTGGTTTCTTTGTCAGCACTACGAATTTTAGAACTTTGAACTCCCAAATATAAAGCGTAAACACTAATACCCAACAACACCCACATTAGTATAGGATGACCGAACTGCGACCAGGTTTTAATCCCATCTGGAATAGCTTCTAATGCCATTGTATTCTCCTTTCTAACTTAAATAAACTTCAATTTTAATAAAATTCAATTTAACATACTGTAACTTTATAAAGCTATTGACGGTTGAGGTCATTTGGATGAGTTTGCTCAAGTTATAAAATGCTTGTTACAAGGCATGAGAGATTAACCCTATTCATGTCAGTTTCCGAGAATTAAACTATAACAGAAAAGGTTTTTGGTGGCTGTGAGGTAGATAGGGTAATCGATTTATTGTTACCATGAATCAATTCTATTTGTATTTTCCTGATGGCTAAATCTTTTTTCTACTACTCTTTAAATTCGGAGAGTGACAAAAGAAAAATATTATGAGTAAAAATTTCAGGTAAATACTTTTTATCTTGTGACTAATGAGCTACTATGTATCTTAATAGTTCACTAGTCAGAGTAGCTCAGTTGGTTAGAGCATCGGACTCATAAGCCGAGGGTCGGGAGTTCAAGTCTCCCCTCTGACACTTTAATAATCACGCTGGATTCAGCCATGAAAGGGATTTGATTATTCAAACTTTTGAGAGCGATCTCATGAACAAACTGGTTTTCTTTGCCGTAAATTTCTAGTTCTGCCCGATACGCTTCAGGTAGTATTGGTTCAGTCGTAGCAATGCCTTTTTTCTGGGCAGCGTTTTGACGACGTTTGGCGTTGACCTTTCCAGGATTTCTCAGACGATTCCGTTTGAGCCGACAGTTGTGACCGACGTAACATTCAGGGTGCTTTTCTTGAGCCTCATCTTCTGTGCGGTAGTTTTTGGCACAGTAAAGGCAGGTTGGATTAGCTTTTCTACCCATAGACTAACAACTAATCGTTTTCGTTTATTGTACTATTGCTCGCTGCTTGAACAAGCTCCTGTACTTTCTCGACCCCAATGTAGTCAATCAGCTCAGCTAAATTATCATCGTTTAGCATACTTTGAGAAAGAATACCAGAGCGCCAAAAGCCTAAGTTATCCCAAACATCCCCGTCCAAATTTTCGGCATTGATGTTCATATATTGCTTAACTTCTTGAGCCAAAGCGAGCGCGAGATTAAACCGATCATTAGATTGAAACGACTGGACTCTATCCATATTTTTACTGATAAATATTTGAATTAACTTTATTGATTGACCAACGGTCACAGCAGGCAATTCTTCAGTGCGATAGTTCTTGTAGTTATGTCTAAACTTACTTCAAAGATAAAACTATTTTCAAAGCAACGTCTATCTTTGCCAAATCCTCTGCACTTAAACTGCCCCACTTGTGCGAGAGACGAGATTTGGAGATCGCCCGAATTTGTTCGCACTTTACAATGCTATCTATACTCAAGCCATTGCTTCTAGTTGCTTTGACTAAATGATGACTGGGATAGATTTTTTTTCTAGGAGTAAATTTGGTAATAGGCACAATAACTACCACAGGAGAGCTGCGATTGAGGCCATCTCGACTAACAATAACTGTAGGGCGCGATCCTGCTTGTTCAGAGTCTTTTGTTATATCTAACTCAGCTTGATAAATATCTCCTCTAATCATCGTTTGAGGTTGCCACCTCTAAGTCGCTCTTGGCAAACTCTGACTCAATAGCTAACGTCTCGGCTATATAATCCGAATCACCTGCCATCATCGCAAACTCATCATCGATTTGAGCCTCTTTTTTAAGCTCAACCCAATTTGCGATCGCTTCAACTATAAGCTGATTACGGGTAGTAATTCCTGGGCTACCAACTAAAGCGTCAGCTTCTGCTGCCAG
This sequence comes from Waterburya sp., assembly GCA_965217895.1. GTDB lineage: Bacteria > Cyanobacteriota > Cyanobacteriia > Cyanobacteriales > Xenococcaceae > Waterburya. Next base: position 3,003,881 of record CBDCJV010000002.1, read on the forward strand.
ATCGTCTGGAATAGTAATAGTAGTACGCATTGATATAATTATTGATATATATTTCGACATCAATAATCATAGCAAAATAATTCAGGTAGACAAGCGTTTGAATAATAGCGTATCAATTGCATATCATTTTATAGTCGAAGCTAGATTATTTCTTCTAAATCAACTAGATTTCCACATTCTTCGATCAAAGCGAAATCTAATCGGCGGTTTTAAATCGACCTTGAACTGAGGATGTTCTGGATTAAACAGGTAATTAGACTCTACTGGGACTATAGCTGAAGGTACTTTCAATATTGGAGTTCGACAAGATATTAACCAACTCTGACCAATTTTTTGCAATTTAGAACAGGAATCTGGATCTTGCCAATTCTTTGGCATATTCTCGATCTTGATTTTTTCTATCTTTAATTCATCAGGAATATTAGCCTTGATAGCTACCAGAGCAACTCGATCGCTTTCCAGGTGAACAAATATTTCTAGTGAAGCCAAAGCCAAACTTTCAGCAGTGTATACAATCTTATGCCCTTGAGTATGCCATCTACCAGGAACGTACAATCCACCTATACCAGAGAACGCTGAATCCTGATATTTGGCAGCACATATTCGCCAGACGTGCATCTAGGAAAAAACTCCGTAACTTGCCTGCATCAACATTTGCTCTACTTGCCTACAGCCAGAATTAGTATCTAATAGTTCGAGGGGTATTTTGTTGTTTAGTGCTTGCTTAGGTGTAGACAGCCATCGCCTAGTTTCTTGTTCGTCTTCAAACAACTCTTGTGCCTGTTCTATTATCTTGATACATCTGCTCCAGCGATCGCCTATATTTGGCTTGAGTACAGGATTGTTTTTCTCGTAACGAAATTGCGTACTTTCACTAATTCCTAAGATGTTTCGCACCCATAATCTGTCTATCTGATATTTATCTGCTATTTGTCTAACCGAGACATACGTTATCCTCTCAATTTTGAGCGAAGATTGAGCCATAGCACTTCACCAAATATTTCGTCATTTGACACTATTTTACTGTCAATCGAGAGCAAAATCAACTCTAGTACCTACCTACCTTAATATCTACCATTACAGGAACAGGATCTAAAATATCCCGCCCTGCTTCAACCATAACCCTTTCTAAAACCCCAGCGGCGCGATCGCATAACCTATTATCTTAAACATTGGACTACACTTATTTTTTAATCGATCATCTATTCATTGTGCAACGCCCAAAGCAACACTATTGCTCAAAAGAGTAACTACACACATAAGAGCAAGTATAATTGCGGTGAGAACATAAATACTCTAATTATTTAACTGCTTAAATAATTAGACAATAAAAAAGACAGATATCTTCCGTATTTTGGTTGTCTCAAAAGACGGAAGATATTTTATACTCCGATCAACAATCCTAAATGAAGCTTTGCAAGTCATGAGCGAGAAGGGATTTGAACCCCTGACCTTTTGGTTCGTAGCCAAATGCTCTAATCCACTGAGCTACTCGCCCTTAGTTAAGTAATCAGTAACTTACTGAATAAACCCAACAGCCTCTAATAGTAGCAGAACTATAGATACCAATGCAAGAAAATAATAATTTTGAGTCTTTGTCCCATTTAAACCATCGTGGAGAGGCTCAAATGGTGGATGTTTCAGCCAAAAAAGCAACTCGCCGTCAAGCCGTAGCCAGAGGCAAAATTAAAATGTCTTTGGCTACGTTGAAAACTATTGAAGCAGGAAATGCTCCCAAAGGTGATGTCTTGGGTACAGCAAAAATCGCTGGGATTATGGCAGCCAAGCAAACTGCCAATTTGATACCTCTTTGCCATCCTTTACCTATTCATAAGATTGAAGTAGACATTAGCCCAAATTATGATTTGCCTGGATACGAAATTATGGCTAAGGTAGCTGTCAAAGGTTCAACAGGAGTAGAAATGGAGGCATTAACTGCTGTGTCTGTCACTGCCCTAACCTTATACGATATGGCAAAAGCACTGGAGAAATCAATGGAGATCTCCCAAATCTCTTTGCTAAGTAAAACAGGGGGCAAGTCAGGAGACTATTTTGCTGAAGAAAAAAGCCACTAAACCGATACAATAAAAGTAATATCAAATAACTATGTTCAATTTAAAATAGCAATTTATGCCTCCTCGTTGGCCTCGCAAACCCGATCGCAAAACAGATCCAGAATATCGCCGTTTAGATGATCTCATCAACTTTGCGATTCATGCAGGAGTTTATTCTGCTGCTAACTCTGGCTTATGGTTTGTGCATATTCTGAAATCTACAGAATGGTCTTGGTTGCTGTGGGTAAACGGTATCTGGTTTGGCATCTTAGCATTACACTTTATCTATATTAAGGCGATCGCAGACTACACCACAATTAAAACCTAATGGCTAGCACACAACAAATAGAAACCTTAGCAGCTCAAATTGGCGAAAACATTTATATTGATATAGCCAAGTGGCATCTATATTTAAATGATGCTCACCTGCATACCGTTATTGCCGAAAAAGTATATCCTCTTTTGGAAAAGGACTCTTTGAATGAAGATTCAGTTACCGCCATTTTGCGGGGTATTCCCGTTAAATTAGGCGGAGGAAAAACTGAATTACCTTTAAATGACTTATTGCCAATGCAGTGCCAAGCTAATCTTTTAGATTTACTAGAAGAGTATCAAAAAGATATGTAAAATATGTTCTACATATCTAGATCATATTTTTCCAGCTTATGTAATTAATTGTTTATCTCTCCTAGAGCCAGTTTGTACCCGCCAAAGATTAGTATACACGCCCTCTTTAGCTAACAGTTCTTCGTGGGTCCCCTGTTCGATCAGTTGACCATATTCCATTACATAAATACAGTCAGAATGTCTGATAGTAGACAGGCGATGGGCGATCGCAATTGTAGTTCTATTTTGAGTAATTTTTTCTAGGGAACGAGCGATCGCAGCTTCTGTTTCGTTGTCTACTGCCGAAGTTGCCTCGTCTAAAATCAAGATTGGTGGATCTTTCAAGATGGCTCTGGCGATCGCAATTCTTTGCTTTTGTCCTCCAGAAAGTTTTTGTCCCCTTTCTCCTACAACGGTGTCATATCCTTGGGGCAACTCTTGAATAAAGTTATCTGCTTCGGCAATTTTAGCTGCTTCAACAATTTGATTTATGCTGGCATCAAGAGAGCCATAGCTGATGTTTTCTCTGACAGTACCGTGAAACAAAAATACATCCTGGCTAACCAAACCAATTGCGCGACGAAGATCCCACAGCACTACGTCTTTGATATCTCGACCATCTAAAGTAATATTGCCTGAGCGTATTTCATAGAGTCGCAACAGCAATTTAACTAGGGTACTTTTACCCGAACCCGTCGCACCAACTATGGCAATAGTTTGACCTGCGGGGATCTCAAGAGAAAGATTTTCAATTACGGGCTGTCTTTGATTATAGGCAAAGGTAATATTGTTTATGCTTACCTCTCCTTTTATGGTTGACAGTGGCAAAGCAATATCTCCCGAATGAATGGCAATAGGCGTATCCAATAAATCCATGACGCGAGTAATAGATGCCATTGCTCTTTGATAGAGGTCAAAGGTTTGTCCTAGACGAGTCAAGGGCCATAATAATCTCTGAGTCAAAAACACAAGTACGCTATATGTACCCACTGCCAATGTTCCAGATGCAGCTTGAAGACCACCATAAAGCAAAATTGCTGTAAAGCCAGCTAAAATTACCAGACGAATCAAAGGAATAAAGGCTGCGGATAAAAGAATAGCCTTTTGATTGCTTTTTCTGTAGGCATTGCTGTCTTGTCTCAAACGATCTATCTCATAAGCTTCTGTGGTAAAGCTTTTAATGGTCGTAATGCCACTAAGATTATTAGATAATCGGGAGTTGAGTAAGCTTACCTTTTCTCGTACTTCAGCATATCTGGGTGCTAACCATTTTTGAAATGCCACTGAACCCCAGATAATTAGCGGAATAGGAACGATTGCCATCCAAGCAATGTCGGGAGTTAAAACAAAAAATGAACCACCAATAACTAGTGCTGTAGTAATTACTTGAATAATTTCATTAGCACCAACGTCCAAGAATCTTTCTAGCTGATTGATGTCATCATTGAGAACAGATAATAACGCTCCCGTGCTGTTTTCTTCAAAGTAAGCCAATTCTAAGTCTTGAACATGACTATAGGCATCTAAACGTATGTCATGTTGAACATCCTGTGCCAGATTACGCCATAGTCTTGTATAAGCATATTCAAATACAGATTCTAAGCCCCAGACAATTGCCGATAGTAAAGACAATACTACAAGCTGGGTAAAAATATCAGTGATACCAAAGCGAGCTACAATTGAGTCTTGCTTTTTTACTACGACATCCACCGCAGCCCCAATGATGGCAGGAGGAGCAAGATCGAAAAGTTTATTGAGGATAGAACAGATTACAGCTTGCCAAATAATAGCTTTGTATTTATCTCCATAGCGCAGCAATCGAGATAGTGGATGATTCGGCGGTTTAGCTTTATTACGGGGCATATTTAATCTGTAGTGTTTCACTTATGATTGAAAATTTAACAGATTTTAGTAACTCTTGGTAAATTATCAAATGACCTTATGCAGCACAATGAGAAATAAATGATTCCAATGAGCTATGTATCGCAGTACGTCAATCGGTTAAGACAGAAAAATCAACTGCTCGTAAGTAGCCAAGAGGTATCCCTCGCAGGGAGTAATAAGTAATAGGTAATAAGTATAGTCATTCCAAATAGAAACCATACGAAAAAATCAAACTGTGATCAGTGTCACAAACCCTCCTGAGTTTTGACTTAGAACTAGTGAATCAGAAGGAAATTAATTGAAATGACTATAATAAACGTCAGTTCGGTTTAAGCAGAAGCAGACAAAACAAAGAGATCGATAGCAATATAAGGCTTCTTAGGAAAATGACAATAAGCAATTAATCCTGCAAATAAATTAGCGACAAAAAATGTCCAGAGTGCAAATCAACAAAAATAGTAAAAAATGGTCGGCGACGGGATAAACAAAATTATCTTTGTCGTAACTGTAACCGCCAGTTCATTGATACTTATAATTTGAGAGGTTATTCAAATGAAATAAAAGACCATTGTTTAACCCTGTACTACTAACGGGATGGGATTTAGAATGCTACATTGCAAGAATACCGAGGCTTTGCGAAGTATTGGGCTAGGCGGACTCGAACCGCCGACTTCCACAATGTCAATGTGACACTCTAACCAACTGAGTTATAGCCCATTGCTAAATTCTTGATTGATTATATCAAAATAATCTCAAAAAAGCTAGATTTGCCCTCAAAGCAAGAGTTAGGCATTGAAGGGCAGCTAATTACTCCTCTTGTATTAGTTTGCGATCGCGATCTCTTAATTTTTTGTTTGATAAACCTAGCCGATTTTACTATCTATAGTCGACTAATCTCTTTTTGGTGTTTGAACACTGTTTTTAGAACTCAGTCTTAAAGCTGACGATTTTTGCGAGTATCATTGCTTATTATTAAACTAACGATAATTATAAAACTTTAATAAAATACATGACTGCTGATTCCTCTGAATTCAAGAGCTTTAAGAAACTACTAAAAGAGAAAATTCTGTTTGGCAATGAACCAACTCCAGAATTATTCGCCATCCTTACGGTTTACTTTGTTCAAGGAATATTGGGATTAGCTCGTTTAGCCGTTAGCTTTTTTCTTAAGGACGATCTAGGCTTAACCCCTGCCGAAGTTGCAGCCTTGATGGGCATTGCCTCTTTACCCTGGATTATTAAACCACTGTTTGGCTTTATATCTGATGGTTTGCCTATTTTGGGCTATCGTCGTCGCCCCTACCTGATATTATCAGGATTTTTAGGCACTATATCTTGGTTGGCTTTAGCTACCTTAGTTGATAGTGCTTGGACAGCAACTATAGCAATTTTATTAACCTCTCTTTCTGTAGCAATCAGTGATGTGATCGTCGATTCCTTAATCGTGGAAAGAGCTAGAGAAGAGTCTTTATCTCAATCGGGATCGCTACAGTCATTGTCCTGGGGATTTTCTGCTTTGGGAGGATTGTTAACAGCTTATTTTAGTGGATTATTATTACAGCATCTCAGCAGCAATCAAGTATTTGAAATTACGGCTAGTTTTCCCTTAATTGTTTCTGCTGTAGCCTGGCTCATTGCTGAAGAAAAGATTACCAAAGACGATTCTGAGCTAAAAATCTCTCCTGTAAAGGAGCAAATTACACAGCTATGGAGCGCGATTAAACAAAAGCAAATTTGGTTACCCATTGCTTTTCTATTTTGTTGGCAAGCTACTCCTACCGCTGATTCAGCATTTTTCTTTTTTAGCACCAACGAACTAGGATTTGAGCCAGAATTCCTTGGTAGAATACGTCTTGTGACCAGTTTTGCCTCTTTAATTGGCATTTTTCTGTTTCAACGCTATCTAAAAACCGTACCCTTCAGAAAGATTTTGGGTTGGAATACAGTTATTGCAGCAGCTTTAGGAATGACAACATTATTGCTAGTAACCCATGCCAATCGTGCTTTAGGCATCGACGATCATTGGTTTAGTCTAGGAGATAGTCTGATTCTGAGCGTTGTTGGGCAAATTACCTGGATGCCTGTATTAGTGCTATCGGCTCGTCTTTGTCCTGAAGGAGTCGAAGCAACGTTATTTGCTCTTTTGATGTCTATTTGGAACTTATCGGGATTGTTATCCCATGAATTAGGTGCATTACTTACCGCCTGGCTAGGAGTCACAGAAAACAATTTTGATCGGCTTTGGTTACTGGTAACTATTACCAATCTGTCTACCCTGCTGCCACTGCCGTTTTTAGGTTGGCTGCCTTCAGGAGATCCTCAAGCAGAATCAGCCAAAAAATCGAACCCTGGGGAAGCTCCTATTCATAGTGCAGGAGGACTAGCAGAATCTGGCATTACACCTAATCTTTTACCTGAATTTGCGGTTAACAAAAGCTTAGAAACAAACCACGATTAAAGAGTTTTCAGGACTTGTAAAGTTTAAGTAAGAATGAGAAACTAGATGTCAATCGATTAAACCTCTACCAAATTTCTAAATTTTAAAACCTGACAAGTTGTGTTTAACAATTAATGAGAGAATAAAAAGCTAAATCAACTGTTAGCTGTGAATATGAGTTTAGATTGGATTAGCCGAGCCGAGCGTTTAGATGCCCTTCCTCCTTATGTATTTGCCCGTTTAGACGAATTAAAAGCCCGTGCCAGAGAACAAGGACTAGACTTAATTGATTTAGGCATGGGCAATCCTGATGGTGCAGCACCTCAGCCCATAATAGACGCTGCGATCGCTGCTTTGCAAGATCCGCTCAATCATGGCTATCCACCTTTTGAAGGTACGGCTAGTTTCCGTCAGGCAATTACGGATTGGTATCACCGCTGCTATGGAGTTGAACTAAGTCCCGATAGCGAGGCACTACCTTTGATTGGTTCAAAAGAAGGTTTAGGTCATTTAGCAATGGCTTACGTCAATCCTGGAGATATTATCCTGGTTCCTAGCCCTTCCTATCCTGCTCATTTTCGCGGACCATTAATTGCGGGTGCCAAGATTCAGCAAATTTATCTTTCGGCAGAGCAAAATTGGCTAATCGATCTGAGTTCTATTCCTGAAGATGTAGCTCAAAAAGCCAAGATTCTTTATTTCAACTATCCTAATAATCCGACTACCGCCACTGCACCACGAGAATTTTTTGAGGAGGTAGTTGAGTTTGCCCGTCACTACAAAATATTATTAGTTCACGATCTTTGCTATGCAGAATTAGCTTTCGATGGTTATCAGCCTACGTCGCTTTTAGAAATACCAGGGGCAAAAGAAATTGGGGTTGAGTTTCATACTTTATCCAAAACCTACAATATGGCTGGTTGGCGTGTAGGTTTTGTGGTGGGTAACTCCGATATTATTCAGGGTTTACGAACTCTTAAAACCAATCTCGACTACGGTATTTTCTCCGCAGTTCAAAAGGCAGCAGAAACTGCTTTACAATTGCCCGATGAGTATATTAAGAATGTGCAGCATCGCTATAGCACTAGACGTGATTTTCTAATTAAAGGCTTGGGAGAATTAGGCTGGCAAATTCCTCCTTCTAAGGCAACCATGTATCTTTGGATAGAAACTCCTGTTGGCAAAGGTTCAACGGAATTCGCCCTTGATGTATTGCAGCAAACAGGGGTAGTTATTACTCCTGGCAACGCCTTTGGAGATGGAGGGGAAGGCTACGTTAGAATTAGTCTAATTGCCGATTGCGATCGCCTGGGAGAAGTTTTAAATCGTTTTAAAAAAGCAGGAATTACTTACAATTAAATCCTCATATCAAGTTCACGTTAAATCCGATGGGGAAAAGTATCTTAAAATTTTGAACTTATTAAACAGCTATCTACTATCTATTAGTTTGTAGTTTTTGGTTAGTAGTTTGTAGTAAAATAATATAGTATTATTTTTGTAACTTCATTTAAAAATGCAAGATTTCAAGAAGTTAAAAGTTTGACAGAAAGCCCATAATTTTACCGTTAATTTATACAAAATTTCTACTAGCTTCCCTACTGAAGAAAAGTTTGGTCTTATCAACCAAATACGACGAGCATCGATATCAATAGAATCCAATATTGCTGAAGGATGCGGACGAAATGGTAACAAAGAATTTACTAGATTTTTATATATTGCTCAAGGTAGTGCCAAAGAAGTAAATTGTCAGATTTTAATAGCGAGAGATTTAGGTTGTTTAACTGAAGAAAAGTCTAATTTTTTGGAAGATAAAATTAATGAAATATCTAGAATGCTAACATCTTTAATTGAAAAAACTACAAACGACTAACTACTAACTACTAACTACTAACTACTAACTACTAACTACCCACTACCTAACAGTTAAGTAACCTACTTAAATAGAGTTTAGTATCACTATGGATTTAAATACAGAAATTAAAGGACAAGGATACCCTATTCTTTGTTTACACGGTCATCCTGGTTCGTCTTCAAGTATGTCTGTATTTACCAACTATCTTTCTAGGCAGTACCAAACAATTGCTCCCGATCTCCGTGGCTATGGCAAAAGTCGCTGTAAACAGAGCTTTAAAATGCAGGATCATATAACAGATCTTACTGCCTTACTAGACAAATATAATATAGATAGCTGTTTACTTTTGGGTTGGTCGCTTGGTGGTATTCTGGCTCTGGAATTGGCTTTAGCTATGCCCGAAAGGTTTAAGGGCATAATTCTCATTGCTACTGCTGCACATCCTTTAAGCAGCCATCCTCAACCTACCTGGCAAGAGCAATTATTTACTGGTATTGGGGGAATCGTCAACTACATTAAACCAGCTTGGCAGTGGAATATAGATACCTTCTGCAAGCGATCGCTTTTTCGTTATTTAATTAACAATCATGCTCCAGAATCATACTATTATTTAGCTACCGAAGCAGTACCAGCTTACTGGCAAACATCAAAAGCAGCAGATACAGCTTTATCTAACGCAATTCGACAGGGTTACAATCGCCTAGAAGACTTACACCAAATAAAAGTTCCTTGTTTAATGCTCTCAGGAGAATGCGATCGCCATATTACTGCTGACGCTAGCCAAAAAACTGCCCAGCAGCTTCAAGACTGTCAGTATATAAACTATCTTCAGGTTGCTCATCTTTTCCCCTGGGAAATCCCAGGCCTAGTTTTAAAAGATATTCAGCAATGGCTTGAGCAAAACTTTACTTAATAGCTATATTAGCCAGTCAAGCTTGGTTTGGGAGGAAAGAACAGAGAAAATAACCCAAGTAAAATCTTAAACATCAATTTGAGCAAGAAAAGAGAAGAAACGCTTTGGTATTTTATTTATGCTAAACACATATCAACTAACAGCATTGCTGATTTTAAATGTGGACTTGAAAATGAAACTTTTTTTAATTAATAGATTTGGTAACACATAGATAAAAAATAGTAAATAACGTCAGTTCGGGTTAAGAATATTAATCGGTGGAGGTAGCTATAAGCTTTTGAAATATTTTCTATGAAACTACGCCATGAAAAAATAGTATTTTTCAAATGCTTTTCTGATAAAGGTTTCTGCTTATCCCGAACTTAGGTTAAGTAGCAAGTAGTGAGTAAAGAGCAATGAAAAAAACAATTAATTTCTTAACTTTGACTGTATTCGTTTTAACAATTCAGTTTTATGCTTCAGAGTCACAGGCAACACTGGCTCAAATAAACGTAGACGGAAATGCGAGCGATGAGTTCTTGAATCAAGGAAAGAAACAGAAAGAGAAAGTCAAAATTTAGAATCTGGAAATGATGAAATAAAGAACAATGAAATAGATCGCGAGCGACTAAACATAAAGCGTGAACAATTAAACAACAATGGCGAAACAAACCGCCGAGATCGAAACGTTGATCGACAACTAGAAAGAGAAGCAGACTCTTTCGATAAAATCAGGAAGTAATTAGTAATTAATACTTTAAATTTTACTATCAAAAAAATTATGAATAATATTACCAATCCCACAGTAATCGTCGGTGGTGGCTTTGTCGGACTGTTTACCGCCTTACATCTGAGCCATCGTCACTATAGCGAGCCTGTTATTCTAATTGATTCTCAAGATCGGTTTGTTTTTAAACCATTACTTTATGAGCATTTGACGGGGGAGATGCAGAATGAACAGGTTTTGCCCCGCTATGAAAAATTGTTAGAGGGTAGTAACGTTACTTTCATTCAGGATAAGGCAACAAAGGTTGACCTACAGCAGCGTCGGCTCGAATTAGCTTCTGGATTACACTACGATTACCGTTATCTCGTTTTAGGGGTAGGTAGTACCCAAGGATATCTTGGTACTGAGGGAGCCGAAGAAAATGCCTTTGCTTTCCGCACGCAAGAAGACACTATGGCATTAGAAAAGCACCTAAGAGAGTGTCTTCAGCGAGCTAGTCAAGTAGAATCTGCTCAAAGGGATGCTTTGCTGAGTATAGCAATAGTAGGAGCAGGGCCTTCTGGAGTGGAAATAGCCGCCACTCTCGCCGATTTATTGCCTCAATGGTATGAGAAATTAGGCGGTGACTTTGGCAACATTCGGATTGTGTTGGTCAATCACGGTCAAGAAATCCTTACAGGAGATGTTAATTCTCATTTACGAGAAACTGCCCTCCAAGCACTTAAAGAGAAGGCTATACCTGTTGAATTAATATTAGGCGCAAAAGTTACTAAAGTTACTGGCGATCGCCTGGAATATCAGCTTGAAGGCGAAGAATCAACTAAAACTATCCAGGCTCAAACTACAGTTTGGACGGCAGGTACGGCAAATAATCCTTTGCTCAAGACTCTATCTATTGCGGATGAAAATCGTGATAAACACGGCTTGCCTATGGTGACGGACACTTTGCAGCTACCAAATTTTCCTGAAGTATTTGCAGCAGGAGACTGTGCCGTAGTTAAAGATCGCACCTATCCTCCAGTCGCTCAAATCGCCTATCAAGAGGGAAAGACTATTGCTAAAAATTTAATTGCATTATCGCAAAATAAAGAACTACATCCCGTCAATGCAGGTATGCGAGGCACTTTAATGAAGTTGGGTATCCGTAATGGAGTCGCTAATATTTTTGATAAAGTGAAGGTTGATGGTAGAGCAGGAGACTCGATCCGTAATCTCACCTATCTAGAAATGCTGCCTACTCCCATACATAACTTTAATGCCACGGCAGAATGGCTGAGTGATGAAATTTTTCATCATTATCATCAACCACATCAGCCCGCAAAACCAGGTCAACCAAAGCCAAACAAACGTTTTGCTGGTTTGGCAAGCATTGCCGCGGGTGCAATCGCCGCGATCGCTTTAGTCGCTGGAACAAATGCGTTGTGGCGCACTATCCATTCCCCAAATCAACCGCAAGCAACCCAAGAACAGCTCGAAAAATAATCAATTATGCTTAAAGGGTTTATATGTACACAAGCTTACGCCAACCCCTTGATCGCATTTTTAAACTACTGATTTTTCGTTATACTGCGTAACATCAGTTAATAAAATAGTTTAATGGCAAAAGGCGATCTCGTATACGCATATCGAAACTTGTGGCAGCTAGACGGACTATATAAACATTACGGTATTGACTGCGGTGACGGTACAGTAATTCATTACCGTAAGCCCAGTGAAACAATTGAAAGAACTGATTTAGCAACTTTTAGCCGAGGAAACCCTATCTACGTCGCTGAATATAGTGATGGCTTTGACTACATCCCAGATGCGGTAGTTGAAAGAGCCGAAAGTCGATTAGGAGAACAAGAATATAATTTACTGTTTAATAACTGTGAACATTTTGCTAGCTGGTGTAAAACTGGCGTTAGCGACAGCCGACAGGTAAGAAACTTTTTACCCCTTATAAATACGCTAGATACTTCAAAACTATATGAACCAATTAAAAACGCCTTGAAAGGTAAAGACAGCAAAACTGCACAACAGCTACTAACTGAATCTCTAATAGATATTAAATCAGTTTGGAATCAGATCCAGCCTGAATATCAAAAAGCGATCGCCGAAATACAGGTTTGGGAAAAAGTAGCTAAAAAGGCTTTAAAAAGTAATAGAGAAGATTTAGCTCGTGCTGCGATCGCCAAAAAGTTTGACTATCAAAAAAAAGCTACCAAATTAGAAATTGAATTAAGTGAACTTGCCGAAATGACCGAAAATATTGTCCGCAATCAACAAGAATTTAGTTAATTGTTTAACCTAGGCGTTTGACAAATTTACTTTGTCAAACGCTCACGTTCTGTCAGACTCCAAATACTATTAAACTGCATATTAACTATGCACTGGCTTCTGCATATACGGGATAGCGGAAAATAGCTAAAGCATCTGTATCTGCTGGCATATCCTCCTCTAAAATATAGACATTGCCACCTTGAAGGAAAGTTTGAACTACAGCAAAATTGATCAAATCAATACTGTCTTCGGCTGATTCTGTCTGGAATATTACCTTATTTGCCTGTGGTTGAAATTCACCCCACTTTTGAGCATCGGCAGCGACAAACAGAGTCTCTACCTGTCCATTAGCAGCACCAGTAATTATTTGCTCTAGCTGAGAACTAGCTTCATTCGTATCAGATAGCTGATGATATTTGTCCATTGCTTGTTGGCGTTGGGCAGCAAAATGGGGTTCAATAATCTCCCAGGCTGAACGATGTAAATCTTCTGTAGCAACATCTTCAGGATTACCAGTAATTCCTGCTTCTAATAAATTATGGTATGAATTTGCTTCATGGTAGATGGGTAAAAGGTATTCTACTCCAGCTAAGATTAAAGGAGTGTTTTCTGATTGTAAAGCTGCTTTTAAACCGTTATCTATTTGATCGAAGAAACGTTTTATTTCATCTTTATTATCTGTGGTGCCAACTCCTTGACCATGATAAATAGGACTATTTCCTGAATTAGCACTATGATACTGAGTCTGTTTTTCGGGATCATCATATTTCAAAGCTTCAGCTAAACTAACTGGAACTGATTCAGGTAATTGTATTTGATTAATGCTGTAGTGGCTACCCAAGAAAAACTTCACCTGATTTTGGGATAGTGCTAATAAATAAAATTTACTATCGTTAGAAATTATGGGTAACAAAGGCTTAAGATAAAAGCGATCGCTTACCTCAACTTCTGCTTGGAAACTGTAGGGAAGACGATAATATTGAACATTATCAACATCAATAAAAAATGCTAACCCACAATCTTGATGTTGCCAAAAATCATAATCATCTATATAGCTTTCAGCAGATTTTAATGATTTTGCTAACTCTTCTGATTTGTTCAACTGCTCTATCTTTTGTTCAGCTTCGCGAATTAAATTTTTAAAGCGGATTGTATTTTTTCTAGTTTCTGTTCCCGCCTTTTCAGCAGGCATATAAATAGAAATACAGGTTGAGCCAGTTGTTTGAGCTAGCTTTTGAAAATCAGAGCGAGATAATTCAGTCATAAAGATTTTTTAAAATGGTTGGTAACGTCTACTTATATGACAACAAAAAAATAAGGCGATCGCATCCTTCTTTCGATAGTAAAAGATAAACAAAGCCAAAAAAATAAGGACGTTGATTTCAGCGTCCTCAATATTTAAACATTAAATTAATAGATGTATGATGCTATATTTTCTAGGCAGCTTCCCACATATCTTTAATTTTTCCTGGTAAAAACTCACTAACCTGACTAATTTTATCTGAAGATAATTCCTCTTTGGTAGCTGAAAAAACTGCATCAATCACTTTTTCGGCAGTTGTGCCGCGAGGCACTCCACCTTCTTTTTCGATACGATAGATAAAGGTATCTGCATCAAACTTTAAAGGCGGACGGATATTACTTAACCAGGCGACTATAGGATTATCATCGTGCCAAAGCTTGGCTATTTCCTCTTGTAGTCTTTTGTTACTAGCATTTTCCTCTGCTTCTGAGTGTAATTCTGCTTCTACTGCTTTAGATGCTTCGGTGGTCATGAGATCGCGCATGGTGCGATAAACGATAGTAGTTAAGTCTCTAGCATCAAAAATATCTTCTAATTCACCTCTGAGCATAACCTTCTCTAGAAAAGGCGTGTCTTTAGTAGCAATAGGTGTAGAAGGCCCTTTGTCTATATCATTTGGGGGATTTTTTTCCATCCGCTCAAGCATTTTTTCCCCTTTTGCGGTAAGTTTTGCTTTTTTAAACTTAATTAAATGAGGTAAAGGACCATCGGGTGCGCCAAAAGTGTTGGCAACGCGAAAATCTACTTCTTCTTCATCGATTAAATCGGGTACATCTTCTTGATTGGCGTAGGCATTACCCGAAAACTCAGCATCAATGTACTGCTTCTGCTCTAAATAATCAAGGTGACCTAAAAAATCAGATATAGTCAAATTGCGCCCCGTAAAGTCTGTAGCTTGAAAGTCTACAGAGTGTTTTCCACTACCATCTCCTTGATGAATTTTATTAAGCAGGATGTACATTACATCATCTCTTAGAGGTATAGGCATATATTTATTATTCTCTATTATTTTTTTACCAGGAAGATCTTAATAAAAATATATCAATTGTCGCATCTGCTTTAGGGATAATATTTAGATCTAACTTTAGATAGAGATGTGAGCGGGTAAAATCTGGGTTGGATTGTCCCTATTGTCTACAACTTTTGATCTGTAGGCTAGTTGAAAAAAGAAATGATCTTATTTTCGTATACCTTCTAACAGCATGACCAAGGATTATAAACTACCCTATCTTTAAGCAGGCTACTATAGAGTAATTTGTAATTTAGCTAAAGGATCGATCAGTTTGATAGCAGTTTTTTCGGAGCTATTTATAGCTGACAACAATAGGATAAGAATTGTTAATGTCATCTTGTATTTGGTTTAAAAAATCTAGCTATTTTCCTAGCAAGCAGTCCCACTCACGCCTCATGTTTAGGATTGATTTAATTATTGTTCGTTTTTAAATAAACCCCTTTTAAATAACCCTAAAAAAATATGTTACTCGAAACTTTTGCCAAACGTTTGAAAACTGTTGCCAACTCTCTGGTCAAAAATAAATTTATTCAACCTTATTGGGTGGAAATCATTACGCAGCAACCTTCCTGTACCTACTATTTCGGACCTTTTGATTCTCGTGCAGAAGCCAAGAAAATTCAGTCTGGTTATGTAGAAGATCTGATGTCGGAAAAAGCGATTGGGATCAGTGTTGATATTAAACGCTGTTTACCTACTAGGCTAACTATTACGGACGAGGAGTACTTTGCTGAATAATGTTTAAAACCACCTTTTCTTCTGGACTAAGCTGGTTAGATTTTGATTCTATATTTGCCGTCTGGCTCATCAAGTCTAGTAAAGATCCATCTTCATAAGCTTCCAGAATAGCTGGATGAATGTAATATTTACGACAGGTTGCAGGACGATTACCAAGCTGTTCGGCAACATTTTTTATTGCCTGAGTAATATTTTTACGTGCTGTATTTTCTGAGTCAAATTCACCTATTTCATCTAGCTCAATAGCAGCTAGCAGTGTGCCTGCCCAAGTGCGAAAGTCTTTTGCCGTAAACTCTTGCCCAGTTATGGTTTGGAGATACTCGTTTACGTCTGCTGAATCAACAAGTTGCTTCTCGCCAGATTCATCGTAATATTTAAATACTTCATATCCTGGTATTTCTTGACATTGCTTAATCACGTTTGCTAATCGGCGATCGCGCAGTTCTATTTCATGATCCACACCGCTTTTGCCGCGAAATTCAAACTTTACCTTGGTGCCTGTAATATCTATATGGCGATCGCGCAGGGTAGTTAAGCCAAAAGAGCGATTCTTCTTAGCATACTGGCTGTTTCCCACCCTAATTAGAGTGGTTTCTAATAGCTGTACCACCGTTGCTAAAACCTTGTCTCTAGATAAGTCTTTTTGACGTAGATGCTTGGCTGTAGTTGCTCTAATCTGGGGTAAGGAGGCAGCAAATAACACCATTCGATTAAACTTATGGCGATCGCGAATTTTGCGCCAGTCAGGATGGTAAAAATACTGTTTGCGCTTTTTAGCGTCTTTGCCAGTCGCCTGTAAATGCCCATGAGGTAAATGACAAATAAAGACATCGGTTAAAGCAGGGGGAATAGTTAAAGACTTGAGACGTTCTAATTCTGCTTCATCGGTAATGCGATCGCCTTTGCGATCTAAATAGCTAAAACCCCGACCAGCTTTTTTCCGTTCAATTCGTAAACTATCAGCCCGAACATATCTCAAGCCAGCAAGTTTGGCCGTCTTTTCTGGCTCAATGTCCAAAACCTTAACGATGTCGCTATTAGCTATCTTGTTTACTGCTAACACCATTTTATTCCTATCCCTTATCGCTTTTTAGCGGATCGTGTCCCCAATTCATCAGCGAATAACGCCAGGGAGTTTTTTCTATATCTCCTGATGGTTTTTGTGCCAGATGACGGTGAACATAGCCCACCACCTTTTTCATATGCTTAAAGTCTTTTTTCTGATAGTCAGACAGATCTTTATTTAAAATTTTGACAATTTTCTTGCCAGATTTACGCCCTTTGATTTTTCCTTTTTTGTCTTTTTGTCCTACAGAATTGCTTTCCTCCGTCTTTAGCCATTGCTTAATTTTAGAAGCATTCATATTGACTGCTGATTGAAAGTCTTCTAATACTTCTTGCTGTTTGGGTTCGAGCTTTTTATCGTCTTTTATTGAAGCCAAGGCTTTAGTTTTGTGTATGCTAGTTTTGCCTGTATTTTCGTTTTCAACTAAATAGCGGGGTTTGTTTTTAGTCGCGCTGATTTTTTTACCGTCTACCGTGGTAGATTCAGTAATTTTTTGAGTTACTTTTCCAGTAGTTTCTCCTCTGCCTACCTTCCACTTCACGCGATCGCCCTGTTTGAATTTAGTTGTCATAGTTTAAAGTTATTTGAAATCTCACCTCTAGATAATGGCTGATTGATAAGTATTTCAACCTCTTCTAAAAGACTGATTTTCAACAAAAGCTAATAGCTAAAAAGAGACGAAAAGTTTTTAAGAGAAACTATTGACAATGTTTGATGTGAATAAAAAAAAGCTGATTCTTCCATTTCTATCTAAAATTTGTCTGTAAAAATCAAAATATAATACTGGGGGAACTTTCCACTACTACCCCACTCTCGCGCATTCCCAAGCCAGTCCGTTGCGGGTCTGTGACCCGTTGAAGGAACTGGCGTTTGCGCCTGAAGGCGACGCGGTGAGACAGTTGCGGTGGTGAGACACTTGCGTTGCGGGTCTATGACCCGTTGAGCAAAGTGTTGAAAGGTTTCACCGGCATAAGCAAACTGTCGAACCCTTTAGGGGTCGCTCGCCTGTTGGGGACGTGACGACCCTCCCCAAAGCCGAGGCAACGTGGGGCGAATGTATTCGCCCCTTTAAGTGCCGTCTTCCGTAAACATTAACCATGATTTCACTCATTAGCTAATTTTTAATTATCTAGATGAAGAATTGAATCTACTCGAATTAAGTTCTCAAAAAAATCTTTATTTCTCCTGAAATATTGGACTTTTTATAAACTGATAGTTAAAAAGTCAATTCACATTAGGCGTATTGACAATTAATTTGCAGCCATGCAGTTAAATCTGTCTCAGAAACCTCTGACTTAGCAATACCTAACATAATCTTGACCACCTCTACTTCAGTTGCTACTAAACTAACCCTGTTAATTTCTAAAAAGACAGCCATCACAATAAATGCAGTCCGCTTGTTTCCATCAACAAAAGGGTGATTAATCGCGATCGCATAACCCAACGCAGCAGCCAACTCAAATAAACTAGCACCTTGATTGTAGTTAGCAATATTAGTAGGTCTATATAATGCGCTTTCTAGACTCCCTTCATCTATAAATCCAGTTGCCCCACCAAAAAGAGCAAGCTGTTGAACATGGATGGCTTTGGCTTGAGCTAGGGTGACAAATCTAACCTGGCTCATTTTGCCAACTCTTTAAGAGCGTTACGATAACGATTAGAAATTCCTTTGGCGGCTTCCATTACTTCTTCAAATTCTGGGTCATAAGGAGTTATTAGAACCCCTTCGGGAGTTTTCGTAACGTACAAACAGTCTCCTTCGGTAACATTTAACTGATCGAGAAGCTCTTTGGGTATACTCGCACCCAGGGAATTACCTATTCGGCGAATGTTTAATTTCATCATCTAACTTTGTAACTACTTTCGTAACTACAATATACCATAATCCACATTATACTTCAATCATGCCACGCCACATTTCATCAGTGCGATCGATAATTCCATCTACAGCGAGATGTATCTTTGGTTAGATATCTGCAAAATAAAGACGTAGTAAAAAAGACTTGTTTTATCTTAATGAACGACCAAAAATATCAAAAACGCGCTGTAGGAACATTTGCCACTCGCCAAGATGCCGAAGCAGCCCTAATAGAGCTTAGAGATGCAGGTTTTAATATGGATAAAATATCGGCGATCGCTCAAAACCCAGATAAAAAAGAAAAATTAGCCGATGTGGAAGTTAAAGCAACATCTCAAAGAGTCAAAGAGGGTGTGGAAACAGGAGCTTTTATGGGAGCGACAACAGGAGGGATATTAGGCTTAATTGGGAGCTTAGGTATTTTAGCGATACCTGGAGTAGGAGTGGCTACAGAGGTTGCCGTATTGTTGGGTAATGCTCTTTTGGGCAGCGGTATTGGTGCAGCAGGAGGAAGTCTAGTTGGTGCGCTGATCGGCTGGGGAATTCCTGAAGAGCAGGCGGCTTACTACGATCGGCTTTTGTCCCAGGGAAATTATCTGGTTTTAGTAGAAGGTACAGAAGCAGAAATAAACGGTGCAGAAGCTATTTTGCTTAATCGCCAAATTAGCAACTGGAATATTTATAATGCTCCTGGCAACAGTAGCGTATTAGGAGTTTGAAAACTATTTTATGCTTGAATTTATTGTTAATAGTGTAAATTCTCTTGGTTACGTAGGAATCGCTTTATTGATGGCGTTGGAAAACATAATACCGCCTATTCCTTCAGAACTGATTATGCCTTTGGCTGGATTTGCCGTAACTCAGGGAAAGCTAAACCTGATCGGCGTAATTATAGCAGGGACTGTAGGTTCTGTAGCAGGGGCAATTCCCTGGTATTTTTTGGGAAAATATTGGGGCTTAAAACGCACCAAAGCGATCGCCGATAAATATGGCAAATGGTTGACCGTTTCTGGCGCAGATGTAGAGCAGGCTAAAAACTGGTTTGATAGAAGAGGTTATATTGCAACAGCTATGGGTCGTCTTGTACCAGGCATCAGAACTTATATATCTATTCCCGCAGGCATTAGCAGGATGCCTTTGCTCCCTTTTTTGGCTTATTCAACGGCAGGATCGATTGTTTGGGTTAGTTTGCTGACTTATGCTGGCTATATTTTGGGGGAAAACTACGAATTGGTAGGAACTTATCTCAAGCCCATAAGTATATTAGTTGCCATTGCTGTAATTTCTTTGGTGATCTACTGGGTTATAAAAAGAAAAAGACACCACATTTAAGTAGATGGTTGTAACTAAATATGAAATGAATCGGTTCGCGACTGGGGACTGGGGATTAGGAATAAAATTTCGTCATCAAGTCTTATAAATTATTTCGCCTACCTACTTAACTACAGTTAATCAAGCTTCAAAACTCACTCAAACCGAGAACAAAAACGTAAATAAATCTTTGCAAGAGGATAAGAAAGATCAAAAAGAATCCAATATACAGCCATTATAGAAAATAGATGAATCAAAAGGGCTATGTCGAGTCGCCGTAACCTTTCTGACTTCTGACTCCGTGCGACTAAAGCCTTTGGGACTTCCAAAAAAGCTTAACCTATGTCAATTAATTGGAATAACTATTAAGTTGCTAACTTGTTCGTCTGTTACCTAAGACCGTTTTGATGAAGGATTGCGCCTTCCCTTGGTAACAACTAAGCAGAGGAAGCGATAAAAACTCTGCACCTAGTTAGCTTAACTTTAATTACTACTGTCCGAGAATCTGGCGATCGCTCTCCTTCGATTCTCAGCAATGGGTCACAACGGTACAACTCCCATCCAGTAAATTTTGTTTTTGGTTATATCAGGTATGTTAAGCGAAATTCATCTCGCTCAATTCCGTCGCAAGTTATATTCTTTCTCTAAACTTTTTACAAAATAAGTAACTCTGGGATTATATCTTTTTGAATAGATAGAAACTCTTAGACTCATTTAGGTACAAATTTTTATCCTTTACCCAAACGAAATTAAAGTGTACTTCATCAATACAAAATAATGTTATCTAAAACTTTTCAAGTCAACCATCCGCAGTCAGAATATTAAACAAAGAACAATTGATTAAAATGAGAATTACTAATTACAAACAGTACTATTATCGGTTTCATTTATTAGCTATATTTTATATCAATGTCTAATAAACTACTTCTGACTTCTTTCCAAACTTGGCTACCTCACCAAATATCAAATTCTTCTGATGATTTACTAGAAACAATCCAAAAGCAGCGATTTGCTAAAGATTCTTTATTCTTTCTCAGAAAGCTACCTGTTGATATAGAATTAGCTTCTGAACAAGTTATCGAAACAATTAAAGCTATTAAGCCGAAAGGCATTCTTTGCTGTGGGATGGCAGAATCAAGAGAAAAACTGATGGTAGAGTCTAATGCTGTTTGCAGAGAAGACTGCATTTTTACTCTAGTCGATCTCAATAAAATGATTACTTGTTTGGCACATACTGAAGTTAGTCATAATGCAGGCAAGTTTGTTTGCGAGGGATTGTATTATGAAATTCTCAAATATACTCAAGCAAATACTTTAAAAATTCCCTGTATTTTTATTCATGTTCCTGTGCTTTACGCCAAAAACATAGACATTATTCAAGAAGACTTTACCGCCATTATTAATTTCTTGCTTTGACGCTCCCCCGCATAAATGACGGGAGATTTCTCCTTTACGCGCTTTCTTCTTAAAGCAAAATCAACAAGCCTAGGCTTGTTAGCCCATACAAAAACTAAGCCAATATGGACATAGCCTCGACTCAGCGATCGCACTTTGACCAGCAGTCAAGAGTCACAGACTAATCCACCTCAAGACGGCGGACTAATCTGCGACTCAAAAGTAAAAAAATTATTCTCTAAATTTAAATCAACCTTCTCTTTGATCTTTATCAGTCTGAATAAAGAGAATAAGTAAGAAGACAGTAGGAACTAAAACAAATAGGATAGTAGCTACAAATCCCAGATCATTAACTTCCATACAATAGCAGCCCCTAAATAAGTGATTATTAAAACGATATTCTTAGTCTAGAATATCATTACTTAGGCGAATAGGTGCATCGACCCATGCTTATTTTTTCTTAGAAGGCTTTGGTTTGGTAATAATTTTTACCGATCCATTAACTATAGTTTGGCAAGCTAAACGGTAATTATCAGGTTTTTTCTTTAGTCTGCGTTTTTCAAAATCCGTTTTAGGAGATAAATTTTCCATTCCTTCGGCAACTTCGACAACACAGGTGGCACATTGACCGTAGCCACCACAGTTTCTTAGTTTTCCTCCAAGGGTATAAATATCAACTCGGTTTTGGATAGCTTTTTCACGCAAATTAGAACCCATTGCTGCGATCACTTCCTTATTTTCCTTTTCAAAGGAAATTGTCGTCATAGAAAATTCCTCTTCTTAAATTCTATTTACTATAATTTTAAGAAATCATAAGAGATCATACATCGATTTCCCAGTTTATTATGTTTTGAAGTGTATACCTAAGTAAATAGAATGTTTCTCTAATTAAACGATAGTCGGACACAGACTATAATCCCAATTCCAGCAATCAATTTGTTGCTGATTGATTTTGGTTTTAATCGCTATGGCTGCAACATAATCAACTACGGGTAGATAAGAATACATTGACCAATTTGCTGTTGCTTGCTTATCTCCCTGAATGGCTTGTAAGCAAGGATATCCAGTCTGGTCAAGACATATATCTACATCAGCCAATGAGCCTGTTAAACCCATACCAGTCGCTTTTAAATAAGCCTCTTTAGCAGTCCACAACTGAAAAAATGCTTTATGTTGTTGTTGACCGCTTAAACTGGCGATTAATTGAGATTCTTGAGTAGAAAAAAAACGCTGGGCAATTTTGGCGACATCTTCCATTGACCGCAGATATTCTAGATCTATTCCCAGAGGATAATCGTAAGTAAAGCCATACAGAGCATATTCGTGAGAATGGGAGATATTAAACTGTAGTGAACTATTAGAAAATGGTGCTGCTAGGCTTGGTTTACCGCGATCGCCATACCCAAATTTTACGGTAACAGGGCTTGTTTGCAGATAATTTGCTAATAAATGTCTTAATATGCCTCTGGCTACAGTAAAGCGTCTTTTGTGTTGAGGAAATCGAAATTTGTTTGCTCTTGCTACTTCATCCTTGGATAGAAAAGTTGCTAACTGTTCAACTACTGTTGACGGTAAATCTAAATTAGCACGCCATAAATGAAGGCGATCGCAGTTTAATGGAGGATGATACGGTGGATTTTTCCAGATCTGACTGTTGTTCTGGCTCATTCTTAGAAGATAAAGCAGAGTAAAGGCGATCGCATAGCTCAATGGCTAAAGACTTTATTTTAGGTGAGATCTATCTACGTTCGCAAAGTGAACACAAGACAGAGTTCAATTATCTTCGTTTGCAGCATTGGCATTGCTTCGGCACCTTGTTTAAGACTATATTCAAGTTCTAGCAGTAAGGGCAATATTGCTAAAAGTTGCTGGGTGCTTACACTGCTAATTTCTTGATTGATAAAGTAAAGACGATTAGGATTATTGATACCCGCAGCAGTTGCAATTACTTTATTATCTTTTTCCCCCGTTGACTGCATTAGCTTAACTATTGTCCAGATGCGAAACTGCCCAACTAAAGTGGCGACTATTTTTAAGGCTGGTTCGTTGCGGTTGATTAAATCAGTTACCAGTCCCAAAGAGCGATCAATATCCCCGTCTTTAATGGCTGCTGCTAACTTGAGACTGTTTTGAGTATTGCAGAGAACTAAAGCCGATACGGTGTTTTCATCTAAAACTCGATCGCTATCCCCTTGATAAATTTTTAATTTTTCTAATTCATTCCATAATTGTCTAGTGTCGTTGCCGACGGATTCTGCTAAGGTTGCGATCGCTTTATTCGTCAATTTAAGCTTTTTTTCCTGAGCAACTTCTCTAACTTGAGCAGCAATAAGATCGCTTTTCCAAGGAGGAATTAAGCTAAATTCTTTTACTTGAGCAATTTTTTGAATTAGCTTAGTTGAGGCTAATCTTTTATCCAGTTTTTTATTAGTAGTTAATAGTAAATGAGCAGTTTTCGGAATTACTTCTAGGGTGCGTTTTAATTCAGATAAAATCTCTTCAGTCGGTTTTTGATGGCAAAGATTGGTATCTGCTAGCCAAACCAAACGTTCTCCCATACCAAATACTGGGGTCATCGCTTGATTTAAACCTTCAATAATTGCTTGGGGACTGTCTGCTGCAATTTTATGGTAGTTAAATTGAAGCCAAGCAGGGTTAAGGACTTTATCCTGTAATTTTTTAACTGAATTGGCGATCGCAAAATCATTTTCTCCCCAATATAAATATACAGGCATATCAGTTTTGTTTTCTTCTCTTTATGTAAAGATACGGCTATTTTTTATTAATAAATATACTCTCAGTATAATCTCGGAGTTATATTTATTTTAGAGAAATAATTAAAGGTTTTTACAATGCAAGAATTTAGTAAAATTGGGATTGATTTATTATTTTGTTTGCTCATTGGCTTTTTAATTATTAGAGCATCTAATTCTTCTAAGCAAAATGAAGAATCAAATCATAGCTTAAGTTTAGAATCTGTAAAAATCAGTGTCGAAAGCTGGCAGTAAAACAAGGATAGGTATATTCTTGATAAACCTCCACTACATCTGTTTCTGCTGAATGCTAATCAACTATACCTAAAATAAAAATGTTGAGCAGGCTGTCTATAATTCTTGAAAACCTTTGGAGTGTGAAGCTTCTGGTCAACCGCGGTCAATTATGGGTAGATATCCCTAAACTCAGTGTAACTAGGCAAATGGTAGAATTATTAAATATAGCTATCTAACTGGGCAATCAAGACTTAGAAAACAAATATTAGACAGATAGAAATACGGATTATTCATAAAAAAATACTATGTTCAAGAAACTGCTAGGCGATCCCAACGCACGTAAACTAAAGAAATTTCAACCGTTGGTGGCAGAAGTCAACCTCATTGAAGAGGATATTAAGGATTTATCTGACGAAGAGTTAAGAGCTAAAACAGCAGAATTTCGCCAGCAAATCTATAAAGCTACGAACGACGAAGAAATTAAAGATATTCTTGACGATATTCTGCCCGAGGCTTTTGCTGTAGTCAGAGAAGCAGCAATTCGTGTTTTGGGAATGCGCCACTACGATGTGCAGATACTTGGAGGCATAGTATTACATAAAGGGCAAATTGCCGAAATGAAAACTGGGGAAGGTAAAACCCTAGTATGTACTCTGCCTGCATATCTCAATGGTTTGACAGGCAAAGGAGTTCACGTGGTTACGGTCAACGATTACCTAGCCCGCAGAGACGCAGAATGGATGGGGCAGGTTCACCGTTTTCTCGGCTTAAGCGTCGGCTTAATTCAGGCAGGAATGAGTCCAGCAGAAAGAAGAAAAAACTATGCCTGTGATATTACTTATACCACGAACAGTGAGTTGGGCTTTGATTATCTACGGGATAATATGGCTGTCTCGATGGAAGAAGTTGTCCAGCGTCCTTTCAACTACTGTGTAATTGACGAGGTAGATTCTGTGCTGGTTGACGAAGCCAGAACACCTTTAATCATCTCAGGACAGGTAGAACGCCCGACAGAAAAGTATCTTCAGGCTTCCCAGGTGGCAGCGCAACTAGTCAAGCAAATAGAAAATTACGACGAAGAGGTCAATGGTGATGAAGGTATTGGTGATTACGAGGTAGACGAAAAAGCCCGTAATATTCTCATGACCGACGAAGGTTTTGCCCATGCTGAAGAAATTATCGGCGTAACAGATTTATACGACCCTGATAACCCTTGGGCGCACTACGTCTCCAATGCTGTTAAAGCCAAAGAACTCTTTACTAAAGACGTTCACTATTTAGTGCGCAATGACGAGATTGTCATTGTCGATGAGTTTACTGGACGTGTATTAGCAGGAAGACGCTGGAGTGACGGCTTGCATCAAGCAATTGAAGCAAAAGAAGGTGTGCAAATCCAAAAAGAAACACAAACCTTAGCTAGCATTACTTATCAAAACTTTTTCTTGCTTTATCCCACCCTGGCAGGGATGACGGGGACAGCAAAAACTGAGGAAACTGAGTTTGAGAAAGTTTACAATCTTCAGGTAACAATCATTCCTACTAACTTACCTTCAAGAAGAGCCGACCTTTCTGATGTAGTTTTTAAAAAAGAGCTTGGCAAGTGGCAGGCTGTAGCCGAAGACTGCGCTAATATGCACTCTTTAGGTCGTCCTGTTTTAGTTGGTACTACTAGCGTTGAAAAATCAGAAACAATTTCTCAATTGCTACAGCAAAAGGGTATTGAACATAATTTGCTCAATGCCAAACCTGAAAACGTCGAGAGAGAATCAGAAATCGTTGCCCAAGCTGGTCGGAAAACTGCCGTAACCATCGCCACCAATATGGCTGGTAGAGGAACAGACATTATCTTAGGTGGTAACGCTGACTACATGGCAAGGCTGAAAGTTAGAGAATATTTAATGCCTAAAATAGTTGCCCCTGAAGATGATGATTTTATGGCATCAGTCCCTGGGATAAATATGGGCAAAAATGGTGCGAAAGGTTTTGCTGCTAACAACAATGGCAAGAAAGTAAAAACCTGGAAAGCATCTCCACAAATTTTTCCTACAGAACTATCAGCAGAAGCAGAAAAGATGCTTAAGGAAACGGTTAAGTTTGCCGTGCAGCAATATGGCGAACAAAGCTTACCTGAGCTTGAAGTAGAAGAGAAAATTGCTGTGGCAGCAGAAAATGCTCCTGTAGATGACCCTGTGCTACAAAAACTAAGAGAAGTCTACCAAGTTATTCGTAAAGAGTACGACAAGTTTACCGATGCAGAGCATGGAGAGGTAATTGCTAACGGTGGACTGCACGTAATTGGTACAGAACGCCATGATTCTCGTCGGGTAGATAATCAGTTACGAGGCAGGGCAGGAAGACAGGGTGACCCTGGTTCAACCAGATTCTTCCTTAGTTTAGATGATAACCTGTTGCGGATCTTTGGTGGCGATCGCGTTGAAAAACTGATGAATATGATGCGCGTTGAAGACGATATGCCCATTGAGTCTAAAATGCTGACCAACTCCTTAGAAGGAGCGCAAAAGAAAGTAGAAACTTTCTATTATGATACCCGCAAGCAGGTCTTTGAATATGATGAGGTGATGAACAATCAGCGTCGTGCTATTTACGCCGAACGCCGTCGCGTCTTAGAAGGTTTAGATCTCAAGGAACAAGTTATTCAATATGCCGAGAAAACCATGGGAGAAATTGTCGATGCCTATGTTAACCCCGAATTACCTCCTGAAGAATGGAAGCTGGATAAGATGGTGGATAAAGCCAAAGAGTTTATCTATCTCCTCGAAGATGTCGAACCTGCTCATATAGAAGACATGACCGTTAATGAAATGAAAAATTTCTTGTGTGAAGAGGTTCGTAAAGCCTATGACATTAAAGAGCATCAAATAGACAGTATGCAGCCAGGGTTAATGCGCCAAGCAGAAAGATTTTTTATTCTGCAACAGATTGATACTCTATGGCGCGAACACTTACAGGCGATGGATGCTCTGCGAGAATCTATTGGTTTACGAGGTTATGGACAAAAAGATCCGCTGATTGAATACAAACAAGAGGGCTATGAAATGTTCTTAGAAATGATGATTGATATTCGCCGTAACGTTGTTTATTCTCTCTTCCAATTCCAACCTCAAACTCAGCCTCCTCAGCAAGCAGAAGTACAGGCAGTTTAAGAAAGTCTTTACTGAAAAGCCAGCAATAATTGCTGGCTTTTTAATTTTTACTATGATATATATCTTAATAAATCGTATTAAAAATAATAACTCTTTGAGTATAAATAAAACGGAAATAATAACCTGCTTTAGCTACTTCAACTATTAGTCTTAAAGCAAAAAAGAGACTGCAAAACGCTAGTCTCCTTTTTACTTTAGTAAGATGTTAAAATACATTTTACTTATTTAAATATGGAATTTTTATTTTCAAGATTTGGCTATTAACGAGTTGCTGTGGTTGCAGCAGCTTTACTATTATCCCATTCCTGAAGTTCAATAGATTGCAAGCTAGGAAAGAGGAAATGATTCTCTTCTACATATTGCGCTCCAAACAATCCTTTTTCAGCCCAGAAGTATCTATCTGTAGTGTGTTCGTTTCTCTTAACCACCAAGACTGCTGGAGGTTGAATACCCATATTGGCTATATGATTGCGAGCTGCGGTTACTGGTTTCTCTTCGCCACTTTCGATATGATACTGAGAGACTAATTCTAATATTTTGCGACCTTCTTGACGACGACGGCTTTTACGTTTGCGTTTCCTTGCCAACCCTTTTACCTCCTAATATTCACTAAGGGAATACTGTGTCATTAGTTACTTATTATGAGCCAATTGTATCGTAATGAACAATAAAAATCAACTACCCAGAGGAGATATTATCGAAAAGATATTTAGATAAAAATACTAAACAAAAAATGTCTGGTTTGATAATTTATGATGGAAAAAGATAAAGCTGTAAAACTAAAATTAGATATACACAGCTTAGGCTGACGGCAATTGTTTTTTGGCTAATGTCTAGATTTACCGCAATCTCTGTCTTGGGAGCATTAATGTCAGACAACTATTTTTCCAGTACTGAATTTACCGCTTTGTGTCAGTCTCAGATAACAATACTGTCTAAAAGTTTGGGAGCGGTATGGAGCGTGATTTATTTAACAGAGGAAATGAGCGAAGATGGACAGGCGCAGTTGTTTCCTTTGGCAGTTTATCCTCAAGGTAAAAATAAAAAAGCTTTAGAACTTCCTCCTGTTAAATTATCTGAGTTTTGGCAACAGTTACAGTCTAATTCAGTTGCTCAGTTACTACCTGCTAATTTGACCAACAAAAATACTAAAAATCAATCAGCACCTAATCTAAAATCTGGCTCAGAAGAGAGAAAACAGTTAATAGTACCTTTGATTCATCAAGATACTTTTTTTGGTTTGCTAGTAACTGGAAGAGAGGATCGAGAATGGCAATCAACAGAGTTAAGGCAGATCGAAGAAATTACGCGAACTATTGCGATCGCTCGTTTTTTAGAGCTTCAATATCACTGGACTAAAGAAGAATTGACCGCTCAAAAAAATCGGCAACGTCTTGAGCGCGATCGCCAAGACGATCTGTTACATCAGCTACGTAACCCTTTAACTGCACTGCGGACATTTGGCAAATTATTGATTAAACGCTTGCTGCCAGGCGATAGCAATCGTTTAATTGCTCAGAGCATCCTAGAACAAAGCGATCGTTTTCAACAGCTTCTAGAACAGTTTGAAACCGAGTCAAACGCTATAGATTCAATTAATTACGAAGATTTTGAGCGGAGCAAGATCCCTGTCTTAGAAGCTAGTGATTTTACGGTAGCACAAAGCAACTTTTTGTTACCAAGCTCTGATAAAGAATTAGATTCTCTAGATTTGCAGCAAATTCTCGAACCTCTCTTGAATACAGCCAAGGCGATTGCTACAGACAGAAATATTAAATTAACTACTAACATTCCCTCAATTATCCCCAAGGTAAGAGCAGATATTTCAGCTTTGAGAGAAATTTTTAATAACTTAATTGACAATGCTTTAAAGTACACTCCTGCTGGAGGAAAAGTGCAGCTCGATTTAGAAACAAAGCAGTTGGCAACTGAGCCAAAAATGTTGGGTATAGCAATTAGTGATACTGGTTATGGTATTCCCACAGCCGATCGAGAGCATATTTTTGAGCGACACTATCGGGGAATACAGGCACAAAGCGATATTCCTGGCACTGGTTTAGGACTGGCGATCGCTCATGAACTGATTGTCAAGATGCAGGGAAAAATTGAATTAATCAGCCCTAACAATTTGTCAAAAGATAGTCCTGGTACTACCTTTATTGTGTGGATACCTGTTTTCATTGAGCATTGAACATTGAACATTGAGCATTGACCAACAATAGATGTTAAATGTTAACTGATAAATGTTTAATGTTAACCGATGCGGAAATTATATTTTTTATTACCAGGGACAACGGGAAAGTTTAATGGAGGCGGATTATGGGCAGAATTAAAAACCTGTGCTTTGGCAAAGCAAATATGTGCTGCTGAAGTAGTTACCTATCGACAACGAGAAAAAGATTGCGCTTTTTTGGCTGATATTTTGCCAATGACTGATGCACAATCTTCGATTTTTATTGTTGGCTGGGGTTTTGATGTTCCTAAGCTAATTGCTAAACTTCAGGGGCAAAAGCAAAATATTGTCTATCACGCTCATAGTGCAGGCTATGGTTTCGATCTACCGCCAGAAATTCCCATTATTACCGTTAGTCGCAACACGATGGGTTATTGGGGTCAAAAAGCTGCAAACGGCTTGATTTATTATCTTCCTAATCAAATTAGTGATGAATTTTATAATGCAAATCAACCACGAGACATTGAGATAGTAGTGCAGACGCGCAAGTCTTCACAATACCTGCTGCAACAATTGATTCCTGCTTTAAAAAACCGTTATCGGGTTGAAGTTATTGACAGTTATGTAGAAGATTTAGCCCGACTGTTTAATCGTAGCCAAGTTTAT
This sequence comes from Waterburya sp., assembly GCA_965217895.1. Lineage (GTDB taxonomy): Bacteria > Cyanobacteriota > Cyanobacteriia > Cyanobacteriales > Xenococcaceae > Waterburya. Next base: position 3,034,271 of record CBDCJV010000002.1, read on the forward strand.
CTCTATGACTCTGCTGAATACTGGGCAACAAATGGTGTAACTGAAGGATTTGGTTTACCACCATTAGAAGCTTTAGCCTGTGGCTGCACAGTTTTTTCTAGCGTTAATCACGGACTATCAGATTTTTTAGATCCTGGATTTAACTGTCATAAGATTGCGGGATATAGCCTGGAATATGACCTACAGCGAATTGCTAAAGCGTTGGGTCAACCGCCAAATTTTAAGTTAATCGATTCACTGTTGGCAGAATATCGTCAAGAGAATTTATTGGCTAGATTTAAAGTAATTCTGGCTGAGATTAATGATTTTTTTGAGATGCGATCGCCTTTGTTATCTGGAGAATGTCAGCTTGCAAACACCATTAATAGCTTGAATACCAAACGTATCAACAGGTTAAAAATACAGAGAATCTTAGCTAAGCTGCAGCAAAAGCTGACCAGAAAATAGATTTAAAGAATTTTTGATGATAGGAAAGACTCTACGGTAGATGTAGCGGGGTCTTTAGTCCTACCAGAAAGTAGCAAAATGTGCTAGAATTTATTTATAAAATGCGACTATATTGGGCTTTATTGGCTATAAAAGAGAAGCAAGCAGAGTTTATCAGCCATTAATCCAAATTATTGCATATATTTGGAGTTTTTCACAGTATGACCACTTCCCAGGAACGGATTATCCCCACTGATCTGAGTAACGAAATGTCTCGCTCCTATTTGGAGTACGCCATGAGCGTAATTGTCGGCAGGGCATTGCCAGACGCTAGGGATGGTCTTAAACCAGTTCATCGTCGCATCCTCTATGCGATGTACGAATTAGGACTAACCCCAGACCGTCCGTTTCGTAAGTGCGCCCGTGTTGTGGGGGAAGTATTAGGTAAATATCATCCTCACGGTGATACCGCCGTTTATGATGCGTTGGTGAGGATGGCGCAGGATTTCTCCATGAGAAACCCCTTAATTAACGGACATGGCAACTTTGGGTCAATAGATAACGATCCTCCCGCAGCCATGCGTTATACGGAGTGTCGCTTACAGGCATTGGCAACCGATTCACTACTGCGAGATATTGAAGCCGAAACCGTAGACTTTGCCGATAACTTTGATGGTTCACAGCAAGAACCTGTGGTGCTTCCCGCCAGAATTCCTCAGCTTTTGCTTAACGGTTCATCGGGTATTGCCGTAGGCATGGCAACTAATATTCCTCCTCATAATTTGGGAGAAGTGATCGAAGGTGCGATCGCCTTAATTCATAATCCCGAAATTAGCGATCTCGAATTGATGCAGTACATCCAAGGTCCTGATTTTCCTACAGGGGGGCAAATCATCGGCAGAGCAGGCATTAAAGAGGCATACACTACAGGTAGAGGCTCAATTACCATGCGCGGGGTAGCCGAGATCGAAACCCTACAGCAGCGTGGTAGAGCCGACAAAGAAGCAATTATTATTACCCAACTGCCCTACCAAACCAATAAAGCCGCTTTAATTGAAAAGATTGCTGATTTGGTTAACGATCAAAGAATAGAGGGGATTTCTGATATCCGCGACGAGAGCGATCGCACGGGGATGCGAGTAGTGATTGAGCTTAAACGGGATGCCTATCCTCGTGTTGTGCTTAATAACCTTTATAAGCAAACTGCGGTACAGGCTAACTTTGGGGCAAATATGTTGGCATTGGTCAATAACGATCCTCAGTTACTGACTATTCGTCGCTTTTTGCAGGTATTCTTAGAATTCCGTGTCGAAGCAATCACTAGAAGAACTCGCTACCAGCTTCGCAAAGCCGAAGAAAGAGATCATCTGTTACAGGGTTTATTGATTGCTTTAGACAATATTGATGCCATCATTGGACTAATTAGAGGTGCAGCAGATACCGCCTCCGCTAAAGACGAGTTGATTCAAGGGTTTGGTTTATCTTCTACTCAAGCAGATGCCATTTTACAAATGCAGTTGCGTCGTCTAACTGCCTTAGAAGCAGAAAAAATTCAGGCAGAACATGAAGACTTACAGACGCAAATTGCCGACCTAAACGATATTTTGGCGCGCAAAGAACGAATTGAAGAAATTATTGAGTCGGAACTAACCACAATCAAAAATGTTCATGCTACTCCTCGTAAAACTGAGATTGTTCAGGGAGAAGGGGAACTATTAGATAAAGACCTAATTGCCAATGAGCAGTCGGTGATTCTGCTAACTGAGCAAGGATATATCAAGCGGATGCCCGTAAGTACCTTTGAAGCTCAAAGCAGAGCAACCAGAGGTAAAGCTGCTGCCAAGATGAGGGAAAACGACGGCATAGAACACTTCATGACCTGTTGCGATCATGATAAAGTTCTGTTCTTTAGCGATCGCGGGGTGGTATATTCTTTCTATGCCTATCAAATTCCTGCTACCTCGCGCACGGCTAGGGGAATACCTTTGGTGCAGATGCTGCCCATTTCCCAGGCAGAAAAAATCACCTCGCTGATTGCAGTAAGCGAGTTTACCGAAGACGAATATCTAATCATGCTCACCCGCAAGGGCAATATCAAAAAAACTGCCCTCTCAGCTTTTGCTAATATTCGCTCTAATGGTTTAATCGCTATTTCCCTCCAGCCAGAAGACGAACTACGCTGGGTACGTTTAGCAACAGACGAAGACAGCGTGATCATTGGCACACGCCAAGGAAAAGCAATTCACTTCAAAACTAATAAACAGCAGTTACGTCCGTTAGGCAGATCCACCAAAGGGGTTAAATCTATGAAGCTTAGGGGTAAAGATGAATTAATTAGCATGGATATTATTCCTGCACAGATCGTTGCCACTATAGCTGAGACAACAGATGAAGAAGATGAAGACAACGGCGAAGAGCTGATCGTCAATGAAGAGACAGATCGAGGGCCTTGGTTACTAGCTATTACCAATAATGGCTATGGCAAAAGAGTTCCTATTGCTAAATTCCGCCTGCAAAATCGTGCGGGTATGGGAGTAAGAGCGATTAAGTTTAAATCAAAAGATGATTGCTTAGTAGCAATTGATATTGTCAATCCAGACGATGAACTAATGATCGTTACCAATCGAGGTATCATGATTCGTCAGGGAGTAAAAGCAATATCTTTACAGTCTCGTAATGCTACTGGAGTTAGAGTCCAGAGACTAGATAAAGACGATGCGATCGCTGCTGTTGCTCCCGTACCACCTCTAGAAATAGATGAAGAGGAAGAAAGTTAAATCTTGCTTCGCCCTCAGCTTTAAGCTTTGAACCTGAAGCTTAAAGCTATTTATTACAGATGAAGAACAAGTTCCTTTCCTGATTATTATTTATGTAACTCTAAAATTGAGGAGGCTAGACTAAACTGAGTTCGGGATAAGCTAAAACCCCAGCCACTGAATTAATTACAAAATTCTTTTTTCTGAGAGGATTGTTTAATCTGGCTGTTTAGCAATATTCTCAAGGCTTATAGCTACCTTAGCATTTAATTGTCTTAACCCGAATCGAAGTTAAACTAGCTGCCATTTAAACAATTGTGTCGATGGATAACAATCTCGTAGGACAAATTATTCAGGGACGTTATTACGTCGTCAAACAACTCGGAAGAGGCGGTGTTGGAGTCACTTTTTTGGCAGAGGATCGACAGTGTTTTAATAGCCCTTGCGTAGTCAAGCAGCTAAAACCAAAATTGGCAAATGCCAAAACTCTAGAAATAGCTCGACGGCTGTTTAATCGCGAAGCAGAAATCATGAATCGCTTAGGAGACTGCGATCGCATTCCTCGCTTGCTAGCTTATTTTGAACACAACCAGGATTTTTTTCTGGTTCAGGAGCTAGTTGAAGGACACGATCTAAGCCAGGAAATAATTGCCGGTCAACCTTGGTCGGCAGATAAAGCGATCGCTTTGCTCAAGGATATTCTAGAAGTTTTGATGTTTGTTCAGCAAAACAACGTTGTTCACCGTGATTTAAAGCCCTCAAATTTGATGCGTCGCGATCAAGACCAAAAAATTATCTTGATCGATTTTGGCTCAGTTAAACAAATAAGTACGCAAATTGTTAATCCAGCAGGACAAGTTAATCCTACTGTAGCAGTTGGCACTAGATCCTATATGCCAATAGAGCAAATGACTGGTCATCCTGGATTTTATAGCGATATTTATGCTGTTGGGATTATTATTATCCAAGCTTTAACAGGAGTTCATCCTCGAGATTTGAATGTTGATGAAGATAATGAAATCATCTGGCGTAATAAACTCGATCATCAGGCAAATTATCAACCACGATTTTTAGAAATTTTAGATACTATGGTGCGCCGTCGTCACCAACAAAGATATACTTCGGCGCAAGCTGTGCTGTTAGATCTAGAACAGTTAAACGCACTAACAAACAATGATAAAGCAACAAAAATTGTTGCTAATTCCACTTCATCTAATTCATCGATAAAAGTTCAGGCTGTTCCAAAAATTGAGCGCGAAACAAAAACCATTAGCAGCCAAAGTAATAATCATCAAAATGTCCCTCTTAATTTACCTACAAGGGCTAAGTCCAAAAAATCAAAGTTTAAAATAAGTTTGGCGATCGCTAGCGTAGTGGCATTGTTAGCTGCTGTTTTAGGAGGATGGGTACTGTTCCAAAAATTTAATTCACCGCCAAAGTTTCAACTATCTCTGTATAAAAATATTAACCAAGGTTTTCAAGTAGATTATCCTGAACCATGGCTAAAGCAGAATCGAGACGATTTTTTTGCTACAGGAGTTGTTTTTTTGGCACCTTTAGATGGCGATCGCGATAAATTTAAAGAACGAGTTAGTGTCCTGGTAGAAAACTTGTCTGGAAAAACTTCTTTAGCAGCATACACCGATGAATCGATCGCAGAAATCAAAAAGCTTTCCGATCCCAACGTCAGCAAGGCTCAAGCAGTTAGATTAGGGGGGCGTGAAGGACGACAAGTTATCTATCATGGAGAAGAAAACGGTTACCCCGTAGATAAGATGCAGGCTTGGTTGGTAAAAGATAATCAGGCTTATATATTTACCTATACGGCTCAACCAGAAAATTACGATAGCTATTTACCTACAGTTGAGAAAATGATTGAATCTTTTGCAATTATTAGCAATTGACAATTTGACCTTAACTTATATTCTCGATTTTCCAGACAAGTTGATTATTATCGTTTGATGTCTAACATTAACTGAACGCAGTATAGTCATTCTAATTAGTTGACGTATGGTATTTTTGTATTAACAAGTAGGTTAAATGCTACTCATTACTAATTACTTTTTCTCAAAACCAACTGGTTGCTATTTAAAATGACTACAATAGCTCAGTTCTGTTGACAATCTCCGAGATGAATATGTTACTATTATTGAGCAAATCTGGGTCATTAGCTCAACTGGATAGAGCAACGCCCTTCTAAGGCGTAGGTTTCAGGTTCGAGTCCTGAATGGCCTGTATCGCGCTATCGCTTGATACCTTTACGCTCTCTCTGAAACCTCTGCTTCAGTAAAGCGTAGTCTTGCTCAAAAGTGAACATAACAAAAAGCCGAAGGCGAATTTTTTTCTCAACCAAAGGCTATTTTCCTCTAAAATCTTCTGCTAGGTAAGCATGGCTAAAACCTCCAGAATCCAAGGAGCGTAAAATACGATAGCGCGATCGCAAGACATCACCTGGATTTAGTAATGTTGACCTAATTTCTCGCGATCTTGGATCTTTCATTCACTCGTGCCTAATATGTAACTTTACTAACTATTGATATTTGTGGCGATCGCTGATTAATGCAAGCGATCGCAAACGCTTTTTTGAAAAATCTAGTTGGGGATAAACTAGGTACTAGAGAAATTAATCTATTATTATCATTGATATTTTCTAGGTAACTCCCAATTGATACTAGGGGAAAAACTCAGGTATTTTTAGGTATTTATGGTCAATATCTAAATTAATTTCCTCTGCTGTTGGCAAATGTTGTAATTTTCTTAATTAAATTTAGGGCTTGTAAAATCTTATTAGGTCAGAGTCACACGAACATCTGAAAAACGTCTTGAATCGACCTAAAACCAAAGAGACAATAAAACCTCTTACTTTTGCACTAGATTAGGCATATATTCCTATTACTTTAGTCTCTCTTCTAGCTACTAAAGTAATAAGGATACTTAAACAGTGGAAACAAATAACATTTCAAGGTTAAATGAAAAGATATTATCTATGATGTGATTTTATGATTTCATCTATAAAATTCTTACCCAATCCATTTCGCTTTTTACTGATTACCGAATGGGCAATGCTTGCTAGTTGCGGCTCTTTGGCAGTAGTAGAAGCTTGGCAGGGTCATACAATCCCTGTACAGCACATTTCAGTTTTATTTTTTTTGGGTTTGATGGGTCTAGCTTTGCCTAGTGGAAACCAAGTTGTTAAGGTTATCTACACGGCGATCGAAATTGGCCTGATCTTTTACGGGACAGTATTAGGCTATCTCCATATCTTGCCAACGCTATATTTGATTGTAGTTATGCGAAGCTGTTTCCTATTTAAATCCCTAGGACGCTGGCTAGTTGCTGGATTAGTGTTTATTTTGTTTCTTAGCGACCAGTACAAATACATTCTACAGGCTATGCCAGATGCGACCGCAGAACAAGTTAACTTTGGGATGCACGTTGTCGCTGAAACCCTGGTATTTGCTTTAGGGGTCTTTTTTGTGTTGCAATTAACCAATAAAATTTTAACCGAACGTCAGATGCGACAAGAGTTGGCTCAGGCTAACGAATTATTACAGGAATATTCTCAAAAAGTTGAGGAATTGGCAACGGTGCAAGAACGCAACCGCATTGCTCGCGATATTCACGATTCTTTGGGTCATGCTTTAACTAGCTTGAATATTCAAATGCAAACTGCCGTTAAACTTTGGGAAAAAGAACCCGTACAGGCTCATTCTTTTCTAACTCAAGCTCAACTATTAGGTAAAACGGCAATGCAGGAGGTTCGTAAATCTATCAGCACTTTAAGGGAAGATGCCAAAGAGGAACGACCTTTAGAAGCCAGGATTGAAACCTTGGTAGATGATTATCGCCAAGGAACTGGATTATCGATTTATACTAACATCAGTCGCTGTGGTTCTATCCCCAAACCAGTAGCTAAAGCAATTTATCGCCTAGTTCAAGAATCTTTAACCAATATTTTCAAATATGCTAAAGCTACAGAGGTACGCATTCAGCTTAGAACTACTCCCGAAGAATTTAACTTAACTGTAGAAGATAATGGCAAAGGTTTCGACCCTAGGCAAAATCGTTCTGGGTTTGGAATAAGGGGTATGCAAGAGCGTGTAACAATTGTAAATGGAGAATTTAGGATCATCACCTCCCCAGGTAAAGGCTGTCGCATCGAGGTAAAAATTCCTAATGTAAAGTCCTCTCAGAAGCCTTTGCAGCTAGTAAAGTAATACCAATTCTCGAAAATAATGAGAGACTTGGGACAAGATAAGCTCTTAGCTTTTAGCTTTTAGACGGGCGGTATAAACGCTTGGAGAAACCCGAAGCGACACGCTCTACTTTTAGCTCTCAAGCAAAGTTTTAATTTCTATCACTTTTTGATTATATTTGTTATCTTCTATAACTGGAATTAATTGATCGCCAGCAATAGGTAAATTCAATTCAATCCAAGATTTACAGCCACCATAGGCATTACTGTAAGGAATAGATTGGGGCTGAGGTAGACGATAAACTTTTAGTAGTAAAACTATCAAAGGTTTTTGAGGCTTCCATTTAAGGCGATCGCCGATCATTTGCTCATTCCAGATATGATATGGTTGCAATGCCTCGATCTGCTTAATACTATCAATTGCTAAAACATCAGTTATTTCAGCACAACTTCCAATAGTTACTTGTTCTGGATGCCAACCAGACTCCACGGGGACAACTTTTGAGGCGAATTCTGGCTTAAGTAAATAAGGTTTTTGATGTTCGTAGGTAGGATATAGCCAAACAAATGAATGCTCTACCTCAAAACCCTGTTCACGAATACCGCCTTTTCGTAGCAGGATGATAGTATCGCCTTGATTTAAAGCTTCAACGGCGATCGCCCATTCTTTTAAAGCGTGCTGAAGATGTAGAGGTTTAGCTAGCTTCATAGCTAATAATAAATATTTTTAACTACTTTAAGTTTAATCTTAAACCAATCTTGCTAAATCAAGAATAAAAACAGTCAGTGCAGTATCTTCGTCTTGGGGAATAACCGTAACATGACTGGCAATTTCTAAAGTATCGGCTCGTCGGTAAGCATCAGGTATAAGGCGAATATGTGCCGCGGGAACATCAATCAAACTAGGAGATTCTGCTACCATAATTCCTAATGGCTCTCCTGTAATATTTTTGCTGATAATGAAATAACCTTTTGTTTGAGAGGTCTGGAGCAAGTTAGTTCTGAACAACTTTTGGTGTAGATCGACAATAGCTATTTCTTGTTCTGCTATGTGAGCTAAATTAACATGACTCAGCCCACTACCATGAGTAGGATTATGTTTAACAACTTTTTGCACCTGCAAGATAGGCAAAGCTAAGGTCAGTTTGCCTATGGGAAATACTAAAAGTTTAATTAATGAATTTTGATTGGCTAAGATTTTCGGGCTGTTTAAATCAATTGTCAGATTGCTCATTGTTAGTAGTTAGTAGTTAGTAGTTAGTAGTTAGTAGTTAGTAGTTAGTAGTTAGGGGCGAACGGTCGTTCGCCCGTACAAAAGAGACAAGGCATACCTTGTACAGTTTTGGCTTTTTAGTTACGGTTAGTTTTGGTTGCTATAGTGCTGAATCAGTTTGTCTATTTCTGAGAGAAATCTATCTTCGACATAGGGTTTAGTGAAGTAGTGTTTTGCTCCTAAACTGGTGGCTAATGATTGATGTTTTTCGCCACTACGAGAACTAAGCATAACGACGGAAATATCAGTTAATTGTGATTCTTCTCGGCAAGCGGTCAAAAATTCAAAGCCATTCATGTTAGGCATTTCTACATCGCAGATCACTAAATTAGTTTGTAAATTATTGCGGAGTAATTCTAAACCTTCAAGTCCATCTCTTCCCTGTAAAACTCTGTATCCTTTTCTTTCTAGGCTCAGTGCTAAAGTACGTCTTAAAGCCGAAGAGTCATCTATAACTAAAATAGTTTCTGTCTTTGTAGGGAAAATTGTAGGAGGACTTGTATATGTTTTGCCTTCGAGGATTTTTTTGATTTCGGCGACAAATTCTTGTTCTACATAAGGTTTAGTAAAATATCCGTCAGCACCTAGCTGCATCGCTAAATTGCGATGTTTTGCGCCACTACGAGAAGTCAACATAAAGGTAGGAATTTTGGATAGATCTGAATCTCGACGACGCATTCCTAAAAACTCAAAGCCGTTCATGGTCGGCATTTCGACATCACAAATAATTAAATCAAGGTCAGGGTTTTGTCTAAATCCTTCTAGTCCATCCTTACCATCTTTTTTTTGCACAACTCGATAACCTTGCTTTTCTAAAGTTAAAGCCATGGTGCGTCTTAAAGCTGTCGAGTCATCGACAATCATGATTGTTTTTAAAGATGTAGATTTGTTAAGAACTACAGCTTGTTCAATTAAATTTTCATTAGCGGTACTAATTTCTTCAGTTACTATAGACTCCGTTGACTCTAAAAATAAATCTGCTTCTGGTATGAAAGTTGCTGTAGAGGCAACAGAGGTCATTTCTTCGCCCAAGATCATACTAATTAAAGCTGTGCCATCAAAAGCAGGAATCAGACTACCATCACCTAAGATAGTACAGCCATAAGTATAAGCTGGTGCTGCGATCGCTTTTCCGTAAGGTTTAATCACTAACTCTTGTTCACTAAGTAAGCTAACAACTTCTAAAGCAAATAGCTGTTGTCCTCGTCGTAACAGAAGTAGTGGTGCTAACCAATCTTCTGGAGGAGCAATGGTTTTGAAAGCTTTGCTGTTAGAATTCTTATCAGGTATTGGGCAGTTGTATTGCAGCACTTCTGCAAGGGAGTAAATCGGAATTAGTTTGCTATTTAAAGAAAGAAACTTTTGCTGATTAGAAACTTTAATTTGTTGGTGAGTGGGAATGATAATTTCTTCGATGCTATCAGAAGCTATAGCAAAAGCAGTTAAACCAAGAGAGCAAACTAATAGTTTGGCGATGGTTAGAGTCAGCGGTAAACGCAGAGTAAAGGTAGAACCTTGTCCAGGTATCGAAGCAACGGCAATCTTGCCTTTCAAGGTTTCAATTTGCGATCGCACTATATTCATGCCGACACCTCTACCAGAAAGTTCGCTGACTTTACTAGCGGTAGAAAATCCAGGTTCAAAAATTAGGTCGAACAGTCTTTCTTTAGTTGCTATTGCTGCTTCAGTCGCCGAAATCAAACCCTGCTCAATTCCCTTTTGTTTAATTTTTTCTAAATCTAAACCTTTACCATCATCCTTAACTTCAATTACAGTTTGATTTCCCTGATAGTAAGCCTGAATTTCAATTGAGCCTCGTGCAGGCTTACCTTTTCCTGCACGAATATCAGGTTGTTCGATACCGTGATCGAAACCATTACGCAATAAATGCAGCAAAGGATCGGCTAATTTTTCTAGTACTGCTTTGTCTACTAATACTCCAGTCCCAGTCATTTTCAGATCGACTGGCTTGTGATATTTACTGGACAAATCTCTTATAGTGCGAGGGAAACGCTGCAATATTTGATCTAGAGGCAGCATCCTCACCCACATCAACTCATCACGCATTTGACTTAGCATTTGACGCTGGCTATTGATAGTGCGATCGCTCTGCTTGGCAAAAATAGTTATATCATCGACGCTTTCTTCTAGCTGCACTACTTCTTCAAGTACCTCTTGTAAAGAAGAATAGAGGGTACTGTAGCTGTCCATTTCTAAAGAATCAAATTCTGCTGCATAAGCTGAAAGATTTGAGGTTGATACTGGAGTTGCCCAACTGCGTAAAGTATTAGAGCGTTGTTCTAAAATTATTTGGTCGGCAATTTCTCGCAGTTTTTTAGTAACTTCTCGAAAGCGAGAAAATTTCTGTCCTAGTTCGGCTACATTCTCCTGTAGCTGTTGGTTTTGTAGCGATAGACCATTACGATTAATAGTCAATTCACCGACTAGGTTATTCATTTTTTCCAAGCGATCTAGTTCGACTCGAACAGATAGTTTGGGAGTAGCTTGTACCTGGGGTTTGGCAGCTTCTAATTCTGCTGGTTTTGATTCTTGAGCAGAAGTAGTTTTAGTAGGTAAAGATAAAGAAGACGGTTGACTTTCTATAGTAGGAAGACTGGCAAATAGCTGTTCAATTGATTCAACTGCTGTTTCTATATTTTCTGCTGGAGAAAAGTTATTTTGAGCTACTAAATCCTCTGCAACTTCTTCTAAAGGTTGTTCATCAGCAATTGTGCCAAAGATATCGTCAATATCTACATTGACTGACTCGGTAATTTCCCCAACAGCTTCTTCTACAGGCTGTTCATCAGCAATTTTACCAAAGATATCACTAATACTTTCATCATCTAACTTCGTAGCCTCAGCAAATTCCTCTATCGTCGATTCATCATCAGGAATTGCACCAAAAATATCACTAATATCTGTATCGCCTGATTCTATCGGTTGAGCCAATTCTTCTACCGTTGATTCATCTTCGGGAACAATACCAAAGATGTCGTTAATACTTTCCTCGGCTGACTCTAAACTTTCGGCAGTGACTTCTTCTACAAGTTCATCATCGGGAATCATCCCAAAAATATCATTGATGGTGTCATCGGCTGAGTCGAAAGTCTCAGCGACTTCTTCTATTAGTCGATCATCGGCAAGATCGGCAAATATATTAATATCATCTGTTAAAGGATCTAAAACTGGTTCGGATGACCATAAATTATCTGGATCTTCTGTGACCAATTCTTCAAAAGCCATTCCAGTTTCAAAATTGCTAGAAACCGATTCTTCTGAGTAAGCTTGAGCTAATTCTTTTAAAGTAGAAGAAACTTCTCCACCTTGTTCGCGATCGCCCGCTAAGACCAGATCTTTTGCTAAAGTACAGTCAGCGACTGTTGCCTGAATTATCTCTAAAATGCGATCGCTATTTTGCCCCAAAGCTGTTTGGGACGTTTGCACAATATCGCTAAAGCCTGGCAGGTTAAACAACTCCGCAAAACCAGCAAACATATCTAGCTGTCCCTGTAATTCCTCTTCTAAATTATAATTAGCGGGATTAGCTGCAACGGTTTGTAAGTGTTCCAAAGCCTGAACAACATCCACTTCAAAAATCGAAGAGACAATATCTACTCCTAGATCGCTAGAACTGGGCATATAATTATCAGCATTTTTCAGAGCATCTGCCAAACGGATTTCTAAAGCAGTAAATACTGGTTCAGCCTTTAGTAATGCTGCTTCTTCGTCAAAAGTTCCTGTCTCAATTTGTTCGGTGAGGGGATTACGCAGACAATCATATCCCTGTAACAGTAGACTTTCTAATTCTCCATCAAAATCAACGCGATCGCTATAAAGAGCCTTGAAAAAATCCTCTAATCGATGAGCCAATAATTCAATCGCCCCTAACTCAACACTGGCTGCACCACCTTTGATGGAGTGAGCAGCCCGCATCAACTCATGAACTTTTGGGGTACTATGGTTCTCGCGGAGGTCAAGTAGACCTGTTTCTAGTACTTGTAATAGTTCTTGAGCTTCTTCGATGAAAAATTGATATGCTTGGTCGCGAATATCGGGGTTGAGTGACATGATACTGAATCTTCAAGTAGGTACTTTTCTTTAACTACAAACGACTAACCATAAACTACAAACTTTTATGCAATTTATTAAAAGGGAGAAAACTTAAGTCTTAAATTTGCCAATGTCTGACTGGAGTTTTTCGGCTACGCTTGATAACTGTTTGATCGAAGTAGATACTTGAGTAGCCGATTGAGAATTATTTTCGGCGATCGCAGCTACATTAACCATCCCTTTACTTACTTGGGCAGAGGTTGTTGATTGCAGATTTGCTGCTTGAGTAATTAAGCCAACCAGTTTATTAATTTCGTTACCAACCTGAGTTACTTCCTTTAGACTATGGCGAGTTTGCTGCACTAGTTCGTTACCCACTGCAATCTGAGCCGTACCTTGGTTCATTGACTCTACTAAAACGTTGGTTTCTAGCTGAATTTTACTTACCAGAGTCTCAATTTCTGCCGTTGCTTGTGCTGATTGAGTTGCTAGAGAACGGACTTCATCGGCAATTACAGCAAAACCTTTACCCTGTTCCCCTGCCCTAGCTGCTTCAATGGAAGCCTTGAGTGCCAACAGGTGAGTTTGAGCAGCAAAACGACTAATGAGATTAACTGCTTGGGAAATTTCTTGGGAAGATTCCCCCAGTTTTTGAGCTTTGGTAGCAGTTTCGGTAACCGTAGTTTTAATAGCATTGATTTCGGCTGCTGTCTGGTTCATTGCCTTGTCGCTATTGTCTATAGTTAAGTTAGCTTGTTTGACAAAATTTTCTGCTTGAGAAGCATTGAGTAATACCTGATTACTTGATTGCTCCATTGCCTTTATTTGCTCCAACATCTGACCAATTTCTGATGCTTGGGTAATGGCTTCTTGCGCCAACTTTTGCACTGCAACATCGTTAGTTAAAGTATTGCTTTGCACCTCTACTGCTGCGATTTTAGTTTGGTTGACTAATTTTTGGAGGCTTTCAATAGTTGAGTTATAGGAATCAGCAATTGTGCCAATTTCGTCCTCGGTAACTTTGGCACGAATGGTTAAATTACCTTCGGATACTTCAGATACCTCCTGTAATAGACTTAAAGCTCGACTTTGAATTGCTTCTTTTGCTGCTTTCTGCCGATTTTCTGCCGATTTTTGCTGTTCCAAGAATTCTAGACGAGTCATGGCAAAACTAATTTGATCGGCGATTTGAGTAATAAAGTCGATCTCTTCATTAAGCCAAGGACGTTGAGCAGAGCATTGATGAGCAATTAGCAAGCCGTGTAGCTCGTTTTCTACTATTACAGGAGCAATTAAACTCGCTTTTACCTGCAAAGACTCTAATGTATTTCGATGATCCCGATCTGTCTGAGTAAGATCATTAATAATTTCAATTTGACTATCGCCCTGGTAATGTTTATCAAAATAAGCAGCAACTAAATTAGGGTTTAAAATCTCAGTATTTTGAGTAACGGCAAACCCTTGAGAAACAGACTCGGCAACAACTTTACCTGCTGTACTACTCTCAAACTGATAGTAAATAACCCGATTTGCAGGTAGAATTTTGTAACTTTGTGCCACAGCAATCTCTAATATTTCTCTTTGATCGACAGCAGCAGCAAACTCTAAGATCGCATTTTTAATCGTTTCTGATTGTTGAGCAATTAAGGTTTGAGCTTGCACAAAGTCAAGTAACTGGCTTGACATACGGTTAATGTTCTCACCTAAGCGAGTAATTTCATCTGTGCCTGCGATCTGAAGACTGACATCAAAGTTACCCTGACCAATTTTTTGTACAGCATTAGCAGCCAAGAGAATGGGACGCAGCAGTCGATTAGCTAAAGTATAGGCGATCGCGCCAACTCCTAGGGCAATGATTCCCGTACCCAATAAGAAAACCAAGCGCAATTCTCTTTTAGAGGCAAAAACCATGTCACTGTTTGGCAAATCTCCTATCAAAGCTTTTTTGAGAGTCGTCTCTTGATTAACCGAACGAGCAGCAAAATGATAAGCAACTAAACCTAAAGCCACCGTGGGAATTGTGCCAATGGCGATCGCTAAAACGATAATTTTAAACCGAATGCTTTTTTGCTGCCACCAGGATACAGAATTGGGCAGGGAAGATAATTCTGAGGAGCTAGGGTTGGTCATGGAGCAAGGTAGTAGGTAGTAGTAGTAGGTAGTAGGTAGTAGTTAGCTAACTTTAAATTTAGCGACGCTGCTTTGTAGCTGTTGGGCTACGTTTAACAAGTCTTTAAAAGAGGCAGACACGGCGATCGCTTCGGAAGCGGTTTTATTAGAGATGGTGGCAACCTGCATCATGGTTTGACTAACTAGTTTGGAGTCTTGAGACTGTTCCACTGTAGCCGAGGCAATTTGTCCCACCAACTGATTAATTTCTTGGCTCACATCGGCAATTTCAGTTAGGGAGTGACGGGTTTTATCCACTAGTTTTGTACCTGCAACTACCTGTTCTGTGCCAGATTCCATAGCTGCTACCACTTCATTTGTTTCTGCCTGAATCTCTGCCACCAGAGCCTCAATTTCTGCCGTTGCTGCTGCTGATTGACGAGCCAGCGATCGCACCTCATCGGCAACTACCGCAAAGCCTCTTCCTTCCTCTCCTGCGTGAGCAGCCTCAATCGAAGCATTTAAAGCCAACAGGTTAGTTTGATCGGCAAAATTACTAATTACGGTGACTACCTTAGAAATTTTCTGGGATGACTCTCCTAAACGTTTTACCTTTTTGGCAGTTTCGGCAACGGTGTCTCTAATTTCTTGGAAACCTGCCACAGTCAGATTCATGGCATCATCCCCAGCCTTTACCGTCTGGGAGGCTTTGAATACTGCTGCTTCTGCTGCTTTGGCATTACTGGCTACAGCCTGAATTGAATCAGTAATTAGCTGAATCCGCTTCAAAGCTGAATTAATTTCTTGGGTTTGTACCGATGCGTCTGTAGAAAGTTCTTGAATTGAGATATCTTTGTCGCTGGTTGTAGTTGTTACTTGTGTGGCAGCAGTTTGTACTTGTGCTACTAGCTTCCTCAGACTTTCAATCGTCGCGTTATAAGAGTCCCCAATTGTACCGATTTCATCTTCCTGTACCTTTACCTGTACGGTTAAATCTCCCTGACTAACGGGGTCTACCTCCATTAGTAACTCAAAGGCTCGGCGTTGCAAAGTTTCCCTAGCAGCTCTTTCTTTTTGCTCGGCTAGCTTTTGCTTTTCTAGCAGCTCTACTTTTTCTAAAGTATTGCCTACCTGAGAGGCGATCTCGCTTAGCAGAGTAATTTCGTACTTTTGCCAAGCTCTAGGCTGATCGCATTGGTGAGCAATCAGTAAACCAGCTAATTTATTGTCAATTATCACGGGAGTAACTAAGCTGGCAATGACGGCAAAAGGTTCTAACATCTTGAGGTGACACTCATTTAAATCTGCTTGATAAATATTGGCGATCGCCTTTACTTCTCCCTGCTGATATTTTTCGGCGTAACCTTGGGCAAAACAAGGATCGTTAATCTCCGCATTCAGAGCTACAGGATATTTTTCGTCTACTGCTTCTGCTATTATTTTGCCCTGCCACTGGGCATCAAAACGATGATAAATAACGCGATCTGCCTTGAGAACCCCTTTACTGCTTTCTACTGTAACTTGCAAAATTTCTGAGACATCTTTGGCTTGGGAGATATCCCAGGCAATTTCTTTAAGTAAACTAGAACGTTCGGCATCCTGCTTGAGGCGAGCTTCATTAATTTGAATTGAATCTGCCAAAAGATTAAATGTACTGCCTAATAAGCCCACTTCATCAGTCGAATCAACCGCAGCCCTAACTGCAAAATTGCCCTCAGAGAAATCTTGAGCTACTCTTTGCAGATTTTGAATTGGCTCGGCGATCGCTTTACTGAGAATTTTACTCAAAGCGATGATTGCCATTAAAACAATAATTGCTAAAATTGACTGTGCCAGTAAGCTACTTTTGAGTACGCCGTGAATTAAGCTTAGAGAATTGCCAGAGACTAAAATTCCTAAAGGTTGTCCAGTATTATCGGCGATCGTTTTTGCTGCCAAAGCATACTTATTGCCTTCAATTGTCCCTATTTGATTGACTATTTTGCCGTTGCTGGCGATCGCTAAATCTAAAATTTTTTGATTGTTAATAGTAGTACCAGAGGATGCAGATAAAGTAAAATCTCCGCTCGGCTGGCGCAAATAAACTGCACTGTAACCCTGTTGTCTTGTCAAAGCAATCACCGTTTTTTCTAATACTGGTAATTTGTTGTCAGCCACCTCATTAGCCAAAATAATTTCAATTACTTGATTTTTTACAGCTATGTTTGCATCTACTTGCTCTATTAATTGGTTCTTTAAAGTTTCATTGAGCCATAGTCCGCCTGCACCAATAACCATAATTAATCCTCCAAAGCTAAACCAAGGAATTAATGCAGTTTTGCGATTAATTGGTAAATGATAGAGTCGGCGCAGCCAGCCAGAATTTATTGGCAATTGACTATGTTCTTGATGTTTAAATTGAGTCGAATTATTCATAAAAACTAAAATTAGCAATAAGTAAATTTCTGGCTGTATAAAAAGATAAAAGTTTTAAATAGGATGAATGAATTTTAAAGTCTTTATATTGGTAAAAATATTATGTTAAATATATTAATTAGATCTAGTTTGGGGCATCGCTGTAATAATTGTTTTTCCATCTAAAACTAAAACTATGTCTCCTTGTCTTAACCAATATCCTTGTAAAAAAGGTTGAATTTGCCTGGTTGTTATTGAACTTGAGGCTGATTGAATCGCCTCGATATCGCACATTTCTATATCTTCTACAGAGTCAATAACTAAGCCAAGATGAATATTATTTTCAGGCTCAGCTTTAGTTTTTTCTTTGTTAGGAGATAGAACAATTACTGGATGATTAGAAAGATTTAATTCTTGTTGATACTCAGACTCAAGACCAATTAAGCGTCCTAAATCCACCATCCAAAGAATATCTCCTCGCCAGTTATAAACACCCATAACCCAAGCTGGCAGATGGGGAATTGCTACAATCTGACCAAGCTGAATTTTCAAAATTTCTGTAATCTGCCTAATTGGTAGCATTACTTGAGTATCTGAATGAAGACAAAATCTTAAAAACTGTTCTTCTTTGCTTTTGCTTGCAAGCTGCTTAGGAGAATTTGATAAGCTGACTTTAGAAAATAAATCAGACACAACTATAAATTATTAAGTATTTTTTTACCTTGGTTTTGCTAGAGAAAAACGCCTTTAAGAAATTAAGTTTTTCACTGTACGAATCAATTCTTCTTGATCTATTGGTTTAGGAATATAAGCATCAGCACCCTGCTTTTTGCCCCAAAATTTATCCATTTCTGTACCCTTTGTAGAACAAAGAATAATCGGTATTTTACTGGTATTTGCCGAAGTTTTGAGTTGGCGACAAATTTCAAAACCGCTACGTCCTGGTAAAACGATATCTAAGACAATTAAATCAGGACAATTTTGCTCAATTTTTTCTAATGCCTCTTCTCCACTCAAAGCAACGGATATATTGATTCCAACTTCTTTTAAACACCCTGTAATAATTGACCTCTCCGTAGCCGAGTCATCAACAATCAATGTATATCCCATAATAATTGTTATTCCCAGTTATTGATAATTGTGCTGAATTGTTAGCGGTTGTCGTTTCATACTTTTAAATTAAACAGATTATATTTTTTGTGGACAATACATATAGTTCCCTTTAAGAGAATCAAATTAACAATAAGTAAAAACTGCTTAATATTTTCTCTTGCCACACAGTAAGTTTCTTGCTAAAGAAATATTGTTCGCTTAACTTTTCTTTTGAACTACATATTTATTAATAGTTTCTAAAACCTGTTCTGGTTGAGCAGGTTTAGTCAAAAAGTCAGTTGAGCCTACCATTTTGGCTCTAACTCGATCGACAATGCCATCATTACCTGTAAGAATGACGATGGGAGTGCTTTTAAAAAAAGACAGTTTGCGTAGCTGAGAACAAATTTCATAGCCGTTAGTATTAGGCATGACTAGATCTAAAAAAATCAAATCTGGTTTACGACTGAGCAAAACCGCGATCGCTCTTAAGCCATCCATTTCCTGCACAAATTGATATCCAGCTTCGGTGATAATGCTCTCCATTGTTTGACAGATAACTGGACTGTCATCAATACAGGCAATGGTTACACGACGAGGAGTCTTGGTTTTAAATAGTTTTTGGGCAACTGGCGCAGATACGGGAGGCGCAATATCGCCAACTTCACCTAGCTGTACTAGACCTAGCTGAATATATGGCAGTAAAGAGCGCGTTACGGTAACTACGTCTCGCTTCATCCGCACACTTAGATCCCGCAGAGTTTGTTGACCATCTAACAGTTGAGTCAGATTTTGATAAATTTGGGCAGAAGTTCTTTTCTGTAAAGCTTCTGGCTGACGAATGATTGGAGCCATATCAGGAGAGCGATCGGCTACTTTAGCATCTTGCCAAGCTGAATACAGCTTGTTTGCTTCTTTGATAACTTGTTCGGCATCAATCAAAATCAACCTAGTGGTTAGTAAATTGTCTTTGATTGATTCACAAGTCACATTCATTGCTTGGGTTACATCAAACAAAATTTCAATTACCGTAGCCGTAATTGCTTTGGTAGCCTGATCGCGACTAATTTTGTTTTGGTCGATCCAAACCGATAAAAGCTGATACTCCCAAGAGATTCTTGATTCTTCTTGAGCAATATTAGCCAAAGCTAACTGAATTTCATCGACATGAGCTAATCTTTCTGGACAATAAGCAACAACGTGTCTTCTCCATCTTCTAACGGGGTGTATTCCGCCGCTAGCGTATACAATACGCCCTAAATATAGATAAAATACCCAAGCGCGATTTTGAGTATCGGAGATGACTAACTGACCACTAAACCGAGATTCTTTGAGAGACTCAAAAAGTTCAATTTGTTTAGTAGCCGTAAAGTGTTGAATATGAGTCCGAGTATGACCAGCTCCAGTTTTGGCAGTCGTCATTATAAACTTCCTCGTATAAAGTAATCGCAGTTTACTAACAAAATGCTGCTCAACGCTATTGCGGTTGAAATAAGGATTTTTTAGTAAATATTTTAGGTGTAGTTGCTTCTTATCAAATATTGATAAAAAACCTATGTTGCGATCTCAAATTAAATTAAGCTAATCTCAATTC
This sequence comes from Waterburya sp., assembly GCA_965217895.1. Taxonomy (GTDB): domain Bacteria; phylum Cyanobacteriota; class Cyanobacteriia; order Cyanobacteriales; family Xenococcaceae; genus Waterburya. Next base: position 3,054,163 of record CBDCJV010000002.1, read on the forward strand.
TATAGTTCCCCAAAATTCAGGTAATGCGATCAAATTTATCAATATTTTTTCTTTAACTATCTGAGATTACGCAGCTAAACGATACTAAAATCTGTTCGGATAGAAAACTTTAAGGTTAGAGGTTAGAAGAGCTATAGCTATTTTAAGCAAAGAGTGCTTTGACGGTGAGGGACGCGAAGGTTTGTGACTCTTGTTCAATCGCCGTGTTATCAATCGGATTTAGCATTAGTTAGAAGCCTAGTTAAGAAAAAAATCTAATTTCACCAAGAATTTAATTTTTTCCAGCTACTTAGCTAAAGCTTTATCATGACGTGGCGATCGCATTTCGAGATAAACCAACAAAGCATTGACATCCGCTGGATTGACTCCACCAATGCGGGTTGCCTGACCAATGGTCAAAGGCTTGACCTGATTGAGTTTTTCTCTTGCCTCTATCCGTAGAGTTTCCACCGTGAGATAGTCTAAATCTTGGGGTAATCTGCGCTGGGTATGACGGCTAATTTGTTCGATTTGGGTTTGTTGACGTTTGATATAGCCAGAATATTTAATGTCAATTTCTGCCCCTTCTGTCTCGGCTATATTTAATTCAGCATTATCCAGCCCATAGTTTTGCAAATCAGCATAATGAAACTTGGGACGGCGCAACAACTCAGCTAGAGTAATCGATCCTTTGATATTTTGCTGAGTTTCGCTGGCGATCGCCATTCCTACTGTATCTTGTTCTTTAATGCGAGTAGCTTCTAGCCTTGCTTTTTCGGCTGTAATTTTTTCTTGTTTGTCGGCATATAGCTGCCAACGGCGATCATCGATTAAGCCTATTTCTCTACCCAAGGGAGTTAAACGGCGATCGGCATTATCAGAACGCAAAATCAGACGATATTCTGAACGACTAGTTAACATCCGATAGGGTTCACGCAGATCTTTAGTACACAAATCGTCAATCAGCGTCCCCAGGTAACTTTGTTCCCTAGAGAAAATTACCTCTGGTTCACCTCTAATAAATTTAACGGCGTTAATACCCGCAACCAAACCCTGTGCTGCTGCTTCTTCATAGCCCGTTGTACCGTTTATTTGCCCTGCGCTAAATAACCCCTCAACTTTTTTGGTCATCAAGGTAGGATAACACTGAGTAGCGGGCAAAAAGTCATACTCCACCGCATAGGCAGGACGTAGCATGGCGCAGTTTTCCAGTCCTGGTAGAGTTCTAAGCATTGCTAACTGCAATTTTTCGGGCAATCCTGTAGAAAATCCTTGGATATATAGTTCAGGAATATCTCTGCCTTCTGGCTCAATAAAAATCTGATGGCTTTCTTTATCGGCAAAACGAACAATTTTATCTTCGATACTAGGACAGTAACGAGGGCCTTTCGCATCTACCCAACCACCATACACAGGAGACAGATGCAAATTATCGCGAATGATTTTATGAGTTTCGGCGGTGGTACGAGTTAGATAGCAGTTCATTTGCTCTCTTTTTACCCAGGCTGTGGGGTCAAAACTAAACCAGCGCACTATCTCATCTCCTGGCTGTGCCTGCATTTTGCCATAGTCTACCGATCGCCGATCAACCCTGGCGGGAGTTCCAGTTTTTAGTCTGCTGGTTTCAAAACCCAACTGATTCAAGGTTTCGGTTAGACCTGTAACGGCAAACTCCCCCGAACGTCCTGCGTCCATGGATTTATTGCCCACCCAAATTTTTCCGCCTAAAAACGTTCCTGTAGTGAGAATTACGGCTTTAGCAGCAAAACAAGTACCAAAGTAAGTCTCAACTCCAATTATTTCATCGTTTTTACCCAGTATTAGATCGGTAACCGTACTTTCGCGAATGTTTAAGTTCTCTTGATTCTCAACGATTTGCTTCATTACCGCAGCATATTCGCGCTTGTCGGTTTGCGCCCGTAATGCCCAGACCGCAGGACCACGAGAAGCGTTAAGCACCCTTTTTTGCAGATAAGTGCGATCGCTGACCTTGCCGATTTCTCCTCCCAGAGCATCAATCTCATGGGTTAACTGAGACTTTGCAGGACCACCAACCGCAGGATTGCAGGGTTGCCAGGCAATTCTATCTAAGTTAAGAGTTAACATTAAAGTACGACAGCCTAACCTGGCTGCTGCTAAGGCAGCTTCACAGCCTGAATGTCCACCGCCGACGACGATAATGTCAAAAGCGTCTTGAAAATCTACGGGATGAGATACGGTCATTTCATTTATCAATTATCATTTGTTTAAAACCGAAAGTTCAATGCTTCGATGCTTAATGTTCAATGTTCTTACCTTGTAGCTTTAGTAGTTTCTACCGTAGTTGAAACCATTGCTGCTATTAAGTGTTCAGCAGATACGCTAAAAGGTAAGCGATGAATATCCGATCGAGGCTGAGTGGCGATAATTGCTACTTTGCGTAGTTGAGCCAAACTAACATTACTTAATCCTAAATCTTCTAAAGTTTTGGGCAGACCAATTTCGGTATAAAACTTAATTAGCTGTTGCCTAGATGATGCTGCTAAAAGATTACCCTGCACCATTTCTTCTAAGCGTAACTGAACTAGAATACCGTAGGCTACCTTTTCTCCATGCAGTACATCGTGAGCTTCTAGAAGATGAGTCAAGCCATTATGAACCGCGTGAGCAGCTACAGTTCGACATTCTGCTCCCCCAAGACCGCCGATTACCCCTGCCAGTAAGACTGTAGCGTCAACTACCTCGCGCCATTCATTACTATCAGGTTTTTGTAAAGCGATCGCCGATTTTTGGAATAATATATCCCGCAAAATTCGCGCCTGCTGTACCGCTGAAATTAACAGAGTAGCGGAAGATTCTCCACTACTAACTGAAGCCTCATACCATTTGGCGATCGCATCGCCAATGCCTGCAACCAAAGTTCTTTGAGGAGCAGTACGCACCAAACTATAATCTAGAATCAAAAGCTCAGGACAACGGCTAAGAGTTACATCATACTCAAACGCTCCCGCTTCAGAATAAATATTTGATAAAGCCGTCCAGGCTGCACAGGTAGCTCCCGAAGTGGGGATAGTAACTATCGGTAAATTACACTGATGAGCTAATAATTTTGCCGTATCTAAGGCTTTGCCACCGCCAACACCAATAACTAGATCCGCCTGATGTTTTGTGGCTAGATTTTCTAATTTGATCAGTGAGGACTCAGCACAATCTGGACTGTAGCTGGCAGATTGGCTAATTAGTTTCTCAGCCTTCAGTATAGGCTCTAGAAAAGGCTTGATAGTCTTCAGGGTATTATTACCGCCTACCAGCAAAGGACGCACGCCCAATTTGGCAATTTCTTGACCTGAGTTTGCCAAACAATGTTCACCTCGCAGCACCCGTGCAGGAGAGATGGCTAAAGGAGTATAGCTAATTGCTGTTTTATTTGCTGCTGCGGTTTTGCTCATGTCTGCTTCAATTAAGTATTTTTAGCTGTCGGTAGCTTATTTATATTTTGAGAGAACACGTTAATTTCAATATCTTTGTCTTCTCTAGTAATTAGCGATCGCTTTGCTTCGCCTAAAAACAGAGGTTGAGAAACACCCGTCTGAGGATGTAAAACAGTTCTCAATTTGATCGTAAACTGGTTATTGCCATTTGCGCCAGTCCTACCATAAGAATATAGATCTGAGGCTGCCTGAAGCAAGGTCGGTTCAATGGCGGATTTCTCTATATCTGGGGCTACGGCTACTACGGCTTGATTTGCCCCATTATCGTAAATTAAGGAATAGCGTGCTGCACCAGGAATGTCTGCATGGGGAAATAAACCTAAACCCAGGGCAAATATTCCAGTTGTGAGAACTCCCATAAAGCTGGTAACACCTACAAGACGAAAGCGAAACCCCCACTTGACGACAAAAGATACAATTGCTATCAGAAGGCAAACAATAGTCGCAACGCCTGACCATTTGGCATAAAAGAAAATATCAGTTGGCAATGTCATATTAGGTTATTAAATAATCTGGTAGATATAATCTAGAGCTACAAGATAAAAAATAGGCATCGATAGCCTTAGCTAGTCGATACCTATTATCTTGATATGGAAATAATATCAGTTAGATGGTCAGATTGCTTAAAATCAACTAAAAATTACTAGACAATTAAAATTTATTTGCTTTTTGCTTCGAGGAACTTTGTTCTTGAAATCTTTGATAGCATTACTAGCATCCCTCGTACTTTAATTTGCGCCATCATTTTTCATAGAATCTCCAGTATCTTTCATAGCACCGCCAGTATCTTGCATGGCACCGCCAGCTTTATCTTTCATGGCATCTCCAGTATCATTCATAGCATCTCCAGCGTCATTTGCACCATCTTTCATGGCACCTCCAGCATCGTTTACGGCATCGCCAGTGGCATCACCAGCGTCGTTTACAGCATCTCCAGCAGCATCACCAGCATTGTTTACAGCATCGCCAGTGGCATTTCCAGCGTCGTTTACAGCATCGCCAGTGGCATTTCCAGCATCATTAACGGCACCTCCAGCGTCATTTGCTGCACCGTCTACCCCATTAGGGGTTTCTGTTTTGTCTGCACAGGCTCCAAATAAAAGAGATAGAGCAACAAACATGGGAATGGCGATAGTTTTAATATTCATAAATTAATACCAAAAAAATTACTAGACAACTTAAGTGATACTCGATAATTCCGATAGAGTCAAAGGAAGATTAAATTTTTGTTGTTAGGCTGATTTAACCTCGCCCAACTTCAGCAAAAATTTCCGCCAGTATATCACCTGCTCCTTGTTCCCGCAATTTAGCTGCCAAATCTTTGCCCAGTTGCTCGCAATTGTGACGCTCACCGCTTACGGTGTCTTTAATCAGTCTCAATCCATCTAGACTAGCTACCATTCCTTTGATAGTTAAATTATTATTTTCAATGCTAGTATTAACGCCGATTGGCACTTGGCAACCGCCTTCTAGCTCTCTTAAAAACGATCTTTCTGCCAAAGCGCGATCGCAACTGTCGGCATCTTCTAATACTTTTAAGATCTTCAAAATTTCTTCATCGCCTGCACGACATTCAATACCCAATGCACCTTGTCCCACTGCATGAAGCGAAATTTCAGGAGAAATAATTTGGTGAATGCGATCGCTCATATCTAATCGCTGTAAACCAGCTACAGCCAAAATTATTCCGTCATACTCACCCGCGTCTAATTTGGCTAAACGAGTATTGACATTGCCGCGAATATCCTTGAATTCTAAATGGGGATAGCTGTGTCGTAGCTGTGCCAAACGTCTGAGGGAAGACGTTCCAATTACCGCACCAGCAGGAAGAGTTTCTAGCTTTTTATCCTTATTTTTTTCATTAACTGCCAAAGCATCGGCAGGATCTTCTCTTTTAGTTATACAACCTAGCATCAATCCTTCTGGTAAATTAGTCGGCAGATCCTTGAGGGAATGCACCGCAAAATCCGTTTGATTATTGAGCATTCCCGTTTCTAGCTCTTTAGTAAACAAACCTTTGTCGCCGATTTTTGCCAAAGGAACATCCAGAATTTTATCCCCTTGAGTACTCATTTTTTCGACTTCAAATTCAAGATTGGGAAAATGTTTTTCTAACTCGGCTTTTACCCAGTAAGTTTGCACTAAAGCAAGCTGGCTTTTTCGTGTGCCGATGCGCACAGTGCGTTTAGAAGTTTCAATTGAGGATGTCATAAACAGTATCTTAAAAAAATCTAATAAATCAACCCGATCTAGGGTATCGCAGTTCCTGTAAACCTATTGATTAATTTTTGTTTTTATCTAACTTTATACTAAATCCGATTAGAAAAAATATCTTCAATAATAAGTTCGTAGTATGTAGTTCGTCGTTGGTAGTAAAAAAACGACGAACTACATACTAACCACTACTTACTACTTGAAAGTTAAGTAACCTATTGGAATAAGATTTAGTATTACCTCAAAGCTTTTCCTAACTTGAGATTAATAACCATAGCGATCGCTTTTGTTGATGATTAATAGTTGAAATCCTTTTTGCCGATGGAATTCCTGCCAAATAAGATCGTCAGTAGCTAACTGCAAATATTTTTTTGGATAAAGATCGATCGCTTTTTCTAAACTCATGATTGCCCAATTATGATTATGCAGTTGAGCATAGCAACAAGCAAGCTGATACCAAGCTGGATCGAAGCGATCGTCGAGTTCTAGAGCTTGATTGTAATTATAAATAGCCTGCTGATATTGCTTCTTCTGCTGTAAAACCCTACCTTTTTGATACCAAGTCCAGTAATCATCAGCTTCAATATCCAAAGCTTGATCGTAGCTTTGCAAAGCCAGTTCTAATTTACCCCAGTGCTGCTGTGCCTCTCCACGGCGATAAAAAGACCAAAAATCTTGCGGACGTAACTCTAAAGCCCGATCGTAATATGATATTGCCTGTTCATAATCTTCTAACTTACGCCAAGCTTCGGCAATACGGTAAATTGCCCAGTAATCCTGGGGATGAGCAGCTAGAGCTTTAGTAAAGCAAGCGATCGCCTGATCGTATTGGTTTAGTTCAACAAAATAAATATAGCCTTGTTCATACCATGCCCAATAGTTATTTGGTTCTATCTTGGTAGCATAATCATAACAAGCGATCGCCTCAGAATATTCTCCCAAAGCCTCTAAAACTGCGCCTTTGCGATACCATGACCAGTAATCGAGAGGTTTATAGTTTATGGCGCGCTCATAGCTAGTTAATGCTTCTTGATAATAGCCTTCTAAACGTAGCTGATTACCTTGTCGATACCATTCGGAATAACTATCTGGACGGCATTCTAGGGGCTGATACATTTTTTACAATGTTTAATTTAATCTAATTTTGATATCTAAAGTGACCTATTTATATCTAAGCGCAATAGGGAGATAATAAATACTAGAAAAGTTAGGAATTGATAACTATTTTAATTGTGCTTAATGCTTAATCCAAAGGTATTGAAATTACTACACTCGATTCAAGATAAAAAAGAATGGTTGGGATATTCTTTTGAAATCCATCAATCCTAATACGGTATTATTATCTACTTTTCTGAAAACATCATTAATAGGCAAGTAATCGTAAATCATGGTCGCGCTGACTTTATCTCTATATTCCATCATGCGAACTCTAGCTTTACTCTCTTCAGTTTTGAATATCTTATTCATCTGGATATAAAAAGGTTTCATTGCCTCATTTCTAGGAATAGGTAAACTAAGTCCAAGATTCATTATGGTAGGATTTGGATCTACCTTGAAAATACTATTACCATCAGAAAATAGTAAAGGATGGACGCTATCTGCTGAGATGAATTCTTTGCCGTACCAATTAAAAACTTCTAATAAACCATCCATCTGATGATTGGTATGAAAACCAGATCCCTTCCATTTACCAATCATGAATTCTATGTCTACGGGATCTAAGTCATCAAAGAGTTGTAGCGCGACCTCAGTACTAACATTACCCTGCTGGGCGATCGCTTTGGAGATATTTATGGTGTTCATGATTTTGCTGGGTATGAAGTATAGTCATTCTAAATAGCAGCCAGACTATCTTTGAAAAAAGTAGTAGATAGCAAATAGCAAATAAGATTTAACTTTACAATTAGTACATAACTATTATAAGGAAATTAATTGGAATGACTATAACTTTAAGGCGTTGCTGAATCAAGGTATGATTTTCAAAATTTTGACTTGATAACGAGTATTTAAAAAGCTGATAGCTAATAGCTAATAGCTGATAGCTACGAGCAGATTACTTAGCAGTTTCATACTTCAAATCAGCAACGCCTAAAATCATATCTTCTTATCTCTTACCAAGTATCCTAGTTTTCAACCACTAAATAAATTAAATTTCACAGTCCTTTGTCCATAATTGTTGCTCTTATTTTAATATCCCTACTTGCTGCTTATGTCGCCTGGAATTTGGGTGCTAATGATGTGGCGAACTCTATGGGAACATCCGTCGGTTCAAAAGCTATTACTCTAACTCAAGCAATTGTTATAGCTGGCATTTTAGAGTTTACAGGAGCGGTAATATTTGGTAAACAAGTATCGGCTACTTTAGCTACTAAGGTGGCAAATCCTAGTCTATTTGTCGATACTCCCCAGACGTTTTTAGTCGGCATGATTGCGGTATTGCTCTCCTGTGGCATCTGGCTACAGGTTGCTACCAGCAAAGGTTTGCCCGTGGCTTCTTCCCATGCAGTAGTAGGAGCGATCGCTGGATTTAGCTGGGTAGCTATTGGTAAAGAAGCGATCGCCTGGGGCAATATCGGCTTAATCTGTTTGGGTTGGATCGTTACCCCTGTACTTAGTGCCATTGTGGCAGCAGGTTTGTACAGCCTGTTGCGCTACTGGTTGTTTGAGCGGGAAGATACCCTAAAACAGTTAAAAGAATGGATTCCCTGGTTGAGCGCAGCTTTAATTAGCATTTTTGGCGTTATTGTTTTGCCTACTGTTGTACAGCTACCTATTTTTAATTATCTGGTGCTGCCAGAGCAAACTATTAGCTTGGGTATTGGCTTGATAGCCACTACAGGAATTACCTTATATGGTTGGAATCGCCTTGACGAATATCAAAAACAGTGGTTTGAGACTTCAGTTTTAGAAAAAATCATGGGTAAGTTTCAGGTGCTTAGTGCCTGTTTTGTAGCTTTTGCTCATGGTTCAAATGATGTTGGTAATGCGATCGCGCCTTTAGCAGCCATAGTTTATATTTTCCATACCAATGAAGTCCCAATTAACAGTTTGGAAATTCCTCTTTGGATTCTCGTCTTAGGTGGTTTAGGGATTGTGGCAGGATTAGCCGTACAGGGAAAAAAGGTGATAGCTACTGTCGGCGAAAATATTATTACCCTAGTACCTAGTACTGGTTTCTGCGCTGAAATTGCCACTGCAACTACAATTTTACTTGCCTCTCGTATTGGTTTACCCGTTTCTACTTCCCATGCCTTAGTTGGTAGCGTCATCGGCATTGGTTTAATTTCTACTAATCAAAAAGTACGTTGGTCAACTATCAAGTCTGTAGTTTTGGCTTGGGTAATCACCTTACCTGTAGCAACGGTTTTAGGTGCAGTAATTTTCTCTTTACTGTTGCCTTTATTTTGAGCAGCAGCTATGACGGACAAAACAAAGAGCCAGTATTTTGTGTCTTTGAAATCTTAGTTTTACTATGACGCGAGTGTTTTATCTGACAAAGAATGTTTTAGCTGTTCAATGACAGATTTAACACTGGCTCTTTTACGTACCATAGCATTACGCATCAAGATTAGGACGTTTTATAAAATTGCTAGCTGCTACTTGCTACTTGTTACTTTCGAGCCGATAACCAAATATGTCCTAACGTAACTTTGTACGGCTATAGTTGCGAACCCCAGAAACTAATAACTAACCAAAGGTTCAACGGAGAACAAGCGATAAAATTAAAAGGAAATATAAATTAAATTGATTTTATGGCGATCGCTTTAAAAAATAAGCAAAAATCTCGTGTGGTAGTTGTGGGTGCAGGTATCGGTGGTTTGACCACAGGAGCATTGTTAGCCAAAAATGGTCATCAGGTAACTATTTATGACCAGGCGATCGTTCCAGGTGGATGTGCTTCTACTTTTAAGCGTCGTGGCTTTACTTTTGAGGTGGGGGCAACTCAGGTGGCAGGGTTAGAGCCTGGAGGCATACACCACCGCATTTTTCAGGAGTTGGACATTGAGCTACCTCAAACTACCTACTGCGATCCTGCCTGTGCTGTATTTTTACCAGGAGAAACCGAACCGATTAATGTCTGGCGAGACGCTGCTAAATGGCAAGCAGAGAGACAAAGACAATTTCCTGGTAGTAAACCATTTTGGCATCTATTAAATAAACTATTTAAGGCTAGCTGGCGATTTCAAGGTAGAGATCCCGTGTTGCCTCCTCGCAATATTTGGGATTTATGGCAGTTAGTCTCGGCGGTTAGACCAGATACTTTAATTACCGTACCTTTTGTTCTGATGACTGTGGCTGATGCCCTCAAGCTATACGGCTTATACGGCGACAAACGGCTAAAGACTTTTCTCGATCTCCAGCTAAAACTTTATTCTCAGGTAGATACAGATGAAACCGCTTTGTTATATGCAGCAACAGCCTTAGCGGTTTCCCAAGCACCTCAAGGACTGTTCCATCTCCAGGGCAGTATGCAAGTACTAAGCGATCGCCTAGTGACAGGGTTAGAAAAATATCAGGGAAAGTTATTGATGCGCCATAGCGTTGAACAAATGCATACTACTTCGGGTCGAGTGACGGGGATAACTGTCCGCAATCAAAAGACTGGTGAAACCTGGGTCGAAGAGGCAGACGAAGTAGTAGCAAACGTTACTGCTCAGAATTTAGTCAAGCTAACTTCAGATAAATCCTTGGGCAATTACCAACGGCGGTTGGAGAAACTCCCCCAACCATCAGGGGCATTTGTAGTTTATTTAGGAGTTAAGCGAAAAGCAATTCCTCCAAACTGTTCTCCTCATCTACAGTTTCTTTACAACCAAGATGAAGTAATTGGCGAAAATAACTCTCTTTTTGTTTCCGTAAGCAAGCCTGGGGATGGACGCGCACCTGATGGGCAAGCAACCATCATTGCCTCCTCATTTACTGATGCCGATCTATGGTGGCAAGCAGAGGAGAAAGACTATGCCCGTATTAAACAAGATTATACAGAAGAAGCGATCGCTCGCCTCGGAGAATATTTTCAACTCACTCCAGAAAATATTCTCCACGCCGAAGCAGCAACCCCCAGAACCTTTGCTCACTATACCGCCAGAGAAAAAGGTGTTGTTGGCGGATTGGGGCAGCGTCTGGCTAATTTTGGTCCATTTGGCTTTGCTAACCGTACTCCTATTAAGCATCTTTGGTTAGTAGGAGATTCAACCCATCCAGGAGAGGGGACGGCAGGAGTCAGCTATTCTGCCTTGACCGTGGTTAGACAAATTGCAGCAGGTAAGTAGATAGGACAAATTAATTAGAAGATAGTCTCAGTAATGAGTAATGAGTCGTAAATATCTTGCTTACTTGGTTTTATCTAAAATTTAATTTAAATATATTTAACTAAAATAAAAATGTTCGAGTTAATATTTGCTCAAAGTTTAGCAATAGTATCAAATCAAAATTTTATTTCTGAGATCGATCGGCCAACAGCAGTAGTAAATGCTTCTACTCTCCAGAAAATCAGCCCAAACAACGGTAATTTAAATTACTCAGGTAGAGTAGACTGGGAAAATCCTCAAGCACCAGGCTTTAGTTATCCAGGGACAGCATTGGAGTTTAAATTTACTGGTACTAGTTTAAAAATCGAGCTATCAGAAGATAATTGGGGCAGCGAAAATTATGTTGATGTTTATCTTGACGGAAGTTCTCAGCCTACGACTATTAAACTAAGACAAGAAAATGGTCAACCAGTTGTTTATGATATAGCTACTGGATTAGAAAACAAGACTCACAATGCCGTTGTGGTTAAACGAGTTGATTACCTAACGGGAGAATTTAAGCTTCATAGCATAGCAATTGACGGTGAGCTACTGACTGCTAATCCAGACTCTAATAAAAAGATAGAGGTTTATGGCGATTCTATTTCTGCTGGTCATGCGGTGGAATATGAACCTCCAGGAGTTCAAGATCCTCAAACAAATCTAATTCCTATTTCCAATGCTTATTATAGTTATGCTTCCATACTAGCAAGAGATTATGATGCAGAACTTTCTTTGATAGCTCAATCAGGAGCATCTTTGGTCAATGGTTTTGGCTTTTGGAATAACGGCACAGGAACAGAAGCTTTTTATAACAGAATTAAGCCTCTTGGCGACGCTCCTCTATGGGATTTTAAACAATACACCCCTGACTTGGTAGTGATTGCTCTGGGTCAAAACGATGCTGCAACAATTGGTAATAATTTATCTAGCGAAGCTTGGAAAGGACACTATAAACAATTTATTGCTAATCTGCGAGCCAAATATCCAGATTCTTATTTTGTGGGTATGTTTCCCAATATGTATCATGATACTCGATGGGACGGATATTTAACCGAAGCGATCGCCGAGTACCGCCAGGAAAACCACGATAATCGTGTTTTTTCGCTGATTCAGAAGCAAGTAACCCCTGGTCATCCTCGCATTAGTGAACAACAGCTTATGGCAGACACTTTAAAAAAGTTTATTGATGGGACTCTAACTAAAAAAGGTTTTAACTGGGATGTGGCTAATTGAATAAATACTGGGCGATGGCTAAATACCTACTGAAAATCTACTGAATATATTTGGCTAAAGCTGTTTCTAATGTTGCTATTAACTTGTCAATATCTCCATCTGTAGCAGCAAAAGAATCTGGTGGAGAAATATTAGGTTGAAAGTTAATTAACTTTACCTGCCCTTCGCCAATAACAACAATTACAACCTCTGTTTCTTGATCGTAATTATCAACAATTCCCAAGATTTCTTGCAGTTGTCCTCTAGTATTTTGATTTAGTTTCTCAAGGCTTGCTTGAGAACAAGCAACAAAATGAGGTTCAGGTTTCAAATCAATACCTAAAACCTCTTTTGTATCTGCCCATTCTCTTTGTAGTCCCCAGGCTAAAGCAGCAAGCTGTTGTTCACAATCGTTAACAAAAATGTCTAATTGCGATCGCCATTTTTGTTCGGCTATTTCTGGTCGATTATTACTTAAATCAAACATATTAACTGTTAAACACCCTAACGTTTTGTTTCACAGCCAGACATAATCATCCAAAATTTTGGCTTGTGAAAACTGCATCCTTATTTATCGTCTTCTTTGTCCACACTAAAGTCAAGCCTTCCCTGCATCAAAGCGCAAGGCAAGCAAACTATTTGAAATAAACCTTTAGCTCAAATTAAAAGATTTTTTTCACCGCAAACTACCTTAACTTGGCAAAGTTTGGCAAGATCTATGAATCTAGTTAAATTTCGCACTCCATACGAGCAAAGGTAATAGCATCAAACCCAAAGGCAAACATTAAAGGCATCGGCGAGGTAACAAGGTAGCTAGCAAACAATGCCAGCACGCTGACAATAGCAGCAGAAGCTAACCATTTATATTCGCTACTACTCAAACCTTTTTCACTCTTGATAACTCTCATTACCTTTTGGGGGATAGGTTCTGGCATAACGCCATTAGGAGGAAATGCCCAATAGTGATTGTAGCGTTCTTGAAATAAATCCGTCCAGCCGTTGCGATCGCACCATTCTTGAATCCATTCGTCATGAAAGTGTTTCATCAGATTTTAAGTTTTAAGATAACTTAATTGTTAAAACTTGTAGCAATAAATTTTTAAATATTTGTCTTTTCCTGGTTTTCATACATTAACAAAAGTCGCCTTTTTTTTAAATATTTATTCTTGCATACTTAACAAACCTTAAATGAAACTTAATTGTTTAATCAAAATTATGAGCATAATTACTTATTTTATTGTTTTGCGCTTAATATATCTTCATTATTTAGTTTGTTAATTAGAGACAAAAAACACTTAGTATTGAACGCTAGCTAGTTAACAATTAGTAATATTTATAAGTAGTATTCAAAAGATTTTAAACAAGTTTCAGTACAAATAAAATTCAGTTTGATGTCCCATGTATCTACTGGCAATCGGTCAACATAGGCAAAATCAAATACTATACCAATAGTGGGAATAGTTGCCCACTGGGGGAGACTTAATAAACGATCGTAAAAACCGCCTCCGTAACCCAAACGATACCCTCGTTGATCGCAAGCTACGGTAGGAACTAAAATCAAGTCGGCAGACGAAGGCGTAATTACTTTTGCTGTTGCTAAAGGTTCTTTGATACCATATTTACCTACATTTAAAGTTTCTCCTGGCTGCCATAAATGCCAAACTAAAGTTTTTTCAACACAGCGAGGAAAAGCCCAGTTTTTATGTTCAAAAAATAGGGAGGATAAATCAGCTTCTTGACGAAAACTAAAGTAGGCAAAGACTGTTTTTGCTTGTTGAAATAGTGGGAAAGTTTTCAAGCGATCGCCAATAAGATTACTTTTTGCCTGCCATTCATTAGTAGAAACAGACTTTCTTTGCTGCATTATTGTCCGTCTTAATGCTGATTTATCTAGTTGAGACATAATATTAAGAAAATAAATGTGGCTTATTTTTCAGATTCTAGATAAGAACACCAATCACTCCAGCCACCAGGATACAATTTAGTATTTTTCAACCCTGCCAGACTAAGAGAAAATAGGTTAACACAGGCAGTTACCCCAGATCCGCAATAGACAATTATCTCTTCTGCGTACTTCAAATCACTCCATAACTGTTGCTGTGCTTGTATGGACTTGAGATATCCCGATTCATCACTTACCTGTTTCCAAGGAGAATTAACCGCACCTTCGATACTTCCCGCAATTGGATCTATTGGTTCAATTAATCCCAGATAGCGATCGCGATCGCGTGAGTCTATTACAATTACTCCATCCTTATGTTGAGCAGATTTTACTACGTTTATGTCTACTAACCAATCTGGATTAGGTTGAGGGGAGAAACTTGCCGATCTATTTTTGGGAATAGCGTTACTTACAGGATAATCATGTTTTAGCCAGTCATTCCAACCACCGTCCAATAGAACTACAGAATCATGTCCTAGATAACGTAATAACCACCATAAGCGCGCTGCAAATGCAAAATGGGAATCATCATAGGCGACAACTAGGGTCTCATTTTTGATAATTCCCATACTTGCCAACTTTTGAGCCAGCCTATCCATATCTGGTAAAGGGTGTCTTCCTCCGTGGCGTTGTACCTCACTGGCTAAATCGCGATCTAAATTGAGATAATATGCACCCTCAATATGAGCGTGATGATATGACTCTTCTCCCCAATGGGGATCGGCTAACTGAAAACGACAGTCTACTATGACTAAGAAGGGGTTATCTAATCGCTGCATCAGCCATTGGCTATCAACTAGATATTTTGTTTTCTTCATGAGAATTTATGTTCAACACATCTCTATTTTTATAATGCCCTAATAGAGGAAACGGAATTAGGCAATATGCGGATTTTCCAGCAAGAAGAAGAGGAGTCCCAACAAGCTTATGAATCAAGTCGATGATTACTAATTTACCCAAATCTGTAAGCTAAAAGCTAAAAGCTAAAAGCTAAGAGCTTATCTTGTCCCAAGTCTCTCATTATTTTCGAGAATTGGTATAAGGTTGAGCATCAAACATCACCTGGATTTAACTGCATCATTTTCCACGTAACAAAAGTTCCTACTGGACTCCAAAGTAGATAAGGGACTAACAGCCAAAATGCAGTAGTAGATATAGGAAAAACTATTACCGCTAAGATTGCTCCTAAAAAGAAGCCAGTTCCACCAATAATTGTGCCTATTTTGAGACTGCGCGTTTTACACATTACCAAGGTATAAAGAGAAATTGATATTTCGACCAACAAATAAAAACCCATTAGCGACCAAGGAGAATTGCCATCAGGTTTAGTCTCCCAGACGTTGTAGGCCGACCATGCACCACAGATAAAGATAACTGTCCAGATGATAGGAATAGCTCCTTCAAAGGTTAGCCAGCTAGGACGACGCAGGTTTTTAAACCAACGAAAGTCTTGACTTGAAATTAAACGATTTAAACCAAAGGGAACAATCAGAGTAACAATAGCGATCGCTAGCCAGGAAGGAATCATAATAATTGGTAATGATAAAATTTCTGAACGTTCTTAAATTTTGTCATTAAAGTCACAGAATAAAAAACAGCACCCTATCACAATTTATTTATACTCTTCTTATTTGCTTTTTTCGGTGGATGTAAAATGTGAACTTAGTATGACAACTAACCGCTCACCCAGACATACTCAGAAAATATCATGGCAATACTAATTCCTAAGCTTAGACCAACTAGAACTTGAAAAGGCGTGTGTCCCAACAGCTCTTTTAGTCTTTCTTCATTTAAATTATGCTTTTCTTGAAACAGTTCATCAATTAGCTGATTAAGAATTTTTGCTTGTTTCCCTGCTGCTTGACGTACCCCCGCAGCATCATACATGACAATGATGGCAAAGAGACAGGCGATCGCAAATTCGGCAGAAGACCAACCTTTTAGTGAGCCAACGCTAGTAGCTAACGCACCAACTAAGGCTGAATGGGCGCTAGGCATTCCTCCAGGAGAAAGTAAATAAGTTATGTTGAGCTGACGATTTTGGATTAGATCGATGACTAGCTTTAATCCCTGTGCTGAAATACAGGCTAAGAGTGCCACCATTAGTATCTGATTGTGTAAAATACCAGCAACTTCCTGCATGGTTTATCTTCTTGCCCCAAAAATATTATCTGATATAGAGTTTCGTTCTAGCGATCGCGAGTGACGATATATTTAGCTACAGCCCTTAACGGCTCGGCTTTTGCACCATAGGTTGATAGCTGGGCGATCGCACTATCTACTAACTCCTGTGCTTTGAAACGGGATTTTTCTAATCCCCACAAGCTTGGATAGGTGGCTTTCTGTGCCTCTAAATCTTTGCCAGCGGTTTTGCCCAACTGTTCGTCTGTCGCTGTAATATCTAAAATATCATCAATTATCTGAAAAGCCAGACCAATATTTTGAGCATAGTTGGACAGCCTCTTTATATCAGCTTTTTGGGCATCGGCTAAAATTGCTCCTGACACCACGGAGGCATTTAGTAACGCCCCTGTCTTATGAGTGTGAATAAAACTGAGGGTTTCAGCCGTAATGTCTGATTTTCCCTCTGATTCTAAATCTAAAACCTGTCCGCCAACCAAACCCGCAGCACCTACAGTGTGTCCTAAACAAGCCACAACTTTGATAATGTTTTCTGCTTTGACGTTTTGGGTTTGCGTGGCAACATATTCAAAGGCATAAGCCAGCAAGCCATCTCCTGCTAGGATAGCAATATCATCGCCATAAACTTTGTGATTAGTTAGCTTTCCTCGACGAAAATCATCATTATCCATGGACGGTAGGTCATCGTGGATCAAAGACATGGTATGAATCATTTCTAAGGCACAGGCGGTAGGCATCGCCATTTCTATACTGCCACCAATTAGCTCACAGGTTGCCAAACAAAGAATTGGACGTAGGCGTTTGCCTCCGGCTAGCAATGAATAGCGCATTGCCTCGTAGATTTTCTCTGGTCTAGCGACCGTAATTGAGCGATCTAACGCTTGTTCAACAAGAACTTTTTTTTGCTTTAAATAATTGTTCAAGTCAAACTTTTTAGGCCCGCTCAGCTTTTTGTCGGCTTGTACCATACTGCACGATAATGTCTTATTTAATCATCTTTTATAATCCTATTATCCCTCGACGGGTTACTTTAACCAAATAACAGGTATCTTAACTTAATAGAAATAATAGAAGTTGGAATATTGCCACTTTATCGAAGATGTCGCTCGGTTTTACTGAAAATTAAAAACCAATGCAGTCGTTATCGTGACTGTATTAGTGAAGAGATCGCTAGTACCAGCGATCGCCATGATAGATAATTAAGCAAAAGAATTTGCCAACCAATTAACTTTTAGTCGAGACGATAATGCTCTCGTATTGAATTAGTGTAGCTCGTATCTTCTTCAATCATTTCTCTTCCAAGTAAAATGGAGCTTATTTTTGATTTTTTTTAATAAATTAAACAACCAAAAATCACCAAAAGGATTTATATATTTGGCTAAAGTCCAAACTAATAAACAAGGGTGGGCAACAACCTGTAGTAAAGGAAGATCATCTTCCGAATCAGTGACAACGATTGCTGAATGAATTTGGGAGTCTGACAATGCTGAGCGCATCATTAATAGCTTACCTTGATGGCGATCGCTTGCTCCTTGCCAAAATCGACAGCCAACTAGGCGATCGTATCTAATGGGCAGATGTTTGAGGATAGGATCGATGATAAAGTTAAATCCTAAACTAGCAATAATTATTGGTGAATCGCAATTTTGCTTTACTGCCTCAATCAGTTCTAAATTACCCTGATTTTGAGCTAGCTTTCGAGCTTTTTTTTGCCATAAAAGAAGCGTCCAAGGTAATAAAATGGTGGGAATAACAACTAAAAACCAGTCTCTAATTTTATCGCCTCTAAATGGTTGTGGTAGCCAAAGCCAAGGTCTAAAAACTTTTAAAATGCTTACTAAAATAAATCCGATGAGACGAGGACATAAACTATTAATATATTCAGCCGTAGAATTTCTTAATAACAGCGTTTCATCGAAATCTAAAATTATTGGCGTATCTTGAGCAGCATCTTTAATTAAATTTATGGCTTTAGATTTGCTGGCTAAATCATTAATATACTTTTGATTTCTGACGTTATATCCTTGTGTTATTTCTGACTCCATCCTCTTTTTTAATTCTTCTTTTATTAGGACTTACGCAGGTTAACGAGTTTTGCCCCCTAGTCCCCCAAACTTGGGGGATTTAGGG
Organism: Waterburya sp.; assembly: GCA_965217895.1. GTDB lineage: Bacteria > Cyanobacteriota > Cyanobacteriia > Cyanobacteriales > Xenococcaceae > Waterburya. Next base: position 3,072,546 of record CBDCJV010000002.1, read on the forward strand.
GGCGAGTGCGTAAGTCCTATTTTAAATAAATTACGGAGTTGCTGTTCTAACATCATTAGAGCCATCTTTAAACACTGGTTTTACTTCAGACAGCATAACTCTAATCTGTTTATTACCTTGAACCAAACACCATAAAATAATTGCCCAAGTCTGCCAAGTTTGCCATAATTCTAAAGAGTGAGTTCCTAAAGCGATCGCACCCAATAAAAAGATAAAAATTAAGCAGCGCAATAACTTAACAGGGACTTCTTTTGGCCAACTATCCGCATTTCCACCAGAGTAACGATAAACTACATACAGTATGCTGCGAGAGAGTATCTGCGCCGATAATATACCTGTGCCAACAGAATTGGTGGCAGTAATGGCTAAAAAGCCATAGTAACGAAAAGACTGTAATAAAAGATAAAGCCAAGTCCTAGTGTGCTTGTTTAAATGATTGTATACCCAAAAACACAATCTAGCAGAAACTAAAAATGCTACCCAATATAAAAAAGGCAAAGTAAGAGAATTGAAGGCTGTTTCTGGTTCAACAAAGGGGGGACAGAACAATAAGTTTATACTTTGAGCTTTTTCTATCAAAGCAACTCCCAAAAAGCCAGATATCAAAGACCAAACCCAAGGATATGTGGTTTGCATCATCTGCTTATGTAGATAATAAGTAGCTGATAACCTAGGTTGTTGTTCGTATTTCTCGGCAACGTAATCATTTTCGTAATATCCTATTTCATATACACACCAAAAGGAAATTAATAGCATTACAATGCCCAGTCCATCTATAAGAGGGTGGTTTGCCTGCCAAGAAAAGGCTAACCACAGTATAGGTAGATCATCCCAAAGAATAACTTTAAAGGTATAATTTTCTTCGACGCGCTTGACTTTTTCTAGATAAAAGAAGGGTAAATAAATATTACTTAAAGTTGGTATGTACATATCTTTAGCTGAAGACCAAGTAACTAAGAAGGGAGTTTTCACAATTTGCAATAGAATAAAGGCAGATTATCCTCAGAATTAGTCACGGCGATCGCAGATTTAATTGCTGAGTAAGGATATATTTGCCTGTAATATTAACAGCTTACCTGATTAATAATTATTGAAGTGCTTGGAAAAGCATTGTTAATTAGATTTATTGCTTTCAAATTTTTGCTTAAATTACACTTTTTTTTTGAATTATTCTGCATCATGAAACAAATAAATAGACAAGTAAACGTTAATTTTTAATGAGTAGCTAATGTCAGTTGATATTATAGCAGTATGTAATTTGGTTGATATTCATGAACAATTAAAATGTAAAACTTATATTTTACAAACTGTAGAAAAATAAAGGTTTTACAAAGCTCGCGCCGATTTTGGTAAACTACGATTTGAGTATTTGGGGATTAGAGACAAATTATCTTATTAGTTACTTCAAGTTACAAAAAGATATTAGTCAAACTTAATTGGTTTTCCAAGACGATTATAACAATAAAATAAATTAGTTAAAATCTGGATAAAAAGTTCAATATACTTGTTTTATTATAAATATAAATAAACTACAAAATATCTTAATTATTATTTCCCAATTATTTGAACAAAACTAGTCTGGCAAGATATTCATTTGAATTTTTAGAGACTATAACTATAATATTTAGGGAAATAACGATGCCATAAATTTTTCATGCTTGATAGTCAATCTGAATCTAGTTTTCAATTGCCACAGCCTCAGAATACTGTTGTTGATTCCTGTTTCGCATCCAAAAGTGAAGTAGATTGGACAGTGGCAGACAGTGCCAAACTATATAATATTGAAGGTTGGGGAGAGCCATATTTTGGCATAAACCAAGCAGGAAATGTTACGGTGTCGCTGCTGGGTAAGCAAGATAGCCAAATAGATTTAGCTCAACTAATTGAATCTCTGAAAAAACGCAATATTAGTTTGCCGTTGCTGATCCGTTTTCCCGAAATCTTGGCAGATAGAATGGCAAGGCTACAAAGCTGCATGGAAGATGCGATCGCTAGATATAATTATTCTGGTAAATATCAGGGAGTCTTTCCGATTAAATGCAATCAAAATCGCCAATTTATCGAGGCTTTGGTGCATTACGGCAAATCCTATCAATTTGGCTTAGAAGCTGGCTCAAAACCAGAACTAATGATTGCTTTGGCTTGTTTACAGGCAGAAAAAGCTACTACCCAACCATTATTAATGTGTAATGGTTATAAAGACAAAGAATATATTGAAACTGCCTTACTCGCAACCAAGCTAGGGCAAAAACCAATAATTATCATTGAACAACCTCAAGAACTTGATTTGGTTTTAGCCATTAGTCAAGAGTTAGATATCAAGCCTGTTTTGGGAGTTCGTGCCAAGCTAGATGCTAAGGGCATAGGCAGATGGAGTAGTTCTACAGGCGATCGCGCTAAGTTTGGTTTAACGATCGCCGAAATTCTCCAGGTAGTGAGACAATTAGAAACTTTAAATCGCTTAGATTGTCTGCAACTGCTACATTTCCATATTGGTTCTCAAATCTCTGCTATTAGGGTGATTAAAAACGCTATCCGCGAAGCTAGCCAGATTTATGTACAGCTTGTCAAGCTAGGGGCAAATATGCGCTATCTCAATGTGGGTGGCGGATTAGCAGTAGATTATGACGGCTCTAAAACTAATTTTGCTGCCTCTAAGAACTACAATATGCAAAATTATGCCAACGATATTGTGGCACAGGTAAAAGATGCTTGCGATCAGGGCAATATAGCCGTACCTACTTTGGTGAGTGAAAGTGGCAGAGCGATCGCCGCCCATCAATCGGTGCTAATCTTTGATGTGTTGGGAACAAGTAGGGTATCGTCTCCTAAGATTGGTGCGCCAGAATCTAACGCACCCTTGATTGTTCGTAATTTCTGGGAAACTTATCAATCTATTGACGAGACAAACTTCCAAGAAAGCTATAACGATGCTATTCAATTTAAGCAAGAGGCTTTGAGCCTTTTTAACTTTGGGTACTTGAGTTTAGGCGATCGCGCTAAAGTAGAAGAGCTATTTTGGTCTTGCTGTTCCAAGATTGCAGCAATTGTTAATAACTATGATTATGTCTCAGATGATTTAGCAGATTTGGAACACATCATGTCAGCTATTTATTATGTCAATCTGTCTATCTTTCAATCTGCCCCCGATGCCTGGGCAATTAGCCAACTTTTCCCGATTATGCCCATTCATCGCTTAGATGAAAAACCAACTGTCAAAGGGATTATAGCTGATATTACCTGTGATAGTGATGGTAAGATTGATCGATTTATTGATCGCAAAGATGTCAAAAATGTTTTAGAGTTGCACCCTCTAGATAATTCTTATTCAGCTTCAACTCCCTATTATTTAGGGATGTTTTTGGTTGGTGCGTATCAAGAAATTATGGGTAATCTGCACAATCTTTTTGGCAATACGAACGTCGTGCATATCAAAATTACTCCTGATGGCTATCAGGTAGATTCGGTGGTTCAAGGTGACAGTATCCAAGAAGTCTTAAGCTACGTACAGTATGACGGTAAAGATTTATTAGAAACTATGCGGTGTCGCACTGAATCAGCTTTGCAAAGCAAAAGTATAACTCTGCCAGAGGCAAGAAAGCTGTTGGAAAATTATGCTAGTAGCCTCAATAACTATACTTACCTGAAATTGGATAAGACATAGGCCAAACAAGCAGAAAGATGTTGCGATCGCACCTGGATGCAGCATGGGTATAATAACAAGGCTAAAGATCGAGCGATCGCCTGTGTTATGGCAAGCTTTGATTTTTGTTTGAATACATTTGGGCAAAAACATACTGATAATATTAAGATCGAGATAGAGCAGCTAGATCAAAATTTTAGATATTAGCTATATATTTAGTAATGGTACTCCCTTAATGAACTTATCAAAAAAAGCTTTAATTGGCTTAAAAGCCGATCTCTTTCGCCATCCCCTAGACTTGCAGGCAACTAATACCTTGAAGCAAATACCAGGAATAGATATAGCTATTCGGAGTGTTTTGGGTTCAGTGGGAGAACAGTTTTTTTATCTGAATAATATTGCCTCTAGTGTTTTAGTGAGCGAAAAACAGCTACCTCATCTCCATAAATTACTGTTAGAAGCCTCTAAAATTCTAGATTTAGAACCACCTCAGCTATACGTCCAGCAAAACCCTACTCCCAATGCCTATACTTTTGCCATGAGAGGCAAACAACCTTTTGTGATGCTTCATACGTCTTTGATTGAAATGCTTACCCCCGAAGAAATTCAGGCAGTAATTGCTCACGAATTAGGTCATCTTAAGTGTGAACACGGGGTTTATTTAAGCATGGTAAATATGCTGGTGCTAGCAGCTAACTTACTGCCACCTTGGGGAACCATTTTAGCCCAATCGTTGCAAGATCAAATGCTGCAATGGGTGCGTTGTGCAGAATTTAGTTGCGATCGCGCTGCTTTGTTAGCCACTCAAGATCCAAAAGTAGTTATGTCAGTCTTGATGAAGCTAGCGGGAGGCTCTCCCACTATCGCTCCTCAGCTAAATTTAGATGCTTTTATTGAACAGGCAAAAGCTTATGATTCTATAACTACAGATAGCCTAGGAGAAGTTTTGCAGGCAGCGCAAACTGCTCAACTAACTCACCCTGTTCCCGTAATTCGAGCCAGAGAAATTGGTCGTTGGGCAAGTTCAGCAGAATATCAGGCAATAATTGATAAGCAGCAAATCAATCAAGAGCAAAAGCTCGGCTGGAGTAATTGGTAACAAATTTTATTAAATATTGATTACTTAATGCCTCAATTGATCGAAGAAGTAAGTGGTAAACCCAATTATTTTAAAGTTATGACTAAAGCAGAATCAACATCTAGTCAAAACCAAGCTAAAAACTTGGAGTCGATGAGAAAATTTGCCGAAAAATACGCAAGTCTTACTGATACTTATTTTTGTAGCGATTTATCAGTTACTGCTGCGGTAATTAAAGGCTTGGCTAAACACAAGCAAGAATTAGGTTCTCCTTTGTGTCCCTGTCGCCACTATCAAGATAAAGAGGCAGAAGTTAAAAAAGCCTATTGGAATTGCCCTTGCGTCCCAATGCGTGAAGAGAAAAAATGTCACTGTATGTTATTTCTAACTGCCGACAATGCTTTTGCAGGAAACACTCAAGAAATTACCACAGAGCAAATTAATCAGCTTTATGGAGATATGGAATAGGCAAAATGGGAGCAGCAGCAAAATTTGAGCAAGGTATTGCTGAATTTAACCAGCAGCAGTTTTATGCTTGTCACGATACTTTAGAAGCAATTTGGGTTGAAGCTCCCGAAGCAGACAAAAGGTTTTATCAGGGAATTTTGCAGGTAGCGGTAGGTTGCTATCATTTGAGTAACGGCAACCTACGGGGAGCAATTATTCTCTTGGGAGAGGCAGTTAGACGCTTGTGTGATTATCAGCCTGACTATGAGGGGATTAATGTTGAACTGCTGTTGGAACAGGCTATTAACTTGCTTCAGACATTACAGCAACTTGAACCAGAACAAGCTCAAGCGTTTTTTCAACAGCTAGAGCAAAAGCAGTTAGCCGAGTCGCAAAATAATTTAGTTGATGGTTGTCAGATGCCTTATATAGTTAAAGTCTGAATAATATCAAGTATCGAGGCAGAAAAATCTACATAAAGCTGACACCAATGCGTCATAGATCTGTCACTTGAAATCTTTATATTAAATAGGACTTACGCACTCGCCCCCTAAATCCCCCAAGGCGAGCGACCCCCGCGCATGGTTCAGCAGTTTGCTTATGCCAGGGAACCCTTTCGACACTTTGCTCAACGGAGGATACCTCCGCAACGCAAGTGTCTCACCACCGCAACTGCTTCACCGCGTCGCCGTCAGGCGCAAGCGTCCGACACGAGGGCATCCCTAAACGGGAAGCCACGCGGACTTGGGAATGCGCGAGAGGGGGACTTTTAATTCTTGTTCCCCCAGATTTGGGGGGCTAGGGGGGGGCAAAACTCGTTAAACTGCGTAAGTCCTATTAAAATCAGCGAATAAAAAAAGACAATAAAATGACTAATAATATTTTGAATAAATGGTGGCAAGAATATCGTGAAGCCGATCGCTCTAGCAAACTACATCATGAGCTGATGACTCTGGTTCACGATCGGCCTGACACTGCACAGCGACTAGTTGATTTAGAAAAAATCAAACATCCAGGTCAATCTGAAAGTTGGTATTTAGACAAAGTAGTTTATGACCTCAGACGTGAAGCTTAAAGAGTGTTGTTGATTTAATGGATTTAATTTATCTAAGAGTGAGTTTGTAGTTCGTAGTCTGTCGTTTGAAGTCGAGAGACGCGTCGCCGAAGGGCGCAAGTCCACCCTCGACAGTTTGCTCGCCCTCGACAACCAAGGGGTACTCCCCGCAGGTACCTCAACGGGGGGAATCCCTGCAACGGTTTTGCGAAGCAGCGCGGTCTTTGCAAGCGGAAATGCTGCTTGCGAAGCAGCTTATTCCACGCTTGCGGCGGGGGTTTCCCCCATAAGCGACTGCTGAGGGTGTCTCGCAACGGGTCACAGACAAGGCGCGTTTTGAGGCGAGGAAATGCTCTCGGTTAGAGAGCATATTCCACTCGCCTGTTGAGTGGGAAGCTTCCCACTCAACAGGCGCCGTCCGCAACGCAACTGTCTCGCAATCGACTTGTTATAGTCGGATTTGAACTACAAACTACTAACTACCAACAAAGAACTTTTTTATTAACCAGTAGATTCAAATTTTTAGTTTTATCCTCACACACCTAATAAATGTCCTATTTAAACTAGTTTTATGGGACATTTTTTCTATATTCAAGATGTATGTTGTTTTTGGCTGGCTTAACCAAAATCTTCTGTAATGGTTAAATTTAAATATATAAAATTCATTCTGCTATATTAAAAATTTATGCGTCAGAAAAAGAACAACAAAAAATCTGATTTTACAGCAGCTAGTATTATAAGCCTGGTCAGTTTATTAGTTTTGATGTGGTTGATAGAGCTATTTAATTGGTCGCTTCCGCAGCTACAGTTTGACAATTACGGAATTCGCCCTAGGGATATTAATTGGTTGCCAGGAATCATCATTGCCCCTTTGCTTCACGGTTCTTGGTCGCATTTAATTGCCAACACGCCACCATTTATAATTTTTGGTGGCTTAGTTTCGCTCCAAGGCATGAGAATATTCTGGCTAGTTACTATTATATCCACGTTATTTAGTGGCTTGGGAGTTTGGTTATTTAGTCCCGAAAATGTAGTTACCGTGGGAGCTTCTGGCGTTATTTTTGGTTATTTGGGTTTTTTATTATTGCGTGGTTTGTTTGCTCGCAGTATAGGTGCAATCTTAATTTCCTTAATAGTGGGCTTTCTTTATGGTGGGACACTCTGGGGAATATTGCCATCTAGCCCTAATATATCTTGGCAGGCACACTTATTTGGGCTTATGGGTGGTGTGTTGGCTGCCAGTTTGGGTCGTAAACGCAGTAGAGATAACTAAAAATTGATTCTCTATTTTTTAATTAGCTGGTTTAATTGACTGGCATTTAAAGAGCGGAGTAAATTGATAGGTAATGGTGGCTTACTCAAGCGTTTAATATAAGATTCTGTCAGATAGAATCTAAATTCATTTTGTTGTGCTAGGTGAGTTTTGAAAAAGGCTACACTCAGAACTTTTAAATACGAACGAGCTAAGGCAGGATCAAAACCCATTATATTTATAGGCAATTTAATTTCATCTGAATCTCCTTCAGCAATAAAGGAAAAATGAGTACTGTTTTTGACCAAAACCAAATATTTATTGTTTTTCGGCAGCCAGGTAAAAGGCTTTAGCTGCTCATCTAAAGCAGGAGCAAATATATCTTTATCTCCAGCGATGATCAATAAGGGAGAATCAAACTGGCTCATTCCTGACTGGCTAAAAACTGGATTAGTTACAGGATTAATAGCGATCGCCGCAACTATCCTTTGATCGCGCAAATTGGTATTGGGAACAGAATTATTTGCGCTCTGACATTGCCAAAATAGCGCGGGGTTTAGGTCTATTTGTTCTGGGCTTCCTATTTTTTGGCATTCTTTTTGCAGATGTTGCCAGTCCACCTTCGCTCCAGCGATCGCCATTGCCGTATAGCCACCTAGAGATTGACCGATAATTCCGACTCTTTGTAAATCGAGCTTACCTCGCCATGATTCCTCATTTTGAGACTTACGCTCCATCTCATCTAATAACCGAGTAACGATCTTAGGCTGCTCTATCCATTGATTATCCTTTGGAGGAGTATCTAAACCATTTAAGACTTCGTTTACCCGTTGGGCATTAGTACCAGGAAAATTGACCGCAGCTACCCCAAAGCCATAGGAAGCAAGATGCTCGGCTATATAGGTGAAGTTTTGCCAATTGGTATTTAACCCAGGAGCAACAACAACTACAGGGGCAGGTTTGTCGGTAGATATTGGCAAATAAACTACTCCCTCAATCTGGCGATCGCTATCTGACTTAACAGTTATATTTTCTTTGCGCCACTTCTTGTCTCCTAAGTTGCTGAGATCTGCAAAAGTATTTAGATCGAGAGAATTACCAGTTGCTACCTGCTCTTTTGCCTCTTGCCCTAATGTTTGGAAAACTTGTTCTGTATCTGCCAAAAGTTTTGTCGCTTCATCGACTGCCTCAACAATGCGGTTGGTATTTAATTTCAGCGTTTTGGTAGTGTAGTGGCGGAGAACACTGAGAATTGTTAGCCCTTCGGGTTCAGCAGACGCTAAAATCAAAGCGGCTCGCAAAGCTGGCTGATTTATCCTCTCAGAAGAATCTATAATTAAGCCGATTTCTCTGAGCAATTGTTTGCCAATCGGTAAATTGAGAAAAGTGCTTGTGGTCACAACGCTGATTTTAAAGCTGCGATTAAGTAAATCTTTTAATTGCGCTAAATCTTTTGGACTAAAGCGATCGGCGTAATAAGCAAAACCAGGAGTAATTTTACCTTTTTTAGCAAATGCTTCTAGATCGGCAATGGAAATATAAAACTCGCCCAAAACTCCATATTTAAAGGCGATGCGATCGGCACTTACAGCAGGTAAAATCCAGACGGAAGTTAAAAAACTACAGCTAAATAAAGCTATGAAAGAAGCTTGCCAAATTTTTCTTGGCTTCAACCTTATCGAACGAAAAGCAGCTAGTTGACCAACGGTCACAGCAGCGCGAGGTTGCGTTGCGGAGGTTTCCTCCGTTGAGCAAACTTCGTAAGAAGACTCCGCCCGTTTAAAAGTCCCCGTGCTGTTCCGTTTAGGAACAGCTTCATGGGGGACGTGGCGGAGTAATCTGTAACTGGCTGCTGACTTAATTTTTCTGCTTTTTCTTTTGCCCACTAAAAAACTTTGATTTACCTTGCTTTTGGATCGTTACCACTTGTTCATGTGTGTATACAAACCCCTAATAATTAGATCTTACGCCAGCTTGGGGCTGCTCGTCAAAAGACTACTTTTTCTTAAGAAGATTTATTAATGCTCCATCAGCAGCACCAGAAACTGCATTGCCGACAAACGAACCATTGCCGAGAACTGCCCCTGTAGCTGCGTTTGTGCCTGCGCCAACCGCACTATCCTGCAGCAAACTATGATTTTTTTTACTGGAATTTTGGTGAGTTGCGTTAACCACAGCACCAGTTGCTGCACCGCCGACAGCGTTACCGACTGCCGAACCATTACCTAATATTTTACCAGTGACCACGTTAGCACCAGTACCTACTCCTAAATCTTGCAAAATATTAGCACTGGCAGGTCTGGTATTCAATAAAGTGCTAACGGCAAGAACGACTGGCAAGACTAAGGCTTTTATGGTTCTGTTCATGATTTACCTCGTTCAAAATACTTCAACACTTCATTTTTAGTTTAAGAACCGCAAATGACATACAGGTGTCACTTAATATGTCAATTATCTAAAATTTGGCTAGACAATTAAAATTAATCAGCTTCAAAAACTCAAGCAATGGCGATCGCGCTTGCCATGCCGTCAAGCTTATCGCCCTCAAACATCTCGTATTCTAATATACAAAAAATTAGCAGCCAAAAGAATATATATAAAAGAGTATACAGTATCCGATATGTCAACTCCTAAGTGTTGCGATCGCTTAATTACCTCAACTTAATTACTAACATATTCAGATGACTCACACAGATGTTCATCAAGAAGGTCATAGCCTGGTAGAATTCCGTTCCCGTCTATTGTATGGCTTAAATGATCGACCTCCATTCAAAGACTCTATTTTCGTAGGCTTACAGCACGTTTGCGCTATTTTCATTCCGATTGTAACTCCAGGCTTGCTGATTACGGAGGCATTAGGACTCGATCCAGCTAGAGCTAGTTATATTTTGGGTATGGCTTTATTCGTTTCAGGGCTTGGTACCTTTATTCAAGTAAATCGATTAGGACCGATTGGCTCTGGTTTGCTTGCCGTTCAAGGAACCAGCTTTGCCTTTGTCACGCCAGTTTTGGCAATTGTGTCTACCTCTTTAGCAGCAGGTAAAACGCCCGAAGCAACGCTATCATTAATTTTGGGGCTTTGTTTCTTGGGATCTTTTATTCCAATCGTCCTCAGTCGCTTTTTGCATCTCACTCGCCAGATTTTCACTCCCCTAGTAACTGGGACTGCCGTGACGCTGATTGGATTAACCTTAATCAAGGTTGGTATGTTTTACATGGCAGGGGGCGGGAAAGGCACAGGCGATCGCCCAAACCAACCCAAACAGCCCTCAAGCGTTCGGTAGTTTGCAGAATTGGGCATTGGCAGTTTCTGTCTTTGCCATTGTCGGAGTTTGCAGTGCTAGTGCTAATCGTTATCTGCGCATGAGTTCAGTGATTATTGGCTTATTTGTTGGTTTTATTGTTTCGATCTTTTTAGGGATTGCTGACTTTAGCAAGTTAGAAACCCTGCCACTGGTAAATGTTCCGATTCCGTTCCGATTTGGTCTAGACTTCAACTTTGTGACATTCATCTCCTTCGCTATCATTTACATCGCTCTTACCCTGGAAGTTTTGGGAGATATTACAGCGACATCAATGGTTTCATCAGAGCCGATTGAAGGATCGATCTATATCCGCAGGCTCAAAGGAGGCATTTTAGGGGATGGAGTCAATTCGCTGATTGCTTCCATTTGCGGCTCATTTCCGATCGTTACCCCTGCTCAGAATAATGGGATTATTCAGCTTACGGGTGTGGGCAGTCGCTATGTAGGCTACTATATTGCTGTTATTCTAATGCTTCTTGGTTTATTTCCTCTGGTGGGAGGCGTGTTGCTAGCCATTCCCACTTCTGTATTTGGGGGAGCAGTCATGCTGATGTTTGGTACGGTAGCGGTAGCGGGTTTTAACATCCTACGCTCCATTGACCTTGATAACCGTGCCTTTATTATTCTGGCAATTTCTTTGGCAGCCGGTTTGGGTGTTACTTTTCTTCCAGAAGCACTCGAACATTTCCCTGCTGCCGTTCGGAGTGTTTTAGAGTCAGGAATTGCGACAGGTTCTATTTGCGCCCTAGTTCTCAATTTAGTAATGCCGAGAGTGCCAGAGGAAACCCTAGCGGTGGCAACACATCCAACTGCTGAAGAATCTACCGTACCAATAGAATCAAAAGAATAGCACTGGACACTTCTGGCTTTATGTTGAACTATTCATGATGCTGATGTCCTTAAGACCGTATATATCTTAAGGACAGTTACTCAAGATACTTTGGCGATCGCTCTTTCTAATATAGTCGCAGCCTCGTCAACTTCGGCGGACGAAACTATTAAAGGAGGAACAAAACGCAATACTTTTGTACCTGCGGGGGCAAGGAGTAAACCCTCTTCCATTGCTGCTTTAACTAAATTAATCGAGGTCAGATCGAGATCGGCACGTAATTCGATGCCGTTGATCAAGCCCCAACCCCGCACCTCAGTAAACAAGGAGGGATATTTTTTGGCGATCGCTCTTAGCCTGACTCTTAACTGTTCGCCTCTTGCCTGAACATTGTGCAAAATACCTTCATTTTCTATAGTCTTCAATACGGCTAAAGCAGATGCACAGGCGAAAGGATTGCCGCCAAAGGTACTGGCGTGATTACCTGGCTCAAATGCTGCACAGGAATCTTTACAGAGCATTGCACCAATGGGAATGCCTCCTGCTAAACCTTTGGCACTAGTTAAAATATCTGGTTCAACCCCCAACTTCTCGTAACCCCAAAGCTTGCCACTTCTGCCAACGCCGACTTGGACTTCATCAAATACCAACAGAATATTATTTTCATCACAGATTTTCCGTAGCTTGAGGAAATATTCTAACTCTCCTGGACGCACGCCGCCTTCACCCTGTAAAGGTTCGATCATAATGCCTACTACGCGACTTAAAGTACCTTCATCGAGATCGGCGATCGCATTTTCCACTGCCGTAATATCGTTGTAGGGAACATAGGCAAATCCAGTGGGTAATGGCGTAAAGCCCTTTTGATATTTTTCTTGTCCTGTGGCGGTAACGGTTGCTAAAGTACGCCCGTGAAAACTAGCTTTTGCGGTGAGAATAATTGGCTGTTCAACTTTATCTAAAACAGTGTGGGCATACTTTCTGACTAACTTAATTGCTGCTTCGTTAGCTTCTGCCCCAGAATTGCAGAAAAATACTTTATCCATACAGGAATTATTAACTAACCATTCTGCTAATTCTCCCTGTTCGGGAATATAATACAGATTAGAGACGTGGTGTAGCTTGTTGATTTGTTCTGTTACCGCAGCAATCAAAGCAGGATGAGCATGACCCAAGGTACAGGTAGCAATCCCTGCCACAAAATCAAGATACTCTTTTCCAGTTGTATCCCAAAGACGACAGCCCTCTCCACGCTCAATCGCAATGGGAAAACGACCATAGGTTGGCATCACGCTTTTATCAAAGCGATCGCGATCAAATTCAGTATTCTGCAAGATAGTTAGAGAATTGTCTATAGGTGGGGATTGAACCATTAGTTGCTCCTGGATAAAAATTATTTTTTGAGAAAAATACATTTAAAATGGCAGTTGTTATCTGATATCACTCTTGATTGTTTTGTTCAAAAATCAGACCTGCATCTTAATGTAATCAATTTTAGGCACAACTGTTGTCAAAAATCAGCAGCCAATTTTACATGTATAGTTATACATTTGAGGAAAAGTATGGTCGTTTACGAAAAGAGTTAATACGGGGAGGTGTCGTATTAGCGAGTATTTTATTAATTGGGACTCTTTGGTACTGGAAAGTTGAGAAGTGGACTTTTATTGAATCAGCCTACATGACCGTAATTACCCTATCCACGGTGGGGTATTCTGAGACTCATCCATTAGGAGAAAGAGGGCGATTATTCACCATTACTCTAATTTTAATGGGGTTATTCACCATTGCTTATATCGTTAATCGTTTTACCGAAGCTTTAATTCAGGGATATTTTCAAGAAGGCATCAAACTAAGACAGGAGAAGAGTTTGATTGAATCTCTAGATCAACACTATATTGTTTGCGGTTTTGGGCGTACTGGTCGTCATGTCGCCCGTGAATTTTTAGCCGAGGGTATTCCCTTTATTGTTATTGACGACAACATCGAAGAAGTAGAAGAAATTAAACAGTTAGGATACACGGTGATTTTAGGTGACGCTACTTTAGATGAATCCTTGGTGCGTGCCAAAATTGATCGAGCAATTTGTATGGTAACGGCACTGCCTTCAGATGCTGAAAATCTCTATACAGTTTTGTCAGCCAAAACCCTTAATCCGCGTATCAGAGCGATCGCTCGTGCCAGTAATGAAGAAGCGGTACAAAAGTTACAGAGGGCGGGGGCAGATGCGGTAGTTTCCCCTTACATTACAGGGGGAAAAAGACTGGCAGCAGCAGCATTAAGACCTCAGGTAATGGACTTTGTTGATGGTATTATTACAGGGTCTAATCGTTCTTACTATCTCGAAGAATTTCTCATTGATTCTGAAGCCTGTCCTTTTGTGGGTCAAAGTTTGCGAGAGGCTAAACTGCGATCGCAGACAGGGGCTTTAGTATTGGCAATTCGCCGTTTTGATGGCAACTTAATTGCTGGTCCAACGGGAGATACTCTTATTTTAGAACGAGACGCTTTAATCTGTATGGGAACAGCAGATCAGCTACGAGATTTAAACAAAATTTTAGGTCCAATTAATTCAACTAATGCCCTGAGATTGCCGAAAAATCAATAAAACCAATTATTTAGTTATGACGCATATTTTGGTCGTAGAAGATGAAGCTAAGTTGGCTCAGTTTATTAAGATGGAATTAGAGTTTGAAGACTATCAGGTAACCCATGCCGCCGATGGCTTTGCTGGCTTGTCTGCTGCTAGAGAAATTCAACCAGATTTGATTTTGCTTGATTGGATGTTGCCAGGAATCTCAGGACCCGAAATTTGCCGTCGTCTACGTCAGACAGGAGACAAAGTACCAATTATTATGCTCACTGCCAAAGATGAAGTCAGCGATCGCGTTTCGGGTTTGGACGCTGGGGCTGATGATTATGTGGTTAAGCCTTTTAGCATCGAAGAGTTACTGGCTAGAGTTAGAGCTAGTTTACGTCGTGAGCAAGAAGAGGAAACAGATTTAATTCAGTTTAGCAATCTTACCCTCAATCGTTCTACCCGTGAAGTATTTCGCGATCGACGCTCTATTGAATTAACCGCAAAAGAGTTCGATCTACTAGAGTATTTGCTTTCCCATCCTCGTCAAGTATTAACCCGCGATCAAATTTTAGAAAGAGTTTGGGGTTACGATTTTATGGGGGACTCTAACATTATTGAAGTTTATATTCGCTACCTGCGCCTGAAGCTAGAAGAACAACAAGAACAGCGTCTGATTCAAACTGTACGCGGTGTGGGATATGTTTTGCGGGAGTAGTAATCATTGACCATTGATCAATAATTAAGTTGTAGGGTGGGCAGGAAAAATAATTATGTTCTCAATCATTAAAGAATCGCTACCAATGCCCACCAAAGATATTCAGTCTCACTCAGCATCGAGATAATCAGTAATCAGTAATTTAGTTACCTGGACTACCGAATTGTCTTTAAACTATAAAGAGAGATAATAGAAAAGATTATTTAAAAAAACTATGGATTTAATTACCCTTGAAAGTATCTTAGACAATGCCTCCTTTGGAGTATTGTTAGTTACAATGCTGATTTATTGGACTGGGGCAGCTTTTCCCAATCTTCCTTATTTAAGCACTTTAGGAACTACGGGAATGGCGATCGCTAACCTGTGTATGGCAACTTTACTAGGTTCTCGCTGGCTAGAAGCTGGTTATTTTCCCCTCAGCAATCTTTATGAATCCTTGTTCTTTTTGGCTTGGGGTGTGACGGCAATTCACTTTATTGCCGAAAAAATGAGTCGTAGCCGTTTGGTTGGTGTCGTTACTAGCCCTGTAGCAATGGGTATTACCGCATTTGCAGCCCTAAGTTTGCCTCTAGAAATGCAGGCATCTGCGCCGTTAGTACCTGCCTTAAAATCTAATTGGCTGATGATGCACGTTAGCGTGATGATGCTCAGTTATTCTACTTTAATGGTAGGTAGCGCGATCGCGATCGGCTTTTTGATCATCACTCGTGGGCAAAAAGTTGAACTAAAAGGTAGTTCAGTTGGGACTGGTAGTTTCCGCGAGAGGGTAAAGCAAAAAACTGTCAATACTCCCGATCCAGACAAAGTTTTTGCCAGTACTTCTGGCAATACGGCAGTGCTTGATTTACCAAAGACAATAACAAAAACAGCTACTCTTTCTCCAGAACGTCTCACTTTGGCTGATACCTTAGACAATATTAGCTATCGCGTTATTGGTTTAGGGTTTCCTTTATTAACTATTGGCATTATTGCTGGGGGAGTCTGGGCAAACGAAGCCTGGGGTTCATACTGGAGTTGGGATCCTAAAGAAACTTGGGCGTTCATTACTTGGTTGGTTTTTGCGGCATATCTCCACGCCAGAATTACCCGCGGCTGGCAGGGAAGAAAGCCTGCAATTTTGGCTGCTGTGGGCTTTGTGGTTGTCTGGGTGTGCTATTTAGGAGTTAACTTACTAGGTCAGGGATTACATTCCTATGGTTGGTTTTTGTAAAGCAGCAATGGGCAGACAGTAGACTTCTTGCACAAATCACAACCAACTACTTTACGCTTAGTGTGAATTAGCTTCGTTTAAATTCGTTGGTTTTTAGCTTTTAGCAAACGCTGGAGCGTTTCGCCGTTGCCAAGCAACGTCGGCGTTCTCCAGAACGCGCTCTTAGCCACTATGAAAAAGTATAAAGTTTGACTTACTTAGCTACGTAAATACCAAATTTTAATAAACAGAACGTTCAATAGAGCCATTTTAAGGTTTTTCAATTCACACTAGACGTACTTTACTAAGAGGCATTGGTGACACAAGGTTTGACTAAATCTTCTAATTGTTGCGAAATTACTTTGTTGTCTACATTCAGATTAGTTTTATTTTGAGGGTGATCTCTGATGCTTTTTTGCTGATGTGCCATTTCATTAAACCACGATCGCATGATTGCCAATCTGTTTTCACTATCCAGTCTAAAATGCTGCGAACTCTTCGATCTCAGTACATTTGACAAGTTGTACTTTTTTAACTTGTCACCAATGCTTATTACCAAACTGTACCAGGGTGTACCTTACCAAACCGAGAATCGCTATACTATTCGGCAATCAATATAAAGATAAATGTATAGCAATGATGATTAGTGAGTAAATTGGGAATAATCAGCTAGTTTGAAAAGATAATTTTGGCTATATATAGAGTAATATAAGCTCAATAATATTTTTATGACGCTACATATAGTTAATTTTGGGTTATAGTATAAACTCAGATCGGCTAAAAAAATTTCAGTCTCACATAACGTATGCAGCCAACCCTACCTTTAACCAGCAACTCCGTATCTAACCCTACTTCAGATTCAGGTAGATCATCAACTACACTTGACCAACAAATCGATCTGGCTGAGAATTTAGAAAATAAATCATCTTCTCTACCAATCCCTGAAACAGACACTTCAAGCATCCAAGTGGTTAGAAGAGACGGTTCTTTGACAAACTTGAATATTACCAAGATTCGTTCGGTGGTGGAATGGGCTTGTGCCGAGCAAGATGTTAACTCGATCACCCTGGAAGCAGGCTTAACTACCAGACTTCGCAATGGTGTAACCACTAGAGATATTCAAGATAACTTAATTGATTGCGCTTTGGGTATGTGTAGCCCCAGCGAACCTGAATGGCGATATGTAGCGGGTAGGCTGCATATTTGGAGTTTGTGGAAGGATACTCAGGTAGCCCGTGGGTTTGGCTATGGAGATTATGCTAGGGCAGTTCAATTTCAGATAGATAAGAAACGCTACGATCGCCATATTTTAAAATATTCTACGGCTGAACTAACCGAAGCTGGTAGTTGGATTAATCCTGAATGGGACAAAGATTATGATTATGCAGGGGCGGTTTTATTGACTAAACGCTATCTATTAACGGATGAACTTCCTCAAGAGGCTTTTCTTACCTGCGCTTTGTTGCTAGCTGCTAATGAAAAGCCAGAAATTAGATTAGCCGTTGCTAAAAAGTTTTATCGAGCGATCGCAGGGCGGAAAATTTCTTTGGCAACACCAATTCTAGCTAACTTAAGAGTACCGAATGGCTCATTAAGTAGCTGCTTTATTATTGCCATGGATGATAATTTAGAAAGCATTTTTGAGGAGATTACTAACGCAGCAAGAATTTCTAAAAATGGTGGTGGCGTTGGGGTAAACGTCAGCCGTATCCGCGCTACTGGTAGCTGGGTAATGGGGAAAGATAATGCTTCTGGAGGAGTTATTCCCTGGGTTAAGCTGCTCAACGATACAGCGATCGCCGTTAACCAGGGTGGGCGTAGAGCAGGTGCAGTTACTGTTGGTTTAGATATCTGGCATTTAGATGTACCTGAGTTTTTGGAAATGCAGGCGGAAAATGGCGATCGCCGTCGCAAAGCCTATGATGTTTTTCCTCAGTTGATAATTGTCGATGAGTTTATGCGTCGAGTAGAGGCAAAAGAACTCTGGACGCTAGTAGATCCTTATGAGGTTAAAGAGAAATTAGGCATTGACTTAGCCGAGCAATGGGGTGAAAATTTTAACGCGGTTTATGCTCGCATAGAAGCGGAACTAGCGAGCGACCCCCTAAAGGGTTCGACAGTTCCTACAACGGAGGAAACCTCCGCAACGGACTGTCTCACCGCGTCGCCGACAGGCTCAAGACAAAGGCTTAAGCCGCATGTACGCGCGAGTGATAAGAAAATTAAGCTATATAAGCAAGTAGATGCCCGCGAATTGTTTAAGCATATTATGCGGAGTCAGGTTGAAACGGGAATGCCTTATCTAGCGTTCAAAGATACTATCAATCGAGCAAATCCGAATAAGCATGAAGGCTATATTCCTGGAGTAAACCTTTGCTGTGAGAGCTTTAGTAACGTCAAGCCAGGATTAGAGGCTCACTGCTGTAATTTAGTATCTCTTAATCTGGCTAATGTAGAGGAGGCAGAAATAGCGGAGATGTCTCAGCTAGCCGTCAGAATTTTAGACAATACCATCGATATAACTAAGCCTCCTTTTACCGATAGCAAAACCCACAACGATAAATATCGCACTATCGGCGTAGGCTGTATGGGATTAGCTGACTGGTTGGCTAAACGCCACCTGACTTATGAAGGCCTAAAGGAAATCAGTTGTCTGTTTGAAGAGGTAGCTTACTGGTGTACTGCTGCTTCAATGGAATTAGCCAAAGATCGCGGTGCCTATGGAGCTTTTGCGGGTAGCGAATGGAGTCTGGGTAAATTGTTAGGCTCAAAGTCCTTAGATGAGATTCTCAATATTGCTCAGGATAAAGAACGCTGGGTGCAGCTAGCTCAAGATGTGCAAACTTACGGGATTCGTAATTCTCATATTACAGCGATCGCGCCTAATACCTCGTCTTCTTTAGTGCAGGGCTGTACTGCCAGTATTTTGCCCGTCTATAGCAAGTTTTTTTACGATAAATGGGCAAAAGGAACAGTACCGATTGCTCCACCTTTTATTCAAGAATGTTTTTGGTTCTATCGTGAAAATAAAAGCTTAGATCAGAAAATTGTAGTCAAAGCTGTGGCGGTAATGCAGCAGTGGATTGATACAGGCATCTCTATGGAGTTACTGTTTAACCTTAATCAAGGAGTATATTTCCCAGATGAACCAGAAAGAGCAGTAAAAGCCAAAGACATTTTTGAAACTTTAGTAATGGCGTGGAAAGAAGGCTGTAAAGCTGTTTACTATGTCCGCACTGTGCAAAAAGACGATTTCAAAGAGTCTTCTAGCGAAGGCTGTGCAGCTTGCGCAAATTAATGTTTGTTGACTATCTTACGTTTAGTGTGAATTAAAAGGGTTCAATTTTCTCTTTTTATCGGAAATTTAACTTTGAAAACCAGAATATAATACTGGGGGAACTTTCCACTACTACCCCACTCTCGCGCATTCCCAAGCCAGTCCGTTGCGGGTCTGTGACCCGTTGAAGGAACTGGCGTTTGCGCCTGACGGCGACGCGGTGAGACAGTTGCGGTGGTGAGACACTTGCGTTGCGGGTCTATGACCCGTTGAGCAAAGTGTTGAAAGGTTTCACCGGCATAAGCAAACTGTCGAACCCTTTAGGGGTCGCTCGCCTGTTGGGGACGTTACGACCCTCCCCAAAGCCGAGGCAACGTGGGGCGAATGTATTCGCCCCTTTAAGTGCCGTCTTCCGTAAACATTAACCCTAACTTTTGCCTTGCCAAATAATCTCTAATCATCTAGATAAATAATTGAATTTGCTTTTTGCAAAATCTTGTTACTCTTTGAAATATTAGGCTTTTATAAGCTGATCATAAAAAAGCTAATTCACATCAGACGTATATTACTTTTAATTCAATTGTTTTGAACATTTGGCTTCTGGTCATTAATAATTCTTGCGTAAGTTCTATAATTTAGGGAAGCTAACTGTGAAGCGAAAGTATCAGAGATTAGTGTTGACGGAGGAAAAGTACGTCTGAGAACGGAACGCAAAGGCCAATCCTGTATCTGGAGAGACTATAAAGCAGTCTGTATTGATTCACAATCAAGAATGGCATGGTTTCAGGAGAATGAAGAACTAGTTAAAGGGGTCAATCAGCAACCCTTTGATGTGTGTTGAATTGTGTGGCAGATGGTCATCAAGGAATTTGGAATCTAATGAACCAGTTCAATCGCGAAGGTGAAACTAGACAAATTCTAGACTGGTTTCATCTCGTAGAGAATCTTTATAAAGTCGGCGGTTCAAATAAACGCATCGAGCAAGGAAAAAGTCTTTTATGGCAGGGAAAAGTTAATGAAACTTTAGCTTTATTTTCGCCTTTAAAAAAGAAACAAGCACAAAACTTTTGTACTTATTTAGAAAATCATCGCGATCGCATTGTCAACTATGATTATTATCAAGCAGAAAATATTTGTGCCATTGCTTCAGGTGGGGTGGAGTCTACCGTTAAGCAGATAGACCGAAGACTAAAAATTTCAGGCGCGCAATGGAAAATTGAAAATGTACCACAAGTCTTAAAACATCGATGCGCCTATCTCAACAATACTCTTTTTACTCAGTAGTACTTATGTTCTTGCATAATTGACTTGCTCCCGCTTGTTTGTCAATTCCCTACAGGCGATGGTAGCGGTGTTTGTAATTCTCTTTATTGCCTTATCTTGGCGTGAAGCCTTAATTGCTGGACTCTCGATACCCCTAACCTTTTTGGGAACGTTAGCAGTACTGTGGTTGCTCGGACAAACCTTAAATAACATGGTGCTAATTGGCATGGTGTTAGCACTGGGTATCTTAGTTGATGTCTTTATCCTGATGATGGAAGGGATGCACGAAGCAATCTTTGTATCTGGACTTTCCTTTAACCAAGCAGCACTTAAAACAGTCCGCACCTATGCAGCAGCAGCCTTTGCGGGACAATTGACCACCATCTTAGCCATGACTCCCTTGATGGCAATTGGCGGGACAATGGGTAAGTTTATCCGCGTCTTACCAATTACGGCGATCGTCTGTTTGATTTTAAGCTTTGTCATTGCCCTGTTGATTGATATTCCCCTATCTCGTTTCTTATTAGCAAAAGTTAAGGGTAATCATCAACCATCCAAGATCGATCGCCTGAGTGAAACGGCATCCCAACGTTTTGCGCGATGGAGTTTAAACTATACCGTTCGCAATAAAGCTACGGCTCGTGCCTGGAGTTTGGGAGCTTTGGCTCTATTTGTTGTCGCGATATTAGCATTTACCCAAATTCCCACAACCTTTTTCCCCGAACAGGATGGACGTAAGCTGAGTATTAACGTAGAAATGCCCCCAACTACGACCTTAGTTAAATCCCAACAGATAGCCGATGAACTGGGCAGTATTTTACAAGAAAAAGACTTTTTTACCAGCGTTACCAAATATGTCGGGCAAAAGAGTAATCTGGTTGGTTCGGGAGAGCTACAGCCCAATCAAGGCAGTTATTTACTTGGCTTTTCCGTGGTATTTACTCCTGAAGAAGAACGCGATCGCTTATCCTACGAATATCTAGATGAAATTAGAAACGAATTAACCCCAGTTCTAGCTAACTATCCAGGGGCATCTTTGGTCTTAAATTCTGAAAGTTCTACAGGTAGTGGCGAACCAATTCAGATTGAGATTGCAGGTAGTGACATGAACGAGCTACGAAGCATATCTGACCAAGTACAACAGGCTTTGAGACAGATTCCAGGCACTAGCGACGTGCGCGATAATTTAGGCGACTTACAGCCCGATTTAAAACTATTACCCAAACGCGAAGCACTAGACTTCTATGGCATCACTGAAGAAGAACTAACAAATCAGGCACGCTACTATATGACTGCTACTGAAGTAGGCAGCTTTAACCTCGGTGGCAACCAGGAAGACTTAGATATCAAGCTTAGTACCGCATGGCGATCGCGTAATGGTGCTGTCGGCGGTCCTACTCAACGAGATGAGCTAAGACTAATCCGCTTCTTTAACAATGATGAAGAAATAATTCCTGCGGGTTCGTTAGTCAATACAGTTCAAGACCAAGCACCGCTTTCTATAACTCACCGTGGGGGCAAACGTACCGTTACCGTTTTGTCAAAGAATGTCAATCGTACCGTGGGCGAGATTCTAGCCGATTTAGAACCTCAGTTAAAACAGATGCAGCAAAACTGGTCTTCTGGCTATACCTATAGCTTTGGTGGGGAAACAGCAGAACAAGCTGAAACCTTTGGTTCGGCTGGTCAGGCACTCGGATTAGCAATCTTCCTGGTATTTGCTGTCTTAGTCCTACAGCTTGGTTCATTCCGACAGCCATTTATTATCCTGCTAGCAATTCCTCTAGCTTTAATCGGTACAATGGGCGGTTTCTTCCTGGCTTGGATTCCCTTCTCCTTCTCCGCATTTATCGGCATCATCGCCCTAGTCGGTATTGTCGTTAATGATGCGATCGTTATGGTAGATACCATGAACGCCTATCAAAAAGAAGGAATGAAAGTTCGTGAGGCTGCTGCTTTTGGGGTGAGCGATCGCCTTAGACCCATTCTAACCACCAGTATTACTACTATCGTCGGGTTGATTCCTCTGGCACTAAGCGATCCTTCTTGGATGCCCTTGAGTAGTGCCATTATTTTTGGCTTGATTGCTGCTACCTTGACGGCATTAATCATCGTTCCCTGTCTCTATCTTCAGTTCACACCTAAGACTGAAATAAATGATGCGGAATTTGTTTAGTATCCAATTTAAGTAAGAAGCAATTGGTCTTTCTCAACATATTGCGAGATAACCTTTAAATCTCAAGCAGCGGTAGCAATGGTAGGTTTTGGTAAAGGTTCGCCATCGGCTTCATAAGAAACAATCAAAGATTCTAAAGCTTCCTTGCCATTAACTACCGCTTCCTCATAAGTATCCCCATGAGTGCGCCAATGTTGCCCTGGAAAATCTGGTAAAGCAACTAAAAAACAACTATCCTCATCACTCCACTGAATAATCATTTGATACTTAAGTTTATCCATCTTGTCTCTTTCTTTTTACTTTTGCGATCGCTTGTTCTATCTCTTTTTCTAGATATCTTTTAGCATCACTTCCACCTTTACCTGCAATGGTAACTCTTCCAGGGTAATCTGGATGCGTCCAGTTTGTATGACTTCCTTTGCCTGGACGTTCGATAAAACCCGATTTTTTCAGCATTTGCTTTAATTCTCGAATTTTCTTCGGCATTTTAGTCAGTTAAATGTAGATAATATTTTTAATCAAGCTATTTATTCTTGTGTTTGATTGCAGCTATCTTGACGGCTCTAATTCTAGTTCCCTGTACATATTTTCGATTCATACCCAAAACTGAAATAAATAATGCGGAAACAGTTTAACAAATAAAATATGACTAAGAATTTGATTTCATTGTTACGTATCTCAAATTTTAAAGTTTTTTGGGAACTATAAATAAAGAAAATGAAAATCTATATCAAGTTAATATGCTGTCTTTATTTATAGTTATACTTTTTGTAATTGGTTATGTGGCATTAATGACGTATGCTTCCAAGATACAACAAGAAGAACTAGAAAAATTTAATCTGTTGCTGGACTCTGCATTAAAATACCCAATCTCGCCAAAAATGCTAAGTAATCTTATATCAGTTTGGGAAGAAACTAAATTAACGTCTTCTAATTTGGAGTTTTATCTCAAGGAAAAGTATATTGAGCGTACTTTTAGAGTATGTGAAATGAATTTAACCAATTTAGATACATGGAATTTATTAGAAATAATTTTAAAAAAAATTAGTCCCTTCAAAATTTTTCCTTTATATAAAAATAATTTTAAAAACATTACCCTTCGATTGGAGGTAATGTTGCCAGAAATTGAAGAAGCAACATAGTAGTATATATTTACTGTCTAAAACTCAACATTAATGAATTCAAAATCCCCCTTCAAATGGCGACATTTTCTACTGTAGTAAGAGTGATTAATACAGACAAGGCGAAAGCTTATCCCAAAGCAATCGAAGAGCTAAAAGAATCTGACTTATTACCTGAATCGGTTGAACATCGAGCAGTTAAATACCTGAATAATTTAATTGAACAAGATCATAGATATACGAAACTGCGGGTTATAACCAGTCAAAACTTTAGGAATTTTTGGACTGCTGGTCGTACCATCGCAGGATATGAATCGATGAACATGATTCGTAAAGGACAAATCAAAAATGTAAGACGAGATGAATTTTTAGGTCAGATTAGGTTTATTCATTCTCTATTTGGGATAGCTGTGTAAATTTGAGAGAAAATCAAATTAATTTAAAGTTTACCTTTATTTTTATTCTTTTGTTTTTTCTTTTCGCAACACTGCCTTATTCCCTGGTTAGACATTTTTCCTAACCGTTCTTTAATACTTGGTTTTCATCGATTGATTGCAGCAATCAATCAATTTTCTTTTTATTTGCCTGATGGATAAACTCTGTTTCTGCTACTCCTCTATTTCGGAAAGTGACAGAAGAAAAAAAATATTCGCTTGATTACGATCTTGGTTTGAAGCTTGAAGTCGAGATAGGTTTTTTGTAAGTGGTATAAATAAGGATGGCGATAAGGAAAAAGAGCAAAATTTAAAGATTGCCAGACTTGTTTATTAGTAATATTTTGTTCTCTCAAATAGCTTTCTACCCATTCTAAATATAGAAGGCGTTTGGCTTCAGCCTGTCCCGATCTGATGACTACTCTCTGACAAGAATCTAGATGAATGCGATATTTATACCAACATTCGTTGGTGACATACACAGGATACTTTAAACAGACTTTAACGTGAACGATCGCATCTTCATAGCTGCCACGAAAATTATTTTCACCACCCCCTACTTTTTCAATTATTTCTTTTTTGGCTAATACTCCACCAGGAATAAATTCCTCGAGACGTAAAAAGAAACTCAACATTTCTGGTGGGGAAACGAGAGTATCAGAGAAAGGATGAGAACCACCATCTTTGGCTACTCCATAGGGATGATCGCGATCGCGATCTTCAGGATTTCCCGTCCAGCTATACCAAATCAGTAAAGGCGCAAACACCATCGCTGCTTCGGGATGAGCCTCTAAAATGGCTACTTGCTGTTCTAGCTTTTTGGGCAGCCAAACATCATCGCCATCGATGGGGGAAATATATTTACCCCTCGCCTGAGTTTTACCTAAATTGCGCGAGGCACTCATGCCCAGATTTTGATGGTTGGGATGTTCGAGATAGCGAATTTTATTGGGATACTGGGCTGCATAGCTTTGGGCAATCGCCGTGCTGCCATCGGTCGAACCGTCATCTACTAGTAGTAGTTCCCAATTATCATAGGTTTGAGCTATGACACTTTCTATAGCTTCAGTTAAATATCGTTCTTCATTGAGAAAAATAGCGATCGCTGAAACTAATGGTTTATTATTCATAGTCAGTTGCTAATTGTCAGTTATCAGTAATTATTAGACTTGTCGGGAAATAAGGGAAAATAAATAAAAGGAATTAGATGTCAGAAAAATCAAATGTTAAAGATTGAAAGCGTAATCAACCAAGATAGATTGTTGAGAGCCTTAACAGGATTGAATAAAAGAGCATTTGAATCATTATTACCGATATTTGAGCCGCATTATCAGCAATCGTTGCAATCGGAATCTAGAAAACGAGCAGTAGGAGGCGTTCGGGCGGTCAACATCCGCGGGAAACCCACGGATTACGCCCTCAGAAAAGCCCAGCTAGAAACAATCACTGCCAAATTATTTTTCATACTGTTTTACTTCAAATGCTATCCCACGTTTGACTTAGCAGGATTCATTTTGGGCATTCATCGCTCTCAAACGCATTACTGGGTGCATAAATTGCAACCTGTTTTAGAGAAAGCTTTAGGCGTAAAAATGGTTCTGCCAGAGAGAAAGCTTAATAGTATTGAAGAATTTATCGAGAGATATCCAACAGTAAAAAAGGTAATAATTGATGGTACGGAAAGACCGATTTCCAGACCCAAAGATCGAGAAGCTCCAAAAACTAAATTATTCGGGGAAGAAAAAACGTCACGCCAAGAAACATATTGCAGCAGTAGACGAAAAAAAGAGGGTACTGATTTTGAGCAAAGCCAGAGAGGGAAAAGTACACGACAAACGCGCTCATGATGAAGACGACATTGTCGGTAGCATTCGCGAAGAGATCCCAGTTGAGGCTGATTCAGGGTTTTTGGGATTACAAAAGCAATACGAGAACATTCATTTACCTTATAGAAAACCTAGAGGAAAGGAACTTAGTGAAACACAACAAGAAGAGAATCGGGTTTTAAGTAGCTCTCGTGTAGTCTGTGAAAATGCTTTTGCTGGTGTCAAACGCTATAATGCGGTTCATCAAATTTATCGTAATCGAATTAAAGACTTTGAAGATCATTTGATGTTAACCGCAGCAGGATTATGGAACTTTTATTTAATGACTGCTTAAGGTTGACTGGGGTGAGAACTTTTCCGAATCAAATATGTTTTCCTCTTTTTTATTTCCCAACAACTCTATTAGCTAGTACGAAGGCACATCGCCTCTACTAAAATCCTGCTTTATATACTTGCCATTGCTGTTTGAGCTTTTGACGGAGTGGAGTAGGCAAAATCTTACGTCCGACAGCTATTACCAGTTCTTTAGTAGTAGAAACTGGATGGCGGATTTTTTTAAGCAAACTATACAGTCTGGGATTGTGACAACGCCATTTAGTTTTTCGCAGTGCTTGCCAAATTTGGCGATCGCTAACTCCTTCTTGAGTTAAATAATTCTCGATCCAGTCTAAATAACGAGCTTGTGCTGCATTGTCTTCTCCTTTCAGCCAAGAAACATGGGTGCAGGATTCGGGGTGCATCCGATATTTGTACCAGCATTTACTGGAGACATAGACAGCCGATTTCAGACATATTTTGGCTAAAACTATCGTATCCTCATACATCCCGCGAAAACTTTCTTCACAGCCACCAACGCGATTGATTACTTCTCGCTTAACTAAAATGCCTCCAGGGATAAAAAACTCATCTTTTAAAAAAAGAGTCAAAATTGCTGGTGCTTTAACCAAACTATCGCTGTAGGGATGTACGCCCTCTGCCCCAAAACCATAAAGATCTTCTTTTGCCACATCTTCTGGATGACCATTCCAACTGTACCAGCGGTATAAAGGACCGTATACCATATCTGCTTCGGGGTGAGATTCCAAAATCTCTACCTGTTCGGTTAGCTTATTTGCCACCCAGACATCATCACCATCAAGGGAGGAAATATACTTGCCCTGGGCGTTGTTTATCCCCAAATTGCGGGAAGCACTCATACCCAGGTTTTGATGCTGAGGATGTTCTAAATAACGAATATTGGTATGTTGGTCAGCATACTTTTGAGCGATCGCACTGCTACGATCCGCCGAACCGTCATCTACGAGTAAGAGTTCCCAGTTATCGTAGGTTTGAGCTAAAACACTTTCGATTGCTTCAGCTAGATATTGTTCCTCGTTGAGAAAAATAATAATAGCCGAGACTAAAGGTTGGTTGTTATTTGTCATCTGTTATTGGTTTAGCCAGCTTAGTAAACGTCTTTCAAATTCTGCTTTGTCCCAGTTTTGAACTTCAAAGCGGGGTAGTTGCCAGCGATCGCTTTTGCGCCAGACAGTAGTTTCTACCGTCGAACAGGCACAGTCAAATCCTGCCTCTCGGACTAGGGGAACAGTTTCAGCCCGATACGCCCCAAAGGGATAGGCGAAGCTATGTACGGGACGATCTAAGAACTTTTCTAAAGCTATCTTGCTTTGGGTGATTTCCTGCTGCTGTACGGCAATAGATTGTTCCGAAAGCAAGGGATGGCTGATGGTGTGTGCGCCTAGTTCGATGATGCCTCCCGCTTCAATTTGGGGCAGTTCGGCAATAGTTAGAGGGCGATGAGTTAAACGAGATGCCGAAGATTGATGATTTGCCCACGCCTTAATTTCTGCCAATAAGGGTTGTCGTTGTTCGGGGGATAGAGGCTGTAGCTGTTGCCAAACGCAATAATAAAAGTGCAGTCGCGAACCAGGTTGAGACTTCCATGCCTGGCAATCGCGGTTTTTCCAGGCTTCTGACTCGCTGTAGTTGCTAGCTTCTCCTAATTCCCACTGATGTTGTTTTCCTGCAATGGTTAAAGATAGCTGTTGGGGCAATTGTCCTGGCTGTAATAAAACCCGTTCCAACTCATCCCACCAAAATTCTCTAGGCTGTTCGAGGTAGTCTGTAGTTACAAAAACCGTTGCGGGAATCTCATATTTTTCCAGAATTGGCTTGGCTTGATAGAGGTTGTTGGCATAACCGTCATCGAAGGTAATCGCTACGGCGCGATCGGGAATATTTCCTTCTTTGTGAGCTTGGCTTAATTGCTTGAGGCTAACTGGCTGGGTGTGCTGACGCAAAATCTCCAGATGTTCAGCAAAATGTTGTGGAGTAACTCGCAACGACCAAGGATCGATATCTTCCTCCGCAATGCGATGGTACATCAAAATCAATCCCTGAGAACTATTTTTTTTCTCTATTTGTTCTTTGATTTTTTGTAGTTTATGTTTAATTTTAATTACTGGGTTCATATATTAATTATTAATTATTGGTAATGCTTGCGCTAACTTATTTTTTATTTAATAGCCCGAAGACCGATAATCAATTCGTAATCTGGATCGTGACAATTCAATTCCGATCGCTTTAATTCTTGAGTGCCAACGCCATAAAGAAATCCCGCTGCGGATAAGACATTGCCATAGGCTTTGACTTGAATATTGTTGGGGGTAAATACATCGCCAAATAGTCTGGCGACAGACATTTTGGTAAAACTCCAATATTGCCCCCACCTGTCTGAATCATCACGAATAATTGGCGTAATTCCTGGTACTGTAACTAAGATAATTCCTCCTAGTTTGAGAATGCGGTACAATGTGGCGATCGCTTGAGGTAAATCGTAGATTAGTAATAAAGTCTGGGTCAGAATAATCGTGTCAAAAGTCTCGTCGGGAATTTGAGGAGCATCGGTCAGATCTCCTACAATAGTAGCTGCGGGGTTGCCAGCAACCGCTTCTAAAACATCACTTTGAGTCACGCGATCGCCTCCATAACGCTTGGTATAGGTGGCATCACCCAATTCTAAAACTCGCCCTCGAATATCTTGAGTATGGTTTTCTAGAAATTGCTCGATATAATAGCGATCAATGGGCGCACCGCGATGATTAGGCCAGGGTCTACTAATTGGTGTCAGACGACGCAAACTGCCCCAGTGCACCCAGCCTAAAGGGAGACTGGGTTTATACAGCCACTGAGTTTTGAGCCAGTTTCTTAGGGAATCGGGTAGGGTTTGTTTAATAGCCTGTTTAATCAAATACTTGCTATCTTTTTTAAGGCGACTCAAACGGCTCATAATACGACTTAATATGGGGTATTGATAGTGCCACAATTCCTGATTAACTATGAGTAAAACCTGAGTATCTCCAGCTTGCTGCAGATAGTCTTGCAACCAAATTAAAAAAGCTTTGCGGGCGGTAAAGTAACCTTTATCTGTATCGTGAGTTTTGAAGGTACAGGCTGCCTCGTGCTGGCGATAACGACACCAACAGCGATCGGCTATATAAGCAGGAAAATTCGAGCAAAGCTTGGCATGAAACACCTGATCTTCGTACATTCCAGGGAAAGAATTTTCATATCCCCCGACGGCAGTAATAGCCTCTTTTTTGATGAGAAGATCGTGGAGGGAAGCCCATTCATCTTGTAAAAATAATGTTAATATTGCTGGAGGTTGAACCAGAGTATCTAAAGGTAAATTCAACTTCTGTAAAAAATCACGTTGCTTATCGCTTTCTTTTCCCGTCCAGCTATACCACCATTGGGTTTTGCCACTAACCATCGCTGCATCGGGTTGTGCCGACACAATAGCTACCTGTTGTTCTAGTTTATTGGGTAGCCAAACATCGTCCCCATCAATAAAAGCAATATATTCACCTTGGGCATTATCGATCCCTAAATTGCGGGAGGCACTCATGCCCAGGTTTTTATGTCCCTCGTGTTCGATATACTTAACTTTCTGGTAAAGCTTTTCTGCATAACTTTTGGCAATCGCACTACTGTGATCGGTTGAACCATCATCGACTAAAATTAATTCCCAGTTACTGTAAGTTTGGGCTAATACCGAAGCGATCGCTTCCTCGATAAATTTTTCTTCATTTAGAAAGATTAAAATTGCTGAAACTAATGGCTGATTAAGCATTTCAATGTTTTTTCTCTCATCTTCTCAGGAATAATAATTAATGTATGGTAGGTATGCTTCAAACCATTATACTATACCCCTCTTCTGTCACTTTCCGAAATAGAGGAGTAGCAGAAACAGAGTTTATCCATCAGGCAAATAAAAAGAAAATTGATTGATTGCTGCAATCAATCGATGAAAACCAAGTATTAAAGAACGGTTAGGAAAAATGGGTAGTGTTGCCAGAAATTGAAGAAGCAACATAGTAGTATATATTTACTGTCTAAAACTCAACATTAATGAATTCAAAATCCCCCTTCAAATGGCGACATTTTCTACTGTAGTAAGAGTGATTAATACAGACAAGGCGAAAGCTTATCCCAAAGCAATCGAAGAGCTAAAAGAATCTGACTTATTACCTGAATCGGTTGAACATCGAGCAGTTAAATACCTGAATAATTTAATTGAACAAGATCATAGATATACGAAACTGCGGGTTATAACCAGTCAAAACTTTAGGAATTTTTGGACTGCTGGTCGTACCATCGCAGGATATGAATCGATGAACATGATTCGTAAAGGACAAATCAAAAATGTAAGACGAGATGAATTTTTAGGTCAGATTAGGTTTATTCATTCTCTATTTGGGATAGCTGTGTAAATTTGAGAGAAAATCAAATTAATTTAAAGTTTACCTTTATTTTTATTCTTTTGTTTTTTCTTTTCGCAATACTGCCTGTTTTATTGAACCCGAAGATCATCTTGTAAGTTTTACTTACATGACAAGAGTCGAAGGAGAAAATACTAGACTCAGACACCCTGAACGCTCGTTTGCATCGAAAGACTTTATGTTACTCAAAATCGATTGAAATGCTTAAACATTCAATTCGTCTTTTGCTCCACTACCTTAGATTTAAAACTGTTCCCGCGAGCTCTTAAATCATTACTCATTTCTTGACCTCCACTGTTTTGTAGGGACTACCGAATTTTTTCTGTTTCATTTTTTTGCAACAGAACCATAATTTATAAGATTGTTTCGACGCTGTGAAATTTGACACTATACTATTAGTAGTTTCTAGCACTTGAAAAATTGGTTTAACAGCTTGATTTGCGAAGGAAAGAGATTTTCCCAGAAATTAATACATTAGAAACTCACTATCATGCTGCTTAAAAACAAAAAAGATTGAGAGAGCTAGGTTCTATAACTATTGTGGCTTATAGAGCTATCAAGTCCTGACAGATTAGGCAAAATCACGTCAAGCAACTAAATGAAATTACTAATTGTTTTTCCTTCCACTCAAAGAGGAGGTGCGGAGGAATATGCTATAAAAATTGCTCGGGGAATTAAGCAAAAAAAGTGGAAAATACACGCAGCATTTCCAAAAACTCCTGAAACAATCTCTTTGATCGACGATTTTACGCAGCAAGGCATTGAGTACCATCATTTAGAGATTGCTGATAAACCAGGGAATAAATTCAATTCACTCAAAGCAAGCATATTTAGACTGTTTGTAACCTATAAACTACTCCTAGAAATTAAGCCTGATGTTATATTACTCAACCTTCCCGCTCATCATTTTGGCTTTGCAATTGTATTAGTCTACGGTTTATTGAAGATTCCTACAGCAGTTGTTTTTCATCTTATTCCTGCGCCAGCTTCTTTTAGTTCAGCTAAAATACGAGCCTATCACTGGGCAAAAGCTCGAAATCAAGAGTGGATTACTATTTCTGACTACAACCGTAAATATTTAGCTCAAGAATTTGCTATGGATCTTCAAGAGTTGCGCTGTATTTATAACGGTATCGAACAACAATCTCTAGTGATTCCCTCAAACAGAGATCGCCATCAATTACGCTTAAAAATTAGGCAAGAATTGGGTTTAGCAGAAACTAGTCAATTGCTGTTAACCGTAGCTCGTCTTCACCCCCAAAAGGGTCATGATTATTTAATTCCGACGATGCCCGAAATTGTCGCCAAGTTTCCTCAAGCGCATTTTGTTTGGGTAGGAGATGGAGACCATGCTTCCTATTTAACCGAAATACTACAGCAGCATAACGTTGAGAAAAAAGTGAGCTTTTTGGGATATCGCCGTGATATTCCAGATATTTTGAGTGCAGCCGATATCTTTCTCTTCCCTAGCTATCAAGAAGGCTTACCCTTTGCTATTTTAGAAGCCTTGGTTTATGGCTTGCCTATAGTAGCATCGGATACGGGGGGGATTCCAGAGATGATAGTTCATCAGCACAATGGTTTGCTGTTTGAAACTGGCGATCGCCAAGACTTACTAGAAAAACTCGACTGGGCTTTGACTCATCCCAACACTATGGTGCAAATGGCTGAAGTAGGGAAAGTAGAGGTACAAAAGTTTTCAGAAACCAAAATGCTCAAAGATACCTTAAAAGTATTGGAAAATCTAGCCCTAACTCGGCAAAACTAAATTTTTTTTATAAAAGCTTTAATAGCCCATTAATTTGCTGCTCTATATTTAACAGATTAAAACGCTGACTGGCAGTAGTTTGACCAGCCCGAGCGATCGCCTTGGTTGCTTTTGGTTGCTGGCGACACCGATTGATTGTGTCGGCTAATTCCCGCACGTCTCCAGGAGTAGTAAGCCAGCCAGTGCGATCGCGCTCAATTAATTCTACCGCACCCCCTGCTGCTGCTGCGATAATTGGTTTGCCGCACAGCATCGCTTCGACAATGACTCTACCAAAAGGTTCGGGTGAGGTAGAGGTATGAACCACCAGATCGCACATGGACATTAACTGAGGAATATCTGTTCTGAAGCCTAAAAAGCGGACGCGATCTCCTAATTCTAAGTCCTTCACCTGTTGGTGCAACTTCTCGACATATTCATCTTCACCAAATAAGGCATCTCCGACTAAAATCGCCGTAGCTTCGGGACAATGGGTTAATGCTTCGATCAGAACATGCTGACCTTTCCAGGGAGATAGACGACTGAAATGACCAACAACATATCTTCCTTGTAAATTTAATTCTTGTTTCAATTGAGTAGCGCGATCGCTTTGATATTGATATCGATCTAAATCAAAGCCATTATAAACTACTTCTACTAACTGCTCTTTTCCTCCCGCTTCAACAAAAGCAGTTTTGGTAGCTTGAGAATTGGCAATAATCAGCGAGGCAAAGCGGTTTGCCACAAATACAGCCAATTTGCGGTTAACTCGACTAAAATGCTCTACCGAAAGAATATCCCGCAGATGATAAGCTAGTGGCTTTTTGGTCAAAAAACTAGCTATTGCCCCAACTACCATTGCTTTTTGGGTATTGGCATAGAGCAGATCGTAATCTTTACTAAGGCTTGCTACCTCACTAATTAGGGAAATCAATTGTCCAACATTACTAATACTCTGCCAAAAATTACTGTCTTTTGAAATTTTGAGCGCTCGCGCCGATAAAATATGAACGGGTACTTGATTTTGTTTTAGGGCTTCTTTAAATGAACCATCGGCAAATAAACTAACCAAACAAGAATCTCGGTAAAAATTTGCCAGATCCAACAGACTTAATTCTGCCCCCCCTAATTTACCACTTTGATCTAAAAATAAAATCTTCATATTTATCTCGGTAGCTTACTTAAATTGATGATGAATAAAGTTAGAAGTTGATAACTTGGCACAATAAATCATCAATTTGCTGTTCGATATTGACCAAATTAAAGCGTTGGACTGCGGTAATTCTTCCTGCTTGGGCGATCGCCTTGGTCATTTCTGGTTGTTGACGACTTTGATTAATAATTTCTCCTAGTTTCAAGGCATCTCCTGGGGGGGTAAGCCAACCCGTTTGACCATGACTAATCAACTCTGTTGCCCCTCCTGCTGCGGTTGCCACAATAGGTTTCCCACAC
The DNA here is from genome assembly GCA_965217895.1 of Waterburya sp. Lineage (GTDB taxonomy): Bacteria > Cyanobacteriota > Cyanobacteriia > Cyanobacteriales > Xenococcaceae > Waterburya. Next base: position 3,106,713 of record CBDCJV010000002.1, read on the forward strand.
AGCATAGCTTCGGCAATTACCCGTCCAAAAGGTTCGGGAGCGGTGGAGGTATGGACAACTAGATCGCACATCGATATTAGTTGAGGTATATCTGAGCGAAAGCCTAGAAAATGGACGCGATCGCTCAATTCTAATTGTTTTATTTGTTGGTGCAACTGTTCGACATATTCATATTCTCCAAATAGGGCATCTCCCGCCAGAATTGCTGTGACCTGAGGACAATAAGTCAATGCCTCAATCAAAATATGTTGACCTTTCCAAGGAGAGAGACGACTAAAGTGACCAATAATATAGTCTCCCTTCAAGTTTAATTTTTGCTTAAGCTGTAGGTCGGAATCTCGATCTTGATACTGCGTCAAATCAAATCCGTTATAAACTACTTCGACCAGACTACTTTTCCCTCCTTCCCTAATAAAAGCAGTTTTCGTGGCTTTGGAATTAGCAATAATCAAGGAAGCAAAGCGATTTGCCAGAAAGACAGCTAGTTGTCGATTGGCTTTACTAAAATGCTCTGAAGAAAGAATATCGTGTAAATGATAAATTAATGGTTTACCCGTTACCAAGCTAACTATTGCCCCTACCACCATTGCTTTTTGAGTATTAGCATAAATTAAATCGTAGTCATGACTAAGCTGGGCAACTTCAACAATCAAAGGGACTAACTGTCCGACACTTTTGGTACTCTGCCAAAGGTTACTGTCTTTAGAAATTTTGAGCGATCGCTTAGATAAGATACATACAGGGACTTTATTTTGTTCTAGGGCTTTTCTAAACGAGCCATCGGCAAACAAACAAACCAGACAAGAATCTCGATAAAATTTTGCCAGATCCAAAAGGCTTAATTCTGCCCCGCCTAATTTACCACTTTGATCTAAAAACAAAATCTTCATTTTTATCTCTATAGTCTATTCATCAAAATATTGTGGAGACAAATTCAACAAAGAATAATCATTGATAACAGCCTCTCATATTTTAGGAGACTATTTCACACTTTGGAAGACTACTTTGTCAAATTTTTGATTGTGTTTGCTCTTTAACTTTTTATATTGCCTCCAAAGATAAAAAATAGAATTGTAATAATTTTGTCAGTCAAATATAAATTTTAATGATAAAATACTCAACAATATTAATTTTAAAATATCACTAATGGATAAAAGCTTGATTGTCACTTGTTTTTATGGAGATCCTAAAAATCCTAAAACCTGGTCAGGAACTCCATGCAAATTAATCAAAGTTTTAGAAGATAGAGGAATTAATATATATGGAATTGATTCTGGGATATATAGTTTTATAGAAAAAGCTTTTTTTTATTTTATACATAAATTTACAAGAGAAGGCTTTAACTTTCGGACAACCGGGGGGTTCAACTTTCGTGAAGGAATAATTACTAAAAAATATTCTGCTTACGTCATTAAGCGCAAAGCTAAAAACTTTGATGCCAATATAATACTTCATACGTCAATGATAGATGTATCTGGTTCGAGTGAAGATTTAAAGTATACTCATTTTTGGTTGGGAGATTACACCTGGAATCTCAGACATAAAAGTACTTTAAACTCCAAAAAATTTAACAAAAAAATGTTTTTAAGAATGGAAAAGATTGAAAGAGATTGCCAAAAACAAATCAAACATTTTTTTCCAATTTCAGAATATGTCAAAAAGAACTTAATTAATCATTATGGAATAGAGCCAAGTAAAATTACTATTGTTCGTACAGGAAGAGGAGAAATAAAGCCATTTACTGGAGAAAAAAGCTATACAAATGGAAAAATTTTGATGGTAGCAAAACATAGATTTGAAGATAAAGGAGGGGGACTATTATTAAAAAGCTTTGAAATAGCTCAAAAAAGAAATAAGAATCTCAAGTTAGTAATAATTGGCGATGAAAAATACAAAGAGCAAGTTGGAAATCTTCAAAATGTAACAGTAACAGGTTTTATACCATGGGAAGAATTACAAAATCATTTTAATACTGCCTCACTCTTTGCAATGCCAGCTTTGAATGAGCCTTGGGGATTAGTTTATTTAGAAGCACTTGCCTGTAAGACTCCAATTCTTGGATTAAATCGCAATTCTCTTCCTGAAATTACTCAGGATGGAAAATTCGGATTTTTAGTAGATGAACCCGACCCTAGTTTAATCGCAGATAAAATACTTGATGCTTTCTCTGCTCCAAATAGGTTAAAGGAAATGGGAGAAAAAGGACAAAACTATACGTTGAATATGTATTCATGGGAAAAAACAGTAAACAAAATACAAGAAGTAATTTTTTAGAAATAAAAATAGTACATACAATATAAAATGAATTCAGCAAATAAGTCAGTCATTATTACTAGCATCAATTATCCGACTAAGGCAGTCAGAAGAATAGCAACAAATTGCAGAGAGTGGAAATTAATAGTTATTGGAGACAAAAAAACTCCCTCTGATTGGGTTTGTGAAGAAGTAGAATTTTTATCTGTAGACAATCAATTAAAGCTACATAGCAAATTTGCTAAAGCATGTAAATTTAATCATTACGTAAGAAAAAATATTGGGTATATAAAAGCTATTCAAGATGGAGCAGAAATTATAGCTGAAACAGACGATGATAATATTCCATACGATAATTTTTTGACTCCTATATCTAAGTTTGTAGAAGGAAAGGTTGTAACAAGTAAAGGTTGGAATAATGTTTACAAGTACTTTGTAGAAGACAAGGTAAAAATATGGCCACGTGGATTCCCTTTAGAAAATGTTAATGAAAGCTTTGCTGATACTATTGAGGTGAATACTATTAAAAAACTTGATTGTCCTATTCAACAGTATTTAGCTGATGGAGATCCAGATGTAGATGCAGTTTATAGACTAACTACAGAAGGTGAAATTAAATTTAAATCTAATACTGTGATTATGTCAAATGGCTGTTTTTGTCCTTTTAATTCACAAAATACTATTTGGTGGCCAGAAGCTTATCCATTACTTTATTTACCTAGCTTTGTTACTTTTCGTATGACTGATATATGGCGATCGTTTATAGCACAAGTCTGTATTTATGCATTAGGAAAAAACATTGCTTTTCGAGAGCCGACAGTATTTCAAGAGCGAAATCAACACTGTTTAATATCCGATTTTAAAGATGAGATTCCAGGTTATTTAAATAACAAAAAAATTATAGATCTTCTTAGAAGTTTAAATTTATCGCAAAATTTCGAGTAAAGTAGGAGAAAATTTGTATATCTGTTATGAAAAGTTAGTTGAAGCTGAAATTATTCCGAAAGATGAGCTTAATTTAGTTCGCTTATGGCTTTCTGACATATTTTGAGAAAATTGGTTATACTGGGGATATTTCTATAATTAGAGGGTGATCGGATACATATACCGTAAATTCTTGATGATTGGTATATTGTTTTATGGGTTTTATAGTGTTAATTGGTTGATAAACATTAACGGTTTTAGTGGGTACATTTAAAACTACTCTTAATGGTTGATTCTTAACTTTAATATCTATCCTTTCAGACAAGTCAAAACTAGGAACTTCTTGCCATAAAAGCAGGTAAAATTTGTGATTTCGTTTCTGTAATAGAGTATGATGTATGTTATTTGTGTTACTTTCTTTGCCTCTTATCTGATAATCTAAAGTATTGGTCAAAAATGGTTGTTTAATATTGTTATCAGAATCTTTTAAAAGAGCGATTACGTTTCTCAAGGCTATAAAATCAGGCTTAGGTGAGCCATCATAATGAAGTAGTCCATAGTTATACTGTGAATAGTCTTTTTCGGGATTAGCATGAAGGTCGAGTAGTTCATAACTGTAGGTGCGTTCAATTCCTCGATTAAAATATTCCAGAAACAATCTCAACAAATATTTGCTTGCAGCCCGCTCGGATATTCCTGGTCGTTCTGGTTGATTGACAGCATTGTGATATCCAGTTTCCGTAGCAACAATTGGTTTATCTCGACAAACAATCTTAGTAGAAGGAATCCAACGAGTTTCCAATCCTCCTGCTGGCATACCCCAAGGAGAAAAGCTATAGCTGTGCATATTGCCCAAATCGCAATCAACTTGTCCTAATCGAGCTGCATTTTGAGGAAAAGATATTGATGGACTCAATACTGGTATGTGGGCAGTATCAGGATCGGCTTTGAGCGCAGCATACATTTCTGCTTGATAATTACGCACACCTTCAGGAAAGTTTTCTCCTTGATAATAAGCATCAGGTTGACCATCCCATTCGTTAGGTCCTTCCAAACCTTCGATCGCATCAATAACTGACTTAGTAAGCTGTACGACTTCTGAGCCACTTTTAACCCATCTAGGATCCATAATCAAAGTTGACTTAATGCCAATTTTTCCTAGATCGTTAAATTTTGCCTGGGCAAGTTTATCATCAACGGAAGGGCTGTCTCCACGAATGTGGCGAATACCCAACTCTTTTAATCTGGGTTCGATTACTCCTTCATATTGTTCATAAGCAGTATCGAGATAAGTTAGGTGTACCGCTACCCCAATAGAATCAATAAAAGAGTCAGCACTACGAGCTAATTCTGCCGTGGTTGGATTAATTTGCAGTCTGGATGTCAAAATAGTTAAGCAAACTATACCAAGTATTATCTGTAATAATTTTCTTGAAAATAAGTTTTTCATTAGAATAAATTTTTAAATAAAATCTCAACTTGATTGTTTCAAATTTGTTATTTTAAAGTTTTATTTTGAGAGTCAATCCGAGACAAGTATAGATAATAGTTTTGACCACACATTCCTATCCCAATAAATCCCCATAGAATCATAGCCATTGGTCCATTAGTAATAGTCTTGAGAAATATCTGAGATATACTGCCGATAATAAGGGCATAAGCAGCGTTTAAAACCAGATCTTTATTTTTTAAAGAACTTTGCCTAATTTGGGCAATTAATAAAACCGCGCTCAATACATAAGGAGTAGTACCTACCCATCCTAAAGAAAATAAGAGAGTCAAAATACCGTTATCAAACACGACAAAATTGACCTTGAGATCGACATCTGGTTCAATCGGGTTTTTGATTCCTTGTCCCACAAACTCGGTTGCAGCTAGATCAATTAGTTGACTGTAACCTCCTAATCTTGCCTTATAACTAGTATCTGTTTTAGTATCGGTAAATGATTCTACACGCTCACTGATAACAGTAGAAAATGGCTCCACTCTAGTTATCGGCAAAATCATCAAAATTCCTAGTAAAATACTAACAAGTAGGCGAATTTTTAACTGAAATTTTAGAGCTTGGAAAAAAATAAACATACTCACAAACCAACCTAACCAAGCAGAACGTGCCAGAGATAGAAGAAAGCTTAGATAGCCAATGCCATTAGCCCACAAGTTTCGACTTTGCTGCATTGAAAGCACCAACAACAGACAGGCGGTTATCATCGCAGCAAAAGACTGTGGAGAATCCATCATGCTCGATACCCTAATTCCAAAAGGTTCTGGCAGACCAAAACTTCTAGTACCCAACTCGTCTATTCTGTCAATCCAAAAACGATCCCAAGGCGGTGCAACTATATACTGGACGATGCCATAAGCTCCCATAACCAAAGCACCCCAAATAAAGGTGCGCTGAGTATTCTGACGATAGCTGGGATAATCTCGCCACTGTAGCAATATATGAAAAGCAAAGGCAATGGGAGCTAACCATTCAAACAAAATAAAAATTCCCCGATCTACAAAGCCATCATTAATTAATGAAAGAATCCAGCCATACAGACAACAGCTAGAAGCAACAATAAAGGGTAAGCCATTGTGTTTGTGAGCTTTGAGCGAATATTTAATTAAGCTTAGTACTGAAATAGAGGTGACTAACGTTGCAGCCAAAGTCCAGGGTCCTGGAGTCAAATAACCACAGCGGTAGTCAATCAGACGACGTACTAAAGATCCGACAAACCACATCCACCAAGTAAAGCTACAGTAAATCAGGGGATATCGACGATATAATAGCCATCCGACTAATAATGAGCCAAGAGGAAATGTAGCGATCGCGATCGCTCCTCCTGCAACTAGGCTGAGACAGACAAAAAAAGCTAGTCCCAATATTGCCATCCAAGCCTCTCTTGGTTGAAAATCAAGTAGATTAGTATCCCAGACTTTTTTGGATAATTTTTGCTTGAGATTCACTACTTTGTCTCCCCGTCCACAAGATTAATACGATCGCGAAGCATACCCTGGGAACAGTGGCTTTGTTGACAACTCAACCAGCCTTGCTTGCGTCCCTGGATGGAAACCAACCACTTATCAAAAGCTAATTTACCTTCTCGCGGTAAAAATCGTATTAGCTGCACCAAACCAAAAGCTCTTCTCGTACCAACCAGCATTGCCCAAACCATAAATAGGATTCGCTGGCGGAAAGGAAAATGCTCTAGTATTGCTAAGGTTTCATTATGTACCTCATTTAAAAAAGCTACTGAATTAAAGCGATCTCGTAAATCTTCATCAAACCTTTCAGCTAAATAATGATCGACAACAATTTGTGGATCGTAAATTAATTTCCACCCATCCCGTATCATAGGCAGACAAAAAGCCACTTCAAAATGTACCTGTGCGCCACTACCCCTCATCCTTGGATCGAAGCGTTTATCCTTGATTGCCTGAGTTCGATAGCTCATATTCACACCCTTTAAAAAATCCACTTCTCGCGCAGTGCCAAAACCTAAATGATGATTGGCGATCATTCTGCCAAACCACTGTAGCTTCCCGACTACTCGTTTTTCACCTTTAATCAACTGCTTTCCTTCATACATAAGGTCTTTACCGCCAACGCCAGCTAGCTCTGGATGAGCTTCAAAATGAGCCTCAATCTTTGCTAGCCAATCATGATGAGGGACAGCATCGTCGTCAGTAAAACTAACAATATCTCCTTGGGCAAAATCCAAACCTAAGTTCATCGCAGCAATTACCCCCGTCACTTTTACAGTTAAAGTTTCGATTGGCAAAAGTTCGGCATCAAAATTTTCTAGAAATTCCCAAGTCAAATCATCGCTATCTCGTACAATTATCAATATTTCATCAGCTAGCCGAAGCTGATTTTTTAGACCTATCAAACAATTATGAAGAGGTTCAGGACGACGATAGGTGGGAATAATAACGGTTATGTTCACTAGCTTTTTTGATAGTCATTTTGATTAAAATTTTTCTGTTATAATGTCTTGCTTTGATGTAATTTATCACTATAAATATTTGTTAAATTCTTAGCACTTGTTTCAATATTGAATGGACTATCTTTTTGTAGAGCAGATAGAGCTTCAATTTGCTTGAGTTTGAAGTCTGTTTTGTTTAAAGCTAAAATTGATTCTGCCCATTCTATAGGGGATTGAGATAAAGATAAACGATGTAATAATGGCTTAACTACATCTGCTGCTTCTGGTACTACATCAGAAATGACACAGGGTAGTCCTGCTGCTTGTGCCTCGATCAATACTAGTCCTAATCCTTCGTAAAGCGATGGAAACACAAACACATCCATTGCGCCAAGCATTATTCGAGGTACATCTGGACGCACTCCAGTCAAGACAACTTTGTCTGTCAAACCTAGTTTGGCTAATTCCTGCTCGATTGGCGATCGCAATGAACCATCTCCCACCAACAAAAGACAAATCTTAGATTCTCGCCGAGCAATTTCAGCAACTATTTCAATTAAAAAATGATGATTTTTTTGGGGTTCAAATCTACCAACGTGACCAATTACAAAAGCATCTTGACGAATACCTAATTCTGAACGAACCCTAACAGGATCTACTGGTTCTTGAAAAAGACTCATATCTAGACCACAATAAAGAATTTGCCAACGGCGATCGCTTTGCCAATGCTGACCAAATAAGTCTACTGCTGCTTGCTGGCTACAGGCTAAACCAACTGTAGCATAATTAGATATCCATGATTTCATCAAGACGGAATAAAAACGTTTTTTCCACCCACCTTGACTAATTGTAGAGGTATCGTTGTGAGAATGAGAAATCCGAATGGGAACACCAGCTTGATGGGCTATACGAAGAATCTGACCATCAAAATAATGAACGTGACTGTGAACTACATCATAAGCACCATACTGCTGCAATACTTGTTGAAAATTTGCTGCGTAAGTCCACCAGAGTCTTGATGGATGAGGTAAATAAGGAGAGGCAATAATCCGACAGCCAAAAGAACGAATTTCATCATCATAGTCACAGGGTTCTAGGGCATGCACCATAAAATCTATTTGGAATAAATTACGGTCAATATTACGTAAAACGTGCATCAACCACGTTTCAATACCTCCTCGATTCATACTACCGACAACATTGAGTATTTTAATCGGGCGAACCTTTGGTGATTTCTCTTTACAAGATGAGTCTATTGATTTTGTATAGTTCATATATTTTCTTTTTTTTATTAACTGTTTTTTTATAAATAAAATTTTTTTGTTTATAGACTAGTTTTGTCCACTTGAAGATTAGACCTCAAATAAATATCAAATTCTATTTAAAAATATGCTTCAAATGAGAATGTTTAAGAATTTCAAATCGTGCTGCAAATGCTTGATTTTTTAATAAATAAATAGTCATTTGTAGAAAATAGATCGACAAAAAAGCGATTAACTTTATAAAATTGGGAGAAATATTTTTATACCGTTCTATTCCTACATATAGCCTAGCAGCTTCAATATAAATATCGTATTTAGTTAATTTTCCCACCTTTTCAGCATTAAGAGTGCTTTTACCTGCCCTAGTATCTATCACCTTTAGCTCTGGGCAATGTAAAATCTCAAAGCCATTGGCGATCGCTTTTAAACACAACAAAGCATCTTCATAGCCAAAAAATATTTTTTCATCCCATTTTTCTATTTGGAAAAAAGCAGCGGGAAAAACCGCAGTATGAAGATCTACACAGAAAGGATTTTTACTAGGACGAAAAAAACCGCGAAAAGAAAGTTTCGTCGGTTTACCTCCTGTTAAAAAGGTACGCTTTCTTGCTTCAGGAGTCATAGTCTGATATCTTGCTTTGGCTTTAGCGATAAAGTTAAATTCAACACGAATATCATCATCAATAAATGCCACAAAATCAGTGGTCGGTAGTGCCTGAAAAGCGCAGTTGCGATTCGCACATACTCCTGTATGAGAGCCAATGACATAAATAGTTTGAGGATATTGCTTAACAATATTTTGATTTTGCTGCTGAGTCTTTAAATCCCCTGAATCGTCAGCCACTACAACGCAATCTGGCTTAACAATAGAATTCCAGAGTGAAAACAAGCAATTATCTAGCTCTTGAGGGGCATTCATCGTAGTTATACAAGCGGACAAGTTTATTTGGTCGTTTTTCTCCATAGTATTGCCTCATTTATTGGCTAAGAATTGTTTCTGCTTTAATGCCTTCTCGTATAAAGCAAGGGTTTTTTGGGCAATACTTTTCCAGCTATACTTTTGAGCCTTGTTATAAGCATTTTGACGCAGGCGATCGAGTTCGGCGCGATCGCCAATTAATTTTTCTAGTGCCGTTTCTATAGCTTTACTGTCTCGAAGAGGAATAATCAAACCATCTTCCGAGTCGTCAATAATGTCTAACTGTCCGCTGGTAGCGGTGGTAACTGGAGCTAGTCCACAAGCCATAGCTTCAATCAAAGCCAAGCTAAAACCTTCTGATAAAGAAGGAAAAAGTTTTATATGATGATCTTTAAGAAGTTGAGGTAATTGTTTGTGATCAAAACGGGGTATTACCTCAATGCGATCGCGAATAAGGGGATCGAAATCCGCATAAACTCGATCAACGCTGGTACATTCTTTACAGGCTGTTCCCAAAAAGCTCATTTCAACATTGGGATAGCGAAATAAAATGTTATTTAATGCAGGAACACTAAATTTTATTCCTTTGCGGGGAATAAAGGTGCTTACTTGAGCGATACGGATAGTCGTATCTACTTCAGTTATTGGCTTAAAAGCAAGATGCAGCAGATAGTCAGGAATACCGTTGGCTACAGTATGAATTTTGTCTGGACTAATACCCAAAACTTCTACTGCATATTTATATTCTTCGCTATTCAAAAGACAAATTAAATCTGCGTGATGCAATGACTGGGCAACTTCCCACAGATAAATACTTCCACGATACATCCCATATTTCCAACTCAAGGACATATCTCCCCTAGCTTGATCGGCTTTTTTCTGGAGATGACTTATATGTTCTAGACCATGACTTCTGGTGACTAATAAAGGAGCATAAACCTGAAACTTGGACAACCATTTAGCCCAAAACCAGAGATCGCGAGTAGAAGCATCTACAACATCAATCTTTTTCTTGCTATTTTGCATCCATAAAAACCCAGCAACCCAAAAAGGAAAGGTCAAAAATTTAAGAATGTTAGGCAACTTTTTAGGTAAATTATCAAAAGAATAGTAATTTACCTGATGTCCTAATTTCTGATACTCTTTACCTAGTTTTAGGGTCGCACCAGAAGCTCCTGCATTGGGGTCAAGATAGTGGTGAATAACAAACAAAACATTCATTTTATTATAAGTTTGGTTCTAATTTAATTTCGAACAAAAAACGGTTTTAAAAAATCCTAGTTGCGACCGGGGCAATATCGGAGCATTGCAATCACGACTATGATTTGAAATTAATCGGTAAAGCTTGCAACATAAAGCGAAAATCCTCTTTTTGCAGCATCAATCCTGGTAACTTTACCTTCAAAACTAAGGGATAGCAGACTAAAATAAATATTAGTCTAACTATTGATGACAGTAGTAAAGCTAGTCCCGCGCCTTCCATTCCATATAAAGGAATCAAAAATAACATCAACGGCCAATTAAGTGCCAAACCAACACATTGTAAAATTGTCACGATGCCAGGTTTACCCAGAGCCATGAATGCCTGAGCATAAACCCAAGTAGTGCTATTAATTGTAATATCTACCAGCAAAATTCTTAGAACCAAGGTTGCTTGAAGAAACTCCGCACCATAAAGTAACTTCAACAATATAGGCCCTAAAATGATTCCTCCGATAGCCCCCAAAGAGGCAAGAAAAATACTAATTCTGGCTGCTTTTGTGGTCAACTCGACAACTTCGTCTTTTGGTCTAGCAGCAGCTTTTGGTAACAAAACTACCACAATTGAACTTTGTATTATGTTGAGCATTCGAGAAATACTGAGAGCTACAGTATACATCCCCATAATTTCGGAACTGAGCATTCCTACTACCAGTGCTTGACCGAGATACATGGAAAACACCCCGATCAGATCTACTCCATAGGAACGTAATCCATAACTAATTAATCTTTGATAAGCCTTGCCCAATCCCTGCCAACGAGGACGAAATTTTTTCCAGAGGTAGATTAGCGTCCAAGCTAACATGGGAATAAGAGGGAGCAGATAAGATAATCCTGCAGTTAAAGGGGTTAATTTACCTAATAATGCCAGAGTAATTAAACTGATTACGGTAAATAGAGGTGACAAGTAGCGTAGCTGATTAGCAATGGTAAATTCGCCACGAGCTTCCAAAGCCGACATAAATATTAGCGTCAGTAAAGAGGCTGGAGCAAACAACATAAATAATTGGGCAATCAGAATTACTCTAGGTGAGTAGTGAGACAGCCAATAGGGTAAAAAGATGACACCAATCAACGTTGCCAAACATCCCAAACCCGTTCCTAAAATCAAGACTGCTGTAAAAAGAGCCGACTTTTCTTTGGGATAACGTTTAAAATTGTAGATTAATGCTGATGGTAATCCCAAAGTTAACATTTGGGCGATAAACTGTGGCCAAAGAATGATCGTAGCCTGTATGCCTCTACCTTCAGGACCGAGGCTTCTGGCTGTAATAACCCCCGTTGCGATATTTATAACAAGAATCAAAACTCTTGATATCAAAGTTTGGATCGCAGCAGCTTTTCCGCTTTTCGCTTGCCAAATTGAAACTAAAAACTTACTTGATACCTCTTTTAAATTCAAATTCATCCCCTATGAAAAATTTTGCATTGAATAAAACTTATGAAAACAGAGGTTTGGCGGTACAAATATAGAGATATAAACTGCTAGTTTTACAGTCTAGAAGTGCCTAAACCCAAATTTTCCAGCCATAATTTAGTCAGAGTTTTAATTTTAGATACTGGTCTATCTTCCCAGGGATTTTGCCACACCAAGCGACTTAGCTGCCAGAGGTTATGCTCTTTTCCCAACTTGTATTGTAGCCACTGGTAAGGCCAGCGATCGCTTAAACTAATCTTGAAGTCTAAATTATGTTGTTTTAAAGTGTGATTAACGTTATCTACTCTCAGACGATCGTGTTCAACTGCCCGCTGCCATTGATTATCTTCTTTACTCCAATTATTTGAATCATGAATGCGAAACTGAGATAAAACTCGATCAATACCAACTACCTCGCCAAAAAAGGGGGCTAGATCCGCTAGGTAAGCATCCGCGCAAAGCCGATATTCTTCTTCAGGTATATCCATCGCTGTAGTAAGAAACTGGCGAGAAAAACTTAATGCCGTAGAAGGAGGAAAAGGCCACCAACCACCAGATCGCTCGACCAAATTACCTACATTTCCTACAATAGATTTATAAGGCGGCCAGGGTTCACCCAAAGGAATAGAGCTTTGATTTATATTTTGAACTTTGTGATACACTACCGTAGCCTGGGGATGATTGTTAAAAGCGGTGACTACTTCTTCTACTTTTGACGGTAGCCACAGATCGTCAGCATCCAAGAGACAAACAATTTCTCCTCTACTAACAGCAAAACCAGCATTTATTGCCGAAGCTTGTCCGCCATTGTTTTTAAAAACGGGAATAATACTATCTTTATAGCTATTAATTATTTGGCGAGAATTGTCTGTAGAACCATCGTCTACAACAATTATTTCAGTATGAGGATAGGTTTGATTAAAAGCATTATTAATTACCAAGGCTAAATAGCGATTGTAGTTGAAGTTATTAATTAAAATACTAACTAAAGGAGTAGATTTCATTTATTACATCTTTATGTATTAGGCAATGGATATTAGCTGTAATTAGTTATCAAGATAATTAATCGAAGTAGAAATCTATAAAAACAGACTTATTATGGCTACTATTAAAGCGACAACAGCAACGGCACTAACAATCATTAAATATTTACGAAAATATTTAATACGGTTATTAACATTGTGAATATAGGCTAATTGTCCTTCTACCAAAGTCTGAATTCGGCTAATCTCGCTCGACTGTTGCTTTGATTCTTTGACCGATATACGAAGATCGTCAAGCATACATTCGACATTCGATTTGAAGCTAATAATTTCTTCGGATAGTTCTCCTTGTTCATTTTCTAGCTTGCCAAAACATTGTTTTATGTTGGCTTCTGTATGTTCAAATTGGTTAAGTTTTTGCTGTACTTGATGTACATAATTTTTGATATCTTGTTTAACCTGATTAATTTGCATTATGCTCTCCGTTATTTCTAGTTTCGGTGATGCCATATAACTTTCTTGGTAAACTTGGCGAATTTGCTCGATGATCTCTTTCGCCTTTGCAGTCTTGGTGATATAACTTTTTGCTCCAGCATTGATAGCATCAAGACGATCTGATTCTCGATCGCTACCACTGAGAATAATTACTTTAGTTTCTGGATAATTTTGGATAATTTTTTCGGTTGCCTTTAAACCATCCATAACTGGCATATTTATGTCAATCAAGGCAATATCTGGACGTAATATGTCAATTTTTTCTATGGCTAACTCACCATTATTTGCTCGCCCAACTATTTCTAAATCTGGTTCTGTTTCTAGTGAGGTTTGTAAAATTTCACATAAGAGATCTTGGTCATCTGCTAATAAAATACGAATCATTATAAATATTGAAAAATAAAGTGTTGTTTTAAATTTTTTGGCTGTTAAAACTTAGTATTATAGTTGTATAGATAATTGTATTATTAATTTTTGGCAGGTGGAAGTTCTTTAAGCATTGATTCCCATTGTGGTTGATATGTTTTTTGCAGTTTGGCTTCGCTAGCTTCACCACCATCGGCAACGATTCCCAGTATGTTGAACTGACTCAAAAGAGCATTGGCTTCTGATAACTTCGATTTAGTAATACGATTAATTTTTTCGATTAAAACCACTCCCTGACAATACTGAGCAGTTTGCAGCACGTCTATATAATCTAAAACAGGAGGAGAACTTAACAGCACTAAGTCGTAGTTGCGTTTGAAAGCCGACATTAATCCTCTAATCCTAGAAGAATTAAGTAGCTTAATCGGATCGCTTACACTAGAACCCGCCGTGAGAACATCCACCTCTTCGTTTAGTAGTGAAACGGTTTGAATATGGGCATCGATAACTTCTCCCGTTAAAAATTCTGATAGTCCTCGTTCATTGCTCACCTCTAACTTCTCATGAAGATTAGGAAAACGAAAATTAGTATCAATTAGCAGTACTTTTTGACCAGTACGTATCGCGCTTGAAGCCAAGCCTAACATTAAAGCTAAAGTATCTACTCCTGATTCGATGGAGGTGACTAGTAATGATTGACTTTTATCTAGACCTGACTGTTTGACATTTTGATAAATCAAATCTAGAGATTCTCTGAGAGGTCTGAGGTAAATAGCTTGTTCTACAGAACGATTGCGATCGCTAAACTGATTTAATAATAGTTCTGAGTTTTGCTGATTGATGTTGTCGGCTGGTAGTTCGGGGATTACGCCCAACAAAGTTTGGGCAGATTCTTCTGCAAGCTGTTTAGGGCTGTGAACTGTATCATCTAAGATATCTCTGCCAAAAGCTGCACCAATTCCCAGAAATGAGCCAACTACTACCCCTGCTAATAGTGTTTTTAGCTTGCTAGGAGTTTCATCTTCCCCAAAGATAGGTGGTTCTACTACCTGCCACTTTAAGCCACCGCGATCAATCTCGATACTTAATTTTTGTCGAGCCGATAACAATTGTTGCACAGTGGCTTGTCGTACATCTACTTCTGGTTTAAGACGATTGTACTCGGCAATCAGATTAGGAAAACGGTCTAGTTCGGCTCGCAGTTGTTTTTCTGTTGCTGCCAAACTTTTTTCTTGAGCTTGAAGAGAATCTAATTGAACTTTTAATTTAGCCAACTGATTTGCAGCTTCTAAGTCATTATCACCCATTTGCCCGTCTCTTAATAAGTTAGCTTCGGTTAGAGCCAAATTTTTAGGAACAACACCTAAAATATTTTGAGCTTCTGCTTTTAACATCGAGCGTTCTTTTTGCACTTGTTCTCTAAGATTCTCCACTACTGGATGATTTGACTTGAACTGAGCTTGTTTAGCATTTAGAGCTAGTTCGGTTTTTTGCATTTCTTCTAGTAGGGTTATATAGCGGGAAGATTGGCTGAGACGAGATGCTGCTGAAGCTTCTTGTGGAGTGCGCTCTAGCTGATTTTGCCAAGCTGTATACTGCGCTAAAGTGTTTTGATAATTTACTCTTACCTGACGCTTTTGAGCTTGAACGTCTTTGAGGTCTGCTGCTGCGCTGCTAGCCCTTTGCACGGGATCGATTAAGTTATAGTTTTTGCGAAAGTCTTCTAGGGCGTTTTCTGCTTGAGTTACTTTATTGCGGGCGATGGGTAATTGATTATTTATAAAAAATAGCCCCTGAGCCAACCTAGCTTGCTGTTGCTCGCGAGTGTAGTCTTGATAGACTTGAATGATAGTTTCTAGTACTTTTTTAGTTTTTTCGGGGTCATTGTCAAGATAGGTAGCCTCAAAAACCTTAGTCTTGATGCGATCGTCATCATAATCATCTCCTTGAACCTGTTCGATCTCAAAATTATCTTCCAAGGTATCTAGTTTTAAATTAGGATATTTAGAAATCAACGATTTTTGGACTTTTTTTAAGAGCTGCGTGCTGCGCATTACTTCTAGTTGAGTGGCATAGTCTTCTACCTCTACATCAGAGTCTTCGTAAGTATTTGTTTGCACCCCTGTTTCTTTGTTACGGTATACAGACTCAATCAATAGCTGAAAAGAACTTTCGTATACTGGTTCTTGAGTTAAAGCCAAAACCGTTGCCAATGACAAGGCTCCTCCTAAAATTCCTAAAAACCAGCTTCGTCGGCGAACTAAAGTAGATAAGAGTTTGCCATAACCTAAGTCAGCATCTAACTCTACTTCTGGTACTTTATTTTCCTTAATTATTGCTGTCATTGTCCAAAACTAAACTATTGTATTTGTTTAATGTGATTTTAAAATTCGGTTAATATTATCGTAATTTTTTGATGTATCCTGATTTTAAAAATCATTTGATTTTGCCGATTAGTTTCCGTCTCTTACTTTTCTAATTGAGACTGTTTCTGTTCATTTCGATAGTTGGCTGTAACTGGCTCGGTTCGACGGAATCGGCAATAGAGCGATCGCAAACCGATTCAATGATTTTAGTTACTTTTTGAAAGAACACTACTTCAGAGAAGTTAGATATGGCATGATGTCTGATTTGAGAGCTATCCCAGTTTATTTTTTCTGCTTCTAAAATTGCTTGTTTGAGATCTTCTACGGTTTGAGAACCAAAAAACACGCCAGTTTTGCCTGAGACTTGAGTATCTAGGACTCCTCCTGCGCCATAAGAAATTACTGGTGTACCGCTAGCGTTGGCTTCTACAGGTACTAAGCCATAATCTTCTAAAGCAGCGACTATTACTGTTCTGGCTTTTGCCATCAGTTCTCTTCTTCGGCGATCGCTAACATAACCGAGAAACTTAATATTATCGTTTGCCTGAGCCTCTAGATTTTTTCTCTCCGGACCGTCCCCAATAATTGACAATGGCAATTCTAATTGGTTGAAAGCTTCAATAATTACCGAGACTTTTTTATAGCCAAATAGACGACAGGCAACTAGATAGTAATCATCTTTGCTATCTGAATAATGAAATTTTTCGCTGTCAATAGGATAATTAATCGTGACTGACTTTCTGCCATAATACTGCTTAATTCTTTTGGCAACAGTAGTAGAATTGGCAATATACAAATCTGGTTCACCAGAACATTTTAAATCGGTTTTTCGCATGAGATCAAATATTCTCTCAATTAAAAAATCGTATTTTTTATAATTAGAATACTGCTGTAAATAAGTTTGGGTATCCCAGAGAAAACGAGTCACATTGTGACAAAAACAGATATGTTTCGCTGATTCTCTGGTACGAATAGCTTTTGCAAAACTACTGGTGCTACTAATCACTAGATCGTAGTCTCGTAAGTCTAAAGACCTAAACGCTGAGTAGTATAGTGGAGCGAGTAAACGAAAGTACTTAGCTGATCCTGGTAAATACTGTAAAAATGTTACGTTTACTTTGCGGTTTTCCAAATCAATAGTGTTATCTCGATCATAAACAGATGTATAAATATCGGCTTGAGGAAAGTAACTGCACAATAATTCAAATACTCTTTCTGCCCCTCCTCTTTGAGTTAAGTAGTCATGCACCAAGGCGATTTTCATATTATGTTTTGCTATTTAAACTGTGTTCAAATGACTTTTTATTGAGAAAAATCGCCTATTTTAGGCGGTTTATTAACAAATGCTAACTTTACCTAAGTAATAATACCAATAAAATTAGACATAAACCCGCTAAATTAAATACAAAATGATTAAAAAGTCTTTAAGCCTCTTCTCGCTAAAGTTAAATAATCATATACCAAGGCGGTTTTCAAATAATGCTAAATTTATTTAAGTAGTAATATCAATGAAATTATACGTAAATGCATGAAATCAAGTACAAAATTTAGGTCTGATTGAAAAACTCAAGCCCAAAATAAAATATCATTATCTTTATGAAGACTTTACAAATAGGTATGGGCTGGTTTCCTGAAGAGTCAGGAGGACTAAACCGCTATTATTATGGTTCCAGTCGCCATTTACCAAAAGCTGGTGTAGACATTCAAGGGTTACTCACGGGATCTGAGCAAATAGCAAATACTATTCAACAGCCGATTCAAATTTTTGCCCCTTCTGAAACCTCACTTTTGAATCGGTGGTGGGGAATTCGTAAATTAGTCAAGCAGTTAAAATTGGCTGAATATGATGCAGTAGTGACACATTTTGCTCTCTATACTTTTCCTATTCTGAATCAAATCGGCGATCTGCCTCTGATATTCCATTTTCATGGTCCCTGGGCGTTGGAAAGTAATGCGGAGAACCAAAAAGCATTTAAAGTTAAGCTCAAAAAAACTCTCGAACAATTTGTCTATAGTCGAGCCACTAGTTTTATTGTTCTTTCCCAAGCCTTTAAAAAAATCCTTCACGATCAATATGGTATTCCCCTGAATAAAATTCACGTTGTACCTGGAGGAGTAGATCTAGAGCAGTTTAAAATTTCAAGTTCTCGTATTGAAGCTAGAGCCGAACTGGGTTGGGAGCAGGAGCGAACAATTCTATTTTGTGTACGACGACTAAAAAAACGAATGGGTTTAGAAAATTTGATTCAGGCGATCGCTCGTGTTAAGAATCAACATCCAGATGTTTTATTGCATATTGGGGGAAAGGGTGCTTTAGCCGAAACATTGCAGACACAGATAGCAGAATTAAATTTAACCAATCATGTCCGTTTGCTAGGCTATTTACCAGACGAACAGTTACCTACAGCTTATCGAGCAGCTAATTTTTCGGTAGTGCCAACTACTTCCTTTGAGGGATTTGGCTTAATTATCATTGAGTCTCTAGCGACAGGAACTCCAGTGTTAGGAACTCCTGTCGGCGGAATTCCCGAAATTTTGCAGCCATTTTGTCGCGATCTATTATTTGAAGATACTTCTGTCGATAAGTTAACCCAAGGGATCGTAGAAGTACTATCCCAAAAACGACAGTTACCCAGCAGTGAGGCTTGCCAGGCTTATGCCACCGATAACTTTAGTTGGTCGGTAATTGCACCACAAATCAGATCGGTTTACGAGCAGGTGATCGCTGATTTTCCTAGCCATTAATTAGATTAAATATAAATCGAATTACGAATTGAATGTCTTCACTATCTAAAATTTTAGTGCATCTTCACCGTCCACCATTGCCCACCGATGGCGGAGATAAACAAAGGTTGATGGGAATGTTAAATTATTTGAGCGATCGCTCAAATAATTTGCTGGTGGATGGCTTTGGCGGAAATACTAAGGGCAGGGTGGAATGGACGAACAAAGATGCTACCCGAATGCAGTCTTATTTTCGCGATTTTCAATACTATCGAGGGGAAAACAATTTATTAGATTTTATTTACTCCCGCAGTAAAAGTTTTTACTATCAAAAGCTTTTGGGGCAACAGCTACCTATCGATACAGACTATTTTGCTCCACCCAACTACGTTCGGTATGTCAAAAAATTGGTCGAACAAGGCAACTATGACTATATTTGGCTGAATTATATTGAATATGCTGCTCTGGCTACAGAAATTAAAAAATACTCCAAGATCGAGACATTAATTGATATTCATGACCTTGGTTGTCAGGCGCGATTAGTTATCAACGATATTGAATATTTGCAAAAGCTCAAATTTGACTATCAACAAAACTTAGTTAAAGAAGCCAACCTCTTAAATAAATTCGACCGCATTATTGTTAATTCTCAACAAGAAATAGATATTCTTGACTCTTATATTCCAGAAGACAAATTAGTCCTTATTCCTCATTTACTCAGGGAGGCTGTCGATCTTAAAAATCTAGTTCCCTACGAGCAAAGAGAATTTGATTACGATCTGCTTTTTGTTGGTACTGGGCGCAGTCCTAATCTCAACGCTATGAATTTTTTCCTAAAAGAGATCTTTCCCTATATTGTCAGGCAAAAGCCAGATATGACATTGGCTTTGGTGGGTTCAATTAACAAAATAATTCAAATTCCTAGCCAGCTATCTAAAAATGTTATTAGTCTTGGCTATGTCCAAGATCTATCTGCGATATATCTTCAGGCTAAAATAAATATTTGTCCGTTGCTCAAAGGTGCAGGTACAAAAGTCAAGTTACAGGAAGCTTTGGCTTACGCACTGCCAATTGTTACTACCCAGGTAGGAGCATCTGGTTTAAAGCTGGAAGATAATATCAATGCCTATATTGTTGATGACCCCGAAGTATTTGCAAGTAAGATATTAGCTTTGCTCGATAACGAAAAATTGCGCCAAAAACTTTCAACCGCAGCTAGTTTAACCTTCCAAGAACACTATGCTAAAGAACGAATATATGAAAAACTAGATAACCTGTTGGGAATTTAATCGTACTTTATTGACTTTAGGTTTTTAATTTTTAATTTTTACTCGACGTTAATTCTTGTAAATACAATGGGATATCAAGATATACACTGGAAAGTTGTTGATTATCAAGGTTATCAACTCAAAGATTCGGAATTATGGTTTCGGGGTCCTGAACCCAAAAAGCTTCAGCAAAATCAGTATTTCGTATGTCTTGGCGCGGCCCAAACATTTGGCTGTTTTTGTTCTCAGCCTTATCCTGCATTGTTAGAAGACAGTTTAGATTTCCCCGTCCTCAATCTGGGTTGTGGCGGTGCGGGTCCTTTGTTTTATTTACAAAATGAAGAACTGTGGAACTCAATTAACAATGCCAAATTTGCCATTATCCAAGTGATGTCGGGCAGGAGTGAGAGTAATTCTTTGTTTGATAGCGGTGGTTTGGAATATTTGGTTAGGCGATCGGATGGCGAACAGCTTAGTGCTGAAAATGCCTATAGTCAACTGTTAGATCGTAATTATCCTCTAGGAAATATTCCTTCTATCAAAAGATGGACAAAAAAACTTTATTATTTTCGATCAAACAAACCTGTTAAAAACATTGTTGATGAAACTAGAAGTAACTGGGTAGAAAATTATCAAAAGTTGTTAGCTAAAATTACCGTACCCAAAATATTGCTTTGGTTTTCTAAAAGGCAGCCAGATTATCAAGAAAGATATTCTAGCTTGGCAAAATTGTTTGGAGAATTTCCTCAGTTAATTAATCGAGAAATGGTCGATGCAATTAAAGTACTATGCGATGATTATGTAGAATGTATTAGCGATCGCGGTAGCCCCCAGCTATTAATCAATCGCTTTACGGGAAAACCCACTACAATTGACCTTGCCGTCGATCCAGATCGCCCTGATGTTGGAGGAATTTGGACGCATAATACTTATTATCCTTCCCCTGAAATGCAAATAGACTCGGCTAATATACTCGAACCTATATGTAAAAAATATATTTAAAACTAATTCACATTCAGTCTAAAATGAAACCAATTTTAGTCACGGGGGCAAATCGTTCGGGAACGACTTGGGTAGGCAAAATGCTGTCTTGTTCCGAGCGATTATTGCAGGTATGGGAACCGTTTAATTCTCTGATGCCTCCAGAATCTAAAATAGCTGGTGCTAATCCTTTTTCTCGTCAGTATCACTATGTTTTGCCCGCACAAACCCCCGCGGTCGAGAATTATCTCAATCGCAGAATTATCTCGGCTGCATATGTTACAGGTGAGCCTAATCAAAGCAATTTGCGTTTTTTAGGGAAGATTTTTGGCACTCTAAATAATCTTCTTGATTTAAAGCTCAATACCAAGCAAATTCTATTTAAAGATCCGATCGCTTTACTGTCTGCGGAGTGGTTAGCCCATAAATACAACGCCAGGGTAGTTATCTTAATCAGACATCCTGCTGCTTATGTCAATAGCATTAAGCGAGTCGATTGGGATATGTCTTTAGATGAGTTATGCGCTCAATCAGAATTTTTGGCAACTCTTCCCGCCTCTTTGGTAGCAGAAATTCGCGATCGCGTTAATTCAAAATCCACAGGTGATGGTTACAATTTAGAAGATGCCGCTTTAAGCTGGAAGGTTTTTCATCAGGTAATTTATCAGTATCAACAGGCTCATCCCGACTGGATATTTGTCAAACACGAAGACCTTTGCAGAGACTTTGTTGGTGGTTTTAAAGACTTATATTCTCGGCTAGCTTTGCCCTGGAGTATAGAAGTTCAAGAAAAAATCGAACAATATTGCGATCGCTCAAAACAGCCCGAACTGGGTTCTCAAATACACATTCTTAACCGCAATTCTCGTTTAACATCCCAAGTTTGGAAACAAAGCCTAACTCTCCAAGAAATAAACCGAATTAAAGAAATTACCCAAAACGTAGCCGATCTATTTTATGGTTCGGACTCTTGGAAGTAATCATTCTTGTTTTAATTACCTAAAGAAGCTCAATTTGCTCAATTTGTCGAACACAATCAGTTGACTGTGTCTAAAAGTTTTAGCAACATAACTTTTTTCTGGTATTGTAAATTTAAAGTACGGGACTTTAATAAAAATATTTATAGCTAATGGTTTTTGATCGCTATAGCGATCTTATTCAGTACCGCTTTTCCCTTTATATTATCGAGCTTAAATTTATAAAATATTTAGATATTAATAGTAAATATTGTTTATGAAGCCTCTGTTGCAAAACCGTTTAATTATTGAGGCGGGTCGCTCGGAAAATCAGTATTGGAAAGACATTTGGCGTTACCGCGAACTCTTCTATTTCTTGGCTTGGCGCGATATTTTAGTCCGCTACAAGCAAACGGCGATTGGCGTGGCGTGGGCATTGATCAGACCCTTACTAACGATGATTGTCTTTACCGTCGTGTTTGGTAACATCGCCCAACTACCCTCTGAAGGCGTACCCTATCCTATTTTAGTATTTGCAGCCATGCTGCCCTGGCAATTTTTTGCCAATGCTTTGAGTGAATGTAGCAACAGCTTGTTGAGTAATTCCAATCTTATTTCTAAAGTTTATTTTCCTCGTCTGATTGTCCCTGCTAGTGCGGTAATTGTTAGTTTTGTTGACTTTCTAATTTCAGGCATAATCATGCTGGCATTGATGGCATGGTACAACTATGTCCCTGACTGGCGAATCTTAACTTTGCCCTTCTTTATTGCGATCGCCTTTACCGCAGCTATCGGAGGAGGATTATGGCTAGCTGCTTTAAACGTGCAGTATCGAGATTTTCGCTATATTGTGCCGTTTATCGTTCAATTTGGGCTTTACGTTTCTCCAGTAGGTTTTAGCAGCACCGTAGTTCCCGAAAAGTGGCGTTTCCTTTATTCACTCAACCCGATGGTAGGGGTTATTGATGGTTTTCGCTGGGCAATTTTGGGGGGAGATACCAAGCTTTTTTGGTCGGGATTTCTGTTATCGATGGCACTGGTAGCTTTTTTGCTTGTTAGCGGTATTTGGTATTTTCGCAAAATGGAACGAACTTTTGCTGACGTGATTTAGGAGGTTGAGCTAAAT
Source organism: Waterburya sp. (assembly GCA_965217895.1). GTDB lineage: Bacteria > Cyanobacteriota > Cyanobacteriia > Cyanobacteriales > Xenococcaceae > Waterburya. Next base: position 3,129,924 of record CBDCJV010000002.1, read on the forward strand.
GTCTAAAACTATTATTAGGGTTGAGAATTTAGGGAAGAAATACATCATCGGTCAAAATAACCAGCAAGGAACGCAAACCTTGAGGGAGTCTTTGACTGCGGGGACAAAATCTCTCGGCAAAAAAATATTATCACCCCGCAAAAAACAACCCAACAAGGCAACTGAAGAATACTGGGCTTTAAAAGATATTTCTTTTGAGATCGAACAGGGTGAAATTGTTGGTTTTATCGGTCGTAATGGGGCGGGCAAGTCTACCTTGCTCAAAATTCTCAGCCGTATTACCGAACCGACAACAGGGCGGATTACTCTTGATGGTAGGGTTGCCAGTCTTTTGGAGGTGGGGACTGGTTTTCATGGAGAACTGACGGGGAGAGAGAATATCTATCTCAACGGGGCAATTTTAGGCATGGGCAAAACGGAAATTAAGTGCAAGTTTGATGAGATCGTGGCATTTTCGGAAGTAGAAAAGTTTCTCGATACTCCTGTAAAACGCTACTCTTCGGGAATGTATGTAAGGTTGGCTTTTGCGGTAGCTGCTCATTTAGAACCCGAAATTTTGATTGTGGATGAAGTTCTAGCGGTAGGTGATGCAGCCTTTCAAAAGAAGTGTCTGGGTAAAATGGGAGATGTGGCAACCAAAGAAGGACGAACGGTATTGTTTGTCAGCCACAATATGACCACGGTAAGAGCTTTATGTCAAAAAGCTTATTTACTCGATGGTGGTCAAATAAAGTATCAGGGGGTAACTTCAGGAGCAATTGATTTATATATGAAGTCAGTCAAATCATTGATGATGTCTGATGCTACTTCTTTAGAACAGCGGGGCGATCGCTCTGGAGACGGTAGCGCGATGTTGATTGGGGTTAAGGTAGAAGATGCCGATGGCAAAGATATTATTCGCCCGAATAGTCGTCTAAAGGTGACAATTTACTATAAAAGCGATCGCCCTCTAGTTCGTCCTCATTTTTCAGCCACAATTTATGATGATCACAAAGATGTAGGCATAGTTTCTTTGGATAGTGAGATTGTCGGTGGTATGGCCGCAACTCTACCACCACAAGGTGAAGTTACCTGTATTACGGAGGCGATTAATCTTACTCCAGGAAGATGTTATCTCAATTTATCTCTACTCAAGGCAGGGGTAATGGCAGACTATGTTCGATATGCTACTTATTTTGATGTGGAAACAGAGGATATTTATGGCACAGGCAGGCTACCTGATCGCGACTGGGTATTGTGTTTGCGCCAGCAACAGTGGCTAGCAGAGGATGGAGGCGGTAATGAAACAGAAACAACTTCCTAGTGATGAGCTGGCTTTCCATAGTCTGTCGTTTTGCGATTACAATGGCAGGCTTTTTAAATGGCAGGGAAACTTATATCGCGCTATTCCCACAGAACAGACTCCACTCTATCAAGATCTGTTTGAACGAGGTATCGTTGAGGACTTAGTAGCCAAAAAGTTATTAGTCGAAACTCAGCTTACTTCCCTAACGGTAGAGAACTATGACCTAATACTCGAACATCGGCGAATTGGGTTTGTATCTTATCCCAGAGAATGGTGTGACGAAATGCTCAAAGATGCTGCCTTATTACATCTCGATCTTTGTTTGGAACTCGATCGCCATAACCTTACTACTGCTGATGCTCATCCTCTGAATATTCTGTTTGATGGCTGCCAGCCAGTTTTTATTGACTTTGGTTCGATTGATTGCTTTAATATCGCTGATTCCTATTGGCTGTGGTCTCCTTACGAACAGTTTTGCAGTTGTTTTCTCAATCCTTTGCGACTGATGGCTCAAGGTCAAGGAAGAATTGCCAGATGGTTATTGCACGATTACGAACGGGGTGTAACTTCTTCTGATGTCGAGGCTTTAAATCCTCAACCGCGATCGCTTTTAACAAAAGTGAGAGAGAAGATTAACAGGTTCAAAACTAATATTCGCGATCGCACTAGATCTCTTTTATTTCCTTCAGTCAAACCCCTGACCTATCGGGATTTTTTAGAGCAAATTCATCAAGAAGTTGGCAGTATAAACTTACCCTCGATAACCGAATCTGAAGATCTAGTAAACTGGCAAAATCCCGAACCTTCTGGCTCACTCGATGCCAAACTTCTGACTGTTGACTCTCTTTTATCGACTATTCAACCTGATTCTGTACTAGAAATTGGCAATAACTACAGCCAGGGTTCTTATAGTCAATTAGCTGCCGAAAAGTCTATCCCAGCAGTCTTTTTAACTGCTAAAGAAGGCTATGTTAAGCAGCTTTATCTCTACGGCAGAGAAAAACAGCTATCAATTCTGCCCTTAATCATGGATTTTGCCTCCCCCAGTTGCGATCTGGCTAACGCTTGGTTTGCGCCTGCTAGGGATCGCCTTAGCTGCGATCTGGTGTTGGCGATAGATTTAATTGACTGGTTAGTCTTTAAAAGATATCTTCCTTTTGACGCAATCATCGAACGGCTATCGACCTTTAGCAAACGCTGGCTTTTGATTGAGTTTACGATTAGGCAACCTCCTTATAGGGCTTCTTGGTCATCGGACGTGGCATCGAGGTTTTCTTGGTACGAGCTAGATAATTTTGTCGATCTGTTGAATCAAAAGTTCTCTAAAGTCGAGGCTTTAAAACGCTTCCCCCATAGCGTATTGTTTTTATGTACAAAATGAAATGATGAGCGTTAAGAAAATCCCCCTCACCGAAATAAATTTTCACCCTACTTCTTTTTGCGATCGCAATGGCAGGGTATTCTGGTGGCAGGGAGAACTATATCGGGGTATTACTCCAGAACGAGTCGCTTTTTACCAAAATTTCTTTAGTAGCGGCATCGCCCACCAACTGATTGAGCAAAAACTTCTGGTGGCAACTGAGCTTACCGAGCTAACTTCTAGCAACTATCCTTTGATTTTAAAACACCAGCGGATTCCCTTCGTTTCCTATGTCAATGAGTGGTGTCCCGCAATGCTCAAAGATTCTGCTTGGTGCATCACAGAGCTAATGCTAGAGCTAACCAAAGAAGATTTAACCCTGTCAGATCTTTGCACTTTCGATCTGATGTTTGATGGCTGCCATCCCGTTTATGTCGATTATGGTTCTTTAGAAGATGCCGACCAAAAAAGCGATCGCATTTGGCAAAGATATCATCATGACTTTCGTACCTATTTTATCGAGCCACTAAAATTAATGTCTCAAGGTTACGGAAACCTGGCTCGCTGGATTGTGGCTGACTACGATCTAGACATCATTGAGGAATATCTTGCTTTAATGTCAAGTCGGCAAACAAAAGGTTCTTTAAAACAGCAGATAAAAGGCAAAATCATCAGCGTAGGCAAAAACATTGCCCCTCGAATTCCTAAAGTTATTTATCCCCAGTTAAAATCATGGGCAGATATGCTGCGCCTACCCAACGGTCAATTATCTGGGACTGATTTGGTACATCAGCTATGGCAAGAATTAGATAGTATTCCCCTCGACAATCCAGTAGAAGGGCAACAAGAAAACTATCCGTTGTTAAATCCTGCCTCAGATTGGACTCAAAAACAAATTGACGTACATAAAATATTATTAGATTTGCATCCCAATACCGTTTTAGATCTTGGTAGTGGTGCAGGGTGGTATTCCTTCTTAGCAGCTAGTTTGGGTAGCAAAGTCGTAGCGGTAGACATTAATGAACAAAAAGTTACCCAGTGCTATCGAGAGGCTTCGAGACAGAATTTATCAGTTTTGCCTTTAGTTATGAATCTGCGAGATCCTTCCCCTGGTCGTGGGGTATGCAACAAAGTAGTTACCCCAGCCTTTGAACGTCTCAACTGCGAATTGGTTTTAGCTCTAGGTTTAGTTCACCAATTAGTTTTTGAACAATATATTAACCTCGAACAGATTAGCGAAACTTTTGCTGCTTTTGCTCGACGTTGGCTGGTGGTTGAATTTTACACCAGGGAAACGCCTGAAATTAAACTATTGTCGGACTGGCATTCTGGGTATTCTTGGGAAATTTTTCAGCAGATACTAACCAAGCATTTTGACCAGGTTACAGTTATTTCTCCACCCTCTCAACCAAAAGTTTTAATGTTATGCGAAAAATAAACAACGGTTGACGAATATTAATTTTCTAGTTAAGTAAAGCAATTTAAATGCACGATAAAATTTCAGCCTCGACGATCTCAGACAAAGACAAATTTTTTCAAAAAACAAAAAATCTCATTAAACGAGTGGGTAGTGTCCTGTTAACTATCAAAACTCGACAATGGCTGAGAAATCAGTGGCAATATAAACACAGTCCCCCTGTAGGTTGGGTGCGGTTTGGTAATTTGAGAAGATTGAGTCCAATCAATCCAGTGTGGCTCAATTACCGCGGTCTTCCTATCGACCGCTATTATAATTGAAAATTTCCTTGATCGCTCTAGTAAAGACATTCAAGGACGGGTGTTAGAAGTAGGAGATGCTAGCTATACCCAAAGATTTGGTAGCGATCGCGTAACCAAAAGCGATATACTCCACTCCCCAGTCGGGGAGATCGGTTCATCGGTTACGATTGTGGCAGATTTGAGATAGTGTTGCGAAAATAAAAAGTAAAGGTAAAAAGTCAAGATAAGCCCTGGATTAATCTTAAAATTTAGACAGCTATCCCAAAGATGAAATGAATAAATTTGATTTGACCTAAGACATCACCCCTCGCCACATTTTTGATTTGACCTTTACGAATCATATTCATCGATTCATATCCTGAGATGGTTCGTTTGGCACTCCAAAATTCCCGAAAATGTTGGCGGGCGATCGCCCGAGCTTTGGTGTAGCGATGGTCGGTAATGTTGCCAGAAATTGAAGAAGCAACATAGTAGTATATATTTACTGTCTAAAACTCAACATTAATGAATTCAAAATCCCCCTTCAAATGGCGACATTTTCTACTGTAGTAAGAGTGATTAATACAGACAAGGCGAAAGCTTATCCCAAAGCAATCGAAGAGCTAAAAGAATCTGACTTATTACCTGAATCGGTTGAACATCGAGCAGTTAAATACCTGAATAATTTAATTGAACAAGATCATAGATATACGAAACTGCGGGTTATAACCAGTCAAAACTTTAGGAATTTTTGGACTGCTGGTCGTACCATCGCAGGATATGAATCGATGAACATGATTCGTAAAGGACAAATCAAAAATGTAAGACGAGATGAATTTTTAGGTCAGATTAGGTTTATTCATTCTCTATTTGGGATAGCTGTGTAAATTTGAGAGAAAATCAAATTAATTTAAAGTTTACCTTTATTTTTATTCTTTTGTTTTTTCTTTTCGCAACACTGCCGAAAAAACAGAATTAGCTTTTTAGTTTACATCAAGATTTCATGCTCTTATTCTGTATCAGGCGGACTTATTCAACTGTTTGGTAAATTCTTCACGACTATCTAAAATAGAAAAGTATTTATCCATGCTAGTTAATTCAAACAAAATCTTAATTTGTTCATTAATTGAGCATATAAAAAGACTGACATCAGCAGCTTGTAAAGTCTTCAAAGCTTTAACCAAAGCTCCTAAACCGGAACTATCCATAAACGTAACTTCCTTAAAGTCAACTAAAATAGTGTGTACACCACTTTCTACACTTTGGTCAATTTGGTGTTGAAAATCTGCTGCTTTGGTGCCGTCTAAAATACCTATAGGTTCAATTATTTGAACAATAGAATTCATATATTAAAAAGTAATTTAATCTTGTCAAGACAAAAGTAAGTATAACAAAATAATCGACCAATATTATAACGAAATATACCTAATTAAATTATTAACAGATAAAAATTAAATATACAATACGTCGAATGATTTATTTCAATTCAAGCTTTTCTTCGTTAATATCTGAAGATTGATTGTACAGATCATTCCTTGTTACCTTGATAATAAGTAATTAGGAGATAATTTAGCCAAAAAAAGGAACTATAAATTTAATGGAAGCGTATGATGCGATCGTCATTGGTGCTGGTCATAATGGATTAGTATGTGCTGCATACCTACTAAATGCTGGTTACAGTGTCCTATTATTAGAAAAGCGTCCTGTACCTGGAGGAGCAGCAACTACCGAAGAAGCAATACCCGAAGAAGCTCCAGGCTTTAAGTTTAATTTGTGTGCCATTGACCATGAGTTTATTTTTCTTGGTCCTATTATTGAAGAATTGCAGTTAAATAAATATGGCTTAAAGTACCTTACTTGCGACCCTCATACTTTTTGCCCTCACCCAGACGGTAAATACTTTTTGGCACATCAATCTCTGGAAAAAACTCAAGTAGCGATCGCTCGCTACAGCGAAAGAGATGCAGCTAAATATGTCGAGTTTATCGGTTATTGGTCAAAATTAATGAGTGCGATCGCGCCTTTTTTTAATGCTCCACCTCAGTCTATCTTCGGTATTGCTAAAGGCTATAGGGGCAAAAATTTAGCAGATGTTTTGGCGCTCGCTGGCTCAAAAGATAAGGCATTAAACTTTATCCGCACCATGATTACCGCTCCAGAGGATCTGCTTAATGAATACTTTGATACGGAGTTAGTTAAAGCTCCCTTGGCTAGATTGGCAGCCGAAATTGGCGCACCTCCTTCCCAAAAGGGCATCACCGCAGGCTTAATGATGTTGGCGATGCGTCATCACCCAGGCATGGCTCGCCCTCAAGGTGGCACAGGAGCATTAACTCAGGCATTAGTTGAATTAGTTCAGGCAAAGGGAGGCAAGATTTTAACCGAACAAATGGTCAAAGAAGTGATTATCGAAGATAACTGCGCTGTTGGGGTAAAAATAGCTAGGGGCAAGGAATATCGAGCTAATAAAGCCGTAATTTCTAATATTGATGTCCGTCGGCTGTTTTTACAGTTAATCGATCGAGATGCAGTTAAGCCAGATTTAAGAGAAAAAGTTGATCGCCGTATTACCAATAACAACGAAACCATCCTCAAGATTGACTGTGCTTTATCTGAAGCTCCCCGTTTTACAGCATATCAGAACGAAAACAACGAGCATTTAATCGGCACTGTGTTAATTGCCGACTCGGTTGCTCATGTCGAACAGGCGCACTCTTTAGCCACCATGGGACAAATCCCTGATGCCAACCCGTCGATGTATCTAGATATTCCTTCTGTCTTAGATCCCACCCTCGCCCCAGAAGGGAAACATACCCTTTGGATTGAATTTTTTGCGCCCTATCAAATAGCAGGAAAAGAGAATACCGGTTTATACGGCACTGGCTGGACAGATGAACTAAAAAACAAAGTCGCCGATAATGTTATTGATAAGCTTGCCGACTATGCCCCCAATATCAAAGATTCAATCATTGCCCGTCGGGTAGAAAGCCCTGCCGAGTTGGGAGAAAGATTAGGTTCATACAAAGGCAATTATTATCATTTAGATATGACCTTGGATCAAATGATCTTCTTACGTCCTCTGCCAGAAATTGCCAACTATACTACCCCAATTAAAAACCTTTATCTTACAGGGGCAGGAACTCATCCAGGAGGATCGATTTCGGGGATGCCTGGACGCAATTGCGCCCGCGTATTTCTCAATCAGCAACAGCCTCTAGTTAAGGCACAACAGTCGGTTAATTCTCTGTTGCGATCGCTTTTAGGCATTAATGAAACCTAAAATGATATGAAACACTTAAATGTTTGCTACAAATATTTGATTTATGGACTTGGGGACTTGGGGACTTGGAGACGGGGTGATATTATTTGTCTCGGATATTTCCTCAACTGATATAACTTAACCCTTACATATATGTACATACTTTATAGCTTTTTTAAACATTATCTAAAATAATCATCACGGTATATACCTAAATAGATATTCAAAAAATACTTATGATAAGTTCATCTAAACTCTTTTCTCAACGAAATTTCCCGAGAATTTCCCTCGCTACGGCTGCTTTAGGTTTGGCGATCGCTCTCAATAGCTGCGGAACACAACAATCAGACCAATATGAGGCAACCGCCACATCTAAAATGACTTGGGTAGTAAACTACTCTAACGATCCATCGGGGGATAAGCGACCTAAAATTGAGGAGTTTGAGTCGGTTTCTTTGGTTAACCGTAACGGAGAAAAGCCAGACGGTGCAGTCTATCAAGATGACAAAGGCATTTGGTGGCCCAAAGAACCTCCTAAGCCTACTCTTGATGAAATAGAAGCAAAAAAAAGACCTACTGATAAAATTGGCAACCCCGAACGACTGCGAGAGGTGGAATATCGGGTCAAGTTTGACCAAGATGGGGAGAGACTAAACTTGCCAACTAATTATGATGTTTATCGACAGGTAGTTAAAGCTTATCCTGATACTCCTTTAACTTTTACTATGGGACTCAATAACGGTTCAGTAACCAAAGCCACTCCTCAATAAACAATGGGCAATTATCAATTATTCATTGTTTATTAATTTGGAAATAGAAGATAGTCTTCGTAAAAAGTAAAAACTCGCTTACGCTTGTTTTATATTTAATTCTACCCACCTACTTAGCTGGACAAATTTTTGAAGATGAATACGAAAAGCGCGATCGCAGTTATTAAAGAAGTAGAAGTCCGTTTTCAAAGGCGACAAAGTGATACCAAGCGTTTTCTATTCAATTCTGCCTAGCTACTTATCTCTATTTGTAATGTCAGCCTGGAGTGCAGACTACAATAAACAGGTATTGACCAATGCCGATTTCACCAATCAAGATTTTACCGATGCCTTACTTAGTCCCACTACCAAAAGAGAACTGTGTGAAATAGCCAGCAGTACTAATCTCCAGCTACAGGCAGGACAGGAACAATAAAGATACCTTGTACTGTCCTTGAATTAAGACTAACGGCTAATTTGAGTCAAAAATGTCACAATAGAGATAATTAATTTTGGTCATCAAGATCGATAGTCGGATCTTATAGAACAGCTTGTGAATCTAATCGTCTCTACGTCTGAGTTAAATTTGTCAGAATTATTCCCTTTTGAACTTGATGAATTTCAAGAAAAGGCGATCGCCGCATTGGCAGCAGGTAAATCCGTAGTCATCTGCGCTCCCACAGGTTCAGGAAAAACGTTAATCGGTGAATATGCAATTCATCGCGCTTTACAACATGGTAAGCGAGTATTTTATACCACTCCTCTTAAAGCTCTTTCTAACCAAAAATTTCGAGATTTTCAAGAACAGTTTGGGGTAGGAGATCCTCAGAAAATTGGTTTATTAACGGGGGATACCATTGTTAATCCTAATGCTGCTGTGGTGGTGATGACCACAGAGATTTTTCGCAATATGCTCTACGAGACACCGATTGGGCAGCTAGGAACTTCTCTCAAGGATGTAGAGGCAGTAGTACTAGATGAATGTCACTATATTAGTAATCGTTACCGAGGTACGGTATGGGAAGAGTCAATTATTTATTGCCCACCCCAAATACAGCTAGTGGCTCTCTCGGCTACGATTGGTAATCCTCAAGAGTTAACCGACTGGATTACCAAAGTTCGCAATTCTAATGCCGATAACCCAGAGAAATACGAGTGCGAGCTTATCAATTCAGATTTTCGCCCTGTACCTTTAAGATATTACTTTTGCGATCACCGTGGAATGCACCGACTGCTGAATCAAAACGAAACTGAGATCAGCGCCAAACTCAAAGCTGCTGCACCTCGCCAAGGGCAAAAACCCAAACGCCTCAAGATTAAAGACTGTCCGAAAATTTATCAGGTGGTGCAGCAGCTACAGAAGAAAGATATGCTGCCTGCGATCTATATCATCTTTAGTCGTCGGGGTTGCGACAAGTCTGTAGATACCCTTGATGGATTAGATTTGGTGACTTTTGAGGAAGGACAGCAAATTGAAAGTGTCTTGCTCTATTTTTTTCTAGCTGAAAATACTGAGTTACAGACGGCATTGTTAGAACACTTTGCCGATTCTAATCCAGAGCTGGCAGAACTGTTGCGAGATTATTTAGCCAACAACGAGCAGGCAGAATCTAAGTTAGCACAGTATCTCAACGCCGATCCTAATCAAAAATATTTGCTGTGGCAGTTTCTGTGTGAAAGCTCCCAAATTGCCAGAATCGATCAGATTGAACCCTTGATGCGGGGTGTTGCCTCTCACCACGCAGGCTTGTTACCAGCCTGGAAAGAATTAGTCGAAAGATTATTTGAACAGGGACTAGTTAAGATTGTCTTTGCTACGGCTACCCTAGCAGCAGGGATTAATATGCCTGCCCGCACCACGGTAATGTCTGCCCTGTCAAAACGCACTGATGGGGGACACAGTATGCTCAGTCCCTCGGAATTTTTGCAGATTGCAGGTAGAGCGGGCAGAAGAGGTAAAGATGATGTAGGTCATGTAGTGACCATGCAAACTCCCTTTGAGGGAGCAAAAGAAGCAGCGTTCTTGGCAACTTCCACCGCTGAACCCCTGAGAAGCTGGTTTACTCCTTCCTATGGCATGGTATTAAATTTGCTCCAAAAATATAGTTTACCCGAAGTTAAAGAATTACTAGAAAGAAGTTTTGCCGAGTATTTATCCCAAAAAAGACTTGCCCCCGAACAAAGTGCGATCGCCGAAATCACCACCGAGTTAGCCAAGTTAGACGTAGCATTAGCAGCCACTTCTCCTGGGCAGTTAGCTAGCTATCAAAAACTACAGGAGCGAGCCAAAGAAGAACAACGACTCCTAGAAATTCTGCAACAGCAAGCGGAGGCAGATCAAAAAAGCAAAATCAAGCCTTTGGTTTCTCAAATTGAACCAGGCAGAATTGTTGGTCTTAAGGGCAGGCATATTCGGCTAAGTTCACCTTTAGCTGCGGTATTGGTAGATAAAATTCCTGGTTCAGGTAAAGCATCTAATTTACTCTGCTTGGGAGTAGATAACTGCTGGTATATTGCAGCCAACGCCGACGTTACCGAAATTAACGAAGGAGCTTTGCCTACCGAGGAGATCGCTGAGATATCTATACCGCCTCTAGATAACGTTAAACTAGGTAAATGGCGCAATGGCGATGAAGCTACAGCGATCGCCATCAAACAAATCGTCAACTATTTAATTCCGCCAACTCCCGCCCCCGAAGTAGTTGAGCAACAGCAAAGATTAGATAGCGTTCACCAAGAAATAGATAACCATCCTGTGCAGCAGGCAAATAATCCTCATCGCCTATTAAAAAAACACAATAAGCGGATACAGCTAAGAGAGAAACTTCATAAAACTCAAATCAAATATCAAAAGCAAAAGTCGAATCAGTCTTACTATTGGTCAGAATTTCTTAATTTAATCAATGTTTTGCAAGACTTTGAAGCTTTAGATGAATATAGCCCTACTTTTTTAGGACAAGCTGCTGCCACCATTCGCGGCGACAACGAACTGTGGCTGGCTTTAGTTTTTGTTTCTGGAGAACTAGAATATTTAGAACCCCATCACCTAGCAGCTACCGTCTGTGCCTTAATTACCGAAACTCCTCGCGCCGATGTTTGGTGTGACTTTCCTCCGCCTAAAGAAATATTAGAAGCATTAGGAGTTAAAAAAAGAGGTTCAACCACTTCAGGGGACGAAACAGCCTCCTCTAGTTTACAGAAGATACGCACCCGTTTATTTCAGGCTCAACGCCGTCACGAGGTTAGTTTGCCAGTCTGGCGGGAGTACGAGCTAGTCGGGCTATGCGAACAGTGGGCGTTGGGTACGGACTGGAATAATCTTTGCGAAAGCGTTAGTTTAGCAGAGGGAGATATTGTGAGAATGCTACGTCGCACCGTCGATGTTTTGTCTCAAATCCCCCAAATTCCTAATATTTCTGCTACTTTATCTAACAATGCTAGAGATGCTAGCGCGATGATGAAACGTTTTCCGATTTAAACAAACTGTACTAAATATTAAATTGGCGTTTTAATCTTGACGCGATCGCCTACTTGCGTGCTTTAACATACAAATTTGTAGCAACTTGCCACTCTCCATGTTCTGTAATCAATCGGTCAACAGCTTTTTTATATTCATTTATATTCAGCTTGCAGTAATTTTTTTTGTTCTGCGGATAGATTTGATAAAGGATTACCTCTGGGGTAAAATTCCCGATCAATCCTTACAGAATCGTTATTTTGGTCAAGCTTATATTTGTTGTATTGGTGACTTTCAATCTCAATATTTTGAAAACCAGACTGTTGTAATAATAAACGGCATTTGTCAGGAGCCCATAGAGGTCGAAGTATATGAGGTAAATCGATGCCAAATAAGTCTTGACAGACTTTAACTTTAATCTCTGCCAAGTAAGATGTTCGATCGGGAGTAGTAAAAGCGAGGTATCCTCTTGGCTTGAGCCAGTCATAGCACTTATTAAGAATTGCCGAAATATTGCTAAAATATACAATTGCCGAACAGCAGAAAATAGTGTCAAACTGTTTTGCTTGAAAATTAATTGACTCTACATCCGCTTCAATTAATTTCAAATTATCTATTCTCTCGGCTGCAATTTTCTCTCTAGCCTGAGCTAACATACCTGATGATATATCAACACCAATTACAGAGCCTTCGGAAGCTACTTTTTTAGCAGCAGGAATTGCTACCAAACCTGTCCCCGTAGCCAGATCGAGAATAGTCTGTCCAGATTTAGGAGGCATATATGCTAATAAACGCTTTGCTTCTTTTGGATGAGCATCACCCTCATCATCATAGGCGGTTCGGTAATTAAAAAAATCAATCACCTTTTGCTTATAATCTTCTGCCATTGCTTTTCTAGTTGCCAGTTGTTACGATATGACAATTTCTTAACCCTAGCATGGGCAATTAATCTTCATACCAACTCGAACGCCAGGCAGCTTGGGCTTCTGCAACATCAGATTCTTGCTTAATCATTTTATACTGGCTATTTAATTTACTAATTTCGCCCATTAAATTATGCAGTTTTCCTCTTTGAGCATTAAGTAAAGGATCGCCAAACTCAAGTTCAGCTATACGCAAACGTAATAGACTAACTTGGGCTATATTCTTAGGAGATTTAGACTTATTCTTATCCTGCTCACTTTCAATTGCCAGATGAATAATATTAGGAGAATTTTTTAATTTATTGCCTCTTCCTCCTTTGTTGCCATCTGCCTGAATTGCCACATCAATGATTTTACTGGGTATGCGATCGGGTATAATTCCTGAATCCTGTAAACATCGATTAGCTTTTTGAGAAGTGTAGTCTAACGTCTTTTTGATAGTTCGTTCAATTTGCTTATGCCACAGGACAAGGTGTTCTGGATTGTTGAAGTTAATCTCCTGCTTTGGTAGTTGTGGAGAAATGTTTTCAGGCTCTAATTCAGCCTCTAAAGAAGCATCTAATTCAATAAACTCAATCTTCTCTAATTCAGCCTTGATTGAGGCAAAATCGACTTCTGCTGTCTTTTCGTTTTCTTCACTAACGCTGTCTTCCTTTTCTTCTTTTCTGCGTTTAGGTTTGGGCAAATTTTTAATTAATTCTGCCATCAAATTTAACTCTTGTGGCGGTGGGTCTAGTTCTTTTTGCTCAATAATAAGAGATAGAGCTGGTTCAATCTCAATGCCAATTTTTCTTAAAGCTTGCTGTAGGTTTTGTCGATTGCCTAAAGATAACCCTAGAAATGATTGGGGATAAAACTGGGTACAAATTTGATAACTGGCTAAGACTAACTGTTGTTTTGCAGAATGGCTGAGAGAATTTAAGTAATTTTGGTATAGATTTTCAAGTTCAACCGCTATTTTGGCTGTAGTTGATTCTAGGTTATTGAGGTCTTGTTTAATTTGCTGAATCGATTTTGTCATCCTATATTCAGTTATCCGTTGGGACATTGGCTTAGGACTTAGGGAAAATCTCCTAGCACGTAGTTAGTTCATCACTAAGTCTTTACTTTCTAAGCACTTTTTTTTGAATTTATCTAAGCCATGATGCTTTGCTAAATAAGAGTTTTCAATGACCTCAAGCCCAATTAATCAATGTCAATTGAATGTGGTTTATCACTATTGTTTGAAGTTGCAGAATTATTGTTCACTTGATTATAGCCCTGATTTTCCAACCATTTGGACAAAGGTTCTTCATTTAAGTTCAAATGCAAAATACCAGAGGCAAAACCACCAGCAAAGGCAATTGGCTGTTGAATAAATTTTTGTAGGGCAGGTGTAAGCTCGCTTAGAAACATAAACTTAAAGACGATAAAAATGCTGAATTTTGATAAATTTGAAAGCTATCTTCAAAATTGTAGCGTGTCTAGCTAGATAATCAAAAATTTTTTGCCATCCTCAACGGAGAAAACCTAGGCAACGCAACTGTCTTGCAAACTAAAAGAATATCGAGCGATCGCACTGAGCATGACAAACTTTTTTGGTTAATTGATAATTGTTCAGGCGATACTACCTCGCTTACGAGCTTCTTTATAAGATGTTCCCACGTTGCGTAAGCCTGCTTTAATTAACTGTTGTTCTAAAAGTCCAAAAAAGCGAGCGCGATCGCCTCCTCGAACTACAGCTTGATTATGTGCCTCTGCTAGGGCAACGGGATAACCATAGCCTTTATGTACCTGAGCCAGTACAATACCTAAAGAGCGATCAAATAAATCTTTGTCTTCAGCTACCCAAGCAGGGACTTCAATCCGAGCTATTTCTGCCCCTACGTTGATATAGCAAAAATAAACCCGTTGAGCATCTTCATAAAGATCGAGAATACGTAAGTTACTGCGGTATAAAGGACTTCTTTGCCCTGGTAGTAGCTGACTACTCCAAAAAGTTGAATCACGCAAAGAGTCAATTTTCTGACAGGGATAGTTATTAACTAAATCACCACAGTTAACCACACAGTTAGGGTGTTCATGCTCACAGGTTTGCAAACGCAAAAAGTTTAGTCCTTCTGTACTGCGGGAGGCACTTACATAACCAACCATGGGAATTTTAGTGGCTCTTAGTCGTTCACAAGCAGCCAAAATTGGCGGTAATATTTTATCCCGCGCTTCAACAGGCAAACCATCTAAAAACCAGTAGATTAACGATCCATCGACCAAAGCCAGATTGGGAGTATCATAATGTTCTCCTGGGGGAAGTACCCAGTTACAGGCTATATCCGCCAAAATCTCTGCCTCGGAAACTGTACGTCGATAACCCATCCATTCTTCTAGACGAATACCCCATTGTCTAGAAACATATAAATCTTCAGTCTTATAAAATACTTCTGGTACGCTATCTAATAAAGGATGTAGACTCTGCCCGTAGTGGATCATAATCTGACCAATATTAATTAAGTAGCAATAGGCAATTTCGTGGTGGGAAGGGGAAATTTGCGAACCGTCTGTGGCAAAAACGCTATGGCTATAGGGAGCTATGGGAATATCAAAACACCGATCTAAAGGTTCGACGGGTGTGGCAGCAGCAAATAAAAGGCGATCGCCAAAATCAGCTTGAGCTTCAATTAATTTTGCTTGGGTACTAGCTGCTTGCTGCTGTAACTTTTTAGCCAGTTCTAGACGTTCGCCAGAGGCGATCGCCTCTTTGTGCATATGTTGACTAATACCTGGAATCTGTCCCGCTATTTTCGATAGATCTAGCATTGTAAGATGATGACTTATTAGTTAATGTACTACATTCAACCAGTTTTCTACCTCTTGCCAACCTAAACCCTGACGTATTACTTCTGGTTCATCGGTGGCAAAATTGAGGATAGTTGAGACATTAAAACCTGGGTCAATACCATTGTCGATAATTATATCTACCTGATTTTCTAGAGCATCAAAAAGATAAGCTTTTTCCACGTCCATAGTCGGGTATTCGCCATCTTCATCTCTGATATGTGCCGATGTCGAGATCAGGGGATTACCTAGGCTTTCCAGTAATGCTTGACATAAGACATTATCTGGGACTCTAATACCAGTTGTCTTGCGTTTAGGACTCATTACTAGCTTTGGCACTTGTTTACTAGCAGGAAGTAAAAACGTATATGGTCCAGGAATTAGATGTTTCATAATCCGATAGGCGCGATCGCTTACCGTAGCGTATTGAGATATATTAGATAGGGAAGAACATAAAAAAGTCAGAGGTTTATCGTTAGACATCTGCTTAATTCTTCTCACTTTTTCGACTGCCGATTTGACGCTGAGATCGCAGCCAATAGCATAAACCGTATCGGTAGGATATAACATCACCGCCCCTTTTTTTAGTTCGGCGACAATCTGCTCGACAGTTCTTGGTTGGGGATTATGGGGATGTAGCTCGTGTAAAATAGCCATAAAGATTAGCAAATAGTAGTGAATATTTTTTCCTTACCAATCTATACAAAGGCTAAGATCATTTCAAGATTGAGCAAGTATACTGATGGTGTTTTATGGGCAAGATTGGTTATTTAGAATGTCCGACGGGAATTGCTGGGGATATGTGTTTGGGAGCATTGGTAGATTGTGGTTTACCCTGGCAACATTTGGTTAGTGGTCTTAAAAGTTTGGGGATAGAACAAGAATATCAACTAAGAACTGAAAAAGTTATTCGCAATGGACAATCAGCAACTAAAGTTTATGTTGATTTGCAACCAGAACATCGGTCTACTGATAAAGATGATCACCATCATCATTATGCTGCCAGACATTTACCAGAAATTAAAAAATTAATTAGCTCTGCCACTTTACCAGATAGAGTCAAGCAATGGAGTCTAGATATTTTTCAGCATTTAGCGATCGCCGAAGGTGCAGTTCACGGTATTCCCCCCGAAAAAGTCCATTTTCATGAGGTAGGTGCAACGGATGCCATCGTCGATATTGTCGGCACCTGCATTGGTTTAGACTGGCTAGGTATTGAGCAGCTATATTGTTCGCCTATGCCCACTGGAGGCGGTACGATTAAGGCTGCCCACGGAATATTGTCTGTTCCCGTGCCTGCGGTGGTCAAGCTGTGGTCAACAAGGGAAGTGCCAGTCTATAGTAATGGTATCAAAAAAGAACTAGTTACACCAACTGGTGCAGCGATCGCCATTACTCTGGCTACCGATTTTGGTGAACCCCCTGCCATGAAACTAGCTAAAATTGGACTAGGTGCAGGTTCGCGAGATTTAGAGATTCCTAATATTCTTCGCTTGTGGATCGGGCAAAGCCTCGAATCAGCAGCACAGCCACAGATAAAACTAAAGCAAGAAACCGTTACGGTACTCGAAACCCAAATCGACGATCTCAATCCTCAAGTGGTGGCATACACCCTTGAACGGTTAATGGCTGCTGGTGCATTAGATGTATTTACCCAAAGCATCATCATGAAAAAATCGCGATCGGCTATTTTGCTGACGGTTATCTGTCATCCTGAATTAATGAATACTTGCAAAGCGATAATCTTCCGCGAAACAACTACTTTAGGTATTAGAGAACGCTCTCAACAAAGGAGTATTCTTAATCGAGAAATAAAGTCCGTAGAAACTGAATACGGTGCGGTAAGAGTCAAAATTGCTAGCTGGACTCAAGGGGATCGAAAGCAAATTATTAATGTACAGCCAGAGTATGAAGACTGTGCAATTCTGGCACGTAAACATGATGTGCCTTGGAGAGAAATATCACGAAAAGCTATAGAGGCTTGGAATAAAAGTAAGTAATAGTCTACTCGTGAAAAAATTATAATTTTAGGAAATGCTTTTCGATATTATAAAAAGATGTAGAAACTTAAAAATTGCGTTTCTACATCTAATGATTTGAATCTAAAATATGGCAATTAATAGCTACTGTCTCAATAGCTATCACCTGTTTATCAAATTAATAAGCATCCTGTAACTCATAAAATTCAGGGGATACATAGTCTTTTCTCAAAGGCCAACCAATCCAATCTTCGTTCATCAAAATACGCTTGAGATTAGGATGACCTTCGTAGACAATACCAAACATATCGTAGCTTTCCCGCTCTTGCCAGTCTGCTGCCTTCCAAATCCAGTAAACTGAAGGAACTTGAGGATTATCTCTCGGCAAAAAGACTTTTAGACGAACTTCTTGTGGTTGTTCTACATCATCGTCAACTTTAATTAGATGATAAAAGCTAACTAGTTCTTTGCCTGGCCCTAGGTCGTAAGCCCCTTGACACTGAAGGTAATTATAACCATAAGCATATAAAGCAGTGGCAATAGGCAATAATAAATCTGCATCTACCTTAATCATCTCAATGTTAGAGACATCAGGATTTAAAGCCTCGTTATCAAAACCATTTTCGCTTAGCCAGCTAGAAGTCTGACCAGCAGCAACTATTTCTGAGGCTGCTACGTCTTCATCAGGATTTTGATTCTCTTTATTTTCCTCAGCCACGTTCTACCTCCTCTGTTTCTGCTGACTCTATTGCAGGTAAAGGCATTCCCATTGCTTCGGCGAGCTTCCTTGGTGGTGCTTGACGAGTTTGAGACTGCACGTATTTACCAGTTAAAATTGGCTCTACAGCCTTCATATTGTGTGCAGTGCTGTAGTAGCGGTGGGTCTGCTCTAAAACCTCGGCTCGCTCCTGTAAAGATTGATTAGAGATCTTCTTGCGTAGCTTAATGATGGCATCAAAAATAGCCTCTGGACGAGGAGGACAGCCAGGAATATATACATCCACGGGAATTAATTTGTCTACTCCTCTGACTGCGGTAGTAGAGTCTGTGCTAAACATTCCTCCTGTGATAGTACAAGCACCCATAGCAATTACGTACTTGGGTTCAGGCATTCCCTCATAAAGACGGACTAAAGCTGGTGCCATTTTCATAGTGATTGTGCCTGCGGTAATAATCAAATCCGATTGGCGAGGACTTGAACGAGGTACTAAACCATAGCGGTCAAAGTCAAATCTAGAGCCAATTAAAGCTGCAAATTCAATAAAGCAACAGGCTGTACCATATAGCATGGGCCATAGGCTAGAGAGTTTTGCCCAATTATAAAGATCATCTACCGTAGTTAAGATGACGTTTTCTGATAAATCCTGAGTGACCTCGGTCGGATTAATTGGATTAAGAATTTTTTCTGCTTGCTGTTGTTCAAATGTTTGGGAATTCATGACCATTCCAAAGCTCCTTTTCTCCACGCGTATACTAAAGCAACTACCAAGATGGCAATAAATATTAATGCTTCTACAAATGCTAACAATCCTAAACGGCTGAAAGCTACTGCCCAGGGATATAAAAATACTGTTTCTACATCAAAGACAACGAAAACCAAAGCGAACATATAATAGCGGATATTAAATTGAATCCAGGCTCCCCCAATAGGTTCCATTCCCGATTCGTAAGTTGTTTGGCGTTCTGGACCGCCTTCACTGGGTCTTAGTAGTTTAGAAGCAGTTAGAGCTAGGGCTGGAACTGCACTACAGATAAGTAAGAAACCCAAGAAATATTCATAGCCATTGAGAACAAACAATTTTGATTTATTACTCCCTAGTAAATTGTGTATGTTTTAACCAACGCTCACAGCACCAAGGCGCACCTCCAAATATGTCTGTCCATTCATGTCGGATGTGGCGGAGTAATCTGTGACTATAACTGGCTAACTTTTATTAATTGTAATAGAATACCCCGTATTTTGATTTTGAAAAAAGATTAGCAGTAATTTAAAAACGCTAAGATAAACAACAAAAAAGCATTAAGCAACCCATGTCTGATTTAATACTCTTTTGGCATCGTCGTGATTTAAGGGTTTCTGATAACCTTGGATTAGCAGCAGCAGCAGAGCAAACTTCAAAAATAGTCGGTTTATTTTGTCTAGACTTTAATATTCTTGATCGCGATGATATTGCCCCTGCCAGGGTCACATACATGATTGGCTGTTTACAGGAATTAAAGCAAAATTATCAGCAGCTTGGCAGTCAATTAATTATTGTGCAAGGAAAACCTCAGAAAGCTATTGCTCAAATAGCGATCGCACTTAAGGCAAAGGCAGTATTTTGGAACTTAGATGTCGAACCTTACGCAAAAGAGCGAGATCGCACTGTAACCGATGCGCTCAAAGAAAAAGGTATCGAGACTAAAAACTTTTGGGATCAGTTATTACACGCTCCAGGAGATGTGCTAACTAAATCTTCTGGTGAACCCTACAAAGTTTATACTCCTTTCTGGCGTAGCTGGAATCAAGAGGAAAAACAAAAAATAACTAAAGAGATAAAAAAGCTATCGGGTTTAACTAAAGCTGAATTAGAAGCAGCCAAGCAGGCTGGCGCGATCGCTTTGCCTTCGGCTCAAGATTTGGGCTACGGGTGGGAAAATCCCTTAATGCTTGAGCCAGGAGAAACCGCAGCGATAGAGAAGCTAGAAGAATTTTGCGATCGCGCTATCTACTGTTATGAAGAAGAGCGTAATTTTCCTTATGTGGATGGTACATCCAACCTCAGTGCCGCCTTAAAATTTGGCGCAGTAAGCATTCGCACCGTATGGCAAGCAACTTTAGATATTTTAGCTAACTGTCGCAGCGAAGAAGCCAAAAACGGCGTGATTACCTGGCAAAAAGAACTAGCCTGGCGAGAATTTTATCAGCACTGTATGTTTTTCTTTCCTGAATTAGCCAAAGGTTCATATCGCGATGAATTTAAAGACTTTCCTTGGGAAAACGACGAAACTAAGTTTCAGGCATGGTGTGAGGGAAAAACGGGTTATCCTATCGTCGATGCAGCGATGCGACAGCTAAATGAAACTGGCTGGATGCACAATCGTTGTCGGATGATTGTTGCCAGCTTTCTAACTAAAGATCTAATCATTGACTGGCGTTGGGGCGAAAAATATTTTATGCAGAAGCTATTCGATGGTGATTTATCATCTAACAATGGTGGTTGGCAGTGGAGTGCCTCTAGCGGGATGGATCCTAAACCTTTACGCATCTTTAATCCTGCTTCTCAAGCAGCTAAATTTGACCAAGATGGAGAATACATCCGTCAATGGCTGCCCGAGATAAGCTCAATGGAAACAGAGTATCTGGTAACGGGTAAAATACCTGAGTTAGAAAGAGCCAGTTACGATTATCCTCAACCCATTGTCGATCATAAAGTTCAGCAACGGCAGTTCAAGGCACTGTATAAACAGCAAAAAGGCTAAATATTTAAATATAAACTGCATCTATAGCTTGACGTATAGACCTGTTTGACATTTTGTAAATAATACCAATTCTCAAATTCAAAAATGCCTTATCTTTGTTGCTACTATCGATGTTATGGTAGTAGCGCGCTTACCATAGCTAGCGCGCTATTACGCAATGTGTATACGAACGCAACGGTATTTCCTTCGTCGCCTCGATTCAACAGCCGTCTGGTCCACAGAACCTGTGCGCGCTCAATACCTCCGCTTCACAGATATAGGCGATGCCCGCATAATTGTCGAAAAACTGCGTTGCGACTTCATCCGCAATCTTCTGGGCCATATCCCGACTTTCGGTAAGCACCTCAATCTTTATATCCGTGTAGGTGTCGGAAACGGCAGGTTGTCCCGACGAGCGCACGTCGCGACTGCCTTGACCACCAGCAGGTACTACCGTATAACCAGTAGCCCCCGCTTCATGGATGATCTTGGCAATCTTTTTCAGCAGCAACTTTTCTGTGACCATAACGAGTTTGCTGGCTGGCTTTGCCATATGAATTACCTCTAGATGTTTGTATTTACTAAATTATATAGAAACTCAGGAAAACGGCAGCACCGCGCGCGGTCGCGCTGATATTATAGCTGCCACCTTGGTCGCTGGGTCAGGGGCGCACTGGCAGACCTCGACCCGTCTGGACTCAGCTACCCATAAGCGCCTGAGCAAGCCCGATGAATAGCGGTATTCCTAAGGCGATCGCAACTGGCGTACCGACGGCTGTGGACGAGCCGATGTAGGCAGAGGGATTGGCCGACGGGATACCAGCCCGTAAAGTGGGCGGTCCTGAGATGTCTGAACTGGAGGCGGCGATGACTGCCAGAAGCACGACGCCGCCAGGGCTGAATCCCGTGGTGATGTGGGCAATCCAGCCGAGGCCGAAGGCGATGAACCCATGCAGCAGCGGTGCCACCGCGGCATATACGACGTACCATTGAGCCACCTTGCGCAGCTCGCCAATCCTTGCAGCAGCTTCCATACCCATTATCAGCATCAGTACCGAAAGTAAGCCCGCAAAGAGGGGAGAGTAAAAGCTTTCATAGACACTTTCTGGCTTGGTTATCAAACCCAAGGCAAGACCGAGCAGCAGTGCCGATAGGGCAGAACCCTGGAGGCTTTCCTCGACGATGGGCCAGATCTTGACTCGCTTGCTTGCACTACCGCGCTGCTTGCTGGGATGTCTGTTTGCAGTAACGCCCTGCTCGCTAGGATACCCGCCCGCGCCTACGGTAACGCGCTGCTCGCTGAGAGACTCTTGCTTGCGGAGAGGCTTCTGCTTACCAGTATAAATGCTGGCCAAGACGATCGCAGTCACGAGGGCTGGGATGTCCATGAAGGGATAGAGTGCGGCGGCCCAAGGCTCGTATGCCATGCCTTGAGTATCCATTAGCTCCAGGGCAGCCGCGAGGGTAGAGCCACTCACTGCGCCGAATAAGCCTGCGGTCGCAATGCCATCCTCGGTTTTGACGTTCGGCAGCTTGCACAACGTATAGCGTCCGATGAACACGATCGCAATCCCTATTATTACGGCGAACAACGCGGGCAACAGTATTTGCGCCAGATCGGCGTCGCGGATCGCCTGACCACCAGTCAGGCCGACTTTCATGAGCAGCATGAAGACGATGAACTTATAGACTGGCTCTGGAATTGATAGTCGGCTACCGACGGATGCAACGACCATACCACCAATCAGGAAACCGAGTGTCGGAGACTGTAACTGCCCCAGAAAAGTTGTAAAAAAATCGGATAAAAAATCCACGTTGTAAATTCCTCCTTAATTAAATCTTAGGGGTTAGGAGCTAACAAAATAGAGTTATATCAATTACTATTTTATTTCTCATTGATTCAACTCTATCATCGTTAGGTGTGTAAAAGCTGACCAAACTCCAAGAATTTTAGACGTATTATTTTATGCTATTGATAATTTAGGTTTATGATTTAAGCCTGAGTAATATTGATGAAAGATTAATAGTCAATCTATTGGGACGCGCTATATAGCGCAGACTACACGATAGCCACTAGAATACCTACTCCCATGCCCCAACTGAACGCCCAAATATGCGAAGGGCAGGCTCTAGAGTAAACCGTAGGTGGCGATCGCGATCGCCAATATGGACAGCCTACCCTTCGCCTGGGGATGGTTTCGCCTTTGTCTTATTTACGATAGTGTCCTTGTATTTTTAAAGCAGATAGATTCTTCCTACTTATGAGTAGATAATGCCTCTTGAATAACTGCTGGAATTTCACTGGGTTTTGTAGCTATTTTGACACCAACTTTTTTGAGCTTGCCAATCTTTAGGCGATCGCGATTGACAGCAGGAATAGAGCTAGATAAATGATTGCTAATAATTGTCACTGCATCACGAAACACCTTTTCTTGAGGTGCTTTTAATCCTGCAACGTAAACAATAATTGGTTTATCGTCACCATTATTTTTACAGTAGGTAGTAATTTCTTCGGCTTGATTAATACTTTGACAAATAGAAACGATCGCTTTGGTGTTTGAATTTGACTGCAAAATTGATAACCATTGAAGCAGACTAGAGCCAATAATTCGATCCTCACCTAAACTGACAACTATGGACTGTCCCATATTTGCCTGATTTAATTCTGCTGCCACCTCATAGGAAAGGTGCTGGCTGGTAGTGAGTAATCCTACTTCTCCAGGGCAATAAAACTGAGGCTGTAACTTACCTAACCAAGCTTGCTGCGGAATTACAACTCCATGACTGCCAGGGCCTAAAACTAGCACGTCCTTAGCTTTAGCATATTTTAGAAGCTCGATCGTATCTAAAGGAGGAACTTTAGCAGTGAAAATAATGATTTCCTTAATTCCCGCAGCGATCGCTTCTTTTGCTGCATCAAGTACTTGAAAGGGATTTACAAAAATTAGGCTAATATCGATTTGCTTAACTTGGTTTAGCACCTGCTCTACCAAATCAAAAACGGGAATATTATCAACTTTACTGCCTCCATTACCAGGACTGATTCCCGCTACAATTTCAGTGCCATAGGCTTTCATTTGCACTGCATAAACAGCAGCCTGAGACTCTGTAATTCCTTGGACAATGACCTTTTTGGGTGAAAACCAGTTCATAGCAGAAAAACTTTCTATTAAAGAAATTAGAGCGGTTCAAATCAGAATCAAAACTCATCAACGAAGTATATTCTTCTTTACTTTTAACAAGTTTGACCAACGGTCAGGCAAGCCCCGTATCACAACGCATTCCCTTGCGCCTATCGGCGACGCGGGGTCGTTGCTCCGTTTTACGGCGGGGACCCTGACCAGCAAAACCTTTAATTTGATTTAACCACAGCTATGGCTTGGGCAATTGCTGCTTCTAAATTGCTAGACAAATACATAGTCTCGGTAATTTTTATATCTTTCAGGTTATCCTGATTCAATAATCGTAAGATAAACTGAGGTTGAGGGTCGAGTTTAACTGGTGTTAGAGATTTTGTCTGCTTGGTAGACGTAGGCTTATTTGAGCGATCGCTTTCGACTGCTAGCTGTTCATTAGCAGATGAGGCTTTAGCGATTGACTGAGCATAATTAGCGATCGCCTCAATCACTTCTCGACCGATCGCTTCTGTCTCCCAAATATTGACTAGAATAGCTTTTATGCTGGGTCTTGACTCCAGTTCGGCGAGAATTTCTGCTATTTGCTCTTGATATTCAGGGTTGTTTTTTGTGCTGCTCAGGCTTTGGGCAATTAGAATACCACAGGCAGGAGAAACTTTATTTTGCTCAAGTAAGTCCCAGGTCAATAACGCCAAATCGAAACTGTTGCAGATTATGGCAATTTTACCTGTGGTATTTTGCCAATCTAACCAACGCCATCTAGCCTGAGCAAAATCTTGGTTGGATTTTACGACATTTTGTTGATTAGTTTGTATTTGATACTGAGAAAAATTCAGGCTTTCAACTATAGGTTGTCTTGCCAGAGCATGATCGTTAAGCGTAATTTTTCCATCTAATGCCATCAACTCTCCTTTGCTATTGACCCCCAAAGGATTGATTTCAATTAGATCTAGATCTTTTTCGACAAACAAGTGATACATTTTGGCAATAATTTTGCTCACAGAGCAAATTAATTGACCTGAGAGTCCCATATTGGCAGCTAGGCGACGGGCATAGAATAAAGAAAATTCTGACTCGACTACTACCTGCTGCAAATTAGCCAACAATGAATCTACATTCATGCCTCCTAATGCCGAACCAAGCAGCACAGGGCGTTGTAAATCATAGTCGAGGACTATTGCCAGCAAAAACTCCCGCTCGGCATTATAGTGAGCTTCTGCTAAAATAAATTCAGGGTATTCATTTAAAATAGACAAATTAAAGATAATCCTGGCAGCCGCGATCGCATCAATAGTATTAGCAGCAAAACGGACACCCCCCGCTTTGCCTCTTCCTCCTGACCTCACCTGAGACTTCAAAACGACTGGATAAGGAATTTGCAGTTGCTTAATTTTTCTAGAATCTTTGATAGTCTGAGAAGGTAAAATAGGAATACCAACCATCTTAAACAATTCTTTAGCCTGATATTCTAGTAGTTCCATGTCCTAATTGTAAAGCGGTAATTTGTAAGCTAGATTTGGGTTAAAAACAGCATTCAAAAACTAGTATCTTAAATTAATTTGTCCTACTTAACCCTTGTCTAAGGTAGCTAATTCGTTATTTTCAAGTTGTTTTGTTATCTTATGTTTACATTATTAAGTTATTTGCCTCTAATCTTGAAAATTTAGTCAAGAAGCAACTATGATAAGTACTGCTCAAAAGTTAGACTCGATTGTAGATGTAAACGATTACTTAAAAACAGCAAGTATGATGATTATGTCGAGGCTTTCGACCAGCATTTTGTACTTGTATTCTAGTATCCCCTAAAGTTTGCTACTTTGGTTGCGGTTACTGTTAGTTTACAACTCCCTACTAAATAGATTCATAATTCAACTATGCCCTACAAATATCACGAACTGTTTTTTCACTCAGCGAGAAGCGTAATATTAGCAATTTAATCATCAAGTATTCAAGTACCTCGGAAAAAATACTGTTCGACTCATGACAGCTATGGCAAAATCTTATAACGATGGAAGGGGAATGGAAAAAGTTGTAATTATTATCAATGCCGACGTTAGTGAAGGAAAGCTAATTTCAGCGTCGCCAGTAACACAAAAAATGGTTGAAGCCCTACAGCGGAGTATCACCGAAAATTCTTTATCATCAACTGTGATGGAGATTGTTTCTGCTGCGACTCTTTGGTCTAAAAACTCTAACACCAAGGTAATTAAGAAAAGTCGAGATCCAGAGACGATTTACTGCCCTTTAACAATTCAAGTGCCAGAATATTTCGATTTTGCTCAAAAGCAAATATACTCTGCCTGCAAAGACGTTAATGCTAGAAGACGTTGGGTAGAAAAAAATTTAGGCTTTAAAACAAGTGTAGGTGATTCTTGGTTGGGTCATCTGTGGCTGCCAATAATTTTAGCTGACGAACCTTTATACGCAGAGATAATTGGTGAAGGCTCAATGCCTAACTCATACGAGCAACCTGTGGCAATACCAAGTCGCCAGCTTAAATCTCTTCATAGTTTAGCAGGAAAGCTATTAGAGAATTTAGACGCACCACCATCAACCTACCTACTTCAGTTCAGTCTCTATAATGGGGAGATTGTGTTTGATCGACTATGGCCTTTCCCTGCTGCACCTGCTCTAATAACCCTTAAAACCCAACAGCCCGATCTATTTACCTGTCATTGGCGATGTTTAACTCAGCAACCCATCAAAGATATTAGTATCTCAGATCCTATGCCAATTTAATTTAATAAGGATGATGGATGAGGAAATAAAATTGCTGTCTTCTTAGTTCCTCATCCTTTATCTTCTATCATTTTAGAGCGTCTAATATCAAGCCACTGTTGCAAGATTATAGCTGCTGCGTGGCGGTCAATTGCACCCTTGTTACGGGATGAAAATTTCTTTTGTGCTTTAAGTTGAGCCTCTGCTTCGACAGAGGTTAAACGCTCATCAACATATTCAATCGGCATTTGCAGAATATTACCTATTTTGTCAGCAAAAATTTGAACCTGCTTGGCTTGCGAACCAATATGTCCCGCCAAAGTATAGGGCATACCAACGACCAATGTTTCAACTTCTCTCTCTTCAATTATTTTTTTTAATTGCTGAATATCTTCAGCCAAAGAAGTTCGATAAATAGTAGTTAGACCAGTGGCAATCAAGCCTGTCCCATCACAACCAGCCACTCCCATACGCTTTTTGCCAACATCCAACCCCAAAGCTGAAACTTTTTTCATGGTGACTAACTGATCGATAGTAATTATTGAGAATATAGGTTAATCTTTTTATTTCAGTTTACGTAACTCGAAATTGATTATTATAAGGATTACGAATCATTTAAGTTTACCAAACAAGAGTGAAAGTTCCCCGACTTCATCCAGATACAATTGAAGAAGTACAGCAGCGAGTTGATATTGTTGATGTCATCTCAGAGCATATTGTTCTCCGCAAACGAGGCAAAGATTTTCTGGGTTTATGTCCTTTTCACAACGAAAAGACACCAAGCTTTAGCGTTAGTCAGGACAAGCAGCTATATTATTGTTTTGGCTGTAGTGCTGGGGGAAATGCCTATAAATTTTTGATGGAGATTGGCAAACAGTCTTTTGGAGAAGTTGTCTTAGATCTAGCACGTCGCTATCAGGTAGAAGTTAAAACAGTTGAACCTGAGCAAAGACAAGAAATTCAGCGTCAGCTAGGTATTAGAGAGGAACTCTATCGAATATTAGCAGTCACCTCAAGTTTTTACCAACACGCTCTCCATCAGTCTTTTGGAGAATTGGCACTCAACTATTTGCGTTATCAAAGACAGATAGAAGACGCAACTATCAGTAAGTTTCAACTAGGTTATGCGCCTGCGGGTTGGGAAACTCTTTATCGATATTTAGTTGAGCAAAAACGCTATCCCGTTAATTTTGTCGAACAGGCAGGATTAATTAAACCCCGTAAAACAGGTGGTGGGTACTACGATGTATTTCGCGATCGCCTAATGATTCCCATTATGGACATCCAAGGCAGAATTATCGGCTTTGGTAGTCGGAGTTTGCAGGAAGAAGATCAGCCAAAATATCTCAATTCCCCTGAAACACCTTTATTTGACAAAAGTAAGACTTTGTTTGTCTTAGATCAGGCCAAGACTCATATCAGCCAGGCTGACAGTGCAGTGGTAGTAGAAGGCTATTTTGATGCGATCGCTCTCCACGAAGCAGGTATTGGTAATGTGGTGGCATCTTTAGGTACGGCATTTACTCAAAATCAACTCAAGCAGCTACTGCGCTTTACTCCTTCTAAACAGGTAATTCTGAACTTTGATGGGGATAATGCTGGACAAAAAGCTACAGAAAGAGCGATCGCCGAAGTAGAAGATTTGGTCTATGGCGGAGTGGTACAGCTACGTATTCTTAATCTTCCTGAGGGCAAAGATGCCGATGAATTTGTTAAAGGCAGAGAAGATGGCGCAGTATTGTATTATCAGGCTATAGAAGCTGCCCCCTTATGGTTAGATTGGCTGATTAGCCGCTTGATGGCAGATAAGAATATGAAAGCTGCCGACGAGTTTCAACAGGTAGCAGCAGGAATGATCATGCTGCTAAATAAACTACAGGATGCCAATCAACGCAACCATTATTTAACTCAATGTGCCGAATTACTCAGTCAGGGAGATGCCAGACTAGTTTTACAAAATTTGGCTACCCTAAAGTCACAAATCAAATCGCCTCGCCCTAGATATCAAGGCAATTCTACTAAGAAACAGAAAAATAATTCTAACTCAGCCAAACCAGATTTTGCGATCGCTAGTCCCCCCGAAAGCGAACTATTAGAACAAGCAGAAACCTTATTGCTCAGGATCTATATTCACTATTCCCGATATCGAGAGCAGATTATAGAGCAGCTAGAAACTAAAGACTTATTATTTAGCCTTGCTGCTCATCGGTTTTTATGGCAACAAATAATTGCCATTGAAGATGATCTACCTAGTCCATCATTAGATAATGCTAACCCGCTATTAAGTGAATTGCATAACCGTAGTTTAGATTTTCCTGAAAAAATGATGATGGTGACAAAACTGTTTCATTTAGATGAAAAAACCCAAGAAGATGTTTTTCGTGCCGATATAAGAGTATCTGAAGCGATCGCCTCTCTAGAACAGGTAAACTATCAAAAGCGTCAAATATACTGTGCAGAACAACTACAAAATCTCGATCCTGTTACAGATTTAAAGCTAATGAAATATTATTACCAAGAAATTCAAATCGCCGTCGAAAAAATTAGGCAACTAGAACAAATACGCTTGGCTTTCTCACAAGATCCCATTATTCAATGATTGAGAGATGGAAGCAGCAGAATATGTCAAGGTCATACGTCTACTGTTCATTCATAGCGATCGCTCTTTAAGTTAGGATTGGATCACAGGTGTTAATAAAGGGCTTCGCCCAGCTATTAGCTCTTAGCTCTTAGCTCGATCAAACATAGTCTTGAACTATGCCCGATCTTAGACATCGTGAAGACGGTGGGATCTTGAACCCAATGCGCTATGGCGCGTTAAACGCAGCGCGAACGCGCAGATCGTCGTAAGACGACTTCAAAGCTTTGCTTTGTGCGCTAAAAGCTAAAAGCTAAAGGCTAAAGGCTAAAGGCTAAAAGCTTTTTTGATAAAAATATCATAGCTAAATGCGATCGCCTTTTTAATTTGAAAAAATGGTACGATATAAGGTACGCATTCAAAATCAAGGCTTATGAAACCGTTCACTGTCAGAGAAGCTAGAGATAACCTATATAGACTTATAGATCAGATCGCCGAAAGCCATCAGCCAATAACTATCAAAGGAAAGCGCAACGATGCAATATTAATATCAAGAGAAGACTGGGAAGCTATTTCCGAAACGATATATCTTAATAATATTCCTGGAATGGTGGAATCTATTAAACAAGCAGCAGCAGAATCTTTAGAGGAGGGAACGCCTTTAGAGGAACTTGATTGGTGATAAAATGGCAAATCATATTATCAAAACAAGCAAAGAAAGATGCTAAGAAATTGGCTTCTAGCGGATTAAAGTCCAAAGCAGAAGTAATACTAGAAACATTACAAAATAATCCCTATCAACCACCATACGAAAAATTAATCGGCAATTTAACAGGATATTATTCTCGTCGAATTAATATTCAACATCGCTTAATCTACGAAGTAAAAGAAGCAGAAAAAATAGTCAAAGTTCTAAGAATGTGGACTCACTACGAATAAACACTTTCTAATGTAGCTAATTTACAGAAAAGCGATCGCGCCGTCATAGTAGAGACTGCATTGATAGACATAACCCTTGTCCTTCTTGTTCACTTGGACAAAGAAACTTGACCTCAATACTTTATACTTTTTGAGTAAAACTCCAGTTTTCAAGGTGGACAAAGTTCAAGAGGCTGGATATTGGTCAAATTTTTGCATTAATTCCAATAGTTCTTCTTGACTGGGTTGTCGTCCATCTTTTTTCAATTCTGCCAAGCCGATAAAATATTGCTCTCGCGAATCTGCGGGACAAAACATAATTAAGAACTTAGCTCTTTTTGCACTACGATTGGAAAAACCGTGAGGCGTGTTTTCTGGCACGCTCATTAAACTTCCTGAGACGGCAGTTATTTTCTGTTGACCTAGCACCAATTCTAATTCCCCTTCCACAACATAAAAGATCTCGGTCATCTGTTTGTGTATATGAGGACTTGGACCTTCGGTTTCTGGCTCTAAGGTATATTCAAAAAGTCCAAAGTGACCATGAGTATCCTTTCCTGTCAGCTTAAAAGTACAGTTATTCGTACCAATTGTTACCGACTGTCCTTCTCCTGGATGAAGAATGATGGGTAATGACATTTTTAAAACCTCTTAAGAATTGGGAATTACTGCTACTGCATCAATCTCAAACAACATTTGATCGTCTGCTAGTCTAGGTACGGGAATTGCTTATTTTATTAATGTTTTTAGACGAATTTGAGCAATTTTACTAATTTCTGATAAAGCCTGCTGTTTTTCTTGTGCTGGAGTATTTTTTAAACGAGTCTCAAAAGCTGCCAAAATACTATCTTTAGTCTGGTTTTTAACTGCAATAATAAAGGGAAAATCGAACTTATCTTTATAAGCCTGATTGAGAGATTGAAAACGCTGATATTCTGATTTGGATAAGCGATCTAAGCCAACTCCCGCTTGCTCTTGTACCGAAGCTTCTGCCATCTTCGTTTTACTACCCAAATCGGGATGAGCCTTGATTAACGCTACCTGTTCGGCCTCACTCATATTATCTACCACTGCAACCATAGCTTGATATAAAGCATCAACATCTTTAAAAGGTCTGCTGTGCCATGTTTGGTTCGCAATTTCTGGCGTTTCCTCCCAAATCTCGCCTAAAGCAGCAGTGAATGACCCTTGAGACATCTGATTTAATTGAGCGATCGCATATTGTCGGTTATTCATTTTTTCTCTGTTAAAACTGTCCTAAATCTTGTTTTTTAATGATACTAAGTAGCAAGTGCGATCTGCTCGTGAAAGGGTTTCACCGCAAACTAAAGGTTGTTGCTTCTTCCCATAAGCAATATAACGATAGACTAAGATGGGAGTGCCTAAAGGTGCTTGGAGATGTTCGGCAATTTCAGATGTGGCATGGGTGCTTTCTAGAACCACTTCTGTAGATGCTAAGTAATAGCCAGATTGATGAAGAGTAGCGTAGGTAAAGCCCGTTTGCAATAATTCTGCCAGATTTTCTGCTATATCTACTGGAAAATAGGAAATGTCTATTGCGATCGCCTGACGGTTTGCGAGAATAATTTTTTGCTGTTGGTAAACTTCAGCTTCAGGCTGAGATAGTTCTAGTTGAGTACAAATTTTTGATGAAGCTTTAATAAGTTGAAAACTGAGATTATAAATTTCACCTGTTAGTCCTTGTCGAGATAAATCTTCGTTAAAAAAGGTGAGGGGATTTGAGAGGGAAAAGCCGATCTTTTGCTGCTGTTTGACAAAAGCACCTTTTCCTTGCTGTGTATATACAAGTCCCTGATTAATTAAATTGGCGATCGCTTTTCTAATCGTAGTTCTACTTACTCCAAACAAAGCACCAAGCTCGAATTCGCTGGGCAATAGTTCTCCTGGAGTATAAACTCCAACTTCAATTTCGGTTCTTAACTTTTCAGAAATAATTTGATGTAGTGGATTTTTGGCTTTTTTGGGCAGTTTCGCCATAGTTAAAAGTAATAGTTGCAGCAGACTAGATGATCAATATTGTAGGCAACATTATCTTGCAAGCAACAAAATCCATTTAGGTGATGGTTTAGCGGTTAGTCAATGCTCATTTTTTGTGCTATACCTAGTCGGCACTAAAGATTAATAATTTTCTAGATCGATATTTATTTTTTACCAGAATAAAAAGTGTGTAATATACTTAACTGATATATAAATGTATTTTTATTAAAGTTTGTATTTCAAGCATTTTTGTATATGAGCTTACATATATGTTTTAAATATATAATTAGCGATTACAAGGCATTTATTCGCTGTCTCAAAGGTGATGGTTATAACTGTCAATGCAATTTCAAGATGTGACTTATATATTCCAATTTTCATCTTGTATTCTTTTAAGTTATCAATCTACTTTTGTCAGGAAACCTCATTAATTTTGTTTAACTTACTAATAGAGATCCTAAATGATTCACAAAGTTTTTGACTCGTCAAATGAAAAATCAAGTATTGACCAACAATTAGAAGAAAATATTTTTTTTAATTTGAGTGAGAATAATCTGTCAGATGATGACTTGAGCGGTATGAATATAGCCAGAACAGAAAAGGCAAAGCAGCAGATTTGGCAGGGCATAAGAACAGAAAAAAAAGGTAATTTCGAACAAGCAATTGCTCATTATCGTCTGGCAATTGAGGAAGATCCAGAGTCTGCCAAGGCTTACCAACTGTTATCTAATGCTCTTAAAAAAATTCGCGAGCAACGTCAATATAGGTCAAGTAATTTAAATAAAATAAAAAGCGAAATCTCAGAAAGTTTAGTTAAATCATATGTGGCTTTTAAAGAAGTAACAGTTGAAGAAACTAAAGACGCTAATTTTAATCAAGTTTCCCAAGTTTCTGGTGGTCACAAATCAGCTAAACAAAAAACAGAGCCGAAAGCTCCGCCGTTAGACGGTTTAAGCTCTCAGCAACCAATTTCTAATTTATCTCAGACCGATATGTTGTCATCGTCAATGGTCTTAAATCCAGGCAAAGAAACAGTTGTGCTGCCAAGCGTTAGTGCTTTACCATCAGGAGAACTGGTTTTGCAAAAAAGTCTTTCGGCTGCTGAAATATATGTAGAGCAAGCTTTGGCATATTTTGAGCAAAAACAGTGGGATGAGAGTATTGCTGCTTGTAAAGAGGCATTAAGGATCTGTCCAGATATTGGCGAAGCATACAAAGTATGGGGCAACTGTCTGCAACAGTCTGGACATAGTGCCAAAGCAATTGGCATTTATGCTAAGGCTTTAGAAGTCCAGCCAGACATGGCAGATATCTACTGCAACTTGGGAAGTATCTATGCCAAGCAGCAAAAGTGGCAACGCTCAATTGAGTATTATCAAAAATCCAGCCTAATAAATCCTAAAAATGCTAGTTCTTACCGTAATTTAGCCAAAGTTTGGAACAGGCTGGGAGAGTACGAAAAATCGGCGGAATGCTTTTTTAAAGCTTTAGAGCTTGAGCCTGGCAT
This sequence comes from Waterburya sp., assembly GCA_965217895.1. Classification (GTDB taxonomy): domain Bacteria; phylum Cyanobacteriota; class Cyanobacteriia; order Cyanobacteriales; family Xenococcaceae; genus Waterburya. Next base: position 3,163,742 of record CBDCJV010000002.1, read on the forward strand.
GATCTCTGCCCAAAATCATTTCGATCTAGCTAATAATTTGCTGGAGGAAAACAAGCTAGATAGAGCGATCGCCTGCTATAAATACTGTGTTTACCTGGAAGCTAATTATTTTAGAGCCTATGTCAAGTTGGCTGATGCCTTAGAAAAAAACGGTCAAACTGAAGAAGCGTTATTTTATTATAAAAGGTTGGCTCAGTTACAGGCAAAAGAGCATCAGCCCCTAGAAGCTCAGGCAAAATCCACTCAGCAGATCCGTAGTTTTTTAACTTCAGAGACTGGATCTTCAAAGCCAAAAATGCTTCTTCAGGGTGACAGTCCTCAAAAGTCAAATCTTCAGCTACAGCCCGCCAAAGACTTGAAGCTTGAGTTACAAATTAAAAAGTGCTTAGAAGCAGTCAAGCAACAGCCAAAGTCAGGGGAGATTTGGCTACAGCTGGGGAATCTTTATCTGCGCAATCAGCAGTGGCAGAATGCTATATCTAGCTATGGTCAAGCAATTAAGATTTCACCCCAGGAAAAGAAGTACTACATTTGTCTTAGTAAAGCTTGGTTTAAGGCAAATGACGACGTTAAAGCCTGTCAATCTCTATTTCGAGGGTTTGCCCTAGAGCCTAAAGGGGTTTCTGCTAAAAATTATTATTTATTAGGCAACAAGCTATTAGAGCAAAATCAAGTTAAACAAGCGATCGCCTGTTATCGTCAGGCAATTACCAATGAAGCCAATTTTATTCAAGCCTATTGGCAGCTTAGTAAAATTCTAACGACTCAAAAAAAGATTCCTGAGGCAATTAGCTATCTTCGGCGGGCAATCAAAATTCAGCCGAAATTTCAAAATGCTTACCTACGTTTGGGAGATCTGTTTCTCCTGCAAAAAGAATACGAAGGCGCATCTGCCTGTTATCGGCAGTTGGTTAAGCAAAACCCTCAGAGTAATCAGGGCTTTCATCGTCTGGGGGATGTCTTATTAAAGCAGGAAAAATGGTCAGAGGCTGCTGTGGCTTATCAAAAAGCAATTCGGTTATTCCCTAAGAATTCCTGGTCTTATCAAAATTGAGGAGATGCCTTATTAAAGCAAAAAAAATGGTCAGAGGCTGCTCAATGTTATCAGGCGGCGATCGCTTTAAACCCAGATTTTGTTTGGTCTTATCAAAATTTAGGAGATGCCTTATCAAAGCAAGAAAAATGGTCAGAGGCAACTGTAGCTTATCGTCAGGTATTAAAATTGCGCTCTGATTTACCCTGGACACATCTAAATTTGGGCGATGCTTTAGCTAAACTTTTTAGTTGGCAAGAGGCAATTTCTAGCTATGCTTTAGCTATTAGGCTTAACCTAAATTTTTCAGAAGCTTATGCCCATTAAACAACTATCGTCTAAAGACACTAGAGAAGCTAGCTTGTTAGTAGAATCGCTTACTTTGAGATCGCGAGGTTAGAGAGAGTTTTCGGTATAATGCCCTAATTGACTGTTTATCAAGCAACTCTAATGTCACAATTATCTATAATTGGAGCTATCGTATTAGCAATTTTTTGCGATCGCCAAAACTAATAAAAATAGTAAAAAGTAATTTTGGTAACAGCAAAAATTATAAAATGGTATATATTTCTATCTTAAATAAAATCAAAATACCAGCCTCTAAATTAAGGACAATTTATCAGTCTAAATTTTGTCAACATTTTTATTCGGATGAAGATTTAAAAATGTTTTTCAAGAAGTGGTCAGCAGAAAAAAAGTAACATCAACATCATCGGTAAAGATCATGGAAGTATCAGGGATATTAACGCCAATCGAAGACATAAACGATGCACTTCTAAAAACAGTAGAATATAGAAAAAATGGAGACTTTGATAGTGCCATTTTGATTTACCAAAAATTAATACAGCTTCAGCCTGGTAATTCAGTCTTTTACGATCGAATAGCCCAAACTCAAGCTCAACAAAGCAGTTTTTCTGAAGCAATAGACAATTATAAGCAAGCAATCAATTTGGGGATTAAGAACCCTATTTGGACTTATAAAAACTTAGGCGATGCTTTAAGAGAAGAAAACAGAATAGAAAAAGCCGAATTAACCTATTTTGAAACGATTAAAGTTGATTCTAGCAATTCGTTTGTCTATGATTGTTTAGGGCGGGTTCAAGCTCAACAGCATATTTAGAATAGGTTCTTGCAGGGTTTTTGATATACCAAATCACTTCAATAAAAATATTCAGTTTATTAATAGTCCAATTGGCTATACTCATTCTTTAGAAGAACATATACAGTTAATAAAATTTTTAAAGAAAGACCTAGTATTGCCTGAATATCTTTGTCAATATATTCTCACTTTCTGTGGTGGAGATGAAAAGAAAGAGAATATTAATGAGATAGTAGATTTCAATAGAAAGGTTTTAAATGAGGCAGACGTTTATTTAGTTGAGGTATGTACCTTAAAATTAATTCGCTATAAAAATGTGTTTCTCCAACGAAGTAGATTTTTAGACTATAAGGTAAGAGGTATAGAAAAGCCTTCTCTAGAATTAGAGTCAGGTTATAAAGAATATGTTCAGAATGAAGATGATTTTGCTGAAATAGACTCTCCTGGTTCGAGAGTTACTTCTACACCTTTATTGTTGTCAGTATATGTAGTCATTTTTTATCCAAATTATTTATACCAATTTAAATTAAACAGATGACACATCATTATTTGTAGGGGCGAATGGTAGTTCGCCCTTACGAGATATCTGTAGCAAACACCATTTGATTTGGTATAGGAATCAAATTTGCCTATCTCACAAAGCATGAATCTATTTTAGTAACTCTTCACCACGGCGAAATAATTCCCGCGCATAATCTGTCCAAGTGCCTTGTCCCCAATAGCGGAAACAGCTAGTTTCTACTAGCATTACGTATAGCAATGCTTCCTGGTATTCCTTGGTTTTAGTTGTCGCAGGATCTTGAGCAACTAAAGCATCATATTTTTGATGGAACATAGCACTTAGCTGATTCATCGGTTCGAGGACATTTTCGTAACCTTTAACCCAACTAAGGTCGTCTGTCCAAGATGCACCATCCATGTGAAACTGATGATCTGTTGACTGTAGAAGTGCGATCGCCTGTGCCACCTTTTCTGGTGTAGCATTATCAACATCGACTTGTTGCCAAATTTTGTGTTGTCCAACAGCCTGACAGATAGGATAGTCTTCTGGCTTGACTCCCGCAGCTTCTATTAGCTCAATATATTCCGTACCGTTAAGCCCGACAACACTATGATTATCTTTTAGTTCATGCCAAACGGGTTGATAGTCACGGGCAAATTCATTCATCATCACCCCGCCGTTTTCCCCGTCAGCGATTTGGCTAACGCAACTAGGTACAGATATATCTCCTATTTTCTGTTTTCCTCTGCCTTTAGCTTCATGATATGGTTGCATTTGAGCCACAAGCTTGGTATCCGAACCTTGGGTTTTAATTAGTGCAGTGATGCTAATAGTTTCTCCTCTAGAATTATGGGCAACTAGCCGATTAGGCAGATATTTATCATCATGATGTAAACTTGCACCATCTAATCTGGTGACAGAATGTTCCTGTACCAGTAGCCAACGATAGCCACACTCTTTAAGAGCTTTGATATATTCATAGAGAGTATCAGGATTGTTAGGCAGGTGCATTTCTGGAGGAGAAAAGCCTTTAACTCGCCCAAGTGCCTCAAAACCAAAGATAGCTGCAAAGTAATGTTGCCAAGCTTGAATCTGAAGTTTGATGTCGGGAATAGGTGTGGAGGGGACAACTGCATGACTCCACATCGTGCCTAGCCATTCAACATAAGGCTGATATTGTGAATTAGTAAGTTTCTTGAGGTTGTCTAAAATATCATTGCGTCCCATTTGCTGAAAACCCCAAAGGAGATTTCCAGAATAGTCCAGCATAATGCGAGGATTACAACCATTCGCCACTAGTTCGGGTATCCAGTCCCCCATGCGACTATAGCACCAGGCAAACACTCCTGCGTTATGATTGTCCCCATCATTGGGATGTTCAAACATATGTTGCAGGTTACATATTAGTTCGCCGTTTGCCCCTGCGGGGATTGTGGGCTGGTGCATATGCAGGGCGCAAGCAAAGCTGGCGTTTACCTGTTCAAGATTGATGTTGCTGTGGGGTAAAAATACAGGCTGATTGTGATTGACTGCTGTGGCGATATCTGATTCCCAACCACAGATGTTGGGTAAACCATTAGTTGTTATTGATAAATTTTGAGGTTGTGTGGCGATTGGCATGATTATTTTCTAACATTACAAGATAACAACTCCATTCTATTGGTATTAACTATTATTGATACCAGGAAGTAATAAGTAATAATTATTAATGTTCAAGGTTCTGTAGCGATCGCCAAACTTTATTACACTAGCAATATAATCTATCCTTAACTTAAAACTGAGGTATTTTTACTTGCTTGCAAAGTAAAAATTGCAAGTCTAACGTCGCTTTGTTTTAAGCCTTAAGCCTTGTACCAATATTTATAACTTTATTCTGTAATAACCATGAAAAAAATTGCGATAATCTTGCTCATTAACTTTCCAATCTCCAGATTTGTCAATATCCCATTCTTTATTTTTTATAAAGTAAATAAACTTATCAATCAACTCTTCAAAGGAGTTAGCTAATAATCTTTTCTCATCTTCATCGCGACCAAATAGAATGACTTGTCCTTTAATGCCTCTAATATCAGGATCGAGATCAATGCCGACATGATTCCCTCCTCCGTCATGAACTAAAGGAATCCATTTATTGTTAGCGTATAAATTTTTAATATGATCTGGTGGATATGAGGACATATCTGCTGCCAATTCTTGATTCATTTCTACTTGAATATCGCTCCATGTTTGCCAGTTTCTAATAATTGATTCAATTGGCAAAAGCTCCCAGCCGAAAAACAATCCTGAAGACGCTTGATTATTGTTTTTACTAAAGGCTATTTCTCCGTCATGTGCTTGATAAAAAGAGAGAACTGATTGGGGCAGTTGCAATTGGGTAAGCGACTCTAAATTATCTATTGCTGAACTGCTTGCTCCATCATTTAGTTGAAAAAAACTCCATAAATTTTTATGTTTAAATATATTACTAATTTCTTGCCAATATTCTTGCATGATTAAATTATTTATACTTTATTTTTACGTTGATAAATTAAGGGAATTACAGATAATAAAGCCAAGAAAGTAAGAGCGAGAAAAAGCGAAAGGCGATTGCCTCCAGACATAGCTTCTTCGCCACTGACTCCAATCCATGTATATGCCAAACAACCAGGTATCACGCCGATAAAAGTAGCGAAAGTATAGTCAAGCCAATTAATAGAAGTTAAGCCAAATAAATAATTGACTAAGTTGTAAGGAGAAATAGGAATTAAGCGAGTGATTAAAACAAAAGAAAAAGGTCGTTTTAAAACTGCTTTTTGATATTTCGTTAGTCTTTTGCTTTTTTTAAACTTACGTTGAGCAAAATCTTGAAATAGATAGCGCGCAGTTAGAAAGGCAAATAAAGCTCCCAAGGTAGCACTAATAATTGAGATAAAAGTACCATACCACAAGCCAAAAAGACAACCGCCAACAATAGTTAAAATTGTCCCAGGAACACCGATTATTGTTAACCCAGTATAAATAGCAATAAATATAATTTCTATATGCCCTTCATATTGGCTGATAAAGTTTTTAAATAAAGTCGGATTGAGAAAAGTTTGCAAGGGCGTAAAAACACAAAGCAGGAAAAATGCTAATAAAGCGATCGCAATTATTATTGTCTTTTTGGAAACTGCTATTTTTTTAAACCCAAGGCTAATCTTTTTGAGCATTATTTAATGTTTAAACTAGAGAACCGCCACAACTTGAGCCTGTTCCTGCTGTACACCCATAGCAGTAGTTTGCTGTCTTTATTTCTTTGATTACGTCTAAGTTATTTAGTTCTAAAAGTTTAGCAGCGGTTAATTGTTCTCGATCGGGAGTAGTAGCTTTAACATTTTCCATTTGGTTAAAGTCGCAATCATAAACGTTACCAAGATAGTCAATCGATAGCTCATTACGACACATAACATGGCTTAGAGTAGCAGCATTATAATTACTTTCTAAAAATTGCAGATAGTCATTATGAATTTCTCTTTTTTGTAAAAATTGTTTGGTTCTACCAATGGGTATATTGGTAATAGTAAATAGATTATTAAATTTGATTTTAAAATGTTTTGCTAGATAGTTTTTGTAGTCCTGTTTTAGATTATGTTGTTCAGGTGTAAGAGAAAAATTAGTGTTAGTAGGTAGAGGGGGATTGTAAACCAAATCGATAATTAAATTAGGATCTTTTCCATAACCTAATTGATTTAACTTTTGAATTGCACGAATCGAATCATTATATACTCCTGCTCCTCTTTGTTTGTCCACATTTGATTCAAGATAGCAGGGAAGAGAAGCAGTAACGCGAAGTTGGTTTCGAGCAAAATATTCGGGCAAATCTTCGTATCCAGGCTCAAAAAAGATAGTCAAATTAGAACGAACAATAACCTCTTTATTTTTAGCCTTAGCTGCCTCTACTAACGGACGAAATCCATAGTTCATCTCTGGCGCACCACCAGTCAAATCAACTGTTTCAATCTGAGGAAAACGATTAATTAATTCGATTAGCTGTTCACATATTTCGGGGGATAATTCCTCTGTACGTTTAGGACTTGCTTCAACATGACAATGAGTACAGGCTAAGTTACATTTTCTACCAAGATTAATTTGTAAAACCGTTATTTTATCTTTAGCCAGAGGTGATTCTATTTTTTTATAAAAGGGGGTAATAGAAGTTTTAGTTGTAGACATTTTGATTACTATTTACTGTCGATCTATATTTCACGAAGATGAGACTAACTACTAAATTTATTTGGGTAATAAAAAATATGCAATACCACTCAAAATTGCTGCAATAGGTAAAGTTAATATCCATGAACTAAGAACTTTGGAAAACATTCCTAAATTAGCAGTTTTAGAAACTACACCTACACACCAAGCCTTTTCTATTTTTAAAACGGTGCGAAAATAGTGTAATAAACTATACAAAACAATCCCTAATATTATGGCAATTAAAGGACTAACCAAAAGAGGAATAAAAAATGATTTTCCTAAAGCTGTAAAATTCAATTGAGTACCGATCGCAGCTAGTCCAGCCCCCGTTAATGCCCCCGTGATTCCGTGAGTAGTAGAAATAGGAAACCCAGTCACAGTGGCGAGAATGACGGTTAAGGCTGCGCTTAAAGCCACTGCCAAATGAAATGACCCCGTATCGGCGATCGCATCAGGAACTAATCCTTTACCTGAGAAGTTTTCTAGTAGGGCATTAGCTAGAATTATCGAACAAATAGAACCAGCAAAAGTAGTCAAAGTTGCCCACCAAATAGCAACTTTATAGCTAGTTGTCTGACTGCCAAATAATGTTGCTACTCCCTTAAAATTATCGTTCGCCCCATTAGCATAAGCTAAAAAAACCGTCGCCAAAAAAATAGTAAAAGTCCACATAATTACTGATTATCTACTAGATGAAACTATTTGGTGGGCAAAAAATAGCAAAAAATAGTTTTGTATTTTACCTACTAATAAGTTTTTGTTGCCCACCCTACAATGTTTAATGCTTAAAATTATCGTTCGCCCCTAGCTGTTCACTGATTAACAACACTCTCCTGGAGAACAACAATCATCATTGCTAATATCTGTTAGGTTATATTCTGAACCTTTAGTTTCTCTGGCATGACGAATTGCCTTAGTTTTGCAGTTAAAATCTTGCGCGTCTTCTAAAGGAATACTCTCACAAGGTGCAATACCGATAACATCATCTGTATAAGGACTACAGCAGCTAGTCATAATCTTATAGGTCTTATCGCAGACAGCCATTCTTTCTCCACGACAGAAAACATGACCATCATCATCTACAACCTGTTTCCAAGGGCCTTTATAAACTATTGACTGCTTTCTTTCTAGACAAATCCCTTCCTTGCCTTTGTATGCCCGAACAGTCATAGAACGAAATTCTACGCCATCGATAACCTGCCAGGGGCTTTCTTCACGCTTGAGGATTTCTACGCCATAGAAACCTGCATCTTCAAACATCTTGAGAAAGTTGTCTTCTCTAAATGCCCCTGCAATACAGCCACTCCAAAGTTCGGGATCGTTGAGGATCGTAGGAGTAGGATCTTCATCACATACAATATCCGAAATCACTGCCCGACCACCACACTTAAGAACACGAAAGATTTCGCTAAATAGCTGTTTTTTGTCTTGGGGACGAACAAGATTTAAGACACAGTTGGAAATTACCACATCTACACTATTATCGGGAATAAGAGGCTCTTGTTGTCTGAGGCGATCGCATTCTGCTTCATATTCGGCAATCTTGGCTACTGAGGTAACAGGATTTGCTTGTAACCATATTTGTAACTTATCTAAAGGTAATTTTAAATCTTGAATTTTACCTTTGACAAATTCCGTGTTGTGATAGCCTAACTTATTTGCCATCTCGCCCTGATATTTCCGCGCCAGATCGAGCATCACCTCGTTAAAGTCTACGCCGATAATTTTGCCTTTTGCAGCAACTTTTTGCGCCAAAATATAGCAATTTTTACCTGCACCCGAACCTAAGTCAACTACAGTCTCTCCCTCATTGACATAGCGAGTAGGATCGCCACAGCCATAATCCTTGGCAATAATTTCTTTGGGCAGTATTTCTGTATAGTTTCCCTCATACTCTGTGGGACAACATAAACTAGGCTGCTGTTGTCTTGCACCCTCTTGATATCTTTCTAGTACGGTAGATTCAATATCATAATCTAGGGTGGTTGATGGAGTTGGCTGTTGGTCAGTTGCAATCTCAGTCACAGGTGGCTATCCTTTTACTTAACTTTGGCTATATACAGGTTAATCGTAGGGAGTATAGATTCAATCCTTCTTAGTAGATAAATTACTCCCTGATGATTTAATTTTTTATGTTCTGTTATTCTCTATTATTTAAGTTAACTGAGATTAAAACTTCCTGAGAATATACTTTGGTAAATCTAAAGCTTTTTCCGTAATTTTGCCATCTTTAATTGGAAATTCTCTATCAAAGGATGATTGATGCTAAATATATTTTTGCCATATAGCTAAATCTTCAGGGCGATCCACATCTGATAAAGTTTTAAGATAATAAGTGTTTAAATTTAATTGAGTGGCGATCGCTTTTGTCTGATTTAGTACTCGATCTGTTCCCCAATTTATATTTGCAAACAGTTCGGGTCTAGTACGGTTTAAGCCAATTAAATAATATCCGCCATCGGTTGCCGAGCCTATTACTAAATCTAGATCCGACAATGAATTAAAAGCTGCTTCTAATATTGCTCGATCAATATCAGGACAGTCAGTACCAATAGTTACGACTCTTTTGCTTCCTAAACTGAAAGCTCGCTCAAACGCCGATCGCATTTTATCACCCAAATCTCCTCTAACCTGGGGAATATATTCGAGATCTTTTCCTAACCATTCTGCTATTAGTTGTTTATTCCCTCCTGCAAAATGTACTTCTATGGTAATGTCACGGTAAGACTTGAGATTTCTTGCAGTGTTGAGAGTATGTTCGCTCATCTGTCGCTGTAATTCTGCTGCACCTTCTGCATCCAAAGCTGGAATCATACGAGTTTTTGTTTTTCCCGCTTCAGGATAGCGACTAAAAATAATTAAAGTTTCCCTCATGAAATAAGCGGTAATAGGCAGTTGTATAAAAGTCAGTTAAGGGCGTACAGAAGTCAAAAGTCATACTAATAGGACTTACGCACTCGCCCCCTAAATCCCCCAAGTTTGAGGTAGGGCTGTTTCATTCTCTAAAAAAGAAATGCGATCGCGAATAAATCTATTCACTACACCTATCAGTGACACAAAGAAAGTAATAATGGCAAATTATAGCTTAAATAACTGATTGCCTCAGTCATAGAATCGAAACCATGAACTCTCAGTAGGTTAATAACCCAACTTTTAATCAAAGAGATGTTTGTGGATGCTTTGCCGTGAAGTTGAGGGCTGTTATCTTCTTTCGTTACGACATCCTTAAACGGCACTCAATACGGCGACGCAGGTTCGCCGTCCGTACCTCCCCAATGCCAACGATTCTCGATACCCCAATGTCGGCCAATACCTTGGGGAATAAGCCAAGAAGTTGCTGTTCACAAGTAGCAGATAACAAGTAGCGCAGCCTGGAGGCTGCCGACGTTGCTCCGCAACGGCCAGACGCGAAGCGCGTCTGCAAGTTCAACCTCTGCCACAGCAAGCAAAGCTTGCAAAGTCGTCGAAGACGACGACATGGAGCGATAGCTCCTGTGTCAGACAAAGGGCTTGCCCGCATGTATTCAAGAGTTGAATTATTTTTTCACCTTTTCCTCATCAATGAAGAGGCTGCATATCCAACTTCGGAGTTTTTCTTAATTGCTATCTGCTATTTGCACACGCTGGAGCGTGTCGCCATCGCGAAGCGATGTCGGCGTTCTCCAGAACGCGCTACTTGCTACTTAACTCCGAAGGAGTTGGGTAAAGAACTAATATAATAAGTCGCCGAATCCGATTCGTAATCGTGATTACCTCTTGTTGGCGAACGGAAAATTTTGATGATACTATGAACTCCAACTCATTGAGAATCAATGTTTGATGGAGGAGCCAATACTTCTACAGTTCGATGAGTTAGTCGATTTCTCGTCTTCTCGATCTGCTCAAAGCAACTAATCGCCTTTGTACTTGTTGCTTGAAATTCAACAGCGGAGTGGAATAAGCGCGGGAAACCCACGCATTTCCTCCGCTCAATTTGTCGATGTAATGTTTTTTGATTTCTTTTAACCACAATTAGGTAGTTATTACCACTGTCGATAATTGCTGAGACTGTTTTTTTTGACAATGTAGAGCATCCATCGTGAACACCACTCCTTTTAAATGCAGCAATTCTAATAAGTCTTGCACGGCGACAATCTCACTTTGTTTCTTATTTTCCCTAACTTTTATGCCTAAAATTTCCCCGCCTTCATGAGTCAAAGCCGAAACCATCATGACGAAGTTTTGCTGTTGTCCATAACAGTCGTTGACAGTATTTTTCAAACTTTTGCCATCAATTGCAATCCATTCACCTGCTTTTCGCTCATCAGGTATTTGTTTCAAATAGTCAATTAAGCTTTTATTCCAGTCTTTTAAAGTCATTGAGCGGTTAAATTAGGTTTTATATCAATTTACCGCACTTTAGCTCTAGAATGAAACAGCCCTACCCAAACTTGGGGGGCTAGGGGGGCAAAACTCGTTAAACTGCGTAAGTCTTAACTAGTTAAATACTAGACTGTTACCAGAGAGAATAATTAAATTAAAAGTGAACTTTTATCTTGGCTGTGCAGTTTGGTCATATAAAGATTGGGTAGGTAACTTGTATCCTCCTAAAAGCCAACCGCGAGATTTTTTAAAGCTATATAGCCAGCGTTTTACTACGGTAGAAGGAAATACGACTTTTTATGCTGTTCCTTCAGAAGCAACAGTAAAAAAATGGGTGGCACAAACTCCCGTTGGTTTTAAACTATGTCCTAAGCTAAATCGCCATATTACTCATCAAGGTTTGTTATCTCCTTATATATCTCATGCCTTGAGTTTTTTAGAGAGAATTTCTGGTTTAAACGATCGCTTGGGGACAACATTTATCCAGCTACCTCCTAGCTATAGTCCAGAAAATTTTGCTGATTTAAGCGAGTTTTTGACCGCCTGTAGCCAGTCTAATTTATCTTTGGCTTTGGAAGTGCGACACTTAGATTGGTTTAAACAGCAGTATAGCGATCGCCTTAATTCTTTGCTGGCAGAATTAAACATAGCCAGAACTCTACTTGACACTCGCCCTATCTACAATTGTCCAGACGATCCCCAAATTAATTCCCTCAGAAAGAAACCTGATGTTCCTCTTCAGCAGGTAGTTACGGGAAACACTGCTTTTGTCCGTTTTATTAGCCATCCCGATTCGCAATACAATCAGGCTTATCTAAAACAGTGGGCAGCTAACTTAAATAACTGGTTATGTCAAGGGAAAACAGTTTATTTTTTCGTTCATTGTCCCCAAGAAGTGCGATCGCCTGATACTGCTAAGTATTTTTACTCTTTATTAAAGGCTTATAACTTTGATATTCCTGCTTTGCCATGGAATAAGCTTGATCCCCATCCTACGCAATTAAGTTTGTTTTGATTTTTTTAATTGTAAAAAATTGTAAATTTATAGCAGAATAGAGAAATATCAAGTTTTATTAAACGTATAATTGTTTTGAATAGAGAAGAAAGTTTACTTTGAATTACTTTGAGCTAGCTAATTCTCAATTTACGACTCGATCAAGATATTGCTTAACAGTTCTATAAAAACGATGTTAGGGGTGTTGTTTGGCTGACGACATCCCTAAATTTTTTTGATGACCTTGTAGAAAATCTTGAGGCAAAACTCAAAAGCAGACATTGTAAGAATCTACCTTTAGCAAAAGTTTAAAAAACTTAACATTAGCCCAACCTTCGTGGCAGTCAGCAATTCAAACCCCTAAATATCTTTATGATTTTTCAGGAGAATGATAAAGTTTGGAGATCGGCGTAAAATAGAGAATATTATAGACTCATTAACAGCAAGAGTTCTAGGTGGCACTAGTAACTCTAATATTGATTTACGACTCGACTCAAATATTGCTTAACGATTCTATATGGTTGGTATTAGGGGTGTTGTTTGGCTGACAACGCTCCTAATTTTTTTGTTTTACGAGCAATTTAAGTTCTTGTAACTAAAATATAGGTTAATTGTAAACTCAACTTCCTGTCTTCAGTAAATATACTAGTTTTTTCAACTAATTTGGCTTGTTTATTTTAAAGTTTTGATGAACTTTTCCGTAATTTAGCTTATTTACTTTATCTTAACTTCATTAAACTGAGCAGAAAGACCAGTAATGCTGGTTTGTTCGTACTTTTCAAAAGGTTGATGAATCCAAGGATTATCAGGCAGATAGTCAACATAATAATCAGGTATTTTTATCGACGTACTTTTGTACCAAATTACAGCAGTGCGAATGTCTACTATGCTTGCACCATATTTTGTAGTCAGCCAGTTCAAAGATTCGGCTAAACTAACCCCAGAGTCAACCAAATCATCTACCAGCAAAATGCGATTACCTAAAGGTTGAATCGTCGCCAGATGTTCAGAAAACTTAATTTGACCGCGCTGTTGATTATTGTCTCCCCCATAAGAAGCAGTAGAGAGAATGGCTAATGGTTGGTCATATAGCCGACAAAGAATATCTCCCACTCTCAAACCACCTTTTGCCAAGCACACAATTTGATTAAACTGCCAATCTGACCGATATATCTTGACAGCCAGAGTTTCGATTTTATGATGATATTCTGACCATGTAATGTGTAAATCTGTCATGAAAATAGGAATTTAAAGTAATTGGACATCAGCGAAAAGTCAATAGATCGAGAAAAGCTTAACTTCACTACCAAGCTGGCATATGGTGCTGGGGATATGGGCCCAGCCATCACGGCTAATATTTTAGTATTTTTTCTGTTATATTTCTTTACTAATGTGGCGGGACTACCTGCGGGTTTAGCGGGAAGCATTTTAGCTATTGGTAAGGTTGGAGATGCGATTAACGATCCCATTGCGGGAATTTTGAGCGATCGCACTCGTACCAGATGGGGAAGGCGTATACCCTGGATGCTATTTGGCGCAATTCCCTTTGGAATTTTCTTTTTTCTTCAATGGATTGTACCTACATTTAGCGAAGATCCTAACGTCAATAATTGGGGACTGTTTGCCTATTATGTAGTCGTAGCAACGCTGTTTAATATAGCCTATACGGCAGTGAATTTACCTTATACGGCACTAACTCCCGAACTAACCCAAGACTACGATGAACGAACCAGCTTAAATAGTTTTCGCTTTGCCTTTTCCATTGGTGGAAGTATTTTATCTTTAATTTTAGCGACGGTTATTTTTAAAGTTTATTCTGACGATCCCAAGCAACAATATTTAATTTTGGGAGGAGTTTCTAGTTTAATCTCAATAATTGCCTTATTTTGGTGTACCTTTAGGATTCAAGAACGAGGTGCAGCACCGCTTTTGCAACAGCAAGGAAAAAAAATATTCGGCTTTATTTTAACTGCGGTTGGGGCATTAGGAACAGCTTATGGTGCCAGCCAAATAGCTAGTAGTACGAGAGTTAGCGTTCTAGGCATTGCCAGTATTTTATTTGGTTTACAGTTTATTGGTTTTGGTTTGACCTTGATTTTAGCTAAGACCGAATCTCATTTAAATAGTTCTGAAGCAGTTGAAGCGAGAAATTTGGCTAATAGTGTTCCCAGTGTTCCGATTCGAGAACAGTTAAAGGTGGCATTTGCCAATAAAGCATTTTTATATGTAATTGGCATCTACTTATGTTCTTGGTTGGGAGTGCAGCTAACCGCTTCAATTCTGATTTACTATGTCGTCAGTTGGATGGGAATGGATGAAGCTGCTTTTCCGACATTTGCGATCGCCGTACAGGGAACAGCCTTAGTCATGCTGTTTTTCTGGAAGTTTGTCAGCGACAAGCTGGGTAAAAAAGCTGTTTATTATCTTGGGATGGTTGTTTGGATTGTTGCTCAAGCAGGCTTATTCTTGATTCAGCCTGGTCAAACCAGAGAACTCTATATCTTGGCTATCATGGCTGGTTTTGGTGTCTCTGTAGCCTATCTTATTCCTTGGTCAATGATTCCCGATGTGGTGGATTTAGATGAACTAAATACGGAACAAAGAAGGGAAGGAGTTTTTTACAGTTTTATGGTACTGCTGCAAAAGCTTGGTTTAGCCTTAGCATTATTTTTAGTCGGACAAGCCTTAGAATTCTCTGGTTTTGTTGCCCGAATACCAGGAGAACCTATCCCAGTACAGCCAGATAGTGCATTACTAGCTATCCGTATTGCGATCGCGCCTTTGCCTACAGTATTTCTAATTATTGGTTTAGTTTTGACCTATTTCTATCCGATTACCAAAGAAGTCCACGCCGATATTCGGATGCAGCTAAAAGCCAGAAAAAATAGTTAAAAACACAATTAGAAATATACACAACATATTGAAAAACCAAGCACCCAGTTATTAAGCCAAAACTAAACCTTAGATTAGGAAACAGAGATAGTTTTAGCATTGGCTGTTTGTGACGATTTTCTATAGCCAAAAAGAGCAGAAAACCCAAAACAGCACTAATGAGCAAGATAAGTACAATTTTTTGCTCGAAACCCTGCTGTTGTCCTAAAGACATACTGGCTGAATACTGTTATAGATTCGTTCTACTTAATTAATGCCGATAATATTCGCTGCTGCTAGGATCTTCTTCTCTAGATCTGTCATCTCTATAATATCTATCTTCTTCTCTACTAGGTCGATCTCGATCCCAATAAATATCATTTTCATTTTCACGATCTCTTTCATATTCTATTTCTCTTCGACGCTGTTCGGCCTCTTGGTAATCTCTACTGCCTCTACCATCCCTATATTCAATTTCATCTTTTCCCAAATCTTCATCTGCTTCTTGCCTATACTTTGATTCGTTAGGTTCGCCTTTAGCTAAATAGCCTCTCTTATCTAAGACGATGTTTTGCTGAATAGGATTTAACTCAATTGAGTTTTTACCCTGACAAATATTGATCGACAAAGCCAATGAACCAGCACAAATTATTTCTAACATAATATTTTTTTGTTTAAGATATTGATATTATAGAAAACAGGCATTTCAATTAATGCCTGCATAATTTTGTCTTAGAAAAATAGCAATTAGATAGATCTTAATCTAAACAATATTAATATCTTGAGAAGGAATAAAATCAACGTTTCCTTCGATAATGGCAAAAGTTTCGCCATCAAATGATACTTCTCCCGAACCTTGATTGTAGCTAAAGCGATCTATCTCATCAGTATCTATACCAAATCCTTCGGCAACTACTTCAATCTTGTCATCTTCTTGAAAGAAAAAGTCTTGGATAGTGTCAATTCCTGTACCTAAAATAGTGGCAAAGACAAAGGTATCCGATCCTATACCTCCATTAAGAAGATCGTCTCCTGCCTCTCCTTCTAAGATATCGTCGCCATCGCCACCGACCAAAATATCATTACCCGAACTCCCTAATAAAGTATCATTATCAGCTTCCCCATAGAGTTCGTCGTCACCATCTCCACCATCTAAGGTATCATCTCCATTAAAGCCAAAGAGAATATCTCGATCTAATTCTCCAGAAAGTAAATCATCACCTTCTCCCCCTGAGAGGGTATCTAGACCATTGTAGCCAAGTAAGGTGTCGTCACCATCTTCTCCAGCTACATAATCATCACCTTCTCCGCCATTAATATTGTCATTACCATCAAAGCCAAGGAGAGTATCATTACCCAAGTAACCATCTATAGTATCGTCTCCCTCACGACCATCCATTAAATCATCTTCTGCACTTAAGGGAAAAATAACTCGGAAATCATCGCTCTGTGAAGTACCAACAAAATTAGCCATATTGATTATTTTCTCTCTTGCATTAAGGTAAAAACTTGACGCTGTAGTATTTATAAATTAATAAACACCTGCATAGTTAAAAAGTTAAAGAATTAAGATAAAAAAGTTGGTAAAGCCATTAGATATTATTTGGTTGACAAGTTTTCAACTTTTTGTATACCTTGAAAATTAGCTGTAGACGTAATGATTTATTAAATTGTTTCCGATCTAAAATATTCTTTAGTTTATGGAATTAGTAATAGTAAAAAACAACTTTATTAATTTAAAAAATAAAAGTGATGCTTGCACCTAGTAGAGTGAGCGTAAATAAAGTAAGTATTAAGAGAAAAGCGATCGCGAAAAACAGCTTTTAAGCTAAACAGCGAAACCATTTTTTATCTATTTAACCTTAAAAGACTTAGAGCCTAGAGCTACGAACAGTACTATTTTGAAGTCAGGGATTTCTTTTTTGGGCGAGGAGGTTTAACAATTCCTAAGACAACAGTTAGGACAGTTAAGCAGTTAGAACAGTTAAAGCAGTTGAAAAGCCTAATTTACCGTTGATTATCTTCAACTCCAAAAGGGCTTTGATAGCTGTTGTTTCGTTAATAATTAAATTTTGTCCGAACCATTACTAAGAATCAATTTGCAAAAATTAATTCTAATCGTTGCTGCGATCGCTTTAATGCTTCAGTGGGAGTTTGTTTGCCTAAAAGACTAGCTTCAATCGCCCGACCTAAATTCTCTGAAAGTCTAGTATATTGAGGGATAATCGGACGAGATTTTGCCCACTTCATTTGATCGAGAAAGACTTTTACTACAGGGTTTGACTCTACAAAATCTTGATATTCTTGGCTTTGTTGCGACCTGATATTTACGGGTAAATAGCCTGTTTGTAATGCCCAAGCAGTTTGAAACTCTTCGCTAAGGATATATTCTAAGAATTTTAGGCTGGCTTGTTCTCTCTCTGGAACTGTTTTAAACACAAATAGATTTTCGCCACCAATTACCGCAGCAGGCTTTTTATCAACAGGGATAGGAAAAACATCATAATCTATATTGGCTAATTTTAACTCAGCCAATGTCCAAGGTCCTGTAACTTGCATTGCCACCTTACCAGCGATAAAGTCATCAATTTCGTAACCCCTTTCGGGTGGAGACAAGACAGCTACCCCAGATTGAACTAGATCCGATCCTAACTGTAAGGCTGCGATCGCGCCATCGTTAACTAAATCTGGTTGACCATTTTTTAGCAAATCTCCTCCAGCACTGTAAATAAAAGGCAGCCAGGTAAATACATTCCATTCTCCTTTCCCCAAAGATAGATAAATACCGTGTCGATCTAGGCGTTTGTCGTTATTAGTATCCTGGGTTAAAGCTTTAGCTGTTTGTTTTAATTCTGTCCAAGTTCGAGGAACTTTAGTAACTCCTGCTTGTTTAAATAAACTGGGGCGATAAAATACTGCGCCGTTGTTGGTAGCTAAAGGAACAGATAAAATATGTCCGTCTAGCTTCATCGAGTCAAACATGGCTGGATCTATTTCTGATTTTAGCGGTGAATTATCCAGCCAGTCTTCTAAAGGTAATAATGCACCCAACTGAGCAAGTTTACCCGTAATTTGGGGAACAAACCAGAGAATGTCAGGAGGTTGATTGCTAACGGTAGCAGCTAATATTTTTGGTAGTTGAGCATCAGGTTGACCGATATATAAAGCCTCGACCTCAATATCTGGGTTTTTTTGGTTAAACTGGGTAACTAATCCCTGAAAAATATCGCGATTTTCAGGAGGATTAATACCGTGCCAAAAAGTTATCTTAATATTTTCCTGCCTGTTTGTTTGCCCTCGGCTGCTACAACCACCAATTAATAACAAGCATAAAAGACCAAAAATAAATAAGACTATGATGCAAATTTGATAGTTGAATTTATAATTACTTTTCGATAACTCTCGATTAAACACTATTAGCATAGGTATAGCCGTACAAAATTAGATTAGGACACATAAGATATCTGCTCGAAAGTAGCAAGTAGCAAGTAGCAAGTAGCAAGTTTAAAATGTCCTAACGTTCGTACGTGATGCTATATATTGAGCAAATTTTGGTAATTACAAATATTTTAGATACTTAGAAGTATACAAGATAAGAATCTTTGTGTATTAGCCGACTATTAAACAGGATAATCTTAGAAAAAGATGAAGCGTAAAGCCTTTCAACGTAAACTTTACCATATTTTAGAAAATGCTGACTACGGTAATTGGATTAGTAGATTAGACCAAATTTTCTTTTCTGTCTTAATCTTGCTAGATATTAGTGCTTTTATTTTAGAAACTTCACAACCGATAAATCAAAATTATCATTGGCTGTTTAGAGACATTGGTATCTTTTCTACCGTAGTTTTTACCGTAGAATATGGATTGCGTTTATGGCTATGTACTGTTGAACATCAATTTCATCATCCCGTATGGGGTAGGCTGCGCTATGCTTTTACACCAATGGCGATTATTGATTTTATCTCTACCTTTCCTTTTTACCTGTTGTTAGTGTTTCACAACTTAGCTGTGCTTAAAACCCTAAGACTGCTTAGATTGGCGCGGATTCTCAAAATTGGTAGACACTCAAAATCGGTTCGTTCTCTAGTTAGAGTGATTATCAGTAAGCAGGAAGAACTATTTATTACCCTCTCAATCATTGCTTTTTTGCTAATTATTGCTTCAAGCTTAATGTTTTTTGCCGAACACGATGCCCAACCAGAAGCCTTTTCCAGTATTCCTGCTGCTATGTGGTGGGGAGTTATCACTTTAACCACTGTTGGCTATGGCGATATTTATCCAGTTACCGTCACAGGTAAATTATTAGGCGCAAGTTTAGCCTGTTTTGGTATTGGCGTGTTTGTTCTTCCCGCAGGTATTGTTGCTTCTAGCTTTGCAGCCGAAGTTAGTAGGGATGAAATAAATCCTGCACGTATAGTCAAAGAAAATCTTGAACCAGAGTCCATAGATATCCAAGATAATAACTTTTTTGAGCAGCAATCCAGCTTAAATCAATCATTGCAGCAAATACAGGCAGATGCCAAATTATTGAAACATTGTTTGCAAACTGCGCAAACAGAGTTAGGAGATATAGAATCTAGTCAAGATGCGATCGCATCTTGGGCAATGTTTCTTTATGTTCAGGCAAAACAAGAATCTGACTTATTAAAAATAGCAAATAAAGAATAAGTAATGAGTACAAAACTCAGGATTTAATTGCCTCAACTCTCATTTTTACACCACCATCAGGAGTAAAAGTAAAGCCACGACGAGCGGGTTTGATAGAGCGATTATCCAGCAGTTCTAATTTTACTTTAGACAAGATAGTTGCTAAAACTAACTTCATTTCATATAGGGCAAAGGCATAACCCAAGCAGCGACGATTTCCTCCACCAAAAGGTAAATATTCATAGGGTGAAAATTGTCTTTCCATAAATCTTTCTGGTTTAAACTTTTTGGGTTCAGGATATATATCTTCCCGTTGATGAGTTAGATAAATACTGGGCAATAAAGATGTACCAGGTTCAAACTCATATCCCATTAATTCAAAAGGTTGTTTTAACTTTCTCCCAACAAACACAACCACAGGATTTAGTCTCAAAGTTTCTGATACTACTGCACTTAGATAGGGAAGTTTGGCAATCTCGGTAAACGAACCATTGTCAGCCAGAGAATCTAATTCTGCTTGGCATTTTTGACCAACTTCAGGTAGACGATGTAGCCAATAAAACGACCAAGCCAAAGAACTTGCAGTAGTTTCATGTCCTGCAAACAGCATGGTCATTAGCTCGTCTCGTATTTCCTCATCACTCATAGGTTGCCCATCTTCGTATCGTGCCTCGAGTAATAGGCTAAGAAGATCTTCTCCTAAAGCATCTGGATTCTGCCTACGGCGATCGCATTCTGCCTGTAAAATTTCCTCGATCTGACGCTTTTGTCGCAAAAACTTATTCCAGGGAGTTAAGCCACCTAAGTCTTTTTGTAACCAAGGAAAAAACAGAAAAAAAGAGTTTAAAGGTGAATTAAATATGTCTAGGTAATCTACTAGAATCTTACTCAGGCGATCGTATCTTTTCCCTGACTCTAAACCAAAAATTGTTCTTAAAATAATTCGCAGCGAGATTTCTTGGGTATAGTCACGAATACAGATAGTTTGATCAACTTGCCATTGAGATATAACTTCCTTGGTGGCATCGACCATAGTTTGACCATAGCTTTTCATTCTCTCTCCATGAAAAGGTGGCATCAATAGCTTACGCTGTCTTTGGTGTTGCACACCATCAAGTAATACTAAAGAACTATCTCCTAACAGAAGTCTAATTGGTGCATTAGATTGTTGGTCAACTTCAAACAGGTTGGGATCGGCAGTAAAAACTTTTTCTATTGCTTGAGGATCGCTAAAAATAGCAGAAGGTGGAAATAGAGAAGACTTGGGCGCGTAAAAAATATCTCCATATTTGCGTTGAAACTTTTCTAAAGTTCCAAATTGGTCAAGTATTGCCTGAATGAGTATTAATGGTGGTGGAATTTTTGAACCTGGAGGCAGTTTGGGTTTGGTTGAGGATGTAGGCGCAGTAGTCATAACTAGCGGTGATTATTGATTACTAAGTTTAGGCTTTCTTGACTCTACGCTGAGCATCAGGACAAGGAGGAGAGGCAAGAGAGCCATCTAGCCAGCCAACAGCCTGATTGAGATGCTGTAAAGCTTCTTGGGGTTGCTCTTTTAGTAAAAACACCAGTGCAGAAGTTAGCTGTTGTTTTGCCTGGGCTTGTCGATTGCCTTTTAAGCGATGCCAATCTTGATGGGCAATTAAACTGCGTTCGACTAAAGCCTGAGCTAGTTCTAAATCGGTTAAATCAGCAGAAACTTTGCTTTGATTCGTAGATAAAGGCGTTACTTTAAACATAGGTTAATATCGTGTCAATCTAACTATATTGCTTCACTTTAATTCTAACGATGTCATCTCCCCAATCTGGCAATACGCAAGAAAACGAATTAGAAAAGATTTTAATTGAAGTTGAAACATCACTTCTACAGCTACAGAAGCGTCATGCTCAAGTTAAACAAGATTTGAAAGCGCGATCGCACCTTTTAGAGCGTCAACAAGAACTCAAACAGCAGCAAAAAAATAAATCTATTCCTCAACCCTTAAAGACTGAACTACGCAGCCTTCAGCAAGAGCTAGATAGCCTAGAGCTAAACCTCGAAAGCGTTTTGCTACCCGATATCTTTTGGCAAGTAGTACGCTTTGTCTTTTTAGGAATTGCGATCGGCTGGTTTCTTCACATTTGGGCAACCTAAAGACAGTTAAGATAGTCATTCTGGTGGTGCAACGCGCTTTAAACCGCGTCTACATAGAAAACACCCGAACTCAGGTCAATTTAGGACAGCAAGGAACATTAGACTAACTGCGCATTACCCGTTCAACAGTTTTAAGCTGTCGAATAAAAAGCATCGAACCAGCCAAACAAACTAAACCATTAAAAACAAAGGTATTAACTACTCCAATCTGACTAGCCAGCCACCCAGAAAATAAATTGCCAAAGGGAACTACACCCATAAAAGCCATAGAAACTAGGCTCATTAATCTGCCTATTTTGTCATCATCGACTATGGTTTGTATGACTGTATTGGTAGAAGCTAGCTGTAAAATGACGCTAAAGCCAATCAGCACCATAACTGGGAGAGAAAACAATAAAATATTAGAGAAAGAGAAAATAATAAAGCCAGTTCCCAGTAGCATAGGCGCGATCGCGATCGCCTTTTCTAAACCATATATATGCGACCTAGAACTAAGATAAACGCTGGCAATTAAAGCCCCCAGTGCCGAAGCACCCATCAGTAATCCTAAAGTCTGGGAATCGCCTTTAAGAATATCAGCAGCAAAAATGGGGATCAAAATTACATAGGGTAAGCCGACAAAGCCTAGCAAGGATAGCAATAGCAGCATCGAACGAATTGCCGAATTGTTATAAGCATAGTCAAATCCTTCCCTCAGCTTTTGCATGGTGGAGGTAGTGCTAGAAGCAATCTTAGTTGCGGGAACTTTCATCACCAAAAAAGCAGCAATTACCGCTATATAACTAATGCCGTCAAGCAAAAAGCAAATGCCCGCACCGACGCTAGCCACTAAAAAACCAGCTACCGCCGGACCAATTAATCTGGCACTACTAATCAAAGATGAATTAAGGGCGATCGCATTTCCTAAATCTTCTGGCTGTTCGATAATTTCCTTAACAAAAGCCTGAAGTGTCGGCAAATACAGGGCGTTAACTATACCTTGGAAAACTGAAAGTGCGATAATTTGCCAAACGTTGATTATGCCCGTCAAAGCCAATATTGCCAAGAGTAAAGACTGTACCATCGATAAAATCTGAGTGACAATTACAATTCGATGGCGCGAACCGCGATCGGCAATTACCCCAGCTATGGGAGAAATAAATAAAGTAGGAATACGACTGGCAAACCCGACTACACCCAGTAGCCAAGCTGACTCGGTTAATTGATAAACTAACCAACTAGTAGCCAGAATAGTACTCCAGTTACCAATCTGAGAAATCCCTTGACCAATAAAATAAAGACAATAATTTCGATAGCGAAAGGCACGTAAAATTGGCAGTTTTTTTTCAATTTTTAGCTTCAAAAGTTTTATCCAGTTGGTTAATCAATTGCAGAAGCGGATTATGATAAACCTCTACAGCATTAGAAATGTAATTAATTGCTGCCATTGGGTAAGATCGCCATTTTTATTAGCCAGAATTTGATTTAGATCGTCGAAATCTCGGTGAAGGCTGTCTTTCAACTGACTAGCTTTCTGTTCATAAGCTCTAACCTGCTGAATATTTGACTCTCCCCGCAGTAGATATCGCCAGAAATAATCAAACAGATCTACTAATACTCGAAAAGGAAAAGGTGCATTGTCATAATCTAGACTAGCTAAATATGCTTCATATTCGCGATCCATCCCCCGAATGATTAAATACTCTAGATAGTTGAGTTTGACAAAAGGGTTTTTAGGAAATTGCGCGAGTGCAGTCTGCATTATCTCTAAAGATTTCTCTGTTTGCCCGTGTTTGAGCAGAAATAGAGCATAGCGTTTAATCGCCCAGGTGTAAGCAGGATTGAGGTCTAAAACCCGTTCGTAACAACTTTGTGCTGCCTCTGTCCGTTCGTATTTTTCCAGAAAATAGGCGTAGTGAGAAAGAGTCCAAAGATCTTTATCGTATCCGTCATTCAATGCTTGTTCGTACCATTTGGCAGCACGCTCCATCTGGAAATTTCTTTCGAGAATATAGGCATAGTAATTTGCTCCCAAACGATCTTCTTGTAGCTTAAAAGCTTTATCTAAATGCCATAGAGCCAGACTGTAATTATAAATTTTGCCGTGACACTGACCGATTCCAAAATGATAATCAGAAACTTCTTGCTGTCTGAGTAAATAGCGATACAGAGACATTGCCACATTGTAAACATCTTCTTCTCTGAGAAAATCTGCTACCTCAGTTACAGTTTCCAAAGGATACTGCTGATGATTATCCAAAATTTGCTGATATTCTTTCTCGCGGGCTAATTCCAGTAATTTATTGTTAGTCATTGGTTATTAGTTATTAGTTATTAGTTATTGGTTGTTAGTTATTAGTTGTTATTTCTCCTGCTCCCTACTGCCTAGCCAAAAAGGATTAACTCCCCGTTCGGCTAATACTGTCCAGGCGGTTGCACCAACATGAAGGCTGCGAAAATAAAGCCAGGGATTACCATCAGGCTGAACAAAACCCGTGGTCAAGGTGGTTTTATTGGTAGTGGGCATTCCACCTGATGGCTCTTGTCCAGCTTCAAGCATTGCCAAGACAGCCTCAGCTTTTCGGGGTTGATTTGTTGCTTGATATGCCAATGCCATTTGTGCCGTACCTTCGTACCAAATACCGTCCCTGTCTTGGTTAAAATCAAAACCCCCTGCAACTTTGTGATGCTGTTCGGCATATTCAAGACATTGCCAATAGGGTTTAGAGGTTGTTTTTAAAGCCAAAGGTGTCCAGGCTTGGGCATCTAAAGGAATGACTTCTCGGTAAATAGTGGCTCCATCGTCTTCTGTTCCCGTCCAAAAGTTGCCCGCGTCGCTATTCCACATAGCAAAGACAAACTGTTGAGCATAATTGGCTCGTTCTTGCCAAGCGGGTTCTTTGGTAAGCAGATAAAGTCGTGTAAAAGCTGCATAGAGATCGAGGTTGTGTTCGGTAGACTTGTAGCTCAACTTTGTTTGTTGCCCTTCCCAACCTGTGTAGCCTCCTGTATAGCCCCCCGCACCCCTTAAATCGCGACAGTTTTGTTCGATCCACTGCCCAAGGGCGATCGCCGATTCTAAATATTCTTCTCCTCCATAGCTTTGGTAATATCCTAGTAATGCCAGCATTGCCCAGGCAACGTTGCCCGTATGAGTACTAACGTTAAACTCGTTTTCTTGCCAGCTTTTAGTAGACTCGTCATATTTGCCAGGAAGTAAAAAAGAAGTTGAGTCAGGATCAAATTTGCCTCCCTTGTAAGCATTGCGAATTCGTCCATCATGAAAAAAGCGATCGCCTTTTTGGGCTGCGACTAGAGTATTGACTATTTGTTTGGCTCGTTCTCGGTCATCCGAAGCGATAAAAGCCAAAGCAGCAACGGCATTGTCATAGGTAAAAGCTACCTTTTGGGAAATCGAATCGAACTCAGGACTGTTATCAATTGCTGCATAGCTAACCATAAAACCAAAGTCTTTTTTGCTGCTATCTTTACTGCTATTCTTATCAGTTTGGGTTGTTGTCAAAGAGCGATCAAATACTTCTGCTAGATAGCTATAGCTGTTGTTTTTTACTGTGGAATCAACAGAAAAATTATCGAAACCTATTAAAACAGTAATTGTAATTAAAACCAGACAAGAAAATTGAATAAGCCAGTGCGATCGCTTATAAATAGATTTTTGGAAATTATTAGTTAATAAAAACATTATTAAGTACCCAAACAAAATAAATTACACATTTAATTTCCCCTTTTCCCTTTTCCCTTTTCCCTAAAACAGTATATGCGGACAAGTTCTTTAGCTAAAAAACTATGGGTTTCAAAGTAGATGCGATTTATATAGCTAATTATTAAAATTTCTAGTTAAAGGATAAATACGAAAGATTGAACTAATCAAAGACCAGACAGATTTAACCTCACTGATTGATTGTTTTTGCCATCGATTTGGTTGACCAAAAATAAAGCTAACTAATTTTCTTTGTTTACTCAGATCTAATTCAACAAAATCGATTTCTGCTAATAAGTTGCTTTGTCGATCTAAATTAACTTTGTCGATTGAAACAGGAGCATTAAATAAACCAATCTCAGGAATGTTTAAAGTAGCAATTCGCTCTACAGCATTTAAAGAAGTGAGATTGTTAATATTAAAAAAAGTTGTTGCGCCATGCTCAGATAAGCTTTTGGTAGTGCCGTCAAGTATTCTATCCTCGAACGTTAGTTGACAATTTAGCTGACAGGGAAAGCGAATTGCTAAAACTTTTTGGGGTACGTCGATCGCAATCAAGATTGCAATAAATAAAATGGCGGTGTTATAAATAGCCCAAAACAAACCAATACCAACTGAATCTAAATCTTGTTGCCATTGCCAGTTAAGAAACTGAGTGCCAATAGTTACTAAATAAAGCAGAAACAAGATTATTAAAGGGCTGGCAGCCTGCCAATTTAAGACGGCTTTTTTTGAGAATACTCCTTTAGGAGTGACTTTAAAACCTTTACCAAAAGGATTAATTAAAGTATTGATCACCATAAAAGCGATGGGAAAGGCAATAATTGCTCCATATACTTCCGCCCAAAAAAACGAACGTCTGCTACCATTTAGCCAAGCGAAAACTACGGCAAAAGTAAAGTAATAAGGCATAAAAAAGAACAGCAGTTCGCTAAAGCTAGCTTGAATAGGTGCAATTCCCCACCAAAAGTACCCTAGAGGTAAACACAGAAAAACGACATAGGCAGCAGATTGAAACCAGTAGAGAATGCCCAAGCCGTGAATAAAACGCTGTAACCAGTTCAAACCTGGCAAGATAAAAGGATTAGCTCGACAAAATAAAGTTTGAATCGTTCCCTGTCCCCAACGTAAACGCTGATCGATATAGCCACCAATATTTTCCGCTGCTAGTCCTGCTGAGAGAGATTCATTTAGATAAATAACGCGATCGCCTATTGCCTGAATCTTGAGAGAGGTTACAAAGTCTTCAGTCAAAGTTTCGGTGGGAATACCGCCGATCTTGTCTAAAACTCGACGACGCACCACGAAAGAAGAACCACAGCAGATAACTGAATTAGCTGCATCACGACCTGAGAGAATCGCCCCAAAAAAGATATCTTCGTCGTTGGTAATAACGCTTTGCAAGCCCAAATTATGTCGGATGGGGTCGCTATTGTAGTAGGCTTTGTTGGTTTGTACCAGAGCAATATCTGACTGTTGAAAAAAGCCAATGGTGCGGGTCAGAAAGTTGCGTGTAGGAATAAAGTCGCAGTCAAATACGGCTACTAATTCGCCCTGGATTTGTCCTAAAGCGTGGTTAATATTACCTGCTTTAGCGTGACGGTTATCGGGACGAGTAATATAATAACAGCCCAATTCTTGAGCCAAATCTCTCATTTCCCGTCGGCGCAGATCATCAAGGAGATAAATTCGTTTGTGGGCATAGTCCATTCCCTGACAGCCAATAATTGTTCGGCGCAGCATAGCAGCAGGCTCGTTATAGGTAGGGACGAGAACATCTATCCAGGGAGTATATTCCCCTTGCAATACAGCTTGGGATCTAAAATCTGCCTCGATAGCGCGATCGCGTTCAAAAACAGCCAATAACAGCGAAGAAATACCCAAAATCCAGCCTAAAATCTCTAAAATTAACAGAAAAATACTGAGGGTGCCGTTGAGCAAGTTATCTAAATTGAGGGTGGCAAACAGTCGCCATAAAAAATAGCGTCCTAACAACAATAGCAAAATGCCCATTACTATCAATCGTAACCATTTTGGCGGATTTACTGGATATAGCTGAATAATGAGAAAAGTAACTGCAACCCCGACCAAACTAGGTAAAATCAGAGAACTGGTTTCAGGTGCAACGCTGCCAAAAGTTAGCTGACTACCCTGCCAAAAACTAGACAATTCGGCAGTTGTTCCCCACCAATTTATTTTTGTCAACAGCAGAAACAAAATTCCTCCTGTCGCCGTAACTACTATTCCCTGTTCGATCAATGTCCACCAACTAGCTTTTAGTTTATTTGCCACCGAACAATCCCCCTCTTATGTCACGTTTAAAAACTACTTCCGCACTACGTCCTACATCACAGAACTGTGTCGAATTAGCCTCAAGCGGTCGATCTAGCTTTACTCTTACTGCTACCTGACGGCGGACGCTATCTGGTGGCGGTACGGCAATATCTCCTCCTGTTTGAATCCGTCCCGAACCTGCCCGAACCGACTCAACTTTTCCACTGACCAAATCACCATTTTCTGCACCCAATAAACGCACCTTGACAGGTTTACCTGGATAAATTTTTCCTGCATCCTGCTCGGAGAAAAAGGCTTCTACCCAAAGGTTTTGACAGTTTAATACCTCCAAAATGGGAACACTCGCTTCAGCGTATTCGCCCGATTTCGATTCCACCGACCAAATAGGACCACTGGTGGGACTAGGAATCTTGGCCTGTTGATTGAGTGACAACTGGCGATCTATTTCAACTAATTCGGCCTCAGTAGTTTGCTGGCGCACCCTTGCTTCAGCAAGCTGCTGCTGCATATCATTGATGTCAGTACTAAGTTCTCGCTGACGAATCTCTGAATATCCCAAAGTACGAGAACCTTCTAACTGTAATCCTGCTTGGGCTGCTTTTGCCTTTTGTTTGGCTTGGTTTACTTGCAATCGCGCATTTTTTACTTCGTTTTGAGCGCGATTAAAATTCAACTGAGATCTTTCTAACTTATCTTGAGAAAACACCCCCTGTTTAGCTAAATTAGTGATGCGTTCTAGCTCTTTTTTAGCAGTATTGGCAGCAAATAAAGCTCGATCTAGCTGATTTTTAGCAATATCTATTTGTTGATCTTCATAGTTCACTCCCAAGTCTTGTTGAGTGTTAGCTTCCTGCTCTAATTTAGCGATCGCTTTACGGCGATCGCCAATTTGCGCTTCAACACCAAGTACAGTTTGTTTTGCCTGTTCGATCTGGGAAATAAGACTTTGCTTGGTTACTTCAAGTTCACTGCTTTGACGTAAATTTTTTACCGTACCAATGTTTTCCCCGACAGAAATAGACTGACCTGGCTGGAGATTTTTTAGCTGTAAATTACCAGCAAGAGGATTGCGAACTTTGACAATTTCGGCATTAATAAATGCCTGACGACTACGCACATTTGAATAGTTCTGCTGTACCATAAGTCCAACTGCTGTGGCTACACCCAATGCCATCACTAAACGTAAAGCTCGAAATGCTTTTACCCGCACAGGAACTGATGCAGGTGGTAGAGGTTTGTATTGAACCAGAGGTAGTTTCTCTAATCTGGTTAGAGATGTTTTAGATTCTGGTTCGGGCAATTCGGGTAATTTATTGGCTGATTTACGATTGGACAAGCTTCTCTCCCCAATTACTTATTTAAAATATTCAAAAAAAACCTTTTAGGCGATCGCAACCCGATTGGAAGGTGTATCCTCTCCTGTAGCTGATTTAGCAAAACAATTGTGAGCATCAAAAAACTTTAGTTGTCGATAGAGCATTGATACTTGGGGCATCTGTATCCCTACCTGCCAAGCCGTTCGTAAGGGATTACCAAAAATAGCCTCTACTTCAAGCGATCGCCCTTGATTAAAATCGATTTTCATGCTGGTTTCATAGTCTTTCATCGCTGCACTTTGTTTAATTCGTTTTTGAACGAACACTTCGGGAATATAGCGACCATAAGCCTTGGCTGCGGTAACTATTTCCGCCATTAACTGTTCGATAGAAGTGCGAACGTGAGCGTTATTAAACATTTCTTGATTGGTAGAATTCAAAACCACCGAAAGACCATTAACAGGGATATTGCAGATTAGCTTTTGCCAACGAGCCAAAAATAAGTCTTCATGTAGCTGAATCATCACATCAGCTAGAGCAAAGTCGGCTGCAATCTGACACATTCTGCTACTGACTCCCGCAGCACGATAGCCAGGAACATAATCTGCTAAGGTAATCAAACCATAGTCGAGATGACGAATATGTCCTGGTGCGATCTTATAGTTCAGAGTAAAACAAACGCCTCCCATCACGCGATCGCTACCTATAATCTCAGCAATCTCCTCTTCCATACCCCAGCCATTTTGCAGCACCAGCACCACGCCGTTATTTTTAAGAACTTGAGGCAAGATTTGGGGCAGTAAATGATTACTGGTAGTTTTGAGAGCAACAATAACTACATCACAAGGAGGCATCTGGCTAGCGTTGTTGTAAGCTCGAACAGAAGGTAAAGTAAAATCGCCGTCGGGAGATTCAATAATCAATCCGTGTTGGCAAACGTGGCTAAAATCGCGATTTAACAGAAAATGTACGTCAAAGCCCGCTCTTTGTAAACAAGCACCGTAGAAAGCACCGATCGCTCCAGTGCCAATAATGGCGTAGCTACGACGGTCATCGGTCGTTGAGCATTTATCATTTATCATTTGCCAGTATTCCTACTTCCTACAGAAACGCCTAAGCAAAATTCTTTAATCTCTCGCGCTACTTTGGCTGGTTGTTCTACCTGTAAATAGTGACCCGCATCGGCAATGTTCACCAAATGGGCATTAGGCATTTGTTTGGCTAACAATTTTCCTTTGCGGGGAGAAATAATTACATCATCACCGCCAGTTAAAATCAAGGCGGGAATTCGTACAGAAGAGATCGCCTCACTTAAATCGATTTGACTAATACCCATAAAGTCATTCGCAGCTTTGCTCAAACGAGTATGTTTAAACTCATTTAAAACCAAATTTTTGACCTCTTCTGGTACTTCAGGGGCAAAACTTTGCCCTAGGGTTGCCAAATCCCATTCTCCACTGATAGCCGATGCCCAAAAGTCGGGATGAAGCTGAATCTTGGCTGCTGTGGTCATCAAAATTAGTCGTGTGACTCGTTGAGGATAAGACAAGGCAAACTGTAGCCCGATCAAACCGCCCAATGATTGACCAACGTAGCAAATTGGCTGTTCGATATTTAGTGCCGTCAAGAAAGCTGCTAAAAAATCGGCAACCTCTGTTAAAGAATTAGGAACTGTTCCAGATGTGTTCCCGTGTCCTGGCAAGTCTACCGCTATCGAACAAATACTACTATCCAATTGAGACATCATTGGCAACCAATGACGGCTACTGCCCCCCGCCCCGTGTACCAGCAACATCAAGGATTCTGTATCAGGACTAGGTAATCCTTGAGGGGCTATATAATTGACGTTGTAATCTGCAACTTTTATTGATGGCATAATTTTAAAAGGATGAGGAATAAGGAAAGAAGTGCAGCTATGGCAAGAAGGCTAAAAAACTAACCGCTACTCTTTACTTGCTACTTCCTACTCCCTACTCTCCCGTACGCGCGAACGGCCGTTCGCCCGTACTTCTGACTTCTCTTCAGATTCCATCACAATACTAGACAGCATCGTGTTCATCTTATTGACTGATTCAATATATTCTTTTTCGGGAACAGATTCGCCGACGATTCCCGCCCCAGCATTAAGATACACGCTGTCACCATATTGATATGCCGAACGAATGGCGATCGCAATATCTGCCGTACCGTCGCTATCTACCCAGCCAATGCCACCTGCATAGAGTCCTCTGGGTCGATCTTCAAGGCGATCAATCCACTCCAAAGCCAGTTTTTTATTAATTCCTGAAACGGTAATCCCAGGAAATAGCACCTTCAAAGCATCCCACAGAGATTTGTCAGTTTTAAGCTGTCCGCCAACCCGCGAGGAAAGATGTTGAACGGTACGATATTTTTTAACTTCCATAAAGTCAAATACCTGTACGGTTTCTGGTTGACATACTTGCGTCACCTCTTTTTGAGCTAGCCAAACAGATAAAGCGTGTTCTTTAACTTCTTTAGCATCGGTAAACAGTTCATCATGGAGCAAAGCATCTTTGGCGGGATCGGCTTCGCGATGTCTAGTTCCCGCTAAAGGATTAGTAATTACAAATCCGCTAGCATTGACCTCCATCAAAATCTCAGGACTAAAACCAACCGAACGCACATCTCCTAACTTAAAACAGTAAGAACGAGCCGAGTTGTTGACCGCAGCACCCATGTTATAAGTACCCAGTACGTCTAAGTTGCCTTTGACTTCTACTGAACGAGAGATAATTGCCTTGTGTAATTCGCCCCGTTGAATTGCCGAAACTAGATCGCCGACTCTTGACTCATATTCTTGGTTGTCCCCTGGTTCTGCCTTTGGCGGGGTTACTTGATATTCTGGCTGTTGAACTTCAACAGATATTGCCTCTAATAGTTTCGAGGGAGAATTGATGCTACGAATATGTACTCCTTTATCTGTAATTCGTAGCTCAATTTCTGGCACAAAAAAATAAAGCATCGGCTGGGAGATCGCCTTTGAGTATGCCGAATAGAACCGAGCAATATCAAAACCGACATAGCCATAAGCCGTCCAATTTTCTACGGGTAGATGACTCAACACCGACTCTACCTGCTTGAGCGGATCGCTGACAGCTTCAGAATAAGTTTCACCTAAATAGTTACTGTAAATTGTGTCCGTTCCCACCGCCACATCAGCCAAGGGATTAGCAACAATACGCACCTCGTTTTCCTGCTCATACAGCATATAGTCAGTGAATATATCGGCTGCGATCGCATTCCTCAGCAGCATCTGAGGGTCAGTTTTACCTGGAACAAAGACTTCGTGATAGGTCTGTAAATTATCGGCTAGTAAATACATGATTAGTTGTTAGTTGTTGATTAAGGAAAAAAATAGTATTAAACGGCAACTGTTTGTGGTTTTGATTCTTCGGCAGTCCAAGCTTCAACTGCTTCTTTAATTGCCTGCATCTGAACTTTTGTATTGCGATTGAGAAATGACTCCATTTTTTCTACTGCCCATGCGCCTTCTGCTGGTGCAAATTTCTGCTCCCAGGTCATGACTGTACCGACGTTTTGCGGTAGCTCCTCATAAGTCCAGTAGATTTTCATCATCTCAAATGGAAAAGCCTGCTTGACTCGTTGCGCTTCGGCTTTTTTGCCAGGCTTATCGATGATGCGAGTCGAAACCCAAGTGCGAGAAGGATGATCCTCTTCGGGAAAAGTAGTCAGTTGAAACGTTACTTTGTTGCCGTCTCTTTCTAAAACTTTGGCTTCTTCATACTCAGTAAATAGCTGAGGCCATAGTTCGATATTATTAGTCAAATCAAAAACGGTATCAAAGTCTTTGAGGATGACAATGGTATTGTGAGTGTATCCAGGTAATTCTGACATTTATTTGTTGCTCCTATTTAAATTTATTAATTGAAAAAAAACAGAGGTGTTGTAGAGCTACTTCCGTACGGGCGATTCGCGAATCGCCCGTACTGTACTTATTACTTTTCTCTTTATCCCTCATTGCTTTAGGGAACTATTCCTACCGCCCGAACCCAGCTAGCGTCTAGGTCTTTGATCTTTAAAGGAAAACAGGATACCTGAAAGCCCGTAGAGGGCAAACTATCTAAATTTGCTAGGCGTTCGATCTGGATGTATTCTCGTTCTCGTCCGTAAAAGTGTGCCGGCCAAAGGTTAGCGCGATCGCCTGTTTCCCAGAAGTCTTCGAGCATGGTTACAAAGGGGCGATCGAATCCATAGGTATCGATGCCGATCACTTTAATTCCCTGTTTTACCAGCCATTCGGTAGCCTCACGGCTCATCCCAGGAGCGTCGCTAAAGTATTCCCGTTTGCCCCACAGCTTATCTGTTCCCGTCCAAAGTAAAACTATGTCTAAAGGTTTTAGTTCGTGTTGGGCTTGCTGGAGAGCGTTTTGAATATCCTCAACGGTGATAAATTCTCCCGCTTTTTTATGAGTTAAATCTAAACGAACTCCAGGACGATAAAACCAATCTAGAGGGAGAAGGTCTACGCTGCGAGCGGGTTGACCTTCACTCTCCACACCATAGTGAATTGGTGCATCAATATGAGTACCCATGTGGGTGGGTAAGGTTACCGTATCGAGGGTAATAAAAGCGCGATCGGGAAAATCTTCTACCCCTAGGCGACGAGGATCGGATTTAGCTTGGTTACGAGCTTCTACCTTGCCGCAAAACTCCTTTGCCCCTCGATAATGATCCAGTCGGTCTACCTTTATTTCTAAAGGTTCAGAAACCGAATTTTCGACTAAGACACTAAGATCGACTAGCTGCACTTTCAGTTTGCTCCTGTTTCTGCATATATGCCTCAATGTGGATCATTGCTTCATCGAGAGCCAAGTTAGTATCGGTAATGCCGACAATTGGTAGGGCTAGTAAGATAGCTGCAATGATTTCTTCTTTAGTCGCCCCTTCTTCCATCGCTCGTTCGACGTGGGTATTAATACCTCGTAGACCACGATGAGCAGCAAAAATGCCTAAGATGATTAATTCATTGGTTTTCATCCCCAAGGGAGAATATTCTCTGGCAGATTTAGCTAGATCGAAAAAGCTTTGAGCCACTTCGGGGGCTTCTTTCATCATGTTTTTCATTTAATTTTCTCCTTGTTCTAAAATAATGTGTCCTTCTTTGGGTGATGGTGCTAAAGGGCCAGAGGCAAAAACCACCACAATTTCTTCCTCGCCAACGTTGTAAATAGAGTGAGCCTTTCCTTGGGGAGTCAGCACTGCCTGACCCGCCTGGAAATTCACGTCTCCCACACCTTCGACTACAATTTTTCCTTGACCTTGCAAGACATAAAAGCATTCTTCACTGTGGGGATGGGCATGGTTTAAAACTTTCCCGCCAACGGGGACGGTTGCTGTTCCCATGATCATTTTGGTTGAGCCAACGCTGGTAGGAGAAATCAGAACATGAATCTGACCGCCTCGGTCTTCGATAGTAGCAACGTCTTCTGGACCCATTGCTAGCTTTTGGTTTTGAACTGTAGTCATAATTGATTGTTAGAGGCAAACGACCGTTCGCCCGTACATAAATAATTGGTAATTAATTTTTCTGCACAAGCTGACGAGCTTTGAGCAAGGCTTGACGATGAATCTTTCCCGTTGAGGTGCGGGGTAGCTGGTCTAAAAAGTGAATTGCTTTTGGAGCTTTAAAGCTGGGTAAATTAGCACGAACTAATTTACGCAAACTGTCTTTTAATCGCCCTGACTCTTCAAAACCAGATTTGAGACTGATATATGCCACTGCCTGAGTTAGATTCTGTCCGCCACCAGATTCGGGAACAACAGCTGCATCTAAAACCGCTTCGTGTTGAAGTAAAATATCTTCAATTTCAAAGGGAGATACCCACTTACCACTGACTTTAAACAAATCATCTTTGCGTCCCATGAAAAAGAAATAACCATCTTCATCGCAGATATATTTGTCTCCAGTCCGCATCGTATTACCATAGATAACCTCTCGCGTTTGCTGGTGGCGATTCCAGTATTGCAGCATCAGACTTGCTCCCCCGACCTGGAGATTGCCAATTTCGCCTTTAGATAGGTCAAAACCGCGATCGTCTACAATCCGCACATCATAACCAGGAACTGGCTTACCGCAGCTACCAGGACGACATTCTCCTACACGATTAGATAAAAAAATATGCAGAAATTCACTCGTGCCAATGCCTTCGCAGATCTCAAGATCAAAGCGATCGCGCCATTTATGCCAGATACTTTTAGGTAGCTGTTCGGCTGCTGAAAGACACAGCCTCAAGGAACTAGTATCTAAAGGCGCAATTTCTTGTACTGCCCAAATCCCTGAATAAATTGCAGGAATGGCAAATAAAACCGTCGGTCGATAGCGATTAATATCGGCAATGATATCAAAAACATTATTGGCATCAGTCAATACCGCAGCAGCCCCAACCGCCATCGGCATATATAAAGTGTTGCCCAAACCATAGGCAAAGGGCATTTTGGCTACTGAATAGACAATATCGTCTTGATTCAAACCAATAGTTGCCCGTGCATACTCTTCGGCGCACATTGCCATGCTGCGATGCAGGTGAACCACACCTTTTGGTTTACCCGTACTGCCAGAAGTATAAAGCCAGAATGCTGGTTCGTCTGGGGAAGTACGGGCTGGATTGGGGACATGATTTATTTGACTAGATCTTTGGGTAAAAGAAGTTTCGCCATCGGTAATAATGGTTTGACGTAAAAACTCAGAGTTATTTAGAGATAGTTTACTTTGCCAGTCTTGATTAGTAATTAAAATCTTTGCCCGACAGTCTTGCACAATATATTGAATATCTTCAATCGTACAGGCGGTATTAATCGGCACTGGTACTGCCCCCATCCAGATTGCCCCCCAAAAAGCAAAGACAAATTCAGGACTATCGCTTAGCAAGATAGCAACACGATTTTCTCGTTCTAAGCCCAGTTCGGACAGTAGTGCTGCTGCTTGGCAAACTTCCTCATTAACTTTGCGACAGCTATAGGCTAGATCTTGATAGTAGAAAGCAATTCGTTCGCCATCTTCTTGGACAAGACTAGACTTAAGAAAGTAAGCTGCAACATTAAAGATTTCAGGCAGTTGTTTATAGGGTAGATTCATCGCTTATTCTTTTATAGATGTTCAGCTAGCCAGGACGTGAACTAATACATAATCATTACAGCTTGACCAGCTAGCAATCCAATTGGTGTAACCTAGTCTGGCTGCCTGCAATTTGGCTTTACCATAAAGCTTGATGCTTAACTGAAAGTCCGAGACGATCGCTTCTATTTCGTGCCAGTCAATACCTGCTAATCCAGTTCCTAAAGCTTTGCCGACTGCTTCTTTGGTAGCAAAGCAAACAGCGAAGCTTTGATAGGGTTGTTTAGCTGACTGACAGCGATCGATTTCGTCTAAGGTAAATAGTAAATTTAAGGTTTCTCGATCATAGCGATCGATTAACTGTTTAATTCTTTCAACAGAAGCAATGTCAACGCCAATTCCCATACCCATATTTTTGGTGGAAGTTGTAGAAGTTTGACAACGAGTCGATAACTTAACTACTCGGCTGCTCACAAATTTGGGGGAACTATTTCGGTTGAACAGGGTGCGCGGTTTGAGGCATGGCTGGCATTGTATTTTCAACATAATTACTGTCTGGAGAGTTAGACTGGTCAACGGCTTGAACGATTTTTTCACTGATCTGTGCCAGAGTCATATCCTGACGGGACTCTAGCTTGATGTTGATTCCCAAACGTCGTTTGAGTCCTAAAGAAATATCAACGGTTTCGGTAGAATCTAGCTGTAGGTCTTGACGAATCGAAGCTGTATCAGTAAGTTCTGCTTCTTCAAAACCTAAATCGATCAGAACATCTTTGAGTGCTGAATTTATCATTGATTGACTTTACAAATGGTATTAATATTGTTTTGGTTAGGATTGGTTACTTACTAATAACGAAAGAAGCGTTAACCCCTTCGCGAGCGCGAGAATTGACTAGAGTTCGGGCAACTGAACTCGATTGAGCTTGGGTAACAAAATTTAGCTGGCAATCGGCTTCGGCATTGACTGACTGCATAACGGGTAGTTTGCCAGTTTCCATCGCCATCAGGCTACAGGCGACTTCGGTAGTACAGCTAGCACCGTAAAGATGACCAAACAGCGATTTGGGTACGGTAACGGGAACATCTGGAGCGTCGGCAAAGACTCCTTGAATAGCCTCTGCCTCTAGGCGATCGCCTGTTTTGGTACCGCAACCCTCGGCAAACACGACATCAATATCTCGAGCAGCTAAATTGGCATCTTTTAAGGCTTTATTCATTGCCCGTTTAAATTGAATTCCTTCTGTAGGATTAGTATCAGTAGTCATACTACCCGAAGTTACTTCGCCATAAATTTTTGCTCCTCGTGCTAGGGCGTGTTCTTCTGACTCTAAAACTAAAACCGTACTGCCTTCCCCTAGAACAATGCCCGATCGCCCTTTGTCAAAAGGCTGATAGGCTGTACGAGGATCTGCTGCACCGCTAATTTCCCCTGTTTCGTAGTAGCAAACCATGCCAAAGCGGGTAATGGGAGCTTCCGAGCCTCCTGTAAGCACAACATCGTTATGCCCCTGCTGGATCGACTTAACGCCAAAGTAAAGACCACTAGCACCGCTAGCGCGATCGCAAACAAAGCTTTTGCTGTAGCCTCGAATACCATAGCGAATGGTGACGTAACCCTGGGCAGCAGTCGGAAACCAAGCTGTAGCCTGCCAGGGATTCACCATGGCTGCGCCATCGTTATATAGCTCTTTAAAACCACGTTCGCAGATATCCCAACCCCCAGCGTTGTTGCCAAACCAAACCCCAACCCGATAGGAATCTTCTGTTTCTAGATCTAGATTGGCATCTGCCAAAGCTAGATCGCTAGCTGCTAGGGCATAATGGGTAAAGCGATCGGTTTTGACCACCAAACGACGAGGAATAAAATCATCGGGCTTAAAATCCTGAATTGTTCCCGCCACTTTGGTTGGGAAGTTAGTCGGATCGAAGCGATCTATTTCACCAATTGCCGACTTACCCTCGGTCATATTTTGCCAGAATTGTTCTTTGCCAATGCCCGATGGATTAACAATTCCAATTCCCGTAACAACTACCCGTTTTTTATCCGTCATCTTTGCACTAAATAATGTTGATTTTATTTTTCTGTCGGGTGGGCAAAATTCCTTTCATCTTGATCCAAAAACCTGAATTTTTGGCTTGCCCACCCTACGATTGAAATGCACTACGCTGCTAATTCTTCTGGCTTCACCTTTCGCAAAATTGCAGCCGAATGAATACCGCCAAAACCAGAGGCTGTTAACATAGCGGTGTTAACCTCCTGTTCTCTAGCAACGTTGGGAACATAATCCAAATCGCACACAGGATCGGCAAATTCATAGTTAGCAGTAGGATGAATTGTTGAAAGCTCGATCGCTCCCAAGGTGGCAACTACGCCAACTAAACTGGCTGAAGAAAGAGAGTGTCCAATCATCGATTTAGTAGAACTAATCGGCACTCGGTACGCTTTGTCTCCCAACACTGTCTTATAGGCATTGGTTTCAAAAACGTCATTTTGCGGAGTAGAACTACCATGAGCGTTGATGTAGTCGAGTTCTTCTGGGGCAACTTTACCCGACTCCAAAACCTTCCTCACCACAGCAGCCATCGGAATACCGTGATCGGGTAAGTCAGTCATGTGGAAAGCATTGCTGACGCTAGAGTAGCTAACTACCTCTGCATATATATGCGCTCCCCTGGCTTGGGCATGTTCCAACTCTTCTAATATTAAAACCGCAGCAGCTTCGCCAATTACAAAGCCAGCTCGCTTGACATCAAAAGGACGAGAAGCTTTTTCGGGTTCGCAGTCGGCTACGGACAGAGAGCCGATTACGTCTAAAGTAGCGTAGGTCAAGCTTGTTAAAGGTGCTTCGGTTGCTCCTGCCATCATGATGTTCATTTCGCCAGATTGAATTAGCTCAAAACTCAATCCCAGAGCATCTAAACCCGCAGTACAGCCAGTAGAAAGAGAGGTACAGTGACCCTGTAAATTATACTTGCGTGCCAGCAAAGCAGCAGAGTAATTAAACATACCTGCATTATAGAAATTTTCTCCCGTTTCCACGTAGCTAATTTCTTCCGTGCCTCTATTAGTACACTGCTCGTAAATCTTCTGAATATAGGGAGTTCCACCAATTGCCGAAGAAAATATCGTTCCCAACATTTCTGAGTCTTCTTGGTTGAGATCGATACCTGAATCTTCCCAAGCCATTGTTCCCGCACATACGCCAAACTGAACCACTCGATCCTGTTCTAAAAGGTGTTCAAATTCAGTCCCCGAACAATGGTTCGACAGGTCGAAATCTAAAACTCGGCACAAAACATTACTTTTGATGCCCATCGCCTCCATTTCAGAATCGGCGGTCAGAAAGGACTCTCCCCTAATGGCGTTTTTCCAAAACTGTTCTTTGCCAATTCCTAGTGGAGCGATCGTTCCAATGCCTGTAATTACAACTCGTTTCATATTTTTTGGCGATAAAAATAACTAGATTGAAGTTAAAAAGCAAATTTACTTAGGATTGATTAAGCCATCTCAAGCAGCGAATTACAATGACGGAGACAGATTAGTTCAGCAGATAAAATTGAACAATTAGCCACCAACAAGGTTTGCACAAGACATAAAGCATTCATTAGATAAATCTAGAAGTCTATTAGTTGAATGGTTGTAATAATTGGATACTTAAATCTAAATCTTGAATCTTCATTTCTTCTTGTAAGCTACCGTTTGCTTTTGCCTACTAATTAAATTAGTCCGTTCTCCTGAGACCTGGGTAGAAATAAAGTACGAACTTTGTTGAATCTGTGTTTAATTTTTGTCTGTGTTGTTCTACTCTGTCTAAAAAACCTTTCGTCACTCAAAAAATATTTAAACTAAGATTATCTTTTTTGAATCAAATAAAACAAAAAACAAGCTTAAAATAAGCATAAAAAAGCTATATTTTACTAGTTTTATCAACGATCGCTATGTTTTATGGTGCTAAATTAAAAATTAAAGATTAAGGCAAAAATTCAAGCTGAAAGTAATAGCTTTGATAATTGGTTTTCGACAGCTTATCCGATAGCTATTATCTTTGTTCAGTAATCTGCAACACTCGTTTACTATTATGAGAATATTATTTAAATCCAAAATAGAAATTAGAAAACATCATAAACGCTCGGCAGATATCGCTCAATCACCTAGACAAACTGCCACACTTCAAAGAAATAGAATAGTCAGACCAAAAGTTTCAGAAGCCAGTTTAGCCCTCAAAAAATTCTCTAAGCATTTGGCATCGACGGTAGTTACTTATCCAGTTCCAGGAAAAAACGCCGTCGAGCAAATATCTTATGCAGAACCTCTTCAAGATAGTGACAAAGGTTTAGTTTGGATCAATTCAGCACAGTATTTTGAAAATGTACCGCCTAGTGTTTGGAACTTTTGCGTAGGTAATTATTGTATATGTCAAAAATGGCTCAAGCTGAGAGAAGGAACTACCTTAAATCGTCAAAATGTTCAAGACTATCAACGCTTAGTCATGTTGATTAGCGAAACGATTGACTTAATGAATAATGTTGATTCTCAGCTAATGCACGAGTAGATAATATCGCAGTACGCTAATTGGTTAGGACAACTCTAGTTAATCGTTCGCAAGTAGCCAAGGGATACCCCCCGCAGGGAGTATCCTAAAAAATAGTACGTATTGCTGCGTAAATCATATTAGCTATCAATTTTCTATTGCTTTTTTGTATTGAGTTAACACATTACATCCAAAAAATTTAACTATGATTAAGACAGCGTGGGTGTTTCCAGGACAAGGCTCGCAAGAATCGGGTATGGGAACGGATTTAGCTGGTATACCCTTGGCTAAAGCCAAATTTAAACAGGCTCAAGATATTTTAGATTGGGACGTAACTAAAATATGTCTCAATGAAAATTTAGAACTATCTCAAACACTTTATACACAACCATGTCTTTACGTTGTCTCAGCTATTTTGACCGATCTAATGAAAGATGCAGAATTTGAACCTTCTATAGTTGCAGGTCATAGTTTAGGTGAATATGCTGCTCTTTATGCAGCAGAAGTTATTAGTTTTGAGGCTGGTTTACAATTAGTTAAGCTTAGAGCCGAATTAATGACTAATACTCCTCCAGGGGTGATGACTGCTCTAATTGGATTCGATCGCGATCGCCTTGAAGAACAGATTGCCATAACTCCAGATGTAGTTATAGCCAATGATAATCACAATAGTCAGATTGTAATTTCTGGTACGTCGGCAGGAGTTGAAGCATTATTAAAAAAAATCAAATATAGGCGCATTGTACCCCTTGACGTTAGCGGAGCTTTTCATTCACCGTTAATGGCAGATATATCCTTGGAGTTTAATCGAACTTTGCAAACTGTAGCTTTTCGACCAGCTAAAGTGCCTGTAATATCT
This sequence comes from Waterburya sp., assembly GCA_965217895.1. Taxonomy (GTDB): domain Bacteria; phylum Cyanobacteriota; class Cyanobacteriia; order Cyanobacteriales; family Xenococcaceae; genus Waterburya. Next base: position 3,205,397 of record CBDCJV010000002.1, read on the forward strand.
AATGTCGAACCATCTCCATCTACCGAAGCATCAGTTTTAAAAAACCGTTTGATGCAGCAAATGACTGGTCGAGTACGCTGGCGAGAAATTGTCAATAGTCTAGCTCAAAATGATGTCAAAAAAATAATTGAAATAGGACCTGGTGATATTTTGACTAATACGATTTTTAAAATCCTCCCCAACATAGAATTAGAAAATGTCAGTAGCAATACAAAAATACCAACATCAAATCAGCAGGTTAAATTGCTAGAATCCATTTGAAATTTAGTTTAACTGCATAACATCAGTAATTAAGGCATTCAAAATTGCGATCGCCTAATGCTTAAATACCTGAGCAAAAGTTTTATCCCATCGTTGCTGGTTTTTGTGGGCATCGCGAATATAAGGCGACCAACGAATCAAATTAATTAGCAGGTGGTTGAGTATAGAGGCAGGAAACTTCATCGGTCGAACTATATCTAAGAATAAAACTACTCTAACCTCATCCGATTGATTCCAAGCTTCATGAAGATAGGAATCATCAAAAATAAGAGTTTTTCCTGCTTCCCAATGGCGTACCCGACCGCCAACTTTAATACCGCACTGTTCTTTGTTTTGAGGAACTTTAAGAGCTAAATGGCAGCGTAAAACTCCTTTATAAGGACCTCTATGCTCAGGAATATGTTTTCCTGGTAGTAAAATTGAAAAAAAGGCAGTTTTTAGCCCAGGAATTTGTTCAATGATACGAGTTGTTTGCGGACAATAGCCACAATTTTGTGCCATTTTCACTCCATATCCATATAGGAAAAAAGTTTTCCAAAGATTATCTTGACTGATATGGCGACCTTGTTCGGTGGAAATATCTTGAAAACGGGGCAGGTTATCGGTGTATTGCAAAATTGCATCTAACTCTTGCCTAATCTCTTGCCAGTTGTTTTCTAATGTAGATACCCATTCAAATTGCTCAGGCTCAAAAAAAGGAGTCTTGTCTACCAAAGAATAACGAGTAATAAACTTTTCCAACTGCCAGAGCAGATTTTTACCAAGTTTATTGACAATTAACTCTTTAATTAGAGGTTGAGAAACTTCAGCCGTTTTCATAGCTAAAAACCTTGATTCACTCTCGATATTAAACTTACTATTTATAGTTTAATCTGCTTTTATACGGTTGTGTCGGCTACCCGACATCAGTTAGTATATTTGAACTATTCGTGGTTTACAATCATCTAAATCAACTGCCTCCCTCGCGCGTTCCCTTGCGCCTGTCGGCGACGCGGGGTCGCTCGTCTAACTGCCATTAAATCCGATATCTGTTCCTGTCCCTGCATGAACTTGAGCTAGTTTTTCGTAATTACAAGCGTGTTCAATTAGTTCTGCTGCTTGAGTATCGCTAATGTCTTTAATTTTGCGGGCGGGGACACCGACAAAAAGCGATCGCGATGGTATATTTTTAGTTACAACGCTTCCTGCGCCCACAATGCTTCCCGCACCCACTCTAACTCCATCGAGAATAATCGCTCCAATACCAATCAAACAACCTGTTTCTATATAAGCCGAGTGAATTACCGCCCGATGACCAACGGTAACGTAATCTTCTAAGACAGTCGGCTTACCAGGATCGCCATGTAAAACTGCTCCATCTTGAATATTTGTATACTCGCCGATGATAATTTGTTCCACATCGCCCCTAATCACTGCGCCATACCAAATGCTAGCTCCTTTAGCTAAAGATACATTGCCCATTACCGTAGCGTTGGAGGCAATAAAGGCTGCTGAAGATACATCGGGAGCAAACCAATAAGAGCTTTGAGGTGGAGTCATGATCTAAAATAAACTATCTTACGATATCAAGATAATTCAGCTTAATCTTATTTAGCCATGCTATAAGGTATAAAACAGAATTTTTAATATATGGATTTAGTTTTACAATACCCTGTTTTTGGTCCTGAGATTTCTTGTCCCTATTGTCGACAGATAATTCCTGCTCTCACCCTTACAGATACCTATCTCTGTAACCGTCATGGTGCTTTTGAAGCAGAGCCTAAAATAGAAGAACTGGTTCATTTGTCTTCGGGTAGATGTTGGCGAAGATGGGAAGATCAGTGGTATCGTCAATACACCCATCCTGACGGTATTCGCTTTGAAATTCACGAAGCTTTAGACGTGCTTTATACCGAGGGTTATCGAGCTACGAGAGTCATTATTGCTAATCGTTATCGAGACTTAGTTAGTACTTATTTAGGACGCGCTCATCCCTGGCGGGAAGATCCTGAGTTTAGATCGCCTAAGCTCTATGGATTACCTATTGGCTTTAGTCCCGAAGAGAATGCCGAACCTTGCTGGGAAATAATCAACTTTACTTTAGAAAAAGAACCAGGAGTTCCCCGTCATTATCCTTATCGTTTTCTGTTTGAGTAAATTAAACTAAATCATCTTTTGTTACTTTGCCATGCTGCACCATGCCTCAATTCGTACAGCAAACATCCATAAGGCGATCGCTTTTTATGAACATTTAGGCTTCACCGTCCAAGAACGTTTTACCACTGGATATACCTTGGCTTGCTGGATGACTGGGTTAGGAGGCAGAATTGAACTGATCCAAATTCCTGAACCAAAACCTGCGCCTGATGCCTTTAATGATGAGCATTACGTTGGTTATTATCATTTATCTTTCGATCTGACTGGAGTGACTAAAGATCTATCTAGCTGGCTCAAAGATTTAGAACAGAAAATGGCAATCTCCAGAGAAAATAACTCTGAACTATCGCTTCTCAAAATACTACTAAAACCAGAACAGCAGATGATCGGCGATCGCATCTACGAAGTTGCCTTTGTTGCTGACACTGATGGTTTACCTTTAGAGTTTATTCGTATTATAGACAAATAGCTTTAAGCTAAAGAATTATCGCTATTTCAAGGAAAGAGTACTTTATCAATCGGATTTAGTATCAAATGAAACTCAGATGGATTAATTTGCTTGGTATTATACTTGTTATTTTTACGCTACAAGCTTGTCGGCAACAAACAGTAGCTAGTAGAGAATCTGCCCCCGATCAACCAGGAGAAGATGAAAATCTTAACCAGGAATTATGGAATTTTGCTAAAAAAATTCCTTATCCAGGGACTGTAACTCAACGAAATGCCGAAGTAGCAATGCGGCTACCCAACGGCTGGAAAATTACCCCAGCAGGAACTCAAGTAGAAGTAGGCAGACTTCCTTACGAAGCAGTTGCTTACGCAGGAAAATTAGTGGTGTTAAATACAGGGTGGTATGGGCAAGACCCGCAAACTGTGTCGATAGTAGACCCTAAAAATCACAAGGTAATCAAGACTTTAGAGTATAAATCACTTTTTCCCAGTGCCAAGCCAGGATTAGACGGCGACCTATATATTAGTGGCGGTTTCGAGCAAAAGATTTATCGCCTTAATAAACAATTTGAGCCTGTGCGGGAATATTCGATAGAAGGTTACGCAGCAGGAATTACCCCGATAGATGCCCAGCATATAGCAGTAGCTTATATGGTCGCCGAAAAGGAAAATAAAGATTACGGCAAAGGCAAGCTGGCAATTCTCAACACTCAAACTGGCAAGGTGGAACGAGTTGTGACGGTGGGATATTTTCCTTATGCGGTGCAATTTTGGCATCAAAAACTTTATCTGACTCTGTTGGGAGAAAACAAGCTTTTAGTATACGATCGCTCACTCAAGCCTCTACAAAATCTTACCGTGGGACGTACTCCCCAAAATTTCTGCACTAGCGATCGCCAGCTATATGTCATCAACTCTACTTCAGATAATATCTCAGTTATTAATAGCAAAAATGCAGTAGTTAAGACTATTGATCTTCATCCTCATGGATTCAAGTTTGGTAGTTCTCCTACCTCCTGTGCGGTAAAAGCAAATCGTCTTTATGTCACCCAGGCAGAAATCAATGCCGTAACTGTAATCGATAAAAACAACCAGCAGTTAAAGGGGTTTATTCCTACTGGCTGGTATCCTACCAAAGTGCTGCTTGACCAAGGACAAATGATGGTACTGAGTGCCAAAGGTATCCATCAGCGTCGTCCTAACGCCAATGGACCACAACCGATCGCGGAAAAAGGTGGTAGTGACTACGTACTCAGTTTGCTCAAGGGTGCCGTCTCGATTATTCCCCAGTCAACAATTGCTAACCAACTTTCTAGCTGGACTCAAGAAGTTAGCGAGGGTTCGCCCCTTTATAGTGCTAAAGATGGCATGAAGTTGCCCATCCGCCATATTTTTTACATCGTTAAAGAAAACCGTACCTACGACCAGATTCTCGGTGATTTGGGACGAGGAAACGGAGACGCTTCGCTAACTTTGTTCGGACGGGATATTACGCCCAATAACCATAAGCTAGCTAAAGATTTTGTGACTTTGGACAATTTCTTTGTCAACGGTGAGATCAGCGTTCTCGGTCACAGCTATACTACTAGCGGTTATGCTAGTCCTTTTCTCGAATGGCTGGGAAATATGAGTTACTCCGAGCGTTACAATGGTTATCCTTTCGGCACTGTACCAGCTACTTTTTCTCCAGCTTACCTGTGGAATGCACTCGAAGCAAAAAACGTAGATTATCGTATCTATGGCGAACCTTACTATCTTTTCACGCGGTCTTATCAATTGATTGTGGAAACCTTTGGTGCCAATAGTCAATTGGCTCAAGATTTTTATGCTCAGAGTATGAATTTATCTGCTAATGAAGATCGAGGCAAAGCAGTAAGTGAAGTTTTTAAACCATATTACGGTCAAGCAAACACTCCCTCTCAAGCACTGCGTTTGCTGGAAAATCCCCAGTTTACCAGTTCCCTCTCCTCCGCATTTACCAATAGCGATCGCCTTGCTCAAGCATTACAAAAAAATCCGACTTTCCGACGCAAGTTTGCCGATTTTCTGGCTCACTATCCCTTTAACTACCATTATTATGATTTGCATTATTCCGACCTACAACGCTTTGAGGACTGGAAAACGGATTTTGCTCGACAACTCAAATCTGGCTCTGTAGCTCAATTAAACTACATTTGGCTACCCAACGACCATACGGCTGGTGAAAATAGCGAATATCCCAATCCTTACGAGCTAGTTGCTCAAAATGATGCAGCTTTGGGTAAGATTGTCGAAACCGTCTCTAAAAGTCCAATCTGGAAAGATAGCTTGATTTTGGTAGTTGAAGATGATGCTCAAGACGGGCCAGATCATGTGGATGCTACCCGCACCGTGGCTTTAGCTGCTAGTCCTTATGTTAAACGAGGAAAGGTAGTCAGCGATCGCTACGACCAACTCAGTTTACTCCGCACCATAGAACTAATTCTGGGACTCGACCCCATCAACATGAATGATGGTTTAGCAGCACCAATGTTTGGTATTTTTGATAACCAACCCAACAATAAAGCCTATGTCGCCCCAGCACCTTCAAACTATCTAATCGATGCCGATAAACAGCGATACGCCAAATTTAAAGACTAATTGAATTATTAGCCCTAACAAAACTTTAGGCAACGGAGCGATCGCTTATACTCGTTGATTAGAATAATATGTCGATAAGATAACTTATGTGAATAAGGATTACTTTTTTTAATCAAACTGAGAAAACTTTAGATATTATTAGAACTATAGTTATCAAACCAACAATAAAGCTACGGTTTGTATTTTTTACTTGATCCCTAAAAGGTTTGACTAATCAAATTAGTTCCCCATTTTGGTTTTATAACTACGTACAACTAAACTGATGTAAGGAATAAGATTATGAAAGCTTCTTCAAATTTAGGACAATCGATTACCCTAGCTATACTTTTAGCTGCTACTAGCATGAGCGTAATTCTTTTAATGTCATTTGCCAGCGGGCAATTCTAAGCGTTTTATCGTCTAAATACTAGCCGATTTAATGCTTGGCAAATTATACCTTCGATACTTATAATGTTTTAATTAACATTTATAGGTCTGTAACGCCTGAATCAAATTCAGGCGTTTTTAATATATTTAGCTAAATTAAAAATCTTACTGCGCTTTTCAGATGAGTAGACCATAACAGTCAAATTCAAAAAAGCGTCGATACCCCCCGTCAGCAGAAAGGACTTGTCCGCATCTAGACGCAAGGGAACGCTCGACAAAACAGCTAAGAGCTAAGAGCTAAGAGCTGATAGCTAATAGCTACGAACTAAATAATTGTAAACGTAGTCTGTTCAATTGAAAACGGCTATAAGTAACTATTCTGATTGAAGTATGGTTTTGGATACTAGGCGAGTTTTCTTGCGATCGCTTTGAGATAATTCCTTGCCAATTTGTAAACGGGTAGCATTAGTTTGCAGAACCGTTGCCCCTTCTTTATCTCCTAGTTGCAGGGCGGTTTTAGCAGCAGTTTGCAACATAGTAGCTGCGCCAGAGCGATTGCCATCCTGTAATTTACCTTCGGCAATTTGAGTTTGACGATATTTTGCCAGGGTTAATATATGATTTTGAACCATTTGATTTGGCTGTGGCTGATAATGCCCCTGAGACTCTAGTTCAATCGCCACGATATCAGAATGTAAATTCTCCTGATTTGTTCCTGGATCGTCGTAACGTAACTGAACAGCCGCAATTTTATGTTTACCTGGAGGTAGCTGATTAACATAAAAGTTAATTAAGATAATTCGAGGTCGATTTACCATCAAATCTCCCAAACGAACGGTAAAATAATTTCCCTCCAGTTTAATCGGCAGCTCAATAGTTTCGGGTGCTACCTGAGCAACAGGTTTTAATTCTGCTAGTCGCGTTTTAGGCATTAACTCCACCGTGAGATTGCTATTAGTTAAACCTACAGACTGAGCGCGGGTATAGAGTCGCTCAAATTCTGAAGCTGCCTGTTCTGGCTGTTCTATATAAGCCAAAACTCCCTGTGCCGAATCGGCAATTTGCTCTAAAATATCTTGATTCCAGTGTTCTCCAAATCCCAAAGCATCAATTGTAATATTATATTCGGCTGCCAATTCAGCTAACCTGAGACAGCGAATATTATCACCATGTTCATTTTCACCATCAGTCAGCAAAAAGATACGAGATACATAGTGTTGATTGCTAGCTGCCACTTCTTTAATACCCAGGCGCAAGCCTTCATCAATCGAAGTACCGCCATCGGCAACTATCAGCCTAATTTTTTGTTTAATCGATTCAATGTCAGTAACTAGCTGGTTAGGAACAATTACTCTTGCCCGATGATCGAAAGTCACAATACTAATGCGATCTTCCGACTTCAGTTTTTCGACAATAGCTATGGCTGCACTTTTGACCATTTCTAAAGGTTCATTAGCCATTGAGCCACTACGATCAAGCACTAAACAAAGATTGAGGGGTAATCTAGCTTGATTGGGGATCTCAGCTACGGCAGATATCACCAAGGAAAGCTGACGCTGACTGCTGTTTATTTGGGCATCAATATTATTATTACTTAGAGACGATTGTAAACCAACTTTCATAGTTGCAAAGAAAAAATTAAATTTATTACTCTATGATATTGGTTATGTATCGTTTGGGTTGAAACTACGAATTCTAGCTACTAGTTTTTAATTTTATTACCCAAATTGGCAACGCCTTATTACTGAGATCCTGAAAGCAAAAAAGGAGCATTTATGACCAATGCCCCAAGTTTAAAATATATTTGTTACTAACTGATGTAATCCTAATTAATCAATGCTGATAGTTGTAGGAGAAGAACCACCACCACCAGACATACTAGAAGCTTTACGAAAATCTGCATACAGGCGATCGCGCCAAGCAAAAAATGGTTCAAAGGTGATATTATCAGCTAACCCTGGAATACCTTTACCCTTTAGCGGATCGGGGATATCTAGATAAGAACCAGAGGGGAATTTTAGCATGATGCTTAATCCTGCTACTGCTAAGTCAGCTAATGTTGGCGTATCTCCCGTTAGGTAAGGCTGATTTTGCAAAATTAGACACAAAGCTTCTAAATCTTGCGTCAGGCTATTTTTGGCTTCTTTTACCGCCTCACCGCCAAAACCAATTCCACTACCCAAAACATCTAAAAGTTCTCCAGGAATTGCTCCAATCGCCGTTTTGAGCAAATCTGGTGTGTTAGAAGGTAATATCGAAGTGCGAAAATTTTGATTTTGGTTTAAAGCTCCAATAAAAGCTTTTCTGCCTTTCAAGCCTATGGACGCATCTGCCCACTCTTCGATCAGCAAACACTGTCCCTTGGCAAGAGAATCACTAGGTATAATTGGGCGTTCGGGATATTTGCGTTCGAGATACAAAGCAATTTCGGTAGAATCGCTCACGTAAGTACTACCATCTTTTAACACAGGCACTTGACGACTACCAGACTTCTGCATTAATTCTACCTGTCCGACTCCTGGTGTGACCTCAATTTTACGGTACTCTAACTGCTTATAATCGAGAATGAAGCGAACTTTCTCCGAGTATTGAGATAATTCAAATTGATATAGTTCTAGCATTAAAACTCCTTAATTATCTGGTTGACTTTAACGATTGTTAATGTAGCCTGTATTAACAATTAAACACATCTTCCCTCAGTCTAGGTATATCAATTGCAATAGATAGATAGTAAATCCTTATAATTCTTTTTGTAAGTAGTTAGACAAAAAGATTACGACTATAGGCAGCAAAGCCTTTTTATTACTATATTAATTAGCTCATCAACAAACTTATTAGTTAAAGGTTGATGTTTTAGTAATAAGCGATAGAATAACGAACTGTATAAAGCATTGATCGCAACTTCAGCATCTATTTAAATAGCCAATCATTAAGAAATTATTCTCATGGAATACATCGCATTAGCTGCCCGCATCTGTCTCTGTCTAATTTTTTTTAAAGCGGGAATAAGTCACATTACTGGTTTTAGTGGTTTAGTAGAAACAATAAATAGTCAAGGATTGCCTTTAGCTACCGTGTTGGCAGCGGGAACAGTGTTTTTTCAACTTTTAGGAGCAGTTTCGTTACTGTTGGGTTACAAGACTAAAATCGGCTCAATCTTGCTAATCATTTTTCTGATTCCTGCTTCTTTGCTATTTCACAATCCGATCGCCGATCCCAGTCAAATCAATGACTTTCTTAAAAATATCGGTTTGATTGGTGGACTATTGATGGTGATCTATGCGGGTGCGGGGGCATTAAGTATAGACGGAAAAAAGAAGTAATTACGATCTCTAAACTACCAAAAGTTGTCATTATCGGGGCAGGTTTTGCGGGTTTGAGAGCTGTCAAAAAATTATCCCACGCTGAAGCAGAAGTACTGTTAATCGATCGCCATAATTATCATACTTTTATTCCTCTTCTCTATCAGGTAGCTACAGGTTTTGTTGAACCCGAACTAATTGCTTACCCGCTACGCAGCGCATTACGAAATATTGACAATGCTAATTTCTTGATGGCACAAGTCCAGCAAATTGATTTGGATGCCAAGACTATTATTACCGACGCTCAAACAATAGCCTATGACTATTTAGTTATTGCTACAGGAAGTCAGGCTAACTTTCTAGAGGTTGCTGGCGCACCGCAGCACACTTTTCCTTTGAGAACTTTGGAAAACGCTGTGACTTTACGCAACCATATTCTTAACTGTTTTGAACAGGCTCTAAAAAACAATAATGATGCCTTTAGGCAACAACAATTAATGACCTTCGTAATTGTTGGCGGTGGTGCTACGGGAGTAGAAATGGCTGGTGCTTTACAAGAATTAATTCAAGATTGCTTGGCTAAAGATTATCCTCAATTGGACTTACGCCAAGCAAAAGTAATCTTATTACAGTCGGGAGAAAGTTTACTCAGTACCTACCCCGAACGCTTGTCTAAGTATACTTTGAAACAGTTACGCGATCGCCATATCAAAGTACATTTTAATAGTCGAGTCAAGGCAGCTACCTCTACAGCAGTTGTCTTAGAAGACGATACTAGTGTTGCCACTGCTACGATTATCTGGACAGCAGGATTATCAGCCAATTTTCCCGAACCTCAATCAGATGTGCCTATAGCCAATAAGAATAAGGTTGAGGTTTTAAACACTCTCCAGTTACCAAATCATCCTCATGTCTATGTTGCAGGTGATGCAGCCTATGTCGAACAAAATGGTAAACCTTTAATTGGAGTTGCTCCAGAAGCTTTACAGCTTGGTGGTGCGATCGCTAAAAACATCCAGCGACAGTTGAAAGGAAAAACCCCCAAAGATTTTAACTATTTTAATAAAGGTAGAGCAGCGATAATCGCTCGTAATGCAGGAGTAGCTTATTTGTTGGGTAAAATTCCCCTTAGTGGTTTTTTGGCTTGGCTATTGTGGTTGGGCATTCACGTTTACTACTTACCAGGATTATCTAACCGCTTTAAACTTCTAGGTGCTTGGTCAAAGGATTATATTTGGCGCGATCGCTCTATTAAACAAATATTTACCTTTTATCAACAAAAATAATTACCGTAAAGGCACGCCTCGTCTCTAAACCATTATTCCTTCCATCACTAAATCCACCAATTCATCAACAAATTCATCCGTCAATGGTTGATGCTTGAGTAACAAACGATAAAAAAGCGGACTATACAAAGCATCGATCGCAACTTCTGGATCTATACCCTCTCTCAATTCTCCCCTATCAACTCCCCGTTGAAATATTCTTTTTGCATCTTCTCGTCTGGGAGTTAGCCAGTTTTCTAAATAAACTGCGATTAATTCGCGATCTGCTTGTCCACAACCGATTACATTAGCTAAAACTTCTCCTCTGGGACTATTCATCAGTTTAACCAGTTTCTGCATCTGTTCTCTAAAATCCTCTACCACCGAACCGCTATCGGGAAAAGCTAATTCTGGATTTACTGCTTCTAAAAAAGCATCCATTACTAATGCTGCTTTAGTTTTCCAACGTCGATAGATAGTTGGTTTACCTACTTCTGCTTTTGCTGCAACACCTTCAATAGTCAAATCCATAAATCCGACTTCAATGAGCATTTCGTAAGCAGCTTTGAGGATTTTGGCTCTAGTTTCAGGCGATCGTGGTCGTCCACGTCCAGACTGGGTAACGGTTTTGGCTTCTTTGTTTTTAGAGGTTGACATATCTATTTGGTTTTCGCTATATTAATTACGTGGCGTAACGTTAAATAAAGCTATTCAAATCACGTCAAATGTCTATCTATTATCAAACCAGATGAAATGAACTTTTCTTAGTCTAAAGTATTACGTACCGTATCGTTAATAAACTTTTATTGAGAGATTAAATAAATGAACACAACTACACAACAAATTCAAGCAAAAACAGATAGATCTGAAATTCGCCAACTGACAGAACAATGGATAAACATCTGGAGTCCCAAAGACAAACCGTTTACAGGAAACGGTTTTGAGAACATCTTTGCTACAAGCAAAAACGAGATCTTAGTTTTCGACAATTTTGATAACGGTGTTGTGGTGCTACATAGCCTTCAACAATATCTCGATACTTGGATACCAGTAATGGAGAACTTTAGCTATTGGTCAATTCAGTTAGAAGATAATTTACAGATTTCTATTGATGGAGGTTTAGCAGTAACTACCTTTTCCTGGATAGGTGGAGGAAAAACCAAAGATGGACAAGAAGTAAAAGCTAGACAATACGGTACTCATACCTGGAAACGTCTTAATGATGAATGGCGTTTAGTACACGAGCATTTAACCGTTGGCTAAATCTTAGATAAAAACCAAATCAGATTTACCAAATTTTGGAGAAAACCAATGTCAAATTCAAATACAGAAACCAAAACAGGATTCAATTCAATGCAAATCGACCACGTAATGATTAGTGTTCCCAATTATCAAGAAACTCTTGAGTGGTATCAAGATAAATTCAACGCCACGATTGAGAAAGAGTGGACGGTGGATGAATTACCCGATTTACAGTTAGCTTATCTCGATGTTTCTGGCTTTCGGATTGAGGTTGTAGGAACTACTCAAGCGCGATCGGGAATGCCAGATTTCAAAGACTTTGGCGAAGCATTACGAACAACTGGCATCGGACATTTTTGTTTTCGAGTAGATAGTGTTGATGATGCAATTTCCGAATTAAATCAAAGAGGCGTACCGACATTCGTAGAAGCTGCTGATTATCCCAACATTAACGTAAGAGTAGGCTTTGTCAAAGACAACAACGGTAATGTAATTGAGTTCTCAGGTTCCATGAACTCAGCAAAACAATAAATAAAAACAAAGCAATTTATCAGTAAAGAAGAAACATGACTAACAATACTATTTCTATTGAGCATACCTTCAAAATAGGCGGAGATTTGACAGTCAACCGCCTTGGTTACGGCGCGATGCGCCTTTCAGGTCAACCAGGAAACTTTGGCGCATATCCCGACTGGGAGGGTGGAGAACAACTTCTACGTCGTGCGGTTGAGTTGGGAGTAAACTTTATCGATACCGCAGAAGCTTATGGTGCAGGATTTAATGAACAAATCATTGCCTCTGCTTTGCATCCATATAATGACGATTTAGTAATTGCTACTAAAGGCGGAATCAACAAGTCAGCACCAGACAGTATTAAAGCAGATGCCTCACCAGAATTTCTGCGGAGTGGCGTAGAAGGCAGTTTACAAAGGCTAAAACTAGAACAAATCGATTTATATCAACTACATCGCCCCGATCCAAAAGTTCCCTTTGCTGAATCTATAGGAGCGTTAAAAGAACTTAGAGATGAAGGTAAAATTCGTCATCTTGGTTTATCTAACGTAACTATAGAACAGATTGAAGAGGCGCGTCAGATTGTGCCAATTGTGTCTGTGCAGAATAAATATAGTATTAGCGATCGCTCTTTTGAAAATGTCTTAGATTATTGTACTAAAAATGATATAGCCTTTATCCCTCATGGTTCTTTGGGCGCACATCCGTTAAAACAAGGCGCACCATTAGCTAATGCAGAGGGAGTAATAGCAGATATTGCTAATAATAAAGATGTCAAACCCAATCAAATTGCTTTGGCATGGCTACTACACCGCGCACCCAACATCATTCTAATTCCAGGGACTACCACCATTGCTCACCTAGAAGAAAACATGGCTGCTAGTCCAATTACTTTTACCTCAGAAGAAATAGCAATGTTGGATGAACTTAAAGCTGATTAGGTTCTCTTTTGTAATTACCAATACTCTCAAAAAAAATCACAGATAAACATGAAATTTGCACCCCATATTGGCTTAAGTTCATTAGAAGACTTTATGTTTCCCGCGAGTGCTGGAAATAATCCGATAGATCAAATTAAGTTCATTGCCGAACGAGGATTTTCAGGAATTGAAGATAACTTTCTTAAATTGCGTCCTGTTGAAGTTCAAAAGAAAATTGGCAAAGAATTAGCCAAACATAATCTAGAAATGGGTTGTTTTGTTAATAATTTAATCTTTGATCGTCCTACCTTTGTTAGTAACTCAACCGAAGCTAAAGAAACATTACTGCAACAACTACGGGAAACAATCGAAGTAGCCAAACGAGTCAATGGAAAATATGCCACCGTTCTTTCTGGCGTTTTAGACCCAAGCCTAGAAAGAGATTATCAAACAGCAAATATGATTGAAAATCTTAAGTACTGTGCTGAACTAGCTGAATCTGCTGAAATAACTTTAGGCGTAGAGGCAATTACAGGTAAATGGTGGCAGGGAACTTTCGTAACTACAATTCCTCATGCTTATTTAATTGTAAAAGCAGTTAACAGTCCTGCGGTAAAACTAGTTTTTGATACTTTTCAGGTTCAAATGGAAACTGGCAACATAATTGAAAATATTGATCGCGTCTGGGATGAGATTGCTCTTTTTCAAATTGCCGATGCACCCAAAAGAACAGAACCCAATAGCGGAGAGATGAACTACACAGCTATCCTCAAACACATTAAATCAAAAGGATATGACGGACTAATCGAAATGGAACATTCCGTTTCACAACCAGGGAAAGCTGGAGAAGAGAAAGTGCTAGAAATTTACGATAGTTTCAAGAAATTGTAGGTGAGACAAGATGAACTACAATCAAAATAACTCACATTCTTACCAACCAGTTACGATTCTAATTACTCGTAGCCCTCATAAAAGTAATCAGAAAGAATTTGAACAGGCTTTATCTAAGACTATAGATGCTGCCTTAGAATTTCCTGGTCATCTTGGCGTAACTGTACTTAAGCCACAAAGAGGTGAATCAAACGATTATCGAATTATAGTTAAGTTTGCCTCCGAAGCAGACTATCAAAGATGGTGTCGCTCGAATGAAGCTGCTCGTTGGTTTGAAATACTTAATCGTTTAGAAGAAAAACCACCAAATCTGGAAATCATGACAGGTTTGGAAACTTGGTTTGCTGTAAATAGTTCTACATCTAGACCAATGATTCCTCCTCCCCGCTATAAAATGGCGATCGTTACCTGGATAGCAATTTTTGTATTGATTGTAATTATCAATTTGGTCATGGGTAGCTTTCTTGCCTCTTTGCCAATGTTGCTACGTAGTTTTTTGCTAACAGTCGTATTGGTAGGATTGATGACTTATGTTGTTATGCCTCAAATGAATCGCTTGTTTAGCTGGTGGCTATATCCCCGAAGAAGTTTACCTTAATGTTTTTAATTATCAAAATAGATTGCGATCGCAAATTTAAATACAAAACTAATCTTTGTAAAGATTTTGCGGTTAATTATCGGGAGAAATTAATTTACTAAATATGATGAAAGATCGAAAAATAGCCTTAGTTACAGGTGCAAATCGTGGGATTGGCTTGGCGATTAGCCCAATCTCAACGACTTAAGATTTAGAATAGAAAATATGGTACTTTAATACTCACAAAAACCATGATTCAAATTAAGCCAAGGTTCAAAAGCTTTGAAGAATACCTAGCCTACGATGATGGCACAAATAAGCTATATGAACTGTTTAATGGAGAATTAATCGAAGTGCCGCCAGAATCGGGACAGAATGTGCAGATTGCTACCTTCTTGTTAATTCACTTTGCTGCACTTATTGGTTATCGCCGAGTTCGAGGACATGGATTGGAGTTGGAAGTAAATGGCGAACCCAGGAATCGCTATCCCGATCTGACAATCTTACGAGAAGAACATATCGAACAGTTGGCAAAACGCAATACAGTTCGTTTAACTATGTCTCCTCCTTTGCTAGTTGTAGAAGTAGTTAGTCCTGGTGAATTACAGCGCGATCGCGATTATGTTGCTAAACGAATACAGTATCAAGATTGCGGTATTCCTGAATATTGGATTATCGATCCTAATACTCAAACAATATTAATTTTGGAATTATCGGAAAATACTTATCAGCAAGTAGGTAGCTTTTCTGACAAATCACAACTACTTTCACTACAGTTTTCAACACTCGATCTCACGCCAGCACAAATTTTTGAAAATTAACAGCCAATTTGTATTCAAACTTAAAACTAAGATTCAATGAACGGCAAACAAACTAAAATAGCATTAGTTACTGGAGCAAATCGCGGGATTGGATATGCGATCGCCCAAGGATTACTAAAAGCAGATTTCCAAGTAATTATTGGAGCGAGATCGCTCGAAAAAGGTCAAGCAGCAGCCGAAAAACTTAACTCACCTTCAGTTAGCGCGGTAGAAATTGATATTGCTGGCGATAATAATATTAACAATGCTTTTAATGAGTTGAACGGCAAAATAGATCGCCTCGACGTATTGATTAATAATGCAGGTATCTATCCCGATAACGGCTTTAATATTCTGACTATCGATCGCGATTTGTTAATTAAAACCCTCAATGTGAATACCTTTGGCGCGATTAAAACCACGCAAATATTTCTACCTTTACTAAAAAAAGCCGACAAAGCCAGGGTGATCAACTATTCCAGTGGTTACGGACAATTAGCAGGACTCTCTGCTGGTGTACCCAGTTACTGCTTATCTAAGCTAGCTGTTAATGGTGCAACGATTATGTTAGCGGATGCTTTAGCGAGTAAAATACCGTTAACGCTGTCGATCCTGGTTGGGTAAGTTCGGATATGGGAGGAGAAAACGCACCAAGAACCACAGAACAAGGTGCAGATACGGCGATTTGGTTAGCTACTGTTGATGCGGTTAAAGATAGTGGAAAACTATGGCGCGATCGCTCTATTGTTTCTTATTAACTCTCTTAAAGCGATTTGGCTTACGTCTAGCCTACGAATCGCCTCATAATCTAAAACATTTAAAATGTAGTAGTTAAATCTTAGTTAATAGAATAATGAAAACTGAACGAGAAAGAGAAGAGTTAATTCAAAATATTAATTTCTTGTTACATCAAGCTTATGACAGTACCTTAGATGAAATTTATGCAGAATTAAAACGCATAGATGATCTGGAGGATGAAGAAGATCTTATAGCAGTTGAAGAAGCTAGAGAAGATATCCGTCTCAACGGTACAGTAACCTGGGAAGAAGTCCAAAATGAAATTAAAAAAGATGTTGCGTGAGCTATCGAGTTGAATTCTCTAAGGGTGCAAAAAAACAGTTTAGAAAATTACCTTCAAACATACAAAAGCGCATACAAGCTAAGATTGATGAATTAGCTATAGAACCTCGTCCTAATCGGCTAAAAAAATTACAAGGTGCTGATAATTCATATCGCATTCGAGTAGTAGATTATCGGCTCGTTTACGAAATAAAAGATGATGTTTTGTTGGTAATTGTAATTAAAATAAAACATCGCAGCGAAGTTTATAAAGACAAAAACTAATACATCGTTTTGATCCTAAAGTACCTTCGTTAAAACAAGGCGCACCATTAGCTAATACTGAAGGTGCGATCGCAGGTCTTATTATGGAGAGAATCAATCTCTTAGCTTTTTTGTAGTACTTCCTCGGCTGTCAAATCGATTTGTGCTAATAAGGGTGAGTCAAGGCGATCGCTACCTTGATAAACTTTTTCCTCATAAAAACCCTCAACCAATTCCAGGATTGTTACTTGTTGTTGAATCGGATCAACGATCCAATATTCGCCAATTCCTCTGGCTGCGTACTCACTTCTTTTATAGCGATAATCTCGCTTTTCTTGGTTAGGACTGACCACTTCTATAGCCAGTAGAGGTGGTGGCATATCCATCAACACAATCGATCTACTAGCACCTTCTAATACCGTCGCTAATTCCTCGGATAACACAAGTAAATCTGGTAGACGCACAGAGACTCTCGATCCACTAACAGCTATCTCTGTTTTCATGGTCAATCTATAAAAAGGAATACCCTGTTGGCTAAAATAAATTAACAAAAACATGGCAATTCGGCGATTGATTTCGCTCTCAGAAGGCATCCAGATTAATTCTCCATTCTCTAGCTCATATAAATTATCTGTGCCATCATCATAAGCAAGAAACTCTTCTAGAGTCATTTTTTGAGTGGTAGTGGTCATTTCTACACTTCCTGCAATTTATTGACGATCCTAGCATTTGGCTTGTCGATACAGGACGCAAGCTGAATATTTGTAGCTAAAAATGCCAACACTTTTTTTATTGTTGTTGTGTAATCAAAGCTGATGGTTCGCCTTGTAGTTTAGAATGCTGGGCAAAACTGGGTTGATGAAATAGCAGCAATCCTAGAATGCTAGTACACAATCCAAGTAAAATTGTTCTTCCTATATTTACCCTAAATCTTTTCTGATTTGGAGACAATTGCTGTTGAAAATTGTTTACTTTTTCAGCTTGCCTCTGGTTGAGAGACAGTCCGTTGCGAGCCAAAGCGTTGCGGGGGTTCCCCCCGTTATAGCTATTGGCGAGGGCGCGGAGGTTCACCCCGTTAAAGGAACTGTCGAGGGTGCGACTGATGGCTAAATCTTCATCGATGATTTGTTCAAATTCGTAGCGATCTAGAAAAGACATTTTGCTATCCTCCAGCAATTACACTCTTTAACTGTTAATATCGTCTGCGGTCGATATGACGTAGATGTGTCAGTTTTAAAGAAATTTTATGAAAGACTTAAATTAGTTCCTGCGGGGATTACCCCTTGGCTAATTGTTAATTATAGTTACAGTCTGTTGCACGACTAATTAATACATCGGTCGATTTAATTATAGCGATCGCCATATTAGCTTTGTCTAATCTATATCTGGTGTTGACTAAAACAAGTGACGCTATCACAGGGCGGAGTACCGCCCAAAGCCTCTGAAAGAGGCTTGCCACGCAAAGCGGGGCGTGTAGTTGACTAAAAATATTTTTTCTCAACTTGTCACCAATGCCGTTTGCAAACAAGAACTTCTTAAACGCTAATAGCTAATAGCTTAGAACTTAAAGCTACGGACAGTGTTCTTTTATGTGTCATTACTTAAATCAGCAACGCCTATATTTAAAAACTAAAATATGTGTCACACAAGCTTAGTAATGCTGACACATAGGCGACACATAATATCTATATTTTGGAGAAAGATTCAATCAAGCATCGGCTTTAAGCTTTTTACCTGATAAAATTGGCGATTCTTGTCAGATTTTTCTGAACATTTTGAAACTGAAAAGACAATTTTTTCACTATAAAATTAGCCATGATTTTGTTGTGAATGCGATCCGAATGTTACGCAAAGCAAGTCCTTAACACAAACTAATAACATGACTTCTACAACCCAATCAACAGAAATTCCCATTGAACAACTGTTTAAAGAACTTAATAGTTCTGCTGATGGTTTAACGGCTACTGAAGCCATAGATCGTCTAGCTAAATATGGCTATAACGAACTAGCAGAAAAAAAAGTCAACCCTTTTCTAGTCTTTTTGACCTATTTTTGGGGTCCGATGCCCTGGATGATTGAAATAGCAATTATCTTATGTGCTTTGGTACAAGATTGGGTAGATTTTGGCATTATTACCTTGTTATTAATTGGTAATGGCGCGATCGGCTTTTTTGAAGAAAGGTCGGCTGAAGATGCGGTAGCTGCTCTCAAGGCTCAACTGGCAACTAATGCTGTGGTTAAGCGCGATCGCAATTGGGCGACTATTCCCGCCCGTGAATTAGTACCAGGAGATATTGTCCGCATCAAAATTGGTGATGTGTTACCTGCCGATTTGCGATTGTTGCCCTGCGATCCCATTTTGGTAGACCAAGCTGCCTTGACTGGGGAATCGCTGCCTGTTACCCGTGAAGCTGGAGAAGAAGTTTATTCTGGCTCGATTCTCAAGCGAGGACAAGCAGAAGCTTTAGTTAGTGCTACAGGAGTCAATACTTTTTTTGGTAGAACTGCCCAACTGGTGTCAGAAGCCGAAACTACTGATAATATTCAGAGAGTTGTCCTAAAAATCTCTGACTATTTAATTTTTATCAACCTGTTTTTGGTCGCAGCAATTTTAGTAGTCAGAGTTCACGCAGGAGATCAGTTTTTTGTCGTACTAAAGTATTGTCTGGTTTTAACCGTTGCTTCTATTCCCCTAGCTACGCCAACGGTATTGGCAGTAACCATGGCACTTGGCGCACAACTATTAGCTAAAAAAAATGCTGTAGTTACGCGCCTTGCAGCAATCAACGAACTAGCTGAAGTAAATATGCTCTGTTCGGATAAAACAGGTACTTTAACTCTCAATCAGTTGACTCTTGGTGAGCCATTTACTCTAGGACAAATAGATTCAGAAGAGCTACTTTTCATGGCAGCATTAGCAGCTAGCCGAGAAGAAAAAGATCCAATCGATCAAACGATTGTTGATGGGTTAAAAAATCCCCAACAGCTAGAAACCTATAAATTAATTCGTTATCTTCCTTTCGATCCCGTAGGTAAACGCACAGAAGCAGAACTAAAAGCCCCAGATGGCAGAATTTTTAAAACAAGTAAAGGCGCGCCTCAAGTAATTTTAGATTTAGTACCCAACAAAGCGGAAATTGAAACCGCAGTCAATAAACAAATAGAGGAGATTGCCAAACGAGGTTACAGAGCATTGGGTGTTGCCCGCACCGATGACCAAGGACAGTGGCAGTTCTTGGGGGTAATGTCTTTATTCGATCCACCTCGTCCCGATTCCCAAATTACGATTCAAAATGCCCGCAAGCTAGGAGTTCCTGTGAAAATGGTGACTGGCGACCAGGTGATAATCGCTAAAGAAACCTGTCGGCAATTAGGTTTGGGTCAAAATATTCTTGATACCACCCTGTTTCGTAAAAGTTTATCTCCTATAGAAACAAGCCATCTCGATCAAGAAATTAGAGCAGCAGACGGCTTTGGTCAAGTTTTCCCAGAGGATAAATACTATATTGTTAAGTCACTACAAAAGCAGAATTATGTTGTGGCAATGACGGGAGATGGTGTAAACGATGCTCCCGCACTAAAGCAGGCAAACGCGGGAATTGCTGTTTCTGGTGCTACTGATGCTGCTCGTGCTGCTGCTGATATTGTACTTCTTACCCCTGGTTTGTCGGTGATTGTCGATGCCATTCAACTTAGCCGTCAGATTTTTCTACGGATGAACAGCTACTGTATTTATCGCGTAGTTGAAACCATCAGAATTTTGATCTTTACCACGCTGGCGATTTTTGTTTACGGTTCTTATCCGATTACAGTGGTCATGTTAGTTCTGTTGGCATTAATCAATGATGGTTCAATGGTGACTATTGCTTATGATAATACCAGTACTCCTAAGCAACCCCAAAGATGGAATCTGCCTTTAATTCTTAGCCTTGCTACTGTAATTGGTTTGGTAGGAGTAGTAGAAACTTTTCTGCTTTATTTTTATACCGAAATATATTTAGGGTTGTCTCACGAAATGGTGCAAACCCTTATATATCTTCATCTAGCAGTGGGTGGCATGATGACTATTTATGTCACCCGCGTTCGTGGTGCATTTTGGTCAATTAAACCTGCTAGTCGAATGCTCTGGGCAACTGGTTTCTCCGTTCTAATTTCAACTATACTGGCCTGCTTTGGCATTTTAATGGCTCCAATTGGCTTGGCTTGGACAGCAGCTAGTTGGGGTTATGCCTTTGTCTGGTTCTTAATCTTCGACGCGGTAAAAATATTGCTATATCGCATTTTAGAAAATAGAAAAATTAAATATTTAAGTCGCAGATTTAATCGCAGATACTTATCAAAATAGATAAAATTTGGTTAACACAATCTTCTCGAGCAAAACATAATAATTATTAATAATTATTCCAAAAGCGATTGTATATTTTGAGGGTGATCGCCTGAACAAACTAATTTTCTTTGCCGTAAATCACAAGCTCGGCCATAAGCTGAAAAAATCTAACAATTAAATTAATATCTGCTCTAATCTTGTATCTCAATCGATTTCGCCTACCAGCTCTCTGCCCCATGTAGTGCAATAAAAAAAGTTATCAGTTATTTTTGCGATACACTTCAAGCGACTGGATTATTTATTTAGCAAAGAGAAAACTGTATGAGTACGGGTACTGTAAAGTTCTTCAATGACGAAAAAGGCTTTGGTTTTATACTTCAAGACGACGGAGGCAAAGATCTTTTTGTTCATGCCAGCGAAATTCAAGGCGATCGCGATACTACTCTGGCGGAGGGACAGAAAGTAGAATACGAAGTCGGACAAGGCAAAAAAGGACCTTGTGCGGTAAACGTTATTCCAAATTGATCTTAACTTTTGAATTTGATATTCCGAGCCTGTTTGATTGATTTCTATCAAACAGGCTTAATTGTTCTAAATTAAACGCTAGCTAGGCAGGATAAGCGCAAAAAACAAAAGAGCAAAATGTGCTAGTTGATTAAAAGACGTACATAATCGGCAGAATTATCATATTGGTATATTAATCAAAGACTTACAAAATAAGACGTATGAGGATGCTAAAAACTACTCTTTTGTATATAGTAAATTCAGCCTGTTAAGCCTATTAGTTATGATCCGATCCATACTTTGTCATCTTCTAGTCGGTTTACCTGGCAGTGGCAAATCAACTTTTGCTCAACAACTAAATCAACAAATTCCCAACTCGGTCATCATCTCTACTGATACTATCCGAAAGAGATTATATGGCGATGAACGAATTCAGGGAGACTGGAATCGTATTGAAGATACAGTTATTGAACAGGTTAGACTAGCCGTAACATATGAGCAAATTGCTATTTATGATGCTACTAATGTTCGACTAGCTTGGAGAAATTCTTTTTTAGACAAAGTTAGCGATCTCAATTCCGAGTGGATCGCTTGGTGGCTTAAAACACCAGTAAATATCTGTAAATACCGGAATAGAAGGCGATCTCGTCAAGTACCAAATGATATCATTAATGCTTACTATGATGATATTCAACAATTTCCACCGACAGTAGAAGAAGGATTCATAGCGGTTAAAGAAATTACACCTAGAGGGTACGTGAGTTAGTCTAGTCATGATGAAAAGCCAACGCTGATAGGCAATTACATCAAGATTTAAAAATAGATCGGCTTGATACTCAAGCTTTAACCACAAATTACCAAAAGTCTCTTGAGAGCGATGCCTTCGGCTAGCTTCGCGCGATCGCCGTCGGGAATTTTAAGTATGACAAAAACTAAACATCAATAAGAGTCAAGAGTCAATTGGCTTGATGCAGTCAGGAGTATCATTTTTAGGACTGTTAACCTCCTTGCTCACTGGATATAGTTCTAAATCTACTTCAGGCAAAGCATCAAGTAATTGTTTTCTGTCTAGCGAGACTTGCCCTTGCGCCCTTCGGCGACGCGGGCTTCCTCGCTCTAATTCACCAAGCATTGACCATCCCTGAATATGTGACTTAAGTTTAATTCAACAGTATGTTAGTGATTTTTCTCTTCATCTACAATGGTCGAATAAAAGGGGAATGTGTTTAGTCGAGTCATGGAGATTAAATCTTGTCAGCTACCGCCCTTACTTAAGCCTGGAGATTTAGTTGTGGCGATCGCGCCTTCTGGTGCGCTAAAAACAACCGATGCTTTGACCAAAGGCATCGAAATCTGGCAACAGCGCGGTTATCGAGTAGAATTAGGCAGCAATTATCAATCTTATTATGGTTATTTAGCAGGAAGCGATCGCCATCGCCGAGAAGATCTAAAAGCAGCTTGGCATAATCCTGAATGTAAAGCCATCTTGTGTATTAGAGGTGGCTATGGCGGAGCAAGATTATTAGAAGACTGGAGTTGGCAACAACAAGGCTCAAACTCATCTCTTATCCCAGATCCTAAGTGGCTTATCGGCTTTTCTGACGTTACCAGCCTATTATGGAGTTTAGCAACGGTAGATATTTCTGGTCTTCATGCTCCAGTATTGACGAGTTTGGCAACCGAACCAGAATGGGCGATATCTAGGATGTTTAATTATCTAGAAACAGGTCAGCTTGATGCGTTGCAGGGCAAAGGATATAAAAAAGGCAAGGCTTTGGGCAGATTGCTGCCAGCAAATTTAACCGTAGCCACCCATCTACTTCAAACGCCTCTTCAGCCAGACTTTACTGGGGCTATTTTAGCCTTTGAAGATGTTACCGAGTATCCCTATCGTATTGATAGAATGTTAACCCAATGGCGCATGATGGGAGTGCTGAAGAAAATTGGTGGCATTGCTTTAGGTCGCTTTAGCCGTTGTGAACCTTATCCAGGGGCTACTAGCTGGACGGTTGAAGAAGTATTGCGCGATCGCCTGGGAGACTTAAATATTCCTTTGATTTATGATTTGCCTTTTGGACACGATGGGGTAAATGCAGCTTTGCCAGTAGGACAACCTGTGGAGTTAAACGGTGACACGGGTGTCTTAAGCTGGAAGCTAAACTCTGCCAAAAATTCCGACACCGAATAAAGAATAAACAAACTAATATATAACAGAACTCAAAGGAGAATTTATCTTGTCTCACACTATAGTCACAGAAACTTGCGAAGGAGTTGCTGATTGCGTTGATGCTTGTCCTGTTGCCTGTATCCATGATGGTCCTGGCAAAAATAGCCAAGGAACAAACTGGTATTGGATCGATTTTGCCACCTGTATCGACTGTGGTATCTGTTTACAAGTCTGTCCCGTTGAGGGTGCAATACTGCCTGAAGAACGACCAGAACTCCAAAAAACACCGCAGTAGAGAATGAGGAAGCAAAAAATAGAATAATAGGGATGACTGTGATTTGCTGAGTGCATTAAAGCAATTTGCGCTGCTCTTAATTTGTAGCTTTTGGTATCAAAGGCTACTTAAATCAGGACAGATAGCAGATAATCTTATTTATATCTGTCCGCAAAGTTTTGGTGTATGGCAGGAATTTAGCTAGATAAAAAGCGCATACTTTTTATCTTTTGTTTCCTGAATCAACCACTACTGGGGATAGGTCAACTTATACTCAGTAAAAGGCATAATTCCTAATGGTAGCGATGGGTGTTTTTCCAGCTATCTACTCTACTCTTTCTCCTGAAGCTTTGATAGAGGAAGTGCTAGCTAGATATGAGTTAGGAGCGGTCGATCGGTGTTTATTTTGGAATCGTGGTTTAAGCGACATCTATCTAATAGACGCGAGAAATCAATCCTATATCCTCAAAATTTCTCACCATCATTGGCGTTCTCAGTCGGAAATTCAATTTGAGCTTGAGTTTCTTGATTTTCTCCACGAGCATAAAATTCCTGTTGCCAATCCTTTAAAGACTACAGATGACAAGCTCTTCGTCACTGTTCATGCCGTTGAAGGCGATCGCTATGCTGCTCTTTTTCCCTACGCTCCAGGAGAAGTGCCTCAAGGAGATCTAAATTTAGATCAGAGTAAAATTTTAGGTCAAACTTTAGGCAAAATACATCAAACATCTTTACACTTTCATAACTCAACCCCTCGTAAGCCTCTAGATATTGACTACTTGCTAGATGATTCACTAGCTGTAATAAGTCCTTATTTACGTCACAGAGTAAGCGATTTGCATTACTTAAATAAGGCGATATATGAAATTAAGCAAAAGTTAACTTGTCTTGAACAAGTGCCACCTCTTTGGAGCGTTTGCTGGGGCGATCCTCATAGTGGCAACGTTCATTTTACTGCGGACAATCAGATAACTCTATTTGATTTCGATCAGTGTGGTTATGGGTGGCGAATTTTCGATCTGGCTAAATTTTTACAAGTTTCTCTAAATGCGGGCATCAATTGTCAGGTAAGAGATGCCTTTTTTCAAGGATACCAGTCAGTGCAAGAGCTTACTGAGGCAGAAATGCTGTCTTTGCAAGCTTTGACTCAAATGGCTCATATATGGAACTGGGCAATCAGTATTAATGCTGCTGCAATTCACAATTGGTCTAAACTAGATGATTTTTATACGAATAAACGTCTGAATCAGCTAAAAAGATTAGGTAGTGGCGAATGGCAATTATTCTAAGATAGTTAGTTGTCGATCTTTAGCTTTGGGGTTGCCCTGATAATTAATAGCTAAAGGATTGATTTATCAAAAAGCTTTTAGCTTTTAGCCTTTAGCTTTTAGTTTTGGTTTAACTGATAAAAGCGTTATTGAGTATAAGACTCCAACCTATACGGTTGTCTTCAATTAGGTAGAGTCCAAGACTCTATTTAATTGAGCTAAGAGCTAATAGCTGGGCGAAGCCCGTTTATTTTGTAATTTAGCAGAGCTGTTTGAATATAAAGTTTAGCTGTTTGCGGTTTAATTCAGCTAATCTAGTAAAATATTCTACTTAAAATACTTTTTAGATTAAAGTATTAACCAACCGTTACAGTAAATTTCTTCGTTTGGACGACGAAGAAATTTGTGAGCGAAAACTAACTCAAAACAAATGAATCCACATTTTACAGAAGCTTCTTCTTTGGCAGCTATCGATCGCCAAGTTAACGGTAATAACCAAAATATTTCACCTGCCCAATATGAAATAATTCGTCAGGTTATTTACCATACTGCTGATTTTGAGTATATTTCCTTATTGAAGTTTTCTGAAGATGCACTATCAAAAGGGGCAGCATCATTAAAAGTATCTACTCCAATTGTGGTGGATGTTCCAGAAATTCAGGTTAGT
Source organism: Waterburya sp. (assembly GCA_965217895.1). Lineage (GTDB taxonomy): Bacteria > Cyanobacteriota > Cyanobacteriia > Cyanobacteriales > Xenococcaceae > Waterburya. The sequence continues at coordinate 3,231,269 of CBDCJV010000002.1, forward strand.
ATCGTTCCTAAGCTCAAGAAAACTTTTTATAATCCTGTTTATTGCTGTGCCACTACCAACAGCAAAATCGCTTCTGGATTAGAAACACTAGCAAAACAACATCCCAAGGGTATTTTTATCATCGGACAAAGTGAAATTGCTTTGACAACCTTAATAAATTTGATCGAGAGTAAAACAATTAATCCTAGTTTAGCGATCGCAACTGCACCGATATTTATTAAACCAGAGCGGAAAAAGTTCTCAGGTTCATCTTTTCCTCGTATTTATGTTGATAATTATAAAGGTGATGCTACAGTAGCTTCGGCAATTTTAAATAGCTTAGTCGATCTGACTTGGCGGGCATACGGTCAAAATAAGTAATAAGTAATAAGTAATAAGTAATGAGTATTTATTTTAGCGATCGCGACGTTTAATATTGCGGCTGCGGTTTCTTTTATCTACTCTTCTAGGGGTTACACCGCCTAACTGACGGCTAACCTCAGTAAAAACATCTCTTTGGATATAAGGATATTGTCCTACCCAAAGATTTTGTCTGGGAATATAGGCATCAGAAATCTTATTGATACGTCCTAAATCTGGCTGATTGGACAGCACTAATAACTCAACGGTTTCTCCAGGTTTTATGCTTTTATAAATCCGCTGTAAAGGTGCTTGAACTGTGACTTCAAACCCTGTTTTATCTCCCAGGATCAGATTTATCCAGCGTTCGCGATTTTCAATAATTACTAGTTCACCTCTTTGGTTAACTGTTTCCTCTTCACCAATTAATTCCTCCGTCAAAAAAATATCCAGAACTTTACCACGCCAGAAACCAGCGTATTTGAAGCGTCGATTGGCAGAATTACGCAAACTTGCCTGATATACGGGACACCATAACCAATATAGAGAAGCAGCACCACCCAATAGCAAAATCAAGGCTTGTCCCTGATCTCCCAGTAGCAAGCCTAAAATCAAAACTACAACTATTGCCACCACCGAAATTAGCAGCCGATTTAAGACATCTGACCATTTACCCCAATAATATTTGTATTGTTCTCCTGTAGCAATCAAGGGAATTAACTGTTCCATTTTTTCCCTGGTTATGGGCTTAAGCATAAGGAATTTTTAACTAGATCTAAATCAACGCTACACTATTTTTTCTAAACCATATACCAAAGAAGCCAGTTCAGTCACCTTGCGAATTGCCAGTAACACCCCTGGCATATAGCAAGAGCGATCGCTGGTATCATGACGTAGAGTATAAAGTTCACCAGGCGAACCAAATAATACCTCTTGATGGGCAATCAACCCAGGCAAACGAATACTATGAATGGGAATATTGCCGTCTGCTGTGCCACCTCTAGCACCAGCCATCGTCTCTTTCGATTCAACTTTGGGCGGATTGTAAGCTTTGCCCATTTCCCCTATCATTTGAGCGGTTTTGATAGCTGTACCACTAGGGGCATCGGCTTTGCGATCGTGATGCAGTTCAATAATTTCTACGTGGTTAAAATATTTAGAAGCGGTAATGGCTGCTTGCTGAAGCAGCACCATGCCAATGGAAAAATTAGGAATAATTAGTGTGCCTGTACTAGCTTTGTCGGCGAATTCGGTGAGATCTTGTAATTGTTTGTCCGTTAAACCTGTAGTTCCCACAACTGGACGAACTCCATAGGCGATCGCGCTGCGAGTATTTTCATAGACACTATCAGGGTGGGTAAAATCTACCATTACCCCCTGTACTTTTTCTTGAGTGGCTAAGACCAAAACACTCTGCAAATCATTCAAAACAGGAACTTCTAACGCACCGACACCAATGATTTCTCCTATATCTTGACCTAAACAATCAGGATTAAGATCTACTGCGCCGACTAACATCATGTCCTCAGCCTGAGATACAGCTTTGATTACCTCTCTGCCCATTTGACCCAAAGCACCATTAACAACTACGGGAATCGGCGATTTATCTGTCATTTGTATTTATTTTTAGCAAAAGTCCTCAGAAAAATAATTTTAGATCAAATCGGCTAAAGCCGACCAATACTTTAAAACTAGTTCCTGCATTGACTAAAAATCAAAAAATAATAAAGTCGTTTTATAGCGTTTTTTAGTTGAGTAAAACCTAATCTCAGATAAACTAATTAAAAAAATAAGCATCGAGATAATTGACGGCTGATGTAGATGAAACTAGCCTATTGAGTCAGTTTCATACTCGTTTGCAATTTTTTTGCCTCTTGATAATAAGCAGAATTTCTTGATAGTAAGGCTGCTGCTGCTGCTGCCTGTTTTAAATTTCCGCTAGCAGCTCGACGATTAGCAATAAGATATATTTGCTCGTTCCATTGCTTAATAAGATCTTGAGCTTCTGAATATTGCTCGACTCCTGAGTTTATTTTCTGTAATATACCAATCGCTCTATTGTAGGATGAGGCTTGCCCAGGTTTGATGCTTGCTTTTGCTTGAGCCAAATAATTTTGGTATAGATTCTGTTTTCGCGCTCTTGATTGCCATATTTGAACTGCTTCAGTTGCTTTTTGAGCAATCAATTTAGTCGAAGAATCATTTTGAGGCGTAAGTTTAGCAGCAGCGATCGCACCTGACAAATCTCCTTCACTAGCTCTTCCATAAGCAATATCCAAAATCACTTTACTCCAACGAGCAATGTCAGCTTGCGCCTGTTGAAAAAAAGGAGAATCTGGTTGAATTTCTTTAGCTTGGTTAATTGCTCGATTGAAAGTGGAAGCTTGATTGTTTTTGAGATATATTCTATTTGAATCAGGCAAATAATCTACTTGCTGAGAATTCAAATCGGTATAAATTTTAGGATTTTGGTCATTTAAGTAATCTAATGATTGAGTGACAGCGATTACGCCCACTGCACCTATACCTACACCCGTTAAAATATTAATTAGTTTACTCATGCAATTACTTAAATAATTAAATATTCCTCTCTAAAATAAATAACAAGTTGAGAATTTTTAGATCCAAATTTCTAAAATTAAATATCCAAAGAAGACTTGAAAGTTGTTCATTACTGTTTTTGATGATGTCACTCGTAACAGCACTGTTCATCGTTCAAAATCATACGAGTTGATTTAATTTTGCTTTTATCTTATAACCTTTCCCTTAACCTCGTATATCTCTGCTGCTGCTTAACTTGCTTAACAGCGATCGCAATAGCTCTTTGTGAGCCGACAATCAACGCCAGCTCCTTAGCTCTAGTTAACGAAAGTGTAAACAAATTGCGACTCAGCATAATGTATTGCTGTATTTAAGTTTGAGATAATTAATTTATGCGAGCGAATCAATTAACTTTGACACTCGTTGCTCGATTTCGTTCCTGACGCGCTGAAAAGTCTCTATGGGTCGTCCATCAGGATCGTCCAAACCCCAATCTTCAAATACTTCTTGCTTAACCCACTCAGGAGGTAAAGTTGTACCACAGCCACACATAGAAATTACCGCATCGTAGTTATCAGCATCAAAGTCATTTAAAGAATCAGAAGTCTGGTTACTAATGTCTATACCAACTTCAGACATCACTTTAATAGCAGTGGGATGAACACGGCTGGCTTCTAAACTCGAAGAAGCAACTTCTACTTTTCCCTTACCTAAAGTTCTAGCAAATCCTTCCGCCATCTGCGATCTACAGGAATTATGACGACAGACAAACATTATTTTTTTCATTGATTTTAGTTGTTATTTATTTATTAATAGCTTTTGCTTTTCTTTCGCTGTGGCGATCGCTAAGGTAATCAACCCGATCCCGTAATAAGAGAGTAAACTTATAGAGTTCTTCCATTACGAAATTCTTAAAGTATTGACTGCATTAAAAGACTGTGAACCTCCGCTAACCTGTATCACAGCTAAAGTTTTTCCTTGAGTTGGACGAACCGAACCGATATTTAAAGGTATCCAATCAATTTGATTTTTCAAAATTCCTGTAATGTTACCGTGCATTTCAGGAGAAGACCAAACCTGACCCTCAGACCAAAGACTTAGACCTCGCAATTCCTGAACTTTTGGGTGAGTTTCATCTACCTGCCCTCTTAAGGGAAGTTCACGGGGATCGTAAAATTTCACTTCTGCGCCCATGTCAGCAATAATTCTGGCTGCTTCTTCTGCTACCAAACGGCTATAGGAGCGTTCTCGCAGTGAGCCATATAAAAATAATATTCTCGGTGGATGATTAAAATCTGACATTTGCTTGCTACTTACAACATCTAGGATCTAACAAAGTTGCTTTTTCTGGCTCTCTAGGAAACCAAGAGGCAGTTTTTTTGCAAAACTCAACCAGCATCAGCATTACAGGAACTTCAATCAATACGCCGACAACGGTTGCTAAGGCTGCGCCTGAATTTAAGCCAAACAAAATTATGGCAGTAGCGATCGCAACTTCAAAATGATTACTCGCACCAATTAAGGCAGCAGGGGCAGCATCTTCGTAAGTTAAGCCTAGTTTTAGGGCTGCCACATAAGTAATGAAAAAGATAAAGGTAGTTTGTAAAAACAAAGGAATGGCAATCAACAGTATATGCAAAGGGTTATTAGAAATTAGCTCTCCTTTGAAGGCAAAGAGTAACACCAAAGTAATCAACATAGCTGCGATCGCTACTGGGGAAAGATACTCTAAAAACTGCGTCTCAAACCACTTTCTGCCCTTGTATTTAAAAATTAGATAACGGCTCAAGATTCCTGCAATTAGAGGCAGTCCAACATAAATTAGCACTGATAAAACAATAGTCTGCCAGGGAACAGTTAAATGATTTGCTGACAGTAGCCATTTACCCAAAGGTGCATAAAGAAACAACATTGCCAAAGAGTTTACCGCCACCATCACTAAAGTGTGTCCCTGATTGCTATAAGAAAGATAGCCCCACATCAACACCATCGCCGTACAAGGAGCAATTCCTAGTAAGATTACTCCTGCAATATAGGAATCGGCCAAAGCTACTTCTAGCCCCCTAATAGTTTCTGTAGCACTGAGTAAAGGGCGAAATAGCCAACCAAGGAAAAATTGGGCAAAAGCGACCATGGTAAAAGGTTTAATCAGCCAGTTAATTACCAAAGTCAGAATTACGGGTTTAGGAGTCTTAGCTGCCTGCACTGCCTGGGAAAAGTCAATCTTGACCATGATGGGATACATCATGAAAAAGAGACAGATGGCAATAGGCAGAGAAACGTTATAAACGCTCAGATTATCTAAAGTCTGGGCAATACTAGGAAATAATTTGCCGAGAATAATTCCCCCCATAATGCAGGCTATTACCCACAAGGTTAAATACTTCTCAAAAAAACTAAGCTGACTCCCTGCCCTTATGGCATTGGACTTACTTGAAGAATTACTCATTAAAATAAAAATAATTTTGATTGCAATATGGCTTTGTGTCCTCATGACCAACATTTGAAAAGCCTACAATCAACATATCAAAAAAAGTTGATATGACGGTTAAGATAAGATTAACAGTTTTAGATTATGGCGATCGCTATTCACACTAGGAAGCCACCTAGCGTAAAATTAAGATCATCCAACAAGCATTTCAATCATGTTAATTAAGGCAAATTTACCCATAAATCGCGATAAATTCAGCCAACAAGATCAGATACTAACTATTACTGGAGCAACTTGGTCGGATTACCAAAGATTTGAGTCTCAAGAATATCCAGGTTATCGAGTTTCTTATTTTAATGGAGAAATAACGGTTGTGTCCCCTGGGCGAAATCATGAAAGAATTGCTGCGGTAATTGACCGATTAATTATTGCTTACTGTGAAAAATATAATCTTGATGATTTTCCTTTTGGACAGACAAGATTAAACCTATGGGGACAGGCAGGAAGAGAACCAGATCTTGCTTATGCTTTTAATTTCGATAAAGATTTGCCAGACTTAGTAGTGGAGGTAATTTTTAGTAGTGGTGATCTTGAAACCTTAAAATCAAGCTATAGAAATATTGGTATTCCTGAACTATGGGTTTGGAAAGACAATAAAATTATCTTTTATGCAATTGAACAAGACGACTATGCTGTCGTTGAATCAAGTAGAACACTTACTCGCATAAAACCAGAATCCTTCGTCAAATATATTAATCGAGGAATCACAGAAAGTCCATCCTTAATCAAAAAAGATTTTTTGAAAGACATCTAATTAGTACTGGGCAGTTAAGACTCAGCTTTTGGTGCAGATTCTTGTGGTTGAGGTTCAGGAGTTTGGGACTCTTGTTTAGTTTCTTTTGCGGCTTCTTGTTTAGCTTCCTTTGGTTCTGGTTCAGGATTTTGCGCTTTTTCCCATCTTTCCTCAGCGTTTGCCATTACCTGCTCAAGTTTTTCTGTATTCTCCCCTGGATATCCTTCTAAAGCTTTAATAGAGAGAGACATCCGATTTTGCACCTCATCAATTTGCTTGATGATTACTTTGATTTCTTGTCCCACTTCAAAGACTTTATCTAAAGATTCAATCCGCGCGCCACTAATTTCTTTGATGTGTAATAAGCCTGTTGCCCCTTCGAGATCGACAAAGACACCGTAGGGCTTAATATTAACTATCCTACCTGGCATTAATGCACCTTCGATAATGTTGTTCATTGCCACAGCGCGCATTGCATCTCGCTGAGATAAAACCAGCTTTCTATTTTCTTGGTTTACTTCTAGAAAAGTAGCGGTAAGAAGTTGTCCCGTAAGTGAGTCTAAGTTATCTCGCTGTTGTAGGTGCGATCGCGGGATAAATGCCCTAAGACCCATAACTTCCCCTGTTACACCGCCTTTATTAGCTCCTGTAACCCTTATTTGAGTTGACTTACCAGTCTCTGCCATTTCTTTGATTTCTGCCCAAGCTCGATCTAACGCCATCTGGCGAACAGAGAGAGTAACTTGTCCTTCAGAGTCTTGTTCACGAATAATCAAAAATTCTTTGGTTTCACCAACGGGTAAAACCTCTGCCAAATTATCTACAAACCCTAAAGCAGCCTCGTTAGTAGGTACAAAGGCAGGAGACTTGCCACCAATATCAACATACGCCCCTTCCGAAGTAATTTGAACTACCGTACCCTGCACTTTTTGTCCTTTAGAAAATTCATAGTCATATTCCTGGAGAGCATTCTCAAAATCTTCCATAGAGAAAGCTTGAGCAGACTTAGGGGCAGAAGTTGAATCAGACATAATAAAGTGAATGGTAAATATTAACGGATAGGAGTTCAAACTCCCCATTGCCTAAAAGCATATCCCACAATAAGCGGGATAGGATAGAATGTCGATCTGACAAACGAAACTGAGTAAATTGTAAACTACTTATAGCTTTTGGCTAAACAAGTCTAGCACTTTTTTCCAAGCATCTTTAGCTGCATCAGGACTATAGCTGTCACGGCAATCGCACATAAACCCGTGAGTTGCCCCTGCATAACGAAATAGCTGATGGGGAATATTTTGTTTTTTTAACTCTGCCTCTATTTGCTCTGTTTGTTCATTGGGAATCAAGGGATCTTCTGTGCCAAAGAAGGCGTAGACTGTGCCTTTAATATCCTTAGTTCTATTTATAGTTGGTTCGTCTTCTCCAGGACACCAGGTGGCAATTTGTGCGCCATAAAAAGAAGCTGTCGCTGCCACATCTTTGAGGGTAGCTGCTAAGTAGACAACATGACCGCCAAAGCAAAAGCCAATTGTGCCTACTCCTGAGCGTTTCACTTCAGGTAAACTATAAAGATAGTTAATTGTAGCCTGTACATCGCTTAATAATTCACTGGCTTGAGTTTGCTCTTTATATTTTCTGCCCAGCTTCATGTCCTCGTCTGTATAGCCAGCCTCAAATTCTGGTGCTTGACGCTGATAAATAGTAGGTGCGATCGCTACATATCCTTCTCTGGCTAATCTTCTAGTAACATCCCGAATATGTTCGTTTACACCAAAAATTTCTTGAATCACTACTACAGCAGCATAAGTACCTGATGCTTCGGGTATTGCTAAATAGGCATCTATTTCTAACTCTTGATTGGGAACTTTGATCCAATCACTAGATATTGCTATTTCCATAATTACTGATTGCTATTTGGTGGGCAATAAAAGCTTAATGATAGATAAAATGTAAAACTATTTTTTGCCCACCCTACAATGTTCAATGTTTATTGATAACTGTTCATTGTTCATTGTTCAATGTTGAAGATTGCTATTTGGTGGGCAATAAAAGCTCAATGATAAATAAAATGTAAAACTATTTTTTGCCCAGACTACGATGTTCAATGTTTATTGATAACTGTTCAATGTTACAAAACTCCCTTGGAACTAGGAATCGTCCCACCACGGCGAGGATCGGGTTCAGTCGCCATGCGCACTGCACGGGCAAAAGCCTTAAAAGTCGCTTCAATAATGTGGTGCGAATTAATACCGTCGATCTGGCGGATATGGAGGGTCATTTGCGAATGATTGACCACTGCTACAAAAAACTCTCTAATCAACTGAGTATCATAAGTGCCGACTCTTTGGGTAGGAATTTCTAAACCGTAGCTAAGGTGTGGTCTGCCTGAAAAATCTAGGGCTACCTGTACCAAAGCTTCATCTAGGGGAGCAACGAAATGACCAAAACGGACAATGCCTTGGCGATCGCCTAAAGCTTTAGCTAAAGCCATGCCTAAAGTAATGCCTACGTCTTCATTAGTATGGTGATCGTCAATCTCGATATCTCCAGTGGCTTTGACGTTGAGATCGATTAAACCATGGGCAGAAATTTGGTTCAGCATATGGTCGAGAAAAGGAATGCCTGTATCGGCATGACATTTGCCTGTGCCATCTATGTTTAACTCGACCTGAACATCTGTTTCCCCTGTGGTACGACTTACAGATGCTGTTCTACCCAAGCTTAGAGAATGATTATCTGGTGGGGATTGGCGATCGCTAAGTTGCATTATTACTCCTTGATATACAGTTTATTTTAATTATGAACCGAAGGAGGTTAATAGCTAAGAGCTAAAAGCTAAAAGCTAAAAAAAATTACATTCCCATGATTTCATATCCAGAATCAACATAGATAACTTGACCTGTAATGCCACTAGCAAGATCGCTACACAAAAATGCTGCGGTATTACCTACTTCGGTTTGGGTTACGGTTCGACGTAAAGGAGCGGTTTCTTCTACGTGGCGAATCATATCTAAAATGCCTCCTACAGCCGATGAAGCCAAGGTACGAATAGGGCCTGCCGAAATAGCATTGACGCGAATGTTATCTTGCCCTAATTCAGCAGCTAAGTAGCGCACGCTCATTTCTAAGGCAGACTTGGCTACTCCCATAACATTGTAGTTAGGAATAACTTTGACTCCCCCCAAATAAGAAAGAGTAACAATACTACCTCCTTCGCTCATTAATGGTTTTGCTCTAACCGCTAGGGAATTAAGAGAATAACTACTGATATCTAGAGCTTTAGCAAAACCCGCTCTAGAAGTGGCAGAAAAATCCCCTGTCAAATCTTCTTTTTCGGCAAAAGCCAGACAATGAACCAAGATATCTAGTTTGCCCCATTTTTCAGCGATCGCAGCAAACATGGAGTCGAGTAATTCATCATCCTGCACGTTACAGGGAAGAATAATGCTGGGATTAATTGGCTCAACCAAATCTCGCACTTTTTTTTCAAAGCGTCCTCGTTCATCGGGAAGATAATTAACGCCTATGTTAGCACCAGCTTTATGTAGCTGCTGGGCAATACCCCAAGCAATAGAACGATTGTTAGCTATTCCTGTAACAAAAGCATTTTTTCCAGTTAAATCTAGCACGGTCGTTTTCCAATTTCAGTTGCCATTATCTATCCTACAACTGCCTGGGGAAGTAAATTTAATTGCATCTATTAAAAGTAAGAAAAAAATTTAGGTTTAGAGTATGAGAATATAGAGTTGTATAGCATAATTTATCAATAAAGTATCTCTAGCTTAACTTTAGGTTATATGGAACTTCCTTTGACACAACATCAGCCCTTATCATCAGTCTTTCGTAAACTTGGTCGCGGTTCTTTTCCTCCCATCGTGGAAAGTTTTGAACGTGGCAAAACTATTTTTTTCCCAGGTGATCCAGCCGAAAGAGTATATTTTTTACTCAAAGGTGCGGTTAAGCTATCCCGTGTATATGAAGCAGGAGAAGAAATCACAGTAGCTTTACTCAAAGAGAATACCGTGTTTGGCGTACTTTCTTTAATTACAGGACAAAAAAGCGATCGCTTTTATCATTCGGTAGCGTTTACCCCCGTCGAACTTTTGTCTGCCCCCATTGAACAGGTAGAAAAAGCTCTGCAAGAAAATCCTGAATTATCTTTGCTAATGTTAAAGGGATTATCTTCTCGCATTTTACAGACAGAGATGATGATCGAAACCTTGGCTCATCGGGATATGGGTTCGCGTTTGGTTAGCTTCTTGCTAATATTATGTCGTGACTTTGGTATGCCAACCGAAGAAGGCATTAAAATTGATCTAAAACTGTCTCATCAAGCGATCGCCGAAGCAATTGGTTCTACAAGAGTTACGGTGACTAGGCTTTTAGGCGACCTGCGGGATAAAGAAATGGTTTCCATTCATAAGAAAAAAATTACCGTGTATAATCCTGTAGCATTGAGTCAGCAGTTTGCCTAATGATGTTCAAGCCATCTCGGTTAAAAAGGTTAAATTGTCAACTGAAAATTTATTTTTAATCATTTCTAATGACGAGTGGCTACATTTTAATTGCAGCAATTTTTCTTTTGGGCGGTATTGTTGCAGTATCTGGCGATCGCTTGGGAACAAAGATTGGCAAAGCCAGGCTTAGATTGTTTAATCTCCGTCCTCGCCAAACGGCGATGGTTATTACCTGGGTTACGGGAATGCTAATTTCTGCTCTCACTTTGGGTATTTTGTTTAGCTTAAGCAAATCTTTGCGTACAGGAATTTTTGATCTAGATAATATTCTCAAAGAAAAACGCCAGATTAAAGGAGAGTTAGAACAGGCTCGGCAAGAAAAAGTAGCGGTGCAACAGCAGCTAGCACAAGTCAAAAATGAGCAAATCGCAGCCGTTGACAATCTCGATGCCATTAACCAAAATTTCGCTCAGTCGAAACAACAGTTAAAAAAGACTTCTGAGCAAGCTAAACAACTAAGGCAGGAGTTAGATAGTCTTCTAGCAGAAAGAGCAAAGCGACAACGGCAGCTTAGTCAAATACAGCAGCAAAGTCAAGAATTACAGAGTCAACTGCAAGAGCGAGAACAGAAAATTAAGCAGCAAGATCGAGTTCTGACGCAAAAAGAAAAACGTCTGCAATCACTAGAAGGACAGCAGCAAATTCTCCAAACCCAAGTGCAAGAGCGCGATCGCTCTATTGCTAAGTTAGATGAAGCGATCGCCACCGCTGAAGTGAGTTTAAAATTGAGAACTCAAAGACTAGAGCAGTTACAATCGGAGCTAGATTATTTATCTCGTAACGTGGCAGCCTTAGAGCAGTCTTATCAGGAATTACGAGAGAACAGAATTGCCGTTGTCAAAGGTCAGGTATTATCTTCGGCTGTAGTGAGAATTGTCGATCCCAAAGCTACAAAATCAGCGATTGATAGTTTATTGAGGCAAGCTAACAGCAATGCACTCAAGGCAACTCAATTTAACGGCACTAACCCACAACAGCGCATAGTGGAAATTACTAGTTCTCAGGTAAAACAGTTAGAAGAACAAATTAAAGATGGTCAAGATTATGTTTTGAGAATTATCTCGGCTGGTAATTATGTCCAAGGGGAAAAAAAAGTGAGAGTTTTTGCCGACTTAGCACTTAATAAACAAGTATTTGCTGGAGGAGAAGAAATAGCCACAGTATCTATTGATTCTAGTAACATCACACGCCAAGAACTACAGGAAAGGCTTAATTGGTTGCTGGCAGTATCTAAATTTCGCGCTCAAAGAGCGGGAACATTAGGGGAAATAGAAATAGGCGATAACCAGGTAGAAAGTATTGTTAACTTTATGAACAAAGTAATTACGGCAGAAATACCTATCAATGAAATTAAAGCTGTAGCAGCAGAAAATACTTATACCGCAGGACCACTAAAGCTAAATTTTGTAGTCATACGCGACGGCAAAATTGTTTTAAGCACTTGAAACAATGGACAATAAACAATTAACAATTAACAATGATTTGGTATTCTGCAAACCCACAATATTGGGTTTAGATCCTGGTAGGGATAAGTGCGGGTTGGCGGTGATGGATAGTAAGCAAAAAGTAATCTTTCATCAGGTGATAAATTCGGATAGCGCGATCGCCAAAATTAAAGAGTTATCTATTCAGTTTACTATTGACTTGATTGTTATGGGAGATGGCACAACCTCGAAAAGCTGGGGTGAAAAAATTGAATCTGGTTTGAGAGAAAAAATTCCTTTAGTGACGGTAAATGAGAAAAATAGTACCCTGGAGGCTCGTGATCGCTACTGGACAATGTATCCCTCTAAAGGTTTACAGCGTCTCGTTCCCCAAGGTTTAAGAGTTCCTCCTCGTCCTGTTGATGATATTGTGGCAATTTTGCTGATCGAGCGATATTTGGCAACTCAAAAATCTTAGACAACGCTATCTGTTCGAGCTTATAATTCGATGATGTTTGATTTGACCACTGCCAGATTAGTTGAAAAAATTTTACTACCAGGGGTAACGGTATTATCTTGACAGAGGGCTAATTAACGTGCTGCAATATTTACCAATTGCCACCCACGTAATACTTCGGCTACACTCCAAGCCTGAGCAAATGCACCTCTAGGCACAAAAGGCGCATCTCCATCAAAGATTTCACTAATGCTTCCCAAACAACCATCTGATAAATGATCTGCCATTGGTTTAATAAAACTACCAGCTAGTTGAGGATTGTCGTATACTCGCAAATGAGCCTGGACAAAATGTCCAATTAACCAACCCCAGGTAGTTCCCTGATGGTATGCCCCATCTCGTTTATAGCGATCGCCACCATAAATGCCCACATAATCAGGATGATCTTGACAAAGCGATCGCAATCCAAAAGAAGTTAATAAACGTTGAGCAACAATATCTACCACTTGTTTTTGTTGTTGAGCATCCAGTAGGGGCGCAGATCTTGCGCCCAAATTAATTACAGGTAACGAGACGGCGAAAATCTGATTAGGACGTAGGGCATCGTCATTACCATCAGGGGTATCTAATACGTCATAGCAGTATTGCTTATTTTGATTCCAGAAACGTTTGAAGCCTTCTCTGGTTTTGTCAGCCATTTCTTTATATTCTGTTTGTGACTTATTGAGATAGCCAGCAAACTGGGACATAATAATTAAAGCGTTATACCATAGAGCATTTACCTCTATAGGTTTACCAATACGGGGTGTAACTACCCAATCATCTACTTTGGCATCCATCCAGGTTAACTGAACCCCTGTTTCTCCTGCGTAAATTAAGCCATCGGCATCGAGATGAATGTTGTAGCGAGTTCCGCGACGATGCCAGTCAATAATCTCAGCTAAAGCAGGAAAAAGCTCGATTAATAGCTGTTTATCTTGAGTATGAGCGTAGTAATCTCTAATTGCTTCAAAATACCATAGAGTTGCATCAACGGTATTGTATTCAGGAGTTTCTCCTCGGTCGGGAAATACATTAGGCAACATTCCTTGGTCAATATATTTGGCAAAAGTACGCAAGATAACTTTAGCTATTTCAAAACGACCTGTAGTCAGGGTTAATCCTGGTAGGCTAATCATCGTATCCCTTCCCCAGTCTGCAAACCAGGGATACCCCGCAATAATGGTTTTACCTTGAGAACCATCTGCTAAAGGGCGATTAACAATAAACTGGTTCGCTGCTAAGACTAATTGTTCAATCCAACTAGGTATAGTTTTACGCTGATGTCTAGAAAAAAGGTCGATTAACTCTTTGTCCTCTAGTTTTCCTGTCTTGTCGTCCTGCTGTCTGCTATTCTCTTCAGTACTAGCTGCAATTGTTATCGACTCTCCTAGCTTGAGAGTAACGCTACAGTTCCCTGCATATAAATGATCTTCAATACTATTCAAGCCTCGGTATTTTTCTATTGCCAAAGCAAAATTTTTGTACCATTCGTGGTTGATCTGCCAACTTACTATTTCTTGCTCTTTCACTCCAGACAAATATAGATTCGTAGCATCTGCTGATGCTTTAACTCTGATACCCTGCTGGTGATCGACAATTTCAAAATGGCGATCGCTATTACTAGTACTACTATGGCGATCGCGATAGTTAACTAAAGCTTTGAGAGAAAGAGACAAAGGTAAAGTACCTCGCAGCATTTTGTAATGAACATAGGTCGTGTTTTCTCCCTGCTGCATCCAGATTCGCTTTTCGAGCTTTGCGTCGGCGCAAGCATAAATCCATACAGGTGTCGTCCCTTCTAAATAAAATCTTTCTAGATATTGATAACCGTGAGGAGAGATTACATTATTCACCCAGCGATTAGTATGCAGAGGGTAATAATTATTGTCATAGACGACAGTTTCGTCGAGTTTAGCTAGTAATAAAGTTATGCCAGAAGGTGGCTCAAGCGCAGCTAGCAGTAAGCCATGGTAGCTTCTAGTCAATAGTCCCGATACAGTACCAGAGGCATAACCACCAATGCGATTAGTTACCAACCATTCTCGCTGTTCGGCTACATTTAAGTTCCCGCAAATTTCTCGACCAAATTCTAGATTCATTTTAGATTCAAGTGGATCTTCAGATCATTAACTTTGACGCTGCGATCGATAAACATTGTCTCAAAGTTGAATTCAATTATCAGCATTTTTGAGATATGTTTACTTATTAGATGGCTTTGATTAGTACAATTTCCAACTAATAGCAATATAATCCAATTGAAGATTAAATATCTTGTCTTTTATTGCCCTATTATGTGAAAGAAAGGAGAGATAGAATTATGAGCGAACTAATCGTAGTTGGTTTCGATAACGAACTAAAAGCCGATGAAGTGCTACACAAGTTAGGACAAATGCAAAAAGAGCATTTAGTCGATTTAGATGATGCCGTAGTCGTTATTAAAAACGAAAAAGGAAAGGTCCAAGTAAAACAGTCCTATGACTTGGTTACATCAGGTGCGATCAGCGGTGGTTTTTGGGGTTCGCTAATTGGACTTCTATTTCTCCATCCTCTCTTAGGAGTTACCGTAGGACTGGCTACTGGGGCTTTGAGCGGTGCCTTAACTGATATTGGGGTTGACGACGACTTTATCAAAGATTTAGGCAAAACCATAGAACCAAATACATCGGCTTTATTTCTCTTGGTACGCAAAGCTACTCCCGACAAAGTTTTAGAGGAACTGCGCCCCTATGGCGGAAAACTGCTACAAACTTCTCTCTCAAAATCAGATGAAGCAAGTTTAAAAGCTGCTTTAGAAAAAGCCAGAGTCGAAGCATAGTCTTTTCTTTTTTAGAGGTAGCCGCAACTGTGCGCGGAAGTATTGAACGAAGGCAGAGGGCAGAGGGAGCAAAGGACTTGGCAGCTTAACGGCTGCTACCATTAGCTCTTAATAAAAATAAAGCAGACTCAACTTGGCGTATATAACCGTCATTGTTAGCCATGTCTGTATCAAGTTTTCCTTGAGATACCGCTCCCTTAATTAAAGTTTCGGCATCAATTTTTCCTAAATAAACTGCTTGAAGAAAAGGAGCATAACCAGGTATTTCTTCGCTAGCAAGTCGTCCTTGATAACCTTGAAAAACTAAATTAGATGGAGTTATTTCTGCTGCTGTTGCTGGAATACTGACAACACTGGCTAGTGACAAAATCAAACTACCGAATAGAATATTTTTCATGGTTTTAAATAGTTTTATATTTGAATATGTTTATTAATAAATGCTAAAAAGTATAAGATTTTATTTTTTTAAATACCTGAGTTTTTTTAAAATATACAAATATACTTCGTAATAATTAATAAATAAAATACCATCAAAATATTGTTGAAGTATACTCCAATGTTCAAAATTGACAATACTTTTATCAATTATTGTCTAATTTGTATACTCTTTTTTGGTCTAAAAAGATAAGGTTAATTAACTGTAGATGAACGTTTTATCTTTAGACTTTGGCTTTAGTATTCAATTAATTCCTGCATCAATTTGTTAATGCTTTGTTTGACTGTTTCTGGGATATAAGGTGCGATCGCTTGACAAGAATTAAAAGACAAGCTATTCCAAAGATTTACATCGTTATAGAGACGCAAAATTTGTTGAGCAAAGTCTTCAGTACTGTTAGCTTCTAGAATATGCTCTTCAGGCTGAAGATTCATGCCTTCGGTGCCAATCTCAGTCGCAACTACGGGCAAACTATATTCTAAGCTCTGACCTATTTTACCTTTCATTCCTGCTCCATACCGAAGCGGGGAAACTGATAGCTTATGGCTTAAAAAATAAAGGCTAACGTCATCTACATATCCAGTCACCGTGATTTTATCCCCTGCTAGAGCTTTAACTTCAGGTGTTACGTTACTGCCGAGTAAAGTTACTTTAATATTAGGCTGTTTTTGCCATACCAGAGGCATGATCTTTTGGCATAACCATAAAACTGCATCAACATTGGGAGGATGATTATAGCTACCGATAAACAATATTCCTGAGCGTTCATGAAAACCAGGAATATCTCCTTGATAGGGAAAATGAATATTAGGCACGACGGCTACTTTATCTATAGATGCTGTTTTCTTTGGTTCAAGCTGTGCCTGTAATATTTCTTGTTCTGTTGGAGTGACGGTAACAGTTAAATCTGCCTGCGAAGCCAGGCGTAATTCTGTAGCTTGCATCCGCTGCCAGTTCTTTTCTGACTCAGGGCTTTGTTGTGCCGATAATTCCCAGGCTCTTTTTAAGCGTAAATAGTGTAAGTCAATAGTGTCATAAATAACTTTAATTGACTGTTTTGATTTAATTAATGATGTATACTTTTCATTTAGTTCGGGACGGCAAATCCAAGCCACATCAATCAAAGACAGCCGTTCATTTATTTGCTGCTCGATAGTCTTGCCGTAACCCTGTTGAGTATAAAGAACTTCTATTTGTAAATTCTCGATAACTGAGGTGTATGGTTCAGCTTTATAGCCATTATCCGCAGCAAAAATTACGTGAAAATTGAGAGATTTAAAGATTTTTAGCAGTTCAAACAAACGACGAGAACCAGACTCCTTGTCGTAGCAGGGCATATAGCTATCAATAACTAAAATAGTTTTGTTGCCCAAATATTTTCTGCTGGCTAAAGGAACATTGGCAATGCCAGTATTTGCTAAATATTGACCGCTGTTGAGAACATTTTGCCACTTTTGCTGAAATTTAACTCCATTGACTAGCTGATATTTTTTTGTGCCACCAGCGGTAGAAGTGCCAGAACTAATTCCCTCGTAATGGATTACCTCTGACTGAGGTTGATACATTACCTTAAGCCCTAGTTGATGGCGAATAGCAAAACAAAGATCCGTATCTTCATAGTAAGCAGGGGCAAAATCCTGTTCAAAACCCTGAAGACGCTCAAAAATCTCTGTCCTAACCATTAGGCTTGCTGCCGAACAGTAGTCTACAGGACGCAGATAATTATATTCAGGGGCATTTGGGTTATCTTGTCTACCATAGTTCCAGCCTGAGGCATCTTGCCATATAATTCCTCCTGCTTCCTGTAAAGCACCTTGAGCATAAATTAATTTTGAACCTACTGCACCAACTTGATTATCTTGGTCTAAAACTTCCATCAGGCTTTCAATGCAGTTAGGCTTGATTTGCGTATCGTTATTGAGGAAATAAAGATATTTACCTTTGGCTAATAATGCTCCTTGATTACAGGAATAGATAAAGCCTTGATTGGACTGATTGTTAACTAGGTTAATTGCCGAAATTGGCTCTAAGATACTTCTTGTATCATCGGTAGAACAATCATTGACGACGATAATCTCGATCGCCGTAGACTTATGGACATTAGTGGCGATCGCTTTTAAACAGTCTAGAGTATAATTTAGCTGATTGTAAACAGGAATGATAATTGAAACTTGAGGATCGTTACTATGGGGCAGAATTTGCTGTAATTCTGCCCCCAAGGACTTTAAATCTGACTGACTATATTCATCAACTTTTACAGCAGTCGATACATTGCTAATATATTGCCCGACATTGCAGTTGGGTCGCTTCAGCAAAATCTCCTGTAAACGCGCCATTGCTGCACCGTTTTTTGGCTGAATTTGCAAAGCCATCTGATAAGTAACGATTGCCCGATCTATTTCTCCTGACTGTACTAAAATATCCCCCAGTTTTAAATAAAAATTTAGATTAGTTTTATCAATTGCTAGGGCATGATGGTAAACTTCAGGATCATCAGGATTTTGTTTAATAGCTAGCTGAAAATGTTTTAATGCCACCTCTCGATCCTGTTGGCTACGGCGAAACAGCGCGTCCCCTAACTGTAGCTGAATCTTAGGCAGATCTGGCTTAATTTTAGCTGCCTGCTGGTAGAAGTCCACCGCCCGATCCCACTGATTGAGTTTGCCGTGAGCTTCAGCCAGATTATAGTACGACCAAGGAAATTGGGGATTAAGTTTAATTGCCTGTTGATAGATAGGAATAGCTTCTGACCAATGTGACAATTGAATTAGAGCATAGCCCAAATTATTGTATGACCAGGAAAAATCAGGATCGAGCCTAATTGCCTGACGATAAGCGACAATAGCCTCTGACCATAGTTCTTGGTGAGTTAAAACCTCTCCTAGCTGATGAAAGGCTGCATTATTGTTGGGATCGTATTGAGTTGCTCTTTGATAGCAAAGAGTAGCCTGTGACCACTGTGATTGCAACCGATAAAGACTACCTAAACGATAGTACAGTTTGGGATCATTCTGTCCGTATTTTAAACCCTCAACGTAGCAGGCGATCGCCTCTGGTCTAGCTCCCATCTGCACTAATAATTCTCCCAAACCCAAATAGGCAGCTATCAGATCGGGCTGCTTGGCGATTGCACGACGATAGCAGGTCAGGGCTGAGGATTGCTTGCCCCAACTGACAAGGTTTGTGCCTAACTCTAAATACTCAGCAGCACTGACATTTTCATTGTCCAAAGAAATAGCCTTTAATAAATGTTCGGCAGACTGTTTCTTGTCTCCAAGCTGAGTTTGGGCGCGGGCTAAATCGCGATATGCCTTCGCCATTTTGGGATTTAAGGCGATCGCTTTTTGGTAAGATTCAACTGCTGCTGACCATTCTCCTTTTTTAGTATACAGAGTGCCTAAACTGTAGTGATGTTCGGCTTCTTCGGCAAAGGATTTAGAAGATTGTTGATTAGTTTGTACTAGTGTAAGAACAGCTTGAGGATCAGGTTGAGAAACTTTTATACCAGCAGAACTAGTTAGTTTTAAAATTACCTGACAATATTTGGCTGCTTCTGACCATAGCTCTAATTGCTCACAAAGAGCAACGATTTCTCGATACGTATTGACGCGTGGGTCGAGTTTGGCTGCCTGGAAATACTGTTCTAAAGCAGGCTGAAATTTTCCCTGTTGCTTTAATAGTTGCCCCTGACGTAAATATTTATCTAAGGATTGAACTGAATCTATAATACTTGTGGAAGATTGCTGGCGTTCTAAACTAGAAGACAAAACTTTGGCTGACTTTTTCTCTATTTCATCAGCTTGAGTTAAATAAACTTGGGCTTTTTCAGATTGCTGTAGCTTTTGATATACCTTTGCTAGCTGTCGGTATACGCCAACCAGTTCAGGTTTAACCTGAATTGCTTTTTGATAATGGACAATAGCTTGTGACCATTGTTTTTGTTTAGCGTAAAGAGAGCCTAGATTGGCATAGACTTCAGCAAAATTTGGCTCAATAGAGATTGCTTGAAGATAATAGCCCAGAGCTTCTTTGATTTTGCCTATTTTTTGGAGGGCATCACCCATTAACTTATGAGCGTCCGTTAGTTTTTGATTTAAGACAAGTGCTTCAGCACAGGCTTGGATTGTTAATTGCCACTCTTGCTTTTGCCAATAAATCTTCGCTTGATTTAAACAAACTTGAGCCTCATCTATCTGGATCATTTGCGTTATTAGTAAAAAGAAAAGTCGATTTGCAATCTTCAGTCGTCAAGCGTTCCCCGCCTTTGCAAGGCGGGGCCTGCGCTTGACCGCCTTCCGCGGTAAGAATTTTGGAAATATACCTTAACTAATCAACGCAGCAGATTAACGCTGATTACCCACAGCAAATTTAAATCAAAAATTCATCAGCGGTCAGCCTCCCCATCTTAATTAAGCGAAGTAATATTGCCAAAAGACTTATCCCAACAGAGAGAGGGAAGTAAACCACTCTTACACTCAAACTAAGAGGGACAAACAAGAAATGGTGAAGATAACACCGCTGAATCTAACATCAAAACTTGTTTTTGCCCACTAGTGTAATCAATCTAAATACTTAATTTAGATTTGGTTCTGCGTACACCTGGTCGTAATAATTTTTGTATTCGTCGCTTAACAAAGGTTGCCACCAATCGCGATTAGCTAAATACCATTCCACAGTACGGCGCAAACCTGCTTCAACGGTTTCTTGAGGAGTCCAGCCTAGTTCCCGTTTAATTTTGCTGGCATCAATGGCATAACGACGGTCATGTCCTGCACGATCTTTGACAAAGGTAATCAGATTTTTAGCAGGAGTAATGGGCAAATCTGGTGCAAGCTCATCCATTAGGCTGCATAGCTGCTCTACCAAATCAATGTTTTTGACTTCGTTATTTCCCCCAACGTTGTAGGTTTCTCCTGGTTGACCTTTGTGAATTACCACATCTAAAGCCCGACAGTGATCTTCTACATAAAGCCAGTCGCGAATATTTTGCCCATCACCATACACAGGTAGAGGTTTACCCAAGAGGATATTAATGCACATTAAAGGGATCAACTTTTCTGGAAAATGATAAGGACCATAATTATTAGAGCAGTTAGTAATCATCGTCGGCATTCCGTAGGTATGGAAATATGCCCTTGCCAAATGATCGCTTCCCGCTTTAGAAGCCGAATAGGGACTGTTAGGAGTATAGGGCGTAGTTTCGGTAAAGGCAGGATCATTAGCGTCTAAGCTGCCATAAACTTCATCAGTAGAAACATGGAGAAAACGGTCATTCTGTGGTTGCTCTCTTTTGTTCCAGCGTTGGCGAAAAGCTTCTAAGAGGGTAAAAGTTCCCACCACGTTGGTTTGCACAAATGCTCCAGGACCAATGATCGAGCGATCTACATGAGATTCGGCTGCCAAGTGCGCCACAGTATCAATATCTTCTGACTCTAAAAGATGATCGATCAAAGAGCGATCGCATATATTTCCCTGGACAAACCTTAAATCAGAATTGTTTTCTAAACTCGCTAAATTAGCTTGATTCCCCGCATAGGTTAAGGCATCTAAAACCACGACGCGATCGCCTTGGTAACTGTTGCACCAATGATGGACAAAATTAGAGCCAATAAAACCTGCTCCCCCTGTAATCAATATTCTCCGAGGCTTTCTATTATCTTGTTGCATAAGTTGTTGATTTTGTGTGTGAAATCCCTAGGTAGAAAATACCGTATTGTAGCAAAGGTCGTCACTAATCAACTTGATTTTCGCGAATTGAATCAATTTTACGGTAGCAAAAGCGATCGCTTTTGTTCGACTGTGATATGCAAGGTAATATAGGAATGAAATTTATTGAAAACAATCTTATAGAGTGGGCAAAACTGTTTTTCAGTAATGTATTGAGTTAAAACCGAAGTTTGCCCACCCTACTTTCTATTTCTTATTCACATTGATAACGAATAGAATCATAGATATTAAGGTATTGCGCTCCAGCATTCTTCCAAGAATAGTCGCATTCCATGCCCTGCTGGACTAACTGCTCAAATTCTTTGGGATAATCGTAATACAGGCCGATCGCTCTTTCCATAGCTGATTCTAGTGCATGGTTGTCCATCTGATAAAAGACATAGCCATTGCGTTTTTCTGGAGCATGATCTGAATCGTGATCGCGGTCAAAAACAGTACTCAGTAAACCTCCAACACCCCGCACAATTGGCACAGTGCCATATTTAAGACTGATTAATTGCGTTAATCCACAGGGTTCAAAGTTACTAGGAACAACCATCATATTTGCCCCTGCATAAATTAAGTGAGACAATTCTTCATTAAAACCAATTTCTAGATGTACGTCAGGATTGTCATTGAGGAAATATTTCTCATGGAGGAAGCGATTGTTTACCTCTGCTGAAGTTCCCGAACCAAGTAAGATAAACTGAGCATTATGCTGTAGGGCATAGTAAATGGCATGATGTACCAAATGTACGCCTTTTTGATCGTCTAAGCGACCAATATAAGCAATTACAGGCTTATCGCCATCTTGTAAAAATAGTCGCTCTCTCAAGGCTTTGGTATTTTTAGCTTTATCTGCCAAGCTATCTACATCGTATTGGCAGGGAATAAGCTCATCTAACTTAGGATTCCATAGCTTATAATCTATTCCGTTCAAGATGCCACTAAATTTACTTTGATGAATTTCCAGAGTATGACCTAAGCCATAGCCCACATCCGTAAAGCGTGCTTCCCAAGCATGGTGGGGAGAAACGGTGTTTATATAATTGGAATACACAATCCCGCCTTTCATTAAGTTTAAGGCAAAGGGATTAAAATTATCTCTTAGGCGATCGTAGTGGAAATAGTGATCTGGTCTATTTAAACCTGTGGCTTCTAAGATTTCGTTGCCACAATTGCCCTGATGTCTAAAGTTGTGGATGGTGTAACAAACTCTTTGGCGTTCCATCCCGTGATACTGATACATTTCATATAGCATTACGGGGATCAATCCAGTTTGCCAATCATGACAATGAATAATATCAGGACGTTTATTGCTCTTGAGCAAAAATTCCATAGCTGCTTTACTAAAGAAAGCAAAGCGCATGGGATCATCTTCGCCACCGTAGACATAACCGCGATTAAAAAATTGATCTTGACTTTTGGGTTGGATGAAAAAACATAATCTGCCATGTACCCAACCACAAAAGACATCACATTTGATTTCGCCATCATACCAAGGCACGCCTAAATCTTTGTACGCTTCATGTAAACCCCAAATATGGTCGTATCTCATGCAGTCATACATCGGTAGAATTAGCTCGACGCAGTTACCGCGATTTTCTAATTCTCTACTTAGCCCATAAACGACATCTCCTAAACCGCCAGCTTTGATTACAGGAGCGCATTCGGAGGCAATCTGCACGACGTACATACTTTAGTCCTCTCTTAATAAAACTTTATAATTATCTATTTTTATTAAGATTCTAGACCACAAATTCAATTTACGTGGATTTAAGCGAAAAAAAGTACAAGAATGTTATCCAAACTAGCCTAAAAATGAAAGAAAAACTCAATAAGCAAACCTGCAGTTAATTAAGATCGATTACCTTACCACGAAAAACAACATAGTTATAGATATTGTAAGCCAACATAATTGGGATCAAAAAACCGACAAAAATAATCATAAATACTAACGAACTAGGACTGGCAGCAGCCTGGTAGATTGTAATTTGGGTAGGAATAATATAGGGGAAGACAACTAATCCTAATCCGAGGAATGAGATAAAGAACAGCAATAGAGTCCAAACAAAAGGCAATCTTTCCTGTTCTGAATAAAGACTTTTCAAGAGTAAAAAGATTAATAATGCTCCTAACAAGGGAATTAGAGCAAAAATATAAACTAATGGTGCTTCAAAAAGCTTGGTTCTAACATTTTCAGAAAAAATGGGGGTAGTGATAGTTAAATATACTGCACCGACAAAAGTAGTTACCGCTGAAATTCTGGCAGTCCAGTAATGGGTGGTTTGTAGTTCACCTTCAGTTTTTAAGATTAAATAGGTTGAGCCTATTAACACATAACCTTGTATTAGAGTTAAAGCTACTAAAAGCGATCGCAAACTCAACCAGTCCCAAGTCCCGCCAATAAAATGACCAGCACTATCTACGGCAATACCCTGTAAAATTGCTCCCAAGGCAAATCCCTGACCGATCGCAGCCAAAAAACTACCGCCACCAAAAGCTATATTCCAGAGAAACTTTGTTTCGGAGTGTTCGCGAAATTCAAACGCCACCGCGCGAAAAATCAAGCCAAAAATCATGATCATAATGGGAATATACAAAGCTTGAAGAATTGTGCCATAAGCTAAGGGAAACGCCCCAAATAAAGCCCCTCCCATCAAAACTAACCAAGTTTCGTTAGCATCCCAAATATTGCCCAAGCTAGTCATTAATATGCCTCGACGTTCTTCGTTAGATGCAGTTATAGAAAGTATTCCTACCCCAAGATCGAAACCATCAAGCATCACGTAGAGAAATAAGAATAATGCCAGAATAGCAAACCATACCTGGGGCAGGAAATATTTGAGAGGATCCATTGTCTTTAAAATATAGGGTTATCAGTTTAAGAATCTTTAATAAACATATCTAATTTTGCTGTCTAGGGTAAAAGAGGGATGAGGTGCTTCACTAAAGCCGATTAATTCTTTTTTATTTGCTGGCGAAAAACGGCTATCCTGGTAATTTTCTTAACAAGAATAATTGTAATATTTTGGACAGTAGTGTGATTAAAGTTAGATTTGCTATTCCTGATGAAGCATCCCTAATTTATAAATTTATTCAAACAAAAGCCGAGTTTGATCGCGGTATTGGGGCTTATTCAGGAGTAATTGAAACTTCTGACGACAAGATACGCAAAACAATTTTTCGCAATAATCCCTTTGCTTATGTTCTGTTTGCCGAAATTGAGCAAAATACAATTGGATTTGCGCTATATGGATTTAGATATTCTTCTTTTACAGGACAACCTAGTATTTGGTTAGACGATTTGTATGTCGAGCAAAACATGAGAAGCAAGGGTGCAGGAAGTTTATTAATGAGCGAACTACAGCAAATTGCTCATAAAAACAATTGTACTCATTTAGCCTGGACGGCGGATAATAGAAATATTCGCGGACTAAAGTTTTATCATGGTTTAGGTGTAAAAATTATCGAACAACAGGGCGATCGCTGTTTTTTCCAATGGAGTTTGCCAAGACAAAACTCTGCATCCAAATGAGAAAGCGCACCGCCTACACTAAGGTTTGGCGACTCGTAAAGACGGAGCAAGTTGTTGAGGCTTTTGTTATCCGAAAGCTAATTCCCAATCTTTGGCAGAGCGCAGCCGTCGCTTAGGATAACTATAGTATTTACAAAGCGAAGTAGGCCTTTTTATCTCTTACCTCTTACTTCTTAACCTGTATTTCGCATTCCCGCAGCAATGCCGTTAATAGTTAACATAGCTCCCCGCAATAGTTCTTCTTTACTAAAGCGGAAGTGAAGTGCCTGAGACTTATCATGCTGACGTAAACGCTTGATTAAAGCCACCTGCAAAAAGCCCAAGGGAATAATAGTACCGTTACGCAACTGAACCGATCTTTGTAGTTCAGGATCGCCGTCTAGCAGTTTCATTTGACCATTAATTTTAAGAATTAAATCTCTGGTTAAATAATATTCCTGAGCAATTTGCGTAAATAGCTTGTGAAAACGCTCTAAATCTTCTGGCTGAGATAGTTCATTGACATAATGTTCGGCTATTTGCAGATCGACTTTGGCTAAGGTCATTTCAACTTTGGAAATCAGTACTCTAAAAAAGGGCCATTTGACATAGAAGTATTTGAGCAGATCGAGATTTTTTTCTGGCTCTTGGTCTAAAAATCCTTGTAAAGCCGAACCAACTCCATACCAAGCAGGTAATAAAAATCGGCTTTGAGTCCAGCTAAATACCCAGGGAATAGCCCGAAGACTACTCATATCTTTTTTCTTATTTGGATCATTTCCCTTGCCAGGACGTTTAGAGGGACGAGAGCCAATCTGTAGCTGGCTAATTACGTCTACTGGGGTAACAGAATGAAAGAAATCAACAAAATCTGGATTCTCGTAAATTAAAGCTTTGTATACAGTACGCGATCGCGCGGATAGTTCTTCCATGATTTGATTCCAAGGCTCAACGCGATCAAATCCACTCCCTAGTAAACTTGATTGGATCACCGCCGTAGTCATAGTTTCTAAATGATACAGAGCCAATTCAGGCAATGAATATTTGGATGCTAATACCTCTCCCTGTTCGGTAATTTTAATTCTGCCCTTAATAGTATCCGTTGGCTGCGCCAAAATCGCCGAATAAGCAGGGCCTCCACCACGACCAACTGAGCCTCCACGACCATGAAAAATCCGCAGCGAAATACCAAATTCGGAGGCAACTTGCTGTAATGCTCGTTGCGCCTTATGAATCTCCCAATTACTGCTTAAGAAGCCTGAATCCTTATTGCTGTCAGAGTACCCTAACATCACTTCCTGGAGATCGTTGGGCTTTAGGGTGACTTGTTGCAAATTATTTTTATCTTTAGCTGCCGATACGCAACTGTATCCACCAGAAAGAGCAGCACGATAGAAAGGTAGCCTAAATAACTCCTCCATTACCTCAGGCGCGCGTTTAAGATCTTCTACCGTCTCAAAAAGAGGCACAATTCTGACGCTTGTATTACAGGTAACAGGATCGTATAGTCCTGCTTCTTGAGAGAGCAACAGTACTTCTAAAACATCACTCACAAAATTAGTCATGCTAATAATGTATGTCTGACATATACCCTGCCCAAATTCCTGCTGGAGCAAACGTAACATTCTAAAGGTTTCAATGGTTTCACAAGCAGTTTCAGAAAATGGCATTTCCGCAGGAATTAATGGTCTGCGGGTTTTTAATTCCTGAATTAGCCAGGCAGTTTTATCTGCCTCAGACAGGTCTTCGTAGGGTCTGGGAAGAACCTGTAAATAGGCAGTTATTTCGGCGATCGCTTCTGAATGCCGAGATGAATCTTGACGAAAATCTAGCTCTACCAAAGTAAAGCCATATACTTCTGCTTGGCAAATCAAATTATCTAGCTCACGACACTGTAAACTAGTTGCAGCCAGGCTACTCTGCATCAATTTTAGCTCGGCGACAAATTCTGCTCCCGAAGCGTAAATATTATCGGTATTAATTTCTGAGATTGCCTGTCTACCCGCCACAGAGGACAAGGCTTGATTCCGCTCCCAGGTGTTTTTAAGCCTTTGAGCAATATATGCCAGCTTTAGACGATAGGGTTCTTGACGATAACGAATTGCTAATTCTTCATAGATTCCAGACATTTGCTGATGATCTTGTTCTAAAGAGTCCAAAAGCTCTTGTCTAACATCGCTCCAGTGCAGAGAAAGACTTAGTAGCTCTCGCAGTTGCTCGATAGACTTAAGATATTTCTCAATGACGATACTTCTTTGGTAACAGGCAGTTTCCCAGGTTACTTGCGGGGTAACAAAAGGGTTGCCATCGCGGTCTGAACCTACCCAAGAGCCGAAATAGCAAAAGTTATGAGTGGGAGCAACTAAACCAGGAAAAGAGTCTGCTAAAGACTGTTTGAGGCGAGTTGCCAATTGAGGTATCACGTCAAACAAGACTTCTTGAAAATAGTGCAGCGAGTAATCTACTTCGTCTAATACTTTGGGCTTAAACTGATGTAGCTCGTCTGTACGCCACCAAAGGCGAATTTCTTCTGTCAACTGACCTGTAGCTTCGTTAGCCTCCCAAGAGTCAGCTAGTCCAACTTCCCGCATTACTTCTTCGGCAGCATCCAACTGCTCTAAAAGGTGAGATATACGTCGTTGCTTTTTGCGAATGGTATGGCGCACAATTTCGGTAGGGTGAGCCGTAAACACCAGACGAATATCTAGCTGATCTAATAACCTCTGTAGCATTAGAGGTGGCATATTAATCTCTTTAAGATAAGGGAAAAGCCAGTGAAATAAACCTGCTTGGTTACTGCTAGATATAGTCGGTTCAACCCAGTTGCCTTCAAGCTGCTCTATTTGAGGTTGAGTTATGGCTGTAGCCGTCTTGTCGGCTTTAGAACCATTACCATTGTGGTTAGATGAGGATAGTTTATGGGTAGCACGACGAGCCTGTTTTTGTTCTCTAGATTCATAGTGTTGTTCAACTATATTAGTCAACTGAAAATAAAGGGCAAATGCTCTAGCTGCACCAATAGCGTCATTTAAACTTAGCTTCTCGATTAACTGTGGCACTGTCGATTGGGGAAATGTCTCTGTTACTTGCCCTTCGGCAGAAGAAAGCGATCGCATTTTTTGCAGCAGATCGAGCATTTCCTGACCACATTCAGAACGCAGTACAGACTTCCAAAGATCCTCAATTAACTTTTGTCGATGATGCAACAGCAGATAAGAAGCAGCAAGTACCCTTTCTTTTTCTTGGTTGGCTATGGAAGATTGAACAACCGAACTCATAAAGACCTCTGCTTGGCGTATGTATGTCGTGAATTTGGTAACAATTGTAATTGTTCAAGATTTAGCGTTCCAAAATGGCTATATTTGTCATCACCGTGGCAATAGCTCTATTCTTTGGTTAAACAAAATCTTGAATCTTGATTGAAAAAAAATTTGACTGACAATATCTCAGATTATTATATTGAGGCGGTAGTCCTGGCAAGTATACCACCGCAATCAAGCTTAAATATAACTTCTAGCTTACACTACTTTATAATCAAAACTGAGTTTATCTATTTATTGTCAAAGTTAGGGAAATTTAACAGAGGCAAACGTTCTGAGCGAAATATTTCTTCACTAGCTTTGCCCAATTCGGTCATAAATTCAGTTAATAGATACAAAGTCAAAATACTGAAAATAAAAGGGCTAGTGGCGATACTTAATCCCAGAAAAGACAGTAGGCAAGATGTATTGTTAGACTTCATCAGTTTAGTTTGTATGTATTCTTTACTTACTATTGTATGAATTTTAAGCTTTTCTAGAACAAAGTTAAACTATTTTTTCTTTGACCTAATATCTACCAGACAAATTTACGACTTCTTAGCCAATACTTGGCATAATTCAATGAAACAGACAATAATTCAGGTAGATGCTTTTACCGATCGGATTTTTCAAGGAAATCCTGCTGCTGTGTGCGTGCTTGAATCCGAGCGAGATGAGCAGTGGATGCAGTTAGTAGCTCAAGAAATGAATCTATCAGAAACAGCCTTTTTGCTTAGACAAGATCGGCACTACATATTGCGCTGGTTTACCCCCACCACAGAAGTTCCTTTATGTGGTCACGCAACTCTTGCTTGCGCCCACGTGCTTTGGACAGAAGGTTATGCTTCTACAGGACAAGCGATCGGTTTTCAGACCAAAAGTGGCTTGTTGACAGCCAAATATCAGGAAAATTGGATTGAATTAAATTTTCCAGCTAATCGATCGCAAGATATTCCCCCCATTACTAAGCTACAAGATGCTTTGGGAGTAGGGATTAAAACCTTTGCTTATAATTCTTTAGGATATCTGGTAGAAATTCAGTCTTCTAAGCAGCTAGAACAGCTAAAACCTAATTTTGCCCTCTTAAAACAATTGCCGATATCTAACGTTATTGTCACAAGTTTGGCAGCCGAAAACTCAGAATACGACTTTGTTTCTCGATTTTTTGCCCCTGGACTAGGCATAGATGAAGATCCTGTAACTGGTGCTGCTCATTGTTGCCTTGCTCCTTATTGGCGCGATCGCCTGCAAAAGGATGACTTTTTGGCTTATCAAGCCTCAAGTCGTGGCGGAGTAGTTAAAGTTCACTATGACGGAGGCGATCGCGTTTTTCTCCAGGGACAAGCAGTAACCGTAATGCGGGGAGAGTTTCAGTAAGCAGTAATTCAAGAAGTGCGCGATCGCTCTAATGTTCGTTTAAACAATGTATAGAATTTAATATATACAACAATTAAATTCAAAATTAATTACTTGAATTATAGTCTTCTTATGAAGCGTCTTAAAATTGGTCGAAAATACTCCCATTTGCACCGATTTAGTGACTCGTCCCAGCTTGGTTGAGTCTGGCGCGCAGGTAATTGATCAACTTTTTATTTCAAAAGGCAGTATTGCGACCGCTGGTGAGCGTTTATCATCTCAATATCTTGCTGCTTGGATCATTCATCGGCGTTTAGGGCGAGAATCTGTTGTAGAAGCTTTAAGCTACGTTACTCCTATTGGCGAAAAGCAAAGTTTGATTGAGCGTGTATTTGGAGCAATTGAAACGGATGCCAAAAGTGTTCCTACCTCAAGGCATGACAAGCTGACAGCCTTATAATAAGTAGTGTATGCTGCTCAGTTATCGGTGAGGGCGCAGTCATAAAGTTAACTGTTGTTCTCAGCATCGAAGTACTGTGAGGCTATGAGTGAAATGGTGCTTTGTTTTTTTGATAGGACAATTCGGTATCGAATCAGCTTTAAACTATGAGGTGCATGAAGATTCGTAACACTCCAAAGTTAAAGTGTCACTAGCAAGAATAATATTTAGGAATAGGCATTCTATTGGTAAAAACTATCCTGAAAAATAATGGAAGGTTGGAGTAATGGATGAGCAACCTCGCTACTTACGAATTGCCCTTGTTGTCGTTGGAATTGCATTTCTTCTTATCTATCCATTGATGAAAGTCTGGTCATCGGGCTGGGTATGGCAACCGGAGCAATACGAAGATGCACAGATGATCGTTGGCATTTATGCGACGCTCGGTGCCTTTTTGCTATGGGCTTCCCGCAAACCAGAAGCGCATCTCAGTTTAATCTGGTTCACCGTCTGGTCGAGTGTAGTCCACGGGCTGATCATGGCAGTACACACAGTGATTGACCCTGCGGAACGTGGACACCTCGTCGGAGATATTCCAGCATTGCTTTTGGTGGCAATTGTCCTTGGTTTTCTGGCATCACGCGAAGTAGTGCCAGCGCGTGAATGAGCGCAGCATAACAAATCAAATGCAGCGGACAGACAAAAGCTCTGAGTGCTGAGCTAAAAACATCTGCTGCCACTGATTTGAGCCGTTGGGCAGCAACACTATTAATAAAGTTCAGCATTGGTAAACTGCTGTGCTTTTTTAGCATTAGCGGCTTCTCCACAACTGCGAGGAGTCGGAAAAATCTTGCCTGGATTTGCTAATCCCTTTTCTATACATTTGGTACAATCGAGGGATACATCCTAGATTAATTCTATGACTGTCGTCGCAACAAAACCATATGTAGAGTTCAAAAAACAAGGGTACTGGATTATTGGTACTCGAATTTCTTTGGACTCTATTGTTTATGCTTTCCGCAAAGGTCTACCTCCTGAAAGCATTGCTCAAGCATATCCTTTACTCGATCTAGAAAAGGTATACGGAGCAATCACATTTTACCTAGCTAACCGTTCTGATATCGATGCTTACCTGATATTAGAGGAGCAGGCCTTTGATGCCATGCCACAGCCCTTACAGATAGATGCTCCTTCTTTACATCAAAAGTTAATTGCTGCCAGGGAGTCAGCACGGTAAGCATAATGGCAAGCGTTCAATTTCAAGCTGATGCCGATCTAAATCAAGCGATCGTGACAGGAGTTATCCGCCGACAGCCCAACATCAACTTTCAAACCGCTACTGAAGCAAATTTAGAAGGACTACAAGATGCAGAAGTATTGGATCTATCAGCTAAGCAGCAGCGTATTTTAGTGACCCACGATCGTAGAACAATGCCGACTGAATTTGCAGAATTCATAGTCGGTAGACAAAGTTCAGTTGTGCTGATTGTCTCCCAGAAGACAGCTTTAGAAACTATTATTGAAGAATTGATTTTAATTTGGTCAGTAACCACAACAGAAGAATGGATCAACCGAATTGCTAAGATTCCCTTGTAAAGACAGCTAACACTATCAATAAAGTTCAGCATTGGTAAATTGTGCTTTTTTAGCATTAGCTGCTTCTCCACAACTGCGAGGTGTGGGAAAAATCTTGCCTGGATTAGCTAATCCCTTTTCGTTTAAAGCAGCGCGAATATACTGCATTGTTTCTAAGTCAGTAGCATTAAACATATAGGGCATATAGCAATTCTTATCTGCACCGATACCATGCTCTCCCGATAAACTGCCTCCCGCATCAACACATAGCTTCAATATCTCTCCGCCAATTTCTTCTACTGTTGCAAATGCTCCTGGCACAGAATTGTCGTAGAGAATTAGAGGGTGAAGGTTGCCATCTCCAGCATGAAAGACATTAGCAATTTTATAGCCATAGCGATCGCCTAAAGCATTTATTTCTGCTAAGACTTCGGCAAGCTTAGTCCGAGGAATCACCCCATCCTGGACAAAATAGTCAGGACTTATATGTCCAGCAGCAGCAAAAGCAGCCTTTCTACCCTTCCAGAGTTTAGCCCTAGTGTCAATATCATTAGCAGTAGTGATCCCAGTAGCATTATTCTGCTGGCAAATTGCCTCTACTTTTTGCTTGTAGGCTTTTACCTCTACTTTTAAACCATCTAACTCGATCAGCAAAACCGCCTGAGCATCACGGTCATAACAACCAGTAGCTACAATATCTTCTACGGCATTGATACTCAAATTATCCATAATTTCCATGCCCGCAGGAATAATACCCGAACTAATAATATCAGCTACGGCTGCACCAGAATCTTCCACAGTGGGAAAGTTTGCCAGCACTACACATACAGATTCTGGACGTTTAAGGATGCGCAGAGTTACCTCGGTAGCAATGCCTAATGTGCCTTCTGAGCCAACAAACAAGCCAGTTAAATCATATCCAGGCATTTCAGGGACAATACCGCCAACGTCAATAATTGAACCATCGGTAGTAACGATTTTTAAACCCAATACATGATTAGTTGTTACACCATATTTAAGACAGTGAACGCCTCCAGAATTTTCTGCCACATTACCGCCAATAGAACAAATAATCTGGCTAGAAGGATCGGGAGCATAATAAAAACCTGCACCACTAACTGCCTGAGTTACCCAGTTGTTGATTACTCCTGGCTGAACCGTAATATAGTGATTATCTAAATCTTGATGCAGAATGCGATTCATTCTGGCGGTGACGATTAATACACAGTCTGGGGCGGGTAATGCTCCTCCAGACAAACCTGTCCCTGCACCTCTGGCAACCCAGGGTAAATTATTGTCATGACAAACTTTAACTGCTGCTGCCACTTCTTCTGTGGTGCGGGGTAAAACTACCAAGGCTGGACGCTGACGATAGCTAGCTAGACCATCGCATTCATAGGTCAATAACTCTTCTTTGCGACGTACTACCCCGTCTTTACCGACTACAGTTTCTAACTGTTTGATGATTGGCTGCCATTTGTCTTTAATGCCTGGAAAAAACTTACTAAATAACATCGCCATGACCAAATCTCTGTTAATTTACCCGTATTAACAATGATATCTGACTATCAATATCTGACGTTACGTATTTAATCTAACTGCTGTGACGGGGTGACGAGGTGACTGGGTGACTGGGTGACTGGGAGAACCTTCGGTCTTGCCGAGATCGCCAAGTCCCCAAGTCCCCAAGTCCCTAAAATCGATGAGTGCGTAACATCGGTTAATATTACTTTTTATAGGCTTTAGCTGAAGCGGAAATCCAAGTAAAAGCAGCAATACCAAACGGTAACAGAATAAAAATTGCTCCAGAAGCTACAGGATGGGTTCTAATGGTCATGCTAGAACTCATAATTCCTAATCCTAAACCACAGTAGACTAAGCCGATTAAAGGAATACCCAGAACTAATAAAGCAAATTTTCGATCTGAATTCATAAATTATAATGTTCTAAGAACTATTAATTAACTTAGCAGATATTTGCTTGGCGATCGCGCTATCTTGAATCTTATTATTTAGTTCAAGATCAAAAGTCTTCTAAAGTCGCTAGAATCAACATAAGTTAACCAAAATAATTAGCTTGTTGGCTTAAGCTAAGTAATCTTATGAGCGAAAAATCGCGTATTTGTATCGTTGGTGGTGGATTTGGGGGTTTATATACTGCTTTGAGGCTGAGTGAATTCCCTTGGCAAAACGGAACCAAGCCAGAAATTACTCTGATTGATAAAAGCGATCGCTTTTTGTTTTCTCCCCTGTTGTATGAACTGATCACCGAAGAAATGCAAAGTTGGGAAATAGCACCACCCTTTGCTGAAATTTTGGCAAATACAGGGGTGATCTTTCAGCAGGGTAGCGTTACCGATATTGATGTTGAAGCCCAAAAAGTCACTGTCGATGACGATCTAACAATCGATTACGATAAATTGGTTTTGTCCACAGGTGGCAAAACTCCTGTAGACATTGTATCAGGGGCAAAGGAACACGCTCTCCCGTTTCGTTCTTTAAACGATGCCTATCGTTTACAGGAAGAACTAAGATTACTAGAAGAAGCTAACCCCGATAAAATTAGAGTGGCAGTAGTTGGCGGTGGTTATAGCGGGGTAGAGTTAGCTTGTAAGCTAGCAGCCCGTTTAGGTGAAAAAGGCAGAATTCGCATTATAGAAAGAGGAGAACGGATACTCAAAGACAGTTCTGATTTCAATCGTGAAACTGCCATCAAAGCCTTGACAGAAAATCATATTTGGCAGGATTTAGAAACAGAGGTAGCACAGGTTGAGGCTGACAGCATATCTCTTGAATATAAAGGGCAAACTGATGTCATACCCGTAGATTTGGTATTGTGGACAGTTGGTAGCCAGATTTCGGAGTTAATTACTAAACTTCCTTTAGAACAAAACGAAAAAGGGCTGCTTAAAATTGAACCCAACCTGTTAGTCAAGGGTAGAGATGATATCTATGCGATCGGTGATGTGGCTGACTGCTACGATACTGAGGGCATATCAGTCCCCGCTACGGCACAGGTAGCTTTTCAACAGTCTGACTATTGTGCCTGGAATTTGTGGGCATCTGCTACTAACCGTCCCTTGTTATCTTTTCGCTATCAGCCTTTAGGTGAAATGATGACTTTGGGAGTAGATAACGCCACGATCAGCGGTTTGGGCATAAAATTTGATGGTTCAATGGCTTATATAGCCCGTCGCTTAATCTATCTCTATCGTTTACCAACTTTAAAACATCAGCTAACGGTCGGACTAAACTGGATTACTCAACCTCTAGTTGAACTATTGTCATCTTGATATACTGTGGCAATTTATAGGTAGGGAATAATAGCTATAGTAAAAAGATATCCCCATGTCTGATGCAAAATTCATACCGCCCCAGTTAAATCCTCTATTTACGCGTTTAATCCAAAGTGTTTTCTATCTTGTGGCTTACTTTGGCTACAAAATAAAATTCGTAATTGGCGATCGCGACGTGGCTCAATTAAAAGCAATTTCTCATCAGCGAGTAGTTTATCTGCCAAATCATTCTAATCTAGATGATGGACTGGTAGTATTTCTTTTGTCTGCACGTTTAGGGCAGCTTTTTCACTATATTGTCGCTTACGAAGCCTTTCAAGGCTTAATTGGCAAGCTAATGCCCAAAGTAGGAGTTTATTCAATTCGGCGCGGAGTTGGCGATCGCTCTAGCATCAGGCAAACTTTGGAGATACTTCAGCAGCCTGGATCTAAGCTGGTGATTTTTCCAGAAGGCGGTTGCTCCTATCAAAATGATACCGTAATTCCCTTTCGCACAGGAGCAATTGAGCTATCTTTTAAGGCGATGGAAAAGCTAATCAAACAAGAAGCAGATATACCCAATTTTTATTTAGTACCTGTAAGCTTAAAATATACTTATCCCCAGGCTACAAATGCCCAAATTGCCGAATCTCTAGGCGGTTTGGAAGCAGCTTTATCCATCCAGCCAGCCAAAGATTTTTATTTACGCTTAAGAGCTATATCTGCTCAAGTATTAGCCAATTTAGAAGCGGAATATAATGTAACTCCTGTCGATTTAACAGACTGGAATCAACGCATTGAATATCTGAGAAAGCATTTACTAGACTACTGCGAAAAGAAACTAGATATTACACCTGCAACTGAGTTACCGAATCGAGAAAGGATTTATAAGGTTCAGGCAATTTTAAGATCTTTAGATGATACTACAGCTAAACAATCTCAGATAAACTACGAACATCTTTATCAAACTACTGTTCGCTTGCTCAATTTTGATGCTGTTTACGATGGTTACGTAGCAGCCAAGCCTACCCCAGAAAGGTTTTTTGCTACTTTAGATCGTCTTGAAAGAGAAGTATTTAATATAGATCGACCTAAACTCAAAGGATTACGTCAGGCAGTTGTTAAAACTGGTACACCAATTAATCTTAAAAAATATTATCAAAATATAAACCATGATTCTTCTCGCCAACAAACAATTAATAATTTAACTCAAGAAATACAGCAACAAGTTCAAGCGTATCTAAATTAGGGCGTATCATTAATTAGAAAAAAGTACAGACTGTGTAGAGTGCCTTTAACGTAAGCCTAACGCACCAACATTTAAATTTAAAATTTTATTGGATTCTTATTCCCTAGCCAAATCAACCGTTGCTCATGACACTCTCATTATCAACCCAAAATTTACCAAACGTGATCTTTTTAGATGCTATGGGAACACTATTCGATCTCAAAAGCAGCGTTGGCGAAATATATCAAGAATACGCCCTCAAATATGGAGTAAAAGTAGATGCCAAATTACTCAATAGTGCTTTTCTTAACAGCTTTAAATCTGCTCCTCCCTTAGCATTTTCCGCCACTGAATTAGAGTCAATTAAGCAACAGGAATTTGCTTGGTGGAAAAATGTAATTCAGATTACATTTGCACAGATTGGTGTACTAGAAAATTTTAGTAGTTTTGCCAATTTTTTCCAGGATATATATTTATATTTTGCTACTAAAGAACCTTGGTATGTATTCTCCGATGTGATTCCTACTTTGCAGCTTTGGCAGCAGCAAGGCATTCAATTAGGAGTTATATCTAATTTTGATACTCGCTTAATTACTGTGCTAAGGTTGCTTAAATTAGAGCAATTTTTTACTAGTCTGACAATTTCTTCCGTTGTAGGATATGCAAAACCCGACCAGAATATTTTTGAAATTGCTTTAAAGAAACACTACATTACTGCTAAACAAGCATGGCATATTGGAGACAGTCTGATTGAAGATTATCAAGGAGCAAAGAACGCAGGAATTAGCTCATTTTGGTTAAATCGTGATTCATTTTCATTGGATATTGAAAATCAACTACCCAATTTAAGTAGTCTGGGATAAACTTGTCTTTATATTGCTTTATATATGCACTTTTACGAAGTTCAAAAAACGGGGGACAGAAGCTTTGGACACAGCTAATCAGCAAAGGATTCTCGGATATTTTATCGAAGAAGCGAAAGAACATTTGCAAACCTTGGAGCAAGGCATTTTACAGCTAGCAACATCTGTCAAAGATGCAGAAACCGTTAATGAAATGTTTCGGGCTGCTCATTCAGTTAAGGGTGGTGCTGCAATGCTGGGTTATACAAGTATTCAAAAAACTGCTCACCGTTTAGAAGATTCTTTTAAAATTCTTAAAGACAATCCTGTAGATGTCGATCAAAAGCTAGAAACACTCTTCCTCAATGGCTACGATCATCTTCAAGATCTAATTGAGCGTCTAGAAAACTCTGCCAATTTTAGCGATAGAGATGCTGTAGAAATTTTAGAGCAGGCAGAATCTAATTTTGCTTTATTAGATCAATATCTTCAACAGTTACTATCAGGTAGTTCAGCAGAAGATGCCGATCTTAGCCAAAAAGTAACCGTAATCCTTAAACAAATGTTGCTATTGTTTAAGCAGCCAGATAGCCCAGAAAGCAGACAAAAACTGCATCTTGCCTGTAAAAAGCTGGGCGAACTAGCACCTAATGAAGCAAATTGGCAAAAGTTGGTAGCTACAACTCAAACAGCAATCACTAATAAAAAATATCCTTATAACACTATCGCCCAGGTAGTTATCAAGGAAATCAAGCAGGCAGGAGACTTTTTAAACTCTGGTCAAACAAATAAATTAGTTCCTAGCAAAAATCTACAGCAGCTAGCAGCATCGGCTGGGGGGACTGCTGGTGCTGTGGTCAGTACAGTATCTATACCAAAAGATCCCCAGGGCGCAGCATTGGCGTTATTGAAAACCTTCAACAAGCAGGAAATTATGCAGATATTCCAAATTATCAAAAGTCGAATTTGATTAATATTTCCTGACCTAATGTTAGATTTGTCAATTTAATATATGTAATAATAAGAACTTAATAAACTAAGTTCATTGATTGCTATTAGCTGTGTTTCAATTCGCTGTCCATTTTGCCAGTTTATTCAAACCAGTAATGCTCCAGCTTCGTTTTGTTGGGGCTTGTTCTGTGTTAGGACTTTTTGCCTGGAGTTTGCTAAGTTTTGTTAGGGATACGGTAGCCAGAGCTAAAGAAATGCACCAGATTCCCTGCACTAAATGCCGTTTTTTTACTGGAGATTATCGTCTTAAATGCACCGTAAATCCTCATGTTGCTAATACCGAGCAAGCAATTGATTGTCCAGACTATCGAAATAATTAATTTAAGTCACAGATTAGTTTGATTCTGCTGATTGTCCTGTTAACTGGTAAAACTTTTCTCGTCCCTCGTTGTATCTGTTGCTGGGATAGCCCATTACCTGATGGATAATCCATTTTTGAGGCTTACCATCTTTGAGCAATAAAGCGATCGCCATTTCCAGAATTTCATCATCATCTAAGCAGTTCTCGGCAAAGAAACTACTAGTTTTACGAAAGCTGCTCTTGCTATTTTCCCTATCTAAATAAAGGTACATTGTGGCAAGCAAGTCTTTAAAAGATTTAGGTTTGTCTTTTTCTGGCATAATTTTTGACCAGTCTGATTCTGAGATCTGCTTTAGGTACTTATTTTGACTATCTTTAGAAGTCATCTTTCTTGTCAGCGGTTTCAGCCTAGTCGGATTTGCCTGAAGAATATGACAATACAGATAATCTATTGCTACACCTTGTAGTAAAGCTTCACCTAAAAACTGTAAATGCTTGTCGGTGGCAGAATGTTCTAACTCTGGTTTGAGATATTTTTTTAACATTGGCACAATCAAACGTTTGTGTAGCCAGTTGCGTGTCTGAGAAAAACCGCGATCAATAAAAATTGCGCCAACTAAAGCCTTAAGTCCCTTTTCAAAAGGATTATTTTGTTTAACCCTCAAACGATGTCTTTCTTCTGTTAAAGCCAAAAATGGATATGCCTCCCCAAGCTGAAGATCGTACCAAAGTGTAGTCAACCTCTCTGTTTCAATCATTTTATCCTGCAACGCCTTGAGCTTACCAACTTGAAAATGGGAAAAGTTCTTAAAAAGATAATCAGCTACGACTAAATTTAAAATCGTTTCACCGAGATATTCTAAACGCTGATTATTAATTTCAGGCTCATTAAGTTGCTTGGCATAGGAAGGATGAATTAGAGCTAGGCGAAGGGTTTGATCGTATTTAAAGTTTATGCCGATTTTGTTTTCTACTGGCGACGCTTGCCAATTATCACTCATTTGTATTAGACGAATATATTTTAACCACCATTTTATATTTAATTTCATCCAGCTATTTATTATTTTATGAATATGTAATTTGATGGCGTACTTTGTAAAACATCAAGCCTGTAAGTATTCAAGTAAATATATTGTTTTTGGCTGATAGAAATTGGAATGTTTTGGGAATAATAAAATAAGTATTTCTTTTGACATATTCCAACAGTCATTAACAATAAACGTAGTGCGTAAAATATCTAAACTTTGGTCTAAAAAAACTAAACAACTATTTGCTCAAGCTTTTGGGAATACAGTTAAGACAAGCAAATTAGTAGCTAGAAAATTTAATCTCCTGATTATTACGCAGTATTATCCACCAGATTATGCTGCTACGGGTCAATTAATTGAAGAGTTAGCCAAACATTTAGGAGAAAAAAATGTCCAGGTAAAAGTTTTTACAGGGCAACCTGGGTATGCTTTTGAAAAGAAGCAAGCTTCAAATTTGGAAATCAAAGATAATGTTCAGATTCAACGTACCAGAATTACCAAAATTTGGTCACAAAGAATCCGTGGAAAAACACTAAATGGTCTAATATTCACTTTTAGGTCGGCTTTATACTTATTAAAAAATGCTCGTCAAAATGATGTAATTTTATTAACTACCGCACCACCTTTTCTTTTAGTCATTGGTTATTTGGCTAATTTGCTATTTAAAATTGATTATGTTTGCTTAGTTTACGATTTATATCCTGACGCAGTTATAGAGTTAAAATTAATTTCAGAAAATAGTTTTATTGCTAAACTATGGAATAGGATCAATGCTATTGTTTGGGGAAAAAGCAAAAAGATAGTGGTGCTAAGTGAAACCATGAAAAAAAGGATTGTCGCCAAACATCCCAGCCTGGCTGAAAAGGTTTCTATTGTTCATAATTGGGCGGATGCGGACTGGATTAAACCTCTGGCAAAACAAAATAATTGGTTTGCTGGACAACATAAAATAAATGAAAAATTTACAGTTTTATATTCTGGCAACTTGGGTCTTTGTCATGATTTAGATACAATTTTGGGTGCAATAAAATTACTCAAAGACCAGCCAGTACAATTTGTGTTTATTGGTGCGGGAACTAAACATGAAATATGCCGCCAAACGGTAGCCGAATTAAACTTAAACAACTGTATTTTCTTACCATATCAAGACAGAACTAACTTGCCCTATTCTTTAACTGCCTGTGATTTAGCTTTGGTAACGATCGCACCTGGTTTAGAAGGAGTTGTTGCCCCAAGTAAAGTATATGGCATTATGGCTGCAGGAAAAGCGATCGCGGCTATATGTGAACCTCATTCTTATCTGCGTAAATTAATTGATAATGCTGAATGTGGAGCGTACTTCAATAATGATCACAGCGAAGATCTGGCAAATTTTATTATGAAACTAGCTGATGATTCTGAATTGACTGCACAAATGGGTCATGCTGGACGTGTCTATATGAAGCAAAACTTTATACCTCAAATTATTGCTCAACAGTATTGTGATCTGTTAAATATAAACGTTAGCAGCGAGTGTATAAACGTCAATCAGAAGCATGAAAAAGCTGATAGAAATCTTAGGGTAACTTGAAAGGCGTTGCTGAATCGAGGTTTGAAACCGACTTTTAATATTATAGCGTTTCTCTTATTTACGAGATACATCTTAGTTGTGTCTGGTTAAAGGGAAAAGGCAAAAGTGGAAAGGGGAAAGGTTTTGCACTTTTTTCCAAAACTTAGCCAATGTACCTCATTGATTTGAGAATCGCTATATTTAAGTTTAAGTAAATATTAAAATTGTTATTATAAACGGCTTCGTTAAACTCTAAATTTCCAAGATACAATTTGATATGGTTTAATTTTATAATTACGTATGTTGCTAACGTCTTGTTTTTCTTCTAGGCAATTAATGAAACTATCAATCGATAAATCTAGATTATTGCTAATAATTAGCTTGGTTTCCTCTCCATGAGCTTCATAACAGCGCATAATTGGTTGTTGATCGCAAGCTAACTTAAACGCCATTAAAATTAAATTATCTGCCGATAAATCTAATAGCTCGTTTATAGGAGATAAATTTTTATTTTGTGGATTATTAAAGCTCTTTTGATCTAGAATTATTGTCTGCAACGGCGTATTTAATTCATAGCCTTTTTGTACCGTTCTTGCTTTTTTCCAGTCATTTACATGAGGGTAAATAGCATAGGTAAAGTGATGAGTACCTCGATCGCTTTGAGGATCTGGCCAGATAGAAGAACGTAATAAAGTTAAGCGCAATAGATCTGGTTTGGCATCATAACCATGTTTACAGTCGTTGAGCAAGCTTACGCCATATTTACTATCGTTATCAGTTAAGTCTGCCCAATTTAATGCAGATACTTCCCATTTTGCTTTTTCTTCTGCTGTCTTGGGTTGGGTAGTTCTTTTTATTGCTCCACAGGGTATTTCATAAGTAACGTAATCACTAGTTATATTCAAAGGGAAAGCAACTTTAACCATTACATGAGTTTCTTGCCAATCAACCGTATTATTTATTTTTAAAACAGATGAATCTGGTTCTAAAATATAGTCTTGAATAAATTTTGAGTTATTTAATTTCTTTACTACTCTAATACTTTTTATTAATTCATTATTTATCCATTCAATCGATTCTAATTCTGTCTCAGGCAATTGATTTTGTTCATATTCTGGGTCAATATTCCAAGCGTCCCAGTATTGCCCTCGATCTTCAAAAGCTTGGATTGTATTACCTGAATCTCTAAGTATTTCTCGATTATTTATTCGGTCATAAATACTATCTAAATCG
Source organism: Waterburya sp. (assembly GCA_965217895.1). GTDB lineage: Bacteria > Cyanobacteriota > Cyanobacteriia > Cyanobacteriales > Xenococcaceae > Waterburya. Next base: position 3,273,422 of record CBDCJV010000002.1, read on the forward strand.
CCAGTATCAGAGTTGACAATTACTTTTAAATATTGATTTTCTAGAACATAATCATGCTGTTGTGAAGCTTTACTTGCCAAAGAATCATTATTAGGACACAGCCAGAATAAACGATAGCCTATAGATGGAATATCTTCAGCTAAGAAAATTAATTGATTGTCTTTGATTAATTGCGATCGCATTATATTTCCCTCGCTATCACATACTCCAGATTTAGAGCTTTCGATAGTTACCATCTGCGATCGCTTCCAGTTAAGAGAATTAAACACAACTAGAGGTTGAGCGTCGTTTTGGGGTGGTTTGGGTAACTTAATACTTGAGGCGATCGCATCCAAAGCATTTTGTAATATATTTTCGCCAATTGCGATCGCCTCTTCCCAGTCCTGGTTAGCCTCAGTGAAGACTTCGGTGATCGATGTCCCTGGCAAAATATCGTGGAACTGGTTAAATAAAACTTTTTTCCAGGCTATTTCGATTAATTGTTGCCAGTCCTCTTGACAAAGACCTTCTTTTCCAATTATTCTGTTCATAATGGAAAATAGTGCTTGGCTAACGAACTTGTCCTCACAAAGCAGGGTTGCAAGAGTTGACCATAACTCCGCCTGATAAAGTAATCTTTCACAGTAGCGATTATATTTTTTCTGATCTGCATGGACGGTATAGCAGCCACGATGCAGTTCTAGATACAGTTCGTCTTTCCAGACAGGGAATTGCTCTTGAGTTGCATCTCCATTAATATCTATCCCCTTAGTGTTCTTCTCTGCGTCTCTGCGTCTTTGCGCGAGATAATCCTCTTCGCTAATCGTTGCCAAATAATCAATCGCTGTGGAAAACTCAATCTTAGGAAAGAAAGGCGAGTTATCCCATTTGTGAGCCACTTCTAACATATCCCTCGTTGGCCCGCCACCATGATCGCCTACTCCTGGTAGCCAAAAGATATCCTGTAAGCCTGTCTGAGTTTCCCAGTCAAAAGCGTAATTAGTCATAGTAATCGGATTTGTATCCATTACTCCCGTCACGTTAGGAGGAGACATCAAAGTTAGCAATTGTGTCCCGTCAGGAGATTCCCACCAGAAACAACCCAAAGGAAACTTATTAGTATCATTCCAGTGCAGCTTACCCGTTACAAAATATTCAATCCCGCATTGTTTAAAGATTTGGGGTAGTTGCCAAGTAAAACCAAAGCTATCGGTTAGCCAAGCAACTTTAGTTATCTTGCCAAACTTTTCTTGATAGTATTGCTGTCCGTATAACAACTGCCGTATCAACGACTCACCGCTAACCAGATTAGTTTCTGGTTCAATCCACATTCCTCCTAACACTTCCCATTTATTCAACTCAACTGCATTCTTAATTTCTGCAAACAGTTGAGGACGATTAATTTCCAGCCATTGATATAAAGCAGGGCTAGTATGACCAAAAGTCAAGGCTGGAAAATCTTGTTGTAAGCTAAGTACAGATTTAAAAGTACGCTCGGCTACTTCGTAAGTTTCATCTGTTGTCCACAACCACGCCATATCTAAATGAGCATGACCGAGTAAATTAAAGCGACGCTGTTTAATATTTTTCCCTAAAGGCAACAGGCTCGATCGCAATTTAGCCAAATCGTCTCCGAACTTGTTCCCGTTTTCAAAATTGTCCCAGTTAAACTTATCTAAGGCTGTTGCTAATACGTCTAGGTGTTCGGGTTCAAACTGAGTTAAGTACTTATATAGTACAGTTAGTTCTTCGGCTATCAAGCCTGGATCGATATTTTCAGGAGTATCTAACCTTTCATAAAGCAAATGCGATCGCATCAATGCCCCAATGTCATGATTAGGGCTAACAAGGCGAATAGTAACTAAATATCTTTGTCCTGGTTGAACACAATCCGTAATCAGTACCCGCGCTGAAGAATCAAATAAGTCTCCCTGCTGTACCAATTCCCCGTTAATAAATATTTGTGCATCTTCCGCCCACCAAGTTAAGACCAAGCGTAAACTTAATCCTGATATTGGATATCCCTTTAGCGTTGGCGGAATAACAATTTGTTGCGCTAGCCATTTGATCTGTTTTCCTTTAGCAAAAACAATATAACCTTGCTCGTTAACTGCTGCGGTTTGGCATTCTTGCAGATCGACCTTGGCTAGATTTTTGCCAATATTGACTATGCTTAAAAGTGTAATATCGCGCCAATTATCTTGTACCTCTAGTTTAACTAGTTGACGTAATTTGGCGATAAATTGCTCGATAGTTAGGACGAAATTATCAGACACGGCAATCAAAATAAAGGGCGTTGCTGATTTAAGCTATGAAACTGATAGTGAAACTGTTCGTAGCTATTAGCTATTAGCTTTTTTTAAATGAAAAAGAATATAAATCCAACTAACTATTCATGTTTCAAATTAACTTTTTGATGGGACAAGAAACTTTTGAGACAAAACTTTGTAAATCCCTTTGAATAACTCTTTTGGCTCGTTATCCAACATCGAATCACGGTAAACACACATAATAGAGCAACCTTCTTCGCAACCTTTATATTGCTGCGACTGTTGTTTTAGATCTTCAAGACTATACTCTGTGAGCGGTTTATTCAAGCGATCGCGCTGGGAAGAACAGTATTGTACCAACCCAAATTCGTCAACGTAAAGATAACGCGAACCAGAACGACATTTCCACTTAGGTTTCTTCCCTTGTAAAAGATTTCTTCCATAATCATGATCGCTTAGGGGATATGGTTCTCCGCTTGTAAAATATTCGTCCCAAAGCTTGAGATATTCGTCACCTTCAATCTCAATTTGTCCTTTTTCATTGTGCATCAAACCAACTGAGACATTGAAGCCAAAGGCTCGAATTTTAGTTAAAGTCTCCATAAAAGTTAATTTAGTAGATTCGCATAACACTATATTGGCGTGAACATCAAAATTTGCGTGTTCTCGTAAAATTTCTAATTTTGGCAACAATTGTTGGAACGATTTTTGAATATAACCAGTTGAATCTGTTTCTAAAACATCGATGCTGATTTGTAAATTACTCAATCCAGCCTCATTCAGTTTTTTGACTAACTTTTCAGTCAGTAAAAACCCATTGGTAGTAATCGAAACCTGATTTTTTCGATTACAATATTTGACAATCTCAACGATGTTGGGGTGCATTAATGGTTCGCCACCTAAAAGAGAAGTATTAACGACGCGCAATCGATGAATCGCATCAATTCGTTCTTTTAAAAGCTCTAGAGGTACTGGAGAAGAATAGTTGTCGAACTCTGTACAGTAGCCACAACTTAAATTACAACGGCGAGTTACAATCAGTTGAGCTTCTAGGGGCGATTTAAAAAAAAGTAAACTGATAGCCGATCGTAACGGTTGTTTTACTCGCATAATACACACCTGTTCTTAGTAAATTTGTAACTATCATTAGATAGCCATGTAGCATCTGAAAACATAACACAATCTTGCCATGATGACTTTTGCAGTTTTTTCTCTAGCATTGAAACCCATACGCGATCCTGTAGCCGTTTTCTTGATGATTTTGGCTATCATGTTGGTTGCGCCTTTATTATTCGAGCGATTTCGCCTACCTGGTATTGTTGGCTTGATTTTGGCGGGGGTAATTGTTGGCCCTAAAGGGCTAGGATTATTAGAAAGAAACAGCAATATTATCTTGTTAGGTACGATTGGCTTGTTGTTTCTTATGTTTATGGCGGGTTTAGAAACCAGCCTCGACGATCTTAAAGACAACAAGGATAAAGCCATTATCTTTGGTCTTGCCACTTTTCTCTTGCCGATGATTATCGGTACAGGGGCGATGATGCTGGTGGGATACGGCATCTTGCCAGCAATATTAGTGGCTTCTTGTTTTGCTTCCCATACTTTACTGGCACTGCCAATCCTCAGTAAACTGGGCATTATGCGATCGCCAGCGGTTAATGTCACCCTGGGAGGGACATTAATTACTAACGTTTTGGCTTTACTGGTTTTAGCGGTAGTAGTCAAAGCTTTTTCAGGCGAACTAACTATAAGTTTCTGGTTATTTCTGATTCCTGCCTTAACCATTTATACTTTGGCAACCTTATGGGGCGTACCCAAAATTGGACGCTGGTTTTTTGCTAAATTTGGACATGATGAGAGTGCGGAATTTATTTTTGTCTTAGCAACATTGTTTGTTGTCTCCTACGTTGCAGGTTTAATCGAAATCGAGCCGATTATTGGCGCATTTTTGGCAGGAATTGCCTTAACGCCGTTAATTCCCCAATTAAGCCCCTTAATGAATCGGATTCAGTTTATCGGCAACACCTTATTTGTGCCGTTTTTCTTGATTTCTGTCGGGATGCTGATCGATCCGCTAATTTTAATTAGTGAACCTAAATCATTAGTCATTGCAGCAGTAATGATTGTTGCCGAATTAATTAGTAAATTTCTTGCTGCTTGGGGTGCGGGAAAATGGTTTGGCTTTAAATTTCCCAGCACGATGGTTATGTTTGGGCTATCCATCGCTCAAGCTGCATCTACCCTAGCCGCAATTACCGTGGCATATGAAATCAAGTTAGTCGATCGCACTACCGTAAATGGCATTGTGGCAATGATTCTTTTTACCTGTATTGCCTCTCCTTTGGTAACCGAAAGATGGGGTAAACAAATTACTACTGCTGAGAAGACTCCAACTGCTACTAATAAAACTAAAGTTTTGGCACAGCGGGTTTTAGTTCCTGTGGCTAATCCTAATAACGAAGATAACCTGTTAAATTTAGCTTTAATTCTTGCCAAAACTGCTAATGGAATTCTTTTTCCGCTCAACATTTTAAGCGATCGCCACGAACCCGTCTCTCTTGACGCGAGAATTCAGCAGCGCAAGCTATTAGAAACAGCAGAAACCCTGGCACACGCTGCTGATGCGAGGGTAGAAACTATCGCTAGAGTAGACGATGGAATTGATCGCGGAATTGTGCGTACAGCAATTGAACGGGATGTCAGTTTGGTAGTCTGTGGTTGGAAGGGCTATTCTACCTATCAAGACAATTTCTTTGGCAGTGTGATCGATAACGTTGCCTTGCAACTACCTATTCCTGTCTTAATTACTCGCTTTGTTCAACCTATTGCTAATACCGCCAGAGTTTTCTTAGCCGTTACCAAAAGACAAGCACTGGCAGATGAATTTGCACAAACTATTAATATTGCGCAAATGTTAGCCAGCGAACTAAAGACTAGCTTAGAAGTATTAGTGGTAGCCACCAATAAGCAAACTCAACTCACTCCTAAAGAATTAGCTAAACTCAATCAAGATGTTGTTGTCGGTCAAGCCCAGGGCAATTTTATTAAGGAAGTTTCTCAGAAAATCTGCCGTAACGACTTATTACTCTTTCCTGTCAAAAGTACAGAAGCTAGACTGCGCCAAAGATCTGCTGTCGGCACTATCCCCGAAGCGATCGCCCGTACCCATGATGACGTTTCAATCTTAGTAATTCATTTTCCGATGAATTAAAAGCGCGATCGCCTTCTATAATGTTTATGCTTTATCCTTCGTAAATAGTTGAATCAATTTTGAGCATCAAGTTTGAATGGGATGAGCAGAAACGTCTATCTAATCTGCAAAAACATGGCATAGATTTTATTAGTGCCTGTCAGGTTTTCAATAGTTTTACAGTAGAGTTTGAAGATAAACGTTATGATTATGGTGAGGACAGATATGTTGCTGTTGGCAAAACCAAAGGGCAAATTTTAACTGTCATCTACACCTATCGAGGCGATGCAATTAGATTAATTAGTGCGCGTCAAGCAACTAAATATGAAAGAAACCTTTATTACTCGGACAACTATTGATAAAGCTAAAAAATCAGAAGATTTGACTGATTTGGAAAGGCTTAATTCTATGAGTGAGGCAGAAATTGAAGCAAATGCTCTTTGTGATCCAGATAATCAGCCTTTGACCCCTGATAACTTTACAAAAGTTCGTAGAATTAAGCGTAAATAGAACTGTACTTATTACTCGTTACTTGCTACTTAATAATGACTGCCTGACTTACGGTGTTGAATTGCCGTAATTCCATTTAATTCAGACACTTCACCTTGGTCTACCACTGCATAAATTAAAGTGCGATCGCCTGATGGTAAACGGCTTTGGACAGTACATTCAACGTTAGCTAATGCTTCTTCAATAATTAAGCAGCCATTGGCGGCGGTTTTGGTAGTTACATTGTTGAAAGAATCACTACTCTGATTACTGAAGTTTCTTCTGACAGTTCTACCTTCTTTAAGGATATTTAGTACAAACTTATCTCCTGGATTACTAATTAGATCCACATTTTGTGACTCAGCTATCGCAACCATTACCCCAGGAGGATTAAAAGTTGCTTGAGATACCCAAGAAGTCAACACACCTATATGATGATTATCCTGACAGGTAGTTAAGACGCAGATCGAACCAACAATTCTACCCACTGCTTGTTCAGTGCGATCGATTTGAGTTTCGGTGACAGCTTGACGAGGACTACGGAGCTTCTTCGATTTTTTCAGTCTTTGAGTAAATTCTTGTCCTGCCTGAATACATTCTTTTAAAATAGCAGTGGTGGGACTAAAACGAACACGGATCGGTTCAAACCCGAAGCTATAATGAGCATCTTTTAACTTATTTTCTAGCATGGCGATCGCTTCACCACTCCAGCCATAAGAACCAAATACCCCTGCTAACTTAGTTTTCGCTGCGGTAGCTAAGACGATTCCTAATGCGGTTTGAATTTGAGTTGGGGCATGGCCGCCTAATGTGGGCGAACCAATAATAAAACCATCACAGGCTTGAATTGCTGCGGTAATTTCTTCAGAGGTGGCAAGTTCGCAGTTAATTGATTCAACTGTTACTCCCGACTGTACTAATCCATGAGCGATCGCGCCAGCTAAAGTGGCAGTGCTACCATAAGCAGAAGCATAAAGCAAAACTACCTTAAATTCTTGAGCAAGTTGTGATTGACACCACTGCTGATAATCGTAGCTAAAGCGACTGAGGCTATATCTAACTAACGAACCATGAGCAGGGGCATAAATTTTAGCAGTTAAAGGCGCAAATTTAGCTAAGGCAGCTTCTAATTGTTTGGTTTGGCTAGCGTGGAGACAGTCAAAATAAAAACGGCGGTCTATACCTAATTGTTTCCAATTATCATCAAAGATAGAATCATCGCATAAGTGCGCTCCAAAAAACTTATCAGTGTAAAGAATCTTGCTTTGAGGATCGTAGGTACACAATCCATCTACCCAACGGGGAGTAGTGACGCTGATAAACTGTAGTCGATGTCCCTGTCCCAAGTCCAAAGTATCGTTGTCTCTAACTACGCGAATTTGCGATCGCCATTGGGGAAACATTAAGGCACCCTTGAGGGCATTAACTGCTGGTTTGGAACAAATTATTTTGGCTTGAGGTGCTTGTCCTACCAGAACTTGTATGGTTGCCAAGCGATTAGGATTAACGTGCTGTAGGATAATATAATCTAGCTTTTTTAAGTCAAGCTGCTGTGTTAATGTTTCCAAATAAATTTGGGTAAAAGATTGTCCTGGCGGATCGATTAGAGCAACTTTATCGGCTTGAATCAAATAAGAATTAGAAGTCGTGCCTTTTTGACGAGAATATTCAACTTCAAACTTTAATCTATCCCAAGTACGCGATCGCAATACTTGAGTATTGGTAGCAATTTCGGCTACTTGAACATCTCTTTTTTTAGCTGTTGGTTGAATGGTTGTTTGTTTCATGGCTTTACGAAGGATGAAGGATGAGGAAATAGGCTATAAAAAGAAGAGTAGTAAAAAGTGAGATCCCCTAAAGGGAACGTTTCCGAACCCAAAGGGTTAGAAGCTACTACTCTGTTTACCGTTCGTCCCTACTTTTTGTTTATATCGTTCGGATATTTTTTGTTCTGGATCGACACCTTCAAAGGTAGGCGGTAGCCAAACTCTGACTACTAACAAAACTGCTAAAACTAATAAAAAAGAACAGGTGGCTAATACCTGACTCCAAGGAATATCTAAAATTCCCTTGACAATAATTTCTCGCAAAACCGAAACAATGGAAACTTCTACTGCCACACCAATAGAAACTCGGCGTTCTTGGAGGTAAATGATTAATAAGCGAAATAATTCGACTAAAATCAGGATAAATAAAATATCGGCTGTGACTTGGGTAAAGTTTAAAGGCGGTAACAGAGACACAAACATCTCTCGCAACTGAAGCGTCATGAAGCCAAATAGACCAATACAAAGAGAAATAATGATAAAGTCTTGGATAAATTCTAAAACTTTAATCACTCCACCATTATTTAGCCATTTATGCCAGGGAGTTGAGGAATTATCAACAGGTTTGTGCATTATATTTGATAGGGGCGAACGGCCGTTCGCCCGTACAGAGGTTAGAGGTTCGTCTTTCAAATTTAGATGCGGTTTAATAATGATTCCCAACCTTGCGATGGTGAACGGCGGTTAAGACATCTAGCTTGGCGACTCTGCCAGCTTGTACATTGCTATAAACAATCCAGTGATCGCTGCATTCCAAGCGGTTACTTACTTCGCATTCAATATAAGCTAGAGATTCGGCAATAATCGGCGAACCATTGCTAGCAGGTACGGTTTTGATTTCTGCAAATCTATCTGCACCAGGGGGAAAACGTTTGAGAAAATGTCTAATTAGATGCTGATAATTTCCTTCTTCTAAAATATTTAAGACAAAGCGATCGCCAATCTGTAAGAAAGACTCAATTGCCCGATCTTTAGCAACCGCGATCGCAATTCCTAAAGGAGCTAAACTAGCTTGAGTTACCCAACTGGCAACCATCGCGCTTCTGATCTCGCCTTTGGTAGCAGTGATGATATATAAGCCGTTGCTGATTCTGCCCAAAGCTTTTTCTAGAGTGTTGTCAATGGCTTTGATTTGTTTAGCGGTGCGATCGCGAGTTAGCCACTGTCCTAAATCTATACCCGCCTCATCGCAGACTTGATTAATAGCTTGATTGGGAGATTCTTTAACTAAAATTGGCGCAAAGGCTTCAGTTAGTCCAATCTCTTGAAATTTGTTACGCAAAGGATAAACAGGTTCATCTTCGCCACCGCCAGATTCAAATAAGCCAATTGATTGTTTGCCATGGGCTGCTGCTAAGATAGTACTCAAAATAGCATGAGCTTCTTTATCTGATTGGGCTGGCATACCGATGACTAAACCTGCGGCCCCAGAGACTAATTCTCTTACTTCTTGGGGTTCGGTATCGTTCCAGTTGACTAACTCTACCGCCACTCCTGTTTTGGTAATTCCACCAGCGATCGCTCTTGCCAGATCGTCACTGTAGCCATAATCTTCAGAGTAAACTAGCACGACTAAAGTTTCAGTTTTGGTTTGTGCTTGACTCCATTGCTGATAGCGATCGACTAATTCGATCTGATGGTATTTTAGTAAAGGTCCATGTCCTGTAGCGATTGTTTCTAGTTTCAGTTTTCCCATGCGTTTGATGGCTGCTAATACCGAACGAGCATTAGGTTTCATCAGACAGTCGTAGTAATATTCAAAGTCTGCCTCGATTAAGTCTAAATCTTCATCAAAAGTTGGTTCATCGCAATAGTGCATCCCAAAGGCATCGCAGGTATAGAGAATTTGTGTTTTATAATCGTAGGTAAAAATGGTATCGGGCCAATGTAAATTAGGCGCGGAGACAAATTCTAATTCATGTCCGTTGCCTAAATCCAGGCGATCGCCATTTTTGACAATTAGATGTTCAAAAGGTTGATGCACCATGTCGCTTAAGAACTTAATTGCCACTTTCGCACCGACTACTGTAACCTGGGGTGCTAATTTCAAGATATCTTTAACTAAACCACTGTGATCGGGTTCAGTATGGCTGATAATTAAATAATCAAGTTGCGAAGGATCGATAAAGCCTGTCAACAGATCTAAATAAAGCTGACGAAACTTGGCGTGAGACGTATCAACTAAAGCCAGTTTCTCCCCTTGAATCACAAAAGAATTATAGGTTGTACCGTTTCGTAAGCCAAATTCAATATCAAAGCGATCGCGATCCCAATCAAGACAACGTATGGCAACGGTTTCTGGGGCAATTTCGACGGTTTGTAAAGTTAGTCTAGCAGTATTGGTTGTTTGCTTATTGTTTGTTAATGCAACCATAAGTCAGTTACTCCTGAATTTCAGTACTTCAAATTTTCTGGGGTAAATTTCAGTTCAATACCACTGTGGTATATCGAAGGTGACAGAATTTTTTACTCACTATCTATTAGCTGTTATCTAATTAATGTAATACAGTTTACTAAAACAAAAAATGCTTTTTTCTTTCTTTCTTTATATTTACGTGCAATTTACTTATTTGTAAAATACTTATTTTTAAATGCACTGATTAGCAAGACTTATAGTAATAAATCAAAGTATTTTAAAGAGTAGGTAGATATAAAAAATATCGTTTTGTTATAGACAAATATTAATGGTATTTATAATAATTAAACTATAATTAGATTTCTTTGAAAAGCCAGAGATAATAAAAACACTATACAAATTGAGTCAAATAATATAAAAATCCTTTTTTTCTCATTAATTTTGTCTATTTTTCTCTGGACATTAATAGTTTAGTTAGCAAATTTAAATTTTTATTAAGTCAAATCAATCTTAATAATTGAGAATTCTGAAATATTTCATAAATTAAACTAGAGAATAAAAAAATTAAAAGTTTAGGCTAGTTGCACTATTCATTTTTCTCAATTTAAACCATTCATTCAAGTATCTAAATCTTGCTAATAAGAAAATATTGAGAGTCAAATTAACAATTTTTATAATACCAATTACTCATTTTTGAAGTTTTTAGTGTATTATTCTCCAATAGACATAAATCAATGATCTTTATTTTTCGATTTAGTCAAATCTATGAAGGTTGCCAGGAGTTATTCATAACTTTGGTTCTTCTTATACCAATTCAACTTTACTTAAATGACAGCCAAAGAGTATATAAATTTAGCTGTCAGGAGATTTTATGAATCAGTTTTCTAGAAGAAAATTCTTATATACGGCTGGGGTATCTGCTGCCAGTGCGGTATTACTCAATGCTTGTCTGGGCAATCCTGACGAACCTGGAGGTGAAACAGCTACAGAACAAGCTAAACCAGTCGATCTTAGTCCTGAAATGACCCCTGAAACTACTAAAGTTGTTTTAGGTTATATTCCGATCCTCGAATCTACGGCTTTAATTATTGCTCAGGAAAAAGGCTTTTTTGCCAAACATGGCATGACCGAGGTAGAAGTATCAAAACAGGCAAGCTGGGCATCAGCCAGGGATAACGTCATCATTGGTTCTGAAGGTGGTGGTATTGATGGGGGTCAATGGCAAATGCCCATGCCTCATTTAATTAGTGAGGGGATTATTACCAATGGTAATAAACTGCCGATGTATTTATTGGCGCAGCTAAGTACTCAAGGAAATGGGATTGCGACCTCTGGTAAAAACCAAGGTAAGGGACTGGGTTTAGATATATCTAGTGCAGCGGACTATGTTAAGGGTTATACCAAAAGCGAAGGCAGAAAATTTAAAGCGGCACATACTTTCCCTCAAGTTAACCAAGACTTTTGGATTCGTTATTGGTTTGCTGCTGGTGGTGTTGACCCAGACAAAGATATCGATCTTTTGGCAGTACCGTCGGCGGAAACAGTACAGGGGATGCGGAACGGCACGATGGATGCCTTTAGTACGGGCGACCCTTGGCCCTATCGCATCGTCACTGACGATATTGGTTTTATGTCAGCTTTAACCGCCCAGATCTGGCAATTTCACCCCGAAGAATACTTAGCAATTCGGGCAGATTGGGTCGATAAAAATCCCAAAGCAACTAAGGCTATCTTAAAAGGCGTGATGGAGGCACAACAATGGATCGATGATCCTGCCAATATTGAGGCGGTAGTGGCGATTGTGTCGGGTAGAAACTACTTAAATGTTCCTCCCGATATTATCCGACCTCCCTATCAAGGCAATTACAAAATGGGCGATGGTCAGCCTGAAATCAAAGATAAAATGATGGGTCCGTTGTTTTGGAAAGATGGAATTGGCAGCGTTTCCTATCCTTACAAGAGTCACGATCTTTGGTTCTTAACCGAAGGCATTCGTTGGGGTTTCCACAAAGGCAAAATCGACGATATTGATACAGCTAAACAGATTATCGATCGCGTCAATCGCGAAGATATCTGGAAAGAAGCTGCTACAGAAGCAGGATTTACTGCGGATATTCCTCAAAGCACCTCTAGAGGGATCGAAACATTCTTTGATGGTAAAAAGTTTGACCCCGAAAATCCCGAAGCTTATCTAAATAGCCTAGACATCAAAAAAGTGTAGTAGTAGGGGCGAACCGCCGTTCGCCCCCACAGTAATTAGTCATTAATCAAAGGAGTAAAAAATTATGACGGCAAGTACAACCAATGTGCGTAAAAAAAGCACGAAAAACAGTAATGCGCTCGCTACATGGTGGCAGAAAAACAAAGGTAATATTTTGCCCCCCGTAATCGGCATTCTAGGTTTTCTAATTCTCTGGGAAATCGTTTCTACCCTACCTGGAATGAGATTACCAGGTCCTAGCAGCTTGTGGACAGATGAAAGAACCAGAACCCTATTAATGTATCCGTTTTATGATCGCGGTGGCTTAGATAAAGGTTTATTTTGGCAGACTCTAGCTAGTCTAGCTAGAGTGGCACAAGGCTATTTCTTAGCAGCCATTGTCGGTATTGGCGTTGGCATCTTAGTTGGCACAACACCAATTGTTAATAAAGCCCTAGACCCCTTGTTTCAGTTCTTGCGAATGGTTGCACCCTTAGCCTGGGTTCCCATTGCCTTAGTGGCATTGCAAAAAAACCAACCTGCGGCGATATTCGTAATTTTTATTACTGCTGTTTGGCCAATTCTAATCAATACGGCTGAAGGAGTACGCCAGATTCCTGATGACTACAATAACGTAGCTAAAGTATTGCAACTATCGCGTAAAGAATATTACCTAAATATTCTCTTCCCGTCGGCATTACCATATATCTTTACAGGTTTAAGAATTGCGATCGGTTTAGCGTGGCTGGCAATTATCGCAGCAGAAATTGTTATGTCGGGTATTGTCGGCATTGGCTTTTTTATCTGGGATGCCTATCAACAAAACTATGTCAGCGAAATCATCTTAGCCGTAATCTATATTGGTGCGGTCGGTTTAATACTTGATCGCGCTATTGCATACTTGCAGAAATTGATTTTACCTCCAGAACAACAGTAATTATGAAGTCAGAAGTTAGAAGTCAGAAGTTGTATACATGGTCTATTAACAACTTGCTACTTGCTACTTACGAACAATTAACTAATCCTGTCCTAACTAACTAATATACTGTGATAATCATGTCTGTATTTGTTGCTGTCGAACAAGTTGAAAAAACCTTCTCGTTAAATGATGGGGGTGAATATCTCGCCCTCAAAGGAATCGATTTAGAGATCAAAAAAGGCGAATTTGTCTCCTTAATCGGTCACTCTGGCTGTGGAAAATCCACTTTGCTAAATGCGATCGCCGGTTTGTCTTTACCGACTAAAGGTTTAATTACCTTAGAAGGTCAAAGAATTAAGCAGCCAGGGCCTGAAAGAATGGTCGTGTTTCAAAACTATTCTCTTCTTCCCTGGCGCACAGTCAGAGAAAATATTGCTCTAGCGGTCAATTCAGCAATGGGCGATCTGCCTAAAGGAGAACGTAAAAGTATTATTGAAGAACATATCGATCTAGTTGGGTTACGTCCCCATGCGGAGAAACAGCCTGCAACCTTATCTGGGGGACAAAAGCAGCGGGTGGCGATCGCTCGTGCTTTAGCCATACGTCCTAAGTTACTGTTATTAGATGAGCCTTTTGGGGCGTTAGATGCCCTAACGCGGGGGAATTTACAAACTCAACTAATGCGGATTTGTGATGAAAACCAAGTGACGGCTGTAATGGTAACTCACGATGTCGATGAAGCTGTATTGTTGAGCGATCGCATTGTCATGTTAACTAATGGCCCTGGGGCAGAGATCGGTCAAATTCTCGATGTGGATATTCCCCGTCCCCGCAAGCGCATGGAAGTTGTGGAACATCCTAGCTACTATAGTCTGCGTAGCGAAATTATTTACTTTCTCAATCAGCAGAAACGACTGAAAAAAATTAAGGCGAAAAAAGTTAGCGCGATCGCTCGTCATGGTTTAGAGAAAGTTAACTTAGACATTGGCTTTGTTCCCCTTACAGCCTGTGCGCCCTTGGCAGTAGCCAAGGAAAAAGGTTTCTTTACCAAACATGGTTTAGATGAAGTAAATCTAGTCAGGGAAACCAGTTGGCGGGGCATCGTCGATGGCATGGCTGGAGGCTATGTCGATGCAGCCCAAATGCCTTCGGGAATGCCTTTGTGGTTAACTTTAGGGGGTCATCGAGATCGACCTGTTTCGGTAGTCAGTGGTTTAACCATGACTCGCAACGGTAACGCGATCACTCTCGATCGCCGCTTTTATGACCAAGGAGTCAGAACTTTAGCCGACCTCAAAAAGTATATTCTCAGCACGAGAGATAAACGCCACATCTTTGGAGTAGTTCATCCTTCATCTATGCACAATCTAATTCTGCGCTATTGGTTAGCAGCAGGAGATATCGACCCCGATCTCGATGTGGATCTGCAAAACATTCCTCCCGCTCAGATGATGGTAGATCTGCAAAACGCCACGATCGACGGTTACTGCGTGGGCGAACCCTGGAACTATCGCGCGGCAGCAGAAGGAGTTGGCTTTACCGTTGCCACAGATCTTGAAATTTGGAACGGACATCCTGGCAAAGTTTTGGGAGTTAGAGAAGATTGGGCAAACGCCTATCCTAATACCCACGTTGCCTTAGTTAAAGCCTTGCTAGAAGCTTGTCATTACTGTGCCGATGAAAATAATGCCTTAGAAATCGAGCAGATATTATCCCAACGCCAGTATGTAGGAACTTCTACCGAATACCTCCATCTTGGTAATCCCAACGCCGATACCTGCAACCCCAATTTGCCGATGCGGGAATATGCCCATCATCTATTTTATGGTGCGGGAGTCAATCGCCCCAGTCGTACCGAACACCTATGGCACATGACTCAGTTAGCCAGATGGGGACATACGCCTTTTCCTCGTAATTGGCTAGAACTACTAGAAAGAGTCTGTCGCGTCACCGTTTTTAGCACCGCAGCTAGAGAAATTGGTTTGCTAGATACGAAATACAACCGCGGTAATATCAAACTTTTTGATGGCACGACCTTCGACGCTGACGATCCTATTGATTATCTCAATAATCTCAAAATCAAACGAGACTTTAGCATTGCCGAAATTATCCTCGATCCTCATTCTCGTGCTGCTTGACCCACCAAATAGTTGCTATCCGCTAATAACTAGGTGGGCAAATCTAGCAACTAAAACCAAATGACTTCGCCAAAAGATAATTTTGCCCACCCTACCCGAACAATCATCCAATAAAACTTATGAATAGATTAGATATAATCTCCAACCAACCCCTTAAAACTTCCCGTCAAGAATTGCCATTTTTATTAATCGAAAATGTGACCAAATCTTATCCTACTCGCAACGGCGATTATACTGTACTCCAGGATGTAAACTTAGCGGTAGAACAGGGTGAATTTATCTGCGTCATCGGACACTCTGGCTGTGGCAAATCTACTTTACTAAGTATGGTTTCTGGCTTTAATAGCCCGACATCAGGCAGAGTAATTCTAGAAAACCAGCCGATTACCAAACCAGGACCCGATCGCATGGTAGTATTTCAAAACTATGCTCTTTTACCTTGGCGCAGCGTATTTGATAATGTTTACCTAGCTGTAGATGCAGTTTACCCCAAAAAACCCCAGGTAGAAAAAAGAGCGATCGTCCGCGATCATCTAGCCCTAGTGGGACTAACTGAAGCAGCCGACA
This sequence comes from Waterburya sp., assembly GCA_965217895.1. Lineage (GTDB taxonomy): Bacteria > Cyanobacteriota > Cyanobacteriia > Cyanobacteriales > Xenococcaceae > Waterburya. The sequence goes on from CBDCJV010000002.1 coordinate 3,289,356, forward strand.
AAAAACCGACTCAAATTTCTGGCGGAATGAAACAAAGAGTTTCCATCGCCCGTGCTTTGGCAATTCGTCCCCGTATGTTGATTTTAGATGAACCTTTTGGGGCGTTAGATGCCATTACCAAAGAAGAATTACAAGAAGAACTACTAAACATCTGGAACGATCATCGCTGCACAGTGTTAATGATTACCCACGATATCGATGAAGCGTTATTTCTGGCTGATCGCTTGGTAATGATGACCAATGGCCCTAGTGCTAAGATTGGTGAAGTATTGGATATTCCCTTTGAGCGTCCCCGCGATCGCACTCAGATTATGGAAGATCCTCTTTATTATAATCTCCGCAATCGGGCATTAGAATTTCTGTTTGAGCGTTTTGCCCATGACGAGGATTAATGTATGTTTATAGAAGATGAATCTGAAAATTATGTCAGGAGTGCGATCTCATTTATTGTTGTAAAGTATTTCTGCTACTTCTCTCAACTTTTGGTCAATAGTTGACTGCTCTTCTGGTGTCATGCTTTGTTTAAAAGAGTTTTTTCCTGATCTTATTCTAGTCTAAGTATTTTTACTTACTGTAAAAGTGGGATGCTCCCCGACGCACCTTTATCCAATGTTAATTTTTTTATGATTTTTAAATTTGGTGACGTTAGTAAACTTTGTTTGTTGTTAGTTATCAAATAAAAACTATTAGCAAAGATAAAAACTTAATTTTGCTCATTCATCAATACTTCTTTGGTTGTAGGTATCAACATCAAGGTATTATAACCAAAGAATGATGGTTGCTAATTTTTTATTGGCTTTAATGATATTTAAGAAGTTAATTTTTGAGTATTGATTATGGCTTATCAACAATTAGAAGATTTACCTAGTGAAGTAACAGAAAAACTGCCCAAACATGGACAGCAACTATTTATGGCTGCATTCAACGCTGTTTCTGATAATGGTATGAATGAAGAAAACGCTACTAAAGTTGCTTGGGACTCAGTTAAAAACAGCTATCAACAAGACAAAGAAGGTAATTGGGTATCAGTAGAAAATTCTAATACCGATCGCGGTAACATTATCGGTACAGATAAAGATACTAGCGACCCCATTGGCAATCGCGAAAATAATGCAGGTACTATGCGCGGTGGTTAAGTTATCTAATCATCAACTGTTAGCCTGAAGAATAAAAAAAGTTAACTTGCTAAATTGCAAAATGAACAGAGTATAGATTTTTGTTAAGCAATCAAAGCGATCGCACGATCGCTTTTTTGATTTATGCTAATTATTATGCTCAAATGAAAGTTAGTATTGCCGATAAACAATTACAAATTGTCAAAGCCAATCTAAAAAACGAACACCTAAAACAATGATCTGGCTAACTATTTTATGGTTAATTTTAGTTCATCTACCGTTTCTGCTGCTGCCCAAGATAGTTTTTCCATTACCATCGCCCCTTTATCTTTAGATGAAACCTACAGCTTGGCAGATGATGCGGCTAATGGTGCAATAGTAGTTATGAGTGGAACAGTGCGTAATCAAACCGAAGGGATGCCTGTAGAATATCTAGAATATCAGGCTTATCAGCCAATGGCGATCGCCGTTTTCAACTCTATTGCTGCCGAGATACGCCAGAAATGGCAAGATGTTAACCGAATTGTCATCCATCACCGCGTAGGAAAGCTAAAAATAGGCGAAATCAGCGTGATCGTTGCTGTAGGCTGTCCCCATCGCGCAGAAGCTTTTGATGCTTGTCGTTATGCGATCGATACTTTGAAACACAATGCCCCTATTTGGAAGAAAGAGTATAATATTGTGCTAAACGAAAAAACAGGTAAGAAGATAGTTTCAGGTTCTTGGGTTTCTATTGGCGCGTGTGAACAAGATGACAACAACAATTGTTGATATTGAACAAATTAAGAATACACAAAAAAAACCTGCCATATAAGAATCTAACCCAGCCAACGCTGAATTGGTGGAGAAACAGTATAGTTAGCCATTATTTATCTTAGTGCCGACAGCCAAACGCATTCCATTGACAAAATCCCAACCAGATTGAGAGCGTTTCCCTGCAAGCTGTACCTGTTCTAAAAGTAATAAGCCTAAACCTGTCTGCACAATTGCACCAAAGTTTTTGATATTTTTGATTATTTCTCCTGGTTCACCTGAAAGCGAGGCTAATTCTGAATATTGTTGTTTGATGCTAGTGTATTTTTCTGGTAAGTCTTGGATAGTAGCCTCAGTAAGCGGAACTGTCGCAATTATTTTTAGTTTTTTATCCTGCAATGTAGCAGCACAATTAGGGAAAAAGCCTCGCGCTTGATTGTGTATTTCCACTGCACCTTTTGACCAATCAATTGCAAAATCAGCTTTGTCAATTAGTCGTGCATAGCTAGCTAGGCTATTGTCTTGGATAGTGGGTGAAATCTGCTGTTGTTCTAGTTTAAACAGAGTATCTAATAATAGATCTGCTCCTTGAGTAGCCAGAGTAGCAGCTAAATCATAGGCATTATCTAAGAGTTTGATTTTGGTTTCGGCTTTGAGTAGCATATCTCCCGTATCCATACCTTTGTCCATTAACATAGTAGTGATGCCTGTAAGGCGATCGCCATTGACAATACTCCACTGAATCGGCGCAGCACCGCGATATTTGGGTAATAGAGAACCATGAACGTTGATACAGCCCAACTTGGGCATTTCTAAAATTTCCGAGGATAGAATCTGTCCATAAGCTACGACTACAAAAGCATCTGCTTGAGTATTTCTGAGATTGTTTAAAGTTTCTTTGTCTTTTTTAATTCTCTGGGGTTGCCAAATAGCTAAATCATGTCCCAGAGCAAACTTCTTAACCGCCGAAGGAATAGTTTTGCTGCCCCTACCTCTTCTTTTATCAGGTTGCGTCACCACCGCTACAACTTCAATCTCATGGTGTTCTAAGAGTTTGGCTAAAGTAGTAACGGCAAATTGAGGAGTACCAAAAAAGACGATTTTCATACTAATTATTGTACGGGCGAACGACCGTTCGCTTCTAACTAACTACTTTTAACTTCAGCGTGTTTTTCAACTTCAGCCTGATAAGTTGGTAATTCAAACCAAAAAGTAGTACCCACCCCAACTTCACTATCAATATGAACTCTGCTGTTGTGCTTTTCAATTATATTTCTGACAATAGAAAGACCTAAACCAGTTCCTTCTAGAGTGTGAACCCGATTTTCTACTCTAAAGAAACGCTCAAAAATAGCCTCTTTATCTTCTTTAGAAATGCCGATTCCTGTATCCGTTACTTCTATTCTGACTGCTGGCTGGCGTAATGTGTTGGATTCAGCTTGAGTTGTATAAGCTCTAACCGTAACTTTTCCACCCGAATAAGTGAATTTTAAGCTATTACCCACAAGATTAGTGAGTACCTGTAGCAACAGATCGTAATTGCCCAATACAGCAGGCAAGTTGGACTCAAGTATCCGATCTATTTCAATTCCTTTATCTTTGGCGTTTAGTTGACAGGTTCGTAAAGTCTGTTCTATGGGTTGAATCAAATCTACTTCACTAAGACTATAGGCGTGGGAAGATTCTAGACGAGATAAGTCCAAAACATCATTAACTAGACGAGTCAAACGATCTGTTTCGTGGTTAGCCGTATCTAAAAACTCTTTTCTTTGGACATGAGTTAGATCCTCACCATATTCTGAGAGGGTTTCAATAAAAGACTTGATGTTAAACAAAGGAGTTCTTAATTCATGGGAAACGTTGCTGATGAATTGGCTTTTTGCTTCATTTAACTCCACTTCACGGGTAATATCTTGAACCGTCATGGCAATTCCTTTCACATTTTCGCTACCGCCATCAACAACTCGACGGAGCAAAACCCGAATAGTTCTGGATACAGGTTTGTTTACAGTAATCCGAAATTCGTCTCTGGTGGGTAGAAAATGATGTTTTTCTGCTTCTGGAGAAATAGACTTTCCTGGTTCAACCTTGGTTTCTGGCTCAGTCTTGCTATCAATCATCTGATAAAGGGGTTTGGTTAGCTTAACCGTTAATTCTGAAGGCAGACGATGCAAAACATTTTCACCGATCGCCTCTTTTTCCCAACCAAAAATATTTCTAGCTGTAGGATTGGCTAAAATAATCCGCATTTCTGGATCGATTAACATTGCCCCATCGGCGATGGTAGATACTAAAGTTTCCAGCTTGGCTTTTTCTGAGGTTAATTCTTCAATATTTTGTTCTTCATATTTTTCTAGCTTCTCAGCCATTTGATTAAAGCTACCAATTAACTCTCCCAACTCGCCTCTCAAAGGCAGATCGATTCGTTGCTTAAAGTTTTTGGCAGCAATGTTTCTTACCCCTACCAATAGTTCTTTGATTGGTCTTGTGATCATTAAGGCATTAAATACATTGCCTAAAATTACCATTGCCCAGATCGTAATAAACACGGCAATAGTTACATCTCGCGTCAGGTTAGACGAAGCCACAATTGTCGGATTAGGATTGATGCCGACTGCCATTACCCCTAAATACCTATTTTTGTGTCGTAGAGGCACAAAAACGTCGGTTACTTGACCGTTGGGTGTCTGATGTTGCCGCACAAAGGGCAGATCAATATTTGGATCGTAGTTGTCAGGTAGCTTGATGCGACGTTTGATCGTCAGAGAGTTTTGGACTTCTGCCTGGGAATAGGGGATGCCAAAAAAGATACTCCCAGCGCGATCGGCATAGATTATATATCGAATGCTGGAGGTGCTGCGGTAAAAACGCTCGGAAAAATTTGCCAAACCTGTCAGGTCATCCTCAGCTACTAAGGGTGCTGCATTAGAAGCAATTAAGATGCTTAAATCACTTCCAAAGCGGGTGTCGTTGATATTTGACTCTAGCTGGATTGTATTAACCGCCCAAAAAGTTATGCTGCTCATAATCAAAGAAACTATCAAGGTAGCAGCAGCCATCAACTTAGTCTGGAGGGTAAAATCAGACCACCACAGGGAGATAACTTCTTTGATTTTGGTAATGAAGGTCAGCAATGTAATCAGTTTTAAATAAATATTAAGTTAAGTGAATTATAGTGTATTAACTGGGCTGACGAACAGAAAAGAAACATCATACACTTTTATTTTCTATATTCATGCCCAATATCGCGACGGTAATACATTCCCTCAAACTGAATTGATTCTACAGCGTCATATACAGAAGCGATCGCCTGTTCAAAATTATCTCCAATAGCAGTAATTCCCAGCACTCTACCACCGTCGGTAAGAATTTCTGCTTGCTCTAGTTTTGTGCCTGCATGAAATACTATTGCTCCTTTATTGGTAGCTTCAATAATACCAGCGATCGCCATGCCTTTTTTGTAAGCATCGGGATAGCCTCCAGAAGCAGCTACCACGCATACTGCACTGCCTGCTTTGGTTTTGATTGGCGGTAATTGTGATAATTTTTGTTCGACACAGGCAAGTAAAATCTCATCTAAAGGCATATCTAAAAGAGGTAATACTACCTGAGTCTCAGGATCGCCAAAACGACAGTTAAATTCAATTACTTTTGGTTCACCTGCGGGGGTAATCATCAAGCCTGCATACAGTACTCCGCAATAATCAATCTTATTTTGCTTGAGAATATTTAAAGTAGGCTGCAAGATTTCTTGTTCAATTCTTGTCATTAACTCTGGCGTTACTAATGGCACAGGAGAATAAGCACCCATTCCGCCCGTATTTTTGCCCGTATCTCCCTCACCGATCCGTTTATGATCCTGGGCGGGAGAGAGGGGACGAATAGTTTTGCCGTCGGTAACTGCCAAAACCGATACTTCTGAACCTGTGAGAAATTCTTCGATGACCAATTTATTAGAGTTATCCCCTAGTAACTCTTCTACCGCTGCGATCGCCTCTTCCATAGTAGTTGCCACAATTACCCCTTTCCCCGCAGCCAAACCATCAGCTTTGACCACAATCGGCACACCTTGGGCGCGAATATAATCTTTGGCAGCAGCAGCATTAGTGAAAGTCTTCGACTTGGCGGTGGGGACATTTGCCTGAGTCATGATTTCTTTTGCCCAAGACTTGCTCGATTCTATCTGTGCGCCTTCCTTCGTCGGTCCAAAAACAGCAATATTGCGCGCGCGTAAATGATCGACAATTCCCAAAGATAAAGGTACTTCTGGTCCTACTACCACTAAAGAAATTTGATTTGCTGTTACTGCATCAACAATACCTGCAAAATCATCTACAGCTAAAGTTAAGTTGTGGCAATTTGCCATAGTTGCAGTGCCACCATTGCCAGGAGTACAAAAAACTTGGTCTACGCTAGGAGATTGTAATAATGTCCAGGCTAGGGTATGTTCTCTTCCACCATTGCCCACTACTAATACTTTCATATATTTAGGATAACTACTACGCAAGTATGTAATTATCTCACGGGTGTTGGTTATTAAACCGCATCCAGTTTAAAACCAGGAGTTTTTAAGTTGACTGTTCGTAAGTAGCAAGTATCAAGTAGCAAGTATCAAGTAGCAAGTATCAAGTAGCAAGTAGCAAGTATCAAGTAGCAAGTATCAAGTAGCAAGTAGCAAGTATCAAGTAGCAAGTATCAAGTATCAAGTAGCAAGTATCAAGTAGCAAGTATCAAGTAGCAAGTATCAAGTATCAAGTAGAAATTATATCCTGCTGTTTGACTAGCTCAATCTCCGATTCGAAAACTACGGTTTTCTATGTAGACGGGGTTTAATTACGCATAATATAGTTAAAATCGCTTGAATTTAATTTAAATAACAAATCTTTCTATTCACAGATATAGATTTTTTATAAGATGAAAAAAGAAAGTTAATTCACATCAGGCATAAAATACAATGTCTTTCACTACAAAAGTAGCTTTAATAGGTGACTATAACCCATCTGTTACAGCCCATATTGCTATTCCTAAAGCGATCGCGATCGCCAGCCAAGAAAATAACCAAAGTGTTGAAGGTGTCTGGGTAGAGACAAAAAATTTGTCAGGGAATATCGATCATCTTTTAGCTGAATATTCAGGTATCTGGTGTGTTCCTGCAAGTCCTTATAAAAACGTCGATGGTGCATTATCAGCAATACAATACGCTCGCAAGAGAAAAATTCCTTTCTTGGGAACTTGTGGCGGCTATCAACACGCAATCTTGGAATATGCACGATATTTAGGATTTGCCGAGGCTGATAGTGTTGAGGTTAATCCTGACGCATCTATGCCATTGATTGCTCCCCTTTCCTGTGCCTTAATTGAAGCGAACGGAAATATTCTATTTTCTGCTGAATCGCAAGTAAGGCAATTATATGGCACGACTAAAGCAGTAGAAAAATATCGCTGTAGCTATGGCTTAAACGTTGAGTATCTATCAATATTTGCCGAAAGTGATTTAGTTGTTGCTGGTGTCGATTCTCAAGGAGATCCACGAGTAATTGAATTAAAAAATCATCCATTTTTTATTGGCACAGGTTATCAGCCCGAAAGATCTGCATTATCAGATCAAAGACATCCACTAATCACCGCTTTTGTAAAGGCGATTATTGCACAGCAAGCAAATGTTTTTAATCTCAGAAGCTATTAGCTGAAAACCAGTTGATTAACAACGTAAGTCCATCTAATTGAAAACTGCCGTAAAACTATGATTCGTGTGTTGTTAGTAGACGATCAAAGTATTGTGCGGGAAGGGTTATCCAGCCTTTTACAGACTCATCCCGATCTAGAAATTGTTGGCGAAGCAGAAAATGGTCAGTCAGCAGTAGAACAGGCGATCGCTTTACAGCCAGACGTGATTTTAATGGATATCCGAATGCCAATCATGGACGGAGTAGCAGCAATTCGCATTCTTCAAAAACAAGCACCAAAGATAAAAATATTGGTCTTAACTACTTTTGATGACGATCAATACGTTACTCAAGCGATCGCACATGGCGCGCAAGGCTATTTACTCAAAGATACCCCTTCAGCAGAATTAGCTCAGGCTATTCGCTTGGTTAATAAAGGCTATAGTCAAATGGGACCAGGATTATTAGCTAAAGCTATGAATAATTCTTCTCTTCCACCAAAGCCTGATGCTATTTCCAGTATCCCTCCAGAATTTGCTCTGTTAACCATCAGAGAAAAAGAAGTACTGCAATTAATTGCTACAGGACATAGTAACAAGGAAATTGCAGCCAAGCTATATATTACAGAGCGAACTGTCAAAAATCATGTCAACAGTATTTTACGCTCTTTGGATTTACGCGATCGCACTCAAGCTGCTATCTTTGCCAATAGTTTTCAACCCTAATTTTTAGCAAACTTTATATATGTTGATATTTAAGAGCCGATTGCCAAAAAATTAACTCTTCGTTACTTAAAAAAAATCTCGATCTTTAATCAACCAGAAATTAGCGAGTATTCACGGAGATTGCTGGTGTTGTGATCGCTATAACTACTATATACCCGACAGCTTTTTAAAGACTATAGGCTATATTTATCAGTGCTTTAAGCTAATTCTCATCTTAAAGCTGCTTTAGTTAGGGAGTTTACCAGTAATTTAACTTTTTATTTAATAATCTATTTTTTTGTCTTTTGTCTTTATTTATTATAAATAAGATCGTAAAATTTGCTTTTTAGTTCTTATTAGGTTTTTAGGAAGTATTAAGCCTTTCCAAAGCGAATATAAAATTATATAATCTTAAATACTCTTTGCAGAGATAGTTTTTAAAGATAAACAGCCTTTATTTTCTGGTTCAATTAGCTCATAATGCAGACATGGATGTAAAACCAGATACAAAAATTACGTTCTTGGCGATCGCGCTTAAATAAACTCTTATATTAAGAAGCAAGGAGAAACAAACGTGGGTCAAATAAGATTAGCAGTTTACGGCAAAGGCGGAATCGGTAAATCTACAACTAGCTGCAACATTTCCGCAGCCTTGGCAAAGAGAGGCAAGAAAGTATTACAAATTGGCTGCGATCCTAAACACGACAGCACCTTTACCCTGACAGGATTTTTGATTCCTACCATTATTGATACGCTTCAAGAAAAAGACTTTCATTATGAAGACATTTGGCCTGAAGATGTAATCTATGAGGGTTATGGTGGGGTTAGCTGTGTAGAAGCTGGTGGTCCTCCTGCTGGTGCTGGTTGCGGTGGCTATGTAGTGGGCGAAACCGTCAAGCTACTTAAAGAATTAAACGCTTTTGATGAGTATGACGTTATTTTATTTGATGTCTTAGGTGACGTTGTATGTGGTGGCTTTGCTGCACCGCTTAACTACGCTGACTACTGCATGATTGTTACTGATAATGGCTTTGATGCTTTGTTTGCAGCCAACCGTATTGCTGCTTCAGTTAGAGAAAAAGCTCGTACCCATTCTCTACGTCTAGCGGGTTTAATTGGTAATCGGACTTCCAAGCGGGACTTGATTGACAAGTACATCGAACACGTACCTATGCCTGTGTTGGAGATCTTGCCCTTAATTGAAGATATTCGCGTATCTCGTGTTAAAGGTAAAACTTTGTTTGAAATGGCAGAAAGCGATCCTTCTTTGGCTTACGTCTGTGATTACTATCTCAACATTGCCGATCAGGTTTTGGCTGCACCAGAAGGAATTGTCCCTAACGAAGCGCAAGACAGAGACTTGTTCTCTTTGTTGTCTGATTACTATTTAAATCCCCCCGCAGCTAAAGCAGACAAAGCAGATAAAGAAGAATTAGACATGATGATGGTTTAAGTCATTGAACATTTACCATTGAACATTTATCATTGGCGATCGATTATCAATAAATAATTAGAACAGTAGGGTGGGCAATAAAATAACTTTGTAATTCAAGAATCTATATCCTCTTGCCCACCGATTTGATCGCGATTTAACTTAGAGATGCAATATGTCGTGTCTCTCTAAAAATTATCTTTAACTTCAAAGTCAATTCTGGGAAAAATAAATTTATACAACAATTTATGATTTCAGAGGAAAATGGCAAAGCTGATAGAACAACCAGAACAATTTAAAGTCGAATTAAAAGATAAGTAGCTAGATTATTATCAAACTAATCGACATTGGTTGAAGCCTTTATTAATTCCTAACAATGGAAATTGGTATGAATCAGCAGATTACAACAAAGAAGAACTAGAAGATGATAAATATCAACCCTGTCGTCCTAATTCTATTTTTATCCTAGGTGTTGTTAGTGTTTTAGAGCCAGAAATTCAAGGATTATGCAACTTTGCTCCACCAACTAAACCTAATGAAATTATTAAACACTTAGGTTTAGATGTCGATCCTGAATTGGAATTAAAAAAACGTCCTAAAAAAACAACAAATCAACAATTAAATTTAGATTCACAATATTTAGACCAAGTTAGAGAGGAAACCAAAACATGACCGTTGCCCAAGATCAACCCAGTGCATTAAACTTTGAGTGTGAAACTGGGAATTATCATACTTTTTGCCCGATTAGCTGTGTCGCGTGGCTATACCAAAAGATTGAAGATAGTTTCTTTCTTGTCATAGGCACTAAAACCTGTGGCTACTTCCTGCAAAATGCTATGGGAGTAATGATTTTTGCCGAACCTCGCTACGCGATGGCAGAATTAGAAGAAGGAGATATTTCTGCTAAGTTAAACGATTACGAAGAATTAAAAAGATTATGTTTGCAGATAAAACGCGATCGCAATCCTAGTGTAATCGTCTGGATTGGTACTTGTACCACCGAAATCATCAAAATGGACTTGGAAGGTTTAGCACCCAGATTAGAAGCGGAAATCGGCATTCCCATTGTTACCGCCCGTGCTAATGGCTTAGACTATGCCTTTACTCAAGGGGAAGATACTGTCTTGGCTTCCATGGCGCATAAGTGTCCTACTAAACCACCCAAACAAGAAGAAGAGAAAAAAGAACGTAACGCTGTTTCTAGCCTACTCAACTTCGGGCGCAAAAAAGAAGATGTCACCCAGCAAGAATCTGAGTATAAAGATCATCAGCCTTTAGTGCTATTTGGTTCATTACCCGATCCTGTAGTTACTAACCTTACTTTAGAACTGAAAAAGCAAGGAGTCAAAGTATCTGGCTGGCTACCATCCAAACGCTTTACCGAACTACCCGTAATTGAAGAAGGGTATTATGTAGCAGGGGTAAATCCTTTCCTTTCTCGTACTGCTACTACCTTGATGCGTCGCCGTAAAACTAAGCTGATTGGCGCACCTTTCCCCATTGGCCCTGATGGTACAAGGGCATGGATTGAAAAGATTTGTTCTGTATTAAATATTGAACCTCAAGGACTAGAAGAAAGAGAAGCAAAAATCTGGGAAGGCTTAGAAGATTACATCAAGTTAATTCGCGGTAAATCTGTCTTCTTTATGGGAGACAACCTGTTAGAAGTATCTTTGGCGCGTTTTCTTATTCGTTGCGGTATGACCTGTCCCGAAATTGGTATTCCCTACATGGACAAACGTTACCAAAAAGCGGAATTAGAATTACTGGAAAAAACCTGTAATGATATGGGTGTTCCTTTACCTAAAATCGTTGAAAAACCTGATAATTATAACCAAATTCAGCGTATCTACAACCTCAAGCCAGACTTGGTAATCACTGGGATGGCACACGCCAATCCCCTAGAAGCCAGGGGTATTAATACCAAATGGTCAGTTGAATTTACCTTTGCCCAAATTCACGGCTTTACTAACGCCCGTGATATTCTGGAGTTAGCAACTCGCCCCCTGCGTCGTAATACTAACTTGAAAGAATTGGGTTGGGATAAATTAGTTCAAGAAGAAGCAAAAGTTTAATAATCAAAATTTAGCTCAAATTAAAAGGCGATCGCTATCAAATATTGATAGCGATCGCCTTAACTATGGGATGTCCTAACAAAGTAATGAAGTGTTGTAGTAATGCCACTTATTTATTTATTGTGCAACGCCATTTTATACTATTAAAAGAGCGATCGCTCTTTTAAACTCAAACTTTGTTCCATTATTTTTAATGCTGTATGCAGATTAGCTTGCGTCCATAAAAGCGGTGTAGCATCATTGGGAATATATTTATCTTGGTTTAGAAAATACAGTTCAGGACATTTAAATCCGCCAACCTGAGTGTCTGTTGCTGTTAATTGTCCCAGGGAACGATTGAGATAAAAGGTTTGTTTCTCTAAATACTTTGTTTGCTGAGTTTTCTGAAATCTAACTCCATATATAGCTGAAATAATCGGCTCAAAGATACACCATTGAGCCTCTTCTCCCTGTTTTAATCCCCGTCCTTTTTCCTCCAGCCATTGTTCTCGATCTGTGGAGATACTGGTACGGATATTTTCAGGAAGATCGGTATAGTTGCGACACCAAAAAGAATCATTGAGATAGCGAGAAATACCATACTTACCCTGTAAGTTTTTGATTACGTCAGCAATAATAGGATTGCTGATGGCATCATCTAAAGTGTCTAATGGATAAATCAAGAACAGTAACGCAGCATCGTAACGCCTTTGCTTTTCTGGCTGAATAGACTCAGAAGGCAAAATTTTTGCTAGTGCATCAATGCCTTTTTGAATTAAATTATCTAAAAATTTGAGCGTAACTATTCGATCTTGATACTGGCAAGAAGTGGATATTAATAAGTTTTCTCTAAATAACTTGCCAAAACTCTTAAGACTGGCAACTACAACCCCAATACTAGAAGCCGAAATCTTACGATCTTCTTCCCAATGACCACTATCTTCATCTTGCCAATAGGCGATCGCCTTAAAGTATAAAGGAAACAGCGTCAAAATTGCTAGTTCTTCTAAACTTGGCTGCAAAGCTTTGTCAGCAATTAATCGACAGTAAAACCATAAAAAATAACCTAAAGCATCATTTTGAGCGTGTTGCCAATCTTGGTCTATTTCGGTCAAATCTGCGCCATTAAAGCGAATGTGAGGACGCTGCATGACATGATCTGGATTTATCTCACCATCAATAATCCTTGTAAAACGCTGTTGATGTTGGCTAAAATACTGCATCAAACAGCGAAGGCATTTGAGGGCAACATCAGTTTTCCCTGCAAGATAATGAGAGTGAGCAACATAAATATTGTCTCGCACCCATACCGCAGCATATCCAGTATATTGCGTAGAGTCTAAAACTTGTGCAGCAGGGAATAGACCATTATCTAGGGTAGAAAATGTCAAAGTTCCTCGATCTTGCAATAGCAAAATCAAATTTTGTAGATCTGATAATTTGTAGTCTGTTTTGACTAATCGAGCAACTTCATTGTTGTGGATATAGGGCATAAAATTGATTGCTCCAGAAGCGATCGCATTTGTAATTAAAGTTACCGAATTAGGCAATACGCCTAATGTGAATTGACTTTTTGACTATCAGCTTATAAAAAGTCCAATTGAGTGAAATCATGATTAATGTTTACGGAAGGGGTTTGGGGAGGGTCGTCACGTCCCCAACAGGGGGTCTGGGGGAAAGTTCCCCCAGTATTATATTTTGGTTTTTACAGACGAATTTTGAATAAAAATAGAAAAATCAGCTTTTTTTAATTCACATTAGACGTGCAATATAAATCGATAAGTTGGTTACCTATTATCTCGGCTTCACAGATTAATTAGTACTTAACATCAGTTAATTATTTTACCTCTATCGCCAAAAAATTAGGCAATAATTTTATTTTTAAATCCTTTAGCATATTGTCTTGGAGTCACTCCAACAATGCGTTTGAAATGCCGATGTAAATGGCTTTGGTCGCTAAAGCCTGTCTCAACAGCAACATCAACAATAGACATTCCCATCGCCAATAATTTTTTAGCTTGAGTAACGCGCAGTTGCACTAAATAAGCATGAGGAGGTAAGCCAAGTGCTTTACGAAATACTCGCAGCAGACGCAGAGGTTTAAGATTAACCAGATCGCAAAGCTGTTCTAAAGAAATATTTTCGCCATAATTAGCTTTTAAATATTCTTGCGTGCTTCTAACGGCAGCAACTTCCGATCTAATAGGTTTAATTAGCGGTGGTGCTTGAGCATATTTGCTAATTAACTGAGCAAAAGTCCCAAGAAAAAGCGATTCTTTTTCTAGTTGGGAAGTAGAATTTTCTAAACACAAATGCAAGTATCTCAGGTGTGCAGCAAGCTGTATATCTTGAATTACGGGATTGGGAAAATAGGGCAGAGGCTGAAAACGATCTGCCAGTTCTGATGCTGCTTTTTGAAGAATTTGAGTTTCGGGATAAAACATTCGATAAGTCCAACCAGATTTAGTAACCGCGTGTCCTGTATGGACTTCACCTGGATGAACGATGACAATACTACTAGGAGGTGCAGCGTGGTTAGCACCCTGATAGCGAAAGCCTTCAATTCCTGCTTCAATTACGCCAATGGCATAGCCTTCGTGAGTATGTCGCGAAAAAGTATGGTCGATATAGGTTGCTCGTAATAATTCCAAATTGCCTAAAGAGCGATCGCACCAAAACTTGGCTTTTTCCTGATGGGGTTGAGATTTCATCTAAATAAAAGAATTATTAGATTCTAAATCTATTTTGCTCTATAGGGTTCAATCCTGTCTTGTACGTTTTTGCAGATGAAAAAATATTATTTCATCAGTTAGCAGTTTTCAATAGTAGTTCATTAGTTGCAATAACCGTAGCAAACTCTTGATGTAAATTAGCCAAAGATACATCATGTATTTCTGCTGCTGAATATAGTTTTCCGCTTGGTGCTTTTCTATTGAATGTCGCTGTTGCATCTGAGACAACAAAAGTCTGAAAATCAAGATTGCCAGCCATACGCGCTGTTGTTGAAATACAATGATTAGTAGTTAGACCAACAATTACCAATGAATCAATTGCGCGATCGCGAAAATGCTGTTCTAATTCAGTTCCAATAAAAGCACTATTCACCGTTTTCTGTATTATCAGTTCGTCTTGATGTGGACGAGCAATTTCTTTAAATTCAGAGCCAGGCTGATTGGGTTTTAAGGGGGAATTTGGTTCGGTAGATAGATGCTGAATGTCGATAATTGGTCTTTTTAACTCTCGCCAATGTTGGAGTAGTTTTTGAATATTCTCTTCGGCATGGGGATTATTTCTTTGTCCCCATTTTGGGTCATCAAACCCCACTTGAACATCTATAATTAACAACGCAGTATTTTGCGATAACTTTTGCATCTTATTTTATCGATCTAATTTTAGATCGAGCATTTGACTTTAATACTGAAGTCGAGCGAACATTTTGCTAACAAGTTTAGTTATTTTTTCTAGTCCTTGTTCTTCAACAGAAGCAAATTCTGTCATACTAAAGCCTACCAAGTTAGAGCAACTCGATAGTTGTTCTAACAGTTCGCTCAATAATTTTAGGCTTAATCCATTTTTCACAGGACATTTAGTACGCAAGCAAATTTGGCTTTATCTTGTAAACGCTCGTGTATCAGCATCGCACCAGAATAAAGCTCGTTTGTTATTCCCGAACCTTGCCACTGGGGAAATAATAAGTTTAGAGTTTTTTGAAGGTTAGTTGTTTGAATCATTAAACGTCCCGATGCGAGTTCTGAAACTGTTTAAATTTAGCTTCTTTTTTTAAAGCGGGTTTCTAGAATTTAGATTCAATATTCAGTGTACACTTGCTGTCATCTAGACAAAAGTTGAATCGGATCGCCTGCTTTGACTATGCCCTCGACAAGTACCGCCCCATATACCCCAGCATAGCCTTCATGGGACTGAGCAATATGCTTAATTAATTTAGAATCTACTGCTGCTGTGTCTGGATTGACGGTAATTACTTTGCATCTTGGATCGCGTTCGAGTACATTTATTTCCAAGCGATCGCCAATTTTTAAGCAATGACCGACTAAATCATTTTCATATTTTGTTTGCTCATTGTTCCACTTGACGTAAAAATTGGCTCGAAACTGTCGTTTATCGATTTCTGTATTTAGTTCTTCTGCCAATAGATCTCGCATCTGCATAGAAAATATAGATAGTGGTCGGCAATCGAACTGACTTCTTTGGCTAAAATGCAGACTGAGATTGCGATCGCCAGTTAGAGATTTTAGATGTTCTAAAAAAGCATGATTATCGAGGCTGTAAACATCACTATTTGGAGCTTCAACTTCAACGCTAAATTGATTTTGATCGGGATAGAGAGGATTGATGCCTGGGGGCATTTTTTGTGCTGCTGCTAAGTTTCCTGGCTGTAGGGTGGCACTATGATTTTTATACCGAGGCTGATACAGTAAAAGTGATTCATAGTCTCGAATCGTGAACCAAGGAAAGGCGGGATTGCCCTCACCATTAACAATTCCGTAAAGGCGATCGCCCATCATTCCCGCGAAAGAGACAAAAATTTCATCAAGCGTTTCTCCTCTCATACTCTTAACTGGATAACGCCAGATGCTTTCAACCGTGCCAATTGGGGACATTTGCCGACCTCATTTACAAGAGATTAGTATCGATTGCAGCATATTCAAAAGAGCTTTGTTAAACAGTAAACAGCGTTACTTTATTGCTAGAAATCGCCAATTCTTTCTCAAGACTCCGCCCTAAACAGATGGACAGATGGGGATGTGTGCCTTTCTGCATACTCTTTAAATACCTTTGTAAGGTAGGCATTGCCCACCTTACGAGTTATTGGTTGCACTCTTTTTTCTGGTATGAGTTAAATCAAGCTTTTTTATCAACAGGTCATAACTTGATATAATAAGTGTATTCAATGATACTTTTGCCAAGTTAAATTACCTTTATTTTTAAATGGAAAGTAAGTCTCTACAGCCCTTTTAAAACTTTTCATTGGAGATATATTTATGTCCGCTACCAAAATCTGGGATAAAGAGCCGTTTTGGGGATTGAGCTACGATCTAGATCCTCAATGGGTGCTAACCTCAGCCCAAAAGGAATTACAGACCAAATTAATCGAGCTTTGCGCTACTACACTACGCCCTAACGCCGTTGAATCCGATGCTGCTCTAATTTATCCTCGTAAGAATTTTGAAGCTCTAGCGAGTCTTGGTTTGTTAAGTCTTTTAGTACCTAAAAAATGGTGCGGTTTGGGCGAAAATCATACTTGTGCTGCAATGGTGGTGGAAACGATCGCCCGCTATGGTTGTCCAAGTACTGCTATGTGTTATACGATGCACTTAGGAGCAGTAACTACAGCCTTGTTTCGCGCCGATCGCAACTTGGAACTACAGCAGGTTTTACAGCGTTTAGACTCGGATGTATTTATTGGCACGCTTTCTTTTTCCGATCCTGAAACTGGTTCTCACTTCTGGTATCCCTTCTCTTCTAAAGCCAAAAAAGTAGCGGGAGGATGGGAAGTTCTCAAAAAAGCTTCCTGGACGACATCGGCGGGTTTTGCTGATTGGTACGTGGTGCAGACTACTAGCCCTGACTTTGATGGCGACTACTCTGATTTATCTTGTTTCTTGGTTTATGCCGACGAAGTACAGGCCGAACCTAAAAAATGGGATGCTCTTGGTTTACGGGGCAATCAATCGGGAACTTTATTAGTTGATAATGTAAAAATTCCCGAAACAAGAATGATCGGTGAAACGGGGGAAGGTGCGATCGCCAATGATGAGATAGTCGATCCGTTTTTCCTGCTTTGTTCTTCGGCCTGTTGGAATGGCATTGCTATGGGGGCGATCGATATTGCTAAACGTCATACTACCAAGAAGAAGCATATTGATGTGGGAATGCGGGTGGCTGACTATCCGACAATTCAGGACTATTTTGGCGAAGCGGTAATGGATAGTAATGCGTCTCGTAGTTTTGTCTTCTCAATGGCAAAGCTAATGGACGACTTGACTAATAACTGTGATTGGACACTTCATCTTAATGCAGAAAATAATCCTCGTTCGGCTTATCTACATTGGTACTGGCAGATTAAATTTATTGCAGCGAAAAATGTAGCTCAAGTTACGGATAAAATGCTTCATGCCTGTGGCGGAACTGGTTTTAAAAAAGAATTAGGTATTGAAAGATATCTGCGCGATGGCAAAGCAGGCTGGGTTATGGGTCCTACTAATGAGGTTTTAAGACAATTTGTGGGCAAATTTGCTCTGTTTAATGGTTATGAAGCTCTCGACTACTGGAATCAATCTGTAAACAAAAGAGTCCTGCACAATGAGATTAAAAAAATGGATGCAGCAGCTAAAAAGCAATTGGCGGAAGAATTGCTAGCAGAATTGGCAGAACAAGAATCGGCGCAGGATGTGTTGGTAACGTCAGGTTAATTAATTCGTGAATCGCCCGTACAGTAATACTAAATCCGATTACCAAAGTGTGTATAAAATAGTGAGGAATAACTTAAAAATGTTAAATGCCAAAAACAGCTTATTTAGCAAAACATTTTAGTTCTTCTGAACTAAAAGAAAAGTATCTGAAGAGTCAAAACTCAGTGGAAGTGAGAAGATGGCATCTGAATCGCGAAAATATCTTTGGGATGGACGATTAAAAATAGTGCGCTCGCTGTGGGATGTTCTTATTCTTATGCTCAAAAGATTCTCGGTCGGTACAACCTCTATGGAGAGGAAGGGGTCAAAAATTGCCAAAATAAAACCAGCAATCATGTTAGAGGAAAAAAAAGGTTACTATCACAACCACAATTAGAAAAACTAACAAAAGCGATCGCCAAAGAGTTACCAGACGGAGGAATCTGGACAGGAACTAAGGTAGCTCGCTGGATTGAAAAAGAAACGGGCAGAGAAAAAGTCGGGAATCAGAGAGGATGGGACTACTTAAAAAAGTGCGGTTACTCTTGGCAAAGTCCAAGACCAACACATAAAAAAGCCAATAAATTAGAGCAAGAGATGTTCAAAAGTAACTTGCCATTGAAACTTAAGCAACTTGAACAAGAAAATCCAGATGTGGAGGTAGAACTGTGGTTTTTCGACGAGCATAGAGTAGGATTAAAACCAATACTAAAAAAGGTTTGGTCAAAAGTTGGTCATCGACCAGAAGCAATAGTACAACATCGATACGAATGGTTGTATGTTTATGGGTTCGTTAAGCCAAAAACTGGAGAAACTTTATGGTATCTAATTCCCAGAGTTAATACAAATTGGCTGAATCTGGTTTATCAACAGTTTGCTATTGATGCTGGAATTAATAATCAAAAAAAATTCTTTTGATAGAAGATAATGCAGGATGGCATCACAGCAAAAAAGCGATTATTCCAGAGGGAATAAAGATTGATTTTTTACCTCCTTATTCTCCAGAGTTACAGCCAGCCGAAAGGTTATGGCAGTTAGTAGATGAACCTCTGGTAAATCAATATTTTGAAACTATCAATGAGATAGAGGACATTTTAGTTGAGCGTTGTTGTGTAGTCAGTGAAATGAAAGATGAAGTTCGTAAATTGACTAACTATCATTGGCTAAAAAACGCTTGTTGTTTACATACTTTATAAATCGGATTTAGTATAATAAGTTTTTCTTGCTTTTTACTTTGTATCGTAATCGTTGAAACAGCCATGAAAACTACAGTTGAAACCGAAAAATATGCGGATTTACCGCCAGCTTTAGGGGAGGTGGTTGCGGAATATAGAATTGAGCCAGGCAGCGCGATCGCTTATCAGGTCAAAAAGAACTACTATATTCAGATTATTGATGTCAATGGTTCTCAATGCGCCGACTGGATCGCCTTCAATAATTCAGATTTGGCAGAGTCAATAGACAATACGGTGACAAGGACGATTAACCAAACTACAGTCCCTAAAGTTGGCAACAACAGCTATTTCTACTCAACCAAAATGCGATCGCTGGCTCAGATAGTCATAGACACTTGCGGTTATCATGACAGCTTGCTTCTTGCCTGTACCAGTAGTTATTACGAAGATTTAGGCTATGCTCAACATCCAAGCTGTAGCGAAAATTTTAATCAGGTACTCAAGCCTTATGGCATTAAACCCAGAAAGGGATGGGCTGCGGTTAATTTTTTTTATAACACCAGTGTAGACCCCAAAGGTGTAATTACGGCTCAAAAATCGCGATCGCGATCGGGTGACTGCGTTGTTTTGCGAGCCTGTAGCGATTTACTCTGCGCGACTTCTTCCTGTGCTGATGACATTAGCTCAATTAATGGCGATAAACTAACTCCCATTCACGTTCGTATTTACCAGCAAATAAACAAACATAACATATGACCGCCAGACATAAAATAGAGCAAGAGCTAATTCAAACAGACCCTTTACTACTGCGATCGCAACTGCAAGAACAAGGAGTCAAATACGCTTTAGCTAGCTATGTAGATATTCATGGAAAGTGTAAAGCGAAGATGGTTCCCTTGAGTCATTTTGAGCAAATGCTACAAGGGTCAGAATTGTTTACAGGAGCTGCTTTAGATGGTATTCCCCAATCAATTCATGATGAAGAAGTTGCCGCTCATCCCGATTTAAACAGTGGAACTATTCTGCCCTGGAATCGCGAAGTTGTCTGGTTTGCTAGCGATCTGTATTTAAAAAATGAACCCTTTGAGGCTTGCTCGCGAAATATATTCAAGCGGGTATTGGCACAAGCAAATGAAATGGGGTACACCTTTAATTTAGGCATTGAAACAGAATTCTTTATTCTCAAAGATACAGAGGATGGTAAATTTACGCCTGCAAGCGATCGCGATAATTTAGTCAAAGCTGCTTATGATGTGCCAACTCTTTTAGATAACTATCAGGTAATTAATGAACTGGTGACGGCGATGAATGAGCTGGGGTGGGATGTTTACTCCTTCGATCATGAAGATGCTCAAGGACAATTTGAGATTGATTTCAATTATAGTGATGGGCTATCTATGGCAGATCGCTTTACCTTCTTCCGCCTGATGGCAAAAGAAATTGCCCAAAAACACGGTTATTTTGCCTCATTTATGCCCAAACTGTCGTCGAAGCTCACAGGCAGTGGCGCACACTATAATATGTCCCTGGCAGACAAAGATACTGATAAAAACCTATTTATCGATTTAGCAGATCCCAGAGGCTGCAAACTATCAAAGTTGGGTTATCAATTTATTGCAGGTATCCTTAACCACGCTTCGGCAATTTGTGCCGTAACCTGTCCCACGGTTAATAGCTATAAAAGACTTGTCCGTCAAGGTGCTATGTCAGGCTCAACCTGGGCTCCTGTCTATATCTGCTATGGCAACAATAATCGTACCAATATGCTGCGAATTCCCCTAGCGGGTGGCAGAGTCGAATGTCGGGCAGCCGATATCTCAACCAATCTTTATCTTGGTGCAGCCATGATCTTGGCAGCAGGTTTAGAAGGCATCCGAGAAGAGCTAGATCCTGGTGAACCTCACACTGAAAATATGTATGAGTATACATTGGCTGAATTGAAAGCCAAAGGAATTCAATCCCTACCTCAGACATTAGGAGAAGCAGTCGAAGCATTTACAGCAGATCCCCTAAGCGAAAAAGTTATGGGAAAGGCGATGTATCAGAGTTTTATCGATTACAAGCAACAAGAGTGGTCAGAATATCATTCTCATGTTTCGGATTGGGAAATTCAGCGTTATCTTAAATTCTTTTAATCCAAATAGTTTGTGCATAATTTGTTCGTACTATACCGAAAAGATTAGATTGAAAATATAGTCAAAGGTGATATTTTAGTAAAAGATTCTATTCATTTCGCTTTAGAAATTACTGTCCAAAAAACTAGTTGACTACAGAATTTTCTTGTCCGTTTTAATTTCTGAATAATAGAACTCAGCTAATCATTTTAGTTGGTTTTATGGGTTTGTTGAACATCTTCAAACAGATAATAGTTTTATTTTTAGTTTTGATAATCAAATTTTAATTTTGAAGTTATAAAACTTTAAAAATAACCGCCAACAATGCTAGCTTTTGATGATTTAGCGAATAACTTTAGCAACTTGTAGCTAAGGTTACAAAAAAAAAAGTCATAAATTGTAAACTTGTCATATTAAGTTAAATTTCCTAAAAAATATCAAGTCTTATAATTGCCAATATTTTAGGAAAAAATCCCAGAATTTAAACATTATCAACACTTAAATTAAATGAACCCTGAAGCACAAGAATTTTTAGGAACATTTGTCTCAGAAACCTATTACTATTGGGCATCTGTGTTCATGCTCCTTATTCACGCTGGCTTTCTGGCATACGAGGGAGGCGCGTCTCGCTGTAAAAATGTGCTGGCAACCATGGTCAAGAATTTACTTACCTTATCCAGCGTCGGGATTTCTTTCTTTCTCTTTGGCTGGTGGGTCTATAATGGTTTCCCTTTGTTTCCTGTAGAGGGAGGAATTATTGGTCCCTGGACTAACCCCCAGACGAGCGAACTAATTGGCGAATTAAAACCTTTAGCAGACGCTTCCTATCCTTGGTCGGCAGCTATGGGACCTAATACCGCCGATAATTTAACAGGGGTGTTTTTCTTTGCCTTTGCTCTATTTGCCATGACCACCGCATCAATTCTTTCTGGTGCAGTCATAGAGAGGATTAAAGTAGGAGCTTACGTTGTTCTTTCTATTGTGTTAGGTTCATTTACCTGGGTAGTAGCAGCAGCTTGGGGATGGCATTATAAAGGCTGGTTCTTAACATCTTTTGGATATCATGACTTTGGCTGTTCGGCAGTAGTTCATGGAGTTTCTGGCTTTTTTGCTCTAGGGGTTTTAATTAACCTAGGACCAAGAGTAGGCAAATATGACGAAAATGGTAAACCCAGAGCTATTTTGCCCCACAATCTGCCTCTAACTATGTTGGGTTTGATGCTGATTTTTGTCGGCTTCTATGCCTTTTTAGCAGCTTGTGTTATTTTTGTTCCTGGTCAAACTGTAGAGACAAGCATTTATGGCACACCCATGACTCTATCCTCGATTGGAGTCAATACTACCTTAGCTTTGGCTGCTGGGATTATTGGAGCTTACATTTCTAGTAAATCCGAACCCTTTTTTACAATTTCTGGTGGTTTAGCGGGTATTATTACCGTCGGCGGGGGCTTAGATTTATATCATCCTCTAATTGTGATTCCCTTGGCTTTTTCAGGAGCTTTTATGATACCCAAAGTAGCTGCTGCTGTAGAAAGAGCAGGAATTGATGATGCGGTGGGAGCATTTGCAGTACACGGTTTTTGCGGTATGCTCGGAGCTATCTTACCAGGGTTTTTTGCCTATGGTTATCCTCAAGCTGAAGGAATACCCTTAATCAATCCTATCGGTCAGATTATTCCTACCTTGATTTGTATTATTATTTTGGGCTTTATTCCTGGATATGGAACGAGTTTTGTCTTGCAAAAATTAGGTTTATTGCGGGTTTCTCGTGCCGAAGAAATTGAAGGTTTAGATATAGCTGACATGGGTGTAGAAGGCTATCCAGAATACAACACAGCTTGGCAATCGTCAAATTTAAACACTCACAATACATCTCCAGTGAGTAGTCCTGTAAATTACCCATAACTTAATACATTTAACTAGCTATTAGCTAACCGCGAAGCAGTCTTAAGACAACATTTAATCAATAATAGGAAAATAGGAAGTAATAAAATGAGCAGTCCTTTTAAAACGCCCCAAGAGTTTTTGGAGGTCAAAGGTCCAATGTATACTTTTGCCAAAAGTCCTTTTTGGCTTACGCTTTTTCTAGTTTTTACTGTTATAATTTTTCTCTGGTTTATTTATGCTAGCTACAAAATCAAAAGCAGCGAGTCCTCAAAATCAGATCCTGCGGTCATGAGCGTTTTGCTTTTGACTGGCTTTATCTCTTTGGCTCAGTCGGCTTATGTTTCTGGTACAACTGCGATCGAGGCTTATTTGCAAAATAATAAATCTAATGTAGCTTGGGGACGAAAAACAGATACTCCGATAAGAAAAGTAGCTAGGAGAAACAACACTGCTGGGCGAAGTTATTATTTATCCCGTTCGCATCGAGATGAAACAATTCGTAGAGGTTAAAAAATTTGGGCATTGCTGAATCTGGTAATCTTATTGTTTTTAATTAGCTTGAGTACTGTATAAACATCTTTTACCGAGCTATTTTTGAATGAGGATTGCGCCAGCGAGTAGCAGCACTGTTCCTAAGATGCGAGAGCCGCTGGGAGAAATTTGATTAACCTCGAACGCGCCCGTAGAATCGAGGATGAAAGACATTATCACTTGTCCAGCAATTACCAGAGAAAAAACAGACGCTACGCCCAGCTTGGGAATGGCGATTAGAGAAGATACTAAGTAATAAGCAGCAAAAATGCCTCCCAGCCAAGCCCAGGGAGGAACGGAATTAAACGCAGGCAAAGAGCCTCTTTCAGTTGTTCCGCTAGCCCACAGTAAAAGGAGCGAAATTAAGCTTACGACCAGTGAAACAATGGTAGCGAGAACGGGAGAACCCGTTGAGATTCGCAAGCGAGCATTCCAAGCAATTTGCACAGCGAGTCCAGCCCCGCCCAGAGCAACTAGAAAAAGAAGAAAGAATCGGTTGAGCATGGTAAGCGTTGTGAACTAGAGAGCTTTTAGAGTATAGCTAGTAATGAACGGCTTTGTTACGATGATTTTGACAACCAATTGTGCTTAATTCCAGAGGCATTAGAAAATTAATTGAAGCCACAAAATGCTTAAATATAGAGAAACTCAAGCAAACAATTCTACTGCGATCGCTCTCGTTAGGTTAGTAAAATATACTACCAACTACCTAACAGTATAAGTAACCTACGCCAACAGGATTTAGTATCACTTAGTTATTATATAAATTTGCTTGACAACTCATAGTCGTTATGAGTATGATTTAGTTATAGAAAATTTAAACTTAAATTAGGAGCAAGCCAAACAATGAGAGATACAGTACCAAGCGTTGTCTTCAAAACTAGAGTCCGTGATGAATCTGTCGAAGGGCCAAATCCTTTTCGTTGGCAAGATGTAACCACAGAAGATATTTTCAAAGGTAAAAAAGTAATCGTCTTTTCTCTACCTGGTGCATTTACTCCTACTTGTTCTTCGACTCATTTACCTGGATACGAAAAGCACCACGATGAATTTAAATCTTTGGGTGTAGATCAAATTGTTTGTATTTCAGTTAATGATGCGTTTGTAATGTTCCAGTGGGGTAAACAGCAGGGAGTCCAAAATGTCTTTTTACTTCCTGATGGTAGTGGCGAATTTACACGCAAGATGGGAATGTTGGTAGACAAAAGCAATCTTGGATTTGGTATGCGTTCCTGGCGTTATTCAATGCTGGTGAACGATATGAAAGTTGAAAAAATCTTTATCGAACCAGATTTTGGCGATAATTGTCCTACCGATCCTTTTGAAGTTTCTGATGCCGATACTATATTGGCTTATCTCAAGGGAGAAAAAAACTAGCCCAATCAAGGTAGGAACATCTAATGTTATGTTCCTACTCACCAAAAAACATGGGAACAATATATCTCGGTACTATAGCTAGTTTAATAGCAGGTTTAGCCACTGCCGTCGGCGCACTACCCATCTTGTTTACTGCCAATATAAGCAAGAAATGGCAAGGAGTTATGTTAGGACTTGGCGGTGGTGTAATGCTAGCTGCAACCGCATTTTCTTTAATTGTCCCAGGACAAGAAGCTGCCGTAGATTTGGGTTATTCTCAGGCAAATTCTGCTTTAATCGTCAGTTTAGGCATGGCTTTGGGTGCTATCTTGCTGTTGTTAATGCACAATTACTTTCCCCATGAGCATTTCAATAAAGGTGCAGAAGGAAAGATTACCGAGAACTTTGAACGTATTTGGTTATTTGTAATTGCGATTACAATCCACAACTTTCCCGAAGGTTTAGCGGTTGGTGTTGGCTTTGGTGATGGCAGTATTAGTCATGGACTACCTCTAGCATTGGGTATTGCTTTACAAAATATGCCCGAAGGTTTGATAGTTGCTTTAGCATTAAGGGAGTTAGATTATTCTATCAAGTATGCTTTAGGAATTTCTTTGCTAACTGGTTTGGTCGAGCCGATTGGAGGTTTTGTTGGGGCAAGCATTGTCAATTTTGGTCAAGCTTTTTTACCCTGGGGAATGGCGATCGCAGCAGGCTCAATGCTATTTGTAATTGTTGATGAGATTATTCCCGAAATAGATAGAGAAAGCAATGCTCAAGAAGGCACGCTAGGGGTTATGACTGGTTTTGTGGCAATGATGTTTTTAGATATTGCTTTTAGGTAAATCAATAATCAATGAACAATAACTAGTAGGGTGGGCAAAGAAATAATTATGTTTACCATTGGTATGAATAATCTTCATCTTGCCCACAAAAAGGTTATCAATAATAATTGCTTGAATTTTGCAGGTTAAATTTTTTAAACTTAGTAAACGTTAAGGAGAATTGAATTATGGTTTCTACTGTTTCTCAAGAAAAGCTATACGCTACTCGAATTGATTTAGCTGAAGATATTCGAGTTAAGGTAATCGAGACTTTGAATCAAACTCTCGCGGCAACACTAGATCTCAAAACCCAAACCAAACAGGCACACTGGAACGTTAAGGGGATGGATTTCTATCAGCTACACTTACTGTTTGATGAAATGGCAGGGGAATTAGAAGAATATGTTGACATGGTTGCCGAGAGAGTTACCGCTTTAGGCGGGGTGGCGATGGGAACAGCCCGTATTGCTGCTAGCGAGTCTATTTTGCCTGAATATGACTTAGATGCGGTTACAGGAATTGAACACGTAACTGCTTTAGCCGATCGCTTTAGTGCTTATGCTAAACACGTTCGTGAAGCGATAGATTCTACGGACAAACTAGGCGATCTTGATACAGCAGATCTTTACACCGAAATTTCCCGAACTATTGATAAGCGTCTTTGGTTCTTAGAAGCACATTTGGTTTAGAGATTGAGCAACAGTAGCTATTTGTATTTAGGCTTAAAGCTAATAGCTTAGAACTTATAGCTACGAACCAATAAACTTTAACCAAAGACAATTGATTTAGAACGTAACTATGGCTGATACAAAAGGTGCAGATGCGGTAGATCGGGCGATCGCCCAAGGCAAAGATTTAGATGGTTCTGACATTCCTGAAAACAAATTGTCACTATATAACAAGGTGATGGGGTTTGAAGCAGGAAGACAAAGAAGCGGAGTTACTAATACAATGCGATCGCGCATCGTCAGAATTGGCGCAAAGCATCTTCCTCAAGACGAACTAAATCAGATGTTATTAGATGCGGAGTTTCCGCCTCTAAAAGACAAGGAAATTGCTTTTTATTACGGCGGAAAATAATACCTCATGTTTCTTCGTTCACTACTGTGAACGAAGTAGGAAGATAAGAAACTAGGGGGAAGAGTTACTTCCCTCTAATTCAATTTAAAAGCTTAGAGCTTAGAGCTTGTAGCTTAAAGCTATAAAAAGGAGTATAAAAAAAATGAGTTATGATTTTGATTTATTTGTGATTGGTGCGGGTTCGGGTGGTATTGCTACTGCCAGACGTGCTGCACAATATGGGGCAAAAGTAGGAATTGTCGAAAGCGATCGCCTGGGAGGAACTTGCGTTAACCGAGGCTGTGTACCTAAAAAGCTGATGGTATATGCTTCTCACTTCCCTGCGGGATTTGAAGAGTCGGCAGGATATGGTTGGACAGTGGGGGAAAGCAGCTTTGACTGGTTAAAAATGATTACTGCTGTTAACGACGAGGTGACTCGTCTTAACGGTATTTATCAGCGAATGCTGGATACTTCTGAGGTCAAGCTATACGAAGGCTACGGTAAATTTATTGACGCGCACACTATTGAAATTGGCGATCAAAAGGTTACCGCCGAGAAAATTTTAATTGCTGTAGGTGGCAAACCCGTTAAGCCAAAAAATATTCAGGGAATTGAACACGCCATCACTTCTAGAGAAATCTTTAATGTCAAAGAACAGCCAAAGCGCATGGTGATTATCGGCGGTGGTTATATTGGTGTAGAGTTTGCCTGTATCTTGAACGGTTTAGGCACAGAAGTCACCGTAGTTATTCGAGGCGACAAAATTTTGCGTGGTTTTGACGAAGATATCCGCGACGAGATTCAGACAGGAATGCAAAATCACGGAATTAAGTTTATCACTGGTTGCGATTGTGAGCGCATGGTGATTGACAAAACTGATTCTGGCTTAAAAATTACCGTACCTACTAAAGACGGCAAATCAGAAACTATCGTTGCTGATGCTGCTAGTTTGGCTGCTACAGGAAGAAAACCCGATCTAGCTAATTTGGGCTTAGAAAATACGCAAGTAGAAGTAGTCAAGGGTGCAGTAGCAGTAGATGAATATAACAAAACCGCAGAAGATAATATTTATGCTGTAGGTGACTGTACAGATCGCATTAATCTGACTCCTGTAGCCATAAACGAAGGTAGAGCTTTTGCCGACACCCATTTTGGCGGACAATCTCGACAAATGAGCTACGAAAACGTTCCTTCGGCTGTATTTACTACCCCTGAAGCAGCTACAGTTGGCTTGAGCGAAGCCGAAGCCAAGGAAAAAT
The DNA here is from genome assembly GCA_965217895.1 of Waterburya sp. Taxonomy (GTDB): domain Bacteria; phylum Cyanobacteriota; class Cyanobacteriia; order Cyanobacteriales; family Xenococcaceae; genus Waterburya. The sequence goes on from CBDCJV010000002.1 coordinate 3,317,701, forward strand.
ATGGTGATGCTGTTAAAGTCTATCGTAGTAAATTCCGTCCTATGTACTATACTCTGCCAGACAAACAGGAAAAAACTATGATGAAGTTAATTGTGGATACCAATACCGACAAGGTAGTTGGCGCACACATGGTAGGGGATGGCGCAGCGGAAATTATTCAAGGTGTGGCAGTGGCCGTTAAAATGGGCGCAACCAAAGCCAACTTTGATGCCACCGTGGGTATTCATCCTAGTTCGGCAGAAGAGTTTGTGACTATGCGATAATCTGATTATCTAATAGTTTTAAGCGATCGCCTTTCTCTTAAGAGCGATCGCTTACTATATAAATCATGGAAGAAATATTAGAATTAAAAAAGTGTCTGCTAAACCATCAATATGAGCGTGCAATTACCATAGTCGCTGAACTAGAAGAGATGGGTAGACAGGATAAAATCAACAATCTTGAGTCTTTTCTGGTTATTTTGTTAATTCATCTCATTAAAATCCAGGTAGAAAAAAGAGTTACTCGAAGCTGGCGTAGTTCAGTTTTAAATAGTCTTAGAGAAATTCAAAAGCGCAATAAATTGGGTAAAAAATCTCAATATATAAAAAAAAGTCAGTGGCTAGAACATTTTAATGCTACATATCCAGATGCTATTTTCCAAGCTGCCGATGAAGCTTTTGGAGGGATAGAAATCAAACAACTTAAATCATTGCTGGATTTAGCCAGATTACGAAGTACCGCCTTGAAGCTGCTAGAGCTTACTTATAGTTTAGACGGAGATAGTTTGGTTGAGTTTATTAGCGATCGCTTTCCCGTTGGACATTTGGAAACAGAGATATAATTTTATTAGGCGTTGCTGATTCAAGTAATGACGTATAGAATATTACTGTTCGTAGCTTTTAGCTCTCAGCTTTTAGCTATTAGCTTTTAAGTATTCTTCATGTTCCAACAAGGTGATTAAAGATGGCGAGGAAACCTTGCCCTCTCTCACCTTCAAATTAGGAAATAAAAAACCTGTACAGCATTACAATTCAGCAACGCCTTTTATTAAATAGAATTGTCGGCATGATGAGCAGAAAATTGTTGGGCTAAAAGTTTGCTTGCATCTTCTCTTTTAAGAGGTTTAGCAAAAAAATATCCCTGACCATATTCGCAATTTAAAGCCTTAAGAATCTGCTGATGATTTTCGGTTTCAATACCTTCGGCAATTACGTCCATGTCTAACTTTTGAGCCAGAGTAATAATAATATCGACGATCGCCTTATCTTTATCTGACTGTTCCATTTGACGCACAAAAGACTGATCGACTTTTAGAGTATCCGCGCCAAACTGCTGTAGATAGCTCAAAGAAGAGTAGCCAGTACCAAAGTCATCAATACTCAATTTAATGCCCAGGGCTTTTAGTTGGTGTAGCAGTGCGATCGCTTCTTCTACATTGTCCATCATCGCACTTTCGGTAATTTCTAGTTTTAAACATTGGGCATTAAGTTTGGTTTCAGCCAGTATTTGCTCTACCTGCTGCACTAAATCTGGTAAAAATTGATGACTAGAAAGATTAATGCTGATAGTCAATCCTGGTTGTGCGCTAAACTGTTGATGCCACTGATACATTTGCTGACAGGCTGTGCGTAAAATCCAGTCTCCTAAGGGAATAATTAATTCTGTTGCTTCGGCTAAGGGAATAAATTCTCCAGGAGAAACAAAGCCTCTGCTAGGAGAAATCCAGCGTACCAAAGCCTCAAACCCAGCGATGCGATCGCTTTTAAGATTAATGATTGGCTGATAGTATAGTTCAAACTCGTGATTAGCGATCGCTTGCCTGAGATCGTTTTCTAACTGCCACTGAGCAACGGTTTCTGAGTGCATTTTGGGAGTAAAAACTGCATACTGATTTTTGCCGCTAATTTGGGCGCGATCTTGAGCTATATTGCTGTTTCTCAGTAGCTCTTCTGCTTTGATTTTTTCCCCTGAATGATGAAAAGCAATACCCAGATTAGTAGAGATAACAATTTCTTGTTGTATATTAAATACTTGAGCTAAATCTTTTTGGATACGTTTGGCGATCGCGATCGCCTGCTCTCGATCTTTTAAGGCTAATAACGCCACGGCAAATGTAGCATTTCCTATCCTTGCTGGCTTATCTTGGGAGCGAATCGAGTTTTGGATGCGTTTTCCTGCCAAAACAATCAGGCGATCGCCTATTTGCTTGCCTAAGCTATCGTTGATGGTTTTAAAACGTTCAATATCAATTGAGATAACCGCAATTAAAGAATTTTTGGGTTTGACGATAGATTGTTGCAGCAGAGTAAGTATTTGTTCTCTGTTAGCCAAACCTGTAAGCTCATCTACTAATGATCGATAAAAAGTTTTGTGTGCTAAAATCACGCCAGTTGCACCTACCAAAGCGATCGCCGAGGGAACAAAAGGAATCCAGAATGCTGCTGAAAATCCAGCCAAGCAAATTGCCGATAAACCTGCTACAGCTATAATTAAGCTCCCTCCTAAAACTAAGGGGTGTTTAATACGCCACACCAAAATCGCTCCTGTAATTGACCAAACCCAGATCCAGATAATTTCAACCCACTGAGGCAAAAATCTGAACAAAGGTTGTTTGTCTAATACCGTGCTTAAAATTTGGTTAGCCATTTGAGCATGAATAGCTACTCCAGGCATTTTGGCAGCACCATAAGGTGTTGCAAAGATATCTTTCTTACTGGGTGCGGTATAGCCAATGATGATAACTTTGTTCTCAATCCAACTAGGCTTAAAATTACCATCTAAAATTTGCGTAAAAGATAGTTGTCGAGCTATTTTATTTAGCGGTTGATATTTAAGTAATATTTGCGAACCAAAAACATCTGAATTAGATAATTGATAGCCTCCTGAATCCGCTTTTAAAGTAGGAAAAACAGTTTGATTAAGCTTTAAATAATTTTGCTTAATTTCTAATGATGTATCCTTAGTATCCAAATAACTTTTACTCAACTGAAATCCAAATGAGTATAAGTTGCGTTGCGAAGCACGCGATGCTGAGGCATCGCCAGTCGTCGTCTGGCGACGATCTGGGCTAACGCCCTGTCCGTCAGGCTTATCGCCAATCTTCGCAGACATAAAGTTGCGTCTAACTCTACCGTCATCATCGAGCAAGAAGTTATTAAAGCCAACCCTTGCTTCTGGAACCTTTGGAGGGGCGGGAACACCATCATTTTGGTTGACATTTTCAATGGCAATTATATTTTTAGCTTCTAGTTGTTTTAGTAATTCTTGATTTCCAGGTGGCTGAGGCAAATCTCGATATATATCTAAACCAATTACTTTAGGATTGTATTTTTGAAGCTCTGCAATTAATTTGGCAATCAATTCATCAGAAAAAGTAGACTGTTGCCATGTTTGAATATCTGACTCAGTGATGCCAATTAAAGTTATTCGCGATTCTGGTAAGTTTACCTGAAGCAATTTCTCATCCTGAGTTTTATCCCACCGCATCATCAAATCAAATACGGCTAGCTCAAAGAATTGGAAACTTCCTAACTGTCTAATTAGACAAATAAATAAAACTAAAATACTAGTAATAAGTAAGCTGGAGTGAGAAGCTGACTTTAGGGTAGGATTTCTCAAATTTTTACTAGTTAGTAATTTAAATTTAGCCATTAAATAATTAGTGCAGTAAATTTAGCCAATGGCATCTTTAGTTAATAAATAGCAGTTTTAATTAAGGTAAGGTTTTCAGGCTTTAATCTTGAATTGGTGTAATTACCTACAAGATATATTTAATAATAATGAAGATATTATTAACTGTAAATCAGTAAAATAACGGATAACACAATAGTAGCTTGTGAGTTATACAGGTAAATATAACAAAGCTGCTATTCCAATATAATTAATAAAATATTATGTCGAAACTATTTTCAAGCCGTTCTTCAAAGCTGTACAAAATATTAAGCTTGACTTTATTATTTAGTTCAATAATGTCCAATGCTATTGCCCAAGAGACAGATTACAACAGTTTTCCTACAGGAGAACAGGAAGGAGGTGGAGTTAGAGGAAAAGTAAATAATTGTAGTTCTTATACTGCTTATCCAGTTCCCTTAATTTCTCAGGATTCCCAAACTTTGACTACATCTGCTACACCAAAACTCTTTTTTGATGTTTCTAATACTCGACAAGATGTAAATTTAGATTTCTTGCTACTAAATCAAAACGATGAAATTGTTTATCAAGATTCACTTAATGCCGACCATAAATCAGGACTTATTAGCTTAAACGTATCTGATGAAAGTAATTCAAACAGTTTAAAAATTAACGATATTTATCATTGGTATATGGTTCAAAAGTGTGAAAACACTGATACTCCTAAAATAGTTGCCAATGGTTCTTTAAAACGCATTAAGTTAGAAGATAAGCTGATCAAAAAGTTAGCTACTGCATCTTTAGTTGAAAAAATAAACATCTATCAAGAAGCAAATGTATGGTCTGAAGCACTAGAGAATCTTACTCAATTAAAGTGTAGTGCTTCTAATGCCAGCATAACTGACAAACAAATAGAACCAGTTACCAGTATAGCAAACATATCTGTTGAATCTTTTAATAATTCTTTAGCTACTTATTGTGCTGCAAACTTAGAGGCAAAATCGATTGTAATGAAGTAAAATCGAGTTTTTTATGAGTAAATATCTAATAAATAATTAACTATTAACTGTGAAAACTACTTACGTATTTTCTCATAGAAAACATTACCAATATTACTTCTATTGCACTATGAAAAGAATACTTAATTATCTGTTCAACCTTAGTCAAATAATTAATAGACTGAATGTATTTTTAATAGCCTTGCTGACTATTATTACTATAGTCAGTCTAGAATTAGGCTTTTCTCAGCCAGCCATCTCTGAAAACGCAGTTAAGCAAAATTTATCAGCCAAACAGCTAGGCAAAATAATCAATAAAACAGAACATTCCTGGGAGTATAATTACGAAGACTATTTCAACAATAACTTTGCTAATCATTCTCGAACCGAAAAACAAATAGCCAAGCAATTAATCAAATTAAGCAAAGATACGGGAACAAATCCCGCAGTTATGTGGGCAGTACCTACACCAAAACAGCTATATTTATTGTTAATTACTCCAGGCTCAGAGCCAATAATCAAAGAGGTTGATGTCAGTGGAGAAACCTTAGCCAAAATTGTCGATAATTTTAACCAAACAATTATTAGCTCTCGAAAAACCGACTCAAAATCCTACCTGCCTTCAGCCAAATTACTGCACAAATGGATTATAGAACCCATTGAGCCTGAGTTAAACGCTGCCAATATTGATACCCTCATGCTCTGTTCTGGATCTGGTTTGCGCGCTTTTCCCTTCGCTGCGCTTTACGATGGATCACAGTTTTTGATGGAAAAATATAGCTTAGTCAGACTACCTGCACTAAGCTTAACCAACATTAATTACACAGCTAAGCAAGATAATCAGATCAGTGTTTTAGCTATGGGAGCCTCAAAATTTACTGACTCACCACCTTTGCCAGGAGTTGAGCTTGAAGTACCGACGATCACGCCCAAAACTTTTCCTGGAAAAGCTCTGCTAAATCAGGATTTTACCGTAAAAAACCTCAAGACACAGCACCAAAAAAATAACTTTAACTTAATTCATTTAGCTACCCATGCTGAGTTTAATCCAGGTGTAGTTAGTAATTCCTATATCCAATTTGATGACGCTAAAGTCGGTTTAAATGAGATAGATAAATTAGGATTAAACAATCCGCCCGTAGATTTACTAGTGCTGAGTGCTTGTAAAACCGCAGTCGGTAATAAAGATGCTGAATTTGGTTTTGCTGGTTTGGCTCTCCAGGCTGGAGTTAAATCTGCTTTAGCTAGTTTGTGGTCAATTGATGATGCGGGGACAGTAGCTTTGATGAGCGAGTTTTATCAGAATCTCAAGTCTGGCTCAATGAAAGCTCAAGCTCTTAGAGAATCTCAGATAGCAATGCTACAAGGCAAAGTATATATTGAAGGAGATAGGCTAAGAAGCTCTAGAGGAGCATTAGATTTACCAGCAGCCTTGGCTGAAACCAAAACTGCTAACCTTTCCCATCCCTTCTATTGGGCTGGTTTCTCTATTATGGGCAATCCTTGGTAAAAGCATAAGTTCAACCAATCTTTCTTTAATCCTCGCTATTCCAGTCGGGGATTTCTTTTTGGCGCGATCGCGCTACTACCAAAGCATTGTCACTAACATCTTGAGTGACCACTGAACCCGCTGCTACGGTAACGTTTTCACCCAGGGTAACAGGAGCGACCAAGACGCTATTTGAGCCAATTTTAGCACCTTTTTTGATGGTTGTAGGATGTTTATTTTTGCCATCATAGTTAGCGGTAATTGTACCTGCACCGATGTTTACGCGATCGCCCAAAGTCGCATCTCCCAAATAAGAAAGATGAGCCACGTTAGTATTTGAGCCGACGGTAGTTTTCTTAATCTCGACAAAGTTACCCACGCGACAGCTTTCACCTAGTTTAACGTCTCCACGCAGATGAGAATAAGGTCCAATTCTCGTATAATCGGCAACCTCTGAATCTGTCACCACCGAATATAAAATGCTCACCCCAGAACCAATTTTACTATTTTCAACTAAACTACCAGGGCCGATTCTGCTGCCTGTAGCAATGATAGTATTACCTCGCAAATGAGTTTGAGGTTCAATAATTATATCAGGCTCTAGTTGAACATCTTCACCGATAGTTATACTGTCGGGGTTGAGCATAGTCACCCCTGCCTTCATCCAGTTGTCTTTGATTCTTGCCTGTAAAACATCATAGGCAGCCGATAGCTGTAGGCGATCGTTGATACCGTTGGTTTCACGATAATCTTCGGCATCGTGAGCCATTACAGGAGAGAGATAACTAACAATCTCGGTTAAATAGTATTCTTGCTGATCGTTATTGGTAGAAAGCTTAGGCAATGATTCGGCTAGTTTTTGCCAATTAAAACAATATATCCCTGCATTAACGCGCCGATTTTGCTTTTGAGCAGCATTACAATCACGGTCTTCGATAATGTGACTAACCAAATTATCTCCGTTGCAAAACACTCGTCCATAACCTTGAGGATTAGGCAAATTAGCGGTTAGAAGAGTTGCTGCATTTTGCTTTGATTGGTGGGTTGCAACTAGCTGCTGAAGAGTTTCAGGACGTAGTAAAGGCGCATCACCATTTAAGACCAGCAAATCTCCCTCATAGCCCTGAAGATGGGGCATTAGCTGCTGTACCGCGTGACCAGTGCCTAACTGCTCAGTTTGCTCGACAAATTCTACATCCTGACGATGACTCAAAGCCTGTTTAACTTTTTCTCCCTGATAGCCAATAATGACAACCTGTCGATCTAAATCTAATAAACTACAGCTATCAAGTACTCTTTCGACGAGCGATCGCCCTGCCAATATATGCAAGACCTTGGGTAAATCGGACTTCATTCGGGTGCCACGCCCTGCTGCTAAGATTGCTACCGCTACCATGCTTTTAGAGATTAATTGTTTTTTATAAATCCGATTGGAGTATAGCTTTTAAGAGGGTGCTAGTCAAAGTCAATTCTTCGGCACTAATAAAATTAAAGACTAGCTTCTAAAAAGCAACTCAATTATGGGTGAGGTGTAATTGCCAAGATCGTTAGCCGATCGCGATTAGGATCATAAGACCAAAAGACTCTAAAGGCAGCAGGAATTTTATTTTCTACATAAGCTTCAAAAATTTTTTCACCATTCAATCTCGATTAGTCGTCACTGCTTCACCGCAACGCAACTATCTCGCAATGTTTAATATTTTCACTCATCAATAATTGCATCGCGATCTAACAATAATAGGTTACGCAAGCTGCCAGTATCTAAATCTGTTAGCCATTGTTCACCTGCATTTACGGTTTGTTCTGCTAGTTCTTTTTTGCTTTCGATAATGTCGCTGATCCGCTCTTCTAAAGTACCAGTACAGACGAATTTGTGTACCTGGACATTGCGTTTTTGCCCAATCCGAAATGCTCGATCCGTCGCTTGGTTTTCTACCGCAGGATTCCACCAGCGATCGACGTGAAAAACGTGATTTGCTCTGGTTAAGTTAAGTCCTGTTCCCCCTGCTTTCAAAGATAGAATAAATATCTTAGGACCATTAGGCTCATTTTGAAAACGATCTACCATTTCTTGTCTAGCTTCACGACGAGTAGAACCATATAAAAATAGAACTTCGCCTTTTAATTTCTCTTCTAAATAAGGTTTGAGCATCTTACCCCATTGAGAAAATTGAGTAAAAATTAAGGCTCGATCGCCCTCGTCAACAATTTCATCTAACATCTCTTCTAAACGCAGTAGTTTACCAGAGCGATCGCCAAAATTATCCGTATTTATTTGCTCTTTATTACTTTTATCGTTATTGAGTAATTCAGGATGGTTGCAAAGCTGCTTGAGACGCAATAAGAGAGTTAAGATTAAACCACGGCGTTTAATCCCCTCAGAATCTTCTATTTCTTCTAAAGAGTTATCAACTAACTGTTGATATAGCTCTGCCTGTTCGCTTGAAAGCCCACAGAAAACGTTCATTTCCTGCTTTTCTGGTAAGTCTTGAATAATGTTTTGATCGGTTTTTAAACGGCGCAGAATAAAGGGCTGAGTTAAAGATCTAAGAATATTTAAAGACTCGCGATCGCCATATTTTTCAATTGGCACAGCAAACCTTTTTTGGAAGAAGTTGCGATTACCCAAAAAGCCAGGATTGAGAAAGTCGAGAATTGACCATAACTCAGTCAAGCGATTTTCTACAGGTGTTCCTGTCAGGGCAATCCGAAAGCCTGCGGGAATTTCTCTGATTGCTTGAGACTGTTTAGCAGCAGGGTTTTTGATGTTTTGCGCTTCGTCTAAGACCACACCCTGCCAGTCCATAGCTGATAAAGTTTTAAGATCTCTAGGGATTAAAGAATAGCTGGTAATTACTAACTGTTTATTTTCAACTTGTTTAACAAAAGTTTTTCCTTGCGATCGCTTATCTCCATGATGGATTATTGTTTTTAACTTGGGGGCAAATTTCTTGACTTCTCGCTCCCAGTTATTGATCACCGAAGTAGGACAAACTAATAAAGTAGGCTTTTCTAAACTATTTTCTTGTTTCAGGTTTAACAAAAAAGCTATTAGTTGGATCGTTTTTCCCAAACCCATATCGTCTGCCAAACAAGCACCTAATCCCCAGGTTTCTAGAAAGGATAACCAACCCACACCTTTTGCCTGATAGGGACGCAATTCCCCCACAAAACCTTTGATGTTATTAACAGGTTCAACAGCTTTATTGTCACTCAAATTATCAAGTAAACCTGATAATACTCCAGTAGATTCAAACTTAACTACAGGCAGTTTAGCTAAAGTTTTCGTATCGCCAGTAGACAACCGCAAAGCATCTTCCACTGATAAATCAAGCTGCTCATTAGACCGATCTAACACCGCTTGAGCAGCCTTAACGTCGGCAGGCTGCAGGGCAATCCATTGTCCATCGATCTCGACTATCGGCGATTTTTGCGCCAATAACTTTTTAAAATCTGCTTTAGAAACATGGCGATCGCCTACTGCAATTTCTAGCTTATACTTGAGCATACTTTGCAGACTTAAGCGTTCTCCTTTTCTTTTTGCCACGCTGGCAGTCATTTTAATGCCCAATCTTTGCTCACTATTATCAGAACTCAAGCCAGGCGGAACAATTACCCCCAGACCATTATCCTGCAACTGCCAAGAAATTGCTCTGATAAATTGGTAAACTTGGATGGGATCGAGGGAACAATTGACAGGTTGACCTTTTTCAAGGCTTCCTTTAATTGGCTCGTAAATGCGCGTAGCCAACCCTAAACCTTTTAAAAGAGTTTCTTGAGGGTTTTCAATGGTACGTAATGCCGCTGGGTTAGACTCGTCACCAATATTTAAAAACTCACCTGCACATTGCCAAATAGCTGTTGCCGAAACAACAAAGTCAGGATCGTCTAATGCCTGAAGATAATAATTTAAATGCCAGTCGTTTTGTTCTCCTTCAGTAGTTTCCTGGGGCGGAGTCAGCACAAAACAAACTCGATAGCGATTTGAACCTATGTTTTGATTGTGGCGACTAACTACATATTCACTAATGGGTAATGCCCAATTATAAAGAACATTAATTAGGCGTTTAATACTTGTGGGTTCAGCTTCTAATACTGGTGATTCGGCTAAAGATCGCAACCAAGGCTGCATCCCATCCTCTCTGACATTACCATAGTTGTCACCAACCCAAGAACGTAACCGCGTATCTAAAATAATAAAAAGCGATCGCAATAATAAATCTTCATCTGTAGTATCTACTTCTGATTCCTCTGCATCTAAATAAGCTAAACAGGCTTCAGGAATAGCTTGAGTAAATTTAGCCAACCGCACCCGATCTATCTCGCTGTCTATTAATGGTTGCCAGATACCTCGGTAAACATTTTTTTTAGCATCTTGGGCATCAATTCCTGGTAAAAACTTTTGCCTGACAATTAAGTCCAATGCCCAACGATAAACATGGGACCAAAAACAAATATCCCCTGCTAAATATTTGGTTGTTGCCTGCAATGAACTAAGAGATAAAACCTGCAATAAATCAACAGCTTCAGTAGGAGTTAAGCCAAATCCTTTTACTTCCCAAAGATATAAGTCTAAACTTGACTCAGCTTTGACGATATCTTTGGCATAAACTGGCTGTATTTTTCTGCTTTCTCCTGTACCAGTCACAACAGTAGGCATTCCAATTAGTTGAGTTTGCCAGTTACTTTTATTTAATAATTCGGCAACGTCCAACTCATGGCTTTGAAATAGATCTAGTAATTCTTGACGAGATAAATCAAACGGATGAATAAAATCTCCTGATTTATTTAAAGAGAAATTTTCGTTGACTAGAGATCGCCAAGCTTCCCCCCAGACAAAGAAATAATCTTGTCCTGAATTAACAATCCAACTGCCGTGAATAATTGACATAATTATCTTGAATACAGGTTATTTATCTACTTTTTAAGCTTTAACCCATAGGTTTTGAGCCTTTAGCCTCTGGTAATTACTGAGCGAATAAATCAGTCCTTAACTCTAGCTCTAGCTAATCTTTTCTGCTTTGTAAAGTTTGGCTATAAACCTCAAATAAATTCTCAGCTTAGAAACGAATAACTAAAAATTGCCTTCCTTTAACTACATCGTGAGTAAGTCAAAGAAAAACTGAATAATATTACTGATCAGTCTAGCAAGTTTATGTCATATCTAAGCCGAAGCTACTACATTTATATAAATCTATATAAAATGCAGCTAAAACCAGCTAAAAATCCTGCTTTTTTGTCAGGAGAGAACGGATTTGAGGCTATATTCCTTTTTTATACATTATATAAGCCAAAAAGTTTTAAAACTCTCTGTATCGCTCAAAATCCGTAAATTACTAGTAAATCCAAAGTTTATTAGCCTACTACTGCTCCTATAGTAGCGCAATTCTTAATTATGTTTAAAGTGTAACTCAAATTAAGTAATAATTAATAGCTTTTTGATTGTAATTGCAAGTTTAAATATGAAAATAAAATGATTAAAACATGAGGCAAAAATGATATTTAGGAGTAAATAAAATTACTAAAATTAAGTAATAATATAAAATTACTGATAAACTTCTATTTTTAATTAATGAACATTTGGGGAATAATTTTTCTAGCATTAGGATTGGCTGCTGATGCTTTTGCGGTTTCTCTAACTAGTGGTTTGCTGATTCAAAGAATTAAAATCAATAAAGCTTTAAAAATAGCTTTGTTTTTTGGTGGTTTTCAATGGCTGATGTTTTTGCTAGGTTGGCGGCTTGGAGTAAACTTCAGTCAACTGATTGCGGATTTTGACCACTGGATAGCTTTTCTACTTTTAAGCTTAATTGGGGGCAAAATGATCTATGAATCACTGCAATGTGAAGCCGATAAACCAAAGTTCAATCCCTTAGATTTTAATACTCTTTTGGGATTAGCGATCGCAACTAGTATTGATGCTTTAGTTGCTGGTCTGGGATTATCCTTACTCAAAATTTCGATTATTTATGTGGCAACTTTAATTGGCTTAATTACTTTTTTGTTGTCTTTTGCGGGGGTATTTATTGGTCACAAGGTTGGCAATAAAATAAATAGCAAAATTGAAATCATGGGTGGTTTAATCTTAATAGCTATTGGTAGCAAAATTTTAATAGAACATTTATTTTTTCTCTGAAAAAGCCTCATAATCTCCACCCAAAGACTCGACAATTAACTTAGTGTTGGCAACCAGCATTTTGATATGGCTATCACCCTCGCTTCCTGGTGCGCCAATGGAGTCAGATAAATAAAAATTAGTTTGTTAATGGAATAGTCAGAAATATTACAGATATAGACTCTATAACGCCAAATTTTAGATACTAAAAAACCGACTAACACGAAGTTGTAATTAGTCGGCAACATAATTTAAATATTGATTTTAAACTTATGCTTCTTCTTGATTGAAGTATTTTTGTATTTGAGCTATAGCAGCACTACCGATGTTAAATATAGCCCAGCTAGCTGCGATCGCTAGAGGAGCAACGACTATTACTATACGCCAATCCATAATTTTATCTCCTTTACAATTTTCAATTTATTTAAAAGGCTTTTTAACGCCAAACCAGACGTAACTATAATCAAATGTACCAGTTTTCTTAACCATTTATCCATATTTCTGGTTACGCTTGATGTCTATAGGCTTCGTTTTCAATTTATTGTTTTTAGCGACAAGCTCTAGGCTTTGTAGACAAAAAGAAAAACCCCCTCAATGGAAGGGGCTTTGTGTCAAAATTGAGCGAGATTAACCTATACCAATTTGAGGTTAGGATAGTAAGCCAAAATATCATCAGAGGTTAAGGTGTCGCCGTCTGCTTGGGGTGTCCAAAGAATCTCTACTGCCAATAAGCGATCGCTGCCAATACTGCCTATTTGTTGTAATGCTTGGCGCATATCATCAGGATTATTAATTTTGGGCAGGTTCAAATTACCTGTTGCACCCACAATTAGCGTGGCGACAATATATTCTCCATTGTCTCCTTCTCTTAGCTGAATCGCTCCTTCCTCGGAGTTACCGCCCAGAGCTTTTTGCTCTTCACGATCAATGACATTATTGATATTACTTAGGGTTTCTTCGCTAAACTTACTGCGTTCAGTCAAAGCTAGCTGATTAAATTTTGCTTCAGCAGCATCTAAGCTAGCTTTTTGCGAGTCTGTTGAACCATATACCCAATATTCAGGGTGACGCAATAAAGCCAAGGTTGCTTCTTGAACTACGGTGGCTCTACCTGTGGCTGAACTAGTATCAGCAGTCAAAGCCAAACGGTTTAGCTCAGGCTGCAACTCACGAGCATTAGACAATAAGCCTACCTGTACTTGAGCTACAGATACCTGAGAACTGCTGTTATAACCACCATCTTCGCCAATTCCAGCACTGCGGAAGCTACGGACTAAAAAGCTAGCGATCGCAAAAAAGATAAGAACTGAAAACAGTCCGCCACCACCGAAGCCAATAAAGGGAAGCAGAAAGGGAAACCCAAATCCGCCACCGCCGTAACCATAGCCAGGGGATCTATAGCCACCACCACGAGGAGTAGAATAGCTGCGAGAAGGTGCGCGAAATGAACCACCTCCAATTCTGCCACCGCTACGGGCTGCCATTGCCGTGCTGGCATTGCCAAGCACAAGAACGCCGACAAGTCCTAAAGCTACAATAGATTTGAACCAAAATTCTCGTTTAAAAATCATTTTCATTTGTTTGTTAATCATCTATCTAAAATATTTTTACTTCTTACTTTTTACTTAATATCTATCCACCGCCAACGATGGTAACAATCTCTAGGCGATCGCCCGAACGCATCTGCGTCTGTTGCCAATACTGACGATGTAAAATTTCTCCGTTGTATTCTACGGCGATCAGACGAGGATTTAAATCTAATTGGGTTAACAGTTCAGGTAAAGGAATTGACGCTACGCAAGTATGAGGTTCTCCGTTGACCTGTATTTTTATTGTATTAGTTACATTTGACATAAATCTAGCCTTAAATGGGGTAATTACCGTCTAATTAACTGAGATATAAGCTGGCGAGTAATTTGCATTGGTTGCTCTGCTTGCATAATAGCGCGAACTACTGCAACCCTTTGTGCGCCTGTGGTTAGAACTGCATTTAAATTATTTTGCTCAATACCACCAATGGCAAACCAAGGTACAGGACATTTAGCGTTGACATAATTAATATATTCAGCAGTCAGTGCTGGCTTACCTGGCTTGGTAGGAGTCTCATAAAAAGGTCCTACCCCAACGTAGTCGGCTCGTTCAGCGATCGCTTTATCTAACTCTTGCTTATTGGTAGTAGAGCGACCAACAATTTTGTGTGTCCCTAATACCTCGCGAGCAAAAGCCACTGGTGCATCATGTTGACCCAAATGAACTCCATCTGCATCTACCGCCAGAGCGATATCTACTCGATCGTTAACAATAAACAAAGCATTATAATGATGGCATAGCTGGCATAATTGATCGGCTTTGGCAATGCGATCGCTATCTTGACCTTCTTTATCTCGATACTGCACTAAAGTTAAACCACCTTTTAAAGCAGCTTCAACTATTTTGAGAATTTCTGGTTCAGGAGAAGTCACCAAATACAAAGGAGCATTGTGTAGCTGCTGAAGACGATAATTGTTTAATAAACTGCTTTCAATTGTGTAAACGCGATAGCGCATCTGTTTACAGGCTGCTGCCATTTCTAACCAATAAAGCTTACTATATTCCTCTAAAACTCTTAACGCCTCTTGCGATCGACATAAATTTGCCTGTAGCAATTGTTCAATACTATCTCGTGTTTCTTCTTGGGGATGAGATAAATCTGTTCCCACATCACCTGGAGTATCTCGCGCCTGACGCAATTCCCAGCTATGCCATTGGGCTAATTCTTGACGTATCTGCTTACATTCTTCAGCTAATGGTTGATTATTTAAACCCAGGCGACACCACTCTTCAATAATTCTTAATCCTTCTCTGGCGCGATCGAGATTAGCATCCAAAATACGATAAATAGCTTTTTTCATCCTAATTAATTTGATAATTAAACAATTTGTCATCCTATCTCATAACTATGAATTGCTTTTGAAGGACAATCAAGAATTAACAATCTGGTAGAAGTTATTTAATTTTGACAGCTTAGTGTTCACTAAAACTTTATAAAACTAGCTTGATGTTTATTAAAACTTTATAAAATCAAGGTTGTCAATTCTATTTTGAGTGATTATGATTGTGTTTGAAAACAACCTAAGTATTTTTTCTTAAATATTTATACTTAGACGAACATTAACATTCTTTAATCTTGATAGTTTATTGACCCAATATATCCAATATATTTTGCCCAAAACCCGCTCAAGATTAAATAAATTTAGAGAATGCTGGCTTAGATTGCTTTTATTCTAATAAGATTGAAAGCTGTTTGATTTGGTATCGCTATTTTCCTGGTATGTGCGTATAAAAATATACATAGTTTTTTCAACTATTTGCAAGTAGCAATTGTATCAACAAATATTTTCAATTCATAAATTTGCATAGTCGATCAAAACTACATAAATATCCATATAAATCTCGCGGTTTCAAGCGTATTTCTTTGATGTCTGCGTTTAAATTGCCGATCGCAACCTCGACAGTCCTTCTAAGGCGAGAAAGGACTTGTCCGCATCTGACCCGCGTAACAGGCTGTCTCGCAAAATTACTCAAACTATATATTTCTTATTCCAATTATCAATTAGTTAACACCTATGAAAATTGCTGTCCTCGGTGTCAAACAAATTCCTGCTAAACAGGGCGATACAGAACGTCATTGCCAAGAACTATATACAAAAATTGCAGCACGAGGGCATCAAGTAGATTTGTTTGCTCAACCTAAATATAGCCAAGAAACTAAATCATTGGTTTCCCACTATAAAAGCATTAGAATAATTGCTTTGCCATTACTCCCAGAAAGAAAACTATTTTTTTTCCTCAGTGCAGCTATAAATACTGTTCGGGCAACTTTCGGCAATTATGACATAATTCACTTTTATGGCGTAAAAAGTGCTTTTGTTGTCTGGTTTGCCAAATTGTTCTCTGTTTCTAAGATTGTCGTTTCTTGTCAGCAATTAGATCATCAAAAATATAAAAGAAAAAAGCCGATTAATCAGCTACTACTTTGGCTTGAGAAAGTAGTGGTTAAAAATGCGGATGAACTTATTGTCGATTCTAAGACTTTAGCCAAATATTTTGAGCAAAATTATGATCTTTTTGCTAGCCACATACCTAATGCGCCAGTAAGCTATCGACCAAATAAGAATAAAATTAGCTATGTGCCAACTTTTGGATTAGATAAAAAGCAATATATTCTTTATTTGGGTAAACTTGAGCCTAGTCAAAGACTTGATTTATTAATTCGAGCTTTTATAGAAGTAGAGTCTTTTGGTTGGCAGCTAGTTATAGCAGGAGATATTGATGATGATGCTGAGTATGCAGTCGCATTACTAAAACTAGCTAAACAGCATGACAAGATTATTTTTATTAATGAAGTTAGAGGATCTTGTTTAGCAGAAATTCTCCAGTGTGCGGGTTTGTTGGTGTATCTTTCCTCAGAAACCAATTCAAAATTATCTTCGGTGATCTTAGAAGCTATGGAGTCAGGGACTCCTGTTTTAGCTAGCGATATCCCCGTCCATCGAGAATTAATTGGCAGCGATCGCGGTTTGTTATTTGCCCCAGATCGGCTAGAATCATTAAGCTCAAAGCTAAAATGCGCTTTAGCCAACCCAATTTTACTACGGGCAGTGTCCAGGCGATCGCAGACTTATATTGCCATACATCACAACTGGGATCGGGTAGTCTACAAAAATTTATTTCTCTATCTCAAAAACGGCGTTAGGACACAGGTAAAAAAACCTAGATATCGGATTTTTGACAACTAAATTGAATCAAGAAATCCACGCTCATTTATTTTCTAGAATCAATGTCTATTAACTCGCCCAAGGTTTCTGTGGTTATTAGTGCTTGCCACCAAATCCAGCATTTGTCACAGACAATTAATAGTGTTTTACAACAAACCTATGCTGATTTTGAAATTCTCCTATTTAGCAACTGTTGTTTATCTGAGCTTAAATCTTTAGATTTACCTCCAGACAAACGCCTAAAGCTTGTTTTTTCAGGGAATTTGCACACTTTTGAGATTTTTAATTTAGGCATTACTGAAGCCCAAGGAAAATATATAACCTTTATCAGAATCCAAGATTTATGGCATCCCGATAAGCTGAATAAACAGGTGTTTTGTCTAGATCATTACCCGAACGTTAGTTTAGTTCATTCTTGGGCAGTTTTAATCAACCATCACCAAAAATCTTCAGGTAAAATTTGTCAACACAACCTTTCAGGCTGAGTAGAAAAAGAGATCTTAAAACGAAACCAGATTAATTTCTCCTCAGTAATATTGCGTCGTCATTGTTTAGATACCGTGGGTTTATTTAATCCCCAGTTACAAACAATCCAGGATTGGGATATGTGGATTAGATTAAGTCGCCGTTACCAGTTTATGGCGATCGCTGAACCTTTAGTTTTTTGTCAACAACACCAAGACAACATCAAAGAACACTGGTTAACCATAGAAACTAATTTACAAACAACTATTGAACAAGCTTATGCCTATGCACCTGCAAAACTATTAGCTCTCAAACGCCTCAGCTATGCCTATGCCAGTCTTTATTTAGCGAGGCAAGTTTTGGCAAATCAAGAAAGCGATCCTGTTATCGCCCATCACTATTGTCGTCAAGCTTTAGAACATGACCCCAACATTAGTTTTGCACCAGATTTCTGGCAAGTTAGCTTGGCGGTTATGATGCTGCACTATTCAAAAAGCGATCGCTATCATCGATTACGCTTATTTATGCAAACAACTCAACTTCGGGTAACGGCAATCATCAAAGGGTTTAAAGTATTTAGCAATAGTCTATTGAACTGGGTGCTAGAAGAAGACGACACCATCATTTTTGAGGAAAACCGAGAAATTAAACGACAAGGCAAAGACTAACGTTTTACAAATACTTTCTGTCTGGGCGATTTGCGAATCGCCCCTTTTATTTAAATTGTCTTAATTCATTAATTGGCGCATGAGCAACGTGAATCCAAAGGTAATTAAGTGCCTAAAATAAAAGGTGCTAAGGTTAAAAAATATAGCCTTAGTACCTTTCTATATCTTGTTTTTACTTATACTTAAGGTCTTTATATTTGCTGACCTCATTTAAATCTTTTACTATAATCCCAGGTTTTTTAAACACATCTTTATTTCGTAATATTTTCTTTATATTTAGCTAAATCAAGAATTGTTGCTTTTTGTGACACTATCTTGATTCGCTGCTAAAGACACGCCAATCAACTCTGATAGCCAAATTTCAAAATCGCGGATGGGATGAGAGCGAACCGCTATTAGAGGATCGATCATTGGTTCGACCAAAATGGTAAACATTCCTAAACGATTACCAGCTAAAACATCAGTAAACAAGCGATCGCCAACCATGGCAATTCTTTCTACGGGTAGTTCCATTGCTTTTGCTGCCTCTCTCAGGCGACGACGAGAAGGTTTTTGAGCAGCAGAAATAAAGGGCAAATCAACAGATTTGGCAATGTTGCCGATGCGATTATGACTAATATTATTACTAACTAACCAAATAGGAGTTGCTTGTCGAATTTGTGTAATCCACTGCTGTAATTCCTCGGAAGTTTCCCTTTGCTTAAAAGGAACCAAAGTTTCATCCACATCTAAAATTAACCCGTTAATATTATATTTTTGGAGTATTTGAGGCGTTAAATCAAAAATAGTTGACCCAAGAATTAAATTTGGTTGCAGTAGGGTAATCACAGACATGATATAAAAAAATAAATATTATATAGTAGGAAAATTTTACTCGACGAAAGCTATATTAGCGACTTAAGAAGTAGTATGGCTTGGTCTTTGTCTAATTTACCGTTCAGTTACAAAAAAACACTGCCAAGTACTCATGTATAATCGATTAAGTTCTGTATACTCGTAACAATCAAACCTAAAGAAAAGATATATTGTTAAAATTAGTAAAGAAACTAAAAATTTAAATAAGCTATTAGAACTATGGGTCGTATTGGAGTTTTACTACTTAATTTAGGCGGACCCGACAAAATCGAAGATGTCCGTCCTTTTTTATACAATTTGTTTTCTGATCCAGAAATTATTCGCTTACCCGTCAAAGCATTGCAAAAACCTTTGGCTTGGTTAATTTCAACTTTAAGAGCCAAAACATCTCAAGCAAACTATCTAGAAATTGGCGGTGGTTCTCCTTTAAGACAAATAACTGAAGCACAGGCAGAGGCTTTAGAAGCAAAACTTAAGGAAATGGGTCAAGATGCCAAAATTTATATTGGTATGCGCTATTGGCATCCCTTTACAGAAGAAGCAATCTCTCAAATAAAAAGAGACGGCATCAAAGAGGTGGTAGTTTTGCCACTTTATCCACAATTTTCTATTAGCACCAGTGGTTCTAGCTTCCGCATTTTAGAAGAAATGTGGGATACCGATCAAGTTCTACAGGATGTTAAATATACATTAATTTCCTCTTGGTACGACAATCAAGGCTATCTGCAAGCAATGGCAGATTTGATCGGACAAGAGCTAGATAAATTTCCCGACCCAGATCAAGCTCATGTGTTTTTTAGCGCGCACGGTGTTCCCGTCAGCTATGTAGAAGAAGCGGGAGATCCCTACCAGCAAGAAATTCAAGAGTGTACTCGCTTGATTATGCAAACTCTGGGACGACCCAACCAATACACCCTAGCATATCAAAGCAAGGTAGGCCCAGTTGAATGGCTACAGCCATATACCGACGATGCTCTTAGAGAGTTGGGTGAACAAGGAATTGAAGACTTAGCCGTTGTACCCATTAGCTTTGTTTCCGAACACATCGAAACGTTACAGGAAATAGATATTGAATATCGTGAAGTAGCAGAAGCAGCGGGAGTCAAAAACTTCCATCGTGTACCTGCCCTTAATGTTCATCCTGGCTTTATCGATTCACTAGCCCATTTGGTTAAAGATTCATTGGATGCCGCTCCTCATACCTTTGCCGATGTAACTCATCCTAAGAAAAACATGAAAATGTATCCTCAGGAAAAATGGCAATGGGGTTTGACTACCGCTGCCGAAGTTTGGAATGGTCGTCTAGCGATGTTGGGCTTTATTGGTTTATTGGTAGAGTTAATTAGTGGTAGTGGTCCTCTCCATATGGTAGGCATCTTATAGTAATTATGGCAACCATTTATTTGTTTTCAGTACAGCTTCTAAAAACAAGCATAAAACTGTACTGAAATTTTGCTGTTTGTAAAAAAGTAATACAAAACAATTCTGAAGGTTTTTTACTAATACTTGCTCCTCAAAATTACGAGTTGTTTTCACACAGGACTTTTCGGCTTTTCGTGTAAACCTTGGGTTAGTTTCTCATAAAAAGCGATCGCTTTCCCCTCACTTCCCAGAATTATTAAAAATATTTCTTGCCAGGAACTCACCCCATCATGTATCATTAGTCATTGTGGTTAAAACTGGCAAATCTCACATAATAGATAAAAGTCTAATCATCCCCCCAGTCGTAAGAGACAAGCGATCTTCGCTTTTACTTATAAGACTAAATTAGTGAGTTTTCACCGTGTTTATTCACTGTAGAAAACAATCTCGTTACGGGGTTAGTGAGAAATTTTATAGGGTTTGCTACCTCCTCATAAAGATACTGAAGAAGCAATTTTTCTTTAAGTCTTAGAGGATCGAGGTAACTTTAAGGGTTAGAAACAGCATAAAGCTGAATCGAATCATAAGATCTTAGAAAAAAATTATATATTTGCTGCTGTACATCTTTGATTAATAGCGGTTTGACCAACAGCGGATTTGTGCAAAAGCATAGATTTAGTCTAGGTAAGTGCCTATCAAGATGGTTATTTTTTTGCCAGTCGATGTTACACCGTTTTTGAATAGCAGTGATTTGCGGTAATACATCATAACCAGAAGCCCTTAGCAATAGGGGTTAATCTATTATGTTGCAACTATAGAGGAGTTTAAACTCGTGTCTATCGGCATTCTTGGTACTAAAGTTGGCATGACCCAAGTTTTTGACAAAGAAACAGGAAATGCAGTTCCCGTAACCGTGGTTCAAGCAGGGCCTTGTATCGTAACTCAAATCAAAACTAAAGAGACGGACGGCTATAGTTCAGTTCAAATTGGCTATAAAGAGGTAAAAGAAAAAGCTTTATCAAAGCCTGAACTGGGTCATCTTAAAAAAGTTGGTGCTAGTCCTCTCCGCCATCTAAAAGAGTATCGTTTAGAAAAAACTGAAGATTATGAACTAGGCAAAGCTTTAGACATATCGGAAATTTTTAGCATTGACACTACCGTTGATGTTAGTGGTAAAACTATGGGTCGTGGTTTTGCTGGTTATCATAAGCGGCACAACTTTAAACGTGGTTTGATGAGTCATGGTTCTAAAAGCCATCGCGCGCCAGGTTCAACTGGTGCAGGAACAACTCCTGGTCGTGTCTATCCTGGTAAAAAAATGGCAGGACGTTACGGTGGAAAACAGATAACCACCCGCAAATTAAAAGTTGTCAAAATTGATGCTGAGCAAAACCTGCTGCTTATTAAAGGAGCAATTCCTGGTAAGCCTGGATCTTTGCTTAGTATCTCTCCCAGCAACATTGTGGGGCAGAAATAACGGCTTGTTATTTTAAGAACATAAAGTATAGATAACAAATAACTATGGTTAATTGTGTAGTCAAAAATTGGCAGGGGGAAGATGCTGGAGAGGCAACCCTAGAACTTAAAGTAGCCAAAGCAGAAAACGCCGAACATATCGTTCATCGTGCCTTAGTTCGTCAGCTAAACAATGCTCGTCAAGGTACGGCATCAAGCAAAACTCGTGCCGAAGTTCGCGGTGGTGGACGCAAACCTTGGAGACAAAAAGGAACTGGACGCGCTCGTGCAGGTTCGATTCGTTCTCCATTATGGCGTGGTGGTGGTGTAATTTTTGGACCAAAACCCAGAGATTTCAGCACCAAGATGAATCGCAAAGAGAGACGTTTAGCCTTGAGAACAGCTTTTAGTTCCCGCGTTGAAGATCTGGTTGTTGTCGAGAATTTTGGTTCTGAACTTGACCGCCCTAAAACAAAAGAGGTTTTAGCAGCTCTAGACCGTTGGGGTGTAGATTCTGACTCTAAGGTTTTATTGATTCTCAAAGAGGTTTCTGATAACGTCAATTTGTCAACTCGCAACATTGCTAAAGTCAAACTGATTAAGGCAACTAACCTCAACGTTCTTGATGTGCTTCATGCCAACAAAATTGTCATCTCAAAAGATGCTTTAGAACAGATACAGGAGGTTTACGGTGACTAGATATCAAGAGAGAGATTTAGCCGACTTGATCCTCAAGCCGATCATTACTGAGAAAGGCACGATGCAGATGGAGCTTGGTAAATATGTTTTTGATGTATTGCCTAAAGCAACCAAGCCCGACATTAAAGCAGCTATTGAAAGCCTGTTTGATGTCACTGTTGTCAAGGTAAATACCTTGACTTTGCCTCGTAAAAAGCGTCGAGTAGGTAAATTTTTAGGTTACAAAGCTCAGTACAAAAGAGCAATTGTCACGCTAAAAGATGGGGATTCAATTGCCCTATTCCCTGACGTATAAGACGTAGATCAAAATATAGAACTCGAAAAAGCTAATCTAAAAGCAAATTATGGGTACTCGTTCATTTAGACCATACACACCAGGAACTCGCCAAGCGATAGTTCCCGATTTTTCGGAAATTACCAAAACTAAGCCAGAAAAATCTTTAACCAAATATAAACATCGTCAAAAAGGACGTAATAACCGCGGTGTAATTACTAGCCGTCGTCGTGGCGGAGGACACAAGCGTCTTTACCGCATTATCGATTTTCGCCGTGACAAGCGTAATATCCCAGCCGAAGTAATTGCGATCGAATACGATCCCAACCGCAATGCTCGTATTGCTTTAGTTCAGTATGAAGACGGCGAAAAAAGATACATACTAGCTGCTGTAGGCATGAAAGTTGGCACACCAATTATTGCCAGTGAAGATGCACCAATTGAGGTGGGCAATGCTTTACCTCTAAGCAAAATGCCTTTGGGTGAAACTGTTCACAACATTGAGCTAATTGCGGGTAAAGGCGGACAAATTGTTCGGGCTGCTGGTGCTGCTGCCAAGGTCATGGCAAAAGAAGGAGATTATGTAACTATTGGTCTTCCTTCTAAAGAAGTAAGAATGGTTCGCAAAGAATGCTATGCCACTATCGGACAGGTCGGTAACGTTGAGTACCGTAATCTCAAGCTGGGTAAAGCAGGTAGAATGCGCCATTTGGGTAGAAGACCTGAAGTTCGTGGTAGTGCAATGAACCCCTGCGATCACCCTCATGGTGGTGGTGAAGGACGCGCTCCTATTGGTAGAAGCGGTCCCGTTTCCCCTTGGGGTAAACCAGCTTTGGGTAAGAAA
Organism: Waterburya sp.; assembly: GCA_965217895.1. Lineage (GTDB taxonomy): Bacteria > Cyanobacteriota > Cyanobacteriia > Cyanobacteriales > Xenococcaceae > Waterburya. Next base: position 3,341,294 of record CBDCJV010000002.1, read on the forward strand.
ACTCGCAAGAAGAACAAACCTAGCAACAGGCTGATTGTTCGTCGTCGTCGTTAATTTATTATTAATTGAAAAAATATGAGTCGTTCTTTAAAAAAGGGACCATTTATCGCCGACAGTCTCCTCAAAAAAATTGAGAGGTTGAACGCTGGTAACAAAAAAGAAGTAATCAAAACCTGGTCGAGAGCTTCAACTATTTTGCCTCTAATGGTGGGACATACAGTTGCCGTACACAATGGTCGCCAGCACATTCCTGTGTTTATTAGTGATCAGATGGTCGGACATAAACTGGGAGAATTTGCTCCCACCCGTACTTTTAGGGGTCATTCTAAAAGCGACAAAAAAGGGAGACGCTAGATATTGAGTACCGCTATGGCAATAGATACTAATAACGAAGTAAAGGCGATCGCCAAATACATTCGGATGTCTCCTTTTAAGGTCAGACGGGTGTTAGATCAAATTCGTGGTCGCCAATATCGAGAAGCATTAATCATTCTCGAATTCATGCCTTATAAAGCCTGCGATCCAATTTTAAAAGCATTGCGATCGGCTGTGGCTAACGCAGAACATAACAATGGCTTAGATCCCGCAACTTTGGTAATCAGCAAAGCTTTTGCTGATGGGGGTCCTGTTCTCAAACGTTATCGTCCTAGAGCGCAAGGTAGGGCTTATCAAATTCGTAAGCCAACCTGTCACATCACTGTGGCTGTTGCTCCTGAAGTAACCAATTAGAATCCTTAAATTTCAGAATTTAATTAATTACTATTACGAGGAAACATTTGTGGGACAGAAAATACACCCAACGGGCTTTCGTCTGGGTATTACCAAAGAACACCAATCTTGCTGGTACGCCGATACTAAACGCTATCCAGAATTATTGCTAGAAGATCGTTTAATCAGGGAATACGTTAACAAAGAACTGAGCAATGCGGGCATTTCTCAAATCAAAATTGAGCGGAAAGCCGATCAAATTGATTTAGCAATTCACACCGCTAGACCTGGTGTAGTTGTTGGTCGTGGCGGTTCAGGGATTGAGAAATTGAGAACCGAGCTACAGACAAAAGTGGGCAACGCCCGCCAAATTCGGATCAACGTCATAGAAGTACCCCGCGTGGATGCTGATGCTACCCTAATTGCTGAGTATATTTGTCAGCAGTTAGAGCGAAGAGTTTCTTTTCGTCGAGTAGTTCGTCAAGCAGTTCAAAGAGCGCAGCGGGCTGAAGTCCTGGGTATTAAGATTCAGGTCAGTGGTCGTTTAAACGGTGCAGAAATTGCCCGTACAGAATGGGTTAGGGAAGGTCGAGTCCCCTTACACACCCTCAGAGCAGATATTGATTACTCTTATCGCACTGCCTTGACTATTTATGGAATTCTTGGAGTTAAGGTTTGGGTATTTAAAGGCGAAATCATTCCAGGACAGGAAGAAGCCGCCGCCGCTGTTCCTAGTCAAGCTCCTCGCCGTCAGCGTCGTCGCCAGAAATTTGACGATCGCTCAGAGTAACATTAACAAGACTTATTTAGCAAAATAATACTATTATGCTTAGTCCCAGAAGAACGAAATATCGCAAACAGCATCGCGGTCGCATGAGAGGCATGGCTTATCGCGGTAGCACCTTAAACTTTGGTGATTTTGCCCTCCAGGCAACAGAGCCTTCTTGGATTACCTCGCGCCAAATTGAGGCTGCTCGTCGAGCTATGACACGCTATGTCAAACGGGGTGGTAAAATCTGGATTCGCATTTTCCCAGATAAGCCCGTGACAATGCGTCCAGCCGAAACCCGTATGGGTTCTGGTAAAGGTTCTCCCGAATTTTGGGTAGCAGTGGTCAAACCAGGCAGAATCATGTTTGAAATGGCTGGTGTAACTGAAGATGTAGCAAAGGAGGCAATGCGTCTAGCGGCTCAAAAGCTACCGATCAAGACTAAATTTATTACTCGCGAAGAGGATTATAAGTAATATGGCTTTACCCAAAATTGCCGAAGCCAGAAAACTCAGTGACGAAGAACTGGCAGAAGAAATTTTAGCAGTTAAGCGACAGTTGTTTCAGTTGAGGCTAGAGCAGGCAACCCGCCGTTTAGAAAAACCACATCTGTTTAAACACGCTAAACATCGCATGGCTCAATTACTCACCATAGAACGCGAGCGTGAAATCGCTGCTGCACAAGGAGAATAGATTATGGCAGTAAAAGAAAGAGTGGGAGAAGTCGTGAGCGACAAAATGGATAAAACCGTGGTTGTTGCTATCGAAAACCGCTCTCCTCACCCCAAATACGGCAAAATTGTCGTCAGAACCAAAAAATATAAAGCTCATGACGCAGAGAACCAATGTAAGATTGGCGATCGCGTGCGGATCAAGGAAACTCGTCCCCTCAGCAAAACCAAACGCTGGACGGTCGAGGAAATTATTGAATCCCAAAAATCCTAAATTATATTAACCCAATTTTTCTGGTCGAGATCGAAAATGATTCAACAACAGACCTACTTAAATGTCGCTGACAACAGTGGCGCACGCAAGCTGATGTGTTTGCGCGTAATTGGTAAAGGCAACAGTCCCTATGCCTTTATTGGTGATGTCGTAGTGGCAGTGGTCAAAGACGCTTTACCCAATATGGGGGTCAAAAAATCTGAAGTTGTAAAAGCAGTGATTGTGAGAACTAAACAGTCTGTCAGTCGCCCTAGTGGCATGAGCATCCGCTTTGACGATAATGCTGCGGTAATTATCAACGAACAGAATAACCCAAGAGGTACTCGTGTTTTTGGTCCTGTAGCCAGAGAATTGAGAGATAGAAACTTTACCAAGATCGTCTCTTTAGCTCCCGAGGTAATTTAAATGACAAAAACCAAAAAAGCACCCACCCGCTATAAAATGCACGTCAAAAAAGGGGATACCATCCAGGTAATCTCTGGACGTGATAAAGGCAAGGTCGGTGAGATATCTAGAGTAATCCCTAAAACAAGTCAAGTAGTTGTAGAAGGCGTGAATGTACGTACCAAACACGTCAAACCTCAACAAGAAGGAGAATCAGGTCAAATTGTGACTTTTGAAGCTCCAATACACAGTTCTAACGTCATGCTCTATTCCAATAAAGAGAAAACCGTTAGTCGTGTTGGCTATACCTTCACCGAAGAAGGTCGCAAAGTACGAATGCTCAAAAAGACAGGCGAGATTATCGACTAGGTCTTTCATTGAACATAGGTCATTGAACATTAGACATTAAACGTTTTCAATCTTCTAGTTCAAGTTCACTAGATTTGATAAATGCTAAATGTTAAATAGTAAATGATCGGCGCGCCGATAAGTTTAAATTTATAGATCCTGACCAAGCCCAGGAAAAAAAACATCATGGCAAAATCGTTAAAATCTCAGTATTTGGAAGATATTGTTCCCAAGCTAAGCGAACAGTTTAGTTACGGCAACGTTCATCAAGTTCCCAAAGTAGTCAAAATCGTCATTAACCGTGGTTTAGGAGAAGCATCGCAAAATGCTAAAGCCCTAGAATCATCCCTAAACGAACTATCTGTGATTACAGGGCAAAAGCCTGTGGTTACTAGAGCCAAAAAAGCGATCGCTGGTTTTAAAATTCGTCAAGGAATGCCCGTGGGGATGATGGTTACTCTGCGTGGTGAAAGGATGTATGCCTTTCTAGAGCGGCTGATTTGTCTGGCTCTACCTCGTATTCGCGACTTTCGCGGTATTAGCCCCAAAAGCTTCGACGGTCGAGGTAACTACTGTTTAGGAGTTAGAGAACAGCTAATGTTTCCCGAAATTGAATACGATAGCATCGATCAAATTAGAGGGATGGATATTTCAATCGTCACGACCGCCAACAATGATGAAGAAGGACGAGCTTTACTCAAAGAAATGGGAATGCCTTTCCGTGACAACTAAATTCTTAGTATCTAAATATAAAAAATAGGAAATAATGGCAGCAACCGATACTATTTCAGATATGCTGACCCGCATTCGTAATGCCTGTATGGTCAAGCATCAAACTACTCAAGTTCCTTCCACTCGTATGACTAAGGCGATCGCTCTAGTTTTACAAAGTGAAGGATTTATCGACAGCTTTGAAGAAACAGGGGAGTTACCTCAGAAATTCATCGAAATTTCTCTCAAGTACAAAGGTAGAAATCGTCAACCAATTATTAGCACCCTCAAGCGGGTAAGCAAACCAGGACTGAGAGTCTACTCTCGTAAAAAAGATATTCCTCGTGTCCTTGGCGGTATTGGTATTGCGATCGTTTCCACTTCCCGTGGAGTAATGACCGATAGAGAAGCTCGCAGCCAAGGAGTTGGTGGCGAAATCCTCTGTTATGTTTGGTAACAAAAGAAGAGGACTAAATTATGTCTCGTATTGGCAAACAGCCTATTCCCATTCCTGAAAAAGTAAGCGCGCAGATTTCAGGACAGCACGTCACAATTAAAGGACCAAAAGGTACTTTAGAGCGCGATATCCCTAAACCTATTGAGGTAAAACAAGAGGGTGACACTATTGTTGTAAAACCGACTGATGATTCCCGTATTGGTCGTCAACGTTATGGTCTTTGTCGTACCTTAGTTGCCAACATGGTAGATGGAGTATCTCAAGGATTTCAAAAGCGTCTGGCAATTCAAGGGGTAGGTTATAGAGCGCAGGCTCAAGGCAAAAAGCTAACTCTCAACGTTGGCTATAGTAATCCTGTTGAGATAGAAATGCCAGACGGTATAGATGTGGCAGTAGAAAATAGAAATACTGAAGTTATTGTCAGCGGCATCGATAAAGAAATAGTAGGCAATATTGCTGCTCAAATTCGAGGAGTTAGACCTCCAGAGCCTTATAAAGGAAAAGGAATCCGCTACTTTGATGAGCAGGTCAAACGCAAAGCTGGTAAGACAGGTAAGTAGAAATTATGAAGCTTTCACGTAGAGAATTAGTCAAACGTCGTCACCGTCGAGTGCGCAAAGCAGTAAATGGTACGCCTGAACGTCCTCGTTTATGCGTTTTCCGTTCAAATAATCATATTTATGCTCAAGTTATTGATGATGTGGCACAGCACACTTTGGCAGCAGCATCGGACTTTAACGTCAAATCTGGTGGTGCTACTTGCGAAGTCTCGGCAGAAGTCGGCAAACTTGTAGCTCAAAAAGCTATAGAGAAAGGAATTGCTAAAGTAGTCTTTGATAGAGGAGGAAACCTTTATCATGGTCGAGTAAAAGCTTTAGCTGATGCTGCTCGCGAAGCAGGGTTAGATTTTTAAATCAAAACAGTAATATTAAACTATGGCTAAATCCAACTCACGTAAAAAAAATCGCTCTAGAGAAAAAGATTCTAACTGGCAAGAACGAGTAGTTCAAATTCGTCGCGTCAGTAAAGTGGTCAAAGGCGGTAAAAAACTTAGTTTTCGCGCCATTGTCGTTGTGGGCAATGAAAAGGGACAAGTAGGTGTAGGCGTAGGTAAGGCTGCTGATGTCATCGGCGCAGTACGTAAAGGCGTTGCTGATGCCAAAAAGCAGTTAGTTGAAGTCTCTCTTACCAAAGCCAGTTCCATTGTTCATATAACTAACGGTGTTGCTGGTGGGGCAAAAGTATTTATGCGTCCTGCTGCTCCGGGTACTGGGGTAATCGCAGGTGGCGCAGTCCGTACTGTTTTAGAACTAGCTGGGATAAAAAATATTTTGGCAAAGCAACTAGGTTCTAACAGCCCTCTCAACAATGCTAGGGCAGCTATGAATGCTCTAGAAGGTTTGCGTACCTTTGCCGAAGTGGCAAGAGAAAGAGATATTCCCTTAGAACAGCTATACGCCTAATCATTGAACATTTATCATTGAATATTTATCACCATGAAGCTAGAACATCTTAGTCCTAAAGAGGGATCAAAAAGGCGCAAAAAAAGAGTGGGTCGCGGAATTGCAGCGGGACAGGGAGCTAGCTGTGGTTTTGGTATGCGTGGTCAAAAATCTCGTTCAGGTACAGGAACCAAGGCTGGCTTTGAAGGGGGACAAATGCCTCTTTATCGCCGAGTTCCCAAATTAAAGCACTTTACTCTCATCAACCAAAAGCACTATACCACAGTTAATGTAGAAGCTTTAAGCTCTCTATCTGCTAACACAGAAGTGACCTTAGACTCTCTATTAAAGAACGGCATTGTTACTACTAACGATGGTCTTCTTAAAATTTTGGGGAATGGTGAACTAAAGGTAGCCCTAAACGTCAAAGCAGCAGCTTTTACTAAGAGTGCAATTCAAAAAATAGAAGCTGCTGGTGGTAGCTGCGAAGTAATTACTAAGTAGGTGAAAAACTACTCCACTTTATTCTTAAGGGAAGCTATGGGTTATTGCAGCTAGACATCACGATTGGTTTATCATAATAACCTAAGGTAGAAAATTAAATTTATATAATGTTTCTCCGCAAATAACTTAATTTAGCACCAAGTATATAAGAGGTAAACCTGTATGGTTAGAGAAAAAACTCCATCAGCCCAGGAAACATTTTTACAAATGGCAAAAGCTGCTGGTCTTCGAGGCAGGCTGCTTGTAACCATTGGTCTTCTGGTATTGGTGAGACTGGGGGTATTTATACCCGTTCCAGGAATTGACCGCGAGGTCTTCGGCAATTTTATTAATGGTTCAGGAAATTCTTCAATCGTCGGATTTTTGGACATTTTTACTGGCGGTGGTATTTCTGCCTTGGGAATATTTGCCCTGGGAATCTTACCCTTTATTAATGCTTCTATTATTATGCAGTTGCTGGCAACCGCTATTCCTAGCCTGGAAGATCTGCAAAAAAATGAGGGAGAAGCAGGAAGACGTAAAATTTCCCAGATTACTCGTTACGTTGCTTTGGGCGGAGCTATTATTCAGAGTTTTGGTATCACTCTAGGTCTACTCGTTAATAACGGCATTATTGAAAAAAGTATTTTTCCTATTGGCGAAACCGTACTGGCTTTAACCGCTGGTTCAATGTTCGTTATGTGGATATCTGAGCTGATCACCGAAAAGGGCATTGGCAACGGGGCTTCACTCTTAATTTTTGTTAATATTGTAGCGGTATTACCCAGAACCTTAGGAACTACAATTGAATTTGCTCAAAGCGGTGGCAGAAGCGAGATTGCTCAGGTAGTAGTTCTCTTGCTAGTCTTTTTGGCAATGATTATAGGCATTGTATTCATCCAAGAAGGAACTCGCCGTATTCCCATTATTTCTGCTCGCCGTCAGGTTGGCAGAAGAGTATACCGTGAAAGAAGTAATTATCTGCCTTTGAGATTAAATCAGGGTGGAGTAATGCCAATTATTTTTGCATCTTCAGTGCTGTTTCTTCCCGCTCAGCTAATTGGATTTATACCTGGTAATGGGACAGTTAAAAATGTGTTTAATCAGATTGCAGCAGCAGTGCAGCCTGGAAACTGGGCTTATGTAGCGGTTTATCTGGTTCTAATTTTGTTTTTTAGCTATTTTTATGCTTCTTTGATCGTTAATCCTGTAGATATGTCTCAAAATCTTAAAAAAATGGGCGCATCTATTCCAGGGATTAGACCAGGTAAAGCAACTAGTGCTTATTTAGAAAAGGTACTTAATCGTTTAACACTTTTGGGCGCAATTTTCTTGGGGTTAGTGGCAACTATACCTACTTTAGTAGAGAGTACTATTCCCGCAGGTACTACTGTATTTAGTGGATTTGGTGCGACATCTTTACTTATTTTGGTAGGCGTAGCAATTGACACGGCTAAACAAATACAAACCTATGTAATTTCTCAACGTTACGAAGGTATGGTTAAGCAGTAAAGCTGTTTAATACCGATAAACATATTAAACCACTAGCTTTCGGTTTTTGGCTTGAGGCTTTGAGACTGTCAAATTTAGGTAGTTTCTTAATTAGCTGATAGCTAATAGCTAATAGCTAATAGCTAACCGCAAAGCGGTTTTACGATATGACAAAGCGATTAATATTTTTGGGACCTCCTGGTGCGGGAAAGGGAACTCAAGCCCAAACATTATCTGAATATCATCATATTCCCCATGTATCCACTGGAGATATCCTAAGAGCAGCCGTAGCTCAACAAACTCCCCTGGGAAAACAGGCTAAAGATTATATGGATAGGGGAGAACTAGTTCCTGACACCCTAATTCTCAACTTGATTCAAGACCGACTATCCTATGATGATACTGCTAACGGCTGGATACTTGATGGCTTTCCTAGAAATGTAAACCAAGCTACCTTTTTAGAGGAACTATTGATTGAATTGAACCAGAATGCTGACTGCGTTCTTAATTTGGAAGTTCCTGATGATGTTTTAGTAGAGAGACTGCTGGCAAGACAGCGTAAAGATGATAATGAAGAAACTATTCGTCGTCGTCTAGAAGTTTATCATCAGGACACTGTTCCAGTAATTGACTTTTATCAAAAGAAGCAGACATTGAAAACTATTGATGGGAATCAAGAAATGGAACAGGTAACTAAATCTTTAAGTGAAGTAGTATCTTAAACAGTTTAACGTTAGACGGTGCTGGTTATATTTATGGCTTTTACCGCCTAGGATAGATAAAAATGTAAGATATATATAGGTTGCTGTATTGAAAAAATGCTCAAGGCATTTGCCAAGTAAACCGATGAATAGTAAGAGTTGCCGTTAGCTATTCATCTTAAAAATAGCGGAGAACATGAATATTGGCTAAACAAGACTTAATTGAAATGGAAGGGACTGTGACCGAATCTCTCCCTAATGCAATGTTTCGCGTCGACTTGGATAACGACTTTAATGTATTAGCTCATATTTCAGGTAAAATTCGACGAAACTACATTAAAATTCTACCAGGCGATCGCGTCAAAGTTGAATTAACTCCTTACGATTTGACTAAGGGAAGAATAACTTATCGCCTCAAAAATAAGTAAAACGCTTTTTTTGATGCTTTAATTGTATTTGACACAAAAACAAATTAATAGATATAATAGTAGGCTTGCAGTGTGGCCAAAATAAGGCATGAAAGTTAGACCATCAGTAAAAAAAATGTGTGAAAAATGTCGCGTAATCAAAAGACGTGGCAGAGTAATGGTGATTTGTAGCAGTAATCCTAAGCATAAACAGCGTCAAGGATAACTGCTAGTCGCTACACTATGTATGATGCTTAACATATTTACATTTAAGCAGTCAAAAAAATTAAAAAGATTAAGGAGATAAAAACGTGGCAAGGATTTCTGGCGTAGACCTTCCTCGTGACAAGCGTGTGGAAATCGCGCTAACCTACATTTTTGGTGTAGGTCTATCACGAGCGCAAAAGGCGATCGCTGAAACTGGAGTTAATCCAGATACTAGGGTTCGAGATCTTGATGATGAAGATACAGCGAAGCTTAGAGCATATATTGAAGATAACTATCAGGTAGAAGGTGACTTGAGACGTTGGGAATCAATGAATATCAAGCGTCTGGCAGATATTGGTACATATCGCGGTCGTCGTCATCGTATGGGTTTGCCTCTTCGAGGTCAAAGAACTCGCACCAATGCTCGTACTAGAAGAGGCAGAAGGCTTACCGTAGCTGGTAAGAAGAAAGCTCCAGGTAAGAAGTAGGTAACTATTTCATCATATTTAAGTATAACCACATCACACGAAAAGTAAAATGGCGCAACCAAAAAGAAGAAGCGGCGCAAAGAAAAGCAAAAAAAACGTTCCCAACGGTGTGGCTCATATTCAGTCCACCTTCAATAATACCATTGTAACAATTTCTGATACCAGAGGAGACGTAATATCCTGGTCTTCTGCTGGTGCTAGTGGTTTTAAAGGAGCAAAAAAAGGCACTCCTTTTGCGGCACAAACAGCAGCAGACAGCGCAGGAAGACGGGCAATGGATCAAGGAATGCGTCAAGTTGAGGTTATGGTAAGTGGTCCTGGGGCTGGAAGAGAGACAGCTATAAGAGCCTTACAGGGTGTAGGGCTAGAAATTACCTTAATCCGTGACGTCACACCTATCCCTCATAATGGCTGTCGTCCGCCTAAAAGACGAAGAGTATAGCTTTAGTTAGCAATTATCAAATTGCGACTAGATACGAGCATTTATTTAATTTCTATCTTGATTTACCAGATCGCTTGTCGAATAGAAGGGAGAATAGCCTGTGGCGCAATTTCAAATTGAGTGTGTAGAATCTAAAACCCTAAAAAATCAACACCAATATAGCAAGTTTATGCTCGAGCCTCTAGATAGAGGACAAGGTATTACTTTGGGTAATGCCTTGAGAAGAGTTTTGTTATCAAACTTAGAGGGTGCAGCTGTTACAGCAATCCGCATTGGTGGAGGCATGGCAAAAGATGGCAGCAAACAAGAACATAAGTTTGGGTTTGCTACTCATGAATTTGCCACCATTGAAGGAGTTAGAGAGGACGTTTTAGAGATTATTCTCAATATGAAGGAAATAGTCCTCAAAAGTTATACTAATCAACCCCAAATAGGTCGTTTGGTTGCTACTGGACCAGGAACTGTAACCGCTGCCCAGTTTGAGTTACCTTCTGAGATAGAAACCGTAGACTCTAATCAGTATGTGGCTACTATAGCAGAAGGCACGAGTTTAGAGATGGAATTTCGGGTTGAAAAGGGCAAAGGCTACCGTGCAGTAGAAAGAGGCAAAGAAGAAGGTAGTTCCCTAGACTTCCTCCAAATTGACGCTGTGTTTATGCCTGTGACTAAGGTTAACTATAGCGTTGAAGATGCTCGTGTAGATGGTTCAGGAATCCGCGAACGTCTAATTATGGAAATTTGGACTAACGGTAGCGTCAAGCCCGAAGAGGCGTTGTCCCAAGCTGCTGGAATTGTCGTGGAATTATTTAATCCCTTAAAAGATCTGACTTTAGAGGCAATTGAACCCGACTATATAGAGGACGAAGATCCCACCAGCCAAATACCCATCGAAGAATTGCAGTTGTCGGTTAGAGCCTATAACTGTTTGAAGCGAGCGCAAATTAATTCTGTATCTGACTTACTTGATTATACCCAAGAAGACCTTTTGGAGATTAAAAACTTTGGGCAAAAATCTGCTGATGAGGTGATTGAAGCTTTGCAGCAGCGTCTTGGAATTACTCTATCTCAAGAAAAATCAGCAAAATAAACATCAACAAAACATTATCAATCATGCGTCATCGATGTAAAGTACCACGACTAGGATTGCCAGCCGATCAAAGGAAAGCTTTGTTACGTTCCTTGGCAACTGAAATTATTCGTCATGGTCAAATCAAAACTACCAAAACTCGTGCTAAAGCAGTCCGTAGTGAGGTTGAAAAAATAATCAGCCTAGCTAAAGATGGTTCATTAGCAGCTAGAAGGAGAGCTTTAGGCTATATTTATGACAAAGATCTAGTTAGCGAGCTTTTTAAAGCCGTTCAGGAACGTTATGGCGATCGCCAGGGCGGTTATACTCGGATTGTCAGAACCAAAAGTCGTCGTGGCGACAATGCAGAAATGGCAATTATCGAGCTAGTTTAACTGGATGTTGCGCAAATGGCTGTAGTCTGTCAAGCTTCAAGAAACCCCTCAATTAGAATAGCCTTAGTTATTCAGTATTTAGGGACTAACTTTCACGGCTGGCAAAAACAACCGAATATTATCAGCATTCAGGGCTGTATTGAAAAGGCAATTTCTGAAGTTGTTGGTCATTCAGTGCGGGTTTACGGGGCAGGTAGAACTGATTCAGGTGTTCATGCAGCTGCTCAAGTTGCTCATTTTGAGTGCAAAGGTTCGATTCCTGCCGATAAGTGGGCGAAGATTATTAACGCCAGACTGCCAGAGGGGATACTAATCAGAGCATCCGCTCAGGTAAACGATAGCTGGCACGCTCGTTTTTCTGCTGTTTGGCGACGTTACCGCTATACCATTTATACAGATAAGCAACCTAATATATTTGTCAGTCAAACATGCTGGCATTATTATCAGTCAATCTTGCAGGAGTCTTTAATTCAAGAAGCTTTATATCCTTTGGTTGGCGAACATGACCTATCAGCTTTTAAGCGTACAGGTTCAGATAGAGCCGATGCAAAGGTAGAAGTACAGACTGTACAATGTTATCGTCAAGGAGCATTCTTGTATCTAGAGATTCAAGCAAACGGATTTTTGTACGGTATGGTGCGCCTTCTGGTGGGAATGTTGGTAGAGGTAGGAATTGGCAAGCGATCGCCCAAAAGCTTTACTGAAATCTGGCAAAACCAACGTCGAGATCTGGTTAAGTACTCTGCTCCTGCTAAGGGCTTATGTTTGCTGAGGGTTGGTTATCCCGAATTTCCTTTTGCTAAACACCTCTGGTTTGATACCCAACCAAATTTTCTTCTAGCTTAAATGAAGTTTTTATTTAAAATAATTCACAAAATACTATCACTCTGAATCAATGAACAAAACCCCCTTACCAAACCAACAAAATATAGAGCGCAAATGGTATATAGTTGATGCCGAAGGACAACGCTTAGGTCGTTTAGCTACCGAGATTGCTATGATCCTGCGAGGCAAAAACAAGCCCAGCTTTACTCCCAATATAGATACTGGAGACTTTGTAGTAGTCATCAACGCCGAGAAAGTCGTAGTCACAGGCAGAAAAAACGAGCAAAAGCTCTATCGTCGTCACTCTGGTAGACCTGGAGGCATGAAGACTGAAACTTTCGACCAGCTACAAAGAAGAATTCCTGAACGCATTGTTGAAAAAGCGGTCAAAGGAATGCTGCCCAAAAACGTCATGGGACGCAAACTATTTACCAAACTCAAAGTTTACACAGGTGCAGATCATCCCCATGCTGCCCAAATTCCCGAAACTTTAAACATTAATACCATTCCAGCGAGGAACTAGAACATGGAAGGAACACAAGATAAGGTAGTATACTGGGGTACAGGTCGTCGCAAATCGGCGATCGCCAGAGTCCGTTTAGTACCAGGCGAAGGAAATCTGACCGTTAACGGCAAAACGGGAGATGATTATTTTAATCGTATTCCCAGCTATTTGATGTCTATCAAAGGTCCTTTAGAAACCTTGGGTTTTGAAAATGAGTACGATATTCTCGTCAATGCTCATGGCGGTGGTTTAACTGGTCAAGCAGATGCTGTTAAACTAGGTGTTGCTAGGGCATTGTGTAAACAAGACCCCAATAATCGTCAGCCACTAAAAACAGAAGGATATCTAACCCGCGATCCTCGTTGTAAAGAACGGAAAAAATACGGTTTGAAAAAAGCTCGTAAAGCTCCTCAGTTCTCTAAACGATAATTTTTTAAGCTATTAGCTTTAAGCCATTAGCTTTTAGCTTAACGATTGCACTTTTGAGCTAGTAACAACTTAAATTAGAATTAGTTAATCGCTATATTTTGAAGTAATCAATACATTTTTTGAAAGAAAAAACTATGCCTAAACCTGATATACACCCAACCTGGTATCCAGATGCCAAAGTGATCTGTAATGGTGAAGTCGTCATGACTGTCGGTTCAACTCAACCCGAAATTAGCGTTGATGTCTGGTCTGGTAATCATCCTTTTTATACTGGAACTCAAAAAATCATTGATACAGAAGGTCGAGTCGATCGCTTTTTACGTAAATACGGTATGCTCGATGCCAGCAGCGATGCTGAGTCTGACGTAAAAAAATAGCCATTTAAGACAAAGTATAGACCCAGTAGTTAGCTTAAATTGACTGCTGGGTTTGTTGTATTTAAATTAATTTTTTTAATAAATCATTTTATTTTTTACGGGAGATTAAAATTATGGCTGAAGCATACCTATTAGACAAATTAAAATCTGTAGAGCAAACTTTTCAAGAACTTACCCATCGCTTGGCAGATCCCGACATTGCTACTAACCCAGATGAACTACAAAAAGTAGCCAAAGCTCGTTCTTCCCTAGAAGAAACTGTAATGGCTTATCAAGAATGGCAGCAAGCAACAGAAGAGTTAGCAGGGGCAAAAGAAATTTTTAAAGAAGCGAAAGATCCTGAGATGAAGGAAATGGCTAGCATGGAAGCAAGTGAGCTTGAATCACAGCTTGAGCAGCTAGAAGCCAAACTTAAAGTTCTTTTATTGCCTCGCGATCCTAATGACGATAAAAACATTATGCTAGAAATTCGGGCAGGTACAGGAGGCGACGAAGCTAGTATTTGGGCAGGAGATCTAGTCAGAATGTACTCTAGATATGCCGAAAGCCAAAACTGGAAAGTATTTCTGCTTAGTGAATCAGCAGCAGATATGGGTGGTTTTAAAGAAGCTATTCTCGAAGTGACAGGAGACTCTGTATACAGCAAGCTAAAGTTTGAAGCGGGAGTACATCGAGTACAGCGAGTTCCTCAAACCGAAGCAGGAGGAAGAGTTCATACCTCGACGGCTACAGTGGCGGTGATGCCAGAAGTAGATGATGTTGAAGTGCAAATCGATCCTAAAGATATAGAGCTTAAAACTGCTCGTTCTGGTGGTGCTGGAGGACAAAACGTCAACAAGGTAGAAACTGCCGTCGATTTAATTCATAAACCAACAGGAATTAGAATCTTTTGTACCGAAGAGCGATCGCAACTACAAAACCGCGAGCGAGCAATGCAGATTTTAAGAGCCAAGCTGTACGATATTAAGTTGGCAGAACAGCAAAAGGAAGTCAGAGGTTTAAGGCTGTCTCAGGTAGGAACAGGCGCACGATCTGAGAAAATTCGTACTTATAACTACAAAGACAATCGTATTACGGATCATCGTCTGGGACAAAACTTTGCTTTAGCTAACTCTCTTGAAGGAGATATCGATGTCATGATTCAATCTTGTATCTCTCAAGATCAGCAAGATAGATTAGAAGAATTGGCTAGCTCTCCAGATACTGCTCAGGCTTTAATTTAATTTAGAAATAATTGCTACACTCAAATATTACGACTTGGATGGATCGATAAATATTCTGAATGTCAATGTTCTTTCTAAGCTAATGTCTTCTCAGCAAGAAAAACCATGCTGCTAAAAGTTAAAAGAATTATAGTTCCGCCAGGACAAACAGTAGTTTTAGAAAACATTAGTTGGCAAGAATTTGAAGCTATTCTAGAAGATTTAGGAGAGAGTCGCGGCTCTCGAATAGCCTATGACAATGGAAAGCTAGAAATAATGACACCTTTGCCAAAACATGAGGCTAATAAAGAATACATCAGCGACTTTGTAAAAGTTTTACTGGAAGAACTAAACATAGAATTTTGTCCGCTGGGATCTACCACTTTTAAAAACCAGATAATGTTCAAAGGAATTGAACCTGATAGCTGTTTCTATATCCAAAATGAAGCAGTAATTAGAGGTGAAAACAGGTTAGATCTAACAATCGATCCACCACCAGATTTAGCTTTAGAAATAGACATCACTAATCGTAGTCATCCAGAGATATATCAATCTTTAGGTGTTCCTGAACTATGGCAATACAAAAAAGGCGAACTAAAGTTTTTGTTATTAGTAAACGGTAAATATATTGAGTCTGAGACGAGCTTCAATTTTTCCTTACTTAAAATAATTCCCCAATATTTAAACCAATGTCGCGCTGAGGGCAGAAATAAAGGCATGAATGCTTTTCGTAGTTGGATAAGAGAGCAGTAAAATGAGCATTTCGCAGGTAAATTAGCAGATTAGATAATATTTTAGGCAAAGGTTTTCCAGGAAACGTAAAATCTTCAGTCGAGCGTCAGTAAGATTAGAAACTTGTAGTTGATGATTAAAGTGAACAAATGGTGCTTGACTTTTTTCTAAAATACTTAACTTGTCAGCAATGCCTAATAATTGAATAATTCAGTCGCACATTTCTCTTTCTCCTTGTATTTGCTTAGTTTGCCAAAGACAAATACAGAATAAGAAATAGCTCGATCTAAGATCAATCCCCTAATAAGTGTAAAAATCTACCTATGTTTGGCTTTAAAAATAGAAATAGGTAGTCTTTTTGTGTCACTTTTTGAGATAGATCCCTAATTCATTACTGACTCAGATAGGATGGCAATCGCGCATTCAAAGTATTATTACTATCTAAGAATTAACAGATTGGTACAGCAGAGAAGAAAATATCATCTTTTGCTAAGAAACAATCTATTAGAAAATATTAGAGAACAAATTCAGCTAAAAGCCCCTTCAGTTGATAATAAAGAATTTAATGAGTTTGTCAAAGAAAGAGGATATGACTAAATTCAATGTGATAATTGAAAATCTTTTTATATTAAGTAATTAAATAAACGAGTAACAACCAGAAGACTAGTTCTCAATAATTGATAATTGATACAGTAGGAAATATTACCTTTCCGTTATAATCCAATGATAGATGTTATGAAAGAACAGCTTCACTAAATAACGATGTTGTGGAGGAGACGACATTGGACGAACTAAAGGCAGGATTAGGATTAGCTACAGAAGAAGAACTACAGCAGATCACGCAAATATTATTTCATCGCCGTTTTAATCCCCTAGATTATTGGCAAACCCCCGAACCTTTGCAAATTCAAAGTCAAGATTGGAATGTATGGATTGATTCATTGGATCGACGGTTTCGTTACCTAGCAGCAGATGGGATGACCGTATTACGAGGGCGCACTCAAGAAGTATCCTATCGAGAAATATTAATTAAAGTCTGTCACTATCTGAAGATTCCCTATTCGGTAAGGATGAATGCGATTGATATTGAGGCAGAGATTTTTCTGCATTTAGTTAGTAAAGCCTGGGACAAGCTACCGACTCAAGAACAAAACTCGCTAAAAGCTCAAATTGGTAATTCTTTAGCAGCAGCAAATCCGCCTGAACCTTTGCCAGTTCAATTGCAGCATAGCCCAATAAAAATGTTAGCAACAGGCGGTAGTATTGTAGCAGTCAGCACAATTTTAAAATCTTGGCTGCTTAAACATATTGCTCAACAGTTTGCGATTCACTTTGCTACTTATCAAGCAGCCAAGTCAGCCATTATTAAAGGAGGAACAACCGCAGTTGCAGGTTTGGGCAATCAATTGGCACTTCAGGCAGCAAAAAAAGGTATGGCGGTAAATGCAGCGCGTTATGGAGCAACCAGAGGCGTTTTTAGTTTTTTAGGTCCTGTGATTTGGGGTTACTTTGTCGCCGATTTAGGCTGGAAAGCGATCGCCACTAACTATGGTCGTGTAATTCCCATTGTTTTTACTTTGGCACAGATTCGCCTAATTCGTGGAGACTATCTGGCAATAAGTTAAGTATTTTAGATAATTGCTTGCACTTTCTCATAAAACCAACTTGGCTAAAATAAGCTCTTTGCCTTTGTCTATGAGCAATTAGATTCTGTTAACATCTTAGATAATTAAGCTAATTCTTTCTCATAAATCAGCAAGGCATAAACAATTTGTTAAGAATGCCCAGAGATCATTAAATACCCTAGAACATAATTAAGTAAGAAAGGAATTTTATCAGGTTTTTGCTCTTTCAATTTATGACACACTTTCCTTGGTTAACTACGTGCATTCTATTTCCTATTGCTGCCTCTCTATTTTTGCCGATAATTCCTGACAAGGAAGGTAAGACTGTTCGTTGGTATGCTTTAATCATCGGCTTAATTGATTTTGCCATCATGGTTTATGGTTTTTACCAAGACTATGACTTTAGTAACCCTAATTTACAGCTAGTTGAAAGCTATGCTTGGATACCCCAGCTAGATCTTAATTGGTCAGTTGGTGCAGACGGGCTATCAATGCCCTTAATTTTGCTAACGGGTTTTATTACTACCTTAGCAATGATGGCAGCTTGGCCAGTCACCTATAAGCCCAAGCTGTTTTATTTTCTCATGCTGGCAATGTATGGCGGACAAATTGCTGTTTTTGCCGTACAGGATATGCTGCTGTTTTTCTTAGTCTGGGAACTAGAACTAGTTCCTGTCTATCTCATTTTGTCTATTTGGGGTGGAAAAAAACGCCTCTATGCAGCGACCAAGTTTATTCTCTATACCGCAGGAGGATCGCTGTTTATTTTGGTTGCAGCTTTGACTATGGCATTTTATGGCGATACCGTTACTTTTAACATGAGTGCGATCGCAGCTAAAGATTATGCCTTTAATCTGCAATTATTTTTATATGCTGGCTTCCTCATTGCCTATGGTGTTAAACTGCCGATCTTCCCTCTCCATACCTGGCTACCCGATGCCCACGGTGAAGCAACTGCCCCAGCCCATATGTTACTAGCGGGTATTCTCCTAAAAATGGGGGGATATGCTCTATTACGGATGAATGCAGGAATGCTGCCCGATGCCCACGCTTTCTTTGCCCCTGTCTTAGTCATTTTAGGGGTAGTCAACATTGTCTATGCAGCCTTAACCTCTTTTGCCCAACGTAACCTCAAGCGCAAAATTGCCTACTCATCTATTTCCCACATGGGTTTTGTGCTAATTGGCATAGCCTCCTTTACAGACTTGGGAACAAGTGGGGCAATGCTACAGATGATTTCTCATGGTTTAATTGGGGCAAGTCTTTTCTTTATGGTTGGGGCTACCTATGATCGTAGCCATACCCTAATGCTGGATGAAATGGGTGGTGTAGGTCAAAAGATGAAAAAAATCTTTGCCATGTGGACTACCTGTTCTTTTGCCTCTTTAGCATTACCAGGAATGAGCGGTTTTGTAGCTGAGTTGATGGTGTTTGTTGGTTTTGCTACCAGTGATGCCTACAACTCTACTTTTAAAGTCTGTATTATTTTCTTAGCTGCGGTAGGGGTGATACTAACTCCCATCTACTTACTTTCTATGCTGCGAGAAATGCTTTATGGTCCAGAAAATAAAGAATTAGTCAATCACACTAATTTAGTGGATGCTGAACCTAGAGAAGTATTTATTATCGCTTGTCTTCTTATACCTATTATCGGTATCGGTTTGTATCCTAAGTTAGTTACTCAGATTTATGATTCTAGTATCACTCAACTAACTGCCAGATTGCGTGCTTCTGTACCTAGCTTAACTCAATCAGCCAAGGCTAAAGCACCAGCTAGCTTTTATTCGATGGTGTCTCTAACCGCACCCGAAATTGAAGCGGTAAGCGGTAAATAAATTAAATACAAATTGATTTTTTGATAAGGGTTTGGCAATGCTAAATCCTTATTTGTTTTCTAGTGATACGCCTGAGAGTACGGCGATCCTACGCATTTTCCCTCAATAGACTTGAAGTGTTTCGGTTTTCTGACTTGAGTAAAGTAGAAATTTACTCACAAACTACTGCTAATTTTTACAACAATTCACTCAAAACCCATTTAAATCTAAGGTTTTTCAGTTCAGTCGATGTAAATCATTATTCAGTTCTATCCTCTTAAATTTAAAACTATCAAAAAGTTAGTTTGTAAATTTATTGCAACAAAAATTTATATTATCTAAAATAGTAAGTGACATATCTTAATGAGGCTACAACTAATGGAAAACCCAGAAAACAAATTCGGCTTTACTAAATTCGCAGAAGACTGGAATGGTCGTCTAGCTATGTTGGGCTTTGTGATTGGCGTTGCTGTTGAATACTTTACTGGTCAAGGAATTCTCAGCCAGTTGGGAATTATGTAATTCTCTCCAGAGACTGTCAATTGCACTCATAAATAAATTCTAATCACTATCACTAAAGGAGTTTGGTACAACAAGAAATTGTTTTATCAAACTCCTTTGCTATGGTAGCTAAAGCCAAGTTTATATTTAGACATCGCCAAAAACTTCGATTTTTGGTCAACAGCTTATTTTGGCTAGACAAGTCTTAATTTAAGCTAAATTACTGATTTACCTGAATCTAACTAAGAGTATGATTATTGAGGTCGGTTCTAATGAGAAACAGTCATTAGAAGTAATGGGGAAAGATTGGTGTAAATCCAACGCTGTCCCGCAACTGTAATGAGGCGAGTGACCCCGCGTCGGCAGAAAGGACTTGTCCGCATCTAAGGCTTTAGCCGCATCTAGACGCAAGACAAAGGCCTAAGTCGCATATACGCGCGAGATATCTCTAAAGTCTCTGAGTCAGAATGCCCACCGATTAAAATAATTAACCCAGTTAACAAATCTGCGAGGTACGGATGGTTTTTGTCAATTCTCTTGAATCAAATATTAAACAAATTCAGTTACAGCCATTACCTTATCAAAGACCTTTATTAATGATTGGTCATGGTACAAGAAATGAACGAGGTAGACAAACCTTTATGGATTTTGTCGAAACCTATAAAAAATTGGATACTTCTCGTCCTGTTATTCCTTGCTTTTTAGAGCTTACGCAGCCGACAATTCAAGAGGGGGTAGAAGCTTGTGTTAAACAAGGTTATACAGAAATTACGGCTTTGCCAATTTTGTTGTTTGCTGCTAGACACAATAAATTTGACGTTACCAACGAGCTAGACCGATCGCGATCGCCTTATCCTCAGTTAAACTTTAATTATGGTCGCCATTTCGGTATTACTCCCAAGATAATCGAACTATGGCGCGATCGCTTGGCAGAGTTAGACAAGCCAGAACGTAACCCCCGTAATATCTCCTGCGAAGATACTGTATTGCTATTTGTCGGTAGGGGTTCGAGCGATCCTGATGCCAATGGTGATGTGTGCAAACTAGCACGCATAATGTGGGAAGGTAGTGGCTACAAAACAGTAGAAACCTGCTTTATCGGTATTACACATCCTCGTTTAGAAGCAGGTTTTAGTCGGGCATATTTGCATCAGGCTAAACGGGTAATTGTCCTGCCCTATTTCTTGTTTACAGGTACGTTGATGGAGAAAATTTTTGATATAACTGCCCAACAAGAAGAACAACATCCTGAAATTGATTTTGCTTGCTTACCAGAAATGGGAATTACCTCCCAGCTATTAGAAGTAATCAGGGAAAGAGAAATTGAGGCACAGCTAGGTCAAGTTGCTATGAACTGTGAAATGTGTAAGTTTCGCCTAGCAGCAGCAGATGGACACGGACACGGGCATGATCATGGACATCACCATCATCACGATAATAGCGATCCTTATGCCAAGGTAGAAGACTATCATCAACGTATCTGGAAAACACCGTAGTTATATAAACTCCCAATAAAAAATGATACGAATCAGGTAACGGGGTAAATCTTAGTAATTTCTAATTATTAAAAGAAACTTTGAGGACTTAAATTAATTAGCCTCATATTTTATCAGTACCCGATGCACAATTAAATTCATCGCTAATGACTGGGAGAAGTAATTCGAGCATTATATGCAAACAAAGGCGCACTTTTGCATATAATGCTCACCAAGACGCTTTGTTCAGATTCACTGGTTTTGGGCGATCGCCTATTAGCTACTACAATCTTTGCATAAAGTTCGACTCAATAAGCTACACAAACACCAAAATTGATTTAAAAATACAGCTCAATTAAAGCTTTTTTAAATTCACATTTTCAACATATTGTTTTTAGAAAAACATCTATCGATTTAGATATTTACAACTATTGCCAACTCATTTATTATTTATATTTATAAATATTTTAAAAACAAGTGTTTTTGCAGAGC
Organism: Waterburya sp.; assembly: GCA_965217895.1. GTDB lineage: Bacteria > Cyanobacteriota > Cyanobacteriia > Cyanobacteriales > Xenococcaceae > Waterburya. The sequence continues at coordinate 3,362,715 of CBDCJV010000002.1, forward strand.
AATTATGCAAATAATTTGCTTAGGCATACCATGTTTTTTTGTTAGGTAAAAATTTATTATCTAGCTTTGTTAAGCAAAACACAACTTATAATTTTTGTCATGTCACTCCTATTTAATTCTCCTTTTGAGTCTATAGTCAGGCGCAATTCAAGAACCCTTTTTAACAATCACAATCCTAAAAAATTGATTGTACATTGTTGTTATCATAAAGTTGGTACAGCTTGGTTTATTCGGGTTTTAAGGGCAATTTCTCGTTGCTATGGACTAAAGTTCCAACAATGTAGCCAAAACGATCTCAAACGAAATACAGATATTTTTATGGAATATATGAGCCGCATTGATGTAGCAAAATTACCAAATTATGTAGGCTCTCACATGATACGCGATCCTAGAGATGTAGTTATTTCTGCTTATTTCTATCATCTATGGACAAAAGAAGAATGGGCGCATATTCCCAGAAATAGCTTAAATAACCAAACTTATCAAGAATACCTTAATTCACTAAGCCAAGAAGAGGGTTTATTAGCGGAGATGGAAGGAACTTCCAAAGAAGTAATAGAGGAAATGTCACAATGGAACTATAATAATCCTAATTTTTTTGAATTTAAGTATGAAGATATTATTACAAATGAACCAGAAGTTTTCTCCAAGATTTTTCAACATTATCAGTTTAATCAAGAAGCAGTTGAAAACTGCATAAAAATTGCTGGTAAATTTAGTTTTAAAAATAAAAGTAATCGTCAAGAAGGAATTATAAACCAAAAAAGCCATTTACGTTCAGGTCGCATTGGAGAATGGCAAGAAGTATTTAATCAACATCATAAACGCCGATTTAAGGAATTATTTGGCGACCTTCTAATTAACTTAGGATATGAAGCTGATAATAATTGGTAAACAATTTACTCGTTACTTGAGTAACGAGACTATCTTCTAATTAATTTGTCCTACCTACTACTGACAGCAGGTAAAGTTTGCTGAAGCTGAGGTTGAGGAGTTGTCTTTTCTAATAACAAATTTCTAATTAGCCTAGCCGCCATTTTTTGAGTTAATTTTCCTGCTACTTTTTGTCCCATTTCCTGAGTTTCTGGTTTAGAAATAATTTTGGCAACGATAGAAACTAAACGAGTAGGGTCAAAACCTGGAGTTTGTTGCAGAATACTGACAATATTTTTTAGGTGAGTCATAGTATAGGAATCTTCTCGAAAATCTACAGGAGTTTCTTGAACCGTTAAGCCTACCTGTTGGCGAAAAGCAGTAGAAATATTGAATATAGTTCTCCGTCCAAAACCGTCGATAACGTTGACTAATTCTTCGGCAAGGCGATCGCGAATAAATATACCGCGATCGCTGTAAAGATATTCTAGAGCCTGATCTACTACGCCGTCAAAATCGTAGTCTCTAGAATCTGTAGCATTCTTGAGCAAGTTTTCTAAACGATGCCAGCGGAAACCCTCTTCTTTAAACAGCAAATCTTTTAAAGATGCCCGTAATTCAGGTGCAGGATCGGTCAAGAGACGTTTAGCAATATAAGGATAGGCTTTACTCAAAACCTTAAACTCTGGATCGATGCCGATCGCAATCCCTTCTAAAGTTACCATCGAACGGATAATTAAAGCATAATAAGCAGGGACGGTAAAGGGAAATTCATACATCATTGCCGACATTTGATCGGTGATACTTTTGAAGTTTAATTCTGCCACCGTTGCTCCCAAAGCATTTCCAAAGACGTTAGCTAATGCAGGAACTATAGGCTGTAAATTCACATCAGGGGTCAAAAAGTCTAGCTTGACATAATCTTTTGCTAACGCCTCGAAATCGCGGTTAACTAAGTGAACTACCGCTTCAATTAAACCGTACCTTTGATAAGATTTGATACGGCTCATCATGCCAAAATCCAAATAAGCCAGTCTGCCGTCTGCCATTGCTAATAAATTGCCAGGGTGCGGGTCGGCATGAAAAAAACCATGCTCTAGAAGCTGTCTCAAGGAACATTCTACTCCTATCTCTACTAGGTGAGTTGCATCAATGCCCTGTGCTTGGACAGCATCAACATCGGTCAACTTAGTCCCCTCGATCCATTCCATGGTTAGAACGCGCTTACCCGTATAATCCCAATAAATTTTAGGTACATAAATTTCTTCTATGTAGCCATAGAGCTTTTGAAACTTGTCAGCGTTACGTCCTTCTTGGTTGTAGTTAGTCTCTTCAAAAATACGTTCTGCCAATTCATCGATAATTGAGCGTAGATTAGAACGTACCTGCTTCACATTGTCCTGTACCCACCCTGCAAGGATACGCATGATATAAATATCTAGGGTAATACGACGATTCAAGTCGGGACGTTGAACTTTTACTGCTACCTCTTCTCCTGTTTTCAGTCTACCTTTATATACCTGCCCTAAAGAAGCTGCGGCAATAGGCTCAGGAGAAAGCTCGGCATAGATTTCCTCTGGTGGCTTACCTAATTCTTCTTGAATAAAGCGAAACGCTACTTCATTCGGGAAAGAGGGAATTTTATCTTGCAGGGTTGTCAATTCTTCCAAATAAGCAGGAGGAACAACGTCAGGTCTGGTAGACAACGCCTGACCAATTTTGATATAAGCAGGACCTAACTTAGTTAGGATTTTGATTAATTGATGCGCTCTCTTTTTTTGTTTGGGAATAGAGTTACCTTTAAAATTGTCCCACCATACCCCTAAAGCAAAACGGCTAAAAGGAAACAAAATACTAATTAATCGAGCCAGTACCGTAAAAGGACGGTTGCGGTATCTAGCATTATTTGTGACTGGGTTGTAACGCCAGTCTGCATTTGGTTCATCATAAGCGAGATCGGTATCTTCGTATTGGTCTATCGCCTGAGAATTGACGGTAATAGTATTTTGTGTGGGTAACAATGTCTGCTGAGGCATAATTTATAAGTAAGACTGACGTTAACAACTCTTTCTTTGTAAATAATTGTAACAAGAGATAGAGGTAAACAACTCTCTCTTAAGATTAAAGTCTTAAAAGCTGCTCTGAAAATTGGGTATTACCGAATCTGCCCGTATTTCCAGAAAGGTGACGTTGGTAAATGCGTAATATTGTGAAGTCCAAAATCAATGAAATTAATATAGGGCGATACTTTTAAACTGCTTGGACTGTTGAAATAGTCTCAATAAGAAATTTAGAGCTTGAAAATATAATTGTAATAACCAATAACCATTGGAGTACGCAAACGGTAAAATAAAAATATACCTTTTATATCTTTTTACTGGTTGCCAATTATGGATGCAATTACCTACACTCAAGCAAGAAAAAACTTTTCAACCGTTATGAACCAAGTTTGTGACGACCACACACCAATTATAATTACTCGTCAGTCAGAACGTCCCGTAGTAATTATGTCACTTGAAGACTACAGCGCAATTGAAGAAACGATGTATTTATTAAAAAGTCCTGCGAATGCTCAACGTCTTTATGAAGCATTAGAACAACTCAAAAAAGGTAATTATCAAAAGCATGAACTAATAGAAGAATAAATCTAAGATGAACATTATGTTTTTGGATGATGCTTGGCAGGATTATTTATATTGGCAAAAAGTAGATAAGAAAATACTTAAACGAATTAATCAACTGATTAAAGATATTCAAAGAAGTCCAGTTAAAGGCTTAGGCAAACCAGAACCTTTGAAGTTTGATATGTCTGGTTTATGGTCACGTCGGATTAGCCAAGAACATCGTTTAATTTATCAGGTTAAAGATGAATACGTGGTTATTGTTCAATGTCAATATCATTATTAAAAATTTTGCTGTTCTGCTCGTATCACTCGTCAAATTGAAAAGAATACAAAATATTTTAAAAACGAAAGTGAACTAGAATCTATAGTCCACTTAAATTGTTTTTGTTAAATAGTTTAAAATTTTTAGTCGCCAAGAATTTGCAGATGTTGAATTACCTGAAACAGTTATTTAGTTAGGTGCGATGGGCAATGTTCTTCCTTCTACTTGATCGAAGTAAGGCATTACCTCTTCAGTGTAGTCAATAGGCAAGACAGCACAGACGTTTTCATGAGGGCGAGGAATAATTACCCAAGATTCTAAAGTTGCTCCTTCTGCTTTTTTTACTGCCTCAATTCCCGCAGCCATAGCCGTCTTTACTTCAGATACATCACCGCGAATATTGACGTTAAAGCGCGCACTACCTACACGAATATAGCCAACTAAGGTCACTCGACCCGCTTTAACCATAGCATCGGCTGCTGCTAAAATACCTGGGAATCCTTTGGTTTCAATCGATCCTACCGCAGATTGAGACGGCATAAATTTACTCCTTGAAATTATTAATTATAAATACAAATAAAAGTAATGCTTGATTACATTTAAAGGTTACAGCAGGCTTGGTCATTTTATCTCGATTCACTTGATAAAAAGAGCGTAATAATCTGTAACGAATACTAATTTTAGCTGACTAACGGCAATTTTATATACTTAGTTTTCGCCGAATAGTAAATTAAAAGCGATATTGCTCTACTTCTTCGGTGTAATCTATAGGCAAAACAGCAACTACATTATCTGGTGGGTTAGGTACAATATAGTGAGTAGTCACTTCGCCACCAAAAGTATTTTCTGCTGCTAATAGACCTGCCTCCATCGAAGGTCTGACCTCAGCAACAGGCCCACGAATAGCAATTACAAAAGTGCCGCTTTCTCCTTTATCAAAATATACCAGAGTGACGCGACCAGCCTTTAGCATCGCATCAGAAGCAGCTAAAACAGCAGGAAAACCTAGGGTTTGGATTACTCCAACTGCGTGTTGTTGAGACATAAATATTTTCGACTTAAAATTGAGATGGCGATCGTGATAGTTAATTAAACTACTATATCTTGATTGCGCTCGGTTCGGATATAGTTGCAATAATGCGATCGCAACCCGACTTTGGTTTTGCCCACTGATAGATATGTTCTTGGGGTTTTCCCCAACATAAACCGAGATAAATTTCTGTGCGGGCTGCGTCTATTTCTGCCCATTCTGTTTGTTGAACTAGCTTTTGCAGATAGCCAAAGGTAATTTTTTGATGGTGACTACCATTATTATCAAGACGATTGTTAACTAGCCAGAAATTCATTTTGTCCGTCATTGAATACCAAAAATCAAGAATTTTAGTTCGGGCTGCAATTAAAATATCTTTATCTCCTGAGACAGGAATCAATTGATTATGTATTTCTGGATAGGTTATGCTTTGTCCAGCAAAAGTACAGGTGCGCCAAATAATTCCTGATACTTCGTGCTGTCGCTGATATTTATGGATTTGAGAACGAAAATCGCGATAAGCAAATACTTTATTGACCTGATTCATATCTAAGGCTTTTGCTACGACAGGATCGTTTAGCCTTTTCGCTGATGATAAGACAATTCGTTTACCTTTCCAGTTTTCTTTTAGCTCGCAGTCTAATATTTGGATTAGTTCGTCAGTAGTATAAATCATCAGTCAAATAGCAGCTATAGCCTTTATACTTTTTATTGTATATCTGCTCTCCACTTACTAGACAGGGTTTTATTTTTGATTAAGCTTATTTTTTAGCAACCTGAAATGATAAACGGCGTTTTTAAGACCACATTAAGGGGCTTACACGCTTTTGATGCAGCCGAGACAGGCTCGCTATTTTATTTTAAGCTCAAGTTATAGACAACACAACTAATTATAATTACGCCGAAAACGAGAATCAAAATGATGTTTTTTCCTTAGATTACATCGGCTGCATAATACTTGCAGGTTGCTAAGGTCATTACTTCCGCCCTTAGCCAGAGGAATAATATGATCTATATTTAGTCGGGCTTCGGTATTCTTTTTACCGCAGCTTTGGCATTGGTGGTTATTTCGCTGCAATACATATTTTTTAACAGGCTGAGGAATGTTAATTCTCTGTATTTTAGACATTACTAAGAAATGGTTTGACGAATATCATCTAAAGAATTGCTGTTTTGTTCAGCACTATTAATTGTTGCATCTTCTGGTTCATCAGGGCAAAATTCTAAAATGACTCTCAGTCTCATCTTGCCTTTTTTCCATTCTCCAGACTGCGGTTCTAATATTTCGGCATCAACACTATTGTTCCAGAGATCGCTTTTATAATCTGGAGGACTTCCTAAACCAGCTTGATTTAACTTTTCTGATAATTTATGGAGTACTAAAATTTTTAAAAAGTTATTTAATTGTTCCATAAGCTTGCTAACTTTAAATGTCGTTCCATTATTAAAAGAAACAACCGCATTAGAGTCTTCGTGTTCCATTTGCTTGAAATTAATTTCTGAGTTCATGTTGATAATTCTGGTAAATTTATAAAAAGTTGTCTGAGAAGTATAGATTATCATTTGAAAGCACCCTAAATCCCCCAAGCTTGGGGAACTTGAAGTTATTTTTCTCCTCCAAGTTTGGGGGCTAGGGAGCTAAACCAGGATCTTAGATGTACCATATTGGTCAATCCATTTCTCTTTTTTATTGCGATCGATATTTTCTCCTAATCTATTTAAAAACTCTTCAGCTTTATAAGTATGATGACCAACTAAAACATTATCTTCTTTATCATTAATTGAAATTACTTCATCGCCATTGATAAATTTATTTGCTTCTTCCATTATTAATTACTTTCTAGTTTATCTTTTTAGTTAGCAGTATCTATTTGCTGGCGAATGTCATCTAGAGAATTTGGTTTATTATTACTTTCATCTTCTTCAGGTTCAAACTGAACTACAAATTTGATTTTTCCTTTTCTCCACCCTTTTGAATTATTGTCTTGTCTTAAAACTTGGCATTCAATACCTTGAGTGCAAATTTCTGAGTTATTTACATTTTCAGTTTCTACCTTGATGTATCCTTCGTACTCTGCAATTAACTGTTGTACTTTTAATGTATCACCCGAAGCAAACCTTCCTGCATCATGCTTGAATACCGAAATAACATCATCATTGTTTAAAATTTCCAAATCTTTACTCATAATTGATCTCTCTTAGTTATTAGTTGTTTTGAATCACCTCTTGACGAACATCATCAAGAGGTGATTCAACAGATTCAGATTCATAAGGAATAAATTCTAGTGTTACATTAATTTTAATTTTTCCTTTCTGCCATCCTTTAGAACCAGCTTTTAGTATTTCGCATTCTTCTCCTTGAAAAAACCATGAATACATTTTGCTTATATCATTTAAATCAGAGTTTTGTGCTATGTGAGTGACAACGGACTCAATACCAGCACTATAAAAAGACTGATATATAATATCTTTTAGTTTGCTAACACTAATCCATTTTTTTGATTCAAAAGATATAACGTCTTTTGAGTCGCATTGAGTTAAATATTCGTTAATATCTAAGTAAAATTCAGATTTGGAATTTGAGATGAAATAATTTGGTGTGATTCTAGATGCCATAATCAATTTACTTTTTTAATAATCTTACATATCTGTCGTAGCAGTTACCGAATCTAGATGACTGTGATCTCCGTTATCTTTATTAGAAGTTTGAGTTTTCGGTTCAATATTAATTACTATTTCTTGTCGATCAATAACTGGTAATTGATGGTCAGGTAATTCTAGCGATCGCAAGCATTTATTCAAGCCATTTACTGACTGGTTATACTGTTTTATTTTCTCTTTTACTTCTAACTGCAATTTTTGATTTAGGGCAATTTTAGTAATAGCTTCTTGTTCTAAAGTTTGTTCTAGAAATGCTCTTGCTTGAGGATAATACTGCACTATTTTCTCTGCCTGTTGTTGCGCCATTGGCAACAATTGAGTCTTGATAGTTTGATTGATAGTTTGACGAAAATTACGACGAATTGTGGTCGAAACTTTTGGTTCAAAGTCTAACTTTAATAGCTGACGGATAGCAGGTTCGGCTTCTACCATGCTGGCGCAGTCATAACCTTGAGAAGTCTGCTGTAATGTCTGACGAAACTGATAGATAGAAAACGTTCCTTCATCATAAAAGCGTGGACTTTCCCGAACATAGCGATCGCATTCTGTTTTGGCTTCACTAACCAGGGCATGAATTAATTTAACTTCTAATTCTTTTAATTCTGCTTGAATACCAGTATCTTCACCCAGCAAACGATCTAGTTGACGGTAATAGTCTTGTTGTTTAAAGCGATCGCTCAAACGCTGACAAAAGTTTTGAACCAGTACTTCTGATGCTGAAACTAAAATAACCTCAAGTTCGTTAGCCAAGTAGTACAAAGCTTCTACCAATACAGCAATAAGAGGCGCGGTTGCATTACGGGGATGGGATAAGGTAGCGCGACTATAGGCATCTTGTACTGAAAAGGTTTGCAGGAGTTCATCGAGACGACTTACCATTTGCGCTTTCAGCTTCTGAAAGTCTGATTCAAATTCAGAATTTTGGTTAGTAACGATGGAATTTACTTCGCTGGCTAAATGTTGCGAGAATTCTTTACCAATTATCTGTAGCTTTTGGTTGAGTAGCGTTAACTCCTGAGTTTTCATCGCCTCAATCTCTTGGGGTTGATTATCCAACTTTTGAAGCTGCTTTAGGTAATGCTGTTTAAGATCGCTACAGATAGGCTTGAGATCTTCAGCTAAGTTAGCAAAAAGCTGAGGGCGTTTTTCTTCTGTCAGGTAGCGACTAATGGCACTACGAAATTCTTCAATGCCACTATCGGCAATCAATTGTTCAATTAAGGGCGTACCAAATTCACTGAGAATACGAGTGTAGTTTTCATTCTGTGTTTCGTAGCTATTGACGGATACTCGAAAGTTCGTGCGAGTAAGTTTACCTGAGTTGGCGCAGTAATTGTTAAATTCACTCACAAACTGGGGTGTTTCTTCCTCTCCGCCAATGCCTTTGACACTTTCAGCAAATAGGGAATTTAAACCAAAGCGATCGCTGCTGCTGGTAGACTTAACTTGACTACCGTAGAATCCCAATAAGCCACTGGTTTTATATACCCGCTTGTTACCTCTAAACTCAGTTTGAATTAAGCTATCCAAACGCTGTCTTAATTGTCCGTTATACCAAGTCTGATCGATGCGATTAAAGACATAAAAAACGCGATCGCGTATTCCTAGATTAGACTTCATCTTTTCCATTAACTCGGTTTCTTCGGAAGTCATTTCTCCAGCAGAGGCAGGTTTAAGAACACAGATTACCGCCGAAGTATCGGGATGTTCGATTTTGCTGTAGGTAAGTTCGGCATCTTTCTTAACGGGTGCGTCAATACCTGGCATATCTACGAGAACATTACCGTCTTCTAAAAGCGGATGATGACAGTAATATTCAACCTTAGTCAGTACCGCGCTATTGCTACCCCGTCTAGCATAAGTAGCTGCTTGAGATAAATTAGAGAAATTAAATTCCTCCATCGAATAAGTATTATTTTTCTGGGCATCAATGCGATCGCGATTTGCTGCAAATCCTTTTAGCAGTAAAGCTAAAGCATTAGCCTTTTTTGCCCTTTCTGACTTACTTACACCGCCTTCTTGTTCAATAATTACAGCACAAGCCTGATGCAGTAAATTGATTATTTCTGGTTCATTAATATTATCTTTTGCTGATAATCCCAAATGCTGGCATAAACTAAGGGCTTGCTGTTTAATTTCTGCTTCACTCAGAAAAGTCAGAACTACTCTCTCGGCTTCAGGTTCAGCGTATTCTATATAGCATTCTGTGCCTGTGGCGTGTCCTTCGGCACTATAAAGCAATTCCCGTTCCAGCAGTGCATTAATCAACATTGATTTACCTGCACTAAAAGCCCCTGCAAAAACAATTTCAAACTTAGGGGCGATCGCTTTTTTCAAAGAAGCTTCGGCAACTCGAACTTGCTGATTTGTATTTAATTCCGCTACTAAATCTAAAATGCTATTGACGTTATGGGCTAGTTGAGAACATTGAGGAAGAAGAAAACTCATAAAACTAAATAGGTTGTACTACTTAATCTAGAGTTCCCCCGCATCAATGATAAATATCTATTTGATTATGATTTTGTTGAATGGTGCGATCGCATTTTCTAAGCAGAACTTTTTGATTAATACATTTATATTGTATTAATTTTGCAATACTGACAGATTTATTGTATAAAGATTTGAAGTAATTAAGAAATATATGATGCTAGGAGAAAACCATTATTTTGATAGGGGAGAAGTATATTTTCACGATCCTGACAATCCAGCAATACTTGCTTACAAAACCAAAGATTATGTGATTGTTCGCAATAGTGAAATTATCAAGTTTTCAGTGTATCCTCACTCTATTTCCCATAAAAAAGTTATTGAATGGCTAAAAGGCTCAATCAGTTACAAAGATAAAATAGTTACACCTGGTGGTAGAACGCTATCTTCAGATGGAAAGACTATCAGAAATAATACTGAATTTATCTACTTTATTTTTAATGCTGATAGCAATGCCATCAAAATTGGTAAAGCAAAAAATGTTTATAAAAGAATGAAGTCTTTACAAACTGCCACTCCTGCTTATCTAAAACTACTTAAAATTATAGATGAAAAAGCTGGCAAAGAGGCAAGAGATACTGAACAATCATTGCACAGACAATTTAAACATCTAAAATTATTAGGAGAGTGGTTTAAATTTAATGATGAATTACAAGAATTTATCAGACAACTTTGAGGACAGATTGATATGAAAACGATAGGAATTTCATATGCAAGAGCTTGGAAATATAGTAAGCCTAGTTTAATGAATAAAATTGAGCTTGGAAAGATATATTTTTTCATTGGCGGAAGCGCATACTTTCATAATCCTCAAATACCAGTCAGATTGAGTTACAAACACAAAGAGTTCTTCTTGATTAGAAAAAACCTCAAAATAAAAATTTCTATTTATCCTCGTTCACTTTCTAATCAGAAAATTATCGAATGGTTTAAAGCTTGGATTAGTAAAGAAGATATTTTATTTACTCCAGGTGGCGTAAAAATATTATCAAACGAAAAAGCTATATCAAATACACAAGAATATATTTATTTCATATTAAATATTGATAGTAACGCAGTCAAGATTGGCAGAGCAAAAGACGTTTTAAAGAGGCAAAGATCGCTTCAAGTTGCAAATCCTATGGAATTAATTCTGTTAAAGACTGTCCAAGTCAATTCTAGCAATGAAGCAAGGGAAAAAGAAAAAGCAGTTCATAATCAGTTTGATGATCTAAGGTTACTAGGTGAATGGTTTAAGTATGATGAGAAATTACGTGAATTTATTGAAACTATCTAAAGCTTCTTAGTATGTATAGTATTACGTATAAACGTGTTTTACATTTTGTAAATTACTACTCTTTACTCTCTACTCTCGCGCTAAAGAATACTTTCCGATGTTGAACCATGCGCGGGGGTCGCTCGCCTACTTACGAACCTATAGTTTTTGTGTCTTCATCCAATTTTATACGACTATAACTATTCATTCTCATTGTTAATTCCTCTAGACTTAAGGAGGCGCAAACGCTTTTTACGGGCAATTTCCTGTAAGTCTACATTGCGATCGGTTTCATCGACAATTTCTCCTGTGAGAACTTCTAAAACATCTTCTAGGGTAACTACTCCTGCCACGCCACCATATTCATCCAACACCACCGCCAAGTGTTCGCGGTTTTCCTGGAATACTTTGAGAAGTTTGTCGGCGCGATTAGTTTCGGGGACAAAATGAACAGGACGCTTGAGGGTATTAATTTGGCGATCGCCATTTCCTGTAATCATAGCGGTTAATAGTTCATCTTTTAGCACCAAACCCGTCACGTTATCAATAGTGTCATCAATGACTAAAATGCGAGTATGCTGAGATTTAATAATATCCTGTTGGGATTGATCCAAAGTTTGATCGCCTTTTAAGTAGGTAATAATAATTCGGGGAGTCATCAAATCCGAGGCGTTGAGGTCGTTTAGCTGAAATACCCTTTGAATCATCTCCGCTTCGTCATCTTCAATTACTCCTTCTTGAAAACCAATATTAGTCAAAAATTTAATTTCTGCTTCATCGGTAGTGGGAAGTTTTTTTCCTTGGGTAAATGGCGCAGTAGCGTATTCAACTAACATGACTATAGGCGTAAAAATTACCGTTAAATATTTAACAGGAATTGCCATAAATAAACAAATTGGTTCAGCATAGCGTTGACAGATTGTTTTAGGTGCGATTTCACCAAAAACTATAATCAAAAAAGTAAAAATCCCTGAAAAAACACCCAACCAAGCATCTCCCAAAACTTTTGTAGTCAGATTACCAATAAAAATACTGCCGACGATATTAAAAATATTGTTGAGAATTACAATTGTGGCGAGAGGTCGATTTATCTTGAGACGAATGCTTGCCAAGGCTAAGGCTGCGGGCTTCTTAGTTTGAGCCAGTTGTCTAACTTTAATGGGAGAAATGGTTAGTAGTGCCGTTTCCGTTCCCGAACAAATAGCCGAACCAAGTATAACTATGGCGACGACAATAATCAGAGCAAGCATATAAAAAATTGATTGTTAATTCTAATATAATCTAAAAGCAAAGATAAACATGATTACTTATACTAAATTTGATTCAGGTAGGTTACTTAACTTTCGATTAGTAAGTAGTAGGTGGTTAGTCGTTTGTAGTTTTTGGCGGCTACGAACTACAAAGGAGACTTGCCTTTGCGCCTGACGGCGACGCAGGCTTCCTCCTTCAAACTACGAACGACTAACTTAATGTTTAAGGTATTTTCCCAATCGGATTTAGTATTACTCTAATAATTCAACAATTCCTGTTAGACCATCTATTCTTACCCTTTGACCGTTTTGAAGTAAACTAGTAGCATTAGTAATATCCATCACCGCAGGAATCTTATATTCCCTGGCAACAATTGCCCCATGGGATAAACGACCACCAACTTCTGAAATCAGTCCCCCTGCACGGGCTAAAACGGGTGACCAACCAGCATCAGTATAGGGAACAACCAGGATAGTCTGGCCGTCAATCTTGGTCATTTGTTCCAGACTAGATACAATTTTGATCACTCCTTCTACCTGACCAACACTAGTACCTATTCCTTGAAACTTTCGTTGAGAATTAGATACTGCTGGTGTAATTAAGGCTGAAGCTTCAGGCTTACCATAGATAAGCTTGGGCATGGAAGTTAATTTTTTGTCTTGCTGCCACTGTTGTTTTCTCTGCTTAACTAACTCAGGTAATTGCTCAACTGCCTGAGCATCTTGTTCAATTAAAGCAACAATTTCTTCGAGCTTGAGTAAAAATATATCTCCTGAATTGTCAATCAAACCTCGATCTAACCACTGCTGCTCTAGTGCTAAAAAGCTCCAGCGTAGATTTGCCAACAGTTTATTATATGTCTCCCCGACTACGGCTTTAAGATCTAATCTTTTTTGGATTAACTTAGCTTTCCAAGACTGCTGAAGAATCACTGATGATTGAGCCTGTTTTGCTCCTTGAGCATCAAAGAAAAATCGCGTAAACATTTGCCTGGGAATACTGGGCTTATCTCGCCAACGAGGGACGGCGATATCTGTCGCTATTTCACTAAGATAGCCATACTCAGAGAGCCAAAGATTAAATCGATCCATAATACTCGTTCCCTCTGGATTCTCAGCAATATGAGCAAAAAGAGACGCACTAGAATCAAAGGTAATTTTTTCGGCGGTTAACAATTTGCGAGTTTGGGTAGCAACCTCCGCCAAAGTTTTGACGGCTTTGACTTCTGGTATTTGACTATTATCTAATTCGGCTTCATTTACTTTAAAAATTGCTTGACGTATTGCCAAACTCAAAGGTGCAAGAATATTGTAGTAGGTAACTTTATCCAGTAACCCTAAAATAGTGTTGATGCGGTCAATAAGTTCGGCTGAGGATAACTCATTAGCAGGTTGTGTTCCAATCACAGATAAAATCGGTTCAAACTTAAGGCGATCGCCTTCAAAGCTTTTACCTAAATTCCACTCTCGCTTAAATAGTCGCCACAGCCCAGGTAAGTTCTTGATTGTAGACATCAAGGGCGGCTTACTAAATGCTGAGCCTCTGGTCAGAAATTCTAAACTTTCTGGAGGTAAACCCATGCGACGAAAGATAGTTCCTAACAGGGTTACATTAAAATAGGCACTGGCAAAATGCAGAGTTGCAGTCTCTTCAAAGTTTAAATCTCTAGCACGATCGCCTAAAACAATTGTAAATAGTTTACCCCATACACCGCAGGTTAAGGGTTGGTTGATTGACCAAGTAAGAGGGCGAATCTTGCCAGGAATAACTTCGGCGGCGATTCGTCTTGTCCAAATCGGCTGAAGGTTAGTAATTGGACGCACCTGTAACAGCCACAGCTTATCACCATCGTAAGTCCATTCAAGATCTTGGGGAATGCCTTCAAAAAGGTCTTCCATTTCTCTTGCCAGAAGTGCTGCTGATTCAATAATATCTGCGGGAATAATTGCCCTATCATCCTGAATATTTTCTGCGGTTACGGTTATAGTTGCATCAGCCAAAGAAGCTTCAGGAATCGCTACTCGATATCTTTGAGGCGTAAACCTGCCTGAAACAATTTTAGAAGCTTTACCAGGTAGAGCTTCTACTGCTACGGTATCGTTTAGCCGATCTACAGGATCGCGACTAAAAGCCACCCCGCTATATATTCCTTCAATCTGCTTTTGAATTAAAACCGCCATTGACTCGTCCGATTGCCGACTATGACGACGATAATCTTTAGCATGAGTATTGGTATAAGAACTTTGACAGCTAATAATAGCCGAACGTAGTTTCTTCTTACTAGTAACATTTAAAATACTTAAATACTGTCCCGCAGCCGAAGCGGTTGCCGAGTCTTCCCCCACGGCTGAAGAGCGTACAATTAAAGGAGATTTAGGCGATGGCTCAAGGGCAGCCACCAAAGCTTCTAGATTATCTCCTGGGCGCAATACCCAACCTTCTACCACAGGATATCCTTTTCTTTTGAGCAGAGAAAGATTAGCTGCTTTTGCACCTACCTGATTGGCATTCAATCGACTGTTGAGATTAATAATACTAGTGTCTCCCTGAAAAAAACGAAACATTTTATTAGTGCTAGCTTGTGCAGCAGTATTGGATAAATCAAGATCATCTGGTATGTTTTGATAAATCCAAGCCAACAAACTAGCTAAAGCAAAAGTAGCTACCGCATACTCTAAGTGATCTGGATTACGTAAGCCAATAATTATCACCAGTAAAACTAATGCACCATATTTACCCGTAGTGCGATTGCGAATTATGGTAAAGCTAACTAGACTAATCAACCATGTTAGCCCCGCAGCAATCGGATCGTGTGCCACAATTCCCCAGACGGCATTAGTTGTCCCCGCGCTTTTGCCAATCCAGTAACGCCCCATTACTAAAGCAATTATCGCCACAATCTCCCACACTGAACCAACAGGAAAAAAAATTCTGGCTAACAAAACTGCAATAATTCCCTTTGCTGCTTCGGAGAGTATAGCCAAGATTCCTGCTAGCTTGCCACCATGATAAAAAGCTGCCGAGACTGAAATATTACCAGTTCCCAATTTTCTTAGCTGGCGACCAGTTATTGTATATGTAATCCAGTCTATCAGAGGAATTCCCCCCAACAATGGACAGACAATAAAAATGGTAAGGCAACCCCAAATGGGTGTCAGGTTCATGGTTCTAAATCAATACTCTCAATAATCAAATCTTCTTCTCAATTTACTATGCCGATGATTGTATTGCCTTATTGTATCTATTTGTAATTAATCGAGAGGTTTAGTCAATAAAATTAAAATTAGCTGGATAACGCCAAAACTTTTTTATTTTCTATTTGACAATAGTTTCGTTAACGTTAATCTATAAACTTTACTCGTTAAAAATGCAAGAATACTTAACTTCAACAACGATCATAGATTGGCAGAAGCCCAATATTCTGCAATTAGCCCAACAATTAGGAGCGTCTGATGCAAATACAACTGCTAAAGTCTGTTTTGAATGGGTTCGAGATAATATTTTTCACAGTAGCGATTATAAAATGAATCCTCTAACCTGTAAGGCTTCAGAGGTATTACAGCATAAAACTGGCTATTGCTATGGCAAGAGTCATCTGTTGGCAGCTTTGTTACGTGCTAATTCTATTCCCGCAGGCTTATGTTATCAAAGACTAAGCGTGTTCGATAATGGTACGCCCTATTCTTTGCATGGGTTTAATGCTGTTTATTTGCCTGAATATGGCTGGTATCGCTTAGATGCACGGGGTAACAAAATGGGAGTAAATGCTCAATTCACACCACCCCAAGAACAATTAGCCTTTGGAATTAATTTTCCTGAAGAATTTGACTGCCAGCATATTTTTGCTGAACCTTTGCCAGAAGTAGTTGAAGCACTACAAAGCCATACTACTTGGGATGGGATGTTACATAATTTACCTAATGTTGAGCGGAATTATTTAGCTGCATTTGAGTCTAAAAATATTAAAAGTGTCTAGCTAATCTACATACAGGTACAAAATCATAATCATAGAAAGAACGGTTTCCAGGCTGTACCTATAACTAGCTGTACTGTTGAATTGCGATCGCTCTTTCTCAAAGTCAACTATACTTACTAACTATTTATTAGCCCATGTTTTCTAACCGTTTTAGCTTATCGACAAGATGGCATCTAAACTCTTGAAGTTGACTAATCTTCTCATCCATTTCGGCGATTTTGCTGCGAGTGAGCCGAGCTTTATCTTTGGGTGAAAGTAAGTCCCACTCATCCATCGCTTTCTTAATTTCCCTGAGTGTAAATCCCAGGGCTTTTCCATGCTTGATAAATTCTAAACGCGATACATCTTCATCATCGTAGTGACGATAGTTATTTTCTCTACGCTTGTTGTTTGAGTTTAGGAGTCCAGCTTTCTCGTAAAAACGAAGCGTGTCTTTCGATACTCCTGCTTTTTGGGAGAGTTCACTAATCAACATAAAATACTGAGCTAAGGAGTTTAAAATTAGTCCTTGACATTGGAGTATACTCCATACTTTAAGTTTGACATAGTTCTTAAATTTACGGGTTAGACACTATGCAAAATTCAACCAAAGCAAGCAAAACAGTGATCATTACAGGCGCAACCAGTGGTTTAGGCTATTACTGCGCTGAGGCGATCGCCAGATCTGGGCAAGACTGGCACATCATCATCGCTAGTCGAAATCTGTCCAGAGTTGAAGAAGCTGTTTGTACCTTGATAGCTGAAACTGAATATCCACATATTGAGGGAATGGCTCTCGATTTGGCATCACTGGCATCTGTTCGTCAGTTCGCACAGGATTTCATAACCAGAGAACGCCCGCCTTTACAGGCGATCGTTTGTAATGCAGGAGTTCAAATCGTTTCAGATACGCTCTACACAGAAGATGGGTTTGAGATGACGTTTGGTGTAAATCATTTAGGACACTTTCTACTCGTCAATCTGCTTTTGCCACAGTTGGGCGATCGCTCTCGCATTGTATTTGTCAGCAGTGGCACACACGATCCAGATACAAACACTGGAATGCCAAAACCGCAATATCAACCTGCGAAACTTCTTGCCTTCCCTGACAATAATAACCATTACACAGATATTGGGAATACGGGACGAAGACGCTATACCACTTCTAAACTCTGCAATCTTCTCTGTACTTACGAGCTTTCACGTCGCTTGCAAAAGCAACAGTCAAATATTACGGCGAATGCTTTCGAGCCAGGTTTAATGCTCGACACAAACCTTGGTCGAGACTATAGCGAAGCAGAACTCTCTGCTTTAGGTACAGCCATTCCACGGTCTGTTTTAGAGAACGCTAAAGACTCTAAAACTATGGGAAGTATCCTTGCTAAACTTGTTCTCGATCCCTCACTTGATCGTGTTACAGGTCAATATTTCGATGGACTGGAGGAAGTTAGATCTTCTGATGAATCCTATGATGAACAGAAAGCAACCGAACTTTGGGAATCTAGTGCGAAGTTGATCGAACTTTCACCCAAAGAAGCAAGTCTTCTGCAATAAGCCAGTTCGTCTGAAATTGAGGAGCGATAGTCATCACTAATGCTTCTCTTTATATAGAAAGATAAACAGGCTAAAGGAATTAAAGATAGCTAATCTACAGGTACAAAATCATAGCCATAAGAAGAACGATTTCCAGGCTGTACCTTAACTAACTGTACTGCCGAATTGCGATCGCCTGATGGTAAAAACTTCACTGTACCCGATGCTCCCTCAAAAGAAAATCCTTACTGAGATAAAGTTTGCTGTATTCCTTGGGGAGCAAGTCAGTTTTGACAGAACAAATGAACTAAAGTGAATAAAAAAGTAGAAGGTAGAATAAAGCCAAAGTTAGCAGTGACAAAATAAAAATAAATGACTCCTGAAACAGAACAAAAGTTAGCGCAACACATAGAAGCTATTGCTGCTTTACTTTATCAAGAAACTGAAGCAGAACAAGTAGAGAGTCTAGGTAAAATAGAAGCGACAATTAGAGAACAAACTCTTGAATACATTACCCCTCAATTGGGCATTTTTTTATTCAGCAAACTACAGGAACAAAAGCAGGAAGAGTAAGAAACATCAAGAGTATCATTGGAAAACTGCCAATTAGCGAAAAACAAGGTCATAGACTAAAAATAAAATCTCATCAAAGAATTAGTCCTTATTTAACGGAATGCTGCCTCAGAGCTAGTGCCAATGTCTCTTATGAGAGTGCATCTCAAGATGTAGCAAGATACACAGGAATGATAGTTTCAGAGAAAACTCAACAGAGATTGGTTCATCGACATCAATTTAGGGAAGCTAACTGTGAAGCGAAAGTATCAGAGATTAGTGTTGACGGAGGAAAAGTACGTCTGAGAACGGAACGCAAAGGCCAATCCTGTATCTGGAGAGACTATAAAGCAGTCTGTATTGATTCACAATCAAGAATGGCATGGTTTCAGGAGAATGAAGAACTAGTTAAAGGGGTCAATCAACAACCCTTTGATGTGTGTTGAATTGTGTGGCAGATGGTCATCAAGGAATTTGGAATCTAATGAACCAGTTCAATCGCGAAGGTGAAACTAGACAAATTCTAGACTGGTTTCATCTCGTAGAGAATCTTTATAAAGTCGGCGGTTCAAATAAACGCATCGAGCAAGGAAAAAGTCTTTTATGGCAGGGAAAAGTTAATGAAACTTTAGCTTTATTTTCGCCTTTAAAAAAGAAACAAGCACAAAACTTTTGTACTTATTTAGAAAATCATCGCGATCGCATTGTCAACTATGATTATTATCAAGCAGAAAATATTTGTGCCATTGCTTCAGGTGGGGTGGAGTCTACCGTTAAGCAGATAGACCGAAGACTAAAAATTTCAGGCGCGCAATGGAAAATTGAAAATGTACCACAAGTCTTAAAACATCGATGCGCCTATCTCAACAATACTCTTTTTACTCAGTAGTACTTATGTTCTTGCATAATTGACTTGCTCCCTTACTATTGGTCTAAATTTGTGATAGTGCAATTGTCCGTTGCTGCTCCCCAATTTCTCTTTGTAGTAAAAATTGCTCCAATTCAGCTCGATTTTTAAATGCTTGGACGATACTTTCTGGCAAAGAAAGTTTCCAAATACCAGCTTCTTCGATAGCATCAGCTGCAGCTAAATTAGCATTCTGTGAGATGCCTAAGGTTTCTGTTAGCTGTCGGCGTGCAATTTCCTGATTAGCCAGAGCAGTGACCAAATTTTGCTTAGATCTATCTAATTCCACTCTGGCTCTCAATACATCAAATTTAGTACCAACCCCTGCTTCAGTTAGAAGTTGAGCGTCTCTCAAAGTTCGAGTCGCATCTCTTACGGCTGCTGACTGAATTTCAACTTGAGCGTCACCGTTCTGTAGAGCATAGTAATCCGTAGAAACTTGAAGGCGAGTATCCTCAACAGTTGTTGACAAATCTAATTCTGTAATATGCAGTTGCTTTTCGGCAGAGCGAATTGAAGCCCCTCTAAAACCACCGTCATAAATATTATACCTAAGATCCAAGCGGGGATTAAAATCAAACTTTTCGGCACTCATGCTTTGCAAAACAGCACCTTGCGGACTACTTGGTGCTATACTCGCTTGAGCAGCCTGTTCGGATACAGTATCTAAAAAACCGTTATTTTCATAGCTTAAGATACTAGGACTTGTGCCGCTTCTAAAGTCTAAGGTAGGAAATAGTGCAGCTTTTTGTTGTCTTAAGGCGAATTGCGATCGCTTTATCCGAATCCTAGCTTCGATGATATTTTTGTTGTTCTTAAGTGATAGTTGTATTGCCTGTTTTATAGTAATGGATCGCATTTCTTTGATGCGATTGCCTTGCTCGTGTGAGGACTCTCCAATCTTCTATCTCAAAACATTTGGCTATTTAATCGAACCTAGTATTAATGGGTAAATATGGTTTCGCTATTGTTTATCATCCTGACTATGTTGCGCCTCTACCTGATGCCCATCGGTTTCCCATGCCCAAATTTAAAATATTGCGAGATTTATTGCTGAAGGATGAAGTAATTAAGCCTGAACAGATCTATCAGCCAGAATTACCTGATTTAGAATTAATTCAGCTAGTTCATACTCCTGAATACGTTCAGGCATACTGCAACGGGACATTAGATCATAAGGCACAACGTCGCATTGGTTTACCTTGGAGTGAGGCTTTGGCTCATCGTACCCGTATTGCTATTGGTGGGACTATCTTAGCTGCGAAATTAGCTTTAGAGTATGGTTGTGCCTGCAACACCGCAGGGGGAACACATCATGCTTTTCCTAGCTATGGATCGGGTTTTTGTATCTTTAACGATCTGGCGATCGCATCTCGCGTATTGCTAGATCGAGGATTAGTTGACAAAATTTTAATTGTCGATCTCGATGTCCACCAGGGAGACGGTACGGCCTTTATTTTTCAAGATGACAACAGTGTATTTACTTTTTCGATGCACTGCGAGGCAAATTTTCCAGGTAAAAAACAACAAAGCGATTTTGACGTTCCATTGCCTGTAGGTTTAGATGACAATAGCTATTTGCAAATCTTAGCCAATCACTTGTCAGACTTACTTACTCAGGTAAACCCAGACTTAGTATTATTTGATGCGGGAGTAGATATCCATGCAAGCGATCGCCTTGGTAAACTATCTCTTACCGACTGGGGTATTTATCGACGGGAAAGAATGGTTTTAAGCACCTGTAAAGCGATCGGCTATCCCGTGGCTAGCGTCATCGGTGGTGGCTATGGTAAGGATATGTCGGCATTGGTTTATCGTCATTCCCTGTTGTATCGTGCAGCTAAAGAAGTTTATTCAAGATAACAACTCACAATGATCGATGAACAATTGGCAACTTTTGGTGCAGGCTGTTTTTGGAAAACCGAACATAAATTTTTACGAGTGCCAGGAGTGATCGAAACTTCGGTAGGATACATGGGGGGAGACTTTCCTAATCCTTCTTATTTGGATGTAGTGGCGAGAATTACGGGTCATGCAGAAGTAGCTCAGATTAAATATGATCCAGAGATAGTCAGCTATGAGGAGTTGCTAAATATATTTTGGCAAATGCACGATCCAACTAGCCTTAATCGTCAGGGTGCAGACAGGGGGGAACAATATCGCTCAGTAATTTTTTATCACAATACTGAGCAAGAGCAAGTTGCCCACAGATCGAAGCAGCAGCTACAGCAATCAGGTAAATACGACAAAAATATCGTTACCCAGATTAAACCAGCTAAGGATTATTATCTCGCTACCGAAGACCATCAGCAATATCTAGCGAAGAAGAATAGAGTAGCTAAAAATTAATGTAATTGTTTCAGTTTTTAGTTGGCAAAGTTCATCATCATAAAAGATGCTTGTGTTCTTTCTATTTGACTAGATAGTACTGCATTTTTAGCAGCGATCGCCACATTTAGCTGTTGTTAAGTTTGCAACTAAGTATTAAAGACTAATCAAAAAACTAACTAGATTGGCTCTATGATGAAAAATTAAGTGTAAACACTGATTAGGTCTACCAAAAAAATTGTGTAAGTGTTAAGGAGTAAGATTTTATGGCTGTATCTACCAGGGTTAATGGAGTACTGAGTCCTGGTGCTTGTTTGGCAAGTGGGGAATATAGAATCAATAAACCTTTGGGACAAGGAGGCTTTGGCATTACCTACCGAGGTATTGACACCAGATTAAATCGTGCCGTAGCGGTAAAAGAGTTTTTTCCCGAAGGCTGCTGGCGAGAGGGAGCAACGGTCGTATCCGCAGGTAAATGGAATTATGATACTTACAGCAATGCTAAACAAAAATTTCTTCTCGAAGGTCAAACTTTAGGACAGTTTAATCATGCGGGAATTGTTCAGGTTTTTTATTATTTTGAAGAAAACAACACCGCTTACATGGTGATGGAATATCTTCAGGGAAAAACCTTGGCGCAACTGCTCAAACAGCGTCAGGGCAAACTACCCCAAGCAGAAGCTTTAAAATATATCGCCAAAATTAGCGCAGCCTTAGAAGTTTTACATCAGGCTCAATTTTTACATCGAGATATCAAGCCTGATAATATTATGCTGACAAATGATGGCAGGGTCGTCTTAATTGATTTTGGCGCAGCTAAAGACTTCACCGCCAGCAGCACCGATAAATACTCGACGATGTTGACTCCTGGATATGCACCCCTAGAACAGTATGGACGTAGGCTTAAGTCTGGGGCATTCACAGATATGTATGCCCTAGGTTCAACTTTATATCATCTATTAACTGGAAAAGCTCCCGTTTCCGCCATTGAAAGAGCAGCAGGAGTTAAACTAAAAACTGTTAAAGAGATTACCCCCCAGGTTAGTTCTCATGTAAGTGAAGCGATCGCCAAATCAATGCTCATGGATGTAACCCAAAGATTACAGTCGGTAGGCGAATTTTTGGATTTATTGCGTCTAGACTCTGGTAAACTACCTGTCAAAATTAACGCCAACAATTTTTATAGTGCAGTAAAAGATCCTTGGAACGCTTTTAATCATACAGAGGCTGTTTCTTCTGGGTCAGCTTATGCCAAAACCAGTAAATGGTTTTAGAGAACATGAAACTCGAAAATATCAAGATTGCCATGTTAGGCACGACTGGTGCGGGAAAAACCAGCTATATGCTGGGAATGTATGCAGTAATGCAAACGGGAATCCAAGGATTCACCCTCGCAGCCAAAGATATGGACTTAGATTTAGAATTAACCCAAAGATGGGAAAAATTAATTTCTGTTGAAGGAGAAGACCGCTGGCCCACACCCAACGCAGCGACAATAGAATATTATAAGTTTGACTTTAGCTACGGCTATCGTCCTTTGATGGGATTTGAATGGTTAGATTATCGGGGTTTAGCATTAAGCGATCGCTCTACCGAGCAAGATGTATCAGACTTGGCTCAGTATATAACTGAATCTGACTGTTTATTTCTGTGTATCTCAGGGGAACATTTAGTTAATGAAATTACTCCTAGCACCGTGCGGGAATTAAAAAGCGATCGCCTGAATCAGTTTATTCAGCAATATGTGAGCGTCAATAAAAATCCTGACCCCCAAAAACCTTTTCCAATCGCGATCGTCATCACTAAATACGATCTTTGCCATCATCGAGAAAGAGATGACATTATTAACGACGTTAAAAAGCTTTTCCAGGCACTATTTACTCCCAATTCAGGCTGGCTAGTTATGGTTTGCCCTGTAAGTTTGGGACGAGAATTGTGTGACGACCCCGACGGAGGAAAAATTATTCCTGTCAATGCTCATTTGCCGATTATATTTGCTATTTATGCCCAGCTAAGAGCCAATAATTTAAAATTAAAAGCACAGAGAGAGCATCAAACCGTAGCTATTAACGCTCTCAAGCAGACAAGCCCACTCGTCCAGCTATTTAAGGCTTCAGAATTAAAAGAACAGACTAGCCAACTGCAAACCTCCGAAACCGAAATTATTGCTATTGAAGAGAACATGAAGCTTTTGTCTCAAGAATTACAGCAGGCTTCTTTGTACTTTAACGGTAGCGAGGTAACAGCCGATGTCTAAACAAGATTGGGCGGCAATTGTTTATGGACGTAGTTTTCATCTAGATTTTCGCTACATTACTGTTCCTCATGATTTTACTGCCAAAGACATCACCTGGGCATCAGCCCATATCTTAGCCACAACTCATCAGGCTCATAACCTTGGGAATTATCCTCGTTGGTCATTGTTCAAAAATAATGACCACTGCATAGTTGGTGTTACCTGCATGGTGCGAGATTTGATTGGACAACTGGACAAAGATTCAATTGAAGTGATGGCAAAAGACGATCAGGGTAGACCCCTGTATATATTTGTTGGTTATGTTACTCAGCTATGTCAGCAAAAAAGCCTTTTGAATTTTCCTGCCTACACAGAAAAACACCTAGAGGGTTTTAAGTCTCTTTATCAACAAATAGAAAAAGTCTGGTTAGTTAAAGATTATGACCAGAAAAGTAGACAACCTCTGCTGAGTCAATATCAATCATTAAACTCTTCTGTAGAATTGATTCAGCCTGACAAAAAAATTGATTCTATTCCCGAAATAAACAATTTTCTAAAACAGCCTGACAAAACATATTCCTGGTGCAACTCAAATCAGCAAAATAATCAGCTATGGATGGCTGCTGCTAAATGTTCAGTCGAGACTTCTTTGTGCTTAAACATTAAAGCAAAGGTTATTTCCAATAGTCCCTTTTTGAATCAGACTATCACTCAACTAGATAGTTTCACCATCAGCGATCGCATTTCCACCCAAAAACTCCGTTTAGCTTCGGCGCAACCGAATCATCAAAAGCAGGAATTAAATAAACAGCTTCAGACTCATCAGTCATTGCCCCAGATAATTTCAACCAGGGCAAAAGAAGATTTTGACCTAACTTTAAAACACGCTGCTAAAGTAACAACTGCCAGCCAAGAATTAATCAATAACTTTACCAATCAATTTGACCAACCCTCAGAGATTACTCCCAAAACGGATAAATCTAGTGACATAGAGAATTTTGGCTTTAAAACTAAAATACAGTCACCCACTACGGTTAAAAAAGATTGGTTTTGATGCTTAAATTTATGGTATCTGCTGTGACGGGGTGACAAGGTGACGGGAGTGTTTGGGGTGTTTGGAGTAGTGAGGTTTTTACTCTACCTCCACCATCTTCTCTATCTCCACTACTTTTCTACCTCTCCAAGTCCCCAAGTCCCCAAGTCTTCAAGCCTTACAGATCGATAAGCGCGTCACATTAAATATCAATTGTTATTTGAGGGTGTCAAACTGCCAGTCAGTTGTCTTAAATAGTGAAGAATAATCATGCCAACTATTACAGAGGCAGCACACCCAAACCAAAAGTAATTAGTCAATTGCGGATGATCTAACGCCCAACCTCCCAAAGGAGGTCCAATAAAGTAGCCGATCGCCCAACATTGAGAACTAATAGAAAAATAGACCCCCCGCAAAGACTCAGGGGCTAATTCTGCTACCAAGCCCGAAGCAATAGGGGTGTAAGTTACCATGCCCAAAGACATAATTCCTAGAGTTAAAATTGCCCAATTCAAAGTATTGCTTGATACACTACCCGTTACCCAAACCAAAATAAAGGCCATTCCCCACAGGACTAGAGAAACAGTCAATCCTGTAATGCGACTAAAGCGATTGAGTATCCAGGCTGCGGGTAGTTGACAAACAGCAGCAAAGACAATGTGCCAGGTAAATAAACCACTAATAACCTTATCCGAAAAACCTGTTCCCGTATCTCCTAGCTGCACAAAGTTTTTGAGGTATAAAGGCATGGTGCTTTGTACCTGAGAAAGATAGATAGTAAATAAGATATTTACCGCCACGTATACCATTAAAGCGCG
The DNA here is from genome assembly GCA_965217895.1 of Waterburya sp. Taxonomy (GTDB): domain Bacteria; phylum Cyanobacteriota; class Cyanobacteriia; order Cyanobacteriales; family Xenococcaceae; genus Waterburya. Next base: position 3,388,520 of record CBDCJV010000002.1, read on the forward strand.
ATCGCGCAATGCCAAAGACCAGCCATTCTGTTTTTTTACTTCTGGTTGGGACTGAAATTGAAAAGTTTCGGCGATCGCAAAGTAAATAACGGCAAAAAAGACAACAAAAGAAATCCCATCAATAGCAAATAAAGCTCGGTAATTACCAGAATTGGCAATCAATGCCCCACCTAATACCACCCCTAAACTTAAGCCCAAACTGTCAGCTAACCGCGTTATAGCAAAAGCTTCGTTACGCTGTTCGGGAGTTGTCAGATCGATAATTGCTGCTTCGGTGGCGGGCCAATATATACCAATGCCAAGGCCCATCAGCATATTACCCAAAATCAAGGTGGGAAAATTACTAGTTAAAGCTAAAACCACGTCTGCTATTACAGATACGGCAGCAGCAGTCAAAAGAGTTTTTCTCCGTCCCCATTTAGGAGAATCTGCCCATTGTCCCCCCAGAAATCTGCCTGCAACCCCAGAAACCGAGCCACTACCTAAAGCAATTCCTACCAAAGTAGCAGAAAGCCCTACCTGATTAACAAAAAAAATCGGCGCGTAAAATAACGTAAAGCCAGTGCCGATTTCTGATAACAGCCTACCTGCTGCTAAAATCCAAACCTTAAAACTAAAATTTAGTATTCGAGACATTCAATTCATCTAATAATTTTTTGCTTTTAAGGCATATTTATTCTAATTTTAGGTTTATTTGCCCAAGCAAGTTGTAAAAATCAGGAAATATGGATTATAAATGATGGATTATGACAATAACTCCTGCACAAGAAGCGATCGCCAATTTAATCAATCTTGCCGAACGAGGGGAAATCGATCCTTGGGATGTTCCCGTAATTAGTATTATTGACCGTTTCTTAACAGAACTTGGGCTGATGGGCGAAACCGACCTCCCACAGCAAGAAGCCGATCTTCCTCGTTCTGGTCAAGCATTTCTCTGGGCATCAATGCTAGTCCTGTTTAAAGCCGACAGTTTGCAATTATTAGAAGAAGAACTGGTAGAAATCGAAGAGGAATTTTTAGAAGAAGAATTTTTAGAAGAAGTAGAAAGAAGAACTCTACCCGCAAATTTAGAACAGCATCTGCGCCGACGTACCTCGATCCAACCAGTAGGAAAACGCCGTGTCACTCTGCAAGAATTAATTGAACAGCTAGAACACATTGCAGCAGAAATAGAGGCAGCAGCCACCGATGGTTCTCCCCGTCGTTCCCAACGCTCTCGTAGTGCAGCCATCAAAGCGATCGCCCAACTGGCGCATAACGAAAATTTGACCGAGTTAGCCGCTCAGTTAGAAAGTTTTTTACATATTCATTTAACTCAATTGTCCTCAAACAATGATTGTGTAGATTGGGAACAGCTATTACAAAGATGGCATCTTGCCGAATCTACCAAACTCAAAGATGAGGATAATCACGGAGATCTAGACAGGGCGGGAGTATTTTGGGCTTTGTTGCTGCTCTCTGCCCAATCTAAAGTAGAACTGTTTCAAGAAGAATTTTATCAAGACCTTAGTATTCGTCCCTTAAACTCCTGTATACAAACATGAGTTTACCGCAGCCATTGTTGATACACTGGAATAGTTGAAATAGTTACTATTAAGTCTGGTTGAGGAGAAGCTTTAATGAAAGCCATGATTTTGGCGGCTGGTAAAGGCACTCGCGTTCGTCCCATAACATACACAATACCCAAACCCCTAATTCCGATTTTGCAAAAGCCAGTCATGGAGTTTTTACTCGAACTTCTAAGACAGCATGGTTTCGATCAAATTATGGTCAACGTTAGCCATTTAGCTTACGAGATCGAAGGGTATTTTCGCGATGGTCAACGTTTTGGTGTTGATATTGGCTATTCTTTTGAAGGCAGTATCGTTGATGGTCAACTAGTCGGGGAAGCAGTTGGCTCCGCTGGCGGTTTGCGAAAAATTCAGGACTTTAATGCTTTTTTTGACGATACCTTTGTAGTCTTGTGTGGTGATGCTTTAATCGATCTAGACTTAACCGCAGCAGTAGAGCAACACAAAGCCAAAGGCGCGATCGCAACTGTAGTAACAAAAAAAGTTCCCAAAGAAGAAGTTTCCAGCTACGGTGTAGTGGTCACTGACGAACAAGGACGGATTCAATCTTTCCAGGAAAAACCTGCCGTCGAAGAGGCTTTGAGTCGAGATATTAATACAGGCATCTATATCTTTGAGCCAGAAATATTTGATTATATTCCCCCTAACCAAGAATACGATATTGGTGGAGAATTATTTCCCAAGCTGGTTGCCAAAGAAGCTCCTTTTTTTGCGGTTTCGATGGATTTTGAATGGGTTGATATTGGCAAAGTTCCCGACTATTGGCACGCTATTCGCGGAGTGCTAACCAGGCAAATTAAAAACGTTAATATTCCTGGTACAGAAGTTGCTCCTGGGATTTATATAGGGCTAAATGTAGCCGTTAACTGGGATAAAGTAGATATTACTGGTCCTGTTTACATCGGCGGAATGACCAAAATTGAAGACGGTGCCAAAATTATCGGTCCAGCTATGATTGGTCCTAACTGCTACATCTGTAGTGGTGCAACGGTAGATAACAGCGTTATTTTTGAATATTCTCGCTTAGGTGAGGGCATTCGCTTAATAGATAAGCTGGTATTTGGTCGTTACTGCGTTGACAAAACAGGTGCCGCGATCGATTTACAGGCAGCAGCTTTAGACTGGCTAATTACCGATACTCGCAACAATCCTTCAGAACAAGAACTAGATGAACACAAAGTGATCAAAGATTTTTTGAAAGAAGATAGCGAGTAGCAAATCAAATATATTGGCTCAAATGTACAACCGAGGCGTTCTCTGTTTTAGAATGCGCCTTCTGCTGTTAGGATAGTCGAGAATTGGTATAATATTCTTTTCAAACTAAGAACATCTTAAGAATATTATGAGGAGTAAGCCATTTATACGCCTCCTTTAGCTCGCTTAATTGAGCAGCTACAGCTTTTACCAGGAGTAGGACCAAAAACAGCCCAAAGACTAGCACTACACCTGCTCAAACGCCCTGAAACAGAAGTTCAAGCTTTAGCTCAAGCTTTAGTTGCAGCCAAACAAAAAGTTGGTTTTTGTCGCGTCTGTTTTCATCTTTCTGCCGAGCCTGTATGTGCAATTTGTAATAATAAAAATCGCGATCGCTCTACAGTATGCGTCGTTGCCGATTCTCGCGACATTATTGCCCTAGAAAAAATTAGAGAATATAGCGGTTTATATCATGTTTTGGGTGGTGTAATTTCGCCTATGGATGGTATTGGACCAGAACAGCTTAATATTGAGGCTTTGGTTCGCAGAGTTACCAAAGAGCAAATCAAAGAAATTATTCTAGCAATTAATCCTAGTGTGGAAGGAGAAACTACTACTCTATACATTAATGAGTTGCTAAAGCATTTTCCTTTTGCCAAAGTAACCAGAATTGCCTTTGGTTTGCCGATGGGTGGAGATTTGGAATACGCTGACGAAGTGACTTTAGCCAGAGCTTTAGAAGGTAGACAAGAATTGAATTGAGGCTCTAGCAGTGCCAAGGGTAGTAATCAATAAACAATTATCAATTATCAATGAACAATAAATGTTGGTCTTGCTTAGTAATTAGTAATTTGGTAGGTAGTAAATAGTGCGAACGGTCGTTCGCCGCCTTTCCGAAGGAAAGTCGAGCCGCAAAAAGCGGCTGGCGACACGCGAAGCACGTGTGTAGGTAGTCACAAAAGACTACAAACGACTTACTACAAACTACAAACTTAATGTTTAAAATACTTTTTCCAAACAGAATTTAGTATGATATCGTTTTTAGCTATCAGCTTTTAAAGACACGCTAGAAATCAATGGACAAACTTCTTGGGGCTTTGATTCAAGATTGGGGTTATTTGTCCAAACAGTGCGATATTCTTCTAATTCTGCTTTAAATAAGCTCATTCGCCTAATTTGAATTTGAATTTGCTCAATTTTACTATCTAATAAACTTTGTACCAAAGCACAAGGTTTTTCGCCGAGATCGCGTACATCGAGAATTTGCTTGATTTCTTCGAGGGTAAAGCCAATAGCCTGAGCTTTCTTGATGAATTCTACTTGTTGACTAGCATCCTGGCTATAGTAGCGATAGCCATTATTTGCTCTATGTGCTGGTTGCAAAAGTTTTAAATCGCTATAGTAACGTAAAGTTCCTACGGCTAAACCCGTTTGTTTTGCCAGTTCGCCAATTTTGAGATTGATTGATTTACTCATAATGCCTTAGATCATAATCATCTTTTTTTACTGTAACTCTTTAGTCTACTAGAGAGTCAAGATTTTATTCCTCGAACCAGAAAAATATAAACTCTGAGGTTAATTCCACCGTATTTGCATTTATCTAGAAAACTCTTGAAGTAGCATCATTGCTACTCTAGTGCGTAAAACAGGCACAAATAAATAATCGTGATAATAAGCTGAAACAGGATTGACGCTGATATTGTGTTCGGCTAGTTTATTAGCGATCGCAGCAAGAAAACCGACTGCTTCTAAACTAGAATGAACCGAAAGAGTGATCATCGAAAAGACTGATGTGTAAGACAAATTTGCTGTATCAGCCTGTTCTCGCTTTAGAATCAGAGTTAATCCCTCATTTTCTCGGAATTGACCCAGAGGATCGAGGTGAGAAAGGCAATTATTTTGATTATTGACGCTACAAAAAACATACTCCCCTGAGCAGAGAACAGGCTGCATGGATTTTAACAAAGCCTTTAGATTGGTTTCACCTGGCATTAGTTTTAGGTTAATATTTCAATCGATTTAATACATACTCATAAACTCTTCGCCAATAGTAGGATGAATACCAAAAGAATCGTCCAAATCTTGTTTAGTAATTCCTAGACGCACAGCGACACCAATACACTGAATAATATCTGCTGCGTGTTCTCCTACCATGTGCGCGCCAACAATTTTCTCTTCCTTACCCACCGTAATTAATTTTATCGTTACTGTTTCTTGGTTTACCTCATCCGCCAAACTATAAAGCATGGGAGTAGTGCGATCGCAATGGCAATTGACCCGATCTCCATACTTATCTTTAGCTTCTGCCTCATTCATGCCAACAGTAGCAGCTTCTGGACGAGAAAACACCGCCGAGGTGACGTAAGTATAGTCAATGGACTTTGGTTGTTTGCCGTATAAAGTTTCTACCACCGCTAAAGCTTCGGCTTTGGCAACAGGAGTTAAAGGAACGCGATCTATACAGTCTCCTACAGCATAAATATGCTGGTTTTCAGTACGGCAAAATTCATCTACCTTAATTTCTCCTTTATCTCCTACTTTGACTCCAGCCTTATCTAAATTAAGGCTTTTGGTGTTTGGTGCGCGTCCTGTTGCCAGCAATACTCGATCTGCGGTGATGGTTTGCTCATTAGATAGGTGAAGTTGTAATTTATTTTCAGCCTGTTCTATTTTTTGGGCGGTAGTTTCACCAATAAACTCGATCCCACGCTCAATTAATCCCTGCTGTACTGTCTTTCTTAAGTCTTGATCGAATCCAGATAAGATAAGTTCGTTAGTATCCATAAACACAACTTCTGCACCAAAAGCATTCATCATGCTGGCAAACTCTACGCCAATATAGCCACCGCCAACAATTGCTAGCTTTTGAGGTATTTCTTGTAGCTGAAACATTTCTCTAGAAGTTATGGCTAAATTTTTTCCTGAAATGTCTGGCTTGATAGGATGTCCACCTACAGCAATTAAAATTTTATCGGCACTAATTTCTTGGTCGTTTACTTTTACTTTACGACAATCAACAAACTTTGCTTCTCCGTAAATTAGCTCAATTCCTTTTTCTTTCAATGTCTTAATAAAAGAATCGTTAATACTATCAAGTCGCTGATGGATTTTCTGCATCAACAAAGACCAATCAAGCTGACGCTGACATTCTTGCCAGCCATAGCTAACCGCCAATGATTCCTTGAGCGCAAAATCAGCAGCATACACCATCAATTTTTTAGGAGTGCAGCCACGATTAAGACAAGTCCCGCCTACTTTTTCTTTTTCTATTACCGCTACTTTTGCACCGTATTCCGCAGCTTTTTTGGCTGCTGCCACTCCTCCTGTACCTGCACCAATAATTAGAAAATCGTAGTTAGCCATGATTAAATTACTTAATGTTTCTTTACATTATCGTACTTACAACCATGTTTTTCATCTTTCATAAGAGTGAATCGATCGCCTTTTGCCACTCTTGTAAATCTGTTTGAGATGATAGATCGCTTGCCTCTGCACCATTAATAAAAAAGGTAGGGGTTGACCAAACTCCTTTTGCTGCTGCATAGCGTGCAGGTATTCTTGCTTGGTTATATATCTCTTTGCTGTTTAATAGTTCAATAAACTTGTCTTTGTCTGACCATTCTGTAGCATCTAGAACATAATCAGCTAAAAGATGATGCAGGTCTGTTTGGGTTTTATCTTTAAAAGCATCCCCCGCAAATTCTTTTTGATGGTCAAAAACATAGTTGACAAAATCAATAAATTTCTGAGTGTTATTTCCTGCCACGGCGATCGCTGCTTTGGTTACATCCCAACTCTGACGATGATTGCTCAAGGTCATTGGCTGAAATATGAAGTGTACTTGTTCAGCAGAATAAGCTGCAATCACCTGCAAAAATGTCTGCCAACCTTTTCTAGAAAAGGGACACTCAAGATCGAAAAACATTTCTACAATTATAGATGCATTAGCATCACTCAGCTTATAACCACTGGATCTTCGAGGAATAGGAATAGACATGATTATAATTGGTAATAAGTATTTATTCTTAAATGAATTATATTTATTATTTGTAACTATCTTCAGAAATTGAACTTGGGATAGAACAAAAGATAAAAAGTTTTTTAATTACACACTAGGCATAAAATAACTTCTGGTTCCTTTAGCATCTAAAGCTGTTCCCAAGCGGTTTAGTGCATGAACATAAGCGGCGGTACGCAGATCAATGGTTAAATCTTGGCTAATACTCCAGGTTTTCTCAGCTTCGATCAGCATTTTTGACTTAAGGCGTTGATTTACTTCTGCTAAAGTCCAGTACCAACCACTACGATTTTGTACCCACTCGAAATAACTTACGGTAACTCCACCTGCATTGACTAAAATATCAGGAAAAACATAAATACCTTTGGCTGCAAGAATTCGATCGGCATCAGAACTAATTGGACCATTAGCCACTTCAAAGATATATTTAGCTTTAACATCTGCTGCATTACTAGCGGTAATTTGATTTTCTAAAGCAGCAGGAATTAAGACATCTACATCTAAAGCCAATAGCTCTTGATTAGATATAACCTGATGTTCGACAATGCTGCATACACTATCATGACAATATACTGCCTTCATTTCCCGATTCTGGTTTTTGTGTTTTTTAACGCCAGTAATATCCAAACCTTGAGGTGCATAAATGCCACCTTGGGAATCACTAACAGCCACTACTTTATACCCCGCCTCAGCGAGCAAATCTGCTATAGTTGCACCTGCATTACCAAAACCCTGAATCGCAACGGTAGTTTCTGAGGGAATAAGCTTAAATTTGGGCAGCATGGTTTGAATTACGGTAAATGCTCCCATTGCTGTAGCTGTATCTCTGCCTTGGCTTCCTCCTAGAGCTAATGGTTTTCCTGTAACTACCCCGCGACATAGCTGCCGTCGAATCGTGCTGTATTGATCCATCATCCAACCCATGATGGTTGCGTTGGTATAAACATCAGGAGCAAGAATATCAATATCTATACCAACAGCATCGGCGATCGCATCTATATAACCGCGACTCAATCTTTCTAACTCTGCCTTGGATAATTCTTTAGGATTAACGATAATACCCCCCTTAGCACCACCAAAGGGTAAATCCAATAAGGCACATTTAAAGGTCATCCAGAAAGCTAATGACTGCACCTCGTCTAGAGTGACATGGGGATGATAGCGAACGCCTCCTTTCCCTGCGCCTCTGGTGTCGTCGTAGCGCACCCGATAGCCAGAGAATACCTTTAATTTGCCATCGTCCATGCGCACGGGAATAGATACACTCAAGCTTGTCTTGGGTTGCTGCAAACGAGCGATCGCATCTTCAGAAATCGTTACGTGCTTTAAAGCCTTTTCTAATCTTTTACTAGCATCAGCTAATAAAGAAGCTTGATCGCCTTGGTTTTGCATTACTGTCATTATTTTATTTAAGCAAGTTTTCTAATGTTATGTTGCGATCGCTACCAAGATTTAATATTTATATTCTCTCCGTTTACAGCTAGCATCGTCAAATTTTCGTTATCTAAACAGGCTAAAAATCTTACGCAGCAAATTTGGCCATTTTTGAGTTTAATGTCAAAAAAATTAACACTAATTAACAAAAAAACCTAGTGCTTGTTTTTAGTCTTTTGACACGATAGTCTTAAATGAAACTCACAAATTATAACTTCTACACAAATCGATAAAGTAAAAATTTAGTATTTTAATCTCAAATATTTACAACATATAGAACTAGATTTGCCAAAGCCTATGTCTACTCAGGATCAACCTCCCTTAAGAAATATTACTTTAGGTCAAAATGTGGTTTGCCCTTGTTGTCTCTATATGTATAATTCTCTATCAGATAATCTCTGCAAAAAATGTGGCAAAGTAATAACCGTAAGTGTAGAAGCGGTGGATTTAGAAGCATCTGATGTCAAAAAAATAGTTAATCAAAAGCGTCCAAATCTCAGTCTGAAGAAAAATTTTCAAAAATCTACTCGGACAATTTTAACCTTTGTTATTTTCTCTAGTGCAATCTTGTTTTCTGGCGTTACTTACTACATAGTGCAAAAGAATTCAGCACAGCAAGAACTAGCAACAACTAAAGCAGAAATAAAGACCAAAGCAGTAATAGCCGCTCGTAATTTAGAGCAATTTGTCAGCACACAATATTTTCAGGTTCAAGAAATGGCTGCGAGTCCTTTCCTTACTGACATTTCTCTTTGGTCAGCTTGGTCTATTGAGCGCAAGCAAGAGTATTTTCAGAATAATTTTTTGGCTCATTCAAACAGTATAGATGGCTATCTGATTATTGATGCTCAAACTGGAGACACAGTTTTTAGCGGTGGAACAGAAGCTAACAACAGCAAAGACATAAATTACTACCAGCAGGTAGTCAAATTTAAACAACCAGTGATCGTTCCTTACCAAAAATCGACCGAAACAGGAATTGCCTATATGTATATGGTGGCTCCTTCTTTTGATAAAACAGGAAAACTGTTATTTGTTACTCAAACTAGAATTAGATTTGATAAGGTGCAAAGAAAAATAGCTACTAATTTAAATAATTTAGGTTTGATTGTTGGTGATTCAAGTCAATCTTTTGGTTTTTCCCTCGTCAACGGAATTGGAAAAATTATTGCTAGTGAAAAGATAGAAAATTTGAATCAGCAGATCGATCATTTTTTCGCCTCTTCTCGTATTCAGCGACAAAACAACTTATTAGCTGTAGACGTAGAAACAATAGATGGCTCATCCTATCTTGTGGCGTATGCACCAGTTATAGAAACAAGAGGACTACCAAAATTAGACTGGGGCTTAATTTTCACAACTAAAGTAGATTAAATTTTGATTTTACGTTTGATGTGAATTAAAAGACCGAGAAATGCCTTCAAAAAGCTATTTTCTCATTTTATTTTGATACTCACCGCTAATTCAAATTAAGCGTATTGTGTTAGTGGCAATGGAAAAAGATCGTTGAAAGTTTTGACAAGCAGTCCATATTTAATCTAATGTCTATAAATTATCATTATCCTAGTTTTCTGCTGCGCTTTTACCGATTGGCTAACTTCAGGGGTAGTCCTGACAAAATTGTCTCCTATATTAAACCTCTTGCATGAATAAAAAAAATCAAGGAATCACAATTTTCTCGATTCTTGCTATTATTTCATTGGCTATTTGGTTGATTGTTCGTCAACAAATGGGCATATTTCAAAATCAAAGCGATCGCATTTCAAAGTTGACAGCTTCTGGCGAAAATGGACAAGCAGACCAAAAAGAAAGTAGTTTCAAAGCTGAAAATAGATTTAGTTCGGGGGAGAAAATTTTAATTGGTGCGGATAACAATCCCGATAAGCAATTGGCAGCACAGATGTATGCAAAAAAAGATTTTGGTGAGGCAATAAGTAAATTTCAGAAATCTTTAGAAACTTATCCAAACGATCCAGAAGCATTAATTTATCTGAACAATTCTATTGCAGCAATCGATCCCAATGCGATCGCAATTGGTGTAAGCGTACCAATTGGTGGAAGTCTAGACGTAGCCAAGGAAATATTAAGGGGAGTAGCTCAGGCACAAAACGCAATCAATTCCCAAAACGGCATCGCCAATAGTGGCAGGAACGATCTACTTCAAATCATCATTGCCAATGATGACAATGAGCCTGAAGTTGCCAAGCAAATTGCTACTGACTTTTTGGATAATTCTCAGGTTGAGGCAGTGATTGGTCATAATTCTAGCAGTGCTTCGATCGCAGCAGCACCAATATATCAACAGGGTGGCTTGGTAATGATTTCTCCTACTAGCGTTGCCACAGAACTATCTCAGGCAGGAAACTATATATTCCGAACTACACCTACTACCAGAATATTAGCCCAGACTTTAGCAGAATATACGATCGAGAAGCTGCATCGACAGAAGATAGCCGTTTGTTCTGATTCAGAAGATTCTGCTAGCAGTTCGTTTAGAGAAGATTTTTCTTTATCTATATTTGAGTTGGATGGAGAAATTACTGCTACTGAGTGCGATTTTAGCAGTGATAATTTTAATGCTGATGAAATTCCAGGAAAAGCGATCGCCGATGGAGCAGAAGCTCTTTTACTTATTCCTTCGGTAGACAAAATTAACCAGGCTTTGGAAGTAGCTCAATCTAATCAAAATCGTTTGACTTTATTGGGTAATCATTCAATGTACGGCTACGAAACTTTAAAGGTTGGCGGCTCTAATACCAATGGAATGATTCTGCCTGTTGCTTGGCATCCTGAGGCTACAGCCAATTCTTCGTTTAACGCAGAGGCTAAAAATCTTTGGGGTATGGCTGGAAGCTGGCGTACCGCTACAGCCTATGAGGCAACGAAAGCCCTCATTGCTGGGTTGAGTCGTATCGATGATTCTAATACTGTGACTGCTCGGCAACAATTACAGAAAGTATTGACCAATTCAGGCTTTTCTGTTCCTGGAGTTTTAGGTAATATTACTTTTCAACGTTCAGGCGATCGCTTAGTAAAGGGAGCTTTAGTCAAGATACAACCAGGCACATCCTCTGGTACGGGATATGATTTCAAATACATTAATACCTCTCAACCCAGTAATAAAACCGAAAAAGCAAAATCAGAAAACTTTTAGCCACCCAAAGAGAACTATGGGTAAAAATAAAGTACTCAATAAAATACCGCTAGCAGCCACATTTCGATTTAAATCATAGGCTTCTGCCAAAATAACGCTAGCAAATGCCGTAGGCATACCAGACATTAAAACTAATACTAAACGACCGTCACCCTCAAAACCAAACAAAGTTAATACCAGTCCAGTTACACCTGGCAAAACCAGCATTTTGATTAGGGTGGAAAAAACTCCCGTTTTCAAATTTTGCCATTGTTGAAACATACTCAACTGCATTCCAATTAAGACAAAAGCTCCAGGTAAAATGGTCATAGTTCCTAGGGAAATTCCTGTTTCAAACAAGCCAGCCAGAGTTAAGCCTTGGCTGAGATAGCCAAAGATAAAAGCCCATAAAGAAGGTAAAAGTACTATACTGCTCAACTGATTCAACCAATTGCTTTGTTCTTTTAAGCAGCTATATCGATCTGCTACTAATACACCCAATCCATAGCTTCCTAAAACATTGTGAGCAATTCCATATAAGACAATCCAACTCCAATAGCTTTGAGCTACAAAATGCGGTACCAAAGCCAAACCAATGAAGCCTGTGTTACCCAAAATTGAGGTGATAATAAAGCTTCCTCTTCCAGCATTGGTAAAGGGTAATAAGTCTGGGCTAATTGCGTTATTAGAAGCTAGAAAATATCTAGCCTCGACAGTAGAATTTTGTGGATTGTTTGACACAATCGACATATGGTAGCTGTTGATGTATCTTTCTTTGTGTATATGAAGAATCAGTATGGTTAATAGCAAACCTAACAACAGAACGGTTACAGTGACGGTAATTGGCAGCCAAACGATTTGTTCAAAATTAGATTTTCGCGCCAAAGCAAAAATCTGTAAGGGTACGCCAAGCCAATACAAGGTTTTTCCCAGCAGTTTTGTTACTCGATCGCCAACAATTTTTTTGCGGTAGATTAGGATTCCCAGAACAACCCATAATACGCTTTGTAATATAGTTATCACTTTTTCCCCGTAAAACTACATAGTCATTGTCAGGTTAGTTTAACGTGAGTTTAGATAAGAAAAAGGCAAATAATAACTTGAGTTTGGTTGTTGGCGATCGCACTATATCTTGGACGAAAAATGGTTCAAATTAAATTCCTCGAAGCTGGAAAACTTAAATAGATTCAACAGATAGTGTTTTAATTTGCTGTTAAATATTCAGCAGATTGCTATTTTTTGGACAACAAACTTTTAGTGAAATTTAACAGTTCTGGGTTTTTGGCTACACAAGTAAAATTTTGATTTAATTGAACTATTTCAAATCGATCATCCAAGATTATTTGACTTAACTTATCTTTTGGTAAAAATAAAAGATCTGGTGAATCATGATATTTTAAAGTTTCTTTCTGTTTAGTTATAAAAGAATCAAAATTATCATCATAATCAGTTTGACCATACTGATCTATACTAAAACCCAGAAAGTTTTCGCCAATTTCTCTTAATTCCTGTAGTGCATATTCAATTAAAACTTTAGATAATTTTTCCAGATAAAGATCTAATAAAGAAGAAAATGAAAAATTTTGAAAAAAGTAATTATCTATTTGAGAAAATGACCAAAAAATGCAATGTTCAGGTTCTAACCACAGGTTTATTCCCAAATTATTATTGTTGTGAATCAACTCTTTGATCTTTTTTTGCTTAGTTTCGGTAATATCGTCTTCCAAGCCTATACCAGTAATTAGCTGTGTACCAGGCTGTTTGATAAAGAATCCAGATTTTGCTAAATAATTACACGCTTTTTCAAGGTCGAAAGAACATCTAGAACGATAGTATAAAGTTACTCCATCATCAGCCATATAATTCACCTAATAGTTGTTCACCAAGATTTGTACCTAAAATTTCTGAGTTCATGATTTATCTCTCTATTGTTGTTTTTATTGGTTGGTATTAGAGAGATAGAGCTAGAGGTTAACAAATAGTGTTTTAACTTGCTGTTAAATATTCAGCAGATTGCTATTCCTTGGACAGCAGACTTTTAGTGAAATTTAACAAATCTAGGTTTTTGGCTACACAAGTAAATTTTTGATTTAATGGAACTATTTCAAATCGATCATCCAGGATTATTTGACTTAACTTATCTTTTGGCAAAAATAAAACATCTGGTGAATCATGATATTTTAAAGTTTCTTTCCGTCCAACCAGGAAAGGAGCAAAGTCGTAGTCACTGGTTTGCCCGTACTGGTCTATGATAAAGCCTATAATTCCTCTGTTAATTTCAGCCAATTCATTTAGTGCATAGCCGATTAAAATTCTAGACACCTTTTCCATAGAAAGATCATCCAAATAATATAAACCGAAATTTTGGAGAAAGTAATTATCTTTTTGAACAAAAGACCAAAAAACATAAACTTCATTATTTAGCCAAAGTTTGACACCTAATTCAGTTTTGCCCAAGATAAGATCTTTAAGTTTTTCTTGATTAGCTTCTGTGAAATAATTGACTCCATTAGTGTAAGTAATTAGCTGTGTTTCTGGGTTTTTTATAAAAAGGTTAGATTTTATAAAATATTCATATATTTTTTTAAAGTTAAAAACTTGTTTGGAAACGTAGTACAAAGTTGCTTCTTGATCAGCCATCTAATTTAGCCATATAAATTACCTCTCTATTGTGGTTTTTATTAGTTGGTATTAGAAAGATAGAGCTATTAGTTAATAAGATAAGGTTTGATTTATAAATCAAACCTTATCTTTTTGTAGTTCAGCTACAGCAAAATTTTTGTAAAGTAAGTTGAAGCCTTTATATTTAGTTAACTTTTTTTCCCTGGTCATTTTAGTTAGAAAATTTCATTTCTGCTTGTTGAAATACAGTCGGTGTATAAACTCCAACATCCAAAGTAAATACGTCGTTCATTACTATAACGTAACCTTTGCAGAGATAAGCAATAGCCGTTGCTAAAGCGACAAACAAAGGAGGTTCCCACTTACTCCTACCTGCATTACTAGTAACACCATAGACGTAACCTATTGATTTCCATTTTTGTACTAAGGTTTGGATAGTAACAGAATCTAAGTTACGACCAAAATCCTCAAGCATATCAAGTTCACCAACATAATTTGGTTCGTTTCTACGAATATTCATTCCCAGAGTATTAGGAATGCCCGAAGACAAGTAGTAATAATCGTGATTTTCATTATTGAGAAGAGATATCTTCTCGTTTTCTGCCACTATTTCATCGCTGCCTAGCTTACACAAAGATACTTTTCCTAGTCTTTGTGCATCTTCTAGAATTAACAATTCTAAAAACTTATTTTTTAGTTCGCCCCAATAAAAATATTCTGGGCTGGTAGGAAAAATGTAAAGGTCAATACTCATAGTTCTAATTATCTTATAGAAGTACCTGTTGAATCTACTACGACCGTTCCGTCCGCAGTATCAAAATATATTTTTTCAAATATACCCTCTAAAGGAATATTTTTAATCGGTCCATTGTCAACAAAATTCTTGATTTCTTCTGCACCAAATTGTTTAACCTCAATTCGGAGCAAGGTGGGATCTGTTATTCCAGCCCTTTGAATTTGAATCCCATTATCATTTATGATCTGTATTAAGTTAGTCTTTCTACCGACATTGCTAGCATTCTTCAGCGAGAAAGGTTTTTCTCGTATCTCACCAGATGGTATAAAATAACCTTCAATTCCTTGAGAATTCCCACCTAGAAATCTAACAGTTCCTCCTCCTTCTAATTCACCTAAACGAACAGCTTGAGGTATTTCTGCTTCAAAATCTGCGTCACCTTCAACAATAACTTTGTTTGCTAAAACATAAGTTCCTTGAATAGTTGTCTCTCCACCAATGAAAAGTCCACCATTGAGAAGATTTCCAAGAATTTCATCTCTTTGGGGAAAGCTTGTATTATTAGGAATATTGAGAGCAGATTTTGTAGGAGTAACAAATATATTGCCTCCATCAGTATTCAAAATGTCGTTAATTTGTTTTCCATTAGGAAAACTTTCAACTATTATGCGAGCTTCTTTCTGTCCAGGGAATGGAGGAGGATTAAAATCGATATCTCCTTTGGTAATAGAAAAATTCTCAAACGTACCGCCATCTTGAAAAGCGTTATATATAATACCAGGAAGCGATCTTTCTTTAATTAGAAAAACAGCACCTGTAAAAACTGTATATACTATAGCTCCTCCCACACCAATTATATCAACACCTCCCTCTGAATTTCTTTGAGCAATTTGGATTCCACCATTTTCACGTGGAGTTAATTCAAAATTAAGTTTTCCAAACTCATTTTGAGCAAACGCGAAACCTTTTGATTCTGGAGTAATGACCGTTTTAAATTTAAGTTGATTTTCTGATTGAAAAATCGGGTGTGTAATTCTTTTTATTGCGTCAGTTTGACCAAACTCTAAATAGTGTTGAAGTGGATTTTTGCTAGGGTCGGTTAGTGCTGCAAGCCTCACATCTTCGTAGATTTTGAAATAAAATTCTGTATCAAACAAAGCATTGGGGTCACGGTTAGGGTTTGTACCTCCAGGATTATTAGGAAGACTTTCTCTCCAGCCATATCTTATATAATGTTCTAGAGGATTTATTCCAGTTTTTACTACATCTGGATTGTTAGCTCTGTAGTAAGAAGAATCAAACAAAGCATTTGGATCTCTAATGTCAAAGTCTTCAGAATATCCTTTAAAAATGTAATGCTCTAGAGGATTCATTCCAGCTTTTACTACATCAGGATTTTTGGCGTTATAGTAAGAGGTGTCAAACAGAGCGTTTGGATCTCTATTGAGGCTATTTTCGGCAAAACCATATCTTATATAGTGTTCTAAAGGATTCATCCCAGACCTTACTACATCAAGATTTTTGGCGTTGTAGTAAGAAGTATCAAACAGAGCGTTTGGATCTCGATTGAGATTATTTTCCTTGTATCCTGTAGTCAAGAAATGTACTAGGGGATTGATGCTGTATTTGACTACATCGGGATTTTTCTCGTTGTAGTAAGAGGTGTCGAATAAAGGATGTGGATCTCGATTGAGATTATTTTCCTTGTATCCTGTAGTCGAGAAATGTACTAGGGGGTTGATGCTGTATTTGACTACATCGGGATTTTTCTCGTTGTAGTAAGAGGTGTCGAATAAAGGATGTGGATCTCTGTTGAGATTATTTTCCTTGTATCCTGTAGTCGAGAAATGTACTAGGGGATTGATGCTGTATTTGACTACATCGGGATTTTTCTCGTTGTAGTAAGAGGTGTCGAATAAAGGATGGGGATCTCGATTGAGATTATTTTCCTTGTATCCTGTAGTCAAGAAATGTACTAGGGGATTGATGCTGTATTTGACTACATCGGGATTTTTCTCGTTGTAGTAAGAGGTGTCGAATAAAGGATGTGGATCTCTGTTGAGATTATTTTCCTTGTATCCTGTAGTCGAGAAATGTACTAGGGGGTTGATGCTGTATTTGACTACATCGGGATTTTTCTCGTTGTAGTAAGAGGTGTCGAATAAAGGATGTGGATCTCTGTTGAGATTATTTTCCTTGTATCCTGTAGTCGAGAAATGTACTAGGGGGTTGATGCTGTATTTGACTACATCGGGATTTTTCTCGTTGTAGTAAGAGGTGTCGAATAAAGGATGGGGATCTCGATTGAGATTATTTTCCTTGTATCCTGTAGTCGAGAAATGTACCATAGGCTCTACTCCTTGTGCTACTACATCAGGATTGTTTTGATTGTAATAAGAGGTGTCAAATAAAGGGTTAGGATCTTTCCCAGCAGCATAGCCATTCTCGAAATAGTCAGTAAATGGATTCATTCCCTTAGGAATTGCGCCTTGTGCTAAATAGTAGTTGGAATCAAATAATTCATCTCCTGAAAAAGCATATTCTAAGGCTCGATAATCACTAGCATTGAAATTTTTGTAGAAGTCTGCATCATCTGCCTGAGTAAATGAAAACTTAGCACCATTTAAAAACTTATAGTCGAATAAATGAGAGTTTATTTTAAACAAGTTAGCGTTAAAGTTGACAGATTTAGGTAAATAGTCAAATGTTACTGAGGTAGATGTAAATGTTACTGCCTTTGCATCAAAAGATAGCATTGAATTAAAATCGACTTTTTCAATTGCAGACGTATAAGTTCCTGGTTTATAAAACTCAAATTTTAATGAATTATTAGAAGTAAATGAACTGAAATCAAATTTTCCAGTTTCAAAACCAAAAGTTATTGAATTTTCGTTGGGAGTTATTGAACTAAATTCAAAATTATGATGATTAAAAGTTAAAGAATCAGTACTGAAATCAAATGCTAAACTATTTAACCTTGGTTTATCAAATTTATAAGGATTTGCATTGTTAAGTAGAGCTAAGTTGGTATTGTTAGGCTTTAGTGAAAATGCTTCATTTCCAATATTTTTCAAAGGTAAACCTTTGGTTATATCTGTATAAATTGGTGTATAACTATATCTTGGAACATCAAAACCTTTTAAAGCAAGATAGTTAACGGCATCTAAAGGAGTAAAGGGAATATTACCAACAAGAATGCTGCTATAGTCATTTTTAATTTCTGTATTAAAAATTGACTCCGCCTCAATTTTTCCAATTGCATACTCTAAATCCCAATCACCACCAAGCGTTTCGCTGCCAGTTGTATCAGTAGAGGCTAAGATATCTGCTTGAGTATACTCACTCAAGTCCTTGACAAATTCTGCACCTGCAAGATCCTTAGCGACTTCACAACCGTAAAGAATAATGTCACCATCTGCTTCTATAGAATTCCCCCAACCCATTAGTATGTCTGAATACTGTGAGGTAATGTATCCTGATTTAATTTGGTATTACCCAGAAATAGTTGACCTGCACTGCCATGAGAAACAATATGAACTGCATTTAAATCATCATATTGACTGAGGTAATTTGTTATTTGAAATATTCCATCTCGCTGAGAATCTAGAACTACAACATCGGTAGGTTGAGATAAATTATCGATTAAGCTTTGATAATCTTCTACGGCTGAATCAATAAATAAAACTTGACTGTCTTGAGTTGAACTTTGAATATTATCTACCGATAAATCAGTATCTAATCCATAATTTTGAGTTTGTAAAGAAGTAGAAGATGCTGATATTTTTTGCTCCAGTAAATTTGACTCGATGTTGATGGTTTCCATGATAATTTGATGTAGTTATAAAAAAAGTCGATTTAAAATAACTAAAAAAATATCTTTTATTGCCTTAGAGGTAAAAAAACACTTTTGAATAGCTACATTTTCTTTTATACTTTACGAGAGCTTTTATATGACTAGATCACAATCCCGAAGGAAAATAATCTAGATCACCGAATTATTTTCCTTTGTAGGCATTACCTTTGAAAACCTTAGAAAATTACTAAATTAACCAGAATATTTGGTGGATTTCTGTAAAAATAGCGATTAGACTCTTTGTTTAATCTGTTGATGTTTTCTAAAACGCGGTTTAATCTTTCTCGTTTGGCAATTGAATATTCTCGTTTAACTATCTGCTTTTGGTTAGCGATCGCCGTAGCTGGTATATTTGCCTTTAGTTCTTTAAAATACTCTCTTTTTCCTGCGGTAAACTTCCCTGTGGTGGTAATTCGCGCCCAAGCCGATACAACAACGGTTTTAGATACGGAAGCTAAAATTACTAAACCCTTGGAAACAGCTTTGGCTAATATTCCAGGATTGGCACAGCTATTTTCTTCTACTTATTCAGGACAAACGATAGTTAATCTTTTACTAGATACTGATATCGATATTGAAGACGCTACGGCTAATATAAAAACCAGTCTCAAACAATTATCTTTACCTACGACTGATTTAGAGGTAATTCCTTTTAACTTAAACGAAACTAGCGCGATTAGTTATGTTATTACTAGTCAAAAAAGCACTCTTGAAGAATTAAATGATCTTGCCTCTACCAAAATTGCGCCGATTATAGAAAAATTACCAGGAGTACAGCGAGTAGATATTTTAGGTAATCCTAATAGTAGCGTAGATTCAGATATTCCTACAGCTAACAGCAATACTCTAGTTCACTTTAATGGGGACAAGGCGATCGCTTTTCAGGTAATTAAACAAGGTGATGCTAACACCCTCGAAGTAGTCAGACAGGTAAAAGAAAAAGTCGCTCAACTCCAGCAAAGCCTGCCAACTATTAAGTTTATTTTAGCCGAAACCCCCGCAGGATACATACGTGACAGCACCAACGCCACTATTCAAGCCTTGTTTGGCGCAGTAGCACTGGCAATTTTAGTAATTTTTCCCTTCTTACGTAATCTTAGGGCAACTTTGGTCACGGCGATCGCTATTCCCATCTCTTTACTAGGGACATTTATTGTCATGGCTGGGCTGGGGTTTAATTTAGAAACCCTAACCTTACTAGCTTTGGCACTAGCTATCGGCATTATTGTCGATGATGCCATTGTTGAGGTAGAAAACATCATGCGTCATTTAGAAGAGGGTAAAAGTCCTCGCGAGGCTGCCTTATCTGCTACTCGCGAGATTGGTTTGACAGCATCTATTTCGACTCTAACTATCGTGGCGGTATTTTTGCCGATTGGCTTAATGGGCGGTACATTAGGACAGTTTTTTCGTCCCTTTGGCATCACTATTTCGGCTGCGGTTTTGACTTCTCTGCTGGCTGCACGTACCTTAGTTCCTGTATTAGCTATATATTGGTTTAAAAATATAACCAGAGATAGTAATAATAAACAAGAAACACAAGGCTTTGTTGCCAATAAGTATCGTCAGGTATTGCAATGGGCATTAAATCATCGTCGTGCCGTAATCGGTATCGCGATCGCCAGTTTTATTACCGGAATTGCTCTGATTCCCCTTATTCCCCAAGGTTTTGTCCCTCAGTTAGATCGGGGAGAATTTAAAATCACTTACACAACTCCCTTACCAAAACTAACTAGTCGTGCAGATGTAAAGGCTAATAATAGTTCTCCTGAAAAACCTCAATCTAAACAGTTTGACTGGCTGAGAAATATTGCGCGATCGCCCGAACGTATTTTATTAAATAGAACTATTACAGTAGGGCAAGAAATAGAAACTGTCGTTTTAAATTATCCTGATGTAGCCTCTGTTTACACTATTGCTGGAGTGCAGGGTGAATTTAATAAGGGCAAACTTTATATTAAGCTTAAAGACAATCGCCGTCTAACTACTAGCCAGGTACAGACAGAGATACGTCAGAAGCTGCCCAACATTCCCCAGGTAATTATCAGCGTTGAAGATATACCCTTTGTGGAAACAGGAGAAGATCCTTCCTTTAAAGTGGCATTAGCAGGAGAAAATATAGAGCAGTTAAGAACCAGCGCGATCGCTTTTCAGCAGAAAATTCAAAACTTATCAGGGTTTGAAGATGTGCGTATTGATGGAGTCGAGCGACCTTTAGATAAATTGATTCATCTTGACGGTAAACGGGTGGCTTACATCAACGCCAATCTCACGGCAGATCGAGGAATAGGTGATGCTACCAAAAAGGCGCAGGCGATCGCCAAGCAGATTTTACCCCCTGGAATTACCTTCGATCTAGAAGGAGACTCAGCGCGATCGCAAAAGATCCTAGGAGAATTTGCCATAACTCTCACTCTGGCGGTAATTTGTATGCTGGTGGTTTTATACTTGCCCTTTCGTCGTTGGCTTGAACCCTTGGTAATTGGTTTATCTTTGCCCTTATCAATCGTCGGGGCAATGTTAGCTCTACTCGTTACTCAAAGCGATTTTGGCATGATTTCTCTAATTGGTCTAATTTTTCTATTGGGCTTATTAGATAAAAACGCCATTCTGCTTTTAGACTATGCCAACCAACTACGTAACTCTGGCATGAGTCGCACCGAAGCCATTCTACAAACTGGAGTTGTACGACTTCGCCCCATTGTCATGACTACCTTTTCTACCATACTAGGAATGTTACCGATCGCTTTAGGATGGGGTGCAGGTTCAGAATTACGTCAACCGATGGCAGTGGCTATCATTGGCGGGTTAATAACTTCATCTTTGCTCAGTCTAATTGTGGTGCCTGTGATCTATACATTGCTCGAAGATTGGGGTTTAAGCCGTCAAGCATTTAATTTATCTGTTGAGGTTAATCGGCAAGTAGGAAGGTAGAGGAAGAGAGTTTAACATTTTATTTTCTGGCGTTGCTGAATTAGGGTATGATTTTTAAAAACTAATATTTGGTATTAAATTATTAAATTTAAAAAGCTAATAGCTGATAGCTGATAGCTAAAAGCTACGAACCGAAACATTTTGAATCATCAACGCCCAAAAATGAATAAAGAAGATTTAATCAAACATCTATCTTTAGTTGAACATATTGAGGGTGGTTATTTCTCGGAAACTTATCGCTCAGAAATAAGTATAACAACCTCAAGAATAGACAGCGATCGCAGTATACTCACCTCTATCTACTATCTGCTTACCGACGATCGTCCTATAGATTATTTTCACCAGAATCAGTCGGATATTCTACATTATTTTCAAGCAGGTTCGCCCATTACCTATCTAATTCTTAGTCCATCTGGGGAATTAAATAAAGTTAAGCTTGGACTCAATTTTGCCCAGGGAGAAGTAGCGCAGCTATTAGTACCAGGAAATCATTGGAAAGCTGCCGTACTAGAAGCAGGAGAATTTGGTCTATTGGGTGAATCTGTAGCTCCAGGCTTTGATTATCGCGATATGGAATTAGGAAAAGCAGACTACTTTCGAGATGCTTTTCCTGATTTATGGTCAGAATTAGCTATTTATGTCAAGAATTAAAGGTAGAGAGAATAGCTGATTTACTTTTTATCCTTCATCTCTTCAAACTCACCTGACGGTAAAGGATTTTGCTGCAACTTCAAAACTGTCCTTAACTTTGTCCCAACGTCTTTGAGGAGTAGACAGACTAAAGGTAAATATTTTACCTCGGCTAACAGAAACGCTGGCAATATTATGTCTCTCTTCACGATCGGCTAGGTTTTCTTCATACTCTAGAAGATAGTAAGTTTTGTCTTTATTTTGACGAGATTCGGCTCTGAGAAATTCTGCTTTTTTATCAGGATCGGTATTATTAATTACTTTGAGCAGACGATATCCAACTTCTGAGGGATCGCCCAAATCTTCTAAGGTTTTGTCATCAGGAACATCATTAATAATAACGCTGAGATTTTCGGTTCTTTCCACCAAATCGCGAAATACAACATCTACGGTTTTTCGAGCAGATGTTCCTAGGTTAACGGGTATCCAACCGTTAGGATACAAAAACTCATAACCTTTACTGGTGTTGACGTAACTTTGTAACCCACTTACCCCTGTAGAACAACTTGTTACCAATAAGCTTAAAACAATTAACAAGCCAGCGAAGAAAGACTTGAACATTTTTATTTTATTACCCCTATAAATCTTGTTTTTAATACTATTACTTTGCATTTTTATTGTCTCATAGCATACCAAAGACACCAAAGCAAAATAAATACCCCGTGCTGCAAATATGAAAACACGAGGCAAAATCATAATAGTTTTTTTTATTTGATGTTTAGAAATTAACTGGCAGTAGATGCGAATACTGCAACTGCTATGATACCCCCCACCAGCAAAAACCCTAATACTCCGAGAATGGCATAGTTGCGTTTTTCAGCTTTATCAGGCTCGTCGGCTGTATACATTTTTGGTTCTCTAGCAAAGTTGTTTAATAATCCGCCTTCTTCTTCTGTATATGGCATAAATTTAAAAATCCTCTTGTTTTTATTTGTAAACCTTAATAAATAGTAATCTTATTTATCCGATCGCACAATAAAAAAGCTGAGGGCGTTTTACTATTCAGTATTTTTAGATAGCGATCGCCTTCTTTCAGCTAAAAGCAAATAAGGAAAATGTTACAACGGTAGTAGTTCTTATGCTCTATTAAAATAATTTGGCATGATATTCTCCTCGCTTACTAGCTCGATCGCCAATCAATCTACCTTAAACATCAATCGGCAATCTCGGTCTAGGAGTAAAATTGTCCAGAGCTTTGGTTCATATATTGTTTTAGGAGCTTTACAGGTAGTTTGCTCCCTGGGGCTGATTGGCTATTGGACAAAAAAAGCGGTAGCAGCAGAAGAAATCATCTTAAATTATGGGGCTTTGGAGTTTCCTGTTTCAATTAAGTCTCTAGAAACCTATGCCACTACAGGAAAAATTGAAGGAGAATTGGCTGGCTATGCTGGATTTCTGACCCCAGAACAATTACAGCAATTTAAAGTGGGTTTAACAACCAGTGCGGATTTCGATCATTTAGCGATCGCTCAATTTCTCTATTCTTTCCAGGGAGAAAAAATTTTAGACCGAGTTTCTAAAGTCATTAAAACCAAGGCTCGTCAACCTGGGTTTTATGCAATTCGTTCGGCGTTGATCTTAGCAGCAGCAGACGCTAAGGATGGTGGTTTAACACCCCTGAACTTTCTGCAAAAGTTTCCTACCAAAGTACTGCGAATTGACTCTAGCCAAGGTTTAAAAATTATCAAAGATCTCAGTCAAGTGGTTAAAAGCAATGAGCAGGCGATCGCTGCTGTGCAAACTGAAGCCACAAAAGAAAGCCAAGATTTAACCACGACTGCTCCTATAGCTCTAGATTTAGCTCTATCAAAACCTGGTAAATATGCCTTTGCCAAACAGGTGTTGACGATGAAAGATAGCCGTCGCAATGATCCTTCGGGTCTGCTTGGCGATCGCACTTTTCCCGTAGAGCTTTATTTACCTAAAGTCAAAAACAAGCAGCCATTACCATTGATTATTATTTCTCATGGTTTGGGTAGCGACCTGACTACTTTTGCTTATTTTGCTAAACATCTTGCCTCTCATGGTTTTGCCGTTGCTGTACCCGAACATCCAGGCAGCAGTGCTAGACAAATTGGAGCATTGTTAAATGGTTTGGTCAAGGATGTAACTCCACCCAAGGAATTAATCGATCGTCCTTTAGACATTAAGTTCGTGCTGGATTATCTAACTCGTAACTATGGCAAAAAGATTGATACCAACAATGTCGGCATGATTGGACAGTCTTTTGGAGCATATACCGCTTTGGCGATCGCAGGAGCAGAATTAAATTGGCAAACTCTAAATCGAGATTGCACTAACCTGGATGATTCTTGGAATTTATCTTTACTGCTTCAGTGTCTGGCATTACAGATTCCTATTATAGAAACTGGCGTAAATTTAAAAGACGAGCGCATTAAAGCAGTAATTGCCATTAATCCTTTGACTAGCTCCGTCTTTGGCGAACAAAGCCTAAGTAAAATTAAGATTCCTGTAATGCTAGTATCAGGTAGCTCAGATCCCGTCACGCCCTCTTTGTCTGAGCAAATTATTCCCTTTACTTGGCTAAAAACTCCCAAAAAGTATTTAGTGCTGCTAGAGGGTGGGACACACTTCTCAACCCTTAATGAGTCGGCTGGGAGTATTCCTGTTCCTGCTGGCGCGCTCGGTCCCGATCCTAAAATAGCTCAAGGCTATATCAAACAATTAGGATTAGCGTTTTTTAGTACTTATATTACTGACAAGTCAACTTATGCTCAGTATCTCAATGCCCAATACGGATCGCTAATCAGTAAACCAGCCATACCCTTGAGCTTGATAGAATTTCTAAATTCAGAATCTCTACAGCTAAATTAGGTAAGAGTAGATAAAATTGGCAATTAGAGATAGGGCGATCGCTACTACGCTACCACCAATTATTTTTAACCAGCCGAGTAATTTTTCAATCTCACTCAATCGATGATCTAGGTTGTCTATCTTCGATTCAACTTCACCCATTCGACGATCTAGATTGTCTATCTTCGGTTCAATTTGGCTAAATTTAAATTCAATTACCGACAGCTTTTCAGCATTTTTAACTAGCTGATTTAGTATTGCTCCTTCGTATTGAGCTTTGGTTTCTGGGTTGGTCATTGTTATGATTAGTTTGATTGAGAAAAAAGCATCTCCTGTATTGGCAGTACGCGCAGATGCTTTTATTCTACCTTTAGCGTTTTTCGGATTCAGAGACTACTGAAAGATTCATGGTTGGCAATTGTGACTTATCCAGAATTATCAATCCAGACAAGCCTTTGTGTACCGATCGCTATCGCTAAAATCTACCAACTCAATGCAACCCTAACTGATTACTGTTACAAAACCCCTGCATTGCCCAAGCCGAGAATAATTCCCGCGCCCAGAATATGACCTAAGCTAGTAGTTGCCAACAGTTCAGGTAAACCGAAATTATCCCATACTTCAGGTTTGGGTACGGGCAAGCTAGGGCCTTGTCCTGAATTTTGAATCGCATAGCGACCAATGGCAATACAAAATAGATTAGACATAATCATGACTATTGCCACGGTAGGTGTCCAATCGGCTGTTGAAGGAGCGTATTGAACTGCTAAAAGAAAATTAGATATCATTATGAATCTTGACTCCTCTGCTCTTTAAATATTTTTTTGATTACGCTAGTTTATAGGAATTATAAAAATCTCTCTGTGCAAAACCGCGTTTCTTCTAAATAATTAACAGTAGTTCAAAGTTTTACTAAAAAAACACGGTGTTATCTGGAAAAGAGTACGTATGCGAGTTAAAATCTGCGGAATCACTCAAATTAAACAGAGTCAAGAAATTGCGGCATTGGGCGCAGATAGCTTGGGCTTCATTTGTGTAGAGCGATCGCCTCGCTATATTACTCCAGTCAATATTAAGGCGATCGGCGATCGCCTGCCACCTCAAGTTAATAAGGTAGGAGTTTTTGCCGATCATTCTTTAACTGAAATTATCACGGTAGTTAATACAGCAAATTTAACTGTGGTGCAGCTACACGGTTTAGAAACTCCAGACTTTTGCGCTCAATTACGTCAGGCACTTCCTAGTGAAATTGAACTAATCAAAGCCTTTCGGATTAAAACTGCTGCATCTTTGCAAGACACTAAAGCCTATACAGACAAGGTTGATACTTTGCTCTTGGATGCTTATCATCCTCAAATGCTGGGTGGGACAGGTCAAACTATTGATTGGCAAGACCTAAAACAATTTAAACCAGCTTTACCTTGGATGCTGGCTGGGGGATTAACCCCTGATAATATTGTTGATGCTTTATCTCGCCTCCAACCCAACGGCATCGATCTTTCTAGTGGCGTAGAGCGATCGCCTGGAGACAAAGACTTAAATAAGGTAATTCAACTCTTTAAACAATTAACAAACTCACGTATCACGTGCGGCTAAAGCCTTAGTTTGCGTCTTGATGCGAACAAGTCTTTTAAATCACTAACACTGGAATTTCTACATTTATCCAACATCCTTGACCGTATTTACTGATAATGGCGATCTTTCCTGATAATGCTGCGGTACGCTCTTTCATTCCTTGTAACCCAAAGCCAGTAGTATTATCGCTTTGATTGAAGCCACAGCCGTTGTCTTGGATAGCCAGCAAAATCTTTGACCCTGTTTCTTTCAAAGATAGGTTTACTTTGGTTGCTTGACTATGTTTACTAATGTTGGTTAGTGCTTCTTGGACGATACGGTACAGTGCCGTATTAACTTCAGTTGGTAAGGTAGAAATCAAATCAATTTCTGAGGCGATCGCAATATTTGTATTAGACTGAAACTCTAAGATTAATTCTTCTATGGTTGTCAAGAGCGATCGCTCTTGGAGCGGATTTGTTCTTAGTGTTGCGATCGAAGCTCGAATGTTAGCCAGGGCATCTTTGCCTAACTGTCTGGCTTTGGCTAAATGACTAGCAGCTTTAAGTCGATCTTGAGCTAAAAACATCGCAGCATTTTCTAGCTGAATACTTTGAGCAGTTAGATAATGACCAACAGAGTCGTGAATTTCCCTGGCAATGCGATTTCTTTCCTGTAAGGTTGCCTGATTTTCGATTTGCAGCGCATATTCTCTTAAACGACGATTGGCTTGAACTAACTTAGCTCTACTTTCATGTTCAGCTATGACTGCACTTACCAATAAAATAACAAACGCCAGCACAAAAGCAAACAGCAACGCAGAATTAAAAGCCAAACCAAATAAAACTCCACGCAATTCTTCTGGTGGTAAACGTTTTGGCAGTGGCAATGGTTTATCTAGAGGAATGCCAAACAGACTTATCTTCATCAAAGCCATGATTTGCACAGTCAAAAACGAAGCATAAGCCAAAATGGCGGTCAAAATTCTGCCACTCCAGGAAAATAATAAACAGGCGCGAATTACCACCACTAAGAGTAAAGCAGGAAAGACTCTTTCTCCTCTTCCTACTAATAATATTGTGAGCCAACTTAAAATGAATCCGCTACCAATATAAACTTGTGAAATTAATCTTGAGTTGCTAGGTAATCTCAAACCCATTACTCCCAAAAGGGCAATACAGGCAATTCCTAATGCAGTCAACCAAGGTGAATAAGATAAGTGAGAATGGTGATGAGGACGAGGAGGAGGGTGAGAAATTGTCCAACTAAATGCAGCGAGTAAAGCAATTCCTAATAAGACCCATTCTAGATATAAAAGTAAACGAAACGAATGTCTGTGCCAAGTATTAGCCATTACGAAAATAAAAATTCAAGATTCACTTCCTATCTTCCTATTATTTATGGCTTCGCGAAAGTAGCAATAGTCCTAAAGTACCAAAAGAATTTAGGAATTTAGATCGAGGTAGATAGATAGAGCAATTTTCTAATATTTAGGTAATTGATACTTTAAACAATTCTAGGAGACGTTACATGAACTGGCGCACTTTTTCAGCAATTTTAGGCGTTTTATTAATTTTTCAAACCTGTCAAAGAATTAACGATAAACCGACCACTATGGCACAAGTACCACCACCACCCCACGCTAAACATGACAAAAAACCTAAAGGAGAGAAAGTAGAGAAATTATTACAACAAATAGATCTCACTACAGAACAAAGGCAAAAAATCGCAGCAATTCAAGAAGAGTCCAATACTAAGACTGAAGCTTTAGAAGCTTTACATCAAGAAATGCACTCTCAGCATCAAAAAATGGAATCTCTATTAGTCAGCAATGCTAGTATCGAACAATTACGACAACAACACCAACAGCTTGAGAAACTCCATCAGCAATTGGGTAATAACCGTTTTGAAACGATGCTGCGGATACGAGAAGTACTAACCTCCGAGCAAAGAGCAAAAATAGCTGAATTGATGGAACAACATCGCGGCGAAAGATTCGATCGCTAACAGGCTTTTTTCGCCAATATCTCTGGCAGGCGATCGCGTCTGGGTTCGACTAAACTGAAAACTAAAAGTCACTTTAAGCCAATATTTTAGCCAAGTTAAGATCGACTTCAAAACGCGATCGCAAAACAATCAGTCGTGATTCGGCAATGTCTGTCCAAGATAAACATCGATTTGTTTAGCTTAAAGCTTAAGGCTTAGAGCTAAAGGCTTTTGATAAAATTGCAGCAGTTGCTACAAATTGCAGTAGATTTAAAAATTATGCTAGAGGTATGAAGCTCAATAATTCTCGTCTTGGACTAGAGCAAGAATTTTTTATCGTCAATCCAGAAGGGTTTCTATCCCATCGCGCTGATGAATTTTTAGAACGCTGTTGGCAGATAGCTAAGGCAAGAGATCGTTGTGCTGATTGTTTTGCTCCCGAATTTGTTAAAAGCATTGTCGAAATTAATACCGTTCCCGTTAATAACTTTGCCGAATTAACTGCCGAATATCTCGACCTATTGAGGATTTTGCTGCAAGCAGCCAAAGAATTAGATTTGCGGGTATATCCCCTTTCTACCTATCCTCTGTACAGTACGCCAGTAATCAGGAATAAGCCCAATTATCATTTACAGGTTAGAACTGTGGGAGCAGGAAGATTTGATAATGCGGCAAAGTGTACGGGGACGCATATTCATTTAGATCTGCCCGATGAAGTAGTAGATCCCCAAATCGGAATTGCTTACAATTCCTCTGCCGAAGCTAGAGCTAGGGTACTTAGTCTTTATAATCTGGCGATCGCTTTTGATGCGGCTATTATCTCTTTATCTCGTGCCTGCCCTTTTTATGAAGGCAAAGTAGCGGGAAAAGCCATGCGAACCATCCACTATCGAGGAAGCAAACGTTTTGCTTGGTCGGGAGTTTATACTAATCTCCAGTCTGTAGGCGGCTTAATGCCCTATGCCGAAACCGTAGAAGATTTAACCCAACAGCTATTTGCTCGCTATCATAGTTGGTTACAGGCGATGGATAATGCTGGTGTTGAGCGGTCATTATTTTTAGATTCTGGCGGTCAACTGTTGACTGCGGGATGGAATCCAGTTCGACTCAATTCTATCGGTACAGTAGAGCTAAGAAATGCCGACAGCAACTATCCCCAGGTAACATTAGCGTTAGTCGCTCTAATTTCTGAGGCTGCCAATCGAGTTCGTCGTGAAAACATAACCGTTAGACCAAAGCCAGGATGTAAAATATTTAAGCTACAGGGACAAGAATTAAGCGTGCCTGAATTTGATTATTTAAATAATGAGTTGCTATACGCTGCGGTAACAGAGGGCATCAAAAACACTGCGGTTAAAGACTATCTCGATTCAATTTTAGAATTTAGTTGTCAAAATGATAATGAAGTGGGGAATTATTTGTCTCGGTTCAAAACAACCCTGGGAGAATATACCACCACTGAGGAGCAATTATTGGCTAAATATTCCACCACCACGGGCATTATCTCACAGTCAGACGGTTTAGCTTTAGTTCGCTATTGCTGCGATCGCCTGGAAGAAGAGGTAAATTGTTTTACCAAATAACTGGGTTTGGTAGAGTCGAGGAAGGTTATTAAGCCTCGCCCCTTTCTGTTAGAGCTGGGCGGGCGATTTTCATTGCACCCAGCTCTCGATATTCTTAGCTTTCGCTTTTGCTCATGTGTAAGAATTGGTGGCACGTCTGATGTATTGCTACTAAATTCGTTACTCTCCAATTCTGGTGATTTCCGTCTACGTGGTGTAGATGTACTTTCTGTTCCCCTAGGAATTTTAATCCGCAGGAACTACATGAATGGTTTTGCCTTTTGAGGGCTTTTGTTTTCGGAGTAAGAAACGTTAGGGAACGCTATGTCTAACAGTTTCTTGCTAGTGTGGCGGTTTTTGCTTTGTTTCTTTATTAAATACCTTGTATGTGCGATTTTGGATGTGGTAAAGAGAGTTCCTTGACCCATCCATCTTGCAGTTTTTGTGATATTGTCTCCATCCTCTAACGAGTGCTAGTTTATTAGCTTTTACTGTCGCTCCATAGTTTGATACTAAATCCGATTGGAAAAAGCATCTTAAGTATTAAGTTAGTTGTTCGTAGTTTGTAGTTCGTAATCCCAAAAAACTACAAACGACTAACTACCTACTACCTACTTCTTAATCCAACAGTTAAGTAACCTATACCAACAGGATTTAGTATGAGTTGTTAACGATGGCTTTTACTTTCTGGCGAAAAGTTTTGTAGTTACCCACTGAAGAAGTGCTACGAAACTTGCCGTTTTTCTGTACTTTAAAGTGCTAGCCTAGGAAGTCAAATTCATCTGTCGTGGCGGTTAGCTTGGTTTTCTGCTCACTGACTTTCATTCCTCTTGTCGCTAGAAATTCGCTAATGTTGAATCAAAGCTATAAATAGTTTGGCTTTGAAGCACATTGAGGCTTGAAGGTTTTTGCTCAAGACGATAATTTTGACGATCTAATTTGACCTGTAAACCAGTCATCGGGTCATCTCCAGAAGCAATCAAAAATTCTAAACGACCAAGGTTTTGCCATTGGGCTAAAGTATCTAAAATTTTGATGACCCCCCATAGATAGGGATGCTTACTGTCTTGATACCAATCTGAACTAGCTAAATTAGGTTGGTCAAAACCGAGATGAAAAATCAGAGAAGATCTGCTAAACAGAGCGATCGCGATCGGTCGAGCCTCTTCCTGAACTAAAAAGTTATGTTCTTGAGCAAGATAGCGAATTTTATCTAGCTTTTCATATTGAACTTCCGGGGTAATATCCTCTTGCCAAGTAATTCCTACGGTAATCAAATAAGTCTGCAATAGCAGATGACCCAGTTTTTTAGCTTTAGTAGCCAAATATCCAGAGTTGTAGTCAGTGGCTTCAATCAGCAAAGGCAGGCGATCCACCATTTCTAAACCATAACCTTTTAAACCAGCTATTTTCCTGGGATTATTAGTGATCAGGCGAATCTGTTTGATACCTAAATCATTGAGAATTTGCGCTCCCATGCCATAATCTCGCAAGTCGGCAGGAAAACCTAGCCTCTCGTTAGCTTCTACGGTATCTAGACCCATATCTTGGAGAGTATATGCCTTGAGCTTATTTACTAGTCCAATACCTCTACCTTCCTGGCGTAAATAAACTACAACTCCTAATCCATGCGCCTCGATCATTTTTAGAGCAGCCTGTAGCTGCATCCGACAATCACAACGCATCGATCCCAGAGAATCTCCTGTTAAGCATTCAGAGTGCATCCGTACTACGGCAGGTTTAGTTGCCAGTTCCGCTAGATCTCCTTTGACAATTGCCAAATGTTCTGTATTGTCTAAAGTGTTGCGGTAAGCGTAAATTTGAAAGTCGCCAAACTGACTAGGAAACTTGCAGACTGTCTCTCGATAGACAAAGCGGTCGTGCTTCAGACGATAGCTGATCAGGTCAGCAATGCTAATCAGTTTAAGCTTATGTTCACGGGCATATTCTACTAATTCTGGTAGCCTTGCCATCGAACCATTTCGATTTTGAATTTCACAGATGACTCCTGCTGGATATAAACCCGCCAATCTTGCCAAGTCTACTGCTGCTTCTGTATGCCCTGCCCTTTTTAAAACTCCGCCATTTCTCGCTCGTAAAGGGAAAATATGCCCAGGACGAACTAAGTCATCGGGAATACTGGCAGGATTGATTGCCACTTGAATCGTGCGGGCGCGATCATCGGCAGAAATGCCCGTAGTCACTCCCAATTTTGGAGAAGCGTCAATACTAACCGTAAAGGCAGTTTGATTGCGATCGGTATTTTTGCTAACCATTAGAGGTAAATCTAAGGTATCCAGGCGATCGCCAGTCATTGCCAGGCAAATTAACCCTCTAGCTTCTACTGCCATAAAGTTAATCATGGCAGGAGTGGCAAATTGGGCAGCACAAATAAGATCTCCCTCATTTTCGCGATTTTCGTCGTCTACTACAACTATTGAGCGACCTGCTTTGATCTCAGCCAAAGCTGAATCGATAGAATCAAAATTGACGGAACTGGTTTGAGGCGTTTGCACTACAAAAACTCAAATTAAATTAAAGTACCTAAAAATAAATCCTGAGTACTTAAACAATTGTAACTTTTTCTCCCTGTAATTTTTACTAGCTAATTTTTAATTATTGGCTTATGGCTTTTAGATTGCTTTTTAGTATGAGCTATGTATTAAAGCTGCAACTTACTTGGTAACTGCTAATTGTCTTGAAAAATAAAATTATTAGCTGATGTTACGCACTTAATTAATCTGTAAAGATTGGGAAAGATTTCAGAGTCAAAGAAAAAAGGACTTGTTTTTTTATTCTTGTAGCTTATGCTGACTACCGATTTTCTTTTATAAGACTTAACATTAGATGATTAAATGACATTGCTGTTCTATGGACATATTTACGATCATTAAGCTTTTTCTAATTAACTTCTGGTGGCTTATAGCTATTGCTTTGGTACTATCAGTATTTAGAACTCCTTGGTTCAAAGGTGCCTTTGGCGAGTTTTTGGTCAAAGTTTTGCCGCGTTTAATGCTTGACAAAAAACAGTTTCATGCTTTTCATAATGTTATGCTTGCTACGCCTGATGGTACAACGCAAATCGATCATATTTTCGTATCAAAGTTCGGTGTTTTTGTTGTCGAAACGAAAAATATGAAGGGCTGGATTTTTGGTGACTCTTGGCAAGCAACTTGGACACAGCAAATTTATAAGAGTAAGTACAAGTTTCAAAATCCACTAAGGCAAAACTACAAGCATACGAAAGCACTCGAATCTTTGCTCTCTATTCCTGAATCTGCTATTTATTCGGTGATTGTATTTGTCGGTGAAAGCACATTCAAAACTACCATGCCTGACAATGTTACCTACGCTAGAGGTTTTATTCGTTACATAAAATCAAAGACACAAGCTATTCTAAACGATTCGCAAGTACAAGCCGTGGTTTCAGCTATCAAATCGGGTAATCTTAAGGCTACGTTTCAGGCGCAACGAGGACATATTCGTAATCTTCAATCCCGAAGTAATCCAGACTCCCAGCAGCTTTGTCCTAAGTGTGGTAGTCTAATGTTTTTAAGAACTTCAAACAATGGTAAAAATCACAGTAAGCACTTTTGGGGCTGCTCTCAGTATCCTAAATGCCGAACCATTCGGTCTGTCATTTGACTAGACGCTGCAAGGGATAGAGACTCTTTCTACTGCTTAAATTCAATTATTAGGTAAGACACATAAGAAAATTAAACACCTTGACGTAAGAATTATCAGACCAAATACAAACAAAAAGAAAAGATTATTATCTTCATCAATCTTTCTTAAAAGTTTATTGATTTTTCTGACAAGCTGGTTAATTGACTATAAACTTAACTTAAATAAAATATTTACAGTCGCTACACTTAAACACAATTAACTTTCCCCAATCTATTAGTTTCTAGGTTTGTCTTTTCTTCAAACACTCAAAGAGATCTATTTAGTTTTTAAATATCCAGCTAATCTTTTATTTATAGAGAATATTCGACTATGGTATCCAGTCTACCCAGCAAAACTATTGCCCCTCTTCAGCCGACAACAAAAACTAAGCACGATCCCCTCAAAACTGCTCAAGGAGTATACATTACTGTTCACGGACATTTTTATCAGCCGCCGAGAGAAAACCCCTACCTCAATACAATTGAGAGGCAACCTAGCGCGCATCCATATCATGATTGGAATGAACGCATCCATCATGAATGCTATCGTCCTAATGCTTTTGCCCGCATCCTCAATCATCAACGAGAAGTGGTGGGGATCGTTAATAACTTTGAATATCTCAGCTTTAATATCGGTGCGACTTTGATGTCGTGGTTAGAAAAATACGATCCCGAAGTCTATCAACGCATACTAGAGGCGGACAAAAAAAGTTGCCAAAGACTAAACGGACACGGCAATGCGATCGCCCAGGTTTATAATCACATTATTCTCCCCTTGGCAAATCAGCGGGATAAAATTACGCAAATTCGCTGGGGGAAAGAAGATTTTCGCGATCGCTTTGGGCGCGATCCCGAAGGGATGTGGTTAGCGGAAACTGCCGTTGATTACCAAACTTTAGAAGTATTAATTGATGAAAAGATCGAGTTTATTATTCTTGCTCCTTCTCAAGCACAAAGATGTCGCTTGATGTCTACCAAAAAAGAAAGCGAATGGCAAGAAGTAGGAAGTTCGCAGATAGATCCTACTCGCCCCTATCGTTGCTTTGTAGATGAACGCTATATTGACATTTTCTTTTATGATGGTCCTATCTCTCGCGATATGGGCTTTAACGATGTTCTCGAAACAACAGATAATTTTGTCACCAGATTAGGACAAGCTATAAAAAGAGATGAGGATCGGCGTCCTTCTCAATTAATCAACGTTGCTACCGATGGTGAAACCTTTGGACATCACAAAGGTGGAACTGAAAAATGCCTTGCCTATGCCTTCAAGCAAGAATTTGTCAACTATGGCTGGACGGTTACTAACTATGCTCACTATCTTAGTATTTGTCCTCCTACCTGGGAAGTTGTTCTCAAGCCTGTAACAGCCTGGAGTTGCGCCCATGGAGTCGATCGCTGGCAAGATGATTGTGGCTGCGCTGGTGGTGGCGGTTGGCATCAAAAATGGCGTAAACCGCTGCGAGATTCTTTAGACTGGCTACGGGATCGATTAGTAACGATATATCAAGAGGCAGGAAGCAAGTTTTTCCGCGATCCTTGGCTTACTAGAAATGAATATATTGAGGTGCTGCGCGATCGCTCTTCGGCAAATATCGAGCAGTTTTTACAGCGTCATCAGCAAAAAGAATTATCCTCCCCAGAGAGAATTGACGCTTTACGCCTACTAGAAATGCAGCGTCATACACTGCTGATGTATACAAGCTGCGGCTGGTTTTTTGAAGAGATTTCACGTCCTGAAGGTACTCAAATTCTACGCTATGCAGCACGAGCTTTGGAGTTGGCTGGAGAAGTATCAGGGATCGATCTCAAGCAAGAATTTGTGCGTCGTTTAGCTAAAGCTCCTAGTAATGTTATCACTTTTGGAAATGGCGAAAAAGTATATCAGGAGCTAGTTATCCCTTCTCAAGTTAGTTTGCAGCAGGTAGCTGCTCACTACGCTATTAGCTCTTTATTCACTAACTATCGGCAACAAAAACAAAAACGCATTTACTGTTATGAAGTAGAGCAGTTAGATTATCAAAAGCAAGAGCTAGGGACGCTGACTCTTTCTGTAGGACAGGTGCGTTTAACTTCGGAGATTACCTGGAAAAGCCAGCATTTTGTCTTTGCAGTGCTGCATCTTGGAGGATGGGATTTTCATTGCTGCATTAATAGTTTTGATGGTCGTTTAGCTTATGCAGAATTAAAACAACAGCTATTTACTAGTATTCAACAGGCAAGTGCTGCTCAAGTGATCTTAACCATGAATCGTTTAATGGGGAATCAATCATTTAATCTCAAACATTTATTTGCTGAAGAAAGACAACGTATCATTAGACTTTTGACCACTAAAACTAAAAAACACTTAGATCAGCTATACACTCAGGTATACCGCGAAAACTATAGTATGCTGGCAGCTTTCCACAGGGAAGAATTACCTGTCCCCCAAGAATTAAAAGTGGCTGCCGATGTTGCCCTATCCTATCGTTGTCTAGAAACAGTCAAGAATTTAGAAAAAGTGATTGAAGATCCTCTTGCAGTGGATAGTTGTTTGGCAGAATTAACGGCAACAGCAACGGAAGCTTACTATCTTCAATGCCAGCTAAATATTGACGAAGCTAAGAAAATTCTCGAACAAACAATCTTACGCTTGCTATGGAAACTACTTTACAATGGCGATCCCGCAACTTTAGAAGCAGATATATGCAGATTAGAAAAAGCGATCGCCGTTGGTGAACAATTGAACCTTGGTTTAGCTTTAGATCGCGCTCAAGAGGTTTATTTCAACTTTTTCCATCAACGTATATTGCCCGACTGTTTGCTCAACAACCATAGCTGTCGTTGGGAAAGCGGACAATTAAAGCCTTTGCTAAAACTCGGACAAAAACTAGCGATTAACGTTAGTGGTTGATTGAGTTAGTGGGTAGTGGGTAGCAAGTCGCAAGTAAACAATTTAAAAATGTCAACACCGCGATTAGATAAAGGCTTGCCCCTAAATGGAAGTACCCTTTAGGGTTAGGACAAACTACAAACAACCAACTACCTACTACGAACTTATTATTGAAGATACTTTTTTCAATCGGATTTAGGATAACGACTTAGCCAAATCTGTTGTTGAGGTATTGGTAAGGGCATATCTGCTGCTTCAAAGGCATTTTTAAGCCGACGGCGAAATTCGCGAGAGATATCCCACTGTTTGAGGGGTTCGGTCTTAAACCAGATACGAATAACAAAGCCTCGCTCGGCGAAATCTTCTACACCTAACACCTGTGGCGGTTCGAGAATGTTATCGCGACATTCACAGTCTTGGTACATTTTCGTTGCCACCTGTTCAATTAAGGCGATCGCTTCATCCACATCGGCCTGATATGCTATGTGAATCTTTAAGTCAGATCTAGACCAGCCATTAGAATGGTTGGCGACAATGTTGACACAACTATTAGGAATAGTAATCAAACGCCCTTCTCCATCCCGAAGCTGAGTAATCCGTAAATTCAAATTTTCAACTAATCCTCCTACTTCGCCGATAGTTACCACATCACCGACGGCATATTGATCTTCAAAAATAATTAACAAACCATTGATAGTGTCTTTAATCAGGTTTTGAGAAGCAAAAGAAAAAGCTAAACCCAAAACTCCCGCACCAGCTAACAAAGGAGTGATGTTCAAACCAATAATTGTCAGGGAGATAAATAAAGCAATACCCGCCCAAAAGCAGGTGATGATGCCTCTAAACAGACGAGAAAAAGTATTTACCCTAACCTGA
This sequence comes from Waterburya sp., assembly GCA_965217895.1. Lineage (GTDB taxonomy): Bacteria > Cyanobacteriota > Cyanobacteriia > Cyanobacteriales > Xenococcaceae > Waterburya. Next base: position 3,426,034 of record CBDCJV010000002.1, read on the forward strand.
AGTCGGCGATTTGTGTCAGGACTTAATACATAGTTGTCAGTAAAAGCTTTACCCGTGATAATTGTATTAATTCTAGCGATCGCAGCGAAGCTGAGGCGGATCAAAACATAACAAATCCAGACAACAACTATTAACCGCAGCGGAATCCTGAGGATGGTAACGATCCACAGTTGAGTCAAGCGAGTGTCAGGAAATAAGCCCAAAATCAGCAAAATTCCACTAATCCAGATAGTTATCTGAGTCAGTTGTAATAGGCGGTACTGTACTTCTTTGAGGTTAAATGTTTTTCTTTGCTCTAATTGAGATGGTAAAGACTCAGCGTCTTGGCTTAAGGTAACTTTGTCTTTGGTTAGGCGTTTGCTCCAGCGCAATATAACAAAGTTGATCAGCACCATCAGCAGCAAGACAACTGCTGATAATTTGGCTTGCTTGAGCAAAAATACAGGCTGTCTTTCTGACTTGGCTTTTTCCAATCCTGTTTCGATGCGAGCGGCTATTTGCTGTGCCTGAGATTCTAAATTGACATCGCTAACAGCTATATCGCTACTATCAAGGGTCAAAACAGGAATCTTTTTGTCGCCTACTGCCACATCAAGACTTTGCTTATTTTGATTTCCTTGAGTAAAAACGTTTAATGGGGCGTGGTTAGATTTGAGATAGACACTTTTGATATCAGCTAACTTTTCTTCTGTATATTTAATTCGTTGACTCAAATTTGCTTTTTGGTCTGATAATTTAAATACACAACGACCATCCAAATATACGCAAGCTGAAAGAGTAGTATCAGTTGAATCACTATCTAGCTTGAGAGTTTCTAAATTCAGTTTGGGCAACAGTGGTAACTGCGCCCAAATTGGACTAGCAAAAAGATTAATAAAAATAATCGTGCTGATTAATACCCATAAGAAAAAATTTTTTTTAGTCATGCTACCCATAAACTAATCTGCCATCAACTAGCGATCGCCGTTAATAATGTTAATAACTTGTCTTATCTACTTGTGATTTGACCAACGGTGATAAATTACTCGGCCTGTTTAGGATAAAGTAACTATCACTCACGTTCGATTTTTAATCATTTATAACTCAACAAATATTAGGACTTACATCCATTAATTTGTTAATCTTTCATAAAGTTGTCTTAAACTTAATTTTTCACCTTAACTCAGCGTTTGTAGCAGCAACGCCTTATGCCCTTGTCTCGTATAGTAAGTTCAATAGTGGCGATCGCCCTAGCTTTGGGAATGATTATTCTCGGAGGATGGTATTTTACCCTTGGTATAGGTATTTTAATTGTCCTGGCACAATTAGAATACTTTCGATTAGTTCGTGCTAAAGGTGTAGAGCCTGCTGCAAAAACTACTTTAATCGTATCTCAACTTCTGCTGATCAGCTCTACCGTTGCGCCGAGCATAACTGACGCGATGTTTTGCTTGGGAGGAACAATTATTTGTTTCTATCTGTTGTTTCAACCCAAAATGGCAACTATTGCCGACATTTCAAGCTCTATTTTAGGCTTGTTTTACACGGGTTATCTGCCTACTTTTTGGGTACGACTGCGAGTTAGCTTACCCAATACAAACAACGGCAGTAATCTACCTTTAGACGGCTATTGGCCCGACTCTTGGCTCGATCCTAGCCAGTTTCCTACCGCTTTAACCCTGACGTTTTTAGTGATGGCCTGTATTTGGGCAGCAGATATTGGCGCCTATACTATGGGTAAAAGTTTTGGTCGTACCAGACTTTCAGATATTAGCCCGAAAAAAACCGTCGAAGGTGCTGTATTTGGGGTAATTGGTAGCTTAATAGTGGCAGAATTGGGAGCTTGGTATTTTGATTTTCCTGCATGGCAGCTCAGTGGAGTTATGCTGGGTACGCTGATTGGCGTTACTAGCTTGTTGGGGGATTTAACCGAGTCAATGATGAAGCGAGATGCTGGAGTAAAAGATTCAGGACAGTTAATTCCTGGACATGGAGGTATTTTAGATAGAACGGATAGTTATGTTTTTACTGCTCCTTTAGTATATTATTTTTTTACTTTATTATTACCTTTGCTCTCAGCTAATGTATAAACATTACAAAAAAAAAGGCGGGCTTTTAATGCTCGCCTTTTTAATAATTTGATGTAATTTTATTTAACCTGGTTCTTCCTCATATTCAGGAGCTTTTTCTTTTTTGGGAATATTTACGGGAGGAGGATTATAGGGTTCGGGTTTGATATCATCATCCCAAACATCCTCATTAGTAACTTCTTCATATTCGTATTCCTTAACTGGTGGCGCATCATACACTGGTGCATCATAAACTTCAGGTTCTGCATCTTGCCAATTGTTTTCTTCATATTCCTCTTCATAGGGAATCGCTTGTGCCTGTTGTCTAATTGGCTGTTGAGCAACGCGATTTTCTTGCCATTCGTCTTCATCCCATCTTTCTTCCATTACAGGTTCTCTAGAATCTACAGGGGTAGAAATCGGTGTACGAATCGGAGTTCCTGTGCCTAGCTGGTTTTCCGCATTGATAGTTTGAGGATAATAGTCTTCGCGATCTTTTTCCCAAGGAGGACGACCAATACCCAAACGCTCCAAAAGACCGACTGAAATTTGTTCGATCCGTTCTTCTGAGCCTTCAAAAACAATCAAGCGATTAGGTCCACTGCTAACCACCTCTTCAATGGATAGTTCGTAAGTACTAATGAACTGTTCGGGGATCTGCGGTATTCCCAGTGAAGCAATCACAATCGAGTTTACTGCTCCATTTTCGGCATCAAACTGAAAATCCCTAACTTTGCCTAGAGGTTCGCCAGCTTCAGTAATCACTTCGCAACTAATTAATTTACTGTAAGCCTCAATATCTATATCTTCTATTACACTTTCATCATCGACTAAAATCACGTCTCCAGTCTGACGAATACTATCAAGGTACATATACTTTGGTATTCCAGAAACCGAAAGCAAATTATCTCGCAGTCCTAAAGCCACTATTTCTCTGCGATCTATATCGACCAAAACCTCTTTTACCACCCCTAATCGTTTACCGCTGTTACGAGCGATAACCTGAGTGTTGATAAATTCAGAGCGCAGATGTATGTTTTCAGTTGTCATTTTATTGTTTGGTTAATGTAAGCTGTTGCTTGCACTTGCTATCTATATAGTAATTTTTTTAAATCGAGACAGTGTAAGTGTTTATTTTAAAATAACGTCACAAAAGTCACTAGACTAAAATATTCTATAGGTATCTAAAGACTATTTTAGCTAATCCTGATGCGTTTGCCTTATTGGAGCATGAATAATACCTTTTGGCAAGAAAGTTTAGACATGATTGGCGATAAGACATATTAAGAATACATTCAAAATTAAGAATTAAACTTTAGATTCAAATTGTCGTGTATATTGCCCTCAAACTGAGCTAAAACGGTATGTATAAAAAAACCAAAGCAGTTTTTATCTATTTAAGGTGTTAATCTCCAGATATGAAATGGGTATTTTAAGATTGTGCCGTCTGATTTAAAGTAGCCCTGAGAGTGCATGAATCATCAACATTCTGTAGACAACAGAAAAGATCGACAAACATTTTTTACCGATACATTAGCTAATGTATTAGACCAAATATCTCGTCTACAAGAAAACAGTTGTTTACAAGTTGTCTATAATTCCATCACTTTTTTTATCCATTTTAATCGTGAGGGTAGATTAGTTTATGCTACCAATTCTCTAGCTCCTTTTGAAAGATTAGAACGCCATTTGCGCCGTTTAAGCAATCAAAACCCCAAGCTTGACAATTTAGTTATCAAGCAGCCTCGCATTCAGTTTAACAACGATCTCCAATCGTATACTCAATCACCTTCAGATTATCAGGCTATTTTCTGGCTGGCTGAACAAGGTCATTTAAACTCTCAAGAAGCCACTGCTATAGTTAGAAGGATAACAAGAGAAGTATTTGAATCTTTTTTGTGTTTACAAGATGTTTCGTGTCAGTATAAGTTTGCACCAAAGTCAGAGCAAATTGAGGAGTTGTGCCAATTTGACTTAAATGTTTATCTGGCTCAATGTCGCCAAAGACTAAAAGCTTGGAATGTCTTTGCTGATAAAATTTGGTCTACTTACCAGCGTCCATATTTGGTTACAGAAAAAACTAAAGCCATTGGCGACTTAACAACCCAACAAAATCAAGCTATCTGCAAGTTATTAAAAGGATTAAATTTTCGCCAAATCAGTGCAGTGCTAGATTTGGATGAATTGGCGATCGCTAAATTATTATATCCCTCGATCCTAGATCGGGATATTGTTGTCCGAGATCCCAAGCCTCCGTTTGACAAACTACCTAAACTGCCTCAGTCAAAAAGCGACAAAGCATCATCCAATTCTAGTTGGTCAGATGATGATAACCATAGTGGGTTTAATACCAATATTAATACCAATATTTATAGCCAAGGTACGCTTCTTTCTGTTGAAAAAATTGGGAAGGTTGCCTACGTAGACGATGATTCTGCTTTACATCAGAATTTTTTACAGTATTTAGATCATAGTGTGTTTTCTACTTTGACTATTAAAGATGCAATGAATGCTTTTACTGAGTTAATTGAATTTGCTCCAGATTTGATTTTATTGGATGCAGATATGCCTCATCTCAATGGCTATGAATTGTGTACTTTGCTAAGAAACCATAACAATTTCAAAACAGTTCCTATAGTTATACTGGAGGAATCACAAAAATTTGCCAATTCAACAAAGTTTAGACTGGTAGGGGCAACAGATATTTTAATTAAGCCATTTGATCGTATTCAGTTACTTAGTGTAATTCGGCAGTATCTTCAATAAAATAATTTCTTGATTAAGAGTTGCGATCGCAAAGCTAGCCGTAGGCATTGCCTTATTAAAAACAACATCATTATAAGTAGATAGGACAAATTAATTAGAAGATAGTCTCGTTACTTGAGTAATGAGTAACAAAAATAGATCGTAATATCTTGCTTACGCTTGTTTTACATTTAATTTCACCCACTCACTTAAATGTTAATTAAAACTACATTCTTTCCAAGACATTGATACCCAACAATGACAAGCCTAATTTAATCGTACGTGCTGTTAAGTTAGCCAAGATTAGACGAGATGTGCGTTGTGGTTCATCTGCATTTAAAATGTCACATTGTTCATAAAATTGATTGAATTTTTGACTTAATTCAAACAAATACAGACAAATGCGATTAGGCAATAGATTTTGTTCTACCTCTTTAAGTATTTCCTCAAGCTGTAAAATATGTTTTGCCAAAGCTAATTCTGTATCTTCAGCCAAGGCAATTTCTGTATTCTTATCTAATTGAGAAAAATCAACATTTCCCTTACGACTGACTCCCTGCACCCGCACGTAAGCATAGAGTAAATAAGGTGCAGTATTGCCTTTGAGGTCAAGCATCTTATCGTAGTCAAACTTATAGTCAGAGGTGCGATTTTGGCTCAGATCGGCATATTTAACGGCACTTAGTCCAACTACTTGAGAAACATGATTAACAAATTCTGTAGTTTCTTCTCTTTCTTCTTCTTTGAGTCTTATTACTAAATCTTGGCGTGAACGTTTTATAGCTTCGTCCAACAAATCTTTAAGTTTAATTACTTCACTAGAACGAGTCTTGAATCTTTTGCCATCTTCACCCAAAACCAAACCAAAAGGCACATGAACTACTTTTACAGACTCAGGCAATATTCCCGCTTTTCTTGCTACTTGAAACACCCCTGCAAAGTGATTAGCCTGTCCTGAGTCTGTGACGTAAATAACTCGTTTTGCTTTATCTTCTTGGACTCGATACTTGATAGCTGCTAAATCGGTAGTGGCATAATTGAATCCGCCATCAGTTTTCTGCACAATTAAAGGTAAAGGATCGCCATCTTTGTTAGTAAAACCATCCAGAAAGACACACATTGCACCTTCGCTTTTGGTGAGCAAACCTTCTCGATCTAATTTACTGACAATATCCGTTAAAAAAGGATTATAAAAAGATTCCCCTCTTTCTTCTATTTTGATATCAAGCCAATCATAAATGACCTGAAACTCTCGACGAGATTGATCGCATAATAGCTTCCAAGCACGACGACTATCCTCTGCACCCTCTTGTAACTTAACCACCTCTTGTCTAGCGGTTTGTTTAAATGCTTCGTCTTCATCAAAGCGAACCTTGGCTTTCTTATACAGCGAAACCAAATCACCAATATCTAAAGCATTGGCGGTTGTTAATGCCTCGGGATAGGCTTCTCTAAGATAAGCAATTAACATTCCAAACTGAGTACCCCAATCACCTACATGATTAAGACGCAAGACATCGTAACCCCGAAATTCTAGAATACGAGCGATCGCATCACCAATAATTGTCGAACGTAAATGCCCGACGTGCATTTCTTTGGCAATGTTGGGACTAGAAAAATCGACAATAACTTTCTCTGCTGGCTCTACTTTAGAAATACCCAATCTTGTGTCGGCTTGGATTTTTTGCAGCAAGTTCCCAATGTAATTAGATTTTAGCGTAAAGTTGATAAATCCTGGTCCAGCGATTGTCGGAGTTTCGCACATATCCTCAAACGAGACTTGCGCTTGCCGAGGCAACCTCGGCGCGCTTCCTCGTTCTAATTGAAGCCGCTCGACAATCAATTGAGCGATCGCTCTAGGATTTTGCTTGAGAGGTTTGGCTAAAGACAAAGCCACGTTGGACTGATAATCACCAAACTTAGGATTATTTGTCGGCGCAATCAAAGGATCTGTATCTGCCAATTCTGCACCAAAAGCAGCAACTAGAGCTTGGCTAACAGAATCTTGAAGCTGTTTTAAGATAGAAGTCATGAGAGATATTTATTTACTTGAGCCAGAAGTCAGTATTAGCCGAAAGCAGCTATTTCTTAGAATAATAAATCTATCACTTATTTGGCTATTTCTCTTTATAAGTAGTTGTTTACTATAAAATTGCTTAGATAAGCAACTCAATCAATAGAGCGTAATAGCCAAAATTATCGAATATACTTATTTCAGATATTCATCATTAAGTATATAGTTTTCCACATTCTCTAATATTTCTCGTAAATAACAATTGACTCTTTTTTGAATCACTAATAATTCATCGGCAGTAGCATCTTTACCTACTTCTTCAAAAGATTTGAAACCATGAGCCAAATAATTTCTGTTAGTTTTGACTCTCAACAAATCTCTACCATCTTGAGTCTTTTTAGCATTTGTCTTGACCTAAAAACCATATAATATAGCTGTATCTTTGATTTTTTTAGCATCAATATTACCAGAAAACATTTTTTCTTTGTTAAAGCTAGCAGAAATAATATCTTGGGAAATCGTATTTATCTCAGATATGAGCTTTTCTGCTGAATTGTTATTTTTAAAATTTTTGACTATTACCATTTTTAATTCATCTCTCACGTCATCAAAAGAAATATTCTTATTTTGAATTTCATCAAAAATTGATTCGATCGCATTACGCACAGTTGATTCGACCAAATTATATAAAAGTAAAAATCCTGTTGCCTTAAGCGTTTTTTCTAAATCGGAGTCTATATTTTTGATCTTAGGATTTCGATCATTACCCATCTTTAACTGAATCGAACTTTGCTCTAAATTTTTCAGGAATAGAAAATATTTACTTACTTCTTTAGAGCGTCGATCAAAATCTTCAAATAGCGCACTTCTCATTAATTACTTAATAACCGATCTCGAACGTACTCTATGCGACGAGCAACTTTGCTTTTAGAACTACTAGCATCCGACTTAGTAAGATTATCAAATTCATTAGAGCCAACAAAAGATACTGATTTTGGTTTTAAATTCTTATTTTCTCTTAGTGCTAAAGCTGTTCCTACAGTAATTGATTCAAATTTTATTCTTGTCGTTGGCTCGTATCTATCTTTCATCTTCCGATAGATATGTAAACTATGTGGTATATGAGTTTCAATAAAACCAAAAATTTGCTTAAACTCGTTTTTCATAGCCTTAGTATCTAATGCTTGAGAGTTATTTTCTTGCTCTAAATAGAGATCTAAAAACTCATGTACTTTTTTTCCTGAATAGTTATGATAATTATTTAAAAATGCAAAAAAACGCAAAACAAATTCTTGCGGATCTCGTTTATTTATTTCAGTTGGAGTAAAAGAACATAATTCCCTAAATTGTTCATCTTTGGATAAATCTTCAATTAAATCAAGAAACCTACCTGGTCTAATTCCTCTCCTCTTTTCCATTTCATTTAATTCAACGCTGCCAGTATTGAGCCTCTCAAAAATATCTCTTCTTATTTTCTCATTTGCTTTATCTGTTAATTGAATCATTCTGATCGTGCTTCTGTTAAATCTTCGTCGGCGAGATAATGGCAGATCTTCAAACCTAAAACCATTGAGACTTCCCAATTCCTTTAGATCAGATAATTTTAGCTCATTGTTTATAAACCTTGATAGGGTACGAATACGTTGAGTACCATCTATTATTTCTAAACGTGCTAAGTCTTCAGATTCTGTTGTATCATCAGCAAAATCGGCAACGAATATGTAAGGTATTGGTAGACCTAATAATATTGACTCAATAAATTTTGATTGTCTATCTTCATCCCATGCCATTTCTCGTTGATAGTCAGGAATAAATAATTCATTTTCATCTTTATCTATTCCATCTAAATATTTTTTTGCAATTATTTCTATTGGATATTCTAATGTATTGTAATCAACTGGTTTTCTCTTATCACGTATTTCCGCTTCGGCATTTTCCTTCTTCTCATTTGAAATTTCAACTTGAGTAACCATATTTAAGATTAAAAAATGATTTTTGCTGCTTTACTGGTGCTTGATATTTATTATCATGCAACACTGTCTTTACTTTGAATGCCTTTGCTCTTCTGTAGTCAGCAGTAATAAAGAATTTATAGTTTGGCAATTAGCTATTTTATTAACTCATGTAAACTTATTATCTACTTAAAACTATCCTCAGTAGACATCAAGATCGAACCCTGATGTGCTTGAGGAGCAGATACGTCTTCAACAGTTATAGCAACTATCTTAATTGTTTTGGGTTCAAGATAGGGTTGAGGAACCGCAATTTCTTGTCTAAAATTGCCTGATTTGTTGACTTGAAATACCGCAGTTAAAATAGCTCCTTTCTCATCCGAAGTATAGGGAACATCTTTGCCTACCACTGTCCATAGAGCATAGGCTTTTTCTGGAGGTAAAGGCGGTAAATTATTAACGTCCAAAGTAGCATTTAGCCGATTTGGAGAGACAACTAACTTAGCTGTTGATTTTTTAGCTGCATCTTCGCCCTTTAATAAATAGGTAAGTCGATCGCTCTGTGTATCTGTCTGCGTATCTGTTGTTTGTGCGGTTTGAATAGATTGCCATAAACGATAGTTAGCAAAACCTAATGTCGTAATTGCAGCTATGGCGATCGCCGCTAAAATTTTGTTCCAGGGTAATCTAGACTTTGAGGTAACAGTACTTTCTGAGTTGCTAGGGGTCAAAGGTGCTGTTGCTTCTACATTTGTCTGAGAACTAGCTGCTGTTAAAATGCGATCGCGAAGGGTTGCCGTCGGCGATATTTCTGATGGAGCATAGGCTAGATCTAAAGCTTCTTGCATAGCTGTAACCTGCTCGCTTAAATCAGGATTTTCGGTTAGCATCTCTTTGAATAGTAAAGCTTCAGCAGGACTTAGGTTGCCTAATACATAGCCCGAAACTAATAACTGTTCGCATTCTGGAGGTAATGTTGACATGATGTTATGATTGCCTCCTAGAATTAGCTAGAGCCTGACGCAATTTAAGTAAGCCACGACGGGTTCTCGACTTCACCGTTCCTAATGCAGTACTTAATCTTGTAGCAATTTCTGACTGGCTTAATCCTTGATAATACGCCATTGTTAATACTTCTCGTTCTTTGGTTGATAGCTGTTCTAAAGCCTCTAAGACTTCTTGCGATCGCTCTAGTTGAGCAACCTCTTCTATGGGACTTCCAGACAACAATTGCTCACTTTCATTTGCTGCTTGATGGCGAAGTTTTTGTTGCCTCCTAGTGCGGGTTCTGAGGCGATCTAAGGCACGCGATCGCGTTAAGATGCTTAGGTAGGTGCGTAAACTTCCTCGCTGAGGATCGTAAGCAGATTTCTTCGTCAGAATGAGAAAAATATCTTGAGTCAAGTCTTCTGCTTCGGCTGTAATAGTTAATAAATGCAGTGCTATGCCGTAAACTAAGGCAGCATGGCGATCATACAAAGTAGCTAAAGCATCAGTTTCGCCATTTTGCAGTCGCAAAAACAAATCCGCATCAGTCAGATTGAGATTGTCATCCTCAGAATGATTATTAGGTGGTACAGAAGACATATATGAAGACGAAAGTATGACATTGCTAAATCATATCTTGGCGTTGCTTATTTAGGTAATGACGTACATAGTGATATTGTTCGTAGCTCTTAGCTATCAGCTATTAGCTATTAGCTTTTGAGTGATCTGTATTTACCAAATGAATAAGTAAAATACTGTTTCAGCATTACATATTCAGCAACGCCTATATCTTTTCTTAGCCTGCTTAAATTCGATTAGGAGAGAATTACTTTTGAAGAGCGAAATATAATCCTTGAGAATCAATTACAGCATGGCGTTGATGCTCTTTAACTTTTTTAAGATCATCAACGCCGCAGATTCCTCTTTTTTTGCTAATGTTTTAACACATTGATAATCCTCGACAGTAACAATCAAGTCTACTGTTTGGCTTTGATTTTGCCCGCTCTTCGTTCGCAATCGATCGTAAATTTCTTGCCATTTTCCCTGTCGCTGCCATTTTTGACAATAAGCATATACGGTAGTGTAAAGAGGTAAGTCATGGGGCAACATTTCCCATTGACAACCTGTTCTTTGAACATAAAAAATGCCATTAAAAATTTCTCTCAAATCAACTGCGCTTGGATGTTCAAATTTTGATTCAATTAGTAATATCTTTAATACCTTCCACTCGGCATCACTCACATCACTTGGATAAGCTTTTCTCGTAGGTGCTGCAACTTGAGGAAGACGGCTTACTTCTAAAAATTTATTTAACATCGTCTAGTTTCTCGTCCCCTAATATCAACTTTTTTTTCTTTAGAATCACTTTGTAAACTAGCTATGAGTAAAAAACAAAAATGTTTTGAATTTACCCATAGCTCAACTTAAGTTAAATCAAAAATTCTGGTGTTTACACAAAATCAGATGCAACTATTAAATCATCTGCTTCTGAAATGGCGGTTAATCCCTGCAAATTGAGAGGATTAATCGATCCTACTTCACCAAGACTTTTGGCAGCACCACTTTCTAAATCTATCGAATATAAAGTTGTGTTAGAAACAGCAAAAGCTGTATTATCGCCTTCTACAGCAGAAACAATGTCAAATCCACCTAGAGTATCAAAATCAATTCCTAAATCCCCTACGGTGGTTAGTGTTCCATCGTTGGGCGGATCTTGCAATACTAAGTCGTTTAATAAAGTATCAATACCATACAGCTCAGTTGAAATAGTGCCATCAAAAGAATTTGTGTAAGCACCAGCAGTAATGTTAGGATTTACATCTTGATTAAAATCTCCCTCATCAAAAGCCAAAGTCCCATCAACGGTTACTTCACCAGTGTCCACGTTAATCCGCAAGTCCTGGTCATTATCCCCTACTAAACGCAGGCGATCGGCTACAGGATTAAAATCAAAACCTGATATAGTTCCTCCCTCAAACGGCGTATCCAGAGTGCTTACATAGGTAGCTTCACCACTATCAGGATCGATAGTATAAATATCATTAGCAGTGGAAATACCGTAGATAGAACCATCAGCAGGACGAGTATCGATACCAAGTAACGTACCTTCAACTCCTGTGACATCGGTAAACTGACTTGCACCAGGATTGTTAGAATCAAAAGAAACTAATGAGTTGTGGTCGGTTAAAGCCACAAGCTGAGAAACATCTGTTGATGCTTGTGCTTGGATTTCTCCTGCTGCTACAGGTGCAGTAATGCGAAAAGCTTCACCATTACCCAGATCGATCCCTGCTGGTGCTGTTCCCATCGCAGTTGCGTCGATCGCCTCAGAAGTTTCTGTAGGAATTGTCAAGCCATGTATAACCACTTCTCGCTCGTTTAAGGGCGTTAAATTGTTATACTGACGCAGTTGATCTGGATCACTGAGATCGAAGGTATAGGTAGTATCTAGATTAAACTCTGTGCCTGAAGGAAACAAATCGGCTGGATTAATTTCACCTGCTGTTGCTAAATTAAGGAAATTAGTTAGAGGTGGTGTGCCATCTGGTGCTGATTCAATCTGTTCTGAGGTTAAATTGAGAACTACTGGGCCATAATTGGGACGACCTTCAAGGAAATTAACAAAGCCATCTCCATCAACATCGCTATTGGCTACAGTTGGCAGAATCGAATTTACGGGTTCTCCTCCCGTCCCATCAAAAAAGCTACCGTCACCTTGTTCTAAGAGAGGCTTGTCGGCATTTCCTACAAACTGTCCGTGAATATGGGAAACGTGAACTCCACCAATACCGCTAAGATCTTCTAAGCCGCTAGCGTCAATTTGAACTCGCAGAGTACGAGTATCTTCAGTGGGTGCATCAAGGGTTAGTGTCGCCTCGCCACTGGCATCAGAACCAAATGAACTGTTGAGTGTACTTAAATCTACTTTGTATTCCATAAAAATTAAATCTCTGGCTAATTTTTTCATAGCGAAACCTGCCCTATTTTTTAATAAATAGAACAAGCGATCGCCTTTTGCGGTCGGAAAACCCGTATGCTATCGTGGGACTCACGCTAATTGCTGTACAATCCTAAAAGGTCTAAGAGATAGATAGTATCTAGCCTGTTGGCTATTTCCTAACTTCTATCCAACCCATTTAGCAACCTCAACTAGGATTGTTACGGCGGACAGAGATTAATTTAGCTCTGCCTGTATTACTAGTACGCTTATGCAAGGCAATTGGATTCATCCAAACTTTAAATTAAGCAAAATTTCCCTACGATTTTTTATTTTGATGAAAAGAGATTTGCAAATTTACCGCTCTAAGATATTGTGCGATATAGGAGAGTAAGGCATAGATAAAAATTACAATGCCCAACATTTCCAAAGATTCTTCAAATATAGTAAGTAGCGAGTACATAAAATTATTTTGCCCATGGAGTTCAGCATAATATGCACCAATCATTTCTATACCAATGGCACTACCAACATAGATAGTTCCTGCCATAATAAATAAATTTCTGGTTTTGGGGGGTAAGGATTGAATAAATCGCCGAAATATCAGCAAAAAGATTGCTGTAAAGATTATTCCAGGAATTACCCACGCAAAATATAGTAATCCTTTTGCATTTAATAGGGGTCTTAGAAAATTAAATATCTCGTGAATGCTGGAGATTTCGTCTATTGCCAAGTACAAAAAGATTAATGATAATGCTTTCCAGTACCCTGCATAGGCAGAGTTTATTTCTTTTTTTAGATAACTGATTATAGCGAGCAAGATCGAACAAAATAACAAAGCCAAGCTGGAATATAAAGTAGGAAAATTGTTTTCCTCATTTAACGTAAATAGCCTAGCAGCATAAGTAGCTGATGCAGATTGCTCTATAAATAAGGCATTAGAACTTACTATAAAGCCAGCAAAAATAAGACAGAAAACAATAATTAACAGTAAACGACTTACCTTTTTTGAGGATAGTTCTAAGATTGGTAAATTTAAAGTTTTAGTTACTCTATCTAAAGCTTCAGGGTAGGCGTTAAATTCTGTATTTGTAGGTTCGCTAACAAAATCTTGTTGAATATTTTCTGACCGTTCTTGCTTGATAATTTTCTCAACAAAATAGTCTAGGGTTTTTTGTTTAATATTGCCTTGACGAACCAATATATCTCCAATTTTTTCTTTGGATATTTTTTGTTCTTCTAAAGCTTCAGATAAATTATCTTGAGTAATTAGATTAGCTTCTATTAAATGGCTGCCTATTAATCTAGAGTTTTTTGTATTGTTTGGTAGATTATTTTTTTGAGTATTTCGCATTTATTGTGACTTTTTGGCGAAATTAAATTTTGATTAAATATTGATTAAGAATAGTTTATTTTAGTATAACTACTTTTCTAAATCAAATGGGTAAAAATGTAATTAACTATCAATATATTGTTACCTACCAAAATTAAAACTCCGTGTTTATAGTGTTTCTCAAATAGGTAGGGTACGCTCAACCCGCTTGTCAATTAACGATTAACGATTAACAATCAACAAAAACCAAGGTTATTGAACGTACCTTATTCAAATGAGAACCGCTATAGCCCTCTTATGTCAGACTCCGAAAACTTCTGTTATTTACAAATTCTAGAGTCTTTATAAACAGAAGGATTGCTAGATTTTTTTCTAATAATAAAAACTAAAATTACCAAATGGCTGTAATTTAATCACTGTAAGGATCTATCTCAGAAAGTGACATAAGAGGGATAGAAACGCTACTCCTGAACTAATGAAAATCTGCCTCCCAAACCGCTATATAGATACGATCTTTTTGATTGCGCTGAATAATACCTTTTAAGCCACGTACTGAAAAATTATAGGTAGCTTTTTGACGACGATATACGGCTTGCAATCCTTGTTCTAAGTCAGTAGTGAGTGGTTCTGCGGCCAAAAGCGAATCTAAGGCAGAGTGGACTGTTTTAAAGTTAGTTGTAGGTGGAACTGCTATTTCTGCTTGACGCAGCTTATTTGTTTGAGTATCGAACATATATCCAATGTCGATGCCCTCGGAAACAACATTTTCATAAGACCAGGCAATGCTATTTGCCCAAAAACCTGGTTTGCGCCAAACAGGTTCTCCTAAAGCCTGAAGAATTTTGCTTTCTGAAGTCCCAGGAATAAAAATTACAGCTTGAAGAGCATTATTTTTAGGTTCTGAATTCTTAGGTTTTGAATTCTCAGTTGTCTTATCTATGGGTTCAACATCATCATCAGTTGGGAAAAGCAATTTAGCTTGAAGGGAGTCTAAAAAGTTGATCGGTGGTCGCTCATCTAGTTCGGAGGTTAGGTAATTCAAGCCTAGACACACCCCAGCAAGCTGGATACCGATCGCGAAATATTTTGCCCATGATTTTAAGCGAAATTTAGGCGTATTTGTCGGCGTTAAAGATGATGTTGCTTTAGAATACTGCAACGCTGCAAGCATTTCCCTGGCAGAAATAAATCGCTGATTAGGATTGGGAGCGATCGCACGATCAATGACTGCCATTAGGTTCTGATTAGAAGCAGTGCTTTTTTGTTGTTCAAAACTGTTTTGATTTATTTCAAAATCGAAAGTTAGTGGCGATTTCCCTGTTAAAAGATGAATCGCTGTTAAACCCAGGCTATAGAGGTCGTTATTATAAGTCGTATGCCCCATTGCTTGTTCTAGGGACATATATCCTGGTGTACCAACTATAAGTTTCTGGCGACGAGCGTTAACTCTGTGGGCAACACCAAAATCAATCAGCACTGGTAAATTATCTTTTGCCCGTAAAATAATGTTGGCTGGTTTGATATCAAGATGAACAATTCCTAAGCTGTGAATACATTCTAAAACAGGTAATAAATTTAGTAAAATGTCTCTGGTTTCATTTTCTGATAGCTTTTGTTGCTTACGTAGTTTTTGTTCCAAGGTAATTCCCTGAATCCATTCCTGCACCAAATATAAACAGTTAGAATCACTGAAGTAATCATAAAACTGGCATATTTGAGTATGTTTTCCAGCCAATTTTTTTAATATTTGGGCTTCTTCCTCAAAAATTAGCTCTCTTGTCTGCTTTTTCTGAGCAGAAGAAAAATTTAGACACAACTGTTTGATGACGCATTTTTGATGTCCGAAAACTAGATCGCTAGCCAAAAAAACTCGGCTATGGCTACTTTGAGCTATTAATTCATGAAGATAATAACGTTTATTTAATAGTTTTTCTCTCGAATCTAAGCTCAAGCTTGTCATTTTAACTTAATCGTCCCAGCAACTTGATTAATAAAAGCAACACCTGCATTTATATTAGTACGTCTAAAAACTAAAATTGGTTTCAAGCAAAGGATTAAGAATATACAATACTTTTGGTAGACAAAAACTAGACAAAATATTTAATTTAAGCAATTTCGCGAATTTACGATGTCTTGGCTATTGGATATATTCGGGTAAATATTAATATGACAATTTCCATGGTCGAGACATGAGTTTTGAGCAGAAATTAGACATTTACTGGCGATCGCCTTTCACTTTGATACTAGTGCCTAATTTTGTTGATAAACTAACGATAATATAAAATCAACTATGTTAACTAGCAAAACGCCTTACAGCAGATAAAGCTAATTAAAAACCAGCAGTCTCATCATATCTAGGGATTTTAAAAAATTGATTGCCAAACAAAGTTATGTTATCGCTGCCGAGGCATGGCAAGCCCTTGAATCATCTATCATTTATTATCGAGGTCGCCCTATAGGGACTTTGGCTGCTAGTGATTACAGTTCACCCTCACTAAATTACGACCAGTGTTTTGTACGCGATTTTGTTCCGGCAGCCTTGATTTTTTTAATCAGAGGTAGGTCGGAAGTCGTCCATAATTTTTTGCTGGAAACTCTAAAGCTGCAAATTAAAGAAAAACAATTAGATTTTCTCGAACCAGGCAGAGGCTTGATGCCTGCTAGTTTCAAAGTGCTGCATCAAGGAGGCGAAGAGTTTCTCAAGGCTGATTTTGGCGATCATGCTATTGGTAGAGTTACTCCTGTAGACTCTTGTTTATGGTGGATGTTTTTGTTGAGGGCTTATGTCAAAGCGACAGCCGAAAATTCTTTTGCTCATACTCCCGAAATGCAGAAAGGAATTAGACTTATTATTGAGCTTTGTCTATCGGCAAGATTTGATATGTATCCAACTTTACTCGTTCCTGATGGGGCGTGTATGATTGACCGTCGCATGGGAATTAATGGGCATCCTTTAGAAATCCAGGCTTTGTTTCATACAACTTTGAAATGTGCCAGAGAATTGCTTTTAGATAATCAGGAAAATGAGAAAATTCTTCAAGCAATTGATGGTCGTCTTGCAGCTTTAACCAGCCACATTCGTCACAATTATTGGCTAGATCTGGAAAAGTTAAACGTTATTTATCGTTACCACTATGAAGAGTATGGAGAAGATGCTTTAAACCAGTTTAATATTTATGCAGAGTCAATTCCCTATGCCGAATTGAGCGAATGGTTTCCCGAAGAAGGAGGTTATCTGGCTGGCAATTTAGGGCCATCCCATTTAGACTGTCGCTTTTTTGCATTAGGTAACATGATGTCAATTTTATCTTCCTTGGTCATGCGCCAACAGGGACAGATTATTATGCACACTATCGATACGAAATGGGAAGATTTGGTCGGCTGGATGCCAATGAAAATTTGTTTTCCTGCCCTCAAGGGTAGAGATTGGCAACTACTTACAGGTTGTGACCCCAAGAATCGTCCTTGGTCATATCATAACGGGGGCAATTGGCCAGTGTTATTGTGTTTTATGGTGGCAGCAGCAATAAAAATGGATCGTTCAGACTTAGCTAAAAAAGCGATTGAAATTGCAGCTAAACGCCTACATAAAGACGAGTGGGCAGAATATTATGATGGTAAGAACGGTCGCTTAGTCGGCAAAGAAGCCAGAAAATATCAGAATTGGACAATATCTAGCTTCTTATTGGCTCAAGATTTGGTTGATGAACCTAAATATCTTGATTGGATTTGCCATGATTAAAGCTTTAGTCATTATTAAATTTCTGGCATAAATATTTTTTAGATATTTTTAATGTCAGTTTTTAATTCCTGACCTCTGACTTCTGACCTCTGACCTCATATTCAACCAAGATTTATGATTCGTGCAAAAGGTCTATTGCCTCTTATTCTTCATCCCTCCAAAAATAGCTGTCTTTCTGCTTGTCTTCTTCTAGTTAGTCCTGGCATTTGTATCAGTGCGCCTCCGACATTGGCTTTGTCCCAGCGTAAAAATTCATTGGCTGCACCAGTATAATCTTCGGCATTGATTTTTCTGATCAGGGTACTTTGGGCAATGTAATCTACGCCCACATTAAAGGAAAGTGAAGCTAATGCACTCAACTGGCGATCGCTTAACTTGACTTTGATAGCTCGATCCAACTCCTGTTGAATTTCTTGCACCTGAGCTTTTAAGGCAGCATTAGCCTGTTCGGCAGAAACGCGATCGCCAACCTGAACTGGTTTACCCCCTATTTGCGATAAGCCATAGCCAATTACAGCCGCACCGTTAGTATCCATATAAGCCTGCCCTTTAAATCCCTCAAACTCTTTGATGAGATTAATTGCTACAGGAGAAATGGGTTTGGGAGTTGCTTTTTTTAAGCTTGTCTTTTTAGGAGTTTTCCGAGTTTCAGTTTCTAAATTTTTTAAATCAACCTCTAAGGATCGATCTAGTTTTTGTAGTTGAATTTTGTGAACTACATGAGATTGTGGATCGGGAATTTTATCTTCGGCGAATGAGAAGGTTGCTAAAGTTATTGAGCAAACACTAGTCATCATAATCGCGCTATCTAAATATTTATTCAAAATCTGTCGCCAAAATAACAATTTTCTAAGTAAACAGTTTTAGTCGATTACCAAAAAAACAGCGACTAAATTAAGTTATTTTTGCTTGAAAATTTACATTAATTCATAACATTTGTAAAAGTTCTCAATTTCTCGTTGGTTTTTGCTTTAAAAATTAACTTTGACAAAGTTAATTTTTATACCCGACAATTTAAGTCGGATATGATTGACTGGTTCTTTTTACCTGTGATACTATCAAAATCACTGTTGACGAATTAAAAAATAAATCATGACCCAGACACCCATCAAAACCACCAAAGGAAGAACTTTCACCAACTTAGTATCCAAAGAAGGTGGCGTAAGATATCCTCTTAAAGCTCTCAATGTTTGCGAAGAAACATTTTCTCCTTTAGAAGTTGAATATGATTACGATGAAATTCGTCGTCAAGTCAACCGTAAAACTATCGCAGCAGGGCCTAATTCAATTTGGCGTTACAAAGCATTTTTGCCAGTTGAAAGCGAAAATCCAATTGATGTCGGTACAGGGATGACTCCTTTGGTTAAGTCCAATCGTTTAGCTCGTCGTCTGGGTCTAAAAAATCTTTATATTAAAAATGATGCGGTTAATATGCCTACCCTCAGTTTCAAAGATAGGGTAGTATCTGTAGCCTTGACTCGTGCTAGGGAACTAGGATTTTCTACTGTTTCCTGTGCTAGTACTGGTAACTTAGCTAATTCTACAGCAGCGATCGCAGCACACGCAGGTATGGACTGTTGCGTATTTATTCCTGCGGACTTAGAAGCAGGAAAAATCATGGGTACATTAATTTATAACCCTACGGTAATGGCGGTTAAAGGCAACTACGATCAGGTCAATCGTCTTTGTTCTGAAGTTGGTAACAGCTACGGTTGGGGTTTTGTCAACATCAATCTCCGCCCTTACTACTCTGAAGGTTCTAAAACCCTTGGTTACGAAGTAGCCGAACAGTTAGGCTGGGAACTACCCGATCATATAGTTGCACCTTTAGCTTCTGGTTCATTGTTTACCAAGATCTATAAAGGCTTTAACGAATTTGTTAAAGTCGGTTTAGTAGAAGACAAAAAAGTTCGCTTTAGTGGCGCACAGGCAGAAGGCTGTTCTCCCATTGCTCAAGCATTTAAAGAAGGTAGAGACTTTGTTACGCCTGTTAAGCCCAATACGATCGCTAAATCCATTGCGATCGGCAATCCAGCAGATGGCTATTACGCTTTAGATGTTGCTCGCAAAACCAACGGCAACATCGAATCTGTAACCGATGCTGAGATTATCGAAGGTATGAAGCTTTTGGCTGAAACCGAAGGTATCTTTACTGAAACTGCTGGTGGAACTACTGTCGCAGTCCTTAAAAAGCTGGTAGAAGCAGGTAAAATTAATCCCAACGAGAAAACAGTTGTCTATATAACTGGCAATGGCTTGAAAACTCAAGAAGCAGTACAGGGATATATTGGTGAGCCTCTAACTATTGAACCAAAACTAGACAGCTTTGAACGTGCGCTAGAACGCTCTCGCACTTTAGAACGTTTGGAATGGCAACAAACTAGCGTTTAACATTTGACATCGATCATTTACCATCGACCATTTTTTCTAACTAGGTAAATGGTTCAACTATCCATTATTAAATCTTTTTCTATCGATCATGACCGTTAAAGTATTAGTTCCTACTCCCTTGCAAAAGTTTACCAACAATCAAGCTACTATCGAGTGTGCTGGTAGTAATATAGATGAGCTTATTAACTCTCTAGAAACTAATTGTCCTGGTATCAAGGCTCGTATTTGTGACGAAAGCGGAAAGCCCCGTCGTTTTTTAAATCTTTATGTCAACAGTGAAGATATTCGTTTCCTTGAAGGTACAGATACAACACTAAGTGATGGTGATGAAGTAAGTATAGTTCCTGCGGTTGCAGGGGGCTAAGGCTTAGATTTACAAATTTCGTAACAGTATAATTGGGGTTGGCGTGACTGCTAACCTCTTTTTTTGTTGATTGATTACTTGAAATAAATTTAAGTGGTGTTTTTCTTCCGTTTCCAAGCAGCAATAATTTTAATGACTAGTTAGGGAATGATAAGGAAATGGATAGATATTTAGACATCTATTCATTTCTGTCAGACATTACAAAAATATTTTGGCGACCACATCTAAAAAATTTAAATTCTTTTGAGCAATAAAACAATAATTCTCAATTGTTAGCATTTACTGAGATATTTTACATACAAGACTATGCAAACATCTAAAAAAAATATTGATAATTCAGAAAAGCGATCGCGCTTCTATGAAACTTTAAACTCGTTGCGATCGCATTTTACCACTTCCAAATTAAAGACAGTCTTGTTAGTCTGTCTGATTAGCTTTACATCACTATTAGTCAGACAAACCTTACGAGTTCAGCATTCTTGTAATCCTATGATTCATTGGTCTGGAGAATTTCCCGCAGAGTGTCAAGTAGCAGTAAAAAATGACTTTGACAGCTTTGATAAGTTTAGTTCTACAAGAACACGAACATCAAAGAATGAGTCCAGCAATTTTAATGATTTTAGTTCTCTAACAAAACAAGAATTAAAAACATCGAAACAACAACCTCAAATTGCTCAAAACATTTTTGAATCTCAACCTAATCAGATTACTTACGGTCTCCCATCTCCTACTCGAGAAAGCTCACAACACAATACAGAAACTAAGTCAAAAAATCTACTTGACGTAGTAGTAGAAGTAGTAGTGGTAATAAAGAACTTCTTATGGTGGTGGTGGGGAACCAAAAGATTTCTTTAATAACATTGTCAATCATTTTTTTATTCAACAAAGGAGTAACAAATAATCATGGAAAACAACCAATCTTGCGAAATCATTTCTAACAACCAAACTCAAAACGAGATCGCCCAAAATGAATCCCCTGAAACCGTTTTACAAACTCAACCTGTCTCTATTATCAATTCTGAAAGCAGTAATTCTTTTGAACTAAAAAAATGGATTATTATTTGCATTGCTGGAGTTGCAGCCATAACTTGTTTTTTCCTCTTTGCTAAAGAAACCGATGTTTGCTTTCTTAGTACCTGTAATGATTACAGCGATTCCTTAGCCATAGGTTCAACATCCGTAGGTAATGAGTTTTTAGTTTACGCTGGTAGTGCAGCAACTCTTGTAGGTCTTACTTTAATCGGCGTTCCTCTACTTTTTGCTATTGCCGTTTCCACAGGAGTTTGGTTTCTTGTACATCTTATCCATTAATCAAAAACTTTTAATTAATTTGAGATAAAACAAAACAATGAACTTAATTACCTTTGATCGCATTGATAAAACTTTCAGTAAAGGATTTGGGCAAAAAACAACTATCCTCGGAGATATCAGCTTTACCATTCAACAGGGTGAATTTGTCATCCTGCGTGGGGAAAACGGTGCGGGAAAAAGCACTATTCTTAATCTCGCTTTAGGATTGCTCAAACCCAGTAAGGGAGAAGTAAAGCTAATGGGGCGATCGCCTCAAGATAGCAATTCTAAACTTAAGGTAGGAGTCGTTTTACAAGATACTCAAGTTCCCTCTAATGCCAAAGTCACCGAACTAGTAGAATTGTGGCGCAGTTACTATCCGAACCCATTATCTACAGCAGAAATTCTCAGTAAAGTTAACCTGAATGGTAAAGAACATCTCGATGCTAGTGATTTGTCTGGAGGACAAAAACAAAGGCTTTATTTTGCCTTGGCGTTAGTTGGTAATCCCGAATTACTTATTTTAGATGAACCGACGAGAAATTTAGATGACAAAGGCTATGAAGAGTTTTGGCAGCAAATTAAATTCTGTCAGCAAGCGGGAATAACTATTTTGATGGTGACAAATAATAAATCTGACTGGCAGGAATTAGAAAGTGTAGCAACCCGCGAAATAACTCTACACAGGCATTCTGAAGCACCAGAAAAGGGACAGATTTCCGAAAAAAATCTACAGAGACAGAGTAATGCTAGTAATTCTCACACTAACAAGCGGGTAATAGAGACAACTTCTAATTTATTATCCGCCTTCGTCGGACAACTGCGCTTTGAAATTCAGCAAATAATTCGCACTCCTGTATTTCTCATCATGATTTTGGCTTTAGTTGCTTTTATACCATTGCTCAAAAAGTTAGGTATTCAAGGAGATGGTGCAATGGAATCGATGGTGAGTATCTGTGGGCTTGCCTTATTTACCATTGTCATCGAGCGCCTGGGTAAAAGAGTTGCTGTCGAGCGATCGGAAAAGTGGCTCAAAATGCTTAAGGTGACTTGTTTACCGTCCTATGTTCATATTGCTGCTAAGGTTGCAACTTCTCTCTTAATTTGTTCTGTAAGTATTCTCTTGGCGTTTGTTCTAGGACATTGGCAATTAGAAATCAACGCTAGTTTCGGTATGTGGGTAAATCTATTTTTAGTGTTAATAGCTGGCATAATTCCCTTTGCTATTTTAGGTCTAACTCTGGGTTATCTACTCAACCCCAAAAGTGCTGACTCCATCATAGGTTTATCCCTTATTGTTATCCCCATAGCCTGTGGTACGTTTTCTTTGCCCATACCCAATTATCTACAGGATGCCATCACTCTATCGCCCTTTTATCACTACAAAGAAGCAATTCTCTGGGCAGCAAGGTTAGACTACGATAAACAGATATTTATCCATTTAATCTGGTTGATTTGGGCAACGGTAGTTTTTAGCGCGATCGCACTTTGGTCATATCAGCGAGAACAAGCAGTTCAGTAGAAAACACTATTTACCGATAGACAATAATGCAGATTACTACAGCAGAACGAACAAAACAAATTCAAGCAATACTAGATCGACGACTTCCTTTGAGGGAAAAAATTGCTGCTGTTGAAGGTAATTTGCGATCGCTATCTCGTTTATTAGAAACCCTAGCCCAACACAGGAGTGGAATATGCTCTCTAGCCGAGAGCATTTCCTCCCGTCAAAATCGCGATCGCCTAATCTCTCAAGTTACCGAACTAGAAGAACAAAACAGTCTACAGGAACTTAATTTCATACAGCTACAATCTCAAATTCAATCCCAGTTAGCAGGATTAGATTTACTCAAAAATCGCTTCAACCGTGACACCATCAACATTGGAGTCATCGGACGTGCGGGACAGGGAAAAAGCCAATTATTGCAGAGTTTAACGGGATTATCTAGTAACGAAATTCCGACAGGCGATCGCGGACACTGTACGGGAGTTCGTAGCACGATTTTACATCAGCCTGGCATAGATACCTATGGAGAAATTACTTTTCACTCAGAGCCTTCTTTCCTTCAAGAAGTCATTGCACCCTATTATCAAGAGTTAGGTTTGGGTAAAGTTTCCTATAGTTTGGACGAGTTTAAAAACAATAGCTTACCTCCTTTGCCCGAAAATCTTGGTGATAGTGCCGAGGCGATCGCAAAATATGAAGATCATCTTCAGAAATACCGCGATAAATTACCTTTTTATCGTCATCTATTAGAAAAAAGAGATTCGCTCAAAGTTGCCAAAGAAAATATCAGAGAATATGTCGCTCAAGATTCTATTGACGGCAACGAGGAATATTACAATTACGTTGCCGTTAAAAGCGCAAAAATATTTTGTACTTTTCCAAAATCTGATGTAGGGCAAATTGCTCTAATTGATATGCCAGGATTAGGCGATACAGGTATAGGAGATGAAAGCAAATTAATCGAAATTCTAGCGCAGGATGTCGATCTGGCATTATTTGTACGAATGCCTCGACCTATGAGAGATTTCTGGGCAGATGTAGATGTTAAGCTTTACGATACAGCAAAATCTGCTTTGACTGCTTTACCTCTGAAACAGTGGTCATTTTTAATTCTTAACAATACCAAACAAAATTCACCAATCGGCGATAATTCAATTCTCTGTCAAGATTTAGAACGCAAACGCGAAAATAAGGGATTATATTTTGCTGACTGTATCACCGCCAATTGTGCCGATCCTGACGCAGTAAACCAAAAACTACTCGATCCTGTTTTAAGTTATCTATGCGATCGCATTACCGAACTTGATCGCGCCTATGTATCTTCCTGTCAGGAAAGTTTATTGGAGTTACAGCAAGAAGTAGCAGCAGAATTAAAAAAGGCAAGTCATGTATTAAAAGGTTTGGCTCAAAACAGTAATTATTTTCCTAAATTTATCGAATTGTTTGATGAGCTTTGGGTAGAGTTAGCCAGTGGCTTAGAAGGATTGCTACAGGATTTACGAGAAGAGAGAGACATAGAAAACTTAGAATTTAAGCAGCAGATAGAGACTGCGGTTGCTGCTTGTCGCGAAGATAACGGCATTCCTACAGAGGATGAAATTGAGAAAATGCGCCACAGCAAAGGAGGTTATCCCAATGCTTACTACGAGTATCTCAATCAAGTTCGCGCTCACTTATCCCAACACTTTCTGCTTCTAGATGATGTTCTCAAAGAAGCAATAAACAAAGTAAAAACTCAAGTCTGTCAGATACTTATAGAGCAAGGTAAATTAGGAAATCTAACCGAAGTCAGAGAAGCAGAATTTATTAGTGCGATCGCTGATATTATTCCCGATAATCTCAAACGTCTTAAACTAGGTTTCCAAACTTTAGCAGAATTCGATCTTTCCTATCGTGGCTTGATTCAGCACCGCATTCGCCAACATCTCGACGATCTCACCCCAGATGAAACCTCATTACAGCTTTCTCCTTCTCCTTCTGCTGCGGAAGTATTAAGCTGCTTAAATTCCCTCCACGCCGAAGCCATTTATAAATGCGAGACGGCATTAGACGACTTACTAGCCGAACCTAATCAAGCTGCATTTGCCATTGTAGAAGAATTTCTTGATCGCATCTTAAGAGCAAAACAAGTTAGACAAGAATGGCTCAAGTTCTTACAAGAAATCTACGATCGCGTTTGGAGCGAAGAATTTGAAG
Source organism: Waterburya sp. (assembly GCA_965217895.1). GTDB lineage: Bacteria > Cyanobacteriota > Cyanobacteriia > Cyanobacteriales > Xenococcaceae > Waterburya. The sequence continues at coordinate 3,451,541 of CBDCJV010000002.1, forward strand.
AGTTTGGTCATAATAGCAAAATGAGTCAACAGTGGATGGCAGGAGTCGAAAGTGCGATCGCAGCCAATACAAAGGATAATTTCACGTTTTAAAAGGAAATATAAATGCAAGAACTCAAAATCACTATGCTGGGAGCAAGTGGAGTAGGTAAGACTACTCTTTTAACAGCCATGTACGAACAGTTTGAAACTAACATTGGCAATACTAATCTGCAACTAACTCCTGACGATGAGAGTGCTGCAATCTTACAAGATCGTTTAATCGAGTTAAAAAGCATGGTTGATGTATTTGAAGCAAGAGGAAGAGTAGGAATTGAAGGTACAGAGGCAATGGCTGGCCCTGAGTCTCTACGTTCCTTTTCTTTCGGTTTGGGTCGAAAAGGAGAAACCCCCTCTCTTAATCTGCGTTTTTACGATTATCCAGGAGGATATCATGCAACTCAAGCAACCAAAGAGGAAAAAGATTTCGTCAAAAAGACCTTGCGAGAATCAACAGCCGTTCTAATTCCCATTGATGCTCCCTCTTTAATGGAGAAAAACGGTAAATTTCATGAAAAAATCAATCGACCCCAACAGATTAAAGCCTTGTTTAATGCAGCATATCAAAATCTAGATTCCCCTCGCTTAATAATATTTGCTCCTGTCAAATGCGAGAAATATCTGAAAAACAATAAAACTGCCAAAGAGCTATTAGAAAAAGTAAAACAAGGATATGCACCACTACTAGATCATTTCAATTCACCGAGTCTAAATCCTTGGGTTGCTAATGTAATTACTCCAGTTCAAACAGTTGGTAGCGTCATATTTTCCCGTATGGAAGTAGATAGTGAAAATAATCCTCATTTTTACTTCCGCAAGACCAGACACGATGCAGAATACTCTCCCAGTGACAGCGAACAACCCTTGCGTTATTTACTACGTTTCCTGTTGAAAATACATCTTGACTCTCGACAATGGAAATTTTTCAATTTTCTTCGTAATTGGCTGGAGTTAGATAATCATCTGGAAAAAGCAGTTGACGAATTTTCCCGTGGTTGCAAAACTAACGGCAGTTTTGCAGTAGTTAAAGGTGAAAAGTGGCTAAATATTTAGGAGAAAGCAAAAAATGCCTATTTACGTTCAAAGTCGTGGCAAGAACCAAGACCAAGATTATCGTTGGTTGAGAATAAAATCGGCTGAATATTATCCAGAAAATCCAGATTTTTTAATGCAGTCCCTTGATAATTCCACATTAAAACCAGTTAATTTGATTGAAAGTCAAAAACAATCTATCATTCTAGTCGCAGATCGAAATAATTATTATTTATTGGTTACTGGCTTAAAAGCGAGGGAAAATAGAACTGACTTTACAGGGCGTTCTATCCGCAATTCTATTCTTTGGATTTGCCAAAAAGATAGTGAAAATGCAAAGGTACGTTCATTATTAATTCGAGCTTTAAAAGGAAAATTAGACCAAGAAATAGATAAAACTATTAGTGCTTGTGGTGAATATGGTTTTAAAGTTGACTACAAAAGTCTAGCAGAGTTATCTAGTTCAGTTTCAGATGTAGAAAATAATCGAAATACCGATCCAAGTTGCAAAATCGGCAGCAATTCTGAATCATTAAGACAAGAAATTGCTTTGGAGTTACAAACCAGTCTTCTCCCCGATCGCAACGGCTTATTGATCTTAGTTACCAGTATTAAATCTGCTTCTATCTTAAAAGAAGCTACCGTCTGGCGTGGTTTATCTAACAGAATTGAAGATGAAGAGTTTGAAGAATATTCTTTTTTAGGAACTGTAAATCAACAGGCTCAAAAAAAAACAATATTCCTGGGCATAGCGATCGCAATAATCTTATTAATCGCGATCGCACTGTTGATAATCAAACTTACCACACCACAAAAACCACAACCCGAAATTACCCCGACCCCTTCGACAATCCAAAAGAATTCGCATACTACATTAAAAGAAGAATTGAATCAATCAGTCAATCTCATCAAAGCCAAAGAGATAAATTATTCGACATCCTTACATATGTTCCAAGAAGAATATGGGATGTAAATAAGAGCCAAAATTTTAGTTTTACGCAATCTCTAGATATGAAACAGGTGATTTTGAATGAGATAGATTGCTTGTTTCAAGAACTTGATGATATGGATTAGTTCAGTTTGCACTTTTATAGAAATAAAAAAAGCTATTTTAAGAAAAATTTAGATAAAAATTTGGTAATTATAAAGGCATAAGCCTATTTCAATTCTGAAGTTGAGCTTAATCAAAACTCTTCTTACCAATAACTGCTTGATAATTTTTAATATAAAAACAAGTATCTGGTTCAACAGCCTGACTCATTTGTTCATTTTTAAATGTTGTCGAACCTAATGGTTCAAAATCAATTTCTAATTGGTCTAATAAAATTCTGACCATTTCCCCTATTATCTCTTTGTCTTTTTCATGTTCTGGTAAGGGAATCATGAATTCTAAAACTCCATTGCTGTAAGAAATTCTAGAACTGCGATGTTCGCCTAGTTCTTCCAAAATCTCTTCAAAATCTTGCCAGCTAATATCCTGTAATAATAATTGCTGACCTGGTTTTACAACAATTTTTTCTAAAGCTACCTGCATAATTGAATCAATTCGCCTAACGCTAAATGTGGCTTTAAGACACCTTATTTTATTTTACTTAGTTGATAAATTTTTGCGGAAATTGTTCTAAGGACAATAGCTGGATTCTGGCATCTTGTTGTGCCAAATTGCGATCGCTTTCTAGGTTATAGCCCCAGTCGGCTAAAAACAAATTTACAAAACTTAGGTCGTCTTGTTGAGCTACTTGCTGTAAAGCTTTAAGACGATCTTCAACAAAAGAAATGCTAATATTTTTCCCTGGTTTTTGATGTCGATCTCGCAAAATTCTCAGGGTTTCATATTTAGGACGTTTACTCTCTTTGCCAATAATTTGCGCCTGAGGTAGATCGATTTCCTGCTGCTGTAATAGTTGTTTTACAAAGCGTCCTTCTTTAGTCGTGACGATATATAGCTTGACGCTGGAATTGATTATTTGTTGCAGATATTTAGTTACACCAGGATAAATACGATGTAATGCTAACCAGCTATCTAAGTTGTTTTTAATCTGGCTATCTCTAACTCCATCTAGCTTTTGCACTACCGCCGATTTATTTAACCCTTCTGAGTTGATAATCTCTGATGCAGTCTTTTGCCAATCCTGTAAGATTTCGGATTCAGGAATACCTAAAACTAAAGCTCTTAATAAAATAGGCATTTCCCAGCCTGTTTCAATAACTGGACGTAATCGATAAAAGATTGGTGCAAAGCGATCGCTTATTTCTTCTGATTGCCATATCTGTTGATAGGCTTTTTTGGTGCTGTCAAAATATTCAATTAAACCATCACAAATTACACCATCAAAGTCAAGTGCCAGAAGATCGGGAAGTGTTGCAGACATAATTAATACCTATTAGATTAGGTTCGGATGAAGAGTTAAATTTAGGTAGGTAAAGTAGCAGATAGCAAGTAGCAGATAGCAGATAGCAAGTAGCAGATAGCAGATAGCAAGTTTTTTAGACCCAGTTTTAATTATTTCATGGATACATATTGTATTAAAGCAATTATCCGAACTTGATATTGCCTATTACCGACCCTTAGCGACATTAAGATTAGAGATTACTCAAACTCAATCTGTGGATGTGTAAATTTAAAACCCGCATCTTTTAGTTTTTGATTATAAAGCTTCAGGTTTAGGGTACGACTTGAAGTCTGTGTGCTATCCCAAGTAATATCGGCTAGGTTATGAGCCTGGAATAATTTCTGGAAAAACTCTTTAGTAGTTAATACTTCATCACTAGTAAGATTATAGATACCCTGTAGCTGTTGTTGCTGGGCAAACGCGATCGCCCGTGCAATATCATCGACATGAACCCAATTAGTGTAATCTTTTCCCGCTCCTGGTTGAGTTGTTCCTGCTCTACCTTTGAATATTTTAATTAATTCTCTGCCTGTGCCGTAAATGCCAGATAAGCGAAAAATACAGGTGTTGAGCTTCTTTGCTGAAGCTGAAAATAAAATTTCTTCAGTCTGGTGCAGTATTTGACCTATTTCCGTGGCAGGATTAACCGCTATAGTTTCATCTACCGTATCGCCGTTTTGATTGCCCAAAATGCCATAGCTACTGGTATAAATAAGTTGTTTAACACTATCATTTGCCCTAAGAGCATTAACAACATTCTTGGCTGTTTCTAAATAAGCTTTGGTGTAACCTTCTGTGCTGCGTTGTTTTGCCCCAACGCTTAGTAAAACCACTTCTCGATTGGCTAATACTTGTTGTAAAGTAGCCAGATCATCTCCTGTTAATATTACAACCTTGGATGCGATCGCCTTTAATGTAGATTGTTTACTTGGGGTTGTGGTGGTTACAGTAACTTCGTTGCCAGCTTCATGCCATAGGCGAGCTACTTTACTACCAACATAACCACAGCCGATAATTAATGCTTTCATTAAACCTCTTGTCTATATATAACGACTAACATTGATCAATGATCATTGTTCATTGATCAATGTTAAATTACTGCCAGTTGCCGACTAAAACATAAGCAGCCCAATAATAGGGGTGGGGAGGTAGTTGTTTCAGTTCGGGGTTGAGGGGATTAGCTTTTAAAGACTCAATTAAAGATACTTGAGCTTTTTGCAGTGCATCTGCCTTATTGACGGTAGAACGTTTAAACTCTCGATAAAATTGACTCATTAATTGAGATGTGGACGCATCTTCAACAGACCACAACGAAGCTAGAGTAGTAGTTCCAGAGCGTACCGCAACTCCAGCAAAGCCTAGTACAGCCCGCTCATCTCCCGTGGCAGTATCGCAGGCACTAAGTACCAATAGTTCTGGTTTTGTGCCGTCGGCGGTTAACAGCTTACTTAAAGTATTAATACCAATCAGATGGCGATCGCCCGTTACAATAAAGGTTTGGTTGGGGTCGGAACTAAATACTCCGTGGGTCGCTAAATGAACTATGGGAAAACCATTTTGTAGCAGCTTTTCAATTCTAGCTTGAGTAAATTCTTGATTGAGCAACTGGCGAGACTGAGGAAAAACAGACTCGATTTGATTTAATTCTCTGGGAACATTGCTTAAAGCAGGAAAAATATCTCCTTTGATTTCTACTTGCTGGCTTAACCCCGCAGCCAACACCTTGATTTGTTTTTTTGGCTTTGACTGGGTATCAAGCAATTGTAAACCAGGGGCGAGTGCCACAGCATAATTTTCTAATAAATATTGCTTGCCGTCGTAAAGTGCAGCCATCGGCACATTTTGTAAACGTCCATTAAGGACAAATACCAGAGTTTTGATTTGCTTGGCTTCTAATTCTGTGGTCAAAGGTTCAATTAACCAACTGTAAACCTTTTCTAGAGTAGGCAACAAGGTTAAAGTATTTTCAGTTAACTCTTGAGGATTAATCGGCGTGGTGCTAAAAATATTAACGGCGGAATTATCAACGCTTTGATTGTACAAACTGTCATAGAGTAAATCCAAGGTTTGATTGACGCTTGCTTCTGGGATCGAGGTAGTAAATTTTTGTAGAGGCTGCCCCGCTATAGAAAGAATTACTTCTAAGCGATCGCTTAAAACAATCGGATAAATTACTGCTGCTTGGGAATCTAACTCATCAATAGTGACGGTAGCATCAGCAGTTTGCGAGCAAGGATCTTGAAAGAAGTTATCTAATTCAGCTAGCTGCAAAGATTCTATGACTTGACGGGCTAACTCTAAGTTAGGATCGGGATCGTTTTTAGCATTAGTTACATTAATCGCGGTCAGAGATTTTGCCCGAGCCATATTATTGTTACTGTCTGTTTGTAAAAGTAAGTTAGCCAAGCTAAGATAAACGGGCTTTACTTCTTGGAGAAAGTCAAATTGAACTAGCTGATTGTTGGCATTTAAGTCGGTGCGTAAGGACTGAAGAGTATTAAACGCCGAGATATAAGCCTCTGTTGCCTCTGCTGTTTTACCTTCTTGCTTTAATAGTTTTCCTAATTGAGACTGCCAAAGATACATTACTTCTCTAGCATCCCCGTTGACGTTTTGAGTTTGGGCTAAAATTAATGCCTGGTTGGTTAAAGCGATCGCTTTATTTGTCTGACCTTTTTGACCATAATATTGAGCTAGGTATCCTAAAGCATAGCTTTCACTCCGCGTATCCTGTATGGTTTGAGCCTGCTGTAAAGCTGTTTGCAAGATTGTTTCAATTTTGGCTGTATATCCTAGTTGGCTCAAACTTTTGGAATAGTTGATCAGGGCATAAATTCCTTGACGAGTTGGGGGGAGTTGTCGCCAACTGGCATCAATAGCAGCAACAAGAGTATTTTTAGCTGGATCTAGCTTTTGGTTTAGCAAAGCCGTAAAATTATTGGCTGCTTTAACTAATTCTGTCTGGTCAAGTCGTTGCCAGGATCTTAAACGGCGATTGGTTTGCTGTTGCCACCAGTTTTCGATCTTAATTAGTAAAGACAGGTGATTGAGTTGCGCCTGGACTTGAGTAATTGGTAAAGTACGCTGATTAGAGGCAGCTTGTTCGTAAGCCTGAAAAGATTCTAGATAGGGCTTGAGGGCAAGATTGGGGTCTTGACGGTCGATGATTTCGGTCATTTTATCGTAGCTCTGGCGATCGCGAGTTTGATTACCTAAGGCTGCTTCTACATTCCCCAGAGCGAGTAAAGTTGCCCCTAATTCGGCAGGATTTGAGCTAGCAGCTTGGCTTAACTTTAATAGTTTTTGAGAGCGAGTTAACATTCCCTTGTGCTGCAAAACGCTGCCCAAGCTACGTAAACCAATGCCTTGGGTGCTAGTCAAGCGGGATTTGGCTGAGACGGTGACATTATCAATCAGCTTATCTATTCGTTCACCATTGCAGTCAGGATATTTGATTTCAAATGCCTCTAACAATGTTTTACAGGCTCTAGGGTAAAGTCCTAAATTTTGTAGAGCTTGAGCCTGATCGATCAAACTTGTAGTTCTGCCTAGGCGATCGCCCGACTCTTCATATACTGCTGCTGAGTTTTGCCAGGTAGTTGCTGCCTGGATCAATCTACCTGCCTGATATAGTTGTTGAGCCTGGACAGCTAACTGTAATCCACTTATTTCTTGAGACTGGGCTGGCAGACGAAAAGCGATCGCCAAGCTAGCTGAAACTATAAAAATTATAAGACGACGGTACATTTAAGTAGGTGGGTAGTAGGTAGTAAGTAGTAAGTAGTAAGTAGTAAGTAGTATTCAAAAGCTTATAGCTACAAACGAAGTTTGTTAAAAAAGCTTATATTCTAGCTGTAGATAAACTCCATCTTCTTGCACAGTGCCACCTTTTACATCTTGATGCAGCAGAGGAATACCCCAGTCTACACGAGTCAATAATCGGTCTTCTGTTTGTAAGATTAGACCAAATCCCGTTCCCAACAAAGTATTAAACTCTGTCTTTTCCCCATCAGTGTTCCATCCCGTACCAAAATCAACAAAAGGACTAACCTGGAGCGTCGCACCAACTTTTGATAAGCGAGCAATAGGCAAACGCAATTCTGCAGAGGCAGAAAAACCATTATCTGTCAGTAAAGCATCTTGACGATAACCTCTTACCGTTGCTGCACCACCTAAGCTAAATTGTTCCGTAGAGATTAAAGGATCTGCTGCTAACTGTAGTTCTGAGCGTAATAAAATTGTCGAACCTATAGCAGGATCGCCTTTAGGAGTACTTAATAGCCGTAAATAGGATAGCTGTCCTCGCCAGCTAAAGAACTGACCGTCAGGTTCTTCCTGCTTAATTGTTGCGCCAAGGGCATCCACACCTAAAGTAAATTGCGAACGGGCAGCAATTACCTGTTGGCGATTGCGCTGTAACCATTCTTGACCAAAACTGAGAGTAGAAGTATTAATTCTGCCCTTGCTATCTGCCCCTGGAGAGATACCTTCAGAAACGCCTTGAATAGTAGTCTGACTTTCTCGTCTTGATGCTGTAAAGTTGAGTGCCAATTCTTGACTGAGCTGAGCATTAGCTTTTTGAAATATGGGTTGTCGCCAAGTTAAATCATAGTTATTAGAATTGATCTGAATATCTGCTTCATCAAAGGGAGATTCGACTATTTGGTTGTCGCCCAAACGAACATTAAAGTTGAGAGAACCATCACTAGCGTTTATAGGTAGAGTATAGCTGCCTCGGTATTCGTTACTCCCATCGGTGTTGTTGTAACCCACAAAAAAGCGATCGCCAATGCCGAATAAGTTGGCTTCTTCTAGGTTGATACCTCGCTCAAAGCTACCAATACTAGGATTGCGATTATTATTGAGCCTGGTTGCTACACTAAAGGTATCTGCCCCCGTCACCGATACGGTCAAGGAATTAGTCCCTGGTTCAATACCCGCCGATAATTCTGCGTTCAGGCTCTCAATTAGAGGATTAAGCTGTAGTAATTGGAGAGCTTCTTGCAGTTTATTAATATTTAGGGGCGTGGCAATCTTAGAAGTTAGGCGATCGCGAATGTAGCTTTCACTCAATCTGCCCTTCAGGATATCTACCTCAATATCTGCTAAACGACCCTCCACTACCTGAATTTGCACCACTCCAGAGCTTAAATTTTGTTCGGGAACATAAGCCCCAGAGGTGATATAGCCTTTTTTAACATATAGCTGGGTGATAGCGTTTGCTGCCTGTACTAGTTGGGCAAAGGAAATAGGTTTATCGGTAAAAGGCGCGATCGCCGCCTTTAATTCTGCCTGGCTAAATACCGTACTCCCCACAAACTTAAACTTCTCCACCACGATCGTCCCAGGAATATCTAAGACAGATCCAGGTAGAGGAGGAGCATTGAATTCGTTTAAAGGATTAGAATTTGGGGGTAAGGGTTTAGGTTGAGGCGGACGAGGGCGATCGGGAGGTAGAGGCACTATAGACTGAGCAAAAACAGCAACGGGATAACGAGCCATAGCTAACAAAAAAAACAAGCCATAAGCCAATAGTCTTGCTAGCTTTTTAATACCTCGACCTTGATACGCCACAGAAGAACCAAAGCCAAAAATTAAAGCTCGATATAGTAAAAGCTCCCATTGAGTTATCTTGAGTTGATGTTTAACCCCCACTCTAAATTCATCATGATCCAAACTAATTAGAGATTTAGGAGCTTTTTGAGGCTGATACAAATTGACTTTCGGTCTAGCCGACCGTGACTCAGCGAACATGACAGTCAGATGAATTAAACTGTGAATTATTAGTAGTAGCCGTAGACTGAGCAGTTAAAACTACTACCCCCTTACTGTTTACATACCAGTTGTGAGCAGGAGCAGGCAACTTACTAGAGGATTCTAGGTTTTTATTTCGATCTGTCTGAGCTTGATTTTGAGGTAGACCAACGCTGACAATAGACTCGCTACTTAGAGTGTCATTGGGACGATTGGGCAAGCCTCCTCGACCACTAATGGTAAGCTGGCTGGCATTCGGCTTTTGTTCTCCTGAGCAAGCTTGTGCTACTGCCTCTTCTGGCTGCTTTAGCTTAATGGGAACGTTGACAATTTCTAAATTGGGATTAGGTTCTAAAGTATTAATGTTGACTATGCCATCGATACCGAGCCTAGAACTAGCACTCACAACGCATTCATCACAAATAAATAGTCCTTGAGCATCAATATTAATATTGCCCCCTTTGCCAGTGTTGGCATCGGCAGCTAATTTACTTGCTTCTAAAACAACCAGATTTCTGCCTTTAATACTGATATTGCCACCGTCGGCATCACCAGCGGCGGTTGTAGTACTGTTTCCTTTCCAAAAAATATTGCCAGCATCAATATTAATGTTGCCTCCTTTGCCAGTGCTGGTGGCAGCAGAAATTGTCCCCCGGTCATCAAGTAAAATGGAATCTTCAACTTCAATATTTAAATTTCCTGCACTTCCAGTTCCCAAACTTTGAGCATCAATGCCTGCTCCACCTTGAATAGTCAATTCCTTAGCAGTAAGATTAATATCACCTGAATCACCACTTGCTTCAAATTCTGGAAAAGCTGCTCTTCCAGAAGCTGCGATTAAACCGCCTCTTTGTAGATTGCTTATAGTAGTTGCGCCAGTTAGTTCAATCGAATCTTTGGCATTAATCGTTAAATTTCCTCCATTTCCTGAACCTACAGTTGTAGCAGCTATTTCTGAACCATCGCCAAGGGACAAGTTGCCAGTAAAAATCTCAATATTACCTGCCGTACCGCTGTTAAAAGAACTGGTAAAAATGCCGCTGACAAATCTGGGGTCGGTTGAGATACCTGCAATTTTAATTGTGTCATCCACTTGAATTAAAATATTTCCACTCTCGCCTTTAGCTGCAAGATTTAAATTTCCACCCACAAATGCTCCTGTGGTGCTGGTGACCAAAGCATCGTTGATGAATAAGTTGGCAGTTTTTAAGTTGATATCACCTCCTTTACCATCGCCAATACTGGTATTGGCATAAATTCCTGTAAATATCAGGGCGTTATCAGGGGTATTTTTTAAGTCGATCATTTCGGCTGCATTGATATTTATACCGCCAGCATTAGCATTACCAAAAGTAGCATTACTGATTGCTCCTCCCTCTTTGATCGTTAACCGTTCTGTATCCACGGCAATATTTCCCCCTGAACCAAGATTGGAACTATTTGCCAGTGCCACACTCGATAATGCCGAACCAACTATTTCAATATCAGCAGCATTTACAGTAATATCTCCGCCATTACCACTGGCAAAGATAGGACTAAAGACAATTGCTCCATCCGTAAGACTTAAAGAATTGGTATCAATTTGTAGATTTCCTCCCATGCCATCAGCAGCAGTGCCAATGAATATTCCTGTACCTCTAGTGCCTGGTTTTAGTGAACCATTTAAAACAGATGCTTGAAAGGCTTGTTGAAACTGCTCAAATCCTTGACCTTTAATATTAAAAGATTCGGCAATATTTAAAGAAATATCGCCTCCATTTCCTGAACCAAAGCTCGTAGTGGTAATGTAGGCGCGATCGCTTATATTTAAAGAGTTAGCAGCAATTGTAATTTCGCCCCCATCACCAGCACCAAAGTTATCACTTTGTATTTGACTACCACTAGTTAGGTTGATTGAGTCAGCTACTTCTAGATTAATTGTGCCTCCTGTTCCTCCCTCAATCGCCGCGCTGATTCCTCCACCATTGCTTAAATTGATTGAATTGGCTTTAACGGCTAAATTGCCAGCATTTCCCGTTCCATCATTACGAACCGTTAACTGTCCACCATTCTTAACTTGCAGTTGAGGAGTGTTAATAGTTACACTGCCAGAGTTACCGCTAGGTCGATCTGGTAAACCAAGAAACTGTCGTAGTTCAGGGTCGAGGATGTTAGCTGAGGCAATAATCAAACTAGGGTTAAGAGAATCTGGAACTGTTCCCGTTACTTCAATAGAATCTGAAGCATTAATAGTTAAATTCCCTGCATTACCTGAAGCCGTAGCGGACGCATCTACTCTCCCTCCATCTTGAACTATTAAATTTTTCGTCTCCAACGAGACATTTCCTGCATTTCCCGCTCCGCCACTGCCTGCTGTTATTTGGCTAGGGGCAAAAGCAATGGGGTTAATGCCAATCAGTTTAATTGAGTCTGAGGCATTAACATTGATATTTCCTCCAGAGCCAGTACCCGAACCTCCCGTTACAGAGGCTACATTTCCTCCGCCCAAAGCTGTAAAATTTCCAGTTGTTATGTCTATTGAACCTGCATTTCCCACACCATAAGCTTGAGCCGAAACAGTGCTAAATTTATTAGGATTTATCTGAGCAAATCCGACTACTTGAAAATCATCAGCAATATTGAGTGTTAAGTTGCCTGATGCTGCTGCACCAAAACTTGAAGCAATAATACTTGCTCCCCCTGTAACTTCTAACTTAGGAGTGTTAACAGAAATTGCTCCTCCATTCCCACTAGCCAATGCTTCGGTAAACAAACCGCTACTAACAAAGCTGTCTTTACTAGTGCCATTAATGGATAAAGATTTAGCTGCATCAACCGTTAAGTTACCTGATACTCTCTCCCCTTGATTTTGAATCAATACAACAGAACCATCATTGACGTTAACTGCATCACCCTGTAGGTGAATTGAGCCACTATCTTTTCCACTAGCATCCACTAAAGCCTGTTGGGTTAGATTAATATCCTTAAACGCCGATACATTTTCATAGCTTAGGGAGAAATTTTGTGACCCAAAATCAAGATTAACTATTCCCTCAGCGACACTACCTAATTCAATTCTTCCTGACTCAGAAGCTACAGCCCCACCTGTAAAGGTAATATCCCCTCCAACCAAGCCCAGAGTTTTTCCCGACTGTAATTTTAATCCTGTTACCTCTCCTCTATTAAACGGGAAGAAGATCGGATTCTCCAAGCTGAGATTATTTCCTGTTCCCTGGACATTAATTGCCCCTGAATTTTGCCCTAGCTGTAAACCAATGGGTACACTTACTGTTAACAAAGGTGACTGGGAATCATTCGCGCTAAATACTGTGCCGTCCTCAAAAATAATGCTATTAGCAGTGCTACCTAAAAAAGAGCCACCAATATCTAAACGAGCATTGGCTCCGAAGTTAATGCCATTAGGATTAATTAAAATTAGGTTAGAGTTTCCATTGGCTTTAATTAAGCCATCAATGTTTGAAACAGTACCACCTGTAACTCGACCAATAATATTTTTAATATTGACAGCATTATTAAAAAAAGCCGTACCTGTCGAAGTGAGGGAAAATTCTTGAAAGCTATGAAATAAATTTTCACCTTTAGTAGTTCCTCCCGTAATCTCTGAGACATTATCGGTTTGGTTAACCTCTGTGCCAACGCTGTTATCACTTTGAACTTGAGCTTTAACAGGATTGACATAACTAAAGAACAAACATCCCAAAATACTGCTGGTAGTTAAAAAACGATTCATTTCAGGTTAAATAATATGAACAATGGGTTTGACCGTTTATATCAAACGTGGCGGACTAATCTGTGACTAAACAACTAACTTTAGTCTCACTTAACTGATATTAAGCGATTTTGTTGGTTTGCAAAGATTAGAAAATGAGAAGCAGCAAAGACTAGATGCGAGTAAGGCTTTAGCCGCAACTAGTACCCCTTTCTTGCGTATGAAGCCTCAAGTCGCAGACCCGCAACGAACTGTTTCGCTTTTCGCACTCGTCCGCAGATTAGGGCGGTACGCTTTCCCAGTCTCAACCGATTAATTTGTTTCTTAGGAGTTACTTAAATAATTTGCTGGACTAATTACTATTTCTATATGATTAAGTATCATTTAAAGCCAGCAAAATATACAGATGGGAGAAAAATGTAATAAATATTAGCGATGTAAACAGCAACTTCAGCAGTCTGTAACCTTTTAAATTCAATTATTGTCAAAGATGTGCTGGCAGGATTCTCAATTAAGTTACTTTAAATTAGGTTACTTAGATTACTTTTAAAATACTTTTTTTGCTACAATCAATTACTACTTCACTGTAGTAACTAATATAATTTATTACTGCAATATCTAAAAATATTCAGTATTTTCTAGAGTATCTTAGATAAGAAAGCAACTATGAAAAATTTAAATATTTGGGCAAAGTTAGTAGCCTTTCCAACATTAGCTATAGCAGCAGTAATTTCATTTGCGGGGCGAGGAGAAACAGCCAACACGTTAAAAGTAAGTTGCGATCGCCAAACTTCTACTCCTACAGTAGTTGCCACATTCTCTAACCAAGCTCGTTCTCAAGTCACACCGATATTATCTTTTTTACCGCAATATTTTTCACCTCAAGAAGCTTCGCTAAATTGTAATAGTACTGCTCAAAAGTTAGATGCTATTTACAGTCAGGGTAAAATGAACTATTTAGCCAGCGATACCATTAATAAACAGCCAGTAGTCTGTGCAGTTTCTAGAAGAGGTTTAAGATGTGATAGCTACAGTAGCCAAATTCTATTTTCCCTCAGCAAGCCTGTCAGTCCTACAGAGCTTTTGTACGATATGCTGGGAAAAGATTTTAAAGGTTCACAAGTCCCTTCTTCTCGAACAGTTAGCCGTATCTATACCGATTTAAGGCAGAGTTGGTGGCCTTTTTAATAAATGATTAATTACACTGCCGTTGGGCTATTTTAGCTGCCTCATAGCTAGGTTGAAGTTTTATAGCTTGGTCAAAAGCAGCAACTCCAGCAGCCTCTTGCTCGGAAGCGCACAAGGTTTTACCCAGATAAAACCAAGCTTGAGCTTTATTGCTATCTTCTAATTGGCTATTGTTTAGAATAGCTCTAAATTCATTTTGAGCTTGTTGAAACTGTTGTGCTTGATTGAGGGAAATTCCTTTGCCTAGACGAGCAGGAAAATAATCTGAGGAATATTGTAGAGCGCGATTGTAGCTCTCGAAAGCTTTCTGATACTGTTTTTTTTGTCGATAGCCATTACCCAAAAAAGTTAACGCTACAGCAAATTCGCTACTTACAGCTTCTTTGCCTTCAACTGATTCTTTTTCTTCTAAAACTTGAATTGCCTTTTTGGTCACCGCCAGGGATTCTGCTTGTTTTCCCATGGCTTTGAGAGATTCGCTTTTGTTGATTAGCAAGATAGGATCGCTAGGTGATAAAGCGATCGCCTTATTAAAAGCTACTATTGCTTCTTGCGGTCTTTTAAGATTATGTAGTGCTTCTCCTAAGCAATTCCAAGCATATACAGCCGTCGGCTTGATTATAGTTGCAGTAGAACAAGATTTCTGCATTTCTTCGTATTGCTGCATCCCTGCCAAAGCATAACCTCGATTAGTCCAAGCTTGAAAATAATTACTGTCAGTCTTGAGCAGTTCATTGTACTTTTCTAACGCTTGTTCAAAGGATTTTTGCTGTAGTAAAGCATTGCCTTGATCGAACGCCGATCTAACCGTCATACGCCTAAACATATTGTTTAAAAACACAGACAATAGAGCAATAAAAGCTAATAAAAGCAACATATTTCTAGTTTTGGCTAATCTATTTTGCTTTTGAGCAGGTTCAGGTGACGCCACTACTAAGACTTCAGGAACAATGGTAAATGCAGATGTGTCTTGCTTGTCTAAGCTGTTTAATTTTTTTTCTATCCAAACCAGACTAAACAAAGATTGATAAATTGGGTTGGCTACGGCTAGTTTGTCTTGCTGCTTAATTACTAAACCAGTTTTTAATAGCTCTTGCTGTTCCTTACTTTCATCAGTAAATACTTTGTCTTTTAATACTTGTTGATAAAGTCGCAGCAGACTTTTTGGCTCACACTGTTGATTATGAAGTAAGCGTTTTCTGATAGTTTCAAAATGATTAATGAGATTTTTATCTTGCAAATTATTTAATACTTTATCTTTAATTAAATAATCAATCTGCTCTTTTTCTTTGCCCTTAATAATATTTTCTTGAGATATAAATTCAAATAACCTTTGAGTTAGAGGAGAATGTCCTCCAGTCCATAAAAGTACCGCGTCTAAAGCTTTTTCTGAATAAACATCTTGATTTTCTAAATTGAGCAATCTCAGCTTAATTTTTAGAAATTCTTGGTGAACTTTTTGCGAAGAATCTAAAGAGTTAGCAAAGACTGACTGCTTAGTTGGTAAGCTAGATTTAGACTGAGAAGTAAGGTATTTTACAAAAAAATTGACCGTTGCGGGTTTTAGCCAGCCTTTAGCGATCGCCATCTCGCCAAACTTTAGTTTAGTTTGCTGTTGCTCCTTTAAGATTTCTTGAATTTGCTGTTCGTTTAACAGCGCAGCTTGCTTTAAATATTGACCTATAGGTTGCTTTGCTTTATCTTTAGTCACAGTTGACCAGCGTTCTGCAAAAAAATCTGCCGTTTTTGGGTCAATACGTCCCTGAGAAGCCAAAATTTCGCCGATTCTTAAGTTGTTGCCAGTTTGCTTTTGTTGAATGAGAGCTGTTTTGACTTGATCATCAGATACTAGACCAGCCTGCTGTAAAACTGCACCTAAGAGTACTTTATCTTTTGAGTGGGACACAATATTTTACATGAATATTAAAGATAATATTATATATACTTAATGATTTTTAGATACTATCCGATTAATCTTTTTTCTAACAGGAAATTACAATATTGATAATTAATTAACTTTAATAGTAAATTGACTATCAGAATTAGCACTGGCAGTTACTATTTCTCATAAAATACATTCAAATTATTACTTTTTCTGCCAAGATTTTTCCATATAACTTAAAGTTATATATTTGTAATTTCAAAGAAATATACAGTTAATAACTAATAACAGTTTCTTGTTTTACTACAAAATGTTCTTACTAGCAACTTAATGTAAAGCTATGTTACCAAGATGTCCTTTCTATTGAAGATAAATTACCATGACTCAGATGTGTCTTAAATTTTGATAGCGGTGAGCATTATAAAATAACAAGTTTTCTCTTTTAAGCTCATTTTTTATGCTTGATATTTCTATTTAATATGCTACTATATATTTTGTGGCAATTTAAGAAGTGTCTTCTGAATTCTCGAAACATTTTGTGGGACTGTAGTTCAGCTGGTTAGAATGCCTGCCTGTCACGCAGGAGGTCGCGGGTTCGAGTCCCGTCAGTCCCGTTCGTGCTAAATGCACTCACCTTATAGACTTCCCACCTTAACCTCCTGCGTAACAAGCAGGCATTTACTCAAAACTTACTCAAAAATGAATATAGCAGTAGGACGAGGACGAGTGCAACGAGTACTTATGTACCCCAATTTATCGAGCGGTTAGATAAGCACAAAAAAATGACGGGTTGCAAAATATCACAACTCCGTCATTATGTCAAATCTAGTATCTGAAATTTATCCTAACCTCTACTCGCACGAGAATGAGATTTAAGCTTAATGCACATCCTGTTAGGGAAGTAGTGGATTATTTCTATTTTCCCTTACCTCTATTAGTCTATTTTCGATCGTTTTCTAGCTTATCTAGAATCTTATCCACCATCTTTTCTAGATAAATCAACCTTTCTTTTGACTCTTTAAAATCAAGATTATTTGATTTGTTTTCTAAGTGCTTTTTCTCCTGGTAGTCAAACCATTCTTCTATTATCAAATCTAGTGCCCTTGCATTACCTATTTTTTTGTCTATAGAAACGCCGTTTATTATTGCTCGAGCTTCTTCTGACATCATAAATGTTCTAGGCTCAAAATTTTTCATACCCATAAAATTCCTCCAATACGTACAATTTATTTAACTTACTTAAAATCACTCAATCTGCTCTGATTTTTTGCTATAAGCGTTGGTTTGACGGTATCTCAAAGCCAAAAAAGTTAGTTAGTTGAGTTAGAACCAAACAATGTACAATAGAGGCTATATAGCCTCTTCCTCCTTAGTCTCCCAGACATTAGTGTTGATTTCTGACCTTAGATCTGAGATCTCGTCATAAAGCTCAAAAGAGCGCCTCCAAAGAGATGATACTTTTTTGAGCAATTCCTCGTCATTGAAAGTGCGGTTTTGCTCGGCGTATTTTTGTCTCTGTTCAAACTCCCTCCACTCACGTACGATTACATCTAAAGCTCTACTATCGTTGTCCTTTTCTTCAATGGACTTTATTTTTATTGCTTCTATTGTTTCGATATCCAGCGAAAACCCTTTGTGTAGCCTATTTCTTTTTCTCATGAGCCTCCTTTAGTGTTTGTATATTTCTAGAGCGTTGTACACTTCGTTGTACGTTTTTTACTTACGCCTACGCTTCTTACGCTTTTCCTTCTTAGTGAGTAATTTTTGAGTATCACCACCAGAATTTAAAAGACGTAGGTACGTTAACAGGTCTTCAAGCTGTTCATCGCTTAAAAGCAACCTAGAACGCTTCTCATAGCGTTTCTTGATGACAGATATGCAGGCTGTAGTAGACCAGCCTAAAATAGCTACTTCGTCATCTATCGCGTGCTTAAGTTCCCAAAAACTAACTCCGTCTAGTTTTTCTTTTTGTCTCTCCACTTTGTATAGAGTTGATTACGCTGTGTAAATGATGCAGTTGGCATTCCCAATCTACTACTAGTTTGTGATTTATTCTTTTGTCTCCTTTGAACAAAAAATAACTATCTATTTTTTTAGCCAGCCTTACAAAATCAGTAAACTCACACATAGCACAGTACATTATGTTTTGTACTTCTAGATTTCGCCTAATTCCAGCTTCGTCTCCATCTATATATGATTCAATGAAATAGTTGGTATTGTCTATCGCTTGATTCAATGCCAGGACGACAATTTCTAGTTCCTTGTCCGTAATTCCCATAATCTCCTTATCCTTTAGTCCATTTACCTTTTTGCAATCTCAATCCCAAATCAAGCAAACACTCTTTAGTGTCTCTTGGCTTAGGAGCTTCAAACAACCAACCTTGCTGTACCCACATATCTACTTGACCGCGTATTTGAGCTGTATAGAGTATCAGTTCCATGTTGGCGTTCAAGGCATTCTTGGTTTCAGTAGCTACAAAATCTCTAAGCAGACTACTTAACCCCGCGCTCTTTTCGGTTTCCCTTTTAAACCAAAACCAATAATCTCTCATCCTGTTAACTGCTTCCGTGTCGTCTGACCAGATACCAGTGGCAATCCCACAAGCCATCATGTCAAGGCTAATAGTTCTTTGTTGAGAACCTAGTCCTTTTACTGACTTGCTTAAAATACGCCTAGCAGTAACAAAAGTACTAGCTACGTCGATGTCCCAAAACTCATCATATAGCTTAGAGAACCCTTTCCAGCTATAAGCAGATATATCCAGTAACGCACTTTGCCAGTTATCATCGGTTATCCCTAACTCGATCTTACGATTGTCTGAAAGTTCCTCTACGCGACTACAAGGGATTACTATCAGTCGCCTCCTTAGTTCTTTAAAGCGATCGTCTAGATGCAGAGGTGAGATGCTAGAAAACACTTTAGGACAAAAGCACCTAAACTCTATATTGACTCCTGTTTCTTTAGACGAGACAACAATCTTATCTGTACTTTTGTCATACCCAAACTTAAACATATTGTACAGCTCTGGACTAGTGGTAAAGGTGTTAGCACTAACGTCATCCCAGACCATGCAGGTATTTCTTTCGACTGTCTTGTAAGGAGATTGATTTTCTCCTTCTGCTACTGGCACTTCCGCCCAGGCAGTCCTTCTTTCTTCTAAGCTGTTTCTTATGCCAGCAAAAGTATCACTACTAGAGTTAATAGGAACACCGTGTAGACAACTAGCCAGTTTAGCAAGCGTTGATTTGCCACTTCCCGATTGTCCGTTGAGGAACAAATAAGGAACAATCTTACACAAAGCAGAAGGGAGCATAAAGTAAGTAGCGATAATATCGTAAAAGTCATGAGGCAGAAATATTGTTTGCTTGAGGATGTTTAGCAAGTTTCCAGGAAGAGTCAAATTGTCACTATAAATTTCCCTCCAGGTGTCGCTTATGCCGTCCTCAGACACAAACAAGGTTGAGTAATCGTAAGCCATAGTTATCTGATAATTGCCATTAACATCTCAAAGTAGATATCGGAAAAGCCTTCGCAGTCTTCGTTCTCTGTGTGAACTCGTCTTGTCAGAGTAGCCAAGGAATCTTCCTCGGTATAGCTAGTGTCTTTGATATCCGCAGTCATCTGCTTTTTAAGAAAAGCTAGTTTCTCTTCTATCGAAGCTCCTTTGCTATCCCCACCATTCTTCTTAAAACCACCGTTCGACGGTGGAGTATATTGCGGTAACTTACCGCTAAGATCGATGACCTCAGTTTTGGCGTTGGTTGCTACCAGTGCCTCCAGGCTAGCCCTGTCCATCGATGCACATATCCCGTTAGGAATAAAAGCAAGTTCTCCTTTGATACCACCAGAAGGAGGGATAAAAAAGGCTTCGTTTGTTTTGATATATTCGTACAAAGCCTTTTCAAAAACCGACGGTTGATACTTGATACCCTGCCAATTGCCGTTAGCATCTTTTTCTCTTATTTCGTATTCTTGTCCGTAGATAGGTATGGCGCATAATCCAGGCACGAGTACTTCACTTGCTTTGAAGCTTCTGACGATGCCAGAATAACTAGTGACAAAAGCAGCGATAATGTAAGCATCATTCGTAGGGTATACTTTAGCTTCATCAAAGGTAACTTTGAAATATGTTTCTGCTTTGTCTCCTTTGAGTTTGCCATAGAGGTCGTCTTTGTAGGGGTCTAAATACTTTACTGTCATTACTGTTCTCGATATATGTTTGCGTTGAAATAATTAGTAGATTGCCTCAGAGAGAATAGGGTAGAAAGAAGACAACTTCTTGAAATAATCTTCTTCCCCTATTTCGTGCAGCCTTTTATTTGTCACATACAACAGCTCGGCTACAAGCTGTTCTGGATTTTTGTTCTGTTCTAGTGCTAGTGTTTCAACCGCGTTTATAGCCAAGCCGATTAAAGTAACGAGTCGAACATCGTAAGGTGATTCTATTGGTGTCATCGTAATATTTTTAATTTTCCTAACTCTTTTAAGGTCAGCAGATTTTTTTTGAAGTCGGACTCAAGCAGTGTTTTAACCATCTTGTTTTCAACTGGTAGCTTTTCAGGAAAGACAATTCTAAGCCTGCGGAAAATATTAAACCGAAGTTCTTCTAAGATTCCTAAGATAAGAGCAAATTCTGTTAAGAATGCACCTTTTGCCTCTACAAAAAGCAAAGGTTTGTTAGGTTGAGAATTATCAGAAATGGCAAAATCGACTTTCCATGTTTTCCCTCTTGGATAACAATAACTAGGCTTTAGTATTGATACTGGTAACTGTCTAATTATCCTGTTTTCGCCGTACATTCTGCATAACTCTAGATATGTTTTAAACTCATGCTGGGAATCAAACCTCCAGATATGCTCAGGGAGTTTTAGCTTGCCTTTTACTCGATATATTTCTAAATTCCTAGAGTCAAGGACAGAACAGAGTTCTGTATTCCAAAAAACAGGCACGGCTTTATATTTTGGTCTCGCTGGCATTAAGCAGATTCCTCGTAAGAGCGCCTCTTGTTGTCTAGAACCCCGTAGTAATTATCCCAAGCTTCGTCAACAAGATCTAGCACCCCTTCTTTGCCTAAAACAAAAAGTGTTTTGCAGATTCCTTTTCCTATGTAATTGATTACATATTGACGGTCGTAAATAACTTTAAACATGGTCGGTACTGGATCGCCAATACGTCGAATACTTTTATTACACTCGTATCCAGCCTCGCTAACCATAGCGGGGTGCAAAGCTTTGATAAACTTATTACCCGTCATTTCTCGCCAGGTAATAGTCTCTATTTCAGGCATAGTTTTCTTATTGAATTGTTAGCTAAAGCTTTAAAGGCAATCTCTCAGAGCTTTGAATCAAAGGTAAGTAGATTTGACTTTTTAAACTTAATCTACTATCGTTTTTTTTTTGACTCGCATCAGGAAAAATACGGAAATTTTAGCTAAAAATTGGCTTATTTTTTAAATAATTAAAAATATTGTTTTTATTGTAAATAATAATTACATAACTATTGACGTTAGTGTTTTTAAAAGCAATTATATTAATAACCCTATTCCGCTTCGCTCCAAGGGAAATATACTAGGGGTGGGTGGGCGTAGCCACAGGGAAATAATCACTTATATAAAAACTTTACTTGTTCTCTCTTCTAAGAACATCTTCTAAAAGCGTTCAACACATCGTTCAACGTTTTTCAGATATACATCTACTCACTAGTTACCTGCTTAATAATTTTCTTAGTAGCTGATATTTCTGTTTTTATCTCTTCTGTATTTTCTACCTCTGGCAATTCCTGAATCTCTTCTATCGCTCCCTGTAATCTTCCGTACCCTTCCTGTCCTTTTAAAGACTCCTCGTAAACCTTTCTTAGCTTCTCGTAAGCCTCGTCTTTTTGCCTAATAATCTCGGCCTGACTATCTAGCTTAGCTGCTACTTCTGTAAGTTTGTTCGCACTGCTGCCAATGATTAGTTGAGTATTCGCTACCTTTAAGCCGACTTCAGGCGCACGAGCAACTCGTATCCCCAAACAGACAATAAACACAAAAACACCCCCAGAAAGCAAATTCAAGCTTAATGGAGGCAGTCGAGTAAAACCTTTAGTAATCATTGTTTTATAAATAAATTGCATTCGTCTTTTCTGCGGTTAACCAAACCAGGCAAAAGTTTTCCTCCTGCTCTAGTCCAACGACTAAACTCATTAAACGCTCTTTGATAGTCTTTTTGATTAAGTAGTTTAAGCAAAGTAGATTCACTAAACGCATCAATACCTACGTTAAAGGTAAAGCTAACTAAGGCATCAAACTGATTCTGATTTAAAGGCACGTCTACAAGCCTGAGTACAGCTTGTTCGTAAATTCTCAAGTCCTCTATAAGAAGGTTTTCAGCTTCAAGGTGACTAATCATCTGTCCTTGCTTTACTCCCTTAGTGTGTCCATAACCAATAGTCCAGACACCAGCGGGACAAAGATAAGCATTGGTTCTTAAGCCTTCCCACTTCTTGATCAGGCTTACGCCAATCTGCGAAGTCTTATTAGGTTTAATCGTTTTTTCATCAGGCTGTGTCATCCAGCCAACATAAGGCAAAGCTCCTTTAGGTCTAGGGGGGAGGTTTAAAACTTTTCTTGCTTCGGTATCGATTAGGTAATCAACACTCAGGCATTCGTCATCAGATGTTCTACTTGTTATCGCTGCCATCGCCCGTTCCCGCATCTCCTTGATCGACAGGTTCATTTATTATTACTCCTGATACTGTTATTGTTTTTTCTAGATAGATAGGTACACAGTAAAGTGTTAACGAATTCAAGTTAGCTAATGGAGAAATTAGTACCGTATCCCCTGGAGTTAAAGTAATAAAGTTTTGGTCGATAAATTCTTTAGTAGGCAGTAGAGAGCGACAAAATACTCTCTTTTCTAGCCTCACAATTGAAAAATAACAACTTGCATAACCTGCGTTATTGGCGTCTATATCAGAAACACTAATAAAGTCATCATCAGATTCAACGTCGCTACCTGCTGCTACTACCAAGTACTCCTTGCCCAAAATATCTTTTAAGTCAAACTGGTGTTGTTTGTTTGCTTTCAAGTCATAAAACACTATCGGCGTATAGCTTTCCAACTCCTTAGCTCTGTAAACCAACCCATCTTCTTTAAATACAGCAATCGAGTCAGTGCCATTGAGAATAATATCTTTTTTAATCGAACTTTCCATTATAAAAACCCTAAATCTATTTGTAGTCTGCTGCCAATCACTTGTCTTAAAGCCTGTCCTTGGTCTGGTGGCAATAGCGCAGCTAATCCCTCAGCCAAGGTATATAATCCTGCGTCTGTTTGACTAATCCGAGTATTAAGCTGCGTTTCTCTAAAGTCATCAAGCTGTATCTGGGAAGTTTCCCTCTCGCTTAGTTCCCTAAATTTATCCGTTATCAATTCCTCAATTACCGTTAGTTGTGCCTCAATCAAACCACTGGGTTGATTTGGATCGATGCCTAGCACATTACCAATGCCGAACAAAGCATCCTCGACGAAGTTAAGCGTGTCACCTGTATATTCGTAAACCCTGATAGCCACATCTTTAAACCAAAACGGCGGTGTATACCTAAGCCTAAACCTATCGGTACTAATGCGGTTTGTTTCGACTATCTGTAGCTTGTTAATAAACAAGCGGGTCGGAAGACTTTGAAGAACACTCGTTACGGGGCTATTACCACCAGGTACAAAATTGTAAACTTGCCTGATATCTCCTGCAAACTGCCAGCTAGGTTTGCCCGAGCCTGTTGTAGCTACGACAGCAATATAGTCAGAAAAAAGGCTAACGCCAAGGTCGATAGGAGGTATAGGGGTATGAGAATTTTCATTGATAATAGTAGCTGTTCTACTAGCATCGGCTACAATCCTCCAATCTTCAGAGTTATCAAAAAATATTAAGTCTTGTCCTGCTGGCATAACTGGCTATACCAATTTCATTTCTTCTAGATTGCCTTCAATAGTTTCTAGATAGCCGTCGATGTTCACTTGAGCGGTTTCAAGTAAATCGATGTACTCCTGAAAGCTAATTTTCTGAGCCAAAAAATCGTCCTTGGCTACTTCGACTATGGCATAGGTGTCCATTAATCTGTCTAGATCACTGTCGTTCATATCCCTAGTACTACCACCAGGGATAATTAGCTCTATTGCCCTATCAAGCATTTTTAATACTTCTCAGAATGAAAACTAGCTGAAGCAGTCGTAAGTGCTTCGACAGCAATAAGTATATCCCCTCTAACTTTGTTTTCTGCTTTTTCTGTTGCCGATGCACCATACGGGAAGGTAAAAGAATTGCCGATTCTCTTGCTGTATTTAATGCCCGTAATTTGACTAGTTGGTGATGCCGAACCTGTTCCGTAATCAAATACAGTTACCTGCGCAGGTTTAAAGCCCTGTATCTTGGTTTGACTTTCTGGGTCGTAAGTAACATGATTACAAGCACTTTGTACAGAGTCCAGAGTCGCTTTCTCATCTGCTCGTTTTGAAAGTGCTACGATTGCACCATTCGCAGGGTTTCCACCGAAGAAAAAAGGTAAAATGCCTGTTTTTAAAATTTCACCAGGATTGCTATTATCGTCTCTGGAATAAACTAACTTAGTTTTCCCAGAAGCAAAGTCTTGAAAGTTTCTGGCAATTGTATTAGCAGGGGCATCGGGAGTGGGGGCGTTTGAGTTGGGAGTACGCAAAGTGGTCAAGGCATATTTTAATCTACTAAATCTTCTAGCCATATCTAATTATTGCTATTTTTATATATTTACACTTTGTTTCTAACCTATCTGTCTTTGAATGAAAATGATTTGACTGGCAACTGATTAGAGAATCGACCTTTAAGGGCGCACACTTTTTTAAGCAACCTCGATCGTTCTTGCTTTTGTCCCCGTTCTGTCTACTAAAATAAGCGGTTGAGTCAATCCTGGAATAAATAATTCTGCATAAGCAAATTTAACTGTGGCTACGGGTCTTCGTTTTGGCTTCCTGACTACATCGCCCATGACTCGTACTGTTCCAGGTACATTGTAATTTTTTTTGTCTTCGTGGTATCTGAGAAAATTATCCCAGTCTGGTTCGCTGTCATCTTGTATCCTAATTGCCTGCTCGATTATTTTCTTGGCGTCCGTTTCGTCATCTGTAGTGACGCTAAAAAAGTAACCTTTCTGTTTGTCTGCATAACTCCACAACTGTCTGCCTTTTCTGTAGAAAAAAACAGGTCTAGCAAAATCATTTAGTATTTTTAAAGCCAGTCGATTAATATTTGTTGTCGTATAATCTTCTTCTCTCCACCTAAAACTTACCTCGCTCCTAGCTGGTCTTCTTTCATTATCGGAAGCCTCATATTTGTCCTCTCTAAAGTGAAGCTTTACCTGTGGATAGTAGGTATTAGAAATCTCAAAGTCAGTGCTAGGAATACCGTAAACGTATTCATCTAATAAGTTTCCCGCTTCTACCCACCAGGTTAACATCCTGGCTAACGTAAGAGTCATTGTATCGGTGTCCTTATGTAGACAAATACGTTTAATTAGCTGTCTTGGCGCAGCCGTGCTAAGGCTAGCGTCATCACTACCGTCAACGTCTCTAAAGTGCTTGTTTATAGCCTTGTTAAAGTAAGTTCTACAGTAACTTTGAAACATTTCAACATCTGGTTTACTCACAAGTTCGTTCCTCACCTGTTCTAATTGGTATATTCATACTAACTTTTAATTTCAGGTGTTAATATTTTGTTTAGTTTCTGTTGTTCCAATAGATGCGCACTCTAAAAACGTGATAAGAAACAGGCACGCTCTAAAAACGCGTAGGGATAACTACTGATTCTTGTTTTTAAACTTTTTATCTGTCTTTTGTTTTTTTATCTGTCTATCTAATTGTTTCTTAAGATACTGTAGTTCGATAACAAAAGCTTTCTAGTGCTACCAAGAGGATGGTTACAAACCAGACTCTTTCATCATTTAAATACCAGTCAAAATAGCAACAATTTAAAAGCACCCTTGGGAGAATTAGCTAGTAACACCCGATTAGATATCCCAAACACTACACCTACTACAACCAACAAATCATCTGTACCTACTGCTAGTAATGAGTTACAAAATAATAACTTTATAGACAAATCTCTTTGCGTATTTCATAACCATTTAGACTGGTTAAGTTTTACTTTTGAGAAGCTAAGTAAAGAGGAATTTAACCAATTAATTCAACTTACTGGTAGAGGATTAACCACGTTAGAAAAAAACAAATCCTGGTCTAGTGGTGAAAGAGCTAGAAGCTATCAAAACACTATTCACTCTGCTATCAGCTTAAAAGGTGCTTATAACTGCTATCAGGTAGAAAACAAAATAAGAAAAGTCGGTTTCCGATAAATAGGCAAAAAAAAAGAAGCCCTGTTAAACAAGACCAACTTTCTTTACACAAAGACAATGATAAATCCAAACAATCAAAATAGCAACCAGTAGTTTTCACCTGCCCAAAATAGCCCTAGTAATACCCCGCTAGATATCCGTTATACTCCACCCTTTTCTACTCATAGCTTTAAGTCACTTTTACTTTCTTCCTTAGACTCCCAGAATAAAAATAATATATTAAAAAATACTATTGATTATTTAAGAATTAGTAGTAGTAAATTAAGTAAAAGGTCTTTTGGAAACTTACTAGCTAACCTAGTCTTACCTGTACCTTGCTTTGAAAACAAAATACCTTTTGTCTATGATACATTAGTACTTGTTTGAATACTAACCTTAGTTACACCCAAAAGATATCTAAATAATGACTCAAATTAACATTGCTACCGATATTCCAAGTCAAATCAATACTTTAGAACGCCTAGCTATGTGGTCGTGTATGGCATTGAGAAGAGTAAATCCAACTTTAGCAGTCATTGAAATCGCCGACCAGACAGCCGAGAAGGTAGCGCAAACCGCTTTGGTACAGGCTGATGATGGAAAAATTAGGTTTATTGGCAGATTGAGCCTGGAAGTAGCAGCCGATTATGCAGAAGACAATACGGCAAAGCTTTGGACGAAAGCACTGGAGTTTAGCAATACTCAGCTACCCGCAGCCTACAAAGCAAACTAATGGGCATTTATTCAAAATTTGTCAAAACACCTGGGGGGCAAACTAGATTTGTCGTCACGACTGAACCCCCTAGTATTTACGAAAGCTTTAGAAGTCCTATCCCCAAACCACCAAAACCACCTGTGTTGCTCAAGGGGGTAGGTAAGCTTCTAGGAATCCCTGCTTTAGTTCTTCTTGATTTTTTCTTTAATAACAAGCCCTTGAGCGACGGAACGATCCCTCAATGGATTACGCAGATTGACGAGCAGCAAAAAATAGGCACAAAAAGCTATCCCCAGTCGCGTGACACCTATTATCGCTTTGTTTATCGAGAAGCTAATCTTAATAACGGCGTGGTGACATGGGGTAATGACTACGTAAGGGTCAACTCAGATCGGTTTAACGGCATCCAGTCTTGGCGATTAAAGGCATTCTACAAAGGGATTGCCTCTTATCCAGCCGATAATAAATTTTTTACCTACGTTTACTATCCCAGCACAGGTAAATACGATTCAAGACCAGCAGGTGAACGTAATGCTGATTATTATGTTGAGGTCGTTGATTTTTTAGGTGTAATAACAACTATCTACCTGGGTGGTACTAGCGGTCTATGGGGACAAAGGTTTATTACAGTTGACAATATCCCTCAGCCCGAAATACAAGAAGATATTAAAACCAAAGCTAATAATCAGTTTGCAGCAGGATTAGCCTTAATCGATCTGCTTGGAGCTAAAGAATGGCAATTTGCAGGATTTAGTAAGCTGCCTAGCTTTGGTAATAACCAGTATCCTCAGATTGATTTTATTCCTCTACCGACAATAAGTAATAAGCCAGGCATATTACCTACTCCTACACCTGTTCCTATACCCGACCCCGAGCCAAAGCCAGAAATAAAGCCAGAAATTAATGGTGGCACTAAAGAGATAATCGAACAAAAACAAGGACAAAAGAATGAATACCCCGATCTCGTTCCTGGCAAAAAATACATCAAGAGAATTACGACCAAGGATTCAGATGGAAAAATTATTAAGATTACTGTAAATCCTTCTGAAATATTAAACCCAACGCCTACACCAGTTCCCGACCCCAAACCAGTAAAAATTACCAAGACTCCCGACCCCGAGCCTAAAAACAATATTATTATTTTTACTCCTAATCCTGTTCCACCCCCTTCGATTAAGCAAGAAAAAATTACAGATAACGACCCTAAACCATTCCCTCCGCCAATTATCCCCCCTGTCAAGCCACCCAATCAAACCGCGACAGATGACTGTGCTGGTTCGTGTGCAAATAGAGCTTTAGCACCAGGTTCACCAGGGTTGCTAAATATTACAGGCTTATTAAATGGTTTGCTACTACAAGATCCTCTACTTAGAAGAATAGATACAACTACTACGACAACAAGAGACATAGTTTCTCATGCCGATTATGGTCTGTCTAAAATACAAAAATTCGCTAGTACCGCTTGGAAGGCTACCCACGGAGACAAGATCCTCAATGCGCTTACAACAGCGGTAGTTATTCATAACGGGGTAATGCTGTCTAGAGGATTGGGGAACAGTCTTGCTGACGTTGCTACCGTCACGCTTCAAGCCATGGGGCTTAAAGACTCGGAAGGTAAACCGTTTGACGTCCAACAGATAGTCAGTGAAAAACTAACTCAGATGATGCAAAGAATATTAGGTGCTGGAAACTACGAAGCACTCACTGCTAAACTGGCATCTTATAGTCGTGTCTACCAATCAGCTGCTAACTTAGCTGATTTAACCTTCAGTCTGTTTGATTCAGCTAGAAACATCGCAGAGGCTTCGGCTACTAATACAGGTAAGATAGGTAACGCTCTCAGGGAAGCTGGAGCGGTTTACGAAGATGCCTATGAAGAGATGTCCGAAAAATACAGTCCTCAGAACAGAGCAATGCGTAAGCTGTCGGGTCTGACTGAGAATGTAGAGGAGTTCACAGAAAAGGCAGACAGAATAGGCGAGGTAAGTAGTGAGGTAGTTGAAATCAGAGAGAGCTTTGCAGAGCTACAGTCAGAAAGAGAGGTGCTAAAGAATGAGGTTAACACCGCCTTAGATCTCAAGAAAGAAGAGAAAGACTTGGCTAAGGAAGATGTTCAGACTAAAACAGATGTTAACGACATTGACTTTGACCCCGCTCTAGCTGAAGACAACTAAAATAACCTAAAAACACCAACGAGTTTATAGGCATTTCCAGAAAGCGTTGTACACTTCGTTGTACGTTTTTTAGATATGCCTACCTACCTCTTCACCCAAACACCATCTTTTACCGCATAAGCTTCTAACTTCCGTTTGATTATTTTCCCCCTGGGTTTTTGAATACCGTGTCGCCACAGCTTGACCTTCCATTCACTTTGTCCCGTTATGGCTGCGATACGTTCATCATTCAAATACTTCGCATTTTCGTCTTGCTGTAAAGCCTTAATCTTGTCTAGTTCAGACTCTAAATACGCTACTTGCTCTTCTAACTCCTTTGTCCTCTCCAGTACCTGTACTGCTAGCTTATTAGCAGCCATAATGCCGTCTTCTGCTACAAGCCTCCACGCATCGAAGTCTCGATCCTCCATCAGACTCTTTGGTGTCTCGTCAATAATCCCAGCACCTTTCTTAACCAGAGCCTCTAAAGCTTCAGATCTAGTCATCCTATGTTTGTCCGCATACTCGCTTATCAGTTCCTCTTCTGTAATATCGAAGTATCCCGCGATCGCCGTCTTATTCTCTTCCATAGCTTTGTCTCTCAGCTTCTACTGTTAAGCAATTATGTACTAAGTTTACTGTTTCACCTTCTGCTTCTATTGCTCTTAAAAACAGTCACGAAACACCCTAATCAGCGATGGTTACAAAATGGCTCGAAGCCGAAGAAAGTCAAGTGCTTGACCGCAGGTTTTTGAGGTACGAGAAACACTTTACGTTCGCAGGTGAAGAGGTATAATGCCATCGCTTGCTGATTGGGTTTGACTCAATACGCTTAATCTGAGATGCTATTCTTGCAAAGAGAATAATCTTGTACTTTATTAAATTAAAGCTAACCTTGATTTGTAAGCACCTCTTTGCACCCAAAGGTGCAGACAAACAATAAAAAAGACTCCTGTTAGAGAGCCTCTTTTTGATAAGCATATTGGTTTAATATATACCTAGTCCAGTAATGCACCTATAGTAGCGCAAGAATCCCTTCCTTGTCCTTCTGGTAGACGATTGACAGTATTTTAGCTGATATCTCTTTGTCTTCAGGAGAGGCAGCGCAGAGCCTCTTAACAGAAGCTAGTGCAGTAACGAAGTCAATAGCATTCTGGTTGGAGTTAAGTAACAAATCGATAGTTGTCTGCGTTGATTGTCTTTTCTTGTAGACGGATTCATTCATCTGTACTGTATGTCCCATCGATTGCGCTCTAACTTCTTGAGGTATCCCCGCCTGTATCCCGTTGATATTAGCCAAGTGCCGTAAAGCGTGTGTCTGGGTAAAAGGAGCATTCCACTTAAGTAGTTTTTTATAAGCACTTTTGTTGTAATAATTTGCCTTAGCTCTATCGCTACCATTCTGTACGCCAATTTCTGGTAGCAAAGGATTTTTAATATCTAGCAAGTCTATTAGGTTAGGATAGGCAGGCGGAATATTAGGACGCGCTATTCTGTAGCCTGTTTTAGTTGTAGTTTTAGTCGCGGTGAAACCAGATACAACTATTAGGTTGTTTGTGTTAGTAGCATCTGATAAGGACGGAATTATCACGCCGTCTTCTGTTTCAAAAGGAGTATACAAGTTAGATATTGCGAATACTTCATGAATTCTTAGTCCATAGATTATCTGTGTAGAAAAAACCCACAGCCAAGCTTTTCTTACGTCTATTCGAGCATTTGAACGAAGCTTGCTGCTAACTCCAAGCACTCTGTCTTTCCATTCCAAAAAGCTTTGTAATGTTATATTCTGAAGCTTTTTGTACTCAACTTGCATTACATCTATTTCGTCTAATTGGTCGATTAACGCTCGGTTATGGGCAAGCCTACATAAACGCTTCATAGAAGAAACGACACCTTTAAAAGTTTTTGTACCTTTCTTCTGTCTATCGATGACTTTTTGAATGTCAGCTAGGTTAAGCGTTTTATGGGTTGGAAGATATTTGTAAAATCTGCCGTAGGTATCATGCCAGCTTGACTGGTCACTAGGATTATCTTTATCCCTTTTCCTTTTTGTTCTACTAGGTCTATCCCAAAAGTCATCCTCTACCTTTTTGATCGCTTCACCAAAAGTCAGCCTGTCATCAGCTAACTGAGACTCCTGTTTAATTTCTTTGTCGTACCACTGCCAGAATTCTGCTTCGGAAGCTAAGTTTTTTAACGCCTCCGCTACTTTGTTAGATTTTTTAAGAGCCTCTACCATCCCGTCTAAGGTAAATGTACAGCCACAGGCATAAGGCTTTCTAGCTGTATTAGGAGTCTTAAACTGCAAGTAGATGTTTTGACCTTTGCGAGTCATACCTACACCTCTAGGCGTTTGCTTCTGGTATCTACTGAAGTCAGATAATAAAGTCTCGTATCCTATCTCGTCTGTGTAATCCTTACTCATTTCTTACTCACTTTGCTTGCAATGGTTAACGAGTAAGCGTTTGAGAGAACGCTATTGCGCTGGTTAGTCGGTCTACTGGGAGTTCAAGTCTCCCTACCCCCACTCGACATAAAGTCTTTTGTTGAAAAGGATTTAAGACTGTCAGGTTAGATGACATTATTTTGTTAAGACGACAAATAATTAGTGAATGTACATTTGTATCCCCTTAATTTGCTTTTTAAACGAGTTATCGTAGAATAACAAAAATGAATGGCTTGCTAGTTGCCGCTAACAAGCCAAAGACAATTAAGACCAACCTAAGTTTGTTTTACTTTTTCTTCTTAGGGGTGGCTTTTGATGGTGTAGAACCAGCAGTTTTTGTTGCATTACTGGAGTTTTTGTTGCCTGACGCTTTTGAAGTTGGTTGAGCAGCTTTTGCTCCAGTCTTTTTCTGTTTAGTCATATTAGGAAATCTCCTTAAATAATAGGTTAAGGGCGAGTAATCAACCCTCAGCTACCCATTATATCCAACGTCCTAAAAATCTAGTGTATTTGCACCCATACCTACCTTTTATCCTTAAAAGCTATAGGCTATAAGCTTTATTACTCTTGGCTCTCAGATTCCACTACTTTTCGCTTAGAGAAACCCCAGGCAAAGAATATAGCTACTACTGCTACGGTTAACCATTCTGGAATGAAGTAATCTGGTAGCCAAACTTTTAAGAGCAGACGCAAGCCAACAAAACCAACGGTAATAAAGCCTGCGTCCTCTAGGTAAGTATATTCCTGTAGCCATTTGATAAACAAGCCTGCCAAGAAGCGTAAAATAATGATGCCGATCGTTCCACCAGCAATAATCAGCCAAGTATCTTCGGTAATGGCGATCGCTGAAGTTACGCTATCTAGAGAGAAAGCTAGGTCAGTAATGGCGATAGTCGGAATTACTTGCCAAAGAGATTTTAAACCTAAGCTGCGATGTTCATCCGTATTATCTTTATCACTAAAAAAAAAGTAATTAATAACTAGCCACAGGAGATACATTGCCCCTAATAGCTCAAACTGCCAATATTTAATTACCCAAGTAGCAGCCAAAATCAGGGCAATTCTCAGTACATATGCGCCGACTAGTCCAATATCAAGAGCCTGACGCTGTTTTTGCGGATCTTGAATGCTTTTAGCGATCGCAGCTAGGGCGATCGCATTATCAGCAGACAAAACAGCCTCTAGCAAAATCAAAACCAGCAGTATTAGATAGGTTTCAACCCCAGCATTGGTAAAATAATTAACTATGTTTGACAACATTTACTATATATTTTTAAATTAAAAAACACGCCCTGCCTACCATATAAATTGCTTGTCACCCCGTGAGCTATCGATCTAAAAATCCGTAGATTTTGTAATTTTCTCCTATTTTTATCCAGTTTTTTCTTAAGTTTCCTTCTTCATTATGTTGCATCTTGTTAAGTGTAGTTTATTTATTCTCCACTCAACCAAGCGATCGCACTTCTGATCCATTCTTCTACGTTATTATTTTTAAGCAACTGATTATCTTGACTAAGAGCAGTTAAAACCTGTTCGATTTCCTCATTTGTATAGCCAAGAGCCATAAGAGTCATTTCCAAGTCTTCTTTAATTTCAGGTTTGGGAGCAAAAACAGCATCGGGTTGCTGTACTTCCACGCCAGATATATTGGAAATTTTGTGCCACTCAGCAAGCTTAGTCTTTAATTCTAAAGCAATTCTTTCGGCGGTCTTTTTACCTACACCAGGGGTTTTAGTGAGAGTAGGAATATTGCTGGTAACTATTGCCCCGACTAACTCTGCTATTCCCAAAGTGTCAATTAGGGCGATCGCCAACTGCATCCCAATTCCGCTAACAGCAGTTAATTGACGAAACAAATCTCTCTCTGCTAGCGTTGGAAAACCATAAAGAATCTGTTTATCCTCTTGGATCTGTAAATGAGTAAAAACTTGCAGCAATTCATCTTGCTCTATATCTAACTGACGAGCAAAACGAGAATAGATTTGCATTTCATAGCCAATATTATTAACCTCTAAAATCAAAAAAAGGCGATTTTGAGTATTTTTGGCAATTTCTACTTTTTTACCCTTGAGGTAACTAATCATTAATTTCGTAGTTTAAATAGTTATTTATTCTTTTACATTCGTTCCTTCTAGAGTGCGTAACTAACCCAAATACTCTTTTGCCGACGGACAAAGGTGAACCAGTGGGCAGACTTCACACAAAGGTTTACGAGCTTTACAAACTGCTCTACCGTGATAGATGGTGCGAATTGAATAATTTTCCCATTCTGACTGAGGTAGCAAAGCCATCAAATCCTTTTCGATCGCAATTGGTTTATCAGATTTAGTCAACTGCCAACGGTTACTCAGGCGTTTGACGTGGGTATCTACCGTGATACCTTGAATATTACCAAAAGCATGAGCAGAGACGACGTTAGCAGTTTTGCGAGCTACTCCTGGCAATTTTAATAATTGCTCCATCTCACTTGGAACTTTGCCATCAAAGTCAGTAATAATCATTTGACAAGCACCCTGGATGTTTTTGGCTTTATGGCGATAAAAGCCCGTTGAACGAATTAACGCTTCTAATCGATCGCGATCGCATCCTGCAATCGCCCTAGCGTCAGGAAATTCAGCAAATAAAGCAGGAGTAACCTTATTTACTCTTATATCGGTACATTGAGCGGAAAGAATTGTTGCGACTAAAAGCTGTACGGGAGTCTCATAATCCAGGCTACAGGTAGCATCAGGATATATTTGGGTTAACAGCGAAAAGATAGATTGCGATCGCTGTTTGAGAGCTTTACTGGGCGATTTACACCTGTTTCTAGTTGTTCTCTTGTTCTCTGTGTTAGTAGAAGTTTTATCAATGGACATTGAATTTAAGTAACGAGAGAAAAATATTAGAATCAGACCTTTTAAGGTGTCTATTTTTGGGTTTTATTATGTTTATTTAATTGAGCAATATATATCGCTAACCCTGGTGTTGCCGGACGATGCCAAGCAACAATCAATCCCGTGACGGCAAAAGCGATCGCTAAAACACTTTCTAGACCTACAAAATATACTACATGGAAAGTTTCAGTCAAACCAAAATGCACTAAGTAGGAATGATAATACGTTTCAGCTTCACTTTGGAGTGATTCAATCCGAGCGAAAGTATTGCCACAGGCAGCTTAGCTACAATTGCTATCAGAAAAATTAAAATCGAAAATTTTCTTGTCTGCTGAAAGTTGCTTCTTAAAGATGTAATGTTTCTGCTGATCATCGTTTTAAATCTTTTATTATTCGTAACTACCCAAAATCCTCATTTAGCAATTGCAAAGCTAGCGGTCGGCATCGATTGAAAAAAAAGTTTCTAAATTTAACTTGACATTCAAGACAATCGCTTTGCCCAGATTTAAATCGATTAATTAGTGCGTAACATTAGAATACAACAAAGTCACAGACTACTCCGTCCGTTTAGGGTGGAATAATCTGTGACCGTTGGTCAGCAGCAAGCATCATGACTAACAACTAACTAATAACAGCTTATAAGCTGAGGTTTTATAGCAACCCGTGGCATATTTTATTGAAATAAATTCTGAAAGAATGCCAAATTCATAGTATCTCTGACAATGATAAATACACCTAGGCTAAGTAGCAAAACTAAACCAGTTTGCATAATGCCATCTTGCAGCTTACTAGGTAGAGGTTTTCCAGTAACTCCTTCAACGGTCAAAAAGGCTAGCTGACCGCCATCTAGGGCGGGTAAAGGCAGAATATTAATAATCGCTAAGTTAATGCTAATTAACGCTCCAAACTGGAATAAATTCCCTAAGTCATTGCGAGCAAGTTCTGCACCCACTGCCACAATAGCTACTGGACCTGCTACCTGTTGAGCATTTTCGCTAAAGTTACTAATTAATTGCCAAAAACCCTGGACTGTAAGCTGGATAATTCTTTGAAACTCATTCGCACCAGTAGTAAAAGCTTCGACGATATTTTTGGCGCGACGACGCACAATGTCGCCATTAGGAGCAAGCATCACACCAATTCTACCTTTACCATCTTGACCAATATTTGGCTTAACATCCAAGGTAATAGTTTCAACATCTCTTTTGATTGAAAGCCGTAGAGATTTATCAGGAGAATTTTGAATTGCGGTTCTTAGATTTTCTAAAGCCTTTCCTGAATCGTCTAGCTCCAGATTATCTATTTTTAGAATAATATCCCCTGGTTTAACCCCTGCTTGGGCAGCAGCGGATTCGGCTTCGTTTAACAACTGTGGTACTAGTACCCCTGGTCTATAGCTAATGTCTTGAAAGCCAACAGTTGTCGCTTGAGCGACCAGCAGAAAATAGGCAAAAATCAAGTTAGCAATTACACCAGCACTAATTACAATTGCTCTATCTAAAACAGGGCGATTACGTAGTAAATTAGGATCATCTGGGGGAATAGTGCTGTCAGGATCATCATCAGGAAATCCGACATAACCACCTAGAGGAATAGCTCTGATGGCATATTCCGTTTCTGAACCTTGGTATTTTAAAAGAGTAGGTCCAAATCCGATTGAGAAACGGTTAACTCTGATTTTTTGTAACCGTGCTGCTGCAAAGTGACCAAATTCATGAACTACGATGAGTAGAAGCACTACTGAAATTGCTGCCAATACTGACATATTTAAAAAATATTACTTTTATTAAGTGTTTCGGTTCGATTTACTATTCTAGAACATTCTTCTACCCCTATTGGTTAAAAAAGGGAGCTTGACCATGAGCAATAATTTAATTTGGCAACAGAATAGCAGAGATCGCAATAATGGCGATAATCTAGAGGCGATCGCTAATTGGTGGTCTAATTTGGCAGACAAAGAAATTAATTGGCAACAGCGATTAATACCTAGTGATAATGATTTACAAAAAATTGATTGGCAGCCACAGAAGTTTGATGAAATATTTGTTTTGCAGACACCGCAACTAAGGGGAATTACGCTTTTTTGGCGTACCGAAAAAATTGCCGACGAACGCAATATCACTCCTAGTAAGCTTCAGCTAGATTTAAACCAGCAACAGCTTTATATTTTTCCCCAATCTCAATCTCAGGTAGCGATCAAGATTAATGTACCAGAATTGATTTATCAAAAGCTTAATTTAGTAAATCCGCAAATCGCAGCAACAACCAAAGATGATGGCGGAATTTTACTGCTACGGGATGCAGCACAAAAATTGGAAATTAAAGTTATCTTAGGCAGTGAACAATTAAATCAATTACTCGATCGCTTCAAAACAACAGACAATTAATCAACAGTTAGGAGGGAGCTTGTTCCACACCCGCGTAGGAAGAAGTCAACGCAGCAGTACTAGCTACTTATAGCTTTTCCAGCATATTCCTGCGGCGATCGCTTCTGCTGAGATGCTAATCAGACGATATAGTGCCACTGCTGCTATTTCTGCGGGAAACTGAGAATTATCTAAAAGACTATAAGCGGTAACTTCAAATACTCCCAAGCCTCCTGGTGCGCCAGGTACAACCAAACCCAACAGCCAAGCAAAGCTAAAGGCACTGGTCAATTGAGAAATCTGCTGCCAAGTCACAGACTGCAATGCCATAAAAGTCAGCATAAATCCCGTTGCTCTAAAGATTACAAATCCGATTTCCCCTAGAAAAGGAATAAAAGGATATCGGTCTAATTTAATAGCTTGGGCTGCGGAGGCATCAGCTTTGTTTTTGCTATAGCTCAATCGGTGTAAGAGTTGATTGAGAATGAAGGGATGTATGGCGATTAGCACTGCTATTAAGCTTGCCAAACTTAAAATCTTAATTGCAGATAGCAAAAACTGAGAATCGACATTAATTGCTAGCCAGCTTAATTTACTAGTAACTAAATCAACAATCTTTAAAACGAATAATGAAATTGGCGAATTTATATCCTTTGACAAAATCAATCCGCTACTGGTTAAACCAACAAATAAAGCTGCTGCTGCCATTAATAATGGCTCTAATAAAACACAAAGAGTTGCAGCACCCCTAGAGCCACCTTTGCGCCCGACGGCGGTTATTCTGCCGTAAAAATGCCAAATATTACCTGGGGAATATTTAGCAATATTGGTTAATAGATAAACTCTAATACCTTCTTTTCTGCTTAAAGGCTGTTGAAAAATTTTGATAATCCATGTCCATATCCAGCCAGACCAAACATGAGCGCAGATAGTTATGATTAATGCTCCTATCAACATTAGCCAGCCTTGGGCATCGATCCTAAGCGTGGCAACTTCTATAAAACGATCTTTGAGTGTTTTGGTTAAGAAAAATAATATTCCTCCTAAAATAAACCAGCGTAGATAAGGTTTAATTCGAGCAAGAATTTGTTTCATTGAGTAAATTGTTAATTACCTATTACCTCAATCAATTGCCCAGTTTACGATCGATTCTCTCTAAAGCTTGATTTGCTGCTTGCCAATTTGGCTTTGAATTTACTGCTTTTTGATAGTATTCTTTAGCTGTTTGATACTGTTGTAAATATTCGGCGACTGAGCCTTTACCATACCAAGCTTCATGATAATCAGGATTAATGGCTAATGCCCGATCATAAGAATCTATAGCTTGAGTATATAGTTGGTTAGATTTTTGCACATTGCCTAACCCAATCAAGGCAGGCAAATAATCTGGTTTAACAGCTAATGCCTCTAGATAAGCCTCTGATGCCTGTTGATTGTCCCCTTTTTCAAAGTACAGTTTGCCTAAATTATTCCAGGAAACAAAACTTTTATCTGGGTCTAAGGCGATCGCTTTTTGAAAATCAGCTATGGCTTTGTCTATTCGCCCTAAACGGGTATAGGTTTCACCACGATTGTTCCACAACCAGACATTTTCAGGAGCAAT
This sequence comes from Waterburya sp., assembly GCA_965217895.1. Classification (GTDB taxonomy): domain Bacteria; phylum Cyanobacteriota; class Cyanobacteriia; order Cyanobacteriales; family Xenococcaceae; genus Waterburya. The sequence continues at coordinate 3,490,036 of CBDCJV010000002.1, forward strand.
CTCAATAGCTTGATTATACGCTGCGATCGCCAAATCATATTTTTCAAGACTATACAGAGTTAAAGCTTTACAATTCCATAGCTGAGGACTTTGGTAGTATTTTAAAGCTATGTCACAAGTACTCAAAGCTGCTTGATAGTCCCCCAGTTGTCTTTGTGCCTTGGCTTTTTTTAACCAAACTTGTTCAAAATTTCTTACCTGTCCTTTAGTATTTGGTAATCTTCCCAGTCCACTATCGTAATAGTCAATAGCTGCTTGATATTGATTTTTGTCTAACTTAGTATCACCGCGATAAAACTCCAAAATTGCCGCCCTTTGACTGTATTGAGTCCAGCCATATAAAATTCCAAAAAACAAGATAGGAGCGATGAGCAGGTATTTATATAATCCTCTAAATTTAGATTTGTGCTTGATTTTTTTGAGGTCTTTAACTACTCGATTTACCGATTGATATCGTTGATTTTGATCTAGATAGATCATTTTATCGAGGATTTTGGCAAAGCTAGGACTAATTCTGGCTTTTCGGTGCCACAATATCTCTCCCGTGCGAGGATTTTTTTCTAAATTTTGCGGTGAAGTTCCCGTTAATACATGAATAGCAGTCATGCCAAGGGCATAAATATCGCTTGCAGAAGTAGGACTATTAGCAATTTGCTCTGGAGGAATATAGCCAGTTTTGCTTTCAGGAATTGAATTGATAGCTTCATTAACTAAATTAAAATCAACCAAAGTAATTTTATTATCTTTGTGTCGTCTAATTAGGCTAGAAGGTCTAATATTGCCATGAATAAATTGCTGTTTGTGGAATGGACGTAAAGCAGTAGCAGCATTAATTAGAATCTCAACTACTTCAGTTTCTGAAAGGATAAACTGATCCTCAATAATTTGAGCTAAGTTTTTCCCTTCTACATATTCTTGAACAATATAAACTCTTGATTCATCAATAAAATATTCAATGACCTCTGGAGTTTTTTTATCATTATCAATAGCCGATAAATTACTAAAGCCGATCATTATCTCTTGATTCATTTCTGCTATTGAAGATTCTCCCAATTGCAGAGGTTGTAAAATTTCTAAATAATATCTAAGTTCACTTTCTTCTAAACTATTAGCTACATAAGAGTGTGTTTCTTTTCTGCCACCTAGGTACTTAGCTATTTGATATTTATCGGCAATAGTTTTGCCGATCATTTCTAATGGTTGAAGATCGCGCAATACTTCTTCGGCACTGATGTAACGTTGTGAAGGATTACCAGCAGTCATGCGATTGATAATCTTCAAAAAAGCTTCACTAATGGCTATTTTTTTATTCCAGACAGTCACACCACTAGCTTCAGCTTCCTCCCACTCTATAGGCGACTTATTGGTCATGCCAAAAATAGCTGTTTTACCTAAAGCAAAGATATCGCTACTGTAGATTGGCTTGCCGTTATTTTGCTCTGGGGGCATATACCCTGGAGTACCAATAATTTGGGTTTTAATCTGCTGTTTGCTGGTATCAAAAGCTAAAGTGCCTATTTCTTTAACTGCACCAAAATCAATCAGGATCATCTTGCCATCTTGTTTACGTCTGATTAAATTGGATGGCTTAATATCGCGATGAATAACACCTTGCTGGTGAACAAACTTGAGTATTTCTAAAACATCAAATAAAAATTGAATTGCCTGAGCTTCATTTAATATTTGTCGATGGGCTTCCTGCTCAAATTCTTCGCCTTCAATAAATTCTAAAGCTAGATAAAATTGTTTTTTTTCTTCAAAATGACCAATAAACCGAGGAATTTGATCGTGTTTACCTAGCCACTGCAAAACCATCGCTTCTGTTGCCAACCTCTCTTTGGCACTTTCCCATACGGCAGAAGTGTTAAATCTTGGCTGTAGTTGTTTAACAGCGCATTTGTGTTCACCTGCTAATTGTCTGTCTAAAGCCAAATAGGTGGTAGCAAATCCTCCACTACCTAATTCTCTGACAATAGAAAACCTTTCGTTTAATATATCTCCTGATTTAAGAGTTTTGTAGCCATACTCAGTATTTCGTTCAGAGTTTAAGTCTTCGGATTGAGAAATAGGAATAGTGAAATCTGAATCTGACATGGCATATCTGAAACACAAGATTTTTAAATTGTAGCGAACATCGTTAAAAGATTGAACCTACTTTAAATTGCAGTTAGCTGTAGTATACAGGGGAATCTTATACTTAATTTATTTAGCCTTAGTAATTTGCTGTATAAAACTGGAGCGTCATACTTTAATTTTCCTGACTATTTGAAATATAAAAGTTCAGGTTAACGATAAAATTATTATCTAGCCCCGTATACAAATTAGCTTTTTAGCTTTCACTTTAATCGCTTTTATAGTTTACTATCGCCAACTTTCTGAGATTATGACATTTCTTCGCCAATATATAGCACCTTTAGCTGTACTGATAATTTTTTTGCTAGCTTTATTTGCAGTGAGCGCCCGTATCTTCTTACCTTCTGATATGGCTGCTCCTGCTCCAGTTGCATTAGATGATTTGAGTGTCATCATGCACCAAATTAGCTCAAATATATTTTAGAGATATTGCCAAATAAAGTGTGAACCGAAAAGAGTACTGTTAGTAGCTTTAAGCTAAGAGCTACTAGCTCGTAATTCAATACTTCTCGGTTGACATTTGTTGGGAAGATTTGAATTTAGCTCTGTTTGGTTGTTGTTAAGCTTAATTAAAGATTTATAGTTGACTAACTACCACCATTTTCGTAATTCAGCGTCTCCAACTTTTTTATCTTTCATCTGCATCAAAAGCCTATCATTTACCAGCAAATTTGAGCTTCCTTTTTTACTACTATAAATTTATTCTTCTCTTCCAAAAATATTATCAATTTTAATACCTTTGTTATATCCTTATGTTGATTCTTGACTAAACCCCTTGTAGAACTTCGGCAGGCTTAGACCCGTTTGGCGCGACAAATTAGACTAGCCTAAATAATATTCAGCTTGGTATTTTAATAACTACAGCAATCTATTTCATTTGTGAACAGTTAAATCTCGATGTCGGGAACAGGGAACAGGGAACAGGGAACAAAAATTTCACGATTCATTTAGGATTGCTATATTATTTTTTACTTTCTAATTTCATGAGCAAAAAAAAAGAAACTACGGTTTTACTATTGTCATTATTAATTACGGTCAGCGCAATAGGTGGTGGTTTGTGGTGGCTGACTCAAGATAAACAGTCTTCAAACCCAACCAGAACTGTTTAATCTGCGGGAAAACCTCAGTCTCTCAAATCGACTTTTGATCGAGAACAAATTGGTACAGGAGATAAACTTTTAATTAGTCAAGATACTACTTTCCAAAAGCAAAAAGCAGTACAGGCGATCGCAAAAGCTGATTACCCTCAAGCAGTATCTCAATTGGAGCAATCATTAAAAGTAAAGCGTAACGATCCCGAAGCTCTTATTTATCTTACATAATGCGCGTATTGGTAGCAACAAAGCCTATAGTATTGCTGCACCTGTTCGAGTAGGCACAGATATGACTACAGCTAAAGAAATACTAAGAGGTGTGGCGCAAGCACAGGATGAAATTAATCAGCAAGGAGGAATCAATGGTGTTCCTTTAAAAGTAATCATTGCCAATGATGATAATAATCCTGAATCTGCTAAGGAAATTGCCCAAAACTTCGTTAAAAGTAAAGATATTCTGGGGGTAGTAGGGCATTTTTCCAGTGGAGTTAGTTTAGCTGCTGCACCGATTCACCAAAAAAACGGCTTGGTTGCTGTTTCTCCTACTAGTACTTCAGTTGCTTTATCTAATATGGGCAATTATCTCTTTCGTACTGTACCAAGCGATCGCTTTAGTGGCAATACCCTATCTAAATATATGCTGGAAAAACTCAACCAGCCAAAGGCTGCGGTTGTTTATAATTCTCAAAGTGACTATAGCAAATCCCTAAAAGATGCTTTTACCACCAATTCGGTTGGCGACGGCGGGGAAATCGTTAGCGAAATTGATTTATCCCAAGGGAATTTTAATCCAGTCGAGACGTTGCAATCAGTAGCTAACAACGGTGCAGAAGTATTAGTCTTTCTTAATGATTTGACGACATTAGACAAAGCATTTTTGTTGATGCAGCTAAACAATCGTCAATTGCCAATGTTAGCAGGAGATAGCTTCTATCGACCTCAAACCCTACAAAATTTAGGCGAAAAAGCACTTGGCTTAGTTGTCAGCGTACCTTGGCACATTTTGGGCAATACTAACTCCAATTTTCCTAATGCTGCCCGTCGTTTATGGGGAGGAGATGTTAGCTGGCGAACAGCTATGGCTTATGATGCTACCAAGGCTTTAGCTGCTGGTTTAACCAATAATCCTAGTCGTCAAGGAATAGCTGTTTCTATATGGTGAGCAAATTGCTCACCACTTCTTTTACTCAGTTATTAGTTTTTAGTTGTTAGTTATTAGCCCTTTTGTGTCAGTTTCCGATAATTAAACTATAATAGAAAAAGTACTTGGTAGCTGTGAGGTAGATAGGGTAATGGATGTAGAACTACAGATTCTCAGACATTTAAAAAGAGATCCTCGACCAACCGTTTCCCTCGTCGATCAATATTGCTCTGCTTATAATGACTTGTTTTCTGATGTGAGAAGCTATGAATGTTTTAAATATTTACATCAAGGAATAATCTCACCAATTAAGCGTAAATCATTACCTGAAATAGCGAAAGTTGTTGGAGTATCTTCGCCCCAATCATTGCATCATTTCTTGGCTTCTTGATGCAGTCGCTCATGGGGGAAACCCCCACCGCAAGCGTGGAATAAGCTGCTTGCGAAGCAGCATTACCGCTTGCAAAGACCGCGCTGCATCGCTAATTCACCTTGGTCGGTAGAAGAATTAAGAACCAAAAGACTGAACTCAACTCGGAAGGTATTGAAAGACCAAGAAATTACATTAGTAATAGATGAAACAGGAGATCGAAACAAAGGCAAAAAAACTGACTATGTGGCGAGGCAATATCTTGGTAGTGTAGGCAAAGTAGATAACGGCATTGTTTCTGTCAACGCCTATGGAGTCTATGAAAATATCACTTTTCCTCTAATGTTTAAAGTTTTCAAAATTAGAGAAATACAAACTACCCTGGGTCTTGGCAATTAGAAGCAACCAAGGGGTCTGGCTGTCCTCCGAGCAAAAAGTTAGAGCAAATAAGTGGTGCAAATTCACAAGAACTTTTAGCGATCAATCATCTGAAACTAGATAGATCAGAGAAATAATTTATGGCAAACGGAATAAAAGAACTTATTGGGAAGTAACCAGCGATCCTGAAACTATGCCCGAAAATTCGACTTATGAGTGTGATGACTAATCTACAATTAAGCCGAAGTAAAATGAAGAAGACTTTGGGCAACTTGTACGGATTAAGAACGTGGGTTGAATATGGATTTAGACAATGCAAACAAGAACTGGGATGGACTCATTATCGATTCACTAATTTTCAGGAGATTGAAAAATGGTGGTCAATAATTTTTTCAGCTTACTGGATGGTTAGTTCTTACTCTAAAGTCTTATATGACTTAAGTTTAATTCAAGAGCGTGTTAGTGATTTTTCTCTTCATCTACAATGGTCGAATAAAGGGGGATGGAAGACTACTTTAAATAATCTACGTTTAATCATTCAACCAACAATTGTATTCTGGATGATTATTCCCTGGTTAGACATTTTTCCTAACCGTTCTTTACTACTTGGTTTTCATCGACTCATCGCTACGATGAATCAATTCTCTTTCTATTTGCCTGATGGTTAAATCTTTTTTCTACTACTCTTTAAACTCGGAAACTGACAAAAGAGGGCTATAGAAGATATCTATAGTACTCATCGTCTTTACTATATTTTTTGAATCAACACAGAAGCCTATAATAATCACAACAAGCAACATTTCAAGATTCTGGAGAAATTCTTATGGCGCGGATGTATTACGATGAAGATGCCAACTTAGACCTACTTAAAGATAAAACGGTAGCAATTATTGGCTATGGTTCTCAGGGACACGCCCACGCTCTAAACCTCAAAGATAGCGGTGTAAACGTAATTGTTGGCCTATATCCTTCAAGTAAATCAAAAGCCAAAGCAGAAGCCAATGGTTTAAAAGTTCATTCTGTAGACGATGCAGCAAAAGCAGCGGATCTAATTATGATTCTGCTACCAGATGAGGTTCAAAGGCAAGTTTATACCGAGCAAATTGCACCACACTTAACAGACGGTAAAATGTTAGCCTTTGCTCACGGGTTCAATATTCACTTTGGTCAAATTGTTCCTCCTAGCACGGTAGACGTGATGATGGTTGCACCAAAAGGGCCTGGACATTTAGTTAGACGTACTTATACTCAAGGACAGGGTGTACCTTGTCTGTTTGCAGTTTATCAAGATGCAACTGGTCAAGCACGCGATCGCGCTATGGCTTATGCTAAAGGTGTAGGTGGCACAAGAGCAGGTATCTTAGAAACCTCCTTTAGAGAAGAAACCGAAACAGATTTATTTGGCGAACAGGCTGTTCTTTGTGGTGGCTTGAGTGCCTTAATCAAAACTGGTTTTGAAACCTTAGTTGAAGCGGGCTATCAGCCAGAATTAGCTTATTTTGAATGTCTGCACGAAGTTAAGCTAATTGTCGATTTAATTGTCGAAGGTGGTTTAGCCAAGATGCGCGACAGCATTTCCAATACGGCCGAATATGGTGACTATACCCGTGGTCCGAGAATAGTTAACGAAAGTACTCGCGCGGAGATGCGTAAAATTCTCCGAGAAATTCAACAGGGAGACTTTGCCAGAGACTTTATTCTCGAAAACCAAGCTGGTAAGCCTGGATTTACTGCTACTCGCCGTTTAGAATCAGAGCATCCTATCGAAGAAGTAGGTAAAGATGTTCGCGCTCACTTTAGCTGGCTTAAAAATGACCAGTAATGAAAATAATGCTTTAAATTTATATTTTTGAGGCAAAAAAATCGGTTGACGTTACAATTTCCTCCCGTAATTAATTAACATAACAATTGATAAAACCTATAAACCTAGTAGGGGCGAATCGCCTTTCGGGTTCGACATCGGAAAGCATTCCCTTGCGCCTTGCGTCGGCGCGGGGTCTTTCCTCAGTTTGCTTATGTCGGTGAAACCGCAAGTCGAGCATTCCCTTGCGTCTTGCGCCGACGCGGGATCTCGGCCCACCGCAACTGTCTCACGAATCGCCCCTACTAATTCTGAATTAAAGCATAGGTTCTTTGTTCAAATGAACATCAATAATTTCCTTGCGAGGTAACAAACCAATCAAAAAATCATTAATATTGGTTTTTAATTGTTGACTACCACTACTATATGGTTGAGGTAAAAACAAGTCTCCAGCCATAATAAAAGTAACTGAAACAGTCAAACAAAATTCAACAAATAATTTCCAACGCATTTTTGTTAAACCAAATTTTGAATTTAATCGTCCTTAAATAGCAGATTAAGCGATTATTTAGAAATATATAAAAGCTCGATGAATTAAGGCTTGTAATACTCTAAGTTTAATTACTTTAATATTAAATAACTTCAGTATTCATACTAAATAAATTAGCTTCTATATAAATAAAACTTAAGAGTTTTCCCCAATAAAAAACCGCTCCTAGAAACAACTAGAAGCGGAGAAGTAATTTATTCAACAAATATGCAATAGGCTTAATCTATTACTGTAAATTAATCACGACTATTCATCGCCAGCAATAAACGCAGAATAAATACAAATAGATTGATGTAAGTAAGATACATCGAGAGTGCAGCAGGTAAATACTGTTCGTCTTTATAGGTGCGAGGTAAGATATAAAAATCTACCACAGCCACACCTGCAAACAAAGCCACACCTAAACCAGAGATAGCTACTTCTAGCCAGCTTGGAGTATAAACACCAAATAGAGAAAGAAGTAATTGTCCTACTAAGACAACTAATAAAGCAGTAACACCGAGACGTACTGTTTGTGCGAGAGCCAAACCGTCTTCGTCGCTGAGGTTTGAGCCGATTTTGCGCCCAACTATAAAGGTGACACCACAGCCAAGGGCAGCAATTCCTACACCCTGTATACCTACCCCTGAATTACTAAGAGCGAGATGAACGATACCACTAAGGGTATATCCCGATAAAAGACTATAAAGAGCTAATAAAGGTAAAGCGGTACTGTTGTTTCCCTGGTTCGCCACTCCACGAGCCACAAAGAAAAGAACTAACTCGGCAATCATTGCCCCAATAAAGGTGGGCATGAATAAATCTGGACGAGAAGCAATTACGCCTAAACCGCCATAAGTTCCTAAAGCAGTTAACACCAAACCACCACCTAAATAAGGTAAAGCGTTGGGAATTACATTTGGTCCGAGGATCTCCTGTCCTTGAACCTCCTGCATTGCTTTTCTAAAATTACTACTACTACTCATGATCTAAAATTTATATTTACACTTTTATGTTGCTGATTAATATTGATTCTAATTCAACTAGCAATTTTAAGGTGTGGGAAGATTACCGAATCTTTGAGTTTCTTCTGTTAAAGATTAATAAAAACTCAGAAACCAGATATATTGAGTTAATTCTAATCTTGTGAGCTTAAGCAGATTTACCGTTGTAATTTTCAAGGGACTTTGATGCTGTTGCCAGAGCGATCGCTTTACGGCGAGTTTCCATGACTGCACCAATTTCTTGTCTAAGGCGAGTACTGCGCTCTAAAGCGATCTGCATCGCTTCAATTGGTAGAATTAATAGTTCTAAGTCAGATAATGCCGTGACCGCAACAGGACTAATACTTTTCCCTGACAGTGCTGACTCACCAAAAAAGTCGCCATCATTAAGTATCGCTACTTCCTGTTCTGCCAAGGAATCTTTTTCCCTAATCGTTACAGAAGCTCTGCCCTGAATTATTATATACAGTCCAGCAGTATGATTGCCTATGGCGATCGCTTTTTCTCCTTCGCCAAAAAACTTAATTGTGGCATCTTGTGCCAATTCTGTCAGTATTTCTTGATCGACACTGCCAAAGCTAGGAAAACTATGCAGATGTTCTATATAGCCATTGATTATCTCGCTGGATTTAATCTTCGCTGGCGGATTATGATACAGAGTCCGAATAGGAAAAGGAATATTTAAGCCATGACGCTCGGCTGCATACCAAACGCGAGTCACAAATTCATCGCGAATTTGCGGAACTTTATCGTAATCTGCTAAAAACATTCGCACTCGATAACCAATTGAAGAATCATCATAAGAAATAGTCTGAATTACTGGCTCTGGCTTGTCTAACACTCCTTTGGTTGCCAAAGCCGTTTCTTTCATTACCCGCTTTACTTTATTGGGTGGGTCATTATAAGAAAAACCTACGTCTACTGCTTCAACATGAAGTTTTTGCGGACGACGATAGTTACGGATAGTTGCACCTGCCAAGACTGCATTAGGAATAATCATCATTTCTAACTGCCTAGTCAGCAAATGAACCGAACGCCAGTTAATCTCAATGACTTTGCCCGTAATACCATCAACCTCAATCCAATCTCCTTCAGTAAAGGGACGTTCAAACAGTAAGGCAATACCCGAAAACAAGTTACCTAGAGTATCTTGTAAAGCCAAACCAATCACAATTGAACCAACGCCCAAAGCAGCAAGCAAGCCACCCAAATCTGCTCCCCAAACTACAGACAGCACCAAAGCAAGACCACAAAGAATCAGAAAGACGCGACTCAAATCGCGAAACAGTCTGGGAACATTGGCTTGCCAACTATCTGCCTGTGCCTGATTAAACAACAGACCATTAACTACGGTTAAAGAGCCATGAATTACAAATAACCATAGCCCAGTCTGTACCAATCGCAACGGTGTACTTTCTGGGGATAGTCCGACTATCTTATTGAGCAGAATAAATAGAGCTAAACTGGGAAAAATCAAATTACGAATAATTCGCAGAGTTGCCACCAGTAGTTTATCTTTTGGTTTTGCTCGATAACTAATTTCTCCTAGCAATAGCGTCAGCAAGGGAAAGCCGACAATTAATGTTGCGCCCCAAATAAACCAATCCTGTTGCCAAAAAGACTCTTGCATATTTTAGTTATCCGTTTTGATTTCCTCATCCCTCATCCTTCATCCCTTTAATATGGTTTAGTAGCCCAAACAGCCATCCTCCCTTTGCCAGACATTTCCAACTCTTTGGCTGGCTCAAAGTCTTCAATAAACTCAGCAATCCGACTATGAACATTTTGGGTAACCTGAATGGTATTCCATTCTCCCTGAGACTGGAGGCGATTAGCAATATTGACTGTATCGCCCCACAAATCATAAATAAATTTATCTTTACCCACAATACCTGCGACTACTGAACCTGAGTTTATGCCAATCCGCAGTTGGAGATTCATATTTTTATCTTGATTAAAGCGACGAACAATCCGCAGCATATCTTTAGCAAAATCAATAATTCTTTTAGCATGATCGATACGAGGCACAGATAAACCACTGACTGCCATGTAGCTACTACCGATGGTTTTGACTTTTTCTACTCCGTGTCTTTCTGCTGCATCGTCAAAAGCACTAACTAAATCATTCAGGAAGACTATGGTTTCACTAGCGGGTAAAGTTTCTGAAAGCTCTACAAAGCCACCTAAATCAGCAAATAATACCGTAACGTTGGAAAAGGTATCGCCGATGCTTTCTTCGCCTTTTTTCACTCTTTGAGCTACTGGTTCTGGCAGGATACTCAACAATAAAGCTTCATTTTCCTGATGTTTTTCTTGAACTAGTTTCTTTTGATGGTCTAAACTATCTACCATCTCATTAAAAGAATCACCAAGTTCACGAAATTCATCTCTTGACTTTATTTTGACTCGAACATCAGTATTACCTTTGCCTACCTGACGGAAGCCATCAATTAAAGTACGGATAGGACGGACAAAATAGTAGGAAAGTATGGAGGCAATTAAGGTAACTAACAAGACAATAATTGCCGTTGCTAATAATACCTTATGCTGAAAATTATTAATTGGCTCAAAGGCTTCTGCTGTATCTATCTGAGCGTTGATTACCCAGTCTAAATCATCTAATTCTAAGGGACGATAAGCATTGAGGGTACTTACTCCTCGATAATCCTCAACCACCGCAAAACCTGTTTGATTATCTAGTGCCGCTTCAGTAGCTGGAGTATGTATTTCTTGATGCAGTATAGAAGTATTAAGCAGTTTTATTTGCGCAATTTCATCTTTTGCTAAGCCTTTTGCTTCTATAGCCTGGAAATATTTTTTTGGTTGTTCAATTAGAAAGCGTGAGGTGCTGCGCATCCCATAATCTGACCCTACTAAATATGTCTCCCCTGTTTTACCCAAGCCATTTTGCGACCAGTTCTGATCGCTAGTCATAATTCGGTCGATTTCATCAGTAGATAACTGGAAAGCTAGGACACCAATTAATTTTGAATCATCAAATATTGGGCTGGCAACAAAGGCTGCGGGAGCACCATAAGAGCCACGATAAGGTTCAAAATCGGAGATTGCTATAAAACCTGGATTTCTCCCCTGGCTTGCTTTTTTTACTATATCTGCCAAGCTACTGCTAGCATAAGGGCCATTGTAAATATTGGTAGCAAAATCGGTTTGTTTTTCGACCGAATAGAGTATGTTACCTGCTTGGGCATCAATCAGTAATAAATCATAATAATTGAATTTTTCAATAAAATTGCGAAAAATTGGCTGTATTTGGTTATGAATATCGCTATAGCTACTACCGTCATTAGCATTATTTAAAAATTCTTTTTCGCCAACAGGATTTGTATTGGCAGCAATATATTGATATTGAAGATAGCGAGAGGCGGTTTCGTGAGGAAGATAAGAATAGAGTAGGGGTTTGCCTTCTGTATTTTGCTCTAGCTTGGGTAAAAATTCTTGACTGTAGTAGTTTTTAAGCTTATCGTTCCAACTAATTGGCAAGGATTCTGCGTTTAACTTTTGGAAAGCTACTTTTAGGTTCTTCACCGCCTCGACAACGCTGCCCATTTCGCTAGTAGTTTCTACTTGAGCGCGAACTTTTTCAAAGTAATCTTCAATTTCGTATGCCTTATTTTCCCGTAAGCTAACTAATTGATTTTCGATACTGCGATCGAGAGCTTGGCGACCATTATTATAACCTACATAGGCGATCGCAATAATTGAACTAATGCAGACAGCCAGCAGCATCAGCATTAGCTTAGACTGAATAGTTAATTTTCCTAGCAAGTTTTTATATTCCTTTTTATTACGACTGACCAACGGTCACAGATCACCTGTGATTATTAATCAATCAATTTTAAATTAACAAGTAATTATATGTAAGATTGTTTTTTAGATGTTGCCAAATGTAGTTTATTGACATACTACCCGACCTGAAGGTACGGGAATTCTGGTTATTAGTCCCTGCGGTGGGTACACCTTGGCTAGTTTTAGTACTTAATTGACTACTAAAAACTAAAGACTAAAAACTACGAGCAAGTTGCCGTTCACGGCGAGGCTTGAAACCCAAAGCGATGGTAAGCCTTACCAATCATCTTCGTGATTTTGTCTTTCTAATAAAGATATAGCCAAAGCGATCGCTTTTTTTACTCCTTCGTCTTTTTCTTTGTCTAAAGCAGTCTCTAAAGAAGCGAGGGAATTGCGATCGCCAATTTTCATTAAGGATAAAGCTGCTGATTTGCGAGTTTCTGCCTCTGCATGATTTAGCAATAATCTTAAATCAGGAATAGCTGGCTGATATTTTAGGTTACCTAATACTGCTGCTGCTTCACTGCGAACGTTGGTTGCAGGATCTTGTAAAGATGTAACTAATAAATTCAGTGCTTTGGCATCATGACGATCTTCTTCTACTACTTTAGCGATCGCACCTACCACCGCAGCCCGCACTTCAGGAGAGTCTGAGTCATAAACTTCATATAGCTTATCTTTTGCCTTAGCACCAATAAACGCTAAAGCCCAAGCTGCATGACCTTTATTGCTTTCAGTAGATTCCTTGGCAGCTAAGACTTCTAATAAAGGCGTTACTGATGCTTCCCCTGTCCGCGCCAGTGCGCCAATAGCAGAGGCTTGCACCACCGTATCTTCGTCGTTTAATAGTGCCTGGATTAAATAAGGGACAGCCTGGGGATCTTCAATCAAAGTTAGAGTTTTTCCTGCTGCTCTTCTCACCACTGCGTTAGAGTGATGTAATAAGGCATCGATCAATAGATTTACGGCGGGTTTACCTACCTCTCCTAAAGCTTCTGCATAGCCCAGCCTGACCATTCCCCGCGTATCTCCTAAGCATTCCACCATTTGCCACAAAAGCTGTTGGTCACTATGGTCAAATGTTCCTTGAGCAAGCTGCTGATTTATTTTGGCTAACAGTTCGTCTGTTTCTTCGTGATTAAGTAGCAGCGTCTCGCCATTCTTAGAAGTGTTAGGCGTATTAGTCATTTCTAATTATTCTCAGTCAAATTAGCTTGTTGTTCACGGATTCTTGCTAGTTTGCTATCAATTTCTGCTAGCTGTGGCTCTAGCTTGGCCATGGTTGCTTTTTTCGACAGCTTGGCTTTTTTTGCTGCTTCTAAAGTTTCGTTGACCAGGCGATCGCGGTATTGCTCAAATTCAACAATCAATTCTGCCAAATCTTCTGCCGTTACTGGAGTATCAGCCATTTGCTATTTCCTAAAAGAATTATATTTATATTTTCAAACTTTACTAACTTTCACTGTTCACTATCTAAACAATGTTTTTTGAGTAATCGATAAAGTTATCTAGCTACATAGCCAGTTGTTTTACCAATAATCAATTTACCAAACTTTCGTTTTACCTGACTTTTATTTCAAAGCCCCGTTTCCCGCATTGCTTCTAAATAGTCGATCGCCGCCTTCAATTTATCCTCATAGGCATAGGAAAACTCTTCAAACCACTTCCCTTCTTCTGAACGTGGATTAAGCTTTACCAGCCACTCTTTAGCTGCTTCTCGTAATGCTTCTTTACGCCTGCGCTCTCGTAATTCTTCTCTCTTTTGTAGCTCTATAAGTTCTTGCTCATGGCGTTTTTGCTCGGCAAGCTTGGTTTCTTCCTGACGTTTAGTTTCGGCTATTTTCGCTTCTTCCTGACGTTTAATTTCGGCAAGTTTTTCTTCACGCTTGTGAGCCTGTCGGCGATAGTCTGTATCTATTAAGGCGTTCAGGCGATCGCGTGACATTAATTCCAACTGACCACGGGATTTAGCTGAGTGAGCCGTAGTATTAGGTTTATTTGGCTGGGCAGAGGATGTTGGTTTTTCTGGCATACTATTTGGTCTTCCTCTTCCTGATTCTAATTCTGCTCTCAACTCTGCTAGCATCTTATCCATTGAGGCTTTTGGCTTCGAGCTTTGGGGTGGCTGTTTTGCTGGGCGAGATTGAGATTGCCCATGATTAGATCTTCTAGATTGTTGTTTAGGCTCAAACTCCTCTTCCAACTGAGCCAGTAAATCATCCATATTTTTATCCGACATCAATACCATCCCCTTACTCAATGCTCATCTTAATTTTAAATTATGCAGCAGCTAGAGTGTCAGCCAGAGGTTTCCAATTAACATAGCGATCGCCACCCATTTCTAAAACAACCTTTATTTTTGGCTCTTCTTTAGTCAAATTAACTAAGTACTGAATTTCTTGGCGGGACAATATTTGTCCTTCCATAATCCACAGTGCTAATCCTTTGGCATTAGCAGGTAAAGAACTTAACTCATAAGTAGCAATTGGTGGTATGTAATAAATATCACCAACCGCAGCATCTTGACCAATAGTTTTCTTACCCAGGTGAGGAGGACGAACTCCATGTACTCTAGTTAAATAAGCGTCTAAGTCCCCTAAACCTCTGGCGGTAATGTTAATAGTCTGATAGCCATACGCTCGCAAACGCCTTTGATAGCGTCCTTCAGATCCTCCTTCTAGAGGCATATACAAGCCCAATGCACCATTTTTTTCTAAAGCCCGAATAAATGATTTTCCAGTGGTAATTAGTGGCATAGCCTCTATATATTTGTCTTTATGTTGGTTTGTCTAAAATTATATTTCATCAGCTATCTTTAAAACTAGGTTAGTTTGGTTAAAAGGTTAAAAGTTAAGATTGGGTTCAAAAGATAAATTTCAACTGCAAACCCCATAATTGAGATTCGCTGCGTAAAATTTCAATCTGTTTAATAAATTCACGAAAATAAAAACGTCTTTCTGCTTCTGATAAATCTAACCAAAATTGAGGCAAAGAAACAGCCTGGGCGATCGCCTGAAGATTTCCTGGAGGTAACTGGGCCATTTTGCTTTCTAGTTGAGCTATTTCGGCACGTAATTTATAGTTGCGAAGTTCGACGGTTTCTAGATCTAAAACTTCTTGTTCTAATAAATTGGGTAATTGAGCAATTGCTGATTGCTTCTGTTTAATTTGCTGTCTTAAAATATCCTCGATCACTTTATTATCTGGTAGATTTAACTGCTCTACAGCTAGAGGAAGTTCAACGCAAATTTTATTAATAGTTTGATTTAAAACTTGAGTATAAGCGATCGCTTTACACTTAGGTTTTTGAGGACATTTATGACAGCGTAGATAAAGATATTCAGCTTTTTTTTGATGCTGGGTAACACGAGCAATATTCATCGTTAGCTGACATTGTTGGCAAATAACTAATCCTGCTAAGGAACGAGGCGCGCTAGCTGTGCGAGGAGATAAGCTACTATTGCGTCGCAACAAACGATCTATTTGTGCTGCTTCTTCACGGCTGATGATTGAGGCATGAGTATTAGAAATCAGCTCTGCTTTTTTATACTTCAAATCCCCTCGATACACGGGGTTTGTCAGCCAGTTACGACCAGTAGAAGGAGAGATTTTTTTGCCATAACGCTTTTCTAAATATTTAACCGCACCCCGCAATGAACCAAATAATAAAAATCGCTCGAAAAAATCTTTAACCACTGGCGCGGTGCTTTTATCAATAATATATTTGTCTTGTCCCCGACGATATCCGTAAGGAGCTTTCCCTGGAGGAGGCAAAATTTTTAAGCGATTACGAGCATGACCTTGCTTTAGCCGTGTACGCTGCTTATTTGCCTGTATTTGATCCAGGATTTTGGCTATATTAGCTTTTAAGTCGTGACTGCCGTTTTCTGACCACATCCGAGAACTGTAATCTTGTTCTGTAGCAATAACCTGGATGCCAATTGATTCTAATTGGTTTAGGCGATCGCTAATAATATTAATATTGTCTCCCAATTCTTCTAAGCGACGAAGCAATAAGATGTCTGGATGTTCGTCGTGACAGTCTGCAAGTAGTTGATTTAACTGCTGATAGTTACCTATATCTTGGTAGACTCGATCTATTTCTAATCCCCATATTTCTTTATTTGGTGCAGGTTCTAAAAGAGGATCGCTATAAATATAGGCAATGATTTTCATTATTCTGTGAAATTTAACAGAAGCGCGATCGCAATATCTAATACCAAATTAAATTGTATCCGCTACAGATTAATTGTAAGGGCGAACGGCCGTTCGCCCCTACAGAAAACGATGTGTCATGTTGTAAATTTAAAATGGTATAACTTTATCTGTATCGCGATCGCGAGGTAGCCGATCTATAAATATGTAAGATTTACGCAAAATATTTAATGATTGCTTGAGCAAATTCAGAGCATTTCAAAGGAGGGTCAACTGGAGGCTCGATCAATCTAGCTAAATCATAGGTAACTTCACTATTAGCGATCGCTTTAGCCAATCCCTTTTGAATTAAATCCGCTGCTTCTTGCCAACCCATAAACTCTAGCATCATCACTCCAGAGAGAATCACCGAGCCTGGATTAATCCGATCTAGTCCAGCGTGCTTTGGTGCTGTGCCGTGGGTAGCCTCAAAGATAGCGCAATCGTCACCTATATTTGCCCCAGGACTCATACCCAAACCACCAACAATCGCTGCTGCCGCATCAGAAATGTAATCGCCGTTCAGGTTCATCGTTGCTAAGATGGAATAATCATCAGGGCGGGTTTGAATTTGCTGAAAAATACTGTCAGCAATGCGATCGTTGACCATGATCTTGCTTTTCCATTTGCCTTCCCCGTGAGTATCCCAAATATTGTCTAAGACTTCTTGAACTTCTTGACCAATTTTTTGCTGTTTTTCTGGAGTTAAAGCATCGTATCCAGGTTCTATTTTACGAGCATTATCTTCAATTGAAAGATTACTATTTGCTTCTTTATTGCTTAAAATCCAAGATTCTCGTTCAGTAACACATTCACCCCGAAATTCTGTAGTTGCCAATTCATAACCCCAGTCACGAAAAGCACCTTCGGTATATTTCATAATATTACCCTTATGTACTAAAGTAACCTGTCGCTTGTTTGCAGTCAGTTTTAAAGCGTGCTGAATTGCTTTTCTAATTAAGCGTTGTGAACCAGTTTTGCTAATCGGCTTGATGCCAATCCCCGAATCTAAAGGAATTTGCTTGTTGCCATGTTCAGGAGTATTAGGAATCAAATCTGTGTTTAGTAAATTAATCAACCTAGTGCCAATTTCGTCCCCTTTTTTCCATTCAATACCCAGATAAATATCCTCGGTATTTTCACGATAAACAATTACGTCGAGCTTTTCAGGATATTTATGAGGAGATGGCGTACCTTGATAGTAACGGCAGGGACGCACGCAGGCATAAAGCTGAAATATCTGGCGCAAAGCTACATTTAAGGAACGAATCCCTCCTCCTACAGGAGTTGTTAAAGGACCTTTTATTGCCACGCCATATTCTTTAATCGCATCTAAAGTATCCTGAGGCAGATATTGATAAGTACCATATTTTTCACAGGCTTCGTCTCCCGCATATATCTTAAACCAATTGATTTTACGCTTGTCACCGTAGGCAGTTTTGACCGCTGCATCAATTACAGCTTCGGTAGCTGGCCAAATATCTACTCCTGTACCGTCACCACGAATAAAGGGAATGACTGGATCATCAGGAACAATAGGCTTGCCATCTTGAAAAGTTATTTTAGAGCCAGCCTTTGGTGGTGTGAGTTTTTCGTACATACGGTTGTGATTAGGAAAAAATGAATATAGCTACAGTACAATTAAATCGCTCTGATTTGACAGTAGCAAAATTTTTTAGCTGAAGTCTGTAAATAAAAATAATTATCTTAAAAACCTGCATTAAATAATTATTAAGTTTTAAAGGGTGAGAAAATATATATTTAAAGGTGCAAAGATAGAGAATTTAATTTAAATACTTTCTTTAGTAACATAAAGGCATGAAAAAGATACTAATAGTAGATGACGATTTGATTTTGCGCCAGGTGCTGCAAAATTCTCTAGAACAAAAAGGATACCAAGTTATTTCTGTTGGTTCTGCTAAAGAGGCTTTGACTAAATTTAATCAGGACGTACCAGATATTATTGTTTCTGATGTATCTATGCCAGAAATGGATGGATTTGAGTTTTGTCGCCAATTGCGATCGCAAACATCTGGTAAATTAATCCCCTTTATTTTCCTCTCGGCAAAAGATGAATTAGAAGACCGTATTCAAGGACACACGATTGGCGCTGACAGTTATCTTACTAAACCTTTTGAAATGAAAGAGTTACTGGCTAACATTGAGGCTTTGATCGAACGTTCTCGTCGAGTCCATGCAGAAATAGTACATCTTATTGAACAATTAGTGAACTCTCATCATCCCACCGAAATTGTCACCGATATTGGTCACTATTCCACAAAGGTGAGGCAAAATGCTGAAGCAACCCCAAAAAACCAGCCTTCTAGTACTCCCGATCCTCTACCACTAACCCCAGCAGAAGAAAGGGTATTTTGGGAAACTATTCAGGGCTACACTAATAAGCAAATTAGCGAGCGTCTATTTATTAGTCCTCGAACTGTCCAGACTCATTTAAGTAACATTTTAAATAAGCTTAATTTAAGCAATCGTACTCAGCTTGTTCGTTTTGCCTACGAACAAGGATACGAGAAAGTATCGTTTTAGACAAATTTCCCCATAATCGACTGCTGAGCGACAGCTAAATCTAAAAAAGTTAATAAATCCTAATCTGACCATTATTTTAAACACTGACTACAGCCAAACCATGATAGGATTTTCATCATAGACAACTAAGTACAAACACTCATCTTTCTTTAGAGCAAAAAAGCGATTTTGTCTAGAGCTTACTCTGCACCTTCAAAGTTTTAAATAGTGGCAGATTAACCGCCTGAGGAAAATTTATATGGACGATATTAGAGATTCAAATCACCCAATATACTCAGAATCAGAGAAGAATCAATTAAAGCTAGTTTCTCAATTACTAGAAGCAGGAGAAACTGGTTTAGATGTCTTATCAGATTGGATGATTTCTCTTAAGGGTGAACTTAGCAATTTAGCTCTGGGCAAGGCTTATCAAGCTCTGTATCAAGATAGTAATCCTGCCGTTCAAGATTTTTTAGCCAACAATTTTCCTCAAGGTGTTGTTCCTCTCCTCTCAGAGCAAAACACTGACTATCAACCCTTACAGCAATTATTGGCTCAACAAGATTTTCAAGGTGCTGATGTAGTAACTTTACAAAAGCTGTGTGAGTTAGCAGGTGCAGCAGCGGTTGAGAGAAAGTGGGTTTACTTTACGGAAATAGAAAACATTTCAACTACAGATTTCCAGACTTTGGATCGATTATGGTTGATGCACTCTCAAGGAAAGTTTGGTTTTTCTGTACAAAGACGAATTTGGCTATCTGTTGGTAAGGATTTTTCTAAATTGTGGACTAAGATAGGCTGGAAATCTGAAAATACATGGACACGTTACCCCAAAGAATTTACCTGGAATTTAACTGCTCCTGATGGTCATTTACCTTTATCTAATCAATTACGCGGTGTAAGAGTTTTAGATGCTATATTTGCTCATTCAGCTTGGACTAATATTTAGACCTCTTGTCTGAATATATTTTCTCAACAACTCGATTGCCAGACAGCGCAATCGAGTTGGTTTCCAAAGGCGACTTTTGTGTGGGAAGCTTCCTATATAACCTCGTCAGTTTGCTCAACGGGGGAAACCCCCGCAACGCAACTGACTCGCAAAACGCGCCGTACAAAGAGCGACTAGCGACCCCGTGCCGACACAAGGCGCAAGGATACACGCTGCGATACGCACCCCTCTCCTTCAACACCAGTTTCCAATTCCTGACTCCATACATATAGCAATACGTACTTATATTAGGACACTTGTTACTTGTTACTTTTTACTTTTTACTTACAAGCAATTAAATTTTCTGTCCTAACCAGTCAACGTACTGCGATACAAGTCCTTTATGACTTCTAACTTGAAGCAAAGAACGCGCAGCCAATCTTTGAGAGCTGACTTAATTTTTAACGATTTCTGCTAAAAATGTTCGTTCAAGCAGATTTTCGGGAACTTTAAAAGGAGCAAGCTAATAAAAGCATAAGTTCTCTTTCATTTACTAGAAAAGAATTTAATGATCTAAAATTAGCAATCTAGTCTATATGTTCATTTTTATAACTTGAAAGTCCATATACAATAACTTTTATTAAAAATTAAGTAATACCAGTGGAAGCAGTAGATTTAGGGTTAGCAGTCACCAATATGACTAAGCCACAAAACCAACTTTTTTGCCGTTTAGATGGTCTTACTTCCTCAACGAGAGAGCAGCTAAGATTAACCACTTTAAGTCAACTAGGCTTATTGGTTTCTGAATCTGTTCCTGTTTTTGAAGAAGTGACCCAAAAAGCTGCAACTTTTGCCAATGCGCCAATATCTATTTTAGGTTTGGCTATTGAAGGTGAACTATGGTTTAAATCAGCAGTTGGTCTATCAACAACTGGTTTAATGAATCAGTTGGCATCTCAACGTAAAATATCTCTTGATGAGTCTTTTAGTAGTTATGTTATTGATAGTCAGCAGCCATTAGTTATCGATAATACTTTAAGTAATGCTGTTTTTGCCCATAGTGTTTTGACTCAGCATTATGGGATTCGAGCTTATTTGGGAGTTCCTCTGATTAGTTCTGATGATTTGTGTATTGGAACTCTAGAAGTGATGGACTGGAAAACTAGAAGGTTTAATGAGCGCGACATCGATTATTTAGCTTTACTAGCTCGCTGGTGTTTAGGGGAATTTGAACGTCATCAAAATATCAAAACTCAAGAAGCAAATTTTTCGGGTTTTACTCAACCAGAATGGCAAAAAGCTAATGGCTCGATCTTGCCTGATACAGTAAATTTGGGTTCAAGTAACTGTGCAGTTGCGGGGAAAAATTTCATTCATACAAATCAATTTAGTGAAGATAGTCAAGCCCCGCTAAAAGTTGCCACTAATCCAATTAAAATTAAGCTCTTATCTCAACTAACCCAAGAGTTAAAAACTCCTCTGACTTCAGTAATTGGTATGGCGAGCGTGCTGCATCGCGAAGTGTATGGACCTTTGACCGTTAAGCAAAGAGAATATCTAGAAATTATTCATGATAGTGGTCAAAATTTGATTAACTTGGTAGATGAAATTGTCAGTCTAGGAATTTTAAACGCGCAAAATTCAGAGATTAACACCACAGCAGTAGATATTGAAATGCTTTGTCAGCAGGTAATTAATAGTTTGGAAGATAGCGCTAAACAGCATCAGCAAGCATTATGTCTTTCTATAGAGCCTGGCAACAGAATTTGGTCTTTAGATAAGGAAAAAGTACGACAAGCTCTTTACTATTTAATTACCAGTATTTTGGAAATGTCGGAAGCTGGCGGAGAAATAAAAATTCATGTTTCTCGTAGAAATAAAGCCTTAAATATTGCCGTAGGTATTTCTCATCCTTGGTTAGGAGAAAATTTTGGCGAATCAAATCTTCATTCTCAGGCGATCGCCAAGGCTTTGAGTCTAAATCAAGATAATTCTCAAAACCTCGATGGTTTTAATGCGGGAATGAGCGATATTGCTGTAAGTAATCATCAAATATTAACCTCTGCTGCGTTAATGATGGTTATTAATGAGGAAGATTCTTTGGATAAAGTGGTTAATAAAATTCCCCGTGATGTTTTGGGACTATTGTTTTGCTGTCATTTAACCGAAATACATGAAGGATATGTAGTTGTTCAAGGTTCGCTTAATTCTAGTTATCGTTATGTGCTGCAATTTCCGAAAACTTATTCGGCAGATAAGTAAAATCTGAATATAAGCAATACGTGGTTTAGGATAAGGATGTTCAATTTTACTCAATCCTATCTATGAAATCGGCTTGGTTAACCATCATGCTTTCAAAGCCACAGTTGCATCAGTGGCGCAAAGGTAGCTATCTTCATCGATCAGTTGGCGTTTTAGCTAGCTGGCGACAGGGAAGTTGGCTGCTGCAATGGTCTGAGGCAATTGGAGCTTGCTTAATTAGCCTGGTTTTTGTATTTGCACCTTTTGTTTCTACTGCTTTAATTGGTGTTTTGTTGCTTGCTGTTGCAGCCTACTGGGTTGTAATTACTATTTCTACAGCTAAAAAAGAAACGCTCAGCATTACGCCGATTCATATTTTAGTTTTTTTGTACTGGTGCATAGCGGCGATCGCCACAGCTTTTTCTCCCGTTAAGTCTGCTGCCTTAAATGGTCTAGTAACCTTGACTATTTATTTAATTTTGTTTGCTTTAGCAGCACAACTATTGCGATCGCCTAAACTATATAACTGGATTATCACTAGCTATTTATTAACTGCTTTGGTAGTTAGTTCTTATGGCGTGCGCCAGGAGTTTTTTGGCGTACAGCAGTTAGCCACCTGGAACGATCCTACCTCACCCTTGGCAAACGAGACGAGAGTTTATAGCTACTTAGGCAATCCTAATTTGTTGGGAGGATATTTATTACCAGCGATCGCTTTAAGCATAGCTGCGGTTTTTATGTGGCGTGGTTGGATTAAAAAAACTTTAGCGGTAACTATGGTAATAATTAATTCGAGCTGTCTATATTTTACTGGTAGTCGTGGAGCATGGTTGGCGATGACAGTATTAATTAGTGTAATGCTGCTGCTGTTTTACTATTGGTGGCGTGAATATTTACCTCGCTTCTGGCAAATTTGGTTATTACCTTTGGTATTTGGCAGTTTGGCAGGAATGTTTATCTTGGCATTTATTTCTCTAGAGCCTTTACGCATCAGAGTTATGAGTATTTTTGCAGGTAGAGGAGACAGCAGCAATAATTTTCGGATTAACGTTTGGCAAGCCTGTTTCAAAATTATTGAAGACTACCCAATAATTGGCATTGGACCAGGACATGATGCTTTTAATAAAATTTATCCCCGCTACATGGACTCACGCTATCCTGCCCTAAGTGCCTATTCAATCTATTTAGAACATCTGGTAGAAATGGGCTACATTGGCTTGGGGTGCTTTGTCTGGCTCTTGGTAGTCACATTTAATCATGGCATAGGTCAATTAATTCGTTTACGTCAGAGCAAAAACAAAAGAGGAATCTATCTAATTGCTGCGATCGCTGCGATCGCTAGTCTGTCTCTTCATGGCTTTGTGGACACAGTTTGGTATCGCCCGCAAATTAATACACTCTGGTGGTTGACCTTAGCCATTATTGCTAGCTTCTACGACGATGTTAATACAATCAAAAATCAATAAGTAGGGTGGGCAATCTAAAAATAAAGTGTGTCAATTCATATTAAAACCAAATTTGCCCACCTTACCAGTTAGGGGCGAACGGCCGTTCGCCCGTACATCAGCAATTATTTAATCTCGTTTCATAGCTCTTGCCATAGCTCTTTCATCGTCGCGTTTTTTCGATGTTTCTCGCTTGTCGTGTAGTTTTTTACCTTTACCTAAACCGATGACAATTTTAACCCTGCCTTTTTTGAAGTACATTTTCAAGGGAACAAGAGTTAAACCTTTTTGTTCGGTTTGCCCAATGAGTTTATTAATTTCTTTACGGTGGAGCAGTAATTTACGAACACGACGAGCCTCATGGTTAAAATGAGTCCCTCCTGCTTGATAGGGAGAAATATGAACATTACTCAACCAAGCTTCACCGTTTTTGATAAAAGCATAACCGTCTCTAAGATTAACTTTTCCTGCTCGGATTGACTTTACTTCTGTACCAACTAATTCAATTCCTGCTTCGTAGGTTTCGAGAATTTCGTAAAGATAACGAGCCTGACGATTATCACTAACAATTTTGACTCCTGGGTTGTTTTCAGCCATGCTTATACTTCTAAAATCTGGACTTGTTGAGGACTTATTAGTATATCATTCAGCTTTTAGTCGGGCTTGTCATCACTACTGAAGACAGTTTTTGGGATCGCAAGAAACTTCTATAGCTGCGATCGCTGCATCATCACGATATTTATCAGTTGTATAAGAAACACCTGGATATTTGGGATAAATACCAGAGAATCCTATGCCATTGGCAATCAATTTAAAGGATGAGGCTCTAAAACGGATATTCTCAGAATTCTGCTCTTTAAAGGTGATGTACTCTGATTCAGCTTCACTATTGTAAGTTAAGACAGCATCTCCATAAATCTCTTCTGCTTCCTTAATTAGCGTACCTACTTTTATTCCTGCTTTAGTTTGATAGCGATCGTTAGCAGTTAACAATGTAGTAATAGGATCGTCATCAGAAAGAGTTGCCCGCCTAGGGTTAGAAGCCGTTCCTGTTGGATAAAGAATATAATATTGAACAATATCTTTTTGACTAACGGCGATCGCATTAGTATCAACCGTAAAAGATGATATCACTTCAAATTTAGTATCTGGTGATATTTGTTTTAATTGACCCAAAGTCATGCCAAGCTTAGCTTTGCCTATGCCACTAGAAGATATGAGAACTTTTTCTTTTACAGTTGTTGCTGCATTAACTTGGCTAATCTTCACACCAGATTGAGCATTAATAGTTTTGGCTTGACAAGCTGACAAAAGCAGCAAGGTCAACAAAATAATTCTTTTCATTGAAATATCGTAATTTCTTAAAGGGAATGCTCACCAAGACGGCTTAAAGCTTAAGGCTTAGAGCTATCTTAACTAATCAATTGTCTTAACCCGAACTGAGGTTAAATTAAATGCCATGACTTTTGCCAATTACCCAGTGGCGACGAAAAAAGCGAGAGAGGCTAGATTCTTCGAGGGAAAGATAAATCGGTCTACCGTGGGGACAGGTGCGAGGATTACGAGTAGCTTGCCATAAATCCAATAGATTTTGCATTTCTTTGATACTTAGAGCTGTACCGTTACGAATTGCGCTACGACAGGCACTAGCTACTTGAGCCGATCGCAAATCTCCTCCCCAGCTTAACTCAATTAAAGCATCAGCACAGTCATCTCGATTAGCAAGTATTTTCGGTGCATTGCGAATTGCCCAAATGTTCTCGCCAAAAAGTTCGACGTTAATTTTTAGTTTCTGCAATTGCTCAAGCTGAGATTGTCTTAAATATTCTAAAGTAATGGGGGTTGTTAAAGATACTAATTCCCAGCAGCTACAAAGCTGCTCGTATAATACTCTTTCGTGGGCAATATGCTGTTCAACTAGCCATACTCCAGAAGAATGTTCCGCTACAATATAGGTTTTGTTGACTTGTGCTACTGCCTTTAGCTTTAGCGAATTAGGTTGAGAAGATGTGTTTGCTTCCAGTTTTTCGGTGAGATGGCGATCTACCTGATATTTGCCTGAAGCTTCGGCTACCTTTAACATTCTGCCGATTCGGCGATCGCCTACCGCAGCAGGGAGATTAACTGTATTTAACTTTAAGGCTTGAGAAATTGCTTTGCTAATTTCTGTCTGCCAATAAGCAAGAGAGTGAAGATAAATTTCGGTTTTAGCGGGGTGACGATTCCAATCAATTTGGCTAGGGCAGGTATGAAGATGTAATAAACATACAGGAAAGCGATCGCGTGGTAGGGTTTTTGCCATACTGTTGAGGATAGTCTGTTCTAATTCAGGCGATCGCACATAGCGATTATTGACTGAAACTTTTACCCAATCTGACTTATGGCGATGACAGCGATCTGGTAAACCCATGACTAATTCAATCTGGGAATTGGACTGCTGTTGGTTAACTATAAAAGAGGCTAAATTATCCTTTTTAAAAGGAGTGGGAATTTCTATTTTGAGATGGTGTAAGTCACTACTGCTAATCCTCCTGAGAAATTGCGGTAAAACATCCTTGGCGGTTGCACCTGGACTAACGTAAAACCAAGGACTATTATTTTGTTTAATTTGCCAAGTGATTTGTGGATGACACAGGGCAATTTGCTGAATTAGTTTTTGAACTGCCTTTAACTGCTGATTCAAGGCGGGCAAACCTCGACGACGTACAGGAAGCTTGGCAAACAAGTTAGAGACGGTGATAATCGTGCCTGTGGCGATCGCTACTGCCGATTCTAGCTGAGATTTACCCTCAAGGTAATTTACCTTCCAGCCAACAGGATCTGATTGATGCTTAGCGCGACTACAAATATTTAAATCTGCTACTTGAGCAATACTATGAAGAGCTTCACCCCTAAATCCTAAACTAGTAATGTGCCACAGGTCTTTACGACTGCGAATCTTGCTGGTGCTGTGGGGTTGAGCGCAGATTCTTAAATCATCTAAAGACATTCCCTTGCCATTGTCTATTACCTGAACTTGCCATAGTTCAGGATGCAGAGAAATAGTAATTCTATTTGCCCCTGCATCAAGGGAATTTTCTACCAACTCTCTTACCACCGCTGCCAAAGAATCAATGACCTCTCCCGCAGCAATGAGATCGATCACCTCATCTGGTAAAGTTTGAATCTCACAAGGCATATACTTCTCAATCTAGTTGGGGAAACTACGTAAGCAAAAGCTTTTGCTACTTAAATATTAAGGTAGTCATCAAATTTGAGCGTACCTTACGATCATTTATCCTACCCTGTTATTGCTTAATTAAATATAGCTAAATATGTTTTTAAAATAGCGATCGCAATATTACTGCATCGGGTTTGATCACTATTGTTTGGGAATAAAAATCAAATGAGTTTTGGGGAAAGCGATCGCCTTTTCGGGGATGGAAATGTTGCACATTAATCATTGTGCCGTTACTGTAAATACACAAAAAACAATTAAGCTGACAAAATATTATTCACAGTGACTTTTAATTCGGGAAAAGTCATCGAATCAACAGTTTCATCGACTGCAAATACTGTTTTGGCGTAGCTTCCTGACTCTAAAACTAAAATTGTTATTTTCTGTTGAATAGGATCGACAATCCAATACTCAGGAATACCTATATTTTGGTATTCTGCTGTCTTTTCGCTATAGTCTCTAGACACTTGTTCAGTACCAGGACTTACTACTTCAACAGCTAACATTAAACCATCTTCAATCACGGCTGAAGAGTTACGGCGATAACTTTGCCAAACTTGATTATTGATAACTGCAATATCGGGAATTCTGGCAGAGTTAATCCCAGTTCTAACTCCTACATCACCAGTCTTAACTTTAATATTTAATTTGTACTCTTTGGCTATAGCTTTGAAACAATCAGCAATGAAGTCAATAATATCTGAATGCAAAAAACTGGCTGGAGGCATTTCTACTAATTTACCTTTAACCAATTCATAAACCTCATTAGTGTCATATTCACCATAGTTGAGATATTCTTGATAGGTTATTTCATTTGCGGGTGTAGTGACCATCAGGGGTTGCATTCAAAGGATGGTTATGGCTTGAATATTTATAATAATACGTTATTTTATTGTCAAGATAGTTGGTCATCTAGATTGATCATAGGGGCGTTTCGCGAAACGCCCCTACGGGGTTTGGCGGTGTTGGTACGGGGTCGATCGCCAATAATCATGATGATGGAAAAATAATTGGTAATGGCGATCGATTCATGAGGATGCAAATGCTCTAATTTAATTGGACTGTCGTTCTTCGAGTTTATTTTGCCAGCCATGATTTAATAATTGCTTGCCTAGCAACACCTAAACGAGATGCTTCTCGATCTAAGCCCTCGATCATCTACAGGGGCAGATTAACATCGATCTTTTTTTGTTAAAGATTGACTCGCTCGGCATCTGCTAGCTCAAAATATTCCAAGATGCTTTCTTGGTTGCCGTCAAACTTTCGCTCTAATTTATTTTTATTGCTTTTCATAAATTCTCACTTCTTCCTGTCTAGTCCTTACTGAAATAAGGCGAATAATTTCATTTCGATAAAAATTGCCAGCATTGCAATTAGTTTTTTTAAAATTACATAACGGATATATGACGGATTAATTCTAGACCCTTTATTTTTCTGCTTGTTTTAGTTCTTCTCTTAAAACTCGACGTAGTGTTTCTTCAAGAGGTTCTTGCTGAATATGTTGTCGTAACTCTTGGAAAGCGAGGATCTTTAATAAGTTTTTCTATTGTATTACCTGTGCGATACTGTGACGGCGATCTCCTGTAGTGTTTATCGGGGTCATATTTCATTGGGATTGTCTAAGTTATAATTATTTCAACAATTTAAGAGAAATAATCAAAAATGTTTCAGTCTGTAAAAGGAGTCTACAAACATGGCTCAATTGAATTAACAGAGATGCCAGAA
Organism: Waterburya sp.; assembly: GCA_965217895.1. Lineage (GTDB taxonomy): Bacteria > Cyanobacteriota > Cyanobacteriia > Cyanobacteriales > Xenococcaceae > Waterburya. The sequence continues at coordinate 3,518,566 of CBDCJV010000002.1, forward strand.
AATATTGAAGAAAGCCAGGTAATCGTTACATTTCTAGAAACCAAATTAAAACAGACAAGTAAACGTATGTCTTTTGGAATGTTTACTGGCTCAAAACAATCTAATAAAGATGATTTTGAGATAGCAGAATTTACTGGAGATCCTGATGACAACTTAAACTGGCAATAAACAGTTATGAGGTATGTTGTCGATACTCATGCTTTAGTCTGGTTTTTAGAAGGTAATTCGCGTTTGGGGACAAATGCCAAAACTATTCTGGCTAATTCTGATAGTCAATTAATTTTGCCTGCGATCGCTCTAGCCGAAGCAGTTTGGATTGTCGATCGTGCTAGAACATCAATTCCTTCAGTAGTAGATTTACTCGATGCAGTAAGTGCCGATCCTAGAATAGCAATTTATCCGCTAGACAAAGCTGTTATTGAGCAAAGTATTAGCTTGTCTGCTATTACCGAGATGCACGATCGATTAATCGTAGCTACTGCACTTATCTTAGAAAATAGAGGAGAAAATATTGCATTGTTGACTTGCGATCGCAATATTACTGCATCGAGTTTAATCTCTATTATTTGGGAATAAAAATAATATGGGTTTTGGGTAAGGCGATCGCCCCAACAGGGTTTCATTTACCATTTTGAGAGGTTATCTGGATGCAACTGATCTATTGACCAGGATCGGGGATTGTTGATGATGTATTGGCGAATTTTATCCATTGCGTCCTGGTTACGGATAATGTGTTCGTAATAATTACGTTGCCATAACGTCGTTCCTGGTGCATCACGTAAGATATCGATTTTTTTGGTGGAAACGGTTTTGAATGCACCGATTAAACCTCCCAATGGTTTACGTTGTTTATTGATTACATTGGCGTTATGCCGTTTATTTGTCGTAGGGGTTCGTCGGTAATAACCATGATTGCATGGAAATGATTCGGCATCACAATCCATTCATCGGTGTACAAATACGGATAACGTTGACACAACCATTGCCATTCATCGGCAACGATCGCACCATATTGATTCAAAACCATTTGCCCATCAACCACATCACCAAATAAACATTGTCGTTGATACGCACATATTGTCACAAAATACGCCCCCGATTGGCTATAATCATATCCTGGTAATCGGATTGACCGCCTGTGGTGTTTGTCGAGGTCATATTTCATTAATTTAATCTCCATGCTTAACCCAATCCGTCATATTGACGAACTCTTCTTTTCAGATGTTCTCTTAGAGACAAAAGCGATCGCAGAAAATAGATTCACATCAATATGACAATTTATCGCTGCAAATCAATTTAGAAAAATCAACTTTCCTCTGGCAATTTGACACTAATACTTTATCGCTTCGCTCTTATAATTTTATTAATCCAAAACTAATTTGAATTGCTCGTTCGACTTGTTTCATTGATGTCAAAGTAAGTTTACCTAACCGTTTAATAAGTCGTTTTTTATCTATAGAGCGAATTTGATTGAGCAATACTACAGAATTATTACTAAGTCCGCCTTCGGGAGGTTCAATGAAAACTTCAGTAGGATAGAGATTGTCATCATACTGAGAAGTAATAGCTGCAACAATTGTAATAGGGCTAAATTCATTGCCGATGTCGTTTTGGAGAATTAAAGCAGGACAAGTTTTTTTTATTTCTGAACCAATAGTAGGATCGAAATTAACTAAATACACTTCACCACGTTTCGGTAACATTATTTTTGGTTTTCGAGCCATACCTCTTCTTCGAGATCGAACCAAGTTTCAGCCAGATTTAAGTCTCTTTGCGATCTTTCAATAGCTCCCTGTCTTAACTGTTCTCTTAGTTTTTTCTTTTCAACTTCAGTAATATAATATTTGACTGCATCGTTGATAAAACGACTGCGATCGCCTTTGGGAACTATGTGATTAAGTAATTCAATAGTTTCGTTTGGCAAAGTGATATTAATGCGACGATTCATTTTCCATCTTGTTTCAATAAGTATTTTTAATACACATTATTAGTGTGTAGATTTAATATAGCAAAAATATTACAGCTTAGAATGACTTCAATGTGATGGTGCGATGTGTTGATAATTAACAACATTGGCGTTGTGCCGATCATTAATCGTAGGGGCGATCGCGCGTTGCGAAGCTATGCCGTAGGCTTATCGCCCTGACAGGGTTTTACTTACCATTTTGATGGGTTATTTGGATGCAATTGATCTATTGACCAGGATTGGGGATTATTGATGATGTATTGGCGTATTTTATTCATTGCGTCCTGGTTACGGATAATGTGTTCGTAATAATTGCGTTGCCATAACGTTGTTCCTGGCGCGTCACGTAATATATTGATTTTTTTGGTGGTGATTGATTTGAAACCTGCCATTAATGATGATAATGATTTTGGTTTCATTTGTGATGGCGAAATATCCCGTAGGGGCGAACGGCCGTTCGCCCCTACATGGTTGTCGTTGGTAATCATTACAATTCCGTGAAAATGGTTGGGCATCATCACCCATCGATCCAATTCAATTTCCCGTCGAATTACGGATGATTTTTGCCATTCATCGGCGACAATTGCACCATATTGATTCAAAACCATTTGCCCATCAACCACATCACCAAACAAACATTGTCGTCGATACGCGCAAATGGTCACAAAATACGCCCCTGATTGGCTGTAATCATATCCTGGTAATCGGATCGATCGCCTGTGGTGTTTGTCGGGATCATATTTCATGGATTTTAATTATGGTTGGGTTGATTAATTGCGATCGTGCGATGTGTTGATAATTAACAACATTGGCATTGTGTCGATCATTTATCGTAGGGGCGAACGGCCGTTCGCCCCTACAGGGTTTGACGGTATTCGTACAAGATTGATCGCCATTCATCGTAATGATGGGAACACGATTGGTAATGGCGATCGCTTAATTATTTAATTATTTCAATTTAAGATTTGCTTGTCTTGGGCGGGATAGCTTCAACTCTGCCATCAGGATAAACCTTTAATTCACCACCAAGTTTTTCAATATTTTCCTGTGCTGCTTCACGGGTCATTTTTTCTTTGCTGTTTACCCAAACTTGAAACCAAATGCCTACTTGAGCTTGGGTTGTATCAGGATTTGTAGCTAAAAATTTGACTGTCTTACTGGCTGATTGAGCTATTTTCTTATCTTTTGCAATGGTTGCCCATTCTGCGGCTTTTTCGTAGGATTTTCTAGCATTTTTTAAGTCTCCAAAAAACAAAATTTCGTCTGTTCCTTTATATAGCCAAACAAAATAGGCATAGGGCATATCAGGGGTAAGATGTTTAAGTCCTCGATCCATTAGTTCTAAGGTGCGTTTTGGAGTGCCACCAAATACAGAAGATGCAGGAGAAATAATCATATAAGCAGTGCTAAATCGTGGGTCTTTATTGGTAATAACTTCTAGATAATCTGCACTCAAGGAATAACCCGTTTCTTTTCTAGCTTCTCCATCACCAAAATATTGCATAAACTCTAGCATTGACCAATCTGCAATCAGATTATCAAAGCCAAAGGCTGGCATTTTTTTGAGAAAAGATAATTGTATATTTTTACTTTTATCTTGTTTTAAATAAATATCTTTTGTTAAAGTTTTTTCTGATATTCTTTCAATTTGAGCAGACTGCAATTTAATAGTTAAAAATAAACAGGATGATCCTAAACATAATGCTAAAAATTGCTTGATAAACCGAGATGATAACTTTCTGGTCATAGTCTTTAATAATAAGCAAAATTATGAATAAATAATTTAATCAAAAAACAGGAGTGGTTCCAGCAGTGCAAGCAGGAACACCCGCAGTAACGGTTGCAGGAATCGGCGCGATTGCACCATCAGCCGTGTTTTGCTCGCAGATAAATGCTTTGAAAACACCTGAAGAAGTTTGACCAACAGCAGAAGAATAATCCTTGAGGTCATTTTGAAAGGTATCTACTACGGTTGCTATCTGAACCGCTCTTTCGGAATTAGGAGTTCCGCTATCAGCATAAGTATAATAATTACCTGCAATGCTCAACTGTAGATTAGGAATAGTAGTAAATGAGCCTGTTTGAAAACGATGAGCTTGCTGCGCTCTATTAATATTACCAAGAAAAACTTTTGCTTCTGTTTGTCTACCTTTTTCTATTTGCTTAAAAAGACTTGGCATAGCAACTGCTGATAAAATACCCAGAATTATTACTACTACTAATAATTCAATTAAGGTAAAGCCTTGGTTATTTATCTTCTTGGTTTTTCTAGACAAAATTAAGTCTAATTTATATTTAATCATAATAAAAAATATCAAAAAAAAAGAGCATTTTAGCTAAACTTAAAATGCTCTAGATATATACTTTGAACAGTAACAGTTAAACTTACTGTTTTATAGCAGTAGATCCTGTACCACAAGTGATAGTACCAAGAGTAGCGCCTTCAACGGCATCAACGGCAGTAGTAGCTCCGTCAACTACACTGTTTTCGCAGATTAGGGCAGTGAAAGCACCAGCAACAGTTTGACCCACTGCTCCAGTGTAATCCTTAACATCAGCTTGGTAAGCGGTTCTTGCGGTAGCGTCTACAGCAGCAAATGTACCAGATGGAGTACCTTGGTTAGTAAATGCATAATTATTACCAGTACCAGGAGTAGTACCAGCATCAAGAACTATACCAATTGGTAAAGCTTCAATAGCAGAGAACGTACCATTTTGTAGTCTTTCAGCCTGTTGTGAACGATTGATAGAACCGACAGTTGTTTTTGCTTCTGACTGTCTTGCTTTACCAACTTGACCAAGTAAGTTAGGTAGAGCAATGGCAGCCAATACACCGATAATGATTACAACAACTAATAGTTCGATTAATGTAAAACCTTTGTTGCCTTTTTTGTTATTTAGGTTTTGTAGTAATTTAGCAGTAAATACGTTATTCATGGTTATATCCTTCAATTAATAAGAGTTTGTGTTTTGGGTGTTTGTTTTAGGTTTTTCTTTCCTATTTAGAAATTACCCAAGCGATCATCAAAACATATCATCATGAAAAAGTTTTTTTTGGGAATATTTGCTAGTAATAACTAATAGTATTAACAGCGATCCAAATCACATTTTTGGTGTTGATTTGAAGAAGATTAAATTAATGGTTTTGTTTGCCCCGTTGTTTTTTATTTTCGGGTAATACCGATATTCCCCGTAGGGGCGAACGGCCGTTCGCCCCTACATCAATGTGCGGTGGTGCGATGTTGACATATGTAGAGAATTGGGGAAAGGCGATCGCCTGAACGTATGCAGGGTTGGTTAAAGGCGATCGCATTTGTAATGTAGAATATTTTGGGATATGCGATCGCATTTGTGGATCATTTCAATTTTCGGGTAATACCGATAAACCTCGTAGGGGCGAATGGCCATTCGCCCCTACATATGGTGCGATCGCCTGAACGTATGAAGGGTTGGGGAAAGGCGATCGCTCTTTTATTTTAACTGTGTTAAATTTAAAATAGAATAATGTAGTCTACAAGCTACAAATAAATGGAAGCTCAAGAAAAAACTATACTTACCTATGTAAAAGACAACGGTTTTGTACCCTTCAACGATTGGCTTGAATCTTTGCGAGATAGAAAATCAAGAGCAATAATCAGAACTAGAATCAACCGCCTTCGGCTGGGTAATTTGGGAGACTGTAAGAGTGTCGATGGAGGAGTAAGCGAACTAAGAATTAATTTTGGTTCTGGCTATCGAATTTATTTTGTTCAGCAAGGAAACACAGTAATAATTTTGCTATCAGGTGGAGATAAAAGCAGTCAGGACAAAGATATTAAACAGGCAAAACTATATTGGCAAGATTATAAGAGGCGTGGTGATGAACAGAAGTAGAAGCTATCGAGAAGATTTGCTAAAATCTTTGAGCGATCCTGAAGAAGCCAGGGAATATCTTAATGCTGCTTTGGAAGATGAAAATCCCGAAGTATTTTTATTGGCACTAAAAGATATAGTTGATGCTAACAGCAGCATGAGTAAATTAGCACAGGCAACTAATCGCAATCGAGAAAGTTTGTATAAAACTCTCTCGGAAAAAGGCAATCCGCAGTTAAATAGTATTCGCAGTATTTTAAACAATTTGGGGTTTAAATTAGCGGTAGAAGTTAATTCTTCTCCCTAAAATTGTTTACATCAAGGATTTATTTATATAGGGCGATCTCTGTCAAATCATAATCCCAACCAGCTTCGTAAGGAACTTTCTAGTTTTTGAGCATCGGCTTTTGAAAGTTTACCAATGACTTTTATCACTAGCTTTTTTTCGACTGTATATAAACCTCTTTTTGCTGCGGTAGGAACATTTAATCCTTCTTTTAACCAATCGAGAAGAACAAACTCGCCTGACAATAACCGAGTAGTTTTACTAGTTAAGGGTACGATAATAACATCTTGAGAAGTAGATGCTGTACTAACAATAACAGCAGGTCTTACCTTAGAATTAGATAAATCAGAAAAAGGATAACGGACTAGAATAATATCATTCTTCAAGTAATTTGGCATAAACATCATCCTCTGTGTTGTCCCAAACTTTGTCTAATGATGCTTTGCTAGATTGATTCCAAAACTCAATTTCTTCATCTGGTAGTACTGTAATTAGAACTCTCGTACCTTCTGAAAGTTCAAGCTGTTCTGGTATTTCAATTTTTCCTTGATGGACAGTAGCTAACACTGTTTTTAACATAGGAATTTTATGGTGTGTAGATATATTTTAATTTAGCTTGTTGCAGTATAAATTTGAGAAATGCGATCGCATTTGTATGTAGAAGATTTTGGGATATGCGATCGTGATTGCGTATAAAGGGTTTAAAAAAGGCGATCGCCCTTTCTGGTAGAAAATTAATTAAAGGCGATCGCCTTGGGGATTATTTCAATTTCCTGGTAATACCGATAAACCTCGTAGGGGCGAACGGCCGTTCGCCCTTACATATGGTGCGATCGCCTGAACGTATAAAGGGTTGGGATAAGGCGATCGCACAAATTACCTACCAATTAATGACTGTTAGATCGTTAACCTTGTCTAATTGAACATCGCGAGTAACTAGCTTCGCTGATTTTTCTCTTGCCGTTGCAGCGATAACTGCATCTGGTAATTTTAAGCGGTATTGTTGACGAATAAAAATAATTTGCCCAATTAGCCATTCATCTTGACTAGATAAACTAATAACTTCTACTCGTTGTAAAAACTGTTGAAAAAGCAATATATCCGCTTCAGTTAAGCCTGAGAAAGCAAGAAACTCGATTTGACTAATTACAGAAATTCCGACCCATTCTGCATCTTTGAGTAATTGAACCAGGCTGGAGTCTTTTTGCAGCAGCGCAATGATAGCATTGGTATCTAACAAATAGCGATTACCATTCATCTCTTAATTTTCTTTGTGTTGCCACAGCATCACCTTGCCAGTTGAGTTCTCCTCCCAAATCTGAAAAATCATAGGTAGCTTGTTTTTGATCCTTCTCTACAACACGATTAACGACTACTACTAAATCCACTTTGCCAGCTTTTAGATTAGTTGGCAGATTAATATTCAACTGTCCTGTGTCATCAATCTCAGTTGTGAGTTTTAGAACTTCCATTGTTTTCTATATTTTAGTAAAAGCTTTACTCTATGGTAGCAATTTGACAATTCAAGAAGGCGATCGCACTTTGAAAGTCAAAAGTTTTAAAGGCTTAAGCTGCATGGAGTAAAAAAGAATTATGGTTTAAGGCTTTGGGATAACAACTTTATTAAAAATCTCGCTAGGATGAAAGCAGATCATCAGGCTCTAAGGCAGAGGAAAAGCAATGAAATCCATTAAACCTTGGCAGGTAGGAATTTTAATCTTGCCGATTGCAACTATCGTCATTTTTCTATTAGTTGCAGCAGGTTCACAAATTCATAATTGGGGTATTAATTGGATTTGGGGTGTCGTCGTCTTAGTATTTGCTTTATGGCGATGGTTACTGGTGAAGTGGACAAAGCCTCCTTTAGCTGAGATTCAAGAGGCGATAGACGAAATTAATCAGGAATTGTCACAAGAGCCAGAGATAGAAGCAGTAGGAAGTAAGGAAAAGCAATTACAAGCCTCTTTAGAACAAATTATTGCTAAAACCAGAGCCGATGAACCAGTTTGGGAAGATTGGCAGACTTTTTGGCAACGGTGTCAAGAGTTGTTAGTTGCGATCGCTCATATATATAATCCCAGTGTTAAACGTCCTTTGCTTAATATTTACATTCCCCAGGCTTACGGCTTGATTCGTGGGACGGTAGATGACACGGATCGCATGATGCAAAAGCTTTCCCCTGTTTTAAACCGAGTATCTATCGGACAGGCTTATGAAGCTTATGAAGTTTATCGTCGGCTAGAGCCATCGGTACGTAAACTAGGTCAGGTATTTGATTGGTCACAATGGTTAATTAATCCCGCAGTAGCAGTTGCCAAAGGAGCTACCAAGAAATTTAGCAACCAGGCAAATCAAGAACTATTGCTTAATCTGGGTCAATTAATGCGGGAAACGGCATTAAAAAATTTGGCACAACAGGCGATCGCTCTTTATGGTGATGAAACCATTACTATTCCTGAAGTCGCCTCGAATTATGCCCTGCCGAAAACCGAAACTCAAACTCTTAAGCAAATTCTAGAGTCTGCCGAATCACCTCAAAAAGTAGCCCAAAAGCCCGTCAATATTATTTTAGTAGGGCGTACAGGTGCAGGCAAAAGCAGCCTGATTAATACTCTGTTTCAAGCCGACAAAGCTGAAGTAGATGTTTTGCCCAGTACCGATAAAATTAAAAACTATCGTTGGCAAACTCCTAGGGGAGAAGTTCTGAATTTACTAGATACTCCTGGTTATGAACAGGTAAATCGTTCTGAATTGCGAGAAAAAGTTTTAGACTATGCAGCTACAGCAGACTTGCTATTATTGGTTACTCCCGCTCTCGATCCTGCTCTACAAATGGATCTTGATTTCTTAGAAACCTTAAAAAAGGATCTGCCTGATTTAAGTGCTGTAGGAATTGTTACCCAAGTCGATCGCCTGCGCCCAATTCGTGAGTGGAATCCTCCTTATAACTGGCAAGAAGGGACAAAACCCAAAGAAATATCTATCCGAGAGGCAACTATTTATCGCGCCGAATTATTAGGAAATATCTGCGATTTGATTTTACCAATAGTCACAGAAGATCGCACCAGCGATCGCGCTGCTTGGGGTGCAGAAGCCTTGTCTAAGGAGTTAATCCAGGCGATCGCACCAGCTAAACAGCTTCGTCTAGCAAGATTTTTACGGGATTTGGAAGCTCGCAGCACAGCAGCAGCTAAAATTATCGATCGTTATACTCGTCAAATGGCAACTAGCCAGGGTTTAACTGCTTTTCTTAAAAGCCCCGTACTGCAATTTATTTCCACTATGACTACAGGAAATCCCACCCTCGCCTATGTTTTAGCCGAGCAAATTCCTGTAGAACAGTTGCCCGTGGTTATTGGTAAACTACAAATGGCTTATGACTTATATATGTTGCTCAAGGATGAACCCAATCTCAGCAACTTTGATTTACGTTCTTTATGGTCATTGCTTTTAGACGACAATGAAGTAGAAAATCTCAACACCTGGGCTTTTGGTCACGCTTTAGTCGAATATTGGACTAAAAATCTCAATTCCCAGCAACTGCGCGAGCGCTATCAATTCTATATTTAGCTTCCAAGCGGTTTTACTCTCGTTAGCACTACCTAAAAAACTGGTTTCACTGCCGTCTGTATATGTAATAATTCCTGCCTTACCGTGAATTAGCCCAAATACTTCATCGGGAAGTACCCGCACCTGCATTTTGTCCTGAGCTAGAAACTCGAACAGTCGGGCAAAGCGAGGATGAGATAGTTCTGGTAATTTTTTGGGTTTACCTGCACACCAAGAACGACGGATGGCGGTACGGGAAGCTTTAGCGGTTTCTACATCTTGGACGAAAAGATCGGAGTTACAAACTACTCTAATTGTTCCATCATCAAAAAAGAACTACTAGCCGCCATTGAAGTTGCTTCTGATGAAGTACTTGCCCAGACTCTTTTCCTTAAAAAATCTTTAAACACAGTAGGAAATACATCTTTATCTAGAGAGTACCCAAGTTCACTTGATCGTTTTACAAAATTTTTGCAATCTGAAGGTTTTTATGAAGATGAGTATATTGATCGCTGCATGGCAGAAATCGAAAATAAATGATTGTCGCAGTTATTGATTCCTGCATCATTTTCGGAATGCCTTTGTGCGATACACTTTTGAGAGCCGCAGAACAAAATTTATATCGAATTATTCTATTTCAAAAAATACTTGAAGATGCCACTCGCAACATGGTTATCAAAAGTAAACTCAAAAGCGATCAAGAGCAATATTACCAGCAACAAATTCTAAATGCCTTTGCCGATTGTTTTGTAGAAGCTCCACCAAACCTGATTGAATCGATAACTAATGCCACATCTGATCGCCACGTTGCGGCAACTGCGATCGCTAGCAATGCTAGTTATATTGTAACTTTCAATCTCAAAGATTTTTCTCAGACTTCCCTCGCTAACTACGATCTCGATGCCATACACCCCGATCTGTTTTTAAAATTATTATGCGATCGATGGGGAGATGAAAGATTATACCGACTGATTTGTCAACAATCGAACGCTCTCCAAAATCCCCCTATTTCTCCTGAGTTACTTTTGAATAAACTAGCGCGTCAACAATGCGATCATTCAAATTTGAAGTTTTGATTTATTTTGTCTTGCGGAGCAAATTCTCCTCTATAGAGGCGATGTCCAGTTTTCCTATGAGATCGCCATAAATAACAATTATCTAATAGTCACCGAATGTTCTAGATTTTCCGAGAAGGAAGCCCAATCAATTGCACCTTCGGTATCGGCTTTTGGAGATGCCCTAATTTTGCTCAAATCTGGTTTATAAGTTACTCTGACGTACTCGGTAAGGCTTCTTGATGTCGAATGTATCTTGCCACCTGTTCGGCTTTTACCTTGAATGATTCACCAGTAGAAAGCCAAGTCGCAAAGGTTTCTTGTAGCCCTTCTTCTCGTTCTTCTCCAGTCAAAGATTCATCGTCGGCGATCGCACTAATCGCATCATCTACAACTAACCCTGTGGCTAGAATCAAGCCAAACAAAGTCAAACTATTGAGTGAAAATCCAAAGATAAAAGCAAACCCCAATGCACCTATTAGTGATACGGGAATTGCCACGGCGGGAATAACGGTGGTGCGCCAATCTTGGAGGAAGATAAAGATAATGATGATTACTAGAGCGATCGCCTGAAGTAAGGTTATAAAAATCTCAAAATTTTAACTACCAAATTTTCAAACTCAGCTTTACCTTGAAGACGACCTTGAATCTTAACTGGTAGCTCATAATCTTGATCTCCAGGGTTAGGCTCTTGACCGATAGAACCTGCACCCACTACTACGTTTTGCGAACTAACCGCTTGAGATACATCCAATACGGTTAATCCTCTAGCTGCTAAAGCTTGAGAGTCTAGCCAGAGACGCATCGCATTTTGTTTTGCGCCGAATACGGTAACGTCTCCAACCCCCTCAATCCGCTTTAAAACATTAGTGACATTGGCATCAACATAGTTACTAACGAAAATGTCATTGTAGACTCCTTTTTCACTATAAATACCAAAGATCAAGAGGATGCTACTAGATGCTGCTTCAGTAGTAACCCCCCAAGTTTGGTAGGGCTGTTTCATTCTAAAGCTAAAGTGGGTTAAATTGATTTAAAGAACTAATTTAACCGCTTAATGACTTTAAAAAACTTTGATAAAAGCTTAATTGACTATCTAAAACAAATACCTGATGAACGAAAAGCTGGTGGTCGAAGGCATTCTTTGTGGCTGATATTATTGATAACGATTTTAGGCATAATGAGCGGTTATTGGGGATATCGAGGTTTGGGCAGATTTGTCGAACGGCATCGCCGTCAATTAATTGAAACGCTCAAAATCCCACAAGCTAGAGTTCCATCTTATTCGACAATGAGAAGGGTAATGATGAGCTTAGACTATGAGGCAGTAACTCAAGTATTTAATGAATGGGCATCTCAGTATACTCACAATAGTCAAGGTCAATGGATTGCAATTGATGGCAAAAGTTTGAAAAATACTGTCAACGACTGTTATGGACAACAGCAAAACTTCGTCATGATGGTTTCGATTCTATGACCGAGGCAATCAGTTATTTAAGCCATAATTTGCCATTATTACTTCCTTTGTGCCACTGATAGGAATAGTAAATATACTTATTCGCGATCGCATTTCTTTTTTAGAGAATGAAACAGCCCTACTCCTCAACGGGGGGAGAGACTTGGGTTTGTATGATGACTAGTCATAATCCTTGTTATAGGAGTTCCTGCACTCTCACGGATATTCAGTTATCATGGTTCAGATTTGACTTGCTGTATAGCAATTAGCCATTACCATGTTAGTAGTCCTCGTACTAAATAATTAATACTTTTATACTAAACGAGTCGCACGTATATGATTCCGTTGAAACCAGAAATCGAGCAGGAGTCATATCAACATTTAATTACAAAAACAGATTTATTTGAATTGATAAACAATTTATGCAGGAGATATCATCGAGATCTGGTGAACAAAAACTTTGCTCATATCAGGCAATATTTTCCAAGGTTTGCTACTGAGCAAAAATATAGAGATTATCAAAAATACTTTACTAATAATTTTGATATTATTTATCTGCCTAAAATTCTAGAGATAGCTGTAGTTAGCTTTAAAGCTGAAGCTAATATTTTTAGAGTTCAAATTAATGCAGAGATAATAAATTTTGCCATTTCTGCTTCAGGATATGTGTTGGCTGGTGAACCGCAAACTCAAAAATACAGCGAATATTGGGATATTGAAATTATTGCCAATGATGAATATTACATTAAAGAAATTAGTGACACAGTGGCTACTCAAATTTTGCAAGGAGATTTGCAAGCAAAGCGAGAAACTTATCAAATAGGTGGTGTTTAAAACGGGTGCATTATATCAATTGAGAATTAACAATTAACAATTAAAACTATTTTCTAAGCGACAGGATGACAGACTTCTATTGATGTAAAATCGACAAAATTAATCTCTATTACTTTACCTGTACAGATAGATTTGTAGAAAAGCGATGCTACCTCGCTGGAATTTCCCCAGTATGATAAAGGACTTGTCCGTATATAGCAACTGACCTGCGCCCCCCTCTCGTTCAATACTTAAATTCTCTTGTTTTAACCAGAGGTAAAACTTTTGACTTTTCAGCCTTTCTTTCAATTTTTGTCGAACTCTCACCTGTGTTGCTAAGTCATATTGCGGATTTTTTGCTCATATTTAGAGCATTTAGTTAAGTCAAATGACTGATGTTTTGCTCAACCACAACACTTAATATGATTAAAGATACTTCTCGAACATTTCCAGAGCTTACATAGTGAGAATAAATTGTAGGCTCTGGTTTTACTTTTTACCCATTGCTATCTAAACTGAGCATAATAGCTATTATTGTTTATTATTCGACTATTGGCGAAACAGCGATTAGATAAATTATTAGTCAGTCTTGAACTTTGTGATTCTCGCGCTTTGGCACAAAGTTTAATTAGAGCAGGAAAAGTAAAAGTCAATCAAGAAATTATTGATAAGCCAGGCACTGAAGTAAAGCTTGATGCCCAAATTGAGGTCAAGGAAAAGCCTCCTTATGTATCTCGTGGCGGTAAGAAATTAATCAAAGCTCTGCAAGCCTTTAATATTGATGTGCAAGACCGAATTTGTTTAGACGGTGGGATCTCTACAGGAGGATTTACCGACTGCTTATTACAGTCTGGAGCAAAGCTAGTTTACGGAATTGATGTCGGTTATGGACAGGTTGCCTGGAGCATTCGTACGTGCGATCGCGTTATCCTCAAAGAAAGAACTAACATACGCCATTTAGCTCCTAATCAGCTATACAACGATGGGACAATGGCAGATCTAGGAGTAATGGACTTATCGTTTATCTCTTTAACTAAAGTACTTGAGCCTTTGTGGAATCTATTAACGACTCCAAAAGAAGCAGTACTTTTAGTCAAACCTCAGTTTGAAGTAGGACGAGCCAGAGTGGGCAAAAAAGGTGTGGTGCGTAACCTCGATGATCGAGCCTCCGCTATCTTACAGGTTTGGCAATCAGCCCAAAAGCTAGGTTGGCAATACCAAGGACTGACCAGATCTCCCATTACTGGGCCTGCGGGTAATGTCGAGTATTTATTATGGTTAAAAGCTGACCCTGCTTTAGAACCTAAATCCTTAGATTTGGCAAAAATCAAACAGATAGTTGATGAGTAAAAACTAATGAGTTTACTTGACGACTAACGACTAACTAATCAAAGTATCTTTAGCACCTTTTGGTTGTCGTCTTTTTGACTGTTCGCTCTTAGAGCTTGATTGATCTTGACCAGATGATGTTTCTATTTTGATTAAAATTTTTGGTCCAGAAGCTGCCAGACGAAAAATCATGCCATCAAGAGCTTTAGTTTGTTCAACCCGTTGCCCATCTATATAAGTGCCGTTAGAACCGAGATTTACTACTTCCCACTCATCTTCTCCTGATTTTCTAATCTCAACATGATTGCGAGATACGACAGCACTATAGAGAACCACCTCATTATTGGTGGCACGACCAATTTTGATACTTGGTTCGTCATGAAAACTCCAGCTTTGAACTGCTACTGATTGAAGAGGATGTAATAAAGTTAATGTAATCACAGATACGTCCTTTAAAGGAGAGCTTATGGTCTAAAAGCCAGAAGAAAAAGTTCTGGTGATAAATGTATTTAGGACACTATATATTTGGGCATATTTTTAATTCAGAACATAAAAATAAGCAAATTTACAATTTCAATACTAGCCGATCGCGACAATTGTGTCTTATATTTGGCTGCATAGTGGGTAAAATATAGCAAAAATTACAGCAGCCTGACGCTAATTATCGTTAACGCCAATTTTTATTCTCTAAATCTCTTATTTGACGCTCAAGGCGATCGATACGTCCTCGTAACTCATCCATTTCTGCCTGACGTGGTACTCCCAAATCTTGGAGCATATTTTTCATCTGTCTTTCAACCTGCTTTTGCACTCCCCCAGACTCCGTATTTAGCTGAGACATAAAATCGTCTACCAAGGATTTTGCCTGATCGGAATTAAGTTTGCCGTCTCTAACCCATTCATCACTAACTTCTTTGATTTTTTCTGCCACTAAAGAAGTTGTGCCAATCCCAACCATTAGTAACTGCTTTAGCCAATCATTATTATCCATTCGTATATATCCTCATCTTTATTTACTATGTTATTAGATCGTAGAATAGCTCAACGTAAATATAACTAATTTCTTTGTAAAATTATATGGTTATTGAATGGCTCAAGTTTAGAGTAGACCCTAAATCGCGGGAACAGTTTATCCAACAAGATGAAGCGATCTGGACTGCTGCACTTTCAACTTATCCTGGCTATATCGGCAAAGAAGTTTGGATTGAACCGACTGCACCTGCCAAAGTAATTTTTATTATTCGTTGGCAAACTCGCCAACAGTGGAAATCAATTCCGATGAAGGATTTGGCAGCTATTGAACAAAAGTTTTCCCAAGCAATGCGAAAAATGAACATCAGCTACAAAATGACGGAAAGTAAAGAATTTCAAATCCGCAAATTCCCCTCAAATCAATGAACAATGATCAATAAACAATTATCAATTCTTTGCTCATCCATACATACGACTCAAGCCTTTGTCCCTTATCCATCATCCCTTTACAATGCTTACTTGTCCCAGATGTAAACAGCCTGTAGATTCTCAAGCAGCCACTTGTCCTCACTGTAACAATCAGTTAAAAGCTTTTGGTCATCCAGGTATGCCTTTGTACCAATCAACAAACAAAGAAGCGTTGTGCGATCGCTGTACCTATCACCTTGATGATACCTGCAATTTCCCTCAACGCCCTAATGCTCAAAGCTGTACCCTCTTTCATGACTATTCAATACCTTTAGTCCCAGAAGCGGATATTCCTGCCAGCAAAGAGGGTTGGGCAGGAATTAAAAACCGGCTCTATCGCCATCGGGGTTTAGTTGCGATCGCACTTTTGATTCTTGTATGTGTGATATTTGTTTGGGCTAGATAAAATAATTCAAGATTTTATTTTTTTCTGATCTAAGCGTGCTGCTGCTTCTAGTGCGGATTTGTTCCTAGCCCTTTGAGCATAATGCTCTAGCTGCTTTATTTCCATCCCGCCTAAAATACTCAAGTCTTCTAAGTCTATTCCTCTCATTAGCATTTCTACACACCAGGTTTGTCTGGCTTGTTCAATTGTAGGCGGTTCTCCTTGAGGCGTTAACAAGTCTGCGGTTAGCTTTTGCCAAGTGCTGGCTAATTCTGCCCTGGCGATCGCCTCACCTGCATCACTAATAAATATTGCTGCTCGATCGTCTTTACGGCTTTTGAGCCATTGAGTCAAAGGATTGATAGAACTTGAGCCATAGCGGTAGCCCATAATCCAGCGATTTATAGGCACTTGACGCACTTTTCCATAATTAATTTGTAAGATATTTTGCTGGGGTTCAACCACCGAATGCGATCGCTCTAGGTGCAAGACTTCTTCTACAGACAAGCCTGCGCCGAACAAAACATACATCAGAGCAAATTCCTGTCTGCCAGCTTTTTTTGCCTGACGAAACAGCGATCGCACTAAGCTGGCTGGTAAATCAGCTACTTCTGGCGGTTCGACTTTGACAATACTAGTTTCGCTAACCTCTAATTCGGAAGCAGATGTAGTAAAACCTTGTAAAAATAAAGTCACCAGACTGGCTAAAAAATCATCCTGTTCATCCCAAAGAGTATAGCCTTCGCAGCTAGACTGGACGACAAAATAACCCATCAAGATAAAGTTTAGGAGGTTGACAATTTGCTCAGGAGTTAAACTGCTATCTAACTCTTCTTTGGCGATCGCTTCTTCTAAATACTCGGCTACATAACGATTAGCTTCACTCAACCCTTTTCCCAAAGCTAAACGATTTTCGATAGGATAGTTTCCCGATTCCCCGACAATAGAACGAACTAAATCTGGTGCTTTTTCTAGGGTACGCAAGCTTTCTTGAGCATATTCCTGTAGAAACTCTGCCACACTATCTTTAGCATTTGCCTGTTCTACTAAGGCATGAACTAGTCTAGCAAATACCGCTGAATCTTCGATCACGGCTAAAAGCAAGCGATACTTGTTGCCAAAATTGCGAAATAGAGTTACTTCATTTACCTGAGCGCGTTCAGCAACAGCTTTAGTAGTAGTTTCGGTAACACCTCGCTCGGCAAATAAGTCTAAGGCAGCTTCAATTAATCGGGCTTTGGTGGATTTTCGGGGGGTTGACATAAAGATGAAATCGATATCTAAGACAAACTCGCTCAAGCTGAACATCATTTATTTCAGCTATTTGCCTCTATTTTAGGCAAACATATAATTTTCATGACTGTTAGTTTAAACTAAAGAATGCAAGTACTACTTGCAAAAAAAAAATGCACCTGCTAAACTGCAATTATGTAAGTGACACTTGCAGAACTTATTTAAAGTAAAAACTATAAGCACAGCGAGAGTCTCATAGTATACGCGACCAGCGTAATCCCTAAAGCTCACAACTTAGAATATTTTTAGGATTAGTTTAATAATGACACAGCAATTAATTGCTCCCAAGAGTCAGCCATCAAGCCAGCCAGTGGCTCAACCAGAAGAAAAACTAAAATTATCTTGGGTTAACATCTTCTTTTTCGCTGCATTTCATCTTATTGCCTTAACCGCACCTTGGTTTTTCTCTTGGTCTGCTTTAGGTGTAGCAATCTTTTTTCATTGGTTGTGCGGTAGCATTGGTATCTGTTTGGCATATCACCGCATCTTAACTCATCACAGTTTGGAAGTACCTAAATGGTTAGAGCGTATTTTAGTGACCTGCGGCGCGCTGGCACTCCAAGGTGGTCCTATTTTTTGGGTAGCAGGACATAGTTTGCACCACGCTCACACAGAAGATAACGATAAAGATCCTTACTCGGCAAAAAAAGGTTTTTGGTGGAGTCACATGGGCTGGTTGATGTATAAGCAAGACAAATATTTTGACTACGACCAATACAAGAAATATGCACCTCGCGCAGACAGAGATCCCTACTATCGTTGGTTAAACAAGTACTATATCCTAGTACAAATCGCTCTTGGTTTAGCCTTATTAGCTATAGGCGGTTGGTCTTTTGTTATTTACGGTATCTTTGTCAGAGCAGTGACATTGTGGCACTGTACTTGGCTTGTCAATAGTGCAACTCACTTCTGGGGCTACAAAAACTTTGAATGTGAAGATGGTTCTCTAAACAATTGGTGGGTAGGTATATTGGCTTATGGCGAAGGCTGGCACAACAACCACCACTTCAATCCTCGTGTTGCCAAAGCTGGTCAACGCTGGTGGGAAGTTGATGTTACCTGGTGGGCAATTAAAGTCCTAAAAAGTTTAGGATTAGCCAAGAAAGTCGTGATGTAAAATTAACTGAAAAATTTATAGCGATCGCGAAGATAGCCGAAGGCATCGCTTTTGTTTAAGGTCTATTTACCGTATGTAACTAGCTGAGATACTCGAATTATGTTTCCAGAAGAGTATCTCAGCCTTTGTTTTCTTTCTCATTTTCGTCGAACTCACGTCAAAAAGAGAAGAAAGGCATCAAGTTATGACTTTTGACTACAATGATATTTGTGCCACATTAATGGCATTGATTTTCGGGTTGCGATCGAATAATACTTTTGGTCGTAATAAAATTTTGCACAGCAGCCACAAAGAATGTAATTCTCCTGGGGTGTTTCTTCTTTTCCATTGTCCAGGGCGACAAAATAAAAGGGCAATCAGCTTTCTTTCTTGCTCTAAGGTTGGGGTATTAAAATTTAGGTGAACTGTAAAAAAATCTTCACAGATATCGGCTGCGGTGATGTTTCCTGACAAGTCAATATTTTCTTCGAGAATTAATATATTTACAGGTATGGTTTCCCCCTCAATTAACCTGCCAATTCCTGCTTGAGTTAGGGAAATATCCGCTCCTACTTCCGAGATACGGGTAGTTATACCATAGTAAGTTTTCTGGTTGGCTTCTTTTAGCTCCAGTTTAATCAATCGCCGTAGGTTAAACCACTCATTGACATCAGGTTTTGGTACATCTAATAAAATCAATAGTGCTGCGCCAATAGAAACTAAATTATAGGTACTCCAAATCCAGCCCAAATTTAAGCCCTGCATCTTTTCTGCCATTGCAGGAGAATCGTGCATTGTAGCAAAAGCACAGGCATAAAGGTTTGACCAAAAACTGACGGCGGTAAATATAAAGAGGATCAGTAAAGGAGAAGCTAGCTTCCAGTTAAAAGAAAAGCGATCGCTTTTTGTCCCTTTAGGGGTAACTTTAAAGCCTTTAGAGAAGGGATTAAGCATGACCTGAATTACCGTCACGGCTAAGGGAAACGCCAAGACTAAACCATAGATACCAGATAAAATAGCCGATCGCGATCGATAGTTTAGCCAAGAAAAAACCGTTATTTGAGTTATGTAATAAGGTAAGAAGAAAAAGAGAAACTCATCGGTAGTTGCCCTGACGGGAATTATGTGCAAAAAGGCATATGCTAAAGGCATAAGCAGGAAAAACACGCTGGAGATACTGGTAAACCAATGAAGTAAACCTTCTAAGTGTGCCAATCTTTGCAAAGGATTTAAACCAGGAATGGTTAAAGGATTGGATTTAATAAAAAACGCCTGTAAAGTTCCCCTTGCCCAACGCAGTCTTTGGGTAGCATGGGCGGCAATGTTTTCCGCAGCCAAACCTGCACTTAGCTTCTCATCAATATATGCCAAACGATAACCCTGCGCCGATAGACGAATACCCGTAAAATAATCCTCACTCAGAGAATCCGTCACAAAACCACCAATAGATTTTAAAGCTTTGCGTCGCACCACAAAAGAAGTCCCAGAGCAAACTACGCTTCCCGCACCATCTTTGACGGGCTGTAGCTGACGATAGAATACTTCTTCTTCTGGAGTCAATACATCTTCTAAACCTAAATTACGGGCAATAGGATCGGTGTTATAAAAACTCTGAGGAGTTTGCACCAAAGCCAAATTATCATCCTGAAAAAAGCCCAAAGTCCGCTCTAGAAAATTCTTAGTAGGAATAAAGTCGGCATCAAAAATAGCAATAAATTCTCCATCAGTTAGGGGAATAGCATGATTGATATTTCCTGCTTTTGCATGATAATTATTAGAACGGGTTAGATATTTACAGCCCAATTCTGCTGCTAGCTGGGCAACGTTTTGGCGTTTGGTATCGTCTAATAGGTAAATAGTTTTGGGTTCATATTCGATCGCCTGACAGCCAATAATTGTCCGTCGTAAAATAAATTCTGGCTCATCAAAAGTCGGTACAAAAATATCAACTGTGGGGCGGAAATTACCAGCAATTACTGGTGCAGACAGATGATCTACTTCTCGTCGTCTGTCTTTAACCTTTAACATTAAAAATAGCTGAAGACTGCTGCTAAATAGAGCAAACATCTCTAAGACAAATAAGCCAATGCTAAATGTCCCCTCCAATGGACCGCTCAAATTTAAAGTAGAAAGCGATCGCCACTGCACATAACGAAAAGTTAAATACAATAAAACTCCAATTACAATAAATCTTGACCACCTTCTAGGTTCAGGAGAAACTTTGGTAATTATAAATACCAATAGAAATACGGCGATCGCTGGTAAAAGCAAAAACCGACTCATAACCATCGGTGCTTCTACCCACATAGGAGGGTTTTCCTGCAATAAATTTAAGTAGGTAAAAATATTTGTAACGACTCCTATGCCAATTGCCCAAAGAATAGCAACCATCGCTGCAACCAGGACAATTCCTACCAAAAGTAAAGTAGCCAATTGTGGTCGAATAGTTTTGGCGGTAGTTTTGAGCATAGTCATGGCATTGTTGATTAAAAATATGAAATAAACAGTGTTACCGTTTGTAGCTCATGGCTGACAAGCACCTGAACCTACTCTATAAAAAAGGTTTAATGTTATTGCGTTTAATTAATTTTAGTCGGACACAATTTAATTCTGGATAATGAGTCGAAGCTTAAATTGAACTAAGTGCTAAAGCAAAAGTTATTGAGGTAGAAAACAAACTAATTTTGGAGATCGCTGTTTAACTTCCAGAAGACTTAACCACAATACCAATAAAGGCAAATATCCCTGTGACAAAGATTGATATGGCGACAACAAAAGCCAAAGAAGAACGAGATTTGTATCTATAGTTTTCGCGCTGAATATGTCGTAATTCTTGGCGATGTTCAAAGGCTGCTAGGAAAATTGCGCAAGTGCCGATGCCGATAAAAGAAAGACCCAAAATTCGGGTTACATGAAGCGAATCGTCCATATAATCTTTTTGCAATGTCGTTACAATACGATCTACCCCAAATCCAAAGCTAATCAGCGACAAACAGGTACGAATCCACGCCATGAGAGTACGTTCTGCTGCTGCACGGTTACGCTCTTTAGCCAATTCAGTATTTGTATTCGGCGTATTATTAGACATGACTTTAAAGTAATAAGTAATTATTAAATACCCCTAGCGTGAATATAGTCATAAAATATATTTATAGGCTGTATTGCTATCAAGATATAGAGATTGTATTATGTCCCTCAAAATTACGGCAAAGATTCTGTTAACTTTAACTAGTATGGAAATCTTGTTGCTGTTTAGTGCCTTAACTCCCGTAGCCAAAACGCAAAATATTTATTCGCCAGCCTCCATATCTGCTGAATCGGTTAAGTCGGCGACAGAATTATCTCAGCGTGGAAAAGCGAAGCTAGAACAGGAAAACTATCGAGGTGCGATCGCTGATTTTAGTCAGGCAATACAGCTAAATCCTAACAATGCAGAATTTTATTATGAGCGGGGTTCAATTTTAGGCAAGCTAGGGGACAAAGAAGGAGCTATTAGAGATTTTGACAATGCAATTCTGCGAAATCCTCATTATGCGCGGGCGTACCTAAAAAGAGGAGGAATGTCCATAGACTTAGGATTGGATCAGCGAGTCACAGATTCTAGAGGCGTATATTTTAGAACCGTGGATTTTAGAGTTAGAAATTCTAGAGCTATACTAGATTTAAGAACTGCAAGAGACTTGTTTGCTCAACAAGGCGATCGCGAAGGATATCAAACGGCAAATGATTTAATTCAACACTTTGCAGGCAGTTTAGAACCAGAAAAGAACCAAAAATTCTAGCTATTTCAATCAACAACGTTCAACACGGTTTCGTCCCTGTGCCTTAGCCTGATATAAAGCCTTGTCCGCAGCGCGAATTAGACCATCGGCATTGATACTATCGTCGGGAAAACAACTAACGCCAATAGAAATACTAATTGATTCTAGCTTTTTGCCTTCGTGTTCTAAATTCAAATTCTTAATTCCTGTTCTAATTGCCTCAGCACGAATAATGGCATCTTCAATTGCAGCATCGGGCATAATAACTATTAATTCTTCTCCACCATAGCGACAGGCAACATCGTATTTGCGAACTTGAGACAGAAGAAAAGCGGCTACTTTTTTTAACACCAGATCTCCGGCACTATGACCATGAATATCATTAAAACGTTTGAAATGGTCAATATCCATCATTAAAACGCTGATAAACTGCTGTTTTCGATGAGCGCGGTTAATTTCTTTGGCTAGAGATTCTTCGAGATAGCGACGATTAAATAAACCAGTTAGAGGATCTTGAAGACTTTGATATCTCAATTTCTCTTGAAGTCTCAAATTAGCAAAGGACATAGCAATATTTTGGGCTACGGTTTCGGCTAATTCTTGGGTTGTTCGCTCAATTGTTTTATACTCGTTAAAACACAAATAGAGCATTCCCAAAGTCTCCCCTTTGGCAATCATCGGTAAACATAAAGTCTGACTATAGTTTGTGTTATGGGCAATATGACCGCAGTATAAACCTGGGGTATCAGAATGAACTAGATGGGAATCCCCCCGTCTTAATGCCCAGCATTCTTTTAGCTCAAAGCTGCTATAACTATTAGCCATTCCCCAAGCTGCGATCGCCTTTAATAACTTTTTGTTGTTGACTAGATATACCGCACCATGACTATCAGGAAATAAAGGACGCAGCAAATCTGCCAGCACTTCTTCTGCTTCAACCAAACTGGCGCAAGCCTGAATAAATTCATTCATCTGCGCTAATTTGATTCTGGCTTGATTATTTTTTTCCAAAGCCAAGACTTTTTCTTCCAGTTTTTGAGTTAATGTCTCCGCTTGATCGCGAATTTTCTTACTTTTAGTAATATCTCTGGCTATACCCAAAATCTGCTTTGGTTTGCCATCAGCATTTCTGCTAAAAATAGTATTTTTATCATGCAACCAATACCATTGTCCTTGATAATCTCTAATGCGATATTTTATTTCTAAATAATTCTCGTCTTTGAGCAACAGGCAATTCTGAAAATGTTGTTTGATTCCCTCCAAATCTTCTGGATGAATTAGTTCATCTAATATTCCAGATTGAAATTTCTCTAAATCTAAGGGACTATACCCTAATAGTTCGCTGATAAAAGAATTACAGTAGACGTTACGATTTGACTCTAGATCGTAAATATAGAGAATATTAGGAGTTGAATTTACTATCTTTTCTCTAAATAGTATGCTTTGTTGCAGGTCTTGATTGACTTTGACCAAAGCAGCAGTTTTTTCATCTACTCTCCGTTCTAATTCTTGATTAAGCTGATGTATTTTTTGTTGAGCAGCTTCTTTTGAATCTATCTGCTTTTGAAGCTGTTGATTTAAATTTTCTAATTCTTGGGTCGAGGGCAAGCTAAGTGCTTGTGGTATTAGAGGGATTAAGGATAAAGCCGTATATAGAGAAATTAGAGCCGTAAATGCCTTAACTATTCCCGATAGCCAATAATCAGAATGCCATAAAGTCCAAATAGATAACAGATGAGTCGTCCCACAGAACAATATAAACGCACTAAAAAGAATAAAAATACTTTTGTAGGGTAAGTCTTGGCGATTGCGAACAAAATAAATTAGAGCCAGCGGGATCGAATAATAGGCGATCGCAATTAGAGCATCAGCAGCAACATGAAGCCAAATCAAAGAGGGTTGCCATAAATAACAATGACCATGAGGAATATACTGCAAAGCTGACAATACCTGGGGTACGATCATATTTATTGATACTTAATGTTACTCAATTTACATTTTGTCTCATTAAGTTAACTTATCTAATTTATCAGCGTCTACAGTCATTCGATAGAAAATGATCTTCAGGTTTATGTAGGAGCGAAACGCCCTTCGCAATTACAATTCATATTGCCCTTTAAACCATTTGATTTTCCTGGCGCAAATAAGCCTCAATAAAAGGATCTAAGTTACCATCCATCACATCGTTGATATCCGTGGTTTCAGTTTCCGTCCGTAAATCTTTAACCATCTGATAGGGATGAAAGACATAGTTACGAATTTGATTACCCCAGGCAGCATCAACGATATCACCACGAATTTCGGCAATTTCTTGCGCTCGTTGTTCTTCGGCAATAATCAGTAACTTGGCTTTTAAAAGGGCTAAAGCTCGCTCTTTGTTTTGTAGCTGAGAACGTTCTTCGGTACAGCGTACGGCAATTTTGGTTGGTAGGTGAACAATTTGTACGGCGGTTTCAACTTTATTTACGTTTTGTCCTCCCGCACCACCAGAACGAGAAGTTTTAATTTCTAAATCTTTGTCAGGGATTTCGAGATTAAGCTCTTCATCTCCCAGGTTGGGCATAATTTCCACCCCTGCAAAACTAGTTTGCCTTTTCCCGTTAGCGTTAAAGGGTGAGATTCTGACCAGACGATGAGTTCCTTTTTCGGCTTTTAAATAGCCATAGGCATAACGCCCCTCTACCTCTAGGGTAGCTGATTTAATTCCTGCTTCATCTCCTGGAGAAGATTCTGCTAAACTGACTTTGTAGCCTTGTTTTTCGCTCCAGCGAGTATACATTCTCAAAAGCATTTCTGCCCAATCCTGAGCGTCTGTACCACCAGCACCAGCGTTAATAGTTAATACAGCCCCTTTAGTGTCGTATGTGCCAGACAAAAGCTGCTGCAATTCCCAAAGTTCCAAGTCTTTAGCAAGCTGTTCTAAATTGGTTTGGGCTTCTGTGGCTAGGGCTTCATCGGCTTCTAATTCTAGTAGTTCAGCGATCGCTTTACTGTCTTCAAGGGTACTCTGCCAATGCTGATATTGTTCCAAACTAGACTTAAGCTCGTTTAGCTCTTGTAAAACTTTTTGGGCAGTATCTTGATCGTCCCAAAACTCTGGCTGTGCTGCCCTTTGCTCTAAATCCTGTATTTTAGCAGTGATGGCAGGAGGGTCAAAGATACTCCTGAGTTTTACCCAGGCGTTGAGAAATAGCTTCGATATTACGCTTTAATTCTGATACTTCCATTATCAATTATCAAATTGTTATTTAGGTAAAAGCCACATTGGATAATAGTTTGAGGGGAGTTAGTTCTTTTAGTAATTCTAACGAGGCGCGGTCGCGCACAAATAGAGAGCCTGCAAAACCTAGTGAATTAATTGGTATATTTTGATATGATTCTTGGGAGCGTGGCACAACTAACATCCAATCTCTAGTAGCCAAAAAATTATATGCTCCTGGCTGTTTGTTAGCCTGACCAATGTCTAAACCAACCTCATTTAATAAATTATAATACTGCTTCAGCATGATTTTAGCAGCTTTAGTCGGTGAATCATGAGGTGATAAATCCAAAGAGGCGATCGCATGGCGAAAAGGAAAGCTGGCAAGTGTACCTAAAGAATTCTTAAAATCAATTTTGGCAATCGCCTGTTCTAACGGCAAGTGAACCACATCGGCTAAAAACGGCAGGGGAATTAGTTGAAGATGCTTGTGTCGCTGAGAAGCACCAGCAGCCTTTCCCCCGTTGAAAAAGGCTAACCCGTCTATTTCCTGCATACAAAACCACAAAGCATTAAAGTCTTGCAGATTGAGTAAATCTGTTTGCTCTCTAAAAGCACGAGTTACAATCAGCAGATGATTATCAACCACATTAAATTTGTTGAGCAAACATATATGAGTTTGGGAAATGTCACCAACAAATAAGTCAGGCTCGTAAGGCAAAAAAGGATCGATTCGCTTACCTATTTTTTCTTGCTGTTTTTGTTGCTTTTGTGCCTGTTCTTTGCGGGCTATATTACCTAGGGTGCGAACCACAAAAGAAATATCATTCTGTTGAATTATATGATACTCAGTTTCAATCGATTTAAGCGCGCCACACTCGCGGGCAAACTTGGTTTTTTGCGCAGTTTTTGACCATAAAGTATTAGGTTGTAACATAAGGTCGGCGATCGCTTTGGTTGCTGATTCTTCCATAATCGATAATGGGAGCAATAACTATCTATTGTGCATCGTCAATTATCAATTGTTTAAGGCTGCTTGACAATCTTTAGTAATTTGCTGCTTTAATTCTTCTACAGAGTCAAACTTTTGTTCTGGGCGTAAAAAATCAAGTAAATTCACTTTTAAAGTTTGACCATAAAGATTTCCTGACCAGTCAAGTAAATGAACTTCAATAGTCGGAGTTTTTCCCGCCACCGTCGGACGACAGCCAATATTCAGCACTCCTTTAACTGTAGCTCGATCCACAAATACATCCACTGCATACACGCCAAATCGGGGTAAAAACTTTTCAGCAGGAGGCTTGATGTTAGCCGTAGGAAAGCCAATAGTTCTGCCCAACTGTTGTCCTGAAACAACTTCCCCAATTAGGCTATAAGGTCTACCCAACAAAGTATTAGCAGAAGTAATTTCTCCATTTGATAAAGCTTGTCTAATTAAAGAACTACTTACTCTTACTGCATCACCAGCAGCATCTTGATATTTGCGCAGAGAGTTAAGCTGTACTGTAATGCCAAAATCAGCAGCGATATTACGTAAGTCTTCCCCCGTCCCTTTTCTTTGCCAACCAAAACGAAAATCTGAGCCAACGCTAATTTGTCTAGCCTGTAGCTGCTGAACTATGATTTGCTCAACAAACTGCTGGGGGCTAAGAGAAGCCAAATTGCGATCAAATGGTAAAAGAATTAGCTGCTCGATTCCCATACTAGCTAGCAAGTCTGCTTTTTCGGCAACAGGAGTCAGCAGTTGCACCTGTCCACCTGTAAAAAATTCGCGAGGATGGGGAGTGAAGCTAACGACAGAAGGACATACATGGCTATTCTTTTGAGATTGTCCAGAGTCGATAATTGGTTGCAGCACCGTCTGATGCCCTTGATGAATGCCGTCAAAATTACCAAGAGCGATCGCTGTAGGGGTTGAAACTGTTCTGTTGAAGATGCAATTAACACGCTTTACATTTTGACACAATTTATGACCCGCAATCAAAAAAAACCCCTAGGTACCAAACTAGGGGCAATTTATGTAACAGATATTATCTGTTCCATAGCTCTATCTCTTCTCTAATATCATCTGTATTTCAGTAAAAGATGATGATCCAGGTCACACTTAAAAGATGAGTTTGATCGATGATTACTGATCTAAGGGCGAACGGTGAGACAGCGCGTCGCCGTCAGGCGCGAAGGAACGCTGACAAGCGCAAGGGAATGCTCGACTTGCGGGTCAGCTATTGCCCACAACAAATGTTAATTGTTAGAGTAATACAGCCTAAACCTATTGAGATAAATTATTAAGCTAATGATGAATTTAACTCAGGAACTAGCAAGCAGTGTAGCTCAAATGTTTCCTGATGCTATTTTCTATAAAAAAACTACCGAAAAAGTAGTTGCTTTAACTATTGATGATGCGCCCTGTTATCAGGATCGAGAAGATGTTGGTACTAAACTGATTTTAAAAGCGATCGCGACCCATAATAAGCAATATAGTCATTTAGAACCGGCCAGAGCCACCTTTTTTATCATTAGCAGTCATTTGTGTCCAGATTCGCAAATTGTACCCGAAATTATCGCCAATGGTCATGAAATAGGCAATCATGGTGTTATTGATGAGACTCATGCGTGGTTGACTCCCCAACAGTTTGAACAACAGTTAAAAGAAGCTCATGAAAAATTATTAGAGCTTACAGGGAATAATGAGATTCGCTGGTATCGCCCTGGAAGAGGCTTGTATAATCAAAAAATGCTCCAGGCGATCGCCAATTTGACGGCAGCAGAAAATTATGATCTCAGGCTTGTGCTGGCTTCGATGATTCCTTTTGATACTTTCGATTTTGCTAATAATCCTTGGTTAACGGCAATGTATACCAGACAGATGATTTTTCCTGGGGCAATTTTAGTCTTTCATGCCAATTCTTTCAAAGTAGCCCAAAATACGGCGATCGCTTTAGAAACTATTTTAAGAGATTTAAGACAAAGAGATTATCGTATTGTCACCGTCAGCGAACTGTTAGACAAAGCATAAATTATAAATAAATTATAGCGATCGCTCAAACAATTAATCATTTAAAATGTTTGACGAGCGATGCAGCGCGTTGTAAAGCCAGTCCTTTGCGGGTGTTCCGCCCGTTATAGGAACTGGCGCGGGGTTTCCCCCATTGTAGCGACTGCATCAACAAAGGCTTAAGCTGCATGTAGCGATCTCTATAATCTTAACTTCGATACATTTGCGCTTTCTCTTCTGAACGTACGCGTCTTGCAGCTTTATTTCCTCCTGTCAGATTAGAGACGATAATAAATGCAGCCAATCCTACCAAAGGACTAATCAGAGTGGGAAAACCGTCAAAATCTGCTGTGAAAATACCGTTAGGAATATATAACAGCGTGTTGTCGATACCGAAGGTAACAGGCATTAATACAAAGAAAATTAATCGCGTTAGCGAACCAAGAATAATACAGGATAGCGCACCTTGCCAAGTCCCTTTATTCCAATAAATACCACCAGCTAGAGGTACTAAAAGACCTGCAAAACCTAAGTCGAAAGCGAGTAATAGCAAAACTCCAGTTTGGGGTATTTTTAAAGCAAAAAAGACTCCTAACGCCGTAATTAAAAAAGCCATAATGCGGGTAATTAATAACAATCTGTCTCCTGCTGCATTATGGTCATCAGAACGAATACCGATTATGTTGTGGGCGATGACGGAAGAAGTACCTAGAATTGCCCCGTCGGCAGTAGAAAGAGAAGCAGAAAGGATTGCCATAATAACTATCAATCCCAGTAAGGGAGGTACCACACCATCAATTAGGGCATAAAGGATGGGACCATCAGGAGTAATCCCCGCATCGGCGAGAATTTGGGGTGCAGAAAGAGCAATTAAAGAAAAAGGGATACCAATAATCAAAGTACCAGCACAGCCAATTAAACAGGCTCTTTGGGCGGTTTCAGGGCTTTTGGCTGCAAATATACGCGCCATAAAGTCAATCGCGACAATATCTCCTAATCCTAATGCAAGTAAAGTTGCCCAGTTAACTACTGCACCAGCACCAGGATCGCTTAGTTGTGCAAAAGCCAATGGACCAGTATCGGCAGGCACATCTAAGCCAAAGTTTACAGCGATAAAAGCCAGTAAGCTTAATGAACCGATAAGAGCGATCGCCACTTGAATCGCATCAGTATATGCCACGGCAAATAATCCACCGCTAGCAGTATAGATAAAGACCACAATTGCCAACAGCATCACTCCAGCTATATAGCTTGTGCCTAAAAAAGCTTGAAATAAATATCCTCCTGCCACCAAATTACCAGCTAGCAAAAAGGAAAAACTCAACACCATTAAACATGATGCCACTACTTCGGTTGAGCGATTATATTTAACCCGATAAAAGTCTGGCAGAGTGATTAAACCCATACGGTTCATCGGTTTAGCAAAAAACATAGCGGTCAAAAATAAGCACAGTGCTAACCCAATTGGTAAAGATGCCCCAGCCCAAAAACCAAACTCGGCTGCTAAATCTGTATTGCCCAAGGTAGCGTTAGAGTCTACTGACTGTGCCATCAAAGTCGCTGCTGCTAAAGGTAAAACTAGCCCTCGTCCTGCAACCAGATAGTTTTCGCTGTCTCCCTTTACTTGTTTGGCTGCCCATATTCCAATCGCTAGAGTAGCAACTAAAAATAAAATAATTCCCCAGAAGAGCAATTTTGTTGTCATAATTTAATCCTGGTCAATTTTGACCGTAATGTATTTGATATTTGTTGGGGCGAATGGCAGTTCACCCCAACTTTTTTAAACGTGCGTTGTTAACTGTTTGGCTTGGTTTTGAGATAGGCGATCGCTAATCCAGTCAAACCACTGTTGTAAACCTTCGCCTGTTTTCCCTGAAAGATAAATAATAGTTACGTGGGGGTTCATCTGCCGTACATTGTCAGCAATGCGATCGCAATCTATATCTAAATAGGGTGCTAAATCGGTTTTGGTAATTAGCAGGCAATCTGCTTGCTGGAACATCACGGGATACTTTAAGGGCTTGTCTTCTCCTTCGGTGATGCTAAGTAAAGCAACCTTGGCGTGTTCGCCTACTTCAAATTCTGCCGGACAAACCAAGTTACCCACGTTTTCTACCAAAACTAAATCGAAATCGCTGGGATTGTATTGATGTTGAAGAGTGTGAATGCCTCCCGCGACCATCTTGGAATCTAAATGGCAAGAACGCCCCGTATTAATCGGAATTACAGGAACATCATATTTACGAAGGCGATCGGCATCTAGTTCGGTGGTCATATCTCCTTCAATGACTACGAGCTTAAATTTAGCTTTTAATGCAGCTAAAGTTTGTTCGAGAAGAACAGTTTTTCCTGCCCCAGGACTGCTCATAATATTGAGACAGGTAATACCCCAGCGATCGAAGTGTTCTCGGTTATGGTCTGCCCCTTCTTGGTTAGCGTGAAGTAGATTTAGTTCTAGTGCAGCGTCAAATGTTTGGTGCATTTTTTCAATTATCAATAAACAATTATCAATGAACAGTAGGCGCGAACGGTGAGGTAGTTGAGGTGGGTCATTTGCCCTGTATTGTTTAGCAGTTTAGGTTGTAGAGGCGTGTCTTGGTCAGCATACATGCGGGAAGTACCCCTTTGTCTTGCGTCTTACGCCGACGCGGAGTCTGACCGCTTTTGCGAAACGCCCTTACAATAATCGCCCTGACAATCATTTGTAGAAGAATATTCAATGCGGTCAATTTTCAATTCTCGACCAGAGCGAATATCTTCCATAGGTGCATTACAGTCAGGACAGCTATATTGCAGTCCAATTTCGGGTGTATACTCTTGTTGACAGGTGTGACAAAAAGCAATTAAAGGAATATCACGGATGGCTAGTTCGACTCCTTCTAAAAAGGTATTGCGAGTTTGAACTTCAAAGGCAAACTGCAAACTAACTGGTTCGACACAGGTAAACTTGCCAACTACTAAATGAATTTTGTCTATTTTTGGCTGTTCTGGTTGGGAGTGATACCAATCTTTAACCGACAAGATTAAAGCCTTGGTCATATCAGTTTCGTGCATAGTTTTACTTATTAGTAAGAGGACAAATAAACGCTGGTTTGATATTGCAGGTAAACTAAACCCCATTTATCGCTATATTTTTGGTGTAAATTAGTTAAATTATTAACCAGTTGTTGATGTATTTCTCCTCTTTTAGGTATATATGAAGCACTAAGGGCTAACCCAATTAATTGTTCTTTAGTCATAGCTTGCTGATAGGGAAAACTATAGCGAACCAGATTGGTAAACCAAGAATTAATTAGCTCAGAACTATATTCATCGAGACGAGAGTGAATGGCACTATTACCAGATGCTTGAGTAATAATCTTTCCATGTTGACGAGTAAATTCGTCTTTTCCATTGATGTCGCGGTCATTCCAAGCTAGAGCAATTTTGCCCTGAGATTTAAGAATACGAGCAAATTCGGCTAATGTTGGTTTGGGATTAAACCAGTGAAAAGCTTGAAAACAAGTAACCAAATCGACTGAATTGTCATTTAATTTAGTACTTTCAGCACTGCCATCTTTAAACTCCACTAATAGATGAGATGTTGCTGCTTCTCTCATAGCTGCATTAGGCTCGATCGCAATTACTTTAACTCCCCTATCGGCTAACAAACAGGAAGAGATAGCAGTCCCCGCACCAATATCGGCAGCTATTAACCCATTTGGTGCGCCCAATCCCTCCAAAATACAGTCAATAGCTTCTGGTGGATAACTAGGACGGTATTTAGCATAATCCACAGCGCGATCGCTAAATCGCTCTTGAGGATTCATTTGATACAGATTGTCAGACATTTATCTCATCCTTATTACTTTACTGCCAAGGTTCATCAACTACTTGAGCTTCATCGTGAATATAAGCGGGCTTTTCTGTACGAGGTAACTGTCCCGATATAATTAAATGTGCCATCGTGTCGCAAATGACGCGGGTTGCCATTAATGCCGTCATATCGCTTACGTCATAGGGTGGAGAAACTTCAACCACTTCTATCCCACAAACAGTAGTGTTTTGAACAATTCTTTTGAGTAAATGCAAAACTTCGCGGGGTAATAAACCACCAGGTTCGGGCCAACCAGTACCAGGGACAAAACCAGCATCAATACAGTCAATATCAAAGCTAATCCAAACGCAATCGGTGCCGTCTGTAGCTTTGGCTATGGCAAAATCGGCTGCTGCATCTAAGCCCATCTCCACAATGTCGGTGACGGTTAAGATGTTAGTCGCTCTTTCCCGACATACTTTCACTCCTGGGCGAGGTACTTGCCAGCCACCGATGCCCATTTGAACTAAGTTTTTGGCAGGAGCATTTGCTATATTGGTAGCGTGAAACCAAGGGCAGGTGTGCATTCTTTCATCTAAATCGGTTTCTTGGGTATCGGCATGGCGATCAAAGTGAATAATACCAACTTTCTTATCTCCTAGATGACGACAAACAGCCCTAACCGTCGGAAAACCAATGGAATGATCTCCACCTAAGATAATTGGAAATGCCCCCGAACTAAATACATGAGCGACACCTTTGGAAATCTGATCGAAAGACTTTTCATTATTAGCAGGAATAGTAAATATATCTCCTACATCGCAGAGGGTAATTTGTTCGCGTAAATCTACTCCCAACTCAAAGTTATATGGCGTATATAAAGCAGAAATTTTGCGAATACCTTGAGGGCCAAACCTCGTGCCAGGGCGGTAGGTAGTCCCAGAATCATGAGGCACACCAATAATTGCTACATCGTAATTGCCTACTTGATTTACGTTTTCCAAATAGGGAGCTTTCATGAAAGTATTAATTCCTGCATAGTGGGGCAATTCTCCCCGCGAAAAAGTAGAAATAGTTCGGTCATTTATACTTTCTGCTGCTTCTAAACCATATTCTAAGCCTTGATCTACTTCTTGTTGCCAACCTGTAAGAGGTAGCTGACGTTCTTTAGCTAAAGCTTTTTGCGCTTCACTGCTGTATTCATTTTCATTGTTATTTGGTGGTTGAAATGGGGGTTGTCCGCTCATTAAATTATTCCTCTACGATTTATTTCAAATGCAAAAAGCCCAGAAAGATCGAAGCTGTGTTTCAAGCATCGAATCCTCCCGGGCTTTTTTCCCGCCGTGGAGCTACCTAGCAGTAAAATCTACTAAAATCATTAACTTTGTAGGTAGCTTGCTTCTCTTGGACCAGCCATTTATTAGTTTGCCTTAAATCGGAACCCTAGAAGCTATCTGAAATTTTTCTTATACTCAAGATACTTACTTGCTGTATTCAAAAATGTATAAGTTGTTACCGTAGTTCCATCTAAATGTTATGGTTTACTAACTAAAATTAAGCTGGAAAAAATCATGTATGGAGAGTAGACTCTTGAGGATATACGTATAACCTAGAAATTCAATAACAGCAATTAGCCTCATTTCTTAAATATTTATGGTCAAAGTTAGTGTAATTATTCCTGCTTACAATGGCGATCGCTTTATTAGTGAGGCTATAGATGGTATTTTGGCTCAAACCTATACAGACTATGAAATTATAGTAGTAGATGATGGCTCGACGGATAACACCCATCAAGTTGTTAAACAATATGGTGATCAGATTCAATATCTCAGCCAAGTCAATCAAGGAGTGGCTGCTAGCCGTAATCTGGGCTTGAAAGTATCTCAAGGGGAATATATTGCTTTTTTGGATCAGGATGATATTTTTCTGCCTCACAAGCTGGCTTCTCAAGTAGCTTTACTAGAGCAAAATTCCTCTTTGGGTATGGTTAATAGCGGTTGGCAAATCGTTAATGAGCAAGGCGAAGTTGAGGCTGCGGTGCAGCCCTGGCAACAAATCCCCAATCTCGATTTTGCTGATTTAATTATCTGGAAACCTGTGTTTTTGGGGGCAATGTTGTTTCGTGCTGACTGGCTAAAGCGATCGCTAGGCTTTGATACCAGCTTGGAACAAACCCCAGATGTAGATTTGGTATTACGCTTGGCTGCTATGGGTTGTACGGCTGCCTGGGTAGAACAAACGACTGTAAAATATCGCCAGCATGAAGCGAATGCCTCTAACAATACCCTGCTACAGGCTCAAGAATTAGATCAGATTGTCACCAGATTTTTTGCTCAATCGAATTTACCTCCAAAAGTTAAAGCCTTAGAGGCGAAATCCCGTTGCCAAACTCTAATCTGGAGTGCTTGGCGATTATATCAAACAGGACATTTGACCAAAATGAATTACTATCTTTATCAGTCTTGGTTTTACAGTCCAAAATATCCGACAAAAATTATTTTTAATTGGCTCGAATCTTTTAAAAACTATTCGGCTGAATATGGCAAAGAGTTTGATGTTCTTTCTCTTACTTCATCCCTTGAGTGGCAACATCTGATGCAAAAATGTATTTTTTTTAGTGCAGTTTGAAGATTATGCCCACAGTAAATATGACTATAAATAGGCAACAGTGGCTGGACAATTCCGTAAAATCATGTATAACAGAAGTATGATAATCGTGCCTCTTTTTTATTCGCTACTCTAAAATAGTTAAATCAATGCAAAATCAAGAATTGAAAACCAATCACAATTCTTTGTCTTATTACTTATCCCTTCAATATTCTATTAGCGTTTATCCAGAAGAACGAGGTTTTACAGTCATGATTCCTGACTTGCCTGGATGTATGAGTCAGGGGACAACCTTAGACGAAGCGATTGTTAATATCAAAAAAGCCCAGCAGCTATGGCTAAAGACGGTTTACGCTACTGATGCTAATTCAATTCCTCTGCCTTGCCCCACTAGTACTGCTTCGCTTAAGCCTGTGCTTTAGACTAAAAAAATCAACGCTAAAAAGTGTTTTTTCTCTGGCAGGAAGACAGTTTCAGTAAAACGCTCTGATTGATGAAGCGATCGATACACTTGCTACTTTACCTCCACAAGAGTTAGGCAAGACGGTCAAGAGTAAAGATACCCCCTAGCGAGAATATTGTTTTAAACAACTCGTTTACTGTATCGTGAGTTATTGTCTCAAATTAAATCTTAGATAGATGTACCAAGGAAGTATAAAAGAGTTACATCAGCAACTAGTCAATAAAGAACGTTCGGCAGTCGAAATTGCCCAGGCAACTTTAAAACAGATTGAAACAGTCGAACCGAAAGTAAAGGCGTTTCTAACTGTAACCGCCGATCGCGCTTTAGCCACCGCTCAAGAAGTAGATAACAAGATTGCAGCAGGCGAATCTATTGGAATGCTAGAAGGTATTCCTGTGGGTATTAAAGATAATATGTGTACCAAAGGGATTAAAACTACCTGCGCTTCACAGATTTTGGCTAACTTTGTGCCTCCTTATGAATCTACCGTCACCCAGAAACTAAAGGATGCAGGTGCGGTACTTATAGGTAAAACAAATCTGGATGAATTCGCTATGGGAGGCTCTACAGAAAACTCTAGTTTTCAGGTGACAGCCAATCCTTGGGATTTGGAAAGAGTACCTGGAGGTTCTTCTGGAGGATCTGCTGCTGCTGTTGCTGCTGGAGAGTGTGTAGTTTCTCTCGGTTCAGATACAGGGGGTTCAATTCGCCAGCCAGCTTCTCTTTGTGGAGTAGTGGGAATGAAGCCAACTTATGGTTTAGTTTCTCGTTTTGGCTTGGTGGCTTTTGGTTCATCTTTGGATCAAATTGGACCATTTGCTCGTAATGTAGAAGATGCCGCAATTGTATTGAGAGAAATTGCAGGACATGATCCTCATGATTCTACTAGTCTTAAAGTAGATATTCCTGACTATACTCAATATCTGCAACCAAAACTCAAAAAAGGCTTGAAAGTAGGCATCATTACTGAAACCTTTGGAGATGGAGTAGATTCTGTAGTTGCCGAAACAGTAAAAAAAGCGATCGCCCAGTTAGAAGAGTTGGGGGCAGAAGTTAAAGAAATTTCCTGTCCTCGTTTTCGCTATGGTATAGCAGCATACTATATTATTGCTCCTTCAGAAGCCTCAGCAAATTTAGCTCGTTATGATGCGGTTAAATATGGTTTGCGCCAGGAATCAGATAACCTGCTGGAGATGTATACTAACACTCGCGCTGCTGGTTTTGGGGCGGAAGTAAAACGGCGCATAATGATTGGTACTTATGCACTTTCTTCAGGATACTACGACGCTTATTATCTCAAAGCACAAAAGGTACGTACCTTAATTAAACAAGATTTTGAGCAGGCATTTGCAGATGTAGATGTTTTGGTTGCACCTACTGCGCCCACCACAGCATTTAAAGCAGGAGATAAAACTACAGATCCTCTTAGTATGTATCTTCTAGACTTAATGACCATTCCTGTTAACTTAGCAGGTTTACCAGGCATGAGTATTCCCTGTGGTTTTGACGAGGCAGGTTTGCCTATTGGTTTACAGTTGATTAGTAATGTCTTGCGAGAAGATGTTCTATTTCATACTGCTTATGCCTACGAACAAGCAACTCAATGGCATAAAAAGCAACCAAAGATTTAACAAGGGATGAGGGATAAGTAGGGGCTTGTCTTGGTGAGCATTCCCTGGCGGCAAAGTGTGGTCTTGCGAGACAGTCCGTTGCGGAGGTTCCCTCCGTTGAAGGAACTGTCGAGGGCGGGGGTTTCCTCCATGAGCAACTTTTTCAAGACGCGTCTTACGCCGACGCAGGGTCTCACCGCTTTCGCGAAACGCCCCTACTTGTCATACTTAAATATCGTCGGGCATTACCCACTTAGGGGGTTCTGACATTTTTTTCATTCTAGCTATCTCTGCCATTTCCAACATTTTGTCTAAAGAAGTCTCTTGAATAAAATTAGAGGCTTCATTTTTATACTCAGTATTCGGACAGCGATCGCCTAATACGCAGCCATTAACGCAATCTACAGCGCAATTTACTTGATCGGGGTTCATGTTATTATTCTAAAATTCGTCTTCAAGTATTTTAGTATTTTCTAACTGCTGTGTAGTAGACCACAAAGTTATTTTATGCCTACAGCAGCTTTCAATTGGATGGACTACGTTTTTAATTTACTGGTTTTTAGCTGATAGCCACCTCAACAGACTAATCGTGTCAATCCGAACTCAGGTTAGTTTGATACTTGCAAGGTAGAACCTTTGTCTCCTTTATAGACTTCAATTCTGGTTTGAAATGCCTCTTTAAACTGGGGCATATGAGTGACGGTAAGGATACAGGCAAAATCTGAAGCGATCGCATTTATTGCCCCCACCAGTCGGCTACAGCCTTCAGCATCCTGTGTGCCAAAACCTTCATCGACAATTAGCATTTGTAGGGATGTGCCTGAGCGTTGAGCGAGTAATTTTGCTAAAGCCAAGCGTATGGAAAAGTTAATCCGAAAGGCTTCCCCACCAGAATAGGTTTCATAGGCACGAGTGCCACTGGCATCGGCTATCAAAATGTCTAAAGTATCAATAAGCTTAGTTTTTTTCTTAGATGTTCCTTTGCTAGCTCTTTGAGTCAGAAACTGGACATGAAATTGGTTGCCCGTCAATCGAGCTAAAATTTGGTTAGCCTCAGCTTCTAACTGAGGCAGAATGTTTTCAATGGTCAATGCCTGAATGCCGTTTTTACCGAATGCCTGAGTCAATTCTTGATAGATGCGATATTGTTTTTCGTCTTCTTTGAGTTGTTGTTCTGCATTTTGATGTTGAACTTGTAAGTTGTCTAGCTGGGTTAAAGATTGTTGAAGCCTACCGCTACGAGAAATTAGCTCGTCTAGCTGTTGACGGCGTTGATGAATTTGTAGATCTAAAGCCTGTATTTCCTGACGCTTATCAGCAATGTTGTCTTTTTGAGCCAAATGATATTCTAGTTGTGATTGGCTACTTTCCTTACTCTGTAGTCTTTGTCGTAATAGCTGTTCTAATTCAGCTAGCTTGGCTAGAAATTGAGGATAATCCTGCTGCGCCTTTTGTAATTCTTGGTGTTTTAGCTGCCAAGATTGAGACTGCCTAAGGGAAGTTAATAGGTTTTGGTGAGTATGGCGATCGTATCCCAATTCTTGGATCTGTTGCTCTAGGAAATTAATTTGCTGCTGGATATCAGAGTTGACGTACAGTTTTTCTAGGGTGGTTTGCAGATCGCTAAGTTCTTTGAGTAGCTTGGGTTTTTGTGCGTCTAGTTTTCCCTGACGTTTTTTGGCATCTTCAATTTTTGCCTGTTTAATTTCTGCCCAATGTAAACTGTTTACTTCGCCTCGGACTAAAGCATGAGTTTTTTCATCGTAACTTAGAGTTTTAAGTTCTCGATCAACCTGCTGAATTTCTGCCTGCAAGTTCACCGCATAGTGACCATTTTTGAGAGATAGTTCTAGATTTTGCTGTTCTTCTTGAATAGTCTGTAGCTGTTCATAAATTGCTTCGGTGGCTTCTAGTTGAGCCTCTAGCTGTCCATATTGCTGTTGTAAAGCATCATAAGGAGAAATTTCACGGGATATATCTTGATATTCTTGAATTAATAGCTGTATTTCCTGATCGCAAGTAGATAGCTGTTCTCTTATTACCCAGATTTGTTCTTTGATTTCCTGCTGTTGCTTTTGAGTTTTGCCGACTACCTGATGCAGATGATGTTCGTCTAATTCGCGATCGCACAAAGGACAGGTGGCATCTGGGTTATCAAGCATCTGTATTTTTTGCAGAAGTTCATGTAGCTGTCTTTCATAGATGCGTTGATTTTCCTGTAATTTAGTCTGAAACTCCCTTCTTTCTGTGCCTTTTTCTTTGACTCTATTTTGATATATTCGTTTTTTATTTAATTCTTCAATTTGGGCATCTACGGTTAATAGCTGATTACGCTTTTCAGGCACTTTTTCAATATCTGATGCCAGCTTTTGAGTGGAATAGTGTATTTGTTCTAGTTTCGCCGAGAGTTTCGCTTCTTCGCGATTTATTTGTGTCTGTAGCTCGTTTTTTTGCTTAATTAAAGGAGAAATAAGCTCTTGAACTTTGTCTAATTCTGCTAGCTGTTTACGACTTGCCTCCAGCTTGATTAATGCCGATTCTACGTCTTGAGTTTTAGCGAGAACTTTGGTAATTTCTTGTTCTTGTTGTTCGATACTTTCGATGCGAGTTTGAATCTGATTAATTTGTAGATTCAACTGGTTTTTTTGCTTTTCTAACTGCTTTTCTAGCTGCTGTTTTTGCTGTTGGGTTTCTTGGTGAATCGCAAACTTACCCGACAGTTCCTTTTCTTGATTTTGCCAGCTTAGTAGCTGGTTGTAGCCTGTAGTTATTTCTGTTTCTTGTTTGAGTAAATTATCTGTAGCTGCTAATTGTCCTTGAAAAGCGTTAATATCCTTAGTAGCGCGATCGCAATCTTGGGTTAAATTTTGATACTGAGTTTGTTGAAAGGCTAGCTGTTTTTCCCAATTGAGTCGCTGATATTCGACTGCCTGTAGCTGTTGAAGCTTAATGCGATCGCCATCTTGAATAGCCTGTAATTGAGTCAATTCTTGCTTTAACTGAGCTAAATCATCGGCAATCTCTTTTCTTTGAGCTAATTTTTCCACTATCGGCTCTAGACTTTGCTTTAGCTGTTCTATCTTGCCTTTATATTCTTTTGCCGTATCTTTAGCTTTGATTGCTAACTCTTCATAGCGGTCTAGCTTTAACAGATCTGCTAAGATCTGTTTACGCTCATTTGGACGACGCAACATAAATTCATCTGCTCTTCCCTGACGCAAGTATGCAGAGTTAGTAAAAGTATCATAATCTAATTTCAAACAGGAGATAATTTCATCTTGGGTAGCCCGTAACCCTTTTGCTGTCAGAGAGCGAAAATTACCAGCCTTTGTTTCTACCTGAAATTCTAAAGAACTGCTTTTGCCTCTAGCGCGCGTTCTGATCACCCGATAAGTTTGTTGATTGCAGCTAAAATCAAAATCAACGCGG
Organism: Waterburya sp.; assembly: GCA_965217895.1. Taxonomy (GTDB): domain Bacteria; phylum Cyanobacteriota; class Cyanobacteriia; order Cyanobacteriales; family Xenococcaceae; genus Waterburya. The sequence goes on from CBDCJV010000002.1 coordinate 3,558,946, forward strand.
ACATTATTACCACCGCTATGAATCACATCATCTTCTGTTCCCGCACGGCTTTTACCCCAAATCACCCAGGTGATTGCTTCTAAAAGTGATGACTTGCCTGCACCATTGGCACCACAAATACAGGCGGTATGTAAGCCTCTAAAGTCTAAAGAAGCATCTCGGTAACTGAGAAAGTTTTTTAAGGTTAGCTGCAACGGAATCATACTCTAAACATTGAGCATTGAACATTAAATATTAAACATTTTTGGTTTCAAAGCAAATAACCAATGATAATTGATAGATGTTAAATGATAAGACACAATTCTATTTAGTATCTTTACACTAATTTTTAGTCTATGGGCTTAAATCTCCTGGATTTTAGCCTTTTATCCCAGGATTACACAAAAATTTACAAAGCGCGACTATAAATAGTTAGGACAAATTAATCAGAAGATAGTCTCAGCAATGAGGCTTGAGGCTCTAGTTTTCTTTTGATCGGGCAAAAATTCACTTTTCAAATAATTTTGACACTGATATTTCAAGATCTTGAAAAGCAATTGGTTTGACTATTCCTGCTGACAACTCTAATTGAACCTGATAAGTACCGTTTCCAGGCTGAGTAAAAACAATCAACTCTTGCTTTTTGATGTTTAATACCCAATATTCCTGAATATTTTCTAAAGCATAAATTTCTTTTTTTTTGCTTAAATCATAAGCTAAAGTTGTATCAGCGATTTCTATTAGCCAAAAAATATCTTGAGGATCGGGATGATGCTGAAAGTATTTGCTTCTAGATAATTTGACTATCGCAATATCTAGTTCGGGTTCTGAGTTGGAGAGAACAATAGGATGCGCCTCTCGAATCCAGGCTTTGCCCACAAGCATTTGACGCAAATAATCAGCTATACTTCCACCGTAAGCAGCATGAATCGCACCTTCAGGACTCATCTCTACTAATTCTCCATCAATTAATTGAATATGGCGATCGCGGAATATCCCAGCTTCAATCATCTTATGATAATCGGCGAGCGACCATTTTGCTAAAGTCACCATGTTGTCATTGTTGCTTACTTTCTTATCTATAATATTGCAGTATGATTAAGCAAAATTAAGTTCGTAGTTTGTAGTTGGTAGTTAGTAGTCAAAGAAAATTATTTACTACCCACTATCCATTAAAAGCTAAATGGTAAATGAAATAACAAGAATTGATCGAAGCAATGCTTTGATTGTAGGGGCAAGTCAGGGTATTGGTTTAGGGTTTGTTCGGTCTTTGTTACAGCAAGAGAATATTGCTAAAATTTACGCTACCTATCGGCAAAGAGAAACCGCAGATCGGCTATTTGAACTAGAAGCAAAGTTTGGCGATCGCTTAGAATGTTTGCAGGTTGATGTCACCGTAGAATCAGATATAGCAGCGGCAGTAGCACACATAAAAGAGTCAAGTAAGCAAATACATCTAGCTATTTATTGCGTTGGGGTACTCCACGAAGGAGATTTAACCCCAGAAAAAAGCTTAAAACAAATCAACCCTGAGAATTTGCTTTACTCTTTTCAGGTTAATAGTATCGGGGCGGTATTGCTAGCTAAACACCTAATGCCTTTATTTAAGAAGGGTCAAACCAGTGTTTTTGCCAGTATTTCCGCCAAAGTTGGCAGTATTGGCGATAATCGCTTAGGAGGCTGGTATGGCTATCGTGCCTCAAAAGCAGCATTAAATATGTTTCTGAAGACTACGGCGATCGAGTATAGTCGTAGATGCCCCCAAACTATCGTTCTAGCTTTACATCCAGGTACGACTGATACAAGATTGTCTCAGCCATTTCAAAAAAATGTTCCCCCAGGTAAACTTTTTGCTGTAGAACATACGGTTAAGCTGTTATCAGAAGTAATTCAACAAGCGGATATTAAAGATAGCGGTAAGTTCTTTTCTTGGGATGGGAGTGAATTACCCTGGTGATCGATTATCAATTTAACGCCAAATAAGAGGCTGAGGTCGCTCGATGCCATATCCTTGAGCATAATCAATACCAATTTGTCTTAGGTTTTGCAGAATAGCTTTGCTCTCGACAAATTCGGCTATGGTCTTGATGTTCATAATTTGGCTGATATGATTAAAGCATTCTACGGTAGCGTAATCAATTTCATCTTCAGCAATGTTGGTCACAAAACTACCATCAATTTTTAGATAATCTACAGGTAAATTCTTAAGATAGGTCAGAGAACTCATCCCGCTACCAAAATCATCTAAAGCAATGGAGCAACCCAACTCCTTTAATTGCCTGATTAAGATTACGGCATCATTAAGATTGGCGATCGCCACTGTCTCGGTTATTTCAAAGCAAATCGTGGCGGGGGAAATAGCATAGCGAGCAAACTGCTGCTGGAGAAAAGCATTAAACTCCAGGCTGTTAATGCTTGCCCCTGAAAGATTAATTGTATATAGATGGGAAATAGGCTCTAACTTTTGTTCTTGTCTTGACTGACAATAGATCTCATAGCCAGTCAAAAAAGTAGTTATCACCCAGCGATCTATAGCTGGCATCAAGCCATAACGCTCGGCAGCAGGAAGAAATGCGCCAGGGGCAATTATCTTTCCTGAATCATCTATTAAGCGTAAAAGTATTTCATAATGAGAGCAGCCTAGTACATCTTTTGCTTGAGAGCTAGTATCCTGCTGAAAAGTGCGATCGCCATCTTTTTCAATCGCCATTATTTTTTGAGCGTAAAGGCAGAAGCGATGAGACCCCCTAAAGGGTTCAGCAGTTCCTACAACGGAGGAAACCTCCGCAACGGACTGCTTCACCGCGCCGCCGACAGGCGCACTGGGTAGCGCATCAAGAGAACGATCTTCTTCTAAGGCTCGGTTTAATTTTTCAATCCACTGTCTTTCACCACGCTGTTGAGCTACCAAAATATCATGTTCGTGATATAAATAAACACAATTGCCACCTCTTTCTTTGGCTGCATAACAGGCTGCATCGGTTGTGCTTAGTAAGTTGGTTAAGCTTTGGGTGGTTGCGGTTATTTCTACCAAACCAATACTAACTCCAACCCGAAATACTTTATCTTCCCAAACAAAACGAAATTCTTCAATTAGCTGCCTTAGTTGATTGGCAATAGTTTGTGCCATTTTGATCGAGCATTGATGAAACAAAATCCCAAATTCGTCTCCGCCTACACGGGCAAAAACATCTAGAGTCCGAATTCTTTTACTTAATAATTTAGATATTTGTCTTAGTAGTTCATCTCCAGCAGCATGACCACAGGTATCGTTAACAATCTTAAATCGATCTAGATCTAGATAACAAAGAGCGTGATGAGATTGGCGATAGCGAGCATCTTTAATCGCCCTAGCTACATATTCCTCAAACTTGCTTCGATTGCATAATCTGGTCAAGGGATCGTGACTTGCTTGCCAAGCTAATTTACGAGCTATTCGTCGCGCTTGGGTAACATCTCGAAAGGTAATAACTGCTCCAATTATTTTGCCTTGGCGATCTTTGATGGGTGATACTAAACCTTCGATCGCATATTTTTTTTTGCCATTACGGGCAATTAGCAAGTTTTTGCCAGGAAGCCGATAGACATTATTCTCTTGAACAACTTTCTCGATTGGATTGATTACAGGCTTTTGGGTCGATTCCTGAATCATCTGAAAAACCTTAGCTAAAGGTTTTCCCAGAGCTTCTTCAGATTGCCAGCCTGTTAAATGTTCGCCAATCGGATTAATATATTTGACTCGACCATAATCGTCGGTAGTAATAACAGCATCACCAATGGACTCTAGAGTTACTTGAGCTAGTTCTTTTTCGATAAACAGATTATTTAACTCGGCTTCTTTACGTTGAGTGATGTCTTTTGCCACCCAGATAACACTAGTTTCGGATACAGGAGCAATATCAACACAAAACCAGATTAGCAAATCATCAAGCTGTAAGCTATATTCAAAATCTATTCCTTGCTGAGTTTGCAAGATTTTCTGGATCAGTGTTTGATATTTATTAGCTATAGGATCGTGAAATAGTTGGGCTTGGGTTTTTTCAATAATTTGATTGACGATGATGTCATCATATAAATCAAAAAATTTGGTAGGCAAAATCAGAATCGAATTACTATTGAGTTCGACGGTAAAGACCAACTCATTCATACCTGCAAATACAGCCCGCATTTGAGCCTCGCAAGACTTTAACTTTTCCTGTAACAATATTTTTTCAATATTTAGTTGCGAAAATATTAATAAGCCACTAATTTGTCCTGCAAAATTGCGCCAAGGATGTATTTCCCAAAGCAGCTTGTCTATTTTGCCATCGGACTTGCCGAAATCTTTTTCATGCTTTAAAACTTCTACCTTGCCCGCTATACAGTCTTGATAATCTTGTCTCCAGTCTGGAGGAATTTTAGGAAAAACTTTGTAATGAGTCAAACCAATAATATTTTTTTTTAGCTGATAATCATCAACAAAGCGATCGCTAACTGCTAAATAGTGCATTTCTCGGTCTAATATGGCGATCGCCACTGGAATATGCAAAATAAATGAACTCAATAGCTGCTGATTGTCTTGCACCATCAGTTCGCTATTTTTCTGTTGTTCAATTGCCTGCCTTAATTGCTCTGTTTGTTGTTTTAAAATGTTAAATAGATTACAAATATTCTCCTGATTCAAAACTTTAGTTGTTTGAGAAAAGTTTAATTCGTGAGAATCGATTATTTCTTCAAGCTTAGATAATAGAATTTCTAAATTACTATCGCTAGACATAATGTAATGCAATATTTGCCGATGTAAAATTAGTAGTGTTTTAACTGTTCAAAATATAGAATTAATCAGGACTGGTTTAAAAAAATCAAGTATTTCATTAAGCAATTTTGAACTAAGATAAACTTTTAATTAAAAAGCGAAGGTTATATTTAAACTTACTATTCCCATTTAATTGTCTTTAGTAACGTTAAAACTGATACAAAACTAAAACCAATAGTGGTTATATTAGTATTCTATTGTCAATTGATTTTTAGATTGAGATTTGATCATGCCGTTTATTGTTATTTTTAGTTTAAAGCAGATAGGTTGCATTGCCATAATAAAACTTTTATGGTGAATAAAGTTGCTACCGCGATTAGGAGAAAAATATAAACAAAATATTAAGCCTTGCTAATTAAGCCCTGCTCAATATCTAATTAAGTATTTTCACCGTTAACTTATTGTTTCATTGTCACTACTATTATCTACAACCTGCTTAAAATCAGCCGATTTTGAGAAGTTCTGACCAAGCAAAGCATTTGCCAGCAATAATAAATTAGGCATTAGCCCTCAATTATTGCTGACAAACTAATACTTCAAATACTACTAAAGTATGATGATGCAAATTTTGTGAAAGAATATATTACTAGCAATATCAGAACAAAATAGAAAAGTAGTCTGTATTCTCAAAGTCAGGATTGATCGGTAAGAATTCATTTGGCATCAAGACCAGATATTATCTTTCTAACCACTAAGTTCTTTAAATTAAAAATTATGATTCCTCTTCCTCTTGAATCTGAGTTACAGGTTATTCGTCTCAAACGCTACTTAGATAAATATCCTGAAGAAGCTTTCGAGCTAGCAATACAGCATTACGAAGACTTTCTTGCTTTAGCAGTGGAGTATAAAAAGCTCAAAGCAGAATTAAAATTGATGCCGATGCCTGTGAGTAATCTTAGTAACTCTCAAAAGTAACTAAACTAGGGCAGCAATAAAATAAACTGTTAGATTAAATCCTGTTTGGATTGAATACTTTAAAGTGATGTAAGCTGATTGACTAACAAAACTTGTAAAACTTTTGGCTTGTCGTAGGTTAGGTTACGCTACCGCTAACTCAACAAAATTAATCAAGCTACTGGGTTTCACGTTATTTTACCCACCTGCAATCCATTTTCATAAATTAAAGTACTTTATGAATCAGACTTAACTTTTGTGAGCCATCTGCATCATAGAAAGGTAAGTCAACTGTAGCTGATTGTCAAAGTTAAGTTGCAAAATCTGCCTCAACTCAGCAAAAAAACGATCTTTCTGCTCTGTTTGCAACCTAATATACGGCGATAGGGTACTCAACAGAGTTAGATAATCATCAATGCTGTAGTTAACCTTGTTGATTAAATATTCTTCTGTTAAATCTTCAAAATAGCCCGAATTAATTACTTCCTGTCCCATTTTGCCCAGGTTTTCTTGGTAATTTGCCAAAGTTTCATATTTATTTAACTCAGGTGCATGATTCTGATAAATGTCTGTCAGTGCTTGGTACACTTTGTAATTAAGTTGAGGCGGTGTATTCCACAGTAAAATTAACAAGCCATCTTCTTTTAAAGCTGCTGCTGTTTTTTGCGTTCTAATTTCTGGAGTTAGCCAGTGAAAAGAAGTTGTCGCCACCACCAGATCAAATTTTTGGTTAGTTAACTCCCAATCTTCAAAAGTGGTATTAATAAACTGGACATTTGGATAAGCTGCACATTTTTGTTGAGCTAATTTACAGGCTGGGAGACTCGGCTCAAGACAGATCATGTCCACGCCCATTTTGGCAAATTCAATACTAGCAATACCTGGTCCCGCACCGATTTCTAGCACGGCTTTTAATGAGTGTAACTGAGCTATTTCTTGCAGATGTGCCAGGATTTTTGCAGGGTAGCGCGGTCTAGTGCGCTCATAAGCCTGTGCTACTTCACTATACCAATTATTTTTGTCGCCACAGCGATAAATATTATTTAATATATTTGATAGGTTTGAATTCGAGGCTTCTGAGTCGCTCATAATTTTTTAATTTAAATAATAAAATTTACATAATTTAATAATTGTTGCTATAATCAGATACATAAGTTAACAAACACGAATTTGTAACAACTTATATATTTAGTTTTTATTTTGAACTATTAACTTAATTTTGCTCTAAGAGCGATGCTCAGAGCGAACTATCTTCTCAAAAAGAATTTCTCCTATGTAACCTCAGTCTGGTAGCTGAGGTTTTTTCATTGACTGAAGTTATAAGTTAGCAATTTGCTAGTATGTTTCTAACTCATAATTTAAGATCAAATAGTCAGTGACAATTAAATTAGATCATCTATTCATTTATTGCCAGGTAAATGCACCAGAAATTGAGCGAATTCTAGACCTGGGAATAACTGAGGGGCGATCGAATACTCACCCAGGACAAGGTACAGCTAATCGATGTATTTTTTTTGAGAATGCAATGCTAGAATTTCTTTGGGTGATGGACAAAGAGGAAGTTTCTAGCCCAACTGTTGCACCAACAAAACTTGAGGAAAGATCGCGTTATCATGAAACAGGTTATTCTCCTGTCGGAATTGGTTTTCGTCGTAGCAAGATAGGAGAAGCTTTACCGTTTAATACCTGGGCATACCGTCCTGCTTATTTGCCTGCTCAACTTCAAATTGATATAGCTAGAGGTATTAAACCTCATGAACCACTACTGTTTGCGATTCCTTTTAGTGAAAAGACTTATAGTAAATCTATAAATCATGCCAGTGGCATCAAAAAGGTTACGAATGTAGAAATTATTATTCTCTCTCCTCAACCATTTTCTGATGCGATTAATATAGTTCAACAGTCTGATCTGGTTAAATTTATTGCAGGAAAAGAGCATTTATTAACCATAGAGTTTGATCGATCCATTCAACAACAGACCATAGACTTTAGACCTCATCTACCTCTGCAATTTCGTTGGTAGTTGATTAATTTGATTGGTTTATTCTATTGATTCAGGAATAGCTGAGAAACCATTGTAACGATTCATAGATTTTTCTACCCCTTCTTTTAAACTCAATTCGATCGCTTTGATCGCAGCGCATAATACCTCTTCAATAGCTGGAATTTCTTGGGGAGTAAACTTGCCTAAAACGTGATTTATAGTTTCTTTCTTGCCATCAGATTTACCAATACCAATTCTTAAACGAGGAAAGTCTTTGACTCCCAAATGAGCAATAATTGACTTCGTACCATTATGTCCCCCAGCCGATCCCGATTGCCGTATTCGTAATCTGCCAACAGGTAAATCGAGATCATCATAGATAACCAATACAGATTGAGCCTGAATTTTATACCAGTCTGTCACTGCTCTTACTGATTGTCCTGAGCGATTCATATAGGTTAGGGGTTTGAGCAAACGAACTTTTGTTCCTCCTGGTGCAATTCCCTCAGCAAACAAACCTTGAAAACGTTTGTTTTCTTGCAACGGCATTTGCCAAATTTTAGCTAATTCATCAACTGCTGCGAAGCCAATATTATGCCTGGTGCGATCGTATTTTGGTTCAGGATTACCCAAACCAATAATTAGTTCGGGAAAAACAGGTGCAGTTGAATCGGAAGTCACAAGATTCTTAACGAGGAATGAATGATTAGGGATAAAGGATGAGGATTTTTTAAAACACTATCTCTCATCCCGATCGACAAAAGTTGGGTAAGTGGTATCTAACTCTTTATTTCAGTTTAGTTAGATTGAAATAAAGTTTCTAAATAAACTCTGGCACAGGCGCGATAGTTTTGAGATGATTCAGTGGTTTGTCCATTGTTGTTTTGTAACAAGAACAAAGATAAAGCAGCAGCAAAAACGCGGTCTTGATCCCAATGAGGATGATTTTCAAGATAGTTCTTTAACGACAAATGAAGTTCTTCAGGGATTTCAGCCAAAATAGTTACATTCGAGTTCATAGTTGGTAAACTGCTCCAGTTAATATGATTTTTAATGGGATATGAGGACTGTTTTCAAATCTAGAAAACAGATGCGCGATCGCGCTTAAGAAAAGCTTTTAATTTAGAAACAAAGCTAAAAAATAGCCTTGTGTATTATGTAGCTCTACATAAGTAGCTGTTGCTCTTTTGTTTTAGTGAAGATTTGTGGTTCTTCAAGTGGATGTTGATACATTGTCGTCTTAAAAGGGGGCTATTTGTCAATGCTACAAAATGTTACGAGATTTGTTAAATCATTATTTTACTTACGAAAGCATAAGTATTTAAGCCTGTTTTTTGTTACTTTACTTTACAAAACTGCTTTAAGAAACAGTTAATATTCGGTAAATTTATAAAATCCCCTATTTCAGACTCAAGACTTTATTGCTGCGTTATGACCTGTGGAAAAAGCTGGGTAAAATGTGGATAACTATGAAAAAGCTTGGGAAAACAGTGGGGAATTTATGGGGTAAAGTAGTCCTTAAAAATAAGAAATAATAACTTTTCCTTGACTTTTTGAGAAAAGTAAAAAGGTACTAATCATTTCATTGAACATTGAACATTGAACATTAAACAGCGATTATGTTTTTTGTTCTTGCCACCATTTTGCAGCCAGGAAGCTTATTTCTTGGGCTTCGATGTCAGGCATTCGTTTAAGATGGCTTAAAACCAGGTTCATTCTGCCTAAAGAATGTAGACGATCGCGATGACGGATGAGAAAATCCCAGTAAAAGAAGTTAAAGGGACAGGCTCGATCTCCAGTGCGATCGCTTTTATTATATTGACAACCGCTACAGTAATCGCTCATCTTGTTGATATAGTTAGCAGACGCTGCATAGGGTTTAGAAGCCAAAACACCGCCATCGGCGAATTGTCCCATACCAATGACATTAGTTTGCATTACCCAGTCGTAAGCGTCAATAAAAGCACTATGAAACCAGTTTTCAATCTCCTGGGGAGAAATTCCTGAAATGAGGGCAAAGTTGCTCAACACCATCAATCTTTGAATATGGTGTCCGTAAGCTGTTGATTCTATCTGAGTTAGAGTCTGACGCAAACAGTTCATCTCGGTTTTGCTGGCATCCCAAAAGAAATCTGGCAAAGGGTGATGATGTTCAAACCAATTACTTTGGCTGTAGCCTTCAGGTTGGTGGTAATAAATACCGTGCATATATTCTCGCCACCCCATTACCTGACGAATAAAACCTTCTACACAATTTAAGGGTAATTCCTGTTGATAATAAGCAGTTTCTACCGCATCAATTACCTCCATTGGCTCAAGCAAACCCAGGTTTAAATAGGGAGATATCAAGCCATGCCACATAGTATATTCCCCTGTAATCATGGCATCTTGATATGTACCAAAGTTGGGCAAACATTCCTGCACAAAATAAGCCAAAACCGATTTAGCCTGTTGTCTAGTTACACCCCAATTAAAAGGTTCAATTTTGCCATAGTCGGAAAACTTTTTTTGTTTTACCCAATCAATTACTTCTTGGGTAATAGCATCGGCTTTAAAAGTTAAAGGTTCAGGTGTTTGCAGATTTTCCTTGGGTGGCTGACGGTTATCTTTGTCATAATTCCACTTACCACCAACGGGCTTTTTACCGTCCATCAAGATATTAAATCTTTTTCTGCCTTCTCGATAAAAATCCTCCATTAATAGTCTTTTACGAGATTTCGACCAAGTGATAAACTCATCTTTACTCCACAAAAAATGATTATCGGGTAAAAACGTTATTTCACAATTCAAATTCAAGTCTTGAATCAGCTTTAAAAAAGGGCGATCGCAAGGACTAGTTATTTGTAATTCAGTAATCTGGTTTTGTTTTATCCATGCTTGCAAAGGGGTGGCAAAATCAGCACTAATTTCATAACTTATCTGCCAGTTATCTGCCTTTAATTCTGCGGCAAAATGACGCATTGCCGACCAAACTAAAACCAACTTTTGCAGATGATATGGTCTTTGTCTAACATAGTTACTAGACTCAATCAAAATCACAGGCGTTTGCTGTTTACGAGCTTGATTGTTTTGTAAAGTTAACTGATTTGTTGTCAGGCGATCGCCTAATATCCAAATGCCGATTGTCATATTCAAAGGGATTAAGAGATAAGAAAAGAAATTTATCTGTGACTTTGGGGACGAATCAGGATTTTACTCGTGCGATCGCACCACTCAAGCAACATAAACAACGAAAAATTAAAATAAAAGTGTAACAATATTTACCTAAACATTACAGATTATTACTTTGTTTTTAATAAAGGAGACTCTAATAGGGTCAATATTTTATCTTCAATATTGGTAGATGAATTTAAAACATCTATCAAATTAGATAAAAACTAAATTTGTTGTCAAAATTAAGGAGAGCTCAATGCTTGACGCTTTTTCCAGAGCCGTAGTAAGTGCAGACAGTAAAACTGCATGTATCGGTGGTGAAGAACTACAATCTCTAAAAAACTTTATTTCCAACGGAAACAAACGTTTAGACGCAGTTAACACTGTTGCTAGCAACGCTAGCTGCATCGTATCTGACGCTGTTGCGGGTATGATTTGCGAAAACCAAGGTTTGATTCAAGCTGGTGGTAATTGCTACCCTAACCGTCGTATGGCTGCTTGCTTGCGTGATGGTGAAATCGTTCTTCGCTATATCACTTACGCTATTCTTTCTGGTGATGCTTCTGTACTAGAAGATCGTTGCTTGAATGGTTTGAAAGAAACTTACACTGCTCTTGGTGTACCTCTTCAATCCACTGGTCGTGCTGTTGGTATCATGAAAGCTGCTTCTTTAGCTCACATCAACAACGACAATAGCGAAGAATTTGGTGGCAAAAGATTCCGCAAAATGGAAATGAAAGATGGCGATTGTTCTGCAATCACTTCTGAAGCTGCTAGCTACTTCGACAGAGTAATTTCTGCTCTTAGCTAGGCATCTTTTGGCTTAGTCTCAATGCTCATGAACTTTTTGAAGCATTGAAAATATACCATACTTCGATTACAAGCAATTCAGGAGATATTTAAAAAATGAAATCTGTTGTAACTACAGTTGTTACCGCTGCTGACGCTGCGGGACGCTTTCCCACTAGTTCTGACCTAGAGTCAGTTCAAGGTAGTCTTCAACGCGCTAACGCTCGTATGGAAGCTGCTGAAAAACTAGCTAGCAACATTGATAATGTTGCTCAAGAAGCTTATGATGCAAGCATCAAAAAGTATTCTTACCTTAATAACGAAGGTGAAGCTAACTCTACTGACACCTTCAAAAGCAAGTGTCTTCGTGACGTTAAGCACTATATGCGTCTAATCAACTACTGTCTAGTTGTTGGTGGTACTGGTCCTTTGGACGAATGGGGTATTGCTGGACAACGTGAAGTATATCGTTCTTTGAACTTGCCTACTGCTCCTTACGTAGAAGCTTTGACTTTTGCTCGTAACCGCGGTTGCGCTCCTCGCGATATGTCTTCTCAAGCTTTAGTTGAATATAATGCTCTTATAGACTATGTAATCAACTCTCTTTCATAAGAGTTTGATTAGTAGTTTAATCTTGAAAAAAACAGATAGCATTTCTGTTTGATTGATAGTGGCTTTAGGTCTGTTGCTTTGACTTGAATTAGTTTGAGTGTCAGTCTTAAAGCTACTGTTGTTTATAGAAGTTCTGGGGTCAAAAGCTTTTATTTTCATTTGACCTGCAAAAACATTAACAAGCAGCTACAAAATTTAATTTGATGACTATAGACGCTTTATTTGAAAAGCTCAAACATCCTAATCCCAATTTGCGTAGTAAAGCGATGTGGGAAATTGCGGACGCGAGAGACGAAAATACTATCCCTCGTTTAATGAGTATTCTCAATCAAGAAGATGTAAGCTATAGAAGAGCAGCAGTTAAAACTTTGGGAGTAATTGGTGCAGATGTCGTTCCTTCGGTAGTAGATTCTTTGCTAAACAGTGATAATCCCACAGTACGCTCTAGCTGTGCTAAAGCTTTGGCTCAAATTGTGGTCAATTATCCAGATATACCTATGCCCGATGAGGGTATCCAGGGATTGAAACAAGCACTTGATGATCCTAACCCTGTAGTAAATATTCCTGCGGTGATGACTCTTGGTGAAATAGGCTCTCCTGTTTTTGATTTATTAGTAGAAACTCTTCACACTACTGATAATCTCGCTGTGGGAGTAGCAATACTTAATGCTCTTGGTTCAATGGGCGATCCTAGAGGAATAGAAGTATTGACGCAGCTTAGTAATGATAAATCAGCCGATGTCTATCTTCAAGAATCGGCAACTAGTGCATTATCTCGTTTAGAAATGGTGATGAAGTACAACAATTAAAATAGCAATTTTCACAAGCGAATGAGCATTATTTTGCTGGGGTAATCTATAATTTTTAATTATTTAATTTAACTTAGTAAAATTAATTGTTTAAAGCATTAAGTATTCAATTTTATTAAGGCATTTGAGACAATTAACAGAATAATTTTGGGAAAACTGAGAGTATGTTGAAACAATTACTTTCGGTATTTCTAGAATCTCGTTGTGAATTTTGTCAGCGTGCTGCTTCAAAAACTCTTTGTGCATATTGTCAAAAAAAGCTAGCTAGTTGTCGGTTAAAAGAAGAAGATCGCCTGACATCAGCTTACAATTTGCCCATTTTTGCTTGGGGTAAATATGATGGACAATTAAAAAGAGCGATCGCTCTGATGAAATACGATAATAAACCAGAAATGGGCAGAGTATTAGGGCAATTATTAGGACAAGCATGGTTGGATAGGGGTTTGGTTAAACCTCAGCAAAAAATGACCGTCATTCCTATTCCCTTGCATAGTAAAAAGCTTAAAGATAGAGGGTTTAATCAGGCGGAAATAATTGCTATAAGTTTTTGTCAATTAACAGGATATGGTTTAGATACAAAGAGTTTGGTTCGGGTACGGAATACGCAAGCAATGTTTAACTTAAGCCCAGAAGACAGAGTTAAAAACCTCCACAATGCTTTTCGACTAGTAGGCAAATTACCCAAACATCCTGTTTTATTGCTGGATGATATTTATACAATGGGAACTACGATTAAAGAATCAGCTAATGTTTTACAACAACATAATATTAAAGTGATGGGTGCAGTGGTATTAGCAAAAACAATGATTGATAATCAATAACTAATAAAATATTCGTGCTAGTTTAAGACATAGAAAAGAAGTATGAAATATTAGACTAACCACTTATTTAAAGAAAGTAATTTAAAGACTTTGTAAGGGTTTGTAGTTCTGTGAGAGAAATCACATTGCCTTTCTATTTTCTGATATAAGTAAATAGTGGATTTATTTACGTTTAAGTCTATCAGCGATCGCCCTATAAGCAATTTTCTCAAGGCGATCTTCATTCTAGGAAAAATTTAAAAATATTGATGCTGTTGAAAAATAAACTGTGGTGAAAATTTTTAACTTTGTTATCTATGGTTGAATAAATAGTGTTGTTCTCAAACAATGTTTAAATACTTTTCCTTATGGCTATTTCTAATCCTAGTTTAAATTTGCATGGTGAACCCCATAAACGATCGCTTTCGGTCGATCATCAGAGTTTGAGTCAAATATTGAGTGAGCAAGAAAATATTCTAATTATTCAAGATCTTGACGGTGTATGTATGGGTTTGGTTAAAGATCCTCTGACGCGAAGAATGGAGATTAAATATTTGCAAGCTGCTAAGTCTTTAGGCGATCGCTTTTTTGTATTAACCAACGGTGAACATATCGGCAAACGAGGCGTTAACGGCATCATTGAAAAAGCCTTTAACAATTTAAACCAAATCAAAGAACAAGGCTTATATCTACAAGGTTTAGCTGGAGGCGGGGTACAGTGGCAAGACTGTTTTGGTAATGTCTCTCATCCTGGAGTCAGCGATGAGGAAATGGCTTTTTTGGAGACAGTACCGCAGAAAATGGCAGATTCTTTGAGAGCAGTAGTTACACAGCCTCAATATGGCTTGAATCAGATGCAGATTGAGGAATGTATCCAAGCAGCAATATTAGATAATAAAGTTTCCCCTTCAGCCAACTTAAATATCTTTCACGAAACCTTTAGTCAGTCTCCTGAGCTATACGCTGAGTTGCAGCAAGAGACAAAATCTTTGATGGATAGGCTACTTCAAGAAGCACAACAAGGTTTAGCAGATTCCTTTTTCGTACATTATGCTCCCAATTTGGGTAGAGATGGTTCAGGCAAAGAAATTATGCAGCCATCTCAAGGTCAAGATTCGGGAACAACAGACTTTCAGTTTATGCTCAGAGGAGCAATTAAAGAAGTGGGAGTTTTGGTAATTCTCAATTATTACTACTTCTTGCAAACAGGTAGCTATCCTCTGGGTAAAGATTTTAATGCTCGACAAGCTCCGAGACAACATCAAGCACTACTAAAGCTGGTTAAAGATAATTTCGATCCTGCTATCATGCCTACCATAGTGGGAGTGGGGGACACGGTAACAAGCAAGGCAGTAGAAAATGAAAATAAGCTAGAATTTAAACGAGGTGGGAGCGATCGCGGATTTCTCGAATTGATTCAAGAATTGGGTAAAGAATTTAACACCAACAACGTTGTAATTTATGTAGACAGCAGCGCAGGAGAGGTTAAAAATCGTCAGGCTCTTAAGTTAGATCGCTCTAATACTCAAGAAATTAAAGTCATTCAAGGTCCTGGAGATCCTAGAGATGCAGAAGATCCTTTAACTTTGAATATCGTCTTTCCTGGAGGGTATCAAGAATATGTTGATTTTTTCTGTCAGACAGCTAAACAAAGAAAATTGGCTCAATAGTCAGAGGTCAGAGGTTCATTGTTAAGCTTGAGTGAATATATGGAGAAATGTTCTATTGAAGCATCTTTGATGAAGACTACCAGACATTTATTATTGACGCTACTTTCTGCCTCAAGATCTATTTGATATTTTTTTTTAATTTTCAAATTGAGCATCTTAAACCAAAAATTTTGTTTTGGTATATAAGCAACTGGATGATGTACCGTTAGCTCCTGTTCTTTTTCTGGCTGATAATTACCTATGTCTATATCATCGTAAATATCGGTTTTTAATAATAATAAATTGACTACTATGACTCCATCACCCCAAAACTTGTGGTTTTTGAGAGCATACTCTTTTAAGAAAAACTTATTGTTAATTACAAAACTTTTATTTTTTCGTTTATTTACAGACGAGCTATGAACCATGGGACATTTCCGCTGAAAATGGGTCTAAAGATATTTATTAACCTAATAATTTATTGCCCTATAACGTTGCCTAATCTCATCTGATTAAAATCCGCCCATAAGGAATGAATACAGCTTTCAATAACCTTAAATAGTTATTAGTAAGGCGCAGAAACATGATCTTGCTATCAAGATTAACAAAAAAACTAGCTGATGCCTAGAGTAATAATCTTGAAAAACTATTGCGAGTCCTAAGTTAAATATGCAAAATTAATTAGAAAATAGTCTCAGCAATCAAACCCTAACTATTATCTACGTCTATCTACTTAAAAAAATCGGTAATAACTTTTTCAATTGACCTTTCTACTCCTTTTTGAACACCGTTTACCATTATTCTTTCTATTCCAGAAGATCTTTTGGCTGATTCTCGATCGGATGAAGTAGAATTTTCTGTCTGGGTTATTTTCTCGCCAACAAACGAAAAGCTGATATCGCTTTCTCGATGATCCTGACTAGTAATATTGTTTTTATAGCTTCCTGTATAGAACTTTTGTCCTTTAAGCAATTCTATAGTTACTTCTCCTCCTTCTTGGGCGACAATCATCCCTGAATGAACAGCAGTAGTGCAGATGTCTGAATTAACGGTATAAATATTTGTTCCCCAGATAGGAGAATAAATCTGGTCTTCTGATGCAGCCTGACAATAAAAGGTGTATCTTGTGCCAATATCATCAGGCTTATCTAATCCCATACTGCTCAATCTACTACTCCAGCCAATTTCAGGAACTTCAGTATTTTGAGCATTGACTGGTTTTAAAGAAGTTATATTCATGGCGATTGTTATACCAGCAACAATAAATTTTAAGCTGTTAATTTTAAAGGTTTTCATAGAGCAGTTTTCCTGAAGTTATATTCAGTTTGTTTGATTAAAAAACGTATCTTATTAGCATTAATCTAAAAGAGATTAATCTGAAACTTAGGTGAATTTAATAGCCTTTTATAATTAAAAACATCGAAACTTTATACTATTATTAACATCAATAAAGTTTTCTTTGTCAGTGATACTCAGCACTTGCCAGCACGGTCTAAAATCACAGTTATTCGATCGATTGCTTGTCTTATTTTTTGGCTCGATAGCTCAGAATTATTGAGCAAAATACTAAAAACTATAGTTTGCCCTTCAGATGTAGTTAAATATCCTGACAATGTGCCAACTCCTGTTAAGGTGCCAGTTTTGCCAATTAAATTATTTTTGATAGCAGTATCTATAAAGCGGTTTTTTAAAGTGCCGTTGACTCCAGCAATTGCTAAAGAACGACGAAAAGCTTTGTCATTAGCAGAGCGAGACATTAATCTTAATACTGTGACTAATGCTTTAGGAGTAACCAAATTTTGACGAGACAAACCAGAGGCATCAACCAAAACATAATCCTCTGAGTTTATACCTAAGTTATTCAAGCTTTTATTGATAGCTTCAATCGGAGTTTTTACCTTTAATTCTTTAGCTAGAACACGAGCTAAAACTTCAGCAAATAAATTATTACTTTCTTGATTAGTTTTGGCTATAATTTGCTGCATCGGTAGAGAAGTAATTGCCATTAATTCAGTTTCTAGTTTATTTGAAGCGGGTTTTTTGATTACTATTCCTTGGGTAACTTTGATGTCAGATTGAGCTAAATACAGACGGAGTGATTCTAAAAAATAATTACCAGGATCGACTATGGCTAAATTCCAAACGTCCGCAGGTTCATTAACGGCTAGCTTTCCCCTAATTTGTAAAGTAGGCTTTCCTAGATCTCCATCAATTTCAATCTCATAAGGAAGATTCACAGCCCCAGTTGTCGCCTCATTAATTACCTGCCATTGTCTAGCGGCGATCGCATCACTCCAATAAAATTCAACTGGCTGTCCTACCTGCTGTGGTAATACAGTTAGAGTGACCGTATTTTGATTGAGAATCGTACTATTTACCGCCGTGGCAAAGTAACTATGGACATCTAACCATTCCCAAGTAGGGTTAATTGCCGGTGGCTCAAAGTAGCTATCATCGATTATTAACTTTTCGATCCGTTTGATTTTTAAGATCTGCAACTGATGTACTATATCTTTTAGGCTTTGGCTCGATATAGTGGGATCTCCTTGTCCTTTTAGGCGCAGAGAAGTTAAATTTGGTGGATTACCCACACCATAAATAGGCGTACGAAAGCGATAGTCTGCACCTAATGCCGAAAGCACAGCAGCAGTCGTTAAAAGTTTGGCACTAGAGGCGGGGGTAAAGAATTTATCTCCATTCAGGCTGTATAAAGACTCCCCATCAAGGGTTTGGACTTCAATTCCCCAACGCGATCGCCTGAACTCCGAGCGGTTAATAACATTCTCAATAGCGTTAGATAAATCTTGGTGACAAAGCCTGGAAGCATCGTCAGCTGTATTATTCTCGACACTTGACTTAAAATCTTTATCCTGTGCCAGAGTTTCTTGATTAATTGTTGATGTACCAAACAGCAGAAAAAGTAAACTAAAAAACTTCAACCACTCAAAAACTAATTTCATTGGTGGCAATATAATTGAGTAACTTAAAATTCCATGATCTCTTAATCAGAAATAGTAAAAGATTCAAATTTAAAACAAAATGTTAGCCAATCTAATTTTTTCTTCAACTGCCGACGAGCAATACGCTACTAGTACCACTCCGCTTAAGTAGCGAGTAACAAGTTAGATTTCGCTACTAGTTTAAAGCTAAATAAATGACTACTTTATTTAAGCCCACATCTATTAATTAAAGAGAGATCGATGCAAGTTAGAGTGAAAAAATAAGCGATCGCGGTAAAACAAATTCTATCTTAGCTGGCTTAGACTGTCTCCCTCGATAATTCTCAACCGCTACCATTTATCAAGAAAAGGCTTTGATTACTGCACCTTTTTATCAGGGTAAAATAGGGCATCCACTATTATTTTTTGAGCAATTATTCCTCAAACTCAAAAAGATAAGTAAGTCGAGTTTGGGATTTTGCAAATTGCTATTTACTACTTCCTACTTACTTTAGAGGATGATGTTTGAGCCAATGTTGAGCAAGATCCAAACGACGGCAAATCCAAACTCGCTCATGGCTTTGAACGTAATCAATAAACCGAGCTAAAGCTGCAATACGTCCTGGTTTTCCTGCGAGCCTAGCATGAAGTCCAACTGACATCATTTTAGGTGCGGTTTCGCCTTCAGTGTATAAAACATCAAAAGCATCTTTGAGATAAGTATAGAAATCATTACCACTATTAAAACCAGGAGCAACGCAGTACTTCATGTCATTGTTATCTAAGGTGTAAGGAATTACTAAATGAGGTTTATTTTCTACTTCTACCCAGTAAGGCAAATCATCATTATAAGCATCAGAGTCATATAAAAACCCGCCTTCTTCAACTATTAAACGACGAGTATTTAAACTAGGTGCATAACGACAGTACCATCCTACAGGGCGATCGCCTGTAAGTTTTTTAAGAGAAGCTACCGCTTTTTTAATATGTTCTCTTTCTTCGGCTTCATCTAATAAATGATAGCCAATCCACCGCCAACCATGACAGCAAATATCATAGCCTGCCTCGACAATTGCCCTTGCTGCTGCGGGATTTCTCTCTAATGCCAAAGCCGCGCCAAAAATAGTTACCTGAATATCTTTAGCTTTAAACAGGCGCATTAATCGCCAAAATCCTGCTCGACTGCCATATTCATAGACAGATTCTACCTGTAAGTCTCGCATTCCCTTGCCCATGGTCGAACCAGGAACTTCCCTAAGATATATTTCTGAAGTATCATCCCCGTCAGGAATTGAATATTCAGAACCTTCCTCGTAATTAAGAACTATTTGTAAAGCTATTTTGGCATCTCCTGGCCATTTCGGATGGGGTGGATTTGCACCATAACCAACTAAATCTCTGGGATAAGTCATTTATCATTTAACGTTTATCATTTAACATTCAAGCAAATCATCGATCGCTATTTGATTTAGAGTACCTGTATACAGTATTCAGAAAAATAAAGCTTGGCAAACTTCTATGATCCTTACGCAAACAAGCTTTTGAGGCTTAATAGTATTATGTTCGGATGTTAGCACCTAGCTTTTGAATTTATCTCAAGATAATATAAAAATATAAATAAACAGTATATTTTGTTACAGAAAGAAGAACAATATGTCTATCAACAGCAACATAACATCTAACAACCAAAACTGGAATACAGCCAAGCTAATCGGGCTTAGTGACAATTTGGGAATAGCCTACAACCCTGGATTGAATAACTCTAAATCTGACAGAAAATCAGATGTCTGGACTACAGAAAAGTTTATCAACATGAGCAGACACTTGAGTTCTGCCTATAGCATAGATTTCTAATCTAAGTTTAGATCGACAAAACATTTTATTTTGCTCAAAGGAAAAATTTCTTCTGATTATGGAGGAACATTCATTATCAACAGTTAGGACAGTTTAAAACCTCAATTTACCGTTAGCTACCTTAATCTCAAACAAGGGTCAAACACCTATTGTTTCGTTAACAATAAAATTTTGTCCGAACCATTGATTTAATAAAAAATGATTTTGATCGCTAACAATACTCAATCCGATCTAGCTTAAAATTATTTCCAATCGCTCAAAACACCATAAATACCCCAGATAGCCATCGCTCTTAAATAATGACTGGCTCTAAAAGTACCAACCGCCGTAATTGCTTCGGGAGTGCGAAACTGTAAACCATTTTCATATACTTGCTTAATCACAGTTTCGGTTAGTTTAAACGCCTCTTCCTTCATGTCCATTTGCAGCATAAAGGCAGCTAAACCAAAGTTAATTCCTGTCCATACTTCTAGGGGATGAGTGTCATCGGGGTTGACGGGACTACCATCAGGTAATACACCATTGGCTGCGCCATACTTACCGTTATGAAACTTGAGGAAACAAGAGTCGTAGATTTTGTTCAAGGTGGATTTGGTATATTGTTCTTCCACTACGTCGGGTAAACCTAATAAACGAGCGTAAAACTGTCCACAGAGTTGATCTGCCATGACTACATTTGAGCCACTTTCGGTATCGAGGCGGTAGTATTCACCATTCCAGAGAGCATCGTGATAAAGCGATCGCGCCTGATGTAGCCAGCTACGATAGGTATTAAGTGTATTCTCTATACCTGCGGGAAAATAATCAAGCCGTAGGTTAGGATTTGTCGGTGGGTTGGCAATTAGTATTTCGCCGATTTTGATAGCTGCTTCTAAGGCTGCTATCCACAAACCACCACAGTAAGCACTAACACCCTTTAGTCTCCAGTCGTCAAAGGTTTGATCGGGCGCGCCAGAGTTTTCGGGGATGCCATCGCGATCGCGGTCAAATTTCTTTAGATATGCCAAGGTTTGAGTAATACTGTCCCAACATTCCCAGAGGAAGTTAATATCTGCGCCATCGGTTAGGACATAATCTCGATATACCTGCAGGACAAAATCACTGGGTAAGTCTTTCCACTGGTTGCAATCTTGATAAGAAGTATAGTTAGCTTCTTCCCAAGGATGTTCGTTGGGTGCGCCGAGGTCATGGGGAGTTGCGCCACCTTCTTTCCTAATAGCACTTGAGCCATCGTAACCTACAATGCGGGGTGTATCATCGTGGTGAGGAATAGTTCTGGCAAAAGCTTCTAAGACGGATTTATCGAGGCGCGACCAAAGCATCATTAGACCAAATGAGCCGTATAGACGCACATCTAAGCTTTCGTACCAGCGATAGTCCATACATTCCAAGACCCCAAACTGTCCTACAGGGTCGTTTTCTGTGGCTGCCGTCCAGAGAGTCCCACCGTCTGCGAGTAAATATAGCTCATTAAACAGTGCCATTTTAAACCAGTCGGGTAAGTCATCCCGTTGCAAAATAGGTTTTTGCCAAGCTGCTATTTTCTCTTTCCATAAGTCACCGTGTTTGAGAGAAGTCCTGACCATACTCCAGGCATTTTTACCGTTGCGTCCAAAAAAGTCCGTATAGCGACGAAAATAGTTAATTCCCTGCTTAAATTCGGTTACAGGCAAGTCCCAAGCCAAAGTAAAGGGAATTTGCTTAGTTTTTCCTGGTTTAATTGTAAACCGAATGGCGATCGCACAGGCAATTTGTTCCCCAGGATCGGCGGGAGTTTCGTCTTGCTGGTCAGGTAATGAACCATCGGCTGCAAAGTAATCCCAAACTTGGGAACCATCACCATCAGGATTCCAGCGACTGAGATAAAATACTTCTAGACTAGGATTAAATACAGATGCGATCGCAATTTGTCCATCTCCTTCTTGTACCTCCTCATGTGCCTGGACTCGATTCAACAAGCAACCGACTCGATAATTATCCTCAATCCATTCGTTATAGTTACCCGTACTGTCTCGCCATTTAGGCTGATATTCATATTCTGGACTACCATCATCTCGCACCTTGACTGTTGGCGATTTTATAGCATTAGTAAACCAGCCGATAACATTCTGCCAAGTGAGCATAATACTCAGGGTTATCGGCTTATCTGTTGGATTATGCACCGTCCAGTCAAAGTTAACTATCGGATAGCTAGACTCTTGATAATTTTGCGCCCAAATTGGTGAAAACTGTTCACAGGTAAGATCCGCAGTAAATACACCTTCATATTCAAACCAACTGCGAGGATATAGCGCACCGTAAGTACCTTTTTCTTGGGGATACCAAGACCAACGAGACAAGGTATCATCTTCTGGGGCTTCCGTACACAAAGCATAAGCCTGAGTCGCTGATTCTGTCTGTTCAAAGATACTAAACTGACAGGCAGGCAGAGACTTAAAGATATGCTCTCCTCCATCTAAATGCCAAAGATTAAAATCCCCTTTAGTGGATCTCCCAATACAGCCTGCACCCATTCCACCCAAAGGCATTCCGTGCCAAGGACCGTCATCCAAATTACTTGCATAGCGAACAGTATAGGGTTTTGACCATCCTTTTCCTATGGGACGTTGCCAAGCACAATGAGGAATCTGAGAGTTAGGTGTCATGTACTTAAATAAGTAATTAAGCAAAATTCAGGATAACAGTTAAATCCTTGATTAACCAGAATATCTTTTAATTTGATGCTCGAATTAAAAAATAGCTAAATTATTATTAATAAATTTTGCCGATTCAGCAAGATATTATTGTTACATCAACCTGGTTGTGGTGCGATTACACCCAATTGAGATAGTCTGAGGAAGACAGTTTTTTTCTATTTTTTTATAACCTGATGACCGCTATAAATACTAATTCAACTAATAAATCTCAACCTTCAAATCCTCCTGCTGACTCCAAAGAACAAGTTAGCCAGTTTATGAAACAGCTACAGGACGAAATTTGTGCTGGCTTAGAAGAAGTTGATGGCAAAGGAAAATTTAAAGAAGATAGCTGGGAGAGAGAAGAAGGCGGTGGTGGGCGATCGCGTATATTAACCGATGGAAGTATTTTAGAACAGGGCGGAGTAAATTTTTCTGAAGTATGGGGAAGCCATTTACCCCCTTCCATTCTTAAACAACGACCTGAAGCCGAAGGACATGGTTTTTATGCTACAGGAACGTCAATGGTATTGCATCCCCGCAGCCCCTATATTCCTACGGTTCACCTCAACTTCCGTTACTTTGAAGCTGGTCCAGTTTGGTGGTTTGGTGGCGGTGTCGATTTAACCCCTTACTATCCTTTCGCCGAAGATGCGGCACACTTCCATCGTACCCTAAAAGCAAGTTGCGATCGCCATCATCCTGAATATCATCCTGTATTTAAATACTGGTGTGACGAATATTTTTATCTCAAGCATCGCCAAGAAACTAGAGGGGTAGGCGGATTATTTTTTGATTATCAAGATGGTACGGGCAAACTTTACAAAGGGCCTCATCCTGATAAAGCAGCAGCAGCCCATAGCGATAAACTAGGAGAAATAGAACATCGCAGTTGGGATGACATTTTTAGCTTTATTCAAGACTGCGGTAAAAGCTTCTTACCTGCTTATCTGCCAATTATCCAAAGGCGTAAAGATCTAGAATATGGTGAGCGAGAAAGAAACTTTCAGCTATACCGTCGCGGACGCTATGTAGAGTTTAATTTGGTCTACGATCGCGGTACTATTTTTGGACTGCAAACCAATGGACGTACTGAGTCAATTCTTATGTCTTTACCTCCTTTAGTTCGTTGGCAATATAATTATCAGCCCGAACCAAATAGTCCTGAAGCTGAACTATACGAAACTTTTCTTAAGCCTCAAGACTGGGTAAATTGGCAAGCTTCTTAAAAATTAAGTTTGTAGTTTGTAGTTTGTAGTTTGTAGTTTTTTACACCTACCTACTACCTACTACCTACTACCTAGTAAATGATAATTAAAGCTTACATTAAACCAAGCCAGGCTAAAAGACCTTTTCCTGTTACGTATTCAATGATAATAATCGCTGCAAATCCAACCATGGCAGCACGAGAATTTAAACGTTCTGCATAGGAGTTGAAGCCAAATTTAGGCTCTTCTAACTCAGGTGTGACGCTAGGTGTAATATCTTCAGTTTTCATTGCTTGGTTTTATTTGGTTAACAAATCTTTACCTTTGTATTGTAGTAGTTTTTCTTTGGATGAACCATTTAACAAGGTCGGTTTTTTTAATAAATAAGCTCGTCGTTAGTAGTTGGTAGATAACAGGTAGTTGATATCCGACTACGAACGACAGACTACGAACTACAAACTCTTTGATAAAACTATGATTTTTGATGATGCACTTCAATTACCGTGTGAACATTGCCTCTGGGGGTAAAGTCGCCTTTGACAGTTGCCTCAAGCGGATCGCAAGCAGCCACAAAATCGTCTAAAATTTGATTTACTACTTCCTCATGGGGAATATAGCGATCGCGATAGCTATTGATATAAAGCTTTAAGCCTTTTAGTTCTACTACTGTTCGATCGGGTGAGTAGGTAAGATAAATCGTCGCAAAATCAGGATAGCCAGAAAAAGGACACTTACAGGTGAATTCTGGCAGAGTAATATTTATATCGTATTTACGACCAATTCTGGGGTTGGGAAAGGTAATTAATTCGCCTTCGGCGATCGCTCTTTCCCCATATTTCATTTCGTCTTCGGTGATCGATTCTGGAGAAGTTGTCATAAAAAACTGCTAAGTAAACCTCATTTTATTTTAATACTTGTATTAAGGAGATTTATCTTGAGGGATTAATTCTACACCTCTGATATGAATTAGAAATGTTCAATCTTGCCGTTTTATTTGAAATTTGAAATTTGTCTTTAAAACCATAACTGAATATTGGGGGACTAGCCCCCCAAACCCCCCATTGGGGACGTTACGCCCTCCCCAAGCCCCTGACGTAAACATTAACCTCGATTTTCTGCTCTATTAACTAGAGTCTCATCATCTACAATAAATAGTAAAATTTACCTAAACTCAACTTGTAAAAAGAATCTTTCTATATAAATATCAAAAATTCCGATGAATTTACTGTAAAAAGGTTAATTCACATCAAGCGTTTTATCGAAAGATAAAAATAGTAATTTCCATAATCAACCTACAGGAGAAAACTGGCTCATGGAATTAATCAGGCGATCAAAATAGGGTTCAAGCGCAGTTTGCTGTGCTAGTGCGATTTTTTGTAGACTAAACAGCTTTAACTGCTCTAAGCCTAAAATCATGGCATCTAAAGGAACTTCTAATTCTTGATAAAGTTGCTCCATGTATTGCAAACCGCGATCGCTTGTATAATCTACTGATTGACCGCTAATGCCATAGGTAATGCAGCGTAAAAAATGCCAAAAATCGCGCCAGCAAGCCTCAGCACGCATTGGCGGATATAAGCCACCTCCAGGCTCGGTAATCTGGGGATTTGCTGCCAAAACCACGCTCCTAGCTTGAGAAACTATCTCTTCAGCGTTGTCCCGCAATAGTTTTCCCTGTGCCAAACTTGTTGATAAGTTTGGTAATACCTTTTGAACCTGCTCTATATCTTCATCCGTCAAATATCGCCCTTCATCATCCGCCTGCTTAAAAATTTCAACTACTTCTAAAGGATAATTCTGCCAGCTATCAAAGCTAACTATGCGAGATTTTTTGATTAGTTCTTTTACTTTGTCACTGAGCATTTTTAGATTTAATCTTACATTTATAGAGATAATGACTTATCTATTTATATCTTTCTCTAGATAGCCAATTATTGAACCCAATGTAAAGTAAAGTTAAGATGTGATTCATTTTTTTGCTTATGGATATAAAACAAATTAAGGCTGCTTTAGACGACTCCAATCCGCAGCTAAGAATGAAAGGGATTAGAGAGTTACGCAATTATGAATCAGACATTGCTGCTCCTCTACTTTTAGCTCATGTTGACGATCAAGAATTTTTGGTGCGCTCTTTTGTGGCTATGGGATTAGGCAGAAAGAAAAGCGATGATTCTTACACTGCCTTGTTGAAAATGATGAAATCAGACAAAGATCCTAATGTGCGAGCCGAAGCAGCCAATTCTTTATCATTTTATGGCGATCGCGCAGTAACTCACTTAAGAAAAATGTATGAAGAGGACAATCACTGGCTAGTGCGTAGAAGTATTATTGCAGCGATCGCTGATTTAAATTCTCCCCAAGAGCTATTAGAAATCTGTGCCATTGGTTTATCAGGAGATGATGAGCCTGTCATGGAGTCCTGTATTAGCGGTTTAGGTCTTTTAGCCAAAACAGAGCAACGAACAGAAGCCTTAAAATTACTTTTACCTTGGGCAGATGACGAATCTTGGCGAATACGACTTCAGGTAGCCAAATCTTTGAAGCAATTTGAGGCTCAAACAGCCATCACGACTTTAAATAAGCTTAAGCAGGATCGGGATCATCGGGTAGTAGGAGCAGTACTAGACAGTTTACTGTAATCTTTAGATAATACGCATTTTCTCAATCAAAATAAATAAATAATGGACTCTTTGATAAAATCATTAGAGAAACATTAATAAATATTACAAAATTCCTTAAATGAAATTATTGGTAGTTGGCGCGACAGGCACTTTGGGTAGACAGGTGGCTCGTCAGGCTTTAGATGAAGATCATGAGGTACGCTGTTTAGTACGTAACCCCAACAAAGCGATTTTCCTCAAAGAATGGGGAGCAGAATTAGTCAAAGGCGATCTATGTGACAAATCAACCCTTGCCTCGGCTTTAGAGGGGGTAGATGCTGTTATTGATGCTGCTACCGCCAGAATTAGCGATAATCTCAGCGTAAAGGAAGTTGACTGGCAAGGCAAAGTTAATTTAATCCAGGCAACTAAAGCTGCTGGTGTCAATAAATATATCTTTTTCTCTATTCTTAATGCCCAAAAGCACCCTGAAGTCCCTTTGATGAACATTAAGCACTGTACAGAGCTTTTTTTAGCTGAATCTGGCTTAAACTATACAGTTTTAAGGCTTGCTGGTTTTATGCAGGGTTTGATTAGTCAATATGCAATTCCAATTTTAGAAGATCAGGTTGTCTGGGTGACAGGAGAAAGTACTCCTATTGCTTATATGAATACTCAAGACATTGCTAAGTTTGCTATTCGTGCTTTATCAGTACCTGAAACCGAAAACAAAACTTTTCCAGTGGTGGGATCTAAAGCTTGGACTGCTTCGGAAATTATGAACCTGTGTGAAAATCTGGCTGACAAAAGATCGAAAATATCTCGTGTATCTCTTGGTATATTAAGTTTAATGCGCCGTATCACTCGCTTTTGTGAATGGGGACAAAACACCGCAGATCGCCTGACTTTCGCTGAGGTATTAGCAAGTGGAGAACCTTTAAATGCGCCAATGCAAGAAGTTTACGCTACCTTTGGTTTAGACGAAAAGGAAACGACCACTTTAGAAGAATATATGAAAGAGTACTTCACTCGCATTATGAAGAAGCTCAAAGAGATTGATTACGAGAAAAATAAAGGTAAGAAGAAGAAAGGCAAAATACCTTATCGAAACCAGTTTTAATCAATAAACAATAATCGATGATCAATAGAGGCGTGATATTTCACGCTTTTATAAAAATCAATGGTTTGCTAAGTTTTTATTACCAGCTATTGTAGGGTGTGTTTCTCTAAGTTCATCAGGCATTCTAATTTCTTAGGTAACATCAATCTGAGATAAAAACTCTGCTGCGCCCTTAACCCCAGGATCGAGATAAAAAATAGAGCCAGCTAAGTTATCTTTAGTTGAGCGATTTTGTCCTCCTGCGGTGGTGATATAAAGTCTGCTATAATCAGCACCACCAAAAGTCAAGCTACTAACTTGAGCTGTAGGAAAGGGAATACGCAACACTTCTTCTCCCTCTGGACTATAGCGAAAGATATGTCCCCCGTTCCAACGAGCAGACCAAATATATCCTTCACTGTCCACTGTTAAGCCATCGGGAACACCATCAATTTCTGTAGTTAAAATATGAATTTGAGGGTCGCTTAATTCCCCCGTTGCCAAGTAATATTCAAAACGATAAATAGTATGGGTTTCTGAATCTGTAGTATAAAAATACTTGAGGTCTGGAGAAAATCCCATGCCGTTAGGAACAGTTAATCCTCTCATGATGATTTGTAATGAACCATCCAAATCCAAACGATATAGCGTTCCAGAACATTCGGAAGTGGCTACAGTACCACTATAAACTCTTCCTAAAGGATCGGCGATCGCATCATTAAAACGGGTTAATCTCTCAGTAGGAATCTCAGCCACAATAGTCGTGATTTTTCCTTCTTGCCAATGTTCAATTGTGCCTTTAGTTTTAAACAGCAGCAAAGAACCGTCTTTTTGGATCGTAAAACCGCCCACAGGTTCTCCAGCATAGATTTGCTCAGGTCTTCCTTCATGATTGTAGCGATACATTTTTCCTTGAGGGATATCTGTCCAGTAAAGACATTGCCCTTGAGGATGCCAAGTAGGGACTTCGGCATTGTGATGAGGATGATTAAGTAAAATTTTTGGCTGTTTAGTTTTTAAATTCACGATCTTAAAATTGAGGGTTTTTATATGTATAGACAATCAAAACCCGTCATGATTTATGTTTAAACAACAATTTAATATAGGTTAATAATCCATTTGCTGTGGATATAATTTTATTGCTCTTCAGTTACCAGCAAAACAGATTTAATCGGTCTTTGAATCTTATTTCCTTCTTTGTCTACTCTGCCATAAACTGCTTGACCATCGTAATACAAAGAAGCAGAACTTCCTCCATCCAGATTCATTGCTTTGACTGCACCAAGACTAGACAAAAAATTAGCAAATTCTGGTAAAGATATACCTGAATCAAGAGGTTGTTCTGGCTGCTGCGCCACCATAGCTAGAATTACATCGCCATTGTCCGTAATCCCGACTGCGCTTCTGGCATTTAAACTATCACTACCGATCGCGTCACGGATTTTTTCGCCATCTTGATAAGCAGTAAACCCCTCGGCGACAGAAGTATCTTTGGGTAATAAACCAGGACCTCCTCCTAAAGACGCTTTTAATGTACAATTAGAAAGTATGGGTGCAAAATGTAACTGAATATCGTATTGTGTCTGTTCTCCACATTTGTAGCGACGAAACTCAGTACGGTTAAATATTTTCCCTAAATATGGTTTTAAATCTGGATTGTCTACCAGCCTTTCATTAAAACGCGGATCGGCGACAATCTTTGATTCTTGAGTAATAAAGGAAGTGGTCTTTTGATTTACAGGATCGAAGTAACCGCCATTGATAGCTGCAACAAGGTTATCTTTATCTTCTACAAACTCTTGAATAGATTGGAGTTGGCCTGAAATTTTAGGAGCAACAATATAATTACTGTTGTGAGGAATAGTAATAGTATGGATCGTATGTTGCGATCGCTTTATTACATCATAACGAATTTGATTATCTGAAGCTAGAGATAGATTGTTGACGCTAAAAGATAAAATTAAGCCAAGAACACTTAATCCTAAAAATATCCATCCCGTTCTTTTCATTACTTATTACTCATTACTTATTACTCAACCACGGAAACTACTAAGATTTCGGATAGTAAATCAACCCCACACCTACTTTATTCTTGCGGGTGAAAATAGCTTCAGAAGAAATCAAGTCTTTGAGACAAACCTGAATCATAGAAACAGGACGATTAACAATTTTGCTAATTTCTTTAATAGTTATACCAGTATTTCTCGCCTGAATTATCTGTAAAATTTGTTCATGAGTGCTAATGCCAGGAGTTGAACTGATAATATTAATTTCTATCACTGACTAATATCTCCTTGGTCATTAATTAAGCTAATTGCCAGAAACTTAATTTGGTAAAAATAAAATAACGGACACAACATATAGTTATGCCCGCAGTTATATCCGCTATTCTTATTAACGACTACAGTAAATCTACCTAGAGTGAAAAAATTTACGTAGGCTTTATAATGATGCAGTTTAAAATGACAGTAAGCAGCTAAAAAATTGCCAAAATCACGAAGGTTTTATCAATCTGCGATCATTGATCAAGCAAGTATTAGCCCTAATTAGGGCTTGCTGAATAAGTTAAAACCATCTATTTATCTCTCTTCTGTCAGTCTAGGCAGAATTAAATATAAAACCGAATAAGCAAGATTTTACTTCCTACCTCCTACTTTTTACTCCCTGCGGGGGATACCCCTTGGCTACTTACGAGTAATTAAATTTTCTGTTCTGTCTTGGTGCGCGTACATGCGGAAGTGCGCCTTTGTCTTGCGCCTGTGGTTTCCCAGGCGTTTATGTCGCCCGTCAAACTGTCTCACCCTTTAGGGGGTAGCACCGCTAACCGATTAACGTACTGCGATATTTCTTAGTCCACAAGACTAAGCAAAGCGCATTCCCAAACAAGACGAGGCTGCACATAACTCAAGAGATATTGACGAGTTTTTTCCCACTGGTGCATCAAATTGCTTTGTTGGTTTTGCTGCCAATAGTAATATTGCAGATAGTCTATTAACCAAAGTTGAGTTGGCGAATCCAGCTCGTTAGTGATTGTTTGGGCTAATTGCATAGCCTGTAGAGGAGTTTTAATTGACTGTTTGAGTTGGTACAGTAGTTGCTCTGGAATTGTCTGTAGCTGATTCCAGGCAGCGATCGCTTTTCCTGGACTTCCTTGGGCGATCGCTATTAGCTCAGGGTATTCAAGAATTGTCTGATAGCCTTGATTTACAAGTATTGTTTTTAAGTTAGCTTCAGATAGAGAATAAAACTGAATACGCTGGCAGCGCGATACTAATGTACTTAATAATAGATCCGCATCAGGAGCAATCAAAATTAGGGTGGCTTTACCTGGCTCTTCTAAGGTTTTTAGTAAGGCATTAGCTGGTGCTTCTGCCATAGTTTGAGAATCTTCAATAACTACAACCTTTCTCTTCGCTTCAAGTATAGGGCGATGAAGAAATTGAGTCAGACTACGAATTTGCTCAATCCGAATTTTGGGAGGTGTTTTGTATTGCAAACCCTGTTCGGCAGCTTGTTTAGCGGTATACAATTCACCTTTATTAAGGTATGTAGGCTCGACCCAAAGCAAGTCTGGATGATTCCCTGTTGCTAGTTTTCTGACAACCATAGGTAGCTTTTGGGTAGTTAAACCCATACTAAGCAATAGCCGAGCAAAACTTTTCGCAGTCATACTGCGTCCAATACCCGAAGAGCCACAAAACAAATAGGCTGGGGCAATGCGGTCTAGCTTTATCGCCTGTTGTAATAATTCAACCGCTTTATCTTGACCCAGTAAACCATCAAAAACATCCATTCCTCACTCATTAAGTATATAGACAGAAATAACTACAGTTAATTGTTAATGAAGTATAAAGTATGAAGTAAAAAGTAAAAAGTAACTCACCTCTGACCTCTGACTTCGAGCATTAACGTTGAATTTAATTTTGTCCGAACCGTTGTTACCTATTACTTGCATCTACTCTCCTTCTTCATCTACATCAATCATGGCAGGGTCAATTAAGGTAATGTCATAGGGATCGTCAGGGGGAATAGTCGGAAAAATATCATATTCACGATACTGATATACTGCTTCTACCTGAGGACCAAAAATAACTTTATCGCCATGCTTTAGATCGTGAAACCTAACTTTTCTACCGTTAATCAATAACCCATTGACGCTGGTATTGCCTTCGGAGTCACCATCAATAAGCCGATAGCAATTACGCTCTTCTTCTTTTCGTCTAACTAAAGTAGCGTGATGACGAGATACAAATTGAGATTGCAGTACAATACTGCACTGCATACCTCGCCCCAAAGAATAAACTTCATCTTTAAGCTTTATTTCTCGGTGTCCTTTGCCATCAGTAACAATTAAGATATGCTCTTCTCGATGTATTACAGGTTTTGCAGTCATGAGCCAAGTCTATATTCACCAACTTATTGTACCCAGGTTTGTTGCTGAAAATGGTTTTTAGTTATTAGTTATTAGTTTTTGGTAGCAAAATTGAAATTTAATAAAAGAGAGTTAGTCACCACAATTAAAGAACTAGATGCCATAGCCAATGCTGCTAAACCAGGAGACAACAGTAAATCATACCGAGGTAATAAAATCCCTGCGGCAATAGGAATAGCAAACACATTATATGCCAATGCCCAGACAAGATTTTGCTTGATTTTGTTGACTGTAGCGCGACTAAGCTCAATTGATTCAATCACATCTGCCAGCTTATTTTGCATTAAAACAATATCAGCAGTAGCGATCGCCACATCTGTACTGCCTTGGAGAGATATGCCTACATCTGCCTGAGCTAATGCGGGAGCATCATTAATGCCATCGCCAACCATAGCAACTATTTGACCCTGTTGTTGTAATGACCCAATTACTTTTGCTTTGTCCTCTGGTTTTACCTCGGCAAAAAACTGGGTAATATTTAACTGTTGGGCAATCCCTTGAGCCACTTCCGAGCGATCGCCAGTGAGCAGGACTGTATTTAAGCCTAATGTTTGTAGCTGACTAATAGTTTCTAGCGCATCAGGGCGTAAACTATCTTCAATTGCGATTAAACCTTTTAAAACGCCATCTATAGCCAAATAAATGACTGTTTTACCCGATTGGGCAATAAACTGAGCTTTTAAATCATGATGCTCACTAACTGTAATCTTATGGGTGGTTAGCCACTGCTGATTTCCTAGCAATACCTTTTTATCGGTAACAACGGCTGATATTCCCTGTCCGATAGCAGTATTAAAATCTTTTGTAGCTAAAAATAATAAATCTTTGGCTCTTGCTGCGGTCATGATAGCCTCTGCCAGAGGATGATTGCTACCATTCTCTACTGATGCTGCTAGCTGCAACAATTCTTCAGAGGTTAGATCTGCTAAAGGAATACAGTCGGTAACTTGAGGTTGACCACTGGTTAAAGTACCTGTTTTATCAAAAACTACCGTATCTAGCTTATGAACCTGTTCGAGAATATCTCCGCCTTTAATTAAAATTCCTTTTTCTGCACCAATACTAGTACCGACTAAGATCGCTGTGGGAGTAGCTAAACCCAAGGCGCAGGGACAGGCAATTACTAGTACAGCGATCGCCAGCTTTAAACTAAGTAATAAAGGCGAAGTTGTTACTGTCATCTCTGCCATTGCCATAAACATCGAGTGAGATGCGTCCAGTAAGACAGAATCCCAAATTTGTGTGCCAACAAAATACCAGAAGCAAAAGGTTAGAGTCGCGATCGCCATTACGCCATAGGCAAAATAACCCGCAATAGTATCGGCTAACTGCTGTACTGGTGCTTTGCGGGTTTGAGCATCTTCTACCAAATTGATGATTTTTGCCAGGGTGGTATCTTGTCCAATACCTGTTACTTCGATGGTGACTACTCCTGAGCGATTAATCGTGCCTGCATAAACTAAATCTGATTTAGCTTTAGCTACCGCCACCGATTCTCCTGTAAGCATTGATTCATCTACGGTGCTTTCTCCTGTTATGATCGCTCCATCCACAGGAATTTTTTCTCCTGGTAAAACTCGCAACCATTCAGATGGCTTAACTTGTTCTACGGGAATTTCAATCGTCTCGGCGTTATCTTGTTTGCCAATTAAACGAGCAATAGGCGGTTGTAAAGAAACCAGCTTCTCTAAAGCAGCAGAAGCGCGATTACGAGCTTTCCCTTCTAAAGTACGTCCTAACAAAATAAAGCCCAATAGCATCACAGGCTCGTCAAAAAAACATTCCCAACCCAATTGAGGCACAAATAAGGCAAAACAGCTAGCTAAATAAGTACTGGTTGTACCTAAGCCAACCAAGGTATTCATGTTAGGCATTCCTTGAGCTAGGCTACGCCAACCATCAATCAAAAGCGATCGCCCAGGAATTAGTAAAGCCAGGGTTGCCAAGGCAAAATGAACACAAATATTACTTAGTACAGGTATGTAAGGCAAACCCAGGTGATGTAAATGTCCTATGCCCGAAAAAAGCAGCAATACAGCAGCAGTAATCAGTTGCTGAACTTGTTTTTTTGACTGCTGTTGTCGTTTTACCTGATTTGACTGGGCGATTTGATAAATACTGAGATCGCTTTGTCGCAATTGACTAGGAAAACCAGTTTTAGTTAACTTCTCGGCTAAAGCTTCTGGAGCAACGCTTTTAGTCTCGTATTCTACTACCGCTACTTCTGTAATTAGGTTGACCCAGGCAGATACTACACCTAAATTTTGCTCTAGCTGTCTTTCTACCGCCTTGACACAGCCAGCACATTTCATCCCCCCTACGTCTAAGGCGATCGTCTTTAGTTCTGATTTGGCTAAGTTAGAATTTACTCGTTCCCGATCTGATGGTGATAAGGGAGACTTGACCATGAATTAAGTAGCTTAAAAAGTTTTGTATCTATAGAAATTCTAATTCAAATGATAGGCAAAATGACTTATTCGTAAGTTCTAGTAGACGGCAGTGCAAATAAACTACTAGTAGATCTGATGTAAATTAACTTTACTTTGTCTATATTTTAGAGAAAACCTATATTTTTCAGTAAATAAAAAGATTTATAAAAAAACTCAATTTAGGCAGATTTAACTGCATTATGTGGATTAAAAGTATAGTCAATTCAATTATTGGAAAAACCGATGTTGATGTTTACGGAAGGGGTCTGGGGACGTGACGACCCTCCCCAGCAGGCGAGCGACCCCCTAAAGGGTTCGGCGGTATAAACGTCGCAGCAAAGCTACGACGACACGCCCCCCAAGTTTGGGTAGGGCTGTTTCATTCTAGAGCTAAAGTGCGGTAAATTGATATAAAACCTAATTTAACCGCTCAATGACTTTAAAAAACTTTGATAAAAGCTTAATTGACTATTTGAAACAAATACCTGATGAGCGAAAAGCAGGTGAATGAATGAGCATCTCAGTATACTCACAATAGTCAAGGTCAATGGATTGCAATTGATGGCAAAAGTTTGAAAAATACTGTCAACGACTGTTATGGACAACAGCAAAACTTCGTCATGATGGTTTCGGCTTTGACTCATGAAGGCGGGGAAATTTTAGGCATAAAAGTTAGGGAAAATAAGAAACAAAGTGAGATTGTCGCCGTGCAAGACTTATTAGAATTGCTGCATTTAAAAGGAGTGGTGTTCACGATGGATGCTCTACATTGTCAAAAAAAACAGTCTCAGCAATTATCGACAGTGGTAATAACTACCTAATTGTGGTCAAAAGAAATCAAAAAACATTACATCGACAAATTGAGCGGAGGAAATGCGTGGGTTTCCCGCGCTTATTCCACTCCGCTGTTGAATTTCAAGCAACAAGTACAAAGGCGATTAGTTGCTTTGAGCAGATCGAGAAGACGAGAAATCGACTAACTCATCGAACTGTAGAAGTATTGGCTCCTCCATCAAACATTGATTCTCAATGGGTTGGAGTTCATAGTATCATCAAAATTTTCCGTTCGCGAACAAGAGGTAATCACGATTACGAATCGGATTCGGCGACTTATTATATTAGTTCTTTACCCAACTCCTTCGGAGTTAAGTAGCAAGTAGCGCGTTCTGGAGAACGCCGACATCGCTTCGCGATGGCGACACGCTCCAGCGTGTGCAAATAGCAGATAGCAATTAAGAAAAACTCCGAAGTTGGATATGCAGCCTCTTCATTGATGAGGAAAAGATGAAAAAATAATTCAACTCTTGAATACATGCGGGCAAGCCCTTTGTCTGACACAGGAGCTATCGCTCCATGTCGTCGTCTTCGACGACTTTGCAAGCTTTGCTTGCTGTGGCAGAGGTTGAACTTGCAGACGCGCTTCGCGTCTGGCCGTTGCGGAGCAACGTCGGCAGCCTCCAGGCTGCGCTACTTGTTATCTGCTACTTGTGAACAGCAACTTCTTGGCTTATTCCCCAAGGTATTGGCCGACATTGGGGTATCGAGAATCGTTGGCATTGGGGAGGCACGGACGGCGAACCTGCGTCGCCGTATTGAGTGCCGTTTAAGGATGTCGTAACGAAAGAAGATAACAGCCCTCAACTTCACGGCAAAGCATCCACAAACATCTCTTTGATTAAAAGTTGGGTTATTAACCTACTGAGAGTTCATGGTTTTGATTCTATGACTGAGGCAATCAGTTATTTAAGCCATAATTTGCCATTATTACTTTCTTTGTGTCACTGATAGGTGTAGTGAATAGATTTATTCGCGATCGCATCTTCTATTTTGAGAATGAAACAGCCCTACCAATCTTGGGGGACTTAAGCTATATTCTCCCCCAGATTTGGGGGCAGGGGGGCGCAATTATAGCTTGATTCAGCAATGCCCTATTTTTCAATAGACAATTTTGAGTTATCATTCTTGGCTGACACTGCTAAATAAATACCAAATAAAACTACGGCAAACGCCAACCAATTTAATAAGCTTAACTGTTCGGCAAAGATTACCATAGCTAAAATTGCTGCAATTAAAGGAATTGCTAACATTGATACTGCCACAAATCCTGAAGAGAATTTAGCCAAACTATAAGTTAAAAGCCCTTGTCCTAATGCCTGAGAAATTAAACCCAAACCAACAACCGCCAACCAGCCAGTACTAGAAATTGGTAGTAATTGTTCTCCTGTTAGCAACACCAAAGGTAACAAAAATAAACCCCCCGCTAAACTCGTCCACTGCATAATTATCGAAGTGGAAAACTGCACTCTCAACTGTTCCAAGCTCAAAATACTAATTGCGGAAAACATGGCTGCGGTTAAGGCTGCCCCATCTCCAATTAGACCACTATCTGCTACCTGCAAGTCCTCAATACCAATAGCTACTGCGCCAACTATTGCAACTGCCATGCCGACTAAAAACCGTGGCGAAAATTGCTGACGCAAGATTAGCCAGCCAAATAAAGTAGTGAAAATTGGCATCATGTTGTTGAGCAAAGTCGAATTGGCAATGCTGGTTTGAGTTAAAGACCATGCCCAAAGTGAAAGCGAAATAGCAAAACTAATGCCTGCTATTAATAATAAAGAGATTGCCCTACTTGTATATAGTGTAGGTTCAGACGGCAAATCTGGATCGAGATTGCTAGTTTTTTTAAAGTTGTTCCAAGTGCTGAATGCGATCGCGGCAATCAACAGGCGATCGCAAGTAATAGCATTAGGTTTAATTTCTGTAGACGCGATCGCAATAAGAATGGAAGCAGAAGCAATTCCTAGTAGAGCGATACATAAAGCTACAGGTGCAATCCAATTTGCTTTTGACTCTAATTCTTTGCCAATTCTACCGAGCCGAAATTGGTACATTTAAAAATATTAAATAAGAAAGCTAAATACTTTATTTAGTTAAAAGTTAAATTTTAAAAATTGATGCGATCAATGATACATTTTGCTAAAAAGCTCGATCTTTAAAAGATTTAATAACAAAGAAAAGTCAAAGTTTCGTTTCTATTTCTTCAATTTGAGCATATTTTGTCATGGCTTTAAGAGATTTTTTTCCCAACTCTGTCCGCTAATGCTGTATTTCTGTGACAAAAAAAAGTTTGTAGTTAAAAGTACAGTTTTTTATATTAGAACTGTATACCGTATACGAATATTGACATAAACATTGTCTGACGAAATAAATTTAGGGTGTGAGAAGTAAAATCGTGAATTTACTCAAATTTTTCCTTAAACAAAGTTGTGCCGCCTTTGGTTTTTCACTAATGCTTAGTAATATTGTCTACGCACAAGAGGTGAATGAAGATTTATCTTCTGACAAAAAAAGACCGTCGGCATAGCCGACGGTCTTAGAATTCAGTAATTCTTTAGCTCAAGTCAACAATGTAGTTGAATTGAAAGATGTTGCTTCCAATGATTGGGCTTATGAAGCACTGAGGAGTTTGGTCGAACGTTATGGTTGCATAGCTGGCTATAGCGATCAAACTTTTAGGGGCGATCGAGTTTTAAGCCGTTATGAATTTGCTGCTGGTTTAAACTCTTGTTTGAACCAGATCGAGCGGTTAATTGCTCAAAGTGAAGCGGTCAGCCAAGAAGATGTGGATACCTTAAACAGGTTAACTCAAGACTTTGAAGCAGAATTAGCAACTATTAGAGGACGAATAGATAATGTAGAAGCAAGAACTGCTTTATTAGAAGACCAACAATTTTCTACTACTACTAAACTTACTGGACAAGCCTTATTTGCTGTGGCTGGTGCTTTTGGGGATGAAAAAGCCAATAGCAATGACTCAGTTGACGACCAAATCTTTTTTTCTGAGAGAGTGCGTCTAGTGTTTGATTCGAGTTTTAGTGGTAAGGATTTACTCCGAGTTCGTCTGCAAGCAGGTAACACTCCTGACCTCAGTGACGCGACAGGTACGAGAATGACAAGGTTAGCTTTTGCTTCCCCTACCGATAATCAATTTATAGTCAATCAACTAGAATATCGCTTTCCCATTGGCGATAAAGGAGAAGTTTTTGTTGAAGCCTATGGTTTCCTCGATTTGTTTGTACCGACTCTCAATCCTTTAGATGGAGACTACGACACCGTAATTTCTGGTTTCGCCCTCCGTAGTCCGATTTATTTTCAAAGTGGTTTATCTGGTATTGGCGTTCAATACGATTTAACCGATTCGATTAATATATCTGGTGGTTATTTGGCTGGTGATGCTACTGCCAACGATCCCAATACTGGATTATTTAATGGTCCTTTTGGCGCGATCGCCCAATTAACTTTTTATCCAACTAAAAGCTTTGCTATTGCCGCAACTTATTTACGAGGCTATGACGATGGTAGCGGTAACGCACCGCCTGGGGGCTTTTTTGGTAGTGAGAATGCTACCTCACCGTTTGGGGACAATATTTCAGCCATTCCTCCAGAAACAAGGGAAGAATCTAGTAATATCACCGCTACACCAGTAGCTTACAACTCCTATGGCATAGAAACTCAATATACTCTTAGTCCGAAAATCGTTCTAGGCGGTTGGGCTGGTTTTACACAAGCCGAAGCCAAAGATGGAGTTAATGATGGGGCGAATGCAGATATTCTTTACTGGGCAGCAGTTTTATCTTTTCCCGATTTGGGCAAAGAAGGGAATTTAGGCGGTTTGGTTTTTGGTCAACCTTCAAAGGTAATTAACAACGATGTAGGAGAATTTGAAGACCAAGACACTTCCTATGCGATCGAAGCATTTTATCGTTACCAACTTAACGACAATATTAATATTACTCCTGGTTTAATAGTCATAACTAACCCAGAACATAACGCAGACAATAGCACCGATTATATTGGCGCAATCCGTACCGTCTTTGCATTTTAAGAGAGAGGAATAGCAACTCGTTTGGCTGATTTGCTAAATAATTAACCGCACAAACTTTAAGCAATTATATGTAGGAGAAGAAAGATGACCAATGTAGAACTTAACAATGCCTCTGAAACTATAGTTCCTAACCCAAGTAATTTAATTTTGGGATTAGAAGACAATCCTCCATTTCAAACCGCCTTTTTGGTTTCTTTACAGCACGTCTGCGTTGTTTTTGTCCCTAGTGTAACCCCTGCCATTTTGATCGGTCGCGCCCTAAAATTAGATGCTGCAAGCATTAGCTACATTATTGGTATGACATTATTTGTAGCTGGATTTGCTACCTTTGTTCAAGCTAGACGTATTGGTCCAATTGGTTCTGGTTTACTGAGTATTCAAGGACCAAGCTTTGCTTTTTTACCACCTATTTTTAGCATTATTGCAGCAGGTAACGCTGCCAATAAAACACCGGAAGAAACCCTGGCATTGATTCTGGGTGTAGGATTTTTTGGTTCGTTTATCCAGATTATTTTGAGTCGCTTTCTGCAATTTGCTAAAACTGTTTTTCCCCCACTTGTGACAGGAACAGCCGTAACCCTAATCGGTTTAACTTTAATTCGCTTTGGAATGTACGATATGGCGGGAGGAGATGCAGCCAAGACGGCTGGTGATTATGGCAGCCTGAGATATTGGGCAATTTCTATTCCCGTGTTTTTTACGGTAGCTGTCTGTAGCGCCACCTCAAATCGCTATCTTAGAATGGGGTCGGTGATTATCGGTTTAATTGTTGGTTCTATTATCTCAGTCTTTATGGGTATGACAGACTTCAGCCAGTTAGGAAGTATACCTGCTTTTAATATACCTATTCCGTTTCGGTTTGGTTTAGATTTTAATCTAGCTACCTTTATTCCCTTTGCGATTATTTACTTTGCTACTTCTCTAGAGGTCATTGGCGATATTACCGCAACTTCGATGGTAACTGGAGAGCCGATTAGTGGTCCAAAATATATTAAACGTCTTAAGGGTGGACTATTGGGAGATGGGTTCAATTCGTTTATTGCCTCTTGCTGTAGTACCTTACCGACGGTGACGTTATCCCAAAATAACGGAATTATCCAGCTTACAGGAGTTGGTAGTCGCTATATCGGCTTTTACGTCGGCGGTATTCTAGCTTTTTTAGGATTATTTCCGATTATTGGCGGAATTTTAACCGCTATTCCTGCTCCTGTTTTTGGTGCAGCGATTATGCTGATGTTTGGTACGGTTGCGGTGGCTGGGTTTAGTATTCTAGGTGAAATTGAGATGACCAATCGTTCTTTGATTATTGTCGGCGCATCATTAGCCACCGGGTTAGGCGTAACTTTTGTCCCAGAGGCACTAGTAGGATTTCCTGAACAAATACGTGGTGTTTTAGAGTCAGGTATTTCTGTCGGTTCTCTTTGCGCCTTGATTCTCAATCTTGTCCTGCCAAAGTCATCAAAAGATCGGATGCTTGAAGAGCCAGCCTCATTAGAGCCAGAAACAAATCCCATTACTAAGTAGATAATTAATGATTAGATTTGAGCGATGAAAATCAAAGTTATTAACCCCAATACAACTGCCAGTATGACCGCAAAAATTGGCGTGATCGCCCGTTCGGTTGCCAATCCTGAAGCTCAATTAATCTTTTTAAGCTTTTGTAACTTTAATGGGGTTTAGAG
Source organism: Waterburya sp. (assembly GCA_965217895.1). Lineage (GTDB taxonomy): Bacteria > Cyanobacteriota > Cyanobacteriia > Cyanobacteriales > Xenococcaceae > Waterburya. Next base: position 3,600,216 of record CBDCJV010000002.1, read on the forward strand.
GAAAAAACAGGACAAATATCTCTCGATGATGCGATCTCTCTACTCGTACATACAGGAAGACAAATCTGGATCGAAATTGTTAGTTTTTTGAAAGTTATACTATTTCTCAAAAGTAACAAGAGACTTCCTTCGGGTTGGTCAAAGGAGAAAGGGGAAGGGTCAAAGTTTTGTATATCAGGCTTTTTCCCCTTTACCTTTAACCCGCAGGCAAGCACCCGAATGCATCGGGTGTTTGCCTGCGGGCGCATTCCGCGCCCTTACCCATCAAAAGTATCTATCTAGCTATTTACGAGAAATGGTATTATTTCAAGTTCCAAAAGCGATCGCGGCAATCAACAGGCGATCGCAAGTAATAGCATTAGGTTTAATTTCTGTAGACGCGATCGCAATTAAAATAGAAGCAGAAGCAATTCCTAGTAGAGCGATACATAAAGCTATAGGTGCAATCCAATTCGCTCCAGACTCTAGTTCTTTGCCAATTTTACCGAGTCGAAATTGGTACATTTATTAGGATGTCGAAGAATTTAAGCGTACTATATTTAGTTAAAAGTTAAATCCTCTAAATTGATGCGATCGATGATACATTTTGCCCAAAAGCTCGATCTTACAAACAAAACATCAAACCAAAACCGTAATGGTCATAACGTCAATTAGCTTAACTGCCCATTGTTAATTGTTAATTGTTAATTGAATTACTGTTCAATCCAATTTTTGGCTCTGCTAACAGCTTTTGACCACATAGCGAAATTCTCATGTGCCTGAGACTGTCCCGCTCCTGGTTCAAATACCTTATCTACTTGGCGATCGCCTACTAACTTTTGGTAATCAGACCAAAACCCCACCGCTAAACCCGCACCAAAAGCTGCGCCTTGGGCGGTGGCATCTAACACTACAGGACGTTCTAATGCCACTCCTAAAGCATCTGCCTGAAACTGCATTAAAAAATTGTTTTTGGCTGCCCCACCGTCGATTTTGAGCAAAGATACGGGTTTGTCACTGTCTTTGTTGACCGCATCCACCACTTCTTTAACCTGATAGGCGATCGCTTCTAGAACGGCTCTAACAATATGTTCTTTCTTTACCCCCCCAGTAATGCCCAAAAATGCACCACGGGCTTTCATATCCCAGTGGGGCGCACCCAAGCCACTTAAGGCAGGAACAAAATAAACTCCGTCGGTATCTTCTACCTGGTTACATAAAGATTCGGTGTCAGCAGCATCTTTAATCAAACCCAAGCCATCTCGTAACCACTGAATAGATGCCCCCGTAGTAAAAATAGCTCCTTCTAAAGCATAGTTAGTTTGTTCTGGGGTACTCCATGCCACAGTTGAAAGAAGTTGATTATTTGAGCGGGTTACTTCTGTGCCTGTTTGTGCCACTAAAAAGCAGCCTGTGCCATAGGTGCATTTGAGTAATCCAGGGCGATCGCAGCCGTGAGCAAATAATGATGCCTGCTGATCTCCAAAGATGGCTGTAATAGGAATTTCTGTTCCTAATATCTGGCGATCGCTTTTGCCAAATAACCCCATGCTAGGTTTAATTTCTGGCATAATTTGACGGGGAATATCAAATAGATTGAGCAACGACTCGTCCCAATCTTTAGTGTCAAGGTTCATCAACATGGTACGGCTGGCATTGCTCACATCAGTAGCATGAACTTGTTTACCCGTTAGATTCCACAAAGCCCAACTGTCTATCGTCCCCGCCATTACGTTATCCCAATTCGTATCAGGCTGATGCTGCTTTACCCAATCAATTAGCCAGGCTAGTTTGGTCGCCGAAAAATAGGCATCTAACACTAAACCAGTTTTCTGTTGAATGACCTCTGCCTGTCCTTCTTCCCTGAGGCAATCGCACATAGTAGAGGTACGGCGATCCTGCCAAACAATCGCTTTGTGCAGTGGTTTTCCTGTAGTTTTGTCCCAAAGCAAACAAGTTTCTCTTTGCACGGTTAAGCCGATAGCTGCAATTTCTGAAGCGGTAATCTGGTTGTCGGCAATAACTTTTTGTATAGAGTCATTAGTGTCCCGCCAAATTTCTACTGCATCATGTTCCAGCCATCCAGGATGAGGATAATGTTGAGTTAACTCTTTATATACCTGACCGACAATATTCCCCTGGCGATCAAATAATATTGCCCGATTGCCTGTAGTACCTAAATCTAAGGAAAGAATGTATTTTGTGTCGGTCATTGATAATACCAAAATTCTACTTATGCTTGTAGGTTTACAGCAAAGTCAGGACTTAGAAATGTTTTATTAAGTTTTTTTTACGTTTTTGTTATTTTGGAGCTATCGCCATAGCAGAATTTTATCTTTCTGCTCAATTGGTACAGCAATAAACTACAAAAGACCAGCTTGAGGCTCGATCTTGACAAAATAAGCCCAGAAATTATTTAAAAGTTGTGAAATAAAGCTGGCAAATTGTCATCAAAATTGCATTTTATTATTCATCAAAATTGATGGGCTTGCGTCTTGGCTGTCTTCTGAAATCTTCTGAATAATTATCATCTTCAGAGTCGTTGTAATTGTCATAGTCATCTTGCTCAGAATCATCGTAGTCATCATATTCATCTGCATACTCAGCAGCTTCAGAATCATCTAATGGCTGATAATCGACTACAAAATCACCAGGAATAGATTCATTTTGCCCATCATTGCTCCTGTCTGCCTTAGAATCATAACGGCTCTCTAAATCATTAGGATCATAATTATCATCATCATTTTCTGGTTCATCATAGCTTCTGCCTAAATCAGCTAAGTTAGTTGGGTTCGGTCTACTTTTAGCAACAGGAGGTGGAGTAGACTTGGGCATACGAGCGGGGCGGTCGGGATTCGTAGGGCGACGACTGGGGCGCGAAGCACTACGAGAACTATCTGTCCATTCATCTTGAGCGTTCCAACTATCATAACTATCAGAGGGAGTTGCGGAGGCAGGACGACGAGGGCGAACATCTCTTGCTACATAACTATCGTCAACTTGACGAGGACGTTCTACAAAGTCATTGGATTCTGAACGATTGCGACTTCTACTACGTCGAGGTTCGTCTCTAATCTCAGGAGCGGGAGAAGATGTTCTTTTTCGCTCAGAGGAACGACGAACAGGACGAGGTTGTGGATCGTCGTAGCCTCTTAATCTAGGGCTATCATAGTTTGGTTCTGCTCCTTCATAAGCGTTGTCGTAGGGGTCAATTTTGTCTAATTCTGCTTCGGTATAAACTCTAGTACGGCTAACTGGGCGATCGCGATCAACAACGGGAGTATTACGCCTAGCTTGCTCAGTGGCTACGCCCCGCATCCGAATGCTTTCAAAAGCAAAGAAAATTGCTGTTCCCGTCAGCAAAAATTGACCAAACTGCAAAATTGGATCGAGTCGCCACCCATTAAACAACAAGATAATGCCGCAAAGTAAACCCACCGCAGCAAAGAAAATATCATAATCTCTTGCCAACTCAGGGCGAATTGAACGCAGGAAAAACAGCCCAGCCCCTGCCACTGCCAAGAATAAACCTAAAATAGCTGCTGCATTTAGCCCGAAATTGACCATTAATGTTCTCCTATATATGGCTTTATAAATTTTAACTGATGAATATCTTGACTTTGACCAAAATTAGCTAAATTTATTTATTAAATAACTATTATCTGTTGCTGTTTCGGCGATCGCGTATTCTTATAAAAAATAATAGGGCAATGAAACATAGACACTACTATTACTGTCTTTTCTCTACGCAGAGAATATCCCATTGCCCACAAAAACCATAATAATTTAATGTCAGTACTGACAAGTAATCAAGAACCGCGTTTAACTTTGTCGCTTTGACTCAGAACAATTAGGGCAATAGTTGCGGGAATAACTACAATCACAGCACCCAAGGCTATACTCAAAAGAAAATTGGTTAATGAAGGAGTCATAATTTTTTATCCTGATTAATTTTGTTTATTTAGTAATGATTTACGTTGTGTAATAATTTTAAAAGTTTTTTAGGCAAAACTAAAGCTATTTACAACACGGTGCTTTAAAAAGCCCATCATATATTGTAAGGGGATGGTGGTCATCAAATTCAAGCCAGACTAGATAAAATATAATTTTTATTACTTAAATATAGTTTCGAGTCTAAGCCAACTAGTCCATAAAACAACAGTACAATAAATAACAGATATTTACATTGTGTAATATTATCAGCACTTATCAGATTAAATCTCATTGATGTATTGATGTTATGAATTTATCAAATCTAGGTACTTTAGGTATAAGTCTTTTGTTGGGGCTAATGACAATTTTATTTATTTTTAGAATTGTGCTTACCTGGTATCCTCAAGCAGAGCTTACTCGTTTTCCCTTTAGCTTAGTTGTTTTGCCAACCGAACCTTTTTTAAAGCCTCTACGTAAAATAATTTCCCCCATTGGTGGAGTAGATATTACGCCAATTATCTGGGTGGGAATTTTAACTTTGATCAGAGAAATTTTAGTTGGACAACAAGGATTAGTAACTATGGCATTAAGCCATTAAACATAAAAAATAATTAACTAATGTTAAGTAAAAGTTATACAATTCAACTAAACTTAATTATTTTTCGCTATGAAAACTCGAAACTATTCTTTCGTACTGAAGCGACTATCGACTATTTTAGCTACTAGCATCTTGGCTTTAAGTTCAATGGCAGCAATCACAGGAATTTTAATTTCCTTTTATTACGAACCAACAGCAGGAGGAGCATATAATTCGTTAAGTTTGATTGAGTCTACAGTTTCTTTTGGTTGGTTGATTCAACGTATACATTCACTGGCAGGAAACAGCTTGATTGTGGTTTCTTTAATCGCGATAATCGTTATGTTCTTAGGTAGAAAATTCCGTTATAGCTGGTTGACTTCTTGGATTAGCGGCATTTTATTGACCTTGACGGCGATCGCTCTTGCTTGGACTGCCATACTCCTTGATTGGACACAGATAGGATATTGGCGTTTTACGATTGAAATCGGAATTATTGAATCTATTCCTTATATTGGCTCTATATTGCGAGAACTCATAGTAAGTGGAGATGCGGTTAATACCATGACAGTTAGTCGCTTGTATACATTTCATAGTTATATTCTTTCAGGGGGCGCATTAATTCTCAGCTTAATTCATTTGGGTGGATTACTATTTTCTGAGCAAGAAGAAAAGCAAATACTTTCAGCTAGTAATTTAGAAGTCTCCTTTTCTGATTTGAACCAATAATAATCAGTTAGGTTTTTAATTTCTTCCATCATCTGAGTGAAAACACAACAACGCTTTGATAGTCTTTCTTCGAGTTCATCGAAACCATAAACATATAACCATTCATATTGATGCTGTACAACTGCCTAGGGTTTCTTACCAATCCGACTCCAAACCTTCTTTAAAATTGGTTTTAATACTATTCTTCCAAAGCAGGTGCTATCTTCTCGACTCAATCGGATTTTTGCTTTGTCGATATCGCTTTTTCAATTCAAAAGCACTTAGGTGCGAAGCTAAATAAGCTTTTTTCGGCATTAGTAAGTTTAAGTATTTTGCCTATTATTTTAAGCTACTTTTACCAAGCGGATTTAGTATAAGCATTTATTTTACTTAAAAACCCGACAATATTTAACTTGCTACTTATTACTTCCTGCACAGAGAGAAACGATACTAGTTGAATTTTTATTTGCTAATATCATATATATGGGGATTATTTTTTTAATATTGGCTTAATTAAAAGTTACACAAGCTAATTGTTTCTACGAAAAATAGCGCAAATAATGAATATATAAATCTTAATTTTTTTTATTGCTGACGATATTTTTCAGATCGGCTATGCTAAGCTATTCGTTTTTGTTAATTACATATTTAATAAACAATTGGAAGTTGATGGCAACTGATGAAAATTTATACTTTCAATGCACCTATAGATACTCGTGTAGAACTATTATGGTCTTTGAGATCTAAAAACAGAGACAAGATATTTGATAAATTTATACATCAAAATAAATATACAGAAGTCAATTCAATTCAAGAGTGCGATTTGGCTATATATCCTAATCGAGTTTTTCATCCAGAAACTTTGAACTTTGATAGCTCTGTATTTGCAGCAGCAGAAAAGGCTGAAGAATACAATAAACCTTTAATTATTGATGCGACCAGTGATTCTGATGTTTTTTTAAATATACCAACAGCTAAAATACTGCGCTGTGGTTTGTATAAAAGCTTGAAACAAAATTTTGAGATAGAGTGTCCTTTTTGGAGCAATTACAGAACAAAAAAAAGCTTAGACGCTTTAATAATATTACCCAAAAAAACAAAGCCAGTAATTGGGTTTTGTGGAACAATTTCATCTATAGGCAAATTGTCTCAGCTAGGAAAATTAATCTTACCCTCAAAAGTTGCTAAAGCAGTTTTGGCTAAAGGTAGATTAGCCCACAAGGTTGATATTAGATTTCGAGAAGGCATGAGTCTAAAATTAAGGACATTAGCCATTAATATTCTGTCACTAGACACAAGAATTGAGAGTCATTTCGATATTAGTGATCCTTATCAAAGCTATTATTTGAAAAATGAGACTAATCGACAACTATTAGAAAATTTGTTTGTAACTAATACAAGTAAATGCGACTATATTTTGTGCATTAGAGGGACTGGTAACTACTCTGGACGCTTTTATATGGCTTTAAATGCAGGGCGTATACCAGTGGTTTTAGATACTGATATAGTTATTCCCTTTGAAGACAAATTACACATAGTCAAAGTTCCAGTTCAGTCTCTAGAAAATATTGGAGATTTTGTTTTAAAGCATTTTGAACAAACAACTGACAAAGAACTAATTGCAATGAAGGCGCGAAATCGTTTTGTCTATAATCAATTTATATCTCCTGAAAAGTTTTTCCCCAACCTATTGTACAGTATGACTCCCAGTAAGCTGTCAAGCATTTAGTTTAACGAGCAATTCCTTAAAGGATTCGACATCGAAAAGCATTCCTCTGCGCCTATTGCCTATTGAGGTTGATGGGGAGAGAGTTTGACACTTTATTTCCTAATTAAAAAAGGATGCACTTAAATTGCATCGGCAGCTTATCGTAAAATGAGTTAGCTATAGCCAAGCCAATTTATTGTGCAAAATTGGCTTTTTTTTGCTATAAACAATAAGAAATCAGCAAAAATATTTAGCTGTAAAATATTTATTATAGATTCCTAACTTGACCAGATTTTTGTTTAAAAGATAAGGAAAAATGTAGCTCTTCAAATTGAGATTGAATGTAGGATAATAACCCATGAATAAATATTACTATCCCTAACATTTCAAGTAGTTCTTCAATGCTTGAGGCAATTCCATATACCGTATTGTAGCCATAATTATCGGCTATATAACCACCTATAAGTTCCATACCTAATGCACCAGTAACATAAACAAATCCTGCCAAAATAAATAGTATTTTAGTTTTGATGGGCAAACTTTGAATGAATTTTCTAAACGTTAGCAGAAAAATAATTAGGAGAAAGAATGCAGGAACTACCCAAGTAAAATATAATAATCCATGAGCGTTAATTGCACCTCTCAAAAGCGGGATTGATAGCTCATGAATGCTGCACAATTCATCTATAGCTAGAAATAAAAATATAAATGCTAGTGCTTTCCAGTGTTTAGCATATTTGGATTTTCTATATTTTTTCACCGTGGCGATTATGGCTAATATATAGCTGCTAAATCCTAAAGCTAAAGTCGAGTATAAAGACAGCAAGTTGTATTCTTGATCGAAGTTAAAATAATGAGAAACAATCTGATTTTCGTAATTGGCATTATGCCAATAAACAAAAATTCTTTCTGCTAGGTTAAACACAACCAGTAAGGCAATAATTGTCAGGAGAAACTTAGTAACTTTTGTAGGAGACAAATTATAAGCTGGTAGGTTTAACTGCCCTGCAAAATGGCTAGACTTCATATATGTTTATAAAATAAAGACTTAAAAGTATTTCATTAATATTACCTTAATCTATGGATAACTTTAACATTAAAAAATCAAGCTAATTGATTGTTGATAGCTAAAGCTGTTCAAGTCTATATTGCATCTAGAAAAATGCCAAGCAACTGCACTAGAAACACTATTTACTAAATCCTGTTCGTATAGGTAATTTATCTGTTTTTCAAGTCAGAGGTCAGAGGTCAGTAAATTGATTGTTACCTTTATCAATGGGATTTAGTATTATTGCCAACGCGAAGAGTTTAAGACAAATATAAAGGTGTTATTAATTATTCGATTTACTTTAGGTTTTAGACTGTTGACTAGTTGATTTCTGGCTAAACTAGTTTACCTATTGTTAATTAACTATTAACCAACATGAGTTCGCATGGAAGCTGAAACCTTTATTAGATAAGTATTTTGAAAATGCTATTTTTTCGCTAGATCTTCTCTTCAAGACAATTAAACAATACTTCAAAAGCTTAAAGCTAAGAGCAAGCGAGCTTATAGCTACCCAAACAGACCAATCTTGTTAACCCGAACTCACGTTAACCAACGGTTACAGCAGCGGACAGACCTCCTAAAGGGTTCAACGGTTTCCCAGAAGGGCGGAACTTGATTCCGCATCTAGAACCATGCTGTTGTTGGACGTGGGGGAGTAATCTGTGACTTAAGTTCGATTGGGAGCTTCTCGTAAAGCTCTGGCTACAGCCTTCCAGGCAGGCTTTCGTAAATATCCTCGATCTAATAGTAATGGACGAACATCCGCACCATCTTTTCTAGGAGCATAGCCACTTAGCCAAGTATAGCGATCGCTCAAGCCCCAACTAACAATTGTGGTGACGGCAGGTTCATCGAGAACAACAGAAAGATATTGATAATATGCCTCTGCTACTAGGCGATCGCGAATTGTCACATCTTTGGGGAGTTTAGCATCGCTGACATCTAATTCAGAAATGATAATTTGTAATCCCATACTGGCAACATCACTAAGAAATTTCCTAAACTTCTGACCATCAAATTCCTGGTTTCTACTTCCGTCTAAATGGCTTTGAATACCCAAAGCATGAACAGGTGTTCCTTTTGCTTTCAATCTTTCTAGTAATTTTAAGACGGCGGTTCGGCGTTTTCCGTCCCAACTAGTGCCGAAAGGATTGCTATAGGTTAGTCCATTATCGTTATAAACTAAGATCGCTTGAGGATCTGCTTGGGCAGCAATATGGAAAGCACGTTCAATATAGCTTGGTCCCAAGAAATTAAGCCAGGCTGGATATTTTTCGCCTCTAATACCACTTTTAGTAGTGTCTTTTAAATTATCGTTTCTGCCATCATCAACGTTAATTGCTTCATTAACTACATCCCAAGAACTTACTCTGCCTGCATGACGTTTGGCTAAAGTAGTAACATGATTAGTAAAAATTTTATCGATTTCGGCACTAGTAGTATCAGCAGACTTAAATTTCTCTACTAGCCAAGGCGAATTAAATTCATTCCAAATTAAAGGATGTGCGCGAAAAATCAGATTATTTTGAGTTGCAAAGTTAAAGAAAGCGTCAGTTTGTTGAAAATCATAATTGTTGTAGCCGAAAGGACCAACGGTAACTCCAAAAAAGCCACCGACTACCATGGCATATTCTCGACAAAAATTTTCTTTGAACTTTATATCGTAGGGAAGTTCATCATAGGCTCTTTGAGTAAATCCGCCATAAATTATGCCTTTAGATGCTGCTATTTGACGCAGAGTTTCTCCTTTGATACTTTTATTTTGTTTGGTTGACTCACTTAAATATTGATTAGATTCTGGTTTTTGAGCGGTAGAATATTGATATTTGCGAATTAAACCTGCTGCCCCAAATCCCCCAAGAGCTAATAAAAATGAGCGTCTGCCGTATTTTAATAATTTTCTGGTCATAGAACTATATTCTTAGACTTTTGCTAGTTTACTAAGTATTTGATGCAGATTGTTTAGAATATCGATAAACAAAACCCCAGAGAAAAACCATTAATAAAAATTCAGAAGCAATTGTTGCCCAAATAGCACCAAGCCAGCCATACTGAGGAATAAGCCAGAAATTCAACAAGCCATTGATAATAGCTACTAATACTTGAGCAGTAGTTCGAGAGCTTTGATAATTTGCTCCAGTTAAAGTGTCTGCTGCAAAAAAGTGCATAGATCGCAAGAAAATTGTCGGTGAAAGCCACAATAATGCCCAGGCAGAGGCTTGGTATTTAGAGCCCAAGATAACTGGTAATAAAGGAGAAAGAACAACTATGCCAACAATTGCTAACAAAGAATAAGCTATGGAAAAAGGTAAAATCTTTTTACATAATTCAAAACTCCCTTTGATTCCTGAAGCACCCTGTTGAAAGAATTTTCTAAATGAAGCTAAAGCAACTGATTGAATTGGCGTAAAGGCAACATTTAGGATCTGATATGCAGCCCCATATATTCCAGTCGCTTCTAAGGTAGATAACTTAGCCAGCATAGATTTATCTAAATCATTATAGATATTTTGGGCAGATACGCTGACGGCAAAAGCGAAACCAAGTCGCAACTCTTGTTTTACTTTAGATAAGTTGAACTTGGGATAACCAACTAACTTAGTAACCAGATAGATAGATACTACTCCAGAGACAAATGTAGCAATGCAATAGAGTATGCACCATGTAAGTATAGTGGGATGGTCAAAAAAAGCAATAAATGCTAGGGAGGCGACAAACCTGTTTAATGACATCAAGACAATAGTTTTAGCTGTGTAATCTAAGAGTCCCACAGCCATAAAAGCATCCCTAGCAATATCATTAAATTTTAAAAAGGTTAGATTAGCTAAAGCCACAAAAAATACCGAATAAATTGAAATATTCGGTATAGAAAAAAAGTTATAACCTATTAATATTAAAGCTGTAAATATTGAGCTAAACAAAAGGTTTTTAAGAATTGTAGTTCCAAAATATTCTCTAAATAAACTGCGATCGCGTGAAACATTTTGGATAAATACTTCTCCACTACCCCAGCCTGCAAAAGGAATAAAAATAGATACTATTGCCACTATGCCTACATACGCCCCGTATTTTTCTGGGGCGAAAGTACGAGCCAAAATAACGAAGTAGAAACCTTGAATAACTAACCTTAAAATAAAAGATTGAAATATTGTCCAAGAATTCTTTAATAGTTTACTTTGTGATAAATTGCCAAGTATTAAACTCAACTTTTCTTTAAACATAAAACATAAATCAACTAGGAGATGCCACTACTTTAGGCTTTGCTTTTTGAGTCTTTACTTTCATTGAATAGAGTGAAACTAGAGTAATGATCCAGATATTGCCCCCAGTAAAAAAAGAAACTTCTGTACAATTTGAAAACACGTTATACATTAAAAATAAAAATATCCAGAGCATCTTCAAATCTTTAGAGATTAAATATCCATATAAAGATCTAAATAAACAATTAGCATATCCTAGTAAAAATACAACCAAGCCAATAAATCCTAAATCGATCCAAAGTTGTATATAGCCATTGTGAGAGTGGACAGGAGACCAATCATGTATTTGCCATAACAAATAAGACGTTCTACTTTCTCCAGAGAAAAAGCTCCCGTAACCATAGCCTAGAAGTGGCTTTTGCTGTATAAACTGCCATAAAGTATGCCACAAAAGAGTCCTACCAGACAAAGTTATGTCCTTATCATTAACTCTTAAGAATGTATTGAAGTTAATTAAAAACAAAAACAAAACCAAAGAGGTAACAATTAGAAATAATAGTATTAAAAATACGCTTTTTTTGGACTGCAATGATAGTCTTTTTAATCCTTGAGCAGTTACAAAAATAAAGAAGACGCTCATTAAAGCAGTGGCAGATTCCGCCAAATAAATTAAAACTACTGATAAAAAACAGCAAATTAGAAAAAACAATCGTCTTTTTTTGTGTAAAAGTGACAAAAAATAAAAGCTAATAAAGCTGGCAAACATACTCGATCCCAAGTTGTTTTTGTGCGGAAAAATGCCCTTCCAAGCACCAACAATAGCATCAGTATTCATTACCCCGTATTGTGGCAGAGCTATACCAAACAAAAAGCTAAAAAATATAGAAATACCAAAAGTCCAGCCATATATTCTTAGCTGTTGCTCAAAATCGTAGCTAGAACCTAGATATAATGCGAATAAGGTTGCTCCAATCAAGGCTACTACTTTTCTAAAGGCTATATCAGGAACGGATGACCAGGAGATAGAGACGATAGCTAAACCAAGCAAAAATAAGATCCATAAGTGGCTACCTAAAAACATTAAGCTTCTTTGCCAGCGAAAAACTAGCAAAAAGACAGTTACAAAATATATGCCGATAAAAGCAAGTCGAAGTCCTGGACTATCTATATCACCCTCTCCAACAGTTTCACCTAAGATAATAGAATAAAATCCATTGGAAAATAGCAGTAGCGATATAACTGAAAATACGTTTTCAAAAGGACGAATTGACTTTTTCATGTTGTCTAATTGGAGAAAGTTTTTCTAGACAATATACAGCCGTATTTTATACATTTTTGATTTCAGTTAATCTCAAATGGCGCGTATCACATAACAATCGATCATTTAAATACAATTTTTGTAATGACTCAATCAACAGCTTACCCATCACCTTTTTCTGCATAGTAGTAGCTGTTGTAGTAATAAGGTTCTCTGCTCATGTCTGCCCCATTAACAATTACACCTAATACCTTTTGTCCAGTACTATCCAAAGTTTTCTTGGCTGCACTAGCACTGCCGTAGTCAGCAACTCCAGGTCGGACAACGAATAAAAAGCCATCTACCTGCCTGCCAATAATTTTTGTATCTGCAATACCATTAATAGGAGGTGTATCAAAGATAACCTGATCGTAATATTTTGATACACTATCGATAAATTCTCTCATTGATGAAGAATCCAAAAGAGCGATCGGATTATTTGGTATTGACCCCGCAGTCAAAACATCCAGATTAGGCATAGTGTTTTGGATTGCATCTTCCCATTGAACCTCATGCCTAAGAATGTTGCTTAGACCTACTTGGTTAGAAATTTCCCAAATATGATGTTGGGTTGGGCGACGCATATCTGCATCTACCAGTAAAATTTTTTGACCACACTCAGAGCGTGCTACTGCCAAATTAGCTGAGACAGAAGATTTCCCTTCTTGGGGGACTGAACTAGTTATGGCAATAACCTTTTTCCTAGCCTCAGCATCTAAAAGCTTAAGATTAACCTGTATATTTTGATACGCTTCTTTTAAGGGCATCATCGATACTTCACTGACAAACTTTTGTGGAAGGTTCAAGTTTGTTGGCGTGCCGCTTCCTGGAAGTTGCGGTTGCTGATTATTACCCCCTGGTAAATTTATATTAGGGACTATGCCATGCAAAGGATAGGCAAACATATTCTCAACTTCTTGAGTATTCTTGATCGTGTTGTCTTTAAGATCTAAAAGGAAAGCCAGTGCCGTTCCTAACAATACGCCCATCATAGCTCCTGCTGCAATAATTATTTTGCCGTCAGGATTTACAGGGTCTTCTGAGATGGCTGCATTAGCAACTACCCGCACTTTATCGATATCGCTGGGAAGCACATCTATCTGTTTTGATTTGCTTAAAAGAGTTTCATATGCAGATTGAGCAGCCGTTACTTTTCGCTGTAGCTGTCTTTGTTGTTCTTGTAACTGAGGAAAGTTATTCGATTTGCTTTGGTATGCAGTGTAGGTATTTTGTAAAGACGCTAGCCTTTGGTCTAATCCTTCTTTTTGCAGTCCTAATTCGGCATAATTAGCTAGCTGGGCTTGCTTCAATTCTCCTAAACTTAAAATATTGACGCTACTGGCTAAGCTTTGCTGAGATCCTAACGTACTAGCAACCTGCTGTTTTAGCAGAGTAGTTAAATCTGCCTGCTCCTCTTTTAGACTAATAATCTGCGGAGAGCTATCAGATAAAACGTTACTCTTCTGGGCTAAAGTCAACTTAACTTTCTGTAGTTGGTCTAAAGTGCTTTGTACTCCAACCGATTGGCTCAGTGAACTAACGGCAGAAGCTTCTTGCCAGGTCATACCTAGCTGGCTTTTTAATCTACTATATCGGGCATCCACATCTTTTAACTGTGCTTTTACCTGATCGATTTGGCTTTCAACTGCGGATATAGAATCAATTGTGGAGGTTGTCTCCTCGTCTAAATTAGCAGTGCGATTGCGGTTTTGAAACAGACGTAGGGTTTCTTCTGCTTCTCTTACGCTCTGTTCTGCTTTAGGCAATTCTTGCTTGACAAAATCTTTGGCACGCACGGTCCCGCTACGAGTAAACGTAGCATAGTCTTCTGAATAAAGCTCTACGGCTCTCTTAACGACGGCAACGGCTATGTCTGGATCTGGATCATCGTATGTAATCTGCAATATATCAGTACCCATGATTGGCTCTGCCTTAAGAGAACGCTTAACACCTTTATAAGTTAGAGGTTTACCGCTATCATTTTTTAAATCTAATTCTTTGATTAATTCTTCAATAACTGGTCGAGATTGAAAAATTTTAGCTTCTGTTTCTAGAGGATCTTTTTTGTCGGTCAATCCTTTAAGACCGTCTGGATCTCCTTTAGTATCGAGAATAGCAGAAGTGCGATCGGGTCTAATTTGTAGTTGAGCTTCAGCCTCATAGACTTTTTCTGACGCTAGTGCAGCAGCTACTGATAGGGTCAAAATTCCAGCAAAGGTTGCTGTTGCAGGTATCCAACGGCGTTTCAACACCTGCCAATACTTATTAAAGTCTATATACTCTTCTAAATGTAAGTTGGAATCCATAAATTTTAATTGATGAACTTACTATAGTAATATTAATTTTGTTTATTTTGAGCCTAGTACGCGCCTTTGGCACGAAAAACTACTTGCACTGTTTGTAAAAGAATTTTGAAATCTAATCCTAAAGACCAATTTTCGATATATTCAAAATCTAAATTGAATACCCCATCTGAGCCAGTATCTGAGCGTCCGCTAACTTGCCATAATCCAGTGATGCCAGGCAACACTTCTTGACGAAAAAAATGATTTTGAGTAAACTTAGCAACGTCTCTCACAGGAAAAGGTCGAGGTCCTACTAAGCTCATTTCCCCTCTTAAGACGTTAAATAGTTGAGGTAGCTCGTCTATACTGAACCGACGTAAATACTTTCCAACTCTGGTAATGCGAGGATCTTCTTTGATTTTAAATAAAATTCCACCCTTGATCTCATTTTGAGCTTCCAACTGATGCTGCAACTGGCTAGCATTGTCAACCATGGTGCGGAACTTCCAGATTTTAAAATGGTTGCCTTTTAAGCCAACTCGCGTTTGCTTGTAGAGAATTGACCCTGGAGAATCAAGCTTAATTATAGCTGCAATTACAAGCATTGGTAGACCAATAATCATTAACAAAATCAGTGAAACCAATATGTCAAAAATGCGTTTGCTGAAAAAATCAATGCCTACAATTGCTGAATGAGCAAATCTAATTGTGGGAACTCCCAAAATAGCGTCGATTTCTGCTTGTCTTGCTGGTAATTTAATATTGATTGGTAAGATTCGCCAATTGACACCAACAGTTCTAAGTTTCCAATATAAGCTAGTTGCACTCGCGATTGTTTCCCATGAACAGATAAAAACCTCGTCAAGTTCTTTATAATCTACTCGGTCTAAAGCTAAGTATAAAGATTCATCATTGTCAAAATCTGATAAGTCCAATTGTCCTGCAATTAAATAAACTTCGCTTGTTTCTAGCAAATGCTTAGATTTTTCTAACTCCTCAGAATTGCCAATCAACAATATTTTCTGCCGTAAAGGGTAATGTTTCTGGCGTACATATGCCCAAATCCAGTTTAGACTCATGCGTTGAACAACAATTAGTGATGTGGTTACTATCGCTGCCACCAATAATTGATAAAAGTAACTGGTGGTATAAAATCTGACAATAATCGGCGCTATAGATAAATGAGCCAAAAAAACTGCCTTAATTGAATTAAAGATATTCCTGCTTTTATCACCCTTACGGTATAAGTTAAAGGCATAAAACAGACAAAGCATAAATACCAAGACAGTTAGAAACAAACTAAGCTTTTCAGACTCTTGCCAGACTGTAGTTAAGCTAAATTGATGCCATCTATGACCCAAAGAAATAGACCAGCCAAGGCAGAGTGCTAAACTATCCAGCACAAGCAAAACAATTATTTTGAATCTGTAGGAAAACTCTTTCTCGGCTAATTTTAAATATCCTGGAGATCTAAGATCTCTACCCTTAGCTATCTCATTATTTAAATAATTTTTACCTACTCCATAGTCTGGAGTCCTGGAAAACTTGTCTAACATAACTTGGTAATTGGTTTAGTTTAAAGTTCTAAATCAAATCGCTTAAATATCAGGAAGTAGTCTTACCAACTACCAACTGCTTAATATAACTAGTTATAAAGCTAAATGCTCCAACTAACAACAATTTGACAGCATCCTAATTAAAGGATAATTGAGCTTCAAAAAACACTAATTAAGTATTTGCATAAATAATAACTAAAATGATAACTAAGTGTTTCCATTTACGGAATAATACGTAAGTCATTAACAATGTATAACCTAAGCCTTATGGTGCTGTCAATGGCTTCACGTAAAACTATCTCTTGCTTTACTCAAACTTTACTAGGCATGAAGATAATAGTTAAAAACTCTAAGTACAAAATGCGTAACTAAAAAATATCTTTTCGTCGCTGTATTATCAAAGCCATAGTTGTATAAATTAGGGTATGAGCAATCAAAATTCCCCAATTTAAACCGAGATTTTCCCATGTAGCATTGTATACAGGAGTGGATTTGAATATTTCATCCAGCATTTGGGGACTCAAAGTTGAGTTAGGCTTTGGTGCCATAGCGTTAATGTCTGCTAACGAACCATATGCTCCAATTGACCAGCGACTAAGCATTAACCAAGAAAGTTTGCCAGACCAGCCTTCTAAAGTAAATAAAACTCCAGAAAAAATAATTTGGGGAATCATTATTAAAGGTAAAATACCATTACCTTCATTTTCAGTTTTAACCAATGCAGAAAGCATCAAACTAAGACTAGTGCTAGCTAGCAGAGTCAAAAAAGTAGTGATAGCGAAACCGACTGACCACGGGATTAAATTAGATTGAGGAGCTTTGAAAATCAGTAAGACTACAGCAGTAATTAAGATAGTTTGAGCGATCGCCAGACCACCACGAATAAAAAGTTTTGAAGTAACATAAGGCAATAAGCCGAGATTAAGTAGCCGTTCACGAAAATATATTGCCCTTTCCTTGACTATTTCGCGAATCGAGTTAGACAATCCGATCCAAATAGCCACACAGCTAAAGATAAACAGCAAGCGCAGTGCCAGAGAAGCCTGAGTAACGCTTGGAGGATCGACAATACTCAAAGGCTGCTCATTACGTAACGGGAAGCCAGTTAGGGCAATAGTAACTGGCCCAGCCAGTAAAGTTAATACCAGACTAGTCCTATCTCTGCTGACTAACTTCCAGTAGCGTTGACAGAGTAAAAATAGTTGAGTCAAAGCTGAAACACCTGTTTTTGAGGCATTTGATTTGACTACCTGCTGATTTTCTTTGCCTGGAGAAAGAGAATTTTGAATATAGGTCTTATATTCTGGAGAATTAGTGTATTTTTCTGACCAATACTTGACTCTTTGGGCGATCGCCACTTTATTTTTGCCCTTATTAAGTTCAATGTAAATATCGGCAAAGTCGTCAAATTTCTCAGCTAGGAAATTACCTGAATGCTGTTGAAAAAAGCTGAGTGCTAATTTTGGAGGACCATAGTAACAAAGACTACCTCCTAAACCCAGAAAGGCAATGCGATCGCAAATATCAATATTATCTGTAGCATGGGTAACCAGGGCAATAGTCCGACCACGATCTGCCTGTTCTCTAAGCAAGACCATCATTTCTTTGTCTAAACCAGGATCTAATCCTGAAGTAGGTTCATCTAAGAAAAAAAGCTTGGGATCGGCTAATAGCTCAACTCCAATACTTACCCGTTTGCGTTGACCGCCACTTAGCCTAGAAACCAAAGTATGACGAACGTGAGAAAGTCTGATCTGTTCTAAGGTGTTGCCAATTACCGTCTTAACATCTGTATCAGGAGGAAGGCGTAACTGACAAGCACTACCTAACACCTCTTCTACAGTCAGGTCGCAATGGATAATGTCATCTTGGGGAACATAACCCACCTGAGAGCGGTAAATTGCCCAGTTCTGGCGGAGATTATCACCATTAAGATAAACATTACCAGAAGAGATAGGAGCAATACCTAATAGAGCTTTCATCAAAGTGGATTTACCTGCACCACTGCCACCTACAAAAGCCACTAGCTGACCTGGTTCAAGCACCAGATCGACATTATTAAGAATCGTCAAAGTTTCGCCTTTTTTGTTTTTGAATCTAAAGATTAACTCGTGAGCATCGAGGCGAATCTGATTATTAGCGTTAGTTAACTCTAAAGCCTCTCCTGTAAAAAGTAGGACATAAAGACCAATTTGCACCGTATCCCCTTTGTTTAGTAGGTATCGCTTCTCTAGCCGATTACCGTTGACAAAAGTACCGTTGCTGCTATGGTCTTGCAAAAGATAGTTGCCTTTGCCATCGGGGTTAATAGTGGCGTGAAGACGAGATACCGTTGGCGCATCTAACTCCATGACAGAACTGCTATAAGGGTTTGGCGATCGCCCTAATTCTACAGGCCAATTCTGCAATCCTTTAAGATTTAAACGTCGTACCCTAGGCATAGTCATTTCACTACGCTTAGGATTATAGTAGGTCAAAATTATCTGCTGACGGGGATCTTGGCCTACCTGTAGTTGCTCACCGTTTTTGAGAATATGTCCTTGGGTAAGATTTATCCGTAACTGATTGATAAAAATACCATTACCGCTAGCTTTTTGACTGTGGCGATCGCCATCATAGATCCGAAAATTGTTACCTTCTTTGGCAATAATGGCTTGCCTACGAGAGATAACTTTCCATTCTCTAGGAATCTGCATATTTGCCCACTCATGATCTCGTCCCAGATAGTTGATGTCCTGGGTCAGATTGAGAATCTTTTTTTGCCCCTGATTGTCTAACTCAATATACGGTCTGCCGACAGTTGCCAAAATCGTTTCTCTAGAGGATCTATCACTCATCGCCTGCAAATAAATCGTGATTTTAGTTAAATTCCTGATTTCTGACTTCATTCTCAACCAATATTTAAAATTTGAAGTGAAAAATTTTCAGAAAACTTAGAAATAATAGGCTCAATCAGACTATCTTGAAAGCAGCATTATGTAGTATTTTGAGTAAAGAATCAAAAAACATGACTAGCTTTTTAGATAATAATTTCAGCGTCAAACTTGCTTAAGAATGCTGAAAGAAATCTATAGGAAAGTGTATGGACTATTTCCCAATCAAAACTAGTACATTTATATCTTGGTCGATTAATGATTCCTCGCCAAAATACAGTCGAAGTTTTTTCTACTTTTATCCAATTTGACGGCGATCGCTTTCATAGCTGGGCAACAGATGCTCATTTACGACGGAGTATGAGGCAATCCCTAGACAAAATAGCTTCAGGAAGTTCTCTTAGTTTCTGGGCGTTGTATTGGCATCAAATTTGGCGGGAGCAGCCTGAAGGACTAGCTAGAGATCATTTAGCTGCTTACTTACAAGAAGTCTGTTTCTGGTCAGCGACCAAAACTATAGGTGGCTTTACAAGCAGCCAATATACTATACCAGACTGTTTTCAGATGGCGATCGCCAGTGTTGACAAGGTTCTCAAAGGATTTGACCCAGAACGAGGATTTAAGCTTAAAAGCTATGCCAGCATTACGTTTAGCAACTTGATTCGCGAGCTATTGAGACAAAAGAAAGAAATTGACATTTGTTCTGACTGGTCGCTGTTACGCAAATTAAGCCAAAAAAGAATGACAGAAGCCTTGGCTAGTGCGGGACTCGATTCTGAAGTAATTGCCAGCTATGTATTAGCTTGGAACTGTTTAAAAACCATATATGTACCAAAACGCCCTAGTTCGACTCGCAAATTACCAAAGCCTGAACCTGAAACCTGGAAAGCGATCGCGCTTCTCTACAACCAAGAGCGTCAAAGCCAATTACAGCATCCCACACAAGCTGCTACTGCCGATAATATAGAAAAATGGATGCTAATTTGCGCCAAGGCTGCTCGTGCTTTTTTGTTTCCTAACGTTATATCTATTAATAAGCCTAAACCTGGATATGAATCGGGAGAAATTGTTGATTCTATTGTGGGTGAAGTAGAAGACTCTCTTTTGAGCGACATGATTGCTAAAGAGGAAGTATACCAGCGAAGTCAACAGCAAACAGATATTAATCAGTTTTTGACTGGTGCTGTTGCTCAATTAAAACCAGAATCGCAAAAGTTACTAGAGCTTTACTACTCCCAAGGACTCAAACAGGCAGACATTGCCCTGGAATTGAAAACTCAACAATACACGATTTCTCGCCAGCTATCTAAAGCCAGAAAAGTATTGCTAAAAGCTTTAGCACAATGGACTCAAGAAAAACTGCATATATCTTTGACCTCGGACGTACTCGACAACATAAGCTCATTATTAGAAGAATGGTTAGCTAGTTATTATGGCAGCGACCAATAAGAAAAAATATTTTAACTGGGAGTAAGTTGATGACCGCTGCCGACCAAAGTTTGTTTAACCCGACTCAATTAGTTTTGGAACTTGAGCCAGCTACAGCAGAAGCAGCTTGGAAAAGCCAAAATACTGCTAACTCCAATAGTCGCTGGCAAAGCTATCTCAATCAGATAGCCTTAAACGTCTTTTTACCTTGGTTACAGGCAGAAGAAGATGCTACAGCCAAGGCTGGTTTTAATAGAGCCACTCAGGCTGATATTTGGGAAATGGTCAACGGTACGGCAATTAGGTTTAAAGATGCAAAACTAATTTTGATTCCCACCGAGACAGAGGATCTAAGCGAGTTACGAGTTGCTCAAGAATGGATTGACATTCCTGGATGGACAGCAGACTACTACTTAGCAGTGCAGGTGAATATTGATGCTGGTTATGTCCGCATCTGGGGTTATACAACTCACCAAAAGCTAAAAAATAACGGCATTTTTAGCCAAAGCGATCGCACCTATAGTTTAAATGATGATCGATTAATTACTGATCTAAATGTTTTATGGGTCGCCAGAGAGTTATGCCCACAAGAAGTCACCCAGGTTGCAGTTGAGCCAATTGCTCCTATCCCCCAGGTTCAGGCTGAAAATTTGATTGAGCGTTTGGGTAGCCAGTCTCAATTAATGCCTAGGTTGGCTGTTCCCTTCTTCACTTGGGCTGCTTTAATGCAAAACAAAACCTGGTGCCGAAATTTAGCCAAAGTCCGTCGCGGTGTCCCTGCTAAGGCTCCAATATTACAATGGTTACAGCAAGGTGCGAGCAGCTTGTCGGCAGAATTAGGCTGGAGACAGATTGAAATGACACCTAGTACCCTAGGTGCAAGAAGTGTAGCTACTCCTGAAGCAACTAAAGATGTGCCTATTGTTGGTTTGGCAAAGCAAATTGCGATCGCAAATCAACCTTATGAATTAAGAATTTTACCCTTAAGCAAAGCAGGTTCATGGCGTTTTGAACTGTGCTGCCTAACTCCTGGCTGTATGATTCCCTCTGGCTTTAAGTTGAAATTGCTTACGGTGGATCTAAAGGGATTTGCAGGTAATGAAGATCTAGCCAACGAACCTGTAGAACAACTGTTGATAGAAGTAGACTTAGAGCCAGGAGAATCTTTAGTTTGCCAAGTAGAACCAACACCTGATAACTATCAAGCAGAAGTTTTGCAGTTTTAGGTAGGTTGTTTCTTTATCATTTTTTAATTAATTTTATTTACCTACCTAGATATTATTATGTCCGATACAGAACAGATATTACTTGAAATTTATGCAAAACTGCTTTAAACAACGCAAATTAAGAGTCCCATTTAAATAGTCGGATTTACTAAATTGATTAGGTTTGGTTAGGTAACTAGATCTAGATGCTAGTTTAAGTTGGGTATTACTGGCGTTTGCCCAACTTTTTATCTCAAAAAATTTTGGTGTCAGCCGTTTGAATCATTCCAAAATAAAAGCAACAGAAACATTGAATAAAAAAGGTTATACCAGTGTTTCTTATGTATTGGTTGTTGCGGATAACCAAGATGATCTATATCTCATCGGCTATATTCTAGAAGGAATGAATCTCAAATGTTACGGAATTAGTGACAGCGAACGAGTTCTAGATTTAGCAAGAGATAAAACACCTGACTTTATTGTTTTAGACATAGTTATGCCTAAAATGTCTGGATTCGATCTTATTAGGCAGCTTAAATCTAATATATTCACTAGAGATATTCCAGTTATTGCAGTGACAGGATTAAATAAATTTTATTATCAATCAAAAATTGAAAGCGCAGGTTTTGATGATTGTATTTATAAACCTTTTGCTCTTGAAGACTTTAAAGCCAAGCTAAAGTCTTCTTTTGTAAAGTTTGATTTCTAAAAACCATCCTTTGCTATTTAAATCTTATTATTAAACGAATCAATATTATGTATTTAAGATAATATCTTCTGTTTTTAAGCCAATCGAAAATGCCATACTGGCTAGCTTAGTAAAGCTTAGTCTAAACTTGGTAATAATCTACAGCTATATTGCCTATAATTATAGTAGAACACTTTTTAGTTTTGAAACTAGAATCTGAAAAAATTTATCGGTCTTTAGATAGACGATCTTCATCCAAAGTCATGAGATATTGATATTAGGAAAAAAGTCTTTAAGAATCGTGTTTCAGCAAAACTAAAGTCTTTTTTTATTAACATATCAACTTTCGATAAATGGCGAAAGAAAATTCATGAATAGTACCTCTCACAAACGTGCTGCTGGTTTATTTCATAGTCGAGACAAAGCAGAGTCAGCAGTCCGCGATCTTAAAGATAGTGGCTACGATATGCACAAAGTCTCGATCGTCGCAAAAGATGCTGACCAAATAGATGGTGTTGAAACCACGGAAAAAATAGGTAATAAAGCTGACGATGGTGCTACCACTGGTGCATTAACAGGCGGTACTTTAGGCGGCATTACTGGTTTATTAGTTGGTTTAGGTACATTAGCAATTCCTGGTATTGGACCAATCTTGCTTGCAGGAGCAGGAGCAACAACCATCGCTACAACCCTCGCAGGAGCAGGTATTGGCGTAGCAGCAGGCGGATTAGTGGGTGCTTTAGTAGGATTAGGCATTCCTGAAGAGAAAGCCAAGATCTATAGAGATAGGGTCAAAGATGGCAGCTTTCTGGTGATGGTTAACGGCACAGAAGCAGAAATTGCTCGTGCAGACGCAATTATGCATCATCATGGTATTGAAGAATTCGGTATTTATGATGCAACCGTAGCAGAACCAACCGTAGGTGCAAACATAGCCCATATAGATGAAGATATTAAAACCAGAACTGATCTTGCTGACAGCGAAAAAATTAAGCTATATGAAGAACGCCTGACGGTTAACAAACAGCGTGCCAAAACAGGAGAGGTTTCTATTGGCAAGCGAGTTGAAACCGAAACAGCCAACGTATCTGTACCTGTGGAAAAAGAGCGTCTTGTAATTGAACGCAAAAACGTCACAGGAAAAACAGTTAGTCCTGGAATTCACTTTGGAGATGGGGAAACAGTAAGCGTCGATCTTTATGAAGAAACTGCCACGATTAATAAGCAAACTTTTGTTCGTGAAGAAGTTAAGGTTCACAAAGAAGTAGACCAAGAAACTGTACGCAAGAGTGAAACTATTCGTCGCGAAGAATTAGAGATAGATGAAGAAGGTGATGTAATCCGACACTAAATCGGCTGTAATAACACGATTGTGCAAAATGCCCAGAAACATAATCTCTGGGTAAAAAATGGAACTAGATTCAACTTTATAAAAATTTAATAGAACTTACGCACCCAGTCTCAACTTGAAACTGGTAGGGATCAAAGAATTTATTTCGCCCACTCCTTCTACTAAAACCTTGATTTTGAATCTTCAACTTATGTTAATTCGATTACCACAATCGTTTAATCAACTGAATTTTTATCAAATTAAGAGGAAATATAATGAACAAACTAACAGTACTTTTAATGGGCAGTATTTTACTTTTCGGTACAGTGAGCTGTAATGCATCCAGAACAAGCTCAGATGCCCCTACTTCTAATAATGGCAAAGTAGAACAGGCAACAGACGTGAAAAATACAAAAGAAGACTCTAGCAGTAAAATTCGTCAAAATCAGTTAAATTCTGATATTCGCGCTAGAGAACAACGCAATGATATGGCTGGCGATCGCACTAAAAGAGCCGATGCCGATCTCGAAAGCGAAGTTAGGGCAAAGTTAGAAGCTAATATCCCTCGCGCCGAGCTGACTGTCAAAGCTAATGATGGTAATGTAGTTATTCTAGGAACAGTTCCCGATCAAAAAGAGTTCAATACCATTGAACCTTTAACCAAAGAAATTCTTGGTGTTGATAAGGTCAATGTCAAAGGAGTTAAAATCGTAGCCACCAAATCATAAGCAAGTCGATTGCTTTGTCAGTGAGGACAGTTGCAGTTGCTCTAATAATATCTGTTCTCACTAGTTTTGAAAATATAAGGATATGCCAGGCTAAGTTTGCAAGTAATCTGTGACTATTTAGAATCTTTATTGGGCAGTCGCGTAAGATATTGGCGATGCCTACGGCTAACTTCGTAATCGCCTAAATCAGCAATAGCTTAATTATTAACACAAAATACTTGGAGTTTTCTATGTCTTCTTTTGATCGAGGTACTCTCGTAACCATCATTTGCGAAATGGTTTTACAAGACCGTTTAATTAAGTTAATGAAAACATTAAATGTCTCTGGATATACAATCATTCCAGCACAGGGAGCAGGTAGCCATGGTAAACGGATGGGAGATGTAGCAGGCTACAATACCAACATTGAAGTCAAAACAGTTGTTACTCCCGAAATATCCGTTCAATTGCTGGAAAATTTAGCAAACCTTGCCCAAAATCATGCTTTAATCGCCTTCAGGCAAAATGTAGAGGGTCTATTTAATTAGCATCAAGCATCATCTTAACAAGCCGATGCAAATTTTAATATCTAAAACTAATGAAAATTCTGCTCCAGCAATAAAATATAAAACAGCAACCAGCAACCCTAATGGGACAATAGTTAGGCTGTGAATTGTGTCAACTAGTTAAATTTAGTCAAAATGACTGCGATCGCCTCTCCTCTTTTTCTTCAGCTTTAACTTGCTATCAATAATTGGACAGATTCAACTAGTAATAAACCACAAAGCTGTCTTGCAAAATTCATTTTGTTATTATAATGAATGTTATAATATTATACCGAATCATATGTATACACTCAAGTTAACTACAGTAGGTTCTTCAACAGGAGTTGTTATTCCTAAAGAAATGCTCAAAAGCATGAAGCTAGAGAAAGGAGATTCTCTTTATGCAGTAGAAACTCCCGAAGGATATGTTTTAACTCCTTACAATCGAGAAGTGGAGGCACAAATTAAAAAAGGTCGCATCTTTATGAAGCAGTATCGAGAAACTTTTAAAGCCTTAGCAGAGTGAATTCTCCGATTTGGATCGATCCTCAAGCATTTCGTTTACTTCAGAGTGAAAGTCTTGCAGAATATGGTGGACTCCAGAAATGAGAAACGAAAGTCTACTTGTGTCTGCTTTAGCACGTCCACAGAATCTTTTTGCCTACGAACAAGTAACTGATATATGCCGATTAGCTGCTGCTTACGCTTACGGGATCACCAAAAATCACTCTTTTATAGATGGTAATAAACGCGCTGCTTTTCTCTCTATTGGTTTGTTTCTAGCGTTAAATGGTTTTAATTTGCAAGTAGAGCAGCAAGAAGCGGTCAAGACAATACTATCCTTAGCTGCGGGAGATTTGGATGAGTCAGCATTAACAAATTGGATTGCCAAGTATAGTGTAAGTCTATGATTGCAAAAAGCGATGTCTTCAACTAGCTTCGCGAGCGCATCTCTTATTTTGACTCAACTTTAACTTATTACTAATCAATTGTTTAATGTTATTGAATAAATAATAATTTTATTATGCTATTCAGAGAAGATTAGTATAACTCCAAACAATGTAAATTAGGATTGTTTAAAAGCTCTTGAATAGCCCCTTTTCCAGAGCGAATTAAGGTTTCTACTTCTTTTGTTGGTGCATTTCCACACCGTAGCCAAACTACTTTGGGAGGAAAACCATACAAGCGACTTTTCTCCGCAAAGTCTACATCTTGAGTAACAATACAAAAATCGTTAACCTTGGCAAATTCCCAAATGTTAGTATCTGTTTTTTCTGCCAAGTCGTGAAATTGAACATGACTAGAATTAGGAAATATATCTGCTAAACTATTAATTAATTTACGACTTAAATTTTGGTCAAAAAGTAGTTTCAATTAATATTTATAGAAGCAACTAAACGATGTTCGCGATCGGCAGCAAATTCCAAGCAGGCTTTGATATCCTCCTCGGTCAATTCAGGAAAGTCGTCTGTAATTTCATCATGAGACATCCCAGCAGCTAGCCAGCCTAAAACATCGTAGACAGTAATCCTCATTCGTCTAACACAGGGCTTTCCTCCTCGTTTATCTGGTTCAATTGTAATTAAGTCGCGATAACCCATGACTGCAAAAACATATTTTTATTATCAGCTATACTTTATCAAAAAATAGTAATGAGATAAGGAGAGATCGCATCTCTTCTTTTGACTCAGCTTTAACTAACTGTAAACTAAATATTTGCCAATTAAATTAATTTTTTCAGCTTTTATTAATTTAGCCTTCACGACAGGGAATTATCTAAATAAGTGCCATCTTGAATAATTGACCCTTATTTAAATTAATTTTGTTTATGGAAGTTATATTTGGTTTAATAATTGGATTAATGGTAGGTGCTTTAAGTTTCTGGCTAATAATGCGTTCTCAAATCCAAGGAATAAAAGCTCAAAAACAGGCAAGTGATGAAAAACTGTCTCTTTATTGTTCACAACGAGAAACATTATCTACAGAAAACGATGAACAAAAGCAAAAAATTGCCAGATTAGAAACAGAAATTCGTTCAACTCTCAGTAAATCAAGTGATGCAGACGCAAAGATATCGCGTTTATCAGAGTTACAACAAGAGTTAAAAAACAAAATGAGCGAGGTTCAACGTCTTCAATCACAAATTACTGTTCAAAAAGAAGATATATCCAGATTAAATGCCGATTTAAGAAACAAAGAGCAATCTGCCAAACAAAAAATTGAAGAGTTAAATAGCAACTTACAGCAAATAAATTCGGAAAACAATCGCTATCAAAAAGAAATAGAATTAGCCAACCAAAAGAACGCAATGGCTAACGCTCAACAAGAACAACTAAGTTATCTTAAACAAGAGCTTGAACAAGAAAAAATCAAAAATCAAGAGTTTCAAGTTGAAAAAACTGATTTAATAGCAAAGTTATCTAACTTAGAATCTCAATTAAATTTACTGGAAAATAAAGAGCAATCTGCCAAACAAAAAATTGAAGAGTTAAATAGCAACTTACAGCAGATAAATTCGGAAAACAATCGCTATCAAAAAGAAATAGAATTAGCCAACCAAAAGAACGCAATGGCTAACGCTCAACAAGAACAACTAAGTTATCTTAAACAAGAACTCGAACAAGAAAAAATCAAAAATCAAGAGTTTCAAGTTGAAAAAACTGATTTAATAGCAAAGTTATCTAACTTAGAATCTCAATTAAATTTACTGGAAAACTTAGAACAAAAATTTACAAGTACTTTTGAACTTCTCTCTTCTAAAGCTTTACAACATAATAATCAGCAATTTATTGAAGTAGCCAAAGAAACTTTTGCCAACATTCATCAGTCCTCTCATAATCGATTAGACAGCTTAGTTTCACCCTTAAATAACTCCCTTGAAGCATTTAATAAACAAATCAAAGAAATTGAAAATTCTCGACAAGAGGATAAAGGTAAAATTTCAGAACAATTAAAATCCGTCGTTAATGCTCAGTATCAACTTCAAACTGAAACCGCTAATTTATCAAAAGCTTTGCGTCAGCCTGTAGTTCGTGGTAGATGGGGAGAAATGCAATTAAAGCGCGTGGTAGAAATGTCAGGAATGCAAGAACACTGCGACTTTAGTATACAAGAAACTGTTCACACTGAAAATGGTTCTCTCAGACCAGACTTAATTGTCAAGCTTCCTGGCAAAAGACAAGTGATTGTAGATTCCAAAGCTCCTTTAAAAGGATATTTAGAAGCTACAGAAGCAAAAGAAGAATCGATACAGCTTGAATGTTTGAAAAATCATGCTGCATCGATTCGTACTCATATTAATCAACTAAGTTCTAAAAATTATTGGGAACTATTCGAGCAAACACCTGAATTTGTGATTATGTTTTTACCTGGTGAAGTATTTTTCAGTGCTGCCCTTCAACAAGATCCCAGACTAATCGAGTTTGGCATAGAAAAGAAAGTTATTTTGGCGACACCGACAACTTTAATTACACTATTAAAAACTATAGAATACGGTTGGAGACAGGAACGAGTTGCAGAAAATGCTCAGGCAATTGGTGATTTAGGTCGAGAACTATATGACAGATTAATTAAATTTACAGATCATTTAATTACTGTCCGCAAAAAGCTCGATGATACTGTTAAAGCATACAACACAACAATAGGCTCTTATGAATCTCGACTTCTTGTTTCGGCTCGGAAATTTCAAGAAATAGGTAGTTATGGTAATGATGGGATTGAACGTATTCAACCAATTGAGCGTCATCTAAGATCGTTAACACAAGAGCATAATCCATGAAAATGACAAACAATATATAAATTGCGATCGCCTTATTGCCTTTACTCAACTAGAATATTTATATTCCTCCTCCCTTCAAATAAATGCCTATTTTACCGATCAAAAACATCCACACCCTAGTCATACCAATTTAATACTAAACTTTAAAGTTAAAACTTTTTATAAACAAAGCAGTTATTCAATGAATAAAGAAAAATTGAAAACCTATCGCGCTCAAATCATCGCTCTTGCCGAACGCTATCATGCTCCTAATATAAGAGTATTTGGTTCCACAGTAAGAGAAGACAGTACATCTAAAAGCGATGTAGATTTTTTAATAGATATCTCGCCAGAACAATCACTACTCGATCTAATTGCCTTTACTCGCGAGTTAAAAGAGCTTCTTGGTTGCGAAGTTGATGTAGCCCAAAGCACCGTACTTCATCCAATAATAAGAGATGAAGTTTTAAGGGAGGCTGTTTCTTTAGATAGTTTGTAGTGAAGTGTTTAAAATTAATGTCCAAAAAAAGAAACCCTCTACTTTTTCTGACTGATATTATTGAGGCAATAGAAAGAATAGAATCATATACTAGCTTGGGAAAACAGCAGTTTTTTGAAAATATAGCATTTCAAGATGCAACTTTTTTTAGGTTGCAAACTATTGGTGAGGCTGTTGTAGGGGCGTGTCTTGGTGAGCGTTCCCTTGCGCCTGACGGCGACGCGGTGAGACAGTTGCGGTGGACGGGTTTCCCGGCATAAGCAAACTGTCGAACCCTTTAGGGGGTCTCACCGCTTTCGCGAAACGCCCTTACAGAATATGTCGCATTCTTTTTTCTATACCGAGCATTGCTATATCTAGGGCGTGTCATCAATTAAATATTTGCTACTCTTAATGGGACAATAGTTAAGCTGACAATCATGTTGATCTAGTTAGATTTAGCCAAAATGACAAATGCGATCGCAACTCAACTAAAATCGCTCATTGATAATAAGACAGAATTAGTTGAACTAACAGAGGCTGATGTCTATTGGCAAAACAAGATAAATCAAGCAGTTTTAAATATTGACACACCAATATACTTGGTGTTTCCTCAAGCTGTAGATACTTTGGCCAAGATAGTTAAACAAGCATTTTTACACCAGTGGCGTATTTTGATTTGCGGTAACGGCAGTAAATTAACTTGGGGTAATCTAAGTCAGGATATAAATATAGTAATTAGTACGCAAAAATGCGATCGCCTGGTTGAACACGCCGTAGGCGATCTCACGGTAACAGTAGAAGCAGGAATGAAACTAGCTGATTTACAGGCAGTATTGCGATCGCACAATCAGTTTTTACCTCTAGATCCTAGCTATCCAGAGACAGCCAGCTTGGGGGGAATTGTCGCCACAGCCGATGCAGGAAGTTGGCGACAGCGTTATGGTAGCGTGCGGGATCTGTTATTAGGATTATCTTTTGTTCGCGCTGATGGTGAAATTGCCAAAGCAGGAGGTAGAGTAGTTAAAAACGTAGCAGGTTATGACCTGATGAAATTATTTACGGGTGCTTATGGTACTTTGGGGATAATTTCCCAGCTTACTTTTCGGACTTATCCTTTAATTACTACTTCTAAAACTTTATTATTGACAGGAAAAGCAGAGCAAATCACTCAAGCTTGCCAAACAATTCGTAATTCTGGGTTAACTCCCACTGCCTTAGATTTACTTTCTGCTGCGGTGGTAGAGCAATTGGGTTTAGGGAAAGATATTGGTTTAGTGATGCGTTGGCAAACCATACCAGAAAGCATTGAGCAACAGCTTGAGCAAGTACAGGCGATCGCCAAAGAACTTAATTTAACCATTAAGATATACGAAAATCAGGCGGAAACAGATTTATGGCAACAATGCGCCACAACTCCTGATTCTGATACAGCAATCACCTGCAAAATAGGTATTTCTCCCGCTGCTGCCGTAAATTTTCTACAGTTAAAACAGATTGAGTCGCAAAATATCGCGGCGAGAGTTCACGCAGCTAGTGGCATTGGAGAACTACAGCTAAAAAATATAGATTATCAGGCTATTACAGAAATGCGATCGCACTGCCAACAAAACTCTGGTTTTCTCACTATTCTCCATGCAGCCAAATCGGTCAAACAAGAAATAGATATTTGGGGCTATACAGGGAATGCTAGACAAACTATGCAAACAATCAAAAACCAGTTCGATCCTCAGAATATTCTTAACCCTAACCGCTTTCTAGTCTAATAAATATCGCTAGGATATATAAACCTTGTAAGGGCAGATCGCGATCGGCCCTTACGTAAGATTAAAAATTGTTAACAAATGACCAATTTTGATGCTAAAAATCCTCCGAAGCCAGAATTAATAGATACCTGTGTTCATTGTGGCTTTTGTCTTGCTACCTGTCCTAGTTATCGAGTAATTGGCAAAGAAATGGATTCTCCTAGAGGCAGAATTTATTTAATGGATGCCATCAACAAGGGTGAGGCAACTATCGACATTGCCACCTCTCAACATTTTGATTCTTGTTTAGGCTGTCTTGCTTGCGTGACTACCTGCCCTTCTGGAGTACAGTACGATAAATTGATCGCCGCTACTCGCCCGCAGATAGAAAGAAATCAACCCCGCAGTTTAGGTGACAGGTTAATTAGAACTTTAATTTTTAATTTGTTTCCCTATCCTAATCGTCTACGCAACTTACTTCCTCCTCTATGGCTATATCAAAAATCAGGTTTGCAAAAGTTTTTACGTAGCCAAGGAATACTTAAAAAGTTTGTTCCTCGTTTGGCAGCGATGGAGGCGATTTTACCTGCTATCACTGCTGATGCTTGGCAAGATAACTTACCTGAAGTAATACCCGCCCAAGGAAAAAAACGCTATCGTGTGGGCATGATTTTGGGCTGCGTCCAACGACTGTTTTTCTCTCCTGTAAATGAAGCGACTGCTAGAGTATTGACTGCTAATGGTTGCGAAGTTGTGATTCCCAAAGCTCAAGGCTGTTGTGCTGCCCTGCCTGCCCATCAGGGGCAAGAAGCTCAAGCACAGACTTTAGCCAGACAAATGATCGACAGCTTTATAGATCTTGAACTTGATGCAATCATTATTAATGCTGCTGGTTGTGGACATACTCTCAAAGAATATGGTCATATTTTGGCTGATGATCCAGAATATAAAGCCAAGGCTGAAGCATTTGTCAGCAAAGTTAAGGATGTTCAAGAATTTTTATCCTCAATAGAATTAACCGCCGAACTACATCCCTTAACATCATCAGAAATCACAATTGTTTATCAAGATGCTTGCCATCTTTTACACGGACAAAAAATTAGTCTTCAGCCACGACAACTTTTAAGACAAATTCCTGGAGTTAAATTACGCGAACCTCTTGATGCCAGCTTATGCTGTGGTAGTGCGGGTATTTATAATATGTTGCAACCTGAAACAGCAGACGAATTAGGCAAACAAAAAGCCACAAACTTGCTCGATACGGGAGCAAGTTTGATTGCTTCAGCTAATCCTGGTTGTTCTTTACAAATACAAAAGCATTTAGAGTTACAAAATTCCCAGGTTAAATTATTACATCCGATTGAATTGTTAGACTATTCAATTCAGGGAAAGAAAATAGATGAGATTAAAGCCTAAAATCCAATCTGTGACTTTGGCGATCGCTTCTCTTAGCATTACATAGCAAAGTAAGTCCTAAGCTCTTGTATGCTCTTAAATCCCATCTTAGAAACAAAAAAGAGGTGATTTCCCGTAAAAAACGCTACTATTTTTATTAACGATAATAAAGTTTTGTAACTAAAAGTGACCGCAACCTATCCCCAAGATATTTCCACCGCCTCTAGTAGTTGGTACTCCCTAAAACCAATTTGGCAAGGAGGACAAGAAACCGTCCAACAAGGATTACCCCATAAGCAGTTAGCACCCACATGGCAAATGCTTTTATTGGGAGATGGCTCGCCGACTCACCTTTTGCAATTACTTACAGGCGAAAGAACTGAAGTAGACGTAATAGATATGTCTTTAATTGGTAAAAAAGACGATGGCGCACCAGAAGAAATTGAGGCGATCGCCGAACCAAGATTGAGAAGACAGGTATGGTTGCGAACTACATCAGGTCAAAGATTAGCCTATGCTGCTTCTTGGTGGAACGCTAGTAATGTTGATGATTATCTGCAAAATCGCTCTTTACCCGTATGGCGAAGCCTTTCTACACTCCATACAGAACTTTATCGAGATGTACGAGGAATTTATTATGGTAATTCTTCGGCTTTAGAGTCGGCATTTGGCGAAAAAGCACCCTTTTGGGGTCGTCATTACCTTTTTTGGCACGATGGACAACCCTTAACTCTAATATATGAGGTTTTTTCTCCCTATTTACGGAAATATCTGGGAGAAATGTCGCAAAAACATTAAGTTACCAAATCTAAATTCTTTATGATTTCTTGACCCCATCTTTACGTCCTGACCATATACTGACATCCAGAAAGCGCAAATTTGGCGTTTTTAATCTTATAGAGCAAGAGGATATTATTATGGGTTTTCTTGGAAAACTGTTTGGCAAAAAAGAAGAAGATAAAGCAGCTAAAGCAGGAAAAGTTAAGGTTGCAGCCGCAGCCAAAGATAACGATATTGCCCCAGAAAAAGTTGGTCTAGATGGTCAATTTGACGAAAGCGGTTTGGCAAAGCGTGTTGCTCAAGCACTTGATGAAGCAGGAATCTCTGATAGTGTTGGACTTTGGGTGGCACAAACAGGCAGTACAGTTGTTTTAAAATATAACCCTGATGCTGAAAGCGTTCTTTCTAAAGCAGAACAAGTTGCTAAAGGTGTAGACGGAGCAAGTGCCGTCCAAACCGTACCTAATAGCTAAAAGACAAGTTAATGCAGGTTCAATTATTAGAGCCAAAAGGCTTTGGCTATGATGTTTTTCGCATCTAGCCTTTTTTATGTAAACTGCAAGCTTTGATAGAGAGTTTTACAACTGCTACTAATCCAATATATTCTAGGTTTGAGCGATTATTCCCCACAAGGAGCAACACATGAAAGATAGACCTATTATTCTCGGTATAGTTGGCGACAGTGCAGCGGGTAAAACAACGTTGACGAAGGGAATTGCTCAAGTGTTAGGAAAAGACAACGTTACCGTAATCTGTACTGACGACTATCATCGTTACGATCGCACCCAAAGAGCAGAAATGAAAATATCTGCTCTTAATCCAGACTGTAATTATTTAGACATTATAGAACAGCATTTAGCATTGCTACGTTCAGGAAAGTCTATCCTCAAGCCTATTTATAATCACAGTACGGGTGCTTTCGATCCGCCAGAATATATTGAGCCTCGTCAGTATGTTATTGTCGAAGGCTTACTAGGATATTCAACCCGTAGAATGCGAGATAGCTATGATGTAAAAACTTATCTAGCTCCCCCAGAACCCTTGAGATCGTACTGGAAAATTAAGCGAGATACTCGTAAAAGAGGATACAGCGAAGAACAAGTTCAAGACCAACTACGTCAAAGAGAACCAGACTCTGAAGCCTTTATCCGTCCACAGCGTAAATGGGCAGATATGATTGTTAGCTTTTATCCTCCTGATGGAACAGGGTTGGAAGAAGACAACCTTATGCTTAATGCTAATTTAATCTTGCGTCCGACAATTCCTCATCCAGATTTAACCACTATTTTAAATTCTGAAGGCAATCATCTTGGTGCAGCTATTCGTCTGGGTTTAAGTCGTGATATGGGCAAACCCGTAGATATTTTAGAAATTGATGGTCATGCAAGTTTAGAGCAGGTTAGAGAATTAGAAAAGATTATGTGTGGCGAAGTTCCCTATCTAGGTCAATTTTGTAGCCTAGAAGGAAACCAAGAATTAGGAAAGTTAACTGGAACTACTGGAGAAACTTTACAAAGTTATCCTCTGGCTTTAACTCAGTTACTGATCACCTACCATATGCTCAAAGCAGCTAGCTAATAAGCATTGGTAACAAGTTAAGGAAATGTACCATCTGTCAAGTAGATGCAAATGAAAATTAGCTAAGGGCTGAACAATGAGCAGAAATTTAAAACAATCAAAAATAAGTCGATTTGCTCTCCTTTACCAAGGTTTAGCCATATCCTTAGCTATTTGCAGTTTTCTTAGCTTGACTTTGATCGATCCAGCTATGGCGGAAGAAAAATTAGTACCAACTTTGACAGTAACTGGAAATGGGAGCGAAAATATTGCGACTACCCTGACACAAGTTAAGTTAGGAGTCGAGATTCAGGGGAAAACCGCGATGGAGGTTCAACAAGAAATAGCCAAGCGAACAGCAGCTTTGGTGGATTTGTTGCGCTCAAAAGATGTCCAAGAGTTACAGACAGCTGGTGTAAGCCTAGAACCGAATTATGACTATACTAATAACCAAAGAAACTTAGTGGGTTATATTGGCACAAATACAGTCAGCTTTCGCCTCCAAACTGAGCAAGTTGGAACTTTATTAGATGAAACTGTCAAAGCGGGAGCTAGTCGCATCGATGAGGTAAGTTTTATTGCTAGCCCTGAAGCGATCGCCAAGGCTCAAAAAGAAGCTCTCCGTAAAGCCACCATTGATGCTCAAGCTATGGCAGATGTTGTTTTGAAGACTCTAAATCTTGTTTCCAAAGAAATTGTTAGTGTTCAGGTTAATCAGGCAAGCGCACCCCCACCAAATCCCCTTCGAGTTCAACAACTGTTAAAAGCAGATGCTGAAGCTAATACGCCTATCATCGGTGGAAAACAAACAGTCGAAGCTTCTGTCACTCTGCAAATCAGCTACTAGCTAAATCATCTCAAAAAAAGCATCGTCTAATTCATAGCCAAACAGTTGCGCCATAGATTTTAGGCGCGATCGCAATGGGATATTCTGCTCTTGTAGCCAGTCTGAGAGAACAAAGATTTTATTCATCACAAATATTTCTAAGGCTTCAGGGTTAAAGATAATACCTTCGCTACGGTTAAATTCATGAGGCACGAGCATTGCCGTATAACGAACTAGTTCTCCTGTTTTCCAGTCTAATAAAAATGGTATCCACGGATAAACTGCATCTAAGCGTATAAACCACAGTCTAATCTCTGGTATTTCCGATAATTCGCGAGGATCGTTATCTTCTTGCTGATAGTCGATTGTCAACTGTAACTGCTGCTCATAATCGACGATCTTATTTAATGTAGAGTCTATTTGATTTTTGGCAGCAGATAAATCTAGATTGTTGATGGCTTGAGAATCTAAAATTAATTTTATAGTCACAATAAGTATTACAAAAATAGAGGCTGAAGGATAATTCTGTTGAGCTAAAATTAACGATAGTGAACGTAAAACCTATAAAACGACAGGCTACTATTTACTTTACTAATTTTTAGATTAGACATTTATATCTATTTTAAGTTAAAGTGGTAATGACTATGTATAAGCTTGAAACCATCGAGCCTCATTTATGAAAACTCCAGAGGCAAACCTAACACCAATCAAATCTTTAGAGGATGCCTTAACCCGCTGCCAAGATTTGGGTATGCGGGTTAGTCGTCAGCGTCGCTATATCTTAGAGCTGCTGTGGTCACAAGAAGAGCATCTTTCGGCTAGAGAGATATACGACTTGCTCAATCAACAAGGCAAAGAAATTGGTCACACATCCGTATACCAAAACTTAGATGCTTTGTCTGCTGGAGGCATAATAGAATGTGTTGAGCGTTCTGACGGTAGATTGTATGGCAACATTAGCGACTCTCATAGTCATGTAAACTGCTTAGATACTAATCAAATAATCGATCTGCAAATTGAGTTGCCCGAAGCAATAATCAAGCAAATAGAAGCACAAACGGGTGTCACCATTACTGATTACCGCATTGACTTCTTTGGTTATAAAAATGCAGCCAAAGCTGAGTTAAGCAGTTAGGACAGTTAAAATTTTAGCATTGTAACACTGTTGATACTCTCGTAACTAATATTAAAGCTAACTTTTGTAAGCAGAAAGAGCGAATAACTTGTATTCCTGGTTACAGAAATGAGAAGATATAGACTCCTGGCTCAAGTGCAATCAGGCTAGTTTTCATAATTCTCAACAAAATCAATAATGATTCTATAGTTAGACGCAATTTTTTAACTAACTCAAAGTAAAAGCAAATTATAGTTTGCTTTTTTATATTTTTCTAATTCGATGTTTTGCACTCAGTTGCGATCGCAAACGCTAAGATAAAAAAGAGTCTTAAATCACTAAGCAGTACACATAAAAATATCCTTCCTGGTAATTATTTAAGAACAATATGGTTCAGACCCCTATCCAAACAAAAGTATCCAAAGTAGAAAAGTTAAAAGACCGCAGTAATTATCTGCGCGAACCGCTTTTAAGCGAATTGAAAGAAGAAACGACGCATTTTAGCGAAGATGCGATCCAAATTCTCAAGTTTCATGGCTCTTATCAGCAAGATAATCGTGACAATCGGGCGAAGGGTCAGGAAAAAGACTATCAAATGATGCTGCGTACTCGCAGTCCAGGTGGATTTGTCCCGCCAGAGTTATTTTTAGCTTTAGATCGCCTATCAGAAGAATATGGTAATCATACCCTCAGAATAACTACTCGCCAGGGTTTTCAGATTCATGGAATCTTGAAAAAAAATCTCCAAGAGGTTATCAAAAATATTTTAAATAATATGGGTTCGACCCTAAGTGCCTGTGGAGATGTTAATCGCAACATCATGTCTCCGCCTGCACCGTTTAAGAATAAACCCGAATATCAGTATGCTTTTGAGTATGCCAATAATATTGCCGATCTGCTTAATCCTCAAAGTGGAGCATATTATGAAATTTGGCTAGACGGAGAAAAAGCCATCAGCGCAGCAGAAGCTCCTGAAGTCAAAGCCGCTAGACAAAGTAAGGGCGATGGTATGATCGTTGAAAATAGCCTTGAGCCTATTTATGGAGAGCATTACTTACCCCGTAAATTTAAGATTTGCGTAACTGTACCTGGTGATAACTCCATTGATGTTTATACTCACGACATCAGCTTGGTAGTAATGACCAATAAAAAAGGAGAGCTACAGGGTTTTAACGTTATGGCTGGAGGTGGCTTAGGTCGAACTCACAACAAAGAAGAAACCTTTGCCCGCATCTCTGACGAGCTAGGCTACATAGATAAAGCCGATGTCTATGATTTAGTTAAAGCAATTGTTGCCACTCAAAGAGATTATGGCGATCGCACTAATCGCCGTCATGCCAGAATGAAGTATCTAATTCATGACTGGGGTGTAGCTAAGTTTAAAGCCAAGGTTGAATCTTACTTTGGTAAAAAACTCAAACCCTATAAAAAATTACCCGAATGGCAATATCAAGATTTTCTTGGCTGGTACGAACAGGGTGACGGCAAATGGTTTTTTGGTATTGGTGTCGAAAACGGCAGAATAAAAGATGAAGGTGCTTTTCAGCTAAAATCAGCCCTCAGAGAAATTGTGCAGCAGTTAAACATCCCGATGCGCTTATCTCCCAACCACAATGTTATTCTCTGTGAAATTGACCCCGAACAAAAAGAAACAATAGAAAACATCCTCAAAAATAGAGGAATAGAAACCGATCCCAGCGCGATCGAGCCTTTGACTCGCTATTCAATGGCTTGTCCCGCATTGCCTACCTGTGGCTTGGCAGTTACTGAATCTGAGCGAGCTTTACCAGGAATTACCGATCGCATTAGAGCATTATTGAATAAACTAGGAATGGCAGACGAACACTTCGTGATGCGGATGACTGGATGCCCCAACGGCTGCGCTCGTCCCTACATGGCAGAGTTAGGCTTTGTTGGTAGCGCACCTGGAAAATACCAAATCTGGCTGGGAGGAACACCAAATCAGACTCAACTAGCCCAACCCTACGAACAAAAAATGTCAGTAGAAGAGTTAGAAAACTTCTTTGAGCCTATTTTTGTTTTCTTCCAACAGAATCGCCAATCCCAAGAAAGCTTTGGATCGTTCTGTAGCCGTGTTGGATTCGCTGCCATTCGTAATTTTTCTGAAAACTATACAATAGGAAGCTATATGGATATAGATACTACTACCAAACGCAAGTTTCGCAAAAATCAACGTCGCGTTAGTGTCCCCGATGATGTTTTTCCCAAACTAAAAGAGATTGCCGAAAAAGAAGGTAGACCGATGAATCAGATTATTGCTGATGCTTTGAGCGAATATTTTACTAAGAGCAAAGGAGCATAGCATAATTTTGTTAGCTATACTTAAATAATTATTCGTGATTATGGAGGCAGTCTTTTGGCAGTCTCTTTTTTTTGTGTTATCTATTTAATACAACATTTGAGATCGGTATAATAACTGATTTGAATTT
Source organism: Waterburya sp. (assembly GCA_965217895.1). Classification (GTDB taxonomy): domain Bacteria; phylum Cyanobacteriota; class Cyanobacteriia; order Cyanobacteriales; family Xenococcaceae; genus Waterburya. The sequence goes on from CBDCJV010000002.1 coordinate 3,639,385, forward strand.
GCCTAAATTTAACTAAACTGAAAAAATCCATTTGGTACAAATCTTTGAATTTCAGCAGCATTTGCAGTCTTTTATTAATTGATGACCACCATGAATAATGACAATATCAAAGATGAACTAGTTTTAGTTGTAAAAGAGCTAAAAAAAGATTTAGCGACCCTGCTAAACGCTTTACAATCAGCTAAATACTCTATTGTGGTGGTTCAAAATCAAGAAGATACTCTAACTTTGGCCGCCTTGATCAAGCCCAGCTTGATTGTGTTAGACATTTCGATGTCCCAAATGAATGGATGGGAAATATGTAGACAGCTAAAAAACAATTCTCAAACGAGTCAAGTTCCTTTAGTTTTGATTAATTCTTCGATAAATACTGCCCAGAGGGTAACTGAATTAGGTTGGCAAAACCTGATCTGTATTGCCCAAAACAGTCAGCCTCAAAAGATTATTCATTTTATTGAAACTCTCTTATCTACTAAAGTTAAACATTCAGCAGACTTTTTGAGCAAGACAATTCAACTAGAAGAAAATCAGCAGTTATTAGATTCAGAACGAAATTTAGAAGAATTTACCTCTCTTGTATCCCAAGATTTACAGACATCACTAAGTTCGTTGACTATGTTTACTGATTTACTTACTAAAGAGTATCAGAGTGATTTAGATCAAACAGCCCAAAATTATCTTGCAAGCATTAGCAATAGCAGTTCGCGGATGCAAACCTTGATTGAAGACTTACGGAATTATGCTCAAGCAGGAAAAAGTGAACAAACTTGGCTGATGGTTGATTTGAATCAGGTAATGCAGCAGGTTATTAGGGAACTGCGACAGGCGATCGCTGATACCAAAGCCGAAATTGTGGTGAGAGATTTACCCAGCATTTTGATCAACCCCCAAGAAATATATCAGATACTGCAAAATTTGATGGAAAATGCGCTCAAGTTTAGTGGCAACGATCCCCGTATTGAAGTTACTGCGGTTCAACAGGAACAAGCATGGTTAATTGCTATAGCTGATAACGGTATTGGCATTCCTCAAGAATTTCACTCTAAAATTTTTCAAGTTTTCCATAGAGTTCATTCCACTGAAGCTTATTCTGGGGCAGGGATCGGTTTAGCTGTTTGCGAAAAAATTATCGATCGCTATGGGGGGAAAATCTGGGTTGAGTCCAACGGCGATCGCGGTTCAACCTTCTATTTCACTTTGCCGATGGATGTTTGTTTACAAAAAACAGTTACCGCAACCCAAGTCAATAACTAGCATGACTATCTATCGCAGTACGTTAACTGACAACGTATAAAAGTGGAAGAAGGTTAAGTTGCTAGATTGAAAAAAATCAGATTCCGATAGACCTTTCGCCAGCTATCAATCCACGATGCAAGACTCGATCGCCCACAACTTGAGAATGATCTGCCCGATGCATTGTACAGCGATCGTCCCAAACTACTATATCCCCCGCTTGCCACCGATGGCGATAAAGCCTATTTTTACGAATTGAATGTTTATATAGCAGCCTAATAATTCGTTGTCCCTCCTCCGCATTTACACCAGATATAGCCTGACATCGTTCTGGCGTAGATAAATAAAGTGCCACCCGCCCCGAAATTGGATGTCGTCTAAATAATGGATGCCAGCATTGGGTTTGTTGACTTTCATCCAAGGTCAAACCAGAAACCAGATGCAAAACCTTTGCCCGCTCAAACCGTTCCTTCATCCACTTGGGTAATGTCTCGTATGCCCAATATTGATTGCAAAATAAGGTTTCGCCTCCCGATGATGGCACTTTTACAATTCGTAGTGCGGTAAATGCGGGGGGTTTAGTAATGTAGCTTGTATCCGTATGAAAAACGCTTCTAGGTGGGCGATCGCGACCTACATTAGTCACCAAGTTCAGCATCGGCGCACCAGGAACAGGCTTCTCTCCTATGGTAAACGTCAATTGCCCCAACTTGTTCAAAAAAGCAACAAACGCTTCGTCAGTAATTCGCTGCCCCTTGAATACCATAAACCCATGGCGAGCGATCGCAGTCTTTACCGCATTGATTTTTTCACCGCCCAGATCTGCGATCTTAAGCTTAATAGCCTCCACCCCAAAAGGCGAAAGCATCCGCAAGTCATAGCTCATGCGATCGCCTCTCCCCAAAAAACTAAACAAATTTCTTCAACTCATCAAAATTAAGCTTATCAACTCGTAAATTAGCCCCCGAAAAATTATGATGAGTCGTATTCTCTCCTGGAAACCCTACACAGCTTATCCCCGCCGTCTGTGCCGCCGTTAGCCCACCCAGATTATCTTCAATAGCAACGCAATTTTCTGCCTTCTCATTGAGTTCTTTCAACGCGAAAATATAAGCATCTCCAGCAGGCTTTGATCGCTCCACCATAGAAGCATCCACCACCAAATCAAAATCTGCCCGCTCGATATCCGACGCTAAGGCTGACAGCAATGATGACACATTCTTCTCAGAGGTTGTTGTCACCAAACCTAGCTTTAACCCATGCTGCTTTGCCTGGGCGATGGTTTCAACTACACCAGGGCGTGACTTCACTTCACCCGCACGTAAATGCTCTTGAAATATCTGTGACTTCGACCTATGAATCGCTGCTGCATCTACCGACTGTCCGACCAAAGCTGCATAGTCCTTAATTCTTTGCGTCCCGCCGCTTTTTTCCAGCATTGACAAATACTCACCCTGCGTCCAGTGCCAATCGAGTCCATGTCGCTCAAATGCCTGATTAAAAGACTGTCTTTGAAGCTCAGAAGTATCGGCGATCGAACCAATAGACCCCAAAAAAATAGCTGACATAAACTCTACGTTTCCTTATTTTATAAATAGAAAAAACAATTTGAAAAACGTTACCATTTATAACTTACCGTTGTCTTGGGTTTAAAGCCTTCTTCTTTTAGGAGGACTTTTTTAGTCTCGGTGAGAAAGGTGTAATCACCGCCGTAAACGATCGCTAAGCGGTCAATCAAACATCGCCTGCTGTAACATCTGGTCAAAAAATATCTTTACTGGCGTACCCGCAGCACTCATCATCGCTACTAGAACGCTCCCTGGCGCAAAAGAACAATACAGCGCAGCCTCAATAAACCAGCACTGTCCTCCAGGGTCAATACGGATATCGAACAAACTGTAGTGCCGACATCCCAAAGCCAGATGGCATCGCTTTGCCATTTCCCAAACCTCTGGCACGACGGGATCGTCAACATCCACTGCCCATGAGTCAAATCCTTCTTTCACTGCTAGCTCAATCTCTTCCTGCTCGTTTCGTTTGAGCTTATTCTCATAAGCGCGAATAGGTCGCTTTTGGGAATCCATCCAGTACTCTTTTAGTGGCAGACAAACCATCTCTCCTCCCTGCATTACTATTCCACAGCGCACTTCTCGACCTAGCTCAATAAACTGCTCAATCAGCACCTCATCAGAGTGAGAAAAAGCGACCTCCAAAGCAGCCTGGTAGTCATTTTTTTGCTTGACTAGAGTTATCCCTACAGAATTGTCAGTATTCGTCGGCTTTACAATTACTGGTAGCCGTGGCTCAAACAGGTCGCCCCGCCGTAATAAAACACCTTTAGGTACTCGTACACCCTCAGCCGAGACAACCGCCCTTGCTTTTGCCTTATCAGCAGCGATCGCCATTGCCGTAGGTTTATTGCCTACATAAGGTATCTTCAACAGATCTAACAACGCTCTATACTCAGTCATTCCAGATATGCAAAACAGATGTGGTATCGCCACATCAATTTCCTTTTTAGCGAGAAACAATACGGCTTCAGAAAAGGTAAACGGTTTGGCATCCGCAATCGAATCGCGATCTAAATAGGCGGGAAATCGCCAAATGCGATCGGTCGAGACATAGGCAATTAAGAAGTCATATTGAGAAGAATTCGCCGTGGCTCGAATACAATTTTGAGCATACATTCGAGAAATATCGCAGTAGTGTTCGCTATCAGCAGATCCTACCAGATGAAGAATGCGTAAGTGGTTCATAATGACTGTTCGTTTTTGTCGTAATCCTCAATAAAAGAGGATTGCTGGATCGAATTTATAATTTGAATCGGCGATGCAGGTTTAGCTTAGATTGAATATCAAAGTTTTTCTTCTTTATTCTTGCTCAAACTTGCTCAAAATTGTGCTTGATTGATAGACCTCTGCATGAATAAATTATTAAGTTCTTTATTACCTCTCACCTCTTGGCAAAGTGGCTAGGGGGTGATTTGTGCCAGAAGTCTAATAGAAAGCAAAAATTAAATCATCAAATATTTTTCTATTTTGGTAATAGGTGATACACATTGACCAACCAGAAAATAATGGAAGAGCTATACTATTTTGAGAAATAAACCGAATCTGAGATTTATTTAAATTCTCTACTTTTATTTCTCATAATTTGCTGATTTAAAAGTAGATTTATCTACTTTTAGTGGCAAAAAAACTTTATAGTTGTTGGCAGCACTAAAGCTCAATGTGAATGATTATTAGTCTAAAGAAATTGCAGCTAAATGATTAGAAACAATAGCGTTTTCAAAATAATCATTTCGCGTTTATTCTTGCCAGATTTTTTACCTAGTCCCTTAAAAATATCTAGAGCATCTCCATCTTTAGGAGATTATTTTTTGCCGAAATTGTCTCAAAAACATCTGTAAATAACTTTGTTGTTATCAATATGACAATCTGTACGGGATTTATTTGATATAAAAGAGCAGATGAAATTTGTCTTCATTATGTTCTATCGATGTTTTCTTAGCCGTTTACAAAATCTTAACTAGATCTTTAAACAAACTTTATGGGAATTAAGTGATCTTGCTCATGTTAATTAGCTAAATAATCGTGCAGGATGATATTGAGTAAATAGTCAATCAGCCAAGAACTAAAATGGTTCTGTTATTCAACGCCAATCATTAGTTAGAACTGAACCCTTTACCGTTGGTCAAACTGTTTTAAGTATGCACCAGCATTAACCGAAGCAAACCAACATAAGTAAAAGTAAATAGAGATGATAGTTCAGTCAGCTAAATCTCTTTTCTAAGCAAATTATTAAAGTTGAGGAGTCAACCATGAACGCAATGCAATATACAATTGAAAGCCTGCATCTGGAAAACTGGATTTATCCACGCCAGCGTCGGCAATCTTCCCAAAATTCAGTAAAAGCAAGAAAAATAGATTTACTTGCTCCATTACGTCAATGGTTAGACAATATTGAAGTAAAAAATAGTGCGATCGCTCATCTGATCTGTAAATTGATTCCTAGCCAATGTCCTTTTGAACGAGAAATCAAATTGTTTGGACGCTCGATCGTTAAAATTCCCCCTATGTGTAAATTAAATCCTCTTTATAACGAGGTAATTGGTTTGCGTTTTCGGGCGATTTGCTACTTAGCTGATGTTTGTGGAGAAGATGTTAGCCTCTATTGCTAAGATACATTAGAATTTAGACATCTTTTTTCTAATAGAGACAATCGTGGCAATTATAGCTCTCAAAGCTTGGTATTTAGAACAATACGAGCCAATCAAGACAGTAATTCAAAAGCCCTCTACCCTGCGTCTAAGCAGAAATAGTTTGTTAAAAACGGGTTTACGGGCAGATTTTTTAGACGATCGCCTGGAGGTAGAGGGATCGGACTGGTTTCAACTGTATCTAGAAGGTAGAACTGTAGAGTTTTATGTTCAAGGAAGCGGTAGCTATATCGTTTCTAATATCGATTTAGTCTCTCAAGAAATTTATTTTACTAAGTGCAATAGTATTTCAGGACTTGAACCTGTAATTTACTATAGCCCTCAAGCTCATTATCAAGCTGCCAACGATGCTGTTACTTCAGCTTTGGAAAGTATCGTTGAAGATTTAGCAGGGCGATCGCGCATACCTTTATCTTTAGAAGTTACACCTCACGTTGCCGAATCCCCCTTACGCCTAAGTAATAGTCAATTTAAAAAAATCAGTAAAAGCCTATTGTTGATAGCTGACGTTACTCCCATTAGTAGTATTCCTGGAGAAAAGCAACCTAACCTGTTAATAGATCCCACGGTATGTGTGGAATTGGGTTATGGAATTCAAAACAAGGATCATGGACAGATCCTATTACTGAATATGGAACGTCCAGACTTAAAAGGAACAATACCTTTTGATATGGCTGGCTACAAGCAACTTAGCTTTACTAACGCTGCTCAATTAGCCAAAAGTCTACCTAAATTGCTCGACACTTTGCTACAGCGATACAATTTGTTCTAAACAAACAACTGGTTGATTGAGCTGCCGATGCACTTAAATTACATATTATCTTGCTATAGTAAAAATTATCTACTAAGTACGGTAGGAAAAGATGATTAAAACCGACCTGGAATATGATGTCTGGCTGGATACCCAGATTGAATTACTAAAGATGGGTAATTTAAGGGAACTGGATGTAGCCAATTTGATAGAGGAACTAGAAGACTTGGGTAGATCGCAAAAGGCTGCGTGTAGAAGTTTGGTCTACCAAATTATATTGCACAAATTGTTTTGTGATTACTGGACAGCAGAAAGAGAGAGAAATCTAGGTCACTGGGAAGCTGAAATTATTGCCTTTCAGTTTCAGTTAACTGATCATCTAACAACTAATATTCGCAACCATTTGGAAGACGAGCTGCATAAAATTTACCTCAAAGTTTTGAAAGCTGCTCTGGCTAAAGCCACTCTCTCCTTAGATCCTAATCCTACTATTGTTGGATCTATGAAGATGAAGACTATGGTTGCTTTTCCTAACTCATGTCCTTATACCCTAGACCAAATTATTGGTGAATAAAAACACTGCAAGCCTAATTGCCTTACAGTCAGCAAAAATCTGCCAATTGTAGATCTTCCGTCCTAAAAGAGATCGCAAAATAAATATCAGAAATTAGCTGAATCAATTGAATTTTGGTATGGCCTTTCCCTTCAACTTGTCTTTCTTTAAGAGAAGTACCGCTAAATTAAGTGCAGATTATGGGTTAAACTTTTATTAATTGAGAATAATTCCTATAAGGTAACAAAATTTATCTATCTGCCATGGCAACTGAGAATAGATACATAATTTCAGTTGGCAAAGTAATCAAATATGAAACAACCAGTAATTCTTCAGCTTCATAATATTAGTAAGACTTTTCCTAATCAAACAATATCTTCGGTAAAAAACTTTCACAGCAAAGTTTTAGATGATGTAAGTCTTACTTTAAAGCATGGAGAATTACTCGGTCTACTCGGACCATCGGGATGCGGAAAAACTACCTTACTAAGGGTTGTCGCTGGGTTTGAATCAATTTCTGAAGGAACGGTTGAAATAGCAGGAAAAATAGTATCTACCAACTGTAGCTCTCTAGCTGCGGAAAAGCGCAATACAGGCATGGTATTTCAAGATTATGCTCTATTTCCCCACCTGACAGTGGCAGAAAATATTGCCTTTGGTTTAAAAAATCAGGGAAACAAACGCAGCAGCGGTATTTTTGCTCATCAAAAAGCATCCAAGGTTCAAATCAAACAGAGAGTAGGTGAAGTTTTAGAATTAGTGGGATTGAGTGGTTTAGAAAAACGCTATCCTCATCAGCTATCTGGAGGGCAACAACAGCGTATATCCCTAGCTAGAGCTTTAGCACCTCAACCTTCTCTGATCTTGCTAGATGAACCTCTGAGTAATTTAGATGTTCAGGTACGTCATCGCTTAAGGGGAGAAATTCGCTCAATCCTTAAAGCAGCAAAAACTTCAGCTATTTTTGTCACCCACGATCGCGAAGAGGCTTTGGCTATTTCCGATCAAATTGCCGTCATGCGTAACGGTAAGCTAGAGCAGATAGGTACTCCAGAACAAATTTATCTCAATCCTGCATCTCGTTTTGTGGCTGAGTTTGTAACTCAGGCTAATTTTCTCCCCGCTACTAGAAAAGGCGGCTTTTGGCTGACAGAAATTGGCGAGATAGAAGCAGCAAAAGCAAACGCGATTATGAATTCAGATGAGACATCGGCAAAACAAGGAGATTTGATGTTACGCCAGGAAGATATTGTGCTGGTTGCCGACAGTGCTTCTAAGATAACGGTTATCGAAAGACAGTTTCTCGGTAGAGAATATCATTACACCGTGGAAACAGCTTCAGGAAAGAGAATCCAAGCTCGTACTAACTTGAATAAGGCGATCGCCCTTGGCACAAACGTTAGCCTATCATTTAACATTTCCTCTCCGCGTATATTTCTCTCTTTAGTCAAAAATTCCCTAGCCGTAGTCGGCTAGAATTTAGACGAAACCTTTATGAATACCTTGAGCCTGAAAACGCTTTTTCCTTTGCTATATTCGCTTTTTAGCGAAGAGAAATTGGTTGTAATCTGTCGAAGAGGAGGGAAGTAAGAGTCAGCCTGTTATCACAGGCGAAGCTGGCAACAGGACTTGAACCTGCGACCGGCTGATTACAAATCAGCTGCTCTACCAACTGAGCTACGCCAGCACATAGAAATACATAATAACAGACTATTTAATACATGAGCAAGTTTTTCTTGGGGTTGATAAATTTTAACCCCAAATTCTTATGCCATACTACTTTCAATTGCCCAGCGTGCTAGTTCAGTACGATTATTAAGACTAGTTTTATTGAGCATATTTGATACATGACTCTCAATAGTCCTCTGGCTGACGTTTAACTGTTGAGCAATTTCGCGATTTGCCATTCCCTTCGCTACTAACTGCACTACCTTTAGTTCTGTAGGAGTTAAATCTACATTGTGAGGTACGATGATAGTCGGCGCACCGTCTAAGCCTTTATGACGACCTTGTTCCCAACGCTTAAGCTGACTTAAGGAAGATTCTACCTGAGCGACTAATTCTTCAGGCTCAAAAGGTTTGACCATGTAAACATCTGCACCTTCATTTAACCCTTTGACTCTATCTTGGCTTTGACCTTTAGCCGAGAGAAACAATACGGGAATTCGATTTGTAACTGGTTCTTCACGGATATGTTTTACTAAAGCATATCCATCCATTTCAGGCATCATAACGTCACAAATAATCATGTCAGGAACGTTTTGATCTAGAACTTCTAGAGCTTCCCTGCCGTTTTCTGCTGTATCTACGTTGTATCCTCTAAATTCTAAATAATCTTTAACCAGCAAAATTAAATTTGGGTCATCATCTATGAGCAGCAGTTTTTTATTATCTTTAGTGGAAGTGTCTTTCATAGGTAATAGTCTTTAGCTTTTAGCTTAGGCGTGAATTAAATTCACTTTTTGTTATGTCTCTCTATTTAATATATAAAGTATGAGAGAGATTACTGAGCGATAAATTTAAGAATATGTTAATTCAACTAGACGGCAAAAAATTAATATTGTCTGTCATAACTGTGGAATTACACAATATATAATTTAACCTCGATCTGATTTTTCGACACCCTTTTACTGTTAAATTATTTGAAACCTAGCCCTAGTTAAAGTTTTGGTTATCAATAATTTCAAATAGTATTATTTAAAATCCACAACTGGAAAATATTTAATACTTAAGTAATATTTCTTTTTACTCCAGGTATAATCACCAGAGAAAAATAACATTTAATCACTTTTACTAACAAGAAAGGCACTACTTTTTTACTTATAGTTATGTTTACTGAACAGCTAACTCAAATAATAAGATCCCGTCGTTCTACTAAACCGCGCCTTTTCAATGGTCAGAAAATAAAAGATGAGATCGTTTGGGAGATACTAGAAAATGCTAACTGGGCTCCCAATCATGGCTTAACTCAACCTTGGAAATATAAAGTATTTACTGATTCAGGATTAAAAAAGCTGGCCAATTTTCAAGCGGATTTATATAAAAAACTTACTTCCACCGAAAAATTTCAGTCTGAAAAATGCGATCGCCTGAAGTCTAACGTGCTTAAGTCTTCTCATGTAATTGTTATTTGTATGCAACGGCAAACAACAGAAAAGATCCCAGAAATAGAAGAGATCGAAGCTGTTGCCTGTAGCGTGCAAAATATGGCATTAACCGCAGCAGCTTACGAGATTTGCAGCTTTTGGGGATCGGGAGGCATTACCTATACGGAAGAATTAAAAAGTTTTCTTGGTTTGGCAGCAAAGGATAAGTGCCTGGGTTATTTGTATCTGGGATATAGCGATAATCCCTGCATGAAAAGCCGTCGTGAACCAATTAAGAATCAGGTTGAGTGGTTTGATTGAAGTTATTATTAGTTGCTAGTTATTGAGCAATTCTAATAGTTGGGCTTCACTTAGTTGAGGGATGCCTAGCTTTTCGGCTTTGGCTAATTTGGAACCAGCATCTTCTCCTAGTAATAGATAGTCAGTTTTTTTGCTGATCGAACCTGTTACTTTTCCGCCTGCTTGTTCTATAAGTTGTTGAGCTTCACTGCGTTTTAAACCAGGCAAAGTTCCTGTGATCGCGAACGTTTTACCTGCTAAGACTTGCTGAGATTGAGCGACAGTATCTAAGGTAGATTGACGGGAAACAAACTTTAATCCTGCTGCTTGTAACTGTTTAATTAAAGTTTGATTGTCCGCTATTCTTACCCATTCAAAAACTGACTGGGCTATTTCTTCGCCAATGCCATAAACTGCTTCGATTGACTCAAAAGATGCCTGAGATAACTCCTCAATGGAGGGAAAGTTTTCGGTCAAGATCTTGGCGTTAACACTGCCTACATAACGAATACCCAAGCCATATAAAATTCTGTCATAGTCTTGATTTTTAGATTTGGCGATCGCCCTAACTAGATTTTCTGCCGACTTTATTCCCATTCTCTCTAAACTGGCAATTTGTTCTACGGTTAAAGTGTATAAATCGGCAACAGAATGTACTAAACTGTTTTTTATCAGTAGTATGGCTATTCTTTCGCCTAAACCGCGAATGTCTAAAGCATTGCGAGAGCAAAAGTGAATAATACTGCCTCGCAAAATTGCTGGACAAGAACTATTAATACAGCGAGTAACGGCTTCTTTTTCTGGACGAACTAAAGCTGAATTGCATTCAGGGCAGCTATTTGGCATCTGATAAGGGACAGTGCCATCAGGGCGTAAATCTGTTAGAACGCGCACAACTTCGGGGATGATTTCTCCCGCCTTGCGAACAATCACCGTATCACCAACGCGGATATCTAATTCTGATACGCGATCGCTATTGTGTAGAGTTGCTCTTTGCACCGTTGTTCCTGCTAGCTGCACAGGCTGCATCACAGCCATGGGCGTTACTGCCCCAGTACGACCGACGTTAACAATAATATCTTTGACTACCGTGGGAGATTCCTGAGCAGGATATTTAAGCGCGATCGCCCAACGAGGAAACTTCTGCGTAAACCCTAGCTGCTGTTGCAATTGATAATCGTTTAGTTTGACTACTACACCATCTGTCATGTAGGGTAAGTTTTTTCTGCCTATATCCCACTCTTGAAAGTATGTTTCTACCTCTGATAGAGACTTACACAACTTACGATTAGGATTAACTAAAAAACCCATTTGCTGTAGTATTTCTAAAGATTCCCATTGAGAGTTAATCCCCCCGCTTTCAGGATCTTCAATGTGCAAGGTGTAAGCAAAGAAGTTTAGCTTACGTTGAGCAACAACTTTAGAATCTAACTGACGTAATGTACCCGCAGCAGCATTACGCGGGTTAGCAAATAAAGCCTCTCCTGACTCACTTCTTGCTTGATTAATTGCTGTAAATACGTCTAACGGTAAAAACGCCTCTCCTCTTACTTCTACTCTTGGTGGTGGATTATTAAGACTTAACTTCAGGGGAATAGTGCGAATAGTTCTAATGTTTTGGGTAACTTCTTCTCCCGTAACTCCATCTCCACGAGTTGCACCCCTAATTAAAATACCGTCTTCGTAAGTTAAAGCGATCGCGCTACCGTCTATTTTTAATTCACATACATAGGTAAACTCAGGCAATTCTTCAATTTGTTTCTGCCAACGAGTTTCCCATTTAGCCAATTCTGTGGCGTTAAAGGCATTTTCTAGACTATAGAGAGGAATATTATGCTTTACCGAAGTAAACTGTGATGCAGGCTTGTCTCCTATCCTTTGCGTCGGACTATCAGCGGTAATCAGTTCGGGATATTCTGTCTCTAATTCCTGTAGCTGACGATACAGCCTGTCATATACTGTATCCCCCATAATAGGATTATCCAAAACATAATAGGCATAACCCGCTTTTTGAAGTTGTTCTCTCAGGAGAGCAGCTTTTTGCTTTATTTCTGGCGTTACGGTCATTTCATTTAGCATCGATCATTTAACATTTATCATTGGTTTGGAGGTAGGCTTAAAACCAATGATAAATGTTCAATAGTTAAGATCATGAATCAGAGTTAAGCAGTCTATCAACTTCTAAGGGGCTTTTCCCGAAACAACTATTTATTATTTTAGTGACTTCCTCACTCTTTAATCCAGGCAAATAAATACTTGCTGTTTTTTCCAAATATCCAACACTATCTTTAACAAAAAACCTAATTTTATTTTGTTCCCAGATCCAAACTTCAGGAATGTTTAAATACTGATATTTGGTCAGATCGTCTATGTTACCTGAAGTAAGATTAACTTCAACCGCCAGATCGGGCTTTTCTTTATTTATACTAAAAGAGTAAGCTATATCTGGCTCTTTTCCTTCTTGCCCTTCCTGCTTTAATCTAGTTTGGTTAAAAGTATAGGGAAGCAACTTAATTTGGCGACAATACCCCCAGATAACTGCTCGAATCAAATCGCCGATCATTTCATGATTTCGCCCAGGGGACACAATAGTTATAACTCGATTACGAAAGGAGACTAAATGATGAGGAAGTTCTAAATTTTCGTATTCCTCCCAAGAGGCATCTGTAATTACCAAAGCGCGATCGCTATTTTGTGTTCCAATAGCTAATTGATTCAACAATGTTAATCCTCTCTAGCAAGCGATCGACTTTAATGCAATTATACTTTGTTATCTTTCTCTAATCATCTACATCATAGGTAAATAACATTGGTTTTTGACCTAGAGTCATACAAACAAGTTTGGCAAAGACTCAATCAGAGTCAAATAGTTACTCAACTAAATTCTATTCAGTCTATTCCTTTATACGTCTTTGACAGCATTCCTTCAACTAATATAAAACTCTGGGACTTAATTGATAGTGGAGTAAAAACTCCTGTAGGTATAATCGCCCTTCAACAAACCGCAGGCAGAGGACAATGGGGTAAAAATTGGGTTTCAACAGAAGGTGGACTATATTTATCTGTTGCTCTAGATCTAGATTTAAACATTCAAAACAATCCTCATTTAGTAATGGCGACAGCCTGGGGAATTGCGACGGTTTTACGACATCATGAGTTACCAGTAACTATTAAATGGTCGAATGATTTGATTTTAAATCAGCGTAAGTTAGGCGGGATAAAAATTGAAACTCGTAACTTGCAAAATAAAATAGCCAAAGCAGTTGTGGGAGTGGGAATCAATTGGTGTAATTATGTTCCTGATGTTGGTATTAATCTTAAGTCTTGTTATCAAAATAAACCCCAGCCAAACATTGCATCTCTAGAAGAATTAGCAGCAATTACTGCTTACGGAATCGTCTTCGGATATCAATATTATTTAGCAGTAGGAATTGAGCAATTATTAGCTGATTATCTTACAATACTCAATAGCTTAGGCAAACAAGTAACAGTGAATAACTGTTCTGGGGAAGTAATGGGAGTAACTACAGACGGTAAGTTAAAAGTAAAATTGCGATCGCCTGGAGCAACTACAGAAATTTATCTTGCCCCTGGACAACTCAGTTTGGGATATCAAAACAACAACAACTAAGTTGAGTCGCTATGGAAAGCAAAAATCTAGTTTTTCTTCAATTGTAGATGATTTAATTATTTTACTTACCTAATTTTCATCAAAGATGGCGATCGCTTTAACTGTGATAAATTAACATTTCCCGTACAAAACATAACTGTTTTAATTTCAGCAATCAATAATTCAATTAACTCGTCTATGGCTGATTCTGATTCGGATGCAACCTGAAGAAAAGGAAAGGCTAATCCTGCCAAATCTGCCCCTAAGGCGAGCGCTTTTGCCACTTCCATACCATCTCGTAAGCCTCCCGAAGCAATTAGAGGTAAGTCTGAATATTGTTGGCGAATTTGGACAATACAGTCGGCAGTGGAAATCCCCCAGTCGGCAAAGGTTCTGCCTAATCTCCACTGTAAATTGGTTTCTGCTCTTTCGCTTTCTACTTTTGCCCAGGATGTTCCTCCTGCACCTGCTACATCAATGACATCTATCCCTGCTTCAATTAGCTTCGTTGTCATGGTTGCAGATATACCGTTGCCAACTTCTTTAGCAATTACGGGTACGCTTATTTGCTGACATAGCTGTTTTATTTTGGCTAACAAACCTCTAAATTTCGTATCGCCGCTGGGTTGGATACATTCTTGTAAAGGGTTAAGATGCAGAATCAGCGCATCAGCTTTTAAAATATCTACGACTCTCAAACACTGCTCAATGCCATAGGTATAATTAAGCTGTACCGCGCCCAAGTTAGCAAACAGTATAGCATCAGGAGCAAGCGATCGCACGTCGAAAGTATGCGCTACATCAGGATTTTCTACTGCAATCCGTTGTGAACCAACCCCCATCGCCAAACCGTGTTTTTGGGCTGCTATGGCTAAACGAGAGTTAATCATTTTTGCCTGTTCTGTTCCTCCCGTCATGGAAGAGATTAGTATGGGTGCATTTAAAGTTTTACCGAGAAATTTTAGACTTAAATCAACTTCGCTTAAGTTAATTTCAGGTAAACAGGAGTGTTCAAAACGATATTTATCTAATCCATTAGTTAAATTACGAAACTGAACATCTTCCTCCAGACAAATACGCAGATGATCGGCTTTCCTAGTTTGCGTATTGGTCATCAATTTTTAACTCCTTAATAAATAACTATATCAATTTACGTTTAATATGCTTATTCTTGCCTGTTTCAGGCACATCGTAATTTAATTTTTGCAATATTATATTACAGTAAAAAACTAAATACCTGGTTGACTGACAAAACTTACGAAATCAGTTCCGTGTGTACAAACCATCTATCTGCCAGGAGAATTACCTTTACTGACCCTGGTAATCTTACCTGTGCTTGTTGAATGATTCATTTCTCGATAATCGGCAAATGCAACACTGGCACTGTCATGTCTCATCACTCTCTAAACTAGGGGTAATGCTCTCAGATGCGGCTAAAGCCTTTCTCGATGAATTACACTTAGGCGTATTAAACAATATTCATCCCAAAATAGAGAAGTATCTAGTGCCAAAAAGATGCTCAATTCTGACCAATCAACTAAAGCAGCTTGAATCAGTGATTTGTATAGTCATTCCAATTAATTTCCTCGTGATTGACTGGTTTTAAGTCAGAAGTCAGGATGTTTAGCCTGTTTGCAAACTCATATTTAAAGTATGTTTTGATAATCGGATTTGATATATTGCGCTTTTGGGTTGAGTAGAACACAAAAGTTTAATCTGAAAAGCTAATAGCTAATAGCTAAAAACCAGTTAATCTCGAACGTAGTCTACCCAATTGAGCGTGGCGGATGCCGAACCTGCGTCGGCATATCCAACCACGCTGTTGAAAATTGCTGTAATTCGCTCAAGATTGGATTTACTAATATTCACTGAGTTCGAGATCGTAAAAAGGGCAAGTATGCTCAAAACAACTTTTTTTAGCGTACCTGCCCTAAAAATTGGTTTTTATCCCAATCTGCTTAACTCGAACTTAGATTGATTTAAGCAAACCATTCTTCGACCGCTTCAGCTTTAGTATTGGTATTGCGAGAAGTAGTTTCACGTTCAAAGTTCATATGAATTGAACGAGTTTGCTCACCATCAACCGCTACTGCCTTGATAGGATAGTCAATAACACCATCTTGGAAAGACATCTGGAAGCGGAAAGTGCCGTCAGAATTAAGTTTAATTTGGCGATCGCCAATAGTTACCGTTGCATCAGGCTCTGTTGCACCATAAACAATAAGTTCGGCATCAGCCACTAGCCAAAATTGACGAGGACGAGCAGCAATATCTCCAGAGAAACCTGCACCAGACATATTTTGTCCAGAAGCAGTTGGTAAAGCCCACATTCCTGCACCAGAAGGGAATACATAGGAGCTAACCGCTGATTCAGGGGTTTGCTGCATTGAACCAAACAAAGAACCTGCCATCCGCATAGATTCGGTGGATTGAGTCATGCCGAAGACAGCGTTGTAAAGGCGATCGCCTTCGGGAGCATTCATATTTGTATTTGTACTTGCGGTCTGCTTCTTAGCAGGAGGCACAAGCTCATAAAGGGTCTTACCTTTGATATCGTCCTGCCAGTCTACGGTAATAAAAGCATCCTCAATCCAATCAGAAGGATAGACAGGAGGAATGCTTACCGAAGCAGAGCGAGCTAATACCAGCCAGCGACCATCAGCACAGCGATAGCCAATGTCGGCAACATAATCGCGATCGCTTACGGGAATAGGCAAATACCATTCTCTTGCCATCTCATCACAGAGATATTCCTGTACGCTATGGGGTGCTTGACTGTTGATCTCAATATCTGTCACATCATAGATACGCAAAGCTAGCTGTTGCCCGCCTTGGCGACGCAACTCTTCTTTGTGAACATTAGGAACGTCCCAGTAAGCATAAGCCCACTGTGGATCGCGAGGCATCAACACAATACGGCTGTCTCCATAACCGTCAGGAAGCTCTCCCAAATCTTGATCGACAGAAGCAAGGCTTTCCCTTAAATTATCTTCTTGACCGACTTCAAATTTCGTAGCTTTCACTTGTTGTTCCTCCTGGGTGGCTGATTGATTTTGAGAGAATTTTTCTGGTTCTGTTTTATTAATTGCTTCTTTGATAGAAGTTAGCAGTTGTGCTTTACGCATTCTGCTATAACGGGATATTTTATATTCGCTGGCAACTTTTCTAAGCTGCCTCAAGGTCATTTCTTCTAATGGTGGTCGTTCTTTCGCCATTGACTTACAGCCTCCGATTAGTTAGACGGTGTTTAGCTGCTTACAGCCATATTTAAGACAGAGAAATTAGAATTTCGTCAGTCTTTCAACCTTAATTTTCGTCTACTTAATATTCTTATTTATTTGTACGTGGGTGGGAAAGGTCTTAACCACTTAAATATGTTATAGCAACAAATTAAGTCAGGGGATCAAGATAGAACCAGCAAAAACTAAATGAATAACGAGTTTATTAGACTTTAGCTTCTTTTTTATCATGTAAACATGACATTTGCTGAGACTGCTCCCAATGAAAAGGAGATTATGTCACAAAAACATGACATAATCTCCTTTTCTTAACTGCTATGATTTAAAACTGTATATCACTCAATTTTTTGCATCAAGTCACAACAAAATCAATCAAATATTTGAGAGCTTAAATGTAGTCAGAGATTACTCCGCCCGTTGGTCATTCTATTTTTTAAAAGAAAAAGACTTTGGTGTGTGAGGAAAATATTGTATTTCGTTATAGCTATCTAATTTATTTTCTTGCTTTTCCTGTTTTATTTGGTGAGGTTTTTTTGTCAAACCCAGCTTGTTTAGTAGAAAATATGTACCTACCCCTAAAACTGCTCCCAATGCAAGTCCAATAGCAATCAATTTAATAAAAATTTTCTCTAACTGTTTTTTGCGAACTGCAACGTTTTTGGCTGATAAATTGGCATCTATATTATCTGTATTTTTATTAGAGTTAGAGTTTTTAGGCAGATCTCGATCAAAATTATCTTCTGGTTGGTACATTAGACAGAACCCTGAAACTTACTTTTAATGATTGATTCTAGTTTAACTCCATAAAAAAAACACTCATATAAATGAGTGCTGTTTATTTAAAAATTAGTTAGATCGAAACGATTTACTTATGCTGCAACTTCAGCAGCAGGGTAAACGCTGACCTTTTTTTGTCCTCTTTTTCTAAATTCAAACTTGACAACGCCGTGGACTAAAGAATACAAAGTATCATCTTTACCACGTCCTACATTATTACCAGGATGAAATTTAGTTCCTCTTTGGCGAACTATAATACTTCCTGCTGTAACTTCTTGACCACCATAACGCTTAACGCCAAGGCGTTTAGAATTAGAATCACGACCATTACGAGTACTACCCGTTCCTTTCTTATGAGCCATTTTATCTTCCTCTGTGAATTTTGCTGATAAATTAATGCCTGTTTACTCTGCCGTAGCTGCTTCTACTTCTGATGCTTCTACTTCTGATGCTTCTACTTCAGCTTTAGCAATAGTTGAACCATTCAAACTAATAGAATCAATCATCAAGCGAGTTAATTCTTGACGATGACCACGCTTTTTGCGAGTTTTCTTTTTAGGCTGCATTTTATAGACAATGACTTTTTTGCCTCGTCTATGACGCATTACAGTACCTTCTACGGTAGCACCTTCAATCAAAGGACGACCAACAGTAACTTCGTTGTCGTTGTTTACCAATAAAACTTTGTCTATGGTGTAGCTAGATTCAGGATCGGCAGCTAGTAAATTAATATCGTAAAAACGACCAGGTTCAACCTGAATTTGTGTACCGCCGATTTCAACAATTGCGTAAGTCATAAAATTTATCTATTGTGATATTGCCGTAAGGGTAGCCATGTCAAACTAAAGGCGACTGAAACTTCAATCGCAATACCTAGTTTCTAACCTTGGCGTTTATTTAAAAACCCGATCCGAGCAGGTATTGAGTGCCCAATCTCTTATTCTCTTGAGTTATTTTAATTTTGTCAAGATTTTTAATAAGCTTTCGGCTTTCAGCTATTAGCCGTCAGCTTTTTAAATTGTAGACGAAACAACGTATTTAGGTTTCGTCTACAATTCTATTTTAAATTTACGTCAAATTAACTGCTGACCTATAACTGTCTATGCGCCGACAGATTCTTTAGCAGCATACATTACTTCTAAAGTAATTTCTGATAAATTGCGATCGCGGGCAAACTTTTCGGTATTGCGTTTGACCTTACCTCGTACAAAACCAGGAATTTTACCTAGTTCTACCTTGGCTTCTTTATCCCAGTTTAAATCTGAATCAGCCGAAATACCTTTGGTAATAACTTCTTTGGTATCGTGTCCGCCAAAGATTTCTAAGAGGTGATCTTCCATACCCAAAGTGAAAGAGTTATAAACCAAATCAGCAATTTGATTAGTTCCTTCGTAACCCATAAATGGCTTGTAGCCAATGGGGAAGTTCTGAATGTGAATTGGTGCCGCAATTACGCCACAGGGAATGTCTAAACGTTTACCTACATGGCGTTCCATCTGTGTCCCAAAAATAGCTGAAGGTTCGTGACGAGCGATCGCATCGCCAATTGCACCATTGTCATCACTAATTAAAACTTCGTCGCAATATTCGCTTACCTGTTCTCTAAACCAATCCTCGTCATACTTACAATAAGTACCAGCCAAGACAACCTGAATCCCCATTTCTCTGGCTAGAATCTTAGTCATAGCTGCTGCATGGGTGTTATCGCCAAACACCACCGCTTTTTTACCTGTCAGGTTTTGACAGTCAATTGAACGAGAAAACCAGGCTGCTTGAGATACATAGAGAGTTTGGTTATTAATATATTTTTCGTAGTCTACTTCTGCACCCTGAGCATTAACTACCTGCTGGATTTTGCGAATACAGCGGGCAGTCTCGACTACACCCATCGGCGCAATGTCTACACAGGGCATAGAAAACTCAGACTCTAAGTATTCCGCCGTCATCATGCCCAACTCGCGATAGGGAACAAGATTAAACCAGGCACGGGGTAAATTCTTAAGATTATGTACCGAAGCACCATCAGGAATAACTTCGTTTACCTCAATTCCCAAGTCCGCCATTAAGCGTTTTAACTCAGTGCAATCATGCTGGTTATGAAAACCTAGGGTAGAAATACCGATAATATTTACCGAGGGTTTTTCAGTTTTAGCTGTGGGCAATTCCTCTTTTTTACGTGCTTTTTCCAGATAAAACTTAACTACCTGATGCAAAGTGCGATCGGCTGCCTGTAACTCATTGTAGCGATAGTGGTTTACATCAGCCAGCATCACGTCCCCTTGGGTATCCATTGAGGCACGGCTAACAAAGTTTTGTAAGTCTTCCTGCAAAATACTAGAGGTGCAGGTAGGAGTAAGCACAATCAGATCTGGACGTTCTTCTCGATCTTTACGGGTAATATTATCTACTACTTTTTCTTGTGAACCCCGTGCCAAAACATTTCTGTCTACAATGCTGGCGGTAACGGGGGTAAAGTTACGCTCTCTTTCTAGCATCGATCGCATGACGTTAAAATAATCATCTCCCAAAGGAGCGTGCATAATAGCGTGAACATTTTTAAAAGAACTAGCAATGCGTAAAGTGCCGATGTGTGCTGGGCCTGCATACATCCAGTAAGCTAACTTCATTATGTATTTTCTCCTAAATTAGATTAACGGAATAAGTTTAGATATTTGGATAGAAAATGGCGTTTAAATATTAAAAACTTAGTTTTGATTGTCTCAGAATTAGGGGAGAGAGTGCGACTAGTCAATATGCGTAAAAATTCGGAATATAATTATCGCCACATTCTTTTGCTGAAGATGGTTTCAGCTTGCCACCGTCAGGGTAATACAGCAAGTTTTTGAGCAATAAATCTTAATGCTTAATGTCAATCTCAATTCAGTGAAGATTGCTCTATTTCTTTCAGCGTCGCCACTGTTGCAGCAATTTGCAGCTTAATATATCGCCTTAAATTTATAATTACCGAACTTTGAGAACGAAGCTTTTCACATAGCTTTTCCTTTGAATCTGCACTTTCGCTAGCATAGTCTACATCTGTTTGAATAAAGTCAAGTAAAGATGGAGAAAGATTATTAATAAAAAATGGCAGCTCAGTATCAGGGTAATTGATTAAAGGATTATTCTCGTCGTCAAGCTCTTCAAGATCTAGGAGTATTTTAAGCGACTGATGAGTTTCATCTAATACAGCCCCAAGCATTCGATATCTATATTCTAAAAGCTTTTTAACAAGTAGTATATCTTCTTGGGGGCTAGCGCACTGTAATGCTAGTGCCGTATCTTTAGACATAATAATTTTTCAACTAAAGCGATCGCAATGAAGGCATCTTAGCATTTTCAACAACAGTTAGGATAGACATAAGCAGTTCAACAAACTTTTAAAAGCCTTGCAGAAAAAGGCGTTGGTAATTTGATGTATGAAGCACAAAGTATGTCTGCTCGTAGCTATCAGCTATTAGCTCTTAGCTCTTTATCTAAATTTTATCTGAACTATAGTCAACACATAGTGTATATTTAGGATTTAATTCCCATATTTAATCAAAGAGAGTTTTTTCTCGGATGAGTAAAAAAGTACAATCATGCCCACTAGATGAAACCAGGATTAAACACGTCTCACTTTCATAAAGTTTGTGAAAACGGCTTTGGAGATGGCAATAATGCGTATGCCCATTCAATGACTTGGTTTGGCAAACACCTTTACGTAGGAACGACTCGCGCCAATTTATGCCTAATTCGATTTAATAAGTGGAAAAAAAAAGTAGCCATTGGCGTATGGCCAGTTGAATGCCCCTATGCAATGCATTCAAAAGAGTTTGAATATCTGCAAGCAAGAGCAGAAATTTGGCGGTTTGACCCCCTACAAAAAACATGGGAAAGAGTATTTCAAGCACCGATTATTGTTGGCAAAACTGGAGATGAGTTGAGTCGAGAAGTTGGCTATCGATGTATGACCGTGTTTCGCGGTATCTCCGATCAAAAACCAGCTCTCTATGTGAGCAACTGGGCGCGATTACGGGGAGATGGACCACAAATTCTGCGTTCAGAGGATGGAAAGTCATTTTTTCCGTCTTCTAAAATTGATTTACCTGTTTCAAGCTTTCGCGTACTAGTTCCTTTCAAAGGAAGATTATTTACAGCTCCCACGGGAACGTTTGGGGATCCTAATATGTCTCATGCCACGGTTGTATTAGAAAATCCAGATCCAATTAAAGAAAATTGGCAACCTGTAAGCGAGTCGAGTTTTGGCGACCCAAATAACTTAACTATTTTTGAAATGAAGGGATTTGGCGATCATTTATATGCAGGAACTGTCAATATAAGCGGTATGCAGGTTTGGCGAACTAAAGCAGAAGGCAAGCCACCCTACAAATGGGAACAGTGTATTAACCAGGGTGCAGGTCGTGGCAGTTTAAATGAAATTACAACTAGTATGTCGGTCTTTAAGAAGGCACTTTATATTGGAACTGGCATTCAAAATGGTGGATACGACCAAGTTAATGAGATTGGTCCTGCTGGAGGCGAAATTATTCGGATCAATCATGATGGTTCATGGGATTTGATAGTTGGAGATATTCGTCCCGATGGTCGGCGACCAATAAGCGGATTGCCAGCAGGTTTTGGCAATGTTTGCAATGGCTATATCTGGAAAATGGGCGTTCATAATGGCTGGTTATATGTGGGTACTATGGAATGGAGTGTATTTATGAGATATATTTCTCTAGATGATAAACCTCAAAAAGCAATTAATATTATCGAGAAAGTTGGAGTTGAAAATATACTCGAAAATCAAGCAGGATTTGAGTTGTGGAGAACTAGTGATGGTGAAAACTGGCTTCCAGTCACTCGACAAGGATTTGGGAATTATTACAACTATGGTGTGAGAAATATTGTTTCTACGCCATACGGTCTATTTATCGGCACTGCCAATCCTTTTGGTCCTAAAGTTGCAGTTCAAAATAATGGCAAATGGACATATGAGCCTAATCCAGATGGAGGTCTAGAAGTTTGGCAGGGAATTTGAATAAACTTAGAGATTTTTAAAAATTGTTTAAAAAGGCGATCGCGTCATTTGTCATTGAATAGGAGATAGGAGAACAAGCTAGGTTTTCTTTGGGAAAATAATTAAGACTTTGAAATTTGAGATTTTACTGGTATAGTTCTTCCAAAATTAGATATGTCAATCAGTAAAAATTTTTATAACTAGAGATTTACACCTATGCAGCTTTCCTCAACTCAAATTCAGGAACAGACTATTGCTATTGTTGATGAATTTACAGAAGATTGGGATCTCGATATTGACGATAGTGTAACTTTGCAAACCCAATTAATTGAAGATCTTCAATTTGGCTCTCTTGATTTTGTCCGTTTAGTAGTAGTTATCGAAGATGAATTTCAACAAAAAATTGGCTTTCAAAATCTACTTTTGCAAGATGGCGAATATATTGATGACCTGAGTATTTTGCAGCTTACCGAGTTTATAGAACACCAGCTCAACTCCAATAGCCAGCAAATTGTCGATAGTCCGATTCCGAAGAAAAAAACTAACAATCTAGATATTGTCAAAACTCATATTGATACGGAGAAAATGGCTAAATTTTCCCAAGCTATTGAGACCCGAATTAATCAGCTTCAGACAGCCTTACCTTACAAATCTATTTCTCCCAATACAGTCAATAAAAATCCTCAAGCTATTTTTATTCTTTCCCCTCCTCGTTCTGGTTCTACTTTGCTAAGAGTAATGTTTGCTGGACATTCTCAACTTTTTTCTCCCCCAGAGCTACACTTGCTTTCTTACCAAACTCTTGCACAGCGAAAACTTGCTCTTAGCGATGATACTAACGGTCATCTTTTAAAAGGAGCAATACGCGCCGTTATGGAGCTTAAAAAGATCAGTGCCGAAGAAGCTCAGGACTTCATTGAGCAATATGAAAGACAAAATTTAAGTACGCCAGAATTTTATAAAATTTTGCAGCAGTTGCTAGTTAATCAGACCCTTGTAGACAAAACTCCTACTTATCCATCTCACATAGATATTCTAAGACAAGCCGAAGAAATCTTTGAACGCCCTTTATATATTCATCTTCTACGTCATCCCTGTGGCATGATTTCTTCCTACACAGAAGCTAAGTTGGAGAAAATATTACCGATCATGAAAAATATTGACTTGGAACGGACAGAAATTGCAGAATTAACTTGGCTGATTAGCCAAAAGAACATCTGCAAATTCTTAAAAGAGATACCGAATCAACGACAAATTCAAGTCAAATTTGAGGATCTCGTTCGGATACCAGAACAAAGTCTTAGTCGGTTATGTCGGTTCATGAATATTGAACTTGAGTCTGATATGCTCGAACCCTACAAAGAGAAAAAACAACGTATGACAGATGGCGTTACCCAAGTGTCAGAAATGAGTGGAGATCTTAAATTTCATTTGAGACAGGGAATTGAATCTAGTGCAGCCGATGCCTGGAAAAAATCCTACAGTGAAGAGTATCTGAGTCAAGAGACTGTGACAATGGCTCAAGAACTTGGCTATGATCTTAACCTGATTTTATAGGCTTTATTAAATTTTTGAAAATGTTGAGGCAAGAAATGTCAAAAATTGGCAGTAGTTGGCGAAGGCGATCGCTTTTTCTCAATTTTTCTCAATCAAGGCTTAATTCTCACCTTTTTATCTCTATCTTTTGTTAATTATTAAGCTTAATCAGAGAAATATCTAATTTATCCAGTATGTCAATAAAATATGGTTCTTATGAGGTCGAAGAAATTGATCGCCTCTGGCTTGAAATAAATGACCATGATTGTCTTCCTCTCAAAATATATTCTTGTAAAGGCTCGGGAACTTTTCCAGTAATTATTTTTTCTCATGGAGCAGGAGCTTCAGAAGATTCTTATAGATATTTAGGCTACTTTTGGTCTAGTCATGGATATATATGCGTTCATCCGTTTCACAGGGATGTAGATCCAGAGAAAGCAGAAAAAGGCAAGAAAAGAAGCTTTTTGAAACTTATGGGTCAGGTTTTAACCGATCATAAATTATGGATTAAGCGAACTTCGGAGATTTCTTTGATTATTGATTCTCTATCCTGTTTAGGAGAAAAAGATACTAGGTTAATAGGAAAGTTGGATATTGAGAATATTGGAGTTGCAGGTCATTCTTTTGGGGCTTATACCGCTCAACTTTTAGGAGGAGCAAAAATCAATATTCCTGGGTTTCCTGAAAAAAAAAGTTTTCTGGATCAACGCATCAGTTCTCTAGTTTTGCTTTCGCCTCAAGGTAAAGGACAACAAGGTTTAAACGAATCATCATGGGATTCGATGACACTACCGTTTATGATCATAACAGGAACGCTCGACAAGAACTTTGCTGGAAAAGGGGCGCAGTGGCGCAGAGAACCTTTTGATTTTGCACCGCCTAAAGATAAATATTTTGTCCTCTTGGAAGGAGCAGA
Organism: Waterburya sp.; assembly: GCA_965217895.1. Lineage (GTDB taxonomy): Bacteria > Cyanobacteriota > Cyanobacteriia > Cyanobacteriales > Xenococcaceae > Waterburya. The sequence continues at coordinate 3,664,604 of CBDCJV010000002.1, forward strand.
ACATTTTTCCTTTAACGGAAGAGGACTTGAAAAAATGTTGCCCAAACCATCTAATATTAAATGTGATTCAGACTTTAAAGGGCAGCTCAATTCAAATTTAAGACGTGATGATCTCGAAATAATAATATCTGAAAAAGTTCAAAATCTTAGTCTTGCATTTTGGAATTTATACTTAAAAAAGGATAATTTAGGTCAGATATATCTTAACAAGATTGCCAATGAAAAAGATGAATCTGAGGGAACATGGTTATCTATTAAATAAATATAAAAGATAAAAGTTAAGTGCAAAAAATATTTTTTACATTTTTATTTTATAGTCATTTCAATTAATCTTAGAGATGGTAGTTTTGGATTAAAAAAAGGTCTAATACAATTTTTCACTTTAAAACTGTAGTCAGCTATGAGAAAATTTAAATTTAGAAATAGAACAATATCAGATGTAGATAACTTTAAAAAGTTACAGTTGAGTTATAGCCTGTCGGTACAAGGACGTTTTGATGAAGCATTATCTGAGCTTCTCGATGTTTATGATAATAAAGAATCTTTGACTCACAAAACATCGGTATACATTAATTTAGCACTAGGAAATATTTATTATCTCCGACAGAGATATGATGAAGCTACAGAACACTATAATACGCTTTGTCAACTAGATCCTTTAAATACTATAGGTTATGTAAATATTGGCAATTGCTTTCTCAATATGAGAAGATTTAATGATGCTTTGGAACAGTTCAAAATAGCACTTGAAATAGAGCCTGAGTTTGTTCCCGTTCATATGGGACTTGGGCGAGTTTTTATGAAGCGTTGTCAGCATGAAACAGCCATCACTTACTTTAATAAAGTTTTATCACTGGATTCTGAAGAAGTTGCTGCATACATTTTATTAGCGCAAATATATAGAGAAAAAGCATATTTCAAGGAAGCTTTAATTTGTCTAGAAACTGCTCTTAAGATTAAGCCAAAAATGTTACTAGGATATATCTGGTTAGGTCATATATACTTGGCTCTAAAAGAATTTCCTTTAGCTGAACAAGCCTTTAAAACGGCTCTCAAATTAAATCCACTTTCTGTTGATGCCAAGCGTGGTCTGGCAGATGTTTTAATCGCTATGACTCATTTTCAAGAAGCGATGGATCTTATTGATGAAATACCACAATTAAGTAAACTTGCAAATAATAAAGCTGAATATTTAGGATTGGAATTGGCATTAGCTACTCAGAATAATCGATTTAATGAAAGCTGCTTTCTTGACCTGTGGATGTATTCATGTGCTTTAGAAAAACAAATTGAATTTTTGACTACATAACAAATTTATATTTTTAAAACATTAATAGCTCTTCAAAAGTAGTCAGTCGTGCTAATATCATCATTTCTTAGTACATTTATGCCATTGTTAACCTTTTCTAAGTCCTAAGTTAATTTTAAGAATTGATCCTAAAATTAAGCTTAAATCTTGTATATCAAAATGAAATATAGTACTATGCAATTTAAGCTTTGGGAGAAAAATTGTGAGCATTGAAACGCAAACAGGCAAATATCAATTAACACAGGCTCAGTTAGACTCATTCCACAAAAAAGGTTTTACTGAAATTTTTCAACTGTGCAAGCCAGATGAAATGGCAAAAATTAGAGCTAAGATCAATTCGGAAGTGATAAATACACCTTCTGATATTTATGGTTTTGATACAGGAAGGGATCGCCACCTTGACCGCAGGGTTATTTATGATTTAATCACCCATCCAGCGATCGCCGAGCGTGCTGCTCAAATTTTGGGAGAAGATTTATATATCTGGCGTTCAAACTTTTTTTTCAAACCCCCTGGAGCTCCAGAAACAGCTTGGCATCAAACCAATGTATTTAAAGAGTTTGTTGACCATCCTATTCTTGAGCCACCAGACTCTAATTCATTATTTCAGCTAACAGTCTGGATTGCTATTGATGAAGCCAATCTAAAAAATGGTTGCGTGCAGCTCGTTCCAGGAACTCACCGCGAATTAGCTCCCGTCATCAAAACCGATGAAGAAGTTAAGGGGGATGATAAGTATGGATTCGATCAGCAAGGATTCTTTGGATATAATCTCAAACGAGAGGTTGCCTTTGACACCAAAGACATAGTAAACATGGAGTGTAAACCAGGGGAGTTTTTTATATTTACTCAACGCACTATGCATGGCTCTCCCCCAAATACTACTGATAAATCTCGACTAGCAATTAATTGTCGTATTATTCAAGATAATGTAAAGGCTTACCATCACTTCTTGCCTGAAAATAAAATAGAACATTATGGGCTAACTTTCGACCTGAGTAAGTGGGGATGTGTCTTATTACATGGAGAAGATCGTCTCAAAAACAATAAAATAGCACTCAGACCATAAAAATCGCCTTAACTTTTACTGGATTATTTGGTCTTTCTCTAGTAAACAAAATTACCAATACATACAACATTTACCAAAGGTTATTATTTGTCATTTCAATTGTCTCTTTGAGTTTATTTCGCAGCATTTTTCCGTAACCCTTGAGTATGTAGCAATACGTACTTATATTAGGACACTTGTTACTTACGAGCAGTTCATTTTTCTGTCCTGTCTTGGTGCGCGTACATGCGGCTAAAGCCTTTGTCTTGCGCCTGTCGGCGATGCGGGGTCGCACCGCTAACCAGTCAACATACTGCGATATAGCTGGTTATTCAGGCTCAATTAATTGTCAGTGTAGGCGATCGCCTCTGATGATCGAGAAGCTATTTGTTTATCTTATATTGGAGGTTTGATGCTGACTCTTACACATACACCTTTTACAAAAACCTTTGGAATTGTTATCAGTAGTGATAAGAAAGATTCTATATTTGACCTTAATCGAGACAAAATTACTGAATTATTAGATAATTTTCATTTTGTTTTTTTCCGTGGATTCAATCTAGATACCGAAGCGTTCACTAAATTTAGCGATCGCTTTAGTCATAAATTTATTGGTTACAGTGGCGGAGCTTATAGCCGTGAGACAATTAACGACAATGCAACCCTTTTATCAGTTACGGGAAACGACCTTCATCTAGTACCAGCACACGGCGAAATGTACTATGTGAATTCTCGACCAGATCTACTCTGGTTTTACTGTGCAACGCCAGCAGACCAGGGAGGACAAACAACAGTTTATGATGCTCGTCAAATATATGAAGAATTGAGTCAAGAAACTCAAAAATTATTTCACTCTCAACGTTTAAAGTATGTCAGAAATTATCCCAATGGATTCTGGCAAAAAATTTATCAAACCGAAAAACTAGAAACTGCCGAAACTGCCTGCCGACAGAGTGGACTGAGTTTTACTGCTAACTGCGATCAATCCATTACAACTGAATATATCTGCTCTGCTTTTGTCGAAAATTTCTCGGAAAAGAGTTATCTATTTCTCAACAATATTTTACCAGTTTTAGAGATTGAGAGCCTGGGACTAACTTACAATTTGGTAAGACTCGAAAATGGCAAGGAAATTCCTGAAGAAGTAAAGGAAGATTTAAGAACAGTTACGCAGCGTTTAGCAATACCAATTCCCTGGCAGAAAGGTGATGTGGCGATGATCGACAATACCAGATTGCTCCATGGCAGATTGCCATTCAATGATAAAAATCGCCAAATCTACGTCAGAATGGCAAAATTATTGCCATAACAAGCAGCAGGTACATCAGCTGGCTTATGGTTGCAATTTATACCATCGCAGAGAAAGGACTTGTCCGCATCTGGCGAAGGAGCAGGAGAGCAAAGGGGGAAAAGATTATTTCTATCTATCTAGCTACTTTTGAGAAATGGTATTATATCTAAAATCTGAAAACCTACTTTAAAACTTAGGATCTCAAACAGCTTTTAAACCTTGTGTCTTCTGCCTTCATACAGCTTTTAAATAACATATCCCAACAGGATTTAGTATGAAACCTTTATTTAAATCGATTGCGCAACGCAAATCTTATCTTTCTCTCCCCATATTACTGTTGCTTTTTGGTAGTTTAACTGCTTGTTCCTCTGCAACTCTCAGTAGTCCTAGTCCTACCCTAGCTGATTCTGACAATTCTGCTTTGCACTCTAATTCTACTAATTCAAACTCTCATCCTACCGATGTAAAATATATGGCTTCCACCTCTAGATACCAACCAGAGTCTGCTAAATATCAAGTTGAAAATGCAGATAACCTTTCTCTAACTACTCCCAGCGGTAGAAAATTACCTCTCAAAGTTTATTATCCTCAGGCGCAAGGAAAATTCCCCGTTATTATCTTTTCTCATGGCGCAGCAGGCTCAAAAGATTTTTATTCCCTCTTAGGTAGTTTTTGGGCAAGCAATGGATATGTTGTTATACACCCGACTCATGCTGACTCTGTTTTTCTACCTGGTGGGCAATTTACTCCAGAAAATAAAGATGAATTGGTTGATTATACTCTGAAAACTCCTCAAGCCTGGAAAGAACGGGCAGCAGATATTTCTCAGATTATTGATTCGCTAGATGAGATAACGAACCAAGCACCTGAACTGCGGGGAAAACTCGATGCTCAGCATATTGGAGTAGGTGGTCATTCATACGGTGCTTATACTACTCAATTAATAGGAGGAGCAACTATTAATATTCCCAACGGCCCTAAAAATCAAAGTTATGCTGATAAGCGCGTCAAGGCTTTACTAATGCTTTCTCCTCAAGGCAGAGGACAACAAGGTCTGAATGACTCGTCTTGGAAATCAATGACCTTACCCGCTATGTTTATGACTGGTAGCAAAGACATGGGGGCAACCACAGGAGAAGGGCCAGATTGGCGACAAGAGCCATTTAAATTTGTTCCCCCAGGGGATAAATACCTGCTATTTATCCAAGATGCCAATCATCTTTCATTTAGTGGTCGCTTAACAGGCGAGGAAGGGGCAGTTCCTTCATCTGCTAATAACAATAATAATCGGGGCAATAATAATCGGAATGACGATCGGGGCAATAATAGTAATGCTGGAGGAAAACTAAGGGAACGAATTCGTGAACAACTGATAAAGCGTCGTGTTGAACAAAAATTTGGCAGTGGCGATCAAAAGGCGATATTTGGCTATGTCAAAGTTGGTAGCTTAGCGTTTTGGGATGCCTATCTTAAAAATGATGCAGCTGCTAAAAGGTATTTGACAGACAAAACTCTCGAATCATCTAGTGATGGTGAGGTCACTGAAAGTATACGATAAGCAATTTTTGGCGTTGGTAATTTAACGTATAACGTACAAAGTATTTTTGTTTGTAGCTATTAGTTCTTAGCTTTTTAAATTCACGCTTTGATCTGTAAACCTCAAAAATCATACCTGGATTTACCAAAGCCTAATTTTTTAGTCTCAGCTTGTACAGAGTTATGAAGAATTTTAGATATTGCAGTACGTTAATTGGTTAGGAAAATTTAATTGCTCGTAAGTAACCAAGGGGTATCCCCCGCAGGGAGCGTCCTAGCACAGCCTCATCCTGCTATACCAGTAAGAGCAGTTGGGACGGTTGAGGCAACTTTAAAAACCCAATTTACCGTTAGCCATCTTAATTTCCAACAAGAGTCAAACACCTATTATTTCCTTAACAATCAATTTTTGTCCAAACCATTGTTTAAAGCAAGATCGAGAAATTTAAACATGGCGATCGCCATAACTTTATAGCTTTTAAAACTAAAACTGGGAAAACCAGAATCGGGCGGTTGGGGTATCCTACCTAACTACGTGCTTTTGTTCTCGCTACAATTACATTAAATCAAAGGATAGAGTTTCTAAATCTTAATCTACCTATAGACAACGAACTTTTAAGCCCAATCTCTCCTAGATATAGTTAGATTAGGCATATATTTTTCAGCAATAAATCAAATTATTAGAGTAAAGTTTTTATCCCCTAGTTAAGCGAGAAGAAAAATATGCAACCAAACAACCCGCAAAAATTTACCGCCAAGGCTTGGCAGGCGATCGCCAATGTTCAAGACATCGCTAAACAAAGTCAACAACAACAGGTAGAAACAGAACACCTGTTTAAATCTTTAATTGAAGAAGAAGGATTAGCCAGCAGTATTTTCAACAAGGCTGATGTCAGCGTGCAGCTATTGCGTAATAAAGTTGACCAGTTTATCAATAGTCAGCCAAAAGTAAGCAATGCTAACGGTAGCGTTTTTTTAGGACGTAGTTTAGACAGTTTGTTAGATCGCTCGGAAAAATATCGTACTGAATTTGATGACGATTATATTTCCATTGAGCATTTAGTTTTAGGTTTTGCCCAAGATGATCGCTTTGGACGTAAACTACTACAAGAGGTTGGCTTAAGCGAAAAACAACTTAAAGAAATTATTAAACAGGTGCGTGGAAAGCAAAAAGTGACGGATCAAAATCCTGAAGGAAAGTATGATGCCCTAGAAAAGTATGGGCGAGAGCTAACTCAACTTGCCAGAGAGGGTAAATTAGATCCTGTCATTGGTCGTGATGAAGAAATTCGCCGTACCATTCAAATATTATCTCGTCGTACCAAAAATAACCCTGTACTCATTGGTGAGCCTGGAGTTGGTAAAACCGCCATTGTCGAAGGATTGGCACAAAGAATTATCAATCGTGACGTGCCTGAGTCTTTGCGCGATCGCACTGTTGTGGCTTTAGATATGGGTGCATTAATCGCTGGTGCAAAGCTAAGAGGTGAGTTTGAAGAACGCCTCAAAGCCGTCCTTAAAGAGGTTACCGAATCTCAAGGCAACATTATCTTGTTTATCGATGAAATCCATACCGTTGTGGGTGCAGGTGCAGCTCAAGGTTCAATGGATGCAGGCAACATACTCAAGCCTATGTTAGCTAGAGGAGAATTGCGCTGTATTGGGGCTACTACCCTAGATGAATATCGTAAATACATTGAGAAAGACGCAGCTTTAGAAAGACGTTTTCAGTCTGTATTAGTAGATGAACCCAACGTAATCGATACTATTTCTATTTTGCGCGGGCTAAAAGAACGCTATGAAGGACACCACGGGGTAACAATTGCCGATACGGCTTTAGTTGCTGCTGCTAGTTTGTCCAACCGCTATATTAGCGATCGCTTTTTACCAGATAAGGCGATCGACCTAGTAGACGAAGCGGGAGCAAAACTAAAGATGGAAATCACTTCTAAGCCTGAAGAGTTAGACGAAGTTGACCGCAAGATTCTGCAACTAGAAATGGAAAGACTGTCTTTAGAAAAAGAAGATAATCCCATATCTAAAGAAAGGTTAGAAAAGCTAGAAAAAGAATTAGCCGATCTTAAAGAAGAACAGTCGGAAATCAACGCTCAATGGCAGTCAGAAAAAGAAGTCATCGACCAAATTCGCGCTCTTAAAGAAGAAATTAATGCCGTTAATTTAGAAATTGAGCAGTCGGAAAGAGCTTACGATCTAAATCGTGCTGCCGAATTACGTCATGGTAAATTACCCAAACTCCAAGAAGAAGTTGTTGAAATAGAACAGAAGCTAGCAGCAAAACAAACCAGTGGTAATTCCCTACTGCGAGAAGAAGTATTAGAGTCTGACATTGCCGAAATTATTGCTAAGTGGACAGGCATACCGCTTAAAAAACTGATTGAATCTGAAAAATCTAAGCTGCTAAATCTAGAGGCTGAACTCCATGAACGAGTAATCGGTCAAGAAGAAGCTGTAAGCGCGGTTGCCGATTCGATTCAACGTTCTCGCGCAGGCTTAGCCGATCCTCAACGTCCTACCGCTAGCTTTATTTTCCTCGGCCCAACTGGAGTAGGTAAAACTGAACTAGCCAAGGCTTTGGCTAAAAGTCTATTTGATACAGAAGAGGCTTTAGTTCGCATTGATATGTCTGAGTATATGGAGAAACATTCCGTATCTCGTTTGGTCGGTGCGCCTCCAGGATATGTGGGTTATGACGAAGGAGGACAGTTAACCGAAGCAATTCGTCGTCGTCCTTATTCCGTGATTCTGTTTGACGAAATCGAAAAAGCTCATCCTGATGTCTTTAACATCATGCTGCAAGTTCTCGATGACGGCAGGTTAACAGATTCTCAAGGGCGTACCGTAGACTTTACCAATACAATTATCATCATGACCAGTAATATTGGTTCCCAGTACATCCTAGATGTATCAGGGGATGATAGTCAGTATGAAGAAATGCGATCGCGAGTCATGAACGCGATGCGGGATAACTTCCGTCCTGAATTCCTCAATCGGATTGACGAAATTATCATCTTCCATGCTTTAGTCAAAGAACAGTTACGCAATATTGTTCAAATACAGGTTAAAGGTTTAGAAAGCCGTTTGGCAGAACAAAAGCTGTCTTTGAAAATTTCCGATGCTGCTTTAGATTATCTGGCAGAGTTGGGTTACGACCCCGTATACGGTGCCAGACCTCTAAAACGCGCTATTTCCAGATACTTAGAGACAGCGATCGCCAAATCTATTTTACGAGGAGAATACAATCCTGGCGACACTATCTTTGTGGATGTAGAAGGAGAAAGATTAATCTTTAAACGTCTATCAGTAGAAATGCTGACCAAGTAATTGGCAAATACTTCAATCCAATAAACAGCAATTTTAGAGATCAAGGTAAACAGTCTTACGCCTTGATTTCTATTTTTTTGATATTACTAGCCTATTTAAGCAGTTTTTCCACAGAATTATATCCAGACTTTTTCTTGATATCAGTCTATATAGGGTAGATATACAGAAAGTTTCTGTATAATAAGTATAGTTAGACCGCGAGATGGGCTTTCTCGACGATGAGAACATGTATGACAACTACTACGAACACAAACAGTAGGGTCGTTATTGCCTACGATATGAATCTTGAAAACTTTCAGATGGCAACCGCGATTCGGGGAGTGCTGGAGTTTTACGGTCTTCAAGTTACTTTGGTGTGGCTCAATGAAAAGCAGAATACGATCAATTTTTTTGCAGGACACGCCCTAAAAGCTGATTACACAATCCTCTGTGCCCACGGCATTGGGAAAGAGAATCGTATCTGGCTAATGGTTGTTGAGAAGGTAGTCGGGACGAAATACAGGTACGAGGAGGTAGAGTTCAACCTGACCCCAAATAACATCGAAAACTATGTCAAGAATGCTGGCGGGACGTTTATCACTACAGCCTGCGACTCTGGCTGTAAAGGGTTCGCGAAAGCCTTTTTAGATGTAGGCTACCGTGCATTTATTGCCCCCAGTTTAGCAGTAGACTTAAGTTCCGCCGTGCTGTTCATCTGCGGCTTCTTCTGCAATATGCTTGCTCACGATCGTGATATCCATAAAGCCACCTACACGGAACGTGAGGCGGTTGAGCGCGCAGCAGCGATCCAGCCATTCCCAGACGGAACCGCCGCTTTCCAGTACTTCGGCAGAGACAACAACGGGTGCATAGCGGTCTAACAATCCCAATGCACCAGAACAAAGTCAAGCGATCTGTGAACTACAAAGGATATCTGTGTCCAGTGATTGGAACCGTTATATCGAAAGAATATCAGGAGGTTTTATTCCAATGACTGATGCACCTTTATATTCTTGGCTTGATCGCGAATAGAACTGCTAGTAAAATCATTGAGCTTTCCTAATTTCCTCAGAAGTCTAAACAGTCACCACCCAAAAACGAAGCACGGATCAGTTTTTCAAGATTCAATTTCAAGGCATAGCAGGTTGATAGCCCCGTATACGGTGTAAGACCTCTAAAACGCTCTATCTTCCGCTATTTAGAAACGGCGAACGCCAAATCTATTTTGCGGGGAGAATACAATCCTGGCGACACTATCTTTGTGGATGTAGAAATCGTTGCCCATGCCTTTCAAAATACATACAATATATGTATGACCTTTGAATATGATCCTCAAAAAGCCCAAACAAATTGGCAAAAGCATGGTGTTTCACTTGCTGAAGCTGAATTGGTGTTTTTTGATCCTCTTGCCATTCATGACGCTGATCCTGATTCAATCGGTGAGGAACGCTTCATCGCAGTGGGAATAGGAAACTCAGGACTACTCTTGGTCGTTGTTTATACAATGCGTGGTGATGCAGTGCGCTTAATTTCTGCTCGTCGCGCAACTCGACAGGAGATAAAAGCTTATGAGAAATGAATATGATTTTTCAAAAGGAAAACGTGGTGCCGTTATTCCATCTACGGGTAAAACACGCATCACGATTTACTTGGACGACGATATCTTAGACAGTTTTCGGCAAAAAGCAGAAGCTAAGGGTCTTGGTTATCAAACCTTGATCAATGAAGCATTGAAGACTCATCTAAAAAAGCCAGCAAAACAGCCGTTGACAGAAAATGATCTTCGTCGTGTTCTTCGAGAAGAGTTAATTCAGTCACATAACTCGTCTCAAGCTATTGGTAATGCCTAACAATCCTATGGAAGAGACGCTCGAAACACTCTACTAATCGATGCTTGAAATTAGTTCTCGCGCCCCTGATGGGGTGGTCGTTATACGGCTTCGTTTTTAGGTAGTGACTGGAAAACCGATCCGTGTCTCGGTTTTTCAAGATTCAACCTCAGAATAATATTCAGACTTTTTCTTGATATCATTCAACATAGGAAAGATTAACCTTTTAGGAAATTAATTATCAATCACTGCAATACATTCAATTTCAACCAAGACATCTTTTGGTAAACGAGAAACTTCAACACAGGCACGGGCTGGGGCTGTATCTTCGGCAAAATATTGGGCATAAACTTGATTCATTGGGGCAAAATTGGCTAAATCAGTCAAGAAAACGCTAGTTTTAACCACATTATCCCAATTAGCTTGAGCCTCTGTAAGTATTGCCTCAATATTGCTCATTACCTGCTTAGTTTGAGCGGTGATATCTTTTGCGCCCACAATATTTCCTGACTGGGGATCTAAAGGTATTTGTCCTGCAATAAAGAGCATTTGACCAGAAGCAGCGATCGCCTGATTATAGGGACCCACTGGGGCGGGAGCGTGATTAGTGCGAATCACTTTTTTAGACATAGGGGCTAAGAATCAATCCTAATATTAGTAACAATGAGCTAGAAAGATAGAGATTTATGGCAATAAACTTGCTATTGCTTACTTTCTGGGGCAAGTGGTGATTTTGATTGACGTGGCTTACGAGTTGATAAGCAAAAGGAAGACTGCCAAAAATAATAAGGCTTAAAAGTGGAAGTGTACCTGTAATAACCAAAATTACTGTCAGAATATAAATACTGGCGGTAAGAGCAGCCAATACCTTTGCGCCTTTACTAGTTCCTAAACGGACAATAGGCGATCGCTTGCCAGCAGCCAAATCGTCTTCTACCTGATGAAAATGGGAACAAAATAAAATAATTGTGGTGCTGATCCCAACTATGGTCGATATTGCTAGGTTACTGCCTGAAAATGTCTGAGTTTGAGCATAATATGCTGCCGATACTGCACCAGGACCAAAGGTAAAGAAACAAATTATTTCTCCTAAGCCGAGATAGCCCAGACGAAAAGGAGGACCTTGATAGATGTAGCCTAAAAAACAACAAAGCAGTACTAGCCCTAATACAGTAGAGTCCTGCTGTTGCCAAGAAAGAGTTAAAATACCTAATATGCCGAGAATCAGACAGAAATTTGCCATCCAGAAAACTAGAGATTTATTGCCTGTCAAATTGACTACCGAGTGGTCTTTATGGATATCAATACCAGTTTCTGAGTCAAAGACATCATTACTGAGATTTAGCCAGGCAATAATCAAAATTGCCGAGCCTAGAAAAGTAAAAAATATCTGGGAATTAAACAGATGAGTTTGGGCAAAAGCTACTGCTGTACCGAGCGCAATCGGCACGATCGCTACACTGTACATTGGTGGTTTAATAGCAGCTAGCCACAACTTAGATTTTTGTTGAGTTATTTGCTTAGTAGTCATAAAAATAATGAAGCGAGCAGAAAGTGCGATCGCTTCGCTCTGAAGACGACCTTTAATACACTATCAGGTATAGCTATAAGGTGTTTATCGAGTTTCACGAAAGTTTATCTTCTGCCTCATTTTTTTCTTTTCTGGTCGATCGAGCTGAAGCTACTCAAAGCTGTGTATTGCATTGATTTACTATGACTATTGCAGCTAGTAGCCTATAATAAATATCATAAATTTGCTTTTTTTTATTAGTTATTTACTAATAGATAGTCTGCTAAATATTATTTGGTAATTTTGCTGCCGAAACTTTTTTGAGAATGACACAATTTAAAAACTCTATGTCCTTTTTAACTCAGTCTAATAATTTAGTTTTAGAAGATAATCATGCGAAATTTGAAAACTTTTGGCTTAATAACAAATTAGATTTTGTAGTAACTAAAGATACAAAAATTATTAGCTTTGCCTGTCAAATTCCTAGCGTCGATCCTCTTGCTTGCTTACAAAGTTTTAGTCATACTAATACTCTACATTTTTATTGGGAAAACCGTAGTAAGCAAGAAGCAGTAGCTGCTTGGGGCATTGCTCGTCAAAATTATACGGGGTCTAAATCGCGATTTGACATAGCACAGAGTTTTGTACAAGAGTGTTTTGCACAGACGATCGCAGAAGGCGAAAATACTTCAAATTTAGGCAAGCCAAGTGTATTCTGTAGCTTTACTTTTTTTGCCGATCCTAAAGAATCTGAACCATTTAAATCAGGTACATTATTTTTGCCTCGTTTTCAAATAGTTAAAAAGAACAAAAACTGCTGTTTGATCGTAAATTATCCTCTCGATCAAGGACAAGACAAAAGCCATTTTGTCAACCTTATTCAACAAAAGTTAAATAATATTAATTGGTCTGATGTCGGTCGATTGAATGTTGAGAGGGAAAACAATTTCTCGTCTTCTGAGCGAGATCGGTGTCAAGATCCTAACTATTTTAAGTCGGTAGTGGCATCTGCCCTCGATGCGATCGCTGTTGATGAGCTTAGTAAGATTGTCATTGCCCACACCACGGATATACGCTCACCTGTCCCTTTTCGGGTAATTAAAACCCTTAGCAATCTGCGTCAGCTTCATCCAGACTGCTATATCTTTTCCACCAGCAACGGTTCAGGACAAAACTTTATTGGTGCTAGCCCAGAGCGTTTAATTAGCGTCCAAAACAAACAGCTTGTTACCGATGCCCTAGCTGGTTCTGCTCCTAGGGGTGCAAACAACACAGAAGATTTACATTTAGGTAATTTGCTGCTCAAAAATAGAAAGGAAAAACGAGAGCATAAAGCCGTTAGTGATTTTATAATTGAGCGTCTACAAAGTATTGGCTTAAAACCTCAGCAACTACCGCTGCAACTGCTCAAATTATCTAATATTCAACACCTCTGGACACCAATTTATGCTCATTTACCGCCAGATATCGAACCTTTAGAAATTGTGGCTCTGCTTCATCCAACTCCTGCTGTTGCTGGGGTATCTACAAAAGTTGCCTGTGAAAAAATCCGCCGTTATGAAAGATTTGATCGCTCCTTATATGCTGCTCCTTTAGGCTGGGTAGACTCCGAAGGAAATTGCGAATTTATCGTTGGTATTCGTTCGGCATTAATAGATGGCGATCGCGCTCGACTCTATGCAGGGGCTGGTATAGTTTCTGGCTCTAACCCAGACAAAGAATTTGATGAGGTGCAGTTGAAATTACAGTCGCTTTTGAAGGCTTTAGTTTAATAGTTGCTACTCTTCCATTAAACCTAATTTAAATTAATTATAGGGGTAATTAATATTTATCCCTACCTAAATCTTGCTATATTAAGAAGCTATTGTCTATTTTTCGGATGTGGATAAGCAAAAACCAAGGTTTATCGATCTTTTTGCTGGAATTGGAGGTTTCAGAATAGCTTTTGAACAAGCTGGATATGAATGTGTATATTCCTGTGAAATCGATTCCGCTTGTCAAGAAGTCTACTTTAATAATTTTGGCGAAAAACCGAACGGCGATATTACTAAAATAGATATTAAGCAAATACCTGACGTTGATGTTTTAACGGCAGGTTTCCCATGTCAACCCTTTAGCATTTGTGGAAAAAGACAGGGTTTTGAAGATACAAGAGGTACTTTATTTTTTCACATCTGCAAAATTATAGAGGCAAAACGACCTAGTGTTGTACTTTTGGAAAATGTAAAGCATTTAGTTCATCACGATCGAGGAAGAACATTAGATGTCATTCTGTATTCTTTGGAATACTTGGGGTATTTGGTCGATTATAAAATATTAAATTCTAAAAATTTCAGTCTGCCACAAAATAGAGAGCGAATAATAATTATCGCAACTAAAAATAAGAAATTTGATTTTAATCAAGTTGAATCAAGCAATTCTTTAGAAAAATTAAAGGATTATCTTTGCTATAAGAGAGATTTTGAATATTTACAAACTCATGAATATACTTTAATAGATAATCCTAAACAACAAGCTTCGGGATTGATTTTTGTTGGTTATAGAAATAATAAAACTACTTGGAAAAAAGGTGTAAGACCAAATACACAGCATCTTTCAAGAGTACACCATCAACCAAATCGTATTTATTCTGTAGAAGGCGTTCATCCTACAATTCCATCTCAAGAAACTTCAGGAAGATTTTTTATTTACCTTCCTAATGAAAACAAAGTACGTAAATTAGCTCTAAATGAATGCTACAGAATTATGGGATTTCCCGACACATTTCAAGCACATGATTCAGTAGCAGAATGTTATAAGCAAATTGGAAATTCTGTATCTATTCCAATGATTTATCAATTGGCAGTTCAAATCAAAAAGCAACATTTATTGACAGAAAAATATAAGCAAAATAAAGAATATATTAATTTTTATAAACCAAAACCATTACAATTCAATATTTTTAAAACTATGATGATGAATCATAAGGAAAAATTGCTAGAGATCTACAATGAAAATCTAAAATTAGAAAGTTTTTTAGATACACTACCAGAGCAAATACTTACTTATATTCAAACTATTGCTCAAAACTGTTCTAAGCAAAAAGGCGTTTATACTGTATTAACAACTTTACTAATACATAAAATTATTGAACCGACTCAAGATGTTCGATATCATCAATCAAATATGCCTAATGGTTTCTCTGGTAGAACAGTTGATACTCAGTACATTACACCTACACTCAAAGAATTAGGATTACCTGCTATGGCAGAAAGTGGGTGGTTAACTCGCTCTTTAGAACAGCCTTATCCTTATACTTTAAATTACAATGGCAAAATTAATAATAAAGTTGTTAAGGAAGCATTTTTAAATATTATTGACTTTGTAGAAAAAAATCCAAAGCTCACAGAAATTGTTAGTAAAATACTAATTTATCAGGTTAAACAAGCTACACAAGCTAATCAAATTTCCATAATTAAGTTAGTTAATCCAGAAAAATTAAATATACTAACCATAGCAAACTGCTTAGATTCTCACTTTAATTATAAATATAAGGCTTTTGGAGCTTCTAAATTACCTGTAATAGCATTTTATACTATTTATCAAATGTTAATTCAAGAAGTAGAAAGATACAGGGGCTGCAAGTTAAAAACTTTGGGTAGTCATACCGCATCAGATCTTACTTCCAAATCAGCAGGAGACATAGAAATCTTTGATAAAAATAAAAAACTTATCGAAGCGATAGAAATCAAGCACGGTAAACCAATTAACTTACAAATGGTTTTAAATGCTAAAGACAAAATATTAAAGTACGATCCAAGAAGATACTATATATTTTCTGCTGCTGACATTCAAACAGAAGATAAAATTAAAATTCAAGATGAAGTTGAATTTATTATAAATAATCATGGGTGTCAGGTTATTGTTAATGGTATTATCCCCACACTTAAATATTATTTACGATTGATTTCTTCAGTAGAAAAATTCGTTGAAGATTATTCTAAACTTGTAGAACAAGATCGAGAATTGCAGGCTATTCATAAAATCCAATGGAATGGTATTTTAAAAACTCTCGAATAACTTAAAAAAGGGCTGAACGTTTGTTTGCTAATTCTAACAAAAGCAATTAGTTCGCTAATGCGATCGCCAGCTTTGACAAATTTAGATTAAATCCATTGAATGATTGACTGTCGTAATGTAAACACTCTGTGGGCATCGGTAATGGTTGAGACTCTATACCGCTGCGGATTAACCATGGCGATAATTTGTCCAGGTTCCCGTTCAACACCTCTAGCTGTGGCATTTGCTCGACATCTTGGGGTAACAACTATACCAATTTTAGATGAGCGTTCAGCAGCCTTTTTTGCCCTTGGTAGAGCCAAGAAAACTGGCTTGCCAACGGTTTTAGTCTGTACTTCGGGAACGGCGGGAGCAAACTTTTATCCCGCAGTCATTGAAGCGAATCAAAGCTGTATTCCCCTAATTATCTTAACTGCCGATCGCCCTCCAGAATTACGCTATTGTCATGCAGGGCAAACTATAGATCAGCTCCAGCTTTATGGCAATCTGCCCAACTGGCAGGGTGAACTAGCATTACCCGAAGCTAATTTAGGTATGTTGCAATATCTGCGACAAAATATGATTCAAGCTTGGCAGCAGTCTCTTTTTCCCTACCCAGGGGTGGTTCATCTAAATGTTCCTTTACGCGAACCCCTAGCACCAATTAAGCAGCACTTAGCTGAGATTGACCAAATTCCCGCAGATTTTTTTGATGCTGTGTCGCAAAATTCCTCTGGACATCCTGCCAAATTTACTAGCTATTTACCCTGGAATAGTTGGTTAAGTAAGTCAGGAATTATTATTGCAGGTTTAGCACAACCTCAAGATCCTCAAGCTTATTGTCAGGCGATCGCCAATCTCTCAAAGTATCTCTCTTTTCCTGTCTTGGCAGAAGCTTTATCTCCCCTGAGAAATTATGCTCGACTCAATCCTTATTTAATTTCCACCTATGATGCAATTTTGCGTCAGGATCGGGTAAGCAAAGAACTTATTCCTGAAGTGATTATTCAAATTGGTGAACTTCCCACCAGTAAACAGCTAAGAAACTGGCTCAACGATCTTGTTGTCGAACGCTGGATTATCGATACTCGGATTGAAAACTTAGATCCTCTCCACGGAAAAACGATTCATGTTCACAGTTCAATTGAGCAAATTGCCCATAATCTGAATCCCCAGCTAGAAAACCGCCCTGGCTCAAAATACTGCCACCAATGGTGTGAATTAGAAACTGCAACCAGAACTAATTTAGATAACATTCTAAAATCTCTAGAGACAATGTACGAAGGTAAGGCTGCCTGGTTGCTTTCTCGTAGCTTACCATCAGCTACACCAATTTTCTTTGCCAACAGTATGTCTGTGCGTTATGCAGAATATTTTTGGCAACCAAATGACAATCATCTTGTTCCTTATTTTAGCCGAGGGGCAAATGGAATTGATGGCACTCTTTCTACCGCTTTAGGAATTGCCTATCAAGATACAGGGGTATTGTTAACAGGAGATTTAGCTTTACTACATGATACTAATGGCTTTTTGCTCCATGATAAATTTCAAGGGCATTTAACTATCGTGCTGATTGATAATAATGGTGGCGGAATTTTTGAAATGTTACCGATCGCCGATTTCGCCTTATTTGAAGAATATTTTGCTACGCCTCAGTCAGTTAACTTTGCTCGATTGTGCGCTGCCTATGATGTCGAGCATAAATATGTAAATGATTGGCAGCATTTACAAGAATTACTTGAAAATCTGCCGACAACAGGAATTAGAGTTTTAGAAGTTACTTGCGATCGCGCTCATGATGCTGCTTGGCTCAAAAACAATTTATCTTAACCGATTAACCTACTGCGATACTACGCATTGCCTATAACGTCAGCAGCTTCTGCCTCGGAAGATGCTGCTGGTTTGCTGACGAATAATTTTGGTAACAGCAAGCCAGAACGTTCTTTATAGGCTGCAAACTCTGGATAACGAGCCAGAGATTTGTCTTTTTTGAGCATATTTGGTACAAAAATCAAAGCTGCAAATATACCCAGGATCAAAAAGGGTAGCCAATGCTGCGCCAGCATGGCAAAGCTGAGATAAATCAAAATTTCTCCCAGATAATTGGGGTTACGGCTACGGCTAAAAAAACCCTCGGTAATTAGCCTTTTTCTATGTTTTAAAGTAAAGTATTTTTGAGCATCGCTACCATAGTGCAGAAATACGCCCATAATATTCATGGCGATCGCAGCACTAGTTAAAGGCAGACTAGGCTGTACACCACTGCTAATTAAAATAAATAAAATAAGAATTGGTAAAGCAGCGGTTGCTCTAATTTCTATGAATAAATCCACTTTCTGCGAGGTAATTTTAATTACAGGTGCTTCTAGTGGCATTGGTGCAGCATTAGCAGAAGTTTTGGCAAGCAAAGGTTCTGGGGTTAGCTTAGTCTTAGCATCCCGTAACCTATCTGCATTAGAAACCATAGCGAATAAGTGTCGTAGTCATAATGCTGATGTGCTAGTAATTCCTACCGACTTGTCTAAGGTTGAACAGGTCAAGTCTTTGGCAGAAAAAACTATTGAACACTATGGAAAAGTTGACGTACTAGTAAATAATGCAGGCTATGGGCAAATGGGCCCTGTAGAATTAATTCCTCCCGCAGCAGCCGAAAAGCAGTTTGCGGTTAATTTCCATGCACCTTTGGTGTTAATTCAGGCTTTAATTCCCTCCATGCGATCGCATGGAGGCGGTAAAATTATTAACGTTAGTTCTCTTGGTGGACGTATCCCTTTTCCCGCAGCGGATATGTATAGCTGTTCCAAATTTGCCCTAGAAGCCCTTAGTGACGTTTTGCGCATGGAGTTAAAGGCTTTTAACATCCAGGTTAGCGTCGTTGAACCTGGTCCTGTGGTGACTGACTTTTTTCGAGTAGCCTGGCAGGAAAATACAGGAGACAATACCTAACTACGAGCAAACTCCCTACTCACCTGTCTTTAAAAATATCGAAGCCATCGACTCTCAGCTAGATTTACTAGGCTGGAGTGCGGAAAAAACAGCTAGAGAGATCGCCAAAATAATCGCTAAATCACGCCCAAAACCACGCTATATTTTAGCTACAGGCGGTAATACCCTAGTTTTCTTGATGAACAAAATCCTACCCACCAGTGCCAGAGACGAATTCTGGAAACGCTTCTATGGCATCCACAAAATTCAATATCCTACACCACAAGCAGAGCGTTTAAAAACAAGACAGAAGTTATATTAAATCTGCTACATGGAAAAGTATCTTCAACAATGAGTTCGTAGTTTGTGGTTTGTAGTTCGTAGTTCGTAGTCCAAGAAAACTGCCCTAACTGCCACCCTCGCGCGTTCCCTTGCGCCTAACGGCGACGCGGGGTCGCTCGTCTAACTGTCCTAGTTATTCATCCGACTAAGAAAAGCCTTGAGACGATCGCACTGAGGGTTGGTTAATATCTCTTTAGCGTTTCCCTGTTCTTCTACCACTCCTTGATTAAGAAAAAGAACTTGGTTGGCAACTTCGCGGGCAAACTGCATCTCGTGGGTAACTACTACCATTGTCATCCCTTCTTCAGCTAGCTGCTTCATTACGGTTAATACTTCCCCGACTAGTTCTGGATCTAGCGCGCTAGTAGGTTCATCAAATAAAAGAATTTCAGGCTTCATACAGAGGCTACGGGCGATCGCTACTCGTTGCTTTTGTCCCCCAGATAGCTGTTCGGGATAGGAGTTAGCTTTACTGCTCAAACCTACCTTATCTAGATAGTGTAAGGCGCGATCGCGACATTCTGCTTTTGATTCCTTTAACACTTCACCAGGAGCTAGCATCAAGTTTTGCAACACGCTTAGGTGCGGAAATAAATTAAACTGCTGAAAAACCATGCCTACTTTAGTTCTTAGCTGCTTTAGCTTTTGTGAGCTAATTTTGGGTTGGGAAAGATCGATCCCCATTACATTTAACTTTCCGCCATTAATAGCTTCTAAGCGATTACAACAGCGTAATAAAGTGCTTTTTCCACAGCCAGAAGTGCCAATGATTGAGACAACATCACCCTTGTAAAGAGATGCGGTAATTCCGCGGAGCACCTCTAATGAACCATAGCTTTTTCTAAGATTATCAAAGGAAACAACAGGAGCAGCAGTAGACATAATATTTCACTTTACAAAGTAATTCTAAAGGGAAAAATAGCTTATTTGTTTTTAATTAACTGTCAAATTAATTACATTTATTATATTGCTTTATGGTCATAATTTAGCCAAATCAAAGCTTAATCTACTGCATTTTATTAAATGTATCTAAAAATATACATTTTTAAGTACATTTTGTTCCAGGCGAACAAAAAAGATACCTAATAACGTATTGTAATTAAATCAGGAAAATAGTAGGCAGAGCTTAGTCCAAAATATTAATTGTTATGAACCCATAAATATATTTAAACATTTGTTAATAGCTTTTAATAGCGAAATTCCTTTGTTTACTCTTATTTAGAAATAGATTGGAATCAAGAATAATTATGGATAATTATGAATCAAAATAAATTGATTTTTTGGTTACGAAGGTTAGGTTTAAGTTTAGTCGGACTACTATTAGTGACTAGCTTGAACAATTATTTACTTGCCCCGCTTCATGCTCAGGGAGTTTTAAGAGTAGGAACAGAACCTGCCTTTCCGCCTTTTGAAATGCAGGCACCAAATGGCAAAGGTTTTACGGGGTTTGATATAGATTTATTCAGAGCAATTGGTGAAGAAAGTGGTTTGGATATTCAGTTTCAAAGTATGCCCTTTGATGGACTGATTCCCGCGTTGCAGGCAAAAAATATTGATGCAGCAATTAGCGGCATGACTATTACGCCAGAGCGCGCTCAAACCATCGATTTTACTCGCCCTTATTTTCAATCTGGTTTGGCGATCGCCGTTAGAAAAGATGACAAAGGGAAAATCAAAAGCTTTGATGACTTAGAAAACAAAAAGGTTGCCGTTGCCATTGGGACAACAGGAGCGCAAGAAGCCCAAAAAATACCAGGAGTAGCGGTTTCTACCTTTGATAATTCTGCCTTAGCTCTTCAAGAATTAAGCAATGGTAATGTAGATGCAGTAGTTAACGATGCCCCTGTTACTCTTTATGCCATCAAAGTTGGCAATCTTGGTAATGTTGAGGTGGTTGGGGAATTATTAACCGAGGAATATTACGGAATTGCTTTACCCAAGGGTTCTCCCAATTTAAAAAAAGTTAATGCTGCCATAGATGAATTGCTCAAAGGTGATAAATATCGCGAACTGTATCAAAAATGGTTTGCAGGAGAGCCACCCAAGTTGCCTTTAGTTGCTCCAGCTCTAGAAGGTGAAGGTGCGACATTTAGCTGGGGAAAAATGCTGCCTACACTTTTGCGGGGAGCTTTAGTGACAATAATGCTGACGGCTTTTGCGACATTTTTTGGCACTATCGTCGGAACTTTACTGGCAACAGCCTCCATCTCAGACTTTAAACCTTTGGGTTGGTTCAGTCGTATCTATGTAGATTTCTTTCGCGGTACGCCTTTGCTAGTACAGATCTTCATGATTTACTTTGGCTTACCTTCTCTCTTGCAGGGAGCAGGCTTAGACTTTACCTTTAATCGCTTTGCTGCTGCGGTTACGGCTTTGAGTCTCAATTCTGCTGCCTATTTAGCCGAAATTATTCGCGGTGGTATTCAATCAATCGATATAGGACAGTGGGAAGCCTCCCAGTCGATGGGTATGGGATGGGTGCAAACCATGCGCCACATAATTTTCCCCCAGGCTTTTCGTCGGATGTTACCTCCTTTGGGCAATGAGTTTATTACCCTGCTCAAAGACACTAGCTTGGTAGCAATTATTGGTTTTGAAGAACTATTTCGTCAGGGACAACTAATGGTGGCAACAACCTATCGTGCCTTTCAAATATATGCAGCAGTAGCGTTGATCTATTTGATTTTGACCTTTATCGCTTCTAGAGTCTTTAGCTGGCTAGAAAAACGGCTCAACCCTGTGCGTCGTGCCAATAAAAAAGAAGCAAAACTTGCTTCTAATTCAGAACAATTAGCAGGTTAATTACGACAGTTAAGACAATTAGTCAGGTGTGAGAAATTATGTTCAATCATGTATTTAATTTGCTCCCTATGGGTGCAATAGCTTTGGGTGTAGTTTTGGTAACGGGCGATCGCGCGATCGCTGTACCTTTAGATGAAGACAAAAACAGTCTAGGACAGGTTACTAACGTCCAGCAACTAAGGGATGTTGCCCCTACAGACTGGGCGTATGAAGCCTTGCGGAGTTTGGTAGATCGCTATGGCTGTATTGCTGGCTATCCTAATCAAACATTTCGCGGTAGTCAGCCTTTAACTCGCTATGAGTTTGCAGCAGGATTAAATAGTTGCCTAAATCAAATTGAACGTTTGATTGCCAGTTCTGGTTCAGTCTCAGACGAAGATCTTGCCACTATACAGCGATTAAGCCAGGAGTATAAGGCAGAATTAGCTACCATAGGCGGTAGAGTCGATGAACTTGAAAGCCGAACTACTGCTGTAGAAGACACTGCTTTTTCTACTACCACTAAACTAAATGCTGAGATTGTCAGCTACGCCTTAGGAACATTTGGCGGTCAAAAGCCAGACGGCACCGATGTTGACAATCAAATTACCTTGAGCAGTCAAGTTCGCCTTAATTTTGACAGTAGCTTTACGGGAGACGATTTATTGAGAGTTCGCTTACAGGCGCGAAACATTACCAGTCCTTCCACATCTGGCGGCAGTAATGCTCTGGCTTTGAATTATGAAGGTGATAGTGGTAACAGCTTTGAAATAAATGCTTTCTACTACAGATTTCCTATTGGTGAAAAACTCACAGGTTTCGTTGGTGCTAATGGTGCTGATGTCGATGATTTTTTTGATGTCGCTCCCACGATGGGACTAGCCTATGACTCTCTCTCTCTATTTAGTGCTTACAATAATTTAATTTATGATAACGCTAATGGTGGTAGTGCTGCTGTTGGTTTAGATTATGATTTCACAGATGCGGTAAATTTAGCAGTAGGCTACTGGGCAACCAGCCCCGCCGACTCTACGCCTGGCAATGGCTTATTTAATGGTAACTATGTTACTGGTGCAAATCTCAATATAGCTCTTTTAGACGATCGCTTGAACTTGGCATTAGCTTACCTAAGAGCTTATCAGGGTGCTGAAACTGACTACAATTTGGCTGGCTTTGTGGGGACACCGGCAGCATCAGATCCTTTTGAAAATCGCGCCAATTCCTCCAATAATTATGGTTTGGCTGCTAGTTTTCAGGTTTTAGAACCCCTTACAGTAGGCGGATATGTTGGCTATACTACCGCATCAACGATTGATGACAATGCCAATGCGGATATTTTAAACTGGAATGCTTACCTCACCTATAGCGATCTGTTAAAAGAAGGCTCGACTTTTATCGTTAGTTTTGGTCAAACGCCAACTTTAACTGGTTCTGGTGGCGATGCCTTGCCAGATGACGCAAATAACCCTTATTTGCTTGACGTAGAATATCAATATAACCTCAACGATTTTATTATGCTTACCCCTGGTGGCTACGTTCT
The DNA here is from genome assembly GCA_965217895.1 of Waterburya sp. Lineage (GTDB taxonomy): Bacteria > Cyanobacteriota > Cyanobacteriia > Cyanobacteriales > Xenococcaceae > Waterburya. Next base: position 3,688,074 of record CBDCJV010000002.1, read on the forward strand.
ATTTAATCCTGATGGCAACTCTAATAACGACACTCTTTATGTTGGCACTATACGAACCATTTTTAGATTCTAGAGATTAGAAATTGCGCCCCTAGCCATATCGGCGATCGCCTTATCCGTCGCTTTAGGTAAATGATAGTATGTTCCCCCAGCCTGCTTGGCTAGTTCCTTGGCAAATCCAGTCGAGACAAAACGGCTTTCTGTATCAATTACCAGCAGCTTCATGCCTAAAGCGCGGATCTTTCCCGCAATACTCAGCAATTCCTCTTTGATGTTCGGTTTTTCTGCTCCTGCTTCTGGAACTTCCCCCAAGGAACGAGACAGAGGAATATTACCTCGACCGTCGGTAATGGCTACAATAACTACCTGTCCAATATCTCCCGACATTTGGGCGTTAATGCCTACGTTTACCGCTTGGGTTAAACCATGAGATAAAGGCGAGCCTCCACCACAGGGAAGGCTTTCTAACCTGCCTTTTGCCATAGTGATTGAGCGGGTAGGAGGTAACAAAACATCAGCCCGTTCACCACGGAAAGGAATTAAAGATATTTGGTCGCGGTTTTCGTATGCTTCTGTCAAAAGGCGCATCACCGCACCTTTAGCTGACTGCATTCTATTTAGTGCCATTGAACCAGAGGCATCAACTACAAAAATAATTAACGAACCAGCCTTGCGTGCCATACGCTTAGAGCGTAAATCGCTTTGCTCAACAATGACATTGCGCCCTGGATTACGTTCTCGCCTAGCTTTTTGGTAAGGGGCAGCATTACGCAGAGTGGCATCTATGGCAATCCTTTTGACTTTGCCCTTGGGAATCATCGGCTTAATATAGCGTCCGCGATCCTCTGAAAAGATTAAATTCCGCGCTCCAGATTTACCCTGACGCTGCATAGTTTGGGCAAAGGTAAGCACTTCTGGATCTAATACCACCCCTTCAATATCAAAGACAAACTCATCAGGAATAGCAGGAGGTTCTTGTTCTTGTTCGGGTTCTTCTTGCTCTTCTTCTGGTTCATCCTCATCCCGATCCCGATCGGATTCCTCATCAGGCTGCTGCTGTTCGGGTGGCGGTGGTGGTGGTGGCGCGTCGTCAGGAGGTGCTTCGATAGTAGTGGCGCGAGGAACAATTACTAATTCTACCGCTTTGCGCAAATCATCGGCAGTAACGTTATCTCTACCGTCTAAGGCTGCACAGGCTTTGGCTACCCGAACGGCAAATAGTTCGGCTCGATGTCCTTCTACTGTTCCCCGGACGGCTTCTTGAACTAAATAGAGTATTTGCTCGTGAGTTATTTTGACTTCCTTAAGCCATTCCCGCGCCAAAATAATATCAGTTTGAAGACTATCGGTGTCTTTTTCATAGGCATTGACAAATTCTTGGGGAGAACTGGTAAAGTCGATCGCCTGATTTACTGCTTCTACTCTTTGTTCGAGGGATAACACTCCATCAGCCGAAAGAGCGATCGCAATACGATCTAAAAGATGCTCCCGCAGTACTCCTTCTTCAGGATTATAGGTAGCAATGAGAATTGGTTTACAGGGATGCTGAAAGCTAATGCCTTCGCGTTCAATTACATTACGTCCATCGGTTAAAACTGTCAGTAGTTGATTGGCAATTTGCTCGTCTAAAAGATTAATCTCATCAATATACAAAACCCCACGATGCGCCTGAGCCAGTAACCCTGGTTGAAATATAGGTTCGCCCTGCTTAACTGACTCCTCTACATCCACTGAGCCAAGTAATCTGTCTTCTGTGACTCCCAAGGGGATCTGCACAAAAGGCGCAGGCACAATTTGAGTCGGAATATCTTCTAAAGCCATATCGCCATACTGAACAACGGTATCGTCATCCCAATTTTGGGGCTTAGACGGATCGCAGTTGTAAAGAGAACCCTTAATAACTTCTATCGGGGGCAAAAGATTGTAAATCGCCCGTGCCATAACCGATTTAGCTGTTCCTCGGCGACCAGCGATCGCTACTCCTCCCAGTTCTGGATCGATAGCCGATAACAATAAAGCCAGCTTGATAGATTCTTGTCCAACAACGGCAGTTAAGGGAAAGTTGAAGTTTTTAAAGGCAGTAGTTACAGCAGGCATAGCGATCGCTTGGGAATTTCTTGAGGCTAATAAAACCTAGTAACTCACTGTAATCTATTTAGGGGGTCAAACTCAAAGCAATAGTTGAGCTATTGAGTATTTAATTGGATAGTAGTTAATCATTAGAAATTTTTATTTCTAATTTAGTTCCACACTGTTTACAAAACTGAGCATCAGGATCGTGGCGAGACAAATCGCAGTTAGTACATTTATGCTCTACAAAGCTAGAGGTTTTGACTATAGAGGTATTTACTATTTGTTTTATTAATTCACTCAGTTGCCAGGGAATTAATAAAACTCCTGTAAAGATCATTAATAATGTCATAACTCTTCCTGGCTGAGATAAGGGTGTAACGTCACCATAGCCAACAGTTGTCATTGTTACCACCACAAAATAAAAAGCATCAAAAAAGTTTTTTAGGTGGTCGCTATTTATTTGATATTCTACTTGATAAATTAATCCTGCAAAAACAAAAATTATGGTAAATAGAGTTAAAAAAATGCGTATTAAAACAATGCTGTCTTTAGCTTGAATACCTGGTAAAAGTTTTTCGATTTTCCAAAATCTAATAATTCGCAAAATCCGAAACCAACGAAAGACCCGCAAGTAACCAACATTAATCCATCCTAAAAGCAATGGAAAAATAGAAATTAAATCTATAAACCCAAAAAAGCTAAAAAAGTATTTTTGAGGATTATCTGCCGACCAACAACGAACTATATATTCAATCGCAAAAATAATTAAAATTATTAAATCTATATTGCCTAATATTGTTTGTAATTGTTGACTAATAGGATATGTTTGGGCAACAAATATTCCTGAAGATAATAATATTAATCCTAAAACAACTAAATCTAACCACAAACCTAAACTAGTTTCAGTATCTTCTAAATAAAAAGCTATTTTGCGACGTAATGATAGTTGGTTTATCTCAGATTTTTTAGTTAAAACAATATTTTCTGATGGCACGATCGCGTAATTGGAGTGATTAAGTTTAATACCAATACGTGCATTTTACACAGGTCACAGTAGATCTGCACCAAATTTGAATCAGAATCTAAATGTTGTAGTAGTTGACATTGTGATTTTAAATCGTGGCGATCGCCTGATTTTTGGTTCACCAAAAGTGATACTGCTGGCGAATTTATTTATCCAAGCAGGCGATTAATTAAAACATGAAGTCGCTGAATGACTCGATCTCCTTCGTGCATTACTATTTCATCTGGTTGATATTCTTTAACGTGACTGCATCGAGCTAGACTTTCTAATTGTGCGATCGCTAAATCCTAAAAGATCGAAATTTGCCGTAATTAAGCGACCGACAAGCAACCTTTGACCAACATTTATTGGAAAACAGTTCCAGTTTATTTATTTAAGCTAAAAATTAGAACCTAAAGGATAAACAATTGGCTTTACCTGTGAGGTCATGTAGCGAGTCTATAAGCAAACTTTAAGCAAAGTATTAAATATTTCTGTATCTATGACTACTTTATGCGATTTCGTCATGATATATTGATAATAACGAATAATTGCCTAGATCAAGATTACTTTAATCAGCGATCGCCGATGCGTAGTCGCTTTTATAATTAATGCTTTTAAAAAGAAACTTTCATCGAAAATACATTAATCAGAGTGTTCTACGGCGTTGGAAGCGTAAATTTCACAGTTTGCGAAAGAGCCGAAAACACCAACCAAAATTTACCTGGCAACACATTGGGCTTTCTTATGTTGGTAGTTTTATTGGCATCGCGATTTTAGCTTATCTTTCAGTTTATAGTTCTTATCCTCTAATCGCTGCACCTTTTGGCGCAACTGCGGTATTGGTTTTTGGTGTTCCTGATAGTCCTCTAGCTCAACCACGCAATGTTATTGGAGGAAATTTAATCGGTGCAATAACTTGCGTATTTTTAATACACTTATTTGGTACAGCACCCTGGGTCATGGCTCTGGCGGTAGCTACCACTATTAAATTAACGCAATTGACCAGAACATTGCATCCACCAGCAGGAGCAGTCGCTTTAATCGGAGTTTTGAGTAATGCAGATTGGCACTTTATTTTTACTCCAGCCTTGGGTGGGTCGATTATTATCGTTTTAGTTACTGTGATTTTTAGTAATTTAGTTGATGGTAGACCTTATCCTAAACATTGGTTGTAAACTTTTAGAGGAACTTATGTAATTTTAGTAAATTGCGATCGCACTAAATTACTTTTAAATTGATATGGATTGATTGAAGGATTTATCACTAACCAAAATTTGTTATTTGTTTATTTTGTTTAGTATCCCTCAATTTTTAGTATGCTTTTGCTATGGCTATTTAACCAACAGACACCTCTAGATAGCCATTAATAAATTTTGCCCCTGTTACAGAATTACCACGCCAGGCAGAAGGAAGGGTAATATTACGTCGCTGATCTCCAGCCTCAATCGTAATTTCTGGACCATATTGGGTCAGTTTTACGTCTTTTTTGTCAAATCCTGGCAAGAACACCTTAATTTTGCGCTCTGCCATGACAAATTCTGTAGGTTTGGGTACGTCAAGCTTTTCATCCATTGCAGGTAGTTTATCCATTATTGCTTGCCAGTTATCACCGTCAAACTTAGGAATGGAAGCAACATTTAAGGGAGCAAAATCAGCAGATACACTATCAGCAATAGTTCCCTGGTTAACCATTAACCCTGCTACACCTAAGCCGATTTGTTGCGCGCTACCCCAAAGATACTTGACCGTTGCTACTGCTGCGGGGTCGGGAGTTGTAACCAAATAAGCCATTACTTTCCCCTGATTTAAAGCTGCCGTACCGTTTTCTAACATTTGGCTGGCAGGATTATCGGCACTGTTAGTAATGTCGTTGGCTGACCAAGTTGTATTGAGGATCGCGCTAGTAACTGGCTGGACAAAAGGAGAGAGGGTTTTGACAATATCTGATTCAGAAAATACGCCTCGAAAACGACGAACGTACCAGCTTAAAATTTCTGGCAGCCCAAACATTCTCAGGGTGTCTATGCCCCCTGTACCGTCGTAAATAATTACGTCGTATTTATCGCTTTGATAATATTCGCGGATGGCATTAAGAGCCAAGGCTCGATCCATACCAGGTAAGATGCCCAATTCCTGACCATATACCTGTTTGAGAATTGGCGATCGCAAATACTGTGCCTCTAGTTGCTTAACCTCCTCCCAGCTATTTTCTAGCAATACAGCCGAATTTAATTGCATTGCAGCAAAATTTGAGCTAATCTCTTGAGGTTCGGTGGTAGGAGTTGTCCCTAGTGCCATTCCCCAAGCAGGACTAGAATCTTGTCCGATTAAAAGAACTCTTTTTCCTTCTGTAGCTAGCTTTTTAGCAGTTGCGATCGCGTTAATTGTGCGACCCGTACCGCCTTTACCTAAAAAGGTGATAATCAAGGACATACGTTAAAAAATTTAGTCTGTTATATATTTATCTTATTATGACTGACTATACGGGCTTAATTTCATCCTCAAAAAACCAGGTAGATGAGTGATCGTCGAACTGAACAACTACGCCCACACCACTAGCATCAGTCATTTTATATTCTTTAATAGTACCGACTTTGCCGAGTGTTCCAGCAACGTTTCTGTTTACTCTGTCTCTAATTCTATAAACTTTTACTTTTTGCCCGATTTCCATTGCTGTTTATTTATTCTGAATTTGTAATGAGCCATTTCACAGTTTAAAGCAAAACCAGCACTCTTTGAAGTTATACAGCCTCAGTTATTTGCTAAAGTCAGATGATTCCTAGGCGAAAAATAAAATTGATTATCATATTTTTAGCCACTTTTCATTACAATATTGACCAACGCTCACAGATTATGGTCATAATATTCGTAAAAACTGCTGTATGTTTACATCTATTCTAAAAAATAAGGGTAGTCAACACCTATCCTGGTATCGTGAATTATTAATGGTTTTAATTAAACGTAATCTTAAAAGGAGATACCGTGGCTCTTTTTTGGGTATATATTGGTCTTTGTTAAATCCTATAGCAATGACAGGCTTGTATTCGGCAATTTTTGGAGCAGCCTTTGCAGCATATTATGATAACTCTGCCTTAAATTATATGCTGGCAGCTTTTACAGGTTTAGTAGTAATTAATTTTTTCTGTACATCTACGGCACAAGCTTTACCCAGCGTGGTAGAGAATGGCGGAATGGTCAATAAAATACGCTTGCCTTTATTTGTTTTTCCTTTGTCAACTATTGGAGCTAATGTTTTTCAACTATTTATGGGAGCTTTTCCCCTATTGGTTGTCGTTACTTTAATTCTTTCTCAAAGTTTGCTCAACGTTATTGCTTTAGCCCTACCAATTACAGGTTTAATTTTTGTTTGTACGGGAATTGGTATGTTGATGAGCGCACTATATGTATTCTTTCGCGATCTATCCTATTTTTATGAGCTATTAACTTTTTTACTCTGGATTAGCTCGCCTATTTTTTATCCTAAAGATATTGTCCCTGAAAATGTAGCCAGATTCTTAGTTTTAAATCCAATTTATCCGATTATTGAGAGTATTCGCCAGATTTCATTGTCAGGAGATCTTCCCGACTTAGTGTTGATTTCTCACAGTTTGATTAGCGGTTTAATAGTTTTGACTATTGGCGTGGTGGGATTTTCAATTTGGCGTTCTCAATTTATGGATCTACTATAAAAAATAAACTATATGATGCAAGAATCGATTAGATTAGACGGAGTTTCTTTGTGGCGCAGGACTCAAGAGGAGTTTTCTTACGACCTTAAACGAACTATCCTTTCTTTTTTAGAAGGCAAATATCGTCATCCCGCCAAAAAAATAGTCTTAGATAATATTGACCTAACCATTGACCGTGGTGAAAAAATTGGTATCATTGGCGCGAATGGCTCTGGTAAATCTACCATTCTCAAGGTAATCTCAGGTATTCTGAATCCTACTACGGGTAAAGTTCGGGTTAAAGGCAAGATTGCACCTTTAATTGAGCTTGGGGCAGGATTTGACCCCGATCTGGCGGTGATAGATAATATTATTCTCTATGGAGTAATGTTGGGCTACACCCAAGAAGAGATGCGAGGCAGGTCTAAGGCAATTTTAGCATTTGCTGAACTGGAAGATTATGCCATAGCCCCCGTCAAAAGTCTGTCTTCTGGGATGACAGCCCGTTTAGGATTTGCAGTTGCGACTGATGTTAAGCCAGATATATTAATCTTAGACGAAGTACTTTCTGTAGGCGATGCTAGCTTCAAAGAGAAATCTAGTAAGAAAATGGAAGAGTTTTGGCAAGATCACGTCACCGTATTATTAGTTTCTCACTCAATGGAAATGATTCGTCAAAACTGCCACAAAGCTATCTGGTTGGAGCAAGGGCAAATTAGAATGATTGGTAGTGCCAATAACGTGGTGGACGAATATTTGGAGTGCGTTACTCCCCACACAGAGAGTTCTCATCCTGTAGCAACTCAAGTTTAGCAAACACTTAAGATCTATCTGAGCCTGGACTTACTACAATATATTGTAGGTGAAAGTATTTTTAACTAGATAGTGATATTATGGCTGCTGCCGTTTTAATCGAAAACTTACGGAAAAGCTATGGTGATGTCCAGGCGGTAAAGGATATATCTTTTACCGTACAACCAGGAGAAATCTTTGGTTTACTTGGCCCCAATGGTGCAGGAAAAACCACTACCATTCGCTGTTTGTGTACCTTAGCAAAGCCCGATGGTGGAAAAATTGAGGTGGGGGGCGTTTCGGCGATCGCCTCTCCTAAAGCCGCAAGACAAAGGTTAGGTTACGTGGCACAAGAAGTAGCTATTGACAAGGTTTTAACTGGTCGAGAACTATTAAGGCTACAGGCAGCACTCTACCATTTGCCCAAAAAATTAATTGGCGATCGCATTGACCAGCTATTGACAGTTTTGGGCTTAAGCGAATATGCCGATAAGAAAACAGGCACCTATTCAGGAGGTATCCGTAAACGTCTTGACCTGGCAGCAGGACTTTTACACCAGCCTGAAGTGTTAGTTTTGGATGAGCCGACAGTAGGCTTAGATATCGAAAGCCGTAGGATAGTATGGGAATTTTTACGCGAGTTGCGCTCGGCAGGAACAACTGTCTTAATAACTAGCCATTATCTTGAAGAAATCGATGCTTTGGCCGATCGCTTAGCAATTATAGGTCAAGGGAAAGTAATTGCTGAAGGTACACCCTCAGAATTAAAAAATAAGTTAGGAGGCGATCGCGTTACCCTGCGAATTAGAGAATTTACCGCCGATGAGGAAGCCCAGAAAGCAAAGCATATTTTAGAATCTCTCCCTTTTGTTGAAGAAATTATTATCAACACCACCCAGGGGAATTCCCTAAATCTAATTGTCAAATCTGGTCAGAGTTCTTTAAGTAAAATAGAGCAATCATTATCAGAAAAAGATTTACCTACCTTTAGCTTGGCGCAGTCTCGCCCTAGCCTAGACGACGTATACCTTGCTGCCACTGGTCAAACCATTATGGATGCCGAAGTATCCGCAGCCAGCACTAGAGACATTAAACAAGAGAAAAAGCAAATGATGAAATGATCATTGTAAATTGATTTACGAAATTGCTAATTATTCTGTACGAAGCTATTAGCCATTAGCTCTTAGCTCTTAGCTTTTACTCAAACCAAATCAAAAGTCTATTTATTGTCCACCACAAATAAATAATTATGAGTCAATCAATATCTAGTCAAAACATCAAGTCGGCATTAGCACCAAATCCAGGTATTAGTAGACAGTACAATGAACAAAATAGCTCTTTAGCTGATTTTATTCAGGAAACATTAGCCCTTACCAAACGTCTATTTATTCAATTACAACGTCGTCCTTCAAGTTTGGTTGCAGGAATTATTCAGCCGTTTATGTGGTTAGTTCTTTTTGGCGCACTGTTTAGCAAAGCTCCTTCTGGTTTATTTGGTGGTGACATAAGTTACGCTAAATTTCTCGCACCAGGAGTAATCGTTTTTACAGCCTTTTCTGGGGCATTAAATGCGGGATTACCAATCATGTTCGATCGCGAATTTGGTTTTCTCAACCGTTTATTGGTTGCGCCCTTGTCTTCCCGCTATTCTATTGTGGCAGCTTCGACAGTGTATATTATTGCCTTGAGCTTTATTCAAACGGCAGTAATTATCTTTGCTAGTGCCGTTTTAGGTGCAGGATTGCCAGGAATTGCGGGGTTAAGCGCGATCGCCTTAATCGTCTTTCTGATTGTTTTAGGAGTGACGGCTTTGAGCTTAGGTTTAGCGTTTGCCTTACCTGGTCATATTGAACTTTTAGCAGTGATCTTTGTAACTAACTTACCATTATTATTTGCTAGTACTGCCCTTGCACCTTTAAGCTTCATGGCTGACTGGCTTCAGGTGATTGCGAGTCTTAATCCTTTGACTTATGCGATCGAACCTATTCGCTATATTTATAGTCATGGAGATTGGGCAATCAGCAGTGTCGTCATGAACACTCCCTGGATTGGCTTTAGTTTTGGCAGCGTTATTTTGGTATTGTTAGCTTTTGACGCGCTAATTTTACTCTCAATTCAACCTTTGTTACGTCGTCGTTTTGCTTAGAAAAGATTTTATTTATAATTTATATATGAGGTGTAATTATGTTTAAACAAAACAAAATAAGTCAATTGAGTTTAGGTCTATGTTTGGGGATGACTTTGGCTTTGGTAACAGGATTAAATTCATCTACCACCGCTCAAACTCAATCTCAATCTAATAATGGCTATCAATCCAACGAGAAGGATGCAACCTACGGCGATGCACCTGGAGGTTTAAACCCTCTAGATTTGATGCACCGCGCTCAACAATTAAATGGGCGTAGCCCAGCAGAATTTGATGCCGAATCTCAAGTACAAATTGAGAATTCTGTATCTAATTATAAGCAGCTTCAGCAGCAAAGAATATTAGAACAGCAGTCACAAACAAAGCCTGCGACAGAAGCAGCAACAACACCATCCCCATCTAACCCTAATCGCTAATTTGTTATTTTTCTCTAAAGCACTTTCACAGGCTTGAAACTTGAGGCTCGCTTGCTCTAGTTTTTAGAATGAATGTAAGAGAGGGCGAGTAAGTAAGTTCTATGTAAAAAAGGGCGTTGCTGAATCAAGGTATGAATTTGATTTATTATCCTTTCTATTTAGTCTTAAAAGGCTTAGAGCTACGAACAGTAATATTTCGAGTTTCATAATCGTCTTGAACAAGCCACTCTAACAAAGGCTTAAGCCGCTTACAAAGACTGCGCTTCTTGTTCGCTAAATCAGCAACGCCTTAAAAAGCATAATTGCAATCAATTTGCAGTTTGCGTTTTAAAGGTAAAACTCTGAATTTATTACGTTGGTTTGTATGCAGTCCAATATTTACTAACAAAGTTATTTTCTACTTTGACGTTGGTAAATCCTGCTGTCATCAGCCGTTCTTCAAGATTATCGGTTGTATAGTGTCGGTAATAAGGTTCGTGAAATATAGCAGGAAAATTATTCATCATAGGTTGAAAATCAGGAGAATCGATCGCCTGCATCGAATCACAAATAACAAACACTCCGCCTGGCTGTAAGACACGAAATGCCTCATTGATTACCTGCTGTCTGGCTGCTGCTGGTAGCTCATGAAACAGAAATACAGAAGTTAAACCATGAAAATAGTTATCTAAATAGGGCAACTCTTCGCTATTAGCCTGAAGCAGTTGAGGTAACTCCCCTGAAATCTCAGAAAGTAGCTGATTAGCTTTACGTAGATAGGCGGGAGATAAATCTGTACCAAACAAAGATACTTTAGGTAAAGCACCGCAAATCATCCTTAATGTACGCCCTGTACCACAAGCCACATCTAATACTTTTAGCTGTTGGGCTGGTATGGTAGAAAATGCCTGCAATCCTGCTTTCAAAGGCGCGAGGATACGACGACGCATAGCATCAGCAGCACCATTAAACAGAATTTCTACCTGTAAGTCATAGAGATTGGCAGACATATCGCTGAGATAACCATCTGTCTGATAATGAAAGTTTTGCAGATAGTAGTCAGGATAGCCAGCTTTATCAATAGAGGCATCGAATTTTTGAAAATCTTTTGTTCCTAGGCGTTCCCAGATCTTAAACATATCTAGCCACACCTGGGGGTAATAGCGGAAAAAATCAGACCAAGGATTATCAAACAGCAAGCTACGAGGATAAACTCCTGCTTGCGCATCTTGCCAATCTTTTTCTTCTAGTTTTTTAAGTTTTACCTGGAGTTTTTCAAATACTTCAGGAGAGAGAGGCTGGCTTTTGCTTTTCTGTTCGGGGATAACTGTATTGGTCAAGCGATCGCTTACAAGCTTATGGACAAAGCCAAACACTTTTTTACTTTCTTGGAAGCTTTGGTAAGCTAGCTTAGTTAAAGGTTCGGGGATAAATTGGTCTAGGTTGGGAGTTGATTGCATGAATGTAGATAAGAATGATAGCAGTTTGATTTAAGTTTTATTTTGTTTTGTCGATATATATTAAGTATAGTCAACTAGCATTTAGAAGAAAACGTAGATATAAAAAAAAAGTAACTAATAATTTTAGTTGCTTGAAAAAAGATTTTCCAATGTAGTATCAGTTAATCTACGTACTGAACTACATCATTGGCAGGAAAGCGAACTTTGGGACTAGTAGCGTATTTATCATCATCAGCACGATATCCAGCAGCACAAAGGGCAACTGCGCTATATCCTTGGCTATTTAAATTTAAGACTTCATCGTATTTTTCAGGAATAAAGCCTTCCATTGGTAAAGCATCAATTCCTAACATAGCCGCGCAAGTTAGAAAAAATCCCAGGGCGATATAGGTTTGTTTGGCTGCCCACTTATCAACATCTAAAGGATAAGGTGGATCTTGAAGATAGCCTTTGACCATATTGGCAAATCCCTGAAGATTTTCTGGGCTAACTTGCTGTACTTCTGCCATTCTTCTGATGTAATGATCGACATCATCGTTATCAATACCTTTTTTAATGGCGAAGACAACTAGATGAGAAGCTTCGACTACAGGTTTTTGTCCCCAGGAATGCTCTAAAAGCTGCTGTCGTATTTGGGGGTTGCGAACTACAAAAAATTTCCAAGGCTGTAAGCCAAATGAAGAAGGAGATAATACTAAGCTTTGTTCTAAAGTTTTCCAAGTGGCTTCAGGAATTTTTTTATTTGGATCGAATTTTTTGGTAGCGTAACGCCAGTGAAGATGTTCTAATACTTGTTCTGGCTTTAGAGGTGGGTTACTCATGGTCAAAATTTTGGTTTCTTTATCTGTAAGATACAGTAATTCTGATAAATCAATATAGCAATCCTATTTTATTTATGAACAGTTAAATTTCGGTATCGGGAATAAGGAATAGAGAACAGAAATTCTACAATTCATTTAGGATTGCTATATATCAATAAATTATAGTTAATAATGCGTGTCAGCCTCTTTTTATCCTAGTAAGAGGAGGTTAAAAAGGAATTTCTAGATCGATTTTAGATTTGAAACTACCATCTTGTTTGAGATCGGCATTTAAACCAATCGAACCCAATTTTGTCTGGGCTTTCCAAAAAGCACTGCCGCCAGAAAGAGCAGTTTCTTGATCGACATTAGCCTTAACCCCCAGCCAACCCAAAGCAGTATTAGCTGCAATTTTAATACTGCCACCAGCGAAAGTCGTATTATCATCAAACTCCCCGCTTACTCCAACTCCAATATTAGAACCCAATAAACGATTTGTATTCCAAGAAGCACTGCCACCATTAAATCTAGATTGCTCATCAATTTTGACATTGGCAGTTAAAGAGCCAATCAAGGTATTGGTAGCAACATCAACGTTACCGCCAGCAAAGATAGTATTTTGGTCAAATTTACTCTTGACTGCTAGTGAACCCAATTTAGTTTTAGCTTTCCAAGCAGTATTAACACCACTAAATTGGGTTGGATTATCAAAATTGCCTTGAATTGCTAATGAACCTAATTTAGTCTCAGTCTGCCAAGCCAGAGTACTTTTGCTCGGTTTAATTTGCTCACTAATATTAATAGCCAAATTTACTGAGCCTAAATCTGTTTTCGTTTGCCAAAAAGCTTTGCCCTGGTTGAAATTTGCTTGAGAGTCAAAATTACCATCAAATTTTAAAGAACCAAGCTTAGTGTCGGTTTTCCAAGATGCTACACCAGATTTAAAAGCAGATGCCCGATTCTCAGAAACATCATCCTCAACTTCATTTGAATTAATACTATTTTTATTTACAGTGAAAGCATTGAGGGTAGCAAGGAAAGTATTGTTTGCTTTTTTTTCAGTATCCAATACATCATTAGAAGATATTTTGCTAGTTCCTAAAATTTTAGCAGCCGAAAAAAGCTCTAGCTTGCCTTGCATTACTTCGTTACTAGTTGATGGTTGTTTAAAATCACTTTGAAGTACGATTGGCTCTAGAAAATTGATCGATGTTCCTAGAAATATTGCTGTTGCAGTTAACCACATAAATACATTTCTGAAATTTAAAAGGTTTTACGGCTAATCTCTAGTTTAAATTTATCAGTATGAAAATGGTGTGATCTACAAACGAAGTTTTGATAAAGTTTTTATTTCGCGCTCAATGTAGGTTATTTGGGGCTTTTGAAGTAATCTACATCATGGGTGTTTAAGTAATTACAGTCAAATTCAATGTTGATTTTTGCTTCAAAAATTTCCGCATTTTCGTTGACTATTAGCATTACTTATGTGTAAGATAATACTTAAACATAATTAATCTTTAGTTATTTTCCGTAATCTAGTGCAGCGGAATTTTAATCTAAAGCAATTATCAACATCATTAAATAATTATCAATAGAACAGGAGATATTTAAATATCATGGGAGATAAAGATTTTTTCTTAAGCCCTGATGACGCTCAGACTATGGGCAACATCGAATACATGAGAACTAGCAGAAGAACTAGAAGAACCTTCCCCAAAACTCTTAAGAACCAGAACGGTTCTGCGTTTGAAAACGAAGTTTCTTCGATGGACAACAGGAACAACCTTTATAAAAATAGTAATACTAATCAGAATACTACTGAAAATACTGTTTTTAATCCTACTCCTAGCTCTCAGTCTCAGCCTGGAATTACTGGCGGTTCAGCGGTTAATCAAACCAATCAAGGTCAGCCTCAGTATAATTTTCAGCAGTCTGCACCTGCTCCCGCACCTGCACCAACTCAGGAATCTCCTGAGAAGCGTCGTCAGTCAGACAACAGCATGGATATGTTCCGCAACATGGCTAAGAACATCCGTAAAAGATAATAAATTAATTCAAAACTGAATATCAATAAAGTTGCAGTTTAGACAAAAATAATACTTGAGGTAAATTATTACAGTTCACCTCAAGTATTTAGTCTGCTTGACTGACAAAAGATAGTCGTTAATAGCGGTAAATGACGGTGGATTGACACTCATAGGAATCATATCCTGACACAAAACTGTACAGGTCTAATCTAACATAGATATATAGACTAATAATGATTTACCTGAACTTTGCCATTGAATATCAAGTCAGTTTCATTAATGTTTGTTTATCTAAATGGCGATCGATCGGCTACGGGTAGCATAATCGCTTTGAGATGATTCACTAGATGTCTCATCAATTAGAGAATCTTTTAGCTTTACTGTTGTTAAGCTTACCGCACAGGCTTTTAGTTCTGGTTGAAGAGAAATAGGACAGGCTTGGGGGTGGGTTAGTGAGTTAGCTTCGCCGTTATCTGTCCACAATGCGCCCCAGTGCATTGGCACAAAAACCGTACCTGGAACGATCGCCTTAGTGATTCTAGCAGCAAAACGCCCTTCACCACGGCGCGATCGCACTTCTACCATAGTTGCCTCTTCGATATCTAATTTGGCAGCATCTTGAGGGTGAATTTCGATAAAGGGCTGAGGTTGCTTTTTCATGATCTTGTCAATGCGCCCAGTACGAGTCATGGTGTGCCAGTGTTCATATAAGCGACCAATGGTTAGCACAAAAGGATAGTCTGGATCGATGGGTTCAGCTAGTCCCTTAGAATGGAAAGCAGCAAATTTTGCCCGTCCATCAGCCGTATTAAATCTGCCGTCGGTGTACAGCCTTTTAGCTGCTGTAGTTTCTTCTTTGCTGGGAAACAGATTAGAAAACAAACCTTTTTTTTCATCCTCTTCCGTAATATTTCCTTGAGTGCTACAGGTCAAAGAAACAGTTAATAAATCATCTTGACTTGTTGCCTCTAGTGGACAGGGCCACTGAATTGCTCCCTGTTGGCGTAATCGTCCATGACTTAAACCACTCATGTCGCAGGGACGATTTTTGGTTAGCTGGACAAATTCTTGATACACCTGAGCAGAATTGGCAAAATTAAATTCTTTGGTAAAACCCAGACGACGACCGACCTCGGCAAATATTGCCCAATCTGCCTTAGCTTCCCCTGGAGGATCGCGAAACTGAGGACAGAGGGTGACAACTCTTTCTGAGTTAGTCATTGTCCCCGTTTTTTCTCCCCACTGTGCCGCTGGTAAGATTACGTGGGCAAAACTGGCGGTTTCTAAAGGATAGTAAGCATCTTGAACGATAGTAAAAGGCGATCGCAACAGGGCTTTTTTGGTTCTAACTAGATCGGGCATACTTACCGCAGGATTGGTAGCTGCTACCCAAAATACGCCTACGTCTCCTGTTTCTAAACCTGTAATCATGCTCCAGGTATCTCTACCAGGAAGGTCATTAATACTGCCAGGAGGTAACTGCCAAACCTGTTCTACCTCCGCCCGATGCTGGGCATTTTTGACTACTCGATAACCAGGAAGGATATGGGATAAGCCACCTGCCTCTCTTCCACCCATAGCGTTAGGTTGACCTGTCAGAGAAAAAGGGCCTGCCCCAGGTTTGCCAATATTACCCGTCATTAGGTGCAGGTTAATGATTGTCCGTACTTTTGCTGTTCCTTCTGAGGACTGATTTACTCCCATCGACCACATAGAAAGCACGTTGTCTGATTCTGCCCAATAGCGAGCAGCTTCTTCTAAATGATCGATCCGAATACCACAGCGACGAGCAACTAATTCTGGGGGATATTGTTGAATGACCTGGACATAATTACTAAAGCCTTGAGTACATTCATCAATAAAGTAGGTATCTAGTTCTCCCCAGCGGAGTAGAAGATGAGCAATGCCGTTGAGCAAATCCATATCTGTGCCTGGCTGGATCGCTAAATGGAGGTCTGCATCCTTTGCTGTTTTCGTCTTGCGAGGATCGACAACGATCATCTTGACCTTGCGGTTTTTCTTGTGGTGTAACCGCAAACGATTATAAACAATGGGATGACATTCGGCGGTGTTAGTGCCAATGAGAAAAGCACAGTCAGTTAGTTCTAAGTCATCGTAACAAGAGGGTGGTCCATCTGAACCAAAGCTTTGCATATATCCCGCTACGGCTGAGGACATACAGAGACGAGAATTGGCATCGAAGTTATTTGTACCTAGACAGCCTTTGAGTAATTTTTGGGCAATATAATAATCTTCGGTTTGAAACTGCCCTGAACCATACATACAGATGGCTTCAGCCCCCTGAGTGTCTTTTACTTCCTTGATTCGAGACACAATACGGTTTAAAGCGACATCCCAGCTAACGCGGCGAAATTCTTGATCTAACGAATCTCGCATCATAGGATATTTAAGACGGTCTTTATCTAAAGATTCAGCAACAGTGCCACCTTTTATACATACTTTACCTTTACTGGAGGGATGAGCGCGATCGCCTCTGACTTGCCACAACGGGTTTCCTTGGCTGTCTCTATTGGTAGCTTTCCCTGATTGTGCAGGAGGTAAAACTTCTAAACCACAGCCAACTCCGCAGTAGGGACATAAGGTTTTAATCGGTTCGCTCACTTTGCTTTTCTCCAGGTTGAATATCGTCAAATATTTATGCCTAAAATAAATAAAAATTTTATTATTTTACGTTCTACTAATCAGTTGTATTGGATCGTGACCATGAACTACTGTGGGCAATAATACTAAATAAAGATTTTTTTAAAAGATTTTTTAATTATTTCGATCAGAGCAAAAAATGCTGAGAAAGCATACATCCAAATATATGTTCTCAGCACTAAGTATTGTGTAGCCGTTGAGATAGCTAGATCTTTTCTACTCCTAGTGCTGGCTCAGGTGTAAAACTGGGATTAACATCATGTTCCTCGTCATGATGAGCTTCAGCAAATGAACCTTTAGGCTCTTTGAGAACTACAAAACATAATGCCGACACGACTAACGCTGCCACACCCATAATTTGGAAAAAGCGTACATTAGCTGCTGCTTCAATGGCGGGAGAAGGATCTGCACCACCACCCCCTAGCCAACCAGGTAGCAAACTGAAGATTGTCAGATAAACTACTGCGCCAACGTTACCATAGGCTCCCACGTTACCAGCAACCTGACCAGTTACACGTTTTTTAATTAAAGGCACAATTGAAAAGGTAGAACCTTCCCCTGCCTGGACAAAGAAAGAACAGCACATAGTCAACACGACCGCAGCGGGTAAAAACCAGCCACTTCCCACTTGGCTCAGGAGTAAATAACCAATACCTATACAGCCAGTCATTACCCCCATAGTTAGCTTACGGCTACCCAATTTATCAGAAATAAGACCACCGCCAGGACGAGCAACTAAGTTCATAAAGGCATAGCTAGCAGCAATCATACCTGCTGCTGCCACGGATAAAGTAAATGTTCCTTGAAAAAAAGCAGGTAGCATCGAAACCACAGCCAACTCTGATCCAAAGTTGACAAAATAGGTAAGCTCTAACATGGCAACCTGAGAAAAGTTGTAGCGATCTTCTGCGGGGTAACGCTTTTTACCTGTCATCAAGTCTTTATTAACTGCCCAGCAGTTATAAGCTTGGAATAAATATAATCCTAATAAAGCAAGCCAGATAATATACATTGTGCCTGTGCCATATAGCTTAAGCTTCATTAAACGCCAAGCAACCAGCACTAAGACTCCAGTTAAGGGAACGTTCATAAGCAACAAGAACCCAAAGTCTTTCTTACTAGTAACTTCCAAACCCCTAGCACTTTTAGGACGACGATAAACTTTGCCTGGAGGTGCATCTTTAGCATTAAATAAATAAAATATCCCGTACAACGCAGCAATAATACCAGTACCAGCAATACAAGCACGCCAGTTAATATCTGCACCTGGTGCGCCAAATGCTAAAAAACCACCAACGCTAGCTAAGGTAAAGGCAGAGAAAGCAGAACCAAAGTTACCCCAGCCACCATAGATACCTTCAGCTAGACCAATTTCCTTGGGAGGAAACCACTCAGCAACCATACGAATACCAATTACAAAACCTGCACCGACAATACCCATTAGCAAGCGTGAAATCACTAGCTGGCTGAAGTTTTGCGCTGAGGCAAACATAATACAGGGAATGGATGCGTACATTAGCAGCAGTGAGAAAGTTAGTCTAGGACCAAACTTATCCAACAGCATCCCAATAATAATTCGTGCAGGAACAGTTAAAGCCACGTTACAAATTGCTAGAGTTTTAATTTGTTCTCCTGTCAAACCCATATCGGCTTTAATAGTAGTAGCTAAAGGAGGTAGATTAAACCAAACTACAAACGTTAAAAAGAACGCAAACCAAGTTATATGGAGTGTTTTGTATCTACCCCTGAATTGCCACATTTCTCCGAGCATTATTTACCTTCCTAATTGTCAAAAGTTACCGTAGTTAAAAGTTAAAGTTGAGAGACTAAATACCAGAACGATGCACAATTTTAATATCTATCTTTTGGGTTTTAAATTCCCCTTCATAATTACGCAATTGTTGCTTTTTGATCTATCTTCTATCTGTCTCTATTTACATCTGAGGAACTAAATTGAATTACATATAGTCCTTAGGATGTATTTATCTTGAGGTAATAGTTGCATTTAAAAAAAGGTTTTATCGTATATTTAGCTACCGAATTTTATTAATAGAGCATTTTTATGTATTTTTTACATAATTCAAATACTTTTATTGCATTTTAGGTAATTATTAGATTACGAAAATAAATATTTGATATTTAGTTGACAACTAAAAAAATTGGTATAAGGATATAAATAAACAAAAAAGATCGAAGCTATTAAACTTCAATCTCATGTAAATCTTCAATTTTTGAGCTAATTTCAACTAGACTTTTTGCTGACGTAATTTTTGGACAGAATACAGTTCATCCATATCGCGCGATCGCTGTGTCTTTAACATGGATAATTCTGTAGTTAAAAGAAAGCTTACAAAGCTAGAAATAGCAATTACAGGCAGCATAGCCGTCCCCGAAAGCACGCTGAGAATGATGCTGGTGCTAATCGGGGTTTTGGTAACTGCAACATTAACCGCAGCCATGAGGCAAACCATAGCTACTGTAGGATGAACTTGAGGTATAGCCAAAGATATAGCCAAGCCAACGTTAGCACCAATAAAGAACAAAGGAAAAATAAACCCGCCCAAAAAGCCTGAGTGAAGAGTAAAGCTAATGGCAAACATTTTAGCAACTGCGATCGCAACTAACATTGCTACACTCAAAGTTGCTCCTGTTTGAATTACGGTTTCTATTTGTGCTTCACTAAAGAAGAGAGTTTGAGGAAAGGTGAAGGCGATTAGACCAATCGAAAGACCACCACAGGTTGCTAAAATAATTCGCTGATCTTCCAAAGGTTTAGCTAGCTTACCGATCAAACGAAAAATTAGTACAAAGATGGTTGCTACCAATGCTCCCGCTGCACCCAAGGCGATGCCTTCTAGTAGCTCTAAGGAAGTCAGTTTGGGAATCACGTTAAAGTGATACATTCCCCCAATGCTGATGCCAGTGTTGAGACGGAAAATAGCAAAAGAGAAAATTGCCGAAATAATTGCTGGGGCGATCGCTTCATAATATTCTAGTCCTTTACGATGGGGAATTTCTAGGGCAAACAAAGCAGCACCTATTGGCGCACCAAAAAATGCACCCAAAGCAGCACTCATACCGCAAAAGGTCATAACCCTAACAGAATCGCTAGTAACATTTAGCTTGTCTCCTAGCCAGCTACCAAAGCTTCCGTTTACCTGGACTAAAGGAGCTTCTGGCCCTGCACTTCCTCCAGCAGTAATGGCAATCAAAGAGGCAATAATCATCGCGGGAGTTTTTTTAATATCAATTTTACCAGGACTATGAATGCGATCGACTACCTGCGCCATCTCTCCTGGTAAGCCCATAAAATATAGCACTAAGCCCACGCAAAAACCGCCAATAGTAGTGGCGATCAATACATAGTTTTTAGCTGGAAACCAACTAGGAAAATAGGGCTGCAAAAAGTTAGGAACTGTATGCCAAACCCCGTGCATCATTCCTTCTAAAACAAAATAATAAATGGTAGCGACCAAACCGCCGACAATACCAATCACTACTGAACAAAGAATTATCTGATGATAGGTAAGCGATCGCTTATCCAGATTAATATCTGCTATTTTCTCTAAAAGAATTTCTTTATTTACTTGGGTAGTCAATGCCTTTTACCTCAAAATTTTAGCCAGGATTTAGATGTCAAGGATGATGTATTTAGTGACTTGCATCTAAATTTTGTTTTTTCACCGTTGCGTTAAATCTAGTTGCTGGCTAAAAGTAAGATTGTTCATTTTGCTACCGTTTGCGGAGATAGATGCAATTTGTCTATTTTAATAATCCTTTTATTACATCGAACTGTAAAATAAAAAAATTATTTATTCCCTCCAAATGACGACGCGCCCTATATTCAATAGAAAAAAGCATCTAAATATTAGATGCTTATAAAATAGACTGTTAAAATAATTATTTCTGTAGATTGAGCTGATTATTGACTTAATAAATATCTATATGTTTTTTGACTGGATAAATTTAATCGCTATCAATTTATGCTGCTTGAGCCTCAAGCATTGTACCCAACTGTTCGATACCTTTATGTAAATGTCTAGTGACAGTCATAGGGCTAATACCAATATGTTTGGCTGCTTCTTTACGAGGTAAATCCCAAAGAAAAACACACTCAATAGCTGCTTTAGTTTTTTCTTCTAGCTGACCCATTGCTCTTTGTAACTGTAGCTTATCGTCTTCTAATTTGCGCTGTTGATGATAGTTAGGATCGGCAATAGTATCGCCAAAGGTAATTGAAGAGTCCAAAGAATTATTTATCACCGCATCTAAACTAATTGGTAAACGGTTTTGCAGTGCCAATTGACATTCACTCCACTCTTCTAAAGGTACGCCTAAACCCTTAGCTAACTCCGTATCTCTAGGTAAACGTCCTAATTCTTCAATTAAATCTTTGCGTAATTTTTTACCTCTAGTATAAAGTTCTTGCCATCTACGGGGAATCCGCATCATGCTACCTCTATCTCTAAGGTAATGAAGCATTTCACCGCGAATGTAAGGAATTGCAAAAGAGCTAAATGCAGAACCCTGCAAAGGATCGAAGCGTTCGATCGCCCTGATTAAACCAAGATAGCCGATTTGTTCCAAATCTTCATAGGGTTCGGCGCATTTTCGGCAAATTTGATGAGCTACTTTTCGGACTAGGCCTATATTCAACTCAACTAATTTATTGCGTAATTTTAAAGAGGGATTACGATAATAATCCTGAAGGAATTCCATGCAACGATAACTAAGAGTTTGAGTAGCCATAAAAATAATGTTTTCAGTATCAACAATCTATTTATGTGAATCTAAATCTCATTTTCTGTTGCGTTAAAAATCTACACCATAGTTGTTTCACGGAAAAATTCGCGATTGACTTTTTTTATCTCCGAGCAAACACGCATTAGATGTCAAACTATTTGATGAAGATTTTTTTTATAAACTACTTATTTTGAATGAATCAAATTGAGCTATTTTAAGCGTAGAATACGTAAAAAGCATCTGGTTTTATAATGATCTTGACAAAATCAAAAAGCAAATGTTTGCCGAAAATAGCAAAAAAAAACAGGAACAGTGTCCACTATTCCTGTAAGTAAAGTTTTAATTATTTCAGATAAAGTTTAAAGTTTTTTTAATTCTTCAGTCAGAATATTTACGGTAAGGTGAATTTGCTCAACCGTATGATCGCAGGTAATAAAAAATCGCAATCGCGCCCCATTTTGAGGTACAGAAGGATAAATCATAAACGGTACGTTAATCCCGCGTTTAAATAGATTCTGAGATAGCTGAATTGACTTGAGGGAATCACCGACAACAATAGGAATTACAGGGGAATCTTGACTCATGCCCGTGTTTAAACCCTGCTCTTTAGCTAAATCGAGAAATAACTTGGCTCTGGCTTGGAGTCGAATAGCTCGCTCTGGTTCAGCTTTTAAAACGCGAATTGCTGCCAAAGTTGCTGCTGTATTGGGTGGAGACATCCCAACGCTAAACACAAAGCCAGGAGCAGTATATTTGAGATATTCAATTAAGGCATGAGAACCAGCAATATAGCCTCCGCAGCTAGCAAACGACTTGCTAAGAGTTCCCATCCACAAATCAACGTCTTGGGGGTCGATTTGACAATGTTCGCTGATTCCTCGACCAGTTTTGCCAATTGTTCCCATAGAATGTGCCTCATCTACCATTAAGAAGGTTTTATATTGCTGTTTAAGCTCAATACAGCGAGGTAAATTGGCAATATCACCATCGGTACTGTATACGCCTTCTATGACGACAATTACTCTTTGATAGCGGTGTCGGCGATCGCGTAAAATTATTTCTAATGCGTCCGTATCATTATGGGGAAAAGCAACTAAACTTGCCCCAGAAAGAAAACAGCCTTGAAGAATACTGTTATGGCTCAACGAATCATAGATAACTAAGTCATTTTTGCCAAACAGATGACCAATGGTAGTAACGTTAGTCGCATGACCACCAACCATGACAATGCTGTCTTCTACGCCAATAAAATCAGCCAGCTCTTGTTCTAATTCTCTGTGTATTGGTTTTTCACCTGAAATTAAGCGACTAGCACAGGCAGATGTACCATAAAGCTCGGTAGCATCTTTAGCAGCCTGATTGACTAAAGGATCGCCACACATCCCGATATAGTTATAGGTAGCAAAGTTGATTAATTCACGACCATTGATAGTAGTGCGATCGTTAACTATAGTTTCTTGAGGGACAAAAAAGGGATTGCCGTTACCCAAGCTTGCTACCTGCGCTTGTTGTGCCAATAATTTTTTATATTCGGGAAATTCTGTAAACTGGTAATTTTCTAAGGGTATTTCTGATTGATTGTTACTGTTGCTAGTAATCAAATTATCTTTATTACCTTTTATTGCCAAAGAAGCCGAAATTAGATCTTGAGCAGAATTTACCTGAGCAGATGATAGGTTATCGACTGCTAAATATTGTGCCAAAGCCTCAATATTTTGATAATCCCAAAGCAAAGTTGGTGGTAAACGACAACCAAGATAGTCTTCTAAATCTCCAGATAAATTAATCGCCTCGGCTGATTCTAAGCCATATTCTTCAAAATTTTGGACAACATCAATTTGATTTGGCTCAATTTCTAAGACTTCTGCTAATTTGTCAATCAACCAACCCTGTATTGTCTCTGCTTTAGATGCAGCGTTAAGGCTATTTAATTTGCCATTGCTGCTGGCAGAAATATTTGTATCTTTACCATTTAAGGTTTCGTTGAACAGCGTCATTACTCACTCCTACACCACTTAATTGAAAATTTACTGCGAGGATCTTGTCCACCAGCAGATACTGAGAATCTTAGGGATCGCTTTTACTAATTACTGATTACTGTTTTGCCATGAACCCCCACCAAAATACCAAGGTATTCAGCAGGGGCTTGTTTTAGTTGCTTGATTAATAACACTAATATAATGGCGACCTCACCTTTTGTTATAGATCATAAATAATAGATCGAATTTATAACAAAGTAGTGTAGATCGCCAGTAATTCAGGTAAATAGGTCGTCAGTTTTAACTCGCAATATACTCTCGAACGTAGCTTCGACGACGTTTAAGCTGTGCTAAAGCCTGATGCTCTAGTTGACGTACTCTTTCCCGACTAAGACTCATTCTCTGACCAATTTTAGCTAGGGATAGTTCTTTACCATCTTCTAAACCAAAACGTAAGGTAATGACTTCTTGCTGTTGAGGGGACAAATCCGCCATTAGATTATATAGATCTTGGCGTAAAAGCTGCTGAGTCGCATAGTTATCTGGCGAAGCTCCTTCATCTTCTAGCAACTCTGATAACTCAGTGTCCTGGTTGTCACCCACACGCACATCCAGAGAAATTGGTTGACGGGCAATACTCAAATACTCGCGAATTTGAGCGGGTTTGAGATCTAGCTCTTTAGCAATTTCTTGGGGTTCGGCACTACGTCCTAATTTTTGAGATAGCTCTCGTTGAGTTTTCTTGATTTTATTAAGTTTTTCGGTTATGTGAATCGGCAAACGAATGGTACGGGCTTGTTGAGCGATCGCTCTGGTGATTGCCTGGCGAATCCACCAGTAGGCATAGGTAGAAAATTTGTATCCTTTGGTAGGATCAAATTTTTCTACTCCTCTTTCTAAGCCAAGACTACCTTCCTGAATCAGATCGAGAAATTCCATATTCCGCTTTTGGTATTTTTTAGCGATCGCTACTACCAAACGCAGGTTAGCCTCAATCATTTTACGCTTTGCTCTTTGACCTTCAGTGATAACCCTGTTAAGTTCAATTTCACTCATTTGGGCTGATTTTGCCCACTCCTTCAGGCTGAGTGTAGTGTCTAACTGTTGCTCTAACTCTTCTTTCTCGGTTAACAGGATCATCATTTTCTGTACTTGCTTACCGTAAACAATTTCTTGTTCATGGGTCAACAAGCGTACCCGTCCAATTTCATGGAGATAAGTTCTGACCATATCCGCTGAATAGTTACTTCTGGGGTTGGTTTTAGCGATTTTAGCTTTGGGCATCTGTACAGTTATGACTCCTTATAAACTGATTAAAAGTCAGCAATACTTCTTCTTTTTGCGAACTGTCCGACTGAATGTTTAGACGTGGGATTAGTTACAAAGGTTCAACTAATTTTTTAATAGCTTTAAGCTCTAGGCTGTAAGCTATAAGCATTAGTAATAAAAAATTATTAATCTCCTCCCTACTTATATATGATCGACCTAAACGGTTTATGCAATAACAATCTTGATGTATGGATTGCCGAACTATTTAGGATGTAATTTACAACAACAGTTAGACGAGCGACCCCGCGTCGGCGTAAGACGCAAGGGAATGCGCGAGGAAAGCAGTTAGGACAGTTAGGACAGTTAGGAATGATCGTTCTAATATTTACTGATTAAACAAATTAAGCATGGTCATGGCAAACCATAAAGTTAAGCTGATCCCCAGCCAAGTTAGAAAACAGTAGCGAGTTAACGTTAAAGCCCGATCAATTTTACTAACAGAAATTGCTTCTACAGGATTTCCCAGCAAAGGTTTATTTTTAACTACCCCTTGATAAGTATTTTGACCCCCTAGCTGCACTTTTAAAGTTGCTGCATAAACTGCTTCACTCCAGCCTGAGTTGGGGCTAGGATCTTTGATTCCATCTCGGCGACAAATTTCTATTACTTTTAAAGGCTCACCAGAAAACAAGCTCAAAGTCAATACAGTTAAGCGACAGGGAAGCCAGGTTAAGCGATCTTCTAATTGCGCGCTAAACCAGCCTAGATCGCTATAGGGTTCTCGGCGATAGCCCACCATTGAATCTAGAGTGCTTGCAGCCTTGTAAGCCAATGCCAACGGTACTGAACCTACACCTGGAATAAAGACTCCTAAAATGGCATAAAAAAGAGGGGCTGTGACTCCATCTACCGTATTTTCAGCTATAGTCTCCAGCAATGCCCGCAGTATTTCCGACTCTGATAAATTATCTGTGTCCCGCCCTACATATAGGCTGAGGCGAGAACGAGCTATGGTTAAATTTTGAGTGTTGAGCGATCGCAAAACATCTTCAACTGCAACTCTCAGACTCTTGCCCGCCAAGCAACTAGCTAGTAATACTATTGCCACGGCAGATCCTAATAAAGGATGGATGATACTAAATCCCCAAATAGTTAACCAGCCTACTAAGCCACTGCCAATAATTAGAATTAGTCCTAAAAACACCCCTGCAAGACGACGTTGCCATCCAGGTTGAAAAAGTTTGACAACTAAGTCTACATAGTTTTTAATTAGCCAGCCCATAACCTGCACTGGATGAAGCCATCCCCAAGGATCTCCGATTAAGTAATCTTCAATAGCTGCTAGGAGTAAAATTAAGGGTGAAAATTGAACTGAAAAAATAGCAGAAAAGGCAATTTCTAATTGATTAAGATCTAATTTGTTCAACGTTATCTTCCCAATTTTGCCCATCAAAAGATCTTATTGTAAATTGTTTCAATAGATCTCCATCTAGACAACGAACGTTAACATCTACCATATCTGGATGAGAGCGAGGACGATAAAAAGAATGGATGCCACAAATTGAACAAAAAGTATGCTGGGCGACTTTTGTGTTAAATGTATAGTCAGTTAAAAACTCTTTTCCCTCTAATAAGGTAAAGTTTTCTGGGGGAACAATCAAATGCAGGAAACCTTTTTTACGGCAGATAGAACAGTTACAATCGTCTACAATAAAGCGATCGACTAATACTTGAAAGCGAACTGTTCCACAATGACAACCGCCTTCACAAATTAAAGAATTTTGAGCTTTATTCATCAAAATATTTAATAGCTAAACAACAAAATTATTCTCTTCCCCTTGAGATGCCTGCCAACTCCTAGCATCATAATATAAATCGGCTAAAGTTATGCTGTGCAGAGCTTCTTTTAGCTTTTGGTGCAACCTTTTCCAAAGGCTAAATGTTACCCAATCTTCAGCTAAATTATGATCGGGAGAATAATTTGGTAAAGGTTCAATAGTTTCGCCTACAGCCTCTAAAATTTTGCCTAAAGAAATTTGCTCTGGCTTATAAGCCAATTGATAACCTCCTTTTGCTCCTCTAACGGATTTAACAATACCAGCGCGACGCATTTCAATCAATAACTTCTCTAAATAAGGTGCAGGTAAATCTTGTCGTTGAGCGATCATCTTTACTGATGCTGGTCGATATTCTGGCTGTAAACTAAGGTCTAATAATGCTTTGACACTATAATGACCACGAGTTGTTAATTTCATTATTGTTTTTTAAATCCTTGGTAAAACTTATTTAAATAATTTGATATTTTTTAAAAAGTTAGCAATATTAATTTCTGGTAGTGCCAACTATATTAATAAAACCAAAATTTAAATTTTTATTTATTTAATTATGCTCAATAAGTGTAATATAGTTTTATATGAAGATATCAAAGTAAAATATATAAACTTTGTATAACTTTAGCGAAAAGCAAAATTGTAAACCAAGTAAATTTTTAGTTGTTTCAAGTTAATGGCAAAAGCAACCCAACCACAACCTTTAGTAGGTGCAACATTAATCGATAAAGTAAAAGAGCTAGGTAATCTCTCTAAAGAGGAAAAAGCTAGAGAATGTGGCTATTATACAGTCACTAAAAACAACGTAGAACGAGTCAATATGATGAAGTTCCTGAATGCACTAATTGATGCAGAAGGAATCGAGTTAGACAGTACTTCCAACGGTCAAGGTAGAGGTGGCCGTTCTGCTAGCTATCGTATTAGCGTTCAATCGAATGGCAATCTATTGATTGGCTCTGCCTACACTAAGAAAATGGGATTAAAACAAGGTGATGAGTTTGAAATAACTCTGGGAAGAAAACATATCCACCTAAGACAAATTGGGGTTGATGACGAGGAGTAATATTAAGTATAGTCTCAATAGAGTAATTTGAATTAGGCAAAATTTCAAGAGTTTTTTAAACTATCAACAAGCTTATTTGAGGAGTTCGGTTGAACCAAAAATTATCGACCGTTCATCCTCATGTTTTATTTCTAATAGTTTTTTTACACTCAATACTACTATACAAATGTTGAATATCAATGTGCATCAAATACAAAACGCTTGATTGCTTAAGCAGGAAATAAACTATTGCTCTTATTAATCAAATTGAAAATGCAATTTAATTAAAAGTTTTTGATAGCGAGTACCCACTTTAAAGATTTAAATTTGGAGCTTTTAATGACGATCTGTTGAGAAAGATCTAGTTTTTCTAGAGTGATGGGATCTGTCAGTAAGTAAACAGGATAATTTTGTTGCCAGGTTTGTTTTAGCTGAGTGAGAGATTGAGGCACGATCTGGCGATCGCTATAAAAGTTTAAGCTAGGTCTTTCTTGAGGCATAGAAGTATAAATTATCGTCTCAGCAGGAGTATGCTCACGGATAAGAGTAGCGATGGGTTCAACAGGCTCAGTCGTGTTTATTTCCCAAATCCAATGAGGGGAAATAATCAACAGAAACATCGAGATAAACAGTCCCCAAAATAGTAGAGGGACAAACTGTTTTTCTCTTTGAGCGATCGCAATCGCCGTGACCGTAAAAGTAATAGCTAATGAACCACAAATAAAGGGTAGGTAAAAATCTACATAGTTTCTTATCCCCCAATGTAGTCCTGCAAAAGCAGCCACACCAGCCATCAGCACAAAGCTGTAGATCCAGATACGGGGATAGGCTATGTAGGTAGGTACATTGCGAACCATATCTAGCTGTCTTCCTGCTGCTAATGCCAAAGCAGGATATAGAGGCAACACTGACCAGTAACCTTGGTTAAAGATTGCGATCGCCAGACTTAAAATAGTATAGATGCCGAGCCAAGTAATCAGTAGCTTACCCCATCCCCATTGAAGATTAAGACTAATCAATTTTAGACCCATCGCCATTATTACTAACCAAGGCAATAAATATTGCAGACCAGATAATAAATAGTATTCAGGAAATAGCTGCACCTGAATTTCAGCAGCAGAAATATCTCCTAGAAATAGCTGGGAAAAATCCCAGGTAGTTTCAAATTCGTGATAGCGAAACCATTGAGCAACATACCAAGCTACAGCGGGTGCAGTTCCTAAAATTATCCCCACCCAGTAATAGATAGAAGTAAGTAAGCGGGGCGTATCCCAAAGCAAAAAAATGATCGCAATTACTAATATCTGTAAGCTCAAAATTCCTTTAGTTAGAGCCATTAGTCCCAAACCAATGCCAGCCAGTAAAGACCATCTAAAATCTCGACGCGATCGCAATATAGCCCAGATAGTCAACAATTCAAAACACAGCAACGGTCCATCTAGCATTGCCAATCTGCTCAAACGTAATACAGGCAAGCAGGTCAAATATACCAAAGCCGAAAACAGAGCAGGCAGACGAGACACAAAAATTTCCCGCCCGATATTGTAGAGTAAAAGAACCGACACTGCTCCTAATAATGCTCCTGGCAAGCGGGTTGTAAACTCACTAACTCCAGCAACTTTATAGGCGATCGCAATTAAGTCATGAACCAAGGTTGGCTGCTCTAAATATGGCTCACCCCAGAGAGTCGAAAAAATCCAGTTGTCTCCTAACCAGGATCCTTGATAGATTTCTTTTGCTACTTGTGCTACAACCCCTTCCTTAAAGTCTATTAAAGGCAGATTTCCTAAATTAACCAAAAATAAAACTAATGCTGCCAAAAATAAGCTAATAAAACAAAAGCACTCTAGCCAAATTTCACCTTGGCGCAGTTTGTTAGAAGAGCGTTTCCAAATGGATGTAGGATGGGAGGACATAGCTGAAAAATTACAAAAAATAAATTAATTGGATTTTTTATTAAGCTGACAAATATATGAATATTTAAATTTAATTTGACTTAATCACATCGATTCTTAAATTTAACTTTTTGACCAGAAAGATATTCGCTTTCACTAGTTTATCTCTTAATGCTATTACCGAGGCAGCTTTTATTGAAGTACTAAACAATTTAATTTTTTAACCGAGATGTTAAAATATAACCCAAGAAAACAGCTACGGCTAAGTTCAACTCATACGTTTGTTTTACCTCAGTTTTCAAGGCATTCGTTATAATTAACGGACTCATAAAAATAAGTTAAGCATGACTCAAATTATTCAGTTGAAGCAAATAATTTGCTTCAATTATTGAACTGCCAATCTGCCAAAAAAGCCAATTTTTTACTTAGCTTATGGAAGGATCTTTTGAAATTACTCTACAAATAGTTATTACTGTTCTTGCAGGAATCAGCGCACAAGTAGTAGCCGAATATTTTCAAGTTCCTAGTATAGTTTTTCTATTGATTTTCGGCATCCTCTTAGGTTCAGACTCTTTGAACATACTCCATCCTCACGATCTTGGTATTGGCTTGGAAGTTTTAGTTACCCTTTCTGTGGCTATTATTTTGTTTGAAGGCGGACTTAACCTAGAATTACGCGACTTGGGCAAAGTTTCAGGTAGCCTGCGTAACCTGGTAACAATTGGCACTTTGATAACCTTAGTAGGTGGTGGTATGGCGGCACACTGGTTAGCGGAGTTTCCTTGGTCAATTGCTTTTCTTTACGCTTCTTTAGTCGTGGTAACTGGACCGACAGTGATTAGCCCTTTACTTAAGCAGGTAAAAGTCGATCGTCAGGTGGCAACTCTTTTAGAAGGAGAAGGAGTTTTAATCGATCCTGTCGGTGCGATTTTAGCAGTAGTAGTTTTAAACACCATCCTTAATACTAATGCTGCCCCTCTAGACATTATGAGTGATTTAGTCTTGCGATTAGGCATTGGAGCGGTTGTAGGTGGATTAGGAGGCTGGTTGCTGGGGCTATTTCT
Organism: Waterburya sp.; assembly: GCA_965217895.1. Taxonomy (GTDB): domain Bacteria; phylum Cyanobacteriota; class Cyanobacteriia; order Cyanobacteriales; family Xenococcaceae; genus Waterburya. The sequence continues at coordinate 3,718,923 of CBDCJV010000002.1, forward strand.
CAAAAAAGCCAACAGTCTTTCCGAAGAACTAAAAAACCTGGTTGTCCTAGCTGCGGTCTGGGGATTATTTGTGCTGTCTCAAAGCTTAGGCAGTGAATCAGGATTAATGGCAACTGTTATAGCTGGCATTGTGCTTAAAGCCTCTGCCATTCCTGAAGAAAGACTTTTAAAAAGATTTAAAGGTCAGTTAACGGTGCTTTGTGTTTCAGTACTATTTATTCTCTTAGCCGCCGATCTTTCTATTGACAGCGTTTTTGCCTTGGGCTGGGGAAGTGTCTTATCGGTTTTTGTCCTGATGTTAGTTGTTAGACCAATTAGCGTTGCTGTCTGTACTTGGAATAGCACAATGAACTGGCGACAAAAATTATTCCTAGCTTGGATTGCCCCAAAAGGAATCGTATCAGCTTCTGTAGCTTCTTTGTTTGCTATTTTGTTGACGGAGAGAGGAATTAATGGTGGTGATGCTATTAAAGCTCTAGTTTTTTTAACCATTCTCATGACCGTATTTTTGCAAGGCTTAACTGCACGATGGGTAGCTGGTTGGTTAAAGATTTCCTCTAGCAATGCTAAGGGAGCAGTTATTATTGGTTGCAACCCTTTAGGTCGTTTTATGGGACGACTATTTCAACAGCTAGGTGAATCCGTAGTGATGATTGATACCGATCCCGAAGCCTGTAAAAAAGCTGAAGCGGAGAATTTGCCAGTATTTCAAAGTAGTGCCTTAGATCCCGAAGTTTTAGCCGAAGCAGGAATTGACTCTATGGGGACATTTCTCGCTTTAACTAATAATGGTGAAGTTAATTTAGTGTTGGCTCAAAGAGCAGTTGAAGAATTTCAGCCACCTAGAGTATTAGCTGCATTTCCCCAAAATGACTCTACCGAAACCAGCAGTAAAAAAGTTAACCAAGCTCTAATTCCCCAGCTACAAATCAAAACCTGGAACAGCTATATTGATGATGAACAAATCAAATTAGGCTGGACGATTTTAAAAGAGCCTGAATTTTCTCTCAAGGTAGCTCATCTACAGGCATTGATTCGTGCAGGAGAAATGTTGCCTCTATTGGTAAAAAGAAGTGGTAGTTTGCAGGTGGCAGTGGCAGCCGAAGAATGGCAGGTCGAAGACGAGATCTATTATCTAATACACGATCCCCGACCAAAATTATTAAAGCGTCTGTCGGGTGGAAATCAATCTTCTCGCCTGTTGTTAGAAAAACTGCCTGAAGTAGAGGAGATTCCTTTAGCTGCCCCCATATCTCAAGCGTCTCCCAAAGTAATTGAAGAAACAATTTAAAATATGAGTTCAGGCAGAAAAATAAGTAACCTGGTAAGGTGGGCAATAATAAAATTCAAACACATAACAGATTTTGAAAATACTCTTGCCCACCCTACTATTATTGGTATTTTTTTTAATGATAATGACCTAAACCCAATAAACTCCTGCTGTCTAGATCATGATTTAAGCACTTTTTCCAAAGCATCTAAGAGTAGTAAAACGTTCTCAGGACGGCTATTGTAGCCCATTAAGCCAATACGCCAGACTTTTCCGCCTAATTCCCCCAAACCGCCTGCAATTTCAATATTATACTCAGTTAGCAGACGTTTGGCGATCGCTTTTCCATCTACGCCATCTGGAATTTTGACGGTGGTTAGGGTAGGCAAACGAAACTCTGGTTCTACATGACAGCTTAAGCCTATTTCCCCTAAACCATTCCAGAGCATTTCGGCATTTTGTTGATGGCGTTTCCAGCGTTGCTCTAGTCCTTCTTCGGCTACTAAGCGTAAAGACTCCCGCAAACCATAGTTAGTATTAATAGGTGCAGTATGATGATACACTCGCTGTTCGCCCCAATATTTAGCCAATAGTGACATATCTAAATACCAGTTAGGTACAGGTTTGGCACGATTATTTAGCTTGGCTACTGCACGTTGACTCATAGTAAAAGGAGAAGCACCAGGAGGACAGCCTAACCCTTTTTGGCTACAGCTATATGCCAGATCGATACCCCATTCATCGATGTATAAAGGAACTCCACCCAAGCTAGTTACCGTATCAACCAAAAGCAGACAATTGTGTTGGCGACACAGTTCGGCTACTCCTTCTAATGGTTGACGCGCTCCCGTTGAAGTTTCGGCATGAACTAAAGCCAAAACTGCGGGCTTGTGTGTTTGAAGATTAGTTTTAATCTCTTCTAAGCTAAATACTTGTCCCCAAGGCTTGGTCATGGTGCGGACATCTCCACCATAACGCCCCGCCATATCTACCAAACGAGCGCCAAAATAGCCTTTGACCCCTACTAAAACTACATCTCCAGGTTCGACTACATTAGCTAAAGTCGCCTCCATTGCTGCTGTACCTGTACCAGCAACAGAGATTGTCAGTTCGTTTTCCGTTTGCCAAGCGTAGCGTAAAAGATCTCTAATCTCATCCATCAATGCCAAATAGGTTGGATCGAGATGTCCTACAGGACTAATGCCCATAGCAGCAAGAACTCTGGGGTTAACGTTGGCAGGGCCAGGGCCTAATAGCAGGCGCGGAGGCATATCAAGCTGTTTAGTTTGCAGACGATAGCGATCGCTAATTCCTGTAGTTGCAACCATATTTTTAGTTTCTAAATTGTTTATTGCTTTATGCTTTTCTTTGCTTAGTTTACTTGATGAGATTGGGAGAAAACATTGTCAAACTGAAGCTAGAAATGAAACAAAACATCTAGCGGTGTTCGGTATACCCTCAAGAAACGGTAGTTGGATTTAATTGTGCTGTGTCAAGATAAAATATATTGAATCATGAGACTATAAACATAATTGATATATGTATATGGAGAAACAAACAAATGTCAATAATTTGTTACCATTCCCTTTAGTCGATCATTTACAGCATTTATAGAGCTAGAATTAATGACCTGTGCCACAGTTAAATTAGATACTCTCAATTTATCTCAAGCCAATCAGAAATTAGAAGATGCGAAAGCATCGTCAGTGGTTGAATGGAGTTGCAAAACTTTTGGCGATGGCTTGGTAATGACTACCAGCTTTGGTATTCAGGCAGCGGTAATGTTACATCTTGTAACTGAAATAATTCCCAAGATTCCTGTAATTTGGATCGATACAGGCTATCTCCCTGCTGAAACTTATCAATTTGCCGAACAGCTAACTAAAAAACTCAATCTTAATCTTCACGTTTATCAGTCTCCTATTTCCCCAGCGCGAATGGAAGCTTTATATGGAAAACTATGGGAACAAAATGATGTAGAAGCCTTTAATCTCTACGATAAAATCCGTAAAGTCGAACCAATGCAGCGCGCCCTAGACGAGCTTAATGTCACTGCTTGGCTAGCGGGGCTACGTAAAGACCAAACGGAACATCGTCAAAATTTAACTAGGATAGAACAACAAGATAAGCTATATAAGATTTACCCTATTTTAAATTGGAATGCACGAGATATTTATCAGTATTTGACTGCTCACGATCTTCCTTATCATCCTTTTTTCGATCTAGGCTATGTTTCTGTGGGTGATTGGCATTCTAGTCGCCCTTTAACCGCTGATGACACTAATGGTAGAGATACTCGTTTTAATGGTTTAAAACAAGAATGTGGCTTACATTTACCGCAAACTTCAGGGGAAGAAGAAAGTCTCAATTCTAGCAGCTTATAATATTGGGTTGGGATGAACAGTTAAATGTTTTAATCTGGGGACTTAGGGAATTACTTTATCAAAGAGTTTGTAGTTCGTAGTCGGATATAAACTACCTATTACCTACCAATTACTAACTACTAACTACTAATTTTTTTACAGAGACTTACTTTGACTGAGAGGCTTGATATTTAGCTGCTTTTGCTAGTAAAGATTCAGCAAAGGCGATCGCGTCTTCCGCCGAATGTCCTCCCGTAATTTGTGCTATTTCTTCGGCACGCATATTATGATCCTTGAGGGATTTTATCCTGACAACTGTACGTATGTCAGCTATACCAGAGTTTTCGTTTTCCTGCTTAGATTTAGCAGTTTCTTCAATAATGGTTTTCTCAACTTTAAAATGCCCATTTGCCATCGCTGCGATTAATGGTTGGTGGGTAACGCATAATACCTGGTGCTGTTTACCTAGCTGGTGCAGCTTCTCGGCGATCGCCTGAGCGACTTTGCCCGAAACCCCTGCATCAATTTCATCAAAGATCAGGGTATGAGAACTTGATTCTGCATCACTAAAGCAAGCTTTCAGGGCGAGCAAAAACCGACTCATTTCACCTCCAGAAGCAATTACCGATAATGGCTGTACCGCCTCTCCTGCATTGGGACTAAAATAAAACACTACCTTGTCTGCACCCATCGCCGTTGGGTTACATTCTATGAGGCGACATTCAAATACTACTTTATCCATCGCCAGAGGCTTTAACTCTTTGACCAGCTGCTTTTCTAGCTTAACAGCAGCCTTTTGCCTTAGCTGAGTTAGCTTTTGACATTCTACTGTCAAATTAGCTGTTGCCGACTCATATTCTTGCTGTAAGACTTCAATTGATTGCCCCGCCCCATTCATTTCAGCTAGTTCTTGCTGAAGCTGTTCATAAAGAGCAATCACATCGGCTAAATCTGGACCATATTTACGGCAAATATTTTTTAGCTGTCTGATTCTCGATTCGATCTCCTCTAAACGCTCTGGATCGGCTTCTAAACCCTCGCTATAGCTGTTGATTTGCTGTCCTGCTTCGACTATTTGCGCCAAACCAGACTGCACCATTTCTAAAACAGGAGCAAGTTCGGTATCGTATTCCACCATTTCCATCAGACAAGATTCAGCTTTACCCAAAAGATCTGCCCCCGCAGGTGCATCATAATCTCCCTCATAAAGCATTTGATAGGTTTGGTTGCCTAACTGCTGTAACTCCACCACATGAGACAGGCGATCGCGTTCTTGCTCCAGTTCGTCTAGTTCATCAGCATCAGTTAGTTCAGCCTCTTTTAAATCCTTAAGCTGAAACTTTAACAAGTCTTGACGTTGCAATAGTTCTTGTTCGGACTGAATCCTTTTGTCTAGGGCTTTTCTTGCCTGTTGAGCAGTTTCATAAGCCTGAGTTACTATAGCTAACTGTTGAGCAATCGACTTGCCACCATAGGCATCTAACAAGTTTCTTTGCCGATCGGAGATTAATAAATTTACGGTTTGTCCTTGGGCTGTAATCTCTACCAAGCGCGATCGCAATTCGCTCATCAACTGACGATTAACCAACACGCCGTTTACTCGACTGCGAGATCTAAGGTTAGCCTTGCCATTGACTATTTCACGGCTACAGATCAGAGTATCTTCTTCTAGGGGATCGATTTCTTGTGCTTCTAGCCATTCATTGAGTCGAGCATTAGTCTGAAAAGTCGCTTCCACTATAGAGCGATCGCTGCCACTGCGAATCATGCGGATATTGGCTTTCCCGCCCAAAACAATATCAATTGCATCAAGAATAATTGATTTACCTGCCCCAGTTTCTCCTGTTAAGACGCTTAAACCGTTTTGCAGATTAAGTTCTAAGGAATCAACTAAAGCAAAATTATTAATTTTTAGATTAACGAGCATCTAGATAAAATTAGGCTGGCTTGAACCAAAATAATAAATAATTAAATCTGCACTATCAGCAGTTTAGCTGAAGTCACTAAAGATTATTAGTGTTTTTTTATTAAAGTTCGGCTAAAGATATACTTAAAAGCTGATTTACCAAACCTAATTTATGAAAAGCGATCGCTGGCGTGAAAAATTTGATTTGCCCCCGTTATTTTGGCTGATAGCTTTAATTGCTTTCATCAACTCCATCAGTTTTACGATAATTATCCCCCTCATTTATCCCTATGCCAAACAGTTTGGCTTAAGCGACTTACAGGCTAGTTTACTAACTACAGCTTTCGCCTTGTCACAGTTTTTTGGTACTCCCATACTAGGAAAACTGTCAGATCGCTTGGGACGCAAATATATATTAGTTTTTAGTTTAGCGGGAACAGTGGTGGCGAATTTAATTGCCAGTGTGGCTGGGGTTGCCTGGCTGCTGTATGCTGCGCGAGTCTTAGATGGTTTGACTGGAGGGAATACCTCGGTTGCCAGTGCGGTAATTAGCGATATTACTACTCCCCAGCAACGTCCAAAAGCCTTTGGTATTTTTGGGGCTACCTTTCGCTTGGGGTTTGTCATTGGTCCAGTCTTAAGCTATTTGGCGCAGCAGTTACCAACTTTTCCTGGGGTTTCCTCTCTGGGAATGAGTTTTTTAGTTAGTGCAGCGATCGCCGCTTTTGCTTCTTTGTTAACTTTATTTTTTCTCCCTGAAACCACTTCTCAATCAGGAGAATTTAAATTAAGCTGGGGCGATTTTGCCTTTGGTAAGATTGTCAAATCTGCTACTAGACCAAAGTTGGGTAAATTGTTTGTCCTCACTTTTTTAAGCGGTAGTACCTTTACTATCTTTACCTTTGCTTTTCAGCCGTTTTTCTTGTTTGTCTTAAACCAAGATGCTAAAGGACTGGCAATTATGTTTGCTTTAGTAGGGATACTGGGCTTTATTTCTCAGGTATTTGCCCTTGAACCTTTGAGTAAAAAATTTAATCTAATTAATATTATTGGCGTTTCTTTGGTTTTACGGGGGATAACTTTCTTATTGATGCCGACTTTCCCTACCTATGGCGCATTTGTGATTATTTTGATCTTGTTTGGTTTAGTTAATTCTTTTCCAATGCCTTTGATCGACACAGTGTTATCTCTTAATACAAACAACAAAGAACAAGGAGAAGTGTTGGGGATCAACTCTTCTTTCTTAAGTATGGCTAATGCGATCGGGCCTGTCATTTCGGGCTTGTTGGTTAGCATAAATTACACCACACCCTTGTGGATCACAGGAGTATTAACTATTTTAGTTGCTGGATTTGCCTTCAATCTCAAGCCTCAGTTTAAATGTACTAAATCAACGGTTAATAGCTAACATTTTGGCGATCGCTACTATCAAAAAGTTTGTAGTAGGTAGTTCGTCGTTCGTAGTCGGATTTAAATTGGTAACTTGGTGGCAAAGGCATAACTGAGAATAATTGCTTAAACTAAAGGAGATTACGTATAGTAAATTTTATTTTCGGCTAATATGGCTACTGGACAAGATACCCTGTGGGAAAAATTTATCCAACCGTTGTTTGGGTTTTTAATCGATCGCGAAGCGTTAAAAGAACTACACGACAGTATTGACTGGGAAACAGAGGGCGATCGCCTGAGTAATCCTAATTTGATCTATCCTGAATACTATAAATCTCAGAGTTTTCACGGCATTAAAGGGGGTTATCTTAACTCTAGCGCAGCCGTAACTTACGATCCTGTTACCAAACACGCCTTACCTCCCAATGAAGATTGGAATCGAGAGGCAGTAATCAAAGCAGTCAAGGGTAATCCTCTTAAAATCATCGATCTTGGCTGTGGAACAGGTTCAACCACGATTATGCTCAAACGGGCTTTTTTTAATGCTGAAGTTATCGGCTTAGATCTATCTCCGCAAATGCTGGTTATGGCGGAATACAAAGCGCAGCAAGAAAGATTAAATATTCAATGGCTACATGGCTTGGCTGAAACAACTAGCTTTGATGACGGCGAATTTGATCTAGTTACCGCCTCATTACTATTTCATGAAACTCCTACTGCAATTTCTCAAGCTGTACTTAAAGAGGGATTTCGGTTGCTGAAACCAGGAGGACAGGTCATAATTCTGGATGGTCATCAGAAGACTCTGCGTAACACCACATGGCTTACAGACATATTTGAAGAACCTTATATGGAAGAATATGCTAAAGGTAGCGTGGATGCTTGGTTAGGTAAAGCAGGATTTGCTCAGGTATTAACCGAGGATGTTTGGTGGACAAACCAACTAAGTACGGGAGTAAAATCGATTAGCAATTTGCAATTGGATAGTTGATCAATAAATATATGGGTTTGAAAGCGGTTTTATTAGATTTTAGCGGTGTAATTATCGATGACGAAGAGATAAACCAAGCATTAGTTGCAGAAATAATGCTAAGTGAAAATTTACGAGCTGATGAGTCTGAATATGCTCAATATTGTCGAGGTAGAAGCGATCGCGCTTGCTTAAAAGATATCTTAGCTAATCGCGGTCGCATTTTACCTGATGAATATCTTAATAAGCTAATTAAAACTAAATCCAATGGTTACCGACAGCAAATTGATCGATTAGATGAACTGCCTTTATCTCCTAACTTGGCTGAATTTTTGGTGCAGTTAAAGGAACAAGGTATTGCTATTGGCTTAGTAACTGGTGCAATTCGTTCTGAAGTTGAGTATATTCTGCAAAAGGCTGAACTAGCAGAATACTTTGATGTCATTGTTGCAGGAGATGACCTCGAACAAAGCAAGCCTGAACCTGAACCCTATTTGCTGGCTTTGAAAAACCTCAGCTTACAGTCATCAGAGTGTTTAGCAATTGAAGACAACCCTGTAGGTATCGAAGCAGCAAAACAAGCCAAGATCCAGGTAGTAGGTATTTCTTCTATTTATCCTCTGCATATGTTGCAAAGACAAGCTAACTGGACGGTAGATAATTTTTTAGAAATTGAGCTAGACAGAGTAGACGAAGTATTGTCCCAAGCTTAATTGAAGCTATTTACAATCAATAGTAGGAAAATATAGCTTTTGATATTTAGTGATGAAATAACCGTTTTAGGAGTGATTTTAATCACATGACATTTTATTAGGTAACTTTATACTGGCTTTACAGGAAGAGATAAAACTTTAACAACTTTTTGAATTTGGTCAGTATAAATCATGAAAAAACAACTATCTTTTGCCCTACTAACTGTTAGTATTTTTAGTCTTAATATTCTTCCAGCAAAAGCTGTTGATACTAACAACATAGAAATTACTGATGTACAGGCTGAATCTAAAGTAATCAGCGATGGTCAATGGTGTGTGGAACTCCCTTTCATGGGCTTGTTCTGTTGGGATCTTTAAAAATTTCTATTATTGCTGTTGTTGAAAAATTGTTTTAATCAAATATTTATATTAAAAGCACGACTTAAATAGTAAGTCGTGCTTTTTTGATTGATCGACAATCATTTTAATGAGTGATTAAGTAACCGTTTAAGTAGTGATCTTAGTCATATAATATCTTATTTAGCAACTTTATACTGGCTTTATAGAAAAGAAAAAACTTTAACAACTTTTTGAATTTAGCCAGTATAAATCATGAAAAAACAACTATCTTTTGCCCTATTAAGTGTTAGTATTTTTAGTCTTAATATTCTTCCAGCAAAAGCTATTGATACTAACGATTTAGAGATTTCTAATGTTCAAGCTGAATCTAATGCGATCGCTAATGCTCAATGGTGTGTAGAAATTCCTTACATGGGTGTATTTTGTTGGGATCTTTAAAAACTTCTATTATACGTCTGGTGTGAATTAAAACTTGCTTTTAGGATAGATTTGGTTATGGAAATATTAGCTTTTTCGAGTTGCAGGAGAATAAACACGCCTCCTAAGCTATAAAAAGTGATGAATTTTCACGTAGTTTTCTAAAGCTAATAGCAGGCTTTGGAAAGCCTCGCCTGCACAAAGTGCAGTCGGCGAACTCCAGTTCGCGCTGATAGCTAATAGCTAAAAACTAGTAAATTAGAGCGAAGCTAATTCACACTAAGCGTATTATTGCTATTATTAGAAAATTATTTTAATTAAAAACGCGACTTACTGTTTAAGTCGCGTTTTTGCACTATTGAAAATAATATATAGCCATAGTTTTAATAACATAATCAATCTATGGCTATCTGAATTTTTTATCCTCAAGATCGGCTGATTCGCTCTTAAGCACTATCCATACTGTTCTTCTGTATCCAAATCAAATAGCATTTGTAAAGAACGTAAACAATGACGGCGCGCTTCGATGTCTTGCTGCGCTCTCAACTGCACCATCGGTTCATGAAGAATTTTATTCACAATTCCTCTGGTTAATGCTTCAATTACTTCTTGGTGCTTTTCTCCAAACTCTGAACCTAAGCGAGATAAAGCTTTTTCCATTTCTTGTTCGCGAATGCTTTCTACTTTACTACGCAAACAGCTAATTGTCGGAACTGTTTCGAGCGATCGCCACCACAAAATATAATTATTAACTTCTTCTTCGATAATGCCTTCTGCCTCTAGGGCTATCTTACGTCGGCTTTCCTGATTTGCTGCTACCACTGCTTTAAGATCGTCAACATTATAAGCGTTAACATATTTAATTTCGTTTACGTCGGCTGCAACATTACGGGGAACCGAAATATCAACTAACATCAAGGATCTATCCAAAGTTAGTTCAGTTTCTAATTTGGTTCTATTGAGTATCGGTTCAGTAGCTCCAGTACTGGTAAAAACAAGATCCGATGTAGCAACTGCTTTCATCATCTCGCTAATCGGATAAATAGTAATATTGGCTTGAGCAAACTGTTCGCAGAGTTTTTGCGCCCGTCTGTGGGAACGATTGACGATCGCAATATCTGTTACGCCTTTAGACAGCAAATGCTTGACTAGCAAGCAAGCCATCTTACCTGCACCAATAATAGCAATGCTATTGGCAGTCAGATTATCAACTTTGGTATAGACCAATTCTACAGCAGCCGAACTAATCGAAACTGCACCTGTTCCAATACTAGTTTCGCTACGAACTCTTTTGCCTGTAGAAATAGCTTGTTTGAATAGGCGATCAAGCAATCTGCCTAGACCTTGATATTTTTGTCCTAGCTTATGGGTATTTTTTACCTGAGCTAGTATCTGTCCCTCTCCTAGAACTAAACTTTCCAAACCTGCCGACACACGCATCAAATGGCGCAAAGCATCTTCTCTTAAGAGGGTAAACAGGTTAGGGCGAAGTTCCCGCAAGGAAATTTTGGCTTTCTCGGCTAAGAACTGACTAATTTCTTTAACACCCTGCTCTATATCTAAAGCTACACCATATATTTCTAAACGATTACAGGTGCTAATAATGGCTATTTCCTCAATGTGAGGATAACCTTTGAGCGTTGCGATCGCATTTTCTATCTGAGCTTCGGAAATACTTAATTTTTCCCGCACTTCAACTAAGGCAGTTTTGTGACTTAAACCAACAACTACAATATTCATTATTTTTGGCAAATTTTGCTCTAATTTAATGTTTATAGCTAGTACCGTATAAAGACTGAGCAATCTATGACTAAATGCTCAACATAAATATTAAAGCTAAAGATTTTCTAAATTATAAAGTTACGTATCAATCAATTTTTTTTATTCAAGTTTGAGATGGAAAGAGATCACAGCAGAAAATCCTTTTTCTGGCTGTAGATCTTTATCTTCAATCGTTTATACAGTTTTACTGTAGCTGTTTGCGTGTCCACTCAATCAAGATTTACATAACTTCAAAGGTGAACACGACTACTCCTTTATCTTAACTGTAAAGACTTAGGCTGATCGAACATATGAACTGTATCTACAAAACGTGCAGTTTTAGACTGAGAAGAAATAACTAGGCTTTGAGTTCTAGCACCACCTTTAAAAAAGCGAACGCCATTCATCAACGTGCCAGGTGTAATACCGCAAGCAGCAAACAAAACTGTTTCGCCATTAGCAAGCTCTTCAGCGGTGTATACTTTATCAGGATCGTTGATGCCCATTTTAGACAATCTAGCTAGATTGCTTTCTTTGCTTTCGCCGATCAAACCAGTTTTGACTATCGCCGGATCGTAAATTAACTGTCCCTGGAAGTGTCCACCTAAGCAGCGCATTGCAGCAGCCGAAATAACACCTTCAGGAGCAGCACCAATACCCATCAAAGCATGAATATTTGAACCAGAGAAGGCACAAGAAATAGCAGCAGATACATCACCATCGGCAATTAACCTTACCCTAGCTCCTGCACCACGAATTTCTTTGATCAAATCTTCATGACGAGAACGATCCATGACTACTACTACCAATTCTTCAATGGAGCGACTAAGACAATCAGCCAAGATCTTCAGATTTTCGGTAGGAGTTTTGTTAATATCTACATGACCTTTGGCTAAAGGAGGTGCTGCTAATTTTCTCATATAGAAATCTGGTGCAGCGAATAATCCACCTTTCTCGGAAATTGCTAAAACAGCCATAGAGCCATTTTGACCATATGCTACTAGGTTAGTTCCCTCACAGGGGTCAACAGCAATGTCAATCTCGATCAGCTCATCTGGATTGCAAAAATCCTTAGCATCTTCGCGAGTACAAATACCTACTTCTTCACCAATATAAAGCATGGGAGCATCGTCTCTTTCTCCCTCGCCAATTACAATACGACCACGCATATTGATTTTGTTCATGCGTTCACGCATTGCCTCTACTGCTACTTCATCGGCAGTATCCTTTTCCCCTTTGCCCATCCACTTAGCAGAAGCGACGGCAGCTTGTTCTACTACCTCAATAATTTCTAAACCGAGGGTTGTTTCCAGCAAGGTTTTTCTCCCTAATTTGCTTGTATTTAAATTTCTTTTCAAAAGCGATGAAGTTTGGTCTTTGCGAGAAGTAAGGCTTGAGCCGTAACTGATGTCCTCAGTTAAAAGGCTGTCTTGGTTCAGTTCTTCAACGGGGGAAGCCCCGCAACAGACCCAAGCGCAATTCCACTCTCGCGGTGGGGATTTCTCCCCTGAACAACTTCATCAAGAAGCGATGCTCACTCAAGTCACAGATTACCAGAGAGATGTAGCCCTCTAATATTTATTAAGTTTTAATAAGCTCTGACATACAGCGCAGCGTTTATTTAATTATCTTATTATTTTGTAATTAACAGTTATTAAGATTAACTACTTTTGAAAAGGTAATGAGCTTTTCGCTACTAAGTAGGTATTTTATTATATTTTGGGGCAACTTCTGATTGTGTTTTTAAGCTTTATGAAGCTTGCTTAAAATGTATCGGGGAGCGATTCTATCCACAATTTTGCTTTGGATGTAGACTCTAAAGTATAAAAAGAAGGCGATCGCGAAGCTAGTGACCAGCATCGCTTTTATTAATAAAATGTTTAGTTTGCTTACTCAATTGAATATTAAAGGTTACTCTAAAACTATATGCTAACGACTCAAGGCATAGTATTTACTTTAGACTAAGCGAAATTTATAGAAGCCGATGACCTCACACGAATTAATGACATTATTCCTTTTACTTAGCCCTGGCATGGCATTATCTGTTTTGATCATGTTGACTTTTGCCAAAGGTGGTTAAACTGCTTACAGGACAAAATGGCGGTCAACTAGTATTTAAAGCTGACTCTATTTGACTCTATTATTTACAATTTTTTCTTTAAACAGTGAAGAAGCGATCGCAGCTAGTAGATGTGGGCTTAAATAAAGTAGTCATTTATCTAGCTTGAAACTAGTAGCCAAATCTAACTCGTTACTCGTTACTCGCTACTTAGGCGAAGCAGTACTAGATACCTGCTCTTGTTGAGCATTACCGCTTAGAAAACGCAGAATTCGCAGTATTAAGCAATTGCGGAGTAATCTAAAGCTCAGGGGGTTCTTTTGTCAAAGAATGGTTAGAAATAGAAGAATCAGATAAGTTTTCTTCCAAATCCATCCTTTTCTCCATCTGGCACAGAAAATAGCCCGTCATCATTGCCGAAGCTAGCAGGTGCGCCAAATTTTCTCTATCCGTAGTTACCTTAACGTTAAAGTCTCCTGCGGGCAGCACTCCTACAAGTCCCTGAACATTTTGCGAGATAATCTGTTTGACTTCAGGACTGGCAGATTGGGCAATCTGCGCTAAAACATCAGGATGTTGCTGACGCAAATACTGCATCAAGGTATTGTAGTGTTGCTCTTGTGTTTCAGAGTTTAAAAAATCAAAGTTAAATATCATTCGTTACCCAAAATGGATTTATCTTGACTCTACTTTGACACAATTTTGGATGATGTCGCTAGTAAAAAATACGGGAAAAGACAGTTAAGATATAGCCATGTCATTGATTTCAAAGTATTGATGGAATTTATTTGTCACCTCTAACCAGTAGGAGCGACCATCAGCCTGTTCCCTTTTGCGGATAAATCCCAGCCTGACCAATTCCCCCACTTGTTGATAGGCACTGCTGCCCCGCAAATCGATTAGTTCGGTTTGCAAAATTGGGTTTCTCAAAGCCACCGCTGCTAAAGTTCGCAATGCTCCTTTACCCAATTCTGCTGGCACTAGTTCCTGGAGCAGATTTTCATATTCTGCTTTTAGCTGTAGACTATAGCCTGCTTCTGTTTCTACAATTTCCAAGGCACTATGGCGATGAGCATAGTCATTCATAAGCTCAATCAAAGCATCTTCAACCAACTCATGATTAACTGACTTAGATGGTTCTAATCCTTCCTCTGGGGATATGTTATTTGACTTAGGGGCTAAAGGAATCAGACAGGTGACTATTTCCTCAATTGAAAGTGGTCTACCTTTGATATAAAAAATTGCTTCAATTTTGGTAGCTAGTTTCATCGCCAAAGATTGTTATTAAAGAAGTTTTTAGGATGAGCGCGAGGGATGATCTCGGCTAGAGAGCATATCCAATCTCGGTGTTGATTTAAGTTTTGTTAAAGGAAAAAAATGACCTACAGGGCCATTGCCAGCACCGATATCTAGGGAATATTCCAAAGCAGTTGTAACGTATTGTTTTGCATCAACCACCGCCGACCACAAATCTTGACCCAAAGCTAAATTGGCACAAATTGCTGCTGAAAGCGTACAGCCTGTGCCGTGAGTGTTATTAGTTTCAATAATTTTTGTTGATAAAGTTTTAAGTTCCTGTCCGTCGTACCAAACATCTTTTCCTCGATCGCTGCCCGAAAGCCCTCCACCTTTAGCCAGAACTACTTTTGTTCCCAGACGCTCATAAACGGCGATCGCCGCCTCTTTTAGTTCGTCTAAAGTATTGACCGTTAGACCGCTTAAGATTTCGGCTTCATAGCGATTAGGTGTAACAATTACAGCTTGAGGTATCAGCAGGTCTTGTAAAGAGGCGATCGCGCTATCGTCAATCAACTGTACTCCTGTCCGAGAAACCATTACGGGATCGACTACTAGCTGCTGCAAATCTAATCTTTTAACCTGTTGAGCTACCGCAGCGATAATGTCACGGTTTAACAACATTCCTGTTTTAACCGCATCAACTTTTAAATCTGTAGCTACAGCCTCAATTTGGGCGACAACCATAGCAGGATTAATAGCCTCAACCTGAGCCACATCAACCGTATTTTGAGCAGTAACGCAGGTAAGCGCACTAGCACCATGAACACAGTACATGGCAAAAGTCCGTAAATCTGCCTGAATCCCTGCTCCGCCACTGCTGTCAGAACCAGCAATAGTTAAAGCCGTTTGGATCATCTGTTTACCCTATAGTTTAATTCTTGGGATAACGTCGGCGCTGGAGAAAATCAGGAATTTCAATTCGCGAGCGATCGCTTTGCTCGGGTCTATTTCTCTCTGGCTGAGGTGCAGCAGGCATTGTCGGGAAAACACTTCTTTGTTCTTCTTGAGCCTCTTCTAGGTCTAGATCTTCTCCCGTATCTCCATCAAAACCCGTAGCAATCACGGTAATTCTGACTTCTCCATCCATAGTTTCATCAATTACCGCACCAAAAATAATGTTGGCATCTTCATCAACCACTTCATAAATGCTATCGGCTGCTGCATTTACTTCATGGAGAGTCAAATCGCAGCCTCCAGTAATATTGATGACCACACCTTTAGCACCATGAATAGATGCCTCTAATAAAGGCGAAGAAACTGCTGCGATCGCCGCCTCTCTGGCGCGAGATTTACCTGAACCCATACCAATTCCCATCAGTGCCGAACCAGCATCAGCCATAATTGCTCTGACATCGGCAAAGTCAACGTTAATCAAACCAGGAATGGTAATAATGTCAGAAATACCTTGAACACCTTGTCGCAATACATCATCAGCTACTCCAAAAGCTTCCTGAACTGGAGTCTCTGGAGAAATTACGGACAATAGCTGATTATTAGGAATAACAATTAGAGTATCGACTCGACTGCGGAAAGCTTCGATACCTTTTTCCGCCTGTTTAGTGCGTCTTCTGCCTTCAAAAGTAAATGGTCGAGTTACCACACCTACAGTCAAACAGCCCATTTCTTTAGCTACTTCGGCTGCAATTGGGGCTGCTCCTGTTCCTGTACCGCCTCCCATCCCAGCGGTGATAAACACCAAATCTGTGTTTTCTAAAGCATGAGCTAATTCATCTCGCGATTCTTCTGCTGCTTTTTGCCCAATAGCAGGATTTCCTCCCGCACCTAACCCCCTAGTAATTTTTTGTCCGATTTGCAGTTTCTGAGGAGCTTGAGCGTGGTCTAAAGCCTGAGCATCAGTATTAATTGCCCAAAACTCAATACCCGTAACTTGGCTGTCAATCATGCGGTTGACAGCATTACAGCCGCCGCCACCTACTCCCATTACTTTAATTTTGGCGACATTGCTAGGCACTATTTTATTACTCCTACTCTCTTCTCTAGGAATTTGAGAATTATGATTATTTTTAAAAGGTATCCCCATTGGGTGACTCAAAGAATTATTTCCTAAAGCTAAGGGTAACTCAGAATTATAGTTATTTTCGTTATTGAAGGTACGGACAGTTTTTTTCTCTAAAGACATGGGCGTAAATCAAAGTTTCCGAGCTTGGTTTTCTTAGTACTTAACTTAACTCTGCAATTTGGCTCAGTTTATTATCATCTAAAGTAATTTAAACTGCAAAAAATATTAAAGTTTTTGTAATTATTAAACACATAAATTCAATTATCCTCCAAATATTTGCTGAATAAGTAATTAAATCAACCAATTGTCTCAGGGAAAATACTTAGTTATCTCCCCAAATATACATAAGACTAGTACCTTTGAATTAAGTCTAAATTAGGATTACTTAAGTCAATATAGGCGATTTTGCTATTTTCAATATAGTCAGGTAAATTTTGCAGTTTAAGCATTGTTTTGAATTGCCTTTTTAATTGCGATAAATCAGAACCTAAAAATACTTTTCCTATTTTGGTATGCAAAAGTAAATTTCCTGATTGACTCCACTGTAGCTCTGTAATTTCTAATTCTGGATATAGAGATACTAGTTGATATATATTAATCCATTCTTGCTGATACTGAACTTGATAATTTAATACTTTGAGTTTTGGCAAAGCAAAATCTGCACTTATATTGTCATAAAATTTTTGATCTATCCAGAGACCATTTGTATCCAGAAAACCTACTTTCCCCTGAAATGTAGCTAAAGCTATTGGTACTTTTTCCTGAAGCGAAATTATTAATTTGGGCGGTATAATTATTCTATTAATTCTTGCTCCTGCAATTGAAGGGATGGATTCTATTTGTTTAGCTAAATTCAACCCATTGATTTTCCAAATAAATTGAGGATAAGAAAATTTTAAAGCATTATAAATAAAGCTTCTACTAATTAGCTTCTCTCCATTGATCTCAATTTGGGATTGGTGTTTAATTTGCCAGTAAGGTAAAGTTGTTAGCAAAAAAATGCTCACAGCACAAAATACTATCAAGCAAGAACGCCAAAGACTCAGACGAGATAGACGAAGCTCCTGAGCTTTAACCAAAGCTAGCTTATATTTGATTTGTGGTGGAGGAAATGAACTCATGATCTCAAACTTGATTCAAAAGGGTAACTATAGCGTTTCTCTTATTTACAAGATGCACCTTGGTTGTGTCTGGTTAAGGGGAAAGGTAAAAGGGGAAAGGTTTTGCGCTTTTTTCCAGAACTTAGCTAATGTACCTCATTGATTTGAGAATTGCTATATTATTTCCTGGTTTAAGAAAGTTTCTATGTAACTCACGTTATATTAACCATGGTGTCTAAAATCTGCTAGTAATGACTCAGTTTTATATTTTAGTCTGATATTTATCTATAAGAGAAGAAATAACTTGCAAAGCTTCTTTGTGCTGTTACGATTGCGATCGCCAATATAAATTCCGACAATCTCCTTGGTTTCTATATCTAAAGATAGCCAGACCCAATTGCTTGTTACTGTTGCCTACAAATGACCATATTTGGTTGCACTGAATGACTAATTTTTCTTGATAGGATTACCAAATAAAAATGATTGGCGATCGGGGTTCTTTTTCTTCGCTCAACTTTTAACCAATCCAAATCTTCAGAATCCGTTAGCGGTTCAACAAGTCCACGCTAATTTGGTAAGTATGCTGATGTTAAAAATACCAGACTTTTGAGTGACCCCGACGACGACCCATAATTGAGCCAGCATTCAGCTCATTTTCCTTTTCTGTAACCAACAAAAGGTATTTACCTTGTTGAAACAACTTCTGGCAAAAACGTCGAGCAATTTGATCTGAGTCAAACAACTTTTCATTAAAATAGCTATAAATAGTTAAATCTCCCAACCAATGATGATGCCAGGCATTACGAGCAACTAAAGTAATTTCATTCAGAGAAACTCCTGCTTCTTGTAGTTCTTCAATTGCTACTTTGGCATCTCGATGATGGGCGAACACTCCTACTTCATGAGCTATGCCAGCATTATTATTGGTGGGAGAGAAATCATCACTATTGCAAACTTCTCTTTTAACAATGTTTGAGAATAATACTCTTGGATGTATTAAGGTTTTCATAATCTTATCTATCTAAGTCCAAACAAAAGCTTTAATACGTTTAGGTTAATAATTTGCTGTGTCGTTGTCGTGACGCACTTATGACAATTTCTAGGTTTTAGTCGTTTGACGATTCCATCGCTGCTTCAATTCATACCATCCCAACAATAAAATTGAAGCACCCAAAGGCAGAAAATAGTAAATACCCCGATATGCCAAAAGAGATCCTAATAATTGATTAGAAGGAATTGGCGGAGAAAGTAACAAAATTAGAATAGTTTCAAATACTCCTAGTCCTCCAGGAACATTACTAATAATTCCGGCAATTTGACCCAAAAGATAAATGCCAAAAAAGCCAAAGAACGAAAAATGTTTAGGTACTGGCAGTAAAACATAAAGCACCGCAGCAGCAAACATCCAATCTAGTGAAGTTAAGGCTATCTGTGCCAAAGAAAGCTCAAAGGGAAGATGAGGAAATGTCCAATTTCTAATTTTTAAAGGCTTTTGGCTTAATCCACTCCAAAATAAGTAGACAATAATAATTGCCAGGAAAACAAACCCAAGAGGACGCACCGACAGAAACGGTAGATTAAGCTGTTTCGGTATTTCTAAAGGCGTAAGAGCAAACATAGTACCGCCGACGGCAAATAACCCTAGCCAAAAACTAAGGTTACAGAAAGTTATTATCTGAGCAATCTTAGCAGCAGAATATCCCCACGCAGAGTAAAATTTATAGCGGATAGCACTACCGCTGAGAAGGGCAAAACCAACGCTATTACTAATTCCATAGCTAATAACCGCCACCAAAGCAGTTCGTTTATATGCCAGAGATTGATTGATACACTTTACTGCCAGAGTATCGTATCCTGTCAGCAAAAGATAATTGACCGTGGTTAAAGCGATCGCCAGTAACAAATACTGATTGGGAATAGCGTTTAGACTATTGAAGACATCCTTTAAACTATACTTGCGTAACTCGGTCGCGATCGCCCAAAGGGAAAGACCAAAAAGCAAAACGCTAAAAAATATAGGTGCAATGCGACTCAAACTTTTAGAAACACTAGTAACGGAGGTACTTAAAAACTGCGTTCCTAAATAGTCCTGGAGGCGATCGCCTGAATCCGCTCTGACCAGTGCCACCACGATTTCTGGCAGTGCTGCAAACTGAGGATAAACTAAATAGCGCGATTCCCACTGGGGATGAAATTTATCTTTGTATGCCCTTAATCCCTGAAAGTTATAAAATTGATTTAGATGTTGGTAAAGATAGCGCATTCCTCTTTCCATACGCGAAGAGTGGGCTGTTTCTCCTACTCCCGAAAGTGCGGCTAGACCTAAATTAAAGCTATTGTTACCTTTTTGCTTGAAGTGTTCAAACAGCGAAATAAACAAAAAATCCATCGTTCCGTTTTCTATCTCTGGCAAGTGACGCATTAGGTCAATGGTAATTTCGTTACGCTGATACTCAGGTACGATATTAGCGAAGGCGATCGCATTTCCTTGGAAATCATTAACTACGGCAATTTCGCAGTCTTGGAGATAATTATCGTTAAACCAGCCAACGGAAAACTTTTTCTCTGAACCCGCCATGTGTGCCAGCCACTCATTGCTAATGACTCTTAACTCTTGCAACAAATCATTAGTAATCGGTGGAGCATAAAATTGAATTGAATAACCTAGCTTTTTAAACTTGTTAATTGCTGGACGGAGGCTTCTGCCTGCCTTTCCTTGAAGAGTAAAAGTTTTAAGATCGACTGTTGCCTCTTCCCCAATTTTGAGAGTTTTAAAACCAAGAGACTGATATAGTTCCAAGTCGTCGGCTAAAGTCTGATAGAAAGAGGGTTGCCAGTCATTTTGGGCGCAGAATTGCTTAAAACTGGCGATCGCCTCACTGCGGTCTTCTCTTGCACCTATGGGATCTCCCAAAGCGATCGCGCCTCTGCCTTTTGGCACATAGGCAATAACGCTCTGACCTGAAGGACTAAAGTAATAAGATTTATCATCTAGTAAGGCAAATCGCGCCAGAGATGAACAACCATATTTGGCGACAATTACTTGAGCTTCTTGTCTTTCCCGTGATGTTGCCTCGTTGTGGAGTAGTACTGGACGCAGCAGCATCCAGAGAGCATAAAGCATCGTTACTGCACCAATAATGTAAATTGAATTAACAAAAAAACGTCCAAAGCGTGAAGTGGCTTGCAGTCCTAAATTGTCATTGGTAAAGAATATTGCTAGAGTTTGCCTTATAGCTTCACCCAAGCGAAAAGTAGTCGAGTAATGACGATCCAACCAGAAAAAGCCCAAAATACCGTAGACCATGGTAAATAATAAAGCAAAGACCAGTACGCGAATCCCCTGAATAATTGAAGGACGATCCGAACGGGCGGTGAAAACTCGCCCCATCCATAAAAGTTGTCCCAATAATAAAGTAGAGAACAGGCTTTCTTCATAATCCCAACCTTTGATTAAATTACTGATAATCGAGACAACCAGCAAACCAATTGTCAGCAGCCAGGCCAGGCGTTTACGGCGTAATAAATTAGCTGCCAGAACCAAGAGAAAAAAACCACTAAGAGCTGCGAATAGATGCGCTCCTGCCCTAACTTCAAAGGGAAAGATTTGTTCTAACCAGTCTACTCGTTCGGGTAAGCTTGGGGTTACTGCCGAGAGCAAGTTTACTATTCCCACTGCACCTGTCAGTAAGGCAGTTACCCACAGTCCAATTCGCGTTCTTTGCCTCAGCATATATGATTATTTAATTCAATACTGTATAGGTTACTATTTATGTCTAGGTTTGACCATTTCTAGTTAATTGGCAACATTTAGCTAAATGTCGCAAAAATTCAATATGAGGAGAGAACATGATAAATTATCGTCCCGAAAAATTAGCAAAATATGTTTTGGGATAATAATTGTTTTTATCAATAAAACTATCAGATAAATCTTATATATGTCCGCTTATAAACCAAGTAAAATATCTCAGTCATCTCGGCGATCGCAAATTACGCCCGAAGAATATCAGCTTATTCAAGACCTGCGCGATCGCTCTCCTGCTCAAAACATTCCTAAGCTATCTCCAACTTTAGGCGAAAGAGTTGCCGATCGCGTGGCGGCAATAATGGGATCTTGGACGTTTATTATTATACAATCAGTATTATTAGCAGTCTGGGTAACGCTAAATATTGCTGGCTATATCAAGCATTGAGATCCTTATCCCTTTATTCTCCTGAACCTGATGCTATCATTTCAAGCTGCTTATGCTGCCCCTGTAGTGATGATGAGTCAAAACCGCCAATCAGCGATCGACCGTCGAGATGCCAAACACGATTACGAAATCAATCTCAAATCAGAGCTAGAAATAGAGCTACTACAGGATAAAATAAATCTGCTAAGAGAGTCAGAAATTATTGCTCTCAAAGACATGCTTACACTTCAGCAACAACAATTAGAACGAATTGAAAAATTATTGTCTCAAGAGCGACTTTAGTAACCTAAGTTCGGGTTAAGAGGATTGAGGTAAAAGTCAGTCAAGATGAAGACTTGGCTTTAAATAGTTCAGACAGATAGGTCTGCGCCAAGAAATTTCACGGATTGTTTTGAGCCACTTAGCGTGTTGATTGAACATCAAATCAATAATATGAATAAACGCTTCATAGCAGGAGAAGAAGCCATGACGACTTGTCAAAAAAGAAATTTTTCTTTAGACAGTTTATAAAGATAGAAAAGGTTATTCCGTTAGAGCCTTGTTATTCCACATATATTTACCAGGGACGGTGCGCTCTAAAATACCTTTTCTGAATTGTAAGCTGAGGACGCTGCTAAAAGATTTGGAAACTTTCTTTTGTTGAGTTTGACTTAAACCATCAGGATAGAAATAAGCTACTACGTCTGGTGAACTAATAACTCCTTCTTGCTTTTTAACAAAGTCTAAAACTCCAGCAGTGATGTTCTCATAATTATCTAGTCTGAGGGAAGGAGGTAGTGTACTATCAAGTTTGTTCCTAGATTTCTTCTGATCTTGTGATTCGACCTTCGCTTTTGGTGATTTAGTTTTAGCTTGACTTTTTTTGGCTGGTGTTTTCTGCTTCGATTTATCTGCCTTAGATGAGACTGCTGGTAGTTCTAATCGAGCAGTCTCCTCCGCTTCAGTCGGATGATATCCATTACTCTTATTCTCTTCGTCTATTATGTTTGCAGCTAATTGTTGAGTCTTACTGAGACTATTAATAATATTGCGACACGCTTCTAACTCAGTTTGGGTAGTTGTCGCCTCAGCTTCTAATATTTTCAAAGATTGAGCATGATAGGCGATCGCCTCTTGCTGATAACTAGCATTTTGTTCCAAGTCCGCTAACATTTGACTGTAAATAGCAAGCTTTTTTTCACTGTCGAACAAATTTTGAGGTGGTTTAGGAGGTGCGGGAATATTAGTCACTTTAATGTTTCATCTAATAGCTATCAATCTAATTCTAGCCTGTTAGAAGCTCAATTAAATATTGTTCATTATTAAATAATATTTATTTTATTTTTTCTAAATTCCAGGTCTAAGAAGAATCCAATTTTCAAAGACTCCGCGTTGGCGACGCGGGCAGATGCAAGAAAGGACTTGTCCGCATCTAGTACCCCTTTCTCGAATCTACTCGTTACTCTCAACTATCTTCTAATTAATTTGTTCTACCTACCTATAGCCTTTGAGATTAAATCTATTAGACTTCTTGCACGAATCATAATCGACTACTTGAAAAAGAGGGAAAGGGGGAAAGGTTAAGGGGAAAAATGATTAATCTTTTATTCATGCAAGAGGTCTAGTTAATAATACCAATATATATTTATGAAGTTAAGATAAGCTTGAAAAAGCTAGGTTTAAAAGTTTTCTCTATATTATTTAGA
Organism: Waterburya sp.; assembly: GCA_965217895.1. Taxonomy (GTDB): domain Bacteria; phylum Cyanobacteriota; class Cyanobacteriia; order Cyanobacteriales; family Xenococcaceae; genus Waterburya. Next base: position 3,742,407 of record CBDCJV010000002.1, read on the forward strand.
CAGTATCAAAAACTTTATGAACAAAACATATAGCCCGCAAGCTTTGTTAGAAAATAGGCAGGAATATTTTTGGATAAAAACTAGGTTGTTTTAGCTTGAGAAAAGACTGTTTTACGCCACTTGAATCAACGGTTTTAATAGCTTTTCTGGAATTGACTTTTTAATATTTTGATAAAGAAAAAAAAAGAATTAGTTATTTTCAACTATACTTGTCTATAATGATAAGTAATAAAAAGAGTAATTTTACTAGGCTATTTAGCCAAGATTATAGTTAGGCTGTATAGAAACATTGGTGTTTTGGTGTTTCAGCTATTTTATAAATAATCAGTAAATTATAAATATTGTGTTTTTTGTGGTGTCCTTCTTATGTATCCCACTCCTTGTTTTTCAAGGGTGGGATTTTTTATATTTATTGTTGCTAAGCCTGAAACTTTTACTGTGATATAAGATCGAGAAAATATCAGCTAATAAAAGTATATCCAACTCTGTAAAATCAACCTTGCAGTTTTTTGACTAACATTTGATTTGTCAATTTAGGATCGGCGCGTCCACTAGTTTTCTTCATTACTTGCCCCACGAAAAAACCTTTGAGCTTAGTTTTACCATTACGAAATTGCTCTAACTCTTGAGGATGGGCAGCAATCACTTCATCAATGATTTTTTCAATTTCGCCCGTATCAGAGATTTGAATTAAACCTTTTTTCTCTACTAAAGCTTTTGCCGAACCACCTTTAGTTAATAAGTCTGGCAAAATTTCCTTGCCAATTTTGCCACTAATTGTTCCTGCCGTAATTAAACTGACAAGTTCTGCTAAAATCTCAGGCTTTAATTCAGTTTCGGTAATCTTAAGATTATTGCTGTTCACATAAGCTGCAATATCTCCCATTACCCAGTTAGCAACCTGTTTAGTGTCTCCGCCAGCAGCGATCGCCGCTTCAAAATATTCCGCTACGGCGCGATCGTCTGTCAGAACTCTAGTATCGTAAGCTGACAAGCCCAATTCTGACTCATAACGATGACGTTTAGCCACAGGAAGTTCTGGTAATTCTGCTTTCCAAGTTTCTAATTGTTCAGTAGATACTTCAATGGGAGGCAAATCTGGTTCGGGGAAATAACGATAGTCGCTGCTTCCTTCCTTGAGGCGCATACTCTTAGTTCGTTGTGAACCTTCTTCCCAAAGACGAGTTTCTTGATAGATTGGTTCGCCATTTTCTACAGCTGCAATTTGCCTGTCGATTTCGTAATCGATCGCCTTTTGAATCGCGCTAAAGGAATTCATGTTCTTAATTTCTACTTTAGTGCCAAATTCTTTTTGACCCACAGGACGCACAGAAATGTTTACATCACAGCGCAAAGAGCCTTCCTGCATCTTGCCATCACTAATGCCAAGATAGAGCATAATACGGCGTATTTCTTGGGCGTATTCGGCTGCTTCTTTGCCAGTACGCAGATCTGGTTCGGAAACGATTTCTACTAAAGGTATACCAGCACGGTTAAAGTCTACCAGGGAATAAGTAGAACCATCAAGGCGATCGCTGCCACCGTGAGTTAGTTTCCCTGCATCTTCTTCCATATGCAGACGAGTAATGCCAATTTTTTTTCTGATCGGTTCAGTATTGGGTTTTTCGACAATCTCAATTTCAATCCAGCCATGTTCGGCGATGGGAAGATCGAATTGAGAAATTTGATAATTTTTGGGTAAGTCAGGATAAAAATATTGCTTGCGATCGAATTTACTATAGGGAGCAATTTGACAGTTAAGAGCCAATCCAGCTTTAACAGCGTATTCCAGCACTTTTTCATTTAGTACAGGAAGTACTCCTGGATATCCTAAACAGATAGGAGAAATATTGGTGTTGGGGTTATCGCCATCAAATTTAGTAGATTCGCGACTAAATATTTTAGTTTTGGTACTGAGTTGACAATGAGTTTCTAAGCCAATTATTGCTTCGTACTCTGTCTTAGGGAGTGCAGCGTTAGTCATAAATCTTTAACTTGATAAGAAGTAGTTTTCTTATTTTATCTGTTTTACTTCCTTTCAAAACAGGACATCATGTCTTGTTTGAGAATAGATTGATCTAAAAAATATCGTATATTCAATCACTATACTAATGTTACCTAATGTAGGATAATTTAACTGTTTAAGAATTAGAGTTTTAGATAAGTTTATAGCTTATAACATTTAGTTTTTATGATTCGTATCTTAATAGTTGACGATCAAAATCTGGTACGTGAAGGCGTAAAAGTTTTACTGGCAAATACTGAAGGAATTACAATTATAGGGGATGCTAAAGATGGCGCAAGTGCTTTACAGCAAATTGCAGAACTACAGCCCGATATCGTACTTCTAGACATAGAAATGCCTGGCATCAATGGATTAGCTGTAGCAGGTAAAATTCGTTCTCAGTTTCCTCAAGTAAAGGTAATTATACTAAGCACTAGGGAAGATAAAGCCTCTGTGCAGAAAGCAACTGTCCAAGGTGCAAAAGGATATCTTCTCAAAACAGCATCTTCAGATGAGCTTGAATGGACAATTAAATTAGTAGAGCAGGGATATTCAGCAATGAAATCAGAATTAATGGGAGAACAATTATTCCCAAACACTACAAACTCTGTCAGTCAATCTAATAAATCTAATTCTGTTTCTCGCCCTGCTCAAAACTATTCAAAAATGAATGGAGATGCAGCTACTGCTCAAAAACGCGATTTGGTTTCAGCATCTGTAATAGCGCAAAATAATAAGACAGATTTAAACAAGCTAGAAATCTTACTGGCAAATAATCCAGTTCAGCGCAAACGTCCAACTCATTTCAAACCCCAAAAAGCTCAGCGATTTCATAATGTAAGACTATTAAAATTTAGAAAGACCTTAGCAAGCTTTGAATTTAAACTCTTAATTTGCATTGTTTTGTTTTCCTTGGGATTTTTAATCTTTATTGCGTTAGCCTAAACTGCCAATTATTATTTCCCTAAATTAAATAATTCAAAGTAAAAATAGTAAAAATTATATTTTATTAAATTATCTTCAATAAGTTTTAAAGGTGATTGCGATCGCGATTTAGATGATTTTAGCCATTGTTCACATTTTGAGTAGAAACTCTAGGTAAAGCAATAGTTTCGTTCCCTGGAGGTAAATCAGAACGAAGCTTAGTTGAGCTATTGCCTCCTAGCTGCTGCATTAAACTAGCCATCTCTAAAGCATTTAAGGCATAGTTCCAACCCAAATTACTTTTGATACCTGCACGCTCTAGGGCTTGTTGCATAGTATCGACAGTTAGCACCCCAAAAATAACGGGAATACCTGTCTGAAAACTTGCTGCTGCCACACCTTTAGCAGCTTCAGACGACACATAGTCGAAGTGAGGAGTCTGTCCACGAATTACTGCACCGAGGCAGATAATGGCATTATAGCCACCAGAAAGGGCTAGCTGTCGGGCTACCATAGCAATTTCGTAGCTACCTGGAACCCATACATAGTCTATCTGACCATGATCGGGGTCAATGTTGATGCCGTGACGTTTTAGACAGTCTTGGCAGCCTGAAATAAGTTTTTCGGTAACCAGATCATTAAAACGACCAATGACGATCGCCATGCGCCAGCTGGAGATATCCCCTGTAAAAGTTCCTTCAAAAACGGTCATGAGCTAATGTTCAATAAGTATAGTAATTTTATGTGTCTGACGTTAATTAGGAAATCGCTTTGCTAGCAAGGCGATCTCCTTGATAAATTTATTCCTTAAATAACAAAAAAGTTTAAGACAGCAACTGCTATCACTAAAACAGTCCAAATTCCCGAACCAACGTAGATCAAGGATTTGGATTGTTCCCAGTTCTGTGGGGAAGCATAGGCAACTGGCACGCCAATTACCATGACAAATGAAAATAGAACTAAAACAGCTAATGCCAACTGAAATAAAATAGTCATTGTTTGATTCTCCTAAATGTAAGATAGCCAAGGTCAACTGGCAAATCTTTAAATAATGTTTTAATTTGGTTTTTTTTCCTAATATATTACGCTACCAAAAATTGACTACATCTGAGAAGGGATCTTTGACACTGTGCTAGATAACTTTACTCAAACCTTTGTAAACTTTGTAAAATAAAACAATCTTGAATTTACCAGAAAATTTTAGTTTCCTGGTAAATTTGGGTAAAAATTACTAAAATTTCCTGATCATAAATGTTAGATTTTCGAGCTAGCGGTGTTCTACTTCATCCAACTTCTCTGCCTAGCCGTTTTGGCATCGGCGATTTGGGACAGAACGCATATCAATTTATCGACTTTTTAGCCAACAGCGACCAACAAATATGGCAAATTTTGCCAATTGGACCGACTGGTTACGGAAACTCACCATATCTATCTTATTCTGCTTTGGCAGGAAATCCGCTATTAATTAGCCCTGAAATTTTACAAGGTCAAGGATTATTGACCACGGAAGAATTAGACAGACTACCTGAGTTCCCTATAGATCATGTTGATTTTGGCTCTGTAATTGCTAGTAAAATGCCTTTGTTGCGTCTGGCAAGCGATCGCTTTAAAGAACAGGTCTCAGAAGCAGATAAAGAAGAATTTCAACGTTTTTGTAACGGTCAAAATGACTGGTTGAGTGACTATGCTCTGTTTATGTCCCTCAAAAAAGTTCATAATCATGCCAGTTGGAATCAATGGTCACAAGATATTGCCTATCGACAGCCTCAAGCCATGGTCAAGTGGGCAAATGAGTTAGCCGACGAGATATTCTTTCACAAATTTGTCCAGTATCAGTTTTTCTCTCAGTGGAAAAACCTCAAGCACTATGCTAATCAAAAAGGAGTAAAAATCTTTGGCGATATCCCTATCTATGTAGCGCACGATAGCGTTGATGTTTGGGCGCACAACAAAATCTTTCGTTTAGATGAAAAAACAGGAGAAGCAGCTTTAATGGCGGGTGTTCCTCCAGATTACTTTAGTGCCACTGGTCAACTTTGGGGTAATCCTGTTTATAATTGGGAAGAACTAACCAAAACAGACTTTAAGTGGTGGATTAGGAGAGTTGAAGGCATCCTCGAATATGTAGACATTATTCGTATCGATCATTTTCGAGGGCTTCAAGCATATTGGGCAGTGCCTCAAGGATCGGATACGGCAATGGACGGTACATGGCTTGACGCTCCTGGAGACGAATTTTTCCAACAGTTAGAAAAACAACTGGGTAAGCTACCAATTGTGGCGGAGGATTTGGGAGTAATTACGCCAGAGGTAGAGGCGTTGCGGGACAAATTTGGTTTTCCAGGCATGAAAATCATTCAGTTTGCCTTTGATTCTGACCGTGACAATGGTTTTCTACCCTACAACTATACAGATCGCAACTGTATTGTTTACACTGGTTCCCACGATAACAATACTACCGTCGGCTGGTATGAACAGCGATCGCCTGAAGACAAAGCGAAGGTCATAGACTATTTAGGCTGTATTGGTCAAGATGGTATTCACTGGGCATTAATTCGCATGGCACTGGCTTCTGTGGGAAATACGGTGGTGTTGCCGTTTCAAGATATTCTAGGCTTAGGTACAGATGCTAAAATGAACACTCCTGCTCAACCTACAGGAAACTGGTCTTGGCGTTGTCGTGCAGAGGCTTTTAATGATGAGTTGAGCGGTCGCTTGCGACACCTTACTTATCTTTATGGGCGCACGCCAGTTCAAAGTTAAGGGCGAACGGCCCTAAAGGGTTCGTTAGTCGCTCTTTGTACGGCGCGTTTTTTGTATGAGTATTCACACACGGCGCGTTTTGGGACAGAATCTTCTGACCCAAAAGCCGCCTTAAAAAAGCCGCCTTTGGAAACCAACACCGCGAGAGTGGAATATGCCCTTTAACTCAGGGCATTTCCTCTCGCAAAGACCGCGCTAACTCACTGTTCGCCCGTACGGTTAGTAGTTTGATAAACTGGTAGCAAATTTTAATTGAAGTAGCATGAGTTGGATTATTTTCAATATTGTCGAAAAGATTAGACTTTACTCCCAAAGACAAGAGTTAAGACTAGCTAAGGCAGTGGCAGCTAATGATGTTGCTGCTGTCGAAAAGCTATTGCAGCAGGGAGTAGATCCCAATACAAAAATAGTAGGGCAAGCATCTGAATCACTAATATTTTTGGTGTTTGAGAAAGTTTGGTTTACCTTGCCTCAGGAGTTGATTAGCGATCGCTTAAGAACCAGTTATTATATTACAGCCAAAGAGAAATGTCTGCGGTTGCTATTAGAATACGGAGCAAATTCAAATGTCAGAAATAGTTTGGGGCGTAGTGTTCTAGAAGTAGCTATTCTCTGGTGTATGCCTCAGATTGTTAAGCTATTATTGCTTCATGGAGCAGATCCTAATTTTAGAGATCAAAATGGCATTACCCCTCTGATGAAAACGGCTATTTTAGGTATTCAAGATGCCAGAGCAATCGAGGACAAGTTACAAATAATTATGCACCTAATTGAAAGTGGTGCAGAAATCGATGCTCAAACGCCAAATGGTAAGACGGCTTTGATGTATGCTACTGGCAATGCCAGAATGGAAATAGTTGAGCTGTTGGTTAGTAGCGGAGCATCTTTATCAGTTACAAATAGTCAAGGAAATCAGGCCAGGGACATAATTGGTTGAGAAGTTAGCCAAGAATAAAGAATCCCCTAATTTTTAGTTAGATAGAAACCCCACAGGAATTAATTAGGTGTTATTCGGTCAATGCTTTACAATCTATACGCTATATAGTATCTGCTAATCTTAAGCCTTACATCGATAGACCTGAATTAATCAATTAACTCTATCGTATGGAAACTATGTTTGAAGCTAGCTGGAACGATAATGTTAGCGTTGGCTCGTTAAACAAAAATCAAGTTAAACGCAAGTTTGGTAAGTTAATAATTGGAAAAACAACTGGCTACACGGCTCGTTGGCTTTACAGATTGCTAAAAAAATATTGTGTTAATGATGAACAGTGAAAGTTTATTTGCTATTTCTTTGTTTCCCTATCTCGGTTTTTTATGGTTCATGACTCGCTCAGGAAAAACGCCACGTTTAGCTTTAATTGGCTTTTATGTCCTGCTAATTTTTGTGATAGTTACTATTCCTGCGGGCATTTATGCTCAAGCTCATTATGGAAAAGAATTAGCTAATGTCGATTGGCTACATGGCAGTGCAGAATTGTTTTTAACTCTTTCTAATATTTTAGTGGTTTTAGGTTTTCGTCAGGCAATTATCAAACTGAAAAAAACTGAATAATATTGAACCCAGACAAATTTTACTTTATCTGGGTTCAATTGCTTATATGCTGACCTTATATATTGGTTGGTCAGCGTTATTTATATCTCATAGTCTAAGCTGCTTGCCTGGCTCTAGACTGTGATCTAAATCAAGCTCATTCATACTTTTGAAGCCAGAGGAGTGGAAAATGCTGCTGCTGGCTGTCTAATTTCCACAGGTGCGTCGTCTTTGACCAGAGAACGAGAATTATCTTCAGCCGTAAACATATTGCCAACCATGGCAAACATGGCATCAATTTTGCGTTTGCGCCATTCGGTAACTAGAGCATCTACCTGTGTATTCGATAATCTTCGCTGCATTGCTTCATAAAGATAGGCTGCGTGTCTGGTTTCGTCTTCGGCGACGCTGAGGATACTCTGCTGTAGATTACGGCTTTTGGGTTCGTGTTCGGGTAAGGCTCTTGCCATCCGTGCAAAATCTTTGCTGGCATCTAGCTCTAGAATATAGGTACTAGCCATAAACACCTGCCAATCTATTTTGTCAGCTTTGAGTGATGCTGGATCATAATCACGATAATACTTACCAAAGAAAGGACTAGGCTTTTCGGTTTTTTTGCTTTGCTGTTTTCTTTCCTCAAAGGTCATTACCTGTTTTCCCAGCTGCTTAAGCCCATGAGCAAAGATTTGACCATGGCGTTTTTCATCAGCAGCATGGATCGTTAGCTTCTCGGCTAGCCAGGTATCTCCTTCTGTAGCTGCTCTTGCTGCGAGATTACTCAAAAAAGGTACTGCTCCAGATTCGGCTAGTTGAAAACCTGCTAGGGTGTTGGGGCGAGTTTGCGGATCTCGTAATTTATTTGCCAAAATGTATGCCGTAGCACCTGAACCAATAACGTTGAGAATGTTGGTAAAAAAGTCCATTGCGATTTAATTATTTGTGTGGGGTTAGTTCTATTGTATTCAAGATAATTATTTAAATCTAAATTTCGGTGATGGATTCAACATAAATCGATTAAACTTGCTGTTGCTCCCAAAGTCTCAGTCTGATTAGAAACTGCTGCCAGTATTCACTGAGAGCTTCTGCATTGAGGCGAAAGATTTGCGCGGGTCGATCTTCTAGGGCGATCGCAATAATTGCCCGATCTATTTGCACATCATAGAGATGATTAATCGCTGCGGTATAGGCAGTTAACTGTAAACAATAATCAGCGATCCATTCACTCTGTTTGGGTTTAGAGGCTGTTTTCCAATCAAAAACACAAAGTTCACTTTCCCATGCCCCCAAACAGTCAAAACGTCCTGCATACTTGTATTCTGTATGATATACTGCCGATTCAATCAAATGAACCTCGCCAACCGATTCTAAAACTGGTTCAATAGACTGCCAGTAAGGATTGTTTGGCACATCATCAGGTAAATCTTGACCAGCCAAAAAATAATTGATTGCTGTATGAATAGAAGTACCTCGACGGCAAGCATCGGTACTAATTTTTTGTGCTTGTTTGACTCCAACTCGTTTACGCCATCTGTGTAAAGCCTGACGGTCTTTTTCGGGTTTAGTGGCAGCTAAAATTGTGCTAACAGAAGGATAAGCCTGTCCGTTAAAACTTAATCTACGTTTGCGATCGACAGTTACGTACTTGACTGGAATGTAAGTGAACATTAAGTATTGCTGACTAAAAATATGTTTATATTAATCGAAAAGTATGATTTTATACATTTTTTTGGGCAATATTCAGCTGATTGTTTCTATGGATGGATTTAATTTTGCATAGCTACTTACAATAGTTATTTCTGTCTACGTGCCTAGTATCGCTACAGGGAAGTAAAAAGTAAAAAGCATTTAACTGTAAGGCTTTGACAATTTATGCCAGCGTCTACTAGATAATATACTTCTACTCTAAACATTTACTATCTTATTAGAAAAAAACTATCCTTCAATTTCATTGAAAAACAAACTTCTTACGCTTTATACTTTGTAAAAATAGAGTAACAAAATGATCTAAAATTTATCTTATTCTGTGATATTTAATCTAGAAAAGCATCTTTGTAGCAAACTAGTTTTTAAGTTTTCAAAAATATTGACAATATTCCTCAAGAATGATTTAAAAAAATTCTTTAGAGAATAAAACTACTATTATGAAAGCTTAATTTAAATATATAATGATTCGTATTTTATTGGTAGACGATCAAAACCTAGTGCAACAGGGAATAAAATCGCTGTTGGATCGAGATCGAGAATTGAAAGTGATTGGAACGGTAAAAGATGGTCGAAGTGCAATTAAGCAGATCAATCTCTTACGCCCTGACATTGTATTGCTTGACATTGAAATGCCAGGCATGAATGGCATTTCTGTCACAAAATATATTACTCATTTTCTTCCCCAAACAAAAGTTATTATTCTCAGTAGTCACGAAGACAAAAAATATTTAGTTCAAGCATTAGTGGCTGGAGCAAAAGCATACATACTAAAAAGTAGCCTAATGAAGGATTTGAAACAGGCTATTTTGGCTGTTGATAATGGATACTTCCAAATGGAGTCTAGGCTACTTGCAAAAGTGCTTTATTCTAGTAAGATAAAGCCTCCTATTGCTAAACACAGTTCTCTTAAAGTACAGAGCGTTAGTAATGACGATATAAATGAGCGGAAATTTATAGACACAAAAAAAACTAATCAAATAAAGTTAGAAAATAATAATAGATTGCAAGAGACTTCCACAAAACTTGAAGATACAGATTCTACTGATTTGGTAGTACCAGAACAAAAGCTTTCTCAAACCAACATTCTGAATTCACTTGAGGTAAATCAAGAAAACTCCTCCCAAACACCCGATCATGCAACACCAGAACAAATAACTAAAATTCAAGCTGCTAATATAGAAGAAAAAGCGAAGCTACCTGAAGTTAATCATGCCGAATCGACGATTTCTGCCAATAAAACTGCCCAAACTGCTGAATCTACTTTAAATCAGCTTGACCATCACGAGTCCTTAAGCGATCGCGCTTCTAGCCCGATAAATGTAACCGCTGTGAGTCAAAATGCTTTGGTTCGAGTTGCAAAACCATCTTTGACTCAACAGCAAATACTGCTAAATTCTCACCAAAATAGAAAAGAGTTGGGCAGAACCTCTGGAATTAAAAATTACTGGTGGCGGTTGAGCAATCGACCAGAAATACGTTCATACAAATCTAAGATTTTGGCATATTCTCAACCGATAGTAGCTAAATATAAGCCCGTATTTGAAAAATATAAGTCACAATTGTTGTTGTTCATTAATCAAAAAAAAATGCGAAAATGGTTGTCGAACATAGGACTAATATTTTTGGGAGCAGCTATAGTTTTGATTTTGCATAGCTTATAATTAAAAATTGATTTTAAATTGAACCAACATTAGCTATCTTCAGTCTAAAAAGAAGTACTGAAAATTATTTCTGGAAAATGAGCGAAATATTGGCTAGTCAGAGAATAATATTTGCTCTGAGTGACGACGGTGAAAAAGCAAGTACAGCAGATGCAAAATCAGAGAACCGAGTGCAGACAGAACAAGAATTGATATGGCTATGTCAAAAAGGCGATCGCCAGAGTTTTCGGCTGCTTTACCAACGCTATCAGCAGCGGGTGCGTTCAACTCTTTATCAGCTTTGCGGAACTCCTCTACTAGATGATTTAGTGCAGGAAGTTTTTTTGAAAGCCTGGAAAGGATTACCCAAGTTAAAAACAGCAAAACATTTTTCTACTTGGCTTTATCGCATTAGCTGGAACGTGGCAACGGATCAAAGACGAAAACTAGCCAAAGGTCGCGAAAAAATAGATTCCCATGAGAAATCTTGGGAAAAGGAACAGCTAAACCATAGTAAAGATCTTTCTAGCCTTCAAGATACGCCAGATTTAATGCACCTGCACTATCAAGATCTAGTACAAAGAGGTTTAGATAGTCTAAGCTACGAACATCGTACAGTCTTAGTTCTTCATGACTTAGAAGACCTACCTCAAAAACAAGTAGCTGAAATTTTAGATATACCAGTGGGAACGGTAAAATCTCGCCTATTTCATGCCAGAAATTTATTAAAAAACTTTTTAGATCAACAAGGAATATCTTTTTAATTTAAGATTACTCATCATGAATAAGTTTCATAACAATAACCGAAATAATCTTGTCAGTTTTTTGCGGCACAATAAGTCAACTCCTCCAAACGCACATTCTGATTTGGAACAAAGAATTATTGATTCTTTAGAACCGCGAGTCAAAGAACGAAAACGATATTTAAAAGCTACCTGGACTATTCCTAGTGCGATCGCGACAGGCTTTTTATTTACCTCTGTTAGTTTTGGTTTAAAAACTTCTCGTATTGCTATTGAACCGAAAGATTTAGAGAACTTTATGGTCAAAAATTGGCAGGACACTTTTAATTCTGCTGATTATGCCGTTGCTGAAGAAACGGAAGCATATTGGTTATTGCCAGATATTATTGAACCTCAGCCAGCTTTATCAGTCTCTGCTCAATAATAAACAATAATAAAGATTAGTTTTTGCATCACAACTTGGATTTATTTTTTAATTTTATTACCAATTTTTGATATGTCAATTATTCAGTGGCAATGCTTGTTATTTTTGGCTGCCATATCAATTTTTATAGCCAATAGTCGTTTTGGATTAGCCGTTTCCTCATTGTCTTTTTTACCTAATAATCAACATTCTTCTACAGCAAAAAGTACTATTGCTGATAATCATCTGACGGTAACTAAACAACAGCCTCAAAGTCTTATACAGCAATTAAATTTGACTGATGAACAAAAGCAAAAAATCAAACAGATACATTATCGATATAAGCAGCAAATACTCAAGAAAAAAAACAATCTTGCAGTGTTACAGCAACAATTATCCGACATGATGATCGGCACAGAATCAGTTGAATTAATTAGAGCTAAAAACCAACAGCTAGTAACCTTGCGTCAGGAAATAGGAGCATTACATTTTGAAAGTATGCTGGCCACCAGAGAAATACTTACTCCCCAACAGCGTCAGAAATTTAAAAAAATATTAGAATCTCGACTTTCTCGCTAACTTGAAAAACAATTTAGTCGAATATATGATAAATTAGTTATTGCTTATTATGCGGATGTGGTGGAATTGGTAGACACGCACGCTTGAGGGGCGTGTGGCTAACGCCTTGCGAGTTCGAGTCTCGCCATCCGCATTGCTTGCTCTTCAAGGAGCAGCGCGACTTTTTTATTAAGGGTGCAAGTCACACACCTGTTTTTTTGCTCAAATCTTGCTCAGAAGTAACTGTAATAATCGCTTTGGACTCCACAAGTCAAAAGAATTGCGGATATTTGGGCTTTTAGGCGGAAAATACTGTTAATTTCTGCAACGCTGGTTTCGCGATCGCCATAATTTTATTGTGATTGTGTATCAGGGCGACGCTTGAATAACCATTAGGCTATTCGCGCTTTAACTGTAGCAATCATAGAAGTATCGGCATTGAAATTAGGTGAGGTGGTTTTAGTTTGAGATGCTTTACAGGCAGTAAATAGCAGAATAAAAGAGAATAATAAAACTGACAAAGATAATACGTTGATCGCTCTATCTTGTTGAAGGAAACTAAAATTATTCCGATCAATCTTATCAATGCGTTTTTGATTATTTTTCATAATCTACTTATTTTTAAATACTTTTATTTGTTTGAATTTAAATATTAAATAAGATATTTCGTTGGTAAATCTGCCTTAAGTTTGGTTTTGTTTCTCTAGCTTAAAATATTAAAATATGTTTCTTGTTAAGGTCTTGTGTTTGAAAGCGTACATATCTTTTTTCTTCTTTGCTATCAAAAGCTTTAAACATATTTTTAAGTCTATATCTCTAGTAAGATTAAAAGTAAAAAATGGGTTTATAAGATGAGATTGAAGAGCCAGCATTGACAAAATGTTTGAGGAAATAGTTGATGCTGAAAGTTTTTTCCAGAATCAAATATCAAATTATATCCTTAAAAATTATGTCTTCAAAAAATCAGTCAATTTTTCCCGAACCAAGCTTTCGCCGACAACAAGTTAACAACTTTCTTAATAATCTCTTAGACTTAGGGATTGATAGTGAAAATCAGTCTGCTTTTATTCCAGCCACAGAACTAAAAGAAACTGATAAAGCTTTTTATCTTAAGTTAGAAATTCCTGGAATTGTCAAACACCAAATATATCTAGAACTAAATTCCAAATTAGTAATAGTTCGAGGAGAACGAAATTCAATAAAAGATGCTGAAGATGCACAACAAATATACAGCAACTTTCGCTATGGTAAATGGCAAAGTATTGTTCCTTTACCCACTGCGATTATTATTTGTGGAGCAAGTGCTGAATATACCGATGGCATCTTTGAATTGGTTTTATACAAACAGTTCACTATATAGCAGATAGTCATGAAATTTAAAAAGAGTAGTAAATTTGTTGCCTGAATATATAGCAAAATTGGTAGTTTCTGTATTGTAAAGTAAGCGCGATCGCTCATCAAAAAAAACAGTTTCTAATTAAATAATTTGAATCAATGAGTATGACCTATAAGATAGCCGAGCTACTCGATTTGTTGGTTTTTCATTCACCTAAGCCTCCTTATTGGATAGAAATTAAAACCAAAAATCCTACCTGCACATATTATTTTGGTCATTTCGAGCATCCACTGGCAGCAAAACTTATGCAGCAGGGTTATATCCAGGATTTGATTGATGAAAGAGCAATAGTAGTTAGTGTAAAAACTAAACGATGCCAACCCGATCGCTTAACTATTGTTGAAACTGAGAAAAATAGTTAGTTAACTTTAGATGAGTCTTTATGTTTTTTTAGATATAACATTGATTGCATTGATCGTGATGTTCCCTTTAATTCCCTTAACCCAGACTGTATTGACAGGGTAATTACTCCAGATGTTGATTTTCGTATTCCTTTAGATTGGCAGAAATTTCGCGATCGCCTGATAGCTACTTTCCCAGAAGAAACAAGGGGTATTAATCTTTACTGTGACCAGATTAAACAACTGCATCAAGAAATAATACTAAATCCTGTTTGGATACACCATTTAAAAGTTGTGTAAAGGCAGAGAGCATAAGGCAGATGACAGATGGGTTTAAGCTCGTTTGAGACTCTCAGTTTCAAAGTAGGGTTTGTAAATCGGATTTAGTATAAGACAGTTATTTCAGCAGGTGAATTGGTACGATATAGATTGGTCAGATTGGCTTTCCTTACATTATTACTTGTAAGAGCGAACGGGCCGTTCGCCCTTATAAGATATCTGCCGATTCGTCTGAGCAAGAAGCAGTCTAAGTTATTCGTGACTATTACAGCGCGATCGCTTATTCTCAGATTACATAAGAAAAAAAGTATAGAGTACCAATCATGTTCAAGCTATCGGTCAAATTCTCTGTCGTACTAGTTATTATTACGGCATTAGCAATGGTATGTTTGCAGTCGTTTGAGTCAAAGCCCGTTTTATCGGCAACTTCAGATATTCACTTTCTTGAGCCGACAATTGTTGCAACTGCTACCGCACCACCAAAACTTTTATCTGCCGTGCTGGGAGGTAAACCCGTTTATGTTCTGTACGTTACCCAATCTGAAGATACTGTCTTGGTACGTTGTTACCCTGGCTATGAGCCAATGATAACGGTTCGAGCGATGGGCAGCAATGTTAATGCCAACACACAGAAAGAAGGGGTCATGACCTGCCGTTCTTCTACATAGAATCTATGCTGCGCGATCGAGCTTATATGATCACAATCAATGATGCTATCTCTTCTTGTTTGTAGATGGCTCATTTAAATGCTTTTTCAAGTTTTGTCCTATACCAAGGTCTTTACTCATAGTAATCATTATGATTTGCTATTGGAATATCGACAAATCAACAAGCAGAGTGGGATAATTGCCCATGACTGTTTATAAACAAAACATTAAAATATTTTACAAGTTCGCTTTTTATAGTGTAAGCAGTTCTAAGTACACAAAAATATATAGCTTTAATAAATGACAAAGACAGCATGGGTATTTCCAGGACAAGGTTCTCAGTCAGTAGGAATGGGCGCAGATTTTCAAGATCTTCCAGGTGCAAAATATAAGTTCAAGATTGCAGAAAAAATATTAGGTTGGTCTGTATTAGATATTTGTCAGGGAGACGAATCTACCCTGGCTAAGACTCTTTATACTCAGCCATGCCTATACGTTGTTGAATCAATTTTAGTAGATCTATTAGTGAAAAAAACTGGTCTGCCTCAATTAGTTGCAGGTCACAGCCTTGGTGAATATGTGGCTTTATATGCAGCCAAGGTGTTTGATTTTGAATCAGGATTAAGATTAGTAAAAAAAAGAGCGGAATTGATGGACAATGCTGCTGGTGGAAAAATGGCTGCATTAATGAAGTTCGATCGTTCGGAATTAAATGCTGCTTTGGCTGAAACTGATAATGTTGTCCTGGCTAACGATAACAGCAAAGAACAGGTAGTCATATCTGGTACACCAGAAGCAGTGAAAAAGATTGTGGACAAAGTTAAAGCAAAACGGATAATGTCTTTAAATGTTTCTGGTGCTTTTCACTCTCCTTTAATGCAGGATGCTTCAGCACAGTTTCTCACAGTATTAAATTCAGTCAGCTTCAACAATGCAGAGGTTCCTGTAATATCAAACGTAGAACCCACTCCTGCTTCTGGCAAAGAAGAATTAAAACAAAGATTAGCGCAACAAATGACTGGTTCAGTTCGCTGGCGAGAAATTATGCTGCAATTTACTCAAGCAGAAATTACCCATATTATTGAAGTTGGTCCAGGAAAAGCTTTACGAGGTTTGCTCAAGAGAACCTGTCGTGAAATAAATTTAAGAGGAGTTGATACATTAGAACAGCTAAATACATTGGAACAATTTTATTCTAAAGGATTAGTTTTAAGTTCTTGAGAAAAACTTTTTAATTTTCAGCTTGATGATCTTTCAGTAATAAATAGCTACTATTAGCTATTTATTACTAAACCTTGTTTTCTCGACTCCATATTGCTAAACCGCCACCTTTTCCTCTGGCAGCAATTATATTTTGTTCAATTAAAAAATAGTGAAAAAATGCCTGTTGGGAAATCTTCTGATGATAAAATTCTGCTTCTTTTGTCGCTCCATTTCTGATATAGCCGTCATAAAGTTTCCAGCCAAAGATGGAAAAGGTCATAGTGGTAAAATCAAAGGCTAAGATATTATTTTTAATAAACTTCATCGGACCTGTTAAAGATAAATTGAAAAAAGCTAAACTAACAGAGTTGCGCACTCTTCCCGTATTTAAAGTTTCTCGATCGCCCTGGTATTCAATTTTTATTTTAACTAGCTGAGGAATGTATTTTCCTGCGCCTAAGACAATACCAGCTTTTGTTCTTGTTTTCTTTGTTCCAGTGACAAAGCGTAAATTCCACTCTCCAGTTAAATCAGCTAAAGAATAGTTTTTTTCGCCTTTTTTCACTTTTTCAGCTTCTAACAAACTTTTTACTACTAACGATGGTGTAGGTAGATCTGAACTTTCATTTGTTACATTGGCTGCGCGATGAAGTACTGATTTATTATTGAACATAGTTGTCCTTTTTCTTGAAAACAAAGTCTAATCTTTAATAAAGTATTTCTATCCAAACTCTTGCTATTCTTTTTAAAATACATTTATCTAATATTGAATTTACGTATCTCTTACATTTATTTAAGTAGGTATCGATTGTAAATATACAATTTATTAATGTTTGTATTCGCTAAAAAACATATATACTTAAGCAACTTTGGGCTAATATGTAATTATTTTAAACTGATAACAAAAAATCTTAATTGTCCCTATAATACATTTATTTGTAAAATCTATAAGAAAAACACAGTTCACTTATGTCTTTTGCTACAAAATTGTTCGACATACTTGGTTTAAAAAAAGAAAATAAACTTCCTTACTGGCTGCAAATAAGTACCAAAGTACCAAAGTGCGTTTACTATTTTGGTCCTTTCGATAGCCCTATAGAAGCAAAAGCATTGCAAGTTGGCTATATTGAGGATTTAATGGCAGAAAATGCTCAAGGAATACATATAGAACTTAAACAATGTCTACAACCCTCAGAATTAACTATTTGTGAAAACGAAGAGATTTTTTAGGCTGATAATTATCTTAAGTAACGCCAGTTCGGATTCAATACTTCTCGGTTAAGTCATCTTTATTAATTGGCTATGTTTGGGTAAGCCCTTCGGGCAGGGTAAGGGGCAAGGGGGAAAGGAATAATTATCTTAATTTAAACTGAATTCAAAACAGTATAAATTTACCGTCAATTAGCCATAAAGCCCAGCCTGTAACAGCCAAACACAAAACACCTGCAACCCCTGCTAATGGTTGCTGATTAATTCCTGTCAGCCAGTGGTTTTTATAACTGTAAGTTAATAGTTGCGCTGAGTCTATGCAGGTTAAACCCCAAATCCAACCTGCATGAAGCCCAACGGCAAGATGAATGTTATTGTTATCAATTAGTCTTGCTCCGACTAAAATCATTCCCATCAACCACAAGCCAGGAATTTGAGGTACTGTTGCTTTCCTTTCCCAAAGCAGATGTAATAAGGCAAAAATAAGACTGGAAAATGTGGCTGCTAACCAATATGAGCCATTAGTTGATAGAGTACTGTAGATATATCCACGGAAAACTAATTCTTCACTCAAACTAATCAGCAAACTTAGAATAAGAATAGGCAGCAGCAAAGGCAATAAGCTTTTGATGTTTTTTCTATGCCAACTGACAAGTTTGAAAGCCGACTCGAAGCTAAATACAATAGCCAAACTGATAACGCTTAAAATCAAGCCTAATAATATAGAAGCTAATATATGAGAATTTAAACTCAAGCCAAGATCGGCTAATAACAAATTTTCTGCTTTAATTTTCCAGCCTAAAACGAGAGGAACAAAAGCATAAAGAGATAGTAGCAAGATGATTTTTTGTCTTGGTATTAAAGGTTGATTTGGCTGCCAGTTGATTAATCGAGATATCACAAAAGCGATCGGCAGCCAGAGAGTTGCCCACGCTCCAAAAAAAGTTACTACGTTAAACCATGATGTATCAAACATCTTGCATATCCTAAATAGGAGTTAATCGCCCTCATTCACGAAGGCGATTATGATCGCTAAATTCGCTAAAGAAATTAGTTATCTAATGCTCCATTTTCTTCACCATCAATCTGCTTGAGATGAATATGTTTATAACCTAATTTTATTTCAAACTTGTCTCCTTCCTTTAATCCCATGGCCTGAGTATAAGTAGATCCAATGACAATTTGACCGTTTTTGTGAACACTTACTCGATAAGTAGGCTCTCTTCCACGACCATCTTTTGCTCCTTCTGGATCTAGAGGAACTCCCTTAGCAGCAAGCACTGCATCATAAAAATCTGTAAGGTTTACGCGCGTTTGTTTCTCTTTTGTAGTGGTAAAATATCCACATTTTTTAGCTGTTTCACGTCTTGGTAAATGGGATAGCTCTTTTACTTTTTGAAGTAAGGCTTTTCCTGTTAGCGGGGCGGTTGCCATTTCACTCATAATTAATTTGGGTTCTCTCTAACTCTAGTCAAATTTAAATTGTTTCTTTTAAGTCATATTTGACATTATAAGAAATATACCGTTAATTTACTCTCTTGTCACAACTTTTTTTTGATAATAATTTTTTTTCGATAATGTTCTGCAATTAATCTTCAGTTATTTAGTCTGATATTACAAATCATTGATTTTACTACAAATTATATTATTGCTAAGTCTCCCTTTAAATATTAGTTATCAGTTATTTTAAATAACAAATACGAATTAAAATAGCCAGGCACTAATCTTGACTTTCGCTACTTAAAAATGTTATCAGCAAATCATAACGTCTTCAAATATTAATTATTAATGAATTGTCACGAGTTAGATCTGAAAAAAACTATTTTAGTTACTGGTGCATCTAGCTCAGGAAAAAGCGAATTTGCCGAAATGCTAGCAATTAAAACTAACAAATCTGTTATTTATCTGGCTACAGCAAAAGTCGATCCAAACGATCGCGAATGGCAGGCCAAAATAATTAAGCATCAGCAGCGAAGACCTCAAGATTGGCAAACATTAGCAGCGTGTGAAGAATTGTCATTATGTATTGAACAGGCTGCGGAATCTGAATGTTTGCTGATAGATTCTCTAGGTACTTGGATCGCTAATTTTTTGGAACTGGAGCAAATAGACTGGAAGAAAAGGTGCGATCGCCTTTTGAACAGCATCCAAAATACTCAAGCACACATCATCTTGGTAGGAGAAGAAACAGGATGGGGTGTTGTTCCTGCTTATCCTCTGGGCAGGCTTTTTCGCGATCGCTTGGGACATTTATCTCGGCAAGTGGGGAATGTGACAGACACTACCTATCTTGTTGCAGGGGGTCATGTGCTTAATTTAAGCGTGCTGGGAGAACCTTTAAGCAATTATAAAATCTAGTTTACGTTTAGTGTGAATTAAAAGGGTTCGATTTTCTCTTTTTATCGGAAATTTAACTTTGAAAACCAGAATATAATACTGGGGGAACTTTCCCCCAGACCCCAATCTCGCGCGTTCCCAAGTCCGCGTGGCTTCCCGTTTAGGGATGCCCTCGTGTCGGACGCTTGCGCCTGACGGCGACGCGGTGAAGCAGTTGCGGTGGACAGGTTCCCTGGCATAAGCAAACTGCTGAACCCTTTAGGGGGTCGCTCGCCTGTTGGGGACGTTACGACCCTCCCCAAAGCCGAGGCAACGTGGGGCGAATGTATTCGCCCCTTTAAGTGCCGTCTTCCGTAAACATTAACCCTAACTTCTACCTTGCCAAATAATCTCTAATCATCTAGATAAATAATCGAATTTGCTTTTTGCAAAATCTTGTTACTCTTTGAAATATTAGTCTTTTATAAGCTGATCATAAGAAAGCTAATTCACATCAGACGTAGTTTATAAATTTTGGCCGTTATTTTGTTTACTCTCTCGCCTGTCCGCTAAATCAGCAACGCCTTTTGTTGATTAGCTTTTGTCACATAAAGATAGCTAAGGTATACTATTTAAACTTTCTATAGATGTAATTATTGACTGCTAGCATTTATCATTACTAGCGTAAGTTTATTAAATTTGCTTATATCGACTGACTATCGTTGCAATTCTATATTTATATATTTAGTATTATATGCAAACTTTTTTTATAATTTGGATTGGTCAAGTTATCTCATTACTAGGTTCTAAATTAACCGAGTTCGCTTTAGCATTTTGGATTCTTGATCGAACATATCAAGATACAGGAACAATCACCAAATTCGCCCTAACTATATTTTTTATGTATCTTCCCAAGGTGATTATTTCTCCCTTGGCGGGGGTTTTAATCGACCGATGGAATCGTCGTTACGTTATGCTCATGAGTGACCTGGGAACGGGAATAGTAACCTTGGGGGTACTTTTGTTAGTTTGGTCAAATTCCTTAGCGGTTTGGCAGATCTATCTTGTTCTGATAATTTCTTCTAGTCTAGGTGCTTTCCAGCAGCCTGCCTATACAGCCTCAATTACCCAGCTAGTACCAGCTAAGAATTTGAGTCGTGCCAATGGTATGGTGCAGGCATCTTTTGCGATCGCCAAAATTGCCGCTCCTGCGATCGCTGGTTTGCTGATGAAGTTTTTTGGTCTAAAAACAATTTTGTCTATAGACATCGCTACATTTATAGTTGCCATTATCACTCTGGTTAGCGTTAAATTTCCTGAATTCAAACGACGCACCAAGGCTAAAAGAAAAGTTGTCCATCAAGTGATTTCCGATGCCTTAGCTGGCTGGAACTATATCGTTCTTAGACCTGGTTTAATTCGTTTGGTTAGTTTTATTTCCATTAGCTACTTTAGTATGGGGATCTTAGAAGTTGTTCTCTGGCCTTTGCTCTACCAACCAAATTCTACTGATGAATTGGGACTTGTGCTTTCTATTGGGGGTTGCGGGATGCTTTTGGGCAGTGTGTTAATGAGCGTTTGGTCTGGTCCTAAAAACCGTGTTAGAGCAATTATTTGTTTTGCGGGATTACAAAGCGTAATTATTTTAATTGGGGGCATGAAAATATCGCCTTTTGTCCTGGCAATTGGCATTTTTGGCTATTTATTCTCTCAGCCAATTATCGTTAGCTGTAATCAGGCAATTTGGCAGAGTAAAGTTCCCAGTCGTTTGCAGGGCAGGGTATTTGCTTTACAGCAGACTTTAGAAAGATCCCTGGCTATTTGTGCCTATTTATTGGCAGGACCTTTAGTAGATAATGTTTTCAATCCGTTGATGGCTGAAGACGGAGTTTTTGCCCAAATGCTTGGCAAATTTGTCAACACAGGTATGGGTCAAGGAGTAACGTTATTATTGGTTTTGTTAGGAATTGTAAATGTGCTGGTAGTTGCGATCGCCTATCGTCAACCCCGTCTACGACATCTAGAAACAGAATTACCCGACCGTAATCGATTTGCGAATACAAAAACTACAGCAGCGTAGCTACTATCGATAAAGCTAGTAGCTATTGGCTATAAACAGGCATTTGTGGTTTAACAAAAAGTAAAATCAGGCTAATCACGGCGATCGCCATCACCATAAACTCAGTCATAATTGCGTTGAACTTATCTTTCTAACTTAACCCTCTAAGGTATAAAGATAGCGACAAAGATGCTTTGATTAGAATATTATTTAAAGCAACCAGGCTTTTGTATTGCGAATTAATTGAAGAACTGGTTAGATAAAATATTGCCTGTCTTTTAAAGTAAGAGCAATTATGAGCCGTTTAGCACTTTTAAGCGTTTGGGATAAAACTGGTCTTGTTGAGTTAGCTCAACAGCTAGTAGAAACATTTGGGTTTGAGATTATCAGTAGTGGTGGCACAGCCAAGGCTCTACAGGATTCTGGCATCAGCGTAACTAAGGTTAGTGACTACACAGGTTCACCAGAGATACTAGGAGGCCGAGTCAAAACCTTACATCCTCGTATTCACGGAGGAATCTTAGCCCGTAGAGATTTGGCAGAGGATCGGCAGGATTTGGAGGCTAATAATATTCGCCCTCTGGATTTAGTTGTGGTGAATCTATATCCATTTGAGCAAACAATAGCCCAACCTAATGTCACCATACCAGAAGCGATCGAAAAGATCGACATCGGCGGACCAACTTTGATTCGCGCAGCAGCAAAGAATTTTAAGTACCTAACTGTTTTATGTAGCCCTAGTCAGTACGACCGATACCTAGCCGAATACCAGCAGTCTCAGGGACAGGTCTCGTTAGCTTTTCGTCAACAAATGGCTGGTCAGGCTTTTGCCCATACAAATAGTTACGATCGCGCGATCGCTGATTATTTTGCCAAGCTTAATTCCTCAGAGGATATGGAAGACAGCTACAGAATTAAGGGAAATAAGGTTCAGTCTCTGCGTTATGGCGAAAACCCCCATCAACCCGCTGCTTGGTATCAAAGTACAGCAGCATCAGGCTGGGCAGCAGCAAGCAAATTACAGGGAAAAGAACTAAGCTACAATAATTTAGTCGATTTAGAAGCAGCAAGAAGAATTATTACCGAATTTGAGCCTTCAGAACCCGCAGCAGCAGTTTTAAAACACACTAATCCCTGTGGTGCAGCCATGGGCAATACTTTGGCAGAAGCTTACGAAAAAGCCTTTAATGCTGATTCAGTGTCGGCTTTTGGGGGAATTGTGGCGTTAAATCAGCCTATCGATGCAGCAACGGCACAGGCTTTGACGAAAACCTTTTTAGAATGTGTGGTTGCTCCTGGTTGCGATCGCGAAGCTCAAGCTATTTTGCAAGCTAAGTCTAAACTAAGAATTTTAATTCTGCCAGATTTAGCAACAGGACAAAAAGAAACTATCAAAGCGATCGCTGGAGGATTTTTAGTCCAGGCTAGCGATGACAAAATTGAAAACCCAGATGATTGGCAAATGGTGACGGAGAAAAAGCCTACCCCTGAACAAATAGAGGAAATGCTCTTTGCCCAAAAGCTAGTCAAGCACGTTAAATCAAACGCTGTTTTAATTAGTCGCGATCGCGCTACCATTGGTATTGGTGCAGGACAAATGAATCGTGTCGGTTCAGTCAAAATTGCTCTAGAGCAAGCGGGAGATAAAGCTCAAGGAGGAGTGATGGCTAGTGACGGCTTTTTTCCCTTTGACGACTCTGTACGGACTGCTGCTGCTGCGGGAATTAGTGCCATTATCCAGCCTGGAGGTTCAATTCGCGATCGAGAATCTATTGCTGCTGCTAATGAGTTAGGCATAGTCATGGTTTTAAGCGGGACTCGTCATTTCTTACATTAAGAACTAATATTACGCACTTATTAATCTGTGAAGAAAGGGAAAAAGAAAAGTGGATAAATCAATGAAAAAAATATCTTTGCTGTGGGAAATTCCCTTGGCTTTGTTATCTTTTGTCTTTTACAAAGTCATGAAATTGGTTATCGGCAATTTATTTACTATTTACCTGACGCTCAATCAAAAGAAAGCTTCACAGTGGCGCGTATTATCAAAAAAAACGATTAATGCGCCGTTAATCCTGCCAGTTTTAATGACTAAAGGGCCTCGTTGGAATACTCATGCAGTGATTGGAACTTTAGGACCATTTGCCGTCAAAGAATTAATTGCAATCAACATCAAAACTGCTAATAATTCTGCCCGTTCTTGGATTGCAGTAATATATAGCTTTCCTGGTTATAAAACGGTTACTAGCATAGAGTCCGATAAAATTAACCAAGATAATGATTGGCACACAGTCAAATTATCGCCTGGTAAATATTCTCTTGCCGTTCGTTACTATAATCGTTCTGAAGCTATTAATTATCCCGCTATTAAAGTAGATGATAGTTTATTTGTAGATTATTATAGTGTTCCTAGCAACATTAATGATTATTACTACGATTTAATTAAAGCTAAAAACTGGTTCTACTCCAGTCTGCACTACTATATTTTTACTATTCTTAAGCTGCGAGATTATTTACCAGAATCTTTTGTCCGTAGAGAATATTTACCCGTCGGCGCGCCAGATACTCACTTTGCCTATAATTATTTAGATTCACAACAGGCTTTACAAATAGTTATCGAGCCTGAAATTATTGAGCAATTTGATATTTATTTTACTCTTTACGATCGCTCTAGTTTGCCTTTAACTTGGTGCATAATTACTGAACCTCAATATTTACTATCATCTCAAGATAATAAAGGTTACTTTCTGCTGAGAATTCGCCCCAAACCCGAACATTGTGATACTACTATTAAAGTAGAGTCTGAATTATTAAACGTTGATAGTTCAATTCAGCGTTGGCAAGTTAGTAGGTAGTAGGTAGTAGGTAGACAACAGTAAGCCTTTGGAACTTTTATTATAGATAAACCAGTGGAAATGAATTGGAATGACTATACCTTTTTCTTCTCAATATATTCGCGCCAGTAAGTAATTTTGCCGTCATCCCGTAGTTCAAAAATGATGGCATCTTCTGCTGCTGATGGCTTTCCTGTTTTTTTATGGCGATCGCTCCAGTCCCATTCTACTGCCCCCTGGCGGTCTTTGAAGATTGTTCGTTTGATTTTTACTTTAGTATCGGTAAATTGCCGAAAGTAATCTGATGCTGCCTTCTCAATTGCGTCTACTCCTTTAAAGGTAAAGCCTCCAGCTATAAAAATAGCATCGGGAGCAAAATCTCCAATCAGGCTTGATACATCCTGTGTTTCCCAAGCAGTTGCTTGTCTTTCAACCATAGCCGAAGTAGCTGTTTCTGAATTCATTGGTTTGGCAAAAATTAATAAAATCGATAGGGAAATAATAAAGGCAAAAACCTGATTCATAGTACGCATTAAATCATTGAACATTGAACATTAAACATTGACTCGTTCAAATGGGGAATTAAACCAAGAGTGAACGAATAAAACCGTGATTAGGATGGGAATTAAACCCCAGGTATTGAAAAACGCGCAGGATCTTAATGTTAAATATTAACTGTTTAGCTCACGGCTCTTATTTTTTGAGGCAAAGTATAGTAATTAACCCAATCTTCGTCTCTCTGGGAAATTTAATGTCAAAATATTAATAATTAAGTAAATATATTTAAGAATAACCCTGATGAGTACAGCAACAGCAGCTACAGCAACAACAGAACAAATAAAAAGCGCGATCGCAACTTATAAAAACCAAATAGATTATTTAGAGATTAGAGTTGAGCAAAGCGAGTCTACAGGGCTTTCTTTCCGTGGTGAAAAGCTAGACTCTGTAGATCGTAGCTTTTCTCTTGGTGGTGGAATACGCGCCTGTCATGATGGTGGCTGGAGTTTTGTTACTTTTAATGGCTTGAAAGAGCTGCATGAGCGAATTGAAGAAGCTATTTCTCAAGCGAAACTTGTGGGTAAAGATAAAACTCAGCTAGCAACTGCTGAACCAATTGAAGATTTTGTTTCCGAAAAGATTAAGCGAGATCCTCGTAGTGTATCTTTGCAAGATAAACGCAAGTTGTTAGAGGCTTATAATCAAATTCTGTTGAATTTTGACCCTCGCATCCAAACTACCATGGCGAGTATCAGCGATCGCTTTGCGACTAAAACTTTTGTTAATTCTACTGGTAGCTGTATTGTCCAGGAAAGACTAGACGTTAACGGGCGGTTTGCAGCGATCGCCAAAGGGGAAGACGGTGTTGTACGTCAAGGCTTTGAGTCTGTCCATTCCCGCAATGATTTTAATGTTTTAGTAGGCATTGAAGACAGAGTTAGAGGGGCAGCAGAACGTGCGGTTAGACAATTAGAAGCGAAATCGGTTAAGGGTGGTCAATATACGGTAATTCTCGATCCTTATCTAGCTGGGGTGTTTATTCACGAAGCTTTTGGGCATCTTTCAGAAGCAGATTTTGTCTACGAAAATCCTAAAATGCAGGAATTGCTTACTTTAGGCAAACCTATGGGCATTGAACAGCTAAATGTTGTTGATGATGCAACTATGGAAAACCTTCCAGGTTCGATGAAGTACGATGATGAAGGCGTGCCAGGACAACGTAAGTATTTGATCAAAAACGGTGTTTTGACAGAGCGTCTCCACTCTCGCGAGACAGCAGGAAAAATGCAGGAAAAACCAACGGGTAACGCTAGAGCAATTCGCGCTAACTATCCCCCTATTGTGCGGATGACTAATACGGCTATTGAACCTGGAGATACTCCCTTAGAAGAAATGTTTGAGGGTATAGAAGAAGGAGTGTATGCCGTCAGAATGCTAGGTGGACAAACTAACGGCGAAATGTTTACTTTTGCAGCAGCAGAAGGCTATATGATTCGCGATGGTAAAGTTGCCGAGCCTGTTAGCGATGTAACCTTATCAGGAAATGTTTTTCAAACTCTGCAAGATATAGATGCAATTAGCAGCGATACCCTCTATACCAATGGAGGATGCGGAAAAGGAGGACAAATGCCTTTGCCTGTAAGCGTTGGTGGTCCTCATATTCGCATCAAAAACGTAGTTGTTGGCGGAAGATAGGTACAATGCGATATTTCTACAATTTCTATACTTACATCAAAGTACTAACTAACTGTGCTTAGGACAATATGAATTGTCAGGGCGAATCGCGATTCGCCCTGACACAAACTTGATTCTATAATCTAAAAACGTATAAATATATATTGATACTCTTTGTTTTAAACTTCAGAGTTCTTTTGACGTTTACGAGCCTGATTTATAGTGTTGATATTCTCCACAACAATTACGATATTAGCAATAGTTCCTACTCCCTGACCTGTTTGAAAAGCTTCCTCCTCAGATTCAGATGATAATACTGCAAATGTCATCGCAATAAAGAAAGCATAACCAAGAATCTTTAAAGGATTTAACCCCCTATTCAAATAAATCATTGCTGCTGGTAAAAAAAAGAAAGTAAGAATACCAGTAATTAAAGAATTTTTTTTGGCTAGTTGTTCTGTTCTTTCTATATCTCTTGGAGTGGGTAAAAAAGGATTCCAAGGATTAGACTCTTTAGATTCTTTGGATTGTAAGTTAGTCATAGTTTTTTAGAATTTAATGATACTAACTAAGCTTAAAAAATCTGTTACCTTATCTACGTGATCTCTATCTATATCAAGAAGTGATGTCTTGCAAAAAAGGTATAGATTGGATTAGGCGAATATTTTTAATAAATTTATCTATATACATTCACATTAAACATATTTTATGGAAATTATTGTTGCCCTCTGTCTGGGCATAACTCTTAGTGCAGCCTGTGGTCTTCGGGTTTTTTTACCACCTTTAGTTATGAGTTTGGGGGCTATGTATGGTCATATTCCCCTCTCATCAGGGTTTGAATGGCTGGGAACTACTGAGGCGGCGATCGCTTTCGCCATTGCTACTGTTCTAGAAGTTTTGGCTTATTATGTTCCCGTAGTCGATAACCTATTAGATACGGTTCAAGTGCCAATTGCTGTAGGTATCGGCACGGTCTTAACTGCTGCCACTTTGGGGCATACCGATCCTGTCCTGCAATGGACGCTAGCTGCGATCGCAGGAGGTGGAACAGCAGGATTGATAGGAACTTTTGCTAGTTTTACTAGATTAGCTTCTACAGGCGTTACTGCTGGATTAGGTAACTTTATTGTGGCAACTATCGAACTGGTTGGCTCAATTTCTTTATCGATTTTGGGCATTACTTTTCCGCTTTGGACTGCTGCGATCGTTTTGGTTGTAATTATTGTGGCGGTGATTAGAATAATTTCTAATCCTCCAGGTTGGCTACAGAAAGACCAATTGCAAGACCGAAAGATCGAGACAAACAAAAATTGAATTATTCGGGAAAGAAAAAACGCCAGATGAGAAAACACAATGAATAGCTTGACTGCTATTTTCACCGTCTTACGCCAACAGTTAAATGTGAATTTAAAGATTCATACAATTTC
Source organism: Waterburya sp. (assembly GCA_965217895.1). GTDB lineage: Bacteria > Cyanobacteriota > Cyanobacteriia > Cyanobacteriales > Xenococcaceae > Waterburya. Next base: position 3,770,561 of record CBDCJV010000002.1, read on the forward strand.
TTACCCGTGACGACCATTAACTGCCTTAACTTTTTAATAAAATAAGAGGAAGATATAGTCATTTCACCCTCGCCAGTCGCTTTAATGGGTTATAGACCATGGGGCTTATAAATCCCGCAGCAAAGCTAAAGCGCGTTTTGCGAGACAGTTCGTTGCGCGGGCTTCCCGCGTTGAAGGAACTGTCGAGGTTGAGTAAGAATACTCTTACTCAACAGGCGCAAGGGAATGCTGACCTTCGCTCCGTCCGTTTAGAAGTCCCCGTGCTGTTCCTAAACGGAACAGCTTTATGCGGGACGTGGCGGAGTAATCTGTCACTCGCAAATAGAAACCATACGAAAAAGGGAAAATTTTGTAAGTACCTCAAATTCTTCTGGCTTCTGACCAGCCAATCATGAGAAACTTAATTGGAATGACTATAATTGTCAACAGCAGGTCAAAATTTACACTCGCTTTTCTAAATATTGACCAATAGTAATTTCTTGTCCTGCGCGGGAGATAATAGTTTGTCTGGTGCGATACTTACTACCAACTAGCTTAATTTCTTCTTCAAAGACGTTGGAATTGTATTCGGTACGCAGACTCATTGTGTCTGGGTTGCTAAAAGAACAGATCGCGATAATAGGTTTGGGAGTGGCAAAACCGCGATCGCGATATAGTATATTACCTTTAATCCCAAATACAGTAGAACCAGTAACAGGTTTGCGGTTTTCGTTGGTGTAGTTACTTTCCCAAGTAACTTTTGTTCCACAAACCAATGCTTTTAAGTTCTCTAGCTCATGACTTTGAGCTAATTCGACTAGTTCTGGTGCGCCCTGTTCTAAGAAGGAAATATTAAGCAAACTTTCTACTTCTTGAGGCTCTACATCTTTTTTTAAGCTGTAATAGCGTCTTTGAGAATTCCAGCTACCTGCCGACTTGCGGAAAAAATCTACTGCTAATGACTGTAAGGCAATGTTTGCTGTTTGCGCTAAAACCATCAAAATTAAACCTCTTTGTTTTATTCAAAAGATTTACACAAAAGCCATTCTGTCAATTAAAAAAGCTTTTACGTAATATTTCTTAATCTATCACAAACTTTATAATTGAGTCACTCTTTCATTGGGTAGATCTCTGTTAATTTATCTGTATATTGTGCGTAATCTTTAGTATGTCTAATTATCAAAATTTTATTGTCAAGCTAGTTACAAGTTTGGCGATGTCTGCTAGCGGGCGGAAACGGCGAACTTGTTTCGCCATTTCCGCCCGCTCTAGCTTCGCGATCACAGTTATTATTAGCTTGTGCTTCATATCCCCTGCAACTGCCGTCACCCAAAAACTACAGCTTAATAGCGCAGCGGGTTACATAGTCGAAACGACGTTTAGCTACGATGAAAACCAAACTCCGAACGTGATTAAGGAACAAGGAGTAGGCAAAACTAATGCCATAGATTCAATGAAAGTCAGTTTCTATAAGCCATCTGGTGAACTAATTGCCAGCTACGACAATATTGTTAATGGGGTTTCTCAGGGCAGCTATTTTGAATTCAATTTTGATCCTCAAACCCAACAATTGTCAGGAAATATAGATCTGGGTGGAGAGTCAATAGGGGAAATGTACTTAAAAGGCGAAATTGAGCAGGGATTATCCTTAATTGAAGTAGAGACAACAGGAGAAGAGAAGATAATCGATCGAGTTTATCGATAAACTGTGAATATTACCGTGTCTCAAAAGTTTTAGCAGCATTAGTGGTTATCTAAACTATGGAGCGACGTTATTTACTTAAATGGCTAGGAGGTTTGACAGCAGGAATTTTACTGGCATCAAAAACCAATGCTCAAGGACAGAATAGCGATCGCCTGGGTAAACTGCTGCCTCTAAGAACTCTAGGACGCACTCAAGAGGCTGTGACGATGCTTGGCTTAGGTGGATGGCATTTGGGAAGTCTCAGCGAAAGAGATGCCCAAGCAACTATTGAATTGGCATTACGAGGTGGAGTACGTTTTTTTGACACAGCCGAAATGTATCAGTCTGGCGGTAGCGAAGCCCGTATAGGTAAATTGCTCACTCCCAAATATCGAGATGTTATTTACCTGATGAGTAAAACAACGGCGCGGAATGCTCAAGATGCACGTAGTCGTTTGGAAGAATCTTTGCGTCGCTTAAATACCAGTTATCTAGATTTATGGCAGGTTCACGCTATAGAAAACCCTGATGATGTTGACGGGCGAATTACCAACGGCGTTTTTGAGGTGATGCAGCAGGCAAAAGCATCAGGCAAAGTACGCCATCTAGGCTTTACTGGACATACACAGCCAAATGCACATCTTCAAGTTTTAGAACAGTCAAATATTTTTGATACTTGCCAAATGCCCGTCAACATTGCCGATCCTAATTATTCCAGCTTTGTTCAACAGGTGATGCCAAAATTAGTTGAACGAAACATAGGCATTTTAGCGATGAAATCGCTAGCCAATGGCGGATTTTTTGGTGGCTCTTTCCATGGACAGCACGGAGACAACCCCAAAATTGTGCCAGATCGAGTGAGTGTTGCCGAAGCTATAAACTTTGCTTGGTCTTTGCCTATTAGCGTTTTGATTACGGGCTTCAATAATCCTGAGCAAATGCAGGAAAAAATTAATTTAGCAAATTCCTTTGTGGCGATGAATGATGCACAGCGACAAAATCTGATAGATAAGGTTGCCGATTTAGCAGGTAGAAAAGTTGAATTTTACAAGGCGTAATAAAGTTACAGCCTCTAAAAATCAACAAGCGATCGCACTTGAGTTGGTTTTAAATAAAAATGGTGGCAAGCTCGGATACAAATAGGAATTATTCTCATTTGTATCCGAGCTTTGTTCATTAAATAGCTGGTCGTCGGGTTTGGTATTAAATTCTGATTCAACTCAGGGAGATTCCTGCGGACTGGAGTGCCATTTCCATAAAGGTGTCGTGAGTGCTGCGTGTTTCTTCGTCTTTTTTCGGTTTTCTTTGCACAAAGCTACCGTCTGGCTGTAATTCCCAGGCTTTGCGGTTGTCTGCTAACATCACTCCCAAAATTTCCTGTAGGTCTTTAAAAATTTCAGGAGATTCAATCGGCGTTACCGCTTCTACTCGACGACTCAAATTTCGAGTCATCCAGTCAGCACTACCAATATAAATCTCTTCCTTACCATTATTATGAAAATAGAAAATACGAGAATGTTCTAAAAAACGCCCAATTATACTAATTACGCGAATATTATCGCTTATTTCTGGTTTGCCAGGACACAAACAACAAATACCTCTGACAATTAAGTCTATTTCTACCCCTGCTTGAGAAGCTTTATAAAGAGCTTGGATTACCTGCTGATCGACTAGTGAGTTCATTTTAGCCACGATGCGCCCAGTTTTTCCCTGACGGCAATTTTCGGCTTCACGGTCAATCATTTCTATCATCCGTCCCCGTAAGCTAACGGGTGCAACTAGTAACTTGCGATAAGATTTTTGCCGTGAATAACCAGTCAAGAAGTTAAATAAATCTGTTAAGTCTGCCCCCAATTCTTCTCGACAGCTTAAAAGACCAAGATCGGTATAAATTTTTGCCGTTTTAGGATTGTAGTTTCCTGTGCCGATATGAACATAGCGACGTATTTTTTCTTTTTCTTGACGTACCACTAAGGTAATTTTGGTATGAGTTTTGAGTCCTGTTACCCCATAAACCACATGAACTCCAGACTTTTCTAATTTTCTTGCCCAAAGAATATTGTTCTCTTCATCAAAACGTGCCTTAAGCTCAACTAAAACTACCACCTGTTTGTTATTTTGTGCCGCTGCAATTAAAGCCTTAAGAATTGGCGAGTCTCCAGAAGTACGATACAGGGTCATCTTGATCGCTAAAACGTCAGGATCGGAGGCAGCTTCAGTTATAAAACGCAAAACTGTATTGCTAAAGGAATGATAAGGATGATGAACAAAAAGATCTCCATGGCGGATGACGTTAAAAAAGTTTTGTCCATCACCGCTTTCTTCTTCTTCATTTTCTTTCAACCAGCTAAGACGGGGAGGAAGTACGGAATTCCAGGGTTCATCTTTTAGTTCAGGCAAAGGCAGTCCTAGAAAAGACATTAGATCTCCTAAACTTAGTAAACCATCGATATCATAAACATCGCTTTCTTCTAAACCTAATTCGTGAATAATTGTCGAGCGAAGTTCAGCAGGAATAGAAGCTTCAATTTCTAACCGTACTGAAGAACCGCCAATGCGCCGTTTTTGTAGTTCTTTTTCAATCGCCAGCAGCAAATCATCTGCTTCATCTTCTTCTACAGCTAAATCGGCATTGCGAGTAACCCGAAAAGCATAAGACTCTAAAATATTCATGCCTGGAAACAAATACTCTAAATTATGGGTAACAACCTGTTCGATTGGCACCCCAGTCCAAATTCCATCTTTGCCTCGATGTTTTTGGCTTAATTCTGCGGGGAAAGTTACAAAACGGGGCAATACCTGGGGAATTTTGACTCTAGCAAACAATTCTTGCTCTAAGGAAGGATCTTTTAAGACTACAGCTAAATTTAAGCTGAGATTAGAGATATAAGGAAAAGGATGAGAGGGATCGACCGCCAAGGGAGTTAAAACAGGAAAAATATAGTCTTCAAAAAATTGATTTATATAGGTTCTTTGTTCTTGATTTAGATCTACATAGTTAAGCAGATACACCCCAGACTTAGTTAGTTCTTTTTTTAAGACTTTTTCAAAATGCTGATGCTGTTGCTCAATCATGGGGGTAAGAGTTTCGGCGATCGCTTCTAACTGTTGTTGAGGATTGCGTCCGTCCATAGACAGCTTAGTTACTCCTGCTGCCACCTGTTTTTTTAGTGCTGCCACCCGAACCATAAAAAACTCGTCTAGGTTAGAGCTAAAAATTGCCATAAACTTAAGACGTTCAAGCAACGGTGTTCTTTTATCTAATCCTTCCGCTAAAACCCTGCGGTTAAACTCTAGCCAGCTTAATTCTCGATTGAAATAATATTTGGGGTCGTCAAGATTAATTGCTTTATCAGCGGATTTGGTATTGGTCATTGCTCAGTGCCTTAAGAGTTTGCCAGTGTAGTCTTAAAATATTTTATACAATCTATCTTTAAAATATTGCTCAGATATAATTGCTTTATCCCTCTATAGTAAGACTTAACTTTTTAAGCTTTAGTTTAAACTTTGGTTTAAGTGGCACTAACAGTTTAGTTGGTTAACCAAAATATTTATGAGTCGGGCAAAACTTTGAAGAGGATCGATCAAGAATCTCAGACAAATATACAATATCACTAAGCTATCTATCATAGTTAATTTAACGCAATACTAGTTAATTATTTTTCCTAAAGAAAGCAGATATTTAATAACCGTAAAGCTTAATATTTATGGCAGGCATTATAATAATGAAAAAAACAATTTATATTTAAAAATTTTAACTTTTCTTATCTTATTTTTTATGAAGATTTTATGAAGATAAGCTATTTTTTAGATTACTTGCTTGTGCTAAACAATATATAATTGTATATTATTAACATAATACATTTCTTAATTGACCCATAATATATAGTGTAAAAATACTACAAAATAATGTAGGATTGGCAACATCAATCCATAGCTAAAGCTTAATTCAAATCTATTTAAGACTAGCCAAGAATATTTTTATCGTTTTATCTTGCTGCTTACCACAGTAAGCAAATAGCAATTGTATATATCGCCAAAATATCTTAAATAATCCATAACGGTTAATAATTAAATTACGCTAAATTTATTTTTTATAAGTCAAGCTGAATTGGCATTTTTAAATAATAAAAATGTTTAGGTGCAATTAATTATGGTTTTCGACATTCATTAAGCTAAGTATTTTTGTATTTAAAGTGAAAATTTATATTCCGCTTCTATATTCGGAGAAAGTAAAAAGACCAGATAGAAAATACTTCTTGAATAATATTATTGGAGAAGATTTTTTAATTTTACTGCTATCCTTTGCTTATTCTAGTTCTCACCTATTGCTAGATATTGTTGGCTTATTCTTGTTGCAAATAGCCTTTTGGTGCATTTATGAACTAGGTTATATAGAAAATGACATAATTGGCGAAAAATTTGAGGATAGAGCCGTCCTCTCTTACAATTACAAATCCTATGAATACTCATTTAGACTTTGGCAGCCTTGGGTATGGTCTTTGGCACTATCTTTTTTCGGCATTCTTGCCATTTCTAAAGACCGGGGTGTTGAAAATAGCGCGGGAATAACAGCTTTTCATGAATACGGTTATGACTTAAGCTGGATTTCTCAAGAATTAGCTTCCTGGATTATTTTTCTACTAGCCTTAAGGTTTTTATTCCACGTATATAACAAGATCAATAAACAAAGCCGAGTTTGGTTTTATGTATTATTGCAAGCCTGTCGCTACTTTGGTTTTTTGGCAGTAATGACTACGAATACCGTGGGCTTGATGCTCTTAGTTAGTATTATTATAATTCGCTCAATTCAGTACATATTATATCGCTATTTAGGCGGGAAAGATAGTAGCTGGCCAATGGATTTTCCCAAATACTTTTTTTGCTTACTATTCTATCTTTTATTAATTGGTTCAATAGCTGCTAATGAACGTGACTTATCTTTAATTATGAACCCTCAAGTATTGTTGATTGCTGCTTTTTGCGTGCTAAGAGGTGCTAAGCATTTTTATAACGTTTTTGTTCATTTTCTGCCCGTAAGTAAAGATGGTTCTAGTCATGTTACCCTAACTAAAAAGTAAAGTTATCTAATTATGTTTTAGTTTGTAATCGATGAACTAAATCATTAAAAGGTTGCCAATTATTATCTTCACTAATAGCTTGCCATACGGATTCAATAGCGGGACGTAGTAAAGCAGTAGGAGGATTGTAAAAAAACAAGCGACTTCCTATCTTTTCCATTTCTGCTGCTGGTAATTGATTTAAACATTTATGATATAATTTACGCCAGCGATCGCTTATTTGCTGAGTAAAAGCAGCATTTTCTAAAATCAAATTACTGTCTTCTCGCCAACCATCGTTAAATTCTTCAGCTAAGGCAGTAAAAAAACCACGATAGCTAATATCAGTACTTTTCAATAGTTCAATAGTTTGAGTCAATAACTGAGAGTAAGATGGTTCAGAAAAAACTTCAAATCCTAGCTTTTGCAACATCAACTTTTGATAATGTTCTTGATAGCAATCATCAAACTGCGCTAATCCAGCCTCAAGCTCTACTTTGTCTGTAATCATTGCTAGAGGTAATTGCAGCATCTCTAAATTGAATTTACAGATATATGGTTGATTACCATAGCTGTAGCGTCCACCATAGTCAAAGCTAGCTGCTGTAAAACGATCATCGTAGGTGGGAATAAAAGCATAAGGACCATAATCAAAGCTTTCCCCTGTAATTGACATATTATCGGTATTGAGTACGCCGTGGCAAAAGCCTGCTGCCATCCATTGTGCTGCAAGTTGGGCAACTCTAAGGACTAATGCAGCGTAGAATTGGTGATATTTAGCTTCAGTATCGGCAATATCGCCATAGTAGGTGTCAATAACGCTATCTAATAGTTTTCTAATCAAATCTGGACGCTGAAGATAGTGAAGTCTTTCAAATGTGCCAAAACGAATATGAGAACTACTAAATCTCACCATTACCGATGATCGAGTCGGGGAAGGTTCATCACCACGCCATAAAGATTCTCCTGTTTCAGTTAAACTTAAACAACGAGAAGTTTTTACTCCTAATTGGTGTAGAGCCTCGGCTGCCAAAACTTCTCTCACTCCACCTTTGAGGGTTAGTTTACCATCGGCAGTACGAGAATAAGGGGTTCTGCCTGAGCCTTTAGTCCCCAGGTCATAGAGCTTACCGTTTTTTCCTCTTATCTGTCCGTATAGAAAGCCTCTACCATCACCTAAAAAAGGGTTGTACGCACCAAATTGATAACCGTGATAGCGTAAAGCTAAAAAAGGCTGTACTGCTGAGAATTTACCGAAAGCTTCAATAAAATCAGCATCGTTAACCTTGGCTGGCTGTAAACCTAATAAAGGCAACAATGAATCGTTGCGAAAGCGTAACCAATGGGCAGGAAACTCATCTGCTGCCACTAGATCATAATAATCATCTCCCAAATTCTTCATCACTGGTTCATATTCAAGATCGAAGAAAGGATTGGGATTAATTTCCATATATATATAGTTACAAGATTAAACAATTAACTGGCTTTAGAATTAATGTATCGTCTAATCACTCAATTCACTTAACTTATTTATCTCAATGGTAGACCCTATTATGTATCAAGAGGATGGTTATGTTGTCCTCGAATCAGACCACTCAGAACAATTTATGACTGCTGAAGAATTAAAAGCCAAACTGGTTAATCTTTTGTTGTTAGAAGAAGTAATTATTCCTAGAGAATTAGAGCATTTTGATTCGCTGGAGTTGCAGGCACAGCACTTGTTGGACAATTATTTTGAGTTAGATATAGGTGCGGATCAATATTTACAGTGGTACGTGGTGCGCATAAATAACGTAAGTTCGACATAATCTAATAAGACAAAAGGTAAGATACAATACTTCAATGTTTCTCGCTCAAGCCTTGTTATTGATTGGTTAAGTAGTAGTTAGTAGGTAATTATTACCCAGACTAAGATCTACCGAGCGCAATTGTTAACAGAGAAGTATTGAGGGAAGATACAATACTTTAAGACACTCTCTTGATTCAGTCGTTTTTGGCGGTGAATCTAACGTATGCAATCAACCTATTAAAATCTATATACGGGTGCTTTTATAGAGCGGTCTTTTACATCTCCTTGATTGCCCCAACTTCTTTTTATAATTACATCTTTTTTATCTGATTCCGAACCAGAAATATTATACTGACCTAATTTATTTAAATTGTTCTTTAAAGATTCAGATTCTGATGCGCTAGAAAAACCCCAGTTACTATTCCCAGCTTCGATACCCTTAAGATAACCATTAGGGGTTGAGTTACTGACAGGTGTAGTCAAATTCCCTGTGGATCGTGCAGGATTAGTCTGAGCATTTGCCTGTAGACTATAAACGCCTGTTAAGAAAAAGCCTAAAGCGATCGCAATATATTTTTGTACAAACGTTGTATTGATAGTGTTAAGCATAAAAAGTATTTAATAGTTAGTATTAAGTATCTTAGAAATTTCTGTGGCTTATGACATCCCTATAAAGACATATTTTGCCATCTATCAAAAGTAGTAATCTTATAGCGGAATAAGACTATCATCAACATAACTTGCTACATTGCTAGCGAATCCTAAGAAACATCAGTTAAATTTTTATTTAGAAAATCAATAGTTTCTGTCCATGCTTTTTCCGCAGCTTCAGGGACATAGTTTTGACCAGAGGGGTTAGCAAAAGCATGACCGGCATGGTCATAAATTTTGATATCTGCCTCTTTACCCAGTTTATTTAAAGTAGATTCTAGTTTTTTTACTTTAGCTACGGGAATTGACTTATCTTCTGCCCCAAATATGCCTAAAATAGGCATTTCTAAGGTTGCTAATTGTTTTTCGGTAGCCGTATTAATCTTTCCACCATAGTAAATCACTGCTGCATCAAGCTCTTGGGGAAATAGCAAAGCGGTTTCTAATGACCAACTACCACCAAAACACCAGCCAATAGAAGCAATTTTAGGTGCTTGCTTTTCCTTTGTTAAAAAATTGTAGGCTTTTGTAATATTTGCCTCTGCACCTAAAGGATTGCCTGTTACCTCAAGTACTAACTGTGTGGCTTTTTCTGGAGTTTTTGCTATTTGACCGTTATATAAATCTACCGCCAAAACCTGATAACCTTCTCCTGCTAACCTTCGCGTCATCGCCTTAATATTTTCGTTTAATCCCCACCATTCATGAATAGCTAGGATTCCAGGTAAAGGCTTGGTGCTATCTTTTGGGTAGGCGTAATAGCCATTGATAGCTTTTCCGTCTATGGTGACGTATTTTACGGTTTTTACGACTACAGGTGCTTTTGGCTCAACCATGGCGATCGCTGTAGGACTAGGATAGTCATGGCGATGAGTGGCTAGAAGCGCGTCTGGCTTAACTAAGCCTAGCCCTAAACTTATGAGTAACGTAGCTAAAAAAATTACTCTTAGAACCAACTTCTGTTTACTAAATCTGCCCATGGTTTTTTTGTGTACAAACATAGTCATGTTATCTGCTTTTCTAACCAGAAACAAATAAATTTCATAGATACGATACGAAAATATCCGAATAGCGATCGCCTGCTACAGCTCTTTGGGGGCAAAGGCTTCAATTTGCTCTTTTTCCTTTTATGTCAGAGAAATTTCGGCGGTAGCAACATTTTCCTCTAGATACTGACGCTGTTTAGTACCAGGAATCGTCACTATGTCTTTCCCTTGAGCTAGTAACCAGGCGATCGCTAATTGACGAAATCTAATTACCTTGTTCTATAGGTTCGATAATTTATATTAGGGAAAATATTATCAATTTTCTCGACTTTTTCTAACCAACCAGAATCAACTTTGCCAATCAAAATATCATCGTAAATTTTATTAAAGCGAAGCAAATGCGATCGCGTTCTACGGATAGCATAAGGTACCATTGTCCCTGTCCGCATAATAAATGCCCAATCAGAAGACTGTGCCAACAGCACTTCTCTGGCAGCTTGGTTTAAAGCTCGCCATTCTAATTCGTCAGCAGGTTCACGATTGGCTAGCTGAATCATTCTTTCCGCTGCTTTGTGCAAATGAGGATATACCCAGGCGTTCGTCTCATTTAACCAATACTCATGGAATCCTTTATATCCCCAGCTAGACTGAGAAGGACGACAAACTTGTTGGTTCGGCTGTTGTTGTAGATATTCAGACAGATTAGTCATTTGGTAGGTATCTTGATCGTACCAACTCTTACGAAAGAGAAAATCAAGAAACTGAGGTCCTTCGTACCACCAGTGACCAAATAGCTCAGCGTCATAAGGAGAAACTACAATCGGTGGACGCTGTAGCATTGAATTTAAATTGCCAATTTGCTGCTGGCGATTATACATAAAATTGCTGGCGTGTTCGGCTGCTTTCTCTCTTGCCCAATAAGGATCGTAAAGACCTTTTTCGGATAATCCTCCATCACGACTAGTAATTTTGTGATATTTGATCCCCGTGTTTTTCCTTTGACCGTTAGGCATGATATAAGGCTTAATATACTCATATTCCGCTTCCCAGCCCAAATCTTTATAGAATTCGCGATATTCAATCGCCCCTGGATAACCTACTTTAGAAGACCAGACTTGCTGGGAAGATTCATGATCGCGACCAAAAGCAGCTACTCCAGTTTCCGTATAAATTGGAGCGTAAGAGCCATAGCGAGGACGAGGGCGAGCGTAGAGAATACCATGTCCATCAGTTAAAAAGTAACGCAAGCCAGCATCGGCAAGCATTCTTTCCAAGCCTTCATAATAAGCACATTCTGGTAGCCAAATTCCTTTTGGTGGACGACCAAAATTTTCCTCATAATGTTCGCAAGCCACTTTGATTTGCGACCAGACGGCTTGGGGATACATCTTCATCAAAGGAAGATAACCGTGAGTAGCACCACAGGTAATAATATCAAGGTTGCCACTATCGAGAAACTGTTTAAATGCCCCTACTAAATCGCGATCGTAACTTGACCAAGTTTTGCGTATTTGACTAAAAGAATTAGCGTAATATTCAGCCAAATAGAGCATATGACCATTATGCTGGTGACGCTCAATTTCTTTATCGATCAATTCTTGGAGTTGAGCAAGATGATCGTCATAACGGTCTTGCAATAATTCGTCCCGTAACATCGACACCAAAGGCGGTGTCATACTCATAGTCATTTTAAAATCGACCCCATCTCGCTTCAAGTTTTCAAATACCTGAAGCAAGGGAACATAGGTTTCGGTTATGGCTTCAAACAACCATTCTTCTTCCAAGACAAAATCGCTTTCTGGATGTCGGACGAAAGGTAAGTGAGCGTGTAAGACAAGAGCAAGGTAACCAAGAGCCATGATAATGTAATATTTCTAAAAATCTTTTATTCAGAGGCTGTAAACTTTTAGCGTTAGACTTCAAGACTTCCGTTAAATCGTTAGCTAGACGATTAACGATTTCTTATTAATGATGAACGGTAATTCACCATTGATTTTCAGCCTAGAGGTTAAGGCTTAGAGCTTAAAGCTGTCGAAGACCTAAATTAAGGAACTAAGGCAATCTGGGTAAATTTTATGATATCTTAATAGTGTCTTTAGAAAAAGTTTAGCTTATAGATAGACTACCTTTTAATAGTGGACGTTTCCTAAGTAATTATTGCTTTTTAGCAGACCAAAAATCTTAAGATAACTCACTGTTTTTTCAAGATTAGAAAACAACCGTCATGTCTGCTGTATTTTTGATCTATAAAAGTAGAGGCTTGGGTAATATGTATTGGGTTTTCGTAATCTAGTGTTGCAATCTAATCAGCAATATTTTGACCATCAGAAGAATAGCGTTGAGGAACTATCCCTTCAACTATTACTGTTCGTAGATAAACGCTCATCTTCACAAAAGCAGGTGCGGAAAATTAGAACTTGCTTAGAAAATTTACGCTCTGAATACTTTTTTAAGCTAGAGGTAATTGAAATTGAAAAACAGCCACACCTTGTCGAATATTTAAAGCTAGTTGCTACTCCTGCTCTAGTAAAAATATCCCCCAAACCGAGGCAAACCTTAGCTGGAGGTAATTTAATCGAGCAATTAGAGAAATGGTGGCCAAAATGGCAAGCTGCTCAAGAAGAATTGAAAGTTACTAGTAGTCATAGGTTGTTAGAAAGTTTTTCTACTCAAGGCATAAATCAAGAAGTCAACTATGCAGAAAAAATTCAGCTAAAGGATGAAATTTTTGCTTTAAAGCAGGAAAGGGAAGAATTTATGGCTCAACTACGATTTAAAGACCAAATTTTAGCTATATTAGCTCATGATCTGCGTACACCTCTAACAGCAGCGTCAATGGCAGTAGAAACCTTGGAATTATCTGAGCAGAATGAACAGTTAGAAGCAGAAAAGCGCAAATATTTGCAGCAAAAACTGTTTAGACACGCCAAAAATCAGTTTGCCATTATGGATAGTATGATTAGCGAATTATTACAAAGTTCGCAAAATATAAATGCCAAGCTACAGATAAATCCTAGCTCTGTAGACCTTAAACAACTATGCCAAGAGGTTGTTTCCCAGTTCGATTCTAGACTTTTAGAAAAGTCAATGGTTTTAAAAAAAGATATTCCTCAAGATATTCCTTGTGTATATGCTGATGAAGAACTAATCCGACAGCTAATTAGTAACCTAATAGACAACGCTATCAAATACACTCCAGACAAAGGACAAATATCTTTATCTGTCTTGCATCGCACGAATCAAAAAGTTCATGTAAGTATAAGCGATACTGGACCAGGTATTCCTCCAGAAACAAGGAAGCAAATATTTGAAGATAATTTTCGTTTGCAGCGCGATCGCGATCAAGAAGGCTACGGCATTGGTTTAGCAATGTGTCATCAAATTGTCTGCGCTCACCACGGTAAAATTTGGGTTGAAAGTTCCCCCGAAAACGGTAGCTGTTTTCAATTTACATTACTAGTTTATAAGTAGTTTTCTCCTCTATGACTAGAAAAAGCCATCGTTTTTTCTGGTTGATTTTACCTTTTATAGTTCTGTGTAACTTTAATTTATGCAGTTTTTAATTTTTTACTTGCTATAATCCTTGCAGAATTTAGCTCAAAAATCATACTGCTATTTTTTCATTAATCCAACTCACACAATTTTTATGTTAAATCAACAGCATATCTATGTCTTCAGCAACTTTTCAGGATAGACAAGTTAAATACTCTATCGTCATTCCCATTTTCAACGAAGAAGCAATCCTACCCGAATTATGGCGACAATTAAGCATAGTCATCGATCAGCTTGACGGTTTATGGGAGATCATTTTTGTAGATGATGGTAGTAGCGATAATTCCTATCAGATACTATCAGAATTACACCGTGAACACAGCGAAATTAAAATTCTTCGCCTCTCTAGAAATTTTGGACATCAACCTGCTTTAACTGCGGGAATTAAAAACGCATCAGGTAATGCTGTGATTTTGATGGATGGAGATCTTCAAGATTCGCCTCAGACAATTTTAAGATTTATCGATAAATGGCACGAGGGTTACGATGTTATTTATGCTGTACGGGAAAAACGCAAAGAATCTTGGTTGAAAAGATTGGCTTTTGTATCTTTTTATCGTCTGTTAAACTTCTTCTCAGGACAAAAACTGCCTCTAGACGCAGGTATTTTTTCTTTGATGGATCGTCAGGTAGTAGAAGCTTTATGCCAAATGCCTGAACGCAATCGCTATCTCAGTGGCTTAAGAGCTTATACAGGTTTCAAACAAACAGGAATTATGGTAGAAAGAGGATCTCGGTATAGAGGTGAACCTAAAGTCACTATCACTAAGCTATTTAAATTAGCATTTGACGGCATCTTTTCTTTCTCAATTATTCCTCTAAGGATCGCCACTATCTTTGGTTTTGTCTGCGCCATTGTGGCTTTTGTACTAGGGTTGATTGGCTTATATTTTAAACTTATTTTGGGTAAGACCTTTTTGTCTTGGACTTACGGATTAACCACCACTTTTTTTATGGGTGGAATACAGCTAATCTTTCTCGGAATTATTGGCGAGTATATTGGTCGTATTTATGACGAGGTAAAGCAAAGACCTTATTACTTAATCAAAGAGACTCAGGGTTTTAGTAAATCGGAGCAAAGAATACATGAAAAAATTTCCCTTTAAATTATTGGCAATTATTCCAGCTTTAATCTTAGGACTGTTAGTTTGGAAATATGGGTTAAATATTCTATTTTGGGACGAATGGGATATATTTGGTGCAGATTCAGTTGCACACAATTTAGGCACTCTTACCTGGGGTGATATGTTTGCCCAGCATAATGAAAGCCGTAATTTTTTTCCTCGCTTATTATCTGCTTATTTCTCTCGCTTTACTAGCTGGAATCCTTACTACGGAATGACAGCTAGCATTTTACTTGCTTGTCTGACTTCATTTAATATTTATCATTTAAGCACAATAACTTTAAATAGTACCTGGACAAAGAGACTAATTCTTTTGGCGATGGCTAATTTATTGATTTTTAGCCCTATGCAATGGGAGAATTGGCTTTGGGGATTGCAGTGGATTACCTTTGTGCCTATTGCTGTAATTACATCTGCCTTGGCGATTATTTTTTCGCAAAATTCTCTGTTTATTAAATTTCTTAGTAGCTTATTATTAGCAATATTTGCTACCTTTTCTTTTGCCAATGGCATGATTAGCTGGATTGTTATTTTTCCAGCCTTAATTTTAGTTACTAGAAAAAGCAAAAGTGCTTTAACCTTGATGACCTCTGGTTGGTTATTTTCGTCTGCTTTAGCTTTTGCAGTTTATTTTCACAACTATCATCGCCCAGCTAATAGTCCTGGCTTTTTCGATGCCTTGACTCAACCTATTAATGTCATACTCTATTTCTTAGCATTTCTTGGTTCTCCTTTGGGAGTTAATGACTTAGTTTCCAGCCAAATTATCGGACTTTGCATCCTATTCCTAATTGCTTTAGTTTGTTTCTACTTAATCAAAATAAATCGTAGCGAAAAACTTTTATTTCAGGTATTTCCCTGGTTGTGCATTGTTAGTTACACCTTGGGGAGTGCAATTTTGACCACTATGGGCAGATTAGGACTGGGAATGGAATTATCGCTTTCTTCTAGGTACATTACCTTTTCTACCTATGCCATTGTTGCTCTAATTTATTTGTTAGCTATTTTGGCAGAAGATTTAAAGCCTCATTTAAATATTCAAGGCAGTAGATATTTAAAAACGCTGAAAAGAATTATCACTGTATCAATGATCGGTTTTTTGCTACTTTATCCTGCCAATTTTACCTCAGGTGTCAGTGCAATGGTCGTCAATCATAAAAACAAGCTTTATGCCAAAGCCTGCTTAAGTATGATGTATTTTGTCAAAGATGAGGAATGTTTTAAACAATATCTTTTTCCCGATCCTATATTTTTGTCTGACAGGATAGTTGAACTCGATCGCTTGGGCATAATACAGCCGCCTTTAATTCTCAGCAACACAATGCAAGGAATGACAAGTCCCAGCATTTTTGAGGCAATGAAATACGGTCAGTTTGATGGTATTACTAAAGGTGAAAATAATACCTATATTGCAACTGGATGGTCTATTCTTCCTCAATATCGTACTGCTGCTCATGCTGTTATTTTGGCATATAAAACCCCAGATAATCTCGATTATCCCTTTGCTTTAGTACAACCTCAGATCGAAAGGTTAGATGTAGCGGCTGAAGTAGGGGACTCAAAATATCAAATTTCAGGCTGGAGCAAGACTTTTCCTCAGGATTTGATTCCCAAAGACGCAGTTGCAGTAAGTGCTTGGGCTTATGATAGTAGAGTTGGCAGAGCTTATAAAATACAGCTTACCCATCCAGTTAATCCCCTTAAATAGACTTGACTTATATTTATCATAAATGTGAGTTTGGCGATCGCAATTTGGTCTATAAAGCTAATAAATCTTGCCTATTGGTTTTTGTCTTTCTTATCCCAAACTCACATCATATTAATTATTTCTTAATTTTTTTAAGTCAAATTTAAATTTGTAGGTATCCTGAATACAAAATTGCTTAAAAGCAAGCAAAATAAATGAATCTTATTCAACTGACTTCAATAAACACAAAATAAAATTTCATGTTTAATATTGTTCGTAAAACGGCCAAAATAATATTGCCAAAATCTACGGTGTATAGAATCAAACGCCAGATTGAGGAAAATCGTTTTAAGCGATATATTCAAGAAAAGCTGGAGTCTAACTATAGCTCAGTCGATCCAGGTGCAGTTCCCCCAAAAGAATTAATTGGTCAGACTGCTGCACTAAATGAACAGGAATTAGAAAGGCAAAGTAATAGTGATGTTTATTTGGAAACTGGTTATTTTGAGGTTTTGCGCCTATTCAAAATCTTAGATCACTTTTCTATTAACCCTAGAACTATTGGTTCAATTTACGAATTAGGCTGCGGTACAGCCAGACTGTTGAGGCATTTTCGCTACATTGACGGGGTTAGATTAGTTGGGTCAGACGTTAATCCTCAAATGATTGAATGGTGTCAAGCAAATTTACCGAAGATGGAGTTTTATCACAACGAACTTACACCTCCTCTCGCTTTTGCCGAAGATAATTCCTTTGATTTAATGTTAGCCTCTTCAGTTTTTACTCATATTCCTCTCGAAACCCAAGAATTGTGGCTAGCTGAAATGCAAAGAATTTTGCGCCCTGGTGGTATATTTATTTGCTCAGTGTTGGGTCAGTTTCACGCTGATGCGCTGTTAGATAGCGAAGAGATGCAGAAGCTGCAAACTAAAGGCAACTTAACTCTTACTTCAGATGACTCCCAAGCGACGTATTCAACACGCGTTGGTGGTTCTGCTTGGGATGTTTTTCAAACTCGCGCTGAAGTGATTAAAGTCTTTGGTTCGTTTTTCCAGATAGTAGATTATATCCCTGGAGTACAGGATTTTTTAGTCTTATATAAGCCCGATCCTGCGGTTTCTGTGATGATAAATTCTGTTCCCTTTCCTGCTCAAAAATATTAATAAATTGATTTTCGGATCTTGAGGAGCGATCGCTTTTTTATTCTTGCCAAGATATATTGAATTGACGATACATTAGAAATTGCGTCCTAACGCTCTCGACCGTTACTACAATTTGAGGCGAATCGCCAAAAAAATAGCCTGCTTTAGCAGACTAAACATGGGTATTATCTCAATAAATCGATCTTTCAGATTATTTGTGGATTAAATCCTCTACTGCGGAAACTTGAATATTATTTGGGGGTATCTGCTGAGCAATAATTGCCGATTGCAATATAGGCGTACTGGCAACAGAATTACTGCTTAAAGTAAACAGAGGATTAGATAAAATGCCTGATAAAGAAGTGACTACTGCTGAGATGACAATAGCTACCTGCAAAGGGCGCATTCCAGGTAATTTCCAGTTAATAGTGGGGTAGTTTTTCACAGATTCAGACATCTCTTGAGGTTCTTTGACTACCATCATTTTGACCACGCGAATATAGTAGTAAATTGAAATGACGCTGGTAATTAAGCCTAACAACACCAAACCATACAAGCCAGCTTGCCAACCAGCCCAAAAAAGGTAAATCTTCCCGAAGAAACCAGCCATCGGCGGAATACCACCTAAAGAAAGTAAGCAGATGCTCAAGCAAAGAGTTAGCAAGGGATCTTTTTGATATAAGCCTGCATATTCACTAATTTGGTCTGTACCCGTGCGCAGCGAAAACAGGATAATACAGGTAAACGCTCCCAAGTTCATAAATAGATAAATGAACAGATAAAAGATCATGCTGGAATAACCATTATCAGTACCAGCAATCAGACCAATCATCACAAAGCCAGCTTGAGCAATAGAAGAGTATGCCAACATTCGCTTGATGCCAGTTTGTGCCAAGGCTACCACATTACCCAAGATCATACTGAGAATTGCCAGAGCAGTAAAGATAAACTGCCATTGATCGCTAAGTGAACCGAATGCTGTTACCATTAGGCGAATTGCTAAAGCAAAACCCGCAGCTTTTGAACCTACAGATAGGAAAGCGACTACGGGAGTGGGCGAGCCTTCGTAAACATCGGGTGTCCATTGGTGAAAAGGTACGGCAGAGATTTTAAAAGCAATACCCGCAATAATAAATACCAAAGAAATAGCTAATCCTAAAGACTGAACACCACTGATGGCGGTAACTTTAGTAGCGATCGCCTCAAGATTCGTTTCTCCTCCAGATAAACCGTAAAGTAATGACATTCCGTAGAGGAAAATCGCCGAGCTTGCAGCACCAATGAGCAAATATTTTAATGCAGCTTCATTAGAGCGAGGATCGCGCTTCATGTATCCCGTCATTAAATACGAAGAAATACTCAGCATCTCTAAAGAAATAAACACCATGGTTAGCTCGTTTGCGCCACAGAGAAACATACCTCCTAGAGTAGCGGTAAGCATGATGGCGATAAATTCTGCCAAAGATGTCCCCGACTGTTGAATATAGCGAATAGACATGGGGATAGTCACCATTGCCGAGAGAGCAACTATGCCCCGAATAACAATGCTAAGGTTGTCACCGTTAAATGAACCAAGAAAAGCGATCGCATTAGGGTTGTTCCACTGAAAATATAGAGCTACCAGAGTGTTGAACAAACCAGAGATCGCTAAATAGGGCAACCAACGGGAGGAACTACGTCCAAAGATTAAATCGCCGATTAAAACACTCATTAGGGTAATAATGACTATGCCTTCGGGTAAAATTGCTCCTGCATGAAGTTGAGAGGCTACACTGCTAGAAAAATCCATAGAGTTTTTTGAGTACTGTCAGATATAGATACAATTGAACAATTGCTAAAAAAGCGTTACAAAGGATTGTAATCCTCTATTACCTTTTTCTTAAGCTTATTATGTTTTTGCTTTTTAGAAATCAAGATGTTAACTCTGAGCCAATTTTGGTTATGGTGAAATTAATTAAGCTTTAAGCTTCTAAGCTGAGAACTGGATCATATTTTATACCATAGCTAATTAGTTGCATCTTCTGAATGGTGAGCTATGGTGCATAAATAGTCCCAAGCAGAAAAGCCTGTGACTTGAGGCTACTGATTAAAACTAGATCAAAACAATATTTGTCGTTTGAGGGATTATAACTATAGATTAGGAAATATATCTCTATAAAAATCAACATCTGCTATTAAACTCACGTTAACTCCATTTATATGTCAACATTAGTTATTGTCGAATCTCCTACTAAAGCTCGTACTATTCGTAATTACCTACCTTCTGGCTATCAGGTCGAGGCTTCTATGGGTCATGTCCGAGACTTACCCCCCTCAGCCAAAGAAATTCCCCCTGCCTATAAAGACAAGACGTGGGCAACTTTAGGCATCAACATCGAAGATGAATTTCAACCAATTTATGTTGTGCCTGAGAAAAAGAAAAAAATAGTCAGAGAACTTAAAACCGCGCTAAAAGTAGCAGATGAACTAATTCTGGCAACTGACGAAGATCGTGAAGGAGAAAGCATTAGCTGGCATTTATTAGAAATTCTCAAGCCCAAAGTACCTGTCAAACGAATGGTTTTTCATGAGATTACCAAAGAGGCAATCCAAAAAGCTTTACGGGATTGTCGTGAAGTAGACCAAGATTTGGTTCATGCCCAAGAAACACGACGTATTTTAGATCGTTTGGTTGGCTATACCGTTTCTCCTCTGCTGTGGAAGAAAATAGCCTGGGGTTTGTCCGCAGGCAGGGTACAGTCGGTAGCAGTCCGTTTAACCGTAGCTAGAGAAAGAGAACGTCGGGCTTTCCAATCTGGGGGTTATTGGGATCTAAAAGCAGATTTGGAACAAAACAAAAAGCCTTTTGAAGCTAAGTTAATTACCTTAGATGGTAAAAGACTGGCTACGGGTAGCGATTTTGACCCCGACACAGGGAAAATTGCCGAAGGCAAAGACGTAGTATTGCTAAATGAAACTGAGGCAAACCAGCTTAAAGAGCGTATTTTTGAGCAGACTTGGACAGTAAGCGATCGCCAAGAAAATGCTTCTAAACGTCGTCCTTCTCCGCCTTTTACTACTTCTACCCTGCAACAGGAATCTAACCGTAAACTGGGTATTTCTGCCAGGGAAACTATGGGAGTGGCGCAAAAACTCTATGAAAAAGGTTTTATTACCTATATGCGGACAGATTCGGTACATTTATCCCAACAGGCGCTCGCTGCTGCCCGTAATTGTGTAGAACATAAGTATGGCAAAGAATATTTAAGTCCTAAAGCCCGTCAATACAGCACCAAAAGTAAAGGCGCGCAAGAAGCACACGAAGCTATTCGTCCTGCGGGAGAAACTTTCCGCGTCCCCAAAGACACAGGACTTAAAGACCGCGAATTTAGGCTCTATGATTTGATTTGGAAACGCACCATCGCCTGTCAAATGGCAGACGCTCAGTTAACGCAAATTGCAGTAGACGTGAGTGTCGAGAATGCTGTTTTCCGCGCCAACGGTCAGCGTATTGAGTTTCCTGGTTTTTTCCGTGCCTACGTTGAAGGGTCAGATAATCCTGATGCAGCCTTGGAAGATCGAGAAATACTCTTACCACCTTTGAAAAAAGGAGACAAACCTGACTGCAAAGAATTAGAGGCGATTGGACACGAAACCCAGCCTCCTGCTAGATACACCGAAGCGTCTTTGGTTAAAACCCTAGAAAAAGAGGGTATTGGTCGTCCTAGTACCTACGCCAGCGTCATCGGCACTATTGTAGATCGCGGTTATGTGCAGATGCGTGGCAAGGCTTTAATTCCTACTTTTACAGCCTTTGCGGTAACTGCCCTGCTAGAAGAACATTTCCCCGATTTGGTAGATACCGAGTTTACTTCTAAAATGGAGCAAACTTTAGATGAAATTGCTACAGGTGGTGCGGAGTGGATACCTTATCTTAAAAAGTTCTATCAGGGAAAAACAGGTTTAAAAACCCAAATAGACGTTAAAAACGAGCAAATAGAGCCTGCAATCGCCAAAACCATCCATCTAGAAAACCTCGATGCTGTAGTCCGTATCGGTAAATATGGTCCATATATCGAAATAAAAACCGAAGATGGAGAGACAGAAGTATTAAAAGTTTCTATTCCCGATGACTTGACTCCTGCTGACCTTAATCCAGAGCAAATAGAAGCTCTAATTCGTCAGAAGAAAGAAGGACCAGAAAAAGTCGGTATTCATCCTGAAACTGGTGAACCTATTTATTTTAAAGTCGGTAAATACGGTCCTTATGTACAGCTTGGAGATATGACAGACGAAAATCCTAAGCCTAAAATGAGTTCGATTCCTAAAAAAGATAGCAAAACTAATGCTACTAAGGATGACGTAACTTTAGAAATGGCAGTCGGTTTGTTATCACTTCCTCGTTTATTAGGACAACAACCCGCTACAGGAGGTAAAATTAAGGCTGCTCTGGGGCGTTTTGGTCCCTATGTGGTTCATGAGTTTAAAGGTCCAGAAGACACGAAGCTACAGCGAGATTATCGATCACTTAAAAAAGAAGATGATGTCTTAACCGTGACCCTAAAGCGTGCTTTAGAACTTTTGGCTGAACCTAAACGCGGACGTGGTGGCAGTAAAAAAACTCCTCTACGGGAATTAGGCGCGCATCCTGAAGACAAAGAGCCAGTCAATATTTATAAAGGCCCTTACGGCAATTATGTTAAGCACGGTAAGATCAATGCTGGTTTGCCCAAAGATGAAACCGTAGAAGAAATAACCCTCGAAAAAGCTCTGGAGTTATTAGCCGAAAAAGCAGCAACTAAAAAGACTACCAAAAAGAAAACCAGCACCACTAAGAAAAAGACTACTACAGCTAAAAAGAAAACCAGCACCGCCAAGAAGAAAACTGCTGCTAAAAAAGAAGCGTCTTAAATTGTAAGTAGTTAATAGTTTATCGCGATCGCGCCTTTGAAAAGCGATCGCCTTTTTATTGAAAGTGAAACTAAACTAGAGATTTGCTAGGTTCAGAAATATCAGTTGATTTAGTTTTCTCTTCCAAGTTATCAATTACTTCTAGCATTTCTCTTTCAAAGCTTACCTGCGCTCGATTGGTTTTGGCACCGAAGAAAAAGCTATTGTCCTGTTCTAATGCCCATACTTGAGAATGGGAAAAGTAACTCATCACTACTCCAATCATTAGTAAAGCAAAGCCTGTGTAAACAACAGGGACACCAGGATCGGCTTTAATCTGTAAACCAGTGCTGCCGATGATATCAATCAATTTAATATTAATACCGTCAATATCTACACTTTGACCAATACGAATCGCGCTAGTCAAGTCTCCCTGTTGGTTATAAATCAAAGCTGTTCCCTGCATATCTTTAATGAGCATAGAAACACCAGAACTCATATCGGGTTTGGTAGGAATCCAAGTTCCCCAAATATTCCCTGCGCCAAGAGTATCTAACTTGGCTACTGGTAGCTGAAAAATAGGACTGTTGTTTAACTGAACTTGAGCAGCAGCAATACTCCAGTTAGTTTGGTAGAGAGTAACGCCATCATAACGCAGAGGTTTATTGACGTGGATAGTTTCACGCTTCAATTCCTCACCGCGATCGCTAATTACTGAAAGATCGGAGTAGAATTGATCTACGTCCCCGCTTTGAGTATAGTCAATCCAAAAGCGATTCACCTTAACTGACCAATCATCAGGAATATGAGAAGCAGATAAAGGTCCTAATTCAATAAAATTCTGAATCTTAAAAGTATTGCCACTAGCAACCATTTCTTGAGCAAAGAAACCTGTAAAGATGCCCCATACCCCGCCAAGCAATACAATTAACATCCCCGCATGGACGATAATGGGACCAATACGACCAATAATACCTTTACGAGCATAAAGAGCATTATCTTGTTGCCAGACTCGAAAGTTTTGCTGTTCTAATAAAGATGTTAGAGATTTAATCGAACCCTGGTTTAATTCGGCACTGAGAGCTAATTTCTCAAACTGCTTTGGCTTTTCATAGTATTTCCATTTACGGGCAGCTTTTAAGGCGGGTAGCTGACGAGTAAAAGTACAGGCGGTCAAGCTTGCACCAAAGAGAATTAATAAAGAAAGATACCACCAGGTACTATAAACATGATTTAGACCCCAGGCGAGAATAACTTTCCAGGTTAAAAAACCATATAAAGCAGGAGACTCAGGATAGTTTTGTTGATAAAAAGAGAGAGTTTCAGCTTGTTCAATTACTGTACCTGAAATGCTGACTATGGCGATCGCCAGTAACAAGATAATAGCTAATTTTAAATTGGCAATGATGCCGACAAAGCGACGAAATATTGAGCCTGGCTTGAGAAGAAAATTCATTATTTATATATTATGGATCAAAAATTAGAGGTATCCAATTTCTTGAAGGTGACTTTTATTATGAAATATGATGTAGCGTTTAATTCAACGCTTGCGTTTTGGATGATAGCATCGCCTTGAAAAGCATCTGTCAATGTTCAAAGCTAAGATGTTTTAAGATTGTTGGTGAGAGCAAAATCTCGAGCAGATTCTTGATTTTAAACTAAAGTTGAACTCAAAAGTTGATAAAGCAAGCTTATGCAAGACTCTAGACAAGAAATAAATGCCAGAGCTTCTATAGATTTGGAACAGCGAAGGAATTGGTATTCTCCTGTTGCTGATATTTATTACAACGCCAGACCGCAATATCCGAAGGAACTTATCGATCGGTCTATCGTTTTAGCTCAACTTTCATCAGATGCGTCAATTCTTGAGGTCGGTTGTGGTCCGGGAAATGCAACGGTTGCTTTTGCTCAATTAGATTTTTTAATGACGTGTATTGAGCCAAACCCGAATTTTTATCATTTGGCGCAACGCAACTGTACGCCATATCCAAATGTTGCAATCCACAACACCTCATTTGAAGAATGGGAACTAGAAACAAAACAGTTCAATGCTATTCTATCTGCCAATGCCTTTCACTGGATATCGCCAGAGATTCGGTATACTAAAGCAGCAGCGGCATTACGCGACAATGGGTTTCTCATCCTGCTCTGGAATCTGACTCCTGAACCAAAATACGAAGTCTACCAAGCGATTAAGGAAGTGTATCAAGCTTATGCTCCCTCATTTGTCCGATATGAAGGTGCGGAAATTCAAGCGGAGATTTTGCGGGGATTTGGACAAGAAGTTTTAGACTCTGGTTATTTTAAGGAGTTGGTCGTCGAGCAAACCGCGTGTGAAGTCACCTATAGCATTGATGATTACCTCAAGCTTTTAAGTACCCATCGGGGACTAGAGCCACAAGCGGAAGAGCTACTATTTGCAGGATTGCGGAAGAAGCTAGAAAAAATTGGAGATAGTGTGCAACTCTCGTTTCTTTCCGCTGTTCATGTAGCCCGCAAAGACGGCTAAAATCTTGAGGTCGTTGCATGATAACGCGACAGAACAACCTGGTTGGAGCGGACGTACAAAGTCTCTTCGTCTATCGTCCAAGTTGGTCGATCGTCGCTCAAGCGAACCTTCACATTAGGAGAAAGTAGTGGCAGGTAAAATATGTTAGATTCGCGTTAACATATTTGCATACGTTCCAGACTATAGAAAGATCGGCTAATATCGATCCAGAATTCTAGTAAATAAAGATTTTCTCTGTTTTACCAGATGACATTTGAATAAAAATCTCGGATCTTTCTATCCCTAGTAATCATTGGTGCGCCGTAATGATTAGCCAAGGCGACCATTATTCTATCTACTGGATCTCGATGCGACCACTCCAGATTAACACTTTCAACTAAAAGATCTGCTTCAACTGGGATAATGTCCACTACATCTGACTGCTGAACTCTTTTCACATACTTTGATAGAGGAACGCCTAAATCCAGCTTTTGATTCTTTATCTTAATCGCAATTTCCCAGATAGCCATTGCCGATGTAATACCATTTTTTGACTGTTCCATTTCTTCAATTGCGATCTTCGCTCTTGTAGATAATTCATCAGGGTCAAGACTCCACCATAGCAGGGCGTAGGTGTCTAAAATAATAGTCAAATATCTCTCCATTCTTCGGTTGTGGTCGCCGTCGGATCTTCTAGGTATGTGACTCTACCCCGCAGATCTTTGAATAGATCTTTCGTTGGTGGGGCTTGACTGAATTTCGAGATTATAGCTACAGGTCTACCGCGGTCTGTAACTATAATTTCCTGGTTGTCAGATTCAACCAATCTTAGGATTTCTAGTAATTTGCTTTTGAGCTTGCTTTTAGAAATATTCATAGTTTTATAACTATAGTCATAACTATAGTTATATAGTAGCAATAATTTGACCAGAGCTAAGTAAAAGTCAGTGATTTTTACAAGTAGCATTTTCTGCTACTCTATACTGGTTTTTGTGACACAACCCTAAAGCCTATAGCTTATAGCTGGCAATCGAGACAACAAAGAAAAGATGCCAAAACCCAATAACAAAGCACCACTGACGGGATTAATCCAGCTTGACCAACGGCGCAACTCTAGAATCTTTTTAATAGAAGCTGTAAAAGTCCCGGCGATAACTAAAGGCGTGACGTAACCAATGGCGTAGGCAATTAATAAAACTCCACCTAAAACTAAATCTTGAGTTGTTGCTACCCAAGTTAGCAAAGTTGCTAATACAGGAGTGCTGCAAGGAGAGGCTATCAAGCCAAAGGTTAAACCTAACAAATAAGAACGCAGTCCACGAGGTAAATCATCGCGAATCCATTCTGTTGCCCCCAGAGACGGAAAGCGTAATGGTAATATTTCTAATAAGTTTAGTCCCATAGCGATCGCAACTAAGCTAACAACAATGGGTAAACCAACTCCAATTTGTCCATAAACCTTGCCAATAGATGTGGCAACAATACCTAAGATAGCTAAGGTAGTCGCTAAACCCAACGCAAACCAGCTAGACTGGACTGCTGCCTGAAGTCTTCCTTCAGACTCATAACCGCCAATGTAGCCGACAGTAATGGGCAACATAGATAGCATACAAGGAGTCAAGCTGGTGACAAGACCTGCCAAGAATATCACCCCGATACTAACTACACTGAGATGAGTCAACTGAGTCGAAACTAAGCGATCGGCAAATCTCTCCAGTAAAAACAACTGCGTTTGTAAAAATTCCAGCATTAAAAAATTTTATTTATGACTTAAATCTTTAAGTTCGTCTCAGCAATTCTATCAAAATACAGAATTTTCTAGGTATTGAAACAAATAAAGACAATAATATTGGCGAAAGTGTTATGACAATGAAAGAATTAGATCAAGGAATAACAAGTCAATATGTTCAATAAAGACACATTTTTCTTAGTTTTATTAGTGTTTATCCCTGTTTCGATTGCTGCACATTTTTTAGAATGGGGAGAAACCGTCGTATTTATCACGGCAGGCTTGGGCATTGTGCCTTTAGCTTCCTTTATGGGTACAGCCACCGAAGAAATCGCTGTAGTCACAGGGCCTAGTATTGGTGGACTGCTTAATGCTACCTTTGGCAACGCCACAGAATTAATTCTGGCTTTTATTGCCCTAAAAGCTGGCTTAATTGGCGTAGTTAAAGCTACTATTACTGGTTCAATTGTCAGTAATCTGCTGTTGGTTATGGGATTTTCGATGTTGCTGGGGGGTTTGAAATTTAAAGAGCAAAAATTTCAGCCTACCGTAGCCCGTCTTAATGCTTCGACGATGAACCTTGCTGTGATCGCGCTGCTTTTGCCTACAGCGGTACAGTATACATCTGCGGGTATTGAAGAACAAACATTACAAAATCTCTCCGTAGCTGTGGCAGGAATATTAATTTTGGTCTACGGGTTGACTCTGCTTTTTTCGATGAAAACTCACGCCTATCTTTGTGATGTAGGGGATGTGGATTTAGAAGAGGGAGGGGAAGGTGAACCTGAAGTCAACTTACCTTTTTGGATCTTTATTTTATTAGCTGTGACTTTAGCCGTAGCAGTAGAATCAGAACTACTGGTAGATTCTTTGGAAGTGGCAACTACTCAACTAGGTTTAAGTGCTTTGTTTACTGGGGTTATCCTGCTACCAATTATTGGTAACGCAGCAGAACACGCTACGGCGGTAACTGTGGCATTAAAAGATAAGATGGATCTTTCGGTATCTGTGGCAATGGGTTCAAGTATGCAGATTGCTTTATTTGTTGCCCCAGTGCTAGTAATTGCTGGCTGGATTATTGGTCAACCAATGGATCTTAACTTTAATCCTTTTGAACTTGTGGCAGTTAGCGTTGCCGTCTTGATTGCCAACTCGATTAGTTCTGATGGCGAATCTAATTGGTTAGAGGGTAGTTTGTTGGTAGCTACTTATGCCGTAGTTGCGATCGCCTTTTTCTTCCATCCTGTAGTCGAAGGTATGATCTAAATAGTCATACTTTATTAAATTAAAGTGATGTCTTATTAAAATAAAATCCCCCTAAATTAATTGGGGGATTTAGTGAGCAATTGCCAGAATCAGAGTCTATCTTTGTAGTTTAGTTCTGCAAATGTAATTCTAACTTCAGTTCCATTATCGTTGGTCATTTCTATCTTTCCCTCTAGCTGTTCTACCAGGGTAGAAACAAGTTCCAAGCCTAATGATTCGCTATGATAAAAGTTTTTATGCTCAGGAAATCCGATGCCGTCATCCTTAATTATCAAAGTGAATTGATCGTCATTTTGCGTAAACTCCAGGCTAATATTGCCTTGGTTTCGTCCTTTAAAAGCGTGTTCAACCGCATTAGAAATTAATTCATTAATAATCAATCCGCAAGCATTAGCAGTTTCTATATTTAAATAAACCTGCTGAATATTAGTACTAACCTGAATAGTATTAGTTAAATAAGAATCAATTAAATAGTCAGTTAGTGTAATCAGGTATTGCTGAAAGTCAATCTGACATAAACTAGTACTAGAGTGAAGTTGTTCGTGAATCAAAGCCATTGAGGTAATACGGTTTTGACTATCGCTCAACATTTTAAGGATTTGAGGATTATCAATGTATTCCGCCTGAGAGTCTAAAAGACTAGAAACAATAAAAAGATTATTCTTAACTCGATGATGAATTTCCTTCAGCAGCAACTCTTTTTCCTTGAGAGATTGTTTGAGTTTCTTTTCTGCTGTTTTACGATTTTCTATCTCAGCGATAAGGGATTGATTGACATCAGCAAGCCGTTCATTTGTATCTAGTAAAGAAAGTTCTACTTCATATTTTTCCTCAATTTCACGTTGTAATAAATCATTTTGCTTTTCTAAGGTTTGACGTAAATTAAGTAACTCTAGCTGATATTCAACCCTAGCCATTAACTCGGCTTTTTGAAAAGGTTTAGTTATATAATCACTTGCGCCTAATTTAAAAGCTTTAACCTTTCTTTCAGTTTCTGCTAAAGCAGTCATAAAAATAATTGGAATATCACAAGTAATAGGATCTTCTTTGAGCAAGCGACAAGTCTCAAACCCATCAAGCTTAGGCATCATCCCATCTAATAAAATTAGTTCTGGGGGGTTCAATTTAACTTGATTAATAGCATCAATACCATCTAATGCCGTAGAAATTTTTACATTAGCTTTGGCAAAAATTTTACAGACAAGATCTAAATTACAAGTATTATCATCAACAACTAAAATGTGGGGCAAAGTTTGCGTTATGGACATATAGTAGTACGTCAATTGTTTAGGACACGAAGGTTACTGGCTCAAAAGTAGCAAGTAGCAAGTAGCAATTTTAAGAATGTTCTAAACATCTCAGGCAATGCTATGACTTTAATTATTTGAACTCTGATAACTAGACTTTGCGTAAGACAAGACTAGTAGACGCGGGCATAAATGGACTAACCATTTAAAATTAGTAGCGATATCTTGCTTACTACCTACTACTTACTACTCAAGCAAAGCGATACTAATGTTGTTCATCACCAATTTTTGAAATTCTTTGGCTGCTAAGGGACGACTATACAAAAAGCCTTGAATTTCATCACATTGACACTGCTGAAGATAGTTTAATTCTGCCTTTGTTTCTACACCTTCGGCTACTACTTTTAAACCTAATTGATGTGCCATTTCAATAGTATTTTTAGTAATTACAGCATTGATTTTATTACTATCAATATTGCGAATAAAACAAGAATCAATCTTTAAAATATCAAAGGGAAACTGCTGTAGATAGCCTAAAGATGAATATCCAGTGCCAAAATCATCTAATGCTATTTGGATTCCTAACTTCTTGAGCAAATTTAATCTTTGAATATTTGTTTTAATATTTTCCACTAAAATCGTTTCCGTTACCTCTAGCTCTAAGTAGTGAGGATTTAAAGATGTTTTAAACAAAATTTGAGTTACTTGATGAAATAAATCTGATTGTCTAAATTGAAATCCTGATAAATTGACGGCAATTCTGAGAAAATCAAATCCAGCATTGTGCCATTCATTCATTTGTTTACAAGCGCAGTGCATAATCCACTCACTGATTGGTCTAATCAAACCGTTTTCTTCAGCTAAAGGGATAAATTTGTCGGCTGTAATTCTTCCCATAACAGGATGATTCCAGCGTACTAAGGCTTCTGTTCCTACAATAGAATTATTTTTCGGATTAATCTTAGGCTGATAATATAGCTCTAGTTCTTCCCGTTCTAAAGCACGATGTAAATCAGCTTCCATGGTTAAACTTTCCGAGGCTCTTGCATTTTTAACGTTAAAAGCAAAAGTGAATAACTGACAGCGATTTCTTCCCTGGCTTGTCGCATAATCTCTAGCTTTTTGACTCTGCTCTAATAACTCTTCAATATCTGTACTATCGAGGGGAGAAAAAGCGATGCCAATATTAGTGGGGAGAAATATTTCTTGGTTATCAACCTCAAAAGCTTGCCGTAGTTGATTAATAATTTCTTGCCCGTAGTTTTGTGCCGTTTGTTTTTGATCCAAAGCAATCATTACCACATAGTTATCTGGCTCTAGATACACTATTGCTCCATTGTATTCAAAACTGCCGACACAATTGCTCAGACGCTGTGCTATTTCTTTAACTAAAGTATCTTGTTGTTCTTTAGTTAGCACACTGCTTACTTTTTGTAGTCTATCAAGGCTAATGTTAAATAGAGCTAATAATTCTGATTTTGGCTGTTGTCTGTCCTGATTTTCTGCTATTTTTAAATTATCATGGTTATCGCTTTGATTTGTTAGCTTGACAGACGAGCCTAATGTGGATGATAAATAATCAAATAAATCTCTTAAAAATAGCTTGTTCGGCAAATTAGTTAGACTATCTTTATAAATATCATCGTAATGTGATGAATAATCATTTACGGTAGATTGCAGAGCTTTTTGAATTGCAGATTGCTCCTGATATTTACTCAAAGCCATTTTAACTGTAGCCTGCAATTCCCTGTCTCTAAAAGGTTTAATTAGATAACCATAGCAGCCTGTCTTGGAAGCTCTTTCTAAGGTTTCATCACTGGCATAGGCTGTTAGAAATATCAAGGGAATATCAGCTATTTCTTTAATTTTTTCTGCTGTTTCGATACCATCAACTTCTCCTTTAATGGCAATGTCCATTAAGATTAAATCTGGGCGATCGCTGATGATATAATCAATAGCTGCTTGCCCAGAAGAAACAATTTTAGAGACTTGATAACTTGAAGCTTCTAGTTTCTTAGCAGTATTTTTGGCAATTATTAATTCGTCTTCTACTATTAAAATATTAATTTTGTTCATCATATCTCAGATTTGAATATTTTAGCTGGCTTGAACCAAAATATTTGATACTTCATTTCAGAAAAGATAGTGTATTCAACTGAACCCAAAGTAACAATTGAAACCGATGTTGTAAATACATAAATCTTCTGTCGTATAATTACGGAGCAAAAGCAATAAAAGGCTGTGCCGTAGTTATCAGTCTTAATTGAACTAAAAACTTTTTGATAAAGATTTCTGTCAAAAATTAAACATTATCTAAATTCTGTTAATTAATATGGCAAATGTAATTTAGATTACATTAATTATAGATTAAAGCAGCGAATGACTCATGGCATAATGCACACTTAAAAATTACCAGCAAGTTTCTTTTAAAAATCAGCGTTTATGAACACGGGACTTTTGAAGAACAAACCGAAGTAAGTACAAAAAAACAGCGATATTAACCATCAACACCGCCAACTTTAGCAAGGTAATTCCTTTGGTCAGTTCGTAAATTTCCAAGGGAATACTAAAACCTATTAGTATTAAAACCAAAAATTCAGCCCAAACTTTTTGATACCAAAGTCCAACAATTTCTACTGCCGTAACTAAAGCATAAACTCCCGCTAAGATTGCACTATTCCGAATCGTGTTTGGCTGTTGAGCAAAGAATTTATTGATAATTGCTTCGACAAATTCTTCAATCAGAGATAATTTACTCTCTAAAATATAACTTTCTGAAAATGCAATTAAGCGAGAATGATTGTTTAAAGCTAACAGCAATACAACAGCAGTAAGAATTAGCAGCAAGAAAAGGACAGCTTTATAGGCAACAATAATTTTTAAGCCGATAGGACGCTTGCGCTTCATAGGAAGTAAAAAAACAAAACAATCATTTGTAAAACTATAAAACACTAGTAGACGTGGGCGTAAATAAATAGAGTAACCATTTATTTGACTTGAAATCTCGACAATATCTAACTCCCTACTCCCTACTTCTTGCTTAAGCGAAGTGATACTAGTAGTAATCTATAGTGATGATATCGACCAATTAACTGATTCAAATCGAGCAGCCAAGACAATTGCTATCTTAATGGCTGGCTAGGTCTTCTAAAGAATCTGACTTGTCATGTACCCCTAGCTTATCAACTAGAGTAGCACTAGCTTCGTTCAGACCTACTACTTCAACTTCTGCACCATTACGGCGGAAATTAATCACTACCTTATCTAGTGCTGCGATCGCCGATTGATCCCATAAATGAGCATGAGTTAGATCTATTTTGACGAAATCGACATTTTCTTTGAAGTCAAACGCATTTAAAAATTCGTTGACTGACACAAAAAATATTTGACCTGCAATATTATAGGTGCGCTTTTCGCCTTGAGAATCAATTAGGCTATCTACAAATACCAGTTGAGCAATTTTGCGGGAAAACAGCAGCGCGTTTAATGCCACTCCGCTTAAAACTCCAATAGCCAAATTATGGGAAAAAACTGTCATGACTACAGTTGTGATCATAACTGCGGTTTCACTGCGGGGAATTTTGCGAATTTGCCGAAGAGAAGACCAGTTAAACGTCCCAACAGACACCATGATCATAATTGCCACTAAGGCCGCCATAGGAATCTTTTCTACCTGTGTCCCTAAAAACAGCATCAATAACAAGAGAAAAACCCCTGTACTTAAGGTAGAAAGACGAGTTCTACCTCCTGACTTGATATTAATTACCGACTGTCCGATCATGGCGCAGCCAGCCATTCCCCCAAAGAAACCGCTGACAAAGTTAGCAATTCCCTGACCAAATGCCTCTTTGTTTTTATTGCTAGAGGTATCAGTCAGTTCGTCTATCACATTTGCGGTCAGGAAAGACTCTAATAAACCAACCAAAGATATAGCGACTGCATAAGGAAAAATAATCTGTAGCGTCTCAAAGGTAAAAGGCACTTGGGGAATGCCAAAGCTAGGTAACGTAGAGGGGAGTTCGCCGCGATCGCCAACGGTAGGAACACCAGTATTAGTAACTAGCGAAAAAATTGTAACCACAATGATTGCTACCAAAGGCGAAGGAATAACCGTAGTTAGTCGGGGTAACAGATAAATAATTGCCAAAGCAGCAGCAACCATAGCATATACCATGAGCCAGTTTGCTCCAAAATCAGTCAATGCGGCTATGTTCAATTCAGGCAACTGTGCCATGAAAATCAAAATTGCCAAGGCGTTGACAAAGCCAATCATCACGGCGCGAGAAACAAACTTTAGCTGTTTTGCCAGTTTTATTGCACTCCAAAATAGCTGGATAATGCCTGCTAAAATTGAAGCTGCAAGTAAATATTGCAATCCATCCCCACCACTTTTGGTTACGGATGACACTAAGGGATACATTAATAAAGCGGTGGCAGCGGTGGCAGCAGAAATCATTCCAGGACGACCGCCAAAAATAGCCGTAATAATGGCAATAATAAATGAGGCATAAAGTCCTACCTTGGGATCGACTCCTGCAATAATAGAAAAAGAAATAGCTTCAGGAATTAAAGCCAAAGCGACCAGTACTCCTGCCAGCAAGTCTTTTCGATAGTTTCCCGTCCACTCTTTCGGTTTGAATAGCTGCAATTATTTTTCTCCTAGCCTAGCGGGCAATTTATGGTAGTTCAATCAGTAAAAGCATTAAACTATAAACCTGCTTTGGGGACGGTCTTAGTAAACACGATAATACTTAAAATAAAATTAGAGTTCTACGGTAATAGTTTACATTTGTTTACTCGATACTGCACTTTTTTC
The DNA here is from genome assembly GCA_965217895.1 of Waterburya sp. Classification (GTDB taxonomy): domain Bacteria; phylum Cyanobacteriota; class Cyanobacteriia; order Cyanobacteriales; family Xenococcaceae; genus Waterburya. Next base: position 3,804,630 of record CBDCJV010000002.1, read on the forward strand.
TTGTAGGAGCGAACAGCCGTTCGCCCTTACTGGTGTTATTTAGATTGATACTCAACTAGTTGCCAATAGCGATCGTCTCCAGGAAATCTGGCTACTACTGCCGTATTGCCCGATTGAATATCGACATGACCTGAAAAGTAGCTACCGTAACCATTGAGAGGAGTCCATTGTTTTGTCTGAGCATTAACAACCTGAACATCGATCGCCTGGGGAACTACTAAATTAAAATAGGTTGACCAATTAGGTTTTAATTCCGCCGTCAAAGGTTCAACTAAACTAGCCTGATATTGATTGAAATGATCGTATAGCTTAGGTAAGCTTGCAACGGAGTTAAGAGCATTAATTTGATAGTTGATTATTTCGCCATATTTTCTGGGATCGTCTTTTTTCTTAGCATAGATGGTCAGGTCATAAGTACCTGGCATCGGCGGTGCAACGCTAATAATCAGGTTGTTAGCTTGGCGATTGACTAAAACTGCACTATCTGTTGATTCTTGAGTTCCTTGTTTAAGGTTCGCTACCGCTACTACATCTAAAGGAGCTTTTAGGTTGATATCTATGCGACCTGAAGCAGAGATTTGATAGTTGCGATGGGTGACTAGATTTAAACCTAAGCTATAAAAACGAGAAGCAATATCAGGTAGGTTATCAAATTCTGCTCTAGTGTATGCTTGAGCTAGCAGTTGCCAGCCCCGATCTTGGGGAAAATGATTATTAATAAGTTCATCTGGTGCAGTGGCAAAATAATAGGGTTTATAGTCAGCCTGAAACTGCCCATCTCTGACTGAACCTGCACCCCAAGTTGCATCTAATAAATACCAGCCATCTTCCAGCTTGATAGCATTCCAAGCATGATTGACATCTTGGAATTTTTCAGCCAGGGGGGCTGCTCCTTTGCCGTAGCCGACAACAATCACTGACTTTAGATTCATGGCTTCAGCTAAAGCTTGATAGAGATTACTGTATCCTGAACAAATTGTAGTGCGATCGCGCAAGACTTTTTCGGCATCAACATCAGGGTAGTTGTCATTATCTACCGCCTCCCTAAAGGCCGCAACATCGTAGGTAACGTGCTGTGCTACCCAAGCATAAATGATTCTGGCTTTCTCCGTATCTGTGGTGGCATTTTTGCTTAAAAGATTAGCCAATTCGGGAATTGATGAACCTGAGTAATTTAGCTCTCTTGCAAGGCGATCAATTTCTGAAAAATTCTGTTGAGCAATTTTCGCCGTTGAGCCTAGCTGAATTGGTTGATATTCCCTACTAGGAAAATTATCTGACTGGAGGCTGATTAACTGCTGCTTATTGATAGATTTAAATGCAGTTTGAACGTTACCTAAAGTGATAAACAGAGATATTCCCAAGGCTGCTGCTACTAGCCATTTACCTTTTTCTTTTTTCTTTTTTTTAGAGAAATATTGTTTAGCAGCCATGAATTTAGGTTCAACTCAGCGAGAAAAGCATTGATTTCCTCAGAATAAGTTGAACTCTAATCATCTCTATGTGATCGAAATTACTAGCTATCTGTGAGATTTAAATTTAGGTAATAGGTAGTAAGTAATAATAAACAAGGATAATCAATAAAGTTTTTAGCCTTATTTTAGATTAGAAAAAATAATATATAAGATAGATATCAAAGCAATAATAATACAGACTAATTGAATTTTGAAAAGATAGCTGATATTTTGCTGTAGTCTTTCTTGACTGTGTTTCAGGTGATCGACCTTAAATTGGAGATGCGAATCTCTATCTCTAAGTAGTGCCATTTCTTTTTGTAGCACTCTCTCAATTTTGCTTTCCATAGTTTGTTCTAAACTATTTGTTTGCGTTTCCTCTAGCCGTTTATTTATCTTATTTAAAGATTTATATAAGTAATTTGACTTTCTTTTTAGTTCTAAAATCTCCTCAGTTTCGGATTTTTCGCTAATTATTTTATAGAGATATTTTTCGGTCAACTCGGCACTTAGTTGAAAGTAACCTTGATTGACATAATAAATAGCATTTTTAAGTTCTGGGGACGTAGTATTTTTTAATAAATATCCTTTTGCTCCGTATTGCAAAGCTTTGCTAAAATGCTGTTCATTATCGTGAACTGTCAGTATTAAAACTTTAGTCTCAACAAAACTTTCGGTAATAATCTTTGTTGCTGACAAACCATTCATTTTCGGCATTTCCACATCCATCAACACCACATCTGGCTTTAAGGTAGAAATCTTGTCAATTGCCTCTTGACCATTGTTGGCAAAGCCAACTATCTTAATTTCAGGTTCAGATTTTAAATAAGTTTCTATCAGCCTATGAGTTAGATTTTGATCGTCAACAACAAGAACGTTAATCATGCAAAGTTATAATTCAACACTAGATATTTTCTAGAACAAATCGCTTGATTTAGGTTATTTCTAGTTTACCGATCAAGTATACAGTTTTTCTTACAAGACATTCAATGGAAATTTTGTTGGTAATTTACCTACGAATAATGGCTTAAGCCATTTGTCTTATACTTGGTATGTTGTTTTCTAGGTTTGTGCTAAATATTTAATTAAAGGCAACTAATAACTAATAACTTGCTAACTCATTATTTATTGCAAGCTATTAGTTATCATCATAGTCAATAGATTGCTGAACAAACAATGATTTATTAATTGGGTAATATTATTTATAAACGCTTTACAGATTTTTAATAGATAAAAGCGATCGCGCTTATAGTAATAGTAATGGTTCGGACAAAATTTAATTATTAACGAAACAGCAGCTATCAAAGCCCTTTTCGAGTTGAAGATAATCAACGGTAAATTAGGATTTTTAACTGCTCCAACTGTTGTATAAGTGCATATTTGATTACTTTTTTCTAATGTTCTGCTAATTTAACTTAGACTTTAATCAAGCTCAAAATATAGATCTCTTGTATGAATAAAAGATTAATTATTTTTTCCTTTTTTTCTCCCATCTTGGTAGTCAATTTTGATTCGTGCAAAAGGTCTAATAACTATTGTTCAGCAAATAGTTTTGTCTTTTACTTTGTTACAATCGATGACTGAAAAATATAAAGTGAGTTATTTTATAAACAGTTTTCGATCTTCTTCAAAACTACTTTTAATTGTTTTTGAGCTTCGGTTTAATAAAGAATTAAAAAAAGGCAGTTGAAATATAATTCAACGCCAAAATTGTTGGCTACAGCTATAGGTTCGACAGTCAACAAAATCAAATCAAAATGCCAAAATTACGTCAACCAGGTACTCAGCCAAATAGCAATAGTGCTTAAACTTACTCCCACTACAACTGCTAAAGGCAAAATAATTCCTGTGTCAGTCATCTTAATTATAGGAATAGAAATAGCCATCATGCCCGTTGCTAGACTCCAAATAATAGCTGTACTACCAATTTTTACGCCTTGCCCTTCCATCATTTTTCTTCCTCAACTCTCTAGTCTTTTATTTATTAAGTCACAAATTGAGCAAATAATGTATGCTGTTTAGCTAAAACTACATATTCTTACTTTTCGTATCTTTCATAGGCAGCTACAATTTTCTGAACCAAAGGATGACGTACAACATCTGCTTGAGTTAGTTCGCAAAAAGCAACTTCCTTAACATTACGCAAAATTCGACGAGAGACAATTAAACCAGAGTCCTGATTAGAAGGTAAATCTGTTTGGGTGATATCTCCTGTTACCACCATCTTTGAACCAAAGCCCAAACGAGTTAACACCATCTTTAGCTGTGCAGGGGTTGTGTTTTGCGCCTCGTCAACAATGACAAATGCGTTCGATAAAGTACGTCCCCGCATATATGCTAGGGGAGCAACCTCTATTTTTCCTCTTTCTATTAAATCGGGAATCTTTTCTGCATCAATAAATTCATAGAGAGCGTCATATAAGGGACGTAAAAAAGGGTTGACTTTCTCTTGTAGATCCCCTGGCAAAAATCCTAGTTTTTCTCCTGCTTCTACTGCTGGACGAGTAAGGATAATTCTTTGACACTCATCGCTAAGTAAAGCCTTTGCTGCCAATACCACAGCTAGAAAAGTTTTACCAGTTCCCGCTGGTCCAATCCCAAAAGTTATATCATGTTTTTGAATCGCTTTAATGTATTGTTTTTGTTTAAAAGTTTTGGCTCTAATTATCTCGCCTCTTTTAGTTCGAGCGAGAACATTTTTTTGCAGTTCGCTGTATTCTTCAGTTCTACCAGTATCGATCGCCTGAAATGCAGTAATGATATCAGGCTCATGTAGTGGCTTGCCCAATGACCACAAAGGCTCTAAAGTTCTGATCGCTATGGCACATCTGGCTACGGCTTTCTCTTGACCCTGAAGCAGTAAATCTTGTCCTCGCAAAACTATAGTAATTCCTGTATGACGAGATAAAAAGTTAAGATTTTGCTCATTACTTCCTGCAAGAGCGATCGCGCTGTCGCTATTGGGTAATTGAATAGTTTGAGACGTTGCTGGCATTTACTAAAGTATTAGACTTTAATTTTTATTTTACAAGTTCTGATCTAAAAAAAGCATCATCCCTAAAGTAAGATGATGCTTAAAACTAAAAAAAAGATTAAACCTTTTTAATTCATATCAGACGCTGGATATTGCTTTAATTTGCTGATTGAATTTAATGTCAAAATTTAGTGACAATATTTCTAGAGAGCTAATTTAGCCAAGCAATTATAGTAATATAATTTAGTTCCAGGTCTAGCAAATCCAAGTTCTACATAGTCCTCAGATTGCTGTTAATGACTAATCATTATCTTTTAGACAGATAAACATGACAGCAAAAGCAATTGAATTTGATCGCCAAAGAGCTACTCAAGACAATCTTTAAACTATCCGAATATCTTAGATCTTACTTACACAAAAACTATCATGGCTGAATCAATTCGCATTTTGATGTGTGCTCCCGATCACTACGACGTAGACTACGTAATTAATCCCTGGATGGAAGGAAATATTCATAAATCCTCACAAGAGCGAGCCACAGAACAGTGGTCTAAACTAAATTTTGTCCTCAATGATTTGGCAGAAGTAGATTTAGTTCAGGGACAACCAGGAGTTCCTGACATGGTGTTTACCGCCAATGCAGGTTTAGTATTGGGAGATAATGTGGTTCTCAGTCGCTTCTTTCATCCCGAACGTCAAGGAGAAGAACCTTATTTTAAAAAATGGTTTGAGGACAATGGTTTTAATGTTTTTGAGTTACCTAAAGACTTACCTTTTGAAGGTGCTGGAGATGCCCTATTAGACCGTGAAGGGCGTTGGTTATGGGCTGGCTATGGTTTTCGTTCAGAACTAGATTCTCATCCTTATATCGCTAAATGGTTAGACATTGAGGTATTGTCGCTGCGTCTAATTGACGATCGCTTTTATCATTTGGATACTTGTTTTTGTCCTCTCTCAGGAGGCTATTTACTTTACTACCCTGGGGCATTTGATTCCTATTCTAATCACCTGATTGAAGATCGTGTCCCAGTTGAAAAGCGAATTGCGATCGCTGAAGCTGATGCGATTAATTTTGCCTGCAATACAGTTAACGTCGAAAATACGGTAGTGATGAACAAGGCTAGCGATAGTCTTAAACAAAGTTTGGGCGATGCGGGTTTTAGCGTCATTGAAACCCCTCTAACAGAGTTCCTCAAGGCTGGTGGTGCAGCAAAATGTTTAACCCTCAGAATTAATGAGCCTGTATTACCAAACGTCCATGGTAGTAGCCCTGTAGAGAGCAGAGTACTGCACATGGAAGGGCATCTTTTGGATGCAGGAATTATGAACCGTTCTCTCGATCTTGTAGTCGATAACGGCGGTAGTTTTAAAGTACTTAATTTCAATTTAGGTGTAGAAAGACAAAGCACCTCAAATGCGGATGTCCGCATTTCTGCCCCTGACCATAAGATTATGGAAAAAATCATGAGTCAGCTAATTGAAGTTGGGGCAGTTGTTGCCGATCATGATGGCAAGAATGCAGTCACCGAAGCCTGTGACATGGCAGGAGTTGCTCCTGATGATTTTTATGTCTCTAACATCTATCCCACCGAGGTTAGAATTGAAGATCGCTGGATCAGAGTGCAAAAGCAACGCATGGACGGGGCAATTGTCATCGGCGATGCGACCCCGCGTCGCCGTCAGGCGCAAGGGAACGCGCATCAAGACAGCGATGATTCTGGAAGTGTAACTGCTCAGTGTAAGATATTACGTGATTTAGAGCAAGGCGATCGCGTGGTTGTGGGCGTAGAAGGTATTCGTACCGTCCGTAAAAAGTCTAATCGAGAACTAAAAGCCAAAGAAGAATTTAGCTTTATGGGTGCAGGGGTATCCAGTGAAAGAAGAGTAGAACTAGTAGTCGAACAAATTGCTTGGGAACTACGGCAGATTCGCGATCGCGGTGGCAAAGTTGTTGTTACCGCAGGCCCTGTGGTGATCCATACAGGAGGAGCAAAACATCTTTCTAGCTTGGTACGAGATGGTTATGTTCAAGGCTTGTTAGGGGGAAATGCGATCGCCGTTCATGACATCGAACAGTCGCTGATGGGAACTTCTTTGGGGGTAGATATGCAAAAAGGTACTCCCGTCCACGGCGGACATCGCCACCATCTCAAAGTAATTAACTCAGTACGCCGTTACGGTAGCATCGCCAAAGCAGTAGAAGAAGGGGTGATTACCAAAGGCATTATGTATGAATGCGTTAAACATAATATACCCTTTGCCCTAGCTGGTTCAATTCGCGATGATGGTCCTTTACCCGATACCCAAATGGATTTAATTAAGGCACAAGAAGAATATGCCAAGCTCTTAGAAGGTACAGATATGATCTTGATGCTTTCTACTATGCTGCATTCTATCGGCGTGGGCAATATGACACCTGCGGGAGTGAAAATGGTTTGTGTGGATATTAATCCTGCTGTAGTTACCAAATTAAGCGATCGCGGTTCAGTAGAATCGGTTGGTGTAGTAACAGATGTCGGTCTATTCCTCAGTTTATTGGTAAATCAATTAAACAAGTTAACTAGCCCTTATCAAACTGTTTAAAATCGCTTTGCGGTTAGCTATAAGCTGTAAGCCTTAAGCTATAAGCTTGGGGCTAGAGAAAACAAACTATGCGCTTTTTGGCTTATAGCTACCTCCACCGACTAATATTCTCAGCCCGACTTGAGATTATTTAGAACGGTTTAAAACACACTCTACCAAGGGTTTGAACGTGGGGACTAGTTCCCTACGGGATAGCCCTAAACTAGGGATAGAAACTTTGCCATAGTTCTGACCAGCCTGAAGCGGAAAGATGGAACTATCTCCCAAAAATACAAAATCTCCCCCAGCAGCTTTGATAATTGTCCACACCGCAGCAATATCCCAAATTTTCGGGGTGGCTTCTACTCCGCCAATTGCCACCCCCGAAGCAACTAAAAGCAAGTTATAGCTTGCCACACCGAGCATTCTAATTTTGCAGGGAAAAGGATTTTTAAAAATAGCTTTACTACGAGCGCAAAGATTAAATAGCTGGCTGCCACTAGGGTCATCAGTGCGAGTATATATCGGCTGATTATTTAAGTATGCACCTGTATAACCAGTTAATCCTGAATCACCATACCAATAGCCATGAAACGTTTGTTTTAGAGGTGGTACATAAACAAAGCCAAATACAGGGTTTCCTCGATAAAATAGTCCCAAAGAAATTGCCCAAATAGGCAAACCGCGAGTAAAGTTAGTTGTGCCGTCAATTGGGTCAACTATCCAGCACCAGTCGTTTTCAGGGAATATGTGCATGGTTTCTTCAGTCAAAACTCCATGTTCGGGAAAGGTTTCGGCGATCGCATCTCTAATTTGCTGATCTGACCACTGATCGGCTTGGGTAACTAGACTACCATCTTCCTTTTGACTTGCCTGGATTTTACCAAAATCTTTCATCAGGCGATCGCCAATTGTGGCAGTAGTTTGAACACAAAAGTCAAGAACTCGATCCCAAAATTCATTCATTAGCTATTGTTGATGATTAACTTATTAATTGTCTATTGTTTATTGTTTTAAGGCAATTGAGTAATTGATATTGAACGAGTTACAGGAGTTCACGGTAATCAAATGGGTTAAGCAAGCATCTTCTCACAGACGAGAAGAGAACTACCTCATCCCAGAAACCTTTCAGGTTGATGAATTACAAACGTTTGTTGGCTCAAAAAGCGGCGAGATCCCCTAAAGGGAATGCTCGCCAAGACAAAACAAGATTTGGGTTTGGATAGCAGTAAATTCACATCAATCGAGAGTCTTAAAATGGGTAGTTGGCGATCGCGAAGCTAGAGCGGGCGGAAACGGCGAACTTGTTTCGCCATGTTCCACGACCGCTAGAAGGCATCGCCCTCAAGAGACTTTTGGTAATTTGTGGTGGGTTGTCCGAGGTTGGTGTTGCCTTCTCTAGATTACGGATGGCTATGCCGTGTATTCTTGTTTGATCGATGATGGCGATCATTTGGTTAGCAAAACAGCAATGACCAAAGTTGAGGGAGAAAATTCACGTTTACGTCATTACTAAGCTTGCCTACACCGTCAAACATTTTGTTATTCAAATATCGATTGAGATGCTCGAAGCTTCGATTTGACTTCTAACCTATTATCTTAAACATTGGACTATACCTATTTTTTAATCGATCATCTATTCATTGTGCAACGCCTGGATGAACCAGCCCGACATGGACTGGTTCATCCAATACAACAATCGCAGGTTAATCGCGAACGTCAAAGCGATCAAGCATCATCACCTTATTCCAGGCCGCGACGAAGTCCTTGACCATACGCTCGTGACCGTCATCAGCACCGTAAACTTCAGCAACCTGACGAAGCTCCGCGTTCGAGCCGAAAATAAGATCGCAGCGTGTTGCGGTGAACTTTGTTTCGCCCGTTTTGCGATCGCAGATGTCAAAGAGCATCTCGCGATTATCGACTGGCTTCCACTCGTAATCCATACTGGTCAGGACGCGGAAAAAGTCGTTGGTCAAGACGCCAGGTCTGTCAGTAAAAATACCATGCTTTGAACGATCCCAATTTTGATCGAGGGCGCGAAGTCCGCCGACAAGAACCGTCCACTCGGGCGCACTCAGCGTCAGAAGCTGCGCGCGATCGAGGAAGATACGCTCTGCCTTCACCTTATAGCCAACCGCCTCATTGTGATAATTTCTAAAACCGTCCGAGACTGGCTTTAGCCATTCAAAGCTTTCAACATCTGTTAGCTCCTGAGTCGTATCCATCCGACCTGGAGTGAAGGGGACGGCAACGGAAAGCCCAGCGTCTTGCGCGGCCTTCTCGATTGCAGCACAACCGCCGAGGACAATCAGATCCGCCATTGAGATTTTGTTGGCTGGTCGAGCGCTGTTAAAGTCCGCCTGAATTTGCTCAAGGGTCGATAGAACTTCACCAAGCTCCTGCGGGCGGTTCATCTCCCAGTCTTTCTGAGGATCTAAGCGAAGGCGCGCGCCATTTGCGCCGCCGCGCTTGTCGGAGTCGCGGTAATTAGATGCCGATGCCCAGGCGGCTGACACGAGTGCCGAAACGGAAGGCCCACTTGCCAAAATCTTGTCCTTAAGAAACTTGATATCGGCATCGTCAACAACATCATGATCGAGTGCGGGAATCGGATCCTGCCAGAGTAAATCTTCTTCTGCAACTTCTGGACCAAGGTAGCGCGTTTTTGGTCCCATGTCTCGATGGGTTAGCTTGTACCAAGCGCGAGAGAAGGCATCTCCAAAGTAATCAAAGTCATTTAAAAAACGCTGACAGACCTCGTTATAGGCAGAATCAACCTTTAACGCAATGTCCGAAGTCATCATCATTAAGGCGTGTTCAACGTCTGGTTTGTGAGCGTCTGGTGTCTTCGGCGCATCAGGATTGCTCGGTGTCCACTGAATTGCACCTGATGGGCTTTTTGTCTGTTTCCAGTCGTACTTAAATAGGTTTATCAGATAATTATTGTCCCACTGGATTGGATTTGGCGTCCACGATCCTTCAATCCCGTTCGTCATCGTATATTCGGCAAATCCAGTGCCTTCAGGGTTCTGCCACCCTAGACCCATCGCCTGAATCGGCGCACCTTCGGGTGCTGGGCCGATCTTGTCCGACGAGACCATGCCGTGACTTTTGCCAAAGGCATGACCGCCTGCGATTAACGCCACCGTTTCCTCGTCATTCATAGCCATCCGCGCAAACGTCTCGCGAATATCTCGCGCCGAACCATGAGGATCACCTTCGCCGTTTGGTCCTTCTGGATTGACATAAATGAGCGCCTGGTGAGAGGCCGCTAGCGGATTTTCGAGGTCGTAGTATTCTTCGTCTGGCTTACCAACCCACCGAATCTCGCGAGTGACCATCTCATCGGGATGACCAGACAGTTCATTAGGGTCTTTCTTAACCTCATTAATCGGCTCGCCGTTCCAGAACTCGGATCCCCAGTAGGTAGCGCGATCCGCCTCCCAAGCATCAATGCGACCGCCGCCAAAGCCGAAGGTCTTCAAACCCATGATTTCGAGTGCGCAGTTGCCGGTTAGAACCATTAAATCAGCCCAGCTCAATGCCGCGCCGTATTTCTGCTTAATTGGCCAGAGCAGCCGTCGTGATTTGTCGGTGTTCCCGTTATCCCACCAGGAATTGATGGGTGCGAAGCGTTGCATACCCTTACCTGCTCCGCCACGACCGTCTGCGATTCGGTAGGTGCCGGCGGCGTGCCACGCCATGCGAACCATCTGCGGTCCATAGTTACCATAGTCTGCTGGCCACCAGTCCTTAGAATCAGTTAGCAGCACCTTAATGTCGCTCTTTAGCTGTTTGAAGTCAATCTTCTTGAAGGCTTCCCTGGCATCGAAATTCTGCAGCGGATTTGCCTGGGGCGAATTTTGGTGCAGCAGCTCGACCTGAAGTCGGTTTGGCCACCAATCATCGGTTTGCGGCTTAGAGCCGAGCGCACCGCCAATGCGGGTTCCACGGAAAGGGCATTGTGCTGGAGCGGTAGGAGGGTTGTTATTCATTAATCCAATTCTTTTAGATAGTTTTCGTTAGTCAAACTGCGTTGAACATCGTCGCAAACGGCGGTTTGAACGGCGAGTGACTTCATAACTAGAGTCTTAGCGATCGCTAGATCTGCTGCTCCTTTCTAAGGGAGCATTTTTAGAGCATATCTATCATCTGCGGTTCGTCGTGAGAACGACTCTTGGGAGTAATTTAAACTGGAAGCAACTTAATCCCACAGTACATTATAGTTGTTGTAGGGGTGGTCTAATTAGAGATCGCACTTTAAAGCGATCGCCTAGGCTAAAGCTTGTGTCACATCAGTTATCATTATAAAAGATGTCTTCGACTTGGTGTAAAAGTGACCGTTTTCAGGTAACAGTAGCATGACAGATGAGGGTCTAATTCATCTTAGGGTAACACTTTTGATGTAATTAGACGTTCAGTGATTCTCTGAAGGAGAGCAGATGCCAACGCATAGGCTAAAGCTAGTCGTAAGCCTCCTTGAGTAATCGCTCCCTTGCGATGTAATTTGTATTTTGACAGTTTGCTCAGAAGAACAATTGGGACAGATTGGCATTAGCAAAACTTTAATAATACAAGATTTCATTTTAAATCATTACATCTTCAGGCACTACCAATTTCTTGTATCTAGCTAGTGCCTGAAGAGGAAAGTATTGTTGATAGAGATGATATTTCAAATAAAAGTGGCAGGGAAAACCAGTACCTGTAAACTGCTCCTCATCCCAAGTGCCATCTGAGCCTTGTGTTTGCAGCAGATATGCTATCCCTTGAGCAATGGCTGGCTGTGCTGTAAACTGGGTTGCTTCTGCTGCTGCTATTAAACCAATTAATGCCCAGGCTGTTTGCGAAGCGGTACTAATTCCTGTGCCTTTCAAACTTGGATCATCATAGCTTGCACAGGTTTCACCCCATCCACCGTCGGCATTTTGACAGCTAGCTAACCAGGCTGCGCCTTTTTGAATCTGAAACTTACAGCGTGTGGATGCAATAAGACTCAGGGCAGATAAGACCCCGCTTGTACCGTAGATATAGTTAACTCCCCAACGTCCAAACCAGCTACCGTCGGCTTCTTGTTCTTGAATTAAATATGAGATCGCCTTTTGAACTCTTCCCTCATTCATTGATAGACTGCATTCTCCCAGCATTTCTAATACCCTAGCCGTAACGTCAGCAGTATTAGGATCGATCATGGCTTTTAAGTCGCCATAGGGAATCAGATTAATCCAATCTTGGTCGTTATCGAGATCGAAAGCTGCCCAGCCTCCAGGCTGACACTGCATAGTTGCCATCCAGTTAAGACAACGGGCGATCGCTTTTTGTTTTTGTGCTTCATTAGTAAGCTTGACTTGAGATAAGCCCATGACCACCACAGCCGAGTCGTCTAGATCGGGATAAAAGCGATTATCAAATTCAAAAGCCCAGCCACCAGGAGTTATATCTTTATTTTTTACTGCCCAGTCGCCATAATCTAAAATTTGCTTGTCTAGTAACCATTCTCCTGCCTTGACTAAAGCTGGATGGTCGGGGGCAACTCCTGACTCTACCAAAGCTCGTAAACACCAGGCAGTGTCCCACACAGGAGAAATACAGGGCTGAAGACGATAACTGTTTTCCGTTTCTATGGCAAAATTATCAACGGCGGTCAAACCTCGCTGAATAACTGGGTCGTTGACATCATAATTTAGAGTGCGTAAAGCTAAAAGAGAGTTAAGCATGGCGGGAATAATTCCGCCCCAGTCGCCAGTCGCCTCTTGTCTGGCTAAGATCCATTTTTCCGCAGCAGCAATTCCTTCTTCGCGCCAAGGTACTAAATTTAAATTCTCAGCCAGTTTAAAAGCATTATCTAAAGTTAAGAATATATCCGTCCAGTCGTTGCTGCGGGGTAATTCGTAACGCACATTAGCAATTCCCTCAGCGTATAGTTCATCTAAGTTAAGCGAATTATCCAGATTAAATATAGGCTGGCGATCAAAAACAATTAACAAAGGTACGGTGCTACCCCTTGCCCAGCTAGACATTTCGTAGATTGTAAAAGGAGAATGCTCTGGCAGAAGCATAATCCAAGGAGGAATTGAAGGTAAACCTTGCCAGTCATAGCAACCAATCAAAGCTAGATGCAGCTTGGTAAAGATACGAGTTTGGCTAATGCCACCCTGCTGTAGAATAAATCCCTTGGCTTTGACTAAAGTGGGATCGGCTGCCGATACGCCCAATAAACGCAGTGCCATATATGCTTCTACCGAAGTAGAAAGATCGCCCCCATCGCCATAGTATAGTTCCCAACCACCATGTTTGCGCTGTTGCGATCGCAGGTAGGTCTCGGCTTTAGCTAGAGGTCTAGTTCGATCTGTCTGCCAAATCTTGTGCAGCAAGACGACTTCAGAGGTAATACTAACGTTAGACTCCAATTCTCCCCACCAATAACCCTCTGAATACTGAAGAGCAAGTAAATGCTCTTGACTACGAGCGATCGCCTGTTCTAACTTTGGCTTTGTTACCTGATTTTCTGCTGAGCCTACCATTTTACAACACCCTAAAACATTCTCCATCATAGGATGAATAGACTATAGTTTTGAGCGTCTGGCGATCGCTAATAAAAGAAAAATTGATTTTTTGCTAAGCTGCATAATTTAAGTATCAGTATCAAACTGTACTAAAATTTTCAAACTGGAGTTGTATTATGTTATTTAACACGATTTAATTTCGTTCTTTGGATGCGCCAAAGTCAGACTTATGAACGCTTTTAATTTAACTGCTATAGGAGTTCCTCAAGTCAAGTCAGCTACACCAAACTATCCTCAGCTAGATAGTTTTTTAAATATCTTGCGCCTGTTAATTCGCGAACCTTCAGTTACTGGCTGCGAAGATTCTTTTTTCCGCGTACTTAGTCGAGAATTAGAAGAAATTGGGGTCAAAGTAGAATATTATCACGGTATTTTAGTGGCACAAGGTAACAAGCCTCACGATTTGATTCTCTCGGCACACATCGATCGCCACGGTTTATTATGTACTGGAGCTAATGAGTTTCAATATGCTGCTTTTATCGCCAGCAACCGCAGCGATTTAACAGGTGATTCTGTTTCCGAACAGATGATGCACACCATTGAAAACCGCTTTCAAGGACAGCAGGTACAGGCGCATTTACCCTATACAGGAACGTATTTAGGTCAGGGAACTATCACCAATTCCTATATTTGCCCCGCTAGAAACAACCTTATTTTTGAGCTGGACGGCTTAGATTTTGTGCAGCCAGGTACGCCAGTATCTTTTCTTGATCGCCTTAAAATAGCCAATGGCTGTATTTCTGCTCAAATAGACAATGTAGTCAGTGCAGCTATGATTATCTACCTGTTTAGACAGGGTTTTCAAGGCACAGCAATGTTTACGGCACAAGAAGAAGCAGGAAAAAGCTGGCGTTATGCTCTTTCTTGGTTTCAACGCCAACGGCTAACTACCCAGCGTTTAATAATTTTAGACACCAGCCCCTATCCAACTCGCGAAGCAGCAGAGGCACAGCAGGTTACACTGCGTCATCAAGATGCCAGCGGTTTCTTTGCTACGGAAATAACTGCCGAATTAGCGCAAAGGTGCGAAGAAATGGGAATCTCTTATACTTACAAAGATGCTTACATTCAAGCTCAAAATAAAATAAATAATACATTCTATTCATTAGGTAGAACTGAGTTAGGACGACTAGCCACCGCAACAGAAGGAAAGATCAACGGCACTACTCTGCAAATTCCTTCCACTGAATACCATACTCCCAACGAAACTGCTGCCCTGTCTTCTGTAGATGCGGTAATTAAGCTGTTGATGTCTTATATAGTCTAAGGAGATATAAGTTTAAGTTTTATTCAAGACAAAGCAGCAGTTTAAGTAGGTAGGTGAAATTAATTAGAAGATAGTCTTGGTAGAAAGTAAAAAGTAGGAAGTAAAAAGCGGTGCGACCCCCTAAAGGGTTCGACAGTTTGCTTATGCCGGGAAACCCGTCCACCGCAACTGTCTCACCGCGTCGCCGTTAGGCGCAAGGGAATGCGCACCAAGACAGTAAAAAGTAGGAAATAGCTGTAATACCCTTACTGTAAGGATCTATCTCGGAAAGTGATAGGCGTTTAAACTCTATTGCCGTCAGCTTTTTGGTTTGTTTGTAGGTCACGTTCTTATTCGCGATCGCTTTTTAACCTACTTTTCTCATTTTCTGGCTATTCATGCAAGAGGTCTAATATAGATTCAAGCATTAATAATTATGATTTACGTAAGCGTGTGAATTAAAAATTCCTTTCAACTTTGCGCTGCTTGAGCGTTGGTCAATACAAAAAATTGGGGTTATCTTTTGTAAAAAACAATTAATTTAATCGATGAGCATCAGTAGCTTAGAATTTGAGTTCGATCTATTATGGTCAGAATTATTTCCCGATTTAGATTTGGAAACAGAAGTACGGCTAATTCCCAAGCGTCGCTTTAAGTTTGATTATGTTAATTTCTCTGCCAAGGTAGCAATCGAAATTAATGGACAAATTTGGCATCAAGGCGGACACACTACAGGCAAAAGCCTGATGCGAGATTATGAAAAGCTCAATTTAGCGCAGCAACAAGGTTATTGTGTATTTCAACTATCGAAGGAAATGATTACCGAAACTTGGCTAAAGGCGATCGCTGATACCATTCGCGATCGCCTTAGTCAGCCAGCTTGATATTTCTTAGCTAACTCTACTAAGCTATAGCAAAGAATGATAACTAGTAATTAATTACTGATTTTCATGGTAAAACAATAAAGTTCTCTGCAATGAAGTTTAACTGTCATGACCAAAATTGACTACGATGCGATCGCTAAACTTTCTTTGGCAGGGGAGTTAATTGATCGCACTACTGCCAAAAGCATTTTAACAGCCCCAGATTTGGTTTTATTAGAGCAATTAGCAGCAGCTTATCAGGTTCGTCATCATTATTGGTCAAATCGTGTCAGACTCCACTTTTTACTCAACGCCCAAAGTGGCTTATGTCCCGAAGACTGCAACTACTGTTCTCAATCAAAAATTTCCTCTGCCGAGATTGAGAAATATCCTTTGATAGCCCAAGCAAGAATTGTCCAGGCAGCAGATAAGGCAGCAGACTTAAAAGCAGGTACATTTTGCATGGCTATTTCAGGGCGATCGCCTTCGGAATCTGTCTTTAGTAATGTGTTGGATGCTTTTAAAGCCGTCAAAGAGAAACACGACTTAAAGATCTGTGCCTGTTTGGGGTTACTTGATGAATCTCAAACCCAACGTTTAGCTGAAGTGGGAGTAGATCGAGTTAACCATAATCTCAATACTTCAGAAAATCACCACGAGAATATCTGTAGCACTCATACTTTTCGCGATCGCGTAGCAACAATTAAAAACGTTCAAAAAGCAGGTATTACCACTTGTTCAGGAGGAATCCTGGGCATGAATGAAACCGATGAAGATATTATCGACTTGGCTTATTCCCTACGAGAGTTAGACGTTACCAGCGTGCCAATCAACTTTTTAATTCCCATTGCTGGTACGCCTTTAAGCGACGTTAATCAGCTAAATCCCCGTCGCTGTTTACGAATCTTAAACCTATTTAGATTTATTCTGCCTAAGCAAGAAATCAGAATTGCGGGAGGGAGAGAAGTCCACTTGCGATCGCTACAGATAATGGGTTTATATCCTGCAAACTCTATTTTTGTCGGCGACTATCTTACCACCACTGGACAGTCAGAAGACGCTGATTTAGCTATGATTCGCGATGGGGGATTTGTCTTAGAAAACCCTGACGGTTCAATTTTAAACCCAGAAGATAACCAATTAAAGGTTAAATTTAAACAATCAGCATTATAGGGAGACTTAGCCTAAAAGAATTTTGAGTAATATCATCATTTGCGCCTAGAAAAATAGATGATATAACTTATGTATAACTAAATTATAGTTACATATTATCGATCTGCAATGCCAGACTATTTCAGCGTTTCACGTAAATTAGTGATTATTTTGACTAATCAATAAAACTATTAAAAAGTAGCAAAAAAGGAAACTAAAATGCGGGTTCATTAAGAAAATTAATTTTGAGGAGTATTCTAATTTGGTAGTAAATTAACGACTGGGTTTATGGTCTATAAAGAACATGACATCCAGCTTTGTAGCGATAAAATCTCTCTAATATTGCTACTTTCTTATGTTTAAATTTTTAAATTTTATTTGTAGACGACAAAGTGATTTGTTGACCACACAAGGCGGTCGGAGGTACATCTCTGACCAGGGTTTTCAATTGACTTGACTGTATTTTGAGCGACATCTCTTGTTCTGTTTTTCATCTGTTTGCGAAGAGAAAAAGTTGTTGTACTGCCAAGCCATTTGTCACCTTAGCTACTTAGCCTAATCTAGGGCAATAATCGTTACCCAGTAGTGGTAAATGAACAAAAATTATCCAGAAAAGCTACAAGAACGAATATTAATAGTAGACGATTTACCCGAAAATATTAGATTGCTGTCATCTTTACTAAGTAATAAAGGTTATAGAGTTGATTCGGCTACGGATGGAAAAATGGCTTTGTCCATGATCAAGACAATCAGCCCTGATTTAATCTTGCTTGATATTATGTTGCCTATAATGGACGGATATCAGGTATGTCGTGTTTTAAAATCTCAGACAGAAACTCAAAGTATCCCAATTATTTTTTTAAGCGGTTTAGATTCAGAGTACGATAAAGCTGAAGCTTTTCGAGTGGGGGGAGCAGATTATATTACCAAGCCTTTTTTTCTTGAGGAAGTGGTTTTTCGCGTCCAAACTCAATTAAATATTGTTCAACAGCAAGCAAAATTTCAGCAAGGTTTGAATGAGCAAATCTCCGAAAGAAAAATTGTTGAAAGAGAATTAAATCAATCTCGTGCTTTGTTAACTGGAGTTTTAAATAGCTCCTTAGATGGGGTCGCTGCTTTTGAAGCAATTCGCGATCGCCATGGACAGATTGTCGATTTTCGCTGGTTAATTGCTAATCCAGTAGCGGCGATGACCTTGGGCAAAACAACCCAAACCCTTAAAGGCAAACGATTATTTGTCGAAGAGTCTCCCAATCATCTATTTTATGGGCTGTTTGAAGCATTTACTCAGGTTGTGGAAACTTGTACTGTGCTAGAAAAAGAACATTTTCACGACTCTCTTTCTCTTCCAGCCTGGTTTCATATTGTAGCGGTAAAGCTGGGTGATGGTTTTGCCATAACTTTCCGTGATATTAGCGATCGCAAACAAATAGAGGATACGCTAAAACAAACTAATTTAAGATTAACTTACCAAGCTAATATTGACAGTCTGACTCAAATAGCTAATCGTCGTCGCTTTGATGAGTATATTGCTCAGGAATGGTCGCGATGCGCCCGCGATCAACAATATTTATCGCTAATTTTATGTGATGTGGATTATTTTAAATCTTACAATGACACTTATGGACACCAAGCAGGAGATAATTGTCTGTATGAAGTGGCTCAAGGCATTGAACGGGCTGTTAAACGTCCTGCTGATATAGTATTTCGTTATGGGGGAGAAGAGTTTGCCGTGGTTTTACCCCATACAGAAGCAGCAGGGGCGCTCAAGGTAGCAGAAGATATTCGTGGACAAATTCAAGACTTACAAATACATCATGCTTCATCCCAAATTAGCGATATTATCAGTCTTAGCTTAGGCGTTACTAGTATTATTCCCGATCCTCGCTCATCGCCCCATGTTTTGATTGCTACTGCTGATGACGCTTTATACGACGCAAAACTCAAAGGTCGCGATCGCATTATTTATCGCACGGTAGATTCTTGAAGATCGCTCGATTTCGAGGTTGATGTATTATCTAGAGAATGACTGCGTTTTACCAATTATTTTAAATAGTTTGTTTGGTATATTTTTAGGATTTATAGTTAAAAAACACAGTTGTAACAAAATTATACTAGCGTCAAATTTCATAAATTCCTGTAAGATACTGGTAAATGTATAGAGATTGAGTAACCTGCATTTCCACTTAGTTTTTATAAAAATTTAAATCTACAACTTTCTCTAATGTTATCTTGCAAAAGCGTAAAGCTATTTAATAAATATATTCAATAGTAAATCGTCTGTAAAACATTTAGCTTTAGATTAATTATAAGCTCTTAGAGCAAATAAAAATCTTAGTATTCATTGTTTAATAACATGAACAAAACAAATAAACTTAATAAGCCTAAAAAACATGAATAAAATACATAATTTATTTTTTAAATATATTCATAATTTCTCATATTGTACAAAATATAGAAATTTCACAGTCATAAACAATAATTTTAGCTTTAAAGAAACCTTTTAATAATATTCAAACCCAATATATATAAAACATAATTAGATAGCTAGAAATATATTCTATAACCAATATTTTTATTTCTATGTTAGTTATTTTGCTTAATTTTGTTAATGATTAAATTATTAATAGTAGACGATCAAAATTTCACTAGGCAAGCATTACAGGCAATTTTAGAAACAGAACCAGATTTAGAAGTTGTTGGCAAAGCTGTTAATGGTAATGAAGCTTTTAAATACATGGAACAATTTCAGGTTGACATTATGATAGTTGACTTGGAAATGCCCGAAATGAGTGGTTTGACCGTAACCAAAATAACAAGTCAGCGTTTTCCCCAGACTAAAGTCATTATTCTTAGTAGTCACGACGACGAAGATAATATAAATGCAGCAGTCGAAGCAGGAGCAAAAGGTTATCTGCTCAAAAACACTTCGGCACAAGAAATTATTGATACAATTCGGGCAATTCAAAGAGGCTATTTTCAGTTAGGGCCTGGACTATTTGAAAAGCTTCTTTCTCACCTAATTAAAGAAAAAGAACAGGCTGCTGATAATTTAGCTCAGCTTGAGGATAAATACGCACAGTCAATGATTAGGCTAGAAGAAAAGATACTTGCTAAAAATGAAGCTGAAAGGCAAGAGCTATACCAAGAAATTGAGCTACAAATTGCCAGTTTAAAACAAGATTTTCGTAAAGGTCTAGAAAATTTTCAATATCAGGTAAGCAATCAGCTACAAAGCGGGTTAAATGAGGCTAATAATAGGTTTCATAGTTCTTTTCCTGACATACACAAAATTGAAATGCAAATAGATCATCGAAATGCAGAGCAGCAAAGATATATCAATACTTTATTTGCAGGAACTAAACAAGCTATATCTAAATTGGAAAAGCAAATAGAATTTACACGCCACTTTGTCATTTTTTTGAGCGTAGTATTTGTCATAGTTAACCTATTTCGTTTACGCTAGCTTTATTGGCAGGCATTTATATTTAAGATACCAACATTAACTTTTTGCCCTAACCTCTAACCTCTATCAAATCCATTTTATATTTAATTACCCAACTCCTTCGGAGTTAAGTAGCAGCCGCGTGGAGCGGCTCGACTTTCCTTCGGAAAGGCGGCGAACTCCAGTTCGCGCAGATAGCAATTAAGAAAAACTCCGAAGTTGGTAATTGCGCCTCTTCATTCATGAGGAAAAGGTGAAAAAATAATTCAACTCTTGAATACATGCGGGCAAGCCCTTTGTCTGACACAGGAGCTATCGCTCCATGTCGTCGTCTTCGACGACTTTGCAAGCTTTGCTTGCTGTGGCAGAGGTTGAACTTGCAGACGCGAAGCGCGTCTCGCCGTTGCGGAGCAACGTCGGCAGCCTCCAGGCTGCGCTACTTGTTATCTGCTACTTGTGAAACCTACCCACTTATAAACACTTTCTAACAATTAATTTCTAATTTGGACAGGCATTACGAGGTAGGTCATATTTAATCCTCCCAGAGGTGTAAAGATAACTGGTTGATTCCACTCGTTTAACTGCATTTTAATTTCTGCTGCGGGAAGTGCTTTTAGTCCGTCCATTAGGTATTTAATATTAAAAGCGATGTCTATATCTTCGCCGATAATTTCTGCAGGTAAAGTCTGTTTGGCATTACCTATATCCTGAGCATCCGCTGAAACTATCAACTCTCCCTGGTCATTATTGATGCTAAATTTGACCAAGTTATTTTTTTGCGCCAGTACTGCTACTAGTTCTAGACTACTCAGCAATCTTTTGCGATCTAAAATAATTTCACGGGTAAAACTATTTGGTATTAATTGTCCGTAGGCAGGATAGTCTCCTGGTATATTTGCACTAGTTAACAGGCGATCGCCCAATTCAAAAACGATTATCTGTTCATCAAAGCTAACCCTCACTAGATCTGTTATTTGAGAATCACCCACAATTTTTTCTAGTTCTCGCAATGCTTTGGCAGGAATGGTTAAGGAAAATTCGGGTAAGGTAATTGCTGATTCTGAAGCTTCAGAATTGAGATCGGCTGCCACCACTGCTAAACGATGACTATCAGTAGCAGCAAATTCAAGTATATCTCCTTGATTATCCGCTCCTAAACCCTGAGTTTTAAGATGTACTCCTGTAAGCACCTGTTTGGATAATTCTGTAGAGGCAGCAAATAGGCATCCTCCTAATCCCTCGTTGAGTGCTGAAATAGGTAATTCTATTGTTTTTCCAGATTCTACGGTGGGCAATTCGGGAAATTCGCTGGCTTCAATTCCCGCTAGCTGAAATTGTCCTGATGCGGAACTGATCGTGGCGAGACTTGTTTCGTCTTCAGGAACATCTAGAGTAATCTCCATTTCTGGTAAACGAGTTACGATATCATTTAAGAGTTTGGCTGGTAGGGTAATACTGCCACCTTCGATAACTTCGGAGCTAAAGCTCGTTTTGATACCCAAGCTGCCATCAAAAGCAATAACGCTAACCTTTTGCGTTGTTTCTATTGCCTCAAGCAAGACATTTCCTAATACTGCGGGTTCTGGACGAGAAGGAACGGCACGGCTGACTAGAGAAAGATTATTTTTTAGATCGCTTTGACTACAAACAATTTTCATCTCGAAATTAGAATTAACTAATATTTTAAAACAAGTGTACTATGAAATTTTCTAAGCAGCTTGTGGAAAACTTGTGGATAACTGAGGAAATCTAATCTTAAGCTGTGGAAAAGATTAGTCTTGAGATTTTTGCCGACTAACAAAATTAATGCGATCGCTTAATAAAGAGATAGTTTGATTAAGCTGACGATCTACTCTGATCTGTTTAGAAATCTTGTCACAACTATACATGACTGTGGTATGGTCTTTACCACCAAACTTTTCACCAATGCGAGGTAGACTCAAATCGGTATGTTGACGCATCAGATACATGGCAATATGTCTGGCGTTACTAATTTCGCGCCGTCGAGAACTCCCTTTGAGATCTTCAGCAGAAATGTTTAAGATTTCCACCGCCACATCAATAATCGTATCGGGAGAAGCAGTAATCTGCTCTATCTTAGGATTAAGCACCGTCGCAATATTTTCCACCGTCATCGATAAACCAGAAAGGGAAATATATGCCGTTGTTCTAATTAATGCGCCCTCTAATTCTCTAATATTAGAAGTATATTGACTAGCAATATATTCAATCGCTTCTTTAGGAAGATAAACGTTTTCATATTCCGCTTTTTTTTGCAAGATTGCCATGCGGGTTTCTAAATCTGGCACTTGAACATCGGCAATCAAACCCATAGAGAAACGGGAACTCAGACGTTCTTGCAGTTTGGGAATTTGATTTGGAGGGCGATCGCTAGCTAAAACCACCTGTTTTCCTGCTTCATGTAGGGTGTTAAAGGTGTGGAAAAACTCCTCTTGAGTGTATTCCTTACCCTCAATAAATTGAATGTCGTCTACCAGCAAAATATCGGCAGAACGATAGTGTTCTCGAAGGGTTTGAATACTATCGTTGCGAATTGCCGCAATTAGATCATTAGTAAATTGTTCGGTGGAGACATAAAAGACTTTAGCATCGGCATTAATTTCTAGATGATAGTGTCCAATCGCCTGCATCAAATGAGTTTTGCCTAAGCCTACCCCACCACAGAGAAAAAGAGGGTTAAAATCCCGCCCAGGAGACTCAGCCACAGCTAAAGAAGCAGCGTGTACCATTCGATTAGTCGGCCCAACTACGAAGCTATAGAAAGTATATTTAGGATTTAATTTAGCTGGCTTAAGTGAGTTCCTAGTCGTCGGCAACTTATACTTTTGAGAAGCAATCTTAGCCCGATCGGTAACAAAAGCAAGACTTCCTTCCTGTTGAGATTTTAAACGAATCTCTAAAGTTTGACCGCTGACTTCGGCGACCACATCACTAATAAGATTGAGATAGTGCTTTTGCAAATGATTCATTACAAAGGCATTGGGGGTCAAAATAGTCAAACAGTTTGGATTCAAATCTTCAATAGTGGCATTTTGAATCCAAGTCTCAAAAGTAGGACGACTAAGCCGTTGTTTGAGATGTTCTAAGACTTGTTCCCATAGCTGTTCTGAAGAAATTGCCACTCTATCTTGATGTACTCTAATGCTATTAGTGATTTGAAGATCTTATCAGTTGATTTGAATTAAAATTGCTAATATTTAACAACTATTTTCAATGATTAAAATGTACTAATTAAACAAAAATTATTCAAGTAAGCTCAAAAAGCAGTTTTAAAGAGATAAATATGGCAAAATTACCGAAAATCGCCCAAATAGGACAACAGGTTCTCCGAACCAAAGCTAAATCTGTAATCAAGATTAATGATAAGGATATCTTATCTCTAATAGACTCTTTAATCGCTACAGCGATCGCCAGTAAAGGCGTAGGCATTGCTGCACCCCAAATCTCTCAACCCTATCGACTATTTATTGTCGCATCTCACCCTAGCGATCGCTATCCTTACGCGCCGACTATGCCACCAACGGCAATGATTAATCCGCAGATTTTGAATCATAGTGAAGAAACAGTAAAAGATTGGGAAGGATGTCTAAGCGTACCAAATGTTCGGGGTTTAGTACCAAGATATCGCCAAATAGAAGTAGAATACACCACTCAAGCAGGTGAAATTAAACAGGAAGTATTTACAGACTTTATCGCTCGTATTTTTCAGCACGAACTCGATCATCTTGACGGTATTTTATTTGTAGATCGAGTTAAAAATGAGGCAGATTTGTATACCGAGGCAGAATATCAGCAAATAATTAGTAATCAATAATTATTTGGTGGGCATTGGTTAAACGTCTTTTCTATGATAAATAGAATTTTATTTCCTGCCCACCCTACAATAAAATAAATGAAAGAAGTGATCGGTGTGGATTTGGGCGGTACAGCAATTAAGCTGGGGCGATTTCTCCCTGATGGAACTTGTCTTGAGTCAATTTCTTTAGCTACACCCCAACCAGCCAATCCTCAGCCAGTAATAAGGGCGATCGCTCAAGGAGTCAATCAGCTTAATCAAGATCGTACCTGTATTGCGATCGGTCTGGGTGTTCCAGGCCCCACAGATACCGCCAGGCGTATTGCCAAAAAATCCATTAACCTCCCAAGTTGGGATAATGTCCCTGTTGCCGACTGGTTAGAGGCGCAAACTGGATTACCAACTGTGTTAGAAAATGATGCTAACTGCGCTGCGATAGGCGAGGCTTGGTTAGGTGCAGGTAAACAATTTAAAGATTTTATTCTCCTTACTCTAGGAACGGGTGTAGGCGGGGGAATTTTTCTCGATGGCAAATTATTTACTGGACGCTGTGGCGCAGCAGGAGAGTTAGGCTTAATTACTCTTAATCCTGATGGTTTTCCCTGTCGCAGCGGAAATCAGGGTTCATTAGAACAATATGCCTCTATTGGTTCAGTTATTCGTAATACAGGCAAGCAACCCGCAGAAATAGGAAGATTAGCAGAATTGGGAGATAAAACGGCTTTAGCATTTTGGCACGACTACGGTAAAACTTTAGGTGCAGGTTTAGCTAGTTTGATCTATGTTTTAACTCCCGAAGCGGTGATTATTGGCGGGGGAATTAGTGCTAGCTCTCGGTTTTTTATGCCTAGCACTTTAAAAGAAATTGAGCGACGGGTAGTATCCCCTTCTCGTCCAGGTTTACAGTTGCTTACTGCCGAATTAGGAAATAAGGCAGGAATGCTAGGCGCAGCTAAATTGGTTTATGACGAGATAAAGTTTCGTCAAATGTGGTAACAAAAAGCGACAAGTAAGCGATCGCTAATCAAACATAAATTAGAAAAACCACAGCTTATTAATTTGGTTCGAGAATTACTTCATCATGAGCAGAAGTTTCTAAAGCTTCTTCTAATTGCTTATTTTCTTTACCTTCTATTATTTTAGAATTAGCTTCTGTGTCCTTCAATTGGACACAAATATCAAAAAGAACTTCAGCCAAATCACTACGAGAAATCTTGGCAGAAGATAGTTTGGCAAGATTCAATTCTAACTTTTCTAATATTTGCTGTTTGAATAAATGTAAAGTTTGCTCGAATTCGGATTTCGACTGAATAATCTCCGATTTCAAACTATTATTGTAAGCATTAATACTATTTTGCAGAAAGTCAGCATTTCTGTAGCTATGCTGAGTTAATGTATCCAGTTCTTGCCTAGTTTTACTTTGTTCTTTTTGAGCAGCGATGGAAAAATATTGGATCTTTTTTTCCCAAGCATTAGTTGTGGAGTCTATTTTAGAAATCAGCCTGTTTTCTAATTCTTTTAGCTGTTTTTCAATGGCTGTTTTAAACTCTTGATGATTAAATTCAAGCTGATTAATTCGTTGATCGTACTGCTCTAATTTATGCTCATACTCTTTTATTTGTTCTCCAAACAACAATTCTTGTAACTGGGTAATATTTCCTAATCTTTGGCGTATTTCAGCCTTAGTTATTTCACTCATGCTTCATCGCTTCTCAAACTAATTTAATACAACTATAGCAGTTATTAACCGATATCTTATGTCCAAACTACTGTAGCTAGTTTTCCCAAAGATAGAAAAGACTTGTCGAATTTTAACTAATTTATCGGTAGCTCAACTAAAATATTTGTGCCTTTATTTAGCTGACTGTTGATGGTTATTGAGCCTTGGCATAACTCTACAGCTTTTTTGACTATAGATAAGCCCAAGCCAGTGCCAGGAGTGCTGTTTACGTTGCTGGCACGATAAAAAGATTCAAACAGGTGTTTTTGTGATTTTTTCGGAATACCAATACCGCGGTCGCGTACTTCGATAGTAATTATTTCAGGTTTATTTGACTTGGATATAGTTAGATCTACGGGTTTTCCCGTGGGGGAGTATTTCAGGGCATTAGATAATAAATTGTTGAGAATATGTCGTAGAGTAGCCTGATCTAAATTAACAGAATCAGAGGATAGTAAATAATTAAAATTAACTTTTTTATCTTCATAAATAGAAGTTAATTCTTGAACTATTTGCCAACAGAAGTTTCTTAAATTAATTAGCTCTGGCTTGAGCTTTTGTTTGCCTGATTCTGCTTTACTTAAAACTAAAATATCTTCAAGTAAAGAATTCATATTCAAAGCTGCATCTTGAATAGATTTTAAATAAAATTCACTTTCTGGCTGGCTTAGACTATTATTACCGCTTAAATTTTGCACACAGAGTAAAATACTACTCAAGGGATTACGAAATTCGTGAGAAGCCATAGAAATAAAGCCAGACTTTAGCTGTCTTAATTCTTTTTCTCTTGCCAAAGATTTGCGGATTTTTGCTTCTGCTTTTTTTCTGGCTGTAACATCTCTACCTATATACACACAGTTAAAAAAGTCTTTAATTTCTGTAGGAGCAATAAAGCAGTCAAATTCTATCTGAATTGTCCTATTTTGTTCAGTTTTAAAATTAACTTCAATCTTACGGACAGAATCGGGAGAAGATAGTAGAAAATAATATATTTGTTGATGATTAAAGCTGGGATCTCGAATAATATCGTCTACCAACTGCTCGAGCAATGCTGATTTTTTTTGACCAAATAATTCTGTGGTTGATTTATTAACTCGCTCTATTCTACCTGCGGGAGTTGTAATCAGTAATACGTCTTTCATAGACGTGATAATTTTATTGGTGCAGTATTCAAATCTTTGAAGCCTGTTCAAAGCAATTTCCGCTTCATTTAGCTTTTGGATTGAATATTGCCTTAGGGTCATTAACTCAGTAACGTCCTCTAGCAAAATAACTAGATGCTGTTCAATTAAATTAAAATATAAATCGAAGTATACGGCGTTGTCTTCTGTTTTAGTACGACTGACGCTCTTGATAGCAAAGCTTTGTTGTCGTTGTAACAGTATTTCTTGACAAACAGACTCCAAACCAACCACTTCAGGAAAACTGTTCCTGATGTCTTCACCTGTGCTGATAGTTTTGTCAGCATATTTTTGAATATTGGCTGAAAACTCAATAACGCTAAAATTATTGTCAACTACTACATACTCTTGGTTGTCGATAACTGGTATTGAATCCACGATTTAAATACTGTTAGTTTTAATTTGTACATCGGTTAGATACTCTGAACAAATTAGATACCCGTAGCAAAATCCACGCCCACAAAAAAAGCAAAGCGATCGCATCTGTTATCTTACCCCAGAGCGATCGCTTTGCTTAAATATGATGATACCGTCTTGCTAGCTATGTTACTGATTACATATTTATTTCCCATCTATCTGCTGATGCACAAGATGAACTAGATTTATATTATGCGTAACGAGAGGGAGAGCAATACTATGAGCCAATTTAACGGTAACGTTTTTTGCGACGGGCAATTGCTTTGCGTTTGCGCTTCTCAATTGGTGTTTCGTAGTGACGACGACGTTTGATGTCGGCGAAGATACCTGCTTTTGATACTTGACGTTTAAACCGACGCAGTGCAGATTCTATATTTTCGTTTTGTCCAACAACCACTTGGGTCATTAAAAATCATCCTCCAAATTTGCTTACGATAATCGTGAATATTACCATGCTGTAAAAGTGATGCGCTTACGGATTAAACAACCCGCCTTGGGACATAATCTAAAACAAACCTCTAAATTATATCTTTATAAAACTCACCAAATCAAAGCTAGCGTTCACTTTGTTAATATTTTGTTTATTGTCTAGTAGCTTAATTGCCGTTGAGCTTTTAATTATAGCTTTGAAGCAGAAAGCCTATCTAGTGCTAAACATGAGACTCTAATTATAACTATTTTAGTATTTTCAGCATTACTAAAATAGTATATATCAATAACCTAATTCTATTTGGAGCAATAGCAAAGAAAATCTAAATCTATCACAAATTCAGTTCTTTGGAAAAATTTTGACATTTGTTAAAGTGATATGCACCCATTAGTGCGCCCCAAGTTCCTTTCCCTGTCTCAGGGTCAATTCCTTTATCAAAGGTTTTTAATTCGTTTGCTGTGGCTTTGAATCCTAAAAAAACTTGAAAAGTCGTACCTTGGTAAGTAACGCTACAGGGTGTATCTACCAGAGGAGTAGTTTCAAAACAGTATTGGTCGTCAACAAGCTTTGTGGTCGCTACTTGAAGGGTACAGTTAGGCAAAAATTCAATTTTCTCTGGTGTTATTTGTTGAATCAAATCCTTATTTTGTCCTGCGCCCTGAGCCGTAGTAATATCTTTGAACATATAAAATTCTACTTCTATAGTTTCTCTTTGCCTAAGTCGCATAATCCTTGGTCTGTAAGGCTGATCTAGCTTTAAAATATTGGCTTGTTCGGCAAATAAAGTAATGCTGTCTGCTGTAAAAATCGGCACTGGGCGTATCCAAAGCCGCAAATTAACATACCAGGCTGGTTGTTCTAAAGCCTGTTGTTGATTGGCAAATTCTCCAGCTAAATAAGTGGCTAAAGTAGTTAATTGAGTCGAGAAATTCATTGAGGATAACTATTAATCGGGCTTAAAGTTGATTTATCAGCAACTTAAATTAATAATCTCATGGAAGATAGATCTTTTACCCCTCGATCTACCGAGGATGGTTCATATACTTTTTTTTCAGAAGAGTTTCAAGAAACTTTTCATTCGTCTTTTGGCGCCAAACAAGAAGCTGAAGTAAGATATGTCAAACCATGTTTAATTAAGCAATTGGCAGCACAACAGTCTACTATCCGCCTTTTGGATATTTGTTATGGTCTTGGCTATAATAGTGCTGCTGCTTTAGAGGCAATTTGGTCGGTCAACCCCAAATGTAGAGTAGAATTGATGGCACTAGAAATATCAGCAGATGTTCCTCGTCAAGCTATAAAATACAATCTTTTATCACAGTGGCAACCTGCTATCCGCCAGCGATTAAGACAACTATTTGATAAATCTTTAATTGAAGATGATTTATTAGAAGCAAGGCTAATCTGGGGTGATGCAAGAAAAACGATAAAAGCGATCGCCGTCAAAAACTGGCAGGCTGACGCGATTTTTCTAGATCCTTTTTCTCCACCAAAATGTCCTCAACTATGGACTGTAGAGTTTATTAGTTTGGTGGCTAAGTGTCTCCATCAGCAAGGAAGACTGGCAACTTACTCTTGCTCTGCTGCCGTTCGCACAGCGTTTTTGTCAGCTAATCTAGACATTGCGCCCATAACTGGTGCTGGTCGTAAGTCTCCAGGTACTTTAGCTGTTCATAAGTATAAAAAGATACCAACACTTTCTCAACAAGAGCAAGAACATCTTAAGACTCGTGCGGCGATTCCTTATCGAGATCCAAATTTAGAAGACAACGCCGATCTAATAATTGCTAGACGGCAACAAGAGCAGCAAAGCAGTAATTTTGAACCTACCTCTCAGTGGAGAAAGCGTTGGCTGTAGTTAAATATTTAGCTTATGGTTAACCGTAAATTTATTTAAAGACAATTTTTTCTCTAGCTTGCGGGGTTTGGTTTCCTCGTAAACTCCGTATTATGCCCGATCTCAAACAGTAAATTACTATTCATAATAGTATTATTGGCAATTTAAAAAACTTTGTATCAATTTTGTCTTCAAATTAAAAGATCCGAGCTAGGCTTAGAGCAATAGTCAGCTATGATTAATATTTTTTGTACCAAAGCTTAGAAGTTGAATGCAATGGTTTGTTGAGTATCTGGAATTTTTTTTTAGCAAAAAGTAATGAAAAAAGTTAGTGATTTTCCCTTGGTGACAATCAATAGCAATAGTTATGAAGTGAACAATAATCCTCGTTTTATCTCTGCCAAAATTCTTGTTGTTGATGAAAATCCTCTAAGTCGGATGACGGCAGTCGATCTTTTGTCATTAGACGGATATGAAGTGATTGAAGCCGATGACATAGCTTCAATTTTTGAACACATTAATCAGCAAAAGCCAGATCTAATCTTGCTAGACTTAATGATGCGACAGATAGACAGCTTTTCTTTGTGTCGTCAAATAAAAGCAGATTATCGTACTGCCAATACACCCGTCGTTTTGACAACTTTAACTGATAATCGAGAAAATCGAATTAAGGTTATGGAAGCGGGGGGAGATGATGTTTTGGTTAAACCTCTCAATCGGATTGAATTATCTACAAGAGTTAAATCTTTAGTTGGTCAAAAAACTGCCAATCAAGAATTAGATCAAACTGAACAGGTTTTATTTACCATTGCCAAGGCAGTAGATAATCGCTCAGTTAGTCGCGGTGGTAGAGATCGCGTGGTAACTTTAGTTGATTCATTTGGTGAGTATCTTGGTTTAAATGACGAAGATATAGAAAATCTAGCTTTTGCGGCACATATACACGATATTGGGACGATCGCCATTCCTGATGCGATCATGCTCAAAGCTGGAGAACTAACCTTCAAGGAAAAAGAGTTAATCACTCAACACGTTCTATTTGGTGAAGAAATTTGTCAGCCATTACGCAACCGTAGTGGAGTTTTACCTATTATTCGTCATCATCATGAACGCTGGGATGGAACAGGATATCCTGATGGTTTATCAGGGGCAAAAATTCCTTATTTGGCACAAATATTCCAGATTATTGATATTTATGATGCCCTGACGAGCGATCGCCCACACAAAAAAGCCTATAGCCCTGCTGAAGCTTTAGAAATTATTGTCGAAGAAACTAACAAAGGATGGCGTAATCCCAATCTGATTGCCGAATTTACTACCTTTATTCGCTCTCAAGAACAATAGATAAATTTTTGATTTTTTAATCTTTATACCTGCTGAACATTTAAGCAGGTTTTTTAGTATTTATAGTGACAAAATTTTCATAAACGATACCTGATGACAGATAATAATATGCGGGGACTACGATCAAACACAAAATTACCAATCAGCTATGGTCAAAACTAAGAAAAAAACTTTTTTACTAGATTTTGAGAAGCCTCTTTGCGAATTAGAGTCGAGAATTGAGCAAATTAAAACTCTAGCTGCAGAAAACCAGGTAGATGTTGCCACCGAAATAACTCAATTAGAAATTAGGGCAGAACAACTGCGCCAGGAAATTTTTAGTACTCTAACTCCAGCCCAAAGGCTTCAGCTAGCTCGTCATCCTCGTCGCCCTAGTACCCTAGATTATGTTCAGGCAATCACCGATGAGTGGATGGAGCTGCATGGCGATCGCGGGGGCTATGACGATCCAGCTTTGGTAGGCGGAGTTGCCCGCATAGATGGTCGTCCAGTAGTGATTTTGGGACACCAAAAAGGTAGAGATACTAAAGACAATGTAGCCCGTAATTTTGGCATGGCTTTTCCTGGTGGCTATCGCAAAGCAATACGCTTGATGGATCACGCCAACAAGTTTGGAATGCCTATTTTAACCTTTATTGATACCCCTGGAGCTTGGTCAGGAGTAGAAGCCGAAAAGCTCGGTCAAGGTGAAGCGATCGCCTATAATCTCAGACAAATGTTTGGTTTTGATGTCCCTATCATCTGTACCGTAATTGGCGAAGGAGGTTCGGGTGGTGCATTGGGTATTGGCGTAGCCGATCGTCTATTGATGTTAGAACACTCGGTTTACACCGTTGCCAGTCCCGAAGCCTGTGCTGCAATTCTCTGGAAAGATGCCAAAAAATCAGACAAGGCAGCAGCAGCACTTAAGATTACTTCTTCAGACTTAAAAGAGTTAGGAATTATCGATCAAATTGTTCCTGAACCCAGCAGTGGAGCCCACGCCAATCCTGTAGAAGCAGCAGCCAAGTTAAAAGAGACTATTTGGTTAAATCTAGAGCAACTTTGGCAGATGACGCCTCAACAGCGAAAAAATCTGCGCTACGATAAATTCCGCAACATAGGTCGGTTTGAGACGGCTGTAGTTTAATTTTGTCGGGTTAGTTATTGCGCTCAAACTTATGAATTACAAAATTTATCGCTTTTGGGGATTGAATATCTCCCGTTTTGTTTTCTGGTAATTGAGCGACTGCATATAAAGTTTGTCCGTAATGCGATCGCTTTAGATTAATTCTTCAAAAAATTTGGCTAAAGAAATTAGCCTCTATCTGTAGCCGTCTTTTCAAGAATTGGTATTACACTCTGATTTTTGCTAATTAGGTTGGGTGAGCGATCAAACTCTAATCCCAACCTGCGCCAGCAGTTAACTTTTGTTTGACAAACAGTCTCTAAAACTTAGTCATCGTTTTTGCGCTTAATCTCACCCAATGAGTGATATCGTCTTTAGTAATTTTTTCTTTGTGATTTTCTTCTATTTGAAATTCATGTTGAAATTCATGATTGTCTTTTGAGTGTGTAATTAATTGCGATGGAAATAAGTTTTGGATGAAAAAATTGACTGTATTAGGCTTGATTAAACCCTGTTGAATAGCAGTATCTCCAAAACGAAGCGAAAGTTTATTTTGTTCAATTAAAATGACTTTGATTTCTTCTTCACTTAATAATCCTGCCTTTTGAAAATAAAAGCCAATGGGATGTTCTATTCGTCTATTAACTAGCTTGAACCATTCTTGCACAAAGAAATCAGCAGTATCCTGTTTAATCCAACCTCTTAAAGCCAATATTTCCCCCAGGCGCATATCTTCATAGTATGTCTGATCTCGAAGAGCTACTTCTAACTGTGGAGTAGTAATCAAACCTGCTTCTTGTAAGATTTCCCCTATGGGTTTAAACGTAATAAATTTAGACATAGCAAGTATCAGAAAAATTAAACAAATATATTAATTGGTATTTGGTTTGCCGATCGCCATCTTGCTGGCTCAGAATTGTTAGCTAGGAAAAATTGTCTTAAACAAAATTGTTTGTCTCAATAAAACCCATTAGCTTCAATTGGAATCATCAGCTATTTATTTAAATACACAGCATGATGCTGCATATGATCCTTTATAAACGTACTAATCGTAAAATAGCTGTGATCGTATCCCGTTTGCCAGCGTAAATTTAAATCTTGTCCCACTTGTTGACAGGCTTGTTGAAAATTTTCTGGTAATAACTGTTTTTGCTCATAAAATTGATCGGCAGTACCCTGATCGATTAGGATCGTCGAATTTAACTGGGTGTGCTTAATCAATTCGGTGGCATCGTATTCTGCCCACTTTTGGCGATCGCTTCCTAAATATGCCGTAAAGATTTTATCCCCCCAGGGACAGTTACTCGGTGCTAATATGGGTGCGAAAGCGGATACTGATTGGTATTGTTGGGGATTTTTTAAGGCGCAAATCAATGCACCATGTCCTCCCATAGAATGTCCAAAAATACTTTGTTTTTCTGGTTCAACTGAAAAGTTATCCACAATCAACTGTGGCAACTCTTGGGTAATATAGCTATACATCTGGTAATGTTTACTCCAGGGCTTCTGCGTCGCATTTATGTAAAACCCTGCACCACTACCCAAATCCCACGTCTCGTCTTCTCCAGGTATGCCTGTATTGCGGGGGCTAGTATCGGGTGCAACCAACATAATTCCCAACTCAGCAGCATAACGTTGTGCGCCAGCTTTGGTAATAAAATTTTCTTCGTTGCAGGTTAAACCTGAAAGGTAATAGAGAATTGGGACTGGTTGAGATTGTGCCAGAGGAGGAAGATAAACTGCAAAATTCAGATCGCAGTTACAGGAGTCTGAATGATGAGTATAGTAAGCAACTGTACCATCAAAACAGCGATATTCGGATTTTAGACTCAAGGAATTAGACATAGTGCAGTAATAAAATACGTATAATGTGAATTAAAAATGCTTAATCTAGTTTTATATAGGTAGTTGGTCTTTGAAAACCATGTTTATTCCTGGGGGAACTTTCCACTACTACCCCAATCTCGCGCATTCCCAAGCCAGTCCGTTGCGGGTCTATGACCCGTTGAAGGAACTGGCGTTTGCGCCTGACGGCGACGCGGTGAGACAAGTTGCGGTGGTGAGACACTTGCGTTGCGGGTCTATGACCCGTTGAGCAAAGTGTCGAAAGGTTTCACCGGCATAAGCAAACTGTCGAACCCTTTAGGGGGTCGCTCGCCTGCTTGGGGACGTAACGACCCTCCCCAGACCCCTTCCGTATAAGAGTATAGCTACAATATTTGTTTTACTAACTAATTTATTGCCCATTTATTGCCCTAAATTCAAAGCTTTTTACTGATTAATATTAGTAAACCTGATTCACATCAGACGTAAAATAACAATTTAGTACCATTATGCGGAGATCAGAGGTCAAAATATCTAATTGATAAGGCTTCTAAGATCTACTAATGGTGAATTTATCTACGCCAACGTTTACTAAGTAGGTCGGGACGATTAAAGTTAACTGTGACGGCGGGTAAAGACTAGATTCTTCTGATTAGATAGTTCATCGTTATAACTATAGCCAGCTTCGCTGAAATTTTTTAGATCTTGGATATTTTGTAATTTATTTTTGATAATGTATGCAGCCATCATACCGCGAGCTTTCTTGGCATAAAAACTAATTATTTTGTATTTTCCTTGCTTCCAATCTTTAAATACAGGGGTAATAATATCTCCTTTTAATAATTTTGGCTTTACTGCTTTGAAATATTCATCTGAAGCTAAATTAACAATAGTTTTATGTTCTAACTGCTCCAATTGCTGATTAATGGCTAGAGTTAGCTTATCCTGCCAAAATTCATAAAGAGTATTGACTGATAAATTTTTGAGCTTAGAGTGAGTCAATTTTGTACCCATTTCCAAGCGATAAGGTTGAATCAAATCCAATGGTTTAAGTAGACCATACAACCCAGACAAAATTCTTAAATGTTCTTGAGCAAAGCCAAAATCCTGCTGGTTAAAATTATCAACAGCCATTCCCCGATAAACATCTCCTTGAAAAGCCAGTAAAGCCTGTTTAGCAGTAGTACGATCGAATGAAGGTTGCCAAGTTTGATAGCGGGATGCGTTTAACTCTCCTAACTTATCGCTAATTTTCATCAGCGACGAAATCTCTGGTGCTGATAGCTGACGTAATTGCTTAACCAAAATCTCTGTATCAGCTAAAAAATCTGGTTGAGAAAAATATTCGACACTTGCAGGAGTTTCAAAATCTAAGGTTTTGGCAGGAGAAATTAAGATCAGCACAGGTTGTTAGCGAAGCTTAGAATATGCTCAGGTAATCAGATATTATTTTAATCTTATTAGACAAGTGAACTATATATATACAAATTTAGGTAATCAAGGGAGTAAGCAGTTTACTATTTTTTCAGTGCCAAAACCTTTTAATGGCTATATTGGAGTTATTCAACGTAATGCGATCGCTAATTATTCTTTTTGGCGATGAACAAGGTACAAAAGAAATATGTGAACAGTTTAATTTAATTCATATTCCTTATATTAAGCGCAACAGATATGGAACACCCTTGCTAAAAAGCATTTTTGCAGAAGTTCATATTCAAGCACATAATAACATTATTGCTTATGTTAATGCAGACATTATCTTAACTGATAATCTTACATTAGGAATTGAGTCCGTCTCCCAAAAATTAAATAATTATTTGCTTATTGGTAGAAAGTGGAATATCGATCTCGATTGGGAACTAAAATTTAATTCTGATTGGCAAGTTAACCTAGATAAGCTAATTAAAGAAAAGGGTTATCTAGCTGACTATGACTGCAAAGATTATTTCGTATTTCCTAAACATTTGTTTGTGGATATTCCAGCTTTTGCACTAGGAAGAGGTTACTGGGATACTTGGATGGTAAGTCAAGCATTAACAAATGGTCATCCAGTCGTTGATGGAAGTTTGGTAATTAATGCTATCCATCAAAATCATCCTTATACTCATATTCGCGGTGGCAAAAATGAAGCCTACCTGGGCAAAGAAACTCAGTTAAATAAGTCTTTGGGGAACGTAACTAAACTAGGCAACATTGCTTGTGCAACTTGGCAGCTAAAACCTCAAGAATATCAGGACTTACCAACAGTCAGTATTGTGATTATTGCTCATAACCAAAGTAAAACTATAGAAAAAACCTTGTTGAGTATATTAGTTCAGAATTATAATGACTACGAAATAATAATTATTGATAACGGTTTGAATAATCAAATGAAATCTATCTTAAAGCCATATAAAAATAAAATTAATTATCATCTATTAAAACAATAAAATGCTCCTGCTTATATCAATATATTTAAAATAGCAAAAGGAGAGTTCATTACTTTTTTAGATGCTAGTAGCGTGCTGCTTCCAGGAATTTTACAACAGCAGATTAGTTATTTTGAAAAGGAGGCTTCTACTTTAGACGTATTGATCGGTGGTTGGAGAATGATTGAGCAAGAAAAAATTATTGAATATAAACCCTGGGAAAATTTTTCAGATATAGAAAACTTACATTTCAAACAGGTAGATTTTATTAAAACATTCTTAGACAACAGCGCGATTATGTTGCGACGTAGAACGTTTGAAATTTTAGATAATTTCAGCCAAGAAAAAAAGTCTGACATGATTGAAAATTTATCTAAAATAATTTCTAGTAAAAGATGCAGAATTCTTTGTTTAAAGTTAATAGCTTTTAATCACTATAAAAACTAATTAAATTAGCAAAAATTGCCAAACATAGTCTGTCGTATAGGACGGAGAAGAAAACTGTAATGAGTGCCTGAAACCCTTCTGATACTAAATCCGATTTATAAAGTATGTAAACAACAAGCGTTTTTTAGCCAATGATAGTTAGTCAATTTAC
Source organism: Waterburya sp. (assembly GCA_965217895.1). Taxonomy (GTDB): domain Bacteria; phylum Cyanobacteriota; class Cyanobacteriia; order Cyanobacteriales; family Xenococcaceae; genus Waterburya. The sequence continues at coordinate 3,841,576 of CBDCJV010000002.1, forward strand.
GAACTTCATCTTTCATTTCACTGACTACACAACAACGCTCAACTAAAATGTCCTCTATCTCATTAATAGTTTCAAAATATTGATTTACCAGAGGTTCATCTACTAACTGCCATAACCTTTCGGCTGGCTGTAACTCTGGAGAATAAGGAGGTAAAAAATCAATCTTTATTCCCTCTGGAATAATCGCTTTTTTGCTGTGATGCCATCCTGCATTATCTTCTATCAAAAGAATTTTTTTTGATTATTAATTCCAGCATCAATAGCAAACTGTTGATAAACCAGATTCAGCCAATTTGTATTAACTCTGGGAATTAGATACCATAAAGTTTCTCCAGTTTTTGGCTTAACGAACCCATAAACATACAACCATTCGTATCGATGTTGTACTATTGCTTCTGGTCGATGACCAACTTTTGACCAAACCTTTTTTAGTATTGGTTTTAATCCTACTCTATGCTCGTCGAAAAACCACAGTTCTACCTCCACATCTGGATTTTCTTGTTCAAGTTGCTTAAGTTTCAATGGCAAGTTACTTTTGAACATCTCTTGCTCTAATTTATTGGCTTTTTTATGTGTTGGTCTTGGACTTTGCCAAGAGTAACCGCACTTTTTTAAGTAGTCCCATCCTCTCTGATTCCCGACTTTTTCTCTGCCCGTTTCTTTTTCAATCCAGCGAGCTACCTTAGTTCCTGTCCAGATTCCTCCGTCTGGTAACTCTTTGGCGATCGCTTTTGTTAGTTTTTCTAATTGTGGTTGTGATAGTAACCTTTTTTTTCCTCTAACATGATTGCTGGTTTTATTTTGGCAATTTTTGACCCCTTCCTCTCCATAGAGGTTGTACCGACCGAGAATCTTTTGAGCATAAGAATAAGAACATCCCACAGCGAGCGCACTATTTTTAATCGTCCATCCCAAAGATATTTTCGCGATTCAGATGCCATCTTCTCACTTCCACTGAGTTTTGACTCTTCAGATACTTTTCTTTTAGTTCAGAAGAACTAAAATGTTTTGCTAAATAAGCTGTTTTTGGCATTTAACATTTTTAAGTTATTCCTCACTATTTTATACACACTTTGGTAATCGGATTTAGTATTACTCCGTCCGTTTAGGGCGGAGTAATCTGTCACCGTTGGTCAGCGCGTTGTGAAGGGGCTGTTCCCGTACAGCGGCTTTTGAGGCGAGGAAATGCTCTCGGTTAGAGAGCATATTCCACTCGCCTGTTGAGTAAGAATACTCTTACTCAACCTCGACAGTTCCTTCAACGCTGGGAACCCGCGCAACGGACTGAGATGCGGACAAGTCCTTTCTCGCAAAACGCGCTTTAGCTTTGCTGCGGGATTTATAAGCCCCATGGTCTATGACCCATTAAAGCGACTGGCGAGGGTGAAATGACTATAGTACCTATCTCAGCCTTTGGTATTTCATCATCAACGTTAAAGACTTGATTGATTGTTCCATTCCTCAGCAGCATCTTTAACTGCTTGTTCTACAGTTTTGTCTTTGAGCATTGCTGCTTGAAGGTTTTCGTAAATTGTTTTTTGTAATACTTGAATATTTTTTCTCACGGGAATCAGCACTTCTGCATCTTTAAGTTGGGCTGCACTGACCTTTTTTGCTTGTTCTATTAAGATGGTTTTCTTTTGCTGTTCAATGTTATTTATATATTGTTCTACTCCCTCGACTGTAGAAGGAAGAGTGTTAGATGCCTGAGCAAAAGCCAACTGATTTTTGGTATTAGTTACAAACAAAGCATATTTGAGTGCTTGTGCCGATTTATCGCTGTCGCGAGGAATGACCAAATTCATCACCGCAACACTTTTTTTGCCAGTTTCACCAGTAATTTGAGAGGTAGCTTGAGAAACTTCAGCAATGCTAGGGGCATTATTAGTAATGCTTTCAATAAATTCTGCACCAGAAGATAGCAAAGCTATTTCTCCTGCTTGATATAGCTCAATTCCGTAACGATGTCCTTGAGTTAATACTTCTGGAGGTAGTAATTTTTGTTGATATAAATCTACCCAGTATTGAAAAGCAGCTTTTCCTGCGGGAGTGTCAAAGGCTGCTTTACCTGATTCATCAACCAAGTCTACACCCATCTTGACTAAAGACTCTAATACGTCTCCTGAATCATTAGGTACAAAACTGATAAAAAAAGCATATTTGCCCGTTTTCTCTTTAATAGTTTTGGCAGCTTCAGCTAGCTCTTGATAAGTCTGAGGCGGATTTTTAATATTTGCTGCTGTCAAAAGTTGCTGATTGTAGATAGTAATAGTAGTTGTCAAATACCAAGGAATTCCAAAAGCCAGATCTTTACATTTGTCTTGCTGACAAACTTCAATTGTGCTTGCTTGCCAAATTTTTGGTAGATAAGCTGCTTTAGCTTTAGGGGGAACTACTTCATTTAAATCTAACCAAGCATTGCGAGTTGCTAATTGTGAAGCAAATTTAGGATTTAAATTGACTAAATCTGGTGCTGTTTTAGCAGAGATAGATGTCAAAATCTTGTTTTCCATGGCAGACCAAGGAATGTCTACCCAATCTATCTTCACTGGTTTGTTTTGAGCTTCAAAAGTGGTATTTAAATCTTCAAAGTATTGAGTAAAGTTGGGCTTAAGCTGCATCGTCCAAAATTCAAGCTGCCCAGGATCTTTATTGGCACTAGGATTACAACCCCATAGCCAGCTTAACATCACTCCTGTTAATAACCATAGGCAAAATCTGGAAATAAAAGTCGCTTTTTTCATTGTTTTGTCAACAGTAAGGCACAAAACAAACAATATTACTTATAAGTAAAAATGGCAATATTATGTACGTATTTTTAACTATTTACCTATATGTACTTACCCTTTTTTTCGGTACAAGCACTTATCTGTATATCTGTTTATAGCAGCTACAATGTCCAATGTGACCAGCTTATTATCGAAAATTAATCAAATATTTCTTAACTTATACTTGGCTATTTGACAAGTCATTAATCAACGAAATAAAGATGTTAACTCGATTTTATTTTTATGGATAAATCTTAAAAATGCTTTTGCAGGACAAGCAATCAAACCAGATCTTTATAGCTGAAAATGAGGTACAAGTTTTGAAATACTACTTAGGAAAAGGGTATGCTGAACACTTTAACTAATATCTTTGCCAAAAGTGGCGACAGTGTGGGAATTGAAATAAATCCTCAAAAAATTAACATTGCTCAAATAGTCAAACAAGGACAGCAATACAAATTGCTAAAAAATGTCTCAGCAGATATTCCTGAAGGAGTGTTTGAAGAAGGACAAATTGTTGATTCCTTGAGTCTATCAGAACTAATTAAAGATACTCTTAAAGCTAATAAAATTAGTGCGACAAAAGTATTTACAGCAGTGCCGATGCGAGAGGCTATTATTCGTGTTATTCCTGTTCCCGCAGAACTAGATGAAGCAGAGTTAAAAGATATGATAATGGTACATGAAGCTGGAATGTATCTTCCCTATCCGCGAGAAGAGGTAGATCTAGATTATGCTAAACTCGGCTACTTTATGGATGAAGACGGTATCGAAAAAGTTAATGTTTTATTGGTAGCAACTAAGAAAGAAGTAACCGATCTTTATACTGAAGTTTTTGAGCAAGCAGGACTAAAGTTAAGCGTTTTAGAAATTAATAGTTTTGCTTTAATTAGAACTATTAGAGAACAGCTAAGACAGTTCGGCTCAAAAGAAGCTGTGGTATTAGTAGATTTAGAGTTTGACAGTACTGAAATTGCAATCATAGTTGAAGGAGTACCTCAGTTTTCGAGAACTGTGCCTATTGGTACTTATCAGATGCGCGCAGCATTCTCTCAAGCTATGAACTTACCTGCTACAGGTTCAGCAGAAATGCTCTATGACATCGATCTATTGAACGGTATGGGAGATTCAACTGACGTAGATTCATCGCAAATTGAGTCAGGAAAAGCAGCGTTGCTTAAAATTTTTGGAGAATTAACTGATGAATTAAGTCGCTCAATTAACTTTTATATTAATCAAAGCGAAGACCTAGAAATAGCTCAGTTACTGTTATCTGGTCCAGGAGCAGGTATTGGTCAAGTGGATGAGTTTTTTACCCAAAAACTAAATCTACCCACCATGAAAGTCGATCCCATTGCAACTTTGGGACTCGATTTAAATCAAGATATTGCATCAGATCGTCGCCCAGGTTTGGGAATTGTCTTAGGACTAGGAATGCGGGATCTTTAAGTTTGCTTAAAGATTATTTATTTGGTGTTTATTAAGCCAAATAACGATCATTTAATGTATTGATTATTATTGAAATTAGCTCAGCTTTATGTATAACTTAGATATTAATTTTCTTAGAGATAGAGGAGGAGAACAATCTACTGACGTTAGCGGTAGTATTGCTCAAAATAAAGAACCCTCCATTGCTGATAAAATTCCGATCGCTGCGGGGATAATCGTGGCACTGGTAGCACCAGCAATTACCTTTGGCTATTTGCAAAGTGTTAAAGCGCAAACCGCTACCGCAGAAGCAGAAGTCACCCAAATTGAAAGCGAGATTGCCGATCTGGGCAACCAGAACAAAAAAATTGAGGCAGCAAACGCTGAAATTCAGCAGACACAGCAGGAAACTGCTGCTTTGGTCGGTGTATTTGAGAAAATCAGACCTTGGGCAGCGATTATGCAGGAAATTAGCGATCGCACTCCCCCTGGAGTTCAGGTAGATTCAATTCAGCAAACTAGTTCTGCTCCAGTTGCTCCACCTCCACCAACTGAAACAAAAGAAGGAGAAGCGGCGACTCCACCACCTGCACCTAGTCAATCAATAGGGGTTAATTTAGCAGGGGTAGCACGTTCTTATGATGATGTGAATGACTTTGTTTTATTCTTACAGCGATCGCCATTTTTTGATAGCAAACAAGTCAAATTAAATGGTGCTAGCACCGCAAGTTTTCCAGTGGAAGTAGAAAACCGAGAAGATTTGCCAGACAACGCTTCTTTGGAAATTCCCGAAGGAGTTAAGTACACAATTTCGGCACAGCTAAATAACGTTCCTTCCTCCCAATTAATTGGGGAGATAGCCAAAAAAGGTTCGGTTGGGTTAGTAACCAGACTAAAAACATTAGAACGTAAAGGAGCGGTATTAAAATGACCTTTGCTGATGATTTCGCGACGGAAAAAGGCGTAGCCGAAGATTATCCCGTTGCCTTTGGAATTACCTTTACACCGACGATTACGGGAATTGCGATCGCCGTTGCAGGGATCGCTCTAGCTGCCTATGGCTATATTAATTTTGTTAATCCTGCTCAAGCAAAGTATAAAGAGGTATCAACCAAAAAAGTTGAGCTTCAAGGACAGTTAGAGAAAATCAAGACAGGAGATTTGCAGTTAAAACTGGCCGAATTAGAAGCAGACTTAGCTGACCAGAAAGTAGTAAAAGCTCGTGTTCTAGCGATGTTTACTAGCGAGGATGATCTTGAAACACTGCTAATTGACTTAAATAATTTTGTTGCTTCCAATCAAGGGACTCTAATTGATTATCAACCTGAAGGGGAGATTACTACAGTTGATGATGCTTCCTTGGGTGCTGAAGTACAGGGAAAACTGAAGCATAAAAGTATTGCTTTAAGTATTAAGGGAACTTTTACCGAAACTAAACAAATTTTGCAGGATCTAGAACGATTGCAGCCTTTATTAATGGTACAAACCATTAGTTCAACCGTTGAGGATAAACCCACAGCAATTTTAACTAGTAGTAGAAGCGAGATTGTTCCTAAAGAACAAGCACAGTTAAAAACTCAAATCAAGCTAGATGCTATTTTGCCTCCGAGCCAGCAAGAGCTAGAACAAGCTAAACAAACCGACGAGGAAGCAGAGCTTACTGCCAGAGAAAAACGTCAAATTAGACGGGAAAATAGGAAAAATAAAGATAGTAGCAATAGTCAGTCAGAAGCTGATGCTACTAAGAAATAAGGCGTTGCTGATTTGAAGTATGAAACCGAAAGGTAATTTGTTCGTAGCTATTAGCTATTAGCTATTAGCTTTTTAAATGCTAGTTATCAAGTCAAAAAATTTAAAATCATACCTTGATTCAGCAACGCCAGAAATAAGAGTTCTGCCAAAAATATATTTACTAATAGTTACTAATTGTATAGGTTGAGGATTAAGAGAGTGAAAAACTATTGCGATCGCCTGGGATTTTTGACAGCATTAACCGTTATGCTAATGGCTGCACCATCTAATGCTGCGGAGCGAAATATTACCGATATTGAAATTGATAAAGATAATAATCAACTAGAACTAAAACTATCGGCAGCTAACAAAGCTGATGCTGGTGCTTCTTTTTTCACGCTGCGTAAAGATAATCTTATTGAAGCAAATCTACTCAACACACATTTAGATTTGCCCCAAGGAAAATCATTTAAACAAGATAATCCGCTTACAGGCATTAAATCAATAGATGTTCATCAGGTTGACCAAGAACATACTCAGATTTTGATCTCTACCGAGCCAGATATGCCGATTGAGCATTTACTAGAGCAACAGGGAGATAATTTAGTTCTTAGCCTCAACCGCGTTACTAAAGCTCAATCTTTTCAAAGAGAGCTATCTCAATTTGGCGATAAGACAGTTAAACAGATTAAGGAAACCTATAAATCTGCATTAGGTCAGAAAAAAACGAAAGACAATAAAAAATCTACTCTAGTCGCTCAAACAAATGACTTAAAAAAACCTGATGTTTTAATTCCCAATCCTGAAATCGATATTGAGGATAATGGTTCTAATAATACCAAAGAACGGGTATATAAAGCTCAGGATGATTCTAGTTCCGCAGCCGATGCAACCCTTCCCAGAGCCGTTGCTCCTCCCGTGGGCGATATGGCAGTTTCTAATATCAATACCATGCCAGACATGGTAGATTTAGGCTCAGCAGCCTTAGTTCCTCGCTTAGTGTTGCGGGATGCTCCAGTCAGAGAAGTACTGTCTCTCCTGGCTAAATCTGCCAACTTAAGCCTAGTATTTGCTGACAGTAAGGCACAAGGCGATCAAGCAAATCAAGGTGGTAATGGCGAAGAAACAGGTCCAAAAATTTCTTTAGATTTAGAAAATCAGCCCGTACAGGAAGTATTTAATTCAGTTTTAGTAGTTTCTGGTTTAGATGCCAACCGTCGAGGAAATATTATTTATGTCGGTGAACAACTACCCGCTTCAGCTCGTAACCTAGTTAGTCGTACTATTCGTTTAAATCAGGTTAAAGCTGAAAACGCAGCTTTGTATTTAGCAAGTCAGGGTGCAACGGGCAAAAGATTAACCACCAATGTAGAAGAAATTATCGATCCTGAAACTGGTAAAGTCGTTCAAAGAAAAGAAACAAGTCCAACATTAAGTGACTTAGATGGTGGTAGCCAAGACGATGCTGGTTCTAAAGCTTTAATGCTTAAAGGTCTACAGGTTTCAACTGATGGCAGACTAAACGCCATCACTCTTGTAGGTGAACCTCGTAAAGTAGAGGTTGCTTCAACTTTTCTAACTCAGCTAGATGCTCGTCGTCGCCAAGTATCGGTCAACGTGAAAGTAATTGATGTGAACTTGCTTAATCAAGACGTTGCCAATAGTAGTTTTTCCTTTGGTATAAATGATAGCTTTTTTGTTAATGACAACGGTTCTGCATCTCTAAGATTTGGCGATAGGACACCACCAACATCTACTGACTTAAATAGTGCTATAGGCAGAGCCTCTAGTCCCCCTGTAATAGCTAATCCTTATGCTAATGCCAATACATTTTTAGATCTCAATAACACTTTTACTGTTCCAGGCACTACTCCTGGTACGATTAATAACAATACTGGAGAGATTATACCAAGAGGAGATGGGCTATTTTACAATCGAGTACCTGGAATTAGTACAGATCCATTTACCCCTGGTATTACCGATATAACCAAGGCTACCTTTAATGCAATTACAAGAGATCCAACTACTGGCGCAGTTACTTTTACTCAAGGACAAGATGGTACAGCTACTTCCGCACTACCCAGCTTTCTTCGATATCCTGATAGATTTCTTTCTTTATTAGAAGCTCGTGTAACTAGTGGTAATGCAAAAGTTTTAACCGATCCAACTTTAACAGTACAGGAAGGACAGCAAGCAACTGTTCGATTAGTACAGAAGATTGTTGAGAGTGTTAAAACTGAGATTGATGGACAATCGGGAACAAGAACTGTCACTCCACAAATAGGAGAGGCTGGATTGGTACTAACTGTAAATGTAGAAGGGATTGACGATAATGGCTTTGTTTCGATGTCCGTCAGTCCTTCCGTTAGCTCTGTTGGTGCAACGCAAGCGTTTGATAGTGGAAATGGTGCAACTAATACACTTAACCTATTAAGTACGCGACAAGTAAGTTCTGGTTTGGTACGGATGCGGGATGGTCAAACTTTAATTTTGTCAGGGATTATTCAAGACCAAGAAAGAACTACTGTTTCTAAAGTGCCTATTTTAGGAGATATTCCTTTACTTGGTGCCTTGTTTAGAAGTACCGACAAGACCAATGAACGAGCAGAAGTAATAGTTTTGTTAACTCCTAAGATCGTGGATGAGGATGCAGGGCTTGCCAGCAACTTTATGCCTAGTAAAGAAAGCCGTGAACTCCTTGAGAAATCTGGGGTTGACCCACTTGGAGAACCAGGTAAGTAGCCTGTTTTTGAACTCAATTTAGGTGGTCGAAATCTGAAAAATTGTTGAAATCTATGTTAAATAACGCTTTCAACGATCCATATTTGTCTCGTAGAGCTTAGAATAAGGCAGTGAAAAAACTGTAGCCTATGAAATGTGGTGAGTTTAATAACTCAGATGCTATAAATTAGGCTGGTGAACTGTACTCCGTCTGATAAAGAGGATATCTGAAAAGTAATATTGGTTAAATTTCTAATGGTTTTTGCCCCCCTTGCCCCCCAACTCGCGCGTTCCTTGGCTGCTGAAACAGCAGCAGGGTCGCTCGTTAATTCTGGGGGGAAAAGATTTTAAAGTCCCAGCCCCCTCTAATCTCCCCCAAACTTGGGGGAGACTAATCGTTCCCTCCCCAATTCTGGGGAGGGGTAGGGAGGGGCAGGGGATTTAGGGTGGGTGGAAATGCTTCTGGCTAAGAAGCTTATTCCACACCCACCCGAAGGGGGCTTTTATCTAACTAATTAGGCTTCTCAGATAACCTTTTCAAACGACAGGACTTATGTTCACTTTATGTAGATTCATTTTCTAACTATTAAGTTCTCAGATACCGAGAACTACATGACACACAAACCACAAATTCATATAAGAAGGAGACCACTAAAATGAATAAAGGTGAACTAGTCGATCGCATTTCTCAAAAAGCAACTGTAACAAAAAAACAAGCTGACGCTGTATTGTCCGCAGCCGTCGAAACTATCATGGAAGCTGTATCCGATGGTGATAAAGTAACCCTAGTTGGTTTTGGTTCTTTTGAGCGTCGCGATCGCAAGGAAAGAGAAGGACGTAACCCCAAAACTGGAGAAAAAATGTCCATTCCTGCCACTAAAGTTCCTGCTTTTTCGGCTGGTAAGCTATTCAAAGAAAAAGTAGCCCCTGCTAAAAAGTAGTTTTTAAGATAGTTAATTTATCTTGAACAGACCACAACACGGTGGAAATTTGAATTGGGCAGCCAGCATTGCTGGTTGTCCAGTTTCTGCTTTAACGGATTTTTCCGCCAGCATTAACCCCCTGGGAACTCCCCCCAGTGCGATCGCTGCCATAGTTAATAGTACCAGTCAGTTAAATGCCTATCCCGACCCTGAATATCCCGAATTGCGATCGCATTTAGCCAAACATCATCAGATTGACCCTAAATTTATCCTGCCTGGTAACGGTTCGGCAGAGTTATTGACCTGGGCAGGCAGAGAATTAGCGCAACAAAATGTTACATATTTAATTACCCCTGCCTTTAGCGACTATGCCAGGGCTTTAAATGCTTTTGACGGCAAAATATTACCCTGTCCTTTGCCCTTCTGTAAGGGCGAACGGCCGTTCGCCCCTACGCTAATTGGTAAGGGCGTTTCGCGAATCGCCCCGACGATACCTATACCGTTGCCACCCCATCCCCAATCTGGACTTTTGCTCAACAATCCTCACAATCCAACGGGCAAATTATGGACGAGAGAGGAGATCTTGCCTTATCTTGAGCAATTTAGCCTAGTGGTGATTGATGAAGCCTTTATGGACTTTTTAACGCCCTCTCAGGAGCAAAGCTCAATTCCTCTAATTGAGGATTATCCCAATCTGGTTATTTTGCGTTCCTTAACTAAATTTTACTGTCTGCCTGGGTTAAGAATCGGCTATGCGATCGCTCATCCAGCCAGACTAAAGAAATGGCAAAAGTGGCGCGATCCTTGGTCAGTCAATACCTTAGCAGCAGCAGCAACCGCAGCAGCACTACAAGACAGAGAGTTTCAACAACAGACTTGGGATTGGTTAGAACCAGCGCGATCGCAATTATTTGAGCAGTTAGAAGCCATACCAGGAATCCAGCCTTTAGCCAGCGCGGTTAATTATCTGCTGGTTAAAACAGAGATGTCGGCAACACAATTACAGCAGAAGTTGCTAGTTAATTATCAAATTGTAATTCGAGACTGTATCAGCTTTCCTGAATTGGGCGATCGCTATTTTCGCATTGCGGTACGTTTACCCGCAGAAAACGATCGTTTGGCAGAAGCTATAGCTGCTATGGTTTAATTTGGGTCATGATTTTTGGCTTCCGATTCTTGTAAGGGCGATTCTTGTAGGGGCGTTTCGTGAGGTAGTGTGATCTTGGGGGTTTCCCCCATAAACAACTACCGAACCCGAAGGGCGAAACGCCCCTACGACTGACTACATACGGCTAAAGCCTTTGTGACTTGATAATATGGCGGTAGACTATGACTTGGTAATAATTGGTAGTAGTTGGGCAGGTGTTTATGCTGCTCAAAATGCTGTGCAGCTTCAAGCCCGTGTTGCTTTAGTGACTCAGGGCGATACTAATTATTTACCCAATGACACACTAGTTAATCACAGCTTTAGTCAGATCGGACGTTTAAACTATCAGCTAGCGAATAATCCTTTTGCTACGGCATCACAAGCCCAGTCTCCTTATATTTCTCTAACCGAAGCGAGTAACTGGACAAAGGGAATTAATTCTGTAGTTCAAAGCAGTAATTCGTTATCGAGTCTGTCTGCTTTAGGAGTTGATGTAGTTTTAGGCAAAGGGGAATTTTGCCGTTTACCAAATCTGGCGTTTAATGTGGGTAAGAGAAAATTGCGATCGCGTAATTTTTTACTGGCTACGGATTCTAATTTTGTCCCTTCATTCTCAGAAGCTAACATTACCAATGATTGTTTGACTCCACCAGACTTGGGCGATCAAGATTTATCTGAATTACCTGACAAGATTATTATTGTTGGTAGCGATCCGACTGCTTTAGAGTTGACTCAAGCTTTAGCCCGATTTAACAAAAAGATTATCTTAGTTGTTCAACAGCCAAGGATATTACCCCAAGAAGATTTAGATGTTGTCATCTTGATTCAGGCGCAGTTAGAAGCCGAAGGAGTCGAAATCTTGACTAATTCAAAAGTTAATCAGATTAAGGTAATTGATGAGCAAAAATGGATTCAGGCAGGCGATCGCGCTTTGTCAGCCAATGAGATAATTATTGCTGATTACCGTCAGCCTAATATTGTAGGCTTGAATCTAGCAGGAGTAGATGTTAAATATAATTTACAAAAAGTTTATGTTAATCAGAAGCTGCAAACTACCAATCCCCATATTTATGCCTGCGGTGATTTAATTGGCGGTTATAGTTTGCCAAACATTGCCCAATATGAAGTTAATTTAATTCTCAAAAATACTTTATTTTTCCCCTGGTATAAAACCAATTACAATTCTGTTCCCTGGGCTGTTTTAACCCAGCCAAATTTGGCTAGGGTAGGCTTAAATGAAACTCAGGCAAAACAAGAATACGGAGAAGATATTTATGTAGTTAAACAATATTTCAATAACGTGACTCAAGCGCAAATATTAGATCGAACTACAGGATTGTGTAAACTACTCGTGAAAGCCAATGGAGAAATATTAGGCTGTAGTTTAGTTGGCGATCGCGCTGCTGAATTAATTGCGATCGTTGCCTTAATGATCCAAAACAAAATAAGACTAGACTGTAATCCGATGCGAGGATTGACTTCAGTATCTATTCCCACTGTTTATCCAACTATGACTGAAATATTGCATCAGGCAAGCAACAATTTTTATCTGCAAAAGTTACAGCGTCATCCTAAACTATTAAATCGTCTACGAACTTGGTTTTCTATCCGTAAAAATTGGCATCGGTAGGGTGGGCAAGCTCAAAATGAAGTATGTCAATTCATATTAAAACTAGATTTGCCCACCGTACAAGTAAACAGCGAACGGTCGTTCGCTCATACAATTAATGAATAAAAGGCTTTTTATTGTTTTTGAGGGAATCGATAGTTCGGGTAAATCTACTCAAGCCCAAATGTTAAAGAATTATTTTTTAGCTACAGATGAACAGGCTGAAATTAGTTCTGAACCTTCTAATGGCATCATTGGGAATATAATTCGCCAGGCATTAAAACAAAGAATTATCTTTAGCCGCGATCGCAATTTATTTGATGAACAAATGGCTTATCTCTTTGCTGCCGATCGCCACGATCATTTATATAATGAAATCGACGGCGTATTTAAGTTAATCCAAGATAACTATCACGTTATTAGTACTAGATACTATTTTTCTTCTTTGGCATATAATTGTGAAACTGTAGACAAGTTCAACTTTGTCCAACAACTTAACGATCGTTTTCCTAATCCCGATTTAACTATATATATTGATATTTCTATTGATATTTCACTTCATAGATTGCAAGAACGTTCTCTAAAAGAAATATATGAAACTAAAAAGAAATTAACTAAAGTTAGGCAACAATATCAGCAGATATTTGCTGAATATAAAGGGATGGCGATCGCTGTTGATGGAACCAAAGAACCTGAGCAAATTCATCAACAAATAGTAGATTTTATACTAGCCAATTTTCAATAATTAATAGTTAGTTATTAATCGAGGTGATTAGATTAACTTGAAAAAATAGTTCAGTAATTGTCTTAACTGCCCCCCTCGCGCATTCCCTTGCGCCTGACGGCGACGCGGGGTCGCTCGTCTAACTGACCTAACTGACCTAACTACCCTTAACTGCTCTATTGTTTGCTTGCCAGAATTAGGCCTTACTTTGACCTGAATTTTCATTTTTATAAGCTTTAATTATAAAGGTAATTGTATTGCCAAAAAGACAATATAATTTAAGGTTGGCTATACTTGTTCTTATTAAAAAAACTAATGTTGTGCAACTAATTAATAAGATTCATCTTCAATATTCATAGATTAAGAAAAACCTCACGGCGTATTTATTCAAAATATAGCTTTCGCTATTGGCATCTTCAGCCAGAGAATATAACCATAAGATGAAGCAAAATTCTGAGCAGAATTCAGATAAACAAGTTAATTTGAGCAAAAATACAGCAAACTCTCCTAATCGGTGGCGCAAAGTAGTTATAGTTACAGCTATTTTGCTTTTAGGTAGTGCAGGTGGTGGCTTAGTTTATGGTTGGTATTTTGTGCAGCGCAAGCTAATACCTTTAGTAGAAAAAGAAACGGGAAATTATCTTCATCGTCCCCTCAAACTAGGAAATCTCAAGAGCATATCGCCTATAGGTGCTAGTTTTGGCAATAGCGCACTTCCTGCAACAAAGGATAATCCTGATTTTGTTACGGTCAAAACAGTAAAGGTCAATCTTGCGCCATTTTATTTTTTACGTACGCGCAAGCTAAGGCTAGATATTATTTTACAAAAGCCTAATGTCTATATTGAGCAGGATAAATCCAAACTATGGACTCCTACAAATTTTGGTTCAGGTAACAATTCAAACAAGCAAATTGTCGAAGTACAGTCTATTCAACTGCAAGGAGGTCAACTTTCCTTAGCTGCTTACAATACAGAAAAAGCAGCCTTAAATCCAACCGTTACCGCCGACATAAATCGGGTTGTTATTCGCCCTATCAACGAGATAATTCAGTTCAATGCTGTGGCGCAGTTGGTAAAAGGAGGAAAATTTACCGTTGATGGTCAAGGAAATAGTAAAACAGATATCATCAATCTATCTGTATTAGCACAGCACCTAAATGCTTCTGAGACAAGTAATTTGTTGGCTTTACCGATTGAATTAAATCAAGGAAATATTGACGGCAAAATTGGCGTAACCTTAGCCAAAGCTCCTATTCCCGAATTACAGGGAAAGCTAAATTTAAATAATGTTAGTCTGCAAATTCCTAATTTAGTTAAACCTTTTAGTCATAGTAACGGTCAGGTTTCTTTTGCAGGTACAAAAATTGAATTAAATAATATTGCCACTAAGTTTGGTCAGGTATCAGGGAAAGCTTCTGGTTCACTCAATCTAGCAGACAAGGGAAATTATCAAATTAATACTAAGATCGAACCTGTAAAAGCCAAAAAGGTAATTGATGCTTTAGAGTTAAATACACCAGTACCAATCAAAGGCAAAATAAAAGGTAACGCCAAAGTTAGAGGAACATTAGACAATCCTGTAGTGCAGCTTGATATCGCTACTGCTAGTCCTAGTCGTATCGATAAAGTAGATTTTAAAAAAATTGATGCCAATCTTGAAATAGTCGGTACAAATTTATCAGTAAAGCAATTTACTAGCCTGCCTAAAACTGGAGGCAAAATTGAGGGTAATGGCAATTTACAGCTAGACGGCGCACAAAACCTAGATTTTAATGTTTCGGCAAAGAACGTCTCAGGTAAAGCGATCGCCAGAGCCTATAATAATAAGTTACCTGTAGATATTGGTTTAATTTCAGGTACTACCAAAATATCTGCCCAAGCAGGAGACTTGTCCACTCTGCAATTTCGCGATGGCAACGCTAATTTTCTTTTGGGTAACGGCGTAGTTCAAGTAAATAACTTAGATTATGACCAGGGTAAATGGACATCTAAGCTAACAACATCACGGGTAGAATTTGGCAGCTTACCCTTTGGTAAAGGCAGCACACCTACTATTGCTAAAGGACAGATTGATGGCGTGTTTAAAGTCTCAGGCACAAAAGATCTGGGCAATTTGAATCAAATTAAAGCTAGAGGTAAGGCTGATTTAAGTACCGTTGGAGGTAGAGTAGCTTTACCTAAAATTGCGATCGCCGACGGTAACTGGAAAGTAAATGCTAAAACTAAGAATTTAAAACTACAGCGTTTATTTCCTGATTTGCCCAATGAGTTTAATGACAACCTTAGCGGTGACTTTTATCTGACGGGGAATATTCCTGATGATGCTCAACCTCAGACTTTGATCGATGGCTTTGGTGATTTAGCTTTAGCTAAAGGTCAAGTCAAGGTAGATAACTTAAAAATAGTCGATCGAGATTGGACAGCTAACGTTCGAGGAATTGACCTTAAGCTTAAACAATTGAGTTCTAGCACACCCGATCAGTTTGCAGGCTTGGTTAACGGTAAACTTAAGCTAGCAGGAACTACGGATAATATTACTCCAGAAGGAATTAGAGCCAACGGTAAAGGTAGTTTAACCTTACCCCAAGGAGTTTTTGAGGCGAACAAGCTGGCGATCGCCAATGGTCAATTCAAAGCCTCTGTACTGCCCCAGGGAGTAGATCTAAGCCTTTTTGCCGATCCCAAGTCGGATGATTTAAAGCTCACTGGACAACTGGGAGGACAGCTAGAAGTTACAGGTAAAGTTGACAACCTTAGTCCTACTGCCGTCGCAGCCAAAGGAAATTTGACCTTTAGCGAAGGAATCGATCTCTTAGAACAACCTTTAGGGGCTAACGTAGCTTGGGATGGCAAGCGGTTAGATGTGCTACAGGCAAAAGGAGATGGTTTAGATGCCAAAGGGTATATCGTACTAGACAAGTCATTTTTTAGTGATATTGCCGATAAATTGGCAGCAGTAAATTATTTTGAGTTTAAAGTTGCCCAAGCGCGATGGATCGACATCAGAAAGTTGCGCTTACCTCTGCCTAGCTGGGCAGCTAATTTAGACTACTCAGGAAGAGGTGAGTTTTCAGGACAAATTAGCGGGATTCCTTCTGCTATGAATATTGCTGGTGATTTGGGTCTAAGAAACTTTAAAGTAGAAAATATTGAGTTTGACCCTTTTTTGGCAGGAAATGTGCAAATATCGCCCAAAACAGGAGTCAACCTAAAGCTAGATGAAGTTTTAACTACACCTTTTTTGCCGAGTGGAGAAGACTTTGGTTCTGAACCCCAGGCTTTGGATAAGATTGAGCTAGTTCTAGATCGCAATTTTTCGCCTCAAGCTTTTGCGATCGCCCATGACGATATATCCGTTAAAGGAGAAGGAAACCAAGAAACCCTAGAATTTACCACCCAAAATATTCCTTTAAAACTGCTTAAAGCCGCAGTAGTTAAAAGCAAGGATTTCAAAATCCCCGACAATGTAGCGACTCAAACTGTAGATGGCAAATTATCAGGAGATTTTAGCTTAAATCTTGCTACCCTGGCGACTTCAGGCAAAAACGTCGTCATCGACAACCCCGCTTTGGCAAGTATCAGAGGCGATCGCCTTCAGGGAAATTTTCAATATGCAGATAATTATTTTGCCATCCAGGATGCTGAATTTCAGCAAAGAAACAGCGTTTATAAGCTTGAAGGAAGTTTGACTCAAAAGCCTGATGATATTGACGTTGATGGTCAAGTTGCCATTGACGGAGGAAAGATCCAAGATATTTTGGTGGCACTGCAAATTTTTGAATTGACCGATTTTAGCCGTATTTTCAGCGATCGCATCTACGCCAACGCAGCAGATTTATATCAGCCTCCCACCCTATCTAATCAGCAACCAATATTTGACGTAGGCTTAAAAGATGCTCCTGTAATCGAACAGCTACAGTTACTATCAGCGATTCAAGCTTGGCTAGCCGATTTAAAGAAACAACAGCAAAGTGCTTTGATTCCGCCAATTAGAAATCTCAGAGGGAGTTTCGATGGCAAAATTAATGTGTCAGGCTCTTTAAGTAATGGCTTAGATTCTCAGTTTGAATTTTTAGGTAAAAAATGGCGATGGGGTAATTTAGTCGGTGAAAAAGTTGTTGCCAAGGGTAATTTTAAACAAGGAATATTGACTCTGCTGCCGATTTCAATTCAGCTTGAAGATAATATTGTCAAAGACAAAGCTAAAAATAAAAACAGAACATCCACTCCTACTCTTTTATTCACAGGCACGTTTGGGGGCAAAACTCAGTCAGGACAGTTTAAACTAGTAGAAGTTCCTGTTAAATTAATTGAGCAGTTATTTTCTTTACCTCCACAATTAGGCTTAAACGGCTTAATCAACGCCAGTGCCAGTATCGCTGGAACAACCGATGAACCTCAAGCAAGGGGAGAAATCACCATTGATAATGCTTCTTTAAATGACACTTCGATTCAAACCACCAAAGGCAGTTTTAACTATCAAGATGCTCGCTTGAACTTTTTTGCTAGCAGCATTATTGCCGAAAACGCAGATCCTTTAACCATTAAAGGCAACATTCCTTATCAGCTACCCTTTGCCAAAGCTAAACCAGACAGCGATCGCCTTGAACTACAGTTAAACGTCAAAAATAAAGGTTTGGCTTTATTAGATATATTTTCTGGGGGAGAGTTAAAGTGGATTGATGGTCAGGGAGAAATTGCCCTAGACATTTCGGGAATTCTCGATGCCCAACAAAACTTGCCCAGAAAATTAGTTGCTCAAGGTACGGCTACTATTAATAATGGTACTGTTGCTGCTAAAAGCTTACCTAAAAACTTAATTACTAATATTAATAGTAAAATCTTTTTTGATTTGGATAATATCCGCGTTAATAGTTTTGAAGGAGATTTTGGTGGAGGTCAAATTCTCGCTGCGGGAACAATTCCTTTTAGTAAGAATGTTGTTCAAAATCCGCTCACCATTGATTTTAGCAATATCAAACTAGATGTACCCAAGCTATACAACGGAGGAGTGAAGGGAAAACTACAAATATTGGGCAAAGCTACAGAACCTAGCCTTGCTGGCAATCTAACTTTATTTGACGGTACGATCTTTTTAGATAGTGGAGATGAGCAAAACAAGACGGTAGATAATGTAGACAATATTAATATTGAGCAAAAAACCAATGCAATTAATCAACGTGCAGCATCAACGCAAGGTATAGCAGCCGTAACTCAATATAATAATCTCAAGCTACAGTTGGGAGAAGATATTCAAATTAGCCAACCGCCAATCTTTACCTTTTTGGCTACAGGTAATCTAAATATTAATGGCACTTTTCTTGAGCCTAGTCCCGAAGGCACGATCAATTTAAAACGTGGTCAGGTAAATTTATTTACGACTCAACTTAATCTTTCTAGAGACTATCAAAATACGGCTCGTTTTTCTGATAATAATGGTCTCGATCCTTTTGTAGACGTACTGCTTACTGGTTCAGCCCTAGAAACCAGACAAAGACAAGTTCCTAGTGAAATATTGCCGACAGAAATTCCTGAAGCTTTTAATGTGGGAACGCTAGAAACCGTGAGAATTTCTGCCAAGGTCAAAGGACTTGCTAGTCAAATTAGCAATAATAAAATTGAACTTACTAGTAGTCCTCCCCGTAGTCAAGCTGAAATCGCTGCTTTGTTGGGGGGTGGAGTGGTAGAAGCTTTGGGAAATAGTAACGGTACTTTAGGGTTAGCTACCTTGGCTGGTTCAGCCCTTTTTGGTAGCCTCAACGGAGAATTTAACAACCTTTTTCCCATTGGCGAGTTACGTCTTTTTCCCACCCAAATCATTGATGAAAATAGAGATAACGATCGCAATGAAGGGCTAGCAGGAGAACTTGCTTTTGACTTGATTGATAATTTTTCCTTTTCTGTACTGAAAGTTCTCAATACCGATATTCGCGCTCAGTATGGTTTTCGTTATCGCCTTAACAATAATTTTGTGCTTCGAGGTTCTAGTGATTTCCAAGATAATAGTAGAGCCTTAATTGAATTTGAATCTCGTTTTTAATAGCAATTTAAGCTAGAAGTAGCAATATTTATTACTTATTTCTTAAAATAAATATGTTTTCTTGCTATCACTGATCCTACTACTAATAGATTTTATCAACTATGCCCAGTCTAACTTTTTACGGTACGCCTCAAAGTACCTATGTCCGCACTGTGCGACTGTTGCTAGCAGAAGCTAATATTAATGACTATGAATTGAAAGATATTGGTATTTTTAATGGCGATAACCAAACAGAAGCATATCTAACTAAACATCCTTTTGGCAAAGTGCCTACGGTAGAAATAGACGGTATAACAATCTACGAAACAGCAGCGATTACCTATTACATTAACCAAAAGCTAGCTAAAGGTAAGTTTGCGCCTCCTGACCTTTTGATGCAAACTAAAATGCTGCAAATTATGGCAATCATTGATAACTATCTTTATACACTTGCCGTTGGCACAATTGTAATTCAAAACCTGATTGTCCCTAGTCAGGGAGGTGAAACCGACAAAGAAGCAGTACAAAAAGCGATCGCGCCAACTCAAAAAGCCTTGGAAGCAATTGAAGACTTATGTGTCGGTAGTCCTTTCCTTGTCGGCAGCATGATTAGCATTGCTGATTTTTATTTAATCCCAATTTTTGTTTATCTCGAACAAACACCACAGTTTGCATCTGTTACGGCTACCACGCCTAAGTTAAAAGCTTGGTGGGAGGAGACAAAAATTTTAGCCAGCGTTAAAAAGATTTGCTCCTAAAAGCAACGTAGGATGGGCAAACTAAAAACCAAGTGTGTCAATATACATTAAAAGTGAAACACTCGGCGTGGAATATGCGCCGTGCAACGACGCATTTCCGCCGACTAAATTTGCCCACCGTATTAAGTAATCAGTAATCAGCCAATGAAATTAAGATTAAAAGACCTAGAAATTAGTAGTCCTGCTTTTGCAGCTTTAGAACAGATCCCCCAACGCTATACTAGTGACGGAGAAAACGTTTCCCCTGCTTTACAGTGGAGCAAAATACCGCCAGAAACTAAACAGCTTGCATTGATTTGTCACGATCCTGATGCACCTTTACCTTGGGGATTTACTCACTGGGTTGTTTACAATATTCCCGCCGACATTACCGAAATAGAAGAAGCTGGGGGAGATCTATTTACCGCTGGGGTTAACAGTTCTGGTAGCAAAGGTTATACAGGGGCTGCACCTCCATCAGGACACGGTGTTCATCACTATTACTTCTGGCTTTATGCTTTGGATAAATCTTTAAACCTCAAGGCAGGATTAAATCGAGAAGAATTACTAAATGCGATCGCCGATTCGGTAACAGCACAAGCCAGACTAGTAGGAACTTATCAACGTTAAAGTTACCGTTAATTCTAAAAGGGCGAAAGACTATTTACCCTTAGCAAAATGTACTAAATTTAATTAATTATTGACCATGAATACAACCAGCGTCCCTCATCTCCTCAATGCTTTCGATCTTGGAAGTCTGTCTTTAAATAACCGCGTGGTTATGGCTCCTTTGACTCGCTCTCGTGCTGGTGCAGACAGGATACCTAATGCTTTGATGGCAGAATATTACGCTCAACGAGCGGGTGCGGGGTTGATTATTACTGAAGCTACAACCATTTCCAAACAGGCTAATGGTTGGCAACATAGTCCTGGAATCTATACAGCAGAACAAACCCAAGCGTGGAAACAGGTAGTTGATGCTGTACACGCTAAAGGCACACCAATTTTTCTGCAACTATGGCATACAGGAAGATCTTCTCACAGCAGTTTCCAAGAAAACAACCAGCTTCCTGTTGCCCCTTCGGCAATTAAAATTGAGGGGTCGGAGTCTCACACGCCCAATGGCAAACAACCCTATGAAACTCCTAGAGCTTTAGAAACTGCGGAAATTTCTCAAGTAGTGGAAGATTACCGCACCTCAGCAGCTAATGCCAAAGAAGCTGGCTTTGATGGGGTAGAAATACATAGTGCAAATGGCTATTTGATAGATGAGTTTTTGCAGTCCAAAACCAACCAGCGCACTGATAAATATGGTGGAAGTATTGCCAATCGCTATCGTTTTTTACAAGAAATCGTGGAGGCAGTATTAACTGTCTACAATGCTGATAGCGTGGGAGTCAGACTTTCCCCCAACGGCAACTACAACGATATGGGTTCACCAGATTTCCGCGAGACTTTTACTTATGTAGCGCAACAGTTAAACAGCTATGGATTGGCGTATATACATTTATTAGATGGTTTAGCTTTTGGATTTCATGAGTTAGGCGAACCAATGACCCTGACAGAATTTAGAAAGGTATACGATGGGGTGCTGATGGGTAACTGTGGTTACGATCGCAACTCGGCAGAAAAAGCGATCGCCTCTGGAGATGCCGACTTAATTGCCTTTGGTAGACCATATATTAGCAATCCCGATTTAGTTGCTCGTTTTGCTAACAATTGGGAACTCAATTCTGAGGCAGAGATGTCTATCTGGTATTCTTTTGATGCCGAAGGTTATACTGATTTTCCCACCTATCAAGAGTCTAATTTAGCTTCTGCTTAACTTGAGCTTGAAATATTTCACAACCCTATATGAAATTTGAATTTGTCTCAGACCCAGAAATATCGGTCAAGATAGACCAGATGAAGCGTAGAGTGCGTTGGCAAGAATCTCTATTTAAAGAAAAGGCGATCGCTCAAACTAAATTAGTAATCGACGAGGAGGATACAGATAATCCTCAATTTTCTTTTTTAGTAATTGGTGATAGTGGCTGTGGCTCACACTTAAAGCATCACCCCCAACGTAAAATTGCCGAGATGATGCTAGAACATCAGCAATCGCGTTTTATTCTGCATACGGGAGATCTGGTCTATCAAGTTGGCTCTAGCGAATATTATCATAATAATTTTATTAATCCTTATCAAGAGTTTTTAGTTGGCGGAGAAAATTCCCAACATCTTAGATACGATGACTTAACGTTTAAATTACCATTTTTCCCTGTTCCAGGTAATCATGACTATTATGATTTACCTTTTCTTTATGGCATCTTTTTTCAGACTACCTGGTTGCCACGTCGATTGCTGCGAGGCAGATTAGATTTAGATGTGGGTTGGCATGGCTCAGAACAAGGAAATGCTTATGCCAGGGCGTTTCTAGACTATTTATTAGATATTAAAGGTACGGTTAATTTAAAACAGCATTTAGATAATCACTATATAGCCAAACACCAGGGCGATCGCTGTTTAAACTATCAACCAGGCAAATTTACTCGTTTGCCCAATCGTTACTATACTTTTCGCTATGGTGGAATTGATTTTTTTGCTTTGGATTCCAATACTTTTAATGAGCCTTTAGCGATTCCTGATACGGAAGCAGGAAAAAATAAAAGAGTCAAACTATTAGAGCGTCAAGGTGAGTTAGACAAGCGAGAACAAGAGATCCAGGCAGCAATGGACAAGCTCGATCCCAATAACTATGAAGATGCCGAACAGATGGATGATTACTACGCTAAATTAGAGTATATTGCCGAAAGCCAAAGAGATATAGAAAAGCAGTTAAATCAAGTGCAACAAGCAACTGATTGGGAACAATTAGATTGGTTTAGAGATAGCTTGATCGCATCTTGGCAGGATGAATCTGTACGAGGCAGAATTGTTTTTTTTCATCATCCTCCCTATGTTACCGAAGCTACAAAATGGAATCAGGGACAAACTATAGCAATTCGCGATCGCCTGCGTCAGGTATTTGATAACGTGGTTAAAGATATAGGAGAATTACCGCCAGGCAAATCTGTAGTAAATTTAGTTTTATCAGGTCACGCTCACTGTATGGAGCATTTGTACACTAAAGATACAGGTTACGCTGATTCATATACCGACTGGATTGTCTGTGGTGGAAGCGGTCATAGTTTGCGTCGTCAAAGAAGAGAAGGTGCGGTGTTATTTCAAGATGACGCTCTCGATTCTAAACCGATAGGGCAGTCTCATTTATTTATTGGACGCAATGGTAAAGGTAAAAATACAAAAAGACCTTATTCTTTTCTACGTATTGATGTCCAGGCTGGAGAGCAGCCTAAGTTTGTTGTCAATCCTTATGTGGCCGAATGGCATCAACGTCGATGGCATGAATACGCGGAGAAGTCTTTTGTAATTGATTAGGACTTACGCAGTTTAACGAGTTTTGCCCCCCTAGCCCCCCAAATCTGGGGGAACAAGAATTAAAAGTCCCCCTCTCGCGCATTCCCTTGCTAGGTCAGCATTCCCTTGCGCCTTCGGACGACGCGGGGTCTGACCTCTGACGGCGACGCGGTGAGACAGTTGCGTTGCGGGGGTTTCCCCCGTTGAGCAAACTGTTGAACCCTTTAGGGGGTCGCTCGCCTTGGGGGATTTAGGGTGGGTGGAAATGCTTCTGTCTAAGAAGCTTATTCCACACCCATCCGAAGGGGGCGAGTACGTAAGTCCTATTGATAATTGTTAATTGTTAATTGTTATTTTACCCGAACATAATATTTGCTCAGATTCAATTTCTAGTTGTTCTATTGACACGTCTTTTCCTAAGTAAATTTCTAGCTGATGGTCGTGCTGTTTGAATTGGGTTATTTGACTATCAATTTTGACAGGTGATAAATAAAGAGTATGAGTATCAAGTAACTTGATCCCCGTAAACAAATAAAGCTTATTTGTCTTATTGTTACTATCTTGATAGCTTCCTAATAGAGTTAGTCCTTCAGCGATGCCTGAGTCCTTCGGACTTGCTTCGCAAACGGCTAGCTTCACAATCGCAATTGATTGCCATTTAATTTCCGAGATAGCTCGATTTTGTTGCTTTGGTGCGATCATCCGCCACAGATCTGTTAATCCACTTTGTAATAAAGGCGAAGTCAAAGAGGATTGCAGATCCCCAGAGTTGATGCTCAATTTAACATCTACTACGATTGGCTCTAAAAGTTGAAAAGGTTTGTTTTTGAGAACTTCTGGTAAATTAAAGCCAATATTAGCTCCTTTAACTTCAACTTGATTTAAGTGCAGCCCTTGATATATAACGCGATCGCAACTAAGCAAGACTTGGGGAATATAGCCTTTGAGAATTTGCCTATTTTTACCAATAATTTTTACCTTTAGATCTTTTACCTGGGAAACTTGCGATCGCAAATAAAACTTAACTGCCGTAGATAATATTTTATTAATCACTTTATATCTTAAGTGTTTGCAGAAAACTTAGCTTAAAAATTAGACGATTATATTTTTGTGAGCGACTGATACTTTATCATTTTTTTTGGGCAATATATAACTAGCTTATAAACTGGCTCATATGCTTGGAGAGACAACTATCTTTTTTTGTAAAATTAAAAGTTACATACTGGTAGGAAAATCTCTCTATGGCTGAAAGAGTTCAAAAAGTTTTGTCCCAATGGGGTATTGCCTCGCGACGCAAAGCAGAAAAAATGATTTTAGCAGGTAGAATCCAGGTCAACGGTCAAATAGCTAAAGTAGGAGACAAAGTTGACCTAGCTACGGATAGCTTATATGTAGATGGAAAGCCTCTTAAGATGGCCGATCGCCCTCAATTAATTTATTTACTATTGAATAAACCACCAGGAGTAGTCTGTACTTGTTCTGACCCCCACAATCGCCCTACCGTCATTGATTTATTACCTGCAAAACTAAAACAGGGAACAGGAATTCATCCAGTAGGTAGATTGGATTTTGCCTCTAGCGGTGCTTTAATTTTGACTAATGATGGCGAGTTAACTCTTAGTTTGACTCATCCCCGTTACCATTTACCCAAGACTTATGTTGTTGAATTGGATCGTTCTCCAAGGCAAAAAGACTTGTCTTTGTGGCGTAAAGGAATTATGTTGGATGACAGAAAAACCTTGCCTGCCAAAATTACACAGCTAGAGCATAATCAATCACAAAAAATCATAGAGATAATTTTAACAGAAGGAAGAAATCGCCAAATACGCCGTGTAGCCGAAAAACTTGGTTATCAAGTGCAAAAGCTACACCGCACGGTAATTGGTTCGATAACTCTAAAATCTTGCAATGTGGAACTTCCCCAAGGCAAATA
Source organism: Waterburya sp. (assembly GCA_965217895.1). GTDB lineage: Bacteria > Cyanobacteriota > Cyanobacteriia > Cyanobacteriales > Xenococcaceae > Waterburya. Next base: position 3,866,716 of record CBDCJV010000002.1, read on the forward strand.
TAGACGTTTAGAACAGGCAGAAATTAACTTTCTCAAAAGTTCTAGTAATTTAACTCTAAAAGTAGCTGCACAGCCTGGGAGCGCAGTGATATGAACAACAATAATCTTAATGCCGAGCAGCAAAAACAACTTCAAGACATAGGTATTAAACTACATAATCTTCGTGTGGCTAAAAATATTTCTTTAGATACTGTAGCAGCTAATACCAGAATTGGTAAACGGCTTTTGTTAGCTATCGAGACTGGGGATCTAGAAGAATTACCCGAAGCTTTTTATGTTCAAGCCTTGGTCGCCAAATTTGCTCAGGAGATTGATGCTGAGGAAGTAAATTTTGTTGCTCCACCATCTGCTGACTTAAACGTAGTAGATACTGCTAGTCCTAAAGCTAATCGTCGATACGGGTTTAATTTTCAATTGCGATCGCTTCATTTATACTTACTCTATGTTTTTCTGGTAGTTGTATCCGTTAAAGGGATTACGATGCTGGTAGAACGTCCAGTAATTATTAATCAAGCACCTGAAGAACAACCTACTTTGGATGCTGAAGTGACGCAATCTGCAAATCCTCTCAAAACAGAGAAGCCTCAATCTGTTCCTCAATTTGTTTCTCAATCAACTGATTCTAATTCAGTCAGCGTCGGTATTAATTTACAAGAGCGTTGTTGGCTCAAAGTTATGGTAGACGGAAAACTTGCTTTTGAGGGGACTTTACCCCAGGGTACACAGCGTCAATGGACTGGCAAAAAAGAAGTGACAATTAAAGCAGGTAATGCTGGAGGAGTAGCTATTAGCTTTAATAACGAGCAGCAAAAGGTTTTAGGCGCACCTGGAGAAGTAGAAGAGATTACCTATACGGTTAATTAATATCGCTTTGCTTAGGTAGTAGGTAGTAAGTAGTAAATAGTAGGTTTGTTTACGTCCAAGTCTACTAAATAATAGTCTTGAGCAAAATTTTGATTGAAGCAGTTAAAAAAGATTTGAGCTTGGACAACGAAGTAACTATCCCTCTCTAAAAGCTTTATTTTAGAGAGGGATGCTTTTTTGCAGCCATGTCAAACAAATCATTCAGATTACAGAGGTTTTATGCCCAAGCTAAAGCCAAATTTAGCATTACCGCCTCCTAATATTTTGGTATTGGTATCTATAGTCTCAACTCAACTAGGTTCGGCATTCGCCAAAACTATCATTCAAGAAATAGGACCAACCACTACAGTGCTTTTAAGGATTGGTCTAGGAGCGATCGCTTTATTACTGTTGCAAAGACCTCAGCTAAAAGGTTACACTCTTGCCAACTATTTACTCATGATTTTGTTTGGCTTGAGCATGGCAGCCATGAATCTGAGCTTTTATGGGGCAATTGAGCGTATTCCTTTAGGTATTGCCGTCACTTTAGAATTTATTGGGCCTTTAGGCGTTGCTTGCGCTAATTCCCGTAGAATTTTGGACTTGCTTTGGATATTGCTCGCAGCAGTAGGAATTTTCTTGTTAGCCCCAACACAAGGATCTTCTCTCGATCCTCTTGGTGTGGCTTTAGCTTTGTTGGCAGCGTTTTTTTGGGGTACATATATTTTGCTATCTGCCAAAATAGGCAAAGTATTTGCTGATGTGAATGGACTAGGGTTGATGTCGGCAGTATTGGCAGTGGGAACATTGGGACTTTTACCACTAAGCATATTATCTGGAGGTTTGACCAGACTTGAACCCAAGTTTTTAGCAGCAGGAATAGCGATCGCCATTCTTTCTTCAGCAATTCCCTATACTTTTGAACTCGAAGCACTAAAAAAACTTCCCATTCGTGTTTTTGGTGTGCTGATGAGTATAGAACCAGCATTTGCAGCTTTTTTGGGTTTTATTATTCTGCGAGAAAAATTAGAGCTTCGCGCCCTTGTTGCCATTGCACTAGTTACCTTCGCTTCGCTTGGAGCTTCCGCTTTTGAAAAACGTTCTCGTTTGAAGTAAAAACTGTTCAACTTTTTCAATTCATTGTCCTATGGCAAACATTAAACTGCCTGCTTTAGAGATGATAATCTCTATTCAGTGATTATCATTAGGTTTATTCTTAGAAAAAGCAATATTAAATAAACAGATAATTATGAATACAGCAGCTAAACAAATCGCCTTTGACTATATTAATCTTGATTCTTTACCTGACGTATGGAAGATAACAGCCGAAAAGTTTGGCGATACTGTCGCGTTAAAAGATCCCCACGCTAAACCAGAAGTTATTATCACTTATCAAGAGTTGCATCAGCAGATTCAGCAGTTTGCTAGTGGTTTACAGGCTTTAAACATTCAGCCCCAAGATAAGATTGCTTTGTTTGCCGATAATAGCCCCCGTTGGTTTATTGCCGATCAGGGAATTATGATGGCAGGGGCGGTAGATGTAGTGCGTTCTTCTGGGGCAGAACAGCAAGAACTAACGTATATTTTAGAAAATAGCGATAGCAACAGTCTAATAGTCGAGAATTTGAAAACTCTGGACAAGTTAAGCTCAAACTTGGCAGATTTACCTATTAAGCTAGTTGTTTTGTTAAGCGACGAGACACCAGGCGATGAACAGCAGATTAAAATTATTAACTTTACGCAGTTGATGGAATTGGGCAAAGCTAGACAGCTAGAGCCTGTTGAGCAAAATAAAGATACTCTGGCAACTTTACTTTATACTTCTGGCACGACAGGAAAACCTAAGGGAGTAATGCTAAGTCATGGCAATTTATTACATCAGGTCAACTACATTAAAACTGTATTTCAACCTCAACCAGGGGACATAACTCTTTCTATTCTCCCTAGTTGGCACGCCTACGAACGGGCTGGGGAATATTTTTTCTTAACTCATGGGACAACACAAATTTACACTAGCATCCGTTACTTTAAGCAAGATTTAAAAAAATTTCAGCCTACCTATATGGTTGGTGTACCTCGTCTTTGGGAGTCGCTATACGATGGTGTGCAAAAGCTTTTAGGTGAACAATCAAAGTCGCAACAAAAGTTAGTTAAATTTTTTCTCAAGCAGTCAGAAAAATACATTATGGCAAAACGAATTGCTGAGAATACTAGCTTAGAACATTTTAATTCTTCTGCTACAGAGCGATCGCTTGCCAAATTAAAAGCAGCTTCTCTCTATCCCGTTCATGCCCTAGCAGACAAGCTTGTATATGGCAAAATTCGCGCTGGGGTGGGCAATATTCAAGCTGTATGTAGCGGTGGTGGTTCTTTAGCTAAATACCTTGATGATTTTTATCAAACCGTGGGTATTGATGTCTTTGTCGGTTATGGATTAACCGAAACTTCGCCCATCACCAATGCCCGTACTCCCAAACATAATATTAGAGGTTCAGCGGGACAGCCTTTACCAGAAACGGAGATCAAAATTATTGACCCCAAAACTCGCCAAAAATTGCCCCAGGGGTCAACGGGTTCGGTTTTAATTCGTGGTAGTCAGGTAATGCAGGGCTACTATAAAAACCCAGAAGCTACAGCTAAGGCAATTGATGCTGACGGTTGGTTTGATAGTGGTGATTTGGGTTGTTTGACTCCCTATAATGATTTGGTGCTAACGGGCAGGGCTAAAGATACTATTGTCTTAAGCAATGGCGAAAATATTGAACCTCAACCGATTGAAGATGCCTGTGTCCGTAGCGTTTATATTGACCAAATTATGCTGGTTGGTCAGGATCAACGAGCTTTGGGGGCGTTAATCGTGCCTAACTTAGAAACCCTGCAACAGTGGATAACAGAACAAAAATTGGATTTACATCTTCCGAATCAAGATAGTTCCCCCCAAGAAGTGACACAAAGTAATTTATCTAAACCTGCGATTGCCGATTTATACCGTAATGAGTTAAATCGCGAGGTTAAAAACCGCCCAGGTTATCGTTCAGATGATCGTGTTGCTGATTTTCGTTTTGTTATCAAGCCTTTTTCTCAAGAAGATGGCACCATGACCCAAACCTTAAAAGTCAAGCGCCCTGTTGTGCAAGAAAAATATCAGAGTTTAATTAACGAGATGTTTACTAACTAAAGAATAATTTCCCAAAAAACCATCTAAAAGCAATTTTTTAGGGTACAACTAAAAAGATTAAAATTCAGGAATAGGACTTAGCTAGACTAAGAAACTGCCTGCAATCTTTAAGCTGCAATCAAAATTTGAGAATTTAAGAAGGAGTCGAAATCATGGATTATACAAATGCTAGCTTGCTTTTAAAACGCCCTGTCACCGTCAAAGCAATAGTAACGGCTCAGTGGAAAGAAGAAGTAAATCAACAGTTACAACAGCAAGTAACTCAGCTAGACCAGCAAATGCAGCAGTTAGAAATGCAGGGCAGAAGAACAATTGAAGAGATTTCTAGGCAAGCCCAAGATCCTGCTAGCCTTCAGATGAAAAAACAGGTAGAAAATATTCAGGGGCAAGTTAACCAAAAAAAAGCAGAGATGCTAGAAAAGAAAAATAACTTTTTGCAGCAGCTACAGCAGATTCAGCTATTAGATTTAGACCAAGAGGTAGTTCAAGCTCAAATGGAAAGCTTTTTCCGTCTAGAAAAAGGCGATAACCTAGTTAGAAAACTAAACGTAGAGGTAGTATTACGAGATGGAGTAGTTGAAGACATTAGAGGCGAACTATAATAATTATCAATAAACAATGACCAAAAATGACCGACAGCCAACAAAACTTTTACTTCATAAAACAAAATAAAGATAACAGTGAAAGCAGCCAGAAAATTAAACTTTCCTAAAGACTCTTGTTTTCAATAAACGATACCCTGAAAATTAAGAAAGAGAACTGGTACGTATTGAGGAAGCAAGTTGAATAATAAAGCGATCGCCCGTCGCCCTGCTAGAGTTATATGTTTAGGGGAAATATTGTTTGATTGTCTTGCTGACGAGCTTGGAAAGTCGATGTCCGAAGTTACATCTTGGACTCCTTATCCAGGAGGCGCACCTGCTAATGTTGCCTGTGCCTTGACTAAATTGGGAACTCCTTCGGCTTTTGTTGGCTGCGTAGGCAAAGATACTCGGGGTGAAGAACTAGTTCAATTGCTTCAGTCTATAGGAGTTAATACTTCTGGCATTCAATATAGTGAGCAAGCTCCGACTCGGCAAGTATACGTCACTCGTACCGCTCAAGGCGATCGCACTTTTGCTGGCTTTGGCGACAAGAAACCAGATCGGTTTGCTGATGCCTATCTGCAAGCTCAACATTTACCTCCAGAGTTATTCTTGGAGGCTGAATATCTAGTTTTGGGTACTTTAGAGCTAGCTTATCCCCAGACTAGAGCAGCCGTATTTCGCGCCCTAGAATTGGCAGAAAAATATCACCTTAAGATTGTTTTGGATGTTAATTGGCGACCGATGTTTTGGCTAGATGAACAAGAGGCACTACCCTTAATCAAAGAACTGTGGCAATATGTAGATTTTCTCAAGCTAGCCGAGGAAGAGGCACAGTGGTTATTTGACACGGCTGATGCAGGGGCAATTTCTGCTCGTCTTGACTCTGTTGAAGGGGTTTTAGTCAGCAATGGTGATGCTAAGGTTAGCTACTGTATCAGTGACAATGAAGGGACTGTAAAACCGATTAAGGTATCAGTAAAGGATACTACTGGGGCAGGAGATGCTTTTTTGGCAGGCTTGGTTCATCAATTGTGTTTGCAAGGTATGCAAAGGCTGAATAGCCCCAAGGTTGCTCAAAAAATTGTCCGCTATGCTTGTGCCGTTGGGGGCTTAACTACTACCAAATCTGGTGCGATCGCTGCCCAACCCACTGCCCAAGAAGTAGAAGCTTTTCTACAAAAAATCTAGCCTAGTCAACAGCTATCGAAGCCGTTTTTGAGCAAACAAAGGACTTGTCCGCATATAGCCCCTAAAGGGTTCAGCATCGGAAAGCATTCCCTTGCGCCTGACGGCGACGCGGAGTTTTTCCTCAGTTTGCTTATGCCGGAAAACCCTTTCGACACTTTGCTCGCCCTCGACAACCAAGGGGTACTCCCCGCAGGTACCTCAACTGGGGGAACCCCCTCAACGGTTTTGCGAAGCAGCGCGGTCTTGGGGGTTTCCCCCATGAGCGACTGCTGAGGGTGTCTCGCAACGGGTTATAGACCCGCAACGTAAGTGTCTCACCACCGCAACTGCTTCACCGCGTCGCCTCTACTGCGCGCCCTCGACAGTCGCTTTAATGGGTCACAGACCATGGGGCTTAATATTTGCTTGATTTAACCAAGTCTCTAAATTATCCATTGCTTGAAAATCGAGTAATGCTTCCCCCAAATTTTCCAACTGTTCTGAGGATAAATTATTAAGGCGATCGCGTAACTCTTGAGACAATTCACCTACTTTTCGAGTTAATAAACGCAGGACGAGTGATCTCTCTCCTTCTTGTCTTCCCTCGTGTCTTCCCTCCTGTCTTCCCTCTCTGAGAATTTCCTGATAGATTACTGACTCGCGCATAACTCCCTCCTGAAACAGCCGTTGTACCAGATCTTTATTATATTTTAATCCCGCTATAATTTGAGTATAAGTTGATATTTCCGCTTTTTTGGCAACCTCTAATTGGTCAATTCGCTCAACAACTCTTTGTAATAATTCTTGAGGCTGGGTTGCAGCAGCTAATGGTGCCAAAGGTAATAAGGCTGAATCATTAAGAAACAAGTCGGGATTTTCTTCCCAAAGTCGAATTACCCGATATTCGTGACGAGTAGTTTCAACAGCAAAAGCCGTTTCGATGACGATTTCTGAGGATGGAGGAAGCAATAAGACTGCAACTTGAGTAATAGGTAAGCGATACAATCGATACAAACGCACCCAATAATCAAGCATTCGCAAAGGTAATGGTGGCGTTGATTGGAGTCGGGTTTGGAATTCTAGGTGTAAAATACGCTCCTCTAGCTGCAAGAAGGTAACGTAATCAGCGCGTACAGGTTCAATACTCAGTTCAGTTTTAAGAACTTCGACGTTTGTTTGGGGGGTTCCTAAAACCCAGCTAGCGAAATTAGCAGGATATTTTTCCGATAGCAGCTTGCAGAGATTGTCAAAAGACATTAAGAGTAGACAAAAATTAAGTTAAGTACAATTATTATCTCTTGCTGTTGGCTGAATAAGGCGATTACTCAAGCTGTAGCCGACTGATTCGACTTACTGAAACTCGATTTTTGAAGGCGATCGCATTTGGTTTCAGAGTTTAAAATAAAAAGATATTTTCTATCTCGCGCTATAATCTTGTCGGTGCTGCTACGTGTAGTTTTTCGACTAATATTCTTTGTAGCCAATACTGCGCTAAAGCAATCAATCCCAGGCGAGCGATCGCTTTTTGCGGAATTTCCCGCTTTACCAATCCTAAAAAACGACACTCTATTAGAAAAACTTCGACTGTTTTAGCCAGATTGAAAGCTAATTTAATCCAATCGTTTGCTTTTGCTTCAAAAGCATCGCTCACCATTAGCAACTGACGCAACAGGCTATATTCTGCTTCCTGATTGAACCATAAGTTTTGCTTTTCATCTAACCAAGGTATATCTAACTGCCAACCTACATGGCTCAAATTTTCGTCTTTGAGCACAATTAATCTTTCTCTTGTTCCTAATCTTAATAAAGAGCAACAGCGAGCATGAACATACTGTATTGAAAACAAATCTGCCGTAGTTTGCTCTAACTGATGGTCTTTTGGACTAATTAGCGAAAAATCTTTATTTATCTGCTCATTATTCAACAAAACCAATGATTCCTCTAGCCAACTAGCTAAACCTTGGTCTAGGTAAAAATTAATCCAACCAGAGTTAATTATTTCCACTTTTAACTTCAAGCAGGATTTTGACACAAAATTATTTTGCTCAAAAATCAATAAATTCAACAAGTGTTCGGCAATTATTTGTGCAGGAAGTAAAAAGTAAGGAGCTAAGACAAAAGCAATAGAACAGCTATATACAATTGACGTTGGTTGTGGTTTTGAGAAAAATTGATCTCCCTGGCTTTTTGATAATAATTTCCTATGGGTAGGTTGGAAAAGAACAATTTTGCGCTCAAGGATGGTAGAAATAAATTTGAGATCGAGCTGTACTTTTGTTTGTTGCTGATATAAATCAAGAATTTGCAGTAGTTCTTGTTTTAATAACTTTTTGATTGAAATAGAAGTTTTTTCTTTTGTAAATCGAAGTTTAAAAAACTTATGTGAAAAAGTGTTTTTTGATACATTACTATCCATGTAAAATCAAATATGCCTTAAATGTTCTACTTTGACTCCCACTATGGAATTTTCTGAACACTCGTCCGAGAAATCTTGTTCAAGTTTAGCTTGGCAAAATGTTGTTGACTGGGCGCAAACCCATTATCGCGATCGCATTTTTCGTAAAGACGAACAAATTCCTACCCGTCCACAATTAATTTACTTAGTTAACAAAGGTGCAGTACGTTTAATTAGTGAAATTCAAACTCAGCAGCATGAGAACAACTTGACTATAGGAGCATTAAAAACCAATTCTGAAGACTCAGAAGAAACTTTTTTGGGTTTTGTTGGCGCGAAGAAACCCTTTGAAATTCTAACTCAATCTTCTTTTAAAGTTCATGCCTATGCTCATGTCGATCAGACTCAGGTTGCTTGGCTATATTGGCAAGATTTAGACAATTGGTCTGATTTTCGCCAAGAAATATACGAAGCTTTTCGCTATCAACATCAACGTAAGCTACTGTGGCTTAGTGCTTTGGGTCAAAGAAGAACCATAGATCGCCTAACTAGTTTTTTAACTTTGTTAGCAGAAGAATATGGTCATGGCAACGAGCAAAGCTACTGTTTACCTTATACTCTCACCCATGCTCAAATCGGTAGTGCGATCGGCTCTACAAGGGTCACCGTAACTAGATTGATGGGTAAGTTACGTCGGCAAGGAATAATTTCAATCAAAAATGATAATTCTATTTGCGTCAATATTTTTAAAGTTCTAGAAAAATAGTTTGACTTGAACGATATAAATTTTCCCTAATATTTCGTAATTTTTTATTCATAAAATTTATCAAAAAATAGACCAAATAATGACCCGATTAGAAGAAACTAATAAATTAAATTAGTGTAGATGTAAAAAATATCTTAAGATTGACAAGTAAGAAGTTTAACCGCAAAATGCGGTCAGCGCAGCCAAAGCCGTTTTACCCAATTAAATTAATTCTGTTAAGCGGAATAACTAGGGCAAGCGTCGGTGTATCGCTGACTTTCTTAAAAACTTAATATTTGACACAGATATAAATTTAGGAGAATATATATGGCGCTCGTACCCATGCGTTTGCTTTTAGAACACGCGGCTGAGAATGGTTATGGTATTCCTGCATACAACGTTAATAACATGGAGCAAATCATCTCCATTATGGAAGCTGCTAACGAAGCTGATAGCCCTGTAATTTTACAGGCTTCTCGTGGCGCTCGCAAATATGCTGGAGAAAATTTTCTACGCCACTTAGTATTAGCAGCAGCCGAAAGCTATCCTCATCTTCCTATCGCTATGCACCAAGATCACGGAAATAGCCCCGCGACTTGCTATTCTGCGATTCGCAATGGTTTTACTAGCGTCATGATGGATGGCTCTTTAGAAGCAGATGCCAAAACTCCTGCTAGTTTTGAATACAATGTCAATGTAACAGCAGAAGTAGTCAAAGTGGCTCACGCTGTAGGTGCTAGTGTTGAAGGCGAACTTGGTTGTTTAGGTTCATTGGAAACTGGTAAAGGCGAAGCAGAAGACGGACATGGTTTTGAAGGTGCATTGAGTAAAGAACAGCTATTAACCGATCCTGATGAAGCTGTTGAATTCGTTGAACGCACTCAGGTAGATGCTTTGGCTGTTGCCATTGGTACTAGCCATGGTGCTTATAAGTTTACTCGCAAGCCTACTGGCGAAATTCTGGCTATTAGCAGAATTGAAGAAATTCACCGTCGTCTACCTAACGTTCATATAGTAATGCACGGTTCTTCTTCCGTACCTCAAGAGTGGATCGACATTATCAATGCCAACGGTGGTAATATTCCTGAAACCTATGGTGTACCCGTAGAAGAAATTCAAAAAGGTATCAAGAGTGGTGTACGCAAAGTAAACATCGATACGGATAATCGTTTAGCAATTACTGCTGCTATTCGTGAAGCAGCTTTTAAAGATCCTGCCAACTTTGACCCCCGCCACTTCCTCAAGCCTTCTATTGCCTACATGAAAACTGTATGCCTCAGACGCTATGAAGCTTTTGGTACTGCTGGTAACGCTAGTAAAATTAAGCAGGTTTCTCTTGAAGATTACGCTGCTAAATACGCTAAAGGCGAATTGTCTAGCAGTAATAAAAAAGCTGTTTCCGTTTAGATTTAGAGTTAGACGAATAGATAATCTAAATTTAATTTGAAGCAGAATGAGTAGCTATAAATAGCTACTCATTTTTTTTGTTTAGACATAAATAGTCTATGGTTGTTTATTTTTACCTTTTATACCAAATTAAATGGTATTTACTACAGATAGATCGTAAAGGCGAATGACCCTTCGGGTAAGGTAGAGCGGTCTTACACAAAGAAAATTATTTCATCCAACTTCCTTATAATCATCTGATGGTAAAAAAATAAGTGATCGGACAAACTTAAACCCAAACATCATTTTTAGCTGTAAGCTCACCACCAGTATCACCCGTATTTATTACTCCACTAGGCTCAACAACCATTATTTTGCATTCATCTTCTGCAAATGGTTTGTGTTCTTTTCCCTTGGGAACAATGAACATTTCACCTGATGATAGAGTCACTTTACCGTCTCTAAACTCAATGCCTAAATTACCTTCAATGACGATAAATACCTCATCTGTATCAGGATGATTGTGCCAAACAAATTCACCTTTGACTTTGACTAGCTTAAACTGATATTCGTTCATTTCAGCAACAACTTTAGGCGACCAATGCTCAGTAAACCTCGATAGCTTTTCATTGAAATTAATGGAATTATAATTCATGTGTATGATTTTCCATGCGTTTGGAATTTACTTGCTTTTAAGCCGTTGCTGCTGCTTCTTTTTTTGCCGATCTTTGTGTTCCTAGCTGAATCAATTCAATTTTGTAGCCGTCGGGATCTTCAACAAAGGCAATTACGGTGCTACCGTGTTTCATTGGCCCTGGTTCTCGGCTAACTTTACCGCCTTGAGCTTTAATGCGATCGCAAGTACCATATATATCATCCACGCCTAAAGCTATGTGTCCATAGCCCTTGCCCAGGTCATATTCTTCTACGCCCCAGTTATAGGTAAGTTCAATGACGGCGTTGTCTTTTTCTTCGCCATAGCCTACAAACGCTAGAGTAAATTCTCCTCCTGGGTAGTCTTTACGTCGCAAAAGCTTCATGCCCAGAATATCGCAATAAAACTTAATAGATTTGTCTAAATCTCCTACCCTGAGCATTGTGTGTAGCATACGCATATTTTTAATTCTCCTTTTTAATTAAGTAAGCTATTTATTTACATTGCTCGTGGAACAATAGTTCAGTCCACGTAATATAAAACTATCTAAAATTTGGCGATCGTGGCAAAAATCTTTCTATAGGAGGAAGTGAATATCTATAGCCGTACAAAATTAGATTAGGACATAAAAACTATCGGTTCGTAAGTAGCAAGTAGCAAGTAGCAATTAAATAAATTGTCCTAACGTTTATTACGCTATATCAATAAAATTATTTTATTGTTCTTCTTGTTACTTATTTGTATTTCTGGTGTCGTAGCTATACCAGCATTTAAAATTAAAGAATGACTAAATCTATTAACCAACCCCCTAATCCTGAACCCGAAAAGCCAAATCCTGTGAAGCGATTAATAAGTAAATTAAAATCATCCCCAAAAACAGTAGCAACAGGGGCAGTTGCGATCGCAGCTTTGGGTAGTTTAGGCTATTGGGGGACGCAGGTGTTAGTTAAAAAGAAATTACCGCCGTTTTTAGAGAGTCAAATTGGTAAGTTTATTCAACGCCCCATTGACTTAGGTGAAGTTAAGGGTTTTTCTTTGGGTGGAATTGAATTTGGTAAGACGGTTATTCCTGCTACTGCTAGCGATCCTGACAAAGTAGAAGTAGACGGGGTTAAGGTGGGATTTAATATCTTTCCTGTTTTATTTCGCCGTACCTTGCCTATCGACGTGGCTTTAATTCACCCTAATATTTATTTGGAACAAGAAAAGGATGGGCAATGGATTAATCTAGATTTTCTCAAAAATGATAAGAAGAAAAAAGAGCCGTTAGTATATTTTGATGTCGATCTAGATGTTGATCAAGCCGACATTACCGCCGTACCTTATGAGCAAAATCCTCTTAAGGCGGAGGTAGACGGTACAGGTAGATTTAATCAAAAGCAAGAATTTCTTTCCTATGATTTAGATGCAGGAATAGAAAAGGCAAAAGCGACTATACAAGGGGAAACAAAGTTAAAAACTCTCACAACCGATACAAAGCTGCTGGTTAAAGATTTGGCTTTAGCTGATGTCGCTACTTTATTGCCTAATTCCCCTGTGAAACTTAACAGTGGTTTACTTAATGCCAACTTAGATATTAATATTCCTTCCTGGAAAGAGATTAATACTGCCAACATCAAGGGAATGGTTAATCTGCAAAATGTGGCAGGGAAAGCTACGAATTTAAATGCCCCTGTTTCAGCAGAATCTGAACTAAACTTTAGCGGACGTAATGCCGATGTTAAGCAAACTCAGGCTAGTCTGGGTGATATTACTGCCCAGGTAGGAGGAAAGGTTAACTTAGATAGTGGCTATAACTTGAACCTAAATGTCTTGCCGTTTCAGTTAGCTAGTATACCTAATAATCTTATTAAACAAGTACCCGTCGATTTGGCAGGAGAAGTAGAGGCACAGCTTAAAGTGCGGGGTGCGATTAAAGATCCTCAACTGAGGGGAAATATTAATAATACTCAACCTGTAAGGATAGATAAAACTTCCTTTAAACAAATAAATGCTGACTTCCAGGCTAATCTAGATAAGGTTGTTCTAAACAATGTACAGATAAATCCTGTGGCGGGAGGGAACGTTACCGCTAAAGGCACGATTGAAACAAATCTAAGGCAGGCTTTAGAGAATAAGAAGGCTATAGATGCAGTTAAAATGCCTCTGGATTTTACTTTTCAGGCAGATTTACCCACTCAAAAACTAGTTACACCCTATTACCAATTTCCTCAACAGGTTGCTGTAGGTAATCTTAAGGCAAAAGGGCAGGTAAACGGCACGGTAAATAATCCCAATGCTCTAGTTAACTGGAGTATACCCCAAGCCAGTGCTAATAATTTAGAGGATATTGCAGGATCGGGAGAACTAGCTTTTGCTGACAATAAATTATCTCTGCGGGATACGGAAATTACTTATGGTGATGGTAAAGCGGATGTAGAAGCGGACGCTAATTTAGATAATAAGCAGTGGCAAGCCAATTTAGATGCCAACTCTCTGAATTTAACGCCTTTTCTGGCACAGGTTAAGAACCCTAACCTGAACTTAAATCGTCCTGTGGCGGTTAATACTGCCAAAGCTAATCTTAATGGTAGATTAGATCGGCTTGATGTAGAAAAGATTAACGGTACTGCTGACTTGAACTTAAATGTTGACGGTGGCGATGTTGTGGTCAATAGTCAGCTAAATTCGGGTAACGTCAAAGCAAAAGCAGTTACTAATAATATCCAGCTAGATCGTTTTGTGACTAGTTTACCCGTTGCTGCCTCTTTGCAATCAGGGACAGTAAATGCCTCTGGTAAATTGAAACAGCTACTGGCATTTAAAGATAACCCTAGTTTAAATAGTGTTAAAGCCGATGCGGATCTAAATTTAAGTGTTGATGGTGAAGCGGTAGCGGTTAATAGTCAAATAGATTCAGGTAGAGTTCAGGCAAATGCTAACACCAGCCAGATCGACTTAAACCGTATTGTGCCTAATTTACCAGTTCCCGCCAACATTCGATCTAGTCAGGTGAGGGCTTCTGGAGAACTAAAACAGCTATTAACCTTTGCCAAAAATCCCGACTTAAGTACTGTTGATGCCCGTGTCGATGCGGATTTAGGGGTGGCAGATGGTACGGTAAAAGCGATCGCCAGTCTTCAAAACAATCAGTGGCAGGCAAACGTCAACGCGACAAACGTTAATTCTCAATTACTGATAAATGAATTTGCCCCCGATAAGTTTGCTTCAGTAAAACTAGATAACCTAAATGCCCAGGCGGATTTGTCAGGAGATATTAAGCCTGTACTAAATAAAAATATTAATGTTCCTGTGGCAATAAACAACTTTACCGCTAATTCTGGCGCGCAAAATATTGATGCTAAGGGTAATTTAACTCTCTCAAACGTTACCAGTAATTTAGACATTGCCAAGACTAACCTTGATGTTGTAGCTAACCTTGACTTTGACCAGTTACCTATCGATCGGGTAATTGCTGCTGCTAGCCAAGATGATCGGTTGATTGCTGAAAACGTCAATATTGCGGGAAAAGCCACTTTTAACGGACAATTTCAAGGTAAACAGCTAATTTCTGCCCCTAGCGATCCAGGCAATATTAATTTAACAGGAGATTTACAGTTACAGAATTTCGCCTTTAACGATATTGCCTTCGATCCTGTCATGGCGGGTACAGTTAATGTTCAGACAGGCAAGGAAATTGCTCTTAATCTTAAAGGAGAACAGGATGTAATTGCTGCTAATGCTGTTCCCTGTACTGCTAGTGACTGCAAACTGCCTTATTTGCCCAATAGCTTAGAAATACGTCAGGCAGAAGATACAGATAACCCAGTAATTGCTACAGGCGATCGCAACGGTGATATATTTTCTTTGGATATTAATAATTTTCCTCTTGCTTTACTAAATCTTGCCCCCGCCAAAGCAGCAGGAATTGACGGGGCTTTGCAGGGGAAAACTTCAGGGAAAGTTGCTCTCAATCTTTATACCTTAGCAGCCAAAGGTAATATTGCCATTGATAAGCCAGGAGTAGGCTATATCCAGGCAAAACAGCTTGATGCTAATTTCGACTACGATCCCGCCCAAAACATCGCCAAAATTACCAATTCTTCTCTGGAGTTGGGTAATAGTCAATACAATCTCAACGCTGCTTTAAATCTTAAGTCAGGGGCAATTGACGGCAAGTTAGATATTCCCCAAGCATACATTCAAGATGCTTTGACTACTTTTCGCTGGTTTACGGTTGCAGACGTGACTGACTTATTTAATATTCCCGATTACGGTGAAGCTGCTGCGGTTAAACCTGCCCCAGATAAAGAAACTGTCGATCAATCTATCGCTCGTAAACTAAATCAGTTACGTAATGTAAATAAAAAAATCCAGGCAAATGCAGCCCAAAAAGAAACAGGCAATGTTCCTACAGAATTAAATATCCAGGGCAAATATGTGGGACAAATAACTTTAGGCGGAACAATTCAAACTCCCAAAGCAAACTTTAACGTAGAAGGAGATAACTGGCAGTGGCAGACCACCCCAGCCTATCCTAATATTGTTCCTCCTTTGGGTTTAGTTACCGAAGAGCCGCAATCTATAGATATTCCCCAACTGTCAGTTGCAGGAAATTTACTCGGAACAACGGTAGATTTAGATGAAGCAAAAATACAGGTTCAACAAGCAGTTTTATCTTTAAAAGGTAAGCTGTCTCCAGAACAAGAAGATGCTACATTTGCGATCGACAATTTAACCGTAGATAATATTGGTAATTTTGTGAAGATTCCCGTGGATATAGCAGGAGAAATTAATGCCACAGGCACAATTAAAGGCACACCTAAAAATCCGAACTTAGCAGGAAAGGTTGCTTTTACAGACGGATCGTTTAACGGCAACGTCTTACCTGCAAAGCTAGCGGGAGATTTTAACTACGACGGCAGCAAACTAGCATTTAATACTACTGCACCTGATTCAATTCGAGTAGAAGCCAGCGTACCCTATCCGATTATCCCAGGTAAAAGCGATCGCTTTACAGCTAAAGCTGATGTAGACAAAGAAGCATTTGTCTTTTTAAGTGCCTTTAGCCAAAACTATTTAAACTGGATTGGTGGCGATGGAAATGCCAAATTAAATGCTAATGCCCGCTTAGACTTAAACAGAAAAGGCATCATTTATGATTTGGATGCCAAAGGCGTAGTTAACCTCAAAGATGCTAATATCTCGGTAAAAACGCCTTTCTTTACTGAACCATTTGTCGGGACAGGCAAAATTACCTTAAATAATCAGATAGTTAACGTTGAAAATTTAGACGCTACCTTTGCCAAAAAAGATTTATCAGTTACGGGTAAATTGCCCATTCTCACCGCAGTTAATAACTTAGACAAGCCCCTAACTATCGATCTTCCCCCAGGTGATATTGATATTAGAAAGCTATATAAAGGCGGAGTCGAGGGACAAGTTAAAGTTACAGGGGCATCTTTAGAACCTGTAATAGGCGGGGAAGTTACTCTAGAAAATGGTAAAGTATCTCTTCCTAAAGCTGAAGCCCCTACCCAAGAAGAAACTGTTCAATTAGCCAAGAGCAAGCTTAGCAATACGGTTTCAGGCGCAAACGCACTGTCTAACCAAGGAAATAATCAACAACCCGCTGCTAAATCCTCTGGTTTTGTTACTGCCTTGAATAACCTCAAGGTCAACCTCAAAGACTTTAACTTTGAACAAACCCCTGTATATAAATTTAAGCTTAATGGCGGTTTGACTCTCAACGGTACGGTCGATCAACCAAGCAACATTATTCCTAAAGGAACTTTAACCCTTGCCCGTGCCGACGTAAACCTATTTAGCAACAAATTTGATTTAGATCGTAGTCGAAAAAATACGATAATCTTTACTCCAGAAGCTGGAGTATTCGACCCTGCCCTTGATATTATTTTAAACACCGAAGTTGAAGATGTTCAGCAACAACAATTGAATAGTATACGTTCAGTTGATGCTAACTCTAATGAAATAAACGATCCTCTGTCAGAGAATAATAGTGAAACTGTCAGAATTAGTTTGGTAATTGATGGCGAAACCGCAGAAATATTGCCTAATTTGGCTCAAGACAGCACTAACTGTATTGTTCGTCCTATCGATGCTCCTTTAGTTGAAAATAAAAAGTACTACACTCAAGCAGAATTAAATCGGCTGACAAATTGTTTTAATCAAGGATCTTTGACACAAGGCGATCGCAACTTGATCAATTCTCCAGCAGTAAAATTGACTAGTACTCCTTCTCTCGGTCAAGGAGAAATTATCGGCTTATTAAGTGGTCGATTCCTAGATTTTGCCAGCAATTTGGGCAACGGTGGCGATAGTCAATCGACTTTATTTAGGACAGGAGTACAAAACTTTGTGATCAATCCTCTTTTTAACAAATTTTTATACAAGGTAGAAGACACAACAGTAGGTTTGGGTAAAAAAATTGGTCTAAATTATTTAACTATATATCCTGACTTAGAAGGTATCTATGAGATTAACAAAGATTCGTCGCTGCGTTTTACCTACACTCATAATCTATTTAATAAGGCTGTTGAAGCTATCAATAATACAGCAAATGAACAAAGAAGCAGTAATGAAGTTAGACTGGAATATCAAAGAAATTTCTAATGAGTTAGCTGGTTTTTAGTACAAAAACACTAACAATACTTATAACTTTTAGATTTTTGGTTATAGACTATAGCAATTGCAAAATATAGTAAAAAGATAGTTTAATATCTATTTAATCCACTTTCAAATAGTCGAATGCAGATTAAACTTTCTCTTTCTCCTTGGACAGTTGTTAAGTATTTAATGATTGGAGTTATTTTTTTTACCGTTGTTAGTACGGGAATTCAAATTGCCAAGTATGTTTTCGACTATCGACAGGATTGGATGAAGATGTTAAATCTAGATAGAGAGCTGAATTTCCCTAGCTGGTTTTCTACTTTTATGATTGGCTTTTGCTCGATTTTGCTCAAAATTATTGCCACAGGCAAAAAACAGCAGGGCGATCGCTATACTAAAGATTGGCAGTTATTATCATTTATTTTTCTTTGGCTGGCGATCGATGAATTAGTGAGTATTCACGAGATTCTTATTATTCCGCAACTCAGTGATGCTCTTCATCTTCCTTGGTTTCTTCATTCCCTGTGGGTTATTCCTGGCACGGTTTTTGTTGCCTGGTTTGCCAAACGCTACATTAGATTTGTGCGCCATTTACCACCAAAGACTAAAAAACACTTTGTTTTGGCAGCCTGTGTTTATATTGGTGGCGCGTTAGTAATGGAAATGGTTGGTAGCTATTTTGCAGAAGCCCAGGGACAACAGCATTTGACCTACGCTTTGATTGCTACCGTCGAGGAGTTTATGGAAATGGTGGGCATTGTGATGTTTATTTATGGTTTGCTTTACTATCTGAGTGAATGGGCAAAAACCTTAGATCTGCGAATTGATATTTTAAATCTGTAAAGAGCTATTAGACCTCTTGCGCGAATCAAAAATATTGTATTGGTTGAGAATGAGGTTAGAGGTCAGAAGTATTTAATTGTAGGGCTTCTAAGATCTAATAATGCTAGATTTATAGTAATTTTAAATAAGAATTGAGCGTAGCAGTAGAGAGGAGATGAATGAGCTACAGCATTGATTTGCGTAAAAGAATACTGTTCGTAGCTCTTAGCTCTTAGCTTTTGACATAACTTCATTTCTTAAATTATAAAAGTAATCAGCCTACTATCGTACCCCGATTCAGCAACGCCTTTGATTGTTAGATAGTAGGTAGTTAGGGCAATTTTCTGTGACCATATGTGAAACCATATCCGTAAAAGATGAACTACTAACTACTAACTACTAACTTTTCTAAATTATCCATCGTCGTCAGAATTTGTGTTTCAGAATGCAGACTGGTAATAAAAAAGCGTAATCGCGCAGCATCATAGGGAACTGAAGGATATACCATCGGCTGAACGTTGATTCCTGCTTGTCCCAAAAGCTGAGATAAATTTACTGCCTTATGAGGTTCGCCGACAATAATGGGAATTATGGGAGAATCGGCGCTATAGCCAGTATTAAAGCCTTTGCTTTTAGCTAAATTTAGACAAAATTTAGCTCTACTTTGTAACTTAATTGCTCTTTCTGGTTCAGATTTAAGTAACCTGATAGCTGTTAAAGCTGCTGCGGTATTAGCGGGGGACATCCCGACGCTGAATACAAAACCAGGGGCTGTATATTTAAGATATTGAATTAACTCACGACAGCCAGCAATATAACCCCCGCAGCTAGCAAAAGATTTGCTGAGTGTACCCATCCATAAGTCTACGTCAGTGGGTTGCAGGTTAAAGTGTTCTCTGATTCCTCCACCAGATAAACCTAATACACCGATAGAATGAGCTTCATCTACCAGTAGGAAAGTTTGATAGTGGTGCTTTAGTTCTACTATTTTGGGGACAGGTGCTAAATCACCATCAGTGCTATAAATACCTTCAACAGCAATTAAGACTTTTTGATATTTAGTTCTTTCTCGTTCTAAGATTGCCTCTAGAGCCTGATAATCGTTGTGAGGAAAATCAATAATTGTTGCCCCCGATAGGTTGCAACCTTCCCTAATGCTATTGTGACTAAGAGCATCACAGATAATCAAATCTTTTTCATTAAACAGATGACCAATAGTACTCACGTTGGTAGCATGACCACCAACATAAACGATCGCATCTTCTGTGCCAATAAAGTCAGCTATCTCCCGTTCTAATTCTAAATGTAAGGGACGCTCACCTGATAATACCCGACTGGCGGAAACTGATGTTCCGTATTTGGCGATCGCTTTTTGGGTAGCCTCTATCACCACAGGATCTCCAGACATCCCGATATAGTTGTAGCTAGAGTAATTAATTAACTCGCGCCCATTTGTTTTAATTGTGTCTTGGGCAATACCTTGATGGAGACTAAAGAAAGGATTACCAAGTTTTTTGACTCGTTCTAAATCTTTTTTAAGATTGATATATTCTGGAGTTGATTTGAATTGACTGTATTCAGGCTTGATATTAATCTGGGTTCGTTTTGCTGGTAATATTGTTATTTTGTTTGGTATTTCCTGTAGGGGCGAACAACCGTTCGTCCATACATCGCGAATCGCCCCTACATTTACATTTTGCAAAACATTACCAACAGATAGTTCTTGGGCAATATAATCTGTTAACAGTTCGACATTAGGATAATCGAATGCTGCGGTTAGAGATACGGCATCACCAAGACTGGCTTGCAGATTATTTTTGAACTCTACCGCCATTAATGAATCCATACCAAGATCGGCAAATTTTTCTTGAGTATCAATATCTTCAGGATCGCTAAAGCCCAATACCTTGGCTATTTGTTCCCGTATATGTGACTGTAAAATATGATGCTGCTTGTCTTCTGGTGCGCTGGCTAATTGCTGCAAGAAAGAAGAAGTTAAGGCGGATTTAGTTTCTGTTTGCGGTTGTAATCTCTCAAAGAAAGGATTGTCTGGCTGTTGGCGTAGGAAGGTAGCCCAATCTACGGGGAAAACAATTGTTTGATTTGCCTGTTGCTGTAATAATTGTTTTAATACTTTTAGTCCTTGCTGTGGCGCGATCGCATTTAACCCTTGTTGCTTTAATTTCTCTTGTTGCTGAGAAGTCATGCGACTAGCCATACCTACTTCATCCCAGATACTCCAGTTGATGCTCAATCCTGGTAAGCCTAAATTTCGGCGATAGCTCATCAAGTTGTCCATGAAGGCGTTGGCTGCTGCATAGTTACTTTGCCCTGCTGCACCAAACACCGAAACAATAGAAGAGAAGCACACAAACCAATCTAAAGGCTGTTCTTTGGTAGCCAAATGTAGATTCCAAGCACCTGTAATTTTTGGCTGTAAAACGGCTTGAAAACGCTCCCAGGATAGTGTTTTTAATAATCCATCATCCAGCCTTCCTGCTGCGTGAATAACTCCCCTTATTCGATATTGGGAGACACTTTTTGATTCTAATTTTTCATTACTAAAAATATTTTTGACTGCCTCGTAATCAGTAATATCAGCTTGGATGACATTAACTGTGACATCTTGTCGTTTTAATTTATCTATTGCTTGTTGAGCCTGTTTTGTAGGTTGGTTTCTACCTAAGAGAATTAGATTCTTTGCGCCTTCTTGGGCTAACCAGTTTGCTACCTGTAAGCCTAATGCACCAAAACCACCCGTAATTAAATAGCTGCCATCACTTTTAACTACTTGATTACTAGTAGGCATAGATATAACAACCTTGCCGATATGTTTGGCTTGCGCCATATAACGAAAGGCATCATCGGCTTGTTCTATGGGAAAAACTTTGTGGGGTAAAGGCTTAAGTGTTCGCTCAACAAACTGTTGTCTCAATTCGGCAAATAAGCTGGCAATTAAATCAGGATCTCGATCAGAAACTTCTAGTAGATCGAAAGGAAAATAACTAATGTCTGGTCGTTTTTTTGTTATCTGTGCTTTATTCCAGATTCCAACCTTGCCAATTTCTACAAATCTACCTTCTGGTGTGAGAATATCCAGATTCTTAGAAATAAAATCACCGTTAAGACTATTAAGAACTAGATCTACTCCCTTGCCATCCGTAAGCTGCATTACTTCCTCAGCAAAATCGAGAGTACGGGAGTTCATGACATATTTAACTCCTGATGCTTTAAGAAACTCCCATTTACCCACTGAAGCGGTAGCATATATCTCTGCCCCTGCTTGTTGCGCTATTTGTACCGCAGCTTGCCCTACACCTCCCGCAGCAGCATGAATCAAGATCTTGTCTCCAGCCTTGATTTTTGCCAGATAGTGTAGCCCGTAATATGCCGTTAAGAAAGTGGTGGGTATAGTAGCAGCTTCAGCATAGTTTAAATGATCTGGTTTGGCGATCGCAAATCTAGCATCAACCGTCACATGACTACTCAAGCTGCCTACCGCTTGGGCAGCAATTATCTCATCTCCTATCTGAAAATTTGTAACTCCAACCCCTACAGCCACAATAACCCCTGCACATTCGCCTCCAAAAGGTACGCCCGTAGAGTCGGCAAATCCCATTGCTTGCAGGTATTCTTTTAATACTCCCAAAGCATTTAAAATATCACGGAAGTTTACCCCACTAGCGGTTACTTCAATTTCGATTTCACCTGGTTGGGGAGGGCGACGCTGTAAGGGTGCAAGAGTGAGATTGTCTAATGTGCCGTATTCAGATAGTTGCAGACGGAAGGGATTATTTAAAGTATTGTTTTGAGGTGCAAGTCTAGCGACATATCTTTGCTGGTTGTAATAAGCAACTTGAGTCTCACCATCAGATAATAATAATTCTGGTAATAATTGTTCTACATTTACATTATCAAAATCAATTAAATTACAGCTAAGACTCGCATATTCCTGCTGAATTGTTCTACCTAATCCCCAAACAGAACCTGATAAATTGTGAGCTGATTTAAATTGAGTTTGCTCAGTAATAATAGTAAGTTGATTTAAATTTAAATTCTCTTGTGTGGACAACGACTGTATTAAATTGAAAATACCTTGGCAATCTCGATCATATGTAGGGGCGAACGGCCGTTCGCCCTTACACTGCGAATCGCCCCTACTGAAATAAACAATTTTTAAATTGGTAATCTTTTTGCGTTTAATAACTTGCCAGAGCTTTTTAAAATCTTCTGGATGATTGAAATTAATTGTATATTGATTATTTTTTTGACGTTTAAATTTACCGCCTTTTACTAATAAAATACCTGATAATTTATCTGCCAATTTCTGAGATAAATCAGTTTGATCGGTAAAAATTAGCCAGCAATCTTTACCTATAGTTTTAGTAAGATTTTCTGTATCTAAATCTTTAGCTTCCCAATCAATTCCATATAACCAGTTATCAGTACAAGCTTCTTCTTTTACTGGCGCATCAATTAGTTTGTGTAGCGATCGCAAACTCAAATATTGTAATGACAAGTCCGTCATTTCAGCAACCAAATCACCTAAATTATCTACCAAAAATAAATCCGCTTTTAGAATTTGACTATTACCAGTCAGCTTAATATTTACCTGCGCCCAAACCTTATTGTTACAGCTTTGATATACTTTTAAAGATTCTATACCTACTGGTAAATAAACTCCCTGAGTTGACTCTATAGCTGCGCCAATTAATTGTAAGCAGGAATCTAATAAAGCAGGATGTAACTGATAGTTTTCGTTGGTTATTTTATCTGGTATTTCAATATAGCCAAGAGCCTGGTCATCTCCTTTCCATAGTTGTTTGATACCTTGAAAGTTAACGCCATAGTTCAAACCTTTGTCGCTTAATTCTTGATAGTAATTTGATATGTCTAGGATAGGTTGCAATCGCGATTTGACATCTTTTATATTTATCTGAACCGAAATATTTTTAAGCACAGGTTTAATAATTGATTCGCAGTGTAAAGCAAAATCACTTTCTCGATCATTTTTACTAAATATTTGCAGACGACTACAATTTTCTAATTTACTAATAACTGTTTGCAGTTCAGTTACTTTATCTGACAATAATAAAGGCTTTTTAATAGTAAACTGCTCAAGCTGAAAATTACTATCTGAATATATATACTTACCTGCTATTAACGCCATTTCTATATAAGCCGTAGCGGGAAATACTGTTTGATTTTCTAAACAATGATCCTGTAAATATTCAGGATTATGAGCATTCACCTGTCCCTTAAAGTATATTTCTGAAGTAACAGCCAAAGTTATAGGATTACCAAGTAAAAGATGTAATTGCTGTTGAATATTTAAATTATCTTCTGTCCAAAACTTTGCTTTCTCCCACCAATATTTTTGACGCTGAAAAGGATAAGTAGGCAGTTTAACACCTTGAGCAAAATAACCTTGATTGAATACCCGCCAGTCAATTCCTATTCCCTGATGATATAGCTGTGCCACACTATTTAAAATCACCTGCCAATCGTTTTGTTTGTCAGAAAGACTAGGAAGCAAGATGGGATGATCATCTACTTCTGTGGCTAAGATTGTTTTCCCAATACTAGCCAGAATTGGCTTTGCACCAATTTCTAAAAAGATATCAACGTCTTGCTGTAATAGAAACTGAAAACTATCAGCAAATTTAACTGGTTGAATTATATGATTAACCCAGTAATCAGAACTAATAATTTCTTCTTTAGCTAACTGTGCCGTAACATTAGAAACTAAAGGAATCTTTGGCGCAGCGTAGGTTATTTCTGCTGCCACTGCTTGAAAATCAGCCAACATCGGTTTCATTAAGGGAGAATGGAAGGCATGGGAAACTTCTAAGAGAGTGCTGCTAATATCTATTTGAGCCAACTTATCTTCAATTACTGCTAAAGTATCTTTCTTCCCTGCAATAACGGTATTTTGATTATTGTTAATTGCTGCAATACTAACTTCTTCCTTATAAGTAGCTATCAATTCTGCAATTTTTGCCTGACTACTAAAAATAGCCAGCATTCCCCCCGATGAAGGTAATTCCTCCATTAGTCTGCCTCTAGTGGCAACAAGCTTTAGACCATCTGCTAAACTAAAAACCCCTGCGACACAGGCTGCAACATATTCTCCAATACTATGTCCCGCAACATAATCGGGCTTGATACCCCAAGAAAGCCATAATTGCGCCAAGGCATATTCTATAGAGAAAATTGCAGGTTGAGTATATATTGTTCGGTTAATTTCCGTAGGGGCGTTTCGCGAAACGCCCTTACATTTCGCCCCGATATTTATGGTTGATTGTTCAAAAATTATTTCTAATAAAGGTTTGTCCAAATACGGCTGTAAAATTTCTGCACATCGATCTAAAGCCTTGCGAAAAACAGGTTGAGTATCGTCAAGTTGTTGACCCATGCCTACATACTGCGAACCTTGTCCTGTAAATAGCCAACAGGTTTTCTTCGCTTGATTACCAACGCTGCTTTCTCTTAAACCTGCTGTTTCTTTGCCAGATACAAAAGCTGTAAGCTGTTTTTGTAATTGCTGAGTCGATTTAGCAATGCAGGTGAGGCGATGATTAAAATGACTTCTTTGTTGTTGAGTTGCTGTACAAATATTCTCTAAAGATACCTCTGTCTCTTGAATAAAATCTTGATAACTTTGTGCCAACTGCCGTAATGCAGATTTACTCTTAGCCGAAATAGTCAACAAATTCAAAGAAGATAACTCTATTTCCTCGTCTGCTTGTCGCCTTGTCTCATAGTCTCCCATAACAATATGAGCATTTGTGCCACCAAAGCCAAAAGAGTTAACTCCTGCAATTAATTGTTTGTTTTTTGACCACGGGATTAGCTGAGTAACCACCTGTAATTTTAAATTTTTAAAAGCGATCGCATCATTTGGAGTATTAAAATGTAGGCTGGGTGGGATCTGTTTATGCTTGAGTGCTAGTGCTACTTTGATAATCCCCGCAATACCTGCTGCGGTTTCGGTATGTCCGATATTAGTTTTGACTGAACCTATTAGACAGTTATTTCCTGGTTGACGATCCTTGCCAAAAACCACCCCTAAAGCCTGAGCTTCAATGGGATCTCCTACTTTTGTCCCTGTACCATGAGCCTCGATATAATCTACCCTGGCAGGATCTATCCCTCCACGCTGATAAGCCTCCCGTAAAACAGCCTCTTGCGCCACAGGATTTGGTGCAGCCATACCGTTACTCAAGCCATCTTGGTTTACTGCGCTGCTAAGAATTACCCCATAGATATCGTTACCATCTGCTTGAGCTTGAGACAAAGGTTTTAATAAAATTAACCCTGCACCCTCTCCCCTGACATAACCGTCAGCACTAGCATCAAAACTCTTACAGCGTCCATCACTAGACATAAAACCGCCCTTGCTAAAGCCCACCATAATTGTCGGTAGTAGCAGCATATTAACCCCACCAGCTAAAGCAAGCTCAGATTCTCCTGTCCAAATACTCTGACAGGCTAAATGGACAGAAACTAAAGAAGAAGAGCAAGCAGTATCTACCGCCAAACTAGGGCCTTTAAAATCAAAGATATAAGAAATACGATTGGCAGCAATACAGTTACCTGTGCCTGTAGTGGCGTAAGGTTCACTCACAGGCTGTTGCCACATCATGATCGAATAGTCATGAGTACCAATACCGATAAATACACCTGTTTTGCTACCCTTGAGATCTTTAGGGATTTGGCCAGCATCTTCCAAGGTTTCCCAAGCGACTTCTAACAATAGACGTTGTTGCGGATCCATTGTGACTGCTTCTTTAGGGGCAATGCCAAAAAATTGTGGATCAAATTGGTCAACATCTTCGAGAAATCCACCCCAGCGAGTATTAGCTTTACCTGGCTTAGTTTTATCTGGATCATAGTAAGAATCTACA
Source organism: Waterburya sp. (assembly GCA_965217895.1). Lineage (GTDB taxonomy): Bacteria > Cyanobacteriota > Cyanobacteriia > Cyanobacteriales > Xenococcaceae > Waterburya. Next base: position 3,893,010 of record CBDCJV010000002.1, read on the forward strand.
TCCCATCGAGATTCAGGAACTTCAGACACCCCATCTACTCCATCTCGCATCATTGACCAAAAGGCTTGAGGATTTTTTGCGCCAGGAAAACGACAGCCAATACCAATAATTGCGATGGGTTCTAGTTGCATAGTTGAGGGTGCTTCAGTCTGAAACTAATTAACTTGGAGTGTAGATTAGCATATCTGCAAAGTGTTATATGCTAGCTAAAATTAAATTAGACGTTGTTAAAAAAAGTCAACAGTAATTATCCGCAAATGTTGAATTAATTGAAGGAGATAACATCGATACCTTCTATAAATATTTTTAGAGTTCTTTAATAAAGCATTAAATTTTTGATAATCTGCTCATAATTTACTTTAATCTAGCTTTCTGTCTAAAAAATGACCAACGGGCGAAGCCTGCTGTGACTTGAGTAAAATTGCAAAAATGGGTCGCCAGAACTTATTTGTCGAGAAAACCAAGTTCTGTAAGAGCATATACTATTTGAAGAGAGAAATAAACTTTTTTGTCTCTTCGAGACTACCGCAGGTGATCGTAAATGCAGAAGCAAAGAGCCTATATTATTTTAATTTTGGCATTGGTCGCAGCAGCGATCGCAATTTTAACTACCATCCCCCCTCAGTTAGGACTTGACTTAAGAGGTGGAGCGCAGTTAACCATTCAGGTAAATCCAACTAAAGAACAGCCTGATGTCAAGCCTACTCCAAATGATATTGAAGCAGTCAAAAGCGTGCTTCAAAATAGGATTAATGAATTTGGAGTCTCCGAAACCACGGTGCAAACAATTGGTGAAGACAAAATATTGATTCAGCTACCAGGGGAAAGTCAACCCGAAGAAGCAGAAAGACGTTTGAAAGGAACGGCTAAACTAGAGTTTAAAGAGCAAAAGCAAGGAACAGAAGGTCAGCTAGCTGCCGAATCTCAGGTAAGACAACAGCTTTTGGCACAGCAGGCTATCTTAAGCAAAGGAGATTTGCCAACAGGCGATCGAGAAAAGCTAGGCAAAATTCAAGAATCACTTCAGAAATCTAATCAGGCGATTGATGGTTTATTCCAATCTGTTGGTCTAACGGGTACAAACCTGACCGATGCTCGCCCTCAGCCCGATTCTACAGGAAAACGTTGGGAAGTAGCAATTAGTTTTAATGACGCTGGCGGGAAAAAGTTTGCTGAGTTAACCAAAAACCTCGCAGGTACTGGTCGTAGTATCGGTATTTTCCTTGACGACCAGTTACTTAGTTCTCCCGTTGTCGGACCAGAATTTGCTGATACAGGTATTGCTGGAGGTCGAGCGGTTATTACGGGCAACTTTAATATCGACAGTGCTAAAGACCTAGCAATTCAAATTAAAGGTGGTTCTTTGCCCTTCCCTATTTCCATCGTCGAAAATCGAACCGTTGGGGCAACTCTAGGACAAGACAGCGTGCGCCGTAGTATTATTGCTGGCTGTGTGGGTTTGGTTTTAGTATTGGTCTTTATGGTGGTTTATTATCGTCTACCAGGGGTAATTGCTGATGTTGCCTTGATTGTTTACGCCTTGTTGACTATGGCTTGCTATGCTTTGATAGGAGTGACCCTGACGCTACCAGGAATAGCGGGATTTATTCTCAGTATCGGCATGGCGGTAGATGCTAATGTGCTTATTTTTGAGCGCACCAGAGAAGAATTACGGGCAGGTAAAACTATGTATCGCTCCGTAGAGTCGGGATTTTTTCGGGCATTTTCAAGTATTTTAGATAGTAACGTCACAACAGCGATCGCCTGTTTGGCTTTACTCTGGCTTGGTTCTGGTTTGGTTAAAGGTTTTGCCGTTACTTTACTTGTTGGCGTAGTGGTAAGTATGTTTACTGCTGTTACCTGTAGTCGTACCTTGATGCTGTTGGTAGTTTTAAGTTTACCCAAAGTCCGACAAAAGCCAGAATTATTCTGCCCCAACTTAAATTCAGCAACCAGCAATCAATGAACAATTATCAATTATCAATAAATTGAAAAATGAAATTTAGCGTTACCAAAAGACGAGGCTTATGGTGGACAATCTCTGGAACAGCTATAGTTGCCAGTATTGTCATGATGATTATTTCTTTTGCCATTTTAAATGCCCCTTTACGTCCAGGTCTTGATTTTATCGGCGGTACTCGCATCCAAATCGCTAAAGATTGCTCGGTAGCGGGCAACTGCAATCAGCCTATAGATACGGCTCAGGTGCGAGAAGTTTTAGATAAACAAGGCTATGGCAACAGCAGTATTCAGCTATTGGGAGATGCGCAACAGATTCTCTCGGTACGGACAGAAAATATTGATGGTGAACAGCGGACTAAACTGCTTGACTCTCTAGGTAAGGCTATTGGCAAGTTTGATAGTCAGACTATTCAAATTGATTCAGTTGGACCAACTATTGGTGAAGAACTGTTTGTATCAGGAATCTTGGCATTGTTGGTGGCATTTTTTGGCATCATTGTCTATTTGAGCATTCGTTTTCAGTTTGACTATGCTTTTTTTGCGATCGCTGCTTTATTTCATGATGTTTTAATTACATCAGGTGTTTTCTCATTTTTAGGCTTGGTAATGGGCTTAGAAGTAGATAGCTTATTTTTGGTATCGCTCTTAACCATTATTGGTTTTTCAGTGAACGATACCGTCGTCATTTACGATCGCATTCGCGAAAATTTAGTCAACACTCCCGAACTATCGATTAACGAAGTTATTGACAATGCCGTTAGTCAGACTTTGGGTCGTTCGATCAATACGACCTTGACTACTTTACTACCCTTATTAGGCATCTTCTTCTTTGGAGGACAAACTTTAAAATTCTTTGCTTTAGCCTTAATTATCGGCTTTATTTTGGGTGCTTACTCCAGTATTTTTATTGCCAGTACCCTCCTTGCCTGGTGGAGAAATAAACAGGGAAAAAATACGGTGGCAAGATCTGATTTGCCTATATCAGAATAAAAATAGTCAAGATGAGCAAAATATTCTGCATCTGAGTAAAGTAAAGTGAGCAAATTTCAATCTGATTTTCAGCATAAGGTATTGAGATTACATCAGTTAACTGTCTATGGTCGCTGGCTATTTGTCTTATTTAGCTGGCTTACTTTTGGGCTTTATGCTCTTTGGAGTTTAAAAGCAGAAATTGCTCTGTGGTTTGATTACTTTACTTGGGCAGCGGTGTATTATGGGCTGCATTTCAATTTCTTGCCTACACTTTGTCTAGCTTTTTGCATCGCGGTTACTATATCTGTTTTAGTCTGGCAAAGTCGGAATCTTCTTTGGGGTTTGCCAAAGAGCGAAAAACGCCAACTGGAAAAACGAGTAGAGAAAATTTTGGCAAGGGGCGAAAAACATCCTTTCTGGAAATGGATTAATTCTTAATTGCGGAAGTAACATAGTTATTCCAAATTAAATTTCTTCAATCACTCCTTCAGATTGATTGGCGATCGCTTTTAGATCGTCAATTACTTGTGCATCAACATTTTGCCATAATCCTCGCTGATGTGCCTCCAAGAGTCTTTCAGACATATCCCGCAAAGCCCAGGGGTTTTTGGCTTGAATAAATTGCTGTACTTGTTCATCAAAAATATAGGCTTTGGCTACTCCTTCATACATATAGTCGGCGACACAGTTAGCCGTAGCATCATAAGCAAAAAGGTAATCTACCGTGGCTGCCATTTCAAACGCACCTTTATAGCCGTGACGCATCACACCTTTAATCCATTTCGGATTGATTACTCGCGATCGATATACCCTGGCTATTTCTTCAGTTAACTTCCGTACTCTAGGATTACTTGGTTGGGAGTTGTCGCCAAAGTAAACCTCTGGGTTTTTGCCTGTCAGACTACGTACCGCAGCAGTCATGCCACCCTGGAATTGATAGTAATCGTCGGAATCAAGTAAATCGTGTTCTCTATTGTCTTGATTATGTAGCACGATCTGTAGTTGTTTTAAGCGACGTTGAAAGGATTCAGGGGCAGCGTAGCCTTGACCACTGCCATCATAAGCATAAGAACTCCAGTTAAGATAAGCTCTGGCTAAATCTTCGTCACTTTGCCAATTTTGCGCCTCAATTAAACCCTGGATTCCCGCACCGTAAGCCCCAGGCTTGGAACCAAACACCCGATAAATAGCTCGTTTTTGGGCTGCCTCAGCATCTATTCCTTGCTCTTGTAATAGCTGTTGTTCTGTTTCTACTGCATTAGCTAAAGGATTAATCTGTGCTGTTTCTGGTAAAGTAGCGACAGTTTGTGTTATTTTATTCAACAAGTTAATTATATTAGGGAAAGAGTCTCTAAAAAAGCCTGACACCCGTACCGTTACATCCACACGGGGACGATTTAAAATAGAGGCTGGCAACACTTCAAAATCAATTACTCGACGTGACATCCCATCCCAGACTGGCCTGACTCCCATTAATGCCATTACCTGAGCAATATCATCGCCTCCAGTCCGCATGGTTGAGGTTCCCCAGATAGAAATTGCTAAGGATTGAGGATATTCGCCGTTTTCTTGGGTATAGCGTTCAATTACTACCTCTGCTGCCTTGCTGCCTACTTCCCAGGCGGTTTCGGTAGGAATACCGCGAATGTCTACCGAATAAAAGTTACGTCCTGTGGGCAATACCTCTGGTCTACCTCTAGTAGGTGCGCCTGATGCACCACTGGGTATATATTTGCCATCTAAAGCTTTGAGTAAGTTGATGATTTCGCGATCGCTTTTAATTAGATTTGGCAGTAGGGTATTTTTAATCCACTGGAGTTGGGTTTGGGTAAAGGGTAAAGGCGAAAGGCTTAAGCCGCATCTAAAGGTAAAGGGTTTATGAGCAATGAGTTGTTCTACTAACTCGATAGCAATTTCTTCGAGGATAGCGATCGCATCACCTTTATTTCTGGCTTGTTTTAATTTTTTTATATAACCACCTTCTCCCAGTCCCCTAGTCCCCCAGTCCCCTAGTCTCCCAGCCTCAGCATCTCCGCCTAACAATGGATCGAAATCTAAACCAAAATCTTTTGCTAAAGCCTGGGTTAAACCCATACGGTTGTAACTAGGTGAACGAGCGATCGCAATTATCAGATCTCGCAGTTGTTCCCCTTGGGGACATTGACCAAAGATATGTAAACCATCCCGTATCTGCGCTTCTTTTAGTTCACAGAGATAGCCATCAGCGACAGAAAGAAATTGCGCTAAAGTTTTGGTTTCATTAGGTTTGATGCCTAAATCTCGATCTAAGTTTTCTTGCTGGACAAGTTGGGTAATGCGATCGCTAATGATACTAAGTCGTGTCGGATCTAAGCTTTGTGCTTCGTAGTATTCATCGATCAAAGCCTCTAATTTTTCTAAACCACCGTATAGTTCAGCGCGGGTAAGAGGTGGGGTAAGATGATCGATAATTACGGCTTGCGATCGCCTTTTTGTCTGTGAACCTTCTCCTGGATCGTTAACAATAAAGGGATAAATATTGGGGATAGTTTGTAAGGCAACTTCAGGATAGCAACTGGCAGATAATGCCAAGCTTTTTCCTGGTAGCCATTCTAAGTTACCATGTTTGCCCACATGAACGATCGCCTGTACCCCAAAGCAACTTCTTAGCCAATGGTAATAAGCTAAATACTCGTGGGTAGGTTCTAAATCTGGTGCATGGTAATTTAAACTCGGATCGCGATCGTATCCCCGCGATGGTTGGATACCAATGAATATATTACCCAATTGTATTCCAGGAATATTAATCTGTGAGGGCAAACCACCGTTTGCCCCTACCTCCCCATTTCCCCATCTCCCCATCTCCCCATCCTGCTTGGTAATTTCATGAGGATGTTCGACAAAAACGCCCCATCTGTCGGTTATACCTTGCTGTACTGCTTCAGGTAATGTCTCCCAATACTTTTGATATTCTTCTATGGATAAACTTTGATATGTTGGACGAGAGACACGACTTTCAGGATCGTTGGTAATACCTGTGGTTAAGCGTTGAATTAATTCTTCTCCCGTCTCGGGCATATCAGTAACTGTATAACCTGATTGTTGTAAAGCTTCCAGGATTTTGATACAGCTTGCGGGAGTATCTAAACCAACCCCGTTGGCAATTCTGCCGTCTTTGTTAGGATAGTTAGCTAAGATTAACGCTACTTTCCTGTCTTTAGGTTTTGTATTGGCGAGATCGATCCAATTGGCTGCTGAGTCGGCGACAAAATCCGTGCGATCGCTTTTTGGCTGATAAACAACCACGTTGGTTTCTAACTTTTTATTCCAGGTTTGTACCGATTTAAAGGAAATAGCGCGGGTGATAATTCTGCCATCTACTTCTGGTAGTGCTACGTTCATGGCTACATCCCTGGGCATCAAGCCTTGTAAGCTAGATTCCCATTGCTCAAGAGTACTGCTACTTAATATCACCTGTAAAATGGGGACATTTAACTGTTGCCAAAATTGTAGTTGAGCAGACTCACCAATTTTTGCCAAAGAAAAACTAGTAGTGTTTAATAATACTTTGAGCGGATTTTCTTGAAGCAAAGCTAATAATTGTTGCTGTAATTCTACATTTCTTAATGAAGAGATAAATATAGGTATGGGGCGTAAATTTCGAGATACTATAGATTGACATAAACAATCAATTACCGTAGTGTTACCTGCTAAATAATGAGAACGATAAAAAAGAACTGCACAAGAGCGTAGCGAAGCTATCCCGTAAAGCTTATCGCTTTTAACATTTTTTGCCTCAATATTTAAGTTTTCTAAGCTATTTTTATCTATTTGGTTTTGCCATTGATAAATTCCTATTTCGGGAACAGACTTTGGTGCTGCTGGTATATACTTTGTTTGTAAACAAGCATCACTAATAAACCGCAAAGCATTGACAAAGTTTTCTTTTCCTCCTTCAATTAAATAACGCCACAATTGATTGACAACAGCCAAAGAAACTGTCGAATGACTGATTAAATCGAGATCGGGAGCATTGTCTCCTGGTAACACAAATAAAGCAGCATTGCTCAACTCAACAGTTTCTTTAATTCTCTCTAATCCATAAGACCAGTAGGCACTTCCACCTAGTAGCCGTAAAATAACTACCTGTGCTTTTGACAACACTGTTTCTACATAAACGTCGATGCTTAATTGTTGTTGTAAATTCAATAAATTAACTACTCTAATATCAGGGAAATCATTGTCTAAACGATCTTGAGCAGCAGCAATAGTTTGAATATCGGTATCAGCATAAGTTAGAAAAACAATTGGTGCAGGAGATTGTTCAATAAAAATTACACCCTCCATATTCGGATTCCAACCACCAGGAAGTGCTGCTAATTTGTGCATAGTTAATATTGGTCTAATCTTGAGAAATAATTACGGTTTAGATTAAGAGGATAAAAATGAGCCAAGCTAGATAAAAGCAGAAAAATGTGGTACTTGCCGAATTTAAATTGTGTTGAGTTCTTCTTCTTTGGTGTTCAAAAAAGTCGTTAGTTATCAAGTTTGGCTTCAAATCGCCAAACTATGGTTAGCAATGTCAACAGAAGACGAAAACTTGCTAATTACAGAGCATACACTATTAAAGCGAGCAAATGTAGAGCAAAAAAATCAGCTAGATAAACAAATAGAAGCAGGCAGTTTTTTGTTGTTGATTACATCAAGAGTTAATGCTTTTTTACGTAAGGAAGAAACAAACGATCCCCAAAAATACCAAGTTACATTGGCTTTTGATCCCTTTACAATTACCCAAGAGCTAATCCAGCTTAGTGGCCAACAAAAATGGGAAATTGCAGTTATTAAATATTTACAAACCAATTTTATTAATAAGTTAATCCACAATCATAATGATTTCGCGGAATTTATAGCAAAGGTAGTTAAATTACTGATAAATGAGGCAGAAAACTCAGAAATTCTACATAATTCACCCCAAACTCCAGCGATGGATACATTATTACACTATCAAGTCGAACAAGAGCGTATATTCGAGCAAATTAAGATCCAGATTAGCCAGAATCTAAATTTATCAGATATTATTCAAACGGCCATCGATCGCAGCTGTAATTTTTTGGCATTAGACAGGCTTTTGATTTATCAACTAGATGTTCCTTTAGAGTCTAATATTGTCAGTTCAAAACCTGTTGAGCTTGTAGATACAGTTACCTATGAATGTAGAAGAAGTCAAGATATTACTTCTACTTTGTATTTTCAAGATGAAGTTTGTTGGCGTAAGATTCCTCAATCGATAAATAAATATCATCAAGGATTTAATTTAGTTATTGATGATGTCAAAATAGATTCTACCCTTAATCCTTGTCTTCAAGAATTAATGACTAAACTAAAGGTAAGAGCTAAAGCTGTTACTCCAATAAGCGTTGAAAGCAAGCTTTGGGGATTTGTTATTGCTCATCAATGTTCTGAGTCAAGACAGTGGCATCAGCAAGATATTCAGTTTTTGCGTCAGATATCTGAATATTTAGCGATCGCGATTCACCACCATCAATCATATCAGCAATTACAACAACAGAAATTATTACTAGAAAAACAAGTTCAAAACCAAGCCCAACAGATCAAAGATGCTCTCATTGCAGCAGAAGCTGCTAGTAAGTCTAAGCATGAGTTTTTAGGCAGCATGAGCCATGAATTACGTACTCCTCTAACTTGCGTTATCGGCTTGTCTAGTACTCTGCTGCAATTGTCATCTACCAAAGAAAAAGTCTTATCTCCAGAAAAACAGCAGGAATATCTCTACCTCATTCAACAAAGTGGCAAGCACCTGTTGACCTTAATTAATAATATTTTAGAGTTTTCCGAAGTAGAGTCAGGTAAACACCTATTGAATATTAAACAGCTTTCCTTAACTGGAGTAGCCAGAGAGTCGATACAAATGCTCCAGGAAATTGCTAGAGCCAAGCAAATTACCCTAATTCCCGAAATTAAACTTGAGCTAGACCAAGATTACTTTTTTGCTGATGAAATAAGATTAAAAGAAATTTTATTTAATCTCCTCAGCAATGGTATTAAGTTTACCCCAGCCAGAGGGGAAGTAATTCTGAGGCTTTGGCGAGAAAAACGTCAGATTGTTTTGCAGGTAGAAGATACGGGAATTGGCATTACAGTTCAAGAAATTCCTTTGCTATTTGAGAAATTCAAACAGTTAGAAGATTTTCGTCAGCGCACCCAGGGCGGTACTGGTTTAGGGCTAGCTTTAACTAAGAAGTTAGTCGAATTACATGGTGGAAGTATCGAAGTAGAATCAGCTTCGGGAGAAGGTTCAATATTCACGGTTTATCTGCCAGAAAAGATTCCCTTCCAGCCGAATTTAAATGCTCAATCATCGATTAATTATCAGACTAATCTGACTTCTCAAACAGTTATGCTAATTACTGGGGATGAGGAAAACGCTACTTTTATTTGCCAGCTACTCAACACGATTGAATGTCAGGTAGTTTGGCTGATGGATTCGGCTACAGCGATAAATCAAATTGAACTATTGCAGCCAAGAATTATTATTGTAGATCGCGATTGCTCGGAAATAGATATAAAAAATGTGGCTCAAACTATCGCCCAGAAAGAATCTGCTTGGAATACCAATTTAGTTCTACTGGGGAATGAATTAAACAATATAGAGTGGGAAAATTTTGCCAAATCAGGAGTTGATGACTATCTATTGAAATCAATGACACCAACTCAAGTAATTGCCAAGATAAGCGAGTTAATTAAGGAATAATTGCGGATAGCCTTAAAATCAAATTATTATGACTGCCATTAATATTTCTGCATTTGTAGATACGATAAGCGATCGCGATCTAGAAAAATTATGTTTGGATAATCCTGAAACTAGATTTGAAACTACCCCCAAGGGAAGATTAATTGTTATGCCGCCAACAGGAAGCGAAAGTAGCAGACTAAACATGACTTTAGCAGCCCAAGTTTGGAATTGGAATAATAGAGCAAAATTGGGAGTAGTATTTGACTCTTCTACTGGGTTTAAGCTTTCTAATGGTGCAATGCGATCGCCTGACGTTAGTTGGGTAGAAAATGCTAAATGGAATAGTCTAAATAAGCAGCAACAAAGGAAATTTGCGCCTATAGATCCCGATTTTGTTATTGAACTAATGTCCCCTACTGACGATCTGTTAGAACTGCGACAGAAAATGCTTGAATATAGATGGTGTGGGGTTAAATTGGGGTGGTTGATTAATCCTGATGATCGAGAGATAGAAATTTATCGTCCTGATGCAGTTAAAGAAATTTTGAGCAATCCAACTAGTTTATCTGGAGATGACACATTACCTAATTTGACTGTGGATTTATCTGAAATATTTTAATGGCGATCAATCTGTAAGAGAGATCGCTTTCTTAGGGTGCGTTGGCAAAGTTGATTAGTTCGGCAAGGAAATATATAAATCAATTTCTAATTCACCAATTCCCTACCAAACCATCTTCTAATTAATTTGACTGGCTTATCTACCTACTTATTTAAGTAGGTGGGCAAAATCATTTATAAAATACCAACATTAACTTTTTGCCCTGATCTATCAAATCCATTTTACATTTAAACCCCGTCTACATAGAAAACCGTAGTTTTTGAATCGGAGATTGAGCTAGTCACAGCAGGATCTAATTTCTACTTGCTACTTGCTACTTACGAACAGTCAACTTAAAAACTCCTGGTTTCAAACTGGATGTGGTTTAATTACACCCACCCAATTATCTATTCTGCTGTTGCTTCTTCAACTTCTTCATTAACTTGGTCTTCTTTTTTAGCTAAATCTATCTTTTCCTGTTCTCTTTTTTCTCTCTTTTTGCGACTAGCTTCTAAAACATCCTCAATAACCTTAAGCAACTGCTCCATTTTTTCGAGGTTGCTGCGATATAGCTCTAAATCCTTTTTCATTTTTTCGCTAGGCAAACCAAGACTTTCGGCAATAGTGCCGACAATTTCATCGCGCTTTTCTTGATTTTGAACTGCTTTACTATCGCATTCTTCCAACAGAGTATACACGCCGATCGCAAAAGGACGACTATACTTAAAGTTATCATTCTTGGCGATCGCTTTAATTGGCTCAACTATGTAACCTGCATCTCCTTCAGCCGAAGGATTGTTCAACCAAGCCATCAGCTCATCAATAGATTTATCTTTGGCTAACGTTAATAAAATACCTGCTTGAGATTTAAAGTTTTGCGGATCGCCATCTGTAGAAGTACAGATGGCATTAAAAATTTTCTCTTTATCTGCTTCAGGCTGATAGCCTTGCATCAAACGCTCAAAAGAAGTGACAATTCCCAAATAATAAACAGGATCGGGCTTAAAATCAGTATTTACTGATAAAAGATGCATTTCTACCAGTAATTCTTCTATCACTCGGCGATATATAGAGTTGATTGGTCGAGGGTAAGCAGCATAAAAAGCCCTTTTACTATCGGAAACAGTTTTCATAATTAATATTAATTTTTTCTATCAAACATTTTATCTATCCTACGAGTCCTGTACTATAGCTCTTTTTGGGAACTACTTACTCAAACAAAACTCTTAGTATATCTTTATATTATGCAATGATTCTGTCCGACTATTGGAGATTTCTAATTGGAGACCAATGAATTAAGTGCGAAAATAAACCTATTAATATAATTATGGTTCAAAATTTATCTATGCAGTCACCAGCTATAGGGCAGCACAAGCAGCAGCTTACTTGTCCGAATCTACCTCTAGGAGTATATCGAGAAGTAGCTGCTCATTTACGACAGGTACAAGGAATTGATACCAGCCTAATTCTTCGCTCGATTGAACATGATGAATCTGAAAAGTTTGATTATTACCAAAGCCAAGTTGCAGCCTTAGAAATTAAATACACAGATAAAATAGACGAAACTGCCCAAGAACAAGTCGCAGCAATTCTAGACTATTATGCTCAACGCTACAAACTTTGGGAAAAGTATTGAAGAAAAAGCAAATAGCAACAATTAAGACAGTTAGGACATCAAGCAGCATGACTTTGAGCCATTTTCTTAAGCTCGTCATTGGAGACACAACGACGCTCAGAACAATAAGCCATGAGACTAACTCCATTAAGCATTTGAATTGTGCTTACCCTAACTCTAAAATCATCAGTTAAAAACCAGCAGCGTTCTTGTCCTTGGTTATTGTCGTAGTCAGTATTAATGGTTAAAATACCGTCTTCCCCAAACCAGTAGCGACTAATCACCGGCAAGCCATCAACATAACCTTTATCACGGATAAGTTTACCGCTTCGTCCTGTTTCATCATCAGGAACATCAATTAAAATGGCAGCATAGTTAGAATTTGGTTCTTTTTCTTCTAAGTTATCTTGCCAGCTAAAGCTACCGCCACCCTTAGCTTTAGCTGGATCGATGCCCTGCACATCGCACACCTGTTTAACTTTAGGATTATCAGGCTCAATAACCTTAATAATTAAGTTAGACTCTCCTGATTCATCAGCCACAATATCAAAATGATGCACGCTTCTTTCTGTATACCATTTGCCTTCACTCTTGCGAAAAAACTCCATCATGGTCATGGGTACAGTTAAACGCATATAAAACCTTGCTCCTCAAAATTCTCTTTCTAAAACAAGTTTAATATTGAGAGGGACTGTTTTGCTTAATGAGAGTAGCTTGAAGGTTGGTAAACTTTGTCAGCTAAACAATATTAAATCATTTATTATTCAGGCGCGATCACTATTTTTGATGAGAAAGTAAAATACAATGGCTTCTTTGCCTTACTTGATAGTATTTACTCTGTTGGTAAATTCTTTTTAAGAGTTTAATAGTATCTTTTGTTAAACCTTTGATATATCTCATTTAAGATTTATTCTCCTTTTCACTTTCTTGAGCGATCGCCACAGAACATTTGGCGATCTTTCGAGGATAACTCCCTCAATATAATCCTCTCAAACTTTCTTGAAAATATACAAATAATTTTGCTTGAGTACTTAAGTGCAACTTCAAGGAGAAATGGTATTAGATTAAATGCCCCCAGGTCAGTTAATAAGATTTTCAGCAGCCATATTAGCTATTTTTTGCTTGCTGCATCAGCTTGATAAAATTAGCAAATAAATAATCTGCATCATGAGGCCCTGGACTAGCTTCTGGATGATACTGCACCGAAAAGAAAGGTAAGGTTTTATGACGCAATCCCGCTACCGTTCTATCGTTGAGATTAAGATGGGTTATTTCTACATCCGCCCCTAAAGATTTTTCGGCGATCGCAAAACCATGATTTTGACTAGTAATCTCAATCTGCTGTTCTTTCAAGCCTGCGGGCTGATTTAAGCCACGATGTCCAAACTTGAGCTTAAAGGTTTCTGCGCCCAAAGATAAGCCCAAAATTTGATGACCCATACAAATTCCAAAGGTCGGCTTGTTAGCTTTTAATAGCTCTTTAGTAATAGCTATGCCCTCAGTAACAGCAGCAGGATCGCCAGGACCATTCGAGAGAAAAATACCATCCGGATTATGAGCTAGTATCTCCTCACTAGGAGTATTGGCAGGAACAACAATTACTTTACAGCCATAGCTTGCTAAACGGCGCAGAATATTGCGCTTAATTCCAAAGTCAATTGCCACCACCGTCAGAGAATTATTTTTATTCATCGCACCAGCAAACTCCCAATTCCTATCAGTTTCTTCAGACCACTGGTAGACTTCTGGGGTAGTTACCCCTTTGACTAAATTTAAGCCCATCATATCGGGTGCTTGGCGAATTAAATTTAGCAACCCTTCAGGGTCAAGAATTTCTGTAGAAACTCCGCCGTTAATCGCGCCGTAATCGCGCAATTTCCGCGTTAAAGAGCGGGTGTCAATGCCATAAATACCAGGAATATGCTTCTGTTTAAGATAGTCAGGTAAAGACTGAGTAGAACGCCAATTGCTAGGACGATAGGTGATATTTCGGGCAATTACTGCTTTTGCCTGCACAATACTAGATTCTTCATCAGCAGGATTGACTCCTGTATTTCCTAGTTCAGGATAGGTAAAAGTAATAATTTGACCAGAGTAGCTAGGATCGGTCAAAACTTCTTGATATCCTGTCATTCCTGTATTAAAAACTACCTCTCCCACCGCAGTTGTCTCGGCACCAAAAGACCAGCCATGATAAGCAGTTCCATCGGCGAGAACCAGTAAAGCTGGTTTAGTATTTGGTTTGAGCATATTGACCATTGATTTACGAGCTTGACTAAATTACCGTGACCACAAAATAATCTAGCAGTTATCGGTAAAGATAAGATGGACTATTTCTTTGATTTACTCAGGATTTTAAAATCTTTACTGTAGTCATGGTTACTAAGACCTGCCCAACAAGATAAACTGTTCAGATAGGTAGATGACATAGTTAGAGAGATTTAACTTAGTCTTTCTATAATAGATATTGACATTACAGCCAAACTAGCGCGAATTTGATTAAGAAAGCATGAGTCCTAGAAAACTAACCGAAGACGATAAACAAGAGATTCTTCAGCTATATCGTAACTCCCAGGCCACCACCTCAACTTTGGCAAATAACTATGAGGTAAGCAGTTCGACGATTAGTCGCTTTCTTAAAAACAAACTATCTACTTCAGAATATGAAGATTTAATTCAGCAAAAACGTTTAGCACGTACACCTAGAGGTGAAAAATCCTCTGAAAAAGAGCCAAAAACTAAGACAAAATCTCCTAAAACCAAGTCAAATAAGTCTAAAAAGGCTTCTGATGCCGAAGTCATAACTCCTACAGTTATAGAAGAAGCAACTGTCAAGCCCAAAACTGAATCAAAACCATCTGTTCGTCGCCGTCGCCGTTCCAGCGTTACCGAAGAACCTATAGTTGCTGAGGTTGTTCCGACACAAACTGAAGTCAATCAGCCTGAAGAATTGGTAGAAGCTCAGACAAACAACTCAGAGGAATCCTTAACAGAAAAACAACCTAATAAATTAATAATTGATAAACAGCCTCGTGGCACTGTCAAAAACTCAAGTAAAGACACTGAGGAATTAGCCTCTTATAAAAGCAATAGTTTAATTCTCAAAGCAGATCGAGTCGATCTTGAAGATGAAAACGATGACGATGACGATGACGATAATGGAGTAGACATCATTACTCTCAAAGAAATGCTGGGAGAAGACCTAGAAGACATCAATGATGATAACGATGATGATGATGATGATTGGGAAGACGATAACGAAGATGGGATAACTTATCCTAGCAAGAGTTCCAATTTAAGTGATGTTCAGATTTTGCCTCTTTCTCAAGCCTCTTTTCCGAGAACTTGCTATTTAGTTATCGACCGCTCAGCAGAATTGATTGTCAAGCCTTTGGCTGATTTTGCTGATTTGGGTGCAATTCCTCAAGCAGAAGTTAGGGAAACGACTTTGCCAGTATTTGATAATCATCGTATTGCTAAGCGTTTTTCTCATCGTCGTGAGCGAGTAATTAAAGTTCCTGATGGGCGGATGCTGCAAAAAACTTCCCATTATCTTCAAGATAAAGGTATTACTAGATTACTAATTGATGGTCAGATTTATTCTTTATCTAATTAGGGCTATCCTAACTGCTTTTACTGTTAAGCTATATGGATAAAACTGGAATCGAAGCAAGGAAAAAACTACAATTATTTACAAAGCTTCTGATGAAATTAACGTAATGATAGTTATGATTGCAGACCAGCAAATTTTATCAGCTAAACAGGTTTGTCAAAGTTGTTTAATGGCAGATAATAGCGGTCTACCTCGTTGGTATAGTGGTCAGTTAGGTTGTGGAAAAGCTTTAGCAAAATCTACTCCAAGACAAGCCACAGTCTATGAATGTCAAATGGGATTCAATGTTATTCTAGTCGATTGATTGGCAAGCTTTGACTGGTTAAAATAATTTGCTGCCTAGATTTACCGTTTACCAAAATGATTTTGCCAGAGTCTAAATTCTTGCTAAAGTTTATCAAGCTCAAGCAGAGGTAAAAAGGCTTCGCTCCAGCTATTAGCCGTTAGCTCTTGGCTTCTATCAAACAGGATTTAGTATCCCCTGCTAACTTTTGACTTTTGAATTGCGGTCTAGAAATTTTAAAAAGTTCAGGCTAATTAATAACCACAAATAGCCAAAAAGATACCCTCCCAAAACATCTGTCGCCCAATGAGCTTTGATATAGATACTGCCAAAGCCGATTAATAAAACAATTATGGTGGCAAGAATATAAATATATTTGGTCAATTTAGGGTATTGTGCAGCTAACAAAAAAGCGAGGTAAAAGTAAAAAACCAGATTTCCTGCTGCATGACCACTAGGAAAACTATCTCCGCCTAAATCGTCTACTAATCTGGGTTTTGGAGGACGAGAACGCCCAAAAATAGGCTTTAGGATTTCATCAACTAGTATTAAAATGCCCAGCGTAGCGAATGCTAGAGCTTTGGCTTCTTGCCAGTATCGTTTACGAATCAAAAATACTAGGGTAGCCAGCACTAAAGATCCAGCAATATATGTGTTACCAATTTTATAGAGACCTATGAAAAAAAAGTCGAGCAACACTCGCCTTTGAGCCTGCAATATTTGCAATATTTGCGAGTCTAACTGAGGATAATTGTGAGTAAATATTTGATAGCAAAGATGTGCGAAAGGAATAGTGCAAAGTAAAATAAAAACAAGATTTGCTTTGCCAATTTTGTACGAACTTTTCATCTTGTTAAAGTCTAATTGCAGAAATCTTTACATCGAAGGTTAAAATTTCAACAGTTTGTTTAAAAAACCAATATTTTTTTCAGACATCTTCTCCTAAACGAACAGCCAGATTACATTCAGTCTATTCTAGACTTTTTGCTGCAAAAATTAACCAGCTTTTAACCTTTTCTTGACTAATTTCTCAAAAACATGGGCAGATATATCTTACCTGAGTTGAGTCCTTCAGTTTCGCTCCCGTCTAATATCCAAATAATTACGCCAACAAAAGCGATCGCCCGACATACTCGCCAGCTTGTTCCATCTACTTGCCAATCTTATTACAGCTTGGAAAGTCTGGCACAAAATATCGTCCGTCGTCAGGGATGGGGAATTGCTTCTACTTTATTAAGCCGTCGTTTACTCCAAAATGCGATCGCCAAAGTAATTAAAACCCAAGATACTGAAGGTACGGCTAAAGCTTATTTATCAACTATTAAAGATCTATTTCGTAGTGGTATAAATTTAGCTCAGCTACAGCAAAATTGCGATCTTAAAATGCAGCAGTTAGCAAATATGGCGATCGCCTATCAAAAACTGTTAAGACAAAGAAATAAGCTAGATAGTGCCGAACTTTATTGGCAGGGTGCAGCCAAAGTTGTTTATCAAAAAACTTATTTTATGGCTATTTTGTCCCAAATAAAGCTGAACTGGCTTTGATAAATGCGATCGCTACTCAGGATAGTATATTAGTGTTGCCCGTAGATGAATTATTGATTCAAAATCAATGGGCATTAAACTGGCTAAAAGCTCAAGGGTGGTCACAGAAAAAGCAAATACAGCCTACGGGATATTAATCAACAATTACAGCAGTGTTTTAAGCAGACAGGAGAATTGCCAATAGGAGTTAGGCTTCAGGTTTTTCCTAATTTGCTAGAAGAAGTGCGAGGCGTATTGACTCAGGTAAAGATTTTACTGACTCAAGGAGTCAAAGCCAAAGATATTATTTTAGTAACTAGAGACGAAAAATTATACGGCGAGACTTTAATCGATCTTGCCTGGGAATATAGTATTCCTGTGCGGGTATGTTATGAAATTCCCCTAGAACAAAGTCGCATAGGTGCATGGCTCAAACTATTGCTAGAGGTAATTGGGGGCAACTTTTTTAAATGGTTTAGTGCGCGGTTGCTCAAGCTCAAAGAATTAACCGAAGCCGAATTAGATCTTGGTGCTGCTGTGCGAGGCAACCTATATCATCGCTGTTTGGAACTATCTTTAGAACATATTAAAACTGCTGATGATCTAGCTAAATTCAACCAGGAACAACTGGTAAAAGCTTTTACCAAAGCAGAAGCGGAATTAAACTTAACTCAACTACCAGGATGGTCAGTTCAACGCCAAGAACATTTAAACTTACTGGCACTTAATTTAACTACGGCGGAATTTCTTCCCGCTCAAAGTGAAGTCATCGCCAGAGAAACTAAATTCTCTACTCAATGGTACGGCTTAAACATTAAAGGACGAGTAGACAGAATTGATCGCACCATTACAGGCTTAACGATAATTGATTACAAAACCAGTGGCGTAATTCCTGCGGGCGTAAAAGATGCCATGGGTAAAGCCAATCTCGATATCCAGCTAGCAGTATATCAAGATGCGATCGCCAAAAAATATCCTGGTGAAGCTATAGATGGCGCAGCATACTACTCTGTAAATAAGCAAAAAACTATTAGTCGTCACCAAAAAGATGCTGAATCACTAGCTATTTTTGCAGAACAGGTAAAAGCTCATTTAGAACAGGGACATTATCCCGTCGCTCCTGACGTAGACCGCAAAGCCTGTCGCTATTGCGACTATGATTTGGTTTGTCGTCAGCGTAGTAGACAAAGTTATAGGAGCGAATAAAGTTATGGAGTTTTAGTTTAGAAACTAGCTTTTTTTCTCATTTGAAATTGATTAAGTTGATTACTAATAAGCTGATTTAACTTGCTAAACTTTTTGCTACCGAAAAGCCATAAAAATCTTTTGATCTCAGCATTGAGAACACAAAAGTTGCTATTTTAAACAATCACCATCAATTTTCGGAGCGTAAATATCAAAATCATCTAAAACAAAAGTTCATGTTTTAATTCAGCATTACTATCTTTAAATAGTTGGTCGAAAGCATTTTTTCCAGACGAACAAATGCTTAAAGCAAACAAAATATATGTGTTTTAATCGCTTGAGTATTACGCACCATGTAATTACTTCGAGCAACATTTCTTTAAAATAATTGTTTTTTGTCTTACCCTCTTTTTGGTCATAGATTAGATTTTATAAGCAAAAAGACCATCACTTTGAAGAAATGGTCTTTTTACTTATAAGATAAAACCTGGCACTGAGCTATTTTTCCGGGGGGCTACCCCCCAAGTATCTTCGCCGCTACAGAGTTTAACTATCGAGTTCGGGATGGGATCGAAGTGGTTCCACTGCGCTAAAAACACCAGGAAGACTGGTAGGACATCCGTCCCTTCAAGACTGCATAAATCTAGAATTGTGCAGGTTGAGCCAAAATATTGAGATTACTAAATAAGTCCTTTAGTTGTTTGATAGATTGAATCAAGGTCAAGCCCTCGGTCTGTTAGCACGCCTCGGCTACAAACATTGCTGCTCTTCCACCTAACGCCTATCAACGGGTGTTCTTCCCGTGACCTTACTGGCTATTGCCATGAGAGTACTCATCTTGAGGTGGGCTTCCCACTTAGATGCTTTCAGCGGTTATCCTCTCCGCACTTGGCTACCCAGCGTTTACCGTTGGCACGATAACTGGTACACCAGCGGTGCGTTCTTCCCGGTCCTCTCGTACTAAGGAAGACTCCTCTCAATACTCTTGCGCCTACACCGGATATGGACCGAACTGTCTCACGACGTTCTGAACCCAGCTCACGTACCGCTTTAATGGGCGAACAGCCCAACCCTTGGGACCTACTTCAGCCCCAGGTTGCGATGAGCCGACATCGAGGTGCCAAACCTCCCCGTCGATGTGAACTCTTGGGGGAGATCAGCCTGTTATCCCTAGAGTAACTTTTATCCGTTGAGCGACGGCCTTTCCACGCAGCACCGTCGGATCACTAAGACCATGTTTCCATCCTGCTTGAGTTGTCTCTCTCGCAGTTAAGCTCCCTTCTGCCTTTGCACTCTGTGGCTGATTTCCATCCAGCCTGAGGAAACCTTTGTGCGCCTCCGTTACTTTTTTGGAGGCGACCGCCCCAGTCAAACTACCCACCTGAAACTGTTCTTCTCCCGGATTACGGGAGCAAGTTAGAATTCTAGCCTCCCTAGAGTGGTATCTCACATTGCGACTCCAGCAATCCCACAAGACTGCTCTCAACGTCTCCCACCTATTCTGCGCAAGGGAAGCCCGAACCCAATTCCAGGCTATAGTAAAGCTTCATAGGGTCTTTCTGTCCAAGTGTAGGTAGTCCGTATCTTCACAGACATTCCTATTTCGCCGAGCCTCTCTCCGAGACAGCGCCCAGATCGTTACGCCTTTCGTGCGGGTCGGAACTTACCCGACAAGGAATTTCGCTACCTTAGGACCGTTATAGTTACGGCCGCCGTTCACTGGGGCTTCAGTCGTTAGCTTTACCTCCTAAGAGGCTGACCAACTTCCTTAACCTTCCAGCACTGGGCAGGCGTCAGCCCCTATACATCCTCTTTCGAGTTAGCAGAGACCTATGTTTTTGGTAAACAGTCGCCTGGGCCTCTTTATTGCAACCACCTCTCGGTGGCACCCCTTCTCCCGAAGTTACGGGGTCATTTTGCCGAGTTCCTTAGAGAGAGTTATCTCGCGCCCCTTAGTATTCTCTACCTGCCCACCTGTGTCGGTTTCGGGTACGGGTACTATATTTTCAACGTTTAGATAGCTTTTCTTGGCACTAGCTTTACCACACGTTCTCCGTAGAAAACTCCCAATCCATTCAGGGCGTGGTTATTTTTGATGCGTCCCTATCTAAACTCCCATATAATAGTCAAGGAATATTCACCTTGTGTCCATCGACTACGCCTTTCGGCCTCGCCTTAGGTCCCGACTAACTCTTCGCGGACGAGCCTTCCGAAGAAACCCTTGGGCTTTCGGGGTATATGATTCTCACATATATTTTCGCTACTTAAGCCGACATTCTCACTTCTGTACTGTCCACATCTGCTTGCCGCTAATGCTTCTCCCTATACAGAACGCTCCTCTACCACTTACATAAATTAAATGCAAGTCCACAGCTTCGGTGACACACTTAGCCCCGTTCATTTTCGGCGCAGGAGCGCTAGACCAGTGAGCTATTACGCACTCTTTCAAGGGTTGCTGCTTCTAAGCAAACCTCCTGGTTGTCTATGCACTCCCACCTCCTTTCTCACTTAGTGTGTACTTGGGGACCTTAGCTGGTGGTCTGGGCTGTTTCCCTTTCGACGATGAAGCTTATCCCCCACCGTCTCACTGGCTAAATTTCATTGGGTATTCTGAGTTTGTCTCACTTTGGTACCGCTCTCGCAGCCCGCAGCGAAACAGTGCTTTACCCCCCAATCAATTCTTTAACCGCTGCGCCTAAACGCATTTCGAGGAGAACCAGCTAGCTCCGGGTTCGATTGGCATTTCACCCCTAACCACACCTCATCCGCTGGCTTTTCAACGCCAGTCGGTTCGGACCTCCACTTAGCTTTACCCAAGCTTCATCCTGGACATGGTTAGATCACCCGGGTTCGGGTCTACAAATTGTGACATTGCTTCGCCCTAATTCAGGCTCGCTTTCACTTTGGCTTCGGGTATTACCCCTTAACCTGCCACAACCTGTAAGTCGCCGGCTCATTCTTCAACAGGCACACTATCACACGTTCAATCGTGCTCTAATTGCTTGTAGGCTAACGGTTTCATATTCTATTTCACTCCCCTCGCCGGGGTTCTTTTCACCTTTCCCTCGCGGTACTGTTTCTCTATCGGTTACACAGGAGTATTTAGCCTTACGAGGTGGTCCTCGTTGATTCACACGGAATTCCACGGGCTCCGTGCTACTCGGGATTCAGTCTGGTTATTTCTAATTTCGACTACAGGACTTTCACCTCCTCTGGTGCAGCTTTCAACTGCTTCGTCTATCTTTCATAATCCGTTGTGACTGTCCCACAACCCCATCAACCTTAGTCGATGGTTTGGGCTGTTTCCGCTTCGCTCGCCGCTACTAGGGAAATCGCTTTTGCTTTCTCTTCCTTCAGCTACTAAGATGTTTCAGTTCGCTGAGTTCGCTCGCTCCTGCCTATATATTCAGCAGGTCGTTCATACGGGTTGCCCCATTCGGACACCCTCGGATCGATGCTTGTTTCCAACTCCCCGAGGCATTTCGTCGGTCACCACGTCCTTCTTCGCCTTTGTGTACCTAGGTATCCACCGTTAGCCCTTTGTAGCTTGACCTTTGATTGTTAGATGAGATCCAACAATCTTTTCTGCTCTATAGGTTATTACCTATTTGGACTTGTTTTTTTGTGAGTTTTTACACTCACTGCCTTAGTTCTATATTTTGGCTCTATCTCCAGCAAAATCTTTTTCTGTCTTTCGACATCCAAAGCTTTTGCTTTTTCTAGATATTATGCAGTTTTCAAGGTTCGCTTGCTAGAGTCTATAACTCCAGCATCCTCATCCTACCTTTTTGGCTGGTAGCTATGACAGTGCTGAATCTATTCTCTTTATTTTTAGCTCTTTTTCTCTTTTCGTTTTTTGGTGGAGATAAGCGGACTCGAACCGCTGACATCCTGCTTGCAAAGCAGGCGCTCTACCAACTGAGCTATACCCCCTTTCATTTAACATTTATCAATTAACACTTATCATTCTCCAGCCATCGCTGTTTAATGTTCCATGTCAAATGTTCAATGTTTTATGGTGGGCCATCCTGGACTTGAACCAGGGACCTCACCCTTATCAGGGGTGCGCTCTAACCACCTGAGCTAATAGCCCGCATTTTGGTTAGACTCATTTGACTGAGTTTAAACCAGAACACAATTAGTTTGACAGTTCTTGATATTTACCAATTTTTCGTTTTGTAGACCGACCTTTGGTTTGACCTGTGAAGCTCCAGACATAAATATCTGTCTTGGACTCACGGTTTTGGTCTCCCTATAAGGAGGTGATCCAGCCACACCTTCCGGTACGGCTACCTTGTTACGACTTCACCCTAGTCACCAGCCCTGCCTTCGGCATCCCCCTCCAATAAATTGGTTAGGGTAACGACTTCGGGCGTGGCCAACTTCCATGGTGTGACGGGCGGTGTGTACAAGGCCCGGGAACGAATTCACCGCAGTATGCTGACCTGCGATTACTAGCGATTCCTCCTTCATGCAGGCGAGTTGCAGCCTGCAATCTGAACTGAGGCTGGGTTTGATGAGATTCGCTTACTTTTGCAAGTTTGCTGCCCTTTGTCCCAACCATTGTAGTACGTGTGTAGCCCAGAACGTAAGGGGCATGCTGACTTGACGTCATCCCCACCTTCCTCCGGTTTGTCACCGGCAGTCTTCCTAAAGTGCCCAACTTAATGCTGGCAACTAAGAACGAGGGTTGCGCTCGTTGCGGGACTTAACCCAACATCTCACGACACGAGCTGACGACAGCCATGCACCACCTGTGTTCGAGTCCCCGAAGGTACAGAAGCTATTAGGCTTCTTTCTCGACATGTCAAGTCCTGGTAAGGTTCTTCGCGTTGCATCGAATTAAACCACATACTCCACCGCTTGTGCGGGCCCCCGTCAATTCCTTTGAGTTTCACACTTGCGTGCGTACTCCCCAGGCGGAACACTTAACGCGTTGGCTACGGCACTGCTCGGGTCGATACAAGCAACGCCTAGTGTTCATCGTTTACAGCTAGGACTACAGGGGTATCTAATCCCTTTCGCTACCCTAGCTTTCGTCCCTGAGTGTCAGTTATGGCCCAGTTGAGCGCCTTCGCCACTGGTGTTCTTCCCAATATCTACGCATTTCACCGCTACACTGGGAATTCCCTCAACCCCTACCATACTCTAGCTATCCAGTTTCCACTGCCTATCAGAAGTTGAGCTTCTGTCTTTAACAGCAGACTTGAATCGCCACCTGCGGACGCTTTACGCCCAATGATTCCGGATAACGCTTGCATCCTCCGTATTACCGCGGCTGCTGGCACGGAGTTAGCCGATGCTTATTCACTAAGTACCGTCACTTTCTTCTTCCTTAATAAAAGAGGTTTACAACCCAAGAGCCTTCCTCCCTCACGCGGTATTGCTCCGTCAGGCTTTCGCCCATTGCGGAAAATTCCCCACTGCTGCCTCCCGTAGGAGTCTGGGCCGTGTCTCAGTCCCAGTGTGGCTGCTCATCCTCTCAGACCAGCTACCGATCGCTGCCTTGGTAGGCTTTTACCCCACCAACTAACTAATCGGACGCGAGCTCCTCTTCTGGCTATTAATATTTCACCTTGCGGCATATTGGGTTTTAGCAGCGATTTCTCACTGTTGTCCCCATCCAAAAGGCAGATTCTCACGCGTTACTCACCCGTCCGCCACTAAATGCCGAAGCATTCCGTTCGACTTGCATGTGTTAGGCATACCGCCAGCGTTCATCCTGAGCCAGGATCAAACTCTCCATGATGAACATTTATTCATCAAGTTGATACTTGATTTTCTGCTCTTTCTTTTTGTTATCCTTAATAATTGACTTGCAGATAAAATCTTAAAGTCACTAAATTTGGGGATGGAATTTAATGTTTTTAATCTAAAAAACTTGGTGTTCTAAAAACTGTCAAACTATTGCTTTGTCTAGGTTCTGGGCGTTGTTGACTGACTCATGTCTGTTAACCGCGCATTTACCAATATAGGTAATCTCAATCTCTCTGTCAACCCCCTTTTGAAAAAAAATGAAAGCTTTCTCCTTTTTGAGATTTATTTTTTCCATCAAAGCTTTGCTAGTTATAGTGTTATAACATCTTAAATTATTTTTTTAAAACCCAAAAAATTTTATGGCTAGTTTACCTTCCTTAATAATTATTGATCGCCTGCTAGAAAATTGGTTGTTAGAAGACGTTGGTAGAGGAGACTTCACCACCGAGGGATTATTTGCAGAAGAGATTAAAAATAATCAGGCGATATGGGTAGTAAAAGAAGATGGGGTAATTGCAGGATTACCGATCGCGGCTAGAGTTTTTAAATTATTAGATAGAGAGACAATGTTCAATCTTGACGTAAACGAAGGAGATTTTTGTAAGTCTGGAACAAAAATCGCCAGCATCAAAGGAAGTAGAAAGGCTTTATTGACAGGAGAAAGAGTGGCACTAAATCTAGCCATGCGCTTGAGTGGGATTGCAACTGCAACCCGCAGCTATGTAGAAAAGATCGACGATTTTCTAGTTAAGCTGGTAGATACTAGAAAAACCACTCCAGGCTTGAGAGTATTAGAAAAATACGCTACTAGAGTTGGTGGTGCGGTTAATCATCGAATGGGATTGGATGATGCGGTAATGCTCAAAGATAATCATATTAAGGCAGCAGGAGGAATTCAAAAAGCGATCGCACTTTTGCGTAACAATATTCCTTACCCTTTGAACATAGAGGTAGAGACAACAAATATAGAAGAAGTAAAGCAAGCATTAAAATATGGTGCAGACATAATCATGCTAGATAATATGCCAACTGAGTTAATGACTCAAGCAGTAAAGACAATTCGCGAGACAAATCCTAGAATTAGAATAGAAGCTTCAGGCAATATCACTTTAAAAACTATTCGTGCGGTGGCGCAAACAGGAGTTGATTATATTTCTAGTAGCGCGCCGATAACGCGATCGCACTGGCTAGATTTGAGTATGAGAATGCTGTAAGGCATTACTTACTAGAATTACAAATCCAAATAAAATATAAATAGTTCAACTAATTGATCGATCCCTCGGTTAACTTTAAGGCGTAGCTCTCTGATTCAATAACTATGTTGATCTTGCAAGTAGACTGGAATCAATTAGCGGAGATTAAAGAATTACAAGCTTATTTTCAGACAGATTTCCCAGGATTTCAAACTCTTGTTGAACAGTACATTAATAAGTTTGAACAATTTGGACAAGAAGAATTAAATAAACTTGCATATTTACGAGTATTGGAGGTGACTAACGGCTGTACTCAGTGGGGATTTCGGAGACAGGATGGAGAAAGCTTGCCTGTAGAAGATACTAGGCAATGTATGAAGTTGGTTATGGGATTTATTAAAAACAAGAAAGTTTACTTTCCTAGTAGAGGAATAATTATTTTTGAGCCTGAAGTTGAAAGTTTTATCGAGAATGGTCGTAAAATGTATTGTGATGCTTTCAAGAAAAATATTCCTGGCATGAAACGAGAATATTATGCTTCTTCGGCAGCGCAATTTATTGTTTATGGTGCTAAAAACTTGCGACTAGCAATGGATTGTGTGAAGCATGACTATGAATACCTTTTCTCTGCCTATTCTATTCAAAGAGGACGTGATTATATTGCTCCATATCTCGCTAGTATTTCTGCTTAAGCCCTTGTTTTTGAATGTTTAAACTGAAGATAAACACATTAAATTAAAGAGTATAGTCAAATAGAAATCTCTTCAATCTCATTAATTGATTTGCGCCATTCTTGATGATCATTCTGCTTTTTACTTACCTCTGACAGGAATTGATAATAAGGACAAGCTTGTTGGCAGTTTCCCCTATGAGGTAAATCTATTTGTAATTGACTATAATCAGCCAGCCATGTCTCTAAATTAGCTAATAAATGAATCAAGTCTTGTTGTGTTTGCTGATGTTGCTGTTCACTATAGTCAAAAACGGTGTTTTGAGGCTTACCAGATTTAGCAAACCAATAAACCATTTGAATCTGTTCAGGAACGTATTCAGAAGTTTCGGCTAGTACATAAAGATATAGCTTTGTTTGCCAATTATCCACTAAATCTTTGAAGCTTCGTGGTTGACGATGTGTTTTCCAGTCGAGAATTATTGCTCTATCTTTTTTAGCAATTAGCAAATCATAAATGACCGTAAGTAAAAAGTTATCCGAGGTGATAGTGCGACAATGTTCAGCTTCGCGCCAAATATCAGAATCTTGTTCTTGAAGGTAGGGATTGGCTTGAACTAAAGCTTTAAAAGCGAAATCTAGATCTGGATCTGCCGTTAGCAATGAATCAATAGGTAAAGTTAGCTCTCTTTGCTGCATCAATAGGTGAAATCGACTTCCCCATTGCATACTTTCCTGTTTCTCAGGTTCAGGCAGAAAAGTCAAGCCATCAAGATAAACTTGCTGAAACTTTGGAGGACAACATTCCAAGAGGTTGAGATGCCCTTGAGATAAATGAATTAAAGGTGATAGTTGGTCTGGCAAATTACTCATTTTTATTGCGTTACCCTGACCGTCAGACAGCCAGGGTCTAATGTTTTAGTCTTCATCTAGAGGCAAACCAAATCTGACTTTTCCTCTGGCGAAATAGCGGCCAAACTGCATTTCGTATACTTCGTCTTCATCTTGTGTCTCTACTTCTAAATCTGAACGAGGATAACTAACGCACAGTAAAGCATAACCTTGTTCTTTAAGCTTGGGAGATAATCCCATTGCTTCTGGCTGATCTAGTTCCCCTGAGATAACTTTTACCGCACAGCTAGTACAGGCACCATTACGACACAAAAAAGGCAGTTTTGCATCTTGTTGTTCAGCAGTTTGCAAAATGTATTGATCTTCTGTAACTTCGACAATGTAGTGTTTTCCAGTAGCGCGATCGCGAACTTTTACTATATGGGTTTTGCTCATTTAATTAACTATGCTGCTGTTTAAATATTGTTTAAATGACCTAATAAGTAGGTAGACGGAATTAAATTAACTAAACATCGCTTTGATATATTCTCGACGCATAGAGGCAATAGCATCTAAAGAAATACCTTTGGGACAGACTGCGGTACATTCTCCATGATTAGAACAGTCGCCAAAGCCTTCATTTGCCATTTGTGCTGTCATATCAAGTACCCGCTGTTTGCGTTCGGGGTGTCCTTGAGGAAGCAATGCTAGATGAGAAACTTTAGCGGCGGTAAATAGAGAGGCAGAAGCATTAGGACAAGCAGCAACACAAGCACCACAGCCGATACAGGCTGCATAATCAAATGCGCGATCGCTATTTTCTTTGGCTACAGGTAAAGAATTAGCATCAGGTGCAGCACCAGTATTAACAGAGATATATCCCCCCGCAGCAACTATACGATCGAATGCCGAGCGATCGACTACTAAATCTTTAACCACAGGAAAAGCTTTTGCTCGCCAGGGTTCTACTATAACTGTGTCTCCATCCTGAAAACTTCTAAGGTGTAGTTGACATACGGCAGTTTGTTTTTGTTCTCCATGGGCCACCCCATTAACCATCATGCCACAAGAGCCACAAATCCCTTCACCACAGTCGCTATCAAAAGCTACAGGTTCTTGGCCATTTTTGATTAGCTGCTCGTTTAATACGTCTAATAGTTCAATAAACGACATACTAGGATGAGCATTAAATACAGTGTATTCTTCTAATTTTCCTTTAGCTTCGACATTAGGTTGTCGCCAAACTTTCAAATTAATTTTCATAAGTATAGATTTAAAGATATTTAAATATAAATTAGTTCTGCCAAGATTAATTTAACAAAATTAGCTAATCACCTTGTTGAAGAATAAATAGGAAGTAGAAAGTATGCTCGATCTAAAATTGCAAATAGTACATTAACTGCGATATTAACCCACTATCTAGATTTAGACGACGTTGAAGATCGACAATATTGCGATATTTACCGTTTTCCTGACGATTTTCTAGAAATATAGAGGCTAAATTTAGATCCAAGCCAGGAATTGCAGCGATCTCTTCTAGTTCAGCAGCATTAAGATTGACTTTCTTCGGACTTAAAGGACTAAGACGATCATAGTAGGCAAAAGTGAGAATCGGCTCATAAGGTTGAAGACGCTGCACAGAAACGCTAATTGCAGCAGCAACATCTTCAAGACAAACTAGCTGCACTCCCATTTTAACTAACTCTACAAGCGATCGCCCCTGATGAATAGAAAACCCTGGCAGCCTTAGCCAATCATCTATTGTCGCTTGATTCACATCAATTCTAATTCCCATCTCAACGGCAATCGCAATTTCTCGTAACGACTGAAAACGATAGTAAGGATCGTTGGCTATTTTATTTCTGATCCCAATTTCAGATAACTTAAACATTACTGTACGGGCAAGCGGTTGTTAGTTCCTAACTAATTACTGTTCATTATTAATTACTTAGGCAATGCGTTCTAATAGCAGACGGCGTTTCTGCTCAAACTCATACTCTGTAACTAAACCGTCTTCCCGTAGTCGATCTAGTTCTCGCATAGCCTCGGCGATCGCGCCAACTTGAGGTGAGGTATTAAGATTGTATTGGCTATGGCCGTTAAACTGACGTTCAAACTGCTCTTGATCTTGAACAAAATACCAGACTGCATCAATAGCAGCAGCAATTCTAGAGATCGGTGTCGACCACAGAAGAATATAGATAATTCCCCAGATGGGCTGCCCTAAATATAGTTTATGAAGTCCAGAGATCGGTGTAATTGTCCCTAACAAGGCTAGTGCTATAGCAACGCGCCTATTTTTGTGGTGTTTAAATAGTTTGTCTAACACTGGTGGATAAATATTGATTAAGGTAAATAATTTGAATTTTATCTAACCAGTTCTTTGACTAGCTCGTAGTAAAGAAGTCTGGTTGCTTTGAATAATATCCTAATTAATGCGTCTTTGCCCTTAACTGTTTGTCTCAGTTCTTGGTAGCGATCGCTTAAGCGTTTTCCAATCTCTGAAGAGATTCTGTAGTCTGTTGGTGCAATCGTGCAGACAGCCCAAACATACAGATGAGAACGAACCATTGAGCTACCGTGAAACTTTTTGACCGATTTTTTACCAGAGTCTTTGTAGCTATAGCTCATACCCAAAAATGATTGAAATTTGCGTAAAGAGCGATCGCGTTTTTGTAATCGATCGCCATGGCCATATTCTCGATCAATTAATGGCTTGCCACCCACTAGAAACTTATCGAAAGGATAAATATTAAATAGCAGCAATGACCGACATGAAATACCAAAGTTAAAGCGGTCAAACACTCTGTTATAACCATCAAAATTAGAATCGGTTATCGCGCTTTGTAGCTCTAATAAATGCTGCCAATAGCGTTTTTCAACTTCTACTATCGCTCCTGCATGATCGCGTGTATAGTCAGAAATTTTTATATTAAGATCGCGAGCAATTGATAACTTGTGTTTCTTGTCATACCTAACGTTTGGCGTATCTGTAGCCAACCAATAAATTAATGGCGTATAACCTTTAACATCACTTATTTTCATCTTAACGTTAGCAATCTCTGGTAATTCGTAACTCAATCTTTGCCGTAGTTGGGCAACAAGATTAGTTCTTAATTTTTGAAGCTGTTCTTTAGCTAGAAATAATTCTCTAAGATTAGTTACTAGTTCATTTTGATAGTAATTGAGATACCTTTTATTGCCTTGAATATTAACAAAAGAAGGATCGAAATAGGTTGCAGCTAACGATAGCGCGTCTTCAGTATCTCTTTTGTTCTTAAAACCGTATTCGCCACGAGCGCAATACAGATCGGTATGGCTAACCCAATAAATTGCTATGCCGTCATGTTTGGCTAGCGTTACCCAAAACTGAGCATACCAATGTCCGCTGGGTTCTAACACAATTCCGTTTGGTTGAAGCGATCGCAGTAATTCCGCTCCAGCTCGATCGCAATTTACTTGATAAAATTTCTTCTCTCGTCGCAGTTTTTGGTAATGCTGAAGTATATTTTGTGGAAAGGAACTTAGACAGCATAAAACAGCCGATCCACGACCGACATCTAAACCAATAATTTTCATGTAATAATAGTTAAAGGAGTATAAACAGAAAAAGCTACGGCACGGCGGCTTTTTTGTATGAATATTCACACAAAAAACGCGCCTTATCTTACTAAACTCCCAAAAGCTCGTCACAGCTTATTTTTATCTTTAAGATTTTGTCGTAGCTATATGTATCAGGGCTTATTAATTCAAAAAGCGATCTCTGCTTAATTTACTTTGAAAGCCCAATTAATACATATGCGGAACTTACCGCGACATCAATTTTTAATTAATGTTTCGATCGCTTGTCCAGACAATCTCATCAGGCGGTTATTTTTTTGGCTTTAATACTTCAATAATTGATACATCAATATCATTTTCGGTGATGGTTAAAAAGCCTTCATCAAAAGCAATGCAGTAAACCCATTTACCTTGATATGAGTAAGTTTTACTGACAACTTTCCCTATAGTTCCAGGAATGCGATCGCCGATCTCATATTTTGGTTTATTCATCACTAAAAAGGAATTTGATCCCATTCTTTATCTAATTTATTCTGGATAAGCGTTGCCAGTGGTAGGTAGACTTTTCGATAAACTATTCAGTGCCTCCTTCGGGAATTCGGCATTATCTGTTTTCAATCCTTGTATTTGTAAAAAATTGCTGACTAGTTGCCATTGTTTGTAAGCAGACTCTAGCTTTTGAGTAAGTTCAAGAAATTCTTGAGCAGTTTTATCAAATTCATCATGCAATTCATCGTGTTTTTTCTTAATATTCTCATCGAGGTTTTCTAAAACTCTAGAGCGCAACAGTTCTAAAGTAGCAGGATAGTCATTGAAATTATCTATTTCTACCGATAGCTCAATACTCTCTTTATCCCCACCATACGCTCCATTGATTTGTCCTGATGCAGTATAAGTTACGATCATCTTTTTTAACGTATTTTCCATAATTTAAGTAATGCAATGCCCTATCTAGAATAGACATCACGCGATTTGTTTACTGGTTAGATTTTTTGTACTCGATAATTTTTGTTAGCTCCGAGGCATAAAATTGCTGTAAAGCTCTATCGGCTTGAAGCAATCTTTGCCATTTAGCCTCTAACTGCGATCCTGTGATGTGAAGAGCTTTTCTCAAATCATCTTTTGATGTCCAATGAAAAGCCGTGGCAAGCTCACGTACTGAGTAATCCATCAGCCGATCGCCAGGAGATATTTCAAATAGGTCGCGACCATTCATAATTTATTTACCTCCGATATTGATTCAAGAATTTATTGGCTTCAACATACTCGCTGTTCCAGCCTGGGTCTGCGTAGGCATTCGTTGAATAAGCTTGTTCATCCAAGGCATTGATTACCGCCATCAGTTGATTTTTAGTAATTTTGCCTTGGGTATACGCGCTAGTTGCAGCACCCAGCACGTCAGTTGATGCTACAGGGCTATTTTCCCTCACGGCAGCTTCCATCGCTTTGGTGATTAGGTTTATGCCCATAGCTAGCAATTGTGCTTGTGCTTTGCGGTCAATGTTACACATGGTTTTTATTTAATTTTCAGTGGTTCGGTTGATTGATTGCTAGTAATCTTAGGCTTGGGGTCACTAACCGCTAGCTGATATATTTACTACTGCCTCGATGACTGGTTCATCCAGTCCCACAGGGTAGGATTCTCACCTACAGGACTTACGCCTTTACGTTGGGCAATCATGAGAGACAATTAGGGCATCAAACGTTATGGATTTCGACCCCGACAGCGTTTGATGTTTTTTGTTGTCTCATTACATGAAGTCTACCTCATCTGATTTGAAAAAGTCAAGAGGTTGACTTCATGAAGTTAAGTTCATATTATGAAAGAAAATCCAAAGCGTGAGAAGACACCCGTGAGAGTATTTAGAGAAGAATTGGGACTAACTCGTGTTGAGCTAGGTAGACGGATCGGATTATCCGAAAGAAGTCTAGCAGATATTGAATTAGGTAATTCTATACCTAAACTTGAAACGGTTGTTGCTATGTCTCGTGAGTTAAAAAAATCACTCAAGGTAATGGTAAAAGCATTGGGAATAGATGTATCGAATATTCCTGATGACTAAAAATAATGGCAAGCAGTTTTATCCTGCCTGCCATTTATCAATTCAATAATTAACTAAATACTAACAATGTCTTGGAATAAAAAAAACGTGCAATTTGCGCTGTCTTGCGGTTTACGAGCATCGACAGTCTTCTTACTACAATGGATACTATGGCGGGCAAAGCGTGGCGAGGTTTGTGAGATTGAAATCGATCTGCGAGTGTTTAATAAATTCATCGAGCGCGATCGCGGTAGACCTTACGATCGCAAAACGATTAAAGAAGCACTCGCTCAACTAGACGAAAAAACTCAGGGACTGGTTGTAATCACAAAATCTTACACTTGGGCAATCCATAAAGTTATCGTTAGACCTCTATCTATGGTGCTACAGCAAAAATCCCAAACTGGGGATAAGTCGCCGAAGCTAAATCGTGGCAACCCTATGTTTAGCGATGCTCACAAAGAACGGAGTAGAGAACTACTACTACAGAATATATCTAGATTAGATGCTTTTCTCAAACAGTTAGGCATGAATTACGATCATGGATCGTTAATGCGTATCTGGAAATTCTCAGGCAAAAATATGTCTGAGGTTAAAAATGCCGTCGAGTATATGTTTCGTGTCAATAATGAAAAGTTAGAGCATTCTGAGAGTCTTCATGGTGAATCCAAAGGTATTCGCACGGCTAAAGGTTGGTTGCACGACTGCCTTCGTAAAGGCTGGCATATCTACAATCAGGAGGTAGAACTACCCTACATTAATGGCGATTATATTCATAGCTTTGTAGATAGCCTCATGGGTAAGATACCAGAATGTCCAACCTAATCTCGATAAGATACATAGAATATTTATTAAGACATCTGTAATCTATAGGTAAGCAGTTTTGATGGCGAGAGAGGCTCTCGGTCAGAGAGCATCTCTAATCGCCATGTTAACAACTGCTTACCTAACCTCGGAGCAAAAAAATGACTCAGCAATTGTTACTTTTCGATGGCGAGGGACGCTGCCATGCTGTTAGCGACAGCGATCGCGTGTCGATAACAGAAAATGTTAGCGACGCTAAGAAGCAAGCCATACAAAGGTATTTAGATTCAGGGGAAAAAGA
Organism: Waterburya sp.; assembly: GCA_965217895.1. GTDB lineage: Bacteria > Cyanobacteriota > Cyanobacteriia > Cyanobacteriales > Xenococcaceae > Waterburya. Next base: position 3,926,654 of record CBDCJV010000002.1, read on the forward strand.
TTATCAGTGCTGTGTAACTAAATACAGTCCTGGTCGTAGAAAAACAGAATACTATCGCTTGTCCTACCGCATTAGTAAGCGACGAATAAAGCATATTCATATTCGTGGAGGGAGTACTATTGCAGAATTGGCAACCTACCGAGCTAAAAATTTACAGGCAATGATTGATCGCGGTGCGGAACTGGCTGAGGTGATTGCAGCAGTTAAAACTTTTAATAATTGATATTTAGACCGTAAGAGTGGCAATCGCGCGTTTACACATTACGGGATCTTCATCGAGATATTTTCTAACCGTAGCCACATCAATTGCCATAGTTTCGGCAATGATGCTAATTTCTGTACCATTTTTCCGTAGCTGATTAATTACCCAACGGCGAGAGCTGTGAGTTGAAAAGCCACTGTAGCCATAGTCATTAAAAATCTTACGCCAATAATCATCAACAGCACGGGTGGTTATGTGTCCCGTGCGCGATCGCTCTGATGGAAAAAGGTATCCTTGCTTTGGTTCGTGGTTGTGGTATTGCTCGAGATGATGCCTAAGATCGTCATGAACAAAAATTTGCCGAGTATCAGCTCGCCCGTGCTTTGATGACTTGCGTGTGGCACTACCAAAGGTAATGTATTCATTTACTCTACCATTGCTTTTGTACACATCACTAACCTTGAGCTGTACGATTGCGCCAATTCTTTCCCCTGTAAATAAACCAATTTCAAAAATTAGCCTTTGATGGGGAATCCCCAGACGCGATCGCATTTGACGAATAACGGTACTTGTCCAAATCGCAGCCTTACCCTGACGATTATTTTTCATAAAATATAACTTCCGAATTAATAGAATAATTCCCATTAATTCAGAAGTAGTTAACAAATAGAAATTCATATAATTGACTCAATCCTAGACTGTGGGTTGATTTACGACTACCGCAAAACTTCTTATTCTATGTAGAATAAGAAGTTTTTTTATTAGTGGAAACTGGGAAAAATGTAAATACAATTACAATTAATTAGCCATGACTCAAATTAATATTGCTACCGATATTCCAAGTCAAATCAACACCTTAGAACGCCTGGCTATGTGGTCGTGTATGGCATTGAGAAGAGTAAATCCAACTTTAGCAGTCATTGAAATCGCCGACCAGACAGCCGAAAAGGTAGCGCAAACCGCTTTGGTGCAGGCTGATGATGGAAAAATTAGGTTTATTGGCAGATTGAGCCTGGAAGTAGCAGCCGACTATGCAGAAGACAATACGGCAAAACTCTGGACGAAAGCACTGGAGTTTAGCAATACTCAGCTACCCGCAGCCTACAAAGCAAACTAATGGGCATTTATTCAAAATTTGTCAAAACACCTGGGGGGCAAACTAGATTTGTCGTCACGACTGAACCCCCTAGTATTTACGAAAGCTTTAGAAGCCCCGTTCCTCAACCGCCTAAGTTTCCTAAAATTCCCAATTTGATTAAAGGAGCGGGAAGATTTCTGACAGTCCCCGCTCTAGTTCTTACCGATTTTTTCTTTAATAACGAACCCTTGAGTGACGGGACTGTTCCTGACTGGATCAAAGACCCTGGGGAAAAGCAGGAAATTGGTGAAGGCGTACCTAATTCTGTCGGTATTCCAGGCAAGCAGTACAAAATCAAATTTCGCTATGATCCTGGTGGGGAATACGGCATAAGAGAAGGAATCCATGGCTTGCCCTCAGACTTATACGCTCCGTTCAGCAGCATTGTATTTAGCTTTACTGATAACAACCAAGGAACATATAGGGAAGGTTTTCCAAAACTTTACGGACAAGGCACTCAATACAGTGCTGGAGGTCATTTCTTGGTAAATATAGTTGGTATGAACCGTAGTGGGCAAGGACAGATTAGTCGCCAAGTTAGTCTCCCAGCGGATACGGTAAGAAATCTTAGAGGATTTATTGAGTTTTTAGCTTTAATACCAGTTGATGACTCACCCCCTCTACCTTCAACAAAGGACACTACTGAGAACACCTGGGATGCAGGTCGAGCATTAATTGATACTCTATCGGCTGAAGAATGGCAGTTTTCAGGCTTTAGTAAGCTACCTGGCTTTGGTAACAACAAATATCCCCAGATTGACTTTATCCCCCTGCCAACTATGTCCAATAAACTTGGGATAGTACCTACTCCTACACCTGTTCCTATACCCGAACCCGAACCAAAGCCAGAAATAAAGCCAGAAATTAATGGCGGCACTAAAGAGATAATCGAACAAAAACAAGGACAAAAGAATGAATACCCCGATCTCATTCCTGGCAAAAAATACATCAAGAGAATTACGACCAAAGATTCAGATGGAAAAATTATTAAGATTACTGTAAATCCTTCTGAAATATTAAACCCAACACCTGCACCAGTTCCCGACCCCAAGCCAGTAAAAATTACCAAGACTCCCGACCCCGAGCCTAAAAACAATATTATTATTTTTACTCCTACTCCTGTTCCACCCCCTTCGATTAAGCAAGAAAAAATTACAGATAACGACCCCAAGCCTCTACCCCCGCCGATTATTCCTCCCGTTAAACCTCCTAATCAAACTAAGGTAGATGACTGTGCGGGAAAATGTGGAGGACTAACGCCAGGTCAAGCCAACAAGCTTAATAGCTTAAATAATTTAGTTTTACCCGCCGAACTTGTCGATCTAGCACTGCTTAAGGTCATCAATACAAAGCTGGGCGGCCAAATCGCTAATGGCGGGATTAGCAGCGGTTTGAGAAACATGACTAAATCTTTAGCCGTCGACCGCTGGCTAAATCTTTTAAATACAGCTCTGTTATTTCATAACGCCTTTATGCTCGGATCGAGTGTGGTCGATGTTGTAGTGCAAATCTTTGATAATGTCCTTAATACAATTGGCTTTAGATTCAAAGATGTTGACGGCGAGGAAATTAGCTTTGGTTCGGTTGTTTCTAACTCAGTTAAAACAGTGGTTACTAACATTATTGGCAAGCAGACCTATTCGGCTTTGACTAGTGCCTTTATCAAGGGCAATCGTATTTTAAACAGTGCTAGTAATCTACTCTCTAATATGCGCTCTATTATTGATTCGACTCAAGATATAGCCGAAACAACGGGCGAAAACGTTTCAGCTATCGGTAACGCCCTCAAAAAAGCAGGAGCGGTGAGAGAAAACGCCTATAGCTTTATGCCCGAACAATTTGATAACCCCAGCCGTATTTTAAACCGACTAGAAAAGATACAGGATGCTGCAAGCACGTTAGAAGACATTACCAGTGAAGCTCAAGATATCTCAGAAGATATTAAAGAACTTCAGGACAACAAAAAAGAATTTGACGATGCCTTAAAAGACGCAAAAGATTATAGAAACAAAGGCGAGGAGGAATTGAAAAAACAGGCAACTAGCGCGCCAGATCCGACCGAAAAAGATGAAGAGAGGGGAATAGATGACAAAAAATAGACCTAAGTTACAAGTTGACCCCTACAGTTGGGAATTTACCCAGAAAATAATTCGTATTGGGCATAATCGACGTGTTAAGGCTTATTTTAAAGATACTCAACCCGACACGGGTAAAGCCACGGGTAGACAAGTAATAAAAACCTCATTACTGATTCGTGACGAAGACTCAGCACAAGAGTCAATTAGCAAAATGATTTATTTTTCTAGCTACCTAGAAAATGAATATGTAACCGCTTATCCCGATAGCTGGCAGATCAAAAAAGGTATAGATATACCACAATTAGCTATTATTTACCGCGATAAAGATAAACGTAATAGATCAGGAAACTACACAATTTATATTCCTCACTTTAACGGCACGAAAAATATCAAAATTCCCAGCTATAAGAAGGGAGACGTTATGGCTAGATGGATCTTAAAAGATAATACCCGTCTAGTAATTTACGCTCGAACAGAAGTTGAAGCAAAAAGGGTGATTAAGGTTCTAGAAAGATATGTAGAAAGTAAATTTAGAACTCAAGAAACACCCTGGTTGACCTTCACTCATTTATCTAAAGGAACTATCAAGAAAATAGAAGTACGTCCGATTTATGCCAATTATTATCCCGAAGGCAAAGAAAATTCTTTGGCTAAATGGCGTGCATATCTCTAAGCCAGATAATCTCTAATATATCTAGATATACTCGCGCACATTAATGTACGCGGATAGACACCCCTTGATGTTGCTTAAGTTTAAAGCCATAAATGTATTAGGCAAAAAACACATTAATTACATTTTGGAGTAAAGAATATGGCTGCACCTATCGATTTATCTACCTCACCCTCATTAGAACAACAGGCTTATGAGATTGGCCTTGCACTAGTTAAAGCAGAAGCTGCCATTGTAGATAATCCCCCAAATAACGCTCAGGTTTCTTTTGATACTGAAGCTAATACAGTTGCGATCGCCATTAGTTTAAATACAACTTTGTCAGTTACTAACGGTAACGCCGTAATTGCTGCCAAACCTTATTTAATCTAGTTAATTATTTAGCTATTAATTAAGAATTTCAATACAAATGAGAGCATAAATTATGGCAAAGATCGGCCCAATAAAAGGAGTACGAGTTCCCGTCCTTCTTCCCTGGAAGGGAGCGGCATCTGAAGACAAGCAGTTTGCATCAATAAAAAAGCCTATAGTTGAATATTTAAAGCTAGAAATAGCAAAGGAAAAAGATATAACTTATAAAGGTGAGATTCGCTATAAAAAACGTGATTCTAATGGCAAACCAACGGGTAATTTATTAACTAAAAAAGTTAACAAAACACGCCGTCCTGGATTTAAACAACGCTCAATCAAAGTTATTTTTGGTGATAGAAACACAGGCGGACGCAAAACAGTTGCAATTGGTAAGGCAAGGCGTAGTAGTTTTGATTTCCCCGTCACAAAATCCATTCTAATACATGACATTAGGAAGGAGTTTATGACAGGCAAATGGAAAAATTTGCCAGTAGTACGAATAATTGACACTTCTACAGGACAAGGTTATTCAATCTATTAAAGTTTGCTAAATGACTTTACAAATAACGCCAGAAGCTAGCAACGTCTGGCGTTTAAAAACAACTCTTTACAAAAAGGCTGTAAGCACTGGAAATCAAAAGGCTTTTATTGGTTCATTTGATACAGGACAAACCTATATTTCGCAGTTTATTGCAGTAGGAATTACGGTAAATAATTCTAAGGACAATTGGCGGTATGGAGGCTATTTGTCCCAAGAATTAAAGTTTACCTGTAATGGCTATAACCATAACAATAAAGCGTTTAATAAAAGCAGCGATCTATTAGTTAATGATGTATCAATTATAAACTTACCTTTACTATCAGATAACACCTATAGATTAAGGTATTTTCCGCCTACATACTTTCCTGACGTAAGGATTCAAATCTGGGAATATCAGGGCAAGAAAATTAATTTGTTAGACGAGCAGTTAAAGATTATTGAGCAGAAAATAGAGCAATTATATTAATGGCTTTACAGGTAACTAATGATGACTGGATTCTAAAGATTGATACACAAATTAAATTTAATTTAAACGGTCAATCATTGGGCAGCTTTACAGGCAAGTTTGTAATTGTTTCTGTTATTTCTGCTGTTGCTGGCGATGTCTGGAATAAAGGTGGAGTTTTACGGCAGGGCATAAACACATTAGCAGGTTTAGCTTTGGGTGAACCTAAAGAACTGCTTTTAAGAGATTTAAATTTACTTACCTTTGAGCCTTTATCGGGTCTTAGCTACGAGCTATTTTACTTTTCACTTAATCGACTAGAAACTACAAACATTAAAATTTGGGAGTATCAAGGAATGCCTTTATATACACAAGATGCGTCAACACCAGTAGCAACTACAGCTACAGTAAGTACTGCTACGGCTGATAATGCCAGCGCGCCTAAATCAATTTTGGCAGCTAATACCAACCGCAAAAGCTTTTCGATTAGAAACAAAGGTACAAAGTCATGCTATCTAGGTTTTGCTAATAACTTTAACGCGGGTAATGCTTATTTGACCTTAGCTGCTGGAGCAAGTTACGTAGCTGATAACAGCTATGCAGGCGAAATTTGGGCGTTGGCGATCGCTAACAATAACTTTACTGATTTAGTAGTAACGGAATTTGTTTAATGCCATGAGCCAGTCAATTGAGCAGCAAAGGGCTAAAGCAATACGAGCAATAGTGCAAATTCAGGGAGCAACTGACTATTTACCAGTTGATTATTTGATTGACCAACAAGCCAGACTAGTATTAAATTTACCGCCTCGACCTGAAGGAGCAAGACCATATACAACTTGGATGATAGGTTTAGGGGAATCTCAAGTTAAAAAAAAACTATCGCAGACAGGAATTAATTTAATTAAACGTTGGGAAGGCTTAAGAACCAATGCTTATCTTTGTCCTGCTGGTGTCTGGACTATTGGTTATGGTCATACAAAAAACGTAAGGCAAGGAATGATGATTAGCCATCAAAAAGCTGAAGAGTTACTGCTTGAAGATCTTTTAATCTATGAAGAGGCTATCGAACGTTTAGTACAAGTACCTCTAAATCAAAATGAATTTGACGCTTTGGTGAGCTTTACTTTCAACGTTGGTATAGGTGCATTTAGCAAATCTAGTTTACTGCAGATTTTAAATACAGGTGATTATCAAGACGCTGCTAGACAGTTTTCTCGTTGGGTAAGAGGCGGTGGGCAAAAGTTACCTGGTTTAGTTAGTCGCCGAAAAGATGAATACAATTTATTTACCAAAGAATGATTACTAAAGGTTTTTCTCGACTGCCTCCACTTTCGCTAAATTTGCTTTCTGGGGGTGCTTTTATTTTTATTGTCTGTTTGGGTATACGGGTTGCACGCGCTCCTGAAGTTGGCTTAAAAGTAGCTAATACGCAGCTTGTTATTGGTAGCAGTGCAACCAAGCTGTCTGAAGTAGCAGCCAAATTAGAATCTCAAGCTGAAATTATTAGACAAAAAGATGAGGCTTATGCTCAACTACATCAGGTGTATGAGGAAAGCCTCAAGGGCGTTGATGGTTATGGCAAGTTACAAAACGCCATTGAAGGAATAAACAAATTACCAGAAACTCAGAATATAGGTGATATTCAATCAGAAATTTCGGCAACTGGCAAAATTATCGACCGAATAACACCTAATTAATTTCTGTGGGGTTTTACTTTAGCTTATTTTTTTCATTTCTCAGTTAGGAATTTTAGAGATAATGTCTTTAATTTAAATTGATATCAAAGTAAATCAGCGATCGCCTGTTCTAACTCTGACTGCTCTAGGGTACTAAGGACAAATACTTCTTGCACTGTTTTTCCTTGACGGGCAATAATTTTATAGCCACCGCGAATAGGAACAGATATCTTCAGCTTCATTTTGGGTATATGGCTTCTGGTCTTTTTGATTCTGCCTGGAGTAATGGTGGTGATTCCCTCACACTTAACTAACTTTTCTAAGATAGGAATTAAACCAGCCAGATGAGTTGAGTGATTCCAGACTAACCGACCATCAGAAGACATAATCTTTACTTGCTATTATTTACTAATTAATTTTAAGCCTTCTCCAATGGTGCCATAGTTAAACCAGCACGCTTTAACTGTTGGTGATATAGTTCTGCCTGTTCTTGGGGACCAACCCAAACCAGAGCCTGTCCTTCAAAATGAATCTGCTCGGTTAAGTCTTGGGCGCGATCGCCACTCATGCCAGGAATGTATTTCATAAGGCATTCTATGACGTGGGGAAAAGTATTAAAATCGTCGTTTAGCACAATGATTTTGTAGTTGGGATAATGTTGTGTGATGGTTTGACCAGCTTTCTCTTTGGTTACAGTGGGAGTGAAAGTCATTCCAATAAATCCTAAAGTTATGTCAATTAAACAATGTTTATCTAAACACTAGGTTAACAGCCTGACGATTAAAACCAAGTGTCAATCTACGACCTGCCTAAAATTCTAGTTTACCTATTTTTAACAATTTCTTCAAAATTGATTTTACTAATGGCGATTAGCCTTGAATTTGCTATTGTTTAACATTGTTTAACTTTTACGATCAGATTGATGAAAATTGCAATTGGCTGGCTTTATCCGACACTGATGAGTACTTATGGCGATCGCGGTAACGTAATTTGTCTGCAAAGGCGTTGTCAGTGGCGAGGAATCGAGGTAGAGATTGTTCCTCTCACAAGAGAAACAGAGGCGCAGAAATTTAGCCAGGTAGACTTGATTGTGGGCGGAGGCGCGCAGGATCGTCAACAAGAAATTGTCATGCGCGACTTGCGGGGAGAAAAAGCCCAGATTATTAAAGAAAAGCTTGATCGGGGTACGCCAGGAGTGTTTACCTGTGGCTCACCGCAACTTTTAGGACACTATTACGAGCCAGCATTGGGTAAAAGAATTGAGGGTTTAGGTTTACTGGATATGGTAAGTCAACACCCAGGTATTGATGCCCAACGCTGTATTGGTAACTTAGTCTTTGAAATTACCGCCGATCCTATCGCTTCTCAATTAGAGCAGATGCTGGGAGAAAAAGCGATCGCAATTGGCTTTGAAAATCATGGCGGTAGAACCTATCTTAGCGATGTGCAGCCTTTGGGTAAAGTAATTAAAGGTTATGGCAATAACGGAGAAGATAAAACCGCAGGGGCATTTTATCAAAATGCGATCGCAACTTATGCTCATGGACCTTTATTACCCAAAAATCCTTTTATTGCTGATTGGCTAATCAAAAAAGCCTTGCAAAAAAAATATGAGCAAGAATTTACCCTAACTCCCTTAGACGATTCCTTAGCTATTGCAGCCCGTAAAGCCATGTTGCAACGTCTAGAATTGCTAAACCTGATGGCAACAGTTTAGAAATATGTTGTTAAACTTTGCATTAGTTGCGTGCGATGCAACACAATTTGCCTTAATATTGCAATCAGACAATTTATGCAAGATTACCTTGCAATTTAAAAAGAAGACTGTCGTTGAAAGATTTTTTTCAAGAGTTGTTGTCTTGTCAAGCAAGATTAAAAAACTCAAGTAAACACTTAACTTGAATACGATAGAGCTTTCACTCACCAGAAGCTATTTTTTAGCTCCACCTCGTACATCTTATGCAATTGCAACCAAAACTATGACTGGAAAAGTACTAGATAATGGTTCTGCTGGAATTTTGGTTCTCATTCTGCCTTTTGCCTTTGGTTTTGTGGTTTTATATCAGCTATGGCCCTTTCTGCTAGCATTAGCCGTATTAATCGTAGCTTATAGAATTTGGCAAAATATTCAGTGGCAAAAATGGTGTGGAGATATAAATCCCTACTTTAATCAATTAATTAAAGAAAATCGGGGCTACCTAACTCCAGTAGATCTATCCGTTAAAGCAAACCTTACTGCCAGAGATGCCAAGATTTTTCTGAGCCGTAAAAGTGAAGAATATGGCACTCAGCCTAAAAATGTCAAAGATAAAGGCGTTGTTTATTATTTCCCTACTGCTAGTGCTTTAGGCAGTATTTTTGACGATAGCGAACCAGATCAGGCGATAAACTCTTATCAATTGGCAGCTAAAGAATCTAACAAATTATCTGTAAGAGGTATTGCTCAATTAGCAAAACAGGAGCAAAATTCAGGAACTAAAAACAGAGATGATTCTCAAGAATCATCTGCCGTTGCTCAACTGGCTGAACCAGAGACTTCAACTGCAATAGATACTGAATCTGAAGTCGAAGATTTAACAGATAATCAACTGACTTCTATTGATGCTGGACAATCATTAATTCAAGCCGAATTGGCAAAACGGCTCGATCTTAATTCCAGTACCGTTGGCAGACGAAAATCTGAGCCTGATTTTGAAGAGTGGAGTCAAAGCAAAGATCCAGAAGGAGTAGCCTGGAAATATGAACCAGAAACCAAGCTCTATGTAGCAGTCGTTTCAAACTAACTGCTATTGTTTGGGCGTTGGATTATTCTAAGTTTTATTTCGTTCAGATATTGCTGAATTGATTTGAACAAAAATATCAAGCAATAGGCTTCGGCAGAAATTAAAACTTTAAACTCTTGAATAGTTAGAGATTATCTCGATTGGCGAAACTCCGTTGTTCTAGGGTGGAGTCTGCTTGATCAACGGTTAAAGCAAACTCGCCCTCAAGGGAGAGATGCTTGAGGAACAAGGATTAGTTTGACCTTGTTTTCAACCAGGAGACTTTCCACGAATTTTGGACGCATTATCAGGTTTGATTAAAAGAATAATTTTTACTTCTTACTAATTGACTCTGGAGACTCATCCCGCCAGAAAACGATGGTGTCATCTAGTGGCTTAATTTCAGTCTGGGGATAATAGAAAGCCAAAATCCGCTCTGCTGACCAACCCAGATTTGCTAAGTTATAGGAACCATATTGACTCATGCCGACACCGTGACCAAAGCCACCACCAATAAAGTCATAAGCCTGTAGCTGCTTCTGTTTATTATAAATTGGCTGAAGATAGAAGAAAGTACTGCGGGGGGGTTCTAAGGCACTGCGAATTTCGTTTTTGTGTAGCTGTAGTTTTCCCTTGTCGGTTTCGATAGCCAAAGTTAACATTCTGCCAGAGCGCGATCGCTCTTGAACCTCCATTGACTTAATCGTCTTAAAATTAGCTAAGAGATGGTGAGTTTTTTTTAAGTATTCACGCAGATCTTGATTTAAGTCGGCAATGCTTCTGGTTTTATGCCAGCGGAATACGCCTTTTCTGCCTGTTTCATTAAATCCCTCAGTCATTTTAAGAAAATGCTGAAAGGTTCTTTCATCATTCAAAGGATACTTTACTAGATCCCAAAGGGGACGAGGGGAATCAATTACAGGCTGAAGATAGGGACGCTCTGCACCATTCCAGGTGTCTGCAAAACTAGCTGTCACCCCGCCAGTGGTGGAAGAATAAAGAGCATCAATTAATTCATTGTTATAGGTAAGAACTAAGCCTGCGGTTTGAGCGATCGCTTTGTCACTAATAGGATTAGTATCATTCAAGCCTTTATATACCTGACAGTGGACGGTGGCGCAAAGTTGGTAATTATCTACCTTAAAACGTCGTAAATTACGTAAGGCATAGGTGCGGGCAATAATTGTTTGAGCCGCAACCGCCTGAGCAGGGGCATTTGCGCCAATTTCATAGGGGACAACTCCCCGCAGATAAGTTTCTAGGGGAACACGATTAACTAAGCTAAACTCACCATAAGCATTAGGTTGCAGCTTGAGACTGCCTCCATAGGTACGAACAGCACTAGAACTATCGGTAGTGTTAACCTCAACTAAATTTTTGGTGCTGGTAATTTCTACTTCATCTTGGTTGTATTCTTTTTCACCAATTTTTAAGATAATATCGGGCTTTTTATCTAAGACTTCCGTATCAAGATAGGGACTGTCGTAACCATTGGCTTCTAGACTATGAAGCAGCCAGCGACGAACCAAAGGAGTACTGTAAACATCTCGTTTTGCCCAGACTTGCCAGCGTCCAGGTTGAGCCACCTCTACCTCAATACCTAGCTTTTTCCAAGATTTGGCACTATCTTCGGCAGTTTCAAAGGTTGAGCGATCGCTCAAGATCAGCTTTTCTTCGAGTTTAGGTTTAGTCAGAGGAGTATAATCTACCTTTAAGACAACTTCTTTCGTTTCAATCGGCGAAGTAGATGCTTGACCAGGAAAACTAACTTTTAATAAATCGCCAGGAGTACTATCGATCTTAACTTGCTTGATCGACGGATCTCCATCAATCATCGGTTTGGCACCCAGACGCTGAATAATTCCAATTTCGAGATCGATCTTTTGAGCCTTAGCTTCAGCAGCAATTGTAGACTTTATTCCCCATAGGCTTGATATCCAAAAAACGCTTAAAAATACTGTAGCTTTGATCATTTCCAACCCTGCTTGTTTTCTATAGATACAGCAAAAAAATCTTGTAAGCAAGGCGGGCAAACTAGAAACTAAATTTCACAATTAGGACTTACGCAGTTTAACGAGTTTTGCCCCCCTAGCCCCCCAAATCTGGGGGAACAAGAATTAAAAGTCCCCCTCTCGCGCATTCCCTTGCTAGGTCAGCATTCCCTTGCGCCTTCGGACGACGCGGGGTCTGACCTCTGACGGCGACGCGGTGAGACAGTTGCGTTGCGGGGGTTTCCCCCGTTGAGCAAACTGTTGAACCCTTTAGGGGGTCGCTCGCCTTGGGGGATTTAGGGGGCAAGTGCGTAAGTCCTAACAATATTTTAGAAGTCTAAATTTGCCCACCCTACATTTTCTTGCTTGCTCCTCATCCCTTATCCCTTTACTTAGTCTTCGTCCTCACTTTCGATTAACATTTCCCCATCCATCATTCTTTTAGCTGCTTTTAATAGATCATCTTCTACGTAAGGTTTGACAAAGTAGCCATTTGCCCCGCGAGACGCGGCTATGTTACGCATTTTTTTCGCACCACGAGAAGTTAACATAGCGATCGGTAGAGAGGCTAGTTTTTCGTCTTGTTGCAGTTGAGATAGCAGTTCTAAACCATTCATGCGAGGCATTTCAATATCACAAAAAGCAATGTCACACTCTAAACCATCACTTAGTTTTTCCCAAGCTTCTTGGCCATCTCGTGCTTGTTCGACACGATAACCAGCTTTTTTAAAAGTCATGGATAATAGCTCTCGTACCGTTACCGAGTCATCAATAATTAAAACTAAAGGTGCGTTCTCAAATTCTGCTTCTGACTGATTCTTTTTAACTCGATTAAAGTTAACCGTAACGGATTCAGCTTCTTTATTTGCCCGATTGATGTCAATCAAATGTTGCGCCACATCCATCAGATCTTTTTCGGTGTAGGGCTTAGTTAAATAAGCTTTTGCACCCAAATCATTAGCTATTTGTCGATGTTTGTCAGCACCACGAGAAGTTAGCATAGCAACGGGAATAGATCTCAGGGATTCATCCTTATGAAGATTAGACAGCAGTTCTAAACCATTCATGCGAGGCATTTCAATATCGCTAAAGATCATGTCGCAAACTAAACCACCCCGCAGCTTATCCCAAGCTTCTTGACCGTCTCTAGCTTGCTCAACCCGATAGCCCAGCTTATTAAAACTCATGGATAATAGCTCTCGAACTGTAATCGAGTCATCTACTACTAAGACCATTGGCTCTTGCTGTATAATTTCAGCCTGAGACTGCTTTCTGGCAGCTTCACTAGCTAGAACATCAAAGCCAATTTCAATAGTTCTTTTACCTTGAGCAATTTCAATTAGCTCTAGTACGTCCCCAATCGGCATGATTGTACCATCACCCAAAACTGTAGCTCCTGCTATACCTGGTGGTTTGGGAATTGCGCCATCAATTTGTTTAATTACGATTTCTTGTTCAGCTTTAACTTCATCTACTTCTACCGCTAATAGGTTATCTATACTGCGCAGAATGATTACAGAAATAGTATCATCGTTGTTTTGATTTGCATTATATATTCCAGCCCGACGAATTTTGCGATTGTAATTAAGTAGAGTCTTAAGCGGTCTTAGCGGTAATAAAGTGTTTTTCCAGGTAATACAGCGCACGCCGTTAGCATTGGTTTGAATATCGCTGGGCAAATATTCTTTAGTGTCTTCTACTCCGTCAATGGGAAAAGCAATTTTTGTACTATCGTCTACACAGGTCAGGGCTTTGCAGATACTTAAAACAAGGGGTAAGCGAATTGTAAAAGTTGTACCTTTGCCAACTTCTGATTCAGTGCTTACTGAGCCACGAATTTTTTTGAGGTCGGTATTAACTACATCCATGCCTACGCCACGACCAGCAAAGTCATCAGCCCGATCTTTAGTACTAAAGCCTGGATGGAATAGCAGTTCATAAACCTGTTGTTCTGTTAAATTTTGTGCTGTCGCCCAGGTAATTAAATTTTTTTCAACCGCTTTTTGCTTGACAATTCCAGGGTCAATTCCCGCCCCATCATCGCGAACGCTAATTACTGTCTGATTACCTTGAATAAAGGCACGAATATTAATATTTCCTACTTCTGGTTTACCTTTTTTCAGTCTTTCTTCTGGCTTTTCAATTCCATGAGAAATAGCATTATTTACCAAGTGAGTCATTGGATTGTAAAGATGCTCGACGATCATTTTATCAATCAGTACATCTTTGCCTTCTACATGAAGTTGGGTTTGTTTTTTTTGCTTACGGGAAATATCTCTGATTGCTCTAGGTAGTCGATCGGCCGTTTGCCCAAAAGCAACCATGCGCGAGGAGTTCATGCCGTCTTGCAACTGGCTGGTTACCTGACGGAAAGTTTGAGCAACCTTGTCCGTTTCGTCTACCACAAACTGAATATCTGATGCGGCTTCTCTAACTCGGACAATTAGTTCAATAATGTCTTGGGAAACTAAATGGAAGCCGTTAAAGCGATCCATCTCTAGCGCGTCTAAACCTTCTGCTTGAGCTTCTCTGGTACTACCAAAACTAGAGCCACCAGCAGCCACCGCTGAGTTGGCACGGGATTGACGACTAGCGATTAATGCTCCTTCTAAAAGCGATCGCTCGTACATATCGTGCATTTTGGCTCCAGCTTCCCCTAGAGACTGTACATGACCTAGTAGGTTATCTAAAAAACGACGTAATCTTTCTTGATCATCCTCCAAACGATTACGTTTAACTACTAGTTCTCCAATTAAGTTATTGAGGTCATCGAGTTTCTTTACCGAAACCCTCATTGTTTGGTCAAAACTTTGGGATTTATTGACTGGAGAAAGATCGGCTGTTCTGTTACTTGCTTTAACAGTTGCTGGTGCAGGACTAACCTTTGGTTGTTCAAAAGCGACAGGCATAATCTCTGGTAAAGCATCTTCATCGCCAAGCAAAGAGTCTAAGGATGATAATTCTAAATCAGAATCCAAGGAATTTTCTATGGCTTCTAAATCAGATGTGGATTCTAGCACCAAAGAATCTAAAGACTCTATTTCTGTATCCAAGTCTAATATGCCGTCAAGATCGCTATCTAGATTATTTAATCCTTCTGCCGTCAGCGAATCAAGCTCACCTAAACCTTCAAAACCATCAAGCTGAAGACCATCAAGCTGTAAATCTTCAGCATTATCTAAGTCTAAAGCTGAGTCATCTAAATTATCTAGATCGATCTCTTCTAAATTATTTTCCTGAGCATATTTGGCCGTCAATGATTCAAACTCGCCCAAATCATCAAGCTGAATGTCTTCAGAATTTTCTAAATTTAATGGTGCTTCTGTCAAAGACTCTAAGTCATCAAGTTCTAAATCTGCCGAACTATCTATATCAGTTTCTTCAACAATATTTTCTTGAAGGTCTGCTTTAACTAGGTCTATTTGTTCAGATTGTTCAGAATCACTTATAAATTCATCTACTTCTGGAGTTAGTTTTTGCTCAAGGGAATCATCTAAAATCAAATTCGGCTCTGATATATTGTCATCCTGAGCCAATAGTGGATCGCGAAAATCCCAATTGTCAAAATCAGCATCTGACAAAACTTTCTTTTTGGTTTGACCAGAATGTTCTAGAGCGTTCTCTACTATTGAAGATTCTTCAGAATCTAAAGTTTCGGCAGATATAAATTCTGTTACTATCTCAGAATCCCCGTCCTCTGTCCATAAATCTGCTGAACTCTCAGAAGCTTTTGAAGGTTCATTTAGATTGTCATTTGCTTCTAAAGGCTTGTCTTGACTGCTCATAATAGTTATTTTTGACTGAATATTGCTTTACTGCTGAACTTGGAAAAAAGAAAGGTAAATTTTAGATTGCCTTTGGGAGATTTTTCGAGATAATTCGCCTAAAGTCTGGGATTTTGAGAAGATGAATTATATGTAAAATGTGTAATAGCATTGTGTACTGTATTAAAAAACATCTTGAGATATTGAGTCAAAATTTGTTTTAATTTCAATCTAAAAGCTGTGTAAAAAATAAATATACTTACTTGAATTATAAGGTTGGCTGCATAATTTTAGTTTGCCCAAAAATAGAGTATCAAATTAAGTTTGACTAAAAAAAATACTGAGGTCTTTAATAATAAGAGTATATTGTAATTTTTTACTTTAGGCACTCATCATTTTTAGTCATTGTAAAAAAACATTTAACTATCCAACTTAGCCTTGTACAATGACTGAGCCTACTGCAACTCTACTAATATCTTGTCCTGATAGCCCTGGATTGGTTGCCAAGATTGCCAGCTTTATTTATGCTAACGGGGGTAATATAATTCATGCCGATCAGCATACAGATTTCGCTACAAGTTTATTCCTGATTCGTCTAGAATGGCAACTTGAGGGCTTTAATTTGTCCCGTGAAGCAATAGCTACAGCTTTTGAGACGATCGCCAAACCTTTGAATGCCACCTGGCAACTACATTTTTCTGACACTTTACCCAAGATTGCGCTGTGGGTAAGCAAACAAGATCATTGTCTTCTAGATCTGCTTTGGCGTAATCAACCCAAAGAATTACCAGGAACTGTTGCTTTAATTATTAGTAATCATCCTAATTTAAAAGCGATCGCCCAGCAGTTTGGCATCGATTTTCATTATTTACCGATTACCAAAGAAAATAAAGCCGAGCAAGAAGAAAAACAGCTAGAGCTTTTACACCAACACGAGATAGACTTAGTAGTCTTGGCTAAATATATGCAGATTGTTAGCCCTAATTTAATCACTCAATTTCCGAATATTATTAATATTCATCATTCCTTTTTACCAGCTTTTCCTGGAGCAAAACCCTATCATCGCGCCCATGCTAGGGGAGTTAAAATTATTGGTGCTACGGCTCATTACGTAACCAAAGATTTGGATGAAGGACCAATTATTGAGCAAGAGGTTGCCAGAGTAAATCATCAAGACAATATTGCCGAGTTAATTCGCAAAGGGAAAGATTTGGAACGGTTAGTATTGTCTCGTGCTGTCAGATTACATCTGCAAAATAGAGTTTTAGTCTACGATAACAAAACCGTAGTGTTTAGCTAAAATTCAATCAGGTGCAGCGTTTTTAAGCTAGCAATTTTAGTATTTAAAATGGAAGAATTAATTGAGTTAAGGAAAAGTATTACATCAGGAGATTACAGTAAAGCTTTAGAAATCGTTGATGAATTAGAAGAGATGTCCATAGAAGACAAGCTCAATAAAATATATAGCTATACGGTTATCTTATTGCTGCATTTAATTAAACAAGAAGCTGAAGGAAAGACTACTAGGTCATGGGACAATTCTATCCTCAACTCAGTAGAGCAGATTAACAGGGTCAATAAAAGGCGCAAATCAGGAGGCTACTATGCCCAAGCTGATGTTTTACAAGAAATTATTGATGAGGCTTTAACTCGTGCTTTAAGAGATGCTGCTTTAGAATCCTTTGGTGGTGCTTACCAAGAAGAAGAACTATTAAAAATGATTAGTCTATCTGACATTAAACAAAAGGCATTAAATTTATTAGAATCCGAAACTTAAAATTATTTATTCTTTAACTAAACGAAAACCAAACAAAATATGGCGAGAGTTAATTGGGCGAGTGTGTTCGTAGGCAGCGCGACAAAAACCAGGTAAATCGTCCCAACCGCAACCTTTCATAACAATGCGAGTACCATCATATTTTAACGAACTGGTATATTCAAAGACATTTCCCGCCATATCCTCTACGCCATAAACGCTTTTACTTAGAGGAAACTTACCGATTTTACTAGTATAATTCAATCCGCTAGCTGCTGAATTAGTTGCATTATCTCGCCAATCATTACCCCAGGGAAAATATTGTCCCCCTTCTCCTCTAGCTGCTTTTTCCCATTCTTCATCCGTGGGTAAGCGGTAAGCTGCATCTGTTGTTTTTCCTTTCCAGTCGGCATAAGCTAGGGCATCTTTAGAGGAAATTAATACTACCGGATGTTGAGCAGTATTTTTGGGATATGTATTATTAGTCCAGAGAAATTCTTTTACTTTGGAGTAAGGGTGAACTAAAAACCCTTGTTTTTGATAATCAGCTTTGCTAATTCCAGGGACTCGATAATTGGTAGCTTGAATAAATTCTTGGTATTCTTGGTTAGTAACTAAATTGCGACTAATACAAAAATCTGGAAGTGATGAGATTTGGCGATCGCTTTCACCATCAAACCAACCTGTTTTACGTAGTTTCTGTTCTGCTTGCCTAATTTCTGCCTCTGTATCAGCAATTGACTCAGCCGAAATACGATAGGCATAATCTCGTTCTTGGCGATCGCTACCTAAAACAAAGTCTTCAGCAGCCACAAAAGCAAAAGATTTATCTGATGTGCATTCTTCAGGGGTTATAGCTGCTAACGATCTGGCTGATTGAAAAACGTTACAGCCGATAATTGCGATCGCTATTATGAATAAAAATATTATTTGTATGGACAACTTATTAAAATTTTTTGTAGGCATTATATTTTGTAAAAAAAATAAGGCAGCCATAAATAATTATGATTGCCCAGTAACTGTGGGAGAAATCGAGATTCTATGTCATGAAGACAACTATAAATAATGTTATATATACTTATTTGCCAGCACAAGGGTTAGCTGAGGCACAGGGATTTTTCTTCCCAGCACAGGGGTTAGCCGAAGCACATGGATTAGCTGCTGCACAAGGGTTTTTCTCTCCCGCACAAGGATTAGCTGCTGCACAGGGGTTTTTCTCTCCCGCACAAGGATTAGCTGCTGCACAGGGATTACCAGCAACAACACTAAATGAATTACTATTATCTGAAGCAGCAATAGCACTATTAGAGAAAAAAGCCGTTCCACCGATAGTTAAAATGGAAGCGGTAGCAATGGTGGCAATATACTTAAGTTTCATAATTTTGATTGAATTGAAAGAGTGGTTTTGATGGACACCAAATATCAAACTCAACAAAACTGAAATTTGCCTGAGATATTCATTTGTATTAACTAAGAATTGTCGAATACCCTCTCAGAAAAAAATAATTTGAATTATAGTAATTTCAGTTTTAATAAAGTGAAAGTGAAATACCTTAGCAATCTGTAATTTATTTACTACTAAGCATTTATCCTTTAAAAAATTATGCCTCAGAACCTTTCAGTCAATACTAGCGATCGCCTATTTGAAGTCAACCCAGACTGCGAAAACTGGATTGTTGACGATGATAGTTCCACCGAAGCTTATTATCCTCAAGAAAAAGAGTTGGCCGTAGATCCCTATCGCCTTTTTCGTTTTCTAACCGATTTAGAAGATATTTTGCTGGATATACCTAATGATCGCGATCGCCTCAAAGCCATTATGCCTTTGGTGCGACATTTGTTAACCAGTTCTTATTGGTTACAGATGGAATACGATCAACCTTCGCCTAAAACTGGCTGGTCTGTCAAAATGCTGTATCGTGAACCAGAATATCCTCTGACAGTACAGATGGTAGCTTGGCAACCAGGAAGCGTATCTCCAATTCATAATCATGGTGCGTGGGGAATCGTGGCTTTAATAAGTGGCGAAGAAAAAAATCGTTTTTGGAAGCGATCGCCAACTGCTGAACATCCCGATCGCTTAGAGTTGGTTGGAGAACAAATTTTGCAACCAGGAGAAATTATTAGCTTTATGCCTGATGCTATTCACAGCGTCGAATCCATTGGCAATGAACCAACGATCTCATTTAATCTTTACGGTGAGACTAACTACAAACAGCGTTATGAATTTGAGGTCACAAATCATACTGCAACTAACTTTTAATAACATTGTTAATTCTTAAAGCCTTTGTGACCTCTGACCTCTGACCCCTGACCTCGTTCACTTTCCCACAATTCCTGACCACTGAACTTGTTTTTCCCCCGTGCGTCGGTAAGAGAAAAAGCGATCGCTTTGTTGATAAGTACAGTATGGTGCGATCGCTATATGTTCAGGATTAATATCTAATTGTTCCAACTGAATTTGATTAACCCTTGGCACGTCTATACGTACCTTTCCTGGTAATTCATCAGAGGAAATCGGAGAATTAGGTAATTGCCTTAATGCTGCTAATATTTCAGCCTCAGTTTTGCTCTGGGCATTAGTAATAATAGTTTTACCCACTTCTACGGCAACACCTTCGTCTACCTGATAAACTTTACCAGCGATTGCAGGACCAATGGCAATTCGCAGATTTTCTTTTTTGCTATCTGATTCTAGAAATCGAGCGATCGCACCCGAAACTATTTTTTTTGCTGTACCTCGCCATCCTGCATGAATAGCACAGACTTTACCTGTAACTATATCTCCCATCAAGACAGGAGTACAGTCGGCACTAGCTGCCCAAACAGATTGCTGTGGGTGTTCGCTCATAACTCCATCGGCATCAGTCAAAGAGTTAGCTAAATAATTTTTTTCTTCAATTTCTTGGGAGGTCAATATTACATTGCCATGTACCTGCTTAACTCTATAAGCAGTTGTATTGGGTTGCAAAAATAGAGTTAAATCTTCTGGAGTACGGGGATAAAACTGCTTAGTAAAAAAGCCATGTTGCCAATTGGATAATACATTACAGGTTAGGTAAGAATAATCCTGCCAAGTTTGCCATTGCCAAATGCGATCGATATTTCCTGAGTCAGTCACAGAATTAGAATTTGAAAAGGACTAGCAATTATTGTATGTCGATTAACCTTGAATTATGGAAAGATGACGTTAATAGAAATCTTGCACGAATCAAAAATATCGGTTGAGAATGGGGTCAGAAGTCAGGAATCTAAGACTAGTATTGAAAGCAAAAGATCTAGTGAACTACGACTATTTCTAGACAGTCTAAATGTTAAGTTCGCGACTCAATATCAGTCTTCGTTTAGATGTGAATACTTATCAAAAAGCTCTTAGCTCTTAGCTAAAAGCTAAGAGCTTCAGAAGATTACTTAAGTAAAAGGCTAACAGCTACACGGCTTCGCCGAAGCGCGCAAAGTGCGCTTGTTACGCTTTGCGTAACGTGCTATTGGGTTTAAGACCCCCAAACTTATTTGGTGGTCTGTAATTGGGAGAGGTCTAAAACCTCTTCTAATTAAGCTAATAGCTAATAGCTAACGGCTAATAGCTAGGGCGAAGCCCTTTATTTGTATTTAAGATTACACATAACTACAAGTAGATTTAATTTTCTATAGTTACAGAGTATTAAGTTCATTCCAGGCACTAAGATGTTCTAATTGTGGAAGAGACTTATAGCAAAGGTTGTTCATCAAGGCTGGGGAGGATATGACAGATAATCTGATTACGATTGCCGCCAATCAATTTAAGCCCAAAGATACGATTAAAGATATTCAGCAATATGGTAGCGGTAACATCAACAGCACTTTTTTAGTTACCTTAGATGACCAAAAACCATTTATTCTTCAAAGATTGAACACTACGGTATTCACTCAGCCAAAATTAGTCATGGACAATATTTGTATTTTGTCTGACTATGTTCGTCAAAGATTAAAGTCTGATCGTATTCCCCAAAATCGCCGTTGGCTATTTCCTCAAGTCTTGTTAACTTCAGAGCAAAAAAATCATTGGAAAGCAGCAGATGGTTCTTTCTGGCGCGCCATAAGCTTTATTGATAATTCCCAGTCTTTTGACACCATTCAAGATTTTCAACACGGACAAGAAATTGGTTATGGGTTGGGTATGTTTCACCGCATGGTTAGTAAATTGTCAGTTGAACAATTAGCCGATACCTTAGCAGGATTTCACATTACCCCTGAATATCTCCAGCATTACAATTCTGTGCTGGCTAAGGCTAAAGTCAAACAGTCCCCTGAGATTAATTATTGCTTAAAATTCATTCGCGATCGCCCTACTTTGCCTTATATTCTCGAACAAGCTAAAGCAACAGCCAAACTCAAGCTGAGAATAATTCATGGCGATCCTAAAATTAATAATATTATGATCGATTGTTCTACCAAACAGGCAGTAGCCATGATTGATTTAGATACGGTAAAACCTGGTTTAATTCATTATGATATTGGGGATTGTTTGCGCTCAGGCTGCAATCGATTAGGAGAAGAAACCAGTAGCTGGGAAAAGGTATCATTTGAACCAGATTTGGCAGAGGCTATTTTAAGAGGTTATCTAAAGGTGGCACAGAATTTTCTCACCGCCCATGATTATGAATATATTTACGATTCAATCCGTTTACTGGCTTTTGAATTAGGATTACGATTTTTTACAGACTACTTAGAAGACAATGTTTATTTTAATGTTAAACGCGCAGAACACAATTTAGCTAGAGCTTTGGTTCAGTTCAAGCTTACTGAGAGTATAGAAGCACAAGCAACAGCAATACAGCAGATAGTTGACTATTTGCGATGAAAAAGTCTAATTTTTCTTTAATCCCATTTTCGGCAAATACTGCACCCAATATTGAGATTACTGGTAATATCTCACGGCAGCGTAATCAATTAAATATTCAATATCTTGTAAGCAATTTAGCAGCAATTGTAATGCCGATATCCAAAGCGAATCCTACTCGGCAAAACAATCTTTGGGAACATACTTGTTTTGAGTTTTTTTTGGGACTAAAAGACACGGACAAATACTGGGAATTTAATCTCTCGCCTTCGGGAGATTGGAATGTTTTTCGCTTTTTAAAGTATCGCCACAATATAGCTGAGGAAACAATTTTCAATTCATTACTCTTTAACTTACAACAGGTAAATATACTAGAGCTAGCTCTGGAAATTGACCTTGATAAAATCATTGACCCCAAACAAGATTTAGAGGTTGGTATTACTGCCGTAATTAAAAATCAGGACGCTCAACTTAGTTATTGGGCATTAAATCATCCAGCCTCTAAAGCAGATTTTCATAATCGAGCTAGTTTTGCTATTGATTTGTAACTTAATGTTTAGTGAAAATGAGAAAAATATATGAAGATAAAATATTTTTTTGCGTAAAAAAATTAAATACACTAATTTTATTTAAAGTTTTGGGCAGAATAAGATTGCCATCAATTTTCAAGACTGCATGATAGTTTTACCGTCATGATAAAAAAGTAGATTCATCTAAATTTAGCCGTTAGAATATAGCAGCAGCTATTTTGACAAAAAAGCAATATATAATTACAAACAATTTGAGGTCGATGACTGAACTAACTCAAGACTTATCTTTAGCCCAAGCACACTCTTTGATCGATAGCTATGCTTTTGACTTGGGAGGTGATGATGCTGAGCAACTGCTACGGTATTGGTTAAACATATATCATGCAAGCTGGATCAGATTAGCAACCATTGAAGCTTTATATCTGGGACGCTATAAAGCAATTTCTATCCAACATATCTTAAACGTTTGGCTGCGTATTGGTAATCCCAATACTCATTTCACCTTTGAATTTGAAAGGCTAATTTGCCGTAAGCTACCAAAACATTTAACTAATTTTTCAGATCTAAGCGATGATGAAACTCAAACGGCTACCGATCCTCAGACAGAAATTACTTTTTCTGCTAACGACGAGCTTGTCTGTGATGCTAAAGAATTAGATCACCAACAAATTACAACATCTTTGACTGAGGTTAAGCCGACTCAAGCAGAAATTAGCCAACCAGAAAACGCTACTTCGGCTAATGATAGTTTAAATCTAGCCAAAGCTTTGGGAAATTTAAATAGCTCAGATACTCCGTCTAGCAATATTCCTCTGATTTCAGCTTTGGGACTTCCTAGCAAATCTGATTGGTCTGAATTTACTATCGGTAATAAAATAATTCATCAGTTTATTCCTTTGCCAGATGTATCTTCCTTTTTTAATAAGCTCAAAACATTTGGCGAAGAAAAGTTAGAAGGGCAGTGATTCATATTACAATATGTAAAGGTAAATCTGCTTTTCGGGAATATAAATTTAATGCGAGTAGCAATCGTTGGTGCAGGGTTAGCAGGCATGGCAACAGCTATAGATTTAGTTGATGCGGGTGCTGAGGTAGAAATCTTTGAATCTCGCCCTTTTGTCGGTGGAAAAGTTGGCAGTTGGCTAGACAAAGATGGAAATCATCTAGAAATGGGTTTGCACGTTTTCTTTGGCTGCTACTATAACCTGTTTGGCTTAATGGAAAAAGTAGGTGCGATCAATAATCTTCGGCTTAAACAACATACTCATACGTTTATTAACAAAGGTGGTAGAGTAGGCGAGCTAGATTTTCGTTTCCTTACGGGCGCACCTTTTAATGGTCTTAAAGCTTTTTTTACTACTTCTCAGTTGACCGCAGCAGACAAGATAGCAAACTCTCTGGCTTTGGGTACAAGTCCAATTGTCAGAGCATTAATTGACTCGGAAGGCGCAATGAATACTATTCGCGGTTTGGACTCAATTAGCTTTGCTGATTGGTTTCGTAGCCATGGGGGAAACAACGGCAGCTTAAGAAAGATGTGGGATCCTATTGCCTATGCTTTAGGTTTTATTGATACAGAAAACATTTCTGCGCGCTGTATGTTAACTATTTTTCAGTTTTTCGCTACAAAAACTGAAGCCTCTATTTTACGAATGTTAGAAGGCTCTCCTAGTGAATATTTACACAAGCCTATTGTTGATTATTTAGAAGCAAAAGGTGCGAAGATTCATACTCGTCGTCGGGTGAGAGAAATTTTATTTGCAGATTCCCAAGACACCACGCAAGTTACAGGAATCGTGGTAGCTAATGGAGAAACAGAAGAAACAATTCGTGCCGATGCTTATGTTTGCGCTTGTGATGTTCCAGGAATTAAAAAAGTAATTCCCCCGCAGTGGCGTAAATGGTCTGAGTTTGACAATATTTACAAACTTGATGCCGTTCCTGTAGCGACAGTACAGCTACGTTTTGATGGCTGGGTTACAGAGCTTAACGATGCAGCTAATCGCCAGCAGCTACAAGCTGTGGGCATTGATAATTTGCTCTATACTCCTGATGCTGACTTTTCTTGTTTTGCAGATCTGGCTTTAACAAGTCCAGGAGATTACTATAAACCAGGAGAAGGTTCTTTACTGCAGTTAGTTTTAACTCCAGGGGATCCTTTTATCAAAGAAAAAAATGAAGACATTGCCCAGCATATTTTAGAACAGGTACATCAGCTTTTTCCTTCTTCTAGGAAGCTAAATATGACCTGGTATAGCGTGGTCAAGCTAGCTGAATCCCTTTATCGTGAAGCACCAGGAATGGATCTTTATCGTCCGCCTCAGCAAACTCCTGTAGCTAATTTCTTTCTTGCTGGTAGCTATACCCAACAGGATTATATTGATAGCATGGAAGGAGCGACTTTATCAGGGAAGCAAGCAGCTAAGGTGATTTTAGCAAACGCAGAACAGCTAAAAGCAGTAATGGTATAGTTTTAGTTTAATCTGTTAAAAACACTCAACTCTCAAAACAATGGCAGACTGGCTAGAACATACTGTACAAATAGAAGTTCCCGTACCCATAGAACTTGTATGGAGTCTCTGGTCAGATCTCGAACAGATGACTATTTGGATGAAGTGGATTGAGTCAGTCAAAATTTTAGAAGATAATCCTGAGCTATCTCGTTGGAAATTAGCCAGTGGGAACTTCAATTTTACTTGGCTGTCTCGTATTGTTCAGGTTGTACCACAGCAGATTATTGAATGGCAATCTGTTGATGGTTTACCAAATAAAGGAGCTATTCGTTTTTATGCTCGCAAAAATAATAGTAGCGTTGTTAAAATGACTTTTGCCTATGCTATACCTGGAATTATTGGCAAACTAATGGATAGCTTAATCGGTAACATTGTTGAATCTACCGTTATGGCGGATTTAGAGCGTTTTAAGGAATATGCTATTAAAGCTCAGGCAGAATCTGAGCAGTAGGATTCCATAAGGCGATCTGCATATTTTTGATTTCTCGAATATTTGACCGACTTACCTTTTGCATAGAAAGTTCAATCTCTCAAGCATGAGCCTTCACGGCGATTTGTTCTTCTTTTTTATTTTTACATAAGACTACCAAGATTTAATGTCAAGCATCTATTAAATCGCATTTAGTTTGAGCGTTTTTAAAGATACCGCTTCGCATATAGCAAGTTTTAATTTAACACTATTTTGTATTCATTAAAACTCTTTTCAATGTGGAAGGAGTTGAATTTTGCATAGACTTATATTGAAGACGCAAAAACAGCAGATTCTCAACCCTATGCTGAATTGTTGGAAATATTAGGAACTGTCGAAATCTTTAGGGGGGTCGCACCGCAATCCTCAGTCCCTAATCGCAATTTGAACCATCTTATATTTAATTACAACCACCTACTTATTTAGATCTAAATCACAGCTTTTTTATTAATTTGCCTTTAATTTATAAATACCATATTAATTATTCGAGCAGTTGGATAAATTTAATTATCTGAAATTTATCCAGCTTAATAAAATCGCCCTATTTAATAAATTGTCAAACCAACTGCATATTGATTGGTAATTAATAAAATGTTCTATGAAATGCAATTTAAGCCAGGGAAAATAGTTCAGCTAACTGAAAATATTTGTGACTCTAGCTCTATACTCTTATTAGAAAAAATATATGATGTAGCTATTATTTTTGATGATAGTCGAAATTGTATCTTCTTAAATTCTGCTGCTGAACAAGTGTTAGGCGATCGCGCCGATATTTCTCTCATAGGCGACTGGATTCGCTCTAAAACTCAAGATATCGTACAACAAGCTATGAGTTTTAAGGTAGAAGAATTGCCCTTAAGAATTAATGCCCTTGAAGATAATCAGTTTGATGAATTGGAAGTAAGCCTAAGTAAGCTAGAGATGTCAGAGGAATTTTTGCAAGAGTTAAACCAGCAAAAATCATTAGCTATTCGAGAACCAAAAGTCAAGCCTGAATATGCACCCGTAGAAGAGATCATCGATTTTCCAGATGCAAAGGGTGTCATTTGCGATCGCCTGACGGGCTTGCCTAACTATAATTTGTTGTTAGAAAATATTGAACAAGAAATATGTTTTGCTCAAGAAAAGTTGGGGTACGAATTTGTAATTTTATTTGTCGATATTAATCGTTTCAAAGTAATTAATAGTAGCTTGGGGAGAATTTTAGGCGATCGCCTGTTAATAGCCATTTCTGAAAGGTTACAGACTTGTTTGCGCTCTCACGATTTTATTGCCCGCATGGGGAATGACGAATTTGCTATTCTACTAAGTAATGTTGAACATTTAAACTATGCAACTAATGTTGCCGAAAGAATCCAGCGAGAGCTAAGTATACCTTTTAATCTCGGTGGTTATGAGGTTTTTATTGAAGCTAGTATTGGTATTGCTCCAGGAAATAAAGATTATACTAAACCCGAATATTTATTAAGAGATGCTGAACTAGCGGTATCTGATGCCAAAAGGCATAGTAAATCTCGTTATCAAATATTTAATCAGTCAATGCGTGGTAAAGCATTGACTCTGCTACAGCTTGAACACGATTTAAGAAGAGCGATTAAGCGTCAAGAATTTATTCTGCACTATCAGCCCATAATATCTTTGGGAAGTAATCAAATAAAAGGTTTTGAAGTATTGGTACGTTGGCGACATCCAGAAAAGGGATTGATTTCCCCTGGCAAGTTTATTCCTCTAGCAGAAGACACGGGATTAATTATTCCTCTTGGTTTTTGGGTACTAGAAGAAGCTTGCAGACAGATGTATGACTGGCAAGTCAAGTTTGGTGCTTTAGCTGATTGGAAAGTTAGCGTCAACATCTCAAGTAAACAGCTAGCTTTACCTAATTTTGTTGCCCAGGTTAAGCAGGTTTTACAAGAAACTAAGTTAAATCCCTATAACCTCAAGCTAGAAATTACCGAAAGCTCTTTGGTAGAAGACACCCAGCATACAATTGCCATTCTTAAAGAGTTAAAAGCTATTGGCATTGAATTTTCTCTAGATGATTTTGGCACTGGTTATTCTTCTTTGAGTTATCTGCACCAATTTCCCTTTGATACTATAAAAATTGACCGTTCTTTTGTAAATACTATCGGTGACAACGTTGAAAAATCAGGCATTGTGCGCGCAATTGTCACTCTCGCTCGTAATTTAGGCATGGATACCATAGCTGAAGGTATTGAAACAGTTAATCAATTAGCACAATTAAAAGCTTTAAAATGCGAGTATGGTCAAGGATTTTATTTATCCAAACCCTTAGATAAAGATATTTTTGAGAGTATTATTGCTGCTGAAATTACTAGTCCAAGCCTAACAGAGATAGAAGATTATAATTCCCTTTTAGATGAACAGATTGCTAGAGAGCAATTATTATTTCAAATCGAACATTTACGTCAAGAGTTGGCGGAAGTTAAGTTAGAAAAGGCAGATCTAGAAATCATGCTAGAAACTACTACCGAACACGCAGACTTGGTAGAGGCACAGCTACACAGTGAAATTTGCGATCGCCAGAAAGCACAGGCTGCTCTAAGTCTGGCAAATAGAGAATTAGAGAAACTAAGCGTTCTCGATAGCTTAACCCAGGTGGCAAATCGTCGTCGATTTGATGATTATCTAATTACCGAATGGCAGAAGCTCAAACAAGAACAAGCTCCTTTAGCACTGATTTTATGTGATATAGACTATTTCAAATTCTACAATGATACTTATGGTCATCCCATTGGGGATTATTGTTTACAACAGGTAGCATTAGCGATTGAATGTGTAATTGAATCTACTCCTGGTTTGGTAGCTCGTTATGGTGGGGAAGAGTTTGGAATTATTTTGCCTAATGCTAATAAACAACAAGCCCTGAGAGTAGCTCAAAAGATTGCCGTTAGCGTCAACCAACTGCATATTACTCATCAAAATTCTTTGGTTAGTGAATATGTGACTATTAGTCTAGGTGTACATAGCTTAATACCTGACTCTGACACTGCACCCGACCTTCTGGTTGCTCTAGCAGATAAAGCACTTTATGAAGCAAAAGAGCAAGGAAGAAATCAAGCTTGTTTATATACCGCCGAATGATTAGTAATTACTAATTACTTAATAAAGTAGGCATAATTATTTTTAATCTAAACTACAGTTATGGAAATTGCTTTCCTTCAAGTCCAACGGAGTCTTTAAAGCCGTCCGCAATGCAGTTGCGCTTTTTCCTTTTTCTTTTACTCCTGCCCAGAACTTGATTTTTTGTTTCACTGCGTCAGTCCTAATATACTTTGCTCAGTTTCGACCGATTAAGTCATCTCTGCAATAATAATGTGGTGTTGAATATTTAAAGCGTTTAAAAACTAAAATTTAGGGGAGAAAACAGTGGAGTGGAAAGTAAGAGGCATTCGGGGGGCAACGACTGTAGCTGAAAATACGCCCAAGGCGATCGCTGAGGCAGTCAATGAACTATTAGATGAAATTGAGGCACACAATCAGTTTCAGGCAGAAGATATAGTTTGCGTCTTTTTTACTACCACTGCCGATCTGGACACTCTGTTTCCTGCTGCTGCTGCCAGGAAACGTCCTGGTTGGAATCATGTCCCTCTAATAGATCTACATCAAATGAAAGTAAAAGGCAGCTTAGAATATTGCATTAGGATTTTGATTCAAGTCAATACTCTTTATGCTCAATCGGCAATGGTTCATCGTTATTTGCGACAGGCACAGAGTTTACGTCCAGACTTAGATATTCAAATGTATAGCTGATAATTAATTTATCTAAAGTAAATTAGATTAGTCTCATTCCCATATTAGAAGGTTCAAATTCAGGATCGAAAAAAGTTTCGCAATTGTAGGATGCACCTTTAAAATTAGCACCTTGAACTTTGGCATTACGTAGATCCGCCCCTTCAAAGCAGACATTAACAAAATAACCGTGTCTTAGATCGGCTTCTCTGAGGTTTGCTTGCTGAAAATTAGACCCTTCTAAATGAGCATCGGTCAAATTAACGTGATTCAAATAAGCCCCTTCAAAATCCACTTCTTTGAGAATTGCTTTTTCTAAATTAGCGTTGGTTAAATTAACCAGTTTTAAAGACGAATTACTTAAATTAGCCTGCTTTAATTCTGCACCTGTCAAATTAGAATGATTAAGATTGACTCCTTTAAGAGTTACATTATTTAGCTTTATTTTTTTTAATTGCGATCTTTGAAAATTAGTTTCTCCTCTAATATAATTTTTTAGTAGCTCGTAAGGAGTAGCAAAAGAAGATTTACGGGGCGACCTGTTGTTTCGACCAGGAATCAGCAGATTTTTAACCAAGAAATCGACTGTTTGTTGCTTAAGAAAACCCATTTCAACTGCTAAGTGATGAAAACGAACTTTTTCTTCTTTATTAGTTTGTTCTTCTAAAATGTAGTTAATTTGTTCTTCGCTTAAGAGCGCAGCTTGTCTAAAATAGTAAACGAGAGGATATTTTTGTTCTTGAACTATTAGTTCATACCATTTTTCTACAAAAAAGTTAGCAGTTTCTTGTTTAATCCAACCTCTTAAAGCCATAATTTCGCCAATTTTAAGATTAGGACTTTTAAATTGATCCTGTAAAGCAATTTCAATTTGTTGAGCTGAAATTAAACCAGCTTCATTTAAAAGCTGACCTAGAGGTTGCTTATGATGATGATTTAAAACTGAAGAATCAGAGGCTAAAGGTTGATTCATAATTGTCTAAAAACATAGTCCAATTATTAAATATTTTTTTAAATGCACAATCATAATTGTGTTTTTTATATTGTTAATTTTAGTCTTCTAAAAAAAGAATCGGCAACAGTAAAAACACTCTTGTTAATCTGTTTTTCTCTATATGGTCAATAACCTTAGCGATCGCAAAGTTGCTTGAATTGGGTTTAATTGTCATAGCTTACACTAGCAAAGCTAATCGCAATATAGATAAACTGAAATATAGTTTAGTTTAGATAAAGGATTGATTTAAACAGGATGCAGATCAAAGCAACCAATACAGCATTATTAGACTGGACTGGCGACTTGCTAGCAGTTGGTATTTTAGAAGGTGAAACGGAGCTTCTAGGAGACTTAGCTAAATTAAATGAGAAATTAGCAGGGACAATTTCTGAATTAATTGCTGATGAAGAATTTGAGGGAAAAGCGGCTACTACTGCCATAAGCCGTGTTGGGGGCAAAAACCCCGTGCGTAAAATTGCCTTAGTTGGCTTGGGTAAAGCCGAGGATTTAAAATTAGATAGCTGGCGTGGCGCAGCAGCAGCGATCGCCCGTCTGGCGACCAAAGAAAAGACTTTAGGAATCAGTTTACCTAACGGCTCAGAATCAGCAGAAGATATCGCTCAGAGTATTACTGAAGCAATTATTCTTGCTCTTCATCAAGATAATCGCTTTAAATCTGAACCTGAAGATAAAAAACCTAAATTAGAAACGGTCGATCTAATTGGCTTGGCAGGACAAGAACAAGCAATCTCCAACGCTCAAATCGTCGCTGATGGTGTAATCTTCGCTAGAGAATTAGTTAATGCCCCCGCCAATGAGGTTACTCCAGTAACTATGGCTCAAAAGGCACAACAGCTAGCAAAAGAGTATGGCTTGGAAATAAAAATCTTAGAACAAGCAGACTGTGAAAAATTTGAGCAGGGTATGGGTGCATATTTAGGAGTTGGACAAGCATCAGATATACCCCCCAAGTTTATTCATCTGACTTACAAGCCCCAAGGTACAGCTAAACGTAAAGTAGCCATTGTTGGCAAAAGCGTCACCTTTGATTCTGGCGGACTAAACCTTAAGCCTAGCGGTGGCGGCATTGAAACCATGAAAATGGATATGGGCGGTGGTGCAGCTACTCTTGGTGCAGCAAAAGCGATCGCTAGACTTAAGCCTGATGTGGAAGTTCACTTTATCTGTGCTGCTACAGAAAACATGATTAGCGGTAAGGCAATGCACCCAGGAGACATTCTTAAAGCCTCAAATGGTAAAACTATTGAGGTTAATAATACCGACGCAGAGGGTAGACTTACTTTGGCAGATGCTCTAGTCTATGCAGAAAAATTAGAGGTAGATGCGATCGTCGATCTGGCAACCCTGACTGGGGCTTGTATTGTAGCTTTGGGCAACAATATTGCTGGACTGTGGAGTACGGACGATACTTTGGCTACAGAAATGAAGCAGGCTGCGGAGTTAGCAGGGGAAAAGTTTTGGCAGCTACCAATGGAAGAAAAATATTTTGAGGGCTTGAAGTCAGAGATTGCTGACATGAAAAATACTGGGCCCCGTCCTGGTGGTTCAATTACTGCTGCTTTGTTCCTCAAACAATTTATCAAAGATACGCCTTGGATGCACTTAGATGTAGCAGGACCAGTTTGGGCAGATTCTCCTAATGGTGTTAACAATAAAGGGGCAACAGGTTTTCCTGTAAGGACTTTGGTTAACTGGGTAAATGGTTAGATTTGTTTGGTCGATCTTCGATCTGCTTAAGTCATAGCTGGAAACTGTTTCTTGAAAATTACAAATATTGATAAAAATTTAACAAAAGCGTATCCCAGGATACACAATGACTAAAATATAGTTGTTAATTTTGTTAATGAATTTCAATACCAAAACTGAAAATATTGGTTTAGGATTGAGGCGATCGCCAAAAAGCGATTATTTTTTTAAGGTGTGAGGAAAATGTTGAAAATATTACGTAATTTGTTGTTGGCATCTCCAGCAATAGTAGCTTTGGTATTAGGCTGTGAATTATCAGCCTCTGCTCAGTCAGTCTCAGAAATAGAAGACAATACCCAACTGCTAGATCAAATCAATAACTATAGTCAAGAAGGGAAGACCAATCCTCGTAATCAGGTAACTAACGTCAATCAGTTAAGAGATGTTTCTCCTACAGATTGGGCTTATGAAGCTTTACGTAGTTTAGTCGATCGCTATGGCTGTATTGCTGGTTATCCAAACCAAACCTATCGTGGCGGTCAACCCCTAACTCGTTATGAGTTTGCTGCTGGTTTGAACTCTTGCTTAAACCAAATTGAACGCTTGATTGCTTCTCAAGGATCGGTTAGTCAAGAAGACCTTGATACTATCAATCGTCTTCAACAAGAGTTTGAAGCAGAATTGGCTACCTTGGGTGGTCGGGTTGACGAACTTGAAAGTCGCACTGCTACTTTAGAAGATAATCAGTTTTCTACTACTACCAAATTAGAAGGAGAAGCCGTTTTTGGGATCAGCAATGATTTTAATAACACCGATCTGAACAAGACAGTATTTCAAGATAGGATACGTTTAGCTTTTGTATCTAGTTTCTTTGGAAAAGATTCTCTATACACTCGTATTGATGCTTCAAACGCTGGATTTGGTTTTCAAACCAAAGACGGAAATGGAGATCCTGTCGATCTTCAAACTGGTGCTTTAACCTATCAGACTGCTGACAGCGGTAACGATATTGCTATCGGCTGGTTGGCTTATTATTTTCCCGTCGGTGAAAAAATCGATGTCTACCTACCTGCTGCTTTCCCTCTATGGGTTGACTTTGTTCCTTCTTTAAGTCCCTATTTAGACTCTTTTACTGGTGCAACTGGTTCTCTTTCTAGTTTTGCTGAGTCTAGCCCTATCTATAAGATTGGTCTGCCTTCGGGTGGTGGTATTGGTTTTAACTTCAAACCTCTAGATTTTGTAACCATTAGTGCTGGTTACTTTGGTGGAGATACTGCTAACCCAATTGGGGCTCAAGATGGTGGCTTATTCAACGAAGAATATTCTGCTTTGGGTCAGGTTACTCTTAGCCTCTTAGATGAAAAGCTACAGATAGCTGGAACTTATGTCTTAGGTCAGTTTGCTGCGACTGATAATACTATTTATGACTTAGGGGTGGGTACTGCTTTGGCAAGACAGCCTTTTGGCGATGGTGTTAGAGTTGCTTCTAACTCCTATGGTGTAGAAGCTGCATATCAACTGGGAGACAAGCTTGCCCTAAATGCTTTTGGTATGTATAGTAATACTAAAGAAGCTGCTGGCAACGGTAATGCAGATATATGGTCTTACGGTGCTGGGCTTTCATTCCCTGATTTTGGCAAAGAAGGTAATCTCGCTGCTATATTTGCTGGTGTAGAACCTTATGCAGGAGATGAAAGCAACCCTATTCACCTTGAAGGCTTGTATAAATATCAGTTCAGTGACAACATCTCTGTTACTCCAGGTGTGGTTTATATAATCAATCCTAACGGTAATAGTACGGACGATGATGGCATAATCGGTGTGCTTAGAACAACCTTTACTTTCTAGAAAAGTAGCTTTTGAGTATTTTATTATTTATCAATAATTTTGTTAACCACAGTTAAATAACTAACTGTGGTTTTTTTAATTAATGAACCTAAGTTCGAGATATAGCAATCGAATCCTAGATCGGGACATCTTTTAATTTCTTTGCGTCTTTTTCAAGACTCCGCGTCGGCGACGCGGGTAGATGCGGGAGAATTCCTTTCTCGAATCTACTTGTTACTTTTTCCCAAAACCAACTGGTTGCTATCTAAAATGACTATATATTCTTTGAACGCTCTCATTGAGATAATTTAGATTGGCTTAAAATGAACAAAAAACCAGAAATACCTTTGGCAAACTTTAATGAAGCTGAATATATTCGATTGAATCGAGATATATCAGATGCAGTGCAGCGAGGCGATTTTGCATCTGGCTGGGAACACTATTTGAGGTTTGGAATCAATGAAGAAAGACCTGGATTAAGCCAGACAAGCGCAATTGTCGAGCAGCTAACAAAAAGTGTTGTTTCTATACCCGTTCCACCTCCTGTCTTAAGGACTAGAGTACATGGTGCAGAAGCAATGTCGGAGTTTCATAAAATAGGTAAGGTAGTTGCCCTAGATCTTGAATCTACTATTTATTCTAATCGTATTCAGCTTGGCGATCGCAGTAAGATCCTCGACTTTGGCTGTGGTTGTGGTCGAATTATTACCTGGTTTCAAAATCTCTATCCCCAGAGCAAGTTTTACGGGACTGATATAGATGGTGAAGCCATAGCTTGGTGTCAGTCAAATCTGGCAGATCGAGGGGAATTTTTAGTAAATGAAAACCTACCGCCATTACCCTTTGCCGATGATTTTTTCGATCTGGTATACTCTATTTCTATATTTACTCATCTACCCGAAGAGATGCAGTTGGTCTGGCTCAAAGAACTAAATAGAGTTTGCAGAAAAGGGGCGTATTTACTATTGACTGTTCATGGAGCGCATTGTTTTCCTGTGAAGACAGAAGAAGCAAAAGCTAAATTCGCTCATAACGGCTTTTATTACTTGGTAGGTGATGGCACCAGCGGACTACCAGAATTTTATCAAAACTGTTATCACACTGAAGCCTATATTCGCGATCGCTGGAGTGATTTTTTTGAAATTAGGCAAATTGTTACTAAAAAAGTTGCTAACTTTCAAGATTTAGTTATCTGTTCTAATAAGTAAACAGTACCCCTCTGAACGCCAATATAAAACCAGAGCAGGAGAAGTTCTTATCTTGCTCTGGTTTTATATTGGCAATGCTTTAAATTTTAGTTTTTCAACGCTTTACTATTACTAACGTAGAAACGGATCATCTCTAAAAAAAGTAAAGTAAAATTAATTTACTTTTTTTCTCAAAGCGTTGGCTTCTTAATTTAGCGAATGCGCTTAGAAACGGTTGTTACGACGACCACCGCTATTTCTATTATCTTCACGGGGTCTAGCTTTATTGACTTTAAGCTGACGATCCATCCATTCTGCTCCATCTAAAGCTTCAATAGCTTTATCTTCATTAGCTTCTGACTCCATTTCTACAAAAGCAAATCCTCTAGGACGATCTGTTTCGCGATCTGTAGGAATATGAACCCGTTTAACAGTTCCATATTCTGTAAAGACTTCGCTTAAATCTTCTTGATTTACTTCGTAAGATAGGTTGCCTACGTAAATTGACATACTTTTAATTGTCTACTCAATGAGTGTTGTGTGTTAGAGAGACAAGATTATAGGAAAAGAAATAGCGCAATACTCTACGGAAAAGACCTTTAGATACTGGATACAAACTTAATCGTTAATCTCTTGATTCTCAGTCTAAATATTAACACTAATATTTAAATAAGAGCAAAATTGCACTATTTCTTTTTTTACGGGCGATCGCATTTTTAGATAGTTCTAGCTTCCAAACCTAGTCTCTCAGTAATTTCCATCCATTTTTGTCCTATGCGTCCAACTGATTAATTATTTTTAAGACTGCGATAAAATCATAAAATTTATAACGATTTATAACGCAATAGTTCGGACAGTTTTTGACAAAAGCTCACAAAGCCTAATTGATAGTTGATTATTTTGGTCTAGAGTAAGGCTAAAGTACCTATTTTTCCTTTTAAATTTTGTCCGAACCATTAATGGCGATGCTCAAACAGATTTGTTGATCGTGTTTGCTACTAACCACATTAAACTAGTAGACGTGGACGTAATGTGGAGTAACCATTTATTTACGTTCAAGTCTACTAGTTTATTTGAGCATCTTGTTAATAGAAGAAACTCCTGAGTTATTAGATTTAAATGTAGTTTGAGAGAATAAAAGATAGCCAGAAAGACCTAAAGCAACAACCGCAGCTAATCCGCTGATAATTGCCCAACGTCTAGCGGTTGTTATCTGTTTCTCTACATCCCTAAAAGAAGATTTTAAAGGATTAACAACAGACATTAGCTCATGGCGATATTTGGCTTCATTTTCTTCCATTGAAGGGCGCATTTCATCTCTTTGTACTGCCCATTCTTGTAGTGCCGCTCTTTGGCGAGACCAATCATCTAGTGCGCTAGACAACTTATTATCTAAATCTTGTTTGAGGTTATTAATTTGTTGATTAAACTGCGCGCTCAAATTACGATTTGCTTGATTGAATTGACCATTAACATTAATAAGCTCTTTGCGTACCGATTCCCAGCTTGATTGATTTTTATGTTCTAGCTCACCAATTTTATTAGTTTGGTTAGTATTAAACTTGTCTTCAAGTTCAGTAATACGCTGTTCAAACTTTTGTTCTAACTGTTGTAAAAAATCAGTATTAGACAAAGACTTTTCATGTTCTCGAATTTGATTTTGAAGTTTATGACGATAAGTTTCTAACAATTCATCTAGCTGAGCTTGTAAAGAATCTAAATCAACATTTTTAGTAGCAGGTTCAAGTAAATTAATATTATCGTAAACTGAACGAATCTTAAGAACTAGCTCTTCGGCTGTGGTGTTTTTTAGTAAGTAACCCTTTGCTCCTGCTCGCAGAGATTTCCCTAAATAAGCATCATCATCATGACCGCTTAAAACAATTATTTTGGTATCAGGGAAACGCTGGCAAATAATGCTAGTTGCGTTCAGACCGTCCATTTTAGGCATATCAATATCCATCAAGACGATATTAGGCTGCAATTCCTCTACTTGGGCGATCGCTTCATGACCATTATGAGCAACTCCTATTACCTGGAGATCTTTTTCAACGTCAAGCCAAGTTTTTAAAACCTCACATAAAAGAGCCTGATCGTCTACTAATAAAATATTAATCATTAAATATACCTGTGTAACTTAAATTACTGCGAAAACACAATTTAAATTTATATTTCAAATTATATTAATTGATAACTTGGTCAAAAAATCAATGCACACGCACTCTTTAATCGATTGTAAAGATTAGTTTATCAAAATGTAATTAAGCTATTTTATCTGGCTAATGTAGGCAAATTAAATTTTAGTATTGATTGCTAAAGTTACTAATTTATAATGTTTTTAAACGATGAACAAATATTTAGTTATCCGATTGCTTAAAAGATAGTCTACATTACGTTGCTAATTGAATCAATTAAAACTCAACTTATAAGTATGTAATTCAAGACATAATTAAAGACATAATTCGCAAACGTGCAAGAAGATAGGGAAGGTACAATCCAAAATATAAACCGAGCTAGTTTAGGTATTCCATCTTTGCTATAAGATTACATAAATCTATGACAATGATGTAGAACATATTTAGAACCGTATTTTGCTGACTTTATGGAAACAATTTTTTTATCTGTAGAACCGAGTGTAGCCGAAGTTTCCATCAAAGGAAATTTAGAGCAATTTTTAATAGTTTTGTCTGTATCCTTAAGCGTAGCAACGATTTCCAGGATTTTTAGCTGGTTTCGACAAATACCCTATACGCTGCTTCTAGTAATTGTCGGACTAGGTTTAGCTTTTGTGGATATTCGCTTGGTAACTCTCTCTCCAGAGCTGATTCTAGAGATTTTCTTACCCCCTTTGCTATTTGAAGCAGCTTGGAATATCCGCTGGCGAAGTTTAAAAGATAGTTTATTTCCAGTTAGTTTGTTTGCCATTGTGGGAGTAGTTATCTCTGTGGTTGGGGTAGCCTTCTCTTTGAGCTATTTTACAGATATGTCTTTGGCTACAGCACTTTTAGTTGGTGCAAGCTTGTCTGCTACCGATCCTGTCTCGGTGGTGGCATTGTTTAGAGAATTGGGAGCAAGTAAACGCCTAACTATTCTTATGGAAGGAGAAAGCCTTTTTAATGATGGTGTGGCGGTAGTTGCCTTTTTGCTCTTGGTTAATATTCCCTTGGGCAATGGCGAGTTTGGTATCTCGACTATTATGATTCGCTTTTTGACCTTCGTGGGTATTGGCTTAGGTATCGGCAGCCTAGTTGGTTTTGGGATCTCTTATCTGACTCAAAGATTTGATTTGCCTTTGGTAGAGCAGTCTTTAACCTTAGTTTCGGCTTATGGTACATATTTAATTACCGAAGAATTAGGTGGTTCTGGAGTAATTGGGGTTGTTACAGTGGGGATTATCCTGGGTAATTTTGGCTCGCGAATTGGCATGAATCCTCGTACCAGGCTTTTGGTTTCCGAGTTCTGGGATTTTCTGGCATTTTTTGTTAATTCTATTGTTTTCTTACTAATTGGCGATCAAATAAACTTTTCCAGCCTGCGTAATAACTTTGATTTAATTATAGTAGCGATCGCATCAGTATTAGTTACTAGAGCGATCGTTATTTTTGGCTTGGGCAATCTTAGTAATTTAGTCAGCAAAACTAAAACCAATCTGCGAGAACAAACTGTTCTTTGGTGGGGTGGCTTAAGGGGTTCGGTTTCTATTGCCGTAGCTTTAAGTGTCCCTGTAGTTCTTACGGGAAGACAAGAAATTATTACTACAGTTTTTGGAGTGGTTTTATTTACGCTGTTGGTACAAGGGTTGAGTACTAAGTGGTTATTAAGCACCCTAAGTCTAATTGGCGATCAGCCTTTGCGTCAGGAATACTCGGAATTACTGGCAAGAAAAGTAGCTATGAATCGCGTTCTTGACTATTTAAACAATAATGAATTAGCTTCAGAAATTGATCCTGAATACTATCGTTATCAACAGGGACTAGTAAAAGGGCAACTGCAAAATATTGAAGACAAAATTGATAAGATACAGCGAGAAAATGACAATCTCCGCGCTTTAACTATGGAACAGCTAAACGAACAGCTTTTAGACATTGAAGCTGATACCTACGCTGAGTTTATTCGAGCAGGAAAATTAAACGAAAATCTCTCTCCTGTTTTACAAGAAATTATTGC
The DNA here is from genome assembly GCA_965217895.1 of Waterburya sp. Classification (GTDB taxonomy): domain Bacteria; phylum Cyanobacteriota; class Cyanobacteriia; order Cyanobacteriales; family Xenococcaceae; genus Waterburya. The sequence goes on from CBDCJV010000002.1 coordinate 3,965,994, forward strand.
TAAAGCTGGAGATACTTAATTTCGGTTGCTTATTGATAATTAATTATTTTCAGGCGTTTTTAGTCGAGCATCTTCTTTGCACAATCGCTATTTTTTTCTCACTTTAGCTAGAATTTAATTACTGTCTCAAAATTTCTCCGAAAAATAAGATATGACATCAGCTAAGAATGTTTTGGGTGGAGAACTTAAAGTTTGTTGCACATCGCCCATGACAGGATTTTATCGCACAGGAAAATGTGAAACAGGTCCTCAAGACCAAGGCGTTCACGTAATTTGCACCGAAGTTACTGCTAAGTTTTTGGCTTTCAGCAAAGAAAGGGGCAACGATCTCACTACTCCTATGCCAATGTATAATTTTCCTGGGTTAAAACCAGGGGATTGCTGGTGTTTATGTGCATTGCGCTGGAAAGAAGCTTTAGATGCGGGTTTTGCTCCACCAATCAACTTAGAAGCCACCCATGAATCGATGCTAAATTACGTTCCTTTGGAAGTTCTCAAAGAACATTCTATGAACTTGGCAAAATAATCAAAAAAAGGCATTGCCAAATCCATGAGGTGATCCCACTTTCCATCAAGTAGGATAATGTCTGAAAGTGAAAACACCGTTGTTTCAACGGTAAAACCATTAAAACAACGAGCCTGGAAATACGCTTCGTAATGACGTATAGCAATAGGTGCTTGTATTAGGACATTTGTTACTTGTTGCTTACGAGCAGTTCATTTTTTCTTAACCAGTCTTAAAGATGCTACGTCTTGACACTTCGGGCTATAATTATATCTACAGAAACCTTGCCAATAGGTGCTTTGAATTGATTTTCTAAAAACATGAATAATGCCCAAGTTCTACCCAAAAAAACCAATCGATTGATGTGGAAGTATGTTAGGCTAATTAAACCGATAAGAAATAAAAACGTATTTAGATAGTTGTAACTCTTGTTTATCACGGGATGTAGCGCAGCTTGGTAGCGCGCCTGCTTTGGGAGCAGGATGTCGCAGGTTCAAATCCTGTCATCCCGATTCATACAGAATAAAGTTTAGGTGAATTTGGTTTTATTGGGATATTAAGTACAGGTCACATTATGACCCAATTTATAATAGGTTCACCTAATCTTCATTCCAATATTTACCCTTGATAAATCTAACTGCATACCACAAAAAATAGAGCTAATAGCGATCGCTTCAGAGAGAATAGGGTATAAAGAGGATAGTTTAAAAGCCAATATGTAGGCGCAAAATATTGTTTTTGTCGAACTTTTACAGAACCAAGCCACAACCGCCAAAAGCTATGTGGAGTCAATGCTTATTAGTCAACTAATTTAAAATGAGGGTTTGAATCGCCCCTTTCCATACAAACAATACTTCTGGCTTTATTCTGGGAATTAAATAATTCACGAACAATTTTAGGATCAGAAAAATCCTATACTATTTATTTAACTGGAAATATCAACGATATCTAACTTACTATTCCCTATTTAAACGAAGCGATACTAGCTGCTTAATTTTTTTCTTTTCCCACTCTAAAGCCGAACCAACAATTTTATCTAAAGAATTGTGTTGTGGTTGCCAGCCAATAACTTTGCGAATTTTGTCTCCTGATGCTACTACACAAGCGGGATCTCCTTGTCTACGGGGAGTCTCCTCAATCGGAAAATCTACTCCCGAAATCTCTTGGATTTTGGATAATACTTCTCTGACGCTATAGCCAGTACCATAGCCACAGTTTAAAACTTGACTGGTTGATTCTGTTTCTAAATAAGCTAAAGCATCTACATGAGCAGCAGCTAAGTCTTCGACATGAATATAGTCGCGGATGCCTGTGCCGTCTGGAGTTAAATAATCTGTACCAAAAATCCTAGCAGATGGACGAATACTCAAAGCTGCATCACAACCTACTCTTATTAAGTGAGCAGCTTTACCCATTTGACCAATTTTACCTGAACTATCTGCTCCTGCAACGTTAAAATAACGCAGAATTACATACTTAAGCTCTGAACTTTGAGCATAGTCACAAATAATTCTCTCACTCATCAATTTAGATTTGCCATAAGGATTGATCGGCAAAGTTGAAGCTGTTTCTTGAACAGGGTAATCTTTAATTTCTCCATATACGGCTGCGGTACTCGAAAAAACAAACTGATTAACACCAAACTCTTCACAACACTGCAATACATTAATTACGTTGCAGGTATTGTTATGATAGTATGCTAAAGGTTTTTCTAATGATTCGGGAACAGAAATACTAGCTGCAAAGTGTAGCACCGCATCGAATTTGTGTTGAGCAAAAACTTGTGCTAACTGTTCGCTATTGCTAAGTTCACCTTGAATTAATTCTCCATATAATACAGCATCTACTGAACCTGTAGATAGGTTGTCGTAAATCACAATTTCGTAACCTGATTCTCCTAGCTTTTTTACAGTATGAGAACCAATGTAACCCGCACCGCCAGTAATTAAAACCTTTGACATAGTGATTTATACCTAAAAGACTTTTAACCTACAATTTATTATAGAGAAAGAAAAATTAATTGCTTCAAATTTTAGGGAGTATCATACTTATACTTTAGGTTTTTTAGGTTTTATTGGAAATACTGTTCAGTGAGCTTGATCGGTGTTTTGTGTTTGTTTTTAGCTTGTATTACCTAATTTATCCCCTTGTTATACAGTATCAATATTTGAAATATTGATTTAATAATTGCTATATTTAATAGCAGATTAATATTTCATATAAGTGCTAGAAAACTAGCTTTAATAATATTAATTGGCAATTTGATAGTTAACAAATAGGTTTGCTTGCTCTTTATTTTATCTGTATATGCCTCGATCGCCTAAATTAAAATTTGATCGTGGAACCTTAATCCTCCATCCTCCACCCAAGGGAAAAGCTTGGTTAGACTATGCAACCTGGGACGATCGCGTCGAAAAGTTTCGCATACCTGCAATCTATTATCGTCCTCTGGTTGAAGCACTTAAAGCAGACGATAAAAATATTATCGACGATGCTAAAGAATTTTATAATTTAGAGTTAAAAGCTGTATCGCAGTTTGAACCCTATCCCCATCAAGCAGAAGCACTACAGGCTTGGAAGCAAGCCAAAAGGCAAGGAGTAGTAGTTTTACCCACCGCAGCGGGAAAGACTTATCTAGCACAGCTAGCCATGGAATCTACCCCCCGCACAACCCTAATTGTGGTACCAACTTTGGATTTGATGCACCAGTGGTATGCTCAAATTGAAGCCGCTTTTCCCAAGGCAGAAATAGGCTTATTGGGTGGTGGTTCGCGCGATCGCACTCCTATTCTGATTGCTACCTACCACAGCGCAGCCATCCATGCCGAAACCCTGGGAAATCGCTATGCGCTTCAGATCTTCGATGAATGCCACCATCTACCTACGGACTTTTTTAAAGTAATTGCCGAATATGCGATCGCACCCTACCGTTTGGGCTTAACCGCAACTCCTGAACGTAGCGACGGTACACACCGTCATTTAGATACCTTAATTGGCAAAATAGTCTATCGCAAAACTCCTGAAGAACTATCTGGCGGTGCTTTAGCCGAACATAAAGTAGTGCAGATGAGAGTCAAGCTGTCTGAGGTAGAACAGGAGAAATACGAAAAAGCGATCGCCACTCGAACCAAATTCCTGCGACAGTCTAATATATCTCTCGGTAGCCTTGAGGGATGGCAGCTATTCGTTCAAGCCAGTGCGCGATCGCCCCAGGGTAGAAAAGCCATGTTAGCACACCGTGAAGCAAAAGCGATCGCCTTGGGTACAGATGCCAAACTTCGTATCTTAATTGACCTGATCGAAAAACATCATGCCGAACGCATTTTAATCTTTACCAACGACAACGCTACGGTTTATCGTATCTCCCAACAGTTTCTGATCCCTGCTATCACCTATCAAACCGCAGTCAAAGAACGTCACGAGATCTTAACCAGATTTAAAGCAGGTGAATATAAAACCTTAGTCGCTTCCCATGTACTCAACGAAGGTGTAGATGTTCCCGATGCTAAAATAGCCATTATCCTTTCTGGTACAGGCTCAACCAGAGAATACGTCCAGAGATTAGGCAGAGTACTGAGAAAAGGCAACACCAGCAACAAACAGGCAATTCTCTACGAAGTTGTTACCGAAAACACCAGCGAAGAAAGAACCTCCCAACGTCGTCGGGGTGAACAAGACGACGATCGACCCAGACAGCTAAAACTAATTACAACTCCCAAACCTAAAATCAAAAAACATCAGCTTAAAGCAGCCGAAGAATCTAAGCAATGGAATACTGAAGAAGAATAAAGGTTGCTGTCAATTGTCCATAGCTAATTATTTCTTAGGAGAAAACAGCAACACTGGAAACCAGCTACTGCGCATCAAGTCATTAGCAAAACTACGAACTGTCCACTGCAAAAGGCTGTTACGATAATCAGTAGCAATGGCGATCGCACTAATATCAAAGTCTAAGGCAGCCATAGTAATCTCTTGTAAAGGATTGCCTTGCTTGACTAGAGTATTAACTTCAATATTTAAAGCCTCTAATTCTTGCTTAACTGAATCTAGCTTGCTTTGGGCATCTTGTACCCGCTGTTCAACCATCATGGACTTTCTACCACTATCGTCAACCACACTCATCAACATACACTGCTTGAGAGAATTTTCTGGGCGATCCTGGGCATATTTCTTGATCTCTTCTATTAAGTAGTGGGCGGTTTCACTATCGTTATAAGGAATGAGTAAATACCGCCAAAGGTGCTGACAGCGTAAATTTAACTCTTCGCGAGTATAAGTAGTAATTAGTTCTGGGCGGATAATATTGAGAGGCTGATCCGTAAGTTTTGCCAAGCCTGTACTAGTACTACCAAAAAAGCTTTCTTGCAGTGAACTTCTGATCGGAGTTCCTGTCATGATCACATCTATTTGATGTTTCTTCAATACTCTAGGAATTGTGTCGAGGGGTTTGCCTGAAAGAACCTCGATTTGAACATCTATTGATTCAGGAGCATTTTTTAAAGCTATCTGAAAACGTTGCTTGGCTTTTTCTACTTTTTCTTCATCTATTCTGGGAACTTCTCCTTCTTGCCAAAAAGGAACACTATGGAAAAAGACAATTTTTTTTAAACCGCACTGAGACAGACTGGGTACACAGTCAACAAAGCGATACAAACCATCGGTAAAGTCAGTGCAAATCAAGCAGCTTTGAAACATAGAAGCTAAATAGCGAATATCTTTACTTCTTACACTAGCAAAAAAAGTATAATTAGTTTCTATAATCTTAATTTTCTTAGTCTTTTGCCTGAGTCTAAACCCCAACAACCCCAGCTTTTTTCGATGGAAACTAGCAAGAGAAGGAGGCAGCATGATTCAAGCTTATCTTTATGCCCTAGGTGGAGAATCTATACCCCACTGATGGCGGATAAAGTTTTGATACATATTATCTTTGATTAACATTTGCTCATATAGTTTTATTAAGAAATCTTGAGCCTGTTCGTGGCTCATACCTTTTACCTGAGTCTCAAAAGAGCGAATATTAAACTTTTGCTCCAAAGATAATTCCATTGAATTTGACATTCTATGTGTACCCCTACGTATGACTTAACAACAACATTTTAACTTTAATATTATCTAATGTAACAATTAATTGACATTAGATAATATTAGTTATAAAGCTGGCAATAGTTAATTGTCAATTGTTGGCTAGATTTTTCCTCTTTAAAAAGGATTGTCAAGAAAAAAAAAGCAAATTTAAGAGAATATATTGGTTAATGGTCTAAACATTCTGTAATAATTAAAGATAGTGCAGAATTTAAAATAGAATTCAATTTTTTAAATTGAGTGGGCGTAGTTTTGAGGTTTCCTCAAAACGTTGATCGCTTAGTGTTTTCACTGTGAACTGCTTTGGGTTTTCTAAAGCACAACATCGGACTCAAATCGATGGGCATTTTGCGTTATACAGGTGTTTTGATACTGTGGCAGTAATTAAAGATAGCGTCATATTAAATAGCTGGTACATTTTTGGGGTGCAACCTTAGTATTTCTTTTCTAGATAGCTTTAGAAAGGGTAAATGTTTGAGTGCGTATTTGTGTACAGTTGAAATAGTTACTTAAAAAGATCCATCTATAAATAAAGCTTTTGGACAATTTAGTACATTTTGGCGTAGCTGCCATCAGAAAAGCGTTCGCTCTGCACACTATTTTAAAATTAAACTAGCTTGGGAGATACAGTATGTCTATCCGTTTGTATGTAGGTAATTTACCTAAAGAAGAAATTGATCGCGAAGCCTTATCAACTATGTTTGCTGAGTCAGAACAGGTGACAACCAAAATAATTAAAGACCGAAAAACAGGAAAATGTCGCGGTTTCGCTTTTGTGACAGTCGAAACTGATGAAGCAGCCGACCAATTTATTGAAAAATATAATGGTCAATCCTTTATGGATAATCCTTTGAAAATTGAAAAGGCTTTACCACGCTCTAAAGCAGATGAAGAAGGCGCATCGGCAGAAGGTAACGCTAATAACGCTCCTAAACGCAAAGCTAACAATGTTAGTAACAATACTAAGCGTAGTGGTAAAAAGCCTGGTAGTAGCAGTAGTCAAAAACAGCAAGGTAGTAGTATTCAACCCGATCCTCGCTGGGCAGATGAATTAGCTAAACTCAAAGAAATGTTGGCTTCTGCTAATAACTAGACTGATTTATCGTGAGTCGGTAGCAAAATTGTTTGTGGCTATAGACTTTAAGTTTTGATCGCTCATTGAACATTAGACATTTTATGGTTTTAAGCCTACTTCCAAACCAATCTTAAATGCTCAATGCTTAATGAAATGAGGCGGTGACAATAACTCTCTAGGTGACTAGGAGGAATTGGACACCGTAATTTTTTTAGGGTTTTGGGAAAATATCTGCGAAAATAAGTCCCAGATTAAATAAATCTAACAAGATAATATACGGAGATAAAATCAATGAGCGATCCTGTCAAAACTATGAAGCAAGAAGTAGGTAAAGCTGCTGCCGATCGCGTAAAATCAGACTCTATCGTTGGACTAGGATCGGGTTCTACTGCTGCCTATGCTATTGAGTATATAGGCGATCGCTTGGCAAAGGGAGAAATTAAAAATATTCTGGGTGTACCTACTTCCTTTCAGGCAGAAGTTCTAGCAAAAAAATTTAACATCCCCTTAGTTACTCTAGATGCGATCGAGCATATTGATATTGCGATCGATGGTGCGGATGAAGTCGATCCCCAAAAAAACTTAATTAAAGGTGGTGGCGCAGCACACACTCGCGAAAAAGTTGTCGATTCTCTAGCTACAGAATTCATTGTCGTAGTAGATGAAGGTAAGCTAGTTGATAAACTCGGTTCAACTTTCTTGCTACCTGTAGAAGTAATTCCCATGGCGGTTGCTCCTGTGATGCGAAGCTTGGAAAAGCTAGGGGGAAAACCAGAATTGCGGATGGGTGTAAAAAAAGCTGGACCAGTGGTTACGGATCAGGGCAATTTAGTTATTGATGTGAAATTCGACCATATTACCAACCCTGGGGAAATGGAAAAAACAATCAATAATTTTCCAGGAGTATTAGAAAATGGCTTGTTCGTAGGCGTGGCAGATATTATTTTAGTCGGCAAGATTGTAAACGGTAAATCTGAAATTAGTCAGTTTTAGTAACAGTCGCGCCTGTCCCCCAAAGTTGACGAGCGACCCTGCCTCGCCGACAGGCGCATAAGATTACGTTATGGTAAAAACTGGCTCAAACATCATGAATCGAAACTAAAGCGTGAAACCAGCTATTTTATACGGCGTTAGTGTCGGCACAGGAGATCCTGAATTAATTACTGTCAAAGGATTACGGATCTTACAAACCAGCGATATTATTGCCTTCCCTGCTGGTATTAATAATCGTCCAGGAATAGCTCAAAATATTATTGAGCGTTGGTTACAGCCACAACAGCAAATTTTGCCCTTAAAATTTCCTTACACTCAAGATGCGGAAATTTTACAAGCAGCTTGGTCAGAAGCAGCAGATCGAGTTTGGCACTATCTTGACCAAGGAATAAACATTGCTTTTGCCTGTTTAGGAGACGTTAGTTTCTATAGCACCTTTACTTATTTAGCTCAGGCTTTAGAGCGATCGCATCCCGAAGCAAAGATCGAAACTGTGCCTGGAGTTTGTTCGCCTATGGCGATCGCTTCTGTCTTAAAAATACCTCTCACCGTCAACCATCAGCATTTGGCGGTATTACCTGCTCTACATACAGTTAAAGAATTAGAAATAGCTTTAGACTGGGCGGAGATAGTTGTGTTACTCAAAGTAAGTTCTGTTTACCAGCAGGTTTGGCAAATTTTAGAGCAACGAAATCTATTAAATTCTAGCTATATTGTCGAAAAAGCAACTTTTCCCGAACAAAAAATATATGATGACCTTGCCAACTATCCTCAGCTTAAGCTGTCTTACTTTTCAATCATGATCATTCGCAACGGCTAAACTTTTAGGCTTGAGAAATTAATAAATCTTTCAAAGAGCTATAGGTTATAGGTTATATGCGATTACGAACCCAGTTTAAAGGCTTCTAAAAATAAACTAAAGGTTAAACCAATTTTAAATAAATTAAAAACGTCCACGTAAAGCGATCGCCTGATGGGGAAAGAAGCTGCTTGTTGACGGTTGCGACGACTATAAGTAAACTTACTGGTTAATTCAGTAAAGACAAGTAAAACCGCTGCTGCGGGAACATCCCAGACCGCATCCTGTCCTGCGGTAGTTGCAATTGCCGAACCCATAAAAAATCCAAAAAGGAAACTAATCGAACTCAAGGCAATACGTCGCCAAGGGTTACTAAACATCAATTCTAAGCGTGAGCCTGTAATCTCTACCAGACTGTTAAGACGAGTACGTTGCATTTCAATTATCAATTACTATTTGGTGGGCAACAAAAACTGATTGGTAGCAACAGTTAGGACAGTTATGACAGTTAGAGCAGTTGAAAAGCCTAATTTACCGTTAATTATCTTTAACTCAAGCAAGAAAGGCTTTAGCCGCATCTGTTGCTCTTGCGCCTGACGGCGATGCGGCTTCCTTACTCAAAAAGGGCTTCGATAGCTGTTGTTTTGTTCATGATAAAATTTTGTCCGAATTATTATGGTAGGTTAAATGCTTAATGCTTATCTATACGGCTAAAAATCCAAAAAGAACTTACCAAACCAACAAAATGACCAGCAATAATATTGATACAGGCTTGGATAATAAATACATCTAAAGAATTAACAAATTCTGTATTGCTTTGATTATTAAAAACTTTTGCAGGATCGAAAGACAAAGTTTTCGAGAGGACCAGACCCGCGATGGTTTCCGCACCCAAGATAGTGATTAATGTACCCACTAGACTAGTAATAATCCCAATTTGGATTATTTTGATCGTAGTAGATTTCTTGGGCGGAGCAGTGTTTGGTTGAGCAAATTTAGCTGCCATCTTGCCATATCTAAAGGCAATACAAATACCGACGATTAGGCAGATCAATCCACATACACCGCAAAATATGCTAAACCCAACTCCTGGAGTATTTCTTTGCGCTCGATTGGTGATGGCTAAAGCTAAGGTAACAGAAGAGACGACTCCTAAAAATACCTGAATCCAGAATCCAGCTAACCCGCCCCACTTAAGGGCATTAGCTGCTTGAAGCATTCGGGCAGATTTTGTAGCTGGGGCATTGCGAGAACTAGGATCTTTAGAAAATGGGGTAATTTCTGATTCTTTTGCCATGGTTGAGTTTTCCTTGGTAGTTGATGATTAATAAAAGTACACTTAATATCTAGTAAATTTTTTGAGGACAGTTTTCTGAGCAAGAATGGCTATTTTAACTATAGTTATTGAATTAATTATTTGAGATATATCAATCAATAATAAACTAGATAGATGAGAGAGTTAGCGAGGTGGTTGCAAATTTGTCCTTGGAGGCAGATTTGAGGAAAGTCCGGACTCCCGAAAGACCATACTTGCTGGATAATTCCCAGTGCGAGCGATCGCGAGGAAAGTGCCACAGAAAAATACCGCCTTTTCATTGAGCATTAAGCATTGAACATTGAACAGAAATAACTGGTAAATGGTAAATGACAAATGGTAAATGATGATTGGTAAGGGTGCAAAGGTGCGGTAAGAGCGCACCAGCAGTATCGAGAGGTACTGGCTCGGTAAACCCCGGTAGGGAGCAAGGACGGAGGGATTATGGTTGGTCTTTTTCCAGTCCCGTTTGTAGAGAGCCGCAAGAGGTGTTTGGTAACAAACATCCCAGATAGATAACTACCCTTGGCTAAAGTTGATGTAGCACTTTGTTACATTGCCCAAGTTTGAGAACAGAATCCGGCTTATGTTCTAACTCTCTCTATTCTATTTCGTCTCTAGCTAAATGTTTGCAGATCCCAGACGACAAAAACAATTAGAAAAATTTCTAGGCAAGCTAGGTTTACCTGCTAATGTAAACGTTGATTTGTCTTTGCTTGATTTGGCTTTGACTCATCCTAGTATTTCTCGCACTCGTAACTATGAGCAGCTAGAGTTTGTTGGCGATTCTGTGGTCAGGTTAATTGCAGCAGAACTATTATTAGAAACCTATCCCCAAGAGCCGGTAGGGGAATTTGCTGCTATTCGTTCTATTTTAGTGAGCGATCGCCTTTTGGCAGAGTTGGCTGAAAGTTACGGAGTTGAACCATATTTATTAATCGGCACAAATGCCACAGGCAACCCTATTGGCAGACAGTCTTGGTTAGCAGACGCTTTTGAGGCAGTATTAGGAGCTTTGTACCTTAGCACTCACAATATGGACTTGATTCGTCCATGGCTAGATAGGGCATTAAAAACTAGAGCAGCAGAGGTTTTAAACGATCCTGCTCGCTTTAACTATAAAGATGCTTTACAGGAATGGACTCAGAGAAAACACAAAATTTTGCCTGAATACCGAGTCCAAGAAAACAAAGATTTCAAACCATCCAAAACGGAAGCAACACCAGATCCCTCTTCATATCAAGCTCATCGCTTCATAGCTGAAGTCTGGTTAGAAAATCGTTGTTTAGCTACAGGTATAGGACGTTCTAAAAAAGCTGCCGAACAAGCAGCAGCAAAAGAAGCTCTTTTAGCTATACCAAATGAATGATTCTCAATTAATAGTTTTGCGCCAATACAATCAAATAGTAGTATGGGAAAATATAACATTTTAGCTAGTCTGGTGATAAATCACTGAGCGGGGAAGATGCTGCTTTGTAAGCAGCATTTCCGCCCACTAGGAATTAGATAATAAAAGAGCCTTTAGAAGCGATGATGAAAAATGATGATCTAAATTTAATTGAAAACGAATCCAGCAATCCTTTAGGTCAAATAAGTTCTACAGACTTATCATCAGAAATACCCCCTCCAGATCCAGAGCGAATGTTGGAGTTGTTAGAATCAACTACTGCTGCCGATAGAATGTTAGCAGCAAGGGCTTTTTGTGAACTAAAAGATCCTCGCTCCATTCCCTTATTGATCGAACTTTTAGATGATACTTGTCCTTTAGTTAGAGTTAGTACCACCTATGCTTTAGGTCGCAATACTGATGCCAGTATTGTCGAACCGCTAATTGAATTATTAGCCAGAGATTTCAATGGTTATGTGCGTAAGGGAATTGTTTGGGCTTTGGGCAACAGCAAAGATCGTCGCGCCCTCAAACCTCTAATTCACGCCTTGAAAACTGATATCTCGGCGGTTAGACTTTGGGCAGCTAGTGGTTTAGCCCAGATAGCTCCTTTAGAATATGAAGATATCATTGCTGCTATTCCGCCTTTGATTCAAAGTTTAAGACGAGACAGCACCGCAGCAGTACGCAGTAACTGTGCTTGGGCAATTGGGCAACTATGTCGCGAACTACCTTCTAACGTTGTTTATGCTACGGCGATCGATGCTTTAATTGAGTCTTTGGTTGAAGATGATGATCTTAGCGTCAAAGATGATGCCAGAAGTGCTATTCTCAAAGTCGGCGATCCTGGCGGTCTACAAATGATCGAAGAATTGGAATTTGAAGGCTTAATTTAATCGATAAAATATTACATGACAAAACCCCTGATTGTAGGCGTAAGCGGTGCTTCGGGACTAATTTATGCTGTACGCGCTTTGAAGTATTTACTGGCTGCTGACTATTCAATTGAGCTAGTTGCTTCTCGTGCCACTTATATGGTTTGGCAAGCAGAAGAAAACATTCGGATGCCGGCAGAGCCAGAAAAACAAGAATTATTTTGGCGAGAAAAAGCTGGAGTTATGAAAGGAGGAACTCTTAACTGCCATCGCTGGGGTGATGTGGGAGATAATATCGCTAGTGGTTCTTTTCGGACTTTAGGTATGATTATTATTCCCTGTAGCATGAGTACCGTAGCTAAAATTGCCGCTGGTTTAAGCTCCGATTTATTAGAGAGAGCCTCAGATGTACAGATTAAAGAGAGCAAACCTTTGGTAGTTGTTCCCAGAGAAACCCCATTTAGTCTCATTCACCTGCGTAATCTAACTACTTTAGCTGAGGCTGGGGTTAAAATTGTTCCTGCTATTCCTGCCTGGTATCATCATCCTCAAACTATTGAAGATTTAGTTGATTTTGTAGTAGCTCGTGCTTTAGATACTCTCGATATTGATTGTATTCCGATTAAGCGTTGGAAAAGCAGTTAGCAATTACTGATTATCTTGATGCTGTTTGAGATAATGGAAAAACATATTGTCTGGCTGCATGAACTAAAGGCAATAAAGCCCCAGCTTGTTCTGTACCGTTAACTCCCAAGTCACTGTGACAAAGAAATATCTTTTCTGCTCTTGCCATAACATCTCGTAGGATACGCTCCAAACGCGCCTTATCCATTTCATATTCATCTTCAGGCATCCAGACTTTTCCTGACCACTGTTTGAGAAATAAAGGAGCAGCAAATAGAGTGGCAGCACCGCCCTGTGACCATAATGGCGAACTAGCATCCAGCCAAAACTGCCAGGGATGATGCGATCGCATTGAACGATACTGGAATATAGTAGCCAGGGTAACTGCCTCTGCTTGAGGAGAAAATTGACTCACTGGGCGAGCATTAGCAGTAATTGTGCCACGGCGTAACAGGTTGATAAATTGGGCTATGGTAGCAGCCTGGGTTTGAAAACTAGGTTCATTTTGTCGCAGGCGACGATCTACTTCCCAAAAGTGTTGGGCGGTTTCCATTAATTCTCGCAGTATTGCCAGCCTGTCACTAGTTAAATGTGCGCCATTGTTTAAAAAGTGCTTAATAGCCTCAGACAACAAAATAGTCGGCGTAAAAAAACTTTGCTGCTGCTGTCGAACTTTGGTGCTTTCAATCCAGCTAACAATTTCTTGATAGGCTGTGGTGGCTTGATGTCCCAAGCGATCCCAACGAGGAAAAGTTTCTACAGCAGACAAATAAGGATGTTCTGGATCGACATGATAACAGTAGTCGGCGATTAAGCCCGCCCGCACTGGATCGATGTGAGAAGTTAACTGACCATTTTGAAATTTTTGACTAAATACCGTTAACATTTCGGCAATGGAGTCACGGTCAACCAAGCGACCTAGATCGGCGTAAATTAAACCTAATAAGGTAAGCAAACTTCTGACTAAAGGTGAGCTAATGATAGGGCGTTGTTCATTGAGAGGTATTACAGGAATACCTTTAGCAGCCAGAATTTCGATTAGAGTATAGCGGGCAATTTCATCTAAACCAGGGGCAATAATGGCAATATCTGAAGGTTTAAGCCCCTGCTGTTGAACAGCTTGAATTATCATCTCGGCGGTTTGACGCAATAATTCCGCACGGGAAATGGTTTGTATAGACTGTATCGCTTCAGGGGCATCAACGAGATAAGCTGCTTCTGTTACCAAATTTACTGCGGTATCGGTAAATTCTAGGGCTAGATTACTAGCAGAAGGAGATAATTTTTCCTGCTGACAGCGAGCAGCTAAACCTGCTAGGTAATCTGGATCGGCGTTTAAGCCCAAGCGAATTTTACCATCGGGATTATAGGTAAAAACGGAATATGCACCTTGATCGAGCATAAACTCAAATAGATCGCGAGCGATCGCGGGATAATCATCTAGATCATCGGCAAAAACTGCCTGATAACGGTTTGTCAGATGTTGCTGATATTGAGGATTGGGTAACAAGTAACGCCAGTAAAGCTCGTAAATCAAACCATAGGTCAACAAGCCGCGTTCCAAGCACCAATTTCGCCAGAGTAACAGTAATTCTCCCATTCTTTGCCAGAGATGGCTTTGATCTTGCTCAACTAAATCCAATCCTGCTAGACCTTGAGATAACATGGTGGAGATATCTTCGGTTGGCACACCGCTAGTCCCTGCTAGCTGCATTAGATCTAAAGTTTGTCTTACCAGACGGTATTCGTTGTCAAATTTACACAGAGCCTCCCAATCTGGTTGCGATCGCCATAGCTGAGTTGCTAACTCTTGTTCGGTTTCAGGGCGCAGTCGCAACGGAAATTGTGCCTTAAGGTGCAACTCTTCAAAAATTAAGGGAAAGAATAACATCACCTCATCGGTAATGAAGCCGACAGAAGTTTTACAAACTACGGGATAAGTTCCATCTACAGCGAGGACAAGGCGATCGCTTAATTGGCGACGGCTTTGATTATTGGCAGTAAAGACTAAAATAGCAGAAGCTAAATTTTGAGGCAGAGCCTTAATTTTAGGTTTTAGTAACTGTTTTCTTACCCAGCCCGAAAATTCCGTTACCAAACGAGAGGTTTTGCCCGTACGAGTTGTTCCTGTAATCCAAAGAGATGAAGTTAGCACAATCTGTTATTTTCTCAATCTATTAGTATATATACGCCCAATACTTGAGTATCATAGAGGTTATAATTCTGCTCTCTATAATCAAGCAAAAAGTTAACCTGATTACTGATGGTGTTGTTTTAAATTAATGAAACTTCAAGATATTTTTAATGCCAGTAGACGTTGGTTATCTAGCACTCCTGAAAGAGCTTTAGATGCAGCTTATCGAGCAGCAATTAAAATTAAGGCGATCGAAGATGATCATTTCGATGGGCAAATGGTATCTGCTAGCTCAGTAGAATACTCAGACAGCGTAATCAAAGTATTTCGCAGTGACGTTAATAATTATCTCAGCACTATTAAAGCCAGGCTAGCGGAATTTAGGATCAGCAGAGGTCTACTGATTTTTTCTGATACCCAGCCTAATAATTCTAGTCAAAGTATCGTTCGCTATACTAACGGTTTTAATGATGCCCGTGGCGAACTTACAGTAGTAGAAAAGTTGGCATATATTGACGCTATTACCTACAAATATAAGAATCCTACGGTTGAAGATATTGAAGTTATCCCTACCCGTCGTTTAGAGAAAAATCAAAAGAATAACCGATTAATTATTAACAATAATAAGCGATCGCTAACTTTAAATCAATCTGTTTCCGAGAAAAACGGCAAAGATCCTAATACTGAAACTATTACTGATAAAACCAGTGTGCTACCTCGTTCTTTTATGCGGACTCTTGGTCGCATCAGGCAGGAAATCGATCCGCAAGCAGAAAATACCGAAGAAGAAGTAGTTAAAAGATTTCGTAAAAGCCGTAACAAAACTGCAATTTCAATTCGTTTTTTATTAATTCTAATTATCATTCCTTTATTAACCCATCAAGTATCAAAAAGCCTGATTATTACTCCTTTGGTTCGGCAATATTTTGTCGATCATCAACAACAAGTTTTATTTATCAATCAAGATCTTGAAGAAGAAGCTTTTTTGGAGCTACATAATTACGAAGAAGAGCTTCATTTCAAAAGCATGATTGGTTTGATACCTGCTCTTTCTTTAGAAGAACAAGAAAAGAAAATCATCGAAAAAGCTGAAGAATTATCATTAGCATTTAAAGGTCGAGGAATTAATGCGATCGGTAATGTTTTTGCTGATTTATTTTCTTTAATAGCTTTTGCAGCAATTATTTATTTCTGTAAACGAGAAATTCAAATTATCAAATCTTTTCTTGATGAAATAGCCTACGGTTTGAGCGATAGTGCCAAAGCTTTTCTAATTATTTTATTAACTGATATGTTTGTAGGTTATCATTCTCCTCACGGTTGGGAGATCATTTTAGAAGGCATTGCTCGTCATTTGGGACTACCAGAAAATAGAGAGTTTAACTTCCTGTTTATTGCTACTTTTCCTGTAATTTTAGACACGGTTTTAAAATACTGGATTTTCCGCTATCTTAATCGAATTTCTCCTTCTTCCGTGGCAACTTATAAAAATATGAATGAATAAATATAGTACTCCTAAAAATTCATATCCAAAACGTACTAATTTTTGTGGTAATTTTGTGTAGAGCATTATTTGTTTTTAGAATGGAGACTAGCAAGATAATTACCATAGAATTTACTAAATTGCCAAAAACTTTGCAAAAAAACAATTATTTTGTTCTCCTTAATTTCTATTCTTTTGTCAGCTAAATCTGGGTTTTCTTTAGATAATTTCATTGTTTATTCCTGCTGAATGTAAATTTAATTTATCTATTTTGGGTAATGATAGTAATGCTCCTCAATCCAGATTGTTATCTCTTGTTTGGAACTAAAAAAACTAATAGTTTTAAACCTACTGTTACTATCGCCAATTAAATTAAAAATAAGAAGGTACAAAAAACAAAAATATTGCTAGTACAGTTACTTTTTGTTAAAAACTGTTCTAGTAAAAATTAATCAAAAGCGTACCAGCAAAACTAGCAAGAGATCGCGTAAGATAACGAAAGGCGAATAGAGTAACTCGAAAGTGAAAATTCCTATCGACCGTCAAGCAGTAAAGCCAGTCTACTTACAAATTCGCGATCGCCTTAGTCGTTTAATTAGATCGGGAACTTTTAAAACAGGCGATCGCTTGCCATCAATTCGCTCTTTGGCTAAAAATGCTCAGGTTAATAAATTAACTGTAATTGAGGCTTATAGTGTTTTAGAAGCAGACGGATTGATTCATGCTCGTCCAGGTTCAGGTTACTTTGTAAACTCAGAATCTCTAATTTCTGTTCAACCAAAATCTAATTTTGCCCCAGTTCAAGAAGTAATTATTCCGCAACAAAAAAGCATTTCTTTCTTTGATATTTATCAACTTTCCGTACAGGCAAATAATAAACCTGGAGTAATCGATTTTAGTAGTGGGTTTCCTATTTCTTCTGGTTTAAAAGATTTACAGCGTCATGCTAGACGAGCCATGAAACAGGTAACAGAAACTTTATATAATTATGACTTTCCCCAAGGACAGCTTATTTTAAGACAGCAAATTGCCAAAATGCTGATTCAATTGGGCTTAGAAGTTTCTGCCGATGATTTAATTATTACCAATGGCTCAAAACAAGGATTATCTTTAGTGATGAATCATTATCTTCAGGCTGGAGATTGGATAGTAACTGAAAGTCCTACTTATTACGGCACTTTGGATATTATTGAAAATATTGGCGCGAGGACTATTGGTATTCCTATGCAGGGTTCGGGAATGAACTTAGAGCTTTTAGAACAATATTTGCAGAGTCATCGCCCTAAACTAATTTACACTGTCTCGACTTTTCAAAATCCTACGGGTATTACAACTACTCTCCAGCATCGCCAGCAATTATTGACTTTAGCCGAAAAATATGAGTGTTTGATTTTAGAAGATAATTCTTACGAAGGTTTAAACTTTGAGCCTGTACCTCCACCAATCAAAGCTATAGATAACAGTGATTCGGTTATTTATACTGGCACGTTTTCTAAAACTTTGATGCCAGGTTTAAGAGTTGGCTATCTCTTAGCTACTGGAAAACATTATCGTCCCTTGTTAGAACAAAAGCTGTTTCACGATCTTCACGTTTCTACAGTTTCTCAGGCAATTGTCAGCGAGTATCTTGCTTCTGGGCATTATCGCCGTCATCTCAACCATCTCCAAGCTAGCAACTTGTGTAGTCGCAATGCCATGCTACAGGCGTTAGAACGTTATTTTCCTCAAGAAGCCACCTGGACTATACCCAATGGCGGCTTATTTCTTTGGGTGCAGTTACCAGATGAAGTTTCACTAGTGACAATTGCTCGTCAAGCTTGGCAAGAAAATGTGTTTGTATGTCCTGGTATGCCGTTTTTTCCAGGACAAAAAGGTTATAACGCTCTGCGCCTCAACTTTTCCCATACCCCAGAAACAATTGAGCGGGGTATTGCGATTTTAGGCAAGGTGCTAAAAAAATATTGAGCGCAATTTTTAAGAGATTTATATATAGCAATACGAGGCTGTGTTAGGACACTCCCTGTGGAAAGTACTTCTTAGCTACCTACGAGCAATTAAATTTTCTGTCCTAACCGATTAACGTACTGCAATATATCTATATGTCACTATTGTCATAAGATTGTCACACATATGAAAAAAGTATTTGATAATAGTATAAAAATAGAAGAAATACCGATGCTAATTTAGCGGACGAGCAACTCGTTCAAAAAAAGCATGAAACCTTGAATGCTAATGTTTTTAAAGGCTTATTCTGAACCAATAAAAAGATTATCAAGCTAACCAATAAATATGCTTTTTCATGGTAGATTTCACGTAGTTGTTGTGATAAATAATAACTGTTAACACTAGTGAAAACACTGCATAGTCTTAAACATAAATTAAGGAGATAGAAAATGCGAATAGTAATGCTAGGTTGTGGTGGCTTTATTGGTAGTCATCTTTTAGACAGATTGCTTGATGAAGGTGGTTTTGAAATTCATGGCTGGGATCCTAGCGATCGCAAAATTGCCAGACATTTGACAAATCCTAACTTTCATCTACATTGCAACACAACTCATTCCCCAGGAGAGTTAGCAGAAATTGAGAGTGAAATTTCCCAAGCAGATGTTGTCTTTAACTTAGCGGCTATCTGCAACCCAGCCGAGTATAATACTCGCCCATTAGACACAATTTATGCCAATTTATTTGATATCTATCCGATTGTAGAATTGTGCGCCAAGTACAAGAAATGGTTGATTAGCTTTTCTACTAGTGAAGTCTACGGACGCACTTTATCTAGCTACTTACCTGGAGATAATTACAGCAACCCCGATTTTTACGAACTCCGTGAAGACGAAACACCATTGATCATGGGGCCAATTTCC
Organism: Waterburya sp.; assembly: GCA_965217895.1. Classification (GTDB taxonomy): domain Bacteria; phylum Cyanobacteriota; class Cyanobacteriia; order Cyanobacteriales; family Xenococcaceae; genus Waterburya. The sequence continues at coordinate 3,985,130 of CBDCJV010000002.1, forward strand.
AATCAGCGTTGGACTTATGCCTGTGCCAAACAAATGACCGAGCGTTTGATCTACGCCCATAATCAAGAAAGCGGTATGCCTTTTACCATCATCAGACCGCTTAACTTCTTTGGACCCAAGATGGATTACATTCCTGGTCGAGATGGTAGTGCCGATGGTGTACCTAGAGTTTTGGCTTGCTTTATGACTGCCTTGCTAGACAACAAACCAATGCAACTGGTAGATGGTGGAATCGCACAGCGGACAATCGTATCTATTCATGATGCCGTCAATGCTATGCGCCTAATGCTTAAATTTCCAGACAAAGCTCAAAATCAAATCTTTAATATTGGCAACCGCGATAATGAAGTAAATATTGCCGAACTTGCCGAGTTGATGCGTCTTACCTACGCAAAGATTACGGGTGATTCAAGTTATAAAAATCATCCTATTGTTAATATTACCGCGAAGAAATTTTACGGTGAAGGCTATGAAGATTGCGATCGCCGTATGCCCGATTTAAGTAAAGCACAAACATTACTGGGTTGGACTCCAAAAAGACCTCTAGAAGAAGTTTTGCTCGAAACAATGAGCTATTATCACCAAGAATACGCATCTCCAGCACTAACTTCTGTTAGTGCTTAAAAAATTAGACTTATGCATGAATAAGAAATTTTAAAATTATAGAGATTATTATTAACAACAGTTAGGATAGCTAGAAAGTGTAATAGCAGTAAGTTTGTAGGTCAGTTATTAGCATCTGAAAACAAGTGTGCATAACGTCCGCTAGAAACTCTATTTCTACAGTCCTAATTGTCTTAACTGTCTTAACTCTAGATATAAACTACAGATGTAATTATTCATCCTTTCAGTAATACTTGGAAATTGCTAAATGAGAGCAAAGTAAAATTGAAATATCACGTCCCACTGAGAAAATTCGATGATTTGGAACGGCAAAAGACCCAAAGCTTAGAAGCGCGATCGCAAAAATGCTCTCGTAACGATATCTGGATGCTTGGTGAAAGATTAAATGCCACTTTTTATGAACCAAAATTAGGTTCAGTTTCGTTTGGGGATCAGCTTCGAGGCAAAATTACGGGCATACCACATTATTGGGAATATGCCCGCAAAGTAACTTCTGGACTCGGAGAAGATGATTTTATTTTTTGTGAAGGAGAAGGATTAGGAATTCCATTCGCTGCTATTGCTGCCAGTAAGAAAAATCGACCCAAAATCGCAGTCCGCTTTCACAATATTAATCGACCTCGCGGGAAATTATCCTTAAGTTTATATCGCCTCGGCGACAAAATCGATTTATATATTGCTCATTCCCGCGCTCAACTCGATTTTTTGCGCGATTATTTACATTTACCCGAATCTAAAATTGGTTATTTTTGGTATACAACCGATTGCCAGTTTTTTAAGCCAGGACAGCCATCTGCCAACAAAACCCGCCCCCTTATTGTCAGCGTTGGTTTAGAAAGACGAGATTACCATCTACTAGCTGCGGCGACTGAAGATTTAGATGCTGATGTTAAGATTGCGGGTTTTTCACAATTTGCATCGGGACTGGCACGGAATTTTCCCAAAACTATTCCTGCTAATATGTCTAATAGCTTTTATGCACTACCTGAATTGCTTCAACTTTATCACGATGCGGATCTAATCGTTGTCTGTGTCAAGCCTAGCAATTGGTCTGCTGGCGCGACCAGCTTAGTCGAAGCAATGGCTTGTCGTAAACCAGTTGTCGTTACACGAACTGAAGGATTGAAAGAGTATTTAATGGATGCAGAGGCGATGCTCACGGTCGAACCAGGAGATGCTAAAGGTTTGCAGCAGGCGATCGTTCATTTGTTAAATAATCCCCAAGAAGCAGAGGCAAGGGCAGAAAAAGCTTACCAGCTTGCAATCAAGCGTCATCAAGTAGAACAGCAAATCGAAACTATCGCTACATTGATGGAGAACAATTGAGTAGTCATGGGACAATCACCCAATACCGATTGTTAGCTGCATTTCCTTTAACTCAATGACGATAAGCAGCATTCAGATTAAATCAAATCGAAGATTATCGAGCTTGCCAAAAAGATCGTGTTATTGATGCCAAGCAGTTGTATTTTCAGTAACTACTTTCTTATAGTAGCTAAAAGCTCTATTAAAATAATTCTTCTAGAAACAATTCTATTAATTCTTGAGTAGTAACAAGAGTTTCAGTGTCCTGTGAATACAAGTCTTGAGTGCGATAACCCTGGCAGAGAATTTTATCCCTAGCCTGTTGTAAACTTTTTACCGCAGCTACTTCCTCCCATTGTTCTAACATCATCATTGCACTAGCTAAAGTACCTAAAGGATTAGCCAAATTTTTTCCTGCTATATTAGGTGCAGTGCCATGAATCGCTTCGTACATACCAAAGCCTGACTCGTTAAGACTAGCAGAACCTAATAAACCTATTGAGCCAACTAAAGCACCACCAAGATCGCTTAAGATATCTCCAAATAAGTTACCTGCCAAAATAACATCAAAATGCTGCGGATTGACGATCAACTGCATAGCTAAGTTATCTACTAGCATTGGCTCAACAACAACATTAGGATATTCTTGAGCAACTTCTCCTACCAATTTTGTCCAAGGTAAATGGGGTAAGGCGTTTTCTTTATGCGCCACCGTAAGCAAGCCTCGTCTTGCTTTGGCTTTGGCTAGAGCAAGTTTAGCAATACGTTTAATCTGCCAGTCATAATACTGCATAGTGTGATAACCATAGCTACCCTGTTCATTTTTTCCTCTCCCTGATGCGCCAAAGTAAATCCCGCTAACTAACTCCCGAACAAATAAAATGTCTACTCCTGCAAGGCAATCGCTTTTTATACTAGATTTATCTAACAGACTAGGAATTACTTTAACTGGACGCAGATTGACAAAGAAATCAAACTTCTTTCTTAGTTCTAATAATCCGCCTTTACTGACTGCACCAAAGAGAATGCCATCGGCTTGACTACATAGCTGAGATGTTGATTCAGGGAAATACGAGCCATACCGTTGAAATGCCGATTCTCCAATTACGCCATAGTCTACTTGCAGTTTAAAATCGTGCTTTTTAGCTACCTGTTGCAAAATAGTCAGCGTGGCATCTACTACTTCTAAACCGATTCCCTCTCCTGGCAAAGCTGCAATACGATATTCTTTGGTCATTATTCATTGTTAAATTAGAGTCAATCCAGCAGATTTGCTTCAATAACAGTCTGGAAATCTTACTGATACAGTTATTTGGCTGTTCTCTAAGTAAAATAACTATACATTTTCTGCTTTAATCTATAAAATCCGTATCGGATCTGTTGCGAAGTCATCATCTTCGTAATTTTCATATTGCAGTCTAACTTCACGCTTTAATTCATATAAAGTATCACTTAAGTCAGCCTCTGCCCGATCTAAAGTTCTTTTATTATCTTGTTCGAGGCTTTTGAGAATATCTTCACACAGATCATTAATGCGACGATGGTAATAACTAGCGAATTGACTACCAAAATCAAGTGTAATTTCTGCAAGTATACGTTGCGCCTGTTGGGTTAAAGCTATAGCACGGTTACGTTTTTCCACACCCTATTATTCCTTATTTTGTTTTTATTACTGTTTTTCTCCTCCATTATAAAAAACCTAAAATTTAATAACGATGTTACTAACAAACTTATAACCTGAAAACTATTCTAGGTCGCTTCACAAATAGGAATAATTTTCATTTGTGAAGCGACCTGTTGTTACTTTAAAAGGTTGTGGAGAATTTATCTAATCAAATAGTAAAGTACAAGCGATCGCGTATTTTAAACGCTTCACCTGTAGATACGAAACATGACGCTCAAAAATTGTTTAATACAAAATCTGATTCTAATTATGCGATCGCTTTTATGGTTTTATATTGATCTTCTGAGCTAAAGACTATTACCAATCCCACATTACGGGATTGTCATCAAGATGATCGGTTACTTGTCTACCAATTTGGTCGATTTCCTGCAATTCATCGGCAGACAGATTGACTGAAGCTGCTTTGGCATTATCTTCTGCTTGCTCTGCATTGCGTGCGCCGGCGATCGCATTTGTTTGAGGTTGAGCGATTAACCAAGCCAAGGAAAGTTGAGCCAAAGTACAATTGTGGCTTTTAGCAATGGGACGAAGCTGTTCTAGAGCTTTCTGAGCGCGTTGATAGTTTTCTCCTTGGAAAAGCGTATTGTCAACTCGATGATCTCCTTCGGCAAACTGATGATCTAAGCCAAATTTACCTGTAAGTAATCCTTGCGCCAGGGAGGAATAAGCCAAAATCGAGATATTATTGGCTTCACAATAAGGCACGGCATCATTTTCTATTTTGCGCCAGAAAAGGGAATAAGGAGGCTGTAAACTATCAACTCGTCCATACTGGCTTGCTTCTTCTAATTGAGTACCAGAGAAATTAGAAACCCCAATTGCGCGAATTTTGCCTTGTTCTTTGAGTTTATTTAAAGCACTCATGGTTTCTTCTATAGGCACAACCTTGTTATTAAAAGCACCAGAAGGCCAATGAACTTGATACAGATCGATATAGTCGGTATTGAGATTTTTTAAAGAGCGATCGCAAGCTTCGATTACCTGGTCATATTGAAGGTGATTGGCAAATACTTTAGAAGCATAAACGACATTATCCCGTTCGTCACTCAAAGCTTTAGCGACAATTTGTTCTGAATGACCTGCGCCATAAACTTCGGCTGTATCTATAGTGGTTATCCCAGCTTCATAAGCTTGGCGAATAGCTTTGATAGTTTCTGTGTCTTCAATGCCTACCCACATCTTTTTACCTGCTTGCCAAGTTCCCATCAGGATAGGAGTAATTTGAATCTCTGATTTTCCTAGCGATCGCGTTTCCATAATCTATAATTTTGTGGTGTATCGATTCTTATAGATATTATGATCGATTTTAAGCGTCGTTTTTTGTGCATAATTTATCCTGCCAATTTAAGTTTATTTTGTTTCTAGCCGAAATTTGTCTGTAAAAACCAGAATATAATACTGGGGGAACTTTCCCCCAGACCCCACTCTCGCGCATTCCCTTGCGCCTGAAGGCGACGCGGGGTCGCTCGCCTGTTGGGGACGTGACGACCCTCCCCAAACCCCTTCCGTAAAAATTAACCATGATTTTTACTCATCAGCTAATTTCTAATTATCTAGATGAAGAATTAAGTCTACTTGAGTTAGGTTCTTAAAAGAATCTTTGTTTATCTTGAAGTATTAGACTTTTTATAAGTTGATAGTTAAAAAATTAATTCGCATCAAACATTCTTTGCCAGGACTTACTATTATTTGCTCGGCATCTATTAGACCTCTTGCATGAATCAGGCGATCGCTAAATCCAATCCACAATTATATAAACCAGCAATAAGATTAAAGCGCAATCCAAATCGACGACAGTGATTACGATATGGCTGTGACAGAATCCGAAAAATCTTGATTGCACGAATAACGTGTTCTACATAGATTCTCTGCCGTGCTAATTCGCGATTGTATTGCTTTTCCATTGAAGTTAACGGCTTTTTTTTTGATTTTTTAAAGGGAGTGTAACTAAGATTATGAATTTTCTTAATCCCTTGATATCCTTTATCTGCTAGGAGTTCAATTGGACTTAACAGTTTGACTCGACTTCTTTTAAATAATTGAAAGTCATGTTCTTTTCCTGTCCCATGTGCGGTACAAATGACTTGAAGACTTTGAGTATCAACTATTACCTGAGACTTGAGAGTATGTCTTTTCTTTCTTGATGCAGTCGCTCATGGGGGAAACCCCCAAGACCGCGCTGCATCGCTTTTTCCACTGTAATAACTTCTTTGTTTTTTTTAGGACGTTCAATCGGACTTTCTCCTACATCTACAATTATCACTGACCATTCTCTTTCGGTAGATGAAAGTGCTTTTTTGCCTGGTAAACTAAATTTTCTTGATTTAATCAACTGATCTTCTACTCGATGAACTATTCTGCATACTGTTGATTCATGAACTCCCCATGACTGTCCTATGTGAAAATAAGTTCGATACTCGCGCCAGTATTGCAGGGCGATGAGCAACTGGTCTTCAGTACTTATTTTTGGTTGACCGCCTCGTTGTTTTGACTGGGGTAACTCTTGCTTCAATACTTCCACCATCTGTTCAAACAGCTGTGGTTTAACCCCACACAAACGTTTGAACTCTTTTGCTCTCAAATCTTTGATTTGTTCGTAGGTCATGTTTTTATTCGCGATCGCTTATATTACCTACTTTTCTCATTTTCTGAGTATTCATGCAAGAGGTCTATTATGTGCCGTCTTCCATAAACGATGTTAATCGGCAGAAAAGTAGTGTTTTTGTTTTGTTAATCTAGCCATAAAAAATAATTAGCAATCATAAATCTGGATCTAGAACCGCGAAGCGGTTAGCTGTAAGCGACATAGCGATGGGTTCAACTCTCTCACTATGCTAAAGGAGTGGAGTAATTAAACCTCTAGCTTGAAGCTCTAAGCCTAGGGTTTAGAGCTTTTTTGTTAAATTGTTTTGTTGTTTTTGATATTCTCTATTTTGACGACGATTTTCTTGGCGTGCTTTTTTGTCTGGGGTTAGGCGATCGTAACAGTAGGGACAAGAGATATGAGATTCATATTGGGGAGAGTTTTTATCCGCTTCTGATATAGGATGCCCACAGGCATAGCACAGTTCATAATTACCAGGCTCTAATCCTTCTTTAACTGCAACTCGCTCATCAAAGACAAAGCATTCTCCTGACCACATACTTTCCTCAGAAGACACGTTTTCTAGATATTTCAAAATTCCTCCTTGGAGATGATACACCTCTTTGAATCCCTGAGAAAGCATATAGGATGAGGCTTTTTCGCAGCGTATTCCTCCTGTGCAGAACATTGCTACTTTTGAATGCTGTTTTGGGTCGAGATTTTTGGCTACGTATTCAGGAAATTCACGAAAAGATTGGGTATTGGGTTTTTTTGCTCGTTGGAAGCTGCCAATTTCTACTTCATAGTCATTTCTGGTGTCAATTACTACTACTTCTGGATCGCTGATTATTTGATTCCAGTCCTGGGGTGCAACATAAGTACCCACTTGCTGAGTCGGATTTACTTCGCTTATGCCTAGGGTAACTATTTCTGATTTGATTTTTACCTTTAGTCGGACAAAAGGTAGCTTTTGGGATGTTGATTCTTTGAATTCCAAATCTACTAAACCAGGAATAGTACGTAAATAAGATAATACACTTGCGATCGCCTTACCACTGCCTGCGATCGTGCCGTTAATTCCTTCTTCTGCCAGAATAATTGTACCTTTAACTTGATTTTCTCGACAAAATGCCAATATTTGCCCTTTTTTTGCTTCAATATCCGAGATAGTCACAAATTTGTAAAAAGTAGCAATGATATAAGACATGAGAAAAACAACTATGACTGAGGAAATTCTTTATTTTGTACTTCTTGACTAAATTCTTGAACAGCATCGCTAATAATCTGCCGTAAATTGACATAAGATTTAGCAAACGGTGGTTGCCTGGTTGACAAGCCTAATAAGTCGGCGGTAACTAAAACCTGACCATCGCACTGATTGCCTGCACCAATACCAATGGTAGGAATAGTTAGCTTAGAAGTAATAGTGGCAGCTAAATCTCTGGGGATATGTTCGAGGACAATCGCAAATGCTCCCGCTTGCTGTAGAGCGATCGCCCGATCGATAATTAAATTTGCGTCTTCAATCGTTTTTCCCTGTTGCTTGTAGCCTAAAATCCGAAATGACTGAGGAGTTAAGCCAACATGGCCCATGACGGGAATACCTACAGCAGTTAATTCAGCTACAGTTTCAACGATGCGCGGATTTCCTCCTTCCAACTTTATAGCTGCTGCACCCGTTTCTTTTAGTATTCTTCCTGCTGTCTCCATTGCCTGAGTCACGCTGGCTTGATAGCTCATAAAAGGCAAATCACAGACAACCAAGGCTTTTTTAACCCCACGACATACGGCTTTAGCGTGATGAATCATTTCATCTAGAGTTACAGGCAGAGTACTAGTATGCCCCAAGCCCACCATCGCCAAAGAATCTCCTACCAGAATTATGTCTACTCCTGCTAAATCTAATGCCTGTGCCAGACTATATTCCCAGGCTGTGAGAGAAATAATTGACCGTCCTGCCTCTTTCCATTGAATTAATTGCTGTATAGTTACTGCCATTGCCCCTTAAGCTGGTTGTACAATCTTATCGGCTGTCTTCCTATTATAAAAGCTGAAATACAAAAACCTATTTATTAGAATATGGCAAAACTAAAATTACAAAATTTACAAAAAAAATATCGTCCTGATGTAATTCCAGTTAAAGATATTTCCTTGGAGGTTGATGATGGTGAATTTTTGACTTTATTAGGACCTTCAGGCTGTGGTAAATCGACTTTGTTACGGCTGATTGCGGGTTTAGAGCCACCTACCAAAGGTCAGGTGATGATTGGGCAAAAAAACCTTAATCAAGCTGCTCCAGGCGATCGCAATATGGCAATGGTCTTCCAAAGCTATGCCCTTTATCCCCACATGACCGCAGCCGAAAATATTGCCACTGCTTTAAAGTTGCGTAAAATGCCCCAGGAGCAAATTAATCTTAAGGTGAATGATGCAGCACACAAATTAGAGTTAACTAATTTACTTAATCGTAAACCTGGTCAGATGTCTGGTGGACAAAGACAAAGGGTAGCACTAGCCAGGGCTTTAGTGCGCGATCCTGAAGTATTTTTACTCGATGAACCTCTTAGTAATTTAGACGCTTTACTGCGAGAGCAAGTTAGGGCGCAGATGAAACAGTTGTTTAAAGACCAAAATAAGCCTGTGGTGTATGTTACCCACGATCAAACTGAGGCGATGTCTCTTTCTACCAAGGTAGCAGTCCTAAAAGATGGGTTGATTCAGCAACTAGATCCTCCCAGTCGCATTTATTCCCATCCAGCTAATGAATTTGTTGCCAGCTTTGTGGGTAGTCCGCAAATGAATCTTTTAACCCTCAGATGTGAGGGCAATAAGGCACTTCTAGGCAGATATAAGTTCGAGCTACCTGGAAGTGCGAATAAGCTATCTGAAATCATCTTTGGTATTCGTCCTGAAGATGTATCCCTAGCATCTTCAGATTTAGAGTCTACTATTATGGGTCAGGCCTATTTGGTTGAACAATTAGGCAAAGATAATCTAGTCAGCCTCAAGATTGCTGATTCTGAAAAAACTATTCGGGCATTATTGCCCAGTGATGGTAATTGGCAAGATAAAACTATTCCCCTAGCGATTAAACCAGGGAGAATTCATTGGTTTAATGCCGAAAATGGCGATGCCTTCTAACGGGCGTGGAACATGGCGAAAAAGTTCGCCGTTTCCGGCCGCTCTAGCTTCGCAATCGCCTCGATCGCCAATAAAGATAGTGGGTAGAGGGTTTGCTTCGGACTTGGCGTAAATCTTAATATGACTAAAATTTACTACTAACTACCCACTACCCACTACTAACTACTAACTACTAACTACTAACTACTTACTAGCCTTTTCCATAACCACTTCAGCCTTCGGTTTAGAAGCCATATAGTTAGCTAACTGAGTGTTAATCTGTTCTCTAACAATAAAGCGATACTCGGTAAAGTGTTCTAAATAGGCACAAAGAGTTAAGTATATTTCTAGCTGACGAGGTTTTTTAATTAATACTTGTATCAAGTTGGTCCAAAATTTTACGCGAGTTTGAGCCACAATTCCCTGCTTCCATAAGATCAAAAGAAGAGCGCGAATTGTTTTAAGGCTAGGTCTTTTAGACACAACGTTTTTGGCATCACCTAGTTTCATATAGTAGCGGAATATGCGATCTAAATAAGCTGAAGGATCGTAAAGCTGCCAAAACGCATTAACGTATTCCGTGGCGATGTCTTCAATGTTTCTAGTAGGCACAAAATTCATTAAGGTGGTTTGATTAATATTTGCTGCTGAATTGAGCAATCTACCCTCTTTTTCTAACCTATCCCACAGAGCAGTACTGGGTAAAGCCTGAAGCATACTAAACATTGCCAAAGGAATCTCGGTTTGTTCTACAAACTGAACAATGCGATCGCCTGCATAAGGTTTTTCGCCATCAAAACCGATGATAAACCCTGCCATTACCTGCATCCCTGCTCTAGTGATTTTATCGATGGATTCGGTTAGGGGATCGCGAGTGTTTTGAAATTTACTGGTAAGAGCTAGACTATCTTGATCTGGTGTTTCAATGCCTAAGAAAACTTTTTTAAAGTTGCATTCCACCATCAGCTTGAGTAGCTCTTCATCCTGTGCTAAATCTACCGAAGCCTCAGTAGTCAAGCCAAAAGGATAACCTTTGTCTGCCATCCAAACCTTTAATTCTTTGAGCAATAATTTAACGTTGCGTTTATTGCCGATAAAATTATCATCTACCATAAACACTGCGCCACGCCAACCTAAATCATAGATACGCTCTAATTCAGCTAATAGCTGTTGAGGAGTTTTGGTGCGAGGTTTACGTCCATAAAGGACAATGATGTCGCAAAATTCACACTGAAAAGGACAGCCACGAGAAAACTGCACCGACATATTGTCATAGGCGTTAAGATCTAATAAGTCATAACGAGGAATTGGAGTTTCCGTTACCGCAGGCTTTTCTGTGGAGCGAAAAACGCCACTGCGATCGCCACGCTCAACAGCAGCAATAAACATGGGTAAAGTAATTTCTCCCTCATCCAAGACTAAAAAGTCCGCAGCCTCTACTTCTTGGGGAGATGTAGTAGCATAAGGACCACCTACGGCTACCAGCTTGTTTCTTTTTTTAGCTTCATGTATCTGTGTGAGCATATCTTTTTTCTGCACAATCATGCCCGATACAATGACTAACTCTGCCCACTCCCAGTCCGACTCAGCGATCTCCTGGACATTGTGGTCTACTAGTTTAAATTCCCACTGTTGAGGCAGAATAGCAGCTACTGTAATTAAACCTAAAGGTGGCATAAGAGCTTTACAATCTACCAAAGCCAAAGTCTTTTCAAATGACCAGAAACTTTTAGGAAATAGGGGGTATAACAATAAAACCCGCATGATGTGATGCCTCAGATTAACAATTTAAAGTTATATAAGCTTACCTGCCTATTAGGTTAAAAGTCGTTAAAGATTTATGTAATTTTTACTACTAAATCTTTATACTATCTAACTGTCAAATGTGGCAATCTGCTCCAACAACTAGAGAGCGAATTGTAAAACCGTAAAAAATGCTTGGTAATATGCAGTTTTTTTGAATTTTTTGTTAAATTAGAAAGCAGCAAAAACATTAGTCGCAAATTAATTAAGGTGGTATAAAAAACTATTTATATGTATTTTTACGTAGATAAGTTAGATTGAACAATAATCAGTAGATGTTCAAAAAATTGCTGATTACTCAGTGTAAATACATAGTTTTTTTTGAGACTAATTTTTCTGTAAATCTCTATGACAATAGCTTTTTTAGGCTAAAGTTTTATTTATTAAACTTTAGCAATTGACTATTTTAAATTTATAAGAAAAATTAAACCAATTTAATATTTAATGAAATTGATATAATATACGTTAGGGATCGAGTCTGGAGTTTTTATTAAATCAAGCGAAAACTAACTATTTTCCGCTTTCATTTAATTGCTATAATATATTTCTTAAAGTGAAAGATTTAATAAATATTCAAATACTACAGATTCCTAAGCATGAAGCATACCAACCACAGACCTATAGCTAGATTGAAATAATGTTATCTTCCACCGCACACCCTCCTTCTGAAGCCGCACTTTGCTGTTATGTAAATGCTACTGCTCATACCGAGATTGTACGCATTACCAATATTCCCCACTGGTATTTCGAGCGAGTTGTTTTTCCTGGGCAACGTCTGATTTTTGAAGCTCCAGCCATAGCTAAACTGGAAATTCATACAGGTACGGCTATTAGCTCTATTTTGTCTGAAACAATTGATTGTCAAGAATTGCAGCTAACTTCTTCTTTTTCTGCTACTTCAGATTCGCTAGCCTAATATAATTTATCAAATCCGCAGATAGCGATCGCCGTAAATTCAGGCGATCGCTTTTTTCTTTAGCTAAATAAACCCCGTCTGTCAAACGAAAACCGTAGTTTTTGAATCGGAGATTGAGCTAGTCACAGATTACTCCGCCCTAAACGGACGAAGCCTGCTGTGACCGTTGGTCAAACAGCAGGATATAATTTCTACTTGCTACTTGCTACTTGCTACTTACGAACAGTCAACTTAAAAACTCCTGGTTTCAAACTGAATGTGGTTTATATCCAATTTATTCAAATACTTTAGCTCCCTCAAGCACATTCGGCCACTTTTCATTTGCCGAGGAAATATGTCCTGGAACGTCTTGCAGCCATTGCTTTTGTACGTCTTTACTGTAATTTAAATAAAGTTTATTATCAACAATTTTCCAAGCTTGGGGATCGATGGAGACAACGTTACCTTCCGCTAAACCTTGGGCGCAATAGCCACCATATTGAGGAGCATAAGCTTCAGGATTTTTTTCAAACAATTCTTTGTTTTTCGCACTAGAAAATCTCCAGACTGCTCCTTGCCATTTGGATTCATATTGACTATCTCCTTGAACAGCTTTTCCCTCTGTGAAATAAGCGACAGGATCGGCACCTCTAATAGCTAAACCACTAGAAGATTCTGTATAAATTTTAGGTGCAGAATCCGCAGCAGCAGCGCAAGGATTGGCAGCACCAGAGCAGGGATTAACACTAGAACAGGGATTTGCACTTACTGAATTGAAACTTTGAGGAGTTCCCGCCAATCCCAAGGTAATAATTGATAGAGCAGCAATAGTGGCTAAATATTTAAATTTCATAGGTACTAATTTTGACTAAAATATTGTTTGTTTGATGATTTAGACATTTACAATATTTTGAATATTTCGTAATTGTCTACTTGATATAGAAGTCTAAAAAAATAAGCTTAAAACTACCTTAGAAAAACATTAGGGTTTGCCGTAGCCTCCGCCACCTGGAGTTTCAATCACAAAAATGTCACCAGGCTGCATTTCTACCGTAGCTTTACTATCTAGTCTTTCCGTAGTTTTATTTTGTTGTATATAATTCTTACCAGCTTTTCCCGCTTCTCCCCCTGCCAAACCAAAGGGTAAAATACGACGGCGATTGGATAAAATTCCCGCTGTCATATTTTTGAGGAAACGTATTTTTCTGACAACACCGTTTCCACCACATTTAAAGCCTTGACCGCCACTATTTTGGCGAATGCTAAACTCTTCTAGCAATACAGGAAAACGTAATTCTAATACTTCAGGATCGGTCAGTCGAGAATTAGTCATCTGAGTTTGTACTGCATCAGTGCCATCAAAGTCTTGCCCCGCACCAGATCCACCACAGATAGTTTCATAGTACTGATACTGCTCATTGCCAAAGGTAAAGTTATTCATTGTGCCTTGAGAGGCTGCCATAATTCCCAACGCACCGTATAAACAGTCGGTAATGTTTTGAGAAGTCTCTACGTTTCCTGCTACTACTGCTGCGGGATATTGGGGGTTGAGCATACAGCCTTCGGGAATGATAATTTTTAGTGGTTTAAGACAGCCAGCATTAAGAGGAATATTGTCTTTAACTAAAGTCCGAAAAACATAAAGAATAGCTGCCTGACATACAGCAGCAGGAGCATTAAAGTTGTTTTTTAGCTGACTAGAAGTACCTGTAAAGTCAATAGTTGCTGTTAAATTTTGATGATCTATAGTTATTTTGACTTGAATTTTGGCATCATTGTCCATTTCGCAGCTAAACTCGCCATTTTGAAGAAGAGCGATCGCTTTTTTAACCGCTGCTTCAGCATTGTTTTGTACAAACTGCATATATGCCTGTACGGTTTCTAGTCCGTATTGCTCAACCATCTTTAATAATTCTGTCTGACCGCGATTATTAGCTGCAATCTGCGCCTGGAAATCAGCTATATTTTGGTCAGGGTTACGGGCAGGGTATTTATGATGCGCTAATTTTTGCCTGATAGTATTTTCTTTAAAGCTTCCAGCCTCAACCAGCAAAAAGTTATTAAGCAGTATTCCTTCTTCTTCAATATGTTGGCTTTGGGGGGGCATTGAACCTGGAGTTATGCCGCCAATGTCTGCCTGATGTCCACGAGAGGCTACATAAAATATTGGTTTTACTCGATCTTGGTTGCCAAAAACAGGCGTAATTATAGTTACGTCGGGCAAATGTGTCCCACCGTTATAAGGATTGTTTGATAAATAAACATTGCCTGGTTTTATTTCAGCTTCTAATTCGTTAATCAAGCTGCTCACGCTAGCACTCATTGAGCCAAGATGTACGGGAATGTGGGGCGCATTAGCCACTAATAAGCCATAGCTATCAAAAATTGCACAAGAAAAGTCTAATCGCTCTTTTATGTTTACTGAAGCTGCGGTATTTTGCAGCACGATACCCATTTGTTCGGCAATAAACTGATAGAGATTTTTAAAGATTTCTAAACGAACAGGATCTGGTCGATCGATGGTACTCATAAATTATTTAGCAATTAGCTTGCAGCATTTTTATTCTAATTTCATTTAAGCTGGCTAATTTCAAATAAAATTACACATTCATCAAGGCCTACTTTTTCTCTATCCCGTTTAGAGCCGATTCGATAATTCTTCAGCATATTGAAAACCAATTAAAAAAGCGCAAGGGACGCTGTGCAGAAAGCTTTTCCAATCGCCTTCTATGTCTTTTTTAGACTACATCAGGCAATTGAGACACAATGTGTTTGCCAATTTCAATAGAAGCAGTAGCAGCAGGTGAGGGCGCATTACAGACGTGCATGGCTTTGTTACGATTGAGAATTAAAAAATCATCAACCATTTTTCCATCGCTTTTTAAAGCTTGCGCTCTGACTCCTGCGGGAGTTGGTACAACGTCTTGAGCCTGGACTTCGGGAATTAATCTTTGTAGGCTACGGACAAAAATAGCCTTACTATAAGAGCGAATCATCTCTTCAATCCCTTCTTTAGAATACTTGGCTACCAGTTTCCAAAAGCCTGGATAGGTCATGGTGTCCATAAAATCCATGAGATCGAAGTCAAATTTACGATAGGCTTCTCGTTTAAATCCCAATACTGCATTAGGGCCGGCATGAACGCTGCCGTCAATACCAGGGGTAAAATGCACGCCTAAAAAAGGAAAATTAGGATTAGGAACAGGATAAATAGCTCCATTGACTAAATAGCGTTTTTCAGGGGTCAACTCATAGTATTCTCCCCGAAAAGGAACGATTTTGGCTGGTGGCTGTTCATTAGCAAGTTTGGTAAGGCGATCGCTATATAATCCAGCACAGTTAATGATAAACTCAGTTTGATATTCCCCGTTGTTAGTTTCTAATACATGACCCTCAGCAGTGGATTTAATGCCTTGAACACGAGTATTGTTGTGTAGCTCTACACCATGTTCTTGGGCAAGATCGGCGTATTTTTGACATACTTGCTTATAATCAACAATTCCCGTAGATTTGACCCTAATTCCTGCTAAACAATTTACGTGAGGCTCAATTTCTTTTACTTGCTCTTGAGTAACTTTAGCAACCTCAAGTTCATTAGCCAAACCTCTTTGATAAAGATCATCTAACAATGGTAGTTCATGAGGCTCGGTTGCGACTATAACCTTACCGCATATTTGATAGTTGATATCATGTTTATCGCAAAAATTCACCATTGAACGATTGCCTTGACGACAAAGCTTGGCTTTAAAACTACCTGGTTTGTAGTAGATACCAGAATGGATTACCCCGCTATTGTGTCCTGTTTGATGAGCAGCCCAAGATGCTTCTTTTTCTAATAAAGCAATTTTGGCGTTAGGAAATTTTTGACTAAGAGCCATTGCCGTAGACAAGCCAACAATACCACCACCAACAATAATGTAGTTATACATAATATATACTCAATTTATAAAAGCCTTATATCTCAAAATAAAAATAATAAAGGAGGCGAATATTTTCGCCCCCCTAATTCAAAGGCAACAAAAAGCCAATGATAAATGCTAAATGCTAAATGCTAAAGTGCTACAACCTCTGTTGATACACCCATATCTTTGAGCATTTTGCTAATTTCATCTGTGTAGATAGCATTCATTACAATTACCTTATCTGGTTGGTAAGTTTTAAGAAACTCGGGAGACATAATTTCCTTGCCTACCCCAGGAATATATTTGCCGTGACGGTGGGGGTTAATATCAACAGCATATTCAATTTTGTCAATGGTTTTTAGGGTAGTCAAAAACGCCACGCATTTAGAACCAGAACCCCACACTACGACTTTTTCGCCCTTCGCTTGAGCATCATCAAGAAACTTTTTCCAGTAATTTAACTTATCTGTAATTTTCTTAGTAAATAGCTGCACGTCTTGAGCAACGTCTGCTACAGTTTCTTCAAAAGGATGTATTTTCTCAGAGGGAATGGCTACAGGCTTGGCTTCAATTAAAAGATACTGATCGCCATAGTCGCAGTATAGATCGGTTACTTCAAAACCACTATCGCGGAATAGACGAGCTAGGGTTCCAGGGCTAAAGTAGGAACAATGTTCGTAATAAATATCTTCAAAAGCCTGCTCTTTCAAGACTCTAGTATTATCAGGAATTTCAAACACCACTACGGTATCGCGATCGCCAATAGACTTACGGACAGTTTTAATAAACTCAGAAGTTGGTTGAATATGTTCTAAAGTATGACGACAACAGATAAAATCGCCTACATACTCAGAGTGTTTTTCAGAATAGTAATCTTGAATAAAGGTAACGCGATTTGCTGCTTCACTGTTTACTCTTCCAGGAACAACGCTAGGATCTATACCTACGCCACGATTATTGCCTAGTTCGCATAGCAATAACAGAAAATCACCCTTGCTACAGCCAATTTCAATAATATCTTTGTTATGCAGATCGTATTTGTCAATTAGGTGATTTGCAAGCTTAAGGGAAAACTTATTAAAAGTAGGAGAATAGCTTTGCTGATCTTCGTAGTTAGGTGCATAAGCCGACCATTTGGCATCAAATACTGTATTAGTAATAAAGCCACAGCGATCGCAAAAACCCAAAACAACATCACCGCAAGGAAAATCCTGAGCCTCTTCTTGGCTAGATATCATTAAGCAACTATGTACAGGAACTTGGCGAACCTCGTAAAAAACTGACAGTTCGTGATGTCCACAGTTAGGACAAGAATGCTTTATTTTCTTATGGTCTGGCTTTGACTGCATATCAGTAGAACTCAAATCTTGTAACATTATTAAATACTCCTATAAAAATTTATTTGACTAAGATCAATTCTTTAGTAATAACTTAATTCTCTCCACTTCGCCAATAGCAGTAGAGAGAACTTTAGATTTACTAACTCGAAAATCCAGTTAGTTTAACTGTATGCTGTGTAAAGACTAGACAATTTTGGGGTCAGGAATAGGAACAATAAATTGTCCTCCAGATGCTCGATATTCCTGCTGTTGCTCCATAATTTCTTTAGCAAAGTTCCAAGCTAAAATTAGCACATAGTCTGGTTTGTCTTCTAACAGCTTGCTAGGATGAAAAATAGGCAAATGATTAATACTCATAAAGCGACCTTGTTTAAATTCATTTAGATCGACTATGTAGTCTAGAAGAGTTTTATCTATGCCTAAATAACTCAGCATAGTTGTAGCTTTAGCAGCAGCACCATAGCCCACAACTCTTTTGCCTTGTTTTTTCAAATCCCATAAGATATCCATCAAAGCAGATTTGAAAGCAGCCACGTTATTAGCAAAATCTTGATAGTAGCTGAAATTATCCACCTGAGATTCTTGCTCTTCTTTTAATAAAAACTTAACTGAATCTTGTACTGCTTCAGTTTTCTCTATGTACAAACGCAAAGAACCACCGTGTATTTTTGTGCGCTCAACATGGTTTAGATATAAAGAATGTTTTCTAAATAATTTGTCTAAAGCCGTGACAGAGAAATAACATAGATGTTGATGATAGATAGTATCAAATTCACGGTGTTGTACTAAATCAACTAAATAAGGTGCTTCAATCACTGCTACCCCCGTATCTTTCAAAAGAATGGAAAAGCCAGCCACAAAGCCATTTAAATCTGGTACGTGAGCCAAAACATTATTTGCCAAAAATACATCGGCTTGTTTTCCTTCGCCTTTCAATTTTTGCGCTAGCTCTTTACCAAAAAAAGTACATATAGAATAAATTCCCGCATTGTTGGCAGTTTCTACTTGTCCAGAAGCAGGATCTATTCCCAAAACAGGAATTTGATGTTCTACAAAGTTTTTCAGCATATAGCCATCATTGCTAGCTGCTTCAATCACAAAACTATTATTATCCAGATTCCTAGTTTTAATTAAATTTTTAGCACTATCCCCAAAGTGCTTTAATAAAGATGGTGAGACAGAAGAAAAATAAGGATAGTCCCGACAAAATAGTATTTCTGGAGGAACTATTTCCGTAATTTGTACTAAACTACAGTCAGGGCAAAAAGCTAAATCTAATGGAGCAGTATATTCTGGAGAAGCTAACTGTTCTTTAGTTAAAAGGTTGTCAGCAAGAGGAGTATAACCGAAAGAGATAATTGACTTTAAGTCAGAATTACCGCATGAAAGACAGCTTGGCGCAGAAGCATTCATAATATTGCTTATATTGTATTTAATTTACATTGTTGGCTCTACTAGTCGAGGCAACCATAAAATGATTGCCCCAATTTTTTCCTATTTAAACATTTTGAAATCAACTTCGCCTTATATTTATGTATATGTCAAGCAAAGTTTTTTCATGCAGGTTATTCAATAGTTGCTAGCTGCTCTTTTTGCCAACGTAATTCGCCGTTTAGCAATTCATTGCTGATTAAATACTTAATATGAGCAATTCTTTGGTACTTAGAACCTTCAAATTCCTCTAAAGTCAAGCCAACTTTCTGGTATATTTCGTATAGCTCTACTGCTCCTTTTTGGGCATCCCATTGAGGCTCAAAATTAGGCAAGACTTTGGTTATTTTGCTACAGTCAACTCGATAACAGCGTTTATCAGGACCAGCATCAGGAGCATACTCGATGCGAGAATTTGGTACTGTGTCTATGACAATTTCAGCCAAATCCTTAATTTGATAATTATCTTCATTACGACCTACATTAAATGCTTCATTATGAATTAGTTCTCTAGGTGCTTCTAATACAGCCAGAAAAGCTCTGGAAATGTCTTCAATATGAACAATAGGTCGCCAAGGAGTGCCGTCACTTTTGATATAGACCAACCCTTTGGTAAATGCCCAAGCAACTAGATTATTAAGTACTAGATCAAATCTCAATCTAGGTGATACCCCGTAGGCAGTAGCATTACGTAAAAAAGTAGGACTAAAATTGTCGTCAGCCAATTGGCTAACATCTTGCTCTACTTTTACTTTAGAAACTCCATAAGGGGTAACAGGGTTAAAGGCGGACTCTTCATTAAGCCAGTCATCTCCCCCTGCACCATAGTTGCTACAGGATGAAGAAAAGATGAAGCGACTAACTCCAGCTTGCTTTGCTAACTTGGCGAGCTTCACAGAAGCTGAATAATTAATTTCCTCTGTCAATTTAGGATTGAGATTCCCTAAAGGATCATTGGAAAGACCAGCTAAGTGTAAAACCGCTTCAAATCCCTCCAAGTCCTCAGGTTTTACGTCCCGAACATCCTTTTTAATTTCAGGGATCTCGACGATCCCTTTACCAAATGTACTTCTGGCATATAAATCAGTATCTAAACCGACGACATCATACCCTTTGCTTAGCAACATTGGAATCATTAACGTTCCGATGTAACCCTTGTGACCAGTCACCAGTATTTTCATATGTTTGATCCTCCCATGTTTTCCACGGCGCGTTTCCACTAGCCCATAGAGTTTCTAAACGATGTTTGTCTCTTAAGGTGTCCATACACTGCCAGAAACCATCGTGCTTGTATGCCATCAACTGACCATCCCTAGCAAGCCTTTCTAGAGGCTCTTTTTCCCATTGAGTTTCGTCACCATCTATATAGTCAAAGATCTCAGGTTCTAAAACAAAGAAAGCACCATTGATCCAACCTTCTTTGGTTTGGGGTTTTTCTGAAAATTCAGAAATTTGATTCCCCTTCAAATCTAAGTGACCAAAACGGGCAGGGGGTCGAACAGCAGTGAGAGTAGCTAGTTTGCCGTGAGAACGGTGAAAAGCTAAAAGCTCGTGCAGGTCGATGTTAGAAACTCCATCACCCCAAGTTAACATGAATGTTTCTCGACCGACATAGGGAGCAAGACGTTTAATACGTCCTCCTGTATTGGTTGTAAGCCCAGTATCAATAAGATCTACGTTCCAATCAAGTCTAGAACCACCGTGAGGCTTTACTTCTCCATTACGGAAACCGACAGTCAGATTACTATTTAAAGCGCAGTAATCTACCATATATTTTTTGATAACTGCACCTTTATACCCTAGAGCAACAGCAAAGTCTTTAAAACCATACTGATGGTAGTGCATCATGATATGCCACAAAATAGGCTGTCCACCAATTTCGACCATTGGCTTGGGTTTATTTTCGGTTTCTTCTGAAATTCGAGTTCCTAATCCACCAGCAAGAAAGGCTACCTTCATAATTTTTCTCCACTTTGAGCGTATAGAGGTTTATATAAAATTGAGCAATCTGTAATTTTATTAATAAGCTAATATAAGTTTTTACTATTGTGTAAAAATTAGCTTTTAATTACTTTCATTGTAAATATACAGTAGAAACTTTGGTTTGAAGATTCAGTAAAGTTATTTTTGGCAAACCGCTTTAAATAAATTTTATTTGTCAAAAATAACACATTGTTATTCCTGAAGCCTTGATAAACATAAAGTTGATATCTTGATGAAAACTTTAAAAAGCTGATAAAGGATTGAGCCAAATAACTAATTCCTGCTGCAAGTTTTGTAAATTTCGCGACATTTCCTGACTAAACCACTGTCCGATCGCATCTACGGGAGTAAAAAAACTGCTTGATTGCCATCTAACTCTTTGATTGAGAGGGGTTAAATGATTTCCAGTCATGGTCTTCATAGTTATCATATCAGGAAAACGATCGCTTAAAACAGAATTTAAATTAATTGTCTGATCGAGGTTATCTCGATCAAACTTCAGCAGCAAATTACGACGAATACAATAATTTTCAGCAATTAATTTGGTTGTTTCCACAGGAGAAGGGGTAAATTCTACCTCCAGCATGGGAGCAAGATTAAGCTGTTCCATAAAAGGAATTGCTTTGTTAACGGGATAATTATTAAACGAAATTAGAATATTACCTGCTCTCTGGACATCATATATGCTGCCAATCAGCAAATGTAGTTTGCAGCCCATACTGTGTCCTACACCGTATATTGGTAAATAGCTTTTACCCAACTTGTTATTCTTTTGCAGTCTTTCTAAGACTGTTTCAAAACGATTCAAAACATCGCGGGCGATCGCAAAATGATCTAGAGTATTTAGAAAAGGAGTGGCAATAATTCCATATCCTGCTTTGCCTAGCTGCTCTAGTATTGAGCGATATGATATTTGGGGTGCTGTAGCTACAAATGCGCCACCTAAAAAATGCACAATTCCTATAATCTCTCGATTAGGAAGATATACCCAGTTTCCTGAAATTTCTTGCCATTCCATGATTTTTGTACTTGATTAATAACTCTTGCTTAGTCTCTAGCGATCGCCAGATATAAATTATCAGGAAGAAAACACTTAGTAATATTAAGTTTAGCTAAACGATTAAATCAAACTGCTCTAGCAATTGTAACGGGCTTAATTGCTAGAAAAATTACATTTCTAACATTTCTAACAATTCAACAATTAAAAATCCAAATCGCAAAATTCTGGTTTTAGATCCCGTTCCATCAGTGCTTGAATCGCTTCTTCGGGGGTTATTTTAGCCCGTAAGAGTCGATGTACCTGTCGGGCAATGGGGACGGCGATTGTTTCTAAGTCGGCTATTTTAACCAGTACATTTGCTGTATTTACCCCTTCTGCCGTGCCTTCTAAATCTGCCAAAATTTGCTCTAAAGGCTTGCCGTGAGCAAGCCCATAGCCTACTTGGTAGTTTCGGGATAATGAACTATCACAGGTAGCCATCAAATCTCCCAAACCAGATAAACCAAAAAAGGTTTCTGCCGATGCGCCCAAATGGATACCAATACGGATCATTTCAGGCAAGGCGCGAGTAAGTAAAGCTGCTTTAGCGTTTGTGCCTAACTCCATGCCATCACAGACTCCAGAAGCGATCGCAATTACATTTTTTAACGTCCCTCCTAATTCTGTGCCGATAGGATCTTCATTCACATAAACCCTAAAGGTATCTGAAGCATAAATCTCTTGTACTCTCTCGGCAGCAGCTAAATCATTGCTGGCTACCACCGTGGCAGCAGGTAAACCCTTGGCTATTTCCTTAGAAAGATTAGGGCCAGACAATACTACTACAGAATGATTGGGAAAAGCTGCTTGCCAAATTTGGGAGGGGGTACGGGTAGTTTCAGGGTCTAATCCCTTGGTAGCGGTAACGATAATTTTATCTTTAGGCAGGTTGAGCGATTGCAACTTGCCAATAGTGGGAATAACTCCCTTCATAGAAACCGCAGAAACAATAATAGCTGCATCTTTAACTACAGATTCTAGGGTCACATCACCACGATGCGACCAAAAACGGACATCATGGCTATTACTTTCGGCGATCGCACCCAAAGCTGAACCCCATACCCCTGTGCCTAAAATGGCGACAATATTAGATGACATATTTATGAATACAATCTCAACAATAGTATTTTTAATTTTTTCTTTGTTAATACTTTAAAAGAGATCCTGCCCTTTATTTTGCTGATATAGGAAATACCAATCATTATTGCCATTTATCCATACTTTAATTTGCAAACCAAAATTGAAAACGCCAGAATAAAAGTGACGAAATTGGCTAGAAACACAGGCAGATTTTGAGTATAAAAACCATAAATTACCCATAGCACAACTCCAAGACAAAAAGAAAGAAACATTGCCAGAGAGATGTCTTTAGTAGATTTAGTCTTCCAGGCGCGAACTGCCTGTGGCAAAAAAGAAATAGTAGTTAAAATACCTGCCAAAAGACCCACGTAAGTCATAAAGGGAAATTCCATAGAAAAATATTTTACTCTTCTCTTTAAATAAAGGTTTTCTTAATGATAATAAATAGTAAGGAGATTCCAGCATTTTATTGATAGTAGCTGCTACCAGCTACTATTCATCCTTCATCCTTTATATTTCAACCGCCATCTTAAGGTTCGGAAAACTACACTACCTAAGACTTACGATTAACTTGCACTATGTATAGAGATAGATGTGATAACTGAGGCGAGAAAAGCAAGCCAATAAGATTCACAAATAATCTAATAGTCTAAATCTATAGCGCATTGTATATTATTGCACTGCCTCAAAAAAAATTTTAGTTTTTGTTGTTAAATTCGGAGTATTGCTTAAAGTATGGCAAAGGTTGTTGGTATTGACTTAGGAACTACTAACTCTTGTGTAGCAGTGATGGAAGGGGGAAAACCCACGGTTATCGCTAACGCGGAAGGTTTTAGAACTACTCCCTCAGTTGTCGCTTACGCAAAAAATGGCGATCTTTTAGTTGGTCAGATCGCAAAACGCCAGGCTGTGATGAACACTGGCAACACTTTTTATTCGGTTAAACGTTTTATTGGACGCAGATCCGATGAAGTAACTAACGAAACCAAAGAGGTTGCTTACGAAGTAGTCAAAGATAGCAATGGTAATGTTAAGTTAAACTGTCCTGCACAAGATAAGCAGTTTGCACCAGAAGAAATTTCAGCTCAAGTATTACGCAAACTAGTTGAGGATGCTAGCAAGTATCTTGGAGAAAAGGTAACTCAGGCAGTTATTACCGTTCCTGCTTACTTCAATGATTCTCAGCGTCAGGCAACTAAAGACGCTGGTAAAATCGCTGGGGTAGAGGTATTGCGGATTATTAACGAACCTACCGCAGCCTCTTTGGCTTATGGTCTAGATAAAAAAGATAATGAAACTATCCTCGTCTTTGACTTAGGTGGTGGTACATTTGACGTTTCGATTCTAGAAGTAGGAGACGGTGTATTTGAAGTTTTGGCTACCGCTGGTGATACTCACCTAGGTGGTGATGACTTTGACAAAAAGATCGTTGATTATCTAGCAGGGGAATTTCAGAAAAACGAAGGTATTGACCTCCGTAAGGATAATCAAGCTTTACAGCGTCTAACTGAAGCAGCAGAGAAAGCCAAGATTGAACTTTCTAGCGCAACTCAAACTGATATTAACCTTCCTTTTATTACTGCGACTCAGGATGGTCCCAAGCACCTTGACGTTTCTTTAACTAGAGCTAAGTTTGAAGAGTTGTGTTCCGATCTAATTGATCGCTGTCGCATTCCTGTTGAGCAGGCTCTTAAAGATTCTAAACTAGCTAAAGAAGCCATTGACGAAATAGTAATGGTGGGGGGTTCGACTCGTATTCCAGCGATCGTTGATGTTACCAAACGAGTTTTAAATAAAGATCCCAACCAAACTGTAAACCCCGATGAAGTAGTGGCAGTTGGTGCTGCTATTCAAGCTGGTGTCTTAGCTGGGGAAGTAAAAGATATCTTACTTCTAGACGTTACTCCTCTTTCTCTTGGTGTAGAAACCTTGGGTGGGGTAATGACCAAGATTATTCCTCGTAACACCACCATTCCTACCAAAAAATCAGAAACCTTCTCTACTGCCGTTGACGGTCAAACTAATGTAGAAATTCATGTTCTACAGGGTGAAAGAGAATTTGGTAAAGACAATAAGAGTTTGGGAACTTTCCGTTTAGATGGTATTCCTCCCGCACCTCGTGGCGTACCTCAAATTGAGGTTACTTTTGATATCGACGCTAACGGTATTTTAAACGTAACTGCCAAAGATAAAGGTACAGGTAAAGAGCAGTCTATCAGTATCACCGGTGCATCAACTCTTCCTGATGATGAAGTCGATCGCATGGTACAAGAAGCAGAGTCTAATGCTTCTGCTGACAAAGAACGTCGTGAAGCGATTGATCGCAAGAATCAGGCTGATTCCTTGGTCTATCAAGCAGAGAAACAGCTTACCGAACTAGGTGATAAAGTATCTGCTGATGACAAAACTAAGGCTGAAGGTTTAATTAAAGACCTTAAAGAAGCTGTAGCTTCAGAAGACGATGAGAAAATCAAAACTCTTCTGCCAGAACTACAGCAAACTCTCTATAGCATTGGTAGCAATATCTATCAGCAAGGTGAAGGCGCAGGCGCAGCAGATGCAGCAGGTGCAGCACCAGGGGAAGAACCTCCTGTAGATCAATCTGATGGCGGTGGTTCTAGCGATAGTGGCGATGATGTCATTGATGCTGAGTTTTCCGAAACTAAATAGTCTAGATAGTTAAGTAATTAAACTTAGACTTTGAATTCAAAGAGACATACTTATTACGGTGTGTCTCTTTTTGTTGGCGATAGTCCTATAGCGGATATCGAAGGTTTCAAAAGCATCGGTATGTATAGTGTTTATGTTCCTAGTTACTATGGAGCTAAATGCGATCGCGCTGATATAGTCTGTACGAATTTTGCTCAATTGCCCACCATAGTAATTAATGCTAGTAAATCTAAAGAAATAGATGAAATTAAGCAGGCTTATTAAATACTAAAAAATGTTGTTCTGGCAAAAACTCTTTGGTTGTTTGCCATTTTAACCCTACTGCTTTTAGTTCTTTTTTGACCTGCTTTTGAGTCATCTTATGAAGAGGCTTGATCATAATCATCGGGTTTTCTTTACGGTATTCGAGTAACACGACTCTGCCTCCTGGTTTCAGTGCCTGATATATCCCTTCCATCATTTCTCTGGGATAGGCAAATTCATGATAAGCATCTACCATAAAAGCTAAATCAATGCTGGCTGGGGGTAAATTAGGATTGTCTTCTTTTCCTAAAATAGTCTCTACGTTAGCAATATTATTTTCTTGCTTGAGAAAGTTAACTGCATCTAACATTTCTGGCTGAATATCCACCGCATAAACCTTGCCCTCTGGCACTTTTTCAGCAATGCGAAAGCTAAAGTAGCCAGTCCCCGCGCCAATGTCTGCCACTACATCATCAGGTTTTAACTCCAGCTTTTCTACGGTAGTATTTGGTTGTTCTTCTGTTTCTCTGCTTTCTCTTTCTAGCCACATCATCGCTTGATGTCCCATTACCTGAGCAATTTCACGACCCATATAATATTTACCAATACCATCAGGGTTATGAATTGCTTTCTCTCGGTAGTAAGTTGGGGAATTATCTTGAGCTAAAGCAATAGGAGTGTAAATAAAGTTAGTTAGTAGAAGAGCGATCGCTATAAGCGCAATTGTCATTTTGTAGGCAAAAACTGCGCTACTGTAAAGTTTACTGAGATAAGCTTTTTTAATAATCACGATCTGAATTTTCAACAGTAAATACCTTAGTCTTTTAGTAGTCATACTAGCCATAAACAGTTTGTAAATAATTCATTTCAAAAACTCAACTCCCGAACAATGGAAAATCTAGCTAACTGAAAAATAAATTTTTCTTACTTCAAGAAGTTTAAAAAGCGATGACCCCGCACACTTCATCGCTCAAAAGCATCCTTTCCCTTAAATGATGGCACTTTCTAATATTTAACATCAAACATCAGTTAAATAACTGTGTTATATTACTTAAGAAAAATATTTACCATTAGATGATATTACTTTGAAAATTTATTAGTGATTTGCTAATCAACTCAAATCATTAGAATCAAAAGAATACATTTAATGTCTACTGTTATATTTTGATATAGACAAGGCGACTTACTGTTAAGTTAACTGTATTGAGATAGGATCGAGCAGGCTTTGCTAAAAAATACTGCTGATGTCTATTTGGATCGGCAAACTGCAACGTAGACACCTCGCTACCTTACAACTATCACTTTAATTTACAACTAATCTATGAATACACAAGTTATTACCAAGGAAAAGACGAACAAACAAGACTATAAAGTAGCGGACATTACTCTGGCAGAATGGGGACGTAAAGAAATATCTATTGCTGAAGGTGAAATGCCAGCTTTAATGACAATTCGCGCTAAATATAGCCAAAGTAAGCCTTTACAGGGTGCGAAAATCATTGGCTGTATTCATATGACAATTCAAACAGCGGTTTTGATTGAAACCCTGATCGAATTGGGCGCAGAAGTTCGTTGGTCTTCTTGTAATATCTTTTCTACCCAAGACCATGCTGCAGCAGCGATCGCTGCTGCGGGCATTCCTGTATACGCCTGGAAAGGCGAGACAGAAGAAGAATATATCTGGTGTATTGAACAAACTTGCCACAGCGCAGAAGGCGATCTTTGGGATGCCAACATGATTTTAGATGACGGAGGGGATCTTACTGGTCACATTCACCAAAAGTATCCTCAGATGTTGAACAGCATTCATGGTGTTACTGAAGAAACCACCACAGGAGTTCATCGTCTTTGGGAAATGCTGGAAAATGGCGAATTGAAGATTCCTGCAATCAACGTCAATGATGCAGTAACAAAAACTAAAAACGATAACAAATATGGTTGTCGTCATAGCTTAAATGATGCCATCAAACGCGGTCTAGATCACTTAATGGCTGGTAAAAAAGCTTTGGTCATTGGCTATGGTGATGTTGGTAAAGGTTCTGTTGCTTCTTTACAACAAGAAGGCATGATTGTTAAAGTTGCCGAAGTAGATCCGATTTGCGCTATGCAAGCCTGTATGGATGGCTATGAATTAGTATCTCCTTTTATTGATGGCAAAAACGATGGCACGATCGACAGCATCAACAAAGAGTTACTAGGTTCTCTAGACATGGTTGTTACCGCAACTGGTAACTATAATGTTTGTAATGCTCATATGTTGTCCTGCTTAAAACCAGGCGCAGTAGTTTGTAACATTGGTCACTTCGACAACGAAATCGATACTGCTTTTATGCGTAAAGAATGGCGTTGGGAAGAAGTTAAACCCCAAGTTCACCAAGTTTATCGCAGTAACGATCCTCAAGACTTCTTGCTTCTATTGTCTGAGGGACGTTTAGTTAACCTAGGTAATGCTACAGGACATCCTTCGAGAATTATGGATGGTTCTTTTGCGAACCAGGTATTAGCGCAAATGTTCTTATACGAACGCAAGTTTGCCGATAAATCGACCGCCGAACAAGCAAATGCGATTACAGTAGAAGTTCTACCTAAGCATTTAGACGAGGAAGTAGCCCGTTACATGGTTGCAGGGTTTGACGGTGTGATTACTCAATTAACTGAAGAACAAGCTAAGTACATTAAAGTACCTGTAAATGGCCCATTTAAAACAGACAGCTACAAATACTAAAGGTACTGATTGGTAATTTTAAAAAAAGGTGGGTTAGACTCACCTTTTTTTTGTTCTTTTCGATTAGTATTTGAAGTTAGTTTTGATTTAATCTAAAAATTCATGCTTAGAAAAGCCTATCAATGGGTTATTGGTTGGAGTGAAACGCCCTATGGAAGTTGGGCGTTATTTTTATTGGCTTTTGCCGAATCTTCTTGTTTTCCCATTCCTCCAGATGTATTGCTAATAGCCTTGGCTGTGGGGCAGCCTGTGGCAGCTTTTCAGTTTTCTTTGATTTGTAGTCTTGGTTCAATTTTAGGCGGTTTGGTTGGCTATGGTATTGGTTTTTTTGCCTTTGAAGCTGTTGGGCAACCAATCTTAAATCTTTACGATCCAGACTTGGCAGTCTTCAATAAAATTCAAGGACTGTATAATACTTGGGGTTTTTGGGGAGTATTGGCAGCAGCGATAACGCCAATTCCTTATAAAGTATTTACTATTGCTTCTGAGGTATTTAAATTTAATTTCTGGCAATTTATTTTAGCTTCAATTATCGGGCGTAGCTTTCGCTTTTTTCTGGTAGGTGGCTTGATTTTTTGGGGTGGAGAACCTTTGAAAGATTGGATTGAAAAATACTTCGATTGGGTAGCTTGGGGATTTTTAGCGGTGCTAGCCCTGGGGTTTGTCTTACTTAAGTTTTTATAGTTACTACTAGTTTGATAATAGTATTATCTAAGCAATCGTATTTATCTAAAGTGTGGGAGTCAATGGCTAAACTTTCTGTAGAATTAAATCGCTACTTTTTTGAAGAAGCAAGGGATGAAAAGGTAACTTTATCTGATATTTTAACTTTGGCAGGAGAAAGAATATTTGGGTTTTTGTTTGTAGTTTTGGCTTTACCTTCGGCTCTGCCAATTCCTGCCCCTGGATACTCGATTCCTTTCGGCATTGCGATGTTTTTCTTAGCTGTACAGTTAATTATCGGACGCGATCGCCCTTGGCTACCTGCAAAAATCTTAAATGGCTCAATGTCTCTCAAGAGCGTTCAAGGATTTGTCAAAAAAGGAATTCCTTGGCTACAAAAAATTGAAGCTATAACTAAGCCTCGTTTTAGTTCTCTTTGTACTAGTTTGCCTGGTAGAGTAATTCTAGGTATAGCGATCGCCCTAATGTCTATTTCGATGATGATTCCTATTCCTGGGACAAATACCTTACCAGCGATGGGTATTTTTGTAACTGGTTTTGGCTTAGTAGAAGACGATGGTGCGATCGGCTTATTAGGTTTAATTATCTGTGCTGTAGCAGGGGCTATTTCTACTTCAATCATCATTGCTGTTATCTGGGGTGGCTCTAGTCTAATTGACGTTATTAAAGAGCAATTGAGCAGATAAACGGCTGCGCCGTAGTTATGAGTTTGGGATTATTAGTTGTTATAAACTAAAGACTAACGACAACAAAAAAAGCACCGTCTAAAATAAAGACAGTGCTGTAAAAATTATCGATCATGCCGAGCATGATTATCGTGAAGGAAAAGAATTCATTGAAGCAAAATATTTCATCTCTCTTTTTCTTTTCCCGATTGAATTGTGATAGCTTCAAAATACAAGCAGAGCTAGAACCTTGCTTAACACTCGCTGTTAACAGCTAGGTCATAGATTGTTACCAATGCCAGTATGAGAGAAAGGGACAATATTTCCATATAAAGCCAAACTTTTCTCTACGTTCAAATTGCTTATCAAATCACAGCTTTCAACAGCCATACGATTGATTAGCTAATATTATACTAAGCTGTTTTAGGAAACCTTGTCAAATGTATTAATGCTGAAATGTTTAATTTGGATGGGTTACGGCGAAGACAGCATTAGATTTTTGGTCAATAAACAGTATCTGAAATCTTTTTTTAAAAGCTTAAGGCTTGGAGCTACGAACAGTACTATTATCGGTTTCATAGTTGAAATCAGCAACGTCTAAATTTGCTTTTTTGGTAATTGCAGAAACTTCTGGTTCACCTATGGCTTCAGGCACATCAAATAATACCGAAGTCATATAATTTTCTGCCCATTCCTCGCCAAAAGCTTTTTCTAGAACACGACGAGTTTTATCGTTTTGCTGTTGCTTAGTGCAGTAATACTTTTGTCCAGCTAAATATAGTTCTTGTTGGGGAGAAGATACAGAATTAGACTTTACCGACTGTTTGCAGTGTATACGCAGATAGCTAGAGGCTAAATCCAAAAACTCTTGTTCTTCTTCAGCATTGTGTGGGCGAACAAACAGACAAAAATCGGAGAAAATATCAGCCCAAGGAGGTAATTCTCTTGCTTCGGTAAATTCAAATTTTGGTAGTGCCAAAAGAGACTTAGTATAGCCAACAGATAAAGTTTTTTCGGGGCTAGTGGGAGACAAATCGGCGATCGCGGCACTAATTCCTCCTCTACCTGCCACAATATCACAGCCAAAAATCGGTAGAGGATATTCAGGACGAGGGAACATTACACAATGGAGAATATCTAGATTTTTGCCAACCTTGGCTAATTCCAGGTGCATTTTGCGAAATTGAGGCGTTTGATAACAGCGATTTTCAATCCGTAGTCTTTCTCCTTCTAATTTACCTTCTACGTATCCTAATCCTTCAGGCAAAGCATAAACTGATAAATCTAAATACTTTTGCCAAGAATTTATAATTCGTTCAGCAAGTCGATGGATTAAAGGATGTTGTTCTTGACGCAGTGAAGGTTGAGAAGTTTCTAACATTACGATTATAAAAAAGCTCGATCTAGGCAAATAAATATTAGCAGCCACAGATGTCTATAAAATTAACGATATACTGAGACTGACTTGATAGATATATTTAGCTATTAATCGTAATAGATTTTAGTGCAGGAGATTAATTATGTTTGGTTTAGGTGTACCTGAAGTAGCTGTAATTGGTCTAGTAGCGATTCTAATTTTTGGTCCCAAGAAAATTCCTGAAATCGGCAGCGCACTAGGGAAAACAATTCGCGGTTTTAAAGAGGAAATGGACAATCCTCAATTAGAAGAGGGTGAAGAAAAAGAACAAGAATAAAACTTTAGCTAAGAAATACTTTCAGAGGATTTTGATTTTTAAAAATATAACGTTGGGGATTCTTGATTTAAATTAGGCTAGTAAACCAAGCCTCAAAGCGATCGCCTAATGCTTTTAAGGAATATTCTGCTTCTGCCTGTTTACGGCACAGTTGGCGGTCAATCTGTCCGATTTTATTGATTGCTGTTACTAGTCCCGTAACCCTATCTGGCTCGACTAAAAAGCCTGTTTGACCGTGTTTAACTATTTCCCCAGGCCCTCCACGACGATAGGCGACAACTGGGACTCCGCAGGCAAGAGCTTCAATGGCAACATTGCCAAAGGCTTCAATCCAGCGTGGTGTCATTAGTAAAGCCAGACATTTGCCCAATTCTTGCTGTAGTTTCTCTGTAGCTAAAAACCCTTGATACTCTATGGGCGCATTCGGAAATTTAGTTAAAATTTCTTGCCAGTATTCCTGGTTTTCTATTCTGCCAAATATTTTTAAAGGAATGCCCGTAATATTTACTGCTTCTACTGCATCTTCTAAGGCTTTTTCGGGGGCAATACGTCCCAACCAGGCTAAACTAGCTTGGGGATTAGGATTAAACTGATACAAAGATAAATCAACGGCACTGCCAAGGATCTTACATTCCTGCGCAAAAGGAAAAGTATCCGCCTGAGATTGAGTGTATACGCCAAAAGTACCAGGATACTGCTTAATTATCTGCTGCATAATGCGATCGCTTGCCTTCGTCATTGACCCCATACTTATAAAATGAGCAATAGGAGTCTCAAAA
Source organism: Waterburya sp. (assembly GCA_965217895.1). Classification (GTDB taxonomy): domain Bacteria; phylum Cyanobacteriota; class Cyanobacteriia; order Cyanobacteriales; family Xenococcaceae; genus Waterburya. The sequence continues at coordinate 4,017,380 of CBDCJV010000002.1, forward strand.
AAGGGGGTCAAATAAAAGGGTAGCCAATCAAAAGCAAAATTTACTAGCAAATCATACTGATGCTGCACTTGACGGGCATATGACCACATATTCGCCAATACCGAATTATCTGGCAAACAAACTGGATCATCTCGGCTTTGAGTTTGTACGGGAATCTGTAGATTTCCTTTGATAGTGGTAACAGGAATATCAGTTAACCAAGAACCACCAGGAGCAATGACTTCTAACTTATGTCCTCGACGACGCAATTCTTGAGCCAAGTTTTGCACAGTTAATTCTACTCCTCCTCCTTGTCCTGAACCTAACGAACCAACCGAAGTAGATAAAAATAAAATTTTAAGCATTGCATTATATTTAAGATTGTTTATACAAAACGAGATTGCATATTATTTAATATGAAATACTCAAAAGCCTACCACTAACTACTAACTATGGTTTGATGTGCCGTTACTAGAAGCAATACCATGATTGTTATTTTCATTATTGATGTAGTTTTGAGTAGTTGTAGAAGACACTGAATTAATTCTTTTTAAAGCCCACTTAGCTGTTTGGCGTACTTCGAGATCCGAGTCATTTAGCATATTTGTTAGGCGTTTATTTACTCCTAATGTAGATTCATGTAAAGCAACTAAATCACGAATAGCATCTTTTCTCACTTCCGAATTTTTATCTTCTAAAGAAGTAAACAAAACATCATTAACTGGTGCAAAACTACGATGAGCAATCTGAGTAATCGCGTTTAAAATCAAGCTTTTGCCCAAAGAACTTGCTTCTGACATAATTTCTACTAAAGGTTCTATTGCTCTAGAATCACCTTTTTGAGCTAATTCCCAGATTGCCTTGCGTCTTAAAGTGCGATCGCTTTGTTGCAAATCTTTAATTAGTTCAAACACTATGTCAATTTCAGTAGTATTGGCAGCAACAATCTTTACCATCCCAGGAGTATCAGAATCTAACTCTACCGAGTCTTTGTTTTTAGCTAATTCTTGGCTAGGCTGGATAGTATCTCGATTAAAAGCAATTTTCTGGTTTTCACTTACTTTTAATGGTTTTTCTAACGCTTTACCATTGGGTGATTCTTGAGCAAGATTGATTTTAGTCGAGGATAGTAGTGTGATTGCAGCCAATTCCGAATCATCCACTACATCGTGACTATTTTCGATCTTATTTGAGCGATCCAAGCCATCTTGCTTATTCAAAGAAGTTACTTTGGCAAGAGTATTTTTCGGTTCTGGTTTAAATAAAAACCACAGTAGTATTAAGAAAACTGTTGAAGTGACTCCTATTCCCACCACGGCTAAACGCCGATCAATTTTTGCTGAAGGGTTTTGAACGGCTTGAACAACCGTAAGTGTAGGCTTTGTGCTTGAAAGATATGGTGCTTTTTGCTTATTTGATATCAGATCGGCTTGACCATATTTAGTTATCCATTCCTCGTCTTGCAGATGAACAACTCGCGCCTTTAAAGTCTCATCTTGAGCGTGAATCTGATTAGCACTAGAAAAAACTATTCCCCCCTCAGTAACAAAATTAAGCTTGAGATCTTTTGATTCTGTCGAGCCACCAGGGCTAGCAACTAAACTCGATAAGACAATCCAAGCAAAGACAAAAATAGAACGTTCATAAATCATAAAAATTGGTTAGTAACATAGTTACTCAGGAGATCTCAGCGTCTGAAAAATACAGCCTGTAATGATACCAAAAAGTTAGTTAAATTAATATAGTGATGAAAAATAATATATCAAATCGTAAACGATATCTAACTTGCTACTTATTACTTAAGCGAAGCGGTACTAGCCTAGCATTAATATAATTCTAACTTGTACAGTATGAGATAGGGAATGATTCACATCATGTTGGAATAACCAACAAGCATACATAGGAAATATCTAAATACAAATACTAATGACAGATAAATTAATTCGAGCGATCGCAGCAGATGGAGGAATCAAAGCCGTTGGCGTTATCACCACAGACCTAACTGAAGAAGCACGACGCAGACATAAGCTTTCTTATGTTGCCACAGCAGCTTTAGGTCGCTCAATGGCTTCTGGATTATTGTTAGCTTCTAATATGAAAAAAGAAGGCTCTAGGGTTAACATCCATCTCAAAGGAGATGGTCCTCTAGGAACTATTTTGGCTGATGCGGGAGTAGACGGCACGGTTAGAGGCTATGTTCAAAATCCTCAAGTTGAACTTCCTCCTAACGACCGAGGTAAGTTAGATGTGGGTAGAGCAGTTGGTCACAACGGTTATTTGCACGTGGTTCGAGATGTAGGCTATGGACAACCGTATTCTAGTACAGTCGAGCTAGTGTCAGGAGAAGTTGGAGAAGATGTGGCAAATTACTTAGTAACTTCAGAACAAACTCCCTCCGCTCTATTAGTAGGGGTTTTTGTGGGTGCAGGAGGAGTTAGCGCAGCGGGAGGAGTACTATTACAAATTATGCCTAAAGCTGTCCGCGATCAATCGTTAGTTAGACTACTAGAGTCTCGCGTATCTCAACTATCAGGTTTTACGCCTTTGCTGTTAGCAGGAAAAAGCTTGAGAACAATCTTGGAAGAACTATTGGGAGATTTAGATCTCTTTATCTTCCCTGAATCTCAAGACGTAAGTTTTCATTGTGGCTGTTCCTTTGAACGAGTTCTAGGCGCGCTCAAAATGCTGGGTTCAGCTGAGCTGCAAGATATGATTGAAAAAGACGAGGGAGCAGAAGCAATCTGCCAATTCTGCGGTGAAGTTTATCAGGCAAATGAAAATCAACTCAGTCAGTTGATTGCTGATTTGAAAACCGAATAAAAAGTATTGCCGATTTAGATCGTGCTTTTAGATTAGATAAGAAAAGTAACTATCAGGGTTTCTTAACGAAAGAAGCCCTGATATTTTGAGCAAAGTCTTTATTTGACAAGACTTGATAAGATAAATATTGTCCAAATTTCAAAATTAAATCAAGTCTTTATTAAACAGACACAGATGTAGTATTTACGCAATAAAATCAGGTGATAAGATGGGATACGATTCAATCAAGGGTGTTCCGTGGAGACAAGTCTTTTAAACAAGGTAATAATCTTCGATCGCCTGATTGGATAAATCAAACAGATTATTATTGGCATCACAACGGGTAGTTTATGGCGATAGATAAAGATCCAAAGAAATCAGGCTCAGATGCAACATCAAATGAATCTGACGCTAAAATTGACAGTGATAAGCCTCAATATCCTAATCAAGCTTTTAGTAAAGATAATAATCTCCAAAAAAATCTTTTAATTCCTGTGACTCCACAAACTTCTTCAATTGGCTCGGCTGCGGAACAACCAAAATCAACTACAATCCGCAAACGAAAAAGACCTTGGTGGCAAATGTGGCAAATTTGGGGCTTGGTCTTAGTATTATGTTCTGGGGGGATAGGTTATGGAGCAATGACAATGTTGCTAAAATTACCTAAAACTCAAAGCTGTTCCAAGGTATTTTGGCCGATCGCCTCTGCCTCAATTCGCCTTTATTGCGCTCAAACTGCCGCGGAACAGAAGAACGTTGAAGGCTTGTTGTCTGCCATCAATTTAGTGGCAGTTTTGCCAGAAAATCATCCCCTCAGACCTGAAATAAATCGCAATATCAACCGTTGGGCAACTTCTATTCTCGCTATCGGTGAAGAAGAATTTCAGGCAGGAAAATTAGACCAGGCGATCGCTACAGCGAAAAAAATTCCTAGCAAACTCTCAGCCAAAGAACTCGTAGACAAAAAAATTGCTACTTGGAAATCTATTTGGTCAGACGGGGAAGAAACCTACAGGCAGGTAGAAGACAAACTTCGCCAGGCTGATTGGAACGGAGCTTTTAGTGCTGCGGTACTTTTGACCGATAATCCTAATAAATATTGGGCAACTACCAAGTATGAAGAAAGCATCAATAATATTAATATTGCTCAAGAAGAAAATGCTAGCTTAAATAAAGCCCAAGCTCAAATTAGCAGTGGTCAAATAGATGGTTTGATCTTGGCAATTGAGAAGGCAGCCGATATTGACAATAAAAGCTATGCCTACGATCAGGCTCAAGAAATTATTGCCCAAGGAAAAGAAAAACTAGTAGCTATTATTGAACAGTCAATTGAAGATCGAGATTGGCAACAGTTGCTACGGGTAACTAGCCGTGTTCCTCGTAGCCTTAAGCTACAAAAACGAGTCAAAGATTGGCAAATTTTGGCTAATGCAGGCTCTAGCGCGCAACTAGATACTGTGTTTGGCATTGAAGATGCAATCGAAGAAATAAAGAAATTAGGGAAGAAGAGCGAATACTACAGTTTAGGGCAAAAACTAACAAGCCGTTGGGAAAAAGAAATTGACGATGTACGCCACCTTTCTAAAGCTAGGGATTTTGCTAGAACTGGGACTATAGCCGATCTAAACAAGGCAATTACCGAGGCAAGGTTAATTCCTGATTCTAATCCTCGTGCTGGAGAAGCTAGTGAACAGATAAATCAATGGCGCAAACAAATTCAGACAATTGAAGATCAGCCAATTTTAAATCGTGCCAAAGAACTAGCTTACAATAATAATGTGAATGCCTGGACTAGAGCGATCGCCGAGGCTAGCCTAATTTCTAGCAACAGTCCTTTATATGAAGAAGCACAGAACAATATTCGCACCTGGCAGGCTAATATTCAACGTGTAAGAGACCAGCCCATTTTAGATGAAGCTGACGATTTTGCCTACAATGATAACTATACTGCTGCGATTAGAACGGCTCAACAAATAAGTTCGGGCAGGGCGTTATATCCAGACGCTCAAAGCAAAATTGCCCGTTGGCAAGCAGAAATTGATGGAGAAAGATATTTAGAAGAAGCTAATGACCTAGCAGATCAGGATACACCAGAAGCTCTAGCAAGAGCAATCAGGGTAATAAGACAAGTCCCCAGGAGTAGCTCTTATGGGAATGAGGTAGTACCTAGCATTGAAGACTGGTCAGCAGAAATTCTCGACCAGGCTAGAGAAGCTTCTGATAACTCTCTAGAAGAAGCAATTGCGATCGCTCAACAAGTTCCTTCTGGTACGACTAGCTATTCTACTGCCCAAGGAGAAATTAAAATCTGGCGGATTAGACTTGCACCCGAACCAGTAGTTCCTCCTACTTTTAAATTAGATAAGCTTAAAAAAGACCGCGAAAGAGACAATTAGCTTCAGTACAGAAAATATCGTATACGTTGTGGCAATAATTGAGACATAAAGCCAGGCTGAGAATCCAACGTCTTTTGAGCGTTGGAGAAGTTGACAATACCTATTTGTCTTGATCCCATAACTATTCTGTTTGCAGTTGACTGTAAATAAATATACTATTGTGTATAGAAATAAATGTGTGATAGGTTACCATATTTCATACTAGTTAGAATTCAGTTATAGTAAATTTTTTGTGAGGTTTGGTTTTCAACTATACGTTAAGAATTCACTAGCTAAGATTTATTTATAACTTGGCAGAATTTTAGTCATTAGTATTTAATGAAAGCGAACCCAGAAGTAAAACAATATCACCTACAGGTCAAAACTGAGTTAGAAGCATTAAAAGACGTATTACAGTGGTTTGAAAATTTAGTTTTTCCTCTCGTACCACAAAAAATGGGATGGCAATGTGAAGTGGCACTAGTAGAAGCTTTTACTAATGCAGTGCGTCATGCTCATCAAAACTTGCCTGAAGCAACTCCTATCGATTTGGAAGTAAAATTGCTTCCCAATGTTTTGGAAATGCGAATTTGGGATCGAGGACAGCCGTTCGATCTCCAAGCAAAGCTGCGTAAAGGCGAGCGAGAAGCTGGTTCTATGGAAAAAGAAGGCGGTAGAGGTTTACAGTTTATCAAGAAGTTGACCGATGAACTACAATACCTCAACCTGCCAAATCATCGCAACTGCTTAGTAATGCGTAAAAAATATCTTTAATCTACTAGTTTTAGATTTCATCAAATGCTCGCTCAATTAAGCGTCGTGCAAGGGTTTGTGTACCTGTATGTTCGTAATAATTGGTAGATACATCAATAAAAGCTGCAACGTAGTCTAAATTATTGTCAGAAAATTCTAAAAATCCCTTCAAATTGTCCATTACTTTTTGGGGGTTTAAGTTTTTGCTGCTAACAAAATTTGCCATCCAGCCTTTTACTGAGTCAAAGCTTTCACCAATAAAGTCAAGCTTGCCTCTAGTATTTCCCCCAGGTATTGATTCTTCTACACCTTTAAAGGTAGAGTTCGATTCTAAATCTTGAGGACCAATTCCACTCAGAGTAGACTGAGCTTTAAGGAGAAAATCTGGACCTAAAGGCACTAAACCATCAACACATACCAAAGTTGCCATCCGCATCAAAGATTCACCGCTATAGTCTTCTAATGCCCCTACAAAGTCGCCGATGCTATCTCCAGGAATACCGTTAATTTGACAGAAAGCTACTAATTCAACAACCAGTTTAATCGACAAATCTAAAGCCTGGGCTTTATTAGGATTAGGAGTAATTTTGCTGATTAAGCCTCCCACTAAAGGAATTTTATTACCAACTTTATTAGCTAATGCTGCCGAACCCAATGCCTTGTCTGAACGATCAACGGTTTGATAAAGCCACATAGCGCGACGATAACCCTGAGATTTATCATTATACAGATGTACAGCGCGATCGCCTATTTGTTGAATTAGATCTTCATCGCTTTCGCCTGTGACTTTACGAATTGTATTGACAAAGCCAACGGTATTTTCCCATTCACCAGGGACAATTGAATCTAAAGAACTCAGCATCATCGTCGTGACGTTTTTTTCTGGCAAATTATCTACCAGTTGAAAAATAGATTCACTCACTTCTTGCTCCTTTATATAAAATTAATAGTCTTCGAGTTAATCAAATAGTGAAATATTAAAATATCATTTCAGCTTTGATAATCCTCTTAAGTCAAATTTACCGAGCCATTTTTGGCGATCTCCTTGGGTGAAGCTAGAATCTTTAGAGCGAATCTTTACCTGATAGCGATCGCCTACTAAGATAGCTGTTCCCGTACTCCCTTGGCTGACGGAGGGAAAACCGTTTACCTGGCTATCAGTGTCTTTGAATTTATCGATTGTACTGGGATTGTTCAACGTATCAGAAATAGACAAAATAGCAATTTCTTTGCCATCTTTTTTTAATTTAGCTTGAGCAAAACCTTTCTTTTCCTGACTATATACTCGCTCGTATCCTGAGCCACCATCAGGAAAATAGCGATTGAAGCTACCTCCAGACTGAGAGTCATTTACTACTGCCGTTGCACCTTTTTGGGTACTTTCGGTTTGCGCTCCATCAAAACGAGAAGGAGCTTGCTGAGTACAGGATGTTAGTAATAAACAGCCTGATAACAATAAAGTTACTAAGAATTTTCGTAAACTAATCATTTTTAGCTTGTTTACATAAGTGATCTAGTTTTATTTTCTGACTTTTACCCATCATTTTTGTTGAATTTATTAAATCTTCAACTATAAGTTCTGTAAAATTGGGCTATTCAATACTAAAAATTGTCGGTGCAGTAATTGACAAGTCCCTAACTGTCCTAACTATTGTCAAGGAATCTTGAAAAAATCTCAGACTATTACATTACAATGTTTAGTTAGATAAGCAAAAATACTATTTATCAAAACTGACAGTCTGTTTTTTTATGCGCGATTACGAAGTTAGCCAAAGGCATCGCGTCATATCTTGGCTAAAAAAAAATGTATCCGAACATCGTTTACAACATATTTTAGGGGTAGAACAAACCTGCATTTCTCTGGCGCGCTGCCATCAAGTAGATGAGCAGCAAGCAGCACAGGCTGGTTTAATGCACGATTTAGCGAAGTTTTTTTCGCCCCGCAAACTTCTCAAACTAGCCACAGAAGCTAAGATTCCAGTGGATACAATATGTTTTAGCGATCCTCATTTACTGCACGCAGAGATAGGTGCGGTAGTTGCTAGGCAAGAATTTGGAGTTAAAGATTTAAAAGTTTTAGATGCTATTTGTAACCATACTTTAGGTACGCCACAGATGAGCAGATTAAGCTGCGTTGTCTATATTGCCGATGCGCTTGAACCCAATCGGGGAGATAATCCAGAATTAGCAGCAATGCGTAACGTGGCTAAGGAAAATCTTTACAAATGTGTACAGCAAACTAGTGATTATTCCCTAAAATATTTAGTAAGCAAGCAAAAAGTCATTCATCCTCGCACTATTTTAACTAGAAATTGGGCTTTCGCTAAGGCCAGAGAAAGTCCCCCCTCGATCTAAGCAACAAACCAAATTGATGAAGATTCCAACTAATACCCAACTTAGAAACCATAAAAATATATTTGAATGAGTAAATTATCATCAGAACAAGCAATTAGCACTCAAGAAAATTTTTCCATTCCCTCAAATGTTGACAGCAAAGAGTTGGCTTGGCAAATAGCTATGGCTGCTGAAGACAAGAAAGCGCAGGATATTGTCCTCTTAAAAGTTGACGAAGTTTCCTATTTAGCTGATTATTTTGTGATCGTTACAGGATTTTCCCAAACCCAGCTAAAAGCGATCGCCGAATCTATTGAGGATCGCTTAGAAGAGCAGTTTAGTCGCCAACCTGTAAGAGTCTCAGGCAAGAGAGAGGGCAACTGGATAGTACAAGACTATGGAGATGTAATTGCCCACGTTTTTCTTCCCGAAGACAGAGAATACTATAATTTAGAAGCCTTCTGGGGACACGCCGAACGTATAGAATTTTCTCAGCCTAGTTAAATATCTTTGTACCATGAATAAATCCACGGTTAACTTCTGCCCTGTTCCGATTGAACAACAGCCAATTTATGAATACGAGCAGTTAAAAGCTTCCTGGTTATTTGACTGGGGAGTTTTGGCAATAGGTCAATATAGTCAGAAAATCGCCTGGGTGAGTTTTTGGAGCGGTATTTTTGCTACTACCTTAGCTATGTCTATCTTTTCTCCTCAAGAAGACCTACTTCAGTTTATACTCTCAAGCACAATTGGAATTTGTTTATTGACTGGACTATTTTTGTCGAGAATCTATCTAGGTTGGCATTACGTTAAAAATCGTCTCCACAGCGATCGCATTTTCTATGAAGAATCAGGGTGGTACGATGGGCAAACTTGGCTTAAACCTAGTAGTATGTTAGATCGCGATCGCTTAATTGTTAGTTATCAAATCGAGCCGATTTTAGATCGCCTACACAATACTTACGGTTTGCTAGCAGCGATTACTACCCTAAGTGCTTTAGTTTGGTTAACTTGTGCCTAAGTTGATCGTGTCCATATTTTTTATTAATTCAATACCGAATGAATAGGGGAAAAAGAACTCATACACCGTTTTTAGAAGTCCATTTACTGCGCGAAGGCATTTTAGAATCATCCCATCATGTAGAAGCGACTGTTTGCGACAGTAAAGGACGTGTTTTATTGCTGGCGGGAGATTCTCAAACATCAACTTTCATTCGCTCTGCTTTAAAGCCTTTTCAAGCTTTGGCAGTTACCAGCACAGGAACTTTGCAAAAATATGGTTTGAGCGATCGCGATTTGGCGATTATGTGTAGCTCTCACCAAGGAAGAATTGAACAAGCAAGACAAGCATTTAATATTCTTTGGCAAGCCGATGTCGATCCTTCGGCGTTGAAATGCCCTATTCCTCCTGGAGGAAATAATCGTTTAGAATACAATTGTTCTGGTAAGCACGCAGGAGTTTTAGCCGTCTGCAAAAATCTTAATCTACCTCTGCATAGTTATCTAAAGCGATCGCATCGGGTTCAAAAAATTATCCTTGATAAGATCTCAGAATTGCTAGAAATGCCTGGAGATGAATTTATCAGTGCGCAGGATGATTGTGGAATGATGACTTACTCGATGCAATTGCAGCAGATAGCTCATCTATATGCGCTTTTAGCAAACGGCAGCAGTATCGATTTAGAGCGTATTGCCCGCGCTATGACTTATCATCCCCGCATGATTGCTGGAGAGGGGGCATTTGATACTGAGTTAATGTGCTTGAGCGAAGGGGAGTTGGTTAGCAAGTCGGGAGCAGAAGGTATTCAGTGCGTTGGTCGAGTTGGTCAAGGGATGGGGTTAGCTATCAAAGTAAAAGATGGCGCAAAACGAGCTAAATATGCCGTAGCAATTCATCTGTTAAGGCAAATGGGTTGGATTAGTCCCGCTATTGCTGAAAATTTATCTGATACTTTTATGCAGCTAACTCCTTTTAAACGCTTAGAAGCAGTTGGTGAGATGGCAATATTGTGAATCATAGCGAGCATATTCAACAATCAACAAAATGGCTGTAAAACTTAGGTTAATTGTTTTTAGTTTTTGTCGGGTTGCTATGGTAGTGTTGTTGGTGTTTTTGGCAGGGTGTTCTAATCGAGTTTCTCAAAATATCCACCTCAGATATGGCAATCCCAGTCAAGCTAACAGCGATTTTAATAACTATTTGCTGGAAAAACCAGGATATGCTCTTGCCTATAGTTGTCAAGCAGGAAGAACAAATTGGGTTAGCTGGCAACTTGACCGAAGTTGGTTAGGTACAGTCGAGCGTTCAGATAATTTTCGTCCAGATGCAGATTTACCTCCTGATTGCTACGCAGTAAGACCAAATGATTATCGGGGTAGTGGTTACGATCGGGGACATCTTATTCCCAGTGGCGATCGCACTCGTCGTTTAGAAGATAATAGTGATACGTTTTTAATGACTAATATTATTCCCCAATCTCCTGCTAACAATCGAGAAGTATGGCGAGAATTAGAAGAATACTGTCGAGATTTGGTTTTTCAGGGTAATGAGCTTTATATCATCGCGGGAGGCAGTGGTATTGCCAAAAAGATTGCCCAGAGTAAAGTTACTGTGCCTAAATTTACCTGGAAGATTGTTTTAGTTTTAGAACAGCCAAACGCTGAAATTACAGCGGACAATTCCTATACTATTGCTGTTTGGATGCCCAATTCAGAACAGGTCAAGAATACCAACTGGAGAGATTATGTATCTTCTGTGGATGAAATAGAAAAGAAAACAGGCTATAACTTTTTTGCCGAGATATCCAAGCCAGTACAAAAGAGGATTGAAAAATCAATCTATAGTTATACAGGTCAAATGTAAGCTGGAAAACTTTTCCAACTAAAAAGCGATCGCCATATTCAAAAAGCGATCGCTTTTTAGTTGGCAACCTAAATAACTGATTACTCTGTTTCTCCACCTTGGATCTTGAGAATGAGAAAACCCAAACTAAGTCCAACTAAAATCAAAATAATACATAAAATTGCTCCGTTAAACAACATACTTTCTGCGCTCATACTCGTTTCTCCTTTTTTCAGTCACAATTAATAATAGGTATTTTAAATCATCAAGTCCCATCACCCGTAACTAATTATCTTAAATGCTCAAATGTCTACAATTCCTTCTTTAGCTATAACTATGGGAGATCCTGCGGGGATTGGTCCTGAAATTATCCTTAAAGCTTTAGCAGATAATTCTTTAGCAACAAGATGTCAGACCATGGTTGTTGGCAATCGTCAATTATTGCAGTTTACCTATGAACATTTATTAGAGCAAAGCCAATTAACCGAGCAAGATTTAGCCAATCCTCAAAGTTTATCAATAATAGATATTCCTCTGAATGGGACAATAACACTAGGTGAGGGTGATGCTGTCAGCGGTGAATTTAGCTTTGCCTGTTTAGAAAAAGCGATCGCCTTAACCTTAGAAGATAAATTTCAAGGTATTGTCACCGCACCCATTGCCAAATCTCTTTGGAAAGCAGCGGGACACGAATATCCTGGTCAGACAGAAGTTTTGGCGCAAAGAGCAGGAGTAGATCGCTTTGGTATGCTGTTTGTAGGACGCTCTCCCCACACTGGCTGGATCTTACGCAGCTTGTTGGCAACTACTCATATTCCCTTAGCTGATGTACCGACAGCCTTAACACCGCAGCTTATGTCTCGTAAGCTAGATTTGCTAATTAAATCCTTGTCCCAGGATTTTGGTATTGAGCAACCACAAATTGCGATCGCGGGTTTAAATCCTCATAGTGGTGAAGCAGGACAGTTGGGTACAGAAGAACAAGACTGGCTCTTAGACTGGCTGCAAAAAGCCCAATCAACGCACCCTCAAGCAAAGCTGATCGGCTTAATCCCCCCCGATACCATGTGGGTAAAACCAGGACAGGCTTGGTACGGCAACCATGAGCAGCAACCTAACACTGCCGACGCTTATCTAGCTTTATATCACGACCAAGGCTTAATTCCTGTCAAGCTGATGGCATTCGAGCAGGCAATTAATACCACTATTGGGCTGCCTTTTATTCGTACATCCCCCGATCACGGCACTGCCTTTGACATTGCAGGACAAGGGGTTGCCAGTGCTAGCAGCATGAAGGCTGCAATTGAACTAGCAATTCAAATTACCAAGCAACCGTAGGGTGGGCATGAAATAAAATTATGTTCGTTATAAAAATACGCTTAATTAATGCCCACCAAGCAATCAATAATCAACTACTTATTAGATATCTTGGGGGCAGGTTTAGCGGGGCTTTTTCTTCTTTGAGTTTTTCCCTGGGATCTACCGCGACCGCCGCCGCCAAAATCGTCAGATTTAGGCGGTTCATCACTGTAGATATCTAAAAAGACTGATTCACCATGGGCTAAGGCTGAAGTTTGAATCGCGGTTCTGATAGCTTGAATAGTGCGACCACCACGACCAAAAACCTTACCGCGATCGCTTTTATCAAATGCAATTCGTAACCAAATCTTGCCATTACTCTTGTTTACTTCAGAGTGTACGCACAGGGTTTGAGGATTAGATAAAAAAGGTTCGATCAGAAAGCGAGCTAGTTTTTCATAATTGTTGCTAGTGGCTATCTGATCGCCAGACAATTCGGTCTTATTTGGCATGAACTTGATCGAATACTTGAGCTTTGTTCAGAATACTTCTTACAGTTTGGCTAGGCTGCGCACCTTGTTCCAGCCTTTTGACGATGGCAGGAACATCAAGTTTAGTTTCATCTGTACGGGGGTTATAAAAACCAAGTTCTTCAATGGGGCGACCATCTCTGCGGGTTTTGCTCTCTATAGCTACAATACGATAGCTAACTTCTCTTTTTTTACCGAAGCGTTTCAAACGTAATTTAATCATCAGTTATTCAAATTTGTCCTTTACGATTGTAATCTATCTATCTAGGTTTTCTCTAAAGTAAACTCAGACGACCTCTGATTTTACAATGAGCCAAAGCCTTTTTTCTTCTTCTTTTTCTTTTTCCTTCTACCCTGATCTGGATAACCGCCTTCCATACCAGGCATTCCCATCCCGCCCATCCCAGGCATTCCCATTCCAGGCATTCCACGACCCATGTTCTGCATCATCGAACGCATTTTGCCAAAGTCTTTGACCAATTTTGCCACGTCTTTTTCTTCAAAGCCAGAGCCTTTGGCTACTCGACGGCGACGGCCAGGAGATTGAGATAATAGATCGGGATCGGCTCTTTCGTCTTTGGTCATGGAATTGATCATCGACTCAGTAATTTTTAGCTGAGATTCTCCTTTGGCTAGGTCAGCACCGCTAATTTTTCCCATACCAGGAATTAGCTTGAGGACTCCACCTAATGAACCCATATTTTTGAGGAGACGCATTTGCTTAACAAAGTCATTAAAATCAAACTTTGCCTCCATGATTTTAGACTGCATCTTTTCGACATCAGCTAAATCAATTTCTTCTTGCGCTTTTTCTACCAGAGTTAGAATATCTCCCATATTTAAAATACGGGAAGCTAAACGGTCTGGATAAAAAGGTTCTAAAGCTTCTACTTTTTCTCCCACGCCCACAAACTTAATGGGTTGCCCTGATACCTGCCTGACGGACAGGGCTGCACCACCACGACTATCACCGTCCAGCTTGGTTAGAATTGCGCCTGTAATGCCAATTTGCTCTTGGAATGTATGGGTCAGATTAGCTGCTTCTTGCCCTGTCATTGCATCTACCACCAGCAGCGTATCATCGGGCTTGATGGCATCTTTGATGCGGGATAGTTCCCCCATCATGTCTTGGTCTATTTGCAGTCGCCCTGCGGTATCAACAATTACTGTGTCTACTCCAAGCTCTTTGGCTTTTACTATCCCTTGGCGAGCAATTTCTACGGGATCTGCATCTGTCCCCATTTCAAACACGGGAACATTAATTTGATTGCCTAAAGTAAGCAACTGGTCGATTGCAGCAGGACGATATACGTCTGTTCCTACCATCAGGCAAGAACGCTCTTGTTTACGCAAATATAGAGCTAATTTTGCAGTAGCGGTAGTTTTACCCGTTCCCTGCAAACCAGCCATCAAGATTACTGTAGGCGGTTTGTCTGCTTGGGCAAGGGGTACATTGCTTTCCCCCATTACCTTGACTAGTTCGTCATAGACAATTTTGATAAACTGCTGTCCAGGGTTGACCCCAGAAATTACGCCTTCACCTAATGCCTTTGCTTCTACATCGGCGATAAAGGCTTTAACAACTTGGAGGTTAACATCGGCAGCCAAAAGAGCGCGACTTACTTCTTTTAAGGTGTCTTGGATATTGGCTTTAGATATCTTATTCTGACCACGCAGCTTTTTCCAGGCATCGTCCAACTTATCCGCTAGAGCATCAAACATAGATTAATTTTATGATTTTAATTTTTCACTTATTTTAATAATTTTCAGGTATCGAGTGAGTCTTGGGCAATCTAATTTCTCTATTTAACGCGAGTTCGGGATAAGAATATTAATCGAGACAGGTAGCTATAAGCCTGCACTGCCTGACACATTTCAGTAAAAGCCAATTGGAATGGCATTTAATTTCCTGAATACGACTAAACCGAATAACATCATAGTAATGCTCCCTAGCTTTCTGAGAAGCAAAGCAAGGTTGAACATCTTGAGAAAATAAAGCGGTGGGGACAATAAGTCACGACCTTTATGCAAAACTTTTTTAAGCCATCTCATACCGATTTTGAGACAGCTAAGACTTTGTTTCCTGTTTCCAATGAGGATCTACTTTTATATCTAAAGAACTGGTACTGCTCTTCCACTGCAAACAATTAAAAGGTGAATTAAGATAAAAATTCTGGAATTGAGCAACTAAAAGAAAGGATATTTTGAACAAAATATCCTTTTGCCAACGCTAGTTTTTGCGTAATTATCTAGTTTTTGAGCTTAACGACCCAAAATTCTTTTTAAGGCTTTCTTTTGTTGTGATGCCCAAAGTAAAGGAGTGCCGGCTTTTGACCACAGAGGCATAGGGATAGGAGACCAATAGTAAATCGAAAGTAGTCTACGGCTACGATTTAGAGGGCAAGTTAGAGGAGTAGGTACGCCGTGGAAAGTTTTAGCAGTAGTGGGAAAAATAATGGTGCGGTTGAAATAAGGGGTATAACTAACCAGATCTTGAGGATCGTGAGGGTTTTGTAATGCTAATTCTCCGCCCCAACTGCTGTCCCAATCTTCATTAAGATAAATCAACAGGTTAAAGCGACGCATCAATGGCAAAGAAAAATGCTTGGTATAGTCGGCGTGGATTTCTAACCAACCACCTTGGTACATTTCATGTAAACCTGCTCCAAAAAACAAAGGATCGCCCACCAAGTTTTCTACACCGACAATTCCTTCTATGGCACGAATAAAATCTTTTGAATTTAGCCAGAGACAAAACATTTGTGTAAACATCGATAGACCATCGATACCCTTAGAAGTAGTTTTTAACTCATGGGCAGTATCCCAAACTATCCAGTCTCGCTCTTTTGATTTGGGAAAATCTGCCACTAAGCGATTTAGTGTCTCAGGTTCAAAAAGATTATCAATAACTAAATGAGGATATGGCTTTCCTTGAAGATAAGACTCTTTTAAAGAATCTGATTGAAGACGTAAACGGTCTAAAGTCGAAGTAAAGGTAGACAAACGTATAATTTCATTGTCATTTTCTAAATCCAAGGAAGACATATTAACTTCAGTATTCATAATATAGTTTTCTAAAATAATTAGGTTTTAATTTTCACCAACCTAACAGACGATCATTTCAAGGTCATGACAATTTTATGACAATAATGACAAACACTTACTTCTTAAAAAGGCACTTAGTAAACGATGACACGCCTCAAGAACGAAATTTTCTAACAGGCAAGAAAAATTTAAAAGTACTGCCTACTCCTAACTGGCTGATAACAAATATTTCTCCTCCGTGAAGTTCTACCAAACGACGACTGATGGCTAAACCAATACCTGTACCACCATATTTCTGGGAGCGGGATTTTGACGATCGCCAGAAGCGTTGAAACACATGAGCTAATTCTTCTTCAGGAATTCCCGAGCCAGTATCGGTCAGGGAAATCCAGACTCGATCAATATCAAACCAAGCATTGAGGGTAATCTGACCTTGAGGAGTATGGCGAATGGCGTTACTCAGCAAATTAACCAAAATCTGTTCTAGGCGATCGCTGTCTGCCATAATGTAGGGCAAATGATTAGGACAGTCTAAGCTTAAAGTGCGATCGCTATCTAATAATTGATCGCTAAACTTTTCGACTAAGGGTTTAAGAATAGAGCGCAGGTTTACTGGACGCAAATTGATAGCCAGGTTTCCTGCTTCGGCTTGAGATAGTTCTTGTAGATCATTAACCAAACGCTGAAGACGCTTGGTTTCACGAATTAGCCGAGCATAAATTTGCGAGTTTGCCAGAATAATACCATCGGCAATCTCTTCTAAACGTCCACGAATTATGGTCAGAGGTGTTCGTAACTCATGGGTAAGGTCGTCAATAATTTCTCGCCTTCTCTGTTCTACATCCTCTAAACTAGCTGCCATACGATTAAAACCCATGGCAAGGCGATCTAATTCAGGAATTTCTAAATGGGGCATTCTTTCATTTAACTTACCGTCGGCAAATTTATCAACAATACTTTCCATTTGATTTAATGGCTGGACAATTCGCTTGGCAATCCAATAGCTAAGGATTCCTGCTGCTAAAGTACCGATTAAAAATGACCAAAAATTACCTCTAGCCCAAGCTGTCTTAAATACTTCTAAAAGCAAAGAATTGGCAGTATATATACTTAAGTCTTTTCCTTCTAAACTTCTGACCTGAAATAGAAAAAATCGGGGGGAAAAAAAGTTCCCCACTATGGAAGAGGCTGTCACCCCTACAACAGTCACCAAAATATGGGAAAAAAAAAGTCGTGCCTGTAAATTCAGCTTTCTCATTTTGCTCTGGCTAAAATGACTATAAGTCTTCAAATTTATAACCCACGCCGACAACAGTTTGAATAAAGATTGGTTTACTGGCATGGGGTTCAACTTTCTTACGTAGTCTAGCTATATGAGTATCAATCACTCTTTCTTCTCCAAAGAAATCATCACCCCAGAGCTTTTCAATTAGCTGTCCCCTTTCCCAAACTCTGCCTGGATGTTTGATAAACAAAGCCATGAGCTTAAATTCAGAAGAAGATAAATCTAACTGTTCTATTGATTCAGAATCCAAGTGGCGATTAATACAGTGCTGTTCTAGGTCAATAGTAAAAGATTTGGTTTTAATCAATCCCTGGCGATCGCTTTCTCGCAAACGACGACGTAATAAAGCTCGCACCCTGGCCACTAATTCTCTAGGGCTAAAAGGTTTGATGTAATAATCATCAGCCCCTGTAGACAAACCGATGATGCGATCAATTTCTTCCCCCCTAGAAGTCAACATCAAAATATAAGGGTCATTAGCCGCTGATTTTTGGCGAATTTGGGTGCATATTTCTAAACCATCTATTCCAGGAAGTCTAATATCGAGAATAATTAAGTCAGGCTGTAGTTCAGCAAAAAGCTGTAAAGCTGCATCACCATTATGACAGACGCAACAAGAAAACCCTTCTGCTACCAAACATTCTTGAATGATTTGGGCTATCTCACGTTCGTCTTCAACGATTAAAATCTCCATAGTTAGGCAAATTACCTTTTTTATGATTTAAGCATTTGATATTTAATTGCACCTTCACAGTTATGTAATTTTATGATCTTTCCTGGAACGAGTAAAAAACACAATGCTAAAAAGTATTATAATTATCCTAAATTTTTAAGAAATAATATGGCTGATATTGTTGATATTGCGGTGAACACAGAGGGTTTTAGTACATTGGTTGCTGCGGTTAAGGCAGCTAATTTGGTAGAAACCTTGAAAACGCCAGGACCATTTACCGTTTTCGCGCCCAATGATGCTGCCTTCGCCAAGCTACCTCCAGGCACAGTTCAAACCTTGGTTCAGAATCCGCCTCAATTAGCCAGAATACTAACTTATCATGTGGTTGCTGGGAAATTAACCAAGGCAGATTTGAGTCAGGTAGATTCTGTAGATTCTGTAGAAGGTTCGCCAATTTCAATCAATTGTAACGATGATACTTTTGAAGTAAAAAATGCTACCGCGATCGCAGCAGATATTGAGGCTGACAACGGCATTATTCATGTAATTGATAACGTTATTTTGATGGGATGACACTAGGGAGACTCCGCTCAAGTGGGCGAGAGACTCCTAATAAAAATATTATTTGCTCTGCTGACCTATCTGCGAAATATCTGTTAGAAGTATAAAATCGAAAGCTTGGCTTAGTATTAAACATTAAATAACAAAACGGGGAGAGTAAAGGTATACGTTATTGTTTTAGGCTTTACTTTCCTCGTCTTTTTTACTTGTGGTTAAAGCAAGTAGTTAGTCTAGATATCCCATAAGACTAGCAGTCTCATCTGATTCATTAGATGCTATGGGGCGATTTCCCATAATATAAGAGTCGCTGATTTGAAGAGTGCTAGCTGCAATAGGACGATTTCCTGATATGGCCAGAGTACTACTAAATTCAACAGTACCTTTGGAAACTGGACGATCCGAGCCGACAGAAGAATAGGTGTGAACTATTTCTATGTGACTTGGTTCAATGGGTCTATTTTGAGGTAGCATTGCCCTAGGCTGAACCGATAAGGCTAAGGCTTTGTCATCTGTCTTAGCAGCTTTGGCTTTAGTAGCTGTAGTAGCTGTGGTTTTGGTACTGGTTTCTTTTGTCTGAGTACTGCTGGTTTTATTTTCTTCAGCCATTAGGATTATCTCCTGAACTTGATTTGATAAAGTTATTGGTTAAGTTACTAATTATCGATTACTTTTATTTTTTTTTAATAACTTCTCTTATTCTTGCATTCTCTGGATTTGACGACAAGAGTTAGTTAATCAGAATAAGTTTTGGCTATATTTACTACTGTTTATAGTTTAGGACTTACTCACCCAGTTTTCGGCTGAGACAATATGTTCCTCAATGTCCGATTGAATTGAATTGGTTTTGCCTCTTTGACGATTCTTTTCTGCTGTAATCATCATCTCACGGCTTTTCGGTATTTTTGACCTCCGACCTCTGACCCCTCATAGTTTAAGATTGAGGTATTCATCAAACTCACGTTACTGTTAATCTATGAACAACGCCAGCAAAAAATATAACATCGTCACCTTCGGTTGCCAGATGAATAAAGCTGATTCTGAGCGCATGGCTGGCGTATTGGAAAATATGGGTTTTGAAGCTTCAGAAGATCCTAATCTGGCAGACTTGGTTCTCTATAATACCTGTACTATTAGGGACAATGCTGAACAAAAGGTTTATTCTTACTTAGGCAGACAGGCAAAACGTAAGCATCAACAACCAGAACTAACTTTAGTTGTGGCGGGATGTGTAGCACAACAGGAAGGGGAAAAGCTTCTACGCCGTGTTCCAGAATTAGATTTGGTCATGGGACCACAACACGCCAATCGCTTGGAAGATCTGCTGCAACAGGTTTTTGATGGTAGTCAGGTAGTTGCAACCGAGTCGATTCAGATTGTCGAAGATATTACTAAACCCCGTCGCGATAGTGATGTTACTGCTTGGGTAAATATAATTTATGGCTGCAATGAACGGTGTAGTTACTGCGTCGTGCCTAACGTAAGGGGTACAGAGCAGTCTCGCACCCCTGAAGCTATTAGAGCCGAAATGGAGGAATTGAGCCAACAGGGATATAAAGAGATTACTTTATTAGGACAAAATATTGATGCCTACGGCAGAGATTTACCAGGTAGCACTCCCGAAGGCAGACATAAGCATACTCTGACGGATTTACTTTACTATGTTCACGATCTTCCTGGGGTCGATCGCCTGAGATTTGCCACTAGCCATCCTCGTTATTTTACCGAAAGATTAATCGAGGCTTGTAAAGAATTGCCTAATGTCTGCGAACACTTTCATATTCCTTTTCAGTCAGGAGACAATAATATTCTCAAGGCAATGAAGCGGGGTTATACCCACGAGAAATATCGTCGCATCATTAAGACTATTCGCGAATATATGCCCGATGCTTCGATTACCGCTGATGCTATTGTGGGTTTTCCTGGTGAAACAGAAGCACAGTTTGAAAATACTCTCAAGCTAGTAGAAGATATCGAATTCGATCTAATTAACACTGCGGCATATTCTCCTCGCCCTGGCACTCCTGCTGCTTTGTGGTCTAATCAGTTGAGCGAAGAGGTAAAAAGCGATCGCCTTCAGCGTTTAAATCGTCTAGTTTCTGTCTGCGCTGAAGCCCGTTCTCAGCGTTATTTGGGAAGAGTTGAAGAGATCTTAGTCGAAGCCCAAAACACTAAAGATCCTCATCAGGTTATGGGTCGAACCAGAGGTAATCGCCTGACATTTTTCCCTGGCAATATTGAAGAACTAAAAGGTAAGACCGTAAAAGTAAAAATTACTGAAATTCGCTCTTTTAGTTTGACTGGAGAAATTATTTAGACTGATAAAAAGAAAACACCGCAAGGTAGGGATAGATAGTGATTTAATTCATATAGGACTTACGCACTCGCCCCCTAAATCCCCCAAGGCGAGCGACCCCCGCGCATGGTTCAGCAGTTTGCTTATGCCAGGGAACCTGTCCACCGCAACTGCTTCACCGCGTCGCCGTCAGGCGCAAGCGTCCGACACGAGGGCATCCCTAAACGGGAAGCCACGCGGACTTGGGAATGCGCGAGAGGGGGACTTTTAATTCTTGTTCCCCCAAACTTGGGGGGCTAGGGGGGCAAAACTCGTTAAACTGCGTAAGTCCTATCATACTAATAAACTGTTAGTTTTTTTAAAAAAGGTCTATTATGGTTGAAATTAGTCATGAAACGCCAATCCAAACAGAAAATAGGCTGTTAAAAGTTATCGCTCAAAGTGAAAATTTAAACTTTTTGCAAAAAGCTATACTTTTGAAGAATTTCTCCTAGATAATTTTTCTAACTTAGCTCGTCAAGATGCGTTAGCATTGTTTAGAGATAATCAAGTCTGGAGTCAATTAGTACCTTCGAGTAACTCTACTCAAGAACAATTCAAAGTATTTTCATTTCACTTTCAAGATTGCACCGACAATAGTGGTTTTGTTGGTTGGCTGGCTAGCCATCTAAAAACTAAGTTAGGTACTGGTGTCTTTGTTACCTGCGGGCAAAATATCAAGCGTGGTGGTATCTTCGACTATTGGGGGTTGTCCATTAGAGATTTCTGAGGATTTAATTAGTGAAATTGAGCAGTTAATCGTTAAAGGAAAAAAATTGCATTTCTAACTAATTAGTAGTGAGTAAGTCGATGAAAATCGAAAGCATAGATCATTTTGTTCTGACAGTAAAAGATATCAAAACTACTTGTGAATTTTACTCTAAGGTACTGGGTATGGAAGTTGTTACTTTCAATCAGGGAAGAGTTGCGCTAAAGTTCGGTAGTCAAAAATTAAATCTACATGAATTTGGCAAAGAGATTGAACCCAAAGCGATCGCGCCAACGCCAGGTTCGGCTGATTTTTGTTTGATTACTCAAGATTCTCTTTCAAGCATTATCGAGCATCTTCACACTTGCCAAGTAAAAATTATTGAAGAATTAGTTAGTAGAACAGGAGCTATAGGAAAAATTACGTCGATTTATATTCGCGATCCCGACCAAAATCTGGTTGAAATTTCTAGTTATGAGAAGAAGTAAGGCGATCGCACATATTAAATATTATTTGGTGAGTAATTAGTTATTTACGATCGGCTTGGTCATCTAAAGAAAAGCGATCGCCATATTACTAAATTGGATTTTCTTCGTTGACAACTAAAATACCTGTGCGAATTCTTGTATATGTCATTATGAGCTAAAATGCAGTCAAAAAGAACAATATCAAAGCTTCACTCCATTCTACTACCGCACCATAAGTATCTCCTGTGTGTCCGCCGAGCTGTTTGTTGAACCAATATCCAGTTAAAAGTGCGATCGCGCTATTCCCTAACACAATTACTCCTACTTGCCACCAGGATAAATAGCCTACGGTAAACCATAAACCGCTACAGGCTAATAAAATAGACAAACTCAGCAGTATATCTTGGGGTAAGCGTAAGTTTTCCTTATGAAATGAACCTTTTCCTGTTGCTCGCAGATAAGGATAAAAAGCGATCGCACATACCTGTCCCCATCTTGCCCAACCTGTTGCTGAGATTAATACAAGCCAAATAGGCAAAGACATATCAGATAGAGCTACAGTTTTTAATAACAGGATGATTATTGCTGCGATCGCGCCAAATGCTCCTGTTGCACTGTCTTTCATTACTTCTAGTTGGCGTTCTTTGTCCGTTACAGACAAACCATCAGCCGTATCCATTGCCCCATCAAGATGTAAACCACCTGTAATACCTACCCAGACTGTCACAATTAGAGCTTTGCTAGTTAAGTTTGGTAATCCAGCAAAAACTAGCAGCATATTCAATAAAGCCAGCAATAATCCGATCAGTAAGCCAATTACAGGACACCAACGAGCAATTCGTGACCAGTTGTTAGTCCACGGAGAAGGCAGAGGAACAACAGTATAAAATATGACACCGCTATTAAAGGAAGTGATTGAGTCATTGATCCATGACAAAAAAAATTTAATAGGTATTTTTAACATGGATAAATTCTTGATTAAAATTAGATTAAATACAGGGGAAATATTGGGCTACTATTATTTAATAAGCTACTTTATTTTTACAGCATATTTCTAACCAAAAATTTTCAAACTCAGGTAATTTGAAGATTCAAATATAATTCCTATGAATAGACACGATCCCATAAAACCATGCCCCGCACCTTGTATTGTAGAGGAGGGAATTTTAGTTAACCAAGATGATATTAAACGTTTATTAGCTGATTTATATAATGTGTACTATGTCCACACTATAGGCGATCGAGTAAGTAATGAAGGTCAAGGATTAATCCAAGAAATATTTAGCGATAAACATCAATCTACTTTAATTGCTAATCAAAACCTATATATAAATATTCAAAGTTTTGACTATTTACAGCTAAGTAGATCTACTAGCAACCAAGCTTGTTATGATCTAATTCAAGATAATCGTCAGCTACGTCTTATTCCCACCGTTAATCCCAATAAAACTCAGGTTGCCTCTAGAAATATTGATACTGAGACTATTGAAGCAATGGTTGCAGAAGTTTTGTCTGCTCGTTTGGATGTGCAGCTTGATGATGAAGAATTCGAGTAATTGGCTAGGGGCGATTCGCGAATCGCCCGTACAATAAATTAGTTAGGGGCGAACGGTGGTTCGCCCGTACGGTAAAATATAGTGGGATTTTCATTTGAGTGTCAGGCAACCTGTGAGCATACCTATGCTAGAGCAGGAATTTTTCATACACCTCACGGCATTGTCGAAACTCCTCGGTTTATGCCTGTCGGTACTTTAGCAACTGTAAAAGGCATTATTCCCCAACAGCTAGAGGCAGCTAATGCCCAAATGATTCTAGCCAATACCTATCATCTTCATTTGCAGCCTGGGGAAGATATTATAAAAGAGGCTGGGGGTTTGCACAGCTTTATGGCTTGGAATCAGCCAATCTTGACAGATTCAGGAGGATTTCAAGTTTTTAGCCTCAGTGAAATGCGTCAGATTAGCGAAGCAGGAGTTATTTTTAAATCTCCTCGTGATGGCAGCATGATTAATATTACCCCAGAGAAATCGATTCAAATTCAAAATGCTCTTGGTGCTGACGTGATTATGGCGTTTGATGAATGTCCTCCCGCCGATGCCACAAAGGAACAGGTACAAGCTGCTACAGATAGAAGCTACCGCTGGTTAAAGCGATGTGTTGAGGCTCATGAAAATACTGACAAGCAAGCTTTATTTGGTATTGTTCAAGGAGGAATACATCTCGATCTGCGGACTAAAGCAGTTGAACAACTGGCAGCCTTAAGCTTACCTGGCTACGCGATTGGGGGAGTTAGCGTCGGCGAAGATCCTCGGTTAATTAACGCTACGGTGAAGCATGCTGCGCCCTTGTTACCTATTGATAAACCCCGTTATCTGATGGGTGTGGGAACTTATAAAGAAATGGCGATCGCGATCGCTTCTGGGATAGACTTATTTGACTGTGTAATTCCCACTCGTCTTGGTCGTCATGGCACTGCCTTAGTTCAGGGCAAACGCATTAATATTAAGAATGCTCAGTATAAGCGAGATTATCAGCCTCTAGATGCAGGCTGTAGTTGTTATGCCTGTCAAAACTTTAGTCGTGCTTATCTAAATCACATGGTGCGATCGCAAGAAATACTAGGCTATATTATGTTATCTCTGCACAACGTGACAGAATTAATTCGTTTTACTCAGCAAATCCGTAGTTCGATTTTTCAAGGTACTTTTACTACGGACTTTGCTCATTGGTTAACCGAGATTGAAACTTGATTTAGCAGATACAATTTAGCCAAGAGAAAAAAATGAAAACTAAATTAAATCAATTGCACGATCGCGACTTTAACCTTTGGATTGAGGAAGTGAAAACGGCGATTCAAAATAAAGACGCTGAAGCTATGGACTGGAACAACCTGTTAGATGAAATTGATGACATGGGCAAGTCCGAAAAGCGATCGCTTGAAAGTTATTTAGAGCTTTTGGTTGCTCATATTCTTAAGCTACAGTATTGGGAGACAGAAAAAGGGCATAACTATAAGCACTGGCAGGTTGAAGTAGTTAATTTTCGCAAACGCATCCAGAGGCTACTTAAGCGAAGCCCTAGTCTTAAAACATATATGGAAGAGGTATATCCAGAAATTTATCAAGATGTTGTTGACACATGGCAAATTGAGTTTGATATACCTAAAAAAACGTCAATTTCCCTAAAAGAAATTTTGGCAAAAGACTATTTTGGCTAGTAAATTCAAGAATGTTCCATGTTTAATAGTCAATTAATTTGATGACTCCGATTATTACAACTATAGATTTATTAAAGCTAGCTTCTGGTGATGTTTTATCTTTACAGGTATACAAGTTTGTCGGTGAGCAACCAGGCAAAAAAGCCTACATCCAGTCAAATCTTCACGGTGCAGAAATTGTCGGCAATGCGGTTATTCAGCAGTTAATTGAGTTTTTAACAGCTTTAGATTCATCACAGCTACAGGGGGAAATTTGGCTAGTCCCAGTGTGTAATCCTTTGGGAGTAAATCAGCGATCGCATTTTTTTTCGACGGGTAGATTCAACAGCTACGATGGTAAAAATTGGAATCGTATTTTTTGGGACTATGAAAAGCAGATAGAAGATATAGCAGAGTTTGCCCAGTCACAGCTAGAGAATGAGCCAGAAGTAATTAGAAATAATTATTTTGCCAAAATCAAACAGGCATGGGAATCAGAATTAGAGCGCATCAAGACACCAAGTAGCGTACCCGTTAGTCGGCAATATCGCTATAAGCTCCAGTCTTTATGTTTAGATGCCGACTATGTAATTGATATTCATAGCTCTAGTAATCAGGCAATTAACTATACTTTTGGTTTCAAAGAGAGAATTGCTAGTGCCAAATATCTATTATTAGAATATGGCATCCTAATGGATGAATATGATGGCGATGCCTTTGATGAGGCATTTTTAAAACCCTGGTTGGCATTAGAAAGAGAGTTGGCAAATTTAGGTAAAGAAATCAAATTTGATCTAGAATCCTGGACATTAGAATTAGGATCGGGCATGGCAATGAATCCCGCTTCCGTTGCCCTAGGGTTAGCAGGAATTAAAAATTATCTGGCTTATAAACAAATTTTATCCTTGCCAGAGCCAGTCACAACAGCAGCAATTACTTTAGCTGAGAAGCACAAAATCAACAGCTATTATGCTCCTAGTGGTGGTATGATTCAAGCGAGACTACCTTTGCAAACAAGGGTCAATTCAGGAGATAGAATCTATCAGCTATTGAGTTTTAATAAGCAAGGAAAAGCTCCAGAAGTCATTGATATTTGCGCCCAAACCAAGGGAATAGTGTTTGATATTTCTACTAATCAATGTGTTAATCAAGGTGAATATGTAATGGATATTTTAGATTTATGAATTCTCAATCATTAAATTCAGATAATCTGCAAACTACTATTCCCATCGCTCCAGAAGGATTTAAGTCTGGTTTTGTTGCCATTATTGGTAGACCAAATGTAGGCAAATCTACATTGATGAACCATTTAGTTGGACAAAAAGTTGCCATTACTTCCCCCGTGGCGCAGACTACCCGCAATCGTTTACAGGGAATTTTGACTACACCTCAGGCGCAGATAATTTTTGTTGATACTCCTGGTATCCATAAGCCTCATCACGAACTGGGCAAAGTTTTAGTACAAAATGCCAAGATGGCTATCAAGTCAGTAGATTTAGTTTTATTTGTGGTAGATAGTTCTACTGATGCTGGTACAGGAGATCGCTTTATTTTAGATATTTTAACCAAATTAGATACCCCAGTCATCTTAGGTTTAAATAAGGTTGATTTACAGCCAACTAACTATCAATTTATTGATGATACTTATGCAGACTTGGTTGCCGGTACTAATTGGTCTACGGTTAAGTTTTCCGCGACTACAGGAACAGGAACGGAACAACTCCAAGCAGCTTTAATCGATAAGTTAGAATCTGGCCCTTATTATTATCCTCCAGATTTGGTCACAGATCAGCCCGAACGCTTTATTATGGCAGAGTTAATCAGAGAACAAATACTGTTACATACTCGTCAAGAAATTCCCCATTCGGTAGCTATTACCATCGAAAAGATTGAAGAAACTCCTAAAATAACTAAAGTTAATGCAGCCATTAATATTGAGCGTAGTTCCCAAAAAGGAATCTTGATTGGCAAAAAAGGCAGTATGCTCAAAACTATTGGTACAGCAGCCAGAAAACAAATTCAAAAGCTAATTTCGGGAAACGTTCATTTAGAGCTATTTGTTAAAGTAGAACCAAAATGGCGACAGTCTCGTTTGCGTTTGGCTGAATTTGGTTATCAGGTTGAAGAATAGGTAATAGGTAATAGGTTTTATAAATGCTTGAAGCTGAGATTAAAGTTAAAGTCAAACTGTTTGCTGTCTACCAAGAGGTTTTTGATGCGTCTGAAATAGACTTGATGCTTCCTGCTTCGGCTCAGGTAAGTGATGTTTTAGCATCATTAATTGAGCAGAAGCCACAACTGGCAAAGTGGCAAGAAGTAACCCGTTTTGGAGTTAACTTGAAATTTGTGGAAGCCGACACTTTTTTACAAGAAGGAGATGAGGTTGTTTTGATACCTCCTGTAAGCGGTGGCTAGAGACTATTTACAGATTTAATAATAAAGAGATGAAAATAATTTCCATGTTTACTACTTCTGCCCAGCGATAACAATTATTAATTTAGCCCTCATCCCTTCTTAAACACCTTCATTATTTATTACTTTAAAGCTTTCTAGAGGTTCGACCTGTAAACTATCTTCTCCTAACTTTTCTAGATGAAGTTCCCATTTAGGAGGGTTGCTGACACGGCTATATTTGTAAGATGCTAAACATTGTTCTTTTTGATTAAAAATATTAAGATTATAACCATATTTTCTAGCTACCGTTCCAAACTGATTAACAAAGCGATAACGTCCTAAATAGTCGAGCATAGTCCATAATTGCCAATTAACAATTAGGTTTATTTGTTGCCTTTTAGGATAAGCAAGCCAATTTTGTACTAGTTTTCCTCCAAAAGGATCGAATTGTTCTGCTGCCCACCAAAAACTGGTTTGCGTATTATCGGAAATAGTTTTTTGTCGCTCAATTTGATTAATATCCTGTTTAATTTTAGCGGTCTTTTGAATATTATCTATTGATGAGGAAACTGGTTGAGCAATGCGATTGCAAGCATGAATATAATTTGTATTTTTTGATTGGGCGATCGCAGTTTTAGTCGCTAAAACTGCGAATATTATTCCTAAACAAATTAATGAGATACATCTATTCATAAAATTAAAGATGACTAAAACCAAATGATTTTCAAGCCATGATCATTGCTCATTTATCTAAAAAGTTATTTATTTTATAGGCTGCAATTATGAGTTTATGCAGTGAGAGAATAGTATTAGTAAAATGACCGAAAAGAGAAGACGAAAAGTACAGTTAAAATTTGTAGTCAGATTAAGTAACTATTCGGTAAGATATAAGTAATACAAACTAAAAGTTACTATACAGAGAATTATAATTAAAAAATTTTCTAACTGATAGTTTAACAATACAGTAAAACTCTTATCGCATGAGGACTGTAGAAGATATTTGATTGATTTTAAATGGCTTAATCCCCAAGAAATAACAGTAATGACTTAGTTGCCAAATTGCGATCGCATCTATTGAGAGAGAAAATAATCTATCTGCATCGATCTCTAGGATGCTCAAATAGGATATACAGATTATCCGTTACTTAAGGATTAACAGACTGAGTTGACCACGTGCAATCGTTTTCAAGAGTATATATACAGCGTTGTTGAGGATCGCTTTTTAGCTGTAAATGATCGATTTGATTGGGAATTAATAATAATAAACAAAAGTTTTCTAAAGGGCTATTAGGATCTAAAGGTGGTATATTAAAGGCTGCTTTATCTGCTGCGGGTTGACCAGGATCGGGCCAAGCAAATTGCGATCGCCCTGAATCGGAAATATCATGCCAAGTAGCTTGACGTGCTTTTTGTAAGTCTGTATCCGTATCTTTAGCGGTAATTAAACGTAGATTCCCCGCAATCCGAAACTGTTCGCGGGTTTTGGTAAAATACCAGCAAATTTCGCCAATTGCCTGATGTTCAATATCCTGTATCTTGGCACTGCGTGAATCAGTAATAATTTTTAGGGCGTTTTGCTCATCGTCTAGAAAGCCACGAAATACTACTGTGCGATTAGTCGGATAACCCTCTAGAGTAACCGTAGCCAACTGAAAATAGCGAGAAAAAGGCTTAGAACGGTTACGGTGTATGGCACTGGATAAAAGCGATCGCCAGGGAGCAAGCATAATCAATTAACAATGATCGATGAACAATAATCAATTATCGGTTATTAATAGGCTCACTATCAAAATCTTTTCAGTCAGAGATAATATAAATACTGATGAGGCTATTGTTCCTCATCCCTTATTCCTCATTCCTCATACTTTAAAAATATGTCTTTCTCTCAACTGTTCGCTCTTGCCAATCTTTATATTTTGCCCTTTTGGACAATAATGATTTTGTTTCCTAAATGGGATGTTACAAAAAAGGTGATGGGGTCTTATTTACCTTTTATTCCTTTGATTGGTGCATATCTATATTATTTGGTGGTTACATTTGACTCAGAATCGGCTGCTGCCTTGGCAAATCCTCAACTGGCAGATATTGCTCGCCTTTTTGGTGAAGAGGGTGCTGCGGGTGCAGGATGGGTTCACTTTTTGGTAATGGATTTGTTTTTAGGACGATGGATTTATCAGCAAGGACAAGAAAAGCAAATCTGGACAGTTCATTCTTTAATCTTATGTCTGTTTTTTGGTCCTGTAGGCTTGCTTTCTCACATCATTACCGACACTATCTTTGGTAGAAACGATCTAGAGAAGGCTGCAACCGATACGGCGATTTCCTAAGTCGATCAAAGATAAGAGCGAGAATAGCCAAGTAAATAATATAAATCGATCGCAATTACAATTCCTTTTGTCCAGGGTGAATTAAGTAAGCTAAAGACGATGGGATTTACGCCAATCACCAAAGCCATCTCGATAAATGCCACAATTGCGCCGTAGTGGTTTTTATCCCAGTAGGAGAAAGGACTAATAAAACGGTAATTAGTGAATGGAAAAAAGTGACGATGGGCATCATCGTTATGTACGGGCAAATCTAATAGGGAATGGCAAATCATACTAAGGCATAAAATCATTCCTGGTTGCCAATTCAAACGATAAAAAATAGCTGCACCAATTAAAGCTAAAGGAATAGAGTGAAATAAAGCAACTGTGTTTTGCCAGAAAGGTTCATAATATGCCTCTGACCAAATTTTACCTGGAGGCATTTTGTAGATATACTTGGTGACAAAATAAAAGACGAAAATCGGCACATCAGGAAGAATTGCACCAATAGCGATTGCCATATTGTTCTTAGGAGCAATATTCCCTAAAAAAGCTAAATTGAGAATATAGTGACCAGGAGTATTCACTTTAAAGAAGAAGCTTAAAGCTTTTGCTACCATGTTTAACTAATAAAGTGCCTGTATGCCCCGTTATCAGCCACAAAATTGACCTAGCACCATCACGCCAGCATTTTTCTATAGGTTCGGGAGGATTGCTCGAAGGGACGGCAATAGGCGTAAAATCTATACCTCGACTGCCAAAAATAATATCGCCAATTATCTTAGCTCTGGTCATGTGGTTTTCGGAAGTGATTAAATAGACACTATCTATTCCCTGTGCTTTAAGTTCGTCAACTAAGGTAGTAAAGTTGGTTACGGTATCGCTAGCACGATAATCAAAGTGTAGGCGATCGCGCCTGATTCCTGCATGGGCAAAAATTGCTTGAGCATATTGCTGAGGGCTACCTGAAGAGATCCAGATTGGTAGTTGGGGATATTGCTGAGCTAGTTTGGCAGCAAAACGTTCTCGCTCTTCATGTCCACCTAAAACTAGTAAAGCTTCTGGTGCGATGCCAGATGAATGATTAATTGGTTTGAATCCAACGCAAAGAGAGGCGGAAACTATGGACAAAAACAACAGCTTTCTAACTTTGCTAAGAGGATTAACTACGACTAAGTTCGATTCTTCTCTGGATAGGAATTTAAAAAACATAGGCGGAATGACCAGATAACTGTAACTTATAGCAAATGATGCCCACAAATTATAAGGATTCAAAAAAGTCTTTGCAGTAATTGCGATCGCAACTATAATAATTCTTTGAAAAGACCTGATCTATTGTAGATAGCTTTAAATAAAATGTCTCTATTTGATTTTAATCAACGCTATTTTTAGGCTTCAAGCTTTAAGAAATTGTTTGTAAACACTTTAATATTGGAGTAATTGAAGTTTTCTTGCTTTACCTCATCATCTTCTCTATCATTAATATTTACTTTACAAGCAGTTTCTAAGACTTTTACAAAACTTTTTCTGATTTGGCACAGGGAGCGAGGAAACCTGAGCGAACTTTATAGGTGTAGCCAAGCTCTGGATGAAACCAAGGAGTATAGGCAAAAGCATAAGGATATAGTTTTGGTAGACAAATTTTATCTCCTGGTTCGATTTGAGCCATAATTTCAGGGATAATTTTTTTTTCTTTGAATGCAGCTAGTGTATTGAAGCTGGGGTAAAGATAGATAAAATTGGTTTTAATACCAACAATAACTAGGGCAATTAAAGAAATTAATCCTAGACGACGGGGTTTAATTAATCGATCTTGATAATTAGTAACCAAGTATAAATTAAGAGAAATTAAAACTATCATCCAGTACATAAAGTACCTTAATTCGTGGGACTGAGGGAAATTGGCAGCGATTAGAGACATTACGCTTACTAATATTCCCGCCGTGTAATTGTTGCGGTTAGGATTTCTGGCGATTAGGTAAATCAATAATAAGACTTGGAACAATACATAAGCACCGAAGAAACCTCCCATGCGGTTGCGGTCTGGATTTTGGCTGTATTGATCGTGATTCCAGTAGGCAGGTTTGATTTCAATAATTGAATAAAACCACCGTTGCGCCTTTGGTGCATTCGCTAAATAGCCTGGGGCATTATTGTACATCGGTAAGGCATGATTGAGTACTTTGCCTGCAATTTCGATTTTGACGGGATAGAAAGGATTACCGTGAATTATTATATTTTTGATTGGGGTGGCAAAGATCAATAGAGAAGCAAGTAAAGCCAGGGGAATTGCCTTAAATATCCAAGAAATTAGCTGTTGTTTATTCGAGGAATTATCTAATCGCAACCAGACAATTCTGAAGGCAATAAATACTAAGGCAATAAATACTAAAGGCTCTAGCTGCGGTTTGCAGTTTGATGAACCAATTCCAGCTAAAAAGATAATTAATAAATCTCTGATACTGGGTAAATCTCGCTGCTTGAACAGTAGATAAGCCATCATAATCATCATTGCCAAAAACACATTAGCAATTAGATCTACATAGCTATTGACCACATGAGCCTGAATTAAAGGCACGGCTAAAAAAGCGATCGCCGATAGATAATAAGCAACCTGGAAATAACGCTTAAGAAAATAGCTATATAAAACTAAGCTAAAAAAACCGACCAAATTAGCACTCTGGACTCTTTGAGTAATCAACCATAAAAACCCCTGAAAAAATTCGCCTAGCAGAGGAAAACCGCGAAATCTTTCCTCCATATTGATAAACTGCTCTGCTGGTACAATGCCCCAAATCCTGGCAGCATAAGGCAGGTGATAACCCCAGGTATCAAAAGTACCGTCAACATCAATTACCCCCTTGAGAAATACAGAAATAGCTAAGATTGAAGCGATCGCTTTTAAAACAGTTTCTAGCCCCAGTCGTGATTTTTGAGGCTTAGAAGTTTTGTTGCTAACATTCGAGTTCATACTACAGAGATAGTTGCGATCGCCATAATTGTTATGTGTCTAAAATTTATTAGTTTATTGATTATCAGTTTTCATTTGTCGATCGATAAACTCTTGAGCATTAGGGGGAATTACTTTCAAATCACCACAGTCTCTAGGATTTATCGCAGCTTTGATGGCATAGTCATATTTGATTTCAGGATGAAAATAAGAACTATAATAAAAAGCATTTTGAATTTGAGCAAAAGGCACGCTTTTTGGATTGGGGATGGCATGACGAGCAATCATACAGGTGCGCTGATTGGGTGTCATCTGCTCTAAAAGCTCTGGCTTGACGCTTCTGGCTATAAACTTGTCTAACGATGAGAAGCTTGGTTTAAGGTAATAAGGTGTAATTTTGCTAAAGGCGATCGCCATAAACAATAAACAAACTAACCCTAAGTACTTTGGCTGCAACCATTTTGAGCTTTGATTCTGTAACGAGGTAACAACGCACAAGTTTAAAGATACTAGAGTAATCATCCAAAACATTAAGTAGCGCAACTCATGGGATTGAGGAAAATTTGCAGGTACAAGAGACACCAGCAGCATGATTACAAGTGCAGCAGTAGCATTGGCAGATTTATCTTTAAGAGGCAGTTGTCTATTTTTTAATTGTTCTCGAATAGTCAAACCCAACATTAACAATAGGTTGAACACTACATAAGCACCAAAAAATCCCCCTGCTCGATCTAGATACTTCTCATTCCCACCATTCCATTGATCCGCCGACCAATTAGGAGTATTAATTTCCAAAATCGATCGCAGCCACTTTTGGGGTCTATTGCCTTCACTATAGGTATCAGGAGTCAGTTTATGGTTTAATACGATTCCCGCAACCTCAATTTTGATCGGGTAAAAAGGATTGCCATAAAGAGCAACATTTTTGATTGGGGTGGCAAAGATTAAGCCTGAAGCGACTATTGCTAGAGGTATAGTTAGCCATAGCTGGCGTTGCTTAGATTGAGTATGTTTAAAGTACAGCCAAACCAACCTAATTCCGACTATCCAGTAAAGTAAAAATACTAATGGCTGTAGTTGAGGTTTGATATTTGCTGCTGCTGCTGCGCCCAAAAAGGTAACTAGCAGTTCGTTTTTGTTGGGTAATTGAGACTGCTTAAAAAATCGATAGGTCATCAGCATTACGACTGAAACCCCAATGTTTCCTGGCAAATCTACAAAGCTAGTGGCAGCATGAATCAGCACCACAGGAATGGTAAATAGCGCGATCGCTGATAGATATAGAGGGACTTGAAAGAAGTTTCTGAGGAAGAGAAAATAAATAATTAGACTTAGATAGCTAACTAGATTCGTGGACTGAATTCGCCCTGTAATTTTCCAGAATAAGCCTTGTAAAAAATTTGCCAACAAAGGAAAACCATCGTAACGATATTCAAAAAGAGATTCTGAGATAAAAGACTTTTCGGGGACTATACCCCAAATTCTGGCAGCAAAAGGCAGTTGATACCAACCGACATCATAGTTACTATCAATATCCATGATTGCTTTGAGAAATATCGATGTCGCCACGACTATGGCGATCACACTGAGAATTATTTCTAATACTTGCCTCTTATTTTTCTGCACTGCTCACCTCTTACCATAATGGCTACTTTAAATTACTGGGTATCATAGTGCGATCGCCGCAGGCTTTGGGATCGAATGCCGTTTGAATCGAATAATCATAATCTAATTCAGGATGAAAGTAAGAGCTATAAATAAAGGCATACTTTAAAGATGCTGTTGGTGCAGTTTGGGTATCTTCTCCCATATGTTTACTTAGCAAACAAACCTGTTCGTTAGGCTTTATTTGTTCCATAAATTCTGCTTTAGCCCCATGGTAAACATATTTGTCTAAAGACAAAAATAATGGTCTGGCGTAGAAGCTACCAATTTTGACTAAGACTATGATTAGGAAAACAACATAGACTAATCCCATATATCTTGGCTGTAGCCATCGTCCTAAAAGCTGTCTATTTTTGGGTAAAGAAATTAAATAAAGGTTAAAAGATACTAAACAGATCATCCAGTACATAAAGTATCTCAGTTCATGAGATTGAGGAAAATTCAAAGGAACTAGAGAAATAACAAGTAGCGTCAAAAAAGCAACGCTAGCCTCTCTAGATTTGGCAAAATTATTGTTTTGTTCAGTTTTTAATTGTGTAAAGTCAGTTCTGTTTCTATTGATTAACAGATACTTATTGAGAGTTATTTCTCTAAGCAGAAATCCTGTCAGCAGTAGCAAATTAAATACTACATAAGCCCCGAAGAAGCCTCCCCGCCGATTTCTTTGAGGGAAATCGCTCCATTGATCTGGTTTCCAAAAGTGAGGCGCATTTATTTCTAGTACTGAAGTAATCCAGTTTATTTGACGATTGCCTCCTTCAAAGGCATCTGGAGCTAGCTTATGGTTTAGTACAATTCCCGCTACCTGAATTTTGATAGGATAAAAAGGATTAGCGTAGACAACTGTATTTTTGACTGGACTTGCATAAATAATGACGATCGCCAATAAAGTAATTAGCAGAGTTTTGACTATTTGTTTTGCTGCTGGTTTTTGTTGCCAATAGAGCCAAGCAAGTCGAGAAATGGTAAAAATCAAAATAAATAAAACTAAAGGCTGTAGCTGAGTTTTAGTATTAACAGCGATCGCAGCACCGATAAAGGCAATCAGTAACTCTGAGAAATTTGGTAATTGCTTATTTTTATAAAAGCTATAGGTCATCATTACCAAAATAGATGTACCAACATTCCCAAATAAATCCACGTAGCTAGTAGTAGCGTTAGTCAAAACTAAAGGAATCGACAATAAAGCGATCGCCGATAAATAAAAAGGAACTTTAAAATAAGCTCTAAGAAAGAAGAAATAGCCAATAATACTCAAAAAGCCAACTAAGTTAGTTGATTGAATTCTTCCCGTGGTTTTCCAGAAGAATCCTTGCAAAAAATGCGCCAACAAAGGAAAACCATCAAATCGAGGTTCAAACCATTTTTCGTCTCCTAAAAACATTTCTTTGGGCAAAATGCCCCAGATTCTGCCAGCAAAAGGTAAATGATACCAGCCAGGATCGTAGTTATTGTCAATATCAATGACTGCCTTGAGGAAAAGAGAAATAACTAGGGGGATGACAACTAAATATAAGATTGTCTCTATTCCTATACTTGTTACTTTTTCTAGCCTGTATGGTTTTGATTGTTCTTTTTTACTAACTAAATTCAACATCGGCAATAATTTTTAAGAGATAAAGAGATGAAGTATTAGGTTAGGACAATGAGGCTGATTTGCTCGTAGGCAATAGTTAGTAGTTAAAAAAATGTCCTAATATTTTTACGTATTAATATAAATGCTATCTTGCTGATAAATGTTCAATGTTCAATGATTACTGGTTTTCCTTTGGTGTAAATAAAGCAAATCGCTCAACCAAAGCAACTACAGCAAACACGGCTAAAACAATCACCACCGCAACGATGTAGAGAAATCTTTGCATTAGCGAAAACTGAACTGCCATGGCATCTGGTACATCAAATAACCTTAATAAACCAATCCAGCTAAATTCCATTAGTCCCAAATTAGCTGGAGTAAAGCTGAGTAACATTGCCAACTGGACAATGGGCGTAACAAAAACTACTGCCGATAGCTTAATTTTAAAGCCTCCGGCGATCGCAATTAAGATCCCGCGAATAATCCAAACGATATAGCGAACTACGGAAATCCAATAAAGGTAAAGAGTAAAATTTTTACCTAATACAGAATCTTTGCCCACTTTTGCTGCTGGTTGAACATCAGCCTTGTTTTTGCCTGGTTTTAGCCCTTTAACCCAGGAGAGAAATTTAATCAGTGAAGTAATCAGGCTGCGATGCCATTTATTGATCATAAAATGAACTGCAATAATTGTGGCAATCCAGATCCAAACCGCTACAGATAAAGAAATATAGTTAAAGACAAACAGAATTGCAGCAGGAAAAAGCAAGAAAGGAATTAAAAAATTAAAAAATTGATCGTAAACAACTAATAAAAAACCCTTAGAAATTGAACTAATTTTATGAACTCTTAAAGCTAGGTTTTGTACCATCACCATGCCCACATACTGAGGCATAAACTGCATGGTTAATGAGCCTAAAGTTGTATAAAAAAAATAAAACTTTAAGGGCTGTTGGCTATCGGGAGTAAGCTTTTGGGTGACCAAGCCCCACTTATATGCCGATAAAAAAGTATGTACAATTAATGCCGTAATTGCCAGTCCAGCATAGACTGGATTTAGACTATAAAAGGTAGTAACAACTTCCTCTACGTCTACATTTGTAAAGCGCAGAATCAACCAGACTAAGAAAAATCCTAGACCCAGAGATAAGATACTAGATATAACGTTTTTCTTAGTTAACATTTGTTGTTTATTATTCAATATTTGGCTACTAACAGAAACTGCACTGCAATTAAATTAAACATTCAAAGATTACTCTACCTTAGAATCAAGACCGCTTTGAGCAACGGCTATATCGTATCCCCATTTAGTTTCCAAGTCCAAGCCAGTTAGTGCCGATATCTTGGCAACCTCTGGCTGATATTGCTGCATTAATTTGAGTCTGATTGATTCAGGCATACTAGCTTTGGGGGCTTGATGCCAAAAGAATCTTTCAACGATATTATCCCGTACAAAATCATTAAATTCTTGAGAAAGCAGGTTTTTAGAAATGTTTTTAACCAGAGGATTATTAACTAAATTGTTAATTGCTGAAAACTTAACTTCTTTATTAACGTTAATTGCACCATATTCAGGAGTAAAGCGAGGATTTACGCCGAGGAATTCTAAAATCTCTCGATAAATACGCTCATTTTCTGACTTAAACTCCTCAAAAATTACTATTTTGATTTGCTCTGCTTTAAAGCGATCGCAATATCTTTTTACCTGCTGATAATATTTAACTCTTTGGTCGTAGTAAAGATAGCTAGGGCTGGTAACCCTAGGACTAGGATACTTTTCCTGTTTACGCTCCTCTTCCTTTGCCAAAGCGGTCAAAAAGTCTGGCTCGTTTTCTTCAGTAAACTTGACGTAGTGGCTGTGAAGAGAATAGAGATATTTAGCTGGTTCACGCAGAATAATAATTATTTTAGCATCGGGATTAAAGTTATAAATCTTTTCTGCTGCTACCTGAGAATAAAGATAGTTGGTCGAAGATTCCCCAACAATTTTCGCCCCATCTGTTCGTGCAAAAAGCTGTAGATAAGCAGACTCACTTCTAAAGTCAAAAAAACGCTGTTTACCATAAAAGCGATCGCTTTCTAAATGAAAGTCAGAGCAAAAAAAATGTGGCTCTTTGATGCTGGACATAAAGATCTCAGGATGCTGTCCCAAAAACTGATGTAAAGCCGTTGTTCCAGATTTTGGTTGACCGACAATAAATAAGTTAGGCTTCATGGATTTTGACAAGTTATGAGTAGAAAAGCTTAGGTTTGAGTCTGTAGTTTTGCCTTCAGTCTGGCAGATACCCGCTCTTGAATTCGAGAATCTTGCCAATATCTGTGCCATCCTCCAGGACCTAATAAAACAAAATCAGTAGCAAGCTTAAATAGCTGAGTCGATTCACCATGAACCATTGCTGCTAAAGTAGTGTTGACCTCTGTGGAGAAAAAGGCAACTTTGGCAACTTGAGTTGATTTTGACTGAAGATATTTGTCTACCACCGAGCGCATCTGTTGACGAAACTCGGCTACGCTAGAGCTTCGACGGATGGTTTGAGAATCACCATGTACCCTAAAAGCTGCTAAAGGCTGCGAAATATAGTAAGTTTTTCCCGCTGAAGCAAGCTTGAGCCAAAAGTCCCAGTCAGCGGTATACCAGAGATCGTTATTTAGTCCACCTAAATCAAGAGCAGCTTGGCGATTGAATACAGGAGAAGGGATGGCAATAAAGTTCTGGATTACCAGCTTCTGGATCATTTCTTGAGCAGATACTACCTGACGATCCTTGAGAGGACATTGCCAGAGACCCAGGGGTTTACCTTCTCGATCGATAAATACTGAGTCATGGAGATAAAGACTAGCTTGGGGATGAGTTGCGATCGCTTTTTTAATGGCATTTAAACGCCCTTGCAGCCAAAGATCATCCTGATGCAGAAAACAGGCATATTTTCCCCTCGCCACGGAAAGAGCATGGTTAGTATTGGCTACCCAGTTACCCTGTCTGGCTTTAGTAATCAGCTTGACATTAAGCTTATCCTTAAAGCTCTCAACAATGTCTAAAGTATTGTCTGTCGAGCCATCATCAATGACAACACATTCAAGTTCGGGATCTTGCTGCATCAATATAGAATCAAGTGCTGCTGCTAGATACTTACTGCCATTGTAGGTAGGAACAATTACTGATAACCAAGGTTGAATCATCGTTTTAATCCTAAAATACTTAAGAAGAAACTAGAGAAGATTGTTTGAATACCCAAGGCTAAACAAGTTACCCCAGGAATAATGATCGGCATGGTTTCAGTCGGATTTAGTGAACCAAAATCATGTTCTCCCCAAATACCAAAGGCATATACTGATGCTGCTGTACCCATTATAAATAGAGCGCAACCAGCGATCAAACCTGTTTCAAGGTTAAGATATTTTAATAGTCTGTTTAAGCGTCTATCCTCAGGTAATAGTCCTTCACTAATGCCAAACACTTTAGTAAACAAAGCAAACATAACGATTTGAAAACCAATAGTCATTGCCGTGGATGAATATAGCAGGCTATGTACTTTGGGACTTGGCAAAAGGGATAGAGTTGCTAGCAAACCACCCAAAATCAAAAAGATGCCAGGATAGAAGAACAACCAACGAGGGCTATACATTAATAGGAAGCGTAGGTGTCTCCAACCATCTCGCCAGGTATTGAGGTGAGGAGGACGACTACGACCGTCAGGAGATAGAGTAGTAGGCACTTCGGTAATCTGCATTTTATGAAGGGTAGCTTTAACTACCATCTCGCTAGCGAATTCCATGCCTGTAGTTTGCAAATCTAAATTAGTAATCGCATCTTTGCGAAAACCTCTTAAACCACAGTGAAAGTCGTCACAGGGACTACCAAATAGAAGCTTACCAATACCAGTTAAAACTGGATTTCCTAAATAACGGTGTAGAAAAGGCATTGCTCCTGATTCGATGCCACCTTTGAAACGATTTCCCATTACTAGGTCATAACCATTGCGTAACTTTTTAATAAAAGGATTGAGATTACTAAAGTCATAGCTATCATCAGCATCACCCATAATGATGTACTGACCTTTAGCCGCTTCAATACCACCTTTTAGCGCGCTACCGTAACCTTTTGTAGGGATATTAACTACTCTGGCATTAAGTCTTCTGGCAATTTCTTGAGAGCCATCGTCACTGCCGTTGTCGGCAATAATTACTTCTCCTGCAAGGTCGTTTTCGGCAATAAACCATTGAGCTTTCTTAATACAGGTTTCT
Organism: Waterburya sp.; assembly: GCA_965217895.1. Taxonomy (GTDB): domain Bacteria; phylum Cyanobacteriota; class Cyanobacteriia; order Cyanobacteriales; family Xenococcaceae; genus Waterburya. The sequence continues at coordinate 4,057,695 of CBDCJV010000002.1, forward strand.
AAGGTTTCTGCCTCGTTTAAACAGGGCATGATAATGGAAACTTCGATCGCATTAGCTGTATTAGTTTGCTCGATACGATTGAATCGTCCACTAACCAGTGTTTCTCTTGTGCTTACGTTACCCAACATTAATTAATCCTCTTTGCGATAATTATGAAAAAAATTCTAGACTGAACCTGATTGCTTCTTTTGATAGATACTTAAATTATTTTCTTCAATACTCTTGACTTAATAGCTAAACTTAAAAAAATAAAATATAAGATAACTAGTAACCCTAAAAAAGAAATCAATTAAAGTATTTGTTTTCAAATGCTTATTAGACAAGGTTTCGATCAAACAATGGTGTTTATTCTAAAATCAGTACGGTTTATATCTAAATAAAGTAAAAGCTAATATAATCAAGACTTTTACATTTGCCTAGATCGAAATCGCGTTTACGAATGAGATTCGTTATCATTTTGGCAAAAAGTTTTTTCAACACAAAAAGTAAAAAAAACGGGTAATGAATAAGTTTGAGATAGTAATTAAGCTTCTCTTAATAAAGTACCTAATCAGTGTAAAAGTCTGGTGAATGAAATTTAAGTTGATTTGCGGTAATGATCGGCAGCAAGTAGCTTGATAAGCTGCACTAAATTTTTCCTTCTGCTTTTTTCAGTAGCCCAAGTTCTAGCAAAAAGCAACAAAAGAGAATCGATAGGTCGAGTAAAAAAATATAATTATATGTACGGACAGACAAGATGTTAGAAATCGAGCAATAAAATATAAAATATGATGATTGTTAACTAGAGAACATATGCTGAATATCTGCCTATTAATAAGCAAAACACTAAATTTTTGCCTATTAATATAATAGTTGATCTTTGACTTACATTTGAATTATACCTGAATAAATCTACTTTATTTACCAAACATAGGTTCTAATTAATAACCAACTATATTGAGCAACAATATTCCTCAATGCAATTCAAGCAAAAGATAATCGTGACGCTGCTATTTATAGCGATCGCAACTTTAACCTTAGTTTCTAGCCTTGTCCACTTGTTAACCGAGTCTTGGTGGTTTGAGGCAGTTGGCTTTGAGGCGATTTTTTGGCAGCGTATTATTTGGCAAGTATCTATTTGGCTAGTTGCCTTTGCTGTTTTTGTAGTGTTTTTAGGGTTTAATTATTGGTTAGCGTTAAAATTGACGAGCGATCGCAGCTTTAGATTTCTAGAATCTAATGAATTTGAACCTTATACTGCCAAGATTGCCAATTACACGGCTGCATTGCTTATTTTCTTAGCTTCTCTAACTATTGCTAATCTCAGCGCAGCATCTTGGGAACAAATTCTACAATTTTTCAATGCCTCTGAGTTTAATCGTTTCGAGCCGATCTACCAAAAAGATATTGGCTTTTATTTATTCCGTTTACCTCTTTTTGACAACTTGAAAAATTGGTTTCTCACCCTGTTAATTTCAGGCTCGATTCTAGCAGCCTTGGTTTATGTATTCAAAGGAACTATTCGCTTTAATTGGCAGTGGAAAAGCTTAATCCTTGAGGACAATTGGCAGAAGCTCTTAACAAAGCCAATCAAGATACATATTTGTTTTTTATTAGCAGCGATCGCTCTTGATATTGCCGTTGATTTTTGGCTGGAGCGTTATGAACTACTCTATTCTTCTCAAGGCGTAGTTTGGGGCGCAGACTATACCAGTACCCATGCCCGCTTGCTGGCATTTTGGGTGATGATTGTCGCTTCGGTACTCTTAGGACTCTGGTTAATCATTTCTACCTGGTCTAATAAACTCCAACTTCCTGTCTACGGCATTGGTATATACGCCGTAATTCTCATTCTGTTTAATGGGATTTTTCCTGAGTTACAGCAGCGTTTTGTCGTCGAACCCAACGAATTAGCTAAGGAGATGCCCTATATTAAGCATAATATTGAGTTTACGCGGTCGGCTTATGATTTAGACAAGATCGATACAAAAGATTACCAATTAAATTTAGCAGGCAATTCTAATCCTAATGTTCTGCAAGAAAACCAAGCCACCATTGATAATATTCCTCTGTGGGACTATCGCCCCCTACTAACTACCTATCGACAGCTACAGGAAATCCGCTTTTACTATAAATTTCTGGATGTTGATGTTGATCGCTACACCCTCAATGGCGATTATCGTCAGATGATGCTTTCTCCCAGGGAATTTGATTATAGTCAAGTTCCCGCCTCTGCTAAAACCTGGGTCAACCGCCGACTCAAGTATACTCATGGTTATGGCTTGGTCATGAACCCCGTCAATGAAGTCACTACTGATGGTCTACCAGTCTTATTTGTCAAAAACATTCCTCCCGTTTCTGAGACAGATTTAGCTATTAAAGAACCAGGAATTTACTATGGTGAGTTGACTCAAGACTATATCTATACGGGAATGAATACCCCTGAGTTTGACTATCCCCGTGGAGATGAAAATGCCTTTAGCAAATACGATGGTGTAGGTGGTGTCCCCATTGGTAATTGGTTACGTAAGCTGGCGTATGCCTACGATCGAGGCAGTTTAAAAATTCTTATTTCCAATTACTTTACCTCAAATTCTCGCATTCACTATCACCGACAAATATCAGAGCGAGTGCGCCATGTTGCCCCTTTTCTGCAATTCGATAATGACCCCTATATGGTGGTGGTAAATGGTAGGCTCAAGTGGATTATCGATGCTTATACTACAAGCGATCGCTATCCTTATTCTGAAGCTGTGGCACACGAACAAAAAACGGAATTAATCACCGATAAAAATATTAACTACGTTCGTAGTCCCGCTAAAGTAGTTGTGGATGCCAAAGATGGCACAATGCAGTTTTACGTTGTTGATGAAAACGAGCCTGTCCTAAATACTTACCGCAAGATATTTCCCAATCTATTTAAGGGCAAAGATACTATCCCCCCAGAAATTCAGGCTCATTTTCGTTATCCCCAAGATTTATTTAAAGTTCAAGCCAGAATGTACTTGAGCTATCACATGGAAGATCCTCAAGTATTTTATAACCGCGAGGATGACTGGCGTTTTGCTACCGAACTCTATAATGATCGACAGCAGCCAGTTGAACCTGATTATTTAATTATGAAGTTGCCAGGAGAAACTAAAGAAGAATTTTCTTTAGTTCTCCCTTTTACCCCCGTCAACCGCGATAACATGATTGCCTGGATGGCTGCTCGTTCGGATGGCGATAATTACGGCAAACTTAGCCTTTATGAATTCCCTAAACAAGAACTAGTATATGGTTCTTTTCAGATCGAAGCCAGAATCGATCAAGATCCTGAAATTGCCCAACAAATAACCCTTTGGAGTCAAACAGGTTCGAGGGTAATTAGAGGAGATATTCTGGTCATTCCCATCGATGGTTCAATACTTTATGTCCAACCTCTATATCTGCGCGCTGCTAAAGGTCAGTTACCCGAACTCACCCGCATTATTGTCTCCTACGACAAACAAATTGTTATGACTCCCAGTTTAGAACAATCTTTGGCTGCGGTATTTAAACAAGTCCCCACCCAATTGAACCCCTCTATAAATCCTGCCACAGCAGATACTCAAGCCCAGCAATCTGCACTAGAAATATATCGGCAAGCTCAACAAGCTTTACAACAAGGAAACTGGGTAGAATACGGACGCTATCAGCAACAGCTACAGGATATTTTGCAAAAATCAAATTAAACTAGTTATTTAGTAGGTAAATTCTTGAATAATTTTCCTACCTCAGGATTATAAACCAGCATATAGTTCCAATAATTTTCAAATACAGATTCTACATAGCCTTTGGTTTCTGAGTAAGGAATCTTCTCGACAAATTCGTCCTCATCTTTCAAACCATAGCGATTAACCCATTTTGCTACTGCATTTGGTCCAGCGTTGTAGCTAGCAACTGCCAGCATCGAGTTGTTGCCGTATTTTTTATGGGTAAAGTCGAGATAGTAAGTGCCAATATTGACGTTATCTTCAGGGTTGGTCATGGAGTAATTTGTTAAGCCAATATCTTTGGCTACGGTTTTGGCAGTAGTCGGAATTACCTGCATTAAGCCTAATGCCCCTGCGGTTGACTCAATTTCTGGTTCAAAACGGGATTCTTGACGAATCAAAGAAGTTACCAATAAAGGATTAAGCCCACGATTTTTAGACCACTTAAGAATTGTTGATTCAAAGGGAAAGGGATATAAAGCCTGCCAATATTCAGGGGTTTGTCGTAACTGATGCCATTGTTGTTTATCTTCTGGTTTATTTTTATCCTTTAAATCCCAAATTTGATTGATACCGCGCAGATTTTTCCCTTGATCTAGTTCGAGTAAACCCTTAGTAAATTCATCGGCGATAGTTAACTCAGTTTTACCGCTAATTTCTGTTTGAAATTGCGCCCAGGCTTGTTGTTCTAAACCCAGTTTGTATAGTTCTTGAAAGGTTTGAGAACCTCCTGGAGGAGTAATACGATTCACTTTGACTACTTCAGGTATTTTGTGGCGCACGGTGGTAAAGTCTCCCACATCCCAACCTAAAGCTACCGCAGACCGCCAAGCATAATATGAGCGCGGAAAACGAGCTAAAACAGACTGATAAGCCTTGGTTGCGTCTTGAGGGCGATTGAGCTTTGTTGCCCACTTGGCAATCCAAAAACCTGCTTTGGGGGCAATGGGGCTGTCTGGATTATCCGTCACAATAGGCTGCGCCCATTGCCAGGCTGTAATTAAATCTCCAGCTTCAGCTTTTTTATTGGCAAAATTCCAACGGTATGACGCAGCAGCTTCAGAATGTTGATATTTAGCTAAAAGGGTTTGTAGGGCTTGGCTGGCAGATTGCCGACTTTTAAGCGCGTCCAAAAGTTCGGCTTTTTCTAATAGTGCTTCTGGTGCTTGTTCGGGAAAGTTTTGAATTGCCCGCTCAAGATAAGCCAGTCCTGCTTTTTTACTGACAATCATCGCTAAACGACGCAAGCCCAAACCTGTATCTGAGCTATTTGGGTATTGCTCAATTAGCTGTAGATAATATTGTTTTGCCGTAGCTTTATCGTTACCAATATCATATCCCCTAGCAGCACGATAGAGATTGCGGGAAGTATTTGGGGATTTAGCGTAAGCTTTGCCTGCTTTACCGTAGTCCCATTCTGCCCAGTAGCTATCGGCGATCGCCTCCCAGTCTTGAGGAGTTAATTGAGCGGTATATTCTGTGGCTAAACGATCTCTCATTTTGTCTACCCCTGGAGCATCGGGGGTATATTTGACCAAAATTGCCATTAGCTTCGGTTGATTGGGATTTTGACTCAACTGCTGGCGGATTATTTCCTGGGTACGGGGATGAGCGGGAAATTTAGCGATCGCCTGTTGCCAGTAAGCAGGATTTGATTTACCCAATTGATATAGTGCTTCTGCTGTAGCTGGGGAATTAGGATATTTATTAGCTAATTTCTGCCAGGTCGCTATTGCTTGGGATTGATTCTTTTCTAGCTCATAAGCCTTCCCTCGATCGAGTAAAATATAAGCAGCGAGTAAAGGATACTCTTGCTCTAATCCCTGTAGTTTTGCTAGTGCTTCTTTGCCATGCTGGCGATCAATTAAATTTGCTGCTAACAAAAAACTATTCTGAGTATGTTCTGAAAAATTATTAAGATCGACTACAGGTTTGGCAGCAAAAGTCTGGGTATCTTCTTGAAATACCAGAGCTTGAGATTTACAGCTTACGGTTAATACCAAACCAACACTAATTAGTAAAAAACTCTTGTAATTAAATGATTTCTGCATATTAGTTAATCAGTAAGATGAGTGTGGGCTGGTATTTTAATTATTCCCCTGGAATATTTTTTCTTGACATCTAAAAATTAACTTATGACAATTCTTAATTGACATATATGCAAGCAACAGTAATTTAGATACTTAAATAAAGTACGGAGATATTAATATTTTAGTTCCTGAAATTTCCTAACTGTAAGTAAAGATGCCAAAACTAAGGCTTAACTAGACCAAACGGCGTAGCGCAGCAATGCCGTAAGGCTTATCGCCAAAAAAGCAAATATTCGTTTGATGTACACTAGAGCTGATGTCAAATAAAAGAATAGTACATCTTTAATTAAGTTTTGCCCATATTCTATTAGGGCTTGATACGCTGGTTAATTTAGAAGATTCAAGCTCAATTGCAATGGAAGAGTTTAAAAAACAGATTGAGCAAATTAATCAAATTCTTTTTCAGCTTAATTTGGACAAGAACATTAATCCAGATAATTTATTACAAAAATCATCTGGTCTAAAGCGAATTGGAAGTCTTTTAATCGATGCAGCAAATAAATATCAAGAATCTTTTTCTGAAACTTTTTTACAACAAGTCAAATACTGGGGACTATGGTTTGAGGGTACTGGAAAAGAATATGCAATTCATGCTTGTCATAAACGAGTATCAAAGCCTTCAAAACAAGATATAATTCAGCTTTTAGAACTAATTACAGATTTTGTTGAGAATCATTGGCAAACTCATCCAACAAAAATTCTTGAGCGAGAAGATGATGCTTTGCTAATAGCTGAAGCTGAGAAGTATGATATATCTGGTGAAATTATGTCAGATAGACTTCAAGAAGTAACTCAAGAGCTTATTCAATCTGTTTTAATAGCAGCAGATAAAGTAAGACTAAAAAAACTTAAAGACTCCTCAAAAAGTGTCAAACAGGTAATGGAATGGATGGTAAATACTCCCAAGTGGCAGGGTGATAATTTAGAATCTTGTCTTGAAATTGTCAAAAACAGCAGAATTCAGGCAGAGTTTTGAAAATATACCTACTAGATACTAATCAATGTAGTCAAATTATCAACAATAATCCACAAATACTATACAAGTTAACTACTCTCAATCAAGATGATATCCTCGCAACAAGTGTGATAGTGTGCGGTGAATTAATGTACATGGCTTAGAAATCTACAAGAAAAAGCGAAAACTTATTGATTGTCAGGTCTTTTCTATCAATATCAATAGCGGTGATATTGATAGAAAAGTTTTTGATACTTACGCTTTAATAAAGGCAAAAATATTTGATAAATTTGCACCTAAAGACAAAAAGCGAAAAAGAAAATACAAGCTAGAAAATATAGGATTTACTGAGAATGATCTATGGATTGCAGCTACGGGAATTGCCTATAATGCTAGTATTATATCGTCAGATAGCGACTTTCAAAGAATGCTTGATGTAGTTGAATTTCAACTAGAATTTTGGACTGAATAATAAAGTTTTTAATGGTGTTGGGTCGCCTAAATCAATTTATCCTGTCTACTAGTTTTAAGCAGTATACTAGTTGTCTTCTTATTACCAAACAATATGATAGGTTAGAGCAACTGTATACAGCATACTTATTTACCTTCGGCTGCTTAACCTATGAAATCGACAACTACGGCTCAACTACTAGTAAATGGCGATCGCCTGAATCAAAGTATTACTAGCTTAGCAAGCATTGGTCAACTAGCTAACGGTGGTGTAAAACGTATTGCCTATAGTCAGCAAGACATTGAAGCTCGAAATTTAATCCAGCACTGGATGAAAGAACTTGAGATGGAGGTGAAAATTGATGCAGCAGGCAATATTATTGGTATATATCCTGGTAAAAATACTAATATACCAGCTTTAGCCACAGGTTCTCATATTGATACTGTTCCCTGTGGTGGGCATTATGATGGTGCTTATGGGGTTTTAGCGGGATTAGAAGTAGTGCAGATGCTTCAAGAGAATCAGATTAGGCTCAATCGCTCAATAGAAGTGATTGTCTTTACTGATGAAGAAGGGAGTATGATCGGTTCTAAATCAATTTCAGGCAGAACAATTCAAGATCCTGAGTACTATCGTCGTCCTGATGGTACAGATATTCAAACCTGTTTAGCTAGAGTTGGTGGTAACTGGGATAATATTGACCAAGCCCGTCGTAGCACCAAAGATTTAGCTGCATTTGTCGAGCTTCATGTAGAACAAGGGCCTGTCTTAGAGTCTATGGGCAAACAAATCGGCGTAGTTGAAGGTATAGTCGGACAAAGACGCTTTAATATCACTGTCAAAGGTAGTGCTAATCATGCTGGGACAACGCCGATGCAGATGCGCTGTGATGCTTTAGTTGCTTCTTCTCAGGTAGTTTTAGCTGTCAATAAAATTGGCAATACTCCTGGTCAACAGGTAGCTACTGTCGGCAAAATGGACGTGCTGCCCAATGCAGCTAATGTTGTTCCTGGTTGGGTCGAAATGAGCCTGGATATTCGTGACTTATCTAGTCTGCATATAAATACTCTACTAGAACAGCTACGCATCCATCTAGAAGAAATTGCCGTTGCTACTAATACCCAAATTCGCTTAAATCCTTGTCTTCACAACGAACCAGCTTTAGCCGAACCCTATATCCAAAAAGCGATCGCCCAAGCTTGTGAAAATCTCAACCTCAGTTATACTTATTTACCTAGTCGCGCCAGCCATGATGCTCAAGAATTAGCTCAAATTACCGATATGGGGATGATTTTTGTTCCCAGCAAAATGGGAGTTTCTCATGATGCTGACGAATATACCTCCCCCGAACAATGTACGCAAGGAGCAAATGTTTTGTTACAGACATTAATTCAGTTAGATTTAGAACTATCATCGAAAAAATAGACTTCTTGCATAAATCAAAAATATTAGCTAAGAATAAAGTCAGAAGTCAAAAGTATTTAGATCCAACCAAGTCCGTAAGTCTATGCCTACTAAAAGTTTGCGAGGTAAAATTAAAAACTTCCCCGTTAAAACTGCGGTCAGGACGGCAAAAAGTGCTTAATAATTACTGATATTTATGGTGGGCAAAAAGTTAATCTTTAAATTGCTACAAATTTATTTTTCCTTGCCTACCCTACTATTACTGACGATTGTTCATTGTTCATTGTTCAATGATTTATAAGCTGCCCAGCCACCTAGATCGGAAATATCGGGCCAGTTATGTTTCTCGATTAACTCTTGAGGATAGAGCATAGCGATCGCCGTTTCCTTTCCTTCCAAATTCACTGTCTCTGGATACATATGAGGAGGTTCGTTTGCCAGCAGATATTCATACTGTTCGGTTGTCATTTCATAAATCTCCCCAGGAATGGCAATTCCGCCTGTTTCGGTAGCATAAATAGCAGGATGCCAGCCGTCTTCTGCTGCATGAAGACGATATTGAGGAAGGGTTTTAGTGGTTTTGATGAACTTTGCCGACTGGAGATTTTGATGGTCTGGTTGTCCTTTTAAAGCTGAACCACAGATAAAAACTCGCTTGATACCTGATGCTGTTGTCATGATGTTATTTAAATGGATGTAATTTCTGAGTTGTTGATCGCCTCTAATTCACGCACTACCCTAGCTTTGCTGGCAATTAAGTGTTCTTTAATAGTTGCTTGGGCTAAATCTGAGTTTTTTTCGGCGATCGCCTGATAAACTTGTCTATGTTCTAAGCGAATTTCTAAAACTTGAGGATTGTGTTTAGTAGTTTGCACTCTTAAAAGTGACATTTGGTCAAAAACCTGTTCCAGCAAGGTTAACAGCCACTTATTACCCGAACTTTCGACAATGAGATGATGAAATTGATAATCTATTTCCAGAAGTTTCAAGCTATCAGCTTTATTAGACGGATGTGCTAACTTTTCTGCCAACAGCACATATTTTTCTAGCTGCTTTAGCTGCTTTAGGGTAATTTGCTCGCAAGCACTGACAATGGCAAGTTGTTCTAAAGCTAGACGACAATCATAAAGCTGAACTGCGTCTTGAACAGAAAGGGTAGCAACTCTTAAGCTACCTGTAGAATTAGCTACTATCAATTTTTCCTGCTGCAACTGACCAATTGCTTCGCGAACAGGGGTACGGCTAACCTGTAATTGTTTGGCTAGACTTGTTTCAACTATTCGTTCTCCTGAAGCCAAATCTCCTTTGAGGATAATTTGTCTTAGTACTTGATATACTTGCTGTCGTAAGGACTGGTTTTTTTCAATAGCAATCATAGTTTGAGTTTCAACTCATGAGAGACTACTAATTATTTAGATGAATTACAAAGTCAAGTATACAGTATACGATATTAAACTGTGACTTTATGGCTTGAAATTATGAAAAATACCTTTTACATCTTGATGTAAAAGCATAATAATAGTATTTTAATTGAACGTATCATAAGAGTTTTGGCAGCAGCAACTATTTTAGGTTAGTTTTTGTCCTAAAATTAATTTTAATAATATCTAAACATCAACAAAATTTTAATTATGGTAAAAACTGCTTCGACAATGCTGGCTTTAGGGACTGCTGCACCTGAGTTTGAGCTTCAGGATGTAGTGTCTGGTAAAGCTGTTTCTTTAACGGACTTTAGCGATCGCCAAGCTTTGCTATTAATGTTTATTTGCCAGCATTGTCCTTTTGTCAAGCACGTACAGAATGAATTAGGGCGCATCGGTCAAGACTACGACCAGCAACCTTTAGGCATTGTAGCAATTAGTGCTAATGATGTAGCAAATTATCCTCAAGATGCTCCCCAGAAGTTAAAGCAAATGGCGCAAGAATTAAACTTCAACTTTCCTGTTTGCTACGACGAAAGCCAAGAGGTAAGTAAAGCCTATACTGCTGCCTGTACTCCTGACTTCTTTTTATTTGATGCAGATGGTAAACTGGCATATCGTGGTCAATTAGATGATAGTCGCCCTAGTACCAACATTCCCGTTACGGGCAAGGATTTACGTCAGGCGATCGATACCTTGCTAAACGGTAAGACGGTCGATTTTGAACAAAAACCTAGCATTGGCTGCAATATTAAGTGGAAACCAGGTAACGAGCCAAAGTATTTTAGCTGAAAGCAACTGATTAACTCTTAAGAAACAAATTATCAGTTGAGGCTGGCTAAGGGGAAATTGTTTCTTCCTGACATTAAAAATCAAAATTTTTCGGACGCTGATGTTACGCACTAGTCAATTTATAAAAACTGGTAAAAAGTCTCCTAAAGGATTTTAAAAAATGAGCTTCCAGATGATGGCTCTAAGCTTGCACGTTCCCTTGAATGTCTTTAAGGGATTGCTTGCGGGTGCATTCCGCACTTTTAAATAAATTACCTAAATGTTTTTAACGTTAACAAGATATTTTTTAGCTATTTGAATATTTAAAATTTATATGGAAGATACAGAACCTCCAAACACTTTGTTTGTTCCTTTTTTGGGTCAGTCTAACGCTGAGCAAATGAGCTATATTTACGATCCATATCAGCCAGGAATGATTACTAATGATACTTCTGGAGCAATTATTTTAGATCAAAAGTTGACAGCCTTGATTGAAGGCAATGTGGTAACTAGTGATACTAGAGAAACCAATTTCGCTGTTGGCGGAAGTAAGGTCGACGGCAATGGTTATTTTCAAGATGATAGTACAGTCTGGTGGTATCCCGATCAGGGTCAACCAGGGGGAGCTTTACGCCAGGCTGAACAAGGTTTACAAGACTGGTTATCTGTCCAAGGAGCGCAGCCAACAGACGAGATCGCCATTGTTTGGTCTCAAGGAGAATCTGACGTAGGAGATGTTTCGAGAGAAGATCCTGTTGCTAGAGAAAAATATAAACAGTCTACTTTGGCAATTTTTGATGATTTACGCAGTCAGCTAAATTATGCTGATGTTAAATTTTATCTTGTGCCTACAGGTCGTCTTCAGGCAGATGGAGCAGCTAATGCAGGTCTTTCTCCTCTAGAAATTGAAGCAATTAATAAAGGATTGGCAATAGTCCGTGAAGTCCAAAAGGAAATAGCCACCGAACGAGATGATGTCTTGCTGGCAACAGATTATTCTGACCTTAATATGGTTTACGAAGAGGGTACATTATATGGTGCAAGCTACGATCTCGACTATAGTGAATGGTCTGCTGATTTTTGGCATTTAGGTCACGATGGATTGAAGATTAATGGCGATCGCCTGGCGCAATATATTTCTCTCGATCGGGGTGAAAACAACGTTATTAGCTTTACTGATTCTTTTGGTAATCCTGCTCAGTCTACCTCGTTGGCTCGCGCTGGACTATTAGATATCAACGTTTCGGCTAATCCTAGTTTGGGGGTTATTCAGGGAACAAATAATCCTGATGTGATAGTCGGCACTTTGGCAGCCGATGTAATTGCCGGTGGAGAAGGTAATGACATAATTATGGCTAGCCAAGGAGTAGATACTTTGACAGGAGCTGCTGGAAGTGATGTTTTCTTCTTTGACCCTTTAATATATCCTGGTGTGGCTAGTAACTCTGATATAGTCACAGATTTTGAACTCCAAAGCGATCGCCTGGACGTATCAGAGCTTTTAAAGCTTACTGGCAACCCGCTAGCTGAGACTATTGCTACTCAATATATTATTGTTAATCCTCTAAGCGAGACTAGTTTGGAGATTAAGTTTGATGTTGATGCCACAGGAGAACAGTCTGCTGAAACTTTGGCTATTTTAGAAAACGTTAGTCCTGGGGAATTTATCGCCGAAATTAGCTCTCATTTAATTGTTACGCCAACTGAATTTTAAATATTAAAAAAAAATATTAAAAAAAATTTCTAAAATGTTGACGAGCGATCGCCAAATGTGATTTAATTGCAATTGAAGCTTTCATAATGGGAATATTTGCAGTTAAGCATTAAAGTCACCACTCCCATCATAAAAAAATTTTAGCATAAAGCGCGATCGCCAAGCAAATTTAAATTTAAAAAATTTTCAGTAGTATCTTAGTACTAAAAACACTTTGTTACTTAGATTAACTTCAACCCCAGACTAATCCCCAAAGCGATAGCACTTGATAAATAACCAATTTTTGCTAAGGGGCTATTTGTCTTGCCAATAGGTATTTGCCACCAAAAGTAAGCAAAAAGCACAATTTCCCCGACTGTAATCGCTGCTGCTATGCTTACCGCTTCTTGTATGCCCCAAAATATACTGCTGAGGGTAACTAGCAAGGCGGGAGTGATTATGGCAAGAATAGCCCCCTGGGTTTTTGCCTGAGAGTCTAATTTGGCAATCTCGACTGCACCCAATTCGGTAATACCAATGGCGATCGCCGCAATAATGGCGATCGCTATATTGACTAAAGTTAGTTCTGTAGAGCGATCGACAAAGCTTAAGCTCCACGTGGCTGCGGTGCTTAAACCAAAAAGTCCCAATGTACCGACAATTATTGGTTTAGGCCAGATATTTAATTGGGAGTCATTAACTGCTACAATACTACTAGATGTAGTTATAAGATCTAATAACGCATCTTGTGCAGCTAAAGCATTGGGAAAACGTTTACTTACTTTGGCATTAGTCATTTTGGCTAACCACTGTCTCCAGTGGAGATCTAACTCTGGCAATAAAGATTTTAAGCTTAGTTGATAAGGGTCATCTGCCGATGTAAAGTCACGAATCTCGCTAATATTTTTGTTTGTTATTAGACAGACGAGAGTAACTCCCAAGCTATATAAATCAGAAGAAAGAGTTGGTTTAATAATTTGTTCAGGAGCAATAAATCCAGGAGTTCCCTTAAAGACGCTGCTACCAGATGCTTCAATACTACCTAAGCTAGCAAATCCAAAGTCAATTAAATACACCTGAAAGTCTTCAGACAATAAAATATTTTCAGGCTTGAGATCTCGGTGGATTATAGGAGGATTTTGTTGCTGTAAATAAACCAAAATTTCAATAATTTTGCAGGCAATTTGTTGGACTTCAAATAATGATAATTGCCTAAAATTGTTCAAATTAGAGGCTGAGATGTATTCTTGGATTAAACAAAAACCATCATCTGTTTCTATGCTGTCTATATATTTAGGAATTCCAGGATAATTTAGTTTTTGTAACACTTTTATTTCCTGTTCATAAGCTTTATATCCTGACCAAGTTGAGCCAGTCGTCGCAAAGCAAAACTGCTTGATTACTACTGTACGATCGACCTGTTGATTATTTAAAGCAACTCCTTTCCAGGTTATGCGCCCTCCTTCGCGATTCCGCCCTAATTCGGCGTTAATTTTATATCCGTAAGGTATCAAATTAGGATAATCATTCATGTTTAGTTCTAAATACCTATACTCGCAAATAATATTAGTAAATTTTTGACAATAGTTTAAAATATGTTGAGCAAAATTATTTATAGTAATTATTAGCCTAAAAATATTAGGCTAGGGTAGCAAAAACAAGCTAATTTTTAATACACACAATGAATTAGCAATAGTTCAGGTTGTTTTAATTCTTCATAACTGATTTAAAGAAAACATGAGGTTCAAAATAAGATAAAGTTTTAGCAAATTCAACTGTAATAAATAAGACATTGATAAAGTTTAGATATGCTATATTCTTATGTTACTAATAATACACAAAAACAATGAAGCTGTAGGCTAAAAACAATTGCGTTGGCGTTCAAGGGATCTAAAATTTATTTTTAATTTATAAGCAGCATTAATCATAACAATTAGTTAACTAAATAAATTAGTAGTTAACTGTCAAGAAGTATCGACAGCACACACATAATGTCAATCAAAACTATCTTATTAGTAGAGGATAATCCTGACGATCGCGAGTTAATGACCCTTGCTTTCTCACAAGGAGAAATTTCTCACAACTTAGTCGTCGTATCCGACGGAATTGAAGCTTTAAACTATTTATTAGGGAATAATTCTAACAATGAGCCATCTGCATCGTTAACTGAGTCAAATTTGCCTCCAATGCCAGCCTTAATCATGCTAGATCTCAATTTACCAAAAATAGATGGAATTGAAGTTTTAAAGCGTATTCGCGCTCATCCACAGACAAAATTAATCCCAGTCGTAATTATAAGCTCTTCAAATGAGCCACAAGACCTCATTGACAGTTATATTAATGGTTGCAACAGTTATATTCGAAAACCGATACACTTTACACAACTACAAAATTTTGTTAAGGAAATAAGTACGTATTGGTTGACTGTTAATCAGTTACCACCTGTTTTTGGAGTCCCAAATGAGTAAACTTCTGCGAGTCTTAATTGTTGAAGATTCAGAAGATGATGCCGAACTACTAGCCATTGAACTTGAACAAGGTAATTATGAAATAACTTATCAAAGGGTTGACACTAAAGCAGATATGCAGGCTGCTTTACAGAAACCTCAATCTTGGGATATTGTGCTAGCTGATTATTCCATGCCCCAGTTTAGTGCGATCGCAGCTTTAGAACTATTAAAAGAATACGATCTAGATCTGCCCTTCGTCATTGTTTCGGGCAAGATCGGCGAAGATACGGCAGTAGCAGCGATGAAAGCAGGCGCTCACGACTATTTAGTCAAAGGCAAGCTATCTCGCCTAATTCCTGCCGTTGAAAGAGAGTTAAGAGAAGCAATACTGAGAGAGGAATATCGCGCTGCCCAAAAAAGACTCAGATATCTCGCCTTTTACGATAAGTTAACCAATTTACCCAACAGGACTTTATTTTTTGAACACCTCGGCCGTGAAATAGCTCGTCAGCAAGAACAAAAAGCTGATAATCAAAGCTTAAAGGGGGATAGATCATCAAGTACTTTAGCTGTTTTATTGCTCAGTATCGATCGCTTTGAGGGTATAAAGCATAGCTTAGGTTACGAAATTAGTGAGCAGCTACTAATCTCGATGGCTCGCCGACTAGAAGAATATATCAGTGAAGATGATTTTAATCTTGTTGCCAGGATCGGTGAAGACGAGTTTGCCTTGCTAATTACAAATATTAATAGTCCTCAAGATATTACGAATCGGGCTGAAAAACTCTATCGACAGCTAATTAAACCTTTTACGATCGAAGGCACTACAGTTTGCTCGACGGTCAGTATTGGTATTGCTCTAAATCGCAGCGACAATCAGAATCCTGCCCAGCTTTTGCAGTCAGCAGATACGGCTATGGGGTATGCCAAAGTTAATTTTGTTAAAACTTCGGTTTTATTTAATGAACGAATGCGAAGCAAGGCAGTAGAAAAGTTACGGCTAGAAAACGATTTGCAAAAAGCGATCGACAACAAGCAACTATATCTCAACTATCAGCCCATAGTTTCTTTAGAGACTGGCAAAATTAATTGTTTAGAAGCTTTAGTTAGGTGGAAACATAATTCCCTTGGTTTAATTCCACCAGTCAAATTTATTCCTATGTGTGAAGAAACTGGTCAGATTATTGCTTTAGGTAAATGGATACTTTCTGAAGCCTGTTCTCAATTAGCAGCTTGGCAAAAGTTGTTTACTGCTAATGCTCCACTGACAATGAGTATTAATTTGTCCCGTATCCAAATTTATCATCCCGAACTAATTCCGCAAATAGACTATCTTTTGGAGTCATTAAACTTAAAGGGAAAGGATCTAAAGCTAGAAATTACTGAAAGTACGCTGATGGAAAATACGACCGCAGTTACAAAAGTTTTAGAACAGTTAAAAGAACGAGATATAAAACTATGTTTGGATGACTTTGGTACTGGTTATTCTTCTTTGAGCTATTTGCGCTATCTGCCTGTAGATACGGTAAAGATAGATCGCTCTTTTATTGGATCACAGATTAATAATACTAATTACGATATTATTAAGGCAATTATTAACCTTGCTCATAGTTTAGGTTTGGACGTTATTGCCGAAGGTATTGAAACAAAGGCTCAGTTGGAAATATTACGCAGTTTAGGCTGTGAATATGGACAGGGATATTTTTTGGCTTATCCTCTCAATAGCC
This sequence comes from Waterburya sp., assembly GCA_965217895.1. Taxonomy (GTDB): domain Bacteria; phylum Cyanobacteriota; class Cyanobacteriia; order Cyanobacteriales; family Xenococcaceae; genus Waterburya. The sequence continues at coordinate 4,074,370 of CBDCJV010000002.1, forward strand.
AAGATGTTATGAACGTGATGCAACGCCGATCTATTATCTAATTAGAAGACTCAGCGGTATCCGCGATTGACAGCTATTAGCTTTTTAAGAATTATTAGTACATAAAATTCTACCTGCTATCTACTACCTAATCTTCACAGATTAATTAGTGCGTCACATCAGTTATGAGCTATGTTGCGTAAGCTGCGAGTTTGTTCGAGAATATCTTCAATGTCTTCTTGAGAGAGGCGTTCGACATAATTAATTTTGATTTCTTCTAGTAAGTCAATTAGTAAAAGCTCAATTTTGTTCATGCTTTGTTGTGCCTGTAGCTCACTAGAGACGGATTTGCCGATGTTATCTACCAGACTTTCTAATAAACGATCAAACTGTTCATCTTCTGCCAGTGCTGCTTGTAAGGTACTGCTAAAGGCACTGTAGGTTTGAGAAACTAGCTGATGACTCAGGGTAGTCATAGCGCGATCGCCTCCAGGGAGCATTTTGATGCCTTGATAGGCTGGGCTTTGTCTTAAAGCTTTATCGACGCTATATATTAGTAGAGTTTCTGCTTCGGGCTGAATGGCAGGTAATACGCGATCGGCAAGGACTTTGGCTAAGATCCTGATAATTTCGGCGGTTTCGTTGGTGTCATTGATGTCAATGTAGGGGTTAGCCGTTTGTTGAGACAATAATTTGCCTAGATCGCCATTACGAATTGAAGCTTGTGTTTGATTGATTAAGCGAATAATTACCACTTCTGTCACGTCTTCGGCTATGCCTGCTACTAATCCTTGGCTTAACTGTTTCTGAATAGAATTAAGATTGATAATTTGTGCCTGACTCAAACGAACCGTAACGGGAATAACTCGCAGCCAACGCCAAAAAGGAAGCAGAAACAATATATCGTACCAACGCCAAAGCATAGCATCTAGCCAGCTTACACCCACTCGACGACGGCTAATAAACCAAGTGCGTCCCAAAAATTCTAAGGCAAAAAGCACTCCAAAAGGAAAATCAATCACGCCAAAATAATCTATATAGCCACCATTATCACCAACAGCACGATAGTAGTTTGTCGCCACTAAAGGTTTAATTTCGCGATCAAAAAAGTTTAGTTCCTCAGTGACTTTGCCCTGAAAATTATTAGGAGTCCAGTATTGCCAAAATGCTGCCTTGGCTGAATTATCTCGGTTGGGGAGGTGCGATCGCATTTCATTTTTAATCCGTTCTAAATTCCCTGTTTTGTTTGCTTCAGAAAAAGCATTGGTTTGAATAATCTCAATACTGCGACGACGGAGATCCCCGAAAAGATTTTTGGCTACAGGAGAATCAACGTCATTTACAGCTAATTCTTTTCTTAACTGCTCTACTTTGGCTAAATACTCTTGGGTGTCTCGGTTAGGAATTATGCCCTTGATGGCATCATAGCGAGTAATAAATGCAGATATATTCGCAGGAATCAGATCTAATTTTATGCCATCGTATTTGATGTAAGCCGTCTTAATGCCGCCGACTGTAACTTGACCAGATAGCCAAAAATCTCTTAAAGGAATATAGCTAAGATCGAAAGCGACAATGGTTATGTTAATTACAGCCACTAAAGCCATTAACTTCTCAAACCAGAGATTAGGTCGATATTTTCTAGTTCTTCTTTTAGGTAATCTAGTGACGATAGTCATTTCATTTACCATTGTTCATTGTTCAAAACTCCCCGTAAAAAGATATCAGAAATACCTTCAGCCATTTCCTGCATGGCTTGAGGTGATGAATCAGGATCAAGAATTGTTTCTTCAGAAAAACCAGCGATCGCAAATATGCCTAAAAATACTTTGGCGACTATTTTAGGATTCATTTGACGATAAATTCCCTTGTCCATCGCGGTTTCAAAAAAAGCTTCTGCCACATCGGTCATCTTGTCAATTACTTCTGCTTGAATACTGTCTCTTAATTCAGGATGATATTGAGCCTCAATGAAGCAAACTCGCATCAAATCGCTATTTTTACGCATATTCAGCATTCTACGTCGCATCACTTGCGAAACTGCTTTATAGTTGCCCATTTCGCTAAGTTCCATCAGTAAATCTGTTAGAATATCAACCCATCCAGCAGTAGCTACTTCAATTAAAATTGCTTTTTTATTAGTAAAGTGACGAAACACAGTTCCCTCAGCTACTTGTGCTGACTTGGCTAGATCTTTAGTGGTTGTGCCATCATAGCCTTGGCGAGCAAATAGCTTTAGTGCAGCCTGTAAAATTTTAGTGCGGGTGTCCTTCTCTGTAGAAGGAGTTTGACGCATTTTCCAGGTTTGCTGAGAAAAAACTGGCATAGTAATTGTTATTAATGAGTAATTATGATGGGCTTAATAATATAGCAAGATTGGAAATATCTATTTTTCCCTAATATTTTGCCAGGAATTGCTTAATATTTCATAATAATTCTCTTTGGTTACAGGTTACAGTGAAACATTATTTACCAGCTTCTTGACAGAAGCAGCAAGCATGAAAATTAAGATAAAATATAACCGCAGTAAGATTATACATGGCTAAATTGAGACATTTTTGGATATATTGGCTGAAATTAAGCAGATTGAATCGATTTTTTGCCGATCTAAATTACTTTTGTAAGTATACACAAGCGCAATGGATGAGTCTTATGGCGAGTCGTAAACTAAGCGTATGCTTAATTGCTTTATTGTTCTGGAATTTGGCGGGGATGTCTGCTTTGGCTGCACCCCCAGATAAGTCAGGTACTTCAATTAAGCCTTATCTAAATCGGGTAATGGAACAGATAACGGAATTTACTCTAGATAATGGTTTAAAGTTTATTGTTTTAGAAAACCACGAAGCTCCAGTAGTTTCTTTTGTCACCTATGCTAATGTTGGTGGTGTTGATGAACCCGATGGTAAAACGGGGGTGGCTCACTTTTTGGAACATTTGGCATTTAAGGGTACTAAAAAGATTGGCACAACTAACTATTCTGCAGAAGCTAAAGAATTGAATAAGTTAGATCGCTTATTTGCCGACATTAAACAGGCACAAAAGTCGGAAAATAATGCCAAGCTAGCTAAACTCACTGCTGAGTTTGTTGCCACTCAGGAAAAAGCCAGTAAGTACGTCAAGCAAAATGAATATGGCGAAATTGTCGATACGGCAGGTGGGGTAGGCTTAAATGCAGCTACTTCGGCTGACAGTACTACCTATTTTTATAGTTTCCCTGCTAATAAGCTAGAACTATGGATGTCTTTAGAATCAGAAAGATTTTTAGATCCCGTATACCGAGAATTTTATAAAGAAAAGCAGGTAATTTTGGAGGAAAGACGGTTGCGTACCGATAATTCTCCCATCGGTAAGATGATCGAGGAATTTTTAGATACTGCTTTTACCGTTCATCCTTATAAACGTCCCGTAATTGGCTATCAAAAGGACATCGAAAATTTAAGTAGAGAGGATGTTCAAAAGTTTTTCCAAACTTACTATGTACCTAAAAATTTAACTATGGCGATCGCAGGAGATGTCGATCCTGTTAAAGTTAAAGAATTAGCTCAAACCTATTTTGGACGATTTAAACCTGAACCTCAACCACCTAAAGTAGCTAAAGTTGAACCGCCTCAACAGCAAACAAGAGAAGTTACCGTTAATTTTCCTTCCCAGCCTTTATATTTAGAAGGCTACCATATCCCCGCCTTAAATGATCCTGACTATATAGTGTATGAGGTTATTTCGGAACTACTTAGCAGCGGTAGAACCTCTCGTCTCTATAAGTCTTTGGTAGAAGAAAAACAGGTGGCTTTATCGGCACAAGGCTTTAATGGTTTTCCCGGAGACAAATATCCTAATTTGATGTTAGTTTATGCCTTAACTGCTCCAGGTACTAGCATTGAACAATTAGCAACTGCTTTGCAAGGCGAGATCGAACGTTTAAAAACAGAAGCGGTCAAACCTGCGGAGTTAGAACAGGTGAAAACTCAGCTTAAAGCAGGTTTGTTGCGAACCCTCGATTCTAATATGGGAATGGCAAGTATATTAGCAGAATACGACGCTAAAACAGGTAGCTGGCGCAATATTTTTGATGAGCTAACCAAATTAGAACAAATCACTCCCCAAGATATTCAGCGAGTAGCTCAAACTACTTTTACAGCCGAAAATCGCACCATTGGACGTTTACTACCCTCTAGCTAAATAGGTTCAAGATTAACCACAATAACGTCTTCATTGCCTTATAGCTGACAGTCTAACGAGGCAATGAAGCTATCTCTTCAATCGCGATCGCAAATTATACTAAATTCGATTGGAAAAAGTATCTTAAACATTAAGTTGGTAGTTCGTAGTCTGTGGTTTGTAGTCAGAATTATACTACTTACTACCTAACAATATAAGTAACCTACGCCAATAGGATTTAGTATTACTCAGGCTTTTAAACAAATAGCGATCGCAATATACAAACAACCAATAACCAAGCCAAAAGTTTACTCTTTTAAAGATGAGCTGGTTTGAGCAGGGTTGTCTGAGGATTTGTAATTTAGCTTTAATTTATTTGCTAGAGCGTGATTTAATTTTTGAGATGCACCAGGGTATTGTGGTTCTATCTGTAGCAATCTGCTATAAATTTTTACCGCACCGTCCCAATTATTGACCAATTCCAACTGTTGACCCAAGAAAAAATAGGAATCTACATTATTAGGGTTATTGCTAATTTCTAGCTTTAAAAACTCTATTGCCTCTTTATGTTTGCCCTGCTTGCTTAAAATTTCGCTGAGGCGATAATAAGACTGAGAAAATAGAGGATTTAAGACGATCGCTTTATAATAATAACTTAAAGCCTGTTGTGATTGACCCTGATCTATTAAGGCATTACCCAAATAAAAGCGGTCCATAGCTGTACCGATTTTTGGTTCAAGAGCCAAAGCCAACTGCATTTCTTGAATAAATTCTTCTTGCTTGCCTATTTTAAACAAGGTTCTAGCTAGATTTAGGTGAGCCTTAGAATACTGAGAATTAAGGTCTATAGCTTTACGATAGCAGGCGATCGCATATTGCCATTTTCTTTTTCTGCCATACAGGTTTCCCAAATCAGTATGAACTTTAGGGGAGTTAGGTTGCAGCTTAGATTGCTTGTAATAGCGTTCGATTGCCTTATCTAGTTGAGTTGCAGGAGTATTAATTTTCGTTTCCTGAGAATCATGCTTTAACTGTTTTGACCAAAGTTCAGAGCTGGCTTCGTCGTTGTAAGGCGGAGCAATCTCTGACTCTTGCGGGGAAGACTTTTGCTGACTTGGTTTTGATTTCGTAGCTGCTGGTAGTACAGGTTGAGCCATGCTGAGATCTAAAGCTTTTCGATAGTATAATGCTGCCTGTTTCCAGTTGTTTTGCTGCTCTAATTTTTCAGCGAGCAGACAGTATGTTTCTACTGAGGGTTTTGCATCAAATAGAGCCTCATCATCTAAATCTGAACTAGCTGCTTGAGAAACTGTTTCTAATTCTCTAGCTCGATAAAGATTTAACTCAGCTTTATCAGAGTTCCCCAACCGCTGCCAAACTTCAGCTAGGCTGCGATAGATGGTTGCACTAGGTCTAATGATAATAGCTTTTTGATAATGTTTGACTGCCTGCTGCCATTTTTCTTGTTGAGTGTAAATATCGGCAATTCCGGCGTAAACCTCAGCTAGATTGGGTTCTACCTCTACCGCTTTGGCATAGCATGACATCGCCTCCCCAGTTTTCCCCATTCTTTGTAAAGCGTTACCCCAAACTTTGTAAGCCTCTGCCATGTTAGGCATAATTTGCACTGCTTGTTTACAGGCTAGTGCTGAACGTTCCCATTCCTGCTTTTCTGAATGTTCTAATGCTTTTTGGAGATAAACCTGCGCTGTTTCCCAGTCAATATCCTTAGATTGCTCTGGATTGATGGTTTTGAGAGGTTTTAAAAAAGAAGGAGATATACTATTTGGCTCAACTTCAACTTTAGAACGAGGCGGTTGAGGGTCAGAAGTTTTGCTTAAAGCAGAATCGATCTTAGTTAGAGGCTGAAAAGAAAATGCTGCTTCTTTGAGAGTAAAAGTAGGAATAGGAGGGCTAGGAGAACTAGCTACGTTCGCTCTAAATAGCTGTTTTTTTGTGTTTCCCGTCAAAGCTTTGAGATTAATTGCCTGACGATAATAGTTAGCAGCTTGTTTGGCGTTGCCATGATTTTTCAGCCCTGTTGCTAGTTTTTCATAAGCAACTGCTAAATCTCCCTGTTGTTTTAAACGTTCAGCTAGGCGTTGCTGAATCTCTATTAGATGAGGATACTTTTCTATTGCTAAACCGTAGATTGCTAAAGCTTCGCTTAATTTGCCTTGTTCCCAGAGAACATCAGCCTGAGCAATTTGTGTTTCCCATGAATCATTAGCATCAGAGTTTGAAGAAACTGCTGAGTCAGATTGTTTTTTTCCCGTTTCCAAGGGAAGCAGGTTTTGAAATAGCTTAAACATTAGCGAATTAAAATAATAGATAAATATTTTTACTTAGATCAATTTAACGGCAAGGGGAATTGACTACTGCAAACAGGCTATATTCCGAGGTAAAAACTAGCTTTTTTTTAACCATCTCATATTTACAATTTACAATACAGAAAGATCGGTATTTATACATAAGTATTTACTAAATTTTAAACGCATTATCAAAAAATTTACCTAATCTTTAATTTGTTAGGTATTTAGATTTTATTTTTTTAGAAAAAAACAGACTTATATTCGTTAAATGCTGGAATTTTAGTAGATATAAGCGCAAAATATAGCTTCACATATGAACCTTGGGACATTTGGTTAAATTGCTACTTTCTACTCCCTACCTCTTACTTCTTACTTATTTTGTACGTCTATAAATAAATTCGCGCTGATAACCTTCCAGTGATTTTGCAAAAAAAAAGAGTGCCTTAACACTCAAGATAAAATTTATAATTGCTTAATGACAAGCCGATATATAGCGATTTAATTTTGATTCGTAATGTCACAGAGAAACAATTTAATTTTCCTGCTCCGTCCCTTTGTCGGAGGAAACCTCCGACGGGGCGGTGGGCTTTTCCCTTTTTTCCTTACCCAGCCTCAACAGATTAGTTTGTTTCTTAGGAGGAGTTAGTTAAATTTCCTCCCAACCACCAACTCCGCTTGACATGACATAGCTAGTTACCCCAGCCTCAAAGAAATTAGCTTTAGTATGACCTTCTTTTTTGGTATCAGAGAATCTTTCGAGATGTCGGTAAGGACTTTTCTTGTATTGTTCATCGACATATAAAGGTTCTAAGCCAATCGATCGCAGACGCATATTAGCCATATACTTAGTGTATTGTTCGGTACTGGCTTCTGTAATGCCTAAAACGCTATCGCCGACTATATGGTTCGTCCAGAGACATTCATGCTGTACTGCCGTGTCAAACATTTCGTAGATTTGCTCTACAGAATGAGGAAATAACTGCATCGCTTCAGGAAGTAGTTTTTGATATAGTCGAACATGAGAAAGTTCATCACGATTAATCATTTTAAAAATGTCAGCACTTCCTGGCATTAACATCCGTGAAGCCAGATTATAAAAGTAAATAAAACCATTATAAAAATAAATTCCCTCTAACAGATAATCGGCTAACAGCGAAACAAAATAGTTTTCTGGGGTAGGATTATCAATATATTTTTGATAAATAGAGGCGATAAATTCACAACGGTCTGATAATATTTTGTCCGTGCGCCAAAAATCGTATACGGTGCTACGGCGATCGCCAGGAATTACGGTTTCAATAATATATTGATAGCTTTGATTGTGCATTCCCTCTTGGGCTATTTGTTCTGCCATGCAGATGCTTACTTCTGGTGCAGTAACGCAACTTTTAATGTGAGGAATATTACAGGTTTGAACTGAATCTAAAAAGGTTAAATAGCTTAAAATACCGTCATAAGCACGACGTTCTTCGCCAGTTAGATTCCAGTAGTCGGTTACATCTTGAGTAAGATCGAGTTTTTGGGGAATCCAAAAGTTCTCTCGCATCTGTTGATACAAACCAATTGCCCAAGAATAACGTACATCATTTAGCTGCATTAAGTTAGTAGTATTACCAAACCAAATAGAGCGATTTTCTACCTTGTCATCTCCACTCTTATTGAAAATGCGGTTGGACGACATTACATCTTGAGGATTCGTTAAAAATGAAGTCATAAAATTTTATCTAAAGCTTAACGCTATATACGGTGCTATAGCCTAACAAAATTTATCGTAAAACACTAGTATTTCTAATAGTAAATTAAATATCAGAATATTTGTACTAAATTTAAGATAGAGTATATCTGTAATCTTAAATTTTATGAAAGCATCTAGATCCTATCCATTTTGGCAGCGCGTAATATTTTGGAGTGCTGGCGGTATTAATCTAGCCATTTTACTTATTTTATTGACTATTTGGCGTACAGGCGATCGCGCCTTAAACTTTATTGGCAATATGTTTAAATTTCAGCCAGTTCAGCCTAGGATTGAAAGCTCAAGTACAGTTGTACAGCAGATTAGGAATATTCAAGAGTTAACCACTACTGTACAAACAATGGAAACTATTATGCCAGCTACCGCCGAGCGCAAATTAGGAGAAATTTCCTTGGCGACAACTCGCTTACTATATATCGCCAGAGGAGAAATTAGAGCGGGAGTAGATTTAAGCAAGCTTACGGATAGCAATATTAAAATTAGCGATAATGCTATTGAGATCGATTTACCGCCAGCCAAAATATTAGATAGCAAAATCGACGTAAATAACTCTCGCGTCTACGATTATGATCGCGGATTTCTTAATTTAGGTCCTGATGTTGCCCCCCAGCTACAAACACTGGCGCAAAGAAAAACTTTGACAGAAATTGTTGACACTGCCTGTAATGAAGGAATTTTAAATCGGGCTAATGAGCGGGCAAAAACTAGCATTACTCAACTTTTAGGCAGTACTAATAGTTATCAAAAAGTAAAGGTAAATACGACACTGCCTGATTCCTGTGGAACAGTTAATAGGTAAGCTAGTTGTTAACAAATTAAAACAACTATCAGCTTAATTCTTAAACAAGAATTAGAATGGGCTTAATCGTCCATTTGCCAAGGTTGAGTAAGATTGCCTTCATCAAGTATCTTCTTAGGACGCAAAATCAGTACTAGTTGACCAACAATTGTTACATTTGGTTCAGTTTCAAACCAACGTACCTCTAATTTTCCTTCTATTTTGGCTACAAAATAGCTGCCAACATTCCAGGTTTTATTGGTTCGATCTAAAATGACCAAAACTTCTTCGATATTGCCACCAAGATATTTAGGCAGGAGGTTGCTTGGACATAAATAGGCTACAGGATCGTCTGCTTTGAGAACCGTTTGCCAACCAGGAACAGGTATATAAGTACCGCCCCTAGCTTGTATGTTGCCAAAAGGCTGTTTGATTTCTACTTTGTCTATTGCCTGTATTTCTTGATCGCCAAGGGGATATGAACCAGCCAAAGGCACAATGCGGGGCAACTCTTCTTCTAATTCTAAGCGATATAAGGGTAACAACGGTGCAGTGGCACTTTTGACTACGGTAAAGTCACTGAGAAGCTTGGTAATTTCGTCTCTAGCCGTATCTGAATGGGCGAATTTCAATCCTTGAGCAATTAAACGCGATCGCTCTTGAAGATCTTTTTTGCTTTTGGCTCTTTTCCAAGATATGTATGCTACCCAATCTCCAGGATGATTAGTAAAGGCTTCTGGTAGTTGAGACATCCGTGACACGTCCTGCACCGCTTTGGCTACTATATGCGCCCCGTCTATATCAAGGCGTTTTTCATAAGCAAGCAGGCTAGCATCAACTCGCTGTTTCTGGTTTAATACCCGAAACTCATATAATACATCGCTGCGAGGCCCTCTAAAGTATTCTAATACTTCTGGTGTAACACCACCTTTGACTAAATTATCAAAAACTTGAGCAGCCACAATGACTAAATTTTGCTGACTATTTTGAAATCCAGTCTCTTCAAAGATTTTCTGGCTACTATATCCAGCTTTTTGTAACTTTTGGCAAATTTGCCCCCACTCTACCCAAGTACCTTCCTTGTGTAAGAGCGATCGCATTAATTCTTGTCCTTCTGCTGCCGATATTTGAGTTTGACTATCTGGAATATTATTCATAGCTTTTAAGTTTACTCTTTCCTAACGTCAGTAATTAAGCTACACCAGGAAAACGACGATATTTGAGCAAGAAACCCGCAATCATTAGCAAAATGATAATTGCTGTACCGATACCAATGGGGCTAGGTAGCCAAAATACGGCTTTAATATGATTTACCTCTCCTGGATGGAGTTGCCAAACTAAACCTTTTTTAAGAGCATTTTTGGTTGGCTGAAGGTTATCTGTATTGGAGATGCTGTGAGCAATCCAAGGCGTATTTAATTGAAACTTCAAGTCAGCCAGAGAATCTCGATCAATGACGATATTTTCTTGTCTACTGAGAATTCCTAACGCTCTCAAGTCTATAGTCAGATCGATGCTGTTACGTTCGACAAAAATCAGATTGCTTTGATGTAAATCTACCTGAGAATTAAGCTCAATCAACTCAACTTTATCTTGAGGGATAGTCGCATTGGGAACAATAGCAGTTTGAAAAAGCTGGTTAAATTTTTGTGCCAATTCTGCACCGTTACCAAAGGGAATGGTTAGCAAAAGTTCTTGAGAATTAAGCTTTTTGACGCTTCCTTTGAACTGGCGCGATCGCTTTTCTAGACTATTCAACCATTGTCTAGTATCCCCTGGTGCAAGGCTGGTTAGCTTATCATCAACTTTAATATGCTGCGTAATCTCGCCACTATAGGGAGTCTTAAAATTTACTCCCACTTCGTAATCAACACAGCCAGTCAACAAGGTTGTCAAACACAAAATCGGCAACAAAAATCTTAAAAAACTGTTCATTGTTCATTGTTCATTGATAATTGTTCATTGTCTAGCTGCCACACCCAACTTGGCAAAAAGAATATGGGGAACATAAGAACTGCTACCTACCCATTCAGGGCGATCGCTCATATCCACTACATTATTGAAAGCTTCAAAAATGTTTCCTGCCACCATTGTATCTTTTACCCTACCGACAATTTTTCCCTGTTCGACTTTATAACCTAAATCGATGTTGACAGAAAATTCTCCTGCCAAAACATTAGATTGTCCTGCACCCAAAACCTGATCGACAATAATACCTTCGTCTATGCCAGCAATAAGCTCATCAACGCTAGTTTTACCAGGGTCAAGACAAACATTGGCTAGACTGGGGCTAGGACGGGATATCCCACCCCGAAAACCATTTCCACTAGACTGTACACCATGACGGGCAGCCCAGCGTCTATCCCAGTAAAACTGCTTGACAACACCATTATCAATCAAATGTTTTTTGCTGGTTGCAACTCCTTCATCATCAAACTTACAGGCAGAAACTCCAAGGCTAGGATCTTCAAATACATTAATGCGCTCATCAAATATTTTTTCGCCCAGTTTGTCAGTCAAAGGGGAAGCCTTCTGCACTATTGATTGACCAGAAAAAATTGTGCCAAACATACTGCCCATTGTGCTGCTGGCTGCACTAGGTGTAAACAATACAGGATATGTCCCGCTGGTAATATTTGCTTTGCCTTCTGCGCGCCGATACTTTTGAATAAGCTTGTGTAAAATTGCTTCATAATCAGGCTGGCGATCGCTGGTTACTTCATAAGCATAAGCCTGTAAAAAGTCCTCGCCTCTAACTAAATTACCTGAGATAACTGCACTAAGGCTTTGACCATTTTGCTCGGTATAAACATCGGTGGTAGTAGCCAGCTTTTCAACACCAGAGCGACTATGGAAGCTGACATCAACCAATATATCTTGGTTATACTGATGAACTTTGCTGATTAAATCTTCGCCTACGTTGACTAGCTTCTCGGTGTTGGGAAATTGATAATTATCCTGGGGTTCAACATAATTTACGTCTTCAGTGAAATCAAACTCTACAGGATCGCCAATCTCTGCCGTAGCCACTGCTGCATCTACTAAGTCCGACAAACGAGTTAAATCTGTAGAGCTAGCAAAACCCAATTTATTATCGACAATCACTCTCAAGGCAATACCTTCAGATGCTTTAGTCTCCAAGGATTTTAAGCGATTATTCGCAAACTCAATCGGCGTATCCCGACTAGAAGCATAATAAGCCTCGGCTTTGATACCCTTTTTCTTCGCAAGCTCGATTACCTGCTCAACTATCTGATCCTTCAATGCACTTGCTCCTTTATTTACGATGTTGGTGATTTTGAATGTATAAACCGAAAATAATATTGTTCTTAGCTTTCAGCTTTTAGCTCTTAGCTTTTAGCTTTTTTTAACAAGCAGTTAAAAGTTTTTAGTTTTGGCTATCATATCCCGATCCAACAACGTCTTTTTGCGTTTTTCTATTAGAGATTGGGGACTGGGGATTAAAATAAAAACATTAGATTTGCTACTTGCGCGAACGGTCGTTCGCCGCCTTTGCGAAGGAAAGTCGAGACGCGAAGCGCGTCTGCTACTTGCTAATTTATTCCTCATCCCTCATCCTTCATAATTCATCCTTTGAAGGTTATTCTTCTTCCCAATCAGCATTCTGTGCCTCACTACCACCGCCAACGGTAACTAGATCGATTTGCTGACGATAGTAGTCTACACTTTTGACTTCTACTTCAACGCGATCGCCTAAACGATATGCCGTCTGATTTTTTCTACCTACCAAACAGCTATTACGAGAGCGATATTCATACCAGTCGTCTTTTAAAGAACTAACATGAACTAAACCTTCTACTAGTAAATCTTCGATTTCGACAAAGAAACCATAAGACTGTACCCCTGTGATTAAGCCTTCAAAGATTTTACCTGTGCGTTCTTTCATTTGTTCGGCTTTTTTTAGTCCCGCCAGATCTTTTTCTGCATCTTCTGCCTGCTTTTCGCGGTCATTTAAAAACGGTAGCGTAGTTTGAATATCGATTTCAATCTGCTCTTGAACATTGGGAGGCAATACCTTCCAGTTGATTTGTCCGTGACAACTGCTGCTAGTCAAGTCTACCCCCTCTTTGGTGCGACTGTGACGGCGATCGCGTCCATGCTCAAATACTGCCTTCAAAATCCGCTGAATGATTAGATCGACGTATCTCTGACCAGGTGAGATGCAGTGAGTATAACCATCTTCATAAGCCAAGCCAAAGTGTTTTCCAGGTTTAGTCAGATACTTGACTGGTTTGAAGGTGGTTTGCAACAGATAATTCAATACCATTATTGCTGACGAAGTATTAAACTGCTCCGTAAGTCTTTGATAGTCTTGGGGCGTAACGGTTTCTTCAACGCTAAGATCTAGGTCTAAGCCCAGGTTATTACCCAGCTTGATTAAATCTTCTAATTCTTCTACATCTGGCTCTGCCTGAGTACAGTAAACTCCTGGTAGTTCTAATGCCTGTAGATGTTCGGCGACTACTTTTCCTGCCAGAATTGTTAATTCTGTGAGCATCGAATGCACGGGTAAGGCAGACACTCCCAAAATTGTTCCCATTCTTCCCTCATCTTTGAAAAGACTATGAATTTCTGGTGTGGTTACTTCTAAACCTCCCCTCTGCAAACGTTGAGCTTTAACTAATGGACTTAAGGTAAAAAACAAATCTGATAACATCGGCACAAGAGATGCTAGCTTTTTGTCTGGTTTTGACTCGCCACTGATTAATTCTTGAGTTTCTTGATAGGTAAGCTGATGATCTACAGAAATTACGGTCGGCGCAATTTGATATTCAACAATATTGCCTTGGGCATCTAGAGTAATCATTACCGAAATTGCCAGACGATTTTTGCCTGGAATTAAAGAGCAAAGCTTACTAACTTTTTCAGGAAACAAAGGCAAAACTTGCTTGCGAAGATTCACGGCAATACCGCGTTTTCTGGCAATACGATCTAAGATCGTATCTTGTTCTATGTAGTGAGCTACATCAGCAATGTGGATTCCTAGCTGCCAGTTGTCGGCTGCGGTTTTTTCTAAGGTAAAAGCATTTTCAATCCAGTCACTATTTGCCAGATTAGATTCAGATTCAATGGTAAAAGTTAGCTTGTTTTTTAAATCCAAACGACTTTTGCTTTCGGCTGCGGGTATACGCGCACTTGGTAATTTAGCAGTAGCAGCGATCGCTTTTTCAGGAAAATCTTGAGGTAAATCGTGTTTACAAGAAACAATATCTATATCGGCAGCTTCCTCCGCATCACTGCCCAACACTTTAGTTACCTGACCTAATGGGGGATGTTGCCCTAGAGGATAGCGCAGGACTGAAACGTGAACTAGGTGTTCTATAGCTGCCTGGAGGTCTTTGCCGTTGTCTTTGAGGTCAAGTTCAAACAATAAGCGGTCATCAAGGGGTATGGCTCGATATTTCTCTTCTTTTGCCGTAACCGTGGCTAATAATGAAGGATTAGACCGTTCTAAAATTAACTTAACTTCACCTTCAGGAGAGCGACGACGACTGCCTTCTTTAATAATTTTGACAAAAACGCGATCTCCATTCCAGGCATTGCTTAAGTGGCTTTCTCGCACATAAATGTCATCGGCATTTTCTTCATCTTGGATGGCAAAGCAAAATCCTTTGCTAGAACATCTTAATTTTGCTTCAACTACGCCATCTTCATACAGACGACGATATTTGCCTCTTTCTTTGGTCAAAACGTTAATTTTTTCTAAAGCATCAAGAGCTATCTGAAGCTTTTGAACCCCCTCCTTATCTTCACAACCAAGTTTTTTTTCTATATTTTTGCCCGCGACTAATTTATCATCAACGAACTGAGCTAATAATGTAGCGATTGAAAATTCCATCTAAAAATTATCCTTATCCAATAGTAATTTAGTAACTACAAAAGCGAAGATGACTATATTAACTCGTACTCTATGGTTTATACCTCATGCCAGGCTTTTCTGAGACGGAAACTACCTGTTTCGCGGTTGGGATTTCCCTGAAAAGGGAATCTCTCTTTACACACACAGCAGAGGTTAAGATAACGAAATGTAGGTCGTTGGGCTGTTGCTCTGCATTTTTATAGAGTTTGAGAGAGTTATCGGCTAATAGTCTCCTCACTTAAAGAATGGCTTTAAAAGTTATAGTGAGATTTATTATCTACCCAATTTACACTTTTTACACCTAGTAGTTTTAGCTTGCGATCGCCAACAAATTAATCATAATATGAATCTCAATCACAAAAACTACAATTTGACCTGTAGCCAATTCGGTATCTATTGTAAATTCTCAATACTTATTGGCAAATTTCTTTTTTCTGTCGGCAATAAGTAGTAAATTAATACTAACAAATTAAAGATAAATTTTAAGGATATGATGCTAACTAAATTTCGCGAACAATATCCTCAAGGAAGTTTGGTCAGTGAATTGGTAAAAATAGACCGAGGAATCTACATTGTCAGAGCTTCAGTTCAGATAGACAGTACTGTTTTAGCTACTGGTTTGGCAGCAGCGGACAAAATCGAAGTGGCAGAAGATAAAGCCAGGGAAAGAGCGATCGCCGCATTGGCTCTAGATCTGCATCAAACCTCTTCTAATCTGAAAACAGAAAAATCAGTCATCAACTCAACCTTGCCAGACTCTATAATACCTAATGACCCCGAGCAGATAGCTCCAGCTTTAGTAAATAAAACAAGCAACATTAGTAATATTAACGATAGCACTAAAACTTTATCGACATTAGAAGCTATTGGGCTTAAAACCTCTACGGCAAAAACCGAACCAGCTATAGTTTCTCAACCGCCGACACCAGAACCTTCGGTCGAACCTGAAAATGTAGAAGTTAACTCAAATCCTGAGCCAGTAATTAATTCTAGTAATTTATTCGAGGGAACGTCTGCCAAGGAGCAATACAGTAATCCTCTAGCTGAAAATAATAATATCGTTTCTCAACTGCCAGATTCTAATGATAGCCAAAATATAGAGTCTGAAACAACAGAAACTATTGACTTTAATGAAATTAAGCAAAAAACTGATATTGAAATAAAAAGGTTAGGCTGGACAAAAGACGACGGACGAGAATTTTTAAAAACTCGCTATGGTAAGCGCAGTCGTCTTCACTTGACTGATGAGCAGCTATTAGAATTTCTGCGTTACCTAGAAAAAGAACCAACACCAGTAAAATAAACCCAGAAATTATCTAAGATTTGTTACTATCAGATACCGAACACAAGTTAACCCTTGTATCATCGTGTCAAAATAACAATAATAAAGATAGTAAAGTCCACTAAAATAGGAGTTACTCACAGAGGAAAAACTCATGTTACACCGCAAGATTTATCAACTCTGTCAAGATGGTCGTGAAGTCTGTATTTTCTTGCGGGATCAGCAACGCTGGATTGAAGGCGGATGTATTGTTGATTTCGAGGGAGATATTGTGACGATTCGCTATGAGACAGAAGAAGAAGACGAGATTAGCTCTTGGGAAGAAATGGTGCGCCTAGAAAGTATTGGTGCTGTTACCCAAAAACTGGCTTCGGTATCCAAAACCAACAGCGAAATTATAGTTTCCGATGACTGTCCTGAAGCAGAGCAAATCCATCCTCCCTCACCAGAACATAATCAAGATTAACTGTTTCATGATTTAGTTATGGCAGTTAAAACAACTTTATTAAACTACAAACTACAAACGACGAACTACAAACTAAATCAATTAGCTTCTTTTTCTTTCGCTTCAAAAACTGGACAGTAGCCTTCTGGCACTACCTTAAAACCGTAAAGAGGCGACATTTGATTCCAGCAACGTTGATTGCCATAGTGTAAACAGCGATCGCAGCAGTCTAAATCTGATGATATTCGCCCTTGGCTATTAGAACTAAGTAGTTCTCTTTGAGATACTCCCCTAACTACCAATTCATCTCCTTGCCAACGTGCTTGGATAATACCAGTATCGGCGATGTTTTTCCATCTAGAGTCGTTACTAATGTTATCAGGTAAAATTATGGCGATCGCCGAACCAACTTCATTTAGCTCTCCTTCATAAAAAATAGGCTGAGGTGCTTTTGGCTGTAAAAAGCGATCGCCAATGGGCAACTCTACCAACATTTCATCAACAGGAGCATGAATCTGATAGCGGTTACGCAACTCTTCTAAACTAGCAAGCTCCAGTAAATAGTTTAACGAGCCGTGGACAAAAATAACGTGCTGGGGGCGTAAGTTATGAATCAACTGAGTAGTGTTGCGTCCATCACTATGTTCGGCCAATAAATAAGTCTCAATAGACACCGAAGATAGGCTATGAAGCAACTCTAGCTGTGGCGAATTTGGATGAATATAGTTCTGGGGATGTTCTGGTAACAAGATTAGCCATTCCCTGGTTTCTGTAGCTGGATATTCCCATAGGTCACTGCGATAATCTACCAAAAACACCCCAGCTTTTTGGTCATAAACTTTATTCTCCAAAGGATTTAGACGACGCATTCTGGGGGAGATCCGTTCATCCCAAAACAAAGATTGATGCTTGGCAAAATTGCGAACAGATACAGGAAATTCAGACAATAAATCTAGATAAATATCACAGGCAACAGCGACAGAATCATCCACCCAAATATCAATATCTTTGCCTGTAAACTGATGGTGCGATCGCAACAGTTTAAGTATTTCTTGCCCTAAGCCTATAGGAGGCACAGGAAGTAATACATTTTTGTTCTGCATCGAGGCTTGGTAAATACGCTCCATCAGCTGTTTTTCCTGGAGGCGACGATGGGGATGTCGTACTGTGCCATAACTGCCCTCGATAATCAGAATATCTGGAGATAGTCCCCGCAGGCTATCAATGGACATTCCTTCGACTAGCTGAAAGTTAGAAACAGAAAAATCCCCCGTATACATCACCCTGTAGTTACGTTCGGGGGTAGTGTAGGTAATCACAATAGCAGCAGCACCAGGTAAATGTCCCGCAGGCACTAATTCTATCTGTAAGTCTTGGCTGATGTTTACTGGCGATCGCCAAGGGACTACTGTACACCAATTTAGCTGTTCAAGAAGATCTTCATCATGCCAATGAACCGCCAGTAATTTAGACGTAACTTCACTAGTATAAATTGGTAGTTGCGGAAAAGCCTGATGGAGCTGTAATAATCCCCGACAGTGATCGTCGTGAGCATGAGAACAAAAAATTAAATCTGCTGGAGGCTGATTTTGCTCAAGCAGTATCTGCAAATTTTCCAGACCACAATCTAACAAAATGCGATAATTACCAATCTGCAACAGCAAACAGATGCCTTCATCTCCATGACCTGCTCCATATACAAAACAGGATAAAGGCAGGGAGCTAGATAAAGCTTTCCCCTGACTTTTACTCATACAAATAGCTCCTGAAAACTAAGATCGCCACAAACATCTAATACGCGTCTTTGTTTAAGATCTTAAGTTATAGCAGTCACAAAGTTCGATTAAATCTAAAGAGAAGTTAAGCTCAATTTAAATGATTGAACAAATACAGTTGAATAATTGCTAATTAGTTTAATAATCAATGGGCTGAACCGTTACCATCATATTTGTCGGTATCATAATAACCGCCCTTGGTGCCAAAAAACAAACAGGTGACGGTAAAGATTCCTGTTAGAATTAGCAGAATTAATTTAACATCCATAATCATAAAATCTCGTTTACTAAAACTCTTCTTATATGATAATGCGATAATCTAGCAGCAATTCTGCAAAAAATCTATTAAATTATACCTATATGTAGTTGCCCTAATCCTTTTTGTTCATAGCAACAACGCCTTGAAACAGCAGAAACAAACCACTAGTGACAATAATTAATGCCACTACACCAAATGTCAAATCCATCCAGCTACTGTTTTCCATTTGTTTTCCTAAATTGAATATAGAATAATCAGTAATATTATTTACATTTTTTCATAATTACTTACATTAGAATGTTTCGAGTTATAACTCCTGGTTTTGCAGCACATTACACTCGCTGGACAGATGCTTTAAACAAAGCTAATTCCTTGATACCTAGCTGCAAAGGTTTGTTCAAAGATGTGCGTATTTATTATGGAGATAATTTGATTTGGCTTTACAGTCGATCGCATAAATATCCTCAATATATTGGCGCAGGTATTTACGATAAGTTAGCCAAACTGTTTATCATCGAGGCAATGGAAGAAGAAGCTGAAGAACCTCTTTTAGACTAGTGCGATCGCAACTACTCTAATTCATAATTAAATCTTGGCATGAATTATAGTCTTGAATATTTTTAGTTTATATAAAGTAAATATTTTTTTTTGATGAATTTTGTTGTTTTTTTTGCGAATTATTTTTATGACCATAGACAAAAGCCTATATTATTCACAATATAGGCTTTTGTAACTTAAAATAATATTTGTAATATTTAATTCAAAATTTGGTGGATAAAAACACAGTTAATGAACTTCTTCAGCAATATTCTTCAGGGATAAGGCGATTTCATCAAGCACAACTTGAACAAGCAGATCTAAAAGAACAATTTTTGAGTCAAGTTGATTTAAAAGAAGCCAATCTTAATCGCGCCAACCTTAAAAATGCCGATTTGAGTGATGCTGATTTAAGTAAATCATCTTTAGTCAACGCAGATTTAAGTAAAGCTCATTTGAGTCGTATAAATTTGGTAAATGCCAATCTTACTGGAGCAGACTTGAGTGAATCAATTCTCAATCGAGCAGATTTAAGTAAAGCTTGTTTAATTAATGCTCGTTTAACTTCAGCAGTCGCCATAGAAGCTAATTTTAGCAACGCTAATTTATCAGGAGCTAATTTGAACGCCACAGATCTCAGCACTGCAAATCTTGCAGGAGCTTTCTATGATAATAATACCAGTTTTCCTGCTGATTTTGATCCCGTGAGCAGAGGAATGATCGGCGAGTGTAATATTAAAGAATTAATTGCTCAGTTCGATCATCTTTGTCAGTGCAGTAATAAATATTTGGGAGGTACAATGACTACCAAGTATTTTAATTCCTCTCGCCCAGATTTTGATTGGCTCAATCAATTTGCGATCGATAAGTCTAGTCAGGTATCGTTTCAGGGAGATTTAGCAGATTCAATCAGCCCTCAGCAGCTACATTGGTTTCAAACTTGGATGGATTCTTTTATTAAATCTTGTTCTCAAATAATCAAGGATTTCCCAAAGCGAATTTAAGTTTTATTAATCAATTATTTCAGTATAAATACGCATTAATTTTCGATACAGATAATATCTTAAGCTGCTGCCAAACTAAAAATTTTTAAACTCTTTAATGATTTAGACTGAAATATCTTTCTAAATCCAATTGACATCAAAAATTATACAATCTATCTATTAGTGCGACTCGTTTAGTAGAAAGGTACTAATTTAGTACGGGGATTACTAGCATGGAATGGCTAATGCCTCAAAGCAAGCCAATACAACCATGACAACTGAATATCCATGAGAGTTCCCGAACTCCTGTTACAAGGATTAAGGTTAGTCACCTTTCTACTTATCATTTGTTCCTATTTGGTAATTTGATATTTTTGGTAGATCTTTCCTTTTCCTGTTTACACATATCCACCGCTGGCGGGAAACGTATGTCCTGTAATCCAACTACACTGCTCGCTCACCACAAATGCCACGACATCTGCAATATCATCTGGTTGTCCGATGCGATTAAAGGGAGATTGAGCAGCAGCAGCAGCTTTCGATTTGTCTATAGAGTCTTTAAACTCTTCTGTCTCAGTCGGACCAGGTGCGACACAATTGACGGTAATGCCGCGATCGCCTAACTCAATTGACAGCACTTTGCTCATGCCTTCAACGGCTGTTTTGCTGCCCACGTAAAGACCGTATCCTGCGGGTGGACGAACCACCAGACCGCTAGAGATATTTACGATTCGTCCGTTATTATTAAGTCGTCGCGCTGCTTCTCGCATACAAAAAAACGCACCTTTGGCATTAAGCCCAAACATTTTATCGAAGGTATCATCGTCCGTATCGGCGATCGCACTAATCAAACGAATTCCCGCCACATTTACTACTATGTCGGGCTTGCCAAACTCTTGTTCGGCGAGGTCGAATAACGCTGCTACGCGATCGCTCTGACTCAAATCTGCCTGCACGGCGATTGCTTTACCTTTGTTTGCCTCAATGCGTTGTACGACCTGTTGAGCAGCATCTTCATGCCCGCTATAATGCACCACAACTGCTGCACCCTCTCTTGACAGGCGATCGCAGATAGCCGAACCAATTCCGCCCGATCCCCCTGTGACTATTGCAACTTTATCTTTTAATGTTGTTGGCATATTCTCTCCTTAATTTTTTTAGCCTTTGCAAGCATAAATCCTCTCATCGTGAACCTTGCAACGGGATGTACTCAATTGACTGCTTTTTCGCTATGGGTTGGATAAGTGCCTGGCGGACCGAGAATTTCGTCGCCGATCTCAGCACTAATGCGCTCCATCAATGCCATATCTGGCGTTGCTTCTCGTTCTAGCGTCCCCGTTTCGGCAATTAGCCGAGCAAAGCCACTGGGCGCAGCGACCACCAACATACGGGCGGGCTGACTGCTAAGGGCAGCGACGGTGTGGGGAATGCCAGTCTGAATCAGAAAACTTTCACCAGCCTTTAATACAGCCTTTTGCTCGCCAGCCCAGGCTGTAAACTCTCCTTCTAGTAAATAGATTTGTTCAGAATGGCGGGTGTGACGGTGAAGGGGAGTCTGTGTACCAGCAGGGAAGTAGCCTTCAATGAGATCGTATTGACCACCCGTTGCCCTATGGTCGGCAATGATGCGGAAGTAGGCATCCAGAAACCAAAGTGATTGTGTCATGAGATTGCTCCTAAGTTGTTTTGTTTGTTGCAATGCTTACGCTCCCTGTGCCTCTGCCCGCATAAATCCCCCATCCATAACGTAAGTAGAACCCGTCACATAGTCCGAGTCAGACGAGGCTAAGAACAATGCTAGTTTGGCAACTTCTTCGGGCTGGGCTGCACGCTTCATGGGAATACTTTGCTCCATTGTTTGGCGCAGCTTAGGATCGTCAATAGCCTTCTGGTTGATGGGCGTTAGGGTCATACCTGGAGCTAGATTGTTGACGTTGATTCCGTCTTCGGCTAGTTCTAAAGCCAGCGTCCAGCTAAGACTGCGTAAGCCACCCTTGGACGCGCAGTAGTCAGCCGTATTAGGCGTGACCACTTCCTCATGAATAGAGGTTACGTTGATAATTTTTCCCTGACCGCCTTGTTCTTGGCGATGACGGGCAAAAAGGCGACACAGGTAGAACGGGCCAAATAGGTTGGTACGGATCGTCCTTTCAAACTCTTCGACTGGCATTTCCACAACAGATTTATGAGCGCCGTTCGTACCAGCATTGTTGACCAAAATATCTAGCGTCTTAAACTCAGCTTGTGCCTGCTCGAACAACGCTTCTACCTGGTTAGAGTCACTTACATCAGCTTGAACGACAAAGGCTCGCTGACCAGCAGCTTCGACCTTCGTGCGCGTTTCTTCTGCGCCTTCTTTGTCGGTATGGTAAACAATAATAATGTCTGCTCCTTCTTGGGCAAACTGACAGGCGATCGCCTGTCCGATACCTGAATCTGAGCCAGTAACCAGAGCAGTTTTATGGGTAAGTTTTTTCATAGTAATATTTACGAGATGATTTCAAACAAAATCTTTTTAAGAATCCAATTGCTAGAAAAATTACAATGCAGATCTCAGATAAGGAAATGTTAACGAGCTATATGAAATTAGCTTAAACCAAGTAGACTGAGCATTTCTTCCTCGTTCTTGCCTAAACTTGTCAAATCTTGTCTAAAGGAGTTATATTTTTATGCCCTCTATTAAAAACGACCAATATCTCTTTGAGTTTGAAACTGTACAGGTTAATGAACAGGGTCAGATTATCGAACGAAAGCAGAGTCAAGCATTTGCCTTTAGTGAACTCTTGGCAGATGAAATTGAACTAGAAATGGTAGCAATACCCAACGGTAAATTTATGATGGGTTCGTCAGAG
Source organism: Waterburya sp. (assembly GCA_965217895.1). Lineage (GTDB taxonomy): Bacteria > Cyanobacteriota > Cyanobacteriia > Cyanobacteriales > Xenococcaceae > Waterburya. Next base: position 4,097,364 of record CBDCJV010000002.1, read on the forward strand.
TCTGAATATGATCGCTCGGAAGAGGAAAAGCCTCAACATCCAGTCACCATGCAACCGTTTTTTATGGGAAAGTATCCAGTCACCCAAGTGCAATGGCAGACGATCGCCAAGACTTTACCAGTAGAGCGAGAACTAGACCCCGACCCATCTGCATTTGAAGGCGATAATCTACCCATAGAAGCTATTTATTGGGATGAAGCCATTGAATTTTGTCACCGCTTATCACGAGAGACAGGACGAAGTTATCGACTACCGACGGAAGCAGAATGGGAATATGCTTGTCGGGCTGGAACTAAAACCCCTTTTAATTTTGGTCAGACAATTACTTCTGATTTAGCCAATTATCGAGGTACTGATGTTACAGATCCGAAATTGTCATTATCAGGTTTTTACGATCGAGGTCCAAAAGGTATTTACCGTCAAGAAACGACTCCAGTAGATACTTTTTTGCCGAATGCCTTTGGCTTATATGATATGCATGGAAATGTGTCGGAATGGTGCTTAGATCGTTGGCATGGTGATTATAAAGGCGCACCCGCTGACGGAAGTAGTTGGATATCTGATGGTGATGATAATGTAGTTATGCGGGGTGGTTCTTGGGATGCCTTTCCGCGTCTTTGCCGTTCTGCAAGTCGCCAACTCCAGTCTCCAGAAAGATACATCAGCCGACTTTGCACTATTGGTTTTCGAGTTGTCTGTGAGATTCCCAGAACTCCGTAATTCTTTAGACCCAATTATTCGGTACCGAGGGCGGTTTTACGGGCAAGTTTTTTTATATAGATGCTTTAGTTGGATCGTCGGGTTTCAGATATTTTTAGCTGATAAAATGCTAGTAATAGCAACAGCAAAGCAACTGCCGTTATTGTCAAGTTTTTCAAGTAAAGTACCATACCAGCTCCACCTCCTGCGCCGAGGATGAAAGCCAGCCAGAGCGAACCAATAAGAGGGGAAGTGGGATCGCCTCGCCTCTGGCGGTCAGTAGCCGAAGCTGGCGTTGAAGCAAGATGGTGATGCCTTCGATCAAACTCATGCTTAATTAGCTTAGTAACCATGCCAGTAACATAAGTGGTATGTACGCTAACGCCATTTGCTTTTTGTAAAGCACCGTTCTGTAGTCCGAGAGCCAGACACATAAAACTAATGAACAGTTCTCGATTATATGACTGATGAAGATTTCTACTAAAACCAGCAGCTATGAAAACTATAGTGGCTTCTAAAAAAAGCGCAGTGGTCAAGGAAAATCTCGAGAATTTGCGTTTTGCTAAGTGTTCCGTAGTCAAACTCAATAGAAGACCGAGCCAGAAAACAGCGATCGCCAAAAAACGATCCATAGCCACCGACCATTCACGATTGACGAGACTGACGGCAGCCAAAATAGAATTTCCCGTGATATGTCCAGTAAAGGTTTGAGCCAGAAGATAGCTAGACGCATCGACATAGCCGCCAACAAACGCTAGTCCTAAAGAGATCCAAGTTTCCCGATTTTTGACTATACTCATTCTTGGTTCTCTTACAGCCGAAAGTGTCTTTATTTAAAAAGCTCTTAGCTCTTAGCTATTAGCTTTTAGCTATATTATGCGAGTTTTTTGTACTCTGGTTTGTAGACCTGCTGGCGAATGAATGTCTCAAGATCATTAGGGCGACCGACGCGGGCTAAATCGCTATCAAACACCAGCTTTGCCACCCGAATCGCCGTTTTGATTTCGATTTCGAGAATGTCGGACTGCAACGGATAAATTAGCCCTTGTTTCATCTGGTCTTCTGGCACTTGGTCGGCAACGGCGTAAGCAGCCTCGATGAACATCTCATCAGAGACACGCTTGGCTTGCGTTGCATAGATAGCTAAACCAACTGCTGGAAAAATATAGAAATTGTTGGCTTGCCCAGGTAAAAAGGTCTTGCCGTCTAAATGAACGGGAGAAAACTGTACGCCAGCAGCGTAGATTGCCTTCCCCTTTGACCATTTATATGCCTGTTGGGCAGTACATTCGGCGTGTTCTGTCGGATTTGAAAGTGCTAGAATGACAGGGCGATCGTTTAGCTGCGACATCGTTTCGACCACCTCTTGAGAGAAAGCGCCGCCAACGGTGCTGACCCCAATAATTGTAGTAGGCTTAAGGCTCTTAATCGCTTCTATAAAGTCTTTGGTGGGGTCATGCTTATGAGCGTAGGGCTTCTGGAAGTCTACGAGATCTGTACGAGTAGTTTCTAATAGTCCGTTGATATCAAACATCGACACCCGTGACTGAGCGTCTTTAAGCTCCATGCCCTGCTGCACGAGAGCGGTACAGAGCAAGTTAGCCAGACCAATTGCTGCTGAGCCTGCCCCCAAGAACAGATACTTCTCGTCTTTTAGTTCTGTGCCTTTAAGTTTGGTCGCGTTAATCATCCCTGCTAAGGTAATGCCTGCTGTACCCTGTACATCGTCGTTGTAGCAAGATACTTTGTCTCGATAGCGTTCTAGCAAATGAACCGCATCTACCCCCGTCCAGTCTTCAAAGTGGATGCAGCATTTGGGAAACACTTCCTGCACAGCATCGACAAATTCATCTACAAAAGAATAAAGGTCTTCAGTGGAAGGACGGGGCTTTTGCAAGCCTAAATACAGCGGATCGTTTAAGTACTGCTCGTTATTTGTGCCAGCATCGAGATAGATAGGCAATAAGCCTTCTGGAGGAACACCCGCAGCAGCCGTGTAAAGCTGTAGCTTGCCTATGGGAATGCCCATACCGTTAGCACCAAGATCGCCCAATCCTAGAATGCGTCCGCCATTGGTAACACAGATAACTCTGACATCTTTAACAGACCAGTTACGCAGAATCTCTTTTACCTGTCCTCGACGCTCGATTGAGATATACATACCTCTTGGGCTGCGGAAAATATGTCCAAACTTGAGACAAGCTTCACCAATGGTAGGGTCATAGACAATAGGTAGAAACCGCGTTGGATCGGACATAATAGTTCGATAGAACAAGGTTTCATCATGATCTAGTAGATTCATTAGATAGATATATCGGTCGAGGTCGGTATTCTTGTTGCCAAGTTGCTGCATCACGCGCTTAAGCTGTAGATCTTCAGACTCAATTTTGTCGGGGATTAGCCCGATCAAACCGAGTGACTTTTTTTCATCTTCTGTGTAGGCGGTGGACTTATTCAATGCTGGGTCAAGTAGTAATTCAACGCCATGCTTGTTTGTCTTGTTCGTTTCAGTAGTCATGTTTTTTGTCCTAATTATTGAGAGTTATTAATGAAAATTAATTTGGTCAGATGTACAAGCAAAAGCCTCTACGACTTCTTCAGATCCTGGGGACGAACCATCTTGGCGGGAGCGACTACTTTGTCAAACTCATCAGCAGAAATATATTCCAACTTTAGAGCAGCTTCTTTAAGCGTCATATCGTGGTCAAGCGCATAGTGCGCTACCTTTGAAGACTTATCGTAGCCAATCACGGGACTAAGAGCCGTTACTAGCATGAGAGACTGCTTAACAAAGGCATCAATCTGTTTGTGATTGGGTTCTGTGCCAACCACCAAAAACTTACTAAAGTTGTGGCAGCTATCGCTCATAATCCGAATCGAGTGCATCACGTTATGAATGATTAGTGGTTTGTAAACGTTCATTTCTAGATAACCACTGGCACTCCCAAACGTTACCGCCACATCATTGGCTATTACCTGCACTGCCACCATCGCCAAGGCTTCACACTGGGTTGGATTTACCTTTCCTGGCATGATTGACGAACCAGGCTCGTTGGCTGGAATATTTAGCTCGTTAATTCCACAGCGCGGTCCACAGCTCAACAGACGAATATCATTGGCAATTTTGTATAGAGAGCTTGCCAGGGTTTTCAGCGCACCACTGAGCATTACCAGTGCGTCGTGGCTACCCTGCACCGTAAACTTGTTGGGCGCGCTCACAAAGGGCAGTTTAGTAAGATTAGCAATCTCTTTGGCAACTGCATCGGCAAATTCAGGCGTTGAATTAATGCCCGTGCCAACTGCCGTACCACCCAGGGCGAGGCGATACACTCCTTTCAAGCTATCGCTTAGGTGTTCTAAGTCATCATCCAACAATCCTACATAGCCTGAAAACTCCTGTCCTAGTGTCAGCGGTGTTGCATCCTGTAAGTGAGTGCGACCAATCTTGACTATATCTTTCCAGATTTCTGCTTTGGCATTGAAAGCATTACGCAGTGCTTTAACCGAGGGCATCAGGTTTTGAGTTACCCCCTTAGCAGCCGTCATGTACATCGCCGAGGGAAACGAGTCGTTAGACGACTGGGACATATTCACATGATCGTTGGGATGCACAGGCTTTTTGCTGCCCAGCGGATTTCCCGCTAGCTGACAACAGCGATTAGAAATTACTTCGTTGACATTCATGTTGAACTGAGTGCCACTACCCGTCATCCACACGTACAAGGGAAACTGATCTAAATGCTGCCCTGCTAAAATCTCATCGCATACTTGAACAATCAGATCGTGCTGTTCATCTTCTAACTCCCCAGATTGATGATTGACGATCGCGGCTGCTTTTTTGAGTTCTGCATATGCCCGAATCATCTCGCGGGGAATTAAATCATCCCCAATACTAAAGTGTTCTAGCGATCGCTGGGTCTGCGCTCCCCAAAGCTTGCCAGCAGGTACTTTTACTTCCCCAAGGCTGTCGGTTTCAACCCGAAAATCAGTCATATGAATGTTCCTATATCTATTTCTTAAATGCTTTACTAGACCGACAACTGTCGCTCTATGGAATGATTGCTACATCGAGTAATAAAGCTGGAAAAAAATATTGCTGCGATGGATCTACAACACTAAAGTTGTAAAAATCGGTTTTTGTCAATTATATATTTGACATAATATACTTTATGATTCAATAAGATCGTGTTGCTCGTTACCTAGCTCTTCAAATTGACGCTCGCAGCCGCTTTTCCGAGTTCTGCGTATGCTCGAATCATCTCTCGTGGGATTAAGTCATTTCCAATGCTGAAGTGTTCTAGCGATCGCTGGCTCTGCGCGCCTCAAAGCTTGTCAGCAGATACTTTAACTTCACCGAGGCTATCGGTTTCCAGCCGAAACTCAGCCAGATAGCCACTCTTATAACTAAGTGATGTTTAAAACCTTATACGTCCTGAGTTGTGGTTCTTAGAGGTATGGTATAGAAAGAACTCTCTTGCTCGAGCGCTCATTTTTTCAAGCAAAATAATTGCTGCTGTTTTAGGAAGATCCTTGGCTGAGAAATTGTTTAATTGTCATGGGTTTGATGTCAGGATAGCGATCGTTTTGAATGCGATCTAGTTTGCCCTTGCCCGATACCATCGCGTAAATGTACTGGTCGTAAACATATTCTTCGATTGAACTGGCTGACGCTTTTTTGTCAGCAATCCAGGCTTTCATCTCAGAGATACTACCCAATGATTTTTCGGTTAGTTTGTTGCCTGTCGCTGCTTCATAAGTAGACTTCAACTGTTTTGGGGTCATAGTGTCACCTGCGACTTCCAGCGCGGTGTTTGCTAGGTCTGGGTCGCTCACCGCTTCGGCTGTGTACTTGGCAGTATCATCAGTAGTCGTAAAATTCATCGGCATTTCACCATCGCCCCAATATTGAAATGCCTGATGTTCTAGGTCAAACAGTGGCATATAGGTGATGTACTCCATAAACATCCCGTTCAAAACTAGGGTGTATTCCAAACCGCTTTGCTGAAGATGCTCAAACACTTCCTTGCGCATATCTAAATTGTGATTGTCGCCATAATCGAGCTGGCGATAGTCAGCAGAATAATCTGAGGGAATGAACCGCTTCACCCCTTGCTGTTTGGCAGCATCAATCAAGTTTTTCTGTCCTGGCACAGTCACTTCACTATTCCCAATCGCCGAGACGACAACATCGACCCCTGCGCAGGCTGGCAGTAACGTCTCAGGCTGCATTACATCGGCTTCGACGAGGGTTGCGCCCTTGGCTTTCATTGCGTCTATCTTTTGACGATTTTCTGGCTTGGGATCGTTACTTTGTCGCACCATTGCGCGAACATTAAGATTACCTTTGTCGAGTAGAGCAAGAACAATCTTAGAACCTAGCATTCCAGTAGAGCCAGCGACTAAAACCGTTAATTTTGTAGCCATGATTGATTTTCCTCTTAAAGTTTACAGAAATTGTTCTTTGTTGCTATTTCTCAATGAGACAGGCTTATTACCTAAAAAGTAATTGCACAAAAAGCGATCGAGTTGTTGGAGCTAAACTCGAAGCGTCCAGTGTCGGGGAATTTAGTCTGTAAAACCTTCTAAGTAAATAGTTTTAGCAGCAGGATATTTTTCAACAACTGACTCAAGCACTTTGTTTGCTTCTTCTTGAGTCGGAAAAGACACTGAAGGGGGTAAAGTACGTGCTTCTGCGGGTACAGTCGTTGCCATAATCACATATTCAAACCCTGCGGGCACATAAGTATTGATGAGTCGTACTGTTTCTGAGTCGATTTGAAAGGCGTGTTTTGTGCCTGGTGGAATTGCCACAAACGAGCCAGCGGTTCCTTTAATTGGCTTATCTTCAACAAAGAAGGTGGCTTCGCCTTCGAGGATGTAGAAGGTTTCCTGTGCTACCTCATGGATATGCGGTCCTGCTGATGGACCTTGCGGTATTAACTGCTCTATACAGGAGTAGGCTCCATTCGTATCTTCGGCAGTCGCCAGCATAGTCCAGAGAATACCCAAACCCCAGTAAGCAGGAGCCTCAGTATTGCTGGCTTCAAAAGCTTGTAGCTTATTTTGTGCATTCATATATAAATCCTTTAATTTGATAGGTGATGACAGCGATCGCCGACTTTTCATCTTGATCGGGTTCAAATTGAGTTTAGTGCGAACCCAATCTATTGTTTAACGATTCCAATTTTCTCAAGTCTTCACCGCTATAGCTTGCAACCTTAATTTAGTGCCATTTATACATAGCTTAATAAGTTTAAGCATCGAAATCTATCATGTTCTTGCTGTCTTGAATGTATTGCCTTGGAGTAACACAAACAAGCCGCTTGAAGTGCGATCCAAAGTGGCTTTGACTCGCAAATCCAGTTTCAGCAGCGACTTTCTCGATCAGCCACTCTTTTCTCAGCAGCCGTTTTGCCTGCAAAATTCGCACTTGAATTTGATAAGCGTGCGGTGGCAGTCCAAACGTTTTGCGAAACTCTCGATTGAGATGAAAGGAACTCAAGCTTGCAACCCGTGCTAATTGCTCTAACGAGATTTCTCGATCATAATTTTCTTCTATATATGCCCGAACGCGACCGACAGGCTGACGTTCTTCCCCTAACTTGGCAAGACAAGGTGAATTTTTAGCACAGCGTAGAATCAATTTGGCTAACAAATCTAGTATTAATGTCTGTTGTTCGAGTTGAGAACTAGATTGTGATAAAACTTGATGAACTCGAACGATTTGCTTATTCAGGTCGCGGTCATGGACTAGAGGCATCGGAAAAAATGGCAGATCCGTTTTGCGCCCTGCAACTTCTGTTGCAACTTGTTGAAGCAAATCTGTACCTATCCGTAGCCCTCGAAAAACACGGTCTCGATCGCTTTTAGACTCAGCATAATGTGCTTCTCCAGGTTGTATTACTACCAGGGTATCTGATGGAACGCTATGTATCACACCTCGGTAATTAAACCGCCAGCCGTCACCCTGCCTGATGCCAAGCTCCAGTTCTTCATGGAAATGGCGCGGCAATGAATGGCTTTTAGAAACACCATGCACTAACTCGATCGATTGCAAGTGCTGAGGTCGCCAAACTTTAGTGCGTGATAGATTTACTTTTGGCGATCGCTGGGTCTGCGCTCCCCAAAGCTTGTCAGCGGGTACTTTTACTTCCCCAAGGCTGTCGGCTTCAACTCGAAAATCAGTCATAATTACTTTATCAGTTAATATAGGTATTTTTTGTTTCTTCTTTGAGCTGTAATAGTTTGTTTGTCTAATTAGCCGTTAGGGCGATCGCAGCGGGTAAAACTACAATCATCATCTTTGGTCGAGCAGAACCAGATTGTAGTCACCAGGAACTGTAAAATAGTGTTCTAACCCAACGGTTTCGAGAAGTTCGGTAAGATAAGTGCCGATATTATGTTGAATACTCGGATTGTTTGGTTTATTCATATTAAGAATCTAACGATCAGAAAAATTACAATCGAGATCTCTGTGCAATAAAGAAATGCTTAAATATTATTGATGAATCATTAATAATGAGCTTAAACCAAATAGAGCGGGCATTTCTTCCATTTTCTTGCCCAGACTTGCCTAATCTTGCGCTACCAGACAGACAAAATGAAATTTGAAACGGAAAGATTGAGGATTAGGGAAATCCTGGACAGTGATTTTGATGGTTTTTACGATCTTCATAGAAATAAAAATGTAATGGGTATGATTCCAACAAAAACCTTAGATTTTGAGCAAACCCAGCAAGAATTTCAAAAAATTATTCGAGAAACTGAAATAGGTGACTTCCGAACCAGTTTTACCACCAATTAACCTACTACCAATCGCAGCACCAGCTACACCGCCACTTACCGCGCCAAATCCTGTTTTTATGGCGTTATGCTTCTGTTGCTGAGTAAATTCTTGTTTTCTTCGTTCATCTTAGGCTATTTTCTCTTACTTTTTACTGTCTTGGTGCGCGTTCCCAAGCCAGTCCGTTAGGCGGGTTTCCCGACTTAAAACAAAGGACTTGTCCGCATGTACTGCTGAATCCTTCAGGGGGTCGCACTGCTTTTTACTTCTTACTTCATACTTCCCCCAACCCAGCAAACTCAGGCACTCCCATCCGTTCTTTTAAATGCTCTGCTACTCTAATGGCATTGGCAATAATAGTTAAAGTGGGATTTACGCCAGAATGGGAAGGAAAGAAACTACCATCAACTACATATAGATTGTCTACATCATGAGTACGGCAGTTGAGGTCTAAAACAGAAGTTTGAGGATCTACGCCAAAGCGACAAGTACCGCACTGATGAGCTACCGCAGACAGTGGTAAATAGTTGCGGGGATAGATGCCAAAGGGAATAACGTGCTTGGTGCTGCGATCGACTGCTTTCAGAATTGAAGTCCAGCGATAAATCAATCGATCTCTGGCTTCGGTATTGTTGGGCGTATAGTCTAAATGCAGCTTACCATTTATCCACTGCACGCGATTATTAGGAACGGGTAAATCTTCGGTTTGCAACCACCAGCCTGTAGTATGCTTTGCCATTACTTCTAATGCATTTTCTGGTGTCAACTTAACGTAAGGAGCAAGAAGTGGTGGCGAATCGGCAGGCATCATACCTGCTTTGACGTTGCCCGTATTCTGTACCATACCCATAGGATAGGGAAAATCAGGTTCACCCCAGTAATAATCATTTAAACCAATAGTTTTTTGATGTACCGACTCGTTCGGCTCATCTTGCAGAGATACCATTGCTGTTGCCAAGTGTTTCATAAAGTTACGTCCTACTTGGTCGGAACTATTGGCTATTCCGTGGGGATGGGAATCGTTAGCCGAACGGAGTAATAAGGCAGCAGAGTTAATTGCACCGCAGGAAACGACTACCAAATCGGCAGAAAATAAATGTTTTTGCTCGCCGATTTCGGTTTCTACTGCCGTAATTTCCTGTCCAGACTCGCTCGTATGTAACTTGACTACTTTAGCTCCTGTCATTAAGGTTAAATTAGAATAAGCCTGGGCTGGACGCACACAGTTAACATCAGCATCTCCTTTAGCGTGAACCAAACAAGGAAAACCATCGCAGGTATCACAACGAATACATTCAGATAAAGTTTTATCTACTTCATTAAGTTTAATTGCTACTGGTAAATGAAAAGGATAAAATCCCAACTGACTCAGTTTGTCTACTATCCTCTGCATAAAAGGTTCTTGACTGACTGGAGGATAGGGATAGTCTCTTTCTGCTGGCGGTTCGGTGGGGTCTTCTTTCCTTTTGCCGTGAACGTTGAAAAGTTTTTCAGCTTTGGTATAGTAAGGAGCAAAATCTTGAAACTTAAGGGGCCAAGCTGGAGAAATACCGCCTTTATGCTGTACCTGTTCAAAATCGCGCTCTCTTAAAGGTAACAGTGCTGCGCCATAAACTTTAGTATTGCCACCTACCCAATAGCAAGTTTGGGGTTTAAAGGTTTTCCCTTCTTTGTTGCACCACTCCTCATCGGTAAAGTAGCGTTGTTTTTGATAGACTTCGGTAGGATTCCAATTATCTTTTTCACGGGGTAAAAACTCGCCTCGCTCTAGTAGCAAGATTTTTTTTCCAGTAGGGGCGAGTTCGTGAGCGACAGTACCTCCTCCTGCGCCCGTACCGATAATAATGATGTCGTAGTGTCGATCTTTAACGCTCATTTTTAATCTTTGTCAAATTAGTTTGCTTATTGTTGGGCTGAATATAAATTTCTTTTAGAGATTGCTAGGAGGTCGAACTACGAATTAATACTCGAATCACTAATAAGGCAACAGACAGTAATAAGGCATCAATCAAATAGGTTTCCATTAGCCAGTAAATCCATCTCATTGCTAATTTCCTTGTTTTTATTTAAAGATGATTTACTTATTACCTTAAAGCGATCGCATCTCAAAGTTGTGTCATTGCTATTACATTTGGTGAAATTGTTATTTATTAAAGTTATAGCAGTTCTCATTTAAATGAGGTAAGTTAATAACCTTGGTTTTTGTTAATCGTTAATTGTTAATCAGGTGTACCCTTATTACCTATTACCTCGGCTTCATAGATTGAGAGCGTGCGTAACATCAGTTCTTTAAAAAGTTTGTTGGTTTCTCTTTCTGGTCGAATAGTCGAATAGTATTGTATCTTGAGTTTTGGGACAAGATCTGGAAATATCTGTAGGAAAGATGACAAACAACTATCGCACCGAAGAAGACTCTATGGGGTCAAAGGAAATACCCTCTAACGTATATTATGGTATTCAGACTTTAAGAGCTACAGAGAATTTTCCGATTAGCGGTATCAAACCTTTGGCAACTTATGTAGATGCCTGTATCCTGATTAAAAAAGCTACAGCGATCGCCAATGGAGAATTAGGCTGTATAGACTCAGAAATTAGTCAGGCAATTGTCAAAGCTGCGGATGAAATTCTAGAGGGAAGTCTGCGAGATCAGTTTGTGGTCGATGTCTATCAAGCTGGGGCAGGAACATCTCATCACATGAACGTGAACGAGGTTTTGGCTAATCGAGCTTTAGAGATATTAGGAGATGAAAAAGGTAACTATAAGAAAGTTAGTCCTAACGATCACGTTAATTATGGTCAGTCTACCAATGATGTAATTCCTACGGCGATAAGGGTAGGAGCATTGTTAGCTTTAGATAAAACTCTTTATCCTGCTTTAGATAGTGCGATCGCCTCAGTTGAGCAAAAGGCGATAGAATTCCAAGATATTGTTAAATCTGGTCGCACCCATATGCAGGATGCTGTACCTGTGCGTTTAGGGGCAGGATTTCAAGCCTGGGGACAAATTTTACAAGACCATAAGGGCAGAATTGAAGCTGCTGCTGGCGATCTTTACAGTTTAGGTTTAGGCGGTAGTGCTACAGGCACAGGACTAAATACCCATCCCCAATATCGTCATCGTGCAGCCGAATTGCTAGGAGAATTTATTGACAAACCGCTACAGCCTGCCCCGCACCTAATGGCAGCTATGCAAAGCATGAGTCCTTTTGTAAACGTCTCAGGGAGCTTACGTAACCTAGCACAAGATTTAGTCAAGATTTCCCATGATTTGCGTCTGCTGGATTCAGGTCCACAAACAGGATTTAAAGAAATTCAGTTACCCGCAGTGCAGCCAGGCTCATCAATTATGCCAGGAAAATATAACCCTGTAATGGCGGAAATGACCTCAATGGTATGTTTTCAAGTGATGGGCTACGATACGGCGATCGCTTTTGCAGCACAGGCAGGACAGTTAGAATTAAACGTGATGATGCCTCTGATCGCCTATGATTTAATTCACAGCATCGAAATCTTAGGCAATACTATTGATAGCTTGAGTAAGCGTTGTTTGCTAGGCATTACTGCCCGTCGCGATCGCTGTTTGGCCTATGCTGAAGGTAGTTTAGCTTTAGTTACGGCTCTTAATACTCATATTGGTTATCTAAAAGCAGCAGATGTAGCCAAGAAGTCTTTAGCTACTGGAAAATCTATTAGAGCGATCGTTTTAGAAGCAGGTTTAATGGACGAAAATCAATTAGCAGCAGTCTTAGATTTAGGTAAAATGAGTAATTTGCCCGAATCTTGACAACACTTTAAAATAAAATTTATCTAGCACTATTCAACAAAGTAAGTAGCAAGTAGTAAGTAGCAAGTAGGAAATAAAATCTTGCTTATTCGGTTTTATATTTAATTCTGCCTACTTACTTATAGTTGCTATATTAATTGAGTCCTATTGCCTAAAGTTTATGAATATCGGTTTTTGGTTAATAGTTTCTATTACTCGTGCTTCAATTTTTAATTAGTTACAGCTATACAAATTATAAAATAATGTCAAAATCGACTATTTGGGTAAACGAACAGATCGATCCAGGTGGGCTAATCCATGCTTGTATTGCCTGTCAAAATAAAGATGCAGCAGAAAATTGTCATCAAAATTGGCAAAATGATCTGACTGAAGAACAAAAGCAAAACGGCTGGATTGCTAGTCTGCGTACAGTTGATTCTTGGGATGATGTTCCTGTAAATGCTTTGAAATTGAGCTTTTAGTATAGGGCGTGTCATTAATTTTTCTATCTTGTTATAGATTGCGCGATCGCCTGTTGTTTTGAGAGAATGATTCTAATCACTTTATCAGCTCCAATAAATTGCCTCAAACTTCTTTTGCGCCGCTAGATTGGCTACATATTTCATTACGCTTAGGTGTTGCTTTACTAGTAGGTGCAATTATTGGTTTGGAAAGAGAAACTAAAAGTAAACCAGCAGGATTAAGAACAAATATGTTGGTTAGTTTTGGCTCGGCATTGATGGTACTTGTTCCCATTCAGATAGGTGCAGCAGAGCAAAATTTAGATGTTTTAGGCAGAGCTATCTCAGGCGTAATTAGTGGTGTTGGCTTTATTGGTGGAGGAACTATTTTACGAGAGTCTAAAGTTAAAGGTTTAACTTCGGCGGCGGCAATTTGGGTTTCGGCTGCTCTTGGTATTACTGTAGGCTGTGGCTTGTGGCTTCTAGGATTGATAGGAGCTTTAATTACCTGGATAATTCTCCGACTATTTGATGAGTGGGAAAAATATATTTAGTATCTGATGTTATGCACTCATCGATCCGTGAGGCTTGGGGACTTTGGGAAGTAAAAAGTAAAAAGCGGTGCGACCCCGCGTCGCCGTCAGGCGCGCCCTCGGCAGTCACTCTATGAGGGAAACCCTCAAGACCGTGCTGCCTCGCAAGGGAACGCGCACCAAGACAGTAAAAAGTAAGAAGTAACACTGCTCCTCGTCACCTCGTCACAGCAGTTATAGTCATTCCAATTAATTTCCTTATGGTAGTTTTGTATTGATTGTTAGGTTGAATATTATTTGCTACTTGCTACTTTTTTCAGAGATAATCTGGTTGCTATTTAAAATGACTATAGATTAAATGCGCCCCAGGTCAGTTATCAAATTAAGTTTTCGCCTATGTCTGAAATCGTACAGAGACGATAGGAAAAACCAACCAGAATTGAAGTTAGTAGGTTATCGACTATTACCGAGCGAGATGTTAATATAGCTACTAAAAAGCTTTTGCTTATTGACGATAATGAAGACAACAGAATATTAGTTAAGTTGGCTTTAGAGATGAATCCAGACTGGGAAGTTTTAACGGCGATCGATGGCATAGAAGGCATAACTAAGGCAGAATCGATACGTCCCGATGTGATTCTTTTAGATTTAATCATGCCAGGCTTAGACGGACTAACTGTCTATGAAATTTTAAAGTCTAATTTATTTACCTGTTCGATTCCGATCGTTTTTATGACAGCTTTGACCCAAGAAAAGATGCTTTCTCAATTAAAAACTACTTTAGCTGAAGGAATAATTATTAAGCCTTTTGATGTTATTAATCTAGATTCCCAAATAGCCAAGATTTGTGACTGGGAATTAGTTAGCCAGTCAAAGATTACTTAGAAAAGCCTGAAAAGTAAGCTTTATTTTTTTTGCGATCGTAACTCAACGAAGTTGAGTTACGATCTTTATGCTTATAAAATTTGGCGACATAGGAATTTAAACTTGTTTTCCTTTTTGTGCCGTTAGCTTTTTTAGCAGCAGCACAATTAATAAAGAGGTTTTCCTTTGTCTCAAGACCATTCGCATTCAGCTAATCGTCTTCTGGCTGCCTTGCCAGAAATTGAATACCAGCGTCTAAAGCCTTACTTAACTTCTGCTTCTCTGACTTTGGGAACTGTTTTATACGAAGCTTCAGAAAAGATCGAAACTGTTTACTTCCCCAATACCGCGTTGATTTCTGTGGTTAACATTCTCAGCGACGGTCTGACTACTGAAATTGGTATAATCGGCGGGACGGGAATTGTTGGTCTTCCAGTTATTCTCAGCAATGGTTATAGTGCCAACCGTGCCATAGTTCAAGTACCAGATCATGCTCTGAAGATTTCTGCTATCGTTTTAAAAAGGGAGTTTGACCGAGGAGAAGAGTTGCAAAGGGTGTTGCTTAACTACACCCAGACTAGACTAAATGAGACTGCCCAAATAGCAGTTTGTAACCGTCATCATACAATAGAAGAGCGTCTGGCTCGTTGGCTGCTGACGGTTCAGGATTTAACTCAATCTAATGAATTGCCTCTGACTCAGGAATTTATTAGTAGTATGCTAGGGGTTCGTCGTTCGGGCGTAACCATAGCCGCAGGTATTCTTCAATCAGCAGGATTGATTCGTTATGCTCGTGGCAAAATTACTATTTTAACTCGGTCTGCTTTAGAAAATTCTGCTTGCGAATGCTATGGGCTGTTTCGTGATAACTTCTATCGGGATTAAGTTTGTTGTTTAATTTCATGAGCAGTATTATTGTTGATTGATTTTTGGTTCATTGAGGAATAAGAAACTATACTAAAAAATAAGATAGTTCCCGATATTAAAGCTGTACCTATGGCTAAATTTTTTGAATATTTGTAGTTAGCTATTTTCTGCCATAAACTCTGAGAGCGGAAGTTTTTATGGGATGGGATATTATCATGGTGTGAGTTTTGCTCTTTTCTTGCAAGCAATCTATAAATACGTTCTGGGGTAAAGCCACCAATTCTTTCTTCTTGTACGGCTTCCAGCCTTTCTTTTAAAACAATTATATTTTTGAGCTTAGATTCAAAAGTAGTTAGGTAAACAAATATTCCTTCCAAATCATCCACTAAGAAATCTAATTTAGAATCTGTTTCTTTAATTGGCGATGGCAAAACAGAATTCTGTGAATCAGAGAAGTTTGTTTGAGATGATTGTAGTTTTAAAAACTCCAATTGTTGCTTTAAACTATCTAGTTCGGTAGGAAGTGCGCTTAACTTATGTTTGCTTTTATCAATCTCTTCTATTAAAGGAATGTACATTTCAACAATAGAAATCAAATTGGTTATTTGACATTGAAGATTTTGGTGACTAATTTTTTTCATTGAATTGTTATTTAAAATTTAAAACTAAATAAATAATTGTTGGCGAGAAGACTAAAGTTGTGTTTTGCGATCGCAAAATAAATAAAAGAGACATTAAGTGGCGTACGATTAGTTGAAATGTCTCCCTGAAGCTGAATCATTAGAAAATGCTTGGTATACGATCTTTCTTGATAAACATGACCGTTAGTAGTGCCAGCTTGTGAACTACGCGACTTTCATAATCAATTACTAATCTATGCCTTTACTAGCTTATTTAAAAGTAGAAAATTATTTCATCAGTCTAGAGTAATAGATGCTCATTATTTACCATTTAGTAATGGGTTTAAAGTCCCGCATCTTAGGGCGATTAAGCTATCAGCTATCAGCTTCAAGCCCCTGCATAGCTAATGTAAACCGACTATAGCGTTTCTCAGTTTACTGAAGTACATCTAACTTCTGCCTAGCTGCGGCGAACAAGCCTTTCTGCCTTAAAGCGATTTACTTTGTACCTGACTAATTTGAAAATCGCTATATTTGCGAGGAAAATCGTTTTCACAAGTAGCAAGTACCGCGCTTTGCGCTCAAGTAGCAAGTAGCAAGTTTTACCTCTCGTTAAAACAAGAGGATTCAACAATTGAAATATAATTTCATATTTTCCTCATTCATGAGGAGGCTTTATACCATCTTCGGAGCTATTTACTTGCTACTTGCTACTTGCTACTTGTTACTTTTGCTCCAAAGGAGCTTGGTAAAGGGTTCTCTCCGCTGAGGTACCTGCGGGGAGTACCCCTCTTGGTTGCCGAGGATGCGCTTTACTTTAGGCTATTAATTGAATATTGAATGTTTTAAATTAATACTTATGTTTGAAATCGTACAGAAACATTTGAACAATAACCATAGTACTTAAATCCGTTTTAACTTCTTTATTTTTAAATAATTTAGGATTGCTATATCTATCCAAAGAAAGAAGAATAATTTGCAAACTATAATTAAATTTATAAAGCAAAGTATCTCTGACTTAAGTTTATTAAAACACAATAAATATAGTCTATCTAGAGACTGAATATATATAGTTTCAGTCATTTTTAAAGTTGAAAAAATAGGAGAAAAATAATGCCCCAAGGTTGGACAGAAATTTGGCTATGGGTAGCTTTTATCGGCATGGTAATTGGGTTCGTAATTTTAGGCATAAGAGCGATCTCTCACCGTCACAGAGAAGGCATGGAGTTTAGCATGATAAGCTTCTTTATTTGTCTTTGGGCTGCCTGTATGTATCTCTCAATGGCTCTCGGTCACACCATCACCCTAGCAGGTGGTCAAGAGGTATACTGGGGACGCTATCTAGACTGGATTGTAACTACACCACTGCTGCTTCTCGATCTAGGAATTTTAGCAGGCGCGCGACCAAAATTGATCGGCGCAGTTATTGGTGCAGATATTTTTATGATCGTCACGGGGGTTATTGCCTCGCTGACAACTCCTCCAGAGGATTTTATTTGGTATGTAATTAGTTGCGGGGCTTTTGTGGCTCTTCTGTGGGCTTTGTTTAGCGAATATAGTGCTACGGCTCGCCGTCGTGACGACAAAGTAAGCAAGCTGTTTTCTACTATGCGTAATCTGCTGGTTGTATTGTGGATTTGCTACCCAATTGTCTGGATCTTAGGAGCGCAGGGAATTACAATTATTGGCACAGCATGGGAGGCGTTTTTCTATGCAGTGCTAGATGTGACAGCTAAAGTAATCTTTGGTTTAATTCTGACTTCTGCTAGTGCAACAACATTAGCAAAAGCAAGCAATTCCGACAGAATGATGAAGACAGCCGAGTCATACATACAAGGATATCAAGGAGAGTGATCGAGGCTTCGCCCCTAAAAGATGAATTATGAGGACGAAGGAAAGAAGTTGCTTTTTATCCTCAATTCTCATCCCTCATATTTTAATAATGTTCGGTTAAGCCCCCTTGCCTTCAACTTTGGGGAAGCTAGATTCAGAGAAGTCCCCCAGACTTGAGCGACTAACCGAACAGTATTGCATCATATCTTATTTGACTTATCAAACGTATTGTTTCAAGAAAACGGATTTAACATTTATGAAAGCAGCAATCATCGATCGCTATGGATCTACTGAAGTTTTACAGATTAAAGAGATTGCCAAACCTCAGATCGAACCAGACCAAATGCTAGTTAAGGTTCATGCTAGCAGTATTAACCCCATTGACTGGAAAATTAGAAAAGGTCTGCTGAAAAATCGTTCGGGCAGTGAATTTCCCATGTTATTAGGATACGATGTTTCGGGTGAAGTTATTGAAGTAGGCGATCGCATTAAAGAGTTTCAACCAGGCGTGCAGATTTATGCTCGTTTAGATCAGTCAACGGGTGGTGCTTATGCCGAATATGCTGCGGTTTCTGAGAGAATTGCTGCTGCCAAACCGAACAATATGTCTTATGAAGAGGCAGCAACAGTACCTCTTGCAGCGATGACTGCACTACAGGCTCTAAGAGACAAAGGCAACATAGCAGCGGGACAAAAGGTATTAATTAACGGTGCTTCGGGAGGAGTCGGTATTTTTGCCGTTCAAATTGCTAAAGCATTAAAGGCAGAGGTTACGGGAGTTTGCAGCAGTAGCAATGTCGAAATGGTAAGAAGCTTGGGTGCCGATCGCCTTATTGACTACAAGCAGCAAGATTTCACCGAAGATAACGTCGAATACGACATTGTTTTTGATGTGGTTGGCAATCGTACGCCACCTGAATGTAAGTCTGTCTTGAAACCCGATGGAGTCTATATTACGACTCAGCCAACCCCCGATGACAAGTTAGCAGAATGGGAACAGAATCTCATGCCCAACCAAAAAGCAGAAGTAATTATGCTTCAATCCAATACAGAGGATCTTGTTTATCTTGCAAGACAAATTGAAGCAGGTAAAATTAAAACCATCATCGATCGCACCTATCCGCTCTCAGAAATTGCTGATGCTCATGCCTATAGCGAAACAGAACACGCAGCGGGCAAAATTGCGATCGCTATTTTGCCGAAACACTGAGCAGTGAAATAGTATTAAGCTCTAAAATAGTAACCTAGTAACCAAACACTTCAAACTTTTAGATATATATTTCAAAAGTAGCAGATAGCAAGGAGCAAGTAGCAATTTTACCTCTCGTTAAAACAAGAGGATTGAAACAAAGAAATGTGTTTTATTTTTTTTCGTCTTTAAAGAGCGCAACGCGCAAGCGTTGCCAGTCGTCTTCGACGACGATCTGAGCCTTTCAGGCTCTGCGCTTTATACCAACTTCGGAGTTTTCTTAATTGCTATCTGCGCGAACTCCACGCGGCTGCTACTTAACTCCGAAGGAATTAGGTAATTAATTACATTCAAATAGGTTATGTTGATAAATGCCAAGCTTCCCTTAGATAGCGATCGTCTTCAAAGACAAGACCAAACTTTGAGTTTGGCAGGAATGACTTGGATAGATTACGAAAAATTTAATTCCCAAGAGTACCCAGGCTACAGAGTTTCTTATTTTGATGGAGTAATTACTTTAGTGTCTCCTAGCAAGAATCACGAGAGAATTGCCCAAACCATTGCTATTTTGGTGTTTACTTACTGTAGAAAGTACAATTTATCCTATTTTCCCTTGGGTTCAACTCGATTACAAAATAAACCATTAGCGGGAAAAGAGCCAGACGTTAGTTTTGCTTTTGATACTGACAAAGATATTCCTGACTTGGCGGTTGAAGTTATATTTTCTAGTGGTAGCTTTGACGATCTCGATAAATATCAAGCCATAGGCGTTAACGAAGTTTGGTTCTGGAAAAATCATCAAATTACTTTTTATCAACTGCAAACTCAAGGATACATAGAAATTTCTACCAGTAAATTTTTACCTAACTTGTCATCTAAAATATTGGAAAACTTTGTTAACCAAGGACTTACCAAAAGTTTAGTCACCATTGAAGCCAATTTTTTACAACAAATTTAACAGTGAACATTGTTCACTGTTAAATGCTCGCCCTCGACAATAACCTCAACGGGGGAAACCCCCGCAACGGTTTTGTCTCGCAATGATAAATGTTTATGAATACTCGACCGACAGTGCTAGTTACCCGCAAGTTACCCGCTGCTGTAGAAACACGTTTAGAAAAAGATTATCTGCCCTGTTTGAATCAAGACGATCATCCTTATTCTATAGAAGAGTTATTGCTAGGTAGCCAAGAAGCAGATGCTTTAATCATCACTGGACAAAACTCTCTTGATGCAGAAGCGATCGCTCAATTACCAGCATCAATTAAGGCGATCGCTACTTTCTGCGTGGGTTACGACCACATCGATCTCGAAGCAGCCAAAAAGCGTGACATTTACGTAATTAATACTCCCGATGTGCTAACTGACGCTACAGCAGATTTAACCTGGTTATTACTGTTATGTGCTGCCCGTCGCGCCCATGAGGGAGAACAGTTAATACGTCAGGACAAATGGAGAGATCCTCATCCTACTCAACTACTCGGTACGCAAGTTACGGGGAAACGTCTGGGTATCTTGGGAATGGGACGAATTGGCAGGGCAGTTGCTCGACGAGCTAAAGCGTTTAAAATGGAAGTTCATTACAGTAATCGTCATCGGCTTTCGCCAGAACAAGAAGGAGGAGCAATTTTTCACGACGATCCAGAAGAATTATTAAGAGTAAGCGATTTCTTTTCGTTTCACTGTCCTGCCACTCCCGAAACCGAACATTTCCTTAATGCTCGACGAATTGAATTATTACCCGATGGGGCGATTATCGTTAATGCAGCCCGTGGTAGTTTGATAGTGGATGAAGATTTAATTGCAGCATTGCGATCGCGCAAAATTCAAGCTGCTGGTTTAGATGTATTTGAGGGAGAGCCTGAAATCAATTCTGCTTATCAAACTTTACCCAATGTATTTCTCTTACCGCATATTGGCAGTGCTACGTTAGAAACTCGCACCCAAATGGGTTTTTTGCTGCTAGATAATTTAGATGCTGTCTTTGCTGGTAAACAACCCCCAAATTCGCTTACCTGACCTATAAAACATTGATAAATCTGAGGTATTTTGCTCTTCCTAGAGTGTATGATGTGCATATACATACACATTGTTGCGGTTATGAGAACTAATATTGAAATTGATGATGAATTAATGCAAGAAGCCTTTAGTCTAACTAATGTGAGAACTAAAAAAGAACTGGTTCATTTGGCTCTACAAGAATTTATCAAAGCCAAAAAGAAAAAAGACCTGCTTGAGTTAAGTGGAAAAATTCAATTTCATGAAGGTTATGATTACAAGTCTTTAAGAGGCAATTAACCATGTTGTTAATTGATACTTCGGTTTGGATTAAATTATTTCGTGAGGAGAACAACGATTTTAAGCAGACTTTAACGGAGATTATTGACGGCAGAGATTATTATTTATCTCGATTTACCCAAACTGAGTTATTGCAAGGTTGTAGAAACGAACAAGAATGGTCGCAGCTAAATAGTTACCTGGAAACTCAAAACTATATTAATCCTAGCCTCCAATCATGGACTCAAGCAGCTCGTCTTTATTTTGAGCTTCGTCGTCAGGGAATTACGGTTCGTAATACTATTGATTGCCTAATTGCAGCTTTGACTATTGAGCATAAATTGCTGCTGATACATATCGATCGCGATTTTGAAGCGATCGCTCAGGGCGTAGCTCTCAATCAAATTCGACTTGATTAGCGATCCTCACACTCACTTTAAAGCTTTTAGCATCATATTTTTAGCTTTTGAGGTTGCCTGGGTAAAAACATTTGTATCATCAGTAGCTTGTGCCATTACAAGTCCACCTTGAATTGCCACCATCGAACACTGTGCTAAGTGTCGGCTTTCTTTTTCTGACAAGCCTTGGTTCTGTAAATAAGTAGTAATAGCCTCAATCCATCGTTTAAAATAGCTTTTAATCTCAGATGAAAACGGTTCTCTAGCTTCATAAAGAGCAAAAGCTCCAAATAAACAGATTCTTTGTCCACTATCAAAATATGTATCGACTGCTGTAAACATCTTACCTAAGACTTTTTCTGGGACATCATTTGTATCTAAGGGAGCAAATATATTTTCTTCAAACCAGCAGTCAATCTGTTTCAATACGGCTTTGGCAATATCTTCTTTTCCTGCTGGAAAATAATTATAAAGACTTCCTTTTCCTAAACCAGAAGCCTTCATAATTTGAGCGTAGGATGTGCCATGATAACCTTGTTCCCTAAATAACTCAGCTATAGCTGCAATAGCTCGCGCTTTGTCAATTTTGGGTGCAGGCATAATTTTCAAGACCTAATTACGTTAAACCTGGGTGGTCTTCTGGTCTTATATTTCCCGACCAAAAGAATTTACGTTTCTCTACTTTAATTTTAACGTCATTAATACTCGCTTCTCGACGAGACATCAAGCCATTTTCATCAAATTCCCATAATTCATTTCCATGAGCGCGATAGCATTGCTCTGAATCATCATGCCATTCATACTGAAAACGTACTGCTATTTTGTTGTCGTCAAATGCCCACAACTCTTTTATAAGCCGATAATCTAGTTCTTTATGCCATTTTCGTGTCAAGAATTCTACTATCTTATCGCGACCTTGAAAAAATTCGTCACGATTACGCCATACACTATCAAATGTATAAGCTAATGCTACTTGTTGAGGATTGCGAGTATTCCAGGCATTCTCTGCCATTCGCACTTTTTGAATTGCTGTGTCTCGATTGAAAGGGGGAAGTGGTAAGCGTTGTTCTATTTCATTCATTTTCTATTAAACCTTTTGGTACAATGTCAATTGTATTGTACCAATTAGTAAAATAATTTAAAAACCTTTTTCAACTTTAACTGTGTCCGCTACAGATTGATTGTAGGGGCGAACGGCTGTTCGCAATCTGTCTTTTTTATTATTAAGACAGTTCTTCGTCGATTCGTTTTACTTCTTCAGTAGAGAGTTCCAAATCTACTGCTTTAACCGAATCTTCGATACTAGAAATATGGCTCGCACCAGGAATCGGCACGATACAGTCATATTTGGCTCGCAACCATGCTAAAACTATTTGATAAACCGAAACCTCTCTATCTTTAGCCAACTCGGCAATAACTTGAATATTCTGCAAACGACTAACGCGACTGCTTCCTCCTAGAGGACTCCAGGGAAAGAAAATTAATCCTTCTTTTGCACAATAATCTAACACCCCATCAAATTCGGGTTGACGATGCCAGGGATTGTATTGATTCTGTACAGAGACAATATCTACTACTTGACGAGCCTGTTTAATTTGTTCGACAGTAAAGTTAGAAACGCCAACGTAGCGTATCAATCCTTGTTCTACAGCTTCTTTTGCTGGAGTTAGGGCTTCTTCAATTGTATAGTTGGTATCTGGTGCATGATATTGCCAAAGATCGATAGGTTCAGAACCCTTCAGAATTACATGGCTTTCGCGAATGGTTTTCTGTAAGCGATCTGGATTGCCGTCTTGAGTCCATCTGCCTTCAGGACGCAACAAACCCCCTTTGGTGGCAACCGTAACCAAACTTGTATCTCCTGAATACTGTTGCAGTGCTTTAGCAATCAGGCTTTCATTATGATGTTTGTCGGATTCATCTCGGCAATAAGCGTCAGACGTATCGATTAAAGTCACGCCAAGATCGAGAGCTTTATGGATAACGGAAATTGCCTCTGATTCTGGCGGACGACCTGATATTGATAGCGGCATTGCACCTAAACCGATCGCACTTATCTGGCGATCTCTACCTAGCTGTTTATATTTCACGAGCAATCTTTAATTTTCAATTGAATTATTTCTATTTACTCTTAGGGCAACTAGAAATTTATCTATCCTAAGTATTAACATTGGCTGAGGCAAAGATTTGTGCTGCTGTTAGATTCAGTTCTTTAAACTGTGGCGATTGATCGCACTAGCTCTTCACGCCTTTGTGCGAGACAATATTGTCTTTATGAGCGCAACTTAGTATAAGACCCGTCCCGTTAAAAGAACTGTCGAGTATGACATGAAACTAGATTCTAAACACCTGATTGAATTGATGGAAATATTACAGGTAGAGGAAATAGAGAAGCTTACAAGCTACTTTCTGCTTCCTACTCCCTACTCAAAACATAGTTCGGCGCGTCAGAATGAATTGGTGCAATACGGTTTTTAAGAAATCCACCCTGGCGATTTTGGCTAACGGCTTGAATTTCGGCAATGATCGAAAGGGCAATTTCTTCGGGATTATCTGCACCTATGTCTAATCCTACAGGACTATATAATTGCTTAGGCCGATCGATAAGTCCCTCATACTTCAAATCTTGTAGTAATCTATTAGTTCTTTTTTTAGGGCCGAGAATACCAAGATATTTTAAGTCAATAGTATTTATAGCCTGCAAGAATTCTAGATCGTAGAGATAATTATGGCTCATTACCACGGCTACGGTTTGGTCATTAAAATCAACACGGGAGTGGGAAATGGCTTCATCGGCAGTTCCCAGGATAACGCGATCGCATTCTTGAAAACGTTCTTTTGTCTGAGGGCGTGCTTGAGGATCGATGACAGTGACGTACCAGCCTAATTCTTTGGCGAAATGAACTACGGGTAGCGTATCAAAACCCGCACCAAAAATAATTAAATTAATTGGTGGAATAATTACTTCTAGAAAAACTTCTGCTGTCTCCTCGGTTAGTATATAAGCTCGCGATCTAGACTTTTTTTGTTGTAATACCAATTGAAGATCTTGTTTGGAGATCGCTTCTAATTCTGAATTATTAATATTAGAAACGATACTGCCATCTGGATAAAGTAAAACGCGGTTAATATTCTTTTTTACTTCAGTCGTCTCTACGTTGAATACAGTTGCTACCGCACCTGCTTGTCTAGTCGATAAACACCGTTCTATGACGCTTAAAGCATTTAGTTGTTCTGCATTCAATCGCTCAATGAGAATATAGGCTACACCTTGACAGCCCAAGCCCAAACCCCAGATTAGGTCATCTTCGTCAGTAGTGTCATATTTAACCAGGCTAGGTATGCCAGTTTTGAGAACGACCTGCGATCGCTTTACAACATCGCTTTCTAAACAGCCACCGCTAATCGTTCCTACCTGTTGACCATCGGAGGTTATCAACATTCTCGCTCCAGGACGACGATATGCTGAACCTTCTACCTTAACTAAAGTTGCTAAAGCTGCTGTTTGTCTCTCTTGAAGCTGTTTCCAAACTATAACAATATCTTGTAATTCTTTCATAAGCTTTAACGTCGATAGTTTAGCGATTGGACATGGAGTCTTTGACCTAAGTTTTGTATACAAGTCATTCATTTGTCGCCAAACTGTTTTTTTGCCTAATCTTAACTTCGAGGATTATGAGCTTCCATATACGCTCGTAGTAACTTATTAATTTGAGTCTGATAGCCTTTACCTTGAGATTTGAACCAATTTAAAACATCGCGATCGATTCGCAAAGTAACTTGAGACTTCTTTCGATCTTGAGGTAAACCCTTTCTGACTAATGCTTTGGCAAATTGCTCTGGCGTAATCTCAGGACAATCGGATAGATCGATCTCTTCGTCAGTCATAAGATCGAGCCTGTTCCAGTCTGTTTTAGATTTGCTCGAAGTAGGTTCTTTGTTCATATTTAGTTGCTTTTCTGAGTGAAATGATGCGGATGAGATCTTCACTTTCTGTATGAACAATGGCAACAACGCGCCCTTGAAGCAAACCAAAAGTTACGAATCTTTCTTCTCCATAATCAAATCGGTCGTTTTCAATAGTTAGGATCGCTCCGTTAAAAACTGGCGGAACATCTAGAAAATCTATACCGTGCTTACAGAGATTAGAAATTCGTTTTGATTTATCCTATTCAAATTGCATATTCTATATTGTAACTACAAATTGTCGTTACAATATTATGAATCTAATTAATTTTATAGTTTTTCAATGAACTGCTTTTGTTTATTTATAGTTTGACTACCACTTAATTATGCTGCGTTTAGCAAACTAAGAAACTCACTGTTTTTCTAAGTCAGTGGGAGACTCCGCAACAAAAATGCGTCCTTGTTCGGTAGTAAACTGGTAGTCATGCCACAGGGTTCTGCATGATCGCCGACTGCTACCTCGCTATTACTTCTCGCCTCTTTATTAATATTTAACTTCACTGCGATCGCTTTAACTAAGCGCGTTAATAATATAGTTACATTGAACATCAATCGCTAAAACCATGATTTAAACTAGCCGAAAATGGCACTATCTGCGTGCTAACAAGGCTGCTACTGTATCAATTAATTCTTGTGGCTGAACGGGTTTTCCCAGATAGTCTGTTGCACCTAATCGTTTAGCTTCTTGCTTATGGCGATCGCCTGTACGCGAAGTTGCCATAATTACTGGCGTATTTTTAAAAGCGGGCTGGGCGCGGACTTTTGCTAATAGTTCAAAGCCATTGAGTCGAGGCATTTCCACATCGGAAACAATCAAATCGATTCTGCCTGTATATTGTTCTGTTTGCTCTAACGCTTCTTGTCCATCACGGCATACAATTACTTTGTAACCAACAGCAGTTAATATTTTATCCAACATTTTTCTCGTAGCAATAGAATCCTCGGCAATTAAGATAGTAGAGGTGTTGCTGGCTTGAGTAACGGATTTTGCTTTGAGTGAACCTGTGGTAACAGCACTTTGCTCCAAGCCTTGAGGCAGAATTACGGGAATTACTTCTCCTGAGCCTAGTACAGTACAGCCTACCATATAAGCTGGTACGGGAATAGTTTCATCAAAAGGTTTAATAATCAATTTTTCTTCTTTGACAATGGCATCTACCACAATTGTCACAGGTTCAAAGGCTGTTTCTAAAACGATCGCAACTTTCTCTAAGCTCAGTTGAAAAGGTTCTCTGGGACAGGGAAACAGATTAGAGGCAGAAGTTAAGGTAACAACTCGATTGTGCCAATTGATATATTGTTTCCGCTCATCGGTAAAGTCCAATTCCCGATAGGGCAGTATTTCTAAAACGCTAGTGTGAGGAAAAGCTATAATTTGATTCTGTAGCTGAACCAGTAACAAAGACTGTAGGCTGAGGTTTAAAGGTAAGGTGATTGTAAACGTCGTGCCTAAACCAGCATCAGTTTGGATCTGTAATTGACCTTTCAATTGACGAATTAAATTGAGGACAATATCTAGCCCCATACCTCGACCAGAAATATCACTAACTTTGGCTGCGGTAGAAAAATCAGGCTCAAAAATCCAGTTTAAAATTTCTCCTGGCTGAAAGTCTTTAATTGATTTTTCGGGAGGACAAATTCCTCTCTCTACTGCACGATTGTAGACTTTTTCAATACTAATTCCTCCTCCATCATCTTTGATCGTAATTACTAAGCTATTTCTTTGTAGCTTGGAAGTTAACTGTATAATTGCCGTTTCTGGTTTCTTAGCAGCAAGACGCTCGTATTTGGACTCGATACCATGATCGAAAGCGTTATTGAGCAGATGAGTTAAGGGAGTTTGTAGCTGTTCGAGTAATATTTGATCGACAGGAGTATTTTTTCCTTCAATTTTTAAATCAACTAGCTTATCAAATCGTTGACTTAAGCCAATAATTTGGGGAACAAACCTTTTAGCTAACAAATCAAAAGGAACTAGTCGTGAATCAGTAACTTCAGAATATAGGTTGTCTAGATTATTGCGAGTTTGTTCAATATCTTCAGCAAACTCTCGCTCGACAAAATCAATGTCAGTGCGAGTTTCTTGGATCTGGAGCATTAATTCTTGAAACAATTGCAGGCTACTGTGTAAATCTGTGTAGCGATCCATTTCCAAAGAATCGAAGCCTTCGTTAGCTTTTTGAGCATTACCTATGGTTGGGGATACATCACCAGAACCAATTGCCAGGCGATCGTATAAATTCTGAATTTGCTCTCGAATCGGTTCAAACTGACGGGTCAGCGATCGCAAGCGACGATTTGCTTGGTTTAACTGTTGTTGTTGGCGACCAAAACGAGAGTAGGTCAAAATCAACTCCTCTACGTTGTTGGTCATGTCCTGTAGTCTTTCTAAGGGAATTTTTAGCTGATTAGCAGCAGGCTTTTTAGATTCTTCTGCTACTTTGGTAATCATTTTAGCTGCGGACACCTCAGCAGGGGCAAACATTACGGTAGCTGGTGCGGCCTCATCCTCTTCATCTTCAGAGCCAAAAAATCCTGCTTCATCTAGTTCCTCATTTTCGTCTAATTCCTGCTCTACATCTTCGCTATATAATTCTTCTGCATCTTCTTCACTATCAATCAATGCCTGCTCATTAACCCCTGTCAAATTCTCTAAATAAGAATCGCGCCGTTGACGAATCTGCTGGGCTAATTCCTGTACTGTTAATAAAGCTTCTAGAGGATCGGCTTCAGCTATCAGCGTGCCGATTTCTGATACCGCTTCAATTAACCAAGGCAAGGATAAAGTTTCCCCAAAAAAAGTACATTCATCCCCAAAGCCAGTCACCGCCTCATTGATAACTTCTTCTGGCGTATCTAAAGCTAAGTCTAAGATCCCTTGGCATAAGTCTTCTAAATCCTGATTAAGAGTGTTGGCGACAAATTCATAGTTATTTGCTGTTTCTGGTTCAGACTCTTGATTAACATCAATATTGCTGAGATAATCTGCAATCTCAGTTCTTAGCTGGGTAATAATTTCTTTGGTTAGTAACAATGCTTCAACCGCATCCGATTCTTGTAGAGTCTCGGTAATTGGTGCAGCAACTTCTCCTAACCAGGATAAATCCAGAGTTTCTGCCAAGAACGTACATTCATCAGCAAATCCTGACAAAAGAGACTCAATAACTTCTTCGGGGGTATCTAGCTCTAATTCTTCAATAACCACAAAGCTATTTTCTAAGTCTACGGTCAAGGTACTGTAAACCAGGGCATCTTGGCTACTATTGTCGTCACTTTCCCCAGTAGAATATTCAGAATATTCCTGGGTATCTGAACTAAAGCCGACCAAAGACTCTAGAGCCGTAATTAATTCAGGATTGGCGATCGCATTATCTACCGTGCGAGCCTGACTTAAAATATAGCCTACTTCGTCAATACTTTTTTCTACTAACGCCCAAGCCAAATCTAGTTCGGCAATTTTTCCTTCCTGAATCCCTAGCATCACGTCTTCTAATTTATGAGCTAAGTTTTGCAGGCTAGTCAAACAAGCTAAACCTGCTCCCCCTTTAAGAGAATGGGCAGCCCGCAATAAATCAGTAAAATTAGGATCGGCACGATCTTGTAAACCTTGTTCGAGCATCTGAAGATATTCGGGAGCATCTTCATCTAAAAAGCACTGGCGGGCTTCGGCGGTAATAGCGGCGAGAATTTCAGGGTCTAACTGGGAACTCATGTTGGATAAGACTGCGCCTTGGTAAGATTAGTTAGGTAATAAAAAGTTTGTTTAAAGCTATGAAGCTTTTCTTAAGCTTAAAGTTTAAATTGCGATATCGACGATTGGAGAGTTTCTGCTTCTTGAACCAGAGTTTTCAGTGATTTCACCACGTTTTGGGCTTCAGTGGAATTAGTTTTTGCTACTAGAGCAATACCATTAATTTTTTCATTGACCTGCTTGGAATTATCAGTTTGCTTTGTGGTGTTGGTAGAAATTGATTTTAAATAATCATCAATTTGTTGACTAGTGTTCGCCAAACTTTGAAGGTTAAGTTTGGTCATGCGTACTAGTTCACTACCGTTTACTACTTCTGAGGTGCTAGTTTCCATCCCTTGCAGTACCGAAGTGGTATCTTGCTGAATTGCCGTCACTAGTTGTTGAATATCCTTGGTTGATTCGGTAATTCGATCTGCCAGACGACGGACTTCTTCGGCAACAATTCTAAATCCTTCTCCGTGTTCCCCTGCCCGCGCTGCCTCAACTGAAGCGTTAAAAGCCAGTAAGTTTGTTTTCTCAGAAATACCTGAAATAATTTCTACAATTTGGGCAATTTCTTGAGAAGATTCTGCAAGCTGCTTTACTTTTTTCGAGGTATTGGCAACGGTAGTCCGAATTTTTTCGATACTGTGAACCGTTGCGTCCATCGCTAAATCCCCTTCTTTAGCTTGAATTGAACCATTACGGGCAATTTTAGCAGCCTCTTGAGCATAGTCAGCAATTGTTTTTACCGATTGATTAATTTCGTCGATACTGCTTAACGCCTGCTCGATTTCTGCTGCTTGAATCAGGGCAGATTCTGAAAGCTGTCGTACCGAACCTTCCCCAGCTAGAGACAATTGACCGACATCGGCAGATACAGTTTGAACTTTTTGCAGTAATCCCTGTAATTTTTTGAGAGTCGAGTTAAAGGCATCAGCAATTGAGCCGACTGCACCATCACTCATAGCTGCTCTAACGGTTAAATCTCCTCTTTGCGCTCCCTCTACGTCCATCAGCAGACTCATTACCCCTTGTTGTAGAGTTTCTCTTTGTTGCTGCTGATTTTTAGCTTCTCGCTCTTGAGTATAAAGCAAATCTTGAATCTGTCCTGCCATTTTGTTGATGTTAGAGCTTAAATTAGCTAATTCATCCTGTCCAGTAATAGGTATACGAACATCAAATTTCCCTTTGCCTATTTCGTCAATGGCATCACTAGCTTCTAGAAGAGGTTTAGTGATTTTGGTTGCGAGGGCTGAGGCGACTAAACCGACTAAAGCTATCAAGACAGCACTACTTAGTCCCAAAGTTAAGCCTAAGTTTTTTTGAACTGTGGACTTTTCCTCTTGTGTCATTTTTTCTGGCAATGCCTGATTAACATAGTAATAGGCTGTTGAACCAATGGTAACAGTTGGTATGATACTCAGGAAAAATACCATTAACGGGACTTTGAGTTTTAAACTTAGATTCTGCCCAAACCAACCTTGAGAATCGGTTGGAATAACATGAAATTCTTTTGTCAGCAAAGATGGTTTGGATTTTTGCAAATTAGCCAACGCTTCCCTGGCGACATTACCGTAATTACCATTGGGATCTAGGACGGCAATTTCTTGGTAAATAGCGATCGCTTTTTCTATTTCTCCCGTACTTTCCAAGGTATTAGCCTCAACAATTTTACCGACAATATCATCGCTAATATTTTCAAAGGGTTTTAATTCCGAATCAGACATAGTATTTTTCCTAGTAATTAAAATATATAGTTCGACCAACGTTTACAGCTTTACTGTAATTAGGCAGACACCAAACTTGATTGTTGATGTAGCTGCTGCAATAGATTGGCAGGGTTTAAAATATAAGTGTTTTTAGTTTCTGTAATGACACTGGCAGAACAACAGCTTTTTAAGTTAGATGATATGTTCTCGGAGATTTCTTCATGTTGAGCCTTTAAAGAGGTAATGCCGATTAGCTGCTGCGTTACTAATGCTATCTGTCTTGAGCTTTTGGCTGGATCGTGCTTGAGAACTACAGCCGTTAGCTTTCTGGTCAACTTGTCTTGCTTATTAGCTAAATGAAAATAGCGATCGCTATCTAAAACCCAAAGCAAAGAACCTTTAAAATTTACTACCCCATACCAAAAAGCAGCTACCCCTGGAACTGGGCAGATATTATTTACTTCTAACTGTATTACCGCGCCCATATTTGCTAAGGGAATTCCTAGGTTTATTTTTGGGGCTAACTGAACGCTAAAATATTCTTGATTCATCAACACAAAGTAAATTTAAATCTACCTACACACACACAAAGTAAAACAAGTCTGCTTTAGCTAGCAAACTGATTCACTTTATCAACTAAATTTTGGGGAATATAAGGTTTGGTAATATATTCATTTCCACCTTGACGCATTGCCCAAAAGCGATCAAATTCTTCAGCTTTAGAGCTACAAAATAAGATGGGAATCTCTTTCCATTCATCACGTTCTCTAATTTTGCGACAAAGATCTAAGCCACTTTCGCCTGGCATAACAATGTCCAACAGAATCAAATTAGGACTAGAATTATTGTTGAGCCATTCCCAAGCTGCTTCTGCACTCGCGGCAACAGCAACGTTAAAACCAGCATGAGACAACAAAGCAGAACTCATTTGTCTTTCAGCGTGGGTATCTTCAACAATTAATATGGTTTTCATAATATTTAGGTGATTTTTTGCAGGTTATGTAAAAGATTGGTAATTGGGCTGATATTATAATTCCCAAAATAATGCTTGAAATATCATTGAACATTGAACATTGAACATTGCGAGACAAAACCGTTGCGAGGGTTCCCCCCGTTGAGATTATTGTCGAGGGTGAACATTAAACATTTCATTAGAAGTAGGCAGTTAAGACAATTTTCTTTAACTACTAACTACTAACTACTAACTTCATTGAACGACAGGCACAACGGATTTTTCTAAAGCTTTAGCTAACTGAATTAATTTGTTGGGGTCACAAGGCTTGGTTAAATAATCGGTTGCTCCAGCTAACTTAGCTCTAACCCGATCGATCATTCCGTCTCTACCAGTTAGCATAACGATGGGAATTTCCTTGAATTTTTGTGATTTTCTCAGGAGACTACATAAGTCATAGCCATTCATATTTGGCATATTGATATCCATAAAAATTACCGCAGGTTGATGAGGAGATAATTCTTTTAAGGCGGTAGTTGGATCGTGGATACTAATAACTCGATAATTAGCTGCTTCTAAAGTCATTTTCACCTGTCTTTGTACTGTTTTACTGTCATCAATACAGACAATTAAAGTTTGAGCAGCATTACTATCAGCAGGGGATGATTGATTAATATTATCTTGTTGGCTAGCAGTTTGCTTTTGTATTTCATTAACAGCAGCTTCATCAAAAGGTAACAAATCAACAATTTTTTCTTCAATCGATTCTTCAAGATTTTTAGCTAAGAAATAAGTATCGACTTTGGCTTTTGTTGCTATTTCATATAGATTGCTTTTGGCAACGAATAAGCTGACAAAAGAAGAAAGTTTTTGAGAGTTTGCCAAAATCTCAAATTCAGGTTTGGTGAACAGCACTTTCCATATTTTGTAGAACCTCAAGGCGTTTTTCTGATCTAGATATAGCCTGCTAATAGGAGAATGAAAATATTTTCTTACCTGTTGCCAAGCTTGTATCTGCTCTTTTACCTGCTCGTGAAAGTAGAGCTTTTTCAGTTCAAAACTAATAATTGATTTATTGATCCGTTTAGCTGGCTTTAATTCAATACTGGTGTTTTCGATGCTTAAAACATTAATCAACCCCTCTTTAACAAACATAAAAAGCAGCTTTTTGATATCTGCTTCTGACAATTGTTTATCAATTAGGTGTTGACACAACAAAGAATACTCGGAAACTTTTTGTCTCGATAAATCAGGAAAGCTAGAACCAAGCTTTAACTTTTGCCACAGATAATTTAAGCGAGTTTGCTGTTCGACATTGGTACTTATATATTGAATTTTTCCCTGTAGCAGATATATATGCCAGCAAACAGAAGCATCCTTTGGTTCAGTTACTTCAATACAACCAGACCAAGTTTCTTTTGATTTGGCATTGATAACTTGTAGAGGACTTTGAAGATGGTTGTTCATAATCTTGCTAAAAATTAACTGTTAAGGGAAGCTAGCTAAAAAGAAATTAAAATTAGATGGTCTGGCTGTACTTTTTTTATAGTTCCCAAAAACTTTAGGAAAATTCATGTTTTAATGATTCGAATTTGGGATCGAGATAAAACTACATGGCTTTAATTATTGCTGGCGATCGCTCTGGAGTAGGCAAAACTACTGTAACCCTTGCCATACTTGCCTTTCTTACCCAACAGGGAAATAGAGTTCAGTCATTTAAGGTAGGGCCAGATTATATAGATCCGATGTTTCACTTCTCGGCTACAGGGATACCCTGTCGTAACTTAGATCCTGTTTTGACTTCCCCTAAGTATGTTCAAGATTGTTTTAAGCGTCATACCCAAAATGCTAATTGTGTAGTGATAGAAGGGGTGATGGGGTTATTTGATGGTATCCGTAACCTGGATGGTACTGATTTCTTAAATGACTATGGTAGTACCGCTCATGTTGCTAGAATACTCAATCTGCCTGTAGCCTTGGTTTTAGACTGTTCTCGCTTATCTAGTTCGATCGCGGCGATCGCTTTTGGCTATGCTAACCTTGACCCAAAAGTAACTATTGCAGGAGTAATTCTCAATAAGGTAGCAAGCGATCGCCATTTAGAGCTACTAGAAACAGCACTAAAAACAATTGAGATGCCAATTTTAGGAGTCATTAGACGTAATGCGGAAATTACCCTTGGCGATCGACATTTGGGTCTTATTCCCTCCTCAGAAATACCTAATCTTAAAAGCGTTTTCTCTCAATTAGCTGAACTAGCCAAAACTTTAGACTGGGATAAACTATTCCCCTTACTCAAGTCGCCACCTCGCCACCTTGTCACCTCGCCATCTTGCCATCTCGCCACCTCGCAAAGTCCTGTAAGAATTGCGATCGCCAAAGATAAAGCCTTCAATTTTTATTACCAAGACAACTTAGATCTTCTAAAAGAACTAGGTGCAGAATTAACCTTTTGGAGTCCTTTAGAAGATCGCCACATTCCTAGTAACGTTCAAGGATTATACTTTGGCGGTGGATTTCCAGAGATTTTTGCTCAGCAGCTTGCAGAAAATAAGACAGTAAGACAAGAGTTAAAACAGATAATTCAAGCTGGCATACCTACCTACGCTGAGTGTGGCGGTTTAATGTATCTTTGCCAACAGTTAATCGATTTAAATGAAAAAGCTTGGTCAATGGTAGGCGTAATACCTAGTTGTGTCACCATGAAGGCAAAATTGACTTTGGGCTATCGGCAGGCAACGGCGTTACAAAATAGTTCTATTGCAACCAGCCAGCAAGTAGTTCGAGGACATGAGTTTCATCATTCTCAACTTACTGCTGTTTCCCCTACTCCTCAGTGGCAGTTAAAAGGTTTTCACAACTCTAGCCCTCAGCTTACAGAAGGTTGGAACATTCAGCAGTTACACGCTTCTTATCTACATCTTCATTGGGGTGAATACAAATTTTTGGCGCAAAGATTTAGCCAACGTTGCCGAAATTATAAAATTTAGCTATATTAATTTGAGATACGAAATTTATTAATAACCATTTAGGGATACAGGAGGTGATGCCCATGACAGAACACAGTAGTAACATGGGTCTCCTAGTTGATGATAGCCAGCTGCGCGCTGGGGCTGTTCTCTAAACAGTCGCATCTTTAGTTTCTGCGGAAACAGCTAGGTAGACATTGTTGGAGTTCCTTCCAGCAGTTAGGTTTCGACTAAGAGACCCTCTAGACCGCCCCTACAGGTAAGTAGCCATAGCAACGTTTGTTGTTAACCGTTATCGACCTGTGGGGGCGGATAGTTTTTGGATAGATTTTTATTCAAACCGACTCGGATGTTTATGTTATGAACTTGCTCGCAAGTTGCTACAGTTGCTACATTAGATAGAGAGGAATTAGGTGTGTTTGAGGAGTTAAAGTAATGGCAATTCAGCTACAACAGGCAATGACGGTCGGAAAGTATTTAGTTACCCAACGTCTTAGGGGACGTAAACATTTTCCTCTGGTATTAATGCTAGAGCCTTTATTTCGCTGTAATTTGGCTTGCTCAGGCTGTGGCAAGATTCAGCATCCTACGGAAATATTGAAGCAGAATCTAACTCCAGAACAATGTTTTGCTGCGGTAGCAGAATGTGGCGCGCCAGTAGTTTCCATTCCTGGAGGAGAGCCTTTACTGCACCCTCAAATTGATGAGATTGTCAGCGGGTTGGTACGGCGTAAGAAATTTGTTTATCTCTGTACCAATGGTATTTTGCTAGAGAAAAGCTTGAGCAAGTTTAAGCCTTCGCCTTACCTGACTTTTAGCGTGCATTTAGATGGGTTAGAAGAACAACATGACAAGTGTGTCGATCGCCAGGGAGTATTTGCTAAAGCGATCGCTGCTATTAAAGCTGCTAAACAACAAGGCTTTAGAGTCACTACCAACACCACAGTATTTGAAGGTGCCGATCCACAAGAGATGCAGGAGTTTTTTGATTATCTTGATACTCTTAATCTCGATGGGATGATGGTTTCTCCTGGCTATAGCTATGAGTGGGCTCCCGATCAGGAAGGTTTCCTACAGCGAGAGCAAACTAAAGCCTTATTTAAAGAAATCTTATCTCCCTGGAAATCTGGCAAAAAGAAATGGAATTTCAATCATAATCCTTTGTTTTTAGAGTTTTTGATGGGCGACCAAGACTTTGACTGTACTCCTTGGGGTAGTCCTAGCTACAGCGTTTTGGGCTGGCAAAAACCCTGTTACCTTTTGAATGAAGGTCATTTTTCCAGCTATAAAGAGCTAATTGAACAGACTCAGTGGAGTAATTACGGCAAAAAAAGCGGTAATCCTCAATGTCAAGACTGTATGGTGCATTGTGGCTATGAACCAACCGCAGCTACAGCAGCTATGCAGCCTGAAAATATGGGCAAAGCGATCGGCGCATTGTTTGGAGGTTAGTTTCTACTGCCTTTAACAACTATAGTCATTTCAAATAAAAACCATACAATTATGTAAGGGCGAACGATCGTTCGCCCTCACGATAAAATTGCTTTGCGCAATACCTAAATACGCGGAAGCTAATTGAAATGACTATAAAATATAGATTATGCTTCTTTGGCAAGCTTTCTAGTTACTAATCTTTCAACAGCGATCGCTGAAATACTTATCCAATCTAACTACTCATAATGTTTCGAGCTACTAGGTCTTTCCCTTCTAGATTTTTCAGCGCAAAAATAACTTCTTTTGGCTATTGGATAAGTTTTTTTTGTACTTCTTTTTTGATCGGTTTTTTCCTGTTCTAGCTTTTCTGTTAGTCCAATACCACAGTCAGGTTAAATAATAAGAAATCATTTTATTAATCCTATTTCTCGCAGACGCTCAGTTAAAAATTCGCCAGCAGTAATGTCTGCAAATCGTTTAGGGTTGTGTTCATCAATGCAGTCAGTCAGGCAGGTAAGATCCATCTCCGAAATTGGGTGCATAAAAAAAGGAATGGAGTAACGGGGAGTATGCAATAGTTCTTTTGGCGGATTAACTACCCGATGAACAGTTGATTTTAATTTGTTGTTGGTAAGTCGTTCTAACATATCGCCAACGTTTACCACTATTTGATCGGGTAAAGCCGTTACCCAAATCCATTTGCCATCTTTGCGCAATATTTGCAAACCTTCTGCACTTGCGCCCATCAAGAGAGTAATTAGATTAATATCACCGTGGGCTGCTGCACGAACTGCGCCATCTGGAACTTCTTGGGGATTGGCTATAGGAAAGTAATGAATAGCACGGAGAATGCTATTACCCAATCTTACTCGATCGTCAAAATAAAACTCATTTAATTTTAGATAAATTGCGATCGCTCTAAGAATCTTCAACCCTGCTGTTTCTAAAGTTCGGTAGGCTTCTACGGTCGCTGTGGCAAATTCAGGTACTTCTTGGGGAAATATATTAGCAGGATAACCTAAGCTAGATCTATCTGCTGCGGCAATTTCTTGTCCTACGTGGTAAAACTCTTTCAAGTCTCCAACATTTCTACCTTTGGCGTGTTCTTTGCCTTTAGCGGTATATCCTCGTTGCCCTCCCAATCCTTTGATTTGATAATTTAATTTAATCGTTTCTGGTAAAGCAAAAAACTGTTCGACTGCACTATATAAGCTGGCTGTTAACTCTTCAGATAAGCCATGGTTCTTTACCGCCACAAAGCCAATATTTTGGTAAGCTTCACCCAAGGTTTGAACAAACTTTTGTTTGCGTTCAGGATTATTAGCAGTAAAGTCGTTTAGATCTATAGAAGGTACTTCATCGTATAAAATTTCGCTCATAGGTTTTTTAATTCATACTAGACGTATATCCTCATCCTTTAATTAACGCTTCTAATTGCCTCTAATAACCCCCTGGCTTTATTTAAAGTTTCTTGATATTCAGTTTCAGGCACGGAGTCAGCTACCATTCCTGCCCCTGATTGTACCGAAACCATACACTGATTTTCTTTGTAGGGACGAACAATCATGGTGCGGATAGTAATAGCAGTATTTAGCTGTCCTTCAAAATCATAGTAACCATAAACTCCAGAATAGGGTCCGCGTCTTTCGGATTCAAGTTCATTGATAATTTCCATAGCGCGAATCTTGGGCGCGCCACTCACTGTACCTGCAGGAAAACAGGCTTTTAATAAGTCCCAGGCTGTTTTATCAGGTTCTAGTTCACCAATAACATTGCTGACAATGTGCATTACATGAGAATAACGTTCGATTACCATTAGTTCATTAACGGTAATGCTGCCTTTAACACAGACACGACCAAGATCGTTTCTGCCTAAGTCTACTAGCATGATGTGTTCGGCGACTTCTTTGGGATCTTCTAAAAGATCCTTAGCATAAGCTTCATCTTGGGCTTTGGTTTTGCCACGGGGGCGAGTTCCGGCAATGGGTCTAAGGGTAGCTTCAATTTTGCCATCGCTTCTAACATCTGCCTTAACCATTACTTCTGGAGATGAACCAATTAGCTGCCAATCGCCAAACTGATAGTAACCCATGTAGGGAGAAGGATTAATTAGGCGCAGAGAGCGATACAAGTTGAAAGGATGACCTTTATAAACGGTGGAAAGCTTTTGAGATAAGACAACTTGAAAAATATCTCCTTTGTAGATATAGTCTTTGGCTTTGGAGACGTTTTCACAGAAAGCTTGCTTATCGGTATTGCTACAGTACACCAGCCCAGAATCAGGACTACTGCGACTATCTAAAGATTTCCATTCGAGAGATTTTGCTTCTATAGGCAGAGGTAGCTGTAGCTTGAGCATTAATTTTGTAACGCGATCGCTCGCATTCTGATATGCTTCTTCTAGGCTAACATCGGCATCTCGTAAGTCCGCATAGGAGATTGCCCAAATCTTGCGTTTTACCTGGTCAAAAATAATTAGATTATCTACCTGCATCCAAACTCCATCAGGTAAATCATCCTCTTGGGGGGAATTGACGGGTACACGTGGTTCAATCCAATTGATCAATTCATAGCCCCACACGCCAAATAAACCGCCAATACCAGGGGGAAGTTGTGGCAACTTAACTGGTTTGATCGAGGTTAAACAGCGATCGCTAATTTCAAAGGGATTACCTGTATACTCTTTAACCGAATTATCTCGATGAGTCTGGATAGTTTTGTTGCCTCTAGCTTCTAGTACCCACATAGGATCGCAGCCCAAAAAGCTATAGCGACCTATTTTTTCTTCTCCTTCTACAGACTCTAAAAGAAAATTATAGGGTTGACCTGCACATACTTTGTACCAAGCGGACACGGGAGTCTCTAAGTCAGCAACTAATTCTTGATATACAGGTATAAAATTACCTTGCTGTGCTAGTTCGGTAAATTGAGCGAAGTTGGGAAAGATCATGTTTTTGAAGGATGAGGAATGAGGGATGAAGGATGAGGAAACAGCTATTTAATCCTTCCTTTAAAAATTTCTCCATAGAAACTAATAACCTCCAAAAAAAAGGAGGACAAGTTTAGAAATATAAATCTATACTTTGCCCTTCCTAATTTTATCTGCTTTTTTTTAAACTTCGTAGGTTGCTTTCCCAGAGAATTTAATAGTAGCTGGTTGAGGATTTTGACCGATTGTACGGTCTTTTATGCCGTTATATTCTCGACCTTCATTTACTTTTTCGGGGAACACGCCATCTGCGGGGTGCAGATATTGAATTTCACCACTAGGGAAAACGCGATAAATTTTATAGTCTTGAATTCTCGGCTTAAAAGTCCGTAGCTGCGCGCCCAATGCTAAACACTGTTCTTTGCGCGCTAAATAAAGTAGGTTTTCACCTTCGTTCATTATTGCTGCGCCACCAGTAGGCATTTCAAATACTTGTTCCTTGCTACTTGTCCAAGTAATAGCGTACTTTTCTTCTACTTCTGCTTTGGTTAATAAACCACCTGTGCTGCCGCCAAACTTGGGGGTTTTACCTGAAAGCTTTATATCTTCTGCCATGTTAAAAAAAATCCTCAATTTAAAGGTATTTACGGCATCCTATCATTCTGTTCAAGACAATATTGTGAGTATGTCAAAAACTGTAACAGTTTTTAGCAACGCTAACTCGCAGCGCGAAGAAGCGTTACGGAGTTATGCCCCCTTGAGCTGACTAAGTAAGCAGCACTCTGTCCCATTTTTGAGTGTTTAAGTTAGTTCTTTTGTTTTTTGTTATTTTTTTTGCTGCTAGCTGTAGGTTTAGCTGTTTTTTGCGTTGGCTTTTCTGAGTTGTTGCGGGTGGCTTTGATGGGAATCGTAAAATAAAATTTGCTACCCTTGTCTTTTCCTGGTGATTCTGCCCAAATTTCGCCTCCCCAATTTTTGACAATTTGTCGGCAGATAGCCAAACCTAAACCCGTGCCTCCTGCACTACGTCTTAGGGACTCTTCTTCTTGATAAAAACGGTCAAACACAGTTTCTAAACTGCTAGTCTCTATGCCTCTGCCCGTGTCAGCAATCATGATTTCCAGGGTATTGCCTCCGTTTGTTTTTACAGCGATCGCAATTTTGCCGTCAGCTTGGGTAAATTTGCAGGCATTATCTAATAGCTTCACTAGTACTTCTACCAGCCATTCTCCATCTATCTGTATCAGGGGCAAATCTTTAGGGGTAGTTAGGTTTTTAATTTGAGGCAGCTTTGAGCCATGATTACGCGCCTTGACATTACTAACTGCTAAATCAATACATTCGTTGATAGAAAGAGTTTCTAGATTCCACTCTATCCCACCACCTTCTAAACGCGAAAGAGTAAGAAAATCTTGAACTAAATTACGCATTCTTTCTGCATCACTAAGGGCAGTATCGAGCATAATCTGACTCAACTCTAAAGGCATATCAGGTTCACTTGCCAAACTTTCAAGACATATCTGAATAGTTGACAGAGGGGTACGGAGTTCGTGACCCACAATTGCCACCAAATTAGAACGGGTACGGTCTAAAGCCTCCAATTGTTCATTGAGATCTTCCAAATCGGCATAAGCTTCTGCTTGAATTAAAGCTACTCCCACCTGAGTTGCGATCGCATCTACTAGAGCAATGTCATCGGCTTTCCAGGCGATAGGCTTAGTTTCACAGTGATGTAATTCCATTACTCCCAGCAGTTTATCTTGATAAAGAATTGGCACTAATAGCCAAGATAAAATAGAGTAATTTTGAATTAAATTTTGAAAAAACTCTCCCGTCCCTTTGTCCTCGGCTATTTTATGTAAACGCTCGTCTTCTAGGGTATTGTCAACGCTAATAGTTTCTTTGGTGGCGATCGCTTCTTCAAACAAGGGATTATTAGCTAGCTGCCATTTATGCCCTCTAACCGACTTTATTCCTGGACTAGTAAATTCTCGATCTACCGTTGCTGTGGCATCCTCTTCGTGACAACGGTAAACAATACAGCGACATACGCCAATGCCTTCTCCTAGCTTTTGCACTGCAACCTGTAAAATTTGTTTAGTATGAAGCGATCGCCTTACAGCATCGCTGACAGAATTTAATAATATTTCCTTTTGTTGTTTGGCTGCTAAAGATTTATTGGCTTTTAATAACTTATATTGACTAGCCTGAAGATAAGTAACCAGTCTTTGCACAAAAGGATCTGGATTGGTTAAAGGTGAATCTATGTCTCTTTTTTTCTTGCTTACTTTTTTGGGAGATAAATATAGCTTACGAGCCAGAGCAATTTTAGCAGCTAATTCTGGGCGATAAATACCAATGCGATCGAGCATGAGCTTGGCTGCTTCTATGGTTACGTTGCGATCAAAGGTCCATATTCCCTCAAAACGACGATTAGCATCGATTGGTGCGCCATAATTACGCTCCTTTTCTTTAGATGAAAAGCTTTTTTCGCGGCAAACTAGACAACTTGCATAGTGCTGACCAACAATTACTAAATGCCACTCTTTAGCTAAAGCATCAGTTGGTTCAAAGGCAATAGTTTCGTACTTTTCTGGGCGATCGCCAAACTCTGTTTCTGGAGCTGCTAAAACATATACCTGATCGCTTTTATCAGCAATACGTTTATAACGATGAGATTCTTGACGATAAAAACGCTCCCGTTGAAAACTAGCAATCACTAAAGGCGTATCCGAATCATTTAAGACCAGATCCTCCATAGCGTGAGATAACGCCGTCAAAGAAGCCTTAAAATACATTTGTGGTCGCCAACTCGTGCAGGTTTCCAGCAACTGTCGTACAACAGAATTAGAAATGCTCATCTATAAAGTTTTTTTAGAAAGAATTATCCCAGCCAGGATATTTGGTTATCTCGGATTGTCTTCAAGGCAGAATTCAACTGAACTATTAAATGTAAATGTAAATGATCGCTTAAAAATTGGTTCAATATTAATATCCTACAAAACCCTCGTGACCTTTCGGCAGTCCATCATCATAATTTGCAATAATTAAGCTCATTTAAGGCAATTAGGATCCTGTAGGGTGGGCAAATTCCTACAATTAAGCAGTAATATTTAATTAGATAATTTTTGCCCACCGATTTTAAGGCTCAGACTAAATACTTTAGAGTGGTGGTTGATCAAAAGCTAGAATACACTGTGAGATACTGTTTACCTGTAAATAGCATCTCCAGTAATATGCGCGTAACCAAGTCATGCCGTCAGGCTTATCGCTTTCAACCAAACCTATCACTTATCACCACAGTTTTATGCTTGGCAATTCCCCTGCCTGCAAAAGCTTTAGAAGTCCAGGTATCTCCTAAAACACCCCAGCAGGGAGATACTATTTCCGTTCTCGTAACCCCTGACGATCCTGGTAGTCCTCCAAGTATTACTGTAGATCAAAAAGATTATCCTGTATTTCCTCTTCAAGGCAAATATCGTGCTTTGATCCCAACTTCTCCTTTAAATTCTCCAGGCAAAATGACTCTTCACGTCAAAGAAAATGAGCAAACCAGCAATCTTGGAGTCTGGCTAAAAAGTCGCACCTTTCCCATACAGCGTATTACCCTTAGTGGTAAAGCGGGTCTTCCAGCAACTCAACTAGAACTAGACAGAGTAACGGCGTTTAAAAAATTAGTTACTCCGCAGAAATATTGGCAGGGAGCGTTTATACGTCCCAACGCTGGGACGATTTCCAGTGTATTTGGCGTCCGTCGTTATTATAATGGCGTATTTGCTAATGATTACTACCATAAAGGAGTAGACTACGCAGGTGGCTATGGCTCATCTGTGGTTGCCCCCGCAGCAGGGAAAATCAGACTAGTAGGCAGAGAAAAAGACGGTTTTCAGGTTCATGGCAATATTGTCGGCATCGATCACGGACAAGGAGTGCTAAGCATCTTTATGCACTTACAAGACATTGATGTGACAGAAGGCGAAATGGTCAAAGCTGGTCAGCAAATTGGCACGATTGGCTCAACTGGGGCTTCCACAGGACCTCATCTGCATTGGGGTTTATATGTTGATGGGGTAGCAGTAGATCCTGTACCTTGGCGGTTTGGTGTCATTGAATGAACTATATATTTGGCAAATCCGCGCATTTTAAGCTAAATATCTTTTCGATTTCTAGTTATAGATACTAAGATAGTGCGGGAGATTGGCTTAATTTACCTTTATTTATCATCATTTACTTAATTATGGGAATCAATTCGATTGTCGAACAAGCAATGCAAGACGGCTATCTTACTCCCAGTATGGAAGCTGAAGTAGGCAGAATTTGCGACACGGCAGCAGAACTATCCGTAGAAGAGTATGTAGCTTTAGATCAGCTTATGGGCGCGCTGCTGACGGGAGAAGTAGTAGCCGTCCCGCGCAAACAGTTTATTAATGTAATGGAGGAATTAGTTTTGAGCGATGCGATTACTCGCGTTGCTGAGATTGAACAAACTAGTGATACTTCTTTAGATGTAGGCGATATTGCCGCCTATGCTCTAAACCGTTTACCACCCCTGTATGCAACCACTGAAGAAGGAGCGAATTACCAACGTCAACGGGCAAGACAAGAATTGCAAACATTAATTCAAGAGCAGGTAAAAGAAGCAATTAATCGCTATTTAGACCGACCAGAATTTTTCCCAGAAAGACAGGCTATCAATCCTAAAAACAATTCTAATATGGCAAATCAACTCAGCAGCTTATTAAAAGATTATGCCCCTGGCTATGAAAAAGACAGTAATTTTTCTTAAACTAGTTAATTGGCTGAGAAAATATTAGGACAAGCTTTGTCTAAGACCATTGTTGCGGGAAAGAAACCAAGAAAAAGCTCAGTCAAAAATTGCCTTGGAACTTTTGTGATTTATTTTCAGTCTTTGAGAAAGATATACCAAAGCTCTATACTGAGGTTAATTAAGTTCATGAGTCTATCTCTTCCTGTATCTTGGTCTGAGACTGAGGTGAATGAAACTAAATGCTTAGTGTCTCCTGAAAAACTCTCTAATTACGACCTGATTGTTTACTGTCAAGCAAATGCCCAGCCCGATAAAGCTGCATTTGCTGAATTGCTACACAGATATCAATCTCATTTGAACCGTCTTTTCTATCACTTAGCTCCAGATTGGCAGGAACGAGCAGATATGGCTCAAGAAGTGTGGATTAGAGTCTATCGCAATGTTCATCGGCTTCAAGATCCAGCTAAGTTTCGTGGTTGGCTTAGTCGTATTGCTACCAACCTTTTTTATGACGAGCTACGCAAGCGTAAGCGTGTTAGTCAG
Organism: Waterburya sp.; assembly: GCA_965217895.1. Taxonomy (GTDB): domain Bacteria; phylum Cyanobacteriota; class Cyanobacteriia; order Cyanobacteriales; family Xenococcaceae; genus Waterburya. Next base: position 4,141,654 of record CBDCJV010000002.1, read on the forward strand.
CCTCTTTCCTTGGATGCTCCCCATTATGTCGAAGACGGCGAAATGAGTTGGGAATTGCCTGATGATGCTCCAAGTCCCAGTGATGATTTGGCTACTAGAGAGTTTTATGAGCATTTGCAAACAGCGATCGCTGCCTTACCTGAAACTTTTCGTACTACCATTGTCCTACGAGAAATTGAAGGATTAGCCTATGAAGAAATTGCTGAAATTACAGGAGTGTCTTTAGGCACGGTGAAATCTAGAATCGCCAGAGCCAGACTTAAACTTCAGTCAGTGTTGCAAAACTATCTAGATGAAGAGTAAATTGGTATATAAACCAGCTTTAATAATTGATATTTAGGAGAGATTAGTTTTGCTGGCTCTTTGGCACATAGATTGTTCCTCACTTTAATTCCTAAAAATATTGTATTGGTAATGCTAAAATGACATCTAATTTTGAAGGTTTAGAGTCGGATATTAAGCAAACCGACTCTAAAACCGAAGACTCAGCCCTAGATTATTTTGAATTGCTTAGTGCTTATGTTGATGGAGAGCTATCTACTCCCCAAAAGAATCAGGTGCAGGCTTTGCTCGACCGAGATCCTCAAGTCAAGCAGGTTTATACTCAGCTACTAGCCTTGCAGAGTCAAATGCAGCAATCTATTGCTCCACCCTGCGAAAAGTCTGTAGATGAAATTACCAAAGGAGTTTTTCGACTGGTAGATCGTCGTCATTCTTACAAACGCAAATTAGTTTGGGGAGGAGGTGCGATCGCAGCTTCTTTATTTGCTATTATTTCAGGCGTGATTCCAGGAGTCAGCCCAGGTTTAAAAATGGCAAAATTAGATGCTCCTGCTGTGGTTAATTCTTCAGCAGTAATGTTAGCAGTGGCGGTTAATAAACCTGCAATCAATATTCCTAAGTCTGCTACTGGCTATTCTTTAAAAATGAACTCGACTCGATATTAGAGTTTACTGTTTTTCTGCAACTGGTTGCACACAAGCTCCTTTAATGGTTTCGCTCATAGTAGCAATGTTGAGATTGACAACCCTTCCTTCTTTGGTTTCAATTAAAGCTTTTTTGGAAACATCGCCATTGTAAAAAAAGTTATAATCATTGTTAACAGTATACTGATTGGCAGTATCGGCTGATTGACCAACGCCCAGAGCCGACTCTGCCCTTAACGGACGGAGTAATCTCTGACCAATTAGTTTTTGCCAGCTATCAAGATCGCGATTCAAATCAAAACTTCTGGTGCAGATTAATGATTTCTCTGTAATACCTTGATTATTTAATTCCAAATTTGCCTTGTTATCTTGTTCTAAATTATTGACTTTAATGCCAACATCAGACACAGTAGGTTCAATAATACTTACTGATATGGGTGGCTCAAGTTCTGGCTCAAAAACTATTTCACTGTTATTCTGCATCACGGTAGAATAATAGCGATCGCCGTCTTTGCCGACAAAGTAAACTGTTTTGCCATATTTAGCTTGAAAAACATCTCTGCTTAAAACAGCTTGGGCAGGAGCTAAAATAGTCTCATCTTGGTCTGACTTTGATTGACGGTGATAATAAAAGCTGTCTTCTAATTGACAAATATCAATATAGTAATCTTCGGTTTCAAAACTGTACACTTCTTTATATCTAGAATCTATTGATGCGCAAGTTTCGACTTTTTGCGCTACAGGAATATTCATCTTCCGATTGCTTTTAGTAAAATAACTACTAGAAGAATTAGAAATAACTTTGGCTTTTGATGTCGCCAAAAGCGAATTATGTCCCCAGAAAAAAGAACCAATTAATATTATGAATAAATATATTTGTTTGTACCAATTAATCATGGCAAAATAGGGCTTTTTAAAAGATTTAAAAACATATTTGGATTAATAAAATGAATTTGTAAAGAACTTGCAAACTTGCTGCTCGTAATCGGTAAAGCATCAAGCTGTTTGTTTATATTTTCTAATTCTAAGCTTAAAGAGTAAAGAGTTGGACAATGACCAAATCTTTTCTTGTTTCAGCTTTTTTTAAGATTTAAATAGCGTTAATTAATAGTTTTTTCGCTACTGCTAATAAAAGAGGTTTATCAAAGAGTTTGTAGTAACGCGCGTTGCTGGCTCCACAAACGCAATTGGGTCTAAACCCCCATTTTATTGACTACTAACTATCAACGACGAACTTTTTTATATTCTATACTTTTTAGATAATGGTTAAAAATCTAAAATACTGCTCAACCCAAGAATTAATCTGGGTTTTAAGAATTTTTGTTAATTTAAACTTAATATATATGAATATAAAGTTAGCTAACGAGTTAAATTTGTAGAATATCTTTGAATCAATTTGATTAATGGCTTCTTTACCGCATCACAGACCGAAAAAGTTATCTCTTGGACCTCTTGAAGCCGAAATCCTAGGAATAGTCTGGAAATTAAAGATAGTTACGGTCAAAAACGTACATGACTTCATTTTGCAAGATCCTGAACGCGAACTAGCTTATACTTCGGTGACTACGGTGCTTAGACGTTTGACTCAAAAAGGCTGGCTCAAATGTAGTAAAAAAGGACGTGCTTTTTCCTGGCAAGCTTTAGTTTCTTATGAACAGGCACAGGCAATTCAATCTTATGAAAAGCTAAATCATTTTCTCGCTATAAGTAACCCCGACGTAGTGGCTTCTTTTGCTGACAGTTTAGATACTGCCAGCTTAGAACAGCTAGAAGCGATCGCATCCCGCCTTCAAACCATTCGCAGTCAAAGAGAGGAACAAACATAATGCACCTGTTCGCCGTATTAATTATTATCGTTCTAGCTTGGATCGTGCGCCATAGTCCAATTGGAACAGGAACATGGGCTAAACGCTGGCATCAAGCTTTGTTTGTTTTGGTATTTCCTGCACTATTACTATTGAGTACAGCGATCGCAGTATTATATATGGGTTGTCATGGTGCAATGCTTGGCATACAGGTTGGCTCATGGGGATGTGCTGTATCAGCTTCTTTACTGATCTTTGCTTTAGGGTGCTTGGGCAAATTAGCTTACCAGGGCAATCAAGCGATAGATCAACTAACTAACTATGAGCAACAATCAATAGAAGGGAATACCGCGAGAATCATTGAGCTTGATTTGCCCTATAGCGCGCAGATTGGCTTTTGGCGGTCTGAATTAGTGGTTAGTCGTGGTTTGCTGATTACTTTAGACCAAGAACATCTAAAGGCAGTTTTAGCCCATGAACAGGCTCATGTATATTATCGCGATACCTTTTGGTTTTTCTGGCTTGGCTGGTTGCGATCTTTTACCTGCTGGCTACCTAATACAGAAACTTTATGGCAAGAACTAATGTTGCTTCGAGAACTAAGAGCAGATCGTCATGCTGCTCAAGAAGTTGACTTTTTGCTGTTGGCAGAATCTTTGTTAACCGTTGCCAAAACACCTTTAGAATCCTCTCCTATTTTGTGTGCCAATTTTAACGACTATACAGTAGGCGATCGCCTTAATGAAAGAATAAATTCTTTGCTAGAGGAAACCAAGGCAGTTGATTCAGTTCAGTGGCAGTACTGGAGTTGGGTATGTTTACTATTTTTACCTTTGTTAACTATTCCTTTGCATTATTAACTAGGAATTTAGAATGTCTAGTAGACCAGTCGGGAAAATAGAGAAAGTTTAGTGATTTTATGAACAAAACCACTAAACTCTCTCGCTGTCGCTCAATTGACGTTAAATAGCGATTAATTAGACTTTTACTCTAGGCTTATGATGAGGACTGTAAGACAAAATTTACTGCACTACGCAAGTTCTAAACTATTTCACTGCCATTTAGCCGACGAATTGCTACAACTCCAGGTAAAGGTGGTTGATTGGCTTTGCTACTGGGCCAATTTGAACCAAGAGGTACTTGGCGTTGTTGTTTAAAAGCTGTCCCGTCTGTAGCTAATAGTTCAAAATCTCTTGCTTCTGCTGCCATATCTTGACGCATACCGTTATTTTCCCCTGGATGCTGGATCGAAAGAAATAAACTGCTGTTATCGTTATTAAAAGTTATTCCAGTACATTCGCACTCCATAGGACCGAGTGCAAAAGGATAAGACTTTCCTGCATTCTCCCCTGATAAAGGAATATACCACATGGAGTTATTCCCAAATGCTCCAGTTAGGTCTTTACCAGTTAATTTTGCTCCATCTTTTACTCTCGTGGGAATTGCTTCATTCTGAACACTAGTAGACATATCAGTCACAACCCAAAGATTACCCTTTTTATCTAAGGTCAAGTTATCAGGATTAGAGAAACCAGCACCACCGTTGGCAACTTCGCCGCCTGTAGCCAGCATACTCCAGGTAAAGCTGAGAGAAGCAGGATCGCTTTGGTCTTCTTGCAGCCTCATGATCCAGCCATATTCGTAATCTGTTTCACCGTTGAGACCGACAAAAACCGCTTTATCAGGACCTCCTTCGTCATCAGCAGAGCCAGAGGTAAAAGCAATAAATAAAGTGCCGTTGTTGTCAATTTCGGTGTCTTCAGGGCGAGCTGTGCAGGTGACTCCTGCTGCTGATGCTGCAAAGTGAGCATCAATTAAAATTGCTCCTTGGGTTTCTTCGGGACTATTACCCTGATATAAATCTCCCAAAGTTTTAAATTGAGATAAGGGCTGCAATTGTTCCTCTGATGATACCTCCATTATTCCGCCTGCGGTGCGATCGCTGTTGGGCATCATCACCAATCCACCGACAACCTGATTAGGAGATACGGGATTAACCTCAGTATCAGCATTGAGAGGAATCCATTCCCCTACTCCATCGGCAGAGAATTTTGCCCCATAAAGCATTCCCGCTTCAAAAAGACGAGAGTTGTTTTTATCTTGGGGATCTTGGATTTTTGACTGGCTGATAAATTTATATAAATGTCCGCCACGGCGATCGCATCCTGAATATACCGCTAAGTTTTTCCCTGCCACAGCGCGAACACCAAAGGCTTCATGGCGATAACGTCCTAGCCAAGTGTGTTTTGTGCCGTAATCATCTGGATTGGCAGGATCTAGTTCCACCATCCAGCCATACTTATTCCCCGCCAAACCAAATACATTAGCTCTACCGTCCAAGTCGTCGTCGGTAATTAAAAATGGCTTTTCACTAGGGTTTAAGGATGAACCATCTGCCATAACTGGCTCTGGTACTTGATCTTGAAAGTTTTCTTCCGCGCTTAAGACTGTTCCCCAAGGAGTTGTTCCCCCTGCACAGTTTTGAAATGTACCAATAATGCGATCGCCCAAGTTATCCTCATAACCAAGTTTATTCGGCTTAGTAAATATCGCCACCGCAGCCCCTGTAGCTTTTAGAGCCTGATCGGGGTTATCTAAGCCAGAAATACCTGTTACTCGGCGATCTGCTGTGGAGTAAGTTCTCTCCCACTTGCCATCAGCATTACGTTTGACAGAAATGACTCCCAATCCCTGATCGATTAAGCCTTCTCTAGAAACCTCTTGGATTTTTGCTTTTAAATCATTATCTTCAAGACTAAAAGCGTCTATTTCTCCTTCAGTAGCTTCAGCCATAGCAATTAATTCAGCAAAAGGAAGCTGTTTGCCAATCACCAATGGATAGGTTTGCATCCATGTCCCGCCGCTGATATATTCAAAATTAACTGCCAAATAGCCTTCATTGGGTGCAGTCTCAATCAAAGACAGATAATCATTGTTGTAGCCAAAACGAGAATCCCCCACGCGATCGCCCCAAGCAGCAATTAAATCATAAGTAAAACCTTCAGGTAGAACCAAATCATCTGCAACTTCATAGCTTTGATATGTTTCTAGCTGTTGAGCAATAGGAAATATATCTGTGTTTAAAGGAAGAGGAACTTTGACGGGTTGAAAGTTCAGGCTCGTTGTCGTTGTTCCAAATTTAGCATTAGTTTCAGCCATAACTGAGGAACTATTAGGCATAATCTTTTTCTGAGACCATGAACCTGTAGCGAGCGATCCAGCAGCAGCACCAAAAAAAAGCAGAAAATGACGGCGATTTACGTTCATATTGATTGTATTCGGGAAATAAAATAAAATAATGTTTTGAGCGTGGGGGATGCTGGTGTTTCGCAACTCTTATCCAACCACGCTGTTGAGCGTGAGATAGGGCGAGGAGACCTCTTCCTGTCTTGTCAACCCCTTAAAGGATGCTAGTGTTTTGCCAGCTAATCCAATCGGGCTGTTGAGAAATTATTATTCTTAAGTTAAACTCCGAGTGTTAACAACTTATTAACTTTTAGTTTCTATTCGATAATTTTTTTATTTGTAATCAGACAATTCCCAATGTCATATCTGCTCAAAAGCTTATTTAGAGCAGCTATTTACGTAATATCTTATGGTTTTTTGGCAAGAATGGCTTTTTCATACAAATAACTGGCTTAGTTCTCTTGGTTACTTAGCTTATCCTGCATTTGTTGGTATATATCTATTGGCAACCTTAGTCGGATTGCCTGCAATTTTTCTTTTTTTAGCTGCTGGTAGTTTATTTGGCTTTATTCCTGGATTTGTTATGGTGTCGTTTGCCGATACCCTTAGCGTTGCTACTTGTTATCTACTAGGCAGGACTGTCGCTCGTAAAACAGTTAGTAAATGGCTAAATAAGCGCCCACACTGGGGAAAATTTGACCGCGCAGTTGCAGAGAAAGGATGGAAAATAGTATTTTTAACTCGTCTTTCACCAATTGTTCCGTCCAACGTCCTCAACTATGGCTTTAGCTTAACTAAAATCAATTTTTGGCTATATCTGTTTGTATCTTGGCTGGGTATGCTGCCTGTGATCGCCCTATACGTTTATTTGGCTTCTGTCGGCATTAATTTACTTTCAGGTAACAACGACGATCCAAAACAAATTGTGGCTTCAGTTATTGGCTTGGTTACAGCTTTGATGGCGATCGCCTACACTACAAAATTAGTCCACGGCACTTTATTCGATAAATCTCAAGAACAAGTTCAATCAAAATCACCTAGACAGCCACAACCTCAAAAAACCCAAAATATAGATAGAGAAGAAGCTAGACGCTGAATTAAGGGATGAGGGATGAGGAAAAAGGAACTGTTAATTGTTTGAATCCCTAGCAGCTAATTTGATATATTTAAAATGAGCATATTGCCGATAAGCTTCTACAGATAGTGATGCAACTTCGCCAAACTCTTGAGTTATGGCATTTCTAATAATCAGATCCATAATAAATTAATTAGTTTTTATTGTTCTATGACAAGTCGCTTCACTGCCCTAACTGTTGTTACTTGTTTTAATTAATATTAAACTTACAATTACAGTAGTACCAAATAGCAAATTAGAATCAATTAAGGAGTGAGCTTTATGGCTTATCAAGCAACTCTCAACGGTACTCAACGAATAATAATCGCCAATCAGGGTAGGCAAACTCAAATTACTCTTGTGGCTAGTAGTCCAGGACAACAACAGAGTCAGAGTAGTAGCTTTACTACAGGAACGTGGGTTAATCCACCGCAGTTATTTAACACCGCCCAAGGCTTCATTTTGCAAATTAACGCCGAGCAAGGTAAGCATTTTATTCAGATTCAAGCTAACGGTATTAGCACCATCGAAGGCATCCCATCCCTACAAAACGCCACCTCCATTGAACTAGAAACCTTTGGGGATCTTCTTGGTCAAGCCGATATAAAGTTTGAGCCAATGCAGCCAATGAAAATGGGCAATATGTCTATGGATATTAATTCCATGTCTATGCAAATGGGTGATATGTCTCTCAATCTGGGGAATAGAGCAAAAACTACCGTCTCTAAGACTTTTTGTTCTCAGTGTGGCACAGAAGCTAGAAAGGGCGATCGCTTTTGTCGTAGCTGTGGTCATAACTTGAGCCAGTGAACAGTTTTAAGGCAGAAATGTTTAGCAATTTTATTTCTTAACTACCCAGATAGTTAAAAGTTATCTGCTATATCTTTTTATTCACCCTATTCCTGGGATAAACTTCAATTTTTGAGTGGCTTTGTCAGCAATTTGAGAATAGCTTAATTCGCCACAGAGAATCTTACCCATAAGTTGACCAGCAGCAGGACGTTTAACCCCTAGCTTATAGGCAATCTTAGGAGCTTTATAAAACAAATTAGCTAAGAAGTCTGCTTTGGCTAAATTTGCTCCCCATTCCTGGTTAATTGTTTCTGTATAGTTGGCTAAAGCATTAGCATCACCTTGAAGCGCATTGCTAACTGCTGCTGCTGCTTGGACTCCTGTAAACATTGCAGGACGAATACCTTCGCCTATGAGCGGATCGACCATTCCTGCTGCTTCGCCTACGAGTAAAGCACGATCGCTGTGTAAAGACCGATCTTTCTGCCATAAGTTTAGAGAGTGTTCTTTGTATTCTCCCTGACTAGCATCTAAATCAAACAGTTGAGCATATTTAGTTAGCTGTTTTTTTAGTTCGTCTGGCTTACCTTGAGGATTACGCACATAAGCAGCACTAATTGAATAACCATCGGCTTTAGGGAAGCACCACATAAAGCCGTTTTTTAGCGAACCAAAATCAAAAAATGCCGTCATTTTACGGCGATCGCTAACTGATCCAGAAACTTGTAAACTAGCTGCTGCTATCTTCTGAGTATCAGCAAAACCAAGTAATTTTGCCACAGTACTATTAGCACCATCAGCGGCGATTAAATATTTGCTTTCAAATACACCATTATTAGTTTCAACTTGCCATGTATCTCCCTGCAAAATAACTCCTGTTACTTCTGTATCAGCTTTAAACTCAACTCCTTGACCTATGGCTTGCTCCATCAAAAAGTTATCAAAGCGATCCCTTTGTACCATCCACATTGGAGTAACGTTTTTTAGCTCAACCTCAGCAGGATCGCTCATCTTAAAAGTATATTTGACCTGAGAAACATGATTTTGGACTACAGGAGCAAAGTCAAAATCAAACCATTGAGCGATCGCAGGAGATACGCCACCACCGCAAGACTTGGTGCGGGGAAAAGAAAGTTTTTCTAGCACTAAAACTGAATGTCTCTTAGCTAGATGATAAGCAGCACTAGCTCCAGCAGGGCCAGCACCCACAATAATACAGTCAAACATACAAAACTACCTTGTTATCTAAAAATATTGTTTTAAAACCTTTAATACCTTAAAGGAAGGAAAACAAATACGCAACAAAGAAGTTATCAGTTAAGTAGACAGAAATAAATTAAACAAGATCGCTAATTTACACCATAAGTCTCCCAAGAATTAATGAGTTTCGAGATAACTCAATAGCCAATTAGCTGTGGTTGCTCTACGGGTTTCTCTAGGACCAAATTCCCCCAGCTTGTAACCTTTAAAACCTAACTTTTCTTTGAGTAGCTGCTTATTTTCTTGGGGAATTGAACGAGTTAGCTTTACCGTTGGTGGTCGATTAGTAATAAAATCTGGTGGTTCGGGATATTTTTCGCCCCAATCATCTACGACTTGACTAATATCCCAAGCTTGTTTTGTTTCATCATAAATGTAGCCTAAGCAACTCCAAACTAGCCGATTGACCACTTCGTCGCTGATTTTATCTTGAAGGATTGCCCAAATTGTATCCGTATTTATGGTTGGTAAGTTTGACATGAATTAAAATAAGGTCTAATTGTTCAATTTACATATTTATATTATTAAAGTTTATGAAATATATTTGCTCGGCTTGTAATTACGAATACGATCCAGAAATAGGCGATCCAGATAGTGATATTGAGCCTGGAACAGCCTTTGAGGATATACCAGAAGATTGGGTATGCCCAGTTTGCGGGGTAGCTAAATCAGACTTTGAACCAGCTAAATAACGTTAATCTTAGACCAACAGTTAAAACAGTTCTACAGTTAGTAGTGCAACAACTTCGTTAAGCCTGGCAAACGCATTTTCATCATTTTCGATAACATAAATAAGATTAGTCAAAAAGTTTTTTGCTAATCGCTCCATAAAGTATGAGGATTTAGAAAATTGGACGCAAATATCCGACTATATGCTTATTTATGCCTTGCTTTAATCACTGGTATAACTGCCTTGCATAGTCTTTCCCGTCTAGGTAAATTAGGTAAAGATATTGCTGATTTTTGCTGTCATGCTCCAGGTATTGATTTAATATTGGCGTATTTTATGCTGCTGCCAATAGCTATTGGCTCTTTAGTATTAGGTTGGACTGGTGCAGGAGTTGCTTTTATAGCTGAATTGAGTGTTTTATGGGCTTGGATTATTGCTCACGAATTTGCTCATCGAGATGTAAAGCAAAAAGGTCAGATTTTTCGTACTTTGAGCAGCATTGTGGGCAGATGGCGCAATCATCTGGCGGTTTGGATTACTGCTTTAGCAATCCCCGTATTTTGGATTGTTCGTTTTGCAGAATTAATTGTTTATCCTCCTTTAACCAAGCTGATTGGCTTGCCAAAATATGAAGCTAAAGAGTGGGTTAATGTCTCTCGACACAAGTTTGAGGGCTTAATTGGCTATGATTTGATTTGGTGTTTATATTGCGATTGGATGACTGGAGTGTGGTCTTTAGGCACAGAAATGCTGCGTAACGTCGAGTCATTTTGGTGTCCAATTCGCTTTTATGACAACAAAAAATGTGCCAATTGCCAAATAGATTTTCCTGATATTGACGGCGGTTGGGTTGCTGCTGATGGCACGATGGAAGATGTAGCTAAGGTGCTGCAAGAAAAATATGACGGCAAGAAAGACTCTAGCTGGTTTGGTCATCCCTGTCGTCAAAAAGATAAAGGATGAGGAAAATTTGCTTAAAAAGCCTAGAACTATTTCTTGCTCATAATCAATCCTCGTCTACCCGAAGAGCTTGATTGCTGTACGAAATTTTGTAGATGTCGAATATGTTTATTGTCTGATAGCCGATCTAGTTGCGCGATCGCCTCTGTTAGAGAAATAGGCTGAAGATACAAGATGCGAAAAGCTTTTTTTAGTTCGCGAACTTCGTTCTGGTCAAAGCCACGTCTTTTTAATCCTGTTAGGTTAAGCGATCGCACCTTAGCAGGATTACCCTCAACCATCATGTAAGGAGGGACATCGCGACTAATACGGCTCATTCCTCCCACCATTGCCATCGTACCGATATGAACGAACTGATGAATACCTAAAACACCGCTAATGATTGCCATTGATTCGATGTGAACATGACCTGCGATCGCTACACTGTTGGCAATAACTGCTTCATTGCCAATTACGCAATTATGTCCTACATGACTATATGCCATCAGTAGGTTGTCATCGCCAATAACTGTCGCCTCCCCTTCATTCGTAGCGCGGTTGATGGTCACATACTCACGGATACGATTGCGATCGCCAATTGTTACCTGACTATTTGCGCCTTTGTATTTTAGATCTTGAGGTTCTAAGCCAATAGCTGCACCAGGAAAAATTTGATTATTTTTACCAATTGTGGTTAGTCCATCGATGATGGCATGACTACCCACCACTGTATTTGCACCAATAGTAACTTGGCTACCAATTACCGCATAGGGGTCAACACGAACCGTTGGATGTATTTGAGCCTGGCCATCAATAACAGCAGTCGGATGAATTAAAGTTCTCAAGATCGATTCCCTCAGGGGCTATAGCTTGTCTTAGTTGGGCAAAATTTAAGTTGCCATATAGAAGCATAGAAGCAATAGACGTTCAACAACATAACTAAAATAACCTCTGGTTATTCGTTTGATGGTAATTATAGATATTTTTCTTTATTTTGACCTGAATACTTATTCTACTGGTCAATCAAAGAGAACATCATTTCTCCTTTAACTGCAAGCTCTCCATCCACTTCGGCTTTGCCCTGCATTTTGGCAATACGGTTTTGTTTTAAGGTTAAAAGTTCGACGGTCATGGTAAGGCGATCGCCAGGAACTACGGGACGACGAAAACGCACCTTATCTATTCCAGCAAAAGCAAAGAACTTGCCAGTCATTCCTGGTAACTGCACTAGTACAATTCCTCCTACCTGTGCCATTGCTTCTACCATTAACACTCCAGGCATTAGAGGAAAATCAGGAATATGCCCTGGAAAAAATGGCTCATTAAAGGTCACATTTTTGATGCCGATGGCCTTTTTTCCAGGTACATAGTCAATAATGCGGTCTACTAGGGAGAAAGGATAGCGATGGGGTAATAGCTGATGTATTTCTTGAATATTAAAAGTTGTTTTAATATTTTGAGTAGCAGTTTGTAAAATAGAATTTTCTACAGTTGACATTATGATGATTACTAATTGCTTTTTGTGGGCAATAGAAGTTTATTATATATGGCGCACAAAATTATTTTTATTGCTCACCTACAGGTGATTGCTGAGAGTAGACAATTTAGCTGCTAATTGAATATGTAGCTTGTGACTGGCCTTATAAGCAATCAAATGAGCAGTGGGAAACTGACCCAACAAACTAATATCCCCTACTAAATCTAATAGTTTATGACGGGCTGGTTCATTGGTAAATCTCAGAGGTGGATTAATCCAGCCTGTATCGCTACAAACTAAGGCATTATCCAAACTTCCTCCTTGAATTAAGCCAGCCTTTTGCAACTGTTCTATTTGTTCGGCAAAACCAAAAGTACGAGCAGGAGCAATGTCATTAGCAAAACTTTCTTGAGCAGGATTCCAACTGTGCCACTGATTGCCGATCGCTTTGTAGGCAAAATCTATGCCACAGGTAAAACGAGTTTGGGATGCGGGCAAAGCAGCCACAAAAGCATCTTGTTCTCTAATCCAGATTGGTTCTATGGGAGTGATAGAAGAGTGGGTAACAGAATTATCCGTAACTCCTATTTTGGCGATCGCTTCACACCAGTTTTTAGCCGAACCATCTAATAGAGGAACTTCTTCGCCATCTATTTCAATGCGAGCATCATCCACACCATTTGCTATCAAAGAAGCTAATAAATGTTCTACCGTTCTTACTGTGGCATTTTCTGCTGCTAATTCTGTAGACAAGGTAGTTTGTCCTACTGCATCAACTTGAGCAGGAATTATCGGTTTTTCGGGCAAATCTATTCGCACAAAATAACGCCCCTCTCCAGGTTTGGCAGGTAAAACTTTTACAGTAGTATCTACCCCAAAGTGCAATCCCACCCCTGATAATTCAAATTTTTGCTTTACCGTATTGCCCATCTCAATTATTAATTGATAAATGTTTAATGTTTAATGGTCGATGATTAAAATTTCTCACCGATACCAAATTGAATCTCATTACCTCCATTGTTGTTAATGCCATAATCAACCCGAATTGGTCCTAAGGGAGACTGTATCCTAACTCCTCCACCATAACCATAACCACTGCCAGGTAGTCCTCTGGCAATTGATGGTGAGCCAGGAACCTCAGTTTCTGAGCCTAATAGTGTGCCGTAATCAAAAAAGAGTGCGCCACCGACAATCTTGAAAATAGGGAAGCGATATTCAGCAGTAGCTTGGAAATAGCTTTTGCCACTGCCAACTTCACCGTCACCATAACCCCTAACAGAATTACTACCGCCTAAAATAAAGGCTTCATAGGGTGGTAAGTCACCTAAAATTGTTCCTGCTTGAAAATTAAAAGCCAATGTTTCTGGTCCATCGTTGAAGCGAACTATATTAATGGGAAAATAACGACTATAGTTAGCTCTAACCCGATTAAATAAGATATTGCCTGAACCAATGGGGATGGTTTGCTCTGTTCCCAATCTTAGTACTGAACCTTTGGTGGGTTGTAAAGCATTGTTACGGCGATCGCGAGTTGCTCCAAAACTTAAGCTAAACAAATCATCTGTTCCACTACTACTAAAGGCAAGAGGGATGTCATTAATTCCGTTTATAGTGCCTAAAGGGGCAGAATCCCCATTACTATTTTTTGTCTGCACGTGCTGATATTCAAAACCAGTAGATAAAGTCCATTCTCGCCGTGCAAAAGGATCGGCGGGTAAAGGACGAGCAAAGTTGATACCGCCTCCTGTACGGACTATACGCGGAGAATCGTTGCCGTTCAGGGTGTTAATATCGTCATTTCCATTAAACACTAGGGAAATCGAACGACGACGAAAAGCATTAACGGTATAAGAAGTACGGCTTTTGCTAGTAGCAATCCAAGGGTCAGTAAAGCTGAGATCGAAAAGTAAATTGCTTTGACCGATTTGCACTTCTGTTCCTAAAGTCTGATTGTTACCGCCTAGGTTTTTCTGCTGATAGCTGACTGTACCAAATAAACCGCTAGAAGAGCTATATCCAGCCCCCGCTGCAATTGAACCACTGCTTCCTTCGACAACATCAATATTGACCACTACCTTACTAGGATCTTTACCAGGACTAAAAGAAAAACGAGCATCTTCAAAGATTCCCAAGCCAAAAACGCGCTGAAGATCTCGTTGAGCCGTATCCCGTTTAAACACATCTCCTGGCTTTAGCTCTACTTCTCGCGTCACAATAAATTCACGAGTTTTGCCTTTGGCTGGTTTATCATCTTCATCAAGATATCTAACCTTGATGTCTTCAATTACTCCTTCTGCTACAACCAAAGTAACTTCTCCGTTCGGACTAACTTGAGGCGAACCAACAACCTGAGCTAGTTCGTAGCCATTTTTGCTATACCACTCATTGACTTTGATGATACCTTGCTGTAATTTTCTTAGATTAAGAATTTGACCATAGTTCCCGCCAAAGAACTCCTGGACTTTTTCTGGAGGCAAAACCCCTGGTTCTCCTTGAGGAACAGTTTGCACCGTTACCTTGTTAAGGACTGGATTGGGTTGAACTGCAAAAGTAATTTTTACGCCTAAAGGGGTGTCTCCTGGAGTTACCTCCACATTTTGAAAATAGCCAGTTGCATAAATAGCGTTGACATCTTGTTGAAGTTGAGTTCTGGTAGTGGTTCTACCAGGCTCGGTATTAATAGTTGCATAAACGATATCTTGAAGTTCTTTGTTTGCCCCTTCAACTGCTACTTCTGCTACTAGCACACGAGGTTCTTGTGGCGATGGCTTACTAGGTGACTGTGGTGGTTGTCCTTCTGGTGAGGGTGGTTGAAATTTAGGTAGCTTAATATTTGGGTCTACTTGGGTATCAGAATTAGGTTGAGATGGTGATGAGGCTGGGCGATTGGGAGCCTGAGCTATTTTAGTCGAATTAATATTTTTGAGTAGGGTTGCACCATTGGTAACGATGACCCGATCTGAAAGTCGATTGAAATTTTTGGTTTCTGCTCTAGTAGGTAAAGATATACCTAGAGCTAGGGTTGTAGCCAAAACTGTAATTAGAGTAGGAGATAGACGCACGTTTTTTAATCCTGTTAACACTTCCACACACCAAACAGAGCATTCAACAAGTTAACCATTTTATTTAGTTGTTGTCTCGCCTCTGATTTGTAAAATTGATATTTAATCAATCTTGGCTGATTTTGCTGAAGACTAATTGTCTTTAACCTGATAGTTAAATATCGGATAAATATGACCACTTATTTTACTCTATGTTCCCATTTTTTATTAATTGGCTATTTTTATTAGAGTGGAGCATTAAAGTTAAATAGTTGGTAAAAGCAATTAATAAAGGTAAGGTACTAAGGTACACCTAACTATTTTTTATTTGCGTTAAAACTCGCTGTTGGACTTGCTGATAAGCAGCTTCTACCCGTCCTAGATCTTTACGAAAGCGGTCTTTGTCCATGACTCTTGATTGAGGATCGGCATCGTTTTTATCCCAAAGACGACAGGTGTCGGGGCTAATTTCATCTGCTAAAAGCAAATTTTGTTGGGCATCAAGACCAAATTCTAATTTGAAATCTACTAAAGTAATATTGCATTTATCAAAAAAGCTTTGGAGGTTTTTATTAATTTTACGAGCCATATTCTCTATTTCTTTAAGTCTTTGAGGCGTTGTTATATCCATCAGAAATAGGCGATCGCGTGTTAATAGTGGATCGCTGAGTTCATCACTTTTGTAGTAATACTCTACTAATGCAGAAGGCAAGACTTTTCCTTCTGGTAAACCTGTTTGGCGACATAGACTCCCTGCGGCAATGTTTCTGACCACAACTTCAATGGGTATAATCGTCACGGCTTTGACTCTCATCTGATTTGGTTGTGGGGTATCTATATAGTGAGTCGGTATATCCCTTGAACCCAACCAGGCAAATAAGGCTGCGGTAATCTGACAGTTTATTTGTCCTTTTCCTTTTATCTGTCCTCGTTTTTGAGCATTAAAAGCCGTAGCGTCATCTTTATAGACTGTAAGCAGTATCTCTGGATTATCAGTAGCATAAAGGATTTTTGCTTTGCCTTCATACAGTTTCTCTGGCTGGGACATCTCTAATAAATTGTCTAAAATATAGGTTAATAAAAAATTGGATTAAAAACTTAGGTTAAGGCTAGGTTAACAAAGCCTAAATATTTTGTTAACATCTAAAATAAAGCCCTGTTTATAGTAGCGTCATCAAGTAACTTTTGTGTTTGTATCTCGTCAAAAAAAATAATTGTTACAAATTGCTACGATCAAACTAGGTTACATCTGAAATTGCTACAAATTAGTTTACACATCTCTAGTAGGTTCCATGACATCTAATAAAAAAACAAACGATTTTATCTATCCTCGCCATCCGTATCATGGCAAGGTTAAACCTGAAAATTTGGTTTTTAATTCTAATTTGCAAGAGTTTGCGCAAAAAATTAGTTATGTTTGCAACTTGGAAACAGGAGGTAAACTACCGCCTGAACAAGCTTATAAGAGAATCAAATCTTTGTGGAAAGAATTAAAAAAGAGTAAGAAAGAGTTAGGTATTGGACAAAACGGCTACGACAAGCAGTAAGCGCACATAAAAGGCAATAGTATTTTCAATCAAGAGAGCGACTGCTATAACTAGTAAGACTATAAACTATAGCTATAGCTAAATAATGTCTCGCTCCAAAGCTCTGCAATCATATATCCTAGTTCGTTTGCTTCTTGCCCCATTAATGTTGTTGACTATCGCTACTGTGGTGTTTTTACTTCTTAGGGCAACCCCTGGAGATCCTGCCGATGCGATTTTAGGTACTCGCGCCCCAGAAGCAGCCAAAGCAGCATTGCGATCGCAATTGGGTTTAACAGATCCTCTCTGGCAACAGTATTTTGACTATCTCAAAAATTTACTCAGTTTTGATTTAGGAAGCTCTCTTTCCAGTCGTGGGTTATCAGTTTGGTCAGTAATTAAAGACTATTTTCCTGCCACCGTCGAACTTTCTTTTTGCAGCATGATTATTGCTCTATTGGTGGGGGTTTTAGTGGGTATGGTTTCTGCTTCCTCAGATCGTAAGTTTCTGGATGCGGGAGGTCGTTTGTTTGGAATTATTACCTATTCACTGCCTTTGTTTTGGGTAGGCATGGTCTTACAGCTAATCTTCGCGGTGAATTTAGGCTGGTTTCCCCTGGGTACTCGCTTTCCAATTAGTTCTCCCACTCCGCCTCAGGTAACGGGACTGTATTTAATTGACAGTTTGCTAGCAGGAGATATGGGGATGTTACTCCACACCATACATTATTTAGCATTACCTAGTTTGACTTTGGGTTTATTGTTGAGCGGTATTTTTGAGCGTATTGTTAGGGTCAACCTTAAGCAAACTTTACAAGCCGATTATGTTGAGGCAGCAAGAGCTAGAGGTATTCCTGAAGGCACTATCTTGATTTCCCATGCAATGAAAAATGCCCTAATTCCTGTAATTACAGTACTGGGGTTAACCTTTGCAGCATTACTAGGTGGTGCTGTATTGACTGAAGTAACCTTTTCTTGGCCAGGTTTAGGCAATCGACTATACGAGGCTATTTCTCTGCGGGATTACCCTACTGTGCAAGGGGTAATGGTATTTTTTGGCGTTATTGTGGTGATTGCCAGTATTGCGATCGATATTATCAATGCCTATATTGACCCCAGAATTAGGTATTAGAAACTGTTTGTAAAGTCAATGTCAAGGGGATAGAAAAGTGGTGAAGATGATGGAGGTAGGGAAGAAAGGCGTAAAAACTTCACTACTTCAAACGCCCCAATCGCCTCAAACACCTCACTACCCCAAATACCCCAGATACCCCAAATACGACCCTACTCAACAGCAGGAAAATTTGATTTTCTTTTTACAAACAGTCTCTTTAACTTGAGAAAAAATTTGCCAATTCAAGTTAGCATATAGCCTGGGCATTCTACGAAATATTTATGCAAGATCATCTAGAAAAAGCTATTCAACTCAAGCAGACGGTAGTAGATTTCGTTTATGATGCAGAAGGCGAAATGGCGATCGCCCTAGAAACCTACGCAGCACAAAAAGCTAAAAAGAATAGCTATGGTATTAAACAGCAAAATTTAACCGTTGATTTATTTCTGAGCGAGGGAAAAATACAGGCTCAAACTCCTTTGGATCTATTTTTAGTACAGGCTAAGGATTTAAATGCCGATGACATAGAAATAATTAAGCTGTGGAAGCATAATTTTATTGGTTTGTTTGAAATTAAAGCGATCGCCGACGATGCTTATCAGTTAATGAACTGGTTAACTGCTAAAACCTATCAGGTTTATGGTCATTCTGGCATATCAGATAAGGAGAAGAATAGATGGCAGCCAGGAGAAATTATTTTAACTATTATTGCACCTATAAACGATCGCGAGTGGTTCTTTTTTAGCGATCGCATTATTAAAGGCAGATTAAGTCAGCCAAAACTAGCGGTAGCTATTGGCGAGTTTCGCGATAATTACCCTGATTTTCTCTATGCCGATGCACCAAAATTATTAGAACAAGCTTGGGATTCTGTAGCAGTATATCATCAAGAGTTTGTTGACTATATGGGTAAGGACAATTTAACTTTGCCTGGCTACAAATTAAATCAGAAAATTGCTGAACTTCAGCAAATTATGAGCCAGAAAAAACTGGCTGAAGCAGGTATTGATGATTCAAAATCTCTATCCCAACTGCTAGCAGAATCAGGTAAAAGTGAGTCTGATTTTACTAAAGCTGCCACGGATTTAGGAGTAGAAGCCGAAACAGTAGCTAAAATAACTCAGAATAAAGATAAGCTGTCGATGGTAACTCCCAAAATCGATCTGCCAGCCGATATTAAACAAGCAGAAGCAGTTACCGTCTTTTCTCATCCGCGCTGGGGTCAAATGTTTTTACCTACCTACGAGAAGTTTACCAGTTTATTAGCCAATGAGAATCTAGAAGATTCTGAAACTGGTAATTTATATGTTCGCCGCTATTTAGAACAGCCTGAAACAAATTATTATGTTTGGCAACAGCTAAAACAAAAGTATCCTCAAGCATTAACAAAACTGTTACAAAATTATAGTAATAAAGACAATTTTGATTTAGAAACAGATTTAGAGCAATTATTACTTAAACATAATAAATCATCGACTCCCGAATTGCCTGCGATCGCCAGCGTCCCTATCCATCTTAATAACTTGTTTGAAGCAGCGGTAGCACAAGTGCAGAAAACTAAAGCTAAAACTAAGAAAAAGAAGAAAAAAGGTTTCTTGACCTAGCCCCTATGTTAAATGTCTCTCAGGATTAGAAATTCTTTCTATTTTCTGCAATTTCAAAGGTATCTTAACTGGGGGACGATGTGTTGCTGCTTTTTCTCCGTTTAAAATATTCAAGCTTTCTAAAAGAGCATTTTTTACTATTGGTATTTGTGGTTCGAATAACATTAAACGATAATATTCGATCGCCTGCCAATAATATTCTGAGTCCAAGCGATTAGTTTTGACCAAGCGAGTTAATTGCCGAATCGCTACTAAACGTTTGAGATGGCTGTTATGGCTCAAATCTGCCAGCAATTGTTCTAATTTAGTCTCTAGACTATGAGCTTTTTTATTTTTTTTATTCCACAAAGACCACGCTAATAAAGCTAGAGTCATCAAGCTAGCAAATCCTTGCACAATTGCCCCTGTTGCCAACCATTGATTATCTGCATCAGCCCAGATAGAAGCAGCCAAATAAGTGCAAAATGCCCCTGTTGCACCGCCACCTACAGACAAAATTAATTGACGATTAGAACCAACTAAAAATCTTTGCCACTTCTGACAGTAACGTTGCCAATGAGGATTCTGTAATAGATAGCAGCCAGACATCAAACCGATGCCGACTGAGGTAGCAAGAAACAATTTCCAGTTAAGCAGCCATAAAAGAGCAAATACTAAAAGGCAAAATGCCCAGCCGTTAACTTTGCGTAGCCTTTTATCCTTAACTAGCAAAACGAATGTATTAAAGATTTCTTGCCAGCTAGACTTTGCTTTGGACACAGAGATTTACCAATCCTATCTCGATATAATATACTATCAATTTTCAATTATTGCTGGCTTTTTTTCCAAACAGTCTCTTAAAGCTGCAAGCCTTGCCAGCCAAAGATTGTTTTGCTCTAACTCTTTTGACCACTGACTCCTACTGTTGCCAAATAAATCCCCCAGGAAGTAGGCTTTTGGGCAAACTGACAATAGTTTTGGATATCTTCTTTACTTGCTATTCCTGTAGCGATATATCTAGCGCAAAGCTGAAGGGCAGATAGCCTCATAATTTTGGCAATGTCTGAATTTCCTGGTGATACAGGGACATCATTCTCTATCTGTAATTGTTTCAAGCCTAATTGTTGTAAAATCGCGGGCAGCTTAATTCCCAAAGCATAATCTTTTCCTTGATCCTTAAACATTTGCCAAATAGCTCGATTGACTTTATCGACTGATTGCTGTTCTTCTGTAGTTCCAGAAATGAACTTAGCAGCAGAAAAATCAGGTTCTTCGATTACTAAGCAGCCGTTGGGCTTTAGTAAATCAATCATTTTAGCTAAAGTAGTCTGGCAGTCTACTATGTGAATTAGGACATTGCGAATATGAATCAAATTAAAGGAGTTGCTGTCTAAAGAAATTCTGTTGATATCTCCTTTGATCATTTCCACATTTTGTAACGATGTCTCTTCCACAAAGCGAGTATCCACATCTACCGCGACAACCTTACCCGATTCGCCAACTATTTTTGACATCCATTTCATGATCGAGCCTGCCCCTGCGCCAACTTCTAAGCATTGCCAGCCTGTAGCTATGCCTGTGGCTAAAATTCGGCGACGGCTAGCGGGATCACAGACTTGTTCTAATATCTGTAGTCGTCTTAATTCAGAATCAAATTGAGTATCGGTAAATATATATTTTGATTCTGTCATTATCAATTAAAAAGATTGGCGAGATGCGAACTTTTCAATAATTGCCTGGGTTTCTTGCAACATTTGTTGTCTACTGTTATTTATCTTACCAACCCCTGTATCTGTTAGGTTAGGAACTAAGTTGCGAGCCTGAAGTGCCATATGTAGCTGTAGCTGTGCTACATATTCTCCAATATCTTCATGAAATACATCTTGTTCTACGTTTTGAGGTTGAATATCCAAAATGCTGAACTCCTGTTTTACTTACAATTCCTATCGCTTATAGTCAAAAGTATCACGTAGAATAGCTTTTTTGTATAACTTTTTACAAACCTAAAATATTTTGCAATATTTCTGGCAAAAAAACTATAGTTATTTTAATGTCATTCAAACGGCACGGTAAGCTGGGAAGAACTGCGATCGCTTTAGTTCTTCAACTGATTTATTGATAGACATAGCTCTAAATTGGAGTAAGTCATTGTATAAATGCGTATCAACTACAGATCTCATAGTAAAAAATTCGTATCTCTGCTTAGAAAAGCCTGATTTAAAAGTATAGAGATTATCATCTTTGCCGCCAACACCACCGCCTATATGTAAATATTTATTACCCCTGGCTTTTGCCCACAAGCGCATATGGTGCAGTAATAAATTAAAAGGTGATTGTTTGAGAAAATTGGTCTTCGTGCCTCCAAGATGAGCTTGAACAATACCACAAGACTCAAAAAACAAACTGGCACAAATTATTTTACCTTCCGATTCTACAATACCCAAGTGTAGCTTATCCTCTAGCTTTAATAAATCTCTAAAATAATCACGACTAAAATAGTAAATATCGTTTGCCTTTACCCGATCCATTGTCTCTTCATAAATGGCAATAAATTCGTCCATGTATTGAGCAAAAGAAACCGTCTTGGCAGAAAGACCTAGCCTAATACATTTATTAATCGTGCTTTGATGCCCTTTACGAGTTTTTGCCCAAATTTGCTCTTCATCTAAAGTTAAATCGATAGATACAGTTTTACCATCTTCCTGAAATGATTCTGAGTCAAAAGCATGAGTAAATTTTGCACCTAGAATGGGGTGCAATCGTAAAAAAGCTGAACATACATTCCTTTCTTGTAAAGCTTGGCGAAACTTTTGCAGGGCAAAATCAAGAAATTCAGGGGTATTAATGGCAGTCTCGCTCATTAAAATACCAGGATAACCATAGGGAGAAACAATATCGTAAATTTCTTCTGGTTCGCAATCAACTATATCTGCACAAGAACGTAATAAATAAGGAGCGAAAAAAACTTTGTCTCCCTCTTCTAGTAAAAAGGCTTCAGGTTTTGTCTTTGTCCGTTTAGCATCCAAAGCTACATAATCTGGCAAATGATATACATCATGAGACAGCTTGTCTAAAGTTGCAGACCAAACAGGATTTTTCGGATCTAATATTTCCAGCTTCATTGTTTTTGTAAGTCAGGATTGTTAAAGTGCCTCATGATTTTGCAGTCCTGACCATTTATGGCTTTTATCTAAATCACGCTTACTACGGTTATAATACACTAGCTTTGACCTAGTTGCCAACAATATTTTCGGTCTAGCCCCAAAGATTTCTATACCTAAAAAACGTCTTCTCTTTTACAATTTTAAGTCTGTGACCAAACCACAGGAAATATATGAGGATCGCTAAAATCAGGATCTCCATTAGCTAATTTTCGACAAAGTTTTTCATCAAACATATGGACTTCTTTGCCTTCTAAATCGTAATATGGACGATAATAATTATCTTTATCCTGATAATGAACAATCATAGCAGTACGTTCGCGATCGCTACAGTTAGGATAACTACCATGGACAGTCCAGCCATTGTGAAAGCTTACCTGTCCTTTTTTGAGAGTCATGGGTATTTTGACAACTGCTTTTTTTTCTTGGAGAAATTTAGTCTCTAATTCTTCAAGATTAGGCTGATTAAACAGTCGCATATGCTCTAAATCTGACCAATGGTTACTGCGATCTATAACCACTAGAGGTCCGAGGGATTCATCGCAATCTATAAAAGGTATCCAAGCCGTCAACAGTTTTTCTGAACTACAGGTTGCCCAATAAGAGCGATCTGTGTGCCAACCTATCGGCGAATCTGTTTTTGGCGGCTTGGAAATCAACTGATCGTCTAGCAGCCGAATTTCTGAACTTCTAGAGAGTCTAGCTGCGATCGCTCCCAAAATCGGATTTAAGGCTAACTGTCGCAATTCTTGCTTCTGTAAAGAAACAAATTCGTTATTTCTTAATGTTTTTCCATCTTGAGGTTTCCAATCAACAAAACCATCATCGGTTTTTAAAATGGCATCCCGTTCTCCTTGATAGAATTTTTTCGTACCTTCAATAGCCAAATCAATTACTTCTTCAGGAATAATTACGGGAGATTTATACCATCCATGTTCTTCATAAAATAGCACTTCTGCTTCTGTAGGTAAAAGAGCTATTTGTTCTGGAGTGAGCTGAAATTCTAAAGTTCTCATGTTTAAAAATATCAGTATTAATTTTCTAAAATTTAGCTAAGATTTAGGCTCTTGAGAGCCAAAGAATTCTTCGTTAGTTACAAATCCTTCCTGATTTATTCCATCTTTGCGTATTACCTTTGAAATCGTCAAGCAAAGAATTTTAAGATCTAACCATAGACTCCAGTTATCGACATAATTAACGTCCATCTCAAACTTATTGTCCCAGTTAATAGCGTTGCGACCATTGATTTGTGCCAAACCAGTAATACCAGGCATTACCTCATGTCGGCGAGCTTGTCTGGTGCTATAACGTTTGAGATATCTAACTCTTAATGGGCGAGGTCCGACAAAACTCATATCTCCTTTAAGAACGTTCCATAATTGAGGTAATTCATCTAAGCTGGTCTGGCGAATCCATTCTCCAAAAGGAGTCATTCTCTGTTCAAGATTTTGATCGTCTGGAAGCTGGTTTCCCTGTTCATCGACGCTATCTTTCATGCTTCTAAATTTATAAAAGATAAATATACGTCCATCTTTACCTGGACGGCGTTGAGTAAAAATAACGGGACTACCCAGGTTTAAATAAACGGAGATCGCCACTAGTAAAATTAAGGGAGAAAAAATTAACAGGGCGATCGCAGCGGTCAGGCGATCTGCCAAATATTTAATAAATCTACTCATGTTTCTAAAAATTATTAGTTAATTTATCTGTGAAACTGCAATTCTGCTCTGAGTTTTAATCTTGGCTTAGAGCTAAATCACATGGATGTTCACTTAAATATTTCTATAAATTGCCCTAACTATAATTCTTAGCGATCGCTTTAAAATTGGTGGGCAATAATTATTTGATTGAATATTGCTAGCCAATTTCTGGAATTTGCCCACCCTACGACTAACTGTCCTAACTGTTAGTTTATTGCTATTCTATAATTTAACTTTAAAACAAATCGGCTGAATTTTTTCTATGACTATCCTTGTAACAGGAGGAGCAGGATACATTGGCTCTCATTCTGTCCTGACATTGCAAAAAGCAGGTTACGAGATAATCATACTCGACAACCTAGTCTACGGTCACCAAGACCTTGTAGAGACTGCATTAAAAGCTAAACTAATTGTGGGTAACACTTGCGATCGCGCTTTATTACAGCAAATATTTTCCGATCACCAAATTGAAGCCGTAATGCACTTTGCAGCCTACGCTTATGTGGGGGAATCAGTTACTAAGCCAGCAAAATATTACCATAACAATGTGATCGGCACTTTCACCCTTTTAGAAGCGATGCTGGAGGCAAACGTCAAGAATTTTGTCTTTTCTTCTACCTGTGCTACTTATGGTGTACCTGAATCTGTGCCGATCGAGGAAGAACAGCCTCAAAATCCGATCAATCCCTATGGAGCTACTAAACTGATGGTAGAGAGGATTTTACAAGATTTTAGTCATGCCTACGATTTTCGCTCGGTATGTCTGCGCTATTTTAACGCCGCAGGAGCAGATCCAGACGGTAATTTAGGAGAAGACCATAATCCTGAAACTCATCTCATTCCTTTAGTTTTGCAAACTGCCTTGGGTCAAAGAGAATCAATCTCTATTTTTGGTACAGATTATGACACCCCAGACGGAAGCTGTATAAGAGACTATATTCATGTTTTAGATATTGCTCAGGCTCATATATTGGCTTTAAAATATCTCTTGAATGACGGCAAAACAGACGTTTTTAACTTAGGCATTGCCAATGGTTTTTCGGTTAAGGAAGTAATTGAAACAGCTCGCAAAATAACAGGAAAAGAAATAAAAGCGGTAGAATGCGATCGCCGTGCAGGAGATCCTCCCGTTCTAGTCGGTAGTGGTGCAAAGGCTCAGAAGATATTAGATTGGCAGCCAGAGTATTCTAATTTGGAAGATATTATTACCCATGCTTGGCAATGGCATCAAAAACGCCATGCGTAGGTAGTTCAGACTGCTTTAAATCGAGTGGATATCGCCAATCAGGCAAAAGAATAAGTAGTATTTAGCTAACTGAGCTAGCACATAAGTCTTCAGAAAATTTGGTAATGTGCAATATTTCTGATTAGTTTATTACAGCAGTTTTAACTAGAACTAATATCGATCTGAATTAAATCATAAGAAAACAGACAAAATGTATGATTATTTTTATTTAAATAATGGTATAAAATGAATCGCAATTAATTACTAATATATAATCTATTATTATGAGTACCCATAGTACCCATATTGTTACTGGTGTTGTAGGATTTATTGGTTCTCACTTGGCAGAAACTCTACTGCAACAAGGTATAGGAGTAATTGGTATCGATCAATTTAATGATTACTACGATCCTCAACTCAAAGAAAAAAATCTAGTTAATTTAAAGCAATTTGCTAATTTCAAATTAATTAAAGATGATCTTGAAAAATTAGATTGGCGGCAGCTTTTGCAGTCAGTTGATGTGGTATATCATCAAGCAGCACAGGCAGGAGTTAGAGCTAGCTGGGGCAAGGGTTTTCTCAACTATACGACCAGAAACATCAATGCTACCCAAATAATTCTAGAAGCAGCCAAAGATATCAAATCGTTAAAACGAATTGTCTATGCTTCTAGCTCTTCTATTTATGGCAACGCAGCAACTATGCCAACCCCAGAAACTTTGTGTCCTCAACCTGTTTCTCCTTATGGTATTACCAAACTAGCTGGAGAACGTTTGTGCTGGCTGTATCAGCAAAATTTTGGTGTTACCAGTCACGACCTTACGCTATTTTACCGTTTATGGACCGCGCCAACGTCCTGACATGGCATTTCACAAGTTTTTCAAAGCTGCAATTGACGGTGATGCAATCTCTATTTATGGTGATGGGCAACAAACTAGAGATTATACTTTTGTTAGTGATGTGGTCGCAGCTAATTTGGCTGCGGGAAAGATCCCTGAAGCTATTGGCGAGGTGTTCAATATTGGTGGTGGTAGCAAAGTAACTCTAATAGAGCTACTTGAAATTATGGAGCGAGTAATAGGACAACCAATACGCAAAAATTATATTGAACGGGCAAAGGGAGATGCACGTCACACTAGCGCAGACATAGCTAAGGCTAAGAAAATTTTGGGTTATGCTCCTCAAGTTTCTTTGACTGAAGGTTTGATAAAAGAATGGAAGTGGATTCAAACTATTTATACTTAGAAAATGCTCGATCGCTTTTCGATCTGCCATTTAAGTTTTAGGCTAAATTGCTTTTTTAGTTAGAGAATTTTCATAAATACTTTCGTATTTTTTAACAAAAGAATTTAAGCCGTCTACATTAAAGTTAGTTTTAATATGTTTTCTGGCTTTTATGCCTAACTGATGACGTTCATCTTTACCTAAAACGATTAATTTGCGCCACGCTTTAGCCAATGCTTGAGGATCTTTAGGAGGGACTACAATACCGGTATCTGCGACGATTGCCTCAGAATCACCTATGTCAGTTGCAACGCAGGGAATTTGACAAGACATTGCTTCTCCAAGCACATTGGGAAAAGATTCGCCATAAGCAGAACTAGTAGTAAAAATATCGAGTGATGTCATGATCTCGGGAATATCTTGGCGTTCTCCAAGTAAATGAATTTGTTCGCCAATATTTAAGCTTTTTATCTGATTTGATAAAGCTGAATTGCGATCGTCTACATTAGGTCCTATCAAGATAAAATGCACCTTGGGATAATCCTCAATCAGCTTTGCTGCTGCATTGATTAAATTGGCATGATCTTTCATTGGATGATAACGAGCCACCGAACCAATCAAAATACTGTCTTTAGCTAGGTTCAAAGACTGACGTAGATTAAATTGGGGGTTAGATACGGGCTTGTATTTAGATATATCAAAATTATCGCTAATTGCCACCGCATTGCTAGGATTGTATCCCAAACTGAGATGTTGCTTTTTACCTTTAGCAGCGGAAAACATTACTGTTTCGACCCAGGAAGAAAGCAAAGCAGTTAACTTGATTGTTGCCACCAGAGAAAGTTTTTCCGCCCTCAAGGAATCTACCGAATGGTGAATGCTCCAAAAAACAGGAACTTTGTCTGCCGAGAAAAAATTTGCTAGCTGAGCGATCAAATTGGCATGATACATCCAACCCTGAATCAAATCTGGTTGAATCTGGTTTAATAATTTAGTCAATCCGATTAATGCTGGGGGCTTGAATACTCCAGGCTGCATACCCAGATCGAATACAGTAATATTTAAGGCTCGAAATCGTTCGACAAATACTCCTCCCTCAATCATTGAAACTACGGTTGGGCAAAACCTGTCACGATTTATTCGAGATAACAGTTTGTAGAGCATCATTTCCGCTCCTCCAGTACTCAATCCAGTTATTATAAATAGCAGTTTAATCTTTTTGCCTTTAGTATTTGCTTGCTCTAAATCTGATTTCATTAACTTATTTTCAAATGATATTGATTGTATTTATTAATATGTAGATCGATCTTTTGAAGAAAGTTGATTGATTTTCTCACCTAGTTTTTGTCTAGCAGAATATAAAGTTTCAGGATCTTTTGTCCAATTTAGCCAATTTTTACCAACCTCATGAACTGTTTTCATTGTCCAGTCTTTTTCTCCTAATTTTTTGAGCAGGGAAATATATTCATAATCTTCAATACCGTCTCTAATTCTTTTTAAACGTATTGAGGGAACAACTCCATTAATGCCGACGGGAGCGCCAGGATAAAGCAGCATTCCCTCTCCAGAAAAATTGCGATCGCCTTGTTGATAAACAGAGGGTTTACGCCAAGGATCATCAGACCAAAAGGGAAGATTACTATCATCAT
The DNA here is from genome assembly GCA_965217895.1 of Waterburya sp. Lineage (GTDB taxonomy): Bacteria > Cyanobacteriota > Cyanobacteriia > Cyanobacteriales > Xenococcaceae > Waterburya. The sequence continues at coordinate 4,170,046 of CBDCJV010000002.1, forward strand.
CACTCCAACCATCAACTTGAGAGTATAAAACTCCTGTTAAACCTAGGCTTTGAGCTATAAAACCTTGAGGAATACGAAAATTAATTGGTGGAACATCAATCTGCCATTGAGGCGAATATCCAGTTTGATGTCCAGTATAAAACCAGACTTCATCTCCTTGCTGCATTACCTCGGCAATTTGCTGCTGAGAATCTTGATACATTTGAGGCTGCACTACCCAAATATCCACATCATCATAAAATTCGGGTTTTGGTTTCATCACCACCAAGTTTTTTGCCCCCGCCTGATGAATATTATGCGCCCATTGCTTAATTGGCTGTTCAATGTTGGGGCATTTATCAATCTCATCAGCAGAATAAACAAACTTAAGTAGCTTTGGATCGTATAAGTCAAATGCCTGTTTAATTTCTTCGACATTAGGGGCAGCACTTAATTTACAGGTGCTATAGTTGGCACCACTCCAAAAAGGTAAACGAACAGAATTTAAACCCCATCGATCAATCAACTCTTTTTGTTTCTCAGGCTTAATACGCTTACCTGGCATAACCTTATGCTTGAGCAATTCCTTGATTAAACTTTCTCCCCGATCTTGCCAAGGATTAAAGTAAGAATTCATTGTCGGTTGTAAGGGCAACTCAAAATTCCACACGGTCAACTCAATATTGCCCTTGCGTTCTCCGCGATCGCTAGTGACGGTATAAATTCCCTGGTATTTCCCTGGAGGAGTATCTCTAGGTACATATATATCTACCCAAATAGGTTGATTTTTGTTTGCTGCTAAATCAAAAGGGACAGCATCAAAAGTTGCCCCTGCAAGATCTTTGCCAGTAGTCGAATCAGCGAAAGGAATTAGTCCATCAGCATACCAGCCCATGCCTGGAGTAAGATTACCAACCCAGTTTTCAGGACTAGGGCGATCGACATACACATAATGTTCTCGATATAGGGTGATGTTTTGTGCAGAAATGATCTCTTGGTCGGCGTTACGTAAATCGGATATGGCGACATCAACATTGCTCAGATATTTATTGTTTGATGTTTGAATTACAATTTGAAAAGATTCATATTCACCCCGAGCAGTCTGTAATTGGATTTTGTTTTTTTGGAGAGAATCGGCTACGCCGTTTTGTTTTAGATGAAAGTTATTTGATAGTTGATTATTATCTCGACTAATACTTTCTAGGGAGGAAGCTGCCCATATCTTAAAAGAACTAGATACATTAGTGCTTTGAACAACAAAATTATGGGTAAAAAATACTACTACCAAAGTCAGTAAAATTAAAATTATGCTTTTAGACGATAATTTCATAGTTAATTTTATTTTTAACAGCTTCGTATACTTTGAAACAAGCCTTAAATTGCCAAGCTCTAAACAGTTTTTATGGTTCTAAAATGTGAATTTTAACCGTAAATTAATTAAAATTCGCTACGTTGTTCTTAAATGTTTTTGAGGCTACTTTGTCGGCTCAGATTCGCCATCACAGCGTAAGATGTCAGCAATAAAAATGAACTCATAGTTGTGTGGCTGAAAAATCCCCATAAGAGTAAAGAAAATAAAAATGGGGCGACATTTTTTTTGTGTTCGCCCTGCGCTTTCCAAACACAAGCTAAAAGCAGTAGGGGATAAATTAAAGCACCTAAAAAGCCAAATTCTACCATTTGATCTAAGTAAATATTATGGCATCTTTGGGGAACCCCTTCTGCCGTTCGAAAATTGGGGTTAGCTCCTGAACCTAATCCATTTCCGAGAAAAGGTTTTTTGTTAAATTTAGCCCAAGCTTCTTCAACGTGGACAAGACGTGAATTTTTTGAATCATCCTCTTGTCCTAAAGGATCTAATAAAAAATTAACCCTAGCCAGAGTTCCTTCATTAAAGAGCGTTGTGCCATCAGCAGTTTTTATATATGTCAAATTATTTATCTGAACTGACAAGATTGTGACCGCCATAAAAGCAGATAATAACATTAATGGTATTTGAGAGCGTAGAATAACCTTATTTAAAAGATACAGCAAAACAACCAATCCCCAACCAATCATTGCTCCGCGAGAAAAAGTGCAGATAATTCCTATAAAGACAAACAAGGCAAAAAATAAACGATATTTAGGCTTAATTAAATCAATACTAAAAATTAATCCCAAAATTAATGCCACTCCAGCAGTATTGGCATCTTCGTAAAACCCTGAAGATCTTCCTGGAGCGTGTTGGAGTAAATAAAAAGATAGAGGATTAAAAAATTCCCAAATAAACATAAAAACATTTGCCAAGGTAATAAACAAAATTGTTAATCTTGTCCATTTTAAGACTATTGAATGTTGAGAAAAAATCAGTAGCATTACAAGTAAAAATAATATCGGTCTAATCTGATCCTCAAATAGCTGCATATCAGGAATTTGCGGTAAAACTAGAATTGATAGTAAAAGAACTGCCAGATAAAAACCGCACCAAACCACAACGGGAATAGCAACGTGAATAAAACAATTTAGAATTCCCACAAACACTGGAATTCCAAGCACTATAAACAAAATAAGCCACCACAAAGGAATTCCAAGCCCTCTTCCTTCTAGATAAACATCTAATTTTGAAAAAAATATTAATATGGCAGCCACCGCCAAAAATCCTTGGTAATAAACTAAAAAAGTTTTTTTGTTTTCTAATACTTGCGCTTCATATTTGCTAAAAATAGTCATTTGATTAATTAATAATTTATATACAGGATTTATGCAAAAACATTAAACATAGTAGTGAAGGATAATTAAACTAATTTCATTACCGCCCCAAATACCTCATTACCTCAAACACTACACTACCCAACAGCAGGATAATTTTATTTTCTTTTTACAAACGGTCACTTAGAGTAGAAAAATAAAGAGTCACGAAACACGATTACATCCCGTATCAGCAATATCTTTATTACTTATTTCTACTTCGCCCTAGTAATTTATTTCGTAATTTCAAAATGCGATCGCGATATTTAGCTGCTTCTTCAAATTCTAAGCTTTTGCTATTCTTGTTGAGTAGAATAATGTGTTGGTAATCCATAAAGTGACGCGGGATAGAAATATTTGTCAACACTGCAATTTCATATGGTCACTTAATTTGATCCGATATCTTTCACTTGTGTTTTTCCATGAACACGAACGACATATTTTTGTTGATCTTTTCGCTGTTGAATATTTTATATCCGAGACGCTCGTAAAGACTAATATTTCGTTTGCTCTTATGACCAGTAAACAATTCAAAATGCTGTGCCTGCCCAAAGCATGATTCGATTTGCTCCATGAGTGCCGTGCCAAAACCTTGCCCTTGAAAATCAGGATGAACAATGAGCCTTTCAACATAGCAAATACTTTCCCTCTGATATCCTCTGACTGAGCCTATAATCTTGCGCTTAACTTGAACCTTTAAGAAAATTTTGCTGATAAAGTCGCTTTTTAACTCGTTTAAAGTTTGTGTCAACGGTGGAATATTGAAGTCGTTATAAAGTCGTGCCTCGCTCTGATATGCCAACTGTTGCAGTTCGAGAATAGCTGCTGCATCTTCAGGCGAAGCGTATATAACGTTTTTCATTAGTTTCAAACATTTTTCTTATTTGAGGAGGAAAAACACTATCGAGTGGAACAGTTTCGCCACTTGCAATTTCTTGTCGTACCATTGCAGCCATCTGATCCCATTGATCATCAGTCATCGTAGCAAAACTAGTTTCCCATTTGTGTTCATCTTGCAATTCAGCTAGAAGCCGAGATGCGATCGCATCTTGTTGATCGGGTAGAAGTTTTTCAATTTGAGCGATCGCCTGTTGAAGCAGTTCAGTCATAGTTTCAAATATATATTGCTGAATTTTAATTAAAGCTGTTTGTTTTAAACATTATTCCTATTATTTTTACCCAATAACTTATCTCGTAATTTCAAAATGCGATACTTAGCAACTTTTTGTAATTTTTAGGCTACGGTAAATATCTTTAAGTCATTACTAAAGTTTCGAGTCCGTCCACTGTAAGTCTTGGTTAGCCTACTCCACTAAAATAATGTAAGAATACCAGTAGTTTGGTCGCTATTTAATGCCTTAAGATCATCATAATGATTTCGCAAAATTGCTTCAATATTGGCTGTTTTACAGTTGCCTCGTCTAATCCAAATAATTTTGGGTGGAAAGCCTTTCAATGTACAAATATCGCTAAAATCTGCATCTTTGGTAACAATTAGAAAACCTTCTTTTCGCGCATATTCCCAAACCTCAGTATCTGGAACTCGATCAAGATTTAAATTGTAAACGTGATTAGAACCAGCATAAATATCTCCCAGGCAATTTATCAATACTGGAGACAAGTTCTGATCGAAAAGCAGTTTCACGCTTTTATAACCATTAACATTTTTTCTCGGTCGGCAGCATAACTCAGGCAAGCCCGAATGTCGTCCTCAGTTATGTAGGGAAAATCTTCAAGAATTTCTTGATGAGACATGCCTGCTGCAAGATATTCCAGAATGTCGTAAACTGTAATTCTCATCCCTCGAATACAGGGTTTGCCACTCCGCTTGCCAGGTTCCATAGTTATTATGTCTTCGTAGCTCATTACTTTTACCTCGCGAAACCATGCTAAGATTTGATTCTAATCTATGGAATTTTTCTAAAGTACTATTTATTTATTACTTTTTCTCCCTAATAACTTATCTCGTAATTTCAAAATGCGATCGCGATATTTAGCAGCCTCTTCAAATTCTAAATCCTTGGCCGCCTGTTTCATTTTGGCTTCTAGCTGTTCTATTAAGTCAGGAATCTTTTCTAGGGGCAGATCGTAAGATTTCTCATATACTTCTTCTAGCTGTTCAGAATTCAAACGACGAGAAATATCCAGATAAGCCAAGATCGAATTCTCTTCATTCTTGATAATTGGCTTGGGAGTAATATTATGACGCTTATTATATGCCACCTGAATATTGCGCCGTCTTTCTGTCTCTTCAATCGCCCTTGCCATACTATTAGTCAAGTTGTCAGCATACAAGATTGCCTGTCCTTGTATATGACGCGCAGCCCTACCGATGGTTTGAATAATTGAACTTTCTGAACGCAAAAAGCCTTCTTTGTCAGCATCGAGAATTGCTACTAAAGATACTTCGGGTAAATCTAAGCCTTCCCGCAGTAAGTTAACCCCAATTAAGACATCAAACTCGCCTTTACGTAAAGCCTGAAGAATTTCGATACGTTCAATTGACTTAATCTCCGAATGCAAATACTGTACTTTTACATCTCGTTCGGCAAAATATTCGCTAAGGTCTTCCGCCATTTTCTTTGTTAGGGTAGTAATTAAAACCCGTTCTTTTTTGGCTACTCTTTCATTAATTTCGCTTAAAAGATCGTCTACCTGTCCTTCTGTAGGGCGAACCAAGATCTCAGGATCGATTACTCCTGTGGGACGAATAATTTGCTGCGCCACTCGATCTTCTGACTGTTCTAATTCCCACTTGGCAGGAGTAGCCGAAACAAAGATGCACTGGCTCACTTTTTGCCAAAATTCATCCGCTTTGAGAGGACGATTATCCGCAGCCGAAGGCAATCTAAAGCCATGCTCAATTAAAACTTTTTTCCGCGCCTGATCGCCGTTATACATCCCCCGTAGTTGCGGTACAGTAACGTGAGACTCATCTATTACTAGTAACCAATCGTCAGGGAAGTAATCTACCAAACATTCAGGAGGATCGCCTGGATTTTTTCCTGCTAAATGTCGAGAATAATTTTCTACGCCATTACAATATCCAACTTCTTGTAATAGTTCTAAATCGTATCGACACCTTTGTTCTAATCTTTGTGCTTCTAATAGTTTATTATCAGTCTCAAGTTCAATTAAACGAGCTTCCAATTCATCCTTAATATCTTGAATAGCCTTTTCTAATCTTTCTTGGGGAGTAACAAAGTGACGAGCAGGATAAATACTAACACCATTCATACTTTGCAGTATCTCTCCCGAAACAGGATCGACATAGCGCAAAGCTTCAATCTCATCCCCAAAAAACTCAATCCGAATAATGCGATCTTCATAAGCAGGAACGATTTCTAAGACATCTCCCTTCACCCGAAACCGCCCTCGTTCTAGTTCAATATCATTACGGGAATACTGAACTGTAACCAAATCTCGCAGTAGTTCTCGTTGATTCACTTCCATGCCTAACTTTAAAGGTACGGCTGCCTTTAAATACTCCGCAGGCATCCCCAAACCGTAAATACAGCTAATTGATGCCACCACAATGACATCTTTGCGTTCAAAAAGCGATCGCGTTGCCGAGTGACGCAACATATCAATCTCGTCGTTGATTGAGGCCGTTTTTTCAATATAAGTATCGCTAACGGGAATATATGCCTCTGGCTGATAGTAATCGTAATAGCTTACAAAATACTCCACCGCGTTATCAGGAAAAAATAGACGTAACTCGTTACACAATTGAGCAGCTAAAGTTTTATTGTGTGCCAGAACTAAAGTCGGCTTCTGCACATTGCTAATCACGTTGGCGATCGAAAAAGTCTTACCTGTACCTGTTGCCCCTAATAAAGTCTGGAAGCGGTTGTTTGCCTGTAATGACTCCGTTAATTGCGCGATCGCACTGGGCTGATCTCCTTGGGGTTCAAAAGGTGCTTGCAGATTAAATAAGCTCATTGAGAAGATATATTTATACAGTCACATTCTTTAAAATAACGCAAATATCGGTATTAGTTCATTTGTTTTAAATTCAGAAACTATAAAATTAAAACAGTAAGCTGAATATCCTGATTAATCATGCCTGTAGTCAGTTTCATATCTAAATGCACTATAGTTCACTTAGTTTTATTTATACTGCTTCGTATAGCTTGAGTTAGCAAATCTATCGCCAACCCAGGCAATCTTTTTTCTGGTGAGGCTGCTATGCCAACAGGTAATTCTAAATTCAGATTATTAATAGTTTTGACAACGGTGTTACGAGGTGGAGGGACAAGAACAGCTAGTGGCATGACTCCAATCCCTAAACCTGATTCAACCATACTTTGTAGAGCTTTTAAACTCATAATTTCTATCACAGAATGGGGACTGACACCGCAGGATATAATTTCTTTTTCAAAGATTTGTCGGTAAGGACAATTAGCTTCTGTCAGTAGCAAACGTTCTTCAGATATGTCTGTTACTTCAATCGTCTTTTTTTGACTTAGATAATGCTCTGCTGGAATTAACAACCTCATAGAGTCGTAAAACAACCTTTCAAAGCTTAAACCCAATTTTGTATCAGGGGGCGAACAGATAGCTAAGTCTAATTTACCCTCTGTAAGTCGCTGGCTAATAGTTTGAGTCACACCTGTTTCTAAGGTTAAACGTACATTGGGGTATTGACGACAAAAAGATACTAATAAAGAAGGCAATCTTAGACTGGCAACAGGTTCTATCGAGCCGATACGCAGATGTCCAGCTTCTCCTGCAACTAATTCAGACATTTCTTTTTGCAACATTTCTGCACGGTGTAACAAAAAACTTGCATGAGTACTTAATGCTCTACCAGCCGTTGTCAGCTGAACTTTTTTGCCTCGACGTAAAAACAATTTTGCGCCTAATTCAGTTTCTAATTGTTGAATATGCAGTGTAATAGTTGATTGCGCGTATTGAAGTTTTTCGGCTGCGTTTGAAAAGCTTCCTACTTCCATAATTGTCTGAAAAGTTTGTAGATGACGAAATTCCATCGGTAATTCTTTATCAGTAAAAATGAATTAAAACTGCATTTATTATATATTTACAAATAAAAGACTTGAATTTACGATTATGAATAAGTTGAGAATATGTATTAAATCTAAGCAAAATTCATGAACAATATCGAAAAGCTATTTTTCGCTAACTGGAAACAGCAACCAGCGCAAGAAATATTTCCTGGTATTCAAGTTTATTCAATGTGGCAAGGAATAAACTTGAAAAAAGCTTTGGTCGTAACAATTGAAGCAGGTAGTAAGTGGCAAGGTGTAGATATCCACAAAACTAGTTCAGAAGAGATTTTTGTTGTTAGCGGTACATTTAATGATGGCGATCGCAACTATGAAGTTGGTACATTTATTCACTATCCAGTAGGCACTAGTCACATACCACAGTCAGACACAGGATGCACTCTTTTTGTTTTTTATCCTGATTAGAGTTTAGCTGGCACTCTAAGGTTATATTTTTTTCTTAAGGTGATCGCTCTATTTAATCGATCCTACTCCTTGGTTAAAAGCTGATAGCTAAGAACTAAGAGCTTTCTAATGCTGCATCAGCTAAAACATTTTGCTTTGAAGTCAACAATTTTACTGCTTCTTGGTATTGCTTGTCTGCGTCTGTGGCAATTTGCGCGTAGGTAATCGGGTTTTGTGATATGACATCGTCAGGCATAATTCCCAATTTATTGATATCTGTGTGGTTAGGAGTCTCATACTTAGCCACTGTTACGGCTAATCCTGCGCCATCAGGTAATTCAAACAAAGATTGAATTAAACCTTTGCCAAAAGTTTTCTCACCTACCAATAATGCTCTCTCATTGTCTTGTAAAGCTCCTGCCAAGATTTCGCTAGCACTGGCAGTACCTTGATTAACCAAAACCACTAAAGGAGCATCCGTCAGCATTCCGTCATTGGCATCAAAGCTGCCCAAGGCTCCTTGGCGGTTGACTGTATAGACAATAGTGCTATTGTTCAACCACATTCTGGCAATTTCAACCCCTGACTGTAACAAACCTCCAGGATTATTCCTTAAGTCTAAAATATAAGCTTCTGCACCTTGTTTCTCTAATTTGCTAACTCCATGAGCAATTTCTTTGGCTGCATTGGCACTAAATTGATTGAGACGAACATAGCCAATTTTTTCATCGGTGCTGGTATCTAAGGCAGTGAAGACAGGATTAAGAGAAATGCGATCGCGTACTATATTTACAGTATGGGGTTTAGTAGCCTTATCCAAACCAGACTGCACCCGCAGGGAAACTTTAGTGCCAATAGCACCACGCATTTTTGCTGCTGCTTCATCTAGAGTAATAGTTTTGGTGTCAACTCCATCAATTTCTAAAATGCTATCTTTTGGTTGAATTCCTGCTGTTTCGGCAGGAGAGCCAGCCAAGGGAGAAATAACTTCAATCAGCTTGGTTTCGGGATTGACGTTGATCTGTAAACCAACTCCAGAAAGTTCTCCTGAAGTATTAACCTGTAAACTATGATATTGCTCTGGTCGTAGTAGTCTAGTAAAAGGATCGTCCAATTTAGCCAGCATCTCTTCGATCGCCGTATAAGTTTCGTCGCGATCACGTAGGGGCTTTTTAACAAATTTTTCCCGTAGCTTCCACCAATTTTGATGGTTGAAGCTTTCATCTACATATGACTGGTTGACAATCCGCCAAGACTGAAGCAGTAACTTTTGCTCTTCGGTAAAAGCTTGAGCCTGAGAAGTGTACCAGCCAAAAGAAGACACGAAATAGAAAAATGTTAGTAAGGCGATCGCAAAAACTTTTTTGACCATGAGAAAATTTTGGGGTTACATCTTAGATTATTTTAATTTATAAAATCTTAATTAATTGTTACGCAAAAACTAAAAATTTTTTGACCAGCGCGCAAGCTTCGACAGTATATTTTTGGGATACACTGGTTATCCTGCCCTAAATATGGCGTATAATACGATAATAAATAAAGCCACCATAGCTTAAAGCTATGTTACATTTTTTAAAGAGGTGAGAACCATTTTATTTATGAGTTCTTTCCCCTGATGGACTTAAACAATAGATATACCTATTTGTGCCGTTTGCCTTTGTGCAGCAAGGCTTTGAAAAAGTTGGCACTCTTTTATCTGAAGGCTTGATGGCAGTCTCGCGTATCCACAGGTTCAAGCAAAGTAATCTTGAATTGTAAAGATAGCTAAGACTCAAAATAAGCTAATTCGGTAAAATCATCCACAATTATTTTTGTTAGCTAATTTATAGGCTTCATGTTTTCTAAACAAGTAACAGATTCAAAAACTTTTCAGTGGTTTGATGAGCGTCTAGAAATTCAAGCAATTTCTGACGACATCACCAGTAAGTACGTGCCACCTCATGTAAACATTTTTTACTGCTTGGGCGGTATAACTCTAGTCTGCTTTCTAATTCAGTTTGCGACTGGATTTTGCATGACTTTCTACTACAAACCCAGTGTAGCTGAGGCTTTCACTTCAGTTGAATATCTGATGAACGAAGTCAGCTTTGGCTGGTTAATTCGTTCTATCCATCGCTGGTCAGCCAGCATGATGGTTCTTATGATGATTCTTCATACTTTCCGCGTCTATCTTACAGGTGGTTTCAAAAAACCCCGTGAGTTGACCTGGATTACTGGAGTAATCATGGCTGTAATTACAGTAAGCTTTGGCGTTACTGGTTATTCTCTTCCTTGGGATCAAGTTGGCTATTGGGCTGTAAAAATTGTCTCTGGTGTACCAGCAGCAATTCCCGTTGTCGGCGACCAAATGGTCGAACTGTTGAGAGGTGGCGCAAGTGTTGGTCAAGCTACATTAACTCGTTTTTATAGCTTGCATACCTTTGTTTTACCTTGGTTAATTGCAGTGTTTATGCTGCTACACTTTTTGATGATTCGCAAACAAGGAATTTCTGGTCCTTTGTAAACTAGAAATCATTACTTTGTCAGAGGTTTTAATCAGCGGTAGCTGATAGATTTCGATTAAAATTGCAAGTAAATTGTATCTAAGCTAGATAAATTATTTCAATTAGCTGATTCCCAAGAAAATTAGGAGAAAAAACTATGTCCACTTTAAAAAAGCCCGATCTCAGCGATCCCGCTTTACGCGCTAAGTTGGCTCAAGGTATGGGTCACAACTACTATGGTGAACCTGCTTGGCCCAATGATTTGCTATATATATTCCCCGTAGTTATTTTAGGAACTATTGGTTTAACCGTAAGTTTAGCTGTCCTCGATCCTGCCACGATTGGCGAACCTGCTAATCCTTTTGCTACTCCTCTGGAAATTTTACCTGAGTGGTACTTGTATCCTGTATTCCAAATTTTGCGTGTAGTTCCTAGTAAACTATTAGGAATTGCTGCTCAAACAGCCGTACCTCTAGGGTTGATGTTAATTCCTTTCATCGAAAACGTTAACAAGTTCCAAAATCCTTTCCGTCGCCCTGTAGCTACTAGCCTATTCATATTTGGAACTTTGGTAACTATTTGGTTGGGAATTGGTGCGACCTATCCCATCGACGAATCCTTAACTTTAGGCTTGTTTTAAATCCTAGTTAACTATAGGCTATAGGTTTGATTCAAGTTTTAGTTAAGTTTGCGAGATATAGTATTTCGTTATTCATCATTTTTCATTTTTGTTATGAAGAGTAACGATTGATTGTATCTCGCTGTTTAATTTAGTAACGCAATTTCTGAGAGATTGTCGTAACTTATAATTTATTGGTATCATGAATTGATTGAGGAGTTGATAGCTAAAATTACACCTCTTCACCTGCATACTAATTAGAGAAGAAAGGAAGTGGGGACAGCCCGCTTTTTTTTGTTGTCTAAATTAAATAAACAATTCCAACTCAAGCAAAGTTGGCTGACGACAACCTTTTCCTCAACATGACTCATCCTGTTGTTCTCCAAATTATTGAACTAGCATCTCCCCTAGCTGAAGAACTCAATCTAGAGTTGGTTGATGTGGTTTTTCAAACAAATAAAAACCCACCTATTTTAAGAATAGATGTTCGCAATCCTAATACAGATACTAGTTTAGAAAATTGCGAACAAATGAGCCGTATTTTAGAAGAGAAACTGGATCTTGCTGAAATTGTTCCTGGAGCTTATGTTCTAGAAATTTCTAGCCCTGGTATTTCTCGTACTTTAACTACAGAGCGAGAATTTGTGGCATTCAAAGGTTTTGCTGTCAAGATTAATACTTTTGCTCCTTACAAAAATCATAAACAATGGCAGGGAAGACTACAGCATAGAGACGAAGCAGCAGTTCATATCAATAAAAAAGGAAAAGCGATCGCCATTCCCCGTAATTTAATCGCCAAAGTAGAGCTTGACGATGAATAACTTAGCCAACTTTAACAATCTAGGTTAATCACAATTATAGTCTTAATCTAAATTTTACTATTAGGAGTACTAAAATATGACCTTAGTCAGTTTGCCTGGTCTGAGGGCAACAATCGCCGAAATCAGTCAACGATACAATTTACCCGATAGTGCTGTTGAGGAAGCTTTAAGAGAAGCTTTAGTTAAGGGCTACGAAAAGTTTCGCCGTTCTAAAAGCCGTGATGAAGAATTTAGTGAAGAATATTTTGAAAATTTTAATGTTCAGTTAGATACAGAAGACGAAGGATTTCAAATTCTGACTACCAAAGTCATTGTTGACGTTAGTAAAGACCAAATTGAAGATCGGGATCATCAAATAGCTTTGAGTGAAGTACAAGAGCAGGTTGATGACTCAGAAATTCAGGTAGGAGACTCAGTGTTAGTTGATGTCACTCCCGAACAAAAAGATTTTGGTCGCATGGCAGCAATTCAAACTAAACAAGTCTTATTACAAAAATTACGGGATCAGCAAAGAAAACTTATTCAAGAAGAATTTGAAGATTTAGAAGATACAGTTTTACAGGCACGAGTAGTCCGTTTTGAACGTCAGTCAGCTATTGTTGCGGTTACTAGCGGTTTAGGACAGCCAGAGGTAGAAGCTGAATTACCTAAAAGAGAGCAACTGCCCAATGATACCTATCGTTCCAACACCACCTTCAAAGTATATTTGAAAAAAGTCAGGGACACGCCCAATCGTGGTCCTCAGCTAATGGTTTCTAGGGCTACGGCGGGTTTAGTTGTTGAACTGTTTAGCAATGAAGTTCCCGAAATTGAAGAAGAAATTGTCCGTATTGTGGCTGTGGCAAGAGAAGCTCATCCTCCATCACGTCATGTTGGGGTACGTACCAAAATAGCTGTAGATACCTTAGAACGAGATGTCGATCCTGTAGGAGCTTGTATTGGTGCTAGAGGCTCAAGAATTCAGGCAGTAGTTAATGAGCTTAGAGGCGAAAAAATTGATGTGATCCGCTGGTCTCCTGACCCAGCTACTTATATTGCCAATTCTCTAAGTCCTGCCAGAGTAGATCAGGTGGTTTTAGCAAATACTGAAGAAAAGCAATCTGTGGTTTTGGTAGCTGAAGACCAACTAAGTTTAGCAATTGGTAAAGAAGGACAAAATGTTCGATTGGCAGCTAGACTTACAGGCTGGAAAATTGATATCAAAGATGTTGATAAATTTGATGAGGAAGCTGAAATGGCGAAATGGGCTGCCCAGGCAGAGGCAGCTAAGGCAAGGACAGCAGAACTTGCTGAAGAAGAAGTAGAGGAAGTAGAAGTAAAGCTAGCAGAATCTGACCCCGAGGCAGAAACGATTACCGAGTCTGCGTCAGAAGAAGATTTAGCAACTCAACCAGCAGAAACAGAAATAGAAGAAGAGGACTAGGTAATTTGTATTTATGCGGTCATAGATTATAACCATAACTATAACCGCGCAAAAAACTATAGCCCGTGCAATAGGCAAAAGCAAAATATTCGATAAAAGCAAAAGTTTGAAGCAGATTAATGAGCGTCGATGTGTTAGCTGTCGTCGAGTAGCATCCAAAGAATCATTTTGGCGAATAGTTCGCCTACACCGAAACCATCAAATTCAGTTGGATAGAGGCATGGGGCGTTCGGCTTACCTGTGTTGCAATATTAAATGTTTAAATCAAGCTAAAATTAAAAACCGTTTAAGTAGTTCTTTAAGAACAAAAGTACCTGAAGGTATTTATCAAAAATTACAAGAACGTTTAAGCTGATAATATTAATGTCAGAAAATAAATACCAAACTTTTTTAAACTTAAACTTAAAATCACCTAAACAATCTGATATTTTTCTCTAAAATAGAGCTATGAGGTAATTTTCTTTAGACTTAAAGACTTGTTCAGTATCATTCTATATTTAGATTTTATTTGATAGAGTCATAAAAGTTAGATTAGCAATCTTGGAAACATGAAAGACTACATGGATAAACAAATGGTCAAATAAACACAAACAGTTAACAGAGGGGCATAGTGGATGAACGGCAAAGTAAGAATATACGAACTATCGAAAGAATTAAATTTGGACAACAAAGACATTAAAGAAATTTGCGAACAGCTTAACATTGCAGTTAAAAGTCATAGCAGCACAATTACAGCATCTCAAGCAGAAAGAGTAAAAGCAATGGCTGCAAAATCCCCTCTTGCTGAAAAGACAACAAATAGCCCAAAAAAAGAAGCAAAACCACCAAAAGCACCAGGGAAGCGCAAGCAGCAAATCTTGGCTATTCATCATAATAGGGGTGAAGCTCCTGCTTCCTTTCAAAATAACAATTCTAATGGTGGAACATCTTCAAAATTGGTATCTCCACCCAGCAGACCAGGATCCTCAACTTCAAAAACATCTCAATCAGAATCTTTGGTATCACCAAAATCTGCTCAATTTAGAGAGCCTGATTCCAATCGTCATGAGCTTAAACAATCTTCTCGAAGAGAACAAAATAACTTAGACTTTACTTCTAAATCAGCGGCAGCTAAACCGCCTCGATTAGTTACGCCTCCTGCTCGCGCCCAGGAGAACAAGGCGAAAAATTCTGGTTCTGTTCCCTCACCTGTTAAGCCTAAAATAAAAATTACGGAGCAACCTCAAAGTAAGCAAGAAGGAGAGAAAGAGAAAGAGAAAGAGAAAAAGAAAAAGGTTATTCCTGCTCTGCCTAAGTTGAATCAAAGACCTCAAAAAGCGGAAATAGCGAGCAAAGCCAAAACAACACCAGATGAAGATCTTGATGATAGTCTCGCTATTGACTTGCCTGATGATAATGAGATTGATAATGATGAGATTATCAAAAAAACTGAAGTTAAAAAGGTTACTAGACTCAAGCGTCCAACTCCCCCTCGCAAAGTAAAAGAATGGGAAAACGAAGAGGAGGATGAAGGAAAACAAAAGGCTGGAAAAGCAAAAGCTAGTAAAAAGCGTCGTGGAATCAAACCTTTGTTGGATGATGATGACGATTTTGATTCTGATTCTAATGCAGTTCAAGTTAATAAAGCCTTTAGTTTGTCTACGGCGCGTCCAGCCAAGCCAAAATCTATGCAGCAAGAACAGCCTGCTGCCAGCGTCAACAAAAAACCTCGCAAGCCATCATTCAAGACAGAGAAAACTCAAAAAACTGAGCGTCAGTCAAAAAATAAAGCTGTTACGCCAACTTTACCTGAGATAATTACTTTATCCGATAATTTGACCGTCAGAGATCTATCCCAAAGACTTAATACACCAGAAACGGACATTATTAGAAGCTTATTCTTCAAAGGAATAGCGGTCAATATTACTCAAACTTTAGATTTAGAAACGGCTCGTTCAGTAGCTGAGGAGTTGGGGGTAATTGTAGATACTCCTGAAGAAAAATCAGCAGCTACTAAAGATACAGAAATGTTAGATGCTAATGATTTAGAAAATCTTCAGCCTCGCCCACCTGTAGTTACAATCATGGGTCACGTAGACCACGGTAAAACCACTCTGCTTGATTCAATTCGCAAAAGCACCGTAGCTTCGGGAGAAGCAGGGGGGATTACCCAGCATATTGGGGCATATCATGTTGATGTAGAACATAACGGTAGTAATCAGCAAATTGTCTTTTTAGATACTCCTGGTCACGAAGCCTTCACAGCAATGCGTGCTAGAGGCACGAGAGTGACGGATATAGCTGTTTTGGTAGTGGCTGCTGATGATGGAGTACAGCCTCAAACCAAAGAAGCTATTAGCCATGCTAAAGCTGCTCAAGTGCCGCTCTTAGTAGCTATTAATAAAGTAGACAAGCCAGAATCTAACCCCGATAGAATTAAACAAGAACTAACAGAACAAGGATTAGTTCCTGAAGATTGGGGTGGCGACACCACTATGGTTGAGGTAAGCGCGCTTAAGGGAGACAACTTAGATGAACTAATGGAGATGATCCTTTTATTAGCTGAGGTTGAAGAGCTTTCGGCTAACCCAGACCGTCCTGCTAAAGGAACAGTGATTGAAGCCAATCTCGATCGCAATCGTGGTCCAGTTGCTACACTTCTAGTTCAAAACGGTACTCTACGAGTAGGAGACAGTATTGTTGCTGGTTCTGTATTGGGCAAAGTTAAAGCTATGGTTGATGATACAGGGAATAAAATAGAAGCAGCAACGCCATCATTTGCTGTTGAAGTCTTAGGACTTAATGATGTTCCTGAAGCTGGAGACGAGTTTGATATTTACCCTAGTGAAAAAGAAGCCAGAGTAGTTGCTGACCAAAGAGCGATCGCCCAACGCGATACCCGACTACTACAGTCTTTGTCATCTCGTCGAGTCAGTCTTAGTACTCTTTCCGCTCAAGCACAGGAAGGAGAGCTTAAAGAGCTAAACCTGATTATCAAAGCTGATGTTCAAGGTTCGGTAGAGGCTATTCAAGGTTCTTTACAACAGCTACCTCAAAATGAAGTTCAGATTCGCACTTTGATGGCATCTCCAGGAGAAGTAACTGAAACTGATGTAGATTTGGCAGCAGCTAGTGGTGCAGTCATTATTGGCTTCAATACTACCTTAGCTACAGGTTCAAGACAGGCAGCCGATAGAGAAGGGGTAGACATTCGCCAATACAACATCATCTATAAGCTTTTAGATGATATTCAAGGGGCAATGGAAGGTCTGCTCGATCCTGAAGAGATTGAAGAAAGTCTAGGTCAAGTTGAAGTTCGTGCCGTATTCCCAGTTGGTCGTGGTGCTGTGGCTGGTTGTTATGTTTTATCTGGTAAAATCGTTCGTAACTGTAGGATTCGCGTTCGTCGTGGAGATAAAATAGTCCACGAAGGTGAATTGAATTCTCTCAAACGGATGAAGGATGACGCAAAAGAAGTTAATACTGGTTTTGAGTGTGGTATTGGCGCATCTAAATTCTCTGACTGGAAAGAAGGAGATATTATCGAGGCTTACGAACTAGTCTTCAAGCGTCGTACTTTAGCAACTAAATAAATACGCTTTTTGTTGTTGAAAGAAATTAGAAGCTAAGCTTGATAGTAGAGGAGGTATACTTCCTCTATTTTTTTTGTCTGTACTTTGTTATTTTGAGTAATACTAAATTCTGTTCTCAAGACCCATTTATAATAGAGAAGTAATAAACAGTAAAAAATAATGTCGAGAAAAGCTTCTCTAGCACCTCGCTGCATCGCAAGTCGAGCAATCCAAATCACAGCTTGTTTGATTGAAGGAGTTTTTTTAAGCAAAGGAAAACCATGAAAGTAACAATAAAGAGATTGCCATTCGTGATCTTCTAGAATCGTATCGCAAGGAAGGTCAGGATTTGTTCTAGCCTCATAAGTTAACTAAAGCAACCGCCAAGCAACAATCGTATAAGTGGCTAAAGCTTTTTTAATTCGTTCAGCAGTCTTTAATTGAAGTTGCTCAATGCGACAACCGCTTTTAATACCAATTCTCAAAAGTAATGCACTAAATTAAGAAGAGAGAAGTGCAAGATGAATTTTCAGGGGAAACAAACTGAAAGTAGAAATTACCGAAACTGTCAAAGAGTTCAAACACCAAAAAAAAGGTCAAGAAAAAGAACGCCTGCAAATGCTTTATTGGCTCAAGAGTGGTCAAGTGAAAAGCCGTAAAAAACTAGCACAAAGACTAGCTAGAAACGAATCTACTATTTATCGATGGCTCAAAAAGTATCAACAAGGAGGATTAACTAAATTGTTATAAGTCAAACTAGCACCTGGAATCGAACCCAAGATTAAAGGTCAAGTTTTAGAGCAACTTCAAGAGAAGTGATCTCAGCCACAAGGTTTTAAAAGTCATCGAGATATTCATTCTTGGTTAACCAAATTGTTTAAGCTGGAGATAGGCTATTCAACGGTACATCGAATAGTTCGCTATCAACTCAAAGCTAAATTAAAAGTCCCCCGTCCGCGATCGCGAAAGACGACAAAGCACTCGTCAGCAACATCTAAAAAAACTGCCCGAACTGATTCAGGTAATGACCAAGCATTTTGCCCATGAGCGTCCGATACGTTACTTCAGCGATAAGGTAAGAATTGGTGGGGCAGCATCGGGAGAAATCATTGACCTAGACAAATCCCGCACCGTTAGCGTTGAAGTTGAGAATGTCGCTCCAGAAATCACCGAGATTCAGATACCTGACGATATTATAGAGGGATTCTAAAATGATTACCGCACTTCACAAATGGTTTAACGCTCAGAATCAGGATCATAACGGTCACGAAAATATGAATCATTGGTGACTCATTGTAAACAAGATGGAATAGAACTCTTGACTCTCTACCCAACTCAAGAGTTTAAACTAGAAATCTCATAAACAAATCACTATAAATTTAATCGATATGTCAAAACTATTATCTAAAATAACCGTTACTTTGATCGCGATCGCAACCGTTCTTGGTGGAGCATATTATTTTACTTCTACTCAAGGGGCAAATAAAACAATCAGCATTAACAATTCAGTGATGGTTGGCGATATCACACAAGCTACTATGGTCAGCGTTTGGGACAAAGAAACCGAACCAGCTTATTCAGGAACAAGAGATATTACCGTCTATCGTCGTCCTAGCTGTGGCTGCTGTGGGGTATGGCTCGAACTGGCTCAGAAGCATGGCTTCAAGGTTAAAGATGTCAAAACTGAAGAGATGGAAACGTTAAAGCAGAAATATAATGTGCCTCCTGAGTTAGCATCTTGCCATACAACTATTGTTGATGGTTACGTTATGGAAGGGCATATTCCTGTCGATGACATTAAGCGTTTTCTAACTGAAAAATCAGAAGAATTTGTGGGTTTAGCTGTACCAGGAATGCCTTTAGGTTCCCCAGGAATGGAGACGGGAGACATGAAGCAGCCATTTCAAGTGTTGGCATTTAACAAAGAGGGAAAAGTTGAGGTGTTCCAAGAACATGAATCTTACTAATACAGCATTTGTACTCTTTCTTTAGTGCTGGAAGTTACTGCATGGTGCAGTCGGTGTTTCAATTCCTCAACACTTTCATTGACTTCTACCTGAAATTTATTTCCCATTCCTTTGCACCCTATCACTACTATTAATTTAGTGCATCTTCATGGAGATTTGGTATTATTTAAAGAAGTTGTTAAATGTAATTACTAGAACTTTCTAAGATGGTTAGTACCCGTGCTGTTCGAGCAAATCGATATCACCAAACCAGTGAAATTTCTGTCGGAAGAGCTAAGAACTAAAGCACCAAGTATCCTGAAAAAAGGCGATAAATTAATTATCGATATCACAAGCAAAGTATTTCTCAAAGATAGCGATCGCCCAATTATCGTCAATATTGAACCCCAGTCTTCTTACCAAGAAAACTTCAGTGAACGAGTAGCAAAATACAATCGGCTATTAAACATCAAGCACAATTAAATTATTGTCAAACGTACAAACAAACAGCATTTAGCATAGCTTAGATGAAAAACAAATAACAGAACTATTAATGAGGGTGAGAAAGTACCAGACGTTTAGGGGTTATATGAATCAGGTGGTAAATAATTTGTAAGTATAGTTCTTAGTATTTGGTTTTTAGACTAACGACTAAAAACTAAATACTAGCCAAGGTGTACCCACCGCAGGGACTAAGAACTTATTTATCCCACATCCAAACTTAAATCACAGCCAATTTCCAAAACCTAACTCATCTTGAAAGTAAGCAATCACTCCTTACCCTAAAAGAAAGATGAGTAAACATAATTCATCACCAACCACAAAAAACAAAACACAAACGGCACAGATTAGATTTACAGCAAAAGAGCTAGCCTGGATTGACGAACAGGCAACCCAAGCAGGCATGAACCGCAGCAGGTGGATTAGAAGTAGTATGTCTCGATAACAACGTAGTTGTCAACCGAGAAACCGTTGAGTATCTTCACGACCTCAAGCAAGTAAACAGACATCTGGCAGCCATCGGCAACAACGTCAACCAAATCGCCAGAAATATCAATACCGCGATCACAAACCACTATAGTTATGGTTCTAAAGAAATCGCATCAATCCAGCCAAAAATCTTCAATTAGAGTTGGGTTTTAGTCTAGTTACTTTCAGGGTAAATTTTCCCCCGCTAGTTTCACCAAAGGCTCTAACTCGTACAATATATTTTCCTGCTTCGGTGATGCGCGAAAAAAGCAAAGAATTAGTTGTACCATCAGGACCATCATCGTTTTCAGCAACGGTTGCTCCATCAGCAGCAATTAACATCACCATCGAATCGAAGTTATCCGAGGTAAGATCGATCGCCACCTGATCTCCTTTTTCTAGCTGCACATGATAATCACGGGCAAAACCTCCTTCTCCTGTAGGAATGTCATTTTCCGTAAGCGTATCAGATATTTCTTTGTCTGAGGTAATTGAGGGTGGATCGTATATCTTAGATTCGGCTTGAACAGACAGGGTTTGTAGTTCACATATAGAAATGGTAATTGCAGCAGCTAATATGTTTAACCAATGAGAAAAAACAAACTTAATAACCATACCAAACTGTAATCTAGATAGCTTCAATTTTTCCATTATATATAGGCAGGTGAAATAAGAATGAAATTTCTTCTTTACTCCAAACTCCAAAAAAGCATTAGCTGCCCCCTACTCCTTACTTCCTACCTCAAGGTCTAGCTCAGACGGTGGTGAAGTCAATTGGTGTAACATCAGCAGCACTAACGTTATCTAAAATCGCCAAAACTTGATCGCCATCTGCCATGTTTTGAATAACAACTTTTGTACCTGCGCTATTGTTAGTAATGTATAAATCATTAAAACTTAGAGAAGAAGTTAATCCTAGCAGATCCGAACCATTATCAAAATCTTTGACCTTTATTGTTCCTTGACCTGATTCGAGAGCAAAGATATCAGCCCCGCTATTACCAATTAGAATGTCGTCGCCATTGCCACCAAATATAATATCGTTACCGTTGCCACCAAAGATAGTGTCATTCATTTGACCACCATGTAAAGTATCGTTACCATCGTTACCACGAATGACGACTTGAATTTGAGTTGATTGGGAGGCATCAATCAGATTATTTTTTGCTCGACCGTAGAGATTGGCAAATTCGATTCGACTGATATCATCCGTACCAAGACCTTTAAGTTGATTGTTTGTTAAGGTTAAGTCTCGATCGCTAAATACAAAAAGGCGATCGCTACCCGCGCCACCATTAAGAGTATCGTTGCCAGCACTAATATTAATCTCATCATTACCATCGCCACCAAAGATAGTGTCATTCATTTGACCACCATGTAAAGTATCGTTACCATCGTTACCACGAATGACGACTTGAATTTGAGTTGATTGGGAGGCATCAATCAGATTATTTCCTGTCTGACCGTAGAGATTGGCAAATTCGATTTGACTGATATTATCTCTTCCAAGACCTTGAAGTTGATTGTTTGTTAATGTTAAGTCTCGATCGCTGACGGCAAAGAGGCGATCGCTACCCGCACCACCATTAAGAGTATCGTTGCCAGCACTAGCATTAATCCGATCATTTCCAGCATTGGCACTAATAAGATCATTACTAGCAGTTCCATTTAGGATATCGTTACCAGTAGTCCCGCTAATTATGTTTGCATCAGTATTTAAATCTAGTTTAATATTGTCTGAACCAAGATTAATTTGACGAGTGCTGCCGAGAGTTTGATTATCTTTAGCAAAGCTAACATTGTAAATTCCTGGCGTGAGAGCAATTTGATATCCCCCTGCTGACATGGTGTCGGTAGCAAAAGAGCTATTATCAGACTGACGTACTGCGGTAACCGTTATGCCAGCAAGACCTTCGCCGACACTATAAAAATCATCATCAATAACCTCATCCTTAAAGGCTACTCCTGTTAGAAAGGTGCTTGAGCCTGTTGTAGCAAAATTTTGGGTCACCATCAAGGAATTGTAACCATCAAAATCCCCTGTTAAAGTGGCAAGACCTATTTCACGGAAATTATTATTTAAAATGTTTTGGCGATGACCCGTGGTACTTTTAAACAATGACTTATATACTTCAGATGTGGCTTCGGTAACGTTGAGAGTTCCTGTTGTGCCAAAATAGCCAATATTCTCTCCCAGAGTAGTATATTGATAACCAGCATTTTCCAGGCGATCGCCTGGACTGCTCCCTCCTGCTCCAGTGTGGGAGAAAGTATCTGAATCTAGCATCCACTGGCTATGGGAATTAGCCACATCTGTTAATGATAAGTTGAAAGCTAAAGGCTGTTTGACACTATTAGAGATAGTGTTGGGGGTTAGTCCTTCATTTAAATCAATTCCGTATAAATCTGCTTCTGCTGAAGGATTTAAACGAGCGCGATTAATTAATTCGAGCATATATTGCTCGTGTACAGTGGGTTGGATCATGAATAGCACTTTTATTAATAATTGAAATTGTTATCAACTACTAATCTAGTCATGGCATTTAGTTTTGAAAACAGTATTTACAGCAGTTTTTTGTAGGTAAGCAAAAATTAAAAAGAGCAAAAATGTTTTCCGAAAAGCTCATTGACTACTAAGATTTATTTTTAAACATACACAGGCGATCGCCAAGAATAAAATTAATATAAAAAAAACTTATATGTAACATTATTAAAAACAATGCAAAATACTTTGATAAAGTACAAATACTTAGTTATTATATGAACATAGACAAAAGAAACACATTATTTTATCTCGTTTCTAAAGTCTTGTTCTTAACAGAACCTTGAAAAACAAATAAAGCAATTATCTAACACATGACAACTACCTTACAACAACGCGAAACACGCGGAGCTTGGGAGAACTTCTGTCAGTGGATCACCAGCACCAACAACCGCATCTATGTCGGTTGGTTTGGAGTCCTAATGATCCCGACACTCCTAGCAGCAACAACCTGTTTCCTAATCGCCTTCGTCGCAGCACCCCCTGTAGACATCGACGGCATCCGTGAACCTGTAGCAGGTTCGCTACTATACGGAAACAACATCATCTCAGGTGCAGTAGTACCTAGCTCCAATGCAATTGGTCTTCACTTCTACCCAATTTGGGAAGCAGCATCACTTGACGAATGGTTATATAACGGTGGACCATACCAACTGATAATCTTTCACTTCCTGATCGGCGTATTCTCATACCTGGGTCGTCAGTGGGAACTATCATTCAGATTAGGAATGCGTCCTTGGATATGTGTAGCCTACTCAGCACCAGTATCAGCAGCCACAGCAGTATTTCTAATCTATCCCCTAGGACAAGGTTCATTCTCTGATGGTATGCCGCTGGGTATCTCTGGAACATTCAACTTCATGTTAGTCTTCCAAGCAGAACACAACATCCTGATGCACCCGTTCCACATGTTAGGAGTAGCAGGAGTATTCGGTGGAGCATTATTCTCTGCCATGCACGGTTCGTTGGTAACATCATCCTTGGTACGTGAAACAACCGAAAGCGAATCACAAAACTACGGCTACAAATTCGGACAAGAAGAAGAAACATACAACATCGTCGCAGCCCACGGCTACTTCGGTCGTCTAATCTTCCAGTACGCAAGTTTCAACAACTCACGTGCCTTGCACTTCTTCTTAGGAGCATGGCCAGTAATCGGCATCTGGTTCACAGCAATGGGAATATCCACCATGGCGTTCAACCTGAATGGATTTAACTTCAACCAGTCGGTAATGGATTCACAAGGTCGTGTAGTCAACACATGGGCAGACATCTTGAACCGAGCCAACCTAGGTTTTGAGGTCATGCACGAACGTAACGCTCACAACTTCCCGCTTGACTTAGCCAGTGGCGATATTGCTCCTGTAGCACTAACTGCTCCTGCTATCAACGGTTAAATTGACCCTGATTACAGTTCTGTAATTGATTAATTGAAAAAAAGCTCTCCAGCGCTGGAGAGCTTTTTTTTTTGGCTATTTTTATTTTACATTAATGGTTTGGGCGACGTTGAAGTTTTTAAAAGCGATCGCGTCAATCTTTTGATCGAACATTGCACTCGGTGTTTTTCAAGATAAATCCACTCCCCAAAAGTGGGAACATCGCGAGCAGGTAACTAATAGCCAGCAGATAAACAATCTAGTACCAGCTAACTATCATCAAGATTCTGAACTAATGCGATCACTAATTTTAGGCATCGAATGTATTGGCAAACAAATCGCTCTACTTCAGCTCAGTATTGGAGAATAACAGGTAGTCTAAAAAAACTGATGTTATAAAGTAAGAAGTCATCTAGACTCTAAGCGTAACGGTTAACAATTATTTATTTTTATCTATGTCTACTATTGAACAAATTAAACCTGCTGGTCAGGCTGATGTAATTATTTATGTACCTTATTATCCAAAAAATAAACATAGTTGGCTGCCTCATGCGATCGCTTTATATCGTGAAGCATCTTTAGAAGGAGAAAGGCAGGTAGAAGGTGCAGAAAGTATTCCTTTTGTAGCTACTTGGTATGTATCCAAATTACCATCAGAGTTAACTCGTTGTCGTTTACAGTTTGATGGACAGGCAGAATTGAGTTATGAAGTAACATTGTCTAACTCAGAGTTTATTGATTATCTAATTGATGTCATCATGAACTTTAAACGTTCTAACACAACAGATTTTCCTAGAGATTTTTATCGAAAACTGTTGCGCTTTGAATAGACTATAAATCACTGGGCTTGAATGCTGCTTGCAAGCGATATTTAAGCCCACTACAATAAATAATATTATCAAGGAGCGAGGGCGTGGCTACATCTGCTAAACATCTTCTAATCGCCTCAACTGAGGCTCACAGCGGTAAATCGGCAACCATATTGGGTTTAAGCCGATTATCTTTAGAAAGAGAAATATCTATTGGTTATGGACAACCTTTGGCAACCGATCTACAAAAAAACTCTCAGAATGAAGATGATAGAGATGTTAATTTTCTAGCTGCTACTTTGGGATTATCCGTTAAGCAAATTAAGCCACCCTTATTGAGGTTGGATCATCAGACAATTAGTCAGCGTCTTCAAGGTAAAGATGATCGAGACTATACTCAAGCTCTACAAGAATACATCAAACAAATTGAAGGTGATTTAATTCTACTAGAAGGTTCTAGCAATCTTTGGGAAGGCAGTATTTTTAATCTGTCAGTGCCAGAAATTGCCGAATCAATAAATGCTAAAATTCTTTTAGTAGCTCCCTATCATCCTCTACTTTCAGTTGGGAGCTTATTAGCAGCGAAAAAGTTTTTGGGCGATCGCCTTTTAGGAGTTGTTTTAAATGATATTTCTCCAACAGAATTAGCCAACGCTAAAGATACGGT
The DNA here is from genome assembly GCA_965217895.1 of Waterburya sp. Lineage (GTDB taxonomy): Bacteria > Cyanobacteriota > Cyanobacteriia > Cyanobacteriales > Xenococcaceae > Waterburya. The sequence goes on from CBDCJV010000002.1 coordinate 4,195,369, forward strand.
AAAGCCTTACTTGGAAGCTCAAAATATTCCTGTTTTGGGCATGATTCCTCAAGATCGCATTTTAAATAGTATTAGCGTTAGAGAGATAGCCACAAGACTAAATGCCAATGTTTTGTGTTGTCCTGAACATTTAGACTGGATGGTAGAAAGCTTGAGCATTGGGGCAATGAACGTTAACTCAGCTTTAGGCTACTTCCGCCAGCGAGAAAATATGGCTGTAGTTACAGGTGGCGATCGCGCTGAGTTGCAAATGGCAGCCTTGGAGACTTCGACTCACTGTCTGATTTTAACAGGTCGCATTCCGCCCAAAGATTTGATTATTGAGCGTGCAGAGAGTCTAGACATTCCCATTCTCTCAGTAGACACGGATACTTTAACTACCGTAGAAGTGGTTGATGGTGCTTTCGGTAAAGTTTCGATCCACGAACCAATCAAAGTAGAACAAATTCAAAAGCTGATGGAGCAACACTTTGATATTGAGAGACTGATACAGCAGCTTGGTCTAGAAGTAGTGAAATCAGTATAAAATAAGTCTTTTTGTCGCTATTGGCTTTTAAGAGAAAGCACAAAGTTCAACTTACTCAGTATATTAGTCAACCAAATCCATGTAGTTAAGAACATTTAACTAAAGTCTTTTAAAGCTTTTTTAATCCACACAAGGCGTAAAATATAATATAGATTTAAAATTTAGGACTAGATTTTTCATGACAATGAAATTTAAAGTACCCAGCATAGTTTGTGCTGGTTGCATAGATACGATAAAAGAAGCAATTATTACTGAGGAACCCAAAGCCAAAGTTGAGATAGATTTAGACTCAAAACAGGTGATGGTAGACACCGATGCCTCAGAAGAATCTATTAGGCAAATTATTACCGCAGTTGGACACACTGTTGAGGGATAAATGAAGGGATGAGAGATTAGGGATGAAGGATAAGGAGTCAAAAAAAGTTCTCATCCCTCTCATCTCTAACTAAAATATTTAAATAGGTGTTGCAGCTTTTACACCCAGAGTTTGTAGCTGAGTAAGTTTAGCTGCAACTTCTCCTGTAGACAATATTTTTTCGGCTAACTCAAAAGCAGATTCTAAACTAGAAGCTTGCTTAAAACGCCATAAATAAAAACCACCGTTGAGAATGGCAGCAGGAAATAGTTTACTGTTGTCTCCTTGAATAACTGCTTTAATTAAAGCGATCGCCTGCTCTTTGGATTCTAAAGGAACATCAGAACCATTTAAATCATAGTCTTTTGGGTCAAGTAAAAGGCGTTCAAAGCTTTTTTGTGAGCTACTCATAGCAATAATTCCTGTACGACTACGAGCAAGATCACAGCTACCTTCTAAACCCTTAACTAAGGTAAAGTCTTTAGTCTGACGAAGCTTAAAAGTTGAGCAAAAACGCTCTTCGGTTGGTGGATGGACAAACCCCGCTACCAAATGACAATCTCCCATTATAGGACTCCAGACTAATTCCGCAGTGGCGAAAGGAGGACGCTTGCCGATTTGTTCACGAAAGCTCACAAAATCATGGGCAGTAGGGAAATGTTGTGGCAGGTAAATAAAGCCCACGTTGCTTTGGTTATAGATATTCTGAATCTGAGCTAGATTAAATTTAGCAAAATCTACTCCTAGCTGTTGCCAAATTTCGAGCAGGGGAATGCCATATTTGGTGGGCATACAGTCGCCCCCGTGCATGACGACAGGTATGTCCGCAGTAGCTAAAATTAAAGCAGTAATGATGGTAACTGGCACAGTTCGCGATCGCCCATCATAAGGATTACCCAGCACAACTGGTTGATAGTCATGTTTGGGGTTTATTTCTATTCTTGAACCAAGCCGATCAAAAGCGTCAAGAATTCCCGCTAATTCTTCTGGAGTTGGGCGTTTGATTCGATGAGCAATTAGAAAAGCCCCAATTTGTGCAGGAGTCGCTTCTTGCAACAACATCATTTCAGTCGCTTTTGCAGATTCAGCACGAGTGAGATTTTTACTGGTGTGAGTACCGCTACCAACTCTTTTTAATAATTCTCGAAACTCATCGCTCATGATTTGTCTGGGTTCATTTTTGAATTGAGAATGATTTTGTCTTTAGTTATTAGTTATTAGTTATTAGTTCCATTGCCGAGTGGTTGGCAGATTTTCCCATGTCTTTGACTAGTTGATAAAAGTGAGCAATGGGAGGAATCATCAGGCGATCGCGAGTTGTCACCATCACTACCTGACGGGTTAAAACTCCATCTATTTCTCCAGTGATGCTTTTGGCTATGTCAGGTTGAGAAATAGGTCTGATGGCTAAGGTAGGGTCATTATAGGAATCAATTAAAGCTTTGTTGGGTAAAAGAGCAATCATTTCTCCCTGACGAATTACGCCTCTAAAGGCATCAAGAGTATTTAATTCCATCGCCGTTTTGATTTGCACATTTTGTTCCTTAAACCAGTCTTGAACCAACCTTTGCATCCCATAGCCATCTTTAAAGACAATCTGGGGGTACTTAACTAATTCCAAAAGGGGAATATTTGTTAGCTTGCTCAAAGGATGGTTGGCAGCCATCAAAACATCTATCTCTTCTTCGTAAAGTACAGTCAATTCAACTTCAGCAGAAGCAGTGAGAAAACGATTGTTCATCACAATTGCCAAATCAATCAAGCCATCCCGCAAAACCTTTAAAGCGCGATCGCTACCTAGAGCCGTAACTCTCAACTGAACTTCAGGGTAGTCTTGACAAAATTGTTGCAGAATTGGCGGTAGATAATGAGCGCATACCGAATGAATAGCCGCAACACAAAGTTCGGGCTGCTTACCAGCAATTAGATCTGCACACTCATTAGTAGCTTTGCTCCATTCCTGGCAAATTTTTTGCGCCCTAGGCAACAACTTTTCCCCGCCCAAAGTTAACTTGGCTTGGGTGCTACGGTGAAACAAGGGTAAACCCAAATCTTGTTCTAATGACTGTATTTGACGGCTAATAGTAGACTGGGTAATACCGCATTTTTTAGCTGCATGCCCAAAATTTCCTGTTTCTGTAATCGCAATAAATGCTTGCAACTGCTCAATTCGCATACTTCTCTAAACGCAAGCAACCATAGTTTACTGTTGACTTACCACTCTAGATGAAGATAGCTGATTTGCTAAGCAACTTTTCGTATAAAAGACGACATTAATTGATTACGGTATGTGGAATTTCTGAACATAAACAGATTTATGTACGTCGAGGAAAAGTAGGCAGATCGACCGCTGCTAAAGACTGGGGTTTTTTGCTCGAAGAAGATTTAGCTGCTGTTTTAGGCTTAGCTACTTGCTGCGAGGTGGATGCCGACCAAGTTGCAATTTCTGCTGCCGTCTTAACGGTTTGATGAGCTATTTTGGATAGCTTAGTTTGGGGTAAAGAAATTCTTGTTTCTGAGGTAGCGTAAGCTGTCCAAGGCTTGATGGATTTACGATGCAAATCAGTTTGATTAGAATCAACAACTGGTTTTTGATCGAGGCTTTGATTAGACTCAGTAGCTTTTTCGGTATAACGTTTTAGTTCAGCTTTATACTGGACTGCATAACGCTGTTGCTGACTAAGTTTTGCCCTTAGATCTTTGATTTGTTCTTCTTTGGCAGTTAATTCATAGGCTTGATTGTTGTAACCTTCCTGTAACAAAGTACATTCTCTTTCTAACTGAGCAGTTTGTTGTTGAGATAGTTCATTTTGCTGAAATAAATTATCAATAACAGCTTTTTGCTTTTCTATTGTTTGTAGAGATCCAGATAATTTCTGGGTAATTTGTTGATTTAAATCGGCTATCTTTACCTGATAGGTTTCAATTTCTTCTGCCTGTTGGGCTACAAGCAAATCGCTACTACGGGCTTTTTCAGCCTGTTTACTAAACTTATTATTTATATCTGCTAATTCTTGTTCAAGTCGAAATACGTTTTTCAATAGTTTACGATTATATTCTCGTAATTTGTGAGCAACTTTTTGCCAGTTCATTTTTGTTTCTGAAGGTTTTTGCTGCTCTATAGAGTTGCTCTTGGATGGGCAATCATCCTGATTGAAATTACTATCAGATGAATTAGAATCATTCTCGATAGCTTGGCTACTGTCTATTTGTCTTGCTTTATTGCAATTCTGTGCTTGATAATCATTTGTGGTGGAGATAAATTCAACATCAGATTCTGAGTTGAAAGAAGCAGCATTATTGTTAACTTCGCTCATAATATCTATATTTGGGTTGGTCAAAATATTGCAGTCATAAAATCTAAATAACTTAAGTAATTACTCATAGATGAGTATGCCATAATTGTTGGCTAGACAATCATCGCTGTTTTGTTATTTTCTAAACTTTAGTATAAATGTCAGTTAATGATGTTTATTAGTTTTTTTACTTAGCTTTAGATTTGGCTAAATATAGCTTAAACGTTGTGCTAAAAAATGCCAAGGTTCGTTAACTATTAGTAATCACTTGACTCAATAATTGCTGATGAATTAATGAGCGGTCGATTATCGATTGAATTTGAACCCGATTTAAAGCTTCTTCATCATGATAGTGTTCTTGCCAAGTACGGCTAATTTCTTGAGGATCTTCAGGTAGATTAGTTAACTCATATCCTGGTAAATTTACCTCAGACATTAATTGGCTAACTTTAGGATCATAACTGAGGGCAAAGCAGTTACAGCCTTCTGCTGCTGCCATAATCAAACTATGGAGACGCATCCCGATCGCCATTTTTACCTCCTTGAATAATCCTTTTAATTCTTGAGGATCTCCAATTAACGTTACAGTATAATTCTGCTCTAGCTGTGCTGCAATTTTATCGGCGATCGCCCGATCTTGAACAGGCTGAAAGGGAATCAGTAAAATAAAGCTCTTGGTTTGAGCTTGAAAGTCTCTAAGAGCCTTGATTAAAGTTTGTAAACGGTTGGCTGTTAGTAGAGGATGCGATCGCAATATTACTGCCACTTTTGGCTGGTCTAAATCTTTTAAACCTTTTGCTGGCTTGCTTTGCAATGCCCATACAGGATCGGGGGCGACTACCGAATTTATTTGCCAACTGCTGAGTAATTGGGCAGAAGCTGTATCTCGAACGCTAATCGCATTACAGCCTGATAATGTTTGTTTTGTCAGCCAGCGAGTCAAAGACTTATTCAATGGACCAATTCCTTGCGCCCAGGCGATCGTTTTTAAGCCTTTTTGTTGAGCTAGAGCCATCAAGCCTGCGTAGTATATAGGGCTAGCAATACTAGTAGAGTCCTGCATCAGACTACCGCCACCCCAAATAAAAACATCAGATTGTTTTAAAATATTAAGTATTGCCCAAGTTGATTTACGACGATAGCTAGGAACTCCATACTGTTTTTTGGTTGCTTTAGGATTACCAGATAGAATAATAGGCTCAACTGATTTAGGCAGCATTTGTAACAAAGACATTAGTAATGCTTCGTCTCCCGCATTGCCCATGCCATAATATCCACACAATACTGCTCTAGTTTGATTCATTATTTTTAGCTAATGTTACTGTTTTAGATATAGGTAGTTTTAATATGCTGAATTGAAAGCAATACTGTTCCAGCTATTAGCTATCAGCTTTTTTAAAAGTAAGTTGAGTAGATTATATAGCAATCGAATTGTAGATTAGAAAATCTCTTAATCTCTCTGCGTCTTTGCGCCTTTGCGCGAGATAATTACTAATAGTCTTAACCTTATACTTCGACCACTATAAAAGATTGATTTACTCAATACTTATTACTTATACAAAATGGATAATCTTATTGTTAATCAGGAATTGGCTCAATATCAATCAGGCTTAGATAGTTTATTAAGTCAGCTACAGGTTTTTGCCACAGATATAAAGAATCAGCGATTACAGGTAACGATTCGTAATCTACAGGCAAACATCAACGAGCCATTTCTGTTTGTGGTGGTGGGAGAAGTCAAGGCGGGAAAAAGCAGTTTTATTAACGCTTTACTCCAGTCAGATATTTGTAAGACCGCAGCCGACCCCTGCACAGATATTATTCAACAGATTGTCTATAGTGAAAAGAGATATGAGCAGCCAATTAATCAATATCTGCGGAAAATTGGCTTACCCAACGAAATTCTAAAAACTTTGTCTGTTGTGGATACTCCTGGAACGAATACTGTAGTTGATAATCATCAGGAAATTACTCATGAATTTATTCCTAATAGCGATCTAATCTTTTTTGTTTTCTTTGCCAAAAATCCTTACACTCGCAGTGCGTGGGAATTGTTAGATTATGTCAACACCGAGTGGCGCAAAAAAGTCGTCTTTGTACTGCAACAGGCGGATTTGGCTAAACCCGAAGAATTAGCCAAGAACAAAGAAAAGCTGACCGAGTTGGCATTGCAAAAGGGTATTAGATACCCGATGGTCTTTGCTACCTCAGTTGAGTTGGAAGTAAACGGAGATCAGCAGCATAGCGGCTTTACAGAAGTAAGAAACTATATTCAGCAGACGCTTAAAGATGGCGGGACGAAAAGGCTTAAGCTACAGGGAGTAGCCAGAACTAGCGATAAAATTATTGATTTACTAGGAAAAGACTTGTTAGCGATTGAGCAGCAATTGGTTAAAGATCGACTAGTAGTCGGCAAAATAAAAGCCAAATTACAGCAAAATAAAAGACAGTCAGGTTTTGAACTGGAATCTTTAATTAATCGTCTACTGACTAAATACGATACAATCACCGCTAAAGTAAAAGCCGACTTTCGCGAACAGCTATCTCTATTGACAATGGTTAAAGGTTCATTTGCTGTGCTACTGCGGACTAAAAAATCTGCGCCAACCTGGATGGATGAATTAAAACAAAGCTGTGAAAACGAGTTAAAAGCTTCTTTAGGAGAAATATCCCAAGATGGCATCAAGCATTTTGTCGGCGGAATTAAAAGACTCTTACAAAGCCTAGTTAATGATTTACATGATATAAAAGTCAATCAAATTAGCACCAATGCGATCGCTCTAAATACTCTTGAAAGTCGTCAAGAAATAGTCGAAGAAGTGCAGCAAAAAGTAGCTACCTTGCTGAATGATAAAACCTTTCTTTATTCGATTGAATCACTTAATGCTTGTGTTGCTCCTAGGCTTGTGGGTGCTGGTGCAGCTACGGTTGCGGGTACGGCGATCGCAGCATTAACCGAGATTGTCTTATTAGATATCATTGGTACTGCTTTTGCTGGCGTAGGTATTCTCTTTGCTGGCGGAACATTGGTGTTCAAAAAACGCAAAATGATTCGTCGATTTGAAGATCAACTCGATCGGGAAAAGGCTCGTTTTCAAAGGGAATTATCGGCTAAGTTAAATTCTAAATTAGATATTATTTACGAAGAAATTGAGCGTAATTTTGTCAACATTTATGATTATGTGGAAAATGAAGAACAAAAAATATCGCCGTTAATCAATCAGTTTGAACAAATTGAACTGAAGCAGAAGCAATTGTTAACAGATAACAAGCATGAATAAAGATCTGACTCAGAAAATTCAGCATGATTTTGATCGTTTAGCTTTATGCGATCGCGATCAATGGGATCATAATAATCACTATCACCAGTTTTTGCTTAAACAAATACCTAGTTACAATCAAAAAATTCTCGATCTTGGTTGTGGCGTTGGTAAATTTTCTTGCCTTTTAGCCAACCGCGCCGATCGAGTTGTGGCAATAGATTTATCTCCTAACAGTATTGCGATCGCCAAGCAAAGATCTCAGCAGATTAATAATATTGATTATCAAGTCGCTGATATATCACAGTGGCAATTTCCCCAAGGGCATTTTGATGTAATTGTCTCTGATGTAATTGTCTCTATAGCTACAGTTCATCATCTGTTTTTAGAAGAACTACTTCCAAGACTAAAAATTGCTTTAAAACCTGGTGGCGTGCTGGTAATTTTAGACCTATTGAAGCATCAAAATCTTAAAGATACGCTGAGTGATTGTGTTGCCATTCCTTTGAATTGGTGGTTTTTAAAGACCAAAAACAAACATTTTCAACCTTCTGCCGAAGCAGTTGCAGCGATGAAAGAACATTTTCGGACAGATGAATACTTAAATCTATCACAAGCAAGAAAAATTTATCAGGATTTATTTAAAACAGCGAAAGTGAGGAGACATTTGTTTTGGCGTTATTCAGTAGTTTGGCATAAACCGATAATTAAAATTATTCCCTAATAGCTGCTTTTTTTAAACATTACTTTTGTCAATAAAAAAGAAGTAATTTCTCCTAGGGGTAAAATATGTTTGACTGCGCCCAATTCAATCGCCTCTTTGGGCATACCAAAAATTACTGAAGTTTCTCGATCTTGAGCAATAGTTAACCCTCCTGCTTGGTGAATTGTTTGCATTCCTTCAGCACCATCTTTTCCCATACCAGTTAATAAAATTGCGATCGCCTTACAACCATAAACTTGTGCTACAGACTTAAAGGTTGTGTTTACTGCGGGGCGATGTCCGCCAACGGGGGGAGAAACGGAACAAACAAACTGCCCCTCACTGTTTAACTCTAGATGTTTGCCTTCTGGAGGAAAATAAATAGTCCCTGTTTGAGGAGTAATACCAGAGCGAGCTATTTGAATTGGTAAAGCACAGGTAAGACTGAGCCACTGAATTAGACCGTCGAGAAAGCCATGACTAATATGCTGTACACAGACAATCGGCACAGGGAAATTGGCGGGTAAACAGTCAAACATAGTCTGTAAGGCTTGAGGGCCACCCGTAGAAGTACCAATAACCACTATTTTAGTTTCTGTAGCAGCATTAAAAACTGACTTGGGGGGATTGAGCGGCAATTGAGATGCCTGACTAGCAATGGGAGTCCGCTTTCTAAATACTTTGACTCCCGCCAAAATTTTAATTTTGTTAATTAAGCGTAGTTGATTTATTTGAGCATCTTGATTTGTACCAGAGCGAGGTTTGGCAAAAATATCCACAGCACCAGCTTCTAATAATTCAAAAATACGGTGACGTTGTTCTGCCTGTACCGAAACGCTAACCACTAAAATTGGTCGGGGATACTTTGCCATTACTTGTTTAGTAAATTCCAAACCATCCATTTTAGGCATATGAAAATCAGTACAGATCACATCAGGGTTGAGTTGAGGAATGAGAGCTAGTCCCTCTATACCATTGCTGGCTGTACCTACTACTTCAATATCAGGTGAAGAACGAAAAATATTTTTTAGGATAGTTTGAAAAACGGTCGAGTCTTCAACGATTAAAACGCGAATGGGCATAAAAATAAAAAAATATTAACTGGCTGTTAACTTTAGATTAATCGAGCGAGGGTATCTAAGAGAACATCTTGATTAAATTGTCCCTTGACAATATAAGCATTTGCTCCTGCTTCTGCTCCTTTGCGTTTATCCTCATCAGTAGCTAAAGATGTGACTAGAATACTTGGTAATTCGCTGTATTCCTCGTTTTCTCTAATGCGTGCAGTCAAGGAAAAACCGTCTAAGTTAGGCATTTGGACATCAGAAATAACTGCATCAAAATAGTTGTTTTGCAGTTTATTGAAGCCATCTAGACCATCTACAGCGGTAATTACTTCATAACCTGCTGCTTCTAATAATCGTTTTTCCTGAGTACGAACTAACATAGAGTCTTCAGCTAGCAAAATCTTGTGTTTCCCAGGAGCAGAAATTTTTTCTGACTGGGGTAGCAACCGTGAATTAGAAACCTTGGCTGCCAACAGAGAAGAACTATTGCCTTTTAAAGATTGAAGCAAATCTGTCGCCGCCAGAATCATACATACTTGTCCCGTTCCCAAAATAGTTGACCCTGCAACATTACGTACCCGACGCAAGATCTTGCTTTGAGGCTTGAATGCCACATCAGTAACATCCAGAAGACGGTCAACAATTAAGCCAAATCTTTCTGCTCCTACCTTCATTAGAATACAAGGCTTGAGTTTGGTAGAGATATATTCTGACTTAGCTGCGACTGCATAGGCTGGAGAATTAGTAATTTGCAGCAAGTCGGCTAAATTAGCTACGGAAACTGCTTTACCATTAATGGCGATCGCAGCTTTGCCTTCTAAGGGAAAAATTTCCTGGGGGTCGATCTGCAAATTAGCCTCAACAAAGTCAATGGGTAGGGCATGAACGATACCGTGAATCTCTACCAGCAAAACATCTGATTTAACCAAGGTAGTCGGCAGCCGCAGGTTAAAAATACACCCTTGATTAGGAGTAGAATCAATTTCAATGATTCCTTTTAGCTTTTCAATATTGTTTTTCACCACGTCCATACCTACCCCTCGACCAGAAACTTCGGTAATAAAGTTGCGAGTCGAAAAACCAGGCTGGAAAATTAGGGAGTGAATCTGACTAACACTTATGTTCTCTAATTCTTCAGGAGAGTGTAAACCCTTTTTTACTGCGGTGCTTTTGAGCTTCTCAATATCTAATCCTCTGCCGTCGTCTTTCAGTTCAATGACGATTTTGTTACCAGTTTGATAACCTGTCAAAGAAACGCTTGCTTGGGCTGGTTTTCCTAGCTGAATACGCTCTGTAGGTGTCTCTATCCCATGATCGATCGCATTACGAATTAAGTGCATCAAAGGATCTTTAATTTCTTCAAGGATTTTTTTATCTACCTGGGTATCTTCTCCCGCGATTACTAGCTGTACTTGCTTGCCCTGTTCTCTGGCTAAATCTCTAACTAAGCGAGGGAAAAGCTGGAACACCTGTGAGAGTGGTAACTGTCTGAGATTAGCAATTTTCTCTTCTAGCTCTACTGCTACAAACTCTAGTTTGCTACTATTTTCTTGAGCAAGAGTTTTTAAGCGGGCAATTTTTTGCTCCAGTCGGACTTCTATTGGTTCTGTTTCAGGTTCATACTCATTTAGGTTAGATTGTTGAAACCCCGTTGCTTTTAGTTCCTTCCACAAACTAGATACTTGCTCGATCTCGGTGACGGTGTGAGCCACACGAGTTTTATTAACAATTAATTCTCCTACTTGAGTAACTAAGCTATCTAAAGCTTTGGTAGGTACACGAACCGTATCTATACGATAGGGTTGCTCAATCTTGGTCGGATATACTGCTACCTCGTCCACTGTCTTAACCAGCGATCGCTCTGGTTTATTGGTGGTAGATATAGCAGCAGATTGCTGAATTAATTCATTACTAGCTACATCCTTTAAGGATGCTTCGCGATCTGGTAATGACGATATCAAATGTTCTTCCCAGTCAGCGTCTATTGGTGTTTGCGACTCTATTTCGGGCGCAGAAATTGCTGACTCGGTTGCCTTGACTAACTGTTTGCTTGACTAACTGTTTGACCGTTTGCTCAATGTCTACTCCGCTAGATTCACCTGTTAGAGTTTCTTCTACCAGGCTTTGCATCCCATCGAGAGTTTGGTAAAGGCGATCGCTCAATCCAGTTGTTAGAGTTACCGACTGGCTCTGAATTTTACCTAATACTTTTTCTAGAGCATGGGTAAGCGTTTCCAGCGTCGTTACTCCCACCACCCGCGAATCTCCCTTGAGGCTATGTGCCTCGCGCAACAAATCTTCAATTAGATCTCGCTGGCTGGGGTTTTGTTCTAGCTGAAGAATACCCGTCTCTAGATTCTGCAAGCGTTCTTGGCTTGATAGCCGATAGATATCTTTTAACTCATAGTTTAGGGCAACTAACCTGGACAATCGATCAAGATACTAACGTTGAATCTGCTGCTAATTTGGCATTATCCGTTGAAGAGGTCAAAGCAATTTTGATGGGAGCTAATCTCTTAGCACAACAATGGCAGACTGCTGATTTGGGAGACTATTCGCCTATCCTCTCTCCTCTACTAAAGCAAGAGAAAATATACGATGCTATTGAATTACCGATTTCTAAAACATATCTACAGGGTCAACATTCTCTTTGGGATGTTGCTGCTAAAATACAGACTTCAATAGTTTTAATTGGTCGCTCCTTAATTAATCTGGAGAAACAAAATATTATTGAACTTCAGGAAATACCAGATTTTCCCGAATCCACAAATGGTAAGTTATCTCCTCAACCAGATCGGCGAGAATCAGAAAATTATTCTGCTATGATCGCTCCTCAACCCATCAATACTCCAGCAGCAGTTAAGCAGAATCAATCTAGGAGTACTAACCAAGCTAGAAATACTCCTCAAGCAACTTTTGACCCCAATAAACCTCTAATCGCCTGTATTGATGACAGTCCTGTACTGGGTCATAGCATCAAAAAGATTTTGGCATCAGTGGGTTATCAATCAATGGTTATTAGTGACCCTATGGCGGGAATGAGCTTATTAGCTAAATACCGACCGAATCTAATTTTGCTTGATTTGCTTATGCCTACGGTTAGTGGTTATAGCGTCTGTAAATTTCTGAGGGAAACTACCTTATTTAAAACTACTCCGATTGTAATTTTGACTGCTAAAGACACAATTGTCGATCGCACTAGGGCTAGATTAGCAGGAGCGACGGATTTTGTAACTAAACCTCCAGAACCCCGTGAATTATTGCAGGTAATTAGAGTACATCTTACTGATATTCCTTGGAGTTAAGTTAAATTGATTCCTAACATTTCTTTCCAACTCAGACAGGCTTTTGCTCAATCTATTGCCCAAAAAATTGGTATTGAAATTAGACAGGTAGAACAAGATAGCCTCGAACAAAAAATTTGGCTGAGAATAAAAGCTTTACAGCTAGCTACACCAGAACAGTATTATCAGTTTTTGAGTTTACCTGGGCTTGAAAGTGAAGGAGAATGGCAACAGTTAGCCCAACTGCTAACCAACAACGAAAGCTACTTTTTTCGCGATCGCCAACAGCTAAATCTACTCAAAAATCAGATTTTTCCCCAGCTAATTCAACAAAAGCGAGAGCAAGAAGATTTGACCCTGCGGGTATGGAGTGCGGGATGTTCTACAGGACAAGAACCCTATTCCTTGGCAATTATCCTCAAAGAACTACTCCTAGATATCGACGCTTGGAATTTAGCAATTATAGGGACAGACATTGATTTGGCAGCTTTAAACCAAGCTAGAGCAGGAATCTATTCTGAATGGTCTTTTCGCGATACTGAAGCAAGGATTAAACAACAATATTTTGCACCCATAGCTCGCAACTACCAGATTGAGACTAAGCTTCGTCAGATGGTTACTTGGCAAAAAGTTAATTTGCTTAAGGATCGGTTTCCCCATCTGTTTTCTAATCTCCAAGAAATCGATCTAATTGTCTGTCGCAACGTCTTTATCTACTTTGGTTCATCTACTATTGGCAAAATTCTAGCTAAGTTTTATCAGACTCTGCGACCTGGAGGCTACTTGCTAGTGGGTCATTCTGAATTGGCTGGTCAAAATTTAAGCCTTTTTCAAGCGCAAAATTTCCCGCAATCTTTGATTTATCAGCGTCGAGAAGCAAGCTCGATAACTAGCCAGAATACTAGCTTGCCCTTAACCAAAAATCAGCAGCCTGTTTCTGAGGTAAAAAATAAGCCTAAAAGTAATCGTCAACTATTTGCTCCAGTCCAAAAGCCGATTAAAACCCAAATGATACCGTCACCGCAAGTATCAAATGGAGCTAGTGCTTCTAAGGCTTTATCTGCCGAGGAAGATAGTCAAAGACTACTTGAGCAAGCAAAACATTTGTGGCAGCAAAAACAGTCTAATTTAGCCATTAAAAAAGCAGAACAAATTTTAGCTCTTCAACCTCAAAATATTGCCGTCTGTTGTTTGTTGGGCAAAATTTATCTGGAACTAAAGCAAATTGATTTAGCAATTAACATGAGCGATCGCGCTTTAGCAATTGATAGTGTAAATTTAGAGGTTAACTATTTACTAGCCGAAATTGCCCTTTTTCAAGCGGACCCCTTGACCGCCAAAAAGATCTACAAAAAAATTCTTTATCTCGATCCTCAATCAATCAAAGCTCCTTTAGAACTAAGTCGTATTTATCAAGCAGAGGGCGATCGCCCTAGAGCTAGCAAAATGGCGCAACAGGCAGTGAAGTTACTCCAGAAATTACCCAATTCCCAGATTTTATCAAGCTGCAATAATTCCACCGTCGCCGAACTGATGTTTCAACTAACTACTAACTACTAACTTGAGATCGCTCATTCAAGGTAATAAGCAAAATGACTAAACAGTATTCATATTTGATTTTTAGAATTAATAACTCCCTTTATGGTGTTAACACTCTCTGCGTCAAACAGATTTTTTTACTTCCAGAACTGACCCCAATTTTTGAGGCTTCGCCAGGCATAGTCGGCGTGGTCGATCTCAAGGGTCGTGTTTTGCCTGTAATGGATTTAAATCTGCGCTTTGGTCAACAAACTAGTAATTATTCCTTGAGCGATCAGGTGATTGTGGTCGAACAAGGAGAACAAGATCTAGGAATTATTGTTGATGAAGTGTGCGAAGTCCGCAATATTCCTGAAACAGACATTGCCCAGCAGATTCAATCTGAACGCTCATTTCCAGACACCAACGAGCATCAATTTATTACAGGGGTGATACGCAGCGAAAACGATATTTTGGTGATGATCAATTTGGCAAATCTCTTACAGTATATTTCTAGACCAAACTCCAGAGAAAGACAAGACTATTCTAGTCAACAAATTCCTAGGCAATTTTTACCCGATCATAATCAACAAAAGCCAAGATCGAACCATCAATTAATTGTTAAAGATAGGGAACAAATATCTTTAAGTTCACTGCCAAAATCCCCAAGCCAGTTGACCTCAGAGGCATTAGCGATACTGCGTGAGCGAGCAAATCAGCTTAGACAAATCGATCGGATTAAGCAGAATTCTGAAAACGTTAAAAATTTAGCGATCGTTATTTTAAATCAGGAGTTTTTTGGTGTCGATCTTGAAAATGTTAGAGAGTTTACCAATATTGAGCAGGTAGTACCTGTTCCTTGTTGTCCTCCCCATATTGTGGGCAATATGAACTTGCGCGGGGAGATTTTAACTTTGGTAGATATCTGTCAGGTATTAAATTTACCACCAGTCAATTTAAGCAAAATTTCTCAGTTAATGGTAGTCGAAGTTGACGAATTACGAGTTGGCTTAACCATTGAAAAAGTTCACGACACTATTACCGTTGATGCCCAAGAAATTGATTTAGTTCCTGCTGCTAGCTATTCTGTCAACAAAGAATATTTTCAAGGAACATTATCATTTCAAAATAAGATGATCAGTATTTTGAATATTGCAAAAATAATACAGAATGATGGTTTAATAGTCGATCAGTCGGGATGATTGCTTAAAGACAAGTTGAACAATTCTAATTTATTAAGGAGCAAGCAAATTGTTATGTTTAAAGACTTAAAGTTAAGAGATCGTATTTTAATTGGCTATATACTACCTTTAATTTCTCTAGTTGGGGCTTCTGCCCTTACTTTATGGAACGCCAACCGCATTCAAAATATTTTTCAAGAAGTAAAAAAAGCGGACAAAGAAGTAGCACAGATCAACAAGCTAGAACACGATCTCGATGCCATGATTTTAGGTGCCAGGGGCTATCTCATTAATCCTGATGATACATATTTGCAAGAATATCGCCAGGGGTAGTCAAGATTTTACTCAAACAGCTAAAGCTGCAAGGCAATCAGGAGCAATTATTCAACCAGAAATCCAAAAATATTTTGAGGGATTAACTGCTTTAGGAGAAGAGGTACAAGGAAATAGCGCAAATTTGATCGCCTTAGTTCAAGCAGGAAAACAGCAGCAGGCAAATGCTCTGGCTTTGAATCAATTAGGTTCAGAATTAGATCGGCAAATATTAGCTATAGAGGCTGAATTGAAAGATTCCGAGCAACAAGAACTAAACCAACAAGTGACTCAAAAGATTGCCAAAGCCGAAGATAATTTAAATACTCTGGTGCTGGTATTCTTGATTAGTGCTTTAGGTTTAGGGGGGTTAAGCACGGCGATCGCCTTGATTATTGCTTCAAGAGCAACCAGAACTATTACCGAAGCCATCGGCAAAATTAGTTCTTCTTCTAACGAGATCGCCGTAACTGTAGAAGAACAGGAACGCAACGCCAATTTACAGGCAGCCTCGGTTAATGAAACCACTACTGCTATGGATGAATTGGAAGCAACATCTAGGCAGTCTGCCGAACAGGCTAATGCAGCAGCAATAGCAGCCGAACAAGTGTTCCAGCTTGCCGATAATGGTAATCAGGCAGTGGAGGAAACTCTAGGAGAAATGTCTAATCTTCAGAGTAAAGTTGCGGCGATCGCCGAACAGATTATGCAGTTGAGCGAACAAACAATTCAAATTGGCAATATTTCTGGTTTAGTTTCCGATCTGGCTAATCAGACTAATATATTGGCATTAAACGCAGCCGTTGAGGCGGTTAGGGCAGGAGAACATGGCAGAGGTTTTTCTGTAGTAGCAGCAGAGATCCGTAAGCTTGCCGATCAAAGTAAAAACTCAGCCGAAAATATTAATACTTTAGTTTCCCAGATTCAACACAAGATCAACTCGGCGGTGATGGTAACAGATGAAGGCTCAAAAACAGTTTATTCAGGTATTCAAATTGCCAATCGCACAGCCGAGTCATTTGCGGGAGTTTCAGAAGCCGTAAACAATATGGTGATAAGTAATCAGCAAATATCACTCAATACTAAGCAACAGGTTCAGGCAATTCAACAGGTAGTTGAAGCCATGAACAATATTAACTTGGGGGCAAAAGAAACAGCGACTGGTATTAGTCAAACCAAACAAGGGACAAGTCAACTGAATGAGGCAAGCATTAATTTACAAAGCATAGTTTAATACTAAATCCTGTTTGGATAGAGATTAGGTAAGTTAAAAGTCAAAAGTCCCAAAGAGCAAGATTTTTTCAGCCGTAATCTGAGATTGTTCTAGGTGGGGAACATGACCACAGTTATCGATCCAGACTAGTTTGCTATTGGGAATAGATTGGGCAAACTTAGCAGCGTCTTTTGTACCTAATATTTTGTCTTGCTTACCCCATAAAATTAAAGTTGGCTGCTGTATCTGGGATATTCGAGTTGCAAATGAACCGTAGCCACCGCTTTTGGTAAAGGCAATTAAAGACTTATTCCAGTTAGCGCATTTTAAATGAAGTGCAGCACAGGCTTGGGCATCTAAACTGGCAAAGCTTTTATCAAAATAAGCAGCACGACTAATACTTTGACGAATTTTAGGATTACGCAGAAACTCGGTAGCAAAATAATCTAGAGGAGAAAACATAAACTTGCCAATAGCTGGCTGTTTGGCTAAACCTGCACTGTCTATTAAAACTAATTTTTCTACCGCTTTAGGATAGGTCAGGGTAAAATCTATTGCTGCTGCACCACCCATCGATGCACCTACCAAGATAACAGGCTGCTTAATTAGACTCTGCCAGAAGTGATACAAATGGGTTTTAATGTTTTGAGGATTGAGAGGAATATCTAAATTTCGTTGGCTAAAGCCAAATCCCAATAGATCTACCGCCCAAGTTGACTGCTGTTTTGCTAGCAAAGGTATTAGGCGACGAAACTCAAATAAAGAGCTATCAAAGCCGTGGATTAATAATATTGGTGTGCTACCCTGTCCTTGCTTTATATATGTAGTTGCAATACTATCTTTAGATAAAGGCGTGGAGATAGAGTTTTGTTGAATCTGCTTTGCTAAAGCGATCGAAGTTGATTCAGTTAAACTACTAGCGTCAGAAGATAACCAGCTGGGAAACATGAACAATAGATAATTGAATAGTAAATGTAATGCTCTACTTTAATTATCTATTAAAAATGCAACCACTATCGAGAGATGTCTGATTTTCGAGGAAAATCCACGGATTAACAATGTTAATCGAGATCTAATAGTACATCTGACGTGAATTAAAAAGGTTTATTCCTACAAATAAATTTGCTTAAGTACTTATTTATTGGAGAACAACGAAGCCTTTAAAATTCAGTGAATAATATAATAAATGAGTCAATACAAACTATAGTTCAAAATTAGGCATCAATTGTAAAACTCCCATACCCAATTCTGAACCTTTAATGGACTTCAATTCAAATAAAGCCAATATATCTTTTGCTTGAGGATTACCACGATTGATTCCCGTTACTCCCATGGCAATTACTAAACTACAGTATCCTTTTGTTTGTTGGCAGCGTTGATGCCATTTTTCTAGAGCCTTAACCTGCTGCACTACATCATGAGAATATTCGGCAAATATAAATAGCTCATCACTTCCTGTTTGTAACATACCCAAATCATAAATTTCTCCGCTAAAAGGATCGTTACCAGGATTGAAGCAAACTGCTTTCAAGCCTCCAGCAGCGTGAATTTTGGTAATTAGTTCTTTGGCTTTAGGACGGGTAGTTTGAATAAAAATTGTTGGCAATGCTTTACCTTTAGAGACAACTCCCAAAGATTGATAGTAAGTTTTTGACTGATGTTTTGCTTGTTCAATTAGCTCCCCAGAAATACTAGCAAGGCTAATCAAAGCACCATCAGGGATTAAATCTTCTTGGATCGGAATATCTATTTCTTGGGTTGGGTTGCGATCGCTCGTACCCAAATTTAATAATTCCTCTGTCAGTTCTGGTAAGGTAGAAACTGTAGTCGAGATGGTTTTCTTATCATTGGCAAATTTTGGTAAAGATATACGATAGGATTTCGCGATCGCCTTAATTGGTTCTGCTTCCAAGGCTTGACGATTGTTTTTACAAAAACGCAACAAAGATTCTAGAGCAATATAAACTATTTTTGCTTCTTCCTCATCCAAAAAAGGACGCATTCCTTCAAAAGGATGGAGGCTACCAAAAAAAGGTTCAATTTGAACGATATCTAATAAGTCTTCTTCGTCTTCTAACTCTACTTCTTCGTAATTGAGAAACCAGCAGTCTTGAGCCAAGAAAGCTCGTTCTAATTCAGCTGCTGACTTGTTTTCTCCTAAAGCAGCAGAGCGAAAATTTTTCAGAGAATCTAAAGAGCGATATAGCAGTACTCCGTATTCTGCTGACATCATGCCCATAATGCACAGATATACCCGCTCAATTTCACAATCTTTAAGTTCAATCTGCACAATATCGCTATCGGCTAGTAACTCCCAAGGAGAATTTTGCCAAATTTTGTCAGCTACCGCTTCGATTGGCTCTGCGTATAGTTTTGGCAAGGTAGATAGTTGACTATCATCCATCTCTGAAAATCCCTCAAACAGCCGATCGATTAAGGGAAGCTGAGGAGAATACTGAATATCTATATCTAAATCCTGTAATACACCCCGCAAGAAAAACTGAATTTCGCGATCGCGCACGATAATTTTTTGGGGACGATTAGGTTGTCCAGGATGATGAGGAGATTCAATGGCTCGTAATAAGGTTCTGGCGATCGCCTCAATACCTGTATCTTCAGAAACAACATCCATGGCTCTAACTGCTCCTTCAGAGCCATCTACCCAAATTACGCACTCTTCATCGGCATTTTGGTCATTGTCTAAATGAAATGCCATATTTCCTAATGGACGACGATCGCCTTCCCAAACGCCTGGAACTTGGGCAATTTTTATTAGTCTACTTCTAGTTGTGGGAGGGAGAGTCGTCATAAATATTTTAAATTACCTTGCTTAATTAATAATACCTACTTTACTTTTCTGGGCAGCCTGCAATAATAAACCATACTCTATACCTTCGACTAGTGCCTGATAAGAAGCATCAAGAATATTTACCGACACGCCGATAGTTGTCCACCGTTCTACTCCATTACTTGATTCTACTAGTACACGAGTTTTAGCTGCTGTGCCTGAGCTACCGTCCAAAATGCGCACTTTATAATCTGCTAAATAGCAGTCGGCAATCTGAGGATAAAACTTAACTAATGCTTTGCGTAAAGCACTATCTAAAGCAGCCACGGGTCCCTTTCCTTCTGCTACCTCTAATAATTTTTTACTATCTACTTCTACTTTTATGGTAGCTAAAGCTTTGCTAGCTAGGTTGTCTTCTAGATGAATATTGCAGTGAACCTGGAAACCCTTTAGCTGAAAAAGCTGTTTATGAGGATCGAGTATCGAACGCATCAATAATTCAAAACTAGCTTCAGCAGCTTCAAACTGATATCCCTGGTTTTCTAAAGTTTTTAGCTTCTCTAAAATTTGACGGCAGGTAACGTCCTGTTTACTAAGGTTAATGCCAAACTTAGCAGCATAATGTAAAATATTACTTAAGCCTGATTGATCGGAAATAACAATACGTCTTTGATTACCAATTAATTCGGGTTGAATATGTTCGTAAGTTAAAGGATTTTTCTCAACGGCTGACACATGAACTCCCGCCTTGTGGGCAAATGCCGATCGCCCGACAAACGGCGCACAATCATCAGGCGCAAGATTGACTATCTCGCTAATATAACGACTGTTAGGACTTAGCTGTCCTAGCTGCCGATCGCCTAAGCACTGATAGCCTAGCTTTAGCTGTAGATTAGGAATCAAAGTGCAAAGGTTAGCATTTCCGCATCTTTCTCCATAACCGTTGATAGTTCCTTGTACCATCGTTGCCCCCGCCCTAACAGCAGCGATCGCATTGGCTACTGCCGTTCCTGAGTCATTGTGGGTATGAATACCAAGCTGCACTACTTCAGTGTTCTTTAGTTCGGGAATTGCGTTTATTACCTCAGTTACAGTTTGGCTGATTTCATGGGGTAAAGTGCCGCCGTTGGTATCGCACAAAACTAACCATTTTGCCCCTGCTTCCAAGGCTGTTCTCAGAGTTTTAAGAGCATACCGTTGGTTATGCTTATAGCCATCAAACCAGTGTTCAGCGTCGTAGATTACTTTTCTACCTTGGCTACGAAGATACTCAATTGTATCACCGATCATAGCTAGATTTTCTTCAAGGCTAGTTTTCAAAGTTTCTTGAACATGAAGATCCCATGACTTACCAAAAATAGTCACCCAAGAAGTTCCCGCAGCTAAAATCGCCTGAAGCATCTTATCTTCTGCTGCATCCAAATTAGGACGACGAGTAGAACAAAAAGCCACTATCTCCGAGTTTTTTAGTGGTTTTTCTTTTAATCGCCAAAAAAACTGCACATCTTTAGGATTTGCTCCTGGCCATCCTCCTTCAATAAAGGGAACTCCCATCCGATCGAGCCTGTGGGCAATTTTGAGCTTATCATCTAAGGACAGAGAAATTCCCTCTCCTTGAGAACCGTCTCTTAAGGTGGTGTCGTAAATCCAAATTGGTGATTTTTGATTCATGAAATCAATTGTTACTCTAATTAGAGTTAAGAAATGTTAAATTACTCTTGGATGCCAATGGCTCAATGGCTGACTTCCTCTCTTAACTGCTCTTACCGTCCTAACTGTTGATAAATGAACATTTTTAAAATTTCTCCTGTTATTCGGATTACTCTTTCATGTCTTTATATCGCTTTGACAGTTCCCTTGCCTTTTTTAGCAGACTTTACTAATGCTCCTATTCCCACAAATGTCCTGTGGATTGGTATTATTATAGGTGCGATCGCTGTCCATGCTGCTCTTAGTGAAAGGGTAATTTTAGATGATGAGCAAATTAAAGTTGCTTATCCTCAGTGGGTACCTGGGTTTTTTCGTCAGGGTTGGTCATTGACCTGGCAGGAAATCGACAATTTAAAAATGCGGACTACAGGACAAGGGGGATTAGTTTATTATTTCACCACTTGTTCAGCAGAAGAAGCCTATCTTCTGCCGATGCGAATTGCTGGATTTAATAAAATGGTTAATTTAGTTGCTAAGAAAACAGGTATTGACACCGCCGATGTTCGTCCTCTAGCTCAACCCTGGATGTACCTGATTTTGTTCGTCTGTACTATGTTTTTATGGCTCATTGATGGTTGGACAATCTGGACTGCAACTCATTTTACCGTGTAGTATGGCAGCGATCGCTATTTAATTAGTGATTAGCGATCGCTTTGTAGGAGCAGTGTTGTTAACTAATCTACCTTATTACTTAATTAGTTCCAGTTACCAATCAATGTAAAAGACGACCAAAAGTAAGGATGAGCAAGTGACAACTTTCCATTAGGAAACTCTTTTGGTAGAGCCAATTTTTCGCCATTAGATAAATCAACTTCCCTATCATCAATGTTGACCTTACCATACAACATCTCTAATTGAGTTTGACGTAAAGCTTCGGCTTTAAGCAAAGTAGTATCCAATTGATTATAAAATTCGCCCATCAGAGCCAGTGTTCCCAAGTCGCTGACATACCAAAGGCTTGCTAATGCCGATTTCACCCCTGCTTGTACTGCCAACCCTGCGAAACCTAGTTCTGATTCTTTGTCTCCTATAGCAGTGTCACAAGCACTTAAAACCAGCAATTCAATTGGCGTGTTAGCAGTACTCCAACCAAGCTTATCTGATATCTCCCGTAGTTGGGGAATTCTCAGTTTATCATCGTAAAACTGAATATAAGAATCATTTAAATCCCCTGCTTTAAACTCTGCATGGGTGCCAAGATGAATAATTTGAAAAGAATTTTTACGGCTATTTTGAGCTATAAAGTTGGGAATAGTAAACTGCTTATTCAGAAATGCCTCTCCTTGACGAGGATCGCTGACAATAGTTTCTAATTCTATACCCATAGTTGGTAATGATGGTTGGTCGGTAAATTCTGAAGCTCCCATAGCCAAAATAGAGCTTTTTGCAGGATTTACGTAGCGAGTATCTGTTAAACCAAAGCTAGGAACTATTGCTGTAGCATATTTTTCGACTAAAAATTGCTTACCATCATAGAGTGCTGCTAGAGGCAACAAACGTAATCCCGAATCCATTGAGAAAACTAAAATGTCAATATTATTAGCTTGCAATTCCGCTTCAATAGGCTTAATTAAAACGTTATAGAGTTCTTCTGATGATTTTATGTAACTAGTGTCTTGTAAATTTCTAGCGTTACTAACCTCTTCACGGAATTGAGTTGCAGTCGCGATTACATCTTTTCTAGAGGTGTTCTTGATAGTTTTACGCACAGTTAAGGCTTTAGGTTCAGGGGAATCTATGGTCTTAAGATTAGTTGAAGCAACGGTCGAACCATGAGCAGCAGCGGATTTAGTATCATCAGGCAGCACGACAAATGATTCAAGCTGATTCTTTTGCAAAGATATATTAATAAATGCAGCCTTTTTGCCAGTTTGCTGTTCTAACTCAGCCAATCTGCGAGAAATATCTTTAACAGAAGGTACGCTTCCGTATATTTGTAATCCTGAAGAACTAATTAATTGATTTAATTGAAACTCCTCCTGCATTTGGATTGCCAAATCAGCAGGAGCATTTTGGAATTGTGTCTCATAAGCAACACGATCTAATTGCCCTGTATTTACATTTTCCTCAGCGGCTTTTTTTTCTTCTTCAACAGCTTTTTCTTCCTCAGCGGTTTTTTCCTCTTCCTGAGTGGGTTTTTCTTCCGCTTGTGCTTGAGCCGGTTTCTCCTCTGCCTGAGCGGGTTTCTCTGTCGCTTGCGCTTGAGCGGGTTTTTCCGTTGCTGGAGTACTAGTTGTGGCTGGCGATTTGTTCGTATCTAATGAGCTTGTATTTGATGAACCTTCAACAGTCTTAGGTGTTTCCTGAACTGCCTGATTTGAATTTTGGTCAGTACTCCCTGGAGAGGTGTTAAAGCTATCAGCAGTGTTGCTATCTGTAGAAGTCGTTCCGTCAGTAGTGTTGCTATCTGTAGAAGTCGTTCCATCAGTAGTGTTGCTATCGGTAGGAGTTGCTCCATCGGCAGTGTTGCTATCTGTAGAAGTCGTTCCATCAGTAGTGTTGCTATCGGTAGGAGTTGCTCCATCGGCAGTGTTGCTATCGGTAGGAGTTGCTCCATCAGTAGTGTTGCTATCGGTAGAAGTCGTTCCATCAGTAGTGTTGCTATCGGTAGAAGTCGTTCCATCAGCAGTGTTGCTATCGGTAGGAGTCCCATTAATAATTTCATTGGGATTTGGCAATGTAATATCCGACATATTCCCTGTTTGAGAACGAACTGAATCAGTAGCTAACAATGACCAGGTTAAAACTAAAAATATTTTGACTGATAGTTGAAATAATTTCATGTTGATATTTTCCTAAAAGGTAAAATGATTTTAAAAAGAAAAAGTATAGCCAAAACCAAAGATAAATCTTGTGCCATCTCCTGCTGTACCAGTAATATCTGTTAAAGCAGGTACTATTACAAGAGGTAACTTTCTAAACAAAACAATGGGAGTACCAATGGTTAAATCTTGACCGCTCCACTCAGCCACAAATCCCACAGGATCTAAAATTTTGACCGCTAAACTGCCAAAGATACCTAGTGTTTCATTGCCGTTATTAATATCAGACTCAGAACGAAATTGCCCACCTCCTACTCCAACAGTTGTATATATTTCACTAAAAGCTTTGCTTCTATCTTCACGCAATTTAAATCTTTTCGTAACAACTCCATAAACTGA
This sequence comes from Waterburya sp., assembly GCA_965217895.1. GTDB lineage: Bacteria > Cyanobacteriota > Cyanobacteriia > Cyanobacteriales > Xenococcaceae > Waterburya. Next base: position 4,219,743 of record CBDCJV010000002.1, read on the forward strand.
AGAACCTCCATCAGTATTACCCCATGTTGCTAAACCTTGTACTCCAATAGCTACAGCAAAACCCTCGGGCAAACGACGATGTAATTTAAGACTGATTGCTCCGTCGCTGAATGGTGAACTTACGTCAACTAAACTAATTCCAATCTGCGCGCCAATGTTTTTTAAGGGGTTTCCTAAACCGAAACCTAAACCGATTACTCCGTCTGCTTGATTTTGGAAGCGAACACGATCTTGGAAACCAAAACCTATCCCCGCACTTCTCCAGGAAGCACCATAGGCAGATGGATTGACAATTGTAATACTTGGAGAGGCTCGATAAGGCTGCTGGGTAAATGGTATTTGCAGTGGTATTCTTCTTGGTTCAAATCTTTCTCCCCCTGTGGGTTGACGGCGTAATGATGGAATTCCGCTATCGACAGGAGAAGATTCTGAAGATTCGGCAGCTACAGTACTATTAATATTTAGATTGTTAAAAGAGGTAAAGTTGAATTTTAATTCTGACTTTGTGGATTTAATCGTATTTTCTGATAAATTGCTTGCTGATGATTTAGAAGGTATATTGTCAGGAACTTCAGCCTTAATCTCACTGCCCATTGATAAAAACAAAGTGTTCATTAAAGAGAACTTGGCAATTTGCACGAGGGACTTATTGAACTTATTGATAAATGACATTTACGTGAGTAATTGTTTAAACATTTCTATATACAACATTACGTATGAACATTAGGGCGTTATGCTATATTTCTTCTATCAAGCTACTTTTTGTTGCACGAATTTTGTCATATTACAATAGCTGTTTTACTCATTGGCTTAGTAGCTATTGTTTATCTAGGTATAATTATCGGTAGCAAGCCTTAAATAAACTAGGGAAGATTAAAGAAAACAATAGCTATAGTTTTAGATCATCTAGCATTAAGATAAACCGCGTCCACTTTAAAATCCATAGTTTTTTAGATAAAGGACTTGTCTGCATAGACTGTTTTAGGGATAAAGGAAAAAAATAAATCACCTTAAACTCCAGTTTTCTATCTAGACGCGGTTTAGAAGCATAAGTAGTGACTTTTTGTATACTTTTCAAATCCAGATAAGCTTTAAACTATATGCCTAATGTCAACTAATAATGTTGATTGACATTAGGAACTTTTTGCACATAGCAATCCTAAATAAATCGTGATCAATCGTGAAATTTTTGTTCCCTATTCCCGACATCGAGATTTAACTGTTCACAAATGAAATAAGATTGCCATATACTATCAGGCAGCTTACCACCAAGGCCACCATGTGGGTTGATATGGTTTATCGTCAAAACTATATATATTACCTCTACTTTTTAATGCCTTACACTCTAAAGGCTTCATATTGTCCAAAACACAACCTGCATTGTAGCTGGGATTTACGCTGAATAATTTCTCGCTAGCTTTATCAGCGCAATTTTGGTCTTCTTCTGTAACTAAGCAAACTAAATTTTTCTTTTGTAGACTTTCTGCCTTTAGATATTTAGCTGTTTTTTGCTGATATGTAGCCTGTAATTTACTGGCAGTTTGCTGACAAATTTCTTTACCCGACTGTTGTGGAAGCAGATATTCTGAGTGCCAACTCATGATTGGCTTGAGGTTCACTTGCCCTGGAGTGTAGGCATACATTGTTGGCGTACCTTCTTGAGTAGCGCAGACAAAAGCAGTATTAGAAGATTTTTTATTGGGATTTTCTTCTGCTTGAACGGGCAACGAACCGATCGCGATCGCGCAACCGATCAAGGCAGTATATAAGTGCTTTTTATTCATTGATCGTGTCTTCTATTTGGTATATAGAGCTATGTTAAACATTTACGGCGTTGCTGATTTTAGGTATGAAACCGTAAATAATACTGTTCGTAGCTATTAGCTATTAGCTATTAGCTTTTAATGTATTTTCATTTCCTAGATTATGAAAGTAATCAACTTACTGTCATATTCCGATTCAGCTACGCCACATTTACTAAGTGTAATTTACTATGTGAACTTGCTGACTTATTATTATTTCACTAAATATATTGTCACAAGCGTAAATTTTTGATAGGGATTGTTTACTCGTTACTCGTTATCCCTTATCCTCCAAAAGCCCAGGTCTAGGCATGGATACAGGTTGACGTTTATTTAGCTGACGTAGCCAGAAGCCACCGATAACCGCCACAGTGAGAGATATCCAGCCTGTCAAAGATTGCAACAACAAAAATCCGCCGATCGCAAACATTGAGCCGAATAAAAGCAAGGTGGCAGCAATCACTCTAATTAAATCTTGGGTTAAATTTTGGGCAGGAGGAATACCTGTTCTCTCTCGCTGCCTTTTCCAACCAATACCTCCTGGCTGTACTCGGCGATAGAATTTATCTAAAGTAGCATCGGATTCTGGAGGAGTAAGATACATCACGGTAATCCAGAGTATAGCAGTTACAACCGAGATAAACAGGAGGTTAGAACCAAAATCAGCTAATATTTGTTCAAATATGGGAAAAAAATCGATAATTTGTTGAGGATAAATACTGGTAATCAGCCCAACAATAAACCCGCCTACCATAGCAGTCAATTCCGCAGCAGCATTAATGCGCCACCAAAACCAACGCAAGATCAACACCAACCCAGGGCCTGTACCGATCGCAATTACTAAACGAAAAACAGTGGTAATATCAGTAGAATTAAAAGCAGCGATCGCGCCAAAAACTGTCACTAAAATAGAGGCAATTCTACCGACCATCACTAATTCTGCTTGGCTAGCGTTAGGTTTGAGAAAACGTCGGTAAAGGTCGTTAGTTAAATAAGATGCACCCCAGTTAATAGAAGTAGAAACCGTACTCATAAAGGCTGCAATTAATGAAGTTACCACCAAGCCCAGCATTACAGGAGGCAAAAAATCCAGCATCAATTTAGGATATGCCAGTTCTTTATCTTCTAAATCTGGATAGATAACCATTGCTACCAAAGCAACTATAATCCAAGGCCAAGTACGTATTCCATAGTGAAGAATATTAAACAGCCAAGAAGCTTTTTCGGCTTCGGCTTCAGTTTTTGCTGCTGCCAAACGCTGGACAAATTCTCCGCCACCATCGCTGCGACGAAAAGACCACCACTGAAGAAATAAATAGGCAGAAAAAGTAGTAGCGGTAATTCCCGCAGCATCATTCCACCCCATACTGCCATTGCTGAATTGAAAAGGGAAAAAAGCCAAAACATCTATCTTACTGGCTTGTTGAACTTGGGGAATAAGCTCATGAATACCTCCCACATGATTGACTGCTACAATTGCCACGGCGATCGCACCTAGTAAAGCCAGGAAAAATTGAAAGAAATCCGTAGTTACAACGCCCCACAGCCCAGAAAATCCAGAATATACCAGAACTATAACGCTAACGCCGACTACGCTCCAAATTTTGATATTTTCTCCTGGATTGACTCCCAAACTCTGCCAAAGTTCTAAGGCATCTACTACCTTAACCATCGCTAGCATGGCGTAACCAATACCAATACAGTTAATCGGCACAGCAAAGAGAAAAGCTTTCGTCCCCCGCAAAACAGCAGCCATATTTCCGCCATAGCGCACCTCTGTTAATTCGGCATCGGTCAGAATTTCCGAACGTCGCCACAGACGGGAAAAGATATAAATCATGATCACATGAGAAATACCAAAACTCCACCATTCCCAATTTCCTGCAATACCGCGATCGCCTACCACACCACAAATATATAAAGGTGTATCAATAGAAAAAGTGGTTGCTGCCATACTTGTTCCCGCTAACCACCACGGAAGCGATCGCCCTGAAACAAAAAAGTCTTCCATGCTTTGGGATGCCTTGCGAGAGAGAAAAACTCCTAAACCAATGGTGAGCAGAAAATATACAAGGACAATTAGCCAGTCAATCAATGTCATGGATTCAGTGCCTGTTTAAAATGCCTCATTATAGTAGCTATTATTTTTAGGAAGTAAAAAGTAGGAAGTAGGGGCAATTCGCGAATCGCCCCTACAGAAGTAGTAATTTAAGCAAACGTCCTAACGTTCATAGGTAATGCGATATAAATGTGTGTACTCTTGTGAGATAAATTTTTTTGCTTGTCAACGATCGCGATCGCACTTGTTCTGGGTACTCTAGGTAACACTTAAGGCAGGTATTTTATACCTTACGTTTAATGTGAATTGAAAAACTTTAACAACGTGGTTGGATACGCTGAAATAAATTTAGCATCTCCACGTTCAAAATGCTTTTATTGGTCGTTTTGCTTGGTTTAATTTTGTATTTACGTAGCTAAGTAAATCGTACTTTATGCGTAGATCGTAGTGGCTAAAAGCTAATAGCTAATAGCTAATAGCTGATAACCAGTGAATCTGAACGAAGTAATTCACATCAGGCGTACCTTTGTTGATATCTATTGGTAAGTGCTAACTTTACATGAAACTTTTATTATTAAAAACTTTATTACAGCGTCGCGCCAGAGACGAAGGTTTTACTCTGCCAATGGTGATTGCCCTTGGTTTGGTGATGCTTCTTTTAGCCGCAGTAAGTATCACCACAGCTAATGAAGAGAATTTAACCGCTATCACTCAAAATTCAAAATCTGATGCTCTAGCGATCGCTGAAATTGGTGTTGCTCAGTATCGGGAAATGTTAGACAAAAACAGAATTTTGACTATTTATAATCGCGCTCAATGGACTAGCAATGACGTTAGCGGAGTAAATGTGGTTGGACAGAATTGTGATGTCATTAGTGGTACTGGAAATGGCTGGGCAAGTAAAGAACCTGCAAATACAACATTTAGTGCTGCGAATTGGCGAGCAGTCAAATTAGACGAAACAATTGTTGGCAAAGATTTAAACAACGATGGTGACAGCACAGATACCGACGCTACCATAGGCTGGTATAAAATTGTAGACTACGAATATGATAATGATAGAACGCTTGCAGATAATGACGATGACGGAATATTTAGCGTTATAAGTGATGTCAACAAAGATGATGATCCCTTAACCCTTGCTCCTGGTGTAACTGCAAACAGTATTACTGATGAGAATGACATAAATGATGATGGTATTAGTGATACTAAAGGCATTTTAACTGTTAAGGGTCGTAGTAGCGATGGTAGCGAAGCTCAAATTCAAGTAGAAATTCCAATTCGCATCAATCTAGATGATATGACCAACCTTGCCCCTGCCTTATGGATTGGTAATAGTGGTATCACTGCTACCAATTTGGGGAATTTAACTATTGGAAATGGTAATGTTGTCATCAAAGATCAAGCGTCAGCAGATGGATGCAGTGGCTTTAGTTCTTTAGCCTCGGCAATCACAACAACCTCACCAGGAACAGTTATTAGCGATAGTCGCGATCTACCTCTAATTAAAAAAATTTCCAATCCAACAGCAACAGTTCCTGCTGATTTTGGAGATGTTGAAAAAGCTAGGACTGGATTGTCTATACCTACAGGAAGTCCAATAAATAATCTTCCTCTCACTGTTTCAGAAACCACTACCAATGATGCAGGAGAAGTCGCTACTGTTTATAAAAAAGTTATATTTGGTTCTGCTGCCGATAAAGGATATAACCTAAATGCAGTATCTCCCAATTTGCCTACTGATTGCTCTAGCACCAAAGTTAAATTATGTCGCTATTACTATGATCCTCCTGAAACGACAGAATTGATTTATACAGATACAGATTTGTTAACTGATGGTGTAGCTAGAACCACCTTGCTATTAAATCGACCTCTTACTATTAAAGCGACAAATACTGCAATAACAGGTCAAAATGTAAAAATTGGTAGTACTAGTCCAGTTGCTAATGATTCTAATAGTTTTGAAATATACGTTAATGGCAATCACGACATTACTATCGATGTAGCTAGTGGTAGAACTGTGACAATCAATGGTTTTATCCATGCCCCTGAGAGTACTTTAACTATTACTGGAGATGGCATAGTTAACATTAATGGTTCTGTTTGGGTTAACGATTTTGATAATAGTGACGGAGCTACTGTAAATATTTCTCCAGACACGATTAGCAGAGAACCTACTCCTGATAATCCTTCAACTTCGGGTAAAGGTTATGAGTTTTATAGCACAACCGCCAGCAGAACTCCCAGACCGATAACTGGTAGCCCAACTAACTGGAAAACGGAGAAAGTAGATTAAATTGTCATGAATAAATTATTGAAATTGAAAGCAATATCTTTTAAAAAGCCGTCTGAAAAGTGCGATTTGCCACACCGAAGCCCCCTAAATCCCCCAAGCTTGGGGGACTTCCAATCATACATGCGGCAAAAGCCTTTGTCCCCCCAGAATTGGGGGGCGGGGGGGACAAAAGTTAGCGAAAATCTCTTAAAAATAGCTTTTCTCAAATCTTCTCGCAAAGATGCAGGTTTTACTACCTTTGAAATTCTTATTTCGCTGCTAATTGCTTTGCTCTTTGTTGCTGTATCTATGCAAAGCTTGGTCTATGCTATGGCAATGAAGGTGCAGGCACAAGAAAAGCAACGAGCTAATGAACTAATCCAGGAAGATATTGAAAGGATTAATCGACTAGGTAGCACATTAACACCAGGAGCTACAGCAAGTACAACGACTATAGCAACTCCACCATATTGCAATCCAGTAAATACGCCTGCAAGAGCTGCTGCACCATCAGCAACTCCTCCCATACCTACTGCAATTCCAGCAAGAACAGCTTATGAAAACAGCTATGCACAGGCACTTTGGAATTCTCTGCAAACGTCAGCCCCAAGTACTTCAAACTCTTTAAAAAAAACCTTGATCAAAAAAGTTGATTCCACCACTGGAGCAACACAGACACAGGGAAAAACCCTCGCTTTAAAACGTTTTCATGTTAGTGGAGGTAGTAGTACCGCGCCTCATAGAACTTTAAAAGTTGGCTATCAAGTCTGGAATTGGAACGGGACTACTTTTACCAACAAAAATAACGGGACAATTACTACTGGAGATGAACCGATCGCAGAAACTTATGTGGAGATCATACCCGATGTCGCTTTACGCTGCCCGTAAATCTAACTCTGGCTTTACCTTAATTGAAATGCTCGTCACATTCATTATTATTGGGGTGATTGCTGCGATCGCTGCTCCTAATTTTCTTGGCTTGCTCAATCGTAATCGAGTCAATCAGGCACAAAGGCAAGTAGAAGGAGCGTTAAAAGAAGCTCAAAGGCAAGCTATGCGTAAAGGAAAGCAATGCTCTATTAATGTTAATATTACTGATAGTGCTATTTCTGGTGGATGCTTGTTAAGCAATAGAGAATTAAACACCGATAGTTATAAAATTCAACTAAACTCTACTACAACCCCAATTACTTTTTCAGGTAAAGGCAATATAACTGGGGCGACTCCTCTTTTAGTTGTCTCGATTCCTAATGGCACAGATTCTCGAAAATGTGTGGTTATAGATAGTCTATTGGGTTCGCAGAGATCGGGAGATTATTCTGAAGCTATTGCTGCGGGTGCAACACCTGTATATGCTAAATGTCAATAAATACAATTGTTTTATATTGCTAGATTATTAAACCAGAGAAATTGATAATGCTACAGTCAGCAAAAAAGCGCGATCGCGGTTATACTTTGGCAGAACTGATGATTACTCTTGTTATTGTTGGTATCATTGCTGCGATCGCTGTTCCTAACTTTCTTGGTTTACTTAGTCGTATTAGATTGGAAGGAGCATTGCAACAGCTATTGGGTGCAATCAACGAAACCCAAAGGCTGGCTATGGTTCGAGGTAAATCCTGTCGGATTAATATCAATCCCAGCACTAATAATATTACTGCTAACTCAGCAGGATGTTTATTGAGTAACCGTAATCTGAATGACGAAATAACTGTCCGCAGCAATTTTACAGGCTCAACAAATATTACTTTTTCTTATAAAGGCAGCACCACTAGAGCGGGTACTATTGTTTTATCTTCAGACTATACTGACTTACAAAAATGCTTTGTAATCTCTCTGGGTACTGGTATTAAAAGAGTTGGTAACTATAACGGCAGTAAAACTGGCTCTGTTTATTACACCAATTGCAAGACAGAATAATAATAAATTCTGTTTCCATAGGTCACTTTAAGGTGATATAAGTCACAAAGGCTTTAGCCGCATATAGTCAGAAGAACTGAGGTTACATTAAGGAAAGAGTATTCTAATAATGATACCTAGCTTGCAAAAATTCGCTAAATCTTGCGGTTACTCGATAAACTAACTTATGTTCCTGAGTAATTCTTCTCGACCAAACATCACTTGCTATATGCCTTAAGGGTTCAGGCTTGCCAATACCTTTAAATGGATCTTCAGTCACTGCTTCTATCAAATCTAGAATTTTCTTGGCTTTAGCCTTGTCTTTTCTAAACCACCAGCCTAGATCTTCCCGCAACCCTTGGTTAAAGATAATCTTACGGTTGACATTCATCGATTAATTCTGACAAACTTTCGCTCTCAATTAATTCATCAGGCAGTTCATCCCTAACTCTAGATTCCTCTAAAGCTGCAAACAATCGCTCGGCATTTTTTGGCGATCGCACGCAGTAAATGTAAACTTTCTAAAATAGTAGTCAGTTCATCAGCAGGTAAAATGGCAATATCCTTATATCCTCTTCTCGTAATAAGAGCGATCGCATTTTCCTATTCAATTCTATTTAATAAGGTAGCCAAATTTTGTCTGGCATCAGTATAGGAAGTAGATATAGAAAACATTTCTTTTGTACATACATTCTATACATATTATTATGACAAATAACGATTTACAGAACTTTTAGCCTCAAGCAGGTTGAAGATTAAAAATCTGAATTAAGACACTTGTTGTCTCGTCTATTTTAAGTTTGTCTGTATATTCTTTTTCAATTTGAAAACATAACACATTATTTTTGTAGGGGTGAACAGCCGTTCGCCCTTACGATTAATCTGCGGTAAAGACAGTTTGATTTGATATTAGAAACGTAATAAACAATAATTATTGACTTATGGGTTAGGTTGGGGTGGGTCTGCCTGTAGCAGCAGAGCATGCAGTACCAGAAAAACAACTAGGAGCAAATTTTTTCTCAAATACGTCTGAGGTAACAATAAAAATATTATCTTGTAAATCAAATCCAGGTTCTGTAGTAGAAGCATGGACACCAATTTCAAACCCAACGATTCTTTGATCTTCCCCTAGAAGTTTTAATCTTGCCTTTTGTGCTGTCTCTTCTGATGCTGTCAAACTCAATGAGTCTACATAAGTGTTGATCTCAGCCACAGAAGTTGGAATTTTAAATTTTGTGTTTCGGTTATTCAGGATTTCAGCCTGGGTACCTGTAGTAGTATTATTAGCGAGATCGATAATTGCCCAACCTTTGTCATACAAAAATCTGCCTAAAGTTTTTTGTCCTAATTCATTACTGCCATAGTTGGGAACACTAGAACCTTGTTTAAAAAATTGAACAGTTTCCTGGTGGGATTGACCAGATGCATCCGTGACTTGTTCTGGATGGGCATCTGAAGGACAACTACCTCCTGTTTCTAGAGTAGAATCGCACACACCATTAAATGTTTTAGGTTTACCAAAGTTTATAGTGTGAGGTACTGGATCTTGACTACTATTACAGCCCGTCCCATTTATAGGGTTAGAAGTAATTGTTAAAGGTTTATCGGATTTTATTTCAATTGGTTGGGGTTGAGCTTGTGTAGTGCTAGTTGGATCTTGAGTCCAACTAACTTTATCAGGATCTGTAGTAGGAGATGCAGAATTACTAAAATCAGTTCGCATAGACCACATATCTGGTGTACCACCTGCAACATCCTTGCATTTATAATCACCCCCTAAACCTTCAACACTCCAGGTAACAGATTTATTTTCATCCGTTTTAGATGCAAGAGTTTTTCTTGCTCTAGCTACAACTTGGGTATTATTAGTTTGGCTATCATTATTTACCCCACTAGCAGTTTTAGTTTGTCCTGTGAGATATAACTGTGCAGTATTTCGGGGATTATAATCTTTTGATGTAATATCTGGTTCGTAGGATTTTGTAGAATCTTGGAGAGAAAGACAGGCATAAAAGCCTTTAGGATTAGTTGGTGTAACTGTTCCAGTGGTACAGGGTGAAGATACTACTTTTGTATCATCTTCTTCATTTATACCAATACCATCAATTAATGCTTCATACTGCCATGCGCTGGCATTCGTAAAGTTACCGTTGGCATCAACAGGTGTATAATTTCCATTAGCATCAAGAGGTGGTCCCCACCTGTATAAAACTTGAGGCCCTTTCCAGTTGCCGTTATCATTTGACTGTAAATAATAAACTATTCTTCCTCTTGTACCGACTGTCGTAGTAGAAGTTATTTCTGGAATATCTAATGCGAAAACAATTGTTTTACCAGTAGAATTAAAAGCAGTACCAGCATTAGCAGCATCTGTTTCGATATTTTTAGCTTGTCTAACCTCATCAGAGATGAAATCTAAAGCGCGAGAGTTTTCAGTTCGGGCTTTTACTTTAGAATTTTCACTTTGAGTAGTGCTTAATACGGTTACTAAACCAAAGCCCAATGCACCAATTACAAAGATGCTCATAAATAAGCCAACCAGTAATTCAGTTAGAGTAAAACCAGAATTAGTATTAAATTTATTTTTTTTTATTTTTAAAAGTTTATAAAACTCTTTATTTTTCATATTAAAGAAAGCTTTTTGTATATAAAACTAAAAATATTTATTTGGTATTTAAGCGAAGCAATTTAGATTGGATAAAAAAATTTATTACCGTCTACACTTGTCGCCGTTTATACTATTACTAACCCAATATAGTTGTATCGATCAAAGAGTGTAAATTCGTAAACACACTGATTTACAGATGAAGCGGAGATGAATATCAGGTAAATTACTTTGATTTTTTAGCTATTAGCTTTTAGTCCATAGCTTATTTAACAGCGAATTTTATCTAGAAAAATAACTGTTTATAAAGTAAACAAAAAGTTCCCCAAATTTGGAGGATTTAGCGGTTGTCTTAAATATCAAGTCCATTTTGAAAAATAAGGCGATATACTACGCTTTTCAGATGAGTAGACCATAATAGTCAAATTAAAAAAAGCTAATAGCTGATAGCTACGAACTAAATAGAGGAGTAGGGTCGATAGAGAAGTAGGGTCGATCTTTGGAGTAATTACCTCAAACACCTCACCACCACAAATACCTCATTACCCCAAACACCCTACTACCCAGTCTTCACAGATTGATAAAAGCGATCGCTTAAAAGAAGTCCACGATTGCAGAGACTGGTAAAAAAATTCTAGTATTCTAGTAATGATATCTAGCTTGCAAAAATTCGCTAAATCATAGTTTTCTATTCTTAATTCAGCAACGCCAAAATTAATTTAGATTAGGTTGATATACTTTGCTTTAGTAGTATCGCCCAATTTATATGAAGTTAGGAGATGTTGCCAGTCGTATAATCATCGACCCTCGAAAGCTAACGGAATATGCACTTAATCTAGATAACCCCAAAGGAGTAAACAAAGCAATAATGTTTGAACGTCATCTTGGTTTTACCAAAGATAACCACCAACTGCTACTACAGCAAATTGAGTCAAAAGTACTCGATGCTGAGGCGATTTTACAAACAATAGACGTACACGGACAAAGATATCAGGTAGATTTAGAAATAGAAGGAGTTGAATTAGGGCAAATAGAAACTGTGCGAACTGGATGGATCGTTGAATTGAAAAACGATATAGCAAGGTTAGTTACTCTTTATGTGAGGAAAAGAAAATGACTCAGCCAGAATTATTTGATGTTGTTGAGTTATTGATAGATTTGCCTAAATCAAATCTCCGTGCAGGAGTTCAAGGGGCAATTGTTGAATGCTATCAAGATAATAATTATGAAGTAGAGTTTTCCAATTCTGAAGGAGAAACATTAGCACTTTGTACTTTGTCTGCTCGACAATTCGTTGTTGTTTGGTCAGCTAAAACAAAAACTTGGCTAACTATCTCGGAAAGAGTCGCTGCTATTCTTAACAATTTAGATAATCATCGACAAGAAGAAGTTTTGGATTTTGCTCGGTTTTTATATCATAAATAGGTGTTGCTGATTGGAAGTATGAATTGATAATGCTACTGTTATTAGCTTTTTAAGAATAGAATCAAAATGCTAAATGCTCCGTTCATATCTTAATTTAGCAACGCCTAGTATTCTAGTAATGGTATCTAGCTTGCAAAAATTAGACAAATCTTTCGGTTACTCGATAAACTAATCTATGTTCTTGGGTAATTCTTCTCGACCAAACATCACTTGCTATATGCTTCAAGGATTCAGGCTTGCCAATACCTTTAAATGGATTTTCAGTCACTGCTTCTATCAAATCCAGAATTTTCTTGGCTTTAGCCTTGTCTTTTCTAAACCACTAGCCCAAATCTTCCCGAAACCCTTGGTTAAAGATAATCTTACGGTTGGCATTCATCGATCAATTCTGACAAACTTTCGCTCTCAATCAATTCATCAGGCAGTTCATCCCGAACTCTAGATTCCTCTAAGGCTGCAAACAATCGCTCGGCATTTTTGGGCGATCGCAGTAAATGTAAACTTTCTAAAATAGTAGTCAGTTCATCAGCAGGTAAAATGGCAATATCCTTATATCCTCTTCTAGTAATAAGAGCGATCGCATTTTCCTATTCAATTCGATTCAATAAGGTAGCCAAATTTTGTCTGGCATCAGTATAGGAAGTAGATATAGGAAACATTTTTTCTGTACATATTATCATGGCAAATAACGATTTACAGAACTTTTAGCCTTAAGTTAACTCTAAGCGCGATCGCGCTACTCAAGAATTTTTCAATGACAATTAGCTGATATTAAGCGCAATAGTCTTAACAAAAGAATAATCAAGTATTTTTTTGTCAACTGTCACCACGGGAATATTAGATACTCTTGCTGTTGCCACAATTATCCTATCTGCTGGATCTTTATGAAAATCACCTGGTAAAGTTTGTGCATCGATTGCGATCGCAGGAGTGATACTAATTAAAATTATTCCTTCTTGTGACAAGGCGATTTCAAACCATTTTTGAATCGGTAAAGGGAGAATAATTCTTTCAGCACTAACCAGTCTGGCTATCTCAATCAGGCTGATGGTAGAAATTCCTAGTTCATGTTCTCTTTCTTTTTCAATAACCTGACTGTGATAATTGGTCAATCTAGGATCGTTTTGATTCAGCCACACAAAAATATGAGTATCTAATACAATCATCAAATCTCTTCATCGAAGTTTTCCATATTCCAATCTTCTTGAGGAATAGCGGGTTGTTCGGGATCGGCATAATAGGCGTAGGGTTGCATATTTGCCAAAGGATTAGGGCTATATTTTTTTTTCACTGCTGCATTAGTATTGATTTGAGAAAACTTATTTTGAATACTTTCATTTAGTATTTCTGAAGCAAGGGTTTCTACAGAAACTTTTCTCTCGGCAGCAGCTTCGATCAAAAGTTTTTGAGCTTTTTTACTGATATTGACGTTTGTTCCAACCATAATCAAACAAGCAAACTATATTTATTCTATGCTACTGAAAATATATTCGATAGCAAAGATTCCCAAGCAGCAAGAAAACTTGACCAGCTTAACGCAGTGACTTTGTTAGAAGAACTAACAATACCCCCTGGGAATCGTCTAGAAGCACTCAAAGGAAATAGAAGTAGAAATAGTTGATTATCATTAAAATATCAGTTTATGAAAATACCCAAATATAGATCGCCAACCCATCCAGGGGAAATGTTACTCAAAGAGTTTTTAGAGCCAATGCAAATTACTCAACAAGCATTAGCTCAAGCAATTGGCGTACCCTACCAACGAGTCAATGAACTAGTAAACCAAAAAAGAGGTGTTACCCCTTTATCTGTCAAATACTCAACTTCAAACATATTAATTGTTAAATCACCGATGAGTTTTATTATAAAAGCGATCGCTTGAAAGAAGTCCACGATTGCAGAGACTGGTAAAAAAATTCTAGTATTCTAGTATTCTAGTAATGATATCTAGCTTGCAAAAATTCGCTAAATCTTGCGGTTACTCGATAAACTAATCTATGTTCCTGAGTAATTCTTCTCGACCAAACATTACTTGCTATATGCTTCAAGGGTTCAGGCTTGCCAATATCTAGCATTAACCTTAGATGCAAATAGACTGAACTCAAGTTAGATATTTTTAATTAATCTAATCAAATATCCATGCGCTTAATATATACGTCCATGTTATTTAATTGAGTAGCACCAAAAACCGTAGCAAATGCTGCATCAACTGCATCTCTACCTGTGCCAATCCTGACTAAGCCATCAGTAGGTGCGAGGCGAGTTCCGTCAAAATAATACCATTGATTTCCTAGATATGCCTCAAAGCAAGCATGAAAATCTGGTGGCTGTAGTTGCCAAGCATAAGCTGAGACAAACCTGGCGGGAATATTTAAAGCACGACAAAAAGTAATGCCTAGATGGGCAAAATCACGGCATACTCCTGCCCTTTCGGTGACGGTATCAAAAGCAGAGGTATGAGAATCTGTGCTGCCAGACATATATGTTATTTTGTCGTAAATCCAGTCGCAAATAGCCTGAACTCTGGCGTATCCTGGCTGACAATCACCAAATTCATCCTGTGCTAACCTCATCAGGCGATCGCTTTGGCAGTATCGTGAAGGATATAAATAGGGAACAATATCTAAGGGTATGTCTGCGGGTGAATTTTCTATAGCTTTTGACGGATGATGCTGCTGCCCAATTAGTTCTACCGTTGCCTGATAGGAAAGTTTGAGATTTCCTTCGGGTGCTTCTAGTCTAAAATAGCTATTTGCTAGATCGCTTTCTTGATAGGTTTCATAATCTAACTCAGGTTCTATTTGCAAATTTTGCTGGATGATTTGCTGCTGTTTATTGGCTACCGCCCGAATATTAAAGATTAAGGTGCTAGCAGTGGAAATCTCATAATCTAGATCGCATCCAACTTTAAATTTCATGGCGGTCAATACTGAATTAGATAGTCGAACATATATATCATAAGGGTTTTTCGCTAAAAACCCTTGCTGTTTAATTATTTGACAAATACCTGAGCTTCATATTCGGGTAAATCAATCGTAATCTGACCATCGCCAGCTTCAATATTATAATTACCAGTCCATTCGTGCCAAGTACCATCGGCAGGGAAGTTAGGAATCGTACAATCAGCTAAAAAGTTGTCAGAGAAGTTAACCACAACTACTATTTGTGAGCCTTCATCATTCCAGCGAGTATATGCCATCACCTTCGATTCTGCATCTTCATAGAAGAAATCGATATTTTCTGTATATAAGGCGTGATTTTCTTTACGGAGATGAATCAGGCCTTTGTAATGAGCAAAAAGATGCTGGTTTCGATCTCCTGCAAATAGCGTCCAATCGATTTTACTCGATTCTTGGTTTAGTGGCTGATAGTCGCCAAACTCTTCACCCATCCAAATCATCGGAATACCTACTGCGGTCATTAATAAAGCTGCACCTAGCTTTACTCGCTTAAAGGCAGCCTCGTCTACAATAGCGCGATTGCCCAACTCGACCATTAATCTTGTCTGGTCATGATTACTAAGATAGTTGACTACGTTTGTTGCCCCTAAAAAGCCTTTTCGCTTACAGTCAAGCACGTCTTTTAACTCTTCTGGGTCATAGCGATCGCCACAAAGATGGGCAACTACGTTAGCATAGAAGCTATAGTGCCAACAGCTATCCATCGGTCCATCTTCATTAGTAATTGCTGCTTTTTCAGGAATGTGTTCGGCGACATTAAAAAATGGCTTCATTCCGCCATATTCTTTAGTGCGATCGACAATCCAGTGCATAAAATCGTAGTTATCGATTTGCTTGGCTGCATCGTAGCGGATGCCGTCAATGTGATATTCACCGATCCAAAAATTCACATTTTCACCAATGAATTTCCAGGCTGGTTTAATATCTAGATTTTGATCGTACATTTCGTAATTAAATTCTGGTCCCCAGCTATTGTCAGGATCGGTAGGGTCGTGATGAAACCAGTAGTCGTGGTCTATTTGCGTCAAAGGACAGTCGGTATTGGCATGATTGTAAATTCCATCCAGAAATACTCGAATTCCTTTGCCATGACATTCATCAATCAAGTGCTTTAATTCGTATGTTGTGCCGTAATTAGATTCGGCAGCAAAAAAATGTTGGGGACTATAACCCCAACTATAGGTGCCTGGATTTTCTTTGACGGGCATCAATTCAATGGCATTAATACCCAAATCAGTTAGATAGTCTAGCTTTTCAATTACGTGCTGATATCTTCCTCTGGCTTTGGGATCATCTTCTCCACCTGAAAAGTCGCCGACATGGAGTTCATAAATGATTAATTGATTATCTGCGGGTAAAGGTTTATCGTCATGCTGCCAGACATAAGTATCGACAATTTTTACGCCATCTTTAATAGTTATTGTCCCGTTTTGGCTCTCTGGAGCGATATCTACCGCATAAGGGTCGATTATTTCTACCCATTCATCTGGTTCTAGAAACCAGCTAAGAGAACGAACGCGAAACTTATATTCGTATTTTCCATCTTCTAGTTCCACTTCAGTCTTAAAATAACCATCGTCGCCCTTGGACATTGCCACAGGTTGCCAATCAGAAAAACAACCAATAACGGCAACTTCTTTATTATATGGAGCAAATAACTTGAACTCTATTAAATTAGTCATAGTAATAAATGTCCCAGGGTAATTGTAAATATCGGGACTATGGATGCAAGTATAAAAAAATTAACAATTGCCAACATCTATCAAGAGAATGAGTCGCTTTGCTCCATTTGAAATTATTAATCTTTCTCTAAAAGCATTTTTGTTTAAAAGCCAAAAGCTGAAAGCTAAGAGCTATCAGCTACGAATAGTACTATATTGTAAATCATTCGCCTTTGTAAACTTTGAACTTTTAAGTAAGTGTGCAAAATTAATTACACTAAGGTTGTTATCAAATTTTTAGATATATTCGTTAAAAAAATTAATAAATCAACTGTAATAGTATTAGATAAGGCTCTAATTCATAAAAGTAAAGCTTTTCAAAAAAAGATTATTGAATAACGTAAAAAGAAATTAGAAATATTTAGGCTGGCGAATTACTCTGCGCAGTTAAATTTAATCGAAATATTATGGCGATCGCTAATTAATTTTGCCTAGGTACGTACTTATATTGTCGACTCTGAACGCCCCATGACTACAGCTAAATATCTAATTGTCTCTACCGCTTGTATTTTTAGTAGATATAAAGCTTGTATCTTGGCGTGACTCAACGCTTTTTTCTGCTTCTTCATCAAAGATTTTAAGCTAGATGCTGATTCGGCGATCGCTATTTTGGATACTCCTGACATAAATTTTGCTAGTTCTTTTTCTTCTATACTAAGTCTCCAGTTACTTTTGAGAATTGGTATTATAAAAAACTACATTTGCTAACCATCCAAATTAGTAGCATTAATACTGAACTTCCAACCTATTTTTATTTATAAAATAAAGAGCTACAACCTTCTATTTCATTAAGTTATAGATTATTTTCGCTAATGATTCAATTCAATGATATGATCAATATCGTATAAAAACGGGGCGTAGCGCAGCTTGGTAGCGTACCACTTTGGGGTAGTGGGGGTCGTGGGTTCAAATCCCGCCGCTCCGATACATTTGAAACCTTCTCCTAGAGAGGGTTTTGTTGTTTCTAGATATATTTACAACTCCCTTTTTATTCTCAATAAGTAAGCCTTTTTTGGTGTTTTTCAGGGGGTTTAGAGCTAAAATTGGTAGAAGATTGGTAGACGGATTTTAGCCCTTGAACCCCCCATGAATCCAAGCAAACAAGATATTAGTGGTAGACAAAGTGGTAGACGGAAGAAAAAGGCGAAAGGAACAGTCAAGATTGAATCAGATAAAGGTTGGCTGAGACTAAGATTTACTCACGCTGGCAAAAGACGTGCCTTTGCTCTTGGATTACCAGACTCTAATATCAATTGTAAATTTGCCGAACAAAAAGCCAGGCAGATAGAATTAGATATCCTTTCAAGCAATTTTGATACTACCCTACAAAAATATAAACCCCAGAAAACCCAAGAGGAGATTGAAGCAGAGCTAATCACTACAGAAGAACTAATACTGAAATTCATTGAATACAAGTCTAAGTTTGTATCTTCACCTCGTTCCTTAGAAAAATATCAATCTGTCCTAACTCATTTAAGATCTTTTAATTTAAAAGGCAAAAATGCCCTAGGTTCTTTAGTAACTCAATTTGCTGTTGATTTCAAACCAGATTATTCAGAGCAATTTTATCAATATTTATCAGGGAAATTGGCATCCCTTACTTTAAAACAGTCTATTGTCTGGCTATCTGCTTGTTGGCAATGGGGCATTGGGCAAGAAATAGTTGAATCCGATCCTTGGAAACCTCTAATTAAGAGAGTCAAAGTTCCACCCAAGCAAATGCCCAAGCCCTTTACTTCAGAAGAAATTAAGGCGATTATTCAAGGATTTGACCAAGATAGATATTACTCACATTATGCTGAGTTTGTTGAGTTTTTATTTGGTACAGGTTGCAGAACAGGAGAAGCAATTGGCTTGTGCTGGAAACATTTGAATGACGACTGTTCCACTGTTTGGATTGGGGAGAGTTTGAGTCGAGGTATTAGGAAAGCAACCAAAACCAATAGAGCTAGAACAATTACCCTAACAGCTAGACTGCGATCGCTTTTACTATCGATGAGGTCTGAAAATTTAGATTTAGATCGACCTGTTTTTACTTCTCCCAAAGGTAATCCCATTGATGACCATAATTTTAGAAATAGAGCCTGGAAATCTGTCTTATCTAAAGTAGGTGTGGAATATAGAAAGCCTTATAATACTCGTCATACTCTTATTAGCCACGCGTTAAATCAAGGAATGAATCCAGTTGAAGTCGCTCAACTAACTGGACATGATGTTCAAACACTATATGAAAATTATGCAGGAAATGTGAATAGTCGTCCCAGACTTCCAGAGATTATCCTGTAATTTTTTTACATTAAAATTCTTCAGTACTCAATATTGCATTTCAATCCTAATAGAAAAAAACTGTGATGATACAATAGAAATCTAAACATATGAGGTACTACTTGAGCTATGGATATTCGAGAACTCACCAAAAAGGTAAAAGAGTCAGCATCTAAAATGACTCGCGAGGAGAAAATACAACTGCTGAAAGATGCCAAGATAATTGACGAGTCTGGCTACTACTGTGAAGAATTCTTTTCAGCAGAAACAGTCGCTAAAGACAGAGCAAATGGCAAACCACTAGTAATTTAATGTATTCGACAAAACCGAGTTTTGTTTATGGTTTTCACGGGATAGACAGAGATATTGCTATCCGTATCTTGAATCAAGAAGAAAATTTTCGTCACAGCAATAACTCCTATGATTGGCTGGGAAATGGAATCTACTTTTGGGAAAATAACTATCAAAGAGCTATTCAATACGCCCAAGAAGACAGCAACAGGTCTAATTCAACGATAACAACCCCTTTTGTTTTGGGTGCTGTTCTCGATTTAGGCAATTGTCTCGATCTGTTAGACCAAAAGTATATTGACTTTTTGTCGATTTCTTTTAAATTTTTCAAAGAAACTCTAGAAGAGGAAGGAAAACCCCTTCCTAAAAACTCATCCTTTGGCAAATCGGATTTTGATTTTAAAAAAAGAGAATTAGACTGCGCTGTAATTCGTTTTACTCATCAACTAGCAGAGAAAAAAGGTATATATTTTGATTCTGTTAGAGCAGCTTTTTTAGAAGGAGAGCCTTTGTACCCAGGTTCGATGTTTAGAAAACAAAACCATATTCAAATAGCGATTATTAATCCCAACTGTATTAAAGGAATATTTTTACCAAGAGGGGAAGAACCCTTCCCCTCTTGGTAATTTCAATGATTAAAAATGTCTTCTAAAAAGATTCTAAGCAAACTCTTTAAGAGAGCGAATCATCCCACAAGACTTATCAAACAGCACTTCTGCCGTCCCCGTATCTCCATGCCTCGCCTTTGCCAAAATCAACTCTAAAATTCCAGGTTGAGAGGTAGCAGGATCGTAATATTCATCCCGATAAGCAAAGATAATATTATCTGCTACCATCTCCAAAATTCCTGACTGAGAAAGATCTGACATCATTGGACGCTTATTCTGTCTGACTTCTACCCCTCTACCGACTTGAGATAAAGCCAAAACTGGTACTTCCAATTCTCCAGCTAGTTGATATAGTCCTCGACCCACATCACCCAATTCATAACTGCGATTACCACCATTATCAGATTCCATCATTTGTAGATAATCTACAATAACTAAACCTAGCTTGCCTTCTCGTGCTTTAACTTGACGAGCCTCAGAAGCAATTCCAGCTACGTTGATTCCTCGATTATCATTCATGTATAGAGGCAAATCTACAGCAACCTCAACAATCTTGGCTATGCTCTCCATTTCCTTTTCAGTAAGAGAAGATAATCCAGCGCGATGTTGACGAAGGCGATGTCCATTAATTGGAACTAAATCTAGATGCTGATAGCAATCCATGCGACTCATCAAGCTCCAAAGCCGATACTCCATCTGATGTTTGGTCATCTCTAGAGAAAAGATGATTACAGGCAATTTATGTAGAATCATCTGTTGCAAGCCGAGATAGAGAGAAATCGCACTTTTGCCCATCGATGCTCTAGCAGCCAAGAGGGTCAAGGTCCCTGGCTCAAATCCAATAATTAGTTTATCGAGTTCTGGAATACCAGTAGGATAAATCGGATTTTCTTCATCAAGCTGATTAAAAGCAGACATAGCAATCTCGCTGTTTTGGTCTGTCTGAGATCCCTTTGTTGAGTAACGCTGAATATTTCCTGCTCTGAATTATTCAAAAGCTTTTCTAATTCAAGAGTGGAATCATAGCCTAGATCGACAATTTTATGACCGACTTCAATTACTTTTCGTCGATAGTATTTATCCATCACCAAGTCAACATAACGATCAATGTTAACTGCTGAAATAGTACGGTTCAACAATTGAGCCAATTTAGCTGTTCCACCTACTTTGTCTAATCTGTCTCTATCTGCAAGATAGGTACTGATAGCCATGAAATCTGTCGGATTGCCTTGATAATAGAGTTTTAAAGCAGTCTGATAAATTTCCTGATGAGCCGAAACATAAAAAGCAGAAGGAATTAAAGAGGCTTCAACACGAGAGATTGCTTTAGGATCGAATAAAATTCCGCCTAAAATAGCTTCTTCAGCTTCAATATTGGCGGGAGGTAGATTTGCTTCTTTCATGCTAAACCTCTTTGAATTGATTCATTATCAAAAAAGCTTTTCATTCTCAGGTTACGTAAATGTTCGCAGCCCTCAGAAACGTGTTTGCCTAACGGTTTAGAAATCAGTTTTGATTGACTCTTTAGTTTGTCGATTCTTTTAATTTGGTTGTCAGGATTATCTAATAGTCGATTAAATTCTGATGTAGATATTTCACTCCCAGTTTTTCGATAGCCGTTTTTTTCCTGGTTTAACTGTTTCTGATAGTTGGCGATCGCTTTTTGTTTAGCGTTACCAACAACTGAACTCGAATCAGAATAGGATTTACGAGCTTTATTTTCCTTTTGGTACTTCTGATAATAAACTTCCCAACGATTTTGCCCTGCTTTAGTTTGACTGGCTAACCAAGCTTCTAAATCGTGTATTGGTTGTTGGAAGTTTTTAATTGCCTCTTTGACAAACTTAAAAAAATTCTCGCTCTCACCTTCTGAGAGAGTCTTTTTAAAGTCTATATAAGTCTTAGAGATCTTAGTAATTTCAAACCTTTGCTCTGAGCCAGTTTCAGACGATGATGACGACACTAGTGTCGTCAGAGCGATCTTGCTGTCGTCTAAGCGATCCTGATGTCGCTGAAGCGACGCTGGTGTCGTCAAAACGATCTCGTTGTCGTCTGACGATTCTGATGTCGCTAATTGTGAATCGTCTTTTACTTCAGAATTGTTTTTACTATTGGTTGCAGACTTGGACTTGAGACGATATTTAAATTTGCTAATTACAAGTTCAATTAAGCTCTCTTGTTGCAACTTGGATAGAGCGCGTTGAGCAGTGCGACGGCTGATTCCTAGATCTTCAGCGATTTTTTGAGTATCGGCTTCGATGAGTTTTCCTCCAAAAGGATCGTTAGTTTTCAACCATAGGTAGATAGAAAGCTCTGACTGAGTAAGGATTTGATTGAGTTGGAGAAATTCTTGATGCTGAAGTGGATAAAACTTGCCTTGGACTTTTTTGGTAGACATGATGTAAAAAAAAATGTGTGGCGAATCAATGCCCCTGTTATCTATTGCAAGAGCATTGTTTAGTTATTGGAAGATCTAATTTACTTAGATTTACGATTGCGCTTTTTCTGTTGATTAGAAAGCAGAGTAGCTAGGTACACCTCAATCCCTTTTTGGTGAGCTTGGGGATCGGAAAAATTAGCAAACCAATCTCGTAAAAGCCCTTCGTGATACCTAATAGTTCTAGAATTTAAACACTGAAAATGAATACCTTGAGTCCAGAACTTTTTCCGATAGACTTGAAGTGTCCAAGTTGATATACCTAGCAACTGGGCAGCATCATTTTTGTCCAGCCAATTTTTATGAGTCAAGGTAACAGATGTTTGAGTTGTCATGATGTCCTCTTATTTGTAGTGTGCCGAGATACAGAACACGCAACTCTCTGAAGGTAAATGCTTACTAAGCTAAGATCTATTTCTCTAAGGTCGAGTAAAATATAGATAGCACAGCGCAAGCTGTCTCTAAAGAGTCGAGCTTTACAGGGATCTTTTCATTTTGGTCGGTGAACCCTATCTGTCTCGGCTCTTTTAAATTTATCAAAAAATTACTAATAAAACCAGTTTTATAGCAAATATTACAAAGTAATAATTTTATTTTGTTCAATATTGTGTAATATTATTTCAGGGCAACTGTTCTATTAAATACTGTGACTTCATCGGAATTATTGAATTTACCATTATCAGAATTAATCAAAACGGCGAGAAAGGCTAACAACCTTACTCAAAATGATTTTGGCAAATTTTTTGAGCCTTCAATAGCCCAACCGACAATAGCAAGATGGGAAAAAGGAGATCTTCTACCAGATCGGAAGCATTTTCCAAAAATAGCATCTTTGCTTAATTTGACACTAGAAGAGTTATTAAACCTTGTTCAAGTGCAATTAGAGGAAGACGCAAATACTTCTTGTGAGTCGGAAGAGGAAACTTACATTTACGATAGTCGTCACTTAAAAGTTCTTAATAAGGGAGCAAAAGTATGGAATCGCTGGAGAGACAAAAACGACGAAATACTTCCACAGCTAGAAGGAGCAGAACCAAAAGAAGATTATCTTGATGAAATCGACTTACATAGTGCTTATTTGAGGAAAACGCATTTCAAAGGAAAATCATTAATAAGAGCAGAATTTCGAGGAGCAGATCTGAGCGAAGCAAATCTGAGCAATGCTGATTTGAGCGGTGCTGATTTACGGTTTACAAATTTAACTAAATCGAACCTGAGAAAGACAAATCTAAATAACGCTAATTTATTTGGCGCAGATCTTAGCGAAGCTATCCTTGTAGGTACTATTTTGTGCGATGCCAATTTAAAAGAGGCAAACTTGAGCAATGCCGATCTTACTCATGCTGATATGAGGGGAGCAAATTTAAATCAGGCAAATCTTGAATATGCGATCCTCAAATATTGCTATGTCTATGGAATATCCGATTGGAATATCAATCTAAATGGAGCAGTTCAGAAACAATTATCTATTTGCCAATATAGAACACAGTCAATATACGTTGATTGCATAGAGAATGCGCGCCTTAAATTATTAGAGATAAATAGTCGCGATCTTCCAGAAATACATAAATGTGTAAATAAATTGCAGACAGCTATTAGTGAAAATAGAGCTAGTTTTAAAGAAAAGCTGGAAAGATTACAGAAGTCAAAGGGAGTTGAGAATGAAACTTGAAATCGAATTTATTCCAGGTGAAATAAATATTGAAAATGCAGATAAATGTAAAATATCAAGATGCATTTATCATTTTCAAGATTCATGCGTAGACACTTATTGTTTAATTAGAATTTTTGAGTTTACGTCAAAAACCATAGTAATAGCCAGTCAAATATTGGGAATAACTGGAGGCAATCGGCATTTGATTAAAAATATTATTGAATATTTTAATCTAGATTGCGAAAATTTATATTGGATAAATCATGATGGATTTTTCAGTTGCTATATGTCAGAAGAAGAATTTATTCATACTGTGTTTTTCAATAAGAAAAATTCTTTGTTCTCTCAAAAAGAGATTGAAATTATAGAAGAAAGAAAAATTAGCATCGAAGTAGTTGAAAAATTAATTGACTCTTCTCTAAAGCCTGTTGAATCATGGTTAGGACTTGACTCAAGAGCTGAAAATAGATTTAGAAGAGCTAGAGAGGAAAGAACTTTTGAATTACTTTATTGGTATCTAAAAGATAATATTGAACATTTATACAAGCAGAAAGAAATAATAGAGATATTAGGTCAATCTCGTCCTGGTGCAATCTTCTTTTATCCAAATCAGAGTAGAAAATTTGAGTTTATTGATTATACAGAATTATTAAATTGCAGCGATAATTCACGAAGAAAATCATTAACATATATAAATAAATCTTTTCCTGATAAAGAAATAGTGATTTGTGTTTGTATTGACAATTACGATCCATTCTGTGCGATCTTTCGTAAAGATTTTTTTGTAAATCCAGCCAAAATCAACTCTTATTCAATAGAAAAGTTAGTAGAATGCGAAATTGAGTCATCAGACACAGTAAAGTTTGATGTTGATCGGTATTGCGAAAAAATTGAATTAGGTAAAGAAAGATTAGAGAGTTTGCTGCAATTATATTTGGAACCTAAGTCTGAGCGACTCAAATCTGTATTTGAACAAATGGAATCAGCTCGATCAAAATTAGAAACTCAGCGTGGCGCACTTTTTTACTATCCAGAACACAACCAGTGTCTATTTTATTTTAAGCAAGAACTTACTAGTGCGTTTGAAAAATTAGCAGTACCCTACGTCGACAAATATGATGTCGAAACTCAAATGGTAATTTGCTTTAGTATTTTTAATGAATTGAGCGTCTGTGGAATTTTCCCTAAATTTTAGGCTATTATCAATATTTATTATTCGAGTCAGTCGGCGAAGCGAATCGGGCGTGCGAAGAGATAGATGATATCTCCAACATTTCCTTAGCGAACCATCGCAGCCCGACGACTGGCAACTATCTTATTCTTCAAAATCCTTCCACTGCTCCTAAATACTTTGTTTCTCGATCCTTGTAGCTGAATCAGTTAGTGGAACAAATTTTTTAGCACGAGGAACAAACTTCTTCGGCTTGAGCTTAATCGGAGCGCAATATTGAGCAATCTTAAGATATCCCTGAAGGTCTGGTAGATTACCCAACTCATCAGGCATCACAGCATAACTCTCTCGAAGCTGCTCGTTTAGGGTTACAGTTCTACCATTACCGCTTCTACCAGAATTACGAGAGCGACTATGATTCTCCGCCAGATAACGAAACTCTTGTTTACCAATAATCTTCGCCATTGCTTCTGCTGTCTGAGGGTCAGCACAGTTTAAAATCAACTTAGTCTTCGTTCCCTGCAACATAGTCCGCGTTTGTTGTAGTCCGTATTTGTCAATTATCTGAGCCTCAGTTTGCGTACCCAAGATAGGACACCCCTGATACTTACGGCTCTCACTCAGTAACCTGTGGAGACTTGGCAACTGATTCAACGCTCCAAGCTCATCGATAATAATTGCGGTCTTTATTTCCCTATCTTCATTAGATAGCAAACCTTTAAGCATCAACTCAAAAATCAAGCTGTGGAGAGGCTTTAGCAATTCCGACTCATCTTCTCTTAAAGTAATAAATATCCAACGGGGACTATCACTTCTTGCCCAGTCATAAAAACTTAAAGCCTGATTATGAGGCTGAGTTAGGCAGTCATAGAACTGACAGTAATTAGCAGCAGTAGACAGTACAGAAGTTGCGGCTCTTTCTTCTCCAAGATATTTAGCAGCTAAAGTTCCTGAGACAAATGAGCTTAGTGCTTGAGTATCGCTGGTTAATAACGACCACAACTCCTGATTACTTTTAGTCTGGCGAAACAACTCAGCCATCACTGCCCTGCCAGCATTGGAGAAAAAAGGCTCCTTGGCAGAATCAATAGGAATCAAGCCTGCTGCCATAGTTTCAGGTCTAGCTGGCTCATGAACATGGCTCCAGTGAACCGACCGAGCGTCAAAAGGATTAAAGATGAAATCTCGTTGGGGATCGTAGAACTTCTGCAACATATCCCCATCGCGGTCGAAGATAATCGCCCGAAAATCGCTTCGCTGTCTAATAAGAGCCGTCATCTGGCTAATAGCTTGAGTTTTACCAGTCCCAGGAGAACCGAACATGAAGAAACCACGATTTTCTTGCTGTTCGGGAATAGGTAGACCTGCTAATACTAGCTGAGGCTTATATTTTGATTTTGGTTCTCTTTTGAGTATGGTTTTGAGTTGACGGGTAGGTATTACCTTTCCACCTCTTAAGACATTTTGATTGTGGTGATGGAGATTTCTCTTCGGCTTAATCAACAAGAGTGAAAACATAAAAATCATGATTACTGCCCCACCAAACAGCTTGAGATAGCCGAATTTATCGATTAGATAGGACAGGATTAGTTCTGGGTTTTCCATTAGCAATAGAGCAACTTTCGTGTTGTCTACTGCCCACAAAGCTACTGAGAGAAAGATAAGTAAAAAAAATGATGCTACGAGAGTCTGATAGAAGTTATTTTTGGCTTTCATTATCTGCCGATGGTTCTAGAGTGACTTGAAGTACGAGTAAGTTTGAGGTGCTGCTGCATCTCGATTGTTCTAGTTTTAATTTGCTGTTTGAGTTCGTTAGTAGAAAAAGTGTTCCTGACTGTGGCGTTGTCTCGGTCGAATTTTAATTTCTGACCTTTGTGGCTGATAGTCAGTGAATCTCGATCGCGTTTGATCTCTGTTCCATCTAATGTTCTAAAGCTTTTTATTTGAGGATTTTGAAGATCTGATTTACCCTGACTTTCTACTAGATATTTAGCAGCAACGAGTAATTTAAACTCTTGTTCTCTCGATGGAGTAGATAATTGTCGATCTATTTGTTGTTTGATAACGAGGCTAAGAGCGTTTTCTTGCCCTCTGGATTTCTCTACTGATAGCCCTAGAGCTTTAGTGCTAGCGGTATACACTTTGAATTCATGTTTGGCTCGTGATGCTGCCACATAAAAACTTTCTTTTCCTACCGTCAAAGATTTACCCGAACCCGCAGCATAAATACAGTAGTTGGCAGTTTTCCCCTGGCTACTGTGGACTGTATCGACATAGCGATAGTCGGAATAAAGCAGAGCATCAGGATTGACTGTCTGAGTTTTTCCCTTAGTCTTTATTTCTATTTGTCCATTAGTGTTGAAGTCATTAACCTCAAATTGCTGCCCATTAATCTGCTTCTGTTGATTCTGATAATGGTTGCGGGTGAACTTCATCTGTTCGCCAATGCGAAGTTGGCGAGTTTCGGATTTAAATACCGCACGGTCTTTATAAGTATTTAGTTCTAAATCCTGTTTATGGTTCAGGCTATCTCTAAGAGTTAATGTTCCAGTATTTTTGTAGATGACATCAACACGGTAATATAGGTCTTTACTAAACCTGGCTGTAGTGTGACCAAACTTGATTATGTCTCCTACTTCGTAGCTACTGGCTTGGGTCAGGCTAAATTTATCTAAATCTTTAGGTTTAAGTACATTGATTTGCTGTGATTGCTGACTCAATTTATCCTGCTCAGTTAAGCCTTGGCGTATCTGTTTGGTAATGGCATCTTTTTCTTTATTCGTGCCAGCTAGAATTAATGTCTGCTTTTGAGTTATGTCGTCTCTTGCTAAGTAGTCATTGACCACTGCTTTCAGTCTCAAACTATCAATGGGTATCTGCTTAATACTTCCTTGTTCGTTAAGCTTTTCATATCCTTGTCTTATCTCTCCTGCGGATAAAAGATCGACAACTTCTTTTAGCTGAATATTCTGCTGTCTAACATTTTTATCGATTCTAATTGTTGGCAGTTTGGCTTTTTCTTGAAGTAGTTTAAAAGGTGAGCCTGCCTGTACCGCAGCTAGCTGTTTGGTATCGCCAATTAGGAGTATGCGGGAGCTTGTTTGTTCACATCTTTCTAGCAGGTTTTTCATTTGAGTACTGCTAATCATCCCCGCTTCATCCACCACAATTAATTCATTCTTGGGCAGTGACTTTATCGGGATATTTAAATAGGCATCTAAGGTTTGAGAGTTTATATCTGCTCCCTTACTTAATTCGCTAGCAGCAGAGGCACTGGGAGCTAAACCCCGCATATTGACATCAGACGAGATGGTTTCTTTTAAGGCTTTGACAGTATAGGTTTTACCTACTCCTGCATCACCTTGGCAAAGTATTACACCATCCCGATTATTCACAAAATACTCTAGAGCAGAAGCTTGTACTTTATTTAGTCCTAGTTTTTGAGCTTGATGTTTAGCTATTTCTGTATTGGCTAGAGAAAGATATCTATCTTTGCTGTTTCTAGTCAAATGTAGGATCTGCTTTTCTCTGTCAATGGCAGTTTGAGTAGTTAATCTGCCATCCTTTATTTTGACCAGACTTTTATTCTGATTAATTTCTCTTTCTATATCTTCAAGACTATAGCTACCCTGTGATTGTCGTAGAGATTCTTTGAGCAGTATATGTTTAGGAAAAGCGATTTGTCTCTCGCTCACTACTTCCGTAGCTTCAATCACTAGATTGCTTTTATCTTTTAGATTATCAACCTGCTGATATCGATAATTGGCTTCAGGATGTTTGATATCTAACTGTTCGGCTCTTTGCTGCCACCTGAGCTTTAATTCTTTCCTTTCTGACTCCGCCTGATATATTTTGCTTTTACGTGTTGTAGTGCAGGCTCTGGCTTTGGTTGCTGCGTTAGCTCTCTGTCCTACGGCTTTTTCTATCTCCTGTTTACGAGTGCTAAATTCCTTCAGTTGTGACTGACTATAACCTCGAACATCAAATGTCCCATCGCGGTTCCAGTCGAGTTCATAGCCGAGAGTTTGTAGTTCTCTGCCAAGTTCATGATGATAGACCATACCAATAGTCATCTTCTGCTGGTAAAGTTGGCGGTTGTCCATTGAACGCCATTTGCCATCTGCTCCTTGTGTCTGATTGAAAATCACGCAGTGGCTATGGAGTTGAGGATCTAGGTTGCGATTATCATCGTGTTGAAAGATGGCGAATAAGGCATTATCTGTCTGAATCTGATTAGCTCCCCCTTTACCCGTTCGGGTGAAGATACAGTTTTGCTCTATGTAAGCAAGAGTAATTTTTACTGCTTTGTCATGAGCTTTAATTACGGCTTTATCTTCTTTTACTAGACCAAGTAGCGTCACTGATTTGGGAGCAGATAACGTAATATCTCTGCCTGGGTTATATTTTTTTCCTGATTGCCTTTGGCGTAAGGAATTGCCTTGAGTATCCAGTCCTTGATAGGCATTGTTATATTCGACCGTTGAAACGCGACCATTAAGGCTTAGTATTTCTGCACCTTGTCCGTACCACTGACTATTGGCTAATCCTTGGTTTTGAGTGTAGTAATTGTCAGTCGCATAGTCGTTTACCTTGGCGTAAAGTCTACCAATTGAGCAAACCATGAGGATTTATTTTGCTTGTTTAATCTTTTTTGATAGTGACATTTTTAATTAGTTAAAACTACTGTTTAAAGAGTAATTTACATTTCTTATTATTGAGGTTTAAAAATATCCAAAAATACCCAATCTATATTTATTTATAAAATTCAGATAATTTATTTTATTCTCACTAAGGGTGCATCAGGTGTGGAAATTTAATCAGTATAAATTTAGCTGGGGAAATTGCAAGTTTATCTACTGAAGGTGAATCTTTACTGGTTCAAAAAGTTGTTTGTTTGACAAAAAAACTGGCACAATAAATAAAAATGAGTCTAAAAAATAATCAATGAATCAGTCGGAATTAAGTCCCATAGAAAAAGCGATCGCGCGTAAGATAGATAAGACTAAAGATAAGGCATCAAAACCTGGATATTTAAGAACGCTAGTGGCTAAGTTGCACTTGAGGATTGAAGCAGCCTTAGCTAGAGGATGTGAATATGATGACTTGGCTGAATCGATAACGGAGAGTGGAGTGAAGATTAGTTCGGCTACCTTGAAGCAATATCACACTGAGTATCGTCGTTCTTTGAATGAAGAGGCAGAAGAGACATCTAACACTGTTAAGTCGATATTGCCGACCGAACTACCTAAAGAAATTGAAGAAGAAATATACACCAAGGAGAATCAACCAGATAGAAAGCAGTCGGCAGTAGATAAGTTATTTGCGAGTAAGTAAATCATCATGGTCAAGGTCAAAATAGACAAGACAGAATCGACATCTATAATTATTCCAACTCGTCCTGGTATTCAGATATCTAACTGTAAGAAAGGTGGCGTAGGGAAGACTTTGCTATCTAAATTAAAGGCTGCTTACTGTTTGGAATCGGGATTAGATTTCTATGCGGTGGATGCGGATCGGCAGGAGAGCTTTTTAAAAGCCTATCCTGAGTTTGCTCTGCCAACTCGCTTTAGTGAGTTGGATAGGAATCTGAAGATACCCGATCGCATTTTAGATTTGGCTTTAGAGAAATTAGTATTGGTAGATTTGCCTGGAAATGTAGAAGAGGCATTTAATCATTGGCTGACGGCTAGCGATATTTTAGAGGCTTCAAAAGATCTGGGAGTGGAGATTCAGAATTGGTACGTGCTGGATGATTCAACTGAATGTTATGAAGGGTTTTTAAGAACTCTGGAGTTTGTCAAAGATAATGCGACTCATATATTAGTCAGGAATTTAGGTCGATGTGAAGATTGGGAAAGCTTCGAGCGGGTCATTACGCCTCAGTTAATTACTGAATATAAATTGAAGGTAATTGACCTTCCAAAGCTGAGGTTGGATACAGCGACGACTGTGTATAAGAATGCTCTGAGTTTTACTGAAGCCAGAAGACATGGCGAGTTTAGTACGGCTCAGTTAGCGGGATTGAGAGGGTATATGCGACGAGTTTATAAAGTGTTTGATGATGCTGGTTTTAATGTTGAAACTTTGAGGTTAAATCCTTGAGTTATTTAAAGAAGCCAACTTTATCGCAGCAGCAGAATGAGCTAAAAGAATTTATCGAGCGAAGGCTGAGTACGGAACAAGCAAAGATTAGACAGAGAGTATATCAATGGCTAAATAATAATCAGTATTTTGTCGATAATGAGTTGTTTGATTTCTATTTCTGTGTTGCTCAGAATATCGCTGCTGTTGAAGTATTAGGAGCTTCTGGAGAAAAGATAGTTAAGGCAAAAACAGAGTTGGAAAAATCGGCAGAAGCTTATACGACTCAGATAGTTGATACATCTAACTGGATAAATGAGAAATTAGAGAGTCAGTTAGCCAGCATTCAGCAAAATCAACAGAAATTAGATACTAAACTGATTCAAGTCTTGGAGGGATTGAGCAGAGAGCATCAGAATTTACAAACCGTCTCTACTGGCTTGGTTAACTCGACTTCAGTTTTGTTAAAGAAGCAGAAGCAGTTAGTGATTCAGACCGAAGTAACTAGAAAACATGTTCATCAAACAGTGATGACAGCTTGGATAATTCCTATTGTGATATTGCTGGGAAGCATATTAACGTTATTTTTGAGTTAAATACCATGTTAAAGTCAGAACACATCGTTTACATGAAGATTGATAAGTTAGTTGACGGTGGGATGTGTATTAAAGCCATTTACTATGGCGAGCAACCATAGTAAATGGCTGCTCTTTAAATGTCCTAGTTTATGAAGATCAGTTTCTCGTTTCTGCTGAGTGGATTTATGGTAGATCTCACAAGTGCAAAATGAAAGTATAGTTCGATGGCAAAGAGGCAAAAGCCATATTGAACATTATGTAATTTTAAAACAAGGTTAGAAGTCGAATATAATTTTAATTTTGGCAGTAACTTGTTATTGTAAGACAAGTAGGATGATTAATGAATCAGTTAACTATTTCCAACATGGCGATTACACAGGGCGAGGAAACCTCGCCCTGTGTAATCGCCATCAATTTAGCAAGTCAGCATTCTGATAACAATCCAGTTGAGCCAATCTTTGCTCGCCACGAGACTTTTCATCCCCGTTTTGGCTGGCTTAAAAAAGGTTTCGATCTAGTAACACAAGATCCAGATGTTTTTCAGAAAGACGATGCACCCGTTCAGCTAGGCGTAGGAAAGAATATGGTGCGTTCTATTCGCTATTGGTGCAACACATTTAAAGTTTTATTAGACAACAAACCTAACGAATTTGGAAACAGGCTTTTTGCCGATGGTGGTTGGGATTCATTTCTTGAAGACCCAGCCTCTTTGTGGTTATTGCATTGGAATCTGCTCAAGCCTACTTGTGAAGCTGCTGCTTGGTATTTTACTTTTTTTGAATTTAAAAAAGTTGAGTTTACTACCGATGAATTACTCAATGAATTAAATGAGTGGCAACAAGCTTTTAAGAAGCAAGTAGTGGAATCTTCGCTGAAAAAAGATATTTCCTGCATTCTGCGGATGTATGGTTCGGAAGAGGGTAATGCTGGTTTCCTTGAAGATTCAATTGATAGTCCTTTTCAACAGTTAGGAATCATTCAAAATCTAGGCAATAAAGGATATAGTTTTAAAACTGGAGCAAAAGCAAACTTACCTGCGTCCATTGTTGTGGCTGCTTGTTTGGAATATGCCAGCTGGATGAGCAAAACTGCTAAAACAATCGCCGTATCTCGTCTCGTGTACGATCCTGGTAGTCCAGGTATGGCATTCAAACTATCAGAGAATGTTCTTTGCGAAGCAATTGAAAAAATAGTTCGTTCTCATAATGAGTTGGATCTTTCTGATACGGCAGGATTAATTCAATTTTCTTTTAAAAGCGATCCAAAACAGTTAGCAGAGGATATCCTAAATGAGTATTATCAGCGAGGAAGCTCGACGAACCAAGTTCGTCGAGCTTCCTCGCTTAAGTTCAGAGGCAGAGGGGAATAATAATGGCGATTACGGCTAATACACTTGCTGATATTTTTAGCGTTAAGCGTCGCTATTCTCGTTCCGTCAACTTAGAGAGAGATTTAGAACAATCCGATGCGCTGCAAGGATACATCCTGACTGAAAGATCGGTTGATGCTCTGCGGAGAGTTCTATCTGGATTAGGTGAAGGTACTAGTAATGCCTGGACGTTGACTAGCGTTTATGGAACGGGAAAATCTGCTTTTGCTCATTATTTAGCTTCTCTATGTGCGCCCTCTAAGAGCAAAATGCGATCGTTTTCTTTAGAAATTACTCAAGCTGCTTTAGGAGCTGAAAGTGAAGAGTATCAAGCTTTAGAATCATCTATTCCCCAACAGGGGTATCTTCGTGCTGTAGCTGTAGCTCAAAGAGAGCCAATTAGTAACACAGTTGTTCGGGCATTACTTAGGGGTGCAGAAACATTTTGGACTCCTGCAAAACGAAAAAAGATTGAGGCGGTATCTAAATTACAAGAATTAGCAGCAGAAATAGAGCTAGGTAATAAAATTGATGGCAACGAAATTCCTGCTTTGCTTAAGGAACTAGCTAAAGCTTCTAAGACGGGACTTTTCCTAATTGTCGATGAGTTGGGCAAAAACTTAGAATATGCCTCTAATAATCAAGGTGCTGAAGACTTATATCTCCTACAGCAACTAGCGGAGCTTCCTAGAGACGGTAAGCATCCTATTTATATTCTGGGAATTTTACACCAAGCTTTTGCTGATTACAGTCAAAGATTAGCCTCCATTCAGCGTAATGAATGGTCAAAAATTCAGGGGCGATTTGAGGATATTCCCTTTACCGAATCAGCAGGTCAAATGATGCGATTAATCGGTAAGGCGATCAATCAGACCAGTACAGATACTTACGCTTGTGCGTTACATAATCAGGCTCAAGAATGGTTTGCGCGTTTAGATAATGTTTTTGGGAGAGAGGAACTGAATGCAGAGATTTTAGAGCAAGTATATCCCTTACATCCTGTGTCTGCTCTAGTTTTACCGATTTTATGCCAACGGTATGCTCAAAACGATCGCTCTTTGTTTACTTTCCTGACAAGTTCTGAACCCTATTCCTTCAATAATTATTTGTCAGAGATGACAGTTGAAGGTGATAGGTTGCCATCCCTCAAGCTAGATAGGCTATATGACTACTTTATTGAAGCAGCAGGAATGGGACTAGCCTCTCGCCCAAATTTACAAAGATGGGTAGAGATTCAGGATTTGATAGCTGATGCTAGGCATCGCGATCCAGATATACTTAGAGTTCTCAAAACTATTGGAATTCTTAATTTAGTAACTATCACTGGCTTAACAAGGGCTACTCGTAAACTAGTTACATTTGCCATGTGCGATCGCCCTGATGATATAAAAGAAATTGAATCTTGGGATCGGGTCATTGGCGAATTGCTAGAAAAAGGTTTAATCACCCACCGTCGTCAATTAGACGAACTGCGTATTTGGCAGGGTTCTGACTTTAATGTAGACAATGAGCTAATACGCTATCGAGAAGAAAACCGAGAACCATTGTTTGAGCTGTTGTCTTCGATTCGCCCTCTAAAGCCTTTGGTCGCTCAACGGCACAGCTATCAAACAGGAACGTTGCGTTATTTCGAGCGTTGTTATTTAGACAGTTCGGGCGATTTAAATGAGTTGGCTTCTTCTAGCAATGAAAGCGATGGACTTATTGGTTATTGGGTAGACGACATAAAACCCGAAACAGTGCCAAATTTAACTGCTGATGGTAAACCACTAATAATATCGTGTGCTGCCGAACTGGAATCTTTGCGGATAAGAGCTAGGGAATATGCAGCATTGAAAAAGATTCAGAAAACATCTCCCGAATTACAAACTGATGGTGTTGCTAGAAGAGAAGTTCGCTACAGAATTACACAAGCAGAGCAATTGCTGTACGAATCTCTTCAAGAATCTTTTGAACTGGCAAATGATAAAAATGATTGCTGGATTGAAGGAAAACAGGAAACCATTCGTAATATCACCGAATTTAATTCCCACCTTTCGGCAGTATGCGATCGCATTTACAATCTCAGTCCCAAAATTTGGAACGAACTAATCAACCGTCGTCAGCTTACTTCTCAAGGAGCTAAAGCCAGGCGACAATTAATTGAAGCTCTGATCGAAAATTCTGGCGTAGAAAAACTTGGATTAGAAGGATATGGTCCCGAAGTTACCATGTATCATTCTCTTCTTGGAGAAACCAGAATTCACAGGGAAGAAGATGGGTATTGGGATATTTATCCGCCAGAGAAAGGATCGGGAGTATGGACGTTATGGCAAGCTGTTGATAAATTTTGTTTGGCTGCCAAAGAAAAACCGCAAACTCTAGACCGTCTCTATCAAAAATTGGCAAATCCGCCTTATGGAATCAAGCAGGGAATGATTCCTATATTAATAGCTGCGGTATTGATCTATCACCTTGATGATGTAGGTGTTTATCAAGACGGTACATTTATTCCTCTTCTGGGAATAGAGCATTTTGAGTTGTTGCTCAAAGATCCCTCTCGTTTTGCGGTCAAATCCTTTGAATTTATGGGGTTGCGATCGCAAGTTTTTAAAGAACTTGAGGCTATTTTACGCAGCTCTAAAGCTAAAAAAACTGGTAAATTGCGGAATGCGACTCTTTTAACCGTTGTGACTCCCCTCTATCAGTTTGTAAATAAGCTACCAAACTACACAAAACAAACTAAACGCTTGAGTCCAGAAGCAGTAGCTGTTTTACAAGACTTACAGAAAACAGTAGAACCAGACAAACTTCTGTTTACAGAACTTCCTCAAGCCTGTGGTTTACCTGCTATTGGCACGGAAGAAGCTGATGATGGCACTACAGCTAAGGAATTGCGTGTAAACTTAGTCAAGGTTATTAAAGAGCTTAATCAAGCATACGATAACTTATTGGCTGAGTGTCAAAGTCTACTTCTCGATGCTTTTGGAGTTCGCAGGGGAGAGTCAAAATTAAGAGAAGATTTACGAGTCAGATCTAACTATTTAATTGACAAGTGTATCGAACCAACTCTGAAACGTTTTACTAAAGCTGCCGTAGATGAAAAGGCAGACGATGAAGAATGGTTGAGAGCATTAGTGATGATCGTAGCCGACAAGCCTGCTGCTTCTTGGACAGACCAGGATGTAACTCGGTTTGAGATCGAATTAGCGGATTTAGTCAGAAAGTTTCAAAATCTGGAAGCTCTACAGAAAGAAACAACTGCTAAAGGTGAAGGGTTTGAAGCTCGTCGCATTACCGTGACTCATGCAGATGGGCAGGAAACTCATCGTGTAGTTTGGGTTGATAACGAGCAGGAAAAACAGGTAGAGCAGTTAGTAATAGAGGTTATGAAGGTTTTGCCACAAGACCCTCAATTGCAGCAAGCTGTACTAACTAAACTTACTGAAAGAATTTTAAATGCTTCTTCAGAGTCTAATAAAGAAATAACCAAGATTTCGAGGAAGCGCAAGGTTAAAGAAACTCAAACATCAAATAAATCTGAAAAAGCAGCAAAATAATTTAAAAATTATTTTAGCAACTAAGGCTTTCTTGTATAGGAAAACAATAGAGACATGTGTTAAGGAATAATACTCGTGAAAATAGACGGTTTTATTGAGATTTTAGATAGATATTTTTTGGATTTTATTGGTACAGTTATTCCAGGTACTGCGTTTATAACAGAAATTTATATACTTTTAAAACAGCCACTACTGTCTAATAAAATAATAGTATCAAACAGTGGAGCAACTTGAATTTTTTGCATCATCTTAGGATATATAGTGGGACACGCATTGAGTAGTATTGGAAATT
The DNA here is from genome assembly GCA_965217895.1 of Waterburya sp. Classification (GTDB taxonomy): domain Bacteria; phylum Cyanobacteriota; class Cyanobacteriia; order Cyanobacteriales; family Xenococcaceae; genus Waterburya. The sequence continues at coordinate 4,256,774 of CBDCJV010000002.1, forward strand.
ACGTAATTATTGAACTTTTAGAACACTTAAAAGCTCACCAATATACTAAATGGTTATTGCCAAGGTTTATCACCCCAAAAAAGCAGCTTTTTGAAAAAATACAAAAGCGAATAGATTACAAGCAATTAGTTAGTCAAGCAATAAAGTATTTTTCTATTGAAGTAGAAGCAGAAAGTGATTTTAGTTCTTGGCGAAATATAGCAATGTCTTTAGCAGAAGATAATTCCTTAGCATATCGTTTTATGTTCCTTTCTTTAATGAATTTAGGTATAGCGACTAGTATTCTGCTAACAGATTTATTGTGGATTCTACTACATCTAATAAATGGTCGTTTTGGAATTAACCTTAATTTGCTTAATTTCAATTTGGTATCATTTATTTTAATTTTTTTAGTTAGCTTGCCATTTTTGGAAAGATACTATCAATTTTATAGATATTCTATGGAAGTTCCTTTCTCTAAAGCTCTAGTAAAGCTTAAAGAGCTAGAACAAACCTCCAATGAAAGAGATACCTGACGATATTATGTCTGATGTGATCGCCTGTTTTCCGCAAATAATTAAATTGTGCCGTCAGAGTAAAGTCGGCAAGATTTTACCTGATGCCTTTTACATTCATATCAGCGCGATCGCAGAACTGGACGATCTTGTCATTGCTTATGAGGCTAAAGCTAGAGAGTTACTAGGCAAGAGAGACAATGACTACAATATTCTGAAATTTGGGTTGTCAAAGCCCCAAATATCTTATTTGTCCTATCCTAAATTCGAGTCAGATCCCCATCCTCGTCTGAAATCCAGCCTAATTGTCAATCTTCAAACTAAGGATATTGTTTATCGAGATTATACGGATTCTAAAAATCCCCCCATCCTGCACAGAAAAGAAACCTTCATCTCCAAACAGCACCATCTATACGATAAATTTAGTCACCTAACTAAGTGCGAACAAGAAATTGGGTTACTCAAGCCTGCTAAACAGATTGGATTTCTTAAACAATGGCAGCAGTTTCTCGCTCTCAACCACATTCAATTTGAGGATCACTATTTAGCTTGCGCGATCGATAAGGCTGGCAATAACAACAAACTTCTGGAAATAGATCGTCATAAAGCAGCGATTGTTCGTAACGATCTGTCCCGTCCTGTAAAACTGGCTTTTGAGGCTAATTTGCTTTCAGATAAAGTCAGTTTTTTTGATTATGGGTGCGGTCATGGAGGAGATGTTAGCAGACTTACCGATCGAGGAATTGAGAGTGCAGGATGGGACCCCCATTACTTTTCAGAACATCCATTGAATTCGGCTGATGTTGTTAACGTCGGATACGTAATCAATGTCATTGAAAATCTTGCCGAACGCAGACAAGCCTTAATAAATGCTTGGAATTTGACTAAAAAGGTTTTAATCGTCTCGGCTCAAGTATTGGTAAGTGATGCCAGTAGAAACTGGGTTGCTTATGGTGACGGAGTAGTGACAAGTCGCAATACCTTTCAAAAATATTTTGAACAGGAAGAACTAAAGCTTTATATAGATCAAGTTTTAGAAGTAGATTCAATTCCTTCTGCTTTGGGAGTATATTTTGTTTTTCGCGATCCGATTGAGGCTGAAAAGTTTCGTTCTTCTCGTTTTCGCTCTCGTGCTAGAACTCCTAGAGTTCAGCTAAGAGTTAATTACTTTGAGGAATATAAACATTTACTTGCTCCCTTGATGGAGTTTATGACCGAACGAGGTCGTTTACCCGTTAAAGGAGAATTGGATAGTGAATCAGAGATTAAAGCCAAATTCGGTAGCCTACGTAAAGCATTTAACTTAATACTGAAGGCGACTAGTGAAGATGAATGGTCGGCGATCGCCGAAAAAAGAAGCCAGGAATTGTTAATTTATTTGGCATTGAGTAATTTTCATAAACGCCCCAAATGCAGACAGCTATCCTCAGACGTACAAGAAGATATAAAAGCATTATTTGGCAGCTACAAACAAGTCTGTACAGAAGCTGATGCCATGCTACTAAGTTTGGGCAACTTGGAAAATATCGCACGGGCAGCAAATGAAAGTTCGATTGGGAAAAAACTAACTAACTCATTACTCATTCATATCAGTGCTTTGGAACAGCTAGACCCGTTGCTGAGACTTTATGAGGGATGCGCTAGTAGAACTATTGGACGTTTAGAAGATGTCAACGTTATCAAATTCTATACTAGTAAGCCTCAAATTTCCTATCTTCATTACCCAAATTTCGACGACGATCCCCATCCATTTTTGAAAACCAGTATGCAAATTAGGTTACGTGACTTGCGAGTATACTATCGCGATTATGAATTACAAGGCGACACGCCTATTTTGCATCAGAAAGATCTATTAGTTACAGAGGATTACCCTGGCTACGAAAAATTTGCTAAATTAACAGCTCAAGAAAATAATTGGGATTTATTGAGTAACTGGCAGCAAATCAGGTCTTATGGGGGTTGGCAAGCTTGCTTAGAGGAACATTGTGCCGAGCTTAAAGGTCATCGAGTCTACTTCCAAAATGATGCCGACCCCTATAAATTAAAGATTCTAAAATCTGGAATTCAGAAAAGGCGCAAACAAAACCAAGGATGATAATATTTTTTTCTCTAGAGTAAATTTTACTTTTACTTTAGGGAACTATTTAAGTAACCCTTATAGTTGGTATTCAAAAAGCCGTTAATGCAATTGGGACAAGAGTAGTATAGTAAACATATGCTGGTATTTTGAAATCAGACCGTTATTTATAATTGAGAATGAGTGAAAAAAAAGTTAGGCATGTATTAGGACTCTCAGGAGGTAAGGACTCAACTGCCTTAGCTATTTTGCTGCATCAAGAAATTCCTGACATGGAATACTTTTTTTGTGACACTCATAAGGAATTACCCGAAACTTACGAATATTTAGATCGTATTAAGGCTCGCTTGGGCATTAAAATCAACTACTTAAGTGAAAAAAGAGGTTTCGATCATTGGTTAGCTCTTCACGATGGTCTATTGCCCTCGCCTCAAATGCGGTGGTGTACCATCAAAATGAAAATTAAGCCTTTTGAAGAGTTTGTGGGCAATGATGAAGCAATCAGCTATATTGGCATTCGTGCTGATGAAAATCGTGATGGCTATCTATCTACTAAACCAAATCTAAAGCCTGTATTTCCTTTTAAGGAAAGAGGATTAGTCAAAGCAGATATTATCCGCTTACTAGAAGACAGCGGTATTGGTCTACCCGATTACTATCGCTGGCGCAGTCGCTCGGGCTGTTTTTTTTGTTTCTTTCAGCGTAAATATGAGTGGGTAATGCTAGCCCAAGAACATCCAGATTTGTTCGCTAAAGCAATTGAATATGAGCAGAATCATGCCGATGGTCGAACCTATACCTGGACACAGGGAGAAACGTTATCGGAACTTTTAGAACGTAAGGATGAAATTATTGCTAACCATGACAAGGCAATAAACAAAACTAAAAAAGCTGCTCCTAATCGTCCTTTAGCCGAAGCTTTAGAGTCAGTTTTGGATGACGAAGATGATGGTTTGCCCTGTTTAGCTTGTCATTTATAACTTATGAATACTTACCCTTCTTCTATTAAATCTAAATGGATTGATTTTCTCAGACATTACGGGCCAATTCCTCGCAATGACAATATGTATGATGAGGTTATTCAACGAACCTTAAAAAGAAAAAAAGTTGACCCTATTATTTTTGATACAGAATATCTTAATGAGTTAATTGAAAATTTTCAAGGAAGTTCGCCTAAATCAGTAATTTTAACGGGAACGGCTGGAGATGGTAAAACATTTTGTTGTCGTCAGATTTGGGAAGCATTAAACGGTCAATCCGAAGATTGGGAAAAAGACCAAAAAGTTTATCAATTAGAAATTGGAAATAAACAACTATTCGTTGTTAAAGACCTAAGCGAATTAGAAGATCATCGTAAAACGAACTTATTAACTAAAATGGCTGACTCTATTGTTCAGCCTTCTTCTTCAGATATTTATCTAATTGCAGCTAATGATGGACAACTAATAGAAGCATGGAAAAAAGCTCAAGATACGCCTAGCGTAAAAGAAGTTCGTCAAGTTATTGAAGAGTTATTAGTTACTGATACCAAAGAAAAATCTAATTACAATTTACATTTATATAATCTCAGTCGTTTAAGTGCTGCCAAAATTGTCCTCAAAATCCTAGATGCAGTATTAAATCATTCTGGTTGGCAGGAATGCCATCAGTGTTCTTATTACAACCCTCCTAGCCAGAACGAAAAATGTCCTATTTGGGAAAACAAAATAAGACTTGAAGGTACAGAGAATAACAAAACGCTCCAAAGCAGATTAGTCGATCTTCTTGAATTAGCTGAACTTAATGAAATGCACCTTCCTATTCGGCAATTACTTTTGCTTATTGCCAATATTTTACTTGGTCATCCTGATGGTAAAGATAAACTTTTAAACTGTAGAAAAATTCCTGCTATTGTTGGACAAGGAACCAGTCATAATGCCAGCCTATATCGCAATATTTTTGGTGCAAATTTATCTCTTAGAAAAAGGACTTCTATCGAAGTTTTTAAAGTATTGAATTATTTTGGTATAGGAACTGAAACCAGCAATCAAATTGATAATATCCTTATTTTTGGCTCTGACGATCCTAACTTTAAAGATGACTATAACTCTTTGATTGAAACCGATACTTTTTATGGTGCATATCGTAATTTTTATTTAAAACAAAAAAGCTATCTTGAAGGAAATTACTCAGAAGATAGAAATGATTTTTTAGTAATGCTTCAATCTCAAAGGCAAAGACTATTTTTTGTTATTTCACTCGAACAAGAATTAAGCCTTGATTTCTGGAATTTAACAGTATTTCAATATGCAGGAGAATATTTAAATGATGTCTATCGAGTCTTAAAAAATAACCAACAAATTTCTCAAATTATAATTGGACGTTTAATCAGAGGACTTAATCGTATTTTTACAGGAATGTTGGTTAAAAATCAAGATAAATTAATTATTGCAACGTCAGGAAGTTACTCTCAAGCAAGAATCAGTAAAGTTTATGAAGATGAAATATCCGTTAGAAAAAAAAGAGGTGAAGAAGTTACTATAGAACTAGAAACAAACCAAAATAAACTAAATTTAGTGGTTTATCTTTCCTCGAATCAAGAATTGTTTCCCATTAAATTAGGTCTTAATTTAACTCGCTATGAATACCTAAGTAGAGTAGCAGAAGGTACATTACCTAGCAGTTTTTCTAAAGAGTGTTATGAAGACATATTAGCTTTTAAAACTCAAGTTTTACAACAAATTGAACAAAGAAAACGTCTTGAAGGGGAAGAGGAAATAGACTCGGAAAATTATATGTTACTTCAATTACTTGAAGTCAAAGATGAAATTGCTCATTCTGTTCAAGTAGAAATTAAGATATGAATAAAAATATTTTACCTCGTCCTCAACAAATATCAGATCAATTTGAAATGTGGGTTGATGAAGCCATTTGGGGACATCGCCTTTATGACGAACAAACACCTTGGTTAACTCTGTTAGAATTTTTGGGTATTCTTCAATCTCAAATTGAAATTGGTAAAGGATTTATAGAAGAAGAAAATCAGCTAAATTATTTAAACTATTATTATTATTCTCGTCTTTCTTTGCGTAATATATTATTTAATAATCCTTATTTGGAAGCTATTAGTGATGAATTTTTTAACGATGATGACTGTTGGCAAAAATGGGAATTATACATGATTAAAAGTTGTGGTGGTATTAATCCTCCCGTAGACTTTAGTTATTTAAAAGAGCGGTTTTCTTCCTTTAAAGATTTTGTAAAAATTGTCCATTTTCTTCAAACTAATGCTATTGAAGGCGATAGTAATAAACGATGGACTTCTAAATTTATTTTTCCTTATGGTCCAGATTGTTTGTATTCTGATTTAAGAGTTAAAGGGACAAATTTTAGTCAAGATCGTCGTTTTTTTGCAAGAACAGGAGAATTACTCTATTTAATGCTTTGTCGCAGTGGGAAAAGAGAAGAATTAAAAACTGCTCTTATTAACTTAAGAATTGTTGCAGAACCAGATAATAAACATCAAACTTCAAAATGGAATCATCTCGTTGTAATGTTACAACCAGAATCTGAACTTAAAAAGGATAATACAAGAAAAAGTGGTAATCCTCCCTATCTTCCATATAAAGAACTTCCTGAATATACTGCTTTAGCTGAAGATTGGCTAAATATTTTACATTACAACTTACCAGATTATGATGCTATTCCCTATCTAGTTACTCTAACGGGACTTCATCTAGTTATTTACTTATTAAAAAGGGCAAAAGCTGTTTTAGAAATTGCTGAATCTCCTCAATTTGTTTTGGAAATTGTTGCTCCAAAAAAAACCGTGGTGCGTGATTTAGCTTCTAGCTCTTTTTTAGAGAATAATAACTTATCTTACCAAGCAATAGAAAATTATATTCTAAGTATTACGACAACATTAGACTGGGAACAGTGTAAAACTTCTTCTAATGCTGTTCACGATACTTTAGAGCTTATCCAAAAAGGATTTGCTTGGAATTTAAAAAAAGCCGGTAAGATACCAGAAAATTCCTCGCCTGATGAAATTCTTAAAATATTCCGTGAAAAAGCAATTTCTCGCCATAAGCAGCATATTGGCAACTGTCATAGTAGTTGGTCAAAAGAAATTGGACTAGCTTCTAGTAGGGGAAGTCGCAGAATTCGTTATGCTCCTACTGATTCACTATTAAAAACCTTAGTCTTATGTACTGTACCGCATCGCTTAGAATTTCAAAATTTCCTAGCTAAATTATCAGAAACATACGGTTTTATTATTGGAGACCGCCAAGCTACCAAATTTATTGAAACAGGGGAAGCAGATCGAGAGGCGTTTGCTAGTAATGCAGAACGTTTAGAACAGCGTCTTGCCAGTTTAGGCTTATTGAAACGACTTTCAGATGCTTGTGCCTATGTACAAAATCCTTTTGCGGTGGAGTCAGTATAATGAAGTCTTTAAAATTAATTGGCAAAGTAACAACACAATATCTTAAAAGCTTTAGTTCAACAGAGGAAGAAGAAACCGACGATGGTGTGGCTCGTTTTCTGTTAGATTGCCTAACCCCAGAGCAAGTTGCTGAAATCTGTCGTCAAATTCTTAAAGATCCTCATTTATCATCTCAAATTAAGATTCAAGTTCCCCGCACCCTTATTCATAATTTTGATGATTTAACTACAGAAATCATGACCGATGAGCGAACGGTTCATTTACGTCATGCCTCTTGTGACAAACCTATTTTATTGCTTGCTAATACTAATGACGACCAAGGACAATCTTTACAAGACATTACCTGTATTGGCGCAAGTGAACTAAAAGCTGAAAATGATATCTGGGTTGAAGTTGCTAGTCGAGATATACCCTTATCAGAGGAACAGATTAAGTATTGGCAAAAAGCTTTAAAAGGATTACAGGCTGCTATAAATTTGAGCTTAGATAATCTCGCTCAGTATATTGTTGATACTCATTCCAGAATTGAAAATGAAAGTGAACCAATTATTAACGCATTGGGATGGGCTTTGCCATCTCTAAAAATTCCCCGTGATTCTAGTTATTTTGAAGCTATCCCTGAAAACAAACGAGGTCATTATCAGCGTTGGCAAAGTCTTTTTCAACAAGCAATTTCCAAGCGAGGGTGTTACTTAATAAAGCAAATGCCTAATCTCAAACCTATAGAAGAAAAAGAGCTAGAAAATGCTTTTACCAAAGCCAAAGAGCAGATTCCAAAAATAGCCCATTCAACTATTGATGAGTTTATTCATAGTCCTTCTGGTTGGCATCAACAAGCATCTAATCTGGCTCAATTTGAATGGGAAAGAGATAATATTGATTCTATCTTTATTGGATTAAAACCTCCCAAAACAGATTTAGCTTCTTTAACTATTCAACTTTTTGAAGATGAATATCCTGATACTTTAACAGAGGCTGAAGAACAATATTTAAAAGCCCTTAAAAAGCGTTCTGCTACTAAAAATCCCAATGAAGATGACGAAAAATTTTATGAAAATTATCGACAATCTTTAGAACAAAACCCAAAATTAAAAGCTAAATGGGATAAATTTGTTTATGGACAACCAGTTGAATGTTATGATTTTCTTATTGGATTAATACAAGCTTTTGAAAGACTATATGCTCAATCTGAATCTAAAGAAGGACAACAAACATTAATTATCAAAACCCAAAAAGGTGTTCGTAAAAGTAAATGGCTTGAAGAACTTAATGTAGAAGTTGGTCTTTACTTTTGTACGAGATATAGAGGGATTGAAAAACTTACCTCGCCAGAAATTGAATGGGAAACCCATTGGTTATTCAAGTACGACGAGCTATTAGAAGAAAACCAAAAACGACAGCAAAAATATAAGGAAAGTAAATCTGTTAGTAAAGCAGCCACAGAAATCAAATTCTATGTCGAGCTTCACTCTTCATCTTCAGATAATCCTAAAATTCAATTAATTTGGAAATGTAACCCGAATGCTATCGGACTAGAACTTCGTCAAGACTTAGAAAGACTTACTGATTCGGCTAAATCAGCCTTTATTCAATCTCAAATAGCACGGGAATTAGTTAGTAAAAAAGGTCGTCTTCAAGGAATATCTTTAAATGATGTTGGAACGTTAATGGCTGCTTTTGGACAAGATAGAGGTTCTTTAATTCCTAAATATGAGCCGAAACTTGACCTAGCTAAAACCTTTCCTAAAAAGATTAAAAACGCAGTTGAAGAAAAACGCTTGTCCTCAGAAGCTGCCGAACAAATTAATAATCTTTGGCATAAATTTACCGCAATATATCAAAAAGCCCTAAAAAGTTGGCTCAGCGAAGAAGGAATTTATAGTAAAAAGTTCTTAGAACAAGGTCAAGCCTACCAAGAATTATTAGAAACACTTTTAAACAATGCTTGTGGAGATCGAAACCGAATTGAACTTTATCAACCTTTACTCAATTTAGGATGTATTCAAGTAGAAAGAGGAAATTCTGCTGCTATTATTGCTCCTTGGCATCCTTTAAGACTAGTATCCATAGCTGTTAAGGCTCGTCAAATATCAGGATTGCTCAAATATATTCTCCGTACCGAACAAGTTGAATTTGGGGATTCTCGTCTTTTCTTTTCCGATTTGACCACAGAATTAGCTCATCCTTACTATCCCGAAGTTGCTGTAGGATATCAAGGTTCTCAACCGATTCTTTTATCTTTATCTGATTCAGTTAATGATTATAGTTTATTAGAACAACCAACTTGGGCAGTAAAAAATCAAATTACTAATGAAGACCCCACTGAAGCAGCTTCCAAATTAATTAAATTAGTACAACGATATTTAGAATTACTTCCCCATGAAAAAACTAATTTAAGTTTAGTTCTTTATCAATGTGATTCTATTAAACTACCCCAAGCAGTTGTTAATCAATTAGCTAAATTACAAGAAAATCAAGAAGAATCACGTTGTCATATTATTTTGCGACATCGAGAATCAGAAAAACTTAGTCGTTTATACGAACAAATGATTGAAAGTTCTGATGCAGATCCAGATACTTTTATTGCCAGTGAAGCTTCACAAGATTTTATGGCAAAACTTCGGATCAGTGTTATTTCTGACTCAAGTTCAATTAATAATAGCAGCGAAGGAAAATCTGCCGATCTTGTTTTCCTACAAGATGTTATCTCTAGAAATGCTCAGGTAGTTTGGCAAGCTTCACCGATTGAAAAAACAACTCCCCATTTATTAGATCATGTACCACCAAGATGGGCAAGAAAACGCCCTGTTGCTAAAGATGAATTAAAATCAACGGTTTATTTGGTTTGTCCTAGTCAACCACAAGAATCTAAAAATTATTTAGATGCAATTTATAGTGTGATTGAAGGACAAGAGCTATCTCCTGAAAAATATTTCCTTCCTGCACGACAAATTTCTTTTCAAAATGATACTATCAAAACTGTATTTGAAGAAGTCCATCGTCTGGGAGAATGGGTTGTTAATTATGATGATTTATTAGAAAGACGACAACTTGTCAATCAAGGAGTACAAGTTATTCGTTATCAACAACATCGTACTGATGAGCGCAATCTATTAGTTTCTTCTCAAGTTCCTTTGAATTTATTACAAGTCCTAATTAAACGGCGATTAGAATCATTAAATTTAAATCTTGACGAGCAAGAATTAAAAGATTTATCTCAACGTTTTCTTGATGAAGCCAATGAATTATCGGGAGATATTGTTCTTAGAGCAGCTAAATGCGGTCATTTTGTAAGCGAACTAATTGGTGTAGTTTTGAGTAAATCTTTAATTAGATCAGAACTAAATCATAGTGATGCTTTAGGATGGTATTTTTTAGATGATTATGCTACATGGTTAGGGCAAAAAGAAGGACAAATTGCTGATATTTTAGCAATCAGCCCTCAAATAATAGATGAGAAGCCTGTTTTAAAAATTATTATTTCAGAAGCTAAATATGTTATTGCTTCTGGTATAGCTGATGCTAGAAAAAAATCACAAAAACAGCTACGAGATACTGTACAGCGTATTGCTAATGCTCTTTTTATTACTCCAGGCCGTTTAGATCGTGACTTATGGTTATCTCGTTTAGGTGATTTAATGCTAGAAGGCATTGAATTTAGTTCTCAATCTTCTATTTCTCTCGAACAATGGCGTGAAGAAATCCGTTATGGTCAAATTGAGATTGATTTATCGGGTTACTCTCATGTTTTTGTTTCTGGACCTAATGATACCTCTGTTACCAGCGAACAAATTGTTATTCCTAAAGTAGAACGATGTTTTCAAGAAATTTTTAGTCGTGGAGATGTAAGACAATTAATTCTGGCTTATTACTCTGGAAAATCATTATTAACTGTTCGGGAAAAATTAGGAGATGAAAAACCTTGGGCTATTTCAAAGCCTCAATTTCCAGCCGAGCGAGTTATTTGGACTGACACTATTACAGAGGAAATAAAAGCAACTGACACTGAACAAGAATTAACTTCAAAACAACCAAAACAAACCAATAATTCTTCTAGTCCTGATGAATCTAATCGAGCTTTGCCAACTACAACAATATCAGAGCAACAATCTGTTATTCAACCAACAAGCAATGAATGGACAAGTCTAACTTTAAGTACTTGGCTCAATCATAATTCTACCTCCTCTACCGATAAAACAGAAGAAGAGCAATGGCTCAATGATGTTGTTAATTCTCTTCGTCAAGCCTTATTAAGCTACGATCTTCAAGCCAAAGTTTTAGAAAAAAGATTAACTCCTAATGCAGCTTTAATTCAATTTCAAGGCTCAGATCGTCTCAATATTTCTGATATCGAACGTCGTCGTTCTTCATTATTAACAACTCATGGTTTAAATGTAATTAATATCTCTGGACAACCAGGTAAAATTGTTATTTCTGTTGCTCGTCCTCAACGTCAAGTTATTTCTCTGCAAGAAGTATGGCAGAAACGTAAACTCAATCGTTCAAATACAGATATTAATCTTAGTTTTGTGATTGGAATTAGAGAACTTGATGGAGAAATACTATACCTAAACCTAGGAAGTGAATTTGAAAAGTTGCAAAGTCATGCACCTCATACTTTAATTGCTGGAACAACTGGAAGTGGTAAATCTGTTCTGTTAACAAATCTGTTAATTGATGCTTGCGCCACTAACAGTCCAGACAAGCTGAAAATATATCTTATTGATGCTAAACAAGGGATAGATTATTCTGCCTTAAAAAAACTTCCCCATCTTCAAAAAGGAATTATTGTCGAGCGAGAGCATGCAATAAATATTCTGGAAGAAGTTGTGGAGGAAATGGAGCAAAGATATTTTAAATTTAGCCAAGCAAATGCTAAGAATCTATTTGTCTATAATCAAAAAGTTTCCCCAGAAAAACAACTACCTGTTTTATTAGTTGTTCATGATGAATTTGCTGACTGGATGTTAATTGATGAATATAAAGATGCTGTTTCTTCTGCTGTGCAAAGATTGGGAGTTAAAGCAAGAGCAGCTGGAATTCATTTGATTTTTGCAGCTCAACGTCCTGATAATCAAGTGTTTCCCATGCAACTAAGAGATAATCTAGGTAATCGTTTAATTTTGAAAGTTGAAAGTGTAGGAACGTCAGAATTTTCTTTGGGACAAAAAGGAGCAGAAAATCTTTTAGGAAAAGGCCACTTGGTTGCAAAATTATATGGAGAATCAGACCTGATTTATGCTCAAGTTCCTTTTCTTTCTGATGATGATTTTGATTTAGTAACTAGAGCAATTCAGCAAGATTATGATTAGAAATATGTTTGAAAAATCTAGTTTCTTATCTAAATCAATTTACCTTGATTATCATTCTACTACTCCTGTAGACCCTAGAGTAGCAGACCGAATGCTATATTATATGACTACTGCATTTGGTAATGCTAGCAGTACAGACCATATCTACGGCGATGAAGCAGCAAAAGCTGTATCTGAGGCACGTCGTCAAGTTGCTGAATTAGTCGGTGCATCAGAAAGAGAAGTGATTTTCACCTCTGGGGCAACAGAAAGTATTAACTTAGCTATTCAAGGAACGGTATTCAAGCACATTGATAACAAGAGTAAACCTCGCATTGCTTTCTCCCTACTCGAACACAAAGCAGTACTAGATACCTGTCAGGCGATCGCCAAAAAAGGATTAGCAGATATTGTTAGTCTTCGAGTTGATTCCCAAGGCAGACTAGACCTAAAGTATCTAGAACAAGTCTGTAAGCAGGGATTATCTCTGCTGTGTGTTATGGCTGCCAATAATGAAATCGGTAATATTTATCCAGTTCAAGAAATTGGTAACATAGCTCAAAAATATGAGATTTCTTTTCTTTGTGATGCTTCTCAGGCAGTAGGAAAAATACCAATTGATTTTGAACAATGGGGAATTACTTATCTAGCCATCTCTGGTCACAAATTTTATGCACCCAAAGGAGTAGGCGCATTAGTGGTTAGAAAAGGACATCAACTAGAACCAATTATTTTTGGTGGCGGTCATCAAAAAGGAATGCGTTCTGGAACGCTTAATGTCCCTGGCATTGTTGGTTTAGGGGAAGCCTGTAAGTTAAGGCAATTAGAGATGATAGAAGATGAAAAAGCGATCGCCCTACTGCGAGACAAATTGCAGAATTTGCTTCAAGAAAAAATTCCCAACTTAATAGTAAACGGCGATCTAGACTCTCGACTAGCAGGCAACCTGCATATTTCTATCCCAGGCATACCGAATAGTCCCATTATTGCTAGAATCCGCCATTGCCTCGCTATTTCGACTGGTTCCGCCTGTTCTTCTGGGGTTGCAGCACCCTCTCATGTTTTGCGTGCTATGAACTTATCTGAAGAATTAATCGAAGGTTCACTAAGAATAGGATTAGGCAAGTTCACCACTAACCGAGAGATAGAAAAATCAGTCAAAATTCTTTCTGATGCAGTCGAACAAGTTTTTCAAGCAATGCACATTTAAGTGTAAAAGAAAATAATAATGATTCTAGAGTAAGTTTACATTAACCACACACTGAAATGGTAGAAAATCGGTAGACAAAGTTATTCTCAACAAGCAAAAAGCAATATATAAAAAGCATTGAACAATCATATATACACTTTGGGGTAGTGGGGGTCATGGGTTCAAATCCCGTCGCTCCGATACAATTCAAACCTTCTCTGAGAGAGGGCTTAACCGTTGTTAATTGTGCATTAACAAATTATTTGTCATCAGTAACAGATTACTGTCGTTTTAACATATTGAGTGTCATCGATAACAATTTGTTTGGTGACAAACAAATTTAAACCCTCACAACTTAAATATTGAATATTATAGTTGCGGAGCGACGAGATTTGCTTTCATTCATTTTGAGGTGCGGATTGAATAAAAATGATTAAGCGTTTTTTTTATTATACAAAGCGATCGCCATATCTTGAGCTTTTAGGGATAAAATCTTGCTTATTCGGTTTTATATTTAATTCTGCCTACCTACTTATTTAGCAATCCTAAATCGGAAAACCAATAATTTAGAATTGCTGTACCTATTTTTTCCTTCACTCTAAACTTGTCTTTTTGTCACTTTACAATAATTTATCTAGCGTGATTGGTAAATCTCGTACTCGCTTACCAGTGGCATGATGAACTGCATTGGCAATGGCTGCTGCTACTCCAACTATCGCTATTTCGCCGATTCCCCTAGCACCGAGAGGATTGGCATGATAATCTGGTTCACCGCAGAAGATCGCTTCAATTTCGGGAATGTCGGCATTGACTGGTACAAGATATTCTCCTAAGTTAGCGTTGACATAGTTACCATAACGCGAATCAAGATAAGTATGCTCCTGTAGTGCCATGCCGATACCGCCAACAACTCCACCAATGGTTTGAGACTTGGCTGTTTTAGGGTTAATAATGCGTCCCACATCTACAGCAGAAACTACCCGCGCTACGTTAATATCTCCTAGTAGTTCATCAACCCGCACCTCCACAAAAGTAGCCCCAAAAGAGTGCATTGAAAATTTTTCTTTTTCCGAACCTGGTTCTGATGTCGCCTCGGCTTCAATAGATTCCTGGTTAGCTTGGGCAAGAATTTCAGCATAGCTTAAGCTTTGGGATAAGTTTTGCCGATCGAATATTTTTCCATCTTCAGCTTTTAAGTCGTCTTGTTTAGTTCTAGCCAGAGGAGAATCTATCTGTTTAGCTAATGCTAAAGCCTGCGATCGCGCTTTTTTACAAGCAGCTTGAACCGCCGAACCGACTGAAGCTACTGTCATCGAACCACCGTGAGCAGGGGCAAAAGGAAAATTAGAATCGCCTAGCTCGAAAGAAATGCGATCACTTGGTATACCTAAAGCATCTGAGGCAATTATGGTCATTGTGGTATACGTTCCAGGACCCATATCAGAAGCAGCACTTTGTACCACCGCCGTACCATTCCTTAAAATACGGGCTTTAGCAGTAGCTGGTCTGCGTACCATTGGGTAGGTGGAAGTTGCCATACCGTAACCGATTAGAATGCCGTTTTCTTGTTGCGATCGCGGTTGAGGATTGCGTTGATTCCAGCCAAATGCTGATGCACCCTGCTCATAGCATTCTCTTAAGGCTTTTGACGACCAGGGTAAATTAGATTCTGGGTCTTGTTCGGCATAATTAATCTGTCTCAACTCAAGGGGATCGATTCCCAATTCGTAAGCCAATTCATCTAGTGCCGACTCCAAAGCATAAACTCCCTGTGCCTCTCCTGGCGCACGCATAAAGGTAGGTGCAGAAATATCTAGCTTTGCCAGTCTGTATTTAGTCTGCGCGTTAGGACAGGCATACAAAAAACGAGAAGCATTAAGTACGTTTTCGGTGTAGGTTTCAAACTGTGCCACCTCACCTGTCGCTTCATGAATAATCGAAGTTAAAGTACCATCTTTATTAGCTCCCAAAGCAACGCGCTGAGTTGTATAAGGACGATGCCCCGTCATGCTAAACATCTGCTTGCGAGATAAAACCAGTTTGACAGGACGATTAACAACTTTGGCAGCAATTGGCGCGATCGTAGTTTGCTGCCAGATACGTCCCGCACAGCCAAAAGCCCCGCCGACAAAAGGCGAAACGACTTCAACATTGTCTTGGGGAATGCCAAATACTGAACCTAAATGCTGTTGAACGCTTTTAACCCACTGAGTTTTGTCATAAATTTTCAACTTGTCCCCCGACCAGACAGCAATAGTTGCATGAGGTTCGATGGGATTATGATGCTCTGTGGGGACTGTATAATTAGCATCAATACTAACTTCAGCATTAGATAAGGCAGATTCTGGATTACCGCGAGACTTGTCTGCTTCACTTTCGGGTATGGTCACTTGACCGTTTGCTTTGGCTTTATGTACACTGACGCTGTGTTGCTGTTTTTGATACTCAACTCGAATTAAAGAAGCAGCTTGTTCGGCTTGTTCTAGAGTTTCGGCAACCGTAACAGCTACTGGTTGCCCATAAAAATAAATGCTATCCGTATAGAGAGTGTGGGGATACTCTCCCGATGGTGCGGTGGTAATTTTCTGTTCTGGCGGAATTGGCCTAAATGGCAGCTTAGGGGCATTTTGATAAGTAATAATCGCAATTACTCCTGGTACTGCCTGAGCCTTTCGGGTATCGATGTTAGCAATACGTCCTTTGGCAACTGTACTAGTAGTTATAACTCCATGAGTTACATTTTCAACAGGAAATTCAGCAGCGTATTTCGCACCGCCCGTAACTTTAAGCTTTCCCGTGACTCGTTTTTTAGCCTGACCGATAATTTGATTCATGATTTATAATTTATGCTACTCTTGCTGCAACCGTAGATAATGCTCTAACGATCGCTCGTTTTCCTAGTTCGACCTTAAAGGCGTTGTGTTCGTAAGTTTTGGCTTTTGCTAAAGCTGCTGCTGCGGCTTTGGTAAAAGTTGCTTCGTTGGGCTGCTTGCCTACCAGTATTTGTTCGGCTTCGCTGGCGCGCCAGGGTTTGTGTGCCACACCTCCCATAGCCACCCTCGCATCTTGAATAATATTGTCTTGAATATTCAAAGCAGCAGCTACAGAAACTAAAGCAAAAGCATAGGAATTGCGATCGCGCACCTTTAAATAATAAGATTTATTAGTCCAATCAGCAGCAGGTAAATCTACTGCCGTAATTAGTTCCCCTGGCTGTAGTTCAGTTTCAATTTCTGGAGTATCTCCTGGTAAACGATGAAATTCAGTAAGGGGAATTTCTCTTTTTCCATTACTTCCTTGTACTTGCACTACAGCATCCAAAGCTGCTAATGCCACGCACATATCAGAAGGATTAGTAGCAATACACTGTTGACTCGTTCCCAAGATGGCATGAATGCGATTAAAACCTTCAATAGCTGCACAACCCGAACCAGGTTCGCGTTTGTTACAGGGCATGGAAGTATCGGTAAAGTAATAACAGCGAGTCCGCTGCATCAAGTTTCCACCGACGGTTGCCATATTCCTAAGCTGCGGTGACGCACCAGCTAAAAAAGCTTGAGATAAAACGGGATAGCGTTGGCGAATTAAAGGATGATTAGCAGTATCGCTATTACGTGCCATCGAACCAATTCTAACTCCCCCGTCTGATAATTCCTCTATTTTGGCTAAAGACAAGCGAGTGACATCAACTAAATGGTCTGGCTGTTCAACACCATCTTTCATCAAATCTATTAAATTTGTGCCACCACCAAGAAACTTTGCCTGTTCAATGCTATTAATTACCGATACCGCTTCCTCTGTGCTGCTAGCGCGAGTATAATCAAAAGTTTTCATATTATTAGCTCTCTCAAAGTCCTATTCGGTAATTAGCTCTATTTACTTTCTACTTTCTTGGTGCGCGTACATGCGGCTAAAGCCTTTGTCTTGCGCCTGACGGCGACGCGGGGTCGCACCGCTTTTTACTTTAAAAACTTACGCCTGTTCATAAACTTCTCTAACCGAGGCAACGATACCAGGATAAGCACCACAACGGCAGAGATTACCACTCATCCGTTCTTTTATTTCAGCATCGGTTAATTCAATAGGTGCTTCGATGTTGCTAATATCGGCGGTGACTATACTTGCTTCTCCTGCTGCGACTTCATCTAACATTGCCACAGCAGAACAAATTTGACCAGAGGTACAATAACCACATTGAAAACCATCGTTATTGATAAATGCTGTTTGTATTGAGCTTAACTCCTCACCATTAGCTATGCCTTCGATGGTAGTAATTTCTACATCCTGATACTGAACCGCCAAAGCCAAACAAGAATTAATGCGTACCCCATCAGCTAATACCGTACAAGCACCACATTGACCGTGATTGCAGCCTTTTTTTGTTCCTGTTAGTCCAGCTCTTTCCCGCAGTACATCGAGTAAAGTTACGCGAGGTTCGATATTGACGGTTTGTTGAACACCATTGATCTTAAAAGAAACTTCCGCCCCTTTGGTAGTTAGGGTAGGCGATGGTGATGTAGGTTGCGACCTAGCAGTTTTGAACCAGTCTCCAATCACAGTAAATATTGTACTGAGAAACATGAATTGACCGAAACGCCGTCTTTTGAATCTAATTTTCATTATGTTTACTCATCATTTTTTGCTTCCAACTTAGCCAAACGACTAGTCAAATCTAGATTAGCTTGCTTGAGCCGATCGACCTCTTGCCGCAACTCCTTCACCGCCTTGTCTGCACCCAAGTTTTTCTGAACTTTAGTTACGGCCTCTTCTGCACGACGACGCACTCTACCATCGGCAGTTTGTTCTGCCAACCCATTGAGAATATTTATAGCTTGGGCGGTTTGCATTTGCCCCAAAGCACCAACGACTGCCACCTGAGTTAAGAAAAAAGACTCTCCTGCGATCGCTTCTAGCTGTTCTAAAATTTCTCCCAATTTCTCAGGAGTTTGACCAGTAGATATCTCTCCTAAGCAGCGAATGGCGGTAAGCCTTAGAGCCTGGGGAGTATTTGGCTTAGTATATTCTAAGATAATATCCACTGCATCAGCAGAAGTTTTCATTTTGCTCAAGCCTGAAATTGCACCACCACGCACAACTTCATTCCAACCAGCACGCTGTTCTAAGATAGTTTTGAGTAAAGCGATCGCCTCTGGCTGTTTTGCCTTGAGATTTCCCCCTACCATACCGCCCAAACTACGGGCAGCAGCAGCCTCGTTGTAGTAGCTAGGATCTCCTTGCTGGAGAGAATCGGCAATAACTTGATAGCTAGCAGCATTTTTAAAGTTACTCAATGCCGTAATCACTGCCCGACGCACTCTGGCATCTTCATCTTTTAAGCCAGACTGCAAAGCATCCATTGCTTGATTGAGCTTGATTTTACCCAGCTTTTTGGCTACTTCTACCCGTACTCCCCAAAAGCGATCGCTCTTTAAAGATTCGGCTAAGGCTTTAACTGTTTCCAATCCACCTTTTTTAGCTAAAGCAGCAGCAGCATAGATACGGGAAATAGGATCGGGGTCGTGTTTTAGCTGTTTTTTAAGTTGGGCAACGGGATACTGTAAGGTAACTGTTTTGAGAAAGTTATTGCCCACGTCAAAGCTAATAAAATCAGGCTTACTTTCTAGGGGGAAATAAAAGCTTTGTTCTGCCTGATAGGTACGAAGGGAAAAGGTTTTGAATTCTGGAATATCAGATTTTTCAGCTACATAGCCAAAGGCTACGGGAATCTTGAGATCGAATAACTCTTTACTCTCACTATCTTTCTGCGCCTGTTTTTGAGTAACGGTCAACTTAGCCAAATTACTATCGCCATCCCAAGCATAAGCTACCTGATAATCGGGATGACCACCACGAAAAACGTACTGATCGAACAAGAACATTAGGTTATAACCAGTGGCTTTATCGATCGCCCGCAGTAAATCTACTGTCTCAACTGTCTGGTGAGCATTATCCTGGACAAAGGTTTGAATTGCCTTGTCAAATAGCTCATCTCCTAAAATTGCCCGAATCATGTGATAGACACAAGCACCCTTTTCATAAAGATGGCGGTCATATAGTTCAATTGCTTCACGGTAAACATTCGTCACAATTGGACGGCGGTAACGAGTACTATCTTCATTGATATAGGTACGGGCTTCATTTAACAGATAATAAGCAGCATCATCTTTACCATATTCCTCTTCTGTCCAAAACACCTCCGCATAGGAAGCCATCCCCTCTTTAATCCAGGCGTGTGACCAGTGTTTGATTACTACCAAATCTCCAAACCACTGATGCGCTAGCTCGTGTAGCACTAAACTTTCAGTTCTCATGTTATCAGTTGCTGCTCGTTCATCTAACAAACAACGATCTGTTAATAAGGTAGTAGAAGTATTTTCCATCCCGCCAAAGATAAAGTCATCTACACACACCTGGGCATATTTAGGATAGGGATAGTCATAGCCATATTTGCGGGACAAAAACTCCACCATCCGAGGAGTTTTACCCATGCTGCGTTTACCGTCTGCTTCTCTTCCTTTTTCTACATAGTAGGTAATCGGTTTGCCTTTCCATTCATCAGCAATCTCGGCAAAATCTCCCACCGCCAAAGTCATGAGGTAAGTAGGATGTACCTGCTGCTGTGACCAATGGTAGATCTCGCTATCTTCCGCTTTTTCAGTATTAATCAATTGCCCGTTAGAAATTGCCTTAAATCCTGCTGGTACTTGGACTCGAATTTCCGAAGTGGCTAATTGCCCAGGATAATCAAAGCAGGGAAACCAGAAGCGAGAATCTTCATCCTCTCCTTGTGTCCAAACCTGAGTCGGTTTATCAGGATAATATTCTGTAGGCGCAATAAAATATAGCCCTCGTTGGGGACGATCTACCGAATAGGCGATCGCTACGGCGAGCGCTTCTGTTGTAGTGGCTTGCTGTAAATGAATCTCAATTTGTGACCCATCGTAATCAAAATTCTGACTAATACCATCAACTAATACGGATTCAATGGTTAAATCCACTGCATCCATCGTCAGTTGCTGAATACCTGGACGTACGGGAATAATAGTAGTAGTGCAAGTTCCTTGGAAACTTTGATTAGGGATATCGAGAATTAAATCAAGAAATATATGATCTACCTGTCCTGGGCGGTCTGGGTTGTAGTGAGGTTTCGCCCCTGGAAGCTCAAAAGATTTGCGTTGATTTTCTTCAGCATCGAAATAAAAATGAGACATGGATTATCTGAATAATTGCAGTATACCTTTATAGATTAGGGTATCTAATTCAGCGAAATTTTACTTAAGATTTATTTTTGACTATCAAGATCAAAACTGACTAATTTTTAAAAGCAATATTTTAAAAGCGATCGATACTTTAACTGATTTAATTGCGATCAAAATCAAGCTAATACTCGATCAATTCTCAAATTTGCCCATTTTTCCTAACCGTATCGTCATCAGTTCAACATCGGTAATTGCCTTATGTTCTCCTTGGCGAGTATTGGCTGGTGTAATCCAAAATGTTCCCATACTGTAGCGTTGTCCACTAGTTTCAATTTCTCCTTTTAAAACATAAACATATTCGTCACAAGGATGAGTATGAAAGGGAATTATTGTACCTGCTTTCATCCGTAATCGATGAATTGAACCATGTTCTGTAGGTTCAGCTAAAGGTAAAAACTGTGTTCCTGGAAACTGTTCCAAATCTTGCCATAGTTCCTGGTCTGTCTGGATAAAAATTTGCGAGGTCATATTCAACAATTGACAATGAACAATTATCCATTGATAAAATATACGTTTTGATTTAATATTTTAACTGAGAAAGTGAATAATATTCACTCGAATACTATAATCATAGAAAAAGCCGATATTGTCAAGCTAGGGGCAGAAAAGACAATGATTTACTTACCGCTAATTTACATTCATAAAAAGCTTTTGGTTTTTTGTTGAGAGTATGGCGATCGCTTTTAGGCTGTACATCAATAACATTTGACAGTTTGAACTATGAACCAAACATCTAAACCTAGATATAATGTGGCGCAAAGATATACTGCTCTATTAGATGCGGGAGAAATATTATTTTGTCAGGGATACGATCGAGCACAGCCCAAGCTGATAGCAGAAAAAGCAAATGTATCTGTTGGTTTGTTTTATCGACATTTTAAAAATAAAAGAGAAATGCTGACAGAAATTATGGTGAAGCATTTAGACAAGCTGCATCGGCAAATTGCTAAAGCATTAGAACAAAACCTAGAGGTAGAAGCAGCACTAAATCTGGTTTTGCTACAGACTCTGCACTATTTTCATCAGCATCAGCAGATTATCAAACTTTTTTTCCTGCAAATTGGCTACGGAGATTTTGCCGCTACTACTAAACTTAGCCAAGCTAGACAAACTTACCGAAGTTTTTTAAGCAATATTATTCAAGCAGGAATTGAACAAAAGATTTTTTTAGATTCTGAATTACTCGATATTGAACTAGCTATAAATAGTATTATCGGCACAATTAACTGGTCTATTTATGATTGTTTGGTAGTTAAAAATAAACCTTTAGAACCTGAAATATTTATCAAGAAGCTGTTACCTCATCTACTTAGAAGTCTACAAAGATAATATCTTTTAAATAAAATGAATCAGATTTTTAGCTCTAAAAGTTGGGGTTATTTGTTATTAGCTGCTAGCCTATTTTGTATCTTTATCGCTACTTTGTCTCCTTTTGAGTTGGTTACTCCAGAGGGGTTTTCTGTGAGTTATATTATTGAAAAATTTAATTTTGGCAGCAGTCTCAAAGACTATTGGCAAAATATTCTGTTATTTATTCCTCTAGGAATTAGCTTATTTATAATTACCGCTAACAAACACCGCAATATCTGGTTAATTCTAATTGTTTGCTGTTTAGTTAGTGCCGTAATATCTACGGCGATAGAGTTGACTCAGCTATTTCTCCCCACCCGTGTATCTAACCTAACTGATATTATTTTTAACACCTGTGGTGGATGTGTAGGAGGAATTATATATCTTTGGCGTAAGAATATTATTCAGTTTTTTGCTGGCATTCTAACTGGTAATCGTCATAAACTTAGTTTAAAGTCTTTACTTACGGCGATCGCCATTTATTGTTCCATTGTTATTTTAGCAATCTGGGTCTTATTAAACAGCATCAACTTATTAAATTGGGATGATGATTATTATTTAGCAATTGGAAACGAGGTTACAGGCGATCGCCCTTGGCATGGTTCTATAAATAGCGTGTATATTTGCGATCGCGCTTTAAATCAGTCAGAAGTGATTCAGGCTTTTGAAGATCGCAATAGTTTTCTGTCTCCACTGTCTAGTTTAATCACATCTTTTTCTTTTACAGATCTGCAAGAATATTATCAAGATAAAAATCAAAATACTCCAGACTTAAAATTATCTAAATCTCCTCAAGCTGAAATTAAAGGAGATAAAAATAAGCAGACAGAAGATAATATAATATATCAAAATCTGGGAATTTTATTAAATAAGAATCAGTGGCTAAAAACAAAAGACAGTGCAGTTTTCTTAAATAAAAGACTCAAGCAAACTAATGAATTTAGTTTTTTCCTGACGGTTGCCTCCAGAGATCTTCAGCAAACTGGGCCAGCTAGGATTATTTCTCTAGCCGATAGCACAATTGCTCAAAATATCATAATTGGTCAATCAGAAAAAAACTTAAGCTTACGGCTGCGAACTCCGACAACAGGAAGCAGCGCGAATCAACCTCATTTTGTAGTTCCCAATGTTTTTGATAACTATGGTTTTCATCAAATATTGGTTACTTTTGCTGATAAGAAACTATCTGCTTATATTGATTATCCTAAAAATTTATACTCTTTTAAATTTGATGTTTATAATAGTTCCTTGAGCTACTTACCATGGAATAGGCCAGGATGGAATATTAATTTGGCAGAATTTAATAACTTAAAATATAAGCTAGGTTTTTGCATAGTTGTCTTTTCACCATTAGCTATTTTAATTTATTATCTAATATCTCTACAGTTAGGACAGTTGAGGTAGTAGTCCGTCAAAATTGTTCTGAGGAGTAATTGGGGTAGTGAGGTAGTGGGGTAATACTTCTTCATCTCCTCTATTCATCCATCTGCAATACCTACAATACTTCCATCAATTTAAAGTTGATAGGCTAGTAGTTTTAGTCAAGATTTAAGACAAAGAAATATTACTAAGTGTAAAAAAATACGGGTTTTTCAACACATCTTGGCAGATTGTAGGTACAACCATTAGTGTTCCCGATAGTGTGACTGTCAACTAGTATAAAAATACTATCTATCTTACCAAGTCAAAACTGTAGTTCATGGTTCACATAAAGCGCATCGAACTGTCTCACTTTAAATCTTTTGGTGGTATAACTAAAGTACCCATACTACCTGGTTTTACGGTAGTCTCTGGACCAAATGGTTCAGGAAAGTCCAATATCCTAGATGCGCTGCTATTTTGCTTGGGTTTAGCTAGTTCTAAGGGGATGCGTGCCGATCGCCTGCCCGATTTAGTTAATAATAAACATATTGGTAGTGGCAAGGCAGCAGAAGCAGTTGTTTCTGTAACCTTTGACTTGAGTGATTTAGGTGACTTAGAAGATGTGGTGACAACGGTAACCAATGTCCATGATTTGATACCTATTGACTCTTCACAAGAGTTAGCAGCAATAGGAGATAGTGATAATAATATCGGCAATAGTAATGGTAGTGGTCATGTAGAAGAGTCAGAAGAAACAGTCGCTACAGTAGATGAAGGCGATAAAAAAATTGTCGCGATCGCCAACGGGAATAGTCTGGAGTGGAAGGTAACGCGCAGGCTAAGAGTGGCAAAAAAAGGCAACTACACTTCTACGTTTTATGTGAACGGTGAAGTTGCCACCGCCACAGACGTTCATGAACAGCTACAAAAACTAAGAGTTTATCCCGAAGGCTATAACGTAGTGTTGCAGGGTGACGTTACTAGCATCATTACGATGAACTCTAAAGAAAGACGAGAAATTATTGATGAGTTGGCGGGTGTAGCAGCTTTTGATCGCAAGATTCAGCAAACGCGGAAAACCCTGGATAAGGTACAGGAAAGAGAAGAAAAGTGTCATATAATTGCTCAAGAATTGATTGCCAACCGCGATCGCCTGGCAGCAGATCGAGTAAAAGCGGAAAAGTACCGTAAGCTTAAAGAAAAGGTACAGGAAAAGAAAAATCAAGAAAAAGTTTTAGTATGGCGATCGCTTACTCAACAGCAAGAGGAGTTACAGTTAAAGTTAACAGGAGGAGAAACTGAGACGGTACAGTTAACGCAAAGCATTGCCAAGCTAGATATCGAGGTAAAAGAACACAGCGAAAAGTTAGAAGTTCTTAATGCCCAGGTAAAAGCCTTGGGAGAGGATGAACAGCTATCGGTAGCATCAGATCTGGCTACTCAAAAAGCCAAACAGCATCAGCTAAAGCAAAAGCAAGAAGAGTTAACCAATACAAGCCAGCAAAAAAGATTGGCGTTGGTGCAAACGCAACAAAACCTAGAACAGTATCAGCTAGAAATCAAACAGCTTGAACAAGAAAAAAGCAAGCTAGAAAGCGAGACTATTCCTTATTTAACTCAAGAGGCTGTAGCAGCCAGAGAAATAGTTACCCAGAGTAAGGAAAATGCCAATGCGATCGCCGAAGCCTCCGAAGCTTGGGTACAAGAACAAGCGACTATTACCCGTCAAGCATCAGCTATTCAAGATGTTCTTAATCCTCAACGTACTGAACAAGCCAGAATTAGCGAGAGATTTAACCAGTTAGATAGCACTATCACTGAGCAAGCTGAGTCTTTAGAGGCGGTTGAAGCAGAATTAAAAGGCAAACAAATAGAATATAATTCCCTATCTAGTCAGGTAACAAAAGAACAAGGTCATGTACAGAGAATTGCTCAACAGTTAACCGAAGCAGAAAGCGATCGCGCTTTGCAACAAGAAACCCAACAGCGTCTTTTAATTGAGCAACGAGAGAAACAACGGGAGTTAGACAAGCTAGAAGCTACCACCCAAGCACAACAAGAAGTTCAGGGTACTTTTGCCAGCAAGATTATCTTGAACTCTAATTTAGCGGGGGTTGAGGGGTTAGTTGTGCAGTTAGGACAGGTGGAACAGCGTTACCGCTTGGCGTTAGAAACCGCAGCGGGAGGAAGATTAGGCTTTATTGTCGTCGAAAGCGATCGCGTGGCTGCACAGGGTATTGAGCTATTAAAAAGAGAACGGGGAGGTAGAGCAACATTTTTACCTTTAAATAAAATCCAAGCACCACGCTTGGGCAACATTGCCACCATGCGTTTTGGTCGAGGTTTTGTTGATTTAGCGGTTAATTTAGTTAATTGTGACTCTCGCTATGATGAAATCTTTGCCTATGTGTTTGGCGGTACTATTGTCTTTGATACCCTTGATAATGCTCGTTCGAGCTTGGGTAAACATCGCATTGTTACCTTAGAAGGAGAAATCTTGGAAGTCAGTGGGGCGATGACTGGAGGAAGTAAATCTAGCCGTTCTAGTTTGCATTTTGGTGGTGCTGCAAACCGTGAATCAGGACAAGTAGAAGCACTAAAAGAGCGTTTGGCAGAAATAGAGCGCATCTTATCTAGCTATGACCAAAGAATAGCAAATCAGATTGCACAAATCAAGGATTTGGCAGAAGAATTAACTGAGGCAAGACAGCTAGGTAGAGATAATAAAATGCTATCCGAACAGCTAGAGAAGGAAATTAAGCGTCTTACTGGACAAAAAGAACTATTAATTAATCAGCTAAACAATAATCGCCAGGAAAGAGCAACAATTCAATCTCGCCTGGAAATATTAAACGCAGCTATTGCCGAACAGGAAATCAAGTTACAAGCTTTACAACAACAGCTACAAGACTTAGAAGAATCTCATTCTCAAAGTGAATGGCAACAGGTACAGGCAATAATTAACAGTCAAGAAGAACAGCTACAGCAACAAGAACTAAATTTAAGACAGGCAGAAAGACAACTATTAGATTTAAGCAATAAATATCAACGCCTGAGTGAAAAAATCTCGGAAGCAGAACAATACAATGAACAATTAAACAATGAACAATTATCAATTAGCAATCAACAATTAACAATTAACAATCAGCTAATAGAAATAGAAGTAAAAATAACCGAAACCGAAACACAATTAGAACAACTAACAGCAAAACTAGGAGAAACAAAACAAGAACGCGATCGCACCGAAAACAATCTACAGGAGTCACGAGATCGCCATCAAAAACAAGTCTGGAAACTAGAAAAACTTCAGTCATCTCAGCAAGAAAGGCAAGCCACCTTACAAACTCTCCAGCAACAAATAGCTGAACAAGAGTTAGAACTTCCCGATCCTATTCCTGAAATTTCACAGTTAGTAAATGAAGACGGTACTAAAGCAGGAGAATTAATTACCTTTGCCAATCTCCACGAACACGTTGAACAACTTCAAAAGCAAATTCGTAATGGAGAAAAACGTCTTGAGGCAATGGAACCCGTCAATATGTTGGCGTTAGAAGAATACGAAAAAACCGAAGCTAGACTACAAGAACTTTCTTATAAGTTAGATACTATTGAAGCAGAAAGAACAGAACTCCTGCTAAGAGTCGAGAAATTTACCACCTTACGTTTACGAGCGTTTAAAGAATCTTATGATGCGGTAAACGAAAACTTTCAAAAGATTTATGCCGAACTTTCTGATGGTGATGGACACCTACAGCTAGAAGATGAAAATGATCCCTTCAACGGCGGTTTAAATCTAGTTGCTCACCCCAAAGGCAAAGCAGTACAAAAACTAAGTTCTATGTCTGGAGGCGAGAAATCTTTAACAGCACTCGGCTTTATCTTTTCTCTCCAAAAATATCGCCCTTCCCCTTTTTATGCCTTTGATGAGGTAGATATGTTCCTCGATGGTGCAAACGTCGAAAAACTATCCCGCATGGTCAAAAAACAAGCACAGTCGGCACAATTTATTGTTGTAAGTCTACGTCGCCCAATGATTGAAGCTTCCGAAAGAACTATCGGCGTTACCCAAGCTAGAGGCGCACATACTCAGGTATTAGGAATTAAAATGAAGTAGTTTTTAGTTTCGCCTACAGCCCCTTGGAAACCCTTCCACCGCAACTGTCTCACCGCAGGCGCACTTCCGCATCTAAACGTAAAGGAATTCTCACCAAGACGGCTTAAAGCTCAAGGCTTAGAGCTTAGAACTATCTTAACTAATCAATTGTCTTAACCCGAACTGAGGTTAAATTATTAATTATTTAATAAAAAAAGCAAATTTTACGCCTACAATAGCGCACATAGATACTGTTCGCTTTTTTTCTAATGCTGAACTTTCAAATCCAGTCCGATAGTGATATACCAGCCTCCAAACAATTATTTGCTCAAATTCAATTTGCGATCGCTTCTGGACAATATCCCCCAGGACATCGCTTACCCAGTACTAGGCAACTAGCTATGATTACGGGACTGCACCGCAACACAATCAGCAAAGTCTATCAACAGCTAGAAGAAAATGGATTGGTAGCATCAATAGCTGGTTCGGGAATCTATGTCAAAATTCACGAACGAGAAAATATTAATCATTCAGATTCTCCTATAGTTAATTCGGTTAATGCCATCAAAGATAATCTAGATCGGATTTTAGAATTGGGCTGTAGCATTGAGCAAGTTAAAGAATTATTCCTAGAAGAAATAGACTGGCGCATTAGCTGTTGCGATCGCGTAATTGTTACCGTTCCTAAAAGAGACATCAGCGCAGGGGAAATTATGCAGCAAGAATTATGCAATTCTTTCTCTATGGAGATTGAATTGATTGAGTTAGAAAAATTACCCCAAATCTTAGAAAAAATTAATTTTGGGACGCTGGTGACAAATCGATATTTTATTCAAGAGGTTTTAGCCATTGTTCCTCCTAACTCTTTTCGCGTAATTCCTGTTGATATTTATGATTACAAAAAAGAATTAGAAATGATTAAGGCTCTTCCTTCTCAAGCTTGTTTGGGCATTGTTAGCCTTAGTGAAGGTACTCTCGATATTGCCTCAAGTATCGTTAATAGTCAGCGAGGAGATGATTTACTAGTATTGACTGCTTCAATTGGCGATCGCGATCGCTTGAAGGCGGTTATTCGTGCTGCTCATACGGTGATAGCTGGCTACACTAGCTATGATGCAGTCAAAGCAGAAATTATCGCCATGCGAGAGGATCTAATTCGGATTCCTGAAGTTATCCGTACTGATAGCTACATTAGCGAAAAGTCGATTAATTTATTGAAACGAGAATTGGGACTAGGCAATAGACAATTTATTTAACTGATGTTACGCACGTTCTCGATCGCTGAAGGCTGGTCAAAGGGGAAGGGGTAAGGGGAAAAGTATAGTCGTTTTAAATAGCAACCAGATTATCTTTGAAAAAAGTAGCAAGTAGCAAGTAGCAAGTAGCAAGTAATATTTAACCTTACAATCAATACAAAACTACCATAAGGAAATTAATTGGAATGACTATAATTCGAGCATTTCCTTGATATGAGCTATAGAGATAATTTGCATAAACTATCAAATTTTTGTTGACTAATATTTCAATTAGTACTATATTACTAACAGGGTTGGCAATTCCTATCATACGACTTTAATTAAGGGAACAGGCTCTAAAGTTCCCTTTTTTATTTTTTAAATTAATCAAACAACAATGGTTCGGACAAAATTTAATTATTAACGAAATAACAGCTATCGAAGCCCTTTTTGAGTTGAAGATAATCAACGGTAAATTGGGCTTGTCAACTGCTCTAACTGTTCTAACTGCTTAACTGTCCTAACTGTTGAAACAAGTCAGCGGTGGTTATCTAACTGTTTCTGCACGACAATCTCTTAACCAAAGTTGAACTCCTTGACCAATAATGCCATTGGTAGTTTCTTTAGGAGGTGCTGGAGGGGTATTTGCTTGAGAATTGCCAAAACGAGAAAACATCATTACCATACGCCAACCACTATCAGTTTGAGTTAAAAATAGCCAATGGTAAGTTTGAATAGTAGTGATTTCATTATTGTTATATTGCCTTTCGGCAACTGTAAAAAAGACTTGTTTGGGTTGGTTCTCGTTAAGAGGATTGTATTGAATACGAGGTAATTTTAAAGGTTCAAACTCAACTCGATCGGCGGTAATAACATAGTTTCTAATTCCTGCTTCTTTATTCAGGCGTTGAGTTCGTTGGATTACTCGATTGCTGTAGTCTGGTAAATCTTTGAGTAATAAAGAGGTTAACTGATTAAGATCGTTAGGACAGCTAAAATTATCCTTTGAAGAACCAGCATTTTGGCTATGGGCTGGCGCGATCGGCACAATCAATATAATTATCGCCAAGATACTTAACCGCCAGAATCTTAAAAAATTTACCTTCACGCTTGATTGTTGCTTAGGAAACTAAGCGAATAAACTTTTTTTTGCCTACTTGTAACACTTTTCCTGCCAGATCATCGGCGGTTTCAAAGGTAAGATTGATATCGCCAAGGCGATCGCCTTCTAAACGAACAGCACCACCCTGTATCTGTCTTCTTCCTTCCCCACTGCTTTTGCATAAGCCACTAGCACCTAAAACATAAAACAATTTAGCAGGAAACTCTACTTGAGACAGAGAATATTCAGGAATATCCCCACCTGCGGTATTTCCCTGAAGTACAATCTGTTCGGCGGTTTGCTTAGCTTGTAAGGCAGCATCTTGTCCATGAAATTGCGAAGTAACGGCGATCGCCAATTGCTTTTGAGCCTGCCTAGGGTTACCAGGTAATTCTGCCAAATCAGTATCGGTTAAAAGTTCAAAATAATCTTTAAGCAGATCATCAGGAGTTTTTTCTAGCTTAGAATACATCGATAGGGCATCTTCTTGCAGTCCTACATAGTTACCCAGAGATTTTGACATTTTTTGTACCCCGTCTGTGCCTAAGAGGATAGGCAGCAGCAAACCAAACTGAGTTTTTTTACCAAAATGCCTTTGCAAATCCCGTCCTACCGCAATATTAAACTTTTGGTCTGTTCCACCTAATTCCACATCAGCTTCTACGGCTACAGAATCATAACCCTGCATCAAAGGATATAAAAACTCATGGAGAAAAATAGGTTTTTCTTGGCTGTAGCGTTCTGCAAAACCTTCTTTGGCTAGCATTTGTCCCACGGTCATAGTTGCCAGCAATTCCTGTATCTGAGCCAAATCCAGTTTACTAAGCCATTCGGAATTATAGCGAATTTCCAATCGTCCTGGGGTATCAAAATCTAAAATAGGACGTAGCTGATCTAAATAGCTTTGAGCGTTGGCTTTTACCTGTTCTGGGGTCAATTGACGGCGTACATCAGACTTGCCCGTAGGATCGCCAATCTGAGCGGTAAAGTCGCCAATAATAACCACTGCCGTATGTCCTGCATTTTGAAAAGCGCGCAGCTTACGGAAGGGAATACTATGACCCAAATGAATATCCGTGCCTGTAGGATCGATACCTAGCTTAACCCTCAATGGCTCAGAACTTTGGGCAAGGCGTTGGCTTAAATTTTCAGCTCGATCGTCTGAATCTTGACGATCTGGAAAGATTTCGCTTGTACCTCTAAATAGCCAATCTAAGTTTTTGCTTGAATCCGAAGAAGACATGACCGATTACCCGTCTGACAGTGTTTGGTTTGAGTTTGCAGTGAGATTAGATTATTAACCTTATCAAACTATCTGTCCTAAAATCTAGAAACAAGCCCTTTCAAGGTGTCTGTTTTTGGGTCTTATTTTGGGATAGAATTTTAGTAGCAAAAAGGTGAGGCTTCTTTTTAGTGTCCAACTCACCTTAACAACTGATTTATGAAGACTCTGCCTACTAAACATATTTCACGAGTCAATAAACTGCGTCGTCTTAGTAAGGTGATGGATAATGCGATCGCCATACCTGGAACAAAAATTCGCTTTGGCTTAGATCCGATTCTGGGCTTGCTGCCTGGGGGCGGAGACACCGTAACTGGAGGAATATCTGCTTATATTGTGGTAGAGGCTGCGAGGATGGGTTTACCTCCAGAAGTTTTATATAAGATGGTGGGTAATATTTTGTTAGATTCTTTTGCAGGAACTATTCCAGTGTTGGGAGATATATTTGATGTCGGCTGGAAATCTAATGTAAAGAATATTGAGCTTTTAGAAAAACATTTAGAAATTGCTGAAGATAGTAAAAGCAATACTTTATTTATTATTGGTTTAATTATTTTACTGACAATAATTATTTTGGGATTTGCAGCTATTACCGTCTTTACAGTGGGTTGGCTGTGGAATTTGATTAATAATTAATCTTAAATATTGAACAATTATTAAAGATTAATACTTACTTGCTAATTATCTAAATCATGGATATTACTGCTGCATTACCTACTTTTATTGTCACTCTGCGAGAAGGATTTGAAGCTGCACTGGTAGTCGGTATTGTGATGGCTTGTCTAAAAAAGGCAGAGCAAACGCAACTTTATCGCTGGGTTTATCTGGGTATTCTAGGCGGGATTATCGCTAGTGTTGCCCTTGGCTTTTTGCTAGCAGGATTGATATCTGGTGTTGAGACTGCCGATGGCATATACGCACCCGTTGTCAAGGAACTACTGGAGGGAATTTTTGGAGTAGTGGCGATCGCCATGCTCAGTTGGATGCTAATCTGGATGACTAAACAGGCTAAATCTCTTAAAGGAGAGGTAGAAGGAGCAATCAACACGGCATTAAGCAACGATGGCGCAGGGAAAGCCGTATTTCTCTTGATTTTTATTGCTGTGGTGCGCGAAGGCTTTGAAACGGTTTTATTTGTCCTGGCAAAATTTCAGCAAGATTGGTCTCTTCCTGCCCTTGGTGCGATCGCGGGTTTGACTCTGGCTACTATTATGGGCATAGGACTATTTTCCCTAGGCGTGCGAATTAATATTCGTCTATTCTTTCAGGTAATGGGAATATTTTTACTGCTAATTGTAGGTGGATTAGTCATGGGTGTGCTTAAGCATTTTGATGCTGCACTGGCTCTATTTTCGCAACTGTCTGTCGACAACTGGTGTATTTGGGGTAATGACTCTTGTATCTTAGGCGATCGGGTATGGGATGGCTCAAGCTTGTTACCAGATAAAGAATTTCCTGGGATTATTCTCAAAGCTTTATTTGGCTATCGACAAACGTTGTATCTCGGACAAATTATTGCCTACGTTTCTTTCCTAGCAATTACTGGCACAGCCTATTTTCAGAGCCTTGGCATTAAGTTGCCTCTAAAAAAACAACTAACCACTGACAACTAAACTGATAAATGTTTACTATCCCTTGGAAAACTAGCCTAAGTTAAGCTGCCGATGCACTTAAACTGTATATGTTTCAATCAAGCAACAAACTATCAAACTCTCTCCCCGTCTCCGTGTCCCCTCGTCTCCCAGTCAACCTCGGCAGACAAATTAAAAGCTTGACAGCTTATTTGGGACTAATTGCTATTTTGACTGGCTGCAACTCATTGCCTGCAACCTCTGTTGCCGATTCTGCT
Source organism: Waterburya sp. (assembly GCA_965217895.1). Lineage (GTDB taxonomy): Bacteria > Cyanobacteriota > Cyanobacteriia > Cyanobacteriales > Xenococcaceae > Waterburya. Next base: position 4,289,783 of record CBDCJV010000002.1, read on the forward strand.
CCTAAACAAGCACAAAAGACAATCTCTACCGAATCTTTTACCCCAAAGCCAATCAAGATTACTTTAGCTGATTTACCTCAACCTTACGCCACCAACTCAGCTAGTAAATCCCCTAACGTCATTCCCGTACCAGATAATCCTGTGTTGCAAGTTCCGCCAGGATTTGCTGTTAATGTGTTTGCCGACAATTTAAAAGACGTGCGCTGGATGACGTTAACTCCTGATGGAGATGTATTAGCAGTGCAGTCCCGACAAGATAAAATTGTTTTGTTGCAGGACAAAAATAAAGATGGCGTAGCCGAAGTTAATCAAGTATTTGCCGATCGCAGTAACGGTTTAAATCAACCTTTGGGAATGACTTTTGCTAAAGATTCCTTTTATGTTGCCAATACAGGAGAGGTTTTACGCTTTGACTATCAACCTAGACAGCTAAAATTAGACGGTACAGGTACAGAAATTACTAAATTAACTCCAGGTGGCTACAATCAACATTGGACTCGCAATATTGTTACATCTCCTGATGGTAATAAGCTCTATATCTCTATAGGTTCGGCAACTAATGTTGAACCTGAAGAATTACCCCGTGCTTCAGTGCAGGTAATGAATTTAGATGGTTCAAATCGCTCTACCTACGCTTATGGTTTACGCAATCCCGTTGGCTTAGATTTTCAGCCAGTTACAGGCAAGCTTTATGCAGCCGTCAACGAGCGAGATTTATTAGGAGATGACTTAGTTCCCGATTATTTTACCCAAGTTAAACAGGGTGGCTTTTATGGCTGGCCTTATGCCTATCTAAGTCCCGATTTACTCGATCCTCGCCGTATGCAGGGAAATAAGAGCGAAAAACCAGATTTAGCAGCCAAAACTATTACACCCGATGTTTTATTTCAGGCGCATTCTGCTGCTTTAGGAGTACAGTTTTATGACCAACAAAAATTCCCTGATAAATATCACAATGGAGCTTTTGTAGCTTTTCGTGGCTCATGGAATCGCGATCGCGGTACGGGATATAAGATTGTTTTTGTACCTTTTGGCAAAGACAATCAGCCTCTTGGTTACTATGAAGACTTTTTGACTGGTTTTTTAGTCGATCCTAATGCTCCTAATACCTTTGCTCGTCCCGTTGGTTTATTAGTTATGCCTGATGGCAGCTTACTTTTGGCAGAAGACGGCAACGGTCGCATTTATCGAATTAGCTATGTTGGTAAGTAAGGTAAGACCATTAGCTAAATAGATCGGTGTAATTAAATATGAAACGGTGATGACAGGTAGTGGGTAGTAGAGAAAATTTAAACTTTGACATCTTATAAATTATTTCATCCACCTACTTAGCGGTTAATAGCTGTGTTTTGGGAAATATATAAAGTAGAAACAATCTTTCTATATTACCAAACATGAAAACAAAAAGAATTATCGCCACAATATTATTTGCACTAATTTTCACATTCAGCATAATTAAACCAGTTAAAGCTGAAAAAATTAAAGACGTCAATTTACTACATGGGAAGGATAACTGGTTTGCTCACTGCTGCTACTGTACCTCATGAGTATGAGCATTGCTATATTGAATAGCGTAAAAAGAAATTAGAAATATTTAGGTTGCCTACTTACTCTCAGCAGTTAAATTTAATCGAAATATTATGGCGATCGCTATGTAATTAATCCTGCCTGTAGAAAATGCGATGCCTATAAAAATCGGATACCATGTTCAAGAAGCTATTTGCTGCTAACTTCCGCCATCTCGTGAATGTTCAAGTTTACCAATAATCGCTGGAATCAATTTCGGTCAGAGATTGTTTCACCCAATCGCCAGAAAGCCTGTTTCAATCGTTGGTCAAAATTACCAATTGTTTATCGTGGTGCGGTAATTGTCGCAATTCCGATCATTTCTATCATACCAGCGATCGCAGGCTGGATTTGGTCATATCAAGCCAAAAATGAAGCTTATGTCTCGATCGATCGTACTGAAGAAGTAATTAGAAACAGCGATGTTTTGATGTTGGCATTACTAGATGCTGAAACAGGAGTTCGCGGCTATACAATTACTCAACAAGCTGAGTTTTTAGAGCCATATAACCAAGCTAGACCAGAAATTCCTGTGCAGTTGCAGCAGCTCAAAAAATTGACTCAAAACAACTCAGAACAACAGCAGCAACTACAAAAGATCGAGAAGCAAATACAAAATAAGTTAAACTTGTCTACCCAAGTCTTAGATACAGTTAAACCAGTACCAGAAGTAACAAATTCGTCACAGTTAATTAAGCTTTTGACTCAAGGTAAGACAGAAATGGATGCAATCCGCAACTCGGTAGGTATCTTTAAAGATAGAGAGTGGCAATTGCGCGATTTTCGTCAACAGCGTTTGGATAGAATTAGCAGAATTACCAACGTTTTGATAGGCATAACTATATTCAGTGGATTAGTAGGTTATTGGCTAGCAGTCAGATTTTATTATCAATCTGAACGTAAGCTGGCTCAAAAAGCCAAAGAATTGACTAAGGCAAACCAGACTTTAGCTATAACTAATAAACTTATTAAAGTACGTAACCAAGAATTAGATCAGTTTACCTATATAGTTTCTCACGATCTTAAAGCACCATTACGGGCAATTTCTAATTTGTCTGAATGGATTGAGGAAGACATAGAAGACAAGCTAGATGAGGATACTAGCCAGAACATGGCTTTATTGCGTAACCGTGTTCAGCGCATGAATAACTTTATTGACGGATTATTAGAGTATTCTCGCGCGGGAAGAGTTAAAAAAGAAACAAGCACAGTTAATGTCCGACAACTTTTACTTGAGATTATTGATTCAATTGCTCCTCCATCTAAGTTTACGATCAATATCGATGCTCAAATGCCAGTTTTGCAAACAGAAGCTTTGCCTTTACAACAAGTGTTTAGTAATCTCATTAGTAATAGCATTAAACATCGTCATCGCGATGATGGCACAATTACTATTTCTGCCCAAGAAAGTCAGGAATTTTATCAGTTTTCCGTAGCAGATGACGGTATGGGAATTGCTCCCGAACATCAAGAGAAAATCTTTACTATCTTTCACACAATCGCTGTAAAAGATACCAAAGAAAACACGGGGATTGGCTTATCTATAGTCAAAAAAATTGTCAAAAATCAAGGGGGCAAAATTTGGCTAGAATCGGAGTTAAATAAGGGAAGTATTTTTTACTTTACTTGGCATAAAAGAAGTTAGAGCAGTTAAACGAGCGACCCCCTAAAGGTAAAGGGTTCGACATCAAAAAACAGACCCTTGTGTCTGACTTGGCAAGACGAAGGCTTTAGCCGCACGTATGCGCGAGGGAGGCAATTAAAGTAGTATTTTGTCCGATAAAATGTCTTTTTTTTGTTATTTTATTGACACTAGATTGTCATATTAACTTGGCATAATAAATATTGTTTAATAAATTCAAAGCAATAAACTTGCAACAGCAATAGCTATAGCAATACGTACTTATATTAGAACATCTGCTACTGTCTTGGTGCGCGTACATGCGGCTAAAGCCTTTGTCTTGCGCCTGACGGCGACGCGGGGTCGCACCGCTTGTTACTTACGAGCAGTTCATTTTTTTGTCCTAACCAGTCAACGTACTGCGATACTTTGATAACCATGAAAAAAATAGTTTCTTATACTGCCTTTTTAATCACTCTTGTCGCTGGTAGCTTATTAGCTACACCAGCTAAAGCTAATACTATCAAGCTAGAAAAATTAGCTCAGCTCGATCGCAATTCTCCAGAATTGGCTTTAATATCTAGCCCTGGCGATCGCAATTCTTTCGATGCTGCCAACAACTTTAATTCAGCCGATAATTTTAATAAAATTATCGGTATTACTGGATTGGGATTGGGAACTGGAGCTATTGCCTATCGTTTATCTCGCGCTGGTAAACCTTCTTTGGCTAATTCTTCATTTGATAGTAATAATAATAGTTTATTACTGGATCGAGTCAGCCCGAAATTACGCCAAAAACTACTTAGATTGGTGCATAATAAGCAAACTGCAAACCGCCTTTTAAGAGGTACAATGTTAGGCCATGCCGATCGCCCTCCTAACTGGTTGGCTGAAAAAGTTATCTACGATTTAGAACGCGATCGCGTCTAGGAAGGCGATCGCTTTGACTTACCAGAAAATACATACATGAAGTTTAAAGCTGCAACTAAAACTAACAAATATTAATCGAAATCACGTATTTCTCTGTATAGCTTAGGGCAAACAGGCGGGAACGCTATCTGTATCAGTTATTGGACTAGATATATGGTAGCTACACCCCAAAGTCTCAATGAGTTTGTTAAATATCGCTTGCAATACATTTCAGGGAAAGAACGACAAGATGCCCAGATTTTTTTAGATAGATTCTTTCAGGCTTTTGGACATAAAGGCGTAAAAGAAGTTGGCGCGGATTATGAAATCAAAATCAAAAAGGGTAGTAAGAAAGGTAATACTGGCTTTGCCGATTTAGTCTGGAAACCCCGTGTTCTGATTGAAATGAAATCTCAAGGGGAAGATTTAGGCAAACATTATCGACAAGCTTTTAACTACTGGACAAGAATCGTTCCCAATCGTCCGCGCTACGTAATGCTGTGCAACTTCGATCAGTTTTGGATTTACGATTTTGATAATCAAGTTGATGAACCTGTTGATATTATTGAACTTCTGAAATTACCAGAAAGGGCATCTGCTTTTGGCTTTATGGGGTTGGAAGAAAAAAATTCCATCTTCCAAAATAATCAGGTAGAGGTAACTAAAGAAACTGCCCGTAAAATGGGCGAACTATGCGAAATTCTCAAGCAAAGAGGTAAAAGAGAAGGTTTTGATACTTTAGCAGCCCAAAGATTAGTTTTGCAATGTGTCTTGGCAATGTTTGCTGAAGATCGCAGGTTACTACCGCCAGATATGTTTATCGGCTGTATTCAAGACTGTCTGGGTGGTAAAAGTTCTTATGATGTTTTGGGTGGTTTATTTCAGGAGATGAATCGCCCAGGAATTACTCCTGCGGGCAAATATAAGGGCGTAGACTATTTTAATGGTGGTTTGTTTGCTACAGTTTATCCGATTGAATTAACTAAACAAGAATTAAACTATCTTGATGTAGCAGCGAGAGAAAACTGGAAACAAGTTCGTCCTACAATCTTTGGTAATATTTTTGAAGGTACGGCAAATAAAAAAGAACGTCATGCTTACGGGATGCACTTCACCTCCGAAGCCGACATCATGAAAATTGTCAAACCAACCATTAGCAATTATTGGGATGCCAAAATAGATGCTGCTAATACTATTGCCGAATTGAATTCTTTACAGTTAGAACTACAAAATTATAAAGTACTCGATCCTGCCTGTGGTTCAGGAAACTTTTTATATTTGGCGTATCAAGAGTTAAAAGAAATCGAAAAATCTCTACTTGATAAAATAGCTTCTCGTCGTCGTTCGGAAACAGATAAACAACAAGTACAGATGGGTTTAGTTACTCCGTTGCAGTTTTACGGTATGGATATAAATCCTTTTGCAGTCGAGTTAGCTAAAGTAACTTTAACTATTGCTAAAAAAGTTGCAATTGATCGCTTGAATTTAACCGAACGAGAATTGCCTCTCGATACTTTAGATAATAATATTGTTTGTCAAGATGCTTTATTTACCGAATGGGTAAAAGCTGACGCAATTATTGGCAATCCGCCGTTTTTGGGAGGAAAAAACATTAGAAGAGATTTGGGAGATGAATATGTAGAGCAAGTTTTTCAGCAATTCCCTAATGTTAAAGATGTCGATTTTTGTAGCTATTGGTTTCGGTTAGCACAGGACAATATAAATGAAACGGGACGAGTCGGTTTGGTTGCTACAAATTCCATTAGTCAGGGAAAAAGCCGTAAAGTAACTTTAGATTATATAACCAATGAAGGTGGACATATCCACGAGGCGATTTCTAGTCAAGTTTGGTCTGGTGAAGCAAAGGTTCATGTGAGTATCGTTAACTGGAGTTATGAACAACCAAAGCAATATTTTTTAGATGATAAGCAAGTTAGCTTTATTAATTCTTCTTTGCAACCGCAAATTGATGTTTCTATTGCAAAAACTTTACAGGCAAACAATAATCAATGTTTTCAAGGAGTAATTCCAAATGGAAAAGGATTTATTATAACCGAACAAAAAGCAAATCAGTGGATTAAAGATAATTCAATGAATAAGAGAGTACTAAAGTTATTTTCTATGGGAGCTAATTTAGCTCAAAATCCTTGTGGAAAACCCGATCGCTGGATTATAGATTTTGATGATATGTCTATTGAAGAAGCTGGTGATTTTGATAAACCTTTTGATAGAGTTAAATCAACTATTCCAATAGAAAGACAAAATAATAGGAATAAAAAATTACAAGAAAATTGGTGGAAATATGAAGGAAAAAGAATAGCTATGAGACAAGCGATCGCGCCCTTGTCTTATTATTTTACAGTACCAAGAGTTTCTAAATGGGCAATCTTTATTCCTGCACCTATCAATTGGTTGCCTGGAGATAAATCAATAGTAGTCGCTTCAGAAGATTATTATGTTTTAGGTATTCTGATATCTAATGTTCATCGTACTTGGATGGAAGCACAAAAATCAACTTTAAAAGCAAACATTGCCTATACTCACAAAACTTGTTTTGAAACTTTTCCTTTTCCGCAGAATCCTGATGTGAATACATCGTGTAAGGGCGAACGGCCGTTCGCCCCCACGGAAAAAATCCGCAATAAAACTATCGAATTGCATCAATATCGCACCGAACAAATGGAAAAGAAACAATGGGGTATTACTAAACTTTATAACGAATACTTTCGTGAACCAGCCAGCAAACTTTATCAGCTACATCAACAGCTAGACAAATTAGTTATGCAGGCTTATAACTTTAAAGCGGACGATAATATTTTGGAAAAACTTTTAGAGTTAAACCTTGAATTAGCCGAAAAAGAAAATCAAGGAGAAATAGTAATTGGTGCTGAGTCTCCTTTTGTCAACGAAATTGCTAATAAAAGTACTGGAAAATAATCGCCTCGCTGCAATTGAATCACAAGCAACTTTGGAAGAAATACAAGAGTTTATCGATACGACAGAGAGACAGAAAGAAAAACTCATTATTAGCTTAGAGGATATAGGACACTTGCTACTTGTTACTTATGAGCAGTTTATTTTTCTATCTTAATCAATCAATGTACTGCGATCTATAATGCGATCGCGTCTATCACTTTGCAAAATTTATTTATACAGCGCAATGGATGAGTCGGGATCGACAACTACAACCCTATCGGCAGTAATATTCCCCGCTGCTGCCCCTGCTGCTGCACCACCAAGAATTTCTCCTGCACCTGCATTACCGAATACTTCACCTAAAATAGTGCCACCTGCTGCACCGATACCTGCATCTTCGGCGATCGCACCTGCGGATGTATCGCGGGGGTCTTTAGTATCTTTAATTACGCCAGAAGAGGCATTAATGCTGTAGCTATAGCCATCGTAAGTTACAGCGTTAGCAACATAGCGCAATCCGCCTTCGGCTGGAACGTATTTACCTACTATAGTTGCTCCTGCAGGAACAACCACGCCGTCAATTTTGCCTTTTTCTTTAGCTATTAGGTTATAGGAATAAGTTTTATTATTATTAAGATAAAGGGTTTCTTTTTGCGCGCTTTTAGCTAACAAATCAGAATTAAATTTTTGAGCAACTAGTATTTGTGACTTTTGCTGACTTAATACTTGTTGAGGATATAATGATACGCCACCAAGCATTACTGCTGCTGTTGCCATCCAGCTAGAAATTTTAAAACTATTTTTTCCTTGATTAATATTAAACATCTTTAAGTAATTTACTTTTATTTACTTTTAGGATCTTTAATTGTATTTTTTAAATACTAATAATTAATCTATAGAAAGTTAGATTTTATTGTTGTATTTGCAATTCAAAAAGGCTATGATTCGCTATTAGAGGAGACATCTACTTCAGCTGGTTCAGATTGATTCAAATCTTTACTGGCTTCCAATTTCGCATTCATGCTAATAGATTTCTCAATATTTTCGGCTTCTTTCTTAAATTCATTTTCAAATTCCTTGGAGGCATCCTGAAAACTACGAAGAGTTTTGGCAACGCTGCGACCAATTTCAGGTAGTTTTTTGGGTCCAAATACCAATAGAGCAACTATTGTAATTAAAGCCATTTCTGGTAAACCAATGCCAAAAATGTTCATTATCTCAGACTTCCTAATAAGTTTAGTAAATTGAATATATTAGTCTGACCCTCAAAGCAAATTGAGGATCGAACTATGGTATTAGCTAATTCAATAGTTAATAAATCTGTGGCTAAATTGTCTATCGACTTAGAGTTCTCCAGTCAACATCAATTCCTTCTAAAATTAAAGAAGAATTATAAAGTTGCAGAATAATTAACAAGAAAACAAGAAATAAAGCCATAAAGACTCCCATTAAGATGGTTGTTCCCCAACCAGGAGCAACTTTACCATATTCAGAATTTAAAGGTTTGAGAATATTTCCCAAACGAGTTTGCTGTGACATAGTTCACTAATTATGTAAAATCGGGTTTTTCGTAATCTTCTGTAATATTATAAAGGAAGAGTAATCATAATTTATATATACTTATGGAACCTGCAATAGTTCTTAGCATCGGTATAGGGACTGTATTAGTCGCTATTACTGGATTTTCAATTTATACAGCTTTTGGTCCACCGTCTATCGATCTAGGCGATCCTTTTGAAGATCATGAGGATTAGTAATCTAATAACCAATGATTGATAATTTGTTAGCGTATTGCGATCGCAACATACTTGATATCAAGTATGTTGCCTTGGACTTTACAGACATTGAACATTAAAATAACTAAATTTGAAATGCGATCGCCAACTTGGCGATCGCACTTTGCTCACTAACGTCAATAATCTCGAATGGGAAGGCTGAAAGTCTGGGTTGATTACCTGCTCGCTCTTACATTTCTTTGGCAACTAGTTGAGCTAGGTCAACAACGCGCTGAGAATAACCCCACTCATTGTCATACCAAGCAATGACTTTAATCATGTCTCCGTCCAAGACCATAGTGAGCTGTCCATCAATGGTGGAAGAAACGTTAGTACCTTTAAAGTCAGAAGATACTAGAGGCAAGTCTGTAAAACCCAAAATGCCTTTAAGGGTTGTTTCCGAAGCTTTTTTAAGTGCATCGTTGACTTCTTCGGCAATAGTTTTCTTCTCAACCTGAGCCACCAAATCAACTACAGATACATTAGGAGTAGGTACGCGCATGGCAATACCGTTAAGCTTTCCTTTTACCTGTGGATATACAAGAGCTACGGCTTTAGCTGCACCAGTAGAGGTAGGTACAATATTTTCTGCTGCTGCTCTGGCTCTTCTAAGATCGCGGTGGCTAGCGTCAAGAATACGTTGGTCCCCCGTATAGCTGTGGGTAGTGGTCATTGCCCCTTTAATAATGCCATACTGCTCATTGATCACTTTAACAATGGGAGCTAGGCAATTTGTAGTACAGCTTGCATTGCTAAGAATGTCAAACTCACCATGCTTGTATTGATCGTCGTTAACGCCCATCACATAGGTACCAATATCAGGACCACTACCAGGAGCAGTAATAACTACTTTCTTTGCTCCTGCCTGTAGGTGTTTGCCAGCACCAGGGGCATCACGAAAAACACCAGTAGATTCGATCACAAGATCGATATCCCATTCTTTCCAAGGCAAGTTTAAGGGATTGCGATCGGAGACGCATTTAATTGTTTTGCCGTTGACGATCAAAGAGTTATTGTCATGACTAATATCCGCATCTAAAACACCCAGCATAGTGTCATACTTCAATAAGTGAGAGTTAGTTTTAGGATCGGAAGTATCGTTGATACCTACCAACTCTAGATTGGTGTCGTTTCCTCTACTTAATAGACATCTGACGAAGTTACGTCCAATACGTCCAAAACCGTTAATCGCTACTCTGACCACTATTTCTTGCCCTCTAATTTTATTAGGTTAATAGATTAAAACATTCTTAATAAGACTCATCATATCGTAAAGTAAGCACAATTCAAGACCCTATTTATAAATCAGTTTGGAGGTCTATCAAGGCTAAAAAAGAGGTCAAATAGTTTGATTAACATTAAATAAATTAAGAAAATCCGACAATGTTGTCTTTAAAGTAATTAAGCTCTTGATTTTTCGGTAATTTCTCCCAATATATCTATATTGAAAAATAAATTTAATTATTTACAAGCTATTGTTTATACCTAAGTTCAAAAAAATATTGTTATCATAGCCCGTATTGTTTAAAGCGATGTCAAGTCTTAGACTACTCAACATTAGAACAATAGAGTAATCTGTGATTCTTGAGCAGAATTTTTGTGTTATGGCAGGAGATAAAAGGGTGACAAAAATAGATTTAAATGGTAGACCATTTCACTTTATCGGTGTGGGTGGAATTGGAATGTCGGCTTTGGCATACATTGTTGCTCAACGCCAACTGCCAGTATCTGGTTCTGATTTGCGTTCTAGCCATATTACCGATCGCCTGGAAACTTTAGGAGTTAAAAATTTTTATGGTCACGAGGCAAGTAATATCAATTCTTTTATTTCTCCTGGTAAAGAGCCTCAACCATTACCAGTAACTGCGGGAGGACAAGCGGAAATTATTCCAGCAGTTGAGATTTTAAATAATTGTGCTAATTCTTTACCCCAGGTTATTTGTTCGACAGCGATCGCCCTTACCAATCCCGAATATCAGGCAGCAGTGAAGCTAGGCTGCCCGATTTTTCACCGCTCCGATCTTTTAGCAGCTTTAATTGGACAGTATAAAGGTATAGCGGTTTCAGGAACACACGGTAAAACTACTACCAGTAGCTTAATCGGCTATATGCTGCTAGCAAGCGGTGTCGATCCAACCATCATTGTTGGCGGGGAGGTTGATGCTTGGGATGGTAACGCGCGCTGCGGACAGGGAGAATATTTAGTAGCTGAAGCAGACGAATCTGATGGCTCTTTAGTTAAACATCACCCTAATATCGGTGTGATTACCAATATTGAACTAGATCATCCCGATCGCTATCAAGACATTCGTGAACTAATTGACATCTTTCAGACTTTTGCGGGACAGTGTAATACTCTAATTGGCTGTATTGACGATCCAATTATTCGGGACGAATTGGCGTTGACTATTAGCTATAGTCTTGATCCTTCTACAGGCGCACACTATACAGCCAAAAACATTACCTATCATGATCGAGGAAGTAATGCCGACATTTGGGAGCGGGGAGTATATCTAGGAAAATTACAGTTACCAATGTTAGGGGAACATAACCTTAGTAATGCCCTTGCTGCGATCGCTGTGGGCAGAAAGATAGGTTTAGAATTTGCCACTATTTCTCAGTCAATATCCACATTTGCAGGCACAAAAAGGCGGTTTGAACATCGGGGAGAAGCTAACGGTATTACTTTTATTGATGACTATGCCCATCATCCTAGCGAAATTGACGTTACTATAGCTGCTGGTAAGCTGAGGGTATCAGGGAACAACGATTTAAAAAGAGTGGTGGCAATTTTTCAACCCCATCGCTATAGTCGCACCAAGACTTTTTTGACTGAGTTTGCAGCAGTTTTGAAAAACGCAGACGTGGTTGTGATCGCCGATATTTATAGTGCAGGAGAGAAAAATACCTTTGGAATTAGTGGAGAGGACTTAGCTAAAGCAATTGCACCTAACCACAGCAATGTTCACTATCATGCTGATGTTAACTCTATCGCCGACTTTTTACATCAAGAAATATTGCAGCCAGGAGATTTAGCAATGTTCCTTGGTGCGGGTAATCTAAATCAATCAATTCCTAAGACTATTACCCTTTTTCAATGAGCAATGAACAATGACCATTTGCAGGGTGGGCAAACTAGAAAAAGATGCTCAACAAAATATTTAAAGAACTCAATTTGCCCACCACGCCCAAAATAAGCTTTTTTAGCAATTAGTAACTATGACATGAACAATCTAATCCAGTCGGGAATATCTTTGGCAAATCAGACTTCATACAAAGTTGGTGGAAATGCCCAATGGTATGCTGCACCGAGAAATTGGGCTGAACTTGAGGCTAGTTTTGAATGGTATCAGTCTCAGGATATACCCTTAACTTTGCTTGGGGCTGGTTCAAACTTACTGATTAGCGATCGCGGTATTCCTGGTTTTGTGCTTTCGACTCGCTATTTTCGTAGTTATAAATTTGACTCCCAAACAGGTTTATTAACTGCTGATGCAGGAGAGGCGATCGCTAAATTGGCTTGGAAAGCAGCGAAAAGAGGCTTGAAGGGCTTGGAGTGGGCAGTAGGTATTCCAGGTACGGTAGGCGGGGGTGTGGTGATGAATGCAGGAGCGCACACATCCTGTATGGCAGATATTTTAGTTAGTGCTACCGTCTTATCAGCCGACGGCACAATTGCCGAAGTCACACCAGCAGAACTGGCATACAGCTATCGTACATCTAATCTGCAAGGAGGCGATCGCCTTGTTGTTAAAGCGACAATGCAGCTTGAGCCTGGTTATAGTAAAGCTGAGATGATCGAGCTTTCCAACCAAAATTGGACACAGCGCAAGACAACTCAGCCTTATCATTTGCCTAGCTGTGGTAGCGTTTTCCGTAATCCTCAGCCTCATGCAGCAGCAAGGCTAATAGAACAGCTTGGCTTGAAAGGCTATAAAATTGGCGATGCTCAAATAGCTCATCGCCATGCCAACTTTTTTCTTAACTGCGGTACGGCTACCGCCAAAGATATATTTGAATTAATTCGCTATGCTCAAGAAAAAGTAGAATATCATTGTTCAGTATCTTTAGAGCCAGAAGTTAAGCTAATTGGAGAATTTTAGATCTCTTATTTCTAGGCTAAACTTATTGTTCTCGTTAATTTCGTAGTCACTAATATAAAAGCTAACAACTAAAATAGATATGGCAGGAAAAGGATTTGGTCCATTAGGAAAAATGAAAGAACTTGCTGATGCTTTTAAAAAGGCGCAGGAAGTCCAAGCAGGAGCGCAACAACTCCAAAATGAATTGGAACAGCTAGAGATTGAAGGAACTAGCGAAGACGGGCTAGTTAAGGTAGTCATGAGCGGTAATCAAGAACCCCGTCGTGTCGAGATTTCCCCTGATGCTATGTCTCAGGGAGCAGAAGCTCTTTCTGCATCTGTAACAGCCGCTATGACATCTGCCTATGAACAGTCTACAGACATGATGCGCGGACGTATGGAAGAATTAACCAGCGGTTTGAATCTTCCTGGAATGTAATAATATTTCAATGATCGATTATCAATTAGGAGTGTTTATTAAATGCTCCTAATTTTTTTGTCTAGTAGTTCAACAACAGTTAAAGCATCAGAGATTTATACTAGATAAATAGTGAATAGATAAAGAAAATAGCATCATGATTCAAGCTTTACCCCAATTAGTAAGTTTTGAAGAATTTTTGCTTTGGAAGCCAGAAGGTAGAAGCTATGAACTCCACGATGGAGTAATTACTGAAACGCACCCTACGGGAAAGCATGAAGAAATTACTGGTTTCCTGGCTACCGAATTGGCAGTGGAATACAGAAGATTAAAGCTACCTTATTTCATACCAAAAACCGTATTGGTTAAGCCCCAAGACAAACAGTCAGGCTATTCTCCTGATGTACTTGTTTTAAATCGTTCAGTTTCAAACCAAGAAGAGTTATGGCAAAAACATTCTACGGTTTAACAATCAGAATCTATTCCTTTAATTGTTGAAGTAGTTAGCACCAACTGGCGCGATGATTACTTAACCAAGCTAAGAGATTACGAGGAAATTGGTGTTCAAGAATATTGGATTGTAGATTATCTGGCTTTAGGAGGTAGACGTTATATTGGCAATCCCAAGCAGCCGACAATTTCTATTTATCAATTAGTCGATGGAGAATATCAGGTTAACCAATTTAAAAATAGCGATCGCCTTTCTTCAGTTTTTCCTGAGTTAAAACTTAGCGCACAACAAATTTTTCAAGCATCAGATTGATTTAATGTTTGAAATAAAACTAATCTCTACATCCTAAGCTGTATCTAGTTTCTACTCCTGTAGTGGGGTTGACCCCTTCTGCTCTTTTACACATCTGAGATATTTGATAGCGATCTAAAATAGCGTCGGTAAAGTCAGCACCAGTAATATTTGCTCCTTCAAAGTTAGTACTAGTAGCAACCGCGTCTTTAAAAATAGCGTTGGTTAAATCAGAGTTTTCAAAAGATACACGATCCATTAAAGAACTAGTGAAGTTAGAATCTTTGAGGTTGGTATTAATAAAAATCCCTTTAGTTAAGATTGAGTTACTCACGTCTGAACCTTCAAAATTAGAACCTCTAGCATCGGCGGCAGCAAATACACCGCCGACAAGGTTTTTGTGAGAGAAATCCTGTCTGCGTATTTCGCTGTATGTATAATTTACCGCATTGTCTTGAGCCATAGCAGGAGTAGCTTTTAATAATACCCAGATTATGGCGATCGCTATAATAACCAAGATGTTAAGTAAGTGCTGTTTTAATTGGGATAAAATCATGAATTTAAGAATAATATTTTTTTTTAAATTTAGTGTTGGTTAATACGCTCAATTATTCACGGAGAGATTATTCGCATCTTTGCCAATTTTGATTGTCAGTTCTTGTGACTCAGATTTAGAATTAGGCTTTAATCTACCAAAATCTAAAACATTTTTTACATAGTTTGCTGTTCTCAAGTGACTATGATTAACAATAATTTGAGTTTGCTTCAATTTTAGCGGTATATGTTCAACCAGATAAACATTTTTGAAATTTTGTTGACGCAGATAATTAACGACTTTCATTCCCAATTCAGGACTATTGGTAGTATTTTGGACGGCAATAGTAAAATTTAAAACTGAACTTGGTAAGCTTTTTGTAGTGCTAGTAGCCGTAGTAAAAACAGATTGCGCCTTCAGAGATTCAGAGGTACTGGGTCGATTATCGGCTGCAACAGCTTTCTCTGGGACATATTCTGGCAGAAGACTTGTAGTAATATTTTCTGGATCTAAATCCTTGACAAAATTAGCTATGGACATTAATTCTGGTAAAGATAGATCGGTGTCTAATCTAGGCTTAATATTGGTAACTGTTGCCTGAAAACTAGCTAAGTAAGCAGGGATATTAAGCTGTTGGCGAATAGCTTTAAAAGTATCCTCTTGTCTACTAATTTGCTCTGCTTTATTTGAACAGTAGGCAATTCTAGAATCACAATTGTTTAAAGTCAGTTTACCACTAGCTGCAAGCTGCTGAAATACTTCAGAGGTGGCACTTAAATAATGATTTAGATTAACTCCGTCTATTAACTGAGATAATACTTGAGATACCAAGGGGACACCCCCATATCGGTAAGCATCAGCAATTGTTCCCCAACCAAATCCAGGAATTTTTACTCGACTGTCGGTAGGAATATTTATTGCCTTTGCCAACCTATGATGAGGATTAAATTGCAGCACCATAATTGCTTTAGTTTTGCCGATGGAGGTAGGAGTATTAGAAAACTTGACCATGCTGTTTGTATCAGGTTCAACCTCAATTAACAGTAGGTCGATAGGGCGACTAAGAACAGCTTGATTTAAAGATTCTGTAGGGTTAGAATTGGCTTCAATTCTTTGGGCGATTGCTTCTTGCACTACATCAATTTTAGTTAAGGCAACCCCACATCCAGCCGAAAATACTGCGGTAAAACCTATAATTCCTCCCCAAAAAAGCCCGCGTTTAAAGTAAGACCACTGGGAATGCTTTTCCCAAAACCATAAAGGTTGATGTAATGAACTAATTTGCCTTTTATTAATTGACCGATTTGTCAATTTGGCAAACTTAATTTTGCGATCGCTAGATTCAACTGTTGCCTCATCTTGAAAATACTTTAAGTTTCTAGCTTTGTTACGAGACGATTTATTATTCATACACTATTGTATTTTGTAAATCATGAGTTTTTCACTAATTTTGACCAACATATTATGTCTATTAAGCAAAATATCTCTTGAATTAAGACTATTCTTAAATTAAGAGCCAATAAGCAGCGCGTGAAAGGGAAGTAGCAAATTTCCCGCCAAAAATTTGAACCCTCTAGGGAAAAGCTGCTTTATTGTAAGACAAAGTAATCTCTAACTGTAGTTAACAGTAGTTATTTGTCTGCTAATGGCGATTTAATATTTACGCTTTTTGCGTTTAGACTACAGAGAAACGAGCTAAAACTTGGTAATATTGCAATTTTATATAGTACTACTTATTAAAACCAGTTGATTCATCCATATAGCTCCATACAAAATCAAATTATTAAGACTGCCACCTATCGTCATGCCCAGCATTCTAAAGGAAAAAATTAATGGAAACTAAATTAATCCCAATTATTTTGGCTGGCGGTAAAGGAGAACGTTTTTGGCCAGTAAGTCGTCTCAAAAGACCAAAACAATTTTTGTGCCTTGATGGTGGTAATCGAAGTTTAATGCAGGCTACGGCAGATCGCCTTTTAAATTTGGCAGGTGGTTGGGATAACCTGTGGGTTATTACCTCAGAAATTATTGCCGAGGGAGTTAAAAAACAGCTACCCGATCTGCCAGAGTCAAATATTTTAATTGAACCCCAAGGTAAAGACACTGCCCCAGCAGTCGCTTGGGCAACTTTAGAAGTAGCAAAAAAACATGGTGAAGATGCTATTGTTGGTTTTTTCCCTGCGGATCACTGGATTAACGATCTTGCAGCCTTTGAGGAAACTCTAGACGCAGCAGCCCAGCAAGCTGCGTCCGAGCCTTCTATTGTCACCTTGGGCATTACCCCCAATCAGCCAGCTACAGGCTATGGATACATTGAACAGGGTATAGAAAAAGGTAAATTTAATAGCTTACCTGTCTATAAAGTAAGTCGCTTTACCGAAAAACCTGACAAAACTACTGCTCAATCCTTTATTGATACTGGTAAATATAGCTGGAACAGTGGCATATTTATCTTTAAAATAGGAGTTCTTTTAGAGGAGTTAAAGAAATATTCTCCTCATCTACTAGATTTGTTGTCCAAAAAAGGCAAAGATGCTTATGCTGAACTAGACAGAGAGAGCATCGACTATGCTCTGATGGAAAAAACCCAGTTAGCCTGTGTCTTACCTGCCAATTTTGGCTGGGACGATTTGGGAGACTGGAATGGCGTTGAACGAATCCTCAAAGGAGATCGTGACAATGTAGAGTTGGGCAATCATATTGGCAAAGATACCCAAAATACTATTATCTACGCCAGTAATCGTGATGAGGTGATTGTGACTATTGGTGTAAAAGACGTAGTGATTGTTCGCGATGGCAATGTTACCCTCGTTGTTGATAAAGACCATACTCAAGATATTAAGGAAGTAGTAGAGTCTTTAAAAGACTCACCTCATTACAAGCATCTTCTTTAAAATTAGCTTTTAGCCTTTAGCTTTAAATTACTTATGTTAAATACAAGAAAGGCGAGAACAATACTTTTAGCTCACTATGCCCATATGCTCGAATATCGGGCGGAAATATTTCTCTGGGCATTGTCTAATTCTCTGCCTATTATTCTGATGGGAGTTTGGATAGAGGCTTCCCAAAGTGGTGATTTTAGCCTTAATCCAATAGATTTCGCCAGATACTTTTTTAGTGTTTTTATCGTGCGTCAGCTAACTACTATTTGGGTTATCTGGGAGTTTGAACAAGAAATTTTAGAAGGAAGACTGTCACTAAGATTATTACAGCCCATTGACCCTGTCTGGCATCATGTCGCCAGACACCTAGCGGAAAAAATGACTCGTGTGCCTCTAATAGTTATTTTCTGTGGCTTGTTTTTTGTACTTTATCCTGATGCAGCTTGGATTCCAGAGAGCAAAAATATATTATTGGGGATGATTGCGATCGCCTTGGCATTTATTTTGCGATTTGCGATCCAGTATACTTTTGCCATGCTGGCTTTTTGGACAGAAAGGGCTAGTGCGATTCAGCAATTTTGGTTTTTGTTTTATACATTTCTCTCTGGAACGATTGCTCCATTGGAAGTCTTTCCCGAAAGGGTTCGACAAATAGTGGAATTGACTCCTTTTCCCTACATGATCCACTTTCCCGCAGCCCTACTAGTAGGTTTGCCCGTCAATTTTGGTAGAAGCATTTTAATTATGATCGCCTGGACAACAGTGTTTATTATTGCTAACCGTTGGCTTTGGAACAAAGGCTTAAAGCAATACTCAGGTATGGGAGCTTAATTAAGGGATGAACGATGAGGAACGATACAGATGGTAAATTCTTTCCTTCGCCCTCATCCTTCATAATTTATCCTTTGGTTTACCTATGCTCTAGATTCAACGCTGGATATTTGAGAACTTGAACCTCTGACAGTTTTGCTAAATAGTTCTTCTTCCATAGGTACAAACTCAATTCTGTTTAACAAGGTAGTCACAAAAGCAAATAGCAGAAAAGGCAAAGACAGCACTAAAACAATTCCCACCGTTGCCAAGGCATAAATTTGTCTAGTACTGCTCCATAATGCCAGGGTAGTAGCCAAGCTAATAAAGATTACAATCAACCAAATGATTATTTGACCATAAATATCACCAAATTTCAAAGTACAAATCATCTTATATTTGTGTAGCTCGTTATCCATTAAAATTCTCCTAAATAATTGTTCTGTAGAATGTCTAGATTACTTAGATTATCGCGGAGCTTTCTCTAATTGATAGAATATTCAAACATTTTTCCAATGGTTGCAATATCTGTTTACAATTATTCCTAGTCAACTAAGTACAAATGCTTAGTTGCAATCGTAAATGACATTAACTAAATCTGTGAAAAATTTTTATTTTTGGCAGTTCAGTTCAACCTTGTAATAGGCTAAATAAAGAAACCCAGCAGCAAAAAAGATTGTGACCTCATGGCAGATAACTCTATTGTCGAAGACCGCGACTACACACTAATCATTGATAAAAGTGGCAGTATGTCGACTAACGATCGTCCAGGGGGCAAAACCCGTTGGGAATCTGCCCAAGAATCCACTCTGGCGTTGGCTAAAGAGTGTGAAAAAATTGACCCCGATGGTATTACTGTTTATTTATTCTCTAGTCGCTTTCGTCGTTATGACAACATCACGGCTGATAAAGTAAATAAAATCTACGCTGAAAATGATCCTATGGGTCGTACTGATTTAGCCAGTGTCTTGTTAGATGCGGTCAATAATTATTTTGACCGTAAAGCAGCAGGAGAAGCTAAGGCTAACGGAGAAACTTTTATAGTTATTACTGATGGTGAGCCTAATGATTATAAAGCAGTCATGCGCGTGATTATTGAAGCTTCCCGTCAAATCGATCGAGATGAAGAAATAGGTATTTCTTTGATCCAGGTAGGTAGCGATCGCAAGGCAACTCAATTTCTGAAGGCTTTAGACGATCAATTAGAATCTGCGGGAGCTAAATTTGATATTGTCAATACCATTACCATGGATGATATGCAGGGGATTACTTTAGCAGAGGTATTGCTTAATGCAATTACAGGCTAATTTCAATGATCGATGATCGGTTCTGAAGCCTAAAGCTTTATTTCCAAAACCTAGCACTAATGAGAGACAAAATATTAGGATGTAAGGGTGGTTCAATCTTATCCCTTACATTCATTAATCGAAGGTAGCTGGTTTAAGCTAATTTGTGGAGCTAGCTATCAGCATCTGCCCGCGGTTCGTAGTCTAGCTGTGGCATATAGTTTGGCTGGTGCTGACTGTATAGATGTTGCTGCCGATCCTGCCGTAATTGCTGCTGCTATCGAAGGAATTGAAGTAGCTCAAAAATTACAACAAAAGACTCAGTTATTAGTTGAGCAAAATAATTATGATAGTCAAGCATTTTCCCTAACACCTAACCTTTACCCCATATCCCTTAATTCAAAGGGTCATAGTGCTAAGACATTGGTTACTTCCCCTTGGCTAATGGTAAGTATTAATGATGAAGAAGATCCTCACTTCCGTAAAGCTGAGTTTGAGGCAACTCGCTGTCCCCAGGATTGCCCTCAACCTTGTGTACAATTATGTCCAGCCGAAGCAATAGATTTGAACAAAGGAGGGATCTTAGACAGCCTTTGTTATGGCTGTGGTCGTTGTCTGCCGATTTGTCCTCAGGAATTAATTACAGCTCGTTCTCATGTCTCAAATGTTAAATCCGTTGTATCTTGGGTTCGATCGCTGAAAATAGACGCAATTGAAATTCATACCCAGGTAGGGCATTATGAATATTTCAAGAGGGTCTGGACAGATCTGGCGCCGATAGTAGGGCAACTTAAACTGTTGGCAATTAGCTGCACCGATGCCCCTGATATTTTGAATTATCTGCGATCGCTCTATGAACTAATTGCTCCTTTACCCTGTCCTTTGATTTGGCAGACTGATGGACGTTCTATGAGTGGTGATATTGGCAAGGGAACTACCCATGCTGCGATCGCTTTTGCTCAAAAAGTCTTACAGGCAAAGCTGCCTGGCTATGTTCAACTAGCAGGAGGTACTAATAACTATACGGTGGATAAGCTAAGGCAGAATAAGCTGCTGAGGCAACAAAATTCTTCTCGGTTTAAATCGGTGGCTGGAGTGGCTTATGGCAGTTATGCCCGTACAATTCTCGCTCCAATATTGAACCAACTAGAAACAAACCAACTGCCAAATATTCAACCAAACATAATTCAATCTAATTTAAATAATAATTCAATGAATCAGCTTAACTTAAAGCTTGAACAAAATAAAGATTTACTAGAACAAGCCGTAGCTAAAGCCAGCGGGTTAGTAAACCAAATTAAACATTGAACATTGAACATTAAACATTTAGTTCGTAGTTCGTCGTTTGTGACGCGACGTAAAGAGCTAGTCCTTTAGGGTAGTAAAAGAAAATTAAAAAATAGTTTTTAGCCTTCAACTTTTTATCGTTGTCAATAATCCAACCAAATATTAACCAAATATATTTTAAATATGCAGTCAGAAATAGCTTCCCATCGAATGCAGGTTACCGATAATTTAGACAAATTACTTACTATTTTTCCCGATTCAATTCGCTCTAAGTTGGACGAGCATCTTCAACAGGATAGCGATAGTTTAATTGAGGTAGTTTTAGATTTAGGTAGACTACCAGAAGCGCGTTTTCGCGATCGCGCAATCTATCTTCGTGATGAACCCGTAACTCCAGAAGAAATACAACACTGTATTGAACGAGTAGGAATGTTTAGTAGTGATAATCGTGCGGGCATAGAACGAACCTTACACCGTATTAGTGCCATTCGTAACCGTACGGGGGATATCATTGGTTTGACCTGTCGTATTGGGCGGGCAATTTTTGGCACAATTGTCATGATTCGCGACCTAGTAGAAACAGGACAGTCAATTTTACTGTTAGGTCGTCCTGGAGTGGGTAAAACAACTGCCCTGCGGGAAATTGCCAGGGTTTTAGCTGATGACCTAGGCAAAAGAGTCGTGATCATCGATACTTCCAATGAAATTGCTGGAGATGGAGATGTGCCTCACCCTGCTATTGGTCGCGCCCGTCGGATGCAGGTTGCTCGTCCTGAACTACAGCATCAGGTAATGATTGAAGCAGTAGAAAACCATACCCCTGAAGTAATCGTCATCGACGAAATTGGTACAGAATTGGAGGCGTTAGCAGCCAGAACTATCGCCGAAAGAGGCGTACAGCTAGTGGGGACTGCCCATGGTAATACCGTCGAAAACCTAATTAAAAACCCGACTCTTTCTGATTTGGTGGGAGGAATCCAAAGCGTTACCCTAGGAGACGATGAGGCACGCCGTAGAAGGACACAAAAGACGGTTTTAGAACGCAAAGCACCTCCTACCTTTGCGATCGCCATAGAAATGCTAGAAAGGCAACGTTGGGTAGTCCATGACGATGTTTCTGCTACTATTGATACTCTGCTACGAGGACACGAACCGCCAGCCCAGGTCAGAACCGTAGATGACAGCGGTGAAGTTACCATCATTCACGAAGAACCAGAAACGTCTTTTCAGCCTCTGCCTGCTAGAAACAGCAGCATAGTTACGCCACTATATCCTCAAGGATTAAGAGCGTCTGGCAAAATGACTCCTCTTGCTTTTGGTAATGGAAAAGCTAAACGAGACAATGCTGATTTTGAGGGGATGATAGAACGTTCTTGGCAAACCAAAGAAGCTAACAGTCAAAAAATTCGTACCCCTGGTCCCAATGGAGAAGACTGGCCCGTTTATATCTATGCCTATGGTGTTGGTCGCTCACAACTAGATCAGGTAATTGAAGTGCTGGATTTGCCGATTATGCTGACCAAAGATTTAGGCGAAGCGGACGCGGTGGTGGCATTGCGATCGCAAATCAAACATCATTCTAAGCTGCGTAATATTGCCCAAGATCGCCATATTCCCATTTATACGGTCAAATCTAACACCATTCCTCAAGTTACCCGCATCTTCCGTCAGATTCTCAATTTAGATGATCCTAATGTTCCTGAACCTACCGATCTAAGATTGTTTAGCAAAGCAGGCAGTGATGACGAAATTGAGGCGTTGGAAGAAGCAAGATTAGCCGTAGAACAAATTGTAATTCCTCAAGGGCAACCTGTAGAATTATTACCGAGATCGGCAAAAGTGCGTAAAATGCAGCACGAACTGATAGAACACTACCGCTTACAGTCCGATAGCTTTGGAGACGAACCAAACCGCCGTCTGAGAATATATCCTGCATAGGCAACATATACGTAAGGTGGGCTTGGCAAATCAATCTTTTTATATTGCAATTGATTAAGTTAGTGGGCAAAGAGCATATCCTGAAATGTTTTTTGTCCAGCCTACGATAAAAGCGATCGCTCTACCGCCAAAGCCTCAATATTCCAACCTTGAAAGCCATTTAAAGTATAATCAATAGTGTAAATTACACTGTCAATTATGGCTACCAAAAGTATTAACATAACTATTGACGAAGAAATCTTAAGTCAATCAGACCGTCTTGTGAAAGAAAAAAAATATGCTAATAGAAGCAGATTTATCGAGGAAGCAATTACCTTACGGCTCAAACAATTAGACGCTGAATTTATTGGCGAACAAGCCAAGCTGCTAAACAAGGATGAAGCAGAGGAATGGTTTGAGGGAGAGTTAGAATCTTGGAAAGAAGAATATTAAGAGGAGGTATCTACTGGGCAAATCTAGAGCCAACCGTTGGTACAGAACAGCAAGGAACACGCCCTGTACTAATAATTAGCATCGATTCTTTTAATCAGAATAGTCAAAGTGCAATCGCTTTTGCCATTACCAGTAAAAAACCAAAGGTTAGTTATCCTTTGATTTGTGAACTACCAGAACTTTTACCCAAGAAATCTTGGGTGAAAATTTCTCAAATACGAACCTTGAGCATTCAAAGATTAGGCAAAAAAATTGCTCAACTAGAAGAAGAAGATCTAAGTAAAATATTGGCTGGCTTTAATCGTTTGTGCAGTTAACCATATCTAAAGTTAATAACCAAAAAACTTTTAGCTTTGAATTTATTTTCAAAGATGGATAAAATTTGATAGCCTAAGCTAATAAGCTTTGGGAACGAATAGAGCGTGGAAATATCAATTGGTCGCGGAAAAAAGGCTCGAAGAGCCTATGGATTTGATGAAATCGCCCTCTCTCCTGGAGTGGGTACTTTAGATCCCAGTTTGGCAGACACTACCTGGAAAATTGGCGAAATTACCCGCGAGATTCCTATTCTAGCTAGTGCTATGGATGGGGTAGTGGATGTCAAAATGGCGGTTTTATTATCGCAGTTAGGGTCAATTGGGGTATTAAACCTGGAAGGAATACAAACCCGATATGAAGACCCAGAACCAATCTTGAGTAAAATTGAGTCGGTGGGAAATGAGGAATTTGTCGGTTTAATGCAGCAACTCTATGCAGAACCAATTAAACCAGAATTAATTACTACCAGAATTAAAGAAATCAAGAGCCAAAATGCGATCGCAGCGGTTAGCTTAACTCCCGCAGGAGCAAGTAAGTATGGCAAAATTGTTGCCGAAGCAGGAGCAGATATTGTTTTTGTGCAGGCGACGGTAGTATCTACAGATCACCTATCTCCCGAAGCGATCTCGCCTCTAGATTTAGCTACCTTCTGTGCTGAAATGCCTATGCCTGTCTTTTTGGGTAACTGCGTCACTTATGAAGTAGCTTTAAAGCTAATGCGCTCTGGTGCTGCTGGAGTGCTAGTAGGAATTGGTCCTGGTGCTGCCTGTACTTCTCGTGGAGTTTTAGGTGTAGGTGTCCCTCAAGCAACTGCCACAGCCGATTGCGCTGCTGCGCGGGATGACTATCACGCTGAAACAGGAAGATATGTACCCGTAATTTCAGACGGAGGTATTGTCACTGGCGGAGATATCTGTAAGTGTCTTGCCTGTGGTGCGGATGCGGTAATGATTGGCTCGCCTATTGCTCGTGCTGCTGAAGCCCCTGGAGGCAATTTTCATTGGGGAATGGCTACCCCCAGCCCAGTATTGCCCCGTGGTACTCGTATAAAAGTAGGAACAACAGGAACTATAAAAGAGATCTTGGTTGGTCCAGCTAGGCTTGACGATGGTACTCACAACCTACTAGGAGCAATTAAAACCAGTATGGGTACTTTAGGCGCAAAAAACCTCAAGGAAATGCAGCAGGTTGATGTGGTAATTGCTCCTTCGCTATTAACAGAAGGAAAAGTTTATCAGAAAGCTCAACAGCTAGGGATGGGTAAATAAACCGCATCCAGCTTGAAACCAGGAGTTTTTAAGTTAACTGTTCGTAAGTAGCAAGTAGCAAGTAGCAAGTAGAAATTATATTCTGCTGTTTGACCAACGGTCACAGCAGGCTTCGTCCGTTTAGGGCGGAGTAATCTGTGACTAGCTTAATCTCCGATTCAAAAACTACGGTTTTCGTTTGACAGACGGGGTTTAGAACAAATTTGCGGTCATCAATGCCTGGTGAAATCCCAGGCATAAAAAGCCTACTTTTAAGACGAAGAAATTTAAATAACATCATGGCGATATTGTCATAAATTTCAGATTGCAAGCCTTAAATTTAGTATCGTAAGTAGCAAAATAGTTAACAACCTGAAGCTAGTCTTAAGCTTATGACCCAGGTTTGAAATGTCTTTCTAATATAATTTAATAGCAGTCAATTTACCAATATTTTATTTATTTGGTCATAATTTTAGAGAAAGCAGAGATATAGGCTTAGAAAGGTGAATAAAAATGGAAAACAACGCAATCATTCCAGAATATAGTCTAGATAGAGATTGCCAAACGCTATCTAGGCACGTCTTACAGCAGTTCTCTGATTTTAGTACTCAAGCACAGGACGTTAGCGCGATCATGAATCGCATTGCTTTAGCAGCCAAATTAGTGACTCGTCGTTTGAGTCGGGCAGGCTTGATGGCTGGGGCGTTAGGACTTACTGGAGAAACCAATGTCCAGGGAGAATCAGTTAAAAAAATGGACATTTATGCCAATGATGTCTTTATATCTGTGTTTAAGCAAAGCGGTTTAGTTTGTCGCTTGATATCAGAAGAGATGGAGAAACCTTATTACATACCTGAAAATTGTCCCCTAGGCAGATATACGCTTTTATACGATCCCATTGATGGTTCTTCCAATGTAGATATTAATTTAAATGTAGGTTCAATTTTTTCCCTACGCCAACAAGAAGGGGAAGATCTTGACGGCACCGCCCAAGATTTGTTACAAAACAGCGATCGCCAAATAGGAGCAGGCTATGTTTTATATGGTCCTTCTACCGTCCTGGTTTACACCATAGGCAAAGGAGTACATTCATTTATTCTCGATCCCAGCCTAGGAGAATTTATCTTAGCCGAAGAAAACATTACGATTCCTCAGCATGGTTCAGTTTACAGCGTTAATGAGGGAAACTACTGGCAGTGGGATGAATCAATCCGAGAATACATTCGCTATGTACACCGTCATGAAGGCTACACCTCTCGCTACAGTGGTGCATTGGTCGGAGATTTTCATCGAATCTTGCTTCAAGGAGGCGTATTTCTCTATCCAGGCACGGAGAAAGATCCTCAAGGAAAGCTAAGATTATTATATGAATCTGCACCGTTGGCTTTTTTGGCTGAACAAGCAGGAGCAAAAGCCAGCACTGGCATGGAACGAATTTTAAGTATAGTGCCAGATAAGCTACATCAACGCACTCCTTTAGTGATTGGCAGCACCGAAGATGTAGAGCTAGTAGAGTCTTTTATCCAAGATTGGGCGCGTCGCGAATCAGAAGAACAAGCCCTAGTTTAGTTATAAATTTACAAGTTTTAGTTGTGAAATATTAATAGGAGAATAGTTAACTTATGTCTACCCAAAACCCGATTTTAGAAATTGAAAATCAATACGGTCAAAGTATCTGGATGGATAACCTTAGCCGTGACATTATTGAGTCTGGAGAATTAAAACAGTCTATTAGCGATAAAGGAATTAGAGGTATTACTTCTAACCCCTCTATCTTTGAAAAAGCGATCGCTGGTAATAAAATCTATGACAGTGCAATTGAAGCTGGAATCAAAGCTAATAAATCAGTTCAGGAAATCTACGAAGATTTAATCTTTACTGATATTCGCAATGCCTGCGACATCTTTATGCCTGTATATGAAGAAAGTGGCGGCTTAGATGGCTACGTTAGCATCGAAGTCCCCCCCAGTCTAGCCAAAAGTACCGATGACAGCACTATTGAAGAAGCTCGTCGCTACTACCAAGTTATTGATCGCCCTAATTTAATGATTAAGATCCCAGGCACATCAGAGGGTTTGCCCGCAGTAGAACAGGCAATTTCTGAAGGGATGAGCATTAATGTAACTTTGCTATTTTCAGTGTCAAGCTATATTGATACTGCCGAAGCTTATATCAAAGGGCTAGAAAAAAGAGCAGCAGCAGGAGAAGATATTAGTAAGATTTCCTCCGTTGCTAGTTTCTTCCTCAGTCGCATTGATAGCAATATTGACGATCGCATCGATAGTAAATTAGAGTCAGCCAGTGATGATGCTAAAGCTAAGCTAGAGGCAATTAAAGGTAAAGTTGCGATCGCTAATGCCAAAATCGCCTACCAAAAATACAAAGAAATTTTTAGTGGCGAAAGATGGGAAGCATTAGCAGCTAAAGGGGCAAAGGTACAGCGTCTACTTTGGGCAAGCACCAGTACTAAAAATCCTGAATATAACGATGTAATGTATGTAGACGAGCTTGTGGGCAAAGATACCGTCAATACTTTACCTCCCAATACTATTGATGCTTGTCTCGATCACTGTACTCCAGGCGATCGCATCGAAACTGACTTAGATGCTGCCCATAAAGTTATTGATGGCTTAAAAGATGATGCCGTTAATATTGAACTGGATGAAGTGATGGATGAATTACTAGAAGAAGGAATTGATAAATTTATCAAACCTTTTGAATCATTGATGTCATCTTTAGAAACTAAAGTTAAGCAGCTAGCAGCAGTGTAAATTAGGTAATAGGTAATAGGTAATAGGTTTTAATCAACTTGTTTTCTTTGCTTATTACTAACAAAAACATAATGACAAGGGAGAAAAGAACATTTTTTCCCTTGAACCTTTTCCCTATCAATACAAGTAACTTTTAAATAAAAGCCAGTAAATTTGAATATGGTTGCAATATTAGAAAATCCGTTACGAGTCGGTTTACAGCAGGAACGCACTGCCGATCCTGCAATTATTGTAATTTTTGGAGCATCAGGAGATTTAACTCAACGCAAGCTAATTCCCGCAATTTATCAAATTAGAAGAGAACGTCGTCTCCCTCCTGAAATGACTATTGTAGGAGTTGCTAGACGAGATTGGACTCACGAATTTTTTCGTCAGCACCTTAAAGATGGAATAGAAGAATTTGGTAATGGGGTGGGCAACGAAGAACTATGGAATGACTTTTCTCAGGGCATATTCTATTGTTCTGGGAATATGGACGAGGCGGAAAGCTACGAAAAATTAAAGAGTTTTCTGGCAGAATTAGACGGAAAGAGAGGAACCAGAGGCAATAGAATCTTTTACCTTTCGGTATCACCTAATTTCTTTAAGCCAGCTTTAAAACAGTTGGGTGCAGCGGGAATGCTGGACGATTCGGTCAAAAATCGGATTGTGATTGAAAAGCCCTTTGGAAAAGATCTCAGTTCTGCTCAATCTCTGAACCGTGCGGTACAGCGAGTCTGCAAAGAAGAACAGGTTTATCGCATCGATCACTATTTAGGTAAGGAAACCGTCCAAAATATTTTAGTCTTTCGTTTTGGGAACGCTATCTTTGAACCTTTGTGGAATCGGCAATTTGTAGATCATGTTCAGATTACCGTTGCTGAAACCGTTGGCGTAGAAGAGCGTGCAGGTTATTACGAGACTTCTGGTGCATTACGAGATATGCTGCAAAATCATCTAATGCAGCTATTTGCAATTACAGCGATGGAACCTCCCAACTCTCTAGATGCCGATAGTATTCGTAATGAAAAAACTAAAGTGCTTCAGGCTACTCATATTTCTGATGCTGCCAATTTAGACCAGTCGGCAGTAAGGGCGCAATATTCCGAAGGTTGGATGAAAGGTCAGCCTGTTAAAGGTTATCGCCAAGAAGATGGCGTAAATCCAGAATCTATCACACCAACTTTTGTGGCGTTAAAGTTAGAGATAGATAACTGGCGATGGAAAGGAGTGCCGTTTTATCTGCGGACTGGCAAACGAATGCCCAAAAAAGTTAGTGAGATTTCCATTCATTTTCGGGAAGTACCTTTACTAATCTTTCAATCTGCGGCCCAGCAAACTAGTCCAAACGTTCTGACAATGAGGATTCAACCGAATGAAGGTATATCCCTTAAGTTTGAAGCCAAAACTCCAGGGCCAGATCTACGTACTAGAACCGTAAATATGGACTTTAGCTATGGTTCATCCTTTGGGATGGCGACGGCTGATGCTTATCATCGTCTCTTGCTTGACTGTATGTTAGGGGATCAAACTTTGTTTACCCGCGCTGATGAAGTTGAAGCAGCCTGGAATATTGTCATGCCCTTGATCAACGCTTGGGAATCTCCTAGCGATCCGAGTTTAATGCCCCAGTACGAAGCAGGAACTTGGCAGCCCAAAGAAGCGGAAATGATGCTTAATAGCGATCGCCGAAGCTGGAGAAGACTTTAACAGTTAATAGTGAACTGTTAATAGTGAACTGTTAGATGTTAAATGATAATTGTTAAATGATAATTGTTAAATGAAAAATGGTTTCACCAATAGTATCGTTACAAGCACCAAAAGATGTATCCATCGATGAAATTGAAGCAGAATTGCGATCGCTCTGGCAAAGTCAAGGAGGCGACGAGGATGCAGCAGCCGTCACTAGAGCAGCAACTTTTAGCCTCATAGTTTATGAGCCAGACGGTACACAACAACTGCTGGCATCTTTAGGATTTTACACCGGTCCGATTGACGGTATTGCAGGACCAAGAACCGAAGCTGCAATCAAAGCAGCCCAAAAAGCTTATGGTATGGAAGTTACTGGTAAAACGGACGAGGCATTAATCACCAAATTACAAACTCAGTTTACTCAAGTCAAAGCAGAAGATAAGCTAACTCTAGAAAATAAAACCGCAGCAGTTAGCTATAGCCCAGATTCTCAAGGAGCAACCGCAGATGCGATCGCTGCATCTAATCCCTGTCGCATTATTACCCTTTGCCCGATCTTGGGAGAAGATACAGGGGTAAAAGTTCAAGTATCGGCATACTGTCCCATTAGCAAGCAAAGTAAAAATACTCTAGTTTGCTGTGAATACATTACCCTGAGTGGTACAGCAGAAGCTTTAGAAAGAATCGGCGGAATTATTGCAGCGCTGGCGATTGCCGACTTGCCCAAGTTTGTCTGGTGGAAAGCCACGCCAACTCCCGAACATCCTTTGTTTCAGCGTTTGGTGTCTGCTAGCGACACGGTAATTTTTGATTCTAGTAGCTTTGTTCATCCCGAAGCTGACCTAATATCCTTAGCGAAATTACTTAAGCAAGATACTGCCCTAGCGGACATCAACTGGCGTAGACTAGCTCCTTGGCAAGAATTAAGTGCTGCTGCTTTCGATCCCCCAGAAAGGCGAAAGGCAATTTATGAAGTCGATCAAGTCACAATTGATTATGAGCGAGGCAATCATTCTCAAGCATTAATGTTTTTAGGTTGGTTAGCCAGTCGTCTTCAATGGACTCCTGTGGCATATCAATTTGAAGGCGGAGACTATGACATTCGTAAAGTAAAACTCACCGACGACAAACAGCGCGCCATTGAAGTAGAGTTAGCTGGTATTCCTACCGCAGATTGGGGAGATATCCCTGGCGATTTGGTAAGCTTGCGCTTGACTTCAACTAATGAAGAGGCTGATTGCTGTACGGTGTTGTGTTCGAGTACCACAGGCTGTATGAGAATGGAGGCTGGTGGAGGAGCGCAATCTTGCTATATTGAGCAGGTAACTCCCTTATTCGATCAAAATACTGAGAATCTGCTTGGTCAACAATTGCAGCGATGGGGTAGAGAAATGCTTTATGAAGAAAGCATGGCTGTTGCTGACCAAATTTTGCAGCTAGCAAAATAAACTTAAGAGAACAATAAAAATCAAGAAAATGTTTCCGATCAAAGTTACCTATTAGCGGTAATGAAAAGTAATGAGCGGTATGATATTCATATTGCTCATTACTTTTTACTTTAAATTAGTTTTGAGAAAACAGTCCCAACTCTCGAAAACAAAGTGTACCGTCAAACGGTATCAAAATAATTGCTCGCTTTATATTCTGTTTTTACGCTTCAGAGCCGAAATATATGCTTTACGTGCGCTGGTTTGAATTTAAGTAGTTGCTACATTGCCTACCAAAAAAACAAGAATTGGAGTAATTAGTAATGAGCAGAGTAAAGCAAAAACGTATTCGAGGTGTCGTTCTTACGCCTGCAGGGCTAAAAAAACTTGAAACAGCCAGATATGAATCGGAATGTCAGAAAAATTATGGTGAAAGATATACCTACGAGAATATCAGCGAAATAGCTAATTTAGATATCAACACGATTAAAAAAGTACTAGAAGCCAAAGAAGGAGTTGATAAGCGATCTCTGGAAAAATTTTTAATTGCTTTCAATTTAGAGTTGACGGCAGAAATTTATACTAAACCTCGTCCTAATCAACGCCAGGATTGGGGAGAAGCAATTTCAGTAGAACACTTTTTCGGGCGCGCGAGTGAACTTGAGACTTTAGCCAATTGGCTTTTAAAAGATCGCTGTCGATTAATAGCACTGGTGGGAATGGGCGGAATAGGCAAAACAACTTTATCTGTTAAGTTTGTTCAGCAAAATGAGGATAAGTTTGACTGTATTCTTTGGAAATCTTTACGAGATGCTCCACCTGTTGCCGAAATTATTGATAGCCTGATTGAATTTTTTTCTGAAGGACAAGAAAAAGCTAACTTGCCTTCAAGGTTAGGCGATAAAATTACCCTATTGATTGAGTATTTACGTTCTTTTCGCTGTCTTATTTTCCTAGATAATGCCGAATCACTTTTAGATAGTGGCAACAGAGTAGGAAAATATCGCCCAGGATATGAAGGCTATGGCGAACTTTTACGTAGAGTAGGCTCGACCGAGCATTTTAGCTGTCTTGCAATCACAACCAGAGAAAAGCCGAAAGAAGTCGCTGCTTTGGAAGGAGCAGGTCTTTTGGTTCGTTCGTTGCAATTAGCGGGATTGAAGCAAGGGCAAGAAATTTTAAAACTCAAGGGACTTGCTGGCTCTAAGTTAGAACAAAAAGCTCTTAGCGATCGCTATGGAGGCAACCCACTAGCGTTAAAGGTAGTAGCTACTACTATTCAAGATTTGTTTGCTGGCAATATCGCTGAATTTTTACGTCAAGATCGGGCTGTTTTTGGTGATATTCGGGATGTTTTAGATGAGCAGCTTGAGCGATTATCAGATTTGGAACAAGAAATAATGCGCTGGCTGGCGATCGCTCGTGAACCAATTTCTTTGACAGAATTGCAGGCAGATTTTGTCTTACCAGTAACTCTCATCAAGTTATTAGAAGCCCTAGAATCTCTGTCTAGACGTTCTTTAATTGAAAAGAGTGCTTCTTGCTTTACCCAGCAGCCTGTAGTTATGGAGTATGTAACTAGCCAGCTTGTTGAGGTAGTCTGTGAAGAAATTTTGGCGCAAAAACCCAAGCTTTTTCGCGATCACGCCCTGATAAAAGCCACAGCCAAAGACTACATCAGAGAAAATCAAATTCGCCTTATTCTTCAGCCAGTTATTAATGGGCTTTTAGCTGCCTTAAGAAACCAGAAAGATCTAGAAGCCTGTTTAAGAAAAATTTTGGCAACAATGCAGGAATCATCCCTAGAGAAATCCTATGGGGCAGGAAATATTATCAATTTGTTTTGCCAGTTAGAAACTGACTTAACTGGTTATGATTTTTCCAATTTATGTGTTTGGCAAGCAGATTTGCGTCAAGCGCACTTGCAGAAAGTCAATTTCCAAAATGCAGACTTATCCAAATCAGTCTTTGCCGAAAACTTTGGCGGGATTTGGTCGGTAGCTTTTAGTCCTGATGGAAAATACTTAGCTGCGGGAGATACTAAAGGAAATATTCTATTACGAAGAGTAGCAGATGGTCAGCCAATACGTAGTTTTACAGGTCATAATGCCTGGGTAGTTTCCCTCGCATTTAGTCCCGATGGTAAGACTCTTGCTAGCAGCAGTTGTGACTGTACCGCCAAGCTTTGGGATCTTAGTACTGGTCAATGTCTGCATTCTTTAGATGAGCATGAACACGAAGTTTGGTCAGTGGCATTTAGTCATGATGGTAAAACTCTAGCTACTGGCTGCGATGACTGCTATGCAAGACTTTGGCGAGTCAGCACAGGTGAATGTATTCAAGTTTTTTCAGGACATACAGATTATATACTGTCAGTAGCCTTTAGCTTGGATGGTCAGAAACTTTTTAGCGGCAGTCACGACAACACAATTAAGCAGTGGGACATTAAAACTGGCGATTGTCTCCTGGTTTTTCAAGGAGATGATAAGGGAGTAAGATCTATTAGCGTCAGTCCTGATGGACAAATGCTTGCCAGTGGTAGCAAAGACCAAACAGTCAGAGTGTGGGATATAAAAACAGGTAAATGTCTCAGTATTTTTCGAGGACATGACAACATGGTTTTAGCAGTCACTTTTTGCCCCCGAGACAATCTTTTAGTTAGTAGCAGTGTCGATCAAACTTTAAGGCTATGGAATGTTGATACTGGAGAATGCCTTAAGGTTTTTCAAGGACATTCTAATATGATCAACTCTATTGCCTTCAATTCACAGAGTAATATTTTAGCTAGTGGCAGTTACGATCAGTCCATAAAGCTATGGAATATCAATACCTATCAATGTGTAAAAACTTTTCAAGGACATAATAATCAGGCACTTTCTGTCATTTTTAGTTCAGATGGTCAAACCGTAATTAGCGGTGGTCACGATCACAAAATTAGACTATGGGATGTCAAAACTGGGAAGATAATCAAAATTTTACATAAACACACCAATTGGGTTTTCTCTGTTGCTTGTAATGCCAAAAATAATCTTATAGCCAGCGGTAGTGGCGATAAAACAATCAAAATTTGGGATATTCAAACTGGCAAAGTAATTAAAACTTTATTTGGACATCAAGCCGTAGTTCGTTCTGTCGCCTTTAGTTTTAATGGTCAAATTTTGGCAAGCAGCAGTGAAGATAAAACAATTAAAATTTGGGATATTCAAGCTGGTCAGACAATAACAACTTTACAAGGACATCAAGCAGAAATATGGTCAATTGCCTTTAGTCCTGATGATCGGCAGTTGGCTAGTGGTTCTCTAGATGGAACTGCCAAATTGTGGAATATTAGCACTGGAAAATGCTTGAAGACTTTAGACGAACATACAAGTTGGGTCTTGTCAGTTGCCTTTAGTTTCGACAATAAGACTTTAGCTACTACCAGTCCAGATCGAACAATCAGACTTTGGGACACGACTACTGGAGAATGTCAAGTTGTATTACGAGAAGATAAAGGCTATTCACAATTGGTTGCCTTTAGTAATGATGGTCAAACAATAGCCAGCTATAATCAGGATTACGATATTAAGCTATGGAATATAAAATCTAAAAAATGTATCCAAATTTTGCATGGTCATAAAGCGTTAATTAATTCGATCGCTTTTAGTCCTGACAATTGCACCTTAGTTAGCAGTAGCGAAGATGAAACAATTAATTTGTGGAACTTAAAAACTGGTGAATGTATAAAAACCCTAAAAGTTAAGAAACCCTATGAATTTATGAACATTACAGGAACTAAAGGTTTAACAAAAGCCAATTTCGGTGTTTTAAAAACATTAGGAGCTTATGAAAATTAGCGCAATTAGATTGTATTAATCAATAATTTGGTCATGTATTGAGCTAGATTTGAGAATTGGTATAAAGATTGAGCGATCGCCTTTAGAAGATGCTAGCCAAAAGCATTTGACATCAGAACAAAAAAAGAAAATGAAGACATTAGAGAGAGAATATTAATTTTATTAAATACGAACTCGCGTTACTGACCGTCTATTTCGACACCTATTAAAAACTTATCCAAATCAAAGTAATTTTACGGCTTTCTCAAATTATTTAAATTGTTAAAATATTTAAACATCAATTTATTTTGACCTTTATTAGTTGTTCGATCTAAAGTATGAAAGCTACCAGTACCAAAGAGATTAAATTGCAGTTTCAAAATGCGATTAATTTGCAACAAACTTGCAAAATATATCTGACTACATTTACAGGAGAAAGTTGGAGCTTTTACTTTAAAAAAGGATATTTAATTTGGGCAAGCAGTAGCATCCATAGATTTAGAAGATTATATCGTTTGACAAATAAAATTTGTCCTGAAATTAACTGTCAAGATATTAGGTTAAGAGAACAAGAAATTTCTGAACTGTGGGAATATTTATTGGTTTCTGTTTTATATCAACGTCAGTTAATAAGTATTTCTCAAGCCAAACAAGTAATTCAACAAATTGTCAATGAAGTATTATTTGATTGCTTTATAGCTGACGAGCAGATAAATAAAATCAAAGTAATTTTTGAGACGAAAGAAAATAGTATGGGGGCTATTCTTAGAAGTCCTCTTTTTAAAAAACCAATTATCTTAATTGAATATAAAAAAACTATTAGCCAGCTTGAATTATTGATTAGTGACTGGAAAGGTCTAAATATAGATAATTGCTCGCCTAATTTATCACCTGTAATCAAAGACATAAACAAGCTTAGGAAAACAGTGGATTTAGATACTTACCCGCAGTTGTTTGGCTTGATTAATGGCAAAAAAACTATTAGAGATTTAGCCATAGTAACTAAACAAGATATCCTTAGTTTAACTAAATCTTTAATTCCACATCTGAAAAATAAAGCGATCGCCTTACAGCAAATTCCCGATCGGCAATTAGCAAACTTATACTTTTCGCCAACTGAGATCGATAATCAAGCAAAATATCAAGATCGAGAGCGACTATATATTCAAGAACTAGATTTGCCTTTAGTTGTCTGCGTCGATCATGACCCCCATGTCTGTCAAAATATTACGCAAATTTTAAATCCTGCTGGCTATCGTGTTCTTGCCGTAAATGATGCAGCAAAAACTTTAATGGTGCTATTGAAAACCCAGCCAGCTCTAGTTTTTTTGAATGCAGCAATGCCTGATGTAAATGGTTATGAGCTTTGCGCTCAAATGAAAAAAATGCCAGCCATAAAACATATACCAATTATCATCTTGCGTAAACAAGAAAACTTAATAGAAGGAATTAAAGCAAAAATGTCAGGTGCAGCAGATTTTATTAGCAAACCGATTAAAACAACAGAATTACTGGTATTAGCTCAAAAGCATACTCAAAGTTTTATCGATCAAGATAGTTTGGTTAGATCGCAAATAGCCAGAGACTAATTATTTATTTACAGTATTTTAATATTTTTAAAATCAGGCGTTGCTGAGTCCAGATATAATTATATCGTTTTAACGATTGAGCAGATCGATTAAAAAGCTAATAGCTACGAACAAATTACTTTTCAATTTCTTTCATACTTCAAATCAGCAACGCCTAAAATCAATACTAAATGTAAATTCATCGCTATATTCTTTGTAAGAGACTCAATCCATGAGTATCAGTGCCACAGGTACTGTAAAGATGGTGTTTTTTAGCTAATTCTTGCACGTTTTTAGTTTTATTAGGGCTAGGTCTCCAGATTCTAGGATTATCATAAGCATAGTAAGTCTCCACACCATCAATTTCTAATTCGGCAACTGCTGGAATTAATCGGTTTCCAGAACGACGATAGCGTTCAGGATGGGCTAATACTACTAAGCCTCCAGCTTGGTGAAGACAATCAATTACCTGTTTAGCTGCTGCATCTTTGCCTAAAGGCTTTTCTCCCTGAAGATATAGCTCTAAAGAAGGATGTTCGGGATCGAAGCCATAACCCAATATATGTACCTCTACCTCTAGCAATTTAGATGTAATTTCTACCCCTGTCCATAAGTGAGGCAGGTTTTCTACTTTACCTTTTAAACCTAGATCCGAAAGATATTGTTCGGCTTGTCGATAGCCGTTTACCGAATGATGGTCTGTAATCGCAAAGCCTTGAAGTCCAATAGCGATCGCCTGTTGCACTAGGGATAATGGTGTTAGTCTACCATCTGAGGCGGTGGTGTGCATATGAAAGTTAAAAGCATAGGGACAACTAACATAGCTAATAGTTTCCCAGACACTCTTGAGGTAAACAGTGTCCTGTGTTTTTGGTTTGAAAGGATACATAGCAACCATGCACATCAAAGGGGAGAAAATGTTTCTATTGGTTACAAATACCATAACAAAATAAAATACCCACTGGGAAGCATAACTTGGAGCGAGCAATGATAAAAAAAAGATTAAACCCCTTGACAATTATACGTAATCTGGATTTCAAAGCTACAGTTTAATAATTAAAAATAGATATAAAGTTATCTAATGATTTATATATGATGACCTTATTACCTGCTGTTTTACCTGTAGGCTTAATTATTTTAATCGGTTTTATCGTCGGTCGTACTTTACCATTACAGCGTTCAACCCTGTCTCAGCTAACTTTATATACTTTATCTCCAGCACTAGTAGTTAATGGTCTTTATCGCACCAAGTTATCTTTAGCAAGTTCAAGCAAACTATTGCTAGGATTTGCCTTAACCTCCATAACTTTATATGGTCTAGTTTGGCTAATTAGTAAATTTTTTGGCTTAAATCCCACCTTTAGCCGAGCAATTACCGCTATTATTATGTTTCCTAATAATGGCAATATGGGATTACCTGTGGCGACTTTTGCTTTGGGTGCAGCAGGACTAGACAGGGCAATTATCTATATGCTGGGGTCTAGTTTTCTCATCTTTTGTTTTGGTCCTGCTATTATTCGTGGCAAGGGCTTAATTGAAGGTTTTAAGTTAACTTTACGATTACCGTTGCTTTGGGCAATTTTATTTGGCATTAGTCTAAGATTATTTTCCCTTAAACTACCCTGGGAATTGGATAAAGGCATTCAGCAGTTAGGTGCAGCAGCAATTCCTATTGCCTTGATTTTACTGGGAATGCAATTATCCCAGACTCGTTTCCAACCAAGAATTAAAGAAATTGTACTTGCCATTGCCCGTCTAGTCATTGCTCCTCTAATTGCTTATTGTTTTGGCAGGTTATTACAGCTAGATAGTTTAAATTTACAGGTACTAATTTTGCAAAGTGCCATGCCTACGGCAGTTAATTCTTTTGTGCTGGTAAGCGAGTTTGGTGGCGATAAAGATTTGGTTGCCAGGGCAATTGTTACATCTACTCTGATAAGCTTTGTTACCTTACCTATAGTCTTGGCATTGTTGATGAAAATACCTCAGACTTTATAAAGTAAGTAGTGAGTAGCAAGTAGTAGGTAGTTTTCTTACAATATATATAGACAGCTTCCGAGATTGAAATTTTTTACTGACAAAATTTAAACCTCAAAAAGTAAATAAAAAATAAGATTAAGCAAATCATGTTAGGAAATTTTCAGCAAAGCAATTTGCGAATCGAAGTAAACGCCTCGGAAAAAAACATTAGAGAAAGCTTACTAGAAAGCGATCGCCTTAAGCAATGGATGTGGCCACAAAACTTTACTTCTCTATCGGGTCAATTAACTAAAGGAGATACTTTTATTAGTTCTTTGGGATTAATAAAAGTTGAACATCAAGTAGAGATGGTTGAAGATAACTGTCTACGCCTAATACTAAGTAAAGGCATAGATGGATATCACCAATGGCACTGGGGTGATGGCTGGCTACAGTCCCGCTTGGAAGGTATTTCAGCTTTGCCTCTTAATTTGGGACAAACTCTTAGCTTATTTCGTTTACGTCAATACCTCAGTACTAATACTTAATAACCTGAGTTTGGAATAAGCTCAAATTCTTGTTATTTTGCTAGCTGAAAATAATATTTCTTGGCAAGGTCATCCTCGAAATTGTCTTAACCCGAACTGACGTTACTCAATATTTTCAACTTAAGCCAACGCTGGTTTGCAACTGTCTAAACTCTTCTTGCAAAATAAATACTAGCTGGTTGTTTCCTTGATTTTTTGCTACCCGCAGACGATGCTGCAAGTTACAGAGCAAGTTTTCTAGATGTTTTTGTTGTGCATGGCGATTACGCTGTCGCGTAGCCGACCGATCGCTTAACTGATATTTTAAAATATCATAAGCAGAACTAGCTTCTTCAGCTTGAGATGGCTTAATTAGAAACGTCCTATAAACATAGTTAATCTGCTCGATGTTGCTTTGTCCTCTATGGGACTGGCTTTCTACTGATAATGTGTGCCGAGGTAGCTTAGGTCTATGATGACAAGCAGTAATTTCTGTTTCAACTAGTAGCTGGTATTCTCTCCTGCTACTAGTTGAATAACAAGATAGATTATTCATTATTTTCTTTACAGTTAAAAATATTCATAATAATAGCCAAAGTTAACAAGATTTATTTAGTTTGATTTGTTAAAGATAAATAATAAATATAGAGGCATCCAAACTAAATGCCTCTAGTTTAACTATTAGACGTAAGCGTAAGTAAATCTCAGAAGCCTTATAATTAACTTCTGACAATATACGGAAGTACGCCTTTGTGACTTCCGCACAGCGGTACTAGACTTTAGTGTAGTGGACTCCTCGATAGGTTAATCCTGTCTGTTGGTTGCTATGACGGTGCTTTTCTGTTAAATGGTGAACTTTCCAAGGCTTGCCACGATATAGTCCACCAACTTCACCTTCACTTACATCCCATTCTAAATGGGGAGCTTCATAAGTTCTTCCTCTAAACTGTAGCTTCATTTTTTATACCTCTAACATGAACTATAGATATTTTTTTTACTTTTAAATTTTAAATATTTGCGACTACGAGATTTTAAACTCGATCTGGTTTACATTCTTCCTAATAAACAAGTAAGTATGCTACTTCTTTTTTAATACAAGACCAATTGCCTCTGTTCTAGTAGACAAGAAAAACTTTTCATCTAAAATATCGAGAAAAATTATTGCCTTGTTATTTTATTATAATATATTTTTCTGTAACTATTGTTACCGTTTTATGCAGAAAATAGATTTGTTGTAAAACTTTACTGTAACGAATTTTTTTTGTTAATTGCCGTGTCTACTTGAGCGTATAGACAAGTCAAATCAGCATTATTATGTAGAATAACGTCGGCTGCTGCAACCTTTTCTGCCAGAGGAAGCTGGTTGTCAATTCTCGATTGAGCCTGTTCTAGAGATAAATTATTGCGCTGCTGTAAACGGTCAATTTGTAAAGCGCGATCGCAACTAACTACCCAGATTTCTGTCACCGTATCTGTTAGCTTAGCTTCAAACAACAAAGGTATATCTAACACGACCGTATTGTTTAAAGTATACTGTAATTCTTGCTGAAAGCGATCGCGAACATAGGGATGAATTTGGTTTTCTAGCCACTGCTTTTCTTGGGCATCATTAAAAACAATTTCTCCTAAACTAGAGCGGTCGAGGTTATCATTAGCTAACTTTACTTTGTCTCCATAACGAGCAAAAATAGTCTGTAAAATAGGTGAATTTTTTGCTACGGCTTCCCTGGCATAAATATCCGCATCCAATACAGGCAAATTATATTCCTCTGCCAAATAATTCGACACCGTAGTTTTTCCTGTGGCAATTCCTCCTGTTAAACCAATAAGTCTGATGGCTGAATTTTTCATCTTTAAGATTATACTTAAAATTAATATTTCTAACTAAAGGCAGTTTTTCTAGTTATGACCGCTTGATAGACTATTGCGAAACAATTTTAAATTAAGGAGCAAAACTTTTGTTAGATCAACAGGCAAAAAAAACAATGTTACGTAAAATCCCTCATGGACTTTACATCTGTGGCGTTAAAGAAGGGGAGGAAATGAATGGTTTTACCGTAAGCTGGTTGATGCAATCATCTTTTGAACCGCCTTTGGTAGTTAATTGCGTCAAGAAAGGCACGGTTTCCCATAAAATGATCGAGAATACCCAAGTATTCAGCATCAGCTTCCTAGAGGCAGGACAAAAAGACCTAGCGGCATCTTTCTTTAAACCCAAAACCCGCGTTGGTAACAAATTTGAAGACGTGGAATTTTATGAAGGAGAAGAAACAGGCTGTCCGATTATTAAAGACTCTCTGGGTTACATTGAATGTAAAGTAGTCGGCACGGTTGAACAAGGAGATCACACTGTATATGTCGGCGAGGTAATTGCTTCTGGTATTCATCGCCAAGGCGATCAGTTATTACTCTCCAGTACTGGTTGGGAATATGGTGGGTAGAGTAAAAAGTAAAAAGTAAGAAGTAAAAAGTAGTAAGTCAGAATGTTTTTTAAAGCGCATTGGTATTGATAAAACTAGTTGCTTTATCAAGTTTCATCAAGACTTTTGTAGCTTGCTACTTTTTTTTGTTGTTTAATCAAAAAAGCTAAGAGCTAATAGCTACAAACCAAAACATTCTGTACATCATACTTCAAATCAGCAACGCCGAATTAACCAACTGCATTAGAATAGCTTTCCGATTCAGATTCAGACTGGGGTTTGGCAAAAATCATTCTGCCTGCGGAGGTTTGTAAAGAAGATGTGACTACTGCCTGTATCTCTCCACCGACAAAATCACTCCCTTCTTCTACTACTACCATAGTGCCATCTTCTAAATAGCCAATCCCTTGTTCTGGTTCTTTTCCTTGCTTAAGTATTTTAAGCTCTAGATTATCTCCAGGAAGATAAACAGGACGTAATGAGCGAGCAAGATCGTTAATGTTGAGAATTTGTACCTTTTGTAGATTAGCAACTTTACTAAGGTTGTAGTCGTTGGTCAAAAGAGTACCGCTAATTTCTTGGGTTAATTTGACTAGCTTGGCATCAACCGTATCTATATCCTCATAATCAGCCTGATTAATCACAATGCGATTAGGATAGTTTTCCTGCATCTGATTAAGAATATCTAAACCTCGTCTACCGCGAATCCGCTTTTGGGAGTTGCTAGCATCAGCCAGATTTTGTAATTCTTGCAGCACAAACTGAGGAATAAGTATCTGCCCTTCTAAAAAACCAGTTTTAAGCAGTTCTTCCACCCTGCCGTCGATGATACAGCTAGTATCGAGAACTTTGGTAGGCATAGCTTCTAAAGTTCCTTCAGCTACCAGCATTGATTCAATACTATTGGGATTAATCAAGCGTAAAAAAGTTCGTCCATGAGTATCAGCTAAACTAATACCTAAATAAGAGAACATGACGCTACCTAATACCGCTACAGTGGGTTTAAAGAAGCTTAGTTCTTTGGGTATGGGTAATAAGAACATCGGTGCCAGCATTAAGTTGGCTACCAGTAAACCCATAACTAGCCCGATCGCTCTGGTAATGATAATCTCAATTTTAGTGTTGCGAATCTGCTGCTCTAGACGACGATAGGTAGTCTGTACGGCGACTCCAATGCCCAGACCAATTATGGCAGCAAAGCCAGCAATCACGAAGCGCAAGGCTTCGATATTTGATACCCCTTGCAAGATATCAGGAGGAAGCAACTGTAACCCATCAAATCCGATGTTTACGGCAGCGATAATGCAAATGATAATTATGATGGCATCAACCATTGTCTTAGTTGAATATTATGATAAAGATGTATTTCTTCTTTACTGTAATAAATTCTCGGTAATAGTGTAAAAAATTGGAGGGAGTTCTTAATATTGTCA
Source organism: Waterburya sp. (assembly GCA_965217895.1). Lineage (GTDB taxonomy): Bacteria > Cyanobacteriota > Cyanobacteriia > Cyanobacteriales > Xenococcaceae > Waterburya. Next base: position 4,332,138 of record CBDCJV010000002.1, read on the forward strand.
AATTAATTTTACTAAGAGAATTTAGCTTGAAAATTAAGCTATATATACGTTTTCGATCTGAATTAGCAATATCAATAATTTCTCAAGAACTATACTCAAGATAATTATTCAGGTGTTGAAATATTTAGTAATGGCTAAAAATAGATCTTTAACCAGACTTAATTTAAATCCTAATTTAGTAACCACTGTCTTAGATCTAGCTCCTACTGCTGCTTATATTCATATCCCTTTTTGTCGTCGTCGCTGCTTTTACTGCGATTTTCCGATTTCAGTAGTGGGAAATTCGGGGGGGAAATCCGCATTTACAATGGTAGAGGAATATATTGCTGCCTTAATCAAAGATATTCAACTAACACCATCAACCGAAGAACCTTTACAAACAGTTTTTTTTGGTGGTGGCACACCTTCTTTATTATCTCCACAGCAGCTAACACAAATTATACAGGCGATCGCGTCTCATTTTGGTATTGCTGATAACGCGGAGGTATCAATGGAAATCGACCCAGGTACTTTTGATCGCGATCGGTTATTAGGATATTTAGAAGCAGGGCTAAATCGCTTTAGCTTGGGAGTACAGACTTTTGATGAGGAGTTGCTTAAAGTTTGTGGACGTTCTCATACTTTAGCTGATGCAATGCAATCTATAGAAATAATCAAACAGCTAGAAATTGATAACTTCAGCTTAGATTTAATTTCAGGTTTACCCCATCAAACCTTAGAACATTGTCTGAAATCCCTAGAAATGGCGATCGCGATCGCGCCTAAGCATCTTTCCTGTTACGATCTAGTACTTGAACCAGTCACCGCCTTTGGTAAACAATATCAGCCAGGAAAAACTCCTTTACCTAATGATGATGACGCTGCCGAGATGTATCGGCTGACACAAGCAACTTTAACCAAGGCAGGATACCAGCACTACGAGATATCCAATTATGCTCAACCAGGTTATCAGTGTGGTCATAATCGAGTGTATTGGGAAAATAAACCTTATTATGGCTTTGGTATGGGTGCAGCTAGCTATGTTGCAGGGAAAAGATTTTCTCGCCCTAAAACTCGCCGAGAATACTATGCTTGGCTAGAAGCAGGAGCAATTATTGATGCGCCAGAAATATCTGCCACAGACTATGTACTCGAAACTTTAATGCTAGGTTTGCGTTTAGCAGAAGGTATTGATTTAGAACAATTTGAACCAGATATCTCAAAAAAAATCTGGTCTTGCATCAAGCCATATTATCGTCAGGGATGGATAGAAATATTAGATAAACAAGAACAGTTGATTAATTTAAAAGATCGAAATTCACTATATCCTCCGCTGCAGGGTAAATTGCGCCTCAACGATCCTGAAGGATTTCTCTTTTCCAATACTGTTCTTGCTACCCTATTTGAAAAATTAGCATAAATCCTCTAGTCGCCCTTTTTTAATTTTGTCGAACTCACGTGAACGTAAGCAAATTACGTCCCAAAGTTTATAGTATTTAGTCAAAAACGGTAGAGAAATACCTGAGTGAGCTAGGATTTAGTATGACGTATGGTTTAATCGAGAATTAATCAATGAATTATCTAATTGCTGTTTTACCCGATCGCTTCCAAGCCGAAGAAGCTTATACAGCGTTAGAAAAGGCAGGTATTCCCTTGAATAAGATTGCGATCGCCGGCAGAGGCTACAAAACTGCCGATGAGCTTGGCTTTATCGATCCTATGAGGCAAGCTAAGAATCGTGCCACCTTTATGGCATATTGGCTTGTTCCTTTTGGTTTTATTGGTGGATATGTGTTTAACCTGATCGCGGGATTAGACAATTTAGATTGGGCGGGAGAACCAGGAAATCATATAGTAGGCGGTATTTTGGGTGCTATTGGTGGTGCTATGGGCAGCGTTTTTGTGGGTGGTGGTGTTGGTTGGGCAATGGATACAAAAAGTGACACCGTTCCTTATCGTGACTATTTAGATGCTAATAAATATTTAGTCTTAGTTGAAGATTTGGGTGGTTTGAGCGATCGCGCTCTTCCTATCTTACGGAAACTATCCCCTGAAAATATTGAAAGTTACCAAGCTTGACTGGTTAAAAATAATCGGTTATTTTATGGTTACTTAATGCTATAAAAGCCAATCAAGATTTTTGCCAGTAATATAATAAAAGTCAAATGTAATGAAAAATAATTCAAGCAGACGACTAGTTATCATCGGTATCCTCTTGTTATCTACAACTGCTTTAATTTTAGCTGGGGCCTTGAACAGTTTTTATAGCGAGAATGTTGCCCCAGACGAAAAAAATTCTCAAAAGACGGCGCAAGATTACAATCCCTATGAAAAGTCTAATAGAGAAGACGAGCAGAAGATTATCTCCGTCCCGCCTCCAGCAGCAGGTAGCGGTAGGGTAGAAATTAATAATGATTTTAAAGAAGGGATTCCTACTGGTACATATTCAAATCCACCTAAAACTATTAAATCTTTAGGAGGTTCGAGTCTTTCCCCAGAAAGTCCTTTGAGAGATAATAATTCTAGCGTTGAAAGAAATAAATCAATTGGAGAAAACATGGCTGCTGAAAATGCTCAGTCAATGACTCCCAACTATAGTCAGCCATCCTCTAGTAATAATTTTAATAGTTCAAGCTCAAATAGTCTGGTTAGTCCGTTAGAAAATAGTTCATCAGGTAGTAGTCTGACTAGTCCGCTAGGAGATAATTCCTCTGTAGAAATTCCGAGCAGTCAAGAAAAGTCAAAGTCTAATACTATAACGCCTTCTCCTCTTGGACAGTCTTCTTCAGGACTGTCTCCCTCACGGTAGTCTTTTTAAATTTAGCTGAAAAAATACAGTTGCTAAAAAATATCTGAGTTTTTAAACAAGTAACCAATTAAATATAAAGAGCCGCACAAAACAATTAAGGGTTCTGTTGCTGAGTTATTAGCAGAATCAACTGCCAGATCCAAAGCAGGGAAAACACTGTCGTAAGTTTTACAGTTACTTAAATGGGGACAAACCTGTTGAGCTATTGATGCCAGTTTTGCAGGTTCAGCACTGCTATGATCGGGGACGGGAACTAAATATAGTTCGTCTTGAGGTTTTAAAAGTACTTCAAATATGTCTTCGTGGTCTTTGGTAACTAGCATACCCATAACCCAAATTACAGACTGGTTTAAAGTATCAATATAGCTTCTAAGAGCGATCGCAGCAGCAGAATTATGCGCCCCGTCAATTAACAGGGGATGATTTTTCCAGGTTGTCCACTGTAGTCTGCCTAGCCAACGGGTTTTATTCATTCCCGTTTGAATCGCCAGTTCAGGAATATACCAACCCTGCTGCTGTAAAATTTTAATCGTGGCGATCGCGATCGCCGAATTACTTAACTGCACTTTTCCCAATAGGGGCAAGGGATATTTAATATCTTGGTATTTTGCCCAGCGAGCATCAGTTTGTGCTGGTAGATTAATTTCTTGGGCTGGCTCAATCCAGGCGATCGGCGCGTTTAATTCTCGCGCTTTTTCCACTACTACTTGTTTAGCTTCAGGGGGAAGTTGACCAACAACAGCAGGGCAATTTGCTTTAAGCACTCCTGCTTTTTCTCTGGCAATATCAGCTACAGTAGGACCAAGACGCTGCCAATGCTCTTTGCTTAGGGAAGTAATAATACTAACTAAAGGGCGATCGCTAACATTAGTAGCATCGAGTCTACCACCTAACCCTACTTCCATTACGGCAATGTCCACCTGTGATTTAGCAAAATAAAGCCAAGCTGCTGCGGTAATTACTTCAAATTGAGTTGGGCTTTGGGAGTCAGGGTCAATAGCCTGTTCAACCTCTTGTAGCACTTCAACTAAATCGGGTGTACTTATTTCTTGCTCATTAAGACAAATCCTTTCAGTCCAGTTTACTAAATGAGGGGAAATATACCGTCCGACTCGATAACCACTTTCCGTCAAAATCGAAGACAGATAAGCGCATACAGATCCCTTGCCATTTGTTCCTGCAACATGAATAATCGGTACTTTAGCTTGTGGATTTCCTAGAGCAGCCAGTAGTTTTTCAATTCTAGTTAAACCCAGATTTACGCCAAAACGTTGAAAAGGTTCTAAAAGAGAACTAACTGTATCTTCTTTGACTGGCATGATCTTGACTCTGTTCAAATCATTACATCAATTATCATAAGCCAAACTGGAAACCTAAACTTTAAAGTAAAAAGTAAAAAGTAAAAAGTAGTAATTTGACCAAATGTCTTGACGTTCGTACGTAATGCTATAAAAAATAATTGGCACTCGACAATCATTAAACTGATTCTAGAACACCAATTATTAAATTTTGCTTAACTTTTATTTAAACCCCGTCTGTCAAACGAAAACCGTAGTTTTTGAATCGGAGATTGAGCTAGTCACAGATTACTCCGCCACGTCCCGCATGAAGCTGTTCCTAAACGGAACAGCACGGGGACTTCTAAACGGACGGAGCCTGCTGTGACCGTTGGTCAAACAGCAGGATATAATTTCTACTTGCTACTTGCTACTTGCTACTTGCTACTTGCTACTTACGAACAGTCAACTTAAAAACTCCTGGTTTCAAACTGGATGTGGTTTAAATAGCTACTATTTCTAATGATTTGTTAGCTGTAATTGCAGCTTGGAGAGAAGAAGTATTAATTTGAACTGTGTTTTTTTGGCTGTTTTTTCTTTTATTATCTAGGTTGGGCATCTCTAATCGGCAATGATTGCAAAACCAAAAACTACGCCGATTGCTTAAGTGGAGCAACATGGAAGTGGAGCAACAAGGGCAAGAACTATTGTTATTCATGATTTTTATTTACGGTAATACAATTGAACAAAAAAATATTTAAAACTTTGTCTGTTTGTTGATACTTATATTTCTATATAAATAACAGTTTATTAATGTCAGCAAATCATCAAAATAGGCGACACTTATATCAACAAACCCTAACCTTACTCTAAAATCACTGCTATTTAGAAAAGGTAAATATTAAGAGAATCTAAAGAAAAATAAGATTTGTTTACTCTCTTTTTTTCTTATTCCAATATTGGATCGGATAAATAAAATAATCTGTGTTTTCGATCACTTTATCGCCCTGAACTACGAAAAATAATTACTGTACTATCTGCGTGTCTAGCGATCGCTTCGGGAATATTTCCTTTAACTACATTTTGCAGTAATCCTTCATTACTTGCTCCCAAAATAACTAAGCCATATTTTTTACGTTTAGTTAAATTGATAATCGCATCTGATACTGAGTAAGCAGAAATTGATAAAAGTATGACTGGGCAATTCATCGCCTTGCGAACTAACTTCGCAGCCTTGTGAAAGTCAGGGGTGGGAGGTTGGGTTTGATCGCGAGGAAATACTTGGCATAGCTGTAATTTGGGCGGGAGAGAATCCAAGGTAGCTAAAGCAGGTAAAATGGTCAACAATTTATTAAGGCGATCGCCTCCTGTTGTCGGAATTAGCCACTTGTGTCGTAAATAAAGTTCTTTAGGGAAGGCATGGGCAGACGCACCCAGTTTCACCAACATCAAATCGCAGGGTGCTTGTTGAATTACAGAGTCAACTAAATTACTAAAGATCGATTCAATTCCCGAAGTTTTGCCCTTCCAGCCCATTATTAGTAAATCAATATGTTCTCTGCCGATAGTTTCTAAGATTGCTTCACTCACGTCGGTAGCTACACGAATTTGTGTATGCACAGAGATAGCTGATTTTTCGCCCCAGGTTTCCAAGTCTTTCATCAACTGACGATAATTATCTGTTTCTACTTCAGCTTGGGCAGGATGCAGATGTTGAGGAACACAGATCACTGCCACACACTCTATTTCATATTGATGATAAAGAGCGATCGCCCCAGCAATTTCTAGCAGTGGCGCAATATTTTGGGGATTAGCAATAGGTAATAAAATTCTGCCCTTACCTATGGCAGGAGAGCGAGTTTGATAAACTACATAGGAAGGCTCAAATCTGGCTCGTGGTTGATGATCGTAGTTTAGCTGTTTGGCTTCGGCTTTAATAATATCGCTGAGGGTGATTATGCCCAAAAGCTTTGACCCTTCTGTTACGGGCAAACGAGATAGCTGGTAGCGGTTTAGCAGGTAGAGAACATCAGCCAAAGAAGTTTGGGCGCTAACCGTAATTGGCCCTGAAGTCATAATATCCTTGAGTAAACTAGACTCGGTTTGTTTACTATCCTTGGGAATATCTGACTGGGTAATCATGCCCACCAGCTTACCTTCTTCTACCACAGGAAAACCACGGTGATGCGATCGCGACATGGTTTTAATTACCTCTGGCAAAGCAAGATTACTAGCTAAAGTTTCCACCCGTGACTGCATTACGTCATTGGCGGTAAGCTGGTTCATAAAGTCGTTTTGGGGATGTTCTTCTGTTAGCTCAATGCCACTGGCTAGAAGCAAGTGTTCATATAAAGAACCTTGGGAGACACTTTCGGCGACTATATATGCTACTGCTGAAGTGATCATCAAAGGTAAAACCAAATTAAAATCCGCCGTCATCTCAAAGATAATCACAATTGCCGTAATGGGGACTCTGACAACTGCGGTAAAAAAAGCTCCCATGCCAGCCAAAGCAAAAGTATAGGGAGATTCTGAACCAATCAAAGCTACCTCCACAATCCCAACTAAATATCCTAAAGCCGAACCCAAAACTAAAGCAGGGGAAAACAAGCCTCCTGGCGCTCCCGCACTATATGCCAAAATTACCAGACAGAATTGGGCGACGAATATCAACACGGTAGTTTGCCAGGTAAATTGACCTACTATCAGTAATTCTCGCAAACCTGCATTATCATGAAAAAATGGTGGTAGCCAAGCCCCTATTATTCCTGAAATCAATCCTGCTAAACCAATACGTAAAGGCACAGGCAAAGGTAAACCACGGCTAAACTTTATCCCTTTAATAATTGAGCGGTTAAAAATACCCCCTAAAATACCCGCTAGGATACCTAAGACAATATAAAAAGGAATTTCTTGAACAGCAAAGCTGCCCCGACGGGTAGAATCTAGTACCGCTAAAGGAACATTAAGATCGGCAGAACCCAAGACGCGAGAGACAACCGCCCCAGTAAATGATGCTGCGATCGCTGTTTCTAAAGTCAAACCAGATATATCTCGCATCAACTCTTCGACGACAAATAATACCCCAGCAATAGGAGTATTAAAGCCTGCTGCTAACCCCGCTGCTGCCCCTGCTGCAATCATTTGACGGCGGTTTGTGGGGGAGTTAGGAATCCAACGACTAACCTGCGCCCCTAAAGCAGCCCCGATATGGACTGTAGGACCTCGACGACCTAAAGTAAAACCGCCACCGATAATCAAAATAGTTGCCACAGTCTTAACTAAAGCTGTTCGCAAATTTAAGACAATGGGATACTTAGCTAACGCTGCCTTTACCTGGGGAATACCGCCACCCGCAGCCGAAGGTGACAATAGTTCAATTACGACTCCTGCCAAAGTGCCTAAAATTAATCCCACCAAAGGCAAGACAATTTTTGCCCCATATAAATTGGCTGTCTGAATGCGCCATCCCCCCAACCAGCTAATACCCTGCTTGAGTAATACTGCTGCTAGGGCAGAAAATAATCCAATTAGACAAGCTTCAATTAGAGCGTAACGAGTGTCTAAAGAGCTACTTGCTAACCAAGGAGAGTTGCGCCAGTTGGCAAGCAGCTTTTTCATTTTTGATTAAACTAAAACCTATATTATTGCTATCTCTATCCTAAACTGCCCTTGGCTGATTATTTAGCGGTAATTTTTACTATTTTCCAAAGATATAATAAATTAACTCGGTTAAATCGATCTTTCTTATGGTTGCAATTACTCGCAAAAAATTTAAATTTACCGTCGATGAATATCATCGCTTAATAGATTGGGGCTTCTTTGTTGGAAACGACAGAGTTGAATTAATAAGGGGCGAAATAATTAAAATGTCACCTAAAAGAACACCTCATTCTGTTTGTAATTCTCTGCTGCTCAAAGAATTAATTCTATCTTTGGGCGATCGCGCTAATATTAGAGGACAAGAGCCAATTATCATCCCTCCCGATAGTGAACCTGAACCAGATCTAGTTATAGCCACCAAAAAAGACAATAACTATTTATCATCCCATCCTCTTGCTGCGGATATTTTACTATTGATAGAGATTGCCGACTCTACTTTAAAATATGACCGAGAAACAAAATTATCTCTTTACGCAGAAGCAGGAATAAGTAACTACTGGATCTTTAATCTGGTCGATAATAATCTTGAAGTTTATAGTCAACCTTTTCAAGACAATAAAGGTCAATTTGGTTATCGTTCCAAACAAATTATCTTATCAAACGAAACAATTAATCTTCCTGATTTTAATGACGTTAATTTAGATTTGTCTAAAGTATTTCCTGAATAAAAAATCATGGTTGCGATCGCTTTATCACTCTAAATCATCATTTAAGATTTGCTCAAGAGAATAAGGACACTCAAGAGGCATATCGGCTATTTTCGATTTAAGTACTGCTTCTTTTCTGGCTCTATTATAAATAGTTTCTAATTCTTGTTCTGCGTAGTTTTTTAAAGTCTTAGAATCTAAATATTGCGACAGTTCAAACCTAAAGTTACTAATTTCTTCTAACCAACCTCGACCACTGCATTCCCTTTCTGAATGCCAATAATTGTAGAGTAACAAGTGTTTGATTAGTTGCTTCAGAAAGCTAACAACCGCCCGTTTTTCACTCCTACCCAAATCTTTTATTTCCTCGATTAAATTTTCCCAATCTAATTGATTCAATTTGCGTGCCTTTAAAAGTTCTGTAGTTTTTTCTAACCACAGAAAATAATCTTGCTCGTATAGTTGGCTTAATTCTGATGTCTGAATGTTCACCTAATATTTTACGGATTTGTTGGATGGGTATTAGTATTTGAAATTATAAGTCATTTTATATTTAATTATACTTGCTTACTTGTTACTTGACATGATAATGTATACATAGTGGAAAATTATGTGCAAAGCGACCTTGCACTGTTAAGATGCAGTTGCGTTTTAAAAAAACAGCATTGCTGAATCTAGCTGTTAGTGAATTTATAATAAACATTGCCACAGGGAAGTTCTACCAAAAATACCCTTTCTCTACAATAGTTTGACGGGTATTAGGATTATACTCAAGCAAATATTCTTGAGAAATAGCTTCTTGTTCGCGTAGCATGGTTACTTCCTTTTCTCCTACCTCTGTATCGGTGGACAGCAAAATTACCTGATGAGATGCGGTAGGGAAATACCGCTCGACTAAGTTATGACGATGAGAAGAGTCTAATCTGCCTAACGGTGTATCGATGGCAATAGGTAAATTACGTCCTGAAACTCTAGCCAAACCCCATAAAAATGCGATCGCCAGCAGTTGTTTTTCCCCAGCCGAGAGGCGTTGTTTGGGAAATAGTTGACCATCGCGATCGTATAGTTCTAGTTTAAAGCGATCGCTATCAATTGTCACGCGGTTAATTAAATTGGATTTATGTAGCAGATATAGAAAGCAGTCCTTGACTTCAGTTTCTAATTTATTAAGTTTTTTGAGGGTAAGTTTTTCTTTAAATAGCTTAAGAGTTTCTTGTACTTTAGTTGCCGACTTAATAATATGTTCATCGCCAATTTTGTCAATCGCTTCTTCACTGTAGTTTTTTAGCTTACGGTTTAAGTCTTGCTGGATGCGATCGATTTCTTTATCAATATTTTGCAGTTTATCTTGAGCTAAATCGTATAAGGTTTTATATTTACTCACTGCTGCTTTTCCATCTTCCACTGCATCAATCAATTTTTGATAATCTTCTGGAGATGCAGCACTAGCTAACTGAGTTTCAGTAATATTTATTTTAGTTTTTAGCTGTTCAATTTCCTTAATAATATTCTGAGATAGCTTAGTTTCTATTGCCAAACGATCTTGAGGAATACTAATTAACTGCTGTAATTGCTTTTCTGTTAAATCCAAATAACTATCTGCCGTAGCTTTAATAGAATCTGCAATAGTTTTATTTTCTGTGGCGATAAAAAATTCTATTTTGTTAATTGATTCCGTTGATAAAGAAATGCTATTTAAATAATTTAATAACTTTTGATCTCTAGCCTTTAGAACAACTTGTGCTTGCTTAAACTGCTGGGATTTAACTTCTTCTTCTCCTTGCTTCTTGGCATTAGCTAATAAAGGTACAATTAACCCCAAGGGTAAACTACTTTCAGCTACTTTAATCAATTCCTGTCTTTTCTGTTCCAACTGACTATTAAAATCTTGAATTTTAGCCTCAATTACTTCTCTAGTCGCTGCAATTTTACCACCTTGCTGATTGAATTTACTTTTAGCGCGATCGCGTTGTTTATGAGTCTGCTTTAATTTTTTTTCTATCTCTGCAAAATCTTTTTGTAACTGCTGCTTATTATCCTTTTTAACTACTAACTTCTGCTCAATTTCTTCTATAGTTAACAACTGTGCTTTATTAGCTACTGCTTTGCGTTTTCGATTAACCAAAACTGACAGATCGACAGATAGCCTCTCTGCCAATTCTAAGCCCAACAAATTATTAATTGCTTCAACTACAGCAGGAGGAGGAGTATCTAACTCAGCTAATTCCTTAACTTGTTCTCCATCAAACAGAAATAAATTAGAAATGCCTAAAGGTAGAATGTTTTCAATATATTCATCCCAGTTATTTTCTAAGTTGCTATCAAACCTGTCTTCTCTTTCAATGCTTAGGCTATCCTTACCGTCTTTTAGATCTTTATTCCAAGCACGAATAATTTTAAACTGTTGCCAATGTCCTTCAAAAATATCTTCAAAAGATAATTCAATTTTAGTTATATCTGCCGATGTAGCTTGACTATTTATTGACTGGCATAAAAACTCACCATAGCCTAGATTACCTCTACTAGAACATTTAGCCCTTTGTCCGTATAAAGCTAAACGAATTGCATCCATCAAGGTAGTCTTACCGCCACCATTCATTCCGCCTAATAAAATAATTGGACGAATACTACCATCGTTTTCTGGGCGTAAATCAATCGTTTGCTTTCCAGCATACGCACCAAAATTCTCAATAACTAATTCAGTAAATATCATTTAAACATTTATCATTGCGAGACAGTTGCATTGCGGAGGTTTCCTCCGTTGAGCAAACTGTCGAGGGTGAACATTTACCATTAAACATTTGATATTCGATGCTTACTTGTTATTAGCAGCAACCTCGCCACTTCCTTCAACGGAGTGGCTTGCAAATTTCATACTCGCCCAATTAGCTTTATTATCTTCTTTAGGCTTATTTAACTGTTCTACTTTTTCTTTTACCCCTTCAATATCACCTTGTTCAGCAGCAGTTTTTAAGTTATATTTTTGATGAGCATTTGCGATCGCTTCTTCTTGACTTCTAGAACTAGTATCAAAACACTTTTCTAAACTATCATAGATACCTAAACGGCGATTTTTAACATGAAACTGCCTTTCCGTATCTAACAGCTTCGACATCAACTCTAACTGCATCTCATCATCACATATTTCTGCTAAAGTTTCCCATTCATCATTACCTAATAACTTTTCATCTGCGCCTAATCTAATATCTTTAAACACTTCTCCTGTTATCTCTTGATAAATGCGCGGAAGACTATCATCAAACTCATGCTTTTCTTCCAACCAAATTCTTCTAATTTCGCTCAATTCTTCATCAGTAATTAAACTAATATCCTTAAATTCTTCTGGCGCATTTTGTTTAACTTCAACTTGTGCAGACAATACTCGCCTTAACCAAGTCTCTCGCCATTTTTTAGTATAAGGTCCTGGGATAGGTTCAATAGAAGTTTCTCCATCTTTGTTACGTTCAAATAACTGTACGTTACCACGAAGACGACGAAAATCTCGCCGATGGCGATCGTCTTTCATGTCTAAATCATTACGAATATCCAACAGAGGCTGCAACCATTCTTTCTCTTCATCATTTTGGATCATCGCTTCCATAGACTTATCTTTGTTTACCATTGTGCATACCCAACAGCCAAATCTAGAATCACCACAGCTAGGAGTAGACGTATCTACTACCATCGGGCATTCGCTGTCAGCAGTTGCCCCACGGTACATAGCGAATAAGTCTTTATTATCTCCACCCCAAGGGTTATCCCACTGCATAAGGTACATCCAAACCTCATTGGTAGTCCAGTCTTCAACTGGGGTATAGATTAGCGAGTTAGGCAAACTGGCATTTGGGCTAAGGCGATTGCGTACTCTTTTTTGTTCGTGCTTTTTCATTGTTGCTGCACGTTTAGCACTTTCAGCTTTTCGAGTACCTAAAACCAATATTGTTTCGCCATGAGAACGAACTGTTTGTCTAATAAATTGATTTGCTGGCTTAATTTTCATTCTTTCCGTACACCAACGAAACTGATTTCTTGGAGCAGGATAACCTTTCCCCATTAAACAAACCCAAAAAGAATTTTTTACCTCAGGATGAAGCAAATTTGCCTTAAATGGCATTTCTTTTTCTATTGCTGCTTCATCCAGTTTCTTTATAGAATTTCTTACCCAAGCTGATACGATCGGATTTTCTACAAGAGTATCAGTGGAGATAATATAAACTGTCTTAGTTTTTTTCTCTAATGGCAAGGCTGCGATCGCATTCCAGATTAGTTGCAACACACAACTACTATCTTTCCCCCAGGAAACACCAATAATCCAGGGTATCTCATCCTGACAATATAATTCCTGAATTTCAGCAGTAAGAAACTCGATACTTTCTATGAATTCAGGAGTACCGCGCTTATTCAATTTATTTTTTGTTTGTTTTGCCAAGCTCATTCCCCTTTAATTGCCGAAGCACAGGTGTTTCTAACACTACAATATCCTAGCGGTAATCAAACATTCTTTCAAAGAACTTTAAATTTTGATGATCTTTATGGGAATACTATTTTGTAGCGTTTGTAATAATATTTCAACAAGGAGAATGTCTTAGTGTCATGGCTTTATGGAGATAATATAGTTCAGAGGCTTGGAGAAAATGCTTTTTTATACGATTTATCTAAAATTCGTGGCGTTTCAGCGATTCTTAACCGTATCCCAGATAATATGTCAGGAGTATATGCTTGGTATCGTAATTTTAATATAGGTGCTGCTGCACAAAATAATCCAGATGTATTTGTTGCCAATATTCTTCAAGAACTATATAAGCCGCATTGTGTCACACGAGAAAGCCGTCTTCCTCCATCTCATAGATTAATAGTTAAACCAGAAACAACATTTTCTCCCAGAAAACAAAAAGCTTTGAAATACTACGCTGCTAATCCCCATTTTAGAGAGCTTATAATTACTTTGCTACACAACTGTTTATTATTTCAGCAACCATTGTATATAGGAAAAGCTATCAATATACGAACAAGAATTAGTAATCATCTAAGTGTAGATAGCAAGTTAAGAGAAAGATTGGAAGATGCCGAACACAACTTAGAGCAGTGTAGGCTACTAATATTAGGATGTTCAGCAAGTATTAATTACGATGCTTTAGAAAATGCTGAATTGGAAGATGAAAACGAAAGTGAATCTTCACAGCTAGAGTCGGAATCTTTAATCGAAGATATTTTGTCTAGATTATTTTTACCATCGTTCACTATTAATTACGGATAATTATGCTTGTAATCTCCAAAGAGGAAAGTAACAATAAATTTAACAAACCATTATACGGACTCAAAGGGCAATATACTCTAGCCGAAGGTATATCCCTACCTTATTTTTTATGTACTATGCCAATCGAAAGGGCAATTAATGAATTAAAAATTGCCGAGCAAGTACCAGCCTCTTTAGAAGCAAAATGGTCACTAAAAGAGCTTTTTCAAAGAGAAATCGATGAAGATCGAATATTACAAGATATTATTAAAAGTTATTTGCTAGATAGTAAAAAATTAAAGTTTTTTAATGCTATTACAATTGTCTTAATGCCTAAAGGCGAAGATGAAAAAATTCAAGATCGATTTCAAGAAAATGAAGAGGATACTCCGCCACCTATTCCTTGGGATGGTAGCAATGAAGAAGATGCTCAGTGGAATCATCCAGAAGCCAAAAAAGCAGATTTTGGTGGAGTACAATTTGTTTCTATTGAACAACAAGCTCGTCTGCGTTGGGATGAAAATAAAGTATTAGCTGTTGCTGTTGATGGGCAACATCGTCTTTGGGCATTACGAACTTTTCGGGAGAATGAAAAGTTTCGTGGTGGTACACTGCGTGCCACTGAAAAGCAAACACACATTCCTGTAATATTCGTTTTATTACACCAAAAAGCAGGCTTTGATAATACCCAAACTCAAGTAAGTCATTCAATTAGAAGTATTTCCCGTGAACTTTTTACAGATTTAAATAAGAATGCCAAAACTGTAGATAGAGCCAGAGAATTAATACTTGATGATAAAAGTATTCATGCGCGATGTGTCAGAACTTTATTAACTGATAGTACCGCGCAAGATGCCAAAGATTTATTGCCACTGTCATTGGTACGTTGGCAAGATGATGTTAATAAATTTGATAACTCCTATTATCTTAATTCTTTAGTTCATCTCGATCTTCTAGTTAAAGCTTTATTGGATTTAGATGAACCAAAAGATCCAATGGAAAAAAAGCAAATTAAGCAATTCATAAAAGATATTAATAAAACGCTTGGAGTTAATAATAAAGAAATACAATATGAGGGACGGACATTAACTCAATATTATGAAGAAGATTGTTGCGACGAAGATGGTAATCCTCAAACTCCTTTTTCACGCCTACCAGAATATTATCTTGAATCTGCCATCCAAGGTTTTGAACAAAATTTTCGCCCTTGGCTAATTAAACTATTAATAAAATTTGAACCATATCGTACTTTACTACAATACGCTAGAGAAAAGAATTTAATTGAAGGAACTTTTGGACAGTATCAAGCTCAAACTGCTAAACACAAAAGTATGCTTAAGGAACAGGAAATAGCAAAGGATAGTGACTGGTTTAAGCGAGAAATAATTACACCACAAAATGAAATTGCTGATATGAAGCAAAATCAGTGGGCATTTAAAGCAATTTTTCAAAAAGCAATAGTTCGCCTTGGCAAAATAGTAGAATTTGATAATAAGGGTGAAGATGAAAATTTGGGTACGATTGAAGATGTTTTATCTTTTCTAGATCATCTATATGATGCAAGTATTTTGAAAGTTCGCAGAGATATTTCAGAGTTGCCCTTAAGTTTATGGACTTTTATTGCTTTAAATCCAGGTAATCAGAAAATAAAAGTCAACAAGGCTGTAGAAGATCGAATTTTTTCTATCTTATTACTTTGGTATTACGGAAACCGTAAATTACGACAAGATAAAGAGCAAGGAAAGCCACAACTTACCAGACGAGAACTTTTAAACGTTTTCAAGGCAGAAATAAATAAAGCTCAATGGGCTGGTTGTACCGATGCCTATAAAGCTTTATATAAAGGATTTGACATTGCTACTTTTTATCCTTTTTATGGAAAAGAAAAAGACGAAATAGCTAAAGAAAGACAACAAAAATTAGTTAAAGAGCATTTTTCTAAAGTTTTAGCTATAGGAATTCCAGAGTTGGCTAATAAAGTCGATGAGACTTCTTTAGAAGATGAGGAATTGGATTAAACTTAAATCTTAATTGTGCGATCGCCTTCAATCAAAACAAACAACTTTCTCTGCGCGAAATAAAAAAGCGATCGCCTTATGAGAAAAATTGTGACAGATAAGCTAGCTTAAAGTTATATTGTCACAAAAGTACGCAAATTCAACCAGAATATTTGTAACCAGACCCGTCTCAGATGTATCCTGAATAAATATAATAAATATAGATTAACTATTAACTGAGGATTGGCATTTTGGATACACACGAATATGATGTTGTCATTATTGGAGGCGGTCCTGCGGGCTGTACCTGTGCGCTGTATACCTCAAGAGCCAGCCTCAAAACGGTTATTATAGACAAGAATCCTGCGGTTGGCGCATTGGCTATTACCCACAAAATTGCTAATTACCCTGGGGTATCTGGGGAAATGAGTGGGGATGAATTGCTCAAGAGCATGAGAGAACAGGCAGTTGAATATGGTACTGTCTATCAGCGCGCTCAAGTTTTTGGTATTGATGTTAATGGCGAGATGAAAAAAGTCTACACGCCAGAAGGTACTTTTGTAGGTAGATCTTTAGTACTAGCAACAGGAGCAATGGGTCGCAGTGAAGCATCTTTTGAAGGAGAGTCAGAATTTTTAGGTCGTGGCGTTAGCTATTGTGCTACCTGTGATGGAGCATTCTATCGCGATCGCGAAGTGGCGGTAGTTGGCTTAAACCAAGAGGCTGTTGAAGAGGCACAGTTTTTAACTAAGTTTGCTTCAAAAGTTCATTGGATTACATTTAAAGATCCCAAAGAAGAAGACCATCATGCTCACGATCTATTGGCTATGTCTAATGTTAAACATTGGCGACGTAGCCGTTTAGCGTCTATTGAGGGAAATGATGCTGGAGTAACGGGAGTTAAAGTTAAAATAAAAGGTGAAGACGAACCAAAGCCTTTAGAAGTAGAGGGGGTCTTTGTATATCAAAACGGCTCTAAGCCGATTACAGACTTTATTGGCGATCAGGTAGAAATTAATCCTGATGGTGGCGTGAAGGTGGATGATGATATGTCTACTAGCGTCCCAGGGGTTTGGGCAATTGGAGATATTCGCAATACTCCCTACAAGCAAGCTGTGGTAGCTGCGGGAGATGGCTGTATTGCTGCTATGGCTATCGATCGCTATCTAAACCATCGCAAAACAATTAAACCTGACTGGGATCATACATAAAAAGTTTGCAGAAGGCATTAAACCCAACAACTTTAGGTTTAATGCTGCTACGTAGATAGCCAATCAAAAGACTTAAAGCTTAAAGCTGAGAGCTTATAGCTTTTCTAGTTAATACTGTATTTTTAGCCGATCGACTTTCTTAGAGTTGAAAAACATTAAAGGTCTGAGTAAAAGCTTGAATAAGATCAAGACTGACTGTAATTCATTAGGAGTGTTGCGTATTTTCCATTGACCAGGACGGCAATACAACATCTGAACTAATTCTCGCTGCTGCTCAATGCTTAGATTTTGGAACTTAATGACCGCTCTTAAAGAACCATCTTGGAGATAGCTACGGGTGATTTTTCCTGAGAGGAATAATATTTCTGGTATTAGTTCAACCACTACATCTGTCGCCAAGTTGGTTGTCTGTTCTAAAAATATCTCTACTCCCTCTTCTGATATTTTTTGGGTAATTCCCTGATAGGCAAAGTTACCACTATAGATATTGACTTCTTTTTTTAAGTCAAACCATTCATAAAAACTTGGCTTCGGTAGATCCAACAGAGTCATCATGGCAACGCTAATGGTTAGCAAATTGTAGCTACTCCAATACAAGCCTAGATTAAAACTAACGTCAGGAGGATGGAGAATATTCATGCTAAAGCTAATTAAAGTGGCAACAAATAAAATAGTCATCGGTAAAGCCAGTGACCAATTGTAGTTAAATTTGTCTCTAGCCATACCTTTGGGAGTCACTTTAAATCCTTTGCCAAACGGACTAAACATGACCTTGAATACGGTAATAGTTACGGGGATAGCCTGAACTAGAGAATACACATCAGATAGCAATATAGAACGCGATCGCTTGTTCATCCAAGCAAACACAGTTAGCTGCATTACGTAATAAGGCAAGAAAATATAAACAAGTTCTGATAAGCTGGCTAAAACAGGATTGACTTGGATAAAAATACAGACTAAAGGAAAAATCAGAAAGAAAACGCGAGGAATACAGGTAAACCAGTGCAGTATGCCGTCAAAATGCCCTAGTCTTTGCCACAAATTCAAACCGCGAATAGTTAGAGGGTTGGATTTAATAAAGAAAGCCTGTAAAGTTCCTCTAACCCAGCGTAGACGTTGTTCGATATGTGCGCCAATACTTTCGGCTGACAAACCTGCACTCAGTTTTTCATCTAGATAAACTAAGTCATAACCTTTGGCAGATAATTTTATACCTGTGAAGTAATCTTCACATAATGATTCGGTAACAAAGTAACCAATTTCTTGTAAGGCTTTTCTTCTAGCAACAAAGGATGTACCCGAACAGACAACGCTACCCGTACCGTCTTTAATTGGCTGTAAATGACGATAAAAAAGCTCTTCTTCGGAGGTTAAAACCTTTTGCAACCCAAGATTATGAGCAATCGGATCGCAGTTATAAAAGCTTTGGGGAGTTTGGACTAAAGCAACCTTGTCTTGCTGGAAAAAACCAACGGTACGTTCTAAAAAATTAGCTGTAGGTACAAAATCAGCATCAAAAACCACTACCAATTCGCCATTAGTTTTCCTCAAGGCATGATTCAAGTTACCCGCTTTGGCATGGGAATTGACAGATCGGGTGATATAGTAACAACCTAACTCTTGAGCTAAATGCCTAATGCTTTGTCTATTGGTGTCGTCGAGGACATAAATTTTTTTATGAGCATAATTTATTGCCTGACAGCCGATAATGGTTCGTTTAAGAATAAAGTCTGGCTCATTATAGGTAGGAATCAAAATATCCACGCTGGGATTGTATCTATTTTCCTTTACCGCCACGCTGTATTTATCTGCCTCAGCGTCTCTATTTTTGACAGTAAAAAGCAGCAATGCTTGTAATGCGCTGCCAGCCACTGCTAGAAACTCCATCCCTAATAGCAAAATGCTAAAGATGCCGTCTACTGGATCGGCTAGATTGAGAGTAGAAAGCGATCGCCACAAAAAGTAGCGGATAAATAATGCCAGCAGTATAGTTGCAACTAAGCGTCTTGACCAAGGTTTAGGCTGAGGAGATAACTTGATTACGACTTGTGCCAGGAGAAATAAAACCAGGGTTGGCACTAACAAATAGTACTTATTGCTTACTTGTGGGGGATTTAACCACCTAGGAGAATTTTGTTCGACTAAGCGTAATTGAATAAATAGCTCAGTTACATGACTATTGCCTAGTAGCCAAGAAATGGCGATCGCACCTAAGCAACCCGACACAGATAAAATCAGCAAAGTGGGAATACGCAGCGGAAATCTTCTTAATGACTTCCTAGCAACGTAAACCCTTCTTTTTACTCCTGAGACTGGCTTGATGGTTTGCATTATTTATCAGAGTTTTTATACCTATCCAAGTAGCCACAGCTTAACAAAAGATATGTAAATTTCTCGTTAATATACAATTTTATAAAGGGTAGCTGTTGTTCACTTTATCTGGTTTTTTACTTTTTATAGTTATGGCATTAGCTAAATCTAATTAACTAAATCTTAAATGCTCGTATTTATCAAAAATTTAATCTACTTACTGCCAATTAAATTGATTTAAATATACTGATTATTAGTCGTCATTTTTAATTTTCATCTTTACAAAAACAGTTTAAAGTAATTGACACACAAGAAGCTACTTCAATCCAGACCTTAAATTAAATACAGCGTAAAATCTGAATCAATTAGTAATCTAGGTATTTAATTTTAAAAAATAAAAGCAGAAATAAATTGATATCTTTGTCACAGCTAGACGCAATTTTTGCTGCACCTACTAACTAAAAACAACAACTATCTTGCCAGACAAGATAAATTAAAATCTAGATTATAAATTGATAGCCTATAAATATAGTCAAGTAATATATCAACTATTTTTTAGAAAACAAAATTTTAGACCAAAAAATGTGTTTTAAAATACAATTTTGTACTTGTTATTGCTTATTTAGCGACCAATCATAATCTAAATACTTTACCTGATAGTCATTTTGTTCTATGTATTGGCGGTCTACAGAATTCAATATTGATTAACTGCTGCTACTTCTTGTGATGAAGATGTCTTGGTAGCTAGTTGGGATGCTGTCTGTTGAGAATTAGCCAAATTGGTGTAGGCAGAAATTGCCATAATACTAGCTAGCAATACCAGTAATTAATAAATATCTTCTCATCTATAGTTTAGTATTTTTGCATCAGGTTGTTTTACATCGAGATTATCTTGCCTGACTTTACTGATTAGTGTTTACATTCTCTAAAGGGCGGATAATAGCTTTAGGATCGCTTTTGCCGTTAAAGATTGTTTCAATAGCTTTATCCAAAGTCTCTGCCATCACGATTTGATTATCGTAAACAACAATTACTCTTGCCAAAGTAGGTAAACTATTTTCTTCTGCCTCAATATATAAAGGCTCAACGTACAGCAAGGACTGATCGATGGGAATAATTAAAAGATTTCCTTGGATTGCCCTCGATCCTTGCCGATTCCAGAGGGATATTTGTTGAGAAATCACGGGATCTTGGTTGATTAAAGCCTCTATTTGATTTGGTCCGTAAATTAGCTTTTGCTTAGGAAATTTGTAGAGTAAGAGTTTGCCATATTCTGCACCGTCGGATCTGGCTGCTAACCAAGCAATTAAATTAGGACGACTAGTAGGAGTGTAAGGATGCAGTAAAATAAATTCTTCTTGGGTGGCGGTGGGTAGCCTCATAATTAGGTAATAAGGTGCTACCGCCTGGGATTTCGTGCCATAAATTTCTTTAGGAATTTGCCACTGATCCTCTCGGTTGTAAAATACCTGGGGATCTGTCATGTGATAGGTAAGCAGCCTTTCTGACTGGATACTAAATAAATCTTCAGGGTAGCGGATGTGTCGGCGCAATTCTAAAGGCATCGCCGAAAGAGGTTTAAATAGCTGAGGAAAAACCTTGTCCCAAGTTTGAATTATCGGATCTGTAGGGTCAGCAATATAGAAATCTGTCTTGCCATTATAAGCATCCACAACAACTTTAACGGAGTTACGGAGATAGTTAAAACTATTTTTGCCTGGATCGGAATAAGGATAGCGATCGCTGGTAGTATAAGCATCAATGATCCAGTAAAGATAATCCCGATTATTAGTTTGATCATCGGGTTTGGCAGCGACTAAATAAGGATCTTGGTCATAATTGAGAAATGGGGCGATTTCTTTGACTCTTTGTCTGATATTGCGTCGAAATAGTAGTTTAGTATCAGCAGTAAAGTTTTGGGCAAACAACATCTGCCAATCTTTGAGATACTCGGCAAACAATACCCGTTGGAAATAGTTGCCAATCTTAATTCCGCCTGTACCCTGATAAACTGTGTAAACATTTTCTTCGCCACTAGGAAAATCTAATTCTTGAACCTTAGTCGAAGTCATAACATAAGGATTGGTCAATTCACCGTAATAAATGCGGGGTTTACCAATGGGTATACTTTGGCGAATTACCTCATCAGATACCGTTAAAGTGCCTGATTCTTGGCTACCTGTACCAATATCTTTGATGTAGTAGTAGGGCAAACCTCCTGCTGCTACGCGATTAACGGGAGACAAAGTAAAACCATAGCCATGAGTGTAAATTAGATGTTCATTAACCCAGGTTTTAGCGATCTCTAAAACTTGACGATAATCTAGCTCTCTAGCTGCAATAATTACCTGCTGTTTGTAGGCTGCCGCATCGTTTTTACTTAGTAAATAGCGATCAATGTCCGCATTATAAAATTGATAATAAGGACGAATCTGCTGGAGTTGACGGTTAGTTTGCAGGATGGGACGAGTATCCCATAGACGAATATTTTTAATCGTCGAATCGTTATCCCGTATATCTTGAGCAGTTAATTGACCTTGAGGATTAAAGGTCTGTGCCTCTATATTATCTAAATTAAAAGCCCTGCGAGTCATCTTAATACTACGTTGAATATAAGGTCGTTCCTTGACTAACTCATTAGGTTGAACTACCAAACGCTGCACTGTAGAACTCAAAACACTACTAAAGGAATAAATTAATAGATAAGCTGCAAAAGGTAAAACCAAAAAAATAATTCGTTTAAATTTGCGCCGTTGAATCTGGAGATTTTGATAGCCAGTCCAGCCTTTATAAAACAACCAAACAGCAGCAATAAGAGATACAGCAGTCAAACATATTTCAATAGGTAGCTGAACTTTGATATTGGTATACCCTGCACCAAAAACCACCCCGCGAGAGCTATAGAGTAGATCGTAGCGATTGAGCCAGTGTTGCCAAGCCAAGGCAATCATTACTACTCCACCTAAAAAAGAGAGATGACGCAGTTGAATTTTGGCAAAACCAGGAAAGCGACCTTCAGATAAACTATTGCCTGATAGTAAATAAAATAAGGCACAAGATATCAAAGCAAAACAGGATAAGCCAATTGACCAAGATTCTACTAACTGCCACAAAGGTAAGCGAAAAATATAAAAACTAATATCTTGATTAAATTGTGGATCGCTAAAATCGAAGTTAGATAAATTTAAAAAGCGCAAAAATATTGCCCACTTACCCGCAGCAATCAAGCCAAAAATCAGACTAATTAAAATAGCGATCGCTCTTAAGCTAGCTTGAGGTTTCCACAACAGCAGGGTGACAAAGATAACAACTATTGTTAACTGCCGTAAATAGCTTAAAAGAAAGCCCGTAACATTAGCCAAATTAAAGGCATCTAAAGGGGGTTTTAAGGTAGCAGCAATTTGTGGTAAATGATAACTGGTCTGCCATACAGCCAAAGCAGATTGAGCGTAGTTTAAAATAATGCAGGTAATGCCAACGGCAAGAGCGATCGCTGCAAATAATAATAAAGGTAATTTTAAACGAGGAGAATAAGTTTTTTTGTCTGGATAACGTCTTGCAGGTACTTGTTTTCCCCAGCTAACTTTATCAGCCTCTGGTAAAACTAATTTTTGTTGAGGAGTATAGGGAATACCCGCATCATACCAATCATCTTTTGGTAGCCACTGCCATTGCCAACGATTTGCTAGCCGAAGATTAAGCCATAAAAATAGTATGGAACTACTGGTGACTAAAAAGCAAAGTAGATATTGACTTAGGCGACGAATTAAAAAAGTTGCCAGATAATCTACTTCCCTAAACCAAAGAATTTCGGCAAACAACCGTGACGACAACTCAAATATTAGCCACAAGCCGAGAATAATTGCGATCGCTCCTAATACTGATTTATAAAGCTGTTTCATAGAATTATTAACAGTTGACAATGACTGAGTATCATTATTTAAAAATCAATCTGGGTTTGCTGGTAATTGCAACCCTTATCGCATTTAGTTCAGTAACTGATATTACGCAGCATGGGGTCATGGAGTAGTGAATAAGGAGTATAGAAGATAGGGTCGATCTTTGGAGTGGTGGAGTGATGGTGGAGATAGAGGAGTAATTACCTCAAACACCTCACCACCACAAATACCTCATTACCCCAAACACCCCACTACCCAGTCTTCACAGATCGATAAATGCGTAACATCAGTCAGTAAGGGTTGATATTGTCATAAAACAATTTTATTGTATGACTTAAGAGCTAGTTTATTGAGTATTTTTTGACTCCACTGGTTTACTTCTTATAGATGTTTTGGTCAAGGCTGAGTCTGTAGAATTGAATTTGTAAAGGTTATTAAAGGAAAAAGCATGAGTGACTATACTCCCGTAAGCTGCGAACTATACGATCGCCTAGAAGCTACAGCAACACTAAAAAAAGAATGTCATTTAACTTATTTGAATGAAAACAATCAACTCAATGAAGTACGCGGTCAGATAGTAGATGTGTACGCTGCTGACGGTGCCGATTGGTGTAAGTTAAACGATGATACAATAATTCGTCTCGATAAGATTGAAGAGTTTGAACAAAACTAGACTTTTTTGATCGGCGAGCGCTACTTATTACTCTTAACCTAATTGCGCTGGGCGCACTGCATTTGTCAGTTAATTCGTTGTTTAATATTTAATGAAGGTGAAAAAAAACCAAATTAATAATTAACAATTAGCAAATGACAAATCTCAGCGTCAACTTAAATAAAGTGGCATTAATTAGAAATACTCGTAATATTGGTATTCCCAGTATTACGAAAATGGCACAAATATGTATTGATGCTGGTGCTAAAGGAATTACGGTTCACCCTCGTCCAGACCAAAGGCACATTCGACCAGGGGATGTTTATGATTTGCTAGATGTAGTAACTCCCGTAGAATTTAATATTGAAGGGAATCCTTTGGAGGTTTCTTTTATGGAGATTGTCCGTAAAGTTAAGCCGACACAATGTACTCTTGTTCCTGATACTCCTGACACCTTTACTTCTGATAGCGGTTGGGATCTAACTAAAGATAAAGAGCGATTAATGCCAATCATTAAAGAGTTACAGAGTCTGGGGAGTCGAGTTAGTTTGTTCATGGATGCAGATATTGAGCAAATTAGTCTTGTCCCTGCCACTGGTGCAGAGCGAATTGAACTCTATACTGAACCTTACGCTACGGCATATCGAGAAAATAAAGATTTAGAAGCCACTTGGCAACAGTTTGCCGATGCAGCACAAAAAGCGCAAGAGTTAGGTTTGGGAGTAAATGCAGGACACGACCTTAACCTAGATAATTTGGCTAAATTCTGCACCATCCCTGGCATCTTAGAAGTATCTATCGGTCATGCTTTGACTGCCGAAGCTTTGGAAATGGGTTTTGCTCAAACGGTTAAAAAATATATCAAGATTTTGGCTCAATCTGCTTAGGACATTTGTTTCTTGTTGGGATAGCTTTAAGCCTTAATACTAAGTGATACTAAATCCGATTGATTAATGTACAAAGAAGACAAAATTAAAGTAAGTCAAAAGTTGCATCGTCAACCAAAAAATTCTCAGGATCATAGTTGGCGATTTTGGGCAACCGTACCAATTTACCCTTATAGCAAACGGCGCACTATCTGTAAAGAAGTACTTAAAGATACTATCTGGACTTTTGACCAACTCCAAGGCATTTTTTATGTAGTTGTCCCCATTCGCATGACCATCATTAAGCTAAAATCTGGTGGACTATTAGTATACGCACCTGTCGCTCCTACCCCTGAATGTATTCGCCTTGTTCGAGAATTGGTGGCACGCCATGGAGACGTTAAATATATTATCTTGCCCACCATTTCAGGTCTAGAACATAAATACGTTGTTGGCCCTTTTGCCCGTAAGTTTCCCCAGGCTACAGTATATGTTGCTCCAAAGCAATGGAGTTTTCCTGTCGATCTGCCCTTAAGCTGGCTGGGTTTTCCTGGTAAACGGACTAAGGTATTGCCCCAAGACAGTAGCCAAACTCCTTTTAGTGATGAATTTGATTACGCAATTTTAGGAGATATTGATTTAAGGTTGGGTCAATTTGCCGAAGTTGCTTTTTTACATAAGCGATCGCAAACTCTTTTGGTCACAGACTCGATTGTTTCTATCCCCGCAAAGCCTCCCGAAATTATTGAGCAGGATCTTTATCCTTTGCTGTTTCATGCCAGAGACAGTGCCACCGAAGCAATATCTGATACTCAAGGCAACCGTATCCGAGGTTGGCAAAGAATCTGTTTATTTGCCATGTATTTTCGCTCTAGTGTTCTAGATATACCCAGTGTTTTTAAAACGCTTAAAGATGCAGGGCGATCGCCAAATAAGTCGGCACAAGCATATTGGGGACTGTATCCTTTTCAATGGCAACTCAACTGGGAAGAGGCATTTGAGACTTTACGCAATGATGGTCGCCCTCTGGTTGCGCCGATTTTACAAACGCTAATTCTCAATCGCGCTCCGATTGAAACTTTAGCCTGGGCAGATGCGATCGCGCTGTGGAATTTCACTCAAATTATTCCCTGTCATTTTGCTGCCCCAGTTAACATCACTCCTCAAGAATTTCGCCAAGCATTTTCTTTTTTAGAATCCAATCTTGCTAATTCTTCTCGGTTTCCTGAGACTGACCTACAAACCTTGAAAAATATTGATGCTTTACTATACAAGCCAGGTATTATTCCCCCTCCTAAAATTTAGCTAGGTTAACCGTTAACAATAAATAAGCTTTAAAGTCGATTGAGTTAAGAATTTTAAACATCAGCCAAATTTATCTGAGTTATCACCATCGAAATTAAAACTTAAATAACAACTTTATTATGCTATGAAAAGACCTTGTTTCTGATTACGAGGTCTTTTATCGTCAAAAATATTAAATCAACTGCTAAAATCTTGCCCAGACTCGCCTTTTTAACTAATGCACGCCTAAAATAAATAGTTTAATTCGCGGATGTTGAGTGTATGGTAATGTTATAAGCCAGTTTGAAGAAATAGATTGACAATCTAGCATTTGGTTATTTTCCAAAAAAAAAGTAACAATTAAGTCAAGAGAGATCTTTTTTATCTACAGTAGCTACATAATATGATAACCATTGAAGAAGCTTTGCATTTAGTTGATAATGCCGTTAATCCTGAAAGGCTAAACTCTGTACAAGAGCTTATTTTAACTCAATGTTGGTCTGGCAAAACTTATCAAGAAATTGCTAATTCTTCAGGATATGACCCTGACTATATTAGGGTAGTTGGTTCTAGACTTTGGCAGCTTCTATCAGATTCTTTTGGAGAAAAGATTACTAAAAATAACTTTCGCTCAATTTTAAGACAGCAGGTTGGCAAGGTAGAAGAGAAAGACAGCACCAAAGGATATATTACAGCTTTAGAGTTACCTGAAACTCCTATTCCTCTAGATTCTGCCCTATATGTTCAGCGTCCTCCTACAGAGGAGCAAGCTTATGAAGAAATTGTCAAACCAGGAGCCTTAATTAGAATTAAAGCTGCTAAACATATGGGAAAAACTTCTCTGGTGATGAGGATTTTGGCTCAGGCACAGTCTCGTGGTTATCATACCGTTAGATTAAATTTTTTACAGGCAGAAGATAGTGTAATTAGCAATTTAGAACGTTTATTGCGTTGGTTTTGTGCCAATATTAGCCTTCAGCTAGGTGTAGAATCTAGGCTCAATGATTATTGGGACGAGGATTTAGGTTTTAAAGTTAGCTGTACTACCTACCTACAGGGATATATTTTAGGTCAACTAGACAGCCCTTTGGTCGTTACTTTAGATGAAGTTCACCGTCTTTTCCGCTATCCTCAAGTTGCTCAGGAATTTTTGCCTTTATTACGCTTTTGGCACGAAGAGGCTAATAATGTCCCTGTGTGGCAAAGATTTCGCCTGATTGTTACCCATTCTACCGAAATTTGTGTTTCTCTCAATCTCAATCAATCACCCTTCAACGTTGGTTTAGCTCTTAAGCTGAGTGATTTTAATTGGGAACAGGTACAAGAATTAGCCAAACGCTACAGTTTAGATAGCATTAATCCTCCTTTGCTTCCAGAACAACTTAAGTCTCTAAGACAAATTGTGGATGGTCATCCCTATTTACTCAACTTGGCTTTTTGCCATTTGGTGACTCAAAATAACAATATAGAGCAACTAATTGCAGAAGCTACAACCGATACAGGAATTTATCGAGGTCATTTGCGAAGTCATTTAGCTGCTTTGGGAAAACATCCTGAATTAGCTAAAGCTTATAAACAGGTAGTTCAATCTGATGAAGCGGTAATCTTAAACCCAATTACTGCTTATGAGTTAGAAAGTATGGGTTTAGTAAAGTTAAAGGGAAATGAAACCACGCCTCTATGTGAATTGTATCGTCTTTACTTTCGCGATCGCCTTCAAGATATTTTCTAGGCTATGGCTAACGTTAAAATGTTAGTGTAATTAATTTGCGTCAAAATTTGGCTAAACTAGGGAAAAGTGTTCTGTAGCTAACGAACTGCTGCCCTAATCTAGTTTGTTTTTATGAATAATCAAACCTACGAAGTTGCGATCATCGGTGGTGGTATTTGTGGCACAGCTTTGCTATATACCCTAAGCAACTATACCAATATTAAGAATATTGCTTTAATCGAAAAAGAATCTGATATTGCTTTAGTTAATTCTTATACTAATAGTAATAGCCAAACTCTCCACTTCGGTGATATTGAAACTAACTATACTTTAGCCAAAGCTAAGAATGTTAATGCTGGAGCTAGCTTAGTTAAAAACTATTTATTGAAAAACGATCGCCAGCAGGATATTTATACTAAATATCATAAAATGGTCTTAGGAGTTGGTCTAGATCAGTGCCAAAAATTAAGAGATAGATATCAAGAATTTAAACAACTTTTTCCTAATTTAAGATTGTTAAATCAGGCAGATATAGCAGCTAAAGAACCAAAAGTTTTGGAAAGCAGGTCTACAGAAGAAGAGATTATAGCTCTATTTACCGATGAAGGTTATACAGTAGACTTTAATCTTTTGGCTCGCTCTTTTGTAGCCAATTCTCAGCCCAAACCAGATAAGAATATTAGCCTATTGTTAAATACTAAAGTCAAGCAAATAACTAAGAAAAACGAGCTATATCAAATCAAAATTGCCGATAAAGTCATTCAAGCAAAAACTGTTGCCATAGCAGCAGGGGCGCATAGTCTATTATTTGCCAAATCCTTGGGCTATGGTCTAAATTACGCTTTGCTTAGTGTGGCGGGAAGTTTTTACTTTGCGCCTGGAGTACTTAACGGTAAAGTATACACTGTACAGCGTCAAAAGCTTCCCTTTGCCGCAATTCACGGCGATCCTGAAGTCCATAATAGCGCGATCGCTCGTTTTGGACCAACAGCCAAAGTATTGCCGCTATTAGAACGCCATAATTACTCTAGCATACTGGAATATTTTCAAACCGCAGGCTTAAGTATGAAGGCAGCGATTAGCTTTTTAAAAATCTTAGCCGATCCAATTATTCTTAACTATATTGCCCTCAATTTTATTTATGATTTTCCTGTTATTGGCAAAAGACTATTTATTAAGGAAGTAAAGAAAATAATTCCTGCGATCGAGCTAAATGATCTTAGTTATGCTAAAGGTTATGGTGGCGTTAGACCACAGGTAGTAAATCTTAATACTCAAGCATTAGAAATGGGAGAAGCCAAAATTATTGGCGATAAAATTATTTTTAACATTACTCCTTCCCCTGGAGCTTCTACCTGTTTGCAAAACGCTTTAGAAGATACAGCTAGAATAGTTGACTTTTTAGCTGAAGGTTACCAGTTCGATCGCCAACAGTTTTTAATAGACTTAGCTTCTAACCCAGCGATCGCTTAAATGCTAATCTTAAGCATAAACTTCAGATATAAAAAAAACTCAGTATTTTTATTCAATAAATATGTTATTATTATTACAATATAAACCTTAATTTGTTTGCAACTCTCTGAAACTATTAAGGGGAATTAAGGATGTGACAATGATAGAAAATGATCTGTCATATCAAGCTTTAATTCTATTCCCTCATTTAATTTGACCTCGCAATGAGGGTAGATAATTTAATCTAGCCTCGTTGTTTTTTGCCAATATTTATTTAAGCTAAATTAAACCTAGTTTTCTATCTATTTGATTGGGCTGAACTAATTTAGCCAACTTTATATAGCTCAAGATCTCCAACGCCATGATTGAATATAAAAGGCAGAAAACTAAGTATTTATAAATTTAATGTGTCGATTATTAGGCTATTTAGGTTCATCGATTCAGTTAGACCGTATATTAATTCAGCCACAGCATTCTTTAATTGTCCAAAGCTATCAGCCCCGTGAAATGACTGCGGGGTTATTAAACGCTGATGGTTTTGGCATAGGCTGGTACAACCAATCAAAACAAAATCAACCATACATTTATAAAAACATCTTACCTATTTGGAATGATGCTAATTTACCCCAACTGGCAAACTACATCGAATCTAAATGTTACTTAGGATATGTGCGGAGTGCGACTTCTAATCTTTCGGTAGATATGATTAACTGCCAGCCTTTTAACCATCAAAATCTTTTGTTTGTTCACAATGGCTTTATCGATCATTTTCGCAAAACCCTTTATCGACCTATCCGCAATAGCCTAGACGATTTTGCCTATCAACGTATTGAAGGCACTACAGATTCTGAACATATTTTTGCCCTGGTAGTTAATGAGCTAGACAATAACCAAAACACCACCCTCCAAGAGGCTTTAACTAATACTATTACTCATTTAGCAAAACTAGCTCAACCAGATGAAATATGCTTTTCTGCCAACATAATTTTGAGTAATGGCAAAGAATTAGCAGCCTGTCGCTATTCTAACCGTGAGGCTAGTCCTAGCTTATACTATATAAAAAACGATTCAGTTTATGCAGAAGCAGTAATTATCGCCTCAGAGCCTATGTTTGAGGGTAATTGGATTAGCTGCCCAGAACACAGCATTATTGGTGTAGGAGAAAATCTTGAAATTAGCCTCAATTCCCTTTCATAAGCAAGCGATCGCTTTAGCACTATTAAAGACTCGTCAGAATACCTTAGATCTGCTGTCCACAATCGATCATTCTTTCTTTTCTCATCAGGCTCATCCAGGGTTTAGTCCTATTGGCTGGCACTTTGGTCATATAGCTTTTACTGAAGCCTACTGGATTTTAGAATACCTTGGCGGATATGCTCCTTTATTTCCTGAGTACCAACGTTTATTCTCTGCCGATGGACTACCAAAACAAGAGCGTCAGCATCTACCTAGCATGATGGTCATTCAAGACTATTTGCAAGCTGTTAGAGCCAGAGTATTTGACTATTTAAAAACTGCCCCCGTAGCCAAACAAGAGCGTCTTTGGCGGTGGTTAATTCAGCACGAAAGCCAACACAGCGAGACTATCACGTTTATCTGGCAACTGCATCAGCAAACCCACGACTTGCGCCACAACATAATTAATTTTAGTCACTCAACCTCCCAATTTGGCTCTCAAAGCTTGACTAACGAGATGGCTAAATTAGACGCAATGGTCAAAGTTAAAGCGGGGGAGTTTGTTATGGGTAGTAACGCTATTCAAGCTCTAGACAATGAATGTCCTGCTCATTTGATACACCTAGATGACTACTGGATTGATCGCTATCCTGTAACCTGTGGGCAATACTATCAATTCATAGCTGCGGGAGGATATCAAAAGCGTCATTATTGGAGCGATCGAGGTTGGCAATGGCTACAGCAAAACCCCGTTTCTCAGCCTTTATTTTGGTCAGATAACCTGGATTGGATCGATCATCCTGTATGTGGGGTTAGCTGTTACGAAGCCGAAGCCTATGCCAAGTTTATGGAGAAAAGACTACCTACGGAGGTAGAATGGGAAAAAGCAGCAGCAGGAGCATCTCTCAACTCAAATCATCACCGTGTAATTGGACATACTAGCTCGGTAGATGCTTATCCAGATTCAAGTAAATATGGCTGTCGAGATATGCTGGGTAATGTTTGGGAGTGGACTGCTTCTTGGTTTGCTGCCTATCCAGACTTTAGTAATTATCCTTATCCTGGTTATTCAGAAGCTTATTTTGACAATCAACACCGAGTATTGCGGGGTGGCAGTTGGGCTACTAATAGTTCAGTGTTGAGAACTACTTTTCGCAATTGGTATCATCCAGAGGTAAGACAGATTTTTGCTGGATTTAGATGTGTCAAAGATTAATCTCTGCTTTTTCAGACTTCTACCCCTATTAAGGTGAGCATTAATATAATTTATGAATCAAGAACTGGAATTACTGCTTCAGTTGGCATCCCGTCAAGGAGCAAGTCATGCAGAAGTTTATCAGGTGACATCTCAATCCCAGCCAGTATTTTTTGAGGGGAATCGTCTCAAGCAGCTAGAAAGTTCTCAATCTATAGGTACAGCTTTAAGACTATGGCATGACAATAAGCCAGGTTTAGCGGTGGCTTATGGCAACCTTGAGCCAGAATTGTTAGTCAGTAAAGCGATCGCTTTATCAAACCTTAACCAACCTGAAACTATAGAATTAGCACCCCCTAGAAAGGCAATTCACGATTCGACAGGCGTGCAGGCAAGCGTAACTGAATTAATAGAACTGGGCAATCAAACAATCGAAAGGCTACGGGAAGAATATCCTGAGTTAGTTTGTTCTGCCGAGCTTGAATCAGAGCAGGAAACTACTACCCTAATTAACTCTCAGGGATTACACTGTCACTATAAAGAATCTGGTTTAAGCTACTATATTGGCGCGGAGCTAGTGCGTGGTGAAGACTTTTTGAGCGTCTATGACGGAGAATACACCAAAGAGAAACTACATCCTGATTTAGCGATTGAGCAAATTGTCAAACGTCTTGATTGGGCAAAGCGCAACGTTGCGACCCCTCAAGGCATTGTACCAGTATTACTCACGGCTAATGCTGCTAATTTGCTTTGGGATACTGTTTCATCGGCTTTAAACGGCAAAAGAGTCAAAGAAAACTCATCTCCCTGGAGTAGCCAGCGTCAGCAATTAGTTGTCTCAAAATCAATTAGTCTTTCTCAACAGCCAGATCTAAAACCCTATGACTGTCCTTTTGACGATGAAGGAATGCCAACTCAAAAACTGGAGCTTATTTCTCAAGGAATAGTCAATCAGTTTTATAGCGATCGCACTATTGCTAGAGAATTAAATCTTCAACCAACAGGAAACGGTTTTCGCTCTGATTTGGATAGCTATCCTAGTCCTACCTTAGTAAATCTTATTGTTACTCCAGGTGATAGCTCATTTTCAGAATTAATCGCCAAATTAGATAATGGCATTATTGTCGATCAAATGCTTGGCGGTGGTGCAGATATTAGTGGCGACTTTTGCGTTAGTCTAGATCTAGGCTATCGAGTTGAAAATGGCAGGATAACTGGTCGAGTAAAAGATACGGCAATCTCAGGCAATGTCTATCAAATCTTACAAGAGGTAGTTGCTTTGGGCAATGATTCTGTTTGGAATGGTTCTTGTTTTACGCCTTCATTGATAGTAGAGGGAATTTCAGTTACAGGTTAATTTTTTAGAACAGACTTCTTGTGCAAATCGTTATTGGCCAATTCGCTCTGTTTGGTGAAAACATTGGAAATCTATATAATGTTGCCCTTCAACTTCATGGAAAATATTTACAAAATTATGATTCCATAAAATCTCATTAGCACTATAGGTATGGGTTGTATGAAGCGCGTGATAGACGGTTTGATCGATTCCATTTAAAGAAACAATCAGCATCGCTCTGGTTTTGGCTAAAGATTCTGGGGTGGCTTGCCATAAAGGACTGGTTTCATCAATTGGGTGCATAATAGTCCAGCTTAGGGTAAACCTTGGGGTTTGATTTCTTAGCAACTTTAATAAATAAAACCGACGCATAAATTCCCCTTCAGAAGTTATTTCATCTCGCATCAAATAAACTCGAACCTGAGCCTCTAATATTTGATTATGTCGTTGGTTAGCAGTTCGCATCGTTAGAGTAGGTATACCATTATGGGCGTTAACAATGGCTACTTTGCTAAATATCACCCTAGCGGTAGGTCGGGAAAACTTAGCAAAAACTAATCCTGTCATTACAGCAATACTAATAATTCCCACCCAAGCTTCTATGGTTACTAATATATCTGCGTAGAAGGTATTAGGATACATTGCCCCATAACCGAGAGAAGCCAGCGTTTGGACGCTAAAGAAAAAGGCATCACCAAATGAGCCAGAATCAGCGTTGGCAATACAGTCACCTCCCAATAGATAACTCAGAGCAAAAAGGGCATTAACTCCACAGTAAGCGATCGCGCTCAATAAAAAAAAGATCCACCAAGGTACAGTCAGCATTAGGTAATAAGGCTCTCGCCAATAACTATGCCAGCTATCTACACCAGGAATGTCAAAGCGTCCATCACGAAAGTCGATTGGGAATTTTGGAGGACGACGACTAGATATACGTTTGTTTTTAACGATACGTTTCTTGCGTCTGGGGTTTGGTGGGGGCAACATACATTAAATCGGTGCAAGTTTGCTAAATTCTTTTTAGCTTAGTTTGGTTAAAAGATAAAATATAAAATAAGTAGCCAGAAACTTTTAAAATGAATAAGCTACTCATAATATTAGGCTTCTTGCATAAACAAACTACTAACGCTTTTTACCTTTTACCTCCTGATAAGGTAATTAACCATAATTTGTGCCAGAAATCTAGCAACTACAAGACTGCATTGGCGTTTATTTAAAAATTAAAATAAATGAAATTTAATTTTTCCTATACCAGACTGTATGTAAACGATTACGATACCTGCTTACAATTTTATCGAGATGTATTGGGGTTAGAGGCTGTTTTTATATCTCAGGTCGATCGCTATGTCGAATTGACTAACGGTAAAACTAAACTTACTATTATGTGTCGTAGTAAGCTCAAAGAATACTTTGGCAAGCAAACCTCTGTTTCTTTTGGACAAAAAGACGATGCGATCGCCATAAGCTTTAGCGTTAAGGACATAGATGAAGCCGTGAAGTATTTAGAGAGTAAAAATGTAGAAATTGTCTCTGTACCTTGGAACTTTGCCGATTGGGGTGTAAAGCTTGCTTTAGTAAGAGATCCTGAAGGAAATTTAATTGAGTTAGTTCAACCTGGGGAAATGGTTGGTGCTGAGTAAAATTAGAGTTTGTCAAAACAACAGTTAGGACAGTTAAGCAGTTAGAACAGTTAGAAAAGCGACCCCCTAAAGGGCTTCGATAGCTGTTGTTTCGTTAATAATTAAATTTTGAATGTAGCTATTCATTCAAAAGTGTTTTTTTAGTTATTAGACCTTTTGCATGAATCAGGCGATCGCTAAATCTATAGCAATTCTCAAATCAATGAGGTACATCAGCTAAGTTCTGGAAAAAAGCGCAAAACCTTTCCCGTCGTTACAACCTACGGTGTAATTTGATTGCATCATTATTTAACTACAAGTTTAATGATAAAAATTGATAAGTCTGCGGGAAGAATAGCAATAGATCGACATTTGCCGAAATTCATCTGACAAATATTAACTTATATAAATCACTACAATGCGTCAATTTATCAAACAGACTTTTGCTAGCACTCTTGGTAGCATGATTGGCTTATTTCTTTTTATTACTCTGGGTGCAGGCGGATTAGTTTTTATTTTCTTGACCGTAGTTGCTAAAGATGAAAATTCCCCAGGAATTAAAGATAAGTCAATATTAGTTTTCGATCTATCAACCCAATTGAGAGATTCAAAACCTCCTGTTAACATAGCTCAGGCTTTTTCTAGCAAGGATCAAGATACTATTACCCTGCGTCGAGTGCTGCAATCAATAGACCAGGCAACTAAAGATGATCGCATTGTCGCTTTATTGTTGGATGGTAGAAAAGGGAGCAGTCTTAGTGGTTATGCCACCATCGAAGAAGTGAGAGCAGCTTTAAATAAGTTTAAGGCTGCGGGTAAAAAAATTATTGCTTACGATGTAACCTTAAGCGAGCAAGAATATTATTTGTCCTCTCTGGCTGATGAAGTGATTGTCAATCCTATGGGCATGATGGAACTAAATGGTCTAAGTTCCCAGCAAATGTTTTTCAAAGGCGCGTTGGACAAATATGGCGTAGGCGTGCAGGTAATTCGAGTTGGTAATTATAAATCTGCGGTTGAACCTTATATTCGTAACAATCTTAGTGAAGCAAATCGAGAACAAACTAAAGTCTTATTAACAGATTTGTGGTCTAAGTTCTTAAACACCATAGCTGACAGTAGAAGTTTAAACGCAGCTAAATTACAAAAAGTTGTTAACCAGCAAGGATATCTTGAGCCTGAAGAAGCTAAAAAAATCGGCTTGATTGATCGGGTAGGTTATTACGACAATGTAGCCTCCAAGCTGCGAGAATTTACAGGTGAAACTAAAGAGACTGAGAAAGAAGAAAGCTTTAGACAGGTTGAGCTTAGTGAGTATGCCGATCGCACTATCCGCCCGAATGAAGCCACTTCTAATGCTGGGCAAAAAATTGCCGTAGTTTATGCAGAAGGGACAATTGTTGATGGAGAAGGTAGCATTGAAACCATTGGTGGCGATCGCTTTGCCGAAGAATTTCGTGAACTTAGAGAAGACAATAGCGTCAAGGCGATCGTTTTGCGGGTAAATAGTCCTGGTGGTGGGGCGACAGCTTCAGATGTAATTTTACGAGAAATACTGCTAACTAAAGAGAAAAAGCCCGTCATCGTCTCTATGGGTAATGTGGCTGCTTCTGGAGGCTACTGGATTGCTGCGGGCGCAGATGAAATATTTGCTGAAGAAAATACCATTACAGGGTCAATTGGGGTTTTTGGCTTGTTGTCTAATATTCAAGAAATTGCGAACAAAAATGGTGTTACTTGGGACGTGGTTAAAACAGGCAAATTTGCCGATATTGATTCGACTGTGCGACCCAAAACTAAGGCAGAGCTTGCTATTTATCAAAAATCTGTCAATAGAACCTATCAACTCTTTGTGAACAAAGTAGCCAGCTATCGTCATCTTCCCGAAAAGAAAGTTAACCAGATTGCTCAAGGTAGGGTATGGTCAGGAAAAGAAGCGGTAAAAATGGGCTTAGTAGATCGGATTGGTGGCTTAGAAAGTGCGATCGCCTATGCTGCTAAAGAGGCTAAATTAGGCACCAATTGGCAGTTAGAAGAATATCCCCAGCAGAATCCTTTTGAAACGGAAATATTCCAACGTTTGTTTGCTGTGAAATCTTTCCAACCCCAAAGAACAATCGACCCACTGACTGCTGAATTATTAAAAATAAGACAACAATTATCACTCTTAGAAGGATTTAACGATCCTAGAGGTGTTTATGCCCGCTTACCTTTTAATTTTGAAATTGATTAACTAGTATTAGTAGTTTTACAGGTTTTTAACAGTCTCGTTTGAGGTAGAGTCCTCAAAGTTTTGTGAGATAGCCCAAGCTGTATTGATTAGCTGCATCGCTTTTTCTGAGCCATCCAAATCTGGATGATATTTAAAGCTCATTTTAAGATACGAGGAACGTCCAAAAAGCGAAAAGGCTACTGCATACCAAATTAAATCTAAACCATCGACAATATAATTTTGATAGGTTTTATATTCTTCTAGGTTACGAGCTACTAGCTGCTGATACATCTTTTCGGCATTAGGTAATGCTTGCCTAATTTGATCGATGGAAATTGAGTAATCAGCGTAGCTATTGGGGTTATCGGGAATTTCTGAAACAATCGCATATTCATCTAAATTAATTAGAGCTTGATTGAGAGCCTTTTTGTGATTGTCCTCAACTGAGATATTAGAAACAGAAGAATATAAAGTATTTAATAAATCTTGATTACCCTGACATTCGGCGTGGAGTTCTAAAAACTCTTGGGATAAACTAGCGATGCGTTCTAATTTATTTAGTTTAGGTCTTAATTCCTCAGCTTGAGTATGCAGCCTTAAAGCCTCTCCATCAAGCTGATTACGAAGCTGTTGTTTTTGCTGTAGCTTGGTTTCCAACTCGACTATATGTTGATTAACCTTTACTTGTTCTTGCTGATTAGCTTTTTCTTTTAGCTCAATCTGCTCTAACTGAGACTTTATTTGAGCAACAGTTTCCATTATATTCATAATTTTTATAATCAATTATATTTAGCTATTAATCGATAATTATTAATTTTAGTTAGCTGAAAATTGCTATAGCCTATATCAGTTATAGCTTTTAAATTATGACATTAGATTTAGGTAAGGGCGAATGGCGATTCACTGTTATTTTAGAGTAGCAATCGAGATTTGGGCATCTAAAATTGCTTGTCTTGCCCAGCGATCGGCAGCTAAAATAGCATCTAAGTTAGGTTGAGCAGTGTTTTGAGTACTAAAGCGATCGCAAACTTGCTCAATTAAACGAGGAATATCCAAAAAATCAATTTTCTCGCTCAAAAATAACGCCACCGCCTGTTCATTGGCTGCATTCAAAACCGCAGGCATTAATCCTCCCGCTCTTCCGGCTGCATAAGCAAGCTGCATACAGGGATATTTTTGGTGATCTGGCTCACGAAAAGTCAAGTCCCCTGCTTTAACTAAGTCTAACTGCTCCCATTCGGTAGAGATTCTTTCTGGCCAAGATAGAGCATAAAGTAAAGGTAAACGCATATCAGCCCAACCCAACTGCGCTAAGACAGAAGTGTCCTGAACTTCAACTAGAGAATGGATGATACTCTGGGGATGAATAACAATATCAATGCGATCGTAATCAACGTCAAATAAATAATGCGCCTCGATTACCTCCAAGCCCTTATTCATCAGCGTTGCTGAATCAATCGTAATTTTTTGTCCCATTGACCAGTTAGGGTGCTTCAGGGCATCTTTAACCGTCACTGAGGCTAATTTCTCGACAGGCAAATCTCGAAAAGCTCCCCCAGAAGCGGTCAAAATAATGCGTCGTAAACCTCCTTCGGGAATACCCTGGAGACATTGAAAAATTGCCGAATGTTCTGAATCAGCAGGAAGTAGCTTGACCTGATGTTTTTTGACTAAAGGTAAGACTACAGGCGCACCTGCAATCAAAGTTTCTTTGTTAGCTAAAGCAATATCTTTTCCTGCTTCGATAGCTGCAATGGTGGGTAATAAACCCGCACAGCCGACGATGCCTGTAACTACGCTTTGAGCATCGCCATAGCGAGCGACTTCACAAATACCTTCTTGACCAACTAATATCTGAGGCTTATTGGGCAAAAAAGCGATCGCCTCTTTTAGTCGAGCTAACTTTTTTTCATTGCCCA
Source organism: Waterburya sp. (assembly GCA_965217895.1). GTDB lineage: Bacteria > Cyanobacteriota > Cyanobacteriia > Cyanobacteriales > Xenococcaceae > Waterburya. The sequence goes on from CBDCJV010000002.1 coordinate 4,370,588, forward strand.
AAGCAACTATTTCTGGCTGAAATTTACTAATTTGTTCAGCTAAAAGAGCAATATTACTCCCTGCTGCTAAACCCACCACCCGAAATTTATCAGGATTATCAGTAACAATATCCAGGGTTTGCGTGCCAATAGAGCCAGTAGACCCCAAAATAGTAATTGCCTTCATGATTTTTATATAGCGACTTAATATCTATCATCACTATATGTTCTTGAGTGGGCTGAAGTTAAGATTTTTTTAGATAAGTCCTCATAACAATGTTTCAGATCTAACCGCCCCAACTGCCGTATAAATAGCTTTTTAAAGATGATAAATCTAATAATTCAAAGCTTGGCAAAAACTCTAGTAGTCTAGCTGCTATTTTACTTACACCCTGGGCAGCATTAGACTCAATATTTAAGGGAATGACAGGATCGTGGAGAGATAAGCGCAATAAAAACCAGCCAGCTTCTGTAGCAGATGTGCAAGATATTCTGACTCCTTCATAATTATTAGGCACAATCTCCCAATCTGTTTGAGTATTGGCAAACTCTTTTAACTGCTCGATAACATTATTACCGTAAGTTTGAAAATCAGCAGTCTTTATCTTTAAGCGAAATTCTTCGCTGACTGCTGGCTCTTGCAAACTGCTAATGGGATCTGTAATTAATTTGCCCTGCAATTTAGTCCTGGCTAACTCAACTAACAGTTTCGTGGCTAAATATGCCCCATCATCAAGAAAATAATTCTCCTTCATTGCCCCGTGTCCAGAGGTTTCAATTGCCAGCCAAGATTCCTCTCCAGAATTATCTAGCCTAATTGATTCATTAATCACGTTTTTATATCCTCGTTTAAAACGATGATGTTTCCCTCCTAGCTGCCGTTCAATAAATTGAGTTAAGCCATCTGAGGTAATTGAATCGGTGACTATAGTTGAGCCTGGATGTTCTTGTAAAACAATTGCTGAAATCAAGGCAATCATGCGGTTGCGATTTAGCTCATTTCCTTGGTGATCTACTGCTGCTGCGCGATCGACATCTGTATCAAAAATAATTCCGAGATCGGCTTGGCGATCGACAACAGCTTGGCAAATTGCCTCCATTGCCTCTTTGTTTTCTGGATTGGGAACATGATTAGGAAACGTTCCATCAGGATCGAGAAACTGGCTACCTGTCGTATCTGCCCCTAAAGGTTTTAGTACTCGATCTACATAAAACCCTCCTGCACCATTCCCCGCATCTACCACTATTTTTAAGCCTGTCAAAGGTTGCTCAAAGTTATCAAGATGATTTACCCCTCGGCGAACAGTCTCGACTAATTTGGCTGCATAAATAGTCATAAAATCGCGCTGAGAAACTTCGCCTTTGCTTGCACCAATAGTTAGTTCTTCGGCTTCAGCGATCGCCAGAATATCACTAATATCTGGTTTTCCTAAACCGCCTTGGGGAGTAAAAAACTTTAAGCCATTACGATTAAAAGGCAAATGACTAGCGGTAAGCATAATTGCCCCATCACAGTTAAACCCATCTGTGACGGTACTCATAAACATAGCGGGAGTAGAGGCAAGATCGACATCATAAACTCTACATCCTGCGATCGCAATTCCCTCGATCACAGCCTGACTCAAAGCTTTTCCCGATAAACGGCTATCTCTTCCCACTGCAATTGTAATCTCTTCAGCAGGTTTATTTGCCTGTACCTTTAGCCACTGGACAAAAGCATTGCCAAGAGTTTTGGCTACATCAGAAGTTAAATTAACCACCTCATCAGCAACGCCTTCTAGGGCAACTCCACGAATATCAGAGCCATTTTGCAGCTTTTTCCAGTCGATGTTATTCATTTTTGTCATTAAAAAATAGCCCACCGCCACGCCGTTTTACCTTAGTTTATGACCTGGAATACCAGGGTGGGAATTGGCTGCTCTAGTTTCTGTTTCCGAGTACTTGCTCGGTATACTGCCACCAGAGCTATTGCTATTCCCGACATAAATCAAGCATAGATCAATAAACTTGAGAGGTAGTCACCAACGTGGTAGTGGTACTTTATCCATCATAAACAGTTTTTAAAATTTAGCAAGAGGCATTGATAAGGAAAGAATTGATAATTGATAATTGATAAACGATAGTATGAGATGAAGCTCATTAAGTTACTTTCAAAAAGATAGTGGAATTAAAACGCGCAATTATTGCTTACAAAGCAGGAGACAAAAATAGCAGACAATGGGCAGAAAAATGTGCCAGAGAGTTAGAAAGTCGTAACTGTCAGGTTTTAATCGGACCAAGCGGTATTAAAGATAATCCCTATCCTGTCTTTTTAGCTTCTTCAATGGTCAAGATCGATCTGGCAATAGTTTTGGGCGGAGATGGAACAATTTTGGCTGCTGCCAGACAACTAGCCCCTGAGAACATCCCCATTTTGGCGGTAAACGTGGGCGGACATTTGGGGTTTTTGACCGAACCTTTTGAATTGTTTCAAAATACTGAACAGATATGGGATCGTTTACAGTCAGATCTTTATGCAGTCCAAAAACGCATGATGTTACAGGCGCAGCTATATGAGGGACGAACTCAATTAACCTCCGTTAGCGAAATATTTTATTGTCTTAATGAGATGTGTATTAAACCTGCTAGCGTAGATCGTATGCCTACTTCAGTCTTGGAACTAGAGGCAGATGGACAGGTAGTAGATCAATACAGCGGTGACGGACTATTAGTTTCAACTCCTACAGGCTCTACTGGCTATACCGTCTCAGCTAATGGGCCTATTTTGCATCCTGATATGTGGGCGATCGCCGTTACGCCGATATGTCCTCTCAGTCTCTCTGGTCGTCCCTTAGTTTTGCCCCCTGGTAGCGTAGTTAGCGTCTGTCCAATTAGAGACTATGAGGTGAACACTAAGCTTTGGACAGATGGTGCCTTGGGGACAACGATCTGGCCTGGTCAAAGAGTAGTAATCAAGATGGCAAATTGTCAGGCACATTTTATTATTTTGCGAGAAAGCTATTCTTTTTATGACACCCTAAGAGAAAAACTACAGTGGGCAGGAACTAGGGTGCATTATAAAGATAAAAACCAGAATTTTCTCAAAAAATAAGCTTTAATAGATCTCTTCTATTACTTTTTACTTCTTACCCACTACCTCCCACCTCTCAATTAATGTGGTCAACCAAACTATCCAAAGCTGCCTTAATAGTAATTACTACCGTTACGATTTTAGTTATTAATCTAAGTCCAGGATTAACTCAAGCGAATTATAATTTCTTACCCTACGATCTGAGATTTGAAAATCTACAGCTAGATCGAGATGGGGGTATTCCCAAAGCACCTGTAGAAATTGACGGGAGAGTTATATTAAGGGTTGGTAAACTTGATAGTGATTCGGCAGAAGAAAGAGCTTCTGTTATCCGTAAAGAGATAGTTCGAGCAGTTAAAGATGATAACTTTACTGGAGTAAAGATCGAAGAAAAAGATAGGCTGCCAGTATTGTACTTGGTATTTGATAAACCACCAGAACCTGAGTTTAGAAAACAATTAGATAGTGCTTCTAATCAAGAGCAACGGTACTTATTTACAGTCACCAGAGAAGATACTATCGCTAAAAAGTCGATTCTGGAAACGGCAATAGATTTAAAGCAGGAAATAGCACAGGCGATCGCTCAAGCTAAGAAAGAAAGAACTGCTGCTTTTGCACGTCGTCAGGGAATTATTGCTCTAGTTTTATTGTTAATAGCTCTATTCTTCTCCAGGTTAATAGAACAGCTACAAACTTATCCACTTAGAAAAGCAATTCAAAGAGTTATTCCTGGATTTCCTAGCAACACTACTTCTAGCCCTTCTAACCTAACAACTCTATTCCGTCTGAAATTGGGTTTTGCTCAGTTTCTGGTTTGGACAGTCACAATTTTTACTATTGCCTGTCTTTTCCCTCTTACCCGCCATTGGTTATATGCGCTAATCAACATTTTAATTGGCACATTTAATACATCTGTATTTAGCTTGAATGGCGAAAACTTTTCCATCATCAAGCTACTATTTTTGGTTGGTTTATTAATTGGTTCAATTGTTGTGAGTGGATACCTTGCCAATTTGCTGCGTAGTAATGTTCTCCAAGCTACCAGGATGAGCAGAGGTTCTCAAGAAATCTTTTTTATTATTACTAAATATGGTTTAATTTTGTTGGCTTCAGTGGTTTTGCTCCAGGCTTATGGCTTGGATTTAAGTTCTTTAACTTTAATCGGTAGTGCTTTAGGTGTAGGTATCGGTTTTGGTTTTCAAGATATTGCCCGTAACTTTGCCAGCGGTATTGTGCTGTTATTTGAACGCTCGATTCAGGTGGGAGATTTTATTCAGATAGGGGAACATTTAGGAGTAGTTGAGGAGGTTAGAACTAGAAGTATTGTGCTTAAAACCTTGGATCGTATTTCTATTATTGTGCCTAACTCCCGTGTTCTTAGCGAAGAGGTGATCAACTGGAATCATCGCAAAAGCGTAACTCGCTTACATCTACCCATTGGAGTTGCCTATGAATCTGACGTAGCCAAAGTTAAGTCGGCTTTGCTACAGGCAGCCGAAGAACATCTAGAAGTTCTACGCAATCCTTCTCCCCAAGTCTTTTTTACTGAATTTGCCGATAGTTCTCTTAACTTTGAACTATTGGTTTGGACATCCGATCCTAGTCGTCAAGCACCCTTAAAAAGCGATCTTTATTTTCGGATCAAAGAACTGTTTGAGGAACAAGAAATTGATATTCCTTTTCCTCAAAGAGATATTAATTTGAGAACAGGAGATTTACCAATTAGGCTACCCGAACAATTGGAAAGCCATTTGTTGTATTGGTTGAGAAGTTTGATTTCTCAGAAACACCACAACGATAAATGATGCTATAGTCATTCCAATTAATTTCCTCATAATTGACTGGTTTTAAGCCAGAGGTCAGGAGAGTTTGAGACACTTATCACAGTTTTCTTTTTTCGTATAGTTTCTATAGGATTGGGGGATTTAGGGTGGGCGGAAATGCCCTGAATGTAAGGGCATATTCTGAGGGCGTAATCCGTGGGTTTCTCACGGATGTTGACCGCCCGAACAACACCCATCCGAAAGAGGCGAGAATGTAGTTGATGAGACTTTTCAGACAATCTCTTAGTGCCTTTTCCAAGATTATACTGAGAGATAAACTTGATCGATTAGGAAAAATACTCATCACTATAAAAACACTAAAACTTAACTATCAATTGATCGCAAGCAATATAACCTCTAGATTACATTTAATATACAAGTTTTTAAGTAATTATTTCGAGATTGATTCTTTGGTATGACTGCAAAATATACTGATGCGTTATTCCAAAAACACAATTAACTTATAAAAGAACTATTAATTTTAATTATTTGAAATTTTACTGACGTAGCAATCTTATTATTGATAACTGCAACTCTTAACTATATTTTTAACTTTTATAGGACTTACGCAGTTTAACAAGTTCTGCCCTTCTAGCCTCCCAAATCTGGGGGAACAAGAATTAAAAGTCCCAGCCCCCTCTAATCTCCCCCAAACTTGGGGGAGACTAATCGTTCCCTCCCCAGAATTGGGGAGGGGTAGGGAGGGGCGGGGGATTTAGGGGGCTTTTGTGTAGCAAATTTGATTTCTCAGACAACCTCTTTGTTACAAACAACAAAATTTAAATACCTTGTTTGTAATTATCTTTCAAAATTGTGTACCAAATTAATAAAGTAAAACTATGCTAAAAACAAATTTACTACAATCATGGGGAAAGCTAAATCTTAAAAATTGCCTGTTTTTACCTTTAATAGGGTTTGGTTGCTCCTTGGCTGTTCCTGCTGCACAAGCTGCCACGGTCACGTTTGATAGCGGCACAATTATCAATAGTGGCTCTCAAACCTTTGGTGGAATCAAAGTAAATTATAATCTTTCTCAGTCTGGAACTGCTGTAGACACTAGCAAATTCGGTACTCCTAGTAATAAAACGGGACAGCCATTTCCAGGAGCTACAACCTATACTCTTTTGGCAGCATACTCAGATCTTAATGATGGCAATGCCTTTCAAGATACCGCTAAAACTACCCCTACGGGAGCTACGCAAACGCCACTTGTGGTTGACGTAAAGAACTATGTCAACTACAACTTCACTTTTGACAAGCCTGTTGACCTAACTAATTTTAGAGTAAGCGATCTTGATTACGATCACGCAGATAATGATAAATATCATGACGCTATTTCTGTAATTGCTCAGAAACCCAATGGTACTTTCTCGGTTGTTACGGGAGGAACAGTTGGAACTGATTTACAAACTTACACAGCGAAGCTGATCGCTAACCCAACTGGAGGACCTAATTATACTGTTAATGGCATCAGTACTTTAACACCTTACCGCCACAAAGATAATGCTGCAACTGGTACTTTGTCTAATCTTCCTAGTAATAATACTACGGCAGTTGTTTACGATAGTTCACTCAAGAATATTTCTGCGGTCAATGTTCTATACTGGAGTGAAAGAAATGAGACAGCTACAAATTACAACAATCTTCAAGGCATAGCTCTTAACGGCCAGTTTCAAGCAACTGAGGTTCCTTTTGAATTTTCTCCTACTCTGGGACTAATTTTGACGGGATTTGGTATTGGTTTACGCCAATGGTGGACAAGATCGAAAACTCAATCTTGATTAAACTATTGGCTGTAGCCATTGCTGACAAGTTAAGACACTGCGCTGTTTGTAAATAGGTCTTTAGCTATTAGCCACAAAACAGTTTAGCTTATTTATCTACAAATTCAGACTTGGTAAGCATCAACCTCATGCTAAACCCATATTTTACTTATCAACCAAAAACATACAACTTTTTAAAAGCTAATAGCTACGAGCAGTAATATATTGTAAGTCATTACTTAAATCACCAACGCCATAAAAGATTCTTCAGCGATTCAAACTAGAGCCTGTATGTTTGGTAAAAATCCAAATAATAGAACGCCCTACATCACGAATAATCTTGATCTTTGGCTCTGGTTTTCGGTTAGTTGCTAATGAGACAGGAGTGAAGGCAATTCCCTGGCTACCTAAAACTAAAAAAGCGATCGCTTTAGCTCTAGGCATATGAAAATCAGAAGTAATCAGGTAAATATGCTTAAAATGTCTTTTTTTAAAATCGACAACTAGGGTCGTAAAGTTAGTTACAGTATCGCTAGCACGGCGATCTAAGTAAAATTGTCCTTTTAAAATAGCTGCATCTTGGAATATTTTACGGGCTAGATCGGGGTCAGTACCCGTAGATACCCAAATAGGTAAGTTGGGATGAGATTGAGCAAATTGTGCGGTAAATTCTTCTCGATTTTGACCACCACCGAGAGTAAGAATTGCTTGAGGAGTTGGCTGCTGATAACAAGCGATCGCCAGTTTCAAGGGAATAGTAAGCAATAGAATTAAAATGAGACTAATAGCAACTAAAAAAAGATGAAATTTTTTTATGTATTTAAATCTCATTAATTTACTGATAACTATGACTCGATATTAATATTAGTTTCTATTTCGATTAAACGAATTGCTAAAATTATTTCAGCAAGCATTCTTTGAAAAGCATAATACCAGCCAACCCAACCATCTAAAACTCCGCCTTTTAGGATCAAACAATAAAATAAAATAATAAACGGGGCAATTATTTTTTGCTTACGTATTTTGTCTCCCAAGCTCAGTTTTTGAAAGGGAGTTTCTGCAAGTTTTTTTGCTTCAATTAGCATATAGCGATCTTGCGCCCATAACCATCTGCTTAAAGGCTTGCGATCGTCATGATGAATATAAGAATTAAGATGATTAGATTGTCCTGTAACAACAACTTGATGAGCATGGCCATCATTAATATAATGTGCTTTATCTTTTCTAAATAGCACTTGACGATGTGGTAATAGTGTTCCTCGTAATGGTTTACCAAAAACGCAATATTGAAAGTTCACAAAGTAACCATCACACAGATGTTTTGAAGATAAAGAATCAATCTCAGCAATGAACCTATCAGATAGTATATAATCTGCATCAATAGAAAGTACCCACTCAGAATTTATTTGCTTTAATCCGTAATTGCATTGATTAGCAAAAGTATCAAATTTTCTTTGTAACACCTCTATCTGAGGATAGGACTGAAGAATTTCTAAAGTATCATCAGTACTAAAGCTATCAATAACGACAATTTTGTCTGCCCAATCAAGTTTGGCTAAAGTTCGCTTGATATTACAACTTTCATTATAGGTAAGAATTAAAGGAGTTATACTTTTGAGCATGGCAAGATCGGCTTATAGGTATATCAATTACTCTTTATAATTGAGATAATTTACAAGAACACAACATTGATTTCCATAAATAAGGCAATCTCCCAGCAAAATCAAACTGTAAATTAGTAAACCCTTCTGATTCTAAAAGACTACTCAAGGTTTTTACTGAGAAAAATTTAATATGACCACCATCCCAAAGGGTTGTGAAATGACAATCCATTTTTCCCGTAAGAGATAGTAAAAGATTTTTCCAATATCCATGATAAGGAGTAGTAATAATTAAAAACCCTTCTGGCTTCAAACAATGACGCGCATATTTAACTAATTCACGAGGATAATATAAATGCTCTATTACCTCAGCAGAAATTACAACATCAAAAGAGTTTCTTAAATTTTGAGGAAGTTGATCGTAAACACTTCCTTGAATAAAGTCACAATGAGGAAAAGTTTGTTTAGCAAAATCAATACCTGACTCTGATTGTTCTATACCAGTTACTTGATAACCTTGCTTTGAAATTAAATTAGTTAGGCTGCCATTACCACAACCAAGATCTAAAATACGTAGTGTATTTTCTTGAGAATTTGGAACTTGAGATAGTAGCTTGAGAAGTAAGGGGATTATATAAGCATGATGGTGATTGGAGTTACTATTTTGATAAGTATATTTGTATTGATTCAAAATATTAGTCATAACTTATAATTACTGTATTTTAATAACAACTGGTTGTTACTTGTTGTTTAAAATTGTGCTGTAGATATCAATTAGCTTTGCTGCAATACTATCCCAAGTATATTGTTCTAAAACAACTTTATAAGCGCGATCGCCTTTTGATTCTAGTTCTAATAAATTGTCTAAACAATAATCAATTGATGAAGTAATAGCATCAATATTTAAATCCGTAACGTATCCAATTCGCTCCTGTTTTAACATAGAAGATAGAGCAACGCCAGGGGTAACTAAAGCGGGAATTCCTGCTGCTAGAGCTTCTAAAACGGCAATACCAAAGTTTTCTGAATAAGAGGTTAGGGCAAAAACATCTGCACCCTGTAGTAACAGACTTTTATATTCTCCTTGAACAAAACCTACTCGATAAGTACGAGTACAAATATTATGTTGATGTAGTAGCTTTTCTACTTCAATTTCATATTCAGAATCGCCATTTCCAGCTAAAACAAAAGTAAAGGATTTATCAGTTAATTTTCCTAAAGCTGCAATTAAATAATCTAATCCTTTTTTGGGATGTAGTCGAGAAAGAAATAGAATAATTGGTTCATTTTTTACTTTTAATTGCTGTCTTAACTTAGTTTTTGCATTGGGGATTTTAGGTGGAATAGATATACCATGAGGCAAAATAAAGCTAGAGCATTTTAAATTGAGATTAGAAGTCTCTTGTTGTTCTTGCTCCGTGGTAAAATGTAAGGATTGCGCTCCATTAAGATTTGCTCTTTCAATTAAACTAAGATAGGCTCGTTTTTTTTGATAACCTTGTTGTAAAGACCATTGACATAATTGACCCAAAGTTCGGCATATATATGGTACTTTCTTAATACGGGCGATCGCCATGGCGACGGTAGAAGGATAAGAAAAAATAGCATGAATATGGATTAAATCATAATTATTTATATGAAGCCAAAACCAATGAGTCAAAGAAAAAGAAAAAGCAAATTCTTTTAAAGAATAAATATCTGGCGAAAAACGAGAAAAAAACCAAACGGGTACTTCTTTATATTCTATTTTTTTATTTAAAGGAACATCTAAAAGGCGATCGCCATTATCATTAGTAGTCACAATCTCAGCATCAATATTATGACGACGCAAAGCCATAACCATTTCTAAAATTGCCTGACTAGGACCACCTCTAACTGGTGCAATAGAAGGAATAACATGAAGAATTTTCATTAATTTGTTTCCATAACTTGCAAAATAACATTAATATCCAGTTTCATTAAAAATTACGCTCGGCAAACTTCTTCCCACCAGTGTTTTAAAATTGCTAAACTCCAACGGCGATACCAAAGTTTCAAGTCAATATTTGTTTCAAATGACGAAAGATCGAAGTGATTATCCCATTCTTTTTCTAACCATTTTTGTAAAGGGAAAGAAAAACCTTTCTTCGGACGATTAGTAACCCAAGTAGGTAACTCAGATAAGGATTGAGTTAATAATTGTTTTTTTGGTGCTAGACGAATATTACTAGGAATGGAAGCAATTTTTTCTAAGAGAATTTTATCCACAAAAGGCACTCTTAATTCTAATCCCCAAGCCATACTCATAACATCGCTATCTCTTAATAATTGATTACGCATATATCGACTAAGTTCTAGAAAACTAACTTCATCTTCCAAAGATGGTTGATCGGGAATAGAATTCTGAAAATATTTAGTATTGATAGTCAATTCGGGAAATAGCGTATTAGCAATTTGGCAAGCTTCTTTTGGAGAAAAAATACCACGAAAACTGCTGTAAGCATTGTGACTCGCAGGAGATTGTTGTAAGAAATCACCTAATCTTTTGAGACGTGGTTTTTGGGCATAGGTTTCTAATAAATGACCCCAACAACTCATAATACTTGATACTGCTGATAAATTTTTCTGCCAAGACACCATTTGTGGTACTTTTTGAAACGAACTATAACCACCAAATAGTTCATCTCCGCCTAATCCAGATAGAACCACTTTAGTATTGTTGTTTCTGGCAATCTGAGAAACACAAAAAGTATTGAATCCGTCAATAGTTGGCTGGTCTATTTGCTCTAAAAATTGTAAAAATAAATTTCTGCCTGTCCCTGCATCAAGCTTGTATTCTGTATGTTCTGTCCCAAAATGTTTTGCTGTTTGACTGGCTATATTGCCTTCATTCCATTCGCTTTCAGCAAAAGCAATAGAGTAAGTACAAAGCTTGTTAGCTTGAGTTTGACGAGCCAATGCCAATATGGAGGTAGAATCAATTCCCCCACTTAGAAATATACCGACAGGTACATCACTAATAAAATGATGTTTTACAGAATCAATTAACGCATTCCGCACTATCTCTTGTGCTTCAGATGAATCAATTGGTTTAGAACCAAATTGAATTTGCCAATAAGATTTTTTTGTTAGCTCATTATGTTGCCAAAACAAACAATGACCAGCTTCTAGACAATGAATATCGTCAATTAAAGTATATGGTTCTGGTACTGTGCCAGTGGTTAAATAGCCATATAGACCTTCAGAACTCAAATTAATACTGGGAAGTTTAGAAGCTAAAATAGTTTTTAGTTCTGAACCAAAAACCAAGGTTGAGCCAGATTGCCAATAGTATAAAGGCTTAATTCCCAAGTGATCGCGAGCTAAAAAACAAGTTTTTTCTAGATCGTCCCAGATCGCGAAGGCAAACATTCCTCGCAAATGATGGACGCAATCTTGACCATAATACTGATAGGTTTTTAATAAAACTTCGGTATCGGTTTGAGAAGAAAATTGTTCTCCTTGAGCTTCTAAATGCGATCGCAATTCTTGAAAATTATAAATTTCCCCATTAAAAGTTATCCAATATCTTCCATGATTAATAGACATTGGTTGATGACCAGCAGCAGTGAGATCGACAATAGAAAGACGAGTATGAGCCAAAGCAGCTTTTTTATCTTTCGAGATAAATATTCCGCGGTCGTCTGGACCACGATGAATTAAAGCCTTTTGCATTCGCTCAATCAAAAATTCCAAATCCTTTGGCTGATTATTGGTTAATATACCTGCAATACCGCACATTATTTTTTACAATTAATTCCAGTAGTTGTTTAAATGTCGAGATAAAGTATATTTAAAACTTTCCCAGCCAAATATCTCTATTACTTTGTTTCTTAAATCTCTAGGTTGATAAATTAAAGGATTAGGATATTTATGTTGAATAATTTGAATTATGGTTTGGGAAATTTCGTCAATATCATCAGGATTTACTAAGGCACCCAATTTACCATCACAAAGAGCATCCCTCGCGCCATCTCGATTTCCAGCTAGGACTGGTTTCCCACAGGCCAATGCTTCTAAATAGACAATACCAAATCCTTCTGCTTTGCTTGGCATAGCAAATAAATCACAAAGATTGTAATGATCGCATAATTCTTCATCTGGAATGAACCCTGTAAGGGTAACATGATCCTGTAATCCTTTCTCTTCAATACAAGATTTAATGGAAGAACTATCATCTCCTTTTCCTGCTAACAAATAGTGGATATTAGGGATGATTTTTTTAATGCTTTCCAAGGCATTGATAATTGTGTAATATCCTTTATATTGCTCTTTGCTAGATAATCTTGCTACAGTTAAGATAACAGGCTGTTCTAAAGATAAATTGTATTTTTTTAGTAGATAATCTGGTTTACAGGCAATTTGATAGCGATCGCTATCAAAAGTATTGGGTAATAATGATACTTTGCTGGGATCTAAATCTTGTTCTCTTAATAACCGTTCTCTAGTGTAGTTGCTAACCGCTAAAATCTTATCGGCGTACAGCAGGGCTTTTTGTTGTTGAGGATTGGTAATATTCCAAGCCTCGACCCCATGAGCGATGGCGATGTAAGGAATTCCTCTCAGGCGTTTTAACCAATAAGCTGCAACCGCAAAGTTAAGATGGGTAGTAATGATCAGATCGGGTTTTTGCCAAATACCATAGGCGATTAATTGAGCAGCAAAAAATGGTGTGCGCCAAGGTAAGGAAATTTTACCTGCAAAGTGAAAATTAGTATCAGGTAAATATAAGCTATTATTTCCACAGTCGCGATCGTGTTTGAGAAATACACTGCGATCGGCTTCTTGATATATATTTTGTATAGCTTGTAATAAAAAGGCAGAGTAGACTTGAATTCCTCCTTTGAAAGCAAAAATATCGGGTAGCCAAAGGTGAAGTTTATAATCCTTTTTATTAACTTTGACAGTATTAAAAACTGACTCCATGTTTTGCTTGTCCTCTGCTTAATACAGCAAATTAACTAGATATTGAACTCAACGCTTTTTGTAATCCTTCAGTAGTTTGTTTATAGCTATAATTTTTAATAATTTCACTGCTATTATCGCCCCACTGTTTTAACCTTTCTAGATCGCAAAAGGCAAGCTGTATTGACTTAGTTAAAGCAGCTATATTTCCAGCCTCAAATGTTAAGCCATTGTGATATTCATGAACCAAATCTTGTCCACAACCTACATGACTACTGACAATAATTGGACAGGACAAACACATTGCCTCATTAACAGCCAAACCCCAGGTTTCACCACGACCATAACTAGGTAAAATAAATAAATCTGCCATAGCATAGGTACGGGACATCATTTGCTGGTTTTGAAAGGGAGCAAAAAAGATGTAAGGATGCTCTGCTGCCTGTTTTTTTAAATCTGTTTCTAGTTCTCCTCCACCAACAAACAACAAAGAAACATTTTTTAAATTTGCTTGCTTATAAGCTTGAAGTAAGTCGAGAGGACGTTTTTTTTGATTAAATTTGCCAGCAAATAAAATAACTTGATGATGATCGGCAATACCCAGTTCTTGTTTCCACTTAGTAGCTGCAATTTTGGCAGTATTGGCTGCTTGTAAAAATCTTTTATTATCCACAGCATGAGGAGCAAAAAATAAGTGTTGAGGCTTGACGCTGCGATCGGTAAAATATTCATAGTTAGCTTTGCCGACATATAAAAAAGCAGCAAATCGACTATAAATTAATGATATAAATCTACGTTTAAGATTCTCTTTTAAGCCTTTATTAGACTGTAATCGATGGGAATCGCCTCGGAAGATTAAAGGGGCTTTACGAGTGTTCCACTGCCAAAGAAAGCGATAAAGACTAGCATAATTATAGCCAATTAGCATTACTGCATCGGGATTATAATCAGCAATCTTCGATAACAAGCTAGGATTTTTCAGACCTCCAATATTTTTGGTTCCAGGGTTTTTACTTGTATTGGGAATAAATTCATAATCATATCCCTCTAATAAAGGGATATCCCATTTAACAGCTTGTTGAAACTCTTGATCGACTGTCTCAGTTACGCCAAAATTCCACAAATAAAATACTTTTAAATCTATGTCGCTATTTCGGTTTATATAACTAAACCAAGGAGCATAGTATTGAATAGGATGAGAAGTAATAATAGCAAGTTTCAATTATTATTATCCCTAAATTGATTGATTAATATAGTTACCGGAATTAGTCTTCATTAAAAACATTCTTATTCCTAATAAAATGACAAGACTTTGAAAAATTACCGAAACAAAAATACCCATAGTAATCTCACCTTGGAAAGCTAAAGTCATAAATATTAAAGCTACTAAAAAGCGAAACGATAAGCTAGAAGCATTCATAGACCAGCGAGTAATCCAGCCATATAAATTACCTAAAAAGACTCCCAAACCTAAGCAACCTATCAACCCAAAATTAGCATAGGCTTCCTGTAGCAATCCCCAGCCAATAGAAGTTGTAAAAGTTTGCTCGTAAATCTGTAGTCCATAATGGACGCTCAACATATGATTTGCCTCGGCTCCACGAATTTTATCAGAATTAAGAAATCGAGGTATTAATAGTTGAGGAATAATCGAATAAGTTTTGCCCAATAAATAAGGTTTTTGTGTACCTGTTTCAGTTTGAACTTTAAGCAGCATCTGCATGACACTAGAGCGATTAATTAAACTATCTTCATTTTCTTTTTTAACAATATTTTGAGCATAAATATAGTTAGTAGGTTTTCGCATTTGTTGAAGCGAACTATCGATCCAATCTTGATATACCTGCACATATTCTGAGGGTTGAATTCCAGAATTATTAACATTCCAATAATAACCGCGAACAGCTCCTTTTCCAGTATTTAAAAATGCCATAATAAAAAAGCATATCAGTAGAAAACGCCAGGGTATTTTTTTAGAACCTAACATCCAACCTGTTGCAGCAAATAGTAGATAAAATCCTGATGTATTTATATATAAAGATACCCCCGATACAAATATTAAAATAGCCATGAGAATTAAGAAAAAATAAACTTGTTTTTTCTTGAGGATTCTCGAACCCATTAAATAACCCAGAATAATTACACCAAAAGTATTTAATCCACCTGTAATAACTTTTAGTGCTGACATAATTGAACTTGGTAATATTAGCCCTAAATAACCCGAAGTAGAAGCCATTTGATAAATAATGCCGATAATCAAGATGCTAATAAAAAAGGGAAATACTTGCTTTTTGTCAAATTCTTTAAGTCTGGCAGAATTTAGATGAGCCTTTTGAACATAAAACATCCAGGTGATAGTTGCCATGGCTAAAAAACCAGCCACTGTTAAAGATGAAATAAAGTGTTCGGCTGGAGTATACTCTTTGACGGCTGGATTATTAGTAATTAAAGGGAAACTATGAGTAAATAAATAATTGATTGCTAATAAAGGAAACAAAGGCAATCCTTTGGCGCGATCGCAACACCATAAGTAGCTAGGATAAAGTGCTGCTACAGCAATTATTAATGCTCCTAAAATACTCAAAAAATCAGCTTTAGCCGTAATAATGATATAAAAACTTATAGCACAGAAAATCCAAAAACCTCTAAGAAATAAGTTTTTTTGTCGAGTAGAAAAATTGAGAGAAAATTGTTTTGATTGATTGAATTTTAAGAGTTGAGTAGTCATTTATGATAGAGTGCATTGATTAAATATTTGGCATAGTTTGTTGGTCATACTTTTGGCTGTGTATGGCTCAAAAGCTGACCAATTAATGTTAGTAGGCGGACTTTCGGCAAACTTAAATAAATGAGTAATTTTTATTGATAGTTGTTCGATTAAATCTTCTGGCTTATCTTCACTGCTAAATGTCATTATTTCTCCTGCTTTAGTCTGTTGCATAACGTCTATTACTAAACTTTTTTGATGGAATATGCCTAAGATAGGTTTTTGTGCCAAGATGCAGGGATAAACCTTAGAAGCACTATAATTGGGATCATCAGAGCCGATTAACAAGATTCCCTGACTGTCTTTAAGAACTTGTAGAGCCTCAAAATAAGGAATTCGTAAGGGGTGTTCTGTAACCAAATCCTTAACTCCACAAGATACTGCCAGAGGCTCAATGGTTTTGGTTTCTCGTCCTTGAGGCGCGTAGCTAGTTCCCACAAAATGCAATTTTACCGACTGCCAGAGTTGCGGGTTTTGGCGGCGATGAGCTTGAATAGCCAAAAATAAAGCTTTGAGTGCTTTTGCCATATCTTGACCACCTCGACCAACATAAACCCAATGAATATTGCCATCTTGAGGAGCGAAAATACTTTGTTTAATTTCTAAACCTGACAATAATGCAAAATCTGCTTCGGGTGCGCCAAAAGGTAAAACGGTAAACTGCTTCGGCTGTAGCCAAGGATATCTTTGTCGCAATATTTCGGGATAGGCTGAAGAAACACTTGTCACATGACCAACGTATCTCATTGCTCTAGGTTCTAGCTGACGCGCCATGAATTGAGCCAAGCCGTACTTTAATCTACCTCCAGGGGGAATTGTACCTTTTCCCTGCTTTTGGTAATAGTCACTCAACCAAGGGTCTTGAAAATCTAATACATAAGGTACTGCAAACTTTTTAAACCATCTTGCTGCCAATCCCATCGCCAGAAAGACAGTAGTAGAAAAGTAGATTAGATCGAAAGAATTGTCCTGTAATAACTTGTCACCAGCAGCAGTCAAATAAGGCAAACAACGCCAGCCAAGACTGCTTAAACCAACTATCTTGGTATATTTGACAGGTAAAGCTTTAATATAAGTAACAGATATATCTTCAGGTATGGTAGATTGCAAATTGCGATCGCTTACTCCTTGGACGGCTTCTGGCTGTATGGCTATGACATGAGGCTGCCAACCAAATTCTTTGAAATAAGGCAAAGCCATTCTAATTCGCTGATGATCAGCAGCATTGATCGGCGGAAAATGAGGACTAATGATGAGAAGCTTACGTTTCAATGACTTTTCTTCAACTTTACTTCTGTTAATAATAAGGTTGCATTTGATAATCTTGATATTTTAAACACCCCAACGTTTGTCTGTTCTGAATCGACTATTACGAGGTACAAAAATAAAATCAGCTTGCCATAATGCTCGGTCTAAAGGGCGACGGGTTAAACCGCAGATATCATAAGCAACCCAATCGCGATCGTTTAACCAAGTAATTACATCTGCTATCAACGGCACGTGGCGATGAATATCTAAAAAATTAATTTCTGCCAAAATTACTTGCATCTGAGGTAAGGAATTTTCTGCGCCTTTAAGAACTTCTAGCTCGTAACCTTGAACATCAAGTTTAAGTAGATCGGGAGGACAATTTTTGAAATACTCTTGAACAATAGAGTCTATGGTCACCATCGAAGAATACTGAATAGGAAAATCTTGAGTAATGTGTTCAACTAATACTGAAGATGCTGTTTCTGCTGCATGAAGTGCTACTGATTCTTGATTTTTTGCACCTACTAGAGTGGAAAATACCTGGATTTGTGACTTAGATGCAGATAAATTGTTTAATTGAATTATTTTATCTTCTAAAGCTTCAAAACAAGAAACTTTAGTGTTTGACCAAATATTGAGACAACAATTAGCAAATTCACCTTTGTATGCTCCTACATCAAAAATATGAATTGGTTCAAAATCTATTTTTGCCAAACGCTCTATTGCAAAAGGAATTCCTGGTATTTCTAATCTTTTTGAGAGGTACTTTTTAATTTGCTCTTTGACAACCATAAATTTACCTAATTTTTGTTAACAGCATAAATCTGATTTGGGTAAAAACCTGAGCAATTAATTCTTTCAAAATACTTTATTTATACAGGCAAATATCAAAAACCGCTAGAAATTTTTCAAATTATCTCTAACTTTTAAAATAGCAATAATTTCAGGTCAGAATAGACTCAGATTTTGAATTGGTCAACGATTTTTGATTGAGTATTTGACAATATAATTTTTCGTAGCGATCTACAATTACCGAGGCAGAAAAACACTCTTCCACTCTTTGACGACAGTTATGACGGTAAATCCGATCCAGATTGGTTACTGCGTCACAAGCTTCTTGGAGATTATTAATTAAATAACCATCGATTCCTTGACGGACAATTTCAGGTAATGCACCTTTGGGTGCAGAAATCACAGGAGTACCACAAGCTAAAGCTTCAGCAAAGACAATACCAAAGGGTTCTGACCATTCTATCGGCACAATCATTGCTGCTGCTTGTCCTAACATTTGGTTTTTCTCGATATCATCTACAGTCCCTACATATTCGATACCATCTTTATTTAAATGAGGTACTATTGCTTCTGACCAATACTTACCAGCTTCTCCTGTAGTACTATAGTTGCCAGCAATCAAAAGACGACGACCAGTCTGTTTCGCTACTTTTATTGCGGTATGCGCACCTTTGATTCTTTCTAGGCGACTCAAAAATACTAAAGGTGCATCGACAGCAACATTAGGCTGAAAAGTATATTTGTCTAATTCAACGCAATTATGGATGGGATACCATCTCCCAGCAATATTCCTTCCCTGGCGACAGATATATTCGCTACAGCCAGTAAAGGTTAAACCATCTTTCCCCAATTTACTTGCCCAACCCACTGTACGATTGCTAGGCTGTCTTTGATAAGACATGATTTTTGGCAGAGAAGAATTGAATAACCAGGGAAACAGATAAAAGATACGCGAAAAACTATGAACTACCTCTGGTTGAAATTCTCGAATAGCTTGCCATAGAGTATAGGTATTCCGCAGCATATCAATCTTATCTTGGGAATGCTTACCTTGCCAAGAAAACAGGCGATCGCATTCAGTAGTAGAATCTTGATGAGCTACTAATCCTACTGTATGTCCACGACTTTTTAAGCCTGCAATTAATAAATCGATAATTCTTTCAATCCCACCATATAGTTTTGGTGGTACTGGCAATTCTGGATCGGCGGTAAGCAGAATACGCATAGTTAATCTTTTTTACTGTACTGTTTTGTGGACAAAAAGAGCATTACAAAATCCAAAGTATCTTTTATTTTTTCCCCATCTAAAAATTTCATAAAATCCTGACAAGCTGAAATTATTAGCTTCAAGAAATTTATTTAATGTTTCAAAATACTGACATTCAGGATTATTCGGCTCAAAACTAATTTCGGCATAAATAAATTTAATTAGATTATTATCTAAGTAATATTTTGCTCCACTTAACACTTCTAATTCATAACCTTGGACATCTATTTTTAATAGATCTATCTGTTCGATATAATGCTCTTGAGCAAAATTATCGAGAGCTACTATCTTAATTGTCTCTGTAATTTCAGTATCAGTTCTGGTAGCAACTTTTTCTTTTACTAAGGTATTTAATTGGGAATCCTCACGAAGAACAAGAAATTGTTCTTCTTCTTTTTTAGCCAAGGCATACTGAAAATTTCTGATATTGTGAAACTTATGAGTTTTGGCTTGTAAAATATTATAAGTATCTTTTACAGGCTCAAAAGAAAAGATGGTAGATTGAGGAAAATAGCGATTTAAAAATAGACTAGTTTGCCCTATATTGGCACCCACATCAAAAATAGTCTTGATTTGTTTTGAATTTGCCATCCTTTGAATGTCATAAGGATAGCTTTTACCGATGGGAACAACTCTTGTCAAAGGCATTAAAGGCGATGATAGAGATGAATGTAGTAAATTAGATATTAACTTTCCAATGAAATATCGGTAATTCATATAAATAAAATTCCCATTATTTTGCTAATTTACAAAGTAATTTTATTGAATACGATCAAAAGATTTATAATGAGGATTTCAAGTTTTCATCGTTATAAAAATTCTTCTATAAGATTAAAAAACTTTTTTCACTTTTTGGCTTCAAAATACAACGAATAAGGACGATGTTGTTCTCTATCTATACACTCTTGAGGAAAATCTCCTTTTTTCCATTCGCAACAATCGACAGAAGTAAAACCAGCATTACGCAACTCTAGTTCTAGGGTTTCTGCATCATAACCACCATAATGCTCCCATCCTTGAACAAAAATATGGTTAAGTGCTTGCATTTTAGTTTTAAAAGCTTTTTCTGGAATATCTCCACCACAGCCAATATAATTAAACTTTTCCCAACTAGGTTCTAAATAAGCTTTAATATATAGTTCTGCATTAGGCACAATAATTCTTAAAACACCTTTTGGTTTCAAACAACGGTAGCAGTTTTGCAAAAAATCTGGACGCTCATCTATCGGCTCTAAATGCTCTAAAAAGTGTTCTACGTGTATTCCAGAGCAAGAATTATCTGCTAGAGGTAAATTTTTTCTAGCATCTGTTCTCAAAGTGATGTTGGAGTGACTATATAAATCAAGATTAATCCAGTCAGGTTTTCCATAGGGGCCACAACCCACATTAACTAGAAGATTATCCCGTTTTTTGAGTTGACCAATTTTAGCTCTATAACCAGGATGTAACTGATGCAGACTACGAATGTACCAGGAATTTAGCTCTAATCGAAGATGATTGAATACATGACGATTAATAGGAAGTCTAGAAGTAAGCCAAGAGCCTAGCTTTTGCTTGAATGTTTTTTTTGAAGTAGAAGGTGGTTTAAAAATTCCTGAATGATCGATTTGAGATGTCATTTCAAAGCTTTTTCCATAAAAGTTAAAAAATATTCACTTGATCGAGTAATACTCTTGCTTGATGTTCCCAGCAAAGTTGATCGTTAAATATTTTCAGAGCATTATTTTTAGATACCTGTAACTTAGATAAATCTTGTAGCAAGCTTTCTAAAGCATTAGCAAGAGCTACAGGATTATTACTAGGAATAAGACTACCTACTTGGGGATACTGGGATAAAATTTCTTTTTGACCAAGTGTATCAGTAGCAACTACAGTTAAGCCTCCTTGTAAATACTGAAATAATTTGTTAGTCACCGTGTAATTACGGCTATTGGTGTCAGTTTGTTCCAAAGCCAAACCAATATCATGTTCGGCAATACGAGATAATAATTCATGATTGGGAACAGTGGGATGAATAAAAATATATTTGCGCCACTGAGAAGGAATCAAAGGTTCTAATGACTTTCTTGAACTTTCAGAATAATTACCCCGTAAATGGATTTCTACTGGAGTTTGCAGGTGATTTAAAGCAGAAAAAAGAGTTTCTAAGCCTCTTCCTATTCCTATAGTTTGAGAAAACCAATGTAGAGAAGGTAAATCCAAATTTTGACGGTCTTGGATTTCCCCATCAATGTATTCTCTTTCTGTTTTAGGGAAGGTATTATAAACTACGGTTGGCTCAGGGACATCATAAGCTTGAGAAATTGCCTTTGCCATAGCATTAGACGTGGTAAGACAATATTGGCATTCCTTAACTAGGCGAGCTTCATACTTTTTAAGTTGGGGAATTGATCTAGTCACCCTAGCTTCTGGTAATAAGTCTTCAGAAAACCAATCTTCAAAATCTACTCCTATTCTCAAGCCATCATCTAATAGTTGATTTGCCACCCACAACCCAACTTCTGAATGAACTATCGTTAGATCTGCACGAATTTGACGTGCCAGCTTGAGCATAGCTTTAGCACCGTAGCCTAACAATTCTGGAGCAAAAAGCTGCCATCTTTTATGTTTTTCTTGAGCAATTCTTCCTTTAAGTCTTATCTGCCAATTCTGCCAAGGATGAGAGGGTTGAAAATCAACGATAGGTTCAAATCGCCACTGTTTATCTTTCATTAATAGGCGATCGCGCTTTACTAATTCTGGGTCAAACCAAAATCCTCTAACTATTACTTCATGACCAGCTTTAGCTAAAGTTTCTGCTTCTTTTTGTGGTCTAGGAGCAGTGCTTAAGTGTGCGCCTATGAGAATCAGAATTTTAGCCATGGTAATTAATTATGCTGCTTTGAGAATATTCAAATAATTTTGAGCGCACTTTTCTAAGGTTAAGTTCTCTAAAATGTAGTCGCGAGGCGTAAATTTATGGGAATTAAGTAAGTCGAGAAACTGCGTTAACCGCTCGGAAAATTCCTCAATATTCTGAAATTTAATTCCACAGCGATCGCTCCAATAAGGTACAGAAGTAGCAGCAATATCTGGTTGTCCCCAGGTGAAGCGATTAGGGTCTAAATATTTACCATTATCCCAAGCCAAAATAGGAACATTGCTAGCTAAACACTCTTGATAAGCTAGCCCCTGACTTTCATGTTCACACAAAAAGATCATGGCACGACAGCGACTAAGAGCCTCCTGATATTCCCCTGGTTGATAAAAGCCATAACGTAACTCTTGATAACTTAGTCCACGCTTGGCTAACTCTTCGTATATGGGAACAAGCATTTTGGCAGCTTTGGTTGGGTAGTCCCACCTAATTTTGTTATAGATTAAAAAATCGGTAGATTTCGCCGACTTAGGACTAGGCTGCCATTTATAGGTATCAATTCCGACTGCCCAAATTTTACAGCGATCGCCAAAATAAGGCTTATAAACTTCATTTGCCCATTTTGAATGCTGCAAGTATTTAACGACTGGGTACTGTTGACACAAATCTGACCACTCACTAGGGTGAGTCATTAAACCAATACCCGCCACAATCGGATTAGTTCGATCGTAGTCCTCTAAACAATGACGATTTCTCCCTAACATTCCTACTAAATCATCTTTTTGTAAATTCTTGAAAGGAAGATTAACCGTATAAGAAACGTTTAACTTATCTAATCCCTTGCAGAGATTGATAAATACCTTATCTACTCCACCAGGTCGATGTTTTCCGCGAATTAAACGACGTATCCAAGGGCGAACAAAGCGATCGCCTTTGAGCCAGCGATCTCGTTCTGGTTCAAGTTTATAATACAGACAAATGCGACTCATTAATCTTTCTTTTAACCTCCTCAAATTTTTCTAAAATATCAGTACGAGACTTTGAGACAAAAGCAATGTTGGCATGATGGACGGGAAAGCTATCAAGCAGACCAAATTTGAAAGCACCGTCAAAGTCAAAATTGAAAGCTTGATAATCATATTTTTCTAGATAAGAGCTTAATTCATAGGCTCTTGCCGAAGCTTTACCTGTGCTTGATGGCATATCAGCTTCTAAGACTACAACAGGTTTATCTTTAAGAAGAAGATGATGTGCGCCTGTCATAACCAACATTTCTAATCCTTCAACGTCACACTTAATGAAATCCACAGGTTTTTCATAACCTTCTAGAATGACATCTAGTGTAGTGACTGGCACTGTATTTGTAGCTGTTGCATCTATAGTATTAATACATTTGTTAAAAGCAGATTCCCAGATAGGTTTATTTTGTATAGATAGAGTTCCAGTTTTATCAGCTACAGCCTTCTGATAAAGAACAGCTTGAGGATAACGAGCTAAATTTTTACGGGCGAGATTATAAGCATCTGTGCTGGGTTCAAAACAAAATACATGGCCAGTTGAGCCTACTAGTTTAGCTGCCAGCACAGCTTCATAGCCAAAGTGTGTTCCTATATCCACCACAGTTTGACCAGACTTGATTAGCCAAAGCATGAGAGCAGTCAAAGCAACTTCAGAATAGCCAAATGCCAAAATTTGTTGAGAGACAATTTCCCCCGTAATAACTCGCATTTTCTCTCCCCAAAACAAGGGAACAGAAAATTCTTGATGCCAACCTAATTTTTGGATTAGTTGTCCTAACCAAACAGATCTGCGTCTCCAAAAACAAGACCAATCACCTGATTTATTTTGATTCCACCAATATATTAATTCCGCTAAAAGTTCGGGATTTGCGGGAGTAGTTTGATTCATTATTTAATGCCCAAGGCTGTAGTTATTTTGGTTAGACTATTGGTAAACGTATGCTCTGCTAAAGCTCGCTTTTGACCGTTAAAACGCAACATTTTCCTTTTTTCTGGTTCAGCTTCTAGTTGACAGATTTTTTCCTGCATTTCTTCTGGACTACGGTAGGTTTCTATTTCTCTGCCTAGCTCATACATTTGCTCTATTCCTTCTGTCCATTCAGTTAAATAACAAGCCCCCATCATCGGTGCTTCTAGATCGCGCAGCCGAGAATATGTGTCTGGTTGTGTAAAAGAATAGCGAAAGCTGGGATAGCGATTAATACCTAAAGTTATAATGCTTTGCTGAATAATTTTTATATATTCGTCAAAGTTTGGTTTCGGACGAATATAAGGGTAAAAAATAGAATCATCAATCGATTCATGCCATTTTGATTGAGTTTTTCTTAACCAAGCACAAAGCCCTTGATATTTTAAAAAATCTATTTGGTTAATAATAGTTTGATTTACATTTTTAAGCTTAGATTTTTGCCAATTACTAGAATTTGCATTCTCTTGTTTTGTCTGCCATCCAGTACCCCTAATTTCTAGATTGACTCCTAAATTAATAACTTGAGAGAGTAACGCCGATCTTTGCTTATCTTTAGAACCAATAAATGTTGTGTAGTATTGTTCCTTGTATTGACAATTTCTATGTACTGAATTTATCCAAATAGGCATGGGTGCATGAATGTAATTTAACTTTGCCTGTCCGTACATTTTTAAAGCTTTATATTCGGGAACCCAATTTAAATCAAAGCAATGAAATTCTTGAGGTACTTTGGTAAATTCTCTGACATTATCGCAAAAGAAGTTAACACAAGGTATTCCTAAAGCTTGAATTTCTTTAATAGCTGATGTTGATATTTGTTGAGGATATAAATAACTAAGAAATAAATCTATTCCTTGTATTTTATGTTGTTTTTTTATTTGAGCTATAGTTAATTTCCAAGTGCGATCGCGCCACCAATCTAGTTCTTTTGAGTTTGCTGAATATACCAAACCTTCTGCCCAATCAATTTCTTTTGCTTCTGTCCATTCCTGGTTCGCTTCTTCTATTCCTTTTTTAAAATAAGTTTCCCAGAATTGATAGGCAGGAATAGGATGGTTTTTCAGCGATTGCTGGCAACAAATAAATATTTGCATAGCTGTAATTTATGATATCTTTCCGAGATAATTATTAAAGTGAAGTATATTAGTTCTTGTTGAACGAAAATATATTTGAATTTTTCTAGCTGTTTTCCATCCTAAAATTTTGTTTAATAAATGAAATATTTTTCCTCCTGCTGGTTTTAGTTCACAACCTCCAAGCTCATGAACTTCTCTTTCTGCTTCTTTGACTAAATTCAGTTCATTTGGATAAATACCGTAAATAAATCTTTGAAAAGCAATAGCACAAGCATGGCGAGTATATTGATTATTTTTTGTAGCTAGTAAATACTCTGTGCATAACTCTATAGATTGGAAAGCAGAAATCAAAGCAGAAGAAGACTTGATTCTGCTCAAGCTATTAGTCAAACCTGAACGATAATAGCTTTTTGCTCGCTCACAAAATATAATGCCATCACTTGCTAAGATTGCTCTACAAAAATATTCACCGTCATCATTGAGAGACAGTTCTTCATTCCAAAGTCCTGCTTTATCGGATATTTTACGAGGAATTAACCAAGCAGCAGGATGCATCATTCCTCCTCCACCCCAAGAACAAACCAGCCAATCTACGGGGGACATATCTTGCCATACAGGTTCTGATCTAAACTGAGTCTCTGCTGTAGATTGAAAAAAACGACCCCAAGCTCCTGCTGCTAAATAATTAGCGTCGGTTTTTTGCAAAAGCTCTATTTGTCGCGTAATTTTATCTGTCGCCAATATGTCATCTGCATCAAGGTACTGAATAAAATCACCTTGTGCTTCTTTTAAAGCTCTATTTCTAGCAGCACTTGCTCCTTTATTTTTTTGACTAATAACTTTAACAATAGAAGATTCAAAACTTTTAGCTACTGCCAAACTATTATCTGTTGAGCCATCATTGACTACTATAATCTCTTTATTTGTCCAAGTTTGGGTCAGTGCGGATTTTATAGTTTCAGCAAGCCATTGTTCTGAGTTATAACAAGGAATAAGAATAGATACTAATAATGGAGATTTCATAGTAGTAAAATTATAGTTATTGAAATAAAAATAGATAAGCTTTAGCCTATACGCCAGGGGATAAATTTTCTTAAATTTCGTCCTAGATTACCAAAACGCAAACTTAGTGCATTGCGGTAGCCAAAACTATTAGCTAATAGTTTCATTGGCTTACTATAAATTTGAGATACATTTTTCTTCCATCCAAGAGATTCGCAAAAATCTAAATAATCAAAAGCAAGTTGCAAATCTCCCTCCGCAGCACACAAACCAATCATCCTAGCACCATCAGCTATTAAAATTTGATGGTATTGCTTAGGAAGTTCTTGGAAATAGTATTTAAGAGCTTTTAGATGTTCTCTCCAACAAGCCAAATATGAGCGAGAAGAATAAGTGTCTTCTCCAAAGCGATTGATTGCTAATGGTAAAGTAAGATTAAAAATTCTAGCACCAGAAAAAGCTAGTCTTATATGTAAGTCTGGGTCTTCATCTCTTGATAAAGTCTCACGAAAACCACCTATTTTTTCTAATGCTTCTCTACGATACAATCCATTAATTGGGTAACAACAATGAGTTAAAAAGAAACCTGTTGGATCTAAATTATTATTCAACCCCGAATAATCATGTATATGTCTAACATTATTGGTTTCTCTATCTATTACTTTTATATTTGTGATTACTGCATCCCAATCATCTGTCAGTGTGGCTAGAGTTTGTTCTACAAAGGTTGGCTCTAACCAGTCATCAACGTCATGAAAATGAATTAGAGTACCTATAGATTTTCTTAATAAAATGTTTCTGCCTATGGACGGTCCTCGATTAGCTTTTCCATAAATAACACGACCAAAATTTTGTTTACGCAGTAGCTCTGCTGTATTATCTGTACTTGCATCATCATAAAACAATACTTCATCAAATGGTATTGTCTGTTGAGACATATTTGCCATGAAGTCTGTCAAATAAGGTTCTGCATTGTAGCAGGGAACTAATAAAGAAACGGCTGCTTTTGTAGACATAAGATTATTTAATTAACTGCTTTAAGAAAACCATGTATGGGATGCCATCTAAAAATATCTCCATTGAGCATATGATAGAGATAACCCATCAACAAACGGATCGTTTTCCAGATTTTATTCAAAAATTTAATATTAGGAGAATTATAAAAATACTTGACAGTGCATAAATATGACAATGTACATAAATAAAATCTTTGAAGAGAAATATTGGTGAGCGTTTTTTCCACAAGATGCGCTTGCTCCAAGTTATGAATATCGTTCAAAGTGGAAGATTTGCTGTCTGGATGTATCCTTATCCAAGCTAATTCTCGATCTACGTATTTAGCCTTTCCTACTTGACAAAGTTTTAATAGTAAATCATAGTCCATACAAAATTTAAGAGTACGATCAATACCTGCTGTTTTCTGGTAAGCTCTCTTCGTCCAAAAACAAGCTGGTTGCTGTACACTTTGACCCCGAGCAATCAATTTGGCATAAGTAGGAGTTGAATATTTGTAGCGAGTCTCAATCCAGGGAAACCATCCCGTTCCTTGATCGATTTTAGCTGCTCCGCAAAAAAGATCGATCTTAGGACTGATAATGTATTGGTTTGCTAACCACTCTAATGAACCCTGAAGATATAAATCATCAGAACATAACCAAGCTAGAAGTTCGCCGTTGGCAATTTCAAAACCCGTAGCGATCGCATCACTTTGACCTCCATCTGGTTCGGAAACTATATGACTCAAGCAGGGTGAGTAACGCTTTAAAATTGCCTGAGTTTTATCAGTAGACCCCCCATCCATGATGATGTATTCTAAATTAGGATAATTTTGCAGTAGTACTGACCTAATTGTCTCTTCAATAAATTCTCCCTGATTATAGGAAGGAGTAACAATTGAAATTTTAGGCCAAGGTTTGCCATCTTCCATCGTTGGGGGTAAAGGCTCAGTTTGTTCTGTCCAAGGCCAGCCACTAGATTGTTCAACAGGCGCAGGAAGAAAACTAAGTAAACCTTGGGCAGAGTAAGGTACAATCGATAGCGATTGGGTTATCTTTTCAGATTTATTAACACGAGAAATGTTATTAACCATATTGTATAGTTTTAAATTTAAATAATATTTGTCGATAAGGTTCTATATATCTTTAAACTTGTAGAGTAAGAGAATATTCTTTAAATGCGATCGCTCTAAAGTTTTGTTTCATTTCTGCTCTTAATTGGTTATCTTCAAGTGATGGTATCGCGATCGCCAATAAAAAATAAACATTTTTATCATATAATTGTATGTTTTTGATATTCTGCAATACTCAACCGAAATTACCAAGTAGAAATTTCTTGCATGGCTAACCTTATTCCATTTTGACTAGCATCGTAAAAATGCCGATTTCTCGATTCCATTTTTAAACGTCTCAAATAATTAATTATTCTTCGATAAATACTTGGTCTTAATTCATTTTTATTCGGCATTTTTCCACGAAAAGCTTGCAGAATAATACCAGAAAATGTCATTCCTTCAACTAGACGAAGTAAATAATTTTCATCAAGACGACTAGAAGGAATTAGGTGAGTTAAACATAGTGATTCAAACTGACCCGTACCCAAATTTAAATCGCAAGCAGTAAATGCTAAATCAGAATCTCCACAAGAGGTCAATAAATGTCCTTTACGATCTAACTCTGCTCTTTTAGGATTTTGAAAAATTACTTTTGCATATTCTTGAGCTACTATTTTGCGAATACATAGACCTGCTCCACAGGGGGTTGTTATATGTTGATTTACTAAATTTGACCACCTATCCGTGTCAAACTCTCTGATAGCAAGCATCCCCCAGTAAGGTTTTGTCCATTCAGGAGGTTTTACTTCAAATTTAGGTCTAATTTGACCACCCCATGCTCCTAATATTGACCACTTAAGACCAATTTGCCAAGTGGTTTCTAAATAATTTGAATCAAGAATATTATCGTCATCAACAAAAACCAATATTTCTGCCTGTGATTCATCAATTCCTTTAATTCGAGCATAAGTAAGACCAAGTTTTTCTTCTCGAATATGACGAGCATTGGGATGCCAGCTTAAATCAATTTCTGAGGACAGTAGTTTTTCACTTGCATTATCAATTAATAATAATTCCCATTGTTTTAATTGCATAGTTTGAAACTTCAAAGCAGTTAAAACGTTACTTAAGTAGTCTTTTCTAGGATTATGAGTACAAATAATTACGGATAATAAAGATTTCATATTGTATAGTTAGTTATTTAATTTATGCTAAATTGATTTTGCATCTTATGGCTTTTAACAAAATTTTTAGAGCATTTTTAATCGATGTTTTACCCAAATATAAGTCATTTATATTTTGCTCAAGCTGTTTTACATGATCGATTTTATGTTGATAAAGTTCGGGATGCACTATGTTTAAAATATTTGTTGAAGAGGTCATAATAGAAGGCTCAATACCATTTTTAACAACTAAAAAAGTATTTTGCTTATACCACCAATTAATATCTGTATTAGACCAAAAAATATACCTAATACAATCTTGCATATTAAATCCATATTTGTGAAATTTATCGGACCAATATGTTGGCCATTGCTCGTTAATATGCCCGTCTCCATTTTGATTAGGAATTGCTGCCGAAAAAATTATATAATCCCCAAGAGAAATTAAAGTTTCGACAAAATGGTCGGAAGACTCTTTTGGAAGATGTTCGGCAACTTCCAATGAAATTACTAAATCAAATTTTCGATTAATGGTCAAAGGTTTAGTTAAATCATGAGATATAAATTGACTTTTATCGATATGTGAATAAAGTAAATCTTTATTTACATATTCTCCATCAATCCCCAAAATATCTCGAACGCCTAAATCTTGAAATACAGATAACCAAGTACCTATTCCACAACCAACATCAACAACACTATGAGGGTGTAAGAACTCAAGTAAAATTGGTACAATTTTTTGAGCAGAGTTAATATTATAAATTATTGGATCATGTACAAAACTCATATTTTTAAATCAAAACTAATTATTAACCCTATTTATTAAAGCCAAATAAAAACAACAAATAGATATTATATCTTGTTACGTTTTGACAATGTAACAATTATTGTTATCAAGCTGATAAATTTTATCTGGAATATTGTTGGAAGATAAATATTGATGCACCGCCTTAGAGCAACCATTCCAAACGTAGTAATCATCTAATATAATTAATCCACCTTTAGCAACAGCAGGATATAAATAGTTAAGGCACTTTATTATCGAGTCATACCAATCACCATCTAATCTGAGTATGGCAATTTCCTCATTAATATTAAATTTAGGCAAAGTTTCGGAAAACCAACCGCAAACAGGTTGATAATTTGTTATGCCAGCCAATTTCATTGCTGTTTCAGCATAAAAAATTTCCGCTTTGCAATTATCAAAATACATTGGACTTTTTTTATTTTCTTGCCACTTTTTTGCAGCCTCACCATCTATTTCTTGCGCTTCTGGAAGACCTTCAAAACTGTCAAACAGATAGTATCTTCGATCATTTCCTAGTAACTCTGCTATTGCAGCAATCATTCCACCACGCCAAACACCACATTCCACAATACTTCCCTTTACTTTTTTAAACTTAGAGCATAATATCAAGTTTTCGACAAAAGTTGATATTGGTATCATTGTATAGTTACTATACTTTTCATAAATTTGAGAAAATTGAGCGTCTTCTTGTTTAGTCTTAACAAGCTCAAATCCTAAATTGTTGATAGCTAATTTCAATATCGTTTTCGGACTGATCATTTATTTAAATTTAAAGAATAAAGTTTTTATTTCAACATAATTGACATAAAGAGTTATATAAATTCTTTATAATATAAACTTCATGAACTCACTATTTTTGTTCTACACATCTTTTATTTAATATATTCAGCCTAGATGTGGGTACAATATATCCGTGATTTGTTGCATGAGGAAAACTTCTATCTTGTGTGGGAGATTTGTAAATTTCAAATACAATCTCTTCTTTTACTTCATCAAGTGTTTCTGTATTATGACTTCCAACCCAAATACTTACCAAATACTGACCTGGAATTAGAGGCGGTAATTGAACACATACATTAATTAAATGCTCTCTCTCTGTATCATTTATAAAGCCTTTAAGTTCGGGAATTGTTTGCATTAGACCAGTTCCACTAACACTTAGAATACTAACAGCTAAAAAAGCTGGCTTATGATGAAATTTGCTTTCGAAAGTTATATCTAGTTCTAGTATCAAATTAGGTTGTTTGCCCTGTAGTTTTGAATTTATTTGGGTGATAATCAAACTACCAAATTTTTGACCTAAAGGCCGTGTCCAAACTTCACTCGAATTTTGATAATTTTGCACTTCGTATTTTGAGATACATCGGTTTGCACTATCCTTACAAAGGATATGACCTGTGTCTAATAAAATTCCTTTTGAACATAAAGCACTAATAGCAGCCATATTATGGCTAACAAACAAAACCGTTCTTCCTTCTTTACCTACCTCTTTCATTTTACCTAAGCATTTCTTTTGAAATTGTGAATCCCCAACAGCTAAAACTTCATCGACAATCAATATCTCTGGTTCTAAGTGTGCTGCAACTGCAAAAGCTAATCTTACATACATTCCCGAAGAATATCTTTTTACAGGAGTATC
The DNA here is from genome assembly GCA_965217895.1 of Waterburya sp. Taxonomy (GTDB): domain Bacteria; phylum Cyanobacteriota; class Cyanobacteriia; order Cyanobacteriales; family Xenococcaceae; genus Waterburya. Next base: position 4,402,408 of record CBDCJV010000002.1, read on the forward strand.
TAAAAACTTTTCTACCTCAGCAAAGGCAACAATTTCATCAAACTTTTTCTTAATTTCGACTTTACCCATGCCTAAAATAGCCCCGTTGAGAAAAATATTTTCCCTTCCAGTTAGTTCTGGATGAAAACCAGTCCCAACCTCTAATAAACTGGCAACTCTGCCTCTAATTTTTATTTGCCCCTGAGTTGGTTCAGTAATGCGACTGAGAATTTTTAATAGGGTAGATTTACCTGCACCATTACGTCCAATAATACCAACTCTGTCCCCTTGCTTAATTTCAAAAGAAACATCTTTTAATGCCCAAAACTCTTCTCTAGCATTTTTATTTTTACTATTAGGATTAAGAATTGATTTAACGCTATTGCTAATAACATCCCTTAAAGCAGTATACTTTTCTTGCTTTTGATGCCCAATAATATATCTCTTACCTAAGTTTTCGACCTTGACTACTGTGTCTGACATGATTCATTTATAGTTATTCATAAGTTTATTTTTTTAGGTTAAGCCATCTGTTTTAACAGTTAATCTATTAATTGTCACTCTCCATAAAATTACATTTAAAAATTTGAATATTAAATTTTACTTTTATATATAGTCAAAATGATAACTGATAAATAGTATTAAAAGTTATTCTAAAGTTAATAATTTTGCAATTCTGTTTATATTTTTTTGAATTTTATTTAATTACCAAATTAGTTCCAAATTTAAAACAAACCCTGAGACTACATTCTCACCCAATAAATTAATTGGATTATGCAAAACTTCTTTTTCTGTTCCCGCACGATAAATCTCAACTGTTCGATCTTTACGGTTAATCAACCACCCCAAACGAGTTCCATTTTCTATATATTCCACCATTTTTTCTTGTAAAGGTTTTAAGCGATCGCTCTGGGAACGTAATTCAACTATAAAATCAGGACACAAAGAAATAAATCTTTCTTGTTCTTGGAGTGGTATTTGTTCCCATTTATAATTAGGAATCCAACTAACATCGGGAGAACGAATAGAATCATTGGGTAAGATAAAGCCTGTAGAAGAATCAAAAATTACGCCTGATTTTTGCTGACGATTCCAAATGCCTAGTTCGATTAAAATTTCCGAATTTCTTTTGCCAGTACCTCCTCCTATGGGTGACATAATAATTAACTCTCGATCGACAGTACGCTCAAATTTAATTTCGGGATTTTGTAAACAAAGCTGATAAAATTGTTCATCTGTTATAGTCAGTATTGAATGAAAATCTACGGTAAGAGAATTCATGTTAATTGTCTAAACTATTCAAGTATTTTTTTCGAGTTTGGATAAGAGTTAGTATTGCTTATCTCAGTAATTATATTTGACATGATTATTTAGTTTAAATCTTTCCCTATTTCTAGCTGTTGTTCTAACCACTGATAAAACACGTTAACCGCCAATTTAATTTTATTAAAAACTGTTTCTATATTTTCAGCTAAAATAATTACTCGATCTGGTTTTAATTCAATCTTGTAAATATGACGTTCTAAATGCCGAAATTTACGATATTCGTTTAGTTCTAAAAGTAATGCACCACTCCACAAAGGAGGGCGATTATTGCCTCCAGGTTCAGCTACTTGTTTTAATAGTTCAAGATGCCAATCTTTCCCTCTAGGTAAACCGCCATCTAAATAAACAGCAACTCGTTCGCTAATTTTTTCGCATCCTGAATAAAAATCAGCAATATAGCTAGCCAAAGCAGGCGCAATAATAATATCTGAAACTCCTTCCATTTGTTCAAAAACTTTATTGATTGTTGAGATAGTATTTTCTATTGATTTCATCTCGTCTTCAATACGAGCTTTTAAAGCGAGATATTTATTTTGAGGCATAGGTATTTTTTTGAGGATTCGGTCAGCTAGATAGGTAGGTGCAAATTCCAAAGGAATTAAATCTACTTTTAACCAGTAAGGAATAATATCTTCCAATGCCGAATAAGCATCCCAAACCGCATCTTTACTCATTCCTCTAACTGCAATATCTATGTCAGAGTGCCAATGCCAAGGACTTTCTCCTGCTAAAGAACCACATAAGAGAACTTCGGTTGCGCCAAAGTCGTTTTGCAAAACCTGCATACACTTTTCTGCCGCAACTAAGGCTTGTTGTCGCCTTTGTTCAAGCTCTAATTGAGATTTAGATGATAGGGGAATTATTTTCATTTTGCTATTGATTTGCTGAAGATTACTTCTCTTAAGTCTATCGGTTAAATAACGTCGGCAAAGGTGCGTTCCATTTTACGAAAATACCAGATACCGCTAAAGAAAAATACCGCTACAAATCCCAGGGAAAGTAAGAATCCTGGAAGATACAGGTTCGATTCACCACCAAGAATTGCCCAGCGAAAACCATCAATCACCCCTACTATGGGATTAAGAGAATACAATAACCTCCACTGTTCGGGAACAACATTGCTGCTAAAGCCTACAGGGGAAATGTACAGACCAAATTGAACGATAAAAGGAACAATATAGCGAAAGTCGCGGTATTGCACATTTAAAGATGCTAACCATAAACCAGCACCCATAGATGCAGCAAAAGCGATCGCAATAAATAAAGGTAAACTAAGAATGCGCCAGCTAGGAACAAAATCATACCAAGCCATTAAACCCAGTAAAATTATCCCTGAAATTAGAAAGTCCACAAAGCTAACTACTACTGCACTTGTCGGCACAATGAGTCTGGGGAAATAGACTTTAGAAATGAGATTAGCGTTACCAATTAAACTGTTACTACATTCAGCTAGGGAATTAGCAAAAAACTGCCAAGGAAGCATAGCTGCAAACACTAAAATTGGATAAGGTGCGTCTCCTTCGGTTGGTAATTTTGCTATTTTTCCAAAAACCACGGTAAAGACAACCATTGTTAAAAATGGTCGAATTAATGCCCAAGCCATACCAATCATCGTTTGTTTGTAACGGACTAAAATATCCCGCCAAGCCAAAAAATAAAACAATTCACGATATCGCCATAAATCTTGCCAATACTGACGTTCTGTACGACCAGCTTCAATAATTAATTCGGGAGGACTTGTAACCATGATCAATATAATTTCCCTAACTTTTAACGGCGACGAAACTGTTCTAAAAGCCCTTTCTTTTTAACCTCAGATTCATCATTTTGCTCATCAGAGCTGGAGTTACGGTGAGGCTGATTATAGTAGGAATCGTAATAAGAGTAAGCGTAGTAATCAAATTCAGGATCGACCATATTAGCGACTACCCCCGCAATATTACACTGACTATTGCTTAAAACCTCTAGAGCATTACCAATTGACTTACGGCTAGCTTTTTGGATACCAGCGATGAACAATATAGAGTCAACCTCGTTAGCCAAACTTTTCGCATCAGCAATCACCCCAATTGGAGGAGTGTCAATAATTACGTAGTCGTAGGCTGCTTCCCATTCGCGAATTAGCTGCTTCATTTTGCCAGAATTTAATAAGGCAATAGGATTAGGAGAAGTTGCTCCAGCAGTAATAATATCTAAATTTTCCCTTGAGCCTGAGCGAATATGATCGGACCAAGATTGATCTGTGGTAATAATTTCACTTAGTCCAGATTCGTTGGGAATTTTGGCAAGTTTATGAAGTTTAGGTTTGCGTAAATCTGCATCGACTAATAACACCCGCAGATCGAATTCTGATAGGACGATGCCCAAATTATGGGAAATTGTCGATTTACCTTCAGCGGAGGTAGAAGAAGTAATAGCCAAAGATTTTATTTGACCCTCATCCGCCATCAGGTAACGTAAATTCATCGCTAAAGAGCGCAACCCTTCAGTAAAGGATGAATAATAGGAGTAAGACTTTTTAGTCGTGTGAATATTAGCATCAATTCTCGGTTCAGAAACTTTAGGAATAACACCTAGTAAAGGCAGCTTAGTAATCTGCTTGATTTCTTCAACCTTTTTAACGCTTTGATCTAACTGTTGCAAAATAAATGCAGTGGCAACTCCTAAAAAACCTCCAGCTATCAAAGCCTGAATTAAGCATTGATTGATAATAGGCGAAACTGGTTTACTGGGTAGAAAAGGCGCGTTCAGAATACGCCAGGGAGCAATTTCTTCGGCTTCGGAGATTTTTAGCTCTTGTCGTCTTTCGAGAAGATAGTTATATGCTTCAGATTTTAGCTCTAGCTTACGCTTCAATTCCATAAAGGTTTGCTGTAACCCAGGGATATTAAGAAATTGATTGTCAGCCTTAGCTTTAGACTGACGCAGACTTGCTAATTTACTTTGCAGACTAGCAGCTTCAGTCTGTAACTCTAGCTGCCGACTAGCTAATGTTCCTAGAGTTGAACCTTGAGAAGATATTTTTGAGCCTGATTCTATTTCGAGATCTCCAAAAGTTGAATTAGTTGAATTACTGTTGCTACTGCCAGGAGCGTTGGAAGAGCTGCTGTCGCTATTACCAGAAGCGTTGCTTGTGTCCGTAGCTGATGATGATTGAGATTGACTATTAGCAGGAGCGTTAGTAGTACTGCTGGTAGATGGTTGAACATCTGTATAGCTGGGAGCGAGAACTATCCGCTCTAATACTTGAGGAGAAATTGATTTACCTAAAACTTGATTAGCTCTTTCTTGCAGAAGTTTTTTGAGTTCTTTTCGTTTCTCTTTCAGGTCAACCATGACGTGATAGTTGTCATTGAAATCAACTTTACCTAAGTTGTATTGAGTTTCAACATTTCTTAACTGAGAGGCTAAATCTTGATAAACTCCATCTTGACCCAAAACCGAAGATGCTACCATGGTATCTGAATCTTGACCCAACTCTTTCATCTGACGATTTAACTCTTGAGTTTGTTTTTGATTAAGAGCGATCGCAATTTGGGTTTTTTCGATTTCTTCAGCAGCCTTTTTTTGAATAGTTTCAGCTGCAACGGCAGATGTCTCTGGATCTACCAATTCATGAACCTGTCTAAAGGTACGAATTTCTCTAGCAGCATCATCTAAATCTGCTTGAGCATCAGGTAGCTGGCTATCGATAAACTCGATCGCATTTCTTGCCTGTAATCGCTGCTTTTTCAAACTGTAGTCTACATAAGTAGTACCTAAAGCCTCTAAAACTGCCTTGGCTTTTTCTGGATCGGTATCAGTATAATTAGCAACCAGTACGTCAGTCGGTATTTTATTAACTACCGCCTGATCGATTGACAGGTTATTTACTATTTCGGCTACAGAAAGATCTGGGTAACGGTCTTTAAGAGTTTTTACCGCTTTTTCCACCATCGAGTTACTACGGAGAATAAAAATCTCTGTGGATAAATCTTTGATTGAGTTATATGGACTAGCTGGAGCTACATTAGTAGGAGCAATAGAAGTGGCTTTTTGATTTTGGGGACTCTCTAGTAATATCAAGCTCTCTGAAAGATATTTAGGAGTTTGCAGTGCCGTAAACAGAAATATGCCTGTAAAAGCCGTTATTCCCACAGCTAAAGCAGGTTTCCAGCGACGATAGACAACTTGTTTAAAATCGGCGACAGAGAAGCCTGGTTCTTGAATGTTTAGCGCACCTAAATCAATTTCCGATCTGATTATTTCGTTACTCATATTTAATTTGATCTGTAAATATCACAATGCCAAGTGAACTTTACAAAACCTTAGTTAAAGTTAAATAAAATTACTGATAGAAAAAACTCGATCATTCTGACCACCTATCTTAATTTTTTTTCTATCTAGGGGCTTCAGTACTTTTACTGTTTTGTCTTTAACTTTGAGATGAGTAAAACGATTTATTTGTTAATAGCTAATCTTCAGGATTAATTGTTTTAATTCTTGCCCAGCCAGTGCTTTTCCAAATCATGAAAAATAAAATAGCTGCTATTAAAGCACCGAGATTCCACTTAAGACACTGTTTGATTAACATAGAACGTTTTTGCGCTCTAAATGACTTGGTTTGACTAGTTATGTTGTCTTGGTTATTTTGTAAACTAGTGATAATATCTGCTTTTAACTTCTGAGTATTTACTGAGTCAGGAATACTAACTTCTTCTTTTGACTGTTTTTGGAGAACTGCTCCAATTTCATCTTTAGAATTAGCTGCTTTAAGCTGTTCTTTAAATTTTTGAATTGCATCTTTTTGATTGACGTATTGGGCATTCACCGTCGCATTTTGCTGATTATAAATCCGAAAGCTATTGCTGATATTTAAAGGAATCATTAACATCAATAATATTGCTGTTGTTAAAGACAGCCAAGATAAAGCCTTGAGAATAAAAGTTTCAATGGGAGCGCGATCGCTTCTCTCATCATAATAAATCAGCACTATCCCCAACAAAGTAACGGGAATCCTTTCCACAATTGCGCCCACGGTTTGGAACTCCCATAGTGGATTCATTAGCTGGGGAGGAATTACCAAAAATAAAACATCTACGATGGCCATGACCAATAAGCCATAGCCAACTAAACGCAAAATACCAGAAGAAAATACCTGTCTTTCTTGATCCTGTAAGATAGCCATCAATTTGCTTGAAGATCTTTGTTAAATTTAAACTTGTCTAGTATAGACTTACAAATTGCAGATTGCCTAAGTTGCAGTAGACTCAAACAACAGTTATTCAAAGTAAGTAAGAAAAAAGGTTAAGCTTGGCAGATTAAAAATAAATTGGTAATGCTTAAGGCTAAATGAGCGATCGCCCTTAATTATAAATCCGTCAATAAAGATGAACAGCTATCAGTATCAAATTGGAGGCAGTTTAAGTGTAGATGCTCCTTGTTATATAGCTAGAACAGCAGATAGTGAACTTTTGAAAGCTCTACTAAAAGGCGAGTTTTGCTATGTATTTAACTGTCGTCAGATGGGCAAATCTAGTCTCAGGGTACAGGCTAAAAAACGTTTGGAAAAAGCCCAAATGCACTGTGTATCGCTGGATATGAGCAATATTGGTAGTAAGAATATTTCTCCTGCACAGTGGTATAAAAGTATTGCAGCCGAGCTATGGCGGGGATTCAATCTATTCGGTAAAGTGAATTTTAAAACTTGGTGGCAGGAGAACTCGGAATTATCTTCTGTTCAACAGCTACATTACTTTATCAGCGATGTAATCTTACCAACTCTAGAAGCTGAAAACATTTTTATCTTTATTGATGAAATTGATAGTGTTCTTAGCTTAGATTTTTCGACGGACGATTTTTTTGCTTTAATTCGCTATTTTTATAATGCTCGTGCTGAAAATCCCGAATTTAAACGCTTAACTTTTGCCCTCTTTGGTGTAGCTACACCCAGCGAACTAATTAGCGATCACCAGCGCACTCCCTTTAATATTGGTACAGCGATCGCTCTAGGGGGATTAGAATTTCCCGAAGTCATGTCCCTGGCACAAGGACTATTCCCCCTGATTGATCGATCAGAAGCTCTAGTCAAAGAAATTATTACCTGGACTGGAGGGCAACCTTTTCTGACTCAAAAAATCTGTAATTTGGTTTGCGATCAGATTACAAATGCTCTAGAAACCGTCAAGATTTTTCCTGGCGGGGAAGCAATTTGGTTAGAAAGATTAGTTCAGCAGCAAATTATTGATAGCTGGGAGTCACAGGACGAACCAGAACATTTGAGAACTATTCGCGATCGCCTGTTGCGAGACGAAACTAGATCGGGAAAATTATTGGGGATGTATCGCCGTATTTGGCAAGAAAGCTCAATTCCCATTGACAATAGCAAAGAGCAAATGGACTTGTTGCTGTCGGGATTGGTAGTTAAGCACAGAGCTACTTTAGTAATTCGTAATCGGATTTATCGCGCTGTATTTAATTTAAGCTGGATCGATAAACAGCTCGACAACTTACGCCCTTACAGTAATCAAATTAATAACTGGATCGAGTCTAATTATCTAGATAAATCGAGGCTGCTGCGAGGAAAAGCTTTTAACGATGCTCAAGCTTGGGCGAAAGACAAAATCTTGAGCGACCTTGATTATCGTTTTTTAACTGCTAGCCAAGAATTAGAACAACAGAAAGATAGGCAAAACCTGGAGGCAGCACGTCTTCAAGAAGTAGAAATTAGACTAAAGGCACAAAAACGCAACTATAAACGCCAAAAGTTTTTGATTGCAGCACTTAGTATAGCTTTATGCTTGGCTACAGGATTAGGTTTATTTGCTTGCCGACAGTATTATAGAGCGATCGCCAGCGAACAGCAAATAGCCAGAAGTCAGCGTCAAACTATGGTTAGTGTAGTTGAAGCGATCGCCACATCTTCACAGGCTTTATTTGCCTCAGATCAACGCTTAGAGTCACTAGTGCAGGCATTAAAAGCCAAAGTAGAACTGAATAAACTCCTTGTGGTAGAACCTGAATTAAGGGTAAAAGTGGAGCATAATCTCCGTCGGGCTGTTTACGGTATTCAAGAAGTTAACCGTTTTTCTGGGCATACTGGTCCTGTTTGGTCAATCAATTTTAGTCCCGATCAAGAACTAATTTTATCTACTAGCGAAGATCGCACGGCAAAACTATGGAAACTAGATGGTACTCTGCTAAGAACTTTCAAAGGTCATCAAGCAGGGGTTTGGGCAGCAGATTTTAATCAGGATCAAACCAGAATAGTGACTGCCAGCTTAGATAAAACAGTAAAACTTTGGGATATTCAAGGCAAGCTACTCAAGACTTTGACAGGGCATCAAGGTCGAGTGTGGAAAGTGAAATATGCCCCGAAAGATAAATTAATTGCTTCAGCTAGTTGGGATAAAACCGTTAAATTATGGACTCCCGCAGGTGATCTAATCACTACTCTTACAGGACATGGCGATCGCGTCCAGGGCATTGATTTTAGTGCCGATGGCAAAATATTGGCAACGGCTAGCTGGGACAAAACTATCAAGCTGTGGGACATAGAACAATCTATCAAGTTGAAAAAACCCGTGCTGTTGGCAACCCTCTCAGGTCATAGCGATGGTGTTAGTGACGTTAGCTTTGCCCCTGATAATCAAACTATTGTTAGTGCTTCGAGGGATGGCACGCTAATTATTTGGAATATAAGCCAGCCAACAAAGCCAGTACTGCAAAATACTCTTATTGGTCACGAAGATCGAGTAAATTCAGTAAAATATAATCAAAAAACTTCAGAGATTGTTTCTACTTCTGATGATAAAACAGTTAAGATTTGGAGTCCCAAGGGAGATTTAATTACCACTCTCAATGGACATAGCGATCGCGTTGTTGGCTTAGGAGTACGGGCAGATGGTGAGATGATCGCCTCTGGAGGTTTCGATCAAACAATTCGCCTTTGGCAGCCACAAAACAATTTACAAAAAACTCTAGAGGGACATTCTGACGGTGTGTGGAATGTAGATGTTAGTCCCGATAGTCGCTTAATTGCCTCTGCCAGTCGTGACTCGACAATCAAACTGTGGACTATTGAGGGGGAATTTCTCAGAACCTTTAGTGGACACCGCGATCGCGTTAATGATGTCGCTTTTCATCCCCATGGCAAGTTTTTAGCTTCAGGTTCAGACGACCGTGATATTATCATCTGGAATCTTCAAGGCAAAATAATTAATAAGTTCCTAGGTCATGATTCATCGGTTTTTACCGTGGCGTTTAGTCCCGACGGCAAATATCTAGCCTCAGCTAGCGATAATGGTGAAATTAAAATTTGGAATCTTCAGGGAAAACTAATTAAGACTTTAAGCGATCATCAAGGAGCAATTATTGAACTAAACTTTAGTCCTGATGGCAAAACAATCGCCACTTCTTCTAGAGACGGTACTGTAAAGCTGTGGAAATGGTTAGATGAGACAAATACCATAACTACTCTCAGAGGACATCGAGACGTAGCATATAGCGTTGCTTCAAGTCCTGATAGTCAAACTTGGGTAACTTCTTCCTGGGATGGCACAATTAAACTCTGGAACGCTCAAGGGCAAGAACTAAAAACTTTTAGAGGACATGAAAGTGAAGTCAACCAGGTTACTTTTAGTCCTAATGGTCAAACAATTGCCTCTGCTGGTGCTGATAAAACAGTACGACTATGGAATCTTCAGGGCAAAGAATTACTAAATCTCGAACGACACACCGCTAACGTTTGGTCAGTAGATTTTAGCCCCGATGGTAAAACTCTAGTTTCGGCTGGAGACGATCGCCATATAATAATTTGGGATCTTGACCGCCTGGCTAAAATTAACTATTTTGAATATGGTTGCAATTGGATTTATGATTATTTAAAAACCAATCCCAATCTTGAACCAGGCGATCGCCGCCTTTGCGATTCATTAAGTTCAAAAGGGAATAATTCTGACAAATTTAACTCAAATTAGCTGTTAGTCTTAATTCAAGGACAGTACAAAGTATCTTTAGTGTTCCTGCCTGTAGCTGGATTAGTACCACTTGCTATTTCACACAGTTCTCTTTCGGTAGTGGGACTAAGTAAGGCATCGGTAAAATCTGCCCCTGTAATAGTTGCTCCTTTAAATAAGGCATTGGTTAAATATGCCCCTTCTAAATTGGCGTTGGTTAAATTGGCGCGAGTTAAACGAGTTGATTCTAAACTAGCGTAACGTAAATCCGTACCTTCTAAATTGGTGTTGGCTAAATTGGCTCCAAAAAAACGTACTCCTGTTGCCTTAGAGAAGCTAAAATCAGCACCGTTCAAATTAGTGTGATCGAAGCTGGCATTGGTTAAATCTTGATTGGTGAAATCGGCATCGGTCAATACTTGTTTATTGTAGTCTGCACTCCAGGCTGGCATTACGAATAAAAATAAGGTAACGATAAAAGTCACCATTAAAATCGAAAAACTAGTGACTATAGATGATAGTAAATGTTTGATCTGGATATCCATTGTTTTAATTTAATATTTGATCCTCAAAGAAAATATTACCAATGAATAATAGACAATTATCACAATTATCGATATGGCAATACTTCTTAGCTATAGTAGAGCGATCGCTTCAATATTCGCAATCAAGCAATTTACTGTATCTTGTCAACGTGAGAAATGCTATAGGCGTATTTTATTACTATGAAATTTAAGAAGCTTAATATTGCAATAATTATTGTTTCAACACTTATTGCAATAACAAAATTGCAATTTTATTAGGTATCTTGGCAACACAACTATTATGCTTTTACCGAAAATACAAAATTGAATAAGGCAAAATTATTTTCTTACCTTATATTTAGATCAAAATGCTAATAATCATCTAAACACTTGCTAAATTTACAGTAAATCTTTACACTTATATTCGAGTTTTCCACATTTTTTTATTAGTTTTTCACAGCTTTTAAATGCAATATAAAGTTGCAAAAAATAATTGCATAAGTTGCATAAATGCAATTAGCAACGATTATACAGCTATTTTAAATAAACTCTAAGTATAAGATTGAATAAAGATAATTTAAACTATTCATTCTAAGATTTGAGTTATTTTGAATGTTGACAAAATTTAAAATTATTAGAGAATGAATATTGAAATAACTTAAACATCTAAGCTCAAATTACATCTAGCTTAGATTAAGTTTTTATTTTATATTGTCAAAAGAAATAGTTGAATTATTTTGTACTTTTAGCTAAAATACATCCAATTAACATTAGGCATTACTTTCATTACAGCTAAAAACTACAGCAAGGTACGAACTGAATATTTAATCTTATAGAAATAATAATGAATCAAGAATATTGCGTCAGTGTAGAAGCAGAGATTAACAGCGAACTACATAAATCTCTGCTAGGATATCTGGACTCTCATCCTTACTGGGATTTAAATAGAATGCTAAATGCTTCTCTATCTATGTTTATAATGCAAAATTGGAGCAAAGAAGATGGCTTGGAACAAAAAGATTATGACACCTGTAGCCGTGTCTATTTAGACAGTATTTTTCATGAACATCGTACTTATGTACGGTATGAGCAGAACAACTAGAGCTTAAGTTACAGCGAGATCGCTTCTTGAACGGGACTAATGCCCCCGTTTAGGAGGCTCGTTCCACTCGCAAAGACCGCGGAATGAATCTAGATAAAGTCTAAGAAGCACCTGGAACTTTTTGTATTTGGGCATATCCGCTAAATAGCAAAACATTTCCTTCTGTTTGCAGACGATTTAAGCGCAGCTTGACACCATCTAGGTTGAATTTATCTAAATCCACCATTTCATTAAGAATTTCACCTAAAGCAACGGTCAATTCTTGAGAGACATTTTGCAAATCTTGAGGTATGTCTTCTTGCTCAAACTGAATATCTTCAAATTTAACTCTTCTACGTTTGTTAATTCCCAAAATGCAGCTTAGGCTTACAGGTATAACCTTATCTTCCCAGCTAGCTTTTGCTTCTAGCTTTACCCTGTTGTCTGGCAAGAGTTTTACTGTAACATCATTAAAAGATACAGGATTACCTTCAGATATAGCGGTTAAGCCATCGGGGGTTAAATTTTCTAAACGCTTTCTAACCAAATCTGCCTCAAAAGATTTGTTGATATCAGCCTCAGATAATCTTACCTGAGCGATCGCCTGAGTGGGCTGTTTAAGGGCAATTTTTCCTTGAACTGCCGAACTAAAATCAATTGCCACAGCATCTGTCTCAAAAGACATTTCTGCCGTCCGAAACTGCTTTTTAATCACCAAGCCACTGCCATTCATTTTAAAGCTATCGATTGTACCCTGTAATAGCTTGCTAGAAGGATTGCATTTCACCGCAACTTCTACCGAATCGCTACTAGTGAATAAATGGCGGATTGTGTTGCTTGCAACAGTATTGATAAGTTTTTCGCCCCAATCTCCGCCTTTATTATTACCAAAACTAACAAATCCACCAAACATAGAGTTATAGATTGAGTTACTCTTACCTTGTAACAAATTATTAACAAGTCAGCAAATACGATTATAGCCGACTAATGGATGAAACCCAGTCTGCTATCAGGCTATTAACTTGTTCGGGAATTTCGTCGTGAGGACAATGACCTGCATCTAAATAATACTCTTTTAATTGGGGATAATACTGGCGAAATTTAATTCCTTGATCTCTAGCATTGATCCAGGGATCTTTTTCACCCCACAAAATCAGCAAGGGACACTGCATCTGAGCGAGCAGTATATCTACTTTTTCTCCTTGAGGAGCTTTAAATACAGCATTGAATACTTCGGCTGAACCAAGATCACAAGAAGGACGATAAATGTCTTCTACTAATTGATCGGTAACAGCAGAAGGATCGAAGTAAACTTTGTTTAAAGTCTGACGAATGACAAAGCGACGGCGTACATATTGAAATAACAAAAAGCTTGCCCACGGCTGTAATAAAATTGAACGTATTAGCTTACTGGCTGAATTAGGTTTTGTTTTTGGTTTGGCATCTGCTATGGTTTCGCTAAAAGGACCTGCACTATTAAGTAAAATTAAACCAGCGATAGATTGAGGATAGGCTGCTGCTACACAGATAGAAGCATAACCTCCAAGGGAATTGCCCGCTAAAACTGTAGGCTGCTTAATTATCTCTTGAATGAAGTCATGTAGCTGTTCTTGCCAGATATTTGCGCTATATTCTTGCTTGGGTTTAGCCGAACGACCAAAACCTAATAAATCGATCGCCCAAACCTGAAACTGTTCTTGTAGCTGGGCTATATTCTTACGCCAATGATCTGTAGATGCCCCAAAGCCATGTACTAATAGTAAGGCTGGTTTACCAGACTGTTTTTCGCCAGCACAAACATAATAAATTGAATTTCCACGCCACTGCCAGTACGTACCAGGAAATTGTCCTATAAGGGGAGAAATTAAAGACATTTTCAGCTAAAATATTGTATCATTAAGTTATGTTAATTCTTTTTTATTGTACAGTTTTTTTAGAGTCTAAGTTAGTTTTACAGTCGTTAATTTAGTTCCATTTTTTGATGAGAACAGTAAAATTAATTGGTCAGATAAGTAATTTATCTAGATTATAATTACTTATTACTGGGCAGAAATAAGAAGCGTAGCTTAGATAAAAGCGATCGCGGTTCGCTTAATTCCTAAGTAAATCAGCAAATTTAGGAATATTCAATAATTTATAAAGTAGATAGAGATTTCAAAGGAGAAAAGTTGTGTCCCTAGGAACTTCTGTAATTGATAAAAAGTCAACTTCAACAGTACGTAAACTTGCACCCCGCTATAAAGTTTTACTTCACAATGACGATTTCAACTCAATGGAGTTTGTAGTTGAGGTGCTAATGCAGACTATTGCGGGAATGACTCAGCCTCAAGCAGTAAATATTATGATGGAAACTCACAACAGCGGTGTTGGTTTAGTTATTACCTGTGCTTTAGAACACGCCGAGTTTTATTGCGAAACTCTTTGTAATCATGGTTTGACAAGCACTATTGAGCCTGATGAATAATTAACCAACTGGGATAATGTTATGGTGATGCTTGTTGATTGTTAATGGTTGAGCCTTAATTGTCCACCGTCATTAATTTACGCAAAATAGCAAAATTCAAAGCACCAATGAGATTGTTGTTTTTCGTTGGTGTTTTGTCTATTTTATGGCTACCTATAGCAATTCCTCTATATTTATTACTAGAACGCGATCGCAATTTAGCCAGCATCTTGAACTATGTTCTATTATTTATAGACTTATTGTTTCTCTGGCGATTTTGGGGCAAGTTAGTTTATCAAGAAGCTGACATTTTCAACCGCTATGGTTTAGTAAAAAGCCAAAGAAATGGTAGAGAATTATTTCAAGGTCTTGCTATTGGCTTTTGGTTTTGCCTAAGTTTGTTTATTACTGAAGCCCTATTCGGCTGGATTGAAGTTGTTTCCCCGTCAGTAAGTTTATTCAAGATTGTTGTTGAAGGCTTGCTTAGTGCGACTGGGATTGCATTAGTAGAAGAGTTGTTATTTCGTGGCTGGTTACTAGATGAGTTACAGCGAGACTATAGTAAAGGTATTAGCTTGTGGATTGGTGCTACAGTGTTTGCCTTAGCTCACTTCATCAAGCCGATGGAGGAAATAATTAGGACTGCGGTAACTTTTCCTGCACTAATGTTAGTAGGAATGATTTTGATCTTAGCTAAATATCGCCACGGCGATCGCCTGGGAATCTGTCTTGGTATTCATGCAGGTTTAGTCTGGGGTTACTATATTGTTGATGTCGGAGAATTAATCAACTATACAAACAAAGTTCCCGCTTGGGTTACAGGCATCGACGGCAACCCCATCGCGGGAATCATAGGATTAATTTTTTTAACTGGTTTGCTTTGGGTAGGGCAGTTATCAATAAACAATTATCAATAAACAGTTGTCAATATTCATAATGTTTCAATATTAATGAAACATCATGAATTAACTACTTTCTGCTTAATACCCTATCAACTTGGAATTGATGGAAGTATTCTAGGCAAGGGAGGTAGAGAGGATGGAGTAGAAACGATCCTACCCCAATTACTCCTTAAAACAATTTTAACGGACTGCTAAGTTATAGATAATTAGCTAAAAGCTAAGAATTAACAGGCTCAGGAGGATTGCTAGCAGAGGGACGACGAGCAATTACCTGATCGATCAGACCATACTCTTTGCATTCTTCGGCAGACATAAAAAAGTCTCTTTCGGTGTCCTCTTCAATTTTAGATAATGGCTGTCCTGTATGATCTGCAAGGTGTCCGTTAAGTTTCTGCTTAAGATACAAAATTTCTCTAGCCTGAATTTCAATATCTGTTGCCTGTCCTTGCGCGCCACCCAAAGGTTGATGAATCATAATCCGAGAATTAGGCAGACTCATGCGTTTACCTTTCTGCCCTGCACTAAGCAAGAAAGCACCCATACTCGCAGCTAAACCAATACAGATGGTGCAAACATCAGGACGAATTTGATTCATGGTGTCAAACATCCCCATTCCAGCCGATACAGAGCCACCAGGAGAGTTGATATAAAGATAGATGTCTTTTTCAGGATCTTCAGCTTCTAAAAACAAGAGTTGAGCAACAACTAAGTTTGCTATTTCATCGGTAACTTGCTGTCCCAAAAAGACGATTCTTTCTCTGAGTAAGCGAGAATAAATGTCAAAGGCGCGATCGCCACGACCTGAACTTTCAATAACGGTAGGAATCATGAAGCTATGCCCGATCAATATTTTGTTCTAATTGTAGCTATTTTAAAGGACGAAGAGTAGGTGGAAAACCTAACCCGATTAATTCAGCCTGGTAAGCAAGTTTTATTTTTATGCTACATAAATCTTACTTTTGTATATAAAGCGATCGCGCTTTTTAAATTTCAGGCAAAAAGCGACCGACTATAGATTCATCAAAGCTCTTTATAATTGGAAATATGATTTGTATTTTTATTTTGAGCAATTAATAAAATCTTTACAAGATTATACTGTCGTTATTCGTCCTGACGATAATAATACCTTTGTGGCATACATTCCTGCAATTGAAGGGTGTCATGCTTGGGGGGCAACTCCCCAAGCAGCAAAGAGTAGAATTAGATAATATTTTCACCATGATATTAGAAGAATATCAAGCAAAAAGCTTATAGCTTGAAAAAAATTGCTCTGATTTTTGATTTACACGCTTACGTAATCTAGATTCAAACTTCTTCAGCTACTACAGGAAAATCAGCCGATCGCTCTGAGGGGATAGCAGCAATAATAGCATCAATTACTTTAGAGATGGGAATAATTTCTAAGCCTAGATCATCAGGAAGACTTTGACCCTTGGGAACGATCGCTTTTTTAAATCCCAGTTTGGCAGCTTCTTTTAGACGTAATTCCATCTGCGAAACCAAACGCACCTGTCCGCCTAAACCTACTTCCCCAATTAATACAGTACGAGAATCGACGATGCGATCGCGAAAACTGGCAACAATGGCGATCGCCACACCTAAATCCGCAGCAGGTTCGCCTACACCCAAACCGCCTACCGAGGCGACATAAGCATCAAGTTTAGATAAGGGGACCCCAACTCGCTTTTCTAACACTGCTAATATCTGCTGGAGACGATTGTAGTCAATGCCTGTAGTCGAGCGACGAGGAGATGTATAGCTGGTGGGACTAACCAACGCCTGAATTTCGACTACCAGAGGACGAGTTCCTTCACAGGCAACGACAATTGATGTTCCTGGAGAAGCTTCATCTCGATTGCCGAGAAACAGCTTAGAAGGGTTATCTACCTCGATCAAACCATGCTCTGCCATTTCAAAGATACCGATTTCGTGGGTAGCACCAAAACGATTTTTAACCGAACGCAATAAACGATGGGAAGCATAGCGATCGCCTTCAAAATACAGTACTGTATCTACGAGGTGTTCTAATACCCTTGGTCCTGCGATCGCGCCTTCTTTGGTGACGTGACCTACAATTAGCAGGGTAATATTCTCTCTTTTAGCTACCTGCATCAAAGCTGAAGTACATTCCCGTACTTGTGCTACCGAACCAGGAGAAGAAGTTAAAGCTGCAAAGTGCAGGGTTTGAATACTGTCGATAACAGCTACTTGAGGCTTTAAAGACTCTAATTCTCGCAAAATCTCTTCTAAATCTGTCTCAGGCATCACGTAGAGATTATTCTCTTTTTTAAGAGCAGATTTACCGTTCTTACCGTTGCCATTTTGAGCTACTGTTTCTGCTTCTGCCTCATTTTCTCCCACATCCAAACGAGATGCTCGTAACTTTACCTGTTGTCCCGATTCTTCTGCCGACACATAGAGAATACGCGGCAGGTTATAAGAAAGCCTATTTGCCACCTGTAATAATAAAGTTGACTTGCCGATGCCAGGATCTCCCCCAATCAACACCAAAGATCCAGGCACAATTCCTCCGCCTAAAACGCGATCGAGTTCTCCATAACCAGAAGGAAATCTTTGCTGTACGTCGTTATTAATTTCGGAGAACTTGCGAGAAACTCTAGGCTGGGCTGTGCTGGGTATTTTGTTACCAGAATGACTAACAGATTGCCATCCGCCTCGACTGTATCCGCCACTCCCAGAAGAAACTTCTACTGGCTCTTCAGAAATAGTGCCAAACTCGTTGCATTCTTTACATAGCCCAAACCACTGACTGTATTCAGCAGCGCATTCGTTGCAGATATATATTTGTTTAGATTTAGCCATTTTCTTAAGAAAAATAAGAGATTTGAAGAAATGAAAAGATAAATTAGTAAACTTTATAAGTAATACAGCTTAGATCCTAAGAAATATTAAAACCCGCAAAGATAAATTAAATCGGAAAAAAATACGGAAATTATCCAAATTGTCACATAAATTCTCCTAAAATAGACAGTTGGCTTAACTAAATCAACGTCAAGAAGATAATCTAGATCTTAAAGGTAAAAAAATTTAACTTAAATATCGGTAATTTAACTTAAACAAGGAGTGTATAGTAACTTGGAAACTAATAAAGAAAAAATCCTAGTAGTAGATGATGAAGCCAGTATCCGCCGTATTTTAGAAACTCGTCTATCCATGATCGGCTATGACGTAGTGACTGCTGCGGATGGAGAAGAGGCATTGGAGACTTTTCGCACTGCCGAACCTAGCCTTGTGGTTCTAGACGTAATGATGCCTAAGTTAGACGGTTATGGCGTTTGCCAAGAATTACGCAAAGAATCTGACATTCCTATTATTATGTTAACGGCTTTGGGAGACGTTGCCGATCGCATTACGGGTTTAGAATTAGGTGCAGACGATTACGTGGTTAAACCTTTTTCCCCCAAAGAACTAGAGGCTCGAATCCGTTCTGTACTCCGTAGAGTTGACAAAAACGGTGTGCCTGGAATTCCTAGTTCGGGAGTAATTCACGTTGGCTCAATCAAAATTGATACCAACAAACGTCAAGTTTATAAAGGTGATGAACGTATTCGTCTTACAGGCATGGAGTTTAGCCTATTAGAGTTACTTGTAAGTCGCTCTGGCGAACCTTTTTCCCGTTCAGAAATTTTACAAGAAGTTTGGGGTTATACACCCGAACGTCATGTAGATACCCGTGTAGTAGATGTACATATTTCTCGGTTACGTGCCAAGTTGGAAGACGATCCTAGCAATCCTGAATTAATCTTGACTGCAAGAGGAACTGGCTATTTGTTTCAACGTATATTAGAAGCAGGAGAAGAATAAAACTAAAGAATGAGGAATGAGGAAGCTGATAGCTAAAAGCTAAAAGCTAAGAGCTTTAAAAATGAATAAATATGATGCCAATCGTATACTAAGATTGCTACCTTTTTTTGCAGGCGGATTAGGTGGCTTTCTACTATTGGTGAATCGTTTGTTAACGGCACAAATAACCGATTCTCAAGCACGTTCGGATGCTTTAGGGGTGATCGAAGGAGCAGTTTTGATCTTAGTCGGTTTGCTGTGGCAGCAAATTCAAGCAAGAACTCCTGACACCGTGGATCTAATTGGCGAAACAGGTTTAGAATTTGCCCCAGAACTATCAGATGCAGCTAAAACCGAATTGGCTTGGGCTTCTCACTTATTATTAACTAATACGGTAACGCGAGCGCTTGTTGTCTATTATGACCAGAAAACTTGGCTTAGACGCGGTGTTTTAGGTGTAAATCCAGAGGTAACACCAGGCGCGATTCTAGAGCGGGTATTAGCTAAAGAAAAGCCTGTATATCTGGTAAATCTTAGTTTGTATCCAGGTAAAGTAGAGTTTGACTATTTGCCAGCCAATACCCAAGGGGTAATCTGTCAGCCTATTGGCAACAAAGGAGTTTTGATTTTGGGTGCAAACGCTCCTCGTAGTTACACAAAAAAGGACGAGCAGTGGATTGAAGGCATTGCTGATAAATTAGCGGTTACTTTGGAATCTATCTAGAATTTGTGCCAACCAACGCCTATGGCGAAGCGACTTTTCCTAAGTTGAGCCTAAGACGTGGCTGAGCTTGCTCTGTTGAGGTGGCCAACTGAATTGATGAACAAGATTGAAAATTCATCTGTTAAGATATAGCCTTATAAAACCTTATGAGTATGAGAATGTTGTTTGACATTATCTTCAGTGCTTACCACATTAGAATTATTCAAGACTCTTTTTCTTTCTAAAGAATAATTAAAATCCTGTTTGATTGTTCCCAAAGCGATATGTTCTTTGGCTTCGGGACGACTTTTATAGGTACGGGTTGCTGCTGCAACTCTTTCAGCAAAGCGATCGCACAAATTGATTTTTGCTTCAGTCTGTAGCTCTTGAGGTATTTGCACCGTATCTTCTTGAAAAATCTCCCCTAAAGTTTTGGCACAGGCTAATTGATAAGAAGTAGGAATACCTTTAATTAGTGCTTCTAAAGCAGCCGAGGGAATAGGTTCTAAAACCGTAAGCTGCTCTATTTCTCCCTCTTCTCGTACAAAACAGGTTGCCAAACCCAAAACACAATAGTCTTCAGGAGATAAATCAGATGCCTGAGCAAATAAGGTAGAATTTGTCATAATTATTAAATGTCAACTATAAAAGTACTCACTAGCAATTCTAAACTAGTAGACCTGGGCTTAAGTAAACAAATTATTTAAATAGCCCTAAAGCCTTAAAACTTTTGACCAACGATCGCAGCGTTGCTGAAGTTAGCAGTCGATATTTAAAGAATGTAGTCTAAAATGGCAATATTTCCGCAAGTAAAACCGCCAATTGTCACAAAATCACATATTTAGTTGCAAAATCGATATTAATTTCAACATTTATCTAAGTAAATTTTGGGAAGACATTTAGATGTTTTTTGGTCATCATTAGCTGAGTATAAAGAATTTAAGACTTCAATCTTACCAATTTACGGTTTGCATGAGACAGTTCGATTGGTGACACATTGAACTGATGCTAGTCATGAAACGGAATAGTAAGGTGGCACATAAGCAAGGTTTAATTGATGCTATGAAAATCGATTTCGATCAGTACAATTTATTTCAATCATCCCCACAAAAGTTATCTGACTCTTTTGATATAGAATTGGCATCAATCTTAGCTTCTGCTTCGTCGATATTAGAAGACTGGAATATCGAAGAACAGTTAAGAATTTGCGTCAAAGAAAAAGCATTTCAAGGAGACTATGTAGCAGCGATTACCCTCTTGGATCGATTAATTGCTTTGTGTCCCGATAATGCCACAGATTATAACAATCGTGGTTTAATGCACTTTCGTAACGATCAGATCATTGAGGCTCTTTGTGATTTATCCCAAGCATTAGAAATTAATCCTTATCTTGACAGTGCTTATAATAATAGAGCTAACTGTTATGCTGCTCAAGGGGCATTAACAGAAGCGATCGCTGACTATGATATTGCTTTAGATCTAAACCCCAGTAATCTTCGCGCTTGGATTAATCAAGGCATTACTTTTAGAGAATTAAAAATGTATGATTTAGCGATCGAGAATTTTGATATCGCTCAAATTATTGGCGACACTTTGCAAGAGAGAATTTATCCCGAACGAGGTAGAGCTTATCATCTTCGAGGAGACTGGAATTGTGCTGTTGGTGACTATCAGAATGCCTTGAGAGTTTTAGAGCAGAAACCAGAACTAGCTAGACACAGAAGAAAAGTATTAGGTTGGCTAGATGAACTGCTGTCGCCTTTATTTATCAATTACTGATCTCGATCTTTGTTTAACCAATAGATACGGCTTTGATGGGGAGAAGTTAAAGAGCTATACTGTTCCATCAAGCTTTGGGTTCTTTGAGGATCGAAGTTGCGGTTTAGTTCCTCTTTTAATTTAGTAACTCTAGCATCTGTTTCTTGTAACTGAATATTCAACTCTTTTAGCTTTGCCCTTTGAGAAAGGTGATATGGCAAAAGCTTAAATAGAGAGGAGATCGCACCAAGAGCAATTACCCAGCTTAAAATTAACTTGAGGCTAATTTCTATAGCCATTCCTCTATGAGATTTGGAACGCTTATAAGGAGGACGACGGACTTTCTTTGGTAGTCGCTGCTTAGATTTCATGTTTAATTGTAGCCAAGAATTAGGACTCCAGATTAACAACACTAAGTCATTATTGCCAATCTGAAATTCCTAATTTGTGTCATTAAACTAAAAATAGTTTTGTAAGACAGACTTATTTATATAGCTCTAGAGATAAGCGTACTGCCATCACTCCAGGAATCAAAGCCACAAGCAAAGCTACAAAAATTTGGGTATCTGTAAGAGACATAGTATTCTAACTCCTTACTAATTTCGATCAAAAGGTATTCCATCCTTAATTTGCGTCATAATTGACCCCAATAGAAACATCTTGTAATAAGTATTAACGGAATTTTTATTTTACTTAGTCATTTTATCTATTTCTATTAGGACTTACGCCAAAGAAAATTTTGATTAAAGAAGTGCAAACAAGTTAAGGTCAGAATAGAGTCAAATTATCAATTAAATTTGTGGCTTTGGTGAATCGGGGTATGATTTGAGAATAAAGCAATCGTTTGGCTGAGTGGAGAATAAATCAATTATCAATTAAATTTGATTGTAAAATTCGATTATTTTTTCAATTACTTCTTCGATAGTAAGATTATCAGTAATCAATTCGATAGCATCATCGGCTTTTTTAAGTGGTGCGATCGCTCTATTACTATCTTGTTCATCTCGCTGTTGGATATCTAAAGCTAGTTGTTCAATACTAATATCATCTCGTCCTTGATTTTGCAGATCTTGCCAGCGTCTTTTAGCTCTTTCTGTCACGGTGGCAGTCAAAAATATCTTTAATTCCGCATCAGGAAAGACACTCGTGCCGATATCTCTGCCTTCGGCAATCAAGCCTCCTTTTTTACCCCATTGCTGCTGCATCTCTACTAGTTTGACTCTTACCGCAGCCTGAGCAGCGATCGCTGAGACATTTGCCGTAACTTCTGGAGTACGAATAGCATTAGTTACTTCTTGTCCATCTATATGCACCACCGTAGGTAAATCAACGGCGTTGGGAGAGGTTAACTTGAGGCTAATATCTTGAATCAAATTAGCGATCGCTGGTTCGTCATTGAGGGCAATTCCAGATTGCATCACTAGCCAAGTTACCGCCCGATACATTGCCCCCGTATCCAAATAAAGCAAGCCCAGTTGATGAGCCACACGACGAGTAACGGTAGACTTTCCCGCCCCAGCAGGGCCATCTATAGCTATAATTGGCTGACGTTTTTGCAACACGATATTATCAATTAAACGGGTAGAGCCGACATAAGCAGCGATCGCCAGTAATCCTTGCTGTTCAATCTGGTTTAAAGGTTGAAGATTTACAGGATCGACTAGGTCAACGTATTGAATTTTAACTCTTTCTACAGAACTTAATTCTTGTTCAATCAGATTTATTAAAGCTGTGGCTTTTAACTCCCTCTTATCAAAAGCTGCTTTTGCCTTTTGCAGACTACTATAAATTTGAGCAGCTTCCTTTTTCTCAACAGGCTTGAGATATTGATTACGGGAGCTTAATGCTAGTCCCGATGTCTCTCGTACAATAGGACAACCAATGATTTCTACAGGAATATGCAAATCTTGTACCAGACGACGGATAATAGCTAGCTGTTGAGCATCTTTTTGCCCAAAATAAGCTTTGTCTGGCTGGATAAGATTTAAAAGCTTGGTAACTATCGTAGCTACTCCCGTAAAGTGACCAGGGCGGTATTTACCGCATAGCACTTGTATCATGTTCTGGTGAGGAATTACGGCGGTAGTATTATTTAAAGCCTCTGTATCTCCTCCACTATTCATTTCTTGAGGACTGGGAGCAAAAACTAGATCTACTCCTAACTCCTGGCAAATCTGAAGGTCTTGTTTTAGCTGACGGGGATAATTGGCTAAATCTTCGTTGGGTGCAAACTGCAAAGGATTAACAAAGATACTAACAACAACTATATCGTTATCGGCGATCGCTCGTTTAATTAAGCTTAAATGACCCCGATGTAAAGCCCCCATTGTAGGAACTAGACCAATTTGATGCTGATGCTGATGAATTGCTATTTGAGAACGTAATTCATTAATTGTCTTACACAAAAGCACCATAATTGGTCAGTATCTTGAAATATTCAGGTTAAAGTTCTTTGTTTTCTCATTTTAGATGAGCTTGCCAACTAGAGACTGAATATTAGCTGTAAAACATTTTACTGTCCCAAAACAGTAACCTCAACTGGAGCAACACCAGAACCAATCATATCTAAAGATTGCGCTGCTGCTGCCGATAGATCGATCACTCTACCTTCAGCATAAGGACCGCGATCGTTTATGGTTACAACTACAGAGCGGTCATTGTTTAGGTTGGTCACTTTAACTCTAGTACCAAAGGCAAGAGTTGGATGGGCTGCTGTCAAAGCATTTTGATCGTATGTTTCTCCATTTGCGGTCATATTACCATCAAACCCTGGTCCGTACCACGAAGCATTACCGCTAAAGGCGTTAGCAATTATAGTTGACTTAGGTGCGACTGCATCTTTCTTTAGCGCAGAAGCTTGAGGATATCCAGATTGTATATTAGCTGCCATGTTTGTTTTTGAAAAACTACTGGCATTAGCAAAATTAAATTTTACTCGCTTATTTTTGGCAGTTGTTACTGTAGGTAGTTTACGTCGCACTGTTGGTGTATGTAGTTCAGATTTGGCTACTGTAGGAAACAAGACAATCATTGTTGAGGCTGTTGCCAAGGTTATGGTGGAAGAAAGCTTGTAAAATATTTGTCGGTTTAAAATCATTGTGATTCAGCTAGATAGAGTTTAGATGTTCAATGTAAAAACTCGGCAGTATAGAAAGTTTTGATTTAGAGAGATTAGATTTAAAACAAACTTGAGTATTCTATAAGCAAATAAGTTAAAGACTCGGTAAAATAGGACTCATATTTACGTTTGATTCAAACATACTGGTGATATAGTTGTTGTCGTTAGACTATCAGCAGATTATGCGATCGCGGTTAAGATCAAATTGAGCTAGGAAGCCCGCGTCGCCGTTAGGCGCAAGGGCAACAGATGCGGCTAAAGCCTTTCTTGCTTGAGTTCATATTGTTCATCCTAAACCTAAAGCTACTTTTATCTAGACAATAATACTTATGGATTATAAAGACGCTGGCGTTGATGTAGAAGCAGGACGCTCTTTTGTCTCGCAAATTCGTCAAGATGTTGCCAGCACAAATCGACCAGAAGTTCTAGGAGGACTGGGGGGGTTTGGCGGTTGTTTCCAGATGCCGTCGAACTATCAAGAGCCTGTATTAGTATCTGGTACAGATGGAGTTGGCACTAAACTAAAAATTGCTCAAGAACTTAAACGCCACGATACTATAGGCATTGATTTAGTTGCAATGTGCGTCAACGATATTTTGACTTCTGGTGCAGAACCTTTATTTTTCTTAGATTATTTAGCTACAGGCAAACTAAACTCACAACAGTTAGCAGATGTGGTTAAAGGAATTGCCCAGGGATGCCGTCTTAGCGGTTGCGCTCTTTTGGGGGGTGAAACTGCGGAAATGCCAGGATTCTATCAGCTAGGGGAATATGACTTAGCAGGTTTTTGTGTGGGAGTAGTCGAAAAAAGCCAGCTTTTGAATGGCTCACGGGTGCAGGTGGGAGACGTTGCCATTGGGCTAGCTAGTACAGGAGTTCATAGCAATGGCTTTAGTTTAGTTCGCAAAATTATTGATACGGGCGGTTATTCTTGGTCAGATACTCCAGACGCACTAGGCGGAAAAAGTTTGGGCGCAGAATTAATTACTCCTACCCAAATTTACGTTAAGCCGATTTTAGAGTTTCTCGCTACAGGCAGAGTTCACGCCATGGCGCACATTACTGGTGGTGGTTTGCCAGAGAATTTACCCCGTTGTTTGAATAAAGATCAATCGATAGAGGTTAAGCTTGATAGCTGGAAAATTCCGCCAATTTTTAACTGGTTAGCGATCGCGGGTGAAGTAGAACCAGAGGCAATGTTCAATACTTTTAATATGGGTATTGGTTTTGTAATTGTTGTACCTCCTACTCAAGCTCAGTCTAGTCTCGATTGGTTTGAGTCTCAAAATATTGCCGCATTTGAGATTGGTAAGGTAATTTCTGGTGATAATAATTTATCGTTTATTTAAATTATCCATAAACTAATACTTTTGATTTGCGCGAGAAGTCTAATTAACTAATCAAGTCCAATCTTGTTCTTCTCCAGTTGCAGTACGCCTATATACCATTCCTCCCGCGTGAATCATACGGGTTTTAGCATATAGTTCCTCTTCGGTTAGCTTCCAGTTGTCTAAAGCTACCTGCAAATCTCTTTGGATATCTCGCGCCCCAGGAAAGTTGCGATAGCGAATAATCAATCGTGCTAATTCGACTAATTCACGCTCATTAGGATCTGACTGCGTTTTTAGTAAATGGTCTACGGTGAGGCGATCTTTTTTATTCTGAGGATGATTTTGATCTACATTACCGTTAGCCATTGTCAAGGTTAAAAATCGCTTATTTTTTACGTTTATCCTTCATCAAAAGAGGCAGAGGTTGAGGAGATGAACTAGGCGGTAAAAGATATCTAGCTGGCTCATTGGCGATCACCTTGGGTTTTTTCTCTATTTGTCGCCAGCGCATAATAATACCTAATAAAGCTATCAATAAACCTACAGACAATAAACTCCCCCGTCCGCCTAATCCTCCCACTAGGGCATCAGTTGTTCCTAGAATCAGGATAAAGCCAGAGACGGGTTCTCGACGATATACCGTCCTCAAAAATCTTGCGAATAAAGGATTCACTATCTTAAACTGCTATGAATAAAACTATAAAATTATAGTGCCTAACAAGTTATCTCATAAATTAGCACAATTGTCAGATCATTATCATCTTTCTTTGATTTGCCTGGCTGTATTAATCTTATTTTAGTAGAAATATATGAAGATAATTAATTGTCAGTTTCCTCGCCACGGAAAAACTATTCAGCAGATATTTAATGATGCGATCGCCAATTCTACCGCTCTTTATGACTATCAGCCTAGAAGCCTAAACACAATTCAAAACTGGCTAGAAGCAAAAGCAGAGAAATCCTATCCCGTTATCGGCATTGAAGATAGTCATGGCTCTTTAATGGGATTTGCCACCTATGGAGCATTTCGCGCTTGGGATGCTTATCAATACTCTGTTGAGCATTCAGTTTATGTAGATTCTGCCCATAGAGGCAAAGGTGTGGGCAAAAAGCTATTGACAGAGCTTATTCAGGTTGCTCAACAGCAAAATTATCATACGCTGATTGGGGGAATCGACGGACAAAATAGCGTGAGTATTAGGCTGCATAAGTCTCTGGGCTTTGTTCCCTGTGGCAGTATTAAACAGGTAGGGTTTAAATTCAATCGATGGTTAGACTTGGAGTTTTATCAGCTAATTCTATCCACTCCAGAACAGCCGACGGAGAAATAAGGCAACTTATCATATACCAGCTAAAAAATCTAGCTTCAGCTAGATGTGTCGCTTTGCCGACTTATATTTAATGTATTTGATAAATTATAAAATTGTAGATAATTGAATTCTAATAAATCCTATGTTTAGAGGTAATCAAATCAAAACCGCAGCTTTATTAGGGCTATTAAGCGGAATCCTAGTCTTGGGTGGTTATTGGGCAACGGGTACTGAACAGGGAGCATTAATTGGTTTAATTTTTGCTGCTGTTGGTAGTTTTGGCTCTTGGTTTTATTCAGATAAAGCTGCCTTGGCTGCCTACAAAGCCCAGCCTATTACCCGCGAACAAGCACCAGAGCTTTACGATCTGGTAAAAAAATTGACTCAAAAAGCAGGTTTACCTATGCCAAAACTCTGCGTTGTGCCTACCCAAACTCCTAATGCTTTTGCTACTGGTAGAAATCCCGAACACGCAGCCGTTGCAGTAACCGAAGGGATTATGCAAATACTCGACAAAGACGAGCTTGCAGGCGTAATTGCCCATGAATTAACTCATATCAAAAACCGCGATACTTTAACTCAGGCTGTAGCTGGAACATTAGGCGGTGCGGTGACGTTTCTCGGCAGAATGCTGACTTTTGGGGCAATGTACGGCTCGGTTAATCGAGATAATCGTCAGGGTGGTAATCCTTTTGGCGTATTGATTTTGGCAATCCTCGCACCTATTTCTGCATCTTTGATTCAGATGGCAATCTCTCGTACCCGTGAGTTTTCTGCCGATCGCGGTTCAGCCGAAATTACAGGTAATCCCTTGGCATTGGCGAGTGCCTTAAAAAAATTAGAGTCCGTTGGTAAGCAAGTGCCGATGAATGGTAATCCTGCTTTTGAACCAGTTCTAATCATGAATCCTTTTTCTGGTGGCGGTTTACAGTCTCTATTTCGCACTCATCCGCCAACAGAAGAGCGTGTACGTCAACTACAACAAATAGCTAGAAATCAACAAAACAATCCTACTTTTGCTGCTAATTAATTATATGAAATCAAAACTTATCTCCCTAATAATGCTCGTCTGTATGTTTATGGCGATTGCGCAACTAGCCATAGGCATCGCTTTTACTCCTCTTAACTCAGCATTGGCAGATACTAACGATGCCTCTGCCAAAAAAGCTGCTCAAGAAGTTACCAAAGATACAGGTGCTAAAGAACAGTTCGGCAAATCAGAAAATGGCGATCGGCTTTTAGATGATGCTCAAGCTAAAGCAAACAAAAATCTAAATAATCTGGCAGATAAAGCAAATTCTGACGAAGATCTCCCCGATAGCCAAAAACTATTTCTTAAAAATTTGCAGAAGTGATTTTGCCATATTTTTGGAAAAATCATGCGGCAGCTTTTGTCTGACTCAAGCCTGTTTCTGCCGAGAGTATTTCGGAAATGAGGGCTACTTTAGGCTTATTCTTTCTCGGATTGGGAATAGCCTGTTTGTGGTTGCAGTCTGCGATCGCCTTCTTAATGCGCGTACGTGCGGGCAAGCCAGGGCAAACGCATACTCGAAAATTAAGAGATACTGACAAGTACTGTTAAACTAGATAGCTATAGTTTATTACCGATAGAATGGTTTTAAATCGCCAAGCTCTAGAATCAAAACTCCTACAGCAACTGTTGGCACATCCCGAACTAGATCTGGTAATTTGGAGCGATGAGGAGTTGTTGGCATCTATCAAAGCAACCTTACAACAAAAGTCTACTGACGAATTGTGGATTTTTGCCTATGGTTCGTTGATCTGGAATCCTTTATTCGATTACTTAGAAAAGCGTGTAGTCAGCATTGAAGGTTGGCAAAGACAATTTTGTCTTGTAGCACCTGTTGGTAGAGGCACAATCGCCAATCCTGGTTTAGTCTTGGGTTTAGAACCAGGAAACAGTTGCCAGGGAATTGCCTACCGTCTAGCTGTTGACGATAATTTAGAATCGGAATTACTGCTACTGTGGCGCAGAGAAATGGTTATTGGTTCTTATGTACCAACTTGGATTACTGCCACAAATGGCGATCGCTCTTTAAGTATTCTACGCGATCGCCAAATAGAAGTATTAGCTTTTACGGTTAATACCGAGCATTCAGCTTATGTAAAAAATTTATCTACCCAAAAAATTGTCGAATCTTTAGCTACCGCTACAGGAGCGTTGGGTTCATCGGCGGATTATTTAAGTTCTACAGTCCAAAGTTTGATAAAAGCAGGTATTAAAGAACATAAGTTAATTGAGCTAGATCGCTTAGTCAAAAAAAGACAACAGCAACTCAAATCTTAGTAATTATTTATAGCTTTCAGCTTTTGCCTGATACTCATGCTAGACAAAGTTGTGTTGCTACAGGGTAAAGGTGTAGCAGTAGAATTAAAGGTATTTCTACAAAACGGCTGTAGCTAACTGGGTGTAGAACCTTTCATAAAGATCGCACCGCTAGTCTAATTTTGTACGGCTATATTTACCAGTAAAGAACTAAGCTAAGTAATAA
The DNA here is from genome assembly GCA_965217895.1 of Waterburya sp. Classification (GTDB taxonomy): domain Bacteria; phylum Cyanobacteriota; class Cyanobacteriia; order Cyanobacteriales; family Xenococcaceae; genus Waterburya. Next base: position 4,432,136 of record CBDCJV010000002.1, read on the forward strand.
GACTTATTAGATTTTTAGCATTGATACACACGGTTCAAATATGTCCGATCCTAACTTAGAAAAATTATTGCATCGTTTACATAATAATCTTGCCGAAGATAAACTGATTCAAACAATAACTAGCGATCTCAGAAAGAAACTTGGGGTAGATCGCGTAGCTCTCTATTACTTTTATCGTCAGTGGTCAGGAAGGGTGACGTTTGAATCATTGAGTTCTGGTATTTATTCAATTTTAGGCTCAACTGGACCAGATGATTGTTTTAATCAAGAATATGCCGATTTGTATCAGGGCGGAAGAGTAAGTGCGATCGCTAATATCGAAACTGCCAATATTGCCGAATGTCATCGAGATTTTTTAAAAGAAATTCAGGTAAAGGCTAATTTGGTAGCACCAATTTTAATTCCTTCAGGACTTTGGGGCTTGCTAGTTGCTCATCACTGTCAAAGTACTTTTTATTGGTCTGCAGAAGATATTCAGGCGATGCAAACAGGAGCAAGTAACCTTGCTGAAGCTCAAGCAATTCGTAACCACAAATAATGTAGCAGGGTTTATTAGCTTTACTCAGCAAAAAGCGATGCAGCGCGTTGGGCGGGTCAGTTGCGGCTAAAGCCTTACTCGACTTGAAGCGACTGTATCAAGAAGCGATCGCTTCAACCCAGCTTGGGTCAATTGCGATCGTCTTCTAATTAGTCTAGTTTAGTTCCAGGTTAAATACCTAAAAACCAACGCCGTTAGCATCAATACCAACTAACTGATCCAATTGACTTTCTGATAGAGCATCGCCACCAAGATTATCATACTGCTGAATCAAAGCAGAAGCAAAAGGCGCATTGTAGCTTGTTCCAACTTCATTGGTGATCGCATCATCACGGCGGTCATTGTGAGAATAATCATCCGCATAACGAGGACCACCAACTATTGCACCATAAAGAATATGTTCGGCTGGTGTTGTAGGTTGAGCGCCTATGTTAGGAGAAGAACCTCGATGGTGAGGACGCTGAGGATAATTATCCCCAAAGCCAATCATATAGCTATAGTTAAGAGGATTATCACCTAAAATATAGTCCACTTGATTATGAGCAAAGTTGCTGTAGCGAGAATCTTGTTTAACAGTATCATTATAAAGCTGTGCAAAAAACGCAGCCGAACTAGTTACAGGAATCGAACCCCATTCAGCACGATGAGCAAAACCACCCGCCGTATATTGAATATTAGCGTTGCCATTGACCCAGTTATTTAACCAGCCTTCTACCTGACCTTTAAAGAAAGGATCTTTACTTTCTTGAGCCAAAATAACCGCAGCATCATAAGAATGCTCATCTGCTGCTGAAGACCAGTCTCCTAAACCACCAACTTTAGTTTTGAAGTAGTCTTCAGCTTTATTTAGGTAAGACTGTTCTTTTGTAGCTTTGTATAACCAAGCAGCACCAGAAGCTAACTCATCTCCAAAACCACCCCAGCTAGTATAGAAAGGATTAGCAGCAGCTACTGAATCAGAATATTTGCCCTGATAAGTTTCGGCAAACTCATATAGCTGTTTAGCGTTGGTGAGTAATTTATCGGCATAGGCATTATCTACTCCACGAAACAGCATCGAAGCTGATGCTAAAGCACTAGAAGTCAAGGCAGCCACATCAGTTCCAGGATGGGTAGGATCGATAGCAAAGGCATTACGGGTAGTGTGTTGTTCTACCGTCTCTGGCGCACCCCAATAGCCATGATCGTTAGCAACACCGCCTTCTCCAACTTGAACCCAGAGTTTGGCAGTTTTACCACCACTAGTTTCATGAGCCTTGAGGAAATAATCTGTTCCCCATTTAACAGCGTCTAAGAGTTCGTCAAACTGTCCTGACTGCTTGTAAGCATCGGTATACTCCACACCACCCCAAGCCAGCATATTAATCGAGGCTGCCATGGGTTGACCAAATTTGACGTGATCTCCTGCATCAAAGTAACCGCCTTCTAGGTCGCGACCAACGGTACTACCGTCATGAACTGTAGCATCACCACGCCATTCGATGCGGTTGTCAGGTCCCAAGTCTCCAGAGCGATTGGCTTCTAAGAAGAGGAAGTTTTTTTGTAGGGCTTCACCGTAGGCGAATTTACCTTTTTGTCCTACAGATTTACCTGGCTCATTGGGAATATTAACCGGAGTACTAGGAGTTGTTGGTTTTGGAGTAGAGATTGGGTCTGGAGTAGATATTGGATCGACTAGATTGCTATCAAATTGAGGAGTTAATGCTTGTTGCCCATTGTCGTCAACGATGAAGATTGGTTTGATAGATTGTCCTGTTTTGAGGCTTACTTGGTCGTTTTGACCGCTAATAGTATACGTGCCATCGCCATTGTTAACCATGTCTACGCCATAAGCAGCAGATATAGTGTAGGGAAGTTTGAAATCTAGCTTCCAATCCTTAGCATTGGATTCAGCTTTTAAACCTAACTCTAATTTGTAGCCACCATCCCAATCTTCAACAATAGTAGGAGAAACACCAAGCTTTTTAGCTGGCTCTTCGGGGGTAATTGGGCTGGGTGTTGTTGGCTTTTCGGGCATCATCGCGCTAGAATTTACAATCTGGGGAACTAACGCTTCTTTTCCTTGATCGTCAATAATGAAAATAGGCTTGATAGATTGTCCTTTGGTTAAATTTACCTGGTCGTTTTGACCGCTAATAGTATACGTGCCATCGCCATTGTTAACCATGTCTACGCCATAAGCAGCAGATATAGTGTAGGGAAGTTTAAAATCTAGCTTCCAATCCTTAGCATTGGATTCAGCTTTTAAACCTAACTCTAATTTGTAGCCACCATCCCAATCTTCTGTTATTTGACCATCAACATTTAAAGCAGCAGTAGATTTACTAGGAGTATCTGGATTGCTCGCACCATTGTCAAAAATAAATTCGGTTTTAATGGGGTCAGAGTTGCTTTTGTTGCCTTCATCAATGATTAAAACAATTTCGGTCTTATTACCTTTACTCAAAGACTTATTCCAACTTGCACCTGAAATGTATGTGGTAGTTCCTTCTTGCTTTAATTCCGCACCATAAATTTGATCGATTTTATAACCTTCAGGAAGGGCAATACCCAAGTTCCAATCTTTAGCCGAAACTAATGCCTCAAGATCTAGAACTACTCTATGGCTACCACCCCAATCATCTGTAATTGTAGATTTAAGATTAAAAGTGTTTTGATTTACTAATTTTGTGTTCATAGGAATTTTATAAAATTTTCAGTGTTGAAACTTAATTTGATAATTAATATCTGGTAAAAGTATTGAAGATATCAATCTGAAATTGATAAAGAACTTTATTTATTCTTTATTTGCTTACAAAACAACTTTATCTCTGCTTAATATCAAATACGAGTGAGATGAATACCTAAAGATATGTGATTCTGCTCACAAGTTTTTTTACTGACTAAGATTAGAATTAGAAGGGTATCTTACTTTTGCGCCACTAATCAGGAGAGCGATAACGCCTGTATTACCCAGTTGCTTAAAGCGGATCTGCGATCGCTAAATTAAAGATAAAAAGCTAGCCTAGAAGGTCAAAGTACGCATTCGAGGCAAAATCTTACAGATATTAATCAAGCAAGCCTCAATAGTTACGAGAGGAAAGTTTTCAGATGAATCGATAAAGTGATAATCTTAAAGATGGCAAAATTTTACACTTTTTTTAAGATTTTACCTGCCATATAAAACAGCTAACCACCAAATAGATATTAGAAAATGGTAGCCACCACAGATAAAACAAACACTGGTAAAATTACTCAAATTATCGGTCCTGTACTCGATGCTGAGTTCCCCAGCGGTAATATGCCCCGTATTTATAATGCCTTAAAAATAGAAGGTAAAAATCCTGCTGGACAAGATGTCTCAGTTACCTGCGAAGTGCAACAACTGCTTGGTGACAACCAGGTTCGTGCTGTTGCCATGAGTGGTACTGATGGATTAGTCAGAGGTATGGATATTGTCGATAGTGGCGCGCCTATTAGCGTACCTGTTGGCAAAGCAACTTTAGGTAGAATTTTTAATGTTCTTGGCGAGCCTGTAGATGAAAAAGGTCCTGTCAATGCAGAAGATAGTTTCCCAATTCATAGACCTGCTCCTAAGTTCACTGAGTTAGAAACTGCACCCAAAGTATTTGAAACTGGGATCAAAGTTGTAGACTTGCTAACTCCCTATCGTCAGGGCGGAAAAATTGGTCTATTCGGCGGTGCGGGTGTAGGTAAAACCGTTATTATGATGGAATTGATCAACAATATTGCCATTCAGCACGGTGGAGTATCCGTGTTTGGCGGTGTGGGCGAACGTACTCGTGAAGGAAATGACCTTTATAACGAGATGATCGAATCCAACGTAATTAATGCTGACAACCCCGAAGAGTCGAAAATTGCTCTGGTGTATGGTCAGATGAATGAGCCACCTGGAGCCAGAATGCGAGTTGGTCTATCAGCATTAACCATGGCTGAATACTTCCGTGACGTTAATAAGCAAGATGTATTATTGTTTATCGATAATATCTTCCGCTTTATTCAAGCTGGTTCTGAAGTATCTGCACTATTAGGTCGTATGCCTTCAGCGGTAGGATATCAACCTACTCTAGGTACTGACGTAGGAGACTTACAAGAGCGCATTACTTCTACCAATGAAGGTTCGATTACTTCTATTCAGGCAGTGTATGTACCTGCGGATGACTTTACCGACCCTGCTCCTGCCACAACTTTTGCTCACCTAGACGGAACTACAGTACTGTCTCGTGGTTTAGCGTCTAAAGGTATTTATCCTGCAGTAGATCCACTCGCTTCTACTAGCACGATGCTGCAAACAAATATTGTTGGCGAAGAACATTACGACACTGCTCGTGCAGTGCAGTCTACTTTACAACGTTACAAAGAGCTACAGGATATTATTGCTATTCTTGGCTTGGATGAACTATCAGAAGACGACAGAATCGTAGTAGACCGCGCTCGTAAAATCGAACGTTTCTTATCTCAGCCTTTCTTCGTAGCTGAGGTATTCACAGGTTCGCCTGGTAAATATGTAAGTCTTGAGCAAACCATTCAAGGTTTCCAAGCTATTTTGAAAGGTGAATTAGATGATCTGCCAGAACAAGCATTCTATCTAGTAGGTAACATCGACGAAGCAAAAGCAAAAGCTGAAAAACTGAAAGCTGCTGCTTAATCAGTAATTAGTCAGGGGCGAACAGCCGTTCGCCCTTACAATGAACAATAATCAGTGATCAGTAAACACAAGTTGACTTGCTAATGCTTAGTTGATTGTTAAACACTTTTGCTTTTATTGATTGCTGGTTAGTATTAACTAGATGCTGATAATTGATAATTGATAATTGATAAAATGGCGTTAACTGTAAAAGTAATTACTCCAGATAAAACAGTCTGGGACGATAGTGTAGACGAAATTATTCTACCAAGTACCACAGGACAATTAGGAATTCTTTCAGGTCACGCGCCTCTACTTACTGCATTAGAAGTTGGTGTAATGCGCGTTCGCCCTGGAAAAGAATGGAAATCCATTGCCCTGATGGGTGGATTTGCCGAAGTGGAAAATGATGAAATCAAAATCTTAGTTAACGGTGCAGAACTAGGAGATAACATTGATCGAGACACTGCTCGTTCTGAATATGAGCAGGCACAGTCTCGTTTTCAGCAGGTAGAAAATAGCGAAAATCGTCAGGAGAGAATTCAGGCTGAAAGCTCAATGCGAAAAGCTAGAGCGCGCCTTCAAGCTGCTGGGGGTGAAGTATAAAAAGGGATAAGGGATAAGGGATAAAGGATAAAGTATGAGAAGTAAGGAACTACGCCAATGATATGTAGTTTCCTCTGTTCTTGCAATTCATAATTTTGGAAAACGTGAAGATAGAAAAAGGGCAGAATCCAACTGTTGCTGCCCTTTTTATTTGATTTATTGAAGTAATTAGGATTCTAAATTCTGAGGGTTAAATTTAGATTACTTGTCTATTTTAATAGTTTTTAATTAGTTCCAGTAAATTCAATGTGAGGGAACTTAGTCTGTGCTTGGGTCATAGGAGTAGTCTTGCCCCTTTCTGTCCAAAAGTTGATCACTTCGGTAGCTTGATTAAGAATTTCAATGCTTTCTGCTTCCTCAATCCAGTGTTTTGATTCTATTTCGTCTTTTAGCTGCTGCCAGGCATCGTTACGAGGCCAGAAATAATAAGCTGTTAAAGGGCTTGTGCCTTTGCCTACTATTTGGTCTACTGCGATCGCCACGTTCTTATCTAACCACAAAACTTTTAATTTAAACCTTGTCTCTGACTCCAATTAAGCCTCCGAATAATTATATTAAAAAATACTTTACATATTTAGCCAATGATAATTATACAAGATTGCGAACATGAATAAAAATCAATTAAAGGCAATTGTTATTTTTGATATTGACGGTGTAATTCGAGATGTCGGTAATTCTTATCGAAAAGCGATTGCCGATACCGTAGAAGAGTTTACTGATGGGGGTTGGCGACCAACGATGGAAGACTTGGACAACTTAAAATCAGAGGGATTTTGGAATAATGATTGGGAAGCATCTCAAGAATTAACCTATCGTTATTTTGAAGCAATAGACAAAACCCGCCAAGAAGTTCAGTTAGACTATAATCACCTAGTTGAATTTTTCCAATCTCGTTATCGGGGTAACAATCCAGAAGTTTTCGATGGCTACATTGCTCACGAACCTTTACTCGCATCCCAAAGATATTTGCAACAGTTAAGCGACAGGCAAATTGGCTGGGGCTTTTTCAGCGGTGCGACTAGAGGTTCGGCAGAATATATTTTAAAACAGCGATTAAAGCTAGATAATCCAATTTTGGTAGCAATGGAAGACGCGCCAAGTAAACCCGATCCCACAGGGATGTTTGATGCTATATCTCAAGTAGAAACAAATCCCAGCACTGTTCCTGTATTTTATTTAGGTGACACGGTAGCTGATATGTACACCGTAGCGAAAGCTAGAGAGATTGCCCCAGAACGCAAATGGATTGGAGTAGGAATTCTTCCGCCTCATGTGCAAACTGCCGACAGACAAGCTGATTATGCCCAAAAATTAATGGCAGCAGGTGCGGAAATTGTCTTAAGTAACGTTGAAAAATTAACGCTACAAATGATTGAAGATTTGAGTAATTAAAATCTTAGCTGTGTGAGGCGATAATTGCCTAGAGATAGTTGATAATTTCTTTGAGTATCTAAAGATGCCTAAAGTGTGACTATGATATATTGATTAAGATTCGTAAAATATATATAAATTGTAAACCAATCCTGCTTAACATTTGAGGAGATAAAAAATATGACTACAGAATCCCCTAATTTCTAAGTAAATAAAAACCCCACAGGAATTAATTAGGTGTTATTCGGTCAATAATTTTGCCAGTTGCCGAAATTTCTGATTGAATATCACCTATATTCTGAGTTTCTGGTAATTTGTTTATCCCTTCAATGGCGTTTTGTAACTTGCCATAACCATCAACGCCCTTGAGGCTTTCCTCATACACCTGATGTAGTTGAGCATAAGCCTCATCTTTTTGTCTAATAATTTCAGCTTGAGATTCTAATTTGGCTGCTACTTCAGACAGCTTGGTTGCACTGCTACCAATAACAAGCTGCGTATTAGCTACTTTTAAGCCAACTTCAGGAGCGCGTGCAACCCGTATACCCAAACAGACAATAAAAATAAAAGCACCCCCAGAAAGCAAATTTAGCGAAAGTGGAGGCAGTCGAGAAAAACCTTTAGTAATCATTCTTTGGTAAATAAATTGTATTCATCTTTTCGGCGACTAACTAAACCAGGTAACTTTTGCCCACCGCCTCTTACCCAACGAGAAAACTGTCTAGCAGCGTCTTGATAATCACCTGTATTTAAAATCTGCAGTAAACTAGATTTGCTAAATGCACCTATACCAACGTTGAAAGTAAAGCTCACCAAAGCGTCAAATTCATTTTGATTTAGAGGTACTTGTACTAAACGTTCGATAGCCTCTTCATAGATTAAAAGATCTTCAAGCAGTAACTCTTCAGCTTTTTGATGGCTAATCATCATTCCTTGCCTTACGTTTTTTGTATGACCATAACCAATAGTCCAGACACCAGCAGGACAAAGATAAGCATTGGTTCTTAAGCCTTCCCAACGTTTAATTAAATTAATTCCTGTCTGCGATAGTTTTTTTTTAACTTGAGATTCCCCTAAACCTATCATCCAAGTTATATATGGTCTTGCTCCTTCAGGTCGAGGCAGTAAATTTAATACCAGTCTGGCTTGCTGGTCAATTAAATAGTCAACTGGTAAATAGCTGGTTGACTGACAAAAGATGAAGAGAAAAACCTGAGAATAGAGATTCAGTAAAGAGTTGAGGGATTGACACAAAGCAAGGGGAGTCAGCACTCTGAGATTAGATACCACTGATAATTTCAGAATACTGTGAATCAAAACTCCCGTCTCTACAATGCCTTGAATCAATGGATGAGTCAACCTACTGACTGGTTACATTTATGTCATTTTAAAACTTGTATTTGGATGATAATTGCTTTAATACACACGGGCAATGTCAACCTGACAAAATGGTCGATGTACATCCCTTGTCGAGGGAAGTTTGCTCAAAGTAGACAGAGACGTATTCAGCGTTGGCTAAACAATCCTCGAATCAATGTCCATCGAATTTACAAGTCCTTGGTCAAAGCAGCACTTTCTGATTGGTCAGAATCAAAAATATTTTTGGCATTAGACACTTCACTGTTCTGGGATGAGTATTGCCTTGTGCGGCTTTCAGTTATTCATCGAGGGAGAGCTTTACCGTTGGTGTGGAGAGTGATGAACCATGAAAGTGCTAGTATTTCAGTTACCGATTATCGAGAGATGATTAAGCAGGCACAAGTTAGGCTACCAGAATCAGTCAAGGTAATTTTACTCGCGGATCGAGGATTTATACATACCGAATTGATGACCATGCTGACAACTCAACTAGGATAGCATTATCGTATCCGAATTAAGAGTAATACCTGGATTTGGCGCGGAAGTTGGTGTCAACCTAAAAACTTTCACTTTCATTTAAAAGAGGCAATTTGCTTACACAACGTACAGATTCACAAAGGTGAATTTTATGGCAAAGTTCATGTGATTCTTGGTCGCAACAACGTTAACGGCGAACTATGGGCAATTGTCAGTAATGAAAAAACTACTCTACAAAGCTTTGCTGAATATGGATTACGTTTTGATGGGGCGACCCCCTAAAGGGTTCAACAGTTTGCTCAACGGGTCATAGACCCGCAATGCAACTGTCTCACCGCGTCGGCGTAAGACGCAAGACAAAGGCTTTAGCCGCATGTACGCGCCCCATGTTGATATCGAAGAGAATTTTTTAGATGACCAATCTGGTGGTTGAAATGTTCAACGCTCGATGATTCGAGATGTATGCGCTTTGTCCCGTTTGTGGTTTATCCTATCTGTGGCTACTCTCTACGTTAGTGCGCAAGGTGTTGAGGTACTTCGTATTGGCAAACGAAGATGGGTTGATACTCATTGGTTTCGTGGTAATAGCTATTTGAGGATTGGTTGGGATTGGGTCAAAGCCGCACTCATTAATGGTTGGAATTTACTTCATTGCGTGACTTTCTCTAGTAATCAAGATCCCTCACCTGCAATGGCATCACGATCGCAATATCAAAAACGAGCATATCAGTTGGAGTTCAAAGTTTTAACTTATTCCTACAATATTTCTTGAAAGTTTTGTCAGTCAATCAGGGAAACTACACCTATTAATGATGAGTTACTAAATAGCAATCTTATCCAACCCGAATTAGACGTTAGCAGCGTACCCGAGGAGGCAACTAATTTTTCTAGTATACTTCCTGCTAACGCGGATGTAGCAAACGTACTTGTTGATGCAGTACCCTATATGTCTTCAGATCGCCCGTAGGGTGGGCAAATTAATAATTTAGATATTTACTTAATTTTAAATTGTTGCCCACCAGAATAATATTTTATTTATTAATACAAACAATCGCTTTTATCCATCCTTTATTTAAATTGCGATCGCCTTTGTATGAAGATGATCGATAGGTACGATCGCCTTACCGTAGGGTGGGCAAAAAATCAATAATTAGCATGATTTATAATGACTTTAATTTGCCCACCAAATAAAAAAATTTTCTGCAATTCTAATCGCTTTTTAAAATTATAATTTATCGATAAATTTTCTCTAGTTGCGATCGCCATAAAAATCTAATCATCTTTTTTGAGTTCTAATTCTAGAAATAAAAACCACCATGAATTAATTTGAATTAGATAAATGTAATTTAGCTTACAGTGATTTTGACTAATAAATATTTCCCCTGTCGGTAATTACTTAAACATTCAATTATTTTTTAATCAAAAATACCTAAAGTATTGAAATTAAGTAAAACAAATTACATCATTTAAAAATAAAAGCTAGCTAAATATAACTATTGACATTGCCCCCCCCTTTAATGTTATCAATGATACAAGATGTGATTTGAAACATTATTTCTCGTGATTCAGATCACAACCTACTATTAATTAACAGTTCGATAAGTATTTAAATTATTTGTAAGTTGATCTTTTGGCAAAACTTTTTCTAAACTCTAGCTTACTAAATATCACCATTACTTTTGAATAACAACTATATTTTTTTAGTAGAAATAGAAATACATTTTTGCTACTTAATTAAGTGATTCATTATGATTTTTTTACGCTCAAAAATATTCGATCTTGATACTCTTATAGATAGTCCTTAATTTCTCAAGATAAAATGAATAATTTGACTAAGTTTTTTCTGTGTATCTTTAGTTCTATCTTATTACTATTACTAACCATTTCTTTAGTAGAAATTAGAACCAATATCGCCTTAAATGATTACTCAATGTTCCCTTCGGGGGTCAAAGTAGTTGATAAAGCAATCTTAGGTAGAAGAGAAAGAACTTTAGCTAATGGATTGATGAGTGCATATTATGATGAGCTTCAGGACGGAATTTTAAGGGCATTTCGTCGTAATGCAATAGAGCTTGTTTGTACTAATCAAGGTAATGTTTTGCTGAGTCTAAAAATATTAAATTATAGAGGGATTATTATAAATGATAAACCTATTCTTCAAATTGATGATGATAGTTTGAGAGGAGGTAAAGTTCCAATCAAAAACATAACCTATTTAGGTAATAGATATTTCCATACTATAGTTAGCGATCCACTTTCCAAAAGAGAAAAGACTTTAATTATAAGAGCTTTAGAACAAAGCAACTTCACTACCATCAGCTTTTATGCAATGGATGGCAGTAATTTGTTTACTAATGATGCCAAAGTTTCTGAAGTCAAACAACTAATCAATAATTGTCAACCATAAACCATAAATAGCAACAATCATTAAATTGCTCTTGCTATTTATTTCAACTTAAGTATTTTGGAGTATTAACAATGAATAAAGTTATCTATAATTTTCCACTAGATCCCAATAGTAATTCAGAATCCGAATTAATTACTGCACTATATCTATACGGAGAAAATGTACAAATTGATGCGAATGGAAAACCAGTTGTTCCTCAAAATGACAAACTGTTAGATAGTAAATTAATTCGACCAGAACTCATTGTTCCTGGAGATGCTACAAATCAGACTCAACTCAATATTCCTTTCATTGAAGCCGATGTCGATGCCGTACGATACATGAATATCGGTCCTGGACAATATGCTAATGGAAGTCAGTTTGACTTAGTAAAAGCATTTTTTGGAGAGGGTAAGTCAGAAATGACTTCAAAAAATGGGAAAGATAATTTTAACCCAAATTACAACGATTCTACATATTTCGATCAAAACAAGAATCTTAAACCTGGTACTTATACTAGACTGGAATTAGATAAAATATTCTTTCAAGACAAGCTGAAAGACTATAGTACAAATCTGGAATTACGTAACTATAATAAAATTGACAACTACGGTGAAACAGTCTACGTTTGGAATTCACAACAATTTTCATTACCAGAAGACGTACTATTTGTCGTCAATAACGATGAAACAAAAGAAATCCAGAACTTTCGTATTGAACCGAATAAAAGACCACAACTTAACTTCAAAGAAAATTTTGACTTTGAAACCGCCAATTTGGGGGTTGGAATATTAAGTGGATTAATATTAGAACCTCGTGTCGATCCTTCAAAAATTGGTCGTACAGTATACTTCGAGTTTGATAACAGAGCCAATCTTCCTTTTCGTGTGTATAACCAGACAAATTTTAATAGCGACGTTGCCAGAGAGAACTCGCTCAAAGGTTTTGACCCTTTTAAACTCAATGACGCAATGCTAGAACAAGCTGGAAAATTATTCGATGCAGGAATCACTAAGTTTCTCTATCAAGACAAACCAGTTGTTTATGGAACGGATAATCAAGACATTTTAGCTCCAATTGGAATAAATAGCTTAACTTTTCCATATCAATCAGAGTATAAAAGCAACGGTTATGTTTTGATTGGCGGAAAGGATATAGATTATCTTCCTGGAGGTTTTAATGAAGACATTTTGATAGGAAACGAAGGAGATGACGTAATTACAGGGGATGCTCCTGTCACAAGTATTATTGGTGGTAATGATACTCTTGATGGTGGCGAAGGTAATGATAATCTTAATGGAGGTGTTGGAGAAGATGTAGCAGTCTTCACAGATACTTATACCGATGAAAATGGTACTCCAAATTATGCGATTGTTACCGATACTGAAAATGAAATTACAAACGTTAGACATATTGTAGGCATAAGCGACACGGGAATCGATGGGATTGATACCCTCAAAAACGTCGAGTGGGGTTCATTCAAAGGTGAATTAGTAGATTTAAGCAATCTAGCATCCACCCGTTCAAGCGGAAAAGACGCATCAGGAAACCAAACAATTGCCGCCGTCTCAGCCGATTCAGGCGAAGCCACACCTCCACCTCGCATCATCCCCCTACCCCTAGAAGACGGAGAAGAAGACACAGAATCAGAACAATCGATAGACACTACAGCCAATCCCAACCCCAACGACCCACCCACACCACCCCACGTATCCCTAACTGCACCAGTAGCAATGTTGGATGGAGATGTAGAATATACCCTCAACATTTCCCCCTATAAACCAGATACCCAATACAACATCTCTTACATCTTCGACACCTCCGCTAGTATGGATGCAGTCGAACTACAGCAAGCCAAAGACGCTTATACAGATCTAACCAACTACTTTATTGATAATGAAGTAGCAGAAAACATCAACTTTAGCGTAGTGCAGTTTAGTCGTAACGCCATACCTTACTTTAACTTAACTGCCGACCAAGCCATATCCACTATCCAAAGTTTAACCACTGCCCCCGCATCAGAAGGAACAAAATACAACGATGCTCTTTATCAAGGATTCAACTTTTTAACACAATCCCCAAAAGATGCCCGAAATACAACTAACATTGCCTATTTTGTATCCGATGGAAGATCTCAAACTAACTTTTCTGACCCCAATGATCTTTCTTATGTTTATGATGCTCAAACCCTACGAAGATTTTCTAACGTGCAAGCATTTGGTATTGATGATGGGACAAATTCAGCAGGAGGAGTAACCCAAAGTCAACTAAACTTTGTCGATTCTAATAATGGTCTGATTGTAGGTGATGCTTCTAACTTGTCAGCCGAATTAAACAAGTCAGGATTAGCAGGAAATGTAGATCATGTCGATATCCTAGTAGATGGTCAGGTAGTAGAAACAGTTCAACCCGAACAATTAACCGATAGTCCTCTGGGATTAACTTATGAAGGCTCAGTCGAAGATTTAGATGTCAGCATTGATGCAGAGAATATAGTTACCGCCGAGGTGGTTTACACACCCGCAAGCAATCTTGCCACCACAGACGTAGACTTTACCGTTACCGCAGGAGAAGGTAAGCTAACCGACAGTAATGGTAATCCGATTGACGAGTCGGCAAATACTAGTGGAGATGAAGATCCTTTTGCCAGAATACGTAATGGTGGAGATGGCAATGATGATATTACCCTGGGTTATGTAGATAAAGGTGCAAGCGGTGGAGATGGTGGCGATTACATAGTCGGCAACAAGCGAGATAACATCCTCGACGGTGGTGCAGGGAACGATACTATTTATGGGCATGGTGGAGACGATACAATTACCACTGGTGCAGGTCGCGACAAGGTAGATGGTGGCGCAGGAATTGATACAGTAGTTTACGATGATGTCGCCTATCAAGGAAACAACAGTATTTTTCTGCGCCAAGCTGGCAACACGGTTAGCTACAACAGCACTAATTCCCTGAGCAATATCGAATTTATCCAGTTTGATGATGTCAGAATCAGTACCCAGACATTAGAAATCACTCCAGTAATGGAAATTGAAATTGATGAAGTTCAGGTAAGAGAAGGAAGCACCGCTACCTTCAACTTTAAATTAGATATGCCAGCACCAGTAGATGTACAGTTCAATTACAGTACCGAAGATTTAGATGCTCTGGCTGGATCTGATTATGTTACTACATCAGGACAAATAACTATCCCCGCAGGAGAAACTACCGCTACGATTGATGTTGAAACTATTGATGATACTGTCTACAACGAGCTAACAGAAACATTTGCTTTAAATCTATCAGGGTTATCTGGAGCTACCTTTAGCGATAACAAAACAGAATTTGGATTAGTTGCCTATATCGAAAATAAAGATGAAGCCTTGGTTCTCAATGGCGGAACAGATGATGATATTTTAACTGGAGGAAAGGGCGACGATATCTTATTTGGCTATGCAGGTAATGATACTCTCAACGGTGGAGCGGGTACTGACCGCCTTTATGTAGCAGTAGATAGTGATATTACCCTGAATAACACCACAGTAACTGGCGATGGCACTGATACCTTTAGCAACATTGAACTGGCTAATCTCTACGGCTATGCAGGCAATAATTTCATTGATGCTAGGGGTGCAACTCAAGTCGAAACGGTTATTAAAGGTGGTGCTGGCAACGATACCCTCAGAGGCGGTGCAGGAAATGACACGATTTTCGGCGAGAATGATAATGATGTTTTATTTGGTGAAGCAGGTAATGATACTCTCAACGGTGGAGCGGGTACTGACCGTCTTTATGTTGTTAGCGATAATAATATTGTCCTAAATGACAACACGGTAACTGGCGATGGCACTGATACCTTTAGCAACATTGAACTGGCTAATCTCTATGGTCGTGATGGAAATAATTTCATTGATGCTAGAGGTGCAACTCAAGTCAAAACGGTTATTAAAGGTGGTGATGGCAACGATACCCTCAGAGGTGGTGCAGGAAATGACACGACCGAGGGTGGTAATGGTAATGATATCTTATTTGGTGGAGCAGGTGATGATACCTTAAGCGGTAACGGTGGCGCAGATGTTTTTGCTCTTGAATCGGTAGTAGGTAGAGATGTAATTAATGATTTTGATAATGGAGTAGATTTATTTAATTTGACTGGTTCATTAAGCTTTAGCGACTTGAATATCTTTAGTAATGCAGCAGGCACAGCAGTGATAATTAGAGATATTAGCAATGACAATCAACTCTTGGCAATTATTAATGATGTTAGGGCAGCAGATATTACGGCAGAGGATTTCACCGATATCTAAAGATGGCACGGCTGAATTGAAACATGAACCGTAATCTCAGAAAGAACAAGCTCAGAAAGACTACTTTAATGATGCTTGAAGACCCGTTCCTGAGCCTGATTATGGATAGGAGTTAATGTCATTGGTGAATCATTTAATCCCTTCTATCCCAATTTATTTGATTTATGAATCGCCAAGGTAGCGATCGCCTGACCAATAAAAAAGCGATCGCTTTTATTTTTTAACTATATTACCAACTTGCGATCGCTCGGCTGTTGAACTCACGTTCTTTTAGGAAACTGAGGTAGAAATGCCTTTTTTTCTTAATTTATACTAGACATAAAAAATAAAATACAAAAATGTTTGATTAATATTTTTGAGCTAATGAAATCAGCTATTTTATTGCTAAAAATTTGTCTAATAGACAGTCTCTAGATAGATAACCTTTAGATAGATAAACCTTAGATAGATGTTTTTTATCTAGAAAAATGCAAACATTATGAGCGTGAATAAAAATAAATTTCTTGCATGAATAAAATGTTAGTTTTCTTATCTTTTGGTTAGATAATTGACAATCATTTGTGTAAGAAGTCTAATCGCTAATTTTAACTTGAGTCAATTAAATGATTCAAATTAGCTTAAGGCATAAATAAATCAAGGAGAAAACTATGGATAATTACAATAACATGGATAATCATAAGAAATTTTATAAACGTGCTTCTGGACTATTTTATAGTCGCGACGAAGCAGAAGCAGCAGTTCGCGCTCTTAAAGATGATGGTTATGATATGGATCATGTATCTGTCATTGCTAGAGATGCCGATCAAATAAGCGGACACGAAACTACTGAGCATGTTGGTAATAAAGCTGATGATGGTGCTGCTACTGGAATAGTAACAGGTGGTGCTTTAGGTGGTATCGGTGGACTATTGGTTGGTCTAGGAACACTAGCAATTCCTGGTATTGGACCAATCTTACTAGCAGGCGCAGGAGCGACAACTCTGGCAACTACGTTGGCTGGTGCGGGTATTGGTGCTGTTGCGGGTGGTCTGATTGGAGGTTTAGTTGGTCTGGGTATTCCTGAAGAAAAGGCAAAAATATACAATGATCGTGTAAAGGGAGGAAGCTTCCTAGTCATAGTTAACGGCACAGCAGCAGAAATTGCCCGTGCAAAACCAATCATGGAACATCATGGTGTAGAAGAATTTGGCATTTACGATGTCCCAGGCGCAAGACCCACTGCTGTTACTGATGTAGATGAAGATATTAGAACTAGAACCGATGTAGCCGACCACGACAAAATTAGACTATACGAAGAACGCTTGATGGTGAACAAACAGCGCACTAAAGCTGGGGATGTTTCTATTGGTAAGCGAGTAGAAACCGAAACCGCTAGGGTTGATGTTCCTGTAGAGAAAGAGCGTATCGTTATTGAACGCACAGATGCTACCTCTGGCAGAGCTGTTGCTCCTGGTACTGCTAACTTTACTGGTAACGAAGTAGCTAAAGTGGATCTTTACGAAGAAACTGCCGACATTAAAAAGCAAGCTTTTGTTCGTGAAGAGGTCAATGTTCGCAAAGAAGTAGATACAGAAACTGTCCAAGCCAGAGAAACTGTTCGTCGTGAAGAATTAGAGGTAGACTCAGACGGCGATGTTATTGAGCGTTAACTGTAACAGACATTGAGCGTTAATTAGCAAGAAAAAGGCGATTAATGTTCAAGACCCGACGGCAAATTTTCTAGGCAATCTCTAATCTGTCAAAGATGAAGTACATAAGATTAAATGTGCAGCTATATAATTTTCTATCTAGTTGTTACATTTTTGAAAATAATTTATATGTCTGTATTTTTAGTCTTTTAGCTTGATACCTTGGCAATTTATCGATTTGATGATGATACTTTCGCCACAGTCAGTCAATAAAATCAATTATCCATAAGCGAGACAACACAATGAATAAACTAACAACATTTTTAATAGGTGGTATTTTACTTTTCGGCGCAGTCGGCTGTGATGTAGCTCGAACTAGTGCTGATGCTCCTACTTCGGTCAACGGTAAAGTCGAAGACCCTGGACAGGTAAAGGATACCAAAGAAGACGCTACCAACGAAATTCGCCAAAAGCAGCTAGATTCTGACATCCGCGCCAGAGAGCAACGTAATGATATAGCAGGCAACCAGGGAAAAAGAGACGATTCTGATATCGAAAGTGAAATTAGAGCAAAACTAGAGGCTAATATACCTCGCTCTAAACTAACTGTACAAGCAGACAATGGAAATGTAGTTATTGCAGGAACTGTTCCTAATGATAAAGAATACTCAACCATCAAACCATTAGCTCAAAAAATTACGGGAGTTAACAATGTAAATATAGATAACGTAAAAGTAGTACCTGGACCAGAATCATAGATTTAGTCTTTAGTTAATTCCTGACTCGTCAGATACGATAGCCAAGCTTAAAAGTTATACAAGTAATTTACTATGTAAGAAAACAACTGTTTAGCAAACAAAATGAGTTGGCATCAGTCTCTGACGAGTTTTTTGCTTAATTTGCTTTTAAATAACTCATCATGTTTAGTGATTTCAACCCATTTTTAGAAATACTGATAACGAGTCCCATAGCATACGTAGCAATTATCATTATGCTACGAGTGTCAGGCAAACGAACTTTATCTAAATGGAATTCTTTTGACTTTGTAGTCACCATTGCTTTTGGTTCAGTTTTAGCCAGTATACTTATATCTACTAAAGTTAATTTTGTCAAAGGAATTTTGGCATTTGCCCTGCTAGTATTATTTCAATACGTTGTTACCTGGATTTCGGTGCGCTCTTCAATTATCCAAAAATTGATTAAAGCAGAACCAGCAATGCTGCTTTATCGAGGAGAAATGCAGCATGAGGTCATGAAACAAGAGCGTATCACTGAGGGAGAAATATTAGCGGCTTTACGCAGTAATGGTTTATCGGCAATAGAAGACGCTGATGCGGTAATCTTAGAAACAGATGGAAGCTTTAGCGTTATTCAAAATCTTAACGACAGTTCTGCTTCTGCTTTAAAAGATGTTCGAGAATTTGACCGTACCAAAATGGCTCGTGCTAATTAAAAATTTAAAAATGCTGATTATAACTGTTGATTGCTTAAAATAATGAAACTTTGGCTATATTACCTTTTTTGCTTTTTTGGTATTATTCTTATACGTTACTTTTTGGTTGCAGGTGGAACTTACTGGCTGTTCTATTCTTCTAACCACAAATCTTTGGTTAAAAGTTCTATAAATCTTAAATCCCCAAGTCGCAAGTTAATCAAACAAGATATCACCTTATCTATTATTACGGCGATCGCCCTAGCTATTTGTGCTGCCATAATAATGACTATTTATGATTCTGGTGCTACTCGTTTGTATTGGTCAGTTGACAAATATGGGGTATGGTATTTAATTGCTAGTTTTCTGGGAGTGATTTTGCTACAGGATACCTGTTTCTATTTTTTTCATCGCGGATTCCATCATCCCCGATTATTTAACTGGCTGCATCGGGGACATCATCACTCCAAGCATCCAACACCCTGGACATCTTTTGCCCTTGATTTTCCTGAAGCACTTATTCAAGGACTGTTTTTAGTGGCGGTGGTTTTTATAATCCCACTCCATTTTGGTGTTTTGGCTTTATTACTAATCACTATGACTATTTGGGCATTGGTTAATCATCTTGGTTTTGAGCTATTCCCTAAATTTCCTCAGCATTGGCTAGGCAAATGGTTGATTAGTTCGGATCATCATTCTTTTCATCATCGCCATTATGCTCGACATTACGGACTTTACTTTACCTTTTGGGATCGTCTACTAGGTACTAACTAAAGGTAATAAATTTTTTTATTTAATACAATCTGAGGGTATTTAAAACAATGGATAATTTTTCTAAGGATGAAGCTGTACAAACTGACTTTTACAACAACGATGTAGACAAAATACAGGCAGAAATACGAGAAACCCATCAAATTTCTCTGCTAGAAGAGAAATTAATCGTCAAACGTCGCAAGCTCAAAGTTGGGGAAGTGATTGTTCGCAAAGAAGTAGAAACGCGAATGATACATCTGCCAATTCGTCGTGAAAAGCTAATTATAGAAAAAGTAGGCGCAACCAATGAACACCTAACAGAGGTTGATTTAGGAGAAGGGAAAATCAACGGCGTTAAGTTTAGTGAGTTGAGCAATACGGATGATATTTACCAAGTACAAAGTGGTTTTATTTCTCTAGAGGCGGTTAAACAGCTATTAGCGAAGATTGATAGTTATCAAGATCGGAATGAATTAGGCGATTGGGCTAATACTCAGCCGAAGAATCGCCCTAATTCTAAAAATGTTAAAGTGCGCCTAGAGATAATTACCGATAATTCTCAATCTCAACAAACTTTTCAAGATCTTTGCGATTCTCTGGATAGTTCTTTTAACTAAGTAAAAGTCCTTATTAACTAATAGTAAAAAATTGAAAGCAATAGTATTTATAGTTAACACTATAAATACTGTTCATTACATCTATTGATAGATGTTTTCGCTTTATCTTATTATTAAGATAAACAGTGTGAAAAGGATTAATCATCCTTAAAAAAACCAATTAAGCTTTAGCTATTTACATAATGCAATACCAAACAACTATAGGATGGTCACTTATTACTTCGGGATTGACTACACTCGTACTTAAAGTTCTCCCTGGCAACTCACTTTGGTGGGGAATTGGATTTCTAATTATTGGTGGTGTTGTGCTTTTCTTACGCAAAAGCGATGTTGCCAGTACTTAGATTTATTGCATCAATTGTGTTTTTAAACCGCATTTTCTTAGAAAATGCAGTTTAATATTTAGGCTAATTAAACATAAATCAACCTCATGATAGATAGAGATAAAGTAAACCAATTATTTAAACTTAAAGTAATTAGATAGTTTTTATTTCTTGAATATCATGACAACTTTATTAGGGAAACCTATTTCCTTTTGGTTAGATTCTACTGCCAAAACAAGCTTTCCTAAAATGGAAAACGTTACCGTTGATGTTGCTATTATTGGCGCAGGCATTACAGGTATTACCGCAGCATATTTACTCAAAAAAGCGGGGAAAACCGTCGCCCTAATTGAAGCAGAACACATAGCAGCCAGTGCTAGTGGACACACCACTGCTAAAGTTACCTCTCTACATCAGCTTATTTATGCAGATCTGATTGATAAAATCGGTGAAGATAAAGCTAGACTCTATGGTGAATCAAATCAGGCTGGGGTTGAGTTTGTTGCTTCAACGGTACAAGAAGAGGAAATAGACTGCGATTTTCAACGCAACGATACTTATAGCTTTGCTGAGAAAAAAGACAATTTAGACAAGGTTCAAAAAGAATATGATGCAGCAGTTAAGTTAGGTCTTCCTGCTCATTTTGTCAGTGACACTACCCTGCCTTTTGAGATTGCAGGTGCGGTCAAGTTTACCAATCAGGCTCAATTTCATGTTCGCAAGTATCTTCTACACCTAGCTAATACTATTCCTGGAGATGGCAGCTATATTTTTGAAGATAGTCGAGTGCAAAGTGTAGAAGAGGGAACACCCTGTACGGTATCTGCCAACAATACCACTTTGCAGGCGACTGAGGTACTGCTGACAACTCATTTGCCAATTATGGATCAGGGGCTGTTTTTTGCTAAAACTTATCCCCAACGTTCTTATATTGTTGGTGCCAAAATTAATCAAGAAAAAGCACCCAAAGGAATGTATATTGGTGTGGGCAAAAACTATCACTCAATTCGTACTACTCCTACCGAAGATGGAGGCTTGCTACTGTTGATTGGTGGTGGTGGTCATAAAGTTGGAGAAAAAAGCGAAACAGAAGAATCTTATCAAGAATTAGAAAGCTACGCCCATTCTCATTTTGGCATCGACAAAATCGACTATCGTTGGTCAACTCAGGATTATAAATCTTTTGACCGACTTCCCTATATTGGCAAGTTGACTCCTGCAAACGAGCATATTTATGTAGCCACAGGCTTTAGTCTTTGGGGGATGAGCAAAGGCACAATGGCAGGAATACTTTTAGCAGATTTAGTACAGGGAAAAGAAAATCCTTGGGCAGATTTATACGATTCTCTTAGAGCAACACCTTTTGTAACAACTGAATCGATTAAAAATAATCTTGATGTGGGAATGCATTGGGTAGGAGATCGGCTTAAAGGTATCCAAAACTGGTCTACCGATGATGTCAAACCTGGTGAGGGAAAAATAATTACTCTCAAAGGTGAAAAAGTTGGAGTTTATAAAGATGAAGCGGGTAAAGTAACCGCAGTCAACGCTACCTGTCCTCATCTCGGCTGCATTGTTAACTGGAACAGTGCCGAAAAAAGCTGGGACTGTCCTTGTCATGGTGGACGTTTTACCTATGAAGGGAAGCTAATTCAAGCTCCTCCAGTCAAGGACTTGGAGCAAAAAGTTTTGTCTTAAATTGATTCTTTGATTGACTATGAGAAATCTGGGTGAGTCGTCAGGCTTACCTTATAGCTGTTTAAAGCGATCGCTTTAAACAGCTAAAAAAATAGAGATGCTTTAGTCAAACATCCCTACAAAACAGAAATAAATCTTTTAGTGTTAATTAATCAGATATACCAAGACAAATAACACTAACCAAATTACATCAACAAAGTGCCAATATATTTCTGCTGCCTCTACGCCAAAATGGCTGCTGCTAGAATAGTGTCCTTCTTCGCGCGATCGCCATAAGACACAGAGAATTAACAAGACACCTGTCAATACGTGCAAACCGTGAAATCCAGTTAAGACATAAAAGCAACTGGCTAATAGGTTAGTGGTTAAACCAAACTCAGCATGAGAATACTCATATATTTGTCCAGCTAAGAACACCGCGCCCATAGCTGCGGTGATGCCGAACCAAGTCTGTAAACCTTTAACGTCGTTATTTTTAAGAGCAGTTTGTCCTCGGTGCATTACAAAACTACTGGCTACGAGAATCGAAGTATTTATAATGGGGATTAGCAGCTCAAACTCTTCCATTCCCTCAGGAGGCCAGACTGGCATAATCGCTCGATAAATGAGCAACGCAGCAAAAAAACCGATGAAGGTCATGCTATCGGAAACCAGAAAGATGTACAGACCAAACATTCGATGATCGGGATGTCCGTGATGTCCATGGTCTGCTTCTTGTTCTGAGGCGATTGCTATTTGTGATTTATTGTCTACTGTTGAACCTTGCATATTAAATAAATTGGTTTTGTTCTAATTGATTGGTTAAGACAGTTATTAGTTGTTAGTTATTAGTCAGGAGAAAAGGAAATTAGGTTTGAAGAAAAGACAAATCACTTTGCTACTGTTTCTTTCCTCATTCCTTATCCCTTATCTCTCATCCTTCTTACCGCCTTTCTGCCGTTACGGCTGCCAACATATCTTCAACATCTTCATCTCCATCGATACTTTCAGTGTCTACACCATAATCATAAGGTCCTGCCCATAAGACAGGCTCTTCTTCAAAGTTTTCAATAATTGGTGGGGAAGCAGTTTGCCATTCTAAAGTTAAAGCACGCCAAGGGTTGCGACCAGCTTTTTTGCCTTTATACAAACTCCAAACAATATTGATAATGAAGGGGAAGGTAGATAATGCCAGAATATATGACCCAATAGTACAGACCATGTTGAGAGTCTGAAACTGAGGATCGTAAAGGGCAATACGACGGTTCATACCCTGTAAGCCCAATTGGTGCATGGGTAAAAAAGTAATGTTAAAGCCAATAAAGGTCATAATAAAGTGAATTTGACCCAGGGTTTCATTAACCATCCGCCCAGTCATTTTCGGAAACCAATGATAGACCGCTGCAAACAAGCCAAATACCGAACCGCCAAAGAGAACATAGTGGAAGTGAGCCACAATAAAATATGTGTCATGGACGTGAATGTCAAACGGCACAGCAGCCAACATTACTCCACTTAAGCCACCAATTAAGAAAGACGAAAGAAAACCAACTGCAAAAATAAAGGCACTATTGAGACTAAGTTTTCCACCCCAAATAGTCGCACACCAGCTAAATACCTTAATCCCTGTAGGTACGGCAATAATCATAGTGGTTGCCATAAAAAACATCCGCAACCAACCAGGAGTTCCACTAGAGAACATATGGTGCGCCCAGACAATTAAGCCTAAAAAACTAATTGCCAAACTAGAATAGGCGATCGCCCGATAGCCGAAGACTGGTTTACGGGCATGAACTGGCAAAATTTCAGAAATTGCGCCAAAAAAGGGCAAAATCATAATATATACCGCAGGATGGGAATAGAACCAGAACATATGCTGGTAAACTATCGGATCTCCACCTCCCGCAGGATTGAAAAATGCCGTACCTGCAAGCAGATCGAAAGAAAGCAAGATTAATGCCGCCCCTAATACCGGAGTACCAATCAAGATCAAGCCTGAAGTTGCCAACATTGACCAGCAAAACAAAGGCATACTGTGAATGTCCATATCAGGCATCCGCATTAGCAGGATAGTAGTGACAAAGTTAATTGCCCCCAACATTGAAGATGTTCCCAAGATCAAAATGCTGAGAATCCAAATCTCTTCTCCTGATTTACCGCTTACCAAACTCAAAGGTGGATAAGAAGTCCAGCCAGCTTGAGGCGCACCGTTAAAGAAGCTACTCAGTAATAAAATACCGCCTGGGGGAATCATCCAGAATGCCACGGCATTAAGACGGGGAAATGCCATATCTTCTGCCCCAATCATCAGCGGAATCAAATAATTAGCAAATGCTGCCCCCGCAGGAATAATCCACAAAAACAACATAATTGTGCCGTGCATCGTCAAAAGCTGATTGTAAAATTCGGGTTGCACAAAATCAGGGTCGGGAGTAGAAAGTTCAGTCCGCATTACCTCGGCTAATGCGCCACCTATAAAGTAGAAAAGGAAAGCGGTAGTTAGATATTGAATACCAATTACTTTGTGATCGGTACTAAAGCCAAAGTAGTCCTGCCACTTTCTTTGAGGATGTTCATTCTGCTCTGGAGAAGTTGTAGGAGCATTTCTTTCTAGTGTTGTACTCATTTTTTACGGTTGGAAAGTCTGAATTTATCTGTTTTAAGAGCTATTAGCCCTTCGGGTTCGGCAGTTGCTCATGGGACAAAGGCTTTAGCCGCATGTGACCCCCAAGACCGCACTGCCTCACTATCAGCTTTTAGCTTTTAGCTTTTTAAATAATTGCTTGTAAGTTGGGTTAGCAAGCTATTTCAAATTTCACTTGCTACTTGAGCGAAGCGTTATTAAGGCATCGGCATCTATTCCCATATCTTTAGCATAGGGTGCTAAAAATTCGGCATCAGAACTAGATGCAGGAGTCATGGCTACGGATTTATTGCTGTCACTATTCATAGCAAAAGTATTTTCCTGAATCCACTTTTGATAGTTCTCTTGAGTTTCTACATAAAGCTGAGTTTTCATTCCGCCATGATATGCGCCACAAAGTTCGGCACAAACGACAGGATATTGCCCGACTTTATTAGGTGTAAAGACCAACTTGGTTTCTCTACCAGGAATTACGTCCTGCTTGATTCTAAATTCAGGCAGCCAGAAGGCATGAATTACGTCGCCCGCCGTCATATTTAGGGCTACAGGGCGATCGACAGGAACGTGTATTTCTCCTGAAATTACGCCACTTTCTGGGTAGGTAAATATCCAGGCGTACTGAATACCATTGACCTTTACTTCTAGAGGGTCTACACCTTGATCCGAGTCAGGAGAAACGCCTAAACCTAAAGCTATATTTTGCCTACTCGGATCTAAAGCCACTAATTCTGAATGATGATGAGCATGGGCTAACTGAGGGCCAGAATCTCCTGCTGCCATGGGATCTAATCCCCCCATGCGGTTGTATATTTCAAAACTGTAAATGGAGAGAATAAAAACAATTACCGTAGGTATGGCAGTCCAGACAATCTCTAGAGGAACATTGCCCTCGATCGGAGGACCATCAGTGGTATCGCCTTTTTGGCGACGAAATTTAAATAGGGAGTAAACTAATACCCCTTCTACTAAAAGAAATAAACCAGTAGCAATGGTCATCATAAAGTTAAAGAGTTCATCCACGTCTCCTGCATCACTAGATGCTGCTACAGGAAGAAGTCCATGATTTTGTCCGTACCACAGACTGATTAAAGTCATCGCAATTCCTGCGATGAGAGTGATTATGTTACCAGGAATATTCACGTTTATAGATTTTGGGTAGTGTTTTCAAAAATTAGGACTAGCTGATTATTTCTCAGGGTTATATTTATAATTTACGACTTATGGATGGAAATTGTTGATGGAAATAATACTAAAATTTCAACTACTTAATATTTTTCTGTCTACTTATTAGGTTAAATCAAATTACTGGCGGATAGGCAAAGATAAAGCTTAAGTTTCTAATATTGAACCCAATTCTTTATCTTTTATTTGGGATCGGTTAAATTCTTAGCTACGGGCATAGTCTATAAGTTTGCTTTTGTCAGAAAAATTTTATTTTTTCTTTATAAAGAACAGCCTTTATCAGAAAAATTCCTAACTCAATCTGAAGAATATCTAAAATGATCAACCTATTATAAAAAGGTCGCTAGAGTATTAGTAGAGGAAAGTAAGATAAGACCTAAGAAAAAATAATAGTTCATAGTTTAAATTTTAAACGAACACTCTTATAAGTTTAGTAAAGTTTTTTTCCATTTAGTTAGTCAAGTGTGCTATGACAGAATCAACTTTTCAACCACAAACCAGCAACAGAAAAGACCTCCCGAAACCCCAAGTCTGGATTCGCCGTTTAGTTTGGAAAATTGCGATCGCCACACTACTTTTGATGGCGGTTGGTAGTGCCACTAGGGTGATGAACGCGGGATTAGCTTGTCCAGACTGGCCTTTGTGCTATGGTCAGCTTGTGCCAGCCCGACAGATGAACCTCCAGGTATTTTTAGAATGGTTTCATCGTTTAGATGCTGCTTTGATTGGAATTAGTGCGATCGCCTTATCTGGTTTATCCTGGTGGTATCGTCGCCTATTGCCAAAATGGCTGCCTTGGGCTGCTACTTTTGCCCTATTTCTGATTGTTTTTCAGGGTATTTTAGGCGGTCTTACAGTTACTCAACTGTTACGCTTTGATATTGTTACAGCACATCTAGGCACAGCACTATTATTCTTTACAACCCTAATCATTATGGGAACTGCACTGCTACCTTATCAGGGAACAAAAACCGCAGGAAAGCTAAGTTGGTTAGGCTTGAGCGCAACAGCTTTAGTTTATCTGCAAAGTATTTTAGGAGGTTTAGTTGGCTCTCGTTGGGCATTGCATCAGTGTTTTGGCGGTTCTCAACTGTGTAACATCATGAATGCCCATATTTTAGGAGTTGTTCCCCCTACTTTGGCAACCATTGCGCTGGTTTGGTTTGCCAAGAAAACTCCTGGCTTACATAAAAATCTGCGTATCTTAGCCAACGCAGCAGCAGCCCTAGTCAGTCTGCAAATTTTACTGGGGTTTGCTACGTTCAAACTGCACCTTCAGGTTGAGCCTTTAACAGTTACTCATCAGGCGGTAGGTGCGAGTTTATTAGGAGTATTAGTTGCTTTTACGGTACTAGCTATACGAGATCAAAAAGAACAGGCGATCGCTCAATAAAATCAAAAATACTTTACACTACTTTACACATAGTCACAATAAACTAAAGGAAAAATCATAATGACAGGGACAAGTCTAGCCCGCCAAAATCAAAATTTAGCTGAAGTAGTCAAAAGCTATTATCAGCTAACCAAACCCCGTATCATTCCCTTGCTGCTAATCACTACGGCTGCATCAATGTGGATTGCTTCTGAGGGCAGAGTAGACCCAATTTTACTATTAGTTACTTTATTAGGGGGTACATTAGCAGCAGCTTCGGCTCAAGTACTCAACTGCATCTACGACCAAGATATTGACTACACCATGACTCGGACACGCAAGCGTCCGATTCCTTCAGGTAAGGTGCAGCCTCGTCATGCTCTAATTTTTGCTGCCGTATTAGGCATACTTTCATTTTCTTTGCTAACTTTGTTTGCCAATTTATTGGCAGCATTATTGGCAATGTCTGGCATTATCTTTTATATGCTCATTTATACCCATTGGCTAAAGCGACACACGACTCAAAACATTGTGATTGGTGGTGCTGCGGGGTCAATTCCACCTTTAGTTGGTTGGGCTGCGGTCACAGGCAGCTTGGGCTTTACTCCCTGGCTCTTGTTTGGCATTATCTTTCTGTGGACTCCTCCTCATTTTTGGGCTTTGGCACTGATGATCAAAGAAGACTATGCCGAAGTGGGAATACCAATGTTGCCTGTAGTTAAAGGTGAGGAAGAAACTGTTAAGCAAATCTGGGTTTATACTTTGTTGGTATTTCCCTGTAGCCTGTTGTTAATGTATCCTGTAGGTAATTTAGGCATTGTCTATGGCGCGATCGCAACTTATCTCGGCTACCAGTTTATCTACAAGGCTTGGGAATTAAAACAAGATCCAACTAGCAATCAGTTAGCGCGGGGAATGTTTAAATATTCCATCTTATATATGATGCTGTTGTGCGTAGGAATGATTATTGACACTTTGCCTCTGACTCACAAGCTAATAGGCATGGTGTTTACCTGCGGTGGATAATTTTGAAACTATCTAGTGTGGATCGATAATATGCCATTAGAATTAAAGAGCTTTGATTATATTTTTTCCACACTACACTGTAGTATTTGAATTGATGGATTATAAATTACTCCTTATCAAGCTATTTACCTAAAAAATTAGAATGCATCTCAGCTAAAAGCCCCAACAAATAAGTTGGGGCTTTTGACTTAAGATTTAATTTCAAGAAGGACGTTCAGCCTTGACTAACTTTTACTATTTTTTTTATTTAAAATGTCAATCTCAACTGAAAGTTAGAAAGTATTAACAATTAACATAATAGCTAGTTTGTATCGAAATGGTCAGCGAGAGTTCTTACACTACGTAAATAACCTTGATCGTTGAGAGTAGCTTCTGATAGCCTACCTGTCGAAATGGCAGCTTTAACTAGATCTCTAGATTGTAATTTGTTAGTTTTGATTGCGCCAATAAATCTGCTACCAGAAGGAATTCTTTGATTTGTAAAACGACCTTGATAGGCTGCTGATACTAAATTAGACGGACTAATTTCGACGCTATTACGTGCCTGTTGACTATTGATAACAACGTTTTCTTGAGCCAATAAGGGGGCAGAAAAACCTAAAGTTGCTAATATTGATAAAGTAATAATTGAAGATAGTTTCATGATTTTGTAGCCTATAAATTAGTTTTAGCTTTGAATCATTTTTTACTTGATTCAATTACTATATTGAGCTGGATAACTTAGATGATGATGAGGGAGATCTAAAGCACCAATAAGATATTGTTTCAAAAAACTAACCAATAAATCAGCAAATATTAATTCTGTCCGTTTATAATTTATTTGACTAAACCGTTTTTTGAGAAAGCGAAAGAAATTAACTCTTTACTAGTCTCTTTTTTATTAATCGCAAATTACAGACAAAAATACTCATATCTTGGTATTTATGCTTGAGTCTGATTTAATTGTTCTACAAAAATATACTATTGAAGATATTCCTTTGCTATTTGAAGCTATTAAAATTTCAGTAGATCGTGTTTATCCTTGGCTACCCTGGTGTCATCCTAACTATACAATTGCCGAAACCGAAGCATGGATAAAAACAAGACCTCAGCGTTGGAATGAGGGTAAAGAATTTGGTTTTAGTATCCGCGATCGCCAAGGTAAAATAGTTGGTGGTTGTGGAATAGGTATTAGATCACCTTGGTGCGGTAACTTAGGTTACTGGCTAAGGACTGGATATACAGGTAAAGGATACGCAATAGAAGCAACCAAACTTGTAGCTGAATTTGGCATTCGACAGTTAAAGTTAAAGCGCATTGAAATTGTCGCTTCAGTAGAAAATATTCCCAGTCAGAAAGTTGCAGAAAGAGCAGGTGCTTACAAGGAAGGAATGAGCAGAAACAGGCTATTAATTCACGATAAATTTCATGATGCAGTAGTTTATTCTTTTATTCAAGATGATAACGACCGATAGAATTTAAGACCTTGGCGAATCAAGGTATGATTTCACTCACTTTAAATTTAACAAAATCTTCGATTCTGATTTAAAGTTGTTTGATTGAAGCGAGTAGAATATAAATTTTGTGTGGAGATACAGCTTGGAGTGTAAACCATTCATTAAATGGGTAGGGGGAAAAAGAAAATTACTGCCTGAGTTAGAAAAACGCCTTCCTCAAGATTTTAAAACTTATTTTGAACCTTTCATGGGTGGAGCAGCTTTATTTTGGCAGACAAAGCCTAAAAAAGCAGTATTGCTAGATATTAATCAAGAACTAGTCAATACTTATCAATGCGTACAGCAGAATGTTGAAGCTTTGATTCTAGATTTGCAGCAGCACTACTATGATAAAAAATATTACTATCAGATTCGCCAAGGCGATCGCCTTGCTGAATATTCCAATTGGACAGACATTCAACGAGCCAGTCGCTTTATTTATCTCAATAAAACCTGCTTTAATGGTTTGTATCGAGTCAATTCTAAGGGTCAATATAATGTTCCTTTTGGAAAATATAAAAATCCCCAAATTGTCGATCGGCAGAATTTGCGCACCTGTAGTCAAGCACTACAGCAAACAGAAATACTCATGGGTTCATTCTTGTCTATAGAGTCTAAGATTACAGCTCAAGATTTTGTTTACTTCGATCCGCCTTATATTCCTCTCAACGCTACTTCTAGCTTTACCAGCTATAGCAAAGAAGGTTTTGATATCCAAATGCAGATTGCACTGCGCGATCTCTGCTGTCGATTAAATACAAGAGGAGTTAGATTTATGCTGTCTAATTCTTCTGCACCTCTAGTCTTAGATCTTTACAGTGAATTCAGAGTAGAGTTAGTTGATGTACCGCGATCTATCAACTCAAAAGGAGATAAAAGGGGAAAGATAAAAGAAGTTTTAGTTACTAATTATTGATCGCGATCAATTTTCAACCGCACTATTGTTGTTTCATCCAGTTAATACACTGCTGTAATTGTTTTTTGGTGGTATCAACATCACTATGATAACGACGACCATGACCAGGCAGAACCCATTCAAAAGAGTAATTCGCTAGTTTTTCCATGGATTTAATTTGTTCTGACCAAGAATACCAACAGAAGCGACGAAAAGCATAAAGATTTTCCAGGTATGGCGACCAGGCTAAATGATCTCCTGTAAATAAAAACTTGTTTTTATAGAGTAAAACAGTGTGTCCTTGACTATGACCAGGAACAGGAATAATTAAAATGTCTGGAGTTAGCTCAACTGTATCAGTGCCAGATAGCTGAATTTCAACTTCTTGAGTAGATGGTTTTATGTCGTCTGAATGTAAAATTCTCTGGCAATTAAAATGCTGTCGGAATTTTTGATGATCTGCCACATCATCTTGATGGGTAAGATACAAATATTCAATACCGCCTAGATCTTCTAAACGTTTTACCAGAGGCGGTGCAAATCGAGGTGAATCAATTAGGATATTGCCTTCTGGTCTTTGAATGAAATAGCTAGCAGCACCATAAGAAGCTTCAGCATGATATCCACAGTGATAAACATTATCTTCTACCAGCAAAGGAAATGTCTGTTGAACTTGTTTTATATCTGTTGGCTTATCTACTGTACCAATAGAAGCGGTAGGGCAAGATAGTAAAGCCTGCATTGCCAGCAGTTTATCTACCGTAGTTTCTGGTTGATGATATACGGCAGAGGAGGATGATTGACGATTGAATACATCTGCTGCCATCCAACGACAAGTATCACAATCAATACAGCTAGAGTCCACATAAAAATTACCGTCAATATTTTCTTTTCTTCTTTGTTGTAAAGTAGCCATAGTATAATGTTGTGCCTCAAATTTCAAATAGAGATATGGACATTATTTACAGGCATATCTCTTTTATTTAAAGATCTAAATATTCTTTCATTTTATCTAATAAAGCTAAATTAATTGACTAACTAACGAAAGATAATTTCAGTGCCTAAAGAATGTAACATTGTTTTAGTAAGGCATAGAGAATAGATAGATGGTTATGTCATCAGTTAAAACCAACAAGCAAATAACAAACTTATCCTTTTCTAAAATCTGGTTATGGTTAGGTGTTTTATTAATTTTGCTCTTTTTTTCTGCACCTATCATTTGGCAGATACTGACTTCTGTAAAGCTAAATAAAGATATCTCGGCAATTCCCAATGTCTATTTACCTAGTAAGATTACCTGGGAACACTACACCGAACTGTTTAAGCGTCGTCCCTTTTTGACCTATATTTTTAATAGTGCCTTGGTAGCAAGTATTTCAACTATTTTGTGTCTTGTCTTTGGTTCTCCAGCAGCTTATGCTTTGGCACGAATGAATTTAAAAGGGGAAAAGCTGATTTTGACTGGAGTTTTAATTGTTACTTTATTTCCCTATGTATTATTATTTTTAGGACTATTAGAAATAGTCAAAATTGTTGGTTTAGGAAACAATTACTTAGCTTTAATTATTCCTTACACTGCTATTAATCTACCTCTAACTATTTTGGTAATGAGAAGCTTTTTTCAACAGCTACCTAAAGAGCTAGAAGACGCGGCGAAGATGGACGGCTTTAAAACCTTGGGAATGTTGACGAATATAGTATTGCCCATGACTTTACCAGCATTGGCAACCACTGGTATTTTGACTTTTATCTTCGCTTGGAATGAATATATTTTTGCTTTAACTTTTATCACCGAAGAAGCAAAAAAAACGATTCCTGTAGCTACAGCGCAGCTTGGAGGCGCAACTTTATTTGATATTCCCTATGGACCGATCGCCGCAGCTACAGTTTTGGGTACTCTACCATTAGTGATTCTTGTCTTAATTTTTCAGCGTCAAATTGTACAAGGACTAACGGCAGGTGCAGTAAAAGGTTAAACAGTAGAAATGACAAGTTAAACATTGTTCATATCTGCCAAAAAATAATTTTAATTAATGAATTAGCCCCTAATGTATATCTCAGAAAGTGATAAGGCAATAATTCGTCAGTTAGTAGAAAAACAGCTACAGGCATTTCAACAGGGTGACGATGAAATAGCTTTTTCTTTAACCAGTCCAACTATTCAAGAGAAATTTGAGCAAGATGATTTTATGACAATGGTAAAAAAGAAATATCATGCCATTGTCAAACCAAGATCGATTATGTTTCGCGGGTTTACCCTAGTCAACAACTTTCCAGCGTTGGTATCAATAATTATGGCTCAAAACGGAGAGGTGACTCAAGGGGTTTTTGTTGTCCAACATCAAAAAGACTATAGTTGGCGCATTTACGGTTATGAATTGATTTCTGTTAATGAGAAAATAATTTAGATTAATACAACGAAAGTGAGGAATACAAAATTTTGCCTGAAATGCAGTCAAAACATCTTTTTAATGCCTTAACTGCATTTCAATATATTTGCTGATAGAATTACTGAACCAAACTAGCAAATTACAATTTAGAAATCAGTTTAAACAATCGACATAGTGGGAGATACAATTTCTTTCTGGTCATCTGAAGGCTGCCAAATCTTACCATCTAGAGCCATTTGTTCAATCAAGCTTGCTAGGCGTAGAGCTTTTAAAGCTTG
Source organism: Waterburya sp. (assembly GCA_965217895.1). Lineage (GTDB taxonomy): Bacteria > Cyanobacteriota > Cyanobacteriia > Cyanobacteriales > Xenococcaceae > Waterburya. The sequence goes on from CBDCJV010000002.1 coordinate 4,465,487, forward strand.
CTCCCCGCCAACGGAAGGGCGATCGCCTCCACGAATACAGTTAACAAAATGTTCGATTTCAGCATAAATAGGTTCAGTATTGCTGGTATAAACTTTTTCAGTAATACCGTCTTGCTTATAGAGTTTTTGTTGTTCGGGTTGCAGATTAGGCTGTTGATGGCGATGAATTAGGATTTCGTTTTTGAGAAAATCAGTTTCAATTAAAGAATGCTGACAGTGTGCTGATAAACAGCGAATTTTGCGGTGAGTAACCTTAGAAGCTGTCAAAGTTGCGACTACACCATTGGCAAAACCAAGATTAGCCGTTACGTAATCTAGGTTTCTCGAACTATTAGAAGTATTTCCACTAGCAGTTAGCCTAATCACTGGAGAAGCGGATAGTTCTAGAAGCAAGTCTATATCGTGAATCATTAAATCCAACACTACAGAAACATCGTTCGCCCGATTAGAATAGGGACTCATACGACGAGCCTCAAGAGCTAGAATATTTTCAGTTTGGATTACTTTACTTAGCTCACAAAAGGCAGGATTAAACCTTTCGATGTGTCCAACTTGCAAAATACAGCCAGTCTCAGCAGCTAAATTCACCAAAGACTCAGCTTCAGTAATTGAAGCAGCAATGGGCTTTTCAATCAAAACATGAACTCCAGCCTTGAGACAGTTGCTTCCTACCTCGTGATGAGCTTTAGTGGGAACAGCTATACAAACTGCATCCACGTCAGGCAACATTTCTGCATAATTTTCATAAAAATGAGTTTGATAGCGACTAGCAATTTCAATGCCTCTTGCTAAATTACAGTCAGATACTCCTACCAGTTCAGTATCCTTCAATAAGCTCAGGATACGCACATGGTGTTGTCCCATATTGCCTACGCCAATAACACCTATTCTTAAAGGCTGTGGCTGATTTTTAAACCCGCTATTTAGCGATCGCCCAGATAATTTATATTGCACTTTATTTAGATAAACTCCTCCACCAATGAGTTGATCAACGGTCAGAGCAGGCTCCGCCCTAAACGGACGGAGTAATCTCTGACTAGTAAAACTGATATTTCAATTGCTACATAATCATCCAGATATTATCACAGAGATATTCATTGTGAATAACTTAGAAAATTGTCAAGCAAATTTCTAATCCTACTGTATGCGTGTATCTTAATAGATCTTCATAGTTTCTACCAATAACTATTTAAGAAGACTTCTCGCTGTGGCAATTTTTTTTCCGTCTACAGCAACACTTTAGAATTTAAACAATAAGAAGGTTGAGCAAGAGCTAGGCTTTAGCCTCATACAGAATTTGATCTGACTGGATAACAAAATCGCGATCTAACCAAACCAAGGATATTTTTTGAACTCTTCCTCGGTCAAGTGAAACTAGAGAAAAATTGCGCTTTACACCTTCAGGGCTTTTGACTATGCGAGGAACACAGGCAGAATTCAAATAGACAGTATTGTCTCTAACTTCGGTTACAGTTCGTTGTTGAGCGGGGGGATGTTTAAGATGGTGGTGCATATGTCCAAAAGTCACTAGGGGAATGGATTTGCCTAGGTTTTGAACTTCGGCGATCGCTTTGGTAAAATCAGGATCGCCATAATCCCCTCCCTCTGACTTCCAGTCTCGACCACAAATTGATTGTGGTTTGTCTCCTAAACCATAGGGACCATTATGTCCCATAAAAAGCAAAGTATTGTGTTGAGAATTTTGAGCAGAAGCGACAATTTGTCGGCTTGACTCTTCAAAACTTCTTATCTGATAGCGATCGCTATAAAACTGGCTGTTTCTCCAGGTAGAGCCTCCCCAGCTAAAGGGACGACTACCCACCACCGATAAATTAAATTGAGGAAAATCTAGCCCAGAAAAACCAACATGAGCTTTGCCCAATAATTCTAGCTGCTGCTGCACCCGATCTTCTTGAGAGCGATCATAAGGAGCTTTTTGTCTACCCCAAGAGGAAGCACTATACCAAGCATCATGATTGCCCATGATTACGGCTTTAGGTAGCTTAACCGCTGCAATTTGGCGGACTACCTCTACTGCTTCGTTACCAAAATCGCCGACAAACAAAACCAAATCAACACCAAGATGTTCTAGTGCCAATTCATCTTGTTCATCCCATAAATCGTGGACATCTCCCACTACGGCTATGGTTATTCTTTCTTTTACCTGCGCCATTCAAACAAGATATAAATTATTGAATTAATACCGATTACTGTACGGGAGAACGGCCGTTCGCCCCTAACTTATTAATTATTTAATTCGGCAAAAACTAAACTGCCCCACTATTTTTATTAAAGACGATCAAAATTGTTTTAAAAATTAGCTTGAGATCGTATTGCAAATTCCAGTTGTGCTGATATTTTAGATCTAGCTTAATCACATCTTCAAAATTGCGTACCTGAGAACGACCATTTACCTGCCATTCTCCTGTCATTCCAGGCTTGACATCTAATCTCTGCCACTCTGGTATTTGATATGTTTCTACTTCTTCTGGAGTTGGAGGGCGAGTACCGACCAGACTCATATCTCCTTTTAGAACATTCCAAAACTGCGGAAGCTCATCGAGGCTAGTACGGCGCAAGAAGTGACCAATCTTAGTAATGCGCGGGTCATTATCGTTTTTAAAAAAAGCTCCACTAGCTTGATTTTCAACCTGCCTTTTCATTGCTTCAGCGTTGGTATACATCGAGCGAAATTTCCAAATTTGAAACTTTTTGCCCATCCAGCCACAGCGAGTCTGTTTAAATAGTATAGAACCAGGGCTGCTAAGTTTAATGGCGATCGCAATAGGCAAAAAAATGATGATCGTAATCATCAACCCCACCAATGCTCCCCCAATATCTATAATTCTTTTGACTATAGATCTTACGGAAGGATGAGTTTCTAGATGTTCTTTGGTTGACCATGCTGCTGAAGATTTTATGTTCAGTACGTCAACCAAACCCGTCATCGCTAGAGTAGCCATCACTGGAGGCTGAACTGATTCTAAAGCCAATTCAATGTCTTTTTCTTGAGCAGACTTCAAACTAGCAATAAGTGCGCCAATGCCACTGCTATCGATAAATTTAGTTTTGCTAAAGTCGAGAATTATTTGCTGACGAGCAATTTTTTGCTGTAATAAGTTGCTGACAGTTTGCTTGAAGGCTATGGCTTCTAAAACTGTCAGGCGTTCAGGTAGTTGTACGATCGCATTGTCCTGAAGAAAGGACTGGGAAAACCGAATATCCGGTGTCTCATCAATCATTAATTCTCAATTTTGGTTATCAGCAAAAGTAATTTATTTGTTAGATGGAGACAAAAGTATTTGAGAAAGTCAGATAGACTTCAGACCGTACGGTCATCCTATTTTAGTTTAACCATTATTATACAGACTGTGCTTTCTAATTCATTTGGCAGGCTCAACTCAAATATTATGAATAATACCAATAATCATCCATATATTCTTGGCTTAATTTTACACTTGATTTAACTATCTTGCTTAAAAGTGAAATCTATTGGCAAAAATATGAGTTCGAGCTTAGTTTTACTTTAATTCAAATTTAAAGTCTATTCTCTCTTCTGCCGATCGGCTCTCTTCCCTCTTGTGTCCTAGCTTTTTCTCTAGTTGCACTGCGACGTAAAGCCTGTAAACGCTCTTCGTATTTTTTTCTTTTGCGACGACTAGGGGTCATTTCAATCAGGGTTTTCAAAGCACTACCCAAGCTTTTATAGGCATTAGGTAAAGAATAACCAAAACGAGTAGCTAAAGCGATCGCTTTTTCATCAGCTTCGATGGCTTCGGTAAGCGTCTTTTCGCTACTGTTTTTTTGCCAGAGACGATATCCTGAGATACCACACAAAGACATAGCCAAAAGCAATAATAAGCCATCCTGTACCCATAACTCCCCAACAGCACCACCCAAGCCAATAGCCAAAGCCGCCATTTCCCATCCTTCTTTAGGAATAGTATCGTTTTGTACCCTAGCCACCTCATGCCAAAATAGCAAATTACGCTGATCGATTGCTAGACTATCCCATTTAGCTAAATCTATCTGAATTTCAATTTCGTCTTTACCAATTTCTTCGCTACGGACGATAGGAGGATTGACTTCCGTTGAGCCTTCAACAATTACCCAACTTTGTAATTCAGGAGGAAGCAGGGTTTTAAGACGACGCAGTTCATTGATTTCTGCCCTAGCGGAGGAGGTTGCATAACTCATACTTTTACCAAATTAATAGTTTAATTTTTAGCAATTTTTCAAGTGTACTCACTTTTTATCATATCTAAATTTAATTATTCATTTAAAATACTTAAGTTATTAAGAGATTTACGATATGCTTGAAACTTAATAAATATTTGGGATTGGGAATTAATAAATATACTATGTCCGCGTCAAGCAAAAAATATTTAAAATATGCTTCTTTTCTAGGTGCTGGACTTATATTAAGCCTCATTACTTTGGGGTTCGATCGTAATTCAGCGGCAGCTTTATCTCCAGACATATTGGCTCAAGGGAGTGAAGCGGCAGGGGGGATCGCCCAAGTAAATTTGTTTCAGGCGATCGTTTTAGGTTTCGTTCAAGGAGCAACAGAATTTATTCCCATTAGTAGTACGGCACACCTAAAAGCCGTTCCCGTTTTTTTGGGCTGGGACGATCCTGGAGTGGCTTTTTCTGCTGTAATTCAGCTTGGTAGCTTGGCTGCGGTTTTATCTTATTTTTGGTCGGATATTAGTCAAATTACCAGAGGCATGATTAGGGCAGTTCGTACCAAAAATTATGATTCTCAAGATTTTTGCTTAGCCGTAGGAATTGCCATCGGCACTGTGCCAATTGTGCTTTTAGGTTTAATCTTAAAACTTTTTGAACCGCCATTTTATGAAAATATTCTTAGAAGTATGCCCTCAATTGCCATTGTCTCGATTGTCATGGCTTTATTCCTGGCTTTAGCAGAAAGCGTCGGTAATCAAAAACGTAATTTCCAAGATTTAAAGCTTAAAGACGGTATTTTGTTGGGTTGCGCTCAAGCACTAGCAATTATACCTGGGGTGTCTCGCTCAGGTTCAACCCTGACGGCTGGTTTGTTTAATAATTTAGAGCGGGCAACGGCAGCTAAATTTTCTTTTTTACTAGGTATTCCTGCGATCGCCCTATCTGGGCTAGTAGAATTAAAGGATATGGTCAGTTCTGGTGCAGCAAGCTCTGGGCTAATTCCTTTGGTGGCTGGGTTAATATCTTCGACAATATTTTCTTATTTAGCGATCGCCTGGCTGCTTAAATTCTTACAAAGAAGAAGTACCTGGGTGTTTGTTTGGTATAGATTGGGATTTGGGGTGTTTATCTTAGCTGCTGTGGCTCTGGGCTGGATTAAGGGATAAGGGATAAATGTTAATAATTATTGTCCTACTATTTATGCTACTATATCGTAGACAATTATACTTTACAAGCTAAGTTATGGCTAAAATATCCATTTATTTAGACGATCATCTGGTAGAAGATTTAGATGATTTAGTTGAGAATAGTCCAAATTTAATCAAACGTAATCGTAGCGAATTATTTAACTATTTACTCAAACAAGAAGCTATCAAACAGAAAAGAGCAGCAATGTTAGACGCAGCAGCAGCAGTAGATGACTTAAATCTTGGCTGGAGTGAGGAGGAACAAAATTGCGCGATTATCGATGTGGAAGTATCTGGTTAGTAAGTTTCGAGCCTTCAGTGAGAACCGAGATTAATAAAACTAGACCTACTTTAATTATTTCTCCAACAGATTTCAACCAAGTTAGATCTAAAGTAACATTATTACCTATTTCTTCAGCCGTGGTTAGAGCTAAAAAAATAGCTTCCGTGGTTGTTCGAGTTAAAGCAACTTCGGTAAATGGACTGAATTCGGACAGTACTATAATTGCCATTGAACCAAGTACCTTTGATAAAACAAGATTGATTAAATATTTGGGTGATTTAGAATCAAGTTATCTAAATGAAGTTAAAGATATTTTAAAGTTTTATCTTGATTTATTTATTCTTTAAAGAAATTCGCGATCGCCTGGCTGCTTAAATTCTTACAAAGAATGAAGTACCTGGGTGTTTGTTTGGTATAGATTAGGATTTGGAGTCTTTATTCTGGTTGCCTTGGCTTTGGGATGGATTGATAATGTATAAGGGATGAAGGACGAGAGCGGAAGAATAATTGGTTGCGTTGTTTATCAAAACAACCAATCACATCTTTAAATTGGTAGCTTTGTATTTTCGAGAATAGCTTGATTTAAATTAACTCCGTTAAGATTGGCTTTTGACAAGTCAGTGTTGGTTAAATTGGCATAAGATAAGCTTGCACCACTAAGATCTGCATTCTCAAAATTAACTCCTCTCAAATCAGTCCCGCTAAAGTTACATCCTCGTAAGCTACTATTGGCAAAATTAGCTCCTCTGAGTTTGGCATCATGAAAATCTGTACCATCTAAGCCAAGGTTAATCAGTTTTGCACCATTCATATCAGAGTAAGTAAATGCACAGTCGATGATTTTAGCTTCGGTCAGATCTATTCCATCAAGATACATACAGGTATTATCTGGTTTTATGCCAATAATTGTTGCTCTATGTAGAATAGCTCCTTCTAGATGAACATTAGCGTACAAGTCTCTATCCCAGCGACCTTTTTCATAGATAAGAGTGGCTTCAGTAAGATTAGCCCCGTTTAAATTAGCAGATGTAATTCTTGCTCCAGTCAAGTTAGCACCACTAAGATCTGCACCACTAAGATGAGCTTCGGCTAAATTGGTAAAACTCAAATCGGCATTAGTCAAGGAAACACCCGCAGTTATCAAATAAGCTCCTGCTGCTTGAGGATCGAATCCTGAAGGAAATACAGTGTGTGAATCATACAAAGCTCCTTTTAAATTGGCATATTCAAAATTAGAATTACTTAAATCCAAATACAATCGAGATTCACGGGCATTGTAGCCTCTTAAGTTTGCCTTACTGAGGTTTGCTTGCTGAAAACTAACGTTTTGGAGTAATTTTACTTGGCTAAAATCTGCCCCTTCTAAATTAGCTCGCTCAAAATTGGTATTTACTAGTTGGCTTTCATAAAATCTAGCTTGAGTGAGGTTAGCTTCAGTAAAATTGGTATTGGTCAAGTCATTGTTTTGTAGATTTGCTTTGTGCAGCTTGGAATTTTTTAGTGATGCCCTAGTCAGGTTACAGTTATATATTTGGCAATCGATCAAATCTAAGTTTTCTAAAACAGCATCAGATAAATTGAACCCTGATAAATGAGCTGGTGAATTGAATTTAACTTGAGTTAAATCCGATCCAATCAAAATTTCGCGTTCTTTTGGATCATTTATCGATAACAATTGATTAAATGTATTGGTATTAATAATTTGCTTCATATTGCTTTTGGTGATTTAAAGTTAGAAAATAAACTCCTGAGTAGTGAAGTATGGTTTGGTAACTATATTTTATCTTGTATTAAAACTGTAATAATATTTTCCTAGATAATGCGATTAAGCTGATGCTGTAAGATGCGATCGCAACTTCCATCAAATGTTTATTCTTGATATCATCAAGCTATTATGAGTCGAGCTACTGTTCAACCAGCCAAAATAAGTGGTGTATTGCCAGATTCAATCGCCGAAGAGATTGGGTTTGAAGTTGGTGATGCGATCGTTTCGATTAATCAAACCCAGCCACGGGATCTAATTGACTATCGTTTCTTGTGTAGCGATGAGTATTTAGAGTTAGAAGTAGTTGATGCTACGGGCAATACTCATCAGATTGAAATAGAGAAAGATTACGACGACGATTTAGGTTTAGAATTTGAAACGGCTTTATTTGATGGTCTAATTCAGTGTAATAATCATTGTCCATTTTGCTTTATCGATCAGCAGCCGACTGGTAAACGCCAAAGCCTTTATTTTAAAGATGACGATTACCGTCTCAGCTTTCTTTATGGTAGCTATCTTACTCTTACCAATCTGACAGATAAAGAATGGCGACGGATCGAACAGATGCGCCTTTCTCCTTTGTATGTCTCGGTACACGCCAGCGAGCCAGAAGTTAGAACTCGTTTGCTCAAAAATAATCGCGCTGGTTTAATCATGTCCCAGTTAAAGTGGTTTCAACAGAGACGGTTACAGATACACGCTCAGGTAGTAGTATGTCCTGACATCAATGATGGAATACACTTGGAAAAAACCGTTTTAGATTTAGCCTCTTTTCATCAGGGAGATATCCCCGCAGTAGCTTCGGTGGCAGTAGTTCCCGTCGGCTTAACTAAGTTTCGTCCTTTAAAAGATGAGTTAATACCGATAAGTCAAGCTAAAGCCGTGGAAGTTATCGAACAGGTACAGCAGCTACAGCAAAAGTTTAACCAGCAGTTTGGCAGTAACTTTGTCTGGTTAGCCGACGAATGGTTTTTAATTGCCCGCCAAGATGTTCCCGCAGAATCTCACTATGAAGATTATCCCCAAATTGGCAATGGTGTTGGTTCAATTCGTTTATTTCTTAAGCAATTTCAAGCCACGGCTAGAAAGATGTTACCCAAAGCGATTAATCCGCCTCGTCGTTTTACCTGGGTGGTGGGTAATGCAGTCGAACAAGCATTTAAACCTCTAGTGGAACAGCTTAATGCAGTTAAAGGGTTAGAAATTAATTTGGTTGCTCTAAATAGCCTGTATTGGGGACAAGAGATTACCGTTACAGGCTTGTTGACAGGACAGGATTTACTGGCAGGTTTGAAGGAAAAAGATATAGGAGAGGGAATTTTGCTACCTTCTTTGATGCTTAAACACGACGATACAAAGTTTTTGGACGATATGACAGTTGCAGATGTTGCTCGCCAGTTGAAAGTGGCAATTTTTCCCGTCAGTGGTGTTAAGGAATTGATTGATCGGTGTCTCATCACCTGATTACTTTTGCGCTTTATCCAACAAATTAGCAATTTTATCTATCAATTAAGCCTGTTTCAATTAGCTGATGATAATCTTCTACCGTCCACTTGTATCGAGTTTTCATTCTGATTACTAATGTACGGGCGAACGGCCCTAAAGGGTGTGGTAGTCGCCCCTAACTAATTACTAATTGCACTTTTGACACAACCCAAAAAACTCTAGGGTATGATAATAGACCTTGAATGTATGAGACTTTTCAAGCTGTTTTTCTAAGTCGTGTACAGGACATTCATCAATGGCAATAGACACGCCACAATTAACGCAGGTAAGATGATGGCGATCGCTTTTAATTGGACTATATACAGATTCCCCGTTAGCTAAAGCCCTTACCTGGACTTCTCCCTGAATTTTCAAAGCCTCCAAAGAGCGATAAACCGTTGCCAAACCCATATCTTGTTCGCGATTGCGTAATTCGATATAAAGATCCTGAGCCGAAATAGAACGTTTTAGACTCTGAAGGACTTCCATTATTCGCTCTTGAGAACGAGTGCGTTGGGCTTTCATAATTGTTTATATCGAATTTAGATATATAGATATCTATTTTACTGGGCAAAGATAGAAATTGAATTTTGAATTTGGTTATCTCGAACCATCTACACTATAAAATCAAGAAGGCGATCAAGCTTTTCGTAATCATCAACGGTAATTCTATGGCGACCAAATATCACGCTCGTATCTATGTTACTCTTCGATCTTCAGTACTCGATCCAGCAGGTACGGCGGTAGAATCAGGACTAAGGCAAATGGGATATACCGAAGTAGAATCTGTCAGAATTGGTAAGTATATTGAATTGCAGTTAAGTGCAGCTAACGAGGATGAGGCAAAACAGCATTTAGATCAAATGTGCGATCGCCTGTTGGCAAATACGGTAATTGAAAATTATTGCTTTGAACTAACTGAACTAGCTACGGCGTAAGATCATCACAGGAGTAAATAAATGAAGTTTGGGGTTATAGTATTTCCTGGTTCAAATTGCGATCGCGATATTTCTACGGTAACTAAAGGGTTACTAAATGCACCAACTCGCATGGTGTGGCATCAAGAAACGGATATTGCAGATTTGGATGTAGTAGTTTTACCTGGAGGCTTTAGCTACGGTGATTATCTACGCTGTGGGGCGATCGCGCAATTTTCTCCCGTAATGAACAGTATCATCGAACACGCTAAACAAGGTAAATATGTCTTGGGGATCTGTAATGGTTTTCAGGTGCTAACGGAAGTAGGCTTATTGCCAGGGGCATTAATTCGCAATCGTGGTCTACATTTTATCTGCGATCGCGTTCCCATTCAGCTTGAACGTAACGATCTAATCTGGACAAAAGGTTATCAAGCTCAACAAGTAATTACCTTACCTATTGCCCACGGTGAGGGCTGCTATTTTGCCGATGAGGATACGCTGAAGACTTTAGAAGATAATAATCAGGTAGTATTTCGCTACTGTAGTGCAGCAGGAGAAATAAACGCTGACCATAATTTCAATGGTTCAATGAATAATATAGCAGGGATTGTTAACCAACAGGGCAATGTATTAGGCATGATGCCTCATCCTGAAAGGGCTGCTGACAAAGCGATCGGCGGTACGGATGGTTTGGCTATGTTTGAGGGGTTACTGAATTTCGCTACTGCTTAGTAAGATGTAATTCAAGCTAAATTTTACCAGGAAAATCACCATGAATATCGAACAGTTAAACGCAGATTACGGCATCGCTAACAAAGTTCAGTTTATTGAGGGCAAAGGTGGTTTTCCTATCATTAAAGTCAACAATGAATATGCTAAAGCCTCTATTTCAGTTTACGCAGGTCAAGTACTATCTTTTCAACCTGTAGATCAGGCTGAAGACATAATGTTTTTTAGCAGCAAAGCCTATCACCAAGAAGGTAAGGCAATGAAAGGCGGTACACCAATATGTTGGCCCTGGTTTGGACCAGATCCAGAAGATAAAGGACGTTCTAGCCATGGTTTTGTACGCAATCGCCTGTGGCAGATGCGAGAAGTAGTCAGCACTCAAGATGGTGCTACTAAAGTCACATTAGGGCTAACAGATACAGCCGAGACTAGAGCAATCTGGGATTATGAATTTGATTTTGCGATCGCCATTACCGTTGGGAAGTCTTTAACCGTCGAATTAATTACCTGCAATACAGCAGACAAGACATTTTCTATCACTCAAGCTTTGCACACTTACTTCAAAGTGGGAGATATTAGTCAAGTGCAGGTGCTAGGTTTGGCAGGCAATGATTATATCGATAAGGTTGATAATGGTAAACACAAAACCCAATCTGGCGAAGTGGCTTTTGATCAAGAGTGCGATCGCATTTATCTAAACGTGCAGCCAGAATTAACTATTAATGACGCTGCATTAGGAAGACAGATTAAGATTACTGCTACCAATAGCAAAACAGCAATTGTCTGGAATCCTTGGGCAACTAGTTCGGCAAATATGGCTGACTTAGAAGACCATGACTATCAAAATTTTGTCTGTGTAGAAACTGCTAATGCGGCTAACGAAATAATTGAAGTGGCTGCGGATAGTGAATACAAGATAACTGCCAACTACGCAGTAACTAAATCTGCATAGCGCATTTTTAATGCCTGTATCAATTAACAGTCTAGTTCATCATCTCCGTGCTGAAGCAACGAAGATGATGATGATGTCTGAGGGACGATGAATATATAGTCGCTGCTATGAGGTTTCACCGCAGCCACAGTCTGACATTTTACAACTTTGATCGTTCACATGACCATTGGCACAGGCTTCACAACAATAATATTGGTCGCCTTTTTGAATTGCATTTTCTAAAGATATTTCACAATCACAGCGATCGCAGGAGCATTTTACTAAATTGGTAGTGGTCATGATGTTTTATCTAGTGAGGTTATAAATTTATTATATATGAACATATATTCAGATATTGAAATCTTGGAAATTATTTATTCTATTATTGCAAATTAGACATTCAGTTTGCTATATTGGTTTAGCGCAACAAAAAGCGAGCCAGGATAGCTCAGGTGGTAGAGCAGAGGACTGAAAATCCTCGTGTCGGCAGTTCAAGTCTGCCTCCCGGCATTTGTACATTCAATAATTAAGTGTCGTTGTTCACACATTGTTGTCGTTATTAACAATTTAATGTCGCAAACTAACAAATTGTTGTGGTGAAGTAATAAATCAAACTGTTCACATAATAATTGTCGCAATTAGAGCTTTAAAGATATTGTCTGTTAAGGTGATTTCCAGCAAACATTATACCCACAAGAAAGCAACAGTATTCTGAAGTTGACGGATGCAAGTGGGTATGGTCTTTCTTGGAAATCACCTAAGACGGGTATTCTTTCTACGTACTTTGTTTATATTATCTTTATTAGCCTAATAGTGAAATAACATTAGCTAGAGAGGTTTTCAGTCCTCTGCTCCTTTCAACCCTTCCCAAAGGCTAATATTGTAGTGATTGAATTATATTTGATGCTAATTATAGTTATATCTCAAAAAAGTTTAAGTTTTTAAACTCTTACGCTTAAGAAAGATCAAAGCAAGCAATACAAAAGTAAATAAAATTAGTAAAGCGACTAGAGTAATTGGTTGCTCATATCTCTTTCAAACCCTCCCACTTCGGGAAGGTCAAAGCAACTATGGGGGCATTTGTATTACAGACCCAGATTAAACCTTTCAAACCCTCCCACTTCGGGAAGGTCAAAGCAACACTACCCGTCAAATCTCCTGTCGAACCATGCTTTCAATTTAAATTCTGCCAAAGGTCAAATATCTTCAATTTGGCAAACATAAAATTACTGCATGATAAAGGTTTAATTTAGTTTATCTTCGCTACAACCTTTGAATGACAAGAGTTTTAAATATTTGTCGAACCTCTCAGGGATTTCGTCCGCGCTTAGGTTCAACAAAAAATAATTTGGGAAGGATTCCTCCGATGAAGGAGGTGATTCAGTAACTACCACTCCAGTAATCTGTATCCCGATTTTGGGACTAGTCTCAAGCTGTTCCTCATCTTTAAGACATACTTCTTATTGCTGGGAGCGCACCTGACCGTTAATATAGAGTTACGAGATTCTACATTAAGGCACTTTCCTATCTACATTAGCGAGAACTAGAGATAGCAGCTTCAGAAGCGGGTACCTACCAGGGTCAGAAAGAAAAATTGTCTTCCGACAATCAAACTAACCCTATTTTTCGGCGGTGCAGAGGACTTATTCATAAGACATAAACCGCGACGCTATTATTGTTATTCTATTGTCAAGGTTCGATTGAAGACATTAATTATTATTTAGACAGCTTTTTCAAGTCGAGAATTATAAGCAATGATCGCAATATTTTTGGCTTGTTCTTGCTTGCTTCCACCTAAAGGCTGTCGCGATTTTTCTATGGGAATCCTTACAATACTGGCTTTTTGACTTATAAAGTCTGTCAAACGACCGTAGCTCCAATTATGGACATTAACTCGATATTGTTTAGCATATTTTTTTTGACCTTCTTTATAGCCTAAGATTCTCTTTTCTGCTCTGGCTTGAACTTCGCTTTGGGTAATTTCTCGAATCTGACTAACTTCGGGCAGAACAATACTGCTAACGTGAAAAGATCGAGCAAGTTCTACAATGGCATCGGCAAATAATCGATCTATATGTTTACCTAAATTTGACTCTCCAAAGTTACTAGGGGAATTTCGCTTCTGTGCTTTATGACGTTTAATAGATAGCCTTTGTTTTTCTTGTCTTTGACGATTCAGCAACTTATAATTTTTGCCCAACAATTGTTTTGCACTACGATAAGTTAAGACTCGACCGCTAATTACATCAACTACCGCTACTGTAGTAGGGTTTTCCAAACCTAAAGATACTCCCAGAATAATTGATGGATTTTCTTGGTATAAATCTTCATGAGGTCGATCTGGAAGATTTTGTAAGTTAGCTAATTGAGTCTGTTTTCTCTTAATATGCTTTTGTTGTTCCGAATCAAGATCGCCTTTTTCTTGAGTTTGAGCGATTGCTTTTTTTGAGCTATTAGTTTTCTGCTCTGCTATTAATACGGTACCTTCTTTTGACCATAATCTAGTATCTATTGAACATTGAAGGTAAAGTTTGTGATTATTCCAAGGCTGCTCTTTACTTAGTCGTGTTGTTAGTTGTCTATAACTATGAAGCATAGATAATGCTAGATTATAGTCTCGATCGAGAAACAGCAAAAGACAAGCACGACTAATCGTTTTCTTACTTTTATGTCGCTTTTGTTTTCCTTCTCTCCATAAAATTCGTCCAGATCTTAGACTAAAAAGTGCGCTAGATAATTCACTATCTCTAAGTCCGTCCTTTTTGTCTTGCTTACTTTTCTCTTTGAGTTTTTGGTCTTCTAAAAAACGCCGAAACCAATCTAACTGTCTAGTATCACAACGAATCTCAAACCTATGTTTGCCTAAACCATTAAACTGAACGGACAAATTTCCTTGCTCGTCTCCTAGCCAAGTTAAATCAGTGTTACTTTCATAAGCTATGGGATAAGGAACAGCAAAAGATTTTCTTAAAAGGTTATCCTGCAAAGATCGAGCTTCAATGTTGCCTTCAGGTGCGTAATTATCGTTAATCTTTTCTAGAGTTTGATTCCAGAATCTATTTTGTAGGTCTCTTCCGTTAGGAAGACGACTTCTTAGTTGCTTTTGAAGGTTTTCGATTTCTATTTCTTTTTTACGTCGACGCAGCGCATACCCTTCTGGATCTTCGTCATCTTCGTTTTTTTCATCAATCTGGCAACCATTTTTGAGAAGATACACTATGGCGCATTTGCTGGCACTATCAAGAGTTTCATCGTATCTGTCAAGCAAAGAATTAAAGATAGTAGAGCTTTTTTTCTTGGATTTAGTTTTTTTCCGTTTTTTATGCTTCTTTTTAGGATTGATTTTTTGTTTATCTATTTGCTGCTCGATTTGCTGAAGTATTTTGAGTGCCAGGAGTCTAATTTCTGCCAAATCTTTGCCAGACTCTGTTTCTAATTCGCGATCGCTTTTTAGAATTGTCAACCAGCGTTGTTTTCTTTCAATTCTCTGACGTAGTTTCTTCTGAACTTTTAGCCAGGATTTAAACATATAGTGAACTAAGGCGATTGCTGAAGTGTAAAAGCGTCCTGGTTGATTGGCAAAAGGTTCTCGTTTTTTGAGCGGAGCGCATAGCTCTTTAATAGGTTCCTGTGGCAAAGTCCCTTTCTCAAACCACTCTTTAAAATCTTTATGATCGGGTACTTGAACTAATAATTCATTGATTAAGGGTGTATTTTTCAAGGTCATTAATTCCCAAAGATATTTTAATGACTCTGATTTGGCTACTATTCGACATTCGATGGTTTTAACGCTCATGAAATTAGCTCACCTATTAATACAAGCTTATTAATATAATAGGCGATCGCTAAACTAAAATTAATAATTTTTAGTCCCAAAACGCGAGTATTTTGTTTTTCTTAACAGTCTGATTAAAAGATTATTTTCTTAATTTGATTCAACTGATCTGCCAAGCTAAGAGTTCGTAAAACGTGATCGGGATGTTTTTCAAATTTTTTGCCCCAATTGCCAACAGTTCTAGGGCTTAAGCCAGTAGCCTCTGCTAGAGCATTGAGACAAGCTTTTCTAAATCCTCTTTGTTCTGGGGATAATTCTACCCACTTTTGACAGTATTCCCAAGGGGTCAATGTAGATAATTGAGCGCATCAGTTTTATCTTCAATCTTTTGTTTACCTATGTCTATAAATACTAAAAAGATAATTATATAAATAGTCATAGATCGTGACTAATTATTACTCATGAATTATGATTACGCTAATTTAGTGAGTTATTGCGCTCTAAAAAGCATACTCAAGCTGGTTTGGCTCAAACTTTAAACTAGTAATGAAGCTAAAAGCGTATTTTGTCAGTTGAATATTAGCTTTTGCAGTAGGTTTGGTAAGCTTTTTGAAATTCTGCTGCTATTGCATCTGCAAACCAATCGGGATTTAAAATCTCAGCATTAGAACCATATTGCATGATCCTTTGTCGAAACCAAAATAAACAATCTTCATTGGTTTTTATTTCTACCCATTCACGATCGCAATCACTGTCTACTATTTGCTCGCGATCGCGACGAGGCTGATAGTTGCTCATGCCTTTACTAAGACGATATGTAATTGGTAATGTTGCAAACACAGTAGCAATCCATTGGATTTGTGATGGCGGAAACACTCGAAGAATGCGATCTACTCTAAAAGGCTGATTTTTCTCTACCCAATGATTACGGTAATTCCAATTTGGAAGATAGGCAAAAAGATAAAGAACTCCATTGTGCAGTCTTAATTCCGAGCGATCTATATCCCAATTGTTTTCTTTGCCTTTGCTACTTCGATATCGAATTGAGTACCGACACCCTTTATCAATTCTTTCTTGAAGTTGTGTCACAATCTTTTGAATTTTTGTTTCAGCATAGTCTACTGGAGGGCTAAAGTTAACTTTAAGATTAGGTAACTGCTTTCTATCATCTAAGTTGCCTATTCGTGCGATTTGTCCCGCTTTAGCGGAAAAACCCATGTCAGACAACATATAGGCTGCGGTGCATAATGCTTGTTGTTGTTGCTCGGAAAGAAGAAGGGGAAAACTAGATTCTAATAATTTATAAGGTTTGCTTGGCGCACTCTCTATTTTAAAACCACAATTTTTAAGCTTGCTAATGATTCTCGTTACTTTCTGTAAAGTATCTCCGTCTTCTTTTCCATATCTAGCAAGAAATTGACCCATTTCATCGGCTAATTCTGTTCTTTTTCTCGGTTTCTCTGCCAACAGCCTAATTATTTGAAGGACAAAAGCAACCTGGCTATATTCGTTATCATTTTTTGATGTCATATCCAAATATTGGAGTGTATAAACTAAGAAAATAAATAGATTATACTAACGTAGATTATTTTTTAGTTTTTTTTTAAAAATGGAGTAGCTCTACAAATGCCAACTGTAGAACAAGCTAAACAAACTGTAATACTGTTGCATTGGATATCAACTTATTTTCAGCCAATTAATATTGCTAGATACGATCGCAAATATAAGACAATCTATATCTAAGTAGGTGAGACAGACAGCATTGCTTTAATTATTGAATTTAATGGTAGGTGGAAATTTGTCTAAACCAATTACTGAAATGACCATAGCGGAATTAAAAAGCTGTTTATCTAAACATAGAAATGACGACGAAAAGTTCAGTCAGGCTATGGGCAAATTATTGAAAAAACTGCCAGATCGAGAAAGATGGAATCAACCTTTCGCCAGTCTAGAAGGTGCAGAACAGTTTTTTCAACAAAATCCTCTTCAATAGTGGTATTGTCATTTTCTGACTAGGTGATTTTCTAAATCGGGATTAAATTAGCAACAGTTCATGCGAAAACTGTTGACTATGACTGAATATGAAAATAATTCTTAAGCCTTTATACTCAAAGCTAAATGTTGGGGTGCAAGGTTGCCCTGTAGGATGTCAAAGCACTTGTAAAGTAAAACCATATTTAGCTTGCGATAGTGAATGTCCGCTATCTTCTCATCAAGCACAAACTTATAAACACATAACTCAATCGGATGCAGATATTATCTTCAACACTTCTGCAACGGGTGATGGTAAGTCTTTAGCTGCTTACTTACCTGGATTGCTAAATAGCCAATTTCGGACAATGGGCTTGTATCCAACAATTGAATTAGTAGAAGATCAAACCAAACAGCAAAAGGAATATCATACTCGTTTCGATCTCGATCCTATGTATCGAATAGATCGTCTTTATGGCATGGAATTAAGCCGTAGGATAAAAGAACAAGACACAGATCGCTTCAATGTTTTGCTGCAATCCATAGAACAAAAGCCAGTTATTTTAACTAATCCCGATATTTTCCATTTTATTACTCATTTTCGCTATCGCAATCCTGCTAGAAGTGCAGAAACTTTACCTTTTGCTTTAGCAGACTTTCCCGATCTTTGGGTGTTTGATGAATTTCATATTTTTGGTTGTCACCAAGAAACAGCAGCATTAAACAGCATGGCTTTAATTCGACAAGCTTCCCCAAGAAAAAGAAAGTTTTTATTTACCTCGGCAACTCCCAGAGAAGATTTTATTCAACAACTCAAACAGGCTGATTTTAAGGTAGCAGAAGTCAAAGGAGAGTATAGCAGCGAAAACCAACCTGGATACAGGCAAATTTTGCAGAAAGTCGAACTGGAATTTGTTCGCTTAGAAAAAGATACCAATACACTAGATTGGCTGTGTCAGAATAGCGATCGCCTTGGCACAAGTCTGGAAGCAGAAACAAGAGGTAGAGGCTTAGTTATTGTTAATTCTGTTGCTTTGGCAGGTAAAGCAGTAGCAAGATTAGAAGGATTATTACCTGATGTGATTGTCAAAGAAATTAGCGGAAGATGCGATCGCCAGGAAAAAGACGAAACGCGAAAACAATTAGAAAATGAGAATAAACCTGTCTTAGTAGTTGGGACATCGGCGGTTGATGTGGGAGTGGACTTCAAGATTCACTTACTAATCTGTGAGGGTAGCGACTCAGCAACAGTCATTCAACGTTTGGGACGATTAGGTCGTCATGCAGGGTTTAATAACTATCAGGCTTATGTATTAATTAACAACCATGCTTCTCATATAATTCCACGTCTGGAAGAAGAGATTAAAGATATTATCACCAGAGAACAATTAACCAAAGCTATTGAGTATGCTTTTAGTCCACCACAACAGTTTACTCAATATCGCCATAAGTGGGGTGCATTGCAAGCACAAGGAATGTTAACTGAGATGATGCGAGAAAATCCCAAGGTAATGAAACTGACTAGCGATCGCGTTAAAGCAGACTTACAGTACATTTATGGGAATAAGCTAGAATCGGCGCGTAAATACTGGTATAAGTTAAGCCAGCAGGAAAACGAAGTAGATAAAGCAATACAGACAGAAATATTGCGTTTTCGCGGTGGTTCGACTTTACAAGCTGCGGTGTGGGATGGCAAAAGATTTTATCAATACGATCTGCTGCGGTTTTTACCCTATGCCCTTGTAGAAATAATCGATCGCGATACTTATATTGCTGCTGCTACCAAACACAATCACATTGAAGAAGAATTTAATAAGAAATATATTGATGTCTATGTGCGGGTAACTGACTGGTTAGATAAGCGTCAACCCATAGAAATTAAGTGTAATCGCTACAGTCATAAATTGGAAATAGGTAATTTGTTTTTAGGCGATCGTCTAACCATAACAGGACATCCTCAATCTGAAGTAGCTAATTGTTTAAATGGCAAGAAATTACTCAGTTTTTTGATTTATCTCGGTAAAAAAAGCCAGTGGGATGTGGCGCGGATTTTGAAATTGAGTCCTTTGTTTGGATTATATTGTCTCACTGACGGATCGAGTAATAGTTACGCTTGTGCTTTCAATCAAGATGCGATGTTACTAGAAGCTTTAAAGTTTAACTTGCCTAGAGAATTGCGCGATCGCCCTAACTGTATAATTCTCTAGCAATAATGATACCTACATTGTAAAAAGATAAGTTTGTCGGAACTGACTTGATACACCAGCCTATGTTCTTGTGTGATTCTTCTCGACCATCTTGAACCTGAAAAATATTTAAGGTGTTCTGGTTTACCAATTCCCTCAAAAGGATTTGCAATGGTAGCTTCGACTAAATTTAAAATGCGATCGCTTATCTTCTTGTCTTTCTTAAACCACCACCGTAAATCTTCTCTAAACTGGCGATCAAAAACTACTGCCCGATTAGTCAATCTCTAATTCCTCACACAGTTGTTTTAAGGTTTGAGATTCTATCTCTTCTCCTTCTAGTCGATCTGCTCGTTCCATCGCAGCGAAGAGCTTTTGGGCATTAGCTGGGGATTTTAATAAATGAAGAGTCTCCATCATGCTGGCAAGTTCTGAAGCTGCCAGGATAGCAACGTCTTCTTTTCCTGTTCTACTAACTATTATACAGCCACGATCTTCGATAACTTCGTCGAGAACAGATGCTAGATTTTGGCGCAAGTTGGTATAGTTTGTCTGTTTGGCTAACATATTTGAGTACTTATATCTGTACTTATTATAGCTCTTTTCAGTTAACAGTTATCAGTTAGCAGAAATCTAAAAATATAGAGTATTTCAGTCCCGCAATTGGGATTTTAAGGTTTTCAACGAGAAGGAAAGCGGATTATCTCTCAGCTTGATTGCGCGTTTCAGTCCCGTAATTGGGATTTCGTGGTTTTCAACCCACGAGTAGCTAGTTT
Organism: Waterburya sp.; assembly: GCA_965217895.1. Taxonomy (GTDB): domain Bacteria; phylum Cyanobacteriota; class Cyanobacteriia; order Cyanobacteriales; family Xenococcaceae; genus Waterburya. Next base: position 4,485,683 of record CBDCJV010000002.1, read on the forward strand.
CAGATAACTTGAGAAATAAAGTCACTAATAAATTGCTTCTGTTCTTCCCAAGTCGCGTCTTTCGGAACTTCCTGCCAGTCAGATTTTTGAGCAAATAAGTTGTATGCTTTTTGCCATTCTTCATGATTGTCTTTGTTGTCTTTCATGTATTGGCTAAGTTGCTCAAGAGTCATGTTTTCAATTGTTTCAGACAAATTTGAACCTCCCGTTTTCATTTATTATCATTTTAATCTGCTTATCTTTAAATCCTGCTTCTATGCGAATTAATCTGTCACCTTCAAAATATCGAAAAACTCTAATCGGCAAGCTTTTGGAAGTTAAAAATTCGCATAAAATACAGGCTCTTTGAGCTTGTTTGGCTGTAATCATACATATTTAATTATCTAGGTGCATTTGTTTGTTAAAACTCTCTACCTCTTAGTTTTCTGAGGTATTACGCCGTTAGTTTGTTTCGATAGTTTCAGTCCCGCAATTGAGATTTTGAGCTTTTCAACATTTTAAAGAGAAACAAGAAGAATAGCCAAAATCTTGTTTCAGTCCCGTAATTGGGATTCTAAGGTTTTCAACGATATGGGTCTACTATTCAAATAGCAGAAGGAGACTAGTTTCAGTCCCGTAATTGGGATTCTAAGGTTTTCAACACAGGTAGGTCAACGGTAGCTGAGTCATTGCGATCGCCGTTTCAGTCCCGTAATTGGGATTTTGAGGTTTTCAACCTAGCCAGGCAATATTTCCCAATCTAATAACAGTCCGTTTCAGTCCCGTAATTGGGATTTTGAGGTTTTCAACCGTGCATAACCAGCGCATTGACGCATCAACGTTTTTGTTTCAGTCCCGTAATTGGGATTTTGAGGTTTTCAACTCCAAAGATTTTCTCAAGCAAGTGGAATCGGGTAACTGTTTCAGTCCCGTAATTGGGATTTTGAGGTTTTCAACAGCAATATTAACGATATTGTGATCGGGTTTATTGGCTCGTTTCAGTCCCGTAATTGGGATTTTGAGGTTTTCAACGTTAAATTATTAGCTAGTTACGGAGTGCGATCGGTTTCAGTCCCGTAATTGGGATTTTGAGGTTTTCAACTTATCTCAGCCGTGGCGTTTGTCCCTTGTTCGTTGGTTTCAGTCCCGTAATTGGGATTTTGAGGTTTTCAACCAGAAGATGCTGTTCCTTTAGGCGATGCCAGTAAAAGTTTCAGTCCCGTAATTGGGATTTTGAGGTTTTCAACAAGTAGTAAGTAAAGATCTGAACTCATTACTCATGTTTCAGTCCCGTAATTGGGATTTTGAGGTTTTCAACAAAGCGGGTTCCCTAATAAAGACCCGCTTTAACTTTGTTTCAGTCCCGTAATTGGGATTTTGAGGTTTTCAACCGTGACTGCGATCGCGGCAATTATGAAATTATTTAGTTTCAGTCCCGTAATTGGGATTTTGAGGTTTTCAACGTAGTTTACTGGTAGCTCACTCCTTACTAGTAGTCGTTTCAGTCCCGTAATTGGGATTTTGAGGTTTTCAACCGCGGTCAAATCAAAGCTCTTATAAGCTCGTGTTGTTTCAGTCCCGTAATTGGGATTTTGAGGTTTTCAACCATTCAGGAACAGCAGCTATACAGTCGTTTTCAGTTTCAGTCCCGTAATTGGGATTTTGAGGTTTTCAACAGCTATAGGTCTACGAACATAAAGCTCTCCCTATTGTTTCAGTCCCGTAATTGGGATTTTGAGGTTTTCAACTGCTAGCCATTCAAAAGCAAGCTTATAATGCAGATGTTTCAGTCCCGTAATTGGGATTTTGAGGTTTTCAACGTAGATGTGCGGGGCGTTTACAGGCAAATGGGAAGGTTTCAGTCCCGTAATTGGGATTTTGAGGTTTTCAACCCTTAACGCTAGCGGGAACAGCAAACGCTTCTGGTTTCAGTCCCGTAATTGGGATTTTGAGGTTTTCAACAATCATCCTAATGGAATTTACATACCAGTAATTATGTTTCAGTCCCGTAATTGGGATTTTGAGGTTTTCAACTTTCTGTGAAAATCATTGTGGAAGGTTGTAAATTTGTTGTTTCAGTCCCGTAATTGGGATTTTGAGGTTTTCAACTCCGCCACTCGAAACCATTATAAACAGAAGCTTTGACAATCAAAATTGTCGAACCTTTAATTTTTAGTTTCAAATCGAAAATTGAAATACGCATAATACAAACAGACAATTCCAGAAAGTATTTAATTATCTAGGTTCTAGAATTTTGTCGAACCTCCCAGGGATTACGCCCAAGCTTAGGCTCATCAAAAAAAATATTTTCTGAATTGATATTAAAGCAACTATGATAATGTGTCGAGCAAAATTGAAACAAAACTTTAACTAAAAAACTGAGTTGTTGTCATTTTTTGACTACGGCATTTCAAAAATCGGTCGTATATTGGGAACAGCAAAAAACAAATCTACAAAAACCTGTTTACTGATGACTGATAGCTGAAAAAGATGACTACATTATTACAAAATCTGCTGCTGGAAACTTTGCCCGCAGACATAGATCTGATTCTACACAATTACATAGAAAACATATTACCTGCCTTAGAAAGAGAATTTTCTGCTGCGCCAGCAATGGGAGGGGATGAGGAGATAACTTATCAAACTTTGCTAAAAACTGGTGATAAGTATGCACAAGAAAGATCTCAAGACTGGTCAAAAAAAGGCGATCAAAATCTATGCGTTCACGTACTTAATGCCTTACTTACTGCTTGGAATTTAATACCTTATCTCAATTCTAATCTTGCACTATCCGAAGTTGAAAAAGAGTTGTTGTGTCTGGGAATAACTTTACATGACTATGATAAGCACTGTCGTCACCAGGGAATTAAACCGCCTCATGCTGCGGAAGTATCGGAAATAATCGAAACTTGTGGTCAGTTGGGTAAAAAACTAAATTTCGGGGCTTTTTGGAAAGAATGGCAAAGCTATCTCCCAGAAATCGCGTTCTTGGCACAAAATACTCACGCAAAACACGGAACAAACTTAAATTCTGCTAATTGGGGGCAATTTAAACACGATTCTCGCCGTCTGAAAAATCCTTTGCGCTATCTAGTAGCTTTTGGCGATGTGGCAGTACACTTGGGCGATCCTGGGGATATTGCTACTCAAACTGCTGGCGATCGCTTGCGAGAGCATTTGAAGAGTTTGCAGATAAAAGAAAAGCTAGTTTATCATCGCTTGCGAGATACTTTGGGCATCCTGACTAATGCGATTCATAATGCTACGGTTTTGTTTGCTAAAGATTTAGATTGGCAACCTTTACTTTTTTTTGCTCAAGGTGTAGTTTATCTTGCACCAGCAGACTATGAAACGCCAGAAAAAGAAGAGTTATCAGAATTTATTTGGCAACAGGTTCGCAGTGCACTAGGTAGCAAAATGCTTGGAGGCGAAATAGGTTTTAAACGAGATGGCAAAGGTTTAAAAGTTGCGCCTCAAACTTTAGAGTTTTTTCAACCTGGGGAATTAATTAGAAAGCTTCCTGAAGTAGTAGAAACAAAAGTTAGAAATGAAAATAATCCTGCTACTCCTAAAAGGTTGGATACTTTAAATTTAGATAAAACAGAAAAAGAGCGATTAAACAAGGTAGCAAATCTTAGATGCGATCGCCTGGCTGAATTGATAATTTTAATTCAAAAGGAATTTTTAGCTAATAGCCCTGAATTTATTGACTGGATTTTAAATTATTTAGGATTAGCAGATAAAATAACTCCCGAACAAACTCAAATACAAGCAGGGGGAGTAAATCGCGGTTGGTATTATACTGCTGCTCACTATATTGCTAATAATCCTACTTTAGACGACCAACAAGTACAAGAAAAACTAGAAAAATTAGTTCAAGAGTTAGCAGATTGGGCAGAAGAAAATAATTTATTACCCGAACATCATAGCCATACAGAAGCAATTTTCTATGACTATCTAAATCAGTATTTAGAAGTACAAGGATGGGAATATACTAATAATTCTTTTGCAGCAGAATTTAATAATTATCAACTTGCCAAAACTAAACAAGCCAAAGTTCCTATTTGTTCACTAAGTTCTGGGGAGTTTGCATCAGAAGATCAGCTTGATTCTGTAGTCTTATTTAAACCCCAGCAATATAGTAATAAAAATGCTTTGGGAAGTGGCAGAATTAAGCGCGGAATCTCTAAAATATGGTCGCTAGAAATGTTGTTACGTCAGGCATTTTGGTCGGCTAGTTCGGGAAAATTTGCCGATTTACAACCAGTATTTTTATATATCTTTCCTGCTTATCTTTATTCTCCACAAGTAGTTGGGGCAATCAAATTATTATGCGATCGCCTGAATAACATTAATCTTTGGGATATTCGTAAAACTTGGATTAATAACAATATGGATATCTTTGCTTTGAGTAGCTGGAATTGGCTAAAAGATATCGAAGCTGGAGGACAAAGTGAAGCTAGATATGAATCTTCTCAATTGCCCTTTATGGCGACAATCTTTACCACTACCAGGGGAAAAACTACTACTGATGCCTGGGTGCAACCTACATTTTTGGCTTTAGCCTTGCCTATGTTATTAGGAGTCAGAGTTATTACGACAGATAGCTTTGTTCCTCCATATAACAGTGATAGTGACTTCAAAGCTTCGGTAATCTTAGACCAACCAGGGGGATTTTATAACCTATTAGGTTTACCAACTTCTTTACGCATTCAGCAGTTAGAACCTGCTTTAGAAAAATTACTAATTGCTTGTAGTATTCACCTCGATACTCGTAGTTCTCCACCTGATGCTAAATGGCAAGCATTTAATAGCACCACACAAGAACTAAAAAGTGATGTTTTAAATATCTTTGCTCTAGCTTTTGAAGGATTACGAAGAGATAGTAGAGATAAGCTTTCAACAGAAGAAATTAACCGCTATATTACCTATGCCGAAAAATGGTCGCAAGGAGATTTATTAATGACAGAAAAACTTTCAGTAACCAAAAAAATTACCGAACAATACTATCAGTTTTATCATGTTGGCGCGAATGAATCTAGCCACTCGATATTATTACCTTTCACTAAAGCTTTAGAACAAATACTTGCTGTTCCTGACTACTTTGATGATGAAGAACTAGTCTTGCAAGGAACAGGAGAAATAAAAAGAGCTTTAGACAGACAAAAAATATATAAACGCCCTCTGATGAAAGACAAAACAGTTGACTACACAACCAGACAACAACAAGAAGAAACATCAATTGAAACCTTTATGACTACCTGTGTTAAGGAACTATTCGGCAAAATGTGTAAGGGCGATCGCGCTTTATTACAACAGTATCAAAACCGTTTTAAATCAGGGGTGATTATTTACTATCAAAAATTAGCCCGCGATAGTAAGTAAACAGTTATCAGTTTTATATCACAAGTAATCCAAGTATTTTGCATTATGAATATTCTTTCTGAAATCAAATCTCTCTTCAATCCCGCTTTTCCTCGTCTTGCAGGTGGTAAATATATCCATTTTATAATGCTACGACACACCCAATCTTTTCCTGTTTTTCAAACTGATGGAATATTAAATACTGTTCGCACTCAAGCAGGCATAGAAAACACAAACAAAATTAGTCGTTTGGTACAGTTTAAACGCAAACAAACTACTCCAGAGAGATTAACTGGTAGAGAATTACTGCGCTCTTTAAATATTACCAATGCCGATAAAGCAGCCGATTGTTACTGTGAATATAATGGCGATAAATCTTGCAAGCAATGTCCCGATTGTATTATTTATGGTTTTGCGATCGGTGATAGCGGTTCAGAACGTTCTAAAGTGTATTCCGATTCGGGTTTTTCTCTAACTCCTTATGATGAAAATTCCCGTCGTAGTTTTACTTTTAATGCCCCCTTTGAAGGAGGAACGATGAGTGAAGCTGGTCAAATGCGAAGTGCGATTAATCAACTAGATCATATCTTACCAGAAGTTACTTTTCCTACTGTAGAAACTTTAAAAGATGTGACCCAAGAAGCTTTTATATATGTACTTGGTAACTTATTAAGAACTAAACGCTATGGCGCACAGGAATCTCGAACAGGTACAGTCAAAAATCATCTATTAGGTATTGTATTTTGTGATGGGGAAATCTTTAGTAATCTTCAGTTTACTCAGGCATTATATGATGTTCTAAAAACCAAAAATCTTCTCGATGGAAATATCGGCGATCTAAAAATTGAAGCAGAACAAGTTATTAACAATTTATTGGAACAAGAATTAGTGTGTAAAAATAAAACAATTTTTGGCTCGGAATTAGAACAATTAGTTGCTGAAGTAAGTAATATTTACCAAAACCAGGAAACTCTACAAAATACTCTAAATACGTTAAGCGAACAAACCAAAACCTATTCTACGGAATATGGTGCCAATGTAGACAATAAAAAGAAAAGTAAAAAGAAATAAATAGTCTACTGATAACTAATAACTGTTGTATGAATCTCCCACATTTTTATCTATGTCATTTGACATTACACGATAATGTTTTCTTTGCTAGTAGGGAAATGGGTACTCTTTATGAAACAGAGAAGTATCTCCATAATTGGGCATTAACCTATGCTTTATTTGAAGTTACGCATATTCCTAAACCCTACCGAATGCAAGGAAATCTAGCCCAAAAACCTGTTTATCTAGAGCGCGATCGCGAACAAAATTTAGTTCAATTAAACGATCTTGGAATTTATGTTTTTCCTGCATTACCGATAACTTGGTCTTACCAAATTAATACTTTTAAAGCTGCCCAAGTTGCCTATTACGGAAAGTCAAAACAATTTGGGGCAAAAGGAGCAGATCGTAACTATCCTATTAATTATGGCAGAGCCAAAGAATTAGCAGTCGGTAGCATTTATTGCACATATATTATAAGTAAAGACAAGATTAACATTCCGCAATGGATTAGGTTGGGAAAATGGTCATCTAAAATAAAAATTGAAGTTGAACCATTAGAAATTTCAAATATCAAATCTAGATCTGGCACTTTTATTTGTCGCCATCCTCTAAACCCCATCGATCTACCTTTATCAACTCAGCTATTGCTGTATAACCGCATAGTGATGCCCCCATCAAGTCTAGTTTCTCAAGCACAACTAGAGGGAGATTTCTGGGAATTACCAGACACCAAATTACCTAGAGGAACAAAATATGGACAGTCTGTACTGTCTCAAGCTAATAGTTAATAGTTTTGAAATATGGTTTCTAATTTAGACTCATTGCATTCTACTGTTGTTAGTCTTGCTGTAGAAGATAATAGTAAGATACCATCAGGTTTAAATCGAGCTATTCACGCTCAAGTTTTAGCATGGTTGCAACAAGGAAATCCAGAAATATCTGCTTTAATTCATAATAGTCAGCGATCGCCTTTGAGTATTTCGGAACTAATTAAAAAAACCAATTCTCCAATTACTAAGTCAAGACATTGCCAAGAGACTAATCGGCTATTCTTTAGAGTCAATTTTTTGCAAGGGTATCTTCTGCCAATTCTATTAAAAGGGATGGAAACAGAAAAAAAGATATCTTTGGCAGATCATAAGTTCATTCTAATTGGTGTAGATTCCCTACCTGGTGTAGATTCTCAAGCACGATTGACTACATACAAAGAAGTAGTAGAGAGTAGCAAACCTTGTGGTGAAATTAATCTCAAACTGATTTCTCCCACAAGTTTTAAACACAATGGCTGCATTCAACCATTTCCCTTACCAGAATTAGTTTTTAATAATCTACTTCGTCGTTGGAATACCTTTGCACCAGCAGAATATCATTTTCCCAAAGTTGATTGGCAAGGAATGACCGCAGCTTACAATCTCAAAACCGAAGTTATTAAAAAAGAAGTTACCGAAATAGGCTCTGTCGGTTGGGTTAAATACAAATTTAAGGATGAAAAAAAAGTCAAAATAGCTACTATATTAGCCAATTTTGCCAACTTCTCAGGGATAGGACGCAAAACATCATTAGGCATGGGTCAGACCCAATTTAAGCCCAAAATTTAATCTCAAAAATATCAAAAAAATGAATGAAAATTATTTACCTCTAGCGTATCTCAATGCCTGGGAATATTGCCCACGCCGTTTTTACATCGAATACGAATTAGGAGAAATGGCAGACAACGAATATATCCTTCAAGGTCGCCATATTCATCGCAACGTAGATGTTGAAGGCACACATCAAGAAGAGAATATTACAACCCATCGCCATCAATGGGTGTGGAGCGATCGCCTGAAAGTTAACGGCGTAATCGATGCGGTAGAAGAAAAAAAGGGTGAATTAATCCCTATAGAATACAAAAAAGGTCGCCAAGGAAGACATCTCAACGACCATTTTCAACTTTGTGCTGCTGCTTTATGTATTGAAGAAAGAATCCATAAAACTATCGCTTATGGAGAAATCTTTTACTACGGCAATCGTCGCCGACAGAAAGTAGAGTTTACGCCTCAATTACGGCAAATGACAGAACAGGCGATCGCTTCGGCACTCGCTACTACAAAAGAAAAAATGCCACCACCCATTAATAACAGCAAAAAATGTCAGGCTTGCAGCCTCAAAAATATCTGTCTTCCCCAGGAAATTAAATATTTGCTTAAAGAAAAGTCTCTTAACTAACAACAAACTATCAAGTCTCAGAAAAAAAATGACTGAACCAATTTCCGAAATTATCACATACACTATTTTTGTCTCGACTGTCTTCGGTACAGTGTTTGGTGCAGTTTTTTACCTCCCATACCGCATTGAAAAACCCAAAAAAATTCTCAGACAACTTAAATATCTTTCAGGTCGAAGTAGCAATAATGGATGTATTACAGTATTCGATCTAGCTACCGAAGCAGAAATAAATCCCAAAGAAGCCAAAAAAGCTTTAGATGAATACATTCAAGAACTTGAGGGAGAAAAATTAGTTTCTGCCAAAGGAGAAGTTTATTATGTCTTTCCTCGCGGAGACAAAATCTTTAAAGAAGAAACCCAATTGCAGCTAGAAAGTGCTACTGACAGAAAAATTAATCGCTTAGAAGAACAAATAACCAAACTTCAAAAACAACTTGAATCCGATAAATAAACTCTAATAACTTCTGGTGGGCAAAAATAATAGGTGTTCAACAAAAAACAAAGCCATATATTTTGCCCACCCTACAACTGATAACTAAAAAAAATGTCTGTTTTATATATAACTCAACCCGATGCCATCATTAACAAAGCTCAAGAAGCATTTAAAATTGCCCTCAAACAAGAAGATGGCACTTGGAAAAAGCGATCGCTGCCAGCCCAAACTATCGAACAAATAGTATTAATGGGCAATCCCCAGATTACGGGAGATGCTCTTACCTATGCCTTAAATTTAGGAATGCCAGTCCATTATTTAACTTATTTTGGCAAATATATAGGTTCGGCTTTACCTGGATATTCTCGCAATGGTCAACTGAGACTGGCTCAATTTGAATTATATCGAGACATGGAAAAACGCTTGGAATTAGTCAAAGCTATTGTCAAAGCCAAAATTCACAATCAAAGATCGCTTCTCTATCAACACGGACAAAAAGACGATCCTCTTAAACTACGTAAGTCAGCAGTAAAAGAACAAAGGACTATAGACCAGGTTAGAGGCATAGAAGGAATAGCAGCTAAAGAATATTTTAGCTATTGGAATAATATTCTCAAGCATGGCTGGACTTTTCCTGGGCGTAAACGTCGTCCTCCAAGCGATCCTGTTAATGCTTTACTTAGTTTTGCTTATGGATTACTACGAGTTCAAGTAACCGCAGCGACTCATATTGTCGGTTTAGACCCCTACATTGGCTATCTTCACGAAGTTCATCACGGTCAACCAGCAATGGTTTTAGATCTGATGGAAGAATTCAGACCTTTAGTAGCCGATAGTTTAGTTATTTCCATTATTAACAATCGAGAAATTAAACGGTCAGAATTTACCGAAAGTCTTGGCGCATATCGTCTATCTGATGAAGGTCGTAAGAAATTCCTTCAAGCCTTTGAACGAAAAATGAACGATGAATTCAAGCATCATGTCTTTGGCTATCGTTGTTCCTACCGTCGAGCAATTGAATTACAGGCTCGTCTTTTGGGTCGTCATTTACAAGAAAAAGTAGCTTATAAGCCTCTGAAACTAAGGTAACAGTCAACATTTATCAGATTTTCATGAGTCAGTTACTATATTTAATTATTTACGATCTGCCGAATACTAAGCCAGGAAATAAACGTCGCACCAGATTACACGATTTACTTTGTGGCTATGGCAAATGGACACAATATAGTGTTTTTGAATGTTTTCTGACCAATATGCAGTTTGTCAAGTTGCAGCATCAAATTGAGAATCTGATTAAACCTGAAACTGATTCGGTAAGAATTTATGTTTTAAATGCTACTGCTATAAAAAAAGCGATCGCTTACGGTTCTCAAAAACCAGAATATGAGGATACAATCATTTTGTAGTCGAATTATTTTCTGTCGAACTCAAGCGCGGGCGTAATCCCTGAAAGGTTTGACAAAACTCTAGAACCTTCACAATTCAACACTTTGAGCAGTTTGCTTTTTGTATTATGCGTATTTCATTTAGTGATTGGAAGCGAATTTTGGGAGGCTCGTCAGTTTCAGTTGTCAAAGGCATTGATTATAATTGTTTCGGGTGGCGGAGTCGCTAACCTATTAATCCCAAGTGCGGGACTGAAACGTAATATTCTCGTTATAGTTTTTACGCACCTCCAAGGTCGCTAACCTATTAATCCCAAGTGCGGGACTGAAACATTAAAATTAATCCTTGAGTTTTTTCGTCTAGTTGTCGCTAACCTATTAATCCCAAGTGCGTGACTGAAACGTAACATCATCAATCGGCAGTGTTTTGGTAAACTGTCGCTAACCTATTAATCCCAAGTGCGGGACTGAAACATATCAAGTAGCTTTCTAATAATTTCTACCGCGTCGGGTCGCTAACCTATTAATCCCAAGTGCGGGACTGAAACATAACGGGTACTATTCTCAGCAATACAATTATCAGCATGTCGCTAACCTATTAATCCCAAGTGCGGGACTGAAACCAGCAGATGGGGGCGTGACAAACACGATGAAGTTTAGGTCGCTAACCTATTAATCCCAAGTGCGGGACTGAAACATTAATTTTAATACCTGTAAATAAAATAAAACTTTAACAGTCGCTAACCTATTAATCCCAAGTGCGGGACTGAAACATATATCCTGTATTCCCCACTAGGAATGTGGTAATGTCGCTAACCTATTAATCTCAACTGCGGGACCGAAACGGAAGCTTATCCCAGTCGGCGAAACAATACTCTGCTCAAATTTCGTTTTTTTCGATCTATTATCAATTCTAAAAAATTGGTAGTATTAAATCGATCAATGTTAATAATTCCATTGTCGTACCATTCCCAAACCAAAACCTAACAACTGTACTTCCACAATCCACATATCCTCATCGATAGAGAAAACAAACTTGTTAGCGAAACTAATTCTGATATTTCTGCTTGGAATTCCCAAAGAATCTCTTTCCTGCTGCCAGATAACGAAATCTGCAGTAAGCAAATTGAACTGGAAATAGTCATGGTATTTAGACTGAAATCGACGCTCAAATATTTTGATTAAAGACATATCATTTTCTAAAACAACTATTGGTACTAGTCCCACCAATAAGCAACAACGACTGCATCCAGACGTTCGAGGTTGGATTGGTTGAGTACACTTTTCTCTTTCTTTGCCAAGCTTTCTCTTAATCTAAACTGAGTGTAATAACCGTATTCTTCGTTATGGCGATCGATAACCTCTACAGAATCGGCTCGCCATTTTTTACCCAAATCTATCAACTGCGTCACCAATGTCTCCTGGTTTTCAGTCAAGACATATAACGTATCAGCAGGATAGGGAATAAATTGAATCATACTAGTTTCGGGCAAAGGGCGATAGTTAGCCAATGCCAGTAAGGTAGTAACCAAATTAGCAAAGCTTAATCCTCCTTCATCTGGAGGAGCATAAATGGCTTTGGCGAAGAGAAAGCTATGCCACAAGTCTAAATTATGAGATAAATCAGTAATTACTTCTTCGCCATTAAACTCATTAAACCGACGTTGCCAAACTAAAGCACTCAATAGCTCTTGGGGAGAGTATGAGGTAGCGATATTTTGAATTTTGTTAGTGTCTAGCATAGATAAATTGCTCGATCGCGCAGCCGACAAAATCGTCCTATAGGGATTCTAGTAACTCATATAATGGGTGAAACTTATCGTTTGGTAATCTCTTGAAGGTTTTTAACCGTTAGTATGAGTGCTAAGATTTCGGCTATAGTTGACATACTGAATCAAATACCTCAAATTTTGTGGTCATATCAATATAATGCCGAAATTTGGTCATCGAAACGAACACCTGACGTTAGTGTGACAATTAAAGAGCGTCGTTAATAAGGGATTTGTTGGCAGTAGCCATAACTTTCAAAGGTGCAGATCCATAGTCAGCTTACAATCTCGGATCGACAGGTTCGCTTTCTAAAGCTAATACTCCAAAAACACATTCATGAACCTGCCTCAACGGTGCCTTAGAAACAAAACCTTCTAAAGCTTCAATCCCCAATGCAAATTCTCTCAATGCCAGCGATCGCTTCTTTGATAACCCCCTTTGCTTTAAAGATGTTAAATTTTCTGGTAGTGAATATTCCAAACCGTAGATAATTCTCAGATATTCCGCACCGCGACACTTGACCGCAGGCTGAACCAACTTGTTACCGTTGCGAGTAATAAAGTTTATCGGCTTAACTACCATACCTTCCCCACCAGCAAGTGTCAGTTCTTGCCACCACTTAATACCCCCTCGGCATTCGGCTTCGTTGTTGAGATCGATAGCTTTGTAGTTAGTTGCTAATAATATTTCCGAATCACCCTCAGAGATCTCCGCAATTTGTTCCAGATGCCAGATATGAGTTTTATCGGTATGAACCTTGCCTTCGGTTGCCAAAATATGGAACGGTGCTAATTTGAGATCCTCGATCTTATTTACCGACCAACAGTATTGACGATAGGCATTAACATACTTCTCTGCTAAATCTTGTTTCTGTTGATACTGAGATAATAGAGAACCAACATCGATACCTCTATTACTTGCCTGTTGCAAACAGTCAACCGTCGCACTCAATCCTTGGTTAGCTGCTACTCCTACAGGAACGTACTGCTGCTTGAGTAGTTCCCGTGCCTTTGCCGACCAGGGCATCAATTCGCAGTCGAGACAAACCCAATCTGTATCTAAATTGTTCCAGAAGTTGCTGTCAGTCAGAGCCGTATTGAGGCGAGTTAGTAATGCGCTTTCTAGTGCTTCGCGAGCGAAAAAGCGTCTACCCGTTCGGGTGTAGCAAATCCCAAAACTACTATCTTCAAGACCGAATCTTTTAGCAGCAGCTTGAGAATCTCGACAAACAATAACTACAGCGCGAGAACCCATGTGCTTTTCTTCACAAATAACCGTTTCAACTCCCTGTTTTCGGTAATAGTCAAAAGCTTCTATGGGATGTTCCAACAAGTTAGGTAATTTAGAAGTTGCTACGGGAGACATGGTAGGTGGTAGATAGATCAGCCACTTGGGATTGACCGCAAAGCGACTCATCACTTCTAAAGCAGCAGTTGCTTGTGATTCTCGGATGGTAATCTGGCGGTTGAGTTTGGTAGCAATAAAACGCTTGCCCGTAACATCGGCAATATCTAACACATCGTCTTGCTTTTGTTGGAGGCTGAAATTATTGGTTTCGGCATCTAAAGGCTTGATGGGTTGGCAGTAAACCCTAGCTGCTTCGACGCTAACTGACTCTCGTTCGGAATAGCGCAGGGCGGTTAATTTACCGCCAAAGACACAGCCCGTATCAATATCGACAGTGTTATTTAGCCATTGCGCCTCGACTACAGGAACGTGTCCGTAAACTACCAGACTGTTTCCTCGATATTCTGATGCCCATTCATAGCGTACTGGCAATCCAAAGCTGTCTATTTCTCCTGTAGTTTCGCCATAGAGAGCAAAATTACGAACGTAAGCCGAACCTCTACCCTGTAATTCTTCTCGCAGTCCTGCATGAGCCACTACTAAGCGTCCTTCATCTAAAACATAGTGACTGATTAGAGAACGTAGAAAAGTTTGAATCTCTTCGGTTGCTGCCTGATGCTGTTTTAGAGGCATGGCTTCGATCTCGGCTAAGGTATTTTCCAAACCATGATTGATTTTTACTTTCTTGCCATTGAGCTTTCGCATTAATTTGTTTTCGTGATTGCCCAGAATACAAAGTGCAGAATCTGCAACCATCATGTTGTGTACCAGCTTGAGGGTATCTAGAACGCGAGAGCCTCGATCTACTAAATCTCCAAGGAATAGGGCTTTGCGACCTTGGGGGTGGGTATAGGTAGGAAACTGCCAGAAGGGGTGAGTTATGGCGTTACTTTCATTAGCAACATAACCAAGTTCGCCTAATAACTTTTCCAACTCATCACAACAACCGTGAACGTCTCCGATGATATCGAAAGGACCATACTCGTGTTTGCGGTTAGTCCACATCAACTGTCGTTCCACTTCAACAGTATCGATTTCTGCTTCTGAAGAGAGAGTATAGATAAAGCGAAAGCCTTCTCGTTTGAGGTTGCGGAGCGATCGCTTCAAACTGTTAACCTGATTGCGAACTACATGACTACCAAACTGGCGATCTGGTCTTTGTCGATTGCGCTGCTGACAAATAGACTCAGGCGCGTCTAAAACTATGGCAACGGCAAAACAATGATACTGTTTGGCTAGCTTTAATAATGGTTTGCGGCTTTCGGGTTGGACGTTAGTAGCATCGATAACCGTCAGTCTTCCTGCTGCCAAGCGTTTGGCTAAAATGTAGTGCAATACGTCAAAGGCATCTTTAGTAGCAGCTTGGTCGGTTTCGTCGTCGGAGACTACACCGCGAAAATAGTCTGATGAGAGTATTTCTGTCTCTTTAAAATGGGTGCGAGCAAAGGTAGACTTACCAGAACCCGATGCGCCAATTAAGACGATTAACGATAGTTCGGGAAAGGTTAGTTTCATCTGACAAACACCCCCATACTAGTCGGCGCACCTACTTCTGGATCGACATCTCCAATACCGCTCAACTCGACCTGGTAGTCAAACTTTTGAGCGACACGATTTGCCCAATCTTGAAACTCCTGTCGCGTCCATTCAAAGCGATGATCGCGGTGGCGTAGCTTACCTTCGACTAGAGTAAAACGGACATTGTATTCGATATTGGGTGTGGTCACAATAACTAATTTGGGTCGGGCAAATTCAAACAAGACTCTTTCTAAAGTAGCAAGGCGGTCTAAGTCGAGATGTTCGACTACTTCTATTAGTGTAGCTGCGTCGTAACCCGTAAAACGGCGATCGCGATAAACCAGCGACCCTTGAATTAGTTGAATCTTTCCCTGCTGATGTATCGGTAGTTCGTCGAGTCTTAACCTTTTGCTAGCTATTTCTAAAGCGCGATAGGAGACATCTACCCCCGTAATCTGTTTAATATTTGGTTCTTTGAGCAAATACTGTAACAGTTTGCCTTCACCACAACCGAGGTCGATAACCCGCTTTACGTTGTAATTTTTCAAGGTAGCGGTAACTGTTCCTAATCGCTGTTGGTTGAGCGTGGGATAGGCACAAAGGACTTGTCCGCATGTACTTGTTTCCGCATCTAGAACCACGCTGTTGAGACTAATTGGTTTTTCGAGTGCTGTTTCTTGACGCTCGTCTTCCGTATCTGTTACCTCAACATCTTTACCGTCTTCTTCGGTTAACCTTTCTAAAGCAATTCGAGTTAGTAGTTTTCTGCGTTTGAGATATCGCTGGGTAATTTTATCTCGAATGGGATGATCGTTGAGCCAGCTTTTTCCATATCGCAGTAGTTTTTCGATTTCTGCTTCACCTACCCAGTAGTGCTTATCCTCATCTAATACGGGAATTAAAACGTAAAGATGACTAAGTAAGTCGCTAAGTCTGACTGTATTAGTCAGAGTCGCGTCGATATAAATGCTGTTAGAGTCTTCGGTATATGTTTCGTCGCCAGGTATTACTCGTCCTTCTACTTGATATCCCAAAGGCTCGAATAGTTGACGTAGAAAATTATAACCACCAAGACAGGGCAAAACGGGTATATGTACGGTTAAGGGAATAGGCTGAGATACCAATTCTGGTAAGTTTTTACAGCGTCCTGCTAGTGCCGTGCGATAAACTTCGGCGATCGCCACACTGAGAAACGAAGATGCAACATAGGGGCGATCGTTAACGTAATGAGCTAGTGTTTGAGCTTGCCATGATTTGTTCCGAACTAATTCTACGGGATTAATGTCTAGAAGCAAGGCAGTGGTGCAGCGTTCTACGGTTGCCTCTGGATAGAATACATGTGCTTTACCAAACGATAGGGAAAAGGTCTGGCATTTATCGGGATGTTTGTGGAGTAAGTAACCCAAGTCTGTAGCGGGTTGATGGGTAGTAGTGATAGTCAACAGCATTTTAGTTATCTATAAGGTATTGAAGTTCTTGCTTTGGGTTTAGGTAACAATACATTTCTCTTTCAGATCTCTACTAATGACGACTCGATATTTCTTTCCTGTTCGTCAGTTAGATAATCTCGTTCGACATCAATAACTGATAGCGGTACATCTTCATTAATCTCTCTCAAAGAAGAATAAATATCCCATCTTTTGTCCTCCGATAAACCCCAAACTACCAAAGTAATCTCCGACCAGTATGACAGCGGTTCGGGCTTAGTCAAATCGCCAATTACACCAATCCTACTAGGAGCAAAGCTTTCTCTGATAATTGCAGCAACCTCCCGTGCTTTTTGCCACCACTCGGTTTTACGCTGCTCATCTAGTCGTTCTAAATTCAATCTATTGAATAAAGCATCGCACCACACGGTAGGCGGTAACACCTTAATACTACTGGTCAAACCAAAAGTCATCAGCAGCATTCCGATGAGATTGCGAATGCCTGTTTTGCCACCAATATCTGGTTTGCCCTCGAAGAATTCAAATTTGGCTTCGGGACTCCAGCAAATATACTGCTCGAAACTAATAGGAGTAGGTTTTAACTGTATCTCAGGCTGAAACGGCAGTTCTCCCCAACCCAATCCATTCTCAGGGAAATGTATCTTGGAGCTGTCAGAACTCGGAGCAACTTCTAAGCGAAATAACTCTAGGTCGAATCTTGCTTCTTGCCAGAGTCGGTAAGTCAAGAATACTAAACCAGGTATGTTAGAAGGTCGGTAGCATCCGTCGAGTTCTAGCTGCTGCTGGTGAAACTTACCATCCAGGTTATGCCAAAATTCGATTTGTTCGTTTTGAGGATCGATTATCCAGTATTCTTTTACTTCACCCGCCTGATAGTAATCTTTTTTAGCTACCTTATCGGCATAGCTATGACCAGGGAGAATCACTTCTATAACCAAATCGGCAGCGCCATCTAAATAGTAGGCTTTTAGCTGGTGTAAATGTTCGCGAGCGATAAATACGAGATCGGGAGTAAAGCCATTATCGCCGAGGCGCATCACAAAATCACGACCTAGAACCGTTCCTCCTAGAGATTCACCAATCTGCCAAAGTGCTGTAGTTAGCTTCTGCTGTAGC
Source organism: Waterburya sp. (assembly GCA_965217895.1). GTDB lineage: Bacteria > Cyanobacteriota > Cyanobacteriia > Cyanobacteriales > Xenococcaceae > Waterburya. The sequence goes on from CBDCJV010000002.1 coordinate 4,503,304, forward strand.
GAGTTATGGTCGTAGTTATTTTTGCCGTAACCCGCTGTCAAATCTTCTGCTCGGTATTCTATAGATATAGCGATCGCTTTTAAGTCGAGTAAAGTGCTACGTAGATCGTCTTCATTAATTTCTAATTGATCGAGTTCCATGCTGGCTGCTAAAGCTTTAATCCAGAGAGATATTGGAGCTAGAGCTACTGCTGCTTCTGCTCCCCAACCTTGAAGAACCTGTCGTAACAATAGACGACTGCCAACTATGGTGTTGCCGACAATCAGCTTGCCCTCGATGAGTTCTAGTTTACCTTCAGTGCCTCGGCGACAGAAATCGTTGAATAACTCAGAGTTCATTTTTCGTATAGAGCCTGGGAAAATAAGTTATGAGTCGAGTTTTAGTTCGAGCTTGGTAGCTAACTGTCTTAAACTCTGTGCGATCGCGCTTTGTTTGGTATCGGCATAGGTCGATATAGGTCGAACCAAATCGATTCCGCTAATACTACAAGCCCAACGTCCATTTTCTTGCGGCAAAGCTGTGACCCGAATGGCTTCGTCAAAGAGGTCTACACTTTCTATTGCATAACTGCGACTGCTCTCAACACAATTAAACAAATTGCTTTGCGGAAGAGTTTCGATTAGATGCGAGCGAAATGCTTCTGTGTCTACTGCTAAGTCTTGTAATAATTTAACAGCCACACCTTCACCTAAGTCTAAAATTCCCAGCATCAAATGTTCTGGCGCGATTATCGCATTGTTTTGGGTATAGTCGTCAGCCAAAGCAAAAATTCTTCTAACATTTGGAGTAAAGGGGATTTCTGAAGCTACGAATCCCGCTCCTCTACCAATACGTGTCTCAATTCTCTCTTTCAAAACATCTGTGGTCAGAGCAACCGATGAGATATATATTGAGGCTTGATTGGTTTCTTCCTCTGAAATTCCCAACAGTAGTTGTTCGCTGCCAACGAAATTGTGTCCGAGACGACGAGACTCGATGTTTGACAGACTTATTACCTTGAGAGCTGCGACACTGAATTTGGCTTTAATCTCTCTCATCGGACTATATAAAAACTATTCTAATTAAGATTTTGGTAAAGGTTGAGTAAAATTCTTTGCTGTTTGAATTTTACATCAAACACAGTTGCTCTCTTTGATTGGATCTAACTGTTGAATGACCGACCAGTATAATTTCATCCTGCTTCTCCTAAAATCATTGCTTTTCTCAATTGAAAACAGTTTACCCAAAAAAGATTGGCGTAGCGAGTTTTTCAGCAGCATATCAGCAATTTACTAACGCGACTAAATATCTCATTGAAGTTATTATACGAATGTACTATTGATATCAGCAATCTGCAATTTTAAACGCTTTAATTAGTCAATTAGAATTCACTTTCAAACAGAACACCATCTCGCCGTAGATCGTGTTCAAAATCTCTGCGCTGGGAAAAATATAGGTTAGTTTGAATATCTTTGAAAAATAACCTTGTTTTCTAACCCTGGTAACTGCCGGCTCTAATGCTACGAGTAGTTAAATTAGTAGGAATACTGAAAAAACTTTTTTAGCAATAAACTTAATTGTTTATTTTATTTTGATGTCTAGCCATTTTCCTAAACTGCAAACCACAATGCTGACATTCGCCGATTTCCCACTGAGAAGGAATCAAAAAAGCAGTACCGCAGTTAATACATTTAGCTAAAAAACGAACGTTGTGGAGATCGCATCCTCTTTTATCTTTAAACTGCCATTCAATTCGGTGATGGGGTTTTTCTTGATAACAAGCAGCACACAACAAAGTGGGCTTGCATTTCATCGTAACTCCCTTTGGTGGAAACATTAGTCTCAGGCGATCGACATCCACCATTACTATCTCAGCCAAAGCTGCTAACTCTTGCTGAGTAGGAAAGGGATTGAAATAGAACTTTTCCCATCTTGCCAAAACCGCACCTAAACCTACTACCTCTCCCAAACCGCTAGCAGCAGAGAATCTATTACCCTTAGCCCGTCGAAAGCGGCCTAAAAAATGACTAATGCTTTCTCCTTCCAATGGTTCAACTTTGGTTAGCCAATAGTGATTATTTTCTCTTACTTTTTCTTTCATAAGACCATTTGGTTGAAGATATTACTTGCTTCAAAATTTCAAGATCGACTTTCTGATGACCCTGACGTAAAGATCTAATGGCAGCTTTACGCAAAACCATGTCTAATCTACCAACTAATTTTTTCGTAGCTATTTTTAAATCACTAAATAATTTCCCTTTAGTAAGATTAGAGGGTTCGGGTAGCTGCAAAACATCTCTTTCCCAGATCGCTACCATTTGTTTAAATTCCTTATCATCGAGGCGATCTAGTTCGTATTCTTCTAAGAAGCGATTCTCAACTTGCTCGTCGCGTTTAATTACTGCGTGCAAACGGTTTGTCGTACCTACCAGCAATACTGCTAAATTTAGCTCATCTTCATCGTAAACGTGTCTAAGATCGGAGAAGGTTTTTTGTTCGAGGTGGTTGGCTTCATCTACAATCAACATTTCAACTTGATGAATTGCTAAGGCATCCAAAGTTCTTTCTCTAAGATCGGAAACATTTCCATTGGTGGGCTTATTCAATGCTTTGAGAATTTTGATAAAAAATTCCCTAGAACCACAACTTACGGGAATTTGAATATAAACCACGGGTTTTATTCTTTTACCTTTGCCAGACTTAAATTTATTGTATCTTTCAGCAAAAGACTTGCAAGTCACTGTTTTACCCGAACGAGATTCACCCACCAAAAGTCCTGTACTCTTGGACATTAACAATTCATACATCCAGCTATGACAATTTTTAACTCGCTTTAATTCAAGATAGGGTTGACGACTTAAGCGTTCTATTTCTGCTTGAATTTCGGCAGAAGGTGGTTCAAAGTCACCAAATTGATTAGCAATAGTTTGAGTGTTGGTCATTATTTCAGTTCATTTAATCTTCTTCAAATAAATCGTCCATATATTGGACTTTTAATGGAGGTGGTAGTTCTAGTTCTTCATCGTTTACCTCCAAGTCCGTTACTTCTGGCTCGGCTATGTCTAGCTTCTCAACCAATGATTTAACAGGGTTTACAGTCTGATGGGCATTCTGGCGGCGTTGTTGAAGATTGCGAGCAGCAGTTTCTTCTACAAATTCTTCTCGATCTAACATTGCCAAAATAGCTTGATTATTAATTTCCTCACTTTCATCGCGAAGAGCTTGCTTAATAGCTCGAAGATGCCTGAGAGATAATGTCCTATCTTCAATCCCCTGCGCGTGAGCATAATCGAGAAACTGTTCTGTGGAGTCAGGAAGATGTTCGTAAACTAGAATTGTCGTAATGTCTTGAGGATCGTAGCGTATGGAGATAATTTCTCCAGCCATGCTTTTCAAGTGTTCTGACTTGTATACTAAGCTTTCAAAATTAATCGTTCCATACTTTTGAACTTTTCGCCTTTCCTGTTTCATTAAAGCAATATCTAATTCTCGCTCATCAAAAAGATAAGGATCGAATAATAGCCCTGCCTCCCAACGCTCCATTCGACTCTGGTTTTGGCTGCGAGCATCGGTTTTCTGGTTGTATTCGTCAACTATGTAGCGCACTAAAATTTGTTCTAAGTCTTCGATTGTCAGCAGAGCATTTTTATCTACATCTTTTGGTCTTTCTTGAACGTTTCTACCCGTATATCCTGGTAGTTCGCGCAAAACGCGATCGTTCAAACTACGAAAGAATCGCTCTACAATTCCACCGTCTGATGGTCTTCTTCTTAAAGCACCACTAAATTCTAGTTCTACCGCTACTTGTTCTGTTATGTGAATCGAACGAAAGTCTTTTCCGCCGTCGGTGTAGAAGTAGTTGGGTTTACCATAGCTAGTCCACTCGTTTTTTAGTTGATACTCCGAACTATAGTGTTTGGGAAAGATAGCGTGACGTAAAGCCAAAGCATCAATGTTAGAACTAGGCGCATCAAATCCTAGATAAAATCCCATCGGACAACGCGAATAGGAATCAATGATAATTGTCAACCAAGGGCGATCCAATACTCCGTATTCATCTACCAATCTAACGTCCAATCTAGTATGGTCGCATTGCCAAACATCATTACTGCATTCTACTTCTAACTCTCTACCGTCACGAGCCATGTGGGTTAATCTAGAGCCAGTATATCCAGCACTACGGGCTTTGAGTTTTTTCTGTTTTTCTTCTATAAAGCGATCTAAGATGCGATAGACAGTCTGATGAGAAGGATATTCTTTTTTCTTCAATCCTTGTTGCAAAGCTCGCCCTTTAACTTTGAGAAATACTTGATGGCGAGTAATTCTTCTACCGTCTTTGTTGCCTTGTTTATAGGTTTCTAGAATAAAGTCTTCCCAATCTTCTCCAATACGATAATGACCTTTATCAGAACGGGTTTTGGTTAATCCCACTAATCCTTGCTCGCGATACTTCTTCAGCAGTCTTTCTACAGAGCGAATTGATATCCCTAATTTCTTTGCTGCTGCTTTTTTTCTCTTGCTGTAGGTAGCGCGATCGCATGGTTCAGTCAAACTTTGAATTATCTCCATCTTTAACCTAACGTCATCGGTTATTAAATCGTCAGATGGCAATCGATTTTTATTATTAGAGTGTGTATCTTCAGAGTTTTTGGTTAACATGACCAGTACTGAAATTAATTGAATTAGAAATCAATTAATTCAAAATTACTATTTTGTTCAAATAGTACCAAAATTTTATCAAATTTACGACACCTAATTTATTAAACTTTACAAGATCAGAAAAGCTTGCTCAGAAAAATATCCGACATATAAATATTGAAATAGTTGTGTTTACGACAAATAAATTGTGAAAACAACTAGAGAAAAGAAGAAACGGAAAAATAGTCTAAATAACAATACAATGCTTAAGCAGAAAGCTTTTGAGGATGTTTACCATAACGACATCATTTTTTTAAGTTGCGACATTTAATTATTGAATGTACAATAAGCGAATACAGCTTCCTCCAAAGGTTGCAAGTGGCATACTCAAAGCTCCAGCCGTTTTAAGTATTTCAATTGTTTGGGTATTTTTCAGTAAGTTAGAGCAAAAATTGGGTGTAAATTGGGTGTAATTTTTATTAGAGTTGAGATGTAATTACACTTAACTCCTGCAATGCAATCCAAATCCTCTTCACGCAAATCCACTAAAGGTTCGGTAGTAGTTTTTAACTCTCACGACCGCCTACAGTTACGTTTTCGTTTTGGTTGTAAGCGTCACTATATCTCTTTAGGTCTAGCCGATACTCTTATCAATCGAAGATTTGCCGAATTAAAAGCAGCAGAAATCGAACAAGATATTTTGAAAGAAAAATTTGATACCACTTTAGAAAAGTATAAATCGGCTTCTGAAAGAGAAAAAAATAATCTTTCTTCTGAAGAAACAAACCAGTCATTGCCGAATTTAGACGAACTATGGAAAAAATATAGTGAGTTTAAAAAACCCCAAGTCAGCCCCAGTACTTTTGCCAAAGATTTTAAAAGACATGGCAATCATATCTCCAATTTACCTACTCGCTCTTTAGATCAAGCATCGGTCATTCGCGATTGGCTATTAAAACACAAATCTGTTGATACGGCAAAGCGTTGTCTAACTCAAATAAAGGCTTGCTGTAAATGGTCAGTCAAAGAGAAGCTTCTAGAAGCCAATCCTTTTGATCAGATGACAATTACTTTACCCAAAGGAACGGATGAATATGCCGATATAAAACCCTTTTCTAGAGAAGAAAGAGATTTGATTATTCAAACTTTTGCTGGCGATCGCTATTATTCTTTCTATACTCCTTACGTTCAATTTTTGTTCTTGACTGGATGTAGACCCTCAGAAGCAATTGCTTTGCAATGGAAACACATAAATTTAAAAGCAGTCCAGTTTCGACAATCTGTAGTTATTTCTGAAGAGGGGTTGGTATGTAAACAAGGATTAAAAACTCAGAAAAAAAGAGACTTTTCCATTAATTCTCAACTACAAGCAATTCTGGCACAAATCAAACCAAATTCAGTACAACTAGACTCATTTATCTTTTCCAGTCCCAAGGGAAAATATTTAGACCATAGTAATTTTTCTAGCCGTGCATGGAAATCAATCTTAGCGAAAGCCAATATTCCCTATCGAAAAAGTTATCAAACAAGACACACATTTATTACTATGTGCCTTGAAGCCCACTACAATAGTACGGTAATCGGAAGGTGGACAGGAACTTCAGCCAAGATGATAGATAAGCATTATGGAGCTACTAACTTCGCTAATCTTGAACCACCAAATCTTTTATAAACTTAATTTTCTTAGACACTATTTTCCCAAGAGCAAGATATAGTTGTTATTTGGCTTAACTGCTCTAAATCTCTAGCTGGTAAAGCTAAAATCAATTTTTTCAAAATATCTATTTGAGTCGAAGCTGGTGCAGATTCCCACAGTCCAATCCAATCCCATAAATCTAACACTCCGCTAAAGTTAAAGATCTCTGATGCCAAATCCTCTGTATTCGCTAGAGGTAAGTGTTCGGTAGCTATCCGCACCACCTCCGCATCAGGGGAGATTGAATTATTACTTTTGCTACTAAAAGATTTTATTAGGGTTTGTAATAATTCTCTAAACCTAGATATATATCCTTGAGAATAGCCTGTAAGCTTGGCTATGGCTTGCTGAGTAATCTTTTTACTCTCAGAATGCAGTTGAGCTACTGCTCCTTTTAAAGCCATTTCCAACTTCTCGATTTTAGTCGCAGCATCAGGGGTAATATCGACTGCTTTGACTAACTCTACAGTCACATCTAAGGGATAATCTCCCAAAATGTAAACTGTTAAATCCTCTCCCACTCGGCGATTGGCTCTTAATCTACCCCAACCTTGATGGAGATTAGCCAGTATCCGACGGCGCACAAATCGATTAAATTGCTCGTCACTGCTAACTTTCATCTCAAAGTAAGGATTAATATCTGGAGGTAAGGAATTAGTTAACTTAAGAGGATATTTAACCTCTTGTGTACCAACTTCAGGCTGTCGTCTGTATAGACAGGTAAAAACAGCAGCTAAACTAGCTAGATTAGGACAGGGAATACCATCGAGAATTAAAGTGTTGAGGTTTTCAGCATCATTGACTCCGCGAGACTCAATAAACCAGCGAAAATCTTGCTCGGTAGCGTATCTCTTAAATCGAATTACTCCTGCATCGGGACTATCTTTAAGTAACTGCTTGATTACTACTTCTACCTGCTGCTGTTGGTAATCACCTCGATGCTGTCCCAAACGTCCCATTCCCGCTATTTGAACATACCTGATTTTAGCTCCAGAACTAGGTTTGACGGCTATATAGTCAATCTCGCTAATCTCAACACCCAACAACAAAGCAAGCTCTTCTATCGATCCCGTAGCGTCAAGAAAAATATTTTTTTTAACCGCATTGGCAATGTTTACCAGATGTTGATTGGGGGTAGTAATAGTTAGAGTACTTTTAGATAAAGTAATATATCCTACTTCTCCTTGTAAAATATCTAAAAAGGGCATTAGCCATTGCTTGAGAACATTATCGGTTATGTGTTGAGCAGTTTGAGCGTCAGAGTCATTAAACTTTTTCCTGACAGATGAGGGTAAATTATTAATATCTTCTCCATATTCAGCAGTGGGGTTAAGAACGCTTAAATCTGGCTCAATAGCATTGAGGATTGCTGTTTTATCTAGATGTTCGGGTAAAGTAGGAAATTCCTGCATCAAAGCCTGATGATTCCAACCAAAGCGAGTAGGGGGTTTTGCTTTAAATAACCTGCCCAAAGTAGTAAGTATTGGCTGTAGCTGATTCAAGACTTGGGGAGCTTCTAGCAGCAAATTAGCTGCCAATTTGAGTAGATCGTGTTGAGTTACCTTAATTTGCCGAGTATTGGTCAGAATAGATGTCCATTCATCCCAAATCAGGAGACTATCGCCATATTCTTTAAAATTATCTGGATGGGGCAAACTAAAGGGATGTGTCCGTATCAAAGCTTTTTGCAGTACTTCTTGTCGAGAGGATAAATAGCCAAATACATAACCACCTTTACAAGCTTCATACCAATTACAACCCCGACAAATCAATTCTGCGCTATCAGCACCATTTACTGAGGCATTTTTAAGAGCCGTTATAGTTTCAGTCCGACCACAATTAGCCATAATAGTCTTGCCATCATCGACTTTGGCTACTCTCAATTTACCTCGGACATCTTTAGTTAATCCTCCATGCCTGCCATCGAGATAATCCCAATTGGCTAAAGTACTTGTACTGGGATTTCTAGGATCGCTAGTAATATGACGTGAGTTCGGGTTAAGCAGAAGCAGATAAAACGAAGTCATCAATGGCAATAGACGGTTTTTTAGAGCGATGGCGAGCTTGCAACTAAGCCAGCCAGCAAATTAACGACAAAGTTAGTAGGTGAACGATGACGAGAGTGTTCGATCTGGCTGATATGCTTTAACTGTTCAATCACAGATTCAACGATTGCTCTTTTTCGTAATAGTTGTTTGTCCAGCATCGTCATCAATCGATTGTTCATATTCTTCTTGAATTTAGTCACTAGTATGACGTTAGAAGCTCTCAGGTCGCGCGCTAAAGGTGCAGAAATGTAACCTTTGTCGCCAAAAAACTGACCAAACTGCCCTTGAAGTAATTCTTTAACAGGTTTACGGTCGTCAATATTTCCTTTTGTTAAAGCTACATTTAATAATTCTCCTTTGTGATTGATTGCCAAATGAAGTTTGAAACCATAAAACCAATCTACGGATGTTTTTCCTCTTTCAGCGATTGCTTGAAAAACTCGATGCTGTTTAATACGTCGATTGTGACAGACTTTTAGACTCGTTGAATCAATAAATCCGATTCCCGTACTTGCTCCTAAACGGGAGCGAAGATATGCCATTAAAGGAATTAGAGTGCTTGGTTGCCATTCGACAAAACGGTTATAACTGACTAAGTTTGGGAAAGCCTCGCGCCAATAGAAGCTAACAATTTCTAGGTAAAATGTCTTGAAAGTTTTGTAGGCAGACAAATGAAATGCTATTTCTATAGTCAACGCGGTGGTTGGACAAGCTGCTTACGAAGCAGCGTCCCCCACCGCCATAATTTCACTCAAACTTAATCGGCGATTACGAAGACGACGTTTTCCCTGTGTCAATAGCTGCTGCTTCCAGCCAAGCTCAAAATTAGAGCAAAAATCGTCAACAGAACAAAATAATTCTTCTAAACTGAACATAGGGCAGGTTTACTGAATTTGTCGTTATTTTCAGCTTACTACCTGTCCCTTCTCTTATCCCGAACTCACGTTAATATGGAAAGCGCGGTTGCAATCAAACTGAGCTAAATTTATTCTTCCCGCGTCAAAGGATTTTCCAGTACCAGTATCACTGGCATCAAACGTGCATTTACCAGTATCTTGCCAAGTATCTAAGCGGTAAGATGGTTTTGTAGTAATTAGGACTAATTAAAGCTTGTTGATAACCCTTAACTTGCTCTTGAGAGAAACCCCAAGCAGATAATCTTTTCTTAGTTTGTTGCTTGTATCTTTTGAGGTCGCCTTCGATCTTCTCGAATAACGATCTAGAGCCAAACTTTAGATCCCACTCCTCTTTACTTATGGTCTTGTTATGAGATTTTTGTTTCTCTTTCCACCGTTTAACAGCAGCCTGTTTATATTCGGCATCGTGTTCCCAACGATACCAGTGAATAAATTTGGTTAACCCCTCACTTTTCCTAGCAGAATTAGGATTATTTAAAAGTGCCGAACGCCAAATAGCATCCCATTCAAATTGATTCCAACCATTACCACTACTACAGTTGAGACAATAGCTAATAAATAATTGATAGGAGTCACCATCACAACGATAGCCATTATTATTCAGCCATGACTGACAACCAATTAAGTCACAAGCAAGAGCGTATCCTGTAATATTGCGCTCGCTGTTTACTCCAGATAAAGCCTCTTGATTGGCTTGAGAAAGACATTGGGTTAAAGGGATTTCTCCTTGATAAATGCTAGATACAACGGGAAACTCGATCGCCTGAGATCGAGGATACAGTTTGGCTTCAGTCAGAGTTAATACTTCATTTCCCAATCGCTTCCACAACCGCCAGCGATCGTCGGATATATGCTCTGGAAAGCTAATATTATTAGCTGTAAAATAAGCCTTAAATCCTATTATCAGATCATCATAGCTAAAAGTGCGATCGCTCCAATAACAGAGAGTTTGCTCTCGATCTTTCTCACGACGGTAAAATCCAGCCATCCGCATTGGTTGGTGAGGATTGGTAACTGCGGGGTCGGAATTCAAGGCAATACAAAGTAACCTTCTTAGATAAATAGTCTGTTCTATCGGAAGGTGTTTAGTGGCTTTCCAGTGCGGGTGATAGGATTTAGAACCACTGTGAATGATATATGCTGGCTTTAGTCCCGATAGCTCGATAAACTCCTCTATTTTATCCCATTGCTCTATCTGAGTACCATCATCCAATTCGGCTGCAATGTCATCGCTAAATTTAATGTAATCCTTAAGAGGATATCCTATAGGTTGGGTAGGAATAAAAAAGACACCACCATCATTATTTCTGCACCAGTTAGAAACAAACTCCCAGCAGTCAGGATGATAGTGAGTTTTAACTCTATTTGTCTTTTTTCCTAAAGTTTGCCAGACACCAAATCGTCCAGAGGAATCGTAATCTCCTACCAAAAACAAATTGTGTCCCAGCTTCAACCACAATTCTCGATTGTTTGTTTTGGCTTGAGTTAGCTGTAGCACTTTTTGAAATGCCACTAACCCAGTCAGATTCTGCGATCGCTTTAATCTAAAGGAACGATCTTTATTATTCAACATGATTTACCTCGCTTGATTCGGTACGGGGCAAACTTCAACAAATTATTAGCACAAAATCGGCAACACTAATGGCTGTAGAGCCTGGGCATAGGGTAAACTGAAATTATCTTTAAATTGAGGTGTCACTGATTTCGACAGTTTTTTCAACTAATTTTCTATCTCTTTTTGCAGAAGAAGTAGAAAGTTGACATAGTTTAAAAAACACACAATATTGTTGAAGTTATACCCTTTTCTTCTTTAACTACTGAAATATTCCGTTTGAGTTTTAAAGCTATTAAGCTATTAACTTTAAAGCTCTACCAATACTAGAACGGTACATTTTAGATTTATCTACAGAGAAATCCTTGGCAATCTGAACGAGTGTTAGAGAAATCTTTTTGTTGTCTGGATCTAGAGAGCTTACATAGTAGAGAAAAATTAGCTCACAATGAGTTAATTGTTTAACAGTTTCAACCCATTCTTCACTTTGAAGAGGATAAAACTTTCCTTGAATTCTATGTGATTTTGGTCAGCTATTTGAACCTTCAGTTAATCAGTCAACAGTAGCTCGTTGGGAGAAGGGGGAGCAAACTCCAGACAGAATACATTTTCCTAAAATTGCTTCATTGATTAATATGTCTTTTGAAGAGTTGATGGAATTTATTAAAAAACCAACATTTAGCTTTAACGAACTGGATATAGAAAATAAAACTCTTACTTATAACAAACGGCATTTCTCAATACTGAAAAAAGGAGCAAGAGCTTGGAATAGCTGGAGAAAGAGAAATCCTCATATTATTCCACAGTTATCAAGTATTTACTTAGAATCTGAAAAATATGGTGATTTAAGCGGATATGATTTAGGTCATGCTAATTTAGCGGGTTTTCAGGGATTTTTTATATCTATGAGGCATACAAGCCTAGTTGAAGCAAACTTAGAAAGAGCTAATCTTGAGGGAGGTTCTTTTGATGGAGCAGATTTTTCAAGCGCAAATTTGAAAAATATTAAGATTAAGGATACTAGTTTTTCAAGAGCTATTTTAAGAGAAGCTAATTTAAATGAAGCTAGTATCTCGGATTCAGATTTCACAGAAGTAACTTTGGAAGAGGCTTATATGGAGAAAATACATCTTTATAATGTTAATCTTTCAGGAGCAAATTTAAAGCAAGCCAATCTTAGCTGCGCCAATCTGTTTGATGTACAGCTAGTAGAAGCTAATTTAAATCGAGCTTCTCTTGAGAAAGCTGTCATGAATAAATGTTCTATTTTTGGAACTACATTTATAAAAACTAATTTTAGTGAAGTAAAAGCTAACGATGTATATATTTCCTCACAAGGAATGAAAGGAGTTCCTATAAGTGATTTAACTTTAGCACAATATGCTTGTCTTAAACAATGCGATTCTCCTTTAACTAAAAAGTTTATTAATATTTGTAATTTGGAAGGTGAAATTATTAGCTATTCCAAGATTCTTATCGATAAATATGGAGGCTATAGATTAGATGCAAGGGAAATTTCAGCTTGTTTAATAATTCCAATGAAGTTAATGAAGTTAACGAGCTTCCTCTTGTTCAGATGTATAAAGATAATAGTTGTTTTTATATTGAATTTTATCCAAATTACAATAATAAGGATTGTAAATCATTAAATAGATACAAAGCTAGAAAAATCTTAGAAATTAAAAACAACTTAATACAAAGTGATTTGAGAATTGAAGATTTAAATGTTATAAAAAATACGTTAGAAAAACAAACTAAAGAATTTAATCGTTTGATAATAATTGCTATAAAAATTCTGGAATCAACCAAACAAAAAAAGTTTGTTGGTCAGGAATATATAATTGAAGAAATAAATGAGGAAATTATTATTTGCGAAATAGTTAAAGATATTGAGAATGATGAAGAAGAAGAAATACTTAGAGGTAAGCTAGCTAATAATCAATTTGAAATTCTTAGATCTTGCCTAGTTGATAGGAATATTGTCGATCTTCAAGATATACTAATAAATCTTGTGACCTAGATTGAAATAAAAATAATTACACCATTTATCAAAAGTGGCTAGATAAATTGAAAATTTGAAATAATGATATATCAAAAATTCAGATGATGGCAATTACCCATTGCGCGATCGCAGAGGCTACGGAATATCCTTAGTTTTAGGAACTGGTCAACCTTTACCATTAGGTTTGGCTATTCTTGGCTCACAAATTCCTGATATCGACACCACCACCAGTACCATTGGCAAAATCCTCTATCCAATTAGTAATTGGATAGAGGATCGTTTTCCCCATCGCTTCATTACTCATTCTCTACTGGCACAGATATTGCCCAAATCAAATCCTAGACGGAGATTAAAAACTGGTCGGACTGGTGAGTTGTGGGTATTAGGAATTGCGATCGCTCTACTGATTCTAGGAATTACCATTGCCGACAGTGGGGGCATCACTGCCAAAGTCAGTCAGAATCTAGGTTTGAGAGATGGCATTGTTAGAACATATAACGAGAACGCTAGTACTAATAAAATATACGCGAGGATCGCAGGTTACTGGACGAGCGATGCCTTCGGCTAGCTTCGCAATCGCCTACATGAACCCCAACAACCTCTTTGGTTTTTACGTCCAAAGCTAGCCAAATCCACTGTTTATTAGCTTTGTTGGTCACGAAAGACCACATCTCATCACATTGAATTATTAGTTTTCCTGCCTTGGTGCGCGTTCCCTAGCTGCGGAAACCGCAGCGGGGTCGCACCGCTTTTTTAGTTCTTATCTCAACTTGTTGAGGAATTGACTCAAATTTGGCATTAACATAGGTCTGTAACCATGGTTCTGAAACCTCTGTAACTCTGGCGATTCCAGCCAAGGGAATTTTTTCCAAAAGTAATTTGTCAATTAAGTTTTTGATTTCTTGACTAATGATTTTATTTTGCGGATCTTCTACGAATTGCCTTCTACAGTCACGGCACTTGTAATTTTGCGAGACACTCCGTTGGGCGGTTTTACCGACTTGAAGGAAGTGTCGAGGGTGTTTGCCATTATGTATTTTTCCGTTTTTGACAATTTTTTCCGACTCACATGATGGGCAATCTAACGACATAAAAATAAAAAGTGCTACGATTTTTATTCTATATCCTTATTTCTTTAGGACTACCCAATGGTTTATGTTCGCGGGACGAGTGAAGACTTACAAAGGGATGTGGAACAGATTGCTTGGCAGTGAAATCTGAAAGCTATGAATGGTGAGGGTTAGAGAGAGATGTGGCACGTTTCAATATGTATGTCGGCGTGTGATTCGTTTCTGCCCAAGTCAAACCAAATGAGGTTTGAAATAAAGCAGAGTCAAGGTATTAACCTTGATAACTCAATTTTTGTGTGGTGAGTCCAGTTTGGACAATTCCAACTCTTCTGATGCTGGAGTAACAAACAGCATATCCCTCATGGGGGAGACTGACTCTCAATCCTATGAAGCAGGGATAAAAGGCGGTAACTCTAAATTTGTCTAGAGAACCCCGTCAAGCAAAGTCGAATATGGCTAACTTAGCGTGAACTCATGGTTGAACCATCATTAACGTGAACAAGCTCAAACAGGTTAATGGGCTTGCCCAAAAAGGGAAAGGATATAAGAGGCAAGCGGTTGCCGAGCCGACTTGATAAGCATCCTCAACAAACAGGCGTGGAAAGTGAGAGCCTAAGTTCGACGGAAAACAGAAATTGGGAACGAAGTAACCCTCATAAGCACTCTCTGAGTCATCAGATATCAGAGTAGGCAGTCAGCTAGGTGTCTTATGAGGGAAGGATTGTCTCATAAGCTAATGGTTAGAGGAAAGCTCAAACATATGCAGACGGAGACACAGCAATCTGGAAGATAAAGTTGTCAGTAGCAATGAACAAGTCATGAGCAAGTTAAAGACTACGTATGAATGGAGAGACATCCCCTGGCAGAAGCTAGAGAGGAAGGTTTTCAAGTTGCAAAAGCAAATTTATCGAGCCTCAAGTTTAGGCAAACGAAGCAAAGTTCGACGACTTCAACGACTCCTAATTAAATCCTGGGTAGCCAGGACGTTAGCAACACGAAGGGTTAGCCAAGACAACCAGGGCAAGAAAACAGCAGGCGTAGACGGAAAGAAATCTCTCTCCACCAAACAACGGCTGATTCTCGTCCAAAATCTCAAGCTAAATACGGAGAAAGCATCCCCTACTCGTCGTGTTTGGATTCCCAAACCTGGTTCAACGGAGGAGAAAAGACCTCTTAATATCCCCACCATTTTCGACAGAGCCAAACAGACTCTATTCAAAATGGCACTAGAACCTCAATGGGAAGCGAAATTTGAAGCTAATAGCTTTGGCTTTCGCCCTGGAAGTTCCTGCCATGACGCGATTGTAGCAATCTTTCAAAATATCTGTCATAAACCCAAGTGGATTTTAGAAACAGATATCTCGAAGTGCTTCGATAAAATCGCTCATCAACCGTTACTGAAGAAACTCAAAACCAGTCCTTTTATCGCTCGGCAAATCCGAGCTTGGTTAAAAGCTGGCGTGATGGATGGAGCGAATTACCACAAAATAGCTTCTGGCGTACCACAAGGGGGTAGTCTATCTCCTTTACTCGCTAATGTTGCTTTACACGGTATGGAAAATCGGATTAGCAAACGCTTTTGAGGCGCAAAACTAATTCGCTATGCTGATGACCTTGTGGTGATTCATGAAAAACTGGAAGTTATCCAGCAAATTCAACCCTACCTTCAGAAATGGTTGCAGAAGATGGATTTGGAATTGAAACCTAGCAAAACCCGCATCCGTCATACTCTCAAACGGGTTGAAGGACAAGTGGGCTTTGATTTTCTCGGCTTCAACATTCGCTCTTATGAAATGAGTAAATATAAGTCAGGAAAATCAATGAAGGGATTTAAAACCATTATTCAACCGAGTGCTACAGCAATTCAACGACAGTCTCGTAAATTGCGGGAGGTAATACAAAGGCATAAAGCTGCACCACAAGCTGCTTTAATCGACCATCTCAACCCCATTATTCGGGGGTGGTTAGCCTATTATTCATCCCAGTGCAGCCAGGAAGTTTATAATCATTTGGACTTTCTACTATACCAAAAACTACGCGCTTGGGCATACCGTCGTCATTCAAACAAAAGCGGTAGATGGATAGCCAGCCGATACTGGCTGGTTAACAGTGGTGGAGGGTGGGTCTTTGCAGCTAAGTCAGGTGAACAACTGCTGAAATTAGCCACACACTCACAAACTCCCATCGTGCGACATATAAAAGTTAGGGGAAATCGCAGTCCGTTTGATGGCGACTGGAGTTATTGGGCTAGAAGAACAGGTAGTCATCCTGAGTTACCAACTCATATTGCCCAATTGTTGAAGCGACAAAGGGGTCAATGCTCCTATTGTGGACTTCATTTTGAGTCGAGTAATCTTTTGGAAGTTCACCATTTGGACGGTGATCGCCATAACCATATATGGAATAACTTAACTTTGCTTCACCAACATTGCCACGACCAAGTTCATGGAGGTGTGCATGACAAGCACCCGATTGTTGAGAAGCTGGATGAGGCGAAAGTTTCACGTCCAGTTTTGCAGACGAGTCGGAGAGGTGACTCTTCGGCTTAGTTCAAATGTACGCCATTTACGGTTCTAGCTATTTTGTATATATTATATGGCTAGAACCATAAACAATCTCGAACCTAATATTCGCTCGGTAGCATCAGCACGTTTTGGGTAAAATAGAGAGATATTTTAGGCAAGGAAAAATCGGTTAGTTTTATCTCTTGAGTGACTGCTACATTTCCAGAATCCCGTTCGCAAATCAATACAGCAGAGTTATCCTGATTAACTTTCAGCTTCCAAAATTGGATATCTTGTAGCATGGGGTCTTTCTGAATATTGGGGTCGAATTGCCAGGAAACAATTGCATCAATGAGCCAATAAGCTTTTCCCTGTTCGGCAACATATTGAACTCCATCCGTGTATAGAAGTCCCGTTAAATGTTTGTAATATCGTGTCGTGCCAGTGAATTGAGTTAGGTCAGATTTATTTAGAGTCATAATTATTTGTGGCTGAAGCCTTTTAGGATCAATTTCAGTTCCAGCCACAGGACTTAATTATTTATTTGTTTCTCTGTCTTCGTTCGTGGACAGCGATAATACATTTTAGGGTTTCGCAATCAAACAAATGTAATGCTCTATTCAAATCTCGCCATTTGTCCCACTTTTCCAGGCAGTAATAATCGTTTTCTATCCGCTCCTCAGTCCAATCATCTTTCTGGAGAATTTGTTGACAGAACTCGTAGAAATCTAGATTCCAATAAAGGTAGGTTACTGCCACTTGTAAAGTGCCAAAGTCGATACTTTTTTTAGATTCAGATTCTAGGTTAGCTTTATCAAGTTCGCCATTGACTATTCTAGTTTTGGTATTGTGCCAACCCGTAAGATAATAGTGGTCATCAGAGTTTGGTGTTTCTAGAGTCAGCGCATCATTTTCACCTTCAATGCGGGCAAACAAAGCATCTTCATCTCGGCTGTTGAGTTGTGAGTAGTTCATATTTAATTAATTAATTTCACCCAAACCTCAACACGAGACTATTGTTTCTTTTGCTTTTTGTTTTTCTACTTAATTCTGATTACCAAACTAATTTCAGTGTCTCCCCAATCAGCCCAAGGAAATTCATCTTTGCTAGTCTTCAAAGCTTGTTTTAGATCGTTTAGCTTGGCTTCTACTTTGACTCGCTGATATTCTTCTGGCAATTCCTCTGGTGTTACTTTGAGAACTACTGGCTGTCTGGTTTGCTGATAAATAGTTGAATAATTCCCCTTAACTTTGCTAATTCCCCTTTCCTGCATCGCCATTAGAATGTATTGCTTTAACTTAATAGCCGAGTTAAGTTTGCTGGCGTATCTGACTTTTAAATCATCAATCATCGATTTAATTGCCTCGGCTTCCTTCTCCAGGCATTTAGCAGCATAGGCAGCAGACTCTAGCTTTGCTTTCCAGTCCTCCTCTTGACCTAACCATTGCTGAAAAAGCTCTTGAGAACGTTCGTCTTTTTCGGCTTCAGTTAATTCTTCGCTGTTGGCAATTTCGGCGATCGCTTCTTCTAAATCAATGAGGTCTTGAGTTTTGTTCCAAAGATTATTGTTCATGATTTGTGTTTTCTTTGTTATGTTGATTTCATTTGCCCCGAAGGACTCATTATTTTTAAATTTATTTTGGTATTGTTGTATTAACGAGATTTACGATGGTTATGAATTATTTAGAACAGCAGATACGCGATCGTTTAATTAAAAGTTGTAGCGAGGTCAAAGCAGGTTTACTCAAGCTATGTCAAATCCAGATGGTTGTAGTAGAAGGCAAATCGGCATTACTGATTCATTTTCCTAACGCCTGGACGGAAGAGCAGTTAGATGGATTTCTGATGTTGGGTGATTTGGGACGATTGCTTAATGATTTAGGTATAGAGCAATTGGTTCTGAACAACGGTGAAGGGTCGGCAACATACCATCAATGGAACGAAACTTACTTCGATTTCAATGGTTATTTCATCGATGGGGATTTGACTAAGCTTGAAATCGTTAATATTCCCACAATCGAGGAATTGGAAAATATGACGGGTAACTAATAATTAATCACCCGTCAAACATTATCTGCTTAAAAATCAACTTCGACTTCTTCATAAACTGGTTTGGCGGTTGGGAGTTCTGGGAGTTCTACCTGTCGCTCGTTCATCCTTGCAGCATAAACTTGGTGTTGAGCATCAAATAACTTCAACTCTTCGATCCGCCCTTGCTGACCTTCATTCCAGTCAAATTCAACGGCGTAATAAGTCCCCAATTCAGAAGACCGCTTATTCATCTTCGCTGTCACAATTCCTGCACCAATAGCAATCCCCTTAATTCCTAAGTCAAGAAGAAGATTTAGGAAGTTATCAAGAGATTCGGTTTTAAGTAAAATATGACCAACAATATTGTCTGGGTCTACAAAAATTATCTCCAACCAGCTTTGATAAGGATAGTTAAATAGTTGCTCTTCAAAGGTACGAAAACTGAGAATTTCTAAGTTTAGTTTGTTACCAATCATCTTTGACTCGCCAATCTTGAACACGCCAGCTTTACAATCAGCGCGATACTGACGGGGACGACCTGTAATATAAACAATTCCGTCCATTTTTAAGGGTTCAAAAGCATTAACCACGATCTATTATTCTCCAAATTAATTTTACAATTGCCGAAGGTTTTTTAAGTGTCAGATTTTATTTTTTTGTTTCTCTAACACTTTTATTTAATTCAACTTACGCGGTTATTAATTCTTTGGATTTATCAATATATTCCCTCAAAGAAGAACATTTGAAATAATTTAAAACCGAATAACAATGTTTGCAGCAAGCTTTACCTAAATGCTTCTTTTGATTAGCCCAATCATTGCAGTCACAAATTAATTCTTGCGAATGAGCCGAAACTTGATACCACGTATTTTTACCAGGATTTTGAACGGTAAATAATTCTTGGTTGTAGAAGTGAGGTGTAGTTTTTAATCCAATACTTCTAGCTTTGCGCCAATCAACAAAATGTTGTCTAAAATTCTTTTTAGAAATAAACTTATTTTTTTGATATCGAACCTTAACTAAGATAATTTTATCCCAGATTTCTATGTTTTCAATTAGGATATAATCGAGGTTTAATATTCTAGCAGCAGCAGCTTTGGAATAGATTAAGTTCTGAGCAGTAATCATTGTTGTTTTCCTTCATTAATTTCACCGCTACCGAAGGACTTTTATTATTTTTGTTTTATTTATTTACTATTATTAATTGATTAGTTTTAAAGGTTTAACTTAACTACTTTGCATCTTAAATATTAGGGTGTGTGGTGGGTTGGGAGTGAGGAGTGGTAGGGCTTGCCACTGCCCGACGAATGACTAATTTTAAAATAAAGATAAGCTCAGGGCGTGAGTCCTGAGCTTATCTTTATTTATCTATTAAACCTTTTAGCACTACGCTCTTGATTTTCTTTAAGCAAATACTCTAAAGTTATCTTAGAGTCGATTCGCTGTTGTCCATATTCAACCATTTCTTCAACAGTCGCTTTAATCATAGCTGCGTCAAATTCGGCGGTGAATTCCTCCCACGCTTCGGAGAAAAGCTGTTTGATTATATCTTCGGGAATATCGCCTCGCTCGACCGTACCTGACGCGATTGCATCTGTTAAAATGTGCTTTCTAACTTTATCCCAAACTAAACGACGCAAGGTGTAAAACACTGCCTGCCATTTACGAAAAGCAGCCTTTTTTTCTTGTTCTTTGAGTGTTGGAACTTGGAACTTAGAAGATAAAGCGTTGTGATCGATTGTCATGATTTTCCTCGTCTTGTTTTATAGAACCTATTTGGGATCTATCTAACCAGCAGCTAATCTTTTGAGCATCAGTCTGACAAAACAAAGGTTAATCTTGGTGGTGGCATTCTCAAGAGTTCTTTCAAAATTCTTGACTAAACTTTTGCACCTTTGCATCCAGGAATTGGTTCTTTCTATAACCCACCTAGCTTTAACTGGTACAAATCCTGTTTTTCCTTCCTTTTTCTTTTGTGCTTTCGACGGTTTGGGCGAGAGCAAAAATTTGCTCTTGGTCATGATCTGAGGCTAAATTTTGGTCAACTCCTGGATTAATTTTTCTGGGTGGTATCCATTGTCAAGTAGAATGGTTATCCTAGGAATGTTGACAGGCTTCGATTTGAAGTAATCAATGTTATCTGACAACATTTCAATTAAACCCAGATCATCTGACACTGAAGCTTTGGTGCAGTGAGTCAAGAAAGGAAAACCCCAAGTATCTACCGCTAAATGCCTCTTAATTCCGTTCGTAGATTTGTAAAAACAAAACCCCTTAGACTCTACACTGGCGTTACAAGTATTTTTTACCAACTCCTTCGGAGTTAAGTAGCAGCCGCGTGGAGTTCGCGCAGATAACAGATAGCAATTAAGTAACTCCGAAGTTGGTCTAAAGCGCAGAGCCTGAAAGGCTCAGATCGTCGTTGAAGACGACTGGCAACGCTTGCGCGTTGCGCTCTTTAAAGACGAAAAAAAATAAAACACATTTCTTTGTTTCAATCCTCTTGTTTTAACGAGAGGTAAAATTGCTACTTGCTACTTGCTACTTGCTACTTGTGAACGCTTGTGAATCGATTATGATTAAGGTTGTCCATTTGGTTTTTTTTTATTTGTTGACGGACTTGACCATGTAATACATCCCTGATATCTTCGATTACTCCTTGTCCTCGCCACTGTTTGTAATGCCAAAATACTGTTGAGTAAGGTGGTAAATCTTTCGGTAAATCACACCAGTTACAGCCGTTCTTGAGTTGATACAAAACCCCATCCAAGATTTCTCTTTTGCTCCATGTTGGAGGCTTGGTTCTTTTCTTCTTAGGCAATAGGGGTTCAACAATTTCCCCCTCTTTATCGGTCAAACTGCTTGAATAAGGCATTTTGACCTGATTATACCTCTTTTACCAAGATCCCAAATGGCTTCTATAAATTCATCTGGTTTTTATTTGAAATGACTATACAACCACTTTGTATGTTTTTATACAGTATTAACTCAAGTTAATGTATACGGTATACAAGTAATTCAAGCAAACAAAAGTTATATCTTTTGGCATAAAATGAACTACGCATTTGATTTTTCCGTAATCTGGGAAAATATCGATGTCTTATTGGCTGGAGCTTGGCTGACTATAAAGATCTCGTTTCTGGCGATCGCCTTTGGCTTAGTTATTGGAATTTTGGGTTCACTATGTCGGACTTCTGACAATAAAATTCTTAATGCGATCGCTTTGGCTTATGTAGAAGTGATTCGCAACACGCCCTATTTAATTCAGCTATTTTTTATCTTTTTTGGGTTGCCCAATCTAGGCATTAAGCTATCGGCAGAACAAGCAGCAATTCTGTCTTTAGCGGTTAATTTTGGCGCGTACTCTACAGAAATCGTGCGGGCTGGAGTCGAAAGTATCCCGAAAGGACAATGGGAAGCGGGGATGGCGATTGGCTTTAAGAAACTGGCGATATTTCGCTACATCATTATTCCGCCAGCTTTAGCCAATATCTATCGAGCTTTAATCGGTCAAGTTATTCTGGCTGTACTGTTTACTAGCGTCGTCTCACAAATTGCAGCCGAAGACTTAACTTATGCAGGAGATTATTTAAACTCTCGTACTTTTCGTAGCTTTGAGATTTATTTTACTCTCGCCCTGCTTTATTTAGCAATTGTTTGGCTAATAAAAGGGATGGCATTTCTAATTGAAAATCAGGCATTTAAATTTGCTAAATACAGACGTTAATTGCTATGGACGGATTTACACTTTCTCGTATCTTTATTAACTTGGTCATCGCTACTAAGTGGACGTTAATTCTCAGTGCGATCGCCTTTATTGGGGGTGGTATTGTTGGTTTTATAGTTATGCTGATGCGGATTTCTGCTAGTAAATGGCTAAGAGGTATTAGCTTTATCTACGTTGAGTTTTTCCAGGGAACACCCTTGCTGCTACAGCTATTTTTGGCATTCTTTGGTCTTTCGGTAGTGTTTGGCATAAACTTATCTCCCTTAGCAGCAGCTAGTTTGGCTTTGACAGGATTTACTAGTGCCTTTTTAGCTGATATTTGGCGCGGTTCGATTGAATCTTTACCTCAAGGACAGTGGGAAGCGGGTTCGGCAATTGGCTTTGGCTATGTAAAACAAATGCAGCTAATTATCTTACCCCAAGCAGTAAGAAGTGCGATCGCACCTACTGTTGGCTTTTTAGTGCAGGTAATTAAAGGGACTTCTCTAGCTTCAATTATTGGCTTTACCGAACTATCGAGGGCAGCAGCTTTGATTAATAACGTAACTTTGCAATCACTTTTGATTTTTGGTTTGGCAGGTTTGATTTATTTTATAGTCTGCTATCCCCTATCCATCTGGAGTCAGCATTTAGAAAAGAAATTATCTTATGACGCTTAAGGAAGAGCGATCTCTATGACCTTAGATTTTCTCAAAGCATTGTTTCCCACCAGCTTTAAAAGAGCCTTGGCATTATTCTTTGCCAGTTTTTTCCTAACGGTAAGTATTGCTTCCTGTTCGGGAGAAGATTCAGATTCAGTTAAATCCCAAGCAAATGTTTCAAGCGAAGATGTTGCCCAGATATCGACAGGAAAGACTTTAGAAGAGATCCAAAAGTCGGGAGAAATCAATATTGCCGTACCTGCTGACTTTCCTCCCTTTGGGGCGGTAGGAGTCAATATGCAGCCTCAGGGATATGATATCGACGTAGCTAATCAAATTGCTAAAGGATTGGGGGTAAAAGCAGAACTGGTCACGGTAGTTGGAAATTACCGCATTCCTTTTTTACAAACAGATCGGGTCGATCTAGTAGTTTCTAGCTTGGGCAAAAACGAAGAAAGAGCAGCAATTATTGACTTTTCCCAACCCTATGCACCTTTTTTCTCTGGGGTTTATGGCAGACCTAATATTGAAATTAGTTCTCTTGACGATCTTAAAGGGCAGACTATAGGTGTGGCGCAAGGTTCTTTAGAAGACCTGGAAATCTCCAAGCTGCCTCCAGGTAAGGTAGATATTAAACGCTATGCCAACAATAGCTTGACGGCTTCGGCATTAGTATCGGGACAGGTAGATTTGATTGCCACAGCAAATGCAGTAGCAGCCAAATTAATTCAAGACAATCCCGACCAAAAAATTGAGAATAAATTTATCCTCAAAAATTCTCCTTGTTATGTTGGCATTCGGAAAGGGGATACAAAACTCTTACAAAAGGTGAATAATATTATTGCCAGTCTCAAACAATCTGGAAAATTAAATCAATTGTCTATGGAGTGGTTTGGTGAACCTCTACCCAAAGATTTTGCTACTGCTACTAGTTAGCAAAATATAAGTAGACAAAAATTATAGTAAGTTTTTTGTGGAGCAATTATTAAGTCTAAATCAGTTAAGTTTTTTATCTGTGTATAAAGCAAATCAACACAAATAATAAATAATAATTTATATCTATAGTGAATTGCAACAAAAGCTACTGCATAGTCTGTATTTTACCAAGATAATCAATTCATAAATTATTTAACTAATCAGATAAAAATGACTCAAACACAACAAAAATCATTATTAATACCGATATTGATTGGAATCATTGTTGGTATCTTAGTTGGTGGATTAATTCCCGCAGTGGGAACTTCTGTTTCTTTTATTGGGGAACTATTTATTAACGCCTTATTAATGTTAGTAATTCCTTTAGTAATGACCTCAATGATTACTAGTATTACTGGTTTGGGAGATGTTCGTCAATTAAGAGGAATTGGTGGTAAAACACTTTTTTTTTACGCTCTAACTATGGGATTAGCTGTTTTATTAGGCTTGATCTTAGTTAACATTATGCAACCAGGAATTGCTGATACCGAAGCCAAGCGAATTGCTCTTAGAGGCGGTCAAGTTTTAGAAAATGTTGACTACAGTATTAGCAAAAACACGATTAATCTTGATGGTGCAACTGTCAGAAAACCATTTGACGATCGCTATATGGCGATTCTCAAAGACCAAAAGAATATTCGCGGTACGATCGCTCCTCAAGAGAAATTTCAAAATAATAGTATTACAGTAACGGGTTGGACTAATCCCGCAGGAGAGGCAGTTACACCAAATTCTACGGGTCAAGGTATACAATTGGATTTGACAGTTGCCGACAAGGTAAAAGGGAAAGAACAAAGCTCGATCGGCGACGTTCTCAAACAAGTCATTGTTGGTTTATTGCCCCAAAATCTCTTTGGAGCCATGGTGGATAATGATGTATTGCCCTTAATTATTTTCTCTTTATTATTTGGTGGTGTTTTAACTACTTTGGGGGAAATAGGCGAGGGAGTAATTCGCTTGGTTGAAGGTCTAAACGAAGCCATCATGAGAATTATCGATTTGGTTTTATTAACCGCCCCTTTCGGCATCGGTGCATTGATTGCAGGACGTTTGGGGGAAGCTGGAGGGTTTACTGGCTTTGTTAGCGAGTTTACCAGTTTGGGTAAATATGCAGCAACGGTAATTATCGGTTTGTTAATTCATGGCTTGGTAATTTTACCTTTAATTTTAAAATTCGTCGGCAAACGCAACCCTTTCGTCTTTATCAAAAGGATGTTACCCGCTTTAACTACGGCTTTTTCCACCGCCTCTAGTTCTGCTACCCTGCCTTTGTCGATGGAGTGCGTCATCGAAAAGAACCATGTTTCTTCTAGAATTGCTAATTTTGTCTTGCCTTTAGGGGCGACGATTAACATGGATGGCACGGCTCTTTATGAAGCTGTCGCTGCCGTGTTTATCGCCCAAATTTACGGCATTCAATTGGGTTTTGGTCAATTAGTGGTTATCTTCCTGACAGCGACTTTAGCAGCTATTGGTGCAGCAGGAATTCCCGAAGCGGGCTTGGTAACTATGGTCATCGTGCTACGAGCAGTTGATCTGCCTATTGAAGGTGTTTCTTTGATTTTGGTAATTGACTGGTTTCTCGATCGCTGTCGTACAACCATTAATGTCTGGGGAGATTGTGTGGTTGCAGGAGTAATTGATCGCCTAGAAAAAGGCAAAGGCACACCAGCAACTGTAGAAGAGCCAGTAGTAATCCCTACTGCTATTTAAATCTAAGTAGTAGTAGCTTATTCTCGATAAAAACAAGCCAAGAGCTATAAATGATACTAATCGTTATTTTTCTAACAGGAATTATAGCTGGCTTCGTAGATGCGATCGCTGGTGGTGGTGGCATGATTATGATTCCAGGCTTAATCTTTAGCGGCTTACCCGTAGCAACGGCGATCGCCACTAACAAACTCTGTGGAACTTGTGGTGTGCTAACTAGTTCTTTTAAATTTGCTCAAGCCAAGCAGGTTGATTGGCAAGCCTGTATTTATATGGGTATTCCAGCGGTTTTTGGTTCTTGGTTTGGTAGTCTTTCGATTGATTTTTTACCTAAAGCTTGGGCAGAACCAATCGTAATTTTATTGATGGTGGCAATTACTTTATTTGTCGTCTTCAAACCCAACTTTGGCTTAGAAAAAGCCAATATGGCGATCGCCAAAGCTCATAATTCAATCCAGATTATAAAACTGGCGTTCTTTGGCTTAATTATTGGTTTTCACGATGGTTTTTTTGGTCCTGGGGCAGGTACTTTTTTGGTATTTGCCTTAGTGTCTATCTGGTCATTAGACTTTCTTCGTGGCACTGGTTCGGCTAAGGTCATCAACCTATTGACTAATCTTATTGCCCTCATATCTTTCTGGATTTTGGGTGCAATTAGTTTCCCCGAAGGTATTTCTGGCGCGGTTGGAGTGGCTATTGGTGCTTATTTTGGCTCGACATTCGCTACCAAAAAAGGAGCTAAGTTTATCAAACCGATTTTTATTACCGTTACCACAGTTTTGGTCGGCAAATTGCTGTGGGAATATTTTTATCGTTAACCAAGATTTCAAAATTAAACTGTTTCAATATCGAAGGAAAAAAAATGACTAACTTTCAACCGCAATCAAACTCATCAAATACAACTACCTTAGAAACAAAACCAATTATTGTCGCCCGTGACGTAGAAAAATGGTATGACAATGGTTTTCACGTACTCAAAGGAGTAAGCACAACCATCAATCAAGGTGAGGTTGTCGTGCTAATGGGCCCCTCTGGTTCAGGTAAATCTACCTTTATTCGCACCTTTAACGGTTTAGAACCCTATCAAAAAGGCAGTATTGCCATTGATGGTACGGCGATCGCTCACAATAATAAAGGAATCGAACTATTACGCCGAGAAGTGGGCATGGTATTCCAACAGTTTAATCTGTTTCCTCATTTGACGGTGCTTAACAACATTACTTTAGGACCAATTCACCTGCGAGGCTTATCTAAACCCCAAGCCAAGGCAAATGCTATGGAACTATTAGAAAAGGTTGGTATTGCCCATCAAGCCAATAAATATCCAGGTCAACTTTCTGGGGGTCAACAACAAAGAGTTGCGATCGCCCGTGCTTTAGCCATGCAGCCTAAAGTGATGCTGTTTGACGAACCTACCAGCGCACTCGATCCAGAAATGGTCAGAGAGGTATTAGATGTAATGCGGAAATTGGCAGAATCGGGAATGACTATGGTTTGCGTCACTCATGAGGTCGGCTTTGCCCGCGAAGTAGCCGATCGCATTATCTTTCTAGCAGATGGTACTCTGGTTGCTGACACCACGCCCGATGAATTTTTTAATAATCCAAAGGAAGAACGTTTACAAAAGTTCCTCTCTCAGATTTTGCATTAGTAGGGGCAAATGGCTGTTCGCCCTTACATCTAATCTAGTTTGCGCTTTTTTGTCGAGCGGGATTTTTGATGCCAGAAAATCCGTAGGACATCAGAATTGCTGCGGTTTGAGGATTAACTGACTCGGCAGCAGTTTTGTTTTGGTGATTAGAAAACGATTTAAACAATCTCATTATGTTTGCCCCTTAGCTGAAATGACTTGAGGCGCGTTCCTTCAGGCTATTCCTTACTTCCGTCCTAATTTACTTGACTTAATTTGAGGATGAACGTTTTATTTTCTGTATTTCGCAATTGATCGATAAGATTAAGTCCTATCGCTTTTTTTGCCTTAATTATGAACCAGTCTTAGAAGTCTACACCATAGGCAGAACTTAAATATCTGCTCATGTTAATGAATTTTTCTGTAGTCCAAACATCTGCTTTTTTGCTGAATTTAGCGGAATTTAGCCCTGGATTATAGGCTTTGCCTAAGTTATTACTAAAGTCGATAAATTTTTTGCTGTTCCAAGCTTGATTGTTAGATGTTGCGTTGCGGTCGATACTCATAACTGATCTCCTTTTTGTTTTCTGTAGCTAAATATACCTTTTGTATATATTTAGATAATAGCTTGAGCTAGATCTAAAAGCCAAGGTGGTAACATCCGTACAAGATATTGTTAAGTGTTTAAAGGTTACTCAGTATGGTTTGTCGGCATTTGTTAAATACTTGTTTTTTGAATATTGAATATTGAATATTGTATATAGCTACTCCGAATAAAAGCGCGATCGGTAATTATCTAAGAATATTAAATAATAAATGTCTTATCCCAGAGATTTAATCGGTATTAATATTAATGTTGTTTTTATTACTAACAAGGTAGTTAAATACACTGAAATAATCTTTTCAGGTTCATTAACCTGTAGTTAACTAAATATTAACTACGGTTCAAATTTATTCAGATGATTTTGCCAAATTCGATTGATTTACTAGCATTCACCGATATATTTCGATTGTCAAATTCTCATCTGTTGCTAACAACTGAAATCGCCCAAGCCGATCCTTCAATTGTCTTGGCGGGGGTGTTACTTAGTGCCGTTACTATCTATTTTGCTGCCAAACTGGGTGGGGAAATTTGCGCTGCTTTTGATTTTCCCTCCGTTTTGGGAGAACTAATCGCTGGTGTCATTGTCGGTGTTTCTGTTTTGCATTTTTTGGTCTTTCCCGAAGGAGGAATTGAAGCGGGTGACTCCCTAATTATGCAGTTTTTGCAGATGACCTCGGACTTAAATCCAGAAAATGCGGCTGTAACTTTTCATCTCCAGTCTGAAGTGATTTCTTTGCTAGCTGAGATCGGAGTCATTGTGCTGTTGTTTGAAATTGGTTTAGAATCCAACCTCAAAGAGTTGATGGAGGTAGGTACTCAGGCTCTTACCGTAGCTATTATTGGCGTAATTGCTCCTTTTGCTGCTGGTACTGCGGGATTGATGATTATTTTTAGCATTCCTGCTATTCCTGCAATTTTTGCGGGTGCTGCTCTTACAGCCACTAGTATCGGCATTACTTCTAGAGTACTCTCGGAAATGGGACAGCTAACTTCTAAAGAAGGGCAAATAATTTTAGGTGCTGCGGTAATTGATGATGTCTTGGGAGTAATTGTTTTAGCCGTGGCAGCAAGTTTAGCCAAAACAGGAGAGGTTGATGTTGGTAACGTTATTTATTTGATTATTAGTGCCACTGGATTTTTAGTGGGGGCGATTTTATTGGGTAATGTCTTTAATAGAAGCTTTGTCAAAATAGTTGAGCTATTAAAAACTCGTGGAGGTTTAATAGTTCCTGCTTTTACCTTTGCTTTTGTGATGGCATACTTGGCAACTGCAATTCACTTAGAAGCGATTTTGGGAGCATTTGCTGCGGGACTAGTTTTGGATGAAACCGATAGGAGAAGAGAGCTACAGCGTCTAGTTGAGCCTGTATCGGATATGCTCGTGCCAATCTTTTTTATTGCGGTGGGTGCCAAAACTAACTTAGGCGTGTTGAATCCAATCAACCCTGAGAATAGGGAAGGCTTAATTATCGCTGCTTTTCTAATTACTGTCGCTATTATTGGTAAGGTTTTGGCAGGATTTACTGTATTTGGTCAGCCAGATTTGGACAAGTTGGCGATTGGTGTTGGTATGATTCCCAGAGGAGAGGTGGGTTTGGTGTTTGTGGCGGTTGGTTCATCGAGCGGTGTTTTGACTCCATCACTAGAAGCGGGAATTGTCGTTATGGTAATTGCCACTACTTTTATTGCACCTGCTTTGCTGCGGCTTGTCTTTAAGTCGGAAGAGAAGATAGTAGAAGCCTCGTCAGAAATGTCTTCTGTTCCTGAGACCACTTTGTAATTAGTATAATTTTACATTTCCTCCCCAACGACAAAGCGATAGGCATAAAGTTCTATCGCTTTTTTTATTAATATTCATCTGTATAGTTTTGATGTTTTAAGTTCTTAGAAAAGCTAGTAATCAAATAATTACAATATAGTTTAACAGCACATTTTAATTAACAGCAAATTAAGAAAAGAATAATTTTTTTTAACATTACTTTTTATAAAATATATCTATCTGAAGATAGAATATGTTTTTCGTGTTTTACAATTATATTTAAACGCAAAGACAGATAATAATTTTTAGATTTGGAAATCATTATTATTGTATAATTATAGGTTTTTAATTTTGATAAAAATTGATAATTGCCTAGGAAAAACTATTAAAAATCTAAATTAGAAACCCTTTTACAAAATTATGACTTCTACTACTGTTAACTCAAAAACAAATAATAAAAAACGTTCTTCTACAGAAAAACGTATTGATCGCGGTTTTATTTGGCTAACGGCTATCTTAGCGTTTGCGATCGCCGGAGTTTTAGTTTGGATCGCAATTCAGGTAGGGCTTGAAGCTGTTCCTGCCATCAAAGAATATGGCTTACCTTTCTTAACGGGCAGTTCCTGGAATCCTCCCGAAAAACAATATGCGATTTTGCCGATGATTTATGGCACGGTAGTTAGTTCTCTTATTGCTTTACTGATTGCTTTTCCTATTGGAGTGGCCTGTGCGATTGTTTTGAGTGAAAACTTTATTCCTAAGTCCGCGCGTCTGATTTTAGTATTCTTAGTTGAGCTACTAGCAGCGATTCCCAGCGTAGTCTATGGATTATGGGGAATATATGTATTAATTCCCTTTCTTAAGCCGATTGGCTCTTGGTTACATAATAATTTAGGCTGGATTCCCTTATTTTCAACCAACTATGTTGGTCCTGGGATGTTTCCTGCGGGGATAATTTTGTCCATTATGATTTTACCCTTAATTACGGCGATCGCTCGTGATTCTCTAGCTTCCTTGCCCGACAATCTCCGTTCGGGTTCTTATGCAGTAGGTTCAACCCGCTGGCAAACTATTTTTAGCATCCTAATTCCTGCTGCTTTTTCGGGAATTATCGGTGGTACGATGCTGGCTTTAGGTAGGGCTTTGGGGGAAACGATGGCAGCAACTTTAGTCATTGGTAATAGTAACGCTCTTAATTTCTCTATACTTGCTCCTGCCAATACTATTGCATCCTTGATGGCAAATCAGTTTTCTGAAGCCAGTGGTTTACAAAGACAATCTTTGATGTATGCAGGATTGGTCTTATTCGCCATTACCTTAGTGGTCAATATTTTGGCAGAGTTGATTATTCAGAAAGTGAAAAAGTATTGAATAAAGCTATTAGCTTTTAGCTCTTAGCTCTAAAATTACTCCCTGTAAGAACGAACTAGGTCACATCAATACTTACTACCTACTACCTAATCATGTCATCTTCATCACATAACCAAAAAAACAGCCTATATGCTTTAGAAGTCTCTAGTAGTCGTCCCCGCACTATTATTGACAAATTGCTAACTATTCTGGCTTTTTCCTTGCTAGGTATAGCTTTGTTACCTTTAGTATTAGTAATTGCCTATGTAATCATCAAAGGCGCAAGTCGTTTTAACTTAAACTTGTTTACCCAGTTGCCTCCTGCTGCTTTTCAAGAAGGTGGTGGTGTGGCTAATGCAATTGTCGGTACGCTCATCTTAGTTGGTATTGCTGCTGCTATTAGTATTCCGATTGGGGTGTTAGCAGCAGTTTATCTATCGGAGTTTGCACCTAAAAGAGTTGCTCGTTGGATTCGTTTTGCTACTAATGTTTTAAGTGGCGTACCTTCAATTGTCGTAGGCATCTTTGCCTATGGCGCGATTGTCCTTAGAACCGGCACTTTTTCGGCATTTGCAGGTGGTTTTGCCCTGGCAATATTAATGCTGCCGATAATTGTGCGTACCACTGACGAGGCTTTGCAGATAGTTCCTCAAGAAGTTCGCTGGGCATCGGTTGGTGTTGGTGCTTCTAATTTTCATACGGTACTTAAAATAGTTTTACCCGCAGCCTTACCTGCCATTGTAACAGGAACAACACTGGCGATCGCTCGTGCAGCAGGAGAAACTGCACCTTTAATCTTCACTGCCTTATTTACCCAGTTTTGGCCTAATGGTTTATTTGAACCGATTCCCTCTCTTTCGGTTTTAATTTATAACTTCGCTACTGTTCCCTACCAAAGCCAGAAAGAGCTTGCTTGGGCAGCATCATTGATTTTGGTATTGATGATTCTAATTGCCAGTATTCTTTCCCGTTGGGCAACCCGCAAGAGTGTTTATTAAACAACTAACAACTAACTAATCAATATCATGCCTATTCAAGAAGAAAAACAATCTCAATCTCAGCAAACAGAAACGATTTTAAAAGCCGAGGATATCACTGTTTCCTATGATGACTTTGCTGCGTTGCGAGGAGTCTATATGGAAGTTCCTAAAAATCAGGTTACGGCTTTGATTGGTCCTTCAGGCTGTGGGAAAAGTACCCTTATACGCTGTTTCAATCGTCTCAATGATTTAATTGATGGTTGCAAAGTAAAAGGTAAAGTAATCTACCGCGATAAAAATCTTTATGGCGATAACATCGATCCTGTAGAAGTGCGCCGAAGGATTGGTATGGTGTTTCAAAAGCCCAATCCATTTCCTAAATCGATCTATGAAAATATTGCTTACGGTGCGCGGATCAATGGTCATGAAGGTGATATGGACGATTTAGTAGAAAAGTCTTTGAGACAGGCAGCTATTTGGGATGAAGTTAAAGATAAGCTCAAGCAAAGCGGTTTATCTTTATCTGGGGGACAGCAGCAGCGTTTATGTATTGCCCGCGCGGTTGCTCTTAAGCCCGATGTGGTACTAATGGATGAGCCTTGTTCTTCTCTCGATCCCGTATCTACTAGCAAGGTAGAAGATTTGATTCACGATCTAAAAGAAGAATATACGATTATTATTGTGACTCATAATATGCAGCAAGCTACTAGAGTTGCAGACATGACTGCATTTTTTAATGCTGAAGCAGGAGATTCGGGAAATCGCTTTGGTTATTTAGTGGAATACGACAAAACAGAAAATATTTTTGATAATCCTCAAGAAGAATCAACTCAGAAGTATGTTAGTGGGCATTTTGGTTAATTTAGTAATTAATAATTATCAGCAGTTTAAGTTACAGATAATACTGAATTTAAAATTTCAAGTTGCTTAAATAAACCTAAGCTTAACTGTTGATTAACCTTCGGGTTTTAAGATTAGAATCAAAGGTAATTCTTGATAGCGATCGCCTGTATTTATGCGATTGATTGCGGTCGTGTAATCATATTTTAAAGTTGCTAAAAGTCTTGTCTTGTTTGAGTTTAGTCAAAGGCAAGACATACATTTGTTCTAGTTGTGCTAGATAAGTTTTAATTAATTTATGACTTTTGATAGAGACATTATAAGCAATAAAAGGCTAAAAAAATTTGTATTTTGTTGAAAGCAAGGCAGTAAAATTCTGATTATTATTATTTTACTTTTTCATCAATAAATTATTGTTTATATTGAATGTATAACGTCCTTTAGTAGAGATAAAAAATGGTTTCAACTCCAACTAATGCTCAACAAATTGAACAAGCGACTTTAACCTCTGAAGAACTAAGAAAAATAGATGCCTACTGGCGCGCCTGCAACTATCTGGCACTCGGCATGATTTATTTGCAAGATAATCCTTTACTTAAAGAGCCTCTTAAATCAGAACACATCAAGCAACGTTTGCTAGGACATTGGGGTGCATCTCCCGCTCTCAGCTTTACCTATATTCATCTTAATCGTCTGATTAAAAAATATGACCTCAACAGTATTTTTATTGCAGGACCTGGACATGGTGCGCCTGGGGTGTTGGGTCCTGTATATTTAGAGAGGAGATATTCCGAAGTATATCCTGACAAAAGCCAAGATATACAAGGGATGCAAAAGTTTTTCAGACAGTTTTCTTTTCCTGGCTATATTGGCAGTCATTGCACCCCAGAAACTCCTGGGTCAATCCATGAAGGCGGTGAATTGGGCTACAGTATCTCCCATGCCTACGGTGCAGTTTATGATAATCCCGATCTAATCGCTGCTTGCGTTGTGGGTGATGGAGAAGCGGAAACGGGACCTTTAGCAACGGCATGGCATTCCAACAAATTTCTCAATCCGATACGTGATGGTGCGGTACTGCCGATTTTAAACTTAAACGGCTATAAAATTGCCAATCCAACAATTTTGGCTCGTATTAGCTCTGAAGAACTGGAATATCTCTTTCGGGGTTATGGCTATACTCCCTATGTGGTCGAAGGTTCAGATCCTAAGACAATGCACCAAAAGATGGCAGCGACGATGGAGGAGTGTATTAGCAAAATTCGCGAGATTCAATCAGAAGCCCGCAGTCAAAATAAGGCTTTTCGTCCTCGTTGGCCGATGATCGTTCTCCGAACTCCTAAAGGTTGGACAGCACCAGATAGAGTTGACGGCAAGAAGGTAGAGGGCTTTTGGCGGGCGCACCAAGTGCCTCTAGAGGGAATGCACGAAAATCCCGAACATCTGCAATTGTTAGAACAGTGGATGAAAAGCTATAGACCAGAAGAGTTATTTGATGAGCAAGGAACTTTGATTCCTGAACTACAAGAGTTAGCACCAAAAGGCGATCGCCGTATGAGTGCCAATCCGATAGCCAACGGCGGTTTGGTACGTAAAGATCTATTAATGCCCGACTTTACAGAGTTTGGGGTAACGATAGACCAGCCAGGAAGAGTTAAGGCAGAAAATACTAGGGTGTTGGGTAAGTTTTTACGGGAAGTAATGCGTCACAACATGACTAACTTCCGTGTCTTTGGTCCCGATGAAACTGCTTCTAATCGTTTGGCAGATATCTATGATGTTACTAAAAAAACCTGGCTAGCCGATTACCTACCTGAAGACGAAGACGGCAGTATGTTATCTCCTGAAGGTAGAGTGATGGAGATGTTGAGCGAACATACCTTAGAAGGTTGGTTAGAAGGATATTTGTTGACTGGTAGACATGGTTTCTTCGCTAGCTACGAGGCTTTTATTCATATAATTAGCTCAATGTTTAACCAGCACGCAAAATGGTTGGATATCTGCAAAAAAGAAGTTTCCTGGCGTGCGCCTGTTTCCTCTCTGAATATCCTGCTTTCTTCGGTAGTTTGGCGACAGGATCATAACGGTTTTTCCCACCAAGATCCAGGCTTTATTGATGTAGTGACTAATAAAAGTGCCGATGTTACCCGCATCTATTTTCCACCCGACGCTAACTGCCTATTATCCGTTGCCGACCATTGTTTAAAAAGTAAGGGTTACGTCAACGTAATTATTGCCGATAAACAGAATCATCTACAGTATTTAACCATGGATGAAGCAGTTAAGCACTGTACCAAAGGCATTGGGATCTGGAATTGGGCAAGTAACGATGACTGTGGCACACAGGCAGATGAACCTGATGTAATTATGGCTTGCTGTGGTGATATTCCAACAATGGAGTCATTGGCAGCCACCGCAATCTTACGTCGAGAATTTCCCGAACTGAAGGTCAGGTTTATTAACGTAGTCGATCTCTATAAATTACAATCAGAAGCCCAACATCCTCATGGTTTGTCAAATAAAGAGTTTGATATTCTATTTACTGCTGAAAAGCCAGTAATTTTCAACTTTCACGGTTATCCTTGGTTGATTCACAAATTGGCTTACCGTCGTACTAATCAAGATCGCATCCACGTTCGAGGTTATAAAGAACAGGGCAATATTAATACTCCACTCCAGCTTGCCATTATCAATCAAATCGATCGCTTTGATTTAGTTATCGATGTAATAGACCGCGTTCCTAGTTTGGGTTCTCGTGCTGCCCACGTCCGCGAAAGAATGAAGGACGAAATTATCGACAACCTAGCTTATGCAAAGGAACATGGCATGGATAAGCCAGAAATTTCTAACTGGAAGTGGGGAGATTGATGAACATTGAGCATTAAACATTGACCACTGGTGACAAGTTAAGAATGTGTGTTGACTAGAACTATTTTTTCTTAACTTGTCACGACTAAAGATTGACTGATAAATGGTAAATGAAATGACGTTATCTCAGGACAGATTGGAGCAACATATTGTGATTGAAGATGACCGTGCTGGTTTAGATCCTGCTACGATTAAAAGAGCGATCGCCGATAATTTGTTCTATCTTCAGGGTAAGTCGGCTAAAACCGCATCTTTGAATGATTATTATTTGGCTTTGGCTTATACAATTCGCGATCGCCTGATGCCAGGTTGGTTAGCGACAGCGCAAACTTATTTAGCTTCAAACATCAAGACAGTTTGTTATTTTTCTGCCGAGTACCGATGATGGTTATGCAGTAAGTGATGCTTCTATCGTCGAGATTAACGTCAGCGATGCACCGTTAACTAGCCTTGATTTTGTCGAGCGTAATCCGAAGTTAGAGGTAGGCGATCGGGTTGAATTGCAGGTGATTGCTGACTTTGCCGACCAAAAAGATGTAATTGTTCCTGGGGATTATCTCAACTGGAGTTCTGAGTCTGAAGCTGTGGCAACGGTCAGCGATCGCGGAGTAGTCACTGGTGTTAGTAACGGCACTACGATCTTTAGCATCGAACGTAACGGCTTGAGTGCTGTAACCGCTTCTAGAGTCGGTCAAGCAGGATTTCCTGGCACCGAAGCTGAATTAAATACGGCGATCGCTGAATACTATGGCTTGGATGTTTATCCCGATGCTAGTACTTTGACTATTGGCACAGAGAGACAAATATTGGTCGGCTATGCCTATGTAGGAGATTATCGTAGTGGAAGTATTTATATAGTCGATATTGATTCAACATCGGATACCTATCATCAGGTAGTTGAAATAATTAATATTGCCGATGCAGCCAACGGATTCCATTCACTAGCAGTTAGCAGCAATGGTAAGAAGTTATTTGCTAGCGTGCCTAGTGGTAATTCAAAAGCAGATAAAGGCAAAGTTTATGTCTTCAATATTGATTCTGAAGACAAGCCCAAAGAATTAGAGAATGAACCAGGACAATTTGAACCCAATACCCAGAAATGGCATGATGTTATTGGCGTGCTAGAAGTAGCCAAAGGAGTTGAGGGAATATCCGCCACACCAGATCCTAACGTGATGGTGTTTACTAATCGCTTTGAGGATTTTCAAGGTTTTGGTCGGATTAAAATTACTGGTGACGAGCCGACTCAATTTGCTGCCAGTGTTAGCTATACAGCTCTAGGATTGGGAAGTACAGGGGATTACTTTGATGTTAACGAAGGATTCGATACTGTTGTTACTAGTGATGGTAAATATGCCTTCGTTGCAGGTAGAAATGCTCGTAATTTTGGTAGTGGTGCGCCTAGTATTGATGGACCAAAAACGGAAAATGCCAAGCTGGTTGCTGCCACCAGACCGATTCCCAATGCTTGGACCAGCAGTATTACTATTTCTAGCGACGATAAGTATCTATTTGCATCCTATCCAGGGGTAGGTGGGGTTTATGCTTGGGACGTAGAGGAGATGATCTCGACTATTGACGATCCTAGTTCTTATCAAATCGATCATCGGGGACGAGGAGTAGCTTCTCCAGTTTTTCTTCCTTCTACACAAAAAAGTGCCACTAAAGCCGATTTCAGTAGTGTCCCGATTGATAATATTAACCCTGATATTACCATCGCTTCAGATCTACAGTTGACTAAAGACAATTTGCGGTTTGATGGTTTTGAATATGTCAATGATGTGGAGTTTGGTGTACCTGAAGATTCAACTCGCGCACCATTAACCATAGGTGGTAATCCTTGGTCGGTGGCAAATGTAAATCATCGCGATTGGTTAGAACTAGAAAATGAACAATGGAAAGAAATAGAATATAGTGCGACATCTGATGATGATGGTAATGTAACGATTAAACCAACATGGGTTGATTCATCTTCTGCTAATATCCCAGTTCCTCCAACTTCTCTCGATGAAACAGTTTCAACCTCAAAACTACAAACTTTACCAGAACTCGAACCAATATTCGTACCAGCGGGCGAACCAGCACCACCCATCAAAATACCCAGGATAAAACCAGGTACAGGTTTAGTAATTGGAATTGGGCTTGCCGTACTTACTTGGTTGATTACAACCAGTGATGTAGTCGAGGTTGAATTGAACATCAGTACTTCGCCTTCTGGAGAGGGTCTATTTAGTGAAGAAGATGATTTTGTTCAACGACCACCTGCTGCGGGGATTAAAGAGGACGATTTAAAAACTACTAAAAATGGAATTGATGACTATAATCCCAATCGAATTTATAGTGCAAAATGGATATCCGCTGGTCCTGGCAACGATTTAGGAAGATGGCTAGTAAATGGAAAACTTATTGAAGCTTTATTACCTCCTACTGTTTTCCCGTTTGCACATTTACTAAATCTGACTGCTGGACAAAAGTACTTCTATGGTGTGCGAGCGAAAAGTCAAACCAAGGGTTGGGAAACTGAAAATGGTGGGGAATTCACCTTACCGTTAGCTGATGTTAAAGGTCGTAATGATATTGGTGGCATACCACTTCCAGGGGGAGCAACAGCCTATAGTAGCGTCACCTTTATTACTCCCGAAGCAAGTGCTTTGGATCCTCAAGGTTTAGTAAAAGCCAATGCAATCGCTCAAAAGATAGTTACGGATATTGAAGGCGACGCTGACGGAGAAAACACTGTTAATGGAACGGTTTTAAAATACGATCCCGATACTGGAAAATGGGATAAAGTTTCAGGCGATCGCGGATTGGGTAAACCGCTAGTTTTGATAGCTGATTGGTCTCAAGATTCTGTTGCCGAAAATTATAATTCTGGTTTTGCTGAGGGTGCAGCCGATAGTTTATTTGCCTCACTAGTAGAAGAAAATAGTGTCTTTAAGGGGGTAAATGAAGATGCGTTATTTGATTCTCCATTCCACTTTATCGGTATGGGCAGAGGTACGGTAGTAAATAGCGAAATTATCCAAAGGTTGGGAACTTTCTATCCTAAGCCTGTCGAGCCAGATAATTTTGAAGATCCTAATTACAAGAACCGAAATAAGTTTCCCGATCTGCAAATGACCACCATCGATCCTAACGATTTCAAGCAGTCAAATATTGCAGGATTGTCATTAAATAATTTCTACGACCCAGCAATTCAGGTTTGGGATAATGTTACTTACGCAGATAATTACTATCAAACTGCTAGCTCTAGTAATCCTAGAGGCAGACATATTAGTAATACAATTCCCGAATATTTTCTACCACCTGACAGCACTAACTATATCAACGAACCAGATTTGTCAGTTCATTTAGGTGGTTATGAAGAAAACAGCAATCAGCTTCTCGAACGCAGTCGAGTTGGATTTACTCCCGATAGGGCAGAACAGCCTGCTGATGGCAAGAATCCCCATAACAGAACCGATACTTGGTATGGCGGTACGGTTAATGTCAGTTGGGATAGAGATAATAATCCCTTTAACGCACCGATACACCGCCGAAAAGGAGACTTTAGTGATACTGAACTCAACCCCGACCCCAATTATCTCTATCCTTGGTATACGCCTACTCATATTCCCAATCTAGAAGTGGGAGATGAAAAAGCGCAGTGGGAAGGAATTGGTACGGGTTGGTACTATTCTCCTCAAGGTGGTGGTTATAACAGACGTGCTTTGACTTTGGATTCTCCACAGTCGGTTACAGCCTCTGATAATTCTCCACGTACTCCATTAGGGTATGACAATACAATAGAAGCTAGACAACGTGGTGATTTTGCCGTTCCTACTTTGTTTGATGGGAATTTTGACGCGATTTATGCCAAAAATCCTGCTCAACCTATTCCTGGTTGGACTAATGATGGTTCTGAAAAGAATTTGCAAAAGTACCTGAAATCTGGAGTGGCTGACAATCAGAGTTATGCTTTGGAGTTGGGTAACGGTTTAGATGAGATTACTCATAATCCTTTTGTTGTTCCTGATTGGGGTACTTTACGTTTCGATATTCATACTGGAGACGTACCAGCAACTTCAACTGATAGGTTACAGGTTACTATACAAGCAACGGATGGTAGTGAAGTTTCAACTCAAATTGAGCTTCAAGAGGCTGGAGGCACAGCAGGTCAATATTTGAATGATACACGTCGAATTAGCTATGGAGAAACTGGTTTTGAAACCTTTACTTTAGATGTACCAGATGAATTACGGGGTAAAGTTGCAACTCTAAAATTTGAGCTTACAGGTGGTCAAGAGGTTTATTTAGACAATGTTTTCTTTAAGAGTCAACATTTATTGTTTGGTAATCCATCGGAAGCTAGAAAACCAGATAATCCAGAATTAAATAAAAACAATTATCTACTAGAAAAACCTCAATATGCTGTTTCATATAATGACAGTACTAAACAGCCAAATTTAGTAAGTTGGCAAGTAAATCAGGATTGGGTAGGAACAGGCAGAGATGCTGATTGGGGACAAGATGAAACTCTACCTGATGACTGGTATAAAGTTACGGATAGTGATTACAAAGCAACAAACTTAAATAATCTTTTTGATGATTTTGATTTATTTGGGAATCCCCTATTTGAGGCTCCAGGAACTCCTCAATTAGTATCTTATAATCGAGGACATTTAACTCCTAATCGGGCTCGAAATCGCAATCGTAAAGATTCGCAATCGACTTTCTTATTTAGTAATGCTTTGCCCCAACATCCTAATGCAAATCAAGGTGGTTCTCCTTGGTTTAATCTTGAAGAAGATTTAAGAGATATTTATGTTGATAGAAATAACGATGAACTTTATATTACCGCAGGTTCATTAGGAACAAAAACTCAGCCAGTAGAAGGTGGAATACCTGGAGAAACCGAACCCGTCCAAATTCCGTTACCAAATGATAACATTAGCACTCCAAATGAAAAATTTATCAATGTACCTCAATACATTTGGCAATTCGTTTTAGTTTTAGACCAACCAGGATACGGTTTAGAAGATGTAATTGATGGAACAACAACAGCAGAAGCCATTGCTGTAATGATGCCTAACTATAAATATAGTGATGCGATGACTACTCAACCCATCACTTTACCTACTGGCAAAGTAGTTAATATTAACTCTTTCGATGATTGGAAAAATTGGGAAACATGGCGAGTAAATGGTAACGATCTCGAATCGGTTACTGGCTATAATTTTCTATCTAATTTGCCAGAGTTATTACAAGATAATATTGAAGAAGCTGGGGTAAGTCCTTCATTGACAGCACCTTTATTAGCAGAATCGGCAGAATTATCCACAATTGAGATTCCGAATACTACCGTCGGGCATAATAGTATCGCAAAAAATAGCACGATCAGTGTCAACATCCCATTCAACACCAGTCAAATCAGTCTTGATGAAAATAGCGTTGGTCAAGGTAACGTGTTCTATTCTGGCTCTACGCAAAGTAGCCTTGGTGAAATTAACTCCGTGGAAAGTACACTCCATGATGACAGTATCGTCCATATTGGCTCTGTAAAAGATAGCTCCACGGACAAAAGACTCAGAGAAATGAGTTTCACTCAAGTCGGCATCGATGAAAATTCCTTCATAAATTTGAGTCCCGCTCAAGTCAGCCCTACTCAAATTAGCTCCAGTGAAGTTGACTTCTTCGAGTTTAGCCCCACTGAGGTAGGCGTTGGTGAAATTGCTCCCACTCAGATTAGCGTTCCTAAAATCAGCCCCACTGAGGTAGGCGTTGGTGAAATTGCTCCCACTCAGATTAGCGTTCCTAAAATCAGCCCGAATAATTCTAATCTCACTAAAATCTCTTTCGCCAGCAGCATATCTCCTGAGCAATTCTTCTCTGTCCATAATTCAACACCTAAAATTACTAATGTACTCAATAATAGCGCAACAAATATCTGGTCAGATTTACTCCAATCAGAAACACAGCTAGATATTGATTTCCAAATTACCGACTTACCCAAAGGACAACTAGCGTCAGCTACCATTACTGGCTTTGACGATGCTGGTAAACCCAACGCAGGAACAATCCTCATCGACCATGATGCCAACGGGATCGGCTGGTTTATTGACGAAACACCACTAGATAATTCAGAATTTACTGCTCAAAATACAGACAGTTACCTACTCGCTGCCACCGAGTCTGAAGCTGATGGTAAGTACGATCTTCTAACTACCGTTCTCCACGAACTGGCTCACCTGTACGGTTTTATAGAAGGGTATTCAGGGTTTGACGATTTTGTGTCTGGGGAAAGGGAAAAGGTAAAAGGTGAAGGGAAAGAATCTGATACCTTTACCCCTGACCCCTTAACCTTTAACCAAGGCGAAACCTTATCTTTTGATGGCGAACACCTAGATAAATCCGTTCATCCTTACGATCTATTGAATACCCATCTCGCGCCAGGAATGCGTAAACTACCTTCCGAGCTAGACGTACAAATACTACAGGCTATTCTGGCTGAGTCAGACGGGGCGACTTTAAGACGGGGCGACGGGGAGAATTTGGAGGCATCTTTAACTTCAGATCCCTTGCTAGCTATCAATAACGGCGACTTTGAGATATCTGACACCACTACCGATAGCTTTGCCTGGGATACTCGTGGTGCTAGCGGTATAGAAAACGGTCAAGCAGTACTGACAGAAAATTCTCCATTCTTAAGTAACTTCACCCAAACCTTTACCGTTCCTGAAGAGGCGAAAACAATTCAGTTTAAGTTAATCGAGACTCAACTAGGAGCGAGTGAATTAGCACCACCCGATGCTTTTGAGGTGGCTTTACTTGATGCCAACACCAATGAATCTCTAGTAACTGATACTGGCTTAACGGAAACAGATTCTCTACTCAATATCCAGAATGACGGCACGGCATACTTTAGCGATAAGGTAAGAATCGGCGGAGCAACATCGGGAGACATTATCGGACTCGATCGATCCCGCACCGTTACCGTAGATATCTCCGACCTTACTCCAGGTACAGAAGCCACACTCTACTTCGACCTGCTTGGCTTTGGTGATGTAGATAGCCGCGTGGTAATTGATGATGTACGCCTATCAGACCAAAATCTCTTACCGCCTACGGTAGTAGACGACACTGCTACGACTACTCAAGGACAATCTACCATTATTGATATCCTTGCCAATGATACAGACGATGATGGCGCGATCGCAACTGACTCAATTCAAATCGCCACCGAACCTACTAACGGTACAGTAACCGTTAATGATGACGGCACTGTCTCTTATACTCCAAGCGATCGCTTTGTTGGTACAGACAGCTTTACCTATACAGTCCAAGATAACGATACTCAATCCTCCGAAGCCGCTACGGTTAACATCACGGTAGAAAATGCTGCGCCAGAGATTACCGAGGTTCAGATTCCCGATAACATTACTGAAGGAGATGAAGTTACACTGAAGGCGATCGCAACTGATGCAGGTAATGATGAATTGACCTACACTTGGGAGTTTGGTGATGGCAGTCAAGCTGAGGGTCAAAGTGTAAATCGCACTTATGCAAACAACGGCACCTATGCAGGTTCGGTTACGGTAACAGATACCTTTGGCGGTAGCAATACCCAAACCTTTAAAGTAGTGGTTGAAAATGCTGCACCAGTAGTTGATGCAGGAGAAGATCGGACTGTTGATGAAGGAAGCAGTGTAGCCTTTACTGGCAGCTTTACCGATGCTGGCATCAACGATACCCACACAGTTACCTGGGACTTTGGCGATGGCTCTAATCAATTATCAATAAACAATGAACAATTATCAATAGAACATACTTACACTGATGATGGGGAGTATATAGCGACTTATACAGTTACAGATAATGACGGTGCGGTAAGTAGCGATGAGCTTACAGTTACCGTAAACAATGTAGCTCCTACCATTACTAATCTTACAGGTGATAGTTCAGTCAAAGAGGGCGATCGCGCCAACTTCTCTGCTTCTGCTACAGATCCAGGCTCTGA
This sequence comes from Waterburya sp., assembly GCA_965217895.1. Lineage (GTDB taxonomy): Bacteria > Cyanobacteriota > Cyanobacteriia > Cyanobacteriales > Xenococcaceae > Waterburya. Next base: position 4,546,822 of record CBDCJV010000002.1, read on the forward strand.
CGAGCTATCTTACACTTGGGACTTCGGTGATGGAGAAACTGCTACAGGCACAGACGTTACTCACGCCTTTGCTCAAAATGGCAACTATACCGTAACTGCTACAGTCACCGACGATGATGGAGCTTTTACAAATTCTACTCTTGAAGTAGTTGTCAATAATGTCGCTCCAGTAATTGAAAGCTTGACTGGTGATACAGAGGTTAATGAGGGCGATGTTGCTAACTTTAGCGCGATCGCCATTGATTCTGGCAACGATGAATTAACCTACAGTTGGGACTTCGGCGATGATAGCGAGGCTGTAACTGGTCGAGATGTAAATCATACCTTTTTTGATAACGGCGACTATATAGTAACCCTAACTGTTACAGATTCTGATGGAGCTTCCACTAGTCAAACATTAGATGTGGCAGTAAGTAATATAGCTCCTACTATTACCGAAGCCAGTGGCGATCGCATTATTAATGAAGGCGACACAGCTAGTTTTACTGCATCTGCGACCGACCCTGGCAATGACACCTTGACCTACACCTGGAATTTAGCTGACGGTACGGAATTAACGGGATCAAATGTATCTCATACCTTCATCGAAGATGGGGAATATGATGTCAATCTCATCGTCACCGATGATGATGGTGCGACCGCCACACAGACTCTAACTATCACCGTCAATAACCTTGCTCCTGTAGTTAATGCAGGAGAAGATCGAGTTGGTGATGAGGGTAGCCCAGTCGCATTCAATGCCAGCTTTAGCGATCCTGGTATAGAAGATACTCATACAATTGCCTGGGACTTCGGCGATGGTAATACAGTTACCGACACCTTGGATCCTACTCACGTTTATATCAACAATGGCGAATATGATGTCAGTCTGACTATTACTGACGATGAAGGAGCAAGCACCACCAGTACTCTAAAGGTCACGGTAAATAACGTTACCCCGACGATTACATCTTTGACTGGTGATACAGAAATAAATGAAGGTGATGTGGCGAACTTTAGTGCCGTAGCTACTGACCCAGGAGCCGACGAACTTACATACACTTGGGACTTCGGCGATGGCACTACCCCAATAAACGGTCAAAACGCTACTTATCAATATCTGCAAGATGGGATATATAATACTACCCTTACCGTCTCAGATTCAGACGGTGCATCTACCAGCCAAACTACTCAAATTACGGTCAATAATCTCCCTCCTACCGTCTCAGCTGGCAATAATCAAACGGTATACATCGGCGAAGCCGTCAACTTCAACGGCACCTTTGGCGATCGCGGTTCTCTCGATACCCACACCGTTACCTGGAACTTTGGTGACAACACCAGCACCAGCGCTACCAACAATCCCACCCATACCTATACGGCAGAGGGAATTTACACGGTTAATTACAGCGTCAGGGATGACAGGAATGCCAGTAGCAGCGATACCCTACAGCTAACGGTATTGAAGCTACCCACCCTATCGGTCAATGACATCAGCATTGTCGAAGGGGATAGTGGCACGGCTAATGCCCTATTTACCGTTAGTCTAAATGAAGCCAGTACCCGTGCCGTGAAGGTTAATTACAGTACGGCTAACGGTACGGCTACTGCTGGCTCTGACTATACAGCCACTTCAGGTACGCTGACCTTCAATCCAGGACAAACCAGTCAAACTGTAGCTGTTTCCGTCACAGGCGATCGCCTAGATGAAATCGATGAAAACTTCCGTCTCAATCTCACCAGTCCAGTTAATGCGACTATCGCCGATAACAGGGGCATGGCGACGATTATCGATAACGATCCCGCTCCTAGCTTAACTATTAATGACTCCACTATTACCGAAGGCGACAATGGTACGAGCAATCTCACCTTTACCGTTAACCTCTCTGGGGCTAGTGGTAAAACCGTTACGGCTAATTAAGTGGTCAAGCAAAATTAATTACACTGGTAAATAGAAAGTCAAAACGAGAGTGAAAAGAGTGCATTTAGAGGGAAAACTGAGTTCAGAAACAGTCAAAATATTATGGCGATTGTATCGTCAACACCGCGATTAGAGAGGCTTTCTGACCGAAAGCCTCTCTCGCGGCCAAAGTAAAAACTATCAAGTAAGAGCTAGAGCGCACTGTATATTGCTGATCGACTCAAGATACGAGCTGGAAGAACTAATTGAAATCTTTGGAGTTAGCCGAAAAACAATATACAACTGGAAAAATAACTGGTCAAAGTACAAATTAGTAGGTTTGTATAATCGGCTTGGAAGAGGAAGAAAAGAAATTTTTAGTACGCCACAAAAACAGCAGATTAAAAAGTGGGTTACACAAAATCCGAAAAACCTTAAGCAGGTAATTGAAAAAATCAGAGAAGAATGGGGAATAGTTGCTAGCAAAGACACAGTTAAAAGAATTCTAAAATGTCTGGCAATGAAATGGAAGAGAGTGAGAAAAGTAACCAATGGGCAACCAGACAAAAAGATGTACGAAGTCAAAAAGCAAATTCTCAAAGCTTTACAAAGGTTATCACAGCAGGGAAGTATAGATTTAAGCTATTTGGACGAAACAGGATTCTGTCTCACTCCTTATGTTCCCTACGCTTGGCAAGAAACAAAACAGCAAGTGGGAATAGATAGCAAACAAAGTAAACGACTAAATATTCTAGGTCTTTTAAATAGAGAAAACGAGTTATATTCTTACATTAGTGAAGTAGTAATTAAATTTTTGGATTTATATGTTCAACAAATCAACAAATCCACGGTAGTAGTTTTAGACAATGCCCCCATTCATCGCTCACTAGCATTTCGGAAAAAGATAGCACAATGGCGTAAGCAGAAAATGGAAATCTTTTGGTTGCCAACCTATTCTCCTCAACTGAACTTAATAGAAATTTTGTGGCGATTTATGAAATATGAATGGATCGAAGCTCAAGCTTACACAAGCTGGAAGCATTTAACTCATCACGTCGAACATATTTTGCGAGATTTCGGCGATCGCTATGTAATTAATTTTGCATAGGTACTTATAGTAGGTAATCCCTCGACCACGATTAAAATATTTACTGTTTGCCCCTGCATTGAGAGTCTGTACGGGAACGACAAAGCGCCTTCCATCGGCGGAAGCTACTTCACCACCACCCCAGCTTTGGACGATGGAAATCTTAGTTTGGGCATCAACTAACCGCGCATTAGCTTTGGTGACAGTATCAGGGCGAAAATAATTTTGTTCCACCCAGGATAAGCGTCCTCTCGTAAGTGCAGGAATTCTTTTTCTCACCAAGGGCGACAGTCCAATATTACAACCTTGAGCAATAAGCACCGCACAGATGCTAGTTGAAAGATCTTTAACCTTGGCAAAACTTTCATTAAGATGGGTAAATTCGTCCATAAAACCCGTCTTGGCATTGATTTCCAACAAGACTTCGGGAAGATCGACTTGAGGTAATAGAGATTCAACTTTATCCCTCAAATTTAGATAACTTTTTGGGTCATCTAACTTATCCAGATTTCTGATGGTAAGGGTTTCTTTACCCTTGAGGTCTACTTCGATTCTGACTTCTGAGTTTTGAGGTAGGTTTGACGCAGTTTTAGTATAGGCTTGGTTTAACTGCTCCTGTAATACTTTCAGTTCTGGTTCTGGCTTGGAATTGAGTTCTAAAGTCCGACAGACCGATGTTCGTGCTGATTCCCATGCTTTTCCTTTGAGGAGCTTGGCACGAGGATTACTCCATCTTTCTCCCTTGGAAACAAACAAGTCGCGACGGCGTAATCCTTCCAATAACTGTCCGAGAACGCAGAAAGTGTATGCCCGACGATCAATATCACCATCAGAGTTGACTACCCAAACAGCCCATTTTTTATCAACTATCTTTAAAGGCGCAGCATCCATTTTAGGGTTTCTTTTACCTTCAATAGATTGGAGGAATTGCCATGCTTCGAGGGTTTTTTGACCAGCCTGATTACCTTCAAAATCAATGATTGAAAGTAGTTTGGGAAGAAAGCGACGAACCGAACGCCATTGCTTCAATAACTCGTCATAATAATTATCTTCTGGGGGACGAGCTATATCTTCGACATCAGTAATAGCTGAACTCAACTGTTCTGGAGTTAGCCGCTGCCAAACCTCTTCTCTAACTTGAGTATCTTCGGTAGCAGGATTAAGAAGAACTCTACAGGCTGTGGCTAGCTGCAACGCAGCAGCGTCTAGATCCCTGAGAGTTCTTAGGCGGTTTTTTCTCCCATCTGCTTGAGACTTAGCTAAAATATCTTTGACTAATAAATTCAGAACATCAAGAGCATCATCAATGGCGATCGCTTCCATAACGTAAGCCCAGGCTACTAAAGTGGCAATTCTTCTTTCGGTAGACATTCGAGCAATCGCTTGCGCTCTGAGGGTAAAAGCAGTTTTAGAAAGAGCCTTGAAACGAATTGGTGGTATTTTACCTACATCTAATTTGTTGATGCCCAAAGCGCGAACTGTAACTAGACGATTTAAGGCATTAACCAAACTGGGCGCACTTTTCCTAGTAGGTGATTTTCTTAATTGTTCGAGAGGAGTAGTTCTGACTTTTTCTCCCACCACAATCAATGCTTCTAAATTCTCTATTTGCTTGGAATTGGGAAGCTTGGAGAGGATTTTCCAAGTGCGGTTAGCTACTCTTTCTCTAACTGCTGATATTAGTCGAGATAATACCGTTACTCCTGGCAGGAAGATTTTCTGTTCGACTAATCTAGCAGTGGTCAAATCAAACATCATTGAAGGACTTTCTCCACCTATCCAAGCCCTTTGATATAACCAACGAACTAAACGCCAGTGTCCTGGCTGCTCACTGAAATCACGATAGCCATAATGCCTCTTGATTACTAAGATATGTTCCCAGTGGGTATTGGTACGAAGCAAATATTGTGGCAAACAACTTATATCCACAATTTCTAGCTGAGATGCCAAATAATCAATCACTCCTTGAGGGACATCAATGGGATCGAGCAAAAACGTTCCTAAAAAGCGAACCGTACACAATTGAATAGCAAAACCGAGTCGATTGTAGTCACCACGACGTTTCTGGACTAATTGTTTGGCAGCATCGTCAAGATGAAAGTAATGAGCTAATTGAACAGAGGTTGGTTCGCCAACATAACGCCCATAACTATGTTGTTGTTCCGATGTAAGAAACCGAGATGACAAGCCCGAAAAATCCAATAATGTATCATTAAAACTATAGTCTATTTGGTACGCTTAAAAGTAATGACACCGTAAGGGTTTTAACCGCCTTGGGACAGGAGGGTTTAAATGGTACAGAAAGTGGCTATTTACTGTCGGGTTTCAACTACAGATCAATCTTGTTCTCGTCAGGAACTAGATCTAAAAGCTTATGCCAAGAAAGCAGGTTATGAAGTCGTTGGTGTTTGGAAAGAAACTGCTTCAGGTAGTAAAAATAATCGCCTTGAAAGAAAACAAGTTATGATATTAGCCCAGACTCGCAAAATTGATGGAGTATTAGTTACAGAACTAACTCGCTGGGGTCGCTCAACTATCGACCTAATTAGCACTTTACAGGATTTAGCTCACTGGGGGGTTTCGGTGATAGCTACGACGGGAATTCAGTTCGATTTAACTACCCCTCAAGGAAAATTAATTGCTTCGGTAATGGCTTCATTGGCTGAGTTTGAAAGGGATTTAGTCAGAGAAAGAGTTTGTTCTGGCTTGGCTGCTGCGAAGACTAAGGGTAAAAAATTAGGTCGAAAACCAGGACAGAGAGTTAAAGCCGATAAGTTTGCCCCTAAAGTTTTGCAGATGGTTACGGAGGGTCATTCTTATCGACATATAGCTCAGTCACTTCATTTAAGTAAGACAACTGTGAATGAAATTGTCAAACGTCATAGACGCGCAAATGTAACCCTCTAGTTCATCCTCAACCATGACGAATTCAAAAACTATCTATCAACTGAAAATCAGTCTCAGAGATATTATACTAAATCCGATTTATAAAGTATGTAAACAACAAGCGTTTTTTAGCCAATGATAGTTAGTCAATTTACGAACTTCATCTTTCATTTCACTGACTACACAACAACGCTCAACTAAAATGTCCTCTATCTCATTGATAGTTTCAAAATATTGATTTACCAGAGGTTCATCTACTAACTGCCATAACCTTTCGGCTGGCTGTAACTCTGGAGAATAAGGAGGTAAAAAATCAATCTTTATTCCCTCTGGAATAATCGCTTTTTTGCTGTGATGCCATCCTGCATTATCTTCTATCAAAAGAATTTTTTTTGATTATTAATTCCAGCATCAATAGCAAACTGTTGATAAACCAGATTCAGCCAATTTGTATTAACTCTGGGAATTAGATACCATAAAGTTTCTCCAGTTTTTGGCTTAACGAACCCATAAACATACAACCATTCGTATCGATGTTGTACTATTGCTTCTGGTCGATGACCAACTTTTGACCAAACCTTTTTTAGTATTGGTTTTAATCCTGCTCTATGCTCGTCGAAAAACCACAGTTCTACCTCCACATCTGGATTTTCTTGTTCAAGTTGCTTAAGTTTCAATGGCAAGTTACTTTTGAACATCTCTTGCTCTAATTTATTGGCTTTTTTATGTGTTGGTCTTGGACTTTGCCAAGAGTAACCGCACTTTTTTAAGTAGTCCCATCCTCTCTGATTCCCGACTTTTTCTCTGCCCGTTTCTTTTTCAATCCAGCGAGCTACCTTAGTTCCTGTCCAGATTTCTCCGTCTGGTAACTCTTTGGCGATCGCTTTTGTTAGTTTTTCTAATTGTGGTTGTGATAGTAACCTTTTTTTTCCTCTAACATGATTGCTGGTTTTATTTTGGCAATTTTTGACCCCTTCCTCTCCATAGAGGTTGTACCGACCGAGAATCTTTTGAGCATAAGAATAAGAACATCCCACAGCGAGCGCACTATTTTTAATCGTCCATCCCAAAGATATTTTCGCGATTCAGATGCCATCTTCTCACTTCCACTGAGTTTTGACTCTTCAGATACTTTTCTTTTAGTTCAGAAGAACTAAAATGTTTTGCTAAATAAGCTGTTTTTGGCATTTAACATTTTTAAGTTATTCCTCACTATTTTATACACACTTTGGTAATCGGATTTAGTATTACATGAGCATTAGGGTTTTGACTAAAACGTAATGCACACCAACGAAGCATTTTTCTTCTGAGAGATTTAAATTCTTTAAGATTAGGTTTAACAGTAGTTATATCTACATATATTTCTTCACCATTTGGCTTAACAACAAAAACATCGACACGCTTATCTTGGTCTATGTTTGTTACTCCAGACTGAATACTATTCCTAATCAAAGTTATTTCATTTTGTTTATTAGGTTTTCTTCTTTTTGTTTCTATTTCTGAACAAATTTGATTTATTAAAGCTTCTGTCTTATTATCTATCTGACCAAATAAATCGTATTGCGTATTTACTTGATAGCCAGCCCCTTCAGCTAATATTTTAGCAATTTGCTCATACAATGACATTCCAAAAGAAGTATATAAAGACTGCATTATAGATGCAATTACTACCGTTTCCTTGGTGAAAATTGCCTCAAAAAAGGGTTTATAATCTGATTCAGAAGTATATTTTTTGATCTTGTCATTAATCTTACTAGCTATTAAATTTTTAATCTGAAGCCTAGTAGTTTCATTCACAGTTTAATTTTATAGAGTTTACACTTTTTGTAACCGTAAACTCATTAGATGTCGAGAGTTTGAGAAGATTTATACGAATTGGCGATTGCTTTTTTACAACAAAAAGAGTAGGCTTAACTATCACCTACTCATAGTTGAATTTATTTGTAACTATTAGTTGTCAACTAACTTTTAACAGTCTTTTTCTCTTCTTCGAGTGCTAAGAATTTTTCCAATTCTGTAATCGCATCTGCATCTACTTTAGTCTGCATCGGACAGAATTTGGGACCACACATAGAACAGAATTCAGCAGTTTTATAAATATCTGCGGGTAAAGTTTCGTCGTGATATTCCTTAGCCCTTTCTGGGTCGAGAGAAAGTTCAAACTGTTTCTCCCAATCAAAATTATAGCGTGCATTAGAAAGCTCATCATCTCTGTCTCTAGCACCAGGACGGTGACGAGCAATATCGGCTGCATGAGCAGCTATTTTGTAAGCAATCAAGCCATTACGCACGTCTTCAGCATTGGGCAAGCCTAAATGTTCTTTAGGAGTAACATAGCAAAGCATGGCAGTTCCATACCAGCCAGCCATTGCTGCACCGATCGCACTAGTGATATGGTCGTAACCAGGAGCAATATCAGTTACCAAGGGACCCAAAACATAAAAAGGTGCTTCGCTACACTCTTCCATTTGTTTTTTGACGTTAAATTCAATCTGATCCATTGGTACATGACCAGGACCTTCTACCATTACCTGAACATCATGTTCCCAAGCACGACGAGTTAACTGCCCCAGAGTTTTTAATTCTGCTAACTGAGCCTCATCACTAGCATCATGGGTACAGCCAGGACGCAAGGAATCTCCTAAACTGAAAGAAACATCATATTTTTTAAAGATTTCAATGATGTCGTCAAAATGAGTATATAGAGGATTTTGCTTGTGATGATGCAGCATCCAGCGAGCAATAATTCCTCCGCCCCGTGAGACAATGCCTGTCAGACGGTTTTTAACCAAAGGCAGATGTTCTATCAAGATACCTGCATGGATAGTCATGTAGTCTACGCCTTGTTGAGCGTGTTTTTCGATGATCTGCAAAAAGTCATCAGCGCATAGCTTTTCAATATTTCCATGTACGCTTTCCAGTGCTTGATATATTGGCACTGTCCCAATGGGAATGGGCGAAGCATTAATTATGGCAGTACGAATCTCATCTAAATTACCGCCTCCTGTGGACAAGTCCATTAGAGTATCTGCGCCATATTTAACAGCCAAATTGAGCTTAGCGACTTCTTCATTGATGTCAGAAGAATTAGGCGAAGCACCAATATTAGCATTAACCTTGCAGCTAGAAGCAATACCAATACACATTGGCTCTAGGTTAGGGTGATTGATGTTGGCAGGAATAATCATTCTGCCTCTGGCAACTTCATCACGAATCAGATCTACTGGTAAACGTTCTCTCGTGGCTACATAGTGCATCTCTTCGGTAATGATTCCTTGACGCGCGTAGTGCATCTGAGACACATTGCCCTGTCCTTGTCGCTTGGCAATCCATTCCGTTCTCATATTTTTTTTCCTTAATAAACAGCTTCCCTCCGCTGGTGCTAACCAGTCTCAGGTTCTTAGGGTATATCTCAGCCTTACCTATTAGGCACCCCTAGCTATTTGGAAATATATCATTTTTTCTGGCTACAATTTCTCCAGACCCTGATAAATTAATTATTTCTTACAATTTGCTCCTAACTTTTAATACAGCTACGGCTCAAAATAAAAAAGATGCTCGACAGAACATCTCTAGTTAACAGTAATTGGTATATTTTATCTGCCAGCAGTTTTATAAATGATTTAGCTGGCAGTATTGATAATCATATTTATCAAATTAATCATAATTTGAACCCAGTGTCGAAGACAGTGATCTCTAGCACACGCATTAAAAATACCGAAGCGATCGCACCTTTTAATAAATGGGTTTAAAGCCCCGCCACGATCAATTATTATTGTTAATTGTTAATTGATGAGAGCAACTGTTATTTAGTATTTAATGTACCCGATCGCTGTCTTGTGGTTTAAATTCATTGCGTCTTAACCGTAGTTGAATATCTTCTAATAGCTGGCGGTTTACTCCCATCAAGTCAGCAACTAAACCAAAAATTAATAGCTGCACCCCAATTAAAATTAAGATTGCTGCCAAAATTAAGCTAGGAACACGAGGTTTGGCAGGATTATCACCAATAATGCCCCAAAACAGCAATAACCAACGGCAGCATAATAAGAATCCAACGCTTAAAGGTAAGCTTCCCAAAGCCATAAAGAATTGAAGTGGGCGATAGGTCATAAAGATCCGCACGATAGTTAGGATCGAATGCTGTATATATGCCGAGATGCTTTTGACCAGCCGAGAAGGACGTAAATAAGCGTTGGTACGGATCGGCACAGAAGTAATTGCCAAACCTCTTTGACCAGCCTGGATGATTGTCTCTAGGGTGTAGGTATATTCGTTGAAAACATTTAGCCTCAAAGCAGCCTCGCGACTAATTGCTCGAAACCCGCTGGGAGCATCTGGAATGTCGGTTTTGCTAGCGACGCGCACTACCAAACTACCTAACTTTTGTAAGAATTTTTTGAGCGGCGAAAAATGTTTGATATCTTGAATTTGTCTAGCACCGATAACTATTTCTGCCCTACCTTCAAGGATAGGCGCGATGAGCTTAGGAATATCCCCTGCACAATATTGATTATCAGCATCGGTATTGACAATAATATCTGCTCCCGCCTTCAAACAAGCTTCAATTCCTGCCATAAAGCCCTTTGCTAGCCCTTGATTAGACTTAAAATCAACAATATGATCTACACCACAGGCTTGAGCAACTTCCAGGGTGCGATCGCGACTACCATCATTGATAATCAACCATTCGACTCGATCTATACCTGGTAGCTGGCGGGGAAGTTCAGACAAAGCTAACCCCAAAGTTGCTTCCTCGTTATAACAAGGAATTTGAATAATCAGTTTCATTTAGCTAGCAGAAGATGATGGTTGATTGTCGCGCTTAATTGTCCAGAAAGGAAAATTTTGGCTAGGGTTAATCGCTACGCCGTCGATTCCATTTTGGGCAAAAACATAGTCCTTGGTTTGCCAAAGAGGAATATAAGGAACATCCTGCGCCAGTAATTCCTGTAGTTCGACAAAAATAGCTTCTCGTTTGGTGGGATCTTGTTCTTGGCGAGATTGCTCGATTAACTGATTAGCGCGATCGCTATAGTAAAACGAACCTCTACTCTGTGCCGCACCTTCTTCGCAACCAACATTGGGCGAACCTTTGCTACAGCTAAGAAATGGCTGGATGTAGTTGTCAGGATCGAGAAAATCAGGATACCAATCAACTAAGGCAGTAGGATATATTCCTTGACTTAGGTTGCTAAAAAAGGAGGCAGATTCTACGCTATTGGGTATAAATTGAATAATCCCCCCTAACTCTTGTTCTGCATAAGCTTTAATCGTATCAGCAACAATACCGCGAGTAATTGAACCAGAAGGATGCCAAATCTCGATAATTGCGGGATTTTCAGTAGAGTAACCCGCTTTAGTCAGTAGCTCTTTTGCTTTAGCCGTATTGCCATCGCCGTAGAGCTTTTCAAAAGTAGGTTTATAGCTATCAAAAGCTGTGGGAATTAAGCTGTAAATTGGTTCTGCCTGACCTTTTAATACCCTGTCGTTAATTAAAGCACGTTTAATAGCTGAAGCGATCGCCTGACGTACTTCTGGCTGATTCAGAGGTTTTTGCTGGAGATTAAGAACCAGATAGTTAACTACTGTGCCTGAACCTTCAATTACCTGCCAATTGTTTTCCGCGCTATCGATCAATTTATCAATTTGTTGGGGATCGAGAGACTGGTAAGCTACGTCTATTGCTCCAGTTTTAAAACTATTATATAAATTGGCTGAGTTTCCACCATAGACCTGTAGATCGATACCTTTGTTAGCTGGTTTGTCTCCCCAATAATTGTCATTAGAATTTAGGCTAATCGAATCGCTCTTAAATTGACCCAGCTTATATTTTCCCGTACCAATCATAATATTGGGCTTAAACTCACCTGCGCCAATTTTGTATGCTTGAGGAGATACTGCACAAGCACCAGGAAAAGCTAATAAAGCAGGAAAGGCTGCAAAAGGCTGTTTTAAACTAATCTTTAGTTCATATTCTGCCTTAGCTTCTACTTTACTTATAACATCCCCCAGTAAAAAGGCTGGTTGTCCGCCATTCTGCATAAAGCGTTGCAAAGAAAAAGCCATTGCTTCGGCGTTAAATTTAGCACCATCATGAAAGGTAACACCTTGGCGTAAAGGAATGGTATAAACTAAGCCATCTTCACTAATTTGTGGCACAGCCGTTGCCAACAATGGCTCGATTTCAGTTGTTCCCAGTTTGTAGGTATAGAGACTTTCACCAACGTTGTAAATAATGTTTAATCCCGCTAACTCATAATTATCGGCTGGATCTAAGGTACGGGGTTTTAAAGTTGTGCCGACAGAAATGCGATCGCTATCGACGGTATTTTTCCCAGAGGATTTATTACCATTACAGCCAACGGTTAAAGCCAAACATAAAGAAAATAAGATTATATATTTATAAATTTTGCATAACTGCTGCCACAGGCAAGAAAACTGGTTGTTGCTCATTACCAAGTATGATGCTCTAAAAGTCTATCTCGCATGATAAATGCTAATTCATCAGATCGTCCTTAAGAAGATATAAACTGCAAAACTTATTCTTGCTTTAGAACATATTTGCCAAAAATAACTTTTTAAACTATTCTAAATTACAGACCGAACGGTCTTAAATATTATTTTAATGTCTAAAGCTCAACAAACTAAAGCTCGTATAATTCATCAAGCAGCAGAGTTGTTTAACCTCAAGGGTTATGCAGGTTCTTCTATTGCCGACATTATGCAGGCAACGGGGTTAAAGAAAGGAGGAATCTATAACCATTTTCAAAGCAAAGATGAATTGGCTTTAGAGGCGTTTGATTATACTTCTAACCTACTTAGTCAAAGGATTTGGAGTGTGGTAAAAACTAAGCGTAATGCAATTAAACGATTACAGGCACTAGTATCTAGTTACTTGATTTATATTAACGATCCGCCCATTGTTGGAGGTTGTCCAATATTGAATACAGCGATCGAGACTGATGATACAGATTCGCCTCTGCGCGATCGCGCTTTGCAAGCAATGAACTCTAGCCGTAGCTTGATTGTACGTATTTTGCAAAAAGGTATTAAAAAAGGAGAAGTGCGGTCAACTGTTGAACCCGATACCGTCGCCACAATTATTTTTTCTACTTTAGAAGGGGCGATTATGATGAGCAAACTTGAACGGAATCCTATCCATCTAGAAAGAGCCGTAGCTCACCTACAAAGTTATATTCAAAGTAATCTTACTTAAAGCCAACTTAAATTACTGCTTTTTTTTAGGTAAAAAAAGACCGATCGGTTTGTAAATGTAATTTTAAATCTCAGATGAAAAAACCACTTGAAGTAAGCCTAGAATTTCCTGTTAAAACCTATGACATCGATTTTGCAGGAATTGTGAGAAATATTGTTTATAACAGGATGTGTATATGTTAAACATTAACAAAGGAACGACAGCGATCGCCTGTGCATCGGGTGGTTTTAAGGCAATCTTCGTACATGGGGTATTAAGTGCTTTTGAATCAGCAAACTTTCGTGCGGATGCCTATAGTTCTGCTTCTGCTTCGGTAGTGGTTGCAGCTTTAGCAAGTGTGAATAAGGCTAGAAAAGCGGGGATAGATTATTGGTTAAAAGGGATGAAAATGTATGATTGCACTAAAAGTATGAGTCAAGTTTCCTTGGCAGGAATTGATTACTTTAATATTAATGTTGGCGAAGAACTTTTTAATCGCCAGTCTCAGTTTTATATTGCCGCTAGTAAAGTAATCACCAAAGAGGCTGCCGAACAAACCCAAAGCAAACAAGCAAGAAGATTGGGCAAAAAACTATTAATTGCTGCTGCAAAAAAAGAGCGCAGTTGGATAGATCGACATTTGAAACTAGATCTTTTTAGCACTACCGCAAAAGATAATTTGGCTTTAAATCGAGATAACTTTGCCGAGGTTGCTTATGCTTCTAGCAGAATGCTGCATATCTATGATGTACCAGCGTGGATTGATCGCAAGCCATATATAGATGCTTGTTATACCTGTATTTGTCCAGCTTTAGAAATGGTCGATATAGGATATCAAAAGGTAATCGCGATCGCAACTGAGGCGGGAAAGTTTGATCGCGATTTATTTCAATCGGAAGTTATTCCCACACAGTACAAACAAGTACCCATACACATTGTCCAGCCAGATATAAATCCTAAAGAGTTAGGTGTAGATGTTTTCCAAGCTACACCAGAAGGAATAGCCGCTGTCTATCAACATGGTTTAGATAAAGGCAGAGAGTTTTTAACATAATTACACAATAACTACGGAGGATTTAACTGATGAACAAGCAAAGTAAAACTTGGTTACTGTCAATTTTTATTTTTAGCATTGCTATTACCAGTCTTCACTATACCGATAACGCTATTTTTGTTCGTGAATATCCCGAACCAGAATGGATTACAACTTCTGGTGTATTTATAATCTGGGTAGTAATGACTGCGATCGCAATTGTCAGTTATTGGCTTTATAGCAAACAACAATTTTGGTTAAGTTATTTTCTTTTGGGTGCTTATGCTGGTACAGGTTTATCTAGTCCCGCCCATTACTTTTATGGTGAACTATCTCAGTTTTCTGTAAAAATGCACGTCCTCATTTGGACTGATGTAATTGCAGGTTTATCAGTAGTTGCATTTCTTGTTTGGTCAGCATTAATTACTCAAGAATGGCGCAATATCCAGGAGACAGAAAGATGAGTACAGAGTTGTAGGCGGGCAAAGTAGATAATTCTACCTGCCATAGACTATAAGCTTCTATTGCCCGCCAAAAAGCGAATGATTGGTAATCAAATAATTAATATTCATGCTCAAATTTTATTACAATCCCTTATCTCCTTTAGCCCGTCGTGTCTGGATTGCCTTGTTAGAGAAAGAAATATCTTTCACGCCCATAATCGTCAATCTTAAAGAAGGAGAACAGTTTAAGCGAGACTTTTTAGCAATTAATCCTTTTCATCATGTACCTGTAATTATTGATGATGGTTTAAGGGTTTTAGAGTCTTTAGCAATTTTAGATTATTTAGAAAGTAAATATCCCCAGAATCCTTTACTACCGAGCGATTCTTCCAGATTAGCTAAAGTACGCATGGCGCAAATGGTAGCCAATAATGAGTTGTCATCTTTAGTAATTCCCTTGATTAGTGAAGCAGCAGACTCGCCAAAGCTAGCAGGAATAAAACGTAAAATCACCAGAATACTTGATTTTTTGGGAGAGTTGTTAGATGAAGATGTTTATTTTGGTGGAGATAGCCTTTCTCTAGGAGATATTGTTGCGGGAAATGCCGTTATCTTAGCTTCTAAATTAGGCTTCGATCTAAGTCAGGTAGAAAAAATTGAGCGGTGGTGCGATCGCCTGATGCAAAGAGAAGTTTGGCAACAAACTCAACCCAATGACGAACAGGTAGAGATATTTAAGCAAACCGTACAGAAGTTAATTGAATCTCAAGGTCAAGCCCAAGTTATTTATCAGGTTAAGCGATCCTAAGTAAAAAAACGCTCTAACTACAACTTTCAGTAAGATAAAAGCCAGTAATTTACCATATCCATTACAATTCAAACATGGCTAATTTAAGCTTAAATTTAGGGTGCGGAACAAAACTTCTTGACGGATATATTAATGTTGACAAATTTGGCGATCCCGATCTTTGCCTCGATCTAGAAACGTTTCCCTATCCTTGGCAAGACAATACTGTAGCTAAAATTGAAATGCACCATGTTTTAGAACATCTAGGACAACAAACCCAGATTTATCTCAAAATAATCCAAGAACTTTATCGCATTTGTCAGCCAAGTGCCAAGATACATATAACTGTCCCTCATCATCGCAGCGACAGATTTTTCCACGATCCTACTCATGTTCGTCCCATTACGCCTGTAGGATTAAGTATGTTCTCAAAACAAAATAATCGAGAATGGCAAGCAAAGGGAAAAGCATTTACTTTACTTGCCTTGTATTTAGACGTTGACTTTGAATTAACCCAGGCAAAATATACCCCTAGTGAAATTTGGTTTGATCGATATCCAGAGAGTGCAGCCGATAAAAACCTTTTGCTAAAAGAAAGTGAAATATACTGCAACTTAATCAAAGATGTAGAAATGATTTTGACGGTAATAAAATAGTTAAGTTAGCAGAAAAAATAACGAGGTTATATGATTTTAACTACTTACAAATGGTCTATTGAAGAATGGCACGAATTAGTTGACTTTGGATTGCTAGAAGGAAAACCAGTTGAGTTTCTAGAAGGAGAAATTGTAGAGGTGAGTCCAGAGGGAATTGAACATAGCTACACTAATCGTTCTATTGTTAAATATTTAAGACAATTACTTGCTCAAAAAGCAGAGATTATCCAAGCTCAACCCATCACACTAGACAATAGCGAACCTGAACCTGATGTTACTGTTGCCAAACTACCAGAAACTAGATATCTCAATCATCACCCTTATTCTCAAGATATCTATTGGCTGATTGAAGTATCTAATAGGACATTAAACAAAGACTTAAATCAGAAAATTATTACCTATGCTCGTAATGGTATACCTGAATATTGGGTAATCGATCTAGTTAATAAAAAACTAATTATTCATACTCAAGTACAAAACAATGGTTACGCTCAAATTACTGAATATACAACAGGTACGGTTTCACCTTTAGCTTTTCCTAATATTGCGATCGCCTTGAATGAATTATTGCTTTATTAAACATCAATAAGGCGATCGCCGTTATATATTTGCTATTTAATTACGCCCTGCGGTAACTCCCCCATCCACAGGTAATACAACCCCTGTAATCCAACCAGAGCGATCGCTATCGGCTAGAAATAAAACTGCTTCAGTAATATCTTGAGCTTGTCCATTACGACCAAGAGGATGAAAATCATTAAACGAAGCTAACTGTTCATTGGTTAACAACGAATCAAATAGAGGCGTTTCGACTACAGTAAGAGCGATCGCATTTACTCTAATTTTATCGGGCGCGAACTCAATTGCTAAATTTATGGTTAATTTATGCTTAAATCTAGGGTGTGGTACTAAACGTCTCGACGGATATATTAACGTCGATAAATTTGGCGATCCCGATCTTTGTTTTGATTTAAAAACGTTCCCTTATCCCTGGGAAAATAACAGCAGTTAAAAATCGTGAATTGAATAATTTATAGATTAAGCGTAATGCTGCAATATTCAAATTTTGAATTTTATTAAATTCTTGTTTGGCGATCGCTTATGCGCTGCCGAAGTAACCTTTGCTGCTAGCTACTTTTAAATTAGTAACCTTCTTGTACTTTCTAGGATAATAATATACAGTCTAATACCAAATCAATGAATGTTTGTAACACCTGAAAATAATCTGAGGATAGAGCGGGCATTGCCCACTCTACAAGCGATCTGTTGCATTCTTTTTTCTATTTGGTATAAGTTCGGGTTAATTACCTAGCAATTATTTCTATTGACTGACAACCAAAAAAAATGCCTATCTTGCCAGAGGCTGACTACCGTGAATTTTTATGGTGGCTTTTACGTCAAAGAAAACGCTTAAAAGTTACTGGAAAATCAATGCTGCCTTTGTTACAGCCAGGGGAAGAAATTCTCGTCAATCCCTATTCTTATCACAGAACTTTGCCCAAAATTAATGATGTTGTAGTTACAACTCATCCTCTATATTCAGAGTTAACCATAATCAAAAGAGTTACAGCTATTGACAATGATGGCAACTGCTTTCTAATTGGCGATAATCTTGCAGCCAGTACAGATAGTCGTCATTGGGGTGCAGTGAATTACAAAAACCTAATAGGAAAGGTTACTAGTCGTTTTGGCTAGAATAGACTAGTAACCACAAATAATAATGTTAAATTGCAAATGCTCCAGGCAAAGAATAGCTATAAAAACAATTAAAGCTAAAAAAGCCAAGTTTTCACTGCCTTTTTAACTTCCTTTTCGCCAATAGCGTTTGAATAGATCGACCTAGTAAAGGCTATTGAGCGATCGCTCCTTGAAACGCATCTTGATTCTCAAATATTTCAAAAGCCTTATCCAATTGGGTAAGCTCAAACATAATACGTACAGAAGGCGCAAGAGAACAAATTCCAAACCGATGTCCTAGGCTTTGAGCCAGACGAAAAGCTTTGATTAAGACCATTAATCCTGCGCTATCCATAAACTCTACTGCTTCCATATTTACAAGTAGAGCAGAGTTTACAGAAGATTTGATTTCTACAGTTAACTTCTCTAAAAATTCTGAGGCATTAGCTGCACTTAAAAAACCTTCTGGTCTAAAAGTAGTGAATTCTGTTCGTAACTTTGTGCTGCTCATCTTTATTACTTTCCGCTTTAGATATTACTTAAAAAAATAGTTCTGTGTCCCAACGATAATCCGTAACTTTACGGATTCAATCTACTTTACAGAATCTTGATAAGAAGATGAAGTATTACTAAAATCTGACTACAGGGAGGCTAAATACTGGCTGAATATATTGAGCCTATTCGCTTGTAAAAGCTTGATATTAAGCTAATCAGCTTAAGTCGGCTTTTATTATGAGAAACACCCTACATTTATAATCAATTTTTAGCGGTTTCATATCGTGGTAATCACTGAATTTTCACCTTAACTTTACATAAACCAAACTGCTGTTAGTAATTGGTATAAATTATTATGATTTAATTTTTGTCAAAAGTTGGTATTAAAATTTACTAAATTTTAGTTTTCTTACAGACATACTTTTTTCTTTTTTTGTCCTTGCAGATAACCATAAGGCTAAATCATAAAAGTAAAAAACTCGAACAACATTGAGGATATATGATTTGTTGGTCAGCAATAATAACAGTAAAGTAATTTTCTATACTAGACTTCTTGCATGAATCAGGCGATCGCTAAATCTAGTCCGCTATTGTAGCAGCTACATCTATTACTACTACTTTATTCAACTCTCGATCAAACGCAAAAAATATTTCAGCTTGGCTTAGTACCAATAATTGTCCGATGGCGAGGATCGCTAGCTACGGTAGTTTGATAATTAAAACCCGCTTTGGTGACTGCTGCTTCGACATCAAAAGTATAGTAGTCATCACTCCAAGGTTCGGTGCTTTTCATGAGGGTAAACAGTACTGGAGGTAAGCGTTGAATTACAGCAGAGGCAGGATTATTATCCACAATGCCTATTACACCTCCTGGTTTTAGAATGCGTAGCACTTCTGTGAAAATTTTTTGGGTTGCTTGGTGGGGTAACTCATGAATAACGAATTGCAGGGTAACTAAATCCAGAGAATTATCCGCCAACTCGGTAGACTCTCCCATGCCATGCAGCCATTGAGCAATTTCTTGAGTATCGGTAGTTTTTGCCACTGCCAACATATAGGGAGATAAATCTAAACCAATGGTATTGATTGCACTTTCTTGTTTCTCGCAAAAGTAGCGATGTAATTCTCGAGTAGAAATACCTACAGAACAACCTAAATCTAAAATATCTGTAATTGTTTTTGGAGTATATTGTTCTAGTATCTGATAAAAACTATGGCGGAGTCTTTGCTGCGCTGTTTGCCAAGTAATATCTTCATCTTTCCAGATCCTTAACCCCATAGAATAAGTTGCAGAAGGAGCTTCAAAAGCTGCCTGCCAACATAGATTGCCTTCATCGTAGGCATGAAAAGGTACTTGATAGTAATCGGGATAAACTAAATCTTTATTGGTTAAGGAGTCTAACAAATCCTTTGCCCCAGACTGTTCTAATTCCTGATAATTCTTGCGCCAGGGAATACCGTTTTTTTCAGCAGTTTTGATCAATACCTGTCGCGCTTGACGCTGCATCACTCTATATATTGGCTTGGTTTGAATTAGCAGGTTTACAAAGCGAGAAAGCAGATCTTTTCCTGCCCAATCTGGTTTTAATTTATCGGTGGAAATTGTCACAGTAGTTAGAATTTATGGAAGTTCATGACGAGATAGAATTATAGGCGATCACGATCGCTTTTTTTAATTTAGATTTTATTAAACTACGGGATTTCTTAAAGGAGAATTCACTGCTACATCGAACTGTTTATTTCCCCTTTGAGTCCTTTGTCACCCCGTGAGTCAAGCTTGTATAAAACAACAACTTGCCTAAACTAAACTTTGAATTAGCTATAATCGAAAATTCAGTTTTTTATGAGCAGTCTTTTTTAGGTTGTTCTAAAAAGCATTTTGCAATTGTGGAGTGAGTACAGAAGATTTGAGCAAGTTATTGAAATTTAAATACTTACTGTGTTTTGGTCTCAGCTTGATTTTTTTTATATCTACTGCTGTTATATTCTTGACAACACAAGCTACCTCAGTAACTAATCCGCCGCCCAATATTGTATTTGTTTTGACCGATGATTTAGATAATGTTGAGGTTGACTATATGCCTCAGGTAAAGTCGTTTATGGCTGATGGGGGAGTTAGTTTTAGCAACTATTTTGTCAATATCTCTCTTTGCTGTCCCTCTAGGGCAACCATGCTACGTGGACAATACGCTCACAATACAGGAGTTTATACCAATAAAAAGCAAGATGGTAGCTTTATTTATCTTTATCGACATGGTTTAGAGAAATCAACTATTGCCACTTGGCTACAGCAAAAAGGTTATCGTAATGCTTACTTAGGCAAATACTTTAACGGCTATCCGCGACACGCACCGAAAAACTATGTGCCTCCAGGTTGGGATGAATGGGCTAGTCCAATCTACGATAGTGGTTATGTGGGATTTAACTATACTCTCAATGAAAATGGTAATTTTGTTGAATATGGCGATCGCCCTGAAGACTATACTAGTGATGTCTACACAGCCAAAGCGAAAAAGTTTATCAATCAGGCAGCTAAAGACAAACAACCCTTTTTTCTCTATATTTCTTATTTTCCACCCCATCAACCAGCAATTCCCGCACCCCGTCACAGCCAGCTATTTCCTGATGCTTTTCAACCTCGCACTCCTTCCTTTAACGAAGCAGACGTGAGTGATAAACCTGAATATATTCGTAATTTACCTTTGTTGAATCAGCAGGATAAAGATGAGATTGATTTTCTCTATCGAAAAAGATTGCGATCGCTTCAGTCCGTCGATGAAGGTTTAGTAACCTTGGTTGATACCCTTAGAGCCAATGGTCAGCTAGACAATACCTATTTTATTTTCACCTCAGATAACGGGTTTCATCTTGGTCAACATCGCTTACCTCCCGAAAAAGAGACGGCTTATGAAGAAGATATTCACTTACCTCTTTATGTCAGAGGACCAGATGTGCCTGCGGGCAAAGCTATGGATCAGATTGTTAGTAACCTCGATCTAGCACCTACCTTTGCCGAACTAGCAGGGGCGAATACTCCTGATTTTGTTGATGGTCGCTCTTTGGTTAGTTTATTTCGTCGCAATTCTGTTGTACCAAGTTCTTGGCGACAGGTCTTTTTTCTCCAGCATCGATTAAATCGAAAAACAACCCCTTTAATTCCTAGTTTTAGAGGTTTACGAACTGACCACTGTACTTATGTTAAATACATTACTGGCGAGGAAGAACTATACGACATTACACAAGACCCTTATCAACTACAAAATTTGGCCAGGGTAATTCAACCTCAAGTAATCAAAGAATATGCCAAACGTATGATCGATCTTAGTAAATGTAAAGGGGAAACTTGTCGAAAAAAAGAACTTAAACCTTTACCAGACTGTGCAATAGATAAAGAAAGAAGCGGTTAATCATACCAATTCTCAAGACGAGCGTGGAATAGCGATGTGACCCCGCGGATTTTTAATCCGCAAAATGAAGGCTTAAGCCGTATGTACGCGCATCAAGACAAGCTCCCTAAACGGGAGCATTTCCGCTCGTCTTAAACCCACGCGAAGCGCGTTCCACACCGTAGTCAATTAAAAAGCTTATTCTCTCATCCTTTTAAGCTTTTTGTCACCCCGTGAGGGGCTTTGCAGAATAATAATTTGCTTGCTGTCTTGATATTCTGCTAGCTTTTCTACGATTTTGTGACGATGTAGCTTAGGAAAGTTCCAAACATATTGCAAAAATTCCCAGTTTAATCTTTCAGGACAACCAGCAGCCATATCTGGTCTTACCTTGTTAGGATACTCTAAATATCGTCTTATAACTCGCCACAAACATAAATAACGATTGAAATCTAGCCAAATAATAGTGTCTGACGCAGTTAAACGAATATCCATTGTATTGTAATAATTACCATCAATAATCCAGCTATTCGCTTTAATTAATTCTTGCTGTATTTTTTGCCATTTGTTTTGATTGGTTTCTTGCCATCCTGATTGCCAATAATAAACATCCAAATGAATAACTGGCAAATTAAGCTGTTTTCCTAAATTTCTTGCCAAGGTAGATTTACCTGCACCACAAGAACCAATTATCAATATACGTTCTTGATTAGACTTTTGAAAAGCAACCATCACTTTTAATCGAAAGTTAAACTAATTTTGAGCGCAAAATTTGGTCTACCTGTAGTCGCTTTGCTTGAGGAACCCAAATTTTCCATCTTTTGTACCACCAATTCCGACGTTTAAACTTTAACAATAACTCTTCAGAACTTTTCCATTCATAGGACTGAATTAGTGACCAGCGAATGAGATAACCATAGGTCATAATTCCATTTTCTCGCACCTCTTCAGGACAAAAAAGATCTATTAAGTAACTTGAAGCTAAACCTACAGAACCGCCACTAATTAAAGGACTCTGAATATAAAGACCTAAAATAATTAGAATGGTGCTTAATCCAATCAGCATAAACCGCCGAAACCTAGACATTGGTATGACTAAGAGTTGTTCTCCCGCTTGACGATACTGTTGCTTTAATAATGTAACAAAGATCGCGAAAAGTAAGATTGGCAGAATTAATGCAGCAGCTAGCTTAATCAACATGGCTTTTTACCTTTAAATGTTATTTATTAGCTTTTATAAGTCAGTTTTTTTAAACTAATTTATCACCTCACCTTTAAAAAAATCAGTCTAAACTATTGCTCAGTGAAATGTTATTTATTGCTTTTAAATCATATTTTTTTTAAAAAAACATCTAAATATTGACACAAAGAGTACTTTAAATTAAGGTTAATTTATGCATAAGATACTTAATCTTATGATATTTCTTGTATGTATAATTACTGATTATTTATAATAAAATGAATATATTTGATTATTCAATTATTAGCTTTTTAAATCAATTTGCTCAACGATCGGTAGAGTTGGATGAACTAGTGTTACTTATTAGTGACAATGTGCTGCTAAAAGGCGTTTTCATTCTTGCTTTATTTTGCTATGCCTGGTTTAAGGAAGATAGCCGTAAGATCGTCAAAAAAAATCGTGAACATATTTTGATCACAATTTTGGCTAGTGTAGCGGGAATTTTTGGTGCAAGACTGCTAGTTTTGTCGCTTCCTTTCCGATTAAGACCTTTACACAATCCTGAAATAGCACTGGAATTTCCTCTAAAAAGAGAATTTCTGGAAGGATGGAGTTCTTTCCCCAGCGATCATGCTATTTTATTTTTTACCTTAGCTACGGGTTTATTTTTTGTCTCGCGTATTTTAGGCACAATTGCGATCGCTCACGCCATCTTCGTTATTTCTCTTCCGAGAATTTATCTCGGATTGCATTATCCAACTGATATTCTGGCAGGAGCTTTGATCGGCATCGGCGTAGCACTTTTAGTCAACAGAAGAAGAATCAGCAACACAATCGCTAAACTGCCGATGCGCTTATTAGACAAGAATCCTAGCTTGTTCTATAGCTGCTTCTTTGTTGGAGTCTTTGAAATTGCCGAAATGTTTAATAGTTTGCGAAACATAGCCAGGGTTGTCTTCTAGCTCTTCTCTAGCTTTGCTTAAAATTAGGTAGAAGAATAAATGTAGAGTATTTATCTTGAAGAGTCTAAATAACTAAAACTCCAACCGTGTTGCTCAAAACCCAAAGATTCATAGAATTTGTGAGTGCGATCGCGTTTTAGATTAGAAGAAAGAGTGACTTTATAGCATCCTGCATCAAAACTAATTTCTAAAGCTTTTTGCATCATTTGTTTGCCAAAACCTTTTTGCCGATATGCAGTAGAAATAGTAACAGAATCGAGGATAGCCGCTCTATGAAAACCTTGGTGCATCATGGTTGGCATAAATAATAAGCTAAAAGTGCCTATCTCCTTATTTTCCAAACAAGCCAGATAAATATAATAATTTGGAACTTGCTCTATTTGATTCCAAATAGCTGTTATTTCTGCCTCAGACATCAACGGTTTTCCATCCATGTCAGCATAAAAACGATTGAGAATTGGTAAATCTTGTTTTGTTGCCAGGCGAATCTTAATCTCTTTCATTTTTAATCATCGTTAAATATAAAAAAGCGTAAAACTCGGCTTCGTCACAAAAACCGAGTCTCTTACAATTTTTAGCCATTCAATTAAATTCAGTAATTTCTGAATAACTAATCTATTTCAGATTTAATCTGCTGATTTAGCTACTTCAACAACTTTTTCAAAAGCTTGAGGATCGACCATTGCTAACTGTGCCAACATTTTGCGATTTAAACCTACCTCAGCTTTCTTTAGCTGATGAGTAAACTTGCTGTAGCTTAAGCCGTGCATTCTGGCTGCTGCATTGATGCGGGTAATCCAAAGACGACGAAAATCACGTTTGCGTTTACGGCGATCGCGATAGGCATTACGCAATGCCTTCATTACCTGCTGATTGGCAATACGAAATAGCTTGGAATGTGAACCACGGAAGCCTTTTGCTAGCTTTAATATTTTCTTGCGACGTTTGCGGGCAACATTGCCCCGTTTGACTCTACTCATAATTAATCTTTAGAACTTAGAACTTGTTTGATGGGCGTTAACAACTAAATTTAGTAGTAACTTTTAGTTAAAAAAGACAGTATTAGCCTAAATTAGCTATAGGGCATCATTGTGCGTACTGCTTTTTCGTCAGTCTCATGTACCACAGTCATGCTAGATAAACGACGGCGAGTACGTTCTTTGCTTTTACGTTCTAATAAGTGATTTTTGAACGCCTTGCGACGCATGATTTTCTTGCCACTGCCAGTAATACGAAAACGCTTGGCAGCGGATTTTTTAGTTTTTAACTTAGGCATTGGCTACTAATAATTAGACACAATTTACAATTATACTATTCAGCTAATGTCAATTACAAATTTTTTAAAAGCTATAGGCATCGAAACCCCGCGTCGCCGTTAGGCGCAAGGGAATGCTCGACAAGACAGCTATAAGCTTTATGAAGACTAAAAATATTATTGCTGGCAAAAATTCTAATAATAAAAATATTAATTGAACGCGATGACGCGATTTACATTAAGAAGCAGGAATAGTCCGTATAATTAAGGTAGTGATACTAGTAGTAACTGCAACAATGATCGGAACAATTAAAGATTTTGCTCCTATAAGACTAGATACGTCTGAAGTTAAAGTTTTTTGCTTGTCTTTTAGTTCTTTTACTGTCTCATCAATATTATTTACTTTTACTTTGATTTCAGCTTGACCTACCTTAAGATTACTAACTTCTTCTAGTAGCTTCTTTTGGTCGGATCTAATATCTTTTAATATTTCTGCTAAATCAGTTTCTATAGTTGGGTTGCTCATTTATTTAGCATTTTTATTGTTATTTTAAACTAAATTTATTGAAGAGCGATCTAATATTAGGTTCGGATGAAGAGTTAAATTTAGGTAGGTAAAGTAGCAAGTAGCGCGTTCTGGAGAACGCCGACATCGCTTCGCGATGGCGACACGCTCCAGCGTGTGCAGATAGCAAGTTTTTTAGACCCAGTTTTAATTATTTCATGGATACATATTGTATTAAAGCAATTATCCGAACTTGATCTAAAAGCGATCGCACAATCTCGCTGGCACAAAAGACAAGTCGCTTCACTGCTCTAACTGTCCTAACTGCCCTAACTGTTGTTAGCGATTTAATGCCGACAGAAGTGCCTGCTGTCCTACTTTTTGATATACTTCAGCTAAATATTGTTGAACTGCTTCAGCATCGGCAGGAGGTAAAGGCATTTTGCCTAAAATATCTAAAGCTGTTTTTTGTTCTGTGGGTGGCGCGATCGCCACTAAACTTGATTCTAAGGGTTCTTCATATTGCCAAAAGCCCTTAACAACAGCAGATGCGTCTTTTTCTGTATTGGTGAGCGAGCTAATTACCTTGGCTGATTCTGATTGCGCCGAGGGATTTATCCTAGCTGCTTTTTGACTACGTAGCTGACGCAAACGCTCAATAATTTGGTTTTTAGTGCGTCCTCGCAATTGAAAAATAATAAACGGATCTTCACTAAAGCGATCGCCCAATTGATAGTAAACTGCTGCAATATGCTTACAGGGATTGGCTTTGTCGGGACAGCTACAGCGAGAGCGAACTTCGTTAAGGGTAAAAGGAAATAGGCTTAATCCGCCAGCCGTAAATACAGCCTCAATAGTCTCTGGCATTTCCCCTGCTAGTAGCTGCGCTGAAAAAATTGCCTTCTCAGACATTTTTGAGATTACGTAATCCCAGTCTTCATTACTAAAAGACTGTAAGGATAAAGATACTTTATAGGGTTCGGCATCACTACCCTGTACCGTAGCTTTAGCACGAGAGTCATTAAAGTCCATGCTTAGAACATTACCCTCCCTAGCATAGCTTCTTCCTCTTTCCAGGCGTTTTTTGAAGCGATAGGAACTAAGTAGCTCCAACCATCGCTCCACCCACCATTCTTGCTTTTCTACTTCAAAGTTGGTCATTTTTTTAGCTCTTAGCTCTTAGCTCTTAGCTCTTAGCTTCAGGAAAAAGCCAGTTACTATTTGCCAAATCATCATCTATCATTCTCTAACAAAAAAGAACTAATTTCTAGCTTTATAAAACGTTTCTAAGCTATCGCGATCGCCAACAAAACGCCAGTGCCAAGGTTCATAATTAACGCCTTGTTTATTATTAAGCGGAAAAGATAGTTCAAAACTATATTTCAAAGCATTTTGTTTCAACCAGCGAAAAGCAGCAGTATTCACAAATGTTTCTTCTACGTTAGTCGCCGGGGCGTTGCCGTCGCCAATATCGAGGGCGTAACCTGTATGATGCTCACTATAGCCAGGAGGCGCGCTAACTTCGGCTCTGGTAGTAGCATTCTGTACTCTTTGCTCTTTAACTTTAAAGAACAGCTTTTCTTGCTCCTTTGCATTCCGAAAAGCGGAAATGGCAACCAAATTTACACCATCGGCTTTGGCAGCAGTCTGCATTTGCTGAAATTTAGCAGCAGCAGCAGGGCGCAACTTTAACCTACCGTCAACGGTAATTGGTACTAATTCGGATTCTGGAGCAACGTCATAGGGTAAATGCCCTAATAAAGTTTCCTGACCAGGTTTTGCTGTTGTCAAAGTTTCCAAGGAATTTTGTAGCTCTGGTTGCTTATTTTTGGGTGAGATACCTTTTGCAACAGGGGTTGATTGTTGCTCACTGTTTTTGACTTTAGGCGTTGATGATGATGGTTCAATAACAGGCTGTTGAACCGCCGTTTGAGTAGATTTATTGCTTAGAGAAATTAGAAACATTGATAATAACCCCGCCAATCCCAGGCAGGTAATCACCCCAAGAATTAAGGGTAAAGATAAAACAAAATTTGCTTTTTTAGGGAGATCGTTCTCTTCTCTTATAGCCTCTGGAATTTCGATTTCATCCATAATTTGTTCAACAACTATTGTTTTATTTGCTAGTTATTGGTTTTTGGGCAACGTTATCCTGTTGAGCAGCTTGGTAAACTGCCTGAGCCACTGCTTTTGATACTTTAGGGTTAAACACAGAAGGAATAATGTGTTCACGATCTAGCTCGGTATCCTCAACTAAAGCAGCGATCGCTTTGGCAGCTTCTAGATACATATTGCTAGTAATTGCCGAAGCCCGACAATCTAATGCGCCACGAAAAACTCCAGGAAAGGCTAACACATTATTGATCTGATTTGGGTAATCGCTACGCCCTGTTGCCATTACTGCCACGCTGTCGTAGACTAATTCAGGCTGAATTTCGGGAATAGGATTTGCCATCGCAAAGACAATCGGCTGTTCTGCCATTGTCTGCACCATTTCTGGAGTAATAACCCCTGGCGCACTTACCCCCAAAAAGATATCGGCATCTTGCATAGCATCGACCAATTTACCACTATCTTTCACAGCAAATTCTTGCTTGTTAGAGTTTAAATCCTGGCGTTCGGAGGAAATAATGCCTTTTGAGTCGCAAATCACAATTTTACTTGCCCCTGCTTGACGTAGCAACAGAGCGATCGCAATTCCTGCTGCCCCTGCACCATTAATCACAATCTTAACCTCGGCTAAATCTTTACCGACTAATTTAAGCGCATTATATAAGGCTGCCAAAACCACAATAGCCGTACCGTGCTGATCGTCGTGAAAGACAGGAATATCAAGCTCTTGTCTTAATCTATGTTCAATTTCAAAACAACGGGGGGCAGCAATATCTTCTAAATTTATGCCTCCAAACACAGGGGCAATCTGTTTCACAGCCTTAATAATTTCTTCCGTATCTTGGGTATCTAAGGCAATGGGAAAAGCATCAAGCCCAGCGAATTCTTTAAACAATAGAGCTTTGCCTTCCATGACGGGGAGTGATGCCCCTGCACCCAAGTTACCCAACCCTAAAACAGCACTGCCATCAGTAACCACGGCAACTGTATTACTTTTGATGGTTAGTTCATAAACTTTTTCAGGAGATTCGGCGATCGCTCGGCAGATTCTGCCCACTCCTGGAGTATAGGCCATAGCTAAATCTGACTGAGATTTAAGAGGCAACTTACTTTCAACCCTGATTTTGCCTCCCTGATGGATCGAAAAAGTGCGATCGCTAAAGCTAATAACTTTAACTTTAGGCAAATTTTTAATTGCCTCAATGATTTTGTCCCCTTGTTCGGTACTAGAAGCATCAATCGTTAATTCTCGTTGAGTATATTTGAGATTGCGTTGCAGCAGCACAATATCTCCCAGACTACCGCCATGGTTAGCGATCGTACTCATAATCGAGGCTAATGCACCAGGACGATTGGGAATTTCGATCTCGATCTTCAGGCTAAAGCTAGCACTAGGATATAAATCTACCATTGTTTAGAATATATGTATTGCAGAATAAATTATTGTAAAACGTTTTCTGTTTCCAAAACTGTCAATTCATTTAGTAGGGGCGAAGGCCGTTCGCCCCTACTCATTTCGGCTGGGACTTTTGCAACAAAACTCGATATACGGGCAAATTTTTCTCCTGCACATATAACTCTCTTTCCGTGGGGACAGGTAAGGGATTAGTATCTAGCCAGACTGCTGTATGCTGTTGAATTAATAAAGGATGGTTGGCAAAGCGATCGCGCATTTCCACCGCTACTTCCTCTATATCTGACTGAAGAAATATCTGCCCTCCCTCTGCTAGATAATCAACCAAAATCTTGACTAATTCTGACTGTACTACCCGCCGTTTGTTATGTCGCTTTTTGAACCAAGGATCGGGGAATTGGATTGAGATAGTCTTTAAAACATTGCTGGGCAAAGATCTTAATAACCCTAATGCTGAACTATTCATATTGCCAAAAAGATAGTGCAGGTTTGTCAAACCCAATTCATCTTTAGTTTGATTAGCAGCACTCACCAAGCGATCGCGAATTTCAATCCCCAAAAAGTTTGTCTGGGGATTTAGCTGTGCCATTGACAACAAGAAACCACCCCGCCCACAGCCAATATCCAGATGGAGAGGATAATCGCTTTGAGCGAATATATCTTGCCAATCTGGTATATCTATCGGCTGCTGAAATTTACGAGCGAGGGGATTAACGTGCTGACGAATACGAATGGGCATACAAAAGAGGGCGTTACTGATTTAACTGTAGTAAAAAAACTCCAAGATTTAAGAATTAGTATTTATCGAAACTACCGTACCGCTAAAGTCATAAAGATCGCCCTGTAATTGAATTGATGAGCCTATTTTTACTTTTTTACTTCCATCCAAAATAACGCCACTGTTGGTCACTTCAGCATTACTATTGAGAGTCATGATTAAATCTCTAGTAATTCTAATTTCAGGGCGTGGATCTGGTAAAGCTTTTACAGAACCGTCTGGCTGGGGTACGGGAGTTGTTCGCGGTAAGGTTTCAGTATTTACAATTTCAACTTTTCCTGCTGGTTGATTGCGAATAACAATATCAGCTTTTTTTTCTCGCTTAAATTCTGCAACCAAGCCATCAAAATCAGCGACGTTCAAACCCTTGACAAAAACCTTTACTTCAACAGGTCTTTGCTTTGTTTGAGCAACAAGATTTGTAGTTAGGGGCGTACCTGGAAAAAAGAAAACACCGACAAAGACTAGTAAAATTACAGCAGCAGCAGCAAGATCGAGAATGCTCAATTTGCCAAATAGTCTTCCTTTAGAATCAATAATACTCATAAATCAACTGTCGGAAATTTCGATATCCTGAATAATTTCGCTTATATTATGTCACTTGTTAGCTGTTATTTGTTCAACTTAAATGTTCAAATACTCGCCAATGTATGAAGAAAACAGTAGTTTATTAAATTTTGTCAAAGAAAGATATGCAGTTTAGTTGGCAAAATCATTTTCTTTTCTAAAATTTGAGCAAGAAACACAATCAGGAAATCAAATAATTATGACCCAATCAACAACAAACGATAACCAAGACTTATTTAAAATTTTGGTAGCAGTTGCTTGGATTGATGGAGAAATTCAAGCCCCAGAAAGAAAATTTCTGGAGAAAATAGCGGTAGAACAAAATATAAAATCAGCAACAGTACAAGATTTATTAACTACTCATCAGGCTACTTCTACCGAACAGTGCTATAAACTATTAAAAGCATATCTAGGCTCTAATCCTAATGCAGAGGACTATCAAGAACTACTATCCGCTGTTAGTACCTTGATTTATAGCGACGATGACATTGCTACTGAAGAAGCCTCCTTATTGACTCAGATGCAAAATCTTGACCCAAATAACCCAGCCAACAATTCTACTTTTGATAAAGTGATTGGCAAAATTCAAAAATTATATCGAGCAGGATTATCAGCAGTTTAGACAAGATTCTGGTTATTTTTCATTCCAGATACGTAAATAAAAATATACAAACACAAAGGCAATTATCAATAGAATAGTTGCTGCTGCTGCTGCATAGCCAAACTCGAAGCGGGAAAACGCCTGTTCGTAAATATAATAAACCAACAAATTAGTTGAGTTTAACGGGCCACCACCAGTAATAATATAAACCTGCTCAAAACTTTTCAAGGTAAAGATAGCTGTAGTCAAAACGGCAAAAACAATAGTCGGTTTTAAGCCAGGAATGGTAATATATCTAAACTTTGCCCAACCATCAGCACCATCTAATTCGGCCGCTTCATAGCGAGATTGAGGAATAGTCTGTAATCCAGCTAAAAACACCACTAAGTTAAAGCCCAACTGTTTCCAGCTACTTAATAGAATTAAGACAGGCATTGCCCAAAAAGTACTGCTTAACCAAGCAATAGGCTCTAGTCCCCAGTCAATTAAAATATCGTTAACGGGGCCATCGGTTTGAAATAGCCAACGAAACGCTAAACCCACAGCAACTAAAGATGTAATCGAAGGTATAAAATATGCTGCTCTCAAAACTCCCCGTAAAGCTAAAGAGCGATTGAGTAAAACAGCTAATCCCAGAGGAATAATAATTGTTGGCATCAGGGTGGCAACTGTAAAATATGCCGTATTGCCAATTACCTGCCAAAAGTCGGCATCGGTAAATAAACGCAGATAATTACGCACTCCTACCCACTCAATCCCTGATACTGTAAAGCTGCCAGTAGTAAAGCTAAGATACAGTAGGTAAACAATCGGATAAAACAGAAAAATACCTAGTAAGATTAGTGCAGGGGCAAGAAACAGCCCAGCAGCAACAGAATCGCGATCAAGCCAAGTTGAGCTGGAGTTTGTTTTAGTCATGTTTGATATTTGATTAATCTAGCAGCAATTGTTTTAACTGGATTGTCTGGAGATTTAAGCTTGACTCTTTCAATCTGAAAAGCTGAAGTAAGGTTTAAATCTAGATTTAATTGATTAGGCTCTTTTTTTTGCTGATTTTTAAAGGCTTGACTTAATAATTGTTCTTTAATTGCTGTAGCCAAAGCCCAACTAAAATTTACAGGGACAGCATTACCAATCATTTTGTAACCTGCATTCAGATTTTGATAGTAGAAAATAAAGTCATCAGGGAAAGTTTGAATTCTGGCACACTCTCTTACAGACAAACGATAGTAAGGATAAGGCGAATCAGGATCGAAGATAAATTTATCTCGCGCTACATTAATCATTTTGTTGGCTTGAGGATGAATTGGCGCATGGCGACAACTTGCTTGTATTGTAAAAGATGGCTCTTGCCACGATCGCACTCGATTACGAGACATATACATACTAGAGAAGCCACCAACTGCATACTCATGGTTGGCAATTAGACAAGTCTCGGCGTTAGTTTTATTTTTTGCTTTTGCTGCCAAAGCCAATTCTCTCAAATCCCAAATAGCATCTTTAAGAGTTAATTTCGGCTGCTGTTTTAATGCCTCAAAATTAAAAGCTCGTTGAATATATTGACGAAAACCGACGAGAATAAACCGTTTTCTCTGTTGGGGAACATTAAAATTAACTGCATCAAGTAATTTAAATCTAACTTCATATCCTGCTTCTTCAAAAGCAGCAACAATATTTTTGAGAGCGCGATCGTGTTTTTGGTGTAGCATTCCTGAAACGTTTTCTGCCAAGAAAAATAAAGGCTGTTTATCTTGTAGAATCCGAATATATTCTAAGAATAGGCGACCACGCTCATCCTCAATTCCTTTTTGTCTTCCTGCTTCACTCCAGCTTTGACAAGGAGGCCCACCTACAATACCAAGGCAATCAGGAATTTCCACTGAAGCAATTTCGCGAATATCTCTATGGTCTAAATGAGTATTAGTGTGGTTTGCTTCGTAGGTGTGCCAAATTTCTTTGTCCCATTCGTTTGCCCAAATAGTCTTAAATCCCGCTTGAGCAAAACCCAGATCTAAACCGCCACAACCAGCAAAAAGGGACACAATATTAAAACTGCTGTTTAAATTAGCTGATATTAATTTCATTAATTATCAAAAATAAAGCGATCGCCTGTAAATATAAATATAAATTACTAAATTAATAAGTAACCAAATTTTATCTTGATTATTCAATAATAGCCATAAAAAAGATTAGAAATGTGACATAATAAACAAATCTTTTGTAATTAATTATTGATGATAGAAAATATAAATTATTGATATATATCAATGCTTTTAATATATTGTAACTATAATATTTAAACTAATCAAAGTAGAATGTTTTGTGACAATTAAACAACAATAAATTTGGGTGTGAGGTTCATAGATGAAAAAGTTAGGTGCTTTATTTATCATAGGAATTTCTGGTTTTCTGCTGGCTACGCCTCAAGCTGATGCACAAGTAGTTGAATCTGGCAATAAATTCGCAGAAAACTTTAAAGCTAATAAGATTAATAACGATCTCGATCAAATTGACATACAAAACAACTCAGACAATTCTTTAGGTCAAGTAACAAATGTAGAAAGTTTACGAGATGTTGCCCCTACAGATTGGGCTTATCAAGCTCTCGCTAACCTAGTCAATCGCTATGGCTGTATTGCAGGTTTTCCTGATCGCACATTTAGAGGTAGCCAACCCTTAACGCGTTATGAATTTGCTGCTGGTTTAAATAGCTGTTTAAATCAAATTGAACGTTTAATTGCTAGCAATGCAAGTGTTAGCCCAGAAGATTTGGCAACCATTCAAAGTTTGCAACAGAAGTTTGGATCGGAATTAAAGTTACTAGGTAACAGACTGGATAATCTTTCAGAACAAACGGCTTCACTTGAAGACAATCAATTTTCTACTACCACCAAATTAAAAGGTGAAGTTATTTTCTCCTTGGCTGGTGCAACTGGAGGAGATCCAGTTGCAGGAAACAATCCTCAAATTGTTTTTAACGATCGCCTCCGCCTGACTTTGAATACCAGCTTTTCTGGTAAAGACTTATTAATTACGGGTTTACAGGCTAATAATTTTGGCGGTGCAATAGATGGTTCTGGGAGCATTCAAAATAGTTTATTTCCTACAGAATCTTTACTAACTGCTGGCTCGACCAAACTCAGCTTTGAACCTCAGTTTCCTCGCTTCAATCCCCGAGATACCTCCCAAGAGGTTGGAAGCAATTCCATCGATCTTTACAAACTACTTTACATCTTTCCTTCGGGTTTGGATAAACTTACTTTGTTCGCGGGAACGGCAGCCGAAGCTTCAGATGCTTTCCCAACTATTATCCCCTTTGCCGACGAAGGACAGGGAGCAGTTTCTCGATTTGCTGCTTTAAATCCAGTGCTACGCGTATCGGGAGGAACTTCTCAAACTGGATTAGCCTCGGCAACGGGTTTTATTTGGAACGTTTCCGATAAAATAGACTGGCGGGCTTTATACGCTAGCGTTAACGCTGCCATTCCCCAAAAAGGAGATACTAATGCTTTAGGTGCAGGGCTATTTAGCGGCAGTATGTTAGCTTCAACTCAATTGACCTTGAAGCCGAGAGATAATATTGATTTAGGCTTGAACTATGCCTATAGCTATCACGAACTAGATATA
The DNA here is from genome assembly GCA_965217895.1 of Waterburya sp. Taxonomy (GTDB): domain Bacteria; phylum Cyanobacteriota; class Cyanobacteriia; order Cyanobacteriales; family Xenococcaceae; genus Waterburya. Next base: position 4,581,350 of record CBDCJV010000002.1, read on the forward strand.
TTAGCCACGGGACTAGATAGATTTTCGGCAACTGCCTTAGCAATTCCCAATCAAACTATCAATCCAGATGGAACTGTTAATGTTGGCGGTATTTTGGACACGCCCGTACAAATTCATTCGGTCGGGGCTTCTTTAAACTGGAATATTTTGCCCAATCTGGCTTTGACAGGATATGGATCTTACTTTTTTGTTAATTCCGCATCTGGCCCAAAGGCTTCTTCAGAATTTCTCAGTTGGATGACGGGTATTTATGTTAAAGATTTATTGAAAGAAGGAAATACGGCAGGACTCATTTTTGGACAACCCTTAAACCGAGTTGATGCAGGTGGTGTAGCACAACTAACAGAACCTAATGTTGATCGAGGAATACCTTATCATTTAGAAGCTTTCTATAACTACAAAGTCAGTGATAATATAAGCCTAACCCCTGGGGTGTTTGTTTTGTTTAATCCAGAAGGTAATAAGAATAACGACACTACTACAGTAGGTGTTTTGCGCACTACTTTTTCTTTTTAACTAACGTGAGTTCGGGATAAGTTAAAAGCCTGGCGTAGCAAATAATTCAAAAGCTTTTTTTCCAATCAAATTTTAAAGAGCAACAAATCTTTCAACATCTTAAAGCCTAGAGCTTAGAGCTATCTTAACTAATTGATTCTCTTAACCCGAACTGAGGTTAAATTAAATTGAGCTAGCAATGATGTTGAAAGATTTAATTTCTGCCGTAGGTTTTGATTGGCTCTTTAATAAAGCGAATATAAAAGTTTTTAAAGGTTGATCGCAACACGCGAGGCAACCCAAAGTCAATCGGCATTAAAGCATCAGGCAATTTCCAGTCTGCTACCTGTAAGTCTGCTGGTTTGCAGTAAGGAAACTCTATTTCAGAGAGTTCAGAACAGTATCCCTGTTTGAATTGGGCAGCCAGAGTAGGTATAACTTTGGGGTCAACATTGAGAATATCAATCATGGCGCGATCTAAGGCAAACACGTCAGTAGACGCGCCCAAAACTCCTAATTGCTTGGGTTCACCGCTACTAGGGCCATTACCCTCATGACCAATAATACCGTCAATTATGGTCAAATTAGGCGCGATCGCCTTGGCAGTTTCGACAATCATTTCTCCAAAGCGTTCGGCATCTTTACCTGCCTCCATGTGCCACCAAGCCTTCATCTTGCCAGGGACACAGCCAAAGAGATTTTTTACTCCTAAAGTCATCGTTAACTGCATATGAGATTTTACCTTTGGTAAATTAATCACCACGTCTGCATCCATTGCTTCTTTAGACAGGCGGAGATGCTGAAAGTTTTCATTTTCGGTGGCGTAACGCTGTCCTTTAAATTCTACAATCGGTAAATTTAATTCGGCACATAAAGGTAAATAACCATTAGCTTTTGCCACTCCTCTAGCACTTCCAAAGGCAGGACTATCCCCCAGGAAAGGTTTTCCCCCTGCTTCTTTTACCAGTTGGGCAACGCAGTAGACAATTTCAGGACGAGTAATACATTCTTTGGTAGGACGACTACCCGTAAGTAGATTAGGCTTTAACAAAACGCGATCGCCTTTTTTAATGATGGCTTCTATTCCCCCCAGGGGTTCGAGTAAATATTCAAGGCGCGATCGCAATTCCTGTAGCTCGTAAGACTCAGCGCGAATTAGACTAACTGTATACATTTTTTTAGTTTATTTTTAAGCAAGTTATGCAAATTCTATCTCTTCTGCTTAAAATTTAAACCATAGTCGCCTCCACCGAAAAAAGAGTAAAAGCTATTCAGCAAAAGTTTTTACTCCACCCTCAGGATCTAATAGTAGACGAATTACTGATTTTTGAGATTTAGTAATAGGAGAAATAAATGATTCTCCCTTCACGGGAATATTAGTTTGACTTAAATACAACTCTGAAGCTTTGCCTAAAGGAATTACTCGTTTGATTGAGCCATTAGGGTTAAGATATAAACGATATTCAAGACTTTGTTTTAGGTCTGCTGGCGGTTGCCATTTAGCTTGAAAATAAACCTGAATTTCTTGTAATTGAGCAGATTGCGCAGGATTTTGGCTAGATGAAATTGAACCTAAATCTTCAGGCGATTCTGAGGGTGAATTATTAACTTTCGCGGACTTAGATTCATTGGATTCAGCAGAATTAATCTCGGTTTTTGACTGTGGATTCAATCTCGCTATTCTTTGATCTTTAGCTTCAGCAGGAGTTACAGTATTTAAGTGTGATCGCTCACCTACTCGATCTAGTGGATAGTCAGCAGGATCGGGAATATTTGGTTTGGGTTTTGGGGTATCTACTGCTGGGGGTGGTGGTAGTCTTTTGGTAGATGAAAGAGGTTCATTCGATTTTAGTTTAGCGGTTGTTCTATCTATCTTTGGTATTTGAGGAGGTACAATTTCATTAAATCGAGGAGTCTTTTCTATCTTTTGAGAATCTGATTTGGAGTCGGTGGCAACATTTTGAGGAGCGGGAGATTTTAAAACGACACCAGCAATCCCTACCGCAGCTATAGTTGCAGCAGCCATAGTACCCCAAAGAGGAATTGTTTTGTTGAGTTGAGTTTGTTTTAGTTCAGGTAAGGCTGCAAATTGGGTTGTGTATGCTTCTAAAGCAGTGACCAAATCAAATAACTGTACTGTGCTTAGCTGAATATTGTCCGCAGCAGCGTCATGAGTTAGATTAGCCAAAAATAATTGATGAGCAACTAATCCTTTGGGTTTTAAACAAGGATAATTGTTATTTAGTTTATGGTCTATTTTTAAATCTACGTTTGATTTAGTTGCAAGATTTAGACTAGCGTGTAAAAATTCTTGAACATATCTATCAACTACTATTTTCAACTGTTCTAAATCTGATTGGCTGCCTTTGATTTTGACCTGCTTGCTGGTAGGTAATTGTGGATCATCAAAGCTTAAATGAAACTGAAGTTTTTTAAGCATTTCTCGATTTGTCCAGCGAGATAAAGGAGATTTATTACCTTTTATTTCTAAAGTACAGGTAGGAGGTGTAAAACGATGAAATGTAATAGACATGATAGATTATTGATTTTTATCAGGCATTATAGAGTTGCATCAAAAATTGCGATCCAAAGTAAACGATGACCATTATTACTACTATAAAATAACAAGTTTATCAATAGCTTCCAGGCTAATTCTGACAGAGATTCTATCGAAAAATTAGCAGAATTATTAATTCTTTCGTGATAGTAATTAATGAATTTATCCAGGTAATTTCCCAGTAAAGCAGTCTGATGAGGTGTTTTATTTTGTTCTGTTGTCTGTTCTAACAAGCTAACGGCACGACGAAGCAATTCTTGATGTTGATTTGCCAAATAACAAATAATTAATACCAAGGAGCGTGCTTCTTCTACATCTAGTTTTTTTCTCCCCCCAGTACTTTTACGCAAGGGATTTGATGCTCTTAATCGCCATAAAGTTAAACGATCGCTGACGATAGATTCTAAGTTTAAATCTTTAGCGGCCTCCAGAATAGCTTCAGAGCTAATATTGGCGATCGCTTCTAGAGCTAATATTGCTAAATCTAAATGAGATTTTATATTTTCTAATTGATCGTCACCAATCAGCTTTGGCGAAGCTAAGTCTTGCCATCTTGATGAATCAGCAGTGTTTTTAGTAGTGGATGGCATAAGCCGTTAAGCATTCAATGTATTTATCAAGGTTAATGGGGTACGAGGGGATGGTTTAACTATTTGCTTTCTAACTAAATAATAGGCAATTTCAATGTACATTGGACTAAAAGCAACTGCTTCACTTGAACTAGGAAGCTACCAGGTTTTATTTGGACGAGGAAAAAGCAATAAATCTATCTTTAAAATTTGTCAATAAATTAAATATTTTCGGCAAAAATATACAGTTGTTCCTTAGTTAGAAGAATTATTATGAGGTTTTGTAGTGTGATCTTCTTTTGATTTAGTATAGCTCAAATGAAGTAAATACTGGCTGATAGAAATAAGTAAAATAGCTAAAGCAACATAGATTATATCACTAAGTTGGCCGATTTCAATACTGAGCATTTGCTTAAATAAGCTAACAATTAGGGCAACAACAATTACATTAACCAATTTGCCTTTTAGTTCTTCTAAGCTGGCACTTTGCAGAATACTAGAATCATCTTGATGCTTAATTTCTATTTCTGAAATAAATAATTCGTAAATACCAAAAGCAAAAATTAATAAAACAATGCCGATGAGATAATAATCTACCCCTCCAATTATGTAGGTAATCGTCTTGATCGTCATTTCTCCCTCTGGATGTTGAGGATTTAATGCCAGAGTCAATCCTGCCCAGATATCTACAGTGCCAATTAAAATTAAGCGCAAAGCACTAAGTAAACTAAAAATAACTGGAATTAGAATGAAAAAACGAAAGTTCCAAATCAAGCTTTCAAAAGCTAACTCAAGCTTTCTAAATTTTCCTGTTGTCTTGTTTTTCATTAATGCCCATTATGATTGCCAATCATTAAATTTATACTGAATCTTTAACCCATTGTAGATGTTGAGGTAATAGTTTAGCTAAGTTATAGTTTTCTAAGATAGTTTCTCTAGCTTTGATGCGAATGCCTTCCATCCGCTCGGGATTATCTAAAGCTTCCATGACGCGATCGCTCGTTTGCTCAGGAGAAAAGAAATTAACTAGTAAGCCATTGACCCCATCTTCAATTACTTCGGTTACAGGGGCGGTATCAGAAGCCACAATCAAACAACCCGTAGATAAAGCTTCTAACATCGACCAAGAAAGCACAAAGGGACGGGTTAGATATATATGCGCGCAAGAGGCTTGTAACACCTGAAGATATTCGTTATAAGGTAATAGATCTGTAAAATGTACTCGCGACCTATCTAAAGAAAATTGCTCTAGCATCACCTTCTTGTAGGTTTTACCATCAGGTAGGCTTTTGCCGTAAGCGACGCGATCTTTGCCCACAATTATAAAATGACATTGAGGTCGTTTTTTTTGCAGAATAGATATAGTTTCAATTAACTGAGGAAAACCGCGATAAGGCTCCATTCCTCTGGCGACATAAGTAACAATTTCTGCTGCCTGAGTTAAGTCAAGACCAATGCGAGGTAAAAACAACTTAGCATTTGGTGAGGGTTTGAAGTAATCGGTATCGATGCCATCGTGATGAACTTTAATTTTGCTCAGAAACTCTGGGGGAAATTGCGATCGCTGCCACTCAGTCGGAGATAAAGCGCGATCGCAAGTAGCTAAATCTAGTAATATTGGCGCATTTTTAATTCTGATTCTTGCTTCATCATCAGCATTAACTGGCTCGCTTGGATCAAAGCTAGCATCTGAGCCATAAGCCTTATAAAACCATTCAAAGTAGCAAAGCAAAGTCGCCTTGGGAAAAATATCCTTCATAAACAAGGTTGGACCCCAGCCAGAATGTCCGTAAACAACATCAGGATAAAATCCCCGATCCTTTAGCTTTTGAGCGACACGATATGCCCCTTGAGCTTCTAAGACTGCATTTTCTAATGGTCGGACATAATGATGAGTCTCAGGATGAGCAGTGCGTGATTTTTCGTAAACTACTTTGGTAACTCCCGCTATCTGACCCTCATGACGATTTGTAGCGTATACCACCGTATTGTCTGGATCTTGCCCTAAAACTGTAGCCAAATGGCGGAATTGAGCAGGAAAATTAGGATGTAAAAATAAAATTTTCATAACTAAAACTAATTGGTTAATCTAAAAGCTATTTAATTGCCCCAATTCTATCCTTTGTCTAGCAAACTCCAGGAAGTTAGTCCTTTTGATCGGAGAAGGAAGTTTGAAGAGTTAAGCAGCAAATTTGCTCTTTGATAAAAGATAGTAATCCTGTATAATTATATATTTGGAGATATTTTGTAAATATAGTGTCAATGTCAGAGGGGAAATAATATATGTCTCGCTATAGAGGTCCGCGTTTGCGGATCGTTCGCCGTTTAGGAGACTTACCAGGTTTAACTAGGAAAAGCGCACGTAAGGCTTATCCACCGGGACAGCATGGACAAAGCCGTCGCAAGCGTTCTGAATATGCTATACGTTTGGAAGAAAAGCAAAAACTTCGCTTTAACTACGGCATTACCGAAAAACAACTAGTGCGCTATGTCCGTAAAGCTCGTCGAGTTGCTGGTTCTACAGGACAGACCTTACTAGAATTACTAGAAATGCGTTTGGATAACACCATTTTCCGCATGGGAATGGCTGGTACTATTCCTGCTGCACGTCAATTAGTCAACCACGGACATATCTTGGTTAACGATCGCGTGGTTAACATTGCTAGCTATCAGTGTCGTCCTGGAGATGTGGTCAAAATTAGAGATCGCGATCGCTCACGCAAGCTAGTCGAAACTAACATGGAGTATCCAGGTTTAGCTAATCTACCTAGCCATTTGGAATTCAGTAAAGATACCTTTACAGGTAAGGTTAATGGCATAATTGAGCGAGAGTGGATTGCCCTTCAGGTGAATGAACTACTCGTTATTGAGTACTATTCACGGATGGCTTAGGACATTGAACATTGAACATTGAACATTGAACACATTCAACATTAAGTAACTTCTAATAAATTTGAAAAATTAAAAGAAAAATACATTTACTTGATTGAGTAAAACGATGGTAAATGATAGATGTTCAATGATAAATGTTTTTTATCCTCCAATTTGGGACATGGTGCGAGTATAAGTTCCTGCTTCAGTACCAGAGTCCCTATCTTTAAAGTTAATCTCAGGCTTGATTAGCAATAGTTGACTAATTTTAGCCTGTAATTCTTTATTATCCACTCCGCTTCGTAAGGCAGTTTTTAAATCAATTTGACCCGTCTCGTTTAGTAGACAAGGGCGTAACCAACCATCGGCTGAAAGTCTGACTCGGTTACAGCGATCGCAGAAGCATTCAGACATCTGAGAAATAAATCCTAGTGTGCCTTTAGCATTGGGAATTTGAAATACATCGGCAGGGCCGTTACCCTTAATATTTGATTCTATTAAACCCCATTTTTGACGGACTGACTGCCGTATCTCTTCGGAGTCTATCCAGGCTTTTTCGCCAAATAAATAAGAATTACCAATAGGCATAAACTCAATAAAACGAATATGCCATTGGCGATCAATGCTCAAGGCAGCTAAATCCAAAACTTCTCGGTCGTTTAAGCCTGGAATCACCACCACGTTAAGCTTTAAAGGATCGAATCCTACTTGATGAGCAGTTAAAATCCCTTCCCAGGTTTGTTGCCAGCGACTTTTACCGCGATTACCAATTATTTGATCGAATATCTGAGGATCTAAAGAATCGAGGCTGATGTTAATGCGCTTTAATCCTGCATCATAAAGTGGCTGTGCCAAATCTGCTAATAAAAAGCCGTTGGTAGTCAAGGCGAGATCTTCGCAGGCGGGCAATTGGGCAAGATCTCTAACTAAATCTACTAATCCAGGACGTAATAATGGCTCTCCTCCTGTTAAGCGAAACTTAGTAAAACCTAAAGGTATAAAAACATCTCGCACTAAAGCCAGAATTTCGTGATTGCTTAATAATTCTTGGTTAAGAACATAATTAAGCTTGGCCTCTTCTGGCATACAGTATTGGCAACGAAAGTTGCATTTATCAATCAAGCTGATGCGTAAATAGTCTATTTCAGGCATTAAGCGGCTTAGTATAGTTAAAATATATTATTAATTAGGGAAGGCGATCGCTGTTCGCTACGCCAAAATAGCAATTAATTTCTTGATAGCTGTTTATTTTTCTATTATTTAGCTTAATTGATGTCAGTCTTTAAACCAAGTGAAACTCTCTAAGAGCAGGAATAAAATTCCGATTTTCATGATTAGATCGACTCAGTTTAGTTAAGACAAATCTTTGAATTTTTGTCAGCTTTTTCCATTGCTCCAAGGTAGGAAAAACTCCTAACTTTCTTTTAGCGATCGCCAGCCAAACTGGGAACTGTGCAATCATTATAATTTTCACTACTTACACAACATTCTATACTCAAAAGCCACCTAACTAACTCTTCAGTGGGTTAGCTATTTACAGGCTCAACTTCCACCAGAGAATCACCGACTGCTGCTGCGTGTCCCATATCTGTATAAGTTGCAGCAGTTGCAGCATTTATTGTGTTGTTCGCGTGATTAATTTTTCGCCAATAACCCATTGGCGCAACCACAACTCCTTGTCGAGTTATATCACTGAGCATCGCTGGCACTTGAAAAGCTCCCCTATTGTTATATACCTTCACTATTTGTCCTTTAGAGATACCGCGCTTAAGAGCATCATCGGGATGAATAATTACCTTTGATTCTCCCTCAAGCTTGGCGTGTTTGGAATTGCTTGGCACGGTATCCTTTAAGAAAAGCTGAACCCTATTTATCCCCATTCGAGGTTAAAGGAAAAAAGTAGCTAATTCCCATCAGACGTATGATTAAGAAGTAAGATAAATTGTTAAAAACAAGCAATAAAATAAATTTCAGAATGAGCTTCCAACAAGAGTTTAGCCTTCTATTACGTGCCTGTTACCCTTTGATTTATCTGCCTACCAACGAAGAAGAAAGGGCAGAAAAAGCGATCGCTGCTATTACTGAGAAAGTAGGCAAGCGTAATGTTTTTATTTGGGATTTTGTTAACGGCTATCAAGAAAACCCTAATAATGCAGGATTCGGTAAGCGCAATCCTTTACAGGCATTGGAATTTATTACCAATATGCCAAAAAATGCAGGAGGAGTCTTTATACTGCGTGATTTTCAGCGTTTTTTAGAAGATATTGCTATTTCCCGCGAATTACGTAACCTAGCGCGGATATTAAAATCACAACCAAAAAATATTGTGATTATTGCTCCTCAAGTAAACATACCCGAAGAATTAGCCGAAGCAATTACTATAGTCGATTTCCCTTTACCCACTACCCCAGAAATCAAAACCGAAATTACTCGCTTAATTTCGGCAACGGGACAAACTCTATCTGATAAACTTTTAGCTGAATTTGTCAGGGCAGCCAAAGGACTTTCTACAGAAAGGATTAGAAGAGTTTTGACTAAAGCGATCGCCAGTACGGGTCAGCTAGAACCAGAAGACGTAGAGCTAATCCTCGAAGAAAAACGTCAGTCAATTCGTCAGACACAAATATTAGACTTCTATCCCGCCACCGAACAAATTTCCGATATAGGCGGTCTAGACAACCTTAAAAGCTGGCTATTGCGTCGAGGAGGTGCATTTAGCGAGCAAGCTAGAGCCTACGGCTTGCCTAATCCCAGAGGACTATTATTGGTAGGGATACAGGGGACAGGAAAATCTTTGACGGCAAAAGCGATCGCTCATCATTGGCATTTACCTTTGTTACGGTTGGACGTAGGACGCTTGTTTGCAGGTTTAGTAGGAGAATCAGAATCTCGTACTCGCCAAACTATCGAATTAGCCGAAGCTCTTTCTCCTTGTATATTGTGGATCGACGAAATTGACAAAGGTTTTTCAGGGGTTGACGGTAAAGGAGATTCAGGCACTACTAGCCGTGTTTTTGGTACGTTTATCACCTGGTTGGCAGAAAAAAAATCGCCAGTATTTGTAGTGGCTACAGCCAATAATATTCGCTCCCTCCCTCCAGAGATGTTGCGCAAAGGCAGGTTTGATGAGATATTTTTTGTGGGTTTACCTAATCAAGAAGAGCGACAGGCTATTTTTAAAGTACATTTAGTTAAATTACGTCCCCATAACCTGGGCAATTATGATGTCAAGCGGTTAGCATATGAAACACCAGAATTTTCTGGGGCAGAAATTGAACAGACTATCATCGAAGCAATGCACATTGGCTTTAGTCAAAATCGTGATTTTACTACAGATGATATCCTAGAGGCTGCAAGCCAAATTGTTCCCCTGGCAAAAACAGCCCAAGAACAAATTGAATTTCTGCAAAAATGGGTGGCAGCGGGAAAAGCTCGTCTGGCATCTAAAAATAATGGTTTAAGCGATCGCATTCAAAGTCAACTTAATTAATAGATGACTAAATCTATCTTTGTTCAACGTTTATCATCCATTGTCCAATTTATCTTGGGCTTTGTTCTCGGCATTAGTTTAATTGCGGGATTATCAGGCACGGTAATATATGCTTACTATAAGAAAATGTCTACCTTGCCAAAAAAACCTGCTTTTCCTGAAGTCCCAGCACAACCATCAGCATCCAAAGACACTCAGCCATCCACCAGTATTGAACCTTTAGAGTCTGATATTACTAAAGAATCAAAGGAGTTAGATCAGGAGGCTAAAGCTGAACCCGAATCCAAACCCGAATCTGAGCTACCGCCCAATGCCTATCGTGCAGAGGTTACTTGGCCCCAAGGTCTAAGTTTAAGAGCCGAACCCGATGTAAATGCTGACAGGATTGGCGGAGTAGGTTTTGAGGAAAAGATCATCATTCTCGAAGATTCTGCTGATGGCAAGTGGCAAAGAGTTAGAGTCCCTGGTAGTGAGCAGGAAGGTTGGGTAAAAGGAGGAAATACTAAGCGTACTTCTGAGTGAACGTTAGTTCGATGGCTGCAAAATAGCGTAGTCTATCCAACCACGCTGTTGAAAACTGTCGTAAGTTTTTACTTATTAATTAGCGATCGCAAGTTACCTTGATTTTGATTTAATAATGCTTCTCCCGCCTGGGCATCCAAGCCCGTCCAGTGCATTAATAAAGCTAACTTAACTTTCTTCTGGCTTTTTTCAAGCAAATCTTGGGCTTCGGTACGGTTAAGCTCAGTTAAGTCGCTAATAATGCGCAAGGCGCGATCGTTTAGCTTATCGTTAGTTACTGCCACATCAATCATGCGGTTGCCGTAAACCTTGCCATAGCGAACCATTGCCCCCGTAGAGATAATATTTAACGCCATCTTAGTAACCGTACCCGCCTTGAGTCTAGTTGAACCTGCTAATATTTCTGCACCTACTAATAAGCGAATATCAATATCAGCATCAATGGGTACTTGTTCGCTGCTGACGCAGCTTATTGCTACAGTTTTTGCTCCTTTCGCTTTGGCTGCCTTTAATGCACCATGAACAAAAGGAGTTGTGCCTCCTGCGGTGATGCCGATGACTATATCTAAATCAGTTATTTGATTTTGGGCGATCGCCCTTGCTCCATCTTCGGGGCGATCTTCTAAAGCCTCAGAACTCTTAACCAAGGCTGCTGCACCTCCTGCTAAAATTCCCTGAACTAATTCTGGAGGAGTACAAAAGGTAGGAGGACATTCGGCCGCGTCTAAAACTCCTAATCTGCCGCTAGTACCTGCACCAACATAGAATAGTCTGCCTCCTTGTCCAAATGCAGCAGCAGTCACATCAATAGTTTTAGCTAGAGTCACGCGAGCTTGGGCGATCGCCTCTATGGTTTTGATGTCTTCTTGATTAAATAAATCGACTATTTCTAAAGTGGATAAACTATCTAAATTTTGACTGTGGGGATTGATCTGTTCGGTCAACAAATGTCCCCGTGACTGCAAGTTATCCATCTTAATAATTTACGCTTGATGTGGATCAGCTTTGTTTAAAATTTATCGGTTCGTAGCTTTTAGCTTTTAGCTCTTAGCTCTTAGCTTTAAGACACTACGCAGTATTTCAATTTAACTAATATGCTGAAACTTAGCTAGCGTAAAAGTAAAAAAACAATTGTTTGACATTTTCAATTATGATTTTATCTAGCAAAAGCTTGATTATAAGTGATTTTTAATTCATATAAGGCATAATTTACTCAATTACTTACTTTCAATAAATATTCCTGGCTAATCAATTTACCAGCACTCCTCACACTTCATACTTCACACTTCAAAGCAGCCCTTCCAATTGACGACGAATGCGATCTAAGTCTTCATTAGCCATCGATTCTTCTTCTAGGGGCGAAGTATCTGCATTTGTTAACTCTTCAGTTTCCCAGTTAAGCTCCTCTATGTTTTTTTCGGGGGGAATTTCCCACTGTCCTGGCTCGACTATTTTCCAGTCATAGTCAGCCTGACGGCAAAACTGCTCTACTTCTTCAGAATCGATCGCCTCTACTTTAGCTTCAGGAAAATCTTGTGCCTCTAATAATCCTGCATAGCGTATGGCATCGTCTTCTTCGTGAAACATCAAAATCGTGTTGCGATCGCCTACTTGAACAGTATGAATTCCTTCATTATCAGTTCCAGCATTAAACAGCAAAATATGTACTAGCATAATAAACTCACGCCAACTCTCTATTTATGCCAATTACAACATAAAATCACTTCATTAAGTAAGACCTAATTAATATTAAATAAATTTTTTGCTTTCACTGATGTCTAGAAGCTATTAATTAAAAAAAAAGGCGATATTTTAACCGCCTCTTTAATCAACCATCAACTGAAGCAGAAGTATTAAATTCTGCGTTATGCAGTAAAGTTGCTTAATTTCTAGTTAACCATTTTTGGGCATTAAGACGCTGTACAGTATACATAACCAAAAGATCTAAGTTAACTCTTCTCTCATCAATCATAAAAGATTCAATGGTGCTGGGCTTGTTCCCATAGGTAGAGTAAGAGAAAGCTTTTTGACCTGAGATATCCTCATCAGGAAAATAAAGGTTGAAGGCGCGATCGCCATCTTGCCATTTTCCTACTACTTGCCAACAGGGTTCATTAGAATTGGCATCTTCAATTGGCACATTTTGCTCCACGAAGGTCAAATCTAGGTCTTCAATTCCCTCACTAGCCATTGCTTCTTTTAATGCTGGAAGATAGTGTTCTTGAATAAATTCACTAAACGGTTTGTCTTCTAATTTAGGTGGCTTTTCTTTCTTGGTTGCTGCCCCCGCAGCAGGTTTAGCAGTATCTTTTTCCTCTGCTGAAGATTTTGCCCGATCTTTTTTGTTTGTTTCCTCTGCCATGTTGCACCAATTTTACAGCTTGAGCTAGGGTTTTGCTTGACGAGCGACCCTGCGCGCGGTTAACGCGCAAGTCGTGAGTGTTATTCTATCACGACTGTTTTTAGGCAGATGATCAAAAAAAGTCAGCAGTTAAAGATATGATGCGATCGCTCCTCTAAAAAAGAAATAGGCATCCCAAATTATATAGCTGTAAACTGCCATTACCCCAACGGTGATTGCTAGCTTTTTGGCGGTAGCTACTTCCTGGCTCACATAAGCTAGCCAGTAGATTATAAAAGGAGTGGTTAAATAACAAAAGAACCCATAGCCTAGACATTTAAAAATTATTTCAACCAACTTGTATTCAATACTGTTTGATATTTTTAAAATAATTAGTATAGATAATATCCCCGCAATAAACTGGACGATACTATTTTTGAGCAATAAGAATAAAATACCCTTGTTATCCTGAGAATTTTTCATTATTTTGTAAATCAATCTTTTTTGTCAGATTCACAAAGAAGATTTGTATTATTAAAGAATTATGATTCTGTAATTATATCTAGGTAATTATTCGTATTTGTTAAAGAGTCTAAGAAGTTTTGCCGAGAAATATGTAGACAATATGTACTTCTCGTTTAAGCCCTGTTATTGATTGCAGCGGTTGAGGCAGTTAAGATAGTAAGGGCTAATATTTACAAAATGTGGTTCTATGATGCACGGCTTTATTCCTCCTCAACGCTATTTTCCCTATTTATCCTGGACAGAAATAGAGCAGATGCCCAATAAAGAAAACGTAGTCATCATTCAGCCTATTGGTGCGATTGAGCAACATGGACCCCATTTACCGATCGCCGTAGATTCTGCTATCAGTTTAGGAGTAGTTGGCAAAGCTTTAGAGCAATTAGAGTCAAATATTCCTGCTTATGCCCTTCCCTGTTTATATTACGGAAAATCTAATGAACACGATGGCTTTCCTGGCACAATTAGTCTTACAGCCACCACTCTACTGTTGGTAATTAAAGAAATGGCAGCCAGTATATACCACTCAGGGTTTCGTAAACTGGTGCTAATGAATTCTCACGGAGGACAACTGCAAATTATGGAAATAGCTGCTAGAGATTTGCATCAGGAAAATCCCGATTTTGCCGTATTTCCTTTGTTTACCTGGCGTGTCCCTCATATAGCAGGCGATCTGCTTACAGCCCAGGAGCAAGAATATGGTATTCATGCAGGAGATACAGAAACGAGTATTATGCTCTCGCTGTTGCCAAAACAGGTCAAAATGGCTCAGGCAGTGAAGGAATATCCTCAAGGTTTACCCCAAGATAGTCTTTTAGGTATGGAGGGAAAGCTACCTTTTCCTTGGCTAACTAAAAAATTAAGCAAAAGTGGCGTTATGGGAGATGCCACGGCTGCCACCAAAGAGAAAGGCGATCGCATTTTACAATCTGTTGCCGATGGTTGGGTACAGGTAATTAAAGATATTTATAAATTTCAACAGCCTAATATTGGTTAGCTATTAGTTTATCGCTGTCTGCATCGCAGTGCTGCTGAATCACTGCATAACATTCTTCTACCGTTGCTCTTTGCTTCATTGCCTCAATTAAAGCCTCATAAGACTCTTGGTGTCTGGTTAAAAGATTGGTAGCCTGTAGCTGCGCCCAGCGTTCTTTTTGAGAGTGACCTACCTCTGGTAATCCCGCCATCATCAAAGCTTGTTTTAACTGTTGTCGATCTTCTGCACCACCTTGAGCATTCCCATAGGCGATTTTTTCGGCTGCTATTCCTGCCATCCAGACTGTACATAGACGTTCCAAAGTTAAACGCATTTTTTCAAATTCAAATGGTTTGGCGGTCAAGCTTTTTGTATCAAAGCTCACTCCGCCTCTCCCTAACTGCCCCTGTTTTATTACTTCCCAGGCGGTTAGCGTATAGCCTGTGATGGGTATCCCTAAAAAATAAGCAGTCAGAAAATGACCTGCCTCATGGTAAATTATGCGCTGGCGTTGTTCAGTCGATGCAAACAAGTCCAAGAGCAAGGAAACTCCCCTGCTATTCCAGCTTAAAGTATCTACTGTAGCTAAGCTTAGAAGACCAAAGGTAACCGCAGCAGGCACAACAGGAGGAATATGAAAAATTGGCCCAAGTAGCGATGTCATAGTCATCAGAAAAATGGCGATCGCAATTAAATTTAAGGCAGTTTGGGACATTATTAATAAATATATGTATCTTAAAGTTTAGATTTAATAAGTATATTGATTTTAGCGGATAGACATAAAAAACAAAAAAATATCGCAACCGACCACTAAAAAACTGATTAGTTGCCTTTAATATCAGACTTCTGACTTCCGCGTAGTTACTTACCTTGATTCGATTGAGGCGGCTGTGTATTTGTGGGGGAATTTGGGGTTGATTCTGGTTTGGGAACAGGTTTAGTTTTTGTAGTTTGATTGAGAGTTGGTTTAGGCGTATTGATCTCAGGAGGTGGTATGACAAAGAATGCCCCTGCTGCCATCGCCAAGCTGGTAAAGCCAACTACTATAGGAGTTAACCTTTGTGCCAAAGGTTGTTCTGGTTGACGATAACGCTTACTTACAGACTGTAGTTCTAGACTCATATCTGGCAAGGCAGTCCGATCTGCATAAAATTGATCGATCGCATCTACCAAATCAAATAATTCTACCGTAGTTAAATTAACCTCTGTTCTAGTTTCTTCTCCTCCTGGTTTTGGCTCATAGGTCAAACGATGGCAATGTTGCTCGGCAACTTGTTCAATCGATATTCGGGGGTATTGGCTAGTTTCTTTATTGGGCTGAGACAGTCCACTCAAAAATCCTTGAGCGTAGTTACTGACAGCCTTAGACAGGTTTGCCAAGAAAACGCTACCACCACTCAACTGTTGATTAGAATTAAAAAAGCTGCATTCGGCATTAATCAAAATAGACATAGGAGATTTTCCATCCAAAATATCAACGCTCTGGGGATCGACATTCTCCATGCCTTCTAAAACTAAATTGCAGTTGGGTAGGCTGTACTGTCGTTTAGTGTTCATGCCACTTCTCCATCAAATAAACTAAACCAAACTCGCTCTAGCCCTCTTGTTCCCGTACAAAACAGCAGCTTGTTTAATAGGGATAAAGCTAGTTCATTTAACTGCTCTTCCGAGGCAATGTATGCAGACACTTTGGCACGGCGAGAGTTCATACGACTGCGAAAATGGGCGCGGAATCTTTCTAAATACTCTGAAAGACGAAAATGATTATCAACTGGCAGATTTTTTACTCGCATTTGCTGTTCGGCTACGAGTAGTTGTCTAATAATTATCATTAGATCTTTGGCTCGATAACCTGCAATAATTACTAGTGCCTTAGCCTGTTCCAAACTTAGATAATCTCTTGTATAGGAACGTCTCCAAGGGTTACTACAGCGCAAACGCCAAAGGTTAACGCGATTCTTAACAATTTTATCTATGCCCAACTGTCTTGCCATCGCCAGCATCTGTTCTGATGCACCCAATTCTAAAGCCTCTAGAGCAAGCAACAGTAAGTCAATTTGCTGCTGGGTATGAGGAGAACAACCCTTAGAAGGAAGATATATATCTGGTAAGGTATTTAAGACTGAAGCCGATTGCTCCACTGGTACGGGAAAATCGGATTCTAAACTTGCAGATTGGCTCATTATAAAATCAAATCCATATTCTTGTTATATATATTATTCTCTGTCGAGGATAACAAATTAATCTCTGGTGCTATGATGCCACAGCTATTGAAAACAAAGACTAATTTAACCTACTTTATTGACGTTTATTTATGAAACTACAGTCTCTAATCCGCGACATTCCCGATTTTCCCCAGCCAGGGATTATTTTTCGAGACATTACTACTTTATTAAATAATCCTCAAGGCTTAAGATATACCATCGATTTGTTAACGCAAAAGTGCCGAGACGCAAATTTAGTACCAGACTACATTGTAGGTATGGAATCACGAGGCTTTATTTTTGCCACTCCTTTAGCTTATCAACTAAATGCTGGCTTTGTCCCTGTACGCAAACCTGACAAACTGCCAGCCTCAGTTTATTCAGTTACTTACGAACTCGAATACGGCACTGATAGTCTAGAGATTCATCAAGATGCGATCGCTCCTGGAGCAAAAGTTTTAATTGTCGATGATTTATTGGCTACGGGAGGAACAGCCAAGGCTACTTGCGAATTATTAACTAAAATAAAGGCAAAAACTATCGGCTGTGCCTTCGTCATCGAGCTAACAGCTTTAGGGGGCAGACAAAAGCTACCTAATCTGCCAATTATCAATTTAGTTGAGTATTAAAGCTGATTGATTAGGTGAGCGGTGGTTTACAATATTTCTCAGCTAAAGACACCGTAGCTTTTTAGCTATGTTGGCGATCGCTCTAATTGGTCAATTAGCTCATTTTAATGTTTATTTAAACCTACGTTGGGGTATAGTAATCATGAATTTTAATAGTTTCGCGATCGTCAAATCCTAGAGTGACTGTACTGTTTAAGAGTTGACAAAAACGGAGTCAAAGCCACAATAGCGAGTATAGAATTATCTATATTTTTGATTCAGGAATTATTGCAAATAAGGAGTGAGGAGTGGGTAAGACAAATCAATTTATTAAAACTGTAGGTATAAGCTCAGTAATATTAGTTACCAACGCAGCTATAGCTAGTGCGCAAAATATAGCCAGTCATGATTCTAGTAATTTAGTTGGCAAAAATCCAACTACTAATGAGAAAAAAAATATAGCATCTGATAATGGTAGTGGGTTGCCTCCATCGATTTTACCAGACAGAAAAAATAGCCACTTATCTAATTCAGATGCTGTATTTCTAGAGCTAACATCGGGGAAAGTGGCTCAATCTTCAGGTTCAACTTCAGATGCGACGGCAGATATTATGAAACCTGCACAAAAACCAATTATTAATCTAAATCGACTCAACCCTAGCCCCAATCCGCTTTCATTTCCTACTAAACCAAATGAGGTAAAAGTTGATACTCAAAAACCAATTACTCTAGAACAGGCGATTGAATTATCTCTCAAAAACAATAAACAGATAGAGGAAGCTAGGATTCAAATAGAGCGATCGCAAGCAGCAGTCAGACAAGCAAAGGCAGCACTATTTCCCACTGCTACTTTTAGTACTGGATTTAGTTATGGTAACTCTGTCTTCCTTGATAGTATCAATGACCAAATAATCAATCAACGGGTAGATAATGCCCCACCAGGTACAACTAGACAACAGGTAGAAGACCAACTATCTCTAGGTAGCATCTCTGGTAGTAATTTTAGCAATCAAACATCTAGCTTTAATACAGATGTAAGCCTCAACTATAATATTTACGATGGTGGCAATAGAGGAGCTTCTATTCGTGCAGCCGAAAAACAACTACGTAGCACGGAGTTAAATTTAGAAGTCACTGTCGAGCAGGCTCGTTTTGAAACCGCAAGAGACTATTATAGTCTGCAAAACTCTGACGCTCAGGTAAAGATTGAAGAGGCTGCCGTGGCAGATGCCCGACAAACCCTAAAGGATGCCAGATTGCTAGAAAAAGCGGGTTTAGGCACAAAATTTGACGTATTGCGTGCAGAAGTAGAATTGGCACAGGCACAACAAAGACTAACTACGGCTCAAGCCAATCAAAATATTGCTCGCAGACAGCTAGCAGAAACCCTCAGTGTTTCCCATAATACTGGTCTAGCCACGGCAGATCCCATCGCCGAAGCTGGAATTTGGAAGCTTTCTCTACCACAATCAATTGTTCAAGCATTTAAAAACCGTGCTGAATTAGAGCAATTATTGTTACAAAGAGAAATTAGTGCCGAACAACGTCAGGTTGCTTTATCTCAAATCAGACCAACGTTAGGAGCAACTGCTCAATATCAAATAAGAGATGACTTCGAGGATAGTTTTAATCCCAACGATGACTATGCAGTAGGTTTAAACATCCGGTGGTTATTTTTTGATGGTGGTGCTGCTCGTGCTGGCGCGCAACAATCAGAAAAAGATATTGAAATCGCCCAAACTCAGTTCGCCGATCAGCGCAATTTGATTCGTTTTGCCGTAGAACAAGCTTATTTTGGTCTAGAATCTAACAAGAGAAATATAGGGACGGCTACCAAAGAAGTGGAACTAGCAGTAGAAAGTCTGCGATTAGCTAGATTACGTTTTCAAGCTGGTGTAGGTACTCAGACAGATGTAATTGATGCTCAAACTCAGTTAACTACTGCTCGTGGAAACCTATTATCTTCAATTATTGACTACAATCAGTCTTACGCTCAATTACAAAGAGGGGTTTCTAATACTCCTGACGATGGTTTACAAGATTTGCCATAATATCTTTCTTGGCGTTGCTGATTAAGTAATATCGTACAAAAGATTACTGTCCGTAGCTATAAGCCTTAAGCTCTTAGCTATAAGCTTTTTTAAATCAAACTCTATTTTTGAAGAGACAAAATAATGCTTCATAGCATTACAATTCAGCAACGCCATTTTCTTTAGTTATTTATTTTGCATGAAGGTCAATAAAATCAATGGCTTGTTAAATAACTATTCTCAACAAAGCTCAGATTGGACATGGTTATGTTTTAGTCTCAGTATTTTGCTTCTACCACTTTTTCCTATCTTAGGAACATTGGGGCTATTGATAATAATCATCAAGTCTGGACAAGATAATTTACCTAAAATCATAGCCAATCGCCATAACCAAGCCCTGGCTATATTGTCTATTTTATTTATTGTCAGTTCGGCTTTGGCAGAGCAACCAAAGGAAGCTTGGCTAGGGCTAGCTAATTTTCTGCCATTTTTTTTACTGTTTGCAGCTTTAAAACCTTTAATCAGGCATCCCATTCAGCTAAAGCAGCTATCTTGGTTGCTAATCCTTCCTTCCTTGCCAATTATAGTTTTAGGATTTGGTCAGCTATTTGCTGGCTGGCATACTCCTCCTTTGGTAAAGTTTATTTTAGGTTGGAAGCTAGTTGCCCAAGGAGTGCCGACAGGAAGAATGTCAGCAGTATTTAACTATACTAATTTTCTGGCTATTTATCTGGCGATCGCCTTTAGTTTAGCTTTAGGATTATGGTTAGATACTTGGCAAGCTTGGCGAAAAAATCCAGCTAATAAACAGCTTCAGATATTATCATTGCTTACCGTAATTTTGCTAGCAGATATTAGCGGGTTAGTTCTTACTAGTTCTCGCAACGCCTGGGGTCTAGCTGCGATTAGCTTTATGGCTTACGCTGCATATATGGGTTGGCGTTGGCTAATATATGGCGTGAGTAGTGCTGCAACAGCAATTCTTTGGGCATCTTTTGCCCCTAACCTAGGCGGCACTCAATTAAGAAAGGTTGTTCCGAGCTTTTTTTGGGCGAGACTATCAGATCGAGATTATCAACGCCCTGTAGAAACTCTACGCATTACCCTATGGGAATTCTGCTGGGATCTAATCAAACAACGCCCTTTATTTGGTTGGGGTTTGAGAAACTTTACTCCTCTCTACGAAGCCAAAACAAATTTTTGGTTCGGACATCCCCACAATTTATTTTTAATGCTCGGTGCAGAGACAGGAATTATTGCTGTTTTATTAATTGTTTGTATTGTTGGCTCAATTATGGCTGGTGGGGTAAAATTGCTTCTCGATTGGTCTACAGATGATTTTAGGCTGATCTTTTTTAGCTATCTAGTCAGCTTTACGTGCTGCATTCTTTTTAATCTTTTTGATGTGACTATTTTCGATTTACGAGTAAATGTTATTGGCTGGGTACTTCTTTCTGCTATTAGTGGTGTAATTACGGCAGAACAATCAGCCAAAGCATAGTTTAATAAATTATGCACATCCAAACAATACTGTTTTAGTTATCGGCTTTTTTTGGGATAGTAAATAAATGGTGAAGCAATTGATTGATTCACTGCTCATTGAAAATGGAAATACTTATTGTTGAAGACGAACAAGAAATTGCTCAACTAATTGAACAAACTTTGACCAGAGAAAGTTTTGCTTGTCGTGTTGCTCATGATGGATTGACTGCACTAGAGATATTTAGGCAGCAGCAGCCAGATTTAGTAATTCTCGATTTAATGCTTCCTGGTTTAGATGGATTGGAAGTGTGTACCCGCATTCGCCAGCAGCCATATAACAAAGATCCCTATATCTTAATGCTCACAGCTAGAGGAGAAGAAATAGATCGAGTCATTGGGCTTTCTACTGGAGCGGATGATTATTTAGTCAAGCCATTTAGCCCTAGAGAATTGGTTGCTAGGGTTCGAGCTTTATTAAGGCGTAGTTTGCGCCATGACGTACAGGAAACATCTCAGATTTATCGCACTAAACATTTTTCCGTCGATCTAGATCAACATTTAGCAACAAGACAGTTAGATACCCAAACTCCTGACGAACTAGACTTAACGACTTTAGAGTTTAATTTATTAGCCACCTTTTTAAGCTATCCTGGTCGAGTTTGGAGTCGTACCCAACTAATCGATAAACTTTGGGGCAATGACTTTTTTGGCGATGAAAGGGTTGTTGATACCCATATTAGAAGACTGCGTAAAAAAATTGAGCCAGATTCAGCCAATCCTACATTTGTCAAAACAGTGGTAGGAGTTGGCTATAAGTTTGAAGATGATAACGTTTAATTAACCACAAAAAGAGAAATCTGAAGGCAGGACTAAATTCCTACATACATTGTTTCAGATCCCTCTTTGAGATTAATTCTGTCTAGTTATTGGTAACTAACTTATTTATCAGTTTCGGGTTTGGCTGTCCCAGCACAGGGATTAGCAGTTCCATCAGCAGGGGCAGTTTGAGTTGCATCATCACCAGTGTTAGTTCCACCAGAGTCAGGAGTAGCACAAGAAGTCACTAAACCTAAACTTAATACGGATGCAGCAGCTAAACTTCCCAGATATTTAACTTTCATATTTTTCTCCTATTGTAAATCTTTATTGCGACTATTTTCTTGAAACAATTCTAATATTGCCCATAGTACATACAAGGTAATCTAACCAAACCTTTGAAAAATTCCTGATAAGGTTCGGCTAATTTAACCAAATTGTCGGTTTAAGCATAAAGTGAAATATTTATGACGAAAACGCTAGGATTTCAGGTTACTCAAGTTAAACATATTAAGAATAACCTGAAATCTTAACTACTTTTTAAATAATAAGTTGAAATTTTATAAAGTAGTTATATTTACAAAACTCTTAAATGCTTATGGTATATACACTTTAGCCTCGAATAAACTACTGTTTAATATTTAATCGACAACCAAAAAATAAAACCTTAAATCATTCAGAGCAGAACTGAAGTTATAATAGCGTAAATTTTAGAAATCAGCTTTAATTGAGTTTGCTGGAGTAAAATCAAATCTGTCCGTATTAAGTATGAGCTATAAATATTTACAAATCTAAATGTATTGAGAAAAAATTAATTATGCTAAATCTGTTTCTGATTTAAGAGTAAACTTTAACTGGCGATCGCAATTGACCCTACTGCACCAATTCCGTAATTACAGTTATTAACTCAGGAATATTAATTGGTTTGGCAAGATGTCGATTAAATCCCGCATCCAAAGAAAGTTGCTGATTTACTTCTCCAGCATAAGCCGTAAGAGCGATCGCTGGAATATTTTTTCCTTGAGACAGGTTGCGAATTTGACTCATCAGAGTATAACCATCAGTTTTGGGCATACCAATATCACTAACAATTAAATCGGGTGTTGATTTATTTAGGGCTTCTAGGGCTGATGCTGCTGATGCTACCGATATTACTGATGCACCCTCTTGTTTTAGAACCAAAGTGAGTATATCCAGCGAGTCTACTTCGTCATCTACTACCAATATTTTGATACCGCTAAAGCGATTAGGCTTTACCGATAGATCGATAGGATTAATATCTATTGCTTCTGTAGGTGTATTCATAAGTGGTAATTTGACGCTAAATATCGTCCCTTTTCCCTTTCCCTCACTGGCAACGGCAACTGTTCCGCCGTGTAGTTCGCTTAAGTGACGCACTATGGCTAAACCCAAACCCAATCCGCCAAACTGTCTAGTGTTCCCACCTTCTGCCTGACGAAAGCGATCGAATACATAAGGTAGAAATTCTGAATCAATTCCCTGTCCCGTATCTTGAACTTCTAGTGATGCCCGTTTACCTATTTTGCTTAACTTAACTAAAACTCGACCACCTTCTGGAGTGAATTTAATAGCGTTAGAAACTAGATTCCAGATGATCTGCTGTAAACGACTCGCATCTCCCGCAACCTGTCCGATATTGGGTTCAAATTCAGTTTCAATTTGAATTGATTTGGCATCGGCTGCTAATTGAACTGTAGTTAGTGCCGATTTAATAACCATTTCAAGATCGAGAGGAGTTTTATTTAAATTTAGCTTACCCCGCAAGATTCTCGAAACATCTAGCAAATCGTCAATCAATTGTGCCTGAAGTTTGGCATTACGTTCAATTATAGTAATCCCCGCTGCCATTTTTTCTGAGTCAAGTCTGCCAGAAGCCAGTAATTGTGACCAGCCGAGAATAGGATTAAGAGGAGTACGTAGTTCATGAGAAACAATTGCCAAAAACTCGTCTTTTAGCTGGTTGGCTTCGATCAAATCTTCCGTTTGCTGCCGTAGTCTTTGTTCTAATTCTTTAATTCGAGTAATGCTGGTATTTGTACCATACCACTTAATAATTTCTCCCTGTTCGTTGCGCAATGGTCTGGCTTTGACTAAAAACCAGCGATATACTCCGTCTACACCGCGCAAGCGAACCTCTATATTATATTTCTTACCCGAACTTACTGATTCATTCCAACTTTTCAGAACTCTGGCTGAATCTTCGGGATGCAGAATAATTTTCCAACCGCTATTAATTGTATTCTCTAAAGGGATTCCCGTATAATCTATCCAGCGTTGATTAAAATAGTCTACTTCACCTTTTGCTGTTGCCGTCCAGATCTGCTGGGGAATGACTTCAGTTGTTAGCTTAAGCTCATGTTCCCTTTGCATTAGAGCCTGTTTACTGGCTTCGCGATCGCTAATATCAATACCAGAGGGAATCAGATACTCTACCTTGCCATTGTTATCAAACAAGGGAATGAGAGAAAAGTCGATCACAATGTAGTTTTCTGCCCCTAAGCGAACTTGAACATCATAATGAACTGTTTCTCCTGCTGCTGCTCGTTTAATTGCTTCATTTAATTGTGCTTGGCTTTGGGTCGAATAAGACCACCAGTAAGCTTGGGTAAAGGGTTTCCCTAAAACATCCTCTGGTTGCAGATTGGCAGCGTCTAAAGCGGTACGATTGGCTTCAATCAAGATCCCATTAGGAGTCATTACGCCGACAAAGGTATATAGACTGTCTAGAACTCTTTTCAAATGCTGTTCGCTATCGCGAATTTTTAATTCTATCCGTTTGCGATCGCTAATATCTTGTACCGTACCCATCATGCGCACTGGTTGGCCTATCTGGTTATAAAAACCTCTACCTTTAGCTACGATCCAGTGAACGCTACCATCTGACCAGACAACGCGATATTCGATATTGTAATCTGTTTGATTAGCTAAAGCCTCCTCAACTGCCTGATTAGTGCGATCGCGATCTTCGGGATGGAGCGTCTGAATAAATCTTGCGTAGCTCAATTCGGCATCAGCAGTCAGTCCAAACAGAGCTTTACACTGAGAGGTAAACTCTAACTCATCCTCCACCAAATCCCAAAACCACATACCGATGCCAGATGCCACTGTAGCTAGCTTTAATCGTTCTTCGCTTTCTTTTAAAGCTATTTCGACTTGTTGACGATTGGTGATATCCCTGGCAATACCCAATATCTGCTCTACCTTACCTTCAGCAGTACGGCTATATACTCTATCTTGGCTGCAAAACCAACGCCATTCGCCATTTTGGTGACGCATTCGATATTCAAGTTTGCATACTTCTCCTGGTTGCGATCGCTCTAGCTTTTCTAGGTGAGGAGGAAAAAAAGCTCTATCTTGAGGGTGCATGACCTGAGTTATAAATTCTTGCCCCATTTCCAGAATTTCTTCTGGAGTATAGCCTAAAGAATTGTATGCCTGGGAATTAATATAAAGATTGCGTTGAGAAATTGCGTCGAATATGTATAGTACTCCAGGAATAGCATCGGCAAATAGCTTGAAATCCTTGCTTAACTCTAACTTTTGCGGATTTTCCCCATCGCGATCGCTTTTGGTTGCGGTAATATCTCTAAAGGTTGTCACTACTCCTGATGGGCGATCGCAGTCTCCTGAAAATAAAGGCTGAGAATTTAGTGAAAGCCATACCAAGCTACCATCTGGCTGATAAAATTCCATCTCCTCATCAGCAAACTGCCCTGTTTCTAGAGCAGTTACCACGCTTTTAGAGTTACCAAAGGCGATCGCTATATTTGAAGCAGCAAACCCAATCATTTCCCGAGCCGAATAACCTAATATCCTTTCTGCATCTCTATTACAGCTTTGAATACTACCATCAGCTAGCTGAAACAAAATTCCTACTGCTGTAGCCGTATGAGAAATGCTGTTTGAATCTACTTTCATGTTGATACTTCGATTACACTGCCAGTAACGCTAAATCGATTTTATCTTCATAATCAAATTACTGTTTGATAGCACTTTTACCTAACTGTAAAGAACTAAAAAGAATATTTTAAAACTGTTCTGATAATCATTATAAAAATAATATAGCTTTTAGACTATCTAAATTTCTATCTTTGGAAAGATTTTATCTGTTAGGTGATGCCCAATCGTGACAAGCTAAACCGCATCCAGTTTAAAACCAGGAGTTTTTAAGTTGACTGTTCGTAAGTAGCAAGTAGCAAGTAGCAAGTAGCAAGTAGAAATTATATCCTGCTGTTTGACCAACGGTCACAGCAGGCTCCGTCCGTTTAGAAGTCCCCGTGCTGTTCCGTTTAGGAACAGCTTCATGCGGGACGTGGCGGAGTAATCTGTGACTAGCTCAATCTCCGATTCAAAAACTACGGTTTTCGTTTGACAGACGGGGTTTAAGTAGGTGGGCGAAATCATTTATAAGATAGCAACATTAACTTTTTGCTCTGACCTCTGACCTCTATCAAATCCATTTTATATTTAATTACACTTACCCACTTAAGACAAAATCAATATACGCTTGGAATAAGAAGGTTAGCTAAAAAACATCTCTGAGGCTAAGAGCTAATAGCTGATAGCTAATAGCTAGGGCGAAGCCCTTTATTTTTGACCAAAAACATCTCTAATGCGATAAATTGGTCTTCTTTGAGATTCGTGATAGGTACGCATCAGTAGTTCAGTCACTAAACCAAAGCAAAACAAATTAACCCCAGTTATGACTAGCAACACGGCTAAAATTAATAAAGGGCGATCGCCAATATTTTGATTAAAAAACAGTTTTACAATGGTAAGATAAGCACCCATTGCTATGCCCGCAGCCAAAGAAATTACGCCTCCTAAACCAAAGACGTGCATGGGACGAGTCAGGAATTTCTTCATAAAGAAGACGGTCAACAAGTCCATTACTACCCGAATTGTTCTACCCAAGCCATATTTACTCTGTCCAAAGCGTCGAGCATGATGGCGCACGGGTACTTCTGCTATTCTTGCCCCTTCGATGTATGCTAATGCTGGTAAAAAGCGATGCAGTTCTCCATAAAGGTTCATATCTGCCACTAATTCAGAGCGATATGCCTTGAGAGAGCAGCCATAATCATGTAGTCTGACGCCTGTTACCTTAGCAATAATTAGGTTGGCAATTTTGGAAGGAAGCAGTCTGGTTAATGCTGCATCCTGTCTATTTTTGCGCCAGCCACTAACCAAATCATAGCCTTCATTTAACTTAGCCAGCAGCATCGGAATATCGGCAGGATCGTTTTGCAAATCGCCGTCTAAAGTTACAATGACTTTTCCCTTTGCCAACCCAAATCCTGCTGCCATCGCTGGAGTTTGACCATAGTTACGCCGTAAAATTACCGCTTTTAAATCAACACGTTTTTGTGCCAAGTTGGTTAATACCTGAGTTGAACCATCTTTTGAGCCATCGTCCACACAAATTATTTCGTAGCTCAATTGAGTTTCTCTGACAGAATTGGCGATCGCTTTTACTAATGCTTCTACACTCTCAGCTTCATTATAAATCGGCACAACAACTGATAAATCTAGCTGGGATGAATCTAAAACGTTAGCAATACGGTTTTCTATAGATGGAGATGGCATAGCAAAATTTAGCTTAGAAACAATGAAAATAAATAACTTTATATATGTCTCATAGATTATCCAGTATTGAATAGCTCTTGTCACTAAATCAATTTTATTTTATACGTCCAGCGTGAATTAGGTCTACCGCAATTAATTAGTGAAAACTTTTATAATAAAAGATGTTCAATAATTTGCTTTAGGAATAATTGTCACTCTGTAAATTAGGGCAATAAATTTAGTCTGTGAAACAAATATTGTAGCTACACTCTTATACGGAAGGGGTCTGGGGAAAGTCGTCACGTCCCCAGCAGGCGAGCGACCCCCTAAAGGGTTCAACAGTTTGCTCAACGGGGGGAACCCCCGCAACGCAACTGTCTCACCGCGTCGCCGTCAGGCGCAAGCGTCCGACACGAGGGCATCCTAAACGGGAAGCCACGCGGACTTGGGAACGCGCGAGATTGGGGTAGTAGTGGAAAGTTCCCCCAGGAATAAATCCTGGTTTTCACAGACCAATTTCATTTAGAAGCGAGAATAAGCATTTTTTAATTCACATTAGGCGGTTTATATCCAATGGTTCGGACAAAATTCAATTGTTAACAAAATAATAGCTATCGAAGACCTTTTCGAGTAACGATAAATTAGGTTCTTTAACTGCTCTAACTGCTGATATCAATACTTGACCCTGGGATCTAAGACACCATAAACTAAGTCAGCTAATAAATTAAAGAAAACAATTAAAATACCGTAGATAAAGGTAATTGCCATCACCACAGGGGTGTCACTACGGTAGATAGATTCAATTAATAATGCGCCAATACCAGGGACGCGGAAAACTTGTTCTGTGACTAATGCACCTGTAAAAATAGTGGGAATGTCTAGAGCAATTAGCGTAACTACAGGAATTAAAGCATTCCGCAATACATGATTTTTAATTACGGCAAATTTACTCAAACCTTTTGATAAAGCGGTTGTGACATATTCTTGCTTTAATTCATCCAAAACCGCCGAGCGAATAAAACGCATTAATATTGCTGCATGGTATAACGATAAAACAGCTATGGGCATAATTGACTGTTGGGCTTGGGTAATAAAACTTCGCCAATCTGTTACCTGTAAAGTGCTGTTAAAAATAAAAGGAAACCAGCGCAGCTTAACACTAAAAATAATGATAAAAAGTAAGCCTGTAAAAAAAGGCGGAATCGAAAAACCTAAAAAGGCGATTGTCGTGATTACCTGATCCGTCATCGAATAGCGTTTAATTGCTGAAATAATTCCTAGGGGAAAAGCAATTAATAAACCAATGATATAAGCTATCCCGACAACTAAAAGAGTAGTGGGCAAACGCTGCCATAATAGTTGCGCTACGGGACTTCGACTGTTAAAAGAATAGCCCATATCGCCATGAATAAATGAGCCAAACCACTTGAAGTAACGAATATAGGCAGGCTGGTCTAAACCCAAAGATCTACGGATATTTTCTCTCACTTCTGCTGTAATTGCGGGATTTGAAGCAAATTCTCCCAGAGGATCTCCTGGTGCTAACGTCAAAATGGTAAAAATAATCAAACTAATAGCTATGAGGGTTGGTATAGCTATCAATAATCTTTTGATAAAATATTGACCCATATATTAATTATCGGCGTTGGTGATTTTGTGTATGATGTACAAAACGCTTAGTGTGAATTAGCTTCGCTCTAATTTACTAGTTTTTAGCTATTAGCGCGAACTGGAGTTCGCCGACTTGCCAAGGGCAAGGCGAGGCTTTCCAAAGCCTGCTATTAGCTTTTTCAATTTAATCTCAGATATTAATGTTTAAAAATCATACCCTGATTCACCAACGCCTAATTATCAAGCATAAGGTAAAGTAGCGATTGTCTTGAATGTCGGTCTATTAATATTAATGTGGTTTTTTAATTAAAGCGATCGCCCTAAGCAGCAATTTGACAATAAGAATTGCTATCTAGCTAGCGGACAAAGGCGCACCTCCGCATATATGCTGACAAGCGCAAAGACGTAAAGAAATTGAAAGATGTTATCTATGATTCGATTGCTATATCAATTAAGTAGGTGGGCGAAATCATTTATAAGATACAAACATTAACTTTTTGCCCT
The DNA here is from genome assembly GCA_965217895.1 of Waterburya sp. GTDB lineage: Bacteria > Cyanobacteriota > Cyanobacteriia > Cyanobacteriales > Xenococcaceae > Waterburya. The sequence continues at coordinate 4,610,534 of CBDCJV010000002.1, forward strand.
GACCTCTGACCTCTGACCTCTATCAAATCCATTTTATATTTAATTACACCTACCCACTTATCAATTTAGCCATTGGCTTTTTTAGCTTTAAATTCTAACAAGTTAACCTGTTTTTGCAAATCTTTATTTTCGGTTTTAAGAAAAGCAAGTTTTTTCTGCGCTCGACGAAAATGACCTTTATATGCACCCAAACTTTTATTGCTTATGCCTAATTTTTCACGACGCTTTTTCTCTTGCGTAAACTGACGCTGCAACTTTTTATAGGCTGTTTGTAATTCTTGCAAGCCACCTTTGCATTCGGTTTTAAGTTTTTTTAATTCGCGATCGCGTGTTGCAACCATTTTATTTAAACAACTAAGTTTAACTAACATTTGTCGATCATAATTATTATCTTTCACTTTATCAATTAAGCCCTGATAACTATTATGTATCCATTCGTGTTGAGCTTTAAAAGCCCTTCTAGTAACTTCGTATTTAATCGTATTTAAAACTGCTTCTTTATAAATTCCTTTGTGTTTAGCTTTAATTTCAATTAATAGTCGGTCGTAATTAGTAGCGTTATGGCGGAGACTATCACAATTAGCTTCAATATACTTGACGCGATCGCCTGTATTAGAATCAACAATATGGGCATCTGCACCCTCTCCCCGCGGAGGATGGCAGACAATACGATCTTTCCAACTTTGAATAACTTCTTGCAGAGTAAATTGTTGAGTATCAATATTCATTTGTAATTAAACCAATAATAGTTAATAAAAATAAAACTAAGACTAATTTTTGAAAACAGGACAAAAAGTTGTGACAATTAAGAATAAATAAAGCTCGATTGTCACAGCAGGCTTCGCCCGTTGGTCAGTATCAATTATTTAGTCACGTCAGTTTTAACAAGCAAACTTTAAATACGCCACCGTAATTAACCTGAGCGTCCAAATTAGTTAAGTAGGTGGGTAAAATTAATTAGAATTACTATAAAATCTTGCTTATTCGGCTATATATTACGTCTAATGTGAATTAAAGAAACTGATTTTTCTATTTTTATTCAAAATTTGTCTGTAAAAACCAAAATATAATACTGGGGGAACTTTCCCCCAGACCCCCTGTTGGGGACGTAACGACCCTCCCCAAACCCCTTCCGTAAACATTAATCATGATTTCACTCATCAGTTAATTTCTAATTATCTTAGATGAAGAATTGAATCTGCTTAAGTTAGGTTCTCAGAAAAATCTTTATTTCTCTGAAAATATTGGACTTTTTATAAGCTGATAGTCAAAAAGTCAATTCACATTGGCGTATATTTAATTCTGCCTACTTATTTAAGCCAGCAACGCCTTAAATTCTATCGATGGTGCAGTGCATAATTGTGACGGTTCTCACAATTTGATTTAGCTCAGTGGCGATTGGCGTATGTGTTCGGACTGCCTGCAAAGTAGGCGTTGCCGTAACGGGATATGTGGCAATCTCAGAGATGCGAGTGGTGTGTAGTTCATTAATGCGATCGCAAATAGCCGAGAGATATTTATCCAAGGGTGGTAAGGGCTGAAGCTTTTGCCCTCCATTGAGCGTATCGGCTAGATTATTTAATACCTGCTCGATTGCGTCGGTCAAATGTTCGACCCCAGCAAGTCGATCTGCGCCGTTAACTTTTTTTGTATGTTCGCTCAGAGTAGTCACTGAGATAAACAAGCTACGGGTATACATCATCAGTGTTATGACCGGCTCAATCTCGCCTCGAACATGACGGGGTTCACTAAATAATCTTTGGGCAGCGGCTTCGGCGTTAGCATTTTCTAAGGCTGCCTGATGACGTAATCGAGGCAGAGAACTTTCAACAGCTCCATCTTCTGCGTGTAAGTATTCATCGATTACGACTTGAAAATAAGCTAAATTAGCTCTAATGGTTCGTTCTAGCTGCGCGGGAAGCCGTTGCCGTTCCCAGCTAGGAAAAAGTAGATAGCTGCCCAAAAGTGCTAGTAAACCTCCAATTAAACTATCAGCAATTCTGACAATTCCCAGTTGCCAGTTGCCGACTCCAAAAGCGTTGAGTAGTAGGATAATTATAGGCGTGAGCAGCGTAATAAAAAGGCTGTAGCTAAGAGAACGCAAAGATACAGCAGTAAACATCAGTAGCAAAATTAATAGGGCAATCTCGACAGGATTGTGGATCAGCACCGCTAAAACAATGCCGAGCATACCGCCAACAAAAGTGCCGAGAACTCTTTGCACTGTCCTCTGAAAAGTTCCTCCAAAGTTAGGCTTTAGGGCAATTAGGGCGGTCAGGGTAATCCAATAGCCTTTAGGTATGGGTGATACATAGGCAATTAACTGGGCGATCGCTACCACTGCTGCTAGGCGTAAAGCATGACGTAAAGTAACCGAGCGAAAAGTGAAGTTGCTTTTAATTGTATCTAACCAAGAAAAAGGTTCTGGCTGTGTTAAAAAGAATTTTGATCTGGTATGGCTTAAGGTCAAATCTGTGGCGATTTTTGCATCAACATGAATCTGCTCCGATAGTTCGACTAAGCTGGTTACTATCTTGCGCAGATTGACTAAACCTGCATATTCATCAGCCTGAATTTCAATCGCTTGCTCATAAACCTGATGGCGTAATCTTTGCCATTGATACTCTAGGGCTTCTATGCCCCGCTCCAAATCTTCTAAAGGTATAAATTTTCGGTTTTTCTTGAGGGCAGTCGAAAATCTTTGTAAACTGACAGCAATTTGTTCTGTTACCTGCTCTATTTCTGATTGTAAGTAATTGAATAAAGGATTTCGTAAGGCGATCGCCTTGAGTTCTACTAAAGCAACTAAAGAATTGATAGTTTGATTAGCACCTTCAATTGACCCCAGTAGTTGATTTCCTCTAGGACTGTCTGCTTTTTCCCTAGTCCAAACCGATGTCCAAATACTACGGGCAGAAGCTAAATTTTGAGTTACTGTATCTTGTGCCTGTAAGAATTGTTTGATCCAGTCTTCTTGCTTTGGTGAAAAAGATGTTCTTTCACCTGCCAAATAAGCCAGCTTGCTCAAAGCCAAATAGCAATCGGCAACTGCCTGTACCACAGGTGTGTGTGGACGCACTATCCACAAAGCTGAAGATAATGCCATTGCCCAGAGTCCGCCAGCAAAGCAAAGCAAGCATTGTTCGAGTATCGTAGCTAGATTGGGAAATGAAGAAAATCTAGCCAAGGCGATCACAAACATGATCGAAGTAGCAAAGCTAGCCCCTGTCATTGCCGACCCAAACAGACTAGCTAAACCAAGCAAAAAAATGACTACGAAAGTGATGACAATAGTTAGCCAAAAGCTACCGCTCACCAAATTGGCGATTAGCAAAGCAAGGGTGATACCAACCGTTGCAATTCCCCTTGCCGTAACTTGATGACGATAAGTTCCGCTTACGGGGACTATTTCAACCGAGAAAGCTGCAATTGTTGGGATGACACCGATCTTTGGCTGACCTAGAATAAACCCAACTGCAAGAGGACCACCTAATACTAAAAGCATCCAAGCTCCACGAATGAAATCAGGCTTGCCTGGATTGATTGGAAACTGCCGCTGCAACCAGTTGAGAAGACCTTGATTTTGAGAAGGCATAGCTAGGCAGAAATTTCCCTAATTATATTAAACACCCAGATCTTCCATAGCTAAACGAATTTGCTCAATCCGTCGGCGGTTGACTCCTAAATCTGACTCTCCTACCCGTGCAGCAGATCTGACTTGAATCACGTTTTCGTCTTCAGGAAAATAAAATTCGGCATCATCCACAAATTTAAAAATACGGCTGGTAGATTCAGCATGAATATAATTATCTGAATCTTCGATAACTTCGGTACGAGGAACGACAGATAATACTTTTAATAAAGTTTCTTTAGCCGTAGCGCGATCGCTATTATAAGCAATAGGCTTAACTGCGTGTTTCTCATCACCATCTTGACTGACAACACAATTAGGCGAACTAGGACAAGCAGCTAAATGACCATCATCTAAGCCAATGGCTGCCAAAGCCGAGGCAGTAAAGATTAAACTGCTAGATAGGGTAATAATAATACCAATGATAATTGAGATAAAACCAGACACAATCAATTCACTCTCTAACAAAATACTCTTTTACTATAGATTGATTCTTAACTTTTATTAGGCTATTTGCAACGATATGGGTCAAATTAGTAAATAGTAATCGGCGATCGCATAACCAAAATTAGATTTGGCTTCTTGTCTGCAAAATAAGCTAACATTCTATGGGAATTGTTACATTACAGAGTTTATGCCTAAAGGCGAAATTATTGGATTAGGAAGATCGGGAATTGCTGCTGCAAGATTACTAAATAAAGACGGTTGGCAAGTCACTCTAGTAGATTCGGCAACAGAAGAACAGATCGCTTCTAGATCTAACGCGCTTCAACTACAAGCAGCACAACAAAAGTTGATCGCCGAAGGAGTTAGAGTTCAGCTAAATAGCAGTCTGACTCTAGAATCTTCAGATGCAGCAGATCTAATCGTCGTTAGCCCTGGTGTCCCCTGGGATACCTCCAGCTTAGCCAAAGCCAGAAAACAGGGTATCGAAACTATTGGCGAAATTGAATTGGCTTGGCGTTATTTAAATAAGATTCCTTGGGTTGGTATTACGGGAACTAACGGCAAAACTACAACTACAGCTTTGATTGCAGCAATATTTCAGGCTGCGGGTTTCAATGCCCCTGCCTGTGGCAACATTGGCAATGCTGCTTGTGAATTAGCAATTCAAAACTTTGATGCTGCTAACTCCAAAGCTTTTGATTGGATTATTGCTGAATTAAGCAGTTATCAAATTGAATCCACTGTGGAATTAACACCGCAAATCGCTGTTTTTACTACCTTCACTGCCGATCATCTCGATCGCCATAAAACTTTAGAGAATTATTATCAAATCAAAGCTTCTCTACTTCGTCGCTGTAAGCAAAAAATTATCAATGGAGACGATCGCTTTTTAGAACAGGCAGGATTAGAATTGGGTAAAGATGTTATCTGGACAAGTGTTAAAGGCAAAGATACTTTCCGAGATCATCGCCGTTTAGAAGTCTATCTTGAAGATGGTTGGATTGTAGCCTTTGGCGAACTTATTGCCCCTGTATCCCTGTTTAAAATGCCAGGGAAGCATAATCTACAAAATCTCTTGGTAGCTGTAGCAGCAGCAAAATTGGCGGGAATTGAAAAAAAGGCGATTGCTCAGGCTATAACTTCTTTTCCTGGAGTGGAACATCGCCTCGAATATATTTGCACCCATCAAGGAATTAAATTTATCAACGACAGCAAAGCCACAAACTACGATGCAGCAGAGGTAGGTTTAAACTCTCTTAATGCACCTGTAATTTTGATTGCAGGTGGGCAAGCCAAAACAGGAGATGATACAGCTTGGATTGATATCATTAAAGCTAAGGCTGCTACAGTAATGCTTATTGGCGAAGCAGCACCAGCTTTCGCCAAAAGATTGAGAGATCGCAATTATCATAATTATCAAATCGTCGAAACTATGGAAAATGCGGTAAATCAAAGTATTACCCTAGCTCAAAAGCAACAGGCAAAGGTTGTTTTACTTTCTCCCGCCTGCGCTAGCTTCGATCAATATCTTAGCTTTGAGGCAAGAGGGGATCATTTTCGGCAATTGTGTTTAGCATTATAAAAAGTAAAGAAATAAACCCTTGCTAATTACCAAAAGCGTACTGTTAATTAAAGATTCATCAACAAACGCGGAATGGTTTTGATCGTTGATAATTCCTAGTTTCTTAAAAGTTACTAATTGCTACAAACTAATAAATTCGAGCAAAGCTAATTTATATCAAGCGTAATTAATTATGAACAATCAAGATCATGCCGTAACTATTTCGCCAATGGACGAATACAATCAGCAGTTGCTGGCTAACGTTCATCCCTCAGATTGGGCAAACCCTAAACCCGTAGATTGTTATGATTTGGTTGTGATTGGTGCAGGTACAGCAGGATTAGTCACAGCCAAAGGTGCAGCAGGGTTAGATATTGGTTTAAAAGTGGCAATGATCGAAAAAAACCTGATGGGTGGAGATTGTTTAAATGTAGGCTGTGTACCCTCAAAGTGCCTAATTCGCTCTTCTCGTGTGGTAGCAAATATCAAAGAGTCCCTGCCTTATGGAGTTAAACCTCCAGAAAACATTGAGGTTGATTTCCCTAAAGTAATGGCAAGGATGCGTCAGGTAAGAACTAAGATTAGTCCAGTTGATTCGGCTGTAGCAGCAAAAAAAGCAGGAGTTGATGTTTTTTTTGGGGAAGCAAATTTTACTAGCAAGAATACTATTGCCGTAAATGGGCAAACCCTTAAGTTTAAAAAAGCGGTAATTGCCTCAGGTGCAAGGGCAGTAAAACCAAAGATCGAAGGGATAGAAGAAGTCGGCTATTTGACTAATGAAAATGTTTTTTCCCTCACAGCCTTACCCAAAAGGCTAGCGGTAATTGGTGGAGGTCCAATTGGTTGTGAATTAGCTCAGGCTTTTCATCGTTTGGGCAGTGAAGTCATTTTGTTTCATAAAGGTTCTCATTTACTCGATAAAGAAGATACAGACGCAGCAGAAATAGTACAACAGGCATTTGTCCAAGAAGGTATACGCTTAGTTTTAAACTGCCAACTACAGGGAGTTAAGCAAAGTGCAGAAGGAAAAGTGATTAGCTTTAAAGGTGACGGTGAACCCGAATCAATTGTAGTCGATCAAATTTTGGCTGGTGCAGGTAGGCAGCCTAATGTGGAAAGTTTGCATTTAGAGGCAGTGGGAGTAGAATACGATCCCCGCAAAGGAGTAAAGGTAAATGACAGTTTACAAACTAGCAACTCCAAAATTTATGCTGCGGGAGATATTTGTATGAATTGGAAATTTACCCATGCTGCCGATGCTGCTGCGCGAATTGTGATTAAAAATACGCTGTTTTCTCCCTTTGGTTTGGGCAAATCAAAACTTAGTGATTTAACTATGCCTTGGGTAACTTATACCGATCCTGAAATTGCTCACGTAGGAATGTATGAATCGGAGGCACAGGCAAGAGAAATTAACTGCAATACCATTAAAATTAACTTTGATGAAGTCGATCGCGCCTTGGCAGATGGCGAAACCGAAGGCTTTCTAAAAATTCTCCACAAACAAGGTTCAGACGAAATTTTAGGAGCAACTATAGTCGCCCCTCACGGTGGAGAAATGATTAGTGAGATTACTACGGCGATGATTGGCAAAATGGGCTTGAGCAAGCTGGCTACAGTCATTCATCCTTATCCCACTCAAGCAAGTGCTATTAAACAAGCTGCTGATACTTATCGTCGAACCTTATTAACTGAGAGAACTAAAAAGTTGTTAAGCTTTTTGAGCAAATTATCTTGACCAACGTTTAAAGATTAGTTATTTATTGGTGTGCATTGAGAGCAATTTTTAATTTGAATGTGTTTTTGTATGCCAATGAGCAAAAATGACCAAATAAACATAGAGCCTGATTTATATCTTGAAGAAAAATCTTTAGTCGATCTGCGCACCTATGACCTTTCTAACTTTGAGCGAGGTAGATCGACCTGGGTTGTAATACTATGGTGGCTAGTGCAGGCGATCGCTTTTCCTCTAAGTCTTCATAGCTTCAACGTTTTTCGCTGTTTTTTATTGCGTCTTTTTGGGGCAAAAATAGGCAAAGGTGTAGTGATTCGCCCTACCGCTCGTTTTACTTATCCTTGGAAAGTAGAAATTGGTGATTATAGCTGGGTTGGCGATGACGTTGTGTTTTACAGCGTAGATCGGATCGTAGTTGGCTCTCACTGTGTTATTTCTCAAAAATCCTATCTTTGTACTGGTAGCCACGACATCCAAGATAAATCATTTGCTCTAATTACCGCACCCATCACAATTGGTAATGGTGTTTGGGTAGCTACCGATTGTTTTATTGCTGCGGGTATAAATATCGGTTCAAATAGCGTTGTTGGCGCAAGAAGTAGCGTCATGAAGAGCATTCCTGCTAGAAAAGTTGCTTGGGGAAGTCCCTGCATTGCTCATTATTCTAGAACAATTACTTAGAAAATTAGATATAAATACCCTTGAGCAACATCAGGTTTTAAAGTTATACCTAATATTAAGCTCTTAGTTATGATAACCAACCAAAACGCAATTAATGAAGTACGCAGACCTGCAACGAAGGCTAAAGCAATATCAAATTGCAGGAATAGCAAAAGTTAAGTTAAATTCTTCTTTAGCAATTTTAGAAGCAGAATATCAACGCTGTTTAGAACTAGAGCTATCACAAACGGATTTAGAGCGATTGACTTCTATTCGAGAAGATAAAAACTTGGAGCTTATTTCGACCTTAGATATTTATACTCGTCCAGAGAATTTTGCTTTGAAAATTATTAAAGCCAAAGCTTACACTTTGGGAGAAGTAAAGGATCTTCAAGAGCTTAAACTATCATTTCCAATTTTTAAAAACAAGCAATATGATTTTCGGACTAAAACTTCTTGGTCAAAATGTGTTTATTTTATCGATAATTTGACCAAAAACTCGCAAGAATTTATTAAATTTCAGCAAGATTTGGAAGCATTTACTAATTCAATTAGAGAACAAAAATATTATCAATTATCTGGAGAAAGTGCAGTCCAAGAGGCTTATGATGATTTAGCTAATTATATTAGCTGGTGGAAAGGCGTACAGTGGGAATATACCTTAGCTACAAAAGCTTCTACTTTAGATTTATTAAAAAGAGCTTGGCTAGAACAATATTTAGCTCAACATAACCTAAGTGAAATGTTGAGGTATAGTCCAATCGATTGAAACATCTGAGTTAATTAAGGTGGTAATGAGTAGATTGTAATTTATGTATTTAGTGATAAATAATTGATGATTAACTTTGATAAGGCAACTTAGATATTAACCCATGTATGAGAAACAATTATTATGACCGTAACTGAGTATAGAGGAAGTCTACAAGAAATAGTCAAAAGCTGGAAAGATCAAATTATTTGTTTTTCTCCTCAAGGAGAAGGCTATGGAGCTTATTTTGTTGATTCTAGGAGTAGCGAGTCAGTTAATTATATTCGAGCAAACTGCGATGAGTTACGTCATTTGGCAACCAACTATGATTCATTATTAATTAAAATCAAAAGTAAATATTATGGTTCTTTAAAAGAAGCAGTATTAAATACAATTAAGTACGAAGCAACCCGAAGGGCATTTAAAAAACAGCATGAATGGATTCAAAATAACTATAAATTATTAATTGAAAAGCAACAGCTAAGTGCAGAACAACAAGAATCTCAAATCAAACAATTAAAGCTAATTATTAGAGAGCAAAAGCAAGAAGTTACAGCTATTAAAAGCGAATGTCGCGATCGCTTGGCAGCAATTCAAGCAGAAACTTTACTCCAGCAAAAAGAGGCAGAAATAGAACAGAAAAATATTGAGATAGCAAAGTTAAGCCAACAATTAGAAAATTGCGATCGCGAAATTAACCATCTACAATCTGAATTAAATAAAGGTCTTCACGAACTAAAATTAAAATATCGCTGGCTGATCGCTCAGTTTATTCAAGAGCGTGCCGCCAAGCAACAAAGCGATCGTCAAAATAAAAGTCTACAAACTTGTCAAAATTTGTTTCAAAAAGCTCAAAGAAAGCTTAATTCTCTCCAGTGTGAAAACAAGTTATTAAGACAAGAAAATGTTTATCTGCGTAATAATACTAAAATGCTGCGGGTCTAAATAGATAAAAGGAATATTATCTCTTACCTATTTATTACTTATTACTCCTTGCGGGGAGTACCCCTTGACTACTTCTTACTTAAAAATAGCTGGTTTGCGCTCAGAATTATTAGGACGAGCAGGCACAGAGCTACTTTTAGTTAGTCGCTGTCCTGTACCACCATCAGCAGGATCGAGAAAGGGTTTGAGGTTGATATTTTTAGGTGAACGACGGCTGCCATTATTGCCAGAATTACCACCAATGACTTTACCCACTTCATCTAAAATATTTCCTCCAGATTGATTATCACCAAAGGTATAAACACCCTGAGTTTGCTGACCATCATCAGCAACTAATAAATTGTCAAAAATCAGATCGCGAGTCAACTTAGGATCTTGTCCAGGGGGAACAGTCAAAATTAAGCGGCAGTCTCTAGGATCTACTTGAGTTGTCACACAGATAGTATCGTAGCCGTTTTCAACGCCAGTAGACAACTCTAGCAGTCCATCTTGACGATAGGCTTCAAAACGGCTGGTGATAGCGTCACAACGTTTTTTGGGAGTCCAACCACCACCTAATTCACTAGGAATTGCCCAAGGATATGCCTGGTTGGGTTGGCTTTCAGGGGAATACATTACCGTATATTCACCATTAACTAGTTGGCAGGTAAATCTAGTATCAGCACTGCTGGTAGAAGTAGGAGGAGAACTAGAACTGTTCGGTTGATTAATTATTACTTCTGGGGGTTCTTTGGTTTGACTAATAACCTGACGTAGCTGCTGAATGCTGTTGAGATCCAGGTTTTTTACAGGTACGGCATTGGCATTGCTGGTGCTACTCCAAAAAACCAATGCCAAGCTAGGAATACTAGCCAAAGAAACCAATGATTTTAAATGATTGTTTAAAGAGTTCATAGATTGTAATGACACTGTATTTAGTTCCTGAAATTCTGCAAGATTAGCAATTTAAAATACCCATAGCGCAAAATGAATCTCGATATTAATCTTATTTTTTATTTTGCGCTTCAATAGTTTTGACGATTAATTGAGGCAAATGTTTCTGAGAAACCCCAGAATTATTCACTGATGTTACGCATTTATCGATCTATGAAGACTGGATAGTGGGGTGTTTGGGGTAATGAGGTGTTTGAGGTAATTACTCCTCTATCTCCATTACTCCACTACTCCATGACCCCATGCTGCGTAATATCAGTTATTCATTTACTTGTGTTACGCACGCCAGAACTGAAATCTTTACTCTTTAGTTCCAAACTAATTACTGAAACTATTGAAATCTCACACTGAAGAAATAAATAAAATTTACTGGAAAAAGATGCTAATGAAAGAACAAAGTTTTGGACTTATCCCAAACTCAGGTTAAGTGATCTCTAAAAACAGGATTTATTATAACCTCTGCGGGGGCGACACAAAAGAAGGAGCATAGTATTATTAAGCTCCTCCACATAATCTTTGAATATTATTTAAAATCAATTTTTAGATTGCACTATTAGACAATAGAGCGTCTTTTAATTGCTTTGCTTTGTCAGTTTTCTCCCAAGGCAAATCAAGATCATTTCTGCCAAAGTGTCCATATGCAGCTACATCTTGATAGAAACGACCACCTCTTTCTTGAGGCAGATTACGCAGATTTAGAGTTTGAATAATTCCCGCAGGACGCAACTCAAAGTGTTCTTGAGCTATTTTCAACAGCGCGTCTTCATCAACTTTGGCAGTACCAAAGGTTTCAATAAATACACTAACAGGTCTAGCAACGCCAATGGCATAACTTACCTGAACTTCGCATTTATCTGCTAAACCTGCTGCCACAATATTATTTGCCACATAACGACAAGCATAGGAGGCACTGCGATCTACTTTCGTGGGGTCTTTACCAGAAAAAGCACCACCGCCATGACGAGAATAGCCACCGTAAGTGTCTACAATAATTTTACGACCAGTTAAGCCAGAATCTCCTTGAGGGCCACCAACAACAAATTTACCTGTAGGGTTGACTAAAAAACGGGTTTTATCATTTGGCTTTAAATCTAAATCAGCGAATACAGGCTGAATTACCGCTGACCAAAGATCTTCTTTAATTTTTTTCTGTACAGCACTATTTTCTGAAAGATTGTCAATAGTTTCTGTGTGCTGAGTCGAAACTAAAATGGTATCAATGCCCACAGGCTTTCCATCTTCGTATTGAATTGAAACCTGAGTTTTGCCATCAGGTCGCAGATAAGATAAATCACCTTGTTTGCGCACCTCTGCCAAACGACGAGACACTCGATGAGCCAAACTAATAGGTAATGGCATTAATTCTGGAGTTTCGTTACAGGCATAGCCAAACATCAATCCCTGATCTCCTGCTCCAATTTTATCTAGCTCACTATCACTAAGATTTTCTCTTTGTTCTTGAGCTGAGGTTACACCTTGAGCAATATCTGGAGACTGTTCATCTAGGGCGATTAGTACAGAACAGCTATCGGCTGAAAATCCATTTTCAGCATGGACATAGCCAATTTCGGCGATTTTTTTTCTGACTAAATCTACATAATTGACTTGAGCTTTAGTTGTTATTTCCCCTGTGACTAAAACTAAGCCTGTATTAACTACCACTTCTGCCGCAACGCGACTTAGAGGGTCTTGAGCTAATATAGCGTCTAAAATGGTATCGGAAATCTGATCACAAATCTTATCGGGATGTCCTTCTGTGACCGATTCGGAGGTGAATAAGTAGTTACGAGACAATTTGGTATAATCCTCCAATGAATGCTATTGCGGTGGCGCGAGATTATGAAATAAGCAGCCAAACATAAGACTATATGATACAGCTTTGTTTTTAAGATGACAAAGTTTGTAGCTCCAAAAGATTGGAAATTTGAACATCTGCCTGGGATAGTTCCACATTATTGTGGCGACAAATGCCAATAGCTGCTGCTGCACTAGCGTTTTTTGCCATGATTATATCAAGCGCAGAATCTCCTACCATTAGTGTTTGTTGGGGTACAACTCCTAAAGCCTGGCAGGCTTGAATAAAGAGTCTGGGGTCTGGCTTCACTATAATTCCATTAACTCCCATGCTTAGTTGAATATATTTCTTAAGTTCATGAACGTCAACGAAATTTTCAACCTCTGGGGTAGAATCGCTAGATAAAATGCCAATTTTTAGACCTGCATGAGACAAATGCTCAAGAGTTTCTTTTACATCGGCAAATAATGGTACTGTTTGAGGGTTTTTAATTAGATATTTTGACTCAGATACTTCTGTAAAAGCCTGTTGAGCAATTTCTTTTGCTTCGTGCCAACTTCTTCCTGTTTCAGCAATATAGGCAGCAGCAGCAATCTCGTTTTCAAAGCGACTGCCAACAGCCATTAAACCAGTAGGGTTTAAACTATTGTCTAAAATACCAAACGCCATTAGTAAAGGCTCTCCTACTCCTGGTATTTGAGCATCAATCAAACGCGCTCTTTCCGTACCTACTCCACGCCAGAATTCTAAGGAATTTTCTAAAGTGCCATCTTTATCAAAAATAATGGCATTAATATTATTAAATTTTACATCTTGACAAGCGATCGCAACTGACAAACTTTTTCTCCTCAAGTAAATATAATTAAGCAGTTAGCAAAAAAAAGAGAGGAAATTTATCCCCTCTCGATTGCCAATAATTTTATTCTTATCGGCTTTTATTCATCTACTGCTGCGCCAACCATTTCCCCTTCTGAATCTTCTTTAGGGGTGTCTTCTGTTGCTTCACCCGTAGGTTCAATAGTTTCCTTTGCTGCTATTTCTGCGACAGGTTCTTCTGCTGCTTCTTCATCTGTTTCTTCTACAGCAGTCTCCTCTCAGCCTCCTCATTCACTACAGGTTCTTCTATCATTGCAGCAGCTTCTTCTAAAGTAACTCCTTCGGCTTCAGCCAATAGTTTTTGGCGATATTTCTCAGCCATTTCTTCGGCTTTCTCAGATACTATCTCTCTATTTTTCAGCATATCACCTGGTTCTGGCTCAAGCTGCTTAGTAGATAAAGATATACGACCTCTTTCTGCATCCAGGTCGATGATCATTACCTTTAATTCGTCATTAACGCCAAACACACTGTGAGGAGTATCGATATGGTCATGAGAGATTTCGGAGATGTGAAGCAATCCACTAACGCCACCAATATCGATAAATGCACCGTAAGGTTTGATTCCACGGACAGAGCCTCTAACTACTTGACCTACTTCTAAACCATTCATCTTACGCTCTACCAAAGCTCGACGATGACTTAGAACTAGTCTGTTTCGCTCTTCATCTACCTCTAAAAATTTAAGTGGTAAATCTTCTCCTACTAAATCTTCTTTAGCCTCCCTAGCACTGATATGAGAACCAGGAATAAATCCTCTCAAGCCTTCAATTCTAACTAATGCACCACCACGGTTAGTTGCAAACACATTGGAACGAACGGTAGCATCTTCCTGCTGTAGCTGTCTGACGCGCTCCCAAGCACGCATATATTCAATACGTCTAATAGATAATGTTAACTGTCCATCTTCGTTCTCATCAGTTAAGATAAAAAATTCTCTAGTTTCATCTGCCTGAAGAACTTCAGTAGGATTGTCAACGCGATTAATCGACATCTCTTGAATAGGAATATAAGCAGCAGTTTTAGCACCAATGTCAATCAAAGCTCCCCTTGGTTCCATACTAAATACCGTTCCTGCTACTATATCTCCAGGACTGAAGTGATAATCGTACTTGTCGAGTAAAGCAGCGAAATCTTCGTGAGTGAAACCAATATCTGTAGTACTTTTTGTTTGCTGATTGACCATATGGGTTAATTGTCCTTGTTGTATTTCTTGATTTTTTTGATTGATGAGCCTCCTGCTTGATGTACACTCATCCAATTGTTGTGCAGCCTACACCTACATCACCGATAATTTCAGCCGACAATTGAGTCGTTTGTTAAATTCAAACAACTCTACAATAATGTATTGCTACTGAAGCATACTTGTCTGTTGATAAAATGGCATTACTCTATTCTAACTTTTTATTGAGCTTACCGTAACTTTTTTTGCTTTTTTTTACTAAAGAAAGGCAATAATTACGATTCTGTATTAATTTGGATATTAGCTTAAATTGGAATCAGTATAAAATTTTTCCTTAATCAGTAATTAAGAATTGGCAAAATATTAAGCTCAAAAAATACAGTTACAAATTACTCCGCTTGGTCTGACATAAACGCAGTCGCGAAACCCCCCCAGGCGATGCGAACTCCTAAACGAACCGAGCCTGTCTTGTGGACAGCGTATATGCGGAAGCGCGCCTTTGTCTTGCTAAGTCAGCATTCCCTTGATAGGGCAGCGTTCCCTAACGATGACGCGGAGTCTGCCCGCTGCTGTGACCGTTGGTCAGTAATTGAGGTTGAAGCAGAGGGTGTATTTAAATCTTGCCAGTGATCGAAGTCTACATTTTGTAAATTTTCACTTTGAAGATGATTTAATGTTTTGATAAAATCTTTGATGCCTTGAAACTTTCTATATACTGAGGCAAAACGTATATAGGCTACTTCATTTTCGTAGCGCAAATTTTCTAAAACCAATTCTCCTATTTCACTACTGCTAAATTCTTTACCTGAATTTTGCTGAAGTTTAGCTTCAATGTTATCAACAATTGCCTCTACTTTTTGATAGGATATGGTAGTTTTTTCACAGGCTCTTAATATGCCTCGCAGTAACTTAGCACGGTCAAAAGATTCACGACTGCTATCTCTTTTGATGACCGTAATCGGTACTAATTCAATTCTTTCATAGGTTGTAAACCGCTGCTTGCAGTCTAAGCATTCTCGGCGACGGCGAATGCTTTGTCCACTTTCGGTAGAACGAGATTCTAAGACTCGGCTTTCTGTATGTTGGCAGTTAGGACAATGCATGGAGAAATAAAGAATTGGATTATAGTTACGATCAATTGCTAATATAAATAGCAAATCTGAGCCGTTTCTTATATCATAGTCTGTCTCACAACAGACGTTAACAAAAAAAGACTCAGAAATAGAAAAATCTTAAAAATAATTAACCTACATTAAGCAATTTAAAGCAATTTATTTTTCGATACGGGGTGGTTCGCGAAAAGCGATCGCAAAAAAGAGAACGGCGATCGCCATAGCTAAGACTAAAATGTATGCAACAGCTTCCATATTTAAATTCCTAAAATTTATTTACTAGTATTTTACCAACAAATTTAACTGAAGTTCAGAATTCTTTAAGATTCTTATGAGAACTTGCGTTAGAGAAACAGCTTTTGATAAACCTCTCTCTAACGCAAATTAAAATTTGAAGTTCTAAACTGTTAGCTAAATCTAAGCTTCCTGTTTAGTGCGAGTAGATTTGTCACCCACTTTCTGATAGAAGCCCCATTCTACCTGTTCTTCTTCAAGCTCAGGGTCAACACCAGCAAATACGTCTCTGTACAGGGTACGAGAACCATGCCAAATATGACCAAAGAAGAAGAATAAAGCAAATACAGCGTGTCCAAAAGTAAACCAACCACGAGGACTGGTACGGAATACACCGTCAGAGTTTAAGGTTTCAGTATCAAAGACAAAAGCTTCGCCCAACTGTGCTTTACGAGCATATTTCTTAACGGTTGCAGGATCATCAAAGGTTTGACCATCTAAAGCACCACCGTAGAAAGCAACGCTAACGCCACTTTGCTCAACGCTGAGTTTAGACTCAGCGCGTCGGAAAGGAATGTCGGCTCTAACAACGCCATCAGCGTCAGTCAAGACCACAGGGAATGTTTCAAAGAAGTTAGGCATACGACGAACGTTTAGCTCACGACCTTCGCTATCGGTAAAGACAGCGTGTCCCAACCATTCTTGAGCGATACCATCTCCACTATCCATTGCGCCTGTACGGAACAAACCACCTTTAGCAGGACTGTTGCCTACATAGTCATAAAAAGCTAATTTCTCAGGAATTCTAGACCATGCTTCGGAACGAGTTAGACCATCATCTAAGCCAGTTTCCACTCGACGTTGGATTTCTTGTTGGAAATATCCCTGATCCCACTGATAACGAGTAGGTCCAAATAATTCAATGGGGGTTGTGGCATTTCCGTACCACATTGTACCTGTAACCACGAAAGCTGCGAAAAATACCGCTGCAATACTGCTAGAAAGTACCGTTTCGATGTTCCCCATCCGCAAAGCTTTATAAAGTCTTTCTGGAGGTCGAACGCTCAGGTGGAAAAGCCCAGCAATAATACCCACAATGCCCGCTGCAATGTGGTGTGCTACCACACCACCAGGATTAAACGGGTTAAATCCTCCTGGCCCCCATTCGGGTGCTACTGGTTGAACATGACCAGTCACTCCAAAGGCATCTGATACCCACATTCCTGGTCCCCATAGACCTGTGAGGTGGAATGCACCAAAACCAAAGCAAAGTAGACCAGATAAGAATAAATGGATACCAAACATTTTTGGTAAATCTAAAGCTGGTTGACCAGTCCGCTGATCTACGAATAGCTCCAAATCCCAATAAACCCAATGCCATACTGCTGCTAAAAACAGTAAGCCAGACAAAATGATATGAGCGATCGCAACGCCTTCAAAAGACCAGATTCCAGCACTTGCGCCAGTTTCGCCAGTAACGCTCCAGCCACCCCAAGATGTATCAACACCCAAGCGAGCCATAAAAGGTAATACATACATACCTTGTCGCCACATTGGGTTTAATACAGCATCACTAGGATCAAATGTTGCTAGCTCAAACAGAGCCATCGAACCTGCCCAGCCCGCCACTAATGCGGTGTGCATCAGGTGGACTGAAATTAGCCGCCCTGGATCATTCAGGACGACTGTATGAACTCGATACCAAGGTAGTCCCATAGACTACGTTCCTCCTATTAATTAAATAAAATTTGTTTAGTGTAACCAAATATTTTAGGATAACCAGTTAACCACTTTTGGTGGCATCAATAGTTGGCTGTTATTTTGTAATTTGTATTTGTGTCTCAAACCTTGTGGTTGCCCAGAAAACTCGGACTTTTACCGATAAAAAATGAGCTTAGGCAAGGATGAATTGAAAATACTATTTATTTAAAGAAGTGTAACTATTGTTAGAACCTATTGCAAGATATATCGACTGTTATCGACAAATGTAAATTTATATTACAAAAATGATAACAAATAGATTTTTAATGAATACAGCTTTAATTATTGGCAGATGAATTAAAGATCGATTCAGAACTAGCCAACATATCAATTACTTGTTCAGCACCGATCAAACGTCTAAGTACAACTTGCCCAATGATGGATGCAGCTTGGGTATTTGTCTGAGGTTTGACCTCAATCATCAGTACAGCATCTTCAACTGCGTAAAGCCAGAGAACCTCATCTTGCTGAAGAATACCACAGTCAAGACGTTTTATTTCGGGCTTGCGTCCCCAACTATGTTGATCCCACAGTCCACCGAATTCCCATACCCTACTATAAGTCCAACCCTCACTCAGAAAAAAATATTTCACAGTGCCAATAGATAGTTATTTATTTAATAAAATAATTACATGGTGATAAAATTCATCAAACTGACGATACCCCATTGACTCATAAAGATTTTGACCAATTTTATTAGTTACTTCTGTAGACAGGATAATACGAAAAGAGCGAATGAATAAGAAAAGCTGATAGCTATTAGCTGATAGCTAATAGCTATTAACCGACAAATCAAATACGAAGCTACTCATCAGTCACAGTAACTTACACCTTCTCTTCAGGAAAAGTTTCGTTAAATTCTTCAATTAACTCGTCTAGTTCTTCTAGTGCTTGGTCTACGTCTATGCGAAGAGTTCCCAAACTTGGTCTTTCTAGCAGTTCTACCAAAGAATCTCGTTTTGCAGCCATTTGAGCAATCTTAGCTTTGATATCAGTTTTGTCCATAATTTTTTTTTGTAAGTATCCAATAGCTTTAGAATAGACAATATTGATAAATATAAACAAACTTTTAATTATGTTGCGAAAAATACCCTTGGCTGCTGTAGGTTTAACTGTGGGCGGGATTTTAACCATTGTTGGTTTTTATGCCTATGCCGTAGGCATGAATACTCTTAATTTAGCAGGATTCTTTTATGGTATTCCTTTACTATTAGGCGGTTTAGCTCTCAAAGCATCAGAACTCAAGCCAGTACCTTATACCGTTGAAACCAGTCCTGAAGTTAAAGAATTGCGATCGCAGGCAACTATAACTCAAGAGCAGCTACGTAAAGATGTAACTCGTTATCGCTATGGACAAGAAGCCCATTTAGATGAATCTCTAGGCAAGTTTGGCTTAAGTCCTACGGATGAAGAAAGACCAATCTTAGTTGGGCTTCAAGAACAATCAAGAGATGGTGCTTATACATTGCTAATGGAATTTTACTCGCCTTTTTTCTCTTTAGAAGAATGGCAGAAAAGACACGAGAAAATAGAGAAGTTTTTTGGTCCGAATATTAAGCTGGAAATTACTGAAGCAGATAAATCTAAAATTGATCTAGCTTTGATTAAGTCTTAGGTTTGAAATTTTCAAGCGATCGCCTGTACTAAAAAAATGAAATATTGACTTAGCATCGCTAAATATGGTTTAATTGAAATATTAACTTCAGAATGGAAGTGGGTTGACTTAAATTTTAGCGTCACTACTCCCACTATAAAAATAATTTTATCATTAAAGCGATCGCCACACAAACCCCAAATTCAAAAATTGTCGTGCTGGGTCAGATAGAGTTTATCGTTTCATCGTTTCAGTTAGACTATCTTTTATTAATCGCTAATAGAGCATCTTTCATAAGCATTAACCAGCGTAACCCTTATCGATCGCTAAATTACGCCCATGTGCTGCTGCAACAGCTAGGCGATCGCACCTTTCGTTTTCGCTTATGCCTGAATGAGCTTTTACCCAGACAAATTGAACATCATGTATTTTGCAAAGATCGAGTAATTCCTGCCACAGATCGGGATTTTTAGCCATTTCCTTGGCATTTCTGCGCCAGCCGTTAGCCTGCCATTTTTTTGCCCAGCCTTTGACTACGGCATCAACAATATATTTGGAGTCACTATGCAGCTTGACTTTAGAATTAGACTTGAGAGATTCTAAAGCGGCGATCGCACCCATCATTTCCATACGGTTGTTGGTAGTAAGCTTGTAGCCTCCAGAAATTTCTTCGCGGCGATCGCCATCTATAATTACCGCGCCATATCCCCCTGCTCCAGGATTACCAGTACAAGCACCATCGGTGTAGATTATGATGGTTTCTTGGGAAGTAGATCTAGATGATTTTGGTTTGAGATTTATAGTCAGCTTAGAAGATTTTGCAGTTTGGGGTTGAAGAGATTTGATATAGTCTAAAACATCAGGTAACAAGGATTCAGGAAGAGATTCAATTTCTGTCGTAATTTTGTGCTTATAATCCATTGCTAACAAGCGTAATTTTACGCCTTACATGATAGTTTATTTGCAGAGTTTTCGGTCTTGTGGATACTTGCTGTTGATTCATTACTCATAAATTTATGTCAGTTAACAAAGTATTTTTATTTGTACCGAACATTATTGGCTATAGCAGATTTATCTTTTATTCAATTAGCTTTATTTGTCATACACTCGACAACTGGCAACTTTGTATTAGCTTTTATGCGATCGCCTTTATTTTAGATGAATTTGATGGTCGTGCTGCCAGAGCCTATAATCAAAGCAGTAACTTTGGTGCAGCCCTTGATATGGTTGCGGATCGCACGGCTACGGCGGGTTTGTGTTTAATTTTGGCGCAATTATATCCTAATTATTTATTAGCCTTTATTGGTGCAATCGCTCTTGACGTTAGTAGCCACTATTATTTAATCTACGCTACGGGGATGCTAGGTAAAACCAGCCATAAAGATTCGACTGAGTGGGCAACTAATGGACTAATGAAGCTTTATTATGGCAACAAGCCTTTTATGGATGTGTCGATCTTAGGAAATGAATTATTTTATATTTTGCTTTATCTCAATTTTTATCTTATTGGTGGTCATTTGACAATCAATGATTGGAATTTTACTGGAGTCCAAATAGCTCTAATAATTTGTATCCCAATTTATTTGCTCAAACAAGCTACTAATGTTTTACAGTTGCAGAGTGCAGCACAAGAAATTGCTAAATTAGATTTAATCAGCCAAGAAGAAAATAATTAACCCGAACTTGCGCTAAAAATAACTTGCTAATTAATTGGTCAAATCGACAAAGATTACCAGCAGCGATCTCATTTGCAATTAACCTTACGTAGTTTACTCTTTTGTTCCTCAGGATTTCGCTTAAAAATTCAGGCGATCGCTAAATCTAGTCCGCTATTGTACAAGCCTGAAATTAGATTAAAAAGATTCTCTTTACCTAAGTAATTATGGCGAAAATTCTCAACCGACAACAAGCATTTGGCGCACCAGGTATCGAACCCCGCTGGACTCACTCTAATAAAGATGGAGTAGGTACGGCATATTCAACTTCTAGTAAAGTTTGGTTTACCCTTTGGAAAGGAATTTTAACCGAGGTTTATTTCCCCTTTATCGATCAGCCTCAAGTTAGAGACTTACAGTATTTAATTACTGACGGACAAAGCTTCTTTCATGAAGAAAAGCGCGATTTAAAATCACAAACCGAACTACTTTGGAATTGGGGTTTGGGTTATCGCCTTACTAACACCGCACCCGATGAAAGTTACAGCATAGTTAAACAAGTAATTAGCGATCCTCATTCTGATTGCATACTGCAACACACTAAGCTTACAGGTGACTCTTCTGTCCTCGATCGCCTTAAACTATATGCTCTTTGTGCGCCTCATTTGAACATTAGTGGCTGGGGTAATAATGGCTATGTAATTGAAGTAGGCGATCGCAAGTTCCTAGTAGCCAACAAGGGCGATAAATGGCTAGTTGTTGGTGCTACCGTCCCTTTTAAAAAGCTTTCTTGTGGTTATGTCGGCAACAGCGATGGCTGGCAGGATTTAGCCGATAACTATCAGATGGATTGGGAATTCGATCGCGCCGAAAACGGTAATATAGGTTTGACGGGAGAACTAGATTTAACCAAAACTAAAGAATTTACTTTAGGATTAGCCTTTGGCTTCAGTTTAGAAAATGCCCTGGCTAATTTATTACAATCTTTAAATACTTCTTTCGAGCAACAACAGCAAACTTTTAAACAGCAGTGGTTACGAACCTGTGATAAGCGTTTACCTTTAGAAAGTCAATCGAGTGACAATGGTAATTTATATCATACTAGCGTTAGTTTATTACTAGCTCACGAAGATAAAACCTATAGTGGTGCAACGATCGCGGCGATGAGTTTTCCTTGGGGAGAAAAAAAGGGAGATGGCGATCGCGGTGGCTATCATTTAGTCTGGACAAGGGATATGGTCAACAGCGTTACTGGACTGATGGCAGCAGGTCATACTGATACAGCAGTAAGAGCGTTAACCTATTTAGTAACTTGTCAGCACGAAGACGGCAGCTTTGCTCAAAACTTCTGGTTGAATGGTGAGCCTTATTGGCAAGGAATGCAGCTAGATGAAGTAGCTTTTCCGCTCTTACTAGCCGACGCGCTAGAACGAGTCGATGCCCTGCCAGTTTTTGATGTCTATCCCATGATTATTCGAGCAGCGGGATATCTAATTCGCCAAGGGCCCGCGACTCAGCAAGAACGTTGGGAAGAAGACGGGGGCTATTCTCCCTCTACCCTAGCTTGTAATATTGCAGCCCTAATTTGTGCAGCGAGGTTTGCCCGTCAACGAGGAGATGAAGTCACTGCTCAGTATATTGAAGAGTATGCCGACTTTTTAAAAGACCACACCGAAGCTTGGACGGTAACGACACAAGGAACGCTCCTACCAGAAATTAAGCGACATTTTGTCAGAATTACCCCAGCTAAAGTAGATGTTCCCCATCCCAATGAAGACCCGAACAACAGTACCATAATTCTTTCGGCTCGTCCTCCTGGAACTGAATCAGAATTCTCAGAAAACAAATCGGCAGAATTTCCGACTAAAGAGGTAGTAGATGCAGGATTTTTATTATTTGTCCGCTATGGCATCATCGCTGCTGACGACCCCTTAATTATTGATTCTCTTAAAGTTATCGATGCAGTTCTTAAGGTCGATACTCCTTATGGTTCAGTTTGGCGAAGATTTAATCACGACTGGTACGGACAGAAAGAAGATGGTAGTGCCTATCAAGGCGTGGGTGTGGGACGCGCCTGGCCCCTGTTAGCTGGTGAACGCGCTCACTACGAACTAGCTGCGGGAAATGATGTCACCCCGTTTATTAAAGCAATAGAAGGTTTTGCTTCCGATACTGGTCTGTTGACCGAACAAGTTTGGGACAGCGATGATATACCCGACGCACATATGTACTTGGGCAGACCCACAGGTGCAGCAATGCCCTTAATGTGGGCGCACGCGGAATATACCAAGCTCTTACGTTCTTGTAAAGATAAACGAGTTTTTGACTATATTCCCGAAGTGGGCGATCGCTATCTTAATGCGCGTTCCCTTGCGCCTGACGGCGACGCGGGGTCGCATCGCTACTTAAACAACTATAAATCCCAAGCTTTAGAAGTCTGGAAGTTTCACCGCCAGGTAACAACTGTTGCTCAAGGCAATACGCTCAGGATACAGACCGAGAAAGCGTTTAAACTACGCTGGACACAAGACGAATGGCAGACCCAGCAAGATCTTGAATCAACCGCGATCGCACCTTTAAATCTTAATTATGCCGATCTCAAATGTGAGCGATTGCGGATCGAGTTTACCTTCTTTTGGACTGATAGCAGCAATTGGTCTGAGTGTAATTATACCGTTGAAGTTATCTAGACTATCTGCCTTATATTGCTTTGTTATTTGGCGTTGCTGGATCGAGGCATAACTTAGCCCCCAGTCCCATAGTTTTGTAGTCTCCCAGTCTCCTAGTCAGTCATCTGTAGCCAACATAAATAGAAACGGTATTAGGGGGCAGTTAATAAACTTTAAAAAATGAGAGTTTTTCATTTGAAGATCCTTAGTCCCGCAAAACTTAAGTTTCTCTCTGAGATTGAAAAGTGTTAATTTGAGTATGCTGATTTATTTGCGACACGAGCGGAAACTGATATGCCAGAGTTAACTCACCACAATCGCTACCGCTTCTCGCCAATTGTCGATCGCCCCGACTTCTTTTGGCCAGATGGTAAGCGTCTAGCAGTCTATATTGGCGTTAACATTGAGTGGTTTGCTTTTAACGAGGAGGGTGGCGCAGTACTAGCATCCTCTAACCACACACCAGATGTACTCAACTACGCTTGGCGCGACTACGGTAACAGGGTCGGCATCTGGCGAATGCTCGATCTGTTCGATAAACTTGAATTGCCTGTGGTAGCGTTGCTGAACAGTGCGATCTGCGATCGCGCTGACCAAATTGTTCGGGCTTTTCAGTCGCGGGGGGATGAGATTGTGGCTCACGGTCACACAAACTCGACTCAGCCAGGTCAACTCAGCCGTTCGGACGAGCAGGCAATGATTGAGAAAGTGAGAGAGCGTCTGATAAAGGCGACTGGGACAGCACCGAAAGGCTACCTTGCACCACTTATTTCTGAGTCCGTTCATACCCCAGATCTTTTAGACGAAGCTGGTTGTGAGTACCTTTTAGACTGGGCGCACGACGAGCAGCCAGTTTGGTTCGATACAGAAACGAAGAACGGAAAAGGGCGTATTCTCTCAGTTCCCTATCCGCAGGAACTCAACGACGTACCACAGATTATGGGTCGCCGTCGCGAAGCACCTGAGTTTGCAGAGATGATCGCGTCTGCATTCGATTTGCATCAGCGAGAATGCGCCACTCGCCCAGTTGTGATGGGAATCGCGCTGCATCCTTATCTAATGGGACAGGCACATCGATTCGCCCATTTGGAACGCGCTTTAAGCGACATAAAAGAGCGGGCGGGTGCTGAGACATGGTTCACGACAACTGGAGCTATCAATTCCCACTTTCGCAGTCTTAAAATAAACTAATAGATATCTGATGTGAATTAAAACTTGCTTTTAAAATAGCTTATACCAATTCTCGAAAATAATGAGAGACTTGGGACAAGATAAGTTCTTAGCTTTTGGCTTTTAGCTTTTAGACGGGCGGTATAAACGCTTGGAGAAACCCGAAGCGACACGCTCTACTTTTAGCTCTCATGAAAACTTAGGCTTTTTTATTAACCTAAGAATTTGTTGATCTCGACCGCTACTTTTAAGAATTGGTATTATGTTGTAAAGATACTAGGTTTTTTGAGTTATGAGCGGGTAATTATACTAAATCCTGTTGTGGGTGTTCTACCCATTGGAGGAACCGAACTGGCGCGGTCTGTGACCCGTTGAAGCGCAAAGCAGGAAATTCAAAGAAAGAGCCGTCAGCAAGCTTCAAACGTTTATCTTTTGGCGGTGGAGAGTCCTGCATCCAAACCATTTTTATCGGGTCGCTTTCGCCAGCAGAAAGATATTGTTGTTTTTGGTTATCTTGTGCAGATGAATTCATGGTGATAAAAAATACAACAAGAAGTATAGTTGCGATCGCTAATAGGTTTTTAAAAGTACAAGAAAATGATAAAGGACTATTTTTTTGCTTCGTTTAATTGTGTTTTCATGTATCTTAAGTAAACTATCTAAGTTAAGCCTCGTCCATGAGGAATTTATGAAGAGAATTTTTTTTCAGAACAAAACAAAGTAATGTTGGTGAGCATTTGCGCTAATTGATTACACAAGTGCGCTCTTTTAACTAATTTTTTAGGAGCGCAAACTAAACTTTACCAGCTCCTTCGGAGCTAAAGTAGCAAGTAACAGACGCGCTTCGCGTCTCGCCGTTCCTTTGGAACGTCGGCGAACTCCAGTTCGCGCAAGTAGCAATTAAGTAATAAGCTCCGAAGTTGGTATAAAGCCTCGCATCGCAGCGCATTCCCAAACGGCTTGCAAAGCCGTGGGGTCGCTGCTCCTTTAAAGACGAAAAGAAACAAATCACAACTCAATATTGGAATCCTTTTTCTTCAGAAAGAGGTAAAACTTGCTACTTGCTACTTGAGCGCAAAGCGCGATACTTGCTACTTGTGAACCTGCGCTTTATCTAAAATAGGCTCTTGATGCCGTTGAGAATTCTGAGCCAAGATACCGTACTTGGGTGCAAATACCATTGTCACAACAAATAGCACCGTCATTAGTACCACGATCGCGCCACCTGTAGATACGTCAAAATGGTAGCTAAGATAAGTCCCACCAACACAAGAAAAGACACTGGTAGCGATAGAAATCAAGAGCATATGGTCAAAGCGATTGGTTAACAGGTAAGCTGTCGATCCTGGAGTTACTAGCATGGCAATAACTAAAATAATACCTGCGGTTTGTAGTGCGGTGACGATGGTAAGAGCCAGTACTGAAAGCAGGGTATAGTACATAAATTGCGTGTTAAGACCGATCGCTTTAGCGTGATTAGGGTCAAAACAGAACAGCAGCAGGTCTTTACGCCGTATCAAAATCACCACCAGAGTGATCGTACCAGCAATTAAGGTTTGAATAATATCTGACTGGGATATACCCAGCACGTTGCCAAACAAAATATGAAATAGATCGATATTACTAGGGATTTTAGTGACCAGCACCAAACCTAGGGCAAAAAAGCCAGTAAACACTACTCCAATAACGGCATCTTCTTTAAGGCGAGTTTTTGATTTGATATAGCCTATCGCCACCGTAGCCCCAAATCCAAAGACAAACGCCCCTATAGCAAAGGGAATATTGAGGGCATAGGCCACTACTACCCCAGGCACAACCGCATGGGAAACCGCATCTCCCATTAGTGACCAGCCTTTAAGGGTAATGTAGCAAGAAAGCACCGCACATACTAAACCGACAAAAGCACTAACCCAGATCGCCTGAACTAAAAACCCATACTGCAAGGGTTCAATTAGCCAGTCTACGAGGGGAATATTAGCAATTAAATTACTCATACCTTGCCTCTACTTCAGAATTATGAAACATCTGACGTAAGCTATTAACTGGCAAACCGCCGAAGGTCATGGCTAAGTTTTCTTCGGTAAAGGTTTCTTCAGTTGTTCCAGAAGCAAGAATGGTTTGATTGAGAAGAATTGTGCGATCGCAAAAGGTGGAAATCGAGGCTAAATCGTGGGTGGATACCAAAATGGTGTGTCCTTCGTTCCGTAGTTGGATCAGCAGATCGATAATCCGTTTTTCTGTTTTAACATCTACTCCCGTAAAGGGTTCATCGAGTAAAATCACTTTTCCTTCTTGAGCCAATGCTCGCGCCAAAAATGCCCGTTTTTTCTGACCTCCAGACAGTTCACCGATTTGATGATGGCGAAAATCAATCATGCCCACCCGTTCTAAACTTTCCATAACTAGCCGACGATCTTTAGCACTGGGAATACGCAGCAGGTTCATATAGCCGTAGCGTCCCATCATCACTACATCAAATACGCTGACAGGGAAATTCCAGTCCACTTCATCCGACTGAGGCACATACGCCATTAACTGTTTTTTCTGAGCTTTTTGCACGGGCAGACCAGCAACGCGAATTTGTCCCTGGCTGGGTTTTAGAAATCCCATGATGGATTTGAATAAGGTAGACTTACCACTGCCGTTTGGTCCTACTAAAGCTGTGATGCTTCCTGGTTCTACAGTACAGCTAGCATTATAAAGAGCTAGTTTAGCATTGCTGTAGGTAACGCTAAGGTTGTTAACGCTGATATTGAGGGTTTGAGTTGCTGTTGGCATAATCTTTAAATTGTTTACTTATTGCTTTTACTTCCCGCCAGCAAACCATTACTAATCGTGCGGGCATCGTATTCGAGTAAATCTAAATAGGTGGGAACTGGCCCCTCTTCTGTGGAAAGGGAATCTACATAGAGGTTGCCTCCAAACCTTGCCCCTGTGGTTTTAGCAACCTGTTTTTGCCCTTCATCGTTGACGGTGCTTTCACAAAAAACAGTCGCTACATCGTTGGCTTTGACTGACTCAATTACGCTCTGTAGCTGCTTGGGAGTGAACTGCTGTTCGGCATTGATCGGCCACATATAAATTTCTTTCAGGTTGTAGTCGCGAGTTAGATAAGAAAATGCCCCCTCGCAGCTTACTAAATAGCGTTGCTTTTCAGGTACTTGCTGCAAGTCCGTTTGTAGTTCTTCATCAATGGCTTTTAGTTTTTGGCTATATGCCTTTGCATTGGCATTGTAAGTGTCGGCGTTGGCCGGATCTAGTTTTACAAAGGCTTGACGAATATTTTCCACGTAGGTCAGTGCATTTTTAGCTGACATCCAGGCGTGGGGATTAGGTTTATCTTCGTATGGTCCTTCGACTATGGGAATTGGCTTAATTCCTTCTGTCAGTACCACCGAGGGAACATCCTTGGCATTACCTAAAAACTGCTCAAACCAACGTTCTAAACCCATGCCGTTGTACAGAATCAGGTCGGCATTCTGGGCTTTTACTATGTCGCTAGGTGTAGGTTCATAGCCGTGAATTTCCGCGCCAACGCGAGTAATCGATTCTACATTCAGCTTGTCCCCTGCCACATTTTGAGCAATGTCTGCCAGGACGGTAAAGGTGGTGAGGACTTTCTTTTTACCTTTGGTGTCTGCTGATGAGTCGGCAGCAGCGTCAGTCGCCTTTGTATTACTTGATGTAGCTGTTGACGAAGTTTCTCCTATCCCATTACAGCCAGCAATCCACATCCCTAGGGTTATGCTAAAGAATAAGATAATACCTCGTCTCAAAGTAATTTCAGTCATAGAAAAATAAGTAAACCTTATTTCATAATTTTATCATAATTATTTCATATTTTTATCATAGTTAAGTAATCTCAATCGCTTGAAGGTAGTAGTCTGATTTACCAACATCTTTTGGATAAAGACCTGTAATTCATTTTGTTCTTCAGGCTTGATAAACTACAAAAAGTTGTCCATGGTGCCGGCTAGAAATCTATCTGCGATCTTTAGCCGCTGAAATTGTAGCTACTTGAAAATTTATATAAGTGGTCAAGCAAAATTAATTACACTGGTAAATAGAAAGTCAAAACGAGAGTGAAAAGAGTGCATTTAGAGGGAAAACTGAGTTCAGAAACAGTCAAAATATTATGGCGATTGTATCGTCAACACCGCGATTAGAGATGCTTTCTGACCGAAAGCCTCTCTCGCGGCCAAAGTAAAAACTATCAAGTAAGAGCTAGAGCGCACTGTAAGTGCCTAAACAAAATTGATTACACATTTAACTTTCCCTTTTCCCGATCTCAACTAGGAAATTAATCTTGCACACCTACTTAAAGGTATTGGACTAAAACAAGAAATAACGTTGCGCCATCGGTAAAACTTTTGCAGGTTCGCAGGTTAATAGTTCCCCATCTGCTTTAACTTCATAGGTTTCGGGATTGACTTCAATATTGAGCAAGGCATCATTGAGTTTCATATCTGTCTTACCTATATTGCGGGTATTGCTAACTGCTACGGCTGGGGTTTTGATGCCAATTTGTTCAGGAATATCTGCATCCAGTGCAGCTTGAGAAACAAAGGTTAAAGAAGTCGCAGCAGTTGCACCGCCAAAGCTACCAAACATAGGACGCATATATACAGGTTGGGGAGTAGGAATACTGGCATTAGGATCTCCCATTTGCGCCCAAGCGATCACACCACCTTTAACTACTATCTCTGGTTTTACACCAAACATAGCGGGTTTCCACAGGCAGATATCGGCTAGTTTACCTGCTTCAATTGAACCAACATGATTGGCGATGCCGTGCATGATAGCGGGGTTGATAGTGTATTTAGCGATGTAGCGTTTGGCGCGGAAGTTATCTGCTTTTGACTCAGTAGGAGAAGATAAAACACCTCGTTGCACTTTCATTTTGTGTGCCGTTTGCCAAGTACGAATAACTACTTCTCCTACTCTACCCATTGCTTGAGAATCAGAGGCGATCGCACTAAATGCCCCTAAATCGTGTAGGATATCTTCGGCGGCAATGGTTTCTTGGCGTATACGAGATTCAGCAAAGGCTACGTCTTCAGGAATACTTTTATCGAGGTGGTGACACACCATTAACATATCGAGATGTTCTTCTAAAGTGTTAACTGTGAAGGGGCGAGTGGGATTAGTCGAAGAAGGTAAAACATTACTAAGGGCGCAGACTTTAATAATATCGGGTGCGTGTCCGCCTCCTGCACCTTCGGTATGGTATGTATGAATTGCTCGATCTTTAAATGCGGCGATCGTATCTTCAACAAAACCTGCTTCGTTGAGAGTATCGGTGTGGATGGCTACCTGGACATCATATTCATCTGCTACACCCAGACAAGTATCGATCGCAGCGGGAGTTGTTCCCCAATCTTCGTGGAGTTTTAATCCCATTGCACCTGCTTTAACTTGTTCGGCTAATCCTTCGGGTTTGGCACTGTTTCCCTTACCTAAAAAACCCAAATTCATCGGAAAAGCATCGGCAGCCTGTAGCATCATAGCGATATTCCACGCACCAGGAGTACAGGTAGTAGCGTTTGTACCAGTTGCAGGACCAGTACCACCGCCTATCATAGTTGTAATGCCTGATGCGATCGCGGTTTCGATCTGTTGGGGACAAATAAAGTGGATGTGGCTATCTATTCCCCCCGCCGTAACAATATGTCCTTCTCCAGCGATAATTTCTGTGCTAGCACCAATGATAATGTCAACGTTATCTTGAATATAAGGATTACCCGCTTTCCCAATTTTATATATCTTGCCGTCTTTAATCCCAATATCGGCTTTGACTACACCCCACCAGTCGAGAATTAAAGCGTTAGTAATTACCAGATCTACCGCACCATCTTCACGAGATATCGGCGATTGCCCCATACCGTCGCGGATTACTTTACCACCACCAAACTTAACTTCATCACCGTAGGTAGTGTAATCTTGTTCGACTTCGATAAACAATTCCGTATCTGCCAACCGAACGCGATCGCCTACTGTTGCACCAAAAGTATCGGCATACGCCCTTCTATCCATACGATAACTCATAGTTTTAATTCCTCTCTAATTGAAATAATTAAATATTCGCCACAAATAGCTGATTTGGGGACTTAGGGACTTGGGAAAAGTTTATCTGTATCATTCTTTTTTGTATTTCATATCGACGTTATTAATTTTATGTGTGAATTGTTAATGACGGTATTTGTATAGCTAATAACTAATAACTAATTAGCAAACAACCTTTGAGCCATTTTTGAATGTTGCATCTGGGCAATATCGATCGCGAGAGTACAAGACCACATCTGCTCTAGATTCATCGATCTAGCCGTAGACCAGACTGCCTCGATATCTGGTGCTAGCGAGCGCAAAATTTGCTGTGTTTGGATGTGTCCCAAAACACCCAAACGAATAGCTGCGCTCAATATACTAGTAACCAAACCGTGTAAAAAAGTCAGTACTGCATTTTGTTCGCCCAAACCTGCGATCGCTGCCACCACGCCAAAGATCACTGGATGCAAACCGTGTATTTCACCCGTGGCTGCCTCTCGGTTGAAAATTTCTAATCGTTCGTCTTGCCAGGTAGAACTAGCCACCATTAGCAAAGCCCGTCCACTTTGACGCTGAGTTTCTCTAATTTTAGCGATCGCCGTTTGGGCAAAAAGCTGCCGATCCGCTTGTCTTGCTGCCTCTAGATTGCCGTCTTTAATACCCCGATGACTATGGAGTACGGCTACTAGATCGGTCGTTCCTACCTTGTTATGTAACAATAGCTGCAAAAAAACTTGTAAGTCTTGCACCGACTGAATTTTTCCAGTTTGAACCAAGCTTTCTAGCCCGTGAGAGAGGGTAAAAGAACCAGTGGGGAAAAAAGAATCGGCTAACTGCATCATTGCAAGTTGCTGGGTGATTTGGGACTGGATCATTGGCTTTAATGATGAGGATGAGTATGGTCGGAAAAATTGAGGTGTTCGCTGGGCGAGCGCGATTCGTAATCTATTTTCAAACCAGGAATCTGAAAATCGGCGATCGTCGCTTCCATCACCGCTTCATCTACTGCTAGCTGGAGATAAATTTTGTCTTTTCGGACAATTATCGGGCAGTGATGATTGCCTAAAACGTGACCTAGATGAATTAATTTAGCAGGTAAAGTATTCGTTGAACTAGAGAAACTCAGCACCATCAATTTTTGTGGCTGTAGATGAATTGAGACTAATTTTCCCGACTCGGTTTGAAATACATCTCCTTCTTGTAAAGAAAGTTCGCGACTTTTGACAATTCCTACAGCAACGCCAGAATCAGTATGAACATGAATTCTACCTTTAACGCGATCGCTTTGACTTAGAAGAACTTCTAAACAATTTTCTGTTGTCAATTGTCGAGACAAATTGACGTTTTCTTGGATATTTCCCAAATATTTATTGGCAATTTCCATAATTTTATTTAATCCTCAACTTTTATTTCGGAATATAAGGCAAATTAGCTCGCTCAGTTAAATTACGAATACAATTTAAAACTAGATTAAAATAGTGTTTGAGTTGAATAGTTTTATTAGCAAAAGCGCGAATTAATAAGCCACAATCACTCGGTAAAACTGAAGTTGCAACCATAAGATTAGGAAAATTAGTTACTTGTATCTCTTCTAGTTCTTTGCTTAATAGTTCTAGATCTAGATCGGGATAAACTGCGATCGCATTGCCCATAATGGGCAAAGGTGCAAATAACTTATCATCTTTAAAGAGATTTGATTTCCCTTGTAAGTGTATGGCATCAGTAAACAATAATTCTTCTGTTAGATCGGTAAGTTTTAAACGATTAAAATAATAACGAAACTGATAAGATTCTCCTCTAGCTAGTCTTCCTGGTAAGATAATTTCGCTTAAAAATAATTTAGCGGTGGGATGGAGTTTAATTAAGATATTTTGAGTTAAAGCAGCATCGCTATAGAGGATAACTGGTTCTGGCACTAATTCTAAATTAGCTTCTTGTCGCAACTCTATTTGATAATCAACTGTTGCTTGGCTATGCTCAATTGGCATTTGATGAACCTTAGTTGCAGCTTGGTCTGTAAGATACAAATTAGTATTATTTTCCAGTTGCAAAGATATTTTTAATTTATCTTTTGCTAATAAACCTGGTGATGTATTCATTGTATAAAGATATGCCCTGTTACTATTAGCACCATCTAAACGAAATACAGTCGATAAACGCAGGGGATAAGTTGTATATTGATGGGTGCAAATGGTTTTGTTGGTGCGATCGCATTTGAGGTTTAATTCTAAATTGTTTTGATATTTCTCGTACATCACAATCTCTGTAAGGGTGAATGGATCTTCGCCCCTACTGGTTTAAATAACAATGTTTCTAAAATAAAATCCTTGACTGTTTCTAAACCTTCTCCAGTTTTACAGTTGGTGTAGGCAATAGGTTTACCCCGACGGTGTTCTGGTGCTTGCTGGCGAATCAAATCTAGGTCTGCACCTACATAAGGTGCGATGTCAATTTTATTAACTACTACTAAGTCGGCTTGGACGAAACCAGGGCCATTTTTACGGGGAATATCATCCCCCGCACCGACATCAATCACAAAGATATAAGCATCTACCAAATCGTAACTAAAAGTAGAGGCTAAATTATCGCCACCGCTTTCTATAAAAATTAAATCCAACTGGGGATAGAGTAATTCCAAATCCTTTACCGCTAGTAAATTCATCGTCGGGTCTTCTCGGATCGCCGTATGGGGACAGCTACCAGTTTCGACACCGATAATTCTTTCTGGTGCTAGAAATCCTTTACCCTTCAGACGATCTGCATCTTCGGTGGTTAAAAGGTCGTTAGTGACAACAGCCACTTCAATCCCCTGCTGCGTCAACATGGGGACTAAACATTCTAACAGCGCAGTCTTACCGCTACCAACAGGTCCCCCAATACCCAATCTTGCTACAGATTTATTCATTTAACATTTAACATTTAACATCGATTTAGCTAAACTTTGCCTTCAACTAAGGCGTTAAAACCATATATTTCTTTACTTCCTGCGATCGCAACTAAAGTAACAGTTTTTTCATCCCCTGGTTCAAATCTTACTGCCGTACCTGCGGGAATATCGAGTCGCATTCCTTTAGTAGATTCGCGCTCAAATTGTAGTGCAGAATTTACTTCATAAAAGTGGAAATGAGAGCCAATTTGAATCGGGCGATCGCCTGTATTACTAACCTCAAGCGTAATAGTTTCTTTTCCTGTATTTAGTTCAATTTCGCCTGGCTGGGTAATAATTTCACCTGGAATCATAATTGTTGTTCCGAATTTGATGTTTGAATCTGTTAATAATACTATTTTGAGCTTTTAGCTTTTTGATTGGTCAATGTTCAATGATGAATGTTCAATGTTCATTGAATAGGATTGTGTACCGTCACTAACTTAGTGCCGTCGGGAAAGGTTGCTTCTACCTGTATTTCATCAACCATTACTGGTATTCCTTCCATTACTTCATCAGCTTTTAAGAGAGTTTGACCGTAGCTCATTAATTCAGCTACCGCTCTTCCTTCTCTAGCACCTTCTAAAATAGCAGCAGAAATATACGCTACTGCCTCAGGATAGTTTAGCTTGATGCCTTTTTCTTTACGTCTTTCGGCAACTAGAGCAGCAGTAAAAATTAGTAGTTTATCTTTTTCTTGGGGTGATAGTTGCATAGATATTGTTTGTTTGAGGCACAATGGCGATTGTATCAGTAGATAAGCAGTAGAAAAGCTTTATTTTATACAGATTTTCTACTATCTATTTGGTTAAATATTTTGACAATCCCTGCTATAAATCGTTTGTCAAGTTAACAGTAATAGTTCAATAAACTGATTCCAAGTAAATGAGGGACTATTGGTTCGCTGCTGTAATAGATCGATCTCTTCTCTGGTTAGGGCTGGTTCACTAACGCTAGTCATGGCAACGTTCATTTCTTGAATACTAAGGAAATCGTTCTCATCAGCATCAATTGGCACAAAGTAAGTCGTAAAGGCATCATATTCCATCATCAGGCGTTGGTGTCTGAGTATTAATTCCCCGAACTCCTCAAAGTCAATCGTGCCACTATTATCTCTGTCCATACAATTGAAAAGATAACTTAACTCATCTTCAGAAGTAGCCCGATCTGCCTGAATTAAATAGTTTGCCAATTTTTGAGTCGATAGCTCACCACTACGATCTGTGTCGATCGCTTCAAACACATAACGCAGATCTCCCTTAGTTGCAGTAGAAGCTTTGTCAAATAGCAAGTTAACACTTTCACCATTAATTGCTGCTTGTAGTTGACGGCGAAAGTTAGAGATTGTCTTTTTAGCAACTAAATAGCGATATCGATGTTCCTCTGGAGAGGTAATGGCATAGAGTGCCACTGGTACGAGAGAAGACAAAGACCCCCGTAACAAGGCAAAGAAAGCGATGGTGGCAACACAAAAAGGCGGGGAACATCTAAAGGT
Organism: Waterburya sp.; assembly: GCA_965217895.1. Classification (GTDB taxonomy): domain Bacteria; phylum Cyanobacteriota; class Cyanobacteriia; order Cyanobacteriales; family Xenococcaceae; genus Waterburya. The sequence continues at coordinate 4,645,709 of CBDCJV010000002.1, forward strand.
AGTCGCCCACCAGACACCACAAGTCTTCATCATTACTGTAGTTAGGGCTGAAAAAATAATAACGGCGATCGCCCACCAAAGATTCCAGCCTCCATTACCCGATAATCCAAAAGTCCCTAATGCTGCCCCGACTAAAATTCCGTTGTAGCCAAAAATACCACTACGGATTGTGTCTCGGTCTAACTGAAGCGCGATCGCGGTTGCTGTGGAACTTACTACAGCCACTAGGCTCATCAGTCCGATCCAAGGTGACTGAATAAATAAAGCCAGCAGAATTAACAAGCCACTGAGGGGATTATTGACAAAAATGACTTGCCCAACCCCCCGTAGATTGTAGTTAATAAAATCTAAGCCTGGTTGATTTGCCCAACGCTTATTGAGCCGAGGCATTGTTCCCAGTCCCGCCCAAATTGGCAAGCGATCGGTTGTGTACTGTGCGGGAACGCCAATTCGAGAAATTATTTCCTGTAACGGTAAAGATCGATTTTTCATTTAGCCAGGAAGATTAATTCTTTACTTCTGTACCTTAAGTTTCCGTCAGCGCAGAAACCGTAGCAAAATTATCTAAATCAAAAAACTATCTAAATCAACGTGAATTCGGGTTAAGAACATTTATCTTTTGAGATAGCTCTAAGCTTTCCCTGAAAAGATACCGCTTCCTACGCATCCGCGATCTTGCCAGACGTACTTAACGTTTACTTATAAGTAATCGCGCAAAATTAATTTCCTCTTGGCGATCAAGAAATAAACACAGGAAGAAATTTTTTTCTATATCTTTAGCTGGAAGCAAATTAGGTTCTCAATCCCTATGTTGGAAGCAGGAATGAAAATGAGATTGACCGTAAAATATTTGCACTACAATTTTTGAAATTCAATTCTATCTTGATAAGCAAAACTTATAACCATCACGAAAAAAATTATGACTCACGAAAAATTCATGGGCGAAGCATTAATAGAAGCTAAAAAAGGTGACTTGCCCTATGGTGCTGTAATCGTCAAGGATAATGAAATTGTGATGCGTGGTTACAATACGACACAGACAGATAATGATGTCTCGGCACACGCCGAACTTAATATTTTGCGGGCATTTACTAAACAGCATGGCTATTCTTTAGATGCTTTATCTGGCTATACTCTTTATACAACTTGCGAACCATGCCCTATGTGTGCAGCAGCTTGTGTTTGGGCAGGAGTTTCAACAATAGTCTTTGGTGTATCTATCGAACAACTAAGTAATTTGGAGTCAAAGCAAATCAAATCGTTTAATCTCTCCTGTAAAACTGTTGTCGCCAAAGGTTTCCAGAATATAGAAATTGTGGACGGTATTTTGGCTGAAGAATGTTTAGAGTTATTTAAACAGCTATAAATTAGACTACCCTCGAACGATTTTGGGAACTGCTAAGATGAGTTCTGGCTCTAAAATCAGCAGCATTCGCCCAAATTAATACTCTCCCTAATGGCTTGACGGTAGCAATCATTATCTATGAAGAATGCGCGCGCTTGTTTAAAAAACTAAAGGAAATAGTAACTTACAAAAGAGGTGGCACAATCGTTACTCAAGATTGGAAAAAATTAGCAGCAGTAAGTGGCGTTACATCATGTCGCAAAAAATTATAACTTTAGTTGGAGGAATTAATGTTTGTGAGTTAGTTAATCTATATTTGTGTAGATAATTAGCCAAATAAATTTGTTCTTTAGTTTATTTGACTACAATCGAATAAATTATAAATAAATTTACTCAAAATTTTAGCTGTTTACACTTAAAAAAGACGCACGTTTACCTACCAAACTAACTATGATACATTTAATTTCTCAAGCTATAAATCGCATCAGTTCTGTTTTAAAAACAATTCAAGTTAAAAGTTTTCTAACTAGTGTTTTATTAGGAGCTATTTTATTAACGAATGGTGTTAGTAGTTCTGCCGCAAATGGCAAGACTGCTGCTGATGTTCTCGGCAGCGATGTCGTGGAAAATAATCCCGAAAGACCGACAACAACTCGCGAGTGGAGACAAGAAGCTCGTCGAACCGAAGATGCCCCCTTAGAAAGAGCCAAAGAGATTGGAAAAGAAACAGGAGAAGCATTAAAAGATTTTGGCGGACTTTATCCAGATGTGGCTGAAAGAACTGTTCCCGACGAGATAAAATAATCAATATTTAGTTATTTAGATAGTAAATCTAATTAGGCTTAGATTTACTGTCGAATATTCTTGGTCAAAAGCTACAAGCCTTAAGCTTCAAAAAAAGTTTTCCTAGAATGGAATTGCGCTTTAAGCTAAGTCCAAAAGTCGCTTTTCTAATTAGTCTTCAAAACCGAACCTAAAAATTTTGGGCGTTGCATCAGAGCTGGATCGATAACCGAACCCGATTTTATAAGTCGTGTCGTAAAATTGTGCCATATTTTCCAGTAATTGAAGCTGGAAGTTCTTCTAAAGAAATTAATTCCCAGGTTGTTGCATCATAGGTGCTATAAAAAAGTTGAGCTGTTTTTAGCTCTATGTCAACCACCGTAAGAGTTTTACGCGGAGGTAAGTCACTATTGATTAATTGCCTTGCACCTTGTCCTAATGCTCCTGCGTTGAGCAACTCTAATTTACCTTTCTTTCCAGGATAATAGGCATGATGATGTCCGCTTATGTAAACTTGAACTCGATTTTGTTCTAGAAGCGATCGCAATTGTGAACCGTTAGCTAAATATTCCCCTGGCTTATTTTTAGCTGTAGCGACAGGATAAAGAGGTAAATGTCCAATAGCAACTCGTGCTGCTGCCTGTTTGGCTTGGGGGCTAGCTAATGTTTTCTTGACCCAAGCTAGCTGCTGTTGGTCAATATTTTGGCTAGAGGCATCCCAGATTAAGAAGAATATATCATTTTGTTGGAAACTATAGTAAAAAGGAAACTTGGCAAGATCTACGAAGTTCAAGCCTAGTTGATGCTGATGTTGATGCCAATAAGCCTGAGCGAGATCTCTTTCCTGCTTAAAAATAAAAGTCTGCTCTTTAACTGCTCCAGAGCCATCATGATTACCAATAGTAAAGCCAAAAGGAACTTTATCCTGGCGCAGCGGTGCAGCAATACGATCGTCAAAAGCTTGCCACATGGCTTCAATTTGCGATCGCGTCAAAGAGGCTTTTTGTCCTGCAATCATGTCCCCACCGCATAAAACTAAATCAGGCTGCCATTGGGGAATTAAAGCGATCGCCTTTTCTACTTCAGGCTCATATTCGGTTGAGCCATATTGACTATTAAGATCGCTAATAACTACAATCCGAAAGTCTTTGCGGGGTGATAAATATAAGCTTTTGGTCGGACTTGCATCAGCAGTGTTTGTGGCTAAGAAGGATTTAATTCGACTTTGATTATTACTGGCATTCAAGCACAGACTTAAGATCGATCCCCAGATTAATAGCCAAATAAATCGTTTGTAATTGCTCATTCTTGAAAGGCTCTAATCCACAGGCTTTAATATGTCGTTAAAATATTATCCGTCTCTTTAATTAAAATCAACCTATTTGTCCCTTCTTCGGCTGCAATAGACTTATGCGCACAAATCACAACAGGCTACTTTGGCAAGAGATAAATTATAGGTAACAGGTAATTGTTAGTAGTTGGTAGTTCGTCGTTTGTAGTCTTTTTAAACTACTAACTATAAACTTTTAGTAATAGGTCTAATGTTTATATTTGACAGATATTTTTTGGTCATCTGGGTAACTTAAGAGTAAATCACTCGTTTTTCTAGCAATTAAAGCCAACAAACCAAGAATATGTCACAGCTTTGGATATCAACCGAGGGACAGCAGCCGATAGTTGCTGTAGCTCTTCACGACGGTCATTATGTGCGCCCAGAAGTTGAACGGTTACTAGCTATTAGTGCAGATGATCGTCAGCGTGAAGAAGATCCTTTTACGGCTGCCTGGACAGACATTGCCGAGACGCGACTGATTGTTTTACGATCGCGTTTTGAAGTCGATCTCAATCGTCCCCGCCATCGGGCTATTTACCTCAAGCCTAAAGATTCTTGGGGATTGCAGGTTTGGAAAGAGAAACCACCTCAAGACATTATTGAACAGACTTTAGCGGAGTATGATGCTTTTTATGCTGAGGTTGGTCAAATCTGTCGGACATTAGAACAACGCTACGGACGCTTTGTGATTTACGATCTCCATACCTATAATCACTACCGTCAAGGAATGCACGCTTCCCCTGCTGAGGAATTATACAACCCAGAGATTAATCTAGGCACGAAGACTGTTAACCGAGAATATTGGCAGCCTGTTGTGGAACGATTTATCCACGACATGAGAGGCTTTGATTTTTTAGGCAGGCAGTTGGACGTTCGAGAGAACGTCAAGTTTGTAGGAGGGCATTTTGCTGAGTGGATTCATACGCATTTTCCTCATTCTGCCTGCGTGCTATCTGTTGAAGTCAAAAAGTTTTTTATGAGCGAATGGACTCATCAGCTAGACTTAGCAAAAATGTCAGCCGTACATCAGGCGTTGAGAGCTTCTGTATCGGGAGTCTTGGAGGAATTGCAGCACTTGGCTAAAGTATCGGCTTGAACTTATCAAAGAGTTTGTAGTTCGTAGTCTGTCGTTTGAAGTCGAGGGACGCGTCGCCGAAGGGCGCAAGTCCACCCTCGACAACCAAGGGTTACTCCCCGCAGGTATCTCAACGGGGGGAATCCCCGCAACGGTTTTGCGAAGCAGCTTATTCCACGCTTGCGGCGGGGGTTTCCCCCATGAGCGACTGCTGAGGGTGTCTCGCAACGGGTCACAGACAAGGCGCGTTTTGAGGCGAGGAAATGCTCTCGGTTAGAGAGCATATTCCACTCGCCTGTTGAGTAGGAAGCTTCCCACTCAACAGCCACCGTCCGCAACGCAACTGTCTCGCAATCGACTTGTTGTAGTCGGATATAAACTACCCATTACCTACTAACTACCAACTACTAACCACTAACCACGAACTTTTTTATTTAGTAGTTAAAAAATCTTTAATTGTCTATTTATTTAACTAGAGCCAAATCGGGATGAAAGGATTTGAACCTTCGACCCCTGCTTCCCGAAAGCAGTGCGCTACCAAGCTGCGCCACATCCCGCATTCGCATATATGCTAGCATACAAGGCATATAAAAAAGACGATAGCTTCCCCAAAGAAAATATAGTCTGTCCGATCTTTTAGGAAAAAAAAGTCTTATCAAGCGGGATAATAAGGGCTAAAGAATGAGTGAAAATTCAGATGTAGTTAATCTCTCATTCTCAATCCCCTAAACTCACTAACGATCGGCTACCGAACGCCAAATACCGACTAAAATCCCCTGAACATCAACATTATTAGCCTCTACTTTTATTGGTTCATATTTTTGATTAGCAGGTTTGAGGATCACTTTTTCCTGTTCTTGATAAAAATGTTTCAAAGTTGTACCGTATCCAGAAACTCTAGCAGCCACAATATCGCCGTTTTTAATTTCTGTTGAAGATGAAAGCGATCGCATAATGGCATAGTCACCTTCATTAATCAAATCTTCGATCATACTATCTCCCACCACACGCAATACGTAGCAATCTGATTGAGAAAATAGATCTGACAAATCTAACCTGTTTTTTTCATCGTTAAAAGGTTCAACCAAACCCCCCGCAGCAATCTCACCCTCAATTGATAATCCCTTATCAGGTTGATGCAATATTCTTATAGTTCGAGCTTTGCCGTCAGTCCAATCGATGTAACCCTTGTTTCTTAATCTTTCTAAACGGCTTTGAACAGGAGCAGGCGATCGCAAATTCATCGCCTTCATCATCTGCCTAATAGATGGCGCATATTGAGTAGATTTGATATATTCCACCAGCCAATCATAAAGTTCCTTTTGCGCGGGAGTAAGACTTTCCATAACTTTTATCTAGAGTATGTTTGTGAGGACAAGCATTTGGCAATTACAGACAAAGCTTGATATGTCCATTCAGAACATAGGTACTAAATATTAGAAACTATTGACCCCAGAAAAGTCAAGTATGTTAGGCGATCGCAAATTCTGTGACGCAGAATTAGCTAGGTGGTTATCACAAGAACAAAAAGTATCTCAAAAAAAACTGTTCTAACTGTTACTAACTTCTTTAATGACAACAAAAGGTTGCACAATTAAAGCTGCAAATTCCTTTTCTAGGTGACTGTTCCACTCTGTTAACTGTTCGACAGTCGGCTTGGCAATTAATTGATTAGTAATCCAATTTTGAACTGAAGCGGTATTATCTTCGGCGATCGCTGCTGCCACTTCGGGTAGAGCTAATTTGTCTTGAATCACAATTAGGGCATCTCTTTTAGCGTGAGGCTGCAAATCCTTCCAGGTGATCTCTGCAACGTCCTGGCTTAGTTTTTCTTGTAGATCGGACATGGTAAATTAAATTTTGTTCAAGCTGAAATTATCTTAAAGCGATCTGGGGAAATTTAGCAAATCAATCATTAGCGATCGCTAGTGATTGATTTGGTGGATCTATAGCGTTTCTTGTATTAACGAGGTACACCTTAGTTCTGTCTGGGGACTGGAGATTGGGGATTGGGTACTAGTTTTTTCCTAATCCCCGATCCCTAATCCCTAAAAGCAATTCCCTTTTGTATCTCATTAGTTTGAGAACCGCTATATAAAAAGTTATCTATCAAAAAAGCCTTTAAACCAACTTTGAATTTTGTTTTTAAATTTGGGTTCGGTCAAAATTCCCTGACTTGGGCTAAAGATAAATGCTAATAAGAAAAAAGCAAATATTACCATAACGATCGCAGCACCAGAAGGTAGATCGAAATAATAGCTACAGTACATTCCTGTAATGCTAGAAGCTGCACCAATAATTGAGCCTAAAAACATCATTTGTGATACTTCTTTAACCAGTAGATAGGAGGTGATTGCAGGACCAACTAATAAAGACATCACCAGCAATACCCCTACGGTTTGCATACTGGCAACAATTGTAAGGGTGATAGCACAAATCAAGCCAAAATAAAGCAGATTAACTGGTAAACCACAGGCTTTTGCCCCTAGAGGATCGAAGGTATAAAATTCTAATTCTTTATAAAATAGCTTGGTGAGTAACAGAATAATCCCTGTAATAATCACTGTACGCCAGACATCAGTACTGGTAACGCCTAAGATATCTCCAAATAAAATTTCATCGAGATTAATTTGATCGGTTTTTAGAGAGGTAATTAAAATCACTCCTAATGCTAAAAAACTGGTTAGGGTTAACGCCATGGCTGCATCAACTTTAATCCGCGATCGCTTTTGGATACCCATGACCACTAAAGCACTTAATATTCCTGCTATAAATGCGCCAATGGCTAAATTTATTTCTAAGAAAAAGGCAATCGAAATTCCTGGCAGCACAGCATGGGAAATCACTTCGCTCATCATGCCCATCTGCTGCAAAATCAAATAGCTACCCACCACCGCACCTATAATACCCAAGGATATGCCAATGGCGATCGCCTGACGCATAAATTCAAATTCTAGGGGTTCAACTAACCAAGTTAACATTGGCAGGCTGCTGATTAATTGTTAGTGATTGATAGCTAGGCTTAAAATATCTGTCGTAAGCTTGATTGATATTGGCGTTGGTCAATACTTCGGCTCTTGTTCCAGATGCCACCAAAGTTTTATTTAATAGTAGTATTTGGTCGTAGTTTTTTAGAGTTTCGCCTAGATCGTGACTGATAACTAAAAGTGTTTTTTGTTGGGCTTTTAGTTCAGCAAAGATCTCAAAAATAATCGCTTCTGTCTGTCGATCTACATTGTTAAATGGTTCGTCCAACAGAAATAAATCTGCCTCTTGAGCGATCGCTCTAGCTAAAAAAACCCGCTGCTGTTGTCCCCCTGAAAGTTCCCTAATCTGATGCTGGCGATACTGCCACATTCCTACTCTTTTTAGAGCATTTCTAACTATCGATCTTGACTGACGACTGTGGTTGCGAAACCAGCCTGTAGAAACTATTCGCCCCATCATCACTACTTTCTCAACGGTTACGGGATAGTCCCAGTCAATTTGCGATCGCTGAGGTACATAAGCCACCCTGTGTAATTGTTTGCAGACAGGCTTACCTTTCCATTGGACGACTCCCTCAGCTATAGGAACTAAACCTAATATAGCTTCGATCAGAGTGCTTTTTCCTGCTCCATTTGGACCTAATAAACCAGTTAGCTGTCCTGGCTGTAGCCGAAAGGAGACGTTTTCAACTGCCCAAGTGTGGCGATAATTTACGCTTAGGTTACGAATTTCTAACATTAATGATCAATAATGAGATTCATTATCATTCTACCTTAAAATAATTAGAATCATTATCATTATTATGCTGCCGACGAATTAGCAAGGTTCAGATTTGTCAGTTTAAAGCTCTTAGCTATTAGCCACTAAAAGAAAAGCTCAAAATCGAAATGTTTTATTCAATCGATCGCCATTATGTTTAAGAATACTAAAGTCAAAAATATTATTAATTTTGCTGTTTTAAGTATTGCAGCTAGCTTAGTCGGATGTAGTAACAACGCGGTACAAGCTCAGGCAAAGCCAAAAGTCGTAGCCTCCCATAATGTTATTTGCGATCTAGTCAAGACTATCGCCCAAGATACTGTTGATTTAACCTGTCTGATCCGTGGAGATCAAGATCCTCATACTTTCCGCCCTACCCCTTCCCAACGTAAGGCAATAGAAGAAGCACAAATAATTCTCTATGGAGGTTATCAGTTAGAGCCTCAAGTAATTAAACTATTAAATGCCACAAAAACTCCTGCACCTAAGATAGCAGTATATGAACAGGCAGTTACTAAGCCAATTCTAGCTGAACATGATGAATACGGCGAGATAGAAGCGAAAAAGCCAAATATTGATAAAAAAGCAGATTTAGAACCAGATCCTCATGTATGGAACAACGTAGAAAATACCGTGGCAATGGTTGAACTACTTAAGGGATTATTTCTCCAAGCAAATCCCGCAGCAGCCGATGTGTATCTAAAAAATAGCGTGGATCTCACTCAAAAACTTTGGCAGCTTGATGCTTGGATTAAAGATCAGGTTGCTACTATACCTGAAGGTCAGAAAGTTCTGGTAACAACTCACGATTCTTTTAACTACTATGTGAAGGAATATCGTTTTGATGATTATGAAACCTTAGAAGGATTGAGTACGGATGCCGCTCCTACTGCTTCCCAAGTGCGAGAATTAGTAACACAAATAAAAAAAACAGGCACACCCACTATTTTTGCTGAATTAACAGCCAATAATCGCGTCATCGATAATGTTGCCCGTGCTGCAAATGTCAAGCTATCAAAGGAAGAATTATATGCCGATGGTTTGGGAGGCAGCAAGAATTATACTGAAATGATGTCCCATAACACCTGTGCGATCGTCAATGGTTTAGGCGGTAAATGTCAGCCTTTTAAGTAACTGATGTTACGCACTAATTAATCTATGAAACCTAGGTAGTGGGTAGTAAGTAGTGGGTAGTGGGTAGCAACCTCTTCTATCCAAAGACAAAAGACAATAAGCCCATAAACAAAAAAGAAAATAAAGTTCTTAATAAAATTAGAAGTAGTGCCGTGACGGCTACAAATGGGTAGCCACAATTCCAATCTATAGTAAATCCTTTAACACAACCACTCGTGATGCCTAAAGCTAAGCATTCCATAGGAACAAGAATCGACAAACCTATTGCTGGAAAAAAACTCAAAATAGATTTAGTCATCCCTAAAATAAATGATGCTTGATATAGAGTATCAAGAGAATCTACCCTAATTGCCATACCAGATATAGCTATAAGGTAAATTGCGATCGCCGTAAAAAATGTATCTATGCCAAAAATGCTCAAAAAACTGTAGGTGCGTACAGTCTTATTTAATGTATGTAAGGATTTTATTTTTTCTGTCGGTTCATAGACTACTGTTGGCCATTCAACGTCTATTTGATCCATCCCTAAGAATTTAATGTCATCTGGTTTAGATGTTTTTTTCACTCTGTAGAAGAAACAAGCAGTTCTTACTATGGGATTTCCCGCTTTCAGATTAGTTTGCTCTATATCGGCGACATAAAAACCTGGCAGTATTTCTTTTGTAGATGAAGATAATGGAGCTATTTTGGATGATGCTGCTTCTTTAAAAGGAACTCCCGCTGCAATGTTGCCATAAAGCTCACAGTTCAGCAAACCTTTTCCCATCATAGATTCTGGTACTAAATTTTTCTCTTCTTTTAAAGGTTCAGGTAGATTATTAATTACAGCATTTAACGATTCTTCTCCTACAATTTTTCCAGCCAAAGAACAGTAAGCTTGATTTTCTGCTGCAATATTTTCACAGGCAACAGGCAGAGAAATTAGAGGCTTATGAAGATCGATAATTGCAAAAGATAAGGTGATAAATAGCCAAATGATAGGCACAAGTAATTTTTTTTTAGATGAAGTACCTTTTTTTGACTTTATTTCTGAATCCCTATTTGCATTTTTACGTTTATTGCTACTACTAGAGGGCGATACTCGCTCATCTTGCTTTAGTATCTTATGAGAGTATTCTGTTGAAGAATGAATGTTTTTTTCTGTTTCTAATGTTTGTTTTTCAGCTTCTTCTATAGAAGCTTGAGTTATGAAAACTGATTCTATAGTTAAGAGAGTTTCTTCTAAATTAAAACAATACCGACTTAACCAAATTGCTGTTTTTCTTTGTTCTTCTGAGCTTAATTCCAGAACTTTATCCCACCATAATTTTACTTCTGAATTAAAATTGGCTGTGCTAGGATTACAAGCTTTCTGAAAATAATTATCTAAGATTGGTAATTGTTTGTCTTTGACAGAGCTTTCAAATTCATGAAAAGTTTTAATTAAATAAGCTACATTAAACTTAGGAGCAAGAAGTTCACTAGATAAAAGAGTTTTGTTACGAATAAAACAATATGACTTTAAATCTATTTCTGTCTCCGCTAAAGTTTTCTTTTCTTTTGAATTATCTTTAATATCGCTTGATATTTCACAATCTTGAAGTGCTTGTGACTCATGAGCTAAATTAACGGCAGATATTTTTACTTCATTTTTATATTGGTTAGCAAAAGAATTCGATACTCCCAAGTCCGATTCGCTATCAATTGCTACGATTTCTAATTCTGTTTTATTTGTATTATCTTGCTCTAAATTAATAATTGTTTGCCAATCTGGTTCTATGTTTCCTGATATACGGCTATATAAATAAACTTCTTTTATCTTTAAATCATCTAAATTAGATATTGCTAACAGTATATTATTTTTTAGTTTTTCATAGTCTATATTATCTTCGGTTTCTCGATTTATATAGATATAAAGTTTGGTATTCTGGGTGATTATCTGAAAAACAATATTGTCATCTTGGCAATATTTTGTAATTGCGTTGAGTATTTGTTCTTCACTCATATCTAACTAATAACAACAATAATTATATAATTCCCAAAATCTATAACCAATTAACATCAACCGAGTTTTTGTTTTTGCCTCAAAAAAACTTATTGGCAATACAGAGTAAAATTTAAGCTTAGTATTGGTCTGAGATGAAAAAAAGCTATTCTCTTACAATTAGGTTCTGGTAATATATTTATGTATGACTCAAAAAAAGGCGATCGCTTTTTTATAACATTGCCCCTGCTGCTAATGTAAAACTATTAAAGGAAAAACTGTATGTTGATGGTTTGGAAGGCAGTCGAAGAAAAAGGAACTAGCTACAGTGAAGGTATCTATGCGTTTAGATGCGATCGCTTCTGCTGGCTTGGGAATCTTCCGTAGTAAAATATTAAGTGTCGTCTCTAGCAACGATGTCCGAGTTAATTGGAAAGAGATAATTTAAGCTAGTATAGCTTCGCTCTTTTTAGGAAGTAGGAAGTTAAATAAACTAAAAAATCATAGATCTAAACTAGCGGTATTTAAAATTTGGCGTTGGTGAATCAAAGTACGAAATATAAAAAGTTTAATTTGATGTACATCTTTAAGAAGCCTAGAGCTAAAAGCTAAAAGCTACGAACCGTATTATTATCAGTTTTATACCTAAAATCGCCAACGTCTAAAATTTATATATGGGTATAGACACAGAGTATCGCTCTCCACTTCCAAACTTGTCCCAAGTCCTCTCTACATTTAGACTTCTTTGCTTTTGTTCCGTAGAAATATTAAACTGACCTAATTGATCTAAATTGTTGTCTATAGATTTAGATTCTGATGCGCTAGAAAAACCCCAGGGACTATCTCCTGCTTCTATACCATTGAGATAATCAGAATCATCACTAGAAACGGGGTCAGCAGCGGGTGTGTATTGTTTGGAATTGCTCTGAGCATTCGCCTGGACGCTATAAAACCCCGTTAATAAGAAGCTTAAGGCGATCGCCAAGCTACTAGGTATCACGCTACATTTATTTAAAAATCTTGTTTTATTAGCAATATTCATCAGAAAGTCTTAAGTTCTATATATTTAGAACTGTAGAAATTTCTGGGAACTACGACATCTCTACAAAGACATATTTTGCCATCTATCAAAAGTATTAAAGGCTCAATAAATTGCTGGAAAAATTGTATATCGATGGTTTAGAAGGCAGTTATAGTCATACAATTCTCGCTAAAATATAATATAAATCAGAGAATCATAACTAAATGCTGCCAAAAGAAGACTTACTAAAGCGCGTCGAAAATAAAGAAGAAATTACTCGCGTTATAGATAAAGCTGACCAAGCAATAAACAACTGGGAAGTGGTCGTCACAGATTTTTTATCTCCGCCAGTGGTTGCCGAAGTTGAGGCTATTTTGCAAAATCTTACGGAAATCAAGGCTTTGCCCTGGGGAGGATATGCTCAAGCAGAAAGAAGGCGTATTGCTTTATCTCGCCCAGACATTCCCTTAGATGAATTACAGGTTGAATTAGCAGCATTAGATATTGCGGGAAATTTTCTATTTGACCCTGCTACCCACCGAGATTTTTTGGGTTCAATATTAGGTACAGGTATTGTCAGGGAAAAAGTAGGCGATATTCTAGTATTGGGAGAGAGAGGCGCGCAGGCTATCGTTGTCCCAGAAATGGTTGATTTTTTGACAGCTTCTTTGACTCAAGTACGCTCTGTAGCAGTTAAAACTCAGCAGATAGAATTTAGCGAATTAAAAATTCGTCCACCAAAGAAAAAGGAAATGACTACGGTAGAAGCATCCATGCGTTTAGATGCGATCGCCTCTGCTGGCTTTGGAATATCTCGTAGTAAAATGGCAAGTGCTATTTCTAGCAATGATGTTAGAGTTAATTGGAAAGAAATAACTCAAGCTAGTCACAACGTTAAGGCAGGGGATTTGATTGCAGTCAGGGGGAAAGGAAGATTAGAGGTAGGAGATATTTCAGTTACCAAAAAACAACGCTACCGTGTTAATCTAGTCCGCTATAAGTAGCTAATAGCTAATAGCTATCAAAGAAGTTATGATTACTCATATTATTTATGATATGGATGGATTACTGTTGGACACAGAATCTCTCCACGAACGAGTAAATAAAGAAGTTGCCCAACGCTACGGTAAAATTTTTAATCGAGAGCTTAAAATGGCGATCGCTGGTAGACCGACTTTAGATTCTGCCAAAATATTAGTCAAGACTCTTAGACTTCCTCTTACCCCCGAAGAGTATTTAGTTGAGCGCAATAAATTACTTTATCCTCTTTATCAGACAGCAGAGGCTTTACCAGGTACACAAAAACTAACTCAACATTTATTTAAGCATAATATTCCCCAGGCGATCGCCTCTAGCTCTAGCCGTCATCACTTTGAGATGAAAACTATTAGGCATCAGCAGTGGTTAAAGCATTTTCAAATAACTACCCTGGGAGATGATGCAGAAATTGTCCAAGGAAAACCCGCACCAGATATCTTTCTGTTGGCAGCCAAAAGATTAAATGTTGCGCCCCAAAACTGCTTGGTGTTTGAAGATTCTTTAGCAGGAATGGAAGCTGCGATCGCTGCGGGGATGTCTGTAGTCGTAATTCCTGACTCAATATTTGATAAAAAGCTGTTTCAAAAGGCCAATCAAGTATTTAATTCCATGACAGAATTCAAGCCTGAAACATGGAGTTTACCAGGATTTAAATAATTCCTGTTACGACGATCGCTCTTCGTCTTGACTATCTAATAATTCTTTTTTAGAAGTTTTCAACTGCTGCCATAGCTGTTTAATTTGCTTATAAGCCTCATCAGCAGATATTTTACCGTTGGTTTCCAATGCGCAAATATAAACCACTTTTTGAGCGAATTCTTGTAAATTGGCGTTAAATACTAAATTATTAGCATTTTTGGGGGTGAGTTCACCCCGATAATTTACCTTGGGATACAAAAAGTTATTTTTACTATTGTCTGATTCTGGACTCATTTTCTATTTGCTATTCTGTGATTCCCCTCTACTTAAAGAATTAAAGCATCAAGGTTAATAAAACAAAAATTAATGATTAATTTTAGATTAACTAAAGCAAATGTTATGTACCTGACTCTTTGTTCTGATGTCAAATGGTTTTTGGCTAGCATCTTCTAAACGCGATCGCTCGGTCTTTAGCTTTGTTATCATAGCCAATCTAAATGCTTAACAGTTTACTTACTTATTGTTTGATTAAATCTTCTGCTTATATTAGGCAATATATTCAGCAAAAATACTGAAAAAGCCAAGAACACATGGTGACTTAGGTAAGATTACGGTTGATTTAGACTCAAAAAAAAAGCCTAATATAAGTTATATCTCAAACAAATAATAGTAAATACAATAATATTCAAAGCAAAATTGCGAGAAAACTATTGTCTAAATTTTTATTAATAACTGAGATTAAAAACCATACCGCTAAGCAACTATTCTCATCTAGGAGTTGGCAATGAAAATTGAAAATGTAATAGGAATCGATGGCTACACTTTGCTAATTTATCGTTCCGTAGATCATTTATATCGTTTCAGTATTATTGATTTTTCAGGAACAGCATTTAATTTTGATAGTATTTTCTTAACTGCTGAAGAAGCTAACCTTAAAGGGCGTGCAGCCGTTAAAATGGCTTATGGTTTCGATCATAATCAACATTAATATTAATAGTATTAATTTAAAATTAAGCAATTGCCAGTTGGCTATTTTTACCGTCGTTCTGGGTTTAAAGTGCAAGTCCCTTCTAAGACAGCTTTTCGTATTTTGTAAGCTGTAAGCTCTCCAGCTAGCCTTCGGGTATAGCGAAGTTGGTTGATTAAATCACGCTAGGCAGGGACTTAAAGCTTAAAGCTTAAAGCCTATAGCTGGAGAGCCAGAATCACCAACCCGTTCACGGCGGTGAGTATGTCAAATTGATTTGGTCTATCTCTGCAAAAGCTAGGCATTAAAGGCTTTAAACAGTTATCATGAATCTTTTAACGCTAATCTACATTGTAAATCAGCAGAGATTGCTACTGCACGTTGCGGGAAGTTGGAAATTATAGTTTATAGCGATCGCAAATTTAACAATTATAAATTTTTACCTTGTTCTAGATTTATATCCTAAACCTGCACCAAATCCACCACCAAATATGATTAATATCCTAATAATGTCTTGATAAGTTGATGAATCTTTATTACCAAGAAATACTGTTATAAAACCCAAGAAAATTAATACGATAACTAGAGTAATCAAGTTATATAGTCTGGTTGATTTTGTATTTTCAAATTCTCTTTCATTGTCTTGCTCTGCTATGTTCTGTGTTTATTTTGTTGGATAAAGAATTAGATAGAGAAGAAGAACGAGTAGAGATACTTCTGCTACTTAGAATCATCTTCATTACAGCTTGAGCTTCTTCTGGCAAATCTTCTATGTCTAATTCTTCTTTTGAACTTGAAGATTCAGACTGATTTATTTCACCACTATTTGATTTCTCAGATGATATCTCGCTTGAACTTATATTATCTATTTTATCTCGCTTATCTTCTCCATCAGACATAAGCTTTTTTCAATGACCTAATTATTTTAGAGCCTTCTTCATAAGAATATAAATCATCAAACTCACTTTCAATATTTGATATCTCTAACTCCCATAATTTGGAAATTTGATTTTCTATAACTTTTTGAAATATGTTTTCTATTTGGCTTTCTACAAATAAAGCACAAGAATACTTGGTTAACTGGTGTAAAGTATCATCACTAATCTTATTTTCATTTCGCAATTTATAAAAATAATATACGGAAGCTTTCAACAGTTTCAAATCTTGCCGAGAATAATTTATTTTTTGCTCTAACTTACCTTTGTTTTTAAGCTTTAACAAATTAATCACTTCCCATTTTTTATCTGCTATTTCTATTCCTAAAGTCTATTGTATTATAAAAACTAGTAATTTAATATCAGATATTAAATTGTCAATCATAACATTTTTTTCGCTTTGCGTATTGACTATGTAATTAAAATTTGTTGTCTTCCCGTTGATACTGTAATTTTGGTCTCTGTAGTTAGTGTATTTCTGACAGAAATTTCCTTACAATCATAGGTAAGGATATATAAAGAAACTTTAAGAGGCAAGAGAGTATATGAAACGGATTGTCTTGATTGCAGGATTTGAATCTTTTAATGCCAACCTCTATCGCCAGGCTGCATCGATGGCTACTGCAAGATGCGCGGAATTAGAAGTAATTATCTTTAGCGATCGCGACATCACGACATCTCCTGATAAGGTAGAAACTGCGCTACAAACTGCCGATGTTTTCTTTGGTAGCTTGCTTTTTGATTACGACCAGGTAATGTGGTTAAGAGAAAGAGTTAAAAACATTCCTATCAGGTTGGTTTTTGAGTCGGCTTTAGAATTAATGAGTTTGACCCAGTTAGGGAAGTTTGCTATTGGCGATAAACCAAAGGGAATGCCCAAGCCTGTTAAGTTTATCCTCAGTAAGTTTGGCAATGGCAAGGAAGAAGATAAGCTTGCTGGCTATATTAGCTTTTTGAAAACAGGACCTAAATTACTAAAATACATTCCTGGGAAAAAAGTACAGGATTTGCGTAACTGGTTGATTATTTACGGTTACTGGAATGCAGGAGGCACGGAGAATGTTGCTTCGATGTGTTGGACGCTAGCAGAAAAATATCTTGGTTTAACCGTTGGCGACATTCCTCAACCAGTTGAAACCCCCAACATGGGTTTACTGCATCCTGAATATCAGGGTTATTTTACATCCCCGCAGGATTATTTGAATTGGTACAACAACCACGTAGGTGCTTTTCGCGCGACGCGAAGCGAGTCCTTTGGGGAAAAGCCCCTGCCGACAATTGGAATATTGTTGTATCGCAAGCACGTAATTACCAAACAACCATACATTCCCCAGTTAATCAAACATTTTGCATCCCAGGGTTTGATTCCCTTACCTATATTCATCAACGGTGTAGAAGGTCATGTAGCGGTTAGAGACTGGATGACTACTACCTATGAACAAGAACAAAGACAGCAGGGCAATAAAGAAATCCTCTCGCTAAAAGATGATGCAGTAAAAGTCGATGCAATTGTTTCGACTATTGGCTTTCCCTTAGTGGGAGGGCCCGCAGGTTCTATGGAAGCAGGACGACAGGTAGAAGTTGCTAAACGAATACTTACTGCTAAGAACATACCTTATATAGTTGCTGCACCTTTACTCATTCAAGATATCCATTCCTGGACTCGTCAGGGTATTGGTGGTTTACAGAGTGTAGTTTTGTATTCCCTCCCAGAATTAGATGGTGCGATCGATACTATCCCTTTAGGTGGTTTAGTAGGAGAAGATATTTATCTTGTGCCTGAAAGACTTCATCGCCTCACTGGTAGAGTTAAAAAATGGATTGAGTTAAGACACGCACCTACCCCAGAGAGAAAGCTGGCAGTTATTCTCTATAATTTTCCCCCTGGCTATGGCGCAACGGGGACAGCAGCATTATTAAATGTACCTAAGAGTTTATTAAACTTTCTTTATGCTTTAAAAGCCCAGGGTTACGATGTAGGAGAATTACCCGAAGATGGAGAAGAAATAATCAAGCAGGTAAAAGAAGCCGATGAAAAACCTCTTTGCGCCTCTTGCTCGGTCAGCATTCCCTTGCGCCTGACGGCGACGCGGGGTCTGACCGCTTTGCGCGAGACAAAAGTAAATGTTCGCACCTTAGAAAAATGGTTAGGTTATCTACAAACAAATAGAGTCGAAAAGCAGTGGAAATCTCTTACAGGTACGGGAATAAAAACCTATGGCGACGAATTTCAGCTTGGAGGTATTCAATTAGGCAATGTTTGGATAGGAGTACAGCCACCATTAGGCATAGCAGGAGATCCTATGCGGTTGATGTTTGAAAAAGATTTAACTCCCCATCCCCAATACACGGCTTTTTATAAATGGTTGCAAAACGAATATCAGGCTGATGCGGTAGTTCACTTTGGGATGCACGGCACAGTAGAATGGCTTCCTGGTTCACCTTTGGGCAATACGGGTTATTCGTGGTCAGATATTTTGTTAGGTAATATTCCCAATTTATATATCTATGCAGCCAATAATCCCTCAGAATCAATTTTGGCAAAACGTCGCGGTTATGGCGTTTTAGTTTCTCATAATGTTCCTCCTTATGGCCGCGCTGGTTTATATAAGGAATTAATTGCCCTGCGGGAATTGATTGGAGAGTATCGAGAAGACACTGAAAAGAATTATGCTTTGAGAGATATTATCTGTCAGAAGATTGTTGATGCTGGTTTGGAAAAGGATTGCAAGTTTACCGAGGGTTTAAAACAAGGAATTAGTTTTACTGTCGAGAACGGGAAGTTATTTAGCAAAAATGTAATCAATCAATATTTTGTTCAGGTATATGAATACTTGCAGGTATTGGAACAGCGTTTGTTTTCTTCTGGGCTGCACGTTTTAGGGGAAAAGCCTAGTAAAGAAGAGTTGAGGTCGTATTTGGAGGCGTATTTTGACGGAGAGTTGTCGGAGAGTGAGATTGATGGGATTTTCTCGCGCAGAGACGCAAAGACGCAAAGAGTTTTGGAGAATGATTCGGTCTTAGTTCACAGGTTAGAAGAGGGGGAGAGAATTAGAGACTTGTTGGTGCAGAATACGGATGAAATAACTAACCTGTTGCGGGGTTTGAACGGGGAATATATTCCTCCTGCGCCTGGAGGAGATTTATTACGGGACGGTAGCGGTGTGTTACCTACTGGTAGAAATATCCATGCTTTAGATCCTTATCGGATGCCTTCTCCTGCTGCTTATGAACGAGGAAAAGAGATTGCTAAAAAGATTCTTCAGCAGAATTTAGAGGAAAAAGGTGCTTATCCTGAAACTGTAGCGGTCATGTTGTGGGGATTGGATTCAATTAAAACTAAAGGAGAATCTTTAGGTATTTTATTAGAGTTAGTCGGTGCTGAACCTGTTAAGGAGGGTACTGGGAGGATTGTCCGCTATGAATTGATCCCTTTAGAAAAATTAGGACATCCTCGCATTGATGTTTTAGCTAACCTGTCGGGTATCTTCCGCGATACTTTTGTCAATATTATTGAATTGCTAGATGATTTATTTCGACGGGCAGCAGAAGCTGAAGAATCGGCAGATAATAACTATATCCGCAAGCATTGTTTGACATTAAAAGCCCAGGGTGTAGACAACGCTAGTGCCAGAATGTTTTCTAATCCTGCTGGTGATTTTGGTTCTTTAGTTAACGACCAAGTGGTAGATAGTAATTGGGAATCTAGTGATGAACTGGCAGATACCTGGAAAAACCGTAATGTGTTTAGTTATGGACGCAAAGACAAAGGACAGGCTAGACCAGAAGTATTATCGCAGTTATTAGAGACAAACAGTCAAATTATCCAAGAAATCGACTCTGTTGAATACGGCTTAACAGATATCCAGGAGTACTATGGTAACACTGGCGGTTTAAAACTAGCAGCGGAAAAACAAAGCGGGAAAGAAGTAGAAACCTCATTTGTCGAAAGCTTCTCTAAAGATACCAACCCCCGCAAATTAAAAGATTTACTCCGCATGGAATACCGTACCAAATTACTTAATCCTAAATGGGCAGAAGCGATGGCGGATCAAGGTTCTGGTGGTGCGTATGAAATCTCTCAACGCATGACGGCTTTAATCGGTTGGGGTGGCACAGCCAATTTTAAAGATGATTGGGTATACGACCAAGCAGTTGATACCTATGCTTTAGATGCAGAGATGGCACAAAAGTTACGAGATGCCAACCCTGAAGCCTTTCGTAATATTGTCGCACGATCGCTTGAAGCTCATGGACGAGGTTTATGGAATGCTGATGAAGAAAAATTGGAGAAACTGAGAGAATTATATGAGTCTATTGAGGATGAACTAGAAGGTGTAGTAGTGTAAATAACGTTTACATCATTTCCATACAATTGTACTATTATCCTACAGTATTAGAATTGGAGTATAAATAATTTGATGTCTAAATGGAGAAAAATATCAAGCTGTTGCGAGTCAAAGATGATATGGCTGTTGATGCAAAATTATCAACATTAACAGACAAGCATTTAGATGACTTTGAAACGTTCTGGAAATCCAGATTGCAAGCTTCTAACGAAGAAGACGGGCATTGGAATTGGATAAAAAAAAATCAATTCACTTTATTTTCCTCCGATTATGAAAAGTATGCAGTTGAATGCGAACAAATTACTCAAGGATTAATGATGCTTGAAGTAAGTAACTACTACTCTAGAAATAATCCTCAGCAAAAAATAATCTATGTTGATTTCTTATCAACAGCACCTTGGAATCGGATTTCTCTCAAAAATCCTCCAGACTACAAAGGCGTAGGATTAACTTTATTATCTTTTGCAAAACAAAGAAGCAAACAACTTGGATATGAAGGAAGAGTCGGGTTACACGCGCTACCCAAAGCAGAAAACTTTTACAAGAGAAGAGGAATGATTAATTTTGGCTTTGATACAGAAAAAGAGGACTTAATTTATTTTGAATGGCTAAAAGTTTCGGCAGAATAAATTTTTATTTTAAGTTTGTTACTTTAAGTTTGGAGAAGCAAAATAATGACACATATAAAATTTGACGAAAAATGGTTAAGAGAAGCAGTCACAATGGAAGATGAGGCTGATTGCGACATTCATGCTGGATTAGAATTAGGGCAAAACTTAGGCGAATATGTTAAAAATGCGAAGAGCTATATTAATCGTCAAAAGCTTATTTCAGTTCTGAAAGATGGATTTGACGAAGTTTTATCCCCAACAGACATTGAAGAAATAGCAGACGAGTTACAAAAAGAAGCCCAAGAAAAAGCTAGAAAAATAATTCAAGCAAAAAAAACTGCATGAAATAAAAATTATGTCTGAAAAGAGTCGTTTAAGCCAGCCTGTTTCCCTTAGCCAAGCCAAAAAAATTCGTCGAGACAATCAAAACAATAACAAAATTGAAGTTTCAGAAGCAAGACTCAGGACAATTATGTCTGAAGTTGTCAATGCAGAAGTCTCTTCAAAAATAGTAAGACTTGAAAATAGCATTAATAGAATGGTTTCTCAATTTGAAGGAGTAAAAAATGGAAACTCTAATGATGCTGCCCTAAGAATAACAACTGACAGTGACGCTTCTGATTTAGCTCTAGTTAATGTCAATTTGCCTAAAGAAGAATTATATCCATATACCTGTGGAATTCTTGCAGATAAACTAGATCTACATAAGCATGACGTTGTTCAAATGATCAAAAAGTTCAATTTGAGAAATGATGATAAATATCATTGCTCTTTTAAAACAGGTATTAAAAGCGAAGTACAGAAATGGTCTGAAGCTGCATATAAAAGATTGGAAAATGCTTTGGATTCAGAAGAATATCCTCGACCTATTATTAATTAAATTACTATTACTGGTTTAAAATTAGCAATTATTGAAACTCAAACTACTAAAAAAGTTGCAGAAATTCAGAGAGTTATATAAGTCTACTGAAGATGAGTCAGAAGAAGTTACAGTATAAAAATTAGTTTCAGCTTACTTTTAACTAGATAATTTTTAAATTGTCTCAGCGAAACGTAACGCAGCCAAATCTAATGATAATAGCTGTTCATAGGCGTTATCGATGTAACCCATCCCCCGTAAATAACCTGTATTTGCGCCTGGTAAAATATATTTAAGGGTATTTTGATCAAGGCGATCGCGTAATTTAGCGATATTATCTAACTGTCGCCACCAATGAAAAGTTTTAGCAGTGCGAAGAGGAGCAATTTCTGTTGGAGATTTTGGTAGTAAATGTCTGCCAGAAAATAGAACGCCCCCATGTTGAGAATAGTAAAGACAAGATGAGCCAGGAGAATGTCCAGAAGTCCAAATAAGCTCTAAATCTGGGCTTATAGTTAAATTATCAGCAAAAGAGACAACTTTGATTTCTGGTAGCAAATAAGCCTCCTGTTCTTGTACTGTTACCTGACAATTCAACTCTTGCTGTATCTGCATAATGCTCTTGCTAATTCCCCCTCGATGGGTAATGATTAGGTGTTTAATTCCGCCTTGAGACTGTAAAAATTTTGGATTAACTTCATTCCAAGCAGGACAATCGAGGAGAATATTGCCACTTTTATCTACAATTAAATAAGAGGTAGCACCTAAAGTGTCTCTATTAGGCGAAAACGCAAATATCCCTGGCAAAATAAGACGAGGAGATTTGGCGTTACCAAGGCTTGCAGTAATTTCTGTAGAGTTTTGGGGCATTCTAGAAAATAAGGTGCTATAAATAATTGCCTAATGGCATCTTCTTTTTATATTTATATACTTAAATCCACAGTCCAAAATAGTTTTTTGAGCAAAGAATCCCCCATATAGATTCGGAACACTTTTTTATGAAATTCTGGTTAATATTAGTTGTCCTCAGTCCAATTACTTATCTGCTCGTTGATCGCAGCCTCAAAAACAAGACTACAGCACCAGTATGGTTATGTTGGCTGATCATCATGACGCCATCCTGTATTTGGACGATTTGGACTTATATTTTTGGGGAAGAACAGCCTTTGCCCATACCAGTACTTTTATTTCCTCTGATTATATGTCCCTTGCTGTACGGATGGCTAGTTCAGAGAGGAAGAATAGACAAACCAAAAGATGCTAAAGATTCTGTTGAAAAAAGTAACAATAAAAATATAGCGATGGCTCAACCTACTGCAAAAACTACCACGCCTCGCCCAATCGATCAAACCGAAGAAACTGCTCTACGCAACTGTTTTCCTTGGAACGTTTATTATTTACAAAATATTGATTATCGCCCTCAAGCAATTTTCTGTCGGGGAAAGCTCAAGACTATTCCTGAGAAAGCTTACTACGAAATAAAAAATAACGTCGAAAAAGCTTTTGGCGATCGCTTTTTTCTAATTTTTCAAGAGAGTTTTAAAGGCAAACCGTTTTTTGCCCTTGTGCCTAATCCTCAGGCAAAGGCAGAAGAAGAAAAAGAGGTGAAAAGCGATCGACGGGTGGTGTTTGCCTTGGTAATGTTTGTGATTACTCTAATTACTAGCACCGTCGCTGGAGCTACCATTAATGGCACTTCTTCAGAAAAACTGCTGTCTAATTTCAGCTTAGTAATACCAGGATTATTTTATAGCTTGCCTTTGCTATTGATTATTGCCGTACAAAAGTTTAGTAATTATTTTGTAGCTGCTTACTATAAAGTTCGTACCACCCTGCCTTACTTTATTCCTTTTCCTTTTTTACTAGATAGTTTTTCTTTAGGGACTTTGGGAGCAATTTTACAGAGGAAGTCCCCTATTCCCCATCGCAAAGCCTTATTTGATATCGCCATTGTTGGATCTTTATTAGGATTATTGGTGGTCATTCCCACTTTAATCTGGGGTTTATCTCTTTCTAGCGTTGTTCCTCTAGACAAATCATCCATATTCAACATTCAAGCTCAAGATCCGCGCTTATCTTTTCTACTTAGTCTCTTAGCCAAATTAGCTTTAGGCTCTTCTCTAACGGCAAAAATGGGAATTGAACTACATCCTCTAGCAGTAGCAGGTTGTGTCGGCTTGTTTCTTACCGCAGTTAATTTGATGCCAATTGGACAGCTAGATGGAGGTCATATTGTTCACGCTGTATTTGGACAAAAAATGGCGATCGCCATCGGACAAATCACCCGTATTCTAGCTTTATTATTTGCCTTGATCCATCCTTATTTTTGGATTTGGACAATTGTAATGTGGTTAATTCCCTTAATCGATCAACCTGCTCTTAATGATGTGACCGAGCTTGATAATAAACGAGATTTCTTAGGTTTATTAGCTTTAGCCTTGTTAATCGTAATTGTATTACCGCTTCCTGAGGCGATCGGTAGCTGGTTAAATATTTAGCAATTCAAGTTAATCATCATGGCAAATTGCTTTTGTATTGGCTGGCGATCGCTATAATATCGATATTGGTTAATATTTGCGCAAAATTAAACCCAGTCAGATAGTTTTCTGGCTGGGTTTAAATCTTCAAGATTATTTTAATGCTTAAGCGTCAATTACTATTGAACTCACAGGCTTAGAGCAACAGGTTAAAATTTTTCCAGGTTCTAAATCACTGAGGGCATCATAATCCTGTTCATAAGTTACTTCTCCCTTTAAAACTGTTGCGGTGCAGGTGCCACAAGTGCCGGCACGACAGCTACTTTCAATTTCTAAGCCTACTTTTTCGGCTGCTTCTAAGATGTATTCACCGTCAGAACAAGCTGCTTCTTTCCAAGAGTTAGCAAAAAATACTTTGGTAGTTGTACTATTTGTGTTATTTGCTGGCGATTTTTCTGGGTCAGACTTTGGTGTTTCTACTGTAGGCAAAGGTTCTTCGATAACTACACCATCTTTGAGCTTGGCATCAAACTTTTCAATTAATAAACTTCGCAACGTGGTTTTGAGATCTTCGCAGGCAACACCTTTATTGATTTCTGTTCCTAATTCTGCACCATGACCAACCTTGCCTCCCGTAAATATTTTTGCTCCTTCTACAGCTTTACCGTCTTTACGTACCTTAGTCCCCATTAAGCCAATATCCCCTGCTTGAGGCTGTCCACAAGAGTTGGGGCATCCTGTCCAATGAAGACGTACACGGTTAGGTATCTCTAATTCGCGATCGAGTTCTTGAGCTAGTTTTAAGGCTCTTTGCTTAGTCTCAATTAAAGCAAAATTACAGTAACGCGCTCCTGTACAGGAAATAACTGAGCGAGTAAGAGTACTAGGACTAATCGTAAACTTTTCTAATAAAGGTTCACTTAAAAAAGTCTCGACATTTTCATTAGCAATGTGAGGAATAATGGCGTTTTGTTCTACCGTCAAGCGAATTTCACCATTACCGTATACCTCAGCTAATCTGGCTAACTCAAACATGGGTTCAGCAGTTAATCGCCCCATAGGAACGTGCAAACCAACATAGCTGTAGCCTTCTTGCTTTTGAGGATGTACTCCTAAATGATCTTTCTTATCTTGGGTAATTTCGTCTTCGGATGCAGCATCAGCTAGGGGTTTACCAAATTCTTTGGCTATCTCTGCACGAAACTTTTCCATTCCCCAAGTTTCGATCAGCCACATCATACGGGCTTTAGGGCGACTAGCTCTTAGACCTTCTTTACCGCCGTTTTCGGTGTAGACAGTTAATACGGCGCGGGAAAATTCCACCACATCATCATCATTTGCAGGTATCCAAACTCCCATAGGAATCGATTCAGCGCAGCGTTGAGCGGAAAGATATCCTCCTACCAAGACGTTAAAGCCCAAAACACCATCTTTATAGGCTGGAATAAAGGCTAAATCATTTAATTCTGCATGAATGGAATTATCTCTGCCACCTTCGATCGCAATATTAAATTTACGGGGTAAATTGCTAAAAGAATAGTTACCCTCGCCACTGTTAGTAATCATATCCTGAACCTTTTGGTTCATGGTGCGAGTATCAACTAATTCATCGGGATCGATTCCTGCTGTGGGCGAACCTGTTAGATTGCGGACATTATCCATCCCCGACTGGATGCTGGTTAGACTTACTTCTTTAAACTTACTAAAAATATCAGGAATATCTTCTAGTCTTACCCCGCGCAGCTGTATATTTTGACGAGTGGTAATATCTGCTGTACCTTCGTCACCATAGCGTTCAATTGCACCAGCCAATACTCGCATTTGCTCACTGGTAACAAAGCCATTGGGAACGCGCATCCGCACCATAAACTGTCCTGGCGTAACAGGACGATAAAAAATCCCTAACCATTTAAGGCGTGTTTCTAAATCCGTTTTATCAACTGCCTCCCAGCCAATTTTGGCAAAATGCTCTAGCTCACCCTTTACATCTAGCCCGTCTTTAGCTGCTTTGGCTTTTTCTACTTTGTTGAGTTTGATTGTGGTGTTAGCTTCAGTACTCATAAATCTAAATCTTGGGGGTTTATAAAGGGATGAGGGATGAGGAATAAAGATGTGTTTGGCATCATTACCTACAAGATTATGTAGATTTTCCAGTACAGTTTGTATATCTTGTTACGAGATATAATCTGCTATGCGTTTACTGCATTGATTAAAAGCGCAATAAGCATATTGCCTTTAGGCAAAAACGGCTAAAAATAAGGTGTCCAAAGTAAAAACTAAGCTGCTTGCTCTTTATCTGACTTGTTGGCTAATTTGCCGTCTTCTAAATGAATGATGCGATCGCACTAGTGTATTTGGTGTATCAAAGCAGATTTTGTTCAATTTTACATTGTTAAGTAATGCAAATAAAGCCTGAGTATATACTCATCTTTTTTGATAAAGTTTGTTACGTAATGTTTAATTATTGTTATCGAATTGTTTCAGATAAGGTGTTTGACAGATTTTGAGTATCTTTTTTTGATAACAATATTCTACATAAGACCTTTGTATCGGATAGGTAAAGAGCGAGCTTATCCTCCATACCCCGTTCAGATCGCCATTATTTAAGGAGAGTAAAGTTATATGTTCACCCAGGTCAAGTCAACCGTTCGTCACGTTAAGCCAGATGCCGTTAACGGACGCGATCTGCTCAGGGTGGTCTATGTCGTGCTAGAGCCTCAGTATCAAAGCACCCTGACTGAGGCAGCTAAATCGATCAATAGCAATAATCCCCATTTAGCCATTGAACTTAGTGGCTATTTAATCGAAGAGTTGAGAGACGAAGAAAACTTTAGCAACTTTAAAAAAGATGTTGCCCAAGCCAATATATTTATTGCGTCTTTGATCTTTGTCGAAGATTTAGCACAAAAAGTAGTCGAGGCAGTAACTCCCCACCGTGATAACTTAGACGCTGCGGTAGTTTTTCCTTCCATGCCAGAAGTGATGCGCCTCAACAAAATGGGCAGCTTTTCGATGGCGCAGTTAGGACAGTCTAAAAGTGCGATCGCTCAATTTATGCGTAAGCGCAAAGAGAAGTCTGGCAGTTCTTTCCAGGATGCAATGCTCAAGCTATTGCGAACTCTGCCTAAAGTCTTAAAATATCTGCCTGTAGAAAAGGCGCAGGATGCCCGTAATTTTATGCTGAGTTTTCAGTATTGGTTGGGGGGTAATGCCGATAACTTAGAGAACTTCTTATTAATGCTATCGGATAAATATGTTTATCCAGATAGACCAGGGAGTCAAAAGCAATACGCCGAACCCATTACCTATCCAGACATGGGTATCTGGCATCCTCTCGCACCCAAGATGTTTGAGGATATTCAAGAATACATAGACTGGTTTAACAGTCGTACAGATATTGCTGACGATCTCAAAGATCCTTTAGCACCCTGTGTTGGTCTAGTCTTGCAGCGTACTCATTTAGCTACCCAAGACCATGCTCACTATGTGGCAATGGTGCAGGAACTAGAATGTATGGGTGCAAGAGTTATTCCCGTCTTTGCTGGGGGATTGGACTTTTCTAAACCCGTCGATGCTTACTTCTGGCAAGAGGGTCAACAGCAGGCAATAGTTGATGTAGTAGTTTCCTTAACAGGTTTTGCTTTAGTTGGTGGCCCAGCCAGACAAGATCATCCCAAAGCGATCGAGTCACTAAAACGCCTTAACCGTCCCTACATGGTGGCGTTACCTCTGGTATTCCAAACTACAGAGGAATGGGAAGAGAGCGAATTGGGTTTACATCCTGTCCAGGTAGCACTACAAATTGCTATTCCCGAATTAGATGGGGCAATTGAGCCGATTATTGCCTCTGGTAGAGATGGGGCAACAGGTAAATCTATTGCCCTCCAAGATCGAGTAGAAGCGATCGCTCGTCGGGCGATGAAATGGGGTAGTTTACGTAAGAAACCCAAGCTAGATAAGAAAGTAGCAATTACCGTTTTTAGTTTTCCTCCCGATAAAGGTAACGTGGGTACAGCAGCTTACCTCAATGTCTTTGGCTCAATCTACGAGGCAATGAAAGGTTTAAGAGATAACGGCTATGATATTCAAGACCTGCCAGATTCTCCTGAAGAATTAATGCAGGCAGTAATCCATGATGCTCAGGCGCAGTATGCTTCTCCTGAACTTAATGTTGCCCATCGGATGTCCGTAGAACAGTATGAACGTCTGACTCCCTACTCCGTGAAGCTAGAAGAAAACTGGGGGTCACCACCAGGACACCTTAACACTGATGGCAAAAACCTGCTGATCTACGGGAAAGAATTTGGCAACGTCTTTATCGGCGTACAGCCTACCTTTGGCTACGAAGGCGATCCCATGCGCTTATTGTTTTCTCGCTCTGCTTCTCCTCATCATGGTTTTGCAGCCTACTATACTTACCTAGAGCATATCTGGAAAGCCGATGCGGTGCTGCACTTTGGTACTCATGGCTCACTAGAATTTATGCCAGGGAAACAAATGGGTATGTCTGGAGACTGCTATCCCGATAGCTTAATTGGGAGTATTCCCAACATCTATTATTACGCTGCCAATAACCCTTCTGAGGCAACTATTGCTAAACGTCGTAGTTACGCAGCAACTATTTCTTACCTCACTCCTCCCGCCGAAAATGCAGGACTGTATAAAGGCTTAAAAGAACTGGGTGATTTAATTGGTTCGTATCAAAGCCTTAAAGATGGCGGACGAGGTGTTCAAATCGTCGATACGGTTATGGATCAGGCGCGGATTTGTAATTTAGATAAAGATATTGCTTTTCCCGACCACTCGGCAAAAGAGATGACTCAAGAAGAGAGAGATACGATAATTGGTTTGGTTTACAAGCAGCTAATGGAAATCGAGTCTCGTTTACTCCCCTGTGGCTTACATATTATTGGTAAACCGCCGACTGCCGAAGAAGCGATCGCCACGTTAGTCAGTATCTCTAATCTAGACCGCGAAGAAGAAGGAATTATTTCTTTTCCTCGCCTCATTGCTAACAGCATCGGTAGAGACATTGATGAGATCTACATCAACAACGACCGCGGTATCTTAACAGACGTTCAACTATTTCAAGATATTACCCAAGCAACTCGTGCTGCGGTTGGTGCCTTGGTTCACGCTCAAATTGATGCTGATGGCAGAGTATCAATGGTGTCTAAGCTAAATTTCTTTAACATTGGTAAAAAAGCACCTTGGTTAGAAGCATTAAGCGAACATGGTTACAAAAACCTGGATATTGATGCTCTCAAACCTTTGGTTGAATATCTAGAGTTCTGCTTAGAACAAATATGTGCCGATAACGAACTAGGTGGCTTACTTCAAGCTTTAGAAGGAGAGTATGTACTACCTGGCCCTGGCGGCGATCCGATCCGTAATCCCAACGTTTTACCAACAGGTAAAAACATTCACGCTTTAGATCCTCAGTCTATTCCTACATTGGCAGCAGTTCAATCAGCCAAAATTGTCGTAGATAGATTAATCGAGCGTCAAAGACTTGATAACGGTGGTAACTATCCCGAAAGCATTGCCTGTGTCCTCTGGGGAACAGACAACATTAAAACCTATGGTGAGTCTTTGGCACAAATCATGTGGATGGTAGGTGTACGTCCTGTACCTGATGCTTTAGGTCGAGTTAATAAGCTAGAGTTAATTTCTTTAGAAGAATTAGGTCGTCCCCGTATTGATGTAGTAGTTAATTGTTCTGGTGTATTCCGTGACCTGTTTATCAACCAAATGAATTTACTCGATCGCGGTGTCAAAATGGCAGCAGAAGCCGATGAACCTCTTGCCATGAACTTTGTGCGTAAACACGCCTTAGAACAAGCTGAAGAAATGGGCATCAACATCCGCCAAGCAGCAACCCGTATCTTCTCTAATGCTTCTGGTTCATACTCTTCTAACATCAACTTGGCAGTCGAAAACAGCAGTTGGGAAGAAGAAAAAGAATTACAGGATATGTATTTAAACCGTAAATCCTTTGCCTTTAATTCTGATAATCCTGGGGTAATGGATGAAAGTCGCGGCTTGTTTGAATCTTCCTTAAAAAGAGCCGATGTAACTTTCCAAAACTTAGACTCATCAGAGATTAGTCTGACCGATGTATCTCATTACTTTGATTCCGATCCGACTAAGATCGTCTCCAGTTTAAGAGATGACGGCAAAAAACCTACGGCATATATTGCAGATACTACTACCGCCAATGCTCAAGTTCGTACCCTATCAGAAACTGTGCGTTTAGATGCTCGTACTAAAATGCTTAACCCCAAATGGTATGAAGGAATGCTTAGTAACGGTTACGAAGGTGTGCGGGAACTTTCCAAGCGTTTAGTTAACACAATGGGTTGGTCGGCTACAGCCGATGCAGTGGATAACTGGGTTTATGAAGATGTCAATACTACCTTTATTGACGATCCCCAGATGTGCAAACGTCTTATGGATATGAACCCTAATTCCTTCCGCAAGATTGTCGGTACTTTGTTGGAAGTTAACGGTCGCGGTTATTGGGAAACCAATGAAGAAAACCTCGACAGACTGCGAGAACTGTATCAAGAAGTGGAAGACAGAATTGAAGGAATTGATTAATAGTTAATTCAATTTAAGCAATTGAATTTTGTAAATAGATAGGGAGGTGCTTTTATTGCCTCCCTATTGCTATATTTGGCTAATATTAAAATATGTAGAATTGATGAAGGATAATTTTTGGGGCATAATTTGGTCGAGTTTTTTGGAAGTTCAAGGTGCGTTAATCACGTTTATTGGGATTTTTGTATCCATTGGATTGGCTCGTTTTCCAGTAAAATCTCAAGTATCTTTAGACATACTCATAATCATAGTTTTGATTTTGTTGCTTATGATAGTAACTGCCGTTAATGCTTGCAACAGATTGTTTGTAGAGTATAGAAAATTAAACCACAAACTAGAAACAGTCGAGCGAGAAAACGAGCAACTTAATAAAATCTCTCAAAAGCGTTTGATTCCAGAAATTTTATCAGCGCGTGATTATCAAATCAACAATATCTCAGGAATATTTTGTCTGCTAGAAAAGTCAGAACTTTTCTCTCACAATATTTATGTATCTTGTTACTATACAGACAATGATGATTTTGAAATAATAATTGGCGTTGGAAGCGTTATTAATATTCAGACAGATGGGAAAATACAAGTATTGATAGATGAATTTGTTAATAATTATGAGGATATTTTAAAAAAATTAGCCAATAACGATAATAAAATTGTTTCCAGAATTTTAATTAAACCCACCATGATTAAAAGTTAATTATCAATAAATATTTGAAAATGTATTAAAAATCATGAAAAGTTCAACAGATAGCCCAAAATTAGAACAAAAAGTTTTTCCTGCCCAAGTAGTTAAAATCATTAGTAATACTAGATTAGCTATAAATCGCGGTTCAGAACATAAAATACGTCCCAATCAAAAAGTATTAGTTTATTGTTTAAGTGATGAAGAAATAAAAGACCCCGAAACAGGGAAATCTTTGGGCTATTTAGAAATATATAAGGGAACAGGCAAAATAATTCATATTCAGGAAAAAATGTCTATCATCGAATCTGATAGATCTCAGACTAAAACTACTAAAAATACACCATCATTAGCATTTTTAGGCAGAGGAGACGAAGTTTACCATGATTCTTATTTATTAGATTTTGAAGATCCAGAGATAGGAGACATGGTAAAACCAATTTAGAAAATTTGCAAGATGAGGCAACAGCGGAGTGGAATAAGCTGCTTGAAAAGCAGCATTTCATCCGCTCAAAATAAACAAACCGAACGCCAACCATTAGAATATTATCTCTCTTTAAAATACCCTATTTCGATTTACCCAGAAGAGGTCGGTTATATAGTAATGATTCCCGATCTTCCTGGATGTATAACACAAGGAGAAACTTTAGAAGAATGTATCGTTAATATTGAAGAAGCAAGAGAAATTTGGATTGAAACCGTTTATAAGAGTGTCAAAAAAGATATTCCCCTGCCATCAAAAAGAATTTAGATCGCTTCGTAAATTATATCAAGAAGTGAAAAATAAGATTAAAAATATTGATCATGAGTAAAATTGAAGAAGCGAGAAAACTTTTCTGATTTAATTTAGTAACTTTAATATTTAAGTAATTATTCTAAATGTCAAATTAATTCTTTCCGTCAATACTTTAGAAGTTTTTGGTACTTGATGTTTCCAAAAATGTTGTGTCGCTCCTTTCATGAACAGTAGACTACCGTGCGTCAAAGCAACTTCGACTGTATCTAAATCTTTATTTGATTTATGTTTTAACTGAAAACGTCTTGTTTCACCAAAACTTACTGAAGCAATAATTGGATTTCGATCTAACTCCGGCTCATCGTCACTATGCCATGAAACGTAATCTTTTCCATTACGATATAAGTTTAATAAAACACTGTTGAAGTTTAGCTCTACTACTTTTTCAACTTTTTCTTTGATTGAAAGTAGTGTCGGTGTCCAGGTATCGGGATTCATGTTAATACCTGAATATTTATAGGATTTACCTTGATCTCCGTACCAAGCAGTCAATCTGGGTAACTTAACTTCTTTACCAAACATTTTTATTTTATCTTGTCGCCAATTTATACTATCTAGTAACTCGTCGAATAGTTGGTCGCTTTCTAATTCGTCAAAAAAATTTCGATAAATAATCACTTCTCCATCAGGCATAGATTCACCTGATGGCAAAGTTATAATTTCAGGATATTTTTGATTATTAGTTCTTTCTACACCAAATAAGTCAAGACTAAATTGTTTCGCCATATCATCCTGAGTAACAATCAATAAATTTAAGACATGAACTATGTAGCATATGTCTTGAAAATTTTATGATATCTGGGTATCGAACGATTTTCATATTTACTGACTTTCATCATCCAAATATTTTTGCCTGTAATGTCTTCATCTTTAATAGATATATCTGATAAGTTGACCAAGTTCGACAACTTATTGTAAAAATCATCAATTCTACCTATACTTTCTGAATTTTTGGGATTAATACAGACAAAGTAATTATCTCCTTTTTGAGTCTTTTTAATTAGTGAGGTTAAATTCTGTAGATTTATTTTTTCTATGTCAAGAACATTGGAAAATATATGTAATTTCAAATTTTCAAATTCAGAATCAACATCGTTTTCTTCTAGTTTGTCAAGAGTTTTATATATTTCTTTGATCTTTATCTGATCTAATTCTTCAGGAGACAAAGCCTGGTTAATATATTCAACTCCTCTTTTAAGTGCAATCTGAGAAGGTTCAATTAGTGTAAGTTTTTTAAAAGGTAAATTTATTTGTTTTGAGCGACAATAGCTTATTAATGAACAAGTATCAGTGGCAGCACCACAGCCATAACTAAAAATTTCTAGCTGTTGATCGCGAAATCTTGGCATATCTAGCGCATCAAATGCTTCCACCAGTTTATAGTAATGGTGTGCGCCATAGAAAGCGATATAAATATCTACTTCCTCATCAGATTCTAGAATTTTTCTACCCTTTTGAATTGCATTCTGAGCATCTTGCCAACTTCTGTAATTTATATTGTTACGATAGCTTTCTAAGCAAACTTCATATACATTTTTAATATAATCGAAGTTAGGCTTGACTCGACTTACTCTTGAAAGTTGACTTACCATCCTTATTTTTCCTTTTGACATTTACTGGTTTCAATCCAATGTGTCTTAAAGAAAATTAAGTAACAGTGATCTCGTTACTGCTAGTTTTAATAAAAAGTGCGATCGCAATTTCTATTTCTCGCCCTCTACTCAAATGATTGAAGTTACTGTTGCAGATTTAATCTTTCCACTAAATATTGCTGATGAAAGTTGTGTGTTGATATTGTGGGACGAAGTAAATCGTCGGTTACTGCAAATTTTTATCGGAATTCCGAGAGAAGCGATCGCTCAAATTCTTACAGATACTTCTCAATCCAGACCGATGACTTTTCAATTTATATCAAATATGTTGAAGGCTGCCAATATAAGTTTAGAGTCCGTTAAAGTAGAATCTCTTCATAAAGATACTTATTACGCCACGGCATTTTTGGGTTGTGACAGTCAAGTTAAAGAAGTAGATGCACGACCAAGTGATGCGATCGCATTAGCATTATTAATGAATAGTCCGAAGAAAAATCTGTTATAAATATTGAGGAAGCAAGGAAACTTTGGATTGAAACAATATACGCCAGTGGGAAAAAAGATATTCCTTTACCATCAAAGAGAATTGCGATCGCTTACGTGAACTGTATCAAGAAGTGGAAGACAGAATTGAAGGTATTGATTAAGCCATTTCAAAGCCTCGTCTTTACTAATTCGGTGTTGTTCTTACCCACCCTACTACAGGCTCAATTTAAGAGCGATCGCTTACTAAAAAAGTAACGTTTGTTAACGAAGTTGTTAAGCAGTATTTCAACTTTAGACAAATAAAGCGATCGCCTGAAAATAAGGCAATACAGCATGATAATATCCATTTCAGGATAAATAGGGTGAAGCTCCTAATTGAGTCACGTTTGTCCTCAGCTTCAAAAAAGATTTTATAGAGATTCAGGAGAAAAACTTTGGGATTAAGAGTAGCTGTTGTCGGTTCGGGACCCGCAGGTTCATCAGCCGCAGAAGTTTTAGCCAAAGCAGGTATTGAAACTTATTTATTTGAACGCAAGCTAGATAACGCCAAACCCTGTGGTGGTGCAATTCCTCTTTGCATGGTAGATGAGTTTGATTTGCCTCAAAAGATTATCGATCGGCAGGTCAAAAAAATGAAAATGATTTCGCCATCAAATCGGGAAGTTAATATCGGCTCAACTCTTAAAGACGGTGAATATATCGGTATGTGCCGCCGAGAAGTTTTAGACGGCTTCTTACGTAATCGCGCTGCCGAGTTGGGTGCAAACCTAATTAACGGTACTGTATATCAGCTAGATATTCCCGATAGTGAGAAAGAACCCTACACGCTTCATTATGCCGATCATTCGACTGGTGCTGTCAAAGGGGTGATGAAAACCCTCAAGGTAGATTTAGTAATTGGTGCTGATGGTGCTAACTCTAGAATTGCTAAAGCTATAGATGCTGGTGATTACAACTATGCGATCGCTTTCCAAGAGCGTATTCGCTTACCAGAAGATAAGATGGCATACTACGAAGATCTAGCCGAAATGTACGTCGGTGACGATGTTTCTACAGATTTTTATGCTTGGGTGTTTCCCAAATTCGACCATGTAGCAGTCGGTACAGGAACTATGAAGGTTAATCAAGCCGACATCAAAAAACTACAGGCTGGTATCCGCAAGCGTGCTGCTAAACGACTAGAAGGTGGCAAAATCATCAAAGTCGAAGCCCACCCCATTCCCGAACATCCTCGCCCTCGTCCTATTCGTGGCAGAGTTGTTTTAGTCGGCGATGCTTTAGGCACTGTAACTAAGTCTTCTGGTGAAGGTATTTACTTTGCAGCCAAGTCTGGTCGTATGTGCGCCGAGATGATCGTAGAGCGATCGCAGAATGGACAAAAAGTTCCCACTGAAAAAGATCTCAAAGACTTTATGAAACTCTGGAACAAAGAATACGGTGCGACTTACCTTGTACTGGATATTCTGCAACGAGTTTTCTACCGCAGTGATGCCACTCGTGAAGCATTTGTCGAAATGTGCGATGACATCGACGTACAAAAAATGACTTTTGATAGCTATCTCTACAAAACTGTCGTTCCTGCTAATCCTTTAACTCAAATGAAGGTAACAGCTAAAACTCTTGGTAGTTTGCTTAGAGGTAATGCTTTAGCACCTTAAGTAATTATGATTTGCGGATGAGTAGGTAAAATAAAGCCTTATCGTTACACATTCAGCAATGCCCTAATAATTAATTTATAACAGCATCAGATCACAGCTTTGGTGCTGATTTTTTATGCTTAACATTAGTAAATCAAAACATCTCTCAAATCCCTTTGCGTCTTTGCGCCTCTGCGCGAGATAATAGTCTCAACCCTTATTACAACTGCCATATTAATTATCCTGAATGACTGATTCTATCCAAGAACAACTAAAAGAACTAAATACCATAGCCGTCAAGGCGATCGCATCAACAGATAGCTTAGAAGAGCTTGAACAGCTAAGAATCAAGTATTTAGGTAAAAAGGGTCAACTATCTCAAATTCTCAGGGGAATGGGCAAGTTATCCGCCGAAGAACGACCTGCGGTTGGTTCTCAAGCTAACGTAGTCAAAGAAGCAGTTCAAACTGGCATAGAACAGCGTAAGCAAGCATTACAACAGGCAAAGATAGAAGCGCAAATCAAAGCCGAAACCATAGATGTAACTATGCCAGGAGTCAGTCGTCCTTTGGGTCGAGTACATCCCCTAAATGGCGTAGTAGATAGAGTATTAGATATCTTTGTAGGCTTGGGCTATACCGTTGCCACTGGTCCTCAGATTGAAACCGATTACTATAATTTTGAAGCTCTTAATACTCCTCCAGATCATCCCGCTAGGGATATGCAGGATACCTTCTATTTGCCAGGAGGAAACTTATTACGGACTCATACCTCTTCGGTGCAAATTCGCTACATGGAAAACCATGAACCCCCCATCAGAATTATTGCCCCTGGTCGAGTTTATCGTCGGGATACGGTGGATGCTACCCATTCGGCAGTGTTTAATCAGGTGGAAATATTAGCAATTGATAAAGGTATAAAATTTACTGACTTAAAAGGCACGATCAAAGAATTCTTACAGCGGATGTTTGGGGATGAACTCCCCGTTCAGTTTCGCACCAGCTATTTTCCCTTCACCGAACCCTCAGCAGAAGTAGATGTGCAGTGGAAAGGTAAATGGTTGGAAGTGATGGGGTGCGGAATGGTTGACCCGAATGTTCTTAAAGCCGTTGGCTACGATCCTGAAGTGTATACAGGTTTTGCAGCAGGTTTCGGGGTAGAAAGATTTGCCATGGTATTACACCAAATTGATGATATTCGCCGTCTATACAATAGCGACTTACGCTTTTTAAATCAATTTTAGTTATTTTAGTATTAAGTCAGAATGCTCAATATTTACAGAAACAAGACTGATAAAAACATATATAATATTCGAGCTAAACTAAAAATCTTTCTAAATTACGACGCTTTATATGGAAAGTTCATCTAGCGCGCTTTTGACTTCAGAAGTCGAATTGCTGATATTATTGCTTATCGCCTGTTTAGGAGCCGTTACTTTTGAAAAATTTAATATTCCCTATACAGTTGGCTTAGTCCTAGTTGGTTTGGGGTTAGGATTTCTCACTCCTCTGCTTTTTGCTGTCGATCCTTTGAGTTCTCTAACTCTATCTCCGAATGTAATTCTATATGTTTTTGTTCCACCATTAATCTTTGAATCGTCAATCAATCTCGATAATCAGCTTCTTTTCGAGACACTAACTCCTTCACTGATTTTAGCTGGATTGGGACTCCTGGTTTCGGCAGCCGTTGTCGGTGGCTTCATGGTTTGGCTGACACCTTTGTCTCTGAGCGGTGCTTTCGTTTTTGGATCTTTGATTTCTGCCACAGATCCAGTGGCGGTAATTGCCCTGTTCAAAGAACTGGGCGTTCCCAAGCGTTTAACGATGGTGGTAGAAGGGGAAAGTATGCTCAATGATGCTACGGCGATCGTTCTCTTTGATGTAGTCATGGCGATAATTGCTAGTGGTACGGTTGGTGTAGCAACTCTTGGAGATGCTTCAGTTAACGTTTTTGTGGTGTTGTTCGGCGGGATTTTGGTCGGCGTAGTTGTTGCTGTAATTATTTTTGGTTACTCCATTAACTTAGCCAAAAATAATGCACTGATTCAAACTACTGTAAGTATTATTATTGCCTACGCAGCTTTTATGGTTGCCCAACGTTATCTGCAATGGTCTGGAGTGATTGCAGTGATGTCAGCGGGATTGGTGGTTGGTTGGTATCTTAACCATAAAGTCAATGTAGAGGTAAGAACATATCTGCGGGAGTTTTGGGACTATGGAGCTTTTATTGCCAATAGCCTCATCTTTTTGCTAGTGGGGCTGACAACTAGTGACTTTATTATCCGACTTGGTACTGAAAGTCCAAGATTTTGGATTGCTATTGGCTGGGCAATTATCGCCACGCTTATAGCCCGTGCAGTTGCAGTTTTTAGTTTAATACCGTTTTCCAACTGGTTACAAAAGTCCGAGCCATTTGGCTGGCGTTATCAGATGGTAACTTTTTGGGGTGGACTACGAGGAGCGGTTGCTTTAGCCTTGGCACTGAGCCTCGATCGCTCGTTTCCTAACCGAGACTTAATTATCGCTATGACTCTAGGGGTAGCATTATTTACTATTTTGGTTGCTGGTACGACTACAGGAAAACTAATTAGCTGGCTCAAAATAGATGAACCGCCAGTTTTAGAGCGATTAGGAAAAGCTCAGGCGATTATTCTAGCAAAACGCGAAGCCCTAAAATTACTGCATAAGCTAGGTTTAATGGGATTGTTTGATAGCGAGGTTATTGTAGGAATAGAAGAAGATTATCAGCGGGTTCTAAATACCGCCGAAGCTGATGTCACTGAGATTTGGGAGGAACTAAAACTCGATCCGGGCATGGCGCGTCAGATTTTATGGTTACAAATACTCAGAATCGAACATCAGGCTCATGTCGATTTATATGATCGCGGGCTTTTGTTAGAAAGTGCGATGCGCAAGCTAGAACTTATGGTAGAGGCTAAGCGAGATAGCGTTTTAAATCGTCAGATCCCGCCTCCAGTACCAGCCTTGTGGTCGTTAGAAACTCCTTTAGAAAAGCTGATTTTCAAACAACTACGGCATTTTTTCCGTCACCATCAGTTTTTTGGACAACGCCGTGGACACGTAGCAGCAATTCGTTACGAATACGATGCCGTAACTGCATATGTAAGCCAAAAAATTGTCAAACAGGTAAAACAATTGGTTAAGGCAAATGCAGTCGAATTAGCAGTAGCTCAAGACTGCATTATGTTTTATCAGCAAACAAGCCAAAGCGCGTTAAAGCGGGTAAAAGCAATGGGAACTAGCCGACATGAACTGGCGATCGCTCTTCAAAAAGAGGTAGCGACTCATGCTGCTCGAACCAGTGAGGGAGAGGTAATTGAACAGCTTGTAGCCGAAGGCGTAATTCCCCAAAATGCCCTAGATCGAATTCAAGATTTAATTGCCAAGGAAAATATCTAGGATTAGGTCAAGAAGCT
The DNA here is from genome assembly GCA_965217895.1 of Waterburya sp. Classification (GTDB taxonomy): domain Bacteria; phylum Cyanobacteriota; class Cyanobacteriia; order Cyanobacteriales; family Xenococcaceae; genus Waterburya. The sequence goes on from CBDCJV010000002.1 coordinate 4,685,211, forward strand.
GTATAAACAAATACAGGTACTCGCTTAAAAGCAGGAGTTCCACAGCGGGACTCCACAGGGGCATTAAAAATCACGTTAACTTCAGGGTAGAACATCAAAGCAGCACCTTGACGCACTTCACCATAGATAATCTCAATATTGTCCAACTGACTAGCGTTTCCTTTCACAGTTACCCGCTGGTGTTCTTGTAAACCAGCACTTTCTGCATCGGCACGATTCATTAAAATACAGTGTCGGTGAGTTATTCCCCGATACTTGTCCTCAGTTTTATAAACCACCGTGTTGTGTTGAGAATAACTTCTTCCCGTCATTAATGCTACGACGATACCATGAGTATGACTGGTCACATCAAAGTCTTGAGCTTGGGGAAGAGATAATTGAGGCAAAGTCGTAACAAACATCATCGCCTTGCCAGAGGGAGTAGGAAAATGAGGCTGCTCAAAAATTCGTCCGCCAATGGTAAACTCTTCTTTTGTTTCGTCAATTTCGCCTATTTTCTCGTAGCCAGGAATGGTTTGCGAGATTAACTGTCTTACATACTTAGTATCTTGAAGTTTGCGCCAGTCGATCGGGTTTTCTCCATGCAGACGATGGGCAAGTTCGGTTAGAAAATCTACTTCAGCAATTAAATCAGAATCTTGGAGATGGGTTTGACCTTCATCGTTAAGACGCACAAAGTTATTACCAGACTCTACCGTAGTTTTATGGGGATTTTCAAAGCGATTAAGAACGGGAATGACAATTGTTTGTTGTGCTAAACCGTGAAAATGACCTAAATTGGGCTTGGTAGCTACATAAATAATTGTTTTGATTTTGCCCAACGCCCGCTTGACTTTGTTGCTATCTGGATTTGCTCCGTATAAATTACCACCGAGACAAATCAGCGTGTCTACTTTTCCCGCATCTGCTGCTTCAATCAAAGCCTGAGTGTCGTATCCTGGCTCCTGACTAAGAGAACGACCAAAAAGTTTTTCTAAAGACTGTTGAATTTCTTTTTTGAGCCTAACTGTCACGCCCATCGAACCAAAGCCCTGAACATTAGAATGCCCCCGCACAGGCATCAATCCAGCCCCAAACTTACCCACGTTTCCAGTAAGCAAAGCAGTGTTGGCAATACTGCTTACATTATCGACACCGTTTTGCTGTTGCGTAATTCCCATCGCCCAAGCAAAGACGACTTTTGGTGATGAACCAATAATTTGAGCAGCAGCTTCAATTTCTGCCTGAGAAACGCCACAGGTTTCGGTAATTGTCTCCCAGGGCGTAGAATTAGCATAAGATACAACTTCTGCCCAATTTTCAGCGTGTGCATGTAAAAATTCTCGGTCAATTTTTCCCTGTTCGATTAAAGATTTTTGAATACCCACAAAGAGAGCGACATCACTTCCAGGAATGGGCTGAAGATAAATAGAAGCAATATCTGAACCTGCTAACAAAGATTTTATAAATGCAGGAGAAGCAAACTTAACTAATCCTCTTTCTTTAACTGGATTAATAACGACAACTTTTCCACCACGTTTTCGTAGCTTAATCAATTCATTCATCAGACGAGGATGGTTATAGGAAGCGTTAGAACCCGCCAGCACAACACAATCGGTTTCTTTTAAGCCCTTTAGACTAACCATTGATGTACCTGTGCCAAAGATCTGTTTGAGTCCAAAAGTCGAGGGTGCATGACAAAGATCGGAACAGTCTGCCAAGTTATTAGAACCCAAAGCACGCATCATTAGCTGTAATAAAAAGGCTGCTTCGTTAGAAGAACGACCCGAACTATATGATGCTACCTTTTCTGGTGTAGCCTTAAAAGCGGTTTCTGCCAGTTGATAAATTTCATCCCAGCTAATTTTTTGATAGTGAGTACTGCCTTGAGAGAGAATTACAGGAAAACCCCATCTGCCTAGCTTATCTGCTTCTAAAGATGTAAGCTGCTGAAGTTGCTTTATGCTTTGAGTGTCAAAGAAATTAGTCTTAATTGCTGGCTGAATTTCGGCAGATATAGCCTCAACGCTTTTCATACAGCGTTGTAACTTCTCTCCTTCCTCATTGGTAAATCCTCCTTTTTGTCCCCCTGTTCCCCAAGAACATGATAAGCAAGCACTTTTATGTAATAAGGTTTTCCAAAGCTTTATGCCTTCTGGGGACAGCGTATGTTCAGCCCAGTATTCGATTACTGGCAAGCCTCCTCCCGCATCGGGTAAGTTTTTGTCCTCTGAATCCAATGCTGAAGTGCTTTGATGCTGCTCATTCTCTTCCACGCTGCTTGCCTCTTTATTGATAAATATTCAGTATGGGAAGGAATGTAGATATCTCAACCCAGACTTTCTGACTCATTTCATTAATTTTAGGCAATTAATTTGAGGTTTATCAATATTAAGTTTAATTATAGCGATCGCCTTGACTATAAATCCCGAATAACATTTTTAGAAAAAGTATTAATTTTTGCATTAATTAGCTTCTAAAGTTCATATCCTCTCATCCAAAATACTGATATTAACAAAAACAGCACAGTCAAAATAATCGTCACGCCCATCGCCATCCAAGCTTGATTGGGAAATTGACCTACCAAAGTTGCTGTAGCATCATTTTGTAATGCCCATACGGTATAAGGCTTAATCTGCTGTAATTGAGGATTAAAATTTAAACCCGCACCGCCAAAAACAACAAAAAGTGCGATCGCGCTGACGGCTCTAATTTGATTAAAAATAACCCCTAGCATCAGGGTCAATGCCAAAGTAAACAGCATCACTAGGTAAACCATCAAGACACTTATAAGGTAATTAAATAGAGAGATCTGTGCAGGTAATCCAACTACAAGTGCTGCAATATACATAAAGATGCCAGGCACTCCCAAAGCAATTACACCAATGAAAACTGAATAAGCTGCAAATTTCCCTAGGATAAATCCAGCAGTTGACAAGGGCTTAGAATAGATCCACAGCAGAGTTTGGGTTAGCTTTTCCTCAATAATTGCGCCTTGAGTCAAAATGATTGTGCCGATAGGTATCAAAGTACTGCCCAGCCAGAGAAACAAAGTTAAAAATGAAATTCCGCGATCGCCTGCATTACTTGGGGTCATCCAAATTGCGGGCAAAGCTGTAAGTGACATCCAAATAATGAGTTGAGAGATCCAGCGACGAGGGTTAAACCAGTAAGCAATTTCTTTGTGATAGATAGGGCGAAAACCCCGTAACCAACTCCGAGAAACACGCTGCAATTGTGATTCGTCAACAAGATTTTGACTGCTCATATTATGATTTTTGAATTAAATTTACAAAGACATCTTCAAGCTCATAAGATGAGCGTTCAAATTGGGTCACAACAACTTGAGGATTTTCTAGTACAAGCCTCAGTAGTTCGCTTTGGGCAGCGTTTGGATTGTTAACCTGGATTTGTAATTTAGTAGTCTGAGTATTTTTTAGATCTGGCATCCCTGTCTCAACTGTAATCTTCTCGATCCAAGGTATTTGCTGCAAGCGATCTTGAACCGCCAATCCGTCTCCGCATACCGTAACGCAAAACAAACTGTGATCGCCTGATAGCAGTTGCTCAATATTTCCTTGAGCTAGCAACTTGCCCTGTTCGAGAATCACAACCATGTCGCTAACTCGTTGTACATCATCGAGAATATGAGTGGAGTAGAAAACTGTACTTTGTTGCCCAAAACTCTTGATAATTTGTAATACATCTCGTCGTCCTATTGGATCGAGTGCCGAGGCTGGTTCATCTAGAATTAGCAAGTCGGGATTATTAATCGCTGCTGTAGCAATACCCAGACGCTGACGTTCACCACCCGAAAATTCCCGCACTGGACGATCTGCTTTTCCGCTTAAGCCAACCAGTTCGATCAGTTCCTCTATGCGAGCTTTAATTGCACTCTTCGATCTTGTGAAGAAAAATGAAGCGACAAACTGTAAAGTCTCGCGAGCAGTCAAATGTCCATAGAAGCGAAGTTCCTGTGGCAAAAAACCAACTCGCTCGCGAATCGCAATACTATCTCGTACAATGCTTTTGCCAAAAATTGTCCCTACTCCCTCAGAAGGCTTCACAAGTCCGAGCAAAAGTTTGATTGTAGTACTTTTTCCTGCCCCGTTTGAGCCAAGAAAACCGCAGATAGAGCCTCGTGGCACAGCCAGATTCAACTTATTTACAACGTGCTTTTGACTATAAGTCTTAGTCAGATTTTTAGTAGAGATAATGAGATCGGACTCAATCGTCATAGCGCGATAAGCAGTGAGTATTTTCTATTGCATTTTAACCGCTCGATTTTATCTCATAATTCTTAGAAATAGGGCGATCGCTTAAAAACTAAAGATTTCCTAAAAATTACTTTGCTTCTTTAGCTGGTGCTTGTTTCTTTTCCGTTTTAGCTGGCTGACCACCTTCCTGCTGTTTAATTATTTGCAAAATACCCGCATATTCTTTTTGCTCTGGATAATATTTAGCCAGTTTTTCTAAAGTAGGGATAGCCTTTTTAGGGTCTGTTTGCATATAGATTTGAGCTAGTCCTTGGAGAGCGGTAACATTTTTAGGTTCTCGTTCTAATACTTTTTTGTACCCCTCAATCTGCATTTGCATTTGTTTTTCTGCCAAGGCAGGATCTTCGGTATTTTGTGTATTTGAAGCGGTAGAATTATTTTGACTAAAAACACTAGCTAAAGCGATCGCTAGGGTCGAACCAGCAAACCCTAAACCCATTACCAAAGTTACAACACGCAGCAAAGTCTTACTTTTTTTCTCTTGCTTTTTTTTCTTCTCCATATTTTCACCTGTAGAGACAATAACCTAATTAATTCCTTATTCGTGATCCTTTCATGCTTTATCCTAAAGCTTATCTCCAGGTATGAAACGCCAGTACGCCTCCTGCAAATCCTAATAAACAGAAGATAGTTAAAATCAATGTACCAAGCCAACGATTGTATCCTGCCAACTGTAGATCTAGCTTAAATAATAAGGCTGCTGCTACAAATACTAAAAATCTGGCAAAGTAATCTACTCGCTGCACAATTAAAGCAAACGCGAATGCTCCCAGCAAAATTGACATAAAAGCTCTGGTGTCAGATTTTAACCAGCCATCAAGACTACTGGCGATCAAGGATATAGGGGAGATAAAAAGAACCACCAAAAATAAAATATTGACGATCGCCGCACCATAGATCAGGACAAGGTGAATGTCTTCAGTGAGCATACTCAGTATAGCTCCTCGCTCAAGCATCTTGTCGATCCATGAGCTATACATCCATCCTTCAACACCGTAAGTTAATAGTAATATTACTAGAGAAAGCTTAGGGACTTTTTTTGACCAAGCCATTAAAAATAATTAAAGGTAATTGACAGTCGATCATCGTGCCGATAACACATTATAGTGCAACCACACAATTACCAATTACCAATTACCTATTTAGTATTAATTAACGCTAGATAAAAGTTAAGCAAACTAAGCCATGCTTTGAATAATATAGTCAAAGTAAGGGCTGGCTTCTTGAGCGTCTTCTTTGCCTAAAAGATCGAGGGATGCCTTTTTTAGACAGCGAATAGCATCAATCATTCCAGGTACAGGGACTTCAAGAGAGTTGTACATTTCTCTAACTCCAATTAAACCAGACTTTTCAATCGGGCCTTTGTCTCCTGCCATCACACCATAGGTAACTAGGCGTAGATACCAGCCAAAATCTCTGAGACACTGGTTGTATTGTTTTTGTCCAGAGGCATTACCACCTTGAGAACGATATTCAGGATGTAACTTAAAAAGCTCTTTTCCTGCCTGATCGACGATTTTCTTTTCGCTATTGGCTAAAGTTTCAGCGATACGGAAACGCTTTTCACCTGTAGTTAAAAAGTTTTTGATGCCTTCTAGCTCACCGCTACTGGGGTAGCGTAGTTCGTCATCTGCTTTTAAGATGACTTGACTAACTATGCTCATAATATCTGAATAGATTTAATTAACTTTAATATCTTTAGTATCTCAATAAAGAGAAATCATTGTTAGAAGGAAATGCTGGGATTTCCCTAGCTTATTTCGACTCCCGTGTTGGCAATAATATCTTGCCATTCCTTGGTAGACAAAGGTTGATTTACTATATTAATCTTAAAAGTTGCCTTTGCTGCCTCGGTTAAGTTATGTATTATTTTAACAGCAGAGCAGTTTTTTTGATGTCTGGTTGACCGATCTTCTGAAAATGGGAAAACCTCCAATAAATTTTCTGATAAAGGGCTGGTAAAGACCTGTTTGTATAGCTTGGGGTCTGTATTGAGGATCATTGAACCGTGCTGCAAAACGGTCTTACCACGACGTAATTGCGCGCTACCAATTACCTTATTTCCTGTGGGCGTAACTAAATCTGAACCTGTCGCTGTAGCAAAACAGTTTTGTTGCTGAATGTATTCTTTAGTCGCCGTACCGTAATCTAAGTTTACACCAAGCGATCGCCAGCCAGCAATTAAAAACTCACAAATTTGTTGATATACTTCTAATCGTTTACCTGGAGGAATAGAAGTCACTACCATATAGGTTAAATCACCCTGGTGTAGCACTGCCCTACCGCCCGTGGGACGACGGACAATATCTAGAGATTTTCCTTGCCAGGTCAAATCATTCCATCTACTAGGATAATCTTTTTGGTGATAACCCAAAGAAATAGCAGCAGGCTGCCAAGTATAAAAGCGCAACACTCCATTGTAAAAAGTGTTGCCACAAATTGAAGAGTCATATTTTCTGGCGCGATGTTGTTCGAGCAAATAGCGATCGATTGCCATCTGCACTTCTCCAGACGCAACCACAGGAGGTATAAAACGCCAAGTGTTCATACAAGTCTAGTATGCTTGGTAAAGAAAACTATGAACCACCAAATTCTTCTTTGAGGATTTCGTCATTGTCATCGGCAATATTAGCAACAAGGGTAACTAAACGGGAAATCTCTCCAGGATACATATCCGCAACCGTACGTTGAGCCGAAGCCATGACCTTATTATCATGAATACTAAAGCAAGTTTCAAAAGTACCTGTCCAGTTCATTTCTAAAAGACGACGCATCAATCCAGGCTCATCTTTAGCGGGTAACTTTAGCAAACTAGACCAAACGGTTAAAAGGTCTTCATCGCTTTCTCCTGTAAGCTGAACAAAAACCTCTACACTGCCGTAATTAAATTTCCACAGGCTTCCTTCGGCAGTATGATTTACCATTGCTGTATTGTCTTGATCGAGGCTAGAAATTACAGTTTCGATAACTTCTTTATGACTAGATTTTTCTTCCATCAAATCATTCACAGCCTTGGCGGTGTCTACTTCTAAATTGGAAATTTGCTCGATCATGATAGCTTTCCTAATATTTAAATTAATGCCGACATCGTGAATTTAGCATCAAGTGTTGATAATTGCTAATTTTGGATTTCTTTATGGCAATGAAATGTAGTAATACCTCCCATTGTACTCATATTTATATCAAGCGTATAATAAGAAGTCTGATTCTATAGATAGATGTTTACTTAGTACCTTAGCAATAATGCTAGATTAAGAAGTATAAATGCTTAGTTGCACTAAACTTTAACTAAAGAGCCACTTTTTTACAGCTAGAGGTTAAGCAATTACTGCAACTGGATAGATAGTCGTGGCATAATACAAATTTAAATTGAAATAAGAGGACTCATATGAGCGATATACAAGAACAAATACAAAGAGAAAGAGAATCTGCCAGGGCAGTCTGTAGCACCGAAGGAGATACTTCAGGAGAATGTGCTGCTGCCTGGGATACAGTAGAAGAGCTATCGGCAGAAGCATCCCACAGAAAGCAAAAAGTTCCCCAAAAAAGCTCTCTAGAGCAGTATTGTGATGATAACCCTGATGCTTTAGAATGCCGAGTCTATGAAGACTAGTAATATAGTCTACTTTGGGTCAACGTTATAGTCTAAGGTTGAATAATTATTAATTAAATTGGGTGAGAATACGATCTATTCTCATCCTTATTTTTGGCTGTATACCTGAATTACAAAAAGCAAGATTGTTCCTCTGTAAGGTAACGTTGACTTTGAGCGATTGTTGATGCACTCTTAGAAATAATCTGGAGTTGTTTAAAGCTCAGGCGCAAATAAATAGTAATAGACACACTTTCGGCAGAACAATAATGGATATTTGGTTTAGACCTTTAGTATGGATGGACTATCGCTTAGGAGTATTACTGGCGGTAATTGTTCCTTTTGTGCTGTTAATTTGGGCTTTGTTTCAGAAACAAGAAGCCATGCAAAGATTACTGATTATCTATTGGCGAGTTGCCAGCTTGTTAATGATTACAGTTTATCTATTAATTCCTGGTTGGAAAATTGGCTTTATCAGTGGTTTTGCTGCCCGTGTTTTAATCCCTATTTCTTTGTGGTTTTGGGTAGATTTAAATGAAGAAATTCGCGACATACCCCAAAGTCTCCTCAAGCTAGTCTTCACTTCCTGGCGTTGGGCAATGACTGGCTATTGTGTTTTAGGTGCGATCGCCAAAGCTTTCTTTCTCCCCTGTGGTATATCTGATACTAGAATGAAGACTTCTTTCTGCCAAGTTTGGTTGGAAGCACCTCAAGCCTATCGCGACTTTTTTCATACTAAGTCGGGAAACGAAGGTTTCCTAGGCTTTTTGGGCGCAGTTGGTTTAGTAATTTATATTATTTATTTAGTCTATTTTGTGCTGATTCGTTTAGGTAAACAGGGACGATCTGCGCTGGAACAGTAGAATTATAACAATCAAGATTATTTTAGAATCTACAAAAATTTATCTTAGGCTAAAAGCTAAAAGCTAAAAGCTAAAAGCTAAAAAAAGTTTATGTCTGAATCTATTGGTCTGCGCCTAGAAAAATATACCCTGAAGCAAAAACAAGAAGTGTTGCTGGTCAACTTAGAAACAGCTTCTGGTGAACCAGATATAGTAATGATCTTTGCTGGTTTTTCTAGTTCTTTGATGAAAGAGACTGCTTTTGATCCTGATGTTCCAGTAATTGCTGCCGATTCTAAAATTATTTCTATAGATCGTCTTATTGCGCCTTACAACCCAGATAACCCTCAATACATTACAACTGGATTAACTTGGGAGGCGATGCAGAATATTCTACAGAAAATTAATCTCTAATTTTTATCTGCTACTCACTTTATCAATAACTCACTAAGCATCTATACTCAAGGTAAATATATTTAACCCAAAATTAAAATCGATCGCTTAATTTATTTAATAAACTTGAGCAATCAAAAGCAAAAATTCAGATTTATATAGTAAAATTTCTGCTAATTATAAATTTTTTCATAAGACTAAAGTTACTATTAATTTTCGCTCTAGATTTATGGATATAGGAGTATATTTGGTGTGAGTAATTTTGCAAAAACTATATTAGATACAAATCAGTTACCCCAAACACCTTTATTTGGTACAGATGGAATTCGTGGCAAGGCGGGAGATATTTTAACCGCGCCTTTTACTCTTCAGTTGGGTTATTGGGCAGGAAAAGTGCTTGAAGAATCTGCCAAAAACAAAGGTCCGATAATTATTGGACAAGACTCTCGTAATTCTAGCGGTATGCTATCGAGTGCGATCGCAGCAGGATTAACTTCTGCGGGATTAGAAGTTTGGCACTTGGGCTTGTGTCCTACTCCCTGTGTTGCTACTCTAACCAGCAAAAGTGAAGCAGTAGGAGGAATTATGATCTCTGCTAGCCATAACCCGCCTCAAGACAATGGGATTAAGTTTTTTGGTAAAAAAGGAACTAAATTGGCTGATAGCTTGACCCAAAAAATAGAGGCGCACCTCAGAAAAAATCATTTACAAGACGAGGTAAACGTAAACTGGGGGAAAACTTACTATCGCCCAGAATTGGTTAAACAATATGTTCGGGTACTTAAAGCATCATTACCGAAAAATTTAAATTTTCAGAGAATGCGAATTGTCTTAGATTTAGCTTGGGGGGCATCTGTGGAAGTCGCTCCTGCTATATTTCAGGAATTAGGTGCAGAGGTGATTTGTCTTCATTCCTTAGCCGATGGAGATCGCATTAACGTCAACTGTGGTTCAACTCACCTAGACACGATTAAGCTAGCAGTCAAAGAGCATCAGGCTGATTTAGGATTTGCCTTTGATGGAGATGCCGATCGAGTTATGGCAATTGATAGCCAAGGTAGAGTAATTGATGGGGACTATATCCTCTATTTATGGGGCGATAAACTCAAGCAACAACAGCAGCTACCAGATGATTTAATTGTGGCTACTGTGATGGCAAATCTTGGCTTTGAACGCGCTTGGCAAGCTAAAGGGGGCAAAATGCAGCGGACGGCGGTAGGCGATCGCCATGTTCAAGAGGCTATGTGGCTTACAGGAGCAATGCTGGGGGGAGAACAGTCAGGACATATTCTTTGTCATCATCATGGTGTTTCTGGTGATGGAATTCAAACCGCATTACATTTAACTTCTTTGGTATGCCAAGCAGATACTTCTTTGGCAAATTTAGTAGATAACAGCTTCCAAACCTATCCCCAAATTCTGCGTAACGTAATAGTTGAAGATCGCGAACGTAGGAGTAGATGGCAAGAATGCGAACTCGTGCAACAGGCGATCGCTCAAGCAGAAGCAGCTATGGGAGAACAAGGACGCATTTTAGTTCGTGCTTCGGGAACAGAGCCTTTAATTCGCGTAATGGTAGAAGCTGTCGATCGCAAGTTAACTAGTTATTGGACAGATAAGTTAGTGCAAGTTGTAGAACAAAATTTGGCAGCGAAAGCTTGAAGGGATTAAGTATGAGATAGGAAGTAGAAAGTAGGAAATACGATAACTACACAATCTCTTTGATCCCTACACCTTTTTAAAGCCTTTGTTCCCCATCCCTTAAAAATCCTTCATCCTTTTAAAGCCATATCTGGTTGCTCTACCTGAGCTAATTTTTCTTTATTCTGACGACGTTTTTTAGCATAAAGCTGGATACTCGCCACCATAGCTAATACCAAACCTGCTATTAGCCAAGTAGTTAAATCTAAAGGTAAACTGTTTTTAAATACTGCCAAAAGAACAATTAAGACCAAAAGTATTGTTGGTGCTTCATTTAAAGCTCTAAACTGTTGTCCTGTCCAGCCACATTCTCCAGCAGCTAATTGCTTCATTATTCTCTTGCAGAAAAAATGATAGCCAATCAGCAAAAGCACAAAAGTTAATTTAATATGCAGCCAAGTAGATTTGAGAATTTCTGGTTCAGTAGAAATTAAGCCGATCGCCATGACTACAGTTACAATCATTCCTGGAGTGGTAATGATGCCGTAAAGACGTTTCTCCATTAGCTCGTATTGCTTGGTAAGAATGCTACGAGCAGGTTCGCTTTCTTGTTCTGCTTCTGCGTGATAAACAAACAGTCGCACAAGATAAAATAAGCCTGCAAACCACACCACTACACCAATTAAGTGAAATGCTTTAAACCAGTAATAAGCCATAAAAAAATATCTCGATCAAAATTATTCCGTCTGTATGTGAGTCTATATTCTTCTCACGGTACAAATCACTACTACGCAATAAAATTTTAAAGACTAACAAAATAGAATGAGATAGCGGGACTGGCCAGATTTGAACTGGCGACCTAGCGCTTCAGATTGGTGTGAGTTTCCCCACTCTCTGGACTATCCCTTCACCCTGGGTAAATTACCTTTAGGCGGTGGCCGTTATGTTGTAGGCTAATTTAGATAAATTTAGCTCTTTGCTCTTTCCTGATTTTAGACCTACAACCAGTCTCTGCACCTTCTCTACCAGGAACTATAGAGCTTGGCTCAAGATTACCGTGGTTGTAAATAACCACAACTTTAGGCTTCCTTGAATTTGACCACATTCATAAATGAAGTTTCCTTCACCATGCCCGATTTTTCAGGAGGCGCTTGCTCTATCCTACTGAGCCACAGCCCCCAGCATATCTCAATCTAAACATAAACTAGGATCAAAAGCTAAATTGAAGAACTCTATTTTTGTATATAAAACTTTACTTGATTAATAAATATTGCAACATCGATTAATACTTCTGTTAACTAAAGAAATAAAATTATTATCGATTCAGCAAAGATAAACAAATAGACAATATTAGGAGAAATTTACTTTGACTTATTTAACATTATTAGCAGCAACAGTACCCAACACCGTATCCTGGAGTCCTAAAGTGGCTATTGTGATGATTGTTTGTAATATAGCTGCGATCGCTTTTGGTAAGTTTACCATCAAAAATAAAAGTGCTGGACCTGCCTTGCCTTCTCCAGCCTTATTTGGCGGCATGGGACTACCTGCACTGTTAGGTACTACTAGTTTCGGTCATCTTTTAGGTGCAGGGGTGATTTTAGGCTTGGCTAATGCTGGCGCACTTTAATCGAAATTAAAAATAATTTTATCAGGAGCTAGTAATTTTACTGGCTCTTAATTTTTTGTAATGACCCAAGTACAATGGTTTGGACAAAATTTTATTGTTAACGAAATAATAGATGTTTGACCCTTGTTTGAGATTAAGATAGTTAACGGTAAATTGGGGTTTTAAACTGCTCTAACTGTCCTAACTGTCCTAACTGTCGAAGTAGCTAGGCGAAATTAAATGTAAAAAGTAAAATTCTCCAAATGATAATTACCTATTTCGCTATGATTTTTCATATTTTGTATAATCATTAGCTAGTTCTTTATAAAGAATAGAAATATCTCTGTGTTTTTGGTAATATGTGTGAACTAAACAAAAGTCGGGTATATACACTGAACTACAATACTTAATACTTAAAACAAGATAACTCTTCCATATATCTTACCTATCTAACCTATATAATTATCGCCATTATCGCCAGTAAATCAAATCATAATTTTAAACCTAAAATGTTACATAAAAGAAATAATTCTGTAATTACATTAGCTGTACTATTGGCTTTGGTCGGAGTATCAAAACCAGCAAAGGCTTTCCTTTTGGCTCAAGCTGATGAAGTTAAAACAACTTTTACTCTTCCCGATCAACTTCCTAAGAATGCCACAGTAAAAGTGGCAGCCTCTAATAGTATTAATAGCATTGACCAAGGATTAAAAAAAAGTTTTACGGAAAAATATCCTAATGCAAAAGTTAACATCAAAACCCAAAGCTCGGACGAGGCTTTAAACGCTGTAGCAGCAGGAAAAACTGACATAGCAGCAATTGGCAGATCTTTAACTGAAGCAGAAAAAGGCAAGGGATTAATTGCAGTTCCTGTAAGTCGAGAAAAAATCGCGATCGTCGTTTCTAAAAATAACCCTTACAGTGGCAATTTAAGCTTCACTCAATTTGCTCAGATATTTAAAGGAGAAATTACAGACTGGTCTGAAGTGGGCGGAGATCCTGGTGCTATTAAGCTAGTAGACTTACCAGATAGCAACGATACAAGAAGAGCTTTTCCTAACTATTCAATTTTCCAAGATGGAGAATTGGCGACGGGATCTAATGCCGTAAAAGTAGATCGAGACAACATTGACGCAATGGTTAGTCAGTTAGGTAATAACGGTATTAGTTATGCAGTGGCAGATGATGTGATCGATAGAGATGATATCAAGGTAGTATCGATGCACCAGACTCAGCCTGACGATCCTCGGTATCCTTTTTCTCAACCTTTTAATTTAGTATATCAGGGAACTCCCAGTGAAGCTACCCAAGCTTTCTTGGGTTTTGCCACTACCAAAGAAGGACAAAAGACAATTGCTAGTAGAGTAGGTTCTATTCCTGCAACCACAGCAGCAGCAACCGCGATCGCGCCTAATCTAGGCAATAAGACACCTAGAGCAACTCTTGCTACTGCCGATTCTTCAGCCAATGGCAATGGCGATGTTAAAAACAAAGTGGCTCAAGCTAACGGCGATGCTAATGCTGGCATTGCGTTAGCTGACGGCAATGCCGATACAAAAGACAAGATTGCTCAAGCTGATGGCAATACTCCGACACAGACAAATCCTAATTTAGAAGGTAGTGGTACAGCTAGCACCGATTTAGAAGATAGTGGTACAGTCAATCCTAATTTAAAAGGTAGTGGCACAGCTAACACCGATTTAGAAGATAGTGGTACAGCCAATCCTAATTTGAAAGGTAGTGGTACAGCTAATACCGATTTAGAAGGTAGTGGTACAGCCAATCCCGAATTTCAAGACAGTGGCGTAGTTAATTCTGATGTAAAAGAAAGCGGTGAAGTTAATCCTGATGTAAAAGAAAGCGGTGCAGCTAACATTGATGCAATTGCTCAAGCAGATGCCAATCCAAACGCAGCAGATGCGGAAAATGCTCAGGGTGAGGCGAGCGCTACAAAAAAGGGTAATTGGTGGTGGTGGATACCTTTAATAATAGGATTACCACTTTTAGGATTACTGGGTATGTCCTCTTTAAAACGTGGAAACAGAAGCGATCGAGAACCTGCTATCGGCAATACTCCTTCACCTAACGATCCTCAAGGAGGCAGTGTTGCCTTCGATCCAGATATTGATGGTGTATCAGCTAGAGGAACGACTGCAACCAGTGATTTGGGAACAACCTCTAACTTAGAAGGTGCTGCCATAGCAACTGGAGGAGCAGCATTAGCAGGAGGTGCAGCAGCTACTAATAGAATAGGCGATCGCCATAATCAAAATATTGAAGATGTTGATACCGATGAGGTTGAGTTAGAAAATGCGGTTGCTCAACCAGAAACTGATATCGATAATCTTATAGTTGAAATACCTCCCGATCCCGTAAATGAATTTACAACAGATCAAGAAACAAAATTACAAACTACTGAACAGTCAACAAGACTACAGGTAGATGATACAAATGATTCTTCTGGTTTACTTGACAATGTATCGGCAACTGGTGCAGCCTTAGGAGGCAGCGCAGCAGCGGCTTCTGGATTTTTTGGCGATCGAGAAGATTCTGTTGAAGAAACTACAGAGTCATTGGCAGAAGATAATGACATCACCTACGCTCAACCTGATTATATTGATGATCGATCAAGAAGATCGCAGGTTGATGAACCAGATTACTCTGAAGCCAATGCTAATTTTGATCGAGCAACCGAAGAAGATACTGCCTTTGAGACTGAAAATGCTAGAGAGTTTAGAGGTGATTATGTCCTCAGAGAAGAAATTCCAAATGAAGAAATCAGTTCAGAAATCGAAGAGGACGATACAACAGCTATTGGAGACAGCAATTGGGTAGACAGCACCACTAACGATTGGAATGCACCAGACAGCACAGTCTCAAGTTCTATAGATAATACCGTCACTACTGATAATGATTTAGATCTAGATTTATCAGAGGATGAAGATACAAGCTTTGAGCAAACATCAGGTTTTGCCAATGATGCGACTCAGACTGAAGGCGCGACAGCAGGAGGAGCAGCCCTTGGTGGTGCAGCAGCATCTGGATTTTTCGCTAATCAAGACAGTGAGCAACCGACGGAAATAGATTCAGAAGACAGCAACTGGGTAGACAGCACCACTAGCGATTGGAATGCACCAGATAGCACAGTCTCAGATTCTGTAGATAATACCGTCACTACTGATAATGATTTAGATCTAGATTTATCAGAGGATGAAGATACAAGCTTTGAGCAAACATCAGGTTTTGCCAATGATGCGACTCAGACTGAAGGCGCGACAGCAGGAGGAGCAGCCCTTGGTGGTGCAGCAGCATCTGGATTTTTCGCTAATCAAGACAGTGAGCAACCGACGGAAATAGATTCAGAAGACAGCAACTGGGTAGACAGCACCACTAGCGATTGGAATGCACCAGACAGCACAGTCTCAGATTCTGTAGATAATACCGTCACTACTGATAATGATTTAGATCTAGATTTATCAGAGGATGAAGATACAAGCTTTGAGCAAACATCAGGTTTTGCCAATGATGCGACTCAGACTGAAGGCGCGACAGCAGGAGGAGCAGCCCTTGGTGGTGCAGCAGCATCTGGATTTTTCGCTAATCAAGACAGTGAGCAACCGACGGAAATAGATTCAGAAGACAGCAACTGGGTAGACAGCACCACTAGCGATTGGAATGCACCAGATAGCACAGTCTCAGATTCTGTAGATAACACCGTCACTACTGATAATGATTTAGATCTAGATTTATCAGAGGATGAAGATACAAGCTTTGAGCAAACATCAGGTTTTGCCAATGATGCGACTCAGACTGAAGGCGCGACAGCAGGAGGAGCAGCCCTTGGTGGTGCAGCAGCATCTGGATTTTTCGCTAATCAAGACAGTGAGCAACCGACGGAAATAGATTCAGAAGACAGCAACTGGGTAGACAGCACCACTAGCGATTGGAATGCACCAGATAGCACAGTTTCAGATTCTGTAGATAATACCGTCACTACTGATAATGATTTGGAGATAGAAGATAGTGATTTTATATTAGACAACAGAATTGACAATGACTTTGAAACTAATATTATCGCTGATGCTGAAGTTACTTCTTATGATACGGATCATAGCTTAGATGATCTCGCTAATTCAGACGACATTAGCTTAGACGAGATTACCTTTGATGATGCGGATAGTTCGCTTAGTCCTAGTTCAAATGAATTCGCTTTTGATGAGACTACTGACTCAAGCGACATTAGCTTAGACGAGATTACCTTTGATGATGCGGATAGTTCGCTTAGTCCTAGTTCAAATGAATTCGCTTTTGATGAGACTGCTGACTCAAGCGACATTAGCTTAGACGAGATTACCTTTGATGATGCGGATAGTTCGCTTAGTCTTAGTTCAAATGAATTCACTTTTGATGAGACTACAGACTCAAACGACATTAGCTTAGACGAGATTACCCTTGATGATGCTGATAACTCCATTGATGATTTAATTAATAGTATTGGTACAGATACTATTAATCAAAGAGTTGATTTAAATGAACTTGGTTTTGACCAAGGATTAGAGAGAAAAGGCAATTCACCTTCTGATTTATTAAGTGATAAAACCGCGGAAATAGACGACTTAGCCAATGATAAATCTGACGATATGGATAATATTTCTACCTGGTTGGACGGATTAGAAACACCCGATCAAAATACCGAAAATATTTCAGAGTGGTTAGAAAATCTTAATGCTGATAGTGCTATTACGGATAACGAAGAAAGCAGCAATGATAAAAATCTAAGCTCGAATGAGGAAAATGAGGATATTTCATTTCAATTCCTTGAAGATTTATTAGATAGAGATCCAGATGCTAACCAAGATAATAAATAGTTAGTTTTTTTGGCTATTGCTGCTTCTTGAAAATTATCGAAAATCCCTAATTTAAAAACTTGAACTGGGTTTTTTTTGCTCACATATTAGACAATGAAGTAAAGCTGTTGCTAAATATTTAAGAGCGATCGCCAAGATTAATTCCGCATTTAGGTTCTACCATTTATTAAACCGATAAATTTCAAAACATCTCTTTTAAAATAAGTTATGTCTGATGATACGTCGATGCAAAAAGAAGATTCAAAAGTTCCAAACGAGCGATTACCAAAAAAAGGTAGTGGTAATTTGTTAGTTAGAGCAAAAGCTAGCTTCAATAAAGGCAATGAATTACGAGAACAAGGATTATTGAGAGAATCGATCCTTAGCTATCAAAAGTCAATTAAACTCAAGCCTGATTATGTTCAACCATTGCTCAATCTGGCAGAGATATACAAAACTCAGAAAAACTGGCTAGAAGCAACAAAATGCTATAGACGTGCTATTGGTATAAATCCAGATAGACATGGCTTCTATCTTAGATTAGCCCAGGTTCTAAAACAGCAAAACAAAATTTATGGTGCGATCGCTGCCTATGCCGAAGCAATTGAGCTTAATCCTGATTTATCGGCTGGGGCATATAAAACTTACGCCGATCTTTTGGTTCAAAAAAATGATACAGCTAACGATGCACTTTTAGCTTATCAAAAAGCAGCAGAAATTAAGCACGATTGGCACGCTGACTTTTATGTTAAATTAGCTAGGCTATTAATGGATAATAAAAAGTTTGATGAAGCAATCAAATACTTGCAAAAAGCTATTGGCTTAGAATCAAATAATCCAGCACTGTACTTTTCCCTTGGAAATGCTCATCATCAGCTAGGAGAAATAAACGAGGCAGTAAGAAATTATCAAAAAGCGATCGCCTTGAAATCCGATTACGGTGAAGTTTACCAGAAGTTAGGCGATTTACTAAAGCAAAGAAATAAGCTAGATGAGGCGATTAAATGTTACCAAAAAACATTAGCAATTAAGCCTGATTTTAAGATCGTTTATCGTTCTCTCGGAGATATTTTTATGGCTCAGGGTAGAGAAATTGAAGCTAAACAATGTTATCAAAGAGCATGATCGCTAGGTTACTTTGATTACTTGTCAAATGTTAGCAAATGATTGAGTTTAATTTTGTATTTGAGACTATAATACTATTGTAATAACACAGCTAGCTATGAAAGTGAAAGACCTAGCTAGCTGCAAATTCACAAATTCAATTTTGTTGAATTTATTTAATTTTACTTTATAAACTATTAAGCTTTAGGGTTTAATAGTTTTTTTCATTGGCAAAATAAGCCCATGTGCCTATACCGACTGCCGCTACGTAGCCAATTGTTAAAACTAGGATCAAAGCGATCGCTGTTGGAGATAAAGTCATAATTGAACCTCGTTATTGGTGTTCCTCCATAAGTTAACAAGAATGTCAATACTCTTCAACAAATATTAATGATCCCCAAAAATTGTTACAAACGGAAACAAAAAACTCAGATTTAGTTTATTTGCCTCACCCACAATCGTAAATATTTACAATGTTCACCCTGTTAAGCGCAAAATACTTTTTAGTTTTTTTGCGGGGTATTAAACAGACAATCAATTATGAGTAAATAAAATTTTGCTCTGGCAATTATGAAAAATATAGCCTCTGACAAATCAGCATCAGCAAAAATAAAACCCTTACCTAATAATCTATTTATTCACAGATTGACGGGTGGAAACGCTCCCTAAACTGGAGCTTGTTCCACGCCCGTGTTGATTAGTGCGTAACATTAAGTTGAATAATTATATGGAATCCAAGAAAGAATGATACAAATAAACATTCACCCAGTCATCCAGTCACGCAAATAATCATGATTTAGCAAACATTTAGGTATTTCATATTAGCTTGGGACAATTTAAAACCTGTAATAACACCGAGATATTAGAAAGCAAATTGTTACACGATGGTAGTAAGTAAAAATATTTGGTGTTTGGAGGCTATAAAAATTGTGTCTACTAATTTGGTTGGAATTATTAATCGCTTGCTTACAAGTGTAATGCTGGTTGTTTTGCTAATTTCCTGTCAAGATATGCCTAAAAACAGTGGTCATCTCGGCATTATTCAGTTGGAACGTCCAGTAAATTAACCATAAAAACTAGTCAGGAAAATTTTTAATTTTATTTTGTTAAGTTACTTTGGCTTGTTCTAGCTCAACTAGTGTCGCTTCATCAAACTATAAAAAACTTGATTAATTATGAAAAAATTAAAAGTTCAAAATAGAAGCTAAAATCCACGAAACTAATTCGCTTCAGACAAAAGTTATTAAATGCAGATAAAGGGTATACCGTTATAAGGTGCAAGAGACTATACAATTAATCGCTAGCAGTATAAGTTAGGCGAAAGACAGAGTATTATGCCCCGTCGTAGCGATATCCATAAAATTTTACTTCTTGGTTCAGGTCCCATTGTTATCGGACAAGCCTGTGAATTTGACTATTCTGGAACCCAAGCTTGTAAAGCCTTGAGAGAAGAAGGCTATGAAGTAGTTTTGGTCAACTCCAATCCTGCTTCGATTATGACCGATCCAGAAATGGCAAACCGTACCTACATTGAACCATTGACTCCTGATATGGTTGAAAAGGTAATTGCCAAAGAAAAACCAGACGCTTTATTACCGACAATGGGAGGGCAAACAGCTTTAAACGTAGCAGTATCTTTGGCAAAGAGTGGAGTATTAGATAAATACAATGTCGAACTAATTGGGGCAAAACTACCTGCCATTGAAAAAGCCGAAGATCGCTTGCTGTTTAAAGAGGCGATGGCAAAGATTGGTGTGCCAATGTGTCCTTCAGGCATTGCCAATAATTTAGCAGAAGCCAAAGCGATCGCCATAGAAATAGGCAGCTATCCTTTGATTATTCGTCCTGCCTTTACTTTGGGCGGAACAGGAGGCGGTATAGCCTACAACCAGGAGGAGTACGAGCAAATTTCCGCTTCAGGTCTTGATGCTTCGCCAATGAGTCAAATTCTAGTAGACAAGTCTCTTCTTGGTTGGAAGGAGTATGAACTAGAAGTGATGCGGGATTTGGCAGATAACGTGGTAATTATCTGTTCGATTGAAAATATCGATCCGATGGGGGTACATACAGGAGACTCGATTACCGTTGCCCCTGCCCAAACCTTGACTGACAAAGAATATCAGCGTTTGCGGGATTACTCTCTGGCAATTATTCGCGAAATTGGCGTAGAAACAGGAGGCTCTAATATTCAGTTTGCGATCAATCCCCTTAATGGAGAAGTGATTGTAATTGAAATGAATCCTCGCGTATCTCGTTCTTCGGCATTAGCCTCTAAGGCAACGGGTTTTCCGATCGCCAAATTTGCTGCCAAGCTAGCGGTAGGCTATACCCTAGACGAAATTTCTAACGATATTACTCAAAAAACTCCTGCATCATTTGAACCGACTATCGATTATGTAGTTACCAAAATTCCTCGCTTTGCCTTTGAAAAATTTCCTGGTACAGAACCAATTTTAACCACGCAAATGAAGTCTGTAGGGGAAGCGATGGCAATTGGCAGAACCTTTAATGAATCCTTTCAAAAAGCCCTGAGATCATTAGAAACTGGTCGCTATGGTTTTGGTTGCGATCGCCAAGAAACTCTTCCTTCTATTCCTCAAGTACGCTCAAGTCTACGTACTCCCAATCCAGAGAGAATTTTTAGCATTTATCATGGCTTCAAGCTGGGGATGACGACCGAAGAAATCCATCAGCTTACTGCTATTGATATGTGGTTCTTGGATAAGATGCAGGAACTAATGCTAAGCGAAAAGTTTCTTAAAGGGACTTCCCTCAAAAAAATAGACTCAGAACAGATGCGCTTTGTTAAGCAGCAGGGATATAGCGATCGCCAAATTGCCTTTGCAACCAAAACTACTGAAGACGAAGTGCGAGAATATAGGAAAAAACTAGGTATTATTCCCGTGTATAAGCTAGTGGATACCTGTGCAGCAGAATTTGAGGCTTATACACCCTATTACTACTCTACTTACGAAGCGGGAGAGTCAGAAGTTACTCCTTCAGATAAATCTAAGGTAATGATCCTCGGAGGTGGCCCTAACCGCATTGGACAGGGAATTGAATTTGACTACTGCTGTTGCCATGCAGCCTATTCCCTCTCAGAAGCAGGATACGAAACCATTATGGTCAACTCCAACCCTGAGACAGTTTCTACCGACTACGATACCAGCGATCGCCTGTATTTTGAACCTTTAACCAAAGAAGACGTACTTAATATTATCGAAGCCGAAAATCCCACGGGAATCATCGTGCAGTTCGGTGGACAGACTCCCCTTAAGTTGGCTATTCCCTTACAAAATTATTTAGAAGACGCAGCCAATCAGGCTTCCAACACTAAGATTTGGGGTACATCTCCTGATTCTATTGATGCAGCTGAAGATCGCGAACGATTTGAGCAAATATTGCGAGAACTAGATATTAAGCAGCCTCCTAATGGAATTGCTCGCAGTTACGAAGAATCCCTAAGAATTGCTAATCGGATTTCCTATCCTGTGGTGGTACGTCCTTCCTATGTCTTGGGCGGTAGGGCAATGGAAATTGTCTATTCCGATGCCGATCTCAAGCACTATATGACCTATGCGGTACAGGTAGAACCCGATCATCCAATTTTGATTGATAAATTTTTAGAAAATGCGATCGAAGTTGATGTAGATGCTTTGTGCGACCATGGTGGCAAAGTAGTAATCGGCGGCATTATGGAACACATTGAACAGGCTGGCATCCACTCAGGAGACTCAGCCTGTTCTATTCCCTATAACTCTTTACCTGAGTCGGCTGTAGCTACAATTCGCGACTGGACGACAAAACTAGCCAACGCCTTAAAAGTAGTTGGGTTAATGAACATTCAGTATGCGGTCCAGGGAGAACAGGTATTTATTATTGAAGCCAATCCCCGCGCCTCCCGTACTGTCCCCTTTGTATCTAAAGCCACGGGTGTTCCCTTGGCTAAAATTGCATCCCTAGTTATGTCTGGCAAAAGTTTAGAGTCTTTAGGTGTCACCAAAGAGACTATCCTTAAGCATATTGCGGTAAAAGAAGCTGTTTTGCCCTTTAATAAATTCTCTAATACGGATACTCTCTTAGGACCTGAAATGCGTTCAACGGGAGAAGTCATGGGCATCGATAAAGATTTTGGTAAAGCCTTTGCCAAAGCTGAAATTGGTGCAGGGGTTGATTTAGCCCTAACTGGTACGGTATTTGTTTCGATGAATGAAAGAGACAAAAAAGCGATCATTCCTGTAGTCAAAGACTTGATCGATTTAGGCTTTAAGATACTTGCCACTGCGGGAACACAAAAATCACTGCAAGCCAATGGCATTGAGAATGTAGAACTAGTTTTAAAACTCCATGAAGGTCGCCCTCATGTCGTAGATTCGATTAAAAATAATCAAATTCAATTGATTATCAATACTCCCACAGGAGAAGAATCTCAAACAGATGCTCAATTAATTAGAAGGATGGCACTAGATTACAAACTACCAATTATTACAACCATTGCAGGGGCAAAAGCTACCGTAGCTGCTATTCATTCCCTAAAGTCTGAACCACTAGAGGTTAAAGCACTACAAGAATATCTGCAATAGCTGTTTTATTTAAGTAGCTAGGACAAATTAATTAGAAGATAGTCTCAGCAATGAGTAATAATATAAAAAAAATAGATCGTAATATCTTGCTTACACTTGTTTTACATTTAATTCCACCCACCTACTTATACCAAGTTGTGTTCAACTATGTAACTTTACTATCTGCGCTTTCTTTTGCGTCTTTGCTAGGTCAGCATTCCCTTGCGCCTAACGGCGACGCGGGGTCTGACCTCTTTGCGCGAGATAATATTGTTTCTATGAGCGCAACTTAGTATTATTTCGTAAGTAACGGGCTAATGCAGGTAAAACAGGACAGGGTTTCTTTGGCTGTAGATTTGGTTTATCTACGCTAAAAACACTCCAGCGAAATGGACCTAAGTCGGCTGCGGACATCCATAAAAGGCGTTTTGCTCTGGTTATTGCCACATATAACAGTCGATATTCTTCTGCTTGTTTAAGCTTGACAGCTTCTTGCCAAGCTGACATCGGTTGGGGTATAGTTTGGGGCTTATCTGGGGCTATATATTGATGATGTACCAAAGAGCGAATTTGCGCGCGAGCAACTTCAGAAAGGGTAAAGCTGCCTAAAAATTTACCTGCGTTGGGTATCCAAGGTTGTCCAGGTATAGTATCTTGGTGAAGAAAAGGGATAAATACATAGTCCCAATCTAGCCCTTTTGCCTTGTGCATGGTGATGATGGTAATTTGTCCTGGACGGGTATAGCGATCGCCATCGTCTTCTTCTACTGCCTCAAAATTTTCGGAATTGACAATCTCTTCTAAAGCTTCAATAGCTGCTTTGAGGGAACTACGTCCCGTAATTTGCTGACTAACCTTTTCTGAAAGCTTTTGCACCGTGGCTAATTCTGAACCAGTGTAGGTAAGCGTCATGCCCAAAAAGGGAATCAATTGGTAGTGGGGCAATTCCATGCGGGCGCGCAGCAGGTTACAACAGTAGCGACGGGCTGTGATTACCTGGGGTTTTTGTTCTGGATGCAAAAGGGTAGGATAAAGAAACTGTTCGGGAGAGGTGGCAAGGGCATTAAGATCTTGAGTCGGAATAAGACTCCTTTGCTCAAGTACTTCTAAAGCAGCTTTAAGATTGTCTGGAGAATGAGGGCGATCGATAAACTTAAGTAGTTTGAGAATTTCCCCTGGTATTTGCGAATATCTTTCACTTTCTCCTACTTCATAGATATTTATCTGGTGTTTTCTTTGTAGATAAGCCAATTCCTCTGCCAAGAAACGCGCCTGTCGATTTTCGCGCACCAAAATTGCAGCACTGCGATCGGGATGATCCTTAAATAAAGCGATCGCCTGTTTGCCAATCAATTCTGCCGTCTGATAAACATCGTCAGGGTGAGTAATAACTACGCCACTGCCTTCTGGCTGAGGATTGGCATCTGGTTGCGGATCGTTAGGCTCAACTTCAACGATATTTTGAGGGCGAAAAGGTAATAATGGCTGATTCTCTTCTGGCTTATTATCCAACCACAGTTGATTTACCCAATGCACCACAAAATTTGCGCTATCAATAATTATCTTGCTGCTGCGCCCCGCCTGATTCATAGTTGTCAGGCTGTTTTGCTGCTTACAGGTTTCGCAAAACCAGTTGAAGTAAATTGGATCGGCAGGAGTAAAGGTGGAGTTGATGGCTTGATTGGGATCTCCAACCCGCACCAAATTAGGGGAGGAATTAGGTTCACCAGCATTATCAGCCAAGATGGAAATTAGCTTTGACTGGAGGGGACTAGAATCTTGCGCCTCATCTTCAAATACGCCATAAACCTGATTTTGCCAAAGTAGCTGCATAGGCGGATATTCCAGCACCTTTAACGCTGCCAAGATTAGATCGTCATAGTCAATTAGATCTTGCGATCGCATTAGCTGCTGATATTCTTTGTATAGTCCTGCTGCAATAGTTAAAATACCATACTCGTCAGTAGCTTCCTGACTCAATTCTAATAACTGTTCTGGCAACAAACCCGAACTCTTTGCCTCCCTTACAACCGTATGAGTCAAACTAGGCAATACCTCTGTTCGCAATACCGACTGACGACGCAATCTTTCCGTTTCTTCCCCATCAAACTGCACCCCTTCCAACAGCCTTTGATATTCAACGGGATGATTGGCGATCCATCTTTCTACCGCCCCGCGAATAATTCGATGTCCCGTATTTGGCACAACAATAGTTACGTTATCTAGATTTAGTCCCGATAGTTCTTTTCTAGAGTTAGCAATATTGAGAGCTAAACCGTGGAGAGTATGCACCGCAAAGCCTCCAGGAGGAAGCTTTAAATCTTTCAGGCGATCGCGAATCTTGCTTTTAATATTGGCTGCTGCCGAGCGAGTGTAGGTAACAACTATTAGCTGTCTTCTGCTGTGGAGCTGGTTTTGGGCTATAGCTACTGCTGCCGCCACAGACAAACTATGAGACTTACCCGCCCCTGGTACAGCCGAAACTGCCATTTCTCCTCCTTGCCAGCTTGCTAAACCCTGTTGTCCAGTTCGCAAACTACTCCGCAATAGCTGAAGTTGCTGTTCTAACCATGGCGATCGCGCTGCTGCTTGATTAGGAATTGAGGAGTTATCAACGCTTTGCTGCTGGGAAGATAGCATTTATTATCTCAGGAAAAGTGTAGGTTAATTTTAGCAATATTAGTATTTAAATACTGATATTGCTTTTCACGATCGCAGTTAATATTTAGTTACAAGTCTATTGTATTGTTTCAATTTTGTAGATGCGATCGCCTGAACAGAAAGCAATTAAACTATTATTTAGAGCTTTAACAAGATTTGCTATGTTTTCCACAATTAAGCTAGAAGATTATTTCGAGTTTTATACTGCTAATGATATTCGTATTAAAGGACATCGTATTGGTATCCAAGATGTGCTTAATTACTATTTAGAGGGTTATACCCCAGAAGAAATTAATCTCGATTTACCTACTTTAAATCTAGAAAAAATCCACGCTACAATAACTTTCTATTTGCACAACAAATTGCAGATTGATAAATATCTTGAACGTTTAGAAAAAGATAGACGAGAAAGCTATCAAAGATTTATCACTAATCCACCTGCTGTAGCTAAGAAGGTGCAAGCTGAAAAAGCTAGGCGTAATGCCAGAAAAAGCGCACAATAATGAAACCATGCTTTCTGCTGGATGAAAATCTGTCGCCCCGCCTCAAGCTAGCAATATTACGTCTCAACTCTAAAATAGACATTTTGCGTGTAGGAGATTCAGGCGCACCAGATTCGGGTACTTTAGATCCAGATATATTAATTTATTTACAGCAGTCGCAACGTATACTGTTGACGGATAATCGTAAAAGTATGCCAGAGCATTTGAACGATCATTGGGCTAAGAATCAATACATCTGGGGCTTGTTTTAGCTTAAGCCCAAAGCAACAGTTAGAGAATTAGCAGAAGAAGTAGTATTAATTTGGGAAACAACAGAAGCAGAAGAATGGAAAGATCGGCTTGTCTGGATTCCACTATAAAAGCGATGCCTTCGGCTAGCTTCGCAACCGCTTTTCTTTTCGGCATTGCGATCGCAACACCACCAATCAACATCGCCATAACACAAAACAATATTTCACAAAATTGTCTAAAAGGCGATCGCTCTCTTTAATATAATAGCTTTGAAAAAGTGCGATCGCATCACCAATAGATTGCACTTGAGAACAACTAAAAAGATTAAACTAGAACGTGTCGGCTACAGTGAAACGATTATATGAATACTCAGCTTGTCGAATCTATATATCAGGTTATTCAATCTCTTTCAGACGAAGAGCGATCGCTTTTAGAAGAAAAACTGTATACAGATCTGCCTTATCCTTCTCAACAGGAAATGATTGCTTTGGCTGAAGCGAGTAATGTCTTTAATTTTCTTCGCGATGAACCAGACCTTTATAGTTTAGAGGATGGAGAACCTGTTTAATGGTTCTGAGCAAAAGCGACATTGTATTAGTTCAATTTCCATTCAGCGATCTCAGTCAAACAAAACTGCGTCCAGCTTTAATATTGGCAGTCAGTTCGAGCATTGATGAAATTACGTTATGTTTTATTTCTTCTCAAAAAGTTCAAAGATTAAGTCCTGACGAATTTGCAATTTTTAAATCTGATGATGAATTTTTACAAACAGGATTAAAAACAAATTCAAAAGTTAGAGTTACTAGAATTATTACTCTCGAACGTAAGTTGATAATTAGAAAAATTGGTAAGTTAGGCGAAAAGCAGATCGACAATCTAAATCAGACTTTAATAGAAGCGTTTAATTTAAATTAAAACGATCGCTTTCCTTTAGCCTCTTTGAAAAAAGGCGATCGCAATAATGTTTATAAATCGGCGTTGCACAACTAGAATATGATTTAGGCGATGATTACTTTTTCCTGAATTTTAAAAAGCTTAAAGCCTATAGCTTAGAGCTTATAGCTACGAACCGTAACACTGGATATGTCATCCTTTAAATTAGCAACGCCTATAAATCAATTGCGTCAGATACTTGTTTGGCTATTTTAGGATGCAGTATTTTTCCAGAGTAAAAAGGAATCACAACTCTAATCTCATCTTTACGATATATTCATTGACTCCCCTTACTGCGAATCAATGAAAAACCTGCATCAAGTAACAGCTTTTCAGCTTCTTTGGCTGTCAACCTCGGTAATTTAGGCAACTGATACCTCTAAAGTCATTGTTGTCACCTTTTTCAGAAGAAGTTCTCGTTTTTCACTTGCCGATAAAGTTTCTAGATACAGTTCGACTGCTTCTTGAATATTATTTTGTACTTCCTCCAGGGTGTCTCCCTGACTCTGACATCCTTTTAATTCTGGACAATAGGCATAAAAACCGTCTTCGTCTTCTTCGATGATGATATTTAGTTTGTAGGACACGATCTCTTTAAATATTTAGTTACAAATTTATTGTATTGTTTCAATTTTGTAGATGCGATCGCTTTTATTCACAAATCTTCTAATTTATTAAATTATTTAATATAAAAAGATTTCCAATTACCGTGTTGAATTTGATCGTATCCTCTGCTTTTGATGAATTCATCAAATTTATTATTACCAACTGAAGGAAATTCTAACTGAATTTGTTCTCTAATATTTTCTAATAAATCGTTTCCTAGTAAGAGATGATGTTTTCCTGTTAAAGCTCTATTATACCAATCTGATAATTCTTCGATGGTAATTATACTTTGAATCCGCGATCGCCATCCTATCTGAGTTAATAAGGAACTGATAATCTTTGCTTCAGCATTTTTACAAATAATTACAATTTTGTTAGCTGTAATTGTTGTGGCTATTCCTTCTGCCATTTCTTCAGATAAATTTAGATGTTTGACTTGTACTACAGCACCAAAGTTAGCGACAATATCTAATCCGCGATCGGCAGCATTAGTAACTCCTACCCGATGAAAATGCGCGTTGAAACTTAATTTTTTGCTTTTATCATTAAGTCCGATTACTTTTTTAGCAAACTCAGAAAATTCAACAAGAATTTGATTTGGATCGTCAGCGATTATTTCAACTTTGATTCCTGCATTAGCGACAATAGTTTCAAATAGTGCATATACGACAATCTCTAATATTTTATCAATCGATCTTTTTAATCCTGGTTCATTCCAAACAAAATAAACCAATAAATTCACCTAATTTAAAAGAATTGGGTTGAGAATCAAGGCAATAAATTAAAGCATTATCTAATTGAGAATACTTATCCGAAAATGATTTGTAAATATGAGCTTCAACAATACCGTTTTCTTGCTTGTTAAAATTACCTAATATTGCTAGTAATGGTGGAGGCATAGCATTGACTTCAAACAAATTGTCTTGAAATCTCGCACTCGAAGTACAAATTCTTCCGAGAAATTTCTGAGTGATTTTATCTCTCCATTTTTTGGAGATATTTCTATAATCCTCTAATTGTTCTAAATCAATTTTTTCTTGAATTCTATGCTTACATAAAATTTCCGCAATTTGAATCGGTTTGTAAAAATGTACTCTAGATTTTGTGATTATTAAATTAAGAGCATTTTGCGCATGGTTTATATTGTTGGAGAAACCGGTTTCCATAATTTATTTTGTCTATATTCGGACGCAGCAGGAGATTGAAATTCGATACTATCAATCATTTGTTGAGCAACAGCTTTTATTACAGGTACAGTAACGCTATTGCCTGTTTGTTTCCGAATTTGGGTATAAGGTACAACAATTTTAAAGTTATCGGGGAAACCTTGAAGACGAAGTAATTCTTTTGGGGTTAGCCTTCTAGTTCCATTTGCTAGAAGATAATTGTAAGATGCTCCTGCCCTCAATGCACAAGAATACTCAAGAGCAGAAATATTACCGCTTTTATTTTCATGCCAAATAGAAGGAATTGGATAGTTCGGTTTAACTTTTAACAGTCTTTTTTTCCTTATTTCTGGAGAAACAAAATATTTAGGATCAACTTTACCGTCATCTTCTAATACTGTTGATAGATTTGGTTTTATAGCAATTGGTTGGGGAAAAGTGAATTTAATATTATCTTTAAATCCGACAATAATAGTCCGTTCTCTTTTTTGAGGAATTCCAAAATCCAGAGAGTTTAAAATTGTATAATGAACAAAATAACCTATATTTTCTAAATGCTTAATGATAGTTTCAAATGTTCTTCCTTGATCGTGAGATTTTAAATTTTTTACATTTTCTAGTAGAAAAGCATAAGGCTTTTGAATCTTGAGAATTTCTTCGATATTAAAAAATAAAGTTCCTCTTGTATCTGAAAAACCTTGTTGGTCGCCACAAATGCTAAATGCTTGACAAGGAAATCCTGCTAGCAAAATATCATGTTCTGGGATTGTTTCAGGTTTTATTTGAGTAATATCACCTTGAGGACGTTCGCCAAAATTAGCTTCATAGGTATCTTGAGCATATTTATCCCATTCTGATGAAAAAACGCATTCTCCGCCAACACTCTCAAAACCCAATCTAATTCCACCAATACCAGCAAATAGATCTATAAATCGAAACTTCATTAATTAACTTTTAAATTACCTGAGTCGTACTCATTTAGAACATTTGCAATTATACTGAATTCGATTTGCTATTGCACCCCCTAGCCTTTAAAAACAACTAATTAGCAAGAGTGACGGCAATGAATATACAATAAGAAATTGCTAAAAACCCAACTCCACTGCTAGTCAAATGACCGCAACTGACACCAATCTCTCTACTCAATACGATCCCAAGCAAACCGAAGCTAAATGGCAGCAATACTGGGCGGACAAGGAAGTATTCAAAGCCAATCCCAATGCTGAGGGCGAACCCTATTGCATTGTCATTCCCCCGCCCAACGTTACGGGGAGTTTGCACATGGGACACGCTTTTGAGAGTGCGCTAATCGATACTTTAATTCGTTACCATCGCATGATTGGGCGCAATACCTTGTGGTTGCCTGGAACGGATCACGCGAGTATTGCGGTGAGTACGATTGTAGATAAGCAAATTAAAGACGAAGGTAAAAGCCGTGAAGATTTAGGACGAGAAGAGTATTTAAAACGGGCTTGGGCTTGGAAAGAGGAATCTGGGACGACGATTATTAATCAGTTGAAGAGTCTAGGGGTTTCTGCCGACTGGACAAGAGAAAGGTTTACGATGGATGAGGGTTTGTCTGATGCCGTAAAGACAGCCTTTGTTAAACTCTACAAAGAAGGTTTGATTTATCGCGGTAATTATTTGGTTAACTGGTGTCCTGCATCCCTTTCGGCGGTATCGGATTTAGAAGCGGAGAATCAGGAGGTTGATGGGCATCTGTGGCATTTTCGTTATCCTCTGACTGATGGAAGTGGTCATTTAGAAGTGGCAACTACTCGCCCTGAGACGATGTTGGGGGATACGGGAGTTGCGGTTAATCCGAACGATGAAAGGTATAAAGATTATATTGGTAAAACAGTTACTTTACCGATAGTTGGACGCGAGATTCCGATTATTGGCGATGAATTTGTGGACATGGACTTTGGGACAGGATGCGTTAAAGTAACACCCGCACACGATCTTAATGACTTTGAGATGGGTAAACGCCATAACCTGCCGATGATTAACATCATGAATAAGGATGGTAGTCTCAATGAGAATGCAGGAGAGTTTCAGGGACTCGATCGCTTTGTTGCCCGCAAGAATGTGGTTAAAAAGCTAGAAGAGCTAGGTAATTTAGTAAAAATAGAAGACTATCGCCATAGCGTTCCCTATAGCGATCGCGGTAAAGTACCTATAGAACCTTTATTATCAACTCAGTGGTTTGTCAAAATTGAACCGTTGTCGAGTAAAGCTTTAGCTTCTCTGGATAACGATAATTCTCCTAACTATGTCCCCGATAGATGGAAGAAGGTATATCGGGACTGGTTAGTTAAACTCAAAGACTGGTGTATCTCTCGTCAGCTATGGTGGGGTCATCAAATTCCTGCTTGGTATGTAGTGTCAGAAACAGGCAACGAAATTGCCGATCATACTCCGTATATTGTAGCTTACGATGAAACGGAGGCAGAAACCAAAGCAAAAGAGAAGTACGGGAACAATATCAAGCTAGAACAAGATCCTGATGTCTTAGATACTTGGTTTTCTTCTGGTTTGTGGCCCTTTTCCACTATGGGCTGGCCCGAAAATACTGCGGACTTGGAGAAATATTATCCGACTTCTACTTTAGTTACAGGCTTTGATATCATCTTCTTTTGGGTGGCACGCATGACTATGATGGCGGGACACTTTACCGACAAGATGCCCTTTGATGATGTTTATATTCACGGCTTGGTTTTAGATGAAAACGGACAAAAAATGTCCAAGTCAAAAAATAACGGCATCGATCCTTTATTAATGATCGATAAATATGGTGCAGATGCGTTGCGTTACACCCTAATTACTAAAGTTGTAGGCGCGGGACAAAATATTAGCTTTGATTATGACCGCAAAAAACAAGAATCATCTTCAGTTGAGGCTTCTCGTAACTTTGCCAACAAACTGTGGAATGCTTCGCGGTTTGTGATGATGAATCTAAAAAGGAAAACTCCCCAAGAATTAGTACAGCCAGACACCGCCTCTTTAGAATTGGTAGATAAATGGTTGCTGTCTCGTTTTTATCAAACCGTCAAACAAACCAAAGCTAATATTGAATCATACAGTTTGGGTGAAGCAGCTAAAGGTTTATATGAATTTATTTGGAATGATTTTTGTGACTGGTATATTGAATTAGTTAAAACCCGCCTTTGGCAAGACGATGCTTCAAAATCTCGCTTAGTAGCGCAGCAAACATTAGGTTATGTCCTTGAAGGAATACTTAAGCTGCTTCATCCCTTTATGCCTCATATTACCGAAGAAATCTGGCAAACTCTGACTCAAGCTGATGGTACACAAACCTTGGCACTACAAACTTATCCTCAAGTTGCCGAGAATTTGATTGATGCTGAATTAGAGCAAAACTTTGATTTACTTTTTAATACCATTGGCACTATTCGCAATTTACGTGCAGAATCGGTAATTAAGCCTGGAGATAAAATTAAGGTTATTCTCCAAACAGAAAACCAAAAAGAAAGTAATATTCTAAAATTAACCCAAAGTTATATCCAAGATATTGCTAAAGTCGGCGAGCTTATTATTACCTCCACTCTAACTGAAGATCCAGGACAGGTAATTGCAGGAGTAACAGGGACAGTGCAAATTTTGATTCCTCTTACTGGCTTGGTAGATGTAGCTGCACTAGAGGCTAAATTGCAGAAGAAATTAGATAAGGTAGAAAAAGATATCAAATCTCTTACTGGACGCTTAAATAATCCTGGTTTTGTCAATAAAGCACCCGAAGAGGTTATTGAAGGTGCAAAAGCAGATTTGGCAGAGGCACAAAAACAAGCAGAAATATTACGGGAGCGTTTAGATCGTTTAAAGTAAAAGTATCATTGAATGAGCTAACCAACTACATCCATGTTCAAGACTCTTAAAAGCCATGTTATACCTAGCTCAAGTTGAAATTAACCCTGATTTGGGAGAAATACAGCTACAGGTACTTGCTCGCCAAGAATCGGAATATGTCTGGGAAGTGGATAATTCTGAAACTTTACTTTTAACTAAAGAAAGTTCCTTGTGTGCGGGAGTGTTGGTATTGGTAGAAATAGGTCAAGATCAACAGATAATTAGCATTCAAGAGGCTAAAGACTGGATTTTGAGCATTTTACAGCAGCATTTGACTAAAAATGCCATTAATCCTCAGTTTATCAAAACAGAACAAAGTAAAGTCGAATCATGGCGACAGGAAATCACCGCTCAAAATCTTGAGCTAAATCGCCGTGCGCTAGAAATAGAAACCCGTCGCGAACAATTACAAGAATTGGAACAAGAGTTGAAGCGCGATAAGGAAGAGTTGGATAGGTTAAAGGAGCAATTAAGTAAGTAATAAGTAACAAGTAATAAGTAAATAGGACTTACGCAGTTTAACGAGTTTTGCCCCCCTAGCCCCCCAAGTTTGGGGGAACAAGAATTAAAAGTCCCCCTCTCGCGCATTCCCAAGTCCGCGTGGCTTCCCGTTTAGGGATGCCCTCGTGTCGGACGCTTGCGCCTGACGGCGACGCGGTGAAGCAGTTGCGGTGGTGAGACACTTGCGTTGCGGAGGTATCCTCCGTTGAGCAAAGTGTCGAAAGGGTTCCCTGGCATAAGCAAACTGCTGAACCATGCGCGGGGGTCGCTCGCCTTGGGGGATTTAGGGGGCAAGTGCGTAAGTCCTAGTAAATTGATAGGCTTGAGAGGAAAGTGTAAATAGTAATTAAATTATCTTAATAATTGCCATAACATAGATATTAATTATGAATAACGAAGAAATAAAACAAATTATCTCAACTATACTTCAAGGTCAAAAAGAAATACAAATTGCTCAAGTTAATCTGGCACAGAGAATCAATGAAACTAATGAAACAGTAAATAATTTAGCAACTACTATTAATTCGTTGGCTCAAGTAACTCAAAGTCATCAAGTAACCATTCAAAGAATTACTGGTGAAGGATTAATTAGAGATGCTGATTTGAGTCTTAATAATCAACGTTTTATTCGCATTGAACAACGATTAGAAAGGATAGAAAATTTATTGAGAGGTAGAGACAATAATTAATCTTGCTCGGTATAGTAAATAAAATTAAGCCAGGAAAAACTTACAAAGTAAGGAGATTATTTACCTAATTTATTACTTAAACAAACAATGCTTAACTTCGCTAAACCCTTTTATCCTTTACTACTTTCTTCTGTCAAAAGCGATCCTGAGACAGCTCATCGCCAGATGCTCAAGGCGTTGAATAACCTGGAATTAAATCGTCATTCTATCTGGGGTAGTTTGGCTATTAAACAGTTAGAAAAGTCTTTTTGTGTCCAAGATACTCGTCTGCAACAAACCCTTTGGGGACTAAATTTTAACAATCCTTTTGGTTTAGCAGCAGGGTTTGATAAAGATGGCACGGCAGCAGGAATGTGGAGTAGTTTTGGCTTTGGTTTTGCAGAATTAGGTGCAGTTACCTTACATTCTCAGTCAGGAAACCCTCGTCCGCGGATGTTTCGCCTCCCTGAAGATAAAGCAGCACTTAATCGCATGGGTGCAAATAATTTGGGTGCAGCAGTAATGGCAGATACCCTAGCTCAAACTTGGAAACGACAACCCCGTAAGATTCCTATTGGCATCAATTTGTGTAAATCGAAAATTGCTTCTTTAGAAGACGCAGCAGCAGATTACGTAGGCAGCTTTAAATATCTAAAGAATGTGGCAGATTACTTTGTAATTAATGTAAGTTCACCCAATACCCCAGGATTGCGATCGCTCCAGGCTGGGGAACAATTAGAACCTATCTTATCAGCTTTACAGACAGCAAATACTCAAGGTAAACCTATTTTAATTAAAATCGCTCCCGATCTCGAATGGCAAGATATTAAAGAAATTCTAAATTTAGCAACTAGCTACAATCTTTCTGGCATTATCGCCACTAACACTACTATTCGCCGTGATGGTTTGAATACAAATGTTTTAAAAGAGACAGGCAACAGTATTAAAGACGAAGCAGGAGGAATTAGCGGTTTACCTGTGAAGCAACGCTCTACTGAAGTAATTAGATTTATTTATCAGGAAACAAACGGTAATTTACCAATTATTGGCGTTGGCGGAATTTTTGATGCCGATGATGCTTGGTCAAAGATAATTGCTGGGGCAAGTATACTGCAAGTATATACTGGCTGGGTTTATGAAGGACCTTGGATGGTCAAGAATGTGTTATCTGGCTTGTTAGCTAAATTAGATGAACAAGGATTAGATAACATTAAAAATGCGGTAGGTTTAGAGCATTTATAAGTACGTTATGGAAGAAATATTAGAGTTAAAAGACTGTTTACTTAATCAACAATACGATCGCGCCTTTGCCATAGTAGAAGAATTAGAAATGATGGGGAGACAAGATAAGATTAATAACTTAGAGTCTTTTCTAGTAATCTTATCGATCCATTTAATTAAGATTCAAGTGGAAGGAAGGGTAACAAGAAGTTGGAAAAATTCTCTTAGTAACAGCCTTCTTGCAATTCAAAAACGGAATAGACTTGGCAAAAAATCTTACTATGTTAAGCAAGATGACTGGGATGAATATATATTAGATTGTCAATTTGAAGCGGTTTTAGGTGCTGCAAAAGAAATTTTTGAGGGGATTAATTATCAAGAATTAGAAAAGTTAGTTGATTTAGAGCAATTGATGATAGTTAGCAATGAATTATTGGCTTTAACTTATAGCAAGAGTTCAAGAGAAATAATGGAAGCGATTGATTTTAAGTTTCCAGTTAAATATCATTAAATTAGCGATCGCCTGACTATAATTATGATAGTGCGATCGCTTTTTAGATTCAACTTTGCTTAGTTTAGAGTTTATTTAAGAAAATGTTATTGTAAACTAGATTTTGCTCATGATGTGAGAGGGGAACAATGGAGATAGAATATCCAGAAGATTTAAAATATCTAGATAGCCACGAATATGTCCGTTTTGATGGTGAAGTTGCCACAATTGGAGTTAGTGCTTTTGCACTCGATCAGTTGGGAGATGTGGTTTTTTTGGAACTTCCAGAAGTGGGTGATGCTGTAGAGGTAGGAGAAACTCTGGGAACAATTGAATCTGTCAAGGCGGTAGAAGATTTATATCCACCAGTTTCGGGGACGGTAATCGAGCGCAACGAAACTGCTATTGATGCACCAGAGACTTTGGCTGTAGATCCTTACGGAGAAGGCTGGTTAATTAAGGTAAAAGTCGATAACCCTGATGATGAGCTAGAAGATGCTCTTACTGCTGCGGAATATCGCGCTCAGGTAGAAGGAATGGAGCAGGATTAAAGAAAGTTGGTTTGGTTGATTTGAGAAAAGTTAGTCGTTTTTGCTTACCGAGTAGAATAATTCGGTAAATTCCTGGTAGACAAACTTCTTTTAATAGGTAAAACTTGTTAATATTTATTACAAATCGCTAATAAAAGTGGTTACGCCAATCAACTGGCGTTTTGCCACTATTTTTTTACCTAAAAATAGTATTTTTCATTGATATGGTTAATTTAAACTTTGCTTTGGAATCCCGAACTTCAGAATTTCCGCCAGGCAATAGCAATAAATCTTCTAGTCAAAAAACTAGTTCCTTTGATACTAGACACATTGGAGTAAACCCGCAGCAAATTCAACA
The DNA here is from genome assembly GCA_965217895.1 of Waterburya sp. Lineage (GTDB taxonomy): Bacteria > Cyanobacteriota > Cyanobacteriia > Cyanobacteriales > Xenococcaceae > Waterburya. The sequence continues at coordinate 4,721,792 of CBDCJV010000002.1, forward strand.
GATGTTGCAGGTGCTAGGGATTGAAAGCTTAGAGCAATTAATCGATCAAACTGTCCCCGCAGCAATTCGTCTTAATAAGCCATTACAGCTACCCGTAGCCAAAAGCGAGTCGGCTGCCTTAGCTAGATTAAAAGCGATCGCCTCAAATAACCAAGTATATCGCTCTTTTATCGGCATGGGTTATTACAATTGCCTGACTCCTCCAGTAATTTTGCGTAATGTCTTAGAAAATCCTGGCTGGTATACTTCCTACACTCCTTATCAGGCAGAAATTGCCCAGGGAAGATTAGAAGCATTGCTCAATTTCCAAACTATGATTATCGATCTAACGGGTTTAGAAATTGCCAATTCTTCTCTTTTGGATGAAGGTACGGCAGCAGCAGAAGCGATGGCTATGAGTTATGGACTGTGTAAAACTAAAGCCAACGCTTTTTTTGTAGATGCAGGTTGTCATCCCCAAACCATAGAAGTAATTAAAACTCGTGCTTTGCCTTTAGGTATTGAGGTAATTATTGACGACTATGCCAAGTTTGATTTCTCTACCCCAATTTTTGGTGCGTTGTTACAGTATCCCGCTACTGACGGCACGATTAAAGATTATCGCTCTTTTATCGAACAGGTACACGAAGCCAAGGCGTTAGCTACTGTAGCAGCAGATATTCTTAGCTTAACCTTGTTAACTCCTCCTGGAGAATTTGGGGCGGATATTGCGGTGGGAAGTACCCAAAGATTTGGTGTTCCCTTGGGTTACGGTGGCCCTCATGCAGCTTATTTTGCTACTAAAGAAAAATATCAAAGACAAGTACCAGGACGTATTGTCGGGGTTTCTAAAGATGTCCACGGTAAACCTGCCTTACGTTTGGCATTACAAACCAGAGAGCAGCATATTCGCCGTGAAAAAGCCACCAGCAATATTTGCACTGCACAGGTTTTGTTGGCGGTAATTGCGTCAATGTACGGAGTGTATCATGGTGCAGCAGGAATCAAGGCGATCGCCCTAAGAGTTCATCAGCTTACAGTTGCTTTAGCAGCAGGATTACAGCAGCTTGGTTATGAGATTCAAACTAAAAGTTTCTTTGATACTATTTGCGTCAGTACAGGAGGCAGAAACGCTGCGGATATTATTAAAATTGCTGCGGATAAGCAAATGAATCTTCGCTGGCTAGATGACAAGGCAGTAGGCATATCTTTTGATGAAACCACTACCGAACAAGATTTGATCGACCTGTGGCAAATCTTTGTAGGGAAAACAGAATTACCGTTTAGCTTCGATCAATTACTCGATCATCAAAGCTCAACCATCAAAGAGCAACAGCTACGCACAACTCCTTACTTAACAGAGTCAGTATTTAACCGTTATCACTCGGAAACCGAACTGCTACGCTATCTTCATCAGCTAGAAACCAAGGACTTATCTTTAACTACTTCGATGATTCCTTTAGGCTCTTGTACCATGAAACTTAACGCCACAGCAGAAATGATTCCTGTTACCTGGGCAGAATTTGGTAACATCCATCCTTTCGCACCTTTAGAACAAGCTCAGGGCTATCAGCAGCTATTTGCTGAATTGGAACAGTGGCTAGCTGAAATTACAGGCTTTGCGGGTATTTCCTTACAGCCAAATGCTGGTTCACAAGGAGAATATGCGGGGTTGCAGGTAATCCGTAAATATCATCAAGATCGAGGGGAAGAACATCGCCATATCTGTTTGATTCCTGAGTCGGCACACGGTACAAACCCCGCGAGTGCGGTCATGTGTGGCATGAAAGTAGTAGCAGTAAAATGCGATCGCGATGGTAATATTGATGTCAAAGATCTACAAACCAAAGCAGAAAAGCACAAGGAAAACTTAGCAGCTTTGATGGTTACTTATCCTTCAACTCACGGGGTGTTTGAGGCGGAAATAAAAAGTATCTGTGCCGTGGTTCATCAACACGGTGGACAGGTATACATGGATGGGGCAAACATGAATGCCCAAGTAGGCTTGTGTCGCCCTGGAGATTTCGGAGCGGATGTCTGTCACCTCAACTTACACAAAACCTTCTGTATTCCTCATGGTGGTGGTGGCCCTGGAGTTGGCCCGATTGGCGTAATGTCTCATTTAGTGCCTTTTTTACCTGCTACTCCCAAAACCAACGAAGATTCCAAACCTATCGGTGCGATCTCGGCTGCGCCTTGGGGAAGTGCCAGTATTTTAACTATTTCCTGGATGTATATCGCCATGATGGGAGAAGCTGGCTTAACTCAGGCAACTAAAGTGGCAATTCTTAATGCTAACTATATGGCAAAGCGTCTCGAACCATATTATTCAGTGCTATTCAAGGGAGAAGCTGGCTTTGTAGCTCACGAATGTATTATTGATTTGCGTCCCCTTAAAAAACGCGCTCAGGTTGAAGTAGATGATGTAGCCAAAAGACTAATGGACTTTGGTTTTCATGCGCCTACCGTATCTTGGCCCGTAATTGGCACGGTAATGATCGAACCAACTGAAAGTGAATCCAAAGAGCAGTTAGACCGTTATTGTGATGCCATGATTGCCATCTATCAAGAGGCAGAAGCGATCGCTAATGGGTCAATAGATCCAGCCAATAACCCTTTGAAAAATGCTCCTCATACTGCCCAATCTTTAATTTGCGGTGAATGGTCACATCCCTATAGTCGAGAGGAGGCAGCCTACCCTGCACCCTGGACAAAAGAACATAAATATTGGACTCCTGTTGGCAGAATTAATAATGCCTATGGCGATCGCAATTTGGTATGTTCCTGTGAGGGAATGGAGGCATATAAGGAATAAATATTTATTCCAGAAATTTACTCAGTTTTTAGTAATAGCTTCCTGAATACATCATAAATCCGTACTTTTGTTTTCTAGGAAGCATTATTAAACTAGTAAAGCTAAAATATGAGCGTGGATTCCACTTTCTCAAAGATCCCTTTTTCTTTGCCTCCAGTTTTAGTCGTAGAGTCAAAAAATTTAATTACTAATTTTAATCATTTGGCAGAAAATTTGCTGCTAGAAATCGCCATACTCTTTAAAATAGTTATTGAATCTATTGCCTTACTTATACTCGCTTTGGCAATTGTCAGAGCAGTAAAAAGATTGCTTTGGCACAGTCATAAAATCGAGCGAGAAGAAAAACTCAGCCAAGTCAGACTAGATTTAGGCAAAGCACTAGCATTATCTTTAGAATTTTTATTAGCAGCCGACATTGTGGCTACAGCAGTATCTCCAAGCTGGAATGCGGTGGGTAAATTAGCAGCAATTTCGGCTATAAGAACTTTTCTCAACTTTTTCTTGGAAAGAGAAGTTAGATTATTAGCCAAAGAAAAACCGATCAAGTCACCAAAGATAAAAAAGCCAGATTATTAATCTACAAACATTAAAAAGAGACGCTCTCGAATCAAGAACGTCTCTAACCAATTTTAATTACCTGCTTAGTAAAGTTCTTCTTCTTGGTGAGTAGTAATAGTACAATCAGAGCTTGGATATGCAACACAAGTAAGAACATATCCTGCTTCAATTTGATCGTCGTCCAGAAAAGACTGATCGGACTGATCTACAGTACCAGACTCCAATTTACCAGCGCAGGTAGAGCAAGCACCCGCACGGCAAGAATAAGGTAAATCTAAACCTTGTTCTTCAGCAACGTCAAGAATGTACTCATCATCAGGTACTTCTATAGTTTGCTCGCCGTCAGGCATTTTGAGAGTAATGTTATAGCTAGCCATGTATTTTTTCCTCTTTTGCAAGGTGATATATTAATTCGTGCTTAGTTGGGAAGTTCTACTTATTTTGTTAATAATTTAATTAAAATAAGTTTTTTCCTCGTTCAAAAAGCCTCATGTTTGATACTAAGGGAAAAATACTAATTATTGTGCGTGCATTAGCAATGAGATTTGTTATTTATCGTAAAATAAGTTTTTCTTATCTATGAAGCTGCGGTGAGAATACTTTGAGTTGAAAATTTTCAATGACCCCAAAACTACCAAATAGCAATCATTCTTTCGGCATAAAATCTAGGAAAAAGAATCTTAATTTTCCCTGAAAATAACTATTAATTATAGTTATACCTGTGATTGATGATTTGTACTTACAGTATAAGTAAAATAAGCTCATATTGTTTTTATGTATACAGAAGTATTTCCACCCTTAAAAGTTGGCATAGTTGGTACTGGATACGCTGCCAGAAAAAGAGCCGAGGCATTAATAGCTGACAAGCGCACCGAACTAGTAGCTGTGACAGGAAATACCCCTGAAAGGTTAAAAGAGTTTTGCCAATCTTTTGCTGTAGAAGCAATAGATTCTTGGACAAGATTAATTGATTTGCCTGAACTAGATCTGATTATCGTTTGTACGATCAATCGGGATTGCGGAGTGATCGCTAAAGGAGCTATATTAGCAGGAAAGCACGTAGTCGTAGAATATCCTTTGGTTTTAGATGCCAAAGAAGCTCAAGAGATTATAGAACTTGCTGAATCTCGTCGAAAGTTACTCCACGTTGAGCATATAGAAATCATTGGCGGACTGCATCAAGCTGTCAAACAATGTTTGCCACAAATAGGCAAAGTTTTTTACGCTCGTTACTCGACAATTCGCGCCGAACATCCTGTTAGCCGTAGCTGGAAATATCACCGAGCCATGTTTGGTTTTCCTTTAGCAGCAGCATTATCGAGGATTCATCGCCTGACAGATTTGTTTGGCACAGTGGAAGCGGTAGCTTGTCAAAACCGTTATTGGGATATACCAGGTTCAGACTACTTTACTGCTTGTCTGTGTAATGCTCAGTTAAATTTTCATAGCGGTATCGTGGCAGAAATTGTCTATGGTAAAGGGGATGTTTTTTGGCAAAGCGATCGCCTTTTAGAAATTTATGGCGAAAACGGATCTATCGTTTTTACAGGGGAAAAAGGAACGTTAACCGTGGAGGGAAATAAAACAGCAATTCCCGTTACTCCTCGCCGTGGTTTATTTGCCCAAGATACAGATATGGTTTTAAATTGCCTGTTAAATCAGCAACCTTTATATATTCAACCCCAAGCTAGTCTTTATGCTTTGCAAGTGGCGAACGCTGCTTTAAAATCTTCCCGTCTACACCAAACAGTTCATCTTAATTAAGTTATAAGAAAGCAAAAATAAAGATCAACGATTTAAGTAATTTACTAAAGCCTGCAACCCTAAACGATAGCTATCTGCACCAAAACCGCTGATTTGACCGACTACAACAGGTGCAAGGTAAGAATAATGCCTAAACTCTTCTCTGGTGTAAATATTGCTTAAATGCACTTCTACAGTTGGTATCTGCACAGCGGCGATCGCATCTCGAATAGCCACGCTGGTGTGAGTGTAAGCTCCTGCATTAATGACAATTCCCTGACGTGTTAATCTGGCATCATGTATCGCATCTACCAGTACACCTTCATGATTAGACTGCAAGCAGTCAATACTAACCTGCAGTTTTTGAGCGTCTAAATCCAGAGCTTGATTAATCTGCTCTATGGTGGTCGAGCCGTATATTCCAGGTTCGCGAAGTCCTAATAAATTTAAGTTAGGACCATGCAGAACTAGTACGCTTATTTCAGGCACAGCTTGTTACATAATTAAGCTTGAACAGTTAATTAACGATAACGATGACGTTGACGATCATCAACTGGAACAGGAATCGCTTCTCTTTCATGCTCAGCTTCTGGTCCTAGCAACATTTCAATTAACTTTTGAGCTATGTCTCTTAATTTGTCAAGTAATTGTTCTATATAGTCCATCGGATAAACAGCTCCTTCAGGAAAACCTTAAATACTACTTATTTTTTCATCTTTGCCCAGAGGCAATGAAGCCTCTACCGTTTTGCATACCACAAACGGGCTATAGGCTTTAACTTTTACATTCTAACAAATTCCTTAACGATTCATTTTATACGCAGGAAATGAAGTTTTAAAAAAGTTACTAGATCAAGGTTAACACAAGCTGAGGTTATGAGTATATATTCTCACCTTAAATCAATGCCTTCTTAAGATTCTCATAATTATTGCTTACCTCGATCTTGAGTAAAATTAGCAAACTCAAAACAACGTCAGTTTAGGTTAAGACAATTCTATTAATCTATTCGTAACCCAACTGACGAGCGATGGTTATAACATCAGGAATAAAACCCTTTTTATCTTGACGCCAGTCCAAAGGGCCATCTAAAGACCCTGTAGATGCTCTGGGTCTGGACTTAAAAATAGGCGAGTGGAGAAAATTAGGATCGTTACCTAATGGTGCGCCATAAGGACCCAAACAAGCATAGGGAGAATTCTGTGGTTGCAGCATACACTCTAAAGATGCTTCATCATTATCCCATCCCATCCACTCTGATATCTCCTTAAAGTACAGTTTAGGATTTTCCATGATGTCTTCTCCTTGCAAATGCTTTTTTCTTGACTCTGGAATTGTTTTGAGAAACTCTAAAATAGTTCGTTGAATTTTTACCCACGCATATTGAGGATCTAATGTTGGCGGATCTGTGGAGTAGTCAATAGCATTAAATAGAATCGTCATTTTTCCATCAGCAATTTTCATCATCGAATTGCCTTGGGCTCTAGGATGACGAGTAATATACAAAAAGCGTGATTCAGGAAATGTCTGATTCATACGTTCGAGGGCATTGTAGTTAAATGAATAAGCTGGACTCTTATCGACCACCTGTTGCGGAAAAACTTGGCGACAAAGCTCAGTATAAAAATCTCCTGAATATGAGTCTTGATGCTCAATGTAAAAACGTTTGGCAGTAATAATCGAATCTAGAGTTTGCTCCCCAGTATAGAGCTGAGCAATAGTTCTCATAATACCGTGCAGTTGAAACGAAGAACTACCTGTTCTAGATCGGACAAATTCCCCCAATGTATCAGCTAGAAAGAGGTTGAGTTCAGGAACCCCGTAGGCTTGAGGATGTTGCCCAATCATGGCACACAATAGTGACGTAAATGAGCGAGGAGCAGCCAAAATGAAGAGAGGATGTCTAATCATACGTTATTAACAAGGGAAACTTAGGGAATCCATGACCAAACTTCTACTTGAAAAAATCTGACGAGAGGTCTTGTGAAAACAACAATTGCAGGCATTCTTTCACCCTCAATCTTAGCATGACCTGTCATACCTGTTTTTAAGAGCCTATCTAAATTTGGTAGTTCGACTATCACATTGACATAACGATTATTTAATTCTTCTGTAGTTGTTGGTTCTATAGAAATAACCTTTCCTTTTATTTTTTGGTCGGGATAAGCTAGCAACTTAACGGTGACGGTTTCGTTAATGTCAAATTGCCCAACATCGGTTTCGGCAATCCGCATCTGGGCGCGAGCATTGCGATCGTCTTCGCTCGTTGCAAAAGTATTTCCTTGTTCAATATAAGTGCCAACTTTTTGGTCTAGAAACGGCGTGATTATACGACCATCAAAAGGCATATTCAAAGTATCAAGTACAAGCTGCTTTTTAGTACTCTCAAGGTCTGTCTTAGTTTCTCGCAGTTTTGATTCGGCAATTTCTACAGTATGACGAGCGGACTGTATTTCATCAGGATGAGGACCGCTTAAAGTCAGACTAAGCATAGAATTTTTTTCCATTACTGCCTTTTCTTGAGTTTTGACATTTAGTCTTGCCTCCTCTACTTTTTCCTTCATAACTTTAACATCTGAAGCTGCTTCGGCAACTTTGTCCTGGGCAACTTGGGCTTCTCTTTGGGCATCGTCATAATCCTGCGCAGAAACTACCCCCTCGTCAGCAAGTTCTTTCTGGCGCAAAGCTTCCTTTGATTTAAATTTTTCTGATGAGACTTCAACTTGAAGCGTTTTCTCGGCTAAATCTACTTCTCTTTGACTAACTTTAAGTTTTTGCTTGGCAACTTCGAGATCATCTTCTGCTTCTGTTAATTGCGCTTGAGAAACATCTACTTCTTCTTTTCTAGGAGTTGATAATAATTTATTTAAATTGGACTTTTCTTTGGCTAAATTTGCTTCTTGGCTCTCAATATTTTCTTGAATAATAGAGAGATCATCTTTGATAGGCGTAGCTGGATTAAGTTGGTGTGAAGGCTCAATTTTAGCAATTACAGTACCCTTCTTAATCCAGGCACCATCTCCGCCGACAGTAGAAACTTCAGTAATTCTGCCAGATATGTCTGCCTGAATTTCTTTCTGTTTCGGTGGCAAAAGCTCAATTTTACCGCCAGGATTATATTTGTAAGGTATTATACAAACAACAGCAAACCCAAGAGCAAACCACAAAATATTATAATTAAATTTTTTTAGCTGCTTGGTTTGAGGCGAATAGACGATATCTCCTTTGACTCTTGGTGGAGATAGATTGGAATTGCTTGGAGTTGTCAACGAATTTTTTTTGCCGTTTTCATTTTGAGGATTCATGACGATACCATCTTAAAATAAGGGCTAATAGCAAACAGAACAAAACAACACCTGTACCTTGAAATTGCTTTTCCAATAGGGTGGCGATAGGAATAGCAAGACTAATGATTATTGAAGTTATTAATAAGACAAATAATATGACGTAGGAGTATAGTACAATTTTTTCTCGTCCCAATAATTTTTTGGGTAATGGGCGACGTGCCAATGTCATAGCTCCAACCTGCATTGCACGGTCATAAAGCCGATATATATTGAAATATGTTGTTAACCACAGATAGCCATTAGAGGATTTCCAAAAGGGACTTAGATCGATGAGCAAGCCAATCATTGCAGATTGTGAGAACGTTAATACTAAAGTCGTTAAACCACTCTGAGTAGCTCTGGTGAGAAACCAAGTTAAAATACAAAGGCTGAATAAACTCAAGCGGTAGAAAATAGGAGCAGAAAATATGCTTAGCTTTGCTGTCCTGCTTAATTTTTTAATTCCTTGTTTATTGATATAAAACAAAGGAAAAAATCCAAACTCTAATTTACAGCCAAAATCACCAACTTTTCCTCCATGAAATATTATTGTTACTCCCTGTACAACCTTACTACTCATGTTGACCAAAAGTAAACTCAGGGTCAATCTTTGAAAAAAAGGTAGATTTTTAATGAAAAAATTAAGGTCAAGTATAAAATCTGAAGAGTTATATAGTAGGGTTAATATTGAGAGAATAAATACGGGAAGAAATAACCAGATAGACAGCAGCAAGTAAAATGGTTGAGAAACAATCAACAGCGTCTTAAATAAAGGATCTGGATTAAAAAGTGAAAACTTATACTGTTCGTTTTTCTTTTGTTCCTGATTATTGCTGTGCTGATTTTCAAATTTAGAGACAAGGCTGTTGGCATAATTTTGATAAGTTTTGCTCGGTTCGTCGTCAATCTTGTCTGTCGAAAATTGGGTAGAACCATGATTGTCCTGAACAGCACTCAAAACAGGTTCTCGGTGATAAGTTTCTAATAAGTCTGATTCATCTAGAAAAGTCGAAAAGAACTTAAATTCTGATGATTCTAATCGATAGTTGAACTTTTCTTCAAACCTGCTTATTATTTCTGTTGGTGTTAGATTACCATTCATCAATAGACAAATATAAATTTCTTCAGGAACAAACTCAAATATTTGTTTGGATGATGGATTTTTAACGAAATAGCTAATGGCATCATTTCCTGCATCCGTATTCAATACAACAGTAAGATCTTGTCGAAAACGGTTATAGTTTGGTCTATACATTTAATTCATCTTCAGAACAAGTAATTATCAAAGACTAATTTGAATCAATGGTGGATAGAATAGGCGGATTACAAAATCCAAATATTTCGCCATTTTCATTACAGCCAAAACTAATCGCGGGCATATTAGTAATTTCTTCGATTTGCGGGCAACGAGCATAGATCGTTCCTGCCGAAGTCGAGAGAATTTCAATATCAACAGGAGCAAGAGCAAGTTGAAAATATTTCTCTGCCCACTCGCGGATTCCATCTTTGACTGTAATAATTCCTAGAAGCCAATTTACCTGCTCAAGACCTTTATCTGGCAGCTGATACCAGTAATCTCTTTCGGCAGTATTAAGAATTAGATGAGCTAATACTCTTTTCCAAATTCCCCAAGAGTCATTCAAAAACCTTTCGGAAAAAGGTTCAATTCGGCGACAAACATATCCTGATTTACTCGAAGCACAAGAATTAGACAGATATGCAGTTGTAGGATGTAATCGACATTCATAGTAGCGAAGAGGAACTCGATAATATCGGTCTTGCCAACCTGATAAACGAGCAATTACCTGACCATCTTGGTCAAAAAAGTCAAAATTTGCTGTTGTCTGTGAATCGCTCACAAATTCGATAAATCCTCTACAGATAACAACGCTTCCAGCAGCTAAAGGAGGTCGATACTGCTGAAAAGCAGTTACTCTAAAAGGAAATACATTAAAATCTGGCTCAGACTGTTCTAATACCCAATAACCTACCAATTGCCCAGCAGCATCCAGTAAGCCAGGGTCAATTTGGAAAATAGGCGGAGGTGATGTTTGAAAAAAATCATCAATCTCGATAACCTTCAACTCAGCTTCAATTTCTTGTTTATTCCAGCCTCTTATGTGTGTTACTCCTTGAAAACGAGGACCATGGAACATACCCGTTTGATATAGTTGGCTATCAGACCAACGAGAGGCTGTCCAAGAATCATAGGTAAACGCCATCGGTGAAGGTGGATTTGGAAACTGAACTGCCAAGTTAACCGTACCTTCAAACACCAAATGGCGATCGACAACATCGTTATTGGTATATTGAAAGAATTTGACCTGGACTTTAGAGCTGTGGGATTCTTGTTCAGAGAGTCTTTGAGCCTCAATACCTAACAGTAAGGCATCGCGATCTAGACTTAACCAACGATATCCCCGCATATTTTCCATGCCGATTACTACATACTGATTATCTGTTAAGTAAACCGCTGCTTCGGCTATTACTTCCAAACTTACCGTAAATGGTATGACTGGTAAAGGATTTAGCTCAGGATGGAAATTAGATAATTTTCCACCTATGGTGTGATCGTAGAGAAAAATATCTTCTTCTAGGGTGAATAATCTTTCACTATAAAAAAATCCGTCACCCTGCTGTCGAATCTGACCTATGAGAGGAAAAGGATTTACTCTATTACTATGCTCGATGTTTGTGCTAGTTGACTTTTCACTTGCGCGATCTTCAATTGAATTATCTGGCTGGCTAAATATATGGTTGTCAAAGAGCTGACTAGAAATGCGGCTATGACTGTCTAGAAAAGTACGCATTAAGTCAAAGTGCTGATGAATAAAAGACAGTTGACCTGCATCTGAAACACTTAGATCGGGATTTGATACTTCAAAACTTGATAAGCTGCCAGATTCAAGACTAGATAAAGGAGCTGATTGGGGCGATCGCAAATCCGTCTCTAAATCTGCCTCTAAATAATTGCCACTAGGAAGTGGATTATCAATCAATTGTTCTTTAGGCTGAGATGAATTTGACAGAGAATTGAGTGGAATAGGTGCAGAAGAATTTGAAATAACTTCTCTTCGTCCTAATACTTTAGCCCGAACCTCTTCTACGAATTCTGGAGAGAGACTCATGACTGGCATAGTTAAATCAAGAATGCAACTATTAGGCTGCTTCTTATCTAGCTTTGCCGATTTTGAGAGTTCCCAATCTAAGTAATTTAAATTCCGATGTTGGTAGAGGGGACTAAAATTTAATGATGCTCCATGAACAAACAAAGATGCTAGTAAGTTTTGTAATTGAGCCAAACCAGACTTGCGTTGATGATTACTTGATAGTGCTAGATATTCTTGTTTGCGTAGAACATCATTGACAAAGCCCGTTAGATTGCTGCTTGGACCGACCTCGACAAAAGTGCGAATACCTTCATTATGGAAAAGGGTTTCAATTGTCTGAGAAAATCTTACGCAATTAGACCATTGTTGAGCTGCTAATGCTCTAATTTCTGCTGGCTCCTCGGAAAAATAATCAGCTTTGACACAAGAATAAAGACGAATATTACCTGAACCAACTTTAATAGCATCATAAAAAGATTGGAATGCTTGGCTGACATTTTTAAACAAAGGAGTATGATAAGCTCGATCAAAAGGCAAAAGACTACATATTCCGCCGACTGCTTTAACCTTGTCTATTGTCAACTCAATATCAGCTTGACTACCAAAAATAATAGCTTGGTTGGGACAATTGTGCATAGCTAAGTGTATGCGTCCTGAAAATTCTCCTAGAAGTTGCTGCAAAAACTCAGAAGAAACTGCTCCAACAGAAAGTAACGCACCTTTGGGAATAGCATCTTCGCCTGCTAGATTTTGATAAATCTGATTAAGGTGCTGCATCATGGTGCTTAGCTCTTCTTTGTTCTCCAACTTAATGGTGTTCGAGGCCACTAATGCAGTACTTTCTCCCGTGCTATGACCTACGGCAATTTTTCCCTTAACACCCAATGAAGTTAAAAGTTCATGGAGTGCAAGGCTGGCAATAAAAACTGTTTCTGAGGCCAAATCCATGCTGAATAGTTTTTGCTGAGCTTGTAGTTGTTCCTCCGATGTCAAATTGATCGATGGAGGGGGAAAAATAAAACTGCTAGGGGGTGAATCTCTTTGTTCACCAAAGGTTCGATCTAGAAAATCAAACCAAGCGCGAACTTGAGGAAAATATAGACAAAGATCTGCCAACATATTCGGATACTGAGAACCTTCTCCTGGGAATAATAAAGCTGTCTTTTCCGAGTTTGCCAGAGAGCTTCCTTGGGCAAAATATATACTGCCACGGGTTTTAAGAGGTTGCCGACTATGATCTGCTAATTTACTTAGTATTTGCTTGATTTTCTTTTGGCAATCTTCTTGGTCGCTAACCACTAGAGCAAGGCGATACTGACCTCGATCTGAAATATTAGTAGCTAAAGTATAGGCAAGGTCGGCCAAGGAAAAATCTAGCTGGTTAAGCATAAATTCTTGTAGCTTCTCCACTTGGGAATGAAGAGATTCTAGGTCTTGAGCTTGAAACATCAGTAGCTCTGAAGTCCAAGTTTTATGCAGCTGTTCTAAAGGCTTAGATTTAGTGCCAGTATATTCTTCGACTATAGCGTGGGTATTTACTCCTCCAAATCCGAAGGAGTTAACGCCAGCTCTTCTTGGTGAGTCGGTCTTTCCATGAATCCAAGGACGAGTCTCAGTATTGATGTAGAAGGGAGTTTTATGAATCTCTAGTTCTGGATTGATCTCCTCACACAAAGTCGGAGGTAAAACTTTATGATATAGAGCTAAAACAACCTTAATTAAACTTGCAGAGCCTGCTGCGGGAATACAGTGTCCGATCATAGATTTGACTGAACCTACAGCACAGGTTGGTAATGGACTAGTGCGCGAGCCAAATAATTGGCTTAGTGATTTAAATTCAGTTTGATCTCCTAAAGGAATTCCCGTTCCATGAGCCTCAATTAGCCCCACTGACTTTGGATCTACTTTGCTGCTAGTATAAGCTCGCTCTAAAGCAATGACTTCTCCCTCCATGCGTGGTGCCAAAAGTCCTAGAGCTTTGCCGTCACTTGATGAACCTACGCCCTTTAATAAAGCGTATATTCTATCGTTGTCCCGTTCAGCATCTGCCAAGCGTTTTAAAACTAAAATTCCCATTCCTTCCCCTAGCAAAGTGCCATCTCCATTACTGCTAAAAGGTCTTAGCTTGCCATGGGATAATGCTTTAAGCATACAAAAGACCATGTTGATTTGAGGCGGAGTCGAGGCATGAACTCCACCTGTCAACATCAAATCACAGCGATCGCTTTGCAGTTCTCTGATCGCTGCATCTACTGCTACTAAAGACGAGGAACAGGCTGCATCAACAATATAGTTAGGGCCTTTAAAATCTAAACGATTGGCAATACGTCCAGTAATAACGTTAGGCACAAATCCTGGAGCTACTTCAGCGGTAAAGGGAGGCAAAGAAGATTTGAGATGACTGCGAATTTGTCCTAATAGATTCCGATCTAGCTCTGGCAGAAGCTGATGCAATATATCTAAGGTTTGATCGACAATTTGTCCATGCTGTAGCAAATTATCATAGCCACGATTGACGTATGTTCCTCGCCCCAGAATAATTCCTGTCCGCTCTCGGTTAAAATCTTTGTCTAAGTAACCTGCATCTTGGAGAGCTTGGGAAGCCAAGCGGAGAGCTAAAAAGTGATCTGGCTCACCTCCATCTATAGAGTTTGGCATAATACCAAAGTCTAAGGGATTGAATTCTGCTAATTCTCCCAAAAATCCTCCCAAGCGAGTATAAATTCTGTCATTCTCTGTAGACTGAGGATCGCAAAAAGATAACGCCCAATTATCTGGTGCTTTGGTAATTGCATCTACTTTATTGAGAATGTTTTGCCAATAAACCTGTAGATTTTCGGCTTGGGGAAACAATGCAGACATACCGACAATTGCAATATCGCTAGAAGCAGAAACAGAATTCATCATTGATTTGCTGAGGGAGTAGATTAACTATTACAGGGACTGACAATATTTTCTAAATGAAAATGAACATTATTTTGTCGGTCAAAAAAGACTACATCATAGGTCAGAGTAGTTTGCTCAACTTGAGTTATGCGCAGAGCAGCATTTAGAGTAGCCATAACAGTAGGCTGATAATAACGAGTTACAGTTTTAAAATAAGCTGCTGGCAAAATCTTTAGATTTTGCTGTTCTTTTCCCCAAATAGTAGCTAGCTGGGATGCCGTATCAATTAATCCAGGATCGAACAACCAACGCGGTTTCGGCAATTTTAAAGAATTAAGCCAGCCTTGAGGATTGCTCAGGTTTACTTGAGCATCAAGCCCTTGATTATTGAGGTAATTAACTTGATTAATTAGTTGAAGGCGTTGCTTTTTGGATAAGTGCTGCTGATAGATAGTATGTGCATCGAGATTATTTCCCTGCTTCAAAGCAGTAAATGGTACTTGGGAAGTCTCTGCTAATTGAGGGCGTAATAAAACTGAGGCGCGATAGTAAGAAATATTTTCTTGTGTATTGACAAGTTCGACGGGAACAGAAAGTGAGCTTGAATCAGCGTGAGTCGAAGCACGAGCTTTAATGCTAATGAGTTTGCTTGACTGGGGTTCAATCGTCAATGTCTGGAGAACTTTTAAATCTCTGACTTCGACTATTGCCCAGTCTGACCAAGCCTTCTGGACAAATTCGGCGATCCACTCTAGAGCAACTACAGGGCTTAATTCCAGCAGACCACCTATTTGATAATCCAAAAGGTAAGGATCGCTAGCTACTGTCAAAGCATGATCTAGAATAACGCTGCCATTTGGCTTGAGTTGCAGCTCAGAACGTATCAGTGGATAGTTTGAAATTGAATCGTCCTTGGCTTTTGATATCTTGTTTTTGCTATTTTCGTTTGCCAGTGCTGCTTCAGATATTTCCCAGGGTCCCTCTCCAGCAATCACTTCCGCTGAGTTTAAACAGCCATGTAATATTTCTTGAAGAAAAAACTGTCGCCCTGAAGCTAAGGGGATAGGAATAATTTGTTGCTGGCGAAATTGACGCTTCACTTCAGCAGAAGCCATTCCAGTAGTATCCCAAGGACCCCAATTAATTGCTACAACTCGCGTAGAAGACCACTGATGATTAAGTTGCCAGGCAAAACGATTAATAACTTCGTTGACCGAGCCATAGTCTGATTGACCTCGATTACCATAACGACCAGCTACAGAGCTAAAAATCACCAGTAATTTGAGCGTCTCTGGTCGCAGATGTCGCGCCAAGATATAAAGACTATCTGCCTTAGTATCAAAAACACGCTCAAATGATTCTGGAGTTTTATCAACAATTAGCTTGTCTTCGATTACTCCTGCTCCATGAATTACTGCATCTAAACGCCCATAGCGTTGATAAATTTCCTCGATGATTGTTTTTAATTCGTTTTCTTGGCGAACATCGGCACTTAGATATTTGATTTGCGCCCCACTATTACCCAGGCGTTTAATGTTAAGCAAAATTTCTCTGTTTCTGAGAATTTGACGAATTGTAGATTCAATCTGGGCTGGAGTAACTTTAATTTGTTGCTCAATGGCTTGCTTAATCAGTATGCGTTTTAGGGTGGCAGAGTCGTCAATTCCCTGCGTTACTGGTGATTCACTAGCAGGTTGGGGAGAACGTCCGACCAAGATTAAGGTCATTTTTGCCTGAGCGATCGCCTCTGCCACTTCCGCAGTTATGCCTCTTGCGCCACCAGTTACTAAGATCACCCAGTCAGATTTTGGGGTTAAAATTGGATTGCTAGCTGTGCTTAGTGGTGCCAGAACAGTTTTAAAAATAGTGCGCTGATTTTGGGGATAACCAACTTCCAGGCGATCGCCTATTAGAAGTTCCTGAACGACGAAATTACTTAAGGTTTGAGCGTCGCTGTGAGGCTCAAAATCTACCGCGATCGCCTGTACTCCAGCCCATTCTTTGACTAAGGTTTTAAGAATTCCTACCGCTCCGCCAGTGGTTGGTAAGCCCACTTTTGAGTGAGAACGCCCAAAGGCTCCGCCTAAGGTTGATGCAGAGAGTATATATGCCTCTTGGTTTTTACCTGCTGTCTGGAGGTCTTGAGAACATAGCTGTAGAAGATAATAAAAATTCTTGACCTGAACAGTTGCTGAGTTTCGCCACTCAGACAAACTTTCAGGAAGATCGGCTGTGGTTATTCCCGCCAAATGAACGATACCTTTTATCGAACCGTGACGTTGACGAAGCCGATCGACAGATGCTTTAATGCTTTGTCGATTAAGCAAAGTTGTGCGAGGCAAAATAGCACAGATTGCCCCTTTACTTTGTAGTTGCTCTGCCACAATAGAAGCACAATCACAAGAATCTTCAGTAATCAGAAAAAGTCCTTGAAGACATAGTGCTTCTCTAGAAGGCAAGTCTTCCTGAACTGCCTGCATCAGGTAGCGAGGAGTCTGTTCGATTAAATTTGTCAGAGTTAAAGTAGAACTAGAATTTGTTCCCACACCACCTCCGACTCTAGGCTTTCCCAGGCGAAAATCCCCCTCAATTGACGCTAGCAATTGTTCGATGAGTGCATTGAGAGACTTAACTGCTGTCAAGCTTTCCATCTGCTGATTTAACCTGTCGGCGTGCTGGGCGGGAAGACTTTTTAGCAATGAACCGACTATTTCCACTCGCTTAATAGAATCGATACCTAATTCTGCTTCTAGATCTTGGTTTAGCCCTAGCATATCTGCAGGATAACCAGTAAGTTCACTGACTAACTTCAGTAACTGTTCGGTCAAGCTAGCTCGATCAAAAGCTGGGAGAGAAATCAAAGCGGATGATGCACCAGAATTATTCCCCAAAACTAGTGAATTATTCTCAGTCTCAAAAGAGCTAGGAGAAAGTACAGCTAATAATTGCTCGATGAGTGCATTAAGAGACTTAACGCTAGTTAAGTTTTCCATTTGCCGATTTAACCTGTCGGCTTGCTGGGCGGGAAGACTTTTTAATAATGAACCGACTATTTCCACTCGCTTAATAGAATCGATTCCTAATTCTGCTTCTAGATCTTGGTTTAGCCCTAGCATATCTGAAGGATAACCAGTAAGATCACTGACTAAGCTTAGCAACTGGGTAGTTAGACTAGCACGATCAAACGAGGCAGGATTTCTTGAAGAAGCAGATTTTCCTGAACTATTCCCAGGAGTTAAGATTGTTGGTGCTTGAGTAGAAAAGGGAACAGAAACAGAATTAATATTTGGTAGTGTTGTGGTGGGCGAACTACTACTCCGCCCATTTGATTTTTGTGACCCCATCATGGGAATATTTGAGGAAGCAGCAGCTACGGGCTGAAATTGGTTTTGGGTAATAGATGCTCTCGTCTCTGGAGATTGAGCAGAAGAGAATAATGAGCTTGCGCCATTGGAAACAGGAGCAGAATAAATTATCGGTGGCGCGGACATTGATGGGATTTTTCTGCCATTGAAATTAGGCTCAGATGTTTGGGGAAGACTCAAAGGAGAATCAGCTATTGACTGGCTTCTAAGAGACTGAGAAGTTGAATTTGGCTGTCCTTGAATGCTAGCTAAAAACTGCCGCATTACCTGCTCTTGTACTGAAAGAAACTGGCGCATAGTTTCTTGATAAGCTTGATATGCCTCTAAAGCTATGGATTTTTCTTGGGTCATAGTGAGATTAGGACGATTAGCCTGGTGGGATAAATTTTGCTTGAAAGAATGCTTAGTTAAAGGGAGTTTTGAATGGGAGAAACCATTGTCAACTGGACTAGATCCTGACTGAACATGAATAGGTGATTGAAAACTGCTTGGTCTGACGGCAACTTGCTGGGGTATTCGCCCTCTATCTTCTTTGAGCGAAGTCAAAAGATGAGGTTGGGAATTTGGCGCAAATTTAGCTTGAATAGGTTGTGATTTGGTTGTTTGCTCCTGGGTTTGCTGAAATGTTTCATAATTTAGATGAGGACGCTGACCTGGATGACCAACTGCTTCTGTGTGTGGTCTGGCAGTTCCGCCATTGACCAACCAAGCAGTTCTGGGGAGTGGAGGCTTGCTGGTTGTCGCCACCAAACGAGATAAATCTAGGACATTTACATCGCGTTCTGCAAATAAAGCAGATAAATTAAGTTTCACGCCTAAAATCGCTAACTGACCCAAAGATTGTAAAAGCCCATTCAGACCTCCGCCATTGCCATCCAAGGAAACACTGAGATGCTCTTTACCTTCCATAATCATGGTGGTCAATTTGGTTAATACGCTCTTCGGTCCAATCTCAATAAAAACACGAGCTCCATCGGCATACATCTGTTCAATTTGCTGAACAAATTCTACTGGAGCGAGCATATGCTGAGCTAGCTGCTCCTTGATAGCGGAGGGTTTAGAATCGTACGCCCTAGCGGTTACATTGCTGTAAACAGGTATTTGCGGAACGTTGATGGCAGTTTGCTTAATGGCGATCGCTAATTGTTCGGCGGCTGATGTCATAAATGGCGTGTGAAAAGCTCCTGTAATGTCTAACATTTTGACTTGAAGCCCTTCATTTCTCATAGAATTGACGACCTGCTCAACGCCCAGCCGCTTACCAGAAATAATCACCTGTAGAGGCGCATTATGGTTTGCTAGGCGTACCTCATTGACGTTTTCTAGGCGTTTGAGAATCTCTT
The DNA here is from genome assembly GCA_965217895.1 of Waterburya sp. GTDB lineage: Bacteria > Cyanobacteriota > Cyanobacteriia > Cyanobacteriales > Xenococcaceae > Waterburya. The sequence continues at coordinate 4,740,914 of CBDCJV010000002.1, forward strand.
CTCTCGAAAGTCTGGCTGCTGCCATAGCGCCTTCTGACTCAGCAAAAGCTTGAGCGCAGATGTGTCCCCTTAAAGCAGAAAGGCTGATGTAGTCTTTTGCTGCCAAGCATCCTGCTGCCATAAGCGCGGTATATTCACCATAGCTGTGTCCCGCTACCATATCGGCTTTTAACTCCAGCCTTTTAGTGAAAGCCAGTAGACCAGTTTCTAAAGCACAAAGGGCGGGCTGTGCAACTTGGGTTGCCCGCAAATCCTTAATTTGTTTTGCTTCGTCTGCTGAGGAATAAGTACCTGGGGGATAAATATACTGGCTGATTAATTTAGGCAGTGTTCCCTGTATCTTGGCATCAACTACCTCAATCGCTTTTCTTACTTCTGGTAAATATAAGGCTGCTTCTCTTCCCATTTGTGGATACTGACATCCCTGTCCAGGAAACAGAAAAGCTACTTTTCCTGAGGCCAGAGCCTCATTTCTGGTAATAATTTTAATAAAGGGGGGTAGAGGGACGGTTCTACTTCCCCTAAGAGAATCTAAAGCAATAGCTAGAGCAGATTTTAACGCTTCTAATCCATCGGTGACGATGCTTAACCCTATTTTTAAATCGCACCGCTCAAATTCTAAAGCGTAAGTGTACGCTAAATCCCTTAGTCTAGGAGCAGCTCCTGCTTCTAAGGCAGCTAATAAAGTTTGTGCCTGATGCTGTAAGTCGTTTTGATCCGCAGCCGATAATAAAATTAATTCGTGGCTCCAAGCATCTCCTCCTGGAATTTCAGGGCTTAAGCTATGGCTATATTCTTCTAGTACCGCATGAAAATTTGTACCACCAAATCCAAACGCACTCACCGCGCCTCTACGGGGATAATTGGGAGAAGCAATCCAAGGTCGAGCATCTTTAATTAGATAAACGGGGCTATTCTCATCCTGAATCGGCTCTAAAGGATTTTCGACATTGCGATGAGGAGGCATAACTCGATGGTGCAGAGAGAGTGCCACCTTGATTAGAGCTGCTGCTCCAGCCGAGCTTTTGGTATGACCAATCATCGTTTTGACTGAACCAATAGCGCAAGACTTACTGGTTGCCTGATGATCTTGAAGAGCCTGCAATAAAGTCTCTAATTCTGCACTGTCCCCTACGGAAGTTCCCGTGCCGTGAGCCTCATATAGATCGATAGTGCTGGGGGAGAATCCTGCTTGGCTATAGGCTCTTTGGAAAGCTCTTTGTTGACCAGCAGGCAGAGGTGCGGTTAGTCCCAAGGCTTTTCCATCGCTGGAGCTAGAAACTGCCTTGATCACAGCATAAATGCGATCGCCATCTCTCTTTGCATCTGCTAAACGCTTTAAGACAACTATGCCAGTACCTTCACTAATAGCGATTCCGTCCGCATCTTGATCGAAACTGTGGCATTTTCCTCTAGGAGACAAGGCTTGGGTTTTGCTAAAGGCAGAAAAGGCAAATGGACTCTGAACGGTATCGACTCCGCCTGCAATGGCGACATTGGCTTGCCCAGTCACAAGTTCCTTAGCTGCCAAGTCAATAGCTGCCAAAGAGGATGCACAGGCTGCATCAACCGTAAAATTAGAGCCACCAAGATCGAAGCGACTAGCTATTCGACCCGCAACTACATTCAACAACATTCCAGGGAAAGAATCTTCCGTCCATTCTGGTAAACGTTCCCAGGATTCTGCTGAAGTCGAACCAATGATTCGCGGAATTTCTGAACGAGCTGCATATTGTTGACCCAAATCGCCCACACCACCACCACAGCCAAGAATCACGCAGGTATTTTCTCGATCAAAATTTCCATCTTCATAACCAGCATCAATCAATGCCAGGCGAACAGCTTCTAACGTAATTAGCTGCATCGGCTCAATAAATTTTAGAGACTTGGGCGGAATCCCAAAGCGCAGCGGATCGAAGACGACATCATCGAGAAACCCACCCCACTTGGAATAAATCTTATCTTTGGCATGGCGATCTTCATCATAGTAGATACGCCAATCCCATCTTGACTGAGGAATTTCGGTGATTGCATCCACTTTGTTAAGTATATTTTCCCAATACTGCTGTGGATTGTTCGCTTTGGGCAATAATGTTGCTATGCCTACAATGGCAATATCTGCCTGCTTGCTAGAGCTAAAGTTCGCTGAACTTGAGGTCAGTTGGGATAAATAATCTGTTCCAGTTACGCAGACATCTTCATGTAGTTTTTGAACACTATATAGCTCGTCTCTTAGAGTTGCTACCTGACCAATCATATACATACCATCTGCGACCTGTCGCTCTTCTTCGACAGTTACTATGTCACCTGTGGCATCCCGCTGCAGACCTTTGGATGCAACACGCAGACGACCTAAAGTCAGATCTTCTAAAGCTTCTTTGATTCGTTCTGTAGATTCTCCTGCCGCCGTCATAAGGCGACGGGTTTCATAAAACTCTAAAGCAAATGGTGTAACTGCACAGCGACTAGCGTGTCCAGGTCCAGTTTCCAAGTTCACAGTTTTTTTACAGGCTAAAACTTCAGTCTGAAATTTTGGGACGATCGCTCCATGTTGAACTGCTTCATTAGTCAAGGTGTAGGCTGTACCCATCAGCACTCCAATCCGAAATCCTCTCTCGGCTAAAGGGGCTGCCATACAAGAAATCATTGCTGCGGAGCGACCATCGTGAATGCCCCCTGCAAAGAAAACGTGAACTTCAGACTCTGTGCCCGATGGCGTATGTTGCAGTAAAGCATCAATCATACTTTCCCAAAGCACGAAACTGCTCAAGGGACCTACATGACCGCCACATTCTCGCCCTTCAAAAATGAATCTTCTTGCTCCTGCCTCTAAAAATATCTTGAGCAAGGTTGGTGTCGGCACGTGAAGATAGGTAGCAATCCCTTCTGCTTCAAGCTTTGTAGCCTGATCGGGGCGACCTCCAGCTATGATAGCAAAAGGAGGTTTGATAGCGCGGATAACCTCTAGCTGCTTTTCGCGTAAAGCATGAGGAACAAAGCCCAAAATCCCCACCCCCCAGGAACGTCCTGCCATTAATTTCTGAGCTTGGGTGAGTAATGTTTGTACCTGGGATTGACGCATCATCGCTAAAGCTAGCATCGGTAAACCTCCACCCTGAGCGATCGCCTGGGCAAATTCAGCCACGTCACTAACTCTGGTCATGGGACCTTGCATGATCGGAAACTTGGTTTTGTGGGAAACTGCTAATGGCGAATCAGGCTGGAGTGGGCGCAGTTCTTTTGCCTTTTGAATGTGTTCTTCGCTGGCTTTAAGCAAAGCCTGGATTAAGCGCCCGGTAGTTTTATATAGACCCGCAAACTTGGCTGCTAATCCTACAGCTTGCCCCATGGGACAAGCAACGGTACGAGGATCTCCCCAGCCTATAAGAGCCTCGGCTTGCTGTCGCCAAACTCTCGTTCTGGTTGGAGAATCTCCCTGTTGGACTTCTAATTCTTCAGCCAGAGATTGAAGTACTTCAACTTGGCGAAAACCAGGACGGGAAAGAACTCGATAAGATTGCCCCAAACGTTCTCCTACAATAATTGCTTCCTGCCCGTTGAGATTTTTTAGATAACCGCGCATTTGAACCGTCAGCGGTGATTCTGGCATTAACCATAGTTGGTCATCGAGAAATACTCCCGCAGCTCCCGCAGCTCGACAAGCTGCTGCTGTATGTATGCCAATCCCGCCCTGGACATAAATAGGCGTAGATCCTGCTTGGCACAGTTGTTGAGTCAAAATAAAGGCTGAGGTATCGCTACCCCAGCCTCCTGCTTCATGTCCCTTTGCTACTAGTCCTGAAACCTGAATCCCATTAGACTCCAGTTTTATCGCTTCTTCTAGGCTAAAAACTTCGAGGAGTATTTGCCGATTAGGTAATTCAGGTAAAGCTGCCAAACATGATGGCAATGAATCAATTGACCAGTCGCAAATCACTAACCAGTGCGACCTTTTAGCAAAATCACTCAGTAAAGTTTTGTAGTGAGCAACTTGATTTTCCTTGAGGCGCAAGCCAATCTCTTCCTCAGGCTTGGTAAAGTTCAGCAACTGCTGCCAATTACTTAGAACTAATTCTTGTTCATTTTTGTGACTAAATTCCAAATCTAATAACCCTACTCCTCCAGCCCTGGCAGCAGCGATCGCCACTTTGGCATGAGTTAATCCAGCCGGTATCAAGGCAAAGCAGCGGAATAGATTCATCATTAAATACTTCTCAAAGTTTTGTTAGCACTACATTTACGGTCATCAGTTGCGTTACAGCATAATTACTTGCGTAGATGTACTGAGCTACCTGTACTTATACATCACTTTTCTTAAATAATGTAATTCAAATTACTAATTTAAATTTTGAAACATATAATTATTTCTCATTAATTACAAGGTAACAAAATGTAACTTTATAATCGATCAATAGCATTGATAATAAAGCTGTTTGCTAATAATAATATTTAGTAAATCAAAGATGCAAAAGACCCAGTATGTATCAAAAAATACAGAAAAACCAGAATAATTAACTTTATATCGATAAGCGCGGAAAAAATTTTTCCTAGTTTTAAATTTCAAATTGATGATAACGTGAGACTGTAAATTTAAAATAATTTTTAGATTTACCCTCAATTTCACGTCTAAAGTTTTCTAATAGTTGAGCTACCAAATTGGCAATTTAGTCGTGCATTCTACGTAATTTCTGCTAGAGTTCAACCACTGTCTTAACTAGAAACATTCAGCAGCGGGCATAACAATTTTTTAACCTAGCTCAATACTCTTCTACTTGTATGTAGTTCCCATCATAAACAGATGATTTTGCACAACCCTTCATTTTTAACGGAGAAAATTAAATCATGAGGCTAGTTACTGGTAAAGGATTTTTTCGGATTAGATGGACTGCGCTATATATTCTCTCTAAGCTCAAGTTTCTCCACGGTTTCTTATCCAAAGATACTAGGGACAGATTACCAGTTGGTTGGAACAATAAGATGTTCTGGCTTACTTTTAAGACCAATGGCAGAGAAGTATTTGGTGATTACTATGTTCCTTTGCGGGAACCAAATTCATACCAACCAAAGGTAAAGGTCGCCGAAGAATATCACTTTACAGAAGAAGAAATCCGTAATTTTTACGACAAAGGTTTTATCGGACCTTTTACGTTGATGTCTCCAGAGGAAGCCGAGACGTTGAAACAGCACGCAATTGAAATTGCCGAAAGTCCTTCAAAAATCTATTCTTATGAAGATGGCGATTACGAAATCGGTTTGACTCAAGAGGAAAACGTCAATAATAATTCTGGAGATGCCATCCTCAGTAACAGAGAGATGGGTCAAAAGAAAATGAACTGGCGCGATCGCCATTTAGAAGATGACGCTCTGCTTTCCTTATTTAAAAGTCCAGAGGTTACAGAAAGATGTGCGCAGCTTCTAGGGCCTGATTTAGTCTTGTGGAGGACTCAGTTTTTTCCCAAATCGAAGTCAATGTGTGGTACTCCTTGGCATCAGGCAACAACCTACCTATTTGACAATATGGCAGAGAATGTAGTGCAACCCCAAGACCCGTCGCAACTATTTCAGTTGACCGTTTGGATTGCCCTTACTGATACTCCACGAGATAAAGCTCCTATGGCTTTGGTAAGAGGGAGTCATCGCGATATCTATCCTGTTATGGGTGGGCAAGAATTTAAGGCAGATCCCAATGCCAAAAGAGAAGCAAATCGCCTCGGAACTATGTCTGTTACCCTCAAACACGAAATCAAACCCGAAGATGTTAATGTCGTGGAGATGAAAGCAGGTCAATTTTTCATTTTTAGCGAGCGCGCACTCCATAGTTCCCTGGATAATCAACAAGAAGAATGGCGTTGGGCGATAAACGGTCGGATTGTTCCCACTCATACTCGTGTATATACGGACAAGATGTTGAATGAGGGTCATCTTTACCGAACTAATAATATCGTTAATCTTACTCTGGATAAGTGGAAAGGCATCTTGATTAGAGGCAAAGACCGTTTTGGATTGAACAGAATTTAAGCTTCAAGCTTTGTCAATCGGATTTAGTATAACTATTGTTTAAGAACTTTCGTTCTCTTTCTTTAGAGACTAAGCAAATTCTCAGAATATTATTTATTTCTGGTCTGCTGTTTTGGTCAAGCTTGGCCTGTATGTTTCCTACCTTACCTTTGTACCTAGAAGATATTGGTCTAGAGCCATTTCAGTTAGGAATTGTCATTGCTAGTTTTGGTATTGGTGTTTTGCTTTCCCGCCCCGTCTTAGGCAAGCTGTCAGACTTACATAGTCGCAAGCTGGCTCTTATAATTGGTATGTCAGCAATGGCGATCGCACCAGTCGGATATTTAATCCCGCCAACGATGCCAATTATGATTGTAGTCAGAATTGTTCATGGCGTTAGTCTGGCTGGATTTGCCTCTGCTTACCTGACATTTGTTGCCGACTTAGTTCCAGTGGCAAACCGAGGTGAAATCATGGGATATATGAGCTTGCAGCAACCCCTGGGACTTGCTTTCGGACCTATTATTGGCGGAGGATTGCTAGAGCTAACAAATCAGTATGCAATCTCCTTTGTGGCAGCTTCAGCTTTAGGAATCGGAGCAGTGCTGACTGCTTGCTGTTTACCAAAGCGATCGCCTCTGGAGCAACCGAAGAAAAGTCATCGCCTATTTTGGCACATATTTACTAAACCCTATCTGCGTATACCTTCAGTAGTTATGACATTAGTTGGTATCTCAGTTGGTGGACTGCAAACCTATGTTTCGCCTTATATACGCTCAATGGCGGTTAACTTAAGTCCTGGTTGGTTTTTTACCGTCATGGCAATATTTACTTTTTTGATCCGCTGTTTAGCTGGTTCTCGATCTGACCATTGGGGACGAGGGATTTTTATTACCTATAGCTTAGTCTTCTCTTTGAGTGCGATGATTTTACTGTACAAAGCTCACAACGCTTTAACGTTAATCTTTGCAGCTATGCTACAGGGATCTGGATATGGAATTTTGGTGCCAATGATCGCCGCTTTGATAGCCGATCGCTCCGCCACCAGGGAGCGAGGAAGATCTTTTAGCCTCTGTATGATGGGCTTCGATCTGGGTCTAATTTTGGGTGGACCGATGCTGATCAATGCTGCTGCAATTGTAATTTCAGGTGAAGTTGAGACAAATCTGAGGCTCTACCGCTATCTCTTTTGTCTGGCTGGAGGATCGATTACCCTAAGTTTGTTATTATTTTTGGCTTATGGCGGGGGGAGTTTTTCTCAATCAATTAAATTTGCCATTGGTCGGGGTCAAGATATTTACAGCCTAAATCTTCATCAACAGAATCATACTAAAGATCGCTCTGTCATTTAAAGTCAAAAGTCACGAAGAACTTGTCTGCACGTAGTCAGAAGTTTAAAACTAATATTGAGAAAATGTATTCATGTAAGAGATCTAATTAACAAAACTAATGAAAATAGCGATCGCCCAACTTAACCCCACCATCGGCGATATAACCAATAACGCCCAACAAATAATTGCTGCTGCTAATACCGCTGCTAAACAAAACGTACGTTTGTTACTTACTCCTGAATTATCGCTGTGTGGCTATCCACCCAGAGACTTGTTGCTTTATTCTGACTTTGTGGAGTCGATGGCGCAAGAGCTGAAGGCGATCGCCAGGAAATTACCAGATAAGATTGCTGTCTTGGTTGGCACTGTAGAAAGAAATCCTCATGCAAACTCCAAAGGACAAAAACCTTTATACAACAGCATGGCTTTATTGGCTGAGGGAGAAATAAAGCAGATTTTTCATAAGCGTTTGTTGCCTACCTATGATGTATTTGATGAAGATCGTTATTTTGAACCTGGATATGAAGCCAATTATTTTACCTTGGACGATCTAAAGGTCGGCGTGAGCATCTGTGAAGACCTGTGGAATGATGAACAGTTTTGGGGGAAACGCAGCTATGAAATTAATCCTATTGAAGAATTGGCACAGTTAGGGGTAGATATAATTGTTAACCTGTCAGCTTCTCCCTATAGCGTCGGTAAACAGAAGTTAAGAGAAGCGATGCTATATCATGCAGCTACAGCTTATCAGAAGCCCATTTTGTACGCTAATCAGGTTGGGGGTAATGACGATCTGATTTTCGATGGTAATAGCGTGATGTTTAATCGTGCAGGGGAATTAGTCAGTCATGCTCAAAGTTTTGATACAGACTTGGTGGTAGTGGAGTTCGATCGGTTGCTGTCTTCTTCTATGGGAAACTGGGTGACAAAGAGACTGAGTGATAAAGATAGTAATGAAGAGATATTTTCCGCGTTGGTGCTGGGAGTCAAAGATTATGCCAGGAAATGTGGTTTTAGTCAGGCTATTTTAGGCTTGAGTGGGGGCATAGATTCAGCTTTGGTAGCCGCGATCGCTTCTTCGGCTTTGGGTGCAGAAAATGTATTCGGGGTACTAATGCCGTCTCCCTATAGTTCAGATCATTCCGTTAGCGATGCGATGGATTTGGTTAATAGTTTGGGGATAAAAAGCCAGCAGTTAGCCATCAAGCCAGGGATGGACGCTTATGATACTATTCTCGATCCTTTGTTTACGGGAACAGAATTTGGCATTGCCGAAGAAAATATCCAGTCGCGGATACGGGGTAATTTGCTAATGGCGATCGCCAACAAGTTTGGTTATTTGCTGCTTTCTACGGGTAACAAGTCAGAAATGGCTGTCGGTTACTGCACTCTTTATGGCGACATGAATGGTGGCTTGGCGGTAATTGCTGATGTGCCAAAGACGAGGGTATTTGAACTGTGTCGCTGGCTCAATCGCCAACAAGAAGTAATCCCCGTTAATATTATTACTAAGCCTCCCAGTGCCGAATTAAAGCCAGAACAAAAAGACTCTGATTCTTTGCCACCTTATGAAATACTAGACGATATACTCGAGCGCATTATTTGTCTACATCAATCAACCGCCGACATCGTTAAGGCTGGACACGACACAGAAACTGTAGCTAAAGTAATGAAATTAGTTATCCGTGCAGAGTTTAAACGCCGTCAAGCCCCTCCAGGAATCAAGATTACCGATCGCGCCTTCGGTACTGGCTGGCGGATGCCTATTGCTAAGAGGTTGTCGGCAGTAAAATAACTTCTTCCAAGTTGATTATAGTCATTCTAATTAATTTCAGAGATGGTAATTTTGTATTGAAAAAAAGTCTAATACAACTTCTTACTCCCTACTTCCTACTTCCTACTTTCTGATTTATGAACCTGCAAAAATCACTGATTAAGCAACAAAAGCTAACTCCATACCTGTTTTTGCTACCGGCGATCGCTTTACTAGGATTAACGGTATTTTTACCTGCAATGTTAGCTTTTGCCCTCAGCTTTACTCAGATGTACGATCTGACTCAATTTCCTGAGTGGATTGGTTTAGCTAATTTTCGGAAACTGTGGCAAGACAAAGTGTTTTGGCAAATTGCTATTAATACATTGCTATATCTAATAGGAGTAGTACCAATTTTGGTAATTGCACCTTTAGGATTAGCAATTCTGGTCAATCAAAAATTGCGAGGCATAAATTGGTTTCGCACGGCTTTTTATGCTCCTGTAGTAATTTCGATGATTGTTGCTGGAATCGCTTGGAAAGCTCTTTATACGCAAAATGGATTACTCAATCAGTTGCTTCAGCAGCTAGGCTTGGCAGAAGGTATTCCTTGGCTAACCGATCCCAAATTAGCCCTCTGGAGCGTTATGGTAGTAACTATTTGGAAAGGATTAGGTTACTACATGGTGATTTATTTGGCTGGATTACAGTCAATTTCACAAGAACTATATGAAGCAGCAGCGATCGACGGTTCAGATAGCTGGAAAAAGCACTTAGATATTACCATTCCCTTAATGCGTCCTTATTTATTCTTAGTAGCGGTAATCTCAGCCATTTCAGCTACCAAAGTATTTGAAGAAATTTATGTCATGACCAAAGGTGGTCCAGGAAATAGCTCTAAAACCGTAGTCTATTATTTATACGATAAGGCATTTGGATATGACTATGATATTAGCTACGCTAATACAATTGGTTTAGTGTTGTTTTTAAGTATTTTAGGTTTATCTATAATTAATCTCAAGCTGACAAATAATTAATTACTAGACCTCTTGCATGAATAATAGATTAATTATTCTTGCTCCGTCCCTATGCTTGAGGAGACCTCAAGCGGTGCGGTGCGCTTTTTCCCTTTCTCCTTTCCCCTTTTACCTCTTGGTAAAGTAGTTGATAACGATTTGTGCGAGAAGTCTACTGATTATTGATTATCTCGTACAGTTTTAACAATTTAGCTTTTGAGGCAAAAATTATGAAAGCAGTTGGTTTAACCCAATACTTACCGATTGAAGACGATCGTAGTCTGCAAGATGTTGACATTGATCGACCTGTAGCTAAGGAATATGACTTACTTATAGAAGTCAAAGCGATTTCAGTTAACCCTGTTGACACTAAAGTTCGCAGTCCAAAAGATAAAGTCGAAGATCGACCGCGAATTCTGGGTTGGGATGCAGCAGGTATAGTAGCCGAAGTAGGAGAAAAAGTAACAGAGTTTCAACCTGGTGATGAGGTCTATTATGCAGGGGATATTACCCGTCCTGGCAGCAACAGTAAATTTCAGTTGGTGGATGAGCGGATTGTCGGCTATAAACCCAAGAATCTAGAGTTTGCGACTTCAGCAGCTTTACCATTAACCAGTATTACTGCTTGGGAAGCTCTATTTGAAAGGTTGAACATTAGCAAAAATGGTGCAGATGCAGGCAAATCGATCTTAATCATCAATGGTGCTGGGGGTGTAGGTTCTATTGCCATTCAGCTAGCTAAAAGACTAGCCAAGCTGAACGTCATTGCTACTGCCTCGCGTCCAGAAACGATCGCCTGGTGTCAGAAACTGGGCGCAAATGCGATCGCTAATCATCGTCATAATCTGGCAGAAGAAATTGCGAAAATAGGCTATGAAACTGTCGATTATATTTTGTGCTTAAACGATACTGATGGGCATTGGCAAGCGATCGCTCAAGCAATTAAACCCCAAGGCATCATCTGTAGCATCGTTGAAAATAAAAAACCACTGCAAATGGATGTCTTGAAAAATAAGAGTGCAGGTTTAGTTTGGGAGTTGATGTTTACCCGTTCTATGTATCAGACTGATGATATGGCAGAACAAGGTAAATTACTTAACAAAATTAGCCAGCTTATCGAAGCTGGGGTAATTGTCACAACCTGCAACGACATAGTTAAGCCAATTAATGCCAAAAATCTGAGAAATGTTCATCAGCGTATTGAAAAAGGCAGTGCAATTGGCAAGATAGTGCTTGCTGATTGGAATTAAAAAAATTAAGCCAGTTAGACGATCGCTTTACTTCTAGTTTCTTAAACACAAAAAGCATCCGAGTTCTTAGATTAGCTGCTTGATGTTCAATGCTTAATGTAAAATGCTTTAAATCATTGTTTTAAGCTAATCAATTAACATTCGGAGGATTTCATGGACTTATCTCTTATCCCAGCACAGCCTGAACCTGGCGTAATTAACGTTTTAATCGAAATTGCTGGCGGTAGCAAAAACAAATACGAATTTGATAAAGACATGAACGCCTTTGCCTTAGATCGCGTTCTTTTCGCCTCGGTAAAATATCCTTATGACTATGGTTTTGTGCCTAATACCCTAGCTGATGATGGCGATCCTTTAGATGGAATGGTAATTATGGATGAGCCTACTTTCCCAGGCTGTGTCATTGCTGCGCGACCCATTGGTATGCTAGAAATGATCGATGGTGGCGATCGCGATGAAAAAATTCTTTGTGTACCAGCCGAAGATCCTCGTTATAAAGAGGTCAAGTCTCTTAAAGATATTGCTCCTCACCGTTTAGAAGAGATTGCCGAGTTTTTTAGAACTTACAAAAACCTAGAAAAAAAAGCTACTGAAATCCAAGGTTGGAAAGATGTAGATGCAGTTAAACCTTTAGTAGAAGAGTGCATTAAAGCTTATAAGTAATTAGCATAATTATATTTGGTAGGTTATGACATTTTGCTTGCCTACCAAAAATTACGATCAAATAATCTCTAAAAAAATATTAATATGCTTGTCAAATCAACTACCCGCCACGTTCGTATTTACAGTGCAGAAGTCCAAAACAATGAATTAATTCCCAGCGACAATGTTCTCACTTTGGATATCGATCCAGATAATGAGTTTAAATGGAGCGAAGATACTCTGCAAAAAGTTTATCGTCAATTTGATGACCTAGTAGAACAAAGTAATGGCGAAGATTTGAGTGAATACAATCTTCGTCGTATTGGTTCAGATCTAGAACACTTTATTCGTTCTTTGCTACAGAAGGGAGAAATTAGCTATAACTTGGGTGCGAGAGTACGCAACTATAGTATGGGCTTACCCCGTATGGATAGTCCTGATACGGTCGGAAAATATCGTTAGATTAATTCAAAAGCTTTAAGCTTTAGGCTCTAAGCTTTTGACTTCTGCTTTGTCTGAACTATAAGCCATGATTTCAGTTATTTATTCCCCAGAATTTTTAGAACACAATACAGGTTACGGGCATCCTGAAAAAGCTAAACGGCTGACAGCGATCGCCCAAGCTCTACGAAAAGTTGCTTGGCACGAACAAATAGACTGGCAGTTACCTACTCCTCCAGAACAAAAAAAGGTACTGTCATACATTCAAAAAATTCACACCCCAGAACACATCAATCGTATTCAGACAGTAGCAGCAGCAGGAGGGGGGTATTTAGATGGAGATACACCAATTTCTGCCCGTAGCTATGATGTTGCCTTGCTGGCGGTTAGTGCTTGGCTAGATGGGGTAGATCGGGTGTTAAATCGGCAACAAACTACTTTTGTCTTATCTCGTCCCCCAGGACACCATGCCACCAGAGATAGGGCAATGGGGTTTTGTCTGTTTTCTAATGCAGCGATCGCCGCTGAATATGCCTTGACCAAGCCAGGAGTCGAGCGTGTAGGAATTTTAGACTGGGATGTGCATCATGGTAACGGTACAGAGGCGATCGTCCGCGACAATCCTCACCTAGCATATTGTTCTCTTCATCAGCACCCTTGTTATCCAGGTACAGGCAGTAATCAAAGCGATCGTGGTCAACATCAAAATATTCTCAATTTGCCGATGATGGCGGGCAGCAAAATTACGGATTATCAACTAGCTTTTGAAACCAAAATAGTTCCCTTTTGGCAAAATTGGCAGCCCGATATTTTAATAGTTAGTGCTGGCTATGATGCCAATCATCAAGACCCTTTAGCAGGAATTTCTTTAGAACCCGCTGATTACAATTTGTTAACCAAATATGTTCTAAAAATTGCAAAGACCCCTTTATTTGGTTTAGAAGGAGGTTATCATTTAGATACTTTAGCTCAATCTGTAGTTGCCACTTTAAGTAATTGTCTGTAATAGTTGTTAATTATTTCTCATTAATCTTACTGAAAAATATTTCTTATTTAGAAACGTAAATTTATATCGTCTTCTTAATCCGTATTTTTACTAGATACAATATCGCGACTATTATAAATATGAATATTGCTACTTCAGAATCATCTTTGTATCAGTTAATTCAGGACTTAGATGAGCCTCCAGTTAACATTGCTACTGGCGCAGAAACCCTCAAATCCTATGTTAGCTCTATTATCGATCTATTAATAGAAAAGCAAATTTCGACAACGGTTTGGGTAAAACTACCTCAAACTAAAAGCTGGCTAAAGCAAGTACAAAAATTACAGAAAGAAGGTAATGTTAAGCAAATTTACTTATGCAGTAGCAAACAAAACAATCCTGCTCTAACTCTATTAGAAAGAAATTTGGAGCTGACTCCAGTTATCCCCGTTAATCTAAATAAAAATTCTATTCTACAAAGAGAATCTTTTTTAATTGTTGTATCGACTGATTTTTGTAGTTTAGTATTAGCTCAGTGGCAGAAAAGCCAAATCAAAATTGAGTCTTCAGGAAAAAGATTGCAGCAACCATATCTAAAGATGGTTTCCAGTTTCGAGCCTCAAATAATTGCTGCTATATTGACAGGTGTTAGACAAAATATAGCTTCTGAAGATAGTTCCTTAACAGGAAAAGATTTTAAAGTTGAGTTTAATTCAAATCCTCACCATGAGCTATTAAACAATCTCATGCTCAAACAGATTAGCTATAGTGAATCTATTCAAAACAAGTTAGATTCTATAGCTAAAATTAGTCATATTCCTGAAAAAAGCTCAACTGTACTGGGATTACAAGAAGATTTTCTGAATAATTTGGTTCAAGAATTGCGCTCGCCTATTACCCACATGAAAACTGCTCTCAGTTTATTAGAATCAAAACAAATAAAAGGAGAACAGCGTCAACGTTACTTAAAGGTAGTCAGCGACGAATGCGATCGCCAAAATTCTTTGGTAGGTGGCTTACTAGAACTATTACAGCTTGATACTCCTGCCGAAGCCGAATACTTATACTTAGATGATATTGTCCCAGGAATCGTCAGCACCTATCAGCCTTTAGCCGAAGAAAAAGAGATATTGCTGGGATATACTATTCCTGCCGATCTTCCGCCTATTTCTTGTCCTAATGCTTGGTTTAGACAGATCATTATTAATTTACTCAATAATAGTCTTCAATTTACTCCTCCTAAAGGCAGGGTGTTTGTCCAGGCAGCTCTTAAAAACGACGATGAAGATATAGAAATCTTAGTCATTGATACAGGAGTAGGTATTGCCACCCCAGAAATTAGTAAAATTTTTGATGGTTTTTATCGTACTAAACCAACTACCAATAAGAAGGTTACGGGTGCAGGTTTGGGCTTAACTTTGGTGCAACAGCTAATTCAACGCTGCGGAGGTTCTATTTCTGTCACCAGCAAAGTCGGCAAAGGCACAACTTTTAAAGTATTAATGCCAGCCGTCCCTTTGGAGCTTATTTAACGCTACATTTCGAGTTAAGACAATTAAACGGTTGAAGTAGCAAGTAGCAAGTAGCAAGTGCAGATAACAGTTTGAAAAATGTCCTAACGTTCTTGCGTATTGCCATATATCATTATTTTGAAGGTTTTGTTTGTTATCATAACTTGGCAGCTTGTTGAGCTTATGTTCATCAGCGATAATTTTTTATAACATTTTACATAGTATGGGTTTAAGAGAATTTGGCTATCTTTTTTTGTCGATTTTATTTAGCGTTGCTGGACAAATATTCTTAAAATTGGGTGCAGTTAAATTAGCCAAAATATCCGCTTCAAGTATTGTTGGTAGGATCATAGAAATATTCTTAACCCCAGAACTTATTATTGGTTTAGGTTGCTATGGGTTAGGCGCGATCGCCTATATTTTACTATTAACTAAAGTAGACTTGAGTATGGCTGCTCCCGCGGTTTCTTTGGTGTATGTGTTTTCAGTTTTATTAGGTTATTTTTTGTTTAAAGAAACTATTCCTATATCTAGAGGTTTGGGTTTAGGTTTTATTATTTTTGGCGTAATTTTAGTAACCTGGAGATGATATAGCATTTCTCGTATCAATGAGGTACACCTCGGTTCTGTTTGGTTAAGGGGGAAAGGGAAAAAGGGAAAGTACCGTACTTTATAAGTTTGAGAACCAGCTATAAATAAAAGTATTTTGTACGCCACCTCGTTACTCAAATCAGCAACACGCCTCAAAAACAGTTTAATTGATAAACTGGTTACAGAAAGAGTGCTGACGCTGTTTAACCTCAGTTGTAAAGTGAAGTTCGGATAGGTTTTGCTCAAATGTCTCAACGACCCATATATCTTGATGCCCAGGCAACTACACCCATGGATGAAAGAGTGTTGACAGCGATGTTGCCCTACTTTACCGAGCATTTTGGCAACCCTTCGACAAATACTCATCTTTATGGCTGGGAGGCTAACGCAGCAGTAAAAAGTGCCAGAGAAGCGATCGCTGCTATAATCAACGCTACCCCCGAAGAAATCGTCTTTACTAGTGGCGCAACCGAAGCCAACAACCTGGCAATCAAAGGGGTTGCCGAGGCTTATTTTAGTCAGGGTAAGCATATTATTACTGTAGCGACAGAACATCGCGCCGTATTAGATCCCTGTGCTTATCTAGAAACTTTAGGCTTTGAAGTTACTTACCTTCCTGTGCAGCCTGATGGTTTGTTAGATATAAAACAGCTAGAAGCAGCAATTCGCGAGGATACTATTTTGGTATCGGTGATGGCAGCCAACAACGAAATTGGTGTATTGCAACCATTAACCAAAATTGGCGAGATCTGTCATGGTCACGGGGTACTGTTTCATACTGATGCAGCACAAGCGATCGCTAAAGTACCTTTAGACGTGGCAGCAATGAATATTGATTTGATGTCTCTGACTGCTCACAAAGTATATGGACCAAAAGGAATTGGTGCTTTGTATGTGCGTCGCCGTGACCCCAGAGTCAAGCTGGCTTCACAGATCCAAGGCGGAGGACAAGAAAGAGGCAGGCGTTCAGGCACACTGTATACACCGCAGATAGTCGGCTTTGCTCAAGCCTTGAAAATCGCTATGGAGTCTAGGGAATCTGAGTCAGTCCGTTTACTACAGTTGAAAAAGCAGCTTTGGTCGATGTTTGAAACCATGGAGGGTATTCATCTTAACGGCAGCTTTACCAATAGTCTGACTGGTAATCTAAATTTGAGTATTGAGGGAGTTGATGGTTCAGCTTTATTATTAGGAATACAATCAGCGATCGCTGTATCTTCTGGTTCGGCTTGTTCTTCTACTTCCACTGCACCTTCCCATGTTTTAACTGCTATAGGACGGGATGAAAAACTTGCCCATGCCTCCTTGCGCTTTGGTATTGGTAGGTTTAATACGACCGAAGAAATTAAGACCGCAGGAGAAATTGCGATCGCCACAATTAAATCTCTGCGTCAGGCTAATAAAACTTAAGGCATTGCTAGTTTAGAGTATGAAACCGATAGTGATACTATTTATAGCTATAAGTTTATTATCTTTATCTTTTAGTTGCGATCGCGCTAATTCTCTCAATAACCTAGCAGAAAATGCGGAATCTTATCTGTTACCAATTGTTAGAGGTAATTGGTACAAGCCTCCTGTTTTCGCCTCCTGGCAATGGCAATTGCAGGGACAAGTTAATACAGCTTATGATGTCAACCTGTATGATATAGACCTTTTTGATTCATCAACAACTTTAATTAGGCAGCTTCAGGAAAAAGATAAAAAGGTTATTTGTTATTTTTCGGCTGGTTCTTATGAACAATGGCGATCTGATGCTGCTCAATTTACTGCTAAAAATCTAGGTAATTCTCTTGATGGCTGGGCTAAAGAACAGTGGCTTGATATTCGCTCAGACAGTGTTCGTTCAATTATCAAAAGTCGCCTTGATTTAGCTGTAGAAAAGGGATGTGATGGAGTAGAGCCAGATAATATGGATGGCTATCTCAATAATTCTGGTTTTAATTTAAGCTTTGCAGATCAGCTTACATTTAATCGTTGGGTTGCTAATCAAGCACATTTGAGAAATTTGGCAGTTGGTTTAAAAAATGATCTTGAGCAAATTGACGAGTTAGAAGCATATTATGATTTCGCTGTTAATGAACAATGTTTTGAATATTTTGAATGCAATTCTCTTACTCCTTTTATCCATAACAACAAGCCAGTTTTAAATGCTGAATATGAACAAAAATATCTTCATAATTCTATGGCTAGAAATAACTTATGCGTTAAATCTCTTAGTCTGAAATTTAGTACATTAATTTTGCCTTTAAAATTAGATGATGAATTTCGCTATAGCTGTTTATTCAATAGCTCTAAGTTTTAGGCTGTAAGCTATAAGCTTTTTTAAATAACTTATAGGGTTCGCCAAACAAAATAAAAAAAAAGTTTAATTGAGGTATAAGGCGATCGCTAATATCTAAACAACATCAGTTTTTTTTGACCAGCATTAACATACAGTGCTTTTTCTTTGTTGAAATAGATTTATTATTTCTTGAGAAATATTAGAAGGCATTTTCTTGATTTTAGAGTTAACGTTGATTATGTAATGAGGAGGCTTTTCTATTTCTAGAAATTCTAGAACCTGATTTGTTTGCGATTCTGCATCTTCGACTATATCTTCGTAGACCAATATTAAAGGTTCTACATTGTTATCTGCTAATATCTTTTTTAAACGAGCTTCTTGATGATTAATAAAATCAATTTTTTGTTCGACATTTTTGAGTAGGGAATCATTAATATTAATATCTTTTAGTTTTGCTTGATAGTTAATATTATTGGCGACATCGCGAATATGCCAGATCTCGGTTTGTTGAGCTAAAACTAATGATACTGCTTGTGCCAGCTTATCTCTTCTAGTCAGAAAAATAAATTTATCTAAAGAACTAAATATCTGCTGAAAATCAAATCTAGTTTGTTTTAACTCAAATAAAAAATGCGATATTAACTTAGTACCAAAAACTCCATTATCTGTAGTACGGTACTGTAATAAGTTATGCAGCAATCTTAAATAATCAAAATCACAGTATCGTGCTAACTCTTGAGCAGCAAGCCTCAAATGTTCTATTGGATAGCCAGCAATTCCTGTAGATTCTAGTAGATCGCAAAAGTAGGTTGAACCAGAGCGAGGAGTTGTTACAATTGCGTAAGTTACTTTGGGCTTAATAATCTGTTCAGACGAAGGTTGTAATAGTTGTCTTTTGCAAACGAGGTTGATAAAGACATCTGCAAAAAGTCGTAATGGAGTTGCCTTTATTTTAAGTTCAATCGCTTTTTGCTTTACTCGCTTAAACACAGCAGCTTCATCTTTAAAAGATGCCACAATAATTGCTTGATATTTACCAACGGTCACAGCAGCGCGAAAAGCCGTTGCGGGGGTTCCCCCCGTTGAGGCTATTGAGCAAGAAGGCTCCGTCCGTTTAGAAGTCCCCGTGCTGTTCCGTTTAGGAACAGCTTCATGCGGGACGTGGCGGAGTAATCTGTGACCTACTTCAGTTTCTTGGGTAAATATGTCATCTAAGTTCCCAATAGATAGATCGTAGTAATAGTTATTATCAACCTGCTGATCTTTTTGAAAAAACTCTTGAAGATACTGCAAAATCTCAGTCTCGCCCACAAAAAACAATCGATTTTGAGATGACAATTGTTTTAAAAACTGTGTTTCTTCTATAGCTTGAAATGTTTGAGCTAATTTCATATCAATTTCATTATGGTATCTAACTAATGTTCAGGTTAAATCTGATCGACACTATTACTTGTCTAGCGATTTTGCGTTTCATCAAGTTAACTTATTTTTAGTTGATTTGCTAACGTTAGCCAATTTTCAAGATAATCGACAATGGTATAGGTTACAATCTGCTGCAAGATGCAATTAACAACGCTTTAAACTTCTACGTTTGGTTATCTAGTTTTTTTAACAATCTACGTAGGGTTGTATGCCCTTATTGCCTTGGGCTTAAATTTGCAGTGGGGGGATATGCAGGGCTAATCTATTTCAAGAATATATCTTAATTAGTGTTTTGAATTGCTTAGGAGCTTTTGCTACTTGGCAACTGTGGCGTGGTTTGCGATCGCTCTATTGGCAGGAACATTTTATGATTGGCAGCTTACAACTATCTACCCGACTAATTTTGAAACTTTAGTGACCTTTAATATCTAGACAGACGATGGTAGTTTTAGGTGGTGCAGGTAAAAATCCTGAGGAAATTTTAGTCAGGAAAGAAGAGTTGACTTTAGGAAAATAAATTTCTAACAAGCGTAGCAGCACTAGGATTGTTATTTGCTGATGTTACGCACTCATTAATCTGTGAGGATAGAGAAAAGGATTAAAGGATAGATTGTTCTTTTTTATTTCCTATTGAAACTAGCAATCTTTGTTTTGCGTAACGTCAGTTATTTATTACTATTAGACGCAAGACTGCGAACTAAATTTCTACAGCCAGCACAGTCACAACCATAAAGCTGGATTGCCTTATCTCCTTCACGATCGAGTTCGGCTGCTGTTCCACTATCAGATTGATCGCAGCTACAGTCTACAAAAGGATAGTCAGTTTTTCTTTCAGGAATATCGGCAACCTCGCTATCTGTTTCAGGAGCAGTAAAAACATACTCTTTGGCACTGGCAGAGTTAGCCGAAAGTAAACTTAAAGCTACAGAGCCAGAACAACCAAGAGCAGTCAGTAATCTTTTATTCATAATGAGAAAAGCCTGAAGGGTTTACGCGCATCTTTAATCACCTTGTTGAAATAGGATCATAGCTGAAAAAACATTGTACGTCTAGTGTAAATTTAAAAACTTTCAAATGCCTTTGTTGGATGTTAGTCTAACATCTAAAATATGTTGGCAAGATTATTCTTTTCTTTATTAAGATATAGCTTATAATTTCTAAGTGATGTTGCTTAATCAGGATATAGAAAAACAAACATTAAATATATTTGATTCTGAAATCAACACGTTAGAAATCAGCAACGATCTAAAAAATAAAGTTTGGGTTATGGAAAATTCAAAAGACCGCATCATTATTTTCGACACCACTTTAAGAGACGGAGAACAATCTCCTGGCGCAACCCTCAACGTTGAAGAAAAGCTGGAAATTGCCCATTCTCTCTCACGACTTGGGGTTGATGTAATTGAAGCGGGGTTTGCTTTTGCCAGCCCTGGAGACTTTGAAGCGGTACAAAAAATTGCGGCACAGGTGGGAACAGAAAATGGCCCTGTAATCTGTAGCTTAGCCAGAGCAATTAAAGCTGATATTAAGGCTGCCGCCGAAGCTTTAGAACCCGCTGCCAATGCCAGAATTCATACTTTTATTTCTACTTCTGATATTCACTTGGAGTATCAGTTAAAGAAATCTCGGGCTGAAGTCTTGGATATAGCTCAAGAAATGGTAGCTTACGCCAAGTCCTTTATGGATGACGTGGAGTTTTCGCCCATGGACGCAGTGCGAACTGATTCAGAATATTTATATCAGGTATTAGAAGCGGCGATCGCAGCAGGGGCAACTACTGTTAATATTCCTGATACAGTAGGATATACTACCCCCACTGAATTTGGCGCATTGATCAAAGGCATCTGTGATAACGTGCCAAATATCGACCAGGCAATAGTTTCAGTTCATGGTCACAATGATTTGGGTTTAGCAGTGGCTAACTTCTTAGAAGCGATTAAGAATGGTGCAAGACAGCTAGAATGTACCATTAATGGCATCGGTGAGCGAGCTGGTAACGCAGCCCTAGAAGAGTTAGTGATGGCACTTCATGTACGCCGTCAATACTTTAATCCTTTCTTGGGTAGATCGGTCGAATCAACTGAACCACTAACAAATATTGATACTCAGCAGATATATAAAACTTCTCGCTTGGTATCTAATCGTACAGGCGTAATTGTTCAGCCAAATAAAGCCATTGTCGGCGCGAATGCTTTTGCTCATGAGTCGGGTATTCACCAAGATGGGATGCTTAAAAATAAGCGAACCTACGAAATTATGGACGCACAGTCTATTGGCTTGACTGATAACCAGCAGATTATTTTAGGTAAACATTCTGGTCGCAATGCCTTTCGGACTCGCTTAACAGAATTAGGCTTTGAACTATCGGAAACAGACTTAAATAAAGCCTTTGTGCGCTTTAAAGAAGTTGCCGACAAGAAAAAAGAAATCACTGACTGGGATATCCAAGCAATTGTCAGTGATGAAATTAGACAGCCTCCTGAGTTGTTCCGTTTAGAACTAGTGCAAATATCCTGTGGCGATCGCTCTCAACCCACAGCTACGGTTACTCTGCGCACTCCTAACGGCGAGGAATTAACCGATGCTGCCATTGGTACAGGACCAGTTGATGCAATTTACAAGGCGATTAATCGAGTGACTAATATTCCTAATGAGCTGATTGAATTTTCGGTACAGTCAGTCACAGCAGGAATAGACGCGATCGGGGAGGTAACAATTCGCCTGCGCCATAATGACAGAATATACTCTGGTCGCGCTGCGAATACCGATATTATTGTTGCTTCTGCTAAGGCTTATGTCAAAGCCTTAAATCGCCTTTATGCTGCGCTGCAAGAGAAAAAAGTAGAATCTCAAGTCGGCGTTTAATTTGAGGAGCAATTTTTAAAAAAGCGATCGCCGTGATAGCTCAATTTTTATGGCGATCGAGAATTTTATTTTAAATTAAGGCATCGCACCAAAGTAATTAAGTAGGTGTGCAAAATTAATTTCCTAGTTGAGATCGGGAAAAGGGAAAAGAAAAAGTTAAATGTGTAATTAATTTTGTTTAGGTAATTACCAATAATTTTGCCATCTATCTATAAGATCGGCAGCAACAGGCAGCTTGCCTTCTTATTGTTTCGCTTTAAACTTTCAGCCAAGAGTGCTTTATCAATCGGATTTAGTATGAAAAAAACCGAGCGAGAAAAAATGCTAAATAACGAGTTGTATTTGGCAGCAGATGAAGAACTAACTGCAATGCGCTTCCACGCTCGTCAATTGCTTTATGACTTCAACTTTTCACTGCCTGACAAAGCAGATCGCCGTAAAAATATTGTTTCTAGTTTGTTTGGCAATATTGGTTCAAATTTCACCGTAGAACCTCCTTTTTATGGCGATTATGGTTGTCATATTTTTGCTGGAGATAATTTATACATTAATTATGACTGCACAATTCTTGACTGCAATACGGTGCATTTAGGCAATGATGTTTTACTCGCACCAAAGGTTCAAATCTATACAGCATATCATCCCACCAATCCCGAATTGAGATTATCAGGGAAGGAATTAGCAGCATCAGTTGTAATTGGCGATAATGTTTGGCTTGGCGGTGGGGTAATTGTTTGTCCTGGCGTTGCTATTGGCTCGAATGTAACTGTCGGTGCGGGTAGTGTTGTAACTAAAGATATACCAAGCAATGTTGTAGCAGCAGGTAATCCCTGTCGAATTCTCAAAAGAGTTTGATATCATTTAAAAAGCTGATTTTTTTTGCTTCTTTTCCTATAAGTCCAGTTAGAAGAAATTATGAATCTTAGTAGACGAGATGTATTTAAGTTAGCTTCTGCATCAGGTTTAGTTGCTGCGGGTTTAGCAGCCAAGAAGCCCATTGTTAAACCTCTATTGGCACAATCAGATACTGGAGTTAAGTCAGGGGAAATGCTCTATCGTTCACTAGGACGCACTGGAGAAAAAGTATCCGTAATAGGTTTGGGCGGTCATCATATTGGCAGACCTAAAGATGAACAATTCGCGATCGCGCTTATTCAGACAGCAATTGATCGCGGCATCAATTTTATGGACAATTGCTGGGATTATCACAATGGCGGTAGCGAACTGAGAATGGGCAAAGCCCTCCAAAATGGTTATCGCGATCGCGTATTTTTGATGACTAAAATTGATGGTCGAACTAAAAAAGCTGCTGCCAAACAGATCGAGCAGTCCCTTCAACGCTTACAAACCGATCGCATTGATTTGTTACAACACCATGAAATTATTCGCCTGGAAGACCCCGATCGCGTTTTTGCGCCTGGTGGCTCGATGGAAGCAGTACTGGAAGCTCAAAAAGCTGGTAAAGTTCGTTATATTGGCTTTACTGGTCATAAAGATCCCTTAGTTCACCTCAGAATGTTACAAGTTGCCAAACAAAACAACTTCCGTTTTGATGCGGTGCAAATGCCTTTAAATGTAATGGACGCTCATTTTAGAAGTTTTGAACGCCAAGTTTTACCCGTTCTTGTCAAGAACGAAATCGGCGTATTAGGAATGAAATCAATGGGCGATCCCTACATTCTCAAGAGTAAAACTGTTACTCCGATTGAATGCCTTCATTACACAATGAATTTGCCCACTTCGACCGTAATTACGGGCATTGAAAAAATGCCTATCTTAGACCAAGCATTTGAAGCAGTCAAGACTTTTGAACCCATGAGCGAAGAACAGGTCAATGCACTGCTCGATCGCACTCGCCAAGCGGCAGCAAATGGTCAGTATGAACTATTTAAAACGACTAGCAAATTTGACGGTACGGCTGAAAATCCTCAGTGGCTGGGATAAAAAATTTGACCGAGAGGGATGCCCTAAAGGATTCATACTCTAAATTAATTTTTGACGATAACCACTTGCTTAGTCAACGTACTGCGATAAGTTTAAATATAATCGTCAATTTGTTCGGATTCTGACTGATAAGCGTCAAGTAATTTCAATAAAATAAAATAGAATCGCAAAATCAAAGAAAGCAGGTTAACCTAAAGACCAAATTTATATCCACCATCCTTCTCCAAGGAGATATTTAAGGTGAATTTCGGCACTTGGATCGGTCTAATTGTTTTTTTCATTTCTTTATATGTTTTATGGCAGATTAAGCAGCTATTACTATTGCTATTTACCGCAATTGTTTTGGCTACCTCGCTTAATATTCTGGTCAAAAGCTTTCAAAAACGCGGTATCAAAAGAAGAAATGCAGTTTTGTTGTCTATCCTTTTTTTGATTTTTGTGGCTGCTGGCTGTATCTGGATTGTTGTTCCTCCTTTTATCGATCAGTTTCAGGCTTTAGGAAACTTAATACCCAAGGGAATAGAAAAATTAGATACCTGGATCAACTTACTATCAGAGCGACTTGACCCCAGAATAATTAATTTTTTACCAAATACAGAAGAATTAAATAAACAAATACAGCCTCTGATTCGGCAATTCTTGGGTGGTGGATTGACTATTTTTTATAGTTCTTTGGGAGTTTTGCTAGGTATTTTACTGCTGCTAGCAATTACTCTAATGCTGCTGAGCGATCCAAATTCTTATCGTCAAGGATTTATTAGGCTTTTTCCCTCTTTTTATCGTCGGCGGGTTGGGGAAATTTTGGATCTTTGCACCAAAGGTTTAGAAGGTTGGCTAGTGGGAATTCTCTTTAATATGGTAGTCATTGCTGTCTTCAGTTTTATCGGCTTGTTAGTGCTGGGCATTCCCCTCGCTTTATCCCAAGCAATGTTAGCAGGGGTGATGACCTTTATACCTAATATTGGTCCTACTTTAAGCGTAATGTCACCGATGGCGATCGCCTTGATTGAAGCACCCTGGAAATCTTTAGCAGTCTTGATTCTGTATATAATTATTCAACAGCTAGAAAGTAATGTCTTGACCCCAATTGTCATGGCACAACAGGTATCTCTTTTACCTGCTGTTACTTTAATATCTCAAGTATTTTTTGCCACCTTTTTTGGTTTTTTAGGCTTATTTCTCTCGTTACCTCTAACGGTTGTTGGTCAAATCTGGTTTAAAGAAGTAATCATCAAAGATGTATTAGATAATTGGAATTATTCATTTGTAGGACATAGAAGAATAAAAGAGCAATCAAAAATCGAACCAACTACAGTAAATGAGGAAGAATAATCGGTGATTATTAATACGAATGATAAATGTTTAATGATAAATGATCATGCGGACAATCGCCGAAATTAACGACAAAATTAGCCGTGGTCAAGTTGTTGCTTGGACAGTAGAAGAAGTTAAAGCCAAAGTAGCCAAGCTTGGAGTCAGCAAGGTCTTTAAACAGGTTGATGTTGTCACCACAGGGACATTTGAGCCGATGGAGTCATCTGGAGCAATTATCAACCTGGGGCATACCGATCCGCCAATCAAGATCCGTCAGTGTTGGCTAGATAATATATCTGCTTATGCTGGCTTCGGGGCAGTAGATCTCTATTTAGGGGCTACGGCAATGGCTGACTACAACCTGAATGAGACTGATCCTGATTTGCGTGAAGGAGCAGGCTGGGAAAGAGGCGGTGGTCATGTAATTGAGGATTTAATTGCAGGTAAATCAATTCAGCTAAAGGCGATCGGGCAAAAGACTGATTGCTATCCTCGGGCAGTTTGGGAAAATACAATTACCAAGGATAGTATTAATCAGTTTTATCTATTTAATCCCCGCAATCTCTATCAAAACTTTATTGTGGGGGTTAACGGTGGCGATCGCACTTTATATACTTATTTAGGATCGTTACAGCCCAGGTTAGGTAATGCGGTATATTCTAATCCTGGGGCAATTTCTCCCTTACTAAACGATCCAGATCTAAATTTAGTCGGTATCGGTAGCAAAATCTTTCTGGGGGGTGGAATTGGCTATATAGCCTGGGAGGGTACGCAACATTTCCCTTTACAAAAGCGACTTGCCAACCGTACTCCCATAGGCCCTGCTGCAACTGTGGCATTAATTGGCGATGCTAAACAAATGAATGCTAACTGGGTCAGGGGCTGCTATTTTAAAAACTATGGTTCTTCTTTGATGCTAGGAGTAGGAGTAGCATTACCAGTAATCAAAGAAGAAGTGATCCAAAACTGCGCTGTAGGGGAGCAAGACGTTGTTGCCCCAGTAATTGATTTCTCTATCCCTCGCCGAGTTCGACCTACCTTTGGTTTAGTTAGCTATGAGCAACTACAAAAAGGTCATTTGACCATTGAGGGCAAATTAGTTAGAGTTGCCCCTCTGGCTAGCAAATATCGATCGCGCCAGGTAGCCTTAGAATTAAAGCAGTGGATCGAAACAGGCAAGTTTACCCTAACCGAGCCTGTTGCATCTTTGCCAAGCGATCGTACTCTTGTACCTCAAGACACTAATAGATCGATTATCTCCTTGGAATAGTAATCTTAATAGAGGAGAAGTGTAAAGTTAATTTATCCTTACTCAATGTGCATTCCCTAAGTACCTACCCTCGAGTCTTTACAAGTTATAGTCATTCCAATTAATTTCCTTATGGTAGTTTTGTATTGATTGTCAGGTTGAATATTATTTGCTACTTGCTATTTGCTACTTGCTACTTTCTTCAAAGATAATCTGGTTGCTATTTAAAATGACTATAATTAGTGCATAACGTTAGTGTCCAAAGAATGTTCGGGGTTCAACTCTTCTAAAATTACAAAGCGTATATGATTTAAAGCCAACGCGCCGATTGATACCTTTTCCTTTTCTACTTTCACTCCTTCACTGGTAATCATTTCAAAAGTAGTATCTTTTGCCATCTCTGCGTGATACCAAGCTAATCCCATAAAAAAGCGGGTGGGATAAGGGCCTCCTTCAAAAAGGTCGTCAGGATTAGATTCCATTGGTAGCCAGCCATAGTTAGGCAGATAGAACTCCATCCAGACATGGTTAAAGTCAGGCTGCAAAGGCATATTCAGCTTGAGAGGATCGCCAGGACATTTGTATCTACCAACGGTACGACAGGCAATACCGTTAAGACGACACAAAGCTAGGAGTAAGCCTAGATATTCTCCACAAGAGCCAACACCGCGCTTAAGCACAATATCGGGAGTATCAATATGAGGCTTGATGCCGTAGGCTAATTTATCATAGACATAATTGCGGATACTGTAAACTTGACGCAAAATATTCGTTTCTGAACCGATCGCGCTAAGGGCAGCTTGGCGAATAATCTCTGTATCCATGGCTAAATTATCGTTATCTGTCAGATATTTTTGTTGATATTCCTCCTTGAGTGCGGGAACGTTTTCGCAATCATTAGGTTTGATTTGATATTTGATACTCCAGACTTCTAAAATTGCTTTCCAGCCAAAGATATAACGTTGCCCAGAATTAAAATTAGCAAACTTAAATACGGCAATTCGTTGCCCATCCTTAACTTCTTCGGTAAACGGTAAGCCGATCGCGCTGACTTCTCTGATTTTCTGTCTGTTTGTCTCGGCAGGTAAAGCCATACGCCACTCTAAGTCTTTAAACTCGATAGGATCGAGAGGAGAAACCTCCTCTGCATAAGACATCTCCACTAAATAGCCGTTAGAAAGAGCATATTTTTGCTCGCGGTTATAATGAAAATAAAGCGGATGAATAAAAGTGTGATCGCGATACTGCAATTCGTAATTTGGTTCGGCGTTGGGGTTGTCGCGGATATAGACCTCGCGATCGGCATAGGCTATATATAAAGTCTCTTTTTCTGTTTCTCGATCGAGATCGAACGCTAATCCCGTCGGCGAGGTGAAGGGAGTCAAAACACTAAAAATAGTTTCTCCTGTTGCCCGATCGAGACAGTAAACAGTTTGTTCTAAAGTATCACTCAGCCAGATCTCTTCATCTTTAATGGTAATGTTTTCTACACCAATTCCAGGGGCATAAAAGTGGGTGATTTTAGTACGGCGATCGCGATCGTAAATTAAGATCTTGCCTTGTTTTTGACTGGTGAGATAAATTGTCGATTCCCAAACAGCAATTCCTTCAATGTCACAATCTAAGCGTAAAAATAATTGTGGTTCAAAATCTTGCGTGACCAACGAACAACAGTAAACGCATTCTCGATTGGTAAACCAAAGAACATTATCAGTAATGGCTAAACCTGTTGCGCCCAAAAAATCTGACCAGTAATGAGTATTTAAAACCCTAGTGTTGTTAGTCTCTGGCTCAATCTCCAATAAATAACCACTTTGAGAATCGATCGCCCAAAGAAAGCCTTTATGAAACACAATACCGTAAATAGAACTAGCCGCGATCGGTCTGATGGTTTTACTAGTCTCAGCAGCCTGCTTGGAGATCATATACTCAGTCAAAAGTTTTTATTTATTAGATTTTATAGTTGTTTGGTCGATCAAAGTGTCGATTTTGAACAATAAATAATGAAGTTTGTCGTTAGTAATTGGTAGTTGGTAGTTGGTAGTTAGTCGTTTGTAGCATAGAAACCCGCCCTAACTGTCCGATCGAAGCGTTACTAGTTGTTATACAGTTATGAAATAAAACAATTAGCTTTTTTGTATGAGTTCTTACGTGCCAACTAACCAGTCTATTTTAGATGCTCTACAACGTTTAATTGAAGTAGTTGCTCAATTGCGATCGCCTGATGGGGGATGTCCTTGGGATTTGGCACAGACACCACAAACCCTAATTCCCTATGTGATTGAAGAGGCGTATGAAGTGGTGGATGCAATTCAGGGCGAGGATAAAAAGGCGATCGCCGAAGAGTTGGGAGATTTATTGTTACAGGTGGTGTTACAAACTCAGATAGCTAGCGAACAGCAAGACTTTACCTTAGAAGAAGTCGCTACAGGCATCACCGAAAAGCTCATTCGTCGTCATCCTCATGTATTTGGTGATGTAGAAGTTAATAGCGCAGCCGAGGTTAATCGAAACTGGGAGCAAATTAAAGCTATTGAAAAAGGGGAAACTCCAGAACAAGCTAGGTTACTCAGCCGTAAGCTGGAGCGTTATGCCCGCAGTTTGCCCCCTTTAATGGCAGGGATGAAAATATCTAAAAAAGCTGCCTCAACAGGTTTTGAATGGTCAAATGTCCAGGGAGTTTGGGATAAGTTTGATGAGGAGTTGGCAGAGTTCAAAGAAGCTTTGGCAAGCGATAATAAAGTTCACCAGCAAGAAGAATTAGGCGATTTACTATTTACCATCATTAATATTGCCCGCTGGTATGGTTTAAATCCTTTTGATGGCTTACAAGGAACAAATCGTCGCTTTATTCAACGTTTGACAATAATGGAAAAGTTCGCCACCCGTCCGCTTTCAGACTACGATATCAATGAGTTGGAATCCCTTTGGCAACAGGCTAAGGCACTGCTAAAAGACGAGTAATGAAGCTATCAAATAAATTTGATGTGAATAAATGGCGACATACGATTGGATTGTAATTGGTGCAGGTATAACTGGTGCTTGTCTTGCTTATGAGCTTAGTCAACAGGGATTTACGGTACTTCTATTAGAAAAAGATCCCAAACCTGATAACGCTACTGTATATAGCTACGGCGGTTTACCTTACTGGTCAGGGGTAGATGATTTGACTCGTATTTTAGGCAAAGAAGGAATCGAGCTACATCGCAACTTAAGCGAAGAATTGGGAGGAGAAACGGAGTTTGGAGAGCTAGATTTGGTATTAACCATAGATCGCCAAGACGATCCTGAAGTCATTGCTCAAAATTACGATCGCTTTGCTATTACTCCAGAATTATTAAGCGTTCAAGATGCCTGTATCTTAGAACCCTTACTCAACCCAAATGCGATCGCCGGAGTATTAAAGTTACCTCATGGTCATATTCATCCCCAAAAGACTACCGATGCCTACCTGCAAGCATTCAAACGTAACGGGGGCAAAATAGTTTATCAGGAGGTAGTAGATTTACTGCGTCAAAAAGATAGTGTTACGGGAGTGCAAACCCAGAATAACCTTTATCGCGCTGCAAACACCATAGTCTGTGCAGGGGGACTATCGCGATCGCTTTTACAACAGGCAAACATTACCGTAGGTAACTATTTCACCCATGCTCAACTAATTACTACCCCTCCCGTAGATTTAGAATTGGCAACGGTAGTTATGCCAGCCGTACAGCAAAGATTTAGCTTACAAGCCAAAGCCCAAGAATTTGAGCCAGAAACCGCCTGGAATCCCCCTTACGATCGGCTTGCTCGACTAATCCTCGATCCTGGGGCAGTACAGTTTCAAGACGGTAGCTTGTGTATAGGACAAATTAGCGCGATCGCTCCTAACCCAACCAAGCTCAATCCCTTGGCAGCAGAAGCACAAATCCGCGAACAGGTGGGTAATGTTCTACCCCTATTGGAAGATATTCCAGGTACTTGTCACAGTTGTTTGGTGGCGTTTAATAATCAGGCGATCGCTTTAGTTGGTAATTTAGCTGATATTCAGGGAATTTATTTATTTTCAGGCTTTACCAGTACTTTAGTATTTGCCCCCGTACTGGCTAGACGTTTTGCTCATTGGGCTTCAGGCACAGAAGATAAAATTATTGAACAGTTACAGTGGGCTATTAAGTAATTATGCTGTAAGGACGACAAAAAGTTAGAGTAGCGAAAAATAATCTTCCTCGAACCTTGAAATAGTTATAGTGATTTCCGAAAGTCGATTACTTTGTAATTGACGATAAAATATAAGTAGGAAGAAAAATTAAGATATTGTTACTAGATATATGGCTACTGTTGTTGCAGTTGAAAAAAAGAAATTAGAACAACCTCCCTTAGATATTCATTATTTGGGCGATCGCGTTTTGCGTCAGCCAGCTAAACGCATTGCTAAAGTAGATGATTCTATCCGTGAAATAATCAAACAGATGTTACAGACTATGTATAGTGCTGATGGCATTGGTTTAGCTGCCCCCCAGGTAGGGATTCATAAGCAACTTGTGGTTATTGATATTCATTTAGACAACCCCGACGTACCGCCTCTAGTTTTAATTAACCCGAAAATTATCAAATCCAGCAGCAACTTTTGTACAGGTGAAGAAGGCTGTTTGAGTATTCCTGGAGTATATTTGGACGTAATTCGCCCTGAGGTTATCGAGGTTTCTTATAAAAATGAACAGGGAAAACCCAGTACACTAAAAGCAACTGGTTTACTTTCCCGTGCCATCCAGCATGAAATGGATCACCTAAATGGTGTAATGTTTGTAGATCGAGTAGATAATAATCTTGCTCTCAATGAAGAGTTGAATAAAAGAGGTTTTGCCGTCAGCGCGGTCAAACCAGTTAGATAATGAATATATAAAAGCGGTTAACTATAAGAGGAGTAAGTAAAATGATTTCAATGACACCGAAGAGTGGTGTATGTTTACTTTTGTGCTGCATTACGGCGATCGCAGCAGTAGGTTCAGTTTTTGAACTATCTTCTGGTAATCCCGAATTGGGCAGCATGGTTACAGGGTTAATCTTAGCTGCCAGTATTCCCCTCACGGGAATCTTGTTTTGGGTAGCGGTACAAGATACTAGAGCTAATCAAGGCGAATAGTAATAAGTAAGTTTTACGCTTGCATATCTACTAATCCAATAATGAAATGACGTTGGTTGCTCAAAGTCCCAAAGAGATTGCCAGCGTGGAGTGAGCAATAATTAACTGTAGTTATTTCTGTCTAGGTACTTAGTAGTTTGTAGTAGGTAGTCAAAAAACTACTAACCACAAACTACTCACTAATCACTTATTAAAAGCTAAAACCGCAATTCCAGAATATTTACCGACAAGCAAGCTATTTCTTGGGAGATAACATCATCATCATGTTACGTCCTTCCCGCTTGGGGAACTGCTGAACTTCAGCATACTCTTCCAAATCTTTAGCCATTTTACGTAGCAGATCTTCAGCTAATCTAGAGTGTTGAATTTCCCGACCACGGAAGCTGATAGTAGCTTTGACCTTATCGCCAGATTTTAAGAAGCGTTGAGCATTTTTGACGCGCACATTATAGTCATGCTCCTCAATTTTGTAGCGCATTTTCACTTCTTTAACGTCAGCATTATGCTGTTTTTTCTTCGCTTCTTTAAGTTTTTTGTCCTGCTCGTATTTGTATTTCCCATAGTCCATAATCTTACAGACAGGAGGCTTGGCGGTTTCGCTGACTAAGACCAAATCTAGACCCTTTTCTTGGGCTCTGGTCAGAGCTTCTCTAGGAGTAATTATTCCTAATTGCTCACCTTCAGAGTCGATTACACGAATTTCGGGGAAGCGGATTCTTTCGTTAGTTTTGGTTAGATCGCGACTATTATTACTGCGTCTTCTATCTCTCACAGGCGTATTTTTTCTTTCCTTTTGTATTAGTAATATTTGTGAACTAAAAAATAAGATGATAAAAAGTTATATCTTCTTCTATTTTACTAACATTGCTATTAATAGAATATTAAGTTAATTTTATCTTCTTATTTAAATTATCTTCAATCTAACAATAGATATACCTTGGGTAACAATAGTATAGTATGTAAATATTTATAAAGTAAGAAATTTGATTATAAACCAATCTTGGCAAGAGCGTATTGGCAATCAAAGAGACTGGGTTTGGCGAGGATGGCAAACTCGCTATAGTTATCTAAAAGCTCAAGATAACAATAATTGCCCTCCAGTAATCCTCGTTCATGGTTTTGGTGCCAGTATTGAACATTGGCGTAAGAATATACCAGAGATCGCCCAATACCATACAGTATATGCTATAGATTTACTGGGTTTTGGTGCATCAAGAAAAGCAGACACAAAATATAGTGCAGGTTTATGGACAGAGCAACTACATGACTTTTGGCAAACCTTTATCGGCACTCCTGTAATTTTAGTCGGCAACTCGGTCGGTTCATTAGTTTGTTTAAACGCCACTGCTACTTATCCAGAAATGGTTAAGGGTTTGGTAATGCTTAGTTTGGTAGACGCATCTGCAAGAGAAGACACACTATCATCTTTCCGTTCTCTGGTGACAAAAATTGAAAGTGTGTTTGCATTTCCCTGGTTGATCAAAAGTATTCTTAAAATAGTTAGAAGACCAAACTCGATCCGTCGTGGTGCAGAAATAGCTTATCCTAACAAGCAAGCAATAACAGATGAGCTGGTAGAAATTCTTTCAAATCCTGCTTATGATGGAGGTTCAGAGCAAACTTTTCTTTGTTTATTCCGTAGCGTCAGAAAAGCTGGTTTTGCCAAGCCAGTTAGGGATTTATTGCCACAGATAACCGCTCCTATGCTCTTAATTTGGGGACTGCAAGATAAAGTTATACCTCCTAAGCAAGCTCGTGCGATCGCATCACTCAATCCTGGTTTAAAGCTAATAGAATTACCAGATGCAGGGCATTGTCCCCATGATGAATATCCAGATAAATTTAATTCTCTGCTGCTAAAGTGGCTCGAATCTATATAATCAAGTTAGAAATTGTAAACATAACTTTAGTTAACTATGGCAGGCATTAAAAAGGGAACGCTAGTTCATGTAGTCAAGGAAAAACTCGAAGGCAGCTTAGAAGGAAAAGCTAGTGATGTTCGCCTTCCTTCTTACTTGTTTGACAGTAAAGGGGAAGTTTTAGATCTTAATGATGAATATGCTTTAGTCCAGTTTTATGTTCCTACTCCTAATATTTGGTTGCGTTTAGATCAATTAGAAGAAGCAAAGTAATTAGTTAAGTGACGTGCCAATTTAATATGCTTATAGTTAGGAAGGTGTTTTGACCCAAGCAAAGCTGCTACGACTTTACCAATTTGTATCAGTTACTAACGACTCGATCCCGTCATGAGGTGTCCAATGAACTACTCCCTCTTGAAGGTTGTAAACCTGAATTTTATCCCTGTCTCGTCGAGTAATTTCTTGGGGTTTATTCGAGGCAATGATTGATTGAGGCTGTAATTTTAACCAGGCTGCTTCAATCTTATTGCTTACAAGAATCGGCAGTTTTTGATTTGAACCTGCTTGAATATATTGCTGAAGCCGATCCGCATCAGGCTTTGTATTGTTTAATATTAGCCAGGTATTCATTGCTGTATCTAATTTTAAAATTGATAGCTGACGGTCAAACAATATTGTTAAAGATTTGGTGGCAATTACTTGCTTAAATTGAACCTGAGACTTTTTACTAGATGGTGCAAGAGGTTCTGAGTTGGGATTAGCAACAAGATGCTCGATAGGCAGGCGATCGCTAATTGCTGACCAATTAGATTCAACCCCTGGGCTTGAAATGGCATAATTTATTTGGTTAACGCCTTGGTTTGTTAAAAATGGCAACAGGCTATATTTAATATCCTTTGGTTCACCAGTATTAATTAATACTACTTTGCCTTGATCTTGAATAACTATAATTGGTTCAGGCTGTGCAGGCAAGACGGTAATCTGAGTTAAATTGAAATGCTGATATGTTATGGGAACAATAATTGAAGTTAAAACGCCGAGCAAAACTAGCTTTAAATGTTTGCGCCACCAGTTGCTCACTAGAACCAAGAGAAATAACCCGTAGATAGTTAATAATACACCTAGAGAGATTTGTCCGATCGCCCAAGAGCTGACTGGTAAACTGCTAAAAAAGCTAATTATTGCCATTAGTAACAGAGTGGGATAAAGCAATACCCAGGCGATCGCGCTACCGACAATAGGCATAATCAAAGCCGCGATCGCACTTATCATTCCTCCCAGGCTAATTACGGTAATTAAAGGCGTGCAAATAATGTTGACGATGACGCTATAGGTAGCAACCGAATTGAATTTATAGCTTAATAATGGCAGTACCCAAACGGTCGCAGCTAAAGGCACGGCAACTAAAGTAGCGATCATTGGCGGTAGCCAATCTAATCTGGCTATTAAACCAGGCATGGTCACAATTAAGCCAAAAGTTGCCAAAAAACTAAGCTGAAAGCCGAGATCGCTAATAAATAAGGGATTGAATAGCAAAATGATGGTTGCAGCTAATAAAAGCGAACCCAACGGTTTAACTTTAGTATCCATGACTAAAGCTATTAGTACCGCCACCCCCATTAAACAGGCACGAAATACAGAAGCTTGGATTCCCGTTAAACCCAGATAAACTAATAGAGTACCGATGCCGATAACTAGTCGAGGTTTAGCAGCCAAACGATTAGTTATCTTTAAAATAATTCCTAAGAGCAGAGATACATGAAAGCCAGAGGCAGCAAGCACATGAGCCAATCCAGCCTCAATAAAGCGATCGCGAATATCAGTAGGTAAATCTACCGCTTTACGCCCTAGAATCATTGAACTTACTAGCTGACCCATCGGACTACCCAAACCCTTTAACTGACTTCTGACAATCCGCCTGCGTAGCTTCCACCAACCCCAGCTAGGTTCAGTTTGCTCACTAAAAACCGCTTCAGATCCCTGTATTCCTGCAAATACACCCTGACGGGCAAGATACTCTTGAAAATCAAAACCACTAGGAGTTTTGGCAGCTTGGGGTAAGTATAAAGATCCTTTGAGCTTTAAATTTTGCCCAGGATAAATCCCTGTTCCCTGCAATAAAGGTAAAGTTGCGTAAATCTTTCCCGATACTTGTTCTTTATCTCCAATTCTGGCAGCTTTCAGCAAAAACTTGAGACGTTGATTATCGTTTAATCTAGGTTCGGTTAAAACCTTTCCTGCTACGGTAACAAACTCACTATTAGAAGCAGTAACTTGATAGCTAATATCGTTGCTATGTGGCTGAGGGATACGCATCTGAAAATAAGCGATCGCTAAGATGGCAACTAAGGCTGTACCCAACCATTGTTTGTAAGCTCTTGTGATTATTTTGAGAGCGTTTAATTTCGCTGGTGTACCTTTCCCAAACCCATTATCAACTAAAACAGCGATCGCACTTAAGCTAAGCGATCCTGCTATGAGCCAAATTAACTGTTGTCCAGTAAAACCAGAGCTAGAAAAAGCAAACAAATTGGTTGATAGTAGGCTGACAATATATGTCAAACAAAGAATTATCCAACTGTGGCGATTCATAGAGCAGCAAAGTTATGACAACGCTTCCCAGTAAAACACAGCCATAAAACTTACGCCTTAAAATTAGAGATTGTTGGTAAAAAGAAAATTTAATTTTCCTGCTGTTGGGTAAGGTCGTATTAAGGGTAACGAGGTATTTGGAGTACTGGGGTAGCGAGGTGTCTACTCTATCCCTCTCCACCTCTCCATGTTCACCACTTCTCCATCCTTTTAACATTTACACTCTACAAGCAGTTTCTTGCTCTGTCACAGGCGAAAAAACTCAATTGAAAGTTTCGTAGTCTCAATGTTGGCTATTTTACAAAAATGCCTTGGATGTATTTTGATAACTTCCTAAAAATCACTGGTCATAATGAATGTAAACCATTTAACCTAATTGAAACAACAGCTTGTAAATCAATTATAGACAGGATAGGGGTGAAATAATCGGACTACTCAATAGTTAGATACGCCCTAACTGTTGCAATAAGGCTAATGCAAACTTTGATAAACGAGTCTACAACTATATTTTTTAAGGCAGGAAGTCAGCTACCACCAAAAAAAAATCACCTTTGGTTAATTGTTTATGGAGTGGTCAAAACTTATACCTATAGAGAAGATGGAACATTAGTCACTTTGGGCTTTTGGGGTAAAGATGATGTGATTGGTAATAATTTATCTAGCCTCGATCTTTATTGGCTCAAGTGTCTAAGTGATGTTGGCGCGATCGCAATTCCTCTGGAAAAAAAAGCTACTTTAACTACACAGCTTTTATATCATGGACAGCAAACTCAACAGTTAACCTATATCATCCGTAACAATCGAATTGCCAAACGTTTATGGCTGCTCTTGAAATGGTTGGGCAAGAAGTTTGGACGGGTAATTAAACAGGGAAACCTAATTGACTTTAATTTAACTCATCAAGAATTAGCTGAAGCTATTGGGACAACTAGAATTACAGTCACCAAGGTTTTAAATCAATTTGAACGAGAAGGTTTGATTCTGCGACCAAAAACTAAATGTATCATTCTTAAGGGATAAAAGAGTTAGTAGTCTGTAGTTGGTAGTTAGTAGTTAATTTTCTGTAAGTTTTCTCTTCTTTGCTATCCATAGCAAGCGTTTAGGTATTTCATATCAGTAGCTCAAAATAAAAAGCTGTCCTGTAAGCTTAGAGGACAGCCTTCAATATA
This sequence comes from Waterburya sp., assembly GCA_965217895.1. Lineage (GTDB taxonomy): Bacteria > Cyanobacteriota > Cyanobacteriia > Cyanobacteriales > Xenococcaceae > Waterburya. The sequence goes on from CBDCJV010000002.1 coordinate 4,778,254, forward strand.
ATTAAGGTAATTAAGATGTTAGACCATTAACTTCAAGCCAAAAGCCAAGAGCTAATAGCTAACAGCTTAATAATCAAAGTCACCAGCACCACCGCCAGCAGCACCTTTATTTTTTTCTGGCTTATCGACGACTATACATTCAGTAGTTAATACCATTCCTGCAATAGAAGCAGCGTTTTGCAGAGCAGAGCGAGTTACTTTAGCAGGGTCAACAATACCAGCTTCAAACATATTGACATATTCGTTTGTAGCAGCATTGAAACCAATATTCAAGTCTTTTTCTTTGACTCTCTCAGCAACTACCGCGCCATTTTGACCAGCGTTTTCGGCAATTCTTCTCAAGGGAGCAGTTAAAGCGCGAGCCACAATGGTTGCACCAGTTAAACCTTCATCTTTGAGATTAGCTTTTGCCCATTCTTCTAAGCCAGGAGCTAGGTGAGCTAAGGTAGTACCGCCACCAGGTACAATACCTTCTTCTACCGCAGCTTTGGTTGCGTTGATAGCATCTTCTAAACGCAATTTGCGGTCTTTCATTTCTGTTTCGGTAGCAGCACCAACTTTAATTACTGCAACACCACCAGAAAGTTTAGCTAGACGCTCCTGTAGCTTTTCTTGGTCGTAAGAGGAGTCACTAGCTTCTATTTGACGGCGAATTTGCTCACAGCGACTTTTAACTGCTGCTTCGTTGCCTTCTGCCACAATAGTAGTACTATCTTTAGTAATGTTGATGCGACGGGCAGTACCTAAAGATTCAACTTTAGTAGTTTCTAGTTTTAGACCTGCATCTTCTGAGATTACTTGACCGCCAGTTAACACAGCGATGTCTTCTAACATCTGCTTACGGCGATCGCCAAAACCAGGAGCTTTGATCGCAGCAACGTTTAATACACCCCGTAGACGGTTAACTACCAAAGTAGCCAATGCTTCTTTTTCGATATCTTCGGCGATAATTACCAAGGGTTTGCCCTGACGAGCTACCTGTTCTAGCACAGGTACTAGATCCTGGACTAAGTTAATCTTGCGATCGGTAATCAGAATTAAAGGCTCTTCTAGAGCAGCTTCCATGCGCTCGGTATCAGTTACAAAGTAAGGAGAGATATAGCCTTTGTCAAAGCGCATCCCTTCAGTAATTTCTAATTCGGTAGTCATGGACTTACCTTCTTCTAGAGAGATTACCCCTTCCTTGCCGACTTTATCCATTGCCATCGCGATCATGTTACCAACTTCTTCGTCGTTACCCGCAGAAATTGTACCTACCTGAGCGATCGCTTTAGAATCGCCTACAGGTTGAGCTTGCTCTTTGATCTTACCGACTAAATATTCAATCGCCTTGTCGATACCACGCTTGATAGCAATGGGGTTTGCTCCTGCTGCAACGTTACGTAAACCTTCTTTGACAATGGCATGAGCCAAAACTGTTGCTGTAGTAGTTCCGTCACCTGCCACATCATTAGTTTTGGATGCAGCTTGACGAATTAAGGATACGCCTGTATTCTCGATGTGATCTTCTAATTCGATTTCTTTGGCGATCGTTACCCCATCATTGACAATTTGGGGTGCGCCAAATTTTTTCTCTAGGACGACGTTACGTCCTTTAGGGCCGAGGGTAACGGCTACCGCTTCAGCCAATAGGTCAATGCCCTTTTCTAGAGCGCGACGAGCTTCGTCGTTATAAATTATAGATTTAGCCATAAAACTGGTTTGCCTTTAATGAATTGATGAACGAGGAATAAATTATTTAACTGGCTGATGGTCTAAGCAACTGCTGCTAAGATATCTTTTTCTGATAGCAACACATATTCTTCACCGCCTAGCTTGATGTCAGTACCAGCATATTTAGAGTAAAGAACTTTATCGCCAACTTTTACTTCTAAAGGTACGTGACCACCTTCGTCTTTTGGTTTGCCAGGACCGACGCCAACTACCTCGCCAACTTGAGGTTTTTCTTTGGCTGCATCGGGTAAAATAATACCGCCAGCAGTTTGTTCTTCGGCTGCACTGACTTTGATAAATACGCGATCGCCTAAGGGTTTTACAGTTGTAACGTTAATACTAATAGCTGCCATGCAAAATTCTCCAGATAACTAAAATGCTTAGTTGTGAGTAATATTTTTTGGTTTAGAGATTGCTGTTTATTAAATTAGCACTCTCACCTTCCGACTGCTAATTTAGCGAATGTACGTTACCTCTGGCAACGGTTTGGTTAGTGTGGGTTACCGTACAAAATTCTGGAAATAGGAATTATTAAAACTATTAATAAGATTCATTACACAAAAAATCGCCCTTAAAATAATTATCATAAGGGCGACTAAATTTTTAATTGCTTTGCTCGCGATCGCTCTTTTAAGTAAGAGCGATCGCCAAAAAAAGCTAATTTTTAGCTAATAGCTAATAAATTAAACAGAAACTTCGCTGAGTTGACTATTCATATATTCAAACGGCTCGTCAATAAAGCTAGTATTCTCAATTCCTGCTTCTGATGCCATTTCTTTGAGCATATCACTCATAATTTTGATTCCGACTACAGTAGGTCCAATAGGCACACCCAAAGAATTATAGGTTTCTCGTAAACCCTGCAATACTCTTTCGTCTAGGACATCCATACTGCCAGCTACTAAAGCATAGCTAGCATAGCGTAGATAATAGTCCATATCCCGCAAGCAAGCCGAATAGCGACGAGTCGTGTAGGCATTACCTCCTGGACTAAGCAATTCAGGAACTTCTTCAAACAGTTTAAGTCCTGCACCTCGTACAATTGTGGCAGCATTACCACTAATCATTGTCGCTACTGCTACCCTAGCTTTTCCAGAAGTAAAGTAGTCTTGCAGACTATCTATAGCATTACGGTCTAAATAACGACCTGAAATGTCGTAATTTTTTATTAGGTTGGTAACTGCGTCACGCATTTTTCTTGATTTCTCCCAACAGCAATTTTTAAATTTTGGCTAGTAATATTAGCTTCTTTTATAAGCTATGTCATAAGCTACATTTACCAATAATCTCACAAGTAGCGACGACTACAGTTACTAGCTTCAAATTTTGACATCTTTCTAATTATATCCCTTATGAATTAATGAATAAGTTATCAAACTAAAAAAGCTGCTGTTCAAAGAGCGATTCAGCGCGGTCTTGCGAGAAAGGACTTGTCCGCATCTGAGTCCGTTGCGGTGAAGCAGTTGCGTTGGGCGGGTTTCCCGACTTGAGTAAACTGCTTCACCCGAAGGGAGATTCCCTCCCTTGAAGGAACTGTCGAGGGCGGGGTTTCCCCCATGAGCGACTGAATCAACAAAGGCTTAAGCCGCATGTAGCGATTGCTTATAAAGCCAAACATAAAATTTTTTAAAAAAATAAAGACGTAACGTAAATTCTGTAGCCAATTTGACAATTTGTTAGATCTTTATCAGGATACGATCAAATAAATTAAAACACATACACATATCTTTAGAAAATAAAACTGTCATGGGATACGAATCTCGCACTCAAGCAATCTACCAAATTACCGAACGCGAACCAATTCTTGCTGAACCCCCTAGCCGTTTAGAAGATATTTGGGCAGCAGACGTTTTTAGCTTAAGTAAAATGAAACAGTGCTTACCTAAAAATGTCTTAAAATCTCTAAAAAAAACGATTCAAGCAGGGGAACAATTAGACGTTTCCATTTCTGACATGGTGGCATCGGCAATGAAAGACTGGGCTATTTCCAAAGGTGCTTCTTACTATGCCCACGTTTTTTATCCGATGACTAATGCCACCGCCGAAAAGCATGATGGATTTATATCTGTTCAAAGTGATGGCAGCGCGATTTCCGAATTTGCAGGCAAGCTATTAGTACAAGGTGAACCCGATGGTTCGTCCTTTCCTAATGGTGGTATTCGCTCTACTTTTGAAGCCAGAGGCTATACAGCTTGGGACGTAACTAGTCCTGCTTATCTAATGGAAACAGATAACGGTGTGACTCTTTGCATTCCCACTGTATTTATCTCTTGGACAGGAGAAGCCCTAGATAAGAAAACTCCTTTATTGCGTTCTATTGGCGCAATGAATAAAGCAGCAAACAAGGTACTTAAATTACTAGGTCACACAGATATTGCTCCTGTTAATTCTAGCTGTGGCGCAGAGCAAGAATATTTCTTAGTAGATGCTCATTTTGCCAATAGCCGTCCAGACTTACTATTAGCTGGAAGAACCTTATTTGGCAAGCCCCCTGCTAAGGGTCAGCAGTTTGACGATCATTATTTTGGCGCAATTCCTGAGCGAGTTCAGGTATTTATGCAGGATGTAGAAAAGAAAATGTATCGCTTAGGTATTCCTGCTAAAACCAGACATAATGAAGTAGCTCCTGGACAGTTTGAAATCGCACCCTTTTTTGAAGCAGCTAACGTCGCTTCTGACCATCAACAGTTAACTATGACACTGTTGCGTCAGACTGCCAAAAAGCATGGTTTTGTCTGTTTGCTACATGAAAAACCCTTTGCAGGCATTAATGGTTCTGGTAAGCACGTCAACTGGTCTGTAGGCAACGAAACTCAGGGCAATCTACTAGATCCTGGTGACTCTCCCCATGAAAATGCTCAGTTTCTTGTTTTCTGCGCTGCGGTAATTCGCGGGGTACATAAATTTGGTCCTTTGATGCGGGCCGTAATTGCCAATGCCAGTAACGATCATCGTTTAGGCGCAAATGAAGCACCTCCCGCAATCATGTCGGTTTATCTGGGTTCTCAATTAGAGACTTTGTTTAACCAAATTGCCACAGGAGAAATAAGTGACAACTATAGCCACAAAGGAGAAATGCGAATTGGAGTAGATACTTTACCACCTCTGTCTAAAGATGCTGGCGATCGCAATAGAACTTCTCCCTTTGCCTTTACTGGCAACCGTTTTGAGTTTCGTGCAGTTGGCTCGGGTCAGTCTGTTTCAGGGCCATTAATTGCTCTTAATACTATGCTGGCAGATTCGCTTAACTTTATAGGGAATCTTCTAGAAAGTGAATTAGAAAAAGGAACAGATCAAAACGCTGCTATTTTGACTGTCCTCAAAGACATAATGCAAAAACACGGTGCAGTTATTTTTGGTGGCGACGGCTACTCTGCCGAGTGGCACAAAATGGCAGTAGAAGAGAGAGGTTTGCTTAATTTACCTACTACTGCTGATGCCCTCCCTTACTTGAAAGAAAAATATATTGAAGAGCTATTTGAAAGCACAGGAGTTTTATCCCCTGTAGAATTAGAAAGTCGCTACGAAGTATATTCTGAGCAGTATGTTCTCTCTATCGAAGTTGAAGCCAAGCTAGTGATAGACATGGCAAAAACCAGTATTTATCCTGCTGCCATGAGACATTTAGCTGACATTGCTGGTACTGTGGCGGGTTTAGAAGAGATGGGCATCAGTCTCGCTCCAGACAACATTAAAAAAGTCGCGGAGTTGACTAACTCTATGATGTCTAAAGTGGCTAAGTTAAGTTCGGCTTTAGAAAAAGAAGACTTTGGCAACACTGAAGAACACATGAAATATTGTGCTGAGACTATTCGTCCGATGATGGATAGCGTCAGAGAGGACGTTGATGCCTTGGAAAGCGAGGTTGCTGATGACTTATGGCCTCTACCTACTTACCAAGAAATGCTATTTATTAAGTAGGCTTTTTGTACAAACAATTGTTCATTACCTAGGGCGTGTCATCAATTGAGGGGAAGAATGCTTTTGCAGCGTATTTTAGCGAGATACAAGAAGAAAAATGTTCTGCATAGCAGGGCTACGGAGGTTATTTTTCGACGCAGTAGGTCGTTAAAAGGCGAGCGACCCCGCGTCGCCGACAGGCGCAAGACAAAGGCTTTAGCCGCATGTACGCGCGAGCTAGACCAAAAAAAGCTCTTTTTTTTAATTGATGACACGTCCTAAACTAAGAGGTAAAATATCAACCTTTGTAAATCTGGTCTAAGTTACTTGACAAACCGTTCTCTAGGGAACGGTTTTTTGTTTAATATATTCTTAAAGTCTGACTTTGACCAATGATTGCAGCAGCAAAGAGACCCACTAAAGAGGGAAACAGCAACAATAGAAAGAATTTGCTTAAAGTAAGTATTTTAATTCAGTTATAAAATTTAAGATTAAGCAAAAGCTTAAGATTATATATTCAACAAGAATAATAAAACTGTATTAACGAATACGGCAATAGAGAGAAAAAAATCACAAACTAGACAAATTATAGTTTGCAAATTTAGACAAACTAAATATATTTTCTAAATTAATTGAAGTGTAGATGAATTCTAAATTCTTAGAAACAAGTAGATCTCTTGGACATGAAAATGGCCAGAGTGTAGGAACACAGGTTAAAAACCTAGTTCCAAGACCTTTGAGAACAATATTTAAATCTTTTTCCCCTGCGTGGTTTATCTGTATTCCCCTAGCAGCGATTATTGTTATCGTTTGGAATACGGCAGCAACGGCTCAGGGATTAGAACCCCCTACAAATCTGGCGCAATTAACAATTGTCGTAGACACTATCTTTATTCTAGCAAGTGCTATTCTAGTAATCTTTATGAATGCTGGATTTGCTCTGTTAGAAACAGGATTCTGTCGCCAAAAGAATGCGGTTAATATCTTGGCAAAAAACTTAATCGTTTTTGCGATCGCCAGTTTAGCGTATTGGGCAGTAGGTTATGCTCTTATGTACGGTAATGGTAATCCTTTTATCGGTTTAAGTGGCTTCTTTTTTAATGGCGATTCTGTTCCTTATGGTAACGAGCCTTATCCCGCGGCGGTTCCCGAAACAGTTTCTTTCTTGTTCCAGGTAGCTTTCGCAGCCACCGCAGCAACCATTGTTTCTGGTGCGGTAGCAGAGAGAATAAAGTTTGTTGCTTTTCTCATCTTTAGTACTTTATTAGTAGCTATTTCCTATGCTATTACTGGACACTGGGTTTGGGATGGTGGCTGGTTAAATAGTGGCGCAGATGGCGCACTTGCATTTCATGACTTTGCAGGTTCAACCATGGTTCACTCCGTGGGTGGCTGGGCAGCTTTAGTCGGTGCAGCTATTTTAGGCCCTAGATTGGGTAAATACCAAAATGGTAGAATAGGGGCAATACCTGGACACAACATGGGTTTTGCAACTCTGGGTTGTTTAATTCTTTGGATTGGCTGGTTTGGTTTTAACCCTGGTTCAGAATTGGCAGCAGATGGTAATGTTGCCTATATTGCTGTGACTACAAACTTAGCAGCAGCAGCAGGTGGTGTAACGGCTACCGTTACTTCCTGGCTCAAAGATGGAAAACCAGATTTATCGATGATCATCAACGGTATTTTGGCTGGTTTGGTCAGTATTACTGCTGGTTGTGATGATGTCAGCCTTTTATCGGCTGTAATCATTGGTGCAATCGCTGGTATTATCGTCGTTTTCTCTGTTGCTTTCTTTGACAGTATCAAGATTGATGATCCTGTAGGTGCAACTTCTGTTCACCTAGTCTGTGGTATCTGGGGAACTCTAGCAGTCGGTATTTTTGGTACAGCGAATATTGTCACGCAAATTATCGGTATTGCATCTATTGGTGCCTTTACTATAGTCTTTAGTGCTATTGTTTGGACTTTACTCAAGGTAACTATTGGTATTCGCGTTCACGAAGACGAAGAAAGACGTGGTTTGGATATCAGTGAACACGGAATGGAAGCATATAGTGGCTTTGTCAAAGAAGCAGACGTTTTATCTGGTGGTGGTTCAGGAATGCCTGTAGATATCAACCCAGCTAAAAGCTCGGAATTTTAAGCTTTGTTGTTAAAAGCTTAAGGTAATTAAAATATAATTTTGCCATTGCGATCGCACTTATTGTGTTTTGCAATGGTATTTTTTTTCTGTACGTTTTAGTATCTTATGTTGAAATTTTATTACACAAAGTTTTCTTTATATTCTCGTTCAGTATGGATTACGTTGCTGGAGAAACAACTTCTCTTTGAGCCAATTGAATTATCATTGGATGGAGATCAATGGCAACCTGAGTTTTTGGCAATTAATCCTTTTGGTCGCGTTCCTACACTAGTAGATAATAACTTCTCAATCTTTGAATCTCTGGCTATTTTAGATTATCTTGAACTTCAGTATACAAGTCCTGCTTTTTTACCAACAGATATTCAGATACTAACTATTGTCCGAATGACAGAAATGCTCACCATACAAGAGCTAATACCTGCCATGCTGACTATCATTCGTGAACTGATAACGAAAGTGCAGTTAAGCAAGCTAATCAACAAATAATCGCCATGCTTAGTTTTTTAGAAAAGCATTTGACTAATAATTTTTATATAGCTGGCGATCGCCTTACTTTTGCTGAAATTGTTGCAGGTTCGTTTATCTTATGGCTACCTTATTTAAATATTACTTTATCTAATTATCCCCAGGTAAAACTATAGTCAAACAAACTGATGCAACGCCCAGCTTGGCAAGCAACTCAACCAAATCCTGAAGTTATTCCAAATTGGTTAAAACGTATTCAAAAACTACCCAGAGTTAGAGAAAGACAGCGGAAGCAAAAAACATAAATCAACTAGTAAATTCTCAGTCTTAACATTAATAACCTGGTTTAGAGTTACAGGAAATACAAATAAGAATGGTACAAATAAACATTCTCCAAGTCCCTAAGTCAATCATCCGTAGCAAACATTTTTAAATTTCATATTACCTGTGTTCTTTGTCCAGTTGTAAACTAACAGCTTTTTTCAAAACATTGGTGGCACTGTTAGACCTTGGAGCGATCGCTCGTCCCTTAAATTTTTACCCTGAATCAAAACTCCAAATCCACCCAAACCTGTAGGCTCGATTAATTGATGTAGAGCATCACGGCGTTTAAATATTTGCGTAACGTCATATTTACCGCTAGCCAGTTCATTTAGGCGATCGCCCAAACCTAAAGCCATCAGAAATAATCCCTGTTGCGTAAAGCCCAAAGTTTCTAAATTGCATAACTCTCCCTGACGTTGTAGGGCGGTAAAATCTACATGAGCCGTAATGTCTTGATGACCTAAATTAGCGTAAGGATTGTTGTGACGACGATGTTGATAATAACATTGAAGAGTTCCTTGGCTACGGGCAGGGCGATAATATTTATCTGCGGTATAGCCATAATCCATAGTCAAGACATAGCCTCTTTTTAGTTTAGCTGCTACCGTCTCTAGCCAGTCAAGAGCCTGGAGATTAACCTCTGTGCAATAATCTTGGGGATATTGTGATTCTAATAAATCAATATCTACTAAATCTAGATATTCAGCTAATTTGGCTGTAGAGAGAGAATCAATAGTTTCGGTTAGTCGATTTTTCTCTAAGCTTAGATATATTTCTTGTAACCGATTTTGGTCTTTGGTTATTCGATGTACGGGAAAAGCATCTACTAATTCATTGGCGAAAAAGCACCCCGTAATACTCTGGCTGCTGATATCTGACCAATTTTGCCAACTAAGTTGAGTAAAGCTATTTTCAGCCAACCGTTTTTGCTGTACTTTAGTTAAGGCAGTGGATTCTTCGACAATAATATATCTTAAAGTTTTAGTAAAATCTGCTTCACCTGCTTGCAGATAAAGCAGAATATCTTGAGCAAGTTCGCCATTACCTGCGCCCATTTCCACGAGATAAAAAGGATCGGGACAGCCTAAATTTGCCCACATCTGCTTAAGTTGAATTGCCAATAACTCGCCAAAATCTTTGCCTAGAGAAGAGGATGTAAAGAAATCTCCTTTGGCACCGATGGTTACTGTTTCCGAATTATAGTAACCATACTGCTGATGATATAAAGCCAATGCCATATATTCAGCAAAAGTGATTTGCTGTTTTGGGGAACTTTTAATTTTGGCAATAAGAATCTCGCGTAATTCTTGAGAGATCATTAGCAATCGATAATTATTAATCAGACTATTATCAAGGTGTCACATCTGTACTCGGATCTGCCTTTGATTGATGTAAGCTGTGGAGGAATTTATATCATTATCTGACAAAATTGCCCTTTGAGTAACATATACTCGCATTTTGAATAAATAGGATATGGTGTAAATTAATTTTAAACAATCAAAAGTGAATGAGTGGTTTAAAAAATAAGATTAAAGCAGCTACCCTAGTCGATATCCTCCGTAATCAGGCTGAAGAAAAGCCTCATCAAACTGTATATAATTACCTAATTGATGGAGAAACAGAAGAAGCTAGCCTTACCTATGGTCAGTTGGAAAAGAAGGCAAAAGCGATCGCCGCCTATCTTCAATCTGTATGTTCTCCTCAAGATCGGGTTTTGTTGTTATACCCCTCTAGCTTAGACTATATTACTGCTTTTTTTGGTTGTCTTTATGCCGGGGTAATTGCTATTCCCGCTTATCCTCCCAGACCTAACCGCTCTTTAAACCGCATCCATAATATTTTGCAAAATGCCCAGACTAATCTGGCTTTGACCAATACTGAAACACTATACGGTCTTCAGCGTCAATTAGAAAATACCACAGAGCTACAAAGCTTACGCTGGATTACGACAGATACAATCAACGATGATTTGGGGCAAGATTGGCACGAACCAAATATTTCCGAAGATAGTCTCGCTTTTTTACAATATACCTCTGGTTCGACGGCAGAACCAAAAGGGGTCAAAATTGCTTACAGGAACTTGCTGCACAACATGGAGGCTATCCATCGCTGCTTTAGGCACTCTCCCGAAAGTAACGGGGTAATTTGGCTGCCTCCGTACCATGATATGGGTCTAATTGGCGGTATTCTCCAGCCTCTTTATGGCGATTTTCCCGTGACCTTGATGTCGCCCTTGATGTTTTTGCAAAATCCTCTACGTTGGCTTAAGGCAATATCTCGCTATAAGGCTACTACCAGTGGCGGCCCCAATTTTGCTTACGATCTTTGTGTACGTAAATTCAAACCAGAACAGCTAACGGACTTAGATCTTAGTAGTTGGCAGGTAGCATTTAATGGTGCAGAGCCAATTAATCATGAAACTCTAAATAAATTTGCCACTACCTTTGCGCCCTATGGTTTTAAGTATTCTGCTTTTTATCCTTGCTATGGCATGGCAGAAGCCACTTTAATTATCTCAGGTGGTTCAAAAAACTCAGCAGTAGTAACCAAAACCGTGCAAGGAAAAGCTTTAGAACAAAATCAAATTGTGCTTGCCGATCTTAACGAGCCTCATCCCCATACTTTAGTAAGCTGTGGGATGGGTCTAAACGATCAAAAAATTGCGATCGCCAATCCTGAAACTATGGTTAGCTGCAAACCAGGAGAAGTAGGCGAAATTTGGGTATCTGGCTCTAGTATTGCCCAAGGCTATTGGCGACAACCCCAAATAACGAAAGAAACTTTTGGAGCTTACCTTCAAGACACTAAAGAAGGGCCTTTTTTGCGTACAGGTGATTTAGGCTTTGTCGATCGAGGGGAGTTATTTTTTACTGGTCGTCTCAAAGATATGATTGTGATCAAAGGTCGCAATCATTATCCCCAAGACATAGAAAAAACCGTTGAAGATACTAACTCTTGGATCAGACCAAGCTGCGTTGCTAGTTTTTCCGTCAATATTCAAGGAGAAGAGAAACTTATTGTTCTAGCTGAGGTTGAGCGTCGTTACTGGAGTAGCAATCGCTCTGTTAAAACTGCTTCTAATGGTAATTCTTCGGCTAACGAAATGATTAATGTTAAGGATTTAACTCAAATCATTCGACGAGAGATTTCTAAAAACCACGACTTACAGGTATATACTACCCTGTTGCTCAAGCCTGGTAGTTTACCCAAAACCTCTAGCGGTAAAATTCAACGTCATGCCTGTCGTACCGAATTTCTGGCTAATACTATAGAAGGTTTGCCCATTTAGACTTTGCCATCTATTTGGAAGTTGGGTAATAGACAGTTAGGCGAGCGACCCCCTAAAGGGTTCAACAGTTTGCTCAACGGGGGGAACCCCCGCAACGCAACTGTCTCACCGCGTCGCCGTCAGGCGCAAGCGTCCGACACGAGGGCATCCCTAAACGGGAAGCCACGCGGACTTGGGAATGCGCGAGGAAGGCAGTTAGGGCAGTTTTCTTTGACTACAAACTACAAACTACAAACTCAATAATGTGTTCCTGATTTACGGTGATGAATTGCTGTTACTCCTTCAGACTGGAATACTTTTCCTTGTTCGGCAACAGCATAAATTAACCAATGATCTCCACATTCCATACGATTAGCAACCTGGCACTCTACATAAGCTAGAGCATCGCTTAAAATAGGACAGCCATTGGTGGCTTCTTCTGTGGCTACTCCTTCAAAGCGATCTTCCCCTGGAGCAAAAGGTTTAAGAAAGTGTTTCATTAAGCTAATGTGTTTTCCTTCAGGTAAAACATTTAAGACAAAGCTATTGCCCGTATAAAGTAGAGACTCGATCGCTCTTTCTTTGGCTACGGCAACGGTCAAACCAGGAGGATTAAAGGTGGCTTGAGATACCCAAGAAGCTAACATTGCTCCCGATACTTCGGCTTTTTTGGTAGTGACAATACACATTGAGCCTACCAAGCGACCTACTGCTTGTGCTGTACGATCAACATCGGCGGTAATTCCCTGAGCTTTTCTAACTTTTTGGCGATCTCGCTTGGCTTTTTTTAGAGCTTGAGCAAAATCTGTTCCTGCTTCTTCACAGGTTTTTAAAACGGCATCAGTAGGGGTAAATTTAACTCGAATAGGTTCAAACCCAAACTTATAGCCAGCGTTGCGAAATTTTGTTTCTAATAAATCTACAGCTTCCCCACTCCAGCCAAAAGAACCAAATGCTCCTGCTAGCTGAGTTTTGGCAGCATTTGCTAAGACAATACCCAATGCCGACTGTATCTGTGTAGGAGCGTGTCCTCCCAAAGTAGGTGAACCCATAACAAAGCCCGCCGATTTATCTACCGCCGATTTAATTTCCTCTGCTTTGGCAGATTCGGCATTGATCGATTCTACCGCCACTCCCGCTTTAGTAATGCCTCTGGCGATCGCACCAGCAATAGTAGCAGTGTTACCATAAGCAGAAGCATAAATTAAAGCCACCTTTAGTTCCAGTTTGTTTTGCTGTTGCGCCCAGGTACGATAATCTTCTGTCAATTCAATTAGACTATATCTAACTAATGAACCGTGGGCGGTAGCATAGATACGAGCAGGTTTATCAGCAATTTTATCTAAGCTAGCCATAACTTGACGAGCATGGGGAGCCATTAAACAATCAAAGTAATAACGGCGATCTTCTAAATCTACCGCCCAACCCTCATCAAAAACGCGATCGCCACACACATGACAACCAAACAGCTTATCAGTATAAAGAACCTCCGTTAAGCGATCGTAAGTACAAAGATGGTCGGGATAACGAGGGTTTGGGGTCGGGATAAATTCTAAAATATGTCCTTGACCAAGATCTAAAGTCTCCTCTCCTTTGATGACTTTTAACTTTAATTCTTGTTCTGCCCAAATTTTACGCAGTGATATTGCCCCAGGATTAGAGCAGACAATCGTAATTTGGGGGGCAATTTCTAACAGAGCCTTGAGGGTGCTAGCGCGATTTGGATTGATATGCCCTAAGATGACATAATCAATTGTTTTCGGGTCAATTCTTGCCTGTAGAGCATCAATAAAAATAGTGGTGAAAGATTCCCCTGGCGGATCGAATAAAGCCGTTTTATCTCCTTCAACCAGATAAGAATTAGCAGTAGTTCCTTTTTGCAGAGCGTATTCAATTTCAAACTTTAGACGTTCCCAAGTACGTGATCGCAATACACGGGTATCCGCAGCAATGGGAAATACCTGAACATCCTTGGCTTTATTTACAGAGGACATAGCTTATTTATGATGTTTTTATTCTTAACTTTAGTCTACCAAGATATGTCTTTAACTATTCTGACCACAGACGGCGACGCTCTTTACCTTTCAACTGTTGATGAGTATCGCGCAATAAAGTAGGAATATTTAATTGTTCTGGACAACGAGGCAAACAATCACCACAGTCAGTACATTTATCACCCTTTTTCCCTGGAAACCAATGTCCCGCATTTTCTAGCATTCGGTAACGGTATTGCCCATAGTCTTGCATATCGTAAGCAGTGGTTAGATTACGCAGTCTAAGGATTTCAGGAATGTTAATTGTTTCAGGACAGGGTAGACATTGATAACACTGACGACAAAGATCTGTAGCTAATGTAGTTTCTAACTCTTGTTCTAGCTTGCTAAATACTGCTGTTTCATCCTTCGTCAAAGGATGATCGGCATCAGCCACTTGCAGAGGGGTAGCTAGTTCTTCTGGAGTGGCAGCACCAACACTCAGGGTTGTAATACGGCGATCGCTTAATAAGAAACGATAGTTTAATTCTAAAGGAGTAAAAGGAGAACATAATTCTTCTAGCTTTTGGGGAGGGGTATATAACTTGCCTCCTTTATCAGCAGGAGAAATAATAAATATGCCCATGTCCTTGGCTGCTGCTAAAGCGATCGCTTTGGCATTCCTTTGATAAAAATAATAGTAGTGCAGGTTAACAAACTCAAATAAATTTGTCTCAATTGCTGCGAGGATCAAGTCTAGACTGCCATGAGTCGAAAAGCCTAAATGTCTAATTTTTCCCTGTTTAATTGCCGTCTGTATCGCTGCTAGACAACCATCAGGATTTGTTGCCCATTCTAGGTGTTCCCAGGTGTTAATGCCGTGAATTGCCAGACAGTCTATATAATCAACTTGCAGCCTAGCCAATGACTCATCGATCTCCAGCTTAATTTTTTCTTTGTCCGTAGTAGGAGATAACTTGGTGGTGAGATAAATTTGCTCGCGAGGAATAGCTAAGTCTTGTAATGCCTGACTCAGGTACACCTCGCTCTGACCGTATCCCCTGGCAGTTTCTAGATGATTTATCCCCAGAGCAACCGCACGAGCGATAGTTTGACGGCTGGTTTGGGGAGAAGCCAAACGCATTGTCCCCAAGGAAAATACCGATAAATTGAGATTAGTTTTACCAAACCGTCGCTGTCGCATTTATTAGTTTGTTAGTCAATTGAATATTTAATTTAGTATTTCATAACTAAAACAATTGAGTAGTTTTAATGTTTTTCTTTATAGCCACCCTTTTTGATAAGTTGCTCTGGACTCAGGCTAGAAATAAATTGTCTAAAGGCTTGTCTTTCTGCATCATCAGCATCAGTATCCACGGGAATAGAAGCATCGGCAATGACTTCTTCTAACACCCAAATAGGGCTATCGGTACGTAAAGCGATCGCCACAGCATCACTAGGACGACAATCAATTTCTTTTTTGATTCCGTTAAACTTGATGCAAAGCACTGCATAAAAAATGTCGTCGGTAAGAGAATGGATAATTACCTTCTCTAACTTGACGTTACAGTCATTCAAGATGTTGGCAAATAAATCATGAGTCAGAGGACGAGATGGGCGATGTCCTTCTAAAGCTTCAATAATCGCCTCAGCTTGGGCTTGTCCAATAAAAATTGGTAACGCTCTACGCTCTGAACTGTCCTTGAGTAGAATCATAGGACTGCGACTAGCAGCATTTATAACAATGCCTGCAACTTTCATTTCAATCATGGTTTTGTCCTCTGAGGTAGTAGATTGGCAGGAGTTAATAGCTAAAAGAAATAGATAAGAAATTTAAATGTATCTACTCTTAATACTTTAGATATGTTTTAAGACTCTTTCAACCCTATTCAGGTAAAAAACTAGAACAGAAAGTCTTAAATGTTAATGTTTAATCACAGTATGCCTTAGTTTTTTTCTGTTGCCTCTAGTATTCAAGAAAAAATAATAGTTAAGTTGTTTAAAGTTACAGATTTACACATAATTATAATGTTTACAGGTTTAATACAGTCATTAGGCTCAATTGAGAGCCACAGCCAAGATTCCTTTGAGGTTTCAATTGTCGGCAACGGTTACAAGGCAATTATTTCAGATTTGGCAATTGGCGATAGCGTCGCTGTCGATGGAGTATGTCTAACGGTAGAAACAATTTTAGATCGGGGCTTTATTGCTACAGCTTCCCCTGAAACTTTAGAGAGAACAACTTTAGGCGATCGCGATCGCGCTGCCAAATACGTTAACCTAGAAACTTCTCTTCGTATGGGCAGCAAAATTGGCGGACACTTCGTTACAGGACATATCGACGGTATCGGCTGTTTAATAGAATCAGTTGCTACTGCAACCTCCTGGGAGATTTGCTTTGGTATGCCCACAGGCATGAGTGAACAATGGCAAGAAAGAATAGGACGCTATTTAGTTTCTAAAGGCAGTATTGCCGTTAACGGCATTAGTCTGACTATAGCTGAGTGCGCCCCTGATGGTAGTTGGTTTAGCGCAGCCGTAATTCCCCATACTTATGCCCAGACAAATTTGAACAGTTTGCGATCGGGCAATTTAGTCAACCTCGAAAGCGATATCTTGGGTAAATATGTTGATCGATTAATTTCCCATCGTTTGCCAAGTCATCATCAGCAAGAAGAAATTAATTTGTCTTTCCTAGCTGAACATGGTTATGGATAATCCGAAAATAGTAGCAATACGCTTAGTGTGAATTAGCTTCGTTTAAATTCGTTGGTTTTCAGCTTTTAGCTCTTAGCTCTTAGCTCTTAGCCACTATGAAAAAGGATAAAGTTTGACTTACTTAGCTACGTAAATACCAAATTTTAATAAACAGAACGTTCAGTAGAGCCATTTTAAGGTTTTTTAATTCACACTAGACGTAGCAATAGTCTTAAATAACGTTGTTCAGTTGGAGGAGGTTTGTCCTTAACCCAAGTCTGACTTAGTTGCCAACTTTAACATTCCTTGAGTAATGCCAGGAAACAAACGATTTAAAAATGCAGGCACTTTTGCAGAACCCACTATTACCTCGGCTTGAGGGTGCTTAACTACATCCAAAATAACTTTAGCCACATCTTCAGGTTGACTCGATAAAGGGCTAGACATCATTTGCTTCATTTGTTGCGGATCGCTATCTTTAAATACCGCCCTTTCTAAAAAGTCCGTGTTGGTAACGCTGGGATGTACCCCCGAAACATGAATACCTTGAGGCTCTAATTCTAAACGTAAAGTTTCTGTCAAGCCGACAATAGCGTGTTTGCTGGTGCAATATGCCGTCATTTTCGGTAAAGGTACTTTGCCCCCAAACGAACCGACATTAATAATATTGCCCTGCTTTCTAGCTAAAAAATGAGGTAGCAGGGCATTGATTGTATAAATATAGCCCCAAAGATTGACGTTGATAATTCTTTCCCAATCTTCGATGGTAGTTTTTGCCATTGGTGCGCTCATGCAGACACCTGCGTTATTAACTAAAACATCAATTTGCGAAAAACGTTCTAAACCCAAATTAATTAGAGCTTCTACAGCACTGCGATCGCTTGTGTCGGTAGTAATTGCCAATGCTTGCCTGTCTAAACTTCTAATCTCTTCGGCAACAGATTCTAATCTATCTTTGGTGCGAGCAGTAATAATTAAATCGTAACCATTTTTGGCAAATAATAAGGCAGTAGCTTTACCAATGCCTTGAGATGCACCTGTAATAAAAGCAGTAGGAGACATAGTGTTTAGACAGAAAGTAATCAACGGTATTTTAAGATCTTACAAATTAGTACTTAGCCGAGACATCAATAGAAAGATATAAAAACCCTTGGAATCTCTTTGACCTCAACATAGCCAGGAAATTGCCCAAATAACTCGTAAATCTATCTAGAGTAGTAGCTAAAAGTCATTCAGATTAGCGAGATTGCGTAACTTTTACAAATTGAATCAGGCTACCATAAAGTTAGGAGTTGTTTATTAACCATTTGAATATCAAATTGAGCAAGCTAAGTAGATAGCATAATTGGCACTAGAAATTAAATATTAATAACCTGCAAATCTACGATTCTTAACGGTCGTGGAACTGTTACTTGTTCGTAAATATTACTGTCGGACAAAGTTTGGATATTGAGAAATATAAATGAAAATAGCTATAAATAAATCAAAAAAGCGTCATAACATCTTCATCCCAGTTTTGGTAGCATTAGGCTTGGTTTTAATTGGTTTCACTACCTATCGCCTTGTCAAAAGTTCCAAATCAGAAGTAGATATTAACGCTTTAACCGTTCCTGTAAATAAAGAAAATTTAAATGTAGAAATTGCAGCTAGTGGCAGAGTCGAGCCGATCAAAAGCGTCAACGTAAGTCCCAAAGAACCTGCGCGGCTAATCAAATTATTGGTAGAGCAAGGCGATCGCGTCAAGGCAGGACAAACCCTAGCCATCATGGAAAACGCCGAACTAGGAGTGGGAATCGATCAAGCAAGAGCCGATTTCAAACAAGCCCGCGCTAGCCTCACCGAAGGAGAAGCAAAAGTAAATGCCGAAATTGCTCAAGCAGAAGCTAGGCTCAAACAGGCTCAAGCCAAATTAAATCAAGCTCAAAATAGAATTCCTGCCGATATAGGGCAAACTCAGTCACAAATTGCTGCTGCCGAATCTCGTTTACGACTTGGACAAGAGCGACTTCAGCGCAATAAATATCTTTTGCGACAGGGAGCTATTACTCAAGATGCCTTTGATGAAATTACCAATAATTATCAAAACGCCCAATCTGAGATTAAAGAGTTGCGCGAACGACTAGAACAGTTTAAGAGTACAGGAGGCTCTGAAGTTGAACAACTCAAAGCAGAAATAAATGAAGCTAGAATCTCTCTCCAACAAAAACAGGCAACTGCACCCGATGAGATAGCTGGATTAGAAGCATCCGCAGAAAAAGCAGAAGCATCCCTCAAGCAGTCAGAAATTAAATATGGCGACAGTATAGTCAAAGCTCCTTTTACAGGTGTTGTCACTCAAAGATATGCCGTGGAGGGTTCTTTTGTTGCCCCAAGTACTTCTGGCTCTAGTACTGAGTCAGCTTCTGCCACCTCAATCTTGGCATTAGCTCAAGGATTAGAGGTAATTGCCAAAGTTCCAGAGTTAGATGTAGGTCAGCTACAGCCAGGACAAAAAGTTAAGATTGTCGCCGATGCTTACCCAGAGCAAGTATTCACGGGTGAAATCAAACGCATTGCCCCTGAAGCAATAATTGAAGAAGAGGTTACTTCTTTTGAAGTACGGGTCAAGCTGCTTACAGGTGAGAATGTACTGCGCTCTAAAATGAATGTTGATGTCACTTTTATTGGCAAGGAACTAAATAATAGCTTGGTAGTTCCCACAGTGGCGATATTTACCCAAAATGGAAAACAGGGAGTAATGATACCTGATGCGGAAAACAAGCCTAAATTTCAGCCTGTCAAAGTGGGGCTGTATTTAGGAGATAAAACGCAAATTATTGATGGAGTTAAGGCTAATCAAAAAGTATTTATTGACCTACCCAATCAGAAAAAGAAAGAAAAATAACTAGACCTCTTGCACGAATCAGAAATATCGATTGAGAATGAGGTCAGAGGTTTATTATTACTCAACACTTTTTAGCCACCTACGCGGAATTCAATTACATCTCCTTCTTGAACGATATAATCTTTACCTTCTAAGCGCAGTAAGCCTTTTTCTTTGGCACCATTTTTAGAACCCGTGGCGATTAAGTCTTCGTAACTAATTGTTTCTGCTTTTATAAATTTCTTTTCAAAGTCAGTATGAATTACCGCTGCTGCTTGAGGTGCTTTTGTGCCTGCAATAATTGTCCAGGCGCGGGATTCTTGCTCTCCTGTAGTCAGGTAGGTACGCAAACCTAAAAGATCGTAGGTAGCTTTAATCAGAGATTTTAACCCTCCTTCTTCTACCCCTAAGGCTTCAAGAAAATCTTTAGTTTCGGCTGCTGATAGTTCAACCAACTCCGACTCAACCTGAGCAGAAACTATAACTACCTTCGCCTCCTCATCTTTAGCAAACTCTCTTACTTCTTCTACCCAAGGGTTGCCTGTCGCCAAATCATCCTCAGCAACATTGGTAGCATAAATAATCGGTTTATTTGTCAGTAAGCCCAATGGTTTAATCATTAGCAAGTTATCTTCAGACAAGTCCATACTGCGAACAGATTTACCATCATTTAAGACTGTACTAATCTTCTCTAGTAGCTCAACCTCGGCTTGAGCATTTTTATCATTCTTTGCCTGTTTACGTAGTCTGGTGATGCGCTTTTCTATCTGAGCCAAATCTGCTAAAACTAGCTCTAAATTAATTACTTCAATATCTCGTACAGGATCGACAGAGCCATCAACATGAATAATATCGTCATCATCAAAGCAACGAACCATGTGAACAATGGCATCAACCTCACGAATATTAGCCAGAAATTGATTACCCAACCCTTCTCCTTTGCTTGCACCCTTAACTAAACCCGCAATATCGACAAACTCGATTCTCGTTGGCACTATTTTTTGTGAGCTATTCAATTTAGCCAGTACCTCTAGACGTGCATCAGGTACGGATACAACGCCGACATTGGGTTCAATGGTACAAAAAGGGAAATTGGCGGCTTCAGCCTTAGCATTGGCAACTAAGGCGTTAAACATAGTAGATTTACCCACGTTTGGTAATCCCACGATTCCTGCTCTTAACATGACGACTTATTTAGACTTATTGCTTCAGTCTGCTAATTTTACTGCATTAGAACTAGATAACTCAAACATATAGCCTCTACCCCACACAGTTTTGATAAAATCACCGTTAAGATCGCCAATTTTTTTACGAATTCGACCGACATGAATATCGACTTTGCGATCGTCTCCATCGTAGTCATCTTTATTCCAAATTGCCGAAATTAATTTGGCTCGCTCCCATACTCGATTAGGATTATTTGCCAAGAAATACAGTAAATCAAATTCCAAGGCAGTTAGAGGAATTATGCGCCCGTTTAAAATAACCTCGCGCCGATAAAAATCAATTTTTAAGTTGTCTAAAACTATCGAATTATTCAGAGTGGACTGTAAATCATTTGCAACTCTTCTTCTAAATAAAGCATCAATTCTAGCTTTGAGAATTTGCAGATCAAAAGGTTTACTAATGTAGTCATCTGCTCCTCTAGAAAATGCCTCTAAAATATAATTATTATCTGTCATGGAACTGAGCATGATAATCATGACGTTAGTTTTACGCATTTCTTCGCAGAGAGTTAATCCTGTATCATCAGGTAGATTGACATCTAGAATTACTAGGTTCGGCTCAAACTCTTGGAACTTTTCTCTGGCTGTTTTGCAGTTAGAAGCAATTTCGGTAAGATAATTATTGTAGCCAAGAAATCTGTTCAGCAAATGCTGTAGGGCTGCATCATCATCTACAATCAGAATTTTTTTTTTGGCTTTTCGACAATATTGTAATAGTTATTCAATAAATACACTGGTTATATATCCTTTTGGTTATTAATTTTACTTCTCCAAAGAATATCAGAGTAAATACGCAATAGGCGACAGTAGAAGACGTTTTTTTACTCAATCTTTATGTATTAAGTAGTTTGTATAAAGTTATAGTTAAACAATTTATATTACTCTGTAAAAACAGCAAGTTTAGCTTAATTAATCGAAAAACTAGAAAGCTTGCTTTTAAAATAATTAGTCAAATAACTTTAGCGGTTCTCATTTTAATAAGGTACGTTAATAAGGTACGGTTTTAATGCTCTAGGTTTGTTAATTAATGATAAATAGTTAATAATGAAGACTCCTTTATTAAATGCTTTAAGAAAGTCTGCTCGCAAATCTCATGCAGCTTTTTATGCCCCTGGACATAAACAGGGTAAAGGAGTTAGTGATGATATTAAAGACTTAATAGGAAGTGCAGTATTTGCAGCAGATTTACCAGAGTTACCAGAATTAGATAACTTATTTGCTCCAGAAGGCGCAATTAAAGAGGCACAAAAATTAGCAGCAAAGACTTTTGGCGCAGAGAAAACTTGGTTTCTAGTTAATGGCTCTACCTGTGGCATTATGGCAAGTATTTTAGCTACCTGCGGTGCTGGAGATAAGATTATCTTACCGAGAAATATCCATCAATCAGCGATCGCAGGTTTGGTTCTCTCAGGAGCAATACCGATATTTATTAATCCCGAATATGATGCCAGGGCTGGATTAGCCTTTAACGTGGCTTCAGAAGCGGTACAGCAGGCTTTAAAGACCCATCCTGATACCAAAGCCGTAATGATGCTCCATCCCACTTACCAAGGAGTTTGTACTGATTTAAAAGCGATCGCCGAAATTACCCATCAATATAATATTCCTCTACTCGTAGATGAGGCTCATGGCGCACACTTTGCCTTTGATGATGATTTACCTCCTTCTGCCATGAGTATTGGTGCAGACTTAAGCGTGCAGTCTACTCATAAAGTCTTGAGTGCCATGACTCAGGCATCGATGCTGCATATCCAGGGTAAGAGAATTTGCGATCGCCAAATCAGTAAAGCCTTGCAGTTAGTTCAATCTACCAGTCCTAGCTATCTGCTGCTTGCCTCTTTAGACGCAGCCAGACAACAAATGGCAACCAAAGGCAAAGAGTTAATGAGTCGCACCATTGCTTTAGCGTGCGAAGCCAGAAATCAACTAGCCAAGATTCCGAACTTGTCGGTATTCAAACCAAACATAAGTCCTGGCTGTCAACACTTTGACTGTACCAGACTAACCCTTAACGTCTCTCAACTGGGCATCACTGGCTTTGAAGCTGACGAAATACTTCACCAACAATTAGGAGTAACCTGCGAACTTCCACTGCTGCATCACCTGACTTTTATTATCTCCCTGGGCAACACACCAGAAGATATCCAAAAACTGATCCAAGGCTGTACAACTCTGGCAAAAATAACTATTAGCTCTCAACCATTAGCTATTAGCCCTCAGCCATTAACTATTAACCCTCAACCATCAGCTATTAGCCCCCGCGATGCCTATTTCCTTCCTACCAATACTATTCCTTTTTGGCAGGCAAGCGATCGCCTTAGTGGTGAATTAATTTGTCCCTATCCTCCAGGAATTCCTGTGTTGATGCCTGGAGAAAAAATTACCCCTCAAACAATTGACTACTTACAACAGGTGCTAGCTGCGGGAGGAACTGTTACAGGGTGTAACGATCCTACGCTTAAAACAATACAAGTACTTAAATAGAACTTAAGTTAAGTAGGTAAACTGATGACTAATACTAAGTCCGATTGGGAAAAGTATCTTAAATACTAAGTTCGTAGTTTGTAGTTAGTCGTTTGTAGTCAGGAAAAAACTACTTACTACCCACTACTTGCTATCCAACAGTTAAATAATCTCCGTGAACAGAATTTAGTATAAAAACTAAAAACTAATTATGCTTTGGCCTTACAAAACTCCTGGTATTCCCGATAAACTGTTCGAGCGTTTGCCTGGAATTCCTCTGAGTAAAAGAGAAGTTCGTGTTTTAATTATTTCCTCGCTGCGAATGAAGCCAGATTCAGTCCTGTGGGATATTGGTGCTGGGACAGGCACAATACCTGTAGAGATTGGTTTGCTTTGCCCTCAAGGACAAATTATTGCCATCGAAAGAGATGATGAGGTGGCAAAACTGATTAAGCGCAATTGCGATCGCTTTGAAGTTCATAATGTCAATGTAGTCCAGGGAAGTGCGCCCGAATGTCTAGAAAATATACAGCCAAAACCAGATCTGGTTTGTATTGAAGGAGGTAAACCCATTAAAGACATACTCAAGCAAACTTGGAAATACCTTCAGCCAGAGGGACGTATTGTTGCTACCGTTAGTAATTTAGAAAATCTATATATTATTTCTGAAGGTTTAGCAGAACTTCAGGCTCGCAATATTGAGGTTGTCCAGTCGGCAGTAAATCGCTTAGAAACAAGAGGAATTCACCAGACTTTTGCAGCGGTTAATCCGATGTTTATTCTCAGTGGCGAAAAACTATAGCATTAAGGGTTTACTGTTGTCGTGGGTTTAAAGTCTCTTTTAAAATGAAATAACCCTAAGTTGCGATCGCATTCATAAATATTAATACTCTGTTTGTCAACGAAAATTTATATCTCACGGTTCGCTTAAATAAAATATTTTGCAAGAAGTAAAACAACTCAATACTCATTTAGCAATCCGATGTGAAAATAGAAAAATATGATTTGGCTTATCTTAAAAAATACATCCTTAAGAGTTTGTATTGGCTTTGTTGCATGAATAAATAAATAGACAAATCAAACCCGATTGACCAAGCTGGAATTTATGGAGTAGCAACATAACTCTCAGGTTTACAAATTTGAATCATTCGATTGAGAGCAGCGCATTGTAAAAGCAACTCCCTCGCCTGGTTATCAAATTGGCGAGAGGACAACTTACCTCCGAAGATACATTTGAGACGAAACATCGTGGTTTCAGCCAAAGAGCGACGATGATAATCACTCTCTTGTTTCCATTTTTTACGTCCCATAGTAGCGAATCGCTCTTAAGTTCTCATCTCGTAGCAAGGGTGGAGCTTTACAATTACCATGTTGTTGAATCTTGGCATTTTTACGAGGTGGAATTGCTGCTCTTGCTTGCCTTTGAGTAATTTGCTCGTAGCAATTGTTAGTGTCGTAAGCTCCATCCCCAGACACTTGTAAAATTTCATCTTCTACACCATCAAGAATGTCTTTGAAAACTTGAGAGTCATGATAATCATTAGTTGTTACTACTGCACTGATGATCTCGCCTGTCGTTTCATCTATACCTAAATGTAATTTTCGCCATGTTCTTCTTTTAGAAACACCATGCTGTCTGGTTTTCCACTCTCCCTCGCCGTAAACTTTTACCCCCGTTGAATCTACTACTATGTGACGTGCCGACTCACTTTTCTTGACTGGTAATTCAATTTCAAGACTGCTCAAACGTCTTGATACTGTACTATGGTCGGGAACAGGCAAATCTAAATTCATTAGTTTGAGTAGAGATTCGACGAACCCGATTTGGTTGTCTTCCTGCCAAGGAAAAAACGCTTTTGATGGTACTCATGGTCGCAATCGCCGTATCACTATAAGTAGCTGATGCTCCTCTTCTTCCTGTCTTTTCATTTACAAGCCACTCTTCCACTACATCTGTCGAAAACCAAAGCGTAATACTTCCTCTGAGCTTTAGTCCTGCGTTATACTTTGACCAGTTGCGGATGCGGTATTTATTTTTCATTGGGTAGGTTTTGGTTGTGGTTAACTTCAATCTACCATTTTGACGTTTTTATCCTTCGCAAGTTTTTTATGCAACAACGCCGTTTGTATTTATAACTTCATTTGACTCCGCTTGTTAAGCCAAAACCACTTAACACGATCTCAGTTGCTTTTACAAGAACGTCATCGCGCCATTTCGCATCTGGTTCTTCCTGCGTGTAATAGATAGCAAGAATGATTGGCTTATGTTCCGACGGCCACAACACAGCTATGTCGTTTGCAGTGCCATAGTCACCCGATCCCGTTTTGTCACCAATTTGCCAATTGGCAGGTATGGCAGCACGAATGCGTTTGGCTCCCGTAGTGTTACCCCGTAGCCACTTATTTAATTGCTGCTGTTGAGATATAGACAATGTATCTCCCAGGGTTAGCACTTGCAAACTGTGTGCCATAGTGGCTGGGGTAGAGGTATCACGAGGATCGCCAGGAACTGCCGAGTTCAGCTCTGTTTCCCGTCGGTCGAGACGAAATTCACTATCGCCGATTGAACGCGCATAGGCCGTTACCTCAGACGTACCCCCAAGAACTTTGATTAGCAGGTTGCCTGCCGTATTGTCACTGTACTGAAGCGCAGCAGCACATAGTTCAGAGACGGTCATACCTTCGCTGATGTGTTTCTCGGTAATGGGCGAGTAGCTGACGAGATCGCCTGGTTTGTAATAAATTCGCTGTTGTAATAAACCGTCGATTTGAGTGCTTCGCGCCAAAATTGCAGATGCTGCAATTACCTTGAAGGTACTACACAGAGGAAAACGCTCTTTTGCGCGATGAGCGATCTGAGTATCATTTTCCGTGTTGAGAGCATACACGCCGAGGCGACCACCCGAAGCTTTTTCGAGCTTCGCGAGATTAGCTTGTGGGGTAACAACTTGTTCGCTTTTTGTAGCCTTCGCAGTGACTATAAGTGCAAGAGGAATAGTTGTCGCAGTCAGCAAAAATGTTCGGCGATTCATTATATTCATCAGGATAAAGTCTATTTTTCTATATAATTCTCCAGCACAAAGTGTTTAGATGGCATAACCCACATAAGATAATGGATTTCTATCAATTATCTTATTATTGAAAATCGAGAATCTAAGCAGATTAAGTCAATTTTGATTATCCGTTCGCATTCTTTGATGCTTTCCAAGCATCTTTAGTCCTGCCGAGGTTAACCTTAAACTCGTCAAACCCCATTAGAGTACCCGCACGATCTTCATCCCAACAGGCTGAAAAAAGACCGTAGCTTAAGCCTAAAACTCCTAAACCCAAAAAGCCAAAGGATACAGCGATAGCCAGATAAGGAGGTAATTCGACGATTTCTTTGACCTTAAGCCAGTAAAAAATAAACAGGGAGGACATACCCAACACAGAGGGAATACCGCAAAATACCGCCATGCGTTTCCCCATACGTTTGCTGACTAGATCGGGAATTGCTGAAAGATTAGAGTTCGGGCGAGAATTTCTAGAAGTCGATTTGGCTTTTTTGACCTGTACCTTTGCTGATTTGGGAGATGGGGGTGTAGAAGCTTTCTGCGGCTTGTTTACTGAGCTATTTTCCTTAGATGCAGCAGGCTTATTTTTACTGTTTTTACGGGGTTCAAATGGTAGACGACCCCGCTTAGAATCTGATGGCATGAGTTTTAATGATTAACGACGAATGCCGAGACGAGCAATCAGTTTTTGGTAGCGTTCAAAATCTTCTTTTTGGATGTATGCCAGAAGACCTTTACGGCGACCAATCATTTTGAGCAGACCACGACGGGAAGAATGATCTTTTTTATTGGCTCTTAAATGAGAAGTTAGTTGATTAATTCTTTCAGTTAGAACGGCAATTTGTAAATCGGCAGATCCAGTGTCGGTTTCATGGATTTGATATTCTGCCATTAATTCCTGTTTACGCTGTTGAGTCAAAGTCATGTTGGTTTAGTCTGGTATTCTCTCGTTATATTTAAACTGCAAACTATTATATTACCATCGATTTTTTAGATCTTTCATTCCGATCGCAACTGACGTTTCTGGATACAATTACCAGTCAAGATTTTGATCTGTCATAATGGGCTGGCCTTCTATTATATTGTAAGCACTTATTTATATTTAAAAGTGAAATCATCTCCCGATCCTAATTCTTTACCTACTGGCTCTGATTCAGTAGTTCAAGCTACTGGCTTGGGTACATTTGGCGGTGTGTTTACTCCTTCGATTTTGACCATCTTGGGAGTGATTATGTACCTGCGTTTTGGCTGGGTAGTTGGCAATGCAGGATTGATAGGCACTCTGGCTATTGTGACTATTGCTACTTCAATTACCTTTTTGACGGCACTGTCAGTATGTGCGATCGCCACTGATAAGGTTGTGCGGGTGGGTGGTGCATATTATATGATCAGTCGCTCCTTGGGTATTGAAACTGGGGGAGCAGTAGGTATTTCACTTTATTTTGCTCAGGCGATTTCTGTAGCACTTTACACCATTGGTTTTGCTGAAAGCGTGGTTAATGCCAAGATTAATATTTTTGGTCGAGCTATTAATCTGCAAAATTATGACTTAAATCAAACTTATGTTGCTCTAATTATCACGGTTTTAGTCGGTATTTTGGCAATTACTTCTGCTAGCTTGGCGATCAAAGCTCAGTATTTTATTATGGCAGCGATCGCCATATCTCTTTTGATGTTTGTCTTGGGTAGTCCTTTGCCCAACGTTGAACCACAGATGCTCTCTGCACCACCAAAAACCGCACTCCCTTTTTGGTCGGTGTTTGCAGTATTTTTCCCGGCGGTAACGGGCATTATGGCGGGGGTAAATATGTCAGGAGATTTAAAAGACCCGATTAAATCTTTGCCGACAGGAACACTCGCAGCAGTAGGAACAGGGTATGTGATTTACATGATCTTGCCAATTTTTATGGCAATGCGAGCAGATTCAGCCAGCTTAATTAATCCAGATGTCTTTGTGATGCAGGAAACTGCTCTAAAAGGCTTTGGTTTTACCATGCTGTTAGGAGTTTGGGGCGCAACTTTAAGTAGTGCGATCGGCAGTATTCTGGGCGCACCTCGTGTATTGCAGGCATTAGCTAGAGATGGAGTCTTGCCCCCATTTCTCAGCTTTTTGGGCAAGGGACACGGTAGAGAAGATGAACCCCGTAACGGGACTTGGGTTAGTTTAGCAATCGCGATCGCTGCGGTTTGCGTGGGCGATCTGGATTTAATTGCTCCTGTGCTGTCGATGTTCTTTTTGACTACCTACCTGGTGTTAAACGTTTCGGCGGCCATTGAAGGTTTTTTACAGAGTCCTTCTTATCGTCCTAGCTTTCGGGTGCATTGGTCTTTATCTCTTTTGGGAGCATTGGGCTGTCTGGGGGTAATGTTTTTGATCAATGCTATTGCTACGGTTGGTGCTGCAATAATTGTTTTAGGTATTTACATCTGGTTACAGCGTCGAGAATTGCAAACGACCTGGGGTGATGTACGTCGGGGAATGTGGATGGCATTAATTAGTCAAGGAATCTTCCAGGTAGAACAAGAAGACCCCAAAAACTGGCGACCTCATATCTTGGTTTTATCGGGCGCACCTCAAAAACGCTGGTCGTTGATTGAATTAGCCGATGGCTTTAGCCATAATCGCAGTCTGATGACGGTTTCCAGCGTTCTTCCCAGTGGTTCGCGGGATCTCAAGCAGCAGCTTAAGTTAGAAAAAACCATCCGCGACTATATTCAAAAAAGAGGAGTCAAAGCCTTAGTTAGGGTGGTGACTGCTGACGATCCTTTTGATGGTGCAGTGCGTTTGGTAGAAACCTATGGTTTAGGCCCTCTTGTGCCTAATACTGTAGTTATGGGAGATAGCGAACAACCAGAAAGAAGAGAAGGTTTTTGTAATGCGATCGCCGAAATTCATGCTAGTCGTCGCAATGTAGTTATCTTTCATGAGAATCAACAGCAAGGATTTGGTTTTCGCCGTAGTATTGATGTTTGGTGGGGTGGGATGCAGTCTAACGGTAGTTTAATGTTATTGCTGGCATATTTACTGCGTACTGATATTAATTGGCGCAATGCAAGAATCTATCTTAAGCTAGTTGTAGCCGATCAGTCTGCTGCTGCTGCTGCCAAAGATAATCTTAATACCTTTAGTCAAAGCCTACGTATTGATGTAATTCCCCAGGTTATAGTGGCGGAAGGTCGTTCTTTTGATGAAATTCTTAATTCATCTTCACGCAATGCTGATTTAATCTTTTTAGGTATGGCTCAACCATCGGCAAAATTTATTGGGTATTACGAACAGCTACAAAATAGAGTGGCAGATTTACCTTCTGCCATTTTTGTGTTAGCTGCTCCTGATTTTGCTTTTGGAGAAGTCTTGACAGAGTAAGTAAGAAGTAAGTTAGGGGCGAACGGCTGTTCGCCCGTACTAAAAGTGAAAAATTATAAGTTAGGTCAATGGCAATGCGTTGCAGGCTGTGGTGCTTGTTGTAATTTGACTCCAGAAGATAGACCAGATCTAGATAAATACTTATCTAGTGCAGAGCTAGAGCTATATATGAGTATGGTAGGAAAAGACGGCTGGTGTATTAATTATGACCGTGATAATCGCCAATGCCAGATATATGAAGAGCGTCCTCGCTTTTGTCGAGTTAAGCCTAAGAACTTTCAGGATATGTATGGGATAGAGGCAGAGGAATTTAATCAATTTGCGATCGCCTGTTGTCAGCAACAAATTGCTGGTGTGTATGGCGAAAATAGCCAAGAACATGAACGCTATAATCAGGCTATATTTTTTAACTAACTCCTAAGTAGGTAATGAGAAGGCTAATATTTTATTCATGCAAAAGGTCTATATAAATACAATAGTCATTTTCTAACCCACACATACTTTTGCCTTCTGCCTTCATACTTCGTTGACTAACTGATGTTACGCATTTATCGATCTGTGAAGACTGGGTAGTGGGGTGTTTGGGGTAATGAGGTATTTGTGGTGGTGAGGTGTTTGAGGTAATTACTCCTCTATCTCCATCACTCCACCACTCCAAAGATCGACCCTATCTTCTGTACTCCTTACTCACTACTCCATGACCCCATGCTGCATAATATCAGTGACTAATTTACTTTGATATATTCTATTGCTTTGAGCAAGGCATCAAGTATTACTTCAAAACTGTCATCAGTAGATCGAGGCAAAGTTAGTAATCCAGACTGTTCTAAAGTAATAAAGCCAAAAATTGTCGAATTTACCATTCGCATGATGTCAATCAATTTGGCTTTACTTAAGCCTTGAGAATCTAAAAGAGTTTTGAATAAACCCTGAGATTGTTGAATTACCAAAGCTGATTCAGGCTCGTCTGGCTGCAACTGAAACTGCATCATTACTTGAAATAGCCCTGGATGCGATCGCGCAAAATCTCGGCTAGCTAATCCCCCAGCCTTCAAACAAGCACGAGGTTCTTTTATATTTGCAGTTTTCTGACTTAATTGGGCGAAATAAAGTTTATAAATCGCTAATGCTACTGCTTTTTTTAATTCTGCATTTCCTTGAAGATGTTTATAAATAGCAGGGGGTTTAATACCCAATGCCCTAGCTACACGATTGACACCTAAAGCTGATGCTCCTTCTTGTTCGATACAGGCGATCGCTGCTTCAATTATATCTTGTCTAGTTAGAGAATTTTCTTTGGTTGGACGACCCATTTTTTTTATTTTCTTCTCGCTTTGTACTTCTAGATCTTGATAATTCAGGATTAATCGCTCGATCGCTTGGTTCACAAGTAGCAGATAGCAAGTAGCGCAGCCTGGAGGCTGCCGACGTTGCTCCGCAACGGCGAGACGCGAAGCGCGTCTGCAAGTTCAACCTCTGCCTGAAGTCAGACAAAGGGCTTGCCCGCATGTATTCAATTCTTGAATTATTCTTTTATCTTTTCCTCATGAATAAGGAGGCTTTAGACCAACTTCGGAGTTTTCTTAATTGCTATCTGCGCGAACTGGAGTTCGCCGACTGCACTTTGTGCAGGCGAGCCGCTCCACGCGGCTTCTACTTGCTACTTTAACTCCGAAGGAGTTGGTAAAAAAATATGGCGTTGCTGACTACAGTTATCTGAGAAGTTTAATCAAAACAATCTTCTAATTCATTATGATTGTTATAGCTGTAATTAAATTGATAATTCTAGAAGAGCGATCGCTTTAATATTAAGCGAAATTTAAGAATTGTAAAGAAGTAACTAAAGTCCATCCATGAGAATTTTACTCGTAGACGACGATGAACAGTTAATGGAGGTCTTGGCTAACAAATTAGTCGAACAGCGTTATGCTGTCGATATTGCCAGCAATGGTGAAATGGGCTGGGAGTTTCTGCTGCTGTTTGACTTCGATCTAGTGGTTCTCGACTGGATGTTGCCCGATATTGATGGAGTAGAGCTTTGCCAGCAGATTAGAGCCAAAGGCTATAAAATGCCGATTTTGCTCTTGACTGCTCGCGATCGCCATAACGATAAAGTAATGGGGTTGGATTCGGGTGCGGATGATTATGTAGTCAAACCCTTCAATTTTGACGAACTTACCGCGAGAATCCGTGCTTTGTTAAGGCGGGAAATTAGCGTATCTTCACCAGTATTAGAATGGGAAAATTTGACTTTAAATCCCAAAACTCATCAAGTACATTGTCGAGAACAATTATTACCTCTGACACCCAAAGAATATGGCATGATCGAACTGTTTATGCGCCATCCTCAACAGGTATTTAGTCCAGGAGCAATTATCAATAACATCTGGGCGGGTGAAGATCCTCCAGGGGAGGAGGCGGTCAGAACCCATATAAAAGGCCTGCGTCACAAGCTCAAGTCTGCTGGTTTAGATAAAGATACGATCAAGACTGTGTATGGTGTTGGTTATCGTCTCAAGTCTGAAGAAGATCGACAAAGCAATCTGGTTCAAACTGCTAGCGATAAACAAAAGAGATTAGCAGCAATTACTCAAACTTGGTTAAAGTTCAAAGATGCAGCATTTGGGCGGTTAGCTGACTTAGAAAACTTTGCTAAAGCATTAGTAGAAGAGCAGGTAAACCCAGAAATACACGCTCAAGCCAAAAGTTCTGCTCATAAGCTTGGGGGTTCGTTGGGCTGTTTTGGTTTTCCTGAAGGCTCAAAAATTGCCAAGCAGCTTGAGCAATTGTTAGATAATGCTTCTATTGAAGCTGCCGATACAAAACAATTTACAGAACTAGTTTCTGCGCTTTATACCGAATTACAACATCAGCCTTTTGAAAAGACAGTTAGAGATGCTTTGAGTAAAAATATTTCATTACTGATAATCGATCGCGACCTCGATGCTGAGTATAGCCAGAAACTATTTGCCGAAGCTCAACAAAAAGGAATGAAAGTCTTTATAGCATCTAATCTGGAGCAAGCAGGAGCAATAACAGAACGAGAATCTATCGATGTGGTGCTGCATAAAATAACATTTCCCGATGGCGAAGATCTGACATTTCTCGAACAGCTACATCAGCATTTATCCGAGTTGCCTATTGTGGCGATCGCCGAATCGCCACAACTACTAGATCGCTTAGACATTGTTCGCAAAGGCGTTAACTTAACGTTGCAGTATCCAGTAAAGCCAAATACTGCTATTGATTGTGTTACAGAATTACTTCAAAGTTCGGGGTCTGCTGCCAAAATCTTGATTCTCGATGACGATCCACAGGTATTACTCTCATTGAAAATATCCCTTCAGCCTTGGGGTTTTGAACTAACTACTCTTAACGATCCACAGCATTTTTGGGATGTCTTAGAAGATGTCGAACCAGATCTACTAGTACTAGATATAGAAATGCCAGAAATTAATGGTATTGAACTATGTCAAGTTATTAGAAGCGATCGCCGTTATCAGCAGTTACCAATTTTATTTTTAAGCGTACATCAAGACGAAAAAACTCAATATCAGGCTTTTGCTACTGGTGCAGATGACTATTTATGTAAACCTGTAACTGGATCGATATTAGCTAACCGTATTCTCAATCGATTACGACGCAGTAAACCTCTGACCTCTGACCACATTTAAACCATGTCCTGTGGACAGTAGCCCAATCTATCTACAATCTGGTCGCGAAAAATTTCAATTTCTTCGGTTTTTGGCTTTCCATAATCAACAACTACTACCTGATAGAGATTCATAACCTCAGTAGGAGATTCTCCTTGTGCTAAACTTGCCAAAGCATTAATTACCTTGGATGAAGGTTGGATAATCATACCCATTTCATCAAGAAAAGACTGAAGATTTTTTGCCGATTGATAAGGTATTGAATTTTTTAGGTAGATTTGAATTAGCCAGCGATCGACTAAATTGATAACTGCCACTGAATCTAGATATGTTTGATATTTATTGCGCAAACGCTGAATAACTCTAAGAGTAAAGCTAGCATTGCTAAAGGAGTAGATATATTCTTTATTTTTTTTCATAGCTCTCAATTAAGATACTTCTAACCAATCAAAAACTTGGTCTAGCTGTTTTGTATCGAGTAACCCATATTGCCAAAGAATAATGGGCAAAATATTGGGTTCTGCAACTTGATTTCTCTGTGCCAACGAAATTGCCTCAGCGGAAATCTTCAATTCCGATCGCAGAAAGTTTATTAGTAGCTCTAGCATTTTGGATACTCTCGATTTATATGGCATTGGCAAGCTGTATTAGTTGAATAAATTTAGAAAAAGAATTTGAGGATCTTGTGAAGAACAATAAACGTATTGCACGAATTAGAAATATCGGTTGAGAATGAGGTTAGAGGTCAAAAGTCAGGAATTACTTCCACTTAGTTAAATAAATATAAGTTACATGGTGAAAACCGATCGCCTGAATGGATTAGGATTAAAGATTAAACTAGAAGTTGATGCAAACTGTGTTTTTTCGCTTCATTATCCTGGCAAAAATTTTAAGACTCAGCCAATTATTAATAGTGTGTATCGATAAGTACATTGAACCTAATCCCGTAACCGTCGCGCCAAACACTTTATTAAAAGCCGCGATCGCTTTGTTTGCTCAACCAGAAATTGACTATATTTTGGTTGAGCAAACAAAATTGGTTGGAATTTTAACCAAGGGTGATGTATTAAGAGCAATATCAACAGAAATTGAGATAAAGACTACTACTGTGGCTAAGGTAATGACTCAGCCTGTAATTGCGATCGCAACCTCGCAATGCCAGAATATTCAATCAGTTTGGTCATTACTGCAACAACATTCGATTAAACATCTACCAATTTTGAACAATGAAGGAGAATTGATTGGAGTTATCGATTATCAGAAGTTAATTCAGTCTTTTCGGCAAACAGAAAAATTGCCAGCCGATACCAGCAATATTAGTCCTCAACTATCTAACCGCGGAAGGCGGCCAACCGCAAGCCCCGCATCGGAGCGCGTTCCCTTGCGCCTGACGGCGACGCGGGGTCGCTCCTCCTTTGCAAGGCGGGGAACGCTTGACAAGCTTTCTTATGTAACTGTGGAGGTGGTTGATGAACGGCAAGCTGCACGGCGCGAGGACAAACAAGCAGAAATTCTCCAGCAAGAACGAGATTTTTCTAAAGCTGTTATTAATACTGTCGGTGCTTTAGTAGCCATATTAGATCGGCAAGGAGTAATAGTTGGTTTTAATCGTACCTGCGAGCAGGTTACTGGATACAGCTTTGCAGAAGTTAAAGGTAGACCAGTCTGGGATTTTTTGATTCCCCTTGAGGAAAAGACGACGATAAGAGCCGTATTTGAGCGATTGTTGACGGGGCAAGTTCCCAATCAATATGAAAACTGCTGGATTGCCAAAGATGGCAGTAAAAATCTTATTGCCTGGTCGAATACTGCTTTGTTTGATGCTCAGGGTAATATAGAATTTATTGTTGCTACGGGCATTGATGTCACCGAACAGCGAAGAATTTGGAATAAGTTAGAGCTTCAATATCGACAAACCAAACTCCTCACAGAAATTACTCGCAAAATTCGGATGACCATTGAGCTAGATAAAGTCCTGCAAACTGCCGTGACTGAAGTGCAGAATCTTCTAGCTTGCGATCGCGTTTTGATTATGGAACTAAAATCAAACAATACAGCTATACCAATTAGTGAGTCGATCCTGCCCAATCTATCTTCTATGTTGGGTTATGAGCTTGCCGATCCTTTACTGATGGGTGAATACATAGTGAGATACCGTCAGGGAAAGGTATTGCAGATTGATAATTTGGATGATGCGCCTATTTCTTTAGATATTAAACAGCTATTAAAACAGTTTCAAATACAGGCTAAACTAGTCGTTCCCATTCTTTCTCATGGCGAACTTAAAGGTCTTTTGATTGCCCATCAATGTCATCATCCTCGACAGTGGCAAGACAATGAAATTCTAATGCTCAATCAGCTAGCCGATCAAATTGGCGTGGCTTTAACTCAGGCTCAATTATTTAATTATTCTGAGGAGCTAGTATTAGAAAGGACTAGAGAGTTAATCTGTACCAACGAATTATTACAGGCTGAAATTAACGAACGCAAGCAAAGTGAACAAGATTTAAGAGAAAATCAGCAAAAGCTAGCTGGTATTTTGGATAATGCAGATGAGGCAATTATTTCAATTAATGAAAGACAGCAGATTCAACTATTTAATCAGGGTGCAGAGAAAATTTTTGGCTATCAGGCTGCTGAAATTATGGGGCGATCTTTAGACTTTCTTCTACCTGAAGTATTTCGCCACGTCCATAGCCAGCAGATCAAACAATTTGCTAAATCTAGCGAACAGTCCCGTAATATGACAGAGCGGAGCAGTAGTGTATATGGTCGTCGTAAAAATGGGTCAGAATTTCCCGCCGAGGCATCTGTAGCAAAACTTAAAACCAAATCAGGAATGCTTTTTACGGTGATACTCAAAGATGTTACCGAAAGTCAACAAGCTAGAGCCAAGCTACAGTCATCGAAAGCTCTCCTTGCCAAAGCCGAACAAATTGCCAAGATTGGTAGTTGGGAATATGACCATAAAACGAACAAACGAAGCTGGTCAGAAGAATTATTTAATATTTTAGGCTTTGATAAAGACTGTCCTATACCGTCTTGTCAAGAAATTTTAGCTCGCGTTCATCCAAAGGATCTTTTACTAGTTAAAAATACCCTTCGTGCCGGACATGGACAGGGAAAATCTTGGGAAATTACTTATCGACTACTAACCCCCGACGGTAAGGTCAAGTATTTAGAAAGTAGAGGCGAACCAACAGTAGATTCTGAGGGTAAGGTTATTAAAGTATCGGAGACAATTATGGATGTTAGCGATCGCATCCAGGCACAAAAATCGCTGCAACGCAGTGAACAACAGTTGAGATTAATTACCGATGCTTTACCTATATTAATCGCCTACATTGATAATCAACAACGTTACCGCTACAACAATCGTACCTACGAAACCTGGTATGGAAAATCCCGTTCTACTTTACAGGGACGAGCGATCAAAGAAATAGTCGGAGAAGACAACTATCAAAAAATGCTGCCCTACGTTGAGATGGCACTGGCAGGAAAAACAGCTACTTTCGAGAACCAACGTATTTCCGAAAAAGGCAACTCTTACTGGATGAGTGCTACCTATATTCCCGATTTTGACTCAAATGGTGAGGTAAAAGGATTTTTCTCAATGGTGGAAGATATTACCGACCGTAAGGCAGTAGAACAGATGAAAAGCGAATTTATCTCCATTGCCAGTCACGAAATGCGAACTCCCTTAACTTCGATTCATGGTGTAGTAAAATTACTCTGCGCTGGTCGCTTGGGAGAACTGTCTGAATCAGGAGCCAAAATGGCAGATATGGCTCTGAGAAATAGCGATCGCTTAAAACGCTTAGTTAACGATATTCTTGACTTGGAACGAATGGAGTCGGGCAGAGATAGTATTGAAAAACAAAGGTGTAATAGTGCTGAATTGATCCAGCAGGCAATAGATACCACTCGCTCGATGGCAGTCGAACAGGGAGTTAGTCTCGAAAGCGATTCTCAATCTGAGGAATTTTTAGGCGATCGCGATCGCTTAGTACAGACCTTAACTAATCTTATTGGCAATGCCATTAAGTTCTCAACTGCCGATAGTAAAGTTTCGATCTCTTCTCGATTGGAAAATAACAACGTTCTCTTTGCTGTTAAAGATCGAGGCAGAGGCATTCCCACAGACAAGCTAGAAACTATCTTTGAACGCTTTCAACAGGTAGACGCTTCCGATGCTCGAAAAAAAGGAGGCACGGGTTTGGGTTTGGCTATTTGTCGTCATATTGTCGAGCAGCATCGGGGAAAAATTTGGGTAGAAAGCGTTTATGGTCAGGGCAGCACCTTTTTCTTTTCTTTACCAAAACAATAAAGTCGCTCAAATCAAACTTTTGACTTGTAACCTCTAACTTGTGACCTGCGAAATAAATAACTTAATAACTTATCTATCAACAGTTAGAGCAGTTAGAGCAGTTAGACGAGCGACCCCGCGTCGCCGACAGGCGCAAGGGAACGCGCGAGGAAGCAGTTGAAAACCCCAATTTACCGTTAGCTATCTTAATCTCAAACAAGGGTCAAACACCTATTATTTCGTTAACAATAAAATTTTGTCCGAACCATTGATCTATACGAACAGGATTTAGTCTAATATAGGGTTTGGAAAAAATCTCACAAAATACACATATTTAACAGATAGGATTTCTACGACTTCTTGAGTTTTAATGACATGAGCGCAAAACGTATTTTGTTTATTGATGATGAGGATGATATTAAAACCCTAGCTAGTTTTTGTCTAGAGTCTGAAGCGGGTTGGGAAATGATGAGTGCTTCGAGTGGAACAGAAGGTCTGAAAATTGCTGAAACAGAACAGCCAGATGCCATTCTGCTAGATGCCATGATGCCAGAAATAGATGGAATACAAACGCTAGAGAAGTTACTCCATAATCCTAAAACCAAGCACATCCCAACAATATTTATTACCGCTAAAGCTCAAGCAAGCGATCGCCGTCGTTTCTATAGTGCAGGAGCGAAAGGAGTAATCAATAAACCCTTTGATTCTCTAACTCTAGCTAGCCAGATCTCTGGATTTCTTGGCTGGTAGCTAACCGATATCGCAGTACGTTGATTGGTTAGCGGTGCGACCCCCTAAAGGGTTCAGCAGTTTGACGGGCGACATAAACGCCTTTTCGGGCGGTCAACATTCTGGGGAAACCCCACGAGGGCGATTATTCAAGGCGAACTAAATTCGCCGAATCTCGCCCTCAGAATTACGCCCTCAGAAACCACAGGCGACGCGCCCTCCTTATGCCAGGAAACCCTTTCGACACTTTGCTCAACGGGTCATAGACCCGCAACGCAAGTGTCTCACCACCGCAACTGCTTCACCGCGTCGGCGGTAAGAGGGCAGACCCTGCGCCGCCGTCAGGCGCGTCTTGAAAAAGTTGTTCATGGGGGAAACCCCCAAGACCACACTTTTTCGCAAAGGAACGCTGCCCTAGCAAGGGAATGCTGACTTAGCAAGAGTAAGGACTTGTCCGCAACTACGCGCACCAAGACAGGACAGAAAAATGAACTGCTCGTAAGTAACAAGTAACTTGATGACTGCTCACCGCCCTAAAGGGTTTTCAACACTTTCGTATTTTGGATCAGCCAGTTTTCTCCTTTAAGTATTAGCTCATAACGCACCAGCAAGTTATCGTCATAGGATTGAGCGTTATCTAATTTTCCAGCTTGATAATGTTTAGCAATCTCTTTAACCTCTGCATCTACCGTTGCTTTTTTGGGATTGTTAGGATCGATTTTTGCCGAACGCACGGTAACATTGTGTTCATATTCTCGATAAGAATTGCTCTTTTGGTAGTCTAAGGCGAGCTTTTGCCAAGTAGCTAGTAAAGGCTCTGCCAAAATATTATTTAGCTGGTCAATTTTATGCTCTTTGCCAAAGGCTGCTGACTTACTGGTTAGCCAAGTTTGGATCACCTGCTGGGATTGCTCGGTAAAGGTTATTTTAGGTTTGGCTGAAACTTTAGGCTTAACGTTAGGTAACTCAACCATAGGCTGAGAAATAGCGATCGCCAAAGATGACTGATTGGCATTTTTGGCAGGATTTAAGAACAGCTTCATAGCCACAAATGCTAACGTTCCCGTTCCCAAAATAAGACCTAAGATAAACAACCAGCCCTTCCTAACGGTAGCTGAGCTTAACTTTTTCTTACGAGCAATTCGCTTTTGCCTGGCTTTGCCCTGAGCCTTTTGGATTACCTCTGGAGGAACAGCCCTTTGTTGAGATAGGGGTAAAGAAGGTGATTTTGCTTTTGCTGGGGCAGAATAATTAACCTGAGTAGAATTTTGGGGAACTGTTTGGCGAAACCTAGGTTTACTACTAATCTTAGAAGCAGCATGATTGTTTGGCAAAGCTGTGGTGGTTTGGGCTTTACCTACTGTTACGCTAACTAGTTCTCTTTCAGGCTGAGAAACCTGATTAGATGCAGCGGTTGTTGTTTTTTCAGACGCAAATAGATTACGCCAGCGAGAAAAAAAACCTGTTTCACTATTGAGCGACTTATTCTGTTGATTACTAGCAGTATCTTGCTGATGATAATCAACAGAAGCATCAGACACCTTCGGTATCAATGGTGGAAAAGCAAGTTCTTCGAGATATGCCTGAACTTCACGATCTGCAAAATATTCTCTGATAGTCAAGCTTATGTTCGCTAAGTCAGAAAATTGAGCTACGACATCTTCCTGCAACCACTGTTCGCTATAAAAACAAATTCCTGGCAACAGATCTTTAGTATCTAAAGAGTGTCGCTGAATTTGTTCTAGCTTTGTTTTGTCTGAACTATTTTGAAGCTTATGAATCGCTTTTTCCGTATGCCCCAGCAGCAAAGCAGATACAGCTTGCTCCCAAGCCACATCCTGCTTTTCGCCGAGATAATCGAGCTTTCTTTGGGCGCGTAAGACTAATTCGGGCTGTTTAAAGCAAAATCCTCTGGCTAAAAGAGCATAAACGGCTAAATAATTAGCGATCGCCGAATCACTTTGGGCTTCATGATCGAATAGCTGCTGTTGTTCAGTGGAGGTTAAGTAGGTTCTTAACTGCTGCACAAAGCACAAAAACTGATCGAAGTTCAAACCAGAACGATCTTGTCCTTTGCCCTCGATTCCCTGGCGTTGTAGCAGCATTTCTCTGAGCAATTCAAATCCTTTTGCTCTTTTGGGTGAATTTGCTTGATTTTGCGAAATTAATTCGAGAACCCTATAGGGGCGAAGCTTATATAAATCTAGCTCTAATTCTGCTTTAATCTGAGGAAATAAGTTTTCGCGATTGAGTAAATCTATTCCCATTTGACTAGAAACGGCAGCATTTTCATATTCTCGCCGATGCCACTGTTCTCGCCCCAATTCTAAGTAAGCTAGAGTCAAAGAAAGAATAATATTCTCTTGAGCCTCTGTTCTTACTTTTACTTCTCCTTGAGATGATAGTTTGTCAAACTCTTGGCTATTGAAATAATCTACCCCTAGCTGTAAAGCTAATTCGTATTCTCCTAATTCGTGCAAAATTAGCAGTGCGCCAATCAGTTGTGAAGGAGCGACTTCGATGGTAGGATTTGCCACAGGAACATCTGACCAAAGATCTTCTTGAGTCAAAGATTCTGTAGCTAATTCTGTTGACTCCTCTTCTTCTGATACTATTGCCTCAGGAACGGAAAACTCAACTGGCTGCATATTGACCAAGAATTGAGCATCATAATTAGCCCTTTGCTTAGGATCGGCTAAAACCTGATAGGCGTGCTTAATTAATTCTTGACGAGCCTGAATTGCCAGCTCGTTATATTCTCGGCGAGGCTGCTGCCTCATGCGATCGCTATATGCTTGCTCAAGCTGGCTTGAAGTTGCTTTAACAGGAACGCTTAGGATTTGATAATAGTCTAAGGGTATACGCACGATAATAATTCCTCTGAACGGCTTTAACGTCCTGGTAAGTGACTTGATAAGTGAAAAAATATAGATTAACTATGGCTGACGATCAAAATCTTGAATAATGGCAACAGTCTAACTAACCTCAAGACTGATACTTTACTTTTTGCCATGAATTCTAACGTAGTTTTGATAAACTGCATAAAAAATTTAGAATTTAGTTAAATAAAATACAAACAATTGTAAATTTTGTTAGCAACTATGAATCCAGCACAGCCGAAGATTATTGTTCTCGATGACGATCCTACTGGTTCACAGACAGTACATAGCTGTCTGTTACTCATGGATTGGGATGTAGCTACCCTAAAACTTGGTTTGCAGGATGATGTACCAATTGTATTTATTTTAAGCAATACTAGGGCGATGAGTCCGCAAGATGCAGCAGCAACCACACAACAAATTTGTCAAAATCTCAAAATTGCGATCGCTCAAGCAGAAATTAAAGACTTTTTAGTAGTTAGCCGTAGTGATTCTACCCTTCGAGGACATTACCCCGTCGAGACTGACATTATTGCTCAAGAATTAGGAGGGTTTGATGCTCATTTTCTAACTCCCGCTTTTTTTGAAGGAGGCAGAATCACCACAGACAGCACTCACTATCTTTTAATCGATGGGGTAAAAACTCCTGTGGCAAAGACAGAATTTGCCCGTGATTCGGTGTTTGGCTATAGTCACAGCTATCTACCCGACTATGTTGCACAAAAAACTGCGGGCAAAATTCCTGCTACAGAAGTAGTTAAATTTTCTTTAGAAGACATTCGCAGTGGTCAAATTGAGCGACGCTTATTAAAACTTAATAATAATCAATGTGTTGTTGTTGATGGTGAAACTCAAGCAGATTTCGATCTAGTTGCCAAAGCAATTTTACAAGCCACCGCTAAGGGAAAACGCTTTTTATTTCGCTCTGCTGCCAGTCTATTGACCTCTCTAGCTCAGTTAGGAGAACAGCCAACCGCTGCTGAAAACATGGGCGATTATAAGCCTACAGATAAACCTGGAGTAGTTTTGGTTGGTTCTCATGTGCAGAAAACCACTCAACAGCTAAATCAGCTATTGAAAGAAGATGATGTAGTCGGCATTGAAGTTGATGTAGTCCGTTTACGCGATCGCCCTCAAGAAAAAAACATCATTTTGCAACAGACCTTAGATGAAGTCAAACAAGCATTTACTCAGGGTAAAACCCCCGTAGTTTATACCAGCCGTCAAGAGTTAAGTTTTGCAAATACTCAACAGCGTCTTCACTTTGGCACCGAAGTTTCGGCACTGCTGATGGAGATTGTCCAGGGTCTGCCCCAGGAAATTAGTTTTTTGATTAGTAAAGGCGGAATTACTTCCAACGATGTTCTTAGCGTCGGTCTAAATTTAACCGCTGCCAGACTTCTAGGACAAATCTTACCAGGGTGTTCCGTAATTAAGACTGAGGCAGAGCATCCCCAGTTTCCCAATTTACCAGTAGTTTTATTCCCTGGAAACGTTGGCAATCAAGATAGTTTGACTGCTGCTTGGCATCGCTTAAGAATTTTCTAATTTTCGATTAAGAGAAACTTACGTTAGTATGTGAAGCGTGAAAACTACCTAAAAAGTAGATATACGTAGATATACGGATGATCAGGATGGTTGCATGACTGTTGAGCCTACTATCTCCCTAGACAAAGTTGACGATCAGCTTGATTTGTCTCCCTTAGTTAATCGCTATTCCCAGATCTGCCTGAAAAATGACGGCGAGCAATTTTTGCTGGTGCTGCCAACTCAGGCAGAAATTAATTCTGATTTACCTTGGTCAGAAACTTGGCAAGAATTAAAACATCTGTTACAAACCAAAGAGCAGTCTTGGCAAGTAGGGACGAAAGTATGTTTGGTTGCTAAAGATCGATTACTCGATTCTCGGCAGCTACAAACTATTGCCGAAACTTTAGATGAGGTTCAGCTATCTCTGGCAACCATTAGCACTAGTCGTCGGCAAACGGCGGTAGCAGCAGCTACTAGTGGCTATTCTGTTGAGCAGAAAACTATTGCTGAATCTTTAGGAGATAATCTGACTAACCTGACTCAGGAATCTTCTCTAGCTTTGGCAGAGCCATTATACTTACAAAATACGGTACGCTCTGGAGTGGAAATACGCCACCCAGGAACAATCGTGATTTGTGGGGATCTAAATCCAGGCGGAAAAGCGATCGCCGCAGGGGATATTTTAGTCTGGGGACGCTTAAGGGGTATTGCCCATGCGGGAGCGCAAGGAAACCATCATTGTCGCATTGCTGCACTACAGATGGAATTTACGCAACTGCGTATTGCCAATGCCGTGGCAAGAGCGCCCAAAATAAGACCAAAAAATTTATCGCCAGAGTTGGCTTTTATGACTACAGAGGGAATTCGTTTGGCTCAAAACTCAGAGTTTGCCAAAAATTATCTTTTCTCTCTGTCACAAAAGGCATGGGTTGATAAACATCAAGCAAAATAATTACAGCTACACAAATCGTAAGTAAGCAATATGAGTCGAATAATTGTTGTTACTTCTGGCAAAGGAGGAGTGGGTAAAACCACTACCACATCAAATTTGGGAGCCGCAATAGCCAAACAAAATCGTTCTGTAGCTCTCATTGATGCTGACTTTGGATTAAGAAACTTAGACCTACTATTAGGATTAGAAGAACGAGTAGTTTATACGGCGATCGATGTACTGGCTGGCGAATGTCGTCTGGCACAGGCATTAGTCAAAGATAAACGTCTCAAAGGTTTGGTGCTGCTTCCTGCTGCGCAAAATCGCAACAAGGAATCGGTAAAACCAGAACAAATGCAAAAAATAGCTACGGCTTTAGCCAAAGGCTATGATTATATCTTGATTGATTGCCCGGCGGGGATTGAATTGGGTTTTCGGAATGCTATTTCCGCCGCCCAAGAAGCCTTAATTGTCACAACTCCCGAAGTTGCTGCGGTACGAGATGCCGATCGCGTGATTGGACTCTTAGAGGCAGAAGGAGTCAATAAAATTAACCTAATCGTCAATCGGGTTAAGCCTCACATGGTTGAGGAAAACAAAATGATGAGCGTTGAAGACGTTTTGGAATTGTTGGGAGTACCATTGATTGGTGTTGTTCCTGATGATGAAAAAGTGATTGAAGCAACCAATAGAGGCGAACCTCTAGTATTAGCAGACTATGAATCTGTCCCAGGGACAGCATATACTAATATCGCTCGACGTTTAGAAGGAGAAAAAGTACCATTTCTTGATTTGATGGCAAATCAAGGCAATCTCTTGTCTCGTCTACGTCGGATGTTTGGTGGCTAATCAGCACAATAAAATTTACAGACAACACCATTAATTATTGTGTTCGTTTTTGACCATGCAACCAATCTTAAACATGATTCACGGATTTGTGGAAATGCTTTTTCCCTGGAATAGTAACGCTAATAGTCGATCTCACGCTAAGAGCCGTTTAAAGCTCATTATTGCCCATGACCGCGCCAGCATCAATCCAGATATGTTGCAGTCAATGCGGGAAGAAATTCTAGACGTAGTTGCTCGCTATGTTGAAGTAGATCGCGAGGAAATGGAATTTTCTCTTTCCAACGATCAGCGTATGACTTCTTTGACCGCTAATTTACCTATTCGCCAAGTTAAAAGAATGGGTGAGCTTAGAGAACAGATAAACAAAATAAACAAAAATAGTTCCCTTGATGTGCAAAAACTAGAAGTAGTGGAAGTCAATCAAGGCAATGAAAGCACTGATGCTAAACCGCAGTGAAATAAATTCGGGTTGACCAGAAGCAACTAAGATACGATCAATATTTATTTATCGATCGTTACTTAGAACTATTGCTAATGGTC
Organism: Waterburya sp.; assembly: GCA_965217895.1. Lineage (GTDB taxonomy): Bacteria > Cyanobacteriota > Cyanobacteriia > Cyanobacteriales > Xenococcaceae > Waterburya. The sequence goes on from CBDCJV010000002.1 coordinate 4,823,126, forward strand.
AATTTGAAGAAAGATCGTGAACAACAAAGTTATTAAGTAAGCGATGGCAATTCGGCTCGATACTATAAATATTGTGTCCAATCTGCTTAAAGTAGCATTTTCTACCATTGCTCCTTGTCATATTCGCTATTTTCTAGCTGTCTATGTAGATTTGTTGTTCATATTTTTTTGGCTGCTAATTATAATATTTGCATAATACTTTTAACTAAAATCCTCTAATAAGATTAGAAAAATGACTCACACCATTAATATTAAAGCCTTTACTGATTCGATCAGCGATCGCGCCTTAGAGCAGCTATGTAGCGAAAATCCCGATCTTAGATTTGAAACCGATGCCAACGGCAAACTAATTATCATGTCGCCAACAGGAAGCGAAAGCGGAAAATTCAATATTAGTTTGGCTTTTCAAGTCGAACTGTGGAATCGACAATACAAGCTAGGAGTAGTATTTGATTCCTCTACTGGGTTTAAGTTATCAAATGGTGCTACGCGATCGCCTGATGTTAGTTGGATTACAATTGAACGCTGGAATAGCTTGAGCGACAAGCAAAAAAGAGGTTTTGCGCCCATCGATCCTGATTTTGCGATTGAATTGATGTCTCCCACGGACAACCTAATTGAAACTCAGCAGAAGCTGATGGAATATCTTAGTTGTGGGGTCAAGCTAGGTTGGTTAATTAATCCCGATCAAAAAGAAGTAGAAATTTATCGTTCTGGTAAAGATCGAGAGCTACTCAGCAATCCTAATAGTTTATCTGGTGAAGATATATTACCAGGATTAAATGTAGATTTGTCCGATATTTTTTAGACAAGTACACTTTCAATGTTTAATGATCAATGTTTAACGTTAAATGATAAAAACGAATGATTTTGCTGCGATTATTAAAATTCCTACTTTCTAACCATAAAAATCGGTTTCAATTGAGGCAATTTATTACAAGAATTGCAATGTGCCTATTAATAACTATTTTTTCTTTTTCTTGGATATCTCCGACTTTAGCCAGCATAAATGACGATCGCTATGAAGGCAATATTTTTGTTCTGTATGGTGGCAACGGTTCTTTAGTTCCGCCTCGTATGGATTTACCCACCTCTTTAGCACGAGAAAAGCCAGCGATTTTAGTATTCTACGTCGATGATAGTAGTGACTGTAAGCAGTTTTCTGGTTTAGTAACTCGCCTCCAAGAGTTTTATGGACGAGCAGCAAGTATTATTCCCGTGACCGTTGATTCCTTTATCGATCAGCAGCAATATACCCCTAAAGATCCAGCTTATTACTACAATGGCATAGTGCCTGAAACCGTCATCTTAAATCAGCAGGGTAAAGTGGTTTATGACGGTAAAGGACAAGTCCCCTATGAAGAGATAGACGATGCTTTAAGAGAAGTTTTTGATTTATTACCCCGCTCAGAATCTGAAGTTCTAAAACGCCGCTCCTTTAATGAATTTAATTCAGGAATGACTCAGTAATTACCGATCAATGCTTGTTCAGGTTAAGAAAATTAAACGGTTAGGAAAGTATAGAGATGAAGAAAATTTTATCTCAAATTACAAATCTTAATAACTAATAAGCGATCGCAGTTTATTTTAATCTATCAACTTTAGAGTTAGCGCGAGTGGGTAATACGCCAGCTTAAGAAAATTACGGGGATTATACCGACCAAAATGATCGCTAAAGCTGGTGCAGCAGCTTCAGCCAGTCTTTCATCTGAGGCATATTGATAGACTCTAATGCCCAATGTATCGAAGTTAAACGGACGAATTACTAAAGTTGCAGGCAGTTCTTTCATCACGTCAACAAAAACCAACATCGTCGCGGTCAATAGTCCTCCAGACATTAAAGGAGCATGAATTTTCCAAAGAGTACTTGTTGAGCCATATCCCAAACTGCGAGAAGCATCATCTAAGCTAGGAGAAATTTTGTTGAGGCTAGATTCTACTGAACCAAAACTTACTGCCAAAAAGCGGACTAAATAGGCAAAAACCAAAGAAGCAATTGTGCCAGAAAGCAGTAAACCAGTAGAAACATTAAATGTGGCACGCATCCAGCTATCAATGATATTGTCCAAGCCTGCCACAGGAATTAAAACCCCGACGGCAATAACTGAGCCAGGAATAGCATAACCCATAGCTGCAATTCGTACTGCTGTTTTCATTGACCAGTTGGGTTTTAGCCTTTTGCCATAAGCCATAAATAAAGAGACAATCATAGCTGCGATCGCCGTTATCATCGCTAAAGTAAAGCTATGCCGTGCTAAATCCCAAAAACCATCTTCAAACGCTGATTCTAAATTATTTAAAGTTAGCTGTAATAAATAAACAGCAGGAATTATAAAGCCCAAAGTTACTGGCAATAAACAGGTGGTTATTGCCAAGATGCTCCGCCTAAAGCCCAGTTGATAGGGAGTTATGCGTTTTAGCGAGTTAGAACTTTCATAATATTGCGCTGCGCTACGCGATCGCCTTTCTAAGACAATTAAGACTAAGACAAAGATCATCAAAAAAGCTGCCAACTGGGCAGCAGCAGCTCTATTTCCCATGCCTAACCAAGTGCGATAAATTCCTGTAGTGAAGGTATTGACCCCAAAATACTCTACCGTCCCCAAATCATTGAGAGTTTCCATCAAAGCTAAAGCTAAACCCGCCATAATTGCAGGTCTGGCTAGAGGTAAAGCCACAGAAAAAAAACTTTGCCAGGGATTAGAACCTAAAGAGCGACTAGCTTCAATGGTACATACTGACTGTTCGAGGAATGCGACTCGTGCCAAAAGATAAACATAGGGATATAGCACCAATAACAGCATGACTGCTGCCCCCCACAGAGAACGAATTTCAGGAAACCAATAGTCTTGAACACTTGTCCAGCCAAATAAACTGCGTAGCCCCGACTGTACTGGACCAAAGTAATCCAGCATACTAGTGTAGGCATAAGCCAAAAGATAAGCAGGAGCAGCCAAAGGTAGCAATAGCAGCCATTCAAACCAAGTACTGCCCCAAAAACGACACATTGTTACTAACCAAGCAGTACCAACGCCGATTAGACAAACACCAATGCCAACTACGAGCATCAGCAATAAAGAGTTAACTATGTAGTCTTTCAGAACAGTATTAGCTAGATGTTGCCAAATTGACCCAGATTTGCTAAAAATACTGCTAAAAATAAAAAATATTGGCGTGGCGATGACCAAAGCGATCGCCATTACCAAAATTGTCCAACCACTAACAGCAAAACGCCTAATTGTTTTACTGAGTGGAGAGGTGATTACATTAAATTTCCCGTTCACTGTTAGTTATTAGTTATTAATTATCTTTAACCTGTAGCGATCAAATTATAGATATAGATATAGATTAGGATATTTCTAAATTTCTTTGCGTCTCTGCGCCTCTGCGCGAGATAATTGTTTATGACTGCTAAAACTTTTTAACCGCCAGCTAATATGCCCAATATAAACGTAAATTTGCCTCAAGACTCTTACGAAATAGCGATCGCTCCTAACAGTTTAGGACAATTGGGCAGCAAAATGAAGCAATTAAAGATCGGCAAAAAAGTTTTAGTGGTTTCTAATCCAGAAATATTTAATTACTACGGAGATACCTGTCTTAAATCCCTAAAGAGTGCTGGTTTTGAAACCTGTACTCATTTAATACCCCCAGGGGAAGAACACAAACATCTTCAGTCCATACAGCAAGTATACGATACTGCCCTGGCTAACCAGATAGAACGCTCTTCTACCTTTGTTGCTTTAGGAGGAGGCGTTGTGGGAGATATGACAGGGTTTGCTGCTGCAACTTGGTTACGGGGAGTAAATTTTGTCCAAGTCCCCACTTCTTTATTGGCAATTGTCGATGCTTCAGTTGGTGGTAAAACAGGAGTTAATCATCCCCAGGGCAAAAATCTGATCGGTGCTTTTTATCAGCCAAAATTAGTAGCGATCGATCCGAATCTTTTAAAAACTCTTCCACCCAGAGAATTTCGGGCGGGAATAGCCGAGGTAATCAAATACGGCGTTATTTGGGACAAGGATCTATTTACCAAATTGGAACACGCCGAATGTTTAGACAGCCTAGAATATATAAGCGACGAACTACTCGAAACTATGATTACTCGCTCCTGTCAGGCAAAGGCAGATGTGGTTAGCCAAGATGAAAAAGAAGCAGGTTTGAGAGCAATTCTTAATTATGGACATACCATTGGTCATGGGGTAGAAAGCTTAACTAACTACAAACAGTTTGTTCATGGGGAGGCTGTAGCTGTTGGCATGGTTGCAGCAGGAAAAATTGCCCTAGAGATGGGTATGTGGACAAAAGAAGAAGCCCAACGCCAAGATAATCTAATTGCGAAAGCTGGTTTACCCACTGACATTCCTCTAGAGTTGACCACAGAAGCTATTTTAGAAACTATCAAAAGCGACAAAAAAGTAAAAGCAGGAAAAGTACGCTTTATCTTACCTACAGCCATTGGTAAAGCAACTATAAGCGATCGCGTAACTCCAGAAATAATCAAAAAAGCTCTCAGCTTTTAGCTACGTCTAAAGTAATCTTAGAGACTGTTTGTAAAAAGAAAAGAAAATTATCCTGCTATTAGGTAGTGAGGTATTTGGAGTATTTGGGGTATTTGGAGTAGTGAAGTTTCTACTCCATCTTCACCACTTCTCCATCCTTAATATTTACTTTACAAACATTTTCTTAAAAGTAAAGTTCTATTAGTAGCTAGATTTGCATCAAAGGCTAACTAAAATTAAAATTGTTTATAATATTTTAGTATTCAGTACAATAAAAAGTACAACTATTAAAATTAAATCATGGACGTTCTCAGTGCCAGTCAAGCAAGAGCTAATCTATTCAAATTACTAGAGCAAGTAAATCAAGATAGCAAACCACGAATTATCACTTCCCGTAAAGGAGATGGAGTTTTAATTTCTAAAGATGATTGGGAAAGTTTGCAAGAAACACTCTATCTACAGTCAGTACCAGAATTAGTAGAATCAATCAAAGAAGCTGAAGCAGATGATGAATGGGTGTCAGAAAGAGAGTTTATGGACAAACTAAATGGTTTGGACGATTAAGTTTCCTCGCAATACTCTCAAAGATACTAAAAAGCTTCGCTCTGCTAACTTAATTTTAAAAGTTAATCAACTAGTTGAGATTCTCAAACTAAATCCCTATCAACCCCCTTATGAGAAACTTTCAGGTAATCTCCAAGGCTATTATTCCCGACGCATTAATATTCAACATCGTTTAGTCTATTCTATAGATGAAGTAAACAAGGTTATCAAAGTGGTTTCTGTGTGGTCGCATTATGGAGAGTAATTCAATCGGGTAGATTTATTTCTTTGAAGATTTAGAAAAATGCGATCGCTTGAGATTTACTTTCTGCTTTTTCGATAAAATAATTCAGACATCAAGGATGAATTAGAGGCGATATGGTTAATAGACGAATTGCAGACATTCTTAAAAATGGTAAGCCAGATGAATCTGTAACCATTCAAGGCTGGGTACGTACTAAAAGAGAATTAAAAGGGTTTTCTTTTGTAGAAGTTAATGATGGTTCATCTTTGGCAGGTTTACAGGCAGTTTTAGATCGGGACTTAGCAGATTATGAAAGTATCTTAAAACAGCTTGCTACTGGTGCATCGGTAGAAATTAAAGGCAGTTTGGTAGAGTCTCCAGGCAAAGGACAACAAATAGAGATGAAAGCCGACTCCGTAACCGTATATGGTACTGCCGATCCTCAAACTTATCCTTTACAAAAAAAACGCCACTCTTTTGAATTTTTACGCACAATTAGTCATTTGCGATCGCGCACTAATACTTTAGGTGCAGTTTTTCGAGTACGCAATGCCTGCGCCACGGCAATTCATCAGTTTTTTCAAGAGAAAGGCTTTTTGTGGATACATAGCCCCATTATTACCGCTAGTGACTGCGAGGGTGCAGGAGAATTATTTACCGTCACGAATTTAGATCTAAATAATCTACCCAAAAACGACCAAGGCGAAGTAGACTATAGCCAAGACTTTTTTGGCAAACCTGCTTATTTAACAGTTAGCGGACAGCTACAGGCGGAAGCGATGGCAATGGCGTTTCAGAATGTCTATACTTTTGGTCCTACTTTCCGCGCCGAAAATTCTAATACTTCCCGCCATTTATCGGAGTTTTGGATGGTTGAACCTGAAATGGCTTTTTGCGATCTAGAAGGAGATCAAAACTTAGCCGAAGAATTTCTCAAGTATATTTTTAAGTATGTATTGAAGCATTGCCCTGACGATATAGAGTTTTTCAATAAGTGGGTTGATAAATCCATTTTGGCTAATGCAAACAATATTATTAGCAATGAGTTTGAGCGAGTAACTTATACCGAAGCTGTGACTCTTCTAGAAAAAGCGAAAAAGAAATTTGAGTTTCGGGTAGAGTGGGGAATAGATTTACAGTCAGAACACGAACGCTATTTAGCCGAAGATCTGTTCAAAAAACCCGTAATTGTTACCAATTATCCCAAAGATATTAAAGCCTTTTATATGCGTTTAGATGAGGAAGAAAAAACCGTCTCGGCAATGGATGTATTAGCCCCAGGAATCGGCGAAATCATTGGTGGTTCACAACGAGAAGAAAGGCTAGATGTTTTAGAAAGACGCATCCAAGAAATGAACATTGAGGCAGACGATATTTGGTGGTATTTAGACTTGCGCCGTTATGGCACTGTACCCCATGCTGGATTTGGTTTAGGTTTTGAAAGACTGGTGCAGTTCATGACAGGAATGACCAATATTCGAGACGTTATTCCTTTCCCTAGAACTCCTTTAAGCGCAGACTTTTAATTCAGAAAAAGACAGCAATAGGCTTAGTTGAGATTTTTCTAATTAAGCCTATTGCTGATAGAAAAAAATAGTTAATTTAGCCAGTAAAACCTTTAAAAACATAGCCAAAAAACATACCAGTTAGTAATGCCCAGACTTGCCCTGAGTCAATGAAGTCAAACCAAGCATCTTGAATCTGACCTAAGATATCTGGATCTTCAATGTGTTGGGCTAAAAGACTCGATACGGGTAATAAATAGTTATGATGAATCTCAATAATTGTTGGCACGAGTTGCTCGTTAAATAAAATTTCCATTGGATTAACAACTTATATATCGGATAAAACTGAATCCAATTTAGTCTCAGATAATTCAAACCGCCACTAAAAAGAATTATTAAAGCTAGATTATTAAATGTTGGGATAGCCACAACTGGGACAGGATAAAGTTAACTCTGACATCATTTAACTTTCTACATAAATTACACTTCTATTTTCCTTTATGGCACTACCAATAAAGGATGTCTTGTCACAATTAGACTGAACCTGTAACTAGAATAAAAGTCTGTTCCGTTTTCGCTATGGAAAAATACCTAGCAATTTGACTGCTCCACCAAGAACCAGTAGAATCATGCCGATAAAAACGCCCCGATTGGCAAATTCTATATTGCCAACTCGCTTATCCATTTGCTCAAATTTACTATCTAAGGTTTCTATTTTACCTTCTAGTTTGACTTGACCTAGCTTAAGCTCGTTTATCCCCTCGCTTAGATTATCTAACTTATTGTTTATTTGATTCAATACTATTGCTAAATCTGTTTCGACTATTGGATTTGCCATATAATATCAATTGTCTCCTAACTGTCTAAATCAATAGGGGACACCCTATCTTTTATGATACTACTAAAAAGCGATCGCTGTCACAAATTCACGACTATCAAAGAGTTAAAATAGGGATATAAATTGAAGTTTTGAAAATCATGAAAATCGAAGTTTTAAGTGGCAGTATTACTAAAGGGAAATGGAGTTATATTAAAGCAAACAAAACTCTTTTTAGAGGCAAACTAAATTCTATCAAACTATTAAATTAAAAGGTAATATTAAATCTGTTACTGTGTTGGACAAAGACAACATTAAATCTTTTATTGGTAAAGCTGGATGGGGTTTTGTTGGTACTTATGCAGGATATATAATCAATCCCGTAGGAGCGATCGCTGGTCTTAGGGCTGGCTTACTGTCAGGTGGTAATAAATCACAATTGACTATTGCTGTTGAACTGTCCGATGATAGTAAGTTTTTGGCTGTTGTAGATACTAAGTTGTATCGAGAATTAGAAGGCTTAACCTGCGCCGAAAAGCAATCATCTTTGGTTGAACAAAATAACTTATTTAGCTCATTTAATTCTCAAGAATATCAGGCTCAGGTCGTCGCCAGAAATAAGGCACAGATAGAATGGTTTAATGCGCGATTACCTTTGGAGCAAAAAATTATCATCGGTGGAGTTGTTGCATTCATTTTGATGACTTTTGGTTGGCTGATTCAAGAGAACCAAAAGATCCAGCAGGAAAGATATTCTATTAATGTATCTGAACAAATACAGGTTTAAAGGCGCGATCGCGCCCCAACTCTAAATTAATTTGTTTATTTGCCTTGCCGATCGCGATCGCAGTCTATTTACAAACTAGACAAATTCAATAACAATGCTTGAATTATTCAATCGCTTGAATTTGCATCACAATCGAGGTCATGTCGTCTCCACCTTTGCTATTTACGCCACTAAATCGCTTAACCTGGTCAAAAATGTGATCTAAGATTTCATCTGGGTTTTCTAGGTGCTGACAAGCCCATTTAAAGCAAAGACAGAGGTTTTCTTCATCAAAGCGATCTCCATCTTCGTTAGCAGCATCAGTAAAGCCATCTGTGTAATAAATAATTGTATCCCCAGGAGCAAGCTGCACCGTTGCATCTTCATACTCTGACTCCATATCTAGACCGATCAGCATTCCCCAACTGTCTAATTTTTCTATGGTATTTGTTGCCTTGCGCCACATCAAAGGAGGATTATGAGCCGCATTAGTAAAGGAAAGGGTTTGCTTTTGTGGATCGTATTCTGAATAAAACATACTCACAAAGCGGTGAGAATTTTCTAGATCGGCGTACATTACCCGATTAAGATGACGCATAATTTGAGCAGGAGAATGACGATTGAGAACTTCGGCTCTTAACATTCCTCTGGTCATGGTCATAATTAAGCCTGCGGGAACTCCTTTGCCCATCACGTCGCCAATAACAATGCTCCAGGGAACATCGGCTGTAGATTCTGACTGGTTTTCTACAGAGTCGTAGTTGGTGCGAATAAAGTCATAGTAGTCTCCCCCTACGCGACTGGCGGTTTCGCATTTAGCGGCGATCGCTAATCCTTTGATGTCAGGACACTTACTAGGTAAAAGCCGTAACTGGATTTCTGAGGCGATTTCCAATTCGCGATCTTGTCTTTCTTTGGAGCGTAATTCGACGGTTAGATCGTGATTGGCGATCGCCACAGCGGTTTGATCGGCTACTAGTTGAGTTAACTTCCTTCTAGTTGGAGTCCAAACATAGTCAGGATCGGTACTAAAAACATAAAGGCGACCTTGATCGACGTTTCTAACTAGAATTGGCGTGCCAAAAGATTGAATTTTTAGTTTTAATTCTTGACTGAGTTTTTCATCAACAATTTCTGACAGTCGCGAAGGGGAATTAACTGTTCGATCGTAAAGCAAATTTGTCTGATTAATTTGCAGGTTTACTTGCTCAAAGACATGGCGTATTTCTAAACCAATATTGCTGTCTTGGCAATGAATGTGTTCTAAGTGTACTTTATTACCTTTATATAAAATTAATGCTCCACCAATAGAATCTGTGACCCTGGCTGCCATTAAAGGAGTTAATTCTAAAAACTGATTCAAGTTACTAAAACTACGTAGAGCGAACCCTAATGAGCTAAGTAAATCTTGAATTTTGTTTTGCTCCCTTTGGAGATTAGCCACTAATTCTTTTAGTGCCACAATAGGATTAGAATCCTCTGCTGAGGAATCGATAACACTATCATTTCCTGGAGAGGGATGGCTATGGGAAGATGCGACAGTCATTGCCTCTACAAATTTAGACATTAATTTTTCAATTCATTAGTCAAGAATATATTTCAAGCAAAGTAAGACTTTAGATATTCAATTAGATAGTAACAAAACGCTTTTTGCAACTTAACTTAATTGACCACCATCTAACAACAAACTAATCAAAACAGTAGTTATATTTTATTTGCCCAGATATTAGGTTGATTTATGATAACCTGAATTAGTTAATCCGCCAAGAAAGCAATATAAAAACACAAAAACTTTAAATTTAAGCTAGCAGTTGGAATTATATATTCCCTTCAGCCGTTTAATAAAGCCTCAACAAATTCATAGCTAGAAAAAGGGCGTAAGTCTTCAATCCCTTCCCCTGCACCGATAAAGCGAATTGGCAAGTTTAGCTGTTGAGTAACCGCTAAAGCTACACCACCTTTGGCACTGCCATCTAGTTTAGTTAAAACCACGCCGCTTAAGTTTGCAGCCTCAGAAAACACTTGAGCTTGACGTAAACCATTTTGTCCTAGAGTTGCATCTAGAACTAGTAAGGATTCTACCCTAGCCTCAGGAGCTTTTTTATCTATAATTCGACGGATTTTAGCTAATTCCACCATCAGATTTTGCTTATTTTGCAATCTTCCTGCGGTATCTACTAATAGTAATTCAGTATTTTTAGCTTGAGCAGCAGAGATCGCATCAAAGACCACTGCAGCAGGATCGGTATTCTGACCTGGATTGGCAATCACAGGGGTATTACTCCTGGCTCCCCATACTTTTACTTGTTCTACCGCAGCAGCGCGGAATGTATCAGCAGCAGCAATCAGGCAGGTGTAGCCAGATTTTTGACCTAAATTTGCCAGCTTACCAATGGTGGTAGTTTTACCTGCGCCATTAACACCTGCCAATAACCAGATATTAAACCGATCTTTTTCAGGCACAAAAGCTTTGTCTTCTTGTCCTGCCAAGGGTTTATCTAAAATATCTTGGAGGATAGTTTTTAAATAGGCGATCGCCCGCTCTGGTGGTAAAGCTTCTTGTTTTAATTTTGACTGTAGGGTTTCAATAATATAGTCAGTAGCTTCTATCCCTACATCAGCCTGTAGTAATAGACTCTCAATTTCCATTACTGCATCGTCGTTTAAAGGTCCTTTGCCAACGATGGACTTTAACTGATTGATTAAGCCAATGCGGGTTTTACCTAATCCTTGACGTAGTTTAGTCAGCCAACTAATTTCTTCTTCGGATACATCTTCTGCTGCTCTACCGCTACCCGCTAATACTTTAGATGACCAGATAAAATCTTCGTCTAGCTCTACTTCTTCTGTGGCTAATTCTTCTGCTGCGGGAGTTTCTATTGCAGTTTCTTTTAACTTTTCTAAACCCTGAGATTTCTTCATCCAAGCAGGAACATTTACTGCTGGCGCGGTAACTTCTTCTGTTTTCTCTTCTGCTATTGCTTGTTCTTGATTATCTTCAGGAGTTGACTCTGCTACTAACTCTTGTTCTTCAGTATCCGCTTCTTCTATCTCTGCTTGAGTGGTAGATTCGTCTTCATCTGCTTCAGATTCAGATTCTGATTTCTCTATCTCTTCTACTGATGTGGCTTGGCTTTCTCCTTTTCGCTGCTGAATATTTTGATAGGCAGCCTTAGCAAAAGCAAGATAATCAGGTTCAGCTAACTCTGTCTCAGATTCCTCAGTTATCTCGATACTCTCTTCAGGCTGAGTTTCTGGGGGAGTGGCTTTTGACTGTTGTTGCTTTGCTTTTTCGTTACGGCGAAACCAATTAAACATTAGAGAAGATGAACTTAGTTGTTATCAGTTGTATAGATGATACCAAGGTTCACTCGACTATTGATTTTTTGCTTTGGTGGTAATTACACTACAAATTATGCAGTTACCAGCGATCGCAATTTGTCATGCTTACCATAACTATAATTGACATATGTATTTCATTATTTGGCTATGACTTCATCCAAGGTATCGGACAGCAATAATTATCTTGTATTGCAGATGTCTCCTGCATGGGAAATAAGCGCAGAGAGTTTTTTTGATTTTTGTCAACTTAATTCTCATCTTCGTATTGAACGTACCGCTACAGGAAAATTAGTAATTATGTCCCCAGCAGGTTCTGAAACAGGAAATTGCAATTTTAAGTTAATTCAACAATTAGCTAACTGGTCAGATCGAGATGGCAGTGGAAGTGGTTTTGATTCTTCTGCGGGATTTATCTTACCTAATGGCGCAACTAGATCGCCTGATGCTAGCTGGATTAAATTGACCAGATGGAATGCTTTGTCTGCCGAACAAAAAACTAAGTTTGCTCCTATTTGCCCAGACTTTGTAGCGGAGTTAAGATCTCTTAGCGATAGTCTTAAAATTCTTCAGGATAAGATGCAGGAATATATTGATAATGGTGCATCTCTTGGTTGGTTAATCGATCGCACTACTCGTCAAGTTTACATCTATACACCCGATAGTGAACTAAAAGGCTTAGATAATCCTCAAACTATCAGTGGAAATCCAGTTTTATCGGGTTTTGTGCTGAATTTAGCTAAGATTTGGTAGTATTTGAAATAATATATTTTAAGGAAATGCGATCGCATTTCCCACAATAAACAAACTACTACAGCTTTAAATCAACGTAGATTTATAAATCAGGTTGCCAACGATATTTGCTGAGATCTATTTTGCCGTTGTTTTTGAACTCAATTCCTTCCTCTTCTAACAAAACTTTTTGCAGGTAATCTCCACCCTGACGCTGCAAAGAATAAGAAATTTCTCCTTGAGAATTAATCACTCGATGCCAGGGAATATCATCTTTTATATCCACACGAAAGAGGGCATATCCTACTAAACGAGCTTTACCATATAGTCCTGATAGATCGGCAATTTGTCCGTAGGTAGCAACTTTGCCAAGAGGAATCTGGCGGACAGTATTATATATGCGATCGTATTGAGACATTAGAGTGAATTATTCACTTAGAGGGATTGAAATTATCACTAAGTAAAATCCAGTTTTCCATAGTCAGATCCTCGGCTCTACATTGGGGACTAAACTTTAATTTTTCTAATAGTTGACTCAAATCATTAATGTCAATCAAACTTTTTAAATTATTGCGCAGCATTTTACGACGACTAGCAAAACCCAGCTTGATTAATGTTTCTAGCTGACGGGGATTATTAGCAGGATTAGCTAATCTTCTAGGACGTAATCTAATTACAACTGAATCTACTTTTGGTGGCGGATAAAAAGCTCTGTGGTTAACATCACAAATTAATTCACAACTGGCTAGATATTGAACGCGAATTGATAATGCACCAAAAGCTTTAGTCCCTGGCGTGGCTACTAACCTTTCTCCTACTTCTTTTTGGACTAGTAATACTATGGATTCATATTGCTGTGGCGAGGGAGTAGCAATTTTGCCTAACAGCTTTTCAATAATTGGACCTGTGATATTGTAAGGAATGTTAGCAACTACTTTATTGGAATTCTGAAACTTGGGAAAGTCTGTTAACGTTGCTTCCAAGTTTAGCTGTAAAAAGTCACCTTGAGCCAGGAGAAAGTTATCATACTCTCCATACTTTCTGGCTAATTTTTTGCATAAATCGCGGTCGATTTCTACAGATACCAAAGCGTTGACTATCGAGAGGATTTTAGTGGTTAAAGCTCCTGTACCAGGTCCAATTTCTAAAACGCGATCGCTTTTCCTTAACTCCGCAGCAATGATAATTTGCTCTAAGACACTTTCATCTTTTAACCAATGCTGACCAAACTGTTTACGAGGTTTCAAACGGCTACTGTTTTTGCTTTTTTAATTAATGCCATCAAGTTTATTAAATGCTCAACGGCTTATAGCAGTATTTTAGAATCAAATGGCACTTAAATTCAGCCAAAAAAAGGCTTTTACTTAAAGTCTAAATAACCCTGGTTTAGACTAAGGAAAATAAAAGACGTAGGGTCGCACCGCTTTTCCCCTTTCCTCTTTAACCAATCCTAACAAATTAATTTATTTCTTAGAAGTTGCAATGACTTCTAGTTCATGATTTGATTGTAATAACTGTTCTTTTTAACCGAATTGTTAACTAACCTGCCATCTTCCATCTGAACAATGCGATCGGCAATATCTAAAATGCGATCGCTTTTGGTTTACTAAGCTTCATTTGTATAATAAGACAACTTTTGATCGAGTCTTTGTTGAGCTTCTATCAATGACTCAAAAACTTCACATCCATTCACATTGCGATCGCTTACCATATTTTCTTTAGCAAACCCGTCTGGATGTCGGAAGTAGCTAATCAGACTAACTCCAAGATTAGGAGCTTCAAAGAACAAAACTGGAAGCATATCCTCATCTGGAACGTAAAATCCAAACTTTTCCATAGCTTCGTCTGCAACCTCTTCGCCAACTAAATCTGAGCCTGCAAAAATAACTTTGCTACCAGGAAATATCATCGTGTTGATAAAAATTTCATCAAGAGCATACCAGTCTTCTAGAGTTGCACTTTTCGTTAGTTTTGTCCATTCATGTTTAGACTCCAACAAATGTAAAAAAGGCTCGTATACTCTATATTCTGGATGCCAATTTTCACTTTTATTAATTAGCAACATTTGAAAATACCAGCCTCTCCGTCGTTCACGAAAGAGCATATTAAACTGATTTTTATCATTCTGCTTCTGCCAGAATATTAAACGTACTGGTTCTCCATATATGTATTCACAAAATTGAGAAAAATTATGGCTCATTTCTTCATAACTATTATCTTCATAGTTATCTGGACTAGATGGAAGTGGTTCAACAAAATTGTCTTCTTTTATGTCGTTTAATTGCCAAATTAGTTTTAATGTTTTAACTAAATGTATTTGTCTGGTTTTGACTATTTCTGGTGTCCATTCTTGCTCTTTCAAGACTTGCACTGTCAAAGCAAATGTAGAAACTGGACTATTAAAATACTTCTCTTTCTTTGATTGGAAGTCATAATTATTTGCAGAACTATTTTTCTGGCGAGAAAGCAAAATCAAATTTCCCAAACAGTGTAAATATTTTTCTTTTTCTTCTATAGAAAACCAATTTAACCACTGACTATCAAATTTAGGATTTTGAGGAAGAATATGTTCAATGGTAATTTTTCTATAACCATCGTAGTTAGGATTACCATCGGAAATAGCACTATCAAGACGCAAGAGAATATACAATCTTGCATTACGAGCTTTGTAAGTATTGTAAATATCTCCATTAAGGCGATCGCAAATTTCTTGTTCTTCTTCTGATTCTAATTGCAGTGGCGAATAATAAGCAAATAAGTTACCGTTGCTTTCAATTACCTTAATAATATCTGCATAACGTTTAATACGTTTATCAATATTAGCTTTCAAAATCATCAAACCAGCAGCTAAACGTTCTAAATAAGTAAAGAATTTTAGTAATTGTTCTGGCTCGTGGCGATATTTCGTAAGATATAAAATTCCTGGTGCAATCCAGTCGAAATGACCTATTCTTTGTAACCAGCGAAATAATTGATTGATTTTTGATGAGTTTATCGTACTAACAAAAGTACAGTTTTTAATATTTTCTAATGCTTTAGCATAGGGTTCTATAACCCTATCAATCAAATAGCATGGAACTTTATTCTCTTCTAGTTCTAATACGTAAGTCCGAAAACTCTTAAGCACTGATGACTCTAGTTTATTCTGAGCATAAATCATCCGAATATGAGAAAAAAGCTCGGTAAAATCTTTTCTACCCAATAATTGTTCTAAATCTTCCCATTTGCGAGTATATTTTTCTTCCTGTTCTTTATATTGGGATAACTTACCAATCACATCAGCTTTTAAAATATCTGTAATCGATAAATCTAAACCGCGATCATTTAGTACAGAGAAGATTTTATAAGCAGAATCAAAATCTGGGGTGTGAACTATGACTAAATAGCAGCGTTGCAAGAGAAATTGAGTTAAACGTAACTTTTGCGATTCTTCTGGTAATTCTGCTGCAATTCTATCAAGTAATAAACGAGTATTTTCAACGATATTACGTTGACTGTCAGAAAGCGAATCTGAATGAATCTTTTGTAGTCTTTCTATACCATTTGCTTTTTGAATATACTCTTCAAAAAAATCGCGATCGCGTTCTCTTAACTTCAATCTAGGACGCTCAGGAGTTGCTTCAAATATATCTTCTGGTTGACAAATGTATTTAGTCAAAGAGTTAGTCAAAGCATCATCTTTCAGTAGCTTTTTTAAAACCGCAAAAAGTATCGTGAGAGTCGTCAATCTCTGTTGTCCATCAACGACCTCAGATTCCGATTTATCTATCGGCTTGATTAAAACAACATTGCCCAAAAAGTAAGGAGGAATTTTATTAATATCTGTTGATTCATCTTCTAGCGCGTCAATAAGATCTATGAGTAACTGTTCTGTTTCTTCAGTTGTCCAAGCATAGGGACGTTGATAATTGGGAATGTTGAAAACAAAATTGTCACTAAAGACTTTTCTAATTGGATATCCCGCCCCTTCAATGGTAATCGCTGTCATATTTGTTCCAGGAATTCTGCTTAATTTATCTCTATAAATTAGATTTCCCTAAAAAGAACTAAATGAAACAGTCTTATCTTGCCGATATTCTAATTACTTTATGATTAGCTACTTATAAAAAAATTAGTGTAAGAACCAAATCTGTTTTTTACTCAGGTTGAGTTCGCATTATTAAATTGTTTTAAATTAAAATTGAGTCTAATTTTAAAGCAATTATCTTGAGTTACTATTTATACAACCGATGACTATATCAGTGCCTTCTCGCTCTCGCGCCCAAGAATCTAGAGCAGCGATTGAGCGAATTTATGTAATTATGCGCCATTTGTTTGTGCGTGGACATTATAAGCCTGGTGGTGTTTCGGGTTCGGCTTTGAGTGAGGCTTTGCTAACTTTGCAGCCCGAAATTTATGGTTCAATGGCTGATACAGAAAAAGTAGAGCTTGACGGACTGGCTTATGTAACTGCTCGTTTACCAAAAGGGATTGAAAAGTGTCGTTTCATTAAGCTAATTGCAGCCGAAGGCTATAACAATTCCAGTTTTGAAAAAATTGTTCCTGCCAAACGTCGTCGCAATTGCTATCGAGTTGATGAAGAAACAATGTTAATTGAGGTAACTAGAGGGCGTAGCGAAATTTATGATATTCTTACCCATCTTACTTTTATTTATATCGAAGCCGATAAAATTAGGGCGCACGCTTTAGATGATGGTCATCCTACCCAAGAGTGGCTCAAGTTAGAAAAAATAGTTTTAGAGTATTCAGCAGGTTCTTCTATTGAGGAGGCTGAAATTAGAGAACAGGCTATTTCTTACACCAGCACTTTATTAGGTCGCACTTTTGAAGAGACGCTAGCAGCAGAGCGTCGGTTTTTCCAAGGCGAACCCTACAATAACAGTTTATTTCAAATAGTTTACTGGTTGGGAAGAGTCGCAATCGAAGAAATGCAGCAGAAGCGCGATCGCCAGGTTACCTTTAGTTCAGCATTACGAGAACGTATCGGTAATCATATCCACGGCGAAAAATGGGCAACTGAGGTAAAGAAGTTTCTCTGGTCACATAATTTATGGCAGCGTCCTTTACATATTATTAGTGCTAATTTGCACAGTATTCTTAATTGTCTTTATGCCTTTCCGGCATTAAAACAGACGCTAGAAAAAGAAGAAACCATCGAAAAAATTGCTAGTGAGCTTAGTCTGCCCGAAAATGCCACCCTCAATCAAGAAGTACTGGAATTTGCGCTACAGAAGGGAATGTATTTTCTCGAAGATCGAGCGGGGACAAATATTCATGTGCAGATTTTTGATATTTCTTTATTACCTCTAGATCTGCTTTCCCCTGAATTAAAAGTAAATCGAGCTTTGGTAGAAGCACAACCAGTAATTCTCGTGATGGATTATGCTTTTGGCGAACAAGCCTTTGAGCTTTTTGATGAGTTGCTCAAGCCTTATAAAACTGAGGGAATATCTCAAAAACTAAATCTTTACTCAATTTCCGTGATGGGTAAAGCAGGAACTTTAGTCGGCAACAGGGGAGATTTAATGTTGCCAACAGCTCATATTTTTGAAGGTACAGCCGACAATTATCCTTTTGATAATGACATGAGCCAGTCAGACTTTGAACAAGTAGAAATCCCTGTTCACGAAGGAGCTTTGTTGACCGTTTTGGGAACATCTCTGCAAAATGCCGATGTCTTAGAATATTTTAGAAGTTCTTCTTGGAATGTTGTCGGTTTGGAGATGGAAGGAGCGCATTTACAAAAGGCAATTCAAGCAGCAGCAAAGATTCGTAAGAGCATTAATGAAAATGTCATCTTGCGATACGTTTACTATGCTTCGGATAATCCCTTGATGACTAATGCTACATTAGCATCAGGAAGCCTGGGACAAAGCGGAGTCAAGCCTACTTATGCGATCGCTCTAAAGTTTCTGCAAAAGATCTTGGGTCAGAAAAATAATCATTTCATGTCGTAACCAAATAAATTGGCATCTACTTCTTGTAAATCAATATCTCCTAAACCGTATTCTTGCCAACGTCTAGTTACCATCGCCTCCGTATCGGCATCAGATTCAAGCGGTTTACCCCATTCATGGTCAGTTTCAGGGGAAATTTTGGTAGTGGCATCTATACCCATGCGTCCGCCTAAACCTATTTTCTCACTGGCAAAATCTAGGGTATCAAAGGGAGTATCAGGCAAAATAAAGACATCACGGCAAGGATCGACTTTAGAACTAATTGCCCAAACTACCTGACGCGGATCGCGGACATTAATATCTTTGTCTACCACAATCACAAACTTAGTATAGGTAAATTGAGGTAACGCACTCCAAAAAGCCAAGGCTGCCCTGCGGGCTTGTCCAGGATAAGCTTTATCAATGGAGATAATCGCTGCTTTGTAGCTTAAAGCCTCCATGGGTAGGAAGAAATCGACTATTTCTGAGACTTGCTGGCGTAAAATAGGGGTATAAATCCGATTAAGCGCGATCGCCATCATCGCTTCTTCTTTGGGGGGACGACCACTAAAAGTAGTGAGATAGATCGGATCTTTACGGTGAGTCATACAGTGGAAACGCACCAGGGGCGAATCTTCCACACCGCCGTAATAGCCCATGTGATCGCCAAAAGGACCGTCGGGCAACATTTCTCCTGGTGTAATTGTCCCTTCTAAAACAAATTCGGCATCTGCTGGCACTTCTAGATCGACGGTTTTACATTTAGCTAGTTTAACGCCACTACCGCCATACAACCCTGCAAACAACCACTCAGACAGATCGACGGGAATGGGTGTGGCTGCTGCCATGATAATCATCGGATCGACTCCTAAGGCGATCGCAATTTCTAATTTTTTACCTGCTTCGGCTGCTTTACGCAGGTGTCTTGCTCCACCCCGCACCGATAGCCAGTGAACCGTCATGGTAGTTTTAGACTGTAGCTGGAGTCGATATACTCCCACGTTAGGCGTACCAGTTTCTATATCTTTAGTAATTACCAAACCCAAGGTGATAATTTTGCCCCCATCTCCACTGTAAGGACGGATCATCGGCACTTTATTTAAGTCTACTTCTTCTCCTTCTAGGACTACCTGATGACAGGGAGGAAAGAAATCTCGTCCTGGCTTGGCTTTTAAAACATCGAACAGCACCTTGCCAAAATCTACGGCTTGCTTGATTTTCTTAGGTGGCTTAGGTTGCTGTAGCATGGCTAGCTTTGACCCCAAAGTTTCTAATTCTTCTGGGGCTTCCATATTCATTGACCAGCAGATTCGCTCTACTGTACCCATAAGGTTTACTGCTACAGGAAAAGGAGAGCCTTTCACATTCTCAAAAAGTAATCCAGGTCCACCAGCCTGTAACATTCGATTAGAAATTTCGGCAATTTCTAAATCTGGATCGACCAACGCTGAGATGCGTCTAAGCTGTCCTTTTGATTCTAAAATTTTAATAAATCCCCGTAAGTCTCTAGCCATGTTAAGAAATATAAAGTATTTACTATTAGTCTAGAAGAGTTAGGGATTAATCTCCAATCTCTTTAGACTAGAGATTAGGAGCTATTTCTTTATTCATCGCATCAATGATGTTGTGTAGAGCTTCAATAAAAGTTCGTTCAGATTTAGAATTCAAAGCGTTGAGTAAGTAAATTCTGCCACCTTGAGGCTGACAGAGAAACTGAAGCACTTGTTTTTCATTACTTTGCTTAGACATGGGAAAAGTTGACTTTAGTAAGTGTTATTAATAATTAGATAGTCTCAAATTATCTACTTTTGGTGAGTCATATTTCGTCAGCCATTTGGCTGAAATAAATCCCTAGTTAAAGCTACATTTTTTTATGTTATCTAACCTATGGTAGATGTTTAAACGGGCATTTTGCAATTCTAATGGAAAAAAATTAAAGGTTTGTTTAGGAAACACGATTAGAACTATCTTTTCAAACAGGCTATCCAAAGAAATAAACTCTTGATAATCACTAGATAAGATATAGTATGTTCGGTCAAACCATTTGGACAGACTAAAAATCCTCGAAAACAAAATAAGAATTTTGGCTTGTCTTGCATTCTAAAGCCCGATCTTAAATTGATTGAGACAACATTTCCCTTTAAGGCGATCGCTCTAATCATAGATACATTTTTGCTTTGTTGGTATTGTCTTGCTAATCTAAGAAACGCTATAGTGCCAATAAAATCTAGTTTCTATATTTATTTTTGGCGAAACATACCCTATAACTACTCGATTATGGATACAATTTGATTTAAAAATTAATGAATCTGCGCTTAATTAAATTTTTCTTGCCCTTAGCTGAAGAAAAAAATATAAAACAATTGCTGTCTTCTTATCCTTGGTTAGAAACAGAATCTATTTTTAGATCGCAACATCAACTTTTGGTCAACATCTTGCTTGAAGAAAAACAGGTTGAGACGGTAGTTGCCGATTTGAATCATAAATTAACACACCTTCCAAACTTAGAACTACTTCTATTGCCAGTTGAAACCAGATCAAATCAAGTAAATATTCAATCGCCAAAATCCTCCGACCAAGATCGAGACAAGCCTGTCCATCAACACGAAGTTTACACTCAAATATTTGAAAGCACTCATCTTAATAGCACCGAAGTTTCACTGGTTATTCTGTCTACGGCGATCGCAGCTATCGGTTTAGTGGAGGGAAATCAAGTAGTAATTATCGGGGCTATGGTCATCGCCCCTTTACTCAAGCCCAACATGGCATTAGGCGTAGCTACTACTTTTGGCGATTTATCCTTGGCAGTTAGAACCATACGAGTTGGTTTGACACAAATTTTTATATCTTTGGTACTGTCAATTTTATTAGGTATTTTTGTACCAGTAGATTTGGGGATGAAGGAAATTGCCATCCGAACTAGCGTCAATCTTTCAGATGTTGTTTTAGCTTTTGCTTCGGGAGTAGCAGGAGCAATTTCTTTGACAGCAGGAGAGCAAAAAGCAGTAGTAGGAGTTATGGTTTCAGTAGCACTATTGCCTCCTCTAGTAGTTTTAGGAATGCTAATTGGTTCTCAGCTATGGGGATCTGCTGTTGAAACCTTTGTTTTAGTGTCTACTAACATTGTTTGTCTAAACTTAGCTGCGATCGCAACTTTTTGGATACGGGATGTTCGTCCCCAGCACTGGTGGCAAAAATTTCAGGCTAATAAAATAACTGGAATTGCCACTACTTTTTGGGTAATTATTCTGGCTTTATTAATTAGCGTTATTTTTATGTTTCAGTTTAATCAAGCAAATGCAAGTACTTTCATATTATTCATATTGTCCTGGTGATTTGATCGCAGTAATATTACTGTTTCCGATTCACGACTGACACAGATATGATTTACTTTTAGAGGGTAAATTTTATGCGCATCCTAATTGTAAATCCGCCCCATTTATCAATAGGTAGTCGTATTCCCCGCGAACAATTACCACCATTAGGACTTTTATGCGTTGGTGGATCTTTGCTAGATGCTGGACATAATGTTACTTTGCTTGATGCCGAAATTGGTCCGCTAACTCATGGTGAGATCGTTCAGCGAGTTGTTGCTCATTATCCTGAAGTACTTTTAATCGGTCATTCTGGCTCGACCTCAGCCCACCCAATAGTAGTTGAACTGACTCGCTGCTTTCGTGAAGAGTTACCAGACTTAAAAATAATCTACGGTGGCGTATTTCCCACTTATCATTTCCGCGACGTACTTATTCATGAGCCTCAAATTGACACCATTGTCCGTGGAGAAGGTGAAGCTACTGTACCCAAACTTATTGCTGCTATTGAAAATAATGAAGATCTTGCTAGTGTAAACGGTATTGCTTTCCACCGTAACGGTCAAATTATTGAAACACCACCTGCACAGATGATTGAAGATCTTGATGCTTATCGTGTTGGCTGGGAATTAATCGACCCCAAACGCTATAGCTACTATGGCGGGAAACAAGCTGTTGTCATGCAGTTTTCTCGTGGATGCCCTCATCTATGCAATTACTGCGGTCAGCGTGGTTTCTGGGCGCGTTGGCGACATCGTGACCCAAAGAAGTTTGCTCAAGAAATTGCCTGGCTGCATCGTACTCACGGGGTCGAATTAATCAACTTGGCTGACGAAAATCCGACAGTAAATAAAGCTGTCTGGCGTGAATTGTGTGAAGCAATTATTGCCGAAAACATCAATGTAACTATTATTGGCTCGACTCGTGCTGATGATATTGTTCGTGATGCGGACATTTTGCACTTATACCGCAAAGCTGGTGTTGAAAGATTTTTAATGGGAATGGAAAACACCGATGAAGCCACTCTCAAGAAAATTAAGAAAGGAGGTGCAACCCAAAAAGATCGTCAAGCTATTCGCTTATTACGGCAACACGGCATTCTTTCTTTGGCTACCTGGGTTACAGATTTTGAAGAAATAACCGATCGCGATTTTATCCGTTCTCTAAAACAATTACTTTGGTACGATCCAGACCAGATTATGACCTTATACGTTACCCCCCATCGTTGGACTAGCTATTATCGTCTTGCAAGCGATCGCCAAGTAATTCAACTCGACCAACGGCTATGGGACTACAAACATCAAGTACTCAAGACAGTGAATATGCCACCTTGGCGTATTTTCCTTTGGGTCAAATTTATCGAACTTGTTTTGCAAGCTAGACCAAAAGCATTGTGGCGATCCTATTTCCAGTCTGATAAAGCAGCCCGACATGGCATGAATTGGTTTACCCGTATGGGAAGAAGGGTTTTATTACATGAATGGTGGAATTTCTGCTTTCGCGATCGCCGAGTAAAAGATGGTCCAACTCTAGAGCAATTCTGGGGTGCGCCTCAAGATCATCAAGAGATTCCTCTACAGATTCAATCTGAGGATAAACTCGTTGAGTCTTCTAAGTAGAATTAAAAATATACAGCGCGCGATCGCAACTTCAGATAATTCAAACACAGCAACTATTATCTGGAGAGGAAGTGATAAGGTGTTTTTTAGTCCAATAATATGTTGCTAAAACACACCCTACATACACTATCTAATCCTCATGTAGTTCTACTGAACGACCATTCAGCGGTTGAATAGGTCTGGCATTGTAGGAATAAATGCTTTCAAAAGTTTTTATTTGTTCTGGCGAAACTTCTATAGGCTCTGACAATATATTCCAGCTTACCTGTTCACTACAGGGCGGAGTTGTTAACGAACCAGAATAACTGACAAAGGTTTTATCTTTTGGCAACAGTTGGGCAGCATCAAGGGTGATTTTATTGCCTTCTGCCCGATCATTGGCAGGGATGGCATTCCAAACGCTGGCAATGATAGGATTTTTTTGTCCTGCATTCATCATTACACCAACTACAGCTAGTTTTCCTGCTTTATTTTTATGCACAAAGTGCAGTTCCATAGCAGCAGCGTCGCCTTCAATTTCGTGTTCACTAGGAGTATGGAAATGAAACTGTACTAAGTCGTAAACTTTTCCGTTGATTTTAACCGTACTACCAGGTTCGTAGTTGGCTTGAATAGTATGACCAGTGTTGACTACTTCTACAGTGCTGGGTTGATAGTCAAATTCAATTGTAGCAGCTTTTCCTTTTTGAGTCGTGGTTATATTAACAGGCGACTGATTAGTACCTGCTTCACAAGACTTGTATTCAGATGATAGTTCACCCCAGTGGGTTGGGTTATTAGATCCTCCATATTCCCAATCTGGTTTATTTTCGTCTGCTAATAATGAATTAGGATTAACAATAATCATTGATGTAGCAGTTAGAAATATCGCACCTGCAAAAAGTTGACGTTGCCACAATTTACTCTTTTTCATCAGCTTATTTAATAGATTTGAATTGGTATTGATAATAATCTTCAATTCAAAATATCACAGAAAGTAGCATTAGAATTTAGTCGGTATTTCCTAGCTTTTGATATATCAACAGTTAAGTAGTTAGACGAGGGAACGCGCAAAAGAAGCAATTGAAGCAGCTTGAAAACCCCAATTTAGCGTTAACTATCTTAATCTCAAACAAGGGTCTGATGCCTACTTATTTCGTTAACAATCAAATTTTGTTAGAACCTTTGAGATACAGCTATTTTAAAAAGTTGTGTAACAATTATTTACAAGGCTAAATTATTAATAATATGCAGACGATCAAAAATTTCAACACAGCAAAACTATTACCTGGTGGTAGTGACTCTACTGTTTTCGATCTGCAAGAAGCATGGTATCCCATTTACTATGGTTCAGATTTGGATAAGCATAAACTCACTCGATTTACTTTACTAGAAAAAGATCTAGTAATTTGGTGGGATAAGTCGGCGCAGACATGGCAGGTATTTGAAGATAGATGTCCTCATCGTCTTGCACCGTTGAGTGAAGGAAGAGTAAACGAAGAGGGACTATTAGAATGTCCCTATCATGGCTGGGCATTTTCAGGAGATGGCGAATGTCAAGTGATTCCGCAACAGCAGCCAGGAAAAGAGGCACATAATTCTGCTAGAGCTTGCGTTAGATCTTATCCTACTGCGATCGCCCAAGGATTATTATTTGTTTATCCTGGCATAAAAGACAATGCACTTCATACCCCCATACCAATTATCGAACCTATGGAAGAAGATAAAGATGATTGGGTTTGCTTAAATATTTTCCGCGATCTTCCCTATGATGCTCTAACTCTGTTGGAAAACGTAATTGATGCTAGCCATATTCCCTATACTCATCATAAAACCGTTGGTAATCGTTCTAATGTTGCGCCTGTGGAATTAGAGGTAACTGAATCAGGCAAACAGGGTTTTAAAGGTGTTTGGCAAGAAGGACCTCGTAAGGGTCAATTAGGCAAGCAATATACGACTTTTACTGCACCCAACCTGATATGGCACGATCTTACTTCCAAGCAGTTTGGACGCACTCTAACAGTGGTTTATGCAACACCAATTAGTAAGGGAAAATGCCGTTTGTTTGCTCGTTTTCCGTTCAAGTTTGCTTCGCCTTTTCCTCGCTTTTTTATTAAGCTTGCGCCTCAGTGGTATTCCCACATTAATCAAAATGGAGTTTTAGAAGACGATCAGATTTTTCTGCATCATCAAGAGCGTTATTTAACAGCCTTGGGTGGTGGCGAGAAATATAGCCAGGCTTTTTATCTCCCTACTAAAGCGGATTTGTACGTATCCCAGTTGCGCCAGTGGGTTAACTTATATCATGGCGATCCTTTTCCCCATCAAGATTTACCGATCGCCTTATCAAAAGAACAACTGCTAGATCGTTATCATTCCCACACCAAAAACTGCGCTAGCTGTAACCAGGCTTTGAAGAATATCAAAAGAATTAAGGTAGTTGCGATCGCACTTGTCATCTTAATTTGGGCAACTATTCCCCCGATCTCTTTATTTGTTGAGATACCTTCAACTTGGAGCGTAATAAGTTTATCTGCAACCTTACTTATCTCCAGCCTAGCTTGGTGGCAACTTAATAAGTTGGAAAACAAGTTCTATCATGGCGTAGAAATTCCACCTCGCAATTTACCAGGAAACTGATAATTGTTAATTGTTAATTGTTAATTGTTTAAAGACTAATTCCTCGAAGACTGTCACGGGGATTGTCACTACGAATATCACGAATTTTTTGATAATATTCTCTTTCTTGATTAGTAATTCGTTTTGGAGTAGCAATAACAATACGTACTAGCTGATCTGTACGACTACCTTGAGGAGAAGACCAACCCTTGCCTTTAAGCCGCAATACCTGACCCGAATGGATTCCCGCAGGAACTTTCATACTGACTATGCCATCGGGGGTAGGAATGCTAATTGATGTACCCAAAACTGCTTCATCAGGGGTAATAGGTACTTCGCATACCAAGTTGTCCCCCTCAAAGTCAAAGAAGGGATGGGATTTTAACTTAACGTTAAGATATAAATCTCCTCTTGTTTGACCATAACCACTCTTTTGACCTTTCCCCGCTAAACGTATACGAGTACCTGGTTTGACACCAGCGGGAATCCGAGCTTCTAAAGACTCTATGCCTAAGTTTAGACGTTTAGTAGTACCTCTAAATGCTTCAGAGAAGGTTAAATTAATACTGGCTTCGCTATTGACTGGTTTGGATTGCTGATTAAAACCGTCGATGTCTTGATAAGTGCTATCAAAATTGCTGTTGGAATATGACCCTGTGGTGTTACTTTTAGTGGAAGTTCGATAAGAATAAGTTTGATTGCTATTGCCTGTACCAGGAGTAGAAAAACGTCCCAAAAGCTCGTTAATAAACTCTTCAAAGTTACCGTACTGGCTAAAATCTGTGCCACCAAAGTCAACTTGAGTATTAGTATTGGAGGTGGTGTTGCTAGAATACCCTGTAGCCGAACTATTTTCCCAATACTTGCCAAAGCGATCGTATTTGGCGCGTTTATCAGCATCAGAAAGCACTTCATAAGCTTCGCTGACTTCCTTGAATTTAGCTTCGGCTGCTTTGTTCCCTTGATTGCGATCGGGATGATATTTTAAAGCTAGCTTACGAAACTTTTTTTTGATTTCATTTACACTTGCTGTTTTTTGGATTCCCAAAATAGCATAGTAATCTTTAAATTCAGTGGAAGACATTAATAGCTATCTCCTGATAAAACTTTCTAGTTTGAATATGCGGGGCAATATATATAAAAATAGTGATTTTAGATAATATTACTTTAAAAGTTTAACTCTATAATTACACATCAATCAGGTTTGAACCTGCTTTCTATGACTTTGTTTAATCTTCTCAAAAATAAGCAATATAACCTTGACAGCTTTTTCTCAAACATATTGAGATTATTTATATTTATCAAAAAAAGAGTGTAGCTAATACAACTACACCCTCGGCAATATTTTAAATTTTTGCTAGTGGACTAATCACAACAATTGTTGTTTTCAAAACTAACTTTTAAAAAGTTGATTACTACAGTTTAAGCTCTTAGATAACCGTGTTATCCGCGATCGTTGCATTTTTTAAAATGACAACAATACCACTACGAATATAGAAGCCTTCATCTTCTTTCTGAGATTCTTCAACCCGATCTTTATTGATAATCTGCACATTACGACCAATACGCGCATTTTTATCGACAATGGCATGACGCACTGTTGTTCCCTCGCCAATGCCTACAGGAACTCCTCCATTTTGCAAACCAGAATTTCTTTCGGCAAAAGGCTCATAAAAATCTGCCCCCATAATCAAAGTGTCTTCAATGGTGCAATTGCCCTCAATTCTGGTTCTCACGCCAATTACAGAATGATTAACATGACAGTTTTTCAGGATACATCCTTCGCCGATCATGGATTCGCTAATTTGACAATCCAGGAGCTTGGTTGGTGGCAAATAGCGAGAACGGGTGTAGATAGGGTATTTTTCATCATAAAAACTAAAATCGGGATGAGGCTGCTTCGTAAGAGCCAAATTTGCCTCATAAAAAGATTCAATTGTTCCAATGTCTTCCCAATATCCCTTAAATAAGTAAGCCTGAAGATTGTGGTCTTTAGCTGCACCAGGAATAATTTCGTTGCCAAAGTCAGTTTGGTCTGAGTTACTTTCTAATAAATTGATTAAAACATCTTTTCTAAAGACATAAATCCCCATAGAAGCAATGTAAGGACTTTCTTCAGCTTTTTCAGCCGTCAGACCCAATACGCTTGTATCCACCTGCATTTTTTTGAGTTCTTCTCCTTTGGGCTTCTCGGCAAAATCGATAATCCTACCTTGATCGTCGATTTTCATCAAACCAAAACTAGAAGCTCTGCGATCGTCAATTGGCACTACGGACAAAGTAATATCCGCTTTAGTTTGCCGATGATGCTGGATAAACTGGCTGTAGTCCATACGATAGAGATGATCGCCTGAAAGAATGATGATTTCGTCAACATCCCAAGCCTTAATCGAATCAATATATTGACGAACAGCATCAGCAGTACCTTGAAACCAACCAGAATTGTCTTTGGTTTGTTGTGCTGATAATACCTCTACAAAGCCTTCTCTAAACCCAGAAAAGTTATAACTGCGATTTAAATGTCGATTAAGAGAAGCTGAATTAAATTGAGTCAGAACATAAATTTTGAGAATCTCTGAATTTATACAGTTACTGACGGGAATGTCGATTAAACGATATTTGCTGGCTAGAGGTACTGCTGGTTTTGCCCTTAACTTAGTCAGGGGATATAAACGAGTACCCGCACCGCCTCCAAGAATAATACCTAATACTCTTTTCACTTCTTATAACCTCTTGACTGCCTGTGCCTCTCCAAATAAAGTTTATCCGAATGGGGGACAGATTCGGCAAAATGAAGTGGAAAACGATGTGTTTTGCTAAAGTAATAAGTGAATGTAATATAAGCGATGCCGACAGTTAACTACCTGACCTCAAGGCTAGGGTCGCTAATCTCCTGTCTTTGAAGCTAGAATTGTCAACTTATATTTTAATTTTTTAAGATATTTATTTGCGAACAATGTCAATGTCATCAGCAGAAACATCATTACCTCCCAAGCTAGAGAAAATAGTCGAACGCTTTAAACGTCGTTCAAACCCCAAACAAAAGTATGAGCAATTGCTTTGGTATGCTAAAAAGCTGCCAGCAATGCCAGAATCAGCTAAAACAGATAACAATAAGGTCAAAGGATGTGTATCACAGGTATATATCACTGCCAGCCTAGAAAACGGTAGGGTGTGTTATCAGGGTGATTCTGACGCTCAACTAGTTAAAGGTTTGGTAGCTTTCTTAATTGAAGGACTAAACGATTTACCTCCCGAAGAGATTATGCAGGTAGAAGCAGATTTTATTGAAGATACAGGATTAAAGGTCAGTCTTACCCCTTCTCGTGCTAATGGTTTCTTTAACATTTTTCAAATGATGAAGAAAAAAGCTCTTGGTTTTAGTTTAGGCACCCTCGAACATTAGGTAATAGCCAAGAACATTTAGGGTGACTACTAAGTTAACTTTCTTGTCTCTTCTTTAGCTTCTCTTTCAGAAATTACACGAGTACAGCACCAATCTGTAGGCAAAGCAGATGGCCATCCTTTGCGAATAGCTTCTGGGCAAATAGTCATTACCGTTAACTGACAATCAATAAGTTGAAATCCTTCTTTCTTACACTGCTTTAAGCTGTGTTTTAAAATTGTATCGTCTCTAAATTCAATAGTGTTATTACACTGAATGCAGACAACGTGATGGTGATGATGAGGATAAGGTTGATTCAGTTCATAATGTTTGTGTCCTTCTGCTAATTCTAATTCGCGCAGAATACCCATACGCGCCATTAGCTTGACGCTGCGATAAATTGTAGATAAGCTAATAGACTCACCTCGCTGTTCTAGAAGAGCGTGTAACTCTTCCGCGCTCAAGTGATCGCCTTTAGGAAGATTTTGAAACAGATGGAGAATTTTTTCTCTTTGTGGAGTCATGCGCCAGCCTTTAGAGTTGAGTTCTGCTTTTAAGGAATCTGCCGTGTAGTAAGCCATACCAATCTTTTATCATTTATTTCTTGCTTATTGACAATGATAATGTTCTCACGCAAGCTTTGCAATAAAGTTTAGTTACAGCAATTTTTCTGAGAAAAGCTAGCAATTTAACCAAAATAAAAACGATTATTATAGTCATTCCAATTAAGTTCCTCATGATTGGCTGGTCAGAAGTCACAAAGGACTTGTCCGCATGTAGTCAGAAGAATTTGAGGTACTTACAAAATTTCCCCTTTTTCGTATGGTTTCTATTTGCGAGTGACAGATTATACTAAATCCGATTTATAAAGTATGTAAACAACAAGCGTTTTTTAGCCAATGATAGTTAGTCAATTTACGAACTTCATCTTTCATTTCACTGACTACACAACAACGCTCAACTAAAATGTCCTCTATCTCATTGATAGTTTCAAAATATTGATTTACCAGAGGTTCATCTACTAACTGCCATAACCTTTCGGCTGGCTGTAACTCTGGAGAATAAGGAGGTAAAAAATCAATCTTTATTCCCTCTGGAATAATCGCTTTTTTGCTGTGATGCCATCCTGCATTATCTTCTATCAAAAGAATTTTTTTTGATTATTAATTCCAGCATCAATAGCAAACTGTTGATAAACCAGATTCAGCCAATTTGTATTAACTCTGGGAATTAGATACCATAAAGTTTCTCCAGTTTTTGGCTTAACGAACCCATAAACATACAATCATTCGTATCGATGTTGTACTATTGCTTCTGGTCGATGACCAACTTTTGACCAAACCTTTTTTAGTATTGGTTTTAATCCTACTCTATGCTCGTCGAAAAACCACAGTTCTACCTCCACATCTGGATTTTCTTGTTCAAGTTGCTTAAGTTTCAATGGCAAGTTACTTTTGAACATCTCTTGCTCTAATTTATTGGCTTTTTTATGTGTTGGTCTTGGACTTTGCCAAGAGTAACCGCACTTTTTTAAGTAGTCCCATCCTCTCTGATTCCCGACTTTTTCTCTGCCCGTTTCTTTTTCAATCCAGCGAGCTACCTTAGTTCCTGTCCAGATTCCTCCGTCTGGTAACTCTTTGGCGATCGCTTTTGTTAGTTTTTCTAATTGTGGTTGTGATAGTAACCTTTTTTTTCCTCTAACATGATTGCTGGTTTTATTTTGGCAATTTTTGACCCCTTCCTCTCCATAGAGGTTGTACCGACCGAGAATCTTTTGAGCATAAGAATAAGAACATCCCACAGCGAGCGCTATAATTTTTACTCTAAAGATATTTCCCGACCGATCTGCTTGAGCTTGTCGGGATTTCTGACACTATAAATTGACTGGATACGACCATCGACAATTTCTAGAGTTATCGCGCTATGAATCTTGCCATTTACATACTGGATAATTCCAGGTTGCCTATTGATTTCGACTAAGTGCGAAACCAAATTAACATTAGTCAACCATTTGCGCCGAATGGCCAAAAACATCCGAGCTATCTTCCCCGCCCCATGTATTGGCTTGAGGGTTGCAACTACCTGACCGCCACCATCTGACAAGAAGGTAACATCCTTAGCAAATAACAGTAGCAAATCTTGCAAGTCACCATTGGTAGAAGCCTCTAAAAATTGGGCTGTAATTTGTTCTTGCTGTGGTCGAGAAACTGGAAAACGAGAACCTTCGGCAACCAAGTGCTGCTTTGCCCGTCGGAGAATTTGGCGACAGTTGGTGGGACTCTTGCAGACCATGTTACTAATCTCTTCATAATCATATTCAAATACATCGCGGAGCAAAAATACTGCTCGCTCAAGAGGAGATAAACGCTCTAGTACAGCTAAAAAGGCGATTGAAAGTGAGTCTGCTAATTCCATCAAATTGCTTGAATTATCGGCTTGTTGTGTTAACATCGGTTCTGGTAGCCAGGTACCAACGTATTGTTCTCGTCGAACGCGAGCGGAGCGTAAATAATCGATGCAGAGACGAGTAATGATGGTAGCTAAATAAGTTTTTGCCGAACGCACCGTTTCGTTGGCTGTTTGATGCCAGCGTAGAAAAGTTTCTTGTACCATATCCTCAGCATCGGTTACAGTGCCGAGCATTCGATAGGCGATCAAGAACAGCAGCGGACGATGTTCATTAAAATCATCGAGAGAACTCATAAGACCTTCTCCGATTGCTGGGATGTTTTTAATACCTGTATGCTAATCCAACATCCCAATCCATCAACAATTAATATGACAATAGCTGTAACTTGGAATAGAATTCCCCAGCCTATAAAGGAGACTTGCGAAACGTGGTCTGGGCTAATGACAATAAAATGATTGTAAAGACCAAACAAGAACGAGCCACCTATCGAACCGAGTAAGAGCCAACTACCAAGACGATAAAATTGTGTCCAGAGTAGAACGACTGCAACGAGCGGTATCAAAAAAATCACAATACCTACAAACGAACTTTGAAGCAAAGAAAGGGCAACTGGAATTTTTATATGTGCTAAGCCGTGTAGTCCGTTGGCGATCGCATGAAAAACTGCGATCGCTGTTCCAGATTGAGCAATTTTCATTTTTCTGCTTGCTAAGTAAAAAACTACAAAAGATTAATTGTCAATTTATGCTTTACCATGAGGTGCATTCCCTTGCGTCTTACGCCGAACGGCACTCACGTGCCATCGCCTGCTTCGCAGGCTCTGAGGCGTTAGCCTCTGTGGGTCAGCTCATGAAATCAGCAACGCCTAATTTAATTGTGAGGGCTGCACATGAGCAGCTTTAATTAATTCCTGTTGATGGAGTGTCGTTATAGGCAATCATGTACTGACAGCTTGGGGCGTTTGTTCGGGACTGTGCCTTACGCCTTTAATTAAATCGGCTGCTTTTTCGCCGATCGCAATTGTGGGCGCGTTGGTATGTCCCGTAATTATAGTTGGCATAATTGAAGCATCGACGACCCGCAAACCCTCAACCCCATATACACGAAGTTCTGGATCTACAACCGCCATTGGGTCGTTTCCCATCTTGCAGGTGCCAACTGGATGGAACAACATACCACAAACTTCCCGAATGTAAGCTTCGAGAGCTTCATCGCTACTTACGTCAGCATTAGGGGC
The DNA here is from genome assembly GCA_965217895.1 of Waterburya sp. Taxonomy (GTDB): domain Bacteria; phylum Cyanobacteriota; class Cyanobacteriia; order Cyanobacteriales; family Xenococcaceae; genus Waterburya. The sequence continues at coordinate 4,856,073 of CBDCJV010000002.1, forward strand.
AACTTCTCTGCCTCGAAACTCATCAAAAGCACTGGTATCAAACAAATTGCGGATTAATTTTACTCCTTCAATCAGCTTTTGTATATCGCATTGACTTTGAAGATAGTTCAGGCGAATTATTGGTGCGTCTTGGGGATCTGGCGATCGCAAACTGACACTACCAATGTTTTGGGGATGAGTCAAAGCAACTATACCCGTGAACCCCAAACTAGAGTGAGCAGAGCCAGGAGGTGTCAACACAATAGGACCGAAGAACAGCTCTAAATCTGGTGTAACCTCCAGATTACCCTCACTATGCAAAAACAATCCAGCTTCGGCAATCCCATTACTAGTAGTTGCTGTATGCAAATCCTGAGTGGCTTCGTAGGTCACAGGAACGAGAATATGGTCTTGGAGATTTTGACCGACACCTGGCAAGTCAACAACGACAGGAATCCCTAATGCTTGTAGTTGTTCTTTATTACCAATACCTGAAAGCATCAGCAACTTGGGCGAATCAAACGCGCCAGCACTTAAAATCACTTCCCGATTGACTTTAACCTGATGTAGCGTTCCGCCCTGCTGATATTCCACGCCAACAGTGCGGTTGTCCTCAAACAATAACCGAGTTACTAATGCTCCAGTAATTGTTGCCAAATTAGGACGCTCCAGAATTGGGAGGAGGAATGCTGCTGCTGCACTGTGACGCTTACCATCTTTGACAGTAAACTGAAAATATCCTGCACCCTCTTGCTGTATGCCGTTGAAATCAGGATTACGGTCGTATCCTAATGCCACCGCTGCATCTACAAATTTTTGGGAGATTGGAGCGGGGGAAATAATATCGGTCACGCTCAATTCGCCATTAACACCGTGGTATGCGTCAGCACCCCGTTGCTGGTTCTCGGATTTCTTGAAATAGGGCAATACATCTTGGTAACTCCAACTAGGATTACCTAATGACTCCCAGTGGTCGTAATCACGATAGTTGCCTCTTGTATAGAGCAAGAAATTAATCGAACTGCTGCCACCCAAGACTTTGCCACGGGGACAAAAGATTTTGCGGTTGTTTAGATACGGTTCTGGTTCAGAGAAGTATCCCCAGTCTACTTCGCTACCTAATAGGTGGGTGCATTCTAAAGGAATTTGAATCTCTGGTTTCGTATCTCGATTGCCAGCTTCGAGCAACAACACGGTTGTTTCACTGTCTTCTGTCAAACGGTTGGCGACAACGCAACCTGCCGAACCTGCACCAATTACAATATAGTCATATTGAGTCATGATTCTTGCTCCAAATTATTAACTAGGATGAGTAATTGAGAGTTCCAACGAGCCATTCCAAAGGTCGAGGTTGAAAGTCTAGTTCGCGTTTTGCTTTAGCATTGGATGCGCCTCGCATCTGAGTACCGTAGTAGACGGCATCGGCACCACCAATCTGCAAAGCTTCTTTAACTGATATTTGCGGAGGTGAAGGAGCATTGAGCCATCGGGCATAAGCAGGCAGCCACTGGCTTACTTCAAAAGGTCGATCGTCAGTAATCTGGTAAATGCCAGGATTACCCCGTTCTACTGCTGCAACTGTGGCGATCGCTGCATCTTCGATATGTAACCACGACCATACGCCTTCGCCATTACCGACAATTGGAAACTGCTTCTGTCGCACCTGATTAGCAACGTCGCCATCGGCAGCAAACCAAGTACCAGATCCGTAAAAGAAGCCGTACCGTAGAATAATTCCTTCTAGGTTGGGCGTTTCAAGTAAACTATGCTCTATTTCAGTTACCGTGCGAACATCTGCCTTAACCGCGGGCGAAGCATCCAAAGCTAGTGGTGTTTCCTCGTCCGCCAAACCTTTACCAGGAACTCCCCAGAATGCGATCGACTGCCTCAGATAGCGACGCACGCCAGATACTTGGGCTGCTGCCAACACATTAGCACCCCCCTCTAGACGAATACGCTGGCTCAGTGGTGCAGCAGCACTCATCGACTCACCAGTATAGGTTTTGGGCAGAGCGGTAAGTTGCTCGATTACCACTTCTGGCTGAGCGCGAATCACAGCAGCTTTAACGGCATCAGTATCGAACACATCGGCGATCGCTGATTTTACACCCTGTTGATTTAAATTATTAGCTTTTTCTTGAGAACGGGTTAGAGCCGTTACATTGTGTCCTTGGGCAAGTAATTGTGCCAGTAGCGGACGACCGATTGCCCCAGTCGCTCCCGCAACAAAAATCTTCATCTGTAAACCTCTTGAGGTATTTGAACCATCTACAGATAAGACGATAGAGCATCATTTTTTGTGACAGTATGCTGTCTCTCTTCTGTCTCTCTTCTGTCTCTCTAAGCAGAAAAACAAGAAAAATTATCCCAAATATAGATTAAATAAATTGATATTGGACGTAATTGGTTATTTAAGGCGGTGGCGATATAAATTACTCAGTTTATCGGCAGGGATGCCCAAATAATACCCTGCAATTACTAGTTGATTGATTAAAGTTGTTTGCCAAACTCCTAACTTTTGCCAACGCCTACCAGATGTAATTACTTGTGCAGGAGCGATCGCAATTTTTCCCTGACGTTTAAGTCGCTGTACTAGCTCAAAGTCTTCCATGATTGCTAAATCAGCAAATCCCCCCACCTCTTCAAACGTCTGTTTTTTCAGAAAAATTGCCTGATCTCCATAGGGTAAAGACAACAGACGCGATCGCATTTTGACCATGATTTCAATCCAGCGGAGGGATTTGTCTGTTCCTGCGATCGTCAATTCAAACGCTCCTGCAATCACTCCAGGTTGTTTTAGAGTGTGGACGGCAAAATAATTAAAATCTAAAGGTAGTTGAGTGTCTGCATGGAGAAATAATACAATATCGCCTTGGGCAATAGCTGCGCCTGCATTCATTTGGGCTGCTCGTCCTTTACCTGCTACCGTAAGCACTTTAGCCCCTGTTTGCTGTGCTAGAGCTACAGTATTGTCCTGACTTCCCCCGTCAATTACAATGATCTCGACACCAGAATTTTCTTGAAGTCGCCCTACAGTTTGTTGAATAATCCCTGCTTCGTTAAGAACTGGGATAATAATGCTAATAGTATATTGGGTCATATTTTAAAGATGAGGGGCAAATCAGCTTTTAACGATCGATTCTTTAAGTTGGATCTAATTAAGCATCAGCTAGTAAACAGCTTGTTAATTTTATTAGTTTTGCTAATGATGTTTAGTGCTGACTCTGTATTGGCAGCACCGATTGCAGAGCGTCTGCAACAATTCCCTCAGTGGCACGATAAACCACCAGTACAGCTTGCTAAAGGAGATTTAGAATACCCTGAGTGGATGGCTGGAACATGGAACGTAGAAAGCACATTAATCGAAAAAATAGCTCCTCTTGCCCCAGAGATTGTCACTCCTGGCTTTGAAGATAACAATAATTATCTCAATCAGGCGATCGCTTTTCAGGTTAGATTTGGTACAGAATACTATTCTCCCCCCACAGGGTTATTCTCGAAGTTTAATTCTTCTCCACCATTTGTAGTAGCAGATAGAGCATTTAACGGTAAAAAAATTGCCCAGGCATATTTAGGAGATGACAACGTTTATCAGGTAAAAATCGATCCTAATAATGCCAATCAGCAGATTACTTTTTTGCGGGGTGAACGCAAGCTTATCTCTAAAATAACAGGACGAGCAAAAGAAATTCCTAGTCAGGAGCAATTTATTGCTACCGAAGTTACTCAGCAGCTATTTAGATCTCCTCAAAGACTCTATTTAAATGAAGTAGAAACCACTTCTAACTATCATTTATTAGACTCAGAAAACATTAGTGCCGAGCAAATTACGGCTATTTATCTTTCTCCTCAAGATCCTGATTATTTTAGAGCAGGCGATCGTCCTGTGGCACTATATCGCTATCACTTAAATTTATTTAAAGAGTCTTAATAATTATCAATTATCAGTGACTTAATATTCATCTTCCTAAATCATGCAGAGAATTGATTACAGTAGCGCATCGATCTGTCACGGCTTGCAAATCTTCTTTGTTCAAGGTTGCTGGCGGTGCGATCGCCTCACCAATACGTACAGTTATGGGTACAGATTTTGGGAAAGATGAACCTTTAGTTAATATTTTTTCTGTTCCCCAGAGGCTGACAGGTAGCAGAGGAACTTGAGCCTTACAGGCAATCCAGGCTGCTCCTCTTTTGGGGTCGGTAATTCTGGCATCAGCAGCGCGAGTTCCCTGCAAGAAAATCGCCGCTATCCAGCCTGATTCCATAGCTTTTAGGGCTGCACGTAAAGCTGTGCGATCGCCTGAACTGCGTTTAACGGGATATGCACCATAAAGCTTAATTCCCTGCTTAAATACTGGAATTTTGAATAATTCTTCCTTTGCCATAAATGCCACGGGACGACCAACACAGTTAGAAATAATTGGCGGATCGAAATAGCTAGCGTGGTTGCTGACAAGAATTAAACCACCAGACTGAGGTACTTTTTCCGCCCCATAGATCTTAATTCGAAAATAAGTATGCAATAAAGGACTAACTACCGACCATTTCAACAAATGATATAGTGCTAAACTCGCGAACGGCTCTCTATTTTTCCCTTCCACAAACTTATCTCAATTAATAACTTGTTAACTTCTAACTATATCTTTTCTTGGGATGACAAAGACAGCAAACAACCATTTGTCTTTATGGTTTTTGGTTTGGGGACGACAACAAAGAGGGCAAATAGCCATTTGCCCCTACAGTTATTGTTTTTCTGCCTTTTCTTCTTTAACTATTTCAGCTTTTTTAATACCTTGAACTAACTGTTCCATTTCATCGCCAATTTGATCTTTATATTGCTCTGGTGCAGCAATGTAGGCTTTTTCGAGGATTGGTTTTGCTGCTATTAAATCGCCTTGTTTTCTTAAAACTAGAGCTTTTGCCAAAATTGGACGAAAATCGTCTTCGTTTGCTTTAGCTAGCTTATCGTAAAGAGCGATCGCCTCAGTGTATCTTTCTTGATTGGTATAAAGCTCTCCTAATAGTAATTCCACTGAATCTCGATCAATAGAGTCAGCCTTGGGGCTATCATTGCTTGCTACTCCGATAGTTTTCTTTAATAGAGCGATCGCTCTTTCGGGCAAGTCTTGAGCTAGATATAGATTAGTTATTCCCCCCAAGGCATATACATCTCCTGGATGTTCGGCTAAAATTTGGCTGTATGCTGCTGCTGCTCCTTCATAGTCTTCAATTTGTTGCTTTGCTTGAGCTAAGAGGACTCCATATTGTGTTTGCTCTGAGTTAAGTTTCGCTAATTTTTCTAAAGGCGCGATCGCCCCTGGAATATCTTTTTGCTGTAGCTTAATTTTTAACAAGCCGCTTAAAGCAGTGTTGTTATCAGGTTCTCTTTCCAAGACTTTTTGATAGCCAGAAGCTTCGGCTTCTAGCTTGGCTAATTCTTGCTGAGAAAGTACAACCACCTCACTGTTAGGATTTCTATCAAACTTTGTACCTTCGACAACGCTTCCTACTAAAGGAAGAGCCGAAACAGTGATCAGGGAAAATAACATTACCCCCAAAACTAGATAAATCCAACTACTACGCTTTTTTTTCATGCTCTTATCACTAAATTAAGATCGGCAGATTATACTTGACTTGTTTGCTATAGTCACCGTGTCGCTTCTAGTATGGTTTATCCTCAACCATAAAGCCAATAGTACAGGCTGTATTTAGCTGATAAAAACTGCGAGTTATTCTAGCTTCCATGAGAATATAAAAGATGATCTCTCTTACTATTGAATAATATTTCTGCTATTTATTCTCTTAATGAATTTGGCTAAAAATAATTCTCTTAAAAAATCAGATCCACTTTTTACTGCTGCCAATCAATCTGCCGAGTCAATCATGTCTAATCAATCTCAAGATTCTGCCTTACCTACTTCCTCCGCTCAATCTAGTCCCGAAAGACATCAACCAATTCCACCTCCTTCCCATCCTCGACAGTATCGGGCTATTGGCTTGATTCAAGCTAAATATCAGCAAAGTGCAGAACAGATGACCCAAGGTACTTTGATCACTACAGACGGAGCAGAAATCGAGGCTGTTCTATTAGGTCGGCTGATCAGCCTGATTAAAAACCATCTAGATTTAGAACAAGAGCATTTGTGGGTGGTTTATCCACGAACCAAGACAAACGAAGATCGTCTCCACGTGCAAATTGTCGGCGTTTGGGAACCAGAAACCCTCAGCCAAGATGGAGATCAGGCAGAAATAACTGGCGAAGAAGCCGAACATGGTTATTTTTCGATTAGGGGCGAGGTAATTTTTTACTCAACTGAAGAAAACCACGTAATTGTGAAGATTAAGCAGTTTCCTCGCAAGGAAGGAGAAAAGCCTAAGTTCTTTAAACTCAAATTACAGGGTATTCCAGGAGAAAAGCCCTTAAAGCGTTTTTGGGATTTAAAAGTTCGTTTGGAACAAGAAAATTTAATTATTGAATCGGGAACAGATTTAGGCTTTGCTCAAAAACGCAAACCAAAATTTAAAAAAGATTCCAAAAAGATTCAGCTTAAGTCTTCTAGAGTAAGTAAGCCCAGTCCTACTGCTCGACCAAAACCGAAGAAAAAGAATTGATATACGGAAGTAAGGATTTGTATTAGGCTTTTTTAATACGTGGTCGTTGGGATGCACGAGTTTTTTGCTTCCCAAAGGCTGCTGCAACCGTTAGCAACAACGATTGAAAATCACTTTGACGTTCATGCTGAACTGATATCGCTACCTGTCTCCAAACATGGAGGCGGGGAAAGTTAAAAGTCTCTGAGATAGAGCTTGCTGTGATACAGAAGTTGCTTTTGCACACAAGTAGGTTTTCCCTGGCTAACATTCGATTGAGTTCTCGGTACGAAGGCACTTGTCGCCAGACTAGTAGGTAATAGTGTTCCATTCTCGAATCTTAGTTTTTTAGTAAGTTCTAATTGCTAAAAATTTCCTGGTCAACTGTATTTACCGAGGCAACTACTTTAGCTGTTGTAATTTGGCTTAACTTAGTTATAAATTCTTCCCCCACATCTCCTGAGGCTAAATTGCAGCCATACAGCGAAAGCTTCGGCAAAATGTCTAAGTTAGGAAGCTTATGATCGATGAACCAGCTTTGAAGCTCTAAACTATATTGAATTAGGGTGTTTATGCTTAATTCACTATTTCCCAAATATATGCATCCTGGGTAGCCTTGAGCAACAATATAAACTTCTTGACAATTACTATTTACTAGTATTTGAGTTATTGCTTTGATTCCATCGGTTTGGGAGCCAATTATAATGGCTCTGGCTTCTGGTGTAACCTTTTGCACCAAAGTATCATAGTTGGGAACTGCCGAATCGATAAAAACTATAGCTCTACTGTCTTTGTTTTTGAATCGTATTCTGCTGTTTTGAAACAGATGAGCTAAAAAAGACATAATAACTTGCTTGAATTAAATTTATGAAGCATAAAATTGTTCGCAATCCACGAATGATTGATAACAATCTCTTCAGATTAATTTCTCGAACAATTAGCAGCTTAGTAAAAAGATTACACTTTTTTGAATTGTAGAAGCTCAGACAAGACTCTTCTTGATTAAAACTTTAATAAGATTTGGCTATTTGTGAAGTGAAGATAAAGAAAAAATATTCTAGTTATTGAATTAATAAAAAAGCGATCGCCTGTTACTTCCTTAAGGCGATCGCTTTTTTATTATTAGTTACTGACAGATTAATTTGTTTCTTAGGATTTATCAAGCAACCTTTGAGTCATTTAAAAGAGCCTGAACTTCTTCTGTTTTTAGGCGTGCGCCCAAACTAGTAACTATCTTTGAAGAAGCCAGAGAAGCTAAACGTCCTGCTTCTGTATAGCTCATGCCGTTAGTAATACCATACAGAAACGCTCCTGCATACATATCTCCTGCGCCAACAGTATCGATCGCCTTGACAGGGAAAGGGGCAATTTCGATTAAGCGATCGCCATCAAAGATAATTGAACCTGATGCACCGCGAGTAATAGCAAAGCCTTTAGCCAGAGTTTTAAGATGGTCAACCGCAACCTCAAAATCTTCAGTATCCGCCATTAACATCGCTTCGCCCTCGTTGGCAAAGAGGAAATCAACTCCCGAACCAATTATTTCTAACAAACCTGGCTTAAAGAATTTCACCATATTCAAATCAGCCAAGGTGAAAGCCACCTTGTTTCCCGCAGCTTGAGCAATTTCTTTAGCTTCGATCGCTGCCTGTTTGCTGCTTTGCCCACTAACCAAATAACCTTCAATGTAGGTGAATTCGGCATTTTTAATCGCTTCTGGCATTAATTCGGCATCACTAAACTCGCCTGAAATACCCAGAAAAGTATTCATAGTGCGATCGGCATCGGGGGTAACAAACACCAAACACTTGCCTGTCACTCCTGATTCAGCAGTCTGATTTTCTAAATTGGTAGTGACTCCGCAATCAATTAAATCTTGGGTATAAAAGTTTCCTGGTTCATCATTGGCAACCTTGCAAGAATAAAAAGATTTACCGCCAAATTGACTTACTGCAATTAGGGTATTGGCTGCTGAACCTCCGCAAGAACGTTTTTGAGAGTATTCAGCTAAGTTGCTAACTATTTTGTCCTGACTATCTCGATCTAATAAAGTCATGACACCTTTTTCTATGCCTAAATTTTGTAATGCTTCGACTGATATCTCAAACTCAATATCCAATAAAGCATTACCAAGAGCGTACACATCGTATTTTGTCATAAATTACCTCAGTGGATATATAAACCTGATTCAATCTAACTTATTAGTTTTCAATCGAATTAATCTTATGCAAGATATCATTATTCGAGCCTTGGCATAAACATATCGCAGTACGTTGACTGGTTAGGACAGAAAAATGAACTGTTCGTAAGTAGCAAGTAGCAAGTAGCAAGTAACAAGTAGCAAGTAACAAGTAGCAAGTAACAAGTAGCAAGTAACAAGTAGCAAGTAACAAGTAGCAAGTAACAAGTAGCAAGTAGCAAGTAACAAGTAGCAAGTAACAAGTAGCAAGTAACAAGTAGCAAGTAACAAGTAACAAGTAACAAGTAGCAAGTAACAAGTAGCAAGTAGCAAGTAACAAGTAGCAAGTAGCAAGTGTCCTAATATAAGTACGTATTGCTATATATTTTTATCAATAAACATAGCGATCGCCTGTTCTGAATTTGTATTTAGCAACAGATGTTTTAAACTGCAAGTTAATCTAAATAAAGCTACACAAGATGCAGTCTCAAATTTACACTAATTATCGCTTGCTCTTACCCCATGAAGAAATATTAGGTACGATCGCCGTTAAAGATGGAATTATTGTTGATATTCAACCAGGAGTAGTATCTCAGGGGCAAAATGGAGACGGCAATTATCTTTTGCCTGGATTAATTGAACTCCACACCGATAATCTAGAAAAGTGTATCTCGCCTCGCCCTAAAGTTAGGTTTCCCTTAGAATCAGCAGCGGTTAACCACGATCGCGATTTAATAAGTGCTGGAGTTACTACAGTCTGTGATGCGATCGCCATTGGTGACGTTACCCCTAAAGACGATTCTTTGCGCATACATCATTATGCAGCGATGATTGATACTATTGCCCAAGGGCAAGCAGCGGGTAGATTTAGCGCAGATCACTTATTACACTTACGTTGCGAACTAGGCTACGAACATCTCTACGATATTATCGAACTTTATTCGGAACATCCGCTTTTAGCACTAATATCCTTAATGGATCATACCCCTGGTCAACGTCAATTCGTCAATATCAATAAGTACAAATCATACTACACAAGTAGGCATGGTGTACCCGAAGCTAAAATGGAGGAGTTTATTGCCATGCGTTTAGATAACCAACGTCAACACGCCTTAGCCAATCGTCAGGCTTTAGTTAAACTAAGTCAAGCAAAAAATATTTCCTTGGCTAGTCACGATGATGCCACAGTCGATCATGTTAGAGGCGCGATCGCCGAAGGAGTTGTTTTAGCAGAATTTCCCACTACCCTTTACGCTGCCAAAGAAGCTCATAATCATGGTTTAGCGATTCTTATGGGTGCGCCAAATGTGATTTTAGGCGGTTCACATTCTGGCAATGTTTCAGCGATGGAATTAGTAGAATTAGATTTGGTTGATATTATTTCTTCTGATTATGTACCTAGAAGTTTATTACATTCGGTATTTATTATTAGTCAAGAAGCCAAAAAACCACTGTATGAGGTAATCAGATACATTACCTTAAATCCAGCTAAGGCAATTAATTTAGATCGGCAAATCGGCAGTTTGTCAATAGGAAAAAAGGCTGACTTTATCACAGTTCATGATGATGGTGTTGTTCCCAGAATTTTAGAAGTTTATAAACAAGGCGATCGCGTAGCTTAAAAGGAGTAATTGTTCATTGTCTATTATCAATTATCAATTTATTGTTTACGCTTGTCCTGTCGGAGAATTAAATTATCAGATCGAGAATTACTTGCAGAGAATTAGTGAATTATATGGAGAGAATACGGCGCATAAATATATGCCTCATTGTACCTTAACTGGATTTTTTACGGCTGAATTAGATTTAATTTCTATTTATATTCAGGCTTTAGATCGAGCATACGCTGAGGCAAAGAATACAAACTTGTCTCTTAATGTAAAAATAAAACGATTAGCTTTTAATAAAAATTGGCATGGTTTGGAATTGCAGGCTGATAGCCTTAAAATGCTAATTACTAATTTTAGTCAAGCGAAAAACCTACTGAACTATCAAGAAAAACTTAGATTAAAAGATTGGCTACACCTCAGCTTAGCTTATGATTTTAATTCTGAACATGAAGCAGTTTTAAAAAAAACAGCAATGGTAATGATTGACATAAAAGCTAATGTAAATTGGGAATTACGTTTCTATCAAAAAAATCCAGACTGGTCTTGGAAATGTTTACAATCTTGGCAACTTTCTTGAAGCGATTAATTGCCCTTACCTTTCCTGAAACTGTCGAGCATAAAATCTAGCATAAGCACCATTTTTAGCGAGTAATTCTTGATGATTACCCGTTTCCACTATTTGTCCTTTTTCTAATACCAAAATTCGATCGGCGCGTCGTACTGTAGCTAAACGATGAGCGATTACAAATACAGTACGATCCTGCATAATTCTTTCTAAGGCTTCTTGTACCAATGCTTCAGATTCTGAGTCTAATGCCGAAGTTGCTTCATCTAAAATTAGTATACGAGGATTAGGCAAAATAGCACGAGCGATCGCAATTCTTTGTCGTTGTCCCCCCGATAGGTTAACTCCCCTTTCTCCTACATAGGTAAAATAACCTTGGGATAGTTCACTAATAAATTGATGGGCATTAGCAATCTTGGCAGCAGCTTCGATATCTTTTAGTTCAAACTTAGTTTTTCCAAAGGCAATGTTTTGAACAATAGTACCAGAAAACAGAGTGTTTTCTTGAGGAACAATTCCTATTTGTTTACGTAAGCTTTTGAGGGTAACATCTTGAATATTTACGCCATCAATTAGTATTTTGCCGTTATCAACATTATAAAAGCGAGGTAGCAAATTAACCAAAGTAGATTTACCAGCCCCAGAAGAGCCAACAAGAGCAATAGTTTCTCCAGGGTGAGCTAGTAAACTCAAGCAATTAATTACGGGGATACCATTTTTATAGCTAAAGCTAACGGCACTATATTCAACTTTACCTGTTACTGCCTGTAAAGCGATCGCCTGTTCTTTTTCGATTACGGCAGGTTGTATTGCTAATAATTCAAATATTTTATCTGCTGATGCCTGTCCTTCTTTAAACTTATTGTAATTACTAGTAGTATGAGTAATCGGGTCAATTAATAATGCTACCCCTGTAATGTAGCTAACAAAATCTTTTCCTGTTAGATTACCCAGAGAAATCTGCCAACCTCCCAAGAAGAAGATAAATACCACGCTCATTACCAACAAAAAACCTACTATCACAATCTGAAATGCTTTAGCTTTCTCTGCCTGATATTTAGCTTGGCGATTAGCTTCTGCTTCTTGACCAAAACGCTCTAGTTCATAATTTTCGGCCGCAAAAGCCTGGACTAAACGAATTCCTCCTAATACTTCTGTTAATAAAGCCGACAAATTGGAAATACGATTTTGGCTATGCCGGGAATACTGCAAGAGTTTTTCGCCAAATGCGCCAATAATCAGAGCCATTACAGGAGCTAATACCAGTGTCGCTAGGGTCAATTGCCAATTAAGCCAGAGCATATAGCCCAAAACTACAATTAACTGCAAAATACAGGGAATAAAATCATGAAAAAACTGATTTACAACCTCGCCGATGCGATCTATATCTTCTGTGAGGCGATAAGTTAGATCTCCTGTTTTTGCTACTTCAAAATAATTCAAACTTAGCTTTTGCAGATGACTATAAACAAACTTGCGCACATCCAAAGCGACATTCAAAGCAGCTTTTGCCATCAAGGAATCTTGCCCGTATTGAGCAATGCCTTGTAACAGAAAAACCAGCGCAACTAATCCCGCTAGCTTGGCAATACTGCTAGGATCTCCTTTGCCAATATATTGACTGACTTCTCCTGCCAACCAGGCTTTAATTGGCCAAAAAACCGTAAAAATAAGAGTACAAATAAAAGCCAACAGGATAGTCTGACTTTGAGGGCGAATAAAAGGAATAAGCTGCCAGTAGCTAGAGCGATTTTTCAAGTCTATCTTGGGGGTTGAATAATAGTCATTAGTCTACACCAGCCCCTATCGCTGTCAATTTATTTAAGGCTGACAAACATAAATCGGCAAAATCAACAAAAAAAGGGGCGTTTTGTTCAAACGCACCTTTCAAAATTGGTAAATAATAATGAATATCTAGTCTTGAATTTATTATTCCATGCCTTTGGGGAGATCTAAGTTTGTTCATCTAATCTTGTTCAAATAGTAGCTATCTTCATCTAAACTTCAAAAATCTCTCAATAGTTTAATGTAAGATAGAAAAACTGACGATATTTCTTAATTGACCTATCGACTACCTTAATGTTTCGAGAATTATCTACTAGCGATAGCAAAAAAGCCTACGTTACAATTTTTGACTCAAAGTCGGCAAAACCTCACCAATCCGATTTTTCAATCCAGCGTAGAGCTAAATATATAAGCCCAGTCAGAATAGCCAAACCAATCATAAGAAATACGACGACAGTATAGCCTGCTTTAATTAGACTGACGACCATAATTAAGTAGGGAATACCCAAAGTAGCTATAATTAAAGCTAATTTTTTAGGAGTCCATTTGATATCCTTCCAGTCAGTCATTATTGAGCCGCCACTGCCATATTTTTCGGGAGGTTTAGCTACTTGAGATTTGCCAACCTTACCCTGTCGCAGCATTTTTGGAAGATTTTGACGATCATTATTTGGCATAGCTGATAAATTTTAATCGGTAAAAGTTGTAACCATAATAGTTTAAGACTCTTAATTGAGCCAAAAAATTTCGCTTTGCAAGTCAGCTTTATTTAGTTTTATTTACACTCTTTACTATTTTGAACAGTCTTTAAGGCGCAGATGGATAGATTTAGTTTCCTAATCCTTTTTAGAATTAGTCATACTTGTAAACTAGATTTTTATCAATTCAATTTAGAGGATCAAAGCCAGATGGATACAGATGCGATCGCTTTAGCTAAAAAAATCCAAATTCAGTTTAAAATACTCAAGCAGCAAAAGCAATATCAGCATATTGCTAAATTGATTACTTATGCTTGGCAAGTAAATTCTAGTCATTTTAATCGTCAGATTTTTGGCTATCTTCCTGGCATTTTTCAAGAAATTGAGCTTTTTCCTGCTTCTAAGGCAATACAGCTAAAAGATTTGTATATTGGTGAACCAGTGGTTTACAAAGTCTATTATCCTCAGGAACAAAAACTATACAATATTCCTTTTTTTTATATCTTTTGCTATCTAAAAAAAAATTCTGATAAATTAAATATTTATTTTCAAAGCGCACATCCCCAATATAAAAAATTTGACTATCAAGATTACAATTTAAGTCAAGAAAAAGTCAATTTTGAAGGATGCGTATCTGCCTTTAATAATGACGATATGTCTATAATCAGCGTTAGCGATCCAGGGCAATTTATTCCAGGATTAACCTCCAGCTATTATGTTGGTTCAGCAGATTTAAACTTCGTAAAATATATTGCTAAAGTACTAGAGCCTATAGCTAATTTAGCAAACATTAATGCTAATAACATTCTGCTGTTTGGTTCTTCTGCGGGAACGTTTGGTGCATTACTTAGCAGTACCTATTTTCAGCAAAAAGTAAATGTATTGGCTGTTAACAGTCAAATATTTTTGCACTATAAAACATCGATGATGAAGCAGCTATTTAATATTGATAATCGAAAAAAACTTTTAGATTTATTTGGTCAGCAAATTTCTTGTGTCCAAAGATTCGAGCGAAAATTAAATAGCATTCCTAATATTTATATTTTAGCCAACGTCAACGATAATTTATATCAACGTAATTTTAATTTTTATCGACTTTATATAGACAAATTTACTCAAAAAGAAGTTAATAATCAGTCAGTTTTTGATAGTTATTATGGTGTAGACGGTCATGGTCGTCCTGAATCATCTTCCCTTAAAGCTAAAATTAAAATTGCCAGAGAAGTTCTGACTATGAACTCAACTAGGCAGTGAATTTTATTGCCAATTAAACTTTATTCCCAGATATTGTTCTAACTGCTGATTATAAGGTGCAAAATAATCAACTAAAGTCTTTCTTAATTTAGAATCTACCTGATTGTAATCACCAGCATTAACTTTTGGATAATTTTCTAAGGGGCAATTGGGCAAACCTAAAAAATCAAATACTTGAGCCATATTGCTTGCAGGATCGCTATAAAAGTCTTCGCTCTTTAAAAATAAAAACTGTTCACGACCTAATATTTCTACCCAAGCTCTAATCTTATAAATATAAAGACTGCTTAAAATATTGTCTGGATTATGATAACCAGTCTCAACAATTTCTGCCTCGCTAATCGTGGCTAACCTAGTTATTTCTTCGGAGATTGCCGTAGATAAGTCTTGATTTGTCAAGCCTGTATTTAACTTATGATAATGCCAAGAAATTGCCCTCTCAGCGGGATTTCTCAGCAAAATAATGATTTTGGTCTGGGGAAAAGTATTTTTGATCCTTTGAGCCACTTGAGGAAATCGCAGATAGTTAGGAGTTGCTTCTCCTGTCAAAAAATCATCTTGATCGGTAATTGTGGGAAAATGAGCCAAATACCAGTCAATGCCTCGATCAAAATTTTGCCAGTAAAAATCAATTTCTTTAGTATGGGACAACAAAATTTGGGGATGACGACTGAGATAGAAATAAATAGAAGATGTTCCACTTTTTGATGCTCCAGCAATAATAAAGTCTGGACCACACTTTTTTGACTCTTGCCAGTTTAATTTAGCTAGGTGAGGATAGCTTTGGATTGCTTTTTGATAAGAGCCTGTGCGGTAACATTCTCTTGCTTGGGGGACGAGGTTTTGTTGCGTTAAAGCATCTCCTAAGTTTCCCCAGGCAATAGTAATTTCAGGATGCTCTGTAACTATTTGACGATAAAATTTAATTAAATCAGTTGATTCGTCTTTAGAGATAGGGGTGTACTGAAGAGCAATATAAGCATCTCTAAAATAAGGATCGAGCTGGAGCGACTTTTGATAATTAGTTATTGCCTTAGGAAAACGGCTTTTAGCTCTAAACAATTTGGCTAACTGAAAATAGTCGATTGCCGTCACTTTCGGGTTTGCCGCTAAAGCTGCTTCATATCCAGCAAAAGCTTCTGTTTCTACAGGATCGGCTTCGGCACTGTTTTGAACTGCTTTGGTGTAACAGGCTACAGCCAAATCGTATTGCTGCAAATAATGATAAATCTGACCTATGGCATTTAAAGCAATTGCCGAATTAGGGTTAAAAGAGAGCATTTGGCGATAGACAGCAGTTGCTTTATTCCATTGCTGTTGATTTTGCCAAAGTAGACCTAACTGATAATATGCCTCTTCATAGTTGTCTTGAAGGGCGATCGCTTTTTGCCAACATTCTTCAGCCTGAGAATCTTCTTGGAGTTTGTGTAGCGTTAAACCCAAATGATAATAAATTTCCGAGTCGGACTTTAAATCTAGAGCTTGTTCAAAATGCTTTTGAGCTTGAACATATTCTTGTAGTTGATATAGTGCCAAACCCCAATGGTAATAAATTTTAGCCGATGGGTCGAATTTGGCTGCTTTGTGATAGTTTCTACTTGCCCAAAGCCATTTTCTTTGAGCAGCTAAAGCCTGTGCCAGAGCAAAATAATATCGGGCATTACGAGGATTATTTCTGACTCCTAGACGATATACTTCTAAGACAGGTTCGTATTTTCTTTGAGCAGCTAAAAGTTCCCCTAAAGCCTGATATGCTTCAAAAAAATCTGTTTGGGAATCGATCGCACCACGGTAACAGGCGATCGCTTTATCTGGCACTTGAGCAGCTAAAGTCTGACCAAGCTTATAAAGTTGTTCGGGGGTAAAAGAATCGGCTTTTAATTTAAATAATTTAAATAAATGATTGGCAGCTTGGCGATCCTTACCTAATTGAGCCAGCGTTTGCGCCAGAGCGCGATGTAATCGGGCAGAATTAGGTTGCAGAGTCACCGCCTCTCGATAAAATTTTAGAGCCTTTTGCCACTGCTTTTGTTGAATATACAAATCTCCTAAATTAGCGCGATCTTCTGCCGATTGAGGATTAGCGGTTATTTTTTGACGGTATCGGGCGATCGCCTGCTGTATTTGCTTGGCGGTTAATTGAGACAGAAGAAGTTCTTTCATTAGTAGTTGCAGAATGCTTGATAAATACTTAGTTGTGCCAATGATCACAGGTGACTTAGGCTATAGTTTGCGAATAAATAATTGAAATGTTTGCGGAGAACGACAAACTTGTTGCCATTGATCCTTTACAGAGGCAAGAAATCGATCAATGCCGACTTGAGGATTTTGTTGAGCATTATGAGGATTACGCCAGCCATAAGAATTAAAAATAAGTAATCCGCCTGATTTAATTAACTTCCAGGCGAGCATGGCATTTTTCTCTGTGTGTTGACTCAGTTTCTTACGATCCTGAAGATTAATGAGGTCAAAACTATTAACAGTACAGTCTGATAACAGTTGGTGAATATCTCCTTCTAAACAAGTTACCTTAGACTCTGAACCAGATTTGGTAAGGTTTTGTTTGAATGATAGTTCAAATTTACTGTCAATACAGGTGAGCCTATCTTTTTCTTGGACTAACATTTTATCAAGCATCCAACAAGAAGACATTCCTTGATAACAGCCTACTTCTAAGGCATTAACTCCTGGTGCGGTAATCAATGGCTGTAAATGTTTTTCCCAGACAGAAATACGATAGCTAAAAATATCGCGAGTAAAAAAATAGTTATTGGCGATACACTGTTCCCAACCGCGATTTTTACAAGCCTGTTGAAAATTAGCTGCTGCTTCGGGTAATCTACCTTTTTCTCGTAGAGCATCTCCTAAATGTCCATATACCCAGGGATATTCTTCAACTAGGTTCAAAATTGCGTAGCAGGTAGAAATAGCTTCATCCCATTTTTGCAGCATCAAAAAAGTTTTGACTAAATCTCGATAAGCCCAAGGGAAGTCTGGAGCATTTTTAATGGTTTGATGAAAAGAGGCGATCGCCTCTTCAAAATACTGCTTTTGTAGGTAAATAGTGCCTAATTTGTATTGCGCCCTAGATTCTGTGGGCTGCACGCTTAAAATTTTCTCGTATATAGCCTCGGCTCGGTCTAACTGATGCTGGCGTTGATAAATGTCTCCCAAATCATAAAAAGCAGCAATCAAGCCTTGCTCTCCAGCGATCGCCTTTTCATAACAGGCGATCGCTTCTTCTATTCTTCCTTTTTGTTCTAAGGCTTTGGCTAGCTTATAGTAACCACTATTATTGACCAAATTAGGATTGATTTTAATTGCTTGATACCAGCAATCCATTTCCGCATCTTTACGCTGGAGGTAGCTATTGATCTGCGCCAGAGATGAATATATACGGTCAGAATCGGGTACAAGTTCTAAAGCTTTTTCAAAAGAGGCTAAAGCAGCTTGCCAATTCTTTTCTAAAATATGCAGCTCTCCTAATTGGCAGTATACCTCCCCAAGATTAGTTTGGGCTTCTAAAGCCAAGGAATGCCAAATAATAGCTCGATCAAATTCCCCCATACCCTGAAGCAAATTGCCCAGGTTCTTAAAGGCAGATTGCCATTGTTCCTGGTCGTTGTTATCTGTTTTTACTGTCTGCTCGCACTCGACAATTGCCTGAATTAAATAGCTAGAATCCACGGGTAAAATTTAGATAGTAGGTAGTAAGTAGTAGATTTTATTTTCTGCGTAACGCCAGTTATTTAACTATTGATTATCTATTCATGATTGTCCTAGTTCTGGTATGGCTGGAATATTTATTATTGAATGTACTTTAAAATTTGCTTGAGAGCATCAATATTAACCAAAATATCTTCGGTTAGGGCATTTTGATACATTAAGTTGCGCAAAGATAGACAATCAAAGCTTTTTCCCACTAAATAATAATGCTCCAACTCTAGCTGCTGACTAATCATCCAGTAATCGGTTCTCACATAATTAGGAGAGAAAAGCTCAATAACCTTAGTATCGGGAGAACAAAAAACTAAATTAGTTAAACCCGAACCATGACTTGCAACAATGATTTCAGCATTGGCAAATACCGCAACCTGCTCTAAGACTGACATTTCTTCGAGGAATATAGTTTGAAAACCTTCGCTATAAAGCAGTTCGCTCACGTCTAATTCATTAACTAACTGTCTATTTTTTGCCTTTGCCCTGCTAATGTAAATTTTTTGCCCGATAGCAGTTCTCGATAAATCAATTTTGGGAATAAAAGCCTGACGTAAAAATTTGATTGTTCCCTGGGAAACCCAATCCAGATAACCTGGAAAAGAAGGAACGATCAATTCTGTAGCCTGAATATGATTATGGCGATCGCTTTCGAGGATTTTTGTTTCAGGAATACCCAAAATTTGCAAAGTTTCTTTTTGGTAGGGTTTAGCAATGCTGTTAACCACAAACCAATCAATCTCCTCTAGCTCAATACCACTATTTCTGATTAGTTCTAGTCGCGGAATAATATCAAACATCCAATGGTAATAAACATGACCAGCTAAACCAGACAGTAAAGCTACTTTGCCCTCTATTTTTTCTACCAGAGGAATACTACTTTGGGTAAAAATCTTGTGTTCGGCTCGTTCTTGATAAGGACATCCTGGTAAGAACCAGGGATAGTCTCTAGACAAATCTCCTAACAAATAGTTATCAGGAGTAATAACCGCTACAGCATTGCAAATAATCCATGAGTTTTTTTGTCCTGCAATCCAACTTCTACCTTCGGGAATAGTAACGACAAAAGGCAATTTAGCCTGAACGGGTTTTTTTGACTCAAAGGAACATTTATAAGCATCTTTATCAATTTTTAATGGCTTAAAGTGCTTAATTAACTTCGCCATACAGCTATTGCAGTTGACTCCGCCACAATCAGGATAAGATGTCTGACCAGGAGCGTTAATTTTAATTGTCTCTGGTTGTCTTGTGCCAGTTATTTTTTCAGGAGTATAGTCAGTATCTCCCCACAATACTTGAATGTAGCTAAAATTTTTTAACTGACAATCCCTCGCCCAGTCTTGAGTGTAGTGATAAATTTTCTTAGGCAGGGCAGATAATTGTTCTTCAAGCGGAAATAAACCAGGCAAATTTTGCCAGCGAGTGGTGCAATCTATTTCTTGATTAAGGACGGCTTCATAATAATTGATCGCCTCTTCAGCAACTTGACTACGCTCTAAAACTTTACCCAACTGAAAGCAGATTTGCGGATTTTCTGGTTCAAGGCTTAAACCAATCTGGTAAATAGCTACAGCAGCATCTAACTTTTTTTGCTTGGCAAGACAATTGCCCAGTTTTAGATATAGTTCAACTTCTTTGGGTCTAATTTGTAAGGCTCGCTGATAATAAACTTCTGCTTGATAAACACCCCCAAACTCAAATAGCACATCTCCCATATGGCTATAGGTTCGCCATAGATAATGATAAGCGTCTGCTCTTTGATTATCTTGAAGAGCTTGCAGAAAGCGAGCGCAAGCTACTTTAGCTATTTCTAATAAATCTGCAGGTTCAGTTGCTAATATTCTCTGACAATAAGCAGTAACAAAATGAGGCTCAAGCTTAATTATTTGTCGCCAACAGTCTAAAGTAGTTTCCCAATTACCCATCTGTAGCTGTAGGTCAGCATAATTGCTTAAAGCCAGAATATTTGTTGGCTCTAGCTTGGTAACTTTGAGAAAACAGTCTATTGCTTGGGGATAATTGCCTTGCTGTTGCCATAGCTTACCTAAATTATGATGAGCTAAAGACATTTTTGGCTCTAAAGTGATAGCAGTTTGGAAACTACTATAGGCAAGCTTGTGCTGTTGATTAAACCAGTAAACCTGTCCTAAGTTATTGTGCAAAGTTGCCCAAGTAGGGTCAACATAAAGCCCTTTTCTAAAAATAGCGATCGCCCGATCGTATTTTTTTTGTCTGGCAAAGGTGCTACCCAAATTACTATATGCCCTGGTAAAATTGGGCTGAATAGCAATAGCCTGCTCGTAGTTGGCGATCGCTTCCTCTAGTTCTCCTTTTTGATCGTAGAGAACTCCCAAGTTAAAATAAGCAGCAGCATAGTCAGGCTTGGCTTCAATGGCTTGACTGTAGACAGCAACTGCTTCACTCCAGTTACCCAATTGATGCAATACTACCGCCAGATTATATTTTAATTCTGCCCAATCAGGTTTAAAAACTAAAGCCTGTTCGTAATTCCAGGTCGCTTTTTGATAATTATTTTGCTTGCTAAATAATAAGCCCAACTCTGCGTATATTTCTGCTTGGTCAACTGAGGTACCAAGCAATCTTTTGTAAGCATCAATGGCTTCGGGTATTTTTCCTAGTTGGGTGTAGGCTCTTGCCAAGTAAGGATAAAAGTTAATATCGTCAGGATCGAGGGAGATCTCTTTTTGACAGATATCTACAACCTGTTTCCAATCCTGGTTGGCTAGGAAAGATTTAAGATTTTTGATTGAAGATTCGCCTCTTCTCATTGATGTTAGCGGGAATGACCCAAACTCAAACTACAAAATGACCCAAATAATCTGACAATTTGATCTAGAGCGTGTCATCAACATGGCGATCGCACTTCGGTGCTTGTCTCGCCATTAATTAGAACAAAAGTATTTTCTCCTAAATAACGGCACGCCCTAATTCAATAATGAGAAATAAGTTACTCTGTCTATAAGCATACCTGCGTTGATTAAGCTTGGTTTAAGTATTCTTAACGAACGCGACAAAACCTTATAGATTCTTTAGATCCTTGATGAATATTGGATTTACCTACATTAGCCCATATTTTGCTAAATTTCATGTAATCTAAATTTTAAGCTGATTTTTTAAATACTAACTAATAGACCCGCAACATTTTGTTGTGGGTCTATCAAAGATAGTCTAAATTTTAAACCATGTTACTTAGAATAATTCCCAAGTACCATTTTCATTTGTAGTACCAGGTTCAATGTCTAGATCCTTACCAATTTCTATAGCATCTTTTCCATCAATGGTGATCATACCTGAAGTTGCATCATAGACAACAGCGGCATCGCTAGCACCAAAGATTTTGATTTTATCGGCAAAACCATCAGCTTTAAAATCAACGATTTTATCCATTGATCCATCTGCAAATTCTTTGACACCAAATTCAAATACGTCGTTTCCAGTACCACCTTTGAGTGTATCAGAACCTAAACCACCTCTGAGGGTGTCGTCTCCTGCGCCACCACTGAGAAAATCATCACCAAGACCACCCTTAATGAAGTCGTTGCCATTACCGCCTCTAAGGATGTCGTTGCCATTACCGCCCGTGATGATGTCGTCTCCAGCACCTGCGAAGACTTGCGCATCACCTGCACCAGTAGTAATGGTATCGGCTAAATTACCACCAATAATGCCTACTGGGGCATCGCCTTTAATTTCAATAATGTTCTCTTGATCTTGAAAGCCAACTACATTTAGTCCGCCATCAGGATTAAATGATTCCTGCGCAAGTGCCGTGTTATCTGGTGAAATAATACTTGACATGATTAATTAATACTCCCTATTTGTAATGTTAACTTGACCTGAAAATGCCTTTTTTATTTAGGCAATAAAACCCTCGTTGTCTATGATAAATCATATTTAATTTATTGCTAGTGCTAGAGAATATAAAATTTTCAATAAAACACACTCTATACTACTACTATCTATTTTGTTCATAGTTTTAAAAATGTCAATGACTTTTGTTTTTTAATCTAACAAAATAACTACAAGAGTAAAAAAAGAGCAAAGTTTACTCTAGAAAAAAGCCATGCAAGCTCCGTTATTCCCTTTGTACAAGGATAAATCAAACTAAAGCGTAAAACAGAATCTAGAGCTTACTTGTTTGTCTAAGTATTAACTCAGAAAATAAAAAACTATATAGATTAATTAAGTGAATTAACGTATTTACTTGAATAAAAATAAAAAATAAAAGCACAGGTTAATGACTTGTAAAGCATATAAAGCAAAAAAATATTTAGGTTTATTTTGCATTTTTAGTATGGTTAAGTTAATTTATCTAAAATGCCTTGGTAGTATTTACTGATAATTTGTTCAAATAGTAAAAATATTCAGCAAAATTACTAAATACCAAATCAGGAATTACTTTACCGTCATCAAGTTACAGCCTAATATGTGGAGAGTATGTCCAGACTGTCTTAAGATAAATAGCTGAGATTAAAATCTAAATGATTCTCAATGATAGAATTTGCTAAAGCTGAACCGACCGTCGGCGTAATTATTCCTGCCTATAATTGCGATCGCTATATTGCTCAAGCTATTGAAAGCGTTCTCCAGCAAGATGGCTGTACCTATGAAATAATCGTCATTGATGACGGCTCAACCGATTCAACTGAACAGGTATTAAAGCCATACCGCGATCGCCTTCGCTACGTCAAGCAGAAAAATCAAGGTGTAGCAGCAGCCCGCAATCATGGTATTGCGATCGCCAAAGCCAATCTGATCGCCTTTCTGGATGCAGATGATTATTTTTTACCAGGAAAATTAGCATCTCAGGCAGAAATTTTAATCAAGCGTCCTGACCTAGGTATTGTCCATAGTGGCTGGCAAAGGGTAGACCTAGAAGGCAATAAGCTATTGGATGTCTGTCCTTGGGAGCAAATTCCTGAATTGAATTTAGAGAATTGGCTACGCTGGAAACCAGTGCTACCAAGCGCGATGATGTTTCGTCGAGAATGGCTTCAGTATGTTGGTGGTTTTGATCCTCGCTTTCCTCCCGCAGAAGACACCAATTTAGTCCTTAAGCTAGCTTTAAAAGGTTGTAGAACTGCATGGTTGCGCCAAATAACTGTCTGCTATCGTCAACACGAAGAAAGTGCTATGTACAAAGGCTTACCCCAAGCTCGCTCTTTAATGGCAGTTACCAACGATTTTTTTGCTCAACCAAATCTACCTCCAGAAGTTAAGTTAATGGAGCAGTCTGTTCGCTATGGTACATTGGTCTGGATTGCTTGGTATCTCCACTACACTGGGCATCCACTAGAAACAACCCAGTATCTCAAGCAGGCTTGGTCATATCGCTCTAATTCAGGTATAGAAACTATAGTCACCTGGGTTGAAAGCTTTGCCGAATTTTCCCGTAATTGGGGAGTGCAATTTAATGTTATTAGCTTGACTAGTTCAAGAGAATGGCAAGAGTTAGTTCAATGGATCATTCAGACAACGAGTAAAATTGGACTGGAAACATCTTAAAGCTTCCTCTTTTGGAGAGAGCTATTAAACACCCTAATTAGAGTATGCTCCTGTAGAGGTAGTTTTTCTTAAAATAAATCAGACTTATGACTATTGCTCGTACAATTTGTCTAGGGTTTCTCGCTCTGATTGCGATTGGAACTCTTCTGTTGATGATGCCCTTCGCTACCGTTACGGGGACTTGGAACAATTTTATTGTGGCTCTGTTTACCTCTACCTCTGCCGTGTGTGTCACGGGGTTGGCAGTTGTAGATACTGGGACTGATTTTTCATTTTGGGGGCAGTTAACTATATTGCTTCTGATTCAAGTTGGTGGTTTAGGATATATGACCATGACTACTTTTTTACTGCTGCTTTTGGGCAGAAAGTTTGACCTAAGACAAAAATTTGCTATCCAAGAAACCTTTGATCGTCCTTTTTTGCAGGGTAGTAGCAGTAATCTAATGCGCTCAATTATTGCTACTACTATGATTCTAGAAATTAGCGGCATATTTTTATTACTAGCAGTTTTTGTTCCCGAACATGGTTGGTCAGAAGGTCTATGGTATTCCATTTTTCATAGTATCAGTGCCTGGAATAATGCAGGTTTTAGTCTGTTCTCTGATAGCTTGGTAGGCTATCATAACTCTGGGGCAATTAATTTAATTATTCCTGGTTTGATTATTTTTGGTGGCATTGGCTACCAGGTAATTATTGAGATGTATCTTTGGTTGAACAATAAAATTAAACATAAGCAAGAAAGATTTTGCTTTTCCCTTAATTTTAAAGTTGTAGTTAGCACCACTATCTTATTGCTTCTGATCGGTACGTTCGCTTTTTTCTTGACCGAACTAAACAACCCAGAAACCTTAGCACCTTTTGGTTTCAAAGATAAGCTTTTGGCTGCTTGGTTTCAGTCTGCGACTACTAGAACAGCAGGCTTTAATAGTATTAGCATAGGTGATATGACTACGGCGGGTTTATTTATTACCATGGGCTTTATGTTTATTGGTGCTAGCCCTAGTGGTACAGGAGGAGGCATCAAAACCACAACCTTTAGAATTTTATACAACGCTACCAAATCAGTTCTACGGGGAAAAAATGAAGTGGTTCTCTATCAAAGGGAAGTTCCCAGTACTCTTATTTTGAAGGCTGTTGCAGTAGTATTCGGCACTGCAACATCTATTATTTTGATGACCATCTTAATTTCTTCTTTTGAACCTGAACTAGATTTTCTGCGTATTTTGTTTGAGGTGATTTCTGCTTTTGCAACAGTTGGTCTATCTACAGGCATTACATCTAGTGTTTCAGTTGGTTCCAAAATAATTTTGGTATTATCTATGTATATTGGCAGAGTCAGTATTTTAATTTTAATAGCGGCAATTATTGGCGATCCTAGCCCCAGCAGTGTTAACTATCCAGAGGAAAATTTACTGGTTGGTTAATCAACGATTGTAGATTAATATAAAAAAATTAATTTTAAGTGATTTCTTATAGACTAAAATGCCAATAGTTAGAATTATTCGGGTAAGAAGCTAATTTGAAATCTCTCAATTTCTTAACTAACTCTAGTACTAGAAATCGTCAGTTTGCTGTAATTGGTCTAGGACGTTTTGGTAGAGCAGTCTGTGCTTCTCTACATAAAATGGGCTATGAAGTTTTGGGAACGGATATTGATGAGAGACTAGTTAATCAAGCTTTAACTCAGAAAATTGCCTCCCATGCTATTCAATTAGATTCTACCGAACCTGAGTCTTTAAAAGAGGCTGGTATTTTTGAAATGGATACGGTAATTGTGGCTATTGGCAATTATCTCCAGGAAAGTATTATAACCACTCTCAATGTTAAAGAAGCTGGAGTTGAGCAAGTAGTCTCTAAAGCCTCCTCAGAAATTCATGGTAAAGTTCTGCGACGCGTAGGAGCAGATCGAGTGGTATTTCCTGAATATGAAGCAGGTTGTGCCTTAGCTAGTAACCTGACTCAACCTGCCTTTCTAGAGCGTTTTGAACTGGATACAGAAAATAGCATTGTCGAAGTGTTAGTGCCAAGAGAGTTCCATAACCAAACTTTAGCTCAGCTAGATCTGCGCAAACGTTTCGGTTTAAATGTCTTGGCAATCGGCAATGGAGAAAAGTTTATAACCAATCCTAATCCTTCACAAGTGTTAAAAGAGGGATTAGTAATGGTTGTTATTGGCAGTAATAAGAATCTTCAGCGTTTGCCGCTTTAATGATTATCTAGAGCCGACGAAGATGGAACTAATTAAACTCAGTTTGTGGGCATTATCTAAATAGTCGTTGATGTTAGTTTCTAACGATGCCCACCCTAAATCTGATTAACTCTAAGCTAGCTTGAGGCACTGGTATAGAAACGGAGGGCAAACCGCCAAAAAAAGATTGAGAAACTAAACAAGATAAGAGCCAAAATAGCTGCGCCAAAAGTCCAGATTATTTCACTCCGATTTAACATTGTCTGAGCAGGAATAGTAGTTAAAAATGCTACAGGAACTACAAAAGTAAAAAAGAAGCGATAAACGGCAGGATAAGCTACTATCGGATAGCGTCCCGCTTCTAATAATCCTCGCAAAACTTCTGTAACGTTATAGACTTTGACAAACCAAATGCTGGTTGCACCCAAAATAAACCACAGGCTATAGAGAATGACAATGCCAAAGCTAAGAGGAATCAAACTAGCTAGATAGTCATACCAAGTCAA
This sequence comes from Waterburya sp., assembly GCA_965217895.1. Lineage (GTDB taxonomy): Bacteria > Cyanobacteriota > Cyanobacteriia > Cyanobacteriales > Xenococcaceae > Waterburya. Next base: position 4,882,671 of record CBDCJV010000002.1, read on the forward strand.
GCTCAGTTTGTTTCCTGCATAGACTATTAGAATTGTGCCAAAAAACAGATCGGGTAAACCCCAGGGAGAGATGGTTTTGGTAGACAGCCAAAATTGACTGCTAATGGGTTTTAGTAAGACAAAATCTAATGTTCCCTGTTCGACTTGTTTGACAATGCTATTAAGATTTGGCACTAAAAAAGTAGCAGAAAATCCTTGCAAGAGAGTAAACAGGCCCAACACAATAGTCGCTTCTTGCCAACTCCAGCCTTCAAAGGTATAGCCAGTGCGATAAAACAAAAATAGTCCAAATAGACTGCCAGCTAGATTAGCGATGCTGGTAATAGTAGCAATAAGAAAATTAAGGCGATATTCTAGCTCTGTGGCGATCGCCGTACTCCAAAACAAGCATAGAATTTTAAAATAACGTTCCATAGTTCCATAGTTTATCAACGAGAAAAAAGATTATCAGGAATTAGACATAAATTTTCGGTAATATTGCTGACCTAAAATTAAGCCAATGACCACTGAAGGTAGCAAGACAATAACTATAGCAGTGAGGTTTGTCTCTTCAATCGGTAACTGCTGACCTCCATACTTAATTAAAAAAGACAGTCCAGTCGAGATTAATAAGATTTTAAAGATAAAGCCTATTTGAGTATTCATCTAATTTTGAGAGTATTACAAAGGAAAGCATCAGCAAGAAATCATCATATAGCCGCACAAAGTTACGTTAGGACATATTTGGTTATCGGCTCGAAAGTAACAAGTAGCAAGTAGCAGCTAGCAATTTTATAAAACGTCCTAATCTTGATGCGTAATGCTATAGATCTTTAATTCCTGTCATGGAATTTATATCTAAAAGTAAGTAATTCTTACTTCCTATCTCAACTTTTGCTTAATAAACCCAACCAGTTGATTGAACTGTTTCTTCATTTGTTCAGATTCTTTTTCCAGTTTGGCAATCTTAAGTTTTAAGAGTTCAATCTCGGAAGTTAAAGCAGATGTATCCGAAGTAGTGAAGCTGCTAGATGGTTGAGATAAATCTCCCGCAATGCTTTGGGGCTGTTTCTTGGCTTTGAGCATAGCATCTCGAATCGCATCTACTAGCTGTTCGCGATCAAAAGGCTTTTCGACAAAAGAAAAGTACTCAAAAGGCTCAGTAATTTTGTCTGTAACTTCTTCCTTGCGACCAGACATCAACACCAGAGGTATGGAACGAAACTTTTGTTGTTTTTGGATCTCTTGATATACTTCCCAACCGCTCATTTTTGGCAGCAAAAAATCCAGCATGATCAAATTGGGATTTTCCGTTTTAATTAGATTGAATCCTTCTAAACCATCTTTGGCTTCGATGATATCAAAGTTGCCCTCTGGCAACATATCCTTAACTCGCATCCTGATGACTTTACTGTCGTCAATAACTAGAATTTTGTGGGTTGACACGTTTTACTCCTGAGCGACTAACTTTTCATGCCTGATAGTTACTAGACTGGGTTTGACAGTTAGTTTTGGTTTACAAGCTTAGAGTTCCCTTTTAAATTACTAAAATAACAGGAAAAAACATCTAAACAGCAATTATTTTTGTATTCTGTTGTAAGTAATGTTGCCGATCTTTAAGCATGATAAACAAATCTCAACAAATAAATTCAAGTAGAAATCATTGGCATACTGAATTAACTAGTTTACCTAGTTGGCTAAAAAGAACAATTGGCAAGGCGAGTGAACTTTCTACCGTACAACGAATTATCAAACAAAGAAACATTCACACTATTTGTGAGGAGGGTAGATGTCCTAATCGGGGTGAATGTTATGCTAACCAGACAGCAACTTTTTTGTTAATGGGACAAACCTGTACCCGCGCCTGTGCCTTTTGCCAAGTAGAGAAAGGTCATGCACCGATGACTTTAGATCCTGATGAACCTCAAAAAGTGGCTGATGCCGTTAGTTTATTGAGTTTACGCTACGTTGTGCTTACTTCTGTAGCTAGAGATGACTTAGAAGATGGGGGTGCAGAGTGGTTTGTCAAGGTGATGAGTGCTATTCGCCTGAGTAATACCCAGACACAGATAGAGGTTTTAACTCCCGATTTTTGGAGTGGTAAATCAGCCGTAAGCAGCCAAAAGAATAGAGTTGCAACCGTGGTGGCAGCAAAACCAGCCTGTTATAACCACAACTTAGAGACTGTGGCTCGTTTGCAAGCACCAGTCAGGAGAGGGGCAAAATACGATCGCTCTTTAAATGTTTTGCGTTATGTCAAAGAACTAGATCCCACTATTCCTACTAAATCTGGCTTAATGCTGGGTTTAGGCGAAACAGAAGCCGAAATAATTCAAACCCTCCAAGATTTACGGGCAATAAAATGCGATCGCCTGACCATCGGTCAGTATATGCGCCCTTCTCTGGCTCATTTGCCCGTGGAAAAATATTGGACTCCTGATGAATTTACGCGCTTAGGAGAAATTGCTCAAGAGTTAGGCTTCTCTCATGTTCGCTCTGCGCCTTTGGTTCGTAGTTCATATCATGCAGGAGAAGAATGATTTTTAATGTAGGGGCGAACGGTGAGGTAGCGCGGTCTTGTTGGTTTCCAACAAAGAGCGACTACCGAACCCGAAGGGCCGAACAGCCCCTACTAGTCCATATTGATCGGATCGACATCGATAGTCAGGCTGACAGATTGGGGCAGGTGCGATCGCAGGTTATTTAAGTCAGGTAAATTGGCTCTTTCGGCTGAAGGAAACTTGAGTAAAATTTGCCAACGATAACGGCGGGCGACTCGCATAACACTTGCTGGTGCAGGGCCTAAAATGTCGAACTCGGAGTTAAGAATATCGCTCAGGCGATCGCAAAGAGTTCCAGCAGCCTGTTCTACTTCTTGCGGATCGATACTACTAAGCTTAATCAAAATCAGGTTGCCGTAGGGAGGATAGTTTAATTCTGCTCTCTGGCTTAATTCTGTCTGACTAAAGCTATTGTAGTCATGGGTTTTGACTGCTTGGATCACGGGGTGTTCTGGGGAGTAAGTCTGCACAATCACTTTGCCTAGAATGTCTCCTCTACCTGCCCTTCCTGCTACCTGGGTTAAGGTTTGAAAAGCCCTTTCTGCTGCCCGATAATCACTACGATGGAGTAAACCATCGGCGGCGACAATACCTACAACCGTCACACCTGCAATATCTAATCCCTTAGTCAGCATTTGAGTACCGATTAAAAGATCGGCTTCTTGATGGATAAAGCGATCGATTAACTGGCGATGCGCCCCTTTATTTCTGGTGGTGTCGCTATCAAAGCGAATACACCTAAGTTCAGGAAATAATTTTGCCAACTCCTGAGTGACTTTCTGCGTGCCACTGCCAAAAAACTTAAGATAGGGAGAGCTACACTCAGGACAGGTATCAGGCTGCAAGCGAGTATAATTACAATAATGACAGCGCAATAGCTTGGCTGCACCTTCATGGCTATAGTGATAGGAAAGAGAGACATCACAGTCTGGGCATTCCATCACGTAACCACAACTGCGACAGGAGACAAAAGTACTATGTCCCCGTCGAGGGATAAATAATATACCCTGTTGTTTTTGTGACTGCATATCAGCGATCGCATTTTGCAGAGACAAACTAAAGATCGAGCGATTGCCTCGATTTAGTTCCTCTCGCAAATCGACTATTTCTACCTGGGGTAAAGGGCGAGAACCAATTCTTTCGGGTAAGGATAAATAAAATGTTTTGTTTGTTGATTTGGGATCTGGGTTTCCCGCAATTTCTAGGGGCGTTTCGCGTTGTAAGGGCGATTCGCCCTTCGGGTTCAACAGTTTGCTCAACGGGGGAAACCCCCGCAACGCAACTGTCTCACGAATCGCCCCTACTAAACTTTCTAAAGACGGGGTGGCTGAACCCAAAACTAAAGGGCAATTTTCTAACTCTGCTCGCCACTGTGCCACTGTACGGGCGTGATAGGTTGGAATAGGGCGATCTTGCTTAAAACTAGAATCATGTTCTTCATCCAGGACAATTAAGCCCAAATTTGGCAAAGGTGCAAAGATAGCCGATCGCGTGCCGATAACTACTTGGGGTTCGCCTTGAATTGTTTGTCGCCAGGTGTCGTAACGTTCACCGTCAGAAAGCTTACTATGATATACACATACTTGTTCCCCAAAACGAGCGCGGAAGCGATCTGTTAGTTGGGGAGTCAAGCCAATTTCAGGGACTAGAACTAAAGCGGATTTTCCCTGTGCCAAAATTGGTGCGATCGCCTGAAGATATACTTCAGTTTTTCCCGAACCTGTTATCCCGTGTAAAAGAATCTTGGCATAATTAACCTGAGCATTAATTGCGGTTAAAGCATCTGCCTGTGCTTGACTTAGTTCTTTTGGTCGATCTTCTGTCTGCATAACTCCTTGCTCTTTACGCAGAATTTCTCTTTCAGAAAGAATCAAGTAGCCTTTGCTTTCTAACTTTTTAACCGTCGCTGAGGTAGTGCGACATAGCTGAAGCAATTCTTTAAGCCACAGTTCACCACCTCTATTTTTAAGTACCTGTAATATTTCTTTCTGTCTAGCTGTTAAATCATTTAAAAAACTTGTTGCTGCTAAGGTGACGGCAATTTTTAATTTTGGCTTGGCGCGTTTTGGTGGTTCGAGATAGTTTTCAATCCAGCCTCGCTTACTTAGTTCGCGGATTCCCCGACTTGCTCCTTTGATCTGATTTCTGAGATAATTAACGCTATAGTTGCCCTCTTTTTGATTTTGTAGTAGTTGTAATATATTGCCTGCCACTAGGCTGCAAAAGGCTTCCGCACCAGGGGGAATAGCCTCAGTATTTAATCTAATTCTTCTTTGAGATCGCCCTAATAAACCAGGAGGAAGGGCAACGCGAATCACACTCATCAAATCGGCACAGTAATAGTCGGCAATTCGACTCAAAAGTTGCCAATAGGTATCGGCAAAAAAACCCGATATAACCACTTCATCAAGCGGGCGAATCCTATTAATATCAAAGTTTTGCGGAGGAGAGGCTAGTAAACGAATCGCAATCCCTCCAGTTATCTGCATTCCAAAAGGGACGCTGACAATATCACCTGAGCGTACTACTAAGTCTTCAGGCAGACTGTAGGTATATAGCCCTTGTATTCCAGGACAATCAACTAAAACTTCAACCCACTGTTGAGAATTGACTTGGTAACTCCCTTGGGGTTCGGCTGCTATCAAACTTGCTTGAGTAAAGGATTGCGATCGAGATAAGTCTTCGTAATTTAGCCCAGACAAATTGCTATAAATATCAGTTGACATCAAAACAAAACTTTTATTTGCTCGTACAAAAATACTATCCTACATTTTTGTGCTTTTATCTAGAGCAATTTACTTAAACATAAGTAATTTTACTGAGGAATTTTAAATTTCGTTTACATAAGAAATTATAGTGGTTTAGAAAAAAAGATAACTAGTGTTTCTCAAGTTACAATTTTTAATTTTAATAAATGCTACCCATATTATTCAGGGTTTCCAAACTAAATAAAATTTGACCAACAAAAATATTTAAGTGTGACTAATACTCAATTAGTAGCAACGGTCTAAAAATGACCAAAAATAAGTCATAGCTTCCTTATAAACATTCATTTTAAGTAAGAACGACTACATTTTTTATCTAGATTTAATGAAAAAATACAAGATTATTAGCGAGCAAAGTTGCAGCTAAACTGGAGTTTGTTTAAATAACTAAACATAAGTAAACAAAAGCTGTTACTCTTGTTTTTGCTAGGGATATGCTAAATCATAAATCTCTTCCACTCTAGTTCGTGATAAAAAGTTGTTAAGAAAAAGTTTGTTTTTGTAACGGTAATTAATAAACATGAGATTTTAGTCATTAAGATATAAATTAAGCTGGCAAAAAACAAAGTTACTAAACTCAGTTATTTTTCTTTTGACTCTCAAAGTTTTGAAGTTTAATCATAAATATAAATAGAGCATAAAAATATAAGTAAAACAAATAAAAATCTATAACATCAGTAAAGGTTAATTATCAATATTTCTTTAAAATAAGACCTCTTTTAATAAAATAGGAAGCAAAGCAATGACTACAGTGAAATTAGCAGAAAACCATAATTACAGCGTAGACATTTTAAGCAATGAAGATTCGGAATTTATCAAAGAAGATTTAAAGCTGGTTGAAGCAGAATTTTCTCTAGAAAATCACTATGGTGCTGACGCTGGGAGTCGGCGCAAACTTCCTTTAGAGGATAATATTGGGGCTTTTTTCAAAGAAATGGCTCGCTATCCTTTATTGACCGCTGAGGAAGAAATTATCTTAGCCAATGATGTCAAGCTATTGCTTCAGGTAGAAAATACTCGACAAAAGTTAGCGCAAGAAAAAGAGGTAAAACCAAACAAGGCTGAATTAGTCACAGCAATGGGATTAGAATCAGAACGTCAGCTAGATTTGCTGCTCTACCGAGGAAAAGTAGCCAAGCGCAAAATGATTCGTTCCAATTTACGTCTGGTAGTCTCCATTGCCAAGCGTTATCTCAATCGTGGTGTACCTTTTCTTGATTTGATTCAAGAAGGAGCGATCGGTTTAAATAGAGCCACTGAAAAGTTCGATCCTAACAAAGGCTATAAGTTTTCTACCTATGCCTATTGGTGGATTCGTCAGGCAATTACCCGCACTATTGCCAATGATGCTCGCACAATTCGTTTACCTATTCATATAGTTGAAAAGCTTAACAAGCTTAAAAAAGCCCAGCGTAACCTAAAGCAAAAGTTACAGCGCAACCCTAGCGAAACTGAATTAGCCAAAGAATTAAAAACATCTACTTCGCAGTTGCGTCAACTTCTAGAGTTGCGTCGCCAATCTTTATCCCTTAATCATCGCGTTGGCAAAGCCGAAGACACAGAACTAGTCGATCTTTTAGAAGATAGCGATCTGCAACTTCCTGAAGAGCGAATGAATGAAACCATGATGCGTCAGGAAATTACTGATGTTTTAGATGATGTATTAACACAGCGAGAAAAAGACGTGATTTGTTTACGTTACGGTTTATCCACTAGCCAACCTTACACCCTAGAAGAAGTAGGGGGAATGTTTAGTCTATCTCGTGAAAGAGTGCGCCAGATTCAAAGTAAAGCAATGCGGAAGCTACGTCGCCCTCAGGTAGCTCGTCGTCTTAAGGGATGGTTAAACTAATATACAAGTAGTGACGAATAATCAACAATCGAAGCAGCAAGCAGTTATAAGCTTTGAGGCTTCTTTTTTTTTGTGGCTCAAACCCAATCTACTTTGAAAACCGTAGTTTTTCTTTTTAAGGTTCAAGATGCTTTTTAATCAATGGGCGATCGCCTTTAGGCTAATAATTATACTTAATCCTGTTGAGATACATTATTTAAAAGTGTTGAACCGATTGAAATGCTGGAAAATCCAGTAAATTGATGCTTATTACTGACCCGCAGCGGTACTAGACGTGTTGTATGAACCAAACATTTAAGAATCTAGCCCAACTGTATAAAGATACTTTGCTCAATGATGTAGTTCCTTTTTGGTCAAAGCATTCGGTTGACGAGGAATATGGTGGCTATTTTACTTGTTTAGATCGGCAAGGAAATGTCTATGATACCGATAAGTTTATCTGGTTGCAAAATCGTCAGGTATGGACATATTCCATGTTGTACAACCGTTTAGATCCTCAGGAAGAATGGTTGAAAATCGCCAAACAGGGAGCAGATTTTCTGGCTCAAAATGGACGGGATGAGTTGGGGAATTGGTATTTTGCTTTAGATCGAGCTGGACAGCCTCTAGTTCAACCCTATAATATTTTTTCAGATTGTTTTGCAGCCATGGCTTTTAGTCAATATGCCTTGGCTTCTGGAGATGAAAACGCCAAAGAAATTGCTTTGCAAGCATACAACAACGTATTACGTCGTCAGCATAACCCTAAAGGTAAATATAACAAAGCTTTTCCAGGCACGCGATCGCTCAAGAGTTTAGCTGTACCCATGATTTTAGCTAACCTATCTTTGGAGATGGACTGGCTGCTTGAGAGTAGTCAGCTAGAAAAGATTTTAGCAGCAACAGTTCAAGAAGTAATGGGCGATTTTTTAGATACTGAGACAGGATTGATGTACGAAAACGTGACCCCCGAAGGCAAACATTTAGATTGTTTTGATGGTAGGTTAATTAATCCTGGTCATGGTATTGAAGCAATGTGGTTTGTCATGGATATTGCTAATCGTGGTCATGATTTAGATTTAGTTAATCAGGCTGTTGATGTAGTTTTAAATACTCTTAAGTTTAGCTGGGACAAAGAATATCAGGGTATTTATTATTTTATGGATGCTCAAGGACATCCCCTTCATCAACTGGAATGGGATCAAAAACTTTGGTGGGTACATTTAGAAACTTTAGTAGCTTTATTGATGGGATTTAATTTAACTGGACGACAGGACTGTTTAGATTGGTTTGAAAAAGTTCATAACTATACATGGAAGCATTTTCTTGATGATGATTATGGAGCATGGTTTGGTTATTTAAATAGAGAGGGAAAAGTCTTATTAAATCTCAAAGGTGGCAAATGGAAAGGCTTTTTTCATGTTCCCCGTGCCTTATATATATGTTGGCAACAGTTGGCAACTTTACATTTGAAATCGAAATAGTTGCTAATCAGAAACAAAGTCATTGCCAAATCTAAATCTACAATTACAATAAGAACGTTTATAATTTTTGAATAAACAAAAAAATTTTATTACGTTAAATAAAAAATTATGGTTAGAAGAGGAACACAGGCAGCAGGTGGATTTTTAGCGGGTTTTCGCGACTTCATTATGCGCGGTAATGTTGTCGATCTGGCTGTGGCAGTAATTATTGGTGCGGCATTTAGTAAGATTATTGATTCTTTGGTAGGTGATATTATTACCCCTGCAATTCTTAATCCAGCTATGAAGGCTGCTGGAGTAGATCAACTCTCACAATTATCCGCAGGTGGGATTCAATACGGTTTATTCATAGCGGCAGTTTTAAACTTTATAGTAATTGCTTTTTGTATATATGTGCTTGTGCAGGCTTTTGAAAAAGCAAAAAAACGCGTGATTCGCCAAGAGGCACTAGAAGAAGAACCTGATGCTAATCTAGTAGCTCAAGAAAGGTTGACTGGTGCTATCGAACAATTGACTCATGTAATACAAACAAAGTAAAAGCTTTTATAAATAGAGCTATTTTTCTGCTAATGAGCGTCTTAGATGACCTCGTTAGCTTTTTAATTTAGAAGCTAGTGCAGCCAATAAGCGATCGCCACTAGTAAAATATTAACTAAATAAAAGGCACCAACTACCTGAGTTTCACCCCAGCCACTTAGTTCAAAATGATGATGAAGGGGAGCCATTTTAAATAAGCGTTTACCTATGCCTTCAGAGGTTTTAGTTGCCTTGTAATAAGTGACCTGAGCGATCACCGATAAAGATTCCACAAAGAAAATACCGCTAACTACAAATAATGCCCAAAGATTGCCGCTACTAAGTCCAACTGCTGCCAATGCACCCCCCAAAGCTAAAGAGCCTGTATCCCCCATAAATACTGTGGCAGGATTGCAGTTGTGAACCAAAAAGCCCAGGCATCCACCGCTAAGACAAGCGCAAAAAATGGACAGATCGCCATAACCAGGACTAATAATTGCCCCTAAACCCAATAAAGCGATCGCGCCTGTCCCCGCAGCTAATCCGTCTACTCCATCGGTAAAGTTGGTAGCGTTGCTTTCAGCCGTGAGAACAAACAGTGCCAAGGGCAAAAAAAACCAACCTAAAGCTAAATGCACTTCTCCTGGCAGGCGAATATCTGTAATTGAAGGAAACTGATGCCAGAAAAGCCACAGGGTAAAAGCTACTCCAAATAAAACTTGCAAAGTTAGCTTCATCCGAGGGGATATGCCCTTATTGGATTTACGTCGCAATACTTGCCAATCATCAATCCAGCCAATAAAGCCATAGCCGAAGGTAAGTAAACAAACAGCAATCAACTCAGGCGAAATGGATACTCTACCGTTAGTCAACTTTACCCAAATCAAAGATGCAGCTATAGCTACAGTCACAAAAAAAATTCCTCCCATTGTGGGAGTTCCCGCTTTTTGTAAATGACTCTGAGGACCATCTTCCTGGACAATTTGCCCTGTTTTCAGCTTGTTGAGTATGGGAATAACCCAAAATCCCAACAAAGCACTGATCACAGCGCAGCCTAAAAGAGGAAATAATAGCGAACCCCATTGCTGACTCGGAGAACGACCAGCAGATTCAAAAGCGATCGCTCCTATGGTTAAAACACAGATCAGAAAAATTAATAAGGCTTTACCAGAAGGATTAATTAATTTTCCCGTAGAAAGTGATTTAGCATTCACCATTAAATTACGTTAAGTTTCCGAAAATTATTGGTCATCACGAAATGTTGAATTGACAAAGATTTTATGGCGTTGGTGATTTTATGTATGACGTACAAACTATTTCTGTTCGTAGCTCTTAGCTCTTAGCTCTTAGCTCTTAGCTCTTAGCTTTTAGCCTTTAGCTTTTTTAATCCTGTAAAAAATTACAATCTCAAGAAATCATACCTAGATTCACCAACGCCGATTTTATCTTTTTGGCCATCCTTATTTTTTAATCGATTTGCTGAATTTTAATCATCATCATCAGCAACAACAACATCATCTACAAAATCATCGTCATCACCATCCATGAGAACATCCAAATCATCGTCAGATTTAACTTTTTCTTTCTCTACTTCTACTGGTTCACGAGGAATTAGACGATTACTAGCTTTGAGCCAGTCTAGTAAAGATGCTTCTTGCTTAAGAGGGATCACAATTGCAGGTTCGTAACGAGGTTCTTGTACTAAAGCAGGATTTTTATCCATAATTGATGATACTGATGAAATTTATGATTGTGGGCTTAAAATTATATACTATCTTTTTTCTTATTTCTTTTCTTTTTCTTAAAAGCTCGCCTCAAACATCGAATACAGAAGTATTTTCCCTCAAGATCTTAGCAGATTGCCGATAGCTGTAATTAGATTGAATATTTTGAGCTTCGTGCTTATCAGGTTTAGTCCAATCATAGCTATGGTAAAAAACTGACTCCACAAGTCCTACAGCTATTAATCTAAAAGCGATCTCTTGAATTGTTGATAATGATTGCTTCATTAATATAGTTATATCCATAAGCGAAGTTTTGCCATTAGCTAACTCCCAAATTTCGCGCTCGACTGCCGTTAGTTTAAGATGCGATCGCTCAACAACACGTTGCAGAGCAAAACTAGGTTCTGGTAAGTGATTGCTAAAATTTTCCCAATTGCTTATGAGTCTGAGGGCATACATAGTAACTTCAGTAGTTTTTATCTGTTGTCCAGTCATTTCTAGCCAAGGAACTGTCAAAATTCGATTTGAAAGCTGAGAAAAATCATCAAATCTGAAGCGACCGCCATCTAGCTGAAATAGACGATAAACTTGATGAAGCTGCAATTGAAAAACCAAGCTTAACTTTTCCTTGTTTAACAGCTTTTTTCTGTGTAAATAAACTCCTAAAGGCATTGAGGTAGGACATAAAGTCCTTAGTCTAGAAACAATTAGGGGGCTTAACCATCCTCTCCCCGCAATTAAATTAATCAAACCTTTTTGATTTATGCAATCACTGACTGCAATTAGCTGCCCTTCTTTAAACCAAATATAGTATATGCCTTTGCGTTTTGCGGTTTTGCTAGAAATTGGAGTTTCGATAATCAGACGACCTGATTTGGAGTCACGTTCAATTAATTCAAATAACTTTGGAAGTGAAAATGATTCAAGAGAGCGAATAATACTCATTGGTAATTAGCTTCTCCCATAAAATTCTGTTGATAACCTTTGTTTTTATTTTTGTCTAACAACACAATCGCTGCTCTCAAAAGCTTTAATCAAATTACTTAAACAAGATAACTTAGTTTATTATAAGGGAATCGCTAAAGTTCTATTTTGTAATTATTAGTTCTCGAATTTTCTATGATCGTAAAAACCGCGATTTATACAAACATAAATTTGCTTTCTTTAATATCTTCCCAAGATAATTAAGCTTTTTTCTTCAACTACCAATTCAATAAATTAGCTAGCAAAAGTGACAAATTACTGGGCATAGAATATGTTGCTTGCACCCTTGACAGTATACGCGGTTTAAGCCTTTGTTTCAATGCGGGAAACCCGCGCAACGAACTTGTCCGCATATAATGCTTTTTGATGTTAAATCCTTTAGAGGATCTTACTTTTACTTCTGCCCACCAAAAACACGGCTTGATTTCTCAGAAACTTGACCATAACCATTATTATGCACGAGGGTTTGTGTGCTTATGACCGAAAAAGAAGAAAATCCAGTAGTTGAACTGTTAAAAACTTTAGTCTCTGCTGGTATCTTAGCGATTGGTATTCGCGCCTGTGTAGCTGAAGCTCGTTATATACCTTCCGAGTCGATGCTGCCAACACTGGCTGTAAATGACCGTTTGATTGTTGAAAAGATAAGCTACCATTTTCATAAACCAGAACGAGGAGATGTTGTGGTTTTTTCGCCTACAAAAGCTTTAAAAGAACAAAATTATAATCAGGCTTTTATTAAAAGGGTAATAGGTTTACCAGGAGATACTGTTGAAGTAAAGAACCATGAGGTATACGTTAATAATAAACAATTAACTGAAAAATACATTCTTGATGCTCCTAACTATACATTTGGTCCAGTTAAAGTTCCTCCAGGACAATACTTCGTTTTTGGAGACAATCGCAATAATAGTTATGATTCTCACTACTGGGGCTTTGTTCCCCGTGAAAATATAATTGGCAAAGCAAGTGTCCGTTTTTGGCCTCCTAAGCGGGCTGGATCTCTTTATCAAGAACCTCTCTATCCTGAATCTAAGTAGATTTAGTTCACCAGAAAAATAATTGCTCCTGTAGATAACAAATATGTTAGTCTCAGGAGTATTCTTCATAAGTATAAATTTTATAAATTTTGCTATAGGTTACTCAAGAATGACTAGCGAAACATACTGCTAACAGAACTAGCCTCATGGATGCGCCATATCGCTTCTCCTAATAAATTAGCTACTGATAATACAGTCAATTGCTTGAACTTTTTATTATCTGCAATCGGAATTGTATTAGTAACAATGACCTCCTTGAAAATTCCGCTAGATAATCTAGATATGGCTGGTTCAGAGAAAACAGCATGAGTAGCACAGGCGTAAATTTCTTTAGCACCTTCTTCCTTCAGTAATTTACCGCCTGCTGCTAAAGTACCAGCCGTATCAATCATGTCATCTACCAGAATCGCGGTTTTGCCCTTAACATCTCCAATCACGTTCATCACCTCAGCTACGTTATGAGCCTGACGACGCTTATCAATAATTGCTAAAGGAGCATCGTTGAGCTTTTTGGCAAATGCTCTGGCTCTGGCTACACCACCTACATCTGGTGAAACCACAACTATATCGTCTAAATTTTTGGTTGATAAATAATTTAAAATGGCAGGAGAACCGTATACATGATCAGTAGGAATATCAAAATAGCCTTGAATTTGCGCTGAATGCAGGTCCATAGCTAAAACTCTATTTGCTCCTGCCTCTGTCAGCAAATTGGCTACTAGTTTGGCTGTAATGGACTCCCTCCCAGCAGTTTTGCGATCTGCTCTGGCGTAACCATAATAGGGAATGACTGGGGTTATCTGACGTGCTGATGCTCGGCGACAGGCATCAATCATAATCATTAATTCCATTAGGTTATCGTTTACAGGATTGCAGCAAGGCTGAAGCAAGTAAACATCTGCCCCTCGGATTGATTCTTGAATTTGGATATAAAGCTCTCCATCAGCAAACCGCTTACGAATCATTGGACCAAGATCCATTCCTAGGTAGTGGGCAACCTCTCTTGCAAGAAAAACGTTAGCAGAACCAGAAAACAATCTAAGGCGATTGGAGTCTGAGAAAAAGGGAGTTTGCTCCATCGACTGAGGCATTAAGGTGGTACTATGGCTCACGGCAAATATATTCAACTTAATTCAGGGCAATCTTATCATTGACTAGGCTATTGTTATGCACAATATTTTTGGTAGAGAAAACCTAAAATTCCTAGTTAATTACAAATATTTAAAGCAAAAATTTAGCTTTTGCTCAGGCTTTTGGATGATATTTGTTCATCTGTATACCAAATCTCTCTAACATATTATATTTTTTTCGGTACTTTTCAACATCAGTACATCTTACTATGGTAGATCTCATTAGCTATATCTATCGCATAATCTTGATATTGTAATAGAGCAAGTATAAAAAGCAACAATCACATAGCAGGTTATGACAGCACTATTAATTACGGGGACAGATACGGATGTGGGTAAAACATTTGTAACCGTTGCTTTAGCGGCTTATTGGCAACGATACCAATTGGATAAATATAAGAGTGAGAAAACCGTTTTGAGCATATTTAAATTAATGCAAACTGGTTTAGGGGATGCCGAATTATATAACCGTTTATTTGCTGAGTCTGAATTCACCGATATTGTCGTACCACTACGTTTTGATGCTCCTTTAGCACCACCCATCGCTGCTGCCCAAGAAGGCAAGATAATTGACTTGGGTAAAATCTGGCAGGAGTTGCAAGCTTCGCAACGAAAATCCAACTTAGTGTTATTGGAGTCTTTGGGTGGTTTAGGCTCTCCCGTAACCAATGAACTGACTGTAGGTAATATTGCTGCGGACTGGCGTTTACCCACGGTTCTAGTTGTACCCGTAAAGCTTGGTGCGATCGCCAATGCTGTGGCAAATGTAGCTTTGGCACGCAGTCTTAATATAGATTTTAAAGGAATTATTCTTAATTGTTCTCAAACCGAAGCGATGACAAGAATTAAGGATTTGACCCCAACTGATTTGATTCAGGCTTTAACCCAGGTGCCAATTGTAGGTACTTTGCCCCACATCAAAAATTTACATGATACACAAAAACTAGCCCAGATTGCTTCTAATTGGGATTTGGAATTAATCTTTCCGAAGACAAAATCTATCTAACACTTTAATTCGTTCAATAACTCAGTTCACTGGCTAAAAATTCTGGTTAAAGTAGCCTCATCACAAGACAAAAAGGTGAATGTGCAAGTCCTATTTATTGATACTTTGGTATCTTTCAATACATTTTTGCGTGTCATTATTTTATTTTTGAAACATTATAGCTACTAAAGAAATCTACTTAAATCAAATTCTTCACCACTAGATTCGGCACTAAATCTCTCCGCATTAAGAATTAAAACTAATCTTTCTGCATAATCTACCGCCCCACGTAATTCATAGCTCAGTTTCTCTAGACCGCCGTTGGCATATTCTTCAAATATAAGAACTCTTTGTGCTTCTATAGCTATATTCTCCGTCGAGAGAATTTTGATATCTTGAGTCTCGGTAACCGCAATAAGTTTAATCAGGCGATCGTAACCACGAGAGATAAATACTTCTAAACTGATTGGTGCAGGTTCACTTTGGGATATTTCCGTCAGCTTGACTCTTTTTTGATGTTTGACTCCTAAACTGGCTGCAAAAGCAACAATGTCTGCATAGGTTTGAAATGCTCCCGTTGTTCCTTTTGTATCTAATAGTTTTTGAACCAACTCAGCTTTGTCTTTTGCTATTTTTATTCTGGGTAAAGCCATGTTTTCTAAAAATAAAGGAATGAGGAGGCAAATTAAAAATGATTCTGAATAAGCTAAATTTTGCTATTGTGTTATTGGTGTCAAAATTAAAATAATGAAACAAAACTCTCATTTATTTTAGTTTTCCAATACCTTTCATAACTTCAACTATCTTTAAATTTAAAGCGAGATTATTGTCTTCTCTGCAAAGAAAAGCTGCTTTTGTAAGATATTTAATGCTTCTTTTCGCATTTTCGTGATTTAGAGCAGCTATACCCTGAGCATAGTATCCATGTTCATCTATTGATTTTATCTGGATTTAACTGAATAACTTCTGAAAAATCGGCGATCGCACCGATTAAATCTCCTAAATATTTACGAACAAATCCCCGATAATAGATAAAGGTGTGTCACAATTAAATTAATGACACAATTGAGTATTTCATTTTAAGCAATTATCATGCTGATTAACGGCAAAAAATACAGTTATCGCCAGTTAATTGAAGAGACTGGCCTATCTAGAAGCACTTTGCATCGACGTATTAAAACTCTTAAAGATTCAGGTGTTCCCTTAACAATGGGAGCTATTATACAGTTTCCTACTACCTGGGCTTTTCACGATCGCCAAGGAAAATTTTATTCTTCTAAAACTGACTACGCAATTAAAAACAACATTCCCTACTATGAAATGTTTCAAAATTCTAATTCTGACACAAATAAAGATATAAATTAAACAAAAATGTTTACAGACTTATTAAATTTATCAATTAATCAAGATAGCTCAACTCTACAAGATCAGGTCTTAAGCCTGTCAGGTATGACTTGGGAAGATTACGATCGCCTAACTCAAGAATCGAATAGCTATCGCCTATCTTATTCAGAGGGAATCATCACTATCGTGTCGCCATCTTATAATCACGAGGTTATCGAGCGAACAATATCTGGGTTAATTACTGCTTACTGTCGTAAGTATAGTTTGCCCTATTTTCCGATGGGTTCAACTACGCTAAAAAATCCTCCTTTAACTGGCAAAGAACCCGATAGTTCTTATGCCTTCCGTACTCGTAAGCCTATCCCCGATCTGGCGATAGAAGTCGTTTATAGCAGTGGTGGTACTGCCGATCTAGATAAATATAAGCTGCTAGGGGTTGGCGAAGTTTGGTTTTGGCAGAATGAAAATATTAAGTTCTACAGGTTAACTAGCACTGATTATCAAGAGATAGAAACAAGCGATCGCCTATCTAGATTAAGTTCTACTTTTTTAATTGATTTTATCAACCGAGGATTAAGCGAAAGCCCTCTAACTATTGAGGCAGATTTTGTTCAAGCTCTACCTGATTAATCACAATTAAATCTCTGCCATAACTCGCTTGATGTGCTGATAATTATCTAGTCCTTCGTCTATCTCAAAATCGTCTAAATTGAGAATTTCCAAGTTTAAAAATTCTGCTTGCTTGGCTTCTTCAATCTTTTTTCGTCTTCTGGCTATTTTTTTAGCCTCAACTTCTGCCATCGGATCGAATTTTTCAATCAACCAAGTTGACTGTTTTTCTAGCTCGCCATTTTTATTGACAACATCTATTTTGCTGTAGCGAATAAATTTGTATCGTTCGTATTTATAGCCAGTTTTGAGGGGTTTGAAACCAATTAACTCTTTAATTTCTTTGTCAGTTAGTGTTTCTCTAGATTTGGCGTAAATTTCAAACTGGGCATAAGCCTGTATTCTTTCGTTAGAGGCGATCGCATCTAAGGCATTGCGTCTGATTATTTCCATATCCAGAATTGCTGGAAAATCAGTATCGTATTTGTCTTGGCAGCTTTTATTAGAGGTGCATTCAATCTGGTCTTGATTCATGAGACAATTATTATTTTTAGCTTATATGTATCAAATATTTAATTATGACACCTAAAGGCGATCGCTGTTGTAAATTCTGTAGGATAAGTGTGTAGCAAAGATGTTTTTTAAATACCAAAAATCAGCATGGCTAAACCTAAAAAGACTGAAGAAAGAGACGGTTGCGCTATTCTAATGCGTCGCACGTTTTTATTTTTTGTTAGTTTGGCGATCGCAAAATTGCTCAATGAATATTTTTCCGTAGCTGCTAATCGTACTAAATCTTGGAATTTTTTACAAAGCCTCAAGGGTAAATATATTAGCTGGAGAACGGGAAAACCAGAGCCAGAGATAATTAAACCACTGCCAAAACAAGATTCGGCAATTAATTCTCAACCTGATAGTAGCAAAAAAAAGAGCGCGGAAGACAATAAACCAAATTCATCATCATCTCAGACAGTAAAGCCTGGAAAACCGATTAAATTTGAGAAAAAGACTTTGTTTGGAGTATCGTTCTATCAAACAACCATCGATTTACAAGATCCTGAAACTTTCATTACTATTGGTTTAGCTAATAATGCGCTACAAGCTAACAGCAACAAAGTATCTTCAGGGGACGAACCGTTTACGGAAATGGTTAATCGTGCTAAAGCAGCAGTAGCAATTAACGGAACATTTTTTAGCATTGACGAAGAAAAGCGAGTCTTGGGAAATATGATCGCTAGTGGAAAGTTCCTGAAATATAGTCCTTGGGAAAATTATGGTACAACCCTGGGTATTAAAGCAGAAAATCAATTAGAAATGGTTACAGCCAGAGAATCAGGTCAACCAGATTGGTCAAAACATTGGTTCTCGCTTACCTGTGGCCCTAGATTGCTTAAAGACGGAAAAATTTGGCTAAAACCAGAGTTAGAGGGCTTTCGTGACCCTCATATATTTGATCGGGGAGGTAGAACCGCGATCGGTTATTCTCAAACAGAAGATAAGATCTATCTGGTTACCTTTCTCTCAATTCTTTCTTTAGAAGATGAAGCTAAATTAATGAGAGGGATTGGTTGTTATCAGGCAATGAATTTAGATGGTGGAGCATCACGTTCTTTAGCCTATCGCGATCGCATTATCGTTCCCGCAGGACGTTCTTTAACCAACATTATTTTAGTTTACGATACACAAAACCCTGCTCCAGAATCCTTAAAAGAATCCTGGCATAAGTTTCAAGTGCGGTCTGAAGCAAGTTAATGATGTCTAAGGCGTTGGTGATTTAAGTAATGACTTACAATATATTACTGCTCGTAGCTATTAGCTTTTAAAAAGTTGTATGTTTTTGGTTGATAAGTAAAATATGGGTTTAGCATTACGCATTCACCAACGCCATGTTTAATTACCAGTTAATCAAATTTTGTGTGTCAAAAATCAATAAATGAAACATTTGATGATTTTTAAGATGTGTTTCTAAACTCGTTCAAGCGATCGATAGGGTTTGGCTGGAAGTTGAATACGAATATTATCCCCCGCACTTACTACTCCATCCGTTAGCACAATCCCCATAATCCCTGCTTTACGAATGATATTGTGTATATCCTTGTCTAGCACGGCTGCCATTAAACCCGCTTTAAAGCCGTCTAGTTGAGCGCAGGGATTTCGTAACCCAGTTATCTGAATTACGGCTTTTTCACCAACATATAGCTTTGTATCAGTAGGTAAGCTTAATAAATCCATTCCCCTGGTAGTTATATTTTCTCCCATTTGGCCAGGAAGGATATCAAAACCTTTTGTTTTTAGTTCATCATGTAATTCTGCGTGAATTAAATGCACCTGTCTTAAATTAGGCTGACTCGGATCTTTAGCTACTCTCGATCTATGTTTAACCGTTTCTCCTGCATGAGAATCTCCCTCTATACCCAATCCTGCTATTAGTTTGATGCTTTCTCGGTTGGTTTTACTAAATGAATTGGTTGTACTAAGACTTACGACGATTACTCTTGCAGACATTAAAATATTTTCTCTTTTATAGATAATGTATCACTTCTTTATTTGTGACACATTTGAGTAACGTTGGTAATTTAATGAAATCCCATTTTTTCGAGTCTTTTCTCGACCAATCACAATATTTGAGACAGTTTCAAGATGCCTTGCTCTATTTGAGTTTCGTCTAGTTGGGCATAACCGAAGATAAATTCTCCTTGATGTTGAGGTTTTAAATAATATTCTCTAGCACTTATCAAGCCAATTCCAGCAGTAGCAGCCTTTTGAATAGCAATATCATCCGCTAAAACCGTTTCAATTTTTACCATCAGATGAATACCTGCATTTTCTCCCAAGATAGTTACTCTCTCTCCAAAATAGTCTTTAAGAGCCTTAATTAAAACTTGGCGACGCAGATTGTAAAGATGTCGCATTCGCCGAATATGCCGTTCAAAATGTCCTGATGCAATCCAATCGGTAAGGGCATACTGTTCTAAAATTGGACAAAAGCGATCGCATAACCACTTAGCTTTACTAATGATTGGTATCCATGCAGGAGTCACAACTAAATAGCCAATTCGTAGAGACGGAAAGAGAATTTTAGAGAAAGTACCAATATAAATTACCGACTGACTTCGATCCATTCCTTGCAAAGCGGGAATCGGTTGTTCTCCATAACGATACTCGCTGTCGTAATCGTCTTCAATAATTAGGGTGTTTGTTTTTTGCGCCCACTGAAGAAGTGCTATTCTTTGAGTTAACGACATAGTAACCCCTGTAGGAAATTGATGTGAAGGTGTGACATAAACCAGCTTGAATTTTTGACGATAATTACTAAGAAAAGATACGTCTAAACCTTCGCAGTTCACAGGTATAGGTTGTAAATTAGCCCTTTGTCCCATAAAACAATAGCGTGCGCCAAGATAACCAGGCTCTTCCATCGCTACCCAATCTCCTGGATCTAAGATTAGACGAGCAATCAAGTCTAATGCTTGCTGAGAACCGTTAATAATAACTATTTGTTCTGGAGTACAGCGAACCGCACGGGAACGTCCTAAATAGTTAGCTATTTCTAACCTCAAAGGAAAATATCCCGCAGCATCAGCAGCATAATTAAGTAAAGTCGAATTTTCACAGTGGCGAGCCAAAAACTTCCGCCATTGTTGCATCGGAAAATACTTTACCGCAGGATTACCGTAGCGAAAGCTAATTTCATAATCTGGTTCTGAGACTTCTAAATGTTTGATAGAGGTTAAACTCAAGCCAAATTGGGACAAGGTACAAGCCTTAGATACTTTAGCTGTTACAGGTTCTATTGACTGCGATTTTAACCACTCATCGGGTATTTGCTGACAAATATAAGTACCACTACCACGACGAGTTTCTAAATATCCCTCGCTTTCTAACTGTTCGTAGCTTTGAACTACCGTAGAGCGAGAAATAGTTAAAGACTTTGCCAAACTTCGAGATGAAGGTAGTTTTTGGTTAGGCTTGAGTCTTCCCTCTAATACAGCATCACGAATTTTTTCTATTAGCTGCTGATACAGGGATGTTTTAGAAGCGCGATCTAGATGGATAGCTAAGTCCATAATTTTACCAAGTGGACTGATGTAAAAAACTTAAATTGGCTCTTGAATCATACCAATATTCTTTTTATTCTGATCAGAGAAAAACAACTACAAAAATAACTAATGTCTGATTCTGATAATCTTCAAGTAACTAAACGCAGTAAAATCAAACGCTTACCTAAACGAGGTAGTCAAGAGCGAGAACTGATCTACGATATTTTAGATGAAGCACTGATAGCCCATGTGGGATTTATTACTGACAATCAGCCTTTTGTAATTCCGATGGCATACGGCAGAGAAGGCGATCGCCTATATCTTCATGGTTCTTCTGTTAGTCGCTTGCTTAAAACCTTAGAAAAAGGTGTTGATGTATGTTTCACCGTAACGTTACTAGATGGACTAGTAATTGCCCGCTCTTTGTTTCATCATTCAATGAATTACCGCTCTGTAGTCTTGTTTGGTAAAGCCAAGCTAGTTGAAAGCGAAACCGAGAAAATGACCGCTCTACGAGCTTTTACAGAACAAATGATCCCTAAACGCTGGTCAGATGCCCGTCTCCCTAATTCCCAAGAATTAAAAGCCACAACTGTTCTATCTTTTCTTATTGAAGAAGGTTCGGCAAAAGTTCGTACGGGTTCACCATCAGATGATGCAGAAGATTACGCATTGCCGATTTGGGCGGGAGAATTGCCCCTAAAAATAACACCAGGAGTTCTTATCCCAGATCCTAAGCTTATAGAAGAAATTACACCGCCATCTAATTTGACCAATTACCGTCGAGGAAAATAAGAATTAAACTAAGTCTGACAGGTGGCGCATAGGCTTAGTTTTACCGCACTACCGATAACAGTAATTATCGGCACTGCCTTTTGAAAACATCTAAGGCGATCGCCATCCTTATGTAAGAGCTATTTGTGACTGACAGAACTGAATTTGCTGTTGCACAGTGCGAGCGCAGTTCTCAAATGCCTGAGCTTCCCGTTCACTAAGCTGAGTTTCGAGGCGACGATGAATGCCTTGGCGACCGATAACGCAGGGAACACTCAGGCAGCAGTTATAAACATTACAATAGCCATCGATTGAAACAGATACAGGTAGAGTATATCGTAAGTCTTCGACAATACTGCGGACAATCAGTTCTACTGCTAGAGATACCGTGTAATTGGTATAGCCTTTAGTTTGAAAAATCGTCCAAGCAGACTGCTTGGCATCCTCCACCATCTGTTGACGTAAAGGGTTAGCATCAATAAATTCACCGCCACACATGGCAGAACTGAGTGCAGCAAACTGCCCGTCTCCATGTTCTCCTAAAATATAAGCATTGATATCGGTGGGATGGATACCTAATTGAGTTGCTAGAAGGTCGCGAAACCGTGCCGAATCGATTAAAGTGCCAGTTCCAATTACTTGTTGCCAATTAATTTGTTCGGAGTGTTGACTGGCAATTTGCCAAATCTGGTAGGTCAAGGCATCAACGGGGTTACTGAGATTGATCAAGATAGCTTTAGGGCTATGTTGGACGAGAAGAGGGATTAAAGACAGCATAATCTGAGTGTTGCTTAACAGGAGTTCATCACGACTTTTCATCTGCTTGGTCATGGGAACACTAACGGCAATAATAATAATAGAAGATTCGGCGGTATCTTCTATGTCTCCAGATCGAAAGCCAAGCCATCTTTGGCTAGTACGAAGCTGACGGTCGAACCCACTTTACCAATGCCAATAACAGAGATTTTCATAAACTAAAGCCAGCTCGAACAATGGTTTTATTCTATCAACTCACGTTAGAGCAATACGTACTTAATATTAGGACACCTGCTACTTGTTACTTACGAGCAGTTTATTTTTCTATCCTAACCAGTCAACGTACTGCGATAACTATTACCTATTACCTCAGCTTCACAGATCAATAAATGCATAACATCAATAATTAATTAGAATCTCCACCAATTGTGACATTTTTAATTCTCAAGCTAGGGCCACCACAGCCTACAGCAAGACCAGATTGACCTCCCTTGCCACATCCTCCAGATTCGTCCCAAATGAAATCATCGCCAATTGCTTCAATATCAGCCAGAGTTTTGAAAACATTACCAGAAAGAGTAACGTCTTTGACAGGTTCAGCTAATTCTCCATTACGAATCATCCAGGCTTCTCCTGCACCAAAGATAAATATTTCGCCATTCGTCATTCCACCCAACCAATTGCGCGCATATACTCCCTTAGAGATTCCTTGAAATAATTCTTTTACTGGAGTATTGCCTCTACCAATCCAGGTGTTGGTCATCCTCACTATGGGCGAGTAATGATAGTTAAGACAGCGAGAATTACCTGTAGGTTTTGCATCTAATTTGCCTGCGGTTTCCCTGGAGTGAAGTCTACCAACCAAAACTCCATCCTCAATTAATTGGGTAGTAGTAGCAGGAGTACCTTCATCATCGTAATAATAGCTGCCTCGATGGATATAGTTCTGCTCAGATTCCCTTGGTGCAGCACCATCAAATATCTGTAAATCATCTGTACCAAAACGTTTGCCTATACTCATTGTTTCGAGCAGATCGGGATTTTCATAAGCCATATCTGCTTCAGATAAATGTCCAAAGGCTTCATGGACAAATAGTCCTGTTAAAATGGGATCGATGACTACGGTATAACTATCCCCTTTAATTTTTGGCAAGGACAAGGCATCTACCGCCCTTTGTGCCGCACTTTTTACCTGGGAGTCTAACTGAGTCAAATCTTCGTAAGCCTGACGCGAACCTGTTGTTTCTCTACCTGTTTGGATTACCTCTTCTTTTCTAGCAGTAGCTGAAAAGCGCATTTCCATATCTGACCAAGATTGTTCAATAACGCTGCCTTCAGATGTAGCGATAATTATCTTTTGGGAACTGTCACTGTAGCCCACAGTAGTAGTGGTTAGACAGTCATGATAACTGCGTAATAAGTCATTGTAGCGATCGCATAACGCTTTTTTGTCGGCTAAAAGTATTTCACGAGGATCGCTGCCTTTGAGGGGAATTTGACAGATTGCCTGCACGGGTTCAACTGGGGCAAGGATAGTTTCTGAATCTCCCACTATTCTCGCAGCAGCAATTGCCTCCTCAAGTCTAGCTACTAGGGTCGTCAAATCATCGAATGCTGCAAAACCCCAACCACCGCGATAGCAGGCGCGAACTTGCCCTCCCAAAGCAATACTTTCGCTTAGGGTTTCTATTTTATGATTGCGGAGAAAGATATTTGTTTCTTCTGCCTGTTCTAGGCGAATAGTCAAAAAGTCAACGCGATCGCTATAGGCAGCAATCAGTTCAGTTAATCGGTTTTTGTGTTCAGCAAATAGCTTAGACATCAAAATTTTAAATAGGCTTAAGCTTTAAGTTTACCGCTTTTTCAAGCTTGATAAATTAAACCTAATATTTGATAGCTATCTAAACCTTAATTTTGTAACAAGGGTAAACATTGATATAATTTTTCATCTAAATACAAAGATTGCGGATAACTAATTGCCAAATCCATTGCTTCTAAAATGAGGCCAGCATCACTTTCTTTGGTGCAGAAAGAATTGACTCCCAAAGAATACAAAAGCTCAATTACTTCTGGATGTTGATAATCACTCCAGTGAATAAAACTTGTTTGGGGCGAGATAGCTTTGATTAAACCTAAGTTATCAGTATCAGATTCTTCTTCAATATCAAAAAATAAGATATTAATGGTCATCTCACCATACATTAAAGAAAATACCTGTTCTGAATTATCTAGCAAAATTATCTGAAGATTTGGTCTGGCAACTTTTATAAGTTGATTTAACTGTTGTCCTTGTTGTCTATGGGGTTCAATTATGATGACGTTTAATGATTTAAATGATGATGGTTTTGAAGATAAAATATCATCCTGCATAATTTTTAAAACGTATATTTTGCGTATATTTATTTAGATATTATTACTTACATTATTACAGATGTTATTTATTTTTAAGTATTTTTACGGTCAATTGTTCAAAAGTTAATATAACTACCTCTCTTTTTAAAATTTGTTTAAAGATCTTATCTAGGTATTTAGACGCTCAAGACAAAATAGTTGATTTAAAATATTTAAATCAATAGGCATATTCTTTACATTCTGTTACAGTAGTGAGCGTAATTAGAAAATAAAGCAAAAAACTCAATCAAAAATATAAGCTGTCATACACGAAAGCTTGTTAGTTGAGACTGAGCAGAGGAAGCAGAAAAGGGTTTGACTGCTCACCGTCATAAATGATCGGTGATTCTTAAGTAGCAAGTAGCAAGTAGCAATTAGCAATTAAGAAAATATCCCAATTGCTAATTGCTATCTGGAGACGCGCTTCGCGTCTCGCCTTGCCAAGGGCAAGTCGGCGGACTCCAGTCCGCGCTACTTAATCGCACTCTTTGTGCGGGGCTTTAAACCCATTTATTACACGGTAAATAGCTTTACTAGCGATTTGCAGATCTATTTGTTTGAAACCAACCAAAATTGCTAACAGATTTTTTTTGTAACTCAAGCCCATTTTTGATCATGTCTATCAATCCAATCAAAATTAATGGCGAAAGACCGTTCGCTGTAGAAAAGCTGCCAAAAATTTTCTTAATACCCAATAAAACTAGTTTATTCTTGTGTCAGCTAGATTTTATAAATTCTCAACAATGGCTGCTGTTAGGTATTATCAGTATTATCTGTTTCGTTTTTATTATTGGTTCTTGTACTTGGATTGTCTAAATCAAGGTAATAGGTAATAAGCAAATATTTGAGTTGCCAAGCTATTTACTATCCTAGATAGCTAGCGAAAAGATAAACTAAAGGCGCAACAGCGATCGCAGGTAAAAAAGAAGCGACGCGAATTTTAACGATTTCTAATAAGTTAAAGCCAATCGCCATAATCATTAGACCACCAATGCCCGTAATTATTAACAGATAGGGACTATTGCTGGGATCGTGAATAGTATCGGCTACTAAACCAACAATTAAAGATAATCCGCCTTGATAAATCCCAATTACTAAGATAGAAAAAGCGACTCCAACGCCATAAATATTAGCTAAGGCAATAGATATTACTCCATCCATAGTTGCTTTTAAAGTTAATAAAGTATCGTCGCCATTTAGACCATTATTAAAACTGCCAATGATAGTCATTGGACCAACACAAAATAGTAAACTACTAGCAACAAAACCTTCGGTAAACAATCCTTTGCCGCGAAACTTTTTCTTCAACCAATTACCAATCTTGGTGAGTTTTTCTTCAATTTGTAATAATTCTCCAGTAACCCCTCCTAGCACTATTGCCAGTAGCCCTAGAATTGCGCCATCAATACCGCCAGACTGAACTTTCCCCAGGCTGTTTGTCATGGTTAAACCAATCCAAATCGTCAACAAGCCAATGCCCTGGGTAATAATAGTTTGGATCTTAGGAGAAAGGCGATCGCTGAGTAATAAGCCCAAACTACTCCCTAACAAAACGGTAATAACATTAATCCAGGTACCGCTTGTCTTCGCCCAAAAGTTTAAATTCGCAATCAAGTAGATTGATAAAATAACGTTCAAATAAATATTTATACAAGCCTGCGTAGATTATTACATAATGAAGCTTTAACCTGGACAAGTAAGGCTTTAAAGGTGTTCAAGTTTTACTTTGGTCTTTAGTGATGCTGATGTAAGATATATTCTGGGAATCAGATCGGCAAATATAAAAGAATAATATCAGGAGATAGCTTTGGATCATAATCAGCCTGAAAAGTTAGCAGAAGTTTTGAAGGTGGCGCGTTCTGTCGCCTGGGGAGCAGCAGATATTCTCAGTTCCTTTTATCACAAAGATACTTCTGACTTGGATATTAAAGACAAAAAGGATGGTCCAGTTACTGAAGCTGACATGGCTGCGAACAAGTATATTCTAGGTCGGTTTAAAGAAGAACTGGGTACAGAAGATTTTGGTTATCTGTCCGAAGAAACTTTTGATGTCAAAAAAGCCGAACCAGTTGACCATGATTGGGTTTGGATTATCGACCCCTTAGATGGCACACGAGATTTCATCGACAAAAATGGTGAATATGGGATGCACATCGCTTTGGCTTATCAAGGTCGCCCTGTAATTGGGATTGTAGCTATTCCTGAAGCCGAAAAAATTTATTTTGCCTCAAAAGGCAAAGGTACTTTTGTGGAAACTAAAGATGGTACGGTTACACCCATTAAAGTATCTGAACGTAACACTATTGAGAATTTATATTTAATCGTTAGTCGATCGCACCGTGACGATCGCTTTCAGCAGCTAATCGATCGCTTGCCCTTTGCAGGTAAGAAATATATGGGTGGAGTTGGAGGAAAAATTTCTACCATTTTAGAACAAGAATCAGATGTTTATCTTTCGCTTTCTGGTAAGTCAGCAGCCAAAGATTGGGATTTTGCTGCACCAGAATTAATTCTCACCGAAGCGGGAGGTAAGTTTACCTACGTCAATGGTGAACCCGTTTATTATAACCAGGGTGACGTAAAACGCTGGGGGTGCATTGTTGCTACTAACGGTCACTGTCACGAAGAACTTTGTACTAAAGCTAGTGCCATTATTAACGAGATTGATCGTGGATAAACCTCGTCTGTCAAACGAAAACCGTAGTTTTTGAATCGGAGATTGAGCTAGTCACAGATTACTCCGCCCTAAACGGACGAAGCCTGCTGTGACCGTTGGTCAAACAGCAGGATATAATTTCTACTTGCTACTTGCTACTTGCTACTTACGAACAGTCAACTTAAAAACTCCTGGTTTCAAACTGGATGTGGTTTAATATGTTTGGTTAGTCTAAATACTCCTGGGGCAGTAGCAGGTAATTTTTGCTCTTTGAATTTAATCATAATTTCTTGGAGCAAGCTAAATATCTAGAAAAATATTCTTGATGAACAACGGTATTGATTCAAATATTATTTATCCCGATCTAAAAGCTGCTGCTGCTGCGGTGTGTCGTAGGTGGTGTGAGCAACAAGGCTATAGCGATCATTTTTATCAACAGGGTAGTTGGTGGGCATTTCCTGCCAATAGCGTGATTCCTATCAAAATTCATGAGGTAATTGATTTAAAGCATACTAAAGCCGAGCGAATTCAAATTAAATATTACTCTATTGCTCTATCAGTTGCCTTACTTCCAGATGGCTGTATTGCACCTCACAATCATCCTGAGATTTAATTTATCTGCCACTGTTCGAGATGATAGGCACTATCCCAAAACATCCATTCAAACTGAGAAGCGCGATAAAATACCTGACTCATTAAAGTTAATTCGCAACTGCTAGTCTTAGTTGCCATGTCATTTGCCACATCAATTACACTTTTGACAGCAGCTTCAAAATTTTTATCAATATAGGTATCAATCCATTTTTGATAAGGATTATTTCGATCATTTACCTGTTGATAAATATGTTTGCCTACTTCCAAATAAATCCAAAAGCAAGGCAAAACAGCAGCAACGCTAATAGAAAAACTATGTTGATAGGCAGTGGCTAATAAAAAATTAGTGTAATTCAAACAAGTAGGAGAAGCCTGACTGGCTAATGCTACTTCTGGCAGAATACCAAACTCGCGAAAAAATTCTGCGTGTAGACTACGTTCAACGGCGATCGCATTTTGAGCATTTTGAGCAAACTCTAACTGTAAGTCGGCAGTTGGTGCTTTGGCAGCAGTAATAGCTAATACGCGGGCAAATTCGCCCAAATATATGCCATCTTGAATTATGTAATGCTGAAATATCTCTTTGCTTAATGAACCTTGCTCAAGCTGCTGAATAAACTTCATCTTCAAGATAGAGTTGTAGATGTTATCAATGTTGTCCCAAGCTTGAGTAGAAAAATCCATATATATTAAGCATTGAACATTAAGTATTATTGACTGTGAAAAACTATTGAATATAATCTATAGATTTAATTTATACATCTAGCTAATCAGCTTGTCATTTTCTGCATGAATATCAACCCACACCCATGAAATATCGTTTTTAACTTCAACTTCCAATGCTCTATAACCTTTCTCAGCACGAATTGACCAGTATTGTCTAACCTTTTTGAAGTGTAGCGATGGATGTGATGGATTTGTTTTTAACAATTCATAATTTTCGTCGGCTATTGGCTGAACTGACTCTAGTAAAGCATTATAGCATTTCCAACTCAAGCAGCGATTTTTGTTACTCAACATCGATTGTTGCAATAACTGTCTAAATATTTGACAAAGTATTTAACCGATTGCTATTATTTATAACAATTGCTCGATATAAATCAAATATGCCCAAGATTGTTGACCATGATCGCTATCGAGAAGAATTACTTAATAAGTGTTTCCACCTGTTTGCAGATAAAGGTTATGGTTCGGTTACGATGCGTCAAATAGCTCAAGAATTAGAAGTTTCTACTGGAACGCTATACCATTATTTTCCTAGTAAAGAAGCATTGTTTGAGCAGTTGGTAGAAATGATGTCTCAAAATGACATTAATCAAGCACTAAGAGAATTAGATGGAGCGCAAACTCTGCAAGAAAAAGCAGCAGGAATTGGAGAATACTTAGTTAAAAACGAAGATTATTTTACTAAGTGGACTTGTATTATGGTCAATTTTTATCAACATCAAGACGCTAAAGAATTAAAAAAAAGTGGTGTGTTTAGGCGAGCAAATGAAAATTATGTTAAGGCAATTTACGATCTATTAGGTGTTAAAGATAGAGCATTGGCTATATTTATTTATTCTTTTATTGATGGTCTAATTCTCGAAAGATTATGGGGAGATGAATTAGTTTCTGTTCCCGAACAATGTCAATTATTAGGCAAAATGCTTACTGCTTATTTAGAAAAGTAAGATTTACGTTGTTGTATAAAAACTTAGAAAAAATTTTATTTCTGTTAAGGAAGAAGAAATCATGACTTTTAAGCTATTTGTGAAACCTAGAAATAAATGGTTAATTAGTTCAATAATTACCGCTACTGCTATTACTGGTGGAATTGCAATCTACGGCATTTCTCAGTATGGACAAGTAAATCAAACGACATCAAATTCAGTGCCAATTAAACCAGTTGCGCCTAAAATAACCGCATTAGGAAGACTCGAACCAGAAGCAGAAGTAATTAAACTGTCTGCACCTTTAGCATTGGATGGCGATCGCCTTACGAAATTGTTAGTACAAGAAGGCGATCGCGTTAAAGCAGGACAAGTAATTGCTATTCTCGATTCAAGAGATTCCTTGCAAAATACAGTGCAGCAAGCACAAGAACAAGTAAAAGTTTTTCAGGCTAAACTCGCTCAAGTTCAAGCTGGTGCTAAATTGGGGGAAATTCAAGCTCAAAGAGAACAGATTTCTCGCTTAAAAGCCGAATTAATTGGCGAAATTAAAAGTCAAAATGCAGCGATCGCTCGTTTACAGGCAGAGGTAAATAATGCCCACAGTGAATACAATCGTCATCAGCAACTATATCAAGAAGGCGCGATCGCAATTTCGACTTTAGACAGCAAACGTCTGGCTTTAGAAACGGCACAAGAACAATTGAAAGAAGCACAAGCAACGCAAGATCGCACTAATAGCACTCTTAAAGCGCAGTTAGCCGAAGCCAAAGCAAATTTAGATCGGATTTCTGAAATACGGCCAGTGGATGTTAATGCAGCACACACCGAAGTTGATAGCGCGATCGCTGCTTTAAACAAAGCCAAAACTGACTTAGCACAAGCTTATGTGCGCGCGCCGATAGATAGTCAAATTCTCAAAATTCAGACGCGCCCAGGGGGAAAGATAGGCGATTCGGGAATCGTCGAATTGGCACAAACGGATTCCATGATAGTCATAGCTGAAATTTATCAAAGTGATATTGCTAAAGTCAAAGTGGGACAGTCAGCAGAAATTACTGGTCAAGCTTTTGAGGGAATAGTCAGAGGCAAGGTCGTTCAAGTTGGCTTACAGGTTAGTAGACAGGATGTATTTAGCGATCAGCCTGGAGAAAATTTAGATCGCCGTGTGATTGAAGTAAAAATTCGTCTCAATCGAGAAGACAGCAAACGGGTTTCTGGTTTGACTAATTTACAAGTGCAGACAGCAATTAGCAGCGCAAGGCTTGCGCTCTGAAAAATAATGAGCGATCGCCTTTTTTTTTCAATTTATTTATATCGAACGTTCGATCGCATACGAACTTGAAATGATGTCCACAGATAAATATTTGCTTGCTAATCACTTAATAAACAGATGAGATTGATACTATGTTTTCTAAACTATTTCGCAGAACACCGTTAGCACTTAGACAAGTAGTGAAAGACAAGACTCGTTTAGTGGTGGCGATCGCGGGAATTGCTTTTGCAGATATCTTGATGTTTGTGCAGATGGGATTTGAAAACGCGCTTTACGATGCTGCAATTAAATCGCATTTAAGTTTACAGGCAGATTTGGTGATGATTAACCCCCAATTTCAAACCCTATTTTCCGTCAAAGATTTTTCTCGCGATCAACTTTATCAGACATTAGGAAATCAAGCAGTCAAGTCGGTTAGTCCTGTTTATATCTCCACTGGACAATGGCGCAATCCCGAAACGCGACAAGAAAGAGCAATATTAGTCTGGGGAATCGATCCTACTGTCAGTGCGTTTAAGTTTCCTGAAGTCGAGCAAAATCGAGATAGTTTAAAACAATTAAATCAAGTATTATTTGATCGCGCTAGTCGTCCCGAATATGGTGTAATTCCAGACTGGTTAAAACAAAAAGGTAGTGTCGAAACTGAGATTAACGATAAAGAGATCGCTGTCAAAGGATTATTTACTCTTGGTTCGTCTTTTGCTGCGGATGGCAATATTATTACTAGCGACTCAACCTTTTTGCAAATTTTCCCCCAACGCCAAAGCGATCGCATTGATGTTGGCTTAATTAAATTAAAGCCTAAAGTCGATCCCAAACAGGTGCAGTTGCAATTAGAAGCAATGTTACTCCATGATGTCAAAATTTTAACCCCTAAAGAATTTGCTGAAATTGAAAAACAATATTGGGCAAACGGTACAGGTATCGGCTTTATTTTTGGACTGGGTGTAATCGTAGGTTTTATTGTCGGTATCATCATTGTCTACCAAATTCTTTACTCCGACGTTTCTCAACATCTACCTGAATACGCCACTCTCAAAGCAATGGGTTATAGCGATCGCTATTTATTATGGGTTTTGCTACAAGAAGCCTTACTTTTGGCTTTATTAGGTTATTTTCCTGGACTGCTTCTCTCTTTTGGACTTTATCAAATTGCCTATGCTGCTACTCTACTGCCAATCATTATGAAGTTAGAAACAGCAATATCCGTTTTGATCCTAACTATAGTCATGTGTAGCGTTTCAGGGGCGATCGCGATGAAAAAACTGCGATTGGCAGATCCAGCAGATGTTTTTTAAAAAAGTAAAAAGTAATTTTTCAGGTAGCAAGTAGCGAGTAGCAAACTAAAATGATTATTTCCATCGACAATCTCAATCACTATTTTGGTGCAGGCGCGCTTCGCAAACAGGTCTTATTCGATATCAATTTAAAGATCAAAGCAGGAGAAATTGTAATTATGACAGGGCCTTCTGGTTCTGGTAAAACTACTCTTTTGACCTTAATGGGTGGCTTGCGCTCGGCACAAGCAGGAAGTTTAAAAATATTAAAACAAGAAATCTACAACGCTAGTAAACGACAATTAACCCAACTTCGCCGTCAGATTGGTTATATTTTTCAAGCGCATAATTTAATGACCTTTCTAACAGCTAAAGAAAATGTGCGTATGTCTTTAGAATTGCATAACGAAATTTCAGATCGAGATTTAGATGATAAAGCGATCGCTATCTTAGAAAAAGTTGGCTTAGAAAATCGGGTTGATTACTATCCTGAAAGTTTATCAGGAGGACAAAAGCAAAGAGTTGCGATCGCCCGCGCCCTTGTTAGTAATCCTAAAATAGTTTTAGCAGATGAACCAACTGCTGCACTAGATAAAAAATCTGGGCGGGATGTAGTAGAGTTAATGCAGCAGTTAGCTAAAGAACAAAATTGTACCATTCTTTTGGTTACACACGATAATCGTATTTTAGATATTGCCGATCGCCTTATTTATCTGGAAGATGGTCGTTTAATTCAAAATTGAGTTGAGAAATATCCGTATGGACAGCTTGGTAACTTTTATCATCAGTATTTAGGCAGCAGAAGATAAATTATATTCCGCACTCACGACGCTACGATAATACTCCTGTAGCTGTCTAGTAGCAGCAGCCCAACCCCATTGTTCAGCTTCAGAGCGCGCGTTTTGACGTAATTTTTCTCTAATATTTGTCGCTGCCAATAAAGATTTGGTGGCGTTAATTGCACCATCAGGATCATCTGGTTCAAACAAATAACCATTCACTCCATCTGTAACTATATCAGGAATACCGCCCGACCGAGCAGCCACTACAGGACAACCCGCAGCCATTGCTTCGAGTAAAACTAAGCCTAGGGTTTCGGTGCGGGAAGGGAATACAAAAGCATCAGCAGAAGCAAAAGCTGAGGCTAATTCTAATCCTTGTAAATAACCTACAAAGTTAGTCTTTGTGCCTGCAAAGTGTGCCTCTAATGACTTTTTGCTAGGACCATCTCCAACTATAGCTAAACGAGCTTCGGGAATGGCTTCAAGTACAGGCTTGATCCGATCAATCTGCTTTTCGGCTGAGACTCGACCAACATAGAGCAATAAAGGAGCTTCAGGGTTTCCTTGAGATAGACGCGATCGCATTTGGGCAGAAGCTAAATGAGGCTGAAACATTTCTGTATCTACCCCCCGTTGCCATAGATCTACCCTTTTAATGCCGTGATTGACTAATTCTTTGACCATCACGCTAGAGGTACAAAGATTCAATCTAGCTTTGTTATGAGCAGCTTTTAGTAATTCCCACAGCAGTCCTTCTAAAGCACCTAAACCGTAATGCTGAAGATATTGAGGTAAATGAGTATGATAAGAAGCTACTAAAGGTATGTTCATAGTTTTAGCGTAATAAATACCGCCCACTCCTAAAAATGCAGGATTTACTACATGGATCAAGTCTGGCTGAAACTCTTCGAGCGCATTTTTGGTTCCAATAGGAGGCAAAGCTAATTTGAGTTCTGGATATAAAGGCAGAGGAACACCTCGCACACCATATACTTTTGCTCCTTTATATTCTGTTAAACCACCTTCTGGCGCAACTACTAAAACGCGATCGCCATTTCTTTCTAAATGTTCAATTGTATGTCTAAGACGAGTAACAATACCATCAACCTTTGGTAAAAACGTTTCTGTAAACAGGGCAATACGCATAATTTGTCAATTATAAATAGAGTCACAGATTACTCCGCCCTAAACGGACGGAGCCTGCTGTGACCGTTGGTCAGTCCAGAGTAGAAGATAATTTAGTAATATCAGTAATACTGTAGATTGCAATTTTAATCTTGATTAAGATTTTACAGCTAATTTTGGCGAGATATGCTAACAATTTCTTATATTTTCATTAATTGCCTTAACAAAGCAAAAACTGCTGCCGAGAAAAACCAGAACAGGTTAGTATTTTTCAATAACTCTTAAAGTTTTGATACGGATTTATGTCGATCAAGAAAAATTTATTACCGACAGAAATTATTCTGACACCTGCTCGTCAATGTATTGCCAAGCTTAATATCGATCGCCGACTTCAGCCAGGCGGCTATATGGATTATGAGGGTAAAACCTATGCTATCCTCGAACGTCATCACTTTTATCAATATCGGGTAGGGGGCTATCGTTTTAATAAAGCCACTCTTCATGTCCAAGAATCAACCAGACCAGAAGAAACTACTTTAATTGGCGATCGCTATGTAGTTGGTAACGCTAACTGTCGCTTTAATGCTCGCTCAGAAATTATGCGCTGTGCGGTTGTCCCTGAAGGTCCTTGTAAGGGATGTCGTTATTTTGAACCAATCGATAATTAGCTGATGTTACGTACTCATCGATCTGTAAGATTTGGAGACTTGGGGACTTGGGGGCTTGGAGACTGGGGGAAAGAATTTGCTACCTGCGTAGTTGCCCCTCGTCTCCTGTTCTCTCCGTCTCCTCGTCTTCCGCTTCCCCCGTCACCTCGTCGCCTCGTCACAGCAGTTAGATTAAATGCGTAACATTAGTAATTAAATTAAGTCTCGTCCAAGATAATTTTTGTTGTTTGTCCCAATGCCAATGCAGCAGGTTAGCTGGTTGTCCAATACCAATTCCTGATAAATTAATTGCTTTGCGGGGAGATTCTGTTGCCATGGCGATCGCTTTTCCGACATCGCAACCCCACTTAACTAAATTGGCTACGCCGACTAATAAAGGTAAAGCTGTACCTGATAATGTACCATCAGGTAATCGAGCGATGCCCTCTTTAACGGTAATCTTGCGCTCATCCCAGGGATAATCCCCGTCAGGTAAACCCATGGGAGATAGAGCATCGCTGACTAAAAAGATTCCTTGGTCATAATTACTAGCTTTTAGAATAAGTTCTAGCATTGTTGGACAAACATGATTGCCATCAGCAATTAAACCGCAATATATATGAGGATTGACAATCGCTTCGCCTAATAGTCCTGGTTGGCGATGGTGCAGAATAGGCATGGCATTAAAAGCATGAGTCACCATTGATGCACCCCGATCAAAGGCTGTTTTTGCTTGGCTAGCTGTAGCTAGAGAATGCCCCAGACTAACGATAATATTTTGTTCTGTTAGATAATTAATTGCTGTTCGGCTGCTGTCTAATTCTGGTGCTAGAGTCATCACCTTAACAACGTGGCTGTAGTTTCCCAAAACTCTTTTAAGATTAGCAATAGTTAAAGGCAATAAATATTGCTCTGGATGTGCGCCTCGTTTTTGATAGTTTAAAAATGGCCCTTCTAAATGAACTCCTAAAACTTGTGCCATATTTTGTAAATGATCTTGGTTTGCCATAAATTGAGCTATGGTAGCTAGCGATCGCTGTATTTTATCAACCGCCGTGGTCACAATAGTTGGTAGAAAGCCATCTATCCCTTGCTGCCAGAGGAAGTCACAGATTTGTTTTAATTTGGGTAAATCTTTTGCTTCTAGATCGCTAAAAGCTAAACCCAAGCCTCCATTAATTTGTAAATCTACTCCTCCCAAGGACAGCCAATCGCCATTTAAATCAATGACTGACGTTGCTTTACAGGCTAGCTGAGGAGCAATCTCTGCTATTTTTCTATCTTTAATAGCAATTTGTTGTAGAGTCTGATATCCAGCAAGACGGGCATTAACAATTAATTGGCTGACTGTCATTTATGGCGTTGCTTTTTTTATTTAATATTAATAAAGGTTGCCAAACAAGATAAAATACATAATTCAGAATTGGTAGAAAATATTGACTGAAACTACGCCGTTAATTGGAATTATTATGGGCAGTGATTCTGATTTGCCGACGATGGAAAAAGCGATCGCTGTTTGTGAGGATTTTAATGTTGCTCATGAAGTAGCCATCATTTCTGCCCATCGGACTCCAGAGAGAATGGTTGGTTATGCCCGTAATGCCCACCAAAAAGGGATCAAGGTGATTATTGCTGGTGCTGGAGGTGCAGCGCATTTGCCAGGAATGGTAGCGTCTCTCACTCCTTTGCCCGTTATAGGCGTTCCCGTTACTACTCTTCAATTAAATGGAGTAGACTCTTTGTATTCTATTGTGCAAATGCCTAGAGGTATTCCTGTTGCTACGGTC
Organism: Waterburya sp.; assembly: GCA_965217895.1. Classification (GTDB taxonomy): domain Bacteria; phylum Cyanobacteriota; class Cyanobacteriia; order Cyanobacteriales; family Xenococcaceae; genus Waterburya. Next base: position 4,919,377 of record CBDCJV010000002.1, read on the forward strand.
GCTATTGGCAATGCTCAAAATGCAGGATTATTAGCCGTGCAAATTTTGGCCACTGGCGATCGCCAACTACAAAAAAAAGTAGAGCAGTATCGGCAAAGTCTAGCGCAAACCGTGCTTGACAAACAAGATCGGCTTGATAGATTAGGATACCAAACATATCTCAAAGAAATGTAAAAGTTACCGATTCTTGTTTATGGCTTGTTCTTGTAGAATTAAACCGTATGTTCAATATTAGCTAATAAAAAAATTAGTTTTTAAATGAGAAATCAGCAGAAAAACTTTACATTTCTTTACCATAGCTAAGAATTGGTGTAAACTACCTGAGAAATGTCATATATCAAATTATATCAAAAGTAAGAGGAGCAAAGGAAAAGATGCAGTCGGTTCAGACACTGCGAACAGTACCAAGAGAGTATTTAAAAGCTCCTGGTGGATTCAATCCTAATGTGTTGATGGTGATTGCAGCGATTATGTTGCTAACTATCTCGACCACTGGTTATTTTCGCTGGGGATTCCCAGCTTGGTGTTGTTTTATAGCTAATGTCCTAGCATTACATTTGTCAGGAACGGTTATTCACGACGCTTCTCATAATAGCGCCCACAACAATCGTATAATTAATTCTATCTTGGGACATTGTAGTGCTTTGATGCTGGGTTTTGCTTTCCCTGTGTTTACCAGAGTGCATCTGCAACACCACGCTCACGTAAATGATCCTGAAAACGACCCCGATCACTTTGTTTCTACTGGTGGTCCATTATGGCTTATTGCTGCCCGTTTTTTCTATCATGAGTTTTTTTTCTTTCAAAGAAAACTATGGCGCAAATATGAATTGCTCGAATGGTTGCTCAGCAGATTGTTTCTCGTTGCTATAGTTGCTCTAGGGATTCATTATGACTTCATCGGTTATGTAATGAACTTTTGGTTTGTACCAGCAATGGTAGTGGGGATGGCATTGGGTTTGTTTTTTGATTATCTACCCCATCGTCCGTTTCAAGAACGCGATCGCTGGAAAAATTCGCGAGTTTATCCTAGTGCAGTTTTAAATTTGCTTATTTTGGGGCAAAACTATCATTTAATTCATCATTTATGGCCTTCTATTCCTTGGTATAAGTATCAGGCAGCTTATTACGAAACTAAGTCCTTACTAGATGCTAAAGGCTGTGAGCAATCTTTAGGTCTTTGGAATAAAAACTTTTTTAGCTTTTTATACGATATATTTTTAGGAATTCGCTTTCGTAAACATTGAGATTAGCTCTTAGCTTTTAGCTTTCATAGTTTTGCAGAGCAAAATGGACGATAAGTTTAAATTTAAATTTGATATTTATCAACGTCGTTTTAAGCAACCCTTACATACTAGTCATGGTCTTTGGCAAATACGTGAGGGTATTGTTGTTAGCCTAGAAGATTCAACAGGCATTGCTCAAGGAGAAATTGCTCCTTTGCCTTCTTTTGGCTCAGAAACTATGTCTCAAGCTTTAAGTTTCTGTCAGCAGTTGGGAGATACGGTTAGTGTTAAAGATATTTTAAGTATTAGCGATCGCCTGCAATGCTGTCAATTTGCTTTTGAGTCAGCCTTACTAAACCTAAAGCAGCCTTTAGAACTAGCTGAATATACTAACTATAATCTTGATTATTGTTATCTTTTACCCGCAGGCGATCGAGCTTTAACAAGCTGGCAGTCAATTTATCAGGCTCAATCAAATTCTACCTTTAAGTGGAAAATTGGCGTGTATCCTTTGGCAACAGAAATTGAAATTTTAAAACAATTAGTTGCTAGTTTTCCCTCACATATTAAATTAAGACTTGATGCTAATGGAGGGTTGGATTTAACTCAGGCAAAAGCCTGGTTAGCAGTGACAGATAAATTACCAGCGATTGAATTTGTAGAACAGCCACTACCCTCTGACTGTTTTACTGAAATCTTAAAATTAAGCCAAGAATACAATACCCGAATAGCATTAGATGAATCTGTTGCTAGCTTTGCCAAACTCCAGCAAGCATATAAGCAAAAATGGCGAGGAGTGTTTGTCATTAAAGCAGCAATTATGGGTTTTCCTAGCAGAATTGAAGAGTTTTGTATCAGCAACTCTTTAGATATTGTCTTGTCCTCAGTATTTGAAACCAATGTCGGACGTAGTGCAGCGATCAAGCTTGCTCATAGATTAAATCATCCTCGTGCAGTAGGTTTTGGCATCGACCATTTTTACTAGCTTACTAAGCTTATTTAATTAGTAGACGTGGGCGTAAGCAATCATTTATTTAACTTAAAATCCCGACGATATCTAATATAGCCGTACAAAATTAGATTAGGACAACGAGACTGATTGGTTCGTAAGTAAAAAGTAAAAAGTAAAAAGTAGCAATTTAACCAAACGTCCTAACGTTCGTACGTAATGCTATACCAAATGGAAAATAATTGGTAATGCTATACTTACCGAGCAAGTTGGGCTAAAATACTCGATTCTGGAAAAGTCATTTTTGGACTTTCTTCGAGCAAATAGTTTAAAAATGTTTCGGCAATCACCGAAAGTTTTTTGCCTGTTAAATGAGATACAAACCAACGCCTTTTGATGGGAAAATTTTGGAAATCCAAAATAGTCAACTCGCCTAATATTCTCTCAGAAATGAGACAGTGTTCTGAAAGGATTGATATGCCTAATCCTCCTGCGATCGCCTGTTTAATCGCTTCATTACTGCCCAACTCTAGCTTGACCTTTACAGCAATGTCATGCTGACTAAATAGCTCGAAAATTGCTTCTCTAGTTCCTGAACCTTTTTCTCTCATAACAAAAGACTGATGGTTTAATTCAGTCAAACTAATATTTTTTTGCCCTGCTAAGGGGTGATCTTTCCTAGCGATAACAACTAAAGGATTGTTCAAAAACGGCTTACTGATTAGGTCAATATCTCGATTAGGATTACTAACTATATACAAATCATCTTTATTGTCTAGCATTCGCTGCTGAATTTCCTGATGGTTAGTTACTTGAAGTGCCACATCAACACCAGGATAATGCTGACAAAAAGAACCAAGCAGCCTGGGAACAAAATACTTGGCGGTTGTAATTACCCCCAGATTTAACTGTCCTTCTTTAGTGCCTTTGAGATCTGCCACCTTCATCTGAAAATTATTTAGCTTCTCAAAAACATCTTGGCAAGTAATGAGTAACTCTCTACCAGCATCAGTTAAGTAGAGGCTTTTACCTATTTGCTCAAATAAAGGCAAGCCGACAGCCTTAGTCAATTGCTTTACTTGGCTAGAAACAGTGGGTTGAGTAATTAGTAATTCCTCGGCTGCACGAGTAAAGCTGCCATTGCGTGCTACCGTCTCAAATACCTTTAACTGATGCAGGGTTGCTGGAATCAAGAACCGATCCTCCTCAATGGTAATTAAATGCTTATCTGCTTTAATCATATACAAAAGTCAATGTTTTGTAAAAAGATCATAATCAATTCTATATAAACATTTTAAATTAGTAAGTTTCTGTTTACTTATAGCAATGGGTACTTATAGTAATGGATACTTATTTCTCTTCTCTTAAAGCAGGTAAGGTAAAATAAGAAAGAAAGCTAGAAACCTAGACAGAGAGTATGGTTAAATCTCGTTCGCCTTGAACAACAGTTTAATGTGTAGATACTTACTGTGAATTATACAGAGATTTATTAAGACAGAGATTTGTCAATGATAATCGAGCGTATTTCTTGTCGATATTGTTTTAGTCGCTCGATCTGTAGGCGATCGCTTTCAATTGTTTTTTTTACCTCGGCTAGTTTTTCGTTGGCAGTTTCGGCGATCGTCTCAATTTGCTGTTGATAATATCTAGTTTCTTCATCCACCGCAGCAATCAGATCCCGCGTAACTTTATCTGCTGATAAGCGAATCAATATTTGGTACTTATTATCTAATGTTCGCTTTAATTCTTTACTTTGCTGTTTTAGTTTATTTGTTTTGGCATCTTGTCCTGTAAATAGATTTATAAACTGAAAAATTATAATTACAAAGCCAATCAATAGACCTTCACCTGATAGAAACCTAGTAACGAGATAAATCATTAAGCCTATGCTAGCAAACATAAACAACCTGAACCATTTACCTTGACAAAAGTGATAGTCAAAGGTTAGTTTGCTTCCTGCTTCTAAGATTGGTAAGTAAGCCAAATTAGATAACTCAAATTTAGGTGCAACAACTTTGGGTTTTATCTTCACATCGGCTAAGTGACCTATAGATTGAAGCTCTACTGCTATTTGCGATCGCAGTTTTTTCAAGCCTCCATTAGCATAAATATTATTGCATCTATGCCATTCTTGCTCTAGATAGTTTTGAAATTTATCTTGATAAAAATCAGCTAGATATAAACAAAGCTGTGACTCGATATTATTATTTTTAACAATCGGTAATAAATAGGTATTCTTTGCTTCTTTGATTATTTTTATTTTTGATTTATGAATAATTTCTTGTGTTGACCAAATCAAATTGTCCTGGACAAAAGGATTGATTAAAATAGCCTTGTTGTGATTTATTTCTTGCTTGATTATTTGTAAAATGTGCTGTTGCTTTTTATTGACTTTAGGAATTAGCTGATTAACTTGTTGCTGAGATTCGACTCCTTCTTGGCAATATAGTTCCTGTGATGCTCTGATTGACTGCCATTTTTGTTGATTAGCAACTTTAATACTTTTATCAATATTTCTAATTAGCTTTTGAGATAATCTTGTTTCTAATTTAACTAAAGCTGCGGTCAATAACTGACCCAAATTGTACTTATATTGCTCAACACAAGCAGGATCTGTAACCACTAAAAAATTATCTAAAAGAAAGATAATTTCTGACGGAAATGTATAAGATTGCTGTTTGAGCCAACTGTTTATATCTGCCTGACTATCATCGATTATAATTATTGCTATGCCAATATTTTTGGCAAGTGATTTTTCAATTAACTTTTTTTTAGCTGAGATTTGTTCATGGCGATCGCATACGAGGAAAATAAATTCGCAACCCTGTAAAATCTGCTGAATTTTTACATCTGGGGGAATTATTTGTAGCTGATATTGCTGTTTGAGATTTACATCTTGTTCGCTAATGTCTTTTAGCTGCTTTGATAAAGATGTGTTGCAACTAACTAATTTTATTTTTGGCTTGCTGTGAGCTAATCGATCGATAAGAGTATCTATTTCGGTAATTAAATCTAGGTAAACCGCTTTTTGCTCGACTTTTGTAGCTAGATGTTCCTTTGCTCTAGTTAATTTTGGTGATAAACTGGATTCGATAGACTGCATAAAATTGCTACAGATGCGATCGCCTGAATAGTTCTAATCATTTCCTGCCTATATTAGCCAAAATAATTGTTTTCTACTGAAATTATTGAGCAAAATGTTTAAACAGAAAGAGATCTAACTGTTTCTTTGTCTAGATTTAGATAGATGTAATCTTCATCCATACGAGCGATCGCCGACATGGGTAAGGTTAATTCTTTTTTGTGCCATAAATGCCCTTCTTCTAGTACTAGATGGGTAATGTGTCGATCCTGGGGATCGAGCAAAAATTCTTCTATCCGCCCAATATGCCCATCTGTGGCTTCTACTGATGCGCCTCTGTGGATCGCTATCTCCCCAGCAGGAATTATTTCCTCTTCTACTGGCATAGAAAATATATCTGTACTCATATCTCCGCCCATAGTTGGATCGGACCACATCAAATAAGAAGTGCGATCGGCGATCGCTTTGTCGCTAAAGTCTTCTAACGCTTCATACTTATAGGTAACAGGATTGAGGAAACGCATTTCGGTAAAGGGAGGCATAGCAGCCAATTCCTCTTTAGTGCAGCCTAAGGCAATAGATTCGGGGGTAGTTCTCACAACTTGGTCAATCGATACCAAATGTTTACGAGACTCCAACAAGTTAGAAACTTTGACTACAAAGTGAGTTACTTTTTGACTGTTACGCTCAACGATTACATGAGTTGATTTGCCGCATTCACCATCAACGCAGACAACTTTCGCATCTAAAGAAATTTCTTTCATTTTCCTTACCGAACTTTTAATGCCTGAGTATATTGTGGCACAATTAATAAAACTACTGATGTACCAAAAATCTTTTTCTTAAATCGTAAATAACCTTCTCTAGATACCAGCTTTCCAACTTCCCTGGATGTGTATATCTTTCGAGGTTGATGAGTTTTTTAGCTATATCTTCTTCATTACCAGCTTCACCATACAGCAAGAGCCATAGTTCTCATTAAATCTATGCCGAGTTCAGTTAGCCAAAACTAAGATTGCACGATTATTTACAGCTTTGATTTATTCTGTGTCAATCACAAAACTATTTGCCTCCATAATTTGATAGAAATTAATATCTGATTCAACTAAGCAAGCATGACCACTATGAGGTAAAGTGACTGCTGCTGCCTGGGGAAAAATCATTGCCAAATGTTTAACCTCTTCCACCGAAGGCAAAATTAAGTCTTTCTCACTACCGATTAACAAGACTGGTTGAGTTATCTGCCGTAGTTTGGTTTCATCAATGGTAAATTCTCGCATCATTGTCAAACGTTGTTGAGCAGTTTGTTTAGGAGCAGATTTAATTGTCTCTTTTAAGCCTTGACGAGCTTGAGGTGTAAGGTGACTAATGGGAGCCAAAAACGGTAGAGAAAGCCAGGCAGAATGATTATAAAAAAAGTCTGGCGTTAGGGGAAATAACAGCGAGCCAAAATTAAGCCAGGGAACTCGATGAAATGAAGAGGCGGGGTTGACTAAAACAATTCCTTTAAACAAGTCAGGTGCTTGCAGCAGCATTTTAAGTGCTACACAACCGCCAAATGATTCCCCACAAAGATAGACAGGACGTTCAGGAGTTTTCGCTAATTCGGCTTCGGTAAGAGCCAATGCCGACTCTGCCAAAAGATCGAAATCATCGATATCTTCGGGAGGAATGACAAAACAGCGCACGTCAAAGCCAGCTTCTAAACTATCTGTTTGCAACGACATCAAGTCTTTTCCTGTTTCATCTAATCCTGGTAAAAAAATTAACAGGGGAAGATTTGGTTTACTTGCTTGAGGATTAAAAAAGTAAGCATCGTGTTGGAGTTCGGGCATAACTAGATTAATTAAGTAAACAAAGAGTAATGCTTCACTTTCCTAACGCCTAAAATTCTTGAAAAATTCCCTAAGATTATTCAATCAAATTTTGCTGGACTGCAATCATATCTCGACCAACTTTAAGATAAGAATAGCCCTTTGAAGCAAGAACATCTCCGCATTCTACGGTTTGTTCGGGCAAAAGATGAACATACTCAAAGTTAATTAGATCTGGTAGTAAGCCTGATTGAAACGCCATCTTCAAAACTTCGTAATCAAATCCCTCAGTATCTATTTGTAGAAGATTGACGTGCTGAAGAGAATGTTTTTTTAACAGGGAATTAATCGTCATTGCAGGCACTTCGATTGTTTCGATAAATTCCTCGATATTAGAAATTACGGGCTTGTTTTTGAGAATAATATTGCGATCAAAGCTGGCAAGTTGCCTAACATATTTAGGCAGTGATTCATCTTCAATAACCCGATACATTGTTGCAACACCATTTTCGTTAGCGATCGCACAGTTTTCTGGGACTATATTTGGTATACTCTCATATGTATTTGTCAGCTCTTGATATAGACTTGGCAAAGGTTCGACTAAAATGCCAGACCAATTTCCCTCTGCAATGATCGAATGTACTGGGTCATCACTCTTGCCATCATTAGCACCAATTTGAACAATAGTTGGTTGAGTAGTATTCCCGTACAATTGTTTGACTAATAGTTTTAGTACGTTAATATTTTTTTCGGGAAATTCGCGAATTCGTTGAAGATTATAACCATTTTTCCAGAGTACCGACTGAACTATCTCTTTGACTAATTTCATGTTGTATAATCTCTAACTTTTATTGGTGAACTAAATTTCAGATATAGTGTAAAAATTTTCTTACAATAAAGGAAAGCAGCGTTCTTGGTAAAGAATTTTTATATTACTGTTCTTGATAGTTCCATAGCAAACCTCCATCAACATAAAAAGTTGAGCCTGTGATATATCTAGCTTCATCGGATGCCAAGAACGCTACAAGTCCAGAAACATCTTCAGGTTCTCCCAAACGTCCCAAGGGGATATTTTTGGTGACTTTTGCTAGCAGTTCGGGATTGTTGAGCAGGTTGTGATTGATAGGAGTTGCGATCGCGCCTGGGGCAACATTATTAATTGTAATGCCCATCGATCCTAGTTCTACTGCTAAATTACGCATAATCATTTTGACCCCGCCTTTGCTAGCACAATAGGAAGTAAAGTGAGGAAAAGGTAGCTCTTCGTGGACAGAGCTAATGTTAATAATTTTGCCTTTATTACTAGTTGCTCGAAAATGCTTAACTACGGCTTGAGTAGCAAAAAATACTGCTTTGAGATTGACGTTTAATACTAAGTCATAATCTGCTTCGGTTACATCCCAAAAGTCGGCTCGTTTTTCTAAACCTGCATTGTTGACTAAAATATCTACCTTGCCAAAATGATCGATACCTTGCTGAACTAGATTGTTAATGTGATCGACTTTACTTAGATCTGCCTGGATGATTAGACCTTCAGAGCCAGCTTGTTCGATCTTTTGTTTAACTTTCTCGGCTTCTTCAGAGTGAGTGTGATAATCAACTACAATCTTTGCTCCTTCTTGTGCCAAACGCTGACAGATGCTTTGTCCTAAACCACCGCTACCGCCAGTGACAATTGCCACCTTTGCTTCTAGTTTCATGATCAACCTCGTTTAATTTGATTTAGATTGTCCGTTGCTTACCAAAAAGTTAAATTAGGAAACAGTATGGCATCTATAGAATATAGTCCTGGTCCAAATACCGCAATCAGCATCATGATTAAAACGTAAATAAAGGCTTTTTCCATACTCGGCCCTTCGCCTTTACCATGTGGTCCTTTATAATAGTCGGGAGGATTCAAGTAAGGATCGCGGGCAACAAAGGGTTTGCCTGCCTTAATGTGTAGCACTAGAGCAAATGCCATCGAGCCTAAAATGCCGATGCTAGCTAGTAGAGTTAGAAAACCAGCAATTAAGCAGAAGCCGCCAAAAAACATGGTTGCTGCACCGATAAAACAGAGAAATATCGGCATATTATTAAGTGACTTAGACCACTGCTTGAGGTGAGTCAACTTGGGATAGCCGTGCATTACAAAGATAATACCCATGCTAACCCGAAAAATTAGCAAAATTATGCTTTTAAATACTCCTGGGAAACTATCACTAGGATAGATTAAAGCAAATGAACTTGTAGCAGATAGGGCAGGAATTTTTAATAAGATGCCGCTAGTTATCAAAAAAGCAACTACAGCAATTACAGCATAAATAAATTTGCTGATAAATTTGTTCATTATTTTCCAATTTTTAATATTCAAGGTACTTGTACACCTCTTGTATTAAGGTCGATCGCATACAAAGAGGTTTTAGCCGTAATAAACAGGCGGTTTTTCTCTTCACCGCCAAAAGTAAGGTTAGTACATACTTCTGGCACGAATATTTTACCCAAGCAAGTACCGTCAGGAGCGTATACCTGTATACTATCGGCAGAACTGGTAAAAATATTGCCTTCTACATCAACGCGAAATCCATCGGGTTCTCCAGGCTCGATGGTGGCGAAAACTCGACCTTCTTTTACATAGCGGTTTTCTGTCACTTCATAGACGCGAATATCATGATGTTGCTGAGGATGTTCGGCAGCAGAAGTATCCGATACATATAGCAAACTTTCATCGGGACTAAATGCCAGTCCGTTAGGTTTTTCCATCTCCTTAATCACCGCATCTATTTCTCCCGTAGCAGGATCGAAACGATAGATAAAATCCCCAGCTTGTTCTTGTTCGCCCCCGTACCCTTGGTCTTCGTGAGTGATCCCGAAAGTCGGGTCTGTAAACCAGATCGTCCCATCGCTTTTTACTACTAAGTCATTGGGACTGTTAAAGCGTAGACCCCAGGCGCGATCTATCAAAACTCGCCACTCACCATCTGCTTCGCGCCGAACAATTGCTCGTTGACCTTGAGAACAGGAAACAAGACGACCCTCGAGGTCACGATAGTTACCACTTTGATAGTGGGATGGCTGACGAATAATGCTGTTGCCATCAGTCGGACTCCAGCGCAACAGACGGTTATCGTGGGCATCACTCCAAATTATGCTGTCATCCTCATGGAAATAAACAGGTCCTTCTCCATGAACCGTTCCATCCGTAAGCTTTTGCAGGGTAGCACCCCGACGCAACAGAGGTTTAAGGCGATCGTCATAAATTTCAATACCTTCAGGCATAATAAGTCAACCTTATTAGCAATAATTTTCCAGATTTAAGCAAAGTCACCAGGTTGTGCAGCTAGCCATTTCTTATCTTTTAGCTGCACTACCATTAATACTGCTGGCTCATCACCTACCGTACCCGATAGATGACCTTTATGTCCTTTTTCATTGGGTTTTGTGTTTTGATCGCCACCAAAAGAAACCTCCCCAGCACCCATTTCGACCCTCGTACCGTCCGTTGTCTCGACAAACCATTTACCAGACAGAGGTACGATCCACTGAGGCTTAGGATTTTCATGCCACTCACCCACCCAGCCAACTGGCTGGGTGGTAAATAATATCTCTGCGTCACTAGTAAGCAAATGGTCATTCCATTGGGGATCTGCACCGCCACCCATGCTTTCTTTGGCAAAATTAGTCAATTCACATTGGGTTTGATGACTAATACCATCTTCGTCTGTCCACACGTGCCAGTATTTTATCTTTGGTTTGCTCATGTTTTTTTAGCTTTTTTATGATGAATAAAATAACAACGCGAGGTTATAACAGTGCTTCCTGTTTAAGCCTTTTTATGGATTGATTGTATTTAGGAAAGGTCTACGTAAGTTGCGCTCTTGTTCTTTTTTCTTTGCCCTTTGCCCCTTAATCTTATAGACCGATTGACACCTATTAAACAAGAAGTATTGGAGGTTATAGTACCTGACTTATGTAGGCATCAGTTGCTGAAGTTTCTCTGGTTCTTCTCCCAGCCAATCAGGATTTTGAGCAGTGCTGTCAAAAATTGAAGAGGTTTTGAATGGCTCAAATTCTCCTTTCGCTCCTGCCTGTGCCGTTTTATCTAATAACGATTGTACCTGTTGTTCGTCCATTGGCTCAAAGCTACTTACGGCTTCAAATGCTTGGTCGAGAATTTCGAGACTGTCAATTCCAGTAATTACCACTGAAGTAGGTAAATTGAGAGCATAATGCAGACACTCGATGGGAGTAGCAGTATTAGAGCGTAAAAGTATACCGTTTGCCATCGTTTTCATCGCCAAAATCCCAATATTTTGTTTAACTAATTCTGGAACAACTAACTTAGCAAAGCTACGGTAATGAGCATCCATTACATTTAAGGGCATTTGAACTGTATCAAACTTAAAGTCGTTTTCGGCTGCCACTTTGAGCATATGTAAATGAATTTGGGGATCTTTATGTCCCGTAAAGCCGATATATCGCAGCTTGCCAGCTTCTTTGGCTTCAATAAAAGCTGCATGAGCGCCTTGTTCGTCAAATACTCTGTGGGGGTCTTCGTAGCGGATAATTTCGTGATACTGGATGAGATCGATGTAATCTACTTGATGACGCTGTAAAGATTCGTCTATCTGTTTGGCAGCTTCTTTTTTCGAGCGACCATCAATTTTGGTCATCAAAAACACTTTTTCTCGATAGCCGTCACGAAGAGCTTTGCCCATGCGTTGCTCACTGATTCCATCATTGTAATCCCAACTATTATCCATAAAAGTGATACCGCGATCAATCGCTGTACGAACAATTCGGATACCTAGCTGCTCATCAACGTTTGGCAAGCCGATATGCCAACCGCCCAGTCCAATAGCTGAAACCTGTTCTCCTGTGCTACCAAGCTCTCGATATAGCATTTGTGATTGATTATTAGCTGACATTTTTTTCCTTTTAATTTATTTTTGTACTCGGACTGAATTGGGTATGTTTAAGAGTAATTTAAACAGTGATTAACATCATTGCGTGTCCATTAGGATCTTTGACGATGCAAGCTTGAGAATAAGGATAGGAGTCGGGAAACTGGATGATTTTAGGTGAAATAACTTTAACTCCGTTTTCTTTTAGAGTATTTATTGCTCCTTCGATATCCTCAACTACAAGCTGTACCTGCATAGATGCAATATCGTAACTTTGCCAATCATCGGCAAAGGGACGACCTGTTCCAGGGACGATGTAATCGAGTAATTCTATGCCCAAACCTTTTTGTTTGGGTCGCGTTCCTGTTACTCGTACTTTAGCTTCTGGCAAACCATCGAGATGAGCCTGAATTTCGCCAGAGTTGATATTGCTTTCTTCAACCTCCATCCCTAAAAGATCTCGATAAAATTTGAGACTTTGTTCCGTATCGGCTACAGCGATCGCAGTATGGTCGATGCCTAAAAATAATTCTTCGGTATTTTGTCGCCACTTTTCTTTGCTAAGCTCAGGTGGAAACCAAATTATTTCTAAATCGTGACCGTCTGGGTCTTTAAACTTGAAGGCACGTATGCCATTCGGAAGAGTTTGCAGTTTACTAGAAATCGGCTCGATCTCAAAAGATGTTACACGATCGTAGGCGCGATCTATATCACTTACTACAATTGCCATGTGCTGAAACCACAGGTCATTACTCTGGGAATCAGTCGGAATGGGTTTTCCCTCGATATCGAGATATTCGATAAGCTCGATCAGTTCATCCCCAAGCTGCAATGTAACAAGGCGAATTTTGGTCGGTTTGATCCCTGCTAGTTCGCTGTAGTAACTTTCTTCAACCGTGAGATCGTCAATTAGCTTAAAGGAAAATGCTTGAGTATAAAATGAAAGCGATCGCTCTGCATCACTTACTGTTGAGCTTATAGCTCGAACTTTTTGTACCTGAACGTTGTTGGTGCGGGTTAAGGTCGTCATTGCTCAATCTCCAATTTAAAAAGCTAATAGCTAATAGCGCGAAAGCTTCGCTTTCCAGTCGTCTTACGACAATCTGAGCCTTCGGCTTTGCGCTACAATTTGCGCTAAGAACAGATTACTTTTTTTTCATACCTAAAATTAGCAACGCCAAAGATTACACTGGCATCTGACCGCCAGTGATCCCCATGACCTCACCAGTAATATAACTTGATTCTTGAGAAGCAAGCAGTACATAGAGAGGAGCAACTTCTGCTGGCTGACCAGGACGTTTAAAGGCTGTACTAGAGCCAAACTTCTCTATTTTATCTTGAGGTTGTCCTCCGCTAGATTGTAGAGGAGTCCAGAAAGGTCCTGGTGCGACTGCATTGACCCTAATCCCTTTTTCGGCTACCTGCTGTGCGAGTGCTTTGGTGAACGCTACAATCGATGATTTGGTAGGGGCATAGTCTAGTAGAGATGCCGATGGATCGAATGCCTGGATAGAAGTGGTATTAATAATCGCTGCTCCCGCATCCAGATGAGGCAAAGCAGCTTTACAAATCCAAAACAAAGCGTACACATTTACTTTAAAAGTATTGTTAAACTGCTCGGTAGTAAGCTCCTCGATCGATTTTTGTGCAGTTTGCCGACCAGCGTTATTGACCAGAATGTCTAGTCCGCCCAACTGCCCAACGGCTTTTTCTACTAAAGTTTTACAGAAGCTTTCGTCTGAAATATCGCCAGGAATGGCAACGGCTTTTCTACCATCTGCTTCAATCAGCTCGACCACTTCCTGCGCGTTTGATTCCTCACTATCGAGGTAGTTAATGGCTACATCTGCGCCTTCTCTGGCATAGGCAATAGCAACAGCACGACCAATACCAGAATCTCCTCCAGTGATCAGAGCCTTTCTTCCTTCTAGCCGACCAAAACCTTGATAGCTGGTTTCTCCATGATCGGGAACAGGATCCATCCGATCCGTAGAGCCAGGTCTGTCCTGTGGCTGTCGGGGAAAGGGTGGTTTTGGATATTGTTCGAGTGGATTTTGCTTAGTATACTGATTGACTGTTTTTGTATTGTTCATAATAATGCTGTTCTTGTAGTTTTGAAAAAAATTGGTCTTAGTTTAAGCTAGTCAATTTCGTAAACCTTTAAACCAAAGCCAAATACCTGCTCCTGCCATAATTAATAAGGCAAGAGCATTATAAAACGGATAAAAAGAACTCAAGTCGATAGCCCCAAATTTACCTGTATGGATATCTATCAACCATCCATATTGTTTATCTTTTCCTGCTAAATCCGCTAAATGGAAAAGTCCACCTGTTATTGGAGTCAGGATTAAGGGAATAATTACAAAGGGAGCAAGGCTATATTTGATCTTTTTTAGACGACTGGCGCGCATATTTAGTTACGATAATTTGCTTTAAGCTATTATCTCTTAAGCTGATAACTGTCCGCCAGTTACGTCATAAAGTGCGCCTGTTACAAAGCTACTGTCAGAACTACCTAAGAAAACATAAGCTGGAGCTAATTCTTCTGGTTGAGCAGTACGCTTAATGATACCATCGCTATCGTAGTTATCTACTTGCTTAGCAGTCATTGTCGCGGGAATATTAGGAGTCCAGACGGGCCCTGGTACTACAGAATTAACCCGAATACCGCGATCGCCTAAGTTTAATGCCAAAGATTTGGTGAAAGTATGGACTGCACCTTTAGAGGTGGCATAATCAATCAGAAAGTTTTTACCCATTTTGCCGACAATGCTACCAGTATTGATAATCACATCACCTTCTTCTAAATGAGGTAGAGCAGCCTTAACCATGTAAAAATAGCCGAAGACGTTAGTTTCCATCGTGCGACGAAACTGTTCTAAGGTAATGTCTTCAAACTTTTTCTGCACCATTTGGTAAGCAGCATTATTGATCAGAATGTTTAACTTACCAAAGCGATCGACTACTTGCTTAATCGCCGATTCACAATCTTCATAGTTGCGAACGTCACCTTTAATTACCAGACAGTCTTTATTGCCAATGTCTTTAACCATTTTTTTTGTCTTTTCCGCATCACCGTCATTTTCGTTGTAGAAGATGGCTACTTCTCCTCCTTCCATGGCATAGGCGATCGCTACGGCGCGACCGATTCCAGAGTCTGCACCAGTAATAAATGCTACTTTCCCCTTGAGTTTTCCTGCGGGAGAGTAGTTAGACAGATCGCTATCTGGCTGAGGAGTCATATCTGCTTGGGATGCAGGATATTCCAATTGCTGTGGGGGAATATCATCGGGAGTTGGACGACGTTCTTGTTTTTCTGTTACCATCTTTCATTTCTCCGTTTTTGATTAAGTATTTGTAGTAATTAAGCCTTCATACCAGTTGCTAAGGCGCGAATTATGTAGTTGATAATTTCGCTTTTCTACGAGCAAAACTTAATTTAGATAACTATTAGTTTTATTTAATTCTTTAACCAGTCAGCAATCCTCCCTCAAAAGATATACCTTGGCATTATTAAGAAAGATTAAATTTTTGAATCATATTTTTTAGTTATAGATAAATCGCATTACTAGAATTTACCTACACAAAGCTTAATAGTAACTAACTCTAAGGATAGAGGCTTAAGGGGCAGTTTTGAGTTTAGCTAAAAACATAAAACTAAAATGCAAAACTACTATGGAAGAAACGCGAGATAGTATTGCAGATATTTGGGGTCAACGAACTCCCTATGTAGACAATTGGCCGACTAGAGTGGACGAGCGCATTCTTGAAAAACCCGAACGATGGGTGCAATCTGCTTGTATGCTCTGCTCGAATGGCTGTGGCATGGATATTGGCGTGAAAGGCGATCGCCTTGTCGGGGTTCGCGGTCGGGCTGTCGATGCCGTCAACCACGGCAGATTAGGACCAAAAGGTTTGCATAGCTGGATCGCAAATCATAGTAAAGATCGTCTCAAGAATCCTTTAGTTCGACGTAACGGTCAACTAGAAGAAGCAAGCTGGGATGAAGCAATGGATTTAATCGTGGAGCGTTCCCAAGAAATCATCGCTAAACATACCAGTGGCGCGATCGGTTTTTATACTAGCGGACAACTATTTTTAGAAGAATATTACACTTTGGGCGTTATTGGCAAGGCAGGCTTGGGTACGCCTCACATGGATGGCAACACACGCCTGTGTACGGCGACGGCAGCAGCAGCGTTACAGGAGACGTTTGGCTCGGACGGACAGCCGGGTTCTTACACCGACCTAGACACTACCGATGCCATTTTGCACGTCGGACATAACATTGCCGAACAACAGACCGTGTTATGGATGCGAATTCTCGATCGCCGCAGGGGTTCAAAGCCTCCGAAATTAGTGGTCATCGACCCCCGCACTACTCCTACAGCTAAAGAAGCAGACGTACATCTAGCACCGCGCCTTGGGACAAATATTCCAGTTATGAACGGTCTGCTTAATTTAATTATTGAAGCTGGACAGATTGACAGGGATTATATTCAAGCTCATACGGTTGGCTTCGAGCAGTTGAAATCAACGGTGAGTCAATGGAGTTGCGATCGCGTCGAAGAAGTAACGGGAATACCTGCCGAGAAGTTACGCGCTGCTGCCGATATTTTGGGTTCGACTCCGACGTTGGTATCTACTGCCCTTCAAGGAGTTTACCAATCGATGCAGGGAACGGCAACAGCCTGTCAGATTAATAATTTACATTTAATTCGTGGTTTAATCGGGCGTTCGGGTTGTGGCATTTACCAAATGAACGGTCAACCGACGGCACAAAACACCCGTGAATGTGGTGCTGATGGCGCGCTGCCAGCCTTTCGTAATTGGGATAATCCCGAACACATTGAAGAACTGGCAAGACTTTGGAATGTAGAACCAAACATTATTCCCCACTGGGCACCTCCAACCCACGCCATGCAAATTTGGCGTTATGCAGAGAAAAGTTCGATTAAAATGTTGTGGATTAGTGCCACCAATCCAGCCGTATCCCTGCCCGATCTCCCTCGCGTCCGTCGCATTCTCGAACAGGATGAGTTGTTTACCATCGTACAAGACCCGTTTATGACAGAAACAGCCCAACGTGCCGATGTAGTTTTACCCGCAGCAATTTGGGGCGAAAAAACGGGTTGCTATACCAATGTCGATCGCACCGTCCATATTTCTCATCAGGCGATCGCTCCTCCAGGAGAAGCGCGATCGGATTTAGAAATTTTCCTTGACTATGCCCGTCGGATGGATTTTCGCGACAAGGATGGCGCGCCTTTGATTAAGTGGAGCGATGCAGAAGGAGCTTTTGAGGCTTGGAAAGAATGCACTCGCGGTCGTCCTTGTGACTATACTGGCATGAGCTATGCCAAGCTAAGAGGTTCGGGGATTCAGTGGCCCTGTAACGAACAGTTTCCCAATGGGACACCCCATCTCTACACTGATGGCGTATTTAATACCAGTGCCGATTATTGCGAAAACTTCGGTCACGATTTAGTTACTGGTGCTGCCGTCACACCAGAAGAATACCGCGCCAAAGATCCTCAAGGCAAAGCTTTTCTCAAAGCTGCCGACTATCAACCACCCCACGAACAGCCCGATGAAGAATATCCACTCTGGTTAACTACTGGTCGAGTCGTCTATCACTTTCATACTAGAACCAAAACAGGAAGGTCAAAAGAACTCTCCAAGGCTGCCCCAGATGCCTTTGTTCAGATTTCTTCAGAAGATGCAAGAAAGTATGGGATTGAAGACGGCGACCTGGTTGAAGTAAAATCCCGTCGGGGTCGAGTGATTGAACCCGCTCGAATTGGGGATATCGAACCAAGACACGTATTTATTCCCTTTCATTACGGTTATTGGGACAATCCAGACCGCCCTCGTGCTGCCAACGAGTTAACCATTACCGAATGGGATCCAGTCAGTAAGCAGCCTCATTATAAATATGCTGCCGTCAAAATTAATCCCCTAGCGCGAGTTCGGGAAGTCGAAGCACAAAGCGATTACGAAGTAGCAGCCCAGCGATCGCCAAACAGTAAGTAGTGAGAAGTAAAATGCACGTAGGAAATTATTTGGGATTAATTCACCATAGCGAGCAACAGCTTGCCGATGCGTTTGAGACAATTGCCGAACATCATGGGGACGAACCAGATATCTATCAAAATTGTCTGCTGTTATCGTCTTGGTCGCAGCAACACGTCCAAGCACTCAAACCACTAATCGATCGCTATTCAGAAACAAAAAGCGAAGAACCAGAGCGACTTACTAAAACACTGTTTGAAGAACCGCGCACTGGTAGTCTTGCTTTACTGCGAGATTTACACGATCTTTGGTTGCTAGCTAATGAAGTATATTTGTGCTGGATAGTTTTATTACAGGCAGCACAAGCTTTAAGAGATCGAGAATTAGAAACAGTGTGTCAGCAATTGGATGACGAAACCAAGCGACAGATTTCTTGGTTAATGACTCGAATCAAACACGCTTCACCACAGACATTAGTAGTTGCAGAGTAAGGAGTTGCGATCGTGACTAAAAATAGCCAAAACAATCAACCTTCAGAAAACTGGTTTTCTAAATTACCAGATTTTATTTGGGCACCTTTAGCTTCTGGTTTATTAATCCTCGCAGTTGGTCTAATTGGTGTGACAGTAGGTCAACCGTGGCTGTTTCCCAGTCTGGGACCTACTGTATTTTTACTGGTTGAAAATCCTCAATTGCCTTCGGCTCGATTTTATAACATTGTTGTTGGTCATGCGATCGGATTTGGTGCTGGTTGTCTTGCTGTAACTGTTATGGGTGCTGGAAATGCTCCAGGAGTACTTGCGTCTAACCAACTTACCCTGATTCGCGTTTGGACTGCTTTGCTAGCGGTACTATTAAATATGTTGGGAGTTATACTCGCCCGTGCTTCTCATCCACCCTCGGCTGCTACAACCTTACTGGTTGCTCTTGGTGGTTTTAAACCAACTTGGCACAATGCACTAACAGTAATTATTGGCGTTTTTCTCGTAGCGATAATAGGCGAGGGATTGCGATTTTTAAGACTTAGCAAAACATAATTTGAATTGAGAAATTTTAGTTTGTTATTTGCTTTTAGCAATTCTTTTTTTACTAGTCAACCTAAATTTTTCTGACAAAAAACTTTTCAATTTGTTCCAACTTGAAGATGACTTTTACATTATTGACTGAACTTTAGGATAGAACAAATTTGCCAGATATTTTGATTGATGATTTAGAATTCTTATCGCTCATTGGAACGAAAAAATAAGTTTTTTTCCCTCCACTTCCTCTGCCTTTGAAGCCTGTCTCAGCTATCAAATGTAAAAAGTCTATTGTAAGTGTCTCTTATGTCTACAAAAGTTACTGTTAATTCTAATCAGATCGCAATTAACGATGGTTCTTCGTTCTTAGTCACAGCCAGCGATGGTTCTATCGATGACGATCGCGCCCAAGGTTTTTTTGTAAGTGATACACGCTTAATTTCTTACTACGAAATTTCTCTCAATCGTTATTCACTTTCACTATTAGCTTCTAGCAACATCACCCATCATAGTGCGCTGTACCAATTTACTAACCCGCAATTTCCTACGGTTAATGGCAATTTACCTTCTGGGAGTTTGCTGGTAACCATCCGACGCGATATTGTCGGGGGGATGCACGAAGATATAGATATTACCAATCATCACCAAGAAGCAGTAGAGTTTCAACTGATGCTGGCAATTCGTTCTGATTTTGCCGATATCTTTGAGGTAAAAGCCAAGAATGTTTTAATCAGAGGAGAAACAGCAACAACTTGGAAAGATGGCATACTCTCTACCGAGTATCGTAATGGTGATTTTTCACGAGGCATTGTAACTGAGGCAGTTAATACGAGTTCAACAGTAAGATATGCTAACGGTCGTTTGATGTTTGATGTAGCGATACCTGCGGTAAGCTGCGCTAACGCTCCTGGTAAAACATGGCATACTTGTCTCAACTTTACAGCTAAAGCTAATGGAAATATTCTCAAACCTGAAGCTACCTGTGCAGTGACTCACAGTACACCAGCGGGAAAAGTTAGAGACGACTTTCTAAATAATGCCACCAAGTTGCGATCGTCTAATGCAGAGATTCAAGCATTTTATCATCAGGCGATCGTCGATCTGGGCGCGCTGCGGATTAAAGTCGATGATAACGGGCATCAGTTTTGGATGCCTGCTGCTGGTATTCCCTGGTTTGTTGCAGTTTTTGGACGCGACTCAATTATTGCTAGCCTGCAAACAATGGCGGTTTACCACGAATTTGCTCATGGTACGCTTGTAAGATTATCTCAACTACAGGCAAAACAGTTAGATGACTGGCACGATGCCCAACCAGGCAAGATGCTGCACGAACTGCGTCATGATGAGCTAACAAAAATAAATAAACTCCCGTACAGTCCTTACTACGGCACAGTAGATACCACTATTCTTTGGATTGTTACTTTAGCTGAAGCCTATGCTTGGAATGCTGACTTTGGTATGCTGGATGAGTGTCGATCGCCACTCTTAAAGGCATTAAATTGGATCGATAAATACGGCGATTTTGATGGCGATGGATTTGTTGAGTATTTAACTCATTCTAATGACGGATTACGTAATCAAGGCTGGAAAGATTCTGGTGATGCAATAGTTTATCCCAATGGTCAGTTAGTCGAGCCACCAATAACTTTATGTGAACTACAGGGTTACGTCTACGATGCTTGGCTCAAAGCAGCTTCAATTTATGAGGTGTGGGGAGAAAAAGAACAAGCCAAACACCTACGCCAAAAAGCAGAGTCACTTTATCAACGATTCAATGAACAATTCTGGATGGAATCAGAAGGTTTTTATTGTCTTGGTCTAGATAATAACAAGCAGCAAATTAAGACTATTGCTTCAAATCCTGGTCATCTTTTGTGGTCTGGTATTGTACCCGAAGAACGAGCCACCAAAGTTGTCGAACGACTTTTCCAACCAGATATGTGGTGTGGTTGGGGTGTGCGGACTCTTTCTGCGAAACATCGAGCTTATAACCCGATTAGTTATCAACTGGGTAGTATTTGGCCTCACGATAACTCGATTATTGCCGCAGGATTAAAGCGTTATGGCTATCACGAAGAAGCGGGCGAGATTGCCGAGGGGATTTTTGCTGCTGCTAGTTATTTTCAAGCTGGGCGGATGCCAGAATTATTTGCGGGAATTGAACGCCGAGAAGATAACTTTCCAGTCCCCTATCCCGATGCTAATGTACCCCAAGCTTGGGCTGCTGGCTCGATTCCATTTCTAATTCGTAGCATTTTAGGGCTTGAAGCCGATGCACCACAGCGAAAGTTAAAAGTCCAGCCTAATTTACCAGAGTGCTTGCCAGATTTAGAACTGACAAATCTAAGTGTAGGAGACGCTACAGTTGCATTACGGTTTTGGCGCGAAGGCAAAAAAACTCAATGGAAAGTTACTGCTTTAGATGGTGAATTAAAAGTTTATCAATAGCTAAAGATTCCTAGATTTAAAGTATTACTCAATTATAGAGAGCGAATTTTCTAAAAATTTCAAAGAGCGAGAAATAGCATTAACTGTGTAAAGTTTAAAAGTAAAAATTTGTCAAAAATATCCTGAAATCAAACAGACTTAAAATCAAAGGTTTTTTACTAAAAAGTTTTGTTTTGTTCTTACTGAAGATGGATTTTTCCTAACTGAATCAACTTTACGATCTAAAGAAACCTTCAAACTCACAAAAATCTAATTCTCTCTTAAAGGAATTAAGGAGTGCCTAATGCCAAGCTGGTTGTACAATTTAGCCATTCTTTCCCTAATTACAGCAGGAATTTGTGCGCTAATTATGGCGATTGATATTTTAGGTAAACATCCTCAAAATATGTGGATTATGTCAATCGTATGGCCGATCACCGCGCTATGGTCGGGGCCAGTGGGGCTATACGCCTATTACAAAGTAGGTCGATTAAGCAGTAAGAAACGAGTTCAACGGGCAAAAGATCGGGGCGAAAAAACCCCCAACAAAAAGAAACCATTTTGGCAAAGCGTGGGCGTTGGGGCGACTCACTGTGGCAGTGGCTGTACCCTGGCAGATATTTGTGCAGAATGGTTTGCTTTCTTTGTTCCCGTCGTAGTTTTTGGCAGTCATATTCTTGATACCTGGATACTAGATTATGTTGTGGCACTTGTCTTGGGAATCGCATTTCAATATTTCACCATCAAACCGATGCGGGGATTATCGGTGGTGGATGGATTAAAAGCAGCGGTGAAAGCAGATATCCTGTCGTTAACTGCATGGCAGGTAGGGATGTATGGCTGGATGGCGATCGCTTTCTTTGTTTTATTCTCACCAGAAACCTTAAAACCGACTACTCCAGTGTTTTGGTTGATGATGCAAATTGGCATGGCTTTGGGTTTCCTTACCAGTTATTTAGTTAACTGGTGGTTGCTCAAACAAAACATCAAAGAAGTTATGTAAACCAAGTTAAGATTTTTTTGAAATAATTATGGTTAAATTTCTCGACCGACAACAGGCATTTGGCGCACCAGGAATCGAACCTCGTTGGACTCATAGTAATAAAGAAGGAGTTGGCACGGCATACTCCACCGCTAGTCGCCTTTGGTTTACAATTTGGAACGGCATTGTTACCGAAGTCTACTATCCCACTATAGATCGTCCTCAAGTTCGCGATCTCCAGTATCTTATTACTGACGGCAACAGTCTATTTCACGAAGAAAAGTGCGATCTCAAATCGAAAGTCGAAAAAATTGACGCTCGTACTTTAGGATATCGCATTACTAATAGTGACCCAAATGGACGTTATACCATTACCAAAGAAGTAATTAGCGATCCTCATCTATCTTGTCTTTTGCAACACACGAAGTTGAATGGAAATCCAGAAGATCTTTCTAAGTTAAAGCTATATGCTTTGTGTGCGCCTCACCTGGAGGTTGGCGGTTGGGGCAATAATGCTCAAATTGTTGAAGTTGGCGGAAAAAAAATTTTGACAGCACAAAAAGGGGATAATTGGCTAGCGATCGCAGCGACAATTCCTTTTACCCATGTTTCCTGCGGCTATGTCGGTCAGAGTGATGGTTGGACAGATCTGGCTGATAACTACCAACTAGATTGGCAATTTGATCGCGCAAGCAATGGTAACGTGGCATTAACGGGGGAACTAGACTTAAAACAGAGTCATGAGTTTACCCTAGGACTTGCTTTTGGCACTACCGTTCACAACGCTATTTCAACCTTGTGGCAATCGTTGTCAACTCCTTTTCAAGAGCAACAGCAAGACTATCAAAAACAGTGGTCGCGTACTTGTGATGACATTTTGCCTTTAGAAAAAGTTTCTGGCGATGAAGGTAAGCTATATCACACTAGCCATAGTCTACTACTGACCCACGAAGATAAAACTTATCCTGGTGCTTTGATTGCTTCTCTGACAATTCCCTGGGGTGAATCTAAAGGGGACAGCGATCGCGGCGGCTATCATCTTGTTTGGACGCGGGATATGGTTAGTTCGGCAGCAGGATTAATGGCAGCAGGACACAACGCTATAGCCTTGCGATCGCTGATTTATCTTGCCACTACCCAAGAAGAAGATGGCGGCTTCGCCCAAAACTTCTGGATCGATGGTGAAGCTTACTGGACGGGAATTCAATTAGATGAAGTTGCTTTTCCCATTCTACTGGCGCGCAAACTACACCAAGAAAACGCACTTTCTAACTTCGATATTTATCCGATGATTCTGCGTGCAGCAGAGTATTTAATTCGCCAAGGGCCAGCTACTCAAGAGGAGCGATGGGAAGAAAATAGTGGCTATTCTCCTTCGACTCTAGCTGCCTGTATTGCGGCCTTAATTTGTGCTGCCTGTATCGTACGCGAACACGGAGATGAAAATACGGCTCGGTTTATCGAAGAATATGCTGACTTTTTAGAATGCCACATTGAAGCTTGGACGGTGACGACTAAAGGAACACTAGTTCCAGGCATTAAACAGCACTATATTCGGATTACGCCAGCAGATTCTAGCAGTCCCCATCCCAACGAAGATCCTAACAACGGAACTGTAAATCTTACCAGCCGTCCTCCTAATAAGAAAAATGTCTTTCCCGCCAAAGAAATTGTCGATGGAGGCTTTTTGCAACTGGTTCGCTACGGTATTCGCGCTGCTGATGACCCGATTATTGTCAATTCGGTCAAGGTAATCGATCGGGTTCTCAAAGTAGATACTCCTTTTGGTTTACTCTGGCATCGTTACAATCACGATGGCTACGGACAAAGAGAAGACGGAAGTGCTTATGACGGTTGGGGGACTGGACGGGGTTGGCCGTTATTAAGCGGGGAACGAGGACACTACGAGCTGGCATTAGGACACGATATAAAACCCTATATTGAAGCAATGGAAGGATTTGCTACCGATACAGGATTATTACCAGAACAAGCCTGGGACGAAGAGGATCTGCCCGATGCCCATATGTATTTAGGAAGACCTACAGGTTCGGCAATGCCTTTGTTATGGGCGCAGGCGGAATATGTTAAACTCCTACGCTCTACTAGTGATGGTCGGGTTTTTGATTCGATCCCCGAAGTTGCCGAGCGGTACTTAGGCGATCGCAGTAAATGTAAATCTTTAGAAGTTTGGAAGTTCAACCGTCAAGTAGAGAAGATCGATCCAGAACACACCTTACGTATTCAAGCAACCGCACCTTTCCAACTCCATTGGACTCGGGATAACTGGCAAACGAACAAAGATACATCGTCAAGTACTACAGCTTTGACTATTTATTTTGTCGATCTGACGATTTCAGATACTAAAGCAACAGCGATCGAGTTTACTTTCTTCTGGAGCAATTCTCATAGCTGGGAAGGACGTAACTATCAAATTGCAGTAAAAAGGGATGCGATCCCACATCCTACATCCTAATACAACCCAAGTCTCTCGCTAGGTTCAAAAATTGGTATAACATTGAGATAATAACATTTCCAACTTCAAGACCAGTGCCAGAGATAAAGCGATGACTAAAAAACAATCTCTTTCTTTGATGGATAGACTTACTCAAGGTGCGCCGTTTGCTGTTTTACTGTTATTATCTCTCCTCATCCTCTACCAACTTCGCGCGGTTTTAGAGCTTATTGCGATCGCCATTTTATTATCGCTAGTTTTTCAAACCTTACTGCATCAGCTAGAAAAATTGGTAAAAAAGCCTTGGCTAGCAGTTCTAATTCTATCCGTTGCCATCATTGGTTTAACCATAATGTTCCCCTTGGTTATTGTCCCTAGTCTTTTGGATCAGGTGGGAAAACTATCTTCACAATTACCACAATACATCAACAATTTAACCTCAGAGTCTCACAACCTCCACGAGCAATATCAACTTGTTCCCGATCTTTCTCAGGAAATTAGTAAATTAAAGAATTTTATCGATGGTGTTATCGGTTCATTACCCCAGATGCTAGCACAAGTCTTTGGGATTACTATTGAGGTGTTTGCTACAGTTGTTTTAGCTCTTTACATTACCAGTGACCCCAAATTTCTGATTAACGGACTGTTGAGATTTACACCGCGCCGTCATCATCAGCAAACAAAGCGCATCCTCAAAAATATCACATCAGGGCTTCAAGGCTGGATGACTGGTACACTATGGGCAATGCTGTTTCTTGGTGTTGGTACGATAATAGGACTTTGGATTCTCGGCATTCCCTTGGCGTTATCTTTTGGTATTATTGCTGGTTTGCTAGAGGTAATTCCTTATGTTGGTAGTTTTGCTGGAGGCTTTTTACCGGCGCTGGTTGCTTTAACTATCTCACCAGTAAAATTAATTTTGGTAATAATTTTATTTTTGATCCTCAACCAAATTGATGCTCATATTGTTCAACCCTTAGTTATGGGGCATCAAGTAAACATACATCCAATTGGCGTTATCGTAGCAATTTTAATTATGGGTGAACTGTTAGGCGTTATTGGTGTGATCTTTGCTATCCCTGCTGCGGTCATAATCATGAAGTTGCTCGATGAATTTACTCCACAGTCAAATTCTTCAAAACCCTCATTAGACCTCTTGCACAAATCACCATAAACTACTTTTCCAAGAGGTAATAGGTAGTAGGTAATAAGAAGGCTAATATTTTATTCATGCAAGAGGTCTATTAATAAATAATTTGGTCATGTATTTAGCTAGATTCGAGAATTGATAAATGCTAAATAATGTTCATTGCTTAACCGCATAAAAACTTAAGCTGGTATTTCCATAAGACTTAGTGCGATAGATCTCCAACCCTGGTATTTCTTTAGCTTGCCAGAGTTTGGGGTTATATTCAACTGCGATCGCACCTTCGGGGGTAATTAATTCAAGAGTTGCGATCGCTTTTAAAACTGGCAGATATAAATAACTATGATCGTAAGGTGGATCGAAATATATCCAGTCAAACTGCTGTCCTTCTAAGCTATTTATTTTAACCAATACGTCTCCCTTAATTACTTTATAAGACTGTTCTGGAGAGGCTAGCTGCTGCCAATTTTGCTCAATAATGTTACAGGCTTTGCCGTACTGTTCAATGGCTGTTACTTTGCTAGCACCGCGACAGAGAGCTTCTGCCCCCATCGAACCATTACCAGCACACAAGTCTAGCCAACGACTATCGGTCAAGCGATCGCACCAAATATTAAATAAAGCCTCTCTTACCCTAGCTGAAGTGGGACGAGTTCTTTGTCCTGGAACTGTTTTTAGCTGTCGATTTCCATAGATTCTCATATTTTTAGTTGATTTAACAGGACGGGATTGTTTTATTCGGTAAAGTTATGATAAGTAAAGAATCAATTTCCGCAGATAAATCAATTCTGTTATGACAACCAAAAGTAATGTTATCTGTAGCGATCCAGATATTATGGGAGGAACGCCTGTATTTAGAGGAACTCGTGTACCAATCAAAAACTTGCTTGATTATCTAGAAGCAGGAGATTCGTTAAACACATTTATCGAACATTTTCCAAGTGTTACTAAACAAGATGCTATTTTAGTTCTCGAACTAGCAAAAGAAATGCTTATTGCTTATGCGAATCCTGCTTAATGAATGTGTTCCAAAACTATTAAAGCGTGAATTTTCCAATTTTAATATTAAAACGGTTGTGGAAATGGGCTGGTCGGGAAGAAAAAACGGAGCATTGCTAAAACTAATGTCTGAGGAAAGATTTACTGTTTTGTTGACTTCTGACCAAAATTTGAAATATGAGCAAAATTTACAGCAAGCAAGTATCGGACTAATAGTTATGGTTGCGCATACTAATCGTCTGTCTGATTTATTGCCATTAGCATCAAAAGTGCGTGAAGCTTTGAATACGATTTTACCAGGGGAAGTAATTGAAGTTAATAATTATTAAATGCTGTAATCGCACTACTAGCTAGTAGGACTGATTTGGTTGCGAGATTAATTGTACAAACAAGTAAGTATGGTAACAAAAATTAGTTAGTAATCAGTCTCCAAAACAATAAGTACTAAAATTACACACTAATGTATAGCCAATTTTTTGATAAATACTATTTGAGGTGGGATTAGCTAGATCGGTAAACAAAAAAGAGAATTTGTATCCTCGATTTAGCAAATTCTGACTTAGAGCAGCAACACAAGAGCTTGCGTAGCCTTTTTGACGATATTCTGGAGGAGTATATACAGCATTAATTCTGATACCGTTAGGAGTTGCACCGCTAAAACTTGCCATCGATACAGGAAGGTCATTTTGCCAAATATATAAACTATTCTGGCTGAAACGGCGATCGCACCAATTTTGATAATTTTGTTCTGATTCCTTTTCGCCAAGTGCTTCTTCAGTAAAAGCTTTAATCCAACTAATCAATAAAGAGCGATCGCTTTGGGTAGCCAAACGCAGATAACCATCAGTCTTATTAACTGGTTTTACGGCTTCTAGCTGATAAATACGTTGTGCCAAACCCAGTTGAAAAGATTGCCCAGTCAGTGATTGCCACAGTTGAGCAAAAGCCAATGCTTCAGGTTTGGGGGCGATAACACCAGGCAAAGATTCCTGCCGAGAAATCAAATCTCTGACAATAAGAGCGATCGCGTCTTTAGATAACGATTGGGATAGAATTAGTTTATGAGGTGGAGTAATACAAGCAGCAACTACAACAGTATTATTTTCCTTAACTACAGCTAGATATGGTTGCTCTTTGAAATCTTTTTGAGAACACAACCCTAACATCAAGCAGTGAGTAGCTTCTTGCTGGAGCAGATAATCTTTTACAGTTTGATAGTAGCGATCTATATTTTCAAAATGTTCAATTTGCATTTTCTGATTTTTACCAAATGCTAGTTTCTCGATCTTACAAATTTATAGTTGCAAGATACCTCATCTCTCATCCCTTTAAGAATTAATCCATTTAGGAGAAGTAAGCAGAAACAATGTGCTGCGAGAAATTGGCGTACCTATACCAGGAAGCTCTAAACCTACAATACCCGCTTTTTTAACTACTATCTGACCTTTAACAGTACCCCAAATCAGCATTTCTGCCCAGTTACCTAAATCTGGCTGATGTCCCACTAAAGCTAGTTTTCCTTCAGGGTTATCAGCTTGCCATTGCTGTAGCCAGCTTAACCACTGCTCAATTTCGCCACGAGGTTTAAGAGGAGAAAAAGTATCCATTTTTTTTGATAAACCAACCTGCTGAAAAATTTCTGCGGTTTGATAAGCCCGTACTAAAGGACTAGTCAAAATTAGGTCAAACCTTAATTTAGTTGACAGCAGATGTTCTGCTACTTTCTTGGTCTTATAATGACCTTGCTCAACTAAGGGACGTTTTTCATCATCAGTATAAGTTCCTCGTTCAGCAGCTATACCATGACGAATTAGATAAACTTTCATATGATAAACAACCTCAAGGTTTTAAAATCACTTTACCTTTTTCTTGCTTAAGATCTTAAGATCACCGTGACAGATGGAGATGGTGGTGTTGCCGCTTCTAGCTTGGCGGTTGGGGTTCAACAGGTGTTTAAGATTAGACTTGTTGCGAAATAGAAAAGCATTTTTAGGCGTTGTTGATTTAAGTAATGACATACATAACAATTCTGTTTGGAGCTTCAGAGCCATTAGCCGTTAGCTATTAGCTTTTGAGCAATCTGTCTTGATGGCGAGAGAGGCTCTCGGTCAGAGAGCATCTCTAATCGCCATGTTGATGAATAGAAATAGATAAGTAAAATTTTGTTTTAGCGTTAGACGTTCAACAACGTCCATTTTTGGCACTAATAACTAAATTTGAACAAGTGTATCTAGTATCTACTCCTCCAAGAGAAAAAGCGAGAAAGAGAAAAATCAAAGCCGAGTCGAAAGCTAGATTGAGTCAAAATCTTGAGAATTCTACTACACAGTCAAAGAGTCGCAGTTCTCTTTGCTTAACACAGCAATCAAACTATAAATCAAGTTTTAACGTTAAGCAAATAAGCTACGTAGCAACATAACCAGGCTTTTGTAAAATAATAATAGGCATAATAGGCAAAGAAAGCAAAACCTCAGTAGAATAATTATGATGTAATGCTTAACCTGGAGAGGTGGCAGAGCGGTTGAATGCGGTAGTCTCGAAAACTATTTGAGGGTCAAACCTCACGGGGGTTCGAATCCCCCCCTCTCCGTTCGCGCTAAACGCGCTCAGCTTAAGGTTTCTCATCAAAGAGATTTAATTATTCAAACTTTTGAAAGCGATCGCGTAAGCGCAAGCAAATCGTTAGTAAGTGAACACAGATAACTGATAAGTTGAAAGTTAGTCAATTATCAAGTTATTTAAGAGGTGGGTAATGCGAATTTTAATGATGGGGGGAACTCGCTTTATTGGGGTTTACCTGACTAAAGTTTTGGTTGAACAAGGACATGAGGTTGTATTATTCAATCGAGGCAATCATCCTGCACCAGAAAAAGCAACTCAGATTCCAGGCGATCGCCAAGATGCAGCCCAACTGAAAAAGCTGTCAGGTGAAAGTTTTGATGCCATATTTGACAACAACGGCAGAGAATTAAGTGATACTCAACCTTTGGTGGAAATCTTCAATGGCAAGGTAAAGCATTTTGTCTATGTAAGTTCGGCTGGGGTATATGCAAAATCTTCTCAAATGCCTCATGTTGAAGGTGATGAGGTAGATCCTAATAGTCGTCATAAAGGTAAACATCATACTGAAGCCTATTTAGCGGAGTCTGGTATTCCTTGGACTTCTATTCGTCCAGTTTATATTTACGGCCCTCAAAACTATAATGATTTAGAAGCCTGGTTCTTTGATCGTATTGTGCGCGATCGCCCGATACCAATTCCAGGTAACGGGATGTTTATTACCCAGTTCGGTCATGTTCAAGACTTGGCTTTGGCAATGGCTGGTGTCTTAGGTAACGAAACTGCGATTAACAAGATTTATAATATCTCAGGCGATCGCTATGTAACATTCAACGGTTTAGCCTACGCCTGTGCAGAAGCTGCGGGGAAATCTCCAGAAGATATCAAGCTTGTTCATTACGACCCTAGTAAGTTTGACTTTGGTAAACGCAAGGCTTTTCCCATGCGTCAACAACACTTTTTTGCAGATATAGATCGAGCAAAAACTGATTTAGATTGGCAACCTAAGTATGACTTGGTATCAGGTTTGGAAGACTCTTTTCAAAATGATTATTTAGCTTCAGGCAGGGATCACTCAGAAATTGATTTTTCTTTAGATGAAGAGATATTAGGCAAAATGTAAATCCAGCCAGAGATTAGGCTAACTGCAACTGCCAACCAAAACAAGACTATAGTTAGAGTATTCCATTGAGGAGCTAGGGGAGCAATCAAAAAAGCGATCGCGATAATTTGAACTACAGTTTTAAGCTTCCCCCAGATATTTGCTCCTGAAATGCTGCTGTTGCCTGTTAATTTAGGGTTTACTCGCCAACCTGCGATCGCTAATTCTCTGGCTAAAATTAAAAATACTCCCCAGGCAGGAACAAGCTGTAGCTCAATTAAAGCCAGTAATGTACCCAAAACCAAAAGCTTATCTACCAGAGGATCGAGAAACTTGCCTAATTCCGTTACCAAATCGAGTTTGCGAGCCAGATAGCCATCTACCCAATCTGTTCCTGCTGCAACTACAAAAATCCCCACACAGAGCCAACGGTTGACTGGTGTAGGGTCATTAAGTAGGTAAAGAATAAAAGGAAGTCCTAGAAGACGAGATAGAGTAATCCAAGTGGGAAGATTCATAAGCTTGCGCCAAATAATTGAGCATAGAAGCTAAGATCGATCATAGTGTTTTTTATTTCTATATTCAATTTTTAACACGCTCCTTTGCGAGCCAAAACTACGGCAATGGTTTTAATGATTAAGTTGATATCATACAGAAAAGACCATCTTTTTTGATAATCTAAATCCATAAGAACCACATCTTCAAAATCTTGGATTGTCGAACGACCTTTGACTTGCCATTCCCCTGTGATACCAGGTTTGACTTTTAAACGTTGCAGATGATGAGCATCGTACATAGCAACTTCTTCAATAGTGGGAGGACGAGTCCCAACTAGGCTCATCTCACCCTTAAGCACGTTCCAAAATTGAGGAAATTCATCTAAGCTAGTACGGCGTAGAAAACTACCGATTACAGTAATGCGAGGATCATTGTCGTTTTTGAAAATGTGTCCTTTTGCCTGATTTTTTACCAGGTGCTTTTTGAGATCTGCATCGGCAATCATCGAGCGAAATTTCCAAATTCTAAAAGGTTTGCCTTCAAAACCACAGCGAATTTGGCTATAAAGAAGCGCGCCAGGGTCAGTAAACTGCATAGCGATCATTATCGGCATGGCAATAATAGCTGTAAGAATTAGCCCGATAATTGCCCCAAATATGTCTAGTATTCGTTTAGGTCTGCTGGTTACAGAGGGATGAACTCTACGTCCTAAAGGTAACGGCAGAACTTTTATTTCTCTAAGCTGAAAATTAGCAGGTGAAGTCATGAAAAAAATAATTTATAAAATTGGGTCAAGTCTAAGAATTAATAGATTTTAATTATTATCTTTATGCAATCTTATTTGTTTGACAGTAACTATTGCCAGGAATTAAGGAGTTCTTCACCAAATCTTCAAAAAATTATCGATAAGTTTAAAGGTTGTATGTTTTTTCAGTATTTAGTCTAATTATTCGATGCTCAAGAATTATCAAATTAGATCATTTAACTTAACAAATTTCAAAAGCTCTAAAAAAATATGTCAATATTATGCAGTTTTAAAATAGGCTGACATATATAAAATCGAGAGACTTTAATAGCCAAAACATAGTTGTTTATCATATATTTTAATATTAATAGTTTATTTTCTCAAGAGTTTAAAAGATGCTATGGAATCAAATTTGTTTAAATATCTGGTGCAGATTTAATTATTTCCCTATTTTTGATGATACAAAGGAGATATTTATGATGAACGAAATATAGTAAATAATAGATTTCTTTATGGAAGATCAATCCCGTTATCTAGAATCTAATATCAATCTTGAAGAACTAATGGCTTTAGTTCCTTTTATGTCTGATTTGCCAGAAGACAGCATACAGAAAATTGCTGGTCATTTTGTGACCATATCTCATCCAGCTAATCAGGTACTCTTACTCGAAAATGATTGGGGCGGCTCAGTCTATTTTATTTTGGAGGGATGGGTGAAAATTCGTACCTACAATCTGGACGGCAAAGAAGTAACCCTTAATATCATCGGCAGAGGCGAAATTTTTGGAGAAATGGCTGCCATGGATAAAATGCCGCGCTCGACTGATGCTATTACCTTAACCAAGACTTTGATTGGTAGAATACCAGCAGAAGATTTTGTCAATTTGATTAACAACGAGCCTATGGCTGGAGTTCGCCTAGTTCAGTTAATGGCAAAGCGTTTACGCCAAGTTAACCGCAGACTTCAACTTAGAGAGGCAAACAGCATTTCTAGAGTTGCCGATGCAATTTTGTTTTTGGTTGAAGAACAGGGTACAGAAGGGGAAAAAGGTACAGAAATACCCAACCTACCCCATCGAGAAATTAGCAGTCTAAGCGGATTAGCTAGAGAAACCGTAACTAGAGTTTTGACTAAGCTAGAAAAAAAGGGCTTGATTCAAAGAGATGCTGACTCAATGCGTATTCCCGATTTGCCCGCTTTAGAAGACACCATCTGTTAAGATACTCAGATCTCCTAATATTTATTTATCTATAATTTTTGTTGGTTAAATCAACTAGATAACCTTATGTCTACAGAAGACCATAAAAACTCATCCTTTGATGATGAGGTTAACTGGGTCGATCAAGAGGATTCTGAGCTACCTCAATCTGGCGAATTAAAATCTTCCCAGTCAAAAACCAAGCAGGTCAAAACTCCGACCAACACGATAGTGATGGTCGAAACTGCCTTTTTAGCTAGCGCAGCTAGTTTGGTGTGGTTAATTAATTTTTATTTTCCTGTTGGACCTGTTTTAAAAGTTTTCTTTCCTATTCCTATTGCCTTAATTTATTTAAGACGGGGTAATCGCGCTTCTTGGATGGCAGCAATTGTTTCAGGGTTATTACTTTTAGTCTTGATGGGGCCTACTCGTAGCATTATTTTTTTAATGCCTTATGGTTTGATGGGTGTGCTATTGGGAGCTTGTTGGCAACGTCAGGTAAGTTGGCTAGTCTCGATTGTTTTTGGTGCAGCTATCGGCTCTTTAGGGATATTTTTTCGCTTTTGGCTGACTTCAATACTTGTAGGAGAAAATCTCTGGATATATGTGATTACTCAAATTACTCAATTAGCAGACTGGCTATTTTTAAAACTAGGGATTTTGGCTGAGCCTAATTTTATCTTGATTCAAACTTTGGCTTTTGGCTTGATTATAGTTAACAATCTGGTTTATTTGTTTGCTGTTCATTTGGTAGCTTTAATGCT
Organism: Waterburya sp.; assembly: GCA_965217895.1. GTDB lineage: Bacteria > Cyanobacteriota > Cyanobacteriia > Cyanobacteriales > Xenococcaceae > Waterburya. The sequence goes on from CBDCJV010000002.1 coordinate 4,953,236, forward strand.
GCTAGATCGTCTTGATAATCCTATTTCTCGCCCTCCTGAATGGGTTAGAGTGTTACTAGATTATTAATTAGAAAGTTTAGAGCTTATACTAAATTCGATTGGGAAAAGTATTTTAAATATTAAGTTTGTAGTTTGTGGTTAGTCGTTTGTAGTTTAAAAAACTACATGCACACGCGCTTCGCGTGTCGCCGTTCTAAAAGAACGTCGGCGAACTCCAGTTCGCACTACATACTACCCAACAGTTAACTAACCTACGCCAACAGGATTTAGTATTAGAGCTTCGCAAAAATGATTCATGTTTATACTCAGCTACGCTCAGGAGTTAATTGGTTAAGAAAATATCAGCAAAAAAAGCCTAGTTTCGCCTGTATTTTGGGCTTTACCGCCACGGGACTAATTCCTGGTATTTCCGCTGCGGGTGCAACGCCACAGGAGCGAGAGTATACAGCGATCGCTGATGCTGAATTTTTAGATAAGGGAGTACAAAAGAATTACCAACATCCTTTGCCTATACTGACGGCAGGAGTGTCTCCTACCTTTATTTCTCGCGGGATAGTAGAAGCGTTAAATATACCAACCTATATTTTTAATGCTGGTTTGCCCCATCCACCAACCGCAAATACTATTGACCTTCAAGGAATCCCTGCTGCTTGCGTTTCTTCAGGTCAAGCCTTGCCTCTGGAAAAGGTTCATCACCTATTTAAAAAGGGTCAGGAGTGGGGCGAAAAACTAGCTAGCACGACTGATTATTTGATTATTGGTGAATGTGTTGTCGGTGGCACAACTACTGCACTGGCTATATTAACGGCTTTAGGAATAGAGGCAAAGGGAATGGTTAATAGTAGTCATCCTCACTGCAATCATGCTCAAAAGTGGTCTGTAGTTAAAACTGGCTTAGATAGAGCAGGTTTATTAAATCAGTTTAACGATCCTTTTACAGCCGTAGCAGCAGTAGGAGATCCGATGCAAATTGTGGTAGCAGGGATGGCACTGGCGGCTAGTCTCCAGGCGGGAGTGATGTTGGCAGGTGGAACACAAATGCTGGGGGTGTATGCTCTGATTAAAGCGATCGCCAAACAGAATAACGTATCGACTCGACTGTCTCAAATTGTAGTGGGTACAACTCGCTGGGTAGCAGAAGATCCTACAGGCAACACAGTCGAGTTGGCTAGAACTGTCGGTGGAGTCCCCCTATTAGCTACTGGGTTAAATTTTGCCACTTCTCGCTACCCTAGTTTTCGTGCCTATGCACAAGGATATGTCAAAGAAGGTGTTGGGGCTGGTGGCTGCGCGATCGCTGCTCACCTCTCGCAAAATTGGACTCCTACTCAGTTGCTTACCATTATTGAAACCTTATTTGCTTGTTATCGCTACTCAAGAATGGATTCTATAGGTCAATAACTGTTCTTCTAAAGCTGCAATACGATTGTATGCTGCGGTAAGCTGTGCTGTTAAACGGCGAATTTGGGTATCGGGAGCTAAATTTTCGCTGTTAGAATTAGCACTGCTGGTACTGCTAGTATCGTCTACCAAAACATCTTTATGAGTAAGCTGATAGTCTAATTTTCCATGCCGATTTGTAAACCCAACTGCGCCTGAAGCAAAGTTTGGTAGAGAATAAGAATCATGCTCTGTGCGCTTTGGCTGCTGAGAACTTAATTCTTTAACTTGGGTGCCAATTTGCTCAATCAACTGGTGTAATGTATCTATTTTTGCTCGTAGTTCGCTGATTTGTATTTGCAATGTATCCATATAATTTTGGGCATTTATTTATGATTATGTTTTATATGCTAAAAGCATTGTTTAAAAAAAATACTACTATTCCTGATTCATTTAATAATTGCTCAATTTATGGGTAAAAATATTAAAACTACTTAAAAACGCCAAAATTAGCTAAAAACCGTTAATTAATCTATCTATGGTCTACCAAAAACAGTAGGTTTCACCTAAGTATTTATACTCTTATATTTTTAGTTTTGAATCTTGATGAATTATCAGCTATCTCGACGTTCTTTTATCCACGCTACTACTTTTATAGCTTTAACTCAGGCAATATCAGGATGTAGCAATCGCGAAGCAGCTTTCAAAATATTATTTCTCGAAAATTCTATTCCGCCACAGTTAATTAAAGACTTTCATCAGGCAATTAATGAGCAGGTAAGAGTAAATTTTCAACCTCAAGCTCAACTAGAACAAATTTTTGATTCACTTTTAAATTTGCATCAGGGCAAAGAGTCAGACGCAGAGAGAACTTTATTTGATCAAATTCTCAGCAGACCCTCAATCTATCCGAGTTTGACTACTCTAGGAGATTTCTGGATATCTTCAGCAATTAAGCAAAATCTGATTCAACCTTTAGCAATCAATGACTTAGCTAGCTGGCAAAAATTACCCGCTATTTGGCAAAAAATAGTTCAACGCAATGACCAAGGGAACTTGGCTGCTGATGGTAAAATTTGGGGCGCACCTTATCGTTGGGGAAGCACGGTAATTGCCTATCAAAGTAAAAAGCTAGACAAAATCGGTTTGACAATTAAAGATTGGCAGGATCTTTGGCAACCAAAATTACGCGATCGCCTTTCTCTTTTAGACTCTCCCAGAGAAACTATTGGTTTGACTTTGAAAAAATTAGGGCATTCTTACAATACCGATAACTTAAGCTCTGTACCCGAACTAGAAACAGAATTATTAGCATTACATAAACAAACAAAATTATACAGTTCAGATCGTTATTTAGAACCATTAATATTAGGTGATACCTGGGTAGCTGTTGCTTGGTCTACGGATATACTTCCCTTGCTTAAACGTTATCCTGATATCAAGTTAGCAATTCCCGCCTCTGGAGCTTCTTTATGGACAGATATTTGGGTAAAACCTCAAGTATCAAAACTAACAAACAATAGCAATTCTTTTAAGACCATTGCCGAATGGATTGACTTTTGTTGGCAACCAAAAGCAGCAGAACAAATATCTTTATTTACTGATGGGATTTCACCAATTCTGTCAACCATCAAACCAAAAGAATTACCTTCAGATTTGAAAGATAATCTGCTGTCAAATTCTCAGGTTTTACATTCGCCAAAGAGCGAGTTTTTATTACCTTTGTCGGCAAAAACAGAACAACAATATCGAGATTTATGGCTTAAAATTCGGCAATCTGGAGAAAAGGGATGAGGGATAGGGGATGAGGGAAGAGGAGAAAATAAACAGAGATACTAATCACGAGGCTATTAAAGAGAAGTTTAAACAAGTTTGGGGATATGAGGACTTTAGACCGCCCCAAGGAGAGATCATAAATACTCTTTTAGCTGGTCGAGATGCTTTTATTATTTTGCCTACTGGTGGCGGTAAATCAATTTGCTTTCAGTTACCTGCGCTGTTGCAAACAGGTTTAACGCTGGTGGTTTCTCCTTTAGTTGCCCTAATGGAAAATCAGGTTAACCAGTTAAAACATCTGGGACTATCTGGGGCATTGTTACACAGTGAGTTGTCTAGAAGTGAAAAGCAAAAAACTTTACAAGCAATCGAACAGCAAAAACTGAGCCTTTTGTATTTATCTCCTGAAACTTTATTGAGTATTCCAGTTTGGAAAATTATCTCCCAACCAAAAGTTAAAATTACGGGGATCATCTTAGATGAGGTACACTGCTTAACTCAGTGGGGAACTACTTTTCGCCCTGCTTATCGTCGTTTGGGGGCGGTGCGCCCTAGCTTATTAAAATCTAAGCCTACTGGCACAAAAATTGCGATCGCCGCTTTTACCGCGACAGCCGATCCTCAAGCACAGCAAGAGATTATTAAAGCTTTGGAGTTAAAGCAGCCTGAGACTTTTTTAGTTAGTCCTTACCGATCTAATCTCAGTTTAAACATTAAAACGGTCTGGACACCCAAAGGCAGAAAACAAAAGATGTTGCAGTTTATTCAAGCTAAACAAAAGCGATCTGGTTTAGTATATGTTCGCTCTCGTCAAGACAGCCAAGCTTTAGCAAGATGGTTTCAATCTTTGAGTTATTCTGTTGCTGCATACCATGCAGGGTTAATTACGACTGAAAGAAGAAAAATTGAACAAGACTGGATCTCAGGCAAAATTCAGTTTGTAATTTGCACATCGGCTTTTGGTATGGGGATCGATAAACCAGATGTAGCTTTTGTCGTTCATTATCATGCACCCGAATTATTAGCTGAATATATCCAAGAAGTCGGCAGAGGTGGCAGAAATGGTCAACCAGCCGAGGCTTTGACTCTAATTAGCGAACCTACTGGCTTATTAAACCCTGAAGATAAGCAGCGAAGTCAGTTTTTTAACCGTAAATTAGAACAACAGTATCGCGCCTCACAGCAGCTAATTAAACATCTACCCAGCCAAGGGGAGGTTGCCAAGATTAAAGAACAGTTTCCCCAAGGAGAAATTGCTCTAGGTATTTTGCACAGCTTGGGTTTAGTAGCTTGGCAAGATCCATTTCATTACTGCAAACGCTCATCTAATTTAGCCATTGACAGCTTGGCTGCCAATCAAAAACATCACCAAAATCAAATGCAGCAATATCTAAAAACTAAGCAATGTCTTTGGCGGTATTTATTACAGGCTTTTGGATTTGAGCGAGAAGCACAAGGGTTTAGATGTGGTAATTGTGGTAACTGTCGCCAATAAATTTAGTTAAATTAATCAAGCTTCTACTTTAGCAACGCGATCGCTGCTTTAATTAAGAAAGGGTTAAAAAAAATTTTTGGTTGAATGGAACAGTCTGAAGCAGTTAATAAAGACGAACAAGAAAATATATTATCTCAAGTAGAAGCAAAATTATCTCAGTATCATTCTGCCTCAACATCAAAAATATCAAATTCAGAAATAGTCTCTAATCCTTTCTTAAGACAATACATTTTATTAGGATTTGCTGCCAAAGGAGTTGTTTACTTTTTGATTGGCATTCTAGCGATTGAAGCAGCAATCTTGCCAGAAAAAAAGGCAGCAGGAACTTACACTGCTTTAAAACACCTATCAAGACAGCCTTTAGGCAGCGTAATCTTGTGCCTATTGTCAGTTGCCTTGCTTGGCTACGTAATACGTCGGTTACTTCAGGCAATAATTTATCCTGGACACGCTGCAAATTTTAGTTATCAAGGCATATTGCAAAGAATGGGCTATATAATGAGTAGCTTGAGTTATGCTGGGATAGCCTATTCAGCGTTGAACGTGGTCTTTAAATTGGGAAAATATGACGATAAAATTAAGCACTCGGTAGAAAAGTTATTTGAGCAGCCAATTATAGGAGAAGCTATAGTTTTGATGGCAGGGATTGCCGTAACTGGCGTGGGAATTGCCTATCTTCAAGGTGCTTATACTGGTTCGTATATTAGTAAATTCACCTCAGCTAATATGGATCATCGATTAGAATACTGTGCTAGGCTGATGGGAAAAATTGGCATAGCAGCCAGAGGTATTGCTTTTATAATCACTGGTGGTTGTTTGATTCTCGCTTCGGTTGCGTCTGATTCCAACTTTGCAGGAGGGCTACAACACGCTTTTCGGCTTTTAGCAGCACAACCTTTTGGCTGGTTATGGTTGGGATTAATTGGCAGTGGATTTATTGCCTACGGAATATATATGCTAATTGCTGCTAGATATCGGCTTTATACTATCAGGTAAAGGATTGATGACTGCAACCACGTCTGCACTTTTTTTATGGTGTAGTTAAATATACTCAACAGTGTAGTTGAATATACTTAATAGTTATGTTATTTAAATATCAACACCGTAGAAAAAAGTAATAGCGAGCTTTTATTTATAGTCTTTTAAATTTAAACAGAAAAGTATTACCTGCTACTTTATATGCAAAATAATGTGTTCAAAATCACTTTTGGTCTATAAGTATTTTGAAATAAAAAAAGTTTGTTGTTCTCAAACTTACAATTTGCTGTTGTCATTTTGAAAGAAAGAACATATAAATAAGAAAGTTTATTCAATAGGGAGTGTTTTAGATTATGTCTTCAATTGTTAGTCCTATAGACGCAGCCGTCGCTGATTTTGTAGCTGATGGTTTAGAGTTAATTGGAACAGATGGATTCAACGCATTAGTAGGTTCAAATAAAGGCGATTTAATTGATGGGCTTGGCGCACCTGATTTTATACGGGGTGCTGCTGGAGACGATTTAATCAAAGGGGGACTTGGTGGAGATTTTGTTGAAGCGGGTGAAGGTAATGATATTGTTCTTGGTGAAGGTGGAAGTGATGTTATTTTTACTGGCGGAGGAAATGATCTAGTTGATGGTGGTGAAGGCAACGACGTTATCTTTGGTGAAGGTGGCGACGATTATCTTTACGGTAGTTTCGGCGATGACACCATTTTAGGTGGTGACGGTCAAGATACTATTAATGGTGGTCTTGGCAATGATTTGCTCTTTGGTAGTGCTGGAGATGATCTATTTGAATTTGATGCTCAAAACTTTGATGGCACCTTTATTAATAGAGTTGGCGATTTTACTTTAGGTGAAGATAGCCTAGTTATCAAAGGTACAAGTGATGCCGATCAAATATCTTTTGACTCTAAAAATGGCTTAATATCTATTAACGGCGAAGTTGCAATTAATCTTAATAGTATTGGTGATTCTACGGACATTGACATGGAAAAAAATGATGATGGTGATTTTGAATTAATGTAAACTCATCTAAATTACTTCCTTAATATACTGAGCATAAACAAATTTTGTTTATGCTCAGTTTTTTTAGATAATAAAAATCTTAGGGGAAATTTGCCAATTAGCTAAGCAATGGTTCGGACAAAATTAGGCAGCAATAGCTCCGTAGTCATAAAGGTTTGAGTAATTGGGATGGGATTTAATTAAAGTAGGCTCTAGATCTAACTTGTCAATAAATCGTTCAAGCAGATGGTAGTTAAGCGCACGGCGTTTGTAACTTGCCATTGAAAAAACAAAATTAGTCGAACAATTATGCTGTTGAACAGTATCCAATTTGGCAAGATTGAGCGCAGTGAGTGAAGCATTAAAATGAAAATCAAGCTTGCTTAGATCGCGAGCCTGACAATCAGCTAACCCTGTAAACTGTTTACTATCACGAAACACAAACTCGATTTGGAAGCGAGATTTATAGTAGAGATAAATCGAGTAAGCATCAAGCTCAAGATGAGTGCAAAATAAAACAGCATAGCTTGAAGAAGCTGAATTATTGAGTAAATAGACTATCCGAACTTGGCGTTTAAGACTGATAGACCAAACAACGGCGGTGTAAAGATCTATACCGTTAGATAATTGAGTGACCAACTCAAAGTTATTTTGGTTGGTTAAATCGACTTTTTTGCCATACTTACGAGGTCGTCCTCTTCCTGAATATTCTTCTCGGTTGGGATAACGTAAATTGGCATCCCGTCGTAATTTTCCGATTGCTTCTAGCTTGAGGTTGGTGACTCCTTCGACCCATTTAATTTTGCTGTAGAATCCATCACTGACTACATAGCGAAGGGAGCTGGTTCACAAGTAGCAAGTAGCAAGTAGCAAGTAGCAATTTTACCTCTCGTTAAAACAAGAGGATTGAAACAAAGAAATGTGTTTTATTTTTTTTCGTCTTTAAAGAGCGCAACGCTTGCGCGTTGCCAGTCGTCTTCGACGACGATCTGAGCCTTTCAGGCTCTGCGCTTTAGACCAACTTCGGAGTTACTTAATTGCTATCTGTTATCTGCTACTTGTTACTTTTGCTCCAAAGGAGCTGGGTAAATAAGGAACAGTTACTTCTAATTGAGCTAGATAGTGATTAATCCTAGTCGTTTCTGGTTGCTCATTTTTCTCTAAAGATGAGTTCTTGGCTGGTGTTTGCTGAACACTGAGGCTGTATCCCCTTTTTTTGCCTACATCTACTACTGCCATTGCCGAAATCTCTAATCCTTTCTCTGCTCTTGATGCACTGCCGTTGTAAAAGCGATCCAGACCATAGGTTCGTTTTCCACTTTTGGGAATAAAAGAACAGTCTACCGCTAGGATTACCTCTGATTTAGAGTCAATTGCTTGCTCTATTAGCTTTTGGTTGAATTGGATGAAGTTAAAAGAACGTTGATATTGTCGCCGATATGTTCGCTCACTGATTTGACTATAACGACTTAAGTTAACAAAATTAGCTCTACCGCAACCTACAAGCAGAGTTGAAAATAAGGTCAAGATAAATTTCTTTTGAGGATGTGTTAAATCCCCCATCGAGATCAGTAAGCTTTGTATAATTGTTTTGACGCTATCCATTGCAGGTAATCTTTCAACACTTTTACCTTAATTCAGTGGATGGCTTTTTTTCTCTCTTTTACAAAAATTGTCCGAACCATTGTTAATATGGATTGACTATTAAGCTATGATTCTTCGCAATAGAAAGAATTGTATCTCTAAGATCTGGATGATTTAAATTCAAAATCTCAACTTTTACCGATGCCATTTTTGACTTTGCCCTTTCATATAAAACGACAGCATCTTCACCGTTGTGCGCTCCAGCAAAAATCAAACCATCAATTTCTCCATACAGTTGGTGATTCTCATAGAAGTAGCGCCCCCAAGCTTGAGAAATATCTCTTTCGGTAATAGATGATATAGCAGCTAGTGTTCCTGCTGCCATCGCAGCAGAACCCCTTAAGTCTAGTAGCTCGAAAGTATCTTTTAGAGTAATAAAAGCTAACTGTTGCTGTTCGATCCTAATTACTCCACCATCACCAAATATTTCTACTAAACAACAAGATAAGCTAAATCCAGCATAGATAACACTTCACTCAGGATCTATTCTGTTTTTACTTTCTCGATGATGATCGAATCTACTTATTGGTCCATAGTTACGGAAACTAATGTCAGTAGCGTCATACTTTGTCGGATCAAAGATCCGTATCAACACATCACTACTATTCAAAGTTGTTAATTTTGGGGCTACACTCCTTAGCGGTGGAGGCAAATGAACTCGACCATTACCAACCAATACCTACCGCTCTGGCTTCAATTACTACAGCTTCAATCTCACCCTGCTTAAGCATCTCGATTGGTGTCTTTTTATCGAATGCTAAATGAGGTTTATTAAACCAGTTCAGTTTAGTAAAGTCAGAAACATCTAAAGCAGCCAGTACCTCTGACAAACCGTCTATAACTCCATCGTCTCCAGACGGGTCAAACTGCCATAAGGGATATTTGTAGACTCCTCCATCCTTTACCCCTAGCAAAGTCTTAGCCAAACGGCGATCGCGCACCGTGGCTCTATTTTGGCATCCCAGAAGCTCGGCTACCTTGGAAGAGGTAATGCTCCCTGAGAGCAATTCTCGACGACGCTGATAGTAACGTTCCAAATTAGCTAGTTCCAACTCCCAAGACTGCCCCTCAACGTAATCCTTACCTGCAATCTTTTTAGCTAATTCCTTCTCAGCAGAAGATACTACCTGTGGCTCTAACGAACGTTGCAGGATTTCTAAATGTTTTGGTTCGGCGATCGCAATTAGAGCTTCTATACGCTTTAGAATTGCCGTTGCTGATTTGCGTTTGGACTTGGGGACTTCTATCTCAGCTAGAAAAGTATTTTTCATGGTTTATTAACCGAATTTTCTACTCTAATTGTAGCTTATGTATGAGATGTAGGCAAAAATAAAAACTAGATATGAAATGTTGTTTTACCACCGATTAGTGTCCAAATAAGATCTAGGAATTGTAAACTTAGTAGCTGTAATTATTTATATAAACAGTTTTTGGATATTTATATTAAATACAATAGTTATTTGATACGCAATTGATATGCAAAAATTAAAATGAGGCAAGCAAGCATAATTTCTGGTATAATTTCTGGTAGATGTTGATTAGGAGGTTTAAGTATGCCCAGTACATCGGTTTATCTACCAGAGGAAATGTCGACCAGATTGAAGAAATACTCGGATAAGGCAGATGTCAAACAAAGTACCAATAGCATTATTGTTGCTGCTCTATCAGAATATTTAGATAAATATGAAAGTATTAAACAGTGGAGTACTGAATTTCTAGAATGGGGGGGTGAAGAAGAAACAGAAGGGTTCGAGATAGATCGTACTCCTTGGAGAGAAATTGAACTTTGAAATATTTATTAGATACTACTACTGTTTCTGATTACTTAAGAAAGAATCAAGCGGTAGTGACACATCTGCATAGTACTCCACCTATTGATCTGGCTATATCTACTATTACCAAGTTTGAAATTGCCTACGGTTTGGCTAATAAGCCTAGTTTGATTGAAAAGTATCGTCATCAATTGTCCGAACTATATCAAAAAACTAATAATCTGGTGATTGATGCCCAAGTAGCAGATCTAGCGGGAAATATTAGAAGTGAGTTAAAAAATGCTGGTACGCCCATTGGCATCCCCGATATTTTGATTGCTGCTACCGCCCGTCTCCACGGCTTAACTGTCGTCACCAGCAATATCAAAGATTTTACCAAGATCGAGAAATTGCCAGTAATTGATTGGAAAGAAAAGCTTTGAATCTGAGTGATGGGAAGAAAACCTAACCCTACTTGCCATTACTGTGCCAAGAACTATCTCCGAGAGGAAGAGGCAAAACAAAAGCATCCAGAATGTTATGTAGGTCATAACTGTCGTATTAAGCGGAGTCGGCTAAAAAATCCTGGTAAGGTGAATGCTAAACGTCGTCAAAATGCTGCCAGGAAAAAAGGTATTACAACCATAGAGCCTATATTACCCGAAGCGTACCGAGCAGAGCTTGAGATTTACGGCAAAAAACATCAGTTTGTTCATGCGATCGCTCTCAAAATATATCAAGGAAACAAGCTATCCCATCAAATGTTACCGCAGCACACTCAAGGATTAAGACAGCCAGAATTAGAGGCTTATATTCAAAAGCTTCTAGATTATCTAGAGACGGAGTATGGGGTTGATTGTTATGGACTGATCTATTGGCTAAGTCCTGTTCATTGTCCAGAATGCAAAACTAACGTACCTAGCAACAAGATTTTGAACTAACTCATTTGAACTAACTCAATGGATTACTCGTTTAGTAGTATAATTCAACAAGTTAACTTAATTGACTCATCTGAGTTGGGAGATGAGATAAAGCTGCGGCGATCGGGTGAACTTTTCTATTAGGGTAGTATTAATCTTGTAGAGCAAGCGAAAATAGCTTTAGCAGTAGCACAACGGCAGGAGATTAATCTTGTTGATACTTCTATTGATGATAGTTTTAGTCAATTTTTATTTTCTTTAACTCAACAAAGTATTAGTACTTCATTTTTAGCCAAGTACCTCATTCCCCAGCCAAAAACAGCATATCAAAGAAAATCATCAATTAAAACTCAGGTATTAAGTTCAACTGAAGCAATAAGTTTATTGGAAGCAGACATAATTGAATCAGAGGTCATTTCCCTTGCCCACGATGAGGATATTAATGCCTGGATAGAGCGAATAAGAAGGTGTCTTGAAACTAATCCCAAAATCGATACCATGCTCCAAATTGTAGAAGCCACTAATCTATCTATAGCTCAAGTGTTTATCTCTTTATTATTTAGTGATTATAAGCTTATTCAGCGAAATAATTTCTATGGGGAAATTGAGATCGAAAACTAGTCCAATTTTCTTCGAGCGCCTGTAACAGGGTCGTTACAAGTGTTACGAACAAAGCGCCTTAAGCATACTCAAAACTCAGCTTTTCAATATCTTCATTCACTAATGATGAAGTTTGTATCTCTATTTCTCGAGCGCTATAAACAAAAGTCCCTTCTCTTAATTGAAATATTTTTTTTAGTTGGAGGACATCATCTGTATCTCCAAAATATATCAGTCCTGAAATTCCTGAAGAATCAAATATGTAATTAATAGCCATTCTATAGCTTTCTTGAGTTATTTCCTGTCTACCCCGATCTAACTGAGATATGATGTTAGCCTTAAAATTGTTCTGTTTGCAGTACTGCTTGATTTTACAGCGTACAGTTTTTTCTTGTTCTTTAGTGGTGCAGCGTAAATAGACAACGATTGACTGTTTTTTCAAAGAGCGATATACAGGAGAAGACTTAAATTCTTGGACAGTATTTTTATTAAATACTCTTTTGCCATTGGTTTCAATTCGACTAAAACTGATGTGTCCATCGTCAACCAGTTTGTTTACGGCTGATTCTGACAAACCAAGCAAATCCATTACTCCTCTTAAATAAAGTCCTTTTTCCATCCTCTTCCTCTTTGAACTACATAAAATTAAATGAATCAAATTAATTGTTCACTATCTTAATCCGATCGTTGACAATTTTGGCTAGATACAAATCAAAATTCAGATTTTTAAATTATAAAATTCAACCTATTTCCCAGACTCGCTCTTTTTCCTTAGTCTGTTCGGAATTAGGTTCGGGCTTGGTGTGAATAGTTTTTCTGGTTTCTGATTGAGCTTCTTTTGCTATATTTGATTCCCACTCGCCAAAGATTTGGTCGAGCATTTGCTTCATCTTCAAAGGAATATAGTTTCGTATATTAGTCATATTCCAACTAACATCTAGCTTTGGCTCTAATTCAACTATTTCATTACGATTAGCCATCAAAATTGCATCGGTATCCCGTTCGGGATCGAAACTTACCCTGTGTGACAAAAGCCTAGGTAAACTTGCATTGTGCAGTTTACATCCCCTCACTTTAAAATCTTGCAGCTTATAGCTAATTCCTTTGACTACGTTATCTTCAATCCGAAACTTGGGGTCAATCTGTAACCTTTGTAAACGAGCTATGAATATTGACAAGCTTGGGCGGTCGTGGCTAGCTAAGTCAATACCTGATTGAATTTTGATAGTGTAAGGCACTTTTGGTTTTTCTTCTCTTTCTTGCTTTTGGTATTCTTCAATCTCTCGCATCATCCTCTGTACTTGTCCTGTAGAGGTAGCCTTATATCCTCGTCGATCTGAAGAATGTACGTGGGTCAAATTATGGTTTACTTCTCTTTCTCTCAAAATCTTTTCTAACTTTTTCCGCTCAAAACTATCCTTAACTCGGCGACCTTCAAAATCAATCACATTAATCAAAATATGAAAATGATCGTGATTATGAGTGCGATCGTGTCCTGGGTCAATGCGGTCGTGACGTACTACCATAAACTGATTATCATCGTAACCAAGTTCTTCTCTAATCGTGTCAGCTATATCTTTTACAGTCCAATAATCCTGTTCTCCATCTTCAGGAGCAAAAGCAACTGAGATGTGTTTGACTGCTTTTTGGCATCTATAATTTTGTTCGGCACAAAGCTTGAGTTCGGCAATCATCTCATGGCGATTAAACCCAGCTAAATTAGTATCGATAAGTACTGGAGTCTTAGTTGGATCGAGGAGATAGTCAACTATACCCCGAAAGTCCTTGCCAGTAGCAATGTTGCCAATCATTTTCTGTTCTTATCTACCATTAACAATCGAAGCATATTCAATTCTTTATTGACGCTGCTGATATAAGTGTTAATGTCACTTAACTCTTCTGGCAAAGGATAATGAGCAGGGACAGAACCACCTTCTAAGCGTTCTGTATGCAAAACTTTGGCTATTTGGTTGATGTTATTGCCGATTTGATTTAGTTCTCTTGAAACCTGACCCATAACTCGATAGGTTTGCCAGTTGACCTTGAATATAGGTGCAGGCATGGAGATGCTTACAGTGAAATTCAATTAAATCACCAGGATGGAGTAAATAATTGATACAGGCATTAGAACTATTGTTGATTCGGCAATCACTATAGCTGAAATTAGCCACATCGCCTAAGTTCAATAATCTCGCAGTATCAGAGGCAAAACTAGTATCTCGATGATGCTCTATCTGAGCGTTACTGCAAACGTTATTATTTCGTCCGTGGAAACTGATCAAAGCGGTATTACAATTAGGATATAGCCACTGAATTACTTTGTTTAAATAAACATCATTGTAGGCAGGAGTTAATTCTGGTTGTCTGCTTAAGCTAGGTTCGTTGATTAGCCACAGGCGGTAGCGATCGCGGGCATATCGCGAGACATCTAGACTCATTTTAAGTACTAATTGACTGAGACAGTATTGATGAAAATCATGATAGGCTTGACCTCGATCGCAAATATTGGCAATAAATTTTAAACTCATTTTCAAAATAACAATATAAGGCAGTGTTGCGAAAAGAAAAACTCGATCGCACATATTTTCTACAGCAGAAATCAATTAATTCAGAACTTGTTACCAAAAGCTGAACTTTAATCTTTTTAGTTAATAATTTTATGAGCTTAGAAATATAAACTATGTTGAAGATTTTTTTGGAAACTAAATGTCTCGATTTAAAAATAACTCTTAGGCAATGGCTAAAAGCTGAATAGTTGCAGATAAATGCGATCGCGATTATACGGACTTTGGCGATTCAAGTCTCGACAAACACTTAACAATAGAGAGTCAAAAAATGCCTCAAATCACTATAGTTATTCCTGCCTACAATTCCTTGCCCTATCTTCGGGAAACACTAGAAAGTGTTTTTCAGCAAACCTATAAAAATTTTGTATTGTAGTCAATAACGGCAGCACTGATGAAACAGAACAGTATGTCTCTTCCCTAAGCGATCCTCGCTTGAGATTGATTAATCAAACCAATAAAGGTTCTTCCATTGCCCGCAATACAGGAATTACTAATGCCCAAGGAGAATACATTGCTTTTCTAGACGATGACGATCTTTGGGGGCCAACTAAGCTTGTCAAACAGTTAAGTATTTTAGAAGCAAATTCAGAAGTTGGCTTGGTATACACTTGGGTTGCTTATATAGACGAGCAGGGAAAATCTACAGGCAGAACCTTTAACAACTGCATGGAGGGTCATGTTTGGCAAGAGCTAACTGCCCACAATATAGTTGAATGTGGTAGCGTTCCTATGGTTCGTCGTTCCTGCTTTGAAGCTTGTGGAATGTTCGATCAAAATCTAGGCTCTGCCTTTGAAGATTGGGATATGTGGCTGAGGATAGCAACTTGCTACCCCTTTAAAGTAGTTAAAGAATCTTTAGTATATTATCGACAACGTTCGGCTAGTAGTTCCAAAAATTGGCAGGCAATGTCAAAAAGCTTTAATTTAGTTATCGAAAAGGCTTTCGCTTCTGCTCCACCAGAGCTACTTGATTTAAAAAAGCGAAGCTATGGTTTGGCTTATATGTGTTTGGCCTGGAAACCACTACAATGCGATCGCCAAGATTATCAAAAAGCCGATTATTTTTTTCGACAGGCTCTTAAACACTATCCCCAGTTACGTTTTTCTAAAGAATATGTGCGTCTCAGTTTTGCGATCGCTCTGATGCGATTGCTCAAACCTAATGGTTATACCAAAATTAAATCGCTATTCTACGCACTTCGGAGATTAAAGCCCAGTAAATAGTTGAACAATAGGGAGTCAAAAAAGAGTCAAGGAATAACGTTTATATTTAGCTTTTGGGTGCTTAAAAATCTCTCTAAAGCGACACCTCACGAACAATTCTAACCACATAAATAACCAGTTAAAAGCTTTGCAAACAAATACTAGATAAGTAAATACATTTAGTGAAATTTCAGGGATTTCTTCTGCTTCTGGAGCATGACTTTAAAGCGATTGTATTTTTTCTAACCCACCGAATTATAGTATTGTAGTTAACGCCTGTAACTCTCTCGATTACCCGAAAACCTAATCCATTGACGTACATTTTTAGGCAATTTTCTATCACCGATGAAGAATAACCCGCCTTAGTATACTGATTGATAAATTGATTGATAAATTGGCGATCGCATTCCTGGCAATGGTAATTCTGTTTTCCTCTCATCCCTACGGGATGCAACGCCATCAGATTATTAATCGCTGAAATTTTATAGCCAAATTATAGATGCAGTCAATTCATGTTTGCGATTATTCTAGTAAATAAGAAAAATTAATTTAGCAGTATTGATTCTAGTTACACAATCAAAGATGACGACTGGACAATGCTCAATGATAAATGTTTATTTGCTCAATGTAAAAAATGGCCGCAACCGACTTTAAAGATTATTACCAAGTGCTAGGTATAAATAAAGACGCTTCTGCCGAGGAGATTAAAAAAGCCTATCGTAAACTGGCGCGGAAATATCACCCTGACCTCAATCCAGGAGATGAAAAAGCCGAAGCTCGCTTTAAAGAAATAAATGAAGCGCAAGAAATATTATCCGATCCTGAAAAACGCGCCAAATACGAGCGATACGGACAATATTGGCAGCAAGCAGGACAAGGAGGCGCACCACCGTCAGGAAGTACTGGTACAAGAGTCAATGTAGATGTCGGCGGTTTTGATTTTAGTCAATATGGAAACTTTGACGACTTTGTTAATGATATATTAGGTCGCACTGCTAGCAGCCAAGGTAGAGGTAGCTATAGTTATCGTACCTCCCCTGGAGGCTTTGGTGGTTTTGCTGATGGCTACAGTGATATGCCTACCCAAGATAGTGAAGCTGCAATTGTCCTTACCTTTTCTGAAGCCTTTCACGGGACACAAAAACAGTTTCGCATTGGCAATGAAACAGTCAAAGTTCGCATTCCTGCTGGGGCTAAAACAGGTAGCCGTCTACGAATCAAAGGTAAGGGACAACCAAGTCCTTTTTCAGGACAGCAAGGAGACTTATATCTCAATATTGAACTACAAACCCATCCTTTGTTTAAGTTCAAAGGTGATAATTTGGTTGTCGAAATCCCCATTACCCCAGAAGAAGCTGTATTAGGCACAGATATTATTGTTCCTACTCCAGATGGCAAAGTAACGATGAAAATTCCTGCGGGGGTTGATTCGGGACAATCTTTGAGATTGAAAGGTAAAGGCTGGCGCAAACCTAACAAACAACGTAGCGATTTGCTGGTGAAATTAAAAATTGTTACTCCCAAAGACATTAGCGATACAGAAAAAGAATATTATCAAAAGATTCAGCAGGCTAGTAGCTATAAACCCCGCAAAAGTTTGGAGAATATTAAATTATGAGTAGTTTGTCACGCGATGTAATTTCCCAACAGGGCGATGCTTTAATTAGTTTTGAGCGCGTCGCTACTATTACCCAAACTTCGATTACTACAATTCAGTGTTTTATTCGGCTGGGAGTAATTGAACCAGAAGGCTCAATGTTAAGACAAGAAGATACCTTGCGAGTAATAAAAATTATGCGTCTACGAAGAGACTTAGGCTTAAATCTAATAGGTGCAGCAATGGTATTAGAGCTTACAGAAGAAAATCATCGCTTGCGATCGCAATTAAATGCTTTACGTCAGCCTTAAGAAGTATTTACGATTAAAACAGCCAAAAGCCTCTCTATATAAGCAATATGAAGTTTTAACCATAAATAAAGATCTGTCCTTTGCTGGATAAAAAAACCTTAAAAAATGAAGAAGATAAATTATCAATTCTCATTTATTGAGAGTGTTTTTAGATTAAGCATCAATAAATATGACAGAACATCAAAGGGCAATTGGCATTTTTGAGAATGCTTTAGATGCCGAAGTCGCACTAAAAGAGCTAGACAAGTCACACTTTTCTCTAGAGCAAGTTTTTGTAATTGCTCGCAATACAGAGAAAGAAGGAAAAATAGTAGGTACGCAACTATGCGAATCATTACGCGATCGCTTTAAGACCCGTATTAGCAGCGTTGCTCAAGACTCGGAGATTTCTAGGGACGAAACTGTAATTAGTTTGACTAATGCCTTAATTCACCTAGATATTCCTGTTGATACGGCGCGACTGTATAACGATTTGGTTGCTCAAGGTGAGTATCTAATCATGGTTGAAGGTAACACAGCAGATCTATTAGGTGCAGAGAAGATCTTAAATGGCTGTGGTGTTCGAGAGTGGGTTATTTACAAAATTGTTTCGGAACATCCCGAAGTAATTATTGTCGATCGCCGTACTCATCATTCATAAAATTATCGCGATTATGATTGCTTTAATATTTAATCTGTCATATTTACAGCTTTAATCTTTGAAACTATTATCTAGCTTTCTTATTGTTACTTAATCTTTAATACATACACAAAGACATTTTGTAGTTAAATAAAAGTACTTAGAGAAGCAGATAATCAATAATTTTTAACTGGCGTGGGAATGCCTTTTAATCATCTCAACTAAACAAAATTCAACATAGGAACAAATTATTATGGCTTATACAGATCCAGTCGGAAACAGAAATACAGTGGTAGAAACAATTGCTATTCCAGACGACCGAGATCGAATTAGGTGGGGACCTATTTTAGGTGGGATTTTTGTGGCGATCGCCACTCAGCTAATTCTTAGTGCTTTGGGTACTGCGATCGGTTTAATCACTGCTAACTCTGGTGTTGTAACTGGTATTTGGACAGTTGTTACTCTATTAATTGCTCTATTTATTGGTAGTTGGGTAGCTGCTGCTGGCTGTAGCCCGATGAATGGTAAAACAGCAATGCTACACGGATTGATTCTCTGGGCGACAACCTTAGCTCTTAGTGCTTGGTTACTTGCTAGCGGGGTATCAGGAGCTTTTGGAGTAGTAGCTTCTAACGCAGGAGAAGTATTAAATCAGGCACAACAACCTGGTGGTATTACCGTTCCTAACCAAGTCCCAAATATACCAACTGCTAAAGTAGAGAATGCGTTAGACACAGCAGCTTGGTATTTTATTATCGGCTCACTGCTAGGTCTAGCTGCATCTTTGATCGGTGCTTCTGTTGGCGCGAAAAAACCCAGACCTGTTCGTACAGGAACAATTGCTGAACCTCAAACGCCAGAGAATCTCGCTAGATAAATCTAGATAAATATTATAGGGGCTGTTGGTCAACAGCCCCAGGGCTATTTCATTCTTGAAAGCTTTAGCATATGTCTTCAAGACCAAAAAAGGGCAGGTTTCGTATACCTTAGTTAATTATTGTCATGACTAATCTCTAATTAATCATCTGATTCTAGATTGAGTAGGCAGGCGGAATTAAACGCAAAACCAGAAACAAGATAAATTTTGATGGCGATTAGCGATCTCTCTTGTTCCCTATGCCCCAATTCTCTACTAAAGCATCTTCTAATTAATCTGACCCACCTACTTATTAGGCTGGGGAGTCATTCTTAGGTAAGGCTTAATTTCCTCAACACCTTTGGGAAATTTCTTCTTAGCATCTTCAGTAGAAATTGCTGGAGAAACCACCACATCTTCACCATCTTTCCAGTTAACAGGAGTTGCAACTTGATAATTGTCTGTTAGCTGTAATGAATCAATTACTCTCAGGATTTCAGGAAAATTACGACCTGTACTTGGAGGATAAGTCAAAGTTAAACGTAATTTTTTATTGGGGTCAATAATAAATACTGAACGGACTGTAACTTTAGCATCCGCATTAGGATGAATCATGTCATAAAGGTCAGAAACCTTTTTGTCAGCATCCGCCAAAATGGGATAATCAACTTTTGTTCCTTGAGTTTCGTCAATATCACCTACCCAACCTTTGTGAGAATCTGCATCATCAATGCTTAAAGCAATAGTTTTGACGTTACGCTGATCGAATTCTGATCTGAGTTTTGCTACTTCACCTAACTCAGTTGTACAGACAGGGGTATAGTCGGCGGGGTGTGAGAAAAGGACTACCCAGCTATCTCCAGCCCAATCATAAAAGGAAATTTCTCCCATGCTAGAAGCTTGAGTAAAATCAGGCACAGTATCGCCTAATCTAAGATGAGACATTATTATAAACCTCGATATCGTTTTGCAAAAGCCGTAGTCTATCTTCCCATGAAATGAGTAATCTATACCATGGTCTTAACCCTTCTTGATAAGAGATCTTATTTCTTGATTCTGGTTGGCTTATTCGGCGATCGCCTTACAGTTAGATCATCTAATTAAAAATTAGAAATTATGGGTAAATACACTGTAAAACAGCTTCCAATATCTACCTGACTGGTAACGGTAATTTTCCCTTTATGGTTGCGAATAATTGCCTGGGTAATTGCTAACCCCAAGCCCGATCCTCCTTGGTAATAAGAGCGAGAACGATCTGCTCGCCACAGACGCTCAAAGACTAGATCGAGATGTTCCCTTTGAATGCCAATTCCCGTATCTTCTACAGTTACCATGATTTCTCGACCAAGGCGATCGCTACTTATTTCAACTTCTCCCCTAGCAGGAGTATATTGAAGCGCATTTTGAATTAAATTAGTAAAGGCTCGTGCTAATTTAGCTTCGTCTCCAACCAACCATAAATCATTCTCGATCTTAGCCTTGAGCTTGATTTGTTTAGTTGCTGCTTGAGATTTATACAGGTTAACCAAGTCTCTAAGTAAAGCCGTTAGATCGATTCTTTTGAACTCAAAATCAGCAACTTTATCGCTGCGGGTTAGGAGCAATAAATCTTCCGTAAGCTGGGACATTTGCTCGCTTGCCATGGCGATCGCCTGAAATTTTTCGCCATCGCTGGCTCGCATTCCTTGAGGATAAGTTAAAGCTACTTCAGCGTTAGTACTAATTGCCATTAAAGGACTTCGCAGTTCGTGAGAAGCGTCGGCGGTAAATTGTCTCAGACGTTTAAAGCTCTCTTCAATGGGCTGCATTGCCTGAAGGTTGAGCCAGCCACTACCCAAACTACTAAGAACAAAGGCAACAACTGCACCTACAGTTAACCCCGTATCAAGCCTGGCGATCGTTTCGTTTACTTCTTCCAAGGACTGACTGACGCGGAGATAGCCGATCAGCTGACTACTATTACTTTTAAAGATAGGTAAGGTAACAACCTGAAGCTTAACTCCGTCTATTTGAGCGTGAGTGGTTTGATCGGCTTCAAGGGGTAAAGTAGAGATATAGCGTCTGCTGCCCTGCTGTTTAATTAATTTTCCTTGAGTATCAAACCATTGAAAAGCTTGTTGCGTCCTTTCTAACTGTTGTGGCGGAAATTCCGTTTCCGATTCTAAATATCCCTTGTCAAACTCTGCATTAGCTGCCGTTCCTTCGGCGACTGCCGTTAGTCGTTCGCTGGCTTGGTGTCTAAGATTACGAACAAACACCAAACGCATCGCAAAAGCAGACCCCAGAAAAACTAGAGCCAAAACAAGTAGATTAGATAAAAATAAACGATAGCGAATCTTTTGGAACACGATAATTAATAGCTAATTTTGCAATGATCGAGGTTTCGCTCTCATCCTTCATTTTCGATCCTTTCTAGTGAACCCAGACGATAGCCGATGCCATAAACTGTTTCAATTAAATTATCCTCACTTCCTGCTGCTTTTAACTTTTGGCGCAGGTTGGTAATGTGAGTTTTAATCGTTCCTTCTCCCGATGAGTTGTCAAATTCCCAAAGCTGATTGAGAATAGCCGAACGGGTTAAAATTTGCTGAGGATGGCGTAAAAAGTATTCTAAGATCGAGTATTCTTTCGGGGTTAATGAAAGTGGATTACCTTGATAGGTTACTGCTCCCGTACTTGGATTAAGCTGCAATTCCTCGTAGCCAAAAATCTGTGGTTTGAGTTCAAAACTTCTGCGGGATAAAGCCCTGATTCTGGCAGCTAGTTCTTTAAGTTTAAATGGCTTGACCAAATAGTCATCTGCGCCCGCATCTAGACCCATCACTTTGTCATCGACAGTATCTTTAGCAGTGAGCATTAGAATTAATGCCTTAGATTTGGCTGTTCGCAGACGCTTACAAAGCTCAATACCATCAAGTTTTGGTAACATCAGATCTAGCAAAATTAGGTCAAACTCAGCCCCTTGAGCATATTCCCAACCCTCCAAACCATCCCTGGCTACTTCCACTATATGACGTTCGTTTTTTAGACCTTCTATTAGGGGTTTAGCAATGCGATCGTCGTCTTCTACTAATAAAATTCGCATAATTTTATTTCTTATTTATGGCAATCCATTTTAGCGACTCAAATTCTTGCACCATAAAACTAATAAAGCACCTGCCAAAAACCAAATTCCTATAATAACTACGGTTGCAGTCTGACGATAGAATTTACTCTTAGGCGATGCGATCGCTGTTTCTGCTTGACGACGACAATCATCCATAATATCAGTTGGAATCAGCTTTAGGATCAAAGTGATTGCCAATGGTAGCAAGATCAGATCGTCCAGCAGTCCTAAGACGGGGATAAAATCGGGAATTAGATCGATGGGACTAAGAGCATAGGCGATCGCAAAACTAGCTAAAAATTTTACGTACCAAGGAATTCTTCCATCTTGGCAAGCATAGTAAAGAGCATAGATTTCTTTTTTAAGTTCTCTTGCTTTTTGCCGCCATTGCTTCATCATTATTTCATCGTCTAAATCTTTTTTATCAGTATAGAGACAAATGAAAACCTTTGTCCCAGATACCAATATAAATACCGTTATTCTTATTGCGTTGAATCACCCCTGCTAAGTTTTGAGATTCAAATTGATTTTCCGCACTTGTTTTAAAAAATACCTGATTGATTTTATTTTCTACATCTGGTGAATAGTTTTCTAACAACAACTCTTGTACCGCCTGATGAATTGTTGCTAAATCAACAGAATCATTAAAAGTCATTTCTGTTTGGCGTACTTTTTGTGTTTTTTTATCAGCCAAATAGCTTAAGGCAACTTGGTTAGGAGCAAAATTAAAATAGGAAAATGCCTTACTATTTCCCCAATAGCCTTGGGTTTCTATACTAGGATTTCCTAAAGCATTGAATATTTTCTCTTGATCGGTGCCTACAGGAAAAATAGGTATATTTAAGCCATCGAGCGATTTGATAGGAGATGAAGTTTTAAAACCGCCAGACATAGTTTTCATTCTCTCAGTGGTTGCAGAAGAATTATCTAGTTTGTCTTTTTCTGATAGCTGGGGCAAACCAAAGTTTAATAAACTAAAAATAATGCCGATGATTCCCAAGCTCAAAAAAAACAACAGTGATACAAGCTTGATTTCAGGAGTCAAAAAAGATTTTTTAGTCAGCCGATCATCAAAAGATCTAGAGATAAGTACAGGTTGAGAATGAAGTGCCTGTAACATTTCTTCTGCTGAGGTAAAGCGATCTTGAGTTCTAGGACAAATTGAGCGATCGATAACTCTAGCTAAATTAGTTTTTAGATCGGGTGCTTCATGCTGCCATAGCAGTTTATTGTTAAAAGAACTGTGGTTTAGCTCTGCGGGGGTTTTTCCCGTTAACAAATAAATGATTGTCAATCCTAAACTATAGAGATCGCTGGCATAAACTGACTGTCCTTTTTCTTGTTCTGGAGAAACATATTCTTTTTGGTTAGCAAGTGCAAAACTTTCTCGATAGAATTTTTCTGGTTTTTTGGCTAATTCTTTGACACCGCCAAAATAAATTGGCACGGGTAGATAATCTTGCTTTCTGCCTTGGTGCAGCCAATTTTGTTTACGGAGTAAAATACTGCTAGGTTTTAGCTGACGATAAACAATGTCGTAACTATGAATATATTTGAGAACTCGGAGAATACTATCTAAGATTTGCCTAGCATCTGCTTCACAGACTACACCCTCTTGCTGTACTTTTTGTTCTAGAGTAACGCCGTCGATCCATTCACGAACTAAATAGAAATCTTCCCCGTCCATAAAGCATTCATACAGTCGTGGAATTTGCGAATTTTCACCGCTCAGGCGTTTTAAAACAGTAGCTTCTTGGTTAAATAAAAGCCTCATTCCCTCTACATAAGGATTGCCTAAAATTGGTCGAAATTTTTTAATAACATAACGACAGAATGAAAATTCACTTCGATCCTTAGCCAAAAAAGTTTCGCTAAACTGATCCTTGCCTAAAGTTTGTAAAATATAGTACTTGTTTTGAATTAATTTACCTTTCATTAAGGTATAAAGACAGGATAATAATAAAGAACTACATTACAGTTTAGTTAATTAAAGTTAATGACTCTATAAACTTGCATACATATCGACACAAAGTTAACTATATCTTTGAGATCGATATCTAACAAGCGATCGCTTTTGTTGTTACGACTCATCAGGCAATAGCTACGAGCTGTTTTACTTTCCGCTTAATCGACTAGAAAAAACAAATATTAAAATTTGGGAATATCAAGGTATACCTTTATATACGCAAGACGCATCAACACTAGCAACTACAGCTACAGACGATAAAATTAATTAGAGGGAACGAATACGATTTTTATAGGCTCGATCATCCAATCCATTGCCGACATTGGCGGTTTGAGGATTGATGTCTTGCTGCAAAATTTTAATGCGCTCGGTCGTAGCAGGATGAGTGCTTAAAAAAGCAGGAGGAGAACCACCTTTGCTTAACAGCTTCTGCATAAAGCCTAACATACCTGCGGGGGCGTAGTTGGCTTTAGTTATTTCTTCTAGCCCTAAGTGATCGGCCTGTAGTTCGTCAGCACGACTATTAGGACGACTAACAGCTAATTCTACTCCAATTTGGATCGCATTGCTGCGGTCTACTCCTGCTGCGGAAAGTAATCCCTGAGAAATTGCGCGATCGCGCATTTGTTTTATAGCATGACGAGCCGCAATATGACCAATTTCATGACCAATTACGCTGGCTAATTCTGCCTCATTATCTGCTGCGGCGATCGCGCCTTTGTTAATATATACATAACCACCCATAGTCGCAAAGGCATTAATGCTGTTATCATCAACTACTTGGAAAATGTAGGGAATATCTGGGCGTTGGCTAGTTTTGGCTAGTCGCTGTCCAACCTCATTTATATAGCTGTTAATAGAGGAGCTGCGGTATAATTTGACTTGACCAGAACTTATTAGCTCTTGATTGATGCCTTTTCCTAGCTCTTCCTCTTGGGCATTAGAAATATTTGATATTTGAACTATTTGAACTCCCCGAATCATTAATTCTAGCCAGGAAATAGCATAGCTAGGTTGAACATTGCCCAAGCCAATACCGACGGTAATCATAAAAGTAATTGAACCAGTGGCTAAACGGCGACAAAAACGATGAGAAAAGCGACAATATTGCTGGGACATTGGGTTGAATAACAATTAATTTAAAGAAAACAAGTGCTATAAGTAACTACCTTGCAAAAAATATGACGGTGTATACACTTGTAAAGTTGCACTGCGTCTTGGCAAAATTCCTAAAAAAAGCCACAGGAACTTTGGTTGTTCCAATTAAATTAATTAGAGATTCAAGAAAAATCTATTTGTAAAATGGATAAATCATCTTCAAATTGAAAATTAGGATGCCAGCTTCTAACGTACTGTAGTAAACGTTTTAAGTCTCTTTCGGGTGTTTGCTGATATTTTTTTAGTAAATTAATTAATCGATCTAAACCCCAATGAGAATTAAGCTGTTGCTCCACCTCATAAATTCCATCGCTGAATATGTACAGGCTAGAGTTTGCCACAATTTCACACGAAGCATTTACATACTGAATATTGGGAAACATCCCCACAGGTACTCCTGGAGTCTTGAGACGCTGTTCTGTAGATCTCAAGCTTGGGGTTAGTAGAATTGCAGGGGGATGCCCAGCACTAGAGTAAGTTAAGCTACGGTTTTGGCGATCGTAAACACCATACCAGATAGTAAAATATTTATCATTGCGATCGCTCATCTGAAAAGCCTGGTTCAATCCTTTCAGCACTGAGTCTGGTTGATAATAATCGACGTTGCTCAATCCACGGGATCTTAATAGATTAACTACCGCCAAAGAAGGCAAAGAAGCCCTCAAGCCATGACCTGAAACGTCTAAAAGATAAAAGACCATATGGCGATCGTCTAACCAAAAATAATCAAAACTATCCCCTCCTAATTGTCGTGAAGGAATAAAGCAAACATCAATGCTTAAAGACGGATGATGGAGAGGCTCTGGTAAAATTGTACTAACATATTCGGCTGCTTCAGCTAATTCAGCTTCTAATAACTGTTTTTGACTTTGCAGATCTTTGCTTAGTTGATGTAAACGCAATCCTGCTCTAACTCTAGCTTTTAGTTCATTCATCTCGATTGGCTTACATAAAAAATCATCCGCACCAGCATCCAAACCTTTAACTCGATCTTCTACTGAATCTAAAGATGTAAGCAGAATAAAAAAGGTAGTGGACAATTCAGGAGTGGATTTAATTTGACTACACACCTCTAAACCGTTTTTGCGAGGCATAATCCAATCACAAATAATTAGCGCAGGACGAATTGTTTTGGCTTTGATTAGTCCTTCTTCACCATCACTTGCCAAGGTGATATCATAACCCTGCATATTAAGAGTTCTCTTCAAAAGTAGTTGAGTTGTAAAATCATCGTCAATAATCAGAATTTGAGCCATAGTAAATTGATAGTTTTCTTATCTGATGACCGAAGGTAATGGCAGTCATTGCCTACTAAGCTATAAAGCAGTAAGACTTTTAGAGCTTATGTCAAGTGTGACGCTCCTGCCTCAAAGAAGCTTTATGTCCATTAGCTAGGAAAATCCCATTCAAGGGCGTGTCTTAAGTTTAGGCTATGGTGCTTTAAACAGAAACTGAGTGGTGAATTAAACGGTGTACTCAACTATAGAGGATAAAAGAGCAAATTTGAGCGTCAAGTTTTTGATGCGCGTATATCTGGCTGAACTCTTTAGGAGGTCTGACTTCTAATGGCTATGTGACCATACGTTTCATCTATCTACTTGTCAAAAGCCGATAAATTTGTCTCTAAGCAAAACATAAAGTTGTCTTGTTAAACTATAGATAAAATACTAATCAAGAATTATCCATATTTCTATAACCTTGAGAATACTAAAAGAAAGAAAAAATACAAGAGACATGAGAATTAAATTACCAATTAATTACCGTCTGTTCATGTAGATAACGTTAGTTGGGTTAAAACAATTTTGACGGTGATCTTACTAAGGAATTGTCTTTTCAGTCAACCAAAAGTAAGGCTTTTAGCTTATCTAGAACTTAAGTTAGATAGTCATCATAAAACAAATACTGTTGCCATATTTTTGCCTGTTATGTTTGAAAGAGGCACTTAACAAGTTGAAAGTCTTACGAACCATTAAAATTAAAGTTCCTAGCAATTTACAATCACTTGATAAAGTGTTGACTGAATTTAATCAAATCTATCAGGATTTTATTCCCCTTCGAGATTGGCTACAGTGTAGATTGGCTTTGGCTGAAGGATTTACTAATGCAGTGCGACACGCTCACAAAGATTTGCCCCCAGATGTCCCAATTAGAATCGAAGTATTTCTCAGTCAAACAGATATAAAAATTGAAATATGGGATTATGGTTCTGCTTTCGATCTAAATAATTTTATTGTCAAAAATGCTCAAAAAAATAATGATTGGCTTGGAAGTGGTCGTGGAATCTCGATTATGAACAAGATTTGCGATCGCCTAGATTACTACCACACAGAAAACCAAGAAAATTGCTTAGTAATTGTCAAAGAGTTTGGCAATTACTAGCTTGATAATGATTCTAATTTGCAGGATGCTAACTAATAGTAAATCCGATCAATAAAAACTGCTTAGCTACGTCTATTCTTTCATAATAGTATCTTCGATAACTATCGTTTCTTTAGATGATTTATCGATAGGATTAATCGGTTTATAAGCTGCTTTTTCCTCATCACAATAGCGTAAAAATTGGCTGCTATCTGTAGAATAGGTAATATAGCTATAGGCAATTTTGATGCTGCTACCAATATGAATAACGTCTCCAGAAACTAGTCGGTGTAAAGATTTCTTGCTGCCATTGATCGAAATACCGTTACGGCTTCTTTGTCTTTTGCCTTTACCATCAATAATCCAGTATGAGTAGTCGCTTTTGTCTCCTCCTTCTGAATATCTCATCCAAGCCACAGTGGCATGATGTCTTGATGCCAAAGCATCATTAATTACTAGATCGTTATGAGGGTGACGACCTACAGAAAATACATTGACGTTGAGAGAGACAGCCCTTCTCGATTCTGGAGACTCTACAATTAAAACGTGTCTGCCTTTTGCTAAATCGGCTTTATTTAACTTGACCAAAGTAAGTTTAGGTTTTTTATCAGCCATGTGGTTGAAATAGATACTTTTATATCTAACATTGATATTTAAGTAAGGCAGCATCAAAGATATTTTAAGTATAAATATCTGTTAGTTAGGGGAAAAATAAAATGCTGATATTTAGCAAAACAAATATTTAAATATAGAATTATGATAATTTACTTATTTTCTTTATTCTAGTCTAAAAAAATTGATCGGCAAGAATATTTGCTCTTTCAAAAGTGAACTTGATTTACCTATAAAATGTCATCGGTAAAATTATGTAATTTTTAAACCTATAAGTAGAATCAATGAGAAACTAAGGGCGTACAATGAACTTTGAATCCTGCCTCTTGTAAAGATGCTATAGCTTGGGATTCATTTTGCACCCAAAATTTCTGTCCAAAGCGAATAAACTGTCTTTGTTCTCCTTGACCGATCGCTGCAATTACAGGGATTTTAAACTTATTTTGTTCTTGAGACTGTTCTGCTAAAATTCTTTTTAAATAATTACTTTGTACCCGATCCAAAGCTTGTTCTGGAGTAATTTCTAGCACGATCATTCTAACTTGTTCTATTTCTTCAGCATCATCAATAATTAGCTGATATTTATCATTTCGCTGTTGTGCTTTCCCCCAAACAATTAATTGCTTACCCTCTGCCAACAAGGGTTCTAAATCCTGGTAAGTACTGGGAAAAATTGTTCCCTCTGCTTCCCCTGTAATGTCTTCCATCTGTACAAAAGCCATGCGATCGCCTTTTTTAGTTGTAATCTTGCGAACAGAATTCAACATGACTACCGCACTAATTTTTTCTCTAGCTTTTTGCTCTGATAATTCGCTTAGACTAATCGGAGATAAAATTTGTGCTGCTTGATAAACTGCCTGGAGAGGATGATCGCTGATATAAAAACCAATATATTCTTTTTCTAAACGAAGTTTTTCCTGTAGGGGATAATCTTCAGTTTTAGAAGTGCTAGGTGCTTGTTCAAAAGCTGCTTGAGACTTTGACTCACCACCACTATTCATTATGTCAAACAGATTAAGTTGACCACTGGCTTTTTCTTTGTGGCGTTTTTGCGCCCAAGATGTCAGCACATCAATATCATTAATCAACTGCCGACGATTAGACTCTAGCAAATCGAAAGCACCACAGTATATTAGTGTTTCCAATGCTCGACGATTGACAGTACGTAATTCCACTCTTTCGCAAAAATCTGCTAAGGATTTGAACTCACCGTCTGCACTCCTTGCCATCAGAATATTTTCGATCGCACCCTGTCCTAAATTCTTAACTGCCGATAAACCAAAAAGAATATGATTATTGTTCAGAGGAGTAAAGTCTTCTTCTGAGCGATTAATGTCGGGAGGTAAAATCTTGATTCCCATTTTCTGAGAATTTTCCCGATATTTATCGACTTTCTCCTGATTACCACTACTAGCAGTCAGCAAAGCCGACATATACTCTACGGGATAGTTAGCTTTGAGGTAGGCAGTTTGATAAGTTACATAGGCGTAAGCAGTGGAATGGGATTTGTTGAAGCAATTAGATGCCACCATGCCATTAGCTAGCAAAAAATTATGGTCTTGAGCTACACCAAGATCGTATACGGTTTGTTTACCTAATGATTGACGACTGACAATTTTTACCATGACTTTTCATTTATCATTGAGCATTTATCATTAACAATTGACCCCGTCTCAAGATGATAGAGAACCAGTATTTAGGTTACAAGTTATAAATCACAGTCAATCTGCAGAGACAGACAGGACTTAGGATCGCTAGAATTATAGTTTATTAAAATACTTTTATTAAATTTGGGGCAACGCCTATCGACACTATATACGGTAAATATAAAGGATTAAAATCAAGTCAACTCAAGCAGCTAAAAAAACTTTATCATCAGAAGTTGCCTGGGGATACTATTGTGACGACCGAGTTCGCTCAAAGGTTGGCTGCCATTAGCACAGATATTAATCAACCAGTCTGCACCTATTTTAATCGTCGTGGACAGGCAATTAGAGTCGGCGTAGGCAATGCCCATCAGACACAAATTCCGCCTCTAGAATTGCCTCGTTATGGTGCCAAGCGTCTTTCAGGGATTCGCTGTATTGTCACTAAGCTTAAGCCAGAGCCACCTAAAGAATCTAGCTTGACGGCAATGGTATGTCAAAGGCTAGATGCTCTGGCTGTATTGACCCTAACTGGTGCAGGTAAATTAAAAAGAGGTGGAGGGGCAACTGGCTATATTCAAGATACTTATCTAGCTCATTTGTTACCTCAATCGGCAGTAAATCAAGCAGAACAAGAGTATTGGTCGGTATCTAAGCCGATGAATTTGGAAGCTTTAAGTGGACAGAATTTTCTAGATTTAGTCGAAGGCTTAGAGGCAGAATTTGAACGGGAATATGTGGCACAGCAAGTAGATATCAACCACGATCGCGTAGTTATGGTTGGTTTGCAGGTAGACAAGACTGGCGATCAAGAATTTGAAGATCGCTTAAATGAGCTTGTAGGGCTGGTGGACACCGCAGGAGGAGAAGTCTTAGAAATAGTTCGTCAAAAGCGATCACGCCCCCATCCTCAAACCTTAGTCGGGGAAGGTAAGGTACAGGAAATTGCCCTACGGGTGCAAACCCTTGGGGCAAGCTTAGTAGCATTCGATCGCTCACTCTCCCCTGCTCAAATTCGTAATTTAGAGGCTCAATTTGGCATACGGGTAGTCGATCGCACTGAAATTATTCTCGATATCTTTGCTCAACGCGCTCAATCTCGTGCAGGGAAGCTACAGGTAGAGTTAGCGCAACTGGAGTATATGTTACCCCGCCTTATAGGAAGGGGACAGGCAATGTCTCGTCTTGGTGGCGGTATTGGGACAAGAGGACCTGGGGAAACTAAGTTAGAAACCGAAAGGCGAAGTATTCAAAAGCGAATTGCCCGTTTGCAGGGAGAAGTAAATGAATTACAGGCTCATCGTTCGCGGATGCGCCAGCAGCGTCAAAAACAAGATGTTCCTAGTATCGCGATCGTCGGTTATACTAACGCGGGTAAATCTACGCTAATTAATGCTTTAACCAACTCTGAAGTCTATGTAGCCAATCAGTTATTTGCCACCCTAGATCCTACTACCCGTCGCTTATCTATTCCCGATGCCGATACGGGTGAACCAAGAAATATGCTCTTGACTGATACAGTGGGCTTTATTCAACAGCTACCACCGCCACTAGTAGATGCTTTTCGCGCCACCCTCGAAGAAGTCACCGAAGCAGATGCTTTGATTCATGTTGTGGATTTATCCCATCCAACGTGGGAAAGTCAAATCCGTTCAGTGATGGAAATTTTAGGGCAAATGGCGATCGCACCAGGTCCAATATTACTAGTGTTTAATAAGTTAGACCAAGTAGATAGTCAGGCTTTAGCTAAGGCAAAAGATGAATTTCCCTTGGCTTTATTTATCTCTGCCAGCGATCGCCTGGGACTGGAAACTCTTCGGCAAAAGCTATCTTTATTGGTTGATTTTGCAGGGGTAGGGGATTAGTTATCTAGCCGTACAAGCTTAGATTAGGATACATAACCTATCTCTGCTCGAAAGTAGCAGATAGCAAGTAGCAAGCAAATAAACAATGTAATTAGTAATTAAAACTTGCTACTTGAGATAAATATGTTCAACAAAGTCAGCTACAGCACCCAGAACTGGTGACAAAACAACTACGGTTGCTGCACCAATAATGATTGTCCTAGAAGTACTACCCTGTTCTTTAACCAACTGAAAAAATCTTTCATCCCATCGCTTAACTTCAGTTTCAATTCGCTTATTTGTCTCGCGAATATCTTGGTCTAATTTATCTAGCCGAGAATTACTTAACTCCACTAGAGTTAATATTTTAGTCAATTGTTCTTGCTCAGTCATAAAATCTCTTTCAATTAAAAGCGCGATCGCATTTTCTAAGTCACAGATTATCATCCGCTTTTTTTGCTGCAACAATTTTGGCAACGTCTAGATAGATAAAAAAGGTAGAAATTTTTACATTTCTACCTTTTTAAACTATTAAACTAATTTAACGATTATTTATCGCTTACGAAGAGGGAAGTAATTCAATCTTCTCTTTTTGCGGTATGATTGCTACCTTGTTTTCTTCGTCGATATCTACCGTTGCACTATCTCCCTCGCTCAAACGACCAGTAAGTATCTCTTCAGCTAAAACATCTTCTAGAAGACGCATAATTGCTCGACGTAAAGGACGCGCACCGTAGGAAGGATTGTAACCTTCATCTACAAGTCGATCTTTAAATTTGTCGGTAACTTCTAGAGTAATATCTTTTTCAGTTAAGCGTTGGAATACTTCTTTGAGTAAGAGTTCGCTGATTTCTTTTACTTCGTCTTTGTTTAGCTGGCGGAAGACAATAATTTCATCAAGACGATTGAGGAACTCTGGGCGGAAGTAGCTTTTTAGCTCTTCATTAACCAGCGAACGGATACGGTTGTATTGAGATTCTGCTTGATCGTCAGCAAACTCAAAACCAAGACCGCCACCACCTTTTTCAATCACCTTGGAGCCAATGTTAGAGGTCAAAATTAAGAGGGTATTCTTAAAGTCTACTGTTCTACCTTTGGCATCAGTTAGGCGACCATCCTCAAGTATCTGCAAGAGCATATTGAAGATATCGGGGTGTGCTTTCTCAATCTCATCAAATAATACGACTGTATAGGGACGACGACGAACTGCTTCGGTTAGCTGTCCACCTTCGTTGTAGCCGACATATCCTGGAGGCGAACCAATCAGTTTAGAAACTGTATGGCGTTCCATATATTCAGACATATCAAGGCGAATCATTGCGTCTTCCGAACCAAAGAAGTAAGTTGCTAAAGCTTTGGTAAGCTCGGTTTTACCCACACCAGTCGGACCAGAGAAGATAAAGCTAGCGATAGGACGGTTAGGATTTTTTAGACCAACTCTAGCTCTTCTAATGGCGCGAGAAGTAGCTTTAACCGCATCTTCCTGCCCGATAATGCGCTGATGAAGGGTGTCCTCCATGTGCATTAGTTTTTCGGACTCAGATTCAGTAATCTTATTGACTGGAACTCCTGTCCAAGAAGCGACAATGTGAGCGATTTCCTCTTCATCGACAAAGGGAGACTCCTCTGTGCCATCTTCTTCGTTTTTCTTGGTTGAAGCAATATTGCGAATTTGCTCTTTAATTTCCATTTCGCGATCGCGCAGTTCTCCTGCCTGATCGAAGTCTTGGGATCTTACCGCGTCGTCTTTTTGCTTAAGAATTTCTCGTAGTTCCTTGTCTAGCTCTTTGGCTGCGGGAGGAAGTTGAGAATTAATCAAGCGGACGCGAGAACCAGCTTCATCAATTAAATCGATCGCCTTATCTGGTAAAAAGCGATCGCTGATATAGCGATCTGATAGCTTGGCTGCTGCTACTAATGCTTCATCTAATATTTTTAATTTATGGTGTTGCTCATAACGCTCGCGCAAACCATAAAGGATTTCGATAGTTTCATCTACCGATGGTTCACCAACCTGTACGGGTTGGAAACGACGCTCTAATGCAGCATCTCGTTCAATATGCTTACGATATTCGTCGAGGGTGGTAGCACCAATACACTGTAGTTCTCCCCTCGCCAAGGCTGGCTTAAGGATATTTGCAGCATCAATCGCGCCTTCGGCTGCACCAGCACCAATCAAAGTATGTACCTCATCAATTACCAGAATTACGTTTCCAGCCTGACGAATTTCATCCATGATTTTTTTAAGGCGTTCCTCAAATTCACCACGGTACTTTGTACCAGCTACCAGTAAACCAATATCTAGAGTAACAACCCGTTTTTCTTCTAAAATATCGGGAATATCTCTATTGGCAATGCGTTGTGCCAGTCCTTCGGCGATCGCTGTTTTACCCACCCCAGGTTCACCAATCAGAACGGGATTATTTTTGGTACGACGACCAAGAATCTGAATTACGCGCTCGATTTCTTTTTGTCTACCCACAACAGGATCGAGTTTACCTTCTCCTGCCATTTGGGTCAGATTTGAGCCAAATTCATCGAGGGTAGGAGTTTTATTTCTGCCTGGTGTACCACCAGAACCAGCAGCCACTTCGGCAGTTTCTCCTAACATTCTGATTACTTGAGTGCGGACTTTCGACAAGTCTACGCCTAGGTTTTCGAGGACTCGCGCCGCAACTCCTTCCCCTTCTCTAATCAATCCTAAAAGAAGATGTTCTGTACCAATATAGTTATGACCTAACTGGCGTGCCTCTTCTAAGGATAATTCCAGAACTCTTTTAGCTCTGGGAGTAAAAGGAATTTCCACGGCGACAAAACCAGAACCGCGCCCGATAATTTTCTCAACTTCGATCCGAGCATCTTTAAGATTAACTCCCATCGACTTGAGAACTTTGGCAGCGACTCCAGTTCCCTCTCCGATTAAACCTAAGAGGATTTGTTCTGTGCCTACGAAATTATGACCCAAGCGGCGTGCTTCCTCTTGGGCTAACATAATTACTTTTATTGCCTTTTCTGTGAAGCGTTCAAACATGACTTATTTCCATCCACCTGCTGCTTGCCCTTGTTATGGTGATTTTAGCACAGCCTTTTAGTTTCCTGACTCTGCCTATAAGTTGGGGAATTGCGGTATAAAAGTTAACAATTATTATTTTAATTCAATTGGCATTGGTTGTGCCGTAAGCGATCGCCTAAATTTTCCTGCCATTGAGATAAACTAAGCTGAAAAGTGTCTGACTGTATTTCATTTCTCCACAGGATCAAAGCATCGTCTCCAGTTTTTTGATAGTAATTTTTACGTTTTCCTGCAACTTGGAAACCAAATTTTTGATACAGATTAAATGCTTGAGAATTATTAACATTGACTTCTAAAGTTGCTCGTTCCATCTTTCTGGCGATCGCTTTTGTTAGCAAAGTTAATAACAGTAATTGCCCAAATCCTTGGCGACGATAGTCAGGATCGACTCCCAGTAAGGTAATATGAGCTTCTTCCATAATTGCCCACAGACAAGCCAAACCAATGATTTGGCTGTGGGTAGTTTCTGCTTCATCCTCAGCAAGATGTAAAGCAATCAAATCGCTGTTGGGACTATCAATTTCTCTAAGATAAGCTTCTGCTGTCCATAAGCCACCAAAACAAACCCGATCTAAATTCACTATCTCAGGCACTTGAGGTGTGGTTATTGCTGCAATTTTTATAATTTTCACCACTAAAAAAACTTTTGGTTGAGGTAACAAGCCAATAGCCAATAGCTTTTACCTATTTTTTGACATCACCTAGACTGTAAACTAGAAAATAAGAAATAATATAACTTTACTAACCACCCAAAAAGAAATTATGCTTCGGAGCGATCGCAGTTTACCAAATACGGGACACCGTTATGTTCCTCAAATTACCAGTTTAGACATTCCTCCTTCCCCTAATCAAGAACTACTACCTTTAACTGCCAAAATCAACAGCAAAGATAATTTGTCAATCGGTGACTGTGAAATTCAACAGTTAGTTCAACAGTACGGTTCTCCTCTATACATACTGGATGAATTTACCCTCAGAACAGCCTGCCGCCAATATCGAGATAGCTTTAATACCTACTACGGTGGTGAATCCCAGGTGATTTATGCTTCTAAAGCCTGGAGTTGTCTTGGGGTATGTCGTATTATTGATAGTGAAGGCTTGGGTTTTGATGTAGTGTCTGGAGGAGAGCTTTTTACTACAATTAAAGCAGGAGTTGGCAAAGAACAAATTTATTTCCACGGCAATAATAAATCGATTGCTGAATTAGAATTTGCCGTAGAAACTGGCTGCACAATTATGGTAGATAACCGGCTAGAATTAAAAACTTTAGCTCAAATTGCCTCAGACAAAAGCAGCCAGCCCGTACCAATTATGGTGCGTCTGACTCCTGGGATTGAATGCCACACTCATGAATATATTCGTACAGGACACCTAGACAGTAAATTTGGTTTCGATCCTAATCAGCTAGATGAAGTATTTACTTATTTAAGTCAACAAGCTAGTCTTAGCTGTATCGGCTTGCACGCTCATATCGGCTCACAAATTTTTGAGCGTCAACCTCATCAAGATTTAGCAGAAGTTTTGGTTGACTGGATGCAAAAAGCTCAGGGATATGGCTTACCAGTAACAACTCTTAACGTAGGTGGTGGTTTGGGTATTTGTTATACCGAATCTGACGATCCTCCAAGCATTTCTGAATGGGTAAAAGCGGTTAGTACTGCCGTAGAAAACGCCTGTAACAAAGTTGGCTTGGCTCTTCCTAAATTAATGGCTGAACCTGGGCGATCTCTAATTGGTTCTGCCTGTGTCACTGCTTATACCGTTGGCAGTCGCAAAGAAATTCCTAATTTTCATACTTATGTTGCAGTAGATGGAGGGATGTCTGATAACCCTCGTCCGATTACCTATCAATCGGTTTATCATGCAGTGGTAGCCAATAAAATGTCTGCCCCCATTACAGAAGAGGTAACAGTAGCGGGTAAGCACTGTGAATCTGGAGATATAATCATTAAAGATGCCGCTTTACCCGAAACTGAACCAGGAGATGTTTTAGTGGTAATGGATACGGGAGCATACAATTACAGTATGGCATCTAATTACAATCGTATTGGTAGACCCGCAGCAGTAGTAGTTTACGAAGGGGAGGCAAACTTAATTATTGAAAGAGAATCTTATCAAAATTTAATCGAACGCGATCGCCTTCCCGAAAGACTGGTAAAACATAAAAAGTAGACTTAGTATATAAGCTAGCGTACTTTGTTTTAGTTGCTGGTATTAGTATTTAAGAGAGCTTAAAGCTTTTGCCAAATGTAATTTGATACCTTGAATTTCGAGGTTTTTGTCCCGCTAACCATTTACAGCAAATTAATTAAAATAATGTCATTGTCGGGTTTTGTTCCTGACTTAAATCGGGTTTCCTGGTTGCCAGATCTAATCAATATCATCGATCTAGGCTTAGTTCTAGCTTTAAGTTATGCCCTACTGCTAATTATTGGCGAGGGAGAACGTCGTAGCCTTTGGATGGTAAGAGGCTTTATCGTCCTAATGCTGGCAACGGTAGTCAGTGGACAACTAGAGCTAAACCTACTCAAATTTCTCTTAGAAAAATTAGTCTTAGGTTCTGCCGTGGCTATGGCAGTAATTTTTCAGTCGCAATTTCGCCGTCTTTTAGAGCAAATTGGCAGAGGAGAAATTTTACAGTTATTCAAAGGTTCAGGTAGACCAAAAACCCAATCAGACAGCGTAGTCGAGCGTATTGTAGAAGCAATTAAAGAACTATCCCAGAACCGTACAGGCGCACTGGTGCTAATGGAAACCACTGGCTCTTTAGAGGAAGAAGATTTTGTGTCTCCAGGAGTGGATTTGAATGCAGAAGTTTCTAAAGAACTTTTGCAAACTATCTTTCAAACCAGCACTTTGTTACATGATGGTGCAGTATTAATTAGTGGTTCTCGCATCCTGGCAGCAGCAGTAATCTTACCGCTTTCAGAAAGAACCGCATCTCGACAGTTAGGCACTCGTCACCGTGCAGCAATGGGAATCACCGAAAGAATAGACAAGTGCCTGTGTATTGTTGTCTCAGAAGAAACTGGTTCGATCTCCTTAGCTGAAAAAGGAACGTTAAATAGACCCCTAACCAGTAGTAAACTAAAAGAGCTATTACAGGCGAGATTTGCCCCTGTAGTAGAGCGGGATGCAGTGCGTCTTAGTCGTAAACTTGGG
Organism: Waterburya sp.; assembly: GCA_965217895.1. Lineage (GTDB taxonomy): Bacteria > Cyanobacteriota > Cyanobacteriia > Cyanobacteriales > Xenococcaceae > Waterburya. Next base: position 4,990,868 of record CBDCJV010000002.1, read on the forward strand.
TTTCAGGGAAAAGTTTTATTAGAGCGCATTAGGCGTTGGCGATCGCCTGATTCTCGTAAAAAAAATTAAAATCATTAAAATTGAGTTTATGCTTTTTTCTAAAAGCTAAAAGCTAATAGCTAAAAGCTAATAGCTACGAACCAGTAAATTTTGAACGAAGCTATTTCACACGCTTACTATAGTTAATGTTTAATGATAAATGTTCCCTGTTCAATGTTAAAAGATGAGCCTAGAGTCAGTCACTTTGCGACAACTTCCTATAGATTTAATCTCTGACCTTTTGCCCCAGCACGTAGCGGTAATTATGGACGGTAATGGTCGCTGGGCAAAAAATCAAGGCAAGCCTCGCATTGTAGGTCATCAAAAAGGTGTCGATACGTTAAAAGATTTGTTACGCTGCTGCAAAGACTGGGGCATTCCTGCTTTAACTGCCTATGCTTTTTCAACAGAAAACTGGGGTAGACCTCGTGGGGAAGTACAGTTTTTGATGACCTTATTTGAGCGGGTGCTAAGGCGAGAACTTGAGGAAATGAAAGAAGAAAATGTCAAAATTCGCTTTGTAGGCAATTTAGAAGATTTGCCGACCTCTCTACGCCAAGAAATAGATCGCTCGATGGAAGACACTAAACATAATCAGGGAACTCAGTTTACCGTGGCAACTAACTATGGTGGCAGACATGAAATTATTCAAGCCTGTCAGGCGATCGCCAAAAAAGTAGAACAAGGGTACTTAAAAGCAAATCAGGTTAACGAAGATTTATTTGAACAACATTTATACACTCAGGGAATCCCTCATCCAGATCTTTTGATTCGTACCAGTGGTGAGATGCGAATTAGTAATTTTTTGCTTTGGCAAGTAGCTTATGCGGAAATTTATGTTACTTCTACTCTTTGGCCAGATTTTGATCGAATTGAGTTTCACAAGGCTTTAGCCACCTATCAGCAAAGAGATAGACGCTTTGGCAAAGTGAAGACTTAAGTAAGCGACTAACTATTTTGTTGCTTAAGATATGCAAATACAGACTTGTCGCCAATATCAGGGTCGATCGCCTGAATCATTTTTCTCACAGCAAAGACGCTAAAGCCGATTGACCAGATTCCTAGTAATGTCTGTTCTATTTCCACAGGAATAATTCCCGCTATATGTCCTAATAGCAACAGGGGGACGATAGGAGTTAATATTTTTGTTTCAAGGCGATTAAAGCAAAAAGCTTCTTTAAAAAAAATTCCTGTTAAGGCAGCAAAGGTAAAGCCTGTACCAAATAGGGTAAAAGGATGATTATATATGTATAGTGCCAAAGGTTCATTGGTCTGGGTGGCGATCGCCATTGTGGCAACTGTGCCAATTACCCAAAATCCTTGTAGGACTCGATGTAAAGCCTTCAGGTAAATATGAATATAAACTAGGCTAACACCCAATCCCAAAGAAAAGAGAGCAAATAAGAATGTGATAGCTGGTAAAGCAGCCTTACCTTGAGCAAAGAAAAGATTAGAGGCGATCGCAAAGCTAGCTGCTGCCAAAACTAGACCTGCACGATAGATAATTACTTCTAGGCGATCGCTTTTGGTAATAGTATAATCGCCAAATTGTCCTTTATAGGTTTGAGGTTCTTTGTCTAAAAGAGCAATCATAATTAACTTTATGTGAATTAGCTTTATTCTAATTTATTGGTTTTAAGCTCTTAGAGGTTGTCTAAGAAGTTTAATTGGCTGCCTTTCTCAACTTACATTAGGCATATATACTAAAAACTTATTTTTACTTGAACTATATCTTGCCAGGTAAGCTGTAATTTTGCTTGGGCGTTTGCGCCATTGACCGCAATTTCTATCCAGCCATGACTACCAACTATAGCTATATTTTCGCCTAGGTTGACATCGCTATAAGTCTTGCCCTTATGAATCGTAATATTCTGGATAACTACTTGCCATGTTTTTCCTTTAACTAAACCACCAGGAATATTAGTAATCAAGTTGCCAAAATGATCTATATACTGAATACAGCCAGTAATTTGCTCAGGAGTTTGTCTTAGCGGTGGTAAATTCAGTTTAGTTAAACTAGCTGGATCGATCGCCTGACCTAATTCTTGAATTTTAACTCCGTTAGCTAGGTGTGCGCCAACAGGAGCAAAAATATCTCTGCCGTGAAAAGTGTGACTGGGATCTGATACTCGCCAATACTGAGGATTGGTTAACTCTACAGCAGAAATAACTTCATCTAGTTCTAAAATACCGCTACAGATACCATTGTCAGGACAAACTACATATCCTTTCCTCAGTTTAATAGCTACGCCTCTTCTACTGCTACCAACTCCTGGATCGACTACCGCTACGTGAACTGTCTGAGATGGAAAATAGGGATAGGCATTTAATAAAGCAAATCTGGCTGCGAGTAGATTTTGTGGGGAAAGTTGGTGAGTTAGATCGATTACCTGTATTTGAGAATTAACTGCTGCGATCGCGCCTTTCATCACGCCGACATAAACATCGCGATCACCAAAGTCGGTTAACAAAGTCACAATGTTACCTGAAGCCATAATTTTGTAATCCTTAATTCTGATTTTAGTCTATTGTTGCGATTTATTGGCACTCTTCGATCTTGTATCTGAAGTTACAGGATTATTAGGCTGTGGTTGATAGTATTTTAGTAAACAAAACATTAAGTTCATTATCATCAAATCCATTTTCAACTGCGATTGACAAAGCCAGGGTTCGACGGGCGATCGCAATAATAAATGTCTTGTATTGGTTGTAAAAAGTGAATTAGTGAATTTTGCTCAAAAATCAATTAAATAAAAATAGGAGTTAATAAAGATGGCTTTTCACGGAGATATTTCTTCTAGTAAAGATGCTGTGGGCGTAGCAGTCGTTAACTATAAAATGCCTCGCCTCCACACTAAAACCGAGGTCATAAAAAACTGTCACAAAATTGCCGAAATGATTGACGGGATGAAAGTAGGATTACCAGGAATGGACTTGGTTATCTTTCCCGAATATTCAACTCACGGTATTATGTACGATCGCCAGGAAATGATGGATACTGCTGCCGTTATTCCTGGAGAAGAAACCGCAATTTTTGCAGCAGCCTGTAAGCGAAATAAAGTCTGGGGCGTTTTTTCCCTGACGGGAGAAAGACACGAAGAGCATCCGACAAAAGTTCCTTATAACACTTTAATCTTAATGAACGACGAGGGCGAAATCGTTCAAAAGTATCGTAAGATTATGCCTTGGTGTCCGATTGAAGGCTGGTATCCAGGAAATAATACTTATGTTTCAGAAGGGCCAAAAGGACTAAAAATCAGCTTGATTATTTGCGATGATGGCAATTATCCTGAAATTTGGCGCGACTGTACCATGAAGGGTGCAGAACTGATTGTGCGCTGTCAGGGCTATATGTATCCAGCTAAAGAACAGCAAATTATTGTGTCCAAAGCGATGGCGTGGATGAATAATACCTATGTAGCTGTTGCTAACGCTTCTGGCTTTGACGGTGTGTATAGCTATTTCGGACATTCGGCAATTGTCGGTTTTGACGGACGTACTTTAGGAGAATGTGGCGAAGAAGAAAACGGCGTACAGTATGCCACTCTTTCTAAATTCTCTATCCGCGACTTTCGCGCTAATGCTCAATCCCAAAACCATATATTTAAGTTAATGCACCGTGGCTACACTGGTTTGATTAACTCTGGAGAAGGTGCAGAGGGTGTACAAACCTGTCCCTTTGATTTTTATCGCGATTGGGTACTAGACGAACAAAAAGCCAAAGAAACGGCGGAGAAGATTACACGCTCTACCGTCGGTACAGAGGAATGTCCTATTGAAGGATTACCAACAGAGGCAGCTACAGCAGAAGCTCCAGAGAAGTTAGAGCCAATGCCACAGCTAGAGACAAAATCAGAACCCAGCTTAGTCTAGAGCTTAACTATTTAGATGAATGTCTAAAGTCTGTCGGGTAAACATTTTCTGATTATATGGAGAACGAACCAATGCTTGATTATGAAATCTTCGATCTTGGAGAGGTTACAGTTCAGTCAGGAGCAACGTTACGAGATGCCAAACTGGCATACAAAACTTATGGTACTCTTAATGCCGATAAAAGCAACGTCATTGTTTATCCGACTTGGTATTCTGGGCAACACTACGACAACGAATGGTTAATTGGGTAGGGTATGGCACTCGATCCCCAAAAATACTTTATTATTATTCCCAATATGTTCGGGAATGGTTTATCTTCTTCACCTAGTAATACGCCCCCTCCTTATGACCGCGCTAGATTTCCTCACGTAACTTTTTATGACAACGTTGTGGCACAGCAGCGTTTAGTTACAGAAAAATTTGGCATTGAAAAGATTGCATTAGTTACTGGCTGGTCGATGGGAGCAGGACAAACTTACCAGTGGGGAGTTAGCTATCCAGAAATGGTCGAACGCATTTTTCCTTTTTGTGGTTCTGCCAAAACTAGCCTTCACAACATTGTCTTTTTAGAAGGGGTAAAAGCCGCAATTCAAACTGATGTAGCTTGGCAAGAAGGATGGTACGAGCAGCAGCCTAATAAGGGATTAAGGGCTGTCGGTCGAGTTTATGCTGGTTGGGGATTGTCTCAGGCTTTTTATCGCCAAAAGGTCTATCTCCAGATGGGATATTCATCTCTAGAAGATTTTTTGGTAGCTTTCTGGGAAGGCTTTTTTCTGCGCAAGGATGCCAACAATCTTTTAGCTATGCTGTGGACTTGGCAAAATGGCAATATTGGTAACACGCCAGGATTTGACGGCAATTTTGAGCGAGCATTGGCAGCAATTAAAGCTAAAGCGATTGTGATGCCAGGAGAAACCGACCTCTACTTTCCCCCAGAAGATAATGAATACGAAGTAAAGCATCTGCATAACGCCAAGTTTCTTGCCATTCCTTCTATTTGGGGTCACTTTGCTGGTGGCGGTATTAATTCGGTTGATACTGAGTTTATCGATCGCAACATCCAAGAATTACTAGCACGATAGCCACAGATATTGTTTTTAGTACTCAATTTAAACTAAAAACCAAAAAGTGTTCTAACACAGCCTTGTATTGCTATATTTAAAAAATACTATATAGGACTTACGCAGTTTAACGAGTTTTGCCCCCTAACCCCCCAAATCTGGGAGGAACAAGACAAGAATTGAAAGTCCCTGGATAGAGATCGCAGTTTGAGGTTCGAGACGCTTTCTGACCCATAGTTTTTCATAATTTAATGGAAGCGATCGCTCGTGACAAAGCTGGAGAATACGAGAAACAAGGCCTTTTAGATTAAATGCGCGATCTATTTTGGGATAGTAAAGCTTGGCAGGATTATATTTATTGGCAGAGTCAGGATAAAAAGACCCTTACTAATCCATTTGAAGGCATGGGAAAACCAGAACCGTTAAAGGAAAACTTGTCAGGTTATTGGTCGCGAAGAATTGATGAAACTAATCGAATTGTTTATAGAGTGACTGATGAATACATCAAGATAATTTTTTGTCAGTATCATTATTGATTAATGAATATAGCGATCGCTCTTTCTATACCCATATAAAGCGATCGCCCTACTCTCAAATCATAAATATTTATACCCAATTTCCTCACTACAACAATAAAATCATTGATAATTGGTAATTGATCATTGATAATTGATTTTTATGTCTTTTGTTGGCTTACATATCCATAGCGACTATAGCTTGCTTGATGGTGCATCTCAGATTCCTCAGCTAATCGATCGCGCTTTAGAATTAGATATGCCAGCGATCGCTCTTACGGATCATGGAGTAATGTATGGGGCGATTGAACTGATCAAAGTCTGTCGCAACAAAGGCATCAAGCCGATCATTGGCAATGAGATGTATGTAATTAATGGCGATATTGAAGTCAACATCACCGAAAAGAAAAAACGCCACCGCAAATATCATCAGGTAGTGTTGGCGAAAAATACCCAGGGATACAAGAATTTAGTTAAGCTAACCACTATTTCCCACCTCAAAGGCTATCAGGGTAGCGGTATTTTTGCCCGTCCCTGTATTAATAAAGAACTATTAGAGAAATATCACGAAGGTTTAATTGTTACTAGTGCTTGCTTAGGAGGAGAAGTTCCCCAGGCAATTTTAAAAGGCGATCTTGCTCATGCAGAAAAAGTAGCCAAATGGTATCAAGATTTGTTTGGCGATGACTACTACCTAGAAATACAGGATCACGGTTCACCAGAAGATCGGATGGTGAATGTGGCAATTGTCAATATTGCTCGCAAATTAGGTATCCAATTCATTGCCACCAACGATTCTCACTTTATCTCTTGCTATGACGTAGAGGCACACGATGCTTTATTATGTATTCTGACTCAAAAGCGCATAACCGATGATAAAAGGCTGCGCTATAGCGGTACAGAGTATCTTAAGTCCGCCGACGAGATGAGGCTGCTGTTTCGCGATCATTTAGAAGATGACGTGATCGAAAAAGCGATCGCAACTACCGTAGAAGTTGCCGACAAAGTGCAGCCCTATAACATTCTGGGCGAACCCCGTATTCCTGATTATCCTGTTCCCGCAGGACATACTGCCGATAGTTATTTAGAAGAAGTTACTCGCCAGGGTTTATTAGAAAGGCTCAAGTGTCGCAACCATCACGAAGTTCCAGCAGAATATATGCAGAGGCTTGAGGTAGAACTCAAGGTCATGCAGTCAAAAGGCTTTTCTACTTACTTTCTGGTAGTTTGGGACTATATTAAATACGCCAGAGATAATGATATCCCCGTTGGACCAGGGAGAGGTAGTGCTGCGGGGTCATTAGTGGCATATTGTCTCAAAATCACCAACATCGACCCAATTCATCACGGTTTACTGTTTGAGCGTTTTCTCAATCCCGAACGGAAATCTATGCCTGATGTAGATACAGATTTCTGTCCCGATCGCCGTAGCGATATGATTAAATACGTTACCGACAAGTATGGTGAGGCAAATGTTGCCCAAATTATCACCTTTAACCGCATGACTTCTAAGGCGGTGTTAAAAGATGTGGGTAGGGTATTAGGCATTGACTTTGGCGATCAAAATCGGATTGCTAAGATGATTCCTGTAGTGCGCGGTAAACCGACTAAGCTTAAGGTGATGATCTCTCAAGGCACTCCTGAACCCGCTTTTAAACAGGCTTATGAAAGCGAAAGTGTACCTATTTATGACGATAACAAAGGGGAAATCGGTTCGGTGGCAGTTCGCAACTGGGTTGATATGGCAATTCGCATTGAAGGTACAAATAAAACCTTCGGGGTTCATGCTGCGGGAGTAGTTATTTCTTCCCAACCTTTAGATGAAATTGTACCTTTACAAAAAAATAACGATGGCTCGGTAATTACTCAATATTACATGGAAGATGTTGAGGCTATGGGTCTTTTGAAAATGGATTTTTTAGGCTTAAAAAATTTAACCACCATTCAGCGAGCAGCCGCTCTAGTTCAGAAAACTCAAGGTGTCACTTTAGATTTAGATCAAATACCTCTAGATGAACGCAAGGCATTAGAAATTATTGCTAAGGGTAAGCATAAAAAGCTGCCTGACGACATTCAAAAGACTCATAAACTCTTCCGCGCTGGTAATTTAGAGGGCATTTTTCAACTCGAATCTGATGGCATGAAACAAATTACTAGAGACTTAAAACCTTCTGGGATAGAAGATATTTCTTCTATCTCCGCTCTCTATCGTCCAGGGCCTCTAGACGCAGGATTAATTCCGATTTTTATTGATCGCAAACATGGTAAAGAACAGGTTAGTTATCAGCATCCTCTATTAGAATCCATTCTCAAAGAAACCTATGGAGTAATTGTCTATCAAGAGCAAATTATGAAAATTGCTCAGGAATTAGCAGGTTATTCTTTAGGTGAAGCTGACTTACTCCGTCGCTGTATGGGTAAAAAAAAGCTAGCTGAAATGGAGAAACATCGAGAGAAGTTTATTGATGGTTCGGCTAAAAATGGTGTCAGAAAAGAGGTAGCCAATGAACTATTCGATCAGATGGTACTATTTGCCGAGTATTGCCTAAGTTACGATACAGAAATATATACCGTTGAATATGGGGCGTTGCCCATTGGCAAAATAGTTGAGTCAAAAATTAAATGTAGCGTCTATACCGTAGATAAAAATGGTTTGGTTTATACTCAGCCTGTAGCGCAGTGGCATGATCGCGGTATACAAGAAGTTTTTGAATATACTCTAGATAATGGCTCAAGCATTCAGGCGACAAAAAATCACAAATTCATGACTACTGATGGACAAATGCTGTCCATAGATCAAGTATTTCAAAGGGGTTTAGAACTTAAAGAAATTGGTTCTCTTAAATACAAACTACAGCCTTTAGCAATGAAACATTTTAGTGGACATTCATGACTTACAATATTTACTAATGTGATTTCAAGAGTCAAATATTTTCTCAAGAAATCTAATTTTTGCCATTGTAATTATTATTTCTCTTATCAACATGGATATCAAAAAACTTATTTCTACAGCTAACGAACTACATACTAAATTGAGCGATGTAGACCAGAAAGTAATTAGTAGAAAACAGGAATTGGACAATATTAATAGAGCGATAAGCCAAGCACAACAGCAATTAGAGCAAAAAGTAGCTGCTATTACCAGTGCCATTAATAATAAGCACCAAGAGTTAGAAAATTTAAGTCAGGAATTATCTAATCGTCAATCTTTGTTAGCTGAAATACAGGGCAATGTAGCGTCAAATGCTGCAAATAATGCTAAATATGAAGCGAAAGCAAATAACAACGTAGAATCTAAAAATACCCCCCAAAATTTAGGTCAGCCAGCAGACATATTTGTTGAAATGAAAAAACAAGCTTCTCTAGAAGACTATATAAGATCTAAATTTGAAAAGGAGTATGGTATTAAATATCCTAATTCAGGACAAGCTCTGAACGATAAAGATTTTAATATTGTGCTAGAAAGGTTAATCGAGCGAGCAAGACAAAATAATAATCTACCTGAAGCGATCGAAGATTATTTATCAAATTACTCCAAAACTTTGAATAATCAGCAGATAGAGGAAATGAGGAAAAAAGCAGGTTCTGTGACAAGATAAGAATATATAGCAATACGAGGCTGTGTTAGGACACTCCCTGCGAGAAAGTTGTACTCACAGCATCTAATACCCCTTGGCTACTTACGAGCAATCAAATTTTCTGTCCTGTCTTGGTGCGCGTACATGCGGCTAAAGCCTTTGTCTTGCTAAGTCAGCATTCCCTTGCGTCTTACGCCGACGCGGGGTCTGACTTCTGTCGGCGACGCGCCCTCCTTATGCCGGGGAACTCGTCCACCGCAACTGTCTCACCGCGTCGCCTGTGGTTTCCCAGGCGTTTATGTCGCCCGTCAAACTGTCGAACCCTTTAGGGGGTCGCACCGCTAACCGATTAACGTACTGCGATAATTTATAATCTCCAGCTTAAAAAAACTTGATGTCGGTTAAATACACATTAGACCTCTTACATAAGTTCGCTCAATCTCGGTTGTGTTTAGGGAAAAGGTAGGATTGCGCTTTCTACGTAGTTAATTAACTCAATCCCTTACCCCTAGATGCGAGAAAGGACTTGTCCGTATCTAGTACCCCTTTCTCCTTTTCCCAATTGTCATCGATGACGGGGCGCATACTCCCATTCATTAAACGGTAATGCCATACTATGCTAATTGTTATTTGTGGTGTGACTGCCAGCGGTAAATCTGGTTTAGCTTTAGAAATTGCTCAACGTTTAAACACAGCGATCATTGGCGCAGATTCTCGGCAAATATACCGCGAGTTTGATATTGGCACAGCCAAACCGTCTTTAGCCGAACAAAAATTAGTTCCCCATTACCAAATTGATATTTGTGAGCCAACCGAGACATTGACTTTAGCAGAATATCAGCAGCAAACTCAAGAACTAATTAAGACGAGTAATCATTCTTTGTCATTATTAGTGGGTGGTACAGGATTGTATTTAGATGCAATTACTAAAGGTTTAAAGATACCTAGGGTATCGCCACAGCCAGAATTGCGATCGCAATTGTCTTCTCTAGGACAAGCACAAATTCACGGCTGGTTAGCTCAAGTTGACCCTAAAGCAGCCAGAAAAATTCATCTTAACGACCAATTTAGAACTTTGAGAGCGTTAGAAGTTTTTTATGTTACGGGTGTTCCTATTTCCGCCCAGCAAGGCGAAAATCCACCTAATTATCCCATTTTACAGATTGGCTTAGACGGCGATGTGGCAGCTTTAGACAAGAAAATTGCTACACGCACTAAGCAAATGATCGAGATGGGATTAGTTCAAGAGGTAGACTATCTCTGTCATAAATACAGTGAGAATCTACCTTTGTTAAATACCCTGGGCTATAGCGAAATCAAACAATATTTAGCTGCTGAAATTAATTTAGAACAGGCGATCGCTCTAACTGTTACTCACACCCGTCAATTTGCCAAACGTCAGCGTACTTGGTTTAGAAAAAACAAAAATATCCGTTGGTTTGATAGCGGTAGTTATGATTTGGTTGAGCAAGTTTGGCAAACAGTACAAGAATTTATTAATTAAGGCGTAAAAGCAGAATATATTCTGCTCCTAATTTTTTAGCTATCTAAAAAGCTTGAATCCATTCTTTTATTTGATATTCAGTCCAAATACCATTTTGCCAATAGGGGTCAGACTCTACTAAATGGCGAACAGTTTCTTGATTGTCGGCTTCGTAGATACCAAAAACCTGAGTATTGTCTTTGGTTGGTCCTAAAGTAATTAGAATTCCCTGCTCTTTTTGACCGCCAAGACCATCCAAATGCGCTTGACGGTAGGGACTACGCTTTTCTAAGGCATTTTCACAATAGCTTCCCCACATAATATATTTGGGCATAGTATTTTCAATTTGGTATTTAACCTTACTATTATTGACATAAATCTGCCTCTCAATCTTGATGACCGCGATTTATTTGACACAGATAATGCTGATTTCTTATTCCCACACTGCCTTAAAATTCTCTTAACTCTTATTATTTATCTGGCTGAACAAGTTCCTTCTAACTTTTTGTGGCGACAACAGTACAAAGTTAGTAGTAAAAACAAACCTGTCCCTGTTAAATACTTAATTAAACTGGGAATTGTAAGACTAGGCGAGAAAAAACCTTCAATTGTTCCTGCAATAATTAACATAGGAATGATGCCAAATAATAACTGTGCAGCTTTAGTGCTGTTTGACTTGAGGGCATCAATACGGCGATACTTACCAGGAAAAATCATGGCTTTGCCAATTAGTAATCCTGCACCTCCTGCAAAAAAGATAGCAGGTAATTCTAATGAACCGTGAGGAAAAACAAACGCCCAAAAAGGGTATGCTAAATTATTCTTGCCTACTAAAGTCGCTATCGTACCAATAGATAAGCCATTGCTTGCCATCAGAAAAATGGTATATAGTCCTGCGGTAATTCCGCCAGCGATCGCCGCAAAGGAAACAGAAAGGTTATTAATGGCGATGCTGCTAGAGGCTAAAGGTTCAACTCCTACAATTGAACCTGTCCAGAGTTCGCCATCTTCTTGAACCTTATTAATTAAATGCTCAGGGACAGTAATAGCAATGAAGGTTGGATCTTGCCAAGCGTACCACCAAGCAGTTATACCCGTGAGGAAAAATATCCCAGTGGCGATCGCAATATACTGCCAAGTTTCTTGTACAATCTGCGGAAATCCCCATAGATAAAATTCTTTTACCTGTTGCCATTCCTGACGTTTTGACCCCTGATAAACTTGGTTATAGCCACGGGAAGTAAGTTTTTGCAGATCTTGAATAAGGATATTACCGACTTTGTTTGTCCTTGCTCTGGCTAAATCTGCGGACACAGAGCGATACAGACTGGCTAAATCTTTAATTTCTGATGCTGATAAAGACTTTATGCCTTTAGTTTCTGCTAGCTGCAATAGATTATCTAAATGCTTCCAGTTTTGCTCTCTCCTGGCAATCCAACGTCGAACATTCATTTAGTACGCCTAATGTAAATTGCTTTGGTTCAAATTAAATAGTTTAAAGCTATTAGCTGCTAGCTTCTTGGCGCACCGCTTTTAGCCTTTAAAGTTGTTTTTTAAATTACTTTTTTTATAACCTGAGTTTCATAAAGAAAGGTTAATTCATCCTTACTCATAAAAAAAGAGAATGACGAGAGAAATCGTTCTCATTCATCATCCTCTAAAGTATTTATAGTTACTGTAGACGATGACTTTTACCGTGTCCACAATCAATAACTAAGCTTTTTAATATTTAGAAACGGCTGTTTTGGCTGTTAGGCTTGTAAACAATAAAGCTAACTGTTTGACATTGCTTAATGTTGTCAAAACCAACAACGCGAATGTAACAGTCGGAATATTCAGAACGACATTCACGAACTTCGTTTAATACTTCTTGAGAGCTACGAGCATCAAATAAAGGTAGCTTCCATAAAGTCCAGTGGTGCAATTTAGGAGTAGGATCTTTTTCAAACTCTACACCAGGAATATAGCCTTGGTCGATCATGTGATCAATTTGTTTGGCAATTTGCTGATCGGTTAAAGGAGGCAAAAAAGAAAGGGTTTCGTAACGACGCTCTTTAGGTAAAGTTTTCATAGCTTATCTTTGCGTATATTTGTTTTAATCAGAATCTTCTGTTTCCCCAGTCGCTTGGGTTGCATCCAGGTTAGAAGTTTCAGTTTGCGATCGGGTAAGACGTTCCAAAAGATGACGACGATGAGCCAAATTATCTTGCTTTACCTTTGAAGTAACTATTTCAGGGATAAACTCTAAAGTCTGCTCTGCCATAGTAGCGCGAACGGTCATTATTCGCAGAGCAAGTTCCTTTCCTCGTGGCTCTGACATAATTTCGTCGATATAGGCTTCTGCATCTCTCAGCTTGCCCCCCGAAGAATATTGTCTCAACCAAATGGCTTCTCCTGGATTGGTTTCGGCTAATTGTTCAATAATTAGCATTACCGCTTTATAAGTAAGATAATTTTGAACTATCTTTGCCGTATCTTTTGCAATTTCTTTTGGTTGCATTTAGGGCGCATCATCAATTAGAAAAAAAGTACTTTTTTCGCTATTTTAACGACCTACTTCGTCGAAAAATAACCTCCGTAGCTCTGCTATGCAGAACATTTTTCTCCTTGTATCTCGCTAAAATTGCTTCAAAAGCATCTTCTCCTCCAAATGATGACACGCCCTAGTTCAGGACAGCTATTCTGAGATATAAAGACGAGAGATTGTTATCAATTCCTTATTTTTAACCCCAGACTTAACTGTTAGCTGTTCATAAATAACTATTCGCGCTCTGTTAGAGGGTATCTACAGCGTCAAACTCGAACTTGATTTCTTTCCAAAGTTCACAAGCTGCGGCAAGTTCAGGACTCCAGCGGCACGCTTCACGGATAACGTCGTTACCTTCGCGAGCTAGGTTGCGTCCTTCGTTACGAGCTTGAACGCAAGCTTCTAAAGCCACACGGTTAGCAGTTGCACCAGGAGCATTACCCCAAGGGTGTCCTAAAGTACCACCACCAAACTGTAGACAGGAATCATCACCAAAGATTTCTACTAGTGCAGGCATATGCCATACGTGGATACCACCAGAAGCAACAGGCATTACCCCAGGCATAGAAGCCCAATCTTGGGTAAAGAAGTTACCCCGTGAGCGGTCTTCTTCTACATAGTCTTCACGCATTTGGTCAACAAAACCTAGAGTGATATCACGTTCACCCTCAAGTTTACCGACAACTGTACCTGAGTGAAGGTGGTCACCACCAGACATACGTAAACATTTGGCTAGTACGCGGAAGTGAATACCATGATTTCTTTGACGGTCAATTACTGCGTGCATGGCGCGGTGAATGTGTAGTAGTAGACCATTTTTACGACACCATTTAGCTAAGGTAGTGTTAGCAGTAAAACCACCAGTTAAGAAATCGTGCATAACAATAGGAGTACCAATTTCTTTAGCGAATTCAGCACGTTCCATCATGTCTTCGCAGGTAGCAGCAGTTACATTGAGGTAATGACCTTTAACTTCATTAGTTTCTGCTTGAGATTTTTCAATTGCTTCTTGGACAAACAAAAAGCGATCGCGCCAGCGCATGAAAGGCTGAGAGTTAATATTCTCGTCATCTTTGGTGAAATCTAGACCACCACGCAGACATTCATAAACTGCACGACCGTAGTTTTTAGCAGATAAACCTAATTTAGGTTTGATTGTGCAACCTAGTAAAGGACGACCATACTTGTTTAATAAGTCTCTTTCCACGGTAATTCCGTGAGGAGGCCCTTGGAAAGTTTTCATCAAGGCTACAGGAATCCGCAGATCCTCCAAGCGCAATGCACGCAGGGCTTTGAAACCAAAAACATTACCGACTAAAGAAGTAAGAATGTTAGTTACAGAACCCTCTTCAAACAAATCCATGGGATAAGCGACAAAACAGAAATACTGATTGTCTTCACCAGGAACGGGTTCAACTTCATAACAACGACCTTTATAGCGATCAAGATCGGTCAAACCATCTGTCCATACTGTTGTCCACGTACCTGTAGAAGATTCAGCAGCTACCGCAGCAGCACATTCTTCTGCGGGGACACCAGGCTGAGGGGTCATGCGGAAACAAGCCAAAAGGTCTGTATCCTTGGGAGTGTAGTCTGGGGTGTAATAGGTCAGGCGATAGTCTTGTACACCAGCCTTAAATCCAGCACCTGTCTTAGTTGCCATGTTTGGTCATTCCTCCATAAATAAAACGCTTAATTTTTACTTTCCTATAGAGTCACTTATCTTACAGACTCTATTACCGTTAAAAAAAATCAGTAGAAAGATATCTCGCGGTCTTAAAAAATTTTTGCTCAAGACAGCATTAGCTGCTTCTTTTCGCAATTTCTTATGTTATCAGAATATCACGGATATTAATCTTTTCTGTGTATTTTGCTCTCGTTTCTAATTTGATTATTTTTTCAATTAGATTAATTAAACTAATGAGTTTTTTAAAGCAATCTAAGAATGTTAAGAATTATTAATAGTTTCTTTATTAACTTAGCTTATTGCTTTTAAAGTCCGCATCAAATCAATTTTTTACTAAGCATTTTTACTTATTATTACTGTTAGATTAAAATTTTCATGTTTTAAAAACTGTTGTTTAGGACTATTTTTCTAAAACAATAGTCATCTTCAATAACAATAGTAAATAATACCTAAAGTATAAAATCGACATCAGCTAAAAGTTGTGTCGATCTAGTTAAATTTAAATACTATGTACTGTCTTAAAGCGAAGAGCTACAAAACTACAAATTTTTAACAAAGTCAATTCATGTTAAGCGTATTTTATTGACTTGAATTACCAGCATTAGAACTCAAACCTTTGCTGTGAGGAAATAAGGTTACTAAAAGTTCGTTAACGTAAACTTGTCCAACAACAGGAGCTTTATTTGGCTTGACAGCAAATTCAACGGATGTTTCTACTCGATCTACTTCTTGAGTGGATGGAGCAGCAGGATTATCTTGCCAAAAATCTTGACTTGCTGTCTGCTTGGGTTGAGTGGGATTATAACCATTTGCTCGATAACCATTTTTGCTATTTCCTTGGGAGTTGGATTTTTTCTGATTCTCACTCAAGTTCACTTTACGAGACAGATCGCCAATAATTGAACCAGGCTCAATTACCTTCATTGCCTCAACATCTTCTTGAAAAATTGTGCTAGAAGTACCAACACAAGCATTATTGCCAATTTTGCTAGCACCAATTATTAAAACTCCCGAACCCAAAATAGCACCATTACCAATTTCAATTGAACCCTGACAGGCATTAATAATTGCCCCCATACCAACACAAGCATCTGCACCAATGACAATTCGGCACTCAGGAGCAGCTTGTAAGATAACTCCTGATGCCAAGGAAGCAGTAGGGTGAATTTCAACATCACCGCTAATGCGTATGTCTTTATTTAATACAGGTTGCGGTGGTGGTAAATAAATCATTGGCTAGTATTTTGATTATGGACGCAAGAACAGCTATTTTTTCTCTAGCGTATGAGACAAACAACTGCTCTTTTGTCCAATAAAGTAATGAATGCAACCTCTATAGTGGTAACTTACGGACGTTGAATAATAGTTTCTGCCACTCTTCTTTTGCTTTTAGGATCGATTCCTAACAAGCGGACGTACTCACCATGATGTTCCGCTAAAAGAACTTTCAAAGAAGCAACCACATCTAACTCATTGCGACTATCGATAGTCGCGGAGCTTTTCCAAGACTTAGTTTTAAAGCGTCGTTTATCCGCGTGTTCTATGCCAATTTTATAGCCCGCAGCAAGTAAAGAGCGTACTTCCTGAGTAGCTTCATTACTAATTTGCTTTTGGCTGAAGTCGTTATAATGAGCAGGACGACTATTTTTACTATCATCGTTGGTATAGTTAGCTACAAAGTAGCCTCTATCCTTTACATTACTATTACTCTGTCTGCCATTGCCGTTACCGTTGCTCTTGGCTTGAGGATTATCACCAGGTCTTTGGATAATAGTTTCAGCCACTCTACGCCTAGCTTGAGAATCAATGCCCAGCATACGGACATATTCACCGCTATGTTCTGTCAAACAGTCTTCTAAAGCTGCAACAACTTCTGATTCGCGTTTACTTTCAATGGGAGAACAGCTTTTCCAAGATTTGGTTCTAAAACGTCGTTTATCGGCGTGTTCTGAGCCAATTTGATAACCAGCAGCCAACAAAGAGCGAATTTCTTGAACTATCTCTGAATCTAAACTGCTGCTACTACCGTTGCTGCTATAACTAGCTCTACCACCATTACCATTGCTATAGTTAGAGCTAGAAGAACTTCTAGAAGACTGTACAGGGGTTTCTCCAGGACGCTGCACAATTATTTCCGCCATTCTTCTTTTGACATGGTTATCAGCAGCAACAATGCGAACGTATTCGTTAGGATATTCCGCCATAGTTTTTTCAATAGCATCAAATACCTTGTTGCTACCACCTTGAACTTGCCCAACCGTTAGCCAAGATTTGGTTTTAAAGCGACGTTTGCTGGCACGCTCGATACCAATACTACAGCCTTGGGAAACCAAGCTATCAATCTGTTGAGAAGCGTCACCGTTGAGGCTGCCACTACCATTGGTGCTATGGCTAGAGCGATTTCTGCCACTGCGGTTGCGACCTCGATTATGATTGGCAACATTTCTAATTGTTCCTTCACCTGGAGTATCTCCAGGTCGCTGAACGACCATCTCCACGATTCTTCTATTGGCTCTGGGGTCTACGCCAATTACCCTCACGTACTCTCCCTGGTATTCACGAAGTACAGAATCCAATTCAGCCATTACATGACTTTCGTTTCGGCTGGCAATTTTCTCGCCAGTTAGCCATGATTTAGTTTTAAAACGACGACTGTTAGCGTGTTCGGTGCTGATGATACAGCCTTGCGCCAGTAGCGATCGCACCTGGTTACTAATATCTGAACTTAAACTCATATTCTCTACTGATTTTATATAATTATTTTCATTATTAACATCAAAGGTCAGATTTTCATCTGCTTCTCTACGTTTGCTAGCTTGTTTCATTTTGGGGTTGATACAGGCATCATTATCGGCACACTGATAGCCAGCTAAAAGTGCTTCGTTAACTTCGACGACATGGCTGGCAAAAGAGCGATCGCTCTCGATAACATTAGGTAAGCGTTCAGCCTGCTGCTGATTAACAATTACCGCGCCAGAAGGAACATATTTCCCTGGGGGAATTTCCACATCTTGAATCAAAGCGTGCATCATGACAATGCAGCCATCTCCCACCTTGGCATTAAACACCGTCGAGCGAAAACCAATAAAGCATTCATCACCGATGTATGCTGGACCATGAATTAACGCCATGTGAGTGATGCAGGTATTCTTACCAATCCAGACAGAATATTCATTGCCATCGTCACCAGCTACCCGACCTTTTTCTAAGCCATGAATTACCACACCGTCTTGAATATTAGTGCTTGCACCAATATAAAAAGGCGTTCCTTCGTCGGCTCTGATTGAGCTTCCTGGGGCAACAAATACGTTTGCTCCTATTCTTACATCTCCGATCAGCCTAGAGAAAGAGTGTACGTAAGCAGTTTTATCTACTTGTGGTGTCGCCAGATCCTCAGACCAGGGGGTGGGGGGAGCCGCTTTAGTGCGGACTGCCATTGCTTTTATTCCTCCTAAATTAACTTCGCCAGCTTCTCTAAGTAGTCAAAAGGCAGCGGTACATCGCCCTGAAAAGGCGTTGCCTTCTTGCTCAATAGCCTTAACGGGGAGACCCCCCGCAACGGCTTTTCGCGCTGCGCTAACCGCGGAAGGCGGTCAATTCCTGCTGTGGATTTAAATCTTACAACAGGCGTTCAGCCTCTTTTTTACTATAGAGAGCATTGCGGTCTACATTGACCGTATCTATGATGCCGACAATTGTGGCATCAAGTGGTTTGGATTCTTGACCAGCCTCAATACGAGCCGCGCTACCTCGACTCACTAGAACCCATTCATCAACACCAGCACCAATCAAGTCTCCTGCCACTTCGTATTGAGGTAAAAGCTGCCCTTCTTCATCTATATATTGAACTAAAAGCAACTTAATCCCTCTCATGCTAGGAGCTTTATGAGTGCTAACTACCGTGCCACGAACTTGGGCTATCTGCATACCATACTGCCTAAATTAATCTATGGTCTTCTAAGAGGACGAGGATTGACGCTTTCACGAAACTGTTCTACAGCCTCTGTATAGCGAATAGGTAGAACGTACTCTAGGTTTTCGTGAGGACGGGCAATGATATGAGTAGACAGAACCTGTCCACCATTAACTCTGGCAACGTTTTCTGTTCCCGCGGATACAGAAGCCTGAACTTCTGATACGTCGCCTCTTACAATTACGGTTACACGACCTGTACCAATTTTTTCGTAGCCGACTAAAGTGACACGGGCTGCTTTGACCATAGCGTCTGCTGCTTCTACTACCGCGGGGAAACCTAGTGTTTCGATCATTCCGACTGCAATTGACATTATTTTTAACTCCTGAATTATTTAGTTGGCGACTTAGTAAACTATGGATAAGCTTAATCGCCTTGGTTAATTATCTAGACCACCAGCCATGGCTGGCGGTTGCTATTTAATAGGTACGAAACTGTTCTACTTCTTCTGTATAACGAATAGGTAGAACATACTCTAGGTTTTCGTGAGGACGAGCAATAATGTGGGTAGAAAGAACTTGTCCACCATTAACTCTAGTCACGTTTTCTGTACCAGCAGCAACAGAAGCCTGAACTTCTGATACGTCGCCTCTTACAATTACGGTTACACGACCTGTACCAATTTTTTCGTAGCCGACTAAAGTGACACGGGCTGCTTTGACCATAGCGTCTGCTGCTTCTACTACCGCAGGAAAGCCTAGTGTTTCAATCATTCCAACTGCAATTGACATATTTTTACTCCTTTATAGTTTGGGATTGACCTTGGTGTTTTTGCCAAGGAATCGCCAATTGTGTTTAATTAACTGTTTTTGGATTGAGACTGAAAAAAGTTTCAACCATTCCTACTGCGATAGGCATTTTCTATCTTTTTCTCTTCAAACCAATTATAAAAAGTGGGTGAACACAAAAACAAAAAATAACGACCTATTCCTATAGCTTTTGTTGCTATTACAGGCTTGGTGGCAATTATTAAACTTATTTTCTAGTTCATATTGAATATGAATTTCTGAAATTTCTCTAAATTTATACTTCAGAACTGTTTACACCGCTCTGACTAAGTAGGCACATTTAGAAAAACTTGTGTTGATTAATTTACCCATCCATAAACAAGCATAAATAACCGTGACTCCTTTGACAACATAAAACATGATTATATTTTTTAATTTGATTGTTCATGATAATTAATACTTATTTAAAAAATAGCTGTCTGAAGTTGCCAATAGTCATTTGTCCTGCTAAGCAACTTACTTTTTATAATTTATTTATAATATCTGTTATTAGACCGTTTAAAACCTGTGTACAAATGTAACTTCAAGAAATATAAAGCTAACTCTTGGGTAAAGAATATAGTCGCTAAAACTTAACCAGGCAGGCTTTTAGTATCAAACGAATAACATTAGAGTATAAATACTCAGTAAATAGGTGGTCTGAATTATTCCTGACAAAAATTTGGCACAAACAAACTGTTTAATCTAAATAAGCCTCATTTGCCAAAAAAGTCAGCCCACGAATAGGGAATAAATTATTTTATTATTTTGATAGTTATCTTGCCAACGCCAGACAGATGGTTGTAAAACTCGAAAAGTTTGAGAGTTTGCTAAACCCGCCCTAACTTAATTGCTCTGATTAAAGTATTTGAATAAACCCATCGCAAATTTAAATAGTATTTGAGAGCATGATAGCTGGTAAGATAAAACTTTAACAAAAGTATTAAATCACCGTTGATGCAGCTAAAAGTTAGCTAATAAAAATACTTAATAACTATAAATTTGGCGTTGTATATTCCTTAAAACAGTTTTGATGACTGAATTTTTATTTGAAAATTCCTGGATAATTCCTTTATATAGCCTAGTGGGGGCAGTTTTAAGCCTACCTTGGTCTTTGGGAATTATTCGCAAAACAGGACCCCGCCCAGCAGCCTACCTCAATATTTTGATGACTCTGGTGGGATTTATTCATACCTCATTAATTTTTAACCTGATTTGGAAAACTGAGGCTCAACAGTTTGTTTTTCATTGGTTGCAGGTTGCCGATTTAGATTTAACCTTATCAATTGAAATATCTCCTGTTAGTTTTGGAGCTTTAGAACTGGTAACGGGTATTAGTCTTTTGGTACAGATCTATGCCCTGGGCTATATGGAGAAAGACTGGTCTTTAGCACGCTTCTTTGGCCTGATGGGATTTTTTGAAACATCTTTAGCAGGATTAGCTATTAGTGATGGTTTGCTGTTGAGCTATTGTCTTTTGGAAGCTTTGACCCTTTCTACCTATCTTCTAGTGGGTTTTTGGTATGCCCAGCCCTTAGTGGTGACTGCTGCTAGGGATGCTTTTTTGACTAAGAGAGTAGGAGATATTGTGCTGTTGATGGGCATAGTAGCTCTTTCTACATACGGACAAGGACTGAGTTTTTCTCAATTGGATACATGGGTAGAAGTAAATCAGCTAGATTCTACCGTGGCAGCTTTTCTAGGTTTGGCTTTGATTGCAGGACCTATTGGTAAATGCGCTCAGTTTCCCCTCAATCTTTGGCTAGACGAGGCGATGGAGGGACCAAATCCTGCGGGTATAATGCGTAATTCCATTGTGGTTTCGGCGGGCGCTTATGTGTTGATTAAGCTAGAACCAGCTACAACTCTTTCACCAGTTTCTGCTTCTGCCTTAATTATTATCGGCACAGTTACAGCAATTGGCACATCTTTAATGGCGATCGCTCAAATTGACATAAAAAGAGCTTTATCACATTCTACTAGCGCCTATATGGGTTTGGTCTTTATTGCGGTGGGCTTGAGACAGGTTGACATTGCTTTTTTGCTCTTGTTTTGTCATGCGGTTTCCAAAGCCCTGCTATTTATGAGTGCGGGGTCAGTCATTCTGACTACCAGCAATCAAAACGTGACGGAAATGGGTGGCTTATGGTCAAGAATGCCTGCAACAAGCTTATCGTTTTTAGCAGGAGCGGCAGGATTAATTGGTTTTGCCCCTTTAGGTATGTTCTGGACTTATCAACGCTGGTTTAGTGGAGCTTGGGATGTAGACTGGTGGTTATTACTAATTGTAATGTTTGTCAATACTTTTTCAGCTATTAATTTAACCCGTTTGTTCCGAGTTATTTTTCTAGGCAAACCACAGGTCAAAACTCGTCGCGCGCCTGAAGTTCCCTGGCAAATGGCAGTACCTATGGTGGCTTTAATGGTGGTTACTATTCTGACTACTTTTGCGCCCCTAGAGTGGTCTTTGTGGTTGAGTCCCAATCGACCTTTAACTCTCGAACAGCCAGAATTAATCAATCAATATGCCGTGCCGTTGCTCATTGCTTCTGGTCTATTGGGCTGTGTAATTGCTTCAACTATAAAAGTGCGTAAAGCTTGGGCAAGATCTAGCAATTTTACCCTGCGATTTTTCCAAGATCTGTTGGCTTATGATTTTTATATAGATAAGCTTTACGAAGTGACAGTAATTGCAGCCGTTTCTACCGTAGCTAAATTTACCTCTTGGGTTGATCGCTACATAGTTGATGGTGCAGTTAATTTAGTTAGTATCGCCACGATTTTTAGCAGTAATGCCCTAAAATACAACAATACTGGGCAGTCTCAGTTTTATCTTGCCACGATTGTGATCGGCATTGGACTGATGTTGTGGTCAATGCTTAACGGTCAGTGGTCAATAGTGACTAATTATTGGTCATCGATTATATAGTGATGAAGCTGCTGTGACCGTTAGTCAATTCAATAAAGATCAATTGTTTAAAACATTTAGATTAATCGGTTTTTCCGAAGATCGTCAAAATTATGCTCAGTGCCTTAATTCTCATTCCTTTTTTGAGCGCAGCCATAATTGGCTTGACTCCAATCAAAGACAAAAATATCCGTAGCGTTGCCGTAATTACGGCAGTCAGTATTTTAGTTTTAAATATGGTTTTGGGTCTTCAATTTAATTTTCAGCAGTCAGGTTTACAGTTTGCCGAAGACATACCCTGGATTGAATGGATTGGTCTAAATTATCATCTGGGAATTGACGGTCTTTCTTTTCCTTTGGTATTGCTTAATAGTCTTTTGACTTTGATCGCTATTTTTATTACTAGCCCTGCAATTCAAAGACCCAAGTTATATTATGCAATGCTGTTTCTGCTTAATGGTGGGGCAACGGGTGCATTTTTGGCTCAAGATTTACTGCTGTTTTTCTTGTTTTATGAGTTAGAAATTGTACCCCTCTACTTCCTGATTGCTATTTGGGGTGGGGCGAGAAGAGGTTATGCAGCCATGAAGTTTTTGCTTTACACAGCTTTATCGGGAATTTTGGTGCTGGCTTCCTTTTTGGGTTTGGTATGGTTGACTGGCGAAACCAGCTTTGACTATCTCATATTGCGATCGCATACTCTGCCTTTAAATAGTCAATTATTATTGCTGGCACCGCTTTTAATTGGCGTATTTATTAAAATTCCTATTTTTCCTTTTCATACCTGGCTGCCCGATGCCCACGTAGAAGCATCTACGCCCATATCTGTGCTGCTGGCGGGGGTGCTGCTAAAGCTCGGTACTTATGCCTTATTGCGTTTTGGAATTGGTCTATTTCTAGAAGGTTGGGTTTATCTTGCTCCTTGGCTGGCCTATTTAGCGGGAATTAGTGCCTTATATGGAGCTTCCTGTGCGATCGCTCAAAAAGATATGAAAAAAGTAGTAGCGTACTCTTCGATTGCTCACATGGCATATATTCTCTTGGCAGCAACCGCTACTACCCGCTTGAGCATGAGTGCAGCAGTATTTCAGATGGTAAGTCATGGATTAATTTCTGCTTTTCTTTTCCTGCTTGTCGGCATGGTTTACAAAAAAACTGGTTCACGGGATGTAGATGTCTTGAGAGGTTTACTAAACCCCGAAAAAGGTCTGCCTGTTACTGGCGGGTTAATGATCCTAGGAGTGATGGCAAGCTCTGGTTTACCTGGAATGGTGGGCTTTATCTCAGAATTTCTCGTGTTTAGAGGCAGTTTTCCTATTTTCCCTATTCCCACCCTTCTATGTTTAGTGGGAACCGGCTTAACGGCAGTTTACTTTTTGCTAGTAATTAATAAAGTCTTTTTTGGTCGCCTTACCGTTGGTTTGACAAATATCCCTCCCGTGCAATGGAAAGAACACGCTCCTGCTTTTGTTTTACTGTTGCTAATTATTGCCTTTGGTATCAAGCCAGATTGGGTAACTCACTGGAGCGAAGTACAGGCTGTTGCTCTTTTAACAGGCGGTTAAGCTTTGATCTTTAAAACTCAATCACTGATTTAAATAAAACAATTTATTAAATAGTTATGGTTAATACTCCTGTTAGACGTTCTAAGTCTCGTTTAGTAGACGAATATATTACTAGATTAGAACAAGGAAATGCCTTGCTTGATGATTCTCCTCAAAATTTAGTGGAGGTTGTTGGCATCCTCAAAAGTTACGGCATAGTTCTTGATGCTTATTCCATTAATCTCTGCTATATTGCTAATACCCAATTTTTGAAGCTGTTTCCCCTATTCAAATATTTTAATGGGAAGGTAAATACTGAGAAGGTTGCTAAGTTTCTTTGGCACAAACGCATCAATTACGAATACGCTGAATATTGCATGAAAGCCATGTTTTGGCATGGTGGTGGCGGGCTAGATGCCTATCTTGATACTCCAGAATTTACGGCTCAAGCTGATAAGTTAATTAAAGCTTACTTTAAATACAATCCTTTGATGCTAGTTCTGCACAAAGCATTTAAAGACTTTTTGCCAGAGCAAATGCGTCAGATGGCTTACTACAGTGGATTAGGGCAATTCTGGCGAGTGATGAGCGATATTTTCTTAGAATTATCTGATAGTTACGATCGCGGTGAGATTAAATCTATTCCTGATGTGGTGAAATTTATTCTCGATGGTTTGGTTGCCGATGCTACTCGACCAATCACTTATACGGTGAAAGTTCGTGGTCAGAAGTACGATATTATTCCCGAATCAGCAGGACTAACTTTTTTAGCTGATACAGGCGTTCCCTATATAGAGGCGATTTTCTTTAGAGGCACTCCTTTCCCAGGCACGGTATCTTACAATGCTCAGGCTTATGAAATTTCTTACGATCTCGGTATGTTCAACTATGGAGCATTATTTGCAGATCCTTTGCCTATTGGCGGTGCAGGAATTCCTCCTACTTTGCTGATGCAGGATATGAGACATTTTTTACCTGACTATCTGCGTCAGCTTTATCGCCAAAGCCCCCGTGGAGAAGGAGATATTAGAGTGCAAATCTGTCAAAGCTTCCAAAAATCAATGTTTTGTGTAACCACCGCTGCAATTCAAGGGTTAGCACCTCATCCTTTAGATACCAAAGATCCAGAACAACGAACTGTTAATCATCAATATCTTAAAAATTGGCTAAATCGCATTATAGAAACTCAACTTATTAAAGTAAATACTAAGACAGAATTTCAGCACTAACGACTATTTGTTAAGCTTTCTAACGCCAGCTTTTTTAGTAAGACTTAATTGTCTACCGTTACGGGGATTTGTGACTGGATTCGTCGGGCTAAGTCCTCCGAAGGTTTTAAGTTGTTGTACAACACCATAGTAGTAGTTTCATTTTGTTTAAAGCCGATACGCTCGTAAAAGCTTTGCTGATGGGTGGTAGTTAGATAAACTCTTTCTACTTTGCTAACTAAAGGATGAGATATAACAGTTTCTACTAGCTTTCTGCCTAAGCCTATGCCTTGATAATCGGGGTCAACAACTACATCCCAAATTCCAGCACGGTAAATACCATCAGAAGTTGCTCTAGCAAAGCCAATAAGATGTTCTGCGTCCCAGACTGTAACTACAGGATTGCTGTTGGCGATCGCAATTTGTAAGTCATTGATATTTCGTTCTTGCGCCCAAAAAGCTGTTTTTGCGAACAAGCGTTGTAGCTGTACGAAATCTACTTTTAACTTATCGGCACAAAATTGAATATGACTACAATCCATTGCGGTTGATACCTCTTAAGAAAATTACCAAAAATCTCTTGATATTACGTATAAATCTAGCTTGATTTGTTCTAATTCAAGTGTGATTTAAAACACCAATTTATTAGTTGTTGATTTTTTCCATTTTACAGATATATTTGTAATTTTTTGGCTAAATATCCAGGATATGTGTCTTTATTTCCTGACATTGAAAATGTTTAGTATTAGTCAACAGTAGGGTAGGCATTTATGAAAACCAGAATCTAAAATCAATTATTTAGGTGATGCCCACCAGCTAGTAATTTTTTCAAAAGTTGTGGTAATTAAGTATTAATAGCTAGATTAAAGAAAAATATTAACTATGCCCAACAATTATTTATGACTTCTCAACGTTTGGGAATATTATATGCAGTCTTAGCTTATGGCATTTGGGGATTGTTTCCAGTGTATTGGAAACTTCTTGGCTCAATTCCTGCTCTAGAAATTTTAAGTCATCGCGTCATTTGGTCTAGCGTATTATTGTTAGGGGTTTTGTTTGGCTACAAGCGGTGGCAAGAGTTGGGCAAGCTGCTTTTAAAACCAAGGCAATTACTACCTTTACTCGCTTCAGGCAGCATTTTAGCTTTTAATTGGGGATTATATATTTATGGAGTTAACAGCGATCGCATTATTGAAACTAGTTTAGGATATTTTATTAATCCTCTAGTTAGCGTGCTGTTGGGTGTAATTATATTGCGCGAGCGGCTTCGATGGTTACAGTGGCTTGCATTTGGTTTAGCAACTCTCGGTGTTGGCTACTCAATTTTTGCTGCGGGACAAGTTCCCTGGATTGCTTTGGGATTAGCTTTTTCCTTTGGAACTTACGGACTTTTAAGGAAAATAATTGTTGTTAACCCTTTACTAGGGTTGACAGTAGAAACCTGCTTATTAGCTCCCGTGGCGATCGCTTATCTTACATGGCACAATGACAACCACTTTGGACAAAATGGGCTGATTACCCTGCTCTTGATTGGTTGTGGAATCGTAACGTCTGTTCCCTTATTTTGCTTTAACAGTGCCGTACAGCTACTGCGACTTTCGACTATCGGGTTTTTACAATACATTGCACCCAGTCTGCAACTAATAATCGGCGTTTGGTTATACCATGAACCCTTTACGAGAAATAATGCGATCGTCTTTGGCTTGATTTGGACTGCATTAGCAGTTTATTCGGCTACTTCCCTTGTCAAATCGTCAAAGATGAAATGAATAGAGGGGATTTTGATTAATGGCGATCGCGACTAACGTAATCGCTACGATTAAGAGTAAAATTCTCGAAGGTGGTGCATTTGAATATTAGTCGAAAAAAATCATATTTTCGTAAGGATTTTCTTTGATTGCTGCTAAACGCGATCGCCAGTTGCCTAAATGAAGTTCTAATTTGTGATTGTCAGGATCTAAAATGTATAATGAATCTCCCTCGCTAGTATTTTCTTGCCATAGCTTGAAATTATGCCGCTCAATATTTTGGCGATATTCTTTTAAAAATTCTGGCGCAACGCTAAAAGCGATATGAGTATAGTCTGAAGACATTGGACTATCAAGATTGGGATTCACAGATAAACACAGCCATAAATCCCCTGCTAATAAATATGCACCACGTTTCCATTTAGCCAGAGGCTTACAGCCCAAGGTTTGGGTATAAAAATTAAACGATGTTTCCAAACAAGAAACTGATAAAGTAAGGTGATTTAATCCTGTTAACATTATTTTTGCTTAATTAATAATTTTTATGATTACTATTGCCTTGCCAAAAGGCGCATTATTAAAAGACAGTATCGAATTATTTCGCAATCTAGGCTTAGATTTTAGTGTTTTTCTTGATCAAACCAATCGTCAGCTACAAATTAGCGATCCGACAAATACCGCCAAAGCTTTATTAGTTAGAGCGCAAGATGTGCCTGTATATGTAGAATATGGGCAAGCACAACTAGGAATTGTTGGTTATGATGTATTGCGAGAGAAACAGCCAGAAGTTGCTAACCTAATAGATCTTAAATTCGGTCATTGTCGTTTATCAGTAGCAGTACCCGCTAGTAGTCCTTATAAACGTTCGGTTGAACTGCCACCCCACGGTAGAGTAGCATCTAAATTTGTTAACTGTGCCAAAGAACATTTTGACAGTATAGATTTACCCGTGGAGATTGTTCCTTTATCTGGTTCAGTAGAATTAGGGCCAATTACGGGAATGTCTGAAGCTATCGTAGATCTGGTTTCTACAGGCAAAACTCTTAAGGAAAACGGCTTAATTGAGACAGATATACTATATGAAAGCAGTGCTAGATTAATTGCCCATCCCCTTAGCTATCGTCTCAATCGTGACAATATTAACGACCTAGTAGCAAAGTTGAGTAAAGAGTAAAAAATTAGAAGTGCAAAGTTGGCTGTTGTATTTTTCAAGATTCTAAAAATGCGATCGCCTTTAATTTAATCCTGTCTGGGTCAACTTTTGCTCCTAACTCCCTGGCATCTATTTTTCCTTCAAATGCCTCGAAAGATGCTTCTTGCAAAGCATGATCGTAAGCTTCTTCTATTATTTCATTTAAAGTTTGAGAATTGGCATAATAACCACCACTGCGCTTACGTTTATTAGTTCTATTGATATATTTGACCGAGTTAAATATCGATCTATCCCAAGAGCTAGTAGTTCTGGCTTCAGCTTCTTGCTTAATTAAATGAACGAGAAGAATAATCATGTAGCTATAAATCTTATTTAATTTATCTTCTACTGACATTTCCTCTAAATCGTTGACAATGGACAATGCACCTTGATAATCTTGATTTTCTATTTTTTCCCTCAATTTTTGCAGTTCATTCATAACCTTATTTTTACGTCAGCACTAATAACTATTATATGATCTGAGTAAAATAGACGAAACTATTGTGACAACTAAGTTTCGCGCACTTAGAATAATCGTGCTATAAGTCTGCAAGCCTTGGTACTACTCTTTTTTGAGGATATGTTGTCATAATTTGAATTAAAGACTAGACACAAATAGCAAATTAAAGCTAACGACCAATAGCCAAAATCACAGATATATTTTAATCAAAATTTATGATCGCCACTTCCCACACTTCAGAAACTAAAGAAAAAAAACCAGAGAATGATTGGCGGTTATTTCTGAAGCTAGTTCCTTATGCTCGCCAAAGCAGAGGAATACTAATTGTTTCTTTGGTTTTACTCGTTCCTTTGGCTGTGGCTGGTGCAATTCAGCCTTTAATTGTTGGTCAAGCTATTTCGTTGCTTAAAGGAGAATCAACCTGGAGTTTTTTGCATGGGGTATCTATCAAAGAGGGAATTAATCTTTTATCAGGGTTGCTTTTAATCACGGTATTAATCAAGCTCATGTTTTCGTCAGTGCAGGGTTACCTGGTACAAAAAATTGGACAGGAGATTACTGCCGAAGTCAGACAAGATTTGTTTACTCACGTGACTTCTTTGGCATCAAGCTTTTTTGATCGCACTCCTGTAGGCAAACTAATTACTCGTATTGCCAGTGATGTAGAAGCTTTAGGAAATGTTTTTGCCAGCGGTGCAATTGGCGTAGTTAGTGATTTTGTTTCTATTTTGGCAATTATAGTGATGATTTATCTCACTAACTGGAAGTTGGCATCAATTCTGGTTTTTATGCTGATTCCCGTGACGGCACTAATTATTTATTTTCAGCAGCAATATCGTAAAGCCAACTATAAAGCCAGGGAAGAATTATCTAAGCTTAATTCCATGCTGCAAGAAAATATTACTGGGATTAATATTGTGCAGCTATTTCGGCGGGAAAAATACAATAGCCAAATGTATCGCTCAATTAACAAACGCTACCGCTCAGAAGTTGATAAAACTATCTTTCATGATTCGGCTGTATCGGCGACGCTAGAATGGATTGCCTTAGTTGCGATCGCAGCAGTTCTTTGGGTAGGCGGGATCTTTGTTCTTCGCGATAGTATGCAGTATGGAGAACTAACGGCGTTTATTCTCTATGCTCAACGGTTATTTAATCCCATACGCCAGTTTGCTGATAAGTTTACCATGTTTCAGTCTGGGTTTACGGCGATCGAAAGGATTACGGAATTGCTAAAAGAACCGATTGAAATTAGAGATAAAATCATCTCTGTTGCCGAAGGACACCGTACTTTGTTATCCAATGATGCTAGTAATTCTCAAACAGGGGAAATTCGCTTTGAGAATGTTTGGTTTGGCTATAAAAGCGATGAATATGTAATCAAAAATTTAGACTTCACTATCAAACCTGGAGAAAAAGTAGCTTTAGTCGGTCCTACAGGTGCAGGAAAAAGCTCTATAATTCGTTTGCTGTGTCGTCTTTACGAACCAAGTAAGGGCAGAATATTAGTAGACGGCATTGATATTAGAGATATTCCCCAGGCAGATTTACGTCGTTATATTGGTGTGATTTTACAAGAAAGCTTTTTGTTTGCAGGAGATGTCAAACGCAATATTACCTTGGGCGATGATTATTCTTTTGAAGAAGTTAAACAGGCTGCCAAATTAGTTAATATTGATAGCTTTATTGAAGATTTGCCCGATGGCTACGACACAATCTTACGGGAGAGAGGTACAAATCTTTCGGGAGGACAAAAACAGCTTTTAGCTTTTGCGCGGGTTGCTATCCGTAATCCTCATGTTTTGATTTTAGATGAGGCTACTTCCAGCTTAGATGTATCCACCGAAGCTTTAATTCAATCGGCTTTAGATCAGCTATTGATCAATCGTTCGGCAATTATTATTGCTCATCGTCTTTCTACTATTCGTAACGTAGATAAAATTTTGGTGCTAAAGCGTGGCGAATTAGTAGAATCTGGTAGTCATGATGAATTATTAGCTACTGAAGGATTGTACTCCAGCTTATACAAATTACAAATGCTAGGAAATTAGTTCTTTGGATATCTCAACTTTAAGCTGGATCGCAATTTTCAAGATTAAGTTTCAAGATTAAGAATTTCCTGGGGATAATCACAGCCAGAAAGCATGATAGATGTAATGGCTGAATAAGCTTCAGCCCAGGCTGCTGCAACCTCAGCTGTCCAGCGATCTTCGAGGACAAAAGCCATTGATTTGAGTAAAGCGGATCCTACCATTGGGTAATGCTCTGGAATAACGCCGTATTTCATGTGCTTTGTTCCTAAGCCTTGAAGTGCATCAGTTAGTGTATCTGGTTTGGTTAAGTTATCTACCACCAGTACGAGGGAAGCAAATAACTTTTGACCTTGCTGATTCATATCAGTACCAGAAAATAAGGGTTTTACCTGGGGATAATCGGCAAATAATGTATTGTAAAAGCAATTTGTCAAATCAGTTTGGCGATCGCATACTAATCTAAAGCTAGTTTCTAACAAATCAATTTGTAGAGTCATAGAAAATTTTTCGTTACTTAAACATTAAAGATAGTTTGACAACATTACTCTGAAAAAGCCATGAGATAGCTTCTAAAGGGTTAGCTCCGCGTCCCGCTCCGCATATAGCCGCATCTAGGAGCTAATCCTTGAGGAATCCTTTACAACTACCGAACCCGAATGCTTCGCCCTTACTTCATCATATTGTTCTAATTGAAAACAAGCTGCTCTGCAAAAAAAGTTTATTTTACTACTAATTAATATTGATATTTATATCATTTATATCTTTATATAGAGCGAAGACCCAACTAATCAGATTAGGCTCGTTATAATTACAATTTGGCATAAAACAATCTAAAGCTAGCCTTTAGCTCATAATTAACTTAAGTTAGAGATGGGCTAAGAGTTTTACTCCTAAACGGACAGAGTAATCTTGACTCAAACTAACGTTAATATAAGATTGGTTGCATTTTCAGCCTAAAGATATTTAATAGTACTTGGAAAATATCACGATGTTTGAGGTGTATGTCTAACATTCATAACTTAAATAGTTTTTCAGCTAATTCTGGAGTAGATTTATTACAAAAAGAATGGAAGGATTTTAATCGCTTTCATTTTCAAGGAGAATATCCCTGTCCTGTTTGCCGTCACGGTAAAGTAAGAGAGATGCCGATGATGGAAACTTTCGCCTGTGGCTTTTGTCAACATATTTTCACGACAAATTTTGACAAACAATTGTTGAAGATGGCGGACAGTCAATTGCCATTAACTTGGTACTGGAATGGCAAAACCTGGAAGGGAATTCATAGAGAGGGTGCAGAGATAGGCTGGGCTTACTTGTTATTCGCCTTTGGTTTTGTCTGTATTCCTACGGCAATTATTGCTTCTGGAATGTATCTGTTCCCACCAACAGCAGATAGTCTCCTATCCTGGCTTCCCTTAACCTGGACGATTCTGACGTTTTGCGCTCATCTACTTTGTGTTGTTTGGCTAATAATTGAATATTATCAATTTCCTATTTTTCTCTACTTTCGAGCTTTGAGAAGAAAACTATCGTTACGAGATAATTAGCCAGGACTTACGGATTTTAATGCTAAACAAAAAAGCCGTTAGGCAGCCAAATCTATGAAGTTGAGGCACTCAAAACTACAGTAGCCAGTTTGATTGATTTAAGCATCTCAGCAGCGGAAGCAAATCGCCGTTGAGGAAGCTTTTGCATGGCTTTAGATATAGTAGAACGCAATAGAAAAGGAATTGTATGAGGAATACTCACTATTTTACTTAAATGGGAATTTCTTAAATCTTGATAGATGCCTGAGAAAGGTCTTTCTCCTACCAAAAGTTCATACAGCATTACCCCAACAGCATAAAGATCTGAAGCATGGGAATAATGACCATAGAATTGTTCTGGAGCCATGTAAGCAGGTGAACCTGTATCGCCATTACCCGAAGGTTGGGAATTTATCTCTGAAGCCAGACGAGCGATACCAAAATCAGCAATTCGAGCAGTCCAACCGTCTGCTTGAGGTTCTAATAAAATATTTTCTGGTTTAAGGTCTCGATGAACAATATTGCGATCGCGCGCATACTCTAAACCTGATAAAATATCTGTAATTAGCTTGAGACTTTGTAGTGGCTCTATTTTCTCCTCAGACTCAATTAGCTCTCTCAAAGTCCCTCCTTGGCAGTAATCCATTACCAAATATCTTCTAGTAGGGCTATACTCTAATCCTCGACAGCTAACGATATTTGGATGCTGCAAAGTTACCAAAAATCCCAATTCACGCAAAAACATCTTGGTAGAAAATTGTTTTCGGTCAAGTTCTTTGAGAGCTACTAGTTCTTTAGTTTGAAGATGTGCTGCACAAAAAACCTGACCGTATTGACCTTGACCAAGGGAGTGTAAAATCTGATATTGGGATTGGTATTTAGCATCTAGAGACATACTAAGAGAGGTCAGGGGTCAAGGGTCAGTTAGGGGCGAACGGCTGTTCGCCCGTACAGAAGTTAGGAAAACAAGCCACTAGCTAATACTTGGTCAGAATCTCGCCCATTAGCAGCATTTAACTGGTGAATATCTTGAGTCATATTTTTGGATTTTTGATAGTTGTCTAAATCTCCTTGTTCAAAATACAGTTTTGCTGCTTTGCGTAAATCTTCTACTGCTGCTTTTTTACTACCCATCTCTGTATATAAAATGCCTCGATTTGAGTAAGCTTCTGCATATTCTGCATCAATTTTAATAGCTTTGGTATATTCTTCAATGGCTTTTTGCTTTTCCCCCATCTTTTTGTAGCCATGAGCATTTTGACAATACAATTGAGCCGAGTTAAGAGACCCTGCTTGACTTGAAATATTAACCTGACTCACATTTTCAACTTTGACTGCAAGCTCGTTATATTGAGACTGTAACCTTTGCATATTCTCCCTTGAGCTTCCATCTACTTGCGTTAATTGTTGAGACATATTTTGATAATCTGCATCATACTGAGTTTTTTGCTCACTAGCTGAACGCTGTATTTCCATCATTTGCTCAATGAGATTGCCATGATCGTTTTGATTATGTTGAATAAGTTGCGCGATCGCCTTATTATTTTCTACAGTTACTAAATTTATCAGTCGTTTGCGATTAATTAAATTGAGTGCAACGCAAGCAGATAAAGGAACTGAAGCTAAGAATATCTTTTCTAAGTATATTGAAGCAACTGTACCTCCAATAGAACCGACTACAGAAACTACTTCAGCAATATTTAACCAGTGATTATCTTGAATATTTGTTTTTATTGGTAATTGTTTTTCCATAATCTTTAAAAATAAGTTTAAGTAGAATAAATACTTTAATTTAGTTCTTGCTTTTTGCTAACTAAGGTTACGACAATAATTAATTTTTGTTATGGCAAAAAAATATTCTAGAGACTAAATTTTTTAGCTTATTATGCTTTGATTAAGCTGTAATACTGGCAAAACTAAAGCTAATTCTTCCACAGTTAGAAATTCTTGCAAAACTTCTGGCATCACATTGTACGTTGCCTGAGATATATTCTGAGTTTTATTTGCATTGACAATTGTTCGGTGCCAAAGCAAAAGACTGTCCCGTAGCCAATCTAAATCATTGACTAGCATTGCTGCTACAGAACAACGCAAGATAATCATTACATCTCTACGCCAAATAGAACTTAAGTTTTTAGAACCTTTAGTAAATAAGTTAGGATTCTGCATATCCATCTTCTTTTTGGTTCGGTCTAAAATTTTTTCTTCCTCGTCGCGAATTTTTTCATAGGAACTGAGGCGTAAGTCAACAGATCGGAGATAATTTTTGATAAATTCTAGTTCTTTATCTGTAGCATAGCGACCGTCAGCTTCTATGCTTAATTTAGTTAGTTGATTTAACATGGCTTGAATTTATTGTTTAGACTTTTTAATTGATTTACGGATTTAAACTTTAATTACTAGTAAGATATTGGTCTACTTTAATTTGGGTATCTTGAAGTTGAGAAATCATTGTCCGAGTAATTAATTTACCTTCTTCGACCAAAATCTTACCGTTAAGGGGATGCAAAATATTTTGTTCTGCCCGACGACCAATTAAACTTTCAATATCCTCAATTTCACTGACATACATTCCCGAAGGAAGTTCAACCACAATTCCCTCGCCTATGACTCGCGCTTGACAGGCAAGACGAGAATTCATACCACAGGTGGTAATTGTTTCTAGGGTGCGCTGCTCTTGGCGATTAAGGGGAGAAAGACTTTCCATTCCCTCTTTAATGTAAATATGACAGGTGGCACATCTACCTTTACCACCACACTGGGGCAGGATATTGATCTCGTTGTTCAAGAGTCCAGATAATAGATTATCGTTTGTCTTGATTAATGTTTCTTGATTGATTGGGTTAAGCTTAACTGTCTTAGGCAAGGTAAATGCTCCTTATATTTTTAACTGCATATATAAATTGAACAAGCTAAACATTAAACGCTAGCAGCATTCTCTTTACTAGTTAAACGCTTCATAATCGTGTCATGGTCTAGGTTTTCTGCTAGCCAACCTTCTACTGGTTTAAGTCTTTCTAACAAACCTACAACGAAGTGATTAGACTCTGCTCCCAGAGATTCGCAGGCAGTTTGTATGCAGTGAAGATTTCGCCCAGTAAGTTGACTAAAAAAGGCACTATAAATACCTGCTTCTAAAAAACATTGGGGTTGATTTTCTAAAGTTGCTGTTTCTGCAAAAGCGGAATGCTTTACTTCGACTACTAAAAATCCTTGTTGGTAATAGTCCATATCAAGATCCATGATGCCCCAACCGTGGGTCTTCCAACATTGCTTCAAAGATTGCAGTAACTCCACCATCTCCATTTGAGCAATGGGTTTACCATAGTAATTAGTTAATTCTTCTTCTAAGCGTCGGTAAAAATTTTTACCCCACCAACGACCGCAGTTAAATAAAACTATTCCCGCAGCCGAGCCTACTTCTTCTTTCAAGCTGACATGAATTGCCTGAAGCAAAACCTCTGGCAAAGCTATTAGACGAGAGCCTTGACGATTCTCAATCAAACCAAATTCAAAGTCTCCCTGGACATAAGCATTTGGTGCAAAATAATTTCCCAATAAGGACTTGTCTTTGACTAACTCAGCAATTTCAATCATTTTTATCCTCCTACAATATCTAGAATTTTTTCACCCAAAAGTGTCGTCTGTGCTTGTGACAAAAAAGGCTTGATTAAAGCAAACTGTTCTGGGGGGAGTAACTTTTTCAACTGAGAGAACAATGAGTCATAAATGGTATTTTCTAAAGACTGCATTTGATGAGCCTGTACCATCTCAGTGAGCCACTCAAGAACACTACGCTGAAGATACTCAGGATTATTGAGTAACATTGCCATAGCGCAATAACGCATTATGGACAGCCAGTGTTTTAAGGCTTTTTGCAAAAGCTGGGGGTCTTCTGCTGCGTGAACTCTCGAAAGTTCTTCGGCTATAGGTTGAAAGATATCTATTTCATGGTCACGTAAGTATTCATAGACTTTTAATCGTTTAGCCAATGATGCTGCGCAGATTCGGAATGCTTGCATTTCTAATCTTTTTAAATAGTGATCTTCTGCTAGGTACAGAAGATTTTCAATATCAGATTGCATAGTTATTGATTTAAAATAAGTTAGTGAAATTATCTAATCTCAGTTCATCACTGGGTGGCGAATCTAATTCTGGAATGAGTTCTAATTTTAATTTAGGTAAAGGTGCAATTTCAGAATCAGATTCCCAAGGGAAAAGTTGAAAAAAGCTGGCTACAGTTAAATTTAAAGAAAAAACAGGGCGACTAATTTCTGACATTAGTTCTCCTTTCCAATTGCTGTAACTAAAAAAGTCTTCTATTTTCTGGCATAGCCACGATACTTCCTGAAAAATATCATTAGTATCTACAGTAACTACTTGGGCTTTACCTGACCAATTGCTTTGATTACAAAACTCTTCGACAGAAAAATGCTGCCATGAACTGCTCATTTAAGATATTCTCCGTTTTGCAATTGCGTTTGAATATCTTTAGCGGTAGCACCTTCATTTTGCCAAAAGGTAGCTGCATTAATAGTTTCTTTTTTGCCTAACAGAAACTTACAGTAAGTTTCACCCATGGCATAGCATTGAATTTCGATGCAGTCTAATTCTTTTTTGATCAAACTACTAAAGAAACCCGCAAACAAACCTGCATAGATATGACAAACTGGTTTACCCACATCTCCTAAGGTACGAGCTACAGCAGAATCGAAGATATTAATAAACAAAAATCCATTTTTTTGGTCGCTAAGATCTACGTCCCAGTTACCCCAACCTTGGGCAGTAAATGGCCACCACCAAGCTTCTAATACGTAGGGAAGAATGTGTTGATTAATTCCTTTTTCGTAACCAAATTCTTCTTTAAACCATTGACTAAAAAACTTGGCATCTCTTCTGCCCCACTCTGCACCAATGTTGTACATTACGACTGAAGAAGCACTACCGATTTCTTGTTCTAAGCCTTCAATCAGACCAATAATGAAATCTTCGGTTACTAAAATATCGCGGGATTGATTCCAGTCAATAATTTTGCCCGTATTGCCTTGAAAACAGAAAAAATTATCTAACTTGTAATGCTGATGTTTGGTCGGAAATTTGCTTTTGAGAAAATGTTCATTAATCAGCTTTTTATCAGGCTTTGTTGTTGTTGAAACCATTTATATACTCTACTAGTTTAATGAAGCAGCTTGTGATTTTTTAACTCAATTATTTTAGTCTTAAATTTAAAACAAAAAACCAGATTTAGCCTCTGTATTTATAAGTACATCTAGCATTCTAATTAGACAAATTTTAAATTGCGCCTGCATTTCTACGGAAATAAATATCTAGGATATTTTTGTTAGGGCAGAGAAATCTTTGATTATTGAAGAACATAACTTAGTAAAAGAATTCATCCATTCTTGAAACCAATATAGTTGTTCTGGGCTGATAAAACTGGAGACAGTTCCTTGAAAAACTATTTGATTTGAGTTGTTAAGTTCAAACTGATTAAGCCAAGCAAAATTTGGGCGAGAAGAGTGAAAATATTTGGTAGTGATAATGCGACCCATATATTTGCTACCGTAACTATAGAGATGATTAAATTGTGCAAGCAGCTCGTCTACAGCACACTTCTGCATCATTTTAATATGTACCATTCCTACACCTGCAGGATCGAAGTTAGGAGGAATATTCGTATCATCATCATAAATAGACCCTTCTAGATTAGCCATATTTAGATTAACGCCAATAAAAAAAGCCCCCGTCAAATTAGCACAACGAAAGTCAACTTGAATTGAATTTACGGTATCTAATGAATTGTTGTTCTGAAGATATTTTGTAGTATTTGTATC
This sequence comes from Waterburya sp., assembly GCA_965217895.1. Classification (GTDB taxonomy): domain Bacteria; phylum Cyanobacteriota; class Cyanobacteriia; order Cyanobacteriales; family Xenococcaceae; genus Waterburya. The sequence continues at coordinate 5,028,824 of CBDCJV010000002.1, forward strand.
TATAAATTTAGTTGCAGAAAGATTTGCTCTAGTAAGATTTGCACCTGCAAAATTTGCTCTATAAAGATTTGCACCAGTTAAGTTTGCTCTGCTGAGATTGGCATCAGCAAAGTTAACTCCTGTTAGATTAGCCCTACTAAGATTTGCTTGAACTAGGCATGATTCTCTGAGATCGGCATTACTCAAATCAACTTGGCTCAAGAAAGCTTTTTCTAGATTAGCTTTTTCAAGCTGTACTTGATGAAATTGCCTACTTCCTAAAGAATATTGTTCACAAAGTTCAATTGCAGCATTTTTATTAGACATGATTAAAATTCTAGATACGATACTTCTATAAATTAAAGATAATCATTTTTATATCTTGTGTAAAGTACGTATAACAGTGATTGAAATAACATTTTAGAAGTTACAATAATTACCTGAAATTAAAAATTAAATGCTTAAGTATTTTTAAGGATATTTAAGAAAAGACACTATTTTTTATACTTGTATTCTTTGATAAGTACCTACGCAAAATTAATTACATAGCGATCGCCATAATATTTCTAATTTCTTTTTACGCCATTCAATAATCTTTTGTGTCTCGTTTTCTTCTTGCCAACCGTATGGTACTATTGCCGTTTGTCGATCCCAATTTAGTAGAGTCCGTAAGGGAAAAAGTTGAACGCATCCTTATTCATGCAGACGATTTACTAAAACCGTATGTTATTTTAAACAACGGTTTGCCAAAACTACACGACTTTAAAGTCAGTACGTTAGTAGACTATCGTGGCGATTTTGAAACCAAACTCGGCTCAAAAACAAGTCGCATTATTCTATTACGTCCAGATGCTTATGTTGGTTTCGATCTCAATACTATTGATGCCAGTATTTTTGAGGAGCATTTATTAGGCTGGAAAACCAAAAAATCAACAACGCTACTGGTTTCAAAATAGACTTACGGATAAAATTCGCGATCGCCACTGGCAAGGTTTACTCTAATTTATTATTCTTGGAGACCAATTTCAATTTTTAATCTGCGATTATGCTTTATTTCTACTTCAGATCGCAGCTTGCAAGCTTTAATCAACCAATTCTGCGGATATTTTTCCAAAAAAGCTGCCAAAAGTTGATCTCTATTAAAATCAAAATTGCTCTAGATTGAGAAGCGGATTATCTTCTCAGACAATCCTCATGAAAACTTTAAATACTATCGTATTCTTTTAGGTTAAATTGTGGCATGGCCATGGTAAATTTTGGCTAAACGCTTGCTTTTATATTTCATTGGTTAAAAATTGAATTACTCTTAATTTTATGTCCACTATTGGAACTCAATCAAGTACAGTTCGTATTTTAATAGTCGATGACCAAGATCTAATTCGTCAGACTATCCAAATGTACTTAGAAAAAGAGCCAGATCTAGAAATTATTGGCTATGCAGAAAACGGGACAGAAGCTCTAAAACAAATTGAAACACTACAGCCTGATATAGCCATTGTGGACTTAGAGATGCCTGATATGGATGGTTTAACTACCATTCAAATCATTCGCGATCGCTTTATCCAGACTAAAATTTTAATTCTTAGTAGTCACGACGATCAACAACACATTAATCAAGCAATTGAAGCTGGCGCGAAAGGATATTTAGTCAAAGGAACTCCTGCTCAAGAATTAGCCAATGCAGTTCGCAGCCTTAATAAAGGTTATTTTCAGCTTGGACCAGGTTTAATGGAAAAACTGGTTATTTCTATGAGCAATTCGGCTGATGCTAATAATAGATCTTTAGAGCAAAAGTTAATTATCGCCTTCAAAAAATTTAAGCAGGATACTAATAAACAATTGGATGAATTGGTTGAAACGAAATTATCAGAAATCAATAAACACTTTGAACACGAAATGGAGCTGAAAATACTTAGCTCTAAGAAAAGGCAAAATCAGCTCTTTGCCTATGTCAGAAAAGTAGAATTTAGGCTTTATTTATTGCTATTTTTCCAAGTAATTACTTTATTCGTAATACTATTTTACTGGATCATTAATTCTTAATTGAGTAGGTAAGTAGGTGGGTGAAATTAATTAGAGGCTAGTCTCAATAGAAAGTAACAAGTAATAAGTAACGATGATCATTTAATATGAATTCTAAAAAAGAATGATACAAATTAGGTGACGAGGTGTTTGGAGTAGTGAGGTTTTTACTCTACCTCTACCATCTTCTCTATCTCCACCATCTTCTCTATCTCTCCTAGTCCCCAAGTCCCTCAACCGTAGCAAATATTTAAGTATTTCATATAACTTGGTTATCAATACAAAACTACCATACGCAAACTAATTAGTAATTACTATAAAATCTTGCTTATTCGGTTTTATATTTAATTTAATTCTGCCTACTTACTTAGATGTTTTACCAAAACTAACAAAATCAAATAATTCTGGATCTGCTAAATGAGAGGGAGAAACGTTCTGCAAACTGTGAAAAAGACTATTAATTCTTCCTGGAGATTCTCTTTCCCACCCCTGAAGCATTTGCTTGATCTCAATTCGCTGTAAATTTTCTTGACTACCGCATAAATTACAGGGAATGATTGGAAAGTCTTTTACTTTAGCGTATTTTTCTATTTCTGCTTCAGCACAATAAGCCAAGGGACGAATAACGATATTTTGCCGATCATTGCTCAAAAGCTTAGGAGGCATGGCTTTGAGTTGACCGCCATGAAACATATTCAGAAATAAAGTCTCGACAATATCATCACGATGATGTCCTAAAGCAATCTTATTAATTCCTTCTTCTGCTGCAACTCGATAGAGAATACCTCGACGCAAACGAGAACACAAACCGCACATGGTTTTTCCTTCAGGAATGACTCTAGTAACAGTGCTATAGGTATCTTGTTCGATGATGCGATAAGAAACATTTAAGCCAGCTAAATACTCTGGCAAGACGTGGGTGGGAAAACCAGGCTGCTTTTGATCTAGATTAACTGCCAGTAGCTCAAAATCAACAGGAGCTTTGCGCTGTAAACTAAGCAGCATATCTAACATGGTATAAGAGTCTTTCCCGCCAGATAAACATACCATAACGCGATCGCCATTTTCAATCATCTTATAATCGGCGATCGCTTTACCTACTTGTCCCCGCAATCGCGCCTGAAGCCTTTTAAAATTATTAGAAGTACGAATCTTAGTCGCTTCCATATCTTAATATTCTTATGCTATAGAATGCTTTTTTGCATTGTCTTATCGTATCAACTATTCAAGAAAATTGATATTTGTCCTTCATCTCTGCCGAATGTGGAATATAAAACACAAAGAGATATTTCTGTTGAATCAGAAAATATTTAGAGCAAAAGCGATCGCTCATCAGGCTCGAAAAGAGAAGTGCTTATCAGCTGATATTTTTTGCCAGCATTAATCATTAGCTTGTTTTTCCACAACTTTAGTTTTTAAAATAATAAAGCCAGCCAAGATAATTAAAATAGCTCCAAAAAACGAATTTATATCCAATATTTCCTCAAAGTATAACCAACCTAAAAACGTGCCAAAAGGTACAGAAGTATAGGTAAAGATGCCAACGCTGGAGGCAGCAGCATTTTGATACCCGCGAGTTAATAGTAATTGACCGATAGTTGTAGTCAATGCCACACCTAATAACATCAAATATTCTTCTGGCGTAGGAGTTTGCCAAGCCCAAGCCAAAGGAATGGCAGAGATGCACATCCCAAAAATAGCAAAGTAAGCAACTATGCGTAAAGGTGGTTCGGTTGCTGAGAGTTTGCGTACCGTGACAAAAGCGATCGCTGCCATAAAGCTACTGCCCAAGGCAACTAAACTTGCCCAGTCTGTATCACCATTGGGTTTCAAAATTAGGAATACGCCGATAAATCCTAGCACTCCAGCGATAATTACTCGCCTAGTAATATTTTCTTTGAGCAAAATTAGAGACACAAAGGGAATAATCAAAGGAATAGTTGATTTGATCAGCATCGAATCTCCTAGAGTAATTTTTCCTAAAGCATAGAAAAAGCTATACATGGCAGCCATGCCAAAACCACCGCGAACTAAATGTAGATGCAGGCAGTCAGTATGCAGAATTTTTCTGCCAGCTTTAATCAGTAAAGGTGTAAGGATAGCCAGTCCGAATAGATTGCGGAAAAATACAATTGATTCATTGGGTAATGAAGCGGACGCTAGCTTGATTATGGCTGCACTAAAAGCAAAACTCAATTCTGAAGCAACAATAAAAAATGCCCCACGCGCGATACTTTGACTTTTGGTCATAAAAGAAATAGCAGTTTTTCTAAGCTAGTTTAAAATTTTGACTTCGACTTAAAGCAAAAGTTATGATGTCAGTCGTCTAAACTAAATAATCTCCCCTAATTTAATTTAGCTAAGATTCAATCTGGGGAAAGTGTCGATCGCGATTTAAAGATTGAGGATGAGTAAGCAAAGTCTAGATTGGGTAAGATTGCAAAAAGCACTGTCTGTAGAGGCTGAACGAGGCTATACAGATATTGTTGGCAATCAATATCGCTTTAGTGAGTTTCTCTGTCTTAGCTTGGGCAAACCGCCTCAGAATATTGCTGCGGGAGACAAAATGCAGTGGCATGATATTGCCCAAAAGTTTGCTGGCTATAGTAATTTAAGTGCTGCCCAAAGAAAGCAGTTGGTTATTGGTACTCGTAATTTTCTTTACAAGCAAAAAGCGATCGCCGAAACCCCAGATACACCACCAAAGCCAAAAGTTCCCCGCACCGCATCTTTAAGTAGTCCTCAAGCCAAAACTTATTTTAATCAAGAGATTACTTTAGATCAGCCTTTGAGTCGGGTGATTGATATTGGACGCAGGAGTAATTATCTAGCCAAGTTAGGGTTATATACAGTCAGGGATTTATTATTTTATTATCCCCGCGATCATCTTGACTATGCCCGTCAGGTGCAAATTGCTAATCTTGAGGCAGGAGAAACCGTCACGGTAATTGGTACGGTTAAAAGCTGTAAGTGCTTTAGCAGCCCAAAGAATAAAAAATTAACTATCTTTGAATTAATCTTAGTTGATGCTACTGGTAGACTTAAGCTCAATCGCTTTTTAATGGGTGCAAGATTTAGCCATCGTGGTTCCCAGGAAAGCTATAAGCGAAACTATCCTGTAGGTTCACTAGTAGCTGCTTCGGGGATAGTTAAACAGAATAAATATGGCATTACCCTAGATAAGCCAGAAATCGAAGTACTAGATGGTGCAGGGGCAAGTATAGAATCAATCAAAATTGGTCGATTGTTGCCCGTATATCCTTTAACCGAAGGTGTTCCTGCTGATACGGTTAGAAAGTCGATTATTGCTGCTTTACCTACTGCTGCCCAATTGCCAGATCCTCTGCCAAGCGAACTGCGTAACCATTATGGCTTAGTAAAACTAAAAAATGCGATCGCCTGTATTCATTTTCCCGAAAACCGCGAAGAACTTGACCACGCCAGACGTAGATTAGTCTTTGATGAGTTTTTCTATCTTCAGCTAGGCTTTTTGCAACGTCGTCAACAGCTAAGACAAAATCAATCTAGTGCTAGCTTTGCCCCTAAAGGCGAGTTAATCGAACAATTTAATCAGATATTACCCTTTAAGCTAACTAACGCTCAAGCCAGAGTAGTTAACGAGATATTTAAAGACTTGGGTACTTCTGATACGCCCATGAATCGTCTAGTACAGGGGGATGTGGGTTCAGGAAAAACTATTGTGGCAGTGTATGCCATCCTCGCTGCTATTCAGTCTGGTTATCAGGCAGCACTCATGGCACCAACGGAAGTATTAGCCGAACAGCATTATCGTAAGTTGGTAAGTTGGTTTAACCTATTGCATCTGCCCGTAGAGTTACTTACGGGTTCAACTAAAACCGCTAAACGACGAGAAATCCATTCTCAATTAGAAAATGGCGAACTGCCTCTTTTAGTCGGTACTCATGCCTTAATTCAAGATCCAGTCAACTTTTATAAGTTAGGTTTAGCTGTAATCGATGAACAGCATCGCTTTGGGGTACAGCAGCGATCGCGTTTACTAAATAAAGGAAAATCGCCTCACGTTTTAACTATGACCGCTACGCCTATTCCTCGCACCCTGGCTTTAACTCTCCATGGTGATTTAGACGTTAGCCAGATCGATGAATTACCTCCTGGTAGACAGGCAATTCTAACTATGGCAAAAAAAGGTAAGGATCGCCAAAAAGTCTATGACTTAATTCGTCGTGAAATTGCCCAAGGCAGACAGGCTTATATTATTTTCCCTTTGGTAGAAGAATCAGAAAAGCTCGACCTCAAAGCTGCCACCGAAGAACATCAAAGATTATCTGAGGTAATTTTTCCAGAGTTCAAAATTGCTTTGTTACATGGTCGCCTGAACTCAGCCGATAAAGATGCAGCTTTAAGTTCTTTTCGCAATAATGAGTGCCAAATTATTGTCTCCACTACGGTAATTGAGGTAGGAGTAGACGTACCTAACGCCACGGTAATGGTAATTGAAAATGCCGAGCGTTTTGGTTTATCCCAATTACATCAGTTACGGGGACGAGTTGGCAGAGGCAACAGTAAGTCTTATTGCTTCTTAATGAGCAGTACTAAAAATGTCGAAGCCAGACAGCGTTTAGCCGTGCTAGAAGAATCCCAAGATGGCTTTTTTATCTCCGAAGCAGATATGCGTTTTCGAGGCCCTGGGGCAGTATTAGGCACTCGTCAGTCAGGTTTACCAGATTTCGCTTTAGCTAGCCTTGTAGAAGATCAAGAAGTGCTGAATTTAGCCAGAGAAGCAGCAGAAAAAATTATTGCTGCCGATAAGCTGCTTGATAATTCACCATCTTTAAAACAAGAATTGGAAATCCGCTATCGTCGGATGATGGGTGGGGATATTTTAAATTAATTTTATAAGATAATAAATTTTCGTAGGTTGCTATACTCATAATGTTTTTTTAACCTCGATCGCTCTAGTCAAAGAGCTTCTGAAATGACTAAAATACGATAACCAGCATCATATTCAGCTTGCTGTTGGAGATAGCCATATTTTTGTGACCAAGCACTACTATTAATATCTGTGGTTAATTTATCGATGCCTGCTTCTAATTCATCGGCAGGCATTTTGGAGAAAGAAGAAATACCGTTGCGTACTTCTGGATCTAAATAAATTTTAGGTTGGCACCAACCAGCAGCAGCAAAGCGATGGCTTAAATCTTGAGGCAACAAAAAAGGGATTATCTCTACTTGCTTGTGGGTAATCTGCCTAATCTGTGTAGCGATATCTTGCGTACTGGGAAAAGTAGCTAAAGTATCTTGAATAAAGTAGGGAAAATATTCCGTAAGCCAAAAATCAGGAATTTTACTTTGTTCAAACGCAAAAATGACTATTCTTCCCTTACCTACAAGCCGATTGATTTCTTTAATACTCGCTGCAATGTTTTGAAAGTGATGTAGTGCCAACATAACTATTGCCCCGTCAACAGAATTATCAGCTAAGGGAATTTGTGCCGCAGCAGCAGTTATCCATTTAACCTTCTTGTGCGGTTGTGCTTGAGCCTGCATAACTTCTGATGGCTCGACGGCAATTACTGAATAACCCTGACTAGCGATCGCATTACTGTAATTTCCCGTACCTGCACCAACATCAGCAATTGTTGTTTTTAAGGGTAAATTTAGCAGAGCGATCAATCTCTCAATAATTCTAGAGTCTGGCTGACGGGAGTGGTTATATCCTTGACCGATGGAATTATATAAAGTCATCTAATATTTAGATTAGATTTATGCGCATGAATAAAATATTAGGTTCCTAGGTTCCTGATTATCTGCTATTCAAAGTTAGTAGTTAATAGTTTTCTGACTACAAACGATGAACTACTCACTACCAACTAAACTCAAACCTTTGTTTCTTCTAACATCAACTTAGAACGTCTAATATCTTCGGGAATAGATACGGGATAGTCGCCTGTAAAGCAAGCCGAACAGAAATTTTTGGTGTTTTCTTGAGTTGCTTCTAGCATTCCCTCCCAGCTTAAATAAGCCAAGGTATCGACACCGATTCGTTCTTCAATTTCCTTGACAGACTTAGTTGCAGCAATAAGCTGCTTTTGGTTATCTGTATCAATGCCATAAAAACAGGGGTGAGTCACGGGAGGAGAAGAGATTCTCATGTGAACTTCAGTTGCGCCTGCGTCTCTGAGGGTTTTGACAATTTTCTTGCTGGTTGTACCTCGAACGATAGAATCATCCACAATAATAATTCTTTTACCCTGTAAAGCATCTTTGAGGGTATTTAGCTTCATACGGATGCCAGCCTCACGCATACTTTGGGTAGGCTGGATAAAGGTACGCCCTACATAGCGATTTTTAATCAACCCTTCCCCATAAGTAAGCCCAGATTCACGGGAAAAACCGATTGCCGCTGGAATTCCTGAATCAGGCACACCTATAACCAAATCGGCATCTACAAAAGATTCTTTTGCTAGCTGTCTGCCTAAGCGGATACGGTAGCTATAAAGAGTTTCATCGTGCATCACGCTATCAGGACGAGCAAAGTAAATCATTTCAAAAATACAAAGCTTTTTCTCTACTTCTTCTGCCCAATCAACTGATTTTAAGCCAGAATCTGTAATCCAAACTAGTTCTCCAGGGTTTACGTCTCGCACGTATTCCGCACCAATAATATCTAAACCACAGGTTTCTGAAGATAGCACATAACGTTTTTTTTGTTCATCTTCTCCTGATAAAACACCAATTACTAACGGACGAATGCCATTGCGATCGCGTGCGCCCATTAAGCCAGCAGGAGTGGCAATTGTCAAGCTGTATGCGCCTGTACATAGTTTAAAGGCACTAATAGCAGCCTGTAACCAATCTTTGCCGTTGTCAACTTCATCAGCCAAGGTTAAGGCAATCATTTCTGAGTCGGTAGAGGTAATGAAGTTAGCATCTCTCTGGCTCAGGTGCTTTCTTAGCTCTACGGCGTTAACCAAATTACCATTATGAGCCAAAGCCAACTTGCCCAGTCTAGTATCTAAAACAACGGGTTGAGCATTCTCTTTTAAGCTAGAGCCTGTGGTTGAGTAGCGAGTATGACCAACCGCTATTTCGCCAGGTAGCTGCTCTAAAATCTCTTCATTAAATACTTGAGATACCAAGCCCATGTCTTTATGACAGTAAATATCTCCTTTATTTAAAGTAGCGATTCCTGCTGACTCTTGCCCCCGATGCTGTAGAGCATACAAACCAAAATAGGTAAGTTTAGCCACCTCCAACGCTTTATCTGGGGCATATACCCCAAAAACACCACAGGCTTCTTCTGGTTTGTCTTCACGCTGACTGCTCATTAGAGAATCTTCTGTCCAATCGAAAGACTGTTGTGGCATCATGCTCTTGACTTGCTCCTATTTGGCGGTAATAAGTATTTAAAATGGTTGTTGATGTTTTTCACATCTTTTAGCCTGACCGCTTCGAGAATAATTGTAATTGTGTTAAGGCTGGACTATAAATTTTAGAACAATTGACTTTTCTATTTAAGAAACCGTAACCAGAAATAAAACTGCCTTTATTTCTAGCAAGTTGTGTCATTATCTCGCTAGAATAATCGATTAAAAGATTTTAATTTTCAATCTTTTAATATAGTAATTAGGTACTAAAAAGCTAACCTATTCTCTATTGCCTGTTTCCAGGTAGTAGATAATAAACTGATCTTAACATTAATTAACGTAAGATTATCATCGGTTAAAATGTTTAAATCCGAATTAGATTGATTTACTATCCCGATTTTTGTCCAGCGATCGCTTAAATTATCAGTCAAGTATGCCTCCCAAGCTTTAACTACCTCAGATCTAACCGACACCACAATTTGACCAGTAACTTCGCCAAACAGCACTTCATCTAAGCGTTGGGAATCAGACACGGGAATACTAACAGTTGCACCCAAGTTTTTACCGATACAGGCTTCTGCCAAGGTAACTGCCAAGCCACCTTCTGCAAGATCGTGAGCCGAGCTAATCCATTTTTGGCGTATTCCCTGACGACAAGCTGCTTGAATTTTACGCTCTAATTCAAAATCAACTACAGGGGGTTTCCCTGCTACCGTGTTGTGAATTGCAGCCAGGTATTCTGATGCGCCTAAAGCTGGCTGAGAATTACCGAGTAAGTAAATAATATCGCCTTCATGTTGCCAAGCTTGCCCACAAATTTTAGTAATATCAGGTATCAAACCCACCATACCAATTACGGGAGTGGGATATATAGGCTGGGGATTTCCTTGAGAATCAAGTGTCTCATTATACAGAGAAACATTTCCGCCAGTAACGGGAGTAGACATTTCTCGGCAAGCATCCGCTACACCATGACAGGCGTTAGCTAGCTGCCAGTAACCTACTGGTTTTTCTGGACTACCAAAATTAAGGTTGTCCGTAACTGCTATCGGTTCAGCCCCGACACAGCTTAGGTTTCGGGCAGCTTCAGCCACGGCAGCTTTTGCCCCTTCATAAGGATCTAAATATACATAGCGGGGATTGCAGTCGGTGGTGGCAGCTACGCCAATAGTACAGTCTTCTGGTTTGGCATCCAGGGGGCGAATTCTAATTACTGCTGCGTCTGCACCGCCTGGTAAAAGAATGGTGTTGTTTTGTACCTGATGGTCATATTGGCGGTATACCCATTGCTTTGAGGCGATAGTGGGAGTATCTAGTAGTTGCAGTAGAATTTCGTTCCAGGTTTTATATGTTCCCTGCACGTCTATACCCTGATAATCGCACCCAGGTAAGCTATCAGCCGTCCATTTGGCAGCTTCTTTGGCATAAGCAGGAGGTTCAGTTAGTAATTCTCGTTTGTAGATAGGAGTATCATCAGCTAAGGCAGTAGCGGTAACTTCTGCTGCTATACTTCCTTGATATAAGATTCTAACTACTGGTTCTTCGATCACCGAACCTGCCACTACAGCTTGAAGTCCCCAACGGTGGAAAATATCAATCAGTTCTTGTTCTCGTCCTTTTTCGGCAACAAACAGCATTCTTTCCTGAGATTCTGAGAGTAAATACTCATAGGGAGTCATGCCTGTTTCTCTGGCGGGGATTTTATCCAAATCCAATTCAATGCCTACACCGCCTTTATCTGCCATCTCCGAAGTAGAACAGGTTAATCCTGCTGCACCCATATCCTGCGCTGCCACCACCGCACCCGTTTTAAAAGCTTCTAAACAAGCTTCCACTAGTGACTTTTCTAAAAAAGGATCGCCTACCTGTACCGCAGGGCGATTATCCAGAGAATTGTCAGTTAATTCTGAACTGGCAAAACTCGCCCCTCCCATGCCGTCTCGACCAGTGGTTGAGCCAACATATAATACAGGATTACTAATGCCTGATGCGCCAGATTTGACAATCTCCTCGGTTTCCATCAGACCTAATGCCATGGCGTTGACCAAAGGATTGCCTGTATAAGCCCGATCAAAATAGATTTCTCCGCCTACCGTCGGTACGCCGATGCAGTTGCCATAGTGAGATATACCCTCAACCACACCCTGAAAAATACGTCTGGTGCGAGCATCTTCTAAGTTGCCGAAGCGTAGGGAATTGAGAATAGCAATAGGACGCGCACCCATCGTAAAAATGTCTCGTAGAATTCCGCCTACTCCTGTGGCTGCACCTTGAAAAGGCTCAACTGCTGAAGGGTGATTATGAGATTCAATTTTAAAAGCTAGCTGTAAACCATTGCCAAGATCTACTACGCCTGCATTTTCTCCTGGCCCAACTAAAACTCTTTTGCCCGTTGTGGGAAACTGACTTAATAACGGTCGAGAATTTTTATAGCAGCAGTGTTCTGACCACATGACCCCAAACATTCCTAATTCTGCTTTGTTGGGATGGCGACCTAAGCGATTGACAATTTCTTGGTATTCTTCTGGTTTAATCCCTTCGGCAGCAATTTCGCCCAGACTAAAAGGAGCAGATCTCATCTCAGACATAAATATCTTTAGACAAATGACACAGGGTTAATTGTATCGCAGTACGTCAATCGGTTAGGACTAAAAAATATATTAATTGTCAGCATTTTCAACATCGACTGACAAGCAAATAGTAAAGCAAGTTCTATTAGGTTCAGACTCTAAATAAATAGCCCCACGATGACGATTTTCCACAATGCGTCGAACATTATCCAAACCTAAGCCAGAACCTTTACCTACGGATTTGGTAGTAAAAAATGGCTCAAAAATACGAGATTTGATTTCAGGAGAAATGCCTGTTCCCGAGTCAATAATTTTTATCTTCAGGCGATCGCCTTCATTCAAAGTAACAATCTCAATTGTGCCTTTATCTTTGATCGCATCAATCGCATTATCAATTAGGTTTGTCCAAACTTGATTTAGTTCACTGCCATAAGCCTGAATTTGGGGAAGAGTGCGATCGTAAACGCGGTTGATTTTTACTCCCTGTTTTAGTTTATGAGACAATAATTGCAGGGTGTCTTCTAAGCCTTGATGAATATCAACTAGCTGTTTAGCACCACGATCCAAGTGGGAATAGGAACGCATAGACTGAACCAGCCCAGAAACTCGCTCCGCACCCCGCAATCCTGATTGAATCATCGTCATCACTTCAAAAGATAAAGCCAGCCAGCGCAAACCCATATCTCGCAATTCTGTAGGATTGTCTCGCCAACGGGATATCAGCCGCTCTAGAATTTGCGTCTCCACATTCCCTGCTGCTAAAGGTTCTGATAGCTTCCAAGCATCTTTGACCCCATAGTCTTCTAGCCACTCTAGAATTGCGTCTTCGCGATCCATCGTTGCTAGTGGTTTAGAGCGATTATTGATAATAAACTCATAGCCATCGTCTCTAACCTTGAGCCATTGTTCTGTATGCTCATTATCTATATTATTCTGTCCATAAACCAAGTTCATGCGCTGCAACTCTACCATAGCGGGAGTAATATCTTTGAGGGCGCGAACTACCGCAGCAGCAGGATTATTGAGTTCATGAGCCAAACCAGCAGCCAGAGTTCCTAATGCTGCCATTTTTTCACGATTTTGCACAAATGACTCTAATCCTCGCACTCGATTTTGGACTATCTTAAATATTGTTCTCTCAAAGTCACGGCATTCGTGTACTAGCTTCAGAAAATCTGCTCCCTCAATTTCGTATAGGCAACAGTCAGTCAATGCTTGTAAGGTAACAGGTACAGGATCGTCGCTGAGAATCGGAATTTCCCCAAAGAAAGAAAGATTTTGATGCTGCCCCACAGGTATTTGTAAGCCTTCGCTCAATCGAGTAAGACCGATACTGCCTGAAAGCATAATAAAAAAGCCCCTTCCAGGATCTCCTTCTCTAACTAAGATTTCTCCTTTGTTCAGCTTTATTTCTGTAGCGCGATCGCAAATCCAGTCCAGGCGATCGCTTGGTAATTTCTGAAATAGTTCTAGCCTCAAAAGTTCTGACGAACACAGCATGACAAAATATCCTAAAAAATAATAAATACTAGTATTTTAAGAGGATTCATAGTTGTGATTTTATTTCTGTAGATACGCGCACCACTTAGCAGCTAAAGAAATATCCGTAAAAGGTATTTGTCTAGTTGGTTCTTGGTCAACAAAGCTAAATTCTAAGGCGGTTTTACCCTTACGAGGAAGATTATTGAGTTCTTCTGAACTGTTTGAAGTAATGCCAATAGGTTTATCGTTTACCAATAAGTTAATCTCTTTGACTCGATCTAAAGAAAAGCTATCTAAGTCAATCATTCCTTTGCGGGTAGGCTTGCCCCAGATAATTTGGCGATTTTTGACACCCAAAACGGAGTAAATATCGAACTTGGCATTATCAAAACCTTCCGCCCAAATTTTATAAGCCTCTAATTTTCGATATTCATTCCAGCCACTCCACGCTAACCAAATAAATGCTCCCAGCAAGGGCAGCCATAATAGTCCTCTTTCCATACTTTTTATTAATTTCTTTTTCTTAGTGTAAGTTATTTATTTGGTCAAATAAACAAGGTTTACTCAAGGTAATTGTGAATTTGTATTTTTCAATATTTATTTTAAGTTGTGCCTAAAAATCTTGAGAAGCTTATATTATTTTTAGATAAGAAGAAAGAATCTGTAAACATTTCAGCATTTGCCAGCCAACTACTATTAATGCTTTTAAAAAGTAGATGAACTTATGACAGAAACTATCAATCAGTCTCAAGAGGCTACAATTTTAAATAACTTTCAAAAATTGGTAAAGTCTTCCTACGGAGATTTTACGGCTATTGGTCAAATGTCTCATGCTCTAAATGATTCAGATACGCTCAAAAACATTGTGGAATTTCTCAGCTTAACCCCTCGTGGCAAACAAGCTTTTATAGATCGTCCTTTGTTGGGAAAAATTGATTTACAACAATTGCATCAACTACCTAATCATACATTCGGCTATAGATATGCCGATCACATGATCGAAAATAAATTAACTCCACTGAACGTTGAAAAAGTGGCAGATAATCCATCTCAATTCTTGAATATCCATATTGGTGAAACTCACGATATCTGGCACGTCGCTACAGGATCTAATACTGATAAGGCAGGTGAGGTTCAGCTAGAAGCTTTTTATACGGCACAGCTTGTGCCAGATCGTTTGTTTCTGAGCTTAATTGCTAAAAATTTGCTTAAAACTGCAATGTACGAAGTTGAACTTTCTGAGCAGATTATGAATGGTTTAACCCAGGGCTGGATCATGGGTAAACGGGCAAAACCGCTTTTTGGCATTCAATGGAATAAACTATGGGAAACGTCTTTAGAAGATGTGCAGACATCTTTGCAGATTAAACCAGTCTAAAACTTAGTTTCCAGACTGGTATCCTATTTTCATTTCTCAGATTGAGAAATGTCTTCTACTTCAATAATTCCTCCACCCAGAACCATTTCCCCACTATAAAATACCGCTGCTTGACCAGGTGTTACCCCAAACTGATGTTCGGCGAACATAACTTTGATCCGAGAGTTGGCGAGGGGAATTATTTGGGCAGAGACAGGTTTGGAGCGATAGCGAATTTGGACTTCAGCTTGAATTGGCGTGGTTGGTTCGGCAATAGAAACCCAGTTTAACCTAGAAACAGTGCATTCTAAGCGTCCTCCTGCATGGCGATCGCCAACCACAACCCGATTCATTACCGCATCTAACTTGACTACGTATAAAGGTTCAGCAGCAGCAATACCTAAGCCCCTTCTTTGCCCAATGGTGTAGTGATGAATGCCCGTATGTTTACCCAAGACATTGCCCGCCATGTCTACAATATCGCCTTCTTTTTGGTTGATATAGCGGTCTAAAAAGGTTTGCATTGAGCCATGAGCCTCTACTAAACACAGATCTTGACTTTCGGGTTTGTCCGCTGTGGCTAAACCAAATTCTGCTGCGACTCTACGAGTTTCTTCTTTGGTTTGATTTCCCAAAGGAAAAACCGAACCCGCCAGCAATTCTTGAGTCAGATCGTAAAGAAAATAAGACTGATCCTTATGGCGATCTACGGCTCTTAGAAGCTGATAGCGATCGCTTTGTGGATCGTAATTAATACGAGCATAATGACCCGTGGCAATTTTATCTGTGTCTAGTTCTTTTTTGGCGTAGTCCAACATGGGGGAAAACTTCACTGCTCGATTGCATTGAGAACAAGGTAGAGGAGTAATTCCTGCTTGATAACCGCTAACTAGAAAATCAATAATATTTTCTTGAAATACATCTCGACTATCGACAATATGGTGGGGAATTTCTAATTCTTCACACAGTCGTGCAGCATCCACCATACCTTCAGAGCAGCACTGACCTTTCCCCTTCATTAACCAGAGGGTAAGACCAATCACTTCGTAACCTTGATAATGTAGGGTGGCAGCAGCAACAGAACTGTCAACTCCGCCAGACAAGCCGACAACGACCTTATTCATGAAATTAACTGATATAAATACTACTAACTTCTATGGATGATATTGAGGATATTTAGAAAATAAGAATATCCTTTCTTCAACGATAACAATTTGCAACAGGTGCGATCATTCTATACAATATCTTATTTTAATAATTCTAGCTGCGATTTTCCTTAGTCACAAAAATCGCGATCGCCATCTCCTTGGTCTTGCTTTTTATAGCTAATTTGAATATGGTCTTTAAGTTTTAAATAGTGAATGATTTTTCCAGTCAACAATTTTATTGGTGAGATAGCTGCTTTAAGTGCTGCTTTACTTTGGGCGATCTCTTCCGTTGTTTATATTCATTTAGGGTTAAAGATTCCACCGCTACAGCTTAATCTTTATAAGGGCATAATGGCGATCGCCTTCATCACCGTAACTTTACTTATTCAAGGTGCAGCTTTGAGAAATTTATCTCCTCAAACATTATTTTTGCTGTTCCTGAGCGGTGTTGTGGGCATCGGCTTGGGAGATACAGCTTATTTTGCAGCCTTAAATAGTTTAGGGGCAAGACGCACTCTTTTGTTAGAAACCTTTTCGCCACCAATGGGTGCATTGCTGGCTTTAATTTTTATTGGCGAACAGCTAGCTATGAGTGCCTGGATCGGGATTTTATTA
The DNA here is from genome assembly GCA_965217895.1 of Waterburya sp. GTDB lineage: Bacteria > Cyanobacteriota > Cyanobacteriia > Cyanobacteriales > Xenococcaceae > Waterburya. Next base: position 5,045,346 of record CBDCJV010000002.1, read on the forward strand.
ACTATTTTGGGGATAGCCTGGGTCATTAGTGAACGAAACCCTGTAGACAATATCAGTGTGTCACGGCAAGGCATCATCTGGGGAATTTTAGCTGCGATCGCTCAAGCAGTTGGTGCAGTTATCTCTCGTTTTGCTCTAACACAGTCAGATATAACCCCTTTAGCCAGCACCTTGATTCGTTTGCTAGGTGGTACGGCGATTGTTTTGGGTTTGATATTTATACCTCTACCTATTGCTCAAAAAACTGGCACTAGAATTAAATGGCAGCTATCTTGGCATAGTCTCAAGATAATTGCGATCGCAGCTATGGGAAGTACCTATCTTGGCATCTGGCTACAGCAAACATCACTTAAATTTGCCCCTACAGGAATTGCTCAAACTTTTTTAGCCACCAGTCCTTTATTTGTGATGCCCATAGTTGCCCTACAAGGAGAAAAGATTAGTTGGCGAGCAATACTAGGAGTGATAGTCTCGTTAGGTGGAATTGCTCTCATCTTTATTTGCCAAAGCTAAATAAGGGACTAAGCCTAGTAGACTTAGACGTAAATAAATTCACCATTGGTTTAACTTGAAACCCCAACTGTATCTAACTTTCTACTCTTTACTTCCTACTTCTTACTTAAGCGAAGCGGTACTAGAGCGATCGCCTCAAATGCTTGCCGAAAACCAATAAGCAAAATATTAAGATTAGCCAGTTGTTTTCCTCAAATTAGCAATGCTATTTAGTAATGCTATAATGCTAAAGCAACATTTTGTTACATAAATTTTAATGTAACGTTGCCAAAAATGTACTGGTTCACTGTAGCTTTATTGGCAGTAGGGCTGCAAATAATAGTAGTGGAAGACAGTAAATCAAATCACATAAAAACACTTACAGTATTTTACATTTAGCGTCATTGATGGTAAAAATATTTAGCAATATCAAGCTATTTAATGATCGATAAGGCAATTTAAAAGAATGCAATTAAAGCGTGGCATTCTGAATTACTTGTCAAAGAGCGCAATTTTTATAGTTAGTAATTGGGCAAACAAGCTCAAATAATAATGAATCCACCCTCAAATCAACTACGGGCAATAGTGACAGGTGCAAGTAGTGGTATTGGAAAAGCAACTGCCTTAGCCTTTGCTAAATCGGGTATTGAGGTTGCTCTAGTAAGTCGTTCGGCAAAAAGGCTAAAAGCCGTAGCGGATGAAATAAATGCTCTAGAAACTCAAGCTAAAGCAAGCGTTTATCCTATAGATTTAGCAATTGTAGATCGAGTCAAGCTAAAGATTGCTGAAATTTGCGATCATTTTGGCTCTATTGATATTCTGGTCAATAATGCAGGAATGGGATATACCAACTCTTTAAGTAAGACAACCTTGGAAGATTGGCAAAAAGTGATCGAACTGAACCTAAATAGCCCTTTTCAATGTATACAGGGAGTCTTACCGCAAATGCGCGATCGCCGCAAAGGTACAATTATTAATGTTGCCTCAATTGCTGCGTTTAATGCCTTTCCTGATTGGGGTGCTTATGGTGTCAGCAAAGCTGCTTTAGTGGCATTGGGCAAAGCTTTATCAGTAGAAGAAAGAGCCAATGGTATTCGCACAGTAACAATCTCTCCTGGTTCGGTTAATACGCCAATTTGGGATACAGATACCGTCCAGGCAGACTTCAACCGCGAAGCAATGTTGACCCCAGAAACTGTTGCCCAATCGATACTCCACACAGCTTTACTACCTGATTGCGCAGTAGTAGAAGAGATGATTGTTACGCCCAGTGGAGGGGCATTATAAGTAACGTTTACCACGGCGTATTTTAGATATGAATTTCCATATATAAAAGTCGCCTTACTAAATTTAGTAGCAAGAGGACAGAGTTTTACTCGCATTAATTAATTATGACAACAGTTTCTTCTAACGGTTCTAGTAGTTCAGAATCTTTTAACAATAATGCTTCTAACCCATTAAAATCTAGTCTGCGAGAGCAAATTGCTAGTAGACCCGATCGCAATACCCATAATGGCAAGGCTGCTCAAATAAAAGCAAAATCTGAAGCTGCCAAAGAAAAAATGATGGAAGCAGTTTATACAATGTTGGAGTGTGTAGGCGAAGATCCAGAGCGAGAAGGATTGCTCAAAACTCCTAAGCGAGTTGCCGAAGCAATGGAGTACTTGACTAGTGGCTATAACCAGTCTTTAGAAACCCTAGTTAATAATGCCATTTTTGACGAAGGACATAATGAAATGGTGTTGGTCAGAGACATCAACTTCTTTAGTCTCTGTGAGCATCATATGCTGCCCTTTATGGGTAGAGCGCACGTAGCCTATATTCCTAATCAAAAAGTAGTCGGTTTAAGTAAGCTTGCCCGTATTGTCGAAATGTATGCTCGTCGTTTACAGGTACAAGAGCGTCTTACTCGCCAAATTGCTGAGGCAATTCAAGAAACATTAGAACCCCAGGGAGTTGCTGTGGTGATGGAAGCGACTCATATGTGTATGTCCATGCGCGGAGTACAAAAACCTGGATCTTGGACAGTAACTAGCGCGATGCTAGGCGTATTTCAAGACGAACAGAAAACTCGTGAAGAATTTCTCAATTTAATTCGTCATCAACCTAGTTTTATGTAAAAGCATTGTATCAGCAAGTTTTTAGTTCAGATAACCTGATAATCTGATCGGTGTTTTGTCAATTTAAATTTGCTGTTCCGTCTAGGAACAGCACGGAAACTCCTAAACGGGAAGCCACGCGACGCGGACTTGGGAATGCTGAGGGAGCAAGGGAAAGCGCGAGTCTTAACTAGTATGGTAATTAGCACTTGGACAAGAAGACATATTTTGTCTTTAATTGATTTTACGGCAGCAGAATATGAGACTGTATTACAAACCGCAGCTAGCTTCCAGAAAGTACTCTCAGGGAGAACTAAAAAAGTTCCTGCACTCCAGGGTAGGGTTGTGGCAAATATGTTCTTTGAACCTTCTACCCGCACCCGCAGTAGTTTTGAATTGGCAGCTAAAAGATTATCCGCCGATATTTTAAATTTTTCTCCTGGTAATTCTTCCCTCAGCAAAGGAGAAACAATCTTAGATACGGCAAAAACATATCTGGCAATGGGTGCGGACATCCTGGTGATTCGCCATCAAGAAGCGGGTGTGCCTCAAGCGATCGCCAGGGAGATGGATCGCCTAAATTCTGGGGTAACTATACTTAATGCAGGAGATGGTTTACATCAACATCCTTCCCAGGCTTTGCTGGATCTATTTACCCTTACTTCTATCTTAGATGCCGATAACCCTCGTTTGGAATTATTAGCAGGTAAAAAAATTGCGATCGTCGGCGATATTCTTCATTCTAGAGTAGCTCGTTCTAATATTTATAGCCTGACCGCAGCAGGTGCAGAAGTTCACTTAGCAGCACCTCCTACCCTTCTACCTAAAGCCTTTTTAGCAATGGTAGACCCAGAGAGTCAGGGTAAATTAGTTCTCCATTGGGAATTAAACCCCGCCTTAGAAAAGGCTGATTTTGTGATGACGCTGCGGTTGCAAAAAGAAAGAATGACGGCGAATTTTATTCCTAGCTTACGAGAATATCATCAACTGTTTGGGATTACACGTGATCGCCTAAAAATATGCAGCCCTAATGTTAAAGTACTTCATCCTGGTCCAACAAATCGTGGCGTAGAAATAACCTCAGACCTAATGGACGATCCTAGCTTGAGTCTCATTCCTCAACAGGTGACAAGCGGTGTATCAACTCGTATGGCATTATTATATTTGATCGGCTTAAAGGGCGAAAGTTAGCAGCTTAAGCAGGTGGGTAAAATCTTGCTTATTCGATTTTATATTTAATTCTGCTCTCCTAAAGAGTTGTTGGGGTTCATGTAGGCGATCGCAGTCGTAATGAAGCCAGACGACTTTGGCAGTCGATTCCACTTTAGGACTACCAAAAGTTATTATTAAGTCATCGCACGGGTTCAGGAGGTTTTCGTGATGACGGCAATTAATATTTCTGCATTTACTGAAAGAATAAGCGATCGCGAATTAGAGAAGCTTTGTACGGATAATCCAGAAACTAGGTTTGAAATTACCCAGACAGGAAGATTAATCGTTATGTCGCCAACAGGAAGTGAAAGCGGTAGAAAAAACTCAAAGCTATTAATTAAAGTGGGGATTTGGAACGAACGAAAAAAATTAGGCGAGGTGTTTGATTCATCTACTGGTTTTAAACTATCTAATGGAGCAACTAGATCTCCTGACGTTAGTTGGATTGAGTTAAATCGATGGCAAGCTATACCAAAACAACTGCAACGTAAATTTGCCCCTATCGATCCCGATTTTGTAATCGAGCTCATGTCTCCCACTGACGATTTAACTCAGCTACAGAAAAAAATGGTTGAATATATGGACTGCGGTGTTAAGTTAGGCTGGTTGATTAATCCCGATGATCAGCAGGTGGAGATCTATCGCAACGGTAAAGATAAAGAGGTACTAGACAACCCCAGCAATATAGACGGTGAAAATATCTTGACTGGTTTGAGCGTCGATTTTACAGATATATTCAACTAGAACTAGTGGGAAGAAAATCTAATCCTACTTGCTTATATTGTGCCTACTTACTTAATTAAAAACAAATCAATTTACTCAATTTTCCAACTCTAAATTTGGTATTTGACTAAACTTTCTCATCTCACTTTTTTGTCAGTCAATCAGGCTTTTAAAAGTATTATTCAATTTCTTCATAAATCTAATCACAATAATTTAATGAAAACAGCAATTATATGTTCTAGCTTTTTTCCTGTGATAGATGGTGTAACTATTGCCATATTTAATAGGCTCAAGCAGCTTAGTATTTCTGGACATCAAGTAATTGTATTTTGTCCAGACTATGAACCTATTAAGCATATTTATCTTGACTATCAAGAATATGTTGGTGAGATATTTCCTAATGTCAAAGTCATTAATCTTGCTAGTACAAAATCTCTCGCCTTGGACTTTGAACGTGATGTCACAATAAAGTCCTATCAAACTGTAATTAAAGAACTAAAAAAGTTTCAGCCAGATATTATTCATATAGATGAAGCAGAAAGATTAGGTTTTTGCTTTCTCAAACTACCTGGAGTTAAATACGCCAAGCAAAATAATATTCCTTGCGTAGCCTGGTTTCATACTAACTATAGTGATTATTTTGATGATTATTTTAATTTGCCATTAGGAATCAATAAGGTAATCAAAAAGGTATTAGAAGTTCTTTTTAAAAAAATATATAACGCTTATGATTTAACTTTAGTATCTAGTTCTGTAACTGCACAAAAACTTACAAAATTAGGTATTAAAAATACATATTGTGCTGATTTACTTGGCTATGATTCAAAATATTTTGCTAATAGTGATTCTGATTTTTTTAGCAAACAATACAACATACATAATATAGAAAATAAAATAAAACTAATATTTATCGGACGTTTAACTCCCGACAAAGGCTGGAATTTTACTTTAAAATCTTTGGCTAATTTATCGCCTGATATCCGAAACAAGATTGCCATTATTATTGCTGGAGATGGCGCGCTTAAAGATGAAATAGAGGCATCTTTAAAACATCTAACGCCTAATGTTTATTTATTAGGTAGAATCGCACCCGAAACTGTACCTACATTACTAAGTAATGGAGATATATTTATCACTAATTCTGAAAAAGAAACCAGAGGTTTAACCGTCATTGAGGCTGCTGCTGCGGGAACACCTGCGATCGCGCCACGAGCAGGAGGAGTTATAGATACAATTAAAGATGGGGAAACTGGCTTTCTATATCAACCTCAGAATCAAGCAGATTTCTTGGATAAGTTAGCCTTGTTAATTTCTAATGCTGATTTACGTCAGTCAATGGGAATAAAAGCAAAAGAAGCTTCTAAACAATGGACTTGGGAGCAAACTATTAATAATCTAATAGAAATTTGGTCAGACGAAATTAAGAAATCAGGTAGATAAATCGAAATATTAGAGAAAACAGTCAACGTTACACCGCCGTAAAACGACGGTGCTATTTATTATTACCAAGGCAAAATCTCCCCATTAGAATGCCAAAAAGTTCCTGTATTGTTGAGATCTAATTCTTTAATACGAGTCAGTAAACCTTTGACTGAAGTTTCGGTGGTAATTCCTGAATCGCTAAAATTAGTCATGCGAGTTTTAACCAACCCTGGATGCAAAATAGCCACCGCAATACCTTTAGGCTTTAAATCATGAGCTAAAGACTTGCCTGCCATTGACAAGGCTACTTTAGACATTCGATAGCCATAAGAGCCACCAGAGGTATTGTCTTCAATTGAACCCATACGACTAGTCATCAAAACAACTTTTGAACCATTATCTAAATTAGGTAACAATGCCTTGGTAAGTCGTAAGGTGGCGATCGCATTTACCTCAAATTGCCGACGAATACTATCAAAATCAAGATCTTCTAAGGTTATTCGCTCTACTATTCCCGCGTTATTAATTAAAACATCAATTGCTTTACCATTCAGTTTGGCAACTAAATTATTAACAGCTTGTTCAGAAGTAAGATCGACATCCTTTTCTATCTGAACTTCTAAAGCCTCTAACTCCTCAGAAGGCGATCTGCATACAGCAATTACTTCATGTCCCTGCTCTTTTAACTGCCGACAATACTCTAAGCCGATGCCTCTATTTGTTCCCGTAATTAAATATGTTTTTGCCATTTTCTTCATCTCCCTACTTGTTACTTATCTTGAGGCTTTTTTTGTAGACGCGACTACCCATTGCTATCTTCCTAAAATTCCTTCAGCTATATTTTACTAGCTAGTTCATCTGTAACTTGCTTTACAGTACAATAAAACTATATTGAATAAAAAATCAAACATAAATAAAATTAGTTTTGCACTATTGATTGGCTATCCCTTATAACTGTCATTTGGAAGGAGGCTGAAATTTTTTTGGGGATAAATGGCGATCGCCAAATTTACCAGCTTCAAACCAGGGATTGAACCTATAGTTAAAAACGATTACAGAAAGCTTTAAGGCGGTCACGAAAGCTTTTGTGTTAGAATTTTTGAGTGTTTTTTCATCAAGTAATAAATACGAAGCTAATTAGGCATTTTTCGGAGAAACTACATGGCTAGCACTTACGATGCAGATCAAATTCAGGTTTTAGAAGGTCTGGAGGCAGTACGCAAACGTCCAGGGATGTACATTGGTTCGACAGGACCAAAAGGACTGCATCACCTAGTATACGAGGTAGTAGACAATTCTATTGACGAGGCACTTGCAGGTTTTTGTACTCATATAGAAGTTGAGATTAATCCTGATGGTTCAGTCACTGTCACCGATGATGGACGAGGTATTCCCACGGGCATCCATTCTAAAACAGGCAAGTCAGCTTTAGAAACGGTAATGACTGTTTTGCACGCAGGGGGTAAATTTGGTGGAGATGGAAGCGGTTATAAGGTTTCGGGTGGTTTACACGGAGTAGGTGTATCAGTAGTTAACGCTTTATCAAAATTGGTAGAGGTAACGGTTTGGCGAGACGAGAAAGTTTATCTCCAACGCTACCAGAAAGGAAAGGCACAAGGACAGTTAGCTGTAGAACCAAATAAAGATCAGCCTAAGCGCACGGGAACTTCAGTTCATTTTGTTCCTGATGAAACTATCTTTAGTGAAACAACCACTTTTGAATACGATATTTTGGCAAAACGGCTAAAAGAGTTGGCATATCTTAATGCGGGCATTAAAATTACTTTTAGCGACCATCGCTCAGAAGAAGTACGCCAGGATATATTCTGTTATGAAGGTGGCATCAAAGAATATGTTGAATACATGACGCTGGAAAAAGATCCTTTGCATCAAGACATTATTTACGTCAACAAAGAGAAAAATGGCGTAACTGTAGAAGTTGCTTTGCAGTGGTGTATTGATTCCTATAGCGATAACCTCTTAGGTTTTGCCAACAATATCCGTACCATTGACGGCGGTACTCATTTAGAGGGTTTAAAAACTGTCCTGACTCGGACAATGAATACCTTTGCCCGCAAGCGTAATAAAATTAAAGAAAACGAATCTAACCTTGGTGGGGAGAATGTCCGCGAGGGTTTAACTGGAGTCGTATCGGTTAAAGTACCCGATCCTGAGTTTGAAGGACAAACTAAAACCAAGCTGGGTAATACAGAAGTTCGCGGCATAGTTGATTCTCTTGTAGGAGAAGTTCTAAACGACTATTTAGAATTCAATCTTAATGTTGGCGATGCCATTATCGAAAAAGCCGTTCAGTCTTTTAAAGCAGCCGAGGCAGCCCGCCATGCGCGAGAATTAGTTCGCCGTAAATCTGTTTTAGAGTCTTCGCCTTTACCTGGAAAGTTAGCCGACTGTAGTACTCGCGATCCTGAAGAATCAGAAATTTTCCTCGTCGAGGGGGATTCTGCGGGAGGTTCAGCCAAACAAGGCAGAGATAGAAGATTCCAGGCAATTTTACCATTAAGAGGTAAAATTATCAACATTGAAAAGACTGATGACAGCAAAATATATAAGAATAATGAGATTCAGTCAATGATTACCGCCTTGGGGTTAGGTATCAAAGGGGATGAATTTGATTCAACTCAATTGCGCTATCATCGCATTGTAATTATGACGGATGCTGACGTTGATGGGGCGCATATTAGAACATTGTTGCTGACGTTCTTTTATCGCTATCAAAGAGATTTGGTTGACCAAGGCTACATCTATATTGCCTGTCCTCCTTTGTATAAACTAGAACGAGGACGCAACCATCAATACTGCTATAGCGATCGCGAATTACAAGAGCGTATTGCTGAGTTTCCTGCTAATGCTAACTACACCATTCAGCGATTTAAAGGGCTGGGCGAAATGATGCCCCAACAGCTTTGGGATACTACAATGAACCCTGAGACTCGCGCTATGAAGCGAGTAGAGATTGATGATGCAGCCGAAGCAGATCGAATGTTTACTGTCTTAATGGGCGATCGCGTTGCCCCCAGACGGGAGTTTATCGAAGCCAATGCACCCAAGTTAAATCTAGACGATCTAGATATTTAGTGGCTTATTTACAATATATCTTTTAAAGTGTGAGCTTAATACTCACACTTTTTTATTTGGGCGTTGCTGAATCCAGGTATGATTCATAATTTTTACTCGTTGAGCAAATCAATTAAAAAGCTAAGAGCTGATAGCTAAAAGCTAATAGCTACGAACAGATTACTTTTCGGTTTCATACTTCAAATCAGCAACGCCTTTTATTTGTTATTACATATTTGTCAACGTATAAAACTAATGCTCTTATTCTAAATTAAGTCCATTTTTGAAACTGACAATATTTCCTAAACTAACTTCTGGGAATTCTAAGTTTGAAAACTGATTGTATATTAAATTATTTAAACAATCTAGATTTGATAATAATTCTCCCTCTTTTAAAATTATACTATTAAGGCTTTTACCGAAAGCATTCATAGTATCCTTCGCCTTCCGCGGTTTCGATACCCCAACGCTGCCCATAGTCATCAATGATGGTGTGACAATTTAATATGCCTGGGATTTTATTTATTTGCAAGTTCCTAAGGGCTTTTCGCGAAAAGTCCCTACGTTAAATGTGCCGTCCTAAACTATACTTCGGCTGCTATAACTGCTCTAACTGTTGACAGGCTCAGTATACCCTTGAATAAACTCTGGCTCAAACTGACGCAATAATTTTGTAGCTTGTCGAATCACACTATCCGTCCCCTGGGTGACAATAATATACTGCCCTGCATTGAGACGATTACGATAGGTCAAAGCATCTCCACTGCCTACCGTTAAGCCAACACCACCGCCAACAAAAACTGCTCCTAATAATCCAGAGGCTGCCCCTAAGACACCACCAATAATATGTTCGGTAATTGAGTTAGTAAAAGAAAAAAGTTCAATGCCTGTAAGTACGTTAAACGCATATCCGGCAACAAAACCAAAGGGAACAAGCATATAAGCCAGCTTTTTTGCTCTTTTACTAGCCTGTTGATTAGGATCGATCAAGCCAAAGTCATCCGCACTTTGATAACCTTCACCCAATATAGTAATTTTTTCGGTTGGTATTCCATCTTGGCGTAATACCGAGTATGCTTCTTGTACCTGTTGTTTGTCGGCTAAAACTGTAACTAGATAATTCATATTTTCGATCCTAAAAGTTCTGGTTGTATCTGATTAAGTTGGGCTAAATATTGCTGTTCTAGCTGTCTTGCTACGCCATCCCAGCTAAACATAGTCTCGACTCTTTTTCTGGCATCTTTTTCTAGCTGTCTACTCCAGGCAGGATAAGATAGTACATGATTAATTGCTTCTGCAAAAGCAAGCTCATCCTGGGGTGGTACAAGTAGACCAGTCAACTCATTGACGACCGTGAATTTTAGCCCGCCCACATCCGAGGCAACAACTGGCGTGCTACAGGCCATCGCTTCTATCGCCACCAAACCAAATGGTTCGTAATGGCTGGGGACAACACAAACATCTGCTGCTGCATAATAATAAGTCAAGTCTGCGTGTTCGGTACGTCCTGCAAAGGTAGTTATTGCTTCTAATTCTAATTCTCGAACGATATTTTCAATTCGTTCTTTTTCTTTGCCATCTTTTCTGCCAGGAGTACTGCCACCAACAATAATTAATTTTAAATTGGGATGTTGTTTTACTTGGTTACAACCTACCGCTCTGACTAAGGTTTCTATGCCTTTGCGATGATCGAATCGTCCTACGTACAAAACAATTTGGGCTTCTGGTTCGATCTCTAATTTTGCTCTACTTTCTAGCCGAGATACACTGCCAAAACGCTCGATATCAGTTCCACAGGGAATCACGGTAATGTTTCCTTTTGGTGATACTAATCGCATATCTTCTTGCTCTTGGGGCGAAGTGGCAATGATCATATCAGCAGTTTCTAAGCACTGTTTTTCTATTTCTAAACGGGTTTTGGATATTTGCGGTATATTTTTAATCGCTTTATATTTAACCGCACCCAATGAATGATATGTATGCAAGAGCTTACTCGACTGGCGTTTTTTTAGCTCCATTCCCACCCAAGCAGAAAGCCAGTAGTTGGTGTGAATAAGGGGATAAATAGTATCTTGCTGTGCTTGAAACTCTAAAAAAGCTGTGACAAACTCTGGTAGATGCTGAAAAATTGCTTGTCTTTTAATAAATTTTTTTGCTCCTGCAACTAGACGAATTGTGCGACAGTTCGGACTATGTTCCACAATTGCTGCTTGCTCTTGGCTACTGCGACGGGTAAACATATCTACTTGCCAACCCAAACGGGCTAGTGCTTCTCCTACCTTTTTGACATATACATTTTGCCCCCCTGCTTCTTCTTCTCCTATGTCAATAGCAGGATCGCCGTGAACTGAAATGAGAGCTATTTTTTTTTTGTTGTTAGGAAGCATAACCTTGGCACTATTATATGAACTGTTTCAATAATTGGTATGTTAAAATAACAGCCTGGTCAGGGCAAAAAAGATATCATATCTGCAAAAATTAGACTCAACAACAAATGTGCTGTGCAAATATTATTGGAGATTTTGCTTTCTTTGCGTTTAATAGCATTAGATTTTTATTGCTTAGATAAAACTGTTATTCTTTAAAGTTATTAATATTTGTCTGACCATACATCTTTCCCTGGTCGTACTTTGATTTACTAAATCTAATATTTAGTATTAGGATAACTAACAAAAAAACTAGAGCTTACCCTACAAAAGTTAGATGTGTGTTTTTTTTCCTCGAGCTAAGATATGCAAAAATACATAAACAAAAGAGGAACGAGGGTAAATATAAATAATAGACAGCAAAAAACCCGCCTCGCATTTGTTTATTACTTAAGATTGCCAGACCATAGGCAAAATTATATTGAAAAAAATCAGAATTAGTTTCAAACAATAAATAAAATAATTATATATGAGATGGTTTTACGATCGCTTTTTGGAACTAATTATCTATCCTAGTGTTTGGGTGGCTGCTGCGATCGCGTCTTTGGGAATATACACCCAAAAAATATTAGAATTGGGTTATGATTGGCAACCAATCGTTTTGATTTTTGCTTCTGCTTTAATACCCTACAATTTAGACCGTATTTTCGACTCCCATATACAAGAAATACCTGATACTAAAACTCAGTTATTTTTTCGACAGCCTTATATTTGGATTTTATTATGTACGGCGATCGCTATTACGGTTATGCTATTGTACAATGCCCCTACGAATGTTGGCTTGGTTAGTACTGCAGGTATTGTTCCTTTACTTTACGGTACACCAATATTCCCTTGGAAGCGAAAGTCTAAATGGCAGTGGTATCGCCTCAAAGACATTCCTGGTTCAAAAGCTTGGATTGTTGGCGGTATCTTAACCTATGCAGTAGTTGCTTTACCAATAGCTTATGCAGGTTCACAATTCGATTCTATAGCAGCATTAGTTACTTTATTTTTGTTCGTTTTTATTGTGACTAATTCTCATGCTTTTGATATTCGAGATATTCAATCCGATTTAAAAAAAGGTGTAGTTACTTTGCCCATCATGGCGGGAGTTAAAAACACAAAAATAATTTTGACGGTAATGAATATATCGACTTTGCTAATCATAATCACCTCATGGATAACAGGTATTATGGCTTACCATCCAGAGATGATTATAGCTATAGCAGTTAATCTCATTTATATTTGGAAGATAAGCACAGATACTCCTCGTTGGGTTTATGGTATTTGGATTGAAGGGCTGTTATTTGTGCCGATATTAGGTAGTAGTCCGTCAAAATTGTTTTAAGGAGTAATTGAGGTAGTGGGGTGTTTGAGGTAGGGATTAATAGTTGCTAATTTTATGAAAAATTTTCAAGTTGGATTAATTTTATTAGCTGCGGGGGAGTCAAAAAGAATGGGAACGCCCAAGCAGTTATTATCTTACCAAGAACGTAGTTTGATTCGTCATGCTGCTAGAGAGGCAGTAGCTTCCAACTGTAATCCAATTGTGGTAGTTTTAGGGGCTTATAGCGATCGCATTTTCCCCGAATTAAATAATTTGCCAGTGCATATTTGCCAAAATCCTGACTGGAAAATAGGTATGAGTTCCTCAATCTCCTTGGGCATAAAAACCTTAACCACAATTTATTCTGACATTTATGCGGTGGTTATTGCTTTAGCCGATCAACCTTTTGTTACTGCCACAGTCTACAACAGGCTAATACAGCGTTATCTAGAGACTGGGCAAAAAGCAGTAGCTTCAATTTATGCTGATACTATTGGTGTGCCAGCTTTATTCGATCGCGCTCTTTTTCCAAAATTACATAGCATTGAAAAAAGAGGTGCCAAACAAATGCTAAATAATTATAGCGATCGCGCCTTGAATCTCAACGTACCTGAAGCTGCGATCGATATTGACACTCCTGCTGACTTTCAAAATCTATTAAATCTATGATTTATGACTAATACTTTAAAAAAGCGTCGCCAATATCAGCAAATAATATTATCTCACTCTAGAAACCCACGTCATCTCGGTCAAACCAACCCAATTCATCTGTGTCACAAAGGTGAAAACCCCTATTGTGGGGATGCTGTAGGAATAACCATTGCCTTAAATGGAGCGAAAAATATGATTGAAGACATTAAATTTCAGGGTTCTGGCTGTGCTTTGTGTATTGCCTCTGCCGATCTAATGGCGGAGACTGTCAAAGGAAAAACTATAGACGAAGTATTAGAAATAGTTAAGCAATTTCATCAGGTAATTTTAGGTCAAGCTGAATTAACATCATCTTTACAGCATCTCAAAGCAATAGAAGGTGCTAAACGCTATCCAGTTAAGGCTAAATGTACGATTTTGGCTTGGCATACTTTAAAAGCAGCAATTTCCGAGTAGATCGATATTACCCATCGAGTTTATTCTCTTAAACAAAAACGCGGTGTTGCAAAGAAGGCATTTGTTGTCGTACCTGCTGTAAACGATAAGGATTGATTTCGGCTATGGCTACTCCTGGAGCATTGCCTGCATCCGCTAAGATTACTCCCCAAGGGTCGATAATCATAGCATGACCATGAGTGTAGCGACGTTCGTAATGGTTGCCTGTTTGGGCAGGGGCGATAACGTAGCAAGTATTTTCGATCGCTCTTGCCTGTAATAGTACCTGCCAGTGATCTTTGCCAGTAAAAGCGGTAAAGGCAGCAGGAATAAATAGTACGTCTGCTCCCTGATGGGATAAGTAGCGGTAAAATTCAGGAAAGCGAACATCGTAACAGATGGATAAACCCAGTTTTCCTAGCTGTGGAGAGTCATAAATCGGCGGAATTCTTTCCCCAGCCATAACGGTGCTAGATTCTTGATAAGTATTGCCATCAGGGACGTTAACATCAAACAGATGAACTTTCTGATAGTGAACAGCCTGTTGACCATCGGGGGTAACTAAAACCGCTGTATTATAGGCTTTTTCTGGGTTATCTGCTACGGGAACAGGGAAACCACCACCTAAAATTGTGATTTGAAACCTCTGCGCCATTTTTTTGAGAAACTGCTCGGATTTGACCGCAATTTCCTTTGCTTGAGCAACTTTGTCTACTTCTTGACCTAAGAAAGCAAAATTTTCTGGCAGGCTAACTAATTCTGCACCTTTACGAACTGCTAGCTCGATTAATTCTTCTGCCTCGACCAAGTTTTTGCCTAGGTCAGGTTTACTGGTCATTTGAACAGCGGCGGCAAGATATGACTTCATGGAGAAACTTAATTTTTAGATAGTTGATTCTGAGATATGGCTCAAAGATTAAATTTAGAAACCGTATTTAACCCTATTTATAAAGTAAATTCAGTAAATCCTTCTGGAAGCAATTCTTTAATAGTTAAATTTTGCCAGCCCTGACTTCCCTGAAAAATAATCTCAGTCTGTTGTCCAAACTCCCAGATTACTTGACGACAAGCTCCACAAGGCGAGCAGGGTATATTTTGACTATTAGTTACGGCGATCGCTCTTATCTCTATTGTATCGCCTCCTTCGGCAATTATGGCATTAGCGATCGCATTTCTTTCGGCACACACGCCCAGTCCATAGGAAACGTTTTCTATATTGCAACCAGCATATATTTTGCCCGTAGTTGTTAAGAGTGCTGCCCCGACTCGAAACTGCGAATAAGGCGCATAGGCTTTGGTTAGTGCTTGAGTTGCAGCTTCGATCAACTGTTGTTCTGATTCACTTAAAGCAGATTTGTTCATTAAGTATAGTCATTCCAATTAATTTCCTTATGGTAGTTTTGTATTGATTGTCAGGTTGAATATTATTTGCTACTTGCTATTTGCTACTTGCTACTTTCTTCAAAGATAATCTGGTTGCTATTTAAAATGACTATAATTTTTTATTTCCCTACAGCAGAAGCAAGGTTTTGCTTAACTTCTGGTCTACCATCTCTAACCGCAGCAGCCAGAGAATGAAGCATTGTTTGGGTTGTTGACCAATTGACGCAGGCATCAGTAATGCTCTGACCATAAACCAGAGATGAGCGATCTTTAGATATGGGCTGACTACCTTCTACTAAATGGCTTTCAATCATGACTCCCACAACTTGAGGTGAACCTGTTTCAATTTGCTGAACAATATTATCTAAAACCGTAACCTGTTTGGTAAAATCTTTGCTGCTGTTGCCATGACTACAATCAATCATCAAACGTGAATTCATTGCTTTCTTTTTCAAAGCATTACAGGCTGCTTCAATATCGCTGGCTTCGTAGTTGGGTTTTTTAGCACCACCTCTTAAGACTAGATGTCCATCGGGATTACCTGTAGTTTTGACTATACTAGCTAGACCATCTTGGTTGATACCCAAAAAGTGGTGAGATATCTTGGCAGTGAGCATAGCGTTAATGGCAGCAGTAAAGCTACCGTCTGTACCGTTTTTATAGCCGACGGGCATTGATAAGCCAGAAGCCATTTGACGATGAATTTGGCTTTCGGTAGTTCTCGCACCAATAGCCGTCCAGCAAATTAAATCAGCAATATACTGAGGCGTAATCGGATCTAATAGTTCTGTAGCAGCGGGTAAACCTATATCTGCTAAATCGATCAATAGTTTTCTGGCGGTTCGTAAACCTGTATTAATATCGTAGCTGTTGTTTAAATGAGGGTCGTTAATTAATCCTTTCCAGCCTACGGTGGTGCGAGGTTTTTCAAAATAGACTCGCATTACAATTTCTAGGTGATCTTGCAGTTGCGATCGCAACTTGACCAAGTTCTCGCCATATTCTTTGGCTGCTGCAACGTCATGAATAGAACAAGGGCCGACTACAACTAAAATTCTTTGGTCTTTGCCTTCTAATATATTACGAATACGATTTCGAGTTTGGGTTACTAGCCCGGCGGCTTTTGGTTGTAGAGGTAATTCGCTTTTGAGGAAGGCTGGGCTTAACAAAGGTCTGGTTTCAATAACGTGCAGGTCGCTGGTAATATCCATATTTTAAAATACTGCTTTTTTGAGAACTTCTTGAGGGAATAAACTGATAACCATTTAATCAGTAATCAGTTAAAGGCGATTGACGAATCGCCTTTAACTATTTTGACATCTTTACTAGTTTCTTGTAATTTCGGCTATAGTTTACAATTTTTTTAGATTAAGTCTTGCTGCAAATAAAAAAACAACAGTTATCCTGTTAAAGATATAAATTAATCATATTTACTTAAAGCTGACTTTTATGGGCATTCATATTGTTACTGGTGTTGCAGGATTTATTGGTTCTCACTTAGCAGAAGCTTTATTACAACAAGGTTTGGAAGTGATTGGCATCGATCAATTTAATGATTATTATGATTGCCAGTTAAAACAAGACAATCTGATTAACCTTGAAGCAAATGCTCGTTTTAAGCTAATCAAAGCTAATATTCAAGATCTAGATTGGCAGCAACTTTTACAGCAGGTAGATATAGTTTATCATCAAGCGGCACAGGCAGGAGTTAGAACTAGTTGGGGAGAAGGATTTGGGCAATATACAGCCAGAAATATTAATGCTACTCAAGTAATTTTAGAAGCAGCGAAACAAGCCAAATCTTTAAAGAGAATAGTTTACGCTTCAAGCTCATCAATTTATGGTGACGCAGCAACTATGCCAACTCCCGAAACTCTTTGTCCTCAACCAGTTTCTCCCTATGGCATTACGAAGCTAGCAGGAGAACAGCTATGCTGGCTTTATCATCAGAATTTTGATGTACCTGTTACTGCTTTACGTTACTTTACTGTATACGGACCGCGCCAGCGACCAGATATGGCTTTTCATAAATTTTTTAAAGCAGCAATAAACCACGAAGCTATTGATATTTATGGTGATGGACAACAAACCAGAGACTATACCTATGTCAGTGATATTGTGGCAGCTAATCTGGCTGCGGGAGAAATGCCAAAAGCTATAGGGGAAGTGTTTAATATTGGTGGCGGTAGCCGAGTAACTTTAATTAAGCTACTAACCATGATGGAGCAAGTAATGGGGCGGTCAATTCGTAAAAGATATATTGAGCAAGCAGCAGGGGATGCCCGCCATACCAGTGCTGATATCGCCAAAGCCAAAGAAATATTAGGTTATAAACCTCAAGTTTCTTTGATGACAGGTTTGATCGAGCAATGGCAATGGATTCAACCTCTGTATCAACCTTTGGACTTCCAGGCAGAAAGACTTGCATCTACGAATAATTAAATCAGCAATGATATGACATTTAACGAAGATACTAGAGTTAAAATTCCAACCATCCTGCATTTGAACCGTTTAGGCTACACCTACTTGTCATTAAAAAGCAATCCTAAACGGGATGAAGAAACTAATATATTTACAGATCTATTTAAAAAAAGCGTTGCAGATATAAATGAAGGGATTGAAAATCGCGATCTTGATAATCTGATTAAGGATATAAAGCTATCGTTGGATAACGAAGATTTAGGTAAAGCCTTTTATCAAATGCTTGTGGAGAAATCGGGCATTAAACTTATTGATTTCAAAGACTTTTCCAGAAATCAATTTCAGGTTGTGACTGAGTTGACCTACAAAAATGGTGATGAGGAATTTAGACCAGATATTACTTTGTTAATCAATGGTATGCCATTGGTGTTTATCGAGGTGAAGAAACCCAATAATAGAGAAGGTGTTTTAGCAGAGCGCGATCGCCTTAATCAGCGCCTTCGATCGGCTAAGTTTCGTCGCTTTATTAATATTACTCAGTTGATGGTTTTTTCTAACAACATGGAATATGACGATGATTCACAGCACCCCATAGAAGGAGCATTCTATGCTTCAGCTTCTTATCATCAGCCGATTTTTAATTACTTTCGAGAAGAAAAACAACTTAATTTATCTGACTTACTAGCACCAGAAGATGAGCGGCGAGAAAATGCCATTTTAAAAGATACTAATTGCAACATCATCAAACACAGTCCAGAGTTTATTACTAATAAAAATCCTGATGCACCAACTAACCGCATCTGCACTTCATTGTTTAGTAAAGACAGACTAGGGTTTTTACTGCAATATGCGATCGCCTATGTCAATGAAGCTGACGGTGTGGAAAAGCATATCATGCGCTATCCACAGATTTTTGCTACCAAAGCGATCGCTAAAAAATTAGCTGAAGGTGTACGCAAGGGTATCATCTGGCACACTCAGGGTAGCGGTAAAACTGCCTTAGCTTATTATAGTGTTCGGTTTTTAACAGATTATTTTAGTCAGCGATCGCTTATTCCTAAGTTTTATTTTATTGTTGACCGCTTGGACTTGCGAGATCAAGCACATCGAGAGTTTACTGGTCGTGGCTTGATTGTTCATAGTATTAATTCGCGAGATGAATTTGCCCAAGATATCAAATCTACCAGCGTCATTCATAATA
Source organism: Waterburya sp. (assembly GCA_965217895.1). Lineage (GTDB taxonomy): Bacteria > Cyanobacteriota > Cyanobacteriia > Cyanobacteriales > Xenococcaceae > Waterburya. Next base: position 5,064,195 of record CBDCJV010000002.1, read on the forward strand.
ATTCAGGTAAGCCAGAAATTACCGTAGTTAATATCCAAAAGTTTAAAGACGATCCTGACGTTGTTCGTACCGATGATTACGATGTCAAGATTCAGCGTGTATATTTCCTGGATGAAGTGCATCGTAGCTATAACCCCAGGGGGAGTTTTTTAGCTAACCTGAGTCAATCTGACACAAACGCGATCAAAATAGGCTTAACAGGTACTCCCCTATTGGGTGATGATTACAATTCCAAAGCTTTGTTTGGTGATTATATTCACAAATACTATTACAACGCTTCCATTGCTGATGGTTATACTCTGCGCTTGATTCGTGAAGAAATTGCTACTAACTACAGGATGACATTGCAACAGGCTCTCGAAGAAGTAGAAGTCATGGAAGGGGATGTAAATAAAAAGCTTGTCTATGCTCATCCTCGCTTTGTAGAGCCGATGCTTGATTATATTATCGCCGATTTTGAACGTAGTCGGGCTGTATTGAGCGATCGCACCATTGGCGGTATGGTTATTTGTGATAGCTCAAATCAAGCTAAACAGATGTTTAAGATCTTCGAGGCAAAATACCAAGCTCAAGCTGATAACGAGACTGGACAAGCGGTTAATCATAATTCACAACTAAAACAAAATAACAAAGTTAGAAACGCTGCCTTGATCTTGCATGATATTGGGACAAAAGAAGAGCGCAAACAAAAAGTAGAAGATTTCAAAGATGGCAAAATCGATTTCTTGTTTGTCTACAATATGCTGCTGACGGGGTTTGATGCTAAACGGTTGAAAAAGCTTTATCTTGGGCGTGTAATCAAAAAACATAATCTCTTACAGGCTCTTACTCGTGTAAATCGTACCTATAAAGATTTTCGTTATGGCTATATTGTAGACTTTGCTGATATCCGTAAAGAGTTTGACGCTACTAATAGAGCCTACTTTGATGAGCTACAGGCAGAATTAGGAGATGAGATCGAACATTATTCTAATCTATTCAAATCCCAGGCTGAAATAGAAGCGGAAATCGAAAATCTCAAAGATGTTTTGTTCCGCTTTGATACTGATAATGCGGAAATTTTTTCACAGCAAATCAGTCAAATACAAGATCGCACCCAGGTACAGGCTATTAAAAAAGCTCTTGGTGATGGGAGAAGCTTGTATAACTTGATTCGAGGCTCTGGCTACTATGATTTACTAGAAAAGATTGATTTCCAAAAGCTTAACTTGCTGTATCGAGAAACTAGTAATCACTTAGATTTGCTTAACCTGAAGGAAAATATTGCAAACAGTAATGACACTACCAACCTACTGAATTTAGCTTTGGAAGATGTCTTGTTTATGTTTACCAAAGTTAGCGAATCAGAACTGATTTTAGCAGACCAGCTTAAAAATACCTTGCGAAAGACACGGGAAGCATTAGCCAGTAACTTCGATCCTAGAGATCCTCAATTTATTAAGCTGCGAGAAGAATTAGAACGCTTGTTTAAAAAGAATAAATTGAGCGAAGTTAGTCAAGGCGAAATGAATCAAAACATCGGTAGCCTCAATAAAATTCATGAGTCTATTAAAGAGCTTAACCGACAAAATAACCAGCTTAGAGCCAAATATCGAGGAGATATTAAATATACTTGTATTCACAAGCGCATTCTAGAGCGTGGTAATATTTCCGAGCCAGAACGCCGTATCTATCAAGCCCTGAATGGTGTTAAAATTCAAGCCGACGAGCAAGTGTTGCAGAATACCCAGATACTTAGTAACGAAAACTATTTCGTGCGCTTGATGATGCCAATTGTGATTAAACAGTTTATGCAGGAACAAAAAATAAACCTAAATGCCGACACTTCCCGTTATATTAATGATTTGGTCGTGGAAGAATATATGAATGAGTTTAATAATACAGGGTTTGGAGCTTAGGGATTAATTGATCACTCTCGATTTTGAACGTAAAACCAAAGAACTAATCGATGGTTTAAAAGGTGTCTGTGCTGCTTATGGTTTGGGTAATGATGGTAATGAATTTAAAATTATCACCCAGGTATTTCTGTATAAATTCCTCAATGATAAATTTGCTTATGAAGTTAAGCGAATCGATCGCAATATTGCTCAGGCTCAAAAGTGGGAACAAGCAATAAATCAGTTAAGCGATGAAGATCGCGATATGCTGCAACTGCAATTAGCTGCTGACACTGCTAGATTAAAATCAGAACATTTTATTGCTCATTTAGCTCAACAACAGAATGAGCCAGAATTTGCCAAGTTGTTTGACGATACTCTCCGCGATATTGCGATCGCCAATAATGATATATTCTCAGTTAAAACTGATGGTGGTGCTAAAGTTACTCTATTCGATCGCGTCAGTGAATTTATTACTGACACTACCAAGCGTGACGATTTTTGTAGAGCGTTGATCAACAAACTGGTAGGCTTCAGCTTCGAGCATATCTTCACCGAAAAGTATGATTTTTATGCCACTATCTTTGAATATCTGATTAAAGACTACAACAAAGACGGCGGAGGTAAATATGCCGAATATTACACGCCTCATGCAGTAGCAAAAATCATGGCAGCAATTTTAATTCCAGAAGAACAACAAGGTAAAATCCAAAACGTTAGCTGTTACGACCCATCGGCAGGTTCGGGTACGCTATTGATGAATATAGCACACGCGATCGGTGAGGAACGCTGTAGCATTTTCTCTCAGGATATATCACAGAAATCTTCTAGCTTGCTGCGGTTGAATTTGATTTTAAATAACCTGATACATTCGATTCAAAATATTATTCAAGGAAATACTCTACTTCACCCCTATCATCAAGACGGGAAAGCCTTAAAGCAATTTGACTACATCGTATCAAATCCTCCCTTCAAAATGGATTTTAGCGATTTTAGCAAAGATCTCGATAGTAAGGAAAACAATGAGCGTTTTTTTGCTGGGATACCTAACATTCCGAAAAAAGCCAAAGCTAAAATGGCGATCTATCAGTTATTTTTGCAGCACATTATTTATTCCCTAAAACCGAATGGTAAAGCAGCAGTAGTCGTACCCACAGGTTTTATTACCGCTCAAACTGGTATTGATAAGAAAATTCGCCAAAAACTGGTAGATGAAAAAATGCTGGCTGGTTTAGTTTCCATGCCGAGTAATATTTTTGCTACTACTGGTACTAACGTTTCGATTCTGTTTATTGATAAAAGCAACAAAGAAGATGTGGTACTAATTGATGCCTCAAACCTTGGTACAACAGTTAAAGAAGGTAAAAATCAAAAGACCTTACTTTCTGAAGTAGAAGAAGATCGAATTATTATTACTTTTAACAACAAAAAAGCTGTTGACGATCTCTCTGTAGTAGTAAGTTATGACGATATTGCTGCCAAAAACTACAGCTTAAGTGCAGGACAATATTTTGAGGTAAAAATTGAGTACGTCGATATTACTCATGATGAGTTTGAAGCCAAGATGAAAGGCTTTAGCGATAATTTGGATAAGATGTTTGCAGAGTCTAGGGAGTTAGAAGCTGAGATTAAAGAGCAGTTAGCAAATTTAAAATATGAGTAATTTGGTAAATACTACATTAGGTGAGTTAATCAATTTTCAGAGAGGGTATGATTTACCTAAATCAAGTTTTATTAGTGGTAATATTCCAGTTGTTTCCTCGAATGGAATATTAGGATATCACAATGAATACAAAGTTATTGGCTCTGGTATCACAATAGGCAGGAGTGGAACAGTAGGGTTACCACATTACATTGAGACAAATTTTTTTCCTCACAATACTTCTTTATTCGTTCAAGATTTTAAGGGAAATGACAAAAAGTATATCTTTTATCTTCTAAAATATTTAGATTTAAGTAATAAAAAAAGTGGTTCTGGTGTACCAACAATGAACAGAAATCACTTGCACCCATTAAAGATAAAGGCATATTTAGATTCAAAGACTCAACAAAAAATCGCATCTGTTCTATCTGCGCTTGATGCCAAGATAGAACTTAATAATCGCATCAATGCTGAGTTAGAGGCAATGGCAAAAACTCTTTATGATTATTGGTTTGTGCAGTTTGAATTTCCAGATGAAAACGGTAAACCTTATAAATCATCTGGTGGCAAAATGGTTTACAACCAAACTTTAAAACGAGAAATTCCTGAAGGTTAGGAAGTAAAAAAGCTAATTAATCTTTGCAATAAGATTGGAGATGGAATACATGGAACTCCTAAATATGTTAGTAGTTCAAACTATAGTTTCATCAATGGAAATAATCTAAAAAGTGGTTTTATTACAATTGATAATGAAACTAAAAGAATTAGCGAAAATCAATATAAAAGATATTATGTAGAACTATCCAACAATACAATACTACTATCAATTAATGGCACTATCGGAAATTTGGCTTTATATTATGGAGAAAATGTAATGCTTGGTAAAAGCGCAGCTTATATCAATTGCAAAGACAATAATCTTCCCTATTGTTATCAGTTTTTAAGCATGAACAATATTCAAAAAACTTTGTGGAATATTGCGACAGGTTCAACAATTAAAAATTTATCCTTGGACTCTTTAAAAAGAATATTAATACCATGTCCAGGTATACACTTAATCAATAATTTTTATAGAATTACGAAGCCAATAGATGCTCAAAAAATAAATCTGTTTAGAGAAAACCAACAACTTACTCAACTCCGCGATTGGCTGCTACCCATGCTAATGAATGGTCAAGTGACAGTAAAATAAACAAATAGACAATATAGCAATGAAGCAAAGTTTAGGTGTTTTGAACAGACGTACATCTGATATCCGAAAAATCTAGAAGAACTCAAAAAAGACTTAACGTAAGATAAGAACTGATACAGCGATTATCAATAGAATTTTAAGAGAACATCTGAAAAGTTATTTTTCTACATTAAAGTTCTTGATTTGCCCCCCCAGCCCCCCAATTCTGGGGGGAGACCGATTGAAAGTCCCCCAAGTTTGGGGGATTTAGGGGGCGAGTGCGTAAGTCCTAATAGTTAACGTGAGTTCGGGATAAGCTGAAACCTTTATTAGATAAGTATTTTGAAAATGCTATTTTTTCGCTAAATCTTCTCTTCAAGACAATTAAACAATACTTCAAAAGCTTAAAGCTAAGATCAAGCGAGCTTATAGCTACCTAAACAGACCAATCTTGTCAACCAGAACTCACGTTAGTTAGGGTTTCAAGTTAAATAAATGGTGGATTTATTTACGTTCAAGTCTACTAATTGATAGTTAGTGTATACTTCCCTTTTCCACCCTCGTCATAAGCATTGACAATAATATTATAAGCACCATCTTCAGGAATGCTTACCTTAATTTCAGAGTTGCTATCTTTTTCGCTAATATCATCATTCTGCTCGATAATATTACCTTTATCGTCAATTAAAGCCACAAAAGGGTCGAATTCATCGCTTTCAAGATGAATAGTAAGGGAATCACCCTTCTTGCCTTCAAGGGGATAAGAATCATAGAAACTACCGTCTTCGGGTATGGTGCGATCGCCATCTTCTAATGCGCCTTGTTCTATATTGTCTAGTGTGCGATCGCTATCAGAGTTAGTGGCAACTTCTTTTGGGTCTTCAGCTTCTAGTTTTTTTGCATCTTCTTCGTTGCTTGCAGATTCCTCAATTGATTGTTCTTCTACTTTAGTTTGTGATTCAGCTTGCGGTTCTTTATCTGTTTCAGCTTGAGCCACTTCTGCATCTTGATTGTTTTTTGCTTCTGGAGTTGGAGTCGTTACTTCAGGAACAATAGGAGGAGTTGGAGGTTGAGGTGGCTGAGGTAGAGATTCAGCAACTGTATCTTGGTTAGAAGCAGGTGCTTGGGTGACAGTAGGTGCTTCTGGAGGCGCAGGAGTTTCCGTATTTTCTGTTGGGCTAGGGGTAGTCTCTGCTTCTGACGTAACAGGAGTCTGCGTATTTTCTGTTGGGCTAGGGGTAGTCTTTACTTCTGGCGTAACAGGAGTTTCTGGTTTTGCTCTAGCCACTTTTGGCTGGCTAGCAATAGTCTCATTTTTTGGTTGAGGTTTAGTCTGTGGGTTAGCCTCAGCTACTTCTGTATCAGAAGCTGTATCAGAATAGGCGATCGCACACACCTTAGCATACCGAGGATCGGGTTTACAAACCACTCCTGTATCTTCAGCATTTGCGCTTAAAAGACTTTTACGGCGACGGCGATCGGGAAATAGCTCATCTACTACTATACTCATGACTATGCCTTGAGGGGTAACTCTGCCGTAGCTGATATTTTGAATATTGTTAGCCGTAGCAAAATTATCAAGCTTAGTTGTCGCTTTAGCGGCAGTTTGCTTGGAGATGTCCAAAGGAGGTAAGGGTGGTTGTTTTTTGAGAACGGCGATCGCTTCTTCTAAAGCTTTTAATCCTCTATTAGTTCTAACTGGCTTTTCTCCAGGTAGCCTAAGCCAAATACCATCATAATATTTTCGCTGTTGTTCTAGCCATTGAGCGTAACCTTGAGGATTGGTTCTAACCCGATTAATTTCTGATAATATCTCTGGCTCTAAAGCAGTTGAGGTTGGGTTTGCTGCTTGTTGAGTTTTAGGCGGAGATGTTGATTGAGCGATAACTTCGTTAGGCTTGGCCAACGCAGCAGAGGGATAAATCTCTAAAGCTAGAAGATTAATAATCAGACTAAAGATGTAGAACGGAATACTGCCCAGAAAAACTTTTACCATCTTAGTTTTGTATATTATACAACCTCTATTGGGGGATTGAATCAAAGCCCATCCTCGACCATCATCAAGCTATGATAAAAATCGATTTAGGGAGTTTTTCAATTCTCTAATTTCCACCTCTAAGTTTCCTTTGTCAACTGCGTTGGTTAAGCACTCATCTAAATGCTCTTCTAAAACAATCTTAGCCACACTAGATATTGCTCCTTTTACCGCTGCTATTTGATCTAGGACTTCTGGACAAGGACGATGTTCCCGAACCATCGTTTTAATTCCCCGAACATGACCTTCAATGCGAGATAAACGATTAATAATTTTCTTTAAAGATTCATCACTGTGAACATGGGCATGAATTTCTGGGTTACTGTTAATTGTTGTTAAAGATTTGGAATGATGCGCTCTTTTAATCATGTAGTTTCAGTAATTTCTTGACGAGAAAATATAGCAGTCTGGACAACTATTTCTTTATTGTAAATAGACCAGCAGTAAAAAAGCGATGCCGTGATGTTTTTAAGATTTCTCTTATTTATCCCTGCATCGCTACTAAAACGTGATTATATTTAGTATCTATTCTTCTTCTGCTTCTGCTGCCTTCCTCTCTGAAGCATCTAAGCCTGTATATGCTCTGGCTGACTTATCGTCTAAAATGACATTCTCATCATCACTCAAATTTTTATAAGAGCGGCGGGGAGTATTATCTAAACCGCCATTTAGCTCTTCTGCTAAACGATAAGATTCAAAATCTTCACCGTAGCCATAGACTGCACTATTGCGCATTCCAGAATCAGCATCGCTACGACCACCCAGAGGATCGTCGTGAAGATTAAAACCAGTCCCAGCAGGAATTAGACGACCAATAATTACGTTTTCTTTCAAGCCTCTAAGCCAATCAGACTTACCTTCAATTGCTGCCTCAGTTAAGACCCTAGTTGTTTCTTGGAAAGAAGCTGCGGAGATGAAGCTATCAGTATTCAAGGAAGCCTTAGTGATACCTAGCAGTACAGGAGTGTATTGCGCAGGCGCACCACCAGTAATGGACATTGCCTCGTTAACCTGTTCAATCTGGCTTAATTCCAAAAGCTCTCCAGGCAGAATAATTGTATCTCCTCCATCATCAACTCTGACCTTAGCAGTCATTTGTCTGACGATGACCTCAATATGTTTATCAGAAATATCAATTCCTTGGCTTTGGTAGACAGACTGTACCTGACGGACTAAGAATAGCTGGGCTTTTTGTAAACCGATCAAAGACGCTCCATAACAACCTTTTTCTGGTAGGTGAAAATTGAAGTAAGTCTCCAAAATTTCGTGAGGGTTGGCAGGACCATCAGTTAAGGGTTCACCAGCTTCAACAACTTGTCCATCACTGACAATGGCATTCTGTCCAGGTTTAATCGGATAATCACTGACTACCCCATCATCCTCCATGATTTTGACATCTACGGTTTCATTTTCTTCGTAGACTACCTGGCACACTCCAGAGCTACGGCTGAGGATACAGCCTTCTTTTGGTTTACGAGCTTCTAGAAGTTCTTCAATACGGGGTAAACCTTGAATAATATCCCCTGTTTTAGAACGTTCAAACACCAGCAGCACTAAATTATCGCCACGCTGTACTAAATCACCATGATCGATATGTAAGACCGCTCCTTGAGATACACGGTAAGGACGAGTATGACGGAAAATCGCCGTAGTTTTGCCTGCTTTCTCTGTTAACTCAACTACCTGTCCTGATTGTTCTAATTTGACTCCCTCAGCCAGTTGTGTACCAGATACTAATAGATCTCCTTGTTTGAAGTTACAGGCACTTTTGGCTTGGTTTAATTCATGAGTAACCACATCACTTTCTCGGACAACTAAAATACGGCGAATAGCTTCTGCTCCTTCACGTATCCCCTGTACTTCTCCAGTAGATTTACACTGAATTTCAGTCCGAGCAATAGTTGCACCTTTGGCAATTTCTTCGCCATCTGTAACCAAAACTTTAGTCTCGACATCACCACTGTGAGGATCTACGTCAGTATCTCTTCTTAGTACTAAAGATTCTAAGATAACCATCTGTAAGCGTTTGGTGTCTGGGTCGTCTTCTTCTGGCTGTAGTTCAATATCCGCACTTAAATTGGCGATAATATCGCTTACTTCGCTCGTGTCGATCTCTAAAATTAACAGGGTGCTAATTAAAGACAAACTATTGACCGATTTAACTCTTTCGCCATCTTTATAAAAGATTCTTTGGACTGAGCGTAATTCTATTTGACGACCATCATCTTGATTGATAGATGCTTGAGAAGGAATAGAAGGCTCATCTGCCACTTCAAACTCTCGGACAGGACGGAGAATTAAAGCAGGTCCTTCGGTACTTTCGACAACTTCTCCATATCTTTGTTCGGAAATTATTACTCCAGGCAAAACCTCTGTACCTGGCTGAATTAGCTGCTCATGCCATTCGCTTTTAGTGTCCTCTAGTTGATGAATTTCTCCTGGCTTAATAATGATTTCTCTGAGGATGTCGTTTTTCTGCACCACTTCGACAATACCCGAAGATTGACAGAAGACATCTTTGACTACTTCTGCGCCAGCCTCAACGTATTCGCCGTCTTCAACAATTAGTAGCGAAATATCTTTGTTTACTTCGTGGCTTTCTTCAGGAATCCAGAGTAAAGTCCCTCCTTTCTCAATTTCATAACCCTGTTTACGATTACCTTTACCGATAGTGATACCACCATACTTGATAATTCCTCCTGTTTCCGTACGATAGCGATCGTCAATCAATTCAGCAACGATCTGACCATTCTGTACTTTAGTTCCAGGAGTAGCTTTGAGTAAGAATCTACGCTCGTCAGCAGTGTAGATAATATACTGTTCGCGACCACCATCGCTTTCAACCTTGACTTTGGCTTGATCCAAAGACACAGATGCAGTCACAATTTCTATTTCACGGCTATCGGTAATCATTCTGACCACGCCACCGTTAGCAGCAGTAAGTCGAGTTTGAGCTAGTAAATCTCCTGGCTTAACTTTATCGCCGTTTTTCACCAAGGCTTCGGCACCAGGGAGCAGATTATATACTTCTCCTGATAATACCCAAAGCAGTCCTCCTCTTTGAGCTATACGGGTAGTATTTCCCTGACGATCTTTTTTGTCTTCAGGTACAAGGTCAGCAAACAAAACTTCTCCCGCTAAATCAGAAGTTACGTCTTTGGCGGCTTTTTCTGTGGATTTTTGTACCTGTACTTTGGCTACTTCGACTAATAGCTGACCTTTCTTGACTTCTTCTCCGTCTTCTACGTAGATTAAAGAACCAGCAGTCAAAGCAGTATTTACTGTTTTGCCTTTACTGGGAACTAGGAGTATGTCGCCAATGGTTTCTACTTGGTTTCTCTCATCACCGTGGCGGGTGCGAATTGCACGGGTACTCAGTCCTTTACCAAATTTAACTGTACCGTCAGATTTAGCACGGATTTGACGGGCTACTTCTCCTGTAAATACTCCTCCTGTATGGAAAGTACGCATGGTTAACTGAGTTCCAGGTTCACCAATAGATTGAGCCGCAATAATACCTACTGCTTCTCCCATATCTACCATATGTCCGTGTGCTAAGCTCCAGCCGTAGCATTTTTGACATACGGAGCGAGCCGCCTGACAGGTAAGGGGAGAACGTACCATCACCTCCTCAACGCGATCGCCTATTTCTTGTGCCAAATCGTGGTCAATATCTTGGTTACGAGTAGCAATTACCTCTTTAGTTTTCTTCTCTACTACGTCTTCGGCCAGAACCCTACCTAAAAGACGATCTGATAGCTGAATTAAAGTGCGATCGCCATCCATCATTGCTTTGATACTAATGCCTCGTTCAGTACCGCAATCGATTTCTCTGACAATTACATCTTGGGAGACATCGACCAAACGACGGGTTAAATAGCCAGAGTCCGCAGTACGCAGTGCTGTATCTACCAGACCTTTTCTTGCTCCATAAGAAGAAATAATATATTCAGTTACAGTTAATCCCTCACGGAAATTAGTTTTAATTGGTAAATCAATAATTTCTCCCTGGGGATCGGCCATCAAACCTCGCATTCCCACAAGCTGACGCACCTGAGATAAGTTACCTCGCGCTCCACTAAAAGCCATCATGTAGACAGAATTAAGAGGGTCGGTAGCGCGGAAATTAGTTACCACCTCATTTTTAAGGTTTTCTGAGGTACTCGTCCAGGTATCAATTACCTTTTGAAAACGCTCAACTTCGGTAATTTCTCCACGAGCATAACGTTCCTCTGTCTCTCTAATTTCTACCTCTGCTGCTTCGAGCATTTCAGCTTTAATAGGTGGTACTTTCAAATCGTCTACGCTAATAGATACTCCAGCTACCGTGGCATAACGAAAGCCGAGTTCTTTGAGAGAATCTGCCACGGTTGCGCTATGAGCCGAACCATACTCTGTAAAAGCCGAAGCCATTAGCTTTTTAAGACGACCTTTATCAACGATGTGATTATAAAATTTCATGTCTGATTTTTCCGTTCTTAGCTATTAAAATTCTTGAGTTTTTAGGGGGTAGAAGTTACGCCTATACCATGGCAGTCAAAGCCTCTTGTACCGTCTGGTTATATATGATTCGACCGATAGTAGTATCTATATACTGAGCAATTTCTTCTCCTTGAGCCGACTTCCTGACAAATCTTTGACGGTAATATTCAATCTTGCTGCCATCAGCCAAGTCTTCTGTTTCGATAATTTCAGTATCTGGTTCTTCTGTTTCTACTTCTCCGTCATACCTGAGCCAAACATGGGCATGAATATCTACCTGACCTTGTTCGTAGGCTTTGACAGCATCCTCTAAGTTGCCAAAACGACGACCTTTGCCTTTCAAAGCATCAGGATTTTCAGCCGTTAGATAGTAGCAGCCCAAAACCATATCCTGAGATGGAGCCACAATTGGTCTTCCTGTAGCGGGAGAGAGAATATTATGACAAGCCAACATTAGTAATCGAGCTTCTGCCTGCGCCTCTAAAGACAAAGGTACGTGAACCGCCATTTGGTCACCATCAAAGTCAGCGTTAAAGGCAGGACATACAAGAGGATGGAGTTGAATCGCTCTACCTTCTACCAAAATTGGCTCAAATGCCTGAATTCCTAGGCGGTGAAGTGTTGGTGCGCGGTTTAACATTACTGGATGCCCAGTAATTACCTCTTTTAGTACTTCATAAACGCTAGAATCGTTACGCTGAATTAATTTTTTAGCAGCTTTGATGTTGTTTACCATGCCACTATTAATCAGACGGTGAATTACAAAAGGTTGGAATAATTCGATCGCCATTTCTCTTGGCAAACCACACTGATAAATCTTTAGTTTCGGTCCAACCACGATTACCGAACGTCCCGAATAGTCAACTCGCTTACCTAACAAGTTCTGACGAAAACGTCCTTGTTTTCCTTCGATAATGTCTGATAGAGATTTAAGAGGGCGGTTATTTGCCCCAACTACAGTACGACCACGACGACCGTTATCAATTAATGCGTCTACCGCCTCTTGCAGCATCCGTTTCTCATTACGGACAATAATTTCTGGAGCGAGAATTTCTTGCAGTCTAGCTAAACGGTTATTACGGTTTATTACTCGACGATAAAGATCGTTCAAGTCAGAAGTGGCAAAGCGACCACCATCTAACTGCACCATCGGACGCAAATCTGGGGGAATGACGGGAATAGCATTTAACACCATCCATTCTGGACGAGAACCAGTAGCTACGAAGTTATCAATTACCCGTAGACGCTTAATTAGCTTGGCTCTTTTTTGTCCCTTCGCCTCGGCGATTTGTTCTCTTAGCTTTTCTGCTTCTTCTTCTAAAGCAACTTCTTCTAAAAGTCTTTGTACTGCTTCTGCACCGATACCAACTTCAACCCCAACTAATTCGGAGTCTTCGCTATAAAGCTGATCCTCAATTTCAATCCACTGATCTTCAGTTAAGAGTTGCTTGGCAGATAAGTTACCCGCATTACCAGGATCGAGAACTACATAAGCATTAAAGTAAACTACCTGCTCTACATCTCGTAAAGGCATATCCAGCAAAATACTCAAGTAGCTAGGAATCCCCTTGAGATACCAAACGTGGGTAACAGGCGCAGCCAGCTTAATATAGCCCATGCGATGACGACGCACTCGTGATTCAGTTACTTCCACTCCGCAGCGTTCACAAACAATTCCACGATGGCGCACTCGCTTGTATTTGCCACAGTGACATTCCCAATCTTTGGCTGGACCAAAAATTCGCTCGCAGAATAACCCATCCATTTCTGGCTTGAGGGTACGATAATTAATCGTTTCGGGCTTAGTCACTTCCCCAACTAGCTGACCGTTAGGTAAAGTTCTTTCTCCCCACTGGCGAATTCTCTCAGGAGAGGCAATACCGATTTTGACGTAATCGAATCTTTGTTCTATCTGGTTTCTCATTATTGGCTAGGAATTAAAGGTTCTGGGAATAAAAAAAGCCATCTGTCGATCAGAAATGAAGGTTGAAAAATCATTTTCCGCGTCCTTCATCTCTTATCCTTTACTAGACTTCTTCAATACTTTCTTCTCGCTGCAAGGATTCATAGGTAGGTCGGTTAGGAGTGCGACGAGGAGTATCTGCCATTAAATCCACTTCCACATCACGGCTGCTACCGTCGTCTAAAGCTTCAAGTTTATGTACCGCAATATCTAAGCCCAAGGACTGTAGTTCTCGCATCAACACTTTGAAGGATTCTGGTGTACCAGGACGGGGAATTGGTTTTCCCTTGACAATCGAATTTAGAGCTTCGTTTCGTCCCTGCATATCATCGGATTTAACTGTTAACAGTTCTTGTAAAGTATAGGCTGCACCATAAGCTTCTAATGCCCATACCTCCATTTCTCCAAATCTTTGTCCACCCTGTTGTGCTTTACCACCCAGAGGCTGTTGAGTAACTAGAGAATAAGGACCGGTAGAACGAGCATGAATCTTGTCATCTACAAGGTGAACCAGCTTGAGCATATAAGCTTTACCTATCGTTACAGGTCGATCAAATGCTTCGCCCGTGCGTCCATCAAATACCTGAATTTTGCCAGGATTATCCTCGTCATAGACCCAAGATTTACCTGGTTTCTTGGCAGCATCCTGGATTTTGCCGTGTACTGTTTCTCTTGATGCTTCTTTGCCGTACATCTCATCGAAAGGCATCATTTTAAAGCGCATGGCTAAGTTTTCTCCAGCCCAACCCAAAAGACACTCAAATACCTGCCCGACATTCATCCGTGAGGGAACACCCAAGGGATTAAGAGCAATATCAATGGGAGTACCATCAGGTAAATAGGGCATATCTTCAATTGGTAAGATGCGGGAAATAATTCCTTTATTACCATGACGACCAGCCATTTTATCTCCTACCTGAATCTTGCGTTTTTGTGCCACATAGATTCTGACAACCATGTTGGCACCAGGAGGTAGTTCATCACCTTGTTCTCTAGTAAAGACGCGCACGTCTACAACTCTGCCTTTTTCACCATTAGGAACTCTCAAGGAGTTATCCCGCACGTCTCTGGCTTTCTCTCCAAAGATTGCTCTGAGTAGTTTTTCTTCAGGGGGTTGATCGGATTCTCCCTTGGGAGTTACTTTACCTACCAATATTTCTCCTGCTTCTACCCAGGCACCAACGTGAATAATGCCACGCTCGTCAAGGTTGCGTAGGGCATCTTCACCGACGTTAGGAATCTCTCTAGTGATTTCTTCTGGTCCTAATTTGGTTTGTCTAGCCTCAATTTCAAATTTCTCGACGTGAATGCTAGTGTAAACATCGTCATAAACTAGACGTTCGCTAATTAAAATCGCATCCTCATAGTTATATCCCTCCCAGGGCATATAGGCGATGAGAACATTTTGTCCTAATGCTAATTCTCCACCTTCGGTAGAAGAACCATCTGCTAATACCTGTCCTGGCACGACATCTTCACCTGCGTATACCAAAGGTCGCTGATTCAAGCAGGTATCTTGGTTAGAACGCTGATATTTCTGTAGCTTGTAGGTAATTTCTTGTCCTGGTTCGGGGGCATAAAGTCCATTATTGCCTTCTTCTACCCTAACTCTAACTACTTCAGCATCCACATAGGTGACAATCCCATGGGTACGAGAGACAACAACCATTCCCGAGTCACGGGCAGCTTGAGCTTCTAATCCAGTTCCTACAAGAGGACGTTCTGGACGTAACAGAGGCACAGCCTGACGCTGCATATTAGAACCCATTAGGGCGCGGTTAGCATCATCGTGTTCTAAAAAAGGAATTAGGCTAGTCGCTACAGAAACGATCTGTACAGGAGAAATGGCGACATAATCTACTTCTTCAGAATCGCAGGTAGAAAATTCTTGGCGATAACGAATAGCAATTGTCTCGCCCAAGATATAACCATTATCATCGGTAGCTACGTCCCCAGGTGCAACTCTCATATCGTCTTCTTCATCGGCGGTGAGATATACAGGCTCGTCGTCCCTTAATACGCGACCGTTTTCGACTCGATAATAGGGAGTGGCAATAAAACCATAGGGATTGACGCGGGCATAGGTAGCCAAAGAACCAATCAAGCCAGCATTAGGCCCTTCAGGAGTTTCTACAGGGCAAATACGACCATACTGGGTAGGGTGAATATCTCGTACTGCAAAACCAGCTCTTTCTCTAGTTAAACCCCCTGGTCCTAAAGCTGATAAACGACGCTTGTGGGTCAACTCTGCCAGAGGATTAGTTTGATCCATAAACTGAGATAGCTGAGAAGAACCAAAGAATTCTTTGATGGCTGCTACTAATGGTTTGGGGTTAACTAAAGCTGCGGGAGTAAGGGTATTTGCTTCGCTTACGGTCATCCGTTCGCGAATTATTCTTTCTAAACGATTTAAACCGACCCTGACCTGATTCTGCAACAGTTCTCCTACCGAACGCACTCGACGGTTTCCCAGGTGGTCAATATCATCAGTGCTGCCACCGTCAAATTCGAGGTTAATTAGATAAGCTACTGCTGCCAAAATATCAGTAGTAGTTAAAACTCTTGTAGTATCAGGAACAGTCAGACGGAGCTTTTTATTAATTTTATAACGACCAACCCGCCCTAAGTCATAACGTTTGGAATCAAAGAAACGGGATTCTAGTAGCTGCTGTCCACCACTGACGGTAGGAGGCTCACCAGGACGCAATTTACGATAAAGCTCTAGCAGTGCCTCTTCTTCGGTAGGATTGCCTTCTTTATCTAAAGTTTTTTGATAAAAGTCTGGATGACGAATGCCATCGAGAATCTCATTATCGCTTAAGCCGATCGCCTTTAACAATACTTGAGCCGAAAGTTTACGAGTCTTGTCAATTCTGACCCAAACTAAACCATTTTTATCGGTTTCAAATTTTAACCAGGCTCCACGATTAGGAATCAAAGAAGCAGAATAGGTACGACGACCGTTTTTATCAGTCTCTGCCTTGTAGTATACCCCAGGCGATCGCACTATTTGATTGACAATTACCCTCTCTGCACCGTTAATAATAAACGTGCCGCGATCGGTCATCAGAGGTAAATCGCCGACAAACACATCCATTTCTTTAATTTCACCGCTTTCTTTGTCGATCAGGCGAGTAGGAACATATACCTGTACGTTGTAGGTGCTATCACGGCGTTTTGCCTCCTCCATGGAATATTTTGGTTCTTTGAGCCGATAGTTTTCACCCATGAAATGTAGCTCAAATTTACCTGTATAGTCAGTGATAGGCGAAAAACTATTTAGTTCTTCAATTAATCCTTCTTCTAGAAACCAACGAAAACTAGAGCGTTGAATTTCAATTAAGTCTGGTAGCAAGTTGTAAGTCAGATTGTTCATGAAGATTATGCTTGGTAATGTGTTTAAGTTCTCGGCTCGTCAAAAAACTGGTCAATTATAAATTAAAGTTAAATTTTGGTTTTATGGTTTGTTCTCTAGTTTTAAATTAAATAAGCGACAAGCATTAGCAGTTGTTTGTTTGGCTATAGTTTCAATTGAAGTTTGACGCAGCTTTGCCACCTGTTGAGCTACGTGCAGTACATAAGAGGGTTCGTTGGTTTTACCTCGCCACGGTACAGGTGCTAGAAAAGGACAGTCTGTTTCGATCAATAAGCGATCGCTAGGAACTGTTTTGGCTGCTGCCTGAACCTGCCTGGCGTTTTTGAAGGTGACAATACCGCTATAGCTAATATAAAAACCTAAGTCTAAAAACCACTTTGTCTCTATTTCGTTTCCTCCCCAGCAGTGCATTACGCCATTCACCGAACCTTCTGTTGCCCAAAAGTCGGTTAGTACATCTTTTAACTTTGACGCTGCCTCCCGACAGTGAATAATTACGGGTTTATTTAATTCTTTAGCTACTCGTAGTTGCGCTTCTAAAGCCAAAACCTGCTTTGACTGGTTATCAGCTTTATAAAAGTCTAACCCCGTTTCCCCAATAGCTACCACTCGCTGGTCTGACGCTGCCAAGTTCTTGATTTGCCAAGCAGTGTCAGCTTGCCATTTATCTACATCTAGTGGATGCAAGCCAACTGCAAATGACAATTCAGGAAAACGATTCGCAATAGACTGTATTCCCTGAAATTCGCTTGGTTCCACACAAGAGTGTACTAAATGAACTACACCTGCTTCTTGCCAACGCTGCTTCAACGAGTCTAAATTCCCTTGAAAAACATCGAAATTGATGTGTACATGGGTATCTATTAACTGCATTTAAATTGGTGTATTGTTTGCTTGATAATTTTATGCCCACTAACCTGAGTCAGTAACCCCGAACTTTAGATAAGCTCTCAAAAAAGAAATTTTTGTTCAACAACTGACACCACTAGCTATTAAGCTACGGTTGCCTTGTTCAAAACTCTAGCAATGCGAGCCTTTTTTCTAGCTCCATTATTTCGATGCAGCACTTTACGCTTAACGGCTTTGTCGATTTTGCTATAGGCTGCGGACATTGCTTGATTAATGACCTCCATATTCTCTGGAGTTGGCTCGGCTGTGTAGGTTTCTACCGCACCAAAATACTTTTTGGTTAGAGTTCTTAACGCCGACTTGTACGCTTTGTTGCGCAGGCGATTGCGCTCTGATGTTCTGATACGTTTGATTGCCGATTTAGAATTAGCCACAGTTTTAAAAACAGAAATTTACTTTGTAAGTAATTTTGAAAGTATATATAGAAGACGGATTTTACAGTATATCAATTTTTAAAAAATACTGTCAAGATAAAATCAAAATTCAAAATATTTTGGGTTTGAGCAGCAAATTGCTTCAAACTGGCAATTTGTTGAGAAACAGGCGAGTAAATATAGATTCACGTTAAGCTAAGAGAAGAGTATATTACTATAGAAAGTTTTCGTTTTTATAGTAGCAATTTTAGAAGCAAAAGCTTACTCTTGTATATTAGCTCAAACGGACATGGGGATCTCGATGCTGCGAATAATTGATCGGCAAAGTGAGGCAGAAGCGGAATTAAAGCGTATTGGCGATCGCAACAATGGTGATGATATTCAGCCAAAAGAAGCTGTGGTTAGAGAAGTTATCACCAATGTCAAGAAAAATGGCGATCGCGCTTTACTTGAGTACACGGAAAAATTTGACCATCAAGTATGCACCGCCAACCAATTGCGAGTCAGTGGTTCAGAATTGGATGCTGCTTATCAGCAAATATCCAAAGATTTGCTCCGTGCTATTCAATTAGCCAGTCAGAAAATAGAAGCATTTCACCGCCAGCGAGTTCCCAAATCATGGGTACAGTTTGAAGAAGATAACGTAGTTTTGGGCAAACGCTATACGCCCATTGATAGGGCAGGACTATATGTTCCTGGAGGCACAGCATCCTATCCTAGCACAGTCTTGATGAATGCTATTCCTGCCAAGGTGGCGCAAGTTCCTCACATCGTTATGGTTACTCCTCCTGGTCGAGATGGCAAAATCAATCCTGCGGTGCTGGTAGCGGCACAAGAAGCAGGAGTAGAAGAAATTTATCGTATTGGCGGGGCGCAAGCTATAGCTGCATTAGCTTATGGTACAGAAACCATTCCTCAGGTTGATATAATTACTGGACCAGGAAATATCTACGTTACCTTAGCTAAAAAAATGGTTTACGGTACTGTGGGCATTGACTCTCTGGCTGGACCATCTGAAGTATTAGTTATTGCCGACTCGCTGGCAAACCCCATTTACGTTGCTGCTGATATGCTGGCTCAGGCAGAACACGATCCGATGGCTGCTGCTATATTAATAACTACCGATCCTGTCCTGGCAAAACAAGTGCAGCAGGAAGTTACCAAGCAGCTAGCCAATCATCCCCGTAAGATCTTAACCGAAAAGGCGATCGCTCATTATGGTCTAATAGTCATTGTCAATTCCTTAGCCGAAGCAGCAGAGCTTTCAAATTTATTTGCTCCCGAACACCTAGAGCTAGAAATAGCAGAGCCTTGGGACTTGATTGAGAAAATTCGCCATGCAGGAGCAATTTTTATCGGCAACTCTACTCCAGAAGCTACTGGAGACTATTTAGCAGGACCTAATCATACCCTCCCAACCTCAGGGGCCGCCCGTTATGCTTCAGCCTTAGGAGTAGAAACCTTTATGAAACATTCGAGCTTAATTCAATATTCACCTACGGCTCTTAAAAAAATGTCTAGCACTATTCAAATTTTAGCTCAGGCAGAAGGTTTGACTTCTCATGCTGATTCAGTGAAGTTTAGGACGCAATAGATAACTAGATTATAGGGAGAATACACCTACAATAGAGATGCGATCGCCATAATCTAGAAATTAGATTGAGTAAGATATTTTTTGCTACTTGATAGCCAAGGGTTTACTTTTCTGATGAGACAACCTGAGGTTTTTCATCTGATTTTGGCGGTGATTGCTTTTCTTGATGATTAGCTTTCTTCTGCTCATTTTCCTTAGGCTCAAGGGGTTGAGAAGTAGTTTCTTTATCAAAGATTAGCTTTTGGTCTACACAATCTACTACAATTTTGTCTCCTGCGGTATAAGTGTTATCCAAAATCATCGTCGCAATTGGATTTTGTAATTCCCGTTGAATTGCTCGTTTCAAGGGACGCGCACCATAAGCAGGATCGTAGCCAATATCGACAATGCGATCTTGGGCTGCGGTCGAAAGCTCAATGGTGATTTTTTGTTCGCTTAATAGGCGTTGAATACCTTCAATTTGAATCGAGACAATCTGTTTGAGTTCTTCTTTCTTCAAGCCGTGGAAAATAATTAAATCATCGATGCGATTGAGAAACTCTGGGCGAAAATGACTCCGCAAAGCTTGATTTACCTGCTTGTAAATCTCTTCATAATCCTCATCTTCGCCTTTGACATTAAGAATGTGTTCACTACCGATATTGCTAGTCATAACGATAATGGCGTTGCGGAAGTCTACTATTCGTCCTTGAGAGTCGGTAATTCTGCCATCATCTAGCACCTGAAGCAAAATGTTAAACACATCCTTGTGGGCTTTTTCTACTTCATCTAGTAGCACTACGCAGTAAGGACGACGGCGCACGGCTTCGGTTAGCTGTCCTCCTTCTTCAAAGCCAATGTATCCAGGAGGCGCACCCACTAAGCGAGATACCGCGTGCTTCTCCATATACTCGGACATATCAATTCGCACCATCGCCTCTTCGCTATCAAAAAGAAATGCAGCTAAAGCTCTGGCCAATTCGGTTTTGCCCACCCCTGTCGGACCCATAAAAAGGAATGAGCCAATTGGTCTGCCAGGGTCTTTCATTCCTGCCCTAGCGCGACGAATAGCAGCCGATACTGCTGCCACAGGTTCTTGTTGCCCGATAACTCGCTGATGGAGGTGTCCTTCTAGCTGAAGCAGTTTTTGTCTTTCAGTTTCGAGCAGTCGGTTAATCGGTACACCCGTCCAATTAGCGACAATTTCGGCTATATCTGATTCTGTTACCTGTTCTCGCAACAGAGTAGTGCCTGCTGATTGGATGTCAATTAGCTTAGTTTCTTTGGCTTCTAGATCTCTTTGCAAAGTTTCTAGCTTGCCGTATTTCAAAAGTGCAGCTTTTTCATGGTCGAAAGCTCTTTCGGCTTGGTCTAGCTGGAGGCGAGTTTTTTCCTCCTCTTCCTTAAGAGCATTTATTTCATCCAACAGGCTTTTTTCTGATTGCCATTGAGCAGACAGTCCAGTTTGCTTACCTTTTAAGGTTTTAATTTCTGCTTCAATCTTACTCAACCTTTCCTTTGCTGCTTTATCGACGATCGCTATTCCTGGACGTTGGCTTTCCCCTGTTAAAGAAACTTTTTCCATTTCTAGCTGCATGATCCGACGGTCAATATCTTCTAACTCACTGGGCTTGGAAGTGATCTCCATTTTCAATTTTGCTGCTGCTTCATCAATCAGATCGATCGCCTTATCGGGTAAAAAGCGTTCTGTAATATAACGTTGAGACAAGCTGGCTGCTGCGACCAAAGCCGAGTCGGTAATAGTCACGCCATGATGCACCTCATATCTTTCTTTTAATCCCCGCAAGATTGAGATAGTATCCTCAACGGAGGGCTGTTTAACGTATACCTGCTGAAAGCGTCTTTCTAAGGCTGGGTCTTTTTCAATATGCTTGCGATATTCATCTAGGGTAGTTGCCCCAATACAGCGCAATTCACCCCGCGCCAACATAGGCTTGAGCAAGTTTCCTGCATCCATTGAGCCAGAACCTTCTCTTGCCCCCGCACCCACAACGGTATGCACCTCATCGATAAATAAAACTATCTGTCCGCTCGATTCAGTGACTTCTTTTAAAACTGCTCGCAAACGTTCTTCAAACTCGCCGCGATATTTTGCCCCTGCAATCAGGCTGCCCATATCCAGAGAAATCAATTGACGATTTTTAAGAGATTCGGGAACATCACCGTTAACAATCCGTTGTGCCAATCCTTCGGCGATCGCAGTTTTACCAACTCCAGGCTCACCAATCAATACAGGGTTATTTTTAGATCTGCGAGAAAGCACCTGAATTACCCGACGTATTTCTTCATCTCGACCGATCACAGGGTCAAGTTTGCCTGCTTTTGCTGCTTCAGTTAGATCGCGCCCATACTTTTCTAACGCCTGATACTGTTCTTCTTGGTTTTGTTTGGTTACTTTTTGCGAACCTCGAACTGATTTAATTATCTGTTCTAAGTCTTGAGGATCGAGATTAAAACTGCGCAAGGACTTCTTGCCAATGCGAGCATCTTCAGCAAACCCCATCAGGATATGCTCAATGGAAATAAAATCATCTTCCCAACTGACGCGACAAGCCTCAGCACGGTCTAACATTCGATCTAGGCTAGCCCCTAAATAGAGTTGAGATGAGCCTATTCTAGGCTGACGCTTAGTAAACATTTCTAGCTGTTGCTTAAGACGTAGGGGGTCTATATTTGCTTTATCTAAAATAGTTGTGGCTAGTCCTTGCTGTTCTAAAGTCGCCAAAATTAAATGCTCTACCTCTAAGTTTTGATTCTGAAATAACTTGGCGACTTCTTGGGATTTAACGATCGCATCCCAGGCTTGTTCAGTAAACTTACTTTGGTCGGTAGGCTGCATATTTTAGCTAAATAGGGTTTTTGAATTTTGATAATTGATGATGCTCAGTATAATCAGGCTTAAATTACTAAATATTAAAGCCAAAAATTACCTTTTTTGAAGACTTAATATAATAATATGTCTTGATAATAATTTTAGTCTTATTTAATAGCCATTAGAAATCCAATAGTTTGAAATCTGTGGTTTTCCAGTTAATTGTTTTAAGTAACGAGTAAGTAGGTAGGAGACAATAAACCTTTTCATCAAAACTCCTGTTTTGAATATGGACGGGGTTTAGACTATGAGATGATAATAAACTCAGTTGAATTAGCCACTCAAATTTGTATTTGCAATGTCCAATACCTACGCCGTCGAAATAAATCATCAAGGTCAAACTCAAACTATCCAGGTTGAAGAAACACAAAGTATTTTAGAAGCTGCTACCAATGCAGGTATTGATTTGCCCTTTTCCTGTAGTGCTGGAGTATGTACTACCTGTGCTGCTCAAGTTCTCTCAGGAGAAGTGGAACAAAGTGAGGGCATGGGAGTCTCCCCAGAATTACAAGCTGAAGGATACGCCCTCTTGTGTGTAGCATATCCTCGTTCAGATATTAAACTAGAGTCTGGCAAAGAAGATATTGTCTATCAAAGACAGTTTGGCAAACAGTAATCATTTTAATGTTCAATGCTTAATGTTCAATGCTTAATGTTCAAACTATGCCAATACGCTCAAAAGGCCAAAATCGCAGTACAGCATGACCAATGATATTTTCTGTTGGTAAAAATCCCCAGATGTGGGAATCATTACTATTGTTACGGTTGTCTCCCATGACAAATACTTGTCCCTCTGGGACTGTAACGGGCATCAGATCATAATTAGGCGGTGCAGCAATATAATCTTCTGCTAAAGGTTGATTGTTAACATAAACTATTCCATCTTTAACAGCTACTGTCTCTCCCCCTATAGCGATCGCTCTTTTGATGAAGGCCTGGTTTTTTTCGTAACCTAAAAGCCTAAGTTTGGTTGGCGGTTCAAAAACGACAATATCTCCTCTAGCTGGAGGATTGAACTTGTATGCCACCTTTTCTACGACTAGGCGATCGCCGATTGCCAAAGTAGGAAACATGGACTCTGAAGGGATATAGCGAGGTTCAGCAATAAAGACCCGAATTAAAAAGGCTAAAACTAGAGCAATAGCGACTGTTGTGCCATTTTCTTTGATATTGCGCCATAAACTAGCTTTTTTATTTATTTCAGTAGAAGGCATAAATTATCAAATGACCAATTATCTTTAGAATGTGAATTTACCTATTAATACTATTGTCGTTCCTCAAGGGGCAGAATACCAAGCTGTCTGTCGTGGCTTACAACCCAGAGCGAATAAGATTCAAGTTATTGCCATCCCTATTGGTACAAAAGATGTATTACAAACCTTAGTTAATCGCTCTTTTGAATTTACTACTCCCCAAAGGGTGTTAATTATGGGCTTGTGTGGCAGCCTTTCCCAGCAATATTCTGTAGGAGATACAGTCCTCTACCAAGACTGCTGTAATCTAAATCGGCAGTGTCTTAATTTAGAACCTGAATTAACTACTATGATTCAGCATAAGCTATCTCTCAACTTGGTTACGGGTTTAACTAGCGATCGCCCAATTTGTCTAGCTACCCAAAAACGCCAGCTTGCTCAACAATATGCTGCTGAAGCTGTGGAT
This sequence comes from Waterburya sp., assembly GCA_965217895.1. GTDB lineage: Bacteria > Cyanobacteriota > Cyanobacteriia > Cyanobacteriales > Xenococcaceae > Waterburya. Next base: position 5,088,149 of record CBDCJV010000002.1, read on the forward strand.
ATGGAAGGTTATGACTATGTTAAAGAGCTACAGCGTCAGGGAATGTCTGTAGCTATGTTACGGGTAATTAGTGATGATTTAACAGGTAATATACCTAATTTAAGCCCAGCTATTGATGAAGATGGTAATTTAAAGTCTTTGCCACTGGCGATCGCATTTTTACGTCAGCCTATCGCTGCAATTAGATTAATCAAAGGTTCTTTAATAGGATTAAAAAAGCTGCAACAAATTACTACTAAATTGTGCCTGATGTATAGTTATACCGATTTAAATTTTAAATATGACAGATAATTTGTGTAGTAAGGGCTACTCGCGAATAGCCCTTACGAGATGTATGTAAAAAACACTATTTAACCTCAGTTCGGGATAAGCTGAAACCTAACTTCTTCGTTACCAATTGGATGAATTGATTTTTGATCTTCAACAACCACGAAGGCACAGATAGGTTGTAACAACTGACTTTGATTAAAAGGCTAAAAGCTAATAGTTAAAAGCTGATAGCTACCTTAACCGATCAATTGTCTTAACCCGAACTCAGGTTATTTAATTTAGTATCTTTATGCTTCGGAGTCTATTAATCGCCAGATTGGGGTAATAATTTAAACTTGGCAACTTCAGCTAAAGGCAGAGAAATTTGTACTGTTGTCCCTTGTCCTTCCCCGCCACTGTATAAGGATATATGACCCTGCATCAATTCGATTAGATTGCGAGAGATGGCTAAACCCAGGCCAGTACCACCAAATTTGCGAGTAGTTGAGCCATCTGCCATAACAAATGGATTAAATAATTTATCCTGCTGGCTTTTCTCAATCCCAATTCCCGAATCTTCTATAGTCAGTAGAACTTGCTGTGAGGGTTCTAATTCCCCATAGCTAAAGTTACTGCTGTGATAATTTTGCGCGCTCGGCAAATTAGGTTTTAAGTCAGCATTCCCAAGCCAGTCCGTTGGGCGGGTTTCCCGACTTGAAGGAACTGACGTTTGCGTCTTACGCGGATGCGGGATCTGACTTTTGGTTTTGAACAGCCTTGGCTCATATTTCTGTGAGGGGTCATAATAGTCTCCAGAAGCTAGCAGATATTGATGCTCTGCCTCCCCAATAATTTCTTCGATAATCTCGACTTTGATAGCAATAGTGCCTTGTTCGGTAAATTTGACGGCATTGCTGACCACATTGATTAATACTTGCTTAAGCTTGGCTGGGTCTGCTAAAACAGAGATATTCTCTGACCAAATTGGTCGATCTAAGGTCAGATTTTTATGCTGAATTGAGACTAAATGCAAATCAACTACTTCGTTCAGTATTTTTTGCAGATCGACTTTTTCAATCACTACAGAAAGCTTACCCGCCTCAATTTTAGAAATATCTAGCACATCGTTAATAATTCCTAATAAATGGATCGCAGCATCATCTGCCTGCTGCAAAAATTCTCGCTCTTCTTCTTTATTATCACAGTAGCCATCTCGCACAATGCGAATACAGTTAATAATCCCGTTGAGGGGGGTTCGCAATTCATGGGAGGTAGTTGCTAGAAATTCGCTCTTGAGTTTATTAGCAGCTTGAGCTTCTTGCCAAGCCGAGACAATTTCTTCTCCCCAGGCTCGTAAGCGACTAACCATATCATTGAGAGCTAGAGAAAGCTGATTAAATTCACGGATTTGGAAATTTTCTGGCAGGCGATCGCTAGTAGACTGAAAATGATCTTCTTTAAGAGAATAGTCTCTAATCCGCTCTAGAGGACGAGCCAACTCCCGCGAAACATATAAAGTAGCTAAGGAGCAGGCTGCAATTAACCCTAAAGTCATACCGACTAAAGCCTGGCGAATATCCTTTAGGGGTTCAAGGGCTGCATCAATCGGGCTAACCGCCAAAATGATCCACTTTTCTTTACTGCTAGCGGTTACAGGAGAAGGAATAGAGCTATATCCTGCTACTAACTCTACACCATCGGTTTCCAAATAAAATAAATGGAGAAAATCAGGCTTGTTGGCGATCGCATTTTTCATCAAGTCATTTAATCTGGGAAAATCGGGCATCTGCTTGATATTCCTTCCTACCCGCTGCTCAAAAGGATGAGCCAAAATAGTGCCATCTTCATCGATGACAACGGGATAACCCTCCAAAGAGCCTGGTTCAATAATTTCTTGAGCTAAAATAGCCGACTTGACGCTAAGAGCATAACGAAGGTTGCCATTTTGATCGTAAACTGGAGCAGTTAACCAGAGTTTTAGCTGTCGTCGTAGGGGATTTTCATCCGCATCTTCTGAATCTTGCACCAAAGAAGTTGACGGAATTAATAACTTGACATTTATTTGCGCAGGAGTGGTTAAAATCTGTTGCTTCTTCTTTTGCCAAGTAGTACTTTCTAGTTCTACTGGTTCTTTGCAGTTGCTGGCAGCTATTTCATTAGTATTGAGATCTGTAATTTGAGCGCATAAGATATCTGCGGGTAATACTTGTTTTAACTGGGCGATATATTTTTCAGGGTCAAATGTATTTGAACTTTTGATCGCTGCATCACTTGCAGTAGCCAAATTATTACGGAGAGCCTTTGTTGATTGTTGAATAATTTCTCCTTTTCTGACGGCACTTTCTGTCAAGTTTTGTCTAGCGGTTTCTAAAAAAGCCGATCTGGCTTTTTGATAAGTAACGTACACTCCTACTAGCAAAACTGGCACGCTAACTAAAAGAATGCGCGAGAGTAATATACGTCGAAAGGAAGATTGACCAATTGCCATAGTCAAAGGTTTAGGCTCACGCTTAAACTATATCTCTATTATTGTATTTTAATGATATCCATTCAAATATCATTTGCCCTACCTGTAGGTAAAAAATGAAGTAAGCATGGTTGTCAAAAGCCTTTAACTAAACGACACGGTAGAATTTATTTTTATTTTTAATGAACAATAGACCGCAAATTACAGCTATTTTAGCAATGACTGCCGATGGCAAAATTGCTGACTATCAAAGATCTCCTGCTCGTTTTGGTTCTGCCAACGATAAAATACACCTAGAAAAACAGGTTTCTTTAGCAGATGGAGTATTATTTGGTGCTGATACTTTAAGAGCTTACGGTACAACCATGTCCGTATCCAATTTTAAGTTGATCCAGGGACGAATAGAGCGATCGCAATCATTACAGCCAGTACAAATTGTAGTTTCAGCATCAGCAAATTTCGATCCTGACTGGCGTTTTTTTCAGCAGTCAATACCACGATGGTTATTAACTGTACCCAGTGGCGCAGAATTATGGCGGGGTAAAAAAGAATTTGAGCGTATTTTGATTATTCACGGTACTAAAGAAAACAACTCGACGATTAATTGGGCATCAACCTTGGTACAGCTAGACGGATTAGGGTTAAAAAAACTAGCCATCCTCGGTGGAGGAGAATTAGTAGCATCTCTTTTCGCGGTAGATTTAATCGATGAGCTTTGGTTAACCGTTTGTCCCGTAATTTTTGGGGGTAACAGTTCTCCTTCTCCCGTTGGCGGAGTTGGGTTTTTGCAGTCTCAAGGAAAAAAGCTAAAATTGCTAAAAGCCAAGCAGGTTAATGAAGAAATTTTTCTCCACTATCGAGTACTAAACAATGGACAATTATCAATAAACAATTATCAATGAACGATTATCAATTTGCGTTTTTAGATCTTTGCTATCTTAAAAAACTACGGATTTCTTATTAGATGGGTTTTGATACATATTTTGCTGATTCTTATCTAGAGGCGCGTCAAAATTTTCTAACTTCTTGTTTAGATGAAGCAACTTTAATTAAGTCGTGGCAGCATCCTTTAAGGGGTATGGCAGGAGAAAAACTATATGTCGATTTGGCTTGGTTTGGCAGTCTTGCTGCCCAAAAAGTCTTAATATTATTATCGGCAACTCATGGAGTAGAAGGATTTGGCGGTTCTGGTATTCAGGTAAGTTCGCTCAAAAGCAATTGGCATAAACAGGCTGATAATGATGTAGCTATAGTTATGATTCATGGACTTAACCCGTGGGGAATGAGTTATTGTCGGCGCGTTAATGAAGATGGAGTAGATCTAAACCGTAATTTTCTCGATTTTGGGCAGCCTTTACCCAAAAACTCTTTTTACAATGATTTAGCAGATATTATTGTTCCCTCAGAATGGACAATAGAAACTCAAAGACAAACTCTACAGCAGCTATTTGAGTATCTGTATAGTCATGAATTCTCAGTCGAAGCATTAGCTCAAGGACAATACAGCCATTGGTATGCGCCTTTTTATGGTGGAGAAGTTTCTACTTGGTCAAATCGTATTTTTCAGAAGATATTTGCTCAATATTTTCAAAATAAGCAAGCAGTTGGCTTACTTGATTATCATACGGGATTAGGACAGTACGCCACTGGTCAACTTATGGGCATCGCTAATAATGCTCGCACTGCTAATTTAGCTGCAACCATTTGGGGCGATAAATTAGTTATGACTGGTTCGGCTAACTCGGTTGCTGTCTACAAACCTCACGGAACATTAATTGCTACTCTACAAAACAACTTATGTCAATCAATTTGTCTTGCTGCTGCTTATGAATTTGGCACAATACCAGAAACTGAAGTATTTGATGCGCTGCGCGCCGATCACTGGCTATATTATCACGGAGACTTGAATAGTAACCATGCCCAAATAATTAGACAAGGAATGATCGATGCTTTTTATAATCACGATCCTGATTGGCAAGAATCAATCTGCCATCTTGCTTTTACCGCCCAAGCAGAACTATTGGCAGGTTTAAAATCTCTCTAGGTTATTTCTTTCCTTATCAAAATAATTCTTAACAATCTTTAGTTTTTAACCTTTTTTTAACTGTGGAATACAAAACATTAACTGCTATTTTCTTAATAGAAGATTTCTGATAATATTTGCTGTAGTGCTTCTATATTGTTGATATGTTCAACACTTAAAAATGAGTTTAAAAATAGTCAAGAATTATGATACAAGCTTCGCTCTTGATTCGGCAGCTAAAGACATTTTATTTAGCTTGTTGACAAATAAAACTTTTACCGACCAGATTAGCCAAAGACTTAACGAAAACAAGATTCATTTTACTAACCAAGTTTTTCAACCTGTTCCCTATAGCCAACATACTCCCAAGGGAATGCCTCCTGAGTTTGAGAGATATCATGGTTCAGATGACTACATTATTATCAATGTGCCACCAAATTTTATGTTCCAAGCAAAAATTTTTAAGCCTAGTCGTTTGTGTGCCATTTATCGTAAGCTTTAACTAGCTTTACCTAATTGAGCAGACATAGATAATAAAGTTTTAGTTGGGGGAAAATATTCCCCTTAACTTATTTCTTGATAGATTGACATAAGTTAGGTAGGACAAATTAATTAGAAGAGAGTCTCGTTACTTGAGTAACGAGTAACGAAAATAGAGCGTAATATCTTGCTTACGCTTGTTTTACATTTAATCTTACCCACCCACTTAACTAAAATTGAAAAATTAATTTAACTTTAAAGGTGCGTAGCGGTTGCGTAGCAAGTCGTTAGACTCAACCATACCGTAGGCGACACGAAGTTAGTCCTTTATGGCTTATTGCCACATTAAAAACAAAGATTAAGCTTAAGATAAATAAAGGCTACGGACAATACAGTAAGAGTAGCCCAACAAAATATAATTAATATTTAGCAGCAATTAATAATTATGTCTATCCAAGTCGAAATCCCATCTCTTTCAAGTTTGGAATATTTGACGTATTTAAACAATGATGGGTGCATTGATGAAGATATTCAAGGAAAAATAGGCGTTTATGCAATTTTTGATCGAACTCAAGAATTGCAGTATGTAGGCTATTCACGCGACGTTTATCTCAGCCTCAAGCAGCATCTAATTCGCCAACCTGAAAACTGTTATTGGGTGAAGCTACAAACTATTACTCGCCCCAGTCGCAAAATTTTAGACGATATTGCCTCGGCTTGGATAGCTGAAAATGGCAAAACTCCTATGGGAAATGACATTGAACAGTCTCTTTGGAGCGAACCTATTGATGCTAATCCGACTATGACAGAGGAAGAAAAGGCACAATATCAGCAAAACGATGAGTTAGGACAAACTAAAATACGAAAAAAAGTAGCCAGACGAGTAGAAGCCAAAATTCAGCAGCAACTGAGCGATCGCGGAGTTAAAATGAATATTCGCTTCAATCCTAAACTAAAGGAAAAAGGTCTATTAGACTTAAAGTAAATAATCTTTATTTGAAGTTGTCATCGGCTGTACCAATTAATTCATAATCGTCTTTAACTATAAAACCGAGTCCTAAATTAATTATCACTCGATACACATAAAGTATGAAAGCTGTATTGCTAAACAACCGCTATCGCATCATCAAAACTTTAGGGAGGGGAGGTTTTGGTGAGACATATTTAACTGAAGATACTCATATGCCTTCAGGGCGTAAGTGTGTGTTAAAGCAGCTTAAACCAATCGTCAAGCAACCAACAACTCCTTTGTGGATGAAGGAAAGGTTTCAGCGAGAAGCAGCAATATTAGAAGAGTTAGGGCAAGGCAGCAGCCAAATTCCTCGGCTTTATGCTTATTTTTCTGAAGACGACAAGTTTTACTTAGTGCAGGAGTGGATTGAAGGGCTGACCCTAGAGCAATACTGGGAACAATTCGGCAATTTGCACCGCGATGAGGTTCGGCAAATTCTAGCAAAGCTTTTACCTGTATTAAGTTATGTTCACAGCCGTCGTATTATTCATCGAGATATCAAGCCTGAAAATATTATTCTCCGCCAAGGAGACAAACAACCATTTTTAATTGACTTTGGGGCGGTAAAAGAGGCGATCGCCACAGAAGTAAATCAATCTGGTAGTACTTTTTCCGCTTCTATTGGTACTCCTGGCTATATGTCCTCAGAGCAAGCAGCAGGTCGTCCTATATACTCTAGCGATCTTTATAGCTTGGGCTTGACCGCAATTTTCTTACTCACGGGAAAATCTCCTAATGAACTGGAGACTGACCCCCAAAATGGCGAAATTGTTTGGATAGAACACGCCTTTAATCTGGATTCTGAATTAATTGCTATACTCGATCGAGCAATTAAGTTTCATCCTCGCGATCGCTTTAGCACTGCTCAAGAAATGCTAAATGCTCTTAATAGCGGATTTAATACTGCTCAATCTAGCAATCTTACAGGAGCAACCTTAAATCTTGCCCCGGGGATAAATTCCCTCGTTAACAACCATACGTTTCCAGAAAATAGCAGTAATACTGTCGTAGCATCTAAAAATAGCAAAAAGCCCAAAAAACGTAATTGGTTAGCAACTATGGGTTTATTTGTTCTAATTGCTACGGGAGTTGCCGCAGGAACTTTAGCGACAGGTTTTATCGTCATTTCTAATTTATTAAAATCTTCCGAACCAACCCAAGAACAAGCTCAGGTTCAGCAACAGCAACAGACTCGCAAACCAGATATATTTCAACCCACCGAAAAAAAAGCACAAGAAGTACCCACAACAAAAGAGAAAAAAAATAGAGACGAAATTCAACAAGCAAAACTAGAAAAAATTGCTTTAAAGATTAAAAAAGAAGAGCAATCGGCAACAGAAGTACAGGCAAATGATTCAGCAGCAACTACAGATAACAAACAACCCAAGACTTTAGCCAAGGTCGATTTAGATTCAGCATCAGAAATAAATATACCAATTTTGACTACAGGAACGTCGGAAAGTCAGCTAGTCAGCACTTTAGGACAACCAACTTCTGAGAGAACAGGCTGGCAGCCAAACAGCAAAGTTCTTGATTACTACAATGTAATTCCCGATCGCGTCAATCTTAGTTATCAGTCAGATAATACAGGTACAATACGTCAAACAGATATAGCTCTTAATCAATCAGTAAGCTTAGGAACAATGCAGCAAACCCTAACTAAACTGTTGGGAGGGGATGCCCCGGCTGATATTAAAGAAAAATTACGCAGCGTTTATAATCGTCAAACCAACTTTAGTTTTTTCAAGTTAAATAATTTAGAGGGCAAGGTTCAGCGAGATAGCAAAGATAGAATCAATATTTCCGTCTGGGAAAAAGGATTTCAGTAACGAGTGGAGATTAAATAAAACTTTTCTTTTTAAAGCGATCGCCTTATCACATTAAAAATATCCTATGATTAAAATAAATGTAGAAAAACTTCTCTAAAATTTCTAGTGATATTGAAAAAAATATGTTTGTAATAGCTATAAGACTTATTGCCCTTTTAGCAATCTCTTACTTATTTGGTCTGCTAGTGGCTTTGCTATTTTCGCTGTTTAACAAAGATAACGGTGGTGATGACTTTAGCCAAGGCGATCCCGATGCTCCTCAACCACCCGAACCAGGAAAAACCTTGAAGCAAAAAGGTAAGAAGCGATTAGTGGAAGTTGATGAATTCTATTATCTTGAAGAATTTGACTTGACTAAGAAATGATCCTGGATTTAGTAAAGCAGGGTGGGCAAATAACAAGAGCTAAATTCAAAGACGCACTTTAAAACCAAATTTGCCCACTTCAAAAGATATAGAGTAATTATTACATCGTTGCAAAAAGCTGTTCCCAGTTAGTAATAGCAAGTCTTTCTCCTTCATTGGCAATAGAAAAGGCTTTATCAATTGTAATGTCATAAAATAATGACTCTACGCAGACATTAGCTACGTCAACCCGACTTGCTTCACCGTTAAGATTGTCTCCGAGTTTAATCTTTATAGCTTTTTTGCCATCGGTCTTAGCGTGTAATAAAGTATTTAGATCGTAAGAAGTGTAAGGACCATCGATCAATCTTCCAGGGCGGATGATAGTGTAAGGTAAGCCAGAGGCAATTATGGCTTTTTCTCCCATGAGTTTGGCATCTAAAACTCCAAAAGCATTAAGAATATTATAGGGAAGCTCATCTTTGCGTAATACGCCACAGGAGGAAACAAAAACAAACCGCTTTAAATCTTGAGGTGCAGCAGCTAATAGATTTTTTACACCTTCACCGTCTACAGCTTCAGGGCTATTAGCAGGCTGAAATAAGTTAGCAAAGTCCCATTTCAAAGATGGAAAAGCAGTTGTTCCCGTACAGCAAATAATATAATTAATGCCGTTAGTAGCTTCAGCAAGAGTATTCGGGTAACGAATATCCCCCTCAACTATTTCTACTCTACCTTCAAACATAGATTCGGCTTTAGATCTACTTCTAGTTAAAGCCCGAACGCTCAAGTCTTTTGCCAATAATTTTGCCACCACAAGTTGTCCTACTCCACCAGTAGCACCAGCAACCAAAATTTTGTCTGAATTAGTAATCATATTATTTTTAATTTAAAGCTTACAGATCATTTTAAAAGCTTTTGACGATCGTAGAGCGATCGCCTGAAGCGGTAAATTGCTCAAGAAATATTGGCTAGTGTTGGTACACAGATATGCGCCATGCTTAAATCAGCAGTCGAATAGGTAGCAGCCACAGCTATTTAATTTATCTTAAATAATTAGCATCGGGTGCAGTTTAATTAAAAACCTCTCCTGTTTCTTGTAAAGAATGAAGGCGGTGATAAATACCGCCCTGGTTTAGTAATTCCGAGTGACTGCCTACTTCAATTATTTTCCCTGCGTCTAACACCACAATCTTGTCAGCTTCGCGAATAGTGCTGAGACGGTGAGCGATAATAAGGGTGGTGCGAGTACCTAATATAGACTTCATGGCTAGCTGAATCGAGCGTTCTGATTCATAGTCTAGGCTAGATGTTGCCTCGTCAAAAATTAGGATATCGGGATCGACTACTAACGCTCGTGCAATGCCTAAACGTTGTTTTTGTCCGCCAGAAAGCCTTACGCCTCTTTCTCCGACTACAGTTGAATATCCTTGGGGTAATTCATCAATAAATTCGTCAACTCTGGCGATGCGACAGGCTTGTTTGACTTTTTCTCGGTCTGCTTGAAGATTACCGTAGATCAGGTTATCCCAGACTGTACCATTAAATATATCTACATCCTGATGGACGATCGCCAGTCGGCGACGATAGTGTGCCACATTTAGGGTGCGAATATCTTCCCCGTCGATTAAAATTGACCCTTGATTGGGTTCAAAATAGCGAAATAATAGCTTAACTAAAGTAGACTTTCCCGAACCAGAACGACCAACTAAAGCGACAGTCTGATAGGGTTTTACTAGCAGGTTGATATCTTGCAAAATGAGGCGATCGCGATCGTATCCAAAGCTAAGATGATTCAGTTCTAACTTACCCTGAAATTTATAGGGATTATTTCCCGCATCTTCTTTTACTAAACTGGCAGCATCCACTCCAGATTCTAGCTTCATAAAGTCGTGAAAACGTCTCATTGAAGCATAGCGACGGGCAAAGATTTCGGCTAGTTGGCTAATAGGCTCTAATTCGGCATAAGCCATGCTAGAAACCGTCAAAGTAGTCACAAAATGACCAAGAGTAATGTTACCCCTAACGGTAGAAATCAAGGTAAATAAGAGAACTAAAAAGACACAGGTTTGAATTACAGTCCGTGACCAGGTGATCAGATTTACATAACCCTTGTGGATGCGATAGTTGACGTATTTAAATTCTCTTTCAAATCGCTGTTGTTGCCTAGAATATTCTTGAGCTTCGGTAGCAAAAGATTTGACGGTTTTGATATTGGTAATAATTTCTGAGGTACGACTTTCAGTATTTTCCTGATGCTTTGCCAATAATTCTTCTTTAGCAACTAGAAACTGTAGGTGTTTGAGGCTGTATCCTAGAATCACAACAAAAGAAAGCAAAAAAGCGATCGCAATTCCTGGTGCAATAAACAAGATCATCACAAAAATACCCAAGATACGCGCCAGCTTAGGAAGCAACTGCCCCGCAATTTCTGGATATGTCCAGGTATGATTTTCAATGCCTCTAGCTATTCTGCCCGCAATGCGCCCAGGATTATTCTCATCGTAATAACCCAAGGGTAAGGTTAGAATCTTGCCTACCACTTTACTAAAGTGATCCCGCCTTGTCCTCAAAGCAATATCCCAGTGATACCATACCCCAATCCAGGGCTGGATTGGCGATCGCACCACCGTAACGATAAAAATTACTCCTAGCAATACACTCAAAGATAACCATTGAGAGTTAGGAAAGTTGCCCAAATTTTGCACTAGAACAATTAAAGCAGCCACTGGGGCATCCAATGGCTGATTAGACAAGACATTAAGAATCTGTCCAATACCGTAGGGGACTACCAAATCAATAATTTCAAATAGGCTAGAAGCAGCGATACTAAAAATTGCGATCGCTCTATACTTACGAAAATAGCCAACAAGATCGCGCCAAGAAGACATTCTTTTGAAGGATGAAGGATAAGGAAAGAAAGGCAATACTGCTGAGATAAGCTTCTCTATTAATTAGTTGTGCTTAAAGTAGTAGGTAGTAAATGCCTACTAAACGAGAAGTACTGGAAAAAAAGTGATTTTTAAATGTTCACTGCTGAATGCTGAATGTTCAATGGTCAGCACACTGACGGAAAAACTGCTTAGATATATAGAGGCAGTCAAGTCAGTTAATTAACAAATTTCATAAATTAAATATCTAAATGTCTTTTAATTCCAGTTCTACTATAGCTATTCCTAACCTGCATCGCTTAGTTTTTGAGAATGGCATCACGTTAATAATCGTTGAAAACCAAGCTGCTGATATCATTTCAGGTCGCTTCTTCCTTAAAAATGCTGGCACAATTGTTGAAAAACCAGAGCAAGCAGGAGTCTCTCAATTAGTTTCGGCGGTAATTACTAAAGGAACAAAAAATTTATCGGCGTTAGAAATTGCCGATCAAATTGAGTCTATTGGCGCGGGTTTGGGTGCAGATACCTCTACTGATTATTTTTCCCTGAGTTTGAAAACCGTATCGGCAGATTTTCTCCCCATGTTGAAATTGTTGGCGGAAATCATGCGATCGCCTACTTTTCCTGAATCAGAGGTAGAATTAGAGCGCAAGCTAACTCTTCAGGGGATTCGTTCGCAAAAAGAACAGCCATTTAACGTAGCGTTCGATCAGTTGCGTCAACAGATGTATCCCAAACATCCCTATGGTATTTCGGCTTTGGGTACAGAAACTAGTGTAACTAATCTAACTCGTGATGATCTAATGCAGTATCATCAAACTTATTTTCGTCCCGATAATTTAGTTATCAGTTTGTCTGGCAGGATCGCCAAAGAGCAAGCAATAAATCTGATTTCTGAAGTTTTTGGCGACTGGCAAAAGCCCGAACAGCCCTGTCCTCCTGTCCAGATAACATCTCTTACCTCAAATCCTTTCCAATCAGAAATTATCCAAGATACCCAACAGTCTATTGTCATGCTGGGTTATTTAGGCACAAAGGTAAATCTGCAAGATTATCCTGTCTTAAAGCTTCTCAGTACTTATTTGGGTAATGGACTGTCTAGTCGTCTATTTGTGGAATTGCGAGAAAAACGTGGGTTAGCTTATGACGTTTCGGCTTTTTTCCCTACTCGTCTAGATGTAGCACCATTTATTACCTACATGGGAACAGCACCTTCTAATACTGAGATAGCTATTGAAGGCTTAAGTACGGAAGTAGAGCGATTAACCAAAGAAACGCTAACCGAAGAAGAGTTACAGGGAGCAAAAAATAAGCTTTTAGGACAGTATGCTTTGGGCAAACAAACTAATGGCGAAATTGCTCAAACATTCGGCTGGTATGAAACTCTTGGTTTAGGAGTTGAATTTGACCAGACTTTTCAAGCTACTATTCCTCCTATTACTCCTGAGAGGGCAAAGGAGGTGGCAAACCGTTACTTAAGTCAACCCTATATTTCTTTAGTGAAGCCAGAAGCTTAGGATGATCATGCTCTATCAGCGTTTTCTATCTATGCTTTTTAAAGACTCATAACTATAATCCGAGGTGACAATCATTAAACTGTTACACATTCGAGCGTGTTTTTGAGATAGATAGGCAAAAATACAAAGAGTGTGAGGAGTGAACTATCTAAGAAGCTTGTTTTTGGGATCGAAACACGGACAGAACCCCAAAGGCAAGCTTCTCTTTTTTTGGTAGGTGAGAGGATGCTAATCTTTGTCCAACAAACAATCACCCATTGTCTTTAAAATTATTTATATAATGATTCCAACTGTCTTAACTGATGATGTAAACGTCTGATGTGAAATAAAAAAAGCTGATTCTTCTGTTCCCATCCAAAATTTGTCTGTAAAAACCGAAATATAATACTGGGGGAACTTTCCACTACTACCCCCTGTTGGGGACGTAACGACCCTCCCCAAAGCCGAGACAACGTGGGGCGAATGTATTCGCCCCTTTAAGTGCCGTCTTCCGTAAACATTAACCATGATTTCACTCATCAGCTAATTTCTAATTATCTAAATGAAGAGTTGAATTTACTTGAGTCAGGTTCAGGTTCTCAAAAAATCTTTATTTCTCTGGAAATATTGGACTTTTTATAAGCTGATAGTGAAAAAGTCAATTTACATTAGGCGTGATGTAAAGAAGTAACAAGAATTATCCTTAAAGCAACATAATTGTTGAGGTCAGATACATTTTTGTATTTCACGCTTATGATTTACGCTATATTCCAATTAGAACCTATGCACTTATTAAAACAGCAGTATGTAGGCTTTTAAAAGATTTAGCGTTAATCTAAAACAATATGACTTGGGTAAAAAGCTTTTGGCAATTCTCTCGCCCTCACACAATTATTGGGACAAGTCTTAGTGTGCTGGCGTTGTACTTTATCTCATTAGCCACTACAGGGAATCCTGTAACAACAACGAATTTAGAACAGATGTTGGCAGTTTGGTTAGCCTGTCTGTGTGGCAACGTCTATATTGTTGGTTTAAATCAACTTTACGATGTAGAAATAGATCGCATCAATAAACCTGAACTTCCTTTGGCTTCGGGCAAGTTTACCATTGGGCAAGGTAAGTTAATTGTAAGTATTGCAGGTATCCTGGCGTTACTAACTGCTAGCTTATCAGGAATATGGTTATTTGCCACTGTAGCTACTAGTTTAATTATTGGTACAGCTTATTCATCACCGCCAGTACGTTTAAAACAGTTTCCTTTCTGGGCAGCTTTTTGTATACTCACTGTACGGGGAGTTATTGTCAATATTGGTCTGTTTTTGCATTATGGAGATAAGTTAAACGGTAAAGAAGCTTTAAATCCCTATGTATGGACGTTGACTTTATTTATCTTACTATTTACAGTAGCGATCGCCATTTTTAAAGACGTGCCAGACTTAGAAGGTGATAGACAGTTCAATATTAATACCTTCACTTTAGTTATCGGCAAGCTGGCGGTATTTAACCTTTCTCGTGGAGTAATTAGCGTTTGTTATTTAGGCATGATTGGGGCGGGTTTATTTTGGTTGACTTCTTTAAACGTCAGCTTTTTTATTGCTAGTCATTTGGTCTTATTGGGATTACTGTGGTGGCGTAGTCGTGATGTAGATTTATCAGAAAAAAGTGCGATCGCCGATTTCTATCAGTTTATCTGGAAACTCTTTTTCTTAGAGTATTTATTATTTCCCATCGCCTGTTTCATCTGAGCGCAAATCAACAATTTTTTGGATCAGGCTAGAAATATAATCTGCCTGACTCATAATCATTAAATGCCCGCCTTTTTTGACGCTAAAATCTTCGTGGACAAATCTATAGGGAAAAATGCGATCGCCTTCACCATGAATATGATAAATATTATCAGGAATCAATTCGTTTTTCCAGGTAACAACTTGATCTATTGCCCATTTCATAAATTTGGCATTAGTATCAAACAAAATTGCTTTAAGCAAATTGCGTTCATCAATAGTTTTAAGTCCAAAAAACCAGCTTGCTAAAAATCGACCAATCCAAAGTATAAGTTTGGCAGGTAATAGGCGATGAATTGGTAGCCAACGAAATATCTTAAAATAAAAAGGTACTTCCTCTTTATTTTTCGTACTAGAAATCAAAATAACCTTTTCTGCATCAATTTGTTTGGCTATTTCTACGGCAATTATGCCTCCAAAAGATAAGCCGATTAAGATTGGATTATCTGATTTAATTTGAGCAGTCAAACGTTGAGCATAATCAGCAATACTTTCTCCTGTTTGTGGCTCTAACCAACAGATATGAATAGGCTGATAACCTTGAAACTTTAGCTTTTGAAAAACTCTTTCATCTGCCCCCAAACCACTAATACAATAAATATTTTTAAGAGCATTTTCTAGTTTTTCTGTAAGTGTTGGTTGAGAATTAGCTTGGGAAATAGAAGATTCAACCCTTGATTCTGACATTCTAATTTTAATGTTTTCTTACTTCTGACTAGAGAAGATTATTATCACAAGTTTATTTTAAATAATATGATCGAGTTGTGCTTTACACCACATAATAAGCTATTACAAACCCCACACAGTGGTTATCATGGACATCAAATCAATTCTCAATACTTTGAAGGCTGGTATTTTCGTCTGACTCTACCTGAGATCGAACAAACCTTTGCTCTAATGTATTCCATTGAAGATCCTCTGGGAAACCAGCAAAATAGTGGTGGCGCAGTCCAAATATTGGGCATAGACGAAGCTTATCTCTATCGTACTTTTCCGAATGTAGAGCAATTTTTTGCAGCTAGAAATAACTTGAGCTTTGGACATTGGGGAAAAACAAATTTAACTATAAAACCACGGCTTTTAACTACTAGAGAATTTAATAACTTCATTACGGAAGGATATCAGGCAACGGCTACCTTAAACCAGGGCAGCATTTACGATCCTCTAAGAAACGAATATTGTCGTTGGGAATATCAAATCAAACCTATTTATGGCTGGGGAAACTCGCAGCAACTTCAACAATCAACCGCAGGCTTGTTATCTTATCTGCCTATATTTGAACCAGGATGGCAAATTACTATGGCTCATGGTTTAGCAACAGGTTGGGTAGAATGGCAGGGCAAACGATATCAATTTACTGATGCACCAGCCTATAGCGAAAAAAACTGGGGTAGCTCTTTTCCTCAAAAGTGGTTTTGGCTTAACTGCAATAGCTTTAACGATCACCTAGACTTGGCTTTAACTGCGGGAGGCGGAATTAGACAGGTACTATGGTGGCAAGAAGAAGTCGCTCTGGTTGGCATCCACTATCACGGAAAATTTTATGAATTTGCTCCCTGGAATTCTCAAGTTAGTTGGCAAATAGAGCCTTGGGGTAAATGGCAAATGCAAGCAGTATCTTCTCAATTTACAGTAACACTTACAGGAGAAACAGATTCACCTGGTACGTATGTACGGACTCCCACGGCTAAAGGTTTGGTTTTCAACTGTCGCGATACAACTAAAGGGAAGTTAAATTTGGAATTGCGTGATAATGGCAAAATAATTATTGAAGCAGATAGTAATTTAGCGGGTTTAGAAGTTGGTGGCGCACCTTGGGATAAAGCCTGGATATTTTAAATATTAGAGTTAAACCCCGTCTGTCAAACGAAAACCGTAGTTTTTGAATCGGAGATTGAGCTAGTCACAGATTACTCCGCCCTAAACGGACGAAGCCTGCTGTGACCGTTGGTCAAACAGCAGGATATAATTTCTACTTGCTACTTGCTACTTACGAACAGTCAACTTAAAAACTCCTGGTTTCAACAAGTGCGTGGAAGCAAGGGATTAGCCGCAGCTAGCTTGGGAAACCCAAGCATTTCCGCACTTCAAACTGGATGCGGTTTATTTGGGGCATTGTATAATTGCGAATAGCGTTGAAATCAACTTATTATGACTGCTATTAATATTTCTGCATTTGTAGATAAAATAAGCGATCGCGATCTGGAAAAATTATGTTCGGATAACCCTGAAAGCAGATTTGAAACTACCCCTAAAGGAAGATTAATTGTCATGTCGCCAACAGGAAGCGAAAGCGGAAAGCGGAATGGAGATTTGTTCTTCCAAGTTGAATTGTGGAATCGTCGTTACAAATTAGGAGTTACTTTTGACTCTTCTACAGGGTTTAAATTGTCAAATGGTGCAACAAGATCGCCTGATGTCAGTTGGGTAGAAAATGCTAAATGGGATAGCCTAAGTAAGCAGCAGCAAAGGAAATTTGCGCCTATAGATCCCAATTTCGTTATCGAACTAATGTCCCCCACTGACGATCTAGTAGAACTGCAACAGAAAATGCTCGAATATAAATCGTGTGGGGTTAAATTGGGGTGGTTGATTAACCCTGATGATAAAGAGGTGGAAATTTATCGTCCTGATGTGAAAAAAGAAATTCTGAGCAATCCAACTAGTTTGTCTGGAGATAAAATATTATCTGATTTAACTGTAGATTTATCTGGAATATTTTAATATCGATTAATTTACAATTTTAAAAGAAAAACCCATCCCTAACAAATAAAAAAGTGTGTCAGGAATGGATTCGTAATTAATTAGAAAATAAATTGTTTTAGAAAGCCATTTAAGCAGCTTCTAATAAACCACTATGTCTCAATAATGGTTCGGTTTGTGGTTCTCTGCCACGGAATGATTGGAATACTTCCATGGGGTGTAGGCTACCTCCAAGAGAAAGTACGGTATCTTTGAATTTTTTACCCACAGATTTTACTGCTTGTTCGTCTTCTAAACCAGCTTCTTCAAAAGCTGCAAAAGCATCGGCACTAAGTACTTCTGCCCACTTATAGCTATAATATCCTGCTGCGTATCCTCCAGCAAAAATATGCCCAAAAGCACAGAGGAAGTTATCTTCAGAAATAGGTTGCAAGACGCTAGTGGTTTTCGCAAGGCGATCGCGCACATCATTAGGAGTTTCTTCGCCTCCTGGTTCATAATTAGAATGAAGTTCCATATCTAACAGTCCAAAGTGTAGCTGACGCAACATAGCCGAACCACTCATGTAGTTTTTTGCCGCAACTAGCTTTTGGTAATATTCTTCAGGAAGAGTTTCGCCAGTTTGATAGTGTTTTGCCATACCGAAAAGAGTAGGACGATCATAACACCAGTTTTCCATAAACTGACTTGGTAATTCTACCGCATCCCATTCCACATTGTTAATTCCCGATGCACCTACATAATCGATGGTAGTTAACATATGCTGTAAACCATGACCAAACTCATGGAAGAGTGTAGTTACTTCTCCAAAGGTCATTAGGCTTGGTTTATCATCTACAGGTGGAGTTTGGTTACAGATGAGATAAGCGACAGGTAGACGAGTTTCAGTTTGACCTTCAACGGTCATTTTAGCTCGACCAATGCAGTCGTTCATCCATGCACCACCGCGCTTTTCGGCGGGACGAGAATAAGGATCGAGGTAGAAGAAAGCGATCGCATCTCCACTTTCATCAGCAATTTGAAAATATCTAACATCCTCATGCCATACGGGGGCTTGACCATCCGCAGCAGTAATAGTTACCCCGAAAATGCGATTAGCTAAACCGAATAATCCGTCTAAAACTTTAGGTAATGAGAAGTAGGGGCGTAATTCTTCTTCATTGAAGTCAAACTTAGCTTCGCGCTGTTTTTCTGCCCAATAACTTACATCCCAATGCTTGAGTTCTTGTCCTGCAAAGGTTTTTAACTCCTCAAACTCTTTAACTGCCGCATCATAGCTTGCACCGCGTAAATCATCCTGTAGCTTTTGTACCGCTGCTACATCTGGTGCCATTTTGCGTGCCAAACTCAACTCAGCAAAGTTATCAAAACCGAGAATATTTGCTTTCTCTTTTCTTAATTCTAAGATGCGATCAATATTACCGCGATTATCTAATTTTCCACTCGAAGCGCGAGAAACAGACGCTTGGTATAGCTTTTCTCGCAATTCCCTGTTAGTAGCATATTTCATATAGGGAATATAGCTAGGATAGTCTAAAGTCACCACCCAAGAACCATTTTCAGGAGTTGCATCTTCATCTCCCTCAGCCTTAGCGGTTTGCGCCATCAAGCCCAAAGCACTAGGAGGCAAACCTTCTACATCTTTTTTATCGGTTAGCTTAAGCTTGAAAGCCTTAGTCGCATCGAGAACGTTATTAGAAAACTTAGTCGAAAGTTCGGCTGACTCTAGCTGAATCTGATTAAATTTGTCTTTGGCTTCACCTTCTAAACCAACACCAGATAATTCAAAATCGCGAATGGAAGACTCTACAATACGTTGTTGTGCAGGTTCTAACTTGTCCCACTCCGCACCTTCTTTGATTCCTTTGAACGCTTCGTATAAAGGCTTACTCTGACTTAGTTTATTATAGAATTTGACTATCTCTGGCTGCATAGTCTCATAGGCTTCGCGCAACTCTGGACTATTCTTAACGCTCATCAAGTGTCCCACAATTCCCCAACTCCAGTCTAATCGCTCTTCTAATTCTGTCAGAGGTTCAACTAAACCAGACCAAGTAGGAGTTACATTCTCTTCTAGCTTGCTAACTTCTACCGTTAGTTCTTCTAGTAACTGTGTCATTGCAGGAACAACCTGTTCTGTCTTGATTTCGTTGAAGGGAGGTAAACCCTTACCAATCAATAGGGGATTTTTAGTAATAGTTGCGTCTGTCATGTAAATAAATGCTTGCAAATCAATAGTTATATCTATTTACCCTAACGTTTTGTCTGTGTATATTGCAGTAGCAAGCAGGTTGGGATTACCGAAATTTTGATTAAGCTTAGACGGAACTTAAGGCTAGCTAACTTTAGGTTGCTCGTAAGATATAACAATCGACCTAAACTTTTCAGCATATTGGTAAATTTCTTTCAGATCTGTAATAGAAAATTTTTCTGAAACTTTATTTCCATTCTCATCAATTGAAAAAATTTCTATTTTCTTTTTCTCTGGATTATTGAAATGCAAGCGGACAATTGGTTTCCAACTATTATTATCAAAAAGAATATTGCAGTAAGTGGCGGTATCTTTATAGGTGACTTTGGAAGGATCTATTATTGAACTTAAAATTGCTCTAAGAATATAATATCCTTCTCTTTCATTTTCAGTAAATTCAAGTTCATCTTCAGATGGCTCAATTACTGGAGGAGGATCAATAACAGGAGGATTTACAACATCGTCTAAAAGATGCTTCATTTCTTCTGTAATGAATTCTTTAATTCCTCTAAGAGTATATTCAAAGAATTCTTCTTTTAATTTTCCCGAAAAAATATTGTCAGGACATAGTTCTTTAAAAAAGTATTTAACAAAATCATCACTCGGCAATTGCATTTGTCTTCTAAGTAAAGCTTTTATTCCTCCTACATATTTAAGTTCTGAAGCTGAGCTTATAGCATCTTTAACATCAAATGTAGATTTAGTTAGTTTAGAAAGTTCTTTAAGTGCTGACTCATTTAATTTCAGTAAATTAAGTTCTAAAAAAGGAGTTTTATCCATTTTATTTGGTCTTTCCAAGTCTGCGTAGAACTTATAAATTACGCCATTGGTTAAGATGCCAATTCGTGCATCGGTTGCTGAAAAATATGCAAATAACTGACTCCATTCATGATCATTTCCAAAATCGTTACCATAACATTTGCATTCAATCAAAATGGATGGTTTGCCATCTTGAAATATTGCATAATCTAACTTAAATTTTTTTGCTGCACCTACATTAGCATCATATTCAGGCATGACTTCATTGGGATCAAAAGCATCGTAACCTAATATATTTTGAATAAAAGGCATCACTAAAAACTGTTGAGTGGCTGCTTCCGTTTTAATTCCATCTAATTTTTGAGGAATTGTAGCTGCAAATGCTTTAATGCGATCAATGAAATCCATAAAATCATGCTCCAATATCTTTTTATGTGGAAGTGAGCCTATACAATTATCATTCCCACATAAATCAAGAAATCAACCAAATTTAAAGCAAATAAATAAATTATCTGGAATTGGTTCAAGCATTAATTTAATCGCGTTTTGTAATTTTGCGATCGCAGTTTCTTTTGTATCGTCACAGGAAAAAACAAAATTAAGCTCAGGGCAGGTAGCAGAATAAGCTTGTGCTTCTTCATCCCATTCAATAACTGCTTGAATAACCATAAATGCGTAATCTGTGTTTATTAAATTTTAGCTTGTCGAGATTAGAGAATGCGACCGCCTTTTAAGTTAGTAAAATATAGTTATTCTTACAGCTAATATTGCATTTTTACTACTCTTTATTTTCGGAGAGTGGCAAAAGAGTAATATTTATAATCAATGGTTAAGATTCCAGTTTTAAAACCGCAAGAAGTTAAGTTGTTCTAATTTTGATAAATATCATTTTCGCTAATGGCTAATAATATTAAATCAAATAAACAATAAAGGCTTATCTTTTAAAGGTGCAAAAGCTTTTGAATTAAACTTATACAGACTTGCAGGGCGACCAGCACCACGAGATACCTTTACTCCTGTATCTAATAAAATACCCAGCTTTAATAAACGCGAGCGAAAATTAGAATAGTCAGAAAAGTTTTCACCTAAAATTGTACAGTAAAGCTGGTAAACTTCATTTAAAGTAAATTCTGGTGGCAAGACATCAAAAGCAATAGGGCTGTATTGTAACTTGTTTTTAAGTCGATTCCAGCCATAACTGAGGATTTGATCGTGATCGAAAGCTAACTTAGGAATCTCGTTTACCTTGTACCAAGAAACACTATTATCTGATTTAGTAATTATTTTGGCATTATCATATCTAAGCAAAGCAAAATAACTTACCGATAAATATCTTACTCCAAAGCTATCAAGATCTTCTCGAGGATCTCTACCAGGATTACCAAAGGAATATAGTTGTTCTAAATATAAATTATCTACCTGAATTTTTTCAGCTAAAGTGCGATAAGCAGCATCGGTTAGAGATTCTCCTTGGCGTACTAATGTACCTGGTAAACTCCAGTGGCTTTTAAAAGGTTCTTCTTGTCTTTTACGTAGCAAAACTAAAACACGGTTATAGGTAGTATCAACAGAAAAAATAACGTTATCTACACCAACTTTAAAATCAGCCAAACTCTCTAATTTGATTTTAGTCTTAGGTTTGATTTGAGAATTAGTTTTCATACTGTTTTTTCTTGTTTATGCCGATTTGCTTTTACTTCATATAAATTATGTTGAATAATATAATCATTAACGGCAGGAATAATTAAGTTTTGATCCTTTTGCAGACGATAAGTGCTAGAAGCTACTTTTGGGGCATTTAAACTAGCGATCGCAACTCTTGCGCCAACTCCTTTTAATGTTTCTAAATCTTGTTCTTGAATATCATATTCTACACGAGGAATAATTAAAACTTTTACTTCTTTTAATAAATCTTCGATACGATACCAGCTACTTATCTGCTGTAAGATATCTGAACCAATTATTAAACTAAACTCCGCTTTTTGTCCCCATTTTTTCCTAGCTTTTTTGACCGTAATTAAAGTACGGCGATCGCTCAATTCGGGATGCAGGCTAATATTATTATCAGCTAGACTAATATCTTTAATTGCCGTATGCAGCATCTGTGTACGATCTTTTAAAGAAGTTTGATGCTGTTTAAAAGGATTATCTGATGCCCAAACCACGACAAGATCAAAGTGTTGGGACAACCAAAATAAAATAGTTTGATGTCCTATAGTTGGTGGATCTGCACTTGTACCAAAAAGAGCAATTTTTTTCATTAGTTAATGATCGAGTTACTAAATATAGCTTCAAACTTATTATCTATTGGTGACAAGTTGAGGCTATGTGTTGTTGGTCAAACTGTTTTTAGCTATTAGCTGTCAGCTTTTTAGACATTTTTAAGCTAACTTTTTTTTCTAAGGCGGTCGCTAATTAATTTTACCTATCTTATCTGAGTTCTGAGTTCGAGATAAGAAAAGGAGGGAGTAGTAAGCTGAAAATGTATAGTCATTCCAATTAATTTCCTCATGATTGGCTGGTCAGAGGTCAGAAGAATTTGAGGTACTTACAAAATTTTTCCTTTTTCGTATGGTTTCTATTTGCAAGTCAGCACCTACAGTAAAAACCCAGCCACTACAGCTAGAAAACTTTAAGATTAATTTGAGCCTGAAGATTGGAGCTAATCTTAACTCCATGCTGTACAGGAGTTACAGAACCTTCTACTGCTGCTGCATAGCTCGGTAAAGCACTAGCCGCCAAGGGAATATGGCGATCGCTAATTACTAAGCCCAATGTAGGATCGTAACCTCGCCAGCCAGCCCCAGGTAAATACACTTCTACCCAAGCATGAAGATCTCTCGACTGTTGTTCAAGCTCGCCTTCTTGATAGCCACTAACGAATCTAGCAGCAATGCCTATAGTCCGACACACTTCCATAAATAAAACCGCATAATCGCGACAAGAGCCTTTCTTATTACGCCAGGTTATTCCTGCAGGATAAGGTTCTCCTGTGTCTCTAACAAAATATTCGCAGTCATTATATATACGCTGATTTAAAGTAAACAAAAAATCTAGAGTATTGCCTTGAGTAGCCATAACCAACTCTTGAGCTAATTCTAAAGCCGAATTATCAACAACAAAGCTATAGGAATGCAGATATGGCTTTAATTGCTTTAATAAAAAATTAGGATAGTCAAAAGGTAGAGTAGTCGCCCAAGGCTCAAGCATATAGGCAAAAGGATTGGTACAGCTAGTTTCTACTTTGGCTGTTGTCTGGATACTCAACTGTTGCGTTGAGTGATCGAACCATAGCTTTGTTAGATTATTGCCATCTAAATCGATAAAATCTGAGCTTCCCTGGCAGAAAGGTAATACCGATAAAGAAAAATTATGAAGTTGAGTAAAGCGATCGCTACGGGGACGCAACCTAAGCAGATGAGGTTTGAGAAAAACTGGTTGACTGTAACTGTAAGTTGTTTGATGATTTATTTGATAGAGCATCTGACACATTGCCTAGAGCGAAAAAAGCAGTATGAATTTCGTTGCCTACCTGGTTGAGAGAACTTTGCATTTGTTCTAAAAACTCATGTAAACCAGATTGAATAATATCTTCGATGGTTATATAGCCCAATTGAGAACATAATCTGCCTAAAGCTCTCTCTGCACCGTTACACCAATTACCAGTTGGAGTTTGCGTAATTTCATGGAGACATTGCTTTGTTTGCCAGAGACAAAAATGAATCGAGCGCGGAAATGTTCTATCCAAAACTAAAAACTCAGCTACACTACTAGGAGTAATATAGTGCTGACACTTACGATACATTTCATAGGCACTAGCAGACTTTAATAAAGCCATCCATTGAATTCGATCTAAAGGAGTGCCTACCCATTCTGCTGAGGGCAATAGCAGAAAATATTTAACATCTAGAATACGAGTAGTTTTGTCGGCTCGTTCTAGCAGTCTACCCATTTGCCCAAAGTGCCATCCCTCATTATGAGACATAGTTGCATCCATAACTCCTGCAAAACGATGACTAGCCATTTTGATCTGGCTAAAAAACTTGGGTAAAGTGCTAAAAGAAGAAGCTGTAGCAGCCTCTTGAATCATCAGATAAAAGGAATTAACTTCTTCCCACATCTCCGAAGAAATTACCTCACGGATGGAGCGAGCATTTTCTCGTGCTTTTCTCAAACAAGAGATAATTGAGTTTTCATATTCTCGATCAAAAGCCAAAAATTGAATGACATTCTGGCTATTTATCTCGTCATAACGACTGTTGAATAGTTCTATATCTCCTGTAACTGAAATCAGAGGTTTCCACTGGGGAGAGACTCCTGCGGGTAAATCTAACATCAAATTGAGATTGACATCGATAAAACGAGCTACGTTTTCTGCTCGTTCGATATAGCGATTTAACCAGTAAATTGAATCTGCAACGCGACTTAACATGAAAAATAAATTTTTTTATCTTTTGAAAGATCATTATTATGAATAAATATCAAGGAAAACTTCATTAGTTTTCAATTTCCACCAGTCTACATTCATGGTTTTTAACAAAATCAGAAGTTAGCTCGATTGAGTCGTAGGTCGAAACTGCCCTAAGATCGAGAGAATGCCTTCTATCCATAAGCATTTCTCCTGCAATATTAACTGTTTGATGTTCTTTGTTATCAATTAGCAACTGCATTTTGTTGTCTTTAAATAGTTTTTTTTGCCCTGTTATCGAACCTGCAAAAACAGTTTCTCCCGTTTGAAAGTGAAATATATCAAAAATCTTTATTTCAACGCTCACTATTGCAATCCTTTGATATAGCTATTTTTCATAATTATAAGTGCTTTAATATCGTTGTTAGACAAACCTAGTATTTTTTGGTGTCTGATCATAAATTCTTTGACATGAATTTCCGATTTGTAATTACCAAGCTTGTTAATGATACCTAGCTTATATTGTGTTCCATGGAGAAACTCTTCCAAAATTTCAATTTTGAGAACATCAGGTCTAACAATAATATGATTAATGTTATTTGTATTAACACTAGCATTCGCGCCAAAAAAATCCAAAAGTTTGGCTTCATCAGACTCTGGTAGCGCAAAAACTATGATTTTCCCTTTTGCTTCTATCGATTGAAGCAGCTCTTTAGAAGCAACAGTATCGCCACGAGTCA
This sequence comes from Waterburya sp., assembly GCA_965217895.1. Lineage (GTDB taxonomy): Bacteria > Cyanobacteriota > Cyanobacteriia > Cyanobacteriales > Xenococcaceae > Waterburya. The sequence goes on from CBDCJV010000002.1 coordinate 5,113,585, forward strand.
AATCTGGCTGAAACATTTAAATATCGCCTTGACTCAATTTACCTCCCATTTAACACCCAGGTATCTTTGCTTCCTCCACCTTGGGAAGAGTTAACGACCAACGAGCCTTTTTTGAGGGCAACGCGGGTAAGTCCTCCAGGATGGACATAGATTTCCTCACCACGATGGAGAATATAGGGGCGTAAATCTACGTGCCTGCCTTCAACTTTGCCATCAATTAGAGTTGGTACACGAGATAGGCTAAGGGTTGGTTGAGCAATATAGTTGCGGGGTTGAGCAATAATCTTTTGAGCAAATTCGGCTCTTTCTGCTTCCGTAGACATAGTGCCAATCAGCATTCCATAGCCACCAGCTTCATTAGCAGACTTAACTACTAGCTTATCTAAATTTTCTAAGACATAATTGCGATCGCTTTCTCGCCAACAAAGATACGTCGGTACATTAGCTAGTATTGGTTCTTCTCCTAAGTAATAACGGATCATCTCAGGAACATAGGCATAGACTACCTTATCATCCGCCACTCCTGTTCCAGGTGCGTTAGCCAAGGCGACTCGTCCCTGCTGATAGACTTGCATCAGTCCTGGTACTCCTAACATAGAATCAGGATTAAAAGCCCAAGGATCTAAAAAGTTGTCATCAATACGACGGTAGATTACATCCACACGGCGTAAACCCTTAGTGGTTTTCATCTGTAGATAGCCATCGGCTACCACTAAATCTCTTCCTTCTACCAGTTCAATTCCCATCTGTTGTGCCAAAAAGGAATGTTCGTAATAGGCAGAGTTATAAATGCCAGGAGTTAGTACCACCACAGTTGGATCTGGTAACTGAGGCGGTGCAAGATTAAGCAGAGTTTCTAATAGCTGGCTAGGGTAGTCGTCCACAGGCTTGACCGTCATATCCTGAAAGATTTCGGGAAAGGTGCTTTTCATTACCCGTCTGTTTTCAAGGACATAGGAAACTCCAGAAGGCGATCGCAAATTGTCTTCTAAGACATACCACTCACCATCTTTGTCTCTAACTAGGTCTGTTCCTGTAATATGACACCAAACTCCTGCGGGGGCTTTTACGCCCAAACATGGTTTCAAAAAGCCTGAAGCGGTATAAATTATTTCAGCAGGAATTTTACCATCTTTAATTATTTTTTGCTCGCCATAAATATCATTAAGAAATAAATTTAAAGCCTGGATTCTTTGCTTTAATCCCTGTTCTAAAGTTTCCCATTCTTGAGCGTCAATAATGCGGGGAATAATATCAAAGGGAAATATTTTTTCTACCCCTTGAGTATCGTTATAGACATTGAAAGTAACTCCCAGTTTGAACAAGGCTATTTCTGCTGTTTGCCTCTGTTGCTCTAGCTGCTCAATTCCTAGCTCGCTCATGCGTTTAATTAAGGAAGCAGAATGCGATCGCGGTTTGCCCTGAGCTAAGAAAAGTTCATCATAAAAGTTTTCTGGGTCGTATGCTTCAAATGCCATATATCTTTCTTAATTAGTCTTGAAGCTAAATTATTTAGCCAGCCAATCTTAACCAAAATATAGCTGTTTGTAACTTAAAAATGTTCAATTTGAACTTTGTAATGTTGCTTAATAATGATAATTAACAACTAATCAATATAAATATCTTCTTCAGAATCAGTATCGACTTCCCACTCAATATCAGGCATAGCTTCAAAAGCTTGCTTAACAGATGTTTCCCACAGGTTACGAATTTTGGCGATATAGGGCGCACCCAGGCGTAATTCTAAAGTATTTTGCAGGTCAAAGCTATCAGTTTTGTACATAATCAAGTTAATCGGTGGTCCTACAGAAATATTTGACTTCATGGTTGAATCAATCGATAACAAGGCGCATTTTGCAGCATCTTCAAGAGCGGTATCGTAGGTTATCGTACGGTCTATAATCGGCTTGCCATACTTTGTTTCGCCAATTTGCAAAAAAGGAGTTTCTTTGGTTGCCTGAATAAAATTACCTTGGGAATAAATCAAATATAATTGAGGAACTTCTCCTTTGATTTGTCCTCCCAGTAAAAAATTACAGCTACAGCTAATATTGTCTTTTTCTAGCCAAGGACGGTCTAATTCTTGAATTTCTCTGCTTTTACCACCAATGTAGGCAGCAATATCATACATAGTTGGCAAGGTGTGAAGATTATTTTCTGCTTGATTTTCAATATCTCGATTTAACCTGGTGATCACTCCCTGGGTTACTGAAAGGCTTCCAGAAGCACAGATAACAACTACTCTTTCTCCTGGTAAAGACAAATCGAATAGCTTTTTATAACTAGAAATATGATCGACTCCTGCATTAGTACGAGAGTCGCCAGCCATTACTATGCCAAATTGATTGATGATTCCCAGACAATAGGTCATTGGTTGATTACTAGTTACTAATCTTCCTTAGTGTTTATCGCTTATTGATTCTAAGTAATTAGCGATCGCTTTGGCAATCTCCTTTTTTCCCACTGCTTTTTGGGGTGGTTGGTTTTTTGTTACTAGATAAGCCACCTGCGCGCCTGTAGCTTGATGTTCTTCCCCACGGTTGGCTACTACCATCTGATAACCTTGTTGCAATCTAGTTTCGGCGATAGTGATTAATTCTGCATGGGAGATGTTTTCTTGATACTTAAAAGTGATCATGCCCAAGCTAGGATATTTGGCTTTTACTTCTTTAATTACCTTTTGAGTAGCTACTAAGTCAATTTTAGATAATGCCCCACCGCTAGGGATTTTGCCTGAGTATACTTGAGCAGGTTTGTAGTCAGCAACCGCAGCCGAGAAGATTCCATAACGATAATTCTTTTGTAATTCCGTCATTACCTCTGACAGATATTCATCGTAGCTATTAACTATTTGATGGGGGAGATAGCTGGGAGGAGTATAGCTGCCTTGTCCATGAATTAGTTTTACTTTTGCGCCTCGAAGATACAATTCTTCAGCGATGCAAGTGCCTAACCTGCCTGTAAAGCGATTAGTGAGACGACGTATATTATCTACAGGTACAGGGGTAGGTCCTCCTGTGACTAAAATAGGGATATCCTTGAGAGATGATAAACTAACTGCGCGACATACAGCCAAGGCGATCGCTTTTTCTTCGGGCAGATTGTTTTTACCATTAGCAATTTTGGGCGGGATAATCTTGACTCCCATTTGATTTAGCTGCTGTAGAGATTGAGTCAAAATAGAGTTGTGCAAACTACCGTGCATTGTCGGCGCAATCAAAATTTGAGCTTTACCTTTTTCCATTCTGCCAATAGCTGAAGCCAAAGTAGAAGCAATGACACCATCAGCAATGCCTAACGCCATTTTATTGATGGTATTATAGGTTGCAGGGGCGACTAAATAGGCCGCAAAAGGATTCTCATCGCTGAGGTGTTCGGCATTCGCGGTTAACTTGGTAACCACAGCATTAGTAGTACTCCATTCCAAAGCATCAATAGTGGTGTATCTCAATGCTTCATTCGAGGCAAAAGCTACGACATCAGCCCCCTGACGGCGAAGAGTACGAGCAATTAAGGGAGCTTTCAGGGCTGCAATGCTACCTGTAACCAACAGGGCAATACGTTTATTTTGCAGATGATTTGATTCTAAAGTAACTTGGCGATCCGTAGGGGACGCGGTCGCGTAATCGCCCAATTCTGATTCTGGTGGCGGTTGAAAATCCCAATCGCTCATAATATCAAGATTTGTCTTTTATTCTTCTTAGATATTAAGCCTTCCCGTCGTAAATAACTGATATCCCCCTATAAAGCTAGCTAGGGAAAGAACAAATTGCCAAAGACTAGTTGGTTGTAAAATGGCTTTGCTACTGAAGAACACGGCAATAATGCCAATGGCGATCGCAATTCCTGCCCAACTTTTAATACCGCGAGGTAGGATAAAAAACATTAACACTCCTGCGGTGAGAAAGAGAATAGACGTATCGGCAGCAACTCCTCTCCACCAGTAAGGAGAAATGTTATTAGTAAAGTAAATATTTTGTCCTAAAAAATAAACTCCTAATAGCAATAAACCCAATCCTAGCAACCTAGCAAATAATCTCATGTCAATATCAATTATGAAAAAACTCTAATTCTAGGTTGCCCAAATGCTGTTGCTTAAATAAAGAACATAGAAAAAATTGCTAAATTAATCTTGTCCATAATTAATTAGCGATCGCTTACTTTTTAGGTACAAGGCGATCGCTTTTAAATAGAGCAAAATACAGTGTCTAAAATAACAACTGAAGATAATCAGAGTAAAATTTTTCTACAGTTAGTAAACTGACGAATACTAGATTATTAACTCTTAATTAACACACTTACTTTTGATAGTAACTATACAGCCATGTTTTTAGAGTTTGGCTTAATTACAAATATCTCTTATAGTGTATATATAAACAAAATAAAGGATGTAGCAGACATACTCGACGAGATATGACATCCCGTTACCCTTAATAGGGTCGAGGCTAGTCCGGTAAAGACGTTCTGAATACCAAAAGAAATTTTGGCGAAGGCCCCTTAAGGGGTCTTTGTTATTTGGGCTTAGGTAGCTCTTTACCTTTCAACAAATTATTAGCGGTAGATTTTTGATTTTGCAACCCCAAAATAAGAAGTACAAATGAATTAATTAGCCGTTACTCTCTACAACTTAACAATTGCCAATTTTAGTAACATAAATTAATCTTTTTAGTCTTCGTTCTCAAAAAAATTAGGTTAAATTTAGAGGTGTCTTTTGAGGGATTGTCCAATGAACTCTACACCGTCTACGCGCAAAAATAATTTAGCTAAATCCGAAGATCCGAATATGATATTTTTCGATCCGACTTTGATTAATGCAGCTAGAAACATCTATCGCAATTACTATAGCCAAGGCGTGCCAGCCAACAGCCAACCAATGGGAATCGTCATTAATCGAGATAGCCATAGAGGACAACTAGCATTTAAAAATAAGCCAGTGCTGTTGCCCAGAGAATGTTTTATTCCTATTAGACAAATCGAAGCTGATACTTATTGAAACTAGTCTTGTTAATTATTTAATTATTATTATATTTGTACCGTTAAGCTATGGAAACGCTGGTTACAGTAATCGCATTTAGTATTGCTTTTACTTTTGGTGCCTGTATTGGCAGTTTCCTAAATGTAGTTATCTACCGTATTCCTGCGAGGATATCTTTAATACATCCCCCTTCTCGCTGTCCCCGTTGTCTTCATCAATTAGGTGTAACCGAAAATGTTCCCGTCTTTGGCTGGCTATGGCTTCGGGGGCGTTGTCGGTGGTGTAAAACTAAAATTTCTAGCCGTTATCCAATTGTTGAAGCTACCACGGGATTAATTTTTGCTTTGGTTTTCTGGCGGTTTGGCTACAGTATTGAAACTGTTGGCTATTGTGCTTTTTTAGCCTGGCTTCTGGCTTTATCTTTGATTGATTTAGACACCATGACGTTACCTGCCGCCTTAACCAAGTCGGGTTTAGTTTTGGGGTTAGTATTTCAAGGGATTTTAGGCTGGCATCTGGCACAAGGGCGTGGGGTTGCTAATCAACTAATGTTTGGGGTTGGTGGCTCAACTACAGGTATCTGGTTACTCGAAATTATTGCTTTGTTGGGTACAATTATGCTGGGACAACAGGCAATGGGTGATGGGGACGGAAAGCTAATGGCAACTATTGGGGCTTGGATTGGCTGGAAATATGTTTTAGTCTCTAGCTTTATCGCCTGTGGAGTTGGTTCAATTATTGGCGGTGGCGCGATCGCTTTAGGCATTATTAGCAAGAAACAACCCATGCCTTTTGGTCCTTTCTTGGCTTTGGGTGGGGCATTAAGTCTCTTTTTTGGCGAGGCAATTATTAATGCTTACGTTAATACTTTTTTCAACTTTTAGTTGATTGCTATTTGCAGCATATATAATAATTTTGATTTAGATACATATACAGTTGATTAATTTAACTAACGTCGTAAAAGTATTTTCTCTGCCGTAATATCTAGTATAGCTTTTAAAGTAAAATATATTCAATCGTTACTATTACCGATACGCGGCAGAAAATATCAAGATTATAATAGTCGATTAAAGACTAATTGATATTTTAAATTAATAAGTTATTTACAAGATAAATATAAAGTAATTGGGAGATTTTAGTGTTAGAAAATGCCAGACATTTACAACAGCTTGCCCTGGGAAAAAATATTGATGTTAAACCAATAAGTCAAAAAGTTTCTAATAAGATTGCGCCTTAACAAAACCCTTTAGTTGCAGGTTGGGATCCTCTAAAGGCAGCAGTCAAACTAGCTCATGCAAGAGGTATGGAATTGCACGCTTGGGTATGGACTTTTGCTGCGGTCAATCAACGTCATAATGAAATTCTTAATCTACCTCGCAACTATTTAGATCCTGTTTTAGCCAAACATCCTGATTGGGTAGCTACAGATAACGAAGGTAGTCGTTTTCACTATAGTTCGGGAAAAGTTTTCTTCGATCCTGCTAATCCCGATGTCCAGCGTTATCTTTTATCTCTATTAACAGAAATTGCTACTAATTACGAGGTAGACGGTATCCATTTAGACTATATTCGCTATCCGTTCCAAAGTCTTTCAGGTAAAATAACCTATGGCTATGGTAAGGCTGCTAGAGAACAGTTTAAAAAACAGACAGGCTTCGATCCGATTACCCTAAATCCCAATCATTACTTGTGGTCTGAATGGACGGACTTTCGTATTAAACAGATAGACAATTTTGTAGCTGCTGCTTCTCAAAATCTTAAGCAGCTACGACCTGAATTGACTCTTTCGACTGCCGTATTTCCCATGCCAGAACCAGAGCGATTGTCAAAAATTCAGCAGCACTGGGAAAAATGGGTAAATTAAAGAATGGATTGATATGCTAGTGCCGATGACCTACGCTCAAGATGCCGATCAACTTAATGTTCTTGCTAATCCTCTACTCAGTGAATTTGATCGCGGTCAAGCTCTACTTTTACCAGGAATTAGGCTTTTAAACATATCTGAAGTAGCAGCGTTAGATCAAATACAGCTATTGCGAGGTATGTCTACTGAAGGTTACGCTTGTTACGCACTCATCCTGTAAGACTTGGGGACTTAGGGACTTAGGGACTTGGGGACGAATTTACTACCTGCGTAGTTGCTCCCAGTCTCCCGCGCTCCCCGTCACCTCGTTACCTCATCACCCTTTTATGCGAAGCGGTATCCTTTAGGACACCCCGTCACTCCGTCACAGCAGTTGGATTAAATGCGTAACATCAAATGTTAATTTCTGTTCTAACTTTAATATCAGGAAAGCTGGACGTATGCCCTGCTAAAATAACAGTGTCGTGAATTAGCCAACTATTGAAGACGATTATGCTGCTTACAGAGACTAATTTAGTTGCCTTGTTATATCTAGTTCTAAGTGGTACATATCTTGTGGTGTTACCAGCACTAGTTTATTTTTATCTTAAGAATCGTTGGTATGTTGCTAGCTCTATCGAGCGGTTAATTATGTACCTATTTGTGTTTCTCAGCTTCCCTGGAATGATTTTACTCAGTCCGTTTCTTAATTTTCGCCCCAAACGTCGCGATCTAAAAGCTTAGGATAACAAAATGCGTAGAATCGATGCGATCGCAATTAGTCTTGGCGTATTTGTGGCTGCGGGACTAGTCTATTTTGTTTTGCAAATAGTTGGTTTGGACGGCATTAATGCAGGAATTTGGACTCAAGCCCTATTGGTTATTGGTTTGGTGGGTTGGTCGCTGACCTATCTTTTGCGAGTCGGTAATAAAAATATGACTTACAACCAGCAGCTTAAAGATTATGAAGAGGCAGTGATGCAAAAGCGTCTTGAAGAGATGTCTTCAGAACAGCTGGCCGAACTACAAAAAGAAATTGAGCAACAAAAAGAAGCTTAAATAAGTAGGCAGGAAACAATAAACCTTGGTATAGATTGACTGGGAGACTGGGAGAATTCTATTTTCAGTTTAATTATGTCGCTCTACTTATCGTGGCAACTTAAATTAAATTATTCAGTATTAATCTTAAACTTTAAATTAACTTTACCTAATGAACTCCGTTGCCCAACGTTTTCAACAACTAAAACAAAATTCTCAATGTGCTTTAATTCCCTTTATTACTGCTGGCGATCCCGATCTAGAGACAACAGCTAAAGCTATAGAAGTTTTGGCTGAAAACGGTGCAGATTTGATTGAATTAGGTGTTCCCTATTCCGATCCCTTAGCAGATGGTCCAACGATTCAAGCAGCGGCTACTAGAGCCTTACACAGAGGAGTTAAGTTAGAAGCTGTTTTAGAAGTAGTTAAGCAAGCTGTACCAAAAATAGATGTGCCGATTGTTTTATTTACTTACTACAATCCAATTTACTATCGGGGCATCGAGTCTTTTCTTAAACAGGTAAAAGAGGCAGGAGTTAGCGGTTTAGTTGTTCCTGACCTACCTTTAGAAGAAGCAGAAGTACTGCTTAAACCCGCAACAGAAATAGGAATTGAGGTGATTTTATTAGTTGCACCTACTAGTTCGACCGCTAGAATAAAGGCGATCGCTACTAAGTCTCAAGGCTTTATTTACTTAGTATCTGTCACAGGTGTAACGGGGATACGGTCAGAAACAGCAGCAGGAGTCAAAGATATCCTGGCAGAGTTGCACAGCACGACGGATAAACCTATCGGCGTTGGTTTTGGTATTTCTAACCCCGAACAGGCAAAACAAATTAAGGAGTGGGGCGCAGATGGGGTAATCGTTGGTAGTGCGATAGTTAAACGCTTGGCAGAGGGAACTCCAGAAGCGGGACTAAAAGCGATCGCTGAATTCTGTGCTGCTTTGAAACAAGCGATTTCCTAAAAAATCATGAATCTGAAATTATTACATGAACGCGATTATAACCTTTGGATAGAAGAAATCAAAAAAGCGATCGCCAATCAAGATCTAGAAAATATGGACTGGGATAATTTGCTAGATGAAATTGATGACATGGGCAAGTCGGATAAACGGGCTTTACGTAGCTATACTCAGCGATTGATTGAGCATATATTTAAAATTAAGTACTGGGAAAATGAGCGTGAACGGGCTTTAAACGGCTGGAAGATTGAAGTAATCAACTTTCGCACTCAAATCATGAATATCTTAGAAGACTCTCCTAGTCTTAAGAATTATTTAGCAGACAACTATAGTAAATGGTACGAACAGTCTTACCAAAAATATCAAAAAGGTATTCTCTTTGATATGCCTTCATTTGAGCAGATCGAGCTAGAGCATTTGATGCAAGATGATTATTTTGGAGAGATGTAGCATGACTCACGAATTGGGATAACCAAACCAGGTAGGGTCAATATAATTGATGCGAGCGCAAGGTTCTAGAGTTAATAAAATTTCTTTGCCATAACTACGGAAATTGACGCGGTTGTCCAATAAAGCCATGATGCTTTGTGATTCTCGCAGCGGTACTACGGTTTGTTCGAGCGTTTTTAGGGCTGTCGGCAATAAATAAGTCCGAAACCAATCTTGACGCTGATTTTTGTAGTAGGCAACGCGGTTGGCAACTAAGGGGTTTTCTAAAGATGGTATGGGAAGAGTGGCAATAATCAACAGACTGGGAATTGGTAGCTTTTCTTGATGTTGTTGCCAAAATGACCAACCACAAATTAAGATACTGCGATCGCTTACCTTGCTTTTTTCTACTTTAACCCGCGAACCAAATTCCGCTGCCAACACTGAACTTACCTGTCCCTGAAGCGGCACATCTTCGACAATTAAGACAATTAGGCGATTAAGCCTACCGCTCAGGCTAACTAGCAATAGGCTTTCTTCGATCAAAGCCGACTGAAATTCGGGTGTATTGGGCAAAGGAAAGCGATCGGGAATATAAAGCTGGATATGATTATTTTGGCGGTTGGGAGTAAATTTTAAACTTAACATTTGTGAATCTAAGCCCAACTGTTGTCGATAAGTGGTTGCTTTGGCTTCAATATCTAAAAAGCCACCAATTATTACGACTGGCTGCTTTTGCCAAATTGGTTTGAGTTTTGTACCAACTTCAGCAGGGGCGAGATTAACGGTAAATAAACCGCGATCGCGATCGCGAGATATCCAAGCTATAGTTAGTTCTGAAGCTAAGTACTGTCCAAATTGTTCAAATTTACCCTTGAGCAGTTTTTTTTGGGCTAAGACTGTCCATAATTGCTTGATTGTGTTCAATTCCGAATTAAGCAATATGTAATTACCATAAGGATTTTCAGGACGAGTAAAGATAGATTTAGTTAACTTGATTTTCGTGTCGCGAATCAATTCCTGATGCTCAGGAATTGTCTTTAATAACTCCTCCCAGTCTGAAGGAGTAATACTAATAGTTAGCTGCTGTCTTGCCCATTCTTCGAGGCTCTCGGCTCGTTCGATAATGGTGGGCATATTCAGGGGAAATTTTCCTTGCTCCGTTAGGCGATCGCCTAACCAGCTGGCAGGGGAAGTGAGGAGTAGCTGATCGTCGTCTTGCCAGCGATCGCCAATTCTGACTTTTTTATTAGTTTTTAACCATGCCTGTAATTTAGGAATTTCGACCTCGATTAAATATTGCTGGGTTGTCAGGGGGGCAACTATAATAACCGACCAGTCTCCTATCAATATCGGCATTAAATAACTCAGACAATACTTGCTGACGCTACTACCAGTTTGCATCAACGCAGGGCGACCTAGGCGTAAAGCTCTAGCGATTAGCCTTGCCATGGTTAAATGATGGGGAAAATTTCGCTCCCCATTCGCTCTTAAAAAATCTCGCAGGGATGAATGAACTTCTACTTCAATCAAATTTAGATGATCCCACTAAAAAAAACTGCCGTAGTTTCCACTATTACTCAAATTCGCCTTTAGGAAAAGCAGTTGGTTGAACTTTAAGGGTTTTAAGCTTACCATCTCGCAAAACTTCCACCTCTAATTCTGAACCAATTTTACTTAGGTCAACTTGTTCTTGTACCTGAACAGAGGTTTTTACAGGACTACCGCCTACTTTATCAATTATGTCTCCTGGCTCAAAACCGCCTTTAGCAGCAGGAGAGCGAGGCATTACTTTGACTACCACCACGCCTTTATCTTCAGGAATTTTGAAATCAAATTCTTGGCTGGAGTTAATTTCGCTTTTAATTTCTTCATTCAGGTTAATCATGTGAACCCCTAAATAAGGATGATCTGCCTGTCCCTTGGTAAATAACTGATTGGCGATGCGGTTAGCCGTTTCAATCGGAATAGCAAAGCCCAATCCTTGAGCATCAGCGCGAATTGCCGTATTAATGCCAATAACTTCTCCTTGGGAATTTAATAAAGGTCCTCCAGAGTTACCTGGATTAATGGCTGCGTCAGTTTGGATAAATTTAACTCGCTTGTCTGGCACGCCAACTTGAGAACTCGATCTACCCAAAGCACTTACAATACCCACAGTTACAGTATTATCTAAACCTAAAGGATTACCAATAGCGATCGCCCATTCCCCAGGCATCAACTTTTTTGCATCCCCAAAACTAACCGTGGGTAAGTTTGTGGCATTAATTTTGATGACTGCTACATCAGTAAAAGGATCTGTTCCTAATACTTTTCCTGGGTAACTTGTGCCGTCTTTAAGAGTTACCTGTACTTTTTCTGCCCCATCTACCACATGAGCATTAGTAATCAGACGACCATCAGAGCCAATAATAAAGCCAGAGCCAGTTCCTCGTTCTATCTGCTCAGGCAAGGAGTCTGAAGACTTTTTACTCTTATCACCGCCAAAAAAACGCTTCAGTAAAGGATTTCTGAGATTTTCTGGTGATGCCGAAATATGACGCGAAGCATCAATTCTAACTACTGATGGACCAACTTTTTGTGCTGCCGTGGCAATAAAATTAACGTCTCGGTCATTACTGCTTCTGCTGACAGAATTAGCCTCAGTTGGGATGGCGGTAGGATAAACTTGAGTTTGTCTCATTGCCGTTGGTTGTTGAAACTGACGACTTCCAAGAAAGCCTAAACTACCGCCAACTGCAAGTATGCCTAAATAAACACTTAGCTTATTAGATAAAAGTTTCATATCGTTTATTTAATTATGCTGGGCTAAATCCCTAATTCAAATTATCGCAGACATTAATCAATAAAGCTTTCTTAAAATTTACAATAAACTTATTGTCTTAATTATGTCTAATATCTTGATGCAAAACTTTACTATTTTATTTTAAGGCATTGTCAAGAAGAAAACTGTTATTAATTTTAGTAGCTTCAATACGAACAAAATCTAAGTTCTTTGGACACTTACGTTAATTTTGTAAAATAAGATAAAGCATTTAAAAGGCAGTCTGTACTCATGGAAGCAACAAAGATTTCAGTCGGCAATATTTCTTTTCCCCCTCTAGGCATTGGTACATGGGCATGGGGTGATAGTTTATTTTGGGGTTATGGCTCAAACTACGGAGAAACAGAAGTAAAACAAGCTTTTGAGACAGCCGTAGACAATGGCGCAGCTTTTTTTGATACTGCTGAAGTTTATGGTTTGGGAAAATCAGAAAAGCTAATTGGGCAATTTCTCCAGCAAACTAGTCAGCCAGTACAGATAGCGACTAAATATTTTCCTTTACCCTGGCGATTTAACAAACAAGCGGTAGCTGATGCTTTGAATAAAAGTCTTCAGCGACTCCAGGTTGAACAAGTTGCTCTTTATCAGGTTCATTCGCCCTTTGACTTTTTTATGGGACAAGAAACTCTAATGGAGGCTTTGGCAGAAGAAGTAAAACAAGGACGTATTCTGACGGTGGGAGTTAGTAATTACTCCGCCACACAAATGCAGCAGGCTCATGATTTGTTGGCAAAGTATGATGTGCCTCTGGCAGTAAATCAAGTTCGCTATTCTCTGTTGACTCGCAAGATTGAACAAAATGGTGTTTTAGCTACTGCTCGTCAATTGGGAGTTACCATACTGGCATATAGTCCCTTAGATCAAGGATTACTAACTGGTAAGTATACTCCAGAAAACACTGAAAAAGTACAGGGCGCAAGAAAACTAGATCCTAAATTCTCGACTCAAGGATTGAGTAAGATTGAACCAGTTATTAACCAGTTAAAACAGCTTGGAGAAAAGTACCAAAAAACACCTGCACAGGTAGCTCTAAATTGGTTAGTAGCCCAAGGAAACGTAATTCCTATTCCTGGAGCAAAAAATGCTAAACAAGCCCTTGACAATGCAGGTTCTATAGGTTGGCAACTGAGTTCAGAAGACGTTGAACAGCTTGGTTTATCGGTAGGCGGTTGACAATATTTTGGCAAAATTTATTAGCTTAACCACCCTTGAAAGTGATTTTGAATTATTGCGATCGCCTATTGCTGCTTCAATCAATATGATAAGACAAAAATTGCATATTAAAACTCTAAAAATATCAACTTTTATCAGAACAAAGTTGTGTTTAATATAAAAAATACTTTAATAGAAAAACAAGTCATTAAGCAATTGCATTAGTTTTTTATGAAAATAAGCTCAAAGTAATCGCTAGCTTTTTTTTAGTAACCATTGCATAATGTCTTTTAGGCAAAGTAATGTTTCGTAGCACGAACAAAGGTCAAACCAGTGCTGTAATCTTAATTAAAGTTAGTCGAGTTTATCTGCGGAGGCGATCGCTATTACCGTAATTAGTAGAACTGCTTATCCTCAGTTCAAGCGTTATCCATCCAATAAAGAACTACACGAACTTTACACTCCAACGGCTGAAGAAATAAAGTTTGTTACCAGTCGCACCAGAAGCAAGATAGGACTATTGGGATTGATGGTGATGCTAAAATCATTTCAAAAATTGGGCTATTTTACTCATCCAGAATTAATCCCCCAGCCAATTATTATTCACCTCCGCACCTGTCTAAAATTAAATTACCAAGTCTCTCCCATTCCTTCCCTACGGTCAATTCGCTACTATCAAGAAGCCATTAGAGAATACCTGAACATTAGTCCCTATAATAATCGAGGTCAAGAGTTAGCAGCAGTAGCTATTAGAGATGCAGCCTTTGTCAGAGATCATCCCGCAGATTTAATCAACGTAGCCATTGAAGAGTTAGTAAGACAACGCTACGAGTTACCAGCCTTCAGCACTTTAGATCGTTTAGCCTGTCATATTCGCTCGATTGTAAATACCCGTTTGTTCAAACGAGTAGCCCGCAAACTATCTCCCACTGATAGGCAGAATATAGATGGCTTGCTAGTTCCCGATTCTGTCGATCATACTAATGCCAATCTCAACCTCCTCAAATCTTCTCCCAAAAGTCACAAACTCAAGTACATCAAAGAACTACAGGATAAGTTCGATACCATGATGTTGGTGGGAGATGCCCAGAAATTACTCTCATTTATCCCCGCGACCAAAGTTAAATCTTTTGCTGCATTAGCCAGAACTCTGGATATTTCCGAATTTAACGATTTCAGGCTGCCCAAACGCCGAACTTTATTGCTGTGCTTGCTCTATCAGGCTCAAGTGAAAACTCGCGACCATATGGTAGAAATGTTTCTCAAGCGGATTAAGAAAATTCACAACAATGCTAAAACCAAGTTGGAGTATCTAAGAGAGAAGTATCTCAATCAAACTCAGACCATGTTAGAAATGTTTGGTGAGATTTTGATTTTTTCCGATAAATCTCCAAACTATACTCAATTAGGACTCCAGGTACAGGGTTTATTAGACAGCAATGGCGGGACTCCTTTACTGCTAGAACAATACTCAGAAATTGCCTCTGTCAATACCAAAGACCATTTCCCCTTACTCTGGTCGTTTTATTCTCCCTATCGCAAGGCATTATTTGACTTGGTAAGGTCCTTAGAAATTTGCTCTACTTCCAACGAACAGTCAGTCATCGAAGCAGTACAGTTTGTTCTAGATCATCAGCAGAGAAGAAGTAAATTCTTCAAAGCCAATCTGAATTTAAGTTTTATCGGCGACCAATGGCTAAAGCTTGTAGTTGTAGAAGTTGATGGCGAAGAATTATTGGTGCGCCGTCAGCTAGAGATTTGTATTTTTTCCCATTTAGCTCAAGAACTCAAAACTGGAGATGCTTGTGTCATCGGTTCGGAGAATTATGCTGACTTTCGCCAACAGCTATTATCCTGGTCGGAATGCGAGCCGAAATTAGCAGAATACTGTTCTTCTTTAGGCATTCGCGATACTCCAGAAGAATTTGTCTCCCAACTGCAAGATCGACTTACTACAGTAGCTCGCGAAGTAGATATTATCTGTCAGCAGGGCGACCAAATAACCATTAATGAAGAAGGAATTCCCGTTCTCAAAAGAATTACCGCTCAAGATAAACCCGACGGTGCAGAAGCCTTGTTTAATGCCATTCGAGAGCAATTGCCCCAGCGCAGCGTGTTAGATGTTCTCTGTAATGTAGAACATTGGCTTAACTGGACGAGACACTTTGGTCCTCTATCGGGCAGCGAACCCAAATTATCAAACCCTCAAGAAAGGTATATCCTGACAGCATTTGGTTATGGGTGCAATATTGGTCCTAGCGAGATGGCTCGTCACGTCAGAGGAAAAGTAACTTCTCATATGCTTTCCTATACCAACCGCCGTCATGTTACCAGTTCCTATCTAGAAGCTGCGATTAAAGATATCATCAATGCCTATAACCGCCTCAGTCTTCCCAAATGCTGGGGTAGTGGGAAAAAAGCAGCAGCCGATGGCAGTAAATTTGAAATCTATGAAAATAATTTGATGAGCGAGTATCACATTCGCTATGGAGGTTACGGCGGAATTGCTTACCATCACGTTTCCGATACTTACATTGCCCTGTTTACCCACTTCATTGCCTGTGGAGTTTGGGAAGCAGTTTATATCCTCGATGGACTGCTAAAAAATACTTCTGATATTCAACCCGACACCATCCATGCAGATACTCAAGGACAGTCTTCGACCGTGTTCGCTCTTTCTCACCTGTTGGGAATTGAATTGATGCCCAGGATTCGTAACTGGAAGGACTTGGATTTTCTCCGTCCCCATAAGGATGAAGTTTACGATTATATCGACCCTCTATTCGATGATGTGGCTGAATGGAAGTTAATCCAGACCCACTG
The DNA here is from genome assembly GCA_965217895.1 of Waterburya sp. GTDB lineage: Bacteria > Cyanobacteriota > Cyanobacteriia > Cyanobacteriales > Xenococcaceae > Waterburya. The sequence continues at coordinate 5,129,633 of CBDCJV010000002.1, forward strand.
GCAAGATTTGATGCGGGTGGTATTGTCGATTAAAGCGGGAAAACTTTTACCCTCAACTGTTCTAAGAAAGTTGGGCAGTTATAGCCGTAAGAACAGATTGTATCAGGCTTTTCGAGCCTTGGGCAAAGTCATACGCACCATGTATCTTTTGCGATTTATTTCCGATCGCGCTCTGCGTCAAGAGGTTACTGCCTGTACTAATATCGTTGAGAGCTATCATCATTTTTTGGACTGGTTGTTCTTTGGCAAAGATGGCGTGATTACAGATAATGATCCAGTGGAACAGGAGAAGCGGTTGAAATATCTAGATTTGGCGGCTAGTGCGGTAATTCTCCAGAATACAGTAGATATGACTGGGGTAATTCGTTCTTTGAGTGGGTCGGGATTTAAGATTAATCGTCGGATGCTGGCAACTATGAGTCCTTATATCAACCGCAATCTCAAGCGGTACGGGGATTACGTGGTGGATTTGAAGAACATTCCTCAACCATTTGAGGGGGCGATCAACCTGCCAGTAGAGATTTTTGAAACATAGACAGAGTAGGATATTGAGGGCTATCTTGCACTATTTTACACGTATCTCGGCTCTTCCCCCTTTAGGGGCAATGAGCCGTTTCATGATGGATGAGTGGCTGATTCTATCGAAGCATTTGGATATGTCGAGTTCCATTACTCGTTTTTTATATCCTTTGGAGTTGGAGCTTAGGTTTGAAAATAGGATTTTTTGTGCGTCATGCGCGCTTCTTCCTGGTCTAAACCCATAACTTCGTTCATGAAAACCTGCTTCGTGGGTTGGTTCTAACGCGAACTTAGCAAGACATTGCCAAGCTCTATCGCTGATGGTGGGTACTTTTAGTATCCGCTTTGAGCCGTCCTTCTTGGGGATTGGAATAGAACGTAGCCCTTGATGCTTCCAATTGTTAGCCTGGGTTTTTAACTTTTGTTCTAATTCAAATCTTTCTTTGAAGTCTAAGGCTAGCTGTCCATCGATACCAGCCGTTTTCTTGCCGTTGTTTAGTTGTGTTACTTGACGTATTGCCAGAAATCTAGCTGCGACAGAACGCATAATTAGTTTCTGTAATGACCGAGCTTTAGCTGTATCGCCTTCTCTAACTGCTTTGTACGTGCGCTTTTGCAAACGGAATAAATCTCTGCGGAATTGCTTCCAGGGGAGATTTACCCAAGATTCACTATCGAGTTTTTCGATGTGTCCAATCATGTTTTGCTCCAGTTTTACGTATTCTGAGTTCCTTTTGGCAATTACGCCTCATCCTACCCGTCGTCTGGTTTTCCGCTACTCGTCTAGCCTATCTGGGTTTCGACTACACCCAGAACCAGATATCGACGTTTTTATTCGTTCCGTCTGTGAGATTGACGGTGGGGGACGCGGAGGCTTCCTCCGTTTGTCCAACCACAGTGTTGACTGACATTTTAGGGCGGTTCAATTTGCCTACATACCATCTCGGAGAAGCAGCTATCTGGGGGATAATACTGCGAGAATAATCGGTAGTGAAGTCCATATTGTTTTGTTCAGATTATGGCTTAAAAATAAGACATTTTTCTAGAACCTGTTTACCCATGATGTTTCCCTATTAGCGGTAGTGTGCCTATCTGATTTGGCTCTAATTCCGCCCTGTTCCCAGCTTCAGCCTCCCGAATTCCGAGTCGGGTCACTGTGGGCAGATGAGGAGTCACTAATCTCCGTAGCGGTGGGAGTTGAACCCACATCCCACGAGACAGTTCAAGGTACTTACGGTTTTCTCCCCGTCATTCCTTGGATACTTTATACTCTCTGTTCCCCAGAGGATTCGGGTATCAACGAATCGCACCTCCCACTTTTTTTCGCTCTCGATCATCATCCCTTTTTTACTGGTGTTTGTCCAGTTTGCAGATATGAGTTTAATCGAGGCAATTGCTTATTGTAAGCAGAAGCGGATATTTTTGGCAGATTAATCTGAGCCGAAAATGGAAGTTTTTGCTTTTGATCGAGAGCGCAATCCTAAAGCTAAAAAAGCAACTAGTTTAGATACTGTAGCTTGAATGCTTAGGGGTGAATTATTCTGAATTAAAGCGTTGGGTTTATTTGCCTCTGTTAATACACGAAGTAACGTAGCAATTACTAAATCCAACTTCCAAGTAAGTTCGGTACGAGAGAAATTAGGAAGCGATCGCCCAAATGCATCTAAATAAGCTGTTTTACTACCCTGAAATTCTTGCTCGGCAATTTTCCCAATCGGATCGGGTTCAACACGGCAACGTCCCATAAATCGTGCGCAATAGATACTGCGGTCGCCACTATTGAGAACTACTTCTAAAGGGGGAGTGATAAACGCCTCTAAAACAGCTTCAATACTGGGAGTATTACCCTTCGCTTCACATTGTGCTAAACGCTTCAATTGACCACTAACTACTGGTTTGGCAATTCTAGCCGTAACTGCACGAAATAATTCTTCCTTAGAACCAAAGTGGTAATGAACCGCAGATAGGTTAACATCAGCTTCGCGAATTACGCTTCGTAATGAAGTTCCTGCAAAACCATTTTCGGCAAACAAATGTTCGGCGACATTAAGGATCTGCTCTTTGGTATCAACGGAAATAGAAGTAGTCATATTAAAACAAACGTAAGAACTATATTTATACTATATTCTCTTGAAATAAATGTCTATATGTTACTTCTGATTGAGCTTGTAAACCAGATAACCTAAAAACTAACCTTGTCAAAATTTAAATCGTTTGTTTTAATGAAGTTAAATACAGATTTAAATAATTACTTGGCAAGCAAAGCCAAGCTTTACTCCAATAAATGTACTCGGCTCTTAATAATTAGAATAAAACGTTCGTTTGATTTAACCAACTCGACAAAACATCATGACTTCCAATCCGATCGCCAAGACAGACTCCAAATCCCAAGCTTCGTCAGAGTTTTTAGAACAGCCTCGTAAGAAACTGGGTAAATACTTTTACTGGCTGTTGGGGATTGGGGGAGCGGGATTAATATTGCTAATTGCTCGTCCGATAGTAATTTCAACTCAAAACAGTTCGACGAAGACTGAAACAGCGAGTAAGGGTAGGGCTTTACCCATAGAAACAATTGAAGTTCAGCCAGTAAATTCCTATCAAGTGTCGCGCACCTATACAGGCGAGATTGCTGCGGTGAGAACCAGCAATTTAGGATTCTCTCGTGGTGGGGAGATAGAGCAGGTTTTAGTTAGAGAAGGCGATCGCATTACTCAAGGGCAACCATTAGCCAGATTGGATATTCGTAACCTAGAAACTCAGCGTCAGCAGCTTGTGGCAGAGAAAGCTCGCGCCCAAGCACAACTATCTGAGTTGCAAACAGGAGCGCGAATTGAGGATATTAATGCAGCGTCAGCAGCGGTACAAGATATGGAGCAGCAGCTAAAGCTGCAAGAAAAGCAAAGAGAAAGAAGAGAGTTTTTATACACCCAGGGGGCAATTTCCAAAGAAGAACTAGACGAATATTCCTATGGCGAAGGAGCATTACAGGCGCGGTTAAATCAGTCTCGCAGTAACTTAGCAGAACTAGAAAATGGTACTCGCCCCGAACAGATCGCAGCACAGCAGGCAATGGTACAGCAGCTTGAAGCTCAGATCGCCGACATTGATGTAAATATCGATAAAAGTACTCTTAAAGCACCCTTTACAGGAATTGTGGCACAACGGGAACTAGATGAAGGAACGGTGGCAAATGCAGGACAGTCTGTGATTCGGCTGATGGAAAGTGCTGCGCCCGAAGCGCGGGTAGGAATGCCAGCTAAAGCAGTAGAAAAATTACAAATCGGCAGTTCGCAAACTTTAAAGCTTGGTTCGCAGACATATAAAGCGAAGGTGGCATCTGTTTTGCCAGAAGTAAATTTGAACACCCGCACTCAGGTAGTTGTATTTAACTTAGATCCTTCTGCCATAACTCAGATAAATCCTGGTCAAACCGTCAGATTGGAATTGGTAGAAAACATTGATACAGAAGGTTATTGGCTACCAACAGAATCTCTATCTAAAGGTATTCGCGGTTTATGGACGTGCTACGTCTTAACCAAACCAGAAGGTGAACAAGAATATCGGGTTCAACAACAGTCGGTAGAAATAATTCATCAAAAGAGCGAACGTGCTTTAGTTAGAGGCACTTTAGAATTGGGGGACAAGATTGTGGCAAATGGTACACATCGTCTAGTGCCAGGACAGCGGGTGGAAGTAATAAGTAATAAGGGCGTTGCTGATTTGAAGTATGAAACTGCTAAGTAATCTGTTCGTAGCTATCAGTTTTTTAAATACTCGTTATCAAGTCAAAATTTTGAAAATCATACCTTGATTCAGCAACGCCGTAATAAGTAATAAGTTTAATATTTCCCAATCCCCAATCCCTAATCATGGTTAAACCGTTTTATCGCAACATCCGTTTATTAATCCTCACCTTTATCCTCATAATTGCCTGGGGAATGGTGTCCTTTGAATCTTTGCCTCGACAAGAAGATCCCGAATTAATTTCGCGCATTGCCGTAGTTAAGACTGCTTTCCCTGGTGCTAGTGCTGAGAGAGTAGAAGCACTGGTGACAGAAGTTTTAGAAGGTGAGATCGCCGAAATTGAAGAAATTAAAACGTTGCAATCCGATTCGCGGGTAGGGTTTTCCACCGTAACGGTTGAGTTAGTCGATTCAGTAGAAGATGCTCAACCGATTTGGTCTAAGGTACGAGATGACATGGATGATGCCTATGCTTCCTTTCCTCCTGGCGCGGGTGTTCCCGAATTAGAAGAATCCAAAATTAAGGCATATACGGCGATCGCATCTTTGACCTGGAACAAACCGAGTAAGCCTAATTATCCCGTGTTACGACGCTACGCAGAACAGCTAGAAATAGCAATGCGCGGTGTGGAAGGCACGGAGGAAGTAGAAATCTTTGGCGATCCGAATGAAGAAATTACCGTAGAAATTAATGCTCCAGATTTAGTGGCAGTCGGACTTTCACCCCAAGAGTTAGCCGAACAGATAAATCTTAGCGATGCTAAAGTATTGGCTGGTCAATATCGCAGCGATCGCTCTAATATTGCCATTGAGGTAGATAGCGAACTGGAAACTATTGAGAGAATTCGTCAGATCCCAATTCAAAATAATAGCGGACAGTTTACTCGTTTAAGCGATATTGCCACAGTTAATCGTGGCGTTCGAGAACCACCTACGGATTTAGCTTTAGTTAGCGGTAAACCTGCGGTAGTTGTCGGGGTGCTGATGAAGTCGGGGTTGAGAATTGATAAGTGGGCAAAGGAAGTTAAGGCAGAAATAGCTAACTTTGAAGCTAGTTTACCCCAAGGAGTTAGTTTAGATCTTATCTTCGACCAAAGTAAGTATGTTGAAGATCGCATCGGTACTTTGCTTTCCAATTTATTCGTTGGTGCGCTGCTGGTAGTGGGTGTCAGTTTGGTTTCGATGGGTTGGCGTTCGGCTTTAGTTGTGGGTATAGCTTTGCCCTTAACTACCTTAATGGTTTTTGGCTGGATGACTCTATTAGATGTTCCCATTCATCAGATGTCCGTAACGGGCTTGATTATTGCCTTGGGATTACTGATTGATAATGCCATTGTGGTGGTGGATGAAATTAAGATCGAGATGAAAGAGGGAGAAGAACCTCTCCAGGCTGTAGTAAAAACAGCAAATTATCTCAAAGTACCCCTATTTGCTTCTACCTTAACTACGATTCTGACTTTTCTCCCTATTGTTTTACTTCCTGGGGCTGCGGGTGAATTTGTCGGCTCGATCGCCTTAAGCGTAATTATGGCGTTAATTACATCTCTGGCACTTTCGCTAACGGTAATTGCCTCCTTAGCAGCGCGAATGCTAGGGAACACTAGCAACAAAGCCGAAGAGTTAGAGCATCAGGATACTCAACCCAAAAGTATTCCCCAGAAAATTCAAAGCTTTCTTCTTAAGCCTGGGGCATGGTGGAATGAAGGGTTTACCTCTCCTAAACTAGCTCGTCCATATCGTAAATCCTTAAAATTTGCTGCCTCCAAACCATTAATGGCGATCGCCTTAACTTTCTGTATCCCTTTAATCGGCTTTATTGGTGCAAAGACTTTAGAAAATCAATTTTTTCCTTCCGTATCCCGCGATCAGTTTCAAATTGAGGTGGAATTTGCTTCTTCAACTGCGATCGCCGAAACTAAATCTAAGATGCTTCAGGCTAGAGATGTCATCTTAGCTAATCCCAATGTCAGAGATGTCCACTGGTTTATGGGAGAAAGTGCGCCCAAGTTTTACTACAACTTCACTGGCAACCGACAAAACCAGTCCAATTATGCTCAGGCAATGGTGCAGTTAAATACCGACCGAGAAGTTGCAGCCATCGTCCAAGAGGTACAAGACGAATTAGATACCAAATTTCCCTCTGCCCGTATCTTAGTAAGACAGCTACAGCAAGGACCTCCTTATGATGCCCCTGTAGAGATGCGAATCTTTGGTCCAAATTTAGAGGAATTAAGACGCTTGGGCATAAAGGCAAGAGGTATTTTAGCTGGCGTTCCCGATGTGATTCACGTCCGCGACGATTTAACCGAATCATTACCCAAATTAGGACTATCTGTAGACGAAGAACAGGCAAGACAGGCTGGTTTAACTAATACAGCGATCGCGAACCAGCTAGAGGCATATTTAGAAGGTGCGATTGGCGGTTCGATCTTAGAAGCGACGGAAAACCTCCCAGTACGAGTTAGGGTAAGCAATACAGACCGTGCGGATTTAAGTCAGATTGCCTCTTTGAACTTAAGTGGTAGTAATAGAGAAAACGGCGGTTTTCGTTCTACCTCGGCTTTGGGAGAATTCAATCTTATACCCCAACTATCTAATATTTCCCGTTATGACGAACAAAGAGTTAATACCGTCCAGGGATATATTACCGCAGGAGTCTTACCTGCCGTAGTCCTGACTAACTTTCAAGAACAGTTAGAAGCAAAGGGTTTTGAACTACCCCCAGGCTATCGTTATGAGTTTGGCGGAGAACAGGAAGAAAGTAGTAAAGCCAGAGGAAATTTGGCACAGTATGTACCTCTTTTATTAGTAGTCATGATAACAGCCTTGGTACTATCTCTCGGTTCTTTTCGTCAGGCAGCAATTGTCGGCGGTGTTGCTATCGGCTGTATTGGTACGGCATTATTTTCCCTTAAAGTAGCAGGTTCGCCCTTGGGCTTTATGGCAGTTGTCGGCACGATGGGTTTGGTGGGAATTGCCATTAACGATACGATCGTAGTTCTTTCGGCTTTGAATGAACATCCCCAAGCTAGAAAAGGCGATCGCCAAGCAGTTGAAGATGTAGTAGTCAAAGCCACCCGTCACGTTATCACCACTACCGTTACTACCATCGCGGGCTTTATTCCCCTGTTAATTAGCGGCGGCCCTTTTTGGCGACCTTTGGCAATTGCGATCGCAGGAGGTATCAGCGGTTCTTCTATACTCGCTCTCTATTTTGTCCCTGCTGTTTATTTAATGATTAAACGTAAGTCAAACAAAGAGCGTAAATCAAAGCCACAACAACCAGTATATAAGGAAGTTCCTCAAAGCTAATTACTGTTATTTACTTTAAGTATTAAACCAGATAATACTTACTTTCAGAATCAACTGTGAACTTTAATCTCTTTTTTTCTTTCGCTTAATTCAAACGTCCGTATAAACGCGATCCACCAAATGTGTAAAAACTCAACTCAAAACCGTAAATCAATTATTAAATAGGAAACAAACCATGACTCAATCAACAGTAACTATATTTAGCAAACCAAACTGTCAATACTGCGCTCGCGCGAAAGCAGTCTTAAAACGCGCCGAGATAGATTATCAAGAATACGATGTCATTACCAGCCAACGTAATGCCGATGCTTCGGTTTACTTTAGTGGTGTCGTCACCGTACCGCAGATCTTTATTGGTGACTATCACATCAACGGTGCAGAAGACTTAGAGAAATTAGAAGCAGCCCGAAGACTAAATAAGCTATTAGAAATAGGTAAAGGGAATTTAGCCCTAGATACTCTTAGTGATGAAGAACTACATCAGGGTGCCAAAGATTTCGCCCTGCGGGAATACATTCCTCAGAGTGACGGTAGTAGAGATAAGGATGATGAAAGTCTACCGATCCTGCACTTTTATAAAGAGTTTTTTGGTTTTTGGCCCAATACTTTTGCTTACCTGCATCACTGGAAAGAGGCATACAAGCTTTTTGTCTACTGTCATAACTTTTCCGCCGTTGCCTATGGTAAGCAGTTTCTTAGTATGAAGCTGATGAGTGCCATTGGCTATTCCACTTCTAATGCTCATGGCTGTTCCTATTGTCAGGTACATAGTGCAGCAACGGGAGGCGAACAGTCTGTTAATGTTGTCGAACAGTTAAAAGAGGCGCGTCAGGGAAAAGATAGCTCGTTTGATGAGTCAGACCTTGCCCTTGCGGATTTAGCAGCAGCAGCCAGTAAAAACCAAGTCGATAAAGCTTTATGCGATCGCGTAGCGTACCCGAAGGGTAATCGCCTGAAAAGCTCAAACGCAGACAAGCAGAGTATTGAGGGTACAACAATGATTACCTCTGCCTTTGGTTTTCTTAATGTATTTAACGATCTAACTGGACTAGAGATAGAAGGGGACTGGGCGCATCAGGCACAAGAAAAAGCAGGTATTGAAGCGGGAAGACATGGTTCAGAAGATACCAATCCAGCCAATCTTGACTATGAAATACCACAGGGTAATCTATCCATTCAGGATATGCTGGCAAAATACGACCGAGAAATAGGCGACTTTCAAACCTATGCTCAAAGAGAATTTGGCTTATTACCAGCCTGGATGCAAAACTGGCCTAAACCATTACAAAAGCGTCATATTTATCTATATGGCGAACTGATGGGCGATGGTGAAGATACCTTAATCTCTGCCGAACTCAAACATTTGATGGCAAGGGTTAGTGCGATCGCCAAAGGTCACGATTATCTGGCAGCAGTAGAAGGATACATGGCGTATCATACGGCTACTAATAAGGAAGGGGCGATTGAGCGCATTCGTCAGTGTTTTATTGCAGCAACCAATAGAGGCGATACCAGCAGTATATTTAGTGAAAAAGAACAAGCAGCACTACAACTAGCTTGGCTATCGGCTCAAGTTCCTTTAACTACACCCTATCGATTTGTTCAAAGCGCGAGCGCACTCTATCAGCCTCAAGAATTAATTCATCTAATCGTAGTTTGCTCTATTGCTTCGATGGTGCAAAGGTTTGTGGCAATAGATCGCCCAGAAATGGAAGCAGAAGTCAGTCAGTTTTATAATCAGCATCCTATAGAAACTGATGCTTTAAAACTACGCTATCCACTACCGTTACAACCTCAAGCAATTCATTAACTAAATCTAGTAAGGGTACAGGTAAAACTTCCTCTCTAGCAATTGACAATTATTCAATAACAGATTGATGAAATTTCTACTATGGCAATATCTCAAGCAACTACTTTTAGATACAAATTATCCGATCGTCGATCCCATCTCATTATTTATAGCGATCGCATTTGTTCGCTATAAATAAACCAAATTTTTTAACTTAATCCAAAAGGAGACTAAATATGTTACACAATACGGATGTATTAATCGTCGGAGCGGGACCTACAGGCTTAACTACCGCTATCGAATTAGCCCGTCGCAATATTAACGTCAGAATTATCGAGCGTCGTACTGAACCTTCTACCCGCAGTAAAGCTTTAGTCGTTCATGCCCGAACTCTAGAGTTTATGGATATTTTGGGTATTGCCGATGAGATGGTGTGTCGCGGTTATACTTCCCCTGGCATTGATTTTAGTTCCAATGCCAAAAAACCTTTACGAGCAAATATGTATGGATTAGATACACGGTTTCCCTTTATTTTGATATTACCTCAAGCTGAAACTGAAGCTATATTAGAACGTCGTCTTAACGATTTTGGTATTGAAGTCGAACGCGGGCATAGTTTGACTGATTTTAAGGAAACTGAGGAGGGAGTAACTAGTACAGTTGAACGTATACAAGATGAAAAGTTTGATATTAAATCTCAATATCTTGTTGGTGCAGATGGTGCAAAAAGCGTAGTGCGAAAAACTTTGGAATTACCCTTTGAAGGTTCTTCTTACGACTGGACGGCTTTTCTGGGCGACGTTCAGCTAAAAGGTCATCATGCCGAAGGAGGAACAGAACAACATTCAAATAATCGCGGTTTGGCGTTTATTGTCCCCTTTGATGATGGTTCTCACCGTATTGTAACTATCGACCGCAACTATCAGGGTGAAGATGATACCCGCGAACTTAAGTTGTCAGAGTTACAGGAATCTATTAGTGCCATTTTAGAAAAGCCCGTAGAACTAAGCGAACCCAAATGGTTATCACGCTGGGGTGCATCTTTGCGTCTTGCGCCGACCTATCGTATTAGTAGAGCATTCATGGGCGGTGATGCGGTTCATACCCATTCACCAGCAGGAGGACAGGGTTTAAATACTGGCATGCAGGATGCTTTTAATCTGGGCTGGAAATTAGCTTTAGCCGTTGAAGGGACTGCACCAAAGACTATTCTAAATACCTACAATGATGAACGTCATGCAATTGGCGAAAAGGTATTACGCACCAGTGACTTTCTCTTAAAAAGCTTGTTATTACGTCAACCCATCTTGAGACAGTTACGCACCATTCTATTTCAGCTATTGATTCCTTTACCACCCGTACAGCGCAATCTGGCTCTTAATCTGTCAGGTTTGGGAATCAGCTACGAAACGGGAACAGGAGATCTTGCGGGTAAACGTATACCCGACATGGAGTTAATGACCGCCGAACACGAATTAGTTCGGCTTTATAACCTTCTGAGTTTTCCTGGCTATACCATGTTGCTGTTTATCGATCCCGACCAAGTACAACAGTCACGAGATAAAATCGACCACCTAATCGAATATGCCGATAACAGGTTACAGCCTCAAATCGTATTAAACAATGGTTTGCCTGAGTTACACGACTTTCAAGCTAATACTTTAGTAGATTATCGTGGCGACTTAGAAACCAAAATAGGTAGCGAAACTGGTCGTATTATTCTAATCCGCCCTGATGGTTATGTCGCCTGTGATTTATCTACCCTCGATCCTGACGTCTTTGCTCGACAGCTAGTAAGTTGGAAAAGACAGAACGTCGCTTTGTCTCCAGAATTAGTTACTCGGTCAAAGCTTCTAACCCATCATTCATTGAGTTCCAATCTGAAATAAATGAGAATATTTGAGTTAGCATTATTGTCCAAGAAGCAGAAAACTTTTTTCAGTATAAAGATACGATAGTAAAAGCGATCGCCGAGATCGCTCAACGGGAAATAGCCCATCTCGATCTAGAGAATCGACTTGAAGGAATTAGGCTAGGGGTTTTGTCACAAACCACTAGCCAAGAATTTATACAGCAAAATTATCCAGAGATAGACATGAATAATTTAGTATCTAAAAGCATAGAATTTTTGAAATCCAAGGAAAATGACAAATCTGAAATTATTTTAAAAGGAGCAGCATCGGAATTTCTAGCCAATGGTTATGCTGCAACCAGTATGGATCGAGTCGCCATAGTTAGTGGAGTTTCCAAAGCAACTGTTTATAAATATTTTGGTAACAAAAGAAGGCTGTTTGAAGTTTTGATTGAGAAATTAACTAAGGTAAAATTAGAGGCGGCAAGGAAGTCGATAAATTCTCAATCTCCTCAAGAAAAACCTGAAATTACTCTAAATAATATAGCAACAAAACTCTTAATTAATATTGGAGATGATTACAACTTTCAAAATTTGATGCGAATTGTTGTGGCAGAGTCAGGACGCTCTCCAGAACTAGCGATCGCTTACGTCAATAATTTTGCCAAACCAGCGATCGATATTTTGACTGACTATTTTAAGTCTCATCCTCAACTAAACATTCAAGATGAAGCAGCAACAGCGAGAATATTCATCGGTACGTTAGTCCATCATGTAATTCTGCAAAATCTACTATATAGCAGTGAAATTGTTCCTTTAAAGCTTAATTGTTTAGTCAATACTTTAACTGACTTAATTATTTTTTCTAAATAATAATAAAAACTTATTTACATTCTAGACCGAATAATTTAATAAAAGTAAGTAATATAAATGCAATTATTAATTGCATAAGTAATACGAAGCAATAATTATTAGATATTATTTAATCTATCCCTCTTTTGTCACTTTCCGAAACTTGAATTACAATAGAAAAAATTTTTAGAAGCTGAGAGAGAGAGAGGGCAATGGATGTAGAATTACAGATTCTCAACAGGCGAGTGGAATAAGCTCCCTAGACGGGAGCATTTCCTCGCCTCAAACATTTAAAGCGATCGCCAACATCTACGGTTTCCATAATAGATCGTTATTGCGACTCTTATAATGACTTGTTTTCTAATGACTTGTTTTCTGATGTCAGAAATTATGAATGTTTCAAATATTTACATCAAGGAATTATCTCATCAATCAAAAGAAAATCATTACCAGAGATAGCCAACTCGCGCGTTCCCTAGCGTCTTGAAAAGACGCGGGGTCGCTCGTCAAAGTAGTAGGAGTATCTTCATCTCAATCATTACATCATTTCGTAGCTAATTCACCTTGGTCAATAACAGAATTAAGAACTAGAAGATTAACTTTATTAACTTTAACTAAAAATACTTTAAAAGAACGAAAAATCACGTTGGTAATTGACGAAACAGGAGATAGAAAAAAAGGAAAGAAAACCGATTATGTAGCTAGGCAGTATTTGGGAAGCGTAGGCAAAATAGACAACGGTATAGTATCGGTAAATGCTTATGGTGTTTATGAGAATATAACTTTTCCTCTATTGTTTAAAATCTTCAAACCTAAAGGAACATTAAAAGAGTCAGATACTTACAAAACAAAGATTGAGTTAGCATCTTCTATCGTGACTGAGCTAATAGAATTCGGATTTAAAATTGGATTAGTATTAGCCGATAGTTTATATGGCGAAGCTAGTTCATTTATTAGAACATTGGAGAAATATCAACTACCTTGGGTTGTGGCAATTAGAAGCAATCATGGAGTCTGGCTGTCTCAAGAACAAAAGGTCAGAGCTAACAAATGGTGTAAATTTAAGAGAACTTTTAGCAACCAAAAAGCGGTGCGACCCCGCGCCGACGTAAGGCGCAAGGGAACGCGCACCAAGACATCTGAAATAAGGTATATCAGAGAAATAATTGATGGTCGAAGAAATCATAGAACTTATTGGGAAATAACTACCGACCCTGAAACTATGCCAGAGAATTCCACTTCTTTTGTAATGACTAATATTCAGTTAAGTCGGAACAAAATGAAACAAACTTTAGGTAATCTATACGGAATGAGAACATGGGTAGAATATGGATTTCGGCAATGCAAACAAGAATTAGGATGGACTGATTATCGATTTACTAGTTTTCAGGAAATTAATAAGTGGTGGGAAATAATTTTTTCAGCTTACTGGATGGTCAGTTCCCATTCCAAAGTCTTCTGTGACTTAAATCAATCTCAGACTTTATCTACTTCCAAAATTCCAAGTGAAAAATTCATTCCTAATTTTAATCTTCATCAACAATGGTCAAACGAAGGGGGATGGAAAACGACCTTAAACAATTTACGTCTAATTATTCAACCAACAATTGTATTCTGGATGATTATGCCCTGGTTAGATGTTTTTCCCAATCGTTCTTTGCTACTTGGTTTTCATCAACTCATTGCTGTCATGAATCAATTTTATTTTTCTTTTCCTGATGGATAGATTTTGTTTTTGCTATTTTTAAATCTCGGAAAGTGACATAAGAGGGCTAAGATGGAGACTTGAAAAAATTTTTACTCGATCGCGAAGGTGGCTTGTATCAATCGAACTTTAATATAAGGTGCGATCGCAATGGTCGTTTTGACTATAAAACCTATTATATTGGTTTTCCTAGCAACTGCGTTAATTTACTCTTGTCAATCTCATGTCTCATAGCTTCGTTATTGATGACAAATACTTGAAAATAGGTATCTCGATTGGGCAAAATACTTGGTGGATAATGCTCAACTAACATCATCTTATTCGGAAATAGATCGTAAAGATTGCTGACAAAATTAATTATTTCTTGAGTGACATTAGCGATTTTCTTGCCAGGATTGTCGGTAATATCTGTGGCAATAACTATGGCTTTTTCCCAAGTAACCCAATAAATGCGTATACGACACTTATTAGGTCGATCGTCGCCCTCTGACTCCCAAAAGAGAACTGTATCTATATTATCGGTCACGATAACTCAAAATTTTTTAGCTTGTATAGCAGAGATAAACATTTGGTTTAAATAGCCAACTCTTAACTTTTGCATATTATTTAAAGAATGTCTGACCGTTAGCGGACATAGAAGTAACCCTTGCCAAGAGAATATTTCCAATCTCCTGTTAATCTTTCTTATACTGTTCTGTACTGTAACAGCAACTATAAATTTAAAATAAGACAAAATTAAGACACTTACATAGCAAAATAATGTTGTAGCATACAAAAAGTATATTATAATTCTAAAAGTTCCAGTTTAATTAAAATAGACCAAATCATTTTGGACAAAATGATTTGGTCTAGGTTTCCTAGCTAACTCCAATAAAGTTTAGAGATATACACAAATTGTCCTCACCAAATTTAAGCAAGCCAGTCAATCGGCTATTAGCTGCTCTACCAGCCGAAGACTATCAACGCCTTTCCCCTCATTTAGAGCCAGTAAAGTTGCTTCAGCATCAAATTCTATTTAATGCTGGAGAAAACTATAAATATGCTTACTTTCCCTCCCACTCAATTGTTTCTACCGTGGTGACTATGGAAAACGGTTCAACAACAGAGATTGGAGTCATTGGCAATGAAGGCATGGTGGGGTTGCCAATCGTCTTAAATACTAGTTATACAAACTCTACAGCTATAGTTCAGGTGGGTAACGGTGGCTATCGAATTGCTGCCAAGCGACTACAAGAAGAGTTCAATCGTCAAGGAGCGTTAAATCGTCTGCTGATGCACTACGTTCAAGCTCGCATCATCCAGCTTGGTCAAACTGCTGCCTGTAATCGCTA
Source organism: Waterburya sp. (assembly GCA_965217895.1). GTDB lineage: Bacteria > Cyanobacteriota > Cyanobacteriia > Cyanobacteriales > Xenococcaceae > Waterburya. Next base: position 5,144,736 of record CBDCJV010000002.1, read on the forward strand.
TCACCACCTTGAGCAGCGATTTGCTCGTTGGTTGCTCACCCTACGAGACAATCTTCAACAAGATGAATTCCAGTTAACTCAAGAATTTATCTCCCAAATGCTGGGAATGCGCCGTACTGGTGTAACCGAGGTAGCTAGCAAATTTAAAAAAGCAGGCATTATTAACTATAAACGTGGCACGATACGTATTGTCTCTCAAGAAAAGCTAGAAGCTCATACCTGCGAATGTTACTGGCTAATTGCTGAAGAGTTTTCTCGGTTGCTCGATTGATCTTGAAAGCTAAAAGCTAAGAGCTAGTAATGTTCTGTACATCATTACTTAAATCAGCAACGCCGAAAGAGTTATACTACTGAGTTGTTGTTTTGTTGCTGAAAAATGTCTATGGTTGACTTGTTGCGATATTGCGCTGGAATAACTTTATGGGCGTGTTTTCTACAAACATCTTCTTTAGCTTCGCAATTGTCTGAAGTTAAGACAAAAGCGAGTTTTCTGCCTAGCAAATTAAATTTATTAACCACGCAGCCAGATTCAGACATTACAACAAATTCTCCTCGTTATTTAATTACTCAAGAACGTCAAGGTGAGCAAAGAAAATTTCAAATACCGACTAATCAGGAGTTTCAACCATCAATTCCCATTGAAGAAATTAAAGTAATCGAGGTAATTGCCGATCGCCAAGAATATGACGAACAAAGAAAAGTAATTACGGCGAAAGGTAATGTAGTCATGCGTTTTGCTCAATCTGTCATGACTAGCGATCGCTTGGAAATAAATTTAAGCGATCGTCTTGCAGTTGCCAAGGGTAATGTCGTCCTTAAACGAGGTCAACAGGTATTGCGGGGAGCAAAGTTTGAATATTATCTAGTTAGCGATCGCGGTATGATTTTTAATGCCAGAGGCGAAATCTATCAGCCTAGTTTAAATCAAGATACCAACGTTAACCAAAGATTAGCACCAGAACAAACAATCTTCGATCGGGCTTTGAGCGATCGCCTGATTAACGCCCAACCCTTAACAGGTGTAACTGCTGGTGAGGGTATTGGGGCTACTATAGGCAGCAGCAGAGATACAAATTTAGGAACTAGCAATAATTCTATAGGCGGGACAATTAATCGTCTGCGCTTTCAGGCTAATCGCTTAGACTTTGCTGGAACTAACTGGAAAGCAAGCAATCTGCGTCTGACTAACGATCCTTTTTCTCCGCCTGAACTAGAATTACGCGCCAAAACCGCTACTTTTGAGCAAGCTGCTCCTTTGGTAAATAAACTGACTACCAAAAAGTCTCGTGTAGTAATTGACGATAGTTTAGCCTTACCACTTTTAGCTAGTACGTATGTCTTTGATGGTCGCCGTGGTCGAGGTGGTGGATTGTTTAGTCTGGGTTTTGACGGGCAAGACCGAGGCGGTTTATATATTGAGAGAACTTGGCGCATTCTTGACGGGACAAAATATAGCTGGAATATTACTCCACAATACTTTTTAGAGCGAGCTTTATTTCCTACTACCTTTAGCTTTAGCAATGCTGAGGATGGAGGCTTTGATTTAGCAACGTTGGGCTTAAGAAGCGATTTTCAGGCAAATTTGACCCCCCGCAGCAATTTTGAAGCTAATTTTTCCTTAAGCAGCTTTAATTTTAATAATCTAGAAGATAATTTACGAGCCAAGGTTGGCATACAGCAAACCCTAGGTAATGTAGCTAATCCTTATACATTCGATCTGGCATACAACTATCGCGATCGCCTGTTTAATGGTTCTTTGGGCTTTCAAACAGTTAGAAGTAGTATTGGTGGGGTGCTGACTTCGCCAAATATTGCGATCGCTAATACTGGCGTTAATCTAAGATATCAGGCTTCAATTCAAAACATCAATGCCGATACCGATAGGCAAGACCTCTTTAACGTAGATAGAAACAATAACCGCATCAACCTTACTCGTTATCAGGGAGCGGTGTTTCTCAATAAAAGCTTTCCTATCTGGTCGGGAACAGCATTGCCAAGTAATCAATACCAAGGATTGCGCTATACTCCCGTGCCTGTAGTTCCCTATTTAGAAATATATACGGGAATTTCAGGAGTAGGTAGCTTTTATAGTAATAGTGATACTCAGCTATCTTTAGAAGGAACTATCGGTATTCAAGGGCAAATAGGTCACTTTTCTCGTTCTTGGCTCGACTATACAGGATTTAAGCTTGGTTACTCGCAAAATCTTCGTGGAGATGAATCGCCTTTTCTCTTTGATCGTTTAGTGGATCGTCAAGTTCTCGATCTGGGATTGACTCAACAAATTTATGGACCAATTCGTTTGGGGGTTCAGACATCTATTGATTTAAATAATAATCAGGAAATCAGTACAGATTACCTTGTAGAATACAGTCGTCGAACTCACAATATTACTCTACGCTACAATCCCGTGTTACAAGTTGGTTCTTTTAGCCTCCGCATCAGCGACTTTAACTGGCAGGGAAATCCTCAACCTTTTGATAATGAAGGAATTAGCCCAGTTATTCAGGGAGTTAAACAATAACTAATAACTTAAGTAGCAAGTAGCAGATAGCAGATAGCAATGCTTTAAAGTAGTAATTAGCAGATAGCAGATAGCAATGCTTTAAAGTAGTAATTAGCAGATAGCAGATAGCAATGCTTTAAAGTAGCAAGTAGCAGATAGCAGATAGCAGATAGCAATGCTTTAAAGTAGTAATTAGCAATTAGCAGATAGCAATTAAGAAAGTTCAAAATTTGCTACTTAAGTAAAGCTTGTCAATGATAAAATTAAGTTACACAACTTAATTTTATCATGAATAATCATAACATTTCGATACAAGATAGAACTAGAAATTTTGCGAATAGAGTAATAAAAGTCTATGTAGAATTAAACAAGAGAAAATACGATGATGCTGGTAAAGTTTTGTCTAAACAATTTCTTAGAAGTGGCACTAGCATTGGTGCAAACTGCTGTGAGGCTGAGTTCGCACAATCGAGAGCAGATTTTAGATCTAAACTAACTATTGCCTTAAATTATATAACCCTCAATATTAATAATAAACAACAACAACAATGGTTGTATTTTTTTCTGTTGAGTAAAGTTACAATTACCCAAATTCTATATTCTTTTACGAGTATTATGGTGTATAGTTAATACATGATGCTCACACTACAGAAAGGAACTGACCCACACACAAATAAAACCATCTGGATAATGCTGGATGAAGACTATCAGGTAATCGAACCGATACAGCGTTATTTGACTTCTTTATGCGCTACCAAGTCGCCTAATACTGTACAAGCCTATGGAACAGATTTAAAGCGATGGTGGGAATTTCTCGACCATAAGTGCTTGGATTGGCGTAATGTAAATATTCATCAGGATTTAGAGGACTTTGCTTATTGGTTGAGAGTAGGAGATACAAAGGTGATTTCTCTACAGCCAGTAGAAGCCGATAGATCGGAGAAGACTATTAATAGAGCGATTACTGCTGTGTCAACTTTCTACGACTATCACCTGTGCAACCAAACAGTTGATTTTAGCGAGTTTGAGAGGTTTCATGCGATCTATAAAACGGGGAACACCAGAGTCGGTACGACAGGTATATTGACTGGTATTGCCAAAGCAAAACCAACCAGGGAAAAGTTAGTCAAACTCAAAGAAACTAAGAAATTCCCAGGCTGTCTGACCGATGAGCAAATAGAAACATTAGTTGATGCCTGTAGCAATCTTAGGGACAAGCTAATGATTCTGATGTTTAACGGAACTGGCATACGTAAAGGTGCGCTTTGTGGCTTAAAACACGAAGACGTTGGGGATTTTGGAGATTACTTTATTCGAGTAGTCAGAAGAGAAGACAACCCTAATGGAGCATTAGTTAAGACAAAAGAGAGGACAATTCCAGTAACTAAGGAGCTGCTCCAACTATATGACGAGTACTTAATGAATGAGTATCCAGGCGTGGATTCAGAATATGTGTTTGTCAATATCTGGGAAGGGGATATCGGTGCGCCAATAATGCTGACATTGCCTAACAAAATACTTACAGGCTTGGAAGAAAAAACAGGTATTAGAGTTTATCCACATTTATTTAGACATACTTATGCCACTCGTCTTTTGAAAGCGGGATATTCACCAGAGAGAGTCAAATATTTGTTGGGTCACGCTAGTATTGCTACCACTTTGGATGTCTATTCTCATGTCATCAACGAAACAAATCTATGGGAAGTAATCGAGAGAGAAGAAAAATGAGCTTAAATCAATTTGATTGGCTAGACGATTATCAAGATCTATTTGAAGAAAAGCTACCGTCGCAATTATTATTAAATCCTCTGCTACAAAAAAATATATGGCATACAGTTAATGATTTAAACTTGAAGATTAGTCCGCATCAAAAAGTATGGACTCTTAACTTTCAGAGTATTTCTCAAGATTGGTTTAGACTTCTTGTCAAGCTATACATATTAGTCAAAGCCAAACCAAATCAGCCTGGTAATACCATCAAAGGGTTTGTTATTTATTTGAGAGGATTCTCTAAGTTTTTAGACAAAAGAAATATTTACAGTCCCAAACATATAGATAATCAAGTATTTGAAGAATTTGACTATTATCTAAAAGCTAAAGGGCTAAAAGATAGCTCTCTGGGACATTATCGAAGTACAATCTGCAATTTTTTCGATACCTGCCGTACTGAAGGATGGATTGATGTTAATACTTATTGGTTTAGAGGCAAGCGCAACAGAGTTCATGTTAACAACGATGAAGTTGACTACATTCCCGAAGAAGTTTGGCATCAACTAGAAGAAAATCTACATTACTTGCCAGAACCAGTACAGAGGATGATCCTGGTAATAAAAACAACAGGTATTCGAGGTGGCGAACTTTTAAATTTACCATTGGACTGTCTGAGGAAAAGAGGTAAGCAATGGAGGCTTCGTCTTACAACAGAGAAATACGACATTAAAGATGAAATACCAATAACTGTTCCAGAATTAGTTGCAGTAATTAAAGAACAACAAAAATACATAAAACAAATTTTCGGTGATAAATTTGATAATTTATTTTGTAGCAATCATCCTGGTCATCATCGCAAAGATGGAACTCTTTCTTTTTCTCCTAACTCTAGTGTGATGAGTACAGGTACTTTTAACTTATGGCTGAATAGATTAGCCGAAAAAATTAACATCCTTACTTCAGAAGGTGAAATCTACGAGTTTAAATCTCATCAATTTAGAAGGACAGTGGGTACTGTTATGACCAATGCAGGTGTCAGAGATTTAATTGCTCAAAAATATCTCAGACATCGTAGTCCAGATATGTTGCCCCATTATCAACATCTTCTTAAGCAAACATTAGGAGATGAATTTGAGGAGTTGATTAAGGATAAAAAATATCATGATATATCGGGAAAAGTAGTCGAAATAATTAAAGGTAAAAATCCGATTACTGAATTTATTCGTCGCAAAATGTATCCTTTTACAACCCAATACGGGGAATGCCATCGACCAATTTTAAAATCACCCTGTCAAACAGTTAATGCTTGCTGGAGATGCGAATATTGGCGAATAACCGATGGTGATTTGAATTATCTCAAAGAAGATTTTGCGAGAGTCGAGGAAGAATTAAAGGTAGCCAAAACACTTTCTATGACTAGGCAACAACAAGGATTAGAAGATGACAGGAATAACTTAAGTGCGATTATTCAAGGTGTAGAAGAAAACAGATGATGGAAATAAATTGGTCTAGAGATTATCAGCATGAATTTATTTGTCCTCATTGCGATATTCAAGGTTTACGTTTAGCTGGCAAAGACAATTATACAAATAGGAAACTATTTAGATGCTCCAAATGTAGAAAAAGAATTTCTCAGTGTGTAAATATAAAATTTCCTAATAGTAATACTGGTATTAATTGGAACAAAGATTATAAAATAGGAGAGTTTGCTTGCCCCAATAAAGAATGTAATTCAAGGGATATCAGGCTTGCTAGCCAATCTAAAAAAAAGCAGCGTTTTACGTGTAATATTTGTGGAACTAAAACTAGAGAATCAATAGATCTTACGGAAAGCAATTTAGGTCAATATGCTCATAAAAGACCAGTTAAGCCATTTTCTTTTCAAGACGATAAATGGGATATTAGGGCAATTAAATCACCAGCAAATAAACAAGAGAAGATTCTAATTGCTAACTTTCATACTGTAAAAACAAACTGGTTTAGAAATTTAACCAAGCACTACACATACCACCTCTGTAAGCTCAATAAACCTATAGGTGCAATTGAGTATCATTTGATTAATCTTCGTATTTTTTCTCGGTATTTAGTAGAGAAAAATATAACTAATATAAATTTAATTAGCCGAAGTTTAATTCTTGATTTTCTCGCTTGGGATAATACGGGTGTAGACGCTACCAGAAAAAGACTCTCGACACTTAGAGATTTCTTCTGGACTGGTAATGTGCAGAATTGGTTTGTACTTGACCCAGATCTTGTAAGAGATAATGATTATCCTAAAGCGAAGGTAAGCAATCCTGACCCAATACCAGATAGCGTTCGAGAACAGATTGAAAGCAATTTACATAAGCTACCAGAGCCTATTGCTAGAATGTGGATTATTGCTTTTTTCACAGCAATGCGACCTGGAGAACTAGCTTTATTAAAGAAAGGCTGTTTGGTACAAGAGGGTAGCCACTGGAGCATTACTTGGCAACGTGGAAAAAACCGAGATTTTCACACAGTTCCAATTACAAGAATCATTGCCAAAGTAGTTCAAGAACAGCAGGATTACATAGAGCAATTATGGGGAACTGAATGGGATTACTTGTTTTGTCATTATCAGCGACCTTCAAGCACAAGGCAATATAGCAATATAGATCCTGTTCAAAAAGTAATACCGAAAAATAATAGCCTGTTTTATGGAGCGATTGAATATCTAATCGAAACAGAAGATATTCGGGATGATAATGGTAAGTTAGCGACATTTAGTCCACATTTAATTAGGCATACACGCCTAACTCAATTATTTGAGCAAGGACACGACTTGTCAGTAGTTAGTGCATGGGCTGGACACAAAAGATTGGCAACAACGAGTAATTTTTACACTCAAGTTAGTTGTGAACTAATTGAAAAAGAAGCAGGTCATATTCAAAAAGCTCTGTTTAATGCAGATGGTCAATACCATCAATATGAATCATTACCTAAATCCTTCTGGAAAGATCCTCAAGCTCATAAATTAGATCTTCCTGGCGACCATATTAACACACCTATTTATGGCTACTGTGGGCTACCGTTAAATGAGCGTTGCAACAAGTTTAGAGCTTGTTATACTTGTCACTCTTTTGTTGCCTTCCCTGAGAAACTTGGACAATACATCAAACTCCGTGATGAATTGAGAGCCAAAGAGTCACGAGCTTTAGCGAATGGTCAAGGTGTATTAGTAGAACAATTTAGTAGACAAGCCGACCAACTAGACAAAATAATTGCATCGTTACAGGAGGCAGCATGAGCAGCGGTAACGATGATACAAGAGAGTTTAGAGTCAATAACCTCAAAAAGACTCAGGAACAGAGGAAGCAAGAATCTCAGGATCGAGTTTATCAAGCTATTGAGCGATTGCAGAAACTCAATGCCAAGATCAACTTTCACACTATAGCTAGAGAAGCGCAGGTTAGTGTTAGTTATCTCTATAAATATCCAGAGATAAAGCAACATATAGGAGTGCTAAGAAGCAAACAAAACTCTTTACCTGTTTCTCCTGTAGCCAAACCTAATTCTACGTCTCATGGCAAAGTAGTCACCCGTCTTCAAGAGAGAATCAAAAAGCTGGAAGCGGAGAATAAAGAACTCAAACGTAAGTGTGAAGCTTTAGCTGGTCAAGTTTATCGAGTTCATTATTTGGAATCTCAGGTAGAAAGATTACAGAAACAAAATGAAGACTTGAAAAGTAAATTGGGCGAACAAGAAATTGCCAGAAAAGTTACACCTATTGACAAAAAGAGAAAGACCAAATCTGCTGCTTTCAAGGATGTCCAATCGGAATTAGATGAGCTGGGAATTACTCTGAATCCAACTCTCACTAAAACTATTAAGGTAGCCAGCGAAGAAACTGTATTAGCTGCAATTGAAGCACTCAAAGAGCAATCTTTCAAACAAGATATTCCTAACCCTGGCGGTTGGCTGAACAAGGCAATCAAAGAAGGTTGGATAAAAGCAGAACCCACCTCTAGTAAGCCATCAGTTTCCCCACAACCAAAAATCGTTACTGCTACAGATAAAGCAAATAAGAAATTAATTTCTCCTAACAAGCTCAAGCAATTAAGCAATTTATTCAACAATCAAGATGACTGATAACAAATTCCCCCCCACTAACATAGAAGCTGAAGAAGCCATATTAGGAAGCATTTTATTTGACCCTGGTGCTATTAGTATTGCTGCTTCTATCCTCCCTGTTGAGGCATTTTATGTTGCTGCCCATCGTCATATTTACAAAGCAGCATTAGAGTTACATAATAAAGACAAGTTGACAGACTTTATGGGCATTTCTACTTGGTTAAAAGACCATAAATCATTAACTAAAGCAGGAGGTACAGCCAAGTTATCTCAACTGCTTAATCGTACTGTCTCAGCAACTAATATTGACCGCTACATTAATCTGGCTTTAGAAAAGTATCAGCGTCGTCAACTCATAGCAACAGCTAATGAAATTGAGGCTTTGGGATATGATAATGCTACCGAACTAGAAACAGTTTTCAATACCTCAGAAGAGAAAATATTTAACCTTACTACCAACAAGCAAGACAAATTCAAACCTATACCGATTGACGATTGTCTGGCATCAGTATTCAACAAAATAGAACAAGGTTCATCTCCTGCCTATTCTACTGGATTAGATGATTTAGATGCTCTGATTGGGGGATTAATTAAACAAGATTTGATTGTAATTGCTGCTAGAGCTTCTATGGGCAAAACTTGGTTGGCTTGCCATCTGGCTAATCACATTGCCAGCGAGCAACAAAAGCCTGTAGTCTTCTTCTCGGCTGAGATGTCGAGCGAACAGCTAACTAAAAGATTCCTCTCAATGCACTCTGGTATTGATTCTCATAGGCTAATACACAATGAAATTTACGAGGATGAATATGATGTTTTAGTTAATGGTTTGACTCAATTGGCTGAATTACCTATCATCATCGACGATACTCCTGCTACTCAGCTAACACCTTCTAAAGTTCGTTCTGTCCTGCGCAGAATCGTTTCTGAGAAAGGCGAACTAGGCTTAGTAGTCTTAGATTATATTCAGAAGCTTGGCGACAGAGCAGCAGGGAATAGAGCGCAGACAGTAGGTAAGTTTTCAGGGGCATTTAAAGACATTGCTAAAGAGTTTGACGTTCCTTTTGTGGCATTGGCTCAAATCAATCGAGGTGTTGAATCTCAGGCAAATAAACGCCCTTTAATGTCTGATATAAAAGACAGTGGTGATATCGAGCAGGACATGGATTTGGGTTTGATGCTGTATCGGGACGATTACTACAACGATGATACTGACAACTTAAGCATAATGGAGATAATTGTAGGAAAGAATCGTAACGGTGGAACAGGGACTTGTAAAATTTTGTTTGAGCTAGATACAGGGATTTTCAAAAGTTTAAACAGTGTAAAATAATCGCAAGTAATTCAATATATTTTAATATATATTAAACAGTACAAATGTATACTAGACTAGGCTTCCTAGTTTGCAACTCTGAAGTGAGCATTGAATTTACAATTATTTTTTATAAGAATTTTAAATGATAACCACAGATATATTTAACACAGATGTTGTAAACAAAGTTAGAAAGATAAAGCTCCCTATTTCCAAAGTTATGCTTCCATTATTTGAAGCAGTAGTAAATTCAATTCAATCTATTGAAGAAGTTAAAAAAGAAAGCATCAAAGATGGTGTTATTCAAGTTATTATCAACAGACCTTTTGAGGAGATAAGACTTCTTGACGGTGGAGATACCTCTCCAGTAGAAGGATTTACTGTTATAGACAATGGAATAGGGTTTAATACGCAAAATTATAAATCTTTTCTAACTGCGGATAGCTCACACAAACTTGTCAAAGGATCTAAAGGTGTAGGTAGATTCTTATGGCTAAAAGCATTTACAAATGTAGAAGTAGAAAGCTATTACCAAGAATTAGGAAAATACTATCATCGTAAATTTAATTTTACAAGTGCAGAAAAACCAATATCTTTTCATGAAAATAAAGTTATTGATTCTACAGATATTAAAAATAAGACTACTATTAAGCTGAAAGGTCTACAAGGTCACTATAAAATAAAATGTCCTCAAGATATAGAAAAAATAGGACTTAAAATCTTTGAGCATTGTATTTCATATTTTTTACTAGAAAATGTCCCTACTATAGAAGTTATTGACGGAGAAAAGAGTCTAGATATTAATAAATTCTTTGCTGAGGATATAAAAAAATATACTGAAACTAAAGACATTAACATTGGAAAATGTAATTTTAATATTAAAAGCCTTAGATTTTATAACAGCAGTACATCCGATCACAGACTATTTTTCTGTGGACATCAGAGAGTAGTTTTAGATGAAGATCTCAGTCAGTATATAGTTGACTTATCACCTACAAGAAAAATCAGAGATGAAAATGGAAAGTTGTTTAAGTATTTAGCTTTTGTTTCTGGAGAATATTTAGACAATAATGTTAACTCTGAAAGAACTAGCTTTACTATCTCTGAAGATTATGATTTGTTGACTTCTAAAGAGTTTGGAGATGTATCTTTTTATGATCTTAAAATGGCAGTAACAGAAGTTATTGACAATACATTGTCTCCATATCTCAAACAAATACAAGAAAACAAAATAGAAAGGTTTAAACAGTATATTCGGAAAGATGCTCCCGAATATCGTCCTTTATTAAAATATGCTTCAAAAGAATTAGAGCATCTTTCTCCTAGTTTAAATGATACTCAGCTTGAGTTTCAGCTACATGGATTAATGTCCCAGTTTGAGATTTCATTAAAAGAGACTGGAAAACAAATATTAAGCGATCCAATTGATTGCTTTGAAAAATATCCTGAATATAGTCAGAAATATCACGAATTTTTAGAGCAGTACACAGATTTTGGTCAGGCAAAATTAGCAAAATACGTAGTTCACAGAAAAATAATTCTGGAACTTTTCAAGAAAAATCTTAGAAAAGATGATGACGGCAGATTTAAGCTTGAAAAGGATATTCACGAAATAATTTTTCCTTTGAGACGAACATCTGATGAGATCAATTTTGATGAGCAAAACCTTTGGATTATTGATGAAAGGCTAACATATCATAGATATTTATCTTCAGATCAGGCATTAGATAGTCTAGAAGATCTAAGTGTAAATAGTACTAGACGACCAGACCTACTTGTATTCAATAATCCTATAGCTTTGGTGGAAGGAGAACAACAGCCTTACTCTTCCGTAGTTATAGTTGAATTTAAACGTCCTATGAGAGATGGTTATTCTGAAAAAGAAAATCCAGTAACTCAAGTTTACGATTATGTAAGAAAAATCCAGTCTGGCAATTATGAAGACGAGAACGGTAGGCTAATAAGCCTAGCAAATAGCACTCCCTTTTATGTATACATAATTTGTGATTTAACATCGAAAATAAAAGAATTTGCTGAAAATGCCACTTTTTTCCCGACACCAGATTTAGGGGGATATTTTGGATACAATACAAGACTTAATACTTACGTCGAGATTATTTCTTTCACAAAATTAATCAATGATGCAGAAAAAAGAAATAGTGTATTGTTTAAGAAACTTCATATAAATTAAAAACTTATCGTATAAAGTATATACAACGATATAATCTATGTCACAAAATATGTGTGGAATTTTTAGGTCATATAATTTAAAAGAAGCAAGTGAAACTCGCTACTGGATATTACTTTTAATTGATAATAATATTGTCTCAGAAACAAAATTGGCAATGATGCTAGATGAATTAAATCAAATAATAAAAATTCTGATTGTAACAACGAAAAAGCTGAAAGAGTAATTGCTACTTGTTATCTGCTATCTGCTACTTTAAAGCATTGCTACTTTAAACCCATTTATTACTCGATAAAAACAAAGTAGCTTAGAGTACACACAGTAAAAATCAAAAATAGATTAACAATAAGCTGTACTTTAATAGCCAAACTAGTACTTTTTTCAAACTGATTCATTTGATGTCTCAAACGATCGAGCCTGAATTGCAGATTGGCATCTCGCTCTCTACGCAGAGACATTTCTTGTTTAACAATACTTTCTACGGTTTCGTTTAGGTTGTGGGGCGTTAACTGTTCAAATATACTAACTTTTTGTTCGATTTTAGCCAAAACCTTATCAACGACGTTTAATTTATGGCTTAGGGCAGAATCTTGTGGCAAAGAGTTTTCTGTTGTAGACTTGCTAAAGTGTTTTTCTACCAATTTCAACGCTAATTGGAAATAGCCTTTGTGAACGTGTCTAATTGCATCGGCTAATTCTTGGGCAGTGGTGTTTTTTAGCCAATAGCCTTTTGCCCCCAACTCCAAAGCATCAGCAATATCCTGCTTTCGGTCATGGATACTAAGCATTAGAACTTTGGTATCGGCAAATTTTTGGGCAATGGCTTTGGTAGCAGCAAAACCATCCATCACTGGCATCTCAATATCCATTAAAACTATGTCTGGCTTGAGTTTTTCTACCTGAGCGATCGCAATTTCTCCGTTTTCAGCAAAACCAATTACATTTAGGTCTAACTCTGATTCTAAATATGATGCTAAAGTTTTGCGGACAAAATTTTGATCATCGGCTATAAGGACATTAATCATCGCCATCTTCATCTCTATTCTTGGTAAATTAAACAAGTTTTGAAAAACTATCGAAAAACTGACCAAATTATAATGTATAAATCTCTAGTTGAAGTATTAACAATTTATTAGCAAAGTACATCTCGAAAATAAGTTTGGTTTTAAGCTTTAAATCGTCAACGTAAGATCTTAAGTAATATAGGGTAATTGAATGTTAGCTTCATGACAATAGACTTAAAATAAAAACAAGCTTAAATAGCCTTTTATCGGCGGTAATCTCCATATACCATATACTAGAATCAATAATCATTGTGACTTCACTATCCTTGTTATCTAATGTTGAACAATTTTTAGAATATTGCAGTCATTCTAGTGCCGATGCTTTTGCTGCCTTTAGCGAACTTTTAAATAGCTTGAAATCTCCTGAGACGCAGGCTCAAAATAGGCGGTTTTTTGGCTTAATTTATCAGACTTGGCAGTCGAAAAATCAGCAAGATTATTACTTTTCTTTTGTTACTCAAACGGTTAAAACCTATAGTGGCGATCGCCGTGAGCTTTTACTTTTATTATTTCCCAGTATTTTTGCCCCTGAAGAATGGTCGTTTACCTTTTATGAAGGCATATTACGCTATCCTGCCGAGGAATTTTATACCCGTCGGGTGGTAGAGTTAGGCTGTGGCAGTGGCTGGATTACTCTGGCGATCGCCTTAAATTCTTTGCCTGAAGTTATCTATGGAGTTGATATCAATCCACGGGCGATCGTCTGTTCGCAATTAAATCTATATTTGAACGCTTTAGACGAACAGGGAAATCCCATTTTAGATAGGGAACAAAAGACTTTAATTGACCGCGTTAAATTTGCTCAATCAGATTTACTAGAATTTTTTGACGATTATCCTCATCCCCTCGATCGCATTGTGGGCTGTATTCCTCAAGTACTCAATCCAGAATTGGAAGTAATGCGAGATTTGGTTAATCAAGGTGCTAATGACGAATTTCTCCATTCTTTGAGCAATTATTGCGAAAAACAGGGCTATGTAGAAGATCAATTTGGCTTAGGCTTGTTAGCTAAGGCGATCGAGCAGTCAATTCAATTACTCAGACCTACGGGTAAAGTTCTCTTTAACTTTGGGGGCAGACCAGGTGCATCAGTACTAGAGCGATTGATGACTAGAAGAGGGTTAGAAATTCGCCATATCTGGCAAACCAGAGTCGAACAAGATCCTGATACGGATATTTCTAGCTTAGTAAAGATCGAACAGGCTACAGGTCATCGGTTTGAGTTTTTTATGACCTCCCGTAGTAATGTGCCAATTAGTGCTGCTACCGCCCAAGTTTACAGCCAGCATGGAGGCAGAATATATCACTCTGTCTCCGTATACGAAGGGGTTTTGGCTTATCCTAACTGGCTCAAGCAAATTTTCGCCGTACTACAGCATCCTAGTTTGCAGGGGGTAAAAAGCGCACTAGATTTGACGGAAAATGATGCAGATGTGGCAGAAGAAAGATTTTACTGGCTAGCATCCTTATTTAGTTATCTTAATAACCAGAGCCATTTTCCCTATGGACTGACAGCAGGAGAACCAGGATTACGCGATCGCATTACGGCTTATTTTCGCAACTATCATTCAATTCTTTGGCAGCCTGATGATTTAATTATTACCCCATCTAGAAAAGAACTAATTGCTAATCTGTTAACAATTTATGAGCCATCGTTAATTGTTATCGATGAGGGATTACAGCAGCTACTACCCGTAAGTTGGCATGGCAGTCAGCAGGTTATTGAAGCACCGCGACGCATCCCCTTAGTTGGCAAATTAATGGTCAAGCTACGTCCGCAGCTTGTAATTACAGGACTCAAAGCTTTTGAAATGACTGCACAAGAGCCTTTTGAATCTTTAGTCAATACAGCCAAAGAAATTGGCGCACTATTGATAGTGGATATTTCTGATAATTTAAATCTTTCTAGCAACCCCGTTGATAATGGTTTGTTTGAATATCTAGCAGATCGCGGCTTGCCCGATCATGTAATTTTAGTTGCAGACTCGATCAAAAATAGACTTTATCCAAGCTTATCTTTATGTATCTGCATAACTAACTCAGAGCCAATTCAACAAGACTTAATTAGAGCAGCAGAGTTGAGCTACAGTCGCGTTTGCCTGATTACCCAATATTTCTATCAGCAGCTTTTAGAACAGTTATTACACTTCCAGACTACCAGAGTGCAGCCAGCTAATAGGGAGCTTGATAAGTCTCAAAGCTTTTTTACCTTAGATCGTTCAGCCAATGCCACAAGAGCCTTTGCTCATCCTGCAATTAAAGAAAGTGAATTACCTTTTAAACCATCAACTATTCGCCTAGACTATGGTGAAAACTGTTTGCCATCTCCTAAAGCACTCAATAAAGCGATCGCCGAAGCCTTTGCCAGACAGGAGATCACCTCAGAAGAATGTGAAGTATACAAACCCCTATCTGCTATCTGTTCGCAAAAATACGGAATTAAATACGGCGATCGCGATAATTTTATTTATGGTTCAGGAGTAGCATCATTATTTAGTGCGGTGGTGCAGCAATGCCGTCAAGAACAAGGAGCTTTTATCTTTCCCCAAGGTGCTTACGGTTATTTCCGAGCAACCCTAGATTTCTATGGAGTTGGAGTACAAACGGTATTGGGAAACCCAGCCCAAGGTTTTAAAATCGATTTATCTAACCTAGAACAGATTCTCAAAACCACTGCTAATCCTTGGCTTTATCTTAATGCACCCATTTCTAATCCCACAGGAGCGTTATATTCTGCTCCAGAATTACAGTCAATTATTCAATTAGCTTGGCGGTATCAAGCAAAAGTTGTCTTAGACACGATTTTTTCTGGTCTAGAATTTGACCAGTCCCAACCCAAAACTGATTTATCATGGCTGCAAGATCGCCGTCACAGCAACTCTAGTAACTTAATCTTACTAGGTGGCATTTCCAAGGAATTTTCCGCAGCAGGGATACGTTTTGGCTATTTATATTCTCCCAGTGCCACTATAGTTAGACAAATAGCAGAATTTATTCCTGGTCAGCTTCCCCAGACTACTATGTATGCTATGCGTCGATTTTTTGAGGGGGTGGTCAAAGACGATGCTGAACTTATTCAACATAGAGAAGCTCAGAGTCAACTTCTACAGCAAAGAGCCAAACAGCTAACAGCAGTATTGCAGCAATCTGGTTGGACAGCCATTGACCCACGAGGCGGATTGTTTTTAGTAGCAAAACCAAGTTTCCTCTTAGGCAAAACAGTATCTTACAAACAAGATAATGTTAGATATGAGACAGTCATTGATGGAGATTCTATTACTACCGTTTTATTTTCAAGTGTTGGACTAACGATCAATGGTGCTACCTGGACTGGGTTGCCAAACTATTGCCGTTTTGTCTTATCAGTTTCCGAATCTGAGTTTCAGGAGGCTTTGCAGCGAATTAAAGAGTTTTACAGTTCATTTGAGGTTGAACTATAGATTATCTTCTTTGAATTTGCGATCGCTCTTTTTGTCCCGTTTTTGGTTAAGGTGTCAGGAACAAATCTCCTGATAACTTGGCAAATGGTAATTTCAGCACTACTTATATTTGCTGTCCCCGTATTAGTTTATCGGCTAGTAAAGCAAGATTATCGATTATGCCTTGGTGCGATCGCCTTATTTTCTATCTTGGCGTTTATTATCTATAGTGGCTATCTCATTGGCGCAAATGAGCTAGCCTTCGGTGGGACTCGTCCCCTAGCTGAATTCATTCAGAGTGAAGGGTTAGCAGATCGACCTATTTTAGTTTACGACAGGCTTCTGCCGTCCCTTGCTTTTAACCTCGACCGCAATATTATTACCTTAACAACGGCGAAGTAGAGCGTGAAACTCAGTTTGAGATCGACGATAAGTGGAAACAATATTGGCTCGATATCCGTGAACCAGTTTCAGTAGAACAGCTAAGAAGTCTTGTCCAGTCTCCTTCTGTTCTAGTAACAAAAAAGCTGCCCGATGAGTGGAGTTGGATCGCCCAAAACTATAGCCAGTCTCAATCCTTGGCTAAATGGGTCATTTACTATCAACCCAAAATTTAGGAGTTACCTCTAGAAGCACGTCGCGTCTTCCACCACATCGAAATACCTGTTGTTGCCAAAAACAACAGGCCAATTCCGTTGAGAAAAGGATAGCTTTTTTGAAAATCGATAAAGCCAAAGTCGCCCTTATGCCAGTTAATAGCCCAACTAACCTGCTCTTCAAAACCTCCGAGATCGCCAATCTGATAAACGATTCCAGTAATGAGAGTAAGCAAGATTGGCAAAATCATAATTGGTGCCAACCAGCGATGCCATTGACGTATTTTTGCAGGTTTAATTTTCATCTTAGATTACAAATTAAATGAGGTAGAAATGAGGGTAGAGAAAAAACATTTTTGCTGTTAAATTGTAATTAAATTTAGGTAATCTTAACTAAAATTGAATCTCCTTCTACCTTGACTTCATAACTAGTAAGGGGTTCTGTGGCTGAACCTTTTAAGACTTCTCCACTACTACTAAATTCAGAATCGTGACAAGGACAAAGAAATTTTTGCTGGTCTGATTCCCAATTCACGGCACAGCCTGCGTGGGGACAGGTAGGATTGACAGCAATTAATTTTTCTGCGTTAGTTGGGTCTTTAATAATTAAAGCTGGTTCATTTGCTGATTTTTTATTGAGAATTTGTCCTGTTTGCTCCAATTCGCTTACATTGCCAACTTGTTGAAAACCGCTTGCAGAAGCAGTAGTTTCAGCAGTAGCCTTGTCTTTAGTTTGGGTATCACAAGCAGTCAAAGCTGCTGGTAAGATACTCATTCCTACTCCGATACCTACAAAACTGGTAAATTCTCGACGCTTCATTTGATAAAACCTGTTGCTAAGATGAATAAAATTTTTGGCTAGTAATTGATTGGGGAACAGTGCCGTTAAATCGAGCTAGAATAATTCCCCAATATAACCTTAGTTTTAGTGACAAAATGTCCAGACATACTTTAAATTACCTGTTCCAAAGGAAGAAAATTATGAGTAATAGCTCCTTGAAGTAAAAATACTATTTGAAAACCATTTTTCTCTTCTCCTCTATAGTTGTGAAACTTTTTTTTCCAGGATCTCTTAAATCTGCGGTTTTTGTGGTCTAATTTTACTTGTTTTTTTAGGTTAGAGGAATGAGAAAATAAAGGCATTTTTAAAGTTATAAAAAAACGACATGATAAAAAAACTAGGCGAACATTTCTGCTGCAATTTCGGTCATACCCGTAGATAGCCAAACGTTAATAAATGATGTTTTTGATAATTCTGATTTATTTAAGAAGTAGAGCTCAAATTATCTACTGCCAGGGATTTCAAAATTTGAATGATGGAACTTGCATATCTTTGATTAGACCAGTCTTGAAATTAATTATCCAACCATGAATTTGAGGTGCATTATCTTTTTGTATACACTTACGCATAATTGAGGTTTGATAAAGGTTTTTTACTTGAACCATGACATTTAATTCCGCTAGACGATTAATCTTCTCTTCTTGGGTAGATAAAGAGTCTATTTCTCCTTGTTTATGAAGATATATCTCTCGGATGGGATTAACCCAATTATCAACCAATCCAGTGGTGTTTCCTTCTAAAGCAGCTTCGATACCTCCGCAGCCATAATGTCCACAGACAATAATATGCTGTACTTTTAAATGAGCGATCGCGTAATCTAAAATAGATAAGAAGTTGAAGTCTGTCAGAGATACTTGATTGGCAATATTGCGATGAACAAAAGTTTCTCTAGGTTCGGTTTGAGTAAACCTAGTCAAAGGCATTCGACTATCGGAACAACCAACGTATAAGTAAGGTGGTTTTTGTCCTGCACCTAATTCGTTAAAGTATTCTGGTTCTGAGGCAAGTTTTTGAGCAGCCCAGTATTGGTTATTTTTCAGTAATTCTTCTATAGTGTAGTGAATCATTTACAGTACTTAACGTTATTCAGCTTAAATAGTTGAAAAAATTGTCGGCATCAAGTTTTTGCTCGGAAATAACCGTTTTTTTTCTTGTTTCTTCAGAGTTAGGGACATGACTCTTTTGATTTGGGATGTCGATAGCTTACGCTACTGTCCCGAAAAGTGTTCCGACGACTATCGTAAGAGCCATTGCCAACGCTCCTAAAATTGTCATTCTCGCAACTCCGACAGCAATATTTGCACCACCAGTACGCGCAGCTAATCCCCCTAAAACTGCCAAGAATACCAATGAACCTATTGCTACACCGGGAATCATTAAGGTTTTTGGACTTAGTATGACTAGAATTAAGGGTAAACTTGCTCCCACTGCAAACGTAACAGCAGATGCCAGCGCAGCCTGAATCGGTCGGGCTTGGTGTATTTCTGACAACCCCAGTTCATCACGGGCGTGAGCAGAAAGGGCATTGTGAGCCATTAGCTGACTAGCTACTTGTCGAGCTAGAGAGGGCGTTAAACCTCTATCTACATATATTTTAGCTAGCTCTTCTTGTTCAGAATCTTGGTCTTCCTCCAGTTCGCGCCTTTCGCGAGCTAGATCGGCCAATTCTGTATCGGCTTGAGAACTGACCGACACATATTCTCCTGCTGCCATAGACATGGCTCCAGCCACCAGTCCTGATACTCCAGCGACAAGTACACCGCTCTTGACAGTATTAGCAGCAGCAACTCCTACGACTAAACTAGCGGTTGAGACAATGCCATCATTTGCACCAAGCACTGCTGCTCGCAACCAACCAATTCGGTCTGTGTAGTGACGTTCAAAATGTTTACCTGTCTTGGGCATATTTTCTTTCTTTCCTCGTAGATCCTCTTATTCCAATGGGTTCGAGGGTTGTGTCGCTAATAATCAACAGGACAAGAATATTTTCGAGCAGGTAAACCAATAAAAATGCTGTTACCTGCTGGCAGGTTGCCTATTTTCTAATTCAGCAGCTCGAACTATTGCTCCGCGCTTATCTTCAAGTACATGATGATAAAGTAAAGCAGCAGCGGCACCGCCAGCCAAAGGACCGAGCCAGTAAAGCCAAAAATATTTTAGTCCACCTCCCATCAACGCTGGTCCTAAATAACGAGCGGGGTTCATTGCCGCACCGCTTAAAGGACCACCCGCAAAAATATCGAGAGCTACAGTCAAACCAATAAACAATCCACCCATTTTAGGAGCGCGAAAATCGATCGCCGTGCCAAAGACAACAAATACCAAGAAAAAGGTGAGGATAAATTCCATCACCAAACCCATTATAGGAGTTTCTGCATTCCCCAGACCTGGAGTTCCCATGCTAACTGCTTGAAGTACATCCAGAGGAATTGCTAGCTTAAGCAAACTGGCAGCAAAAATTGCTCCTAAACATTGAGCCACAATATACCCAACAGCGTTTTTTGGGTCGATTTTGTTGGTTAGCCAAGCACCAAAGGTAACGGCTGGATTGAGATGACCGCCACTAACCGCAGCAGTAGCACTAACCATAACTGCAATAGTAAAACCGTGTGCCAGGGCAATAGCAGCCAAGTCTACTGCCGTTCCCGTTATTCCTCCTCTAACAATATAGTTAGTGGCGATCGAGCCTACCCCAACAAAAATCAGGGCAAAAGTACCGATAAACTCTGCTATTAAAGCTTTGGAATTCATGATTTTTAGTTCCTCAGAAGTTTACAATTTGTTCTACCGATTTATCACTCTATTTAAGCTACTCGCTCAAATTACAAGTTAAATGAGGTAGAAATTGGGGTAGGAATAGCTTCAATTAATCGGTAATTTGACTTCAAAACAACTACCAATATTAAGTTGACTAGTTACTGAGATTCTGCCATGATGATGCTCTGCGATCGCTTTAGCAATAGCTAATCCCATCCCCATACCTCCAGCCCTTCTGGTTCTAGCTTTATCTGCTCTCCAGAAGCGATCGAATACTAAGGATAAATGTTTTGGTGCAATCCCAATTCCAGTATCTTCGATCCTGACCAAGACACTTTGTCGCTCTCGTGTCATGGTTACAGTGACTTTTCCGCCTGAAGGTGTATATTGCAAGGCATTTTCGATCAGATTTCTAAATAAACGCGATAGTTCGCTGTCATCTCCTTTGACTATGACTTCAGGTAGCAAATTAGATTCAAGATTAATATTTTTTTCTTGAGCCGAAGATTCAAAAAGTTCGAGTAAATCTTCTAATATTTCAGTTAATGAAAGCTCAACCCAGGTTGTTTGATTCTGGAAATCGTCTGAATCCATTCTGGCTAACAACAACAAATTTTCTACTAGTTGGATAGTGTGGTCTGTGGTTGAGGCGATCGCGCCAATTTTTTTGAGGTCTTGAGGATGCAGTCGCTCTGGATAATACTCCATCACCTGAACCGAGGTTTTAATAGCTGCTAAGGGACTACGCAGTTCGTGAGCAGCATCGGCAGTAAACTGTTTAAGTTGCTCAAAGCTTTGCTCGATTGGTTTAAGCGACTGCTTGGTCAGCCAGATGCCTCCCAAGCCTGTTAAGCCAATGATGCCAATCCCACCGACTCCTAGACCCCAACGTAGGCGAGTCAAAATAACTTCGATCTCGTCAGTAACCTGACTAGCACGAATGTATCCTTCCAATTGTTTTCGATCATTACTACCGCTATAGGCTGGTAGAGTTAGAGTTCTAATTTTCTTTTGCCGTCCAAACTGCCATCCTGGCTGTAGAGGTAGTTCGTTTAATAATTTACCAGCATTTCCGACTAAACGTTTTTGAGCATCAAACCACTCGACACCTTGATCTGGTTGACGCAAATCTTGCCAAGGAATATCTAAGTCGCCATCATTGTCGAGATAGCATCTAGTTTTGGCAGATGTCGGATTACCGATTAATCCTCGTTGCTGACGTTTTTCATAGTGAGCTTTAACTCCTACTAAATTATGAGAGGCAGCCTGGGCTAAAACTTCTAAACGCCGATCCATCTGTTCGTAGAGATTATGACGGGTATATTTATAGATTGCCAAAGCTGAAATACCCAAAATCGTCATCATTACAGTCATGTAAGACAGCAGCAGCCGCCATCTTAGTGCTTGGGAATGCTGAGGGTTAGATTTGTTGCAGACGATATCCAAAACCATAAACTGTTTCTATTAGATTGGCAGGCGCACCAACCGCTTTTAGCTTTCTGCGTAATGTCTTCAGATGTACTTTTACCGTTTCTTCTGAAGGAGGATCGTCAAATGTCCACAGGCGATCGATAATCGTACTACGACTTACTAATTTACCTTGTTGGCGCAACAATAAGTCCAATAAGCCATATTCTTTAGGAGTTAAGTGTATTGGTTGTTCTTGATAGGTAACTTGGCAACTACTACCATCTAGCAGTAAATCTCCCCATTCAAGTACTGGAAGTAAATTGATGCTGCCACGTCTTAGTAAAGCGCGAATCCGAGCTAATAGTTCAGGTAGATCGAAGGGTTTGACCACATAATCATCTGCTCCCACATCCAAACCGATAACGCGATCGCTACTCATATCCCTAGCTGTTAACATTAATACAGGAGTCATACTACCAGTTCGTCGTAATCGCTTACATAAACTAATCCCATCTAATTTAGGTAGCATAATGTCGAGAATAATTAGATCGTAAACAGCAACTTCCATAAACGCCCATCCTATCTCCCCGTCGGTTGCAGCATCTACAGCGTAATGTTGCCTATCAACTAAAACCTCTATTAATGCTGCTGCTAGTTGTTCGTCATCTTCTACCAACAAAATTTTCATCACAGTTTCTTGACTTCGACCAACAATTTAGAATAAGAGAATAAGCTCTGAGACTATGGTAACTCCTTCAAGAGATGCAGCTTCAACAGTAGGTTTTTCGACCATTATTGCCTGATTTATCGCAGCTTATTTAGGGAAGTTAGACAGTTTGAATGCTTTAAATATCTTCATTAATGATTGATGAAACAGGAGACGCTGAGAAAGGAAAAAGTACTGATTATTGAAGAAAATGGTATAAGAGGCGACGAAATCGCTCTCTCGGAAATTATTATTGTCATGAGAGATTAATAATTGTTACCAGATAAATTAATAAGATTAAATTTACAAATACCTTAGTAAAAGTCTGAATTTTCAAGATAAATAAAAAGATACTCTTCTAAAAGAAGCTTAAACTAGCAACTAAGCCTATTATGCCAATATGAGCTGGTTTTTTAACTATTTAATCTAGTTTTGCTCTTATAGAACCCATTTGGTATTTAATTAACTGCTAATCTTTTGAGCATGAGTCAAGGTTTACCCATATGCACTTACCGCAAGCGTGGAATAAGCTTGGGTTTCCCAAGCATTTCCGCTTGTTAAGACCGCGCTCGTTCGCTGAATTAGCAACGCCATAAATTTTTTCACTGTTCATGGTTTACTGTTGATGGAAGATTGAGAAACTTTAGTTTCATTATGACGAGAGGCTTTCCAGATTCCCCAAGCAGCAATACAAACTGTAAAATTTCCCACTACGGTCATAGATGCCTGCAAGACAACCAGCCATTTAAGAGATTGAGTATTATCAAAAAAGTGCCAGGTACAGGCACACATAGCACTGACTAAAGCTGGTAACATAGCAAACGACAAGTTGTACCAAGCGCGATCGCCTGTAATTTCTCCATACTGCCAAATATAGTAAATAGCAGCAGCCCACTCAAGGACGCTTGATACATGAACTATCCAGGTTGGAATTGATAATGCGTGCATTACTGATGTACGGGCGAACGGCCGTTCGCCCCTAACTGATTACTGATTTAATAGCACTACTTAGATAGCTTATTTTCTAGCCATTCTATAACTTGCTTACCTAAGCCGACATTATTTAGGCGATCTATTTCTCTAATTCCTGTTGGACTAGTAACATTAACCTCTGTTAAATAGCCACCAATTACATCAATACCTACAAAATAGAGAGCGTCAGCTTTTAATTGAGGTGCAACCAAGGCACAAATTTCTTTTTCTCGCTCGGTAATATCTACCTTGACAGCTTTTCCTCCCACTGCCATATTGCCTCTAAAATCATTACCGCTGGGAACACGATTAACTGCACCGATGGGTTCACCATCGAGCATAATAATTCTTTTATCTCCTTCTTTGGCAGCAGGTAAATATTCTTGAACCATTACTGGTTCTCGCCCTCGGTAAGTGCTAACTTCAACTATAGAGTTAAAATTGCGATCGCCCGCTTCTAAAAATAAAATTCCCTCGCCTCCTTTACCGCCTAAAGGTTTTAAAACAGCAGATTTTTTCTCATCTACAAATTTGGCAATTACTAACTTATCCTGGCTGACAATAGTTTCAGGGATTATAGAAGTAAATTGTAGGGCATATACTTTTTCGTTAGCAGTTCTTAACCCTTGAGGAGAATTAACCACTAAAGTTTTACGGCGATCAATTAAGTCTAATATGTATGTCGTATACAAATAAGGAACAGTAACAGGAGGATCGCTGCGCATAAATATAGCGTCCATTTCCTCCAAACAAGTTAAAATTTTGCCCTGAACTTGATACCAATCGGCTTCTGCCTGCCAATGTTCATCCACTAACTTCACGGGTTTAAGATCGACGGCTTGTAAATATCCCCAAGCTTTTCCCTCAATAATGCTCAATTGATTGGCAACCGTAATCCAAACTTGATGACCTAATAACTGCGCTGCTTCCATCATGGCAACACTGCTATCATGTCCAGGATCTAGTTTGGCTATTGGATCGATGATAAATGCCAGCTTCACTCTGTTTCCTTTGAGTAATTTCTTAATTTAGCTTCTAACTTCATAAGTAATAAGATACAGCTTCAGAATACCTCAATTCAACAAAGCGTCTAATTCTCCATTGCTTTCTAGAGCATAAACATCCTCGCATCCGCCAATATGGCGATCGTTAATAAATATTTGCGGTAAGCTAGATTTGCCATTAGCTCTTGCTTTCATCTTATCTCTGGCATCTTCGTCTCCATCAATACAATATTCACTATATTCAACTCCTTTTTCGTCCAATAGACCCTTAGCACGAATACAAAACGGACAACGACTCCAGGTATATATTTCTACTTTTGCTGTCATAGCTATAGTGAATATTAAGTATTATTACATTTTCTCCATTTTAGACTGATTTGTTAACTGAGTGAAACTTTTTTGCTAAATATCTTAGCAATGGTTCGGACAATTTTTGTAAAAGAGAGAAAAAAAGCCATCCACTGAATTAAGGTAAAAGTGTTGAAAGATTACCTGCAATGGATAGCGTCAAAACAATTATACAAAGCTTACTGATCTCGATGGGGGATTTAACACATCCTCAAAAGAAATTTATCTTGACCTTATTTTCAACTCTGCTTGTAGGTTGCGGTAGAGCTAATTTTGTTAACTTAAGTCGTTATAGTCAAATCAGTGAGCGAACATATCGGCGACAATATCAACGTTCTTTTAACTTCATCCAATTCAACCAAAAGCTAATAGAGCAAGCAATTGACTCTAAATCAGAGGTAATCCTAGCGGTAGACTGTTCTTTTATTCCCAAAAGTGGAAAACGAACCTATGGTCTGGATCGCTTTTACAACGGCAGTGCATCAAGAGCAGAGAAAGGATTAGAGATTTCGGCAATGGCAGTAGTAGATGTAGGCAAAAAAAGGGGATACAGCCTCAGTGTTCAGCAAACACCAGCCAAGAACTCATCTTTAGAGAAAAATGAGCAACCAGAAACGACTAGGATTAATCACTATCTAGCTCAATTAGAAGTAACTGTTCCTTATTTACCCAGCTCCTTTGGAGCAAAAGTAACAAGTAGCAGATAACAGATAGCAATTAAGTAACTCCGAAGTTGGTCTAAAGCGCAGAGCCTGAAAGGCTCAGATCGTCGTCGAAGACGACTGGCAACGCGCAAGCGTTGCGCTCTTTAAAGACGAAAAAAAATAAAACACATTTCTTTGTTTCAATCCTCTTGTTTTAACGAGAGGTAAAATTGCTACTTGCTACTTGCTACTTGCTACTTGTGAACCAGCTCCCTTCGCTATGTAGTCAGTGATGGATTCTACAGCAAAATTAAATGGGTCGAAGGAGTCACCAACCTCAAGCTAGAAGCAATCGGAAAATTACGACGGGATGCCAATTTACGTTATCCCAACCGAGAAGAATATTCAGGAAGAGGACGACCTCGTAAGTATGGCAAAAAAGTCGATTTAACCAACCAAAATAACTTTGAGTTGGTCACTCAATTATCTAACGGTATAGATCTTTACACCGCCGTTGTTTGGTCTATCAGTCTTAAACGCCAAGTTCGGATAGTCTATTTACTCAATAATTCAGCTTCTTCAAGCTATGCTGTTTTATTTTGCACTCATCTTGAGCTTGATGCTTACTCGATTTATCTCTACTATAAATCTCGCTTCCAAATCGAGTTTGTGTTTCGTGATAGTAAACAGTTTACAGGGTTAGCTGATTGTCAGGCTCGCGATCTAAGCAAGCTTGATTTTCATTTTAATGCTTCACTCACTGCGCTCAATCTTGCCAAATTGGATACTGTTCAACAGCATAATTGTTCGACTAATTTTGTTTTTTCAATGGCAAGTTACAAACGCCGTGCGCTTAACTACCATCTGCTTGAACGATTTATTGACAAGTTAGATCTAGAGCCTACTTTAATTAAATCCCATCCCAATTACTCAAACCTTTATGACTACGGAGCTATTGCTGCCTAATTTTGTCCGAACCATTGTAACTAATAACTAACGTTTATCTAATCTTTTTTAAAGGCTAATAGCTAATAGCTAAAAACTAGCCACCACGAATGAAGGTAATTCACATTAAGCGTTACTTATTCCCATACTTGCGATCCAATTTGTCCATTTGAACGGCATAGACAAAAACTAGTACGTACTTTCTTCTATAATTTAAATTTTGAAATTAAGTTTATCTTGGTTTACTCTGGTAACTTAGGCATTTGTAAATTTTGTAACTATTTTTACCAAACTTTGGCTCAAGAGATTTATAGGATTGTGCCATCAACTTGCGATCAACACCAGGGGAAAAACTCAGGTATTTTGTTTAAATAGGAAATTGATAGTTCGTCGCTTACCGTTTTGTGGTTTTAAAGAACAAATTTTGTATAAACAATTGTCATATCAGGCTCTCTAATTCAGATTGAAGGTGCGAAATAAATGTTAAAACTCCTTTAGTTAATCAGATTATCAAATAAGAGCGATCGCAAGTAACTCATAAATATGAACAAAATGAAGAACAAGATTTTGCTCACGGGTGGCGGTTCTGCTGGACATATTACGGTCAATTTGGCTTTAATTCCTCTATTGATTGAGTCTGGATGGAAAGTTGTCTATATTGGCTCTTTTGCAGGAATTGAGCGGGAACTCATTGCCGATTTTCCTGAAGTTACTTATCATGCAATTCCCACAGGTAAACTGCGACGCTACTTTGACAGGCAAAACTTTAGCGATGTTTTTCGCGTGCTAAAAGGCATCATTGAAGCTTACAAAATTATTCGTCAGGAGCAACCAAAGATTGTTTTTTCTAAAGGTGGTTTTGTTTCTGTTCCTGTAGTGCTGAGTAGTCGATTAAACAATATACCTGTAATTACCCATGAGTCTGATTTGACACCTGGACTAGCAAACCGCATCAATATGAATTTTGCTCAGAAAATTTGCGTTACATTCTCTGAGACTTTGCAGCATTTACCCAAAGATAAAGGAGAATTTATCGGTGCCGTAGTACGTCCAGAGTTAAAGCAGGGCGATCGCGAAAGAGGCAGGATTTTTTGCCAATTTGATTCTACTAAACCAGTAATTTTGATTGCTGGTGGTAGTCTTGGCTCTGTATATATTAATCAAACAGTACGTTCGCTGCTTAATAAATTGCTCCAAGAGTTTCAAATTATTCATATTTGTGGCAAGGGCAATATAGATCGAAGTTTAGAACACCAAGGCTATAAGCAATTTGAATATGCAGCTAATGAACTGGCAGATTTAATGTGTTTAGCAGATCTGGTGATTTCTCGCGCCGGCTCGAATTTTCTTTTTGAATTTCTAGCTCTTCAAAAACCGATGATTTTAATTCCTCTGTCGAAAAAGTCTAGTCGTGGCGATCAGATTGACAATGCTAAAGTCTTTGAAAGACAGGGATATGCCGAAGTGATTTTAGAAGAAAACTTAACTGAAGATAGCTTGTTGGACACAATTAACACTGTTTATAGTAATCGAGAAAACTATATCAAGAAAATGGACAATTGGAATAGCGATCGCTCTCTAGCTAAATTATTCGATTTGATTACTAATTCAGTCAATTAAGCAGCAAAAATTTCAGTCAAATTTAAAGCAAACCCTGGTAGTACGTCTTCTCCGAATAGAGTTTGCGGATTATTTAATACTTCTACGGGTTTTCCTAGGCGATAAATTTCGACTATTTTCGCTGATGGCTCAATTAACCAGCCTAACTTAACTCCATTGTCTAGATACTCTTGCATCCTCGCGCGTACATGCGGCTAAAGCCTTTGTCTTGCGCCTATCGGCGACGCGGGGTCGCTCGTCATCTTTGTCTGTAAGTCTTCGTATCGCTGATTTTTTAAATCGCTTGGACTAACAAGCTCAATTACAAAATCTGGGGCAATGGGGGGAAATCCGTCTTGCTGTGCTTGAGTCAGTTGATTCCAACGCTCTAATCTAATCCAGCTAACATCAGGACTTCTTCTTACGCCACTAGGCAAAACAAATACGGTAGAGGAATCAAATACTTCTCCTTGACCATGTCGATCTGCCCAGTTTCTCAATTTTTGAGTCAGCCGACTATTTTTTCTGCCTGCTGTTCCAACCGTAGGACTCATGACAATTAATTCTCCATTCTCGGTTAACTCTAATCTTGCTAGTTGTTCGGCATCAGCCAACTGCTCAAACTGTTCTGGAGTTATACGAAATCCTTGAGGAATAGTAAAGGGGAAAGTCATGCCTTCGACGATCGCTTCCATTTTGCTTAATTAATATATTTAATTATTATTTTATTATTTCTGAAACAGATTACACACAAGTTCACCTGGGCTATTGACCTTGAAAGGAATAGGATATTTACCTTTGCGGGTTAAAGTGCGATCGCGACAGTTATAAATTTCTTTGTCTCTCTGCTTTTGCCCGTCAATACTTACTTTAGCTCGATATTCCCAGTAGTTTTTAGCACTCCGCTTGAGCTTAAGGATACACACCTGTTGCCCGTTGCGATCGCCACACATTGAAGCATCTGCCACGGTTGTAAACCCTAGCCAAAATATTAGCAATACTAACAAAAACAACTGTCTATATTTCACTACCTCAAATCACTTCTTACTTCTCACTTAAGCTGGAGGTAACTCCAAGGAAATCTGTCCCATGTTACCTGTACGAAAATCATACAGTATTTGGCGGGCGACTCTTTCTTTGTCTCCCTTGAAGGAGCGATCGCTCACCGACTGAATAAAAGCTTCTCCTGTCATTCCTGTAGGCTCAAAATTAAAGCGAGATTGTAATGTTTTCTCAAAGCCTAATTCTAAGAGTAAATCTACTGCTGCTGCTGCTACAACTTGATTGTCATAAGAAGCCTGACCAATATCTTCGCAAATAGCTAATTTTATCGCATCCTGCTGATTTTCTAATCTCCAGGGAATTACCCCAGGAGCATCTAGCAGTTCAATTTCATCAGAAATTTTTACCCAACGTAACTGACGGGTTACACCAGCGCGACGTTCACTAACAACAATTTTTTGACCCACTAAACGATTAATTAAGGCAGACTTGCCCACGTTGGGAAAGCCAATTACCACAGCCCTTACAGGACGAGGACGCATACCGCGATCGCGTCGTCGTTGATTTGTTGCCACACCTGCTTCTTGAGCAGCACTTTTAATGGCTTTGATGCCCTTTCCCTGTTTGGCATTAGTAAAAAATGGTTGTTTTTCCTGTGCTTGAAACCATCTTGTCCAATCCTGTTGTGCTGATTCAGGAATCATATCCAGACGATTTAAAACTACAATTCGCGGTTTATTGCCGATCCAGCTATCGATTTGCGGATGATGAGAAGCCAAAGGAATTCTGGCATCTAGTATTTCTAAGACCACATCAACTTTCTTTAGCTGTTCTTTTAGTTGCCTTTCGGCTTTGGCAATATGACCTGGATACCATTGAATCGGAGGAGCAGACATACGTATTTAAGAATAAAATAATAAAAAACCCCATAGATTACTCTAGGGGCTATGGTTATCGGTTGGCATAACTATCATCATGGCTCAGATATAACTACTAGCTATAGCTTGAAAATAGAATTCTGAAGTAAAGATGCGATCGCCCTTAAAATAAATTTTACGGTTTAAGAATATATTTAGACTCCAAAGGTTTTAGTTTTCCTTCTTGGACTAAAGCTTGGTGAATCATAGCTGCAACCTCACCGCGAGTTGCTGATTTATTAGGCATAAGAGAATCTTCAAAACCAGGACGATTAACAATTAATTTTGCTTCATAAGCAGCAGCTACCTGTTCTTTTGCCCAATCGGGTAGGTTTTCACTACCCTTAAGTTTTTGAAGAGCTTGGTCGGCATTTTGAGATGGTTTTAAACCTAGTCCTGTTGCCAGAGCAACCAATACCTGATAGCGAGGGATATTTTCTAAAGGACGAAACGTATTTTTAGAATAGCCTTTCATAAAGCCAAGGCGAACTGCTTTATCAATATCGACCGCGATCTCATTTCCATTACTTACGTCATTAAATTTTCTAATTCCTTGAGTTTCAGGCTGCATATCAAAAGCTCGGCTAATTAAAGTAGCCATACTAGCTCTGGTAATCAGCTTATTTGGTTCAAAGTTTTTATCGCCTATCAAGGTACTAGCTAACCCATTATCACTCATCTGCTTTACAAACGGATAAATCCAATTGTCCTTGGTAATATCTTTAGGTATTCCAATGGGAACAATTGCCTGTGGCTTTTTCTTAGCGGGAGGTTCAACGAAAGCAGGTGGCTGTGGCTTTTTCTTAGGAGCTTCAATGGGAGCAGGTGACTGTGGCTTTTTCTTGGCAGGAGCTTGAGTAGTAATATTATTTTTATTTTGCTCTGGTTTAGCTGTCAGAGCAGGGACAGCAACTCCAGCTAAAGGAACTAGCTTTGCTCCAGAATCAAGCTGATAAGATTGCTTTTTGACTTTAGGGGGTAAATTAAGTTCTTGAGATGGAGGAACAAAAGCAACGGGTGATTCTGACTGACGTAATTTATTAATTATTTCTCGCTCATCAGATTTTGTGATGCTAGCGTTGGTATTGGATTTTGAGTTACTAATAACTCCATTATTTAAACCAAAACCAGTTGAGGTGGTATCAGAGTTAGAAAGTAAGCTATTGCCTCCAACTAAACCCCCAAAATTGGCAAGACCGCCTTTTTTTCCGCCTAGCGTCCAAAATAATATTGCCCCAATAGTTGTAAAGGCGACAATTATGCCGATCATTTCATCAAAAGTTACACCAGAGGCAGGTCTTCTTCTGCGTTCTGGAATCGGGTTTTGCGGATCTTGAGGAGATGGATTTGTCATAAATAATAAACTACTAATTTAAGAATGATATTTAAAAAGTAAACTACGCTGAAGATATTGTCCTAAAAATAAACTTAAGTTTCTATGTTTTAACTTGTAGCAGGATTATTAGAGGTTTTCAAGGTTAAAGCTAAAATCAAACAATTGTTTACTAAAAGTCGGCGTATGAGCAGAATATCAAAAAGGGCGATCGCAGTTTAACTGAAAATCGCCCTGAACTATTAAGATTAAGGTATTTAATGCTCGATTGTGGACTACACAGAGGTCAAAGTCTTGGTTTCTGCTGCACCAGTTTCTGGACTATCTGCTTCTGATGGAGGAACTACCTGCCAAAATTGACCTAAATAATTGTTCCAATCAGCTAGAATAGTTTTTCCTTTGGGGCTGCCAGTTTTCTCAACGTGCTTTTGGATCATTTCTTTTAGCTGTTTTTCTCCTGCGGGAGAATTAACTCGTTGAATTTTGACAATTTCGGGATTAACTTTATCAGAAAAAGTATTATTTTCATCTAGGAAGTAACCTAAACCGCCTGTCATCCCTGCGCCAACATTACGCCCGGCTTCTCCCAAGACTACTATTAAACCGCCTGTCATATATTCACAACAGTGATCTCCCGCACCTTCGATCACAGCTTTTGCTAAAGAATTACGGACTGCAAACCTTTCTCCAGCCCGTCCATTGGCATATAATGCGCCTCCAGTTGCCCCATAAAGACAGGTATTACCCACAATTACGTTGGTAGCAGCATCATAGGTAGATTTGGTATGGGGAGCAATAATAATTTCGCCCCCGTGCATTCCTTTGCCAACATAGTCATTCGCTTCACCAGAGAGGATCATCTTCATTCCTGGTAAATTAAATGCTCCAAAGCTTTGACCAGCAGAACCTTTGAATATTAAAGTGATCTCTCCCTCAAAACCGCTGTTGCCATATTTTGAGGCGATCGCACCTGATATTCGCCCGCCTACACTGCGATCGGTATTGATAATAGTTACGTCTTTGATGACTTGACTTTGATTAGCGATCGCTTCAGCTACTCGGTCATCGGCTAAGATCTCCTCATCTAGTACTTTGCCATTGGTATGAACCTCTTCATGCTTTAACCAACTGCGATCGCTTTTAACACTTGGCAAATCGATTAGGCAGCTTAAGTCTAAAGCATTGGTTTTAGCAATCTCTACTTCAGAATTTTGAACCAGTAAATCAGTACGTCCAATAATTTCATCTAAATGGCGATAGCCTAATTTTGCTAACAACTGTCTTACTTCTTCGGCCACAAAGTAAAAGAAGTTAACCACATTTTCAGGAATACCTTTAAAGCGATCTCGCAAATGCTGCTGTTGAGTCGCCACGCCTACAGGACAGGTGTTCATGTGACAAACTCTTGCCATGATACAGCCTTCGGCAATCATCGCAATTGAACCAAAGCCATATTCTTCTGCGCCCATCAGCGCAGCCATAATCACATCCCAGCCAGTTTTTAAGCCACCATCAGCCCGCAATAAAACGCGATCGCGCAGTTGATTCTCTAGCAATACTCGGTGTACTTCTGTTAGCCCTAATTCCCAAGATACCCCTGCGTGTTTGATAGAACTTAAGGGTGATGCCCCTGTACCTCCATCATGTCCTGAAATTTGAATCACATCAGCATT
This sequence comes from Waterburya sp., assembly GCA_965217895.1. Taxonomy (GTDB): domain Bacteria; phylum Cyanobacteriota; class Cyanobacteriia; order Cyanobacteriales; family Xenococcaceae; genus Waterburya. Next base: position 5,177,771 of record CBDCJV010000002.1, read on the forward strand.
AGCCTTGGCTACCCCTGCTGCGATCGTGCCTATGCCTATTTCTGCTACTAATTTGACTGAAACTTTGGCACTAGGGTTTATTTGGTGGAGATCGAAAATTAGCTGTGCCAAATCCTCAATCGAGTAAATATCATGGTGCGGTGGAGGAGAAATTAAGGTTACTCCAGGTTTAGAACGACGCAGAGAAGCAATATAAGGGCTGACTTTTTTCCCTGGTAACTGTCCTCCTTCTCCTGGCTTTGCCCCTTGAGCTAGCTTGATTTCTAGCTGTTTGGCACTCATTAAATATTCAGGAGTAACTCCAAAACGTCCTGATGCCACCTGCTTGATGGCAGAACTAGCAGTATCGCCGTTTTGCAAACCATTAAGATGAGGTAAGGTAGGAGACTTTCCATCTGCTGCAACGTCGTTTAATACTTTGAAGCGAACTGAATCTTCCCCTCCTTCTCCTGAATTAGACTTTCCGCCAATTCGATTCATAGCTACGGCTAAGGTTTCATGAGCTTCCCGCGATAAAGAACCAAGGGACATTCCTCCAGTACAAAAGCGTTTGACGATACTTTCTACTAATTCTACTTCTTCAATGGGAATAGATTTACGGTCTGGTTTAAAGTCCAATAAATCCCGTAGTGCCGTTGCTGGTCGTCCATGAAGATGTTTTTTATAAAGCTCGTAGTGGTCATAATCTCTACTGGCTACAGCTTGATGCAATGCCTTGGACATTTCAGGGGAGTTCATATGATATTCTCCACCTTTTTTGTACTTGACAAAGCCGTAGTTTTCCAGCTTTTTACCGTGAATTTCTGGAAAAGCCTTGTGGTGAAAAGCAACAACTTCTTGAGCCAACTCAGATACGGTTAAACCACCCAAACGAGAAGTTGTACCAGCGAAAGCTAAGTCAACTAAATCTACTCCTAAACCTAATGCTTCAAAGATTTGCGCTCCATGATAGGAGGACAGCAAAGAAATTCCCATTTTAGAAAGAATTTTAAGTAATCCCGCTTCAATAGACTTGCGATAGTTCTTCTGAGCTTTGTCCAAACTTACAGACTCAATCCGCTCATTCTGCATTAATTTTTGCGTTTTAGGATCGTTCCACCATTGACGGACACTTTCCAAGGCTAAATAAGGACAAATTGCTGAGGCACCATAACCAACCAAGCAAGCAAAGTGATGAGTACTCCAGCATTGAGCCGTATCTACCACTAAAGATGTTCTTAGGCGTAATCCTTGACGTATTAAATGATGATGCACTGCTCCAACTGCCATTAAGGGAGGAATATAGCTATATTCTGTGCCAATCTTTTGCGTACCAGAGCGATCGCTCAAAATAATTATTTCCACTCCAGTCTGCACCGCAGCAGTAGCTTTTTGACAAAGCTGGTTTACCGCCTCTTTTAATCCATCTGGGCCTGTAGAAATTTTGTAGAGGGTTGATAATTCTTGAGTTTTAAAGCCCGAAGCCTTGATACCAGCTAATTCTTCATCATTTAGCACAGGAGATTCCAACTTCAGCAGTCTAGCATCTTCAGGTTTTAAGTTGAGCAGATTTCCCTTGCCTCCTAGCTGCATCGACAAAGACATAACTAAGCTTTCTCGCAAAGGATCGATCGCGGGATTTGTTACCTGAGCAAATCTTTGTTTAAAGTAGTCATATAATAGCCTTGGCTTGTCTGAAAGCACCGCTAAAGGAATATCATCCCCCATACAAAAAGTTGGCTCTTTACCGTTAATTGCCATTGACTGAATAATCAATTCGAGATCTTCAGCGGTGTAGCCAAAGGCAGTTTGCCGTTGTAATAACTTCTCAGAAGTTATGAGGTTTTCAGTCCCAAAATATTGAGGTTCAACGGACTGGCGATGTTGCTGTATCCACTTTCCATAAGGATTCGCTTTAGCAACACGCTGTTTTACCTCCCAGTTGCGCAACACTTCTTTTGTTTGCAGATCGACTACTATAGTTTGACCAGGGCCTAATCTACCTTTTTCTACTATCTCCTCGTCGGGCAAATCTACAACCCCTGTCTCTGAACCTACAACTACATAACCATCTTTGGTAATGCAATAGCGGGCAGGACGCAAGCCATTGCGATCTAAAACTGCACCAACGGTTTTGCCATCGCTGTAAACTAGTAGTGCAGGGCCGTCCCAAGGCTCTTGCTGTCCACTATGATATTCATAAAAATCAACTATCTCAGGATATTCTTTGAGGGATGGTTGATTTTTATATGCTTCTGGAACTAGAATCATAGTTGCTTCAGGAATGCTGCGACCAGTTCGCACTAATAATTCCATTGCGCTATCTAAATTATAGGAGTCGCTATTATCATTGTTGACAATAGGCGTTAATCCTTCAATTTCAGCTTGAGTCCAACCAGGCAAAGATGCGTCCCCAGAGTTGGAAATTAGTTCTTTCTCCCGATTGGACATCCAGTTAATATTGCCCAAGAGAGTGTTTATTTCGCCATTATGACCCAACATCCGCATTGGTTGAGCGAAGGGCCATTTGGGCATTGTATTCGTGCTGAAGCGACGATGGTAAACAGCAAAGCTACTTTCGTAATCTGGGTTGGCTAAATCTTGATAAAATTCACCTAGAATAACCGAGCGCACCATGCCTTTATAGACAATAGTACGGCACGAAAAAGAGCAGATATAAAAATCATCCGATAGTCTTTTGCCCACGCGCGATCGCGCTATATAAAGTTTGCGCTCTAAATCATCCCCCGTCAGATTGTCTGGCGAACTAACAATAATTTGCTCAATATGAGGCTGATAGGCTCTTGCCTGTTCCCCCAATACTTCGGGACTAACTGGAACTTTTCGCCAACCTAATACCGTTAGATTCTCCTGCTTTACTGTTTCTTCGATAAACCTCTTTAATTCTTCAGCCTGACTTTTTGCTTGAGGTAAAAATACCATTCCCACACCCCAAGCTTCTTCTGGTGGCTGAAGGATATTATTATTTGCAAACCAAGCAGCAAAAATCTTGAGAGGCAATGAAGTCATAACACCTGCACCGTCTCCAGAATCGCGATCGGCACTGCATCCGCCACGATGCTCCATACATCCTAAAGCTTTAAGAGCCTGCTGTACTAGCTTATTGCTTTGCCGACCATCTTGGTAAGCAATAAACCCTACACCGCAAGCGTCTCTTTCTTCTACTAACCAACGTTGACCCTGAAAAGGCTTGTTTACTAACTTACCAGATAATTGAGATTGATGCACATTACTACCTATTGCTTCTTTTGATTCCATTTCTTGCTTGCTCATACAGATGTAATAAATTATTTTAGATAACTTTTAAACAGTCGATCGCTATTTCAGTTTTGTTTTTAAAGCTAAAAATATAAAAATTGATTAAATACTGATAAAAATGATGCACATTCAGTTATTCACAGAATACAAATGGATATCGTACTTTATCGGTATAAGATTTTACAAACTAGCTTTTGATAGTTGAGTAATTGAAGAGTAATCAAATAGGTAGCTAAAGATAATTATTAGAATATTCCAGATAGTATAACACTACCGATAATTTGTTACTCGCTACTGCATAATATCTTTAGGCTCGAATATGCCAAAATTTCGATATAGTCATTTGTGTGCATTATCGAATCAGCATAATAAAAGCATAAATTCTTTTCATACCTAAATTTTAATAATATTTGGTTACATAAAGTACGGAAATTATTAAAGATCGTAGAGGAATATCCGCAGACCAGTTTAGATATTTAGCGATTTTAGCTTAAATTTTCCTATGCCCAAAGAGCAGCAGTAATGCGATCGCGCACCTCTAATTTACTTAGAATTTGGGTAATGTAATTTTTTACTGTTCCCATACTTAAATATAGGGTGTTGGCGATTTTACGGTTGTTTTTGCCCCGACCAACCAACTGCAAAACCTCTAACTCTCTGGGGCTAACTGCATCTAGATATTTAGTATTCTTTGGGTTACAAGCAAAGATACTTTAACACTCCCCGAAGGCGTAGATGTTTATGCAGGATTGTTTGCAATTAGCTATCAAGAAAAAGATCTCAGGCGATCGCTTCTTCACACCATTCAACCCATTCTGTCTCATAGCGAATTCCCTGTCGTAGAGTTAAATACATACATTTTTTGGCTAAAGACAATTCGGACGAATCAGCAAACAAACAAATTGCCCGTTTAGCTGTTACCCAAACTAACAATGCCGATGGCTACTGGTTGCCCATTAACGCTTTGGTAAAAGGCGATCGCGGTTTGTGGTCTTGTCACGCTTTAGTAAAGTCATCAGACGGTAATAATAAAGCAGAACGCAGATATGTAGAGATATTAAAAACCCAAGGCGATCGTGTTTTAGTCCGAGGCACACTTCAAACGGGAGATGAAATCATTACAGGCGGTACACATCGTTCAGTACCAGGTCAATTAGTAAAAAAGATCTAAGGTAATTAAACTTCAGCAAACTCAATATTTTCATACAGATCGGCAATTTTAAGCTGTATATCTACCGAATTTAAAGTCAACTTTACTTGAGGATCTGTGTATTCAGATAGCAACCATTGATTAGCAGCAGTTCTAACGTAATGTTCGACATGAATCCGATATTGGTCAATCAAAATATACTCCTGAAAAGTCTCAATGGTTCGATAGGCGATGAATTTTTCACTGCGATCGTAATCTTTGGTCGATTTTAATAATACTTCCGCTATTAGACAAGGATTCATTACCGTATCGGTTCTTCTTTCCTGAAGCTGAATCGGTTGTTCTAAAACCATAATATCGGGATAAGTATATAGATTGCGTTCAGGAATCCAAAGACGCTGATCTGTAAAGAAAGTTTCATATGGCTGTTGCTTAAAAGCAAGTTCAAGAGCAATCAGTAAATTACGGCAAATTCTATTGTGGTTTGGTGTACCCCCTGTCATTAACCTTATTTCTCCATTGTTGAACTCATGGCGTTCTTTTGAACCTAACTCAAATTCAAAATACTCTTTGGTTGTATAAGTCTTTTTTTCAAGTGCTTGTGTCATTTCATTTAGTGTTCAACATCATAAATAATTATGTTTACCCTGTTTTATCGCAACAGTCGCTTACTAATCCTCACTATTATCTTAATCTGCGTTTGGGGTATCTCTTCTTATTTTGCGTTACCCAAATTAGAAGATCCAGAATTAGTATCTCGTAATGCTGTAGTCAAGACTTTTTTACCTGGTGCTGATTCCGCCAGAATTGAGGCATTAATTACAGATAAGATTGAAAATAAGCTGACAGAAATAGAAGAAATAAAGGACTATGAATCGACCTCTATTTCTGGTAAGTTCGATTATTAATATTGAGTTACTAGACAGCGTGCAAAAAGAAGAGGTAGAGGGGATTTGGTCGCGGGTACAAAATAAAATTGATGAGGTTAAGCCAGAGTTACCCGCAGATGCTAGTCAACCAGAATTAGAAAAGCTCAAAATTAAAGCTTATGCTCTAATTACAGCTTTAACCTGGCAACAGGACAATCGCCCCAACTATGGAATTTTAGATCGTCAAGTGGAAGTCTTAAAAGATCGTATTCAAGGTATTGTAGGAACAGAAGAAGTTGAACTATTTGGCGATCGCCCAGAAGAAATTCTTGTGGAAATTAACCAGGAAGCGATCGCTAGTTACAACCTCACCGCAGCCGATATTTCCCCGCAGCAGATCGCGATCAGTTACAGATTCAGTTAGGGCTACCCGCAGCAACTTCCATCGCCCAAACCCAAGTCGTAACTAAACAAATACGCGATCGCCTGTTACTCTATGAAAATATTACTGATGTCTACTAATTTATTGGTAGAAGTGCGCCTCGATTTTATTACAACGTAGCGGGAAGCAGGGAACAAGAAGCTAATTATGCTCAAGCTATAGTTCAGCTAGATACTCTAGCTAAGAGCGATCTAGCCAAGAAAATGCAAGGTGAATTTAGAGAGTAACTTTCCTACTGCTCGTATTTTAGTCCGACAGTTAGAACAAGAACCGCCTTTTGATGCGCCAGTGGAAATGCGAATCTCTGGTTCGGACTTGAATATATTACAGCAACTAGGGGAAGAAGCCAGAAGTTTGTTATTAGGTGTAGATAAAATAACTCATACCCGCGCTAGTTTGGCTGAAATCAGACAGATGAAGAAGAAGTTCGTTTAGCTGGCTTAGATCGTAGTGCGATCGCCCAACAGTTAGATTCTGATTTGGAAGGGGCAACTGGAGGATCTATTCTAGAATCTACGGAAGAATTACCCGTTAGAGTTAGATTATCAGCAGGCGATCGCGCTGGGTTAAATAATATTACCTCGTTGGATTTGTTACCCGATCAAGATGGTTCGAGTGATGCAGTTCAAAGTATTCCCCTATCGTCTTTGGGCAAGATAATTCTCAAACCAGAACTAGCAAAAATTACTCGCTACAACGGACAAAGAGTTAATACGGTTCAAGGCTTTCTAACCGCAGGAACTCTACCCGATGAAGCATTAACTGATTTTAAACAGCAGCTAACCGAAGCTAACTGGCAACTTCCCAATGGCTATAGCTATGAATTTGGCGGGGAAGCAGAAGAAAAGAATAATGCCCTCAGTGGGTTGGTTTCCACTGTAGGAGTCTTGCTCGTCCTGATGGTAGCAACTTTAGTTTTATCTTTGAGTTCTTTTCGTCTAGCTGCTGTTATGGGTGTAGTGGAGATCGCCTCTTTTGGTTTCAATCCGATTATCGGTACGGTGGGCTTAATTGGGGTAGCAATTAATGATTCGATTGTGGTATTGGCTGCTATTCAACAACATCCCATTGCCAATACAGGTAATAAAAAAGCCATTAGAGAAGTAGTTTTACATTCTACTCGTCACGTTATTGCCACCCCACGTTAACTACTGCTATCGGTTTTGTACCTCTGTTATTAGGTGGTGGGGAATTTTGGCCACCTTTAGCAATTGCGATCGCTGGAGGAGTCATGGGGGCAACTTTGCTCGCACTGTATTTAATTCCTGCGGCATATTTAATTGTCATCCGAGGGAAAAGTAAGAAATTTTGCGCTGAGGCGATTGTTAATTAGAATTGGGGTTAAATATAAATTTCACTTAAAGTTTACTGGTAGTTTTTCCATGTTTTCCATTGAGCTGTATGAAGATTCGGTGTAAATATTTTAGTAGCTTCAATAATTTACTAAGATTTTAGTTAATTGATTTGTTATCTTTGTTATCTTTGTTATCAGCTTAACTAAGCAAGCTTAGAAAAAAGCAGGCAGGTTAGTTTGATTTCTCGCTTAAATTTAAGTCTATATCTATACTACTGTTGTCACCAAATTTAGTTATTATGCCTCAATCAACTGAAATTAAGTCCCACCTAAATAAGCAAGCCAAAGCGATCGCCACTCCTCAAAATTCACTAGGAATTACTGCCACAGAAATTCGTCCCTGGGGTTCTTTTACCACCTTAGAGGAAGGAGCGGGATATAAAATTAAAAGAATAGAAGTTAATCCTGGTCACCGCTTAAGCTCACAAATGCACCATCATAGAAGTGAACATTGGATTGTAGTTTCTGGTACGGCAAAAGTTAACTGTGGCGACCAAGAAATGATTCTAGGTAGCAATCAATCTACATATGTTCCCCAATGTACCACTCATCGATTAGAAAATCCTGGCGTAATCAAGCTAGTTTTAATCGAAGTTCAAAATGGTCAATATTTAGGCGAAGATGACATTATTCGTTTTAGTGATGATTATGCTCGTCAATAGTTGATTTTTAGTTTTGCCTCATAAATAATTTTAACTAAGATGAAAGATTTTTTTAACTAAAGCCACGTAAATTGAAGCTGTGAAAGTGTTTTGCTGTAGCATAGTCTAAAGATTAAGGCGTTATAAGCAAAGCATTTTCATGGTTGATATTAGTCCATCCGCAGTCAAAGAAATACAGCGAATCCAACGGAATAGAAAAACAAGCAGTTTTTTGCGACTAGCTGTTAGTCCAGGAGGCTGTTCTGGTTGGTATTACCAGCTAAAATTAGAGAATGCTCATGTTCCCACTTTATCTTCAGAACAGATTTTAGAAATTGGAAATATCACAATATTAGTCGATGCCAATTCTTGGAAATATATTGGAGATTTAGAATTAGACTATTCTGAGGATCTTATAGGAGGCGGATTTAGGTTTCATAATCCCAAAGCGAAGAACATTTGTGGTTGTGGCATATCTTTTGCTATTGCTAAAGAAAAATAAGATATTAGCCAAGCCCAATATTGTTTCTGTTATGCCCATAATCATAAGCTGATGATAATGCTATACTCAAGGTTGACAGAGCGACGCTTTTCAAAATAGTATTGTAATTTGTCTGCTACTCTGTTAGCTTATTTCGACATCAACAAACTTAAGAGGATTTCAAACCACTCAAGCTAATAACTCATGCCCACTATTCAGCAACTAATTCGTAGCGAAAGATCTAAGTCGCAAAAGAAAACTAAATCTCCTGCTCTCAAGGAATGCCCTCAGCGTCGTGGAGTTTGCACCAGAGTATATACGACTACCCCTAAAAAACCCAATTCAGCACTAAGAAAAGTAGCTAGGGTACGTCTAACTTCAGGGTTTGAAGTAACCGCTTACATTCCTGGAATTGGACACAATTTACAGGAACACTCGGTTGTGCTAATTCGTGGAGGTCGGGTTAAAGATCTGCCAGGAGTAAGATATCATATAGTTCGCGGTACTTTAGACACAACTGGAGTAAAAGACAGATCTCAAAGCCGTTCCAAGTATGGAACTAAAAAACCTAAGTCTTAGGGCTTGTATCAATGTTTTTATCGCTAAATAGTGTAGACTAAGCGCATCCTCATCTGAAGAGTTGCTATTGCAGACAAGGATGCTATTTTTAGTGAGAAGCAGATTTACGAACTTCTTTGTTTTTCTGGACAGTAGAGCAGTAGTATTTAGTTCAAACATTATTATTGCTCTTAATCTCAAACTCAGTTTAATAAACTTAAAATAAATTAGCCTAAATGGTAGCAGTCTCTTGAGTTTAAACAAGTTTGTTATTTCCTGGTCGTGATCAGTAGCATTAATTTATTGATTGAAAATGACCAAAACACAATTTTATAATCCTCAACTTAACTAGTAAGCAAATGTCTCGTCGTTCAACTAAGAAAAAACGCCCCGTCCCCCCAGATCCAGTTTATAATAGCCGTCTTTTGAGCATGACTATTAGAAGAATTATGCGTAGTGGGAAGCAGTCTTTAGCGTCTCGAATAATTTATGATGCTATGTCCATGATTGGCGAAAGAACTGGCAACGAACCAATAGAGGTATTTGAACAAGCTATCAAAAACCTGACTCCCTTGGTAGAAGTTAAAGCGCGTCGTGTTGGTGGGGCTACATATCAAGTACCTATGGAGGTCAGGCAAGGTAGAGGTACAACCTTGGCTTTACGCTGGTTAATTCAGTTTTCTCGTTCTAGAGGCGGTCGTACAATGGCAGGTAAGTTAGCCAGCGAAATTATGGACGCTGCTAATGAAACTGGAGGAGCTATGAAAAAGAGGGATGAAACTCATCGTATGGCAGAGGCAAACAAGGCTTTTGCTCATTATCGTTATTAAATCTAAACTGAGTTGTTTTAGCCTTGATTAGATAAATTAAATAAGATAGCCTGGTAATTTATTCAGAGTCAGGAAAAATGCTAAGGCGTATAGCTGGATTTGCCCTATTCCATCTTTGATTTAAGCTCAAACAACTCAATGCTTCTATATTTTTATGCCCACTGCTTACGGTAATCCCCATAGTAAAGCAGTTCAATTTTAAATAAAATTTAATAAAAGTATAGAATTATAAGCGACGTTAAAAAAGGTCACAGATTACTCCGCCCTACACGGGCGAAGCCTGCTGTGACTGTAGGTAAACATTTAGCAATTTCATCCTGCAAGATGCAAGGAGGTACTTGTGGCACGTACTATACCGCTTGAGCAAGTGCGAAACATAGGCATTGCTGCTCACATAGATGCGGGCAAAACGACAACAACAGAACGTATTCTTTTTTACACGGGCATCGCCTACAAAATGGGAGAAGTTCATGATGGTGCAGCCACTATGGACTGGATGCAGCAAGAGCAGGAAAGAGGAATTACCATTACCGCTGCTGCCATCACTACAAGCTGGAAAGATCATAAAGTCAATATTATTGATACCCCAGGTCACGTAGACTTCACAATTGAAGTTGAGCGTTCGATGCGCGTGCTTGATGGTGTGATTGCTGTATTTTGTTCTGTAGGCGGTGTACAGCCACAGTCTGAGACTGTTTGGCGGCAGGCAAATAGATATAATGTGCCAAGAATCGCTTTTGTCAACAAAATGGATCGTACAGGAGCAAATTTCTTTAAAGTTCATGAGCAAATTAAAGATCGCCTTCAAGCCAATGCAGTGCCAATTCAGATTCCTATTGGCAGTGAGGGAGAGTTTGAAGGGATTGTAGATTTGGTTGAGATGAAAGCTATCATCTACAAAGACGATTTAGGAAAAGAGATAGAAAATATTGAAATTCCCGAACAGCTACAGGCTAAAGCTAAAGAATATAGAGCTAAGTTAATCGAATCTATTGCCGAAACTGACGAAGCACTCCTCGAAAAATTTTTGATGGAGGAGGAGTTCAGTACAGCAGAAATTAAGGCAGCAATCCGTAAGGGTACGATTGATGGTTCTATTATGCCTATGCTGTGTGGCTCTGCGTTCAAAAACAAAGGAGTTCAAATCCTTCTAGACGCGGTAGTAGATTACTTACCTGCTCCTACTGAAGTACCTCCTATTACGGGTGAGCTACCTGATGGCGAAGAAGGCGTAAGGCATTCTAGTGATGAAGAACCTTTTGCAGCATTGGCATTTAAAATTGCCAGTGATAAATTTGGTCGCTTGACTTTTGTAAGAGTCTATTCAGGGGTTTTGGAGAAAGGTAGCTATGTTTACAACGCTACCAAGCAAAAAAAAGAGCGCATTTCGCGCTTGGTGGTTTTAAAATCTAACGACCGTATTGAAGTAGATGAACTTAGGGCTGGTGATTTAGGCGCAATTGTTGGCTTGAAATTGGCCTCTACCGGGGATACTCTGTGTGATGATAAACAGCCGATCATTTTAGAATCTTTATTTGTTCCTGAACCAGTAATCTCTGTAGCAGTAGAACCTCAGACTAAGAGCGATGTAGAAAAGCTATCAAAGGCTTTACAAACTCTTTCAGACGAAGATCCCACTTTTCGCGTCAGCACTAATCCTGAAACTAACCAGACTGTAATTGCGGGAATGGGAGAACTTCATCTAGAAATTCTCGTAGATAGAATGTTAAGGGAGTTTAATGTTGAGGCTACGGTAGGTAAACCTCAAGTAGCTTATCGTGAGACGATTTGTCAAAGCAGTCGAGCCGAAGGTAAATACATCAAGCAGAGTGGCGGGAAAGGTCAATATGGTCATGCCGTATTAGAAATTGAACCTGCTGAAGCGAAAAGTGGTTTTGAGTTTGTTTCCAAAATTGTCGGTGGCACTATTCCCAAAGAATATATCCCTGCCATTGAACAAGGGGTGAAACAAACCTGTGAATCTGGTATCTTGTCAGGATATCCTTTGATAGATGTCAAAGTTACTTTAGTTGATGGCTCATACCACGATGTAGACTCAAATGAAATGGCTTTTAAGGTTGCTGGTTCGATGGCAGTCAGAGAAGCAGTAAAAAAAGCTTCTCCTGTGGTCTTAGAGCCAATGATGAAAGTTGAGGTTGAAGTTCCTGAAGATTTCTTAGGAGATGTGATCGGAGACTTGAATTCTCGCCGAGGCAACATTGAAGGTATGAACTCCGAAGCTGGCATAGCAAAAATAGATGCTCAAGTTCCTTTGGCCAAGATGTTTGGCTATGCTACTGATATCCGCTCAAAAACCCAAGGACGCGGTATATTTTCAATGGAGTTCAGCGAATATAGCGAGGTTCCTCGTAATGAAGCAGAGGTAATTATCGCTAAAAATAAAGGGAACACACTAATTTAAATAAGGAATAAGTACATTAATGGCACGCGCAAAGTTTGAACGTAATAAAGAACACGCTAATATCGGTACTGTGGGTCATGTAGACCATGGTAAAACTACTTTAACAGCAGCTATTACTCTAGCTTTGGCTGCTACGGGCAATGCTAAAGCGAGAAAATATGAAGATATTGATGCTGCTCCTGAAGAAAAAGCGCGTGGCATCACGATCAACACTGCTCACGTAGAATACGAAACAGAAAATCGTCACTACGCTCACGTGGACTGTCCTGGACACGCTGATTATGTAAAAAATATGATTACTGGTGCTGCTCAAATGGATGGCGGTATTCTAGTAGTATCAGCAGCAGATGGCCCCATGCCTCAAACTCGCGAACACATTCTTTTGGCTAAACAAGTTGGTGTTCCTAGCTTGGTAGTGTTTATGAATAAAGAAGACCAAGTAGACGACGAAGAGCTACTTGAATTGGTTGAACTGGAAATTCGTGAGCTATTAAGCGAATACGATTTTCCTGGTGACGATATTCCTATCGTTGCTGGTTCTGCTCTTAAGGCAGTAGAAGCATTGACCGCTAAACCCGACACCAAGCAAGGTGAAGATCCATGGGTTGATAAAATTTACGATCTCATGGAGCAGGTAGATACCTATATTCCTACTCCTGAGCGTGAAATCGACAAGCCTTTCTTGATGGCTGTAGAAGATGTCTTCTCCATTACAGGTCGTGGTACTGTGGCTACTGGCCGTATTGAGCGTGGTGTAGTAAAAGTAGGAGAAACTATTGAAATTATTGGTATTAGAGATACCCGCAGCACTACAGTCACTGGCGTAGAAATGTTCCAAAAAACTTTGGATCAAGGTATGGCTGGAGACAACGTAGGTGTACTTCTTCGTGGTGTACAGAAAGAAGATATTGAACGGGGTATGGTTTTGGCTAAACCTGGTTCAATTACTCCTCACACTGAATTTGAAGGAGAAGTTTATGTACTAACTAAAGAAGAAGGTGGTCGTCATACTCCTTTTTTCAAAAACTATCGCCCTCAGTTCTACGTTCGTACAACTGACGTAACTGGCACCATTACTGACTACACTGCTGATGATGGCAGTGCAGTGGAAATGGTAATGCCTGGCGATCGCATTAAAATGAACGTAGAGCTAATTAACGCGATCGCTATTGAGCAAGGAATGCGCTTTGCGATTCGTGAAGGTGGTCGTACTATTGGTGCTGGTGTAGTCTCTAAGATTATTAAGTAGTCCGTAGGACAACCTAAATAGAACGAATAACTCAACCCTATGGGAGTAGACTTTGTTAGTCAAATAGCTTGACTGATATCGTCTCCTCCCCTAGCTTTTGTGAGAGAATAATGTGTATATTTAGCATTAGTGGTGAATTTCATAACCGACTCTTAAGCTATAATCCTTTTTAAACATCCGTACCTCGACAACCAAACAACATGGCAACGATTCAACAACAAAAAATCCGCATTCGCCTCAAAGCTTTCGATCAACGTCTACTTGATACTTCCTGTGAAAAAATTGTAGACACGGCCAATAGAACCAATGCTTCTGCTGTTGGCCCAATTCCTTTACCGACTAAAAGAAGAATTTACTGTGTATTGCGATCTCCCCACGTAGATAAAGATTCTCGCGAACACTTTGAAACTCGTACTCATCGCCGTATTATTGACATCTACAAGCCTTCTTCTAAAACTATTGATGCTCTAATGAAGTTGGATTTGCCTGCTGGGGTTGATATTGAAGTCAAACTTTAATATTTAGATTTTTAGGCTATAAATAAATGATTCTGCCCTTTAGATTTTCTCTGGAGGGTTTTTAAGTATGTACGTTCTGATTAAAAATCCGTTAAAGTAAAGAATAAGTAACAATACTAGCTATAAATATAAACAAGTTTAGATGGCACCTTCTTCAATCGCAGTCAGAGAACTACCCTTATTTCCCCTTCCTGAAGTCGTTTTGTTTCCCAGCCGTCCGCTACCGCTGCATATATTTGAGTATCGTTACAGAATTATGATGAATACAATTCTGGAAAATGATCGCCGTTTTGGAGTGTTGTCTATCGATCCCACTACGGGAGAAATTGCCGAATATGGTTGCTGTGCCGAAATTTTACATTTTCAGAAACTACCTGATGATCGGATGAAAATGCTAACTTTTGGGCAACAAAGGTTTAAAGTTTTAGAATATGTTCGTGAAAAACCCTATCGTGTTGGCTTAGTAGAGTGGATTGATGATAAACCACCGACTCAAGACTTAAGACCTATGGCAACTGAAGTTGAAGAACTACTAAAAGATGTAGTTCATCTATCTGCTAAGCTCACCAGCCAGAAAATAGAGCTTCCTAATGATTTACCAAATTCTCCTACCGAGCTATCTTACTGGGTAGCCAGCAACTTGTATGGTGTAGCATCTGAACAGCAGGCATTGCTAGAAATGCAGGACACTTTAGAGCGTTTACAAAGAGAACAAGAAATTCTTGCTTCTACCCGTAATCATTTAGCAGCCCGCACGGCACTTAAAGATGCTTTGGATAATTAACCTAATTTGAATCAATGAATAAATTAGGCAAGTGTCATCAACAGTGGCAAGTCTTATAATACCAAATTAAATAGCGTTTCTTACATATACCTTATAGGGCTTATAGGGGCTATTTGCCAATAGCCCCTACACAAATCACCTGTCATATTTAAAATTAAAATTGGTATCATCTTATATAGATTTAAATGATATTAACGACTCCGTTTCTTATAAGCTTTAATTGTCTGCTCTAAATTGGATAGGTTAGCGGAGAAACTACTAATACAGGAATATTTGCAGGGGTTAGACAAATATCGCCGTGGCTGAAGCAATCGCCTCGTAGATGAGCATTTAATAATTGCTCTTTGAGTACTGCCGTATGATTGAGATGAATTGTGATCAAGTGTTGCGAAAGACAATGCTTAAGGGTCTCAAAGGGGTTAGGATATTTGTGATAGCTAACTTTGACTCCTTTTACATCATTAAAGAGGTCTGTCTTCTGGTTATTATCACTTAAGCTTATCATAGTAATTAATAAATAGTAATTTACAAAGTATTGATTTCAATCTATAGTATTTTTTAGAATCAACTTAGTAAACTACTTAGTTTTAAACCAGCAGTTAACAACGGCATCATTATATTATGCAGATATTTAGTGAAAGTATCTGGCTAGTACCTTGCTATGCACTAGTCGGGACGACATTAGCCTTAATGTGGTCGCCAGGAATTATTAAAAAAACTGGCTCCAGACCAGCAGGATATATTAATTTAGCAATAACCTGTATAGCTTTTGCTCACAGCATCTTAGCTTTACAAGAAATTTGGCAGCAGCCAGTCCAAGAAATAAGGTTTCCTTGGCTAACGGCAGCAGGTTTATATATATCCTTTGATATTAAAATCTCAGCTATTACTGTCGGCGCATTAGTTTTAATCACGGGTTTAAATATCCTGGCACAGCTATATGCCGTGGGCTATATGGAAATGGACTGGGGTTGGGGCAGATTTTATGCCTTGATGGGCTTTTTTGAAGCAGGTTTATCTGGACTGGCTTTATGTAATACCCTCTTTTTTAGCTATGTGTTTTTAGAATTGCTCACCTTAGCTACTTACTTAATTGTCGGCTTTTGGTTTGCTCAACCTCTGGTAGTTACAGGGGCAAGAGATGCCTTTTGGACAAAGCGGGTAGGAGATTTATTGCTACTGATCGGTATAATATCCCTTTGGTCTTTTACAGGTACATTGAACTATGACGACTTGGCAGAGTGGTCCAAGGTGACTAACTTAAGTCCCTTGACGGCTAATTTGCTATGTTTGGCTTTGATTTCAGGTCCTTTAGCTAAATGCGCTCAGTTTCCCTTGCAGCTATGGCTAGATGAAGCGATGGAAGGACCAGTTCCCGCCTCCATGCTACGTAACTCGATTGTGGTAGCAACGGGGGCTTATGTTCTTATCCAGCTACAGCCTGTGCTAGCACAGTCAACTATTTCTAATTTAGTAATGATTGGCGTGGGTTCGTTTACAGCCATTAGCGCGTCTTTAATTGCGATCGCTCAAGTAGACATTAAGCGGACTTTATCTTATTCCGTCAGTGCCTATATGGGTTTTGTCTTTATTGCCGTAGCGGTGGGGGCAAACCATGCAGCCTTACTCTTGATTTTAATTCATGCTGTGGCGATGACCTTGTTGTATATGAGTGCTGGCTCAATTATTATCAGCAATATTACCCAAAATATTACACAGTTAGGTGGTACATTTGGTCGTCGTCCCGTAAGTGGTACAGCTTTTTTAGTTGGTGCTGCTAGCTTAATTGCCGTTCCTCCTTTAGGTGGCTTTTGGGCATTACTGGAATTAGGGGATTATTTACTAGATGCACAGCCCATCTTATTTGCAGTACTGATCTTGGTAAACGGGTTAACTGCTTTTAGTTTAATGCGGGTATTTGGCTTAGTATTTGGCGGTAAAATCCAGGCAATGAGTAAACGTTGCCCCGAAGTTTTGTGGGCAATGATCTTGCCAATGACTATCTTAACGGGAGTTGTCCTACATTTTCCTTTGATTTTGCAGCAGTTTAACTTACTTCCCACCTGGGCTGATTTAGATCAAAAGGTAGCGTTGCTTTTAATTGGTTCAAGTATTACTGGTCTTAGCTTGGGTGCATTTTTCTATCTAAAAGAAAGCAAAAATAAACCTGTCGAGTTAGTTCCTCCGTTTCTGCAAAAATTACTGGCTAACGATCTTTATATTCAAGATATTTATCGTTTAACAGTTGTCAGTTTAATTGGAATAACTTCTAGAATTGTTGCCTGGTGCGATCGCTATATTGTTGATGGCGCAGTAAATTTAGTGGGTATCAGTACTTTATTTAGCGGACAGACACTTAAATATAGTACTTCTGGTCAATCACAATTTTATTTCCTGTCAATTGTGCTGGGAACTATTTTGCTGGGCTTAATGTTTGCTTTAACACTCTAAAATTATTAACTTTCTAAAAACATGAAATACAGTTTATCAACTTCTAAAAGACGACTATTACAATTAAAAATCCTTTTCGACCAGGGATTTGGCAATATTTTTGTAGTTCGCAATGTAGGAAATATTGTTATCCCCGCAGGAACTTGAATCAAAGCCTTTTAGGGCGGCGAACAGTCAATTATTCATTTTCAATACTTTAACTCATGCTTAGTTTATTAGTTTGGCTTCCCATTCTGGGAGCGTTAATTATTACCTGTTTACCTCAACAGAAATTGCAATTAATGCAAACGGTGAGTTTGGTCATAGGTGGTATTTCTTTAGCACTTTCCCTGCTATTAATTCCTAATTACGACTTCCAACTTCAGGGGATGCAGTTTACTGAATTTTTACCTTGGATTGAGGTTTTAGGCTTAAATTACAATTTGGGAATTGATGGTTTATCTTTACCTTTAGTTATCCTCAATAACCTATTAATTTGTCTTGCTATATATAGTAGTGATATAGCTCAGAAAGATAAAAATACTTTGGCTCGACCTAGACTTTTTTACGGTCTAATCTTAATTTTGGCAGCCTGTATTAATGGGGTATTACTAGCGCAAAACCTGCTTTTATTCTTCATCTTCTACGAAGTAAAATTAATTCCTACCTACCTCTTAATTAACATTTGGGGTGGCGAAAATCGCAGCTATACAGGTACAAAGTATCTACTATATACGGCATTTTCGGGTATTTTTGTGCTGGCGGGATTTTTAGGAATTGCCTTTTTAACCGACAGTAGCTTTGACTATGGGATGGTTCAAACTCAGGTTTTACCCTATGGCAAACAGCTAATTCTTTTAATTACTTTAATCATCGGTTTTGCTATCAAAACCCCCCTTGTCCCCCTGCATACCTGGTTGCCCGATGCCTATACAGAATCATCCACGCCAGTATCAATAATTTTAGGAGGAATACTTTCAAAATTAGCAACTTACGGCTTAATCCGCTTTGGTTTAGGATTATTTCCTCAGTTATGGAATGATGTTGCTTTTTGGCTAGCGGCGATCGCGGCGATCAGTGCTTTGTATGCTTCCTTTGTTGCCATTTCCCAAACTGACATCAAAAAAATGGTGGCATATAGTTCCATTGCCCATATTGCCTTTGTGGTTTTGGCAACGGCAGCAGGTACTTCTATCGCTATATCTGGGGCAATTTGCCAAATGTTTGCTCACGGCTTGATTGTGGCACTCTTATTTTACCTAGTTGGGGTTGTGGAAACCAAAACTGGGAGTCGCGATCTCAATGTCCTCAAAGGCTTGATGAATCCCCAACGGGGTTTACCCCTCATCGGTGGCTTGATGATTCTAGCTGTCATGGCGAGTGCAGGAATACCTGGGATGGTTGGTTTTATCGGCGAATATATTTCTTTTCAAGGAAGTTTTACCGTATTTCCGATTTTTACAATACTTTGCTTAATTGCTACTGGTTTAACTTCGGTTTACTTTGTCATTATGCTAAATAAAGCATTTTTTGGCAAAATTGACTGTCGCCAGACTCCAAAGGCATATCCTCAAGTAAGATTAGCCGAACGTTTGCCCGCATTGATTTTGGCTTTAATCATAGTCATTTTGGGAATACAACCAATTTGGTTAACTAACCTTGCTGAGTTTAGTATTATCGCCAGTCATCCAATCAATACAACTATTGTGGCAGTGAACAATGAACAACTACGATATTCGCCTACTCTTCACTCTCCACTTGGAAACCAATAACTTTACTGTTCTAACTAATTAACTGCGATCGCCATGATTCAAACTCAAACCAAACTACCACCTTTAAAACATCCCTTTGCCGATGTCATTCATCGTTTAGAGGCGGGAGGGTCAATGCTACCCGATACCCCCGAAAACTTAATGCAAATCATCGGTATCTATAAAGCCTATGCTATACCAATGGACTTTTACTGGCGGGATTTACTTTATATTGCCGAACGAGTTTTCTTAAATCCTCTACCTTTTTTCAAATACTTTTTGCCACAGAAATATCTCGACTTACCCAATCACTATGCAGGCAAGAATGCAGATCTCCAGGTATGGCGCGGTGAAGCATCGGCACACCCCGAACTATTAGAGTTTATTGCCAAAGGTGAAACAGGTAAAATGTCCAAGTTACTGCATCACCTCAATCACGATCGCATTAATATGGAGTTTGCTGAAGCCTGTATGCGGGCAATGTTTTGGCATGAGGATACAAATCCCACGTTCAACGCTTATCTAGATAGCGATGAATATAAAGCCAATGCAGATCGGGCAATCAAAGCATACTTTAAATCTAATCCCGTAATGTTGGGAATGTATAGGCTGTTTCCTGATATGTTTCTCGAACAGGTGCGACAGCTATCTTACTATTCTAATTTGGGACTATTTTGGGAAGTGATGTGTCCTGTGTTTCTCGAAATGTCCGATCTCTACGACGAGGGTAAAATGACCACCGTTAAAGAAGCAATGGATTTCCTAGTTAACGGCATTTTTGCTGTGGCAGGTAGACCAATCTACCATCATGTCTATATTGGAGATGAATGCTATGAAATCATTCCTAAATCCCAGGGCTTTACCTGGTTATACGAGGCTGCCTTACCTTATGTAGAAACTGTTTTTTATCGTACTTCGCCCTTTCGTGGCACAAAATCTTATAACGCTCAAGCCAAACAAGTACCAGATGAGCAAAAAGATTTCCACTATGGCATTCTTTACGCTGATGTTATCCCTGTGGGCATGGCGGGAATTCCGCCTACACTGCTAATGGATGATATGTGGCATTTTCTACCCGACTATTTAGTTGAATATTATCAACAACACTGTCGCGGGGAGGACGATATGCTGGTGCAGTTAGGAATTACTTTCCAGCGATCAATGCGGCACTTTCGTGCCCAACACGAAGAGTGTCCCCGCCAGCTCGTACTACGACAACTACTACGCGCTCAGCAACGCCGAGACGAACATCTTCGACGCCTCCTTCCTTAAAATCCGGGAGGCACGGGTCGAGTACAACCTGCCGCCCGCCTTGCTGGGCCGCGTGGGCGTACGCTCGGCCAGCGTGGCCCTCTTCGGCCGCGACCTGTTCAACTTCACCAAATTCCCCGGCTTCGACCCCGAAGGCGGCAATCTCAACAACGGCACGCTCACGCCGGGCGTGGAACTGGCCCAGTTCCCCTCCACCCGCTCGATGGGGGCCAACCTGACTTTGAAATTCTAACCGACCGATTCCATGTTCAAGCGCATT
This sequence comes from Waterburya sp., assembly GCA_965217895.1. GTDB lineage: Bacteria > Cyanobacteriota > Cyanobacteriia > Cyanobacteriales > Xenococcaceae > Waterburya. Next base: position 5,198,039 of record CBDCJV010000002.1, read on the forward strand.
TCCACCAGTTGCCTCCTGTTCCTTAGTCTATTGATTTCCTGCACCAATAACTTCGAGGAACTCAACACCGACCCCAACCGCCCCAAGGAAATCACGCCCGGCGTGATGCTGGGCCAGTTGCAGTACCAGCTCGTCAACACGACGATCAACGCCGGCCGCAATTTCACGCACGAGCTCATGCAGGTGGACGCCCCGCGTTCCAGCGCGGGGGGCACCGGGCTGCACCGCTACGTGGTCAATCCCGGCGCGGGCGTCTGGACGAACTTTTACACCTACCTGACCGACATCGAGGACATCTATGCGATCTCCGACCGCTTGAAGGAGAACAACTACAAGGCCATCGCACTGGTGTACAAGAGCTGGACCTACTCGATCCTGACCGACCTGTACGGCGACATCCCCTATTCCCAGGCCACCAAGGCCTTGGAAGGGAACTTCAAGCCGACTTTCGACAAGCAAAAGGACATTTACCCTAAGTTGTTGCAGGACCTGGAAACGGCAAATACGCTCTTCGACGATACCAAAGCCCTGACTTACGGCGGCGATATGCTCTACAACGCCAACGCGCTGTCGGGCGGGAAGAATCTCGGTATAGTCAAGTGGAAAAAATTCTGCAATTCACTGCGGCTGCGGCTGCTGTTGCGGATTTCCAAGCGGGAGGGGGAAGTCAATGTCAAAGAGCGCATCGCGGCCATCCTGTCCGATCCGGTCAAGAATCCCGTTTTCACCAGCAACGCCGACGAGGCCATTTTCCGCTATCCCGGCACGTTTCCGTTCTACAACCCCTACTTCAACGCCCGGCAGGTGGACTGGCGCGACGGCACGTACTTCACCAAGTTTTTTCTGGACAAGCTGAACGCCACCAACGACCCGCGCCGGGCGGTGTGGAGTACCCAGGTCAAGGTGGGGGCGGAGAACGTCTATCGCGGTATCGACAGCGGGTACCCTGCTTCCCAGGAATACACCGTGGGCAGTAATTCCAGCTACACGGACGCGCTCAAAACGCTGCCGCAACTGGGCGTAATGATGCCCTACGCCGAAGTCGAGTTCATCAAGGCCGAACTGGCTCTGAAAGGCTTCACTACCGGGGCCACGCCCGAAAAACACTACGAAAACGGCATCGCGGCCTCCCTCACGCAGTGGGGCGCGGCCATGCCCGCCGGATTCCTCAAGCAGCCCGGCATCGCCTACGACGCCAGTCAGAGCCAGGAGCAGCAGTTGGAACAAATCATGCTGCAGAAGTACTACGCCTATTTCTTCGTAGATTACCAGGCCTGGTTCGAGAAACGGCGGACGGGCTACTCCGTGCTGCCGCGCGGCGCGGGCATTCCGGCGGAGAACAAATTCCCCGTGCGGGTGCCGTACCCGACCTACCTGCAATCGCTGAATCCCGAGGCCCTGGCCGGGGCGGTGGCCTCGATGGGCGGCGACAACAGCGACATTAGGGTTTGGTGGGATAAGTAGTGGTTTTGTTTTATGAAAAATATGATTGGTAAAAAATTGATAATCAGCGGCAAGCGTATCTTGCTATCCTGTCTTGCGAGTCTTCTTCCGGCTCTGGCTTTCGCCCAGGAAACCGCCGTGATCATGCCGGAGCGGGGGCTATGCGCCCACCGGGGCTGCCTGGACACGCACCCCGAGAACACGCTCCCCGCCTTCCGGGAGGCGATCCGGCTGGGGGCGCAGATGATCGAGTTCGACATCCAGTTAACGATCGACAGCGTACTGGTGCTGATGCACGACGAAACCGTCGACCGCACCACCGACGGTCCACGGAAGCGTTGGGGAACTGACCTTTGCCGAAATCAGAAAGCTGGACGCGGGCAGGAAGAAAGACCCCGCCTTCGCCGGAACGCCCATCCCGACCTTCGAGGAAACCCTCGCCATGATGCCCCGCAACGTGTGGCTCAACTGCCACCTCAAAGGCGACGAGGCGGTGGGCCGGGCGGCGGCGGCAATGCTGGCCAGGTCGGGGCGGATGCACCAGGCGTTCCTGACCTGCGGGGAAAAGGCGGCCAGGGCGGCGCGGGCCGAAGTGCCGGGCGTTTCGATCTGCAACGGCGAAAACCGCTACCGGGCCAACACGCCGCTGTACGTCGATGAGACCATCAAAATGAAAGCCAGTTTCATCCAGCTTCTGCGGGCCAAGCCGGGCGAAGACCGCCGGGAAATCATGGAGAAATTGCGGCAAAACAAAGTGACCGTCAACTACTACTATGCCCAATCGACCGATGAACTGGCGGGACTGTTCGCCGAGGGCGTCGATTTTATTTTGGTCAACAACCTGGCGGAAGCAAGCCGTGAGGTGGCCAGACTGGGCATTCCGGCCTGGCAACCGAAATTCTGAGCGGGCGTACTGACACTTTCTTTTCTTGAAAACTACTAATGAGACTATACCTAACCCTTGCCTTTTTTCTTGCCTTTTTCTCCGCCCTTTTGGCCCAGAAAAAAGGCGACCCGCTGCAAAAGCTGGACGCGGCACTCGAAGCGCGGCGGGTGATGCTGCCCAACGGCTGGTCGCTGACCCCGGTGGGCCGCTCTGTCGCGCTGGGCGACCTGCCACTGAACATTGCCGTGGCCCCGTCGGGCAAGCTGCTGGCCGTCACCAACAACGGCCAAAGCACCCAAACGATCTAGTTGATCGACGCCGTGGGCGAGAAAATGCTGCACAGCGTCGAGATACCGAAGTCCTTTTACGGGCTGAAATTCAGCGGCGACGGCAAGTTTCTCTACGCTTCCGGCGGCAATGACAACGTGATCCGGCAATATGCGGTAGCGAACAATCGACTAGCATTACGTGACAGCCTGGTGTTGGGCAAAGCCTGGCCGGAAAAAATCTCGCCCGTGGGCTTGGAAATCGACGACCGCCGAAACCTGCTCTACGTAGTGACTAAGGAAAACAATTCACTGTACGTGCTGGACCTGAAAACCAAAAGCATCCTGCACCATGAGGAGCTGGGATACGAGGGCTACACCTGTGTATTGTCGCCCGACGGGAAAACGCTTTACATCTCGTATTGGGGCGGGAAGCAGGTCGGGATTTTCGACACGAATACGAGAAAGATAATGGGTACTATTGATGTTGGCACCAATCCCAATGAGTTGATTCTAAATAAAACTAAATAAAAAAGGTTCGTTCCTGTTCGTGGCCAACGCCGGGGACAACAGCGTGTCCGTCATCGACACGCGTCAAAAACGGGTGGTGGAAATCCTCAACGCCGCCCTCTACCCCGATTCCCCCTCGGGAACGGTGACGAACGGCCTGGCGCTTTCACCTGACGAAAAAACGCTCTACGTCGCCAACGCCGACAATAACTCACTGGCTGTCTTCGACGTGAGCGAGCCGGGCGACAGCCGCTCGAAGGGCTTCATCCCGGTGGGCTGGTACCCGACCAGCGTGCGTGTGGCGGGCCGACGGATATTCGTGGCCAACGGCAAGGGGTTCACCTCGTTCGCCAACCCGCTGGGGCCGCAGCCGGTTAGTCCCGAAGTACGATCGGAGTCGCATCTGGGAGAAATTCCCAGGGCCAACAATCGTCTACAGTACATCGGTAGTTTGATGCAGGGCAGCCTGAGCGTCATCGACGCCCCGAGCGAGGGAGAACTAGCCATCTATTCTAAAAAAGTGTACGCCAATACGCCCTACAAGAAAGAGCGGGAACTGGTCACGGAGGGAGAAAAGGGCAACCCCATCCCGATGAAGGTAGGCGATCCCTCGCCGATCAAGTACGTTTTCTACATCATCAAAGAAAACCGCACCTACGACCAGGTGTTCGGCGACATGCCCGAGGGCAACGGCGACTCCACGCTCTGCCTTTTCGGCGAGAAGTACACGCCCAACCAGCACAGGCTGGCGCGGGAGTACGTGCTGATGGACAACTTCTACGTCGATGCCGAGGTGAGCGCCGACGGCCACAACTGGAGCCTGGGCGCCCACGCCAATGATTACCTCGAGAAGACCTGGCCCACGGGCTACGGCCGCCGGGGCGGCGTGACCGAGGGCCTGGGCCGCCGGGGCGTGGCCAATAACAAGGAGGGCTACCTGTGGGACTTTTGCAAAAAGGCCGGGCGTCAGCTACCGCAGCTACGGGGTGTTCGTTGACACCAACAAGGGCAATATCCCGGCCCTGGATGCTGCCCACGTCTGTTCCTATTTCGATACTTATTACAAGCAGAACGTGCGCGACACCACGCGCGTGAACCAGTGGAAACGCGACTTCGACTCGCTGCTGGTGGCCGGGGCCGTGCCCGCTTTCAACTCCATCCGCCTGGGGGCCGACCACACGCAGGGGCTGGCCGTGAGCCGACCGACGCCCTACGCCTGCGTGGCCGACAACGACCTGGCCGTCGGAATGCTGGTGGAACACCTCAGCCGAAGCTCCATCTGGCCTCAGACCGCCGTCTTCGTCGTGGAGGACGATGCCCAGAACGGCCCCGACCATGTGGACGCCCATCGGTCCAACGTGCTGGTGGTGAGTCCCTACGTCAAGCGAAAATCAATCGACCACACCATGTACTCCACCTCGGGAATGCTGCGCACGATGGAGCTGATCCTGGGGCCTGCCGCCCATGACGCAGTACGACGCCGCCGCCACGCCCATGTTCCGCAGTTTCACGGCCCAGGCGGACGCCACCCCCTACGTATCAGTTCCCGCTAATGTCGACCTCGGCACCGTCAACCTGGCGCTCACGCCCAGCGCGAAGCGTTCCGAAAAGCTGGACTTCACGGACGTGGACCGCATCGACGACCGGATTTTTAACGAAATCCTATGGAAGGGACTGAAAGGCGAGGACTCCCGTGTACCCGCGCCCCGGCGCAGCGCCTTCGTGCAGGTGACGCAAAAGGACGAGGACTGAACGGCGTTTTGGCCCGGAAAAAGTTTGTTCGTACTAATCCCATTTTCTAAAAAGGATGTTTATTTGAGATAAAGATCAAATGAACGTGTGGTTACCATACCTCACTCAATTTACCGCAGCCTGCCCTCGAAGCCCGTTACGAGGCCAAGTTGGAGGAAGGGAAAAATTGGCAGCCCGTCAGACTGGCCGCTCGTTACAGTTCAGCAACCGAAGGTGCTTTCCCTGCTGGAATGGGGTTTGATTCCCCTATGGGTCACGACCGCGCCGGACGCTAAAAAGCTGCGGACCATGACGATCAACTGCCGCTACGAGACGATGTTTGAAAAGCCCGCTTTCCGGTCGGCCGCCAGGGCGGGGTGACGCTGCCTGATCCCGGTGTAGGGGTTTTTCGAGTGGCATACCGAGGGCAAACAGAACTACCCGTTCTACATCTATCCCAACGACGCGGAGAAAGAGATTGTCAGCATTGCTGGACTTTGGGACGAGTGGGCCGATCCCGAAACGGGAGAGGTGCGCATCACTTATACCATGCTGACCCGGCCTGCCAGCGAATTGATGGTCAAAATTCATAACAGCGAAAAAAGGATGCCCTGTCTGCTGACGCCAGAACTGGAAAGGGCTCACCTGGGGGAGTCGCTGAAAAAGGACGAAGTGCTGGAACTGCTAGGGGCTCCCTACGAATCAGGAAAGCTAAACGCTCATCCCATTTGCCGCCGCATAACGTTCCGCAAGAAGTCGGTGGATCTGCCGGAGGTGTTAGAGCTGCGTGAGTACGCTGACATTAAATATCTTGATTGACCGGTTTTGTGCCGTATTTCGCTGGCAGACCAAAGATGCTTGTTACCTATTCATTTACTAATCCCAAATCCAATTTTTTTCGTCCTGTCAATAAATCAAGTGATCACGTTGTGTAGGCGTATTTCGAGGGGACGATGTCCACGACTGCTGACAATCCAATTTCTTTCTGTACTCAAGATCACGGTAATGGGCCTCTTCGATAAAGCCAAAGCACAATTTGCAGAAGTCTCGAATGACCTCAGCAAAGCAACTGCATCCCTAGGCCTAGGAGATAAGAAGCCGGAATCCTCGACCGCCAGACCCACTGAAGATCAATCAAATACTACCCCACCTAGCAGCAACTCTACTGCTCCCATGGCTTCCAGTACGGCAGGAGCACCCAAGGCCAAATTGCCGCTTGCTATTCGAAAAAACAGTATGGCACCATTGAATAGACGCTTTCGTGTAGTTTTTGTCGCAACGCTGACCGGACTTTTTAGGCAGAGATAACTGGGGAACTCAGCAGTCCAACCTCGAGAAAAAGCTCTCAGACCTTTTAGGCGTGCCGTGGAAGGTAGATATCGATATTCCATACATATACACGTTCGCCCAAAATGGTTATGCCAAGGACAACCCCAGTGATATGGTTAAATCGTAAGTGCATCGTTCTCGGTGTTGTGGCAGTAGCCTTAATTCTCTGTTACCTGTGACTGGACTAACAATCTGCTAGATATGTCGAAGGAGCCCTGAACAGCCTCGAAAAATACATTGACAACCATGGCGAGGACGGCAAGTCTGAACTCAACAAGCTCGCGAGTTCTCACGCAATCTCCCTGGATGTAACCACCAAGGACGGTATTACCTACACTGGATGCGAGATCGCTAATGGAATGCTCCGCATCCTCTTCACAAAGGACTATCTCGGCACCAACATCAACGACAGTTTAGACAAACTCTCCGAAGCGGTCAACCAGGCCGGCACCTCTCCCAACGACAACTCCCTCGACTTCAACGCCCGCAGCGGCATCAAAAATGACTACGACCCCAAAGTCGGTCCTGTAAAAGCCAAATGGCAAAAGATCCTCGCTCTAGACAACGTTGACCTTGACCCCAATTTCGAGGCAAACTACGCCGCCATTGCCGCTTACACCAAAAACGGTAAGCAAAGCAACACCTATCCGCAAGAATGGCAAAAGTCCCTCGGCCGTTTCACGCTCGAATATTTCTCCGGCTTTATTGAGGTTATGGAAAATAAGGGTTTTGGTGACGATGATATGGTGCAGGAAGGATTCAAGGAATCTGTCGAGCGGAACAAAGTCGTCCTCCGGATCATGGATAAGCTCAACAAGGGGCATTACAACGAGCCGCTTATTGAAGACGGGGTGCTTTATATACAGACGACGGCTGAGTTCTGGGCGACGAATGTCAATGATCCGGCTTATGAGTTGATGGATCTTTTATAGATTACCTCGAGAGGTCAAACTTGGGATTGAGGGGGAGACAGGTCAAAATATTTTGGAAGTCTTGATGTAGATGAAACTACATCATCCAGTGTGCGCAGCATAAGAAATTCGGGGTTCAAAATGTCCTGAAATTCTACAGGCCTAAAGCCCGCTTCCCTTGATGACAACATCACTGAAACTTGACAATTAGTGTATGGGATCTTTCCCATTTTTGTCGTCGCTATGCGAGTACAGGATATCCAGGTGCATGACAAGACGAAAGCCAAGTTGGCCGCATGGTAGCGGACCTCCCTTTACACATTCTAAGACATGTCATCCTGATATTTGAAAAGATGTGACCTCATTCTGATACATGATAGCAAGAGGGCACTGTATGTCCTATGACGAGGGTGAATCTGACAGTATCTCTTTGGGAGGACGTATTGGAAAGAATTTCATGATTGAGGTGGGAGTGTGTCGGCCATCCGTCTAGTGATGCACGGATAGGCTCCGTGAATCATGCCTAGGTTGTCACCGAGCATGTCCGGGGCCAGCTAGGAAATATTGTATGCATGCTCGGTCCACCGAAGCTAGATAGGCGCGTTGCCTTGTCCGAAGTTGCACCAATGAAGCAGGCATACTTTATAATCTTCCTTGCGCTGGTATTGGAGGCCACGTTCGCCGCTGCAGGTGCCTTCGCGTCGATTATTGCTGTCAAAATGTGTGTTCTATTTCTTCAGTCACCAAACACCCTGTTGGGCACACTTTCGGAATCTTCGACTGATCTAAGATACAGTGACTCTCTGATGCCGACGGTAGATGTCGCGGAGTGACGTGGCCGGCAATGATACAGAGGGATCAGGCAGTCGAGAAAGCAGGTGAGAGCTGATCCTCGGACACTTTAGACACTTCCAGGGTACTGAAATACAAAGTAGTTCTAGCTGTACCTTGCTGTTCACTTCAGATACCCACGCTGGAACATCCG